>OZ242003.1:0-4800000 GCA_965204675.1 Vicinamibacterales bacterium
CGATGGCGGGTGACGGAGAGGTGACGCTGAGCTGGATGCCCCCGGCCGACGGAGGCGCCGTCGCGAGCTACGAGTACGACATAGACGCCAGCGACGACTGGATGGACGCAGGAATGTCGCCGATGACGGTCACTGGGTTGACCAACGGGACCCGCTACGTCTTCCGAGTCCGTGCGGTCAACGCCACGGACCCGGGCGACCCGACTGCCGGCGTGGCCGCGATTCCGACCGCCGACCCCGAGCCCTTGGCACTCCCCGGTACGCCGCAGAACCTGACGGTGGCCGCTGGCGACGCACAGGTAACGCTCAGATGGGAGGCACCGAGCTCCGGCGGCGCGGTCGCAAGCTACCAGTACGACATGGCCGCCAACGGCAACTGGATGAGCGCGGGAACGGGCACCACGACGACGGTGAGTGGCCTGACGAACGGCACCGCCTACGCCTTCCGAGTCCGAGCGATGAACGCCACCGGCCCGGGCGAACCGACCGGCGCCGTGACGGCGACTCCGGTTGCCGCCGGTCCTTCTGGTCCGCAGGTCACGGTCAAGGAGGTGAAGGCGAACACCTCGGTTCCCGAGAGCGGCGGCCTCGAAGTCACGGTGGTCGCCAACGTGCCCGCGGGGACGAAGGTCGACGGCAAGGTCGCGCCGATCGCATCCAAGACGGTCATGGTGTCGTTCTCGACCGCCAGTGCCGAGATCAAGGCCAACGAAGAGGCCGAGACTGGCCAGAACGGAGACGTGAGGGTGCTCACCTCGCCGACCGTCTGGAACAACATTCCGCGGACGGACCAGGCCTCCGAGCAGACGTACAAGTTCCGGCTGGCCATCGGCCAGGACCTCGATGCCGAGGACGAGAAGTTCCAGGTGTCGGTCAGCATCGACGGCGCGGCCAAGATGTCGAAGGTGATCATGATCGACGATGCTCAGGAGCAAACGTACGACTTGAGCCTGCCTTCCTCGGCGAAGGGCAAGATCAAGGAGGGCATGTCGGGGACGCTGACTCTGAAGGCGGTCCCGGCGAAGACCTTCGACATCCCGGTCACGCTGGCGTTGAACCCCAACGACCCGTCGAAGTACACGTTGAGCGCCTCGTCCGGCACGTTCGGGACCGGCTCCTTCGCCACCACCGTTGGCACCAAAGCGGACGGCGACCGGGACGACGACACGATCACCGTGTCGGCGTACACGTCGGGGACCCTCGGCAACGACGTGAAGATAGCGGAGGTTGACATCACCATCGAGGATGTCAACGCGCTGCCCGCGGTGAAGGCGACGCTCGTCGACGACAAGGGCAAGGCCCTCGACCCGCAGCCCGAGTCGGTGATGGAGGGCGAGACCGTCAAGGTCATGCTGACCGCCGTCGACAAGGACGGCAAGAACATGAAGGCGGCCGAGAAGCTGACGATCACGCTGATGCCGACCGGCACCGCCGATACGCAGGACTACCGGCTGTCGAGTCAGTCATTCGAGATCGCCAAGGGCAAGGAGTCGAGTGCTGCGGTAGATCTGATGGTGACGGAGAACCAGGACGTTGGCGAGGAGACGCTGATGTTCGACGCCGCCGTGGCCGGCGAGTCGAAGATGGGGACGGAGAAACGGTCGGTGGCCGGCGTGCTGTCGCTGATGATCACGGACGGCACCGAGAAGCTCGTCTGGGCGAACTCGCAAGAAGACGTGGAGGCTGCGGTCTACGCGGCGAAGAACGCCGGGGCGGGCGACGACATGACGTTCACCGAGGGTGAGATGATCGAGGTCATGGGTGCCCTTCTGTTCAGCTCCGCCCCTGGGGTCACCGTCAGCTACACGGCCGAGTCGGACATGAGCGGTGTGGCGTCCACGTCGGTCAGCGGCGGCACCGTGATGGTGACGGCGGTATCCGAGGGCACGGCCCACATCACCATCACCGCTCACGCGAGCATGCCGTCGGGCGTGAAGATCGTCGATCAGACCGATCCGGGCATGGCCAGCATCATGTTCCCGGTTGAGGTGGGCCTCGAGGCGCTCAGCATCGAGTTGATGGGCCCCGAGGACATGAACCTCGCCGAGGGCATGTCGGCCATGGTGACGGCGACGGCCAACCGGGCGGTCACCGAGGAAGTGACCGTGATGCTCATGCACGACCGCTCGATGAGCAGCGCCGGCGTCGATGACTTCACGGCGGACGCGATCACGATCGCGGCCGGGATGTCGTCGGGCACGACCATGGTCATGGCCGTCGAGGACAACATGGCCGAGGACATGGAAGAGCTGGTGCTCTACGGCATGACCGAGGGCATGGCCGGCGAGGTCACCGGCAACGTGAAGCTCTACCTCTGGGATGCTGCTGTTCCGGCCCTGCCGGTCATCGCGCAGCTCCTGCTGGCGGCCTTCCTGGCCGTCGGCGGCTACCGCCGCTATCGGCGGCGGTAGCGTTCGGCGGCGTCGGCGTTCGTAATCTCTCCCTTGCCCCCTCTCCCCCCGACGCCCCGGGGGGGAGGGGGCGTTTTCTTGTGCCCTTGCCGTTGGCTGCTGGCGGCGGGGAAGAGCTCGAAGGCGCGCTGGCGGTGCCTCTCGATAACGACGGGCCGAGCGCATCCGGACGGCGGCGGCCGGGGGAGCGGACCGGTTGGGGGTACCGCCCGCCCCCGGCGGATTCACGACGGAGACAGCGATGCTGACGTGGACGGGAGCGATGCGAGCGGGACTGGGTCGGCCCGCCCTGACGTGGGCAGCGGCGCTTGCCGTCGTCTTCGCGCTCGGGAGCGGCGAGGCGGCGGCGCAGCTCACCCCGGACAACACGTTCGACGGCAACGGGTTGAAGGTGGACGTGGCGGCGCGGTTGGCGGAGGGAACGAGCGCCACGATAACGGTGACCGCGAAGGCCAGCGTCCCCGCCGGCACCGCGTCGGAGACCTCCGTGACCGTCACCGTCGACGTGGAGCCACACGGCGAGCACGACGCCACCAACGAGGTCACGGACGTCATCCTGAACCCCGGAACGATGACGCTCACGTTCCCCGCGAACACGACGGGCAGCGCCGTCACCCACGAGGTCACCGGAACCATCCCCCTGCAGATCGACGGCGCCGGCTATTCGCTGGACACGGACGACGTCACCGACGGCGCCCAGCTCTCGGGCACCACGGCTTCCTGCTCGAGGTGCTGGGCGAGGGCACCGCGGGCACCGTCGACCTGATCCGCGACGAGCGCGGAGAGCGGTACTTCCTCGAGCTGCTCGAGCGGCGGCCCCTCGACCGCTGGGAGGCGGTGCGGCGCAACGAGCTGCTGTGGCGCTACGGCAACTACCTCGGCCTGGTCGTCTTGTCGGGCTCGCCGCTGTTCCTCGAGCCCATGGTCGGGCTGTTCGAGCGCGCCGACGACTGCTACCCGTGCCTGCTCGCCATGGCCGGCGCGCTGCTCGACAACGCTGCGGCCGCGCAGCTCGACGACGACGCGGCCGGCCACGCCGGCCGCATGGCCGGCTGGCTGGCCCAGGCCGAGACCCTGCGCGACCAGGCCATGAGCAAGGGGGAGTCGGCCAAGGTCTTCTTCGAGCAGGGCCGCTTGGCCGAGCTGACCGGCGACGCCGACACCGCCGCCGTGCGCTACCGGCAGGCCTGGGCCGTCTATCCTCACCCCGAGGTCGACGCGGGACCCGCCCTCCGCGGCCTCGGCCTCGCGCCGTGACGGTCGCGACCTTCGCCAAACAGGTCGAGGAACCTTCGGCTGACTTCGTTGCAGCATGGCGGGGGCCTCGCGGCTCGAGCGGCGCAGGGCGCGGCAACATGAAAAAGCGGGGGCTGAACGACCGGGGGTCCCGCGCGGCGTCCGACAGAACGCCGACAGCGCTGATGGCTCGTGCACGAGCGCGCACCGGCTGCGGAAGGCGGCACATACGAGGCGTGATGAATCTGTAGGTTACCTGTTGCGGCGCCGGACACATGCCGTTTCTCAGCCCTTCGGAGACGACAACGACCACCTCGGTAGCCCCTTGACCGCACCTCTCAGCCGGCGAGGGGTTGTCTCGTCGGCGCCTCGAGGTCGGCCGGCAGTTCGCGGTCGAGTGCCGCCGCGATGACCCCGCGAGCCCAGGCGCTGACGTTGACGTGCCGTTCATCGCGAAGTCGCGCGAGCGGTTGCGGAGTTCGGGTTCGATGCGGATCAGGAAAACGTCTGTACGCCGCATGACATGACAGAGCAGCACGATCCGGGCCGCGTCGAGCCTTCCGCTTTGGCGGAAAAATGCACCCTGAGCGACCCGGTCGGTTCCGGCGTGAGACGCGCTGCCCCCGTTTCTGTGGGGGCAGGGAGTCTTACGGCCCGGGCCGGGGTCGCTCAGGGTACTCAACCGGGTTTCGGGGTTAGCCCCCGGGCGATCTGAGTTTCTCTCCAAGCTACTGTTATGATTGGACTTGATGTCTCTCGTTCCCTAGTATCTCAGGGTCCGAAGTACGCGCACGTCAATTTTCTGACGTTTCCGGCCTGGGGGCAGGAACCGAGGCACTCTGGGGGCAGGAACTCAGGCGCAATTCATGGCTGTCGTTCGAGCGTCGCCGGAGGTGTCTCCGCAGGTTCGTGCGACGACGGTCGGCTGGAGCTCGGCAGCGTGCTCGTCCGGCCATCTGGCACGTCGCGTTTCTCGTAGCACGCGGAGTGCGGGGTGCACGCGGCGACGTTCGGGCTCGCGGCCGGCGATGGCGACGTCGTGCCGACAGGCTGCGGGGGGCGTTGTTCGACGACGCGGTTCTGGCGCTCCTTGAGGAAACGTCCCCCGGGAGCGCCCGGCCGGCCACGCCCTACCAGCGTTCTTCCTCGCACCCGCATAGCCGAAATGGTCTACACGTAGGCCTTCGTGTTCATCTCGGCCCACGTCGCCTGCCACTGGTACCTCAGGTCGCGCTCGAACACCCTCAGGCCGTTGCTTCCGGCCATCCTCGCTGTTCGGCGCGCAACTCGAGAGCCCTGGCGATCGTGCACGAGGTCATCGGCCGCGGTTCGACGTCGCCAGCCAGCAGCGCCCGGGCCGTCGTGGCCAGTTCCAGCAGGTGCACCGGCCGGAAGGCGGTGAGCTCAACGTTGACGTTCAGGTGGTATCTCGAGCGGCGCGCTTTCGCCCGCGCCGCCGCGCCGTGGAGGTGTCCGTGCACGTTCACCGCGCCGACCGGCACCTCGTCGAGGGGCTCGTGCGTGAGCAGTAGCGGCGGATCCGTCTCACAGACGAGCGTCGGATACACGGCCTCGAACCCGTAGTCCTTCACGCCGGCGCCGCCGATCGGGAACTCGTGGTTCCCGACCACCAAGACCCTGGTGCCCGGCAATGTCGCCAGCGCGTTGTCGATCCCGCGCTTCGCCACGCCCACGGTAACGTCACCGAGGCAGATGATCCGGTCGTTCTCCTCGACCGTTTCCCGCCAGGCTTCGACCAGCGCGCGGCACATGGCTTGCGAGGTCTGGAACGGCCGGTTGAAACACCAGACAACCTCTTCGTGATCGAGATGCAGGTCCGACCAGATCCAGGTCCGTCCGACCTCGCTGGCGCCCAGGCGGCCGCCGGCATGCGTTTTCATCCAGGCCAGCATCGCCCGGGTCTGCGCCCGAATCGTGTGCGACGCCGCGCGCCTGCGCCCGAGCGCGGTCTCGAGCTGCGCCCGGTAGGCCGCATCGAAGGCGGCCGGCGTGATCATTGCCTGCCACCGTGGCGCTGCGCGAGCGTGGGCACGACCTCGGCCGTCGGCAACTCCACCATCCTGGCGAGGGGCCTTGAGCCGCGCGGCCATGTCGCCGTCGACGCGGCGTGGCCGGGTAGTGCGCTCTCGTCGCCCGGTTCGATTTCGGCAATGAGGTGCTGCGACAACGCGGTCATTGCCTCCATCGTAGCTGACAGCGCCTCAGAACGCCGACGATTCCCGGGGGTGCTGCTGGTCGACCGATGTCGAGTCTTGCAGAGATCGTTCAGCGGGGACGAGGGTTGCGTGGACGCGTTGGAGCTTGCCGTGCAGGATCTGCGTGTTGGGGAGGACCTGCTCGAGGTGTGGTCGACGGCAGCTTCGTGCTGGCCGCAGGACGGCTCGGACCGAGGTGGAGAGTCGGGCTCATCTCGTTGCGCTTGCTCCTCGAGATCGGCTTTGCCCGGACTCGGTCAGAGCCTCCGTCCGACCCCGTTCTCCGGCGCGGCGGTCACGCGGCGGCAGCCTTCCGGCAGGGAAAAATGCCCCGTGAGCGACCCCGGTGGTTCGGGTCGTAAGGGTCACTGCGCCGCGCCGTCTGCGGGCAGGAACCCTTACGACCCGGACCGGGGTCGCTCACGGTCACGAGGCTTGTCTCGGTGCCGGTCACCAGGGCTTGCGTTTGCCGCGCTAAGCGCTTTGGATACAGGGACTTATGATCGTTAGGTTCCATGTGTCTCGCGACCCGTCACACACGGGATCCGCAGTTTCGGACTGTTCGCGCCTGAGTTCCTGCCCGCAGGGCCATACGAGCGCCCCGATCCGGCCGTCTGACACGAAGCGTTTCCGTGTAGCACGCGGAGTGCGGCGTGTTGCACGCGGCGACGTTCCGGGCTCGCGGTCGGTGATGCCGGGGTCGTGCGGACGGTACTGCGGGCGGCGCGGTTCGACGGCGCGGTTCTGGCGCTCCTCGAGAGAACGCCCCCCGAGAGCGCCCGTTGTTTGAGGCTCCTCCTGGGCGTGTCGTCAACAGGGGTGGGCGGGTGGGCCGAAAGAGCCTTCCGCCCGCGGGGGCGGCGCAAGTTCATCGAACGGTGCCGGTGGCTGTCGGGTCGGTAGGCGTTGATTCTGCAGGCGATGCGCGAGCGGCAACGGGCGGTCAGTGCCCGGCGGTTGTGGTGGGCCGGTACTCGATGTTGAGGTGGTGGATCTCGGCCTCGTCGTCGAGGTCGTGGTGAGGCACGTTCGGGTCGTGGGGCGGCGGCGTGATCACGAGGAGCCCGAACGAGGTCCCGGCGGGAGGCGGGGTCGGCCGGCTGTCGATGTGATGGGACAGCGCGAACCGGGCGGCGGTGTCGACGTTCGGGGCGTCGACCTGGATGGCGGGCAGGTGGTCGAGGGCGACCGCGGCTTCACGCGGGCGGGTCTCGGTTTCGAGGATGACTCTGTAGGTGGTCGGCATACTGGCTGTCCCCGTGGGTCCGCTGGCGGTGAGGCAGCGGCGGCCACGCGCGCGATCGTGACATCGTACAGCCGCATGGCGTCGGCCCGGGTGCGATGATCATGTCGTCCCAGGCGCTCTCGCGCCTGCCGTACCCGGGGACACTTCGGCGATGGAGCGGCGAAGCTCGGCCAGGGCCTCGAGGTCAGTTCCATGTCACCTCGTCATCAGCCTCCCTCCTCGAAGCTCCGGACGTAGCGCGAGACCGTCCACGCCGCGATGCCGAGGGGCCTTGCCGATCTTCTTGAAGCTGAGGCCCTCGTCGCGGAGCTCGACGATGCGCGCGACGGTGTCGACCGGGAGCGGCGGTCGCAGGTACCCGCGCCCGCTGGACACCCGGCCTGGGCGTCTCAGCGTCGCCCGGTCCGCCGGCAACGGCGCCGTGCGCGGGTCGTCAAGCTCCGGGGCGTACTTGCCGAGGTCCTTCCAGTCGAGGCGCGTGCGCTGCGGCCCCTCGGGCATGAGCTCCTCGAGGTCCTGGTCGAGGGCGCCGTCGCTGCCCTGCCAGACCACCTCGGCCTCGGCGACCACGCCGGTGGCGACTTCCCGTACGGTGATCAGCTGGGGCTCGGGCTCGCCGTAGACGACCGATACGCCGGTGACGTGCCCGGCGCCGGTCCGCCAGCTGAGGTCAGCCAGCGTGGACTGGACGTCGGGCCTGGCGAGCGCGGCGGCGAGCGCCGAACCCTGCAGCCGCAGCTTCGACTTGACGGTCAACGCCCGCATCGTGCAGCCGGCGTTGTCGATGGAGCGGACGACGACCTTGGCGCCGACCCGGTGAACGGTTCGTTCGGACATAGTTCTCCTCTCTTCGGGGATGTGCGGCGGACGGGACCAACCCGCCGGCCGCGCCGAGTGCCGGACGGTGTTCCTGCGGGGGGTCGAGATGACTGGTCGGGGTCGATGGGCCGATGGCGGTCCCCGCGGGCTGGTGGCGGGGCGCGCCCAGGATCGGCACAGGGCGGGACGGGTCCGCGCAGGCCGCGGTCACGAGGGCGTTCTGACTGAGGAGGACGGCGAGGTTCGCACGTGCGGCGGGCTGCGGTGGTGTGGGCTTGCGGCCGGCGCTGAAGGCGACGGTGATGCGGGTGGATGTCCTGCGCGCGAGGGCGGCGCGTGCCTCGGAGCGGGTTCCCGTACGCGCTGCCCGAGGGCCTGTCGGTTCCTTCGCTCACCGCGAGCCTTCAGCCTGGGCCCGGCCTCGTCGGCGCCGCCGTCCTCGCTCTCGAGGCTGCCGTGGATGGGGCGCCCCCGGGCCTCCTGCCCGAGGTCGGCGACCAGCAGCAGCTCGGCGCACGCCGGCGCCTGCCGCGGGTCGAGTCGCACCTGTACATTCGCGTTCTCCTTTCCCTGGGGAGGTTCGTGGCGGCCCCCTGCCGGCCGGGGTCTTCGTCGTTGCCCCGCACAGCGGGGCAAAAAAAAAGCGCGCATAGCGCGCGCGATTTTCCCGTCCCGGCGCCTGTCAAAGACAGGCGGCCGGGGTGGACCGGGGGCGAGGTGTACGGGGTCGGGTTACATGATGGGTCGATCGTCCCTCTGAACCCCGCCCCCACCTGTGCCCCCTCCGGGCCGTATTCCGGGAGGTCGGGATGGCGCCCCCCGCCGGCGCTCGTTTGCCGTCTGCCTTGCTCGTTTCGCGGTGTGGGCGGAGCAGGAACGGGAGGAGGGCCGGCTGGGATCTGGCGGTGTCCCGCGGGTTGCTCGATGCGGTGTGCAGGGAGGGGCAGGAACCGGCGGCCAGCGGCCTGGTGCCGGCCTGCGGGGCGGAGTACTCGGCCGTCGAGGACGCGGACGGCGACGGTCCTTCAGGAGCGCGGCCGCGCGTGGAGGTGCTCCCGGTCCGGGCCGAGCCCGGCAATCCGGCGGTGGTGCCGCGGCCTCACGGCATCGAGACGCCAGCCGGCGACCCGCGGAGGCGGCGGTCCGTGCGGCGCTGGAGGCGTTGAGGACCGCGGTCGACAGGCCGGCGGCCGGCTGCAGGAAGGACGCCGCCGCGGCGGCATGGCGCGCCGAGCCGGTCGTGCGGTCCTTCTGCGCGACCTACGGCGGCGCCGTCGCCGCGGTGCGCGTCAACGACGAGAGCTTCGTCGTGATCACGGCCGAAGTTCCCTCGACCCCGACAGCGGAGCGCCGGTCGGGGTCGAGGTCTTCGACGCGGCCGGCGGCCGGCTGGCATCGCTCAACCGCGAGGCGAGACGGATCGTCGAAAGCCTGCGGACGCCCGGCCGTTCCTCCGGGTAGCTCCTGGAGGTGACCACCTTCCGTCGCGCCGTCAGCCGGTTCCGTCCTCTGTGTCGAGGACGTGGGCCAGCAGGTCGGCTGCTGTTTCGCACTCGATGATCCACTCCCCGACCTGAGCGAGGCGCGCCGGGTCGTCGACTCCGGCCAGCGCGGCGGCCAGCTGCCCGGCGGCGTCGGCGTCGAACTTCCGGGCCGCCAAGCGGCAGAGCAGGCTGCGTTCCTGGGCGAGGCCCTTCTCGAGGCCCTCTTCAAGGCCTTCCTCGCGGCCTTCCTCGCGGCCTTCCTCACGGCCTTGGGCGACCCAGTCCTTCGTCCATTCCCGCACCGTATCGGCCAGCATGGTCCGTACCTCCTCCAGTTGCGCCAGCGGTTCGGTCTCGGTAGGCCGGAACGGCGCCGGCATCAACGCCTGTCTGATCCACGCGCTGAAGGCGCGCCTCAACTCGTCGTCCTCCTGCCCCGCGAGCAGGTCGATCAACGTCCGAAGGTGCCGCTCGATCTGCGCCCGCTCGCGCGTCTTCTCCAGGGCCACGAGCGCAGAGACCAGGTTGCCGGCCGGCAGGTCGGCGGGCCGCGTACTCGCTTCGTCGAGCAGGAAATACCGCTGCGACGGCTGGTACGGCGCCAGCGCCTCGTCGGTGACCCCGAGCAGGTCGGCCACGTCCGTCGGGGCTGTCCAACTGCTGCGTCCATTGTAGATGACGATCGGCAGCACCGGCGGCAGCGCGCCGTGCTCGCGGAGCACGCCCTCGTCGATCAGCCTCTGGTGGAGCAGCCCCGTGTAGGTCAGCATGCGCACGGCCATCGAGCGGTCGACGTTGGACTGGAACTCGAGGAGCAGTACGAGGTAGAGCCACCGGTCGTCTCGGAAGCGGACGCGCCACACGAGGTCGCCGTGGCGCTGCCGCAGGTCGTGGCCGACGTAGCTCGCGGGCAGCGCGGTCAGGCTGTCGAGGTCGAGGGCTTCGCTCCAGCCGCGGGCGGCGAAGCCGTCGAGCAGGTCCTGGACCATGCGCGGCTGGGTGAACAGGTGCTTGTAGGCGGCGTCGTGCGTCGGGCGCGTGTCAGTCATGACGGTGGTCTGGCGTCGCCGGCGATCCCGCCGTGCCGCCTCGCGTCGTGGTCCGGACGTGCAGGCCCCAGCGGCGGTCGGCCGGACCGCTCGCTGTGCGATTCCGGATCAGGTCCCGATCTTCCCGATCTCCGTGATCGTCACCGGTGTCGGGTTCTGGTCGTAGCGTCCCGGGTAGGTCGTGATGCCCGTGGCGCGGAAGTTCATGCCCGTCCAAGGTGTCGGCGCGCCGGCCATCGCCCGGCATTTCGGCGTCGATTATCACACGGCCGCGAAGGCCCCGGGGTGGTTCGGGCGGCGCTGAGCGGCGGGGCGGGGCGCGGCACCGCTTCACGTTCACCCTGCTGGTGCCCGAGGACGCCGGCGACGCGGCCGGCTCCGCGCCGCTACGCCGGGAGGAACCCTGCGCCGGTCTTCGGGCGCCGTCCTGGCCGGCCTCGGTCGCCTCTGCCTCCCCCCGGGAACCGCGTGTCCCGAGCGGCGATTCCCCCGTCCGCAACACAGCGGGTCGGAGGCATCGGCCCCGAGACTATGAGCGCGGAAGCGGCCCGGCGGCCATCTGGTCCTGGTCGGCCACCTCACCCCGGCCCGCCTCGTTCTCAAGAGCCTGCCGGGCTAGCGCCACGTTCCCGATGTCGGCGTCGGCGCCGCCTACGTGCAGCCCGGCCCGCCGCCCGGCAACCAGGACCGTCCCGGCCCCGCAGAAGGGGTCGAACAGTGCCCACCCCGGCGCCGCCCACGCCCGAACCATCGACTCGATGGCCGTCGCCGTCTTCGCCCCGGCGTCGGCCGCCGCGAAGTAGTCCGCCGAGTTCCGGTTCGGCCGCTCGCCGGACCGCGTGTAGACGAGCCACGGGCGCCAGGAAGTGGTCACCTTCCGCGCGTTGATACGCGTCCGGCCGGCCGGCTCGTAGCAGGCCACGATCCAGCGGTACTCGAGCCCTTCGACAGCCAGTTGCTGCAGGACCTTGGGCAGGTGCGCCGAGGCGGCGCGGGTCAGCAGGACCCCGCCGGGCCTCAGCGCGTGCGCGGCGAACCGGCCCAGGTCGCCGTAGACGCCACCCTCGACGCTGTCGCGCGACGTCGGCGGCATCGTGGCGATGATGTCGACGCTGCCCGGCCCGACCCCGGCCTCGAGCTCGCCGATCGGCGCAGTGAGCAGATTGGGTACCGGGGGGGTGTTCCGCGCCTCGGCGATGGCTTGTTCCCGCGCCTCCTCCTGCTTGATGCGCTTGACGGCCCCAACCAGGGTCGGCGCCTCGCCTGCCTCGACCATCTCCACCGCCCGGCGTTTGACCTCGGCGGGTTCGTCCCGGACCTGGTAGGCGTCGGCGACGGTGACGTGCCCGCGTTCCACGGCCGGCGCCAGGTCCGGATCGTTCTTGATGGCCGCCGCCCGCTGCGTCGAACGCCGCGATACCTTCATCAACTCGGCCGCAGCCTTCTGAGAAACTGCGCCAATTGGCGCACCCTCGCCGTTCGGCCTCGCCAGCCGGCCCTGGCCCGAGTCGGCCGTCTCGTCCGTCCCTGCGGCCGGTTCGGCGGCGCCGCCAGCCGGCGGCCGCCCCGCGCCCAGGTTCGCCAGCTTCGCCGCGGCCAGCGCCCGCTGGCTCTCGTCCATGTGGCGCCGCTGGAGATTCAAGCTCGTCACGGCCAGCGAGGCGTCCCGGGCGCCGACGGCCGGCACAGTCTCCCACGGGACCGGCACCCCTGCCCGTTCGCACGCCAGCGCGCGGTTTCGACCGTCGAGTATCAGGTCATCGCAGATGGAGACCGGCACTCGGCAGCCGCTCGTCCTGATATCGGTCGCCAGCGCCTCGAGCTCGGCATCGTTCATCAGGGGAAAGCACTCGGCGGCGGGGTGGGCCCGCAGCCGGCGGTCGTCGACCAGATAGCCGTCGTGCGTGATTTCAGTCATGGTCACACCTCACTGCATGACGCAAAGCAGCACGGGCCGTGACATCGGCCTCGGGGTCGCCCCGCGGGAACGGTATGTCACGTGACCGCTCGGCGCCACCCCGGTGGAGCCAACTCGTCGAGAGCGCCGTTGAGATGGCAACACGTCCTGGCCCCCGAGTGCGCCGGGGAGAGCTGCCCGGCTTCCGCCAGCGCACTCGCACCCCCGTTGGGTCATCTGCTCGCCCTTCACCGGTCCATGTTGCGCGTGCAAGCGCTCGATCCCGCCGCTTCAGATTCTCGATGATGTTCGCCGTAGCGTCCGCTCCTGGCGGCCCCGCCAGCCTGACACGCAAGTTGGATCACCGGCGCGAGGAGACGGCCCGCCCCCGCTCCTCGGTGAGGTAGGCGCCCCAGTCGTCCATCAGCCGCCGCCGCCGCTCGAACAGGTCCGAGCGCGCGTAGGCCGCCTCGGTCTGGTCCTTCACGGCGTGCGCCAGCGCCGCCTCCATGACCTCCCGCGGGTGGTTCGTCCGCTCCGACGCCCAGTCCCGGAACGACGACCGGAACCCGTGGGGCACGGCCGCGATGCCCAGATCGCTGACGAGCTTCGAGATGATCGCGGCGTCGATCGCCTTGCCCCGGAAGCTCCGGAACACCAGCTCCTTGTCCGCGGCCGGGCGCGAGACGCCACGAAGCCGCGCCGCCTCCCGAAGGACCTCGACCGCCCGGGCGCACAGCGGCACCCGGTGCGCGCGCTTGGCCTTCATCCGCGCCGCCGGAACCGTCCACGTCCGCGCCGCAAGGTCGATCTCGCCCCAGGTGGACAGCCGGACCTCGGTCGACCGCATGGCCGTCAGCACCAGGAACTCGAACGCCAGCTTCAGCCCGGCCCACGCACCGGAGTTGCGAACCGTGGCCAGCGCGGCGGCGACCTCGCCGTGCGGAATCGCGCGCCGATGCTCGACCGGCGCGGGGCGTTTCGGCAGCGCCGCCGTGACCGCGTCGCCGGCCGGATTGTCGTTCCGGTAGCCCTGGGCGATCGCCCACCGCATGACCGTCGAGATGCGCTGCCGCACTTTCCGCGCCGTGGCGTGCTTGCTCGTCCAGAGGGGCTTCAGCGTGGTCATGATGTCGGCCGACGTCACCTCGTCGACGCCCATGTTGCCGAGGTGCGGGAACACGTGGCTGTGCATGCCCGCCAGCCACTGGTCCGCGGTCTTGTTCCCCCCCTTCCAGGCCCCGACGTAGAGGGCGACCACCTGGGCCGCCGCCTCTTCGAAGGTCGGGATGCGCTCGTCGCGGCGGCGGCCGGCCAGCGGGTCGCCGCCCGCCCGTGCGAGCTTGCGGTTGGCGAGGGCCCTCTCTCGGGCTTCGGCGAGCGGGACCAGCGCGTAGCTGCCGAGGCCGAGGGAGCGGGGTCGGCCGCGGACGACGAGCCGCTGGACCCAGCGGCGGGCCCCCGAGGGGTCGACGTGGAGGTACAACCCGTTGCCGTCGGCGTATCTGCCGGCCTCGGCGACGTTGCGGCAGAAGGCGGCCGAGAGGGCCTTGTCGGGGTGGCGGCCCCGGCGCTTGGTGCTCGTCGGTTTCTTGGGGAGCGGCGTGTTCATGGCGCCTTCGCTCTTTCTTCCGGTATCACCCGATGACCTATCCCATCCCCAATTTATTTTCTGATTCTAGCGAAAGTCCCGGGACGAGTCAAGACGGCGCATCGGCAAAGTGTTGTCTCTTCTACAGTTATCCGGCTGGATGTCCGCGGACGATGGCGGACGAGGCTGGACAGCGAAAGTCAACTTCCAAGGGAGATTGCGACATGCGGACAGGAGCGATTTTCGCGAGAGGCAGTTGCCGGGCGCTGAAGTGGATGGCGCTGTTCGGAGTGGTGTTCGCGCTGGGGGTCGGCCAGGCCGCCGCGCAGGTCACCGTCACCGTGCCCGACGAGGTCGGCGAGGGCGAGACTGTGAGGTTCGCCGTGAGCGGGATGGTGACCGTCCCAGGCGGCGACTCGGGTGGGACGCTGGATTTGAGCTTTACCGTTGCGCCGAACTCATCACCGCCAGCGGGCGTCAGCGAGGCCGAAGCCGCTGACTACCCGAACACCCCCGTCGCTGCATCGATAACCATCAATGCCAACTCGGGTACCAATCCCGTAACGCAACCGGTGTCCGGCATGATCACTTGGGTGCTCGGAACCGACACCGACGCGGAGTCCGAGGCGGCTATTCTGACGTTCACCGCGACACCAGGCGGTGGCACCGGTGCCACGGCCACATTCACACCCACCACCAAGAACGTGACGATCAAGGACAGTCACACGCAGATGTTCGAGTGGGGGCCGGTGCCCACGCTGAAGGAAAACGGGACGGCCATGATCAGGCTCACGGCCAACCCCACCCCCTCGGCTACCGGCGGGCTCACCCACCCCACGACGCTGGCCGTCGAAGGGACGGGCTATACGGTTAGCCCCGGCAGCCACACGTTCGACAGCACGGCCCCCTTTGTGGACATCACCATCAACGCGCCGGCCAATGACCGCAATCGGACCGACGACGAGATCACGCTGCGGGCGTGGGTGACCGGGAGCGTCACCGATCGGGCCGATCCGCTGTCGATCACGGTCGAGGACAACCACAAGCTGCCCACGGTCACCGCGAAGTTGGCGAATGCGGCTGGAGACGAGATCACGTCGGCGGCCGAGGGCGACGAGGTCACGTTGACGTTCTCGGTGGCCGCTGCGGCTACGGAGGCCATCAAGATCGCGCTGTCGGAAGCCTCCAGCAGCACGGCCAACATGCCGGGGGACTACACCCTGAGCCCGATGGAGGCGACCATCGCCAGCGGCGACACGACCTCCGGCGATGTCACCGTGGCGCTGGAGTTGAACGACGACGACCTCGGGGACGAGATGCTCGTCCTGGACGGCGTGGTGACCGGCGCCGCCGCCAACGGTACGGCGGCCGGTAAGCCCGTGATGGTGAGGCTGACCGTCACGGACTCGACGGTGAAGCAGGTCTTCGTCCTGCCCGACGCGATGACGAACCTTTACGCCGCGCGGGATGCCGCGAAGGGCTCCGACGGCATGACCAACCCGGGCGACGGCTTCAGCGTTGATGACGACATGCTGTTCGGCTCCGCCGATGGCTTCACCTTCGAGGTCGCCGGGCGGACTTCGGACAGCAACATTGTCTGGGTAAACGATGACTATGGGGACAACCGTGACGCCGTCATGATCGGGCCGAATTCCGAAGGAACGGCCATGATCACCCTCACGGCCACGGCCATCCCCGAGATGTCCTCCTTCCGTGGCACGCAAGTCTCGGAGAGCGTCGCCAGAATCGAGTTTGAAGTGGAAGTTGTCGCCACCGCCCCGGTGGCCCCGAGCATGCCGCAGAACCTGAGAGCGGTTCCCGGTGATGGATGGGTGATGCTGTCCTGGGAGGCACCCGCCACTGGAGATGACCCCACGGGGTACGAGTTCCGGTCTGGCGTCGATGGCCGCTGGAGTGATTGGGAGCCCACGTCGTCCATGACCGGGCATAGGGCGACCGGGCTGAGGAACGGGGCCGAACACACCTTTGAGGTGCGGGCGGTCGCTGGCGCGGTCAAGGGCCAGCCGGCGGTCAGCAGGCCGGTGACCCCGATGTCCGCGACGAACCCGGCCGGGAGGATCACCGAATTCTCCATCGACGGCGCAGAAGAGAAAAACATCGGAGGCAAGCGAATGCACCTCACGGAGGGGGAGCATACCAAGATATCCGTCACCATCGAGTGGACCGACGTGGAGCTGGAAGCGCTTTGGGCGGGCGGCAAGCCTGCGCCCCAGCGGGTCTACATCCGTGCGCGACGGGTTGATGTCGGCAACCCCGACTGGCTCTCTGGCGCGGAGCTGGACCACGACGTCAACATCGGCCCCGGGTTCCATGTCTCCGTGGACATTCCCAAGGTGCCGACGACCAGCCGCTCCGCTGAGAGCAGCGGCTCGACCCAGTTCACCGTGGGTCAGGACGATGACGCTGAGGCGGAGGCGTTCACCATCTACGTCTACAACGCCGACGACTTCGACGCTAGGAGCAAGACCGAGTCGGGGGTGTTCGTCATCGAAGACACCAATCCCCAGGGCATCGTCCTCACCCGCGCGAAGGACTCGCCCACGGTCGCCTACGAGGGCGGCGAAGACCTCATCTACGAGGTTACGGCCAAACCGGAGAGGGTGGATCTGGACCTCGACGTCCGCTTCACTCTGGAGGATGTGACGGGCCAGACGGTCGAATCGCGCGACAACTGGATCAGCGCGGATGACGGGGTAGTCCCGCCCCGCGGGAAGGCTTCGGTGACCGTCACCCTCGACTCCAACGACCAAAACCGCACCGACGACACCCTCAAGCTGACCGCCGAGGTGGTTCCCTACGCCCTGGACACCGGAGCCTTCGACGACGACACCAAGATCAAGTATCACAGGTTCCCCGTCATCGACGTTCACAAGCTGCCGTGGCTGACCGTAGCCGGCGCGATGTCTGTGATGGAAGGCGACGAGGACGGGGTTGATCTGACGCTCACCATCAACCGGAATCCGAAGAACACCCGCGCGGTCGACCCCGAGACGCTGGAGTACACGTCTGAGGCACTCCGCATCGAGGTAAATGCCAGCGGCGTCCACTCATCGGACTACACGCTCTCGATGGATCCCGTCATGGTCCCCGAGTACAAGCACAGCATCGCCGATCCGGAAAGGTGGATGCAGAGAGTGAAGGTCAATGTCAAGGCGGACGATGACGGCGACATCGGCGAGAAGATGCTCGCGCTCGAATTCGTGGTGAACGGCACGGTGGACAATAGAGGGCTCAGGCCCAGCGCCGATGACGCCAAGCCTGACGACCACGAGAACTCCATGGCCGCGACGACGCTGACCATCCAGGACGCCACCGAGAGGCTCGTCTGGGCAAGGACGCAGGACGAGATCGACACAGCGGTCAGCACCGCGATGACCAAGGCGGCTGGTACCGACGGCCTGAACCCGGGCGAGAAGATCGAGATCCTCGGCTCTGAGCTGTTCAGCGCCGCGCCCGGCATCGTGGTGGACTATGCTGCGGCGTCGAGCGATACGGACATCGCTACTGGGAGCGGGAGTGACCGTCGCATGATCACGGTTACGCCGATGGCCGAGGGGATGGCGATGGTCACCGTAACGGCGACCGCGACCTCGCCGAGCGGAGCGACCATCGTAGACCAGACGAAGCCGAACGTGGCCCAGATCATGTTCTCGGTCGACATCGTGCTCCAGGACCTGACCTTCAGTGTCAAGGGACCCGACGACATGAACCTCGCCGAGGGCGGCATGGGCGGCATGGTCACGGTTACGACCAACCGTCCGGTCACCGAGAATACCGAGGTGATGCTCATGCGCGACGGGAGCAGCTCGGCGTCCGAGGATGACTACACGCTGGAGCCCCCGTTGGTCACCATCATGGCCGGTCACAAGATGGGCACGACGATGGTGATGGCCACGGAAGACGGCATGCCCGAAGACATGGAGATGCTGACGCTGTTCCTGGTCGTGGACGGGATGCAGATGACGGACAAGTCGGTCAGCTTCTACCTCTGGGATGCCACTGTGCCGGCCCTGCCAGTCATCGCGCAGCTCCTGCTGGCGGCTCTCATGGCCGTCGGCGGCTACCGGCGATATCGGCGGCGGTAAAGCGGAGCCGGCGGGGTCTCGCAGAGGAACGCAGATCCCGCCAGCAACGGCGTTTCGGTGAAGACTCGGCGGCGTTCGCAACTCTCCCTAGCCCCGCCTCTCGAAGCCCCGAGAGGCGGGGCTCTCTTCGTACGAGCGGCCCGGCGAGCCAGCGGGGCCCCTCTACGGACGCGAGGCCAGACTCCAGGAAACCCCTCAGAAACCAGGGCCGGACCACCGCGGCGCAGCGACACCCCGCTGAGGCGCCGAACACCATCATCTCTCCAGCTTCACGACCTGTCCCCGCGTCTCCTCCAGTTATCAGCTCCGACGCCCAGTCCCTGAAGCTCTACCGGAACCCGTGCGGCACCGTTCCCCGCACGGCCGGGACCACCAGTTCGTGCGCCGCCAGCGAGGCCGACCGCAGCTTCTCGGCCTCGCGCAGCACCTCGACGGCCTGCCCCGCCAGCGGCACCCGGTGCTCGCGCTTCGCCTTCGTCCGTGCCCCCGGCACCGTCCACACCCATTGCGGCCAAGTCCACCTCCCGCCACGTCGCCAGCCGGACCTCGGCCGACCTGGTCGCCGTCAACACCAGAAACTCGAACGCCAGCTTCACGCCGCGCCAAGCCTTCGAGCTCCGCATGACCGCCACCGCACCGGCCACCTCGCGGTGGGGCAGGGCCTTGTGGTGCCCTACCGGCGTCGACCGCCGCGGCAGCGCCGCCAACACCGCGTCCCCCGCCGGGTTGTCCGTCCGGTAGCCCTGCGCGATAGCCCACCGCATGACGGCGCTGATCCGGTGGTGGACCTTCCGCGCCGTGACGTACTTCTCTGTCCAGATCGGCATCAGCGTCGTCATGATGTCGGCCGTCGTCACCCCGTCGACGACCCGGCCGCCCATATGGGGAAACACGTGGTCGCGCATGCTCGTTTCCCACTGCGCCGCCGTCTTGCTGCCCTTCCGCCAAGCGCCCTTGTGGACCGCGAGGACCTTCGCGGCCGCCTCCGTGAACGTCGGCACGCTGGCTGACCGCCTCATCCCCGCCAGCGGGTCGCCGCCCTCCCTCGCCAGCCTCCGGTTCGCCAGCGCCCGTTCCCGGGCCTTTGCCAGCGGCACCAGCGCGAAGCTCCCCAGTCCCAGCTCCACCGGGCGTCCGTGCACGGGCAGCCTCTGAACCCACCGGCGCGCCCCGCTCGGCGCCACGTGCAGGTACAGCCCGTGGCAGTCCGCGTACCGCCCCGCCTCGGCCACGTTTCGGCAGAACGCGTCCGGCAGGACCATCTCCGGGTGTCGGCCCTTACGCTGGCGAACAGGAGGTTGTCCATGCGCAAGAATCGAGAGGTGCTGCGACTGTACTTCGCCGCCCGTTGACAGTCGTGCACCTGGAGTCCATTCTGGTTGCCATTTCCATGTCAGGGCTGGTATTCTCCAGCAAATGATCGGTGTGGAGTTGCGGCGTGGAGTCGGCGTCGGGGACGTCAAGCCCGCCTCTGGCGGGTCGTAGCGGCAATTGGCGACTTGGCCGAGGAATCCGGCTCCGAGAAGGAGGAGAACATTATATGGCTAACTTGGTGTATCGCGTGTCCCGCTTGGTCGTGACGGCCGTGCTACTCGCGGCGTTTGCGGCGTGTGACCCGAGCGGCAGCCCGACCGCGCCGGACCCCCCAACGCCTTCAGGCGGTCAAACCGACGCCCGGCAACGGCTTCCGACAGAACCGAGCAGGACCTCGGGCCCGCAGGCCGGAGGTTCCGATCTCAATTATGTCGAAGTAGCTGGCAGGGGGACGGTCCGCTCCATGTCAATCGCCAATGACAGTTCCGGTAGCGTCAGCTACCTTGCGGGAGATTGGTTCGAGCCGAAGGACGGAAGTTACCAACGCATGATGATTACGGAGACAGTAGTCGCCACACCGGGCGAGGTTGTCACCGTTTCAACCGCATGCATGCAACAAAGCAAGAAAGTTCCCGCGACTGGAGCGCGGTTCTTTTCTCAACCGAAGTCAACCGCGGGCGCGCTCCAGCGGTGTCAGGAAGCATGCCTGCAGGAAACCGGCGACACGCAGAGTTGTATCTGGGATTGCGAAAGGCCTAGTCTGATATGGGGTGTCACGGATGCCTGCAACGACGGCAGAACCATGAGGTACCGTTTCTTCCACATTGTGAACGGCCGCACCGTTCAGACATGGCCAAGTAGTAACAGAGTCTACGTGGCATCCGAGTTCGACACCGAATACACTAGCACGCTGCGCCCAAGTGGTGGCGGCAAGGTGTGTTACGGTGCCGAAGCTGGAAACAACTACTGGGGTGTTGGCATTGATGGCGATGAGAGCTGTGAGCGCTGTTGCTACGATGTGCCGCAAGCCGGCCCGATTGAGGTTTCCACAAGACTGACTTGTTGATGAGCTGGTGTGCGGTCACGCGGGACTGGGTGTGGCGCGTGCCACTGGAGCGTCGCTCCTCGAAAGGTCTCTTGCGAAGCAGGAGCCCGGCCAGGACGAGGCGGTTGATCAACCATCGCCGCTGGCGAGAGGATGGGCACGACCATGGGTGATGGCCGTCGAAGACGACATGGTGGAGAACGACGGCAACATGGCGAGAATTCTGGTTGCTCTATGGCGTGGCCGCCGACAACGCGGGAGAGGGTCACCGGTGAGGTGAAGCTCTACTTGTAATTGGTTACCGCGTCGGTACGAGCGGCCAGCGCCGAAGCGGGGGGGCGAGACGTGGAAGGCGGCAGTCGCTGACGTCGAGGGTGCACAGAATTGCACAGGTGCCGATAAACCGGGTATGCGCCCGACGCGCCACGAAGAGGACGCCCCCCGGCCGACGCCGGAGGAGCACGAGCGCGTGAAGCGCGAGCTCGAAGAGAGCGAGCGCGAGCGCGAACGGCTGCAGCGGCGGATCGAACGGCTTGAGAGGCAGAACACCCGCCTGAAACGAGAGCTCGATACAGCGAGACGCGCCGGTTTTCGCCAAGCGGCTCCCTTCGCCAAGACCGTCACCCTCGAACCCAAGCGTCCGGGCCGCCGAGCCGGCGCCCAGTACGGCCAGCCGGCCCGCCGCCGCAGACCAACCCGGGTAGACGTCCGCCACGACGTACCGCTGCCGCCGAGCTGTCCGGATTGCGGCGGACGAGTGCGCTCGACCGGTATGGCCAGCCAGTTCCAGGAGGAACTGCCGGTCCCGCGGGTCCTCATCCGCGAGTTTCGGGTCGCCCTCGGCGCCTGTCAGGATTGCGGCCGGCGGGTACGGGGTCGGCATCGGCTGCAGACCTCCGACGCCCTCGGCGCCGCCGGCGTGCAACTGGGCCCCGCGCTGCTGGCGTCGGCCGTCATCCTCAACAAGCAGATGGGGTTGTCGTTCGGCAAGATCGCGACCCTGCTACGGCAACACTACGACATCCGCGTGAGTTCGAGCGGCCTCGTCCGCGCCGTGCATCGGGCCGCCCACCGGGCCGAGTTGACCTACAGCGACCTGCGGCGTCAGCTTCGCAACAGCCCCGTTGTCACCCCGGATGAAACCGGGTGGAAGGTCGGCGGCCACCTGCAGTGGCTCTGGACGGCCGCGTCGGAGAAGACGACCGTCTACGCCATTCAGCCCGGACGAGGCTACGAGGAAGCGGCCCACCTGTTGGGGCCAGACTTCGACGGCGTGCTCATCCGCGACGGCTGGGCACCATATCGGCGCTTCACCCGGGCCACCCATCAGTCCTGTCTGTCGCATCTCCTCCGACGGGGGCGGACCCTGTGCCGGGACCATCCCCGCAGTCGTATCGCCGCAGACATCCACGCCCTGTTGAAGCAGGCCCTCCGCCTGCGCGACGGCGCCCGCGCCGGTGAGCTGTCCCGTGATGACCTGGGCGAAGCCCTGGAAGCTCTGGCCGCCCGACTCGCCCGACGACTGCTCCACCCCGGCCCACTGGCCGACGTGCAGTGCTTCGCGAAGCACCTGACCACGGAATGGAAGGCGCTGTTCACGTTCCTGCGCAACCCCGCCGTCGACGCCACCAATTGGCGGGCCGAACAGGCCATTCGCCCCGCCGTCGTCACCCGGAAGGTGTGCGGGGGCAATCGCTCCTGGCGTGGCGCGGCCACCCAGCAAACACTGGCCTCGGTCATCCGCACCGCCTGCCAACGCCAGCACAATCCCCACGCCGTGATCGTGGGCCTGCTTCGCTCCCGTTCGCCCACCGTCGCACCCGAACTGCAACGCCCAGCGCGGTAGCGCAAGCTCCCGCGTGCGGTAACCTGTTACCTCTACTTTTGGGATGCTACTGTTCCGGCCCTGCCGGTCATTGCTTAGGCTCGTGCTGGCGGCCTTCCTTGGCCGTCGGCGGCTACCGCCGTTAGCGGCGGCGGTAGCGTTCGGCGTCGGCGTTCGCAACTCTCCCTTGCCCCCTCTTCCCCAACCGCTCGCAGGGGGGAGGATGGTTCTCTTGGGCCGGAGGCCTGACCGCGCTGACCGCGCCGGACCCCGCAAGGTGCTCATCGGCGCGGTGGAGATCGAGCTCGTCGACAACGACACGGTCACCGACGCGCTGTCCGGACCGGCGGACACGGACCTCCTACGAGCTGAGGACGGCCGCGCAGCTTCACTCCAGCGCCACCACCGCGGCCGCAGCTCCGTCAGGTGCGCTGCCCTGATGGGGGTTCGTCCGCCCACCGGTGCCGGGTCGGTCCAGCGCGGGGCCGCCCGACCCACTGCCGCGTAGGCTGCGGCGACCTGACCCCGCGTCAACCCGGGCCCTCAGCACCCGGTCCCCCACGCGAACCGCTCCAGTCCCGCCTGTTCCCGCAGGACGTCGATGCGGGTCCGTAGCTCGGTGAAGTGGATGGTCTTGACCGGTGTCACACCGGGCACTATGGGGTCGTACGAGAGAAAGCCCCGCCCCCCAGGCTTCGGGGGACGGGGCAAGGGAGAGTGCGAACGCCGCCGACTACGCCGAGCGGCGCGCCGGAGCCGATGGGAGCAAGCCATCGGCTCCGGTACTTCCCGCCTACCGCCGCCGATACCGCCGGTACCCGCCGACGACGGCCAGGAGGCCGCCGAGGAGGAGCTGCGCGACGATCGGCAGCGCCGGGACCGCGACGTCCCAGATATAGAGCTTGATCTCGCCGGTGACCTCGCCAGCGTTGTCGGCGGCCATGCCGTAGAGGACCAGCTCTTCCATGTCCTCCGTCATGCCGTCCTCGACGGCCGTCACCATGGTCGAGCCCTTCATCATGCCGGCCTCAATGACGATCGGCTCAGCCATGTACTCGTCGGCCATGGCGGAACTCATGGACCGGTGGTGCATGAGCGTCACCGTGACGTCCTCGGTGACCTCGCGGTTGGCCGTCGCCGTCACCATGGCGGTGCCCATGGTGCCGTTAGCGTGAGGCATACCGCCCTCGACGATGTTCATGTCCTCGGGGCCGGACAGCATGATGGTGAGCGCCACGAGCCCCACCTCGACCGGGAAGGTGATGCGGGCCTCGCGCGGATCCGTCTGGTTGGCGATCATGAGACCGCCGGGCCGGCTGGCCCGGGCGGTGACGGTGACCTTCGTCATCCCCGTGTCCTCGGCCGTGAGGGCGATCATGCCGCCGCTGACGCTGTCGGACACCGAGCTGCCGTCCAGTTTCACGTCGTAGCCGACCGTGACGCCCTCGGCCCGACCGAACAGGTCGTTCCCCGCGAGCTCGATCATCTCGCCCTCGGTGAACACCATGTCGTCGCCCGCAGCCTTCATCTTCGCCGCGGCGAGGGCCTCCTCGATCTCCTCGGGGGTCAGCGCCCAGACGAGCTTCCCGGTGGCCTCGTCGATGGTCAGCGACGAGACACCGGGGTACGGATCCTTTTCCGTGCCGTTCTCCGTCTTGGTGCCGGAGACCATGGCGTCGATCACGAGCAACTCGCCGCCCTCGATGTCGTCGTCCTCATGGACCATGACCTTGACCATCTTCTTCTGGAGCCAGGAGTTGCTGTTGTCCTTGTAGCTCTTGAACTCCTCGAACTCCACCGTAACCGGCAGCTGGTAGTCGTCCATGCTGGCGGTGGTGCCCATTCCGGGCGACAGCATGACCTGGACGGGCTCCGAGGTGTGCTCCCGCGTCTCGGGGTCGATGCGCCGGGTGTCGGCGGGATTGCGGTCGAGCACCAGCTCCAGCTCGACCTCGCCGCCCTCTTCCACGGTGTCCATGGACTGGCTCACCATGAGCTCGGGCAGCTTGTGGACGTCGATAACTTCGAAGTCCTCCATCTGGGACGTGATGCCCTCGTAGGCCCCGGTGTCCAGAGCGTAGGGGATCACCTCGGCCTCCATCCGGAGCATGTTGTTGCGCCGGTTCCCGTCGTTCTTGTCCAGCGTGACGGTGACGGTCTCCTTCTCGTCGGGACCGGGCTGGATGGTGACGACAGACACGTCGGTGCGATTGTCGCGCGTAGCGATCGACTCGTCCGAGATGTCCTCCAGGTCAAGCCTGACCTCCAAGGTGAGCTGCACCCTCGCCGGCTTGGCGGCGATCTCGAACACGACGTTGTCGCCGCCCTCGTAGACGGCCCCGGAGCCCTTCCGGCTCAGAGTGATGCCCTGAGTCTGCTTGTCCTCGATGACGAAGACGCCGGACGTGAAGCTGCTACGGCTCTGGTGGAAGTCGTCCGTGTTCCGCACGTAGAGCTCGAAGGCCTCCGCTTCGGCGTCGTCGTCCTGCCCCACAGTGAACTGGGTCGAACCGGTCGAGTCATCGGACCGATCGGTCTTCGGCACCTTGGGGATGGCGACCCTGACGAAGAAGTTCGGCCCGATGTTCACGTCGTGGTCGATCTCGGCCGGCGACAACCAGCGCGGGTTGTTCGAGACGGGCCGAGCCCCGATCTGCACCAGCGCGTCGGGCGGCTTGCTGCCCGAGGGGATGCCGTCCCAGAGCTCTTCGAGCTGATCGTCTGTCCACTCGATCGTGACGGACACCTTCGTGTGCTCGCCCTCGTCCAGGTGCATCCGCTTGCCGCCGATATCCCTCTCCTCAGCACCCTCGATGGCGAACTTGGTGATCTCACCCCTCGTGGTGGAGGGAGGTGGAGGCGCCGGGGCAGTGGTGCCCGAGACGTAGGCGGTCCACGCTGAGCTACCGTTATCGTTGTTCGCCCTCACCCGGACCATGTACGCCGTGTTGTCGCGCAGATCGCCGATGACCGTGGAGGTATCCGTCACTTGCCTAGAGGAGGCGTCGCCTCCCTGCATGTGGTACTCCACGTCGTAGCCGGTCACAGGCTTGCCGTTGCCGCTCGGCGCCGTCCAGGACGCAGTCAGCGACCCGCGAGTGTTGGGGGTCATCGTTACCCTCAAGCCAGTAGGCATGTCCGGCACAGCCCCGGAGGCCATGGGAGTACCCATGCCCGTTGCGGAATAGCCAGACGCCCCGGCGGCATTGATGGCCCGTACCTGGAAGTCGTACGACGTGCCGTTGGTCAGCCCGCTGACGGTATGGGATGTTCCGTCCTGCACGCGCGTATTGGGCACGACCCAAGCCGTAGCCGCCGTCTCCTTGTGCTGCACTTCGTAGTAGAGGATGACGCTGTTGTTGTCGACCGGCGCCGTCCACGTCACCTCCAGGGACCCGCTGACGTTGGGGGTGGGAACCACCGTCGGCATTGCGGGCGCAACCGGCTTGTCGTAGACCGCGATCGTGAACCGCACCGAGCTGGTCTCGGGCCCTTCGCCCCCGGCAGTAGCGGTGTCGGTAACACTCAGCGTGAAGGGCTCCGCTCCGTTCGTCAACGCGGTCGGTGTCCCGGTTATCGTCGGGCCCACGGTGGCCGAAACTGGGTCGGTGAGGGTGAGCCCCGCGGGCAGGGTCTCGGTGACCGCATATGTGAGCGCCCCGTTGCCGCCTGAAGCCCGCGGCAAGGCCAACCCGGTCGCGATAGCCTCGTTGAGCTTCGCCTCAAGCGCCGGCCCCGCGGCGGTGAACTGCGGCACGGTATTCGCCTCGGCGGGGGTGACGGTGAAGGTCGCCAGCGCTACGCCGGTCGCGACACTCGTGATTTGCTTTCTGGTGTCGACATTCTGGGTGTATGTCAAGTCGCCGCCGCCCGTTACCGTGGCGGCAGAGGCAAAGGTAAGCGTAATCTCACTGCCCGACACGCTGACGCTCCGAGCAGCCGTCGACCCAGTCGCGAGCACGAAGTCCGAGGCGTCCGGCGTCCCGGTGACCCTGTGCGCGACGCCTGCGTTTGCTGTATCGGTAACGCTTACAGTGATGACCGCGCCGACGTATTTGGCGCCGTCGGCCGCGACTGTCGGCTGTGCGGCGGCCTGGCTCGCGCCCAGCGTGAACACTATCCCCAACAGCGCCATCCACTTCAGCGCCCGGCAACTGCCTCTCGCGAAAATCGCTCCTGTGCGCATGTCGCAATCTCCCTTGTGAATCCGTCCGTTTGTCGCCAGCAGCGGGGGGAAACCGTTTCCTCCGCCCCCTGCCTCCCCCCGGTGTTGCCGACTACCGCTCCGCATCTGTTCCGTCCTCGGCCTCCTGCGTCCCGCCCCGAATTGGGCGCGGACTGGGTAACGGCCACGATCGCGCCGCCCCAAGGCGTTTGCGGTCAGGAGCTTGCGGGGATTTGCCGCCTGCTCTCGCGGCAACGGGGAAACCGAATCACTCGTCGTGCCTCCCCCCGGTGCCGACTGCCGCTCCGCATCTGTCTGTCCTCGGCCTCCCGGTCCGCGCCGGAATTGGGCACGGACTGGGCAACGGCCACGACCGCGCCGCCCCAAGGCGTTCGCGGTCAGGCGCTTGCGGGGATCCGCCGCCCGCCCATCTGGCAACGGGGAAACCGAATCACCCGTCGTGCCTCCCCCCGGTGCCGACTGCCGCTCCGCATCTGTCTGTCTTCCGCCTTCCGCAACGAACCCTCGTGTCGCCCCTCCGGTCGATCCGGATTCGTCCGCGCCGGGGCTTCTTGCGTCCAAGCAATGACATCGGCAGGGAACTGGAGCGATGATCCGCACCTTCCGGCCTCCCGCCTGAGCGACCGGAGGGACTTGGATCAGTCCGCCCCCGGCCCCCCCGTGTCGACCACCCCTATCGTCCGCTCCGCATATGGACTTTAGCCCTCCCACGCCCGAGCGAAAACGCGCAAGCGTAACATGCACTACCGGACGGCGCAACCCCCAAAACGGGGACGCCGCGACCGGCCGGGAACCGGACCAGACGATGCGCGGTCCGAGCCGGGACGCCAAGAACCCGGCCCCGGTGCGAGAGCGTAACACGCCCGAACGAGCCGGCGCAAGGCGGAAACGCGGCCCCGCCCCTTTTTTTGCGCCTGTCGCGCTTCGCGGCAGAGCCGCGGCCCCCGGCGGCGCGCGGAAGCCGGTTCGGGACGGGGCCGAGAGCGACCGGCGGCACGGCCGCGGGCGGCGCGGAGAGAGCGACCGGCGGCACGGCCGCGGGCGGCGCGGGGTATGCTGGAGGGGCGGCCGGCGGCGACGACGCCCGGGGCCCCGCGCAGGGCGGGCAGCCCGGCCCCGCCGCCGGCCGACCCCCCATGGACCCCCTCGCCCACACCCTCGTCGGCGCCACCCTCGCCCAGACCCGCCTGCGCCGGGGCACGGGCGCGATGGCCCTCGCGGCCGGCGTGCTCGCGGCCAACGCCCCCGACGTCGACGCCGTCACCATGTTCGTCAGCCGCGACCTGTCGCTCGGCTTCCGCCGGGGCTGGACCCACGGGGTGCTGGCGATGGTGGTGCTGCCGCTGGTGCTGACGGCGGCCCTGCTGGTGCTCGACCGGCTGTGGGCGCGGTGGCGGCGGGGGCGCGGGCCGGCGGCGCGGGCGGGGCCGCTGCTGCGGCTGACGGCGGCGGGGGTGTGGAGCCACCCGCTGCTCGACTGGCTGAACACGTACGGCGTGCGGTTCCTGATGCCGTTCGACGGCACCTGGTTCTACGGCGACGCCCTCTTCATCATCGACCCGTGGGTGTGGCTGCTCGCGGGCCTGGCGGTGGTGCTGGCCTCGTCGGCGACGTGGGCGAGCGCGGCGGGCTGGGCGCTGCTGGCCACCGCCGCCACCGCGGTGACGTGGATCGTCATCGGGTTCGGCCGCTTCGCCGACACCCCCCCGGCCACCGCGGCGGCGTGGGCGGCGGGCATCGCCGCCATCGTGTGGCTGCGGGCGACGGGGCGGGGCCGCGACCGGCTGCCCCGGGTGGCGGCGGCGTGCCTCGCGGCGGTGGCGATATACGCGGGGGGCATGGCCATGGCCTCGCGGTCGACCGAGCGCTTCGCGGCGGCCCTGCTCACCATCCGGCGCGAGGGCCCGCCGCCGGTCGACGTGCTGGCCATCCCCGTGCCCGGCGACGTCTTCCGCCGCGGCATCGTCGCCGTCTACCCCGACGTCTACCGCTTCTACGAGCTCGACTGGCTCGCGGCCCCGCCCCTGCGGCAGACCGCCGACCCGGTGCCCCGCGGCCCCGAGGGGCCCGTGGTCGAGGCCGCCCTGACCGCCCCCCACGTGTGGGGCCTCGACGTCTGGAAGCGGTTCCCCGCCTACACCGTCACCGAGACGCCCGACGGGTACACGGTCACCATCTCGGACATGCGCTACACCCGGCGCCCCGGCTCGGGCCTCGGCGGCGCCACCGTGCACCTCGACCGCGACCTGAACGTGCTCGACGCGGGCGGGCCGTAGAAGGGCCCTGGCGGGGGGCGGGGCCGGCTGCACGGCAGGGGAAGCCGCGGAGCGAGGGCGGCACAGGGCACCCCCGGGGGCAATTGCCGCGCTTCCCGCCCCGCGCGGTGCGTGCTACGCTTGGAGCGTGGACGGCATCACGGCCTGGATCACACCGGCCCTGCTGATCGCGCTCTTCGCGTGGCTGCGGTTCGACATGCGCGAGCAGCGCCGCGAGGTCCGCGACGACATCCGGAACCTGAACAAGCGGTTCGACGAGCGGCTCGACGGCATGAACAAGCAGTTCAACGAGCGGCTCGACGGCATGAACAAGCAGTTCAACGAGCGGCTCGACGGCATGAACAAGCGGTTCGACGAGTTGAACAAGCAGTTCAACGACCGCTTCGACCAGGTGCAGCAGGGGCTGGGCGACCTGCGCGAGCGCATGGCCAGGCTGGAGGGCGCGCTCGAGGGCTTCCTCGCCGGCCGCCGAGACCGCGACGCCGCCTGAGCGACTTTCCTTTCCGTCACCCCGCCCGAGACGTCGGCCCGGCCCTGACACGGCGACCGCGCCCCGGCCCCTCGACGAGTAGCCTTACGGCTGCCCCCCCGCGTTGAACTCGGCCTCGAGCTCGGCCTCCCAGCGCACCCGCTCGGCAATCTGGTCGCCGCGGGTCTGCAGGCAGTCGAAGCAGAGGGTGCCGGGGATGACGTGGCCCTCGCCGTCGGCGGGGATGCCGCGGGCCTCCATGAGGCCGCGCAGCAGGGCCGCGGTGTGCTTCTGCGCCTTGTAGAAGTCGGAGTAGCTGAAGCCGTCGGCGATGGCGAGGGGCGAGTAGCCGAGGTCGGTGCGGGCGTCGAGGTCGGCCCCCTGCTCGACGAGGTACTCGGCGACGTTGTTGGCGCCGCGGAACGCGGCCCCGTGCAGGGCGGTCATGCCCCGGTAGTTGGCGGCGTTGACGGGGTTGCCGAGCTCGACGCACATCCGCACCGCCTCGAGCACCTCGTCTTCCTGCCCCGGCAGCGAGCCGCCGTCCTCGCCGGGGTTCCAGATGGCGACGCCGGCCGCCACCATCAGCGGGGTGGTGCCGTCGGCGCTGGAGACGGTGGCGTCGGCCCCCGCCTCGACCAGCACCCGCATGGCCTCGACGTCGGTGACCTTGGCGGCGAGGAAGAAGGGGGTGGCCCCGAGCCGGTTCAGCCGGTTGCGCTGGCCGTCCTTCATGCCGTTGACGGTCATGCGGGCGTCGACGTCGCCGCCGAGCGCGATCATCTTGCGCAGCACGTCGATGCTGTCGACGGCGCCGGCGGGGATGGGGCCGGGGAACCCGAACCCGGTGTTCATGCGCCGGGTGCGCACGAGCTGGTGGAGGGCGTTCCACCCCGCCCCGGCGAGGTTGGGGTCGGCCCCGCGGTCGAGCATGTAGTCGGCGAGGGCCCAGTTGGCATTGGCCACAGCCACCACCAGGGCGCTCTGGCCGTCGGACAGGGTGTCGTTGACGTCGGCGCCGGCCGCGAGCAGCACCCGCAGGGCGTCGAGGTGGCCGCCGCGGGCCGCGAACGTCAGGGCGGTGAAGCCGGTGGGGGGCGGCGCATAGAAGAGCCGGTTGCCGCCGGCCGGCCGCGCGCCCGTCTCGGTGCGGGCGTGCACGTCGGCCCCCAGCTCGGCGAGGGCGTGCACGGCAGCCGCGTTGTTGCGGGCCGCCGCCCACATGAGGGCGGTCTGGCCGCGGAAGTCGTCGCGGGCGTTGGGGTCGGCCCCGCGCGCGAGCAGCGCCCGCACGGTGGCCGCGTCGCCGGTGCGGGCCGCGGTCATGAGCGCCGTCTCGCCCCCCCGCATGGCGGCGTCGGGGTCGGCGCCGGCCGCCAGCAGCATCCCGACCACGGTGGCGTTGCCGTTCTCGGCCGCGAGCGAGAGGGGCCCGACGCCGTAGCGGTTGACGGCCGACACGTCGGCGCCGGCCTCGAGCAGCAGGCCGACGAGGGCGGCCTCGTCGTGGTGCACCGCCCAGTGCAGCGCGGTGGCCCCGTCGGGCCCCGCCGCGTCGACGTCTACCGCGGGATCGGCCACGAGCCGCCGCACGGTGTCGGCGTCGGCCGCCTTCACCGCCTCGACGAGCGGCGCGTCGCGCCGGGCGGCGGCCTCGGCGGTGGCCGGCGCGGCGGCCAGGCCGGCCGCGAGCAGGGCGGCAGCCGCGAGCAGCGTGGCGACCGCGAGCAGGGCGGCCGGGACCGGACGCGTTGCCCGGTTCACGCGCGCCCCCGGGCCACGGAGCGCCGCCGGCCGGGTCGACCTCGTTCTGCTGCTGACATCCATGACGACCACCTCGTTGTCGCGAACCGCCCCCGCCCGCCGGGCGCGGTTGCCGTACGCGGAGCGCCGATCGTAGCACGGCGGGGGGGTGCGGCCCGAGGGGGCGGGGCGGGTGCTGCGGCGGGACGGCTCAACCGGCACTGCCAGCCGACGGGCCGGCCCGAGACCGACCGCTGCGCCGCAGGGGCCCGGCGCAGAAGCGAGCATGCAAGGCCCGCGACGACCGGCGCAGGCAGCGCGGCGGGACGGCCGGGCCAATGCCGCAGGCGCCCGGCGTGGAAGCGGGCATGCAAGGCCCGCGACGACCGGCCCTCGGCAGCGCGGCGGGATGGCCGGGCCATCGGTCGCGGCCGAGCCGTGTCAACGGCAACCATCCGTGCTAAGCTTCTGACAGTGAGCAGCGACGCGAAGTGGATCATCGGAACGATGGGCGGGCTCATCATCGCCGTCGCCGGACTGCTGTCGGCGCAGATCAATGTGCAGTTCAATGGCCTGAACACGCGCATCGACGAGCTGGACGCCCGCCTCAGCACCCGCATCGACGAGTTGGACGCCCGCCTCAGCACCCGCATCGACGAGCTGGACGCCCGCCTCAGCACCCGCATCGACGACACGAACAGCCGCATCGACGAGCTGCGCGCCGACGTCCGCGAGCTGCGCGCCGCCCTGGTCCGCGTCGACGAACGCCTCGACGCGGTCGAGGTCGCGGTCGGGAGGATCGATCAGCGCCTCGCGACGATCGAGCGCGTGGTGCTCCCCTCGCCGCCGGCCGGCGGGTAGTCGCGTCCTCGCGCATGGAATGCCTGCATGGAGAAGCGCAGGCTGCCTGTCGGCATCCAGACCTTCCAGTCGCATCCGCGAGGGGCTACCTCGTCGACATCCTGATCCGACCGCGGCGTCTCCGCACCCGACATCGACGGCTGGTACGCCGACGACGACCTGCTGTCGGCGTTCGACGTGACCTCGGCGACGACCGAGGCGCTGCTGGGAACGCCGCCCCGGCGCCCGCGCGGCGCGGGCGCGCCGGGCTCTCAGGGATCATCCGCCGCCGTTGGGGGTTGCGTTGCCACCGACAACGATGGCGAGGATCCGGGTCGCCCACCAGATGAACGCGAGCAGACCTGCGATGACGCCGCCGAGAATCCAGTTTCGGAGGGTGCCGATATCGGTCTTCGTGGCGAGACCTTCCATGCGCGTCTTGATCTCGCGGACATCGAGTTCAAGCTCGCGGATCCGGTCTTCGTTGGAGTTGCCCCCGTTGCCACCGGTGACCCTCGGTTGGCGCGGGAACGGAATGGGTTCGGTCACTCCATCCCCTCCCACACCTGGAGCTTTTCCACCAGCGCTCGCTCGGCGACACCGGTGTAGCGGGCCGTGGCGACGACGATGCCGTTGTTCCCGCCGACCTGATTCATCGGACGGAGTCTCCGCCGATGCCGGCACCGCCACCGCCTCCCCCACCATTCCAAAAGGGCAGCAGACGACGGCGCGGACCGACGTGTGAAGCGTCGCGTCACGCGAGTGCGGTCCGGACCCCCGGAATGCTCTGCCGCAGTCGTGGCCTCCCTCCTAAACCCCCGTCAGCGGACCGGTGCTGTCCGAGATGCGGTCCACCTTGACCCCCACCTTCTCGAGCAACGTCAGCCCGAGGTTCATGAACGGGGTGTGCAGGTCGTAGACGAGGTGGCGGTTGCCGGCGAGCTGGCCGCAGCCGCCGCCCATGAGGGTGATGGGCAGGTTGTAGGGGGTGTGCTGGTCGCCGTCGCCCATGCCGGCGCCGTGCAGGAGGATGGCGTGGTCGAGGAGGGTGCCGTCGCCGTCGGGGGCGTCGGCCATCTTCTCGACGAGCCGGGCGAAGAGCTGCATCTGGTACTGGCTGATCTTCGTGTACTGGGTGATGTTGTGCGGGTCCTGCTGGTGGTGCGAGACGGTGTGGTGCGCCTCGGGGACGCCGATGTTGGGATACGTCCGGCCGCTGGTCTCGCGGGCCATCTGCATGCAGCTCACGCGGGTGACGTCGGCCTGGAACGCGAGGACGAGCATGTCGTGCAGCAGGCCGACGTGCTCCTCGTAGTCGTCGGGGACGCCGGCGGGCTGGTCGACGGCGGGCAGCGGGGTCGAGGCCTGGTTGGCCTCGGTGCGCTGGATGCGGCGCTCGATCTCGCGGATGGACTGCAGGTACTCGCCGACGGTGGCGCGGTCCTGGGCGCCCACCTTCTTCTCGAGGCGGTGGATGCTGTCGCCGACCGAGTCGAGGATGCTGCGGTCGGTGCGCATCTGGGCCAGCCGGGCCTCGACGCTGCCGCCGTCGCCGAAGAGGCGCTGGAAGACGACCCGGGGGTCGCGCTCGTGGGGCAGCGGGGTCGTGGGGGTGAGCCACGAGGTCGAGTTGCGGTAGGCGCAACTGTAGCCGTTCTCGCAGTTGCCGACCTGGTAGTTCGACTCGGTGGTGAGCTCGAGCGAGCGCAGGGCGGTGTCGGCCCCGAGCTGGTCGGCGGCGTACTGGTCGATGGTCTTGCCGGCGCGGATGTCGGCCCCCTCGGTGCGCTTGGGGAGGATGCCGTTGAGCCAGCCGCCGTGGGCGCGGGTGTGCACGCCGCCGCCCTCGTTGGGGCTGACGACGCCCGAGTTGCTGAGCCCGGTGACGATGGTCATCCGGTCGCGGTACTGCGCGAGGGGCTGCAGCACGGGGGTGAGATCGAAGTTGGAGCCGCCGGCGCCCTCGGGGTGGAAGCTGCGGGGGAGGATGCCGTTGGGCACGTAGAAGAACGCCAGCCTGGGCACCGGGGCGGTCACCTGTCGGGCCGCGGCCGAGAGCGCGGGCACCATGGCGTCGAGCAGGGGCAGGGCGACGGTGGCCCCGAGGCCGCGCAGCACGGTGCGCCGGGACAGCGACTTCTGGGTGACGATCATGACTGCGATCTCCTCATCAGGAACGGATCACTCTGGACGATGCCGAGCACCACGCTCTGGAACCGGTAGTCGTCGGCCGCCGCCTCGCGCACGATGCGGCGCAGGGTCGGCATGTCGGTGTGGTCGAGGCCGCGGCCGAGGGCATAGGTCATGAGCTTCTCGGTCACGGTGGTCACGAACTGCCGGGGGTCGCGGGCGAGGGTGTCGCGCATCTCGGCGACGCCGTCGAAGGCGCGGCCGTCGGGCAGCACCCCGGACGGGTCGATGGGGTTGAACGACTCGTCGACGACGCGCCACCGGCCGATGGCGTCGAAGTTCTCGAGGGCGAAGCCGGTGGGGTCGATCATGGCGTGGCACGCCGAGCACGCGGGGTTGGCGCGGTGGGCCTCGAGCCGCGCCCGCACCGTGGGCCGCCTGGCCTGCGTCCGCTGGTCGTTCAGGGCCGGGATGTTGGGCGGCGGGTCGGGCGGCGGGGTGCCGAGCAGGTTGTCGAGAATCCACTTGCCCCGCAGCACCGGCGAGGTGCGGATGGCGTGCGAGGTCAGGGTGAGCACGCTGCCGTGCCCGAGGATGCCGCGCCGGGGGCTGTCGGCGGGCAGGTCGACGCGCCGGAAGCGGCTGCCGGTGACCCCGGGAATGCCGTAGTGCTCGGCCAGCCGCTCGTCGAGGAACGTGTAGCCGGCGGTGAGCAGGTCGACGACGCTGCGGTCGTCGCGCACGATGCTGTCGACGAAGAGCCGGGTCTCGCGCAGCATGCTCTGGCGCAACGACTCGTCGAAGGCGACCGAGAAGGGGTCGCCGGGGCGCACCGTGGTCTCGAGGTTGCGGAGCTGCAGCCACTGGGCCGCGAAGTTGGTGGTGAGGGTCTCGGAGCGGGGGTCGGCCACCAGGCGCCGCACCTGCCGCTCGAGCTCGCCGGGGTCGCGCAGGCGGCCCGCCTCGGCCGCCGCGAGCAGCTCTTCGTCGGGGATGCTGCTCCAGAGGAAGAACGAGAGCCGCGACGCGAGGTCGAGGTCGGCCACCGGGTACGGCGCGCCGGGGGCGGCGCCGTCGGGGTCGGCCTCGATGCGGTAGAGGAACTCGGGGCTGACGAGGAGGCGCCGGATGGCGAGCTCGACCCCGTCGTCGAAGCCGCCGGCGGCCCGGCCCTGCCGGTAGAAGTCGAGCAGCACCGCCAGCTCGTCGTCGGACACGGGACGGCGGTAGGCGCGGCGGGCGAGCCTCGACAGGATCTCGCGCGCGCACGCGGCCTCGTCGGCGGCGGCGACGGGGCGGCACGTGAAGATGCGCTGGCGCGACGGGGTGTCGGCGGCCCCGGCCGCGTCGTACGGGCCGGTGATGGTGACGCTCTGCACGAACGGCTGCGCGCCGGCGAGGCCGCCCGCGTTGCCGGCCACCCGCGGGTTGGGGAACGGCTCGCGGACCTGCTCGACGAGGGCCGACGGCTGCTTGTAGAAGGTGACCCCGACCTCGCGGGGGCCGGCCGCCACATCGAGGCGGAAGTCGATGGTCGACGCCTGCGCGTAGGGGTTGTCCGCCGCCCCGTCGGCGGGCGGGCCGAGGGTGAACGCCTCGACGGGCTCGCCGTCGACGGTGACCTCGAGGTCGTGGCTCTCGCGCAGCCGCCGGGTGCCGGTGAGCTGGATGCGGAAGTCGTAGCCCGCGTCCTGCGGGAAGAGGTGCTCGACGTGGAGGCCGCCGCGGGTGCCGAAGGGCAGCGCCTCGACCCGGGCGTGTTGCGACAGGTCCTGGGCCGCCTCGTAGGTGTCGGCGGACATGGCCGGGGGCGGGCTGCCCACCGCGAGCCGCGCGATGGTGCGGGCGGCGGCGAGGTAGCGCTCCATCAGCGCCTGCGACATGCGGAGGATGCCGCCGATGTTGTCGAAGCCGAAGCTCGAGTCGTCGGCGGGGAGGAAGTCGTCGGCGTCGAGGTCGACCGCCAGCAGGTCGCGCACGGCGTTGCGGTACTCGGTGCGGTTGAGGCGGTGGAAGGTGGCGGTGCGCCCGGGGTCGCGGGTGGCCGCCCACGCGCCGTCGAGCTCGCCCTCGAGCCAGTCGAGGAAGCCGTCGAGGGCGGCGGCGTCGGGCCGCGGCCTGCCGGCCGGGGGCATGACGCCGCCCCGCAGCTTGCGGACGACCCGCTCCCAGTCGGCCGCGTGCCCGCCGACGTCGGCGAGGTCGAGGGTGTCGAGGGTCAGCCCCACCGCGCGGAGCTGCCCGACGAGCGGCGACGCGGGGCGGCCCTCGCCGGCCACCACCTGCTGGTTGTGGCAGGTGACGCAGTAGCGGTCGAGCAGGGCGCGGTGGGCGGCGACGCCGGCCTCGGCCCTGGTCGAGGTCGAGGCCGCGGCCTCGACCGCGGGCGCCTGCGCCTGTCCGGCCCGCGCCCCCGCGGCGCCGAGACCGAGAACGAGCACCGCCGGGACGAACGACGCGACGCGCAGCTTCACCATGATGTCGTCAGGGTGGGGGCCCGCCGACTCGCGGCGGCGAGACGCACGACACCCCCCAGGAGGCGCATGCTAATATGCGGTCAGATGGCGTGTCAACGGAGCCCGTCGGCGGCCGCCAAGGGAGCCCATCGCGCATGATCGGCTTCGAAGCCGCGATCGAGCCGCTGGCCAACAAGGCCGACCTGGAACGTCTCGTCACGAAGGCCGACCTCGAACGTTTCGCCACGAAGGCCGACCTCGAAGCCGCGATCGAGCCGCTGGCCACGAAGGCCGACGTCGCCGCGGTTCGGGCCGAGGTTTCCGAGCTGAAGGCCACGTTGACGTGGCGCATCGTGCTCGCCCTCGGCGCCTTCGCGGCCCTCGTCCGGCTCATGCCCTGAACATGCCGCTCACGCGACGCTCCGTCATTCAAGGCGCGGTCGGCTCGCTGGTGCTCGTCGGCGGGTTGCCCGTGTGGGCGCGGGGGGAACAGCCGCCCGACGAGCCGGCCCCGACCGACTACCTGCGGCTGTCGGCGGCCCTGGTCGGCGCCGACCCGGCGCGGCTCGAGCCGGAGGCCCGCGCCGGCGAGATTGCGCTGGCCGACACCTTCCACGCGCTGTGCCTCGAGGCCGCCCCCGACGCCACGGCGGCGATGCTGGCCGCTTGGCGCGAGGTGGCGCCGCGCGGCGACGAGGCGGCGGGAGACGAGGCGGTGGGAGACGAGGCGGCGGGACGCCTGCTCGCCGGCGGGGGGCGCGCGCGGGCGGACGGGGTCGGCGTGCTGGCCCGGCTGACGATGCTCATGTGGCTGTACGGGGTGTGGTACGGCGGCACGGAGACGGCGCGGATGCCCGACTCGGCCGCGGTCATCGGCCCCGACCACCGCACCGACCTCGTGGTGTCGGTGCGCGCCTACCGGAACGGCTGGATCTGGCGCCTGGCCCAGGCGCGGCCGATGGGGGTGGCGGGCGCGCCGGGGTCGTGGGCGGAAGCGCCGCCGGACCTCGACGACTTCCTCGACGGGGCGTAGGGGTCTGCCCCGCCGACGACGCGGGGTCTCCACCGACGGCGCCAGAGCGCGGGTCTCCCCCGCCGGCGGCGCGCAGGGGGTCTTCCCCCGCCGACGCCGGCTCGCGGGTCTCCCCCGCCGACGGCGCGCAGGGGTTTCCGCCGACGGTGCGCAGGGGTTTCCGCCGACGGTGCGCAGGGGTTTCCCCGGCGACGGCGCGCAGGGGATCCGCCCCGCCGACCCTGCGCGGGGGCTTTCCCGCCGACGGCGCCGACGCCCGGAGGTTGGCTGGGCGCCCGGCGGAGCGGCAGGTGACGACGGGCGGGCGGGCCGGCCACGGTTGGCGGGCTGGCGGACACCGATTCCCATGCAGGAGACGCGGACGCCGCGCTACGACGTGGCCATCGTGGGCTCGGGCTTCGCCGGCGCCGCCATGGCCCTGCTGCTGGCCCGGGCGGGCCGGCGGGTGCTGGTGCTCGAGGCGGGGCCGGGGCTCGACGCCCTGCACCGCGACCACGTCGAGCGCTACGTGCTCGCCACGTTCAAGTCGCCGTCGGCGCCCTACCCGCCCGACGCGGCGGCCCTCGACCCGAGCCGAACCAACGCGCCGCGCCCCACCATCGAGGCCCTGGTGGCGGCGTGGGACGACCCCGCCCGCTCGTACTTCGAGCACGCGCCGGGCTCGCTGCCCTTCGCCAGCACCTACGAGCGGCTCGCCGGGGGCACCGGCAACCACTGGATGGGCACCGCCGTCCGCATGGACGGGACCGACCTCCGCCTGCGCTCGGCCTACGGCCGCGGCCTCGACTGGCCGCTGGGCTACGACGACCTCGAGCCGTACTACGGGCAGGCCGAGCACCTGATCGGGGTGGCCGGCGACCGGGCCGAGCAGGAGGCGGTGAACGGCGTCGCCTACGGGGCCGGGTACGAGTACCCGATGGGGCCGATACCCCCGTCGTACGGCGACCGGGTGGTCGGGGCGCGCCTCGACGGGACGGTGCTCGCCGACGACGCCCCCGCCCCGGCGCGGCTGACGTCGACCCCGGCCGGCCGGAACTCGGCCGCCTACCAGGGCCGGGGGCCCTGCCGCGGCAGCACGAGCTGCGTGCCCATCTGCCCGGTGCGGGCCAAGTACGACCCGCGGGCGACGCTGCGGGAGGCGATGGCCACGGGGCGGGTGGAGCTGCTGGCCCGCGCCGTCGTCGACCACGTGCGGATGGACGAGGGCGGGCGGGTGACCGGCCTCCATTACCTGCGCTACGAGGACGGCGGGGTGCCCGCCGCGACGGGGAGGACCGGCGAGGGGGTGGCCGAGGCCGACGTCTACGTGCTCGCGGCCCACGCGGTCGAGAACGCCCGCATCCTGCTGAACACCGGGCGGGCGACGGGGCGCGCGGCCGCCAACTCGTCGGGGCTGGTGGGGCGCCACCTGATGGACCACCCGGTGTACCTGGCGTGGGGCCTGATGCCGGCGGGGACGCCGGTCTACCCCTACCGCGGGCCGCTGTCGACGTCGGGGGTCGAGACCCTGCGCGACGGCCCGTTCCGGCGCCGCCGGGCGGCGTGGCGCATGGAGCTGGGCAACACCGGCTGGAACTGGCCCATCGGCGACCCGTGGGTGACGGGGGCCGACTTCGTCTACGGGAGCGATGCGAGCGGGGCCAACCCCGGGGGCCGGGTGCTCGGGGGGCGGCCCTACGCCCGCGCCGTCAACGATCTCCTTAGCCGCCAACTCCGGATCGCGTTCCTCGTCGAGCAGGAGGCGGACCCCGCCAACCGGGTCGAGCTGTCGGACCGCTGGACCGACAACCTGGGCATCCCGCGCCCGCGCATCGCCTACGGGGTGTCGGACTACGTGCGGGCGGGCTTCGAGTCGGCGCGCGGGGCGACGGCCCGCCTCATGGCCCGGCTGGGGGCGGCCGAGCACACCGTGACCCGCGAGGAGGCGCCCAACGCGTTCGGCTACAACGGGCAGACCTACAACTACCAGGGCGGCGGCCACCTGTGCGGCACCCACGTCATGGGCTCCGCCCCCGGCAGCTCGGTGGTGAACGACCGGCAGCGCACCTGGGACCACCCCAACCTGTACCTCGCCGGCTGCGGCTCGATGCCCAGCGTGGGCACCCAGAACCCGACCCTGACGATGCTGGCGGTGACCTGCCGCACGGTCGACGACATCCTGGCCCGGCTGGCGTAGGCGCTCGGGATCCGACGCGGGCGCCCGGGACCAGGTCGGTTGCCGGGCGCAGGCGGGATGCATCGCTGCTCGAATGCAGCAGGGACTTCCACCATGGGCTGCTAGGGCGGCGAAGGCTGGCGGGATGGCGGCACGGCCGGCCCGACGGCGACCTCGACGACTCCCGGCCGCTCCTCGACGGCTCCCGACCGCGCCTCGACGGCTCCCGGCCGTTCCTCGACGACTCCCAGCCGCTCCTCGACGGCTCCCAGCCGCTCCTCGACGACTCCCAGCCGTTCCTCGACGACTGCCAGCCGCTCCTCGACGGCCCGCAGCCGATCGTCGATGCGGCGCAGATCGGTGCGAAGCTCGGCTATCTGGCGGGTGACGTCGGCGCGCAGGTCGTCGATGCGTCTGCTCAGCTCGTCCATGCGGCCGACCAGGCCGTCCGACTTCATCCAGAGCAGGCCGGCAACCACGAGCACGGTGGCGATGACCCACCGTGCGTCGTGGCCGGGCAGCCACCCCGCGAGCGTCCTGGAATGCTCAGCCATGCGTTGAAGACGACACGCGCCCTACTCGCCGGGTGTCGTCACGGCCGGACCGACGGCAATCTCGACGGCCCGCAGGCGATCGTCGATGCGGCGCAGGTCGGTGCGAAGCTCGGCTATCTGGCGGTTCATGTCGGCGCGCAGTTGTTCGATGCGGCCGTTCATGTCGTCGATGCGGCCGTTCACGTCGTCGATGCGGCGGTTCACGTCGTCCAGGCGGCTCTCCAGCCCGTCCGACTTCATCCAGAGCAGGCCGGCAACCACGAGCACGGTGGCGATGACCCACCGTGCGTCGTGGCCCGGCAGCCACCCCGCGAGCGTCCTGGAATGCTCAGCCATGCGTTGAAGACGACACTCCGCCCTACTCGCCGGGTGACGTCGCGGCCGGACGGACGGCAATCTCGACCGCCCGCAGCCGATCGTCGATGCGGCGCAGGTCGGTGCGAAGCTCGGCTATCTGGCCGTTCATGTCGTCGATGCGGCCGTTCACGTCGTCGATGCGGCCGTTCACGTCGTCCAGGCGGCTCTCCAGGCCGTCCGACTTCATCCAGAGGAGGCTCGCGACCGTCAGGACCGTCGCGATGATCCACCTCGCATCGTGGCCGGGCAGCCACCCCGCGACCGGGCTCGAATCCGCCGCCATGAGTCGAACATAACACAGGGCGCCGAGGAACGGACAGGGCCGCCCGCGCGCCGGGCCGGGCGATGCCGGGCCGAGGTCGACTCTGCCGCACCGACCCCGCCGCACGACGAGCCGGGCAATGCCGGGCCGAAGGTCGACCCCGCCGCACGCCGCCGCACGCCGGGCCGGGCGACGCCGGGTCGAAGTCGACCCCGCCGCGGTGAAGGCGGGCGTGCGCCGGTGGGTTCCGAGGATAATCAGGCCGTGGGCATCGACGACGTCATCAACGGGGCGCTGCAGCCGCTGGCCGAGGCGGTGGCGGGGTTCATCTTCTTCACGGTGCCGGTGATGGGGGCCGACTTCCCCCTGATCGTGGCGTGGCTGGTCGGCGGGGGGCTCTTCTTCACCGTCTACCTGGGGTTCATCAACGTCCGGGGGTTCGGCCACGCGGTGCGGGTGATCACCGGGCGGCTCGCCGACCCCGGCGACCCCGGCGAGATATCGCAGTTCCAGGCCCTGACCACGGCGGTGTCGGGCACGGTGGGCATCGGCAACATCGCGGGGGTGGCGGTGGCCATCTCGACCGGGGGCCCCGGCGCCACGTTCTGGCTCGTCGCGGCCGGCGTGCTCGGCATGTCGACGAAGTTCGCCGAGTGCACCCTCGGCGTCCTCTACCGGCGGACGGCGGCCGACGGCTCGGTGTCGGGCGGCCCCATGCACTACCTCGAGCGGGGGCTCGCCGAGCGGGGGCTGCCGGGGCTGGGGCGCGGCCTCGGCATCTTCTACGCGTGCACGATGGTGGTGGGCTGCCTCGGCATCGGCAACATGTTCCAGTCGAACCAGGCGACGGCGATGTTCGTCGACCTGACCGGGGGCGAGGCGAGCCCCTTCGCGGAGGCGACGTGGCTCGTGGGCCTGGCCCTGGCGGGGCTGGTGGCGGTGGTCATCATCGGCGGCATCCGCTCGATCGCCAACACCACGGTGCGGCTGGTGCCGGGGATGGCCCTGCTCTACGTGGCCCTCGCCCTGCTCGTCCTCCTGCTGCAGGCGGACCGGCTGCCGGGCGCGGTGGCCGCCATCTGGCAGGGCGCCTTCGCCCCCGAGGGCGTCGCCGGGGGCATGCTCGGGGCCCTCGTCATCGGGTTCCGCCGCGCCGCCTTCTCAAACGAGGCGGGCCTCGGCAGCGCCGCCATCGCCCACGCCACCGCCCGCACCCCGCGCCCGGTCAGCGAGGGGTTCGTCGGCCTGCTCGAGCCGTTCATCGACACCGTGGTCATCTGCACGATGACCGCCCTCGTCATCATCACCACCGTCTACGACCCCGCCCTCGCCGCCGCCGGCGTCAACGGCATCGAGCTGACCACCCGCGCCTTCGCCTCGGTGCTGCCGTGGTCGCCGGCGCCGCTGGCGGTGGCCGCGATGCTCTTCGCCTACTCGACGATGATCGCCTGGGCCTACTACGGCCTCAAGGCGTTCACCTACCTCGCCGGCGACGGGCGGAAGCAGGACATCGGCTTCAAGACGTTCTTCTGCCTCTTCGTCGTGGTCGGGGCCAGCCTCGACCTCGGCGCCCTCGTCGACCTCTCCGACGCGCTGGTGTTCGTCGTCGCGCTGCCCAACCTGCTGGGCCTATACGTGATGGCCCCGGTGGTCAAGCGCGAGCTGGCGCGGTACGGGCCGTTCCAGGAGGAGCGCTGAACGGACGCAGCTCGAGCGCGAATCCGTCGAACGTCTTGAACCCGTCGATCTCGATTCGCGTGGTCACGACTCCGGCCCGTCCCGGCCGACGACGGCGTCGCCCGCCGTGGCGCACTCGTCGACCCTGTCTCGACCCGCGACGCCCGCGTTCAGCCTCATGCCTCAATCCTGACCCGGCTCGGCCGCTGCCTGATGGCGCTTCGGTGAAGGGCGCCGGCGGGCCCGGCGTCAGGCGCGCAGGTCGAGGAGGCCGCGGCCGACCATCTCGCCGGCGAGGATGCGGTCGATGGCGACCGAGAGGTTGTCGAGGGTGAGGGGGAAGGCGAGGGTCTCGAGGCAGTCGAGCTTCCACGGGCCGGCCAGCTTGCGCCAGACGTCGGCCTTGCGCATCAGGGGCAGCTCGACCGAGTCGATGCCGAGCAGGTTGACCCCGCGCAGGATGAACGGGAACACGGTGGCGGGAATGTCGGGCGAGGCGACGAGGCCGCAGGCGGCGAGGCTCGCCCCGTAGCGGAGGGCCTTGACCGCGTTGAAGAGGATGGGGCCGCCGACGGTGTCGACGACGCCGCCCCACCGCGCCTTGAGCAGGGCCCGGCTGGACCCCTTCATGAGATCCTGGCGCCAGATGACGTCGCGGGCGCCGAGGTCGACGAGGTACTGGAAGGACGACACCTTGCCGGTGGCGGCGTGCACCTCGTAGCCGAGGCGGGCGAGCAGGGCCACGGCCACCGAGCCCACCCCGCCGGTCGCCCCCGTCACCAGCACCGGGCCGCCGTCGGGCTGCATGCCCGTTGCCTCGAGGCGGTCGACGGCGAGCGCCGCCGTGAACCCCGCGGTGCCCAGGATCATGGCCGACCGCGCGTCGAGGCCGTCGGGCATCGGCACCGCCCAGCCGACCGGCACCCGGATGCGCTGGCCGAAGCCGCCCGGCGTGTTCATGCCGAGGTCGAAGCCGGTGACGATGGCGGCGTCGCCGGGGGCGAACCGGCTGGACGACGACTCGACCACCGTCCCCGCCGCGTCTATGCCCGGCGTGTGGGGATACTGGCGGGTGACGCCGGGGTTGCCGATGGCCGACAGGGCGTCCTTGTAGTTGAGCGACGAGTACTGGACGTCGATGAGGAGATCGCCGGCGGGGAGGTCGGCGGTGTCGCGGTCCACGACGCGCCGCTCGAACTTCCGCTCGCCGGTCTTCTCCACCCGGAACGCCCGGAACGCCGTCATCCGCAGCTCTCGTCGCCGGCGTTCAGCGCCCCGGGGGGTCGTCGATGCCGCCGCCGCGGCGGCCCGTGGCGATGGCCCGCAGAAGTCGTCTCCATGTCCGTTGCGCCCGCCCGGAAGGGACGGCGCGGGAACGCCCGTTGGCCGGGCTCGGCCGGCATCCGCCGCCCGCCTCGCCCCGGCGCGGGCCGTTCAGTTACACCCCAATCTCGCCCTCATGTCAAGGAGGATCTCTCGGCGCCGGCGCGGCACCGGTCGGGCGACACGCCGGCCCCCTAGCGCTGCGAGGGGTGTGATAGTGTTCCGAATCCGGCGGTCCGGCGCGTCCGTCCGACCGGGAATCGGAGCCCGGTCGGGCGCCACGACGAAGGAGAGTTGCGCATGAGCGACACGCCCCGACGTCCCGACCCCGCTTCCTCCGTCCCGGCCGAGACGCCCGCGCCGGCTCCCCCCGCGGCGCCGGCCGGCGAGGCGGCGGGCGGACCCCCGGCGGAGGCCGCCGCGCCGAGCTCTCCCCCCGCACCGGCCGCCCCAGCGCCAGTTGCTCCCGCGCCGGCCGCCCCGGCGCCGACTGCCCCCGTACCGGCTGCCCCCGTACCGGCGCCCGTGCCCGCGCCGGCTCCGCCCGCGGCCCCGGCCGCCGGCCCCGGGGCGCGGCCGGGAGCCGAATCGAGCTTCTTCAGCCGGGTGAAGCGGGTCTTCAACTTCGAGATCGGCGTCTACCCCGAGGTCGCGGGCAACGGGCAGGCGACGCTGGAGGCGATCGTGGTCGTCGCCCTCGCCACGCTGCTCTTCGGCAGCTTCTGGAGCCTGTTCCTCTTCTTCATCACGGTGCCGCTGGCCCTGGCGGCGACCGCGCTCTCCGCCGGCCTCGTCACCCTCTCGGCCAGGCTCTTCAACAAGGAGTCGCCCGGCTTCGCGGCCTGGTTCCGGGCGCTGGCCTTCGCCCAGGCGCCGCTGTCGCTGGGCATCGTCCCCCTCGTCGGCTCGTTCATCGCGATGGTGTACTGCATCGCGACCAGCGTCGCCGCCATCCACAGCGTGGCCCGGCTGCCGGTCGGCGTCGCCATCCTGACGTGGGTCATCGCGTGGCTGCTGCCGCTGGCCTTCCTGCTGTTGCTGGCGTTCGTCTTCGGCGGCCTCGCCTTCATGGGGTCGCTGATAGGCGGCATGGCCTGACGGCGCCGGCCGAGCCGCGCGGCGGGTGGCGACAGGCTACCGATCGCCGGGAGGCGCCGGAAGCAGCAGCCTCTCGAGGGCCGCAAGGCGCCGCTCGACGACCGTGAGTCGCTGATCGAGGGCCGCAAGTCGCTGCTCGACGACCGTGAGTCGCTGCTCGAGGACCGTGAATCCCTGCTCGAGGGCCGTGAGTCGCTGCTCGACGACCGTGAATCGCTGCTCGAGGACCGTGAGTCGTTGCTCGATCGTGCGCAGGCGCGCCTCGAAGCCATCCATCCTGGCGTCGAGGCGGTCGATGCGAGCGCTGAGCCTGGCGTCGAGGCGATCGATGCGGGCGGCGAGATCGCTGATGCGGGCGTTCGTCGAGCAGGTCCCCCCGACGATGGCCACGACGATGGCCCCGGCACCCAGCAACACGGTGATGCGATCTGTCACACGCCGATGGTAGCACACCCCGCGGCGGCCCGGGAGAGGCGTCAGTCGGCCGATCCGCACGTGTCGGGCCAGCCCTGGCGGCAGGCGCGGGCGAGGAGGGCGCCGGGCGTGCGGTCGGCGACCGGCCCCTTGCTGCCCCGGAGGACCACGGGCCAGTCGTCGAGGCCGGGCGGGGCGCGGTCGAAGGGGCCGGGGGCGCCGGCGGGGCGGCCGCGGTTGCCGCAGGCCGGCCCGAAGCCGAGGGCGCAGCCCTGGTCGAACCAGGCGGCGGACGCGGCCCGGGGGTCGGCCTCGCCGGCCGCGGCCGCCGCCGCGGGCCGGGTCCGGAGGAGGACGCCGATCTCGTTGCAGGCCCAGCCCGAGCCGGCCGCGCAGTGGCCCGACAGGCGGGCCGCGAGGTAGCGGCACGCGCCGGGGCGGTCGTCGGCGCAGGCCGCCTGCCAGAACGGCAGCCACTGGCCGGGGTGGCGGTCGCCCACGCCGCCGGTGGCGCTCATGACCGCGAAGACGGCGGCCCACGCCGCCATGTACGCCAGGTGTCGGCGCCGCGGGGCGGGAACGCGGTCGAGGAGGCCGCGGCCGGGTGGGTCGGCCGGGACCGCCGCCGGCCGGCGCCCCGCCGCCGCGAGGTCCGCGGGCCGCGCCGGATCGAGGCGGCGGAGGGCCGGCGAGCGCGCGAGCCGGTCGAGGAGCCCGACCGACAGGTTGAGCAGCGGCACCGGCAGCAGCTTGTCGTAGAAGGTGGGGAGGCCGGCGCCGGCGAGGAGGGCGTAGCCGGCCACGACCCCCGCCCCGTAGAGGGCGCCGAAGAGCAGCCGCCCCGCCGCGGTGCGGGGGGCGGTGGAGGGGTCGGTGAACAGGAGGTGCATGCCGAGGAAGACGGCGACGGGGATGTAGGCGTCGTAGAAGTAGTAGACGCCGGTCGCCGTGAACCAGGCGAGGCCGAAGAGCCACGTCGCGACCACCGCGGCGAGGGTCATCGAGGTGACCCCGAAGAGGTACTGGCCGGGCAGGGCGACGAGGAAGATCCACAGGTACATGTGGGGCGGGAAGAACTGGGAGACGGCGATGTCCTGTCCCCGGGTCAGGTCGCTCGTCCCGGTGGCGAGGAGGGCGGCGGAGAAGACGGCGAGGGCGAACGCGGCGGGGTTGAAGACGTGGGTCCGGCGCCCGTCGCGCTCCCACCGGATGAGGGCCTTGGCCGCGAAGGCGAACGCCACGAGCAGGAGCTGGAGGTGGAACCGGTCGTCGGCGAACCACAGGAAGAGGTTGATGCTGAAGACGACGGGGACGGGGCCGAAGCCGAGCCGGCCCGCCTCGCCCCGCGACCACGCGAGGAGGAGGTCGAAGGCGTAGGCGAAGAGGACCTGGGCGGCGATGAGGACGGCCGCGTCGCGGACGGGGGGCCAGTGCCAGCCCCAGTAGAGGAAGATCGACGCCTGGGCGCAGGCCTGAACGTAGTGCTGGGGCCGCGGGTCGATCTCGACGGCGAGGCGGCGGCCCCGGAGGCCCGCCCACAGGCAGAGCCCCGCGCTCCACGTTGCGAGGACGGCGGCGGCGGCGAGGAGGGACGCGGCGATGGCCGGATGCCGGTCGGCGCCGGCGGGGACGCACGCCAGGAGGCCGAGGACGAAGCCCGCCACGAGCGCACCGCCCGCGACCGGCGAGAACGACCCCGGCCCGGGGAGCGGCGGGCGCGCCGGCCCGGCGGCCGGGAACACCGCTTCACCCTCCCGTGATGCCGTCCACCGGGCAAGCCTATCACGGCATCGGCGGTCGGCGATGCTCCGGCGCCTCCCGCCGATGGAGCGGGCCGGCGCGGAAGCATGCCCGCGACGCCGGTCACCACCGCAGACGCTCGATCCACGTGTCGCCGTCCTCGGAGACCCGCACCTCGAAGCGGTTGAGCTCGCGCTTGAGCCCCCGGTCCGGCGTCAGCCAGGCGAGGAGGGCGTCGACGAGGCGCTTGCCGCGCGCCCGCGGCGTCGTCTCCCGCATCCGGCCGACCGCCTCCGTCGTGATCCGGAACCACACCTGGTTGCCGGAGTCGAGCTCGGCCCCGAACCAGAGCGTCCGCCCGTTCGGTTCGCGGCCGGGAGTGCCCGGGGTCAGGGTCCGGGCGCCGCCGGGCCAGTCATCGCGCCGCCCATCGATGATGATCGCCAGCTCGTCGTCGGTCCACATGTTCCGCCGTCACCTGTTCGCGACCGGGGGGCTCGGCCTTCCGTCCCGAACGCCCCCTCGATCCGCTCATCGAAGCTCTCCCGGCGTCGGGGGTCGTCGGCAAACCCCGGCCCCGCGCGCCCCTGCAGGCCGGGAGGGTACATGGCGGCCGCGAAATCCATGTGAACTTCTTGCACTTTTCGGTGTCATTTCCGTGAACCATGGATAAAAATGCCAGGACTGACAAGGACGCCGAGGGAGCTCGTTCCGGGGTCCGAAATCGACGGCAAGCCGACGCCCGACCCGCGCCGTCGGGCTCCACGCGTCCGAACGGGGTGGTCACATTGACGAGCCGCCGCGAGCTGCGACTGGAGAACGAGGCGCTGCGCGATCGCATCTCCCGGCTGAGCGCGGCCGTCCTCCGGGTCAGCGCCAGCCTCGATCTCGACACCGTCCTGCGCGAGGTCGTCGAGAGCGCCCGCGCCCTGACCGGTGCGCGCCGCGGCGTCATCACGACCCACGACGACAGGGGGCAGGTCCTGGACTTCGTCTCATCGGGCATGGCGCCCGAGGAGCACCGGCAGTTGATGGCCTGGTCGGATGGGCCGCGGTTGTTCGAACACCTCCGGGAGCATCCCGACACGCTGAGGGTGCACGACCTGCCGGCCTACGCCCGATCGCTCGGGCTGACCCCCGGCCCGTTGCCGTCGACGACCCTCCAGGGAACGCCGCTGCGCCACCGGGACGAGCACGTCGGCAGCTTCTTTCTCGGTGACAAGGAGGGGGGGGAAGGGTTCACGGACGAGGACGAGGAGGTCCTGGTGCTCTTCGCGGCGCAGGCGGCGACCGCCATCGCCAACGCCCGCGTCCACCAGGGCGAGCGGCGCGCCCGGACCGACCTGGAGGCCCTCATCGACACGTCGCCGGTGGGCGTCGCGGTCTTCGATGCGAAGACCGGGGCCCTGATGTCGATGAACCGGGAGACGAGGCGGATCATCGAGAGGCTGCGCCTGCCGGGCCGTCCCCCGGAGGACCTGCTGAGGGTCCTCACGGTCGAGCGCGCGGACGGACGGAGGGTCTCGCTCACCGAGTACGAGCTCTCCGACCGGTTCAGCACGGCCGAGACGGTGCGCGCCGAGGAGATGGTGCTCTCGGTCCCCGACGGCCGGAGCGTCAGGATCCTCATGAACGTCACGCCCAACCGCTCCGCGGACGGAGACGTCGAGTCGGTCGTGGTGACGCTGCAGGACCTGGCGCCACTCGAGGAGCTGGAGCGGTTGCGGGCCGAGTTCCTGGCCATGGTGGGCCACGAGCTGCGGGCCCCGCTGGCGTCCATCAAGGGTTCGGCCGCGACCGTGATCGACGCCGTGCCGGCCCTCGACCCGGCCGAGATGCTGCAGTTCTTCCGGATCGTCAACGACCAGGCCGAACACATGCGCGGGCTGATCAGCGACCTGCTGGATGCGGGGCGCATCGAGGCCGGCACGCTGTCGGTCGCCCCCGGTCCGGCGGCGGTGACCGAGCTGGTGGATCAGGCCAGGAAGACGTTCCTGAGCGGCGGGGGCAGGCACGCCGTGCTCATCGACCTGCCGCCGGACCTGCCCCGGGTGACGGCCGACCGGCAGCGTCTCGTCCAGGTCCTCAACAACCTCTTCTCCAACGCGTCGAGGCACTCGCCCCCGTCGTCCCCCATCCGCGTCGCCGCGGCGCGCGAGCGCGTTCACGTGGCGATCTCGGTGTCGGACGAAGGCCGGGGCGTGCCGCCGGAGCTGCTGCCGCACCTGTTCCGGAAGCACGCCGGCGTCGGCGACCGGGCCGGCGGGGCCGGGTCCGGCCTGGGCCTCGCCATCTGCAAGGGGCTGGTCGAGGCGCACGGGGGTCGCATCTGGGCCGAGAGCGCCGGGCCGGGCCGGGGAACGCGGGTCACCTTCACGATTCCCGTGGCCGAGGAGGTCGACGAAGGGGCCGGGATCGGCCACCCCCGAAGCCGTTCCCGCCGGCCGGCGCAAGGCCGGGGCAGGAAGCGCGTCCTGGTGGTCGACGACGACCCCCTGGCTCTCCGGCACGTTCGAGACGCCCTCGACTCGGCCGGCCACGCCGCGCTGGTGACGGGCGACCCGCGGGAGCTGGCCGACCTGGTCAGGACGAAGAAGCCGCATCTGATCGTGCTCGACCTGATGCTGCCCGGCATGGACGGGATCGAGCTGATGGAGCGCATCCCCGAGATGGCGGACGTGCCGGTCATCTTCGTTTCGGGCTACGGCGGGGACGAGACGATCGCCAGGGCCCTCGAGGCGGGGGCCGCCGACTACATCGTGAAGCCCTTCTCGCCCACCGAGCTGACGGCGCGGGTGCAGGCGGCCCTGCGCCGGCAGGCCGACGCGGAGCCCTTCCGGCTGGGAGAGCTGGCGATCGACCACGAGCGGCGCAGGGTCACGGTGGGGGGCCGGCCGGTGGCGTTGACGGCCACCGAGTACGAGCTGCTGCGCGTGCTCTCGCTGAGCGTGGGGCGGGTGGTGACCTACGACGCCCTGCTCGGCCGGGTGTGGCGCGAACGCGACTCGGCCGACGCGCGGCTGGTGCGGACCTACGTCAAGCGGCTGCGGCGCAAGCTGGGCGACGAGGCGGCGAGGCCCGCCTACATCTTCACCGAGCGCGGGATCGGCTACCGCATGGCCGGCCAGACGGGAGAGTGAGAGGCGGCGTGGGGTCGGGGCCACCCGCGAACCCGACCGAACCCGCAACAGGCCAGCGACTCCAGGTTCTCCAGGCCTCCGAGCGTGTCGGGGACCGGCCCCGACAGATCGTTCCCGCGGAGGGACAGCCGGGTGAGGCCGGTCAGGTTCCCGAGGCGCGCCGGGATCGGCCCGGTCAGGGCATTCCAGTCGAGGTCCAGCGACTCCAGGTCCTCCAGGCCTCCCAGCGCGGCCGGCAGCGGCCCCGACAGGTCGTTCTCCCCCAGCGACAGCCGGCGGAGGCGGGTCAGGTTCCCGAGGCGCGGCGGGATCGGCCCGGTCAGGGCGTTCCCCGAGAGGTCGAGCCTGTCGAGATGCTCCAGGTCCGCCAGCCCGGCCGGGATCGGGCCGGCGAGGCCGTTGTCGGCGAGATACAACTGGTTGACCCGGCCGCCGAAGGCGGTCGACACGCCGTGCCACTGGTGCAGCGGGGCCGAGGTCTTCCAGTTGGTGTCGTTCGTCCAGTCGGGGCCGCCGGTCGCGTCGTAGAACGCCTCGAGCACCGCGCGGTCCCGCTCGGGGCTTCCCTGCGCGGCCGCGCCGGGGGCAACGCCGGCCCAGACGGCGGCCGCCGCGAGCAGCGGCGACGTCCGGCGGCGCCTCCGGCCGAGGGAGGGAGCGCAACCGAAGCGAGGTCGGCCAGGCGACATTGGCGTGCAGACGCGCGGGCGCGGTCCGGTCGTCCGGTCACGCGGGATCGTCGTCGGCCGGCGCATCCCCGGCCGACACGACGAGCTCGATGCGGCCCACCCGCAGGCGGTCGCCCGCCTTCAGCACCGCCCGCTCGATGCGGTCGCCGTTGACGAAGGTGCCGTTCGACCGGCTCAGGTTCTCGACCGCCAGCTCGCCGTCGGCCACGGACAGCGAGCAGTGGAAACGCGACACGAGCACGGCGTCGACCACGAAGTCGGCGTTCGTGGAGCGGCCGAGGGTCCGTGCCCGGCCCGCGGTGACGCGAAAGCGGTAGGGGCCGCCCTCGGCGTCGCCCTCGGCCTGCAGAAGCCAGTTGGTGGGGTTCGCCCCGTGCGGTTTCACCGGTCGTTGCGTCTCTGGTTCAGCCATGTGGTCAGCGTGTCGACGACGGTGGGACTGATCGACGGCGCCGTCGGCGCGGCTTCCGCCGGGGAGGCGTCCGGCCCGGCCGGGACGAGCCGGTGGTCCAGACCTTCGAGCATCGTCTGCTGCGGCGGCGGCGCGCCGCGGCGGCGCCGGGCCGCGAGCTCGACGAGCCGCCGCGCGTGGTGCGGACCGACGTGCGTGTCGCGCGACCCGTGCAGGATCAGCAGGGGCTGCCGCGTCCTGCGCAACGCGTCGGCGACGTCGAAGTCGAGAAAGCTGCGGAACCAGTAGGTGTCCGCCTGCCTGCGCATGTCGTCGGGCACGTCGTCCCAGGCCCCCTCGTCGAGGACCGCGTCGACGATGCGCCGCTGCAGGCCGATCATCTCGGTGCGCTCCCACGCCGGGGCGTTCACGCGGTCGAGCATGGCCCTCTGCTGCTCGAGCACCAGCTCGGCCCCGCTCGTGCCCGGCGCGCCGATCAGCACCAGGTGGTCGGCCCGCCGTTCCCGCGCGGCGGCGAGCATCGCCGGCCAGCCGCCCTCGGCGTGTCCGACCACCGTGATGCGGTCCCGGTCGACGTCGTCCCGGTCGTCCAGATAGCGGACCATCCTGCGGGCGTCCTCGGCGTACTCCTCGACCCCCGCCGATTCGGGGCGGCCGCCGCTCTGCCCGGTCCCGCGCCGGTCGTAGCGCGCCACCAGGAAACCGGCGTCGGCGAGGGTCGAGGCCAGTTGCCCGAGCACCGGCACGCCGGCGAAGGTGCCGTCGCGGTCGGGAGCGCCCGGTCCCGAGACCAGCAGCACCGCCGGCCACCCGTCCGGGGGCCTCGGAAGATCCACGGGAGCGGTGACCGTCGCGGCCAGCCCGAAGCCCTCCGACCGGACGCTGGCCGTCTCGTCGCCGGGGTGGGCGGCGGCGCGGATGCGGCTGCCCACGCCCGCGATGTCGTCCCGCACGAGGTCGACGGCGGCCTGGAGAATGGAGACCCGGAGCAGGCGGTGGCGGGCGTCGGTCCACACCTCCGCCGCCACCTCGCCGTCGTCGTGCACGAACGCGATGTCGTGCACCCGGGCGTCGATGACGGCGGTCGTCCGCGTCTCGATCTGCTGCCGCCGGACCCGGTCCAACCGGGCCCGGGTGAGGGTGAGCGGCGCCACGTAGACCGGTATCTCGTCGCCGGGGCGGGCGTCTCCCAGCCGCCGCGCCAGCACCTCGTAGCCGCCGAAGAAGAAGTCGACGAGGACGACGGCGTCGGGGGACGCCGCGATCTGGAACCTCGAGATCTGCCCGTTCTCGTCCAGCTCGGCCGCGACGGTGCCGGAGGTGAACGTGGTGGCGAGGGAGAACCGGAGGTTGCGGCGGACGCCGCCGACCCGCAGCGACCGCGGGCGCAGCCCGGCGTCGTACTCCACCTGGAAGGCCTGGTTCCGGATGTCGATCGGCTGCGACAGGTCGCCCAGCGACTCGATGACCCAGCCGGCCGCCATCCGGCGCACGTCGGTGCGCTGGAAGCCGACCGGGGCCGAGCGCAGGAACACGTTGAAGGTCGCGGGCCCGGGGGCCAGCTCGAGGCGGGTCTGCGGCTGCGCCGGCGCCGGCGTCAGGCCCAGGACGGCGACGAGCCCGAGCCACAGGCTCCGCCGCCGGCCGACGCGGCAGCCCCCCCGGGCCGCCGGACCCGCGGAGTTAGAATAGGGGCCGATGCCCATCCACATGAGCATACCACCCCGGACCGAATCCCGATGACGGTCCTCGAACCCTATCGCGCGGCCCGGCGCGGAGCCGCCTTCATCGACCTCTCGGAGCGCGGCCGGCTCGTGCTGACGGGGGCCGACCGGGCGTCCTACCTGCAGGGGCTGCTGACGAACGACGTCGCGGCGCTGGGGCCGGGGGAGGGCTGCTACGCCGCGTACCTGACGCCGCAGGGCCGGATGATCGCGGACATGGCGGTGGTCAACCTGGGGGACGAGCTGCTGCTCGACGTCGACGCCGGCGTGGCGGCGATGCTGCTCGAGCGGCTCCGGGAGCTCGTGTTCACCGAGGACGTGACGGTGGACGACCGGACCGCGGCCTGGGCCGCCCTCGCCGTGCATGGCCCCGAGGCCGCGGGCATCGTCGCGGACCTCGTGCGGCCGGCCCGGGACGGGGCGCGGCCGGGGGCGGACGTGCCGGGCCGGCGCCCCGAGTACCGCCAGTGGTCGGGGCGGTTCGGCGACGCCCCGGTGACGGTGGTCCGCAGCGACGAGATCGGAGAGGTGGGCTTCGTGCTGTACGCCGACGCCGCGGCCGCCCGCCCCCTGGCCCGGGCCCTGGCCGGGGCCGGCGCGGCCGAGCTCGACGCCGAGACGTTCGCCCTGCTCCGGCTCGAGGCGGGCCGCCCCGCGTTCCCCGCCGACATGGACGAGAGCACCATCCCCCTCGAGGCGGGCATCGAGTCGCGCGCCATCAGCGAGACCAAGGGCTGCTACGTCGGCCAGGAGGTCATCGTCCGCATCCTCCACCGCGGGCAGGGGAGGGTCGCCCGCCGCCTCGTCGGCCTGGCGCTCGGCGACGACGCCCCGCCGGCGGCCGGCACGACGTTGTCCGCGGCGGACGGGCCCGATGCCGAGCCCGTGGGCAGGGTGACCACCGCGCGGCGGTCGCCGGCCCTCGGCAGGACGATCGCCCTCGGCTACGTCAAGCGCGAGCTGGCCGCGGCGGGAACGAAGCTCGTCGCGACGGACGGCGACCGGCGCCTCCCCGCCGCCGTCACCGAACGGCCGTTCCTCCCCCTGCCCGCGGCCGCCGGCGGCGCCTGACGGCCGGGAGTCGACGAAGCTCGTCGCGACGGACGGCGACCGGCGCTTCACCGCCGCCGTCACCGAACGGCCGTTCCTCCCCCTGCCCGCCGCCGGCGGCGCCTGACGGCCGGGACTCGCAGCGGAACGCGCCCGCACAGGCCGGCGCGGGCGATGGACCGGGCCGTGCATCAGCGCGAATCGCGGGGGGGCGCCATGTCCTCCCGCCTCGCCTCCCGCCGCTCCATGTCCGCCTTGACCGCGTCGAAGACCGCGCGCGCCAGCTCCTGGGAGACGCGCTCCCGCACGCTGCCGCACTCGACCAGCACCTCGCCGGCGTCGGTCCCGATCACGACGTCCCAGCGGTCGTGGGCAATCCCCTCGGGGCGATCGAGGGCGGCCGGGTCGATGTCGCGGGCGTCCTCCGGCCCGTGGCCCGGCGCGGCGTGGGTGGCGAGCGGCACGCCGTTGATGAGGATCCTGACCAGCCGCACCGTCGGCCGCGCGATTGGCCGGTCCTTCCAGTAGAAGCTCGCGTCGTCGGCCACGAACAGGTCCAGCCCGTCGGCGGTGGGTATCTCCGCGAGCACCCGGCGGCCCGCCGCGCGCAGCGCGCGCCGCTCCCGCTCGCGGGCGCGGTGGTGGTAGCGCAGGGTCGAGATCAGCCCCAGCGCGAACAGGAAGAGGCCGAGGGCGACGACGCCGGCGACGAGATCACGCATACCGACATGCTACCGCGACGGCTCGTCGCCCGCGGGAGCCGGCCCGGCCGTGCGGCGTTCGCCCCGCGTGGTAGATTATCGGCTCCGCGCATGCCCTCGGTCATCGTCCACTATCAGGAGATCGCCCTCAAGGGACGCAACCGCCCGTGGTTCGTCGAGCGGCTCCTCACCAACATCCGGGCCGCGATGGCCGGCGTCGACGGCGTCAAGGTCCGCGCCCTGATGGGCCGCCTCGAGCTGCAGCACGCGGCGGACGGCGACTGGCCCGAGGTACGCGAGCGGCTCTCCCGCATGCCCGGCATCGCCAACTTCCTGCGGGCGGTGCCCGCCGCCTGCGACTTCGACGCCATCGCGGACACCGTGCTCGCCGAGCTCGACGGGGTCGAGGCCGACAGCTTCCGGGTGACGGCCCGGCGCGCCGACAAGCGGTTTCCCCTGACGTCGCCGCAGATCGAGCGGAACCTGGGGGGCCGCATCAAGGCGGCCAAGGGGTGGCGGGTCGACCTCGACCGGCCGGCCCTGACGGTGCGGGTGGAGGTGCTGGCCGACCGGGCGTTCTGCTGCCTGCGGAAGGAGCCGGGGGCCGGGGGCCTGCCCAGCGGGGCGAGCGGCCGGGTCGCGTGCCTGCTGTCGGGGGGCATCGACTCGCCGGTGGCGGCGTGGCGGATGATCAAGCGCGGCTGCCGCGTCCGATTCGTCCACTTCCACAGCTACCCCATCCTGTCCCGCACGTCCCAGGACAAGGTGGCCGAGATCGCGGCCCTGCTGACCCGCCGCCAGCTCCAATCGCGGCTCTACGTGGTGGCTTTCGGCGAGATCCAGCGCCGGGTGGTGCTGGCGGTGCCCCCGCCGCTCAGGGTGGTCGTCTACCGGCGACTCATGCTCCGCATCGCCGAGCGCATCGCGCGGAACAGCGGCTCGGCCGCCCTCGTCACCGGCGAGGCGGTCGGCCAGGTCGCCTCCCAGACCCTGGACAACATGGCGGTCATCGACGCGGCGGCGTCCCTCCCGGTCCTCCGGCCCCTGGTGGGCATGGACAAGGAGGAGATCGTCCACGAGGCGCGGCGGCTCGGCACCTACGAGGTGTCGATCATCCCCGACGAGGACTGCTGCACCCTGTTCACCCCGAAGCACCCCGCCACCCGCGCCACCGTCCCGCAGCTCGACGAGGCGGAGGCGGCGCTGCCCGTCGACGAGCTGGTGGAGGAGGCCGCCGGCGCGGCCGAGCGCCGCGACCTGCGGTTCCCGCCGGCCACCGACGCCCGGGCCTGACGTCGCCGGCCGTGTCGGCGAGCCGGCCACCCGGTCTTCGCCTCCCCGCCCGGGCCGCCGCGCTCTCCCCCGGTCGCCATGTCAGCGGCGGTGCCGTGGGGCATGGCCGGCGGAGCCCCCCCCCGGCCGGGTCAGGCTGCCGACCACGTGGCCCGGTCAGCCCCCGCACCTGCGGCGACGGCCGGCGGCAGTCCTCGCGCGTCAGCGGCAGTGCCGGTGGAGCACGCCGGCGTAGTAGTCGCGCAGCGCCTCGCGGGTGCTGCGGAAAGCCAGCTCGTCCCAGGGGATCTCCGCCTCGCTGAAGGTGCGGATCTCCAGGCTCTCCTCGTCGTGCCCGAGCACCCCGCCGATCGCGGCGGCGGCGTACACGATGATGACGGGAGGCCGCTCGGGGTAGGAGTAGATGCTCACGAGGCCCTCCAGCCGGATCTCGAGCCCCGATTCCTCGCGCGCCTCGCGGATCGCGGCAGCGCTGACCACCTCGCCCCGGTCGACGTAGCCGCCGGGGAATACCCAGCGTCCGTAGCCCGGCTCGATGGCCCGCCGCACCAGCACGATCCGGCCGTCCTCCACCGCGATGATCGTGCCCGTCGCGACCTTCGGGTCCAGGAAGAGCACGCCGCCGCACCCGGAGCAGACCGGTCGCTCCGGATCGCCCGGCTTGAGCCGCCGGGACACGAGCCGCTCTCCGCACGCGTGGCAGAAGCGGTAGACGCTGGCGATGGGGTCGACGTGCATCCTGCTCCCGGCCCCATGGTCGCCGTGGCGGACCCCGCCGTCAACGTATAATCGCGGGCGATGGCCATCCTCAAGGTCGCGCGCATGGGCCACCCCGTGCTCCGGAAGCGGGCCGAGCCGCTCGACCCGCGCGAGATCGGCACCCCGAGAGTCCAGCGGCTCATCGACGACATGTTCGAGACCATGGACGACAGCCGGGGCATCGGCCTCGCCGGCCCCCAGGTGCACGAGAGCGTCCGCCTCTTCGTCGCCGGCGTCGACGACCCCGACGGGGGCATGCCCCCGGTGGTCGTCATCAACCCCGAGATCACCCCCGTCGGCTCGGCGGTGGAAGAGGACTGGGAGGGCTGCCTCAGCATCCCCGACATCCGCGGCCGGGTCCCCCGGGCCGCGAAGATCCGGCTGCGCGCCCTCGACCGGCGCGGGCGGCCGCTCGCCCTGACCGCCGACGGTTATCCCGCCCGGGTCCTCCAGCACGAGACCGATCACCTCGACGGCGTGCTCTTCTTCGACCGGATGACCTCGTTCGAGAGCGTCACGTTCCTCGAGGAGTACGGCCGCTACTGGGCCCGGAAGGACGACGGCTGATCGCCGCCCCCGGCCTGCCCCCGCTCCGCCCGCCGCCGCTCGCTCGCCCCCTCCCCTCATTCGAGAGCATCACGTTCCTCGAGGAGCACGGCCGCTACCGGGGCCCGAAGTCCGACGACCGATCGCCGGTCCCGGCCTGCCCCCGCTCCGCCCGCCGCCGCTCGCTCGCCCGCTCGCCCCCCAGCCGCTCCAGCTCGACGGCCGAGTGGTCGGCGAAGCGCATCGCCTCGGCGATGGCCCGGTGGCCGGCCTCGTCGGCGATCAGGCGGTGCATCGCCTGGCAGATCCGGCGGTACGACGGGTGGCCCTGCGGCGTGGTCCGCAGCTCGATGACGTGCATCGCCTCGCGGGCGTTCATCTGCATGCGGTAGCGGATGCGGTAGGCCATGGCCACCGCGTACTGCGCCGCCGCCGGGGACGTCTCGCGGGCTATCGCCGCGTGGAGCTCGCGGCTGCGCGCCATGACCCGGCGCCAGTCCCTCGCCGCCCCGATGTCCTCGAGGGCGGCGGGCTCGACGCAGCCGTGGTCCGCGGTCAGCTCCTGCCACTCGATCGTCAGGAGCCGATGGCGCTGCAGGTCGCGGAACGCGCCGTAGTCGGAGAGCACGTCGAAGCAGTAGCCGGTCCGCTCGAAAGCGCGCCCCGGCCGGTGGCGGCGGTTGGCGCGGTCGCCGACGTAGGCCCGCAGCAGCGCGGCCCGCTCGGCCGCGCCCAGGCCGCGGGCCGCCTCGAGGAGCTGGCGCTCGGGCAGCCGGGACGACTCGTACAGCGCCGCCGCGACCACCTTCACCTCGCCGTCCGGGTCGAAGTCGGTCAGGGCCACCTCGGGCGCGGGGGCGGGGGCCGCCCCCCCGAGCAGGCGCTCCGCCGCGGCGGCGGCCTCTCGACGCGTATCCGCCAGGTAGCGGCTCCACCGCACCCCGCGGTCCTCGCGGTCGACCCGGGTGAGGAAGGCGGGAATCAGCTTCCGCAGCTCGGCCAGCATCCGGTCCGCGCACGTGCGCGCCTCGGCCAGCGGATGGGCCCGCATCCGCAGCAGCAGGGCCTCGAACGCCTGGCCCGAGGCGAAGACGCCGACGTTCGACCGGGTGGCGGCGGGCAGGAGCCCCCGCAGCGTGTCGAGGGCCTTGGCCCGGATGACGGCGCGATACACGCCCTCCGAGTCGCCCGCGGTGTTGGGATACCGGCGGCGGAAGTGGTCCTGCGCGGGCTCGAGCCACCGGCGGTAGGTCTCGAACGCATCGTCCAGGGTCGAGACGTATTGCCCGCGCAGGGGCAGCCCGTCGATTTCCCGGGGAACCAGGTACTTCCAGCGCCCCCCGGGCCGGTCGGTGTACGGCACGTAGCGGGTCGACTGCTCGAGGTACGCGGCGAGCCGGCCCCGCTCGATCACCTTCGTGAGCAGGTTGGAGACCCCCTCGCAGGCGACGTGGGCGGCCCCGAGCTGGGCCACCGAGTCGTCGCCGTACTCCCCGAGCACCCGCTCGTAGAGGCGGTCCGCCCGCTCGACGCCGACCGCCGCCTCGTCGACCCGGCCGGCCGGCACCGCGTCGAGGAACTCGTCGAGGAAGAGCCGCCGCAGCGACTTGGCCGAGCGCGAGTAGCGGGCGAACAACGCCCCCTTCACCACCTCGGGCAGGTTGCGCAGGGCGAAGACGTCGCCGTCGAGGTTCGTGAAGTAGGGGGAGAGGGCGCGCCGCTCGGCCGCCGTGAACCGCTCGGCCGCACCGTGGGCATCCGACACGCCGGCCATTGTCGCGTGTTTCGCAGCGCCGGGGAAGGCGGGCCGCCTGGCGACGACGCGTCGAGTGCCGAACACGCGGACCGGCGAGACGTCGGCCGGCAGGCCCGTTCCCCCGGCGTTGACGTTCCGGGGAACGGCGAGCGGGTAGAATCGAAATCGGGCGGCAGGCCCATTCCCCCGGCGTTGACGTTCCGGGGACGGCGAGCGGGTAGAATCGAAGGGAGCCCGTCGCCGTCCACCCCGACCTCACCGTGCAGATCATCCGCATCCCCGGCTTCAACCCCGGCCCGATGACCGGCGCCGGCAACAACACCTACCTGCTGCCGGGGAGGACGCCGACGCTGATCGACGCCGCCACCGGCGAGGCCGCCCACCTGTCCGCGCTGGCCGAGGCGTTGGGACCGGACCGGCTCGCCCAGGTGCTCGTCACCCACGCCCATCAGGACCACGCCGACGGTTGCGAGCCGCTCGCCGCGCGCTGGCCCGACGCCGCCTTCCGGAAGATGCCGTGGCCGGAACGCGACCGGGCGCACGCGGTAGCCTGGAAGCCGATCGCCGACGGCGAGCGGGTTCCCGCCGGCGACGGCGCCCTGCGCGCCGTCCACACGCCCGGTCACGCCCCCGACCATCTCTGCTTCTTCGACGAGACCCGCGGCACCCTGTTCTCGGCCGATCTCGTCGTCCCGGGCACCACCGTCGTCATCCCCGCCTCGCACGGCGGCAGCCTCTCGCAGTACCTGGCGTCGCTGCGGCGCGTGCAGGCCCTGGCCCCCGCCCGGATGCTCCCCGCCCACGGCGAGCCCATCGACGACCCGCAGGCGATCCTCCGGGAGTACGTCGAGCACCGGCAGCGCCGCGAGGAGCAGATCGTGGCGGCGCTCCGGGCCGGGGTCGGCCGCCCCGACGCCATCGTCGATCGCCTCTACGACGGTCTCGCGCCCGCACTGCGGGGCATGGCGCGCGAGAGCGTGGTTGCACATCTGATCAAGCTCGCGGAAGAGGGCCGGGCCCGTTCCGACGGGCCGGAATGGGAGATCGCCTGACATGGATTTCGATGTCGAAGGCAACCTCGGCGCGGCCACGCGAACGGTGTCGTCGCTGGAGCGCGACGGGCAGCCCGCCCGCGCGTTGACGCTCTCCTGCGGCTACGACACGACGGTCGACGACCTGTGGGACGCGGTCACGAGCCGCGAGCGAGTTCCGCGCTGGTTCCTGCCGGTCAGCGGCGATCTCGAGCTCGGCGGCCGGTACCAGTTGGCGGGCAACGCCGGCGGCGCGATCACGACCTGCGAGCCGCCGTCCCGTTTCGCCCTCACCTGGGAGTTCGGCGGCGACGTGAGCTGGGTGGACGTTCGCGTCTCGGACGACGGGGCCGGCCGCGCCCGACTCACCCTCACCCACACCGCGCGCCTCTCGCCGCACTGGGACGAGTACGGGCCGGGCGCGGCCGGCGTCGGCTGGGAGATGGGCCTCTTGGGGCTCGCGCTCCATCTCGCGGACCCGACGGCGCCGAAGCCGGACGAAGAAGCCTTCGCGGCCTCGCGGGACGGCCGGGCGTTCATCGCCGGCAGCAGCGACGGGTGGGGGGAGGCGGCGGTGGCGGCGGGCGAAGACCCCGACGCGGCGCGGGCCGCGGCCGGCCGCACCAGGGCCTTCTACACCGGCGAGCCGGCCCAACCGGCCTGACGCCGCGTGCTCTCCGGCGCGGAGAGGCGCCGCATCCCCGGCGTCCAGTCTCGTTGCCGCGCAAGCGGCGGCAGGGGGCCACGAGAGGACGACGCCGCCGGTCGCGGGATCGGCCCGACGACCGAGGCGGAAGTCAATGATGTCGGACGACGACGGAGGATGGCCGGTGAGCGACAACCCCAAGGGCTATGCCAACCCGCAGCTTCTCATCACCCCGGCCGAGCTGGACGACCGCCGGGGGGCGGGGAGCGACGCCCCGCTGCTGCTCGACCTCCGGCAGGCCGAGGCGTTCGCGGTGGGGCACATCCCCGGCGCGGTCCACCTCGACCTGTTCGGCATCAGCCTGACCGACACCGACCCGGCGCCGCTGGCCGCGTTCCTCTGGATGATCGGCCACCTCCTCTCGTCGCGGGGCGTCGACCCGGGGCGCGCGGTGGTCGTCTACGACGAGAAGTCGGGCATCCGGGCGGCCCGCGCGTTCTGGTTCCTCGAGTACTTCGGCCACCCCGACGTCCGGCAGCTCGACGGCGGGTTCGGGGCGTGGGAGCGCGAGGGGCGCGCGGTGACCCGCGACGCCGAGGCCCCGAAGCCCAGCGGCTGGATGGTCGGGCGCTCGGACGACCGGCTGGCGACGTGGCGGCGGCTCCGCGACCGCCTGGGGGCGGCCGACCTCGCGGTGCTGGACACGCGCACCGACGGCGAGTACCGCGGCACGACGGTCCGCGCGAAGCGGGGCGGCGCGGTGCCGGGGGCGGTGCACGTCGAGTGGACCCGCAACCTCGGCGAGGACGGCGCGTTCAGGCCCGCGGCCGAGCTGCGGGCGATGTACGAAGCGGCCGGCGTGACCCCGGACAAGGAAGTGATCAGCTATTGCCAGGGCGGCTACCGGGCCGCCCACGGCTACCTCGCCCTGCGCCTCCTGGGCTATCCGCGGGTGCGGAACTACATCGGGTCGTGGAAGGAATGGGGCGACCGCGAAGACCTGCCCATAGAGGTCCCGATCGGAGGCACATCGCGTGTCCCGTGTACACTGGACCAGCGGGTAGACACGACGCCATGACGACGGCAGCCCAAAGACGACAACCGGAAGCACGGCCACGGGCGACGTACCAGGATGTCCTGGACGCACCGCCCCACCGTGTGGCCGAGGTCGTCGATGGTGTGCTGTACACCAATCCCCGACCGGCCGCGCCGCATGCGCTGGCGGCGTCGGCCCTCGAGATCGACCTCGGCGCGGCGTTTCAGTTCGGCCGGGGCGGCCCCGGCGGCTGGTGGATCATCGTCGAGCCCGAGTTGCACTTCGGAGACGATATCCTCGTTCCCGACCTCGCTGGTTGGCGCCGGGACCGGATGCCGCGGTATCCCGAGACCGCGTACTTCACGCTCGCGCCGGACTGGGTCTGCGAGATCCTCTCGCCGTCGACTCGTAAGCTCGACCTCGAGGCCAAGCGCCCGGTGTACGCTCGGGAGGGTGTGCGTCACCTGTGGCTCGTCGACCCCGCCGGACGCACCCTCGAAGCGTTCGAGCTCACCGCTGGGGAGTGGTCGCGGATCGCGACCGTTGCCGACGACGCCGCCGTCCAGATCCCCCCGTTCGAGGCCGCTGGCTTCAGCCTCGCCGACCTCTGGCCGTGACACGCAACCGTTTGGCGATTCTCATCGGGGTGTTCCGAGCATCGCTCCAGCGATTACCCCCACGACGTCCTGGCCTCCCTAGTTGAGGCTCGCCATTCGCCGGCGCAGCGCCTTCACGTGTCCCCAGATCTCCTTGCGCTCTTCCTGGCGCTCGGCGTCGTCGTCGGCGCCCGGTGACGAGTACCGCAGGTACGCCTCGAGGTCGCGCAGGGCCCCCGCGTAGTCGTTGACGTAGTAGGACAGCAGCCCGCGGTCGCGCAGCTCCTGCAGGGCGGAGGGCTCGATCGCGAGCAGGAGATCGGTGATTGCCCGGCCCTGGGGGAACGACCGCATGCGCACGTAGAGCCGCTTCAGGTTGCCGAGCATGCGCACGAGAATCTGCTGCTTGGTGGCCGGCGCGAGGAACCGGGGATCGAACTCGACGTCGTCGCCGGCGTGCCGCCGCAGGAGCGAGCGGCAGTCGGTCTCCGACAGGATGGAGCCCCCGTGGAAGGGGTCCACGAACACCGCGCCGCGGTGGTCCTGCTCCGGTGACAACGGATACCGCAGCAGGAAGTGGCCGGGGAAGTTGACGCCGTCCACGCGGATGCCGGCGCGGCGCGCCACCTCGATGTAGACCACGGCCAGGGTGATGGGGATGCCGGTCCTGCGGTCGAGCACCTGGTTCAGGAAGCTGTTTCGCGGGTCGTCGTAGTCGCCGGTGTTTCCGGAGAAGCCCTCGTCCTCGAAGAGGAACCGGTTGAGGGCGTCGATCGTCCCCCGGGGGCCTTCGCCCGGGGACGCCGCCAGCCGGTCCGCGGCGGCGCCGCCCATCGCCTCGAGGCGCGCCAGATACGGGGTGGGGTCGAGCCGCGGATAGCCGAGACGCGCGATGAGCAGGGCCGGCGCGGCCAGGTCCGGGTCGGGACTCGCGGCGGCGTCGGTGAACCGCTGCACGACGTCGGCTGGCAATACGCTCATGGCGGCGTCACCCCGCAACCCGTGACGAAGCCCCGCTGCATTCCAGCGGCGATGCGACGCGGGTCTCCGCCGCAGGCTGCCAGGCCATTCTCGCCCGTGCGATGGTTCCGTTCAAGAACCGCCCGAACCCGGGCGCCGCCTCAGGCATCCGCGGTGCAGGCCGCGCGGAGGGTCTGCGGCGTGACGTCGGCGATCGTCGGGACCACCACGTGGGCGGTCCCGAGCCGGCCCGCGGGGTAGGTCTGCGCGACCCCCACGCACCGCAGTCCGGCCGCGAGGGCCGACTCGATGCCCCACATCGAGTCCTCGACGGCGACGACGCGGCCCGCGGGGTCGAGCCCGGCCGCCGCGACGTGCGGGCGCAGCAGCTCGAGGGCGCGCAGGTAGGGGTCGGGGGCGGGCTTCGATCTCGGCGTGTCGCCCGACGCGACGACGGCCCGGAAGTGACGGCGCAGATCGGCGGCGGCGAGCACCGTCTCGATCTCGGGAGCGAGGGCGCCGGACGCGATGGCGATGGGCGCCTCGGCCGCGACGCGGCGAATGCAGTCAGCGGCGCCGGGGAAGAGGGCCTCGCCCTGTCCGGCCAGCGCCTCGAACCGCTCGCCCTTCACCCGAATCAACTCGACCAGGGTCTCGTCGTCGAGGGCGAGCCCCTGGTCGCTCCACACGGTGCGGAAGACGCCGTCGTCGTCGAAGCCCAGGTAGCGGTCGTAGTAGTCGGCGGCGCCGAGGGTCATGCCGCGCGCCGCGAGCACGTCCTGATAGGCGCGCAGGTGCAACGGCTCGCTGTCGGCGAGCACCCCGTCGAAGTCGAAGACGACGCCGGCCAGCGTCGCCGCGCCGGTGCCGCGGGCCGTCAAGGGGTGGAGACCTCGTCCTCGGGCGGCGGCGGGATCACGCCGATGCCGAACCCGGTGTAGCCGGGCGCGAGGCGTTCGCCGGCCAGCACCGGCGCCGTCAGCCAGTTCTCGCGCGGCGGGTACGGGCAGTCGAACTCCTCGTTGTAGTAGCAGTAGGGGTTGTAGGCGCGGTTGAAGTCGAGGTCGTAGAGGCCGCTGGCGGTGCGCGGCAGGTCCATGTAGCGGCCTCCCGCGTAGGTGTCCGACTCGTTGGTCGGGTCCTTGAACATGATGAACAGCGAGTCGATGGACCGCACCGGCGCCTCGGCGAGGGCCGACAGCCGCATCGGCTCGCCGTTGAGGGCGAACTCGAGCACCCCGACGCGCTGCATCGGGCGGATGACCCCGGTCGAGGTCGGGATCTCGTAGATCGGCTGCTCGGGCTCCACCGCGAGGGCGGCGGGGACGCGGTAGGCGCCGTCCGGGTCGTAGTAGTGGAGCGGCAGGAGCTGCCCGCGCCGCTCGATGCGGATCGGCGAGTCGGGGGCCTCGCGGAAAAAACGGTCCTTCAACTCGCGCGACTCCACGAGCTCGGTGAGCCAGAGCGACTCGTCGGGCGGCGGCGCCGAGCAGGCGCCGAGGGCGGCGAGGGAGGCCACGGCGAGAGCGGAGCGCAGAATGTGTCTTGCCATCATGCGGATACCGTCACCCGGAACAACTCATGCGGGTACCTGCCTGCTCGCGATACGCACCGTCGCGCAAGCCCCGGGCGCAGCCATCGACATGGGTCTGCCGACCGCACCCGGACGCAGCCCGCCTTCCGTCACGCGAATACATATCCTGCCCTGTCGACGAGGGCGTCCGCAAGCCGCCGTCGCATGGCGACGGTGTTGACGGGGGTGACCCGGAGCAGCCGGCGCAGCCCCGCGAGGTGCATGCGCAGGGTGTCGCCCTCGGCCATCGCGGCGAGCGCGGTGCGGGCGGCGGCGCCGATGCGCTCCGCCGCACCGTCGACCTGGACGCAGGCGGCGTCGGCCTGCAGGGCGGCGGTGCGGGGCGCGTCGCCGGCCGCCTGGAGCGCCCGCAACACCGCGCTCTCGGCCCCGTACGTCTCGATGACGACGTCGGCCGCGCACGACAGCACCTCCTGCTCGTCGGTCAGCTTCTGCCCGTAGCGCTGCATGGCGAGGCCGAGCACCATCACCGCGGTCTTCTTGAACGCGGCGACCGCCGCGAGCTGCTCGCCGAGGGGCGCGTCGGCGGGCGCCGACAGCGCCGGCGGGCTCATCAGCTCGTCCTGCAGCCCCTTGGCGGCGGCGACGAGGGGGATGCCGCTCCCCTTGACGGCGCGGCGGATCAGGGTGCCGGGAATCAGCAGGCGGTTGATCTCGTTGGTGCCCTCGAAGATGCGGTTCACCCGCGAGTCGCGGTAGTGGCGCTCGGCCGGGTAGTCCCGGACGAACCCGTTGCCGCCGTGGATCTGCACGTTCTCGTCGAGGACGTAGTGCAGCATCTCGCTGCCCGCGACCTTGAGGATCGACGACTCGACGGCCAGCTCCTCGAGCGTCTCGCGCAGGGGGCCGGGGTCGGCGGGGTCGTGGTCGGCGAGGGCGGCGTCGAGGAGCCCGGTGGTGCGGAAGATCATGCTGTCGACCGCGTGGGCCCGCGCCGCCATCTCCCCCAGCTTGTGCCTGATGGCCCCGAAGCTCGCGATGGGCACGCCGAACTGATGCCGCTCGGCCGCGTAGCGCGCCGCCTCGCCGATCGCGAGGTGGGCGCTCCCGCCGGCCGACACCGCGAGCTTGAAGCGCCCGTAGTTCAGGGTGTTGAACGCGACCTTGTGCCCCTGGCCGACCTCGCCCAGCACGTTGCCGGCCGGCACGCGGACGTCCTGCAGGATGACGGGGGTGGTGGACGAGCCGTGCAGGCCCATCTTGTGCTCTTCCTTGCCGGTCGACACCCCGGGCCAGGACCGCTCCACGAGGAACGCGGTGAAGTGCTCGCCGTCGACCTTGGCGAAGACGACGTAGAGGTCGGCGAAGCCGCCGTTGGTGATCCACATCTTCTCGCCGGTCAGCGAGAAGCTGCCGTCGGCGTTCCGGGCCGCCCGCGCCTTGGCCCCGAGCGCGTCCGACCCCGAGCCCGACTCGCTGAGGCAGTAGGCGCCGACCCACTCGCCGCTGACGAGCCGGCCCAGGTACGCCTCCTTCTGGGCGGGGGTGCCGAAGCAGTGCAGGGGCAGGACGGCGAGGCCGGTGTGGGCCCCGAACGTCGACCCGAACGACCCGCTGTGGCCGATGCGGGTGCCGACGACGACGGTCGACGCCTTGTCGAGGGCGAGGCCGCCCCAGGCCTCGGGCACGTCGGTCCCGAGCAGCCCGAGGTCGCCGGCGCGGCGGACGAGGCGCCGGGCGAGCTCCCAGTCCTTGGTCTCGAGCCGGTCGTGGTTCGGCGTGATCTCGTTGTCGATGAACTCGGCCGCGGTCTGGTCGATCAGCCGGTGCTCGTCGCTCAGCCGCTCGGGGGTGAACGCCGAGCCGGGCGCGGTCTCGTCCAGCAGCCACGCGCCGCCGGTGACGCGGGAAGCGGTGCTCGCGAGTGTCGTCATCGAAACCTCTCCTGGCGGCCCCTCCCCCAAGGGTCGCGCCGCCGACGCGAACCGGCCGGCCCGGCGCCGTCCTCGGGCTCCGCCACCCCGGCGGCGGCCCGGAACCCGGCCACCCGCCGCCGCCCGCGAGGCAGCGCACCACGGCGCCGATGCCTACGCCGCGCGCTCGAAGATGCCCGCCGCGCCCATGCCGCCGCCCACGCACATGGTGACGAGGCCGTAGCGGCCCCCGCGCCGCTTCAGCTCGTGGAGGAGCGACGTCGTCAGCTTGGCGCCGGTGCAGCCCAGCGGGTGGCCGAGGGCGATCGCGCCGCCGTTGACGTTGAGCTTCCCGGGGTCGATGGGCAGCTCGCGCAGGCAGGCCAGCACCTGGGCCGCGAACGCCTCGTTCAGCTCGACGAGGTCGATGTCGTCGAGGGTGAGCCCGGCCCGCTTCAGCACCTTCCGGATCGCGGGCACCGGACCGACCCCGAAGCGCTCCGGCTCGACCCCGGCGGTGGCGTAGGCCACGAAACGGGCGAGCGGCTCGAGGCCCGCCCCCTCGGCCCGCTCGCGCGAGGTGAGCACGACGGCGGCGGCGCCGTCGCTCATCTGCGACGAGTTGCCGGCGGTCACCGAGCCCTCGACGTGGAACGCCGGCCGCAGCCCCCCGAGGACCTCGAGCGAGGTGTCGCGGCGCGGCCCCTCGTCGGCGGTGAACGCGACCGTCCGCACCGTGGGGCGGCCGCCGCCGTCGCCGTTGGCGGGCTCGGCGACCCGCACCTCGATCGGGACGAGCTCTTCCTCGAACCGTCCCGCGTCGAGCGCGGCCACCGCCCGCTGGTGGCTGCGCAGCGCGAACGCGTCCTGCTCGTCGCGCGAGACCTGCGCCTCGCGGGCGTGGTTCTCGGCGACCAGCCCCGTCGAGAGGTAGACGTCGGGATAGTCCTTCATCAGGCCGGGGTTGGGCGCGACCTTGTGCCCGCCCATGGGGATGAGGCTCATCGACTCGGTGCCGCCGGCGACGACGGCGTCGGCCCCGCCCACCATGATGCGCTCGGCCCCGTAGGCGATGGCCTGGAGGCCCGACGAGCAGAACCGGTTGACGGTGATCGCCGACGCCTCGATGGGGACGCCGGCGCGGAGGCTGGCGATGCGGGCGACGTTCATGCCCTGCTCGGCCTCGGGCATGGCGCAGCCGAGGATGACGTCCTCCACCTCGCCCGGCTCGATGCCGGGGGCCCGCTTCAGGGCCTCGGCGATGACCGTCGCCCCCAACTCGTCGGGCCGCGTGGTTCGGAGGGTCCCCCGGGGCGCCTTGCCGACCGGGGTGCGAACCGCCGACACGATCACTGCGTCAGTCACGGGCCTCTCCTTCGCGCCGCCGCCTCGTGAGATGAGACGGTATCGGGCCGCGTCCGGTTTCCGGGCGTCTTCCCGGTCTGATGAGACGGCATCGGGTCTCGTCTAGTTTCTGAGCGTCTTCCCGGTCTTGAGGGTGTGGCGAATGCGGTCGAGGGTCTTCGCCTCGCCGCACAGGCTCAGGAACGCCTCGCGCTCGAGGTCCAGCAGGACCTGCTCGGTCACGGTCGTGGCGTGGGGCAGGTCGCCCCCCGTCATGATGCGGGCCAGCGCCCGGCCGATGCGGGCGTCGTGGTCGCTGATGGCGCCGCCGCGCCACGCGAGGTGGATGCCAAGCTCGAGGGCAGCCCGGGCCTCCTCGCCGCCGACGGGTATGGCGGTGCGCGGGTCGGGGGCCCGATAGCCCTCGCGGACCCGCTCGAGCACCGTCGCCTTGGCGTCGGCCATCAGCCGCTCCCGGTCCATGGTGACCCCGTCGACGTCTCGCAGCAGCCCGAGCCGCCGGGCGTGGGCGGCGCTCGTCGACACCTTGCCGAACCCGATGGTCTCGAACGCCTGCCGCAGCCGGGGGAGCGGGTCGGTGCCCGGCAGGGTGGCGTCGAGGGCGCGGACCGTCAACTCCTTCGTGCCGCAGCCGGCGGGAATCAGCCCGACCCCGACCTCCGCCTGACCCATGTAGGTCTCGGCCGCCGCCTGCACGCGGTCGCCGTGGAGCACGATCTCGCAGCCGCCGCCGAGGGTGAGGCCGGCCGGCGCCACCACCACCGGCACCGGCGAGTACCGCAGCCCGATGACCGCGTTCTGGAAGCTGCGGACCATCAGGTCGATCTCGTCCCAGTTGCCCTCCTGCGCCTCCAGGAGCACGAGCATGAGGTTGGCGCCGGCGCAGAAGTTCACGGCGTCGTTGCCGACCACCACCCCCGCGAACCGCTCGGACGCCTCGGCCACCCCGCCCGTCAGCAGTTGCACGGTGTCGCCGCCGATGGTGTTCATCTTCGAGTGGAACTCGACCGCGAGCACGCCGTCGCCGAGGTCGACGAGGCTCGCCCCCGCGTTTCCCTTCACCACGCCGCCCTGCCGCCTCGCGACGGTCAGGATCTGCAGGTCCGGCGCGGCCGGCGGCAGGGGGGCGCTACGGACCCGCCGCGGCTCGGCCGACCGGGCGGCGAGCCCCGCCCACTCGCGGGCGGCGGGAGACAGGTCGGTCGCCCCGTCCGGCGCGCAGGCGTCGAGCACCGCGTCGACGCCGATGGCGTCGAGCAGCTCGAAGGGGCCGAGCTCCCAGCCGAACCCCCACCGCAGGGCACGGTCGACGTCGTCCGGTGCATGCGCGACCTCGGGGGCGACCTCCGCCGCGTACAGCAGCGTGCGCCCGAGGGTCGCCCGCAGGAACTCGCCGACGCGGTCGCGTCCGAGGAACAGGGTGCGGACACGCTCGGCGGTGTCCTCGATGGCGCGGGCCGCCTCGAGGGCGCCGAGCCTGGCCGACTGCCGCGGCCGGTAGGCCATCGTGGCGGGGTCGAGGGTGAGGATGGCGCTGCCCCCGGCGGCGCGCTCCTTCCGGTAGAACCCCTGCCCCGCCTTCTCGCCGATCCACCCGCGCCCGACGAGGTCGCCGATGAGGGGCGGCAGCTCGAACGCCTGTCGCTCGTCGGGCCGCTCGAGCCTGGCCACGAGGTCGGCGCCGACGTGGGCGAGGATGTCGATGCCCGCGATGTCCATGGTGCGGAACGTCGCGCTCTTCGGCCGCCCGATGGCGGGGCCGGTGATGGCGTCGATCTCCTCGATGGTGTAGCCGCCGTCCGCGAGCTGGGCGAGGGCCGACGCGACCCCGTGGAGGCCGATGCGGTTGCCGATGAAGCCGGGGGCGTCGCGGGCGACGACCACCCCCCGGCCGAGCTGCCCGTTGACGAACGACGAGACGGCGGCGACGGCGGCGGGGTCGGTGTCGGGGGTGGGGATGACCTCGACGAGGCGCAGGTAGCGGGGGGGATTGAAGAAGTGGGTGCCCAGCCACCGCCGGCGGAACCCGGCGCCGCGCCCCTCGGCGATAGTCGCGATGGGAATGCCGGACGTGTTCGAGCTGACGACGGCGTCGGCCCCGAGGCACGCCTCCACCCGCTCGAGGAGCGCCCGCTTGGCGTCGAGCCGCTCGACGACCGCCTCGACGACCCAGTCGCAGTCTGCGATGGCCGGCAGGTCGGCGTCGAACCCGCCGAGACGGACGCGCGCCCGGACGTCCTTCGTGAAGAACGGGTCGGGCTTGAGGGCGGCGGCGTGCTTCAGTCCCCGGGCCGCGGTGTCCGCGTCGAGATCGAGCAGCCGCACCGGCCAGCCCGCGTTGGCGACCTGGGCCGCGATCTGGGCCCCCATGGTGCCGGCCCCCAGCACCGCGACCGAGCGGATGGTCTGCATCACGGTTTCATCCCGTCAACGAGTCCAGGACGGCGGCCGGCGCGCCGGCCCCGAGCCGACCGCCCCCCGCCCCGGAGCGCCGCCGCGAGACCTCGGACCGGTCCGGCCGTTCGGAATCCCGCACGGGCGTGACCACCGACGGAGGAGGCGAGCGGAAGAGAACGCTGCCGGCCGCGATGCCCGGCGGGGCCGTGGACGACAGTCGGGCAAGGAGCGGGACGAGCGGGGTCCGCGCCTTCCTCGGCGCAGACCCCTGGAAGCTCATGTCTGGAGGCCCGGCTGCGCTCGTTGCAGCGCCGGGTTCCCGGCGGACCGCTACGGCAGCGTGCTGAGAATGGCCTGCGCCTGCGCCCCTTCCTGCGAGGTCGGATCCAGCTCGGCCGCCCGCGCGAAATGGACCTTGGCGCCTTCGATGTCGCCCTGGTTGAGAGCCACCAGTCCCAACTGGTACACCGGCAGCACCCAATTCGGATCGGCTGCCACCGCCCTCTCGAACCACTCCGCGGCCTGCTCTATGTCGCCGCGTCCGAACGCGGCCGTGCCCTGGTTGTAGAAGTCCTCGCGGGCGGCGTCCCCGCTGTTGATCAGGGCCTGGACGGCGTCGGGATCACCCATCTGCGCCCGCAGTCGGGCGATCTGGGTGTCGATCTGCGAACGCATCTGCGGGGCCGCGGCCGCCGCCGCCTCGTACGACTCGATGGCCTCTTCGTAACGCCCGAGCTGCGCCTGGGCCGTGCCGACGTCCAGGTACAGGCCCGATATCGTCGGGAACCGCTGCTGCAACGACTGGGCGCCGCTGAGGGCGGTCTCCCAGTCCCCGCGGTCACGCGCCTCGTCGAGCGCGTCCAGCTCGACCTGGATGCCGTCGAGGAACGCGTTCCGCTCCGCCCGGCTCATGCCCTCGGTCACCTCCGGACCCATCTCGGCCATCAGCGGATGGGGGATGGCCTCCAGCTCGATGTTCACCGGCGCGTTGCGGCCGAACCGGACGGTCACGGTGCCGGGCGCGGCCTGGTAGCCCTCGGCCTCGACGGTGATGTTCCAGGTCCCGCTGGGGAGGCCGAGCAGCGTGTACTCGCCGCTCTCGCTCGTCGTCTCGTCGCGCGGATCGTCGGGCTCGGCGTTGCCCAACGGGCTGTGGCCGTCGAGGCGGACGACGGCGCCGGCGACGGGTTCGCCGGTCTCGACGTCGGTGACCCGGCCGAACAGAATGCCGCCCTGGGCGAACGCGCTGGGAACGAGCAGGGCCATGCCCACGATGACGGCCAGCGACGAGAAGATCATCTTGCGCATCTGAAACTCCTGACTCCGGCGTGGAGCCCCCGCTCCCGGCCGGTACCATCCACGGCACGAAGCCGCCGGGTCGCGCGTTCCCCGACGGCGCAGACTCCTGACGAAGCCGCCGGGTCGCGCGTTCCCCGACGGCGCAAGCTCCTATTGCCCGCCGTCGAGCGCGTCGATGGCGGCCAACGCTTCCCGATTCGCGGGATCCGCGGCCAGCGCGCTGCGGTAGGCGGCCCGCGCCCGCTCCGGCTCCCGCTTCGCCCGCCAGGCGTGGCCGATCGACAGGTTCACGCTGGTCATGGCCGGCGCCAGCTCCAGGAGATCCTGATAGGCTTCGATGGCGCCGTCGTAGTCGCCCCCGTCGAAGAGGCGGTCCGCCCCCCGGAGGCGCGCGAGAATGTCGACGGACTTCACCCCGGCGAGGACGCCGACCTCGGGCGCGACCGGGTTGAACGGATCGGGCTCCAGGTTGAACTCCACCCGCGCCGGCTCGCCGGAACGCCGCACCACCGAGTAGCCCTGCTCCTCCCGGAAGCCGTCGGCCTGGGCCACGAAGAGCCAGTCGCCGCCCGCGAGGCCGATGAAGGCGAAGCGGCCGGAGTTGTTGGTCGTCGTCGTCCGGGTCTGCGAGGTCTCCAGGCTCTCGGCGATGATGCGGGCGCCGGGTATCCCCTCCCCGCCGCTGTCCCGAATCACGCCGCGCACGCCTCCCTGCGCCGCCGCGGTCGAAGCCATGCCGCCCAGCAGGAGGACGGCGAACACCGAGCGCAACGAATACAGCCGTCGATCAACGGTCATGACAGACTCCCGGCATGAGATTCAGGGTCGGCCACTCAGTATAATCCAAATTCGTGTCCGGCAATTCCCTCCTCTCGCCCATGGATCGCGGGCGCGTCCGCCCGTTCGCGGCGGCGTGCCTCTGGCTCGTCGTCTGCTGCGCTTCGACGGTCTCGGCCGCCGTCGACCCGGCGCGCCTCTCGCTCATCGACGCCTTGATCGAGCAGGCCATCCGCGACGGACGCCTCCCCGGCGCGGTGGTCCTCGTGGGGCACGAGGGCGAGGTCGTGTACGAGCGGGCCTTCGGGGCACGGTCGCTCGCGGCGGAAACGCCCGAGCCGATGACCGTCGACACGGTGTTCGACCTCGCGTCCCTGACCAAGGTCGTCGCCACCACCACCAGCGTCATGATGCTCGTCGAGGAGGGACGCCTGCGGCTGCGCGACCGCGTCGCCGACCACGTGCCGGGGTTCGGCACCCGGGGGCGCGAGGCGGTCACCATCGCCCAGCTCCTGACCCACACCTCGGGCCTGGCCCCCGACCTGCCGCTGGAGGAGGCCTTCGAGGGGACCGCGACCGCGATTGCCCGCACCATCGCCCTGCCGCCGACGGCGGCGCCCGGCGAGCGGTTCATCTACAGCGACCTGAACTTCATGCTCCTCGGCGAGATCGTCCGCCGGGTCGGCGGCCTGCCCCTGGACCGGTTCGCCCGGGAGCGGATCTTCGCGCCCCTGGGCATGGCCGACACCGGCTTCGACCCGCCGGCCGAGCTCGTCCCCCGAATCGCGCCGACCGAGGCGTGCGCGCCCCTCGCGTGGCCGTGCGGCGGCCCCGGCGCGACCATGCTGCGCGGGCGCGTGCACGACCCGACGGCGCGGCGGATGGGCGGCGTGGCGGGCCACGCCGGGCTGTTCGCCACCGCCCGCGACCTCGCGCGGTTCTGCGCGATGCTGCTCGGCGGCGGCGCCCGCGACGGCGTCCGCGTGCTCGCCCCGCTGACGGTGGCCCGCATGACCCGCGTCTCCACCCCGCCGCACCTCGCGGACCGGCGCGGGCTGGGGTGGGACATCGACTCGCGGTACTCGTCGAACCGCGGCGACCTGTTCCCCGTCGGCTCCTACGGCCACACCGGCTTCACCGGCACGTCGCTCTGGATCGACCCGGCGTCGGAGACCTTCGTCGTCTTCCTGTCGAGCCGCGTCCACCCCTCGGGCGGGGGCAACGTGACGGCGCTACGGGGCCGGGTCGCGACGGTGGTCGCCTCGGCCCTGCGCGACGCGCCGGCGCCGCCCCCCGGCCCGGTGTGGACGGGGGTCGACGTGCTGCGGGAGGAAGGCTTCCGGCGGTTGTCCGGGCAACGGGTCGGCCTGCTCACGAACCGGACCGGCCGCGCGAGGGACGGCGCGTCGACCATCGACCTCCTCGCGGAAGCGCCCGGCGTCGAGCTGGCGGCGCTGTTCAGCCCCGAGCACGGCATCCGGGGCGAGCTGGACGGGCCCGTCCCGTCGGGCCGGGACGTCCGCACCGGGCTCCCCGTCCACTCCCTGTACGGCGAGAGACGCCGCCCGACGGAAGCGATGCTGCGGGGCCTCGACACTGTCGTGGTCGATCTGCAGGACGCCGGCGCCAGGTTCTACACCTATGCGACCACCATGGCCTACGTGCTCGAGGCGGCGGCGCGGCATGGCCTGCGGGTGGTCGTGCTCGACCGGCCCAACCCCATCGGCGGCGCCGCCGTCGAGGGCCCGCGTCTCGACGCGGAGTCGCTCGGCTTCACCGGCTACTTCCCGGCGCCGGTGCGGCACGGGCTGACCCTGGGCGAGCTGGCGCGGCTGTTCAACGGCGAGCGGGAGATCGGGGCGGACCTGGAGGTCGTGCCCATGCGGGGCTGGACGCGCGCCCACTGGTTCGACGAGACCGGGCTGACGTGGATCGACCCGTCGCCGAACCTGCGCAACCTCCACCAGGCGGCGCTCTATCCCGGCATCGGCGCCATCGAGGGCGCCAACCTCTCGGTCGGACGCGGCACCGACACCCCGTTCGAGCAGATCGGCGCCCCGTGGATCGACGGTCCCGCCCTCGCCCGCGAGCTGAACCGCGCCGACCTGCCCGGCCTCCGCGCCTACCCGGTCTCGTTCACCCCCGACAGCAGCCGGTTCGCCGGCGAGCTCTGCCACGGCGTGTTCCTCATCGTCACCGACCGCGACGCCCTGCGGCCCATGCGCCTCGGCCTCGAGGTGGCGGCGGCCCTCCACCGGCGGCACGGCGATGCGTTCGACCTCGACGCGGTGGCGCGGCTCTTCGGGTCGCGAGCCATGCTGGACCGCCTCCGCGCCGGCGACCCCACCTGGCGGATCGCCGCCGCCTGGGACGACGGCGCCGCCGCGTGGCGGCGCCTGGCAGCGCCCTACCTGCTCTACGAATGAGCCTCACGGACATCGGAGAAACCGACTCGTGCGTCTAGCGGCCCGGCTCGCGCTCGCAGCCCTCGCACCGGGGTGCGTGGCCCGCCTCCCCGTGACGTTCGATGCCCGGACACGGCCCCGGTGCTCGTGGCGCCCCGATGCCGGCGCACCCCCGACACCGCACGGACCCGACCGCCCTGCTTCCGGTCCCGCGACCCTCTTCGAGGCACCGCCCGCCGGCGAGCCGCCCGCCGATGCCGCGCGCCGCCGATAGCGTATCGGTGAGAGCGGTCCCCACCGCCGCGCCGAGGCGTCCTGACGAGACGGCGCCCGGGCGTACCGGCGACCGGCGGCGCCGCGCGGCGGGCGCGGCCATCGCCGGAATGCTGCTGCTCGCCATCGCCGCCACCCTCCGGAGCGAGGTGCCGGCGGCGGCCGCCGCCGTGGCCGCGTGGGCGGCCCTCGCCCTGCTCTGGCCGGGGCTCGGCCGGCAGCAGCACGTGCAGGCGCTGGCGTTCATCGCGACCGGGGCGGCGGCGCTGCTCTGGGCCGCGGGCCGCGGAGCGCCGCTCGACCTCGAGAGCGTGCTGGCGCAGAACCAGCCGATCCTGTCGATGCTGGCCGCGGTCACGGCCCTGCGCCTGCTGAACCCGCCGCCCCGCGCCGACGAGCCGGAGCTGCCGCAGGGCGTGGGCGCCTACCTGCGCAGCATGCTCGGCGTGCACGCCTTCGGCGCCATCATCAACGTCTCGGCCGTGGTCATCATGGCCGACCGGCTGGCGCGGGTCCGTCCCCTCGAGCCGGACCAGGCGCAACTGCTCAGCCGGTCGTTCAGCGCCGTCGCCTTCCACTCGCCGTTCATCGGCGGCGTCGCGCTGGCCCTGGCCTACACCCCCGGCTCGAGCCCCCTGGTGCTGATGGCGTTCGGCATTCCGCTGGCGTTGGCCGCGTTCCTGCTGTTGTCCTGGTACGCCCGCAGCGGCCGCTGCGAAGATGTCGAGAACTTCCGCGGGTACCCCGTCCATCCCGAGGACCTGCGGGTGCCCCTGGCCCTCGCGGCCGCGATTCTCACGACCGCCGCGGTGACATCCGGCTACTCGGTGCTGTCGCTGATCACCCTGCTGACGCCGGCCGTGGTGGCGGTCGCGCTGCTCCGGCGCGGCGGCGTGCGCGAGCTGCGCGCCGCGGCGGGCGACTACGTCGGCAGGCGGGCGCCGCAGATGGGCGGCGAGCTCGCCCTGTTCCTCAGCGCGGGGGTCATGGCGGCCGGCCTCGTATCGGCCTCGGCGGCGGCCGGGGGCTGGATGTTCTTCGACCGTCTGGACGCCTTCCACGCGAGCCTGCTGGTGCTCGTGTGCATCGTGACGTCGGCCGTCTGCATCCATCCCGTCGTGATCGTCGGCGTCGTGGCCCCGCTCGTGGAGCGGATCGACCTCGACCCGACGTTCCTCGCCGTGACGCTGGCGATGGGCTGGGGCCTGGGGTGCGCCGTGAACCCGATGTCCGGCGTCAACGTGATTCTCTCCAGCCGGTACGGGGTCGGCAACTGGCGGCTGGCCCGCGGCAATCTCCCCTACAGCGCGACCCTGTACGCGGTCGCGGTCGGATTGCTCTACCTCTATCAGGCCGTCCGCCTGTAGGTTGGCGCCAGGAGCCGGGGCGAGAATCCCCCCTGCATTGGACGGGCGATGCACCCCGCCTGAGCCCGGCAAGCGTCGCCTCCGGCGCCGATTGCCGCCCAACCATGCGTGCCGTCTGCGGTCGTGACCGGCGCAGACGCCCGGTTGCGTATGCCCGATATGCCCCTCGTCACGCCTTGCCGGGCGGGCGCCTGGCCCGTCTCGATGCAACGCGGGGTCTCACCACGGGCTCGAAGGGGAACCGGACCACAACGTGTCAGGCCGGGTAGAGCTGGTAGAGCATCCAGTACACCGCGACGCCGGTCACCGAGACGTAGAGCCAGATGGGCAGGGTCCACCGGGCGAGGGCGGCGTGGCGGGCGTCGTCGCGGCGCAGACCCCGGCGCAGGGTGACGATGGCCAGGGGCAGGATGGCGGCGGCGAGGACGATGTGGGAGACGAGGATGGTGAAGTACGCCGCGCGGACCGCCCCCTCACCGGTGAACGGACGCGAGCCGGCCTGCGCGTGATAGACGAGGTACGAGACCAGGAACAGCGCCGAGGTCGCGAACGCGGCCACCATGCAGCGCCGGTGGAGGTCGATGCGGCCGCGCCGGATGCATGCGTAGCCGGCCGCGAGCAGCACGGCCGCGATGCTGTTCAGGGTGGCGTTGACGGCGGGAAGCTGGGTGACCTCGAACATGGGCTTGGGCTCGCAGCGCCTCGAGACGGCGACGCCGCTCAGGCCGGATCGGCAAGCAGCAGCACCCAGACCAGCGGCAGATAGACCAGCGTGGCCCGGAACACCAGCCGCGCCGCCTCGGTCGTCGGGCGGGCCGCGAACCGGCACGCGAGGGCGAGCAGGCCGGCCCCGAGCAGGCCCGCCCCGGCCGCGTAGCCGGCTCCCGCGACGCCCAGCCAGGCGGGGGCGAGGCTGACCGGCAGCAGCAGCACGCTGTAGGCGATCAGGTGCCGCGCCGTGCGGCGCCCGGTGGCGTCGATGACCGCGAGCAGCGGCAGGCCGGCCCTCCCGAAGTCGTCGCGGTACAGCCAGGCCAGCGCGAGGAAGTGCGGGAGCTGCCAGACGAAGAGCAGGGCGAACAGCGACCACGCCCCGGCCGACACCGGTTGCGCCGCCGCCCAGCCGATGACGACCGGGAGGGCGCCGGGAACCGCTCCCACCAGGACGGCCCAGTGGGTCTTGCGCTTCAGCGGCGTGTACACCGCCGCATAGCTGACCAGGGTGGCCAACGCGAGGGCGGCGGCGAGGACGTTGGCGCCGGCCGCGATCTGCACGAGGCCGGCCAGCGCCAGCAACAGCGCGAACCCCGCCGCCTCCGCGGGCTGCAGCCGCCCCGCCGCCAGCGGACGGTCCCGGGTGCGCGGCATCCGCTCGTCCAGATCGCGCTCGGCGATCTGGTTGAGCGCGGCGGACCCGCCCGCCACGAGGGCGGCGCCGATCGTGGTGTGGGCGAGCACCGACAGATCCACGCCGGTGCGGGCCGCGAGAAAGCCGACCCCGGTCGTCGCCACGACCAGCGAGTTCAGCCGCGGCTTGGTGAGGGCGACGAAGTCGGCGAACCGACTGGCCGATGCCAGGGCGGCGCCCGTGCTCGCCGCCGGCCTCCCGCGCATCATGCGGTCGCTCTCGTCGTGGCCGCCGCGCGGCCCCTCGGACGGATGGGAGGGATTTGCCCGCGGAAGCCGGCCGGACGCCCGCCGGGGGGCGGCGTCCGGCCGGCCGATGAGAAGGGAATCCGAACCCACCTGGGAGTCTGCACCGTGGAACGGCGCGGATTCCTACGACACGGAGAAGGTGAACGACACCTCGGCGGTCCCGCCGGTGGTGACGGTCACGTTCTGGGTCTGGGTGCCGAGCGCCTCGTGCCACGCCTCGATGACGTAGTCGCCGGGGGGCAGCGAGCTGATGTCGAACATGCCGTCCTCGCCGGTGACCGCGAAGTACGGATGGTCGAGCACCCCGACGTACGCGTTCATCCAGCCGTGGACGTCGCACCGGAACGGCACCATCACCTCGACGTTGTCGAACGTCCGGTCGAACTGCATGCCCTGAATCGGCTGCCCCATGTTGAACTCCTGGTTCGCCGCGGGGATGGCGTGGATGTTGTGCAGCGTGGCGTCGCTGTTGAGGATGTTGAGGGTCTGGCCGACCTGGATGCCCAGAACGTGGGGAATGTAGCGGCACCCCTCCTGGTTCAGGCTCACGACCTCGCTCGGCGTCGGGAAGGTCATGTCGCCGAGGCCCTCCCTCACGTACACGAAGACGTTGCCGAGATGGCCGTCGCTGCCGACGTAGGTGCTCGACATCGTGTTGGTCGCGGCCATCACGCAGTTCGGGTCCGAGTTCATCATGAGCTCTTCCGCCGCCGGGAGCTCGCCGTCCACCATCACCATGCCGGAGACGTTGCCCGCGGTCGACGGATCGAAGGCCGGCGCCGCCGGCTCCGCGACCGCCGCCGGTGCCTCCTCGCCGCCACCGCCCCCGCATGCCGCCGCCGCGGCGACGGCGAGAATGGACAGAATCGACCACAGTTTTCGCTGCTGCATTGCTCTGACTCCTGCGAACCCCTCGTGTGATTTGCGGATTGAAGCGGGCTGCATCTGCATGCGCCCGATCCGGGAACAACGGGAAGATTGCTCCATGCCGAGGCGCCCGGCACCCGCACTCCGGGCGCCTCCGAAGCGCCTATTTTGTATCACAGGCGACCGGGCGGCGTAAACCGGCGGCGGCGCGTCCGGCCGGCCGCGGAACCGCGTCGAACCGCAGGCGCCGGGGTCAGGACGCGTCCCGCAGCTTGCGCTCCACCCGGTCCTCGATCCAGTGCGGGTCCCACCACTCGACCGGGGTGACGGGCTCGCCGTGCAGGAGTATCGTGAAGTGGAGGTGGTCGCCGCCGGCGAGCCCCGTCATCCCGCTCCGTCCGATCTCGTCGCCGAGGGCCACCGCGTCGCCGACGCCGACGCCGATCGACGACAGGTGCGCGTAGAGCGACTGCACCCCCAGGCCGTGGTCGACGATGACGCAGTTGCCGTAGATGCCCAGATAGTCGGCCCAGATCACGCGGCCGGCGTTGGCGGCGACGATCGGCACGTTGGCGGTCACCGACAGGTCGAACCCGAGGTGCACCTGCTGGTCCACCTCGCGCCCCTCGTACAGGTAGGTGCGGTGGTCGCCGAAGCCCGACTCGACCTGCGAGTTGGCCAACTGCCGGAACGGCTCCGACCAGAGCCGCTCGTCGGCGGTGTCCGCCGCGAGCTCCCGGATGCGCTCGGCGTTGAGGTGCCGGAGCGGGCCGTTGATGGCCAGGTACTGCTCGAGGAGCCCGGCGTCGGGCGGGAGGGGGATGGAGGCGAACGCCTCGCTCCGGGCCACGAGGTCGGGCACCACCCGCGCCAGGAAACGGTCGCCGACGGTGAGGCGCGAGCGCCGGAACCGGCGCGGGAAGACGCGATGGTCGAAGTCCGCCTCGGTCTCGTTACCGGCCCCGTCCCGGGCGTACAGGCGGATCCGCGCATCGAGCTCCTGATCGTGAAGCAGCGCGAAGAACGCGACCCGCAGGGTCTCGTCGGGGCTGTCCACCCCCGCCGCCGACGCGGGATAGCCGCGATAGGAACGGTCCCCGACCCGGACCCCGGACTCCGCGTCGGGCGGATTGACGCGATAGACGGCCAGCTCGGCCCCGCCGTGGTACACGAAGTGGAACGTGGACGCGATGGACAGCCGGGGCGGGGTGAAGCGCGCCTCGACGTCGCGGCGGGCGGCGGCGCTTCGCTCCCGCAGCCCGAACAGGCGCGCGTGGGTCGCCTCGACGGAGAGCGACGCCGGCCCCTCCGCGAGCTCGCGGTACGCGTCCCGCGTCAGGCTGCGGCTGATGCGGATGCGGGTGTCCGTCTCCTGCGTGATCCGGGCGTCGTCGGGCGCCGACAGGGAGAAGATCGGCACCGTGACCCCGCCCTGCTCGATGGCCGCGGTGACCGCGGTGAGCTCGGCGTCGCCGGGGTCGATGGTCGCCGCGAACTCGACCTGCCGGCCGATGAAGCGGACGGGCTCGTGAATCTCGATGGCCGGCCCGGGGCCGCGGCCGGCCCCCACGTAGAGGCCGGCGCCGAGGGCGGCGGCGCCGAGGAGCACGAGCGCGGCGGCCAGACGCATCACGACCGCATTATAGGGCAGAAGTGTGCAGTTCCGCGCAGAAACATGCAGCCGAACGGCTCGAGGCGGCCCAGGAGTCTGCGCCGCAGAGCGGTGCAGACTCCTGGCAGGGTTGGTTGGGCGCCAAGCGGAGCCGAAGGCGACGATTGGCGGGCTAGCGGCGCCTCCCCGCGGGCACGCCGGGTCCCGAGGCCGACGGCGTTCCGGCCCGGAGGCGTTTGACCCGCCGCGATTCGCGTTGGTAGGATATTGGAGAGCCTCGTTCGAGGCGGCCCCCAGTGTGTGTGGCGGTATCGTCTAGGGGTTAGGATACGTGGTTCTCAGCCACGGGACCGGGGTTCGAATCCCCGTACCGCTACCAATCCTCAGCTCGACCTGAACCCTCGCCGCCTGATTCCGGCTGCGCGGCATGGCGATCCACCGGATCCGCACCATCGACGCCCATGCCGCCGGAGAGCCCCTGCGCCTGGTGACCGACGGGTTCCCGGCCCCGGCCGGCGCGTCGATGCTCGACAAGCGGGCGTGGGTCCGCGAGCACTGCGACTGGCTCCGCACCGCGCTGATGCACGAGCCCCGCGGGCACGCCGACATGTACGGCGCGGTCCTGACCGAGCCGTGCAGCGAGGCGGCCCACGCCGGGGTGCTGTTCATGCACAACGAGGGGTACAGCACGATGTGCGGCCACGGGGTGGTCGCCGTCTGCACCATGGCCCTCGAGCGCGGGCTCATCAGCGTGCCCGACACGCCGCCGGTCATCGTCCTGGAGTCGCCGGCCGGCCTCGTGCACGCCCGCGCGGTCCGGGCCGCCCCGACCCGCGAGGATCCGGCGCCGTCCCGCGTGTCCGCGGTCGCGTTCGAGAACGTGCCGTCGTTCGTCTACCGGGCCGGGCTGCCGGTCGCGGCGAACGACCGGACGGTCCCGGTGGACGTGGCCTTCGGCGGCGCCTTCTACGCCATCGTCGACAGCGAGGCGGTCGGGGTTCCCCTGCGGCGCGATTCGCTCGCGGCGCTGCGCCGGACCGGCATGGACATCGCGCGGGGGGTCGAGCGCGTGCTGCGGGTCGCCCACCCCCTGAGCCCCGGTCTCGAGGGCATCTACGGGACGATCTTCACGGGGATGGCGGAGGCGGGCGGGGCCGACCTGCGGAACGTCACCGTCTTCGCCGACCGGCAGGTCGACCGCTCCCCCTGCGGGACGGGCACCGCGGCGGTCATGGCGGTGCTCGACGCGATGGGCCTCCTCGACGAGGAACGTCCGTTCGCGCACGAGAGCCTCGCCGGCACCGTGTTCCACGGGCGACTGCTGCGCCGCACCGCCGTCGGCGACTTCGAGGCCATCGTCCCGGAGATCGAGGGCTCGGCCTGGATCACCGGCGAGCACACCTTCCTGATCGACGACGCCGATCCCCTCCGCCACGGGTTCCTGCTCTAGCAGCCCGTGGTGAAAGCCCCGCGTTGCACCGCGCCCGGAGGGCGCCGGCAAAGGGCCGAGGCGCCCGCCTGACAAGGCGTGAGGAGGGCGCATATCGGGCATATGCAACCGACGAACAACGCAGCCGGCTGTCTGCGCCGGTCACGGCGCGGACTCCCGGCCCCGGGCTACCGCGTCAGCGCGCGGGCGACGGAGAGAAAGCGCTTCAGCCGCCGGCGGTGCTCGTTCAGAATCCGGTGCGACCACGTGTCGGCGAGCATCCGGTGCACGGACTTCTGGTACCAGACCATCTCGTCGATGCCGGTGGTGAAGGCGTCGAGGAACGAGGGGCCGCGGGTCTCGACCCCGGCGGCCAGGCTCGCCAGGTTGTGGATCTTGTCGGCCGAGGCCACGGCGCGGGCGGCGTCGCGCGGGCTCGCCCGCAGGCGCTCGATGTACGCCTCCTTGCGGGCCCGCCACGGCCGGGTCCGGGGCGGCTCGGTGACGTCCTCGACGACCGCCAGCACGTGATCGCCGAAGCGGCGGCGGATGACGCCCGGCTCGAGGGCCGTGTCCTCGAGGGTGTCGTGCAGGATGGCGGCGATGACGGTGTCCTCGTCGAACCCGAAGTCCTGCACGATGAGGGCGACCGAGAGCACGTGGGTCGCCTCGAACCCGCGTCCCGCCTTGCGGAGCCCGAGGCGGTGCGCCTCGAGCATCGTGGTGATGGCCGACTCGACGCGTGGTGTGTACATGCGGACGTTGCGGGACGGGGACGTATCGAGGCCGCTTGCCGGAAGCCGCGCGGACCGGCGCGGTCAGTCGCCCGGTGCGATGTAGCTCCTCCGGGCGCGGACGGCGGTGCCGCGGCGCTTGACCCGCACGTCGATCTCGTGAACGCGCCCATCGCGGGTCGGCGGCACGAACCCCAGGACGTACTGGCTGTGCAGCTCCTGGGCGACCCGCGTGAACGTCGGCCCGAGGTCGTCGGTGTCCTCCAGCTCGAAGTACCCGCCGCCGGTCTCCTCCGCGAACGTCCGGAGACGGCGGTCGGGCCGGCTGCGCACGCGCCGCACGCCGTTGAAGTAGTCGCTCTCGAGGCCGATGGTGTAGATCATCACCTCTTCGAGCTGGGCCATCTCGAGCACCTCGCGCCAGCCGATGTCGTTCTGGGTGTCCTCGCCGTCGGTGAAGACCAGCACGACCTTGCGGCCCTCGATGCCGGCGAGCTCCCGGATGCTCGCCGCGACCGCGTCGTAGAGGCGGGTCGGGTTGCCGAACTGCAGCCGGTCGAGCTCGCGGATCAGCGCGTCGCGGTCGCCGATGAAGTCCGACTCCGGCAGGATCTGGATCTTGTCGTTGAACGCCCCGACCTTGGCCCGGTCGTCGGGCAGCATCCGGATGATGAACTGCTCGGCCCCGGCCATCAGCAGGTCGAGGCTCGGGGTCATGCTGGCGCTCGTGTCGAGCATGACGACGACGGTGATCGGCCGCACCTCGTTCTCGAAGAGGACGATGTCCTGCTCCTCGCCCTCGTCGATGACCAGGAAGTCGTCCTGGAGCAGATCGGGCACGAGGCGCCCGTTGCGGTCGGTCGCGGTGACGTAGAGGTCGACCAGCTCGGTGCCGGCGCGGAAGACGGGCAGGTCGTCCTGCTGGGCGGCAACCGGCGCCGCGCCGAGGAGGACCGCGAGAGTCGACGCCAGCGAGATCCTTGCAGCCATGAAGCGAGCTTACAACCTATCTCGAAATCGCACAAACCGCGGCCAGGCGGCCGCGTGCGCGGAAACCGTCGCCGGGGAGCCTGCCGCGGGAAACAGTCCTCCGCCCGGCCCGCTCGGCAGCGCGCCACCGTCGCCGACGTGTCAAGATGGATCGTCATGGGCGGAACGGCGCAGCGATGACCGCAAGAATCGAGTGATGAAGAGACGACGATGAGCGACGGGACGACGAGAGACAGAGCGATGGACGGGTCGGCGACAGGGCCGGCGGGCGGCGGCGTCCGCGCCCGGCTCGAGGCCCTGCTCGACGAGCGCATCCTCATCCTGGACGGGGCGATGGGCACCATGATCCAGCGCCACGGGCTCGACGAGGCGGCCTTCCGCGGCGAGCGGTTCGCCGGGCACGGACAGGACCTGAAGGGCAACAACGACCTGCTGGTGCTGACCCGGCCCGACGTCATCGGCGGCATCCACCACGCGTATTTCGAGGCGGGCAGCGACATCGTCGAGACGAACACGTTCAGCAGCACCGCCATCGCCCAGTCCGATTACGGGCTCGAGGGGCTGGCCCGGGAGCTGAACGTCGAGGCGGCGCGTCTCGCGAAGGCGGCGGCCGACGACTGGACCCGGCGGACCCCGGACCGGCCCCGCTTCGTGGCGGGAGCCATCGGGCCGACGAACCGCACCCTCTCGATCTCGCCCGACGTCAACGACCCCGGCCTGCGGGCCAGCACCTTCGACGCCATGCGCGACGCCTACGCCGAGCAGGCGCGCGGCCTCCTCGACGGCGGTTGCGACCTGCTGCTCGTCGAGACGATATTCGACACCCTGAACGCGAAGGCGGCCCTCGTCGCCGTCCAGGACGTGTTCGACGCGCGGGGGGCGGCGGTGCCCCTGATGATCTCGGTCACCGTCACCGACCGCAGCGGGCGCACCCTCTCGGGGCAGACCATCGACGCCTTCTACGTCTCCATCCGCCACGCGAGGCCGCTGAGCGTGGGCATCAACTGCGCCCTCGGGGCCCGCGACATGCGGCCGTACCTGGCGGAGTTGGCCGCCATCGCCGAGTGCCGGGTGAGCTGCTATCCGAACGCCGGTCTGCCCAACGCCTTCGGCGAGTACGACGAGACGCCGGACGAGACGGCGAGGCTGCTGGGCGAGTTCGCGGAGAGCGGGTTCGTGAACCTCCTCGGCGGCTGCTGCGGCACCACCCCGGAGCACATCGCGGCCATCGCCCGCGCCGTCGACGGAACGCCGCCCCGCGCGGCCCCCGCCGGCTTCACCGGCAAACGGGTCGTCGGCACGGCGGCGGCCGTCGACGGGTCGCCGCCCCGCGCGGTCCCCGCCGACCTCACCGGCAAACGGGTCGTCGGCACGGCGGCGGCCGTCGACGGGTCGCCGCCCCGCGCGATCCCCGCCGGCGGGAACGGGGCGAGCCGGTTCAGCGGGCTCGAGACCCTGACCGTCCGGAACGACGGCACGTTCCTGATGGTGGGCGAGCGCACCAACGTCACCGGGTCGGCCCGGTTCGCCCGCCTCGTCAAGTCGGGCGACCTCGCCGCCGCCGCCGACGTCGCCCTCGACCAGGTGCGGGGCGGGGCCAACATCATCGACGTCAACATGGACGAGGCGCTGCTCGACTCCGAGGAGACGATGACCCGCTTCCTCAACCTCGTCGCCACCGAGCCCGAGATCGCCCGGGTGCCGGTGATGATCGACAGCTCGAAGTGGTCGGTCATCGAGGCGGGGCTGAAGTGCGTGCAGGGAAAGCCCATCGTCAACTCGATCAGCCTCAAGGAGGGCGAGGACGACTTCCTCGACAAGGCCCGGACCCTGCAGCGCTACGGCGCGGCGGCGGTGGTGATGGCGTTCGACGAGACCGGGCAGGCCGCCACCGCCGAGCGCAAGGTCGAGATCTGCCGGCGGGCGTACCGACTGCTCACCGAGCGGGCGGGGTTCGACCCCGGCGACATCATCTTCGATCCCAACATCCTCGCGGTGGCGACCGGTCTGGAGGAGCACGACGACTACGCCGTCGACTTCATCGAGGCGACGCGGACCATCAAGAAGACGTGCCCCGGCGCCCTCGTCAGCGGCGGCGTCAGCAACCTCTCGTTCTCGTTCCGCGGCAACGACCCGGTGCGCGAGGCGATGCACGCGGCGTTCCTGTACCACGCCATCGCCGCGGGCATGGACATGGGCATCGTCAACGCCGGTCAGCTCGTGGTCTACGAGGACATCGAGCCCAAGCTGCTCGCCCACGTCGAGGACATCATCTTCAACCGCCGCCCCGACGCCACCGAGCGCATGGTGCGCTTCGCGGAGACCGTCAAGGGCAGCGGGACGACCCGCACCGAGGACCTCGCCTGGCGGCAGGGCACGGTGAGCGAGCGGCTCTCGCACGCCCTCGTGCACGGCATCGCCGACCACGTCGAGGCCGACGTGGAGGAGGCGCGGCAGGCGCTGGCCCGGCCCCTCGACGTCATCGAGGGGCCGCTGATGGACGGCATGAAGGTGGTCGGCGACCTCTTCGGCGCCGGCAAGATGTTCCTGCCGCAGGTGGTCAAGAGCGCGCGGGTCATGAAGAAGGCGGTGGCGTACCTCGAGCCGTTCATGGAGAAGGAGCGGCTGGCGACCGGCGCCGCGGCGGCGAAGGGCAAGGTGGTGCTGGCCACCGTCAAGGGCGACGTGCACGACATCGGCAAGAACATCGTGGCCGTCGTGCTGCGGTGCAACGGCTACGAGGTCGTCGACCTCGGGGTCATGGTGCACTGCGACACCATCCTGCAGACCGCGGCCGACGAGGACGCCGACATCGTGGGCCTGAGCGGACTCATCACGCCCTCGCTCGACGAGATGGTGTTCGTGGCGAAGGAGATGCAGCAGCGCGGGCTGGAGCGGCCGCTCCTGATCGGCGGCGCGACGACGAGCCGCCAGCACACCGCGGTGAAGATTGCCCCCGCCTACGACCGGAGCACGATGCACGTGGCCGACGCCTCGCGGGTCATCGACGTGGTGTCGGGACTGCTCAGCCCGGCGCGGCGGGACGAGCTCGACCGCGCCAACCGGGCCGACCAGGCCACCCTGCGGGAGCAGTACGCGGCGCGGCGGGACCGGCCGCTGCGGCCCTACGCCGAGGCGCGGGCGGACCGGTTCCGCGACGACTGGACGGCGGCCGACCTGCCGGCGCCGGCGTTCCTCGGGGCGCGGCGGCTCGACCCGATCCCCCTCGCCGAGGTGACGCCGTTCATCGACTGGACGTTCTTCTTCGCGGCGTGGGAGATCAAGGGGCGCTTCCCCGCCGTGCTCGACCACCCCGCCTGGGGGGAGCAGGCGCGCGCGCTGCACGCGGACGGCACCGCGCTGCTCGAGCGCATCGTCGACGAGGGGCGCCTGACCGTCCGCGCGGTGTACGGGTTCTGGCCGGCGGTGAGCGACGGCGACGACATCGTCCTGTTCGAGCCGGACGCGACCGCTGGCGATGGGGCCGAGCGGCTGCGCCTGCCGATGCTGCGCCAGCAGGAGCCGCAGCCCGAGGGCCGGGCCCACCGCTCGCTCGCCGACTTCGTGGCCCCGCGCGGCAGCGGTCGGCTCGACCACATCGGGGCGTTCGCGGTCACCGCCGGCGTGGGGGCCGATGCTCTCGCGGCCGAGTACGAGCGGGATCACGACGACTACCACGCCATCATGGTCCAGGCCCTCGCCGACCGCCTGGCGGAGGCGGCGGCCGAGTACCTGCACGCCGAGGCCCGGCGCCGGTGGGGCTACGGCGCGAATGAGCGCCTGACCCACGAAGACCTGCTGCGCGAGCGGTATCGCGGCATCCGCCCCGCCTTCGGCTACCCGGCGTGCCCCGACCACAGCGGCAAGCTCGCGCTGTGGGACCTTCTCGAGCCCGGCGCCATCGGCATGGGGCTGACCGAGAGCGCGGCGATGACCCCGGCGGCCAGCGTCAGCGGGCTCTACCTCGCCCACCCCGAGGCGCACTACTTCTCGGTGGGGCGCATCGGCGCCGACCAGGTGGAGGACTACGCCCGCCGCAGGGGGATGACCGTGCCCGAGGCCGAGCGCTGGCTGCGGCCGCTGCTGGCGTGATCGGGGGAGCACCGGAGGGGCGAACGACCGCGGCGGGCTCAGGACGACGCCCGGTCCCGCTCTTCCTGCCGCCCACGCAGGAACGCAACGTCCTTGCCGAGGATCCCGACGTCTCTGCCGATCTCTTCGACCTTCCCATCGAGCTCTTCGACCTTCTTGTCGAGCCTGCCGACCCTCTCGTCGAGCCGGCCGACCTCTCGAGAGACGCCTTCCAACTTGTCGTCCAGATGCCTGATGTGGGCATCCATGGCGTCAAGCTTGGGACTGATGAACCGCTCGATCGACTGCTGCAGCTCGGTTCGCGCCGCACGCGCGTCCTGCCGCGCCGCGAAGAACACCCCGGCTATGGTCGCGGTCGCCGCGATGGCGGCGGCGGCAGCCTGTATCCAAATCGCGTCCATTGTGAGAAACATATCACAGCCGGCGCGCACCCCCGAATGGACTGCCAACCGCCTGCACGATTGGCCGCGCAACCGAATCACCCGGCGCCCGGGCCCGGCGGGCGCCGGGACGCCGTCAGCTCGTCCAGCTCGTCGAGCGAGCGGGGCCAGTCGCTGCCGAGGAGCCGCGACAGCGACCGGTCGGCGAGCAGCCGGCCGCCGGTCTGGCACCGCGGGCAGTAGTTGGCCTCGTTGCTGGCGTACACGATGCGCTGGACCGGCGCCCCGCACGCCGGACACGGCCGGCCGTAGCGGCCGTGCACGGCCATGCCCTCGTGGAACGCCGTGACCTTCTCGGGAAACCGGTCGCCGGTCTCGCGCCGCAGCCGTTCCGTCCACCCCGCGAGGGTCTCGCGGGCCGCCTCGAAGAGCCGCTCGACCTCCGCGTCGGTGAGCCGGCGGGTCCACTTCAGGGGCGAGAGCCGGGCCGCGTGCAGGATCTCGTCGGAGTAGGCGTTGCCGATGCCCGAGAACAGCCTCGGGTCGGTCAGGGCGCGCTTGACGGTGTGGTTCTCGCGGGTCAGCCGCGCCCCGAACGCCGCGTCGTCCGCCTCGAGCACCTCCAGCCCGCCGGGGTCGTGCCGGCGTAGCGCGGCGGCGCCGCCGGCCACGTGCAGGGACGCGCGCTTCGTGCTGCCCTCCTCGGTGAAGAGCACCGTGCCGCCCGTGAAGTCGAACGCGGCGAGGCCCCGGCGCCTCGGAATGGGCGCCTCGGGCGGCCGCCAGCGCAGCCGGCCCGCGATCATCAGGTGGATGATCAGCGACAGGTCCCCTTCGAGGCCGAAGACGATGCGCTTGCCGAGCCGGGCCACCGAGTGCACCCGGCGGGACTCGACGACGTCGAGGGGCGGGTCCACCGAGCGCAGCACGAACGGGCTGCCGAGCCGCACCCGGCGCAGGGGCTCGCCAACGATGCGGGTCCGCAGTTGCTCCACGTACACGGTGACATCGGGCAGCTCGGGCATCGGTCGGGCGGCCGCCGGGAGCCAGTGGTGAGAGTCTCCGTTGCATTGTAGATGCGGGTCCGCAGATGCCCCACGTACACCGTGACACGGGCAGCTCGGGGAACGGAGCCCGCGCCGTTCCACCCGTTCCACGCCGCGGATTCCTGGCGGGATGTATGATCACGGATTCGCCGCCGATGGAGTATCACATCAGACAGTACGGGCTGCAGCAGGGCGCGCTGGAGATTCAGTACATCGAGGAGTTCTTCGGCGAGTTCCCGCGCCGCAAGACCTCGTCCGAGGTCGTGGCGAGGCTCGGCAGCCGCGACCACCAGATCGTCATGGCCGAGGCGGCGCTGCCCGACGATCCGGGCACGGTGGTGCCGGTGGCGTTCAAGGTGTCGCACGAGCTGCGCGGCCGCGAGACCGACGCCAAGCTCGCCGACCTCGTGGCCCGGCTCGCCGACTGCGTCCGCTTCGACGGCCGCAAGGTCCTCTACAGTTGGATCGGGGGCACCCGCCGCGACTGGCGGGGCCAGGGGTTCTTCCGGGCCCTGACCGAGCAGCAGGAATCGTGGGCCCTCGACAACGGCTTCGACGAGGTCGTCGTGAAGACGAAGAACCGCTTCTACGCCATGCGCAGCACCCTCGACCACCTGGAGTTCGACGTCATCAAGCTCGAGGCCGATCCCGACGACCCGGGAGCGTCCAAGGTGTACCTGAGCAAGCGCCTCGGCCGCGAGGTCGTCGACCGCCACCGCAGCACCCGCGCCGTCGTCAACGTCGGGTAGGAGTCTGCGCCGTAGAACGGCGCGGACTCCTGGAGGGTTGGTTGGGCGCCCGGCGGAGCCGCAGGCGACGACGGGCGGGCGAGGAGTCGCCGTAGAACGGCGCGGACTCCTGGAGGGTTGGTTGGGCGCCGAGCGGAGCCGAAGGCGACGATTGGCGGGCGAGTCGGGATAACACCGGAGGACCGGTGCGCCGGGAGGAGGCGGCATGAGGCTGCTGCATTACCTCGAGATTCAGAACTTCAAGCGCTTCGGCGACCGACAGCGCGTCGAGCTGGATCACCCCGCCGTCCTGATCGGCCCCAACAACTGCGGCAAGACAACCGCCATCCAGGCCATTGCGCTCTGGTCGCAGGCGGTGAAGACCTGGTACGACAGCAAGGGCAAGGCGCCCCCGAAGGAACGCACCTCGACGTCGATCAACCGGCTGAACATCGTCGCGGTGCCCGTGCAGCGCACCCGCTATTTCTGGCACAACACGAACGTCCGGCGCGGCAACCGGGATGTCCCCCTCGTGATCACCGTCGGCCTGTCGCACGGGAACACCGTCGAGCCGGTCACCATGCGCTTCCGCAACCAGGGTGACGAGCTGATCTACTGCACGCCGGACGAGGCGACGCTCGACCGACCGGAGCTGATCGAGGCCGCGGCCAAGCTCGGCGTCGAGCTGCTGTACCCGATGTCGGGTCTGGAGACCGAGGAGCCGATCCTCCAGCCGGGCCGTATCGACGTGCTGCTGGGTCAGGGGCAGACCGCGCAGGTGTTGCGGAATCTGTGCCTGCTCGTCGACAAGGAAGCACCGGAAGACTGGGACCGCATCACGGCGCTGATGGAGCGGCTGTTCGCGGTCCGCCTCGGCCGGCCGCAGGAGACCACGCGCGGCAGCATCAACCTGTTCTATCGCCAGGACGACGTGAAAGAGTCGCTCGACGTCGCGCTCGCGGGACGCGGCCTTCAGCAGATGCTGCTGATCTTCGCCTATCTCCATTCCCATCGGCGCAGCGTGGTGCTGATAGACGAGCCCGACGCCCATCTCGAGATTCTCCGCCAGAAGCAGGTCTACGTGCTGCTCCGCGAGATCGCCGCCGGGCAGGGGTCGCAAGTGATCCTCGTGACGCATTCCGAGGTGCTTCTCGACGAAGCGCTTGACCACAACCTGACGCTGCTGTTGCAGGGGCGGGCGGACGACCTCGCGGCGAAGACCGACATCCGCAACGCCCTGAAGCACTACGGCGCCGAGCACTACTTGAGGGCGAGGCAGCGAGGCTATGTGCTCTACGTCGAAGGACGCACCGACCTCGACATGCTGCGCGCGCTCGCGCGCCGGTTGGGTCACCCCGCGGACGACGACTGGGACGAACGGACCAACGCCTTCTACGTGCAGGACAACTTCCCGGGTCCGGACCTCGACGCCGAGCTGGAACGGGTCGAAGGCGGGTTCGGCGTGACCCCGAGCAAGCACTTCTTCGCGCTGCGCGCCATCGTGCCGGGTCTCGTCGGCCTCGCCGTCCTTGACAGCGACGGCCGGGAGCGGCCCGACGTGGACGAGGGCGGACTGCGGATCGCCTGGTGGCGTCGCTACGAATGCGAGAACTACTTCGTCACCCCCGAAGTCCTGAGAGCCTACGCCGCGGGCCAATACTCGGACATGCCGTTGTTCGGACGGTTCGAGAACGAGATTGACGCGGTTCTCTCCGAGCTGATCCTGGAACGCGTATTCTCGAGCCGCACCCAGGACTTCACGACCTGGCAGGGTCTCGACGCCGACGCGTCGCGTCTCGTGTGGGCGTCCAGCACCGGCCGCATCAAGCTCAGCGACTTCGCCGAGGAGTTCTTTCGCCGGCTGGCCGACCGGCTCGGCCATGCCATGTTGCTGCGCAAGACCGAGCTGCATCGGCTGGTCGATTTCGCCGATCCCGAATCGATCCCGGATGAAGTCACCGAGAAGCTGGACCTGCTGGCCGGGCTCTTCGCGGCGGCCAGACCGGGCGAGGAAGCTTGAACAAGCCCGTGGTCCCTTCGCGCCTCGTCAGGCGGACTCCCCGCCGCTCACGGAAGCTCCCCGCGCCTTGTCAGGCGGCCGCCCCGCCGCTCACAGGAGGTCGGGATGAAGGCCGCGGTCGTGTCGGTGCTCCCGCGCCCTGTCAGGCCGGCGCCCCGCCGCTCCCGGCGCAGCGCGCGGTCTCGCCACAGGCCGCGAAAGCGAGGTCTGATTGACGAGTCGCCCCTCCCCCGTCGCCCTCGTGGCCGCGTTCGCCGCCGTCTACGTCATCTGGGGCTCGACGTATCTCGCCATCCGCTGGGGGGTGGCCGAGATCCCGCCGTTCCTGATGGCCGGGGTGCGCTTCGTGGCGGCCGGGCTCGTGTTCGCGGCCTGGGGCGTGCGGCAGGGGGCGGCGCGGCCGACCGCCCGCGACTGGGCGATGACCGGCCTCGTCGGGGTGCTGATGGCGGCGGGCGGGAACGGCGGGGTCAGTTGGGCGCTGCAGCGCGTGCCGTCGGGCCTCGGCGCCCTCCTCGTCTCGATGGTGCCGTTCTGGGTCGCCCTCGGCGACTGGTGGCGGCCCGGCGGCGAGCGCCCCGCCGGCCGCGTGGTCCTGGGGCTGGTGCTGGGGTTCTCCGGCGTCGCCCTGCTCGTCAATCCGGCCGGGGCGGCCGGCGCGAGCGGCCTCGACCCTGTCGGCGCCGGCGCCATCGTCGTCGCCACCGTGCTCTGGGCAGCCGGCTCGGTCTGCTCGCGCCACGTCCCCCAGCCGCACTCGCAGGCGCTGTCGTCGGGCATGCAGATGCTGGGCGGGGGCGTGGTGCTGCTGACCCTGTCGGCGGCCGCCGGCGAACTGGCAGGGTTCGATTGGGGCGCCGTCTCTCCCGGGGCGTTCGGGGCCTGGGCCTACGTCGCGGCTTTCGGCTCGGTGGCCTACGGCTGCTACCTCTGGCTGCTGAAGGCGTCGGTCCCCGCCAAGGCCGCCACCTACGCCTACGTGAACCCGGTCATCGCGCTGGTGCTGGGGTACTTCCTCGCCGGCGAGGCCCTGTCCGCCTGGTCGCTGGGGTGCTCGGCGGTCGTGGTCCTCGGGGTGCTGCTGGTCGTGTCGAAATAGCGAGACCGTTGCGGCGGCCGCCTCACGCGGGTACGGAACGACGGCGTCGTCGCCCTTGTCCACCCTGCCGCGCCGCCCGACACGGGCTCCGCGGGCCGTCGAAGTCGAAGCAGCGCTGGAATCGGTGGCCCGGTCGGGGAAGCGCGGCCGCTGCTGCCGGCCCGGGAGGGTCTCGCGACCGGCCGCGACCGCTGGGCGGCGGTCAGCGGGCGAGCTCCCCCCGCCGGAAGCAGTCGACGAGATGGTCGTTCACCAGGCCCGTCGCCTGCATGAACGCGTAGCAGATGGTGGGGCCGACGAAGCGGAACCCGCGGCGCTTCAGGTCGCGGCTCAGCGCCCGCGACTCGGGCGTCTCGGCGGGCACCTCGCCCATGGCGCGCCATCGGTTCTGCCGCGGGCGTCCGTCGACGAAGCGCCACACGTAGCGGTCGAAGCTGCCGTGCTCTTCCTGCACCCGAAGGAAGGCGCGGGCGTTGCCGACGGCCGACTCGACCTTGAGCCGGTTGCGGACGATGGCGGGGTTGGCGAGCAGGGCCTCGACCCGCCGGTCGTCGTAGCGGGCCACCGCGGCCGGGTCGAAGCCGTGGAACGCGTCCCGATAGCCCTCCCGCTTGCGCAGGATGGTGATCCACGCCAGGCCGGCCTGGGCGCCCTCCAGGACCAGCATCTCGAAGAAGTGCCGGTCGTCATGGACCGGGACGCCCCACTCCTCGTCGTGATAGCGAAGATAGAGCGGATCGGAGCCGGCCCACGGGCACCGGATGGTCATTCGGCGGCCGCGAGACGCTCGCGGGCCCGCTCGACGTCGCGGTGGAAGACGAAGAGGGCGTCGGCCGTCTCCTGCTCGTCGGTGAAGTTGTACGTGCGCCCGCCGCGCCGCTTCACGGTCAGCGTCTGCTCGAGGTAGTCGACGGCGTGCTCCTCGAGCTCGGCGAACGGGATGGAGAACGCGTCGTCGCCGTCGGTCTCGTAGTGGAGGCCGGCGAGGTCGGCGCGCAGGATCCCGCTGCACGAGCCGAACCGGTGCCGGTGGACGACCTCGACCCGGGCGTCGAGCCGGACCTGGCGGAACCGCACGTCGACCGAGATCGGCTCGTCGCCGATCTCGATGTCGCGGGCGAAGCCCTCGAAGCCCTCCGCCGACACGTTGAGCCGGTGTCGCCCCGGCTCGAGCTCGACCGCCTCGAACGGGGTCGTCCCGAGGAACCGCCGGTTCAGGAAGACCGATGCGCCGGGCACGTCGCTCGACACCACGAGCAGCGGCTCGAGCCGCGACGCCGGGGGCGGCGGGGCCGGTTCGGGCTCGGGCTCGGGTTCCGGCTCCGGGGCCGGCTCGGGCGCCTCCGCGACGAGGGCCGGCTCGGGTTCCGGCTCCGGCTCGCGGGCGGCGCGCCGCGGCCGCGGGTCGGCCGCGCGCTCGGCGGGAGCGCTCTCCCCGAAGAACGACGTGAGCTCCGGCAGCCAGTCCGGCGGCGACGTCCACACGTAGTAGCCGCCGGCGGCGAGCGCGAGCAGGGCAATCAGCACGAAGCGCCCCTTGCGGGAAGGCGCCTCGGTCTCCGGTTCTTGCAGCAGTGACATCCGATCGATCCTATCCGAGTTGGCCGCGCGCGCACTATCCCGAACGGCTGCGCGATCGATGATGTCAGAGGTGACCCGCGTCCTGTACAGTTGCCGGCATGCGCGGACGAGGACCCGATCACAGGCGGCATCGACGTCGATGCCTCTCGGCGATGGCGCGGCGCGGCATGCCGACCGGTGACACCGGCACCCTGACCGGTGACGCCGGCACCCCCGCGCCGCGCCGCGCGCGCCTGCGCCCGCCTGCGTCGACCGCCATCCTGCTCGTCGTCATCCTCGCCGCCGCCACGGCCGCCGCCCAGTCGCTCGCGACGGTGCAGGGCTTCGTGAGCGACGACACCGGCGCGAGCCTGCCGGGGGTGACGGTCGAGCTCGTCGACCTCGAGCGCGGCCAGAGCCGCACCGCGGTCACCAACCAGGGCGGCTACTTCGCCCTCCGCGCCGTCCCCAGCGGGGAGTACGACCTCGTGGCGTCGCTGGCCGGGTTCCGCACCGCCCGCCGCGAGAACGTCCGCCTCCTCGTCGGGCAGAGCCTCGAGATGGACCTGCGGCTCGGCCTCGCCGCGGTCGAGGAGACCGTGCTCGTCACCGGAGAGGCGCCGCTCATCGAGGTGGGGCGGTCCGGGGCCGCCGGCTACGTGACCGAGGACGAGATAGCCAGCCTGCCCATCTCGGGCCGCGACTTCGTGCGGTTCGCCCTGCTGAAGCCGACGGTGCAGGTGGACGCGCGCGGCCGGCTCTCGCTGAGCGGACAGCGCGCCGTCAACTCGGGGCTCACCATCGACGGGGCCGACGCGAAGAGCGCCTTCTTCGGCTTCGGGCGGGGCGGGCTGGCGCGGGAGGGCGGGGGCGCCCTCGTCGCGCAGGAGTCCGTGCAGGAGTTCCAGGTGGTGACGAGCGGGTACTCGGCCGAGGCCGGCCGCTCGGGCGGCGGCGCCATGAACGTGGTCACCAAGAGCGGCACCAACGACCTCGCCGGCTCCGGCGTGTTCTTCCTGCGCGACGACGACATGGCGGCACGGCTGCCGCGGTCGCCCCTCGACGCCGCGCGCGGGGTGCCGGCCGGCGACGCGCGGTACGAGGTGGACGAGTTCCGCCGCTACAACTGGGGCGGGGCTCTCGGCGGGCCGATCCGGCGCGACCGCACCCACTTCTTCCTCTCCTACGACCAGACGGCCCAGGGCCAGCCCTTCCTGCGGGACATCCGCGGGCGCGGTCAGTACGACGCGGTCCTCGCCGCGTTCCCCGAGCTGGTGGCCGGTTACCGGCCGAACGACGACGGGGTCGCGGCCGCCGACCCCGAACGCGGCCGCACCGCGAGCGGGCGGTTCGTGCGGGAGACCGACAACCTCATCCTGTTCGGCAAGCTGAACCACCGCGCGAGCGACCGGCACGCGCTGACCCTGCGCTACAACCTCACCGACTATGCGCGCGTGTCCGACTTCGTCGGGGAGGAATCCCGACGCTTCGTCGAGAGCCACTCCACGGTGGGCTCGGTCGTCTCCGTCGTCGGCGAGAGCGGCGTCAACGAGCTGCGCGTCCAGGTCGCCTACGACGACTTCGACCGGCGCTCGCACCTGCCCGGGAGCGCGCTGCAGGCCCACTTCCGCATCTACAACCCGTCGTTCGGCGCGTTCGGCAAGCCCTGGTGGCTGCCCGTCACCAACGACGAGCGGAAGCTCGAGATCCAGGACCGGTTCTCGTTCCTCTCGGGCAACCACGAGCTTCGCGCCGGGTTCACCCTGAGCCACGACCACCTGAGCGAGTTCTTCGTGGGAAACGCCGACGGCAACTACGACTTCGACACGCTCGAGGACTTCGCGGCCGGCACCCCCGCCCGCGCCGTCATCCTCTTCGGGAGCCTGGAGGACCCCAACTTCGTGGTCTCCCAGCAGATTCTCGGCGCCTGGGTCCAGGACTCGTGGAGCCCGAACCGGCGCCTCACCCTGCAGGTCGGCGCCCGCTGGGACGGCACCTTCAACCCGGGCGAGATCGAGCACGTGCTCCCCGAGGGACGGCGCATCCCCGACGACCTCGACAACTTCTCGCCCCGCGCCGGGCTCGTCTGGTCGCCCGACCCGGCGAGCGTCGTCCGGGCCGCGGGCGGGGTCTTCCACGCCCGCACGCCCACGCTGCTCTTCTCCACCGCCCACACCGACACCGGCGTCCACCCGCGCCTCGGGAACGCGATCGTGTCGCCCGGAGAGGCCGGCTTCGTGCCGCTGGGCGCCCCCATCGCCAACGACCGCCCGCCGGCCGGCCTGATACCCGCCCTCAGCCACTTCGACCCCGGCTACGAGGACCCCCGGACCGTCCGCTTCAACCTGGGGTACGAGCGCGAGCTCGGCCGCGACCTCGCCGCCTCCATCGATCTGCTGCACGCGCGGAGCGACTCGCTCATGTCGAACGTCGACGCGAACGTCCCGCCCCCGGCTCGCGACGCCTTCGGCCGCCCCGTGTACTCGGGCCGGCGCATCGACCCGGCCTACGGGCCCATCCTGGTGCGCGCCTCGCCGGCCCGGTCGGACTATCTCGCGCTGACCGCCGCCCTCCACCGGCGCTTCCGCGGCGGCGTGCAGTTCCAGGCGCACTACACCTGGTCGCGCGACCGCTCGAACGACGACAACGAGCGCTCGGGCAGCCTGACCCTGACCGACCCCACCGACCCCGACTACGACTGGGGGCTCTCGATTCGCGACGTCCCCCACCGCTTCGTGGCGAGCGGGGTCTTCGCCCTGCCCTTCGACGTCAGCGCGAGCGGCATCTTCACCGCCCAGTCGGGCTCGCCCTGGACCGCCCTCGACCCCGCGACGGGCTTCCACAACCACCCCGGCTTCGCCGTCGGCCCCCACGGCGCCCAGGCCCGGGCGGTGGTGGACGGCGCGCTCGCGCCGATGAACGGCGAAAGGAACGCCCCCTGGACCAACCTCGACCTGCGGCTGACCCGGCGCTTCCGCCTCGATGGGGCGCAGGTCGAGGCGCTCTTCGAGGTGTTCAACGTCCTGAACACCGGCGCCTTCCGGGTGGGGCACGCCGACCAGCAGGAGGTCTTCGAGCACGACGGGGTGACCGCGAACCCGGAGTTCGGCCTCGCCAGCCTCCTCGTCGGCGCTCCGCGCCAGGCCCAGCTCGGCCTGCGCGTCGTGTTCTAGCTGCCTCGTCCGGGCGAAGTGCGGATTCGTACAACCACGCGCCCACGGCGGCGCAACCCGGCCAGCTTTCAGGTTCACCTGGCCAGATCTGGATTTGAAGTGGAACATGGTCCGGGTGATCCGGCCTGAACGATCCGCACCCATGCGGTGGACTGACCTGCCGAGACATTCCGCCTTCTGCAGCCGGCACATCCCCCCGGCAGCGCATGACGGATACCTTCTGAAAGCATCAGATTGATGTGTATGTTACATTGACATGAGGTATTCGGAAGTGGTCAGGCATGGGAGGAAGCCGTGACCGACAAGACCGTCGCACGTGGAGGTGTCGCCCGACCGGCGACAGGGTTCGAGGGCGTCGACGTCCCGCCCGCCGCCTTCCTCGACCGCTCCGCCTTCATCGACGCGGCCCGCGCGGGGCTGCCCGGCGAGGTCGTGAAGCAGGCCATCGACGTCTTCGGGCACCGGGAGCTCATCGTCCGTCTGGTGGGGACCACCTCCGGCAACCTGCACCGGGTGTACCGCCGCAAGGCGCTCGGGCCGGCGCAGTCCGAGGTGCTTCTCGATACGTTGCGCGTCTTCTTTCACGCCACATCGGCGTTCGGGAACCGCGGCCGGGCGAGCGAGTGGCTGGATGCGGCGCTGCCGGCCCTGGGCGGCCAGCGTCCGGTCGACCTGTGCGACACGTTCGAAGGGCGTCGCCTCGTACGGGACGCCATCCGGAGGATCGAGCACGGCGAGTTCCCGTGATGCGGCTGTACCGGATCTGCCGCGCCGACCACCTCGAGGACTACCACGGGCGCGGGGTCAGCTACCGCCACGGCGGCCGCTGGAACGAACCCGGCGTCCCCGTGCTCTACTTCGCCGCGACCGCCGGCGTCGCGATGCTGGAGATGGCGAACTACCTGCCGTCGCCCCGTCTCGTGCCGTCCGGCTATCGGTTGGGCGTCTACGAGGTCGCCGGGAACCCGTCCATCGATCGCTGGTCCACCGAGTACCTGCCGGCCGACTGGGATCGGTTTCCGTACCCCCGGTCCACGCAGCGGATGGGCTCGGACTGGTTGACGCAGGGGAGCGCGTCGCTGCTCGTGCTGCCGAGCGCCGCCGTGCCCGGCGGACTCGACGACATCGTACTCGCCGCGCCCGCCCGGCTCGACGCGGCGTCGATCCGCCTGAGCGCCGTGCACGAAAGGCTCTACAATCCGAGGGCGTTCGAGAGCGCCCGTGGGAGCGGACAACGTGAGGGAGAGGAACGTGAGAAGACCAATTCTGGCGACAGGGCTGCTCGCGCTGGCGGCGGGCACCGTCGGGGCGCAGCCGGCGCAGGAGCTGTTCGTGACCTCGCTCGGCCTCGACGAGATGCGGGACAAGCAGGCGGTGGTGGAGACGACGGCGGGGACGTTCGTCATCGACCTGCTGCCCGAGGCCGCCCCCAACCACGTCGGGCTGTTCCTGCAGACGGTCGCGGAGGGCACCTACGACGGGACCGCCTTCCACGCGATGGTGGCGCGCGGTATCGTCCAGGGCGGCGACCCGATATCCGCCGACCCCGCCCGCCGCGACGAGTACGGCCGCGGCGGCCTCGGCCTCGTCGCGTCGGAGCCCAGCGACGAGCGGCACACGCCGGGCACGGTGTCGTCGGTGGGGGTGCCGGGCAACCCCGCCAGCGAGGGGCTGCAGTTCCTGATCTGCGTGGTGGCCCAGCCCGGGCTCGACGGCGCTCACACCATCTGGGGACGGGTGGCGGAGGGACTGCCGGTGGTGACCCGCATCTCCGAGACCCCGGTCGACGCCCAGGGGAAGGCGACCGAGCGGATCGAGATCGTGTCGGTGTCCGTCCGCGACTGGGAGCCGCCGCCCCCGCCGCCGTTCACGACCGAGACCGTCGACGAACTCGCCGGGTACCGCGCGGTGCTCGAGACGAGCGCGGGCCCCATCACCCTCGAGCTCTTCCCCGGCCGCGCGCCGGGGCACGTGCGCAACTTCCTGCGCCTGTCGCAGGCGGGGGTCTACGACGGCATGGCGTTCCACCGCGTCGCCCCCGGGTTCGTCATCCAGACCGGCTTCGTGCCCAGCCGCGGCACGCCGCTGACCGAGGAGCAGCGGAGCCTCATCGCCAACCTGGAGCCCGAATTCAGCGACACGCCGCACGTGAAGGGCATCGTGTCGATGGCGCGCGGCGACGACCCCGCGAGCGCCGACACGTCGTTCTTCATCGTGACCGGCCGCGCGGCCGAGCTCGACGGGGTCTACACGGTGTTCGGGCGGGTCGTCGACGGCATCGACGCCGTCGATCGCATCGAGGCGACGCCGGTCGACGGAGAGACGCCGCTCCAGCGCGTCGATCTCACGCGCGTGCGGCTGGAGCAAGCCGGGCAGCCCTGACCGCCGGACTCTCCTCAGTGAGTCCGTCACGATTCGGCGCGTGAACCGGGCCTGTCGGAACCGGTCTCGGCGCATGCCGGGAGCTGTTGACGCAACCCCGGCAGCGCGCAGCCGGGACCCGCACCGTCACGCGCCCGGCTCGGACTCCACCCGCTCCAGCAGGGCCGTCGCGATGCGCGCATAGCCGTCGACGGCGGCCCGCAGCTCGTCGATCTCCACGTACTCGTCGGCGGTGTGGGCCATCAGCACCGACCCCGGACCGAAGAGGAGCGGCCGCCCCCACGCCGACAGGAAGGGGATGTCGGTGGTGAACCGGAAGGCCGCGGTGTCGAAGCCCGGCACCGTGACCAGCTCCACCGGCGGCACCTCCGCGACGTCCGCCACGTCCACCCATCTCGCCAGCGGGGCGAGGGCCGCGCGCACCTCATCGGCCGGACCGACGGTGCGGAAGTTAACCTCGGCGCTCGCCACCGGCGGCACCACGTTCGGGGCGATCCCGCCGTCGAGCAGGGTCACCGTGTAGCTCGTCTCGCCGAGCTTCGGGCTGGTCGGCAGCGGCAGCGCCCGCAGGTCCACCAGGACGTCGACCAGCTTCTCGATCGCCGACACGCCCTCCTCCGGATGCGACGAATGGGCGGTCTTCCCCGTCGCGGACAGCCGCACCCGACAGACGCCGCGGGTCGCGATGCCGAGGCGGCTGTCGGTGGGCTCGCCGTTCAGGAGGTAGCGCGAGCCGCGCGGGGTGCGGTTGGCCGCTTGCGCGCCGTGGCTGCCGCGCTCCTCCCCCACCACGAGCAGCAGCCCGACCCGGGTCTCGCCGGCCGCCCGCAGCCGGTCCAGCGCCCCGATCTGCGCCGCCGCGATGCCCTTCGCGTCGCAGGCCCCCCGCCCGTGCAGCCGCCCGTTCTCCTCGCGGCTCGGAAAGTGGGGCGGCACGCAGTCGAGATGGGTCGACAGCACCACGTCCGGCGGCCCGAGGGCGACCCAGAGGTTGATGCGGTCGCCCTCGACCGGCTGCTCCTCGACCTCGTAGCCGCGGTCCCGCAGCCACCCCGCCAGCCACCGGGCCACCGGGCCCTCTTGGCCCGTCGTCGAGTCGAAGTCGATGAGCGACCGGGCCAGGTCGACCACGTCGAAGGGGGGCGCCGAGGCGGCTCCGTTGTCAGGCGACATCCATCTGCTCCATGCTGCTGTCCGATGACCGGGGATTCTGATTGGCGGTGATCGTCGTTCCCCTGCATCGGACCTTGAAGTGGGTCCCACGGGTTCGCCGGCAACCAGGTCGATGGCGCGCACCAAGTCCGGGTGCATTCCGTTGCCGGTCCTGCGAGAGCGAGGGTACCATGGAGGGCATGGCGCTGATGCTGTCGAGGACCTGCGATGCCCTCAGGGCAGCCGGCGCACCCGACGACAAGGCGCGCGAGGCCGCGGAAGAGATCGCAGGTTTCGAGGATCACAGCCTCACGATCGTGGGGCTGCTTCGCTCCCGTTCGCCCACCGTCGCACCCGAACTGCAACGCCCAGCGCAGTAGCACAAGCTCTCGCGCGCGGCAACCTGTTACCTTCCCCTACCCCGCGGACTGAGGACAAAGCAACTCCGGGCGGGCGCCTGGAAGAACCCGACCGATCAGTTCCACTTCGGGTCGAAATGGAGATCCAGGTTCCAAGATGCGTCGCCGAGAGGTCGTGAGTTCAACGTGCTGGAACCAGCCGACGCCCAGCGAGCATGGCGCGGGTCACCCCAGGAACCACGCCGTGAACGCCAGCGAGCAGACCGGTTGGGCGATGCTGCGGGACGACGCGGGAAACCACGCCAGCTCGCGGCCGGCGCCGTCCAGCGCCTGTGCCGAGCGGGCACGCACGCCGCGCAGGCCGGCGGCCTTGGCCCGCACGCCGATGGGCTGGCAGGTCGCGTGCGGAACCGGCACGCCGTCCTTGTCCAACGGATACGTGTCGGGCAGACCGGCGGCGCGAACCCCGGCCGGCGAATGCGCGTCACAGACGGCTTGGCGGCGCGGCAGGACGCAACCGACCAGCATCGGTCCACGGTCGTCGCGCAGGTCCTCCGGCTCGTACGGCCACCGGGCGATGAAGGTGCGGAGATTGCCCCGCGCCGTCGCGGTGTTTTCGTTGAGGTAGAGCACCGGAAAGCTGCCGGGCGGGTTCCAGCGCCCGCCGCCCCGTCGCGCGAAGTCCGGATCGAGCGGGTCGGCCCAACCCGGATCGGCGATGCGCCACCAGACGTGGCCGTCGGGTACCGTCTCTCGCAGCAACTCCACGGTCAGGCGTGCGCCCGGTCGAACCGGAACATGTCGCGGCAGGCCGCCAGCACCGTCCGCGTCTCGCCTCGCTCCCACAGCGCCACGAGGGACTCGCCGCCGAGGGCCGGGATCGGCCGTCGCACCACGGCCGGTATGCGATCGCGCTTGAGATGATGTACCAGCAGGTCAGAGGCGGCCGACAGATCCGCGATCGCGCCCGCGCGCTCGGGCGGCGCACCTCGTCGCAGCCACTTGCCGACGGCTTGGCGGCTCACGCCGAAGAGACGCGCGACCTCGGCCTGGCTCAGGCCCCAGACCTCGATCGTGTGCGCGAATGATGCCCCGCGGCGCCGACGATCGAGGCGCTCCGTGAACGCGTCGAGCCACGCGCCGTCCTGTTCGTGCGCCGCGAACGTCCGGTCGGCCGCCTCTTCGGGACCCAAGGCTCGGCTCGTGTCGCTTGTGCCGACCGTGTGCATGCTTCGCTCCTCGGACAGCCTGCAACCGTACGTCAACCGCTACCAGATGTCAACTTCTCCCGTTCGTCGACCGCAACGACCTCACGGCCGCCTCGCGAGTGGCGCCGGCGACGCTCGACGAGGTGGCGATGGCCGACTCGTCGTTGGTCGGCAGCGGTCCCGCCGGGGCGTGCCGTAGTGGCCGTTCCCCGGTTCGTATTCCTGCGGCCGCCCTCGCCGGGTTGGCCAACCTGCCCCTGCCCGGTCGCCGTGCTTCCGACCCCGCCGTCTCACCGTCCTCGCCAGCGACCGGCACCTGACCGCCGTGGCGATGCTCGCCCTCCTCGAGCTCGCGCAGGGCCTCCTGCCGCATGCGCTCGCGCTCCTCCGGTGTGTAGTGCTTCCTCATCAACTCGTCCCACGGATGATGCCCTGTCATCGTGAGTGCCCTCCCTCTGGCCGGTCGCGCCCCTGCTGACGTTCCCGCTCGATCCAGACCGGTCACGAAGTGGCCCTCGGTCCTGAGGCCGCAGCCAGACCGCCACGGCGCTCAAGGCGCCGGCCGCGCCCATCTACTTGCGCGGCGCACCAACGACTCCTCGCCCGCCGGCCTGCAACAACCACTCGGAGGCGCTCTGCATCTCCACGCCGGCCGGCGGATCGGTGGGCAGGCCGTCCTGCGTCAACGTCAGCAGTCGCCGGCGGGCGCGCGGAAACAGCTTGCCGGCCGCGGCGAGCGCCCGGCATTGTCGCTTCGCGGTGTCCGGGTCCGAGAGGTCGGCGCAGACCTGGATCAGTTCCGTCTCGCCGGTCGCGTCCCGAGCCGGGAAATCGACCTCGTAGCCCTCGGGGGTGCGTACGTAGGTCACGTCGCAGCCCCGTCGCTCCAGCTCCAGGAGGACCGCCGTCTCCAGCGCATGGCCCAGGTTGGCCCGGCCCGGCCGGTCGAAGACAGGGATCAGCCCCGGGTCGACCGGATACGCCTTGCGCGGATTGACCATGCGCTGCCATTCCGACGCCGATTCCATCCAGACGATCCGCACGAGGAAACAATCCTCCAGGTACCCGAGGAACTGGTGCAGCGTGTCCTTGGCGATGGGGATGCCCTGCGACTTCAACGCCGCGTTTTATAAGGACAAGTGTGCTTCCAGGGACCGTCGCGGACACGATAACTTGACCAGCAAGCAACTTGGTCATATTCTGGACTAAGCTGTTCTGATCAAGAGGCCTTCCCATGCTCACGGTCAACGTCCACGAAGCGAAGACCCAACTGTCCCGACTGCTGGCGCGGGTCGAGGCCGGGGAAGAGGTCGTCATCGCCCGCCGGGGCGCACCGGTCGCACGGCTCGTCGCGTGCAAGCCGAAGGGCAAGCGACAACCGGACGTCCTGAAGGGCAAGATCGCAATCACCGACGCCTTCTTCGAGCCGCTCCCGGAAGACGAGCTGAAGCTCTGGGAAGGCGGTTAGGGCACCGGCCATGCGAGTACTGTTGGACACGCACGCGCTGCTCTGGTGGCTCGCGGACAGCCGACGTCTTTCCCAACGTGCCAGCGCCGCCATCCGCAACGAGGCGAACGACGTGGTCGTCAGCGCCGTCTCGGCCTGGGAAATCGCCACGAAGCACCGCCTCGGCAGACTTCCAGAGGCCGACGGGCTCGCGGGCGACATACGCGGGGCCATCGTCGGGCAGGGCTTCAGCGAGTTGCCGATCAGCGTCGCCGACGCCGAACGTGCCGGACGATTGCCCGGCCCCCACCGCGACCCCTTCGACCGCCTGCTCATCGCGCAAGCCCTGGCGCACGACCTGGCGATCGTGTCCAACGAGAGACCCTTCGACCGGTACGGCGCCCCTCGGCTCTGGTGACGAGCGGTTCCGACCCGGCTGCCGCAAGACCCCCGAGCACCAGGGCGAGGTGGCCGCGTCAGACTGCCGACGGGGTCGTCGCGGGCCGACTACGTGGCCCGGCTGGCGCAAGCCCGCCGTGAGGGCCGCGGCGAGACGGTCTATCCGGCCGAGGAAGTCTGCTCGCGCGAGGTCGTGCGCAGCACCGGGCGCCAGCGACGTCAGGCCGGCCACGGAAGCATGTCGATTGACCGGATGCGACTGTCATGGAAACATGGCTTCAGTTCCGCAGAAGAAGCCAAGGCGACATGACTCTCGAACAGGCGGTGTGGGTGCATCCGGATCGCATGAGAGGCGCGCCGTGCTTCCGCGGTAGCCGGCTTCCGGTACAGCAACTCTTCGACTGGCTTGCGGACGGCGTAACGCTCGATGAGTTCGTCGAGGGCTTCGGCATCGATCGGCGAGCCGCCGAGACCGTTCTGCGGGCAGCCGGCGTCGACTTCTGCGACAGAAGAAGCGCGGCCCGTTCCACCGAACAGACACCGCGGGCATGAGGGATCGTGGTCGATAGTGGGGATCTCGCCCCGCGTGAGAGCCGGACTACAGGAGGGGACCCCTACCGCAGCCAGGCCTCCAGCTCGGCCCCGGCGTCGGTCTTCTCGTCGCGGTACTTCACGATGACCGGCGTGGCCAGCGAGAGCCCCCACTCGCGGCCGGCCTCGGCGGTGACGGCGCGGGCGCCGGGCACGACCACCGCGCCCTCGGGGATGACCACCGGCGCGCCGTCGCCGGGGCGGATCACCCGGCGGCGCGGGAGGTCGTAGACGGGCGTCGAGCCGGTGAGGACGGTGCCCGCCCCGATGACCGCGCGCGACTTCACGACGGTGCCCTCGTAGACGCCGGTGCTGCCCCCGACGAGCACGTCGTCCTCGATGATGACGGGCATGGCCCCGATGGGCTCGAGCACGCCGCCGATCTGGGCGGCGGCGCTCACGTGCACCCGCTCGCCGACCTGGGCGCACGAGCCCACGAGGGCGTGCGAGTCGACGAGGGTCCCGGCCCCGACGTGGGCCCCGATGTTGATGAACATCGGCGGCATGCAGATGACCCCGGCCCCCACGAAGGCGCCGTCGCGGATGGACGAGCCGCCGGGCACGAGGCGGACCCGCGACGCGGTGTCGAGCCGCTTGAGGGGAAGGGTGTCCTTGTCGAGGAACGGAACGTCGGGGTCGGCCCCGGGGAACGCGGCGATCCCGCCGCAGCGGAAGCCGACGAGGATGCCCTGCTTGACCCAGCCGTGCACGCGCCATCCGGCCGGCGCGGCGGGGTCGGGGGTGGCGGCCCGGACCCGGCCGGCGGAGAGCTCGGCCCGCAGGGTCGCGAAGGCGGCCCGCGCCTCGTCCCGGTCGGCGTCGCCGCCGGCCGCGTGCAGCCGCTCGATGGTCGCCTGTAGCGATTCCGTATCCGTCACTGTCGATGGTCTCCCTGTGTGCGGGGTCCGGCCGGGTCAGGAAGCACCCGGGCTGTCACCCCGACGCCTCGCCGGCCGGGGTCTCGCCGCCGACGCCCAGCTCTTCGAGCACCCGCACGATCTTCTCGAGCGAGGCCGGCCGCGGGGGCGCCATGGGCAGCCGGTAGTGCGGCTCGAGCAGCCCGAGGTGGGCCATCGCCGCCTTGACGGGGATGGGGTTGGACTCGACGAAGTTGATCTGCATCAGCGGAAGCAGCCGCGCGTGGAGCCGGCGGGCGGCCGCGAAGTCGCCGTCCCGGGCCAGGGAGGCGAGCCGGGCCATCTCGGCCGGGACCTCGTTCGAGGCGACGGAGACGACCCCCGCGCCCCCCACCGCCATCAGGGGCACCGTGAACAGGTCGTCGCCCGAGAGCACGCTGAAGCCGTCGGGCAGGGCGCGGCAGACCTCGCACATCTGCGCCATGTTCGCCGAGGCCTCCTTGACGCCGACGACGTTGGGCAGCTCGGCGAGGCGGCAGAGGGTGGCGGGGTCGACGTTGCACCCGGTCCGGCCGGGCACGTTGTAGACGACGATGGGCAGCCGCACGCCGTCGGCGATCGCCGCGTAGTGGCGGTACAGACCCTCCGGGGTCGGCCGGTTGTAGTACGGCGTCACCGACAGGATGCCGTCGGCCCCCGCGCGCTCCATCTCGCGCGCCTGCTCGACGACCTCGCGGGTGTCGTAGCCGCCGGCCCCGGCCAGCACCGGCACCCGGCCCGCCGCCGTCTCGACCACGAGCTCGACCACGCGCCGGTGCTCGGCCGCCGACAGCGTCGGGCTCTCCCCGGTGGTGCCGCACGGGCACAGGAAGTGGACGCCGCCCTCGATCTGCCGCGCCGCCAGCGCCCGCACCCGGGGCTCGTCGACCGCGCCGCTCGCCGTGAACGGCGTCACCAGGGCGGTGCCGCAGCCCGACCAGTCGCGTCTCATCCCTCGAGCCCCAGCACGTCGCGCATCGAGAACCAGCCCCGCCGTCCCTGCACCCAGCGCGCGGCCTCGAGGGCCCCGCGGGCGAACGTGTCGCGGTCGCGCGTGGTGTGGGTCAGCGCGATCGACTCCACCGGGCCGTCGAACGCCACCGTGTGCATGCCCGGGGCCGAGCCGGCCCGGCTCGAGGCCATGTCGATCGGGCCGCCGTATCCGCGCCCGGTCATGGCGTTCCGCATCGCCAGCGCGGTGCCGGAGGGGGCGTCCAGCTTGGCCGCGTGGTGCAGCTCGTGGATGTAGGCGCCGAACTCCGGCCGGTCCGCGAACAGCTCCGCCGCCCGCTCCGTCAGGGCCAGGAACAGGTTGACCCCGAGCGAGAAGTTGGCGGCGGCGACCACGCCGATCCCGGCGTCGGCCGCGACCTGCCGCATCCTCGGCTCGTGCGCCGCCCAGCCGGTGGTGCCGACCACCACGTTCACGCCGTGGCCCGCGAGACGCGGGAGGTTCTCGGCCACCGCGTCGGGCACCGAGAAGTCGACGGCAACGTCGACGCCGGCCACCGCGTCGGCGGTGATGCCGCGGCCGCCGGCGTTGTCGTCGACGTCGAGCCGTCCCGCCACCGTGCATCCGTACGACTCGCTCAGCCGGTCGACGGCCTTGCCCATGCGGCCGTAGCCGATCAGCAGCAGGCGCATGATCTACCGCCCCGCGGCGTTCCCGTCCGCGCCGCGGATGACCTTGCGGATGATCGTCACCGCCTTGGTCGCGTCCCCCTCGCTGTCGAAGGTGAGGGTCGAAGAGAAGCGGCGGTCGACCACCCCGGCCTCGTAGTCGCGGACCCCGATGCCCGCCCACGCCACCGCGTTCGCCACCTCGTAGGCGAACCCCGGCCGGTTGTCGCCCTGCAGCAGCACCGCGGTGGCCGGCGTCTGGCTGAACCCCGCCGCCCGGGCCGCCATCGCCGCCCGCTGGCCCTCGCCCGCATAGACCTCGATGATGTTGCGCTTCGTCCGGCCGGGCGCGGCGCGGACCCGAATCACCTTCAGGTCGGCCCCGTGCTGGGCCAGCGGCTCGAGGGCCGCCGCCAGCGCGCCGGAGCGGCGCGACACCTCGGTGCGCCAGAGCTTGATCTTCTTGACCTTTATGTCCATGCGGTGCATTGCCCCGCGCGCCCGTCGCGGGCCTCGGCCGCCGCAATTATAATCCCCGGGACGTTCGGGGGGCGGCCGGCCGCGACGAGGAACACGCCGCCAAACCCGCGCCAGGGTGGTTTCGGGACGAGGACATGAGCGAGTTGCCGGATCGGATGCGCGTGATCGAGATAGCGGAGCCGGGCGGGCCGGACGTGCTGGCCGTCGGCGAGCGGCCGGTCCCCGCCGTCGGCCCCGGGGAGGTGCTCGTGCGGGTGGCGGCGGCCGGCGTCAACCGGGCCGACACCATGCAGCGCCGCGGAAACTACCCGCCGCCGCCCGGCGCCTCGGACGTGCTGGGCCTGGAGGTGTCGGGCACCGTGGCCGCGGTCGGGAGCGCGGTGTCGGGATGGGCGGTGGGCGACCCCGTCTGCGCCCTGCTGGCGGGCGGGGGCTACGCGGAGTACTGCGCCGTGCCGGCGCCGCAGTGCCTCCCGGTGCCGGCCGGCGTCGAGCTCGTGGACGCGGCGGCGCTGCCGGAGGTGGCGATGACGGTGTGGACGAACGTCTTCGACCGCGCCGCCCTGCGCCCGGGCGAGACGCTGCTCGTGCACGGCGGCTCGAGCGGCATCGGCACCATGGCGATCCAGCTCGCGGCCGCGTTCGGGTCTCCGGTGTTCGCGACGGCGGGGTCGGCCGAGAAGTGCGCGGCGTGCACCGCCCTCGGGGCCGCGGCGGCGGTGAACTACCGCGAGGCGGACTTCGTCGAGGCGATCCGCGCGGCGACGGACGGGCAGGGCGTCGACGTCGTTCTCGACATGGTCGGGCAGGCGTACCTGCCGCGCAATCTCGCGGTCCTGAAGACGGAGGGTCGGCTGGTCGTCATCGCGTTCATGAGCGGGCCGGCGGCCGAGATCGACCTCGCGACGCTGATGACGCGCCGGCTGACGGTCACCGGGTCGACGCTGCGGGCCCGCAGCGTCGCGCAGAAGGGCGCGGTGGCCGCGGCCGTCCGCGAGCGGGTATGGCCGCTCGTCGAGTCGGGCCGGGTGCGCCCCGTCGTGCACCGCCGGTTCCCGCTGGCGCAAGCCGGCGAGGCGCATCGGCTCATGGAGTCGAGCACCCACGTCGGCAAGTTGCTGCTGGTGCCCTGACAGCCCGTGGTGAAAGCTCGCGTTGCATCGCGCCCGGAGGGCGCCGCGGATCGCCGAGACGCCCGCCCGACAAGGCGTGTCGAACGTAGCGGCACCTTTCACCACGGGCTCCTCGACCCGCCGGCCCTGCCTCGGCGCCGGGCCGCCCCCTGCCTGTCGCGTCGCACGGGTTCCGGGCCGCCGGGGCCGCGGGCGGGCGGAAGACGGCGTGCAGTATACTCGTCGGGTTCGACGAGGCACTGCGAAGAGGGGACTTCAACGATGGCGCGTGTTTCGAGAGTCGGCCGGAACCAGCCGTGCCCGTGTGGCAGCGGCAGGAAGTACAAGGCATGCTGTGAGCGCAAGGAGCGCCGGCTCACCCCGACCGCGTGGCTCGCCATCGTGGGCGCCGCGGCCGCGGTGCTGGCCGTGCTCGTCTTCAGCTTCTCCTCCGCCAACCGGGCCGCGAGCGGCATCTGCCCGCCCGGACAGGTCTGGTCGGTCGACCACGGCCACTGTCACTAGGCGGTTCGCACCGGCGGATCGCCATGGACTACGTCTCGCTCGGACGCACCGGCCTGAAGGTCTCGCGCCTCTGCCTCGGCATGATGACCTACGGCTCGCCGGGCTGGCGGGACTGGGTCCTGCCCGAGGAGGCCGGCCGGCAGTTCGTGCGTCAGGCCCTCGACCACGGCATCAACTTCTTCGACACCGCCGACATGTACTCCCGCGGCGCGAGCGAGGAGATTCTCGGCCGGGCCGTCCGCGACCTCACCCGCCGCGACCAGGTGGTCGTGGCCACCAAGGCGTACTTCCCCATGGGCGACGGCCCCAACGACCGGGGCCTGTCGAGAAAGCACCTGTTCGATGCCGTCGACGCCTCGCTCCGGCGCCTCGGCATGGACCACGTCGACCTCTACCAGATTCACCGCTTCGACCCCGAGACGCCGCTCGAGGAGACCCTCGACGCGCTGAACGACATCGTCCGCTCGGGCCGCGCGCGCTACCTGGGGGCGTCGAGCATGTTCGCGTGGCAGTTCGCGCGGGCCCTCCACACCGCCGACCGCCGCGGCTGGGCGCGGTTCGCGACCATGCAGAACCACTACAACCTCGTCTACCGCGAGGAGGAGCGGGAGATGATGCCCCTGTGCCGGGCCGAGGGCGTCGGGGTCATTCCATGGAGCCCCCTCGCCCGAGGGTTCCTCGCGGGCAACCGCACGACGGCGGCGGAGAGCCCGGGGCCGTCGAGCCGGGCGCGGAGCGACGACTTCGCGCGCAAGCTCTACTTCGCGCCGGCCGACTTCGAGATCGTCGAGCGGGTGAAGACGCTGGCCGGGCGGCGAGGCGCCGCCCCCGCCCAGGTGGCCCTCGCCTGGCTGGTTCGGCAACCGGGGGTGACCTCCCCCATCGTCGGCACCTCCCGGCCCGAGCAGTTGGACCAGCTCGTCGCCGCCCTCGACATCACGCTCGACGACGAGGAGTGCCGATTCCTCGAGGAGCGCTACGTCCCGCACGAGGTGCTCGGGCACTCGTAGCCGGATGCCGGCCGACGCCCTGCCGCGACGGCACCGGCCCGCGAAGCATGGTGATCGATATGGCGTTGCCCACTGCACCCCGGATGCAAACGGTCTTCGGCCGTTCCTGCGTTCGGCACGTGGCCGGGTAGCTCCCGTCACTGTCCGAACGCCGGCAGACCCGGGAAGAAGCCATGCCGAATGCAACTCGCCGGATCGGAATCCTGACCGCGGGCGGCGACTGCCCGGGGCTGAACGCGGTGATCCGCGGCGCCGTCAAGTCGGCGGCGCGGCTCGGGTCCGAGGTGGTCGGCTTCCGGCGGGGCTTCGAGGGCCTCGTCGACCCCGTGACCTACGTGCCCCTCGACACGAAGAACACGTCGGGGATCATCAACCGCGGCGGCACCATCCTGGGGTCCACCAACACCGGCCGCTTCTCGGCGCGGGTCGGCATCGAGGACCGCCAGGACCTCGACCCCGAGCTCCTTGGAGAGGTCGAGCGCACCATGGGCCAGCTCGACCTCGAGGGGCTGATCTGCATCGGCGGCGACGGCTCGCTCTCCGTCGCCCAGCAGTTCCACGAGCACGGCATCCCCGTCGTGGGCGTGCCCAAGTCGATCGACAACGACCTGTCGGCCACCGCCTTCACGTTCGGCTTCGACAGCGCCGTCGCCTGCGCCACCGACGCGATGGACCGCCTGCACACCACCGCGGCCAGCCACGACCGCATCATGGTGCTCGAGGTGATGGGGCGTCACACCGGGTGGATCGCGCTGCACGCGGGCATCGCGGGCGCCGCCTCGGTCATCCTGATCCCGGAGATTCCGTGGACCTGGGAGAACGTGTGCCAGAAGATCCTGGAGCGCGACACCCAGGGCAAGCGCTTCTCGCTCGTCGTCGTGGCCGAGGGGGCGGAGCTGCCGGGCGGGGGCCTCGTGACCCGCGAGGATCCGACCCCGGGGCAGCAGGTCCGGCTGGGCGGCATCGGCCAGATCGTCGCTCGGGAGCTGGAAGAGCGGCTGAAGCGGGAGACGCGGGTGGTCATCCTGGGGCACCTCCAGCGCGGCGGCCCCCCCACCAACTTCGACCGCGCCCTCGCCACCCAGTTCGGCGCCCACGCCGTCCGGCTCGTCTTCGAGCGGCGGTTCGGGGAGATGGTGGCGTACCACCCGCCGGCGGTGAAGGCGGTGCCGATTCAGGACGCGGTGGACCGGATCTCGCGGGTCTCGGCGGACAGCGCAGGGGTCGTGGCGGCGCGGGCCCTCGGGGTCAGCTTCGGCGAGTACCCGCCGAACACGTCCCCCGTGGTCAAGTCGCTTCGTCAGACCGAGGAACGGCCGGCCCGCCCCGCCGGCCCGGCGTCCCTCCGCTCGGCCTGACGGCGGGTGCCCCGGCCGGCGTGGGGCGACCGTGGTCAAGTCGTCGCGTCACCCCGCGGCCGGAGCGCACGGTTCGGCGCGGCTCCGCGCCGGCCGCGAACCCGCCGACGCTCCTCACGACCGAAGGTACGAAGCCCCGTTGACGTCGATGATGGTCCCCGTCGTGAACTCGGCCCCCGCCGACGCGAGGAAGACGACCGCGTAGGCGACCTCGTCGGGGGTCGCCACGCGCCCCAGCGGGCTCTGCCGGCGGACCTCCTCGCCCTCGGGGCCGTCCAGAAAGGGCGCGGTTCGTTCGGTGGTGACGAACCCCGGCGCGACCGCGCCCACGAAGATGCCATGCGGGGCCAGCGCCTTCGCGAGCGACTGGCTCATGGCGTTCATCCCCGCCTTGCTCGCCCCGTAGGCGGGGGCCTCGGGCTCGCCCCGGAACGCGCCGCGCGACGAGACGTTGACGATGCGCCCGCCCCCCTGCCCCATCATGTGCCGCGCCGCGCACCAGGCGGCGTTGGCCGCCCCCAGCAGGTTCGTCTCCAGCGTCCGGCGCCAGCGGGCCTGCCACTCGGCGTAGGACACCTCGGCGATCGGATGGGGCTCGTGAATGCCCGCGTTGTTGACCAGCACGTCGAGCCGGCCCAGCTCGGCTGCGACCGTGCCGACCATGCGCTCGACCGCGTCCGCGTCGCCGATGTCGGCCTCGACAATCAGGTGCGGCCCCCCCGGCAACCCGGCCCGCGTTCGCTCCGCCGCCGTCCGGTTCCGGTGGCAGTGGACGGCGACCCGCGCCCCCCGGGCCGCGAACTGCCGGGCGACGGCGCGGCCGATGCCCTGCGACGCCCCCGTCACGAGCACCGCCTTGCCGGTGAAGTCCATGCCCCGTCTTCCCTCCATGCGCGCGCCTCGTATCGTAAACCGAAGCAGGAAGCGGGAGCATGCGTCGTGGAACGCCGCGGACTCCTGGCGGGTTGGCCCTGCGCCAAGCGGGCAGCGGGCGTCAAATGGCGGGCTGGGCTAAGGCCGCCGGCCGACCGCCGCGTAGTCCTGCTCCGCGAACATCAGGCCGTTCAAGCGGTCGGCGTGCTGGTTGAGCGTATCCGCCAGGGTGCAGACGGCCTTCCCCGCCGGCGTCGCGGCCAGCTCCGGGTCCACGGCGGCGCGCTGCAGCTTGGCCGCGTCGGGCACCGGGGCTCGGTAGACAATCGAGACGTCGACGAACCCGCTCGCTCGCAGGAGGTAGGCCAGCGTCTCCGGGTGCAGCGGGTGCCGGTGCGTGATGTCCCGCACGTACGCGCTGAAGAACGCGGTCCACGACGCGGGGTTGATCGTCTCCAGCACGATACGGGAGCCCGGACGCAGGGCGCGGTGGGCATTTGCGAGCATCTGCATCAGGTAGTCGGCCTCGAGGTGCTCCACGACCTGGGCCGAGAACAGACCGCCGATCGACTCGTCGGCGAGGGCCCGCAGATACGCCAGGGCGTCCGCCCGGGCGGCCTCGACGCCCCGTTCCCCGCAGCGCTCGACCGCGTCCGCGTTGAGGTCCACGCCGCGGGCGGCGATGCCCTCGCCGTGCAGCAGGGCCAGGAACTCGCCCCGGCCGCAGCCGATGTCCAGCACGTCCGACGCGCCCTCGAAGTACGGCAGGTAGTCGCGCTGCCGCGCTGCGATCTCTTCGGGCTCGCCGCGGAACACGTCCTCGAAGCAGACGTACTGGTAGGCGTCCAGATCGGTCTCCACCGGAGCCCCGGGGCGGGAAGCGGCGTCGACGGCGTCGACGGCATTGGCGGAGGCGCGGCCGCCGGCGGTATCGGCGGCATCGGCGGCGGCGGCATCGGCGGAGACGCGGCCAGCGGCGTCGGCGGCGGCATCGGCGGCGCTGGCGGCGGCGGCATCGGCGGCGGCGGCGGAAACGCGGCCCGCGGCGGCGGCATCGGCGGCGGAAGGCCGACCGGGGCGGCCGGCGGCGTGGTGATCGGCACCGGCGGCGGCGGAAGGCCGACCGGGGCGGTCGGGGGCGGCGGGGTCGACGGGCAGCCGGGATCGGCGCCGCAGCCGCTCGACCTCACGCTTCAACCCGTGCGCAGACGCGGTGGCGAGGTCGACGGATTGACGAAGATCCGCCGCGGCGCGCTCCTGGGCGTCGATCGACTCGCGCAAGCCCTCCGTCGTGTGCCGAGTGGCGTCGATGGACTGGCGCAGGCCCTCCGCGGATTGATCGATGGACCGGCGCAGGTGCTCCGCGGATTGATCGAGATGCCGGAGGAACTCGATGACATGAGACTGAAACGTGGCTAGGAATCCCAGGTGGCGGTCGAGCGTCCCGACGACCGCGGCGGCGGACTCCCGGCTCTCGGACGCGGCCCGGATGTTGGCTTCGAAGTGTCGGAGGAGCAGCGTGTTGAACTGCTGCTGGCGTTGAAGGATGGGCCGCAACATCCGCCACGCGAGGTCCCGGAGCCGGCGGCGCCACCCCGTGCCCAGGTCGATTTCGTTCTCGACTTCCGTGGGGAGCAGGCGCCACGCCCGGCTCAACGCGGCGAGCTGCCGGTCGTCGAAGCCGGCGGGCGGTTGCGGCAGCTCCGGCTTCGGCGCGGCGGCGTTCCGAATCGCGGCGAGCGCGACGTCGCCCGGGCGGGGGCCGTCCCCGGAGGGAGGGGCTTCTTCGGGCGCCGGGTCGTCGTCTCGTTCGTGCATGGCGCGGGACTCCTGGCCCGACACGAGCATCCGGCCCCCGAGTGAGTGACGATCGTCAATCCGGCGTCCGCATTCCCGTGCCGACGGCCGGTCCAGGCGAACGACTCGGAGCAGCGGCCGGGCCGGAAGCTCAGCGCGGCGCCGGAGCGGGCCCCTCCCCGCCACGTCCCCGCCCGCAACCAGCCCCGGCCAGCCGGACTTCGAGAGCCTCCCGGCCAACCGCCGTCGTCACTGACCGCTATCGGTCGAATCCCGCCCGCGCTTTACGTCCAGCCCGCGTGCGGGCGGCGCCGCCCAGGCCGGCGTCCGACTCCCGGGGTGATTTGACAACCCTCGGCGGCGCCGATACGGTAGGCGGACCCTGGACGGCGCGGGACGACTCCATGGCGCTGGCCCCCAGCCGGGCGCGGGTCGTTGGCCCGACCTCGGGCGAGGCAGCGTTCTTCGGGGGTGACGGATGCCTGCGCTTCCAGCTCGGCCCGACGAAATCGACGTGGAGCGGATCATGGCGCAGGTCCGCGCCCGCGTCGAGGCGCGGATCCGCCGCGAGGCGGCGGAGCGGGAACCCGAGCCGTCGCCGGCCCCGGAGCCGCAACGCGGCCGGGGTGCGGCGCAACCCCAACGCGAAAGCGCCGCGGTGACGCTGCCGCCCTCGGCGTCGTTCTCCTTCCACGGCAACAGCATCTACTGGTCGTCGCGCGGCGGCGGGGTCGGGAAGCTGCTGCACGCCAGCCGGAGGCTGCTCGCGCCGCTCGTCAAGTTCGTGTTCAACATCGACCCGATGGTGGACGCGCTCGCGACCCAGGCGCGGCGCAACGCGCAGCAGGCGGCGTTCGACGACGACATGGCCCGGCGGCTGGCGGCCCGGGAGGAAGAGGACGCGCTGAACCGGCGGGCGGTCGAGAGCCTGACGGCGCAGATGGAGCAACTCGCCGCCGACGTGAACGGCCACCGGACGCTCGTGGCATCGGCGCTCGAGCGGCTCGACGCGCTCGAGCGGGCCCGGGCCGGCGAGCATGCCGCCAAGCCGCAGGGAGACCCGACGCCGCTTCCGCCTCGGGACGCCGGGGGTCGGCACCGGGCCGGCGAGCATGCCGCCAAGCCACAGGGAGACGGGCAGACGGACGAGCGCACCGACGACGCGCCGCCGCACGCGGCCGACACGCCGTCGAGCAGCCGGCAGGCCGACGAGCGCACCGACGACGACGCGCCGCCGCACGCGGCCGACACGCCGTCGAGCAGCCGGCAGGCCGACGAGCGCACCGACGACGACGCGCCGCCGCACGCGGCCGACACGCCGTCGAGCAGCCGGCAGGCCGACGAGCGCACCGACGACGACGCGCCGTCGCACGCGGCCGCGCCGCCCACGCCGAATCGATGAGGCTGGCCGTCATCGTCCAACGCTACGGGCTCGAGATCAACGGCGGGGCCGAGCTGCACGCGCGCTACATCGCCGAGCGGCTGGCCCGGCACGCCGAGGTCGAGGTGCTGACCACCTGCGCCCGCGACTACGTCACCTGGCGGAACGAGTACCCGGCGGGGGTCGAGACGATCGAGGGCGTGCCGGTGCGCCGGTTCCCCGTCGCGCGCGAGCGCGATCCCAACGACTTCGGCCTGCGCTCCCGCCGGGTGTTCGAGCAGCCGCACTCTCTCGCCGACGAGCTGGGGTGGCTGTCGAGCCAGGGCCCCACCAGCCCCGCCCTGCTCTCGCACCTGACCCGGCACGAGGAGCGGTACGACCACTGCATCTTCTTCAGCTACCGGTACTTCCACGCCTACCACGGCATCCGGGCCGTCGCGAGCCGCGCCCTCCTGGTGCCGACGGCCGAGCGCGACCCCACCATCGGCCTGTCCCTCTTCGGCCCGACGTTCCGCGGCGTCCGCGGCATCCTCTACAACTCGTTCGAGGAGCGGGCCCTGATTCAGCACGTCTCGGGAAACCGGGCGGTGCCGGGCGTGGTGGTGGGCGTCGGGTCGGAGGTGCCCGAAGAGGCCGACGCGGCGCGGTTCCGGGCGCGGACCGGCATTTCCGGCCCCTTCGCCCTCTACGTCGGGCGCATCGACCCGAACAAGGGGTGCGCCGACCTGTTCAGCCATTTCCGGGGCTACGCGGCGGAGGGAGGGCGACTCGACCTGGTTCTCGCCGGGTCGGCCCGCATGCCCGTGCCGGACGACCCGCGCATCCGTGAGCTCGGGTTCGTGTCCGAAGAGGAGAAGTACGACGCCCTCGCCGCCGCCGACGTGCTGATCATGCCGTCGCCGTACGAGAGCCTGTCGATGGTGACGCTGGAAGCCTGGGCGATGGGGCGGCCGGTGCTCGTCAACGGCGACTGCGACGTGCTCCGCGGTCAGGCGGTCCGGAGCAACGCCGGCCTCTACTACACGAGCTACGCGGAGTTCGCCGAGACGCTGCGGCTCCTGGAGGACGACCCCGGGCTGCGCGCCGGCCTCGGCGCCAACGGCCGCCGGTACTTCGAGCGGCACTACACGTGGCCGGAGATCGACCGGAAGTACCTGGACCTCCTCGACCGCCTGCGGCAGGAGGACCGGGCCGCGGGCGGGCGCACGATGGAGCCGATGCCGGGATGGTTCGGACGCCGCCGCCGGAACCTGCCGCCGGCCGCCGAGGTGGTCGACCGCGCACCCCGCGGGTCGGTCGCGCCGGCCGAGAGCCGCAATGGCTGACTCCGGTCCGAACGCGAGAGAGGCGCACGAGCGGGCGTAGCGGGGAGTCGGATGCCGCCAGGCACGGTCGCAACCCTCTGCGGTCCTGAGCCGGATCGCCGATCTCCCGACCCGAGCTGTTCCCGATACCGCCGGAGCCTGCGGAGGGCTCAGCGTGTCCCTTCACCTGCCTCGGGGTCGACCTCGGCGTAGCGCGCCGTGAAGTGCGGCAGGCTCGCCGGCGCGTCGACGACGCGGAGGCCGCGGATGGTGTCGCGGCGGGCGTGGAGCTCGACCAGGGCCTCGATGACGTAGTCGAGGTGGGCGCGCGTGTAGACGCGCCGCGGCATCGCGAGGCGCACCAGCTCGAGCGGGGCGTGCCCCCCCGCCCCGACCATCGCCGAGCCCACCTCGCTCGCCCGGATCCCCGCGAGCCGGTAGAGGGCGACGACCACCGCCTGGGCGGGAAACCGCTCCGGCGGCAGGTGGGGGCAGAAGCGGCGCGCGTCGATGTAGACGGCGTGGCCCCCCGGCGGCTCGACGATCTGGACGCCGGCGGCGAGCAGCCGCTCCCCGACGTAGGCGGCGGTGCCGATGCGGTAGCGGAGATAGTCGGGGTCGAGCACCTCGCGCAGCCCCACCGCCATCGCGTCGAGGTCGCGGCCGGCCAGCCCCCCGTAGGTCAGGTACCCCTCGGTGGTGATGAGCACCTCGCCGGCGCGGCGCCGCAGGCCGTCGTCGCGGACCAGCAGGAGGCCGCCGATGTTGACGAGGCCGTCCTTCTTGGCGCTGATGATCGCCCCGTCGGCGGCGTCGAACTGGTCGCGGGCGATGGCGGCGACGGGACGGCCGTGCTGGCCCGGCTCCCGCTCCCTGATGAACCACGCGTTCTCGGCGAAGCGGCAGGCGTCGAGGAAGAAGGGCACGCCGCGCCGCCGGCAGACGTCGCGCGCCGCCCGCAGGTTCTCGAGGCTGACGGGCTGGCCGCCCGCCGCGTTGCTGGTGATGGTGCACAGGACCAGGGGCACCCGCGCCCCCTCGGCCGCGAGCAGCGCCTCGAGCCCGGCCAGGTCCATGTTGCCCTTGAAGGGATGCCGGCTCGTCGGGTCCGCGGCCTCGGGAATCGAGAGGTCGACGGCGCGCGCCCCCGTCCGCTCGATGTTGGCGCGGGTCGTGTCGAAGTGGGCGTTGTTGGGAACCACCCTGCCGGCGCCGCCCGTGACCTCGAAGAGCACCCGCTCGCTCGCCCGACCCTGGTGGGTCGGCAGCGGCTCGTCGAAGCCGGTGACGTCGCGGACCGCCTCCCGAAGCCGCTCGAAGCTGTCGGCGCCGGCGTAGCTCTCGTCGGCGCGCATCATCGCCGCCCACTGCGCCGCGCTCATCGCGCCGGTCCCGCTGTCGGTCAGCAGGTCGATCACGATGTCGGCCGCCGGCACCCGGAAGAGGTTGAGGCCGGCCCGCTGGAGAATGGCCTCGCGCTCCTCGGCCGAGGGCAGCCGGATGGGCTCGACCATCTTGATGCGGAACGGCTCGAACTCGGTCTTCATGTCGCTCGGTTCCGCCAATCGCGGGGCGGGTCGGGTAACGGGGGCAGAGCGCTGCTCGGAGATGGGCCGCGGGGGCGACGGCCGGTGGGCGCCGCGAACCCGTCCTGCGTCACGGGCTCGCCGCGGAAGTCCCGCGCCGACGAGGCTGCCAACGCGACCGCGGGGTCGCGCCGCGCCGGCAGGGTCGCGCCGGCCCGGCCAATCGTCGCCGACGGCGGCTTGGCGCCCAACCAACCCCGCAAGAGTCCGCGCCGCTGCTCTACGGCGCAGGCGCCTGGCGGCAGTCGAGGTCGAGCGGCTGGAACGACGTCACATTGAGCCGCAGCTCTCCGTCGCGGGCGAACCACAGGCCCTTCACCTGCACCTTGTGTCCGTCGTGGTCCTCGACCGCGAACTCGCCCACGCCGAGCAGCCGGTAGCTCAGCGATCCGAGCGCCCGCCCCCGCGAGGCCTCGAGCTCTTCCCGGCTCGTGAACGCCCGCTCCGTCGGCTCACCCGGGGTGGCGCGCTCGAGCATCCACGCGCCGCCGCCGCCCGCCAGACACCCTACGACGGTCCGCAACTCGACCTCCGGGTCCTGACCGGCCTGGGCCGGGGCAACCGCGACCATGCCGGCAAGCAGAACGGAAACCGCACGGGTGCAGGAGAAGCGCATCATGGGGATGAGGCCCGCGGTGAATTGCGGCGGCAGCGCCGGCCCGGCGAATGGCCGGCGACCGCCCACTTGTACCATGGCCCCGGTGGACGATCAACCGGACGCGGCCTGCCGGGCGACGCCGACGGGCACGGCGAGTGCATGAAGGGCGGTCGTCCTCTCCGCAACTGCGGCAACGACCTGCGATGGCGTCGCGGGCTTCTGCGCCGGCTTCGGCAGGGGCGGCCGTCCCCTGCGCAACACGACGTGCCTATGGAATCGCGGGGGAGCACACCACCGACTTCAGTTGTCCCCCGACCAGGAGGAACACCCCGTCATGGGCAAAGACGGGATAGAATCCCCGCATGAGGCAGTTGCTTCCGGTTCTGCTGGCGATCGGCGTCGCCGCGGGGGTCGCCGTGTCTCCCGTGCATGCCCAGCGGCAGCAGCCGGGGGCGACGCAGGGCGGGCCGACGACCGGCGACGAGATGATGCCGCCGTTCGATCTGCGGTACTTCCTCGGCGACTGGGAGATCGAGTGGTCTCCCCTCGACACCCCCCTCCTGCCGGGCGGCAGCTACACCGGGGTCGAGCGGGTCCGGCACATCGCGGACGGCCGGTATCTCGAGGTCACCGTCGAGCTCGAGGGTCAGGACCGGTCCCTGCGCGGCCAGGGCATCCTGTTCCTGGAGACCGGCCCCTTCGGCGCCCACCTCACCAAGTACGTGGTCTACGACGCGGGGTTCGCGCTGCTCCAGCCGGGGCCCCTCGGCGGGGACCTCGGCGGCTACTACAGCCAGTTCTGGGAGACCCCGGCCCCGATCCGCCACGGCGGCGCCGATCTGCTGATCCGGGGCCGGAGCTATCTGGTCTCGCCGTACGCGTACCGGGTCAACCAGGAGGTCTCGGTCGACGGCGAGCCGTTCGTCAACTTCGGGGTCATGTGGTACACGAAGGTCCTGGAGGAAACGGGGCAGGAACGATGACGTGGAGACGGAGACTGACGGCCGCCCTCGCGGCGCTCGTCGCGGGCGCGGCGGGCCTGTCGCTCGCGCACGCCCAGGGCGACCTGACCGGCGACTGGGAGGTCCGGCTGACGACGCAGACCGGCGTGACGACGTGGCAGGCGCGGTTCGAGCAGGACGGCGACCGGCTCGGCGGCGAGATCGACCTCGGCGACAACGAGATCCTGGACGTGAACGGCACCGTCGACGGCGCGAAGCTGGCGTTCGTCATCGTCGTGCCCGACCTCGACGGCGACCAGCCCATCGATTTCGCGGGCGAGGTGACGGGCGACACCATCCAGGGCACCCCGGGGAGCTTCAGTTGGTACGGGACCGGAGACTGGGAAGCGTCCCGCAAGTAGGCCCGGAGAGCTTGCGGGTCGTGCGGTGACCGCGCAGAGAAACGGAAGGCAGCCATGAGAAACCGCTTTGCAGGTGCGTTGGCCGTTGCGTTGCTCGTGTCGGCGGCGCTCGTCGCGTTCGCCACGTTCGTTCGCGCCGCCGAGGACGACATCGGCGGCGTCGTGACGAGCGCCAACGGCCCCGAGGAGGGGGTCTGGGTGATCGCCGAGACCACCGGGTTGCCCACGAAGTTCGTGAAGAGCGTGGTGACCGGCGACGGCGGCCGCTACCTCATCCCCGACCTGCCGGACGCCACCTACGACGTCTGGGTCCGCGGCTACGGCCTCGTCGACTCCGCCCCGGTGCAGGCGTCGCCGGGCGACACCGTGGACCTCGCGGCGACGGTCGCGGCGACCCCCGGCGAGGCCGCGGCGGTCTACCCCGCCAACTACTGGTACTCGCTGATCCGGCCGCCCGCGCAGGACGAGTTCCCCGGGACCGGGGACGACGGCAACGGCATCAGCGCCAACCTGCAGCACCAGGACCAGTGGCTCGACGTGCAGAAGCAGGGGTGCATGCTCTGCCACCAGCTCGGCAATCGCATCATCCGCGAGATCGACAACCTCGAGCAGTTCGACTCGAGCCTCGAGGCGTGGAACCACCGGGTGCAGATGGGCCAGCGCGGCGGCCAGATGACCAACGTCATGAACCGCTTCGGCCGGACCCGGGGCCTCCAGATGTTCTCGGACTGGAGCGACCGCATCGCGGCCGGCGCGGTGCCCGAGGCGCCGCCGCGGCCGCAGGGCGTCGAGCGGAACGTGGTCGTCTCGATGTGGGAATGGGGCACCGAGATCGACTACGTCCACGACGAGATCGCCACCGACAAGCGCAACCCCGAGATCAACGCGAACGGCCCCGTCTACGGGGTCAACATCTCGAACGACGCGCTGACCATCCTCGATCCGGTCACCAACGTGGCGACGAGCCTCGACGTGCCGCTCCGGGTCGATCCGGCCACGGTGCCGGGCATGATCGCGATGTCGATGCCGGCCCCGTCGCGGTTCTTCGGGGACGAGCTGATCTGGAACGACCCCGCCAACCCCCACAACCCGATGATGGACCAGAAGGGGCGGGTGTGGATGACCTCGGCCATCCGCAACCGGGCCAACCCCGACTACTGCCGCGAGGGGTCGGACAACCGGTTCGCCGGCTACTTCCCCCTCGACAACGGGTTCCGCTCGGCCGTCTACTACGAGCCCGACACCGGCGAGTTCGTGATGGTCGACACCTGCTTCGGCACCCACCACCTGCAGTTCGCCGAGGACGAGAACGACACGCTGTACTTCAGCGGCGGCGGGCAGGTCATCGGCTGGATCGACACGAAGATGTGGGACGAGACGGGGGACGAAATCGCCGCCCAGGGCTGGTGCCCGACCGTCCTCGACACCAACGGCGACGGCGTCGTCACCAAGCCGTGGAACGAGCCGCCGCGCGGCCGTCAGGCGGCCGAGGTCGACCCCGCCCGCGACACCCGGGTGGTGGTCGGCAGCTACGGGGTCATCGGCGACCCGACCGACGACAAGGCGGTCTGGATCAGCTCCACCCGCTTCCCCGGCCGGCTCGCCCGGCTCCACGTGGGCGACAACCCGCCCGAGACGTGCGTCACCGAGATGTACGAGGTGCCGTCGGTGCTCGACCCCGACGTGCCGCGGGACAAGATCGGGTTCGGCTCGCGCGGCCTCGACATCGACCGCGACGGGGTCATCTGGACCGCCCTGTCGGGGTCGAGCCACCTCGCCAGCTTCGACCGCACGAAGTGCCCGGTCCACAACGGCCCGGAGACGGCCGACGGCCGCCACTGCGTCGACGGCTGGACGCTGTACCCGACCCCCGGCCCCGTGATCGCCGGCACCGACCCCCCGGTGCGGTCCGACTACCACTACTACAACTGGGTCGACCAGTGGGACACGCTGGGGCTGGGCCGCGACGTGCCCATCGCCACCGGGTCGAACTCGGACTCGCTGCTCGCCCTCGACCCGGAGACGGGCGAGTGGACGGTGCTGCGGGTGCCGTATCCGCAGGGCTTCTTCACCCGCGGGCTCGACGGCCGCATCGACGACCCCGACGCGGGGTGGAAGGGCCGCGGGGTGTGGGCCACCTACGGGGCCGCCGCCACCTGGCACATCGAGGGCGGCCGCGGCGTGAAGCCGGGCATGCTCAAGTTCCAGGTGCGCCCGGACCCGCTGGCCGACTAGCGCCCGTGGCGGAACCCCGCTGCATTCGACCGGCGATGCACGCGGGGTTCCGCCGCCGGCGGCCGGTCGATTCTCCGTGAGAGGTCGCCCGCGCCGTGGTCGTCCATGCATGTGCGGCCGGCCCTCGGGGAACCTGCATCCAGGACGAACCATCCGCCGGCTGGGCCGTGGAACGGCTCAGAAACAGCCCCGAGAGCCTTCACGGACCGGCTCCCGCGGGGGCTCCCTTCGTCATGCCAACAGGTTTCGTCATGCCGGCGGCGACCGCCTTTGCGACGGCCCGGAGGACGACCCCGGAGAGGGAAACGACGGCCATGAGGGACCGGAAACAGTCAGTCAGGCGGCGACTCCGATGCGCGGGCGCCGCCGCGTTGATGCTCCTCGCCGTCGGGGCGTCGACGAGCCGGGCGGGACAGGGCTCGGGCGCCATCGCCGGCGTGATCGTCGACGAGAGCGGCGGGGTGCTGCCGGGGGTGACGGTGACCGCGGTCCCCGAGGGAGGCGGCCCCGCCGGCTCCGCCGTCAGCGACGGCTTCGGCGAGTACGAGATCGCGAACCTCCCCGCCGGCCGCTACCAGGTGCGCGGCGTGCTGCCGGGCTTCAGCAGCGAGATCGCGTACGTGGCGGTCGAGGCGGGGGCCGTCGCCACCGCGAACCTGCTGCTCGGGCTCGCGCCGCTGACGGAGACGGTCACCGTCACCCGGGCCGATCGGGACCTCGCCGCCGTCCCGCAGTCGGTGGCGGTGGTCGCGCGCGAGCAGATCGAGTTCGCCCAGCGCCGCTCGTCGCTCGACGAGGCGCTGCGCGGCATCCCCGGGCTCTTCGTCCAGAACCGCCGCAACTACGGCCTGTCCGGAGGCATCGGCCTGAGCATCCGCGCCCCCGAGCCGCGGTTCGGGCTGCGCGGGCTCGCCCTCATCCAGGACGGCATCCCCATCACCACCGCCGACGGCACCACCGAGCCGGGCAACGTCGACCTCGGCTCGGTCGGCCGCATCGACGTCATCCGGGGGCCGAGCTCGGTGCTGTACGGGAACTCCGCCGGCGGGGTCATCAACCTGACCACGACGTTCGACACGTCCCGCCCCCTCGTCATCCGGCCCGACGTCCAGCTCGGCAGCTACGGCTACAACCGGCAGCAGGTCCGCGTGGACGCCGGGGGCGACGGGCCCACCCAGTTCATGACGAGCGTGAGCCGATTCGAGACCGACGGGTTCCGCGACAACAGCCACGCCGAGATCACCCAGGCCAACTTCGTGGTGCGGCGCGAGCTGGGCGACGCCACCGAGATCCGCGGGGTGTTCAACTACTACGACAGCCCGTTCGCCGAGAGCGCGAGCTTCCTCAACGAGGAGGACGCCCGCGACCCGGTTCGGCGGCGGATGGCGCGAGGCGTCGCCGCCGCCCGCAACTGGGGCGAGGGCGCGAACCAGGGGCAGGGCGGCGTCACCCTGGAGCACCGCTTCACCGAGACCCAGCTTTTCCGGGTGACGGGCTGGGGCATGTGGCGCGACCTCGATGCGGTGGGCGCGTTCCGCAACGTGAACCTGAGGCGGAACGGACGCGGCCTGCGGTCGGAGTACGTCGGCGGCGCGGCCGCGGGAGCCGCGGGCGTCGACTGGGCGGCCGGCGTGGACGTGGCGTCGCAGAACGACGACCGGCGGGAGTTCTCGCAGGTGGCGCCCGAGGTGAGCGGCGAGCGCGCGACGAGCGGCGCCCTGCAGATCGACCAGACCGAGGACGTCCGGTCGGCCGGCCCCTTCGCCCAGATCGGCGTCTCGCCGACCGACCGGGTGCGGTTCACGGCCGGGGTGCGCTGGGACTACTACGACTTCCGGGCCGGCGACCGCAAGCTCGACGACGGCGACCAGTCGGGCGACCGCAAGATGGACGCGTTCAGCCCCTCGGTGGGCCTGACGCTGGCCGCGACTCCCAACGTCAACTTCTTCACGAGCTTCGCCACCGCCTACGAGACCCCCACCACCGTCGAGCTGTCGAACACCCCGACCGGCGAGGGCGGGTTCAACCAGGAGCTGGGGCCGCAGGACCTGCGCAGCTTCGAGGTCGGCATCCGGGGGCTCGCCGAGGCGGCGCGCCTGCGCTACGAGGCGGCGGTGTACGTGTCCACCGTCGACAACGCCCTCGTCTCGTTCCAGAGCCCGACCGAGGAGGTCTTCTTCCGCAACGCCGGCGAGTCGTCGCGGGACGGCGTCGAGCTGCTGCTCGAGTGGATTCCGGACCCCGCGTTCAGCACCCGGCTCGCGTACACGTACCAGAACTTCGAGTTCGTGCAGTTCGCGCCCGGCGGCAACGACTTCGCCGGCAACGTCGAGCCGGGGTCGCCGCCGCACCGCATCTTCGCCGGCTTCAACCACACCGCGCCGTTCGGGCTGCGCTCGGGCATGACCGTCCGGTGGGTCGACGACTACACCCTGAACAACGCCAACACCGTGTTCAACTGGGCGTACACGGTGGTCGACCTGCGCTTCGGGTTCGATGCGACCGTGGGCGGCGTCGACGTCCGGCCGTTCTGGGGCATCGACAACCTGTTCGACGAGATCTACAACTCGTCCACCATCACCAACGCGTTCGGCGGCCGCTACTTCGAGCCCTCCCCCGACCGCGAGTACTACGTGGGGCTGACGATCGGAGGCGGCCCGCGGTAGAGGCCCCGGCCTGACCGCACACCGCCGGGGGGTCGCGGACGCGCGTCGAGCGCAACGAGCGCGCCGGCCGGTTCGCCTTGACGCGGAGCGGCCGTGCGGACACACTTAGGGGCTCGCTTCACGACACCGGTGTGAAGCAGGGCCTCTGAACCGGCCCCGACCGCCGGCGGATTGGGCATGACAGGCTCGCCCGCCGGGTGACCGGCTCGCCCGCGCAGCACCATCGAAGGGAGACCAGGACAGACTCATGGCCGTGCAACCGACGCGCGAAATCGACTTCGACCGGGCCAACGAGGTGGTCCAGCGGTTCCAGAAGGAGTCGACCAAGTGGCTCTACGGCCTCGACGATGCCGCCCGCATCCTGTCCTGGGCGTTCTTCACGTTGCTGCCGTACACGGACAAGCTGAGCCAGAGCAAGCTGCTGCGCCAGCCCCACGTCATGTTCCGGGGGCCGACGGGCACCGGCAAGACCGACCTCGTCAGCGCCTGCGCGATGGCCATCGACGCCAAGTTCGAGCGCATCCAGGGCCTGCCGACGTACATGCCCGAGGACATCCTGGGCTACGAGACGATCGTCGAGGAGACCGACGGCTCGCGGAAGCTGGTGTTCAAGCCCGGCAAGCTGATGGCCCACATCGTCCTCATCGACGAGGACAACCGGCTCTCGGGCAAGACCAAGGCGGCGGTGCTCGAGGGCATGGAGGAGAGCTCGGCGACCCTCGCCTCGGACTACGGCAACCTCGCCGAGGGCAAGATGCTGCCCCTCTTCCCGCTGTCGTGCGACTTCAACGACATCGAGGGGCCCCGCTTCTTCATGGTCATCTGCACCGAGAACATCTTCGGCGAGGAGGAGGGCACGTTCGCCAACCCGGTGGCCCAGCTCGACCGCACGACCCTGTCCATCAACATGCTCGACCCCGAGGACGAGGAGGACGAGCTGAACATCAGCGCCCGCAACGTGGTCGGGCGCAAGGTCGAGAAGCTGACCGACCTCTACGAGGTGCTCGACATCGCCCAGTACATCTTCGACAACGTCGGGATGTCGGACTACGCGCAGCAGTACAAGGTGCGGCTGATCCGGAACACCCGGCCCCACCGCGTCATGGGGCGGGCGGCGCGGACCGTCAAGGAGTACATCCGGGTGGGCATCTCCCCCCGCGTGCACTTCCACCTCGAGGCGGTGGCCCGGACCTTCGCCTTCTTCAACGGCGACATGACGATCACGCCGGACCACATCAAGGCGGTGGCGGGCCCCGTGCTCGCCCACCGCATCGTGCTGCGCGAGGGCATGGAGTTCTCGGTCGACAAGGACGACCTGCTCCAGCAGATCCTGCGGGACATGGAGGTTCCGCCGTGGAAGTAGAGGAGGTCTACGCCCGGTTCCGCGACATCAAGCACGGCATCCGGGCCCGCAAGACCTCCAACAGCATCCACTTCGGCGAGCACAAGAGCGGGTTCAAGGGGACCGGCTACGACATCGTCGGCGTCGACCAGTGGCGGCCCGGCCAGCCCCTGAAGGACGTGGCGTGGAGCCTGAGCCTGCGCACCTACCCCGAGAAGCTGTACCGCATCGAGCGGATGGAGCCCAAGGAGCTCCGCACCCTGATCGTCTGCGACCTGTCGTACTCGACGCTGTTCCAGGTGTCGCAGGAGACCAACAAGGCGCTGCTGATGCTCGACCTGCTCGGCAACATCGGGCTGACCCGCGCCAACCTGCGCGACCCGGTGGGGCTGCTCGGCTACTCCGACCGCATCGAGCTCTACCTGCGGCCGAAGCTCGGGACCTCGCAGGTCTTCTACATGGCGTACAAGATCTTCGAGAAGCTGAACCTGGAGCGCGAGCACCCGACCCGCCGGAAGGCCCACCTGAAGGTCGCCGTCGACTTCATGCTGGCGCGGCTGAAGACGCGCCACTCGATCATCCTCCTGACCGATCTGGTGGACCTCGTCAACGACCCCGACGCGGTCGACTTCAAGCAACTGAGCACGCTGGCCGCGAAGCACGATATGATCGTGCTCGTCCTCGACGACCCCGAGGAGTTCCGGGTCAGGAGCCGGCTCGGCTACATCCGGATCTCGGACATGGAGACGCGCAAGCAGACCGTGATCTCGGCGCGGAAGGCGGGCGCGATCAGGCGGCGCATCGAGGAGACGCGGGCGTCGCTGCAGTACAAGCTGAAGCACCAGGCGGGCATCGACTCGACGGTGCTGACCGAGCAGAACCATATCGAGGAGCTGCCCAAGTTCCTGATGTCGCGATTCGCGCGCTAGAGGGCTGCGCCGTCGGCTGGAGGCTGTGCCCTGGAACGGCGCGGGCCTTCGCAGACTGGCAGGGAAGATCGGGTGACCATGACACGCCTACTCGTTGCCGCAACCGGCCTCCTGTTGCTCGCGCCGCCTCCGTCGGCCGCCCAGCCGCCCGACCTCGGCCTGCCCGGCGCGGGGCTCGTTCGGGTCGAGACGCTGGAGCTCGAGCCCACCGTCGTCAAGACCGGCGACCGCATCACCCAGCGCTACCGGCTGCGCTTCCCCGACCTGATCCCGAGCGGCCAGGAGATTATCGTCCTCGAGGACCGCATGACCCCCGAGGCGCTCCCGGTCCACCCGTTCGAGGCGACGGCGCTGGTGGTCGAGAAGGACCGCATCGACGACACCCACATCTGGGACTTCGTGTACGAGTTCCGGCTCGTCGACCCCAACAAGATGACGTACGCCCTGCCGAGCTTCAGCTTCTACTACTTGGTGCGGGACCTCGGCGAGGACATCGAGGACGCCGAGGTCCAGCAGGTCGACGGGGGGCAGGGGCTGGTGCGCTACGTGACGTCGATCACCGACGAGCCCCTGCTCGACATCCGCGACACCGTCGAGCTCGGCACCTTCTCGGGCCTCGCGACGTTCTTCCGCGGCTTGGCGTGGGTCGTCGCGCCCCTGCCGCTGCTCGTCTGGCTCGTGATGCTGGTGCGGTTCGCCCGGAAGCCGAAGGCGGTCTCGATCGAGAAGCAGCAGGAGGAGGACGAGCTGGCCCGCATCGAGGCGGAGATCCCCGTCCTCCCGTCGATCTGGGAGGCCCGCCGGGCGGTGGGCCGCGAGCTCGCGGCGCTGCGGAGGCTGCCGCGGGACGCCGGCGCGGACCAGCTCGGCGACCGCCAGCGGTCGCTCGTGCTCGCCCTGCGCGACTACCTGCAGGCGGACCTGCCGGGCCTGGTTCCCGGCGACACCGCCCTCGACATCCAGCGGCACGTCGACGGGCTGAAGGACAGCTACCGCAAGGCCGCGCTCGGGGTGCTCGCGGGCCGGCTCGTGGCCTATCAGCGGGGGCTCGAGACGGGGACGCCGGCGCCGGTCGAGCACCCGGCCGGCGAGGCGCGCATGCTCGGCGAAGCGCTCTACCGGCTGCGCCCGTACGTGCGGATGATGAACAACCTGAAGGCGCTGGTGGGCGCCGCGGCGCCGCGTCCGGCGAAGGGGTAGCGAGCGGCGGCGGCGCCGCGGAACGGTGCCGCTCCCGGCAGGCCCGGTTGGGCCGCGTTCGAAGCTCACCGGCGACGTTTCCGGGCCGGGACGGTGCGGACTTCGGTAGGATTGGCTGGGCGGGCAGCGGCGCCGCAGGGCGGCGGTGTCCGGGCTAGCGGGTGAACGACATGCTGATGCCCTGGTCAGAGTTCGTCGTGTTCGTCGACGGCGGCGTCCGCGAGCTGATCGCGACCGACTTCGCGGCGATCCGCTACGGCGACGTCGGCATCGCGATGGGGATCGCGCTCGTGCTCGGGGTCGTGCTCGCCCTGACCCTGGTGCGGCTGGCCGCGGTCAGCAAGCGCCACGTGCGCGAGCACTCCGGGCACGACATCGAGCCGGGGCACCGCAAGCGGCTCTGGATACGCGTCCTCCACACCGCGCCCAAGGCGCTGGCCGCCGGCGCCCTCGCGCTGCTCGTGTTCTCGGTCGCCGACCCGTTCCTCACCGCCACCGAGGAGGTCAGCGGCTACGTCGAGTCGCGGGTCCGCGTCGACCTGGTCGACACGTCGGGCTCGATGGCGTGGGAGTTCCCCGACACCAACAAGTCGAAGGCCGAGGTCGCCCGCGACGCCCACCTCGAGTTCCTCGAGATGCGGCGCGACAAGAACGACCGCGTGTCGCTGTGGCTGTTCTCCACCTATCCCTACAAGGTGGACGACTTCGTCATGGACGACGAGCTGTACTACTACCAGGTGTGGGACGCGCCCTACGTCATGACCCAGCGGCTCGACAAGGCGATGGTCGTGCCGCGCGACAAGGTCCGCATCGTCCCCGCCGAGGGCGACACCAACATCATCCGGCCGCTGCAGGACATCGTGAAGTACTTCGACCAGGACGAGGCGGCGGTGGGCCGCGGCTCGAACCAGAACCGGGCCGTGCTCATCATCACCGACGCCGCCGTCGACGAGTTCCCCGACGCCGAGTTCGCGGAGCTGAACCGGCGGAACATCGTCCCCTACATCATCTACATCAACACCAGCGACGCCCGGACCGCGAGCTTCCTGCACCCGACGGTGCCGCAGCTCGTGGGGCAGATTCAGGAGTACGGCGGCGACTACTTCGACGTGACCGACGAGGACAGCCTGCTGCGCGCCTACCAGGCCATCGACGAGCGCGAGGCGGTGCGCATGGAGTTGAAGCACCGGGCCCTGAAGGTGCCCATCTACTCGCGGTTCCTGCTCGTGGCGATGGGGCTGCTGCTCGTCGGCATCCCCGTCGGGTTCGTGTCGGAGCTGCTGTGGGGGACCACCCCGTAGCGGGGCCCCGCGGAACGGAGACGGGCGACAGGCCAGGGGACACCACGGCGCGGGGGCGCTACCGGGTGCGGGTAGAAGGGCCGGCCCCGCCGACCGGAGAGCGGCGAGAGCGCGCCGGGTGCGCCCCGGCGCGAGACACGCGAAGCTCGAGAGAGAAGTGACATGCGACTGACAGACCTGCTCGACAAGGAGCACTCGTTCCGGTACCTCGTCGGCTTCGTGCTCGCCCTGCTCTTCTTCGCCGGGGTCTCGATACCGGCGCGCAGCCTCACCGCGTTCTACACGAACCTGGAGGGGCTGAGCGCCAGCGTCGAGCGCGGCGACTTCGAGACGGCCGAGACCCAGCTCGCCGAGGTGTCCGCGTTCTACCAGGGCAGCCGGGCGTGGGGCATGCAGTGGTTCGCCGACTCGTACCTGTTCCGCGACTCGTTCCTGCAGCAGGCGTCCTACAACTACCTGACCGGCGACTACCGGACGGTGGTGGAGGACCTCGCCGACGAGATCGACGACCCGCGGGCGTCGCACCTGCTCGCGAGCGCCAAGTTCATGCTGGCAAGGCAGCGGTACCGGGCCATCAACCCCGAGGCCCCCGACGCTGCGACCCAGCGCGAGGCCATCATCCTCGAGGTGATGGAGACGGTGAACGCCGACTACGAGCGGGCCCTGCGCGGCGACCCCGGCGACCGCTTCGACTACAAGTGGAACTACGACCTGACCAGCAACGCCGAGGCGGTCCGGCGCGCCCTCGAGGCGCCGCGCGAGATCGAGCCGCCCGAGCTCGAGCAGATGAAGGGCGAGGGCACCCCGGTGCGCCGCCGCCGCGGGTAGCCGGGGACGGCGCGCACTTCCGTAGGACTGGCCGGGCGGCAGTCGGCGCCGCGGGCGGCGGTTGCCGGGCCGGCATACCCCTCGCGGCCCGCCGCCGCGCCGGCGATTCGGGCCCCGCTATCGGACGCCGGCGGGCCGCCGCGGGGCTGCAAGCCCCCCGGGGCGCCGCGCACGCACAAGATGGACACCATCAGCCGCCTGCTCCGGGAGAGCGTCGAGTTCGCCAACCCCGAGTACCTGGCGATCCTTCCGCTCGCGGGCCTGCTGCTCGTCTTCGGGCTCCTCGTCTTCGCCCTGCGGCTGCAGTTGCGCCCGGCCCGCACCGAGGGCTCGAAGTACCCCTTCTTCGGCCACGTCAAGTTCTGGTTCCTCGCCGTCGTCGCCCTCGCCCTCGTGGCCGTCGCCGCCGCCCGGCCGTTCTGGGTATACGGCGGCCAGACGTTCCGGCGGGGCGACGTCGACGTCGTCGTCGCCATCGACGCCTCCGCGTCGATGTGGGTCAAGGACCTCGGGCCCTCGCGCCTCGATCTCGCGGTGCGCGAGGCGCTGGGCCTCTACACCCAGGACATCCTGACGCCCGGCGACCGCACCGCGGTGTACGTCTGGGGCACCACGACCTTGCGCCGCGCCCACATGGCGTCGAACGCCGAGCGCTTCATCGAGGAGGTGGGCCGCATCGCCCCGCCCGTGAGCCTCACCGGCGACGCGTTCCCGTGGGACAGCGACATCGCCACCGCGTTCGAGTCGATCTACCTGTCGCTCGACAACCAGGACCGCTTCGAGTCGGGCGACGACGACTGGCTGCCCGAGGAGCGCAACGACCGCGTGCTGCTGCTGTTCACCGACGGCGACTTCCTCATCGACGCCGAGCAGATGAGCCGCCTCGACACCGCCCTCGCCGAGTTCCGGCGCCGCGGCCTCGTCATCTACACCATCGGCATCGGCAGCCGCACCGGGGCCAACGTCGACTCGGTGCTCATGGACTACGTGCGCGGCATCGACTACGACGAGACCCTCGAGCAGGACCTCGCGGGGCAACGCACCCAGCTCGGCTTCGAGGGCATCAACATGGTCGAGCAGCGCACCGGCGGCCGCTCGGTCGTCGTCGACAGCCCCCAGGTCGACGCCGCCACCTTCCTCCGCAACGTCATCGACTCGCACCGCAGCATCTCCTTCGAGCTCGTCCCCTCGGACGACCAGCAGGAGATCTGGCAGTGGTTCGTCATGCTCGCCATCGTCGTCTTCGTGCTGGCCATCGTGTTCTATTGACGCGCAGGAGACCCCTGGCGTGAGCGTTGCATCTCGGGAAGCGCCGGTCGTGACGGCGGACGAGCTGTTCCGCCTGACCGGCGACCACCGTCGCTACGCGCTCGTCCGGGGAGAGCTCCTGCGCATGACGCCGGCCGGATTCGCCCACGGCGCCGTCGTCGTCAACCTGACGGCGCCCCTCGCGCAGCACGTCAAGGCCCACCGCCGCGGCATCGTCTGCGGCGCCGAGACCGGCTTCGTGCTGGCCAGAGACCCCGACACGGTGCTCGCCCCGGACATCGCCTTCGTGCGCCGTGAGCGCATTCCGGCGTCCGGCCCGCCCGCGACCTTCTGGAACGGCGCCCCCGATCTGGCGGTGGAGGTCGTCTCGCCGGGCGATACCCGCCCCCAGGTCGCGTCGAAGGTGGACGCCTGGCTCTCGGCGGGCGCCCGCGCCGTATGGGTGGCCGACCCGCGGGACTCGTCGGTGACCATTCACCAACCCGGCCGTGCGCCACAGCGCCTCACGGCGGCCGACACGCTGGCCGGCGCGCCCCTGCTGCCCGACTTCCGCCTCCCCGTCGCCGACGTGTTCGCGCTGTAGCGGCACGTCGACGCGGCGCCACACCTTCGGCTCGATCGCCTGCAACTCGATCCTGAGGCGCGCGACGGGCTCGATCACGGGAGTCAGCCCCCCTCCGTTTCCGGTTCGTCGCTCTCGAACACCATCAGCATGGCCTCGGCGCAGTAGAGACGGTTCCGCCGCGCGCCGCCGACCGGGGCGACTATGCCCGCGGTCTGGAGCCGGTCGATCGCGCGGGCGGCCGTCGTGTACGCGACGTCGAGCCGCCTGGCGACGCAGGTCGTCGTCCAGAAGGGATTCTCGGCGAAGAGCACCAGAAGCGCCTCGGGCAGCCTCGACTTCTCTCCCCCGAGCAGTCTGCGCCACTCGGCCATCAGGGCGTCGACCTGCCGGATGCGCCTCGTCGCGTCTTCCGCCTCCGCGGCGACCCCGCGGAGGAAGTAGATCAGCCACTCGTTCCACTCGCCGGCCCGGGTCGTCCCGAGCAGACGCGCGTAGTACTCAGATCGCGTCGCCTCGAACCAGGCGCTGAGGTACAGCAGGGGCGCCGGAAGGACGCCACGCTCGATGAGCAGCAGCGTGATGACGAGCCGTCCGACCCGGCCGTTGCCGTCCAGGAACGGATGGATGGCCTCGAACTGCGCGTGCGCGAGTCCGGCGTGGACCAGCGCCGGCAGGGTCCTGTCGTGGAGGAATTGCTCCCAGTCCTTCAGGCAGTCGGCCAACGCGTCCGCGGGCGGCGGCACGTACGTCGCGGTGGACGGCGTGGATCCCGGCGCGCCGATCCAGTTCTGCGTCCGTCGAAACTCCCCCGGCGCCGCGGCGTTGCCCCGCACGTCGGTCATGAGCAGCTCGTGCGCTTCGCGGACGAGACGGAGCGACAGCGGGAGCGTTCCGAGCCGCTCGACCGCGTATTCGAGCGCCCTGACGCAGTTGGCGACCTCCTGCAGATCGGCCGCGTTCCGGCGGACTCGCGCGCCCGCCTCGGCGGCCAGCAGATCGCCCAGGCCCGACACCGTGCCCTCGATCCGGCTGGACAGCACCGCCTCGCGGCGGACGAACGGGCGGATCAGCAGATGCGGGTTCGGCAGCCGCCGCCCCTCGCCCCCGAGGCGGCCAATCGCGAGGTCCGCGGCGGAGAGCGCGGTCACGATCTCGCCGTCCCAAGCGATCGGCGGCGGGAGCGGGGCCGGCACGAACGCTTCATGCCCGCCCTGCTGCCGCACCAGGCGCCCGTGGGGTCGTCGCCCTGGCTCGTTCATCGTCCTTGTTTGCGGGTCCGCAAACGCGACCCATCGCTATTAGCGAAAATCTCTGTTTTCGAGAATAACAGACAGCCAGCGGGCGCGGTAGACGAATCGGTGTACCGATTCGTGACCGGCACCCGCCGCGCCGGTGAGGACGGCCTGGGCTTGGGACTGGATGGAGCCGATGGATGGTAGCGTAGACGCCCGATGGATGGTAGCGTAGGCGCCTGATGGATGGTAGCGTAGGCGCCTGATGGATGGTAGCGCGGACGCCTGATGGAACGCCGCCATGCTCCGGCGCTGGCTCCGCGCCTCGGCGGTCGCCACCGCCACCACCGCCAGCTACGACCGGATCCGCGACGCCTCCACCGCCGGCGAGGACGACAAGCCCGCCCGGTCCACCACCCGCCCCTACCGCGACACGCTGGAGCGTCTCGGCATCCTCGACCCCGTGTTCGCCTGGCTGCCCGGCGGCGGACACCTGTCACGGCTCAACGTCGCCCCCAAGCACCACCTCGCGGATGCGATCAGCGCGTGGTCGCCGTGGAGGTGAAGCTGACCGCCGTCGTCGCCGACCGCGACGTGCGGCACCTCTGCCGCCTCGGCGACCGCATCGGCCCCCAACTGCTCGACGCCGCGATCGTCACCACCGGCGCCGACGCCTACCGCCGCCGCGATGGCATCGCGGTGATCCCGGCCAGCCTTCTCGGCCCGTAAGCGGTCACCGTTGCGTCCGCAAGTGTGACCTCGAGCGAATGACCACGCCTCCGGCCGATGCGAAGCCGCCCGATCGGTTGAAGCGCCCGGTCGAACTGGCGATAATCGTCGAGCCATTCCGAGGACCGGTCCCGCGATGCTCGTTGCCCTGTCGATCAAGAACTTCAAGAGCATCCGCGAAGCGCACGTTCGCTTCGGGCCGTTCACCTGCTTCATCGGCCACAACGGCGTCGGCAAGAGCAACCTGTTCGACGCCATTCACTTCCTGAGCGCGCTGGCGGAGCGGAACACCTCGGACGCGGCCACCGAGGTGCGGCGCACGAGCGACGGCGGCTACTCGCCCCTCGACCTGGTGTTCGGCCGGAACCCCAATCGCAGGATCGCCCCGTGACGGCCTCCGTGAGTTGACACGCCGATGCCGACGAAACGCGCCATTCTCTCGAAGCTGACTCGCGACGAGCTCCGCATCAACGCCGACTACTATGATCTCGACGTCTACGACCGGCGCGTGAGGAACCAACTCATCGACGCCTTGGCCGTGGCGCGGAGAGCTGCGCTCGACGAGATGCTGTGGGAATTCTCCCGGGATCGTCTGAAGGAGCTCTGCCGAGCGTTCGATCTCGACGATTCCGGCCGGAAGAAGGGCGACCTCGTCGACCGGCTCATCAGCCGCACCGCCGCGTCGAGGAAGGCCCACGCCGCCGCGAGGAAGGAGTCGTCCGCGCCCGAGGTCGAGACGGCCGACCCGCCGGCGGAGACGCTGGGCGTCGAGCAACTCGAGCGCTACCTCTGGTCGGCCGCGGACATCCTGCGCGGGTCGATCGACAGCAGCGACTACAAGACCTACATCTTCGGCCTGCTCTTCCTCAAGCGGCTGTCGGACCGGTTCGAGGAGGAGGCCGAGAAGCTCGTCGCCCGCGGCTTTCCCAACGACGTCGCGTGGACCGACCCCGACGAGCACCAGTTCTTCGTACCCGACCGCGCGCGGTGGGGCGCCATCCAGAAGCGGGCCACCAACATCGGCGAGGCGCTGAACAAGGCGTGCGCGGCGCTCGAGGAGCAGAACCCCGCGCTCGAAGGCGTCCTCGCCGGCATCGACTACAACGACGAGCGGCGGCTCGGCGACGCGAAGAACCGCGACACGGTGCTCGCCCGCCTCGTACAGCACTTCTCGCAGGTCTCTCTGCGCAACGACCGCATGGCCGAGCCCGACCTGCTCGGCCGCGCCTACGAGTACCTCATCGAGCAGTTCGCCGACGACGCCGGCAAGAAGGGCGGCGAGTTCTACACGCCGCGCATGGTCGTCAAGCTCATCGTCGAGCTGCTGGCGCCGACCGAGCGCATGCGCATCTGCGACCCGACGGCCGGTTCCGGCGGCATGCTCATCGAGTGCGCCCACTACATAGAGCGCCAGGGCGGCAAAACGGTCAACCTGACCCTCCACGGCCAGGAGAAGAACCTCAGCACGTGGGCCATCTGCAAGATGAACATGCTGCTCCACGGCCTGCCCGACGCCCGCATCGAGAAGGGCGACACCATCCGCGACCCGAAGCTCGTCGACGAGGCCGAGCTGTTGCTCTACGACCGCGTGATCGCCAATCCCCCGTTCAGCCTCGACGAGTGGGGCCGCGAGGTGGCCGAGAGCGACGGCTTCGGGCGCTTCCGCTTCGGCGTGCCGCCGAAGACCAAGGGCGACCTCGCGTTCGTGCAGCACATGGTCGCAGTGCTGAACGCCCGTGGCCGGCTCGGTGTCGTAATGCCGCACGGCGTGCTGTTCCGAGGCGACACCGAGGGCAAGATCCGCCAAGGCCTCCTGCAGGCGGACCTGTTCGAGGCCGTCATCGGCCTCGCACCGAACCTCTTCTATGGCACCGGGATCCACGCCTCCGTTCTGGTACTGAACCGCGCCAAGCCCGCGTCGCGCAGCCGCAGGGTGCTGTTCATTGACGCCTCGGGCGAGTTCGAGGAAGGCAACAGCCAAAACCGCTTGCGCGATCTGGACATCGCACACATCGCCAAGGTGTTTCGCGCCTACGCCGATGTCGACAAGTACGCCCGCGTCGTGCCACTCCCCGAGATCGAGCAGAACGACTGGAACCTGAACATCACTCGGTACGTGGACACCTCCGAAGAGCAAGAGCGTATCGACGTAGCGGAAGCCGTGAAGAAGCTCCGCGCCTTGGAGCGCGAGCGGACCGCAGCCGAGACGACCATGAACCGGTACCTTGTGCAGTTGGGTTATGACGCCTGACGGTTGGAGTCGGGTTCGTCTGGCCGACATCGCCGGCCAGCGAACGGCGAAGGCTGTTCCTGTCGAGGCGGATACGCGCCCGTATGTCGCTCTCGAACACCTTGCCCAGGGAAGCCCCGTTCTGCTCGGATGGTCCACAGCCGGCAGCGCCACCAGTGCAAAGACGCTCTTCCGCGATGGCGATGTGTTGTTCGGGAAGTTGCGTCCGTACTTGCGCAAGGCCGCTCCCGCTCCGTTTGACGGCCTGTGTTCCACCGACATCCTGGCCTTGTTCACCCGCGACGACCTTGATGCGGGTTATCTGGCTCAACTCGCGCAATGGCATCCCCTCCAGCAACACGCCGTTGCCACTTCGTCGGGTACGAAGATGCCCAGAACCTCATGGGCACAACTCGGACAGTTCGAGTTCCCGCTTCCACCACTCCCCGAGCAGCGCACGATTGCGGCCATCCTCTCCTCCGCGGACGAAGCCATCGCGAAGACCCACGCCGTCATCGACTAGGTGCAGGTCGTCAAGCACGGCCTGATGCAGGAGCTGCTCACGCGCGGCCTGCCGGGGCGGCACACGGGGTTCACGCAGACCGTCGTCGGGAACTTGCCGACAGCTTGGACCGTGTGGACCGTCGGCGTCCTGGCGGCATCGCATCATCAGTATTCCTGTGCTGGAGGTCCTTTCGGGTCGGACCTGACGCGGAAGGACTACGTGAATTCACCAGGGGTACCGGTCATTCGGGGATCGAACTTGAATGGACCTTCCGCTTGGCTCAATGAAGATGGATTTGTCTTTGTTTCTGACGACAAAGCTGACACCTTGAAGCGGAATATAGCGTTTCCCGGCGACCTGATTCTGACGCAGAGAGGCACCCTGGGGCAGGTGTGCAGGATTCCGATTCAATCGAGGTTCGCGCGATACGTGCTCTCACAGAGCCAGATGAAAGTGACCGTTGATGAGAACCGAGTCAATCCCGATTTCTTGCTCGCGTACTTTCGTTCCCCAAAAGCTCTCAAGTTGATCGAAACGATGACGATTGGCACAGGCGTGCCACACCTTAATCTCGGGCTGCTGAAGGCGTTTCCAGTTCCCGTGCCTTCTCTGGAGGAACAGAGCGCAATTGTTCAACACCTATCAGCCATAGACAAGAGAATTGATTCTGAGCAGCAATCTTGTGATGCCCTCAAGGACCTCAGATCGGGTCTAGTGTCCGTGCTACTTGCCGGCGAGCTCCGCGTTACGCTGAAGCCCGACAAAGCGTGACTCACGAAGCCAAGCAATGTCGTGACGGGCTCTCACGGCCAAGACGACTCGTTGTCTCGCGAATCCTCTAACTCCAACTAATCCCAAGACTACTACGCCCACAGACGAGAAGCAAGCTTACTGACGATGGTCTTGTTCTGCTCAAGTTGTTCCGCATTCACCTTTACGCGCTGTCCAGCGACACTCAAGGTACCTGAGTTCATAGTAGTGAATGGTGTCCCTCTGGCGAACGCTACTACTCCAGCGGTTTGGAAGTCCCTGATCTCAATCAGGCCGTCGTCGATGGGTGAGAAGGTAAAGTGCGACGGGTTGTCCTTTACGATTCCCGCCAGATCGCTTGTGATGCCTGACAGGACGGCAGCATAGCTCTTTGCGGTCTTGATGTACTGAGTCAGGCGGTTCTTTGCGACCAAGTGGATTGTCGGCAGCGCAAGCTTGCTATTCGCCATCCGAGAGTGGAAGTTGTGTTGCGCGTACACGTCTGATGGTAGCTTCAGCCCGTAGATGAGGCTCATCGCGTTCTGAATACCGCGTCGGGAGGAGTCATCGGCGGTTACCGGGAGGACTAGGCGTTGACAGGTCGCCAGGGCGATCTGAGTGTACATGGAGAAGCTGGGGTTCATATCTACGAAGCCGTAGTCGAATTCGTCGTCACAGGCAGACAGAAAATCGGCCAACCAACTTGCAACGCTTGACCAGCTATCTGTACCGGGAATCTGAGTGTTTGCCAGTGTCGACACGGCATTGGCCTGTAGTTCCAGAAGTGGGTCACCAGCGAGCAATGCTATGTTCGCTGGGATCGAAGAGTTGAATTCAGCGGGTCGCGAGATGAAGTCGTGCGGCTTGACGTGCGATTGATCGTAGGGCTTCGGCAACCGTGTTTGAAAGTAGCCGCCGATCGAACAACGCCCTTGGCGCCCGTGGAGCGTCAGGAGATTATGGCCGCCGCTGTTTTCCTGGCCTCCCAAGAGCAGCTCGCTGAGGTTCGCTTGCGGACACACGTCAACGATCAAGATTTTCCGAGCGGGATCCTGCGCGGCGAAAGCGCAAACGCTCTGAAATGCCAAGCTAGTCTTGCCTGTTCCACCCTTGTTGTTCCAGTATCCCAATACTCTCATTTCAGCACCTCCGGACGCATCAGAACGACATCACAGCGTAGCGGGACGACACGCCAATGTCAAGCAAAGACATCGCGACGGCCTAGGGTAGCGTTTTCGCCATCGCCCGCAGAGCCGGCGTCGGACCGTGTGGCCCTCTCCCGTGGCCTGTCGGGGAAGGGGAAACGACGGCTGTGGTATTCTGACCAGACTAAATGACCAGATTCTCCCGGAGTGGAACGTGCGTGAAGTACGGCCAGTCGATAGTGCTCACCCGCCACGGGAAGACGGTCGCCCAGACTGATTCCGGCGGTCGACCAGGAGCCTGCCTCACAGAGGGAAGCGGTGGAGTCCTTTCGCGCGTGGCGGCGGCAGCGGCCTCGTACCGGCATGACCAGGGAGGAGGTTCTCGCGGGGCGGCACGAGGGCCATCGCCGGTGAGCCGCTTCGTGCTCGACGCGTCCGTCGCCAGCGCATGGCTGCCGAAGAAGACCGTGTCACGGCTCGTGCCGGGTTCGCCCCATTGCCCAACCGGCAGCGCGAGTTCGCTCGCGCGGGGGAGGAAGCATGACCAGGACCGTGACCTTGCGGTTGGAGCCGGACGCGTACGAAGAGTTGCGGGAGGCGGCAACCACCGAACGACTCTCGCTGTCGAACTTCGTCGCCGCCGCCCCGCCTGGAACGGGTTCGGGAGGCGCAGTTCGTCGACGACGGGGAAATGGCCGAGATCCTGAACGACGATGCGCTGGTCCGGAGGTTGCGGACCGGTTCGCCGTCAGGCTCGCCGGAGTGGACATGCGTGAAGTACCGACAACCGAGGCCAAGTCGCGCTTCGCGGAGTTGCTGCGGGTCGTCGAGCACGGCGAGTCGCTGGCGATCACCCGCCACGGGAAGACGGTCGCCCACCTGATTCCGGCGGTCGACCACGAGCGTGCCTTGCAGCGGGAGGCCGTGGAGCGCTTCCGAGCCCGTCGCCGGCAGTGGCGACGCATCGATATGACGACTGAGGAGATCCTCGCCTCGATTCGCGAAGGCCGACGAGAGTGAGCCGCTTCGTACTCGACGCGTCCGTGACGGCGGCATGGCTCCTCGACGACGAAGACGCTGGCCGCGCGAACGCGGCGTTGGCGCGACTTGAAACCGACGTGGCCCTGGTGCCGCAGCATTGGCATCTGGAGGTGCGGAGCGCGTTGCTCGGCGCAGAACGGCGCCGCCGGATGCGCGCGGATGAAGTCGACGAACGCCTCCGCACGCTGGGGGAACTGGCGGTGCGGACCGACACCCAGCCGCGCGTCGCAGTCGCCTTCGCACTGGCTCGAAGCCACGGACTGTCCATCTACGATGCCGTGTACCTTGAGCTGGCCCAACGGTCGGATGCACCACTCGCGACGCTGGACCATGCCCTGTTGCGCGCTGCCAGCGCCGCGGGGCTGGCGCTGATCGAGGCTTGAAGCGGCGGCCACTCCCATGACCCCCAAGCCGACCGGCTGGGACGAGCTGCACCTCGCGGAGAACCCCGCGGTCGAGCTCCTTGAGTCGCTCGGCTACACCTACGTCCCGCCCGAAAACCTCGAGCCCGAGCGCGCGAGCCTCAAGGAGACGATCCTCACCAGACGCATGGCCGCCGCCATGAAGCGGCTGAACCCCTGGCTGTCCGACACCAACGTCGCCAAGGCGGTGAAGGCGGTGACCCAGGTCCCGGCGGCCAGCCTCGCCGAGGCGAACGAGAAGGTCTACACGTCGCTCACCTACGGCATCGCCCTCGAGCAGGACCGCGGCGGCGGGCGCAAGAGCCACACCGTCCGGTTTCTCGACTTCGACCGGCCCGAGCGCAACGACTGGGTCGTCACCCGCCAGTACCGGGTGCTCGGGTCGAAGAAGCACGTCGTCCCCGACGTCGTCGGCTTCGTCAACGGCCTGCCGCTGACCGTCATCGAGTGCAAGAGCCCCACCATCGGCGACGCCTGGAAAGCCGAGGCGGTGAAGCAGCTCCGCCGCTAGCAGGAGGCCGACTCGCGGTGGAAGGACCAGGGGGCGCCGCGGCTGTTCGAGGCGGCGCAGGTTCTCGTCGGCACCTGCGGCGAGCGCGCCGTGTACGGCACGGTCGGGACGCCGGAGCGCTTCTTCCTGGAATGGAAGGAGCCGTATCCGCTGAGCGCGGCGCAGCTCGGCGAGCGGATCGGGCGCGCGCCGACGCCGCAGGACGTCCTGCTCTACGGGCTGCTCGAGCCTCGCAACCTGCTCGACGTCGTGCGGAACTTCGTGGTGTTCGAGGTGGAGGGCGGCCGGACCGTCCGCAAGCTGACCCGCTACCGGCAGTTCATCGCCGTGAACGAGGCGATGCGGCGCATCCGGACGGCGCGGCGGCCGAGCGAGCGGGGCGGCGTGGTCTGGCACACCCAGGGGTCGGGCAAGAGCCTGACCATGCTGTGGCTGGCCCTGAAGCTGCGCCGCGACGAGGCGCAGCAGCAGCCGGCGGTGGTCATCGTCACCGACCGCACCAAGCTCGACCGGCAGATCGCCGGAGTGTTCGCCGCGTGCGGGTTCCCGAACCCCGAGCGGGCCGACAGCGTGCGCGACCTGCGCGCCATCCTGGAGCACCCGACGGGCCGGACGGTGATGACGACCATCCAGAAGTTCCAGGAGATCACCGGCGGCGCGGGCGCGGACCGCGCGGTGAGACGGGACGCCGGCGCCGGCAGCGCCGCGCGGCGGGGCGCGGTCCACCCGACCCTGTCCGAGGCCGCCAACATCTTCGTGATGGTCGACGAGGCGCACCGCACGCAGTACAGGAGCCTCGCCGCCAACATGCGGCAGGCGCTACCCAACGCCTGCTTCCTCGGGTTCACCGGCACCCCCATCGACAAGAAGGACCGCAGCACCCTGCGGACGTTCGGCCCCTACATCGACACCTACACCATCGAGCAGGCGGTACGCGACAAGGCGACGGTGCCCATCTTCTACGAGAGCCGACTGCCCGAGCTGCAGATCATCGGACAGACCCTCGACCAGGTCTTCGACCGCGTCTTCGCCGACCGCAGCGAGGACGAGCGCGCCCTCATCGGGCAGCGGTTCGCGACCGAGCAGGCCGTCGCCGGCGCCCCGCGCCGCATCGAAGCGGTCTGCCTCGATCTGATCGACCACTTCACGCGGTTCATCGCCCCGAACCGGTTCAAGGCCCAGGTGGTCGCGGCGAGCCGCCACACCGCGGTCACCGTCAAGGAGACGCTGGATCGGCTGAACGGCCCCGAGTCGGCGCTGATCATGTCGGCGGGCCACAACGACGAGGCGCGGCTCGCCCGGTGGCACCTGCGCAAGGACGAGCAGGATCAGGCCATCGAGAGGTTCAAGGACCGCGACGACCGGCTGTCGATCCTCGTGGTCTGCGACATGCTGCTCACCGGCTTCGACGCGCCGGTCGAGCAGGTCCTCTATCTCGACGCCCCGCTCAGGGAGCACACGCTGCTGCAGGCCATCGCGCGCGTGAACCGTCCGCTGGGCGAGGAGAAGACCTACGGCCTCGTCGTCGACTACTGGGGGGTGTCGGCCAAGCTGCAGGACGCGCTGGCCGTCTTCTCGACGACCGACGTGCAGGGGGCGCTGACCCCGAACGTCGACGAGCTGCCGCGGCTCGAGAGCCGGCACGCGGCGGCGATGAAGTTCTTCGGGACGGTCGCGGACGCCGACGACCTCGACGCGTGCGTGCGGGTGCTCGAGCCCGAGGACGTGCGCGCCGCGTTCGACCTCGCGTTCCGGCGCTTCGCGCAGTCGATGGACATGCTGCTGCCCGACCCGCGCGCCCTCGCGTACCACGCCGACCTGCGCTGGCTCGGCAAGATCCGCGGCACCGCGCGCGCCCGCTACCGGGACGATCGGTTGGATCTGTCGGGTTGCGGCGAGAAGGTGCGCGCGTTGATCGCCGACGCAGTGGCCGCCGACGGCATCCAGGTCCTCGTCAAGGAGGTCCAGCTCTTCTCGCCCGAGTTCGACGAGAAGGTCGACGCGCTCGGGACCGACGACGCCAAGGCGAGCGAGATGGAGCACGCCATCCGCCACGAGATCAGCGTGCGCGCCGAGGAAACCCCGCCTTCTACCAGTCGCTGCGCGAGCGGCTGGAGGAGATCATCGCCGAGCGGCGGCAGGAGCGGCTGGACGCGGCCAGGAAGCTCGAGCTGCTGAGCAGCCTGCGCGACGAGCTGAAGGGCGAGCAGGCGCAGGCCGACAACCTCGGGCTCGACGCGCGCGGCTTCGCCATCTACGGCCTGCTCGAGCAGCACCGACCGATGACCACGCGCGAGGACTCGGCCGCCTATGGCGAGGCCAACCGCGACCTCGCATCGCTCCTCGACGAGGCGGTCGCGCCGTTCACCGACCTCGTCGACTGGTGGCAGAAGGACGACGTGCAGCGGCAGATGCGCAGCCGCATCAAGCGCCAGCTCCGCGCCAGCGGCGTCGCCGGCGACGCGGTGGAGAGCCTCGCCACCGACATCGTGGACCTCGCCAAGGTGAGGACCGACAGATGACCGCGCCGGAAACCTCGGCCGTCGCCGCGACCCGTCCGCCCTCGCCTCGTCGAACCACGAGGACGACCGATGTGACCGCGCCGGAGACCTCCGCCGTCACCGCGACCGGGATCGGCATCGTCTCGTCGGAGTACGGGGACGGCCGATGACCGCGCCCGAGAGCTCCACGGTCACCTGGGGCGGCCGTCGACTGCCCTACGCCATCCGTCGCAGCACCCGGCGGAAGAAGACGGTGGCGGTGACGGTGGACCCCGGCGGGAGCGTCCTGGTGGTGGCCCCGGTGCGTCTCTCCAGCGCCCGTCTCGACGAGATCGTCACCCGCAAGGCACCGTGGATCGTGCAGCGCCTCCGGCGCGCCGAGCGCCACGGCCCGACCCCCACGCCGCGCGAGTTCGTCAGCGGCGAGAGCGTGCTCTACCTCGGACGGCACTACCGCCTGAAGGTGCAGCCCGGCGAAACCGGTGTCGCGAGGCTGCGCGGCGGCTGGCTGCACGTGCCCGTGCCGGTGGGCGCGCAGCAGGCCGCGCACGTGCGGGCAGCCCTCGTCGCGTGGCTCCGGCGCCACGCGGCCGAGCGCCTGCCCGAGCGCGTCGATGCATGGCGGGCGAAGGCCGGCGTCTCGCCGTCCCGCGTCGTCGTCGCCGACCAGCGCAAGCGGTGGGGAAGCTGCGACCAACGCGGCGCCATCCGCCTGAACTGGCGCATCGTCCAGGCCCCGATGCGCCTCGTCGACTACGTCGTCGTCCACGAGCTGGTGCACCTGCGGCACCGCGGCCACGGCCGCGACTACTGGCAGGCCGTCGGCCGCGTCATGCCCGACTACGAGCGGCGTCGCGAAGAGCTGCGGCAGTGCGGGTTCGCGCTGGCGTGGTAACGCAGTGAGCGAGGGACCATTGGGGTCCCGTAGCGCAACTCCGGCTCCGCGACGACAGGCACGCCCTTCCGGCCGGGGCGTCACTCGACAGGACTCGGGCGCGGCCGCCAACGCGACACGTCCGCCAGCTCCTGGGCGTGTCGCGTCTGCTCCTCTCGGTCCTCCACGGCGGCATCCGGCAGTACGATGTCACCGTGATACGGGTTCTTCTCGGGTATGGGCGTAGCCACCACGTCTCGGCCGTTGCGACGAGCCGCACGGGCTTCCACTGCAGCCCAACCGTAGAACGTCCGACCGCGATCGGTAGCGGCGGCCTCCGCGAGTACAGCCGCCTCGGATTGCGGCGCCACGCTGAGCCTGTCGACGGAAATGCGGGCCTCGCCCGCCCTGGTCAGGAAGACGTGGTGGGGAACGGTTGACCGCAGTGCACGGTTGGCGTGCCTGTGCGAAAAGACACTCCGTCCCAGTTCTTCTTCAGGGCCGACTTCGGGAGGAATGCTCACCAAGCCTGATCCGGTTCGTCCAGATCCTTGAGGGCCTCCCGGACGAAACCGTCGGGCAGCATCGTGGCGGCGGAGTACCGAGCGCGACGATGCCGGCCATTCAGGTTGACCGAGCACAGGACACCGCCGCCCCGATCACACAGCACAAGCACCGAGCGCCCGTGTCCGCCTGGTACGACGAGAGCGATCTCGCCGTCCGGCGTCGGATACGCCTCCAAGCGGGAGGGGCGAAGTCTGTAGAGGTCCTGCAGCAGACGTCTCGCGTTCTTCAGCGCCAAGTCGGACGGTTGCGGGAAGCCCTCCTCCCCTGCTTCCTCGGCTGCACCGTCGAGATCGCGCAAGGCTGCGCCCAGTTCGGCGGCCGTCGCCGGCTCGCCCGAAGTGACCACAGGCCGGACTTGCTCCGGCCGCAGCACAAGGGAGTAGTACGCCGGTTGCAGCAATTCCCACGGTCGCCACATGTCCACGCTCGAGATGTTCTCGGCCTCTTGGAAGTGAGCAGAGGTGGGTACGCTGAGTATTCGCCAGTACTCGGCCGCCCCCGTGTCCGTTGACCGGCGCGGGTCATGCAGGCTATTGAGGACGAGGACCCCGGTTCGAATCGGCGGCGCGTCCTCCGCTTGCGGCACGGACCGGAAGCCCCGCAGCGCCGTATCCGTCGAGCCCGGTGTGGTCTGTAGCGAGCTCATGTCAAGTCGCCCAGCGCGTACGGTGTGAACTTGTCGGCAAGCGCGCGACAGTCACGTACGTCGGTTGCCCACCCGCCGATGATGGAGACGAGGGCGCCGATGCGTGTCTGCGAGCTGGTCTGCTCGAGCTCACGGTGGACGTTGCCCTGGAACAGCATGCCTTGGGTTTGCTGGCCGCTGGGACGACGCCTTGCCGCACCGAGGACGTCCATGGTGATCCGGCGCCCACTGAACCGGTAGATCGCCTTGAGCTGAACCTCCGGCTCGCTGTCCTTGAACGACAGCCACGAACCGCGATCGTCGAGCGCGTTCGCCACCCTGGCCTCGTCGGTGTCGTCCAGGCCAACGTGGAGTTTCGGGTTGATTCCCACCGCTCGGTACGGGACGTGCGGTACGGCTCGGACGTAGCCTGCCGCCATGGTTGGGCAGACAACGTCGGTCAAGTGCACTTCGGACGCCGACTGGACGAACATGACCCGCTCCGGATCGGCACGCACGGTCAAGCCGCCCTCGTAGACGACTTGTGCGAAAACCGGCGTGGCCACGGGATCTTCCTGGAGTCGCCGGTCCCTGTCAACGATGCCGTTATGGCTCAGGAAATCCGGATTGATGATCGACGGATTGTTGGATGTGGCCACCAGGACGACCGACAACTCAACGAGCTCGGCGCACGGCATGTCTCCTGGCGGGGTGTGTGTCTGGTTCGCCATCTGTTCGGTCGCGCCTGGCCCCGCCGGGTACGGCGGTGTCAGGTCAACGAGCATTTTATCAGCCGCCGCGTTCATGCCGTTGCCGCGTTGCCGCAAATCCACCGGCAGCGGTGCAACGGGTCGAACCTCCAGACCAAGACCGGGGGTGCGTGCGACGGCCACCAGCCGCGACAGGAGCGGGCTCGGAACTCCGAGCGTCCGATTCGCGTCACAAGTAGCGCGATGAAACGAAGAAAGCTCACCTTCTGGCTGGGCGGCGTCGCCGTCCTGATCCTGCTCCTCGTCTTCACCCGTGGGGGAGACGAGTCCGAGGTTGGACGCCTTGCCGACGTGCTCGACCTCCAGCCCGGCGACGCGGTGGCCGACGTCGGCGCCGGCGGCGGGTGGCTGAGCATCGAGATGGCCGCCGTGGTCGGCGAGTCCGGCCAGGTCTTCGCCAACGAGCTGTCGGCGGATCGCCGCGACGACATCCGGGCCGCCGTCGCCGCCGCCGGGCTCGACAACGTCACCGTGGTCGAGGCCGGCGAGCGCGAGACGAACCTCGCCCCGGAATGCTGCGACGCCATCTTCCTGCGCCGCGTCTACCACCACCTGACCGACCCGGCGGCCATGAACACCAGCCTCCACGCCTCGCTCAAGCCCGGCGGCCTCCTCGCCATCGTCGAGCTCGAGTTCAACGGCCTGCTGCGCCCTCTCCGGGGATGGCCGCACTGGACCGACGAAGCGCAGGTGGTGGCGGAGGTCACCGCGGCCGGGCTGATCCATGTCGACACCTTCGACTGGCCCCTCGGCGCCCACTACGCGGCGGTGTTCCGGAAGCCGCAATGACGCGCGTGCCCGATCATGCAACTGGAGCTCTGGAACGACGCGCGGGGCGGCGCTGTGCAGCGGCTGCTGCGCCGTTTCGCGGTGGTGCTTCCCGACCTGCCCATCGACGCGATGGTCTGGTCCACCGCCTACGATCTCGCCCGGCGCGCTCGCGGCCGTGGGCTGACGGTTCCCGCGGCCGATGTCCTCATCGCCGGCGGCGGCCGCCGTCACGGTGCAGCGATGGAATCCGCCGACGAGGATCTCGATAGTCTGGGCAGCTTGCCGGCGAACTAGTCCGAGAGATGCTCCCCGAGGAACGCCAGGGTGCGCGGCCACGCGTCCTCGGTCGCGCGCCGGTTGGCGTCAAGGCCCTCCTGGGCCTTCAGGAAGACGGTGGCGCCATCGTAGACGATGCCCTCGAAGGACTTCCCGGCGGCGGCCATCGCCTCTCTCGCCCGAGGAAGCGTCGTCGCCGTCTCGAGCTCCCCGCCGTACAGGCCGAGGACCGGGGCTTCGATTCGTTCGTAGTCTGATTCCACCCGGGGAGCGTCGCCGTAGAAGACGACCAGGGCGTCCAGCTCGGGCTGCTCGACCGCGTAGGCGAAGCCGGCCGATCCGCCCCAACTGAAGCCGACGAGGCCGAGGCTCCCGCCGGCGGCCGGCAGGTCGAGGGCCCAGGATCGGACGGCGTCGAGCCGGCGCGTGCGGGTCCCCGGCCCGATCATCGCGACGGCGGGGACGAGCCCGTCCTCGCCGCCGAGGATGCTCCCCTCGGGGGTCAGGCCCGAGGGGAGGTCCGGGGCGACCGCGAGGAACCCCTCGGCCGCGAGGGCGTCGGCGATGCTCCGCACCCAGCTCCCCAGCCGGTAGAGGTCGTGAACGACGACCACGACGGGCGCGGGCGTCCGCTCGGGCTGCACCACCCAGGTGCGGACGGGCACGTCGCTTCCCGGAACCGGGACATCGACGAACTCGCCGCGCCGCGGCGACGCCGCGAGGTCGCCGTCGGCCGTGGCCCCGCTCGGCGGCAGGTGGGCGGCGGAGACGGGAGCGGGCGTCTCGCCGCGGGCGATCGTGCCCACCACCGTCAACAGGCAACCGATCTGGAGCCCGGCGACGCCGAGGAGAACGACGAGAACGGCTCGTGACATTGGAGCGCCTCCCTGTCACCGTAGACGCGCCGAACAGGCGCGTCGTTCCGCCGGTCGCCCCCCGCTCAGAACCGCGACGCCTTGATCCAGGTGTCCGACCGCGCCCAGCTCGCCTCGAGGTCGGCGTCGACCGCCGCGTCGGTGCGGCCCTGCGCCTCGACGGCGGTCTTCAGGCCGAGCAGCGACCAGCCGTTGTGGGGGTGGTCGGCGATCTCGTCGCGGTACACCTGCTCGGCCTCGGCGTGGCGCCCGAGCTCGAGGAGGAGGGCGCCGAGCCAGTGCCGGGCCGCGAACGGGAGCGGCTCGGGCTCGTCGTAGACCAGCGCGTCGTCCAGCTCGACCGCGCGCTCGAAGGCGGCGAGCGCGCCGTCGGTGTCGCCCCGCTCGCGCAGCAGCTCGCCCTCGAGGATGCCGGCCACGACGCCGAGCAGCCTCTCGGCCGGATGGAACCGCATCCGGGCTTCCGAGGTCTCGGCCAGGTGCTGCACGCGCTTCAGGTAGACCTCGGCGAAGTCGGCGGCGCCTGTGCGCAGGTGGGCGTAGCCCTGGGCGAAGTCCCACAGCCCCGAGGAGACCTCGTTCTCGGGCCGGTCGGTCACCGCCAGCACCTCGTCGAACCGCCCGAAGCGCAGCAGCGTCAGCACGTGGTGCACGCTGTCGCCGGTCAGCCGCTGGTAGTCCTTGCCGGCCTGGATGGCGACCGCGCCCTGCCCGTCCATCGACGCCGCGAAGAGCAGCATGTGCAGGTTGTGGGTCGGGTAGATGGCGATGCCCTCGCCGCCGCCGTCGGCCGCCTTCAGGTCCGAGTGCCAGGCCCGGAGGTTGGCCCGCACGCCGTCCGCCCAGCGCCCGATCTCGTTCCAGGTGTGCGACGGCATGTGGTTGATGTGGCTGGCGCCGGGAATGGCGGTGCCGAGATGCTCGGCGCACGCCTCGGCCTTCCCCGGGTCGACGGTCGACTCGGTCGCGTGGATGTAGAGGTGGCAGGCGCCGGGATGCTCGATGTCGCGCGCGAGCACGCCTTCGAGGACGCCGTGCAGCCGCTGCACGTTGGGGTCGTTCAGGTCGCGCGTGCCCCGGCGCGGCTCGAGGAGGAACAGCGCATCGCCGTAGAGGGCCGCGGCGTCGAGGTCGTCGGGGTAGCGTTCCGACAGCGCCTTCATCGCCTCGGCGTAGGCCTCGTCCTGCTCGCGCCGCTTCGCCACGTCGAAGTTCTCGACGTAGCGCGCCGACAGCGCGTCGATGTAGTCGCGCTCGCGGGCGGTTCCGTGGCCATCGGCGGCGAGGGCCAGCGCCTTCTGGAGCGCGGCGTAGGCGTGGGGCGCCTCGGGCGGCCGCATGGGGCCGTTGAGGTACGAGCCCCAGGCCCAGGCCTCGCCCCAGTAGCAGATGGCGCAGTCCGGGTCCTCGGCCCACGCGGCGCGGAACGACCGCACGGCGTCGACCTTGGCGAAGGCGTACATCAACTGCATGCCCTGGTCGAAGAACTGCTGCGCCTTCTCGCTGTCCGAGGAGATGTCGAAGGAGTAGGGTCCGAGCACGGCGGGCTGGTAGGGGATGGCCTCCCGGTACGGCTCGGGCAGCTCCGGCCCCTCCTGGGCGGCCATCGGGGTCGCCGCCAGCGCTCCCGCGACCAGCGTCGCGGCCACGGCGCGGATGCCGCGCCAACTCTGTGTCGTCATGCTCTTCCAGCCTCCTCCGAATCGGTTTGCATCCGGGATCATACGGGACGGGACCGGCCGGCGCGAAATCGCGGGGCGATACGGCAGGGGCGGTGCGAGGGAGCTGCGCGTAGGCTGTCGCGAAGACCACCCGAGACGTCTGAGCCGGCGGGCTTCATGAGGGCGGCGGTCGACTGTCGTGCCCGACGACAATCGCCGCCGCCGACCTCGTCGATTACGCCGGCCCATGCCGGGCATGACGGTGGACGAGCTTCGGGAGGCTGCGCCGGAATCAGGTGCAGGCTGGCGGTCCCGATTCCCGCACACAACCTGGTCGGCCGCGCCGATGCTAGACCGAGACTTCCGGCACGTCGCCGTCGACCAGCAGCTCGGGCTCGGTGGCGGCGCGGATCTCGTCGACGGTCACGCCGGGGGCCCGCTCGAGGAGCCGCAGTCCGTCCGGGGTCACCTCGATGACCGCGAGCGAGGTGACGAGCCGGTCGACCACGCCCTTGCCGGTCAGGGGCAGGCTGCACTCGTTCAGGATCTTCAGGTCGCCCCGCTTCGACACGTGGTCCATGACGATGAGCACCTGCTTCGCGCCGCTCACCAGGTCCATGGCCCCGCCGGGACCCTTGACCATCGCGCCGGGAATCATCCAGTTGGCGAGGTCGCCGGTGCGCGAGACCTGCATGGCCCCGAGAATCGCGAGGTCGATGTGCCCGCCCCGGATCATCGCGAAGCTCTGGGCGCTGCTGAAGTAGCTGGCCCCGGGCACCGCGGTCACCGTCTCCTTGCCGGCGTTGATCAGGTCGGCGTCGATCTCGTCGTCGGTCGGGTACGGCCCGATGCCCAGCAGCCCGTTCTCGCTCTGCAGCTTCACGTCGACGCCGGCCGGGATGTAGTTCGCGCACAGGGTCGGCATCCCGATGCCGAGGTTGACGTAGTAGCCGTCCTCGATCTCGCGGGCGGCGCGCGCCGCCATCTGCTCACGGTTCAGTGCCATCGTCGACTCTCCCAAGCGGGACAGCCTAGCAACCCGGCTTCCGGGGCGTCAACTCCTGCAGCGAGGTAGTACGGCGTCACGGACGGGTGCGCCAAGCGTTTGGCGTTCAACCGCGGCCCCGCTAACATGTTCACGTAGCCAAACTGCCATACACCCGCCGATTCAGCGATGAGCATCCGATGGAACGTCGTCGTCTCCGACGAGACCGACCGCAGCCTTCGCAGCTACCTGGCCAGAACGGGAGGCGGAGAAGGAGACCTGTCCCGGTTCGTCGACCGTGCGGTCCGACAGGCTGTCTTCTGGGAGACGGTCGAATCGATCTGGGAACGCAACAGGCACCTCTCGGCCGAAGCGGCTCTCGCCCTCGCCGATCGAGCGGTAGCGGAAGCTCGTGCGGATCGTGCTTGAGGAAGCACATGCTGGCCCTCGGCCAAGTCGATGGCATCCCCATCGTCCCCGCCGCCGAGGCGGCGGATCGGCTGGCATCGCGTATCGCCCGGTAGCGACGCACCTCACCGTCCGGAGGCCGCGGCGCCGCTCGCAACGAGCCCGCCGGCACTGCCTGCCCGCCTACCCCGCCAGCTCGACGAGGGCCGCCGTGTACATCCGCAGGTTCAGCCGCAGGCGGTCGACGGTCATGAACTCGTGGTCGCTGTGGCCGGTGTAGGGCTCGTCGGGCATGGCGGGGCCGAAGTTCACGCCGTTGGGCAGCAAACGGGCCTGGGTGCCGCCGCCGACCGATATGGGCCCCGGCGCGGGCCGGCCGGTGTAGTGGCGGAACACGTCGAGCAGGACCGGGACGTGCGGAGCCGACTCGACGTAGTAGGGGTCGCCGATGTCGGTGGCGAGCTCGAACGGCAGGCCGGTCTGCCGACGCCAAGCGTCCAGGGCGGCGCGGACGATCTGCTTCACCTCGCGCGCGGTCCGCCCGGCGGGGCGGCGGACGTTGATGGCGGCGACGAGCCCGCCGCCGGCCGAGGGGGTCAGGGTCGCGAGGGTCATCGTCAGGCGGCCCATGACCTCGTGGGCGTAGGCGAGGTCGCCGAAGCGCTCGGCGTGGTGTCCGGACCCGACGAGGTCGTTGACGAAGCGCACCATCGACCCCGCCGCCGTCGGCGGCCACGGGTGGCGGCCGAGGAGGGCGGCGAGCTGGGTGATGGCGTTGCGCCCCGTCCAGGGGGCAGACGAGTGAGCGGCGACGCCGTGGGACCAGATGCGGATGGCGTCGCACTCCCGGTCGATGTCGAACCAGCCGGCTTCCGCCTCGGCGGCGGCCCGCTCGAGAGCGGCGGCGAGGGCCCCGTCGGCGCCCGCGACGACCGCCTCGGCGGCGCCGGGCACCTGCGAGACATAGCCGCCGCCGGTGAACGACACCAGCCGCGGCGCTCCCGGGGAGACGGCCCGGGCATCGTCGCGCAGGGTGACGCGGATCGCCCCGGCGCCGAACTCGCCGTTGACCACCGGGTAGAGAGCGTCGAGCGCGATGTTGAGCGGCGGCGGCGTCCAGCCGGCGAGAAACTCGCGGAACGGGGTCCAGTCGGACTCCTCGTGCAGCGAGACGATGAGCTCGACGCGGCGGCGGGCCGGCAAGCCCTCGTCGCCTAGCGCCTTCAGGCTGTAGAGGGCGGCGGCGACGGCCGCCTTGTCATCCTCGACCCCGCGGCCGAGCAGCCGCCCCGGCTCGGAGTCGCGATCCAGCGTGAACGGATCGGTCTTCCAGGCCGCCTCGTCGGCGGGCCGCACGTCGGCGTGGGTCAGGAGGCCGAGGCGGTCCGGCGACCGGCCGATCCCCAGCACCAGCGCTGCCCCGTGGTCATCGAAGTCGAGCCCCAGGCGGGCCGCGGCGTCGGCCAGATAGGCCCTCAGCCGGACGAACTCGGGATTCCGGGGGTTGGGCACCCCGTTCTCGATGACGGTGCGGAAGGCCACCAGATCGGCCAGGGTGTCGACGACGGCATCGAAGTAGTCGGCGGCCGCGCGGTCTGCTGCCGCGCGCGCCCGCGCGGACGGCCGAGAGTCGGAGGACGGAGGCGCGAGCCTGGCTTCGGTCATGGACAAGGAGCCTTGAGATTATGTTCCGAACGGCGCGCCCGGGGGCCGGTCCCGGCTGGTCGGAAGGACGCCGACCGGTGAAGCCCGAACCGGGTGATAGTAGGATGTGCCGTTTGCCGCGGCCCGATGCCCGGCGCCACGCCCTCGGCACAGCGCGCGCCGGGACGAGGAATGACAGCACCAGAGATGGCCGTTTCGCCCGACGGCACGGCGCCAGCTTCGGAAGTCCCCGCCAGCCGGCCCGGGGTCCGGGAGGAGCGCAACCGTGCCGCCTGACCCCCCGAACCGCGCTCTGCCAGACGCCCCCGAGTCGGCGACGTACCGCCGCATCTGGGCCCTCGCCTGGCCGACGCTGCTCTACAACGTGCTCGAGCTGAGCCTCGGGGTGGCCGACCTGCTGATGGTGCGGGGGCTCGGGTTCGAGGCGACGGCGGCCATCGGGCTGACCCGCCAGATCGCGTTCCTCGTCGAGGCGTCGGCGCTGGCCGTCGCCACCGGGGTCATCGCCCTCGTCAGCCAGGGGGTCGGGGCGGGGGACCGCCGGCAGGTCGAGGGCGTGATGCACCAGGGCACGCGCCTCGTGCTGCTGCTGGCGCCGCCCATCACCCTGCTCGGCTACCTGCTGAGCCGCCCCCTCCTCGTCGCGATGCAGGCCGACGAGGCGGCCCTGGGCCACGCGGTCCCCTACCTCCACATCTACTTCCTCGGCACGGTGTTCCTGTGGGGCACGGTCATCCCGGCCGCGATCTTCCGCGGGAGCGGCGACGCGAAGACCCCCCTCAAGCTCGCCACCGCCGTCGCGGTGCTGAACGTCCCCCTGAACTACGTGTTCATCTTCGGGGCGGGGCCGTGGGAGCCGATGGGGGTCGCGGGGGCGGCGGTGGGGACGGTGGCGGCCCGGGCCATCGGCGCCGGCCTCTACCTGGTTCTCCTGACCCGCGGCACGCCGCACGGGCGGGTCCGCTTCCGGCCGCTGCTGGGACTGGACTGGCCGCTGATCCGGCGCATGCTGCGGATCGGGATGCCCCCGGCCCTCGCCAGCGTCGCCCGCAACGGCGCCCGGGTCGTCTACCTGGGGCTGCTGGGGGCCGGCGCCCTCGGGGCGTCGATGCACGCGGCGGCCGGCATCGGGCTGCAGGTGCGGCTGGTCAGCGTGCTGCCGGCCCTGGCGTTCCAGATCGCCACCGCCACCCTCGTGGGACAGGCCGTCGGGGCCGGGCAGCTCGACCGGGCGGAAGCGCTTGGGCGGCGCAGCGTGCAGCTCCTGTCGCTGATCATGGCCGGGGTGGTGGCCCTGACGTTCGCGTTCGCGCGGCCCCTCGCGGCCCTCTTCATCGCCGACGCCGATGTGGTGCCCCTGGCCGCGACGGTGCTGCGGTGGTTCGCGGTGGCCCAGTTCTTCAGCTCGGTGAGCATCTGCGTGCAGGGCGCGCTGACGGGGGCCGGGGACACGAAGCCCATCCTGACCTACACCCTGGTCACCCAGTGGGGGCTGCTGCTGTCGCTGACGCTCGTCGCGGTGGTGGCGTTCGGCTGGGAGCCGGAAGGCCCGCTGCTGGCGTGGGCGGCGGCGCCCCTCGTCCAGCTCGTCCTGATGCAGCGGCTGTTCCGATCCGGGCGCTGGAAGCAGCGGCATCGAAACTGAGGCCTCACCCGCCCGGATGCTGGGCGCGGTAGTCCCACGCTTCGGGATCGTCGATCCACTGGTCGAGGCCGCGCTCGCACCGGACGCGGCCCGCCGCGATCGTCTCCCGCAGGATGCGCTCGTTCTCGCCGAGGCGGCCGCGGTCCCCCTCGCCGTGGTGGATGTGGCAGGCCAGGGCCACCCCCCGCAGGTTGCGGCGCAGGCGGCCGAGGTTGCCCAGGCGCACCGCCAGCTCGTTGTCCTCGCGGCCCCAGCCCCACATCGCCTCGTTGAACCCGTTGACGGCCAGCAGGTCCCGGCGCCAGAAGCCCTGGTGGCAGCCGCGCACCGTCATCGGGTTGCGGTGCGGGCGGTTGATCAGCCGTGCCGCCGCGAACGGCAGCCGCGCAAGCCTGACCCGCCGCCGCACGCCGGGGCTGAACACCGAGGGCCACCAGCCTGGTCGCCCGGTCATCAGCGCAGTCGCCGCCGGGTCCAACGGAATGCGCGACCCCTGGCAGAAGCAACCCGGATCGCGCAGCCGGCCGTGGTCCTCGACGCAGCGCGGGTGGCACACCATGTCGCCGTCGAGGCTCAAGATGTAGTCGCCGGCGGCCCGGGCCATGGCCTTGTTGCGGATGGCGCCGAGCCGGAACCCCTCGTCGGGGTGCCAGACGTGGTGCAGGGGGCACGGGCCGGCCGCCTGGTGGCGCTGGACGACGGCGCGGGTGTCGGGTCCGCTGCCGTCGTCGGCGACGATGATCTCCAGGGGGGTCTCCGACTGCCGCCGCAGGGCTTGGAGACAGACTTCGAGGGCGGCCGGCCAGTTGTACGTGGCGACGACGACGGAGACCGTGGTCATGAACGGCCAGTCCGAGAATCGTCGCCGACCGGCTCTGCTCCCCGCCCGGCGCACGCGTCGGGAGCCCCCGTCGTTCCGCGGCGCGGACCCCCGGCGTCGCGATACAGCTCGTAGAGCCGCAGGCGCTTCATCACCGTGCTGTGGACGGTGATCCAGGCCGCGATGACGCCCGGCCAGCCGTCGAGCACGCCGCGCCGGAGCAAGAGGTCGCGGACCAGGTACGCGGGCAGCGACAGGAACGTCCCCAGCAGCCTCGGCTTCCTCCCCCGCTCGAACGCCTGCCGCGCCCACAGGTCGATGTAGCGGCAGGCCTTCTCCTGGTGATGGGCGACGCTGGCGTAGCTGTCGTGAATGAGCGGGGCGGTCAGGCGGTGGGTGCGGCAGCCGGGCGCCGGCCGCAGGCGCTCGTGCACCTGGTCGGACGTCCACGCCGCGCGGCCCTTCCGGTAGCAGCGCCAGATGTGGTCGCGCGCGAACGGGCGGTAGTGGTTCATCGTGCGGCCGCAGTAGCGGGTGCGGCGCGAGAGCTGCAGGGCGTCGGTGCGCTCCAGCAGCCCCGGCAGCTCGTCGCGGCACTGCCGCTGCAGCTCGTCGCTCATCCACTCGTCGGCGTCGAGCATCAGGATCCACTCGTGCGTGGCGTCCTCCTCGGCGCGCTGCCGCGCCGGCCCGAAGCCCAGCCACTCGCGGTCGATCACGGTCGCGCCGTGCGCCGCCGCCACCGCCGCGGTGCCGTCGGTGCTGCCCGAGTCGATGACGATCTTCTCGGCCGCGAAGGGGACGCTGTCGAGGCAGCGGCCGATGTTCGCCTCCTCGTTCCTGGCGAGGACGATCAGCGAGAGCGGCAGCACGCCGTCGGCTGTCTCATTCATGGAGGCAGTCGTCGCGGGGGGGGCGGAGAACACCGGCAAGCGCCACGCACCCGACCGACGGTGCATCCCGCGCAGACGCGGCCGCGGGACCGGGGTCGTCTACGCGCACCGGCGCCATCACGTCGCATTGCCACGCGAGGCCCCTGGCCGGTGCGGCGTGCGGCTTCGCCACGGGCCACGGATCGATCCCCCGACCCCACCGCGTCACTCGACGTTGTGGTAGGGCGGCCGGTTCTCGACGTAGGCCATCCACATGCAGTCGAGCATGGTCCACAGCACGTCGAGCTTGAACTGCAGCACGTCGAGCATCGCCTCCTGCTGCTCGCGGGTGCGGCAGTAGTCGAGGGTGATGTTCAGGCCGTGCACCACGTCGCGCCGGGCCTCGGAGAGCCGCTTGCGGAAGTAGTTGTAGCCCTGCTCGGAGATCCACGGATAGTGCTGCGGCCAGTTGTCGAGCCGTCGCTGGTGAATCTTCGGGGCGAAGAGCTCGGTCAGCGACGACCCCGCCGCGACCTGCCACGGCTGCCGCCGCGCAAACTCCACGTAGGCGTCGATGGCGAACTTGACGCCCGGCAGCAGGTGCTTCTGGGCCCACAGGTCGTCCCGCGAAAGGCCGACAGCCTCGCCGAGCTCCAGCCACGCCTCGATGCCGCCCTCGGCCCCGCCGCTCCCGTCGTGGTCGACGATGCGCTTGACCCACTCGCGCCGGACCTCGCGGTCCGGGCAGTTCGACATCAGGGCCGCGTCCTTGACGGGAATCGAGACCTGGTAGTAGAAGCGGTTCGCCACCCACCCCCGGATGGCCGCCCGGTCGAGCTCGCCGGCGTGCATCCGGACGTGGAACTCGTGGTTCACGTGGTAGTACTTCTCCTTCGCGCGCAGCCTCCGCTCGAACTCCTCCCGCGTCCACGGCGTCGTCTCCACGTCGCTCACCTGCTCGGCCTCCCCGGGTTTCCGCTGGTGCGTCAGGCTAGCACGATCCGGCGGGGGCTGTCTCCGGGGTGCCCCTGCATTTTTTTCTTGCGCAGTCCCGTCAGGCTGTGTATAGTCGGGCTTTCCGGTTGACCTTTTTCGACAGAAGGAGCGAGAACATGACCTGGACGAAGCCCGAGATCAGAGAGATCGCCCTCAACATGGAAGTGACTCTCTACGTCACCGCTCGCTAGGCCGAGCCGGGGCGCCTTGCGGCGCCCCCGTTCGCGTCTTGGGGTATACGGGCTCTGGTTTCGAGCCAGGGATGTCGTGTTCCCCGGTTCTGCTCGCGCGTGTGCGGCTCTGCCGTGCACGCGCGTTTTTTCGTACATGGCCGATTCTCGGACACGGAACCCGTTCGCCCGCTCCGTCGTGCTGAGCGTGCCCGGCGCCGACCCCGGCTTCAGGACCATCGCCGGGCGCGCCTTCGAGGACACCGCCCTGTTCAGCTCGCGGGCGCGGCTGGGAGCCCCGCCTCGTGACCCCGATGGCGCGGGCGGGCGAGATGACTGCCCGCCCCGACCGCCCGCAACGGGCCTTCGTCAGGGCCATTGCCCCCCATAGCCCAGCAGCTCCGCCGCGCCGACCCCGCCCGCTCCGCTGTCGCTACGGCGCCGACCCCGGCGACAGTGCGAACGTGACGATGGTGTCGGTCGCGATCACCGTCACGTACTGCCGGCCGTTCACCGCGTAGGTCATCGGGCTCGACCGGATGGGCCGGGGCGCGTCGTACCGGAAGAGCTGCTCGCCGGTGCCGGCGTGGAACGCGTAGAACGCGCCGTCGTCCGCCCCCTGGAACACGAGGTCGCCGGCCGTCGCGAGGTTGCCGCTCGCCCCGATGTGGGTGAGGGCGGGGAACACCTGCTGCCACGCCTCCTCGCCGCTCGCCGGCTCGTAGGCGGTCAGCGTGGTGGTCGGGGTGAACGCGGGCACCCGGCTGATCTCCTCGAAGTTGCCGCTGTGGCCGAGCCCGTGCGGCCCCGGCCGGAGGCTGTCGCCGAGCGGCTTGACGATCATCGAGACGGCGGCGTTCTTGCCGGTGACGTAGAGCAGGCCGGTCCGGGGGCTGAACGCCGGCGAGCCGAAGCTCGAGCCGCCGTGGGCGACGATGAGGTGCTCGTTGATGGAGTAGGGCGTGTAGATCTGCCGGGTCTGCGCCTGCAGCTCGGGGTCGTCGAGGTGCACGAACGTGGCGCAGAACGGGGTCATCGGAATGCCGCGCGCGTTGTGGGGAATCGGCTGGGTCGGGTATACGACCTCGCCCGGCACGTCGGTCTCGGTGGGCACCGCCGTCTCCACCATCGGGTTGATGGGCACCCCGGTCTCGCGGTGCCAGAGATAGAGCAGGCAGTTCTTGCCGGCGGCGCCGACGCCCCGGATGGTCTCGCCGTTGCGGGTCACGTCGAAGAGCACCGGCCCGGTGACGTGGTCCCAGTCCCAGAGGTCGTGGTGGACGGCCTGGTAGTGCCAGCGCAGCGCCCCGGTCTCCATCTCGAGGGCGACGGTGGCGTTGGTGAACAGGTTGGCCCCGGGGCGGGCCGAGCCGTCGTAGTCGGGCGACGGGTTGCCGGTGTTGAAGTAGACGAGGCCCAGCTCGAGGTCGATGGCGGGCTGGGTCCACACCCCGCCGCCGGCCATCTGGCCGTCGCCCCACGTCTCGCGCGCGACGTCCCACCCGTCGTCCTGGGGGCGCTGGGGGATGGTGTTGAACACCCACCGGATGGCGCCGGTCTCGGCGTCGGTGGCGATGACGAGGCCGCCGGGGATGTGGTTCTCCGAGTTCGAGGTGCCGAGGTAGAGCGTCCCGTCGTGGTAGGCGGGCGCGCTCGTGATGCGGTAGCCGATGTTGTGCGGATCGAAGTCGGGCGGATAGGCGTCCGGGTACTTCGCCTGCAGCGCCATGGCGACGACCGGGAGCACCCCGCCGTCGCCGTACGACTCGACGAGCTCGCCGGTGCGGGCGTCGACCGCCACCAGGTTGGGCCCGGTGTAGGCGTAGATCTTCCCCTCGGCGTAGGTCGGCCCGCGCGAGCGGGCCTGCCGGGCCGAGTCGAGCTCGAGCGTCCACACCGACTCGCCGGTCATCGCGCTGATGGCCATCACGTTGGCGCCGGCGTGGAAGTACATCAGGCCGTCGACGACGAGCGGCGTCACCTGGCCGACGTTGACCCCGGCCGGGACCGCCACCGACCACAGCTCGGTCAACTGTCCGACGTTCCCGGTGTCGATCTCGTCGAGGGCCGAGTAACGGCTGTTCGCCAAGTCGAGGTTGTGGCTCGTCCAGTTGGTCTGCCCGCCCGCGGTGATGTCGGGCGGCGCCGCCCCGCGCGTCGTCCGGCCCTGCGCCTCGGCCGCGCCCGCGCCCGCCGCGCCGAGGGCGATCGCCACGAGCGTCGTCGCCAGCCCACGCACGAGGTTGCTTGCCGTCATTCGGTCACCTCCCGGTCGCGTTCAACAGGACACCGGGTCGACACCCAGGATCTGGCCACCCCGCCGGACGTTGTCGTCCCGCGTCCAGCGAAGAGCCTGCCACATCCCGAGGCGTCGGCCATCGGCACGCGAGGACGAGCCCACGCCGAACCCCCTCGTCGACGGCGAGCCAAGTCGCTACAGCGTGATGTCCATGCCATCGTACGCGATCTCGATGCCGGCCTCGACGAGGGCCGCGTGCTGCGCCGACTCCTCGTCGAGTATCGGGTTGGTGTTGTTGATGTGGATCACGATCTTCCGCGGGCAGTCCAGCGACACCAGGGTCTCGACCATGCCCCCGGCCCCCGACTGGTTCAGGTGCCCCATGTCCTGCGCCCGCTTGTCGCTGATGCCCTCGCACGCGAGCTCGTCGTCGGTCCACACCGTGCCGTCGACGAGCAGGCAGTCGGCCTCTTCCATGTAGCGGCGGACGTGCGGCTCGATCTCGCCGAGGCCCGGCGCGTAGAACAGGTTCCGGCCGGTGGCGGCGTCGGCCACCCGGACCCCGATGTTGTTGCCGGGAATGGGATTGTGGCGGTGGGGCGAGTACGGCGGCGCCTCGCTCTTCAGCGGCACCGCGGTGAAGAGCAGCCCGTCCGCCTTCGGGATGGAGAAGGGGACCTCGTCGAGCCCCACCTCGTGCCAGTTCACGCCCTTGAAGTGCGACAGGACGTTCAGCAGCGGGTAGCCGGTGGTGAGATCGTCGTACACCACCCGCGTGCAGTAGATGTCCCACGCCTCCGTGTGCTCGCGCAGCACCACGAGCCCGGTCGTGTGGTCCACCTGCGAGTCGACGACGAGGATGGCGCAGATGCCGGTGTCGCGGACCGCGCGCCCCGGCTGCAGCGGCGGGAACGACGCGAGCTGCTGCCGGATGTCCGGCGACGCGTTGAAGAGCACCCAGTCGACCCCGTTGCCGCTGACGGTGATGGACGATTGGGTGCGGGCATGCCCCCGGAGGGTGCCCTCGCGGAGCCGCCGGCAGTTGCGGCAGTTGCAGTTCCACTGGGGGAACCCTCCCCCGGCGGCCGATCCCAGCACGTGTATCTGCATCGATTTCCCCAGTATCCGGTGACGACGGTTGCCGTATCTTCCGGGCCGCGGCGGCGGCTCCGGGAGCCCGTGGCGGCGTTCGTTGTATCATCACTGCGGCGTTCGCCGCCACACGCAGCCATGGCGCAGCCGATCACCACGCCCGTCCTCGCCCCCGGCACCCGGTATCGCTGGGACAAGGTGCGCAGCCAGCACCAGCTCGTGTTCCCCGAGGGGATGATCGTCCTCAACGAGCCGGGGAGGGCCATCGTGCAGCTCTGCGACGGGCGCACCACCGACGAGCTGATCGCCGCGCTGAAGGAGCAGTTCCCCGGCGCCGAGCCCGACGACGACGTCCACGAGTTCCTCGGCCACCTGGCGCAGCGGGGGCTGGTTCGTGAGGGAGCCCCGCGTGACTGACAACCCCCTGCCCCGCCCGCTCGCCCTGCTCGCCGAGGTCACCTACCGGTGCCCGCTGCAGTGCCCGTACTGCAGCAACCCGCTCGAGCTGAACAAGTACCGCGACGAGCTCGACACCGAGACCTGGGTCCGCGTGTTCAACCAGGCCGCCGACCTCGGGGTCGTGCAGCTCCACCTGTCGGGCGGCGAGCCCCTGGTGCGCCGAGACATCCTCGACCTCGTCCGCGCCGCCGCCGGCGCCGGGCTCTACTCGAACATGAGCACCGGGGCCACGGTGGTCGACGGCAAGCGGCTCGAGGAGCTGCGGAAGGCCGGGCTCGACCACTTCCAGGTGAGCGTGCTCGACACCCTGCCCGAGTCGAACGACCGGCTCGCGGGAACGCCCTCGTTCGACAAGAAGCGAGAGGCCGTCCTCGGGGCCAAGCGCCTCGGGTTCCCGGTGACCCTGAACGTCGTGCTCCACCGGCAGAACCTCGACCGCATCGGCGAGGTGATGGCCCTCGCCCGGGAATGGAAGGTCGACCGGCTCGAGCTGGCCCACACCCAATACACGGGCTGGGCGTTCAAGAACCGGGCCGCGCTCATGCCGACCCGCGAGCAGCTCGACCGCGCCCACGCCGAGGTCGAGCGGGTGCGCGCGGCGGGGACCGACGGGCTCGACATCCAGCACGTCCTCCCCGACTACTACTTCGAGCGCTACCCGAAGGCCTGCCTCCAGGGATGGGGCATGGTGTCGATGAGCGTGGCGCCGGACGGCTTCGTCCTCCCGTGCCAGACCGCCCGCGAGATTCCCGGGCTGGAGTTCCCCAACGTGCGCGACCACTCCCTGGAGGACATCTGGGAGCGCGCCCCCATCTTCCAGCGCTTCCGCGGCACCGACTGGATGCCCGAGCCGTGCCGAAGCTGCGACCGCCGCGAGATCGACTTCGGCGGTTGCCGCTGCCAGGCGTTCCTGATGACCGGCGACGTCACCGCCACCGACCCCATCTGCGAGCTCTCGCCCCACCACCACCTGGTGGCGGCGGCCCTCGAGGAGGCGCAACAGAGCGACCCGCCCCTGGTCTACCGCGTCATGCCGCGCGACGCCGCCGGCGCCTGACGGTAGACACCGAGGGCTTGCTTGGCACCTCTCGAAGCCGTCGAGGAGTGTTGCACGTCACATTCGGGCCGTTTCTGCTTCCCCGGCGGCACTCCGAGCATCCGACCCACGGCGTTTCGCCAAGTTCCGACGGATGTCCGCTGCGACCTCTTCGACCTCTCGTGCCACCCGGGGCTCCAGCCCGAGATCCTCTTCCACCACGGTCATCAACGGCAGCAGAAGGGCTTCGGACGGCGATTCCGCGATCATCTGTCTCACTCGCGCCGGTCCAAGCTCCAGAGTGAAGTCCATGAGGGCCTCGATGATCTCCGCGGGAAGAGAGCCCAGTTCCGGAAGGAGCCTCAGAACCGACTCCAGGTCACGCTCGCACCCTGAACGGTCGCCTTCCGCAAGCATCGCCCGCGCCCGGATCAGGTGTGCCCGCCACCGGTGCTTCGCCGACTCCACGCCACGTTCCAGCAACCCGCCGACGGTCGTCACGGCCGCCGTGAACACCCGACACTTGAATTCCATCTCTGCTTGGTCCAGAAGCGCCGTCTCCACCAGCTCGCCGCTCCCGGCTACGTCCTTCTCCTTCAGTCGACGAACCCGTTCGCGGTAGACGGCCAGAGCGTCTTCCGGACGCCCCATCCGGTCGAGCGCAAACCCCTTGTTGCCAAGCGCCCTCGCAACCGCCTCGACAAGGGCCGGTTCCCGACTCTTCCCGAAGCGACCTATCGCTTCGTCACAGGTGCCGATTACATCATCCTGCTGCTCCAGCCTGGCGAACGCCGCGCCCCGGTTGATGAGCGCCTTCGCGACCTGTTCCTGAAGAGCTGGCGTGTCGCTCGCTCCGAAGCGCCGCACGACTTCTTCACCGACCGCCAGCCCTGCCTCGAACCGGTTCAGGCGGATGAGCAGCGCGCCCTTGTTGACCAGAGCCTTCGCGAGGATGCCCGGGAAAGGCGCAGTGGCGCCCGCTCCGAAGCACTGCGCCACCGCGTCGTAGGCGGCCAGCGCATCGTCCGGTCGATTCAGGTCGTCGAGCAGGACCGCTCTCATGATCAGCGCGTTCCCGACCACCTCCAGAACAGCCCGCGCCCCGTTGGCCACGAAGCGGTGCACCACCTCGTCACACGCCTTCAGTGCTTCCTCCGGCCCGCGCAGCCGATGGAGCGTGGCTGCCTTGTTGATCAGGACTTTCGCGACCAGATACTGAAAGACCCGTGTCTCGACAGCTCCGAATCGGCGGATCACGTCGTCGCAGAGGGCAATTGCTTCGTTCGGCCGATCCAGTTGGCCAAGCGCAGCTCCCTTTCTGTAGAGGGCCATCGCGACCCACCGCAGAACGCCGAGATCCTCGCTCCCGCCGAAGCGACGCACCATTTCGTCGCAGGCTGCCAGCGCATCCTCGGCGCGTTTCGGTTCCTTTGGGGCGACCGTCGTCTCGAAGAACTCCCGGGCTGCCGCCGCGTTCGGCTCGCCCGTAGTCCCCTGAGACATCATCACTAGCAGTTCGTCGCGATGGCCGGCCATCGCCGGCAGCTCGATCAACCGCTCCAGCGCGGCCCGCTGAGTGAACGACGTCTCTGCATTCAGGCTCTCCATGTCGTGCACCATGCGAACGCCGATGTCCTTCAACTCGAGCGGCGAGTAGAGCGCTTCCATGAAATGGACGAGAGCCTTGACCAATCGGGACGCGCCGTGCCGGCGGCGCAGCAGGTAGTAGATGTTGTACAGGCGTTCGGTCAGGTAGTACTGCTTGCGTCTGGCGCTGCCGCCCGCCACCTGGACCACTCCGCGCTCTCCGAGACGCGCGAGCTGGGCGCTGCATGTGCTGGTGGCCAGCCGGGCCTGATCGGCGATCTCCCGAGTGGTCGCCGGCTTCCACAGCGTGGCGAGCGCGAGATAGACGCGCCGCTCCTGCGCCGGAAGCGATTCGATGTGGCCCTTGAAGTACTCGGTGTGCTCGTCGACCAGATCGAAGAGATCGGTCATGAGCTCCCGAAAGGACAATCCGGCCCCGAAGCGCGACACGATGGAGATGAGACGTGGACTTCCGCCGGTGAGAATCTCCAGCGCCCGAATCGTTTCGCGGACCGGGCGCCGGCCGGACGCCGACTCCCAGAGCACGGTGCATTGGCTGGTGTCCAGCGGGCGAAGCGTACGGACCCGAAAGAGGTCGTACAGGGCGTGGTCGGGGTGATCGATCTCATCGAAGCGGCTGGTCGCGCTCCCGAACACGATGATACGCGGCTCGGTCTGCAGGGTCTTCCGCAGCCGCCAGCCCGCATCAGGATCGGCCATGTCCCGGAACAGCATGTTCAGGTTCTCGACCACGAGCAGAAGCCGCACGTCGCGACGGTCCCCGAAGTCCAGCAACGCCGCGAGGCAACGCTCAGCCAGTGTCCGGTCGTCACGGAGCCGGCGAAGCTCTTCGACGGTGCGATGCAGATCGGCATCGCCCTCGTTGCCTGGCGCTCGAGCCTCCAGTTGACTCAGGCATTCCAGCCAGAATTCCCCCGTGGTCGCGACCTCGTAGCTCTCCTCCGCGAAGACGACGGGGAAGAAGGCGGCCGCCAGCGCCGGATCCCGGCGTACCTCGGCCGCGACGCGCAGCAGCAGGCTCGTCTTGCCGCTGCCCCGCGGACCGATCACGATCTGGTGCGGGTTCGACGACCCGGTGCACTCGCGTAGAGCCTCGACGAGCAGCTCGAACTCGGTCGTTCGCACGCAGAACGACGCCACGAGATCGTCGTCGGTGAGGAAGCCCGGGTTGTACCTGCGCGCAGGGACGGCCACAGCGTCACGCTCCTTGGCGGGCAACGCGCCGTTCGATGGGAACGAAGTACCGCGCGTGACGGGCGCGCCACCAATCCTCCAGAAGACCCGAGACGAAGCGGTAATCGTCCCCTCGCGGCTCCAGATACCCGTCGTGTTCGAGTACGCGGAGCACGTCATCCAGTGGTACCGGTTCGGTCGCTGCCCGCGCGCGGAAGTGGTCGCCGTACAGCACTATGGAGTCGCGGCTCAGCACGCCCTGGTGGATCGCGGCCTCGGTCAACAGATCGAGCGCATCCCGATATCCCGCCGGTCCGAGGACCAGCTTGAGCCGACTCTCGTAGTGCTCCAGGTCGGCCTGCCCGTGAACGCCCAGCATCTCGTTCTCGTACACGCGCTCGACATCGTCGAGCGTTGCTTGGCGGCGACCGGCCAGACGCAGGTCCTCGTCCAGGGCGTCGAAGAACCCCTGCACGTGGTGCGGAATCAGGCATCGCAGCCGGCGGCACATGTCCCGGCGGGCGACGAGGGGCGGATCGAGCCGGCAGGTCTCCGCAAGCGCGGTCAGGCAATCGAGCGCGATTCGCTCGTCCCAAGGCTTCAGTCGCAGGGGCGAGAAGATGTTCGCGTGGGCGCTAAGTCCGGCCTGGTGCAGGATTGGCTCCAGACCTACGCTGCCGGAGACGATCAGGCAGATCCGCTTCCGATGGTCCTGGCCGTTCCTGCGCAGCCAGCTCAAGAATCCGTCGACATCGCGTCTCCCCGCCGCCGTGATCCGATAGTCGCCATCCTTGAGCATCCGGTTGACGAGAATCGGCAACTCGTCTATCGCGAGGACGAGCGGCCGATCGCTCTCCGCGAGTGCGGCGCAAACCTCGTCGCCCTTCTGTCGCCAGCTTCCAGCGTCGATTCCGGCCCGCAGCTTGACGCGCACCTCGGAAACGGTCAGCGTATCGACCCGATCACGGACTTCACTCAGGACGTTGGCGAATCCGGACTTGATTCGGCGCCAGGCGCGCTGCGCATGCCGCGACTGAACGCCGATCTCGACGACGGCGTCCGCCGCCGAGCCGACATCCTCCAGATCGACGAAGACCGTCTCGAAGTCCCCTTCGGACGCCAGACGGCGCAGCAACTCCCGCACGAGGCTCGTCTTGCCCATGCGGCGTTGCGCGGTCAGCAGGGTGTGCGTGCCGTTATGTACACGGTCCGTCAACACGCCGAGCTCTGCCTCGCGGTCGAAGAAGCGGTCCCCGTCGACCCAGTTCGCCCCCGCCTTCTTCAGTCCGCCACCGGCCCTCCCAACAATTTTGATGCCAACAATTTTGATGCCAACCACACTGCATGTCAAGGACCATTCCGGATCGGCGGTCCCTTCGACCACGACGTCGGCGGCCCCGGCGACTGGTGGCTCCTCTTCGAGCCGGAGCTCCACCTGGGCGAGGACATCCTCGTTCCCGACTTGGCGGGCTGGCGCCGGGAGCGGATGCTGGACTACCCCGACGCGGCGTACTTCACGCTGGCGCCGGACTGGCTGTGTGAGGTGCTCTCGCCCTCGACCCGCAAGATCCAAGGAGGCGCGCCCGCCGCTGTCCGCGGCCCGCCACGACCGCGAACCCACCGATGAGCGAAACAGCGATCGGCTTCCGTCCGGGACGCCGAGCCGACCACCGGCTCGAACCGTCGTGCCGACAGAGCCGGCGAACCGACCAGCCGGCCGGTTCGCGGTTGAGCACACATCCGTCGAGTACTTCCCGGGACCGCTTCACGCGCGTTCGGTTTCCAGCCGCAGGACGTTGCGGGACTCGCTGCTGATCTCGACGCCGAGCAGATGGACCGCGCGGTCCGGAACGCGGTACTTCTCGGCGTAGCGCCGCTCCTTCAATTGCGCCAGCGCCGAGCCCCGCCCCGACCGTTCGGCGATCTTGAACTCGAACAGGTAGGCGTTGCCGTCCAGTCGCACCGCGAGGTCGAGCCGTCCCCGGCTGGTGGCGTCCTCCACGGCGACGCCGTCCATCGACGCCTGGAACCAGGCGTAGAACACGCTCGTCCAGTAGCCCTCGTAGCGGGCGATGTCGTTCCTCCAGTGCCAGTCGTGCGGAATGCCCGCCAGCAGCCGCCGGAACAGCGCCTCCAGCCCCGGCCAGTCCTCGGCCGCCAGCAGCCGGCGTAGCGCCGTGCCGTTTCCCGCGCGGCGCCAGTCGGGCGCCAGGGCGTCGAGAAGGCCCCGGTTCAGCCCCCGCCGGACCTCGCGGTTCGGGTAGTCGAGCCGGTAGCGCGGATACCCGTCCAGGACGTCCACGTCCGCGATCGTCAGGTAGCCGGTCTGGAACAGCAGCGCTTCCGGGGCGGCGGCGTCCACGTCGAAGGCCGACAGCAGCTCGTCGTCGGCATGGAGACCCTCGATGTCGGGGGCGGGGAACCCCCGGCGGATCAGCGTGTCCACCAGGAACCGCGGCGTCGCCGACTCGAACCAGTGCGCCCTGAACACGCGGCTGCGGAACAGCTTGAGCAGGCCGAAGGGATTGTAGACCCGCTCCCGCCCCAGCCAACTGTAGCCGTTGTACCAGGCGCGGATGTCCTCTCGGTCGAGACCGGGGAGCTCCGGTGCGAACACCGTATCCAGGTCCGCTTCCGTGTAGCCGCAGATCGCCGAGTAGTCCGGGTCCAGGGTGAGGTCGATGAGGTTGTTCAGGTCGGAGAAGATGCTCACCTTGCTGAACTTGCTCGCCCCGGTGATGAACGTCAGCTCCACGTGGGCGTCGCTCGCCTTGAGCGCGCCGTACAGCCCGCGCAGGTCGTCGCGGTTGGCCTTCGCCTGCTCCGGGTCGTCGAGCACATCCAGGATCGGCTTGTCGTATTCGTCCACCAGCACGACCGCGCGGCAGCCCGCGCGCTCGCTCAGCGCTTCGATCAGGCGGCGGAAGCGCACCGCCGCGCTGCCGCCGCGCGATTCGACGCCGGCCCGGCGGCCCGTGTCGTCGATCTGCGCGGCCGCGCTCTCCTCCACGGAGCCGGCCCGATTGAAGTTGCCGCCGCTGAAGTCCAGGCGCACCACGGGGCGCGACCGCGACCAGTCCCAGTCGTCATGGACGGCCAGCCCCCGGAACAGCGCTTCGCCGCCCTCGTACAGCTCCTTGAGGGTGTCCACGAACAGGCTCTTGCCGAAGCGGCGGGGACGGGAGAGGAAGTAGTGCTTGCCGGCGTCGTCCGCGAGCCGGCGGGCGTAGGCGGTCTTGTCGACGTAGTAGTAGCCCTCTTCCCGAATCTCGCGAAAAGTCTGGATGCCGATGGGCAACCTGCGCCTGACCACGGCGGCATTCTACCTCTGCGAACCCGGCCGCCCGAGGTCGGCGGGCCGGCCCCGCGGTGCATCGGATTCACCGCCGCCGTGTCGAAGATCAGACGACCGGTGACGCGTGGGATTCATGCTCCGGCTCTCGGCCGGTGGCAGGGTGCAGCCGACCACGAGACGCACGTGGCCGCGGTTGCGATGGCACGGACGCGCTCGAGCTACGATGGCTCCCGCAACGGCGCCACTGGCTCCTTGCCCGCGGGAACGACGCGCCGAGGCGGATAGCGCACGCACGTGCGATCCAATGTACGTTCGAGCGCCTGGGCGTGCCGAATGATGGCCGCAACGTCGTTGCCGTGTCTCGCGGCGAGTTCGGCGCGTACTCGCCGCACTTCCTCGACGATCGGGTCCGTGATAGGGCTACTCATGCTCGATCTCCATGAGCTGGCTTGGCGTACAGATGACAGGGGGCTCGTGACCAGCATCCCGGCACGCCTGCTCGATGCGCGCCACGGCAACCGGATTCGCGAGATGCCTCGTGCGGCCCGAGATCATCGGTCAGCTCCGCTCCCGCCAGAGAAGCAACTGGTCCGGTGGGTCGAGGCGGTCGTCGTAGGCCTACGCGTTACCCGTGGGCCTGCCAGTCGCCCTGTGCCGCGTGACCTCACCCGCTCGGGCGCGTCTTCCGCCGCTCGATGACCTTCTCCTGGTGCTCGCCGACCACCACCCGGTCGACGTAGATGCCCGGCGTGTGGACCATGTGGGGATCGATGGCGCCGGCGGGGACGACCTCCTCGACCTCGGCCACCGTGACCTTGCCGGCCTCGGCCATCGGGGGGTTGAAGTTGCGGGCGGTCATGCGGTAGACGAGGTTGCCCTCCTCGTCGGCCTTCCACGCCTTGACGAGGGAGACGTCGGCGTGGAGGGCGGTCTCGAGGACGTACCAGCGGCCGTCGAACTCGCGGGTCTCCTTGCCCTCGGTCAGGGGCGTGCCGTAGCCGGTGGGGGTGAAGAAGGCGGCGATGCCGGCCCCGCCGGCCCGCATGCGCTCGGCCATGGTGCCCTGGGGGTTCAGCTCGACCTCGAGGATGCCGTCGAGAAACTGCCGCTCGAAGAGCTTGTTCTCACCGACGTAGCTGGCGATCATCTTGTCGATCTGGCGGGTCTCGAGGAGCAGGCCGAGGCCGGCCCCGTCGACGCCGGCGTTGTTGCTGATGCACGTCAGGTGCTTCACGCCCGAGTCGCGCAGCGCGAACACGAGGCTCTGGGGCACGCCGCACAGCCCGAACCCGCCGACCATCAGGGTCATGCCGTCGCGGAGGAGGCCGTCGAGGGCCTCCCTGGAACCGGGATAGACCTTTTTGCTCATGCCAGTCCGCCTATCGTCGCCGGCGGTTCCGCCGCCGCCTCGCGGCGCCGCCGCCCAGCCAAGCCCAACAAATTCCTACCCCTTCATCGGCCCGTCCGGCACCCCGGCCCCCTTGCGCACGCAGCGCGCGAGGTTCGACATGTCCTCGTCGCCGTAGCCCTGGGCGATGAGGCCGTCCTCGAGGGTGGCGACGAGGCTGGCGACGTGCACCGGCACCTCGAACGCGCGGGCGGTCTCGAGGGCGATGCCGAGGTCCTTGCGGTGCAGGCGGGTCCGGAAGCCGAGGGGGTAGGTGTCGTTCAGCATGTTGCCGGACCGGTTCTGGAGGATCCACGACCCGGCCACGCCGCCGCCGATGGCCTCGACCACCTTCTCGGGGTCGGCGCCGGCGCGGTGGGCGAGGGTCAGGGCCTCGCCGAGGGCGAGGAAGGTGCCGGCGATGACCACCTGGTTGGCGACCTTGGCGATCTGCCCGGCCCCGACGTCGCCGATGCGCGTGATCCTGGCCCCGAGCACCTCGAGCACGGGCTTGGCGCGCTCGAAGTCGGCCTCGGTGCCCCCGCACATGATGGCGAGGGTGCCCTTGATGGCGCCCTCCGAGCCGCCCGACACCGGCGCGTCGACGTAGCCGATGCCCTTCTCGCGGAACCGGGCGGCGATGTCGCGGGTGGCGGCGGGCGCGATGGACGAGCAGTCGATGACCAGCCCGCCCGCCCGCAGACCGTTGATGGCGCCGATCTCGGGGTCGAGCAGCACGCGCTCGACGTCCGGGGTGTCCGAGACGCAGCTCAGCACGATGTCGGCGGCGCCGGCGGCCTCGGCGGGGCTCGCGGCGCGGCTCGCACCCTCGGCCGCCAGCGGCTCCTCGCGCTCGCGCGTCCGGTTGTGCACCACCACGCTGTGGCCGGCCTTCAACAGGTTCCTCGCCATGGGGGCGCCCATGGTCCCCATTCCGATGACCGCGATGCTCATTGCTGACTGTCTCCTTCGAACCGTTTGGATGGTGATGTGATCGGCCCCCGCTTCCGTCGACGATGCCGCGACCCGGTCGCGGGCGGGTCGTCAGCGGGGCCGGCGCCTGCTTCCGCCAAGGTCGTCTCCGTGCGCCAGGAGCCGTTCCCGTCTCAGGCCATCGACGACGAGCCCGTCGGCCCCGGCCTCGCGTGCACGATGCCGCGACCCGACTGCGGGCGGGTCGTGACGAGGGCCAGCAGCTTCTTCCAGTAGCGGAACGACGGCCGGTACCTGACGTCCACCGAGGCGAACCCGGCCGAGCGCAGCATCTCCGTCAAGGCGGTCATGGTGGGGATGCCGCACAGGTCATGGGTCTGCTCGTCGACCCGCTCGTCGCCGGGAAAGAACGGCACCAGCGGGTACCGCTCGTGGATGAACGGCAGCAGGACGTGCGTCTCGCAGATCAGCAGCCGCCGGGTCACGCGGGCGATGCGCTCGAGCGCCGCCAGCGGGTTGCGCAAATGGTAGAACACGCCGAGCAGCAGGACCAGATCGAACTGGCCCAGGCGATCGGCGTCGATGTCGTGAGCGTCGAGACGCTCGTGCTCGACCCGCGACCCGAGGCGCTCGCGGGCCGCGAGGAACTCGTCCATGCCGTGGCGGTCCCAGGCGAACCGATCGACGGCGAGCACCCGCTCGGCCCCGCGGCGCTCGCATTCGAACGAGAAGTACCCGTGCCACGCCCCGATGTCGAGGACGCTCCAGCCCGTGAGGTCGGCGGGGATGCCGAGCAGGCGCAGGCGCCGCCGGAAACGCCGCCGCACCCGCCACTCCTCGGACAGCGGCGCCGCGCCGAGGTCCGGTTCGGCGATGTACTGGTGGGGTTGCCTGGCCATCGGCGGATGCGCGCGGTCGCCTCCCGCTGCTTCAGGATGTCCCCGGCTCACTCGCCGTGGAGGTCGTGGGCGTGGGGATGGGCCGACGCCGGCTCGAGCCGGGGGTCGGCCAGCGGCAGCACCGGGAACGTCTCGAGGAACGCGGTGTACGACCGGAAGAACAGCCCCGCCACCCCGACCCCGACGAGCAGCTCGACGAGGCCCAGGGGCACCCCCTCGCCGTGCCACAGCGACGGCGAGACGAGGAGGAAGCGCTCGAGGCACATGCCCGCGAACGCCACCACCGCGATCGCCGTCAGCCCGCGCGGGCTCGTCTTGACGGCCCGGCTCAGGAGCACCACGAACGGGATGACGAACGCCATCGCGAACACCGTCCACGCCACCGGCGCCCACGCGCCGTGCATGCGGTGGTAGATGAACTCGGTCTCCTCGGCGAGGTCGCCGTACCAGATGACGAGGTACTGCGACCAGAACATGTACGCCCACAGGATGCAGAACCCGAACAGCAGCTTGCCGATGTCGTGAAGCTGGTGGGGACCGATGTACTCGGTCAGGTTCAGCCGCTTCTGCGCCCACACCGCGACCACGCACAGGAACGCCAGCCCCAGGAACAGGTTGCCGATGAAGTAGTAGCCGCCCGCCAGGGTGGAGAACCAGTGGGGGTCGAGCGACATGAAGAAGTCGAACCCGACGAGGGTGAACACCCAGCCGTAGGCGATGAGCACGGCGGGGGCGAGGCGGCTCTGCGCCCGCTGGGCGGCGTCCCGCTCGTGGTGGATGCCGCGCCATCCCGCGACGAGGCGGCGGGTGAACCCGGTGGCGGGATGCTGGCCCGACTGGTGGAGCAGCCCGACGTCGGCCCGCACGGACCGGTAGACGTAGTAGAGGCTGAGGCCGGTCAGCAGCAGGAACGCGCCGATCTGGCGGCTCACGAAGAACGGGACGTTGAGCCACGCCGCCTTGGCCTCGACCGGCTCGTGCACCCACGGGGCCCAGCCCTCGACCCCGACCAGCAGGATCAGGAGCAGCCCGAACGCGACGGGCAGGAACGCGGCGGTGGCCTCGGCCATCCGCTTCAGGGCGCGACCCCAGCGGGAGGAAGTCACCTGCATGATGGCCGAGACCACCACCCCCGCCTGCGCGAGCCCGCCGAAGACGAGGAAGCTGACGAGCAGCGACTGCCACGCGCGGATGGGGTCGCCCAGGAACAGCGCCTGCAGGAAGGCCAACGCGCCGAGCGCCGCGGCGATCGCGCAGAGGCGCCGGGCGCCGTCCGTGACGAGGGGGGTTCCGACCGCAATCATGTCCGGTGTCCTGAATCCACGGTTAGCGGCGTGCTCCAAGCGGTTCCTCTATCCGCCTTCCCGGGCCGGCTCCGCGGCCGACGGTGTTGAACGACTTGCCCGAACGCGACCCTACGGCGCGTCCGGCTGCGTGAACGTCTTGACGTAGCGCACCAGGGCCCAGCGCTCGTCGGCGCTCATGGAATGGGCGAACGGGGGCATGCGGAACCCGCCGTCGCCGATGATGCTGAAGATCCAGCCGTCGGTGTAGTTGTTCTGCACGTGGCGCGCGGCCAGGCTCGGCATGCGCGGGTAGTGGCCCGCGATCTGCCCGTCGCCGAGCCCCTCCGGGCCGTGGCACATCGCGCAGTACACGTCGTACATCCACTTCCCCTCCGCGAGAACCGCGGGGGTGTCGGGCACCGGGTTGGGGAGGTCGCGCGACTCGAGGCGGTCGCGCTGCCGCTCACCGTCCACCGCGATGGTGTCCTCCACCGGCGCCCGGGGATCGACCTGGGGCAGCACCACCGGGCCGGTGTACATGTTCCGCATGAAGGCCGGCTGGGCCAGGGCGACGGCGCCGGCCGTCGCCACGAGAACCGCGGCGAGGGTGACGCGGGCGCCCGGCATGCGCCGCCGCGTCCGCAACCGGCGAACGGAATCGGGCATGGTCATCCTTGTATCTCCACGACCTCGCGGCGTTCGAACGCCGGTTGGACCAAAGCGCTCGCGCGGTGGCGTTCGAGCGCCGGTTGGGCCGGAGCACTCGCGCCGCCGGCGGCAACGAGACTCGCTGCGAGGACGCCTCGGCCGCCTGGCTTGCAGCGCGGCCCGGTCCGGAACCGCGGACGAAACCGGGCATGGTCATCCTCGGATCTCCACGGCCTCATGGCGCTCGAGACAGGCGCGGACCGCGGCCGCGTGGTCGCCGGCGCAAGTCACCGCGATGCCGGTCATGTCGTTGGTGAAGCGGGGGTCCGGCGCCGGGCGTCCGAAGACGCGCGGCAGGCCCGACAGGACCAGGAAGCCGATCATGCCGCCGATCGCGCCCAGCAGGATCGTCAGCTCGAAGGCGATGACCACGAACGGAGGTATCGAGATGAGCGGCTTGCCCCCGGTGATCATCGGCCAGTCGAGCACGGTGTAGATGGGGAACGCGAAGCCGAGGAAGCAGCCGAGCAGGCCCCCGACGAGGACGAACAGCCGAACCGGGCTCACCGAGACGTGCAGGGCCTGGTCGAGGGCGTGGTCGGGTACCGGCGAGTAGGCGACGACCTCGCCGAGCCCGCCCTCGAGGACCTCGCGCGTCGCCGCCGCCGCGGTCTTGCCCCGATCGAAGATGCCCAGTATCTCCATGGCGCGTCGCCCCCGTTACACCGGCTCGGGCCAGGCGCTGGCCGGGTCGGCCTCGGCCGACCGGTCCATCGTCTCCTTCATCTCGGTGATCGACACCGCCGGGAAGTTCTTCACGAAGAGCAGGAACAGGGTGAAGAAGAGCCCGAACGACCCCACCGTGATCGCCGCCTCGACCCACGTCGGCTGGTAAACGCCGGCCCAGTTGGCGGGGTCGAAGTCGTGCGAGAGCGACGTGACGATGATGACGTAGCGCTCGAGCCACATGCCGATGTTGACGAAGATCGAGATCACGAAGAGCACGGCGAGGTTGGTCCTCGCCGCCTTCCAGAAGAGGGCCAGGGGGATGATCACGTTGCACGAGAACATCATCCAACTGTAGGCCCGGTACTGGCCGAACATGCGGTCGAAGAACGTGCCCTGCTCGAACGGGCTGCCGCTGTACCAGGCGATGAAGAACTCGGTCAGGTACGCGTAGCCGACGATGAGCGACGTGGCCAGCATCAGCTTCGCGAGGTTCTCGAAGTGGTGCACGGTGATGTAGCTCTCGAGCCGGAAGATGCGGCGCATCGGCACGAGCAGCGTGATGACCATCGCGAGGCCCGAGAAGATGGCCCCGGCCACGAAGTAGGGCGCGAAGATGGTGCTGTGCCACCCCGGCAGGATGGACACCGCGAAGTCCCACGACACCACGCTGTGGACCGAGATGACGAGCGGCGTCGCGAGGGCCGCGAAGAACCCGTAGAGGGCGGTGTAGTGCCGCCACTGCCGGTCGGTGCCCAGCCAGCCGAACGAGAGGAACCGGTAGATCGGACGCCGCCAGTCCTTCACCTTGTCCCGGGCGGCGGCGATGTCGGGCATGAGCCCGAGGTACAGGAACATCGCGCTCACCGTGAGATAGGTGGTGATGGCGAACACGTCCCAGATCAGCGGCGAGCGGAAGTTCACCCACAGCTCGCGCTCGTTGGGATAGGGAATCAGCCAGTAGAAGAACCACGGGCGGCCGATGTGGATGATGGGGAACAGCCCCGCCGTCATCACCGCGAACACCGTCATCGCCTCGGACGCGCGCGCCACCGCGGTGCGCCACTTCGCGCGGAAGAGGAAGAGCACGGCGGAGATGAGGGTGCCGGAATGGGCGATGCCGACCCAGAACACGAAGTCGGTGATGTAGATGCCCCAGAAGATGGGGTGCTCGTAGCCGGCGACCCCCAGGCCCGTCTGCGCCTGGTGCAGGAACGCCGCGGTCCCCGTCGCCAGCGCGGAGAGGGCCAGCGCCAGTCCCGCGTAGTACAGCACCCCGGGGGGCCGGAGCGTGCGCAGGATGTCGTCGTTGATCTTCGCGAAGCTCATGGCGGGGCGCTATGCGTCGCGGTCGACCTTCTTCAGGTAGGTGACGGCGGGCCGCGTGTTGAACACGCTGAGGGCGTGGTAGGCGCGGGCGTCGGCCGAGAGCTGCGTGACGCGGCTCGCCGGGTCGTTCATGTCGCCGAAGACGATGGCCTGGGCCGGGCAGCTCTGCGCGCACGCGGGCGAGACGTCGCCGTCGCGCACCGGACGGTCCTCGTCCCGCGCCCGCTCCTTGCCGTCCTGTATCCGCTGGATGCAGAAGCTGCACTTCTCCATGACCCCGTCGCTGCGCGCGGTGACGTCGGGGTTGAGCTGAAGCTGGAGCGGGGCCTCGAACTCGGGCATGAACCAGTTGAACCGCCGCACCTTGTAGGGGCAGTTGTTCGAGCAGTAGCGGGTGCCCACGCAGCGGTTGTAGATCTGCGCGTTCAGCCCCTCGTCGGTGTGGTAGGTGGCGTACACCGGGCAGACGCTCTCGCACGGCGCGTGGTCGCAGTGCTGGCACAGCATCGGGAGGAACCGGACGTCCGCCCCGTCTCCGCCGGCCCGCGGCTCGTCGAACCGCTCGATGCGCAGCCACGACATGGTGCGGCCGCGGCGCATCCGGTCGGCCCCCATCACCGGGACGTTGTTCTCGGCGTAGCAGGCGGCGACGCACGCGTTGCACCCGTTGCAGGCGTCGAGGTCGATGGCCATCCCCCAACTGTGCACGGGGTGCTCGTGCTCGGGATAGAGGCTGAAGTGGTGCTCCTCGGGGTGGACGTCGCCGGCCGCGAGGGCGGCGAGCGACACCGACTGCGCGAGGCCCCGCCCCTCCTGATCGAAGTTGCGCTGCAGCCGCGGAATGGGGCGCGACAGCTCGCGCGGGGTGACGTCGACGCCGGTCCCGACCCACCGGACGCCGCCCGACGGCGCCTCGGGGGCGGGGTCGAGCAGGGCCATCGGGCTGACCCCGCGCCCCGTCGCGTAGCGCCCGAAGTCGGTGTGCCCCTGGCCGATGGCGATGGCGACCACCCCGTCGGCCAGGTGCGGATTGACGATGACGCTCGCGTCGACCTGCCCGTGGTCCGACGCCACGCTGACGAGCTGGCCCTCCTCCGCCCCGAGCGCCTCGGCGGTGTCCGGGGTCATCTCGACCCCGGTGCCCCACGTGGTCTTCAGCAGGGGGTCGGGTATCTCCTGCAGCCAGGGTCGGCTGGCGCCGCGGCCGTCGAAGAAGTGCAGCGACGGATAGGCGACGAGGCCGAGCCGGCGGCGGGGCGCGGGGGCGCCGAGCTCGGCCGCGAGGTCGGCGTCGAAGACGCCGGGGCGCAGGGCCGCCTCGACCGGGTCGACGGGGAGCGTGACGCCGCCGCGGCGCAGCGCGTCCGCCCACCAGGTCTCGAAGTCGGGCGGTTCGGGGGGCGGCGCTTCGGCGGCGGGCTCCTGCGGCTCGGCGGCCGGCGCGGCCTGATCGGCGGCCGGGGCCGCACCGTCGGCAGAGACCGGCGCCCCCGCCCCGGCAGCCGCCGCCGCGTCCTGGCCGGCGGCGGGCGCCTCGGGGGCGGGCCCGGGAACCGGCTGCATCGCCTCCCACGCGTCGCGCAGGTAGCGGTAGAAGTCGCCGCGCCGGGGCAGAAAGGCGGTCATGTCGCCGCCCAGCGCGCGCGCCGCCTCGATCAGCAGGTCGCCCACGTGGCGGGTGTCGAACACGGGCCGCATCGTCGGCTGCATCAGGCCCCAGACCCCGCGGCGGGGGTTGCTGTCGCCCCACGACTCGAGAGACGTGTGCACCGGCAGCAGCAGGTCGGCGCGGGCGGTGGTCTCGTCCGGCAGGCTCGACAGGGCGGCCACGAACGGAACCTCGGCCAGCGCCCCCCGGAAGTCCGCCGCGGCGGGCATCGCGAACACCGGGTTGACGTCGTGGACGATGGCCAGCTCTATCTCGCCCGCCCGCATCGCCTCGGCCAGCCCCTGCATCTCGGCGTAGGTCGCGGCATCGACGGTGGACGCGGCGTCGAAGTCGACCGTCGATCCGATGTTGCCGGCCACATGGTTCAGCAGCGAGACGGCCACCTGGGCCGCCGTCGCGTTGGCGCCCGACACCCCCACCCCGCCGCCCACCGCGAGGGTCCGGCCGGGGCCGAGAGCGGGGTCCGAGAAGGCGCGCGCCAGCTCGCGGATGCGGTCGGCGGAGAGGCCGGCGGCGCCGCTGACGGCTTCGGGCGACACTCCCGCGACGAGCTCGCCGATGCGGGCGGCCTCCGCCGCCGGCACGCCCTGCGCCCGCTGCTCGCTCACGATGACCTGCACCATCGCCGCGGCCACCAGCCCCTCGGTCTGGGGGGCGACGGCATGCCAGGCGTCGGCGCCGGCCCCGGTCATGGAGAGGCGGGGCTCGATCTGCACGAACCGCGTCGTGCGGCCGTCACGGACCCGGCGCGCCCCCGCGTGGTCGCGGGCGAACCCGGCCGGCGAGCCGAACGTCTCCAGGAAGTCCGCCCCGAACGAGACCACCATCTCGGCCCGGGCGAAGTCGTAGTGGGGCACCTCCCGGCGCCCGAAGACGCGCTCGTTGGCGGCGCGGATGGCCTCGTAGCCGAACGGCTCGTAGCGGACCCAGCGCGCTCCGAGGGCGGCCGACCAGCTCGAGACCAGCTCGCCGAGGGTGCCGGTCAGCGGCGGCGTGATCAGCGCCACCCGGTCGCCCCGGCCCGCCTCGTAGAGCGCCTGCAGCCGCTCGACCAGGGCCTGCTGCGCCTCGTCCCAGGCCACCGGCTCGAGCACGCTCCGCCCCGCCTCCGCGTCGGTCACGCGGCGGCGGTGGGGCCCGGTGATGCGGTCGGGGTTGTAGAGCCCCTGCAGCGAGGCCTGACCCCGGACGCACAGCCCGCCGCGGTTGACGGGGTGCTCGGGGTTGCCCTCGACCTTGACGGCCCGGCCCTCCCGGGTGCGGACCCGGATGCCGCAGCCGGCCGGGCACTCCCCGCAGACGCTGGCGTACCACGTGGCGACGCCGGGAACGACGTCGTCGGGAGGAACCACGAACGGAATGATCCGCTCGGGCGGCACCGGCGAGCAGGCGGCGGCCGCCGCCGCGGGACCGGCGCTGCCCAGCACCTTGAGGAACGTCCGGCGGCCGACGCGGTCGACGAGCGGTGACGACGGCTCGGTCACTGCACCCTCTCCCCGGCAGCCCACGCGCACCATGACGCGGGACGTGCAGGTGGATAAAACCCGTACTTCGAAGCAGCCCGCCGCCACAGGCCCCACCACATCCAGGCGACGACGCTTCCCGTGCCTCGCGGCGGTCGATGCGGTGCGGGATTCCGGCGCTGACGGCCAGCCGCGCCCCGTCCGGCACCTGACGCGCTCGCCGCCGGATACCGGGCACGTGACAGTCGCAGGCGGCCCGCCGACGCGCGCCGTCCGGCGCCGCGCCGCATCAGTAGTGACATGCCAGGCAATCCCGGGTGGCGCCCCGGTCCTCGTGACAGCTCACGCACCAGCCCATGCTCAGGCTCTCCACCTGCACCGCCGCCTCCATCGCCGCCACGTCGCCGTGACAGGTCTCGCAGCCGACCCCGGCCCGCACGTGCGCCTTGTGGGTGAAGCGCACGTGGTCGGGCAGATCGTGCACCCGCACCCACGGAATGGGCTCCTCGTTCTCCCAGTACTCCAGGACCCTGAGAATCTCCGGCTGCTCGCTCAGGACCACCCGGTGGCACCCCGCGCAGCGCTGCACCGACGGGATCCCGGCCACCGGCCCGCGCCGCGCGTAGGCGTGGCAGAACTGGCAGTCGATGCCGATCTCGGTCACGTGGTGCGCGTGGCTGAAGGCGATGGGCTGCGCCCACGGGTCCGGCGCAGTCGACGCGTCGGCCGCCTCGCCGAACGGCTCCGGCGAGACCCCGACCTCGGCGGGCTCCGGCTCCTGCGCCACGAAGACCGTCAGGGCGCTCGTTCCCGCGAAAATCACGAGCGCGCTCACGAGGGCAACCGCCGGCCGGATCTTGATCGCGTGCAGAGTCATCTCTCGTCGCGGACCGCCGGCGTCCGCGTGCCGTTCACCCGACTTCGGCAATCTCCGCCCCGAGGCGCCGATTGCCCGACCCGTCGAACCTCCCGGCGACCGTCCCCTTGCCGGGGGCGCGACCTCCCGCCGTCACCGAACTGGGCGCTTGTGGCGTCGAACCAGGGTGGGCACCAGCGTGCGGGGCGACCCGATATCATAACCGATGGGCGCGGGCGGCGACACCGTTCGGCATCGCGCAACCGCCTCGGCCGCCCGGGCCTCCGCGGTCGCCCGTCGACGACCGCCGCCACCGGGCGCGCGCCGACCGATGGGCGCGGGCGGCGACACCGTTCGGCCTCGCGCAACCGCCCCGGCCGCCCGGGCCTCCGCGGCCGCCCGTCGACGACCGCCGCCACCGGGGGCGCGCCGATACGCCGCCCGCAGCCGGCCATTGTCCCACGGCCACGGCGCCGCCACAAGCCGATGCGGGCGCCGATTCCCCGATGCGGCGGGCTTCGCCGCGGGCCGCCCGCCGTCACTCTCTCCAGCTCTCCGAGAACGCCAGCGATGCGGTGCTGAACGGCTGTCCGTCGTACTTGCAGGGCCACACCCGGCCCGACGCCTTCCGGCCGTTCAGTGTCAACCCGGCCTCCAGGGCGGGAATCATGACGACGCTGACCCCGTATTTCCTCTCGGGGAGCCGCGTCGGCCGCTCATGCGCCATCAGGAGCGGGCCCATCAGGTCGCTCCAGGCGAGGACGATTTCGTCGGCATCCGAGCGCACCGTCTGCGTCCAACTGCTCTGCACGTCGCCGTGTCGTGAGAACCCGGCCTCCACGACGGCGATGCCGCCGCCGGCCGTTTCCGGGTTCAGCATTCCCTGAACCGTCGCCTGCAGCCAGCTCACCATCCCGGCATTGTCGGAGTAGATGCGCCATCGGCCGTCGGTCAGCTCGCTCCTGATGAACAGGGCGTGACCGGCCCCCCTGGGCGAATAGGTGACTGTCCAGAGGCTGGCATCGGTGGTGAACGGATCGCCGGGTGCGTCGCTGAGGCGAATGAACGGGTTTTCTCCGTTCAGAATCACCCTTCCCGGTACGATCGGCGGAAACGCCGGTCCCGTCTCGCTGGACATGTCGAGGCTCGAAGTAGTCATGAGCTTCATTCCTTTCGGTGAGCGGCGCGCCCCGCCGCGCGGCGCCTGGCAAGAAACCGGCAACTTCCGACCCGCTTCACTCGTCCAGCGGGCGCAGGAAGATCCGCTCGCGGAGCACCTGCCAGCGACCGTCTTCGAAACGCCACTCGATGTTGCACAGGAGCTGCATCTCCTCGCCGCTCATTCCGCTGTGCCTTCGGGTCAGCACGCAAACCGCGCTGTCGCGTCGGGTGGCCGGGAAACGACGACAAAAAGCGTGAAGTGGTGTGCAGGTTCGCGGCACTGGTGCCGATACCGGAAGCATGTGGCTTTTGAACAGCGAACGCAACAGCTCGAAGTGGGCGACGCTGCTCGCCGTCGTCCTCGCCCTCGGGAGCGGAGAGGCGGCCGCGCAGCTCACCCCGGACAACACGTTCGACAACAACGGCCTGAAGGTGGACGTGGCGTCGCGGGTGGCCGAGGGCACGAGCGTCACGATAGCCGTGACCCTGAAGGCCAGCGTCGCAGCCGACACGGCGACGACCACCCCCGTCACCGTCACCGTCACCTTGGAGCCGAAGGGCCAGAACGACGCCACCAACGAGGACACCGACGTCGTCCTGAACCCGGGAACGGCGACGCTCGACTTCCCCGCCAACACGACGAGCAACGCCGTCACCCACGAGGTCAGGGGGACCATCCCGCTGCAGACCATCCACGACCCCGACGCCGAGGACGAGACCATCGTACTGGCGATAAGCGCATCGGGCGGCGGGGGCGGCGGGTTCTCCATCACGGCCGGCGACCAGTCCGGCCAAGAGCCCTTGCAGACCGTCACCCTCGACGACGACGAGACGCAGTCGTACGTCGTGGCCCTGGCGGCCGGCGCGGCGCCCCGGGAGGGCGCGCCGTTCGACGTGGTGGTCCGCGCGGCCCCCGCCCACGTGGACGACAGCAAGATGTTGACGCTGCAGCTCGACGACACCGACTATTCGCTGGACACGAACGCCACCACGCCCGGCGACCAGATCTCGGACACGCTCGACGGCACCACGCCGTCGTTCACGGCGGAGGTCACGCCGCCCACCAACGACGGGAACCGGGTGGCCGACACGGTGACGGTGACCGCGTACTCGGGAACGGTGGGCGACGCCACCGAGGAGGCCTCGGCCAGCTTCACGGTGGCCGACGCCCACGCGCTGCCCGCGCCGGCCGCCGTCACCGTCGAGGCGAGGGACGCGACCGGCGCGGTGGTCACGTCGGTGCCGGAGGGCGGCGCCGTCGAGCTGACCGTCTCGGTGGACCGGGGGCGGGGCAACACGGCGGCGACCGGCGAGGCGCTGTCGGTGGCGCTGTCGCTGGACCTGGGCGACCCCGACCAGGCGCCGACCTACCGGCTCGCGCCCGACCACGTCGACCTGCCGGCGGTCACGTCGCCCGACGGGAAGCAGTCGGCGGCGACGGTGGTGCGGCTCGAGGCGCGGGTCGACGAGTTCGTCAACGACGACCGGCTGACGCTCGACCTGGTGACCACCGGCGAGGCCGACTACGGCGCGGGGTCGGTCGACAGCAGCTTCGAGATCGAGGTGCAGGACACGACGGTGAAGCGGATCGCGCCGAGGCCCGACTCGGCGGTCGAGCAGGCGTTCGACGCCGCCCAGGCGACGGCGGCGGGGGCCGACGGGCTGAACCCGGGCGAGGGGTTCAGCGTGGCGGTGGGCGACCTGTTCGAGGGGCTGGCCCCGGGCAGCACCGTCGACTACTCGGCCACCTCGTCCGACCCGTCGGTGGAGGTTTCTGCGTCGAGCACCGCGGTGACGGTGACCGCGGTCTCGGCCGGCAGCGCCGCCGTCCGGGTCAGCGCGCGGGTGAGGCCCGACGCCGCTGCCGCCGTCCCCCAGACCCTCGCGAACGAGGCCGCGGTCGAGCACACCGTCACCGTCGCCGACCTGCCGCTGCAGGTCACCCTGACCGCCGACCCGCCGGCGTCGGTGGAAGAGGGCGGCGAAATCGAGCTGACCGCCGCCGCCAACCGGGCGGTGCTCGCGGGCGAGGACGCGACGGTGCGGCTGACGTTCGTGGGCCCGGTCGTCGACCCGGCGCCGTCGTCGGTGACGATTGCGGTGGGGGAGACGAGCGGGACGGCGGTGGTGACGGTGGTGGACGACGACGAGGTGAAGGACCTGGGCGACGTGGTGGTGGTCGCCACCGGCGGCAGCCTCGCGACCGACCCGACGCGGCTCGACGTGGCGGTGACCGAGGACGACGTCGCGACCGTCCACACCTACACGTTCACGGCGGCGGCGGCCCGGGTGACCGAGGGCGACGAGATACAACTGGCGGTGACGGCCGAGCCGGCCGTGACGCAGGAGACGGTGGTGAGCCTGACGGCTTCCCCCCGCAGCCTGGCCGACGACTTCACCCTCGATCCCCCGGCCATCACGATCGCGGCCGGGGGCACCAGCGGGACCACGGTGCTGCGGGCGACCGACGACGACGTGGTGGAGGACACCGAGGTCCTGACCCTGACCGCGACGGACCCCGGCAAGGTGCTGATCGGCGCGGTGGAGATAGAGATCGTCGACAACGACACCGTCACCTACGCGCTGCCCGAGCTCGCGGACACGAACCTGGTCGAGGGCGAGTCGTACGCGCTGAGGGTGACGGCCGACGCCACGGCGTCGAGGGACGCCACGTTCACCGTCCGGCTCGACCCGGCGGCCAGCGAGGCCGACGACGACGATTTCACCCTCGTGCCGTCGCCGATCGTGATCGCGGCCGGGGCGACCGAGGGTATGGCCACGCTGACGGTCGCCGACGACGGCCTGGACGAGGGTTCCGAGGCGCTGGTGCTCATCGTCACCGCGGCGGGCGGGGACGAGGTGGGGACGCTGGAGTTGACCCTCTGGGACGCCTCGGTGCCGATGCTGCCATTCGTCCCGTCGCTCCTGCTGGCGGTCGTCCTGGCGACCGGCGGCTACCGCCGCTTCCGGCGGCGGCAGGCTGCAGCGGCTTTCCGGTGGTGACGGACCTGTACCGCGACGCCTGCAAACGCCCAACGCGACTTCTACCTTCCGCCGTATGGACGCCCGGGAGGAGGCCCTGAAGGACCGACGGCTCGCCCTCGCGGGGCCCGACCCCGTGGCCGAGAGGCAGCGGGTCCGGAGCGTCCCGTCGTTCGGGGAGGCGACCCGTCTCGTGTGGGAACGGGTGGGGCGGCAACGTCGCCCGCCCGCGGCCGGCGGGGCCTTCCCCGTCGGCGTTTCGACGGGCGCCGGCCCCCGACCGGAAACGGCGGCCGGCGTTGACCCCTCCCGAACGTCGGGGTAGAGTGTGGGACTCACCAAGTTTCGCACGCGCGCGGAAGCAGGCTACGGCAGGGAGGTAGAGAGAATGCGCATCGATATTCGCAGGCCGGCGGCGCTCGCGCTCGGCGGGCTGCTGGTGGCCGGAGTCGCCACCTGGAGCACCACCGCCGGGGCGCGCCAGGCCGGCATGGCCGACGGCGTCATCGCCGGCAGCGTGGCGAGCGCCAACGGCGCCGAGGCCGGCGTCTGGGTCATCGCCGAGACCGACGAGCTCGAGACCAAGTTCGCGAAGATCGTCGTGACCGACGACGACGGCAACTTCGTGCTTCCTCAGATGCCGGACGCCACCTACGACGTCTGGGTGCGCGGCTACGGCCTCGTCGACTCCGAGAAGGTCCGGCTCTCCACCGGCCAGGAGGATGTGCAGCTCGCCGCCGTCGTCGCGCCGACCCCGCGCGACGCCGCCCAGTACTATCCCGGCAACTACTGGTACTCGCTGATCGAGCCGCCGGCCCCCAGCGAGTTCCCGGGCACCGGGAACAGCGGGAACGGGATCAACCCCAACATGCGCACCCAGTCGCACTGGGTCGACAACATGAAGCAGGGCTGCCAGCTCTGCCACCAGCTCGGCAACACCGCGACCCGCGTCGTGCAGGAGCGCGACGAGTTCGACTCGACGATCGCGGCGTGGGACCACCGGGTCACCACCGGCCAGCGCGGCAACCAGATGAGCAACGCCATGAACCGGTTCGGCCGCGAGCCGGCGCTGCAGATGTTCGCCGACTGGACCGACCGCATCGCCGACGGCGCGATCCCCGAGGCGCCCCCGCGGCCCGACGGCCTCGAGCAGAACGTCGTGGTGACGCTGTGGGACTGGGGCGTGGACACCTCGTTCATCCACGACGAGATCGCCACCGACAAGCGGAACCCGCAGATCAACGGCAACGGGCCGGTCTACGGCGTCTCGGCCGGGCACGGCACCATAACCTTCGTCGACCCGGTGGCCAACAGCGCGACCGAGGTGACGATTCCCGTGCGCCCCGACCCCGAGACCATGCCGACCCGCTTCCCCGACGTCCAGGTGCCGTCCTACTACTGGGGCGACCAGGAGCTCTGGGGCGTCGGCGCCCACGAGCGTTCGGACCCCCACAACCCGATGCTCGACCACAAGGGCCGGGTGTGGATGACCTCGACGGTGCGCCCGTTCCAGAACCCCGACTGGTGCCGTGACGGCTCGGACAACCGGTACGCGCAGTACCACTCGATCGGCCGCGCCGGCCGGCACGCGTCGTACTACGACCCGTCGGCCGAGGGCGACGAGCAGTTCGTGCTCGTGGACACCTGCTTCGGCACCCACCACCTGCAGTTCGGCGAGGACGAGGACGACACCCTGTGGTTCAGCGGCGACGGCAACGTCATCGGCTGGCTGAACACCCGCGTCTACGACGAGACCGGCGACGAGCAGGGCTCGCAGGGCTGGTGCCCGACCGTGCTCGACACCAACGGCGACGGCGTCATCACCAAGCCGTGGAACGAGCCGCGGGACGACAATCCCGACCCCGCCCTCGACACCCGGGTCGCCGGCTTCGGCTACGGCATCATCGCGAGCCCGATCGACCACGCGGTCTGGATCACCCGGACCGGGCCGTTCCCCGGCTCGATCGTGCGTCTCGACCGCGGCGACAACCCGCCCGAGACGTGCATCGCCGAGATGTACCAGCCGCCGTCCATCGAGAACGCCGACCTCGACCCGATGGAGACCGGGTTCGCGCCCCGCGGCATCGACGTCGACCGCAACGGGGTCATCTGGGCCGCCCTGTCGGGCAGCAGCCACATGGCGAGCTTCGACCGCAGCAAGTGCGCGGTGACCAGCGGCCCCGACGCCACCGGCCAGCACTGCCCCGAGGGGTGGACGCTGTACCCGGTGCCGGGCCCGACGATGCAGGGCGTGGAGGGACGCGTCGGCGCCGACTTCCACTATTACAGTTGGGTCGACCAGTTCAACACGCTGGGCATGGGCGAGAACATCCCCATCGCCAACGGCTCGACGTCGGACTCCCTCCTCGCGCTCGATCCCGAGACCGGCGAGTGGGTGGTCCTGCGCGTGCCGTACCCGATGGCGTTCTACTCGCGCGGCCTCGACGGCCGGATCGACGATGCCGACGCCGGCTGGAAGGGACGCGGGCTGTGGGCCAACTACGGCTCGAACTACATCTGGCACACCGAGGGCGGCCAGGGGACGAAGAGCAAGATCGTGCACTTCCAGCTTCGTCCCGAGCCGCTGGCGCGGTAGCCGGACGACCTGAGACCGTGGCCGCCGCCGGCAATCGCCGACGGCGGCGCGGCGTCGAAGCCTGAGCGCCGGGGACCCACGCGGTTCCCGGCGCTGTTCCTCCCCCTCTGGCGATTGCGCCTTCCCCCGTGCCTGCTTCTCTCAATCGCGCCTCGGCCGCCGGCGGTCGCACCGCCCCGCTCACCGGATGAACATCCGCTGACCGGACGAACGTCTTCTCCATCGAATGAACATCTTCCTCGTGCCCGTCGATGGGACCCGCCACGAGCTCTACTGCGAGCCGAACGACGCCGACCACCCCCCCGGCGCCGTCACCGGGAAGCTGCTGAGGCGCGCCCGCGAGGTGCTCGCGGAAGAGCAGGAGGCGCGCCGCGACCGCCGCACCGCGCGGGCGGCCGGCGCGGAGGAGGCCGGCTGGGGGGCGCGGCTGCGCACCGCCCTCACGCGGGGCCTCGCCGCCTGGATCTCCCAGCACCGGCTGCTGTGGCACATGCGCCACGTGCGGGAGGGCGTGCTCGTCCACGCCGCCGATCTGGACGCCGAGCAGGCGCTGGCCATCGCCCGGGGCCGCCTGCAGCGCCAGAGCGACCACCACCGGTTCTGGATGGTCATCGACGCCATCGCCACCGCGATCTTCGGACCGCTGTTCTTCTTCGTCCCCGGGCCCAACCTCATCTCGTGGTACTTCGCCGCGAAGATGGCCGGACACTGGCTGGCGTTCCGGGGCGCGCGCCGCGGGGTGTCCGGCGTCGAGTGGTCGGCGCGGGTCAGCCCGGCCCTCGACGAGGTGCGCGAGGCCTTGGCCCTCCCGGCCGGCGAACGCCGTCCCCGCCTGCGAGAGCTCTCGCGCGAGCTGCACCTGGAGCACCTGGCGACGTTCGTCGAGCGCACGACGCAGGCCTGACGGCGCAACGACGCGTCGGGCCGGCCGACCTGAGGTAACCTGTTCGGATGGGAGAGCGAATGCCCGACAAGGGCGTGTCGCCGTTCGGTCGAGAACGCTCATGCTGGCCTCCGAAGCTGTTCTCGAACGATCACCTCAGCGACGCTGAATTGCAGCAACTCCGACAGGGCGCACAGGAGTTCCTGGAGACCATCGAGAACGCCAGACGAAGCCGCACGCGCCCGCCGTTCCCTGGCACGGCGCCGCTACGGCCGCGTGATAGGCTTCCTTCGTCTTGAAGCTTCGTGACTTGTCGGAGCGTCTCGATTGCCGGCTGGAGGGCGACGGCGATGTCGAAATCCGCCGTGTCGCGGGCATCGAGACGGCCGGCGCGGGCGACCTCACGTTCTTCGTCAACCCCCGGTACACGACGGCACTGCGGTCGACACGGGCGGCGGCGGTGATCCTCGCCGACGACGCGCCGGCCGCGCCGTGCCCGATGCTGCGCACGGCGGCGCCGTACCTCGCGTTCGCCCGGGCCGTCGAGCTGTTCACGGACGCCGCTTCCCCGGAGCCCGGCATCCATCCCGCAAGCAGCGTCGCGGACGACGCGAAGCTGGGCGAGGGCGTCTCCGTCGGCCCCTTCGTGTCGATCGGCACCGGCGCCGCCGTCGGGCCGCGCACCCTCATCCATCCCCACGTGACCATCGGCGCCGGGGTGACCATCGGCGCCGACTGCGTGATTCACGCCCAGGCGGCGCTACGCGAACGCGTGGTGCTCGGCGACCGGGTGGTGGTGCAGAACGGAGCGGTCATCGGCAGCGACGGCTTCGGCTTCGCCCGCCGCCCCGACGGGACCCACCAGAAGATCCCCCAGCACGGGGGCCTCGTCATCGAGGACGACGTCGAGATCGGGGCGCTGGTGGCGATAGACCGGCCCGCCCTCGGCGAGACGCACATCGCGGCGGGGGCGAAGATCGACAACCTCGTCCAGATCGGGCACGGCGTCAAGATCGGCCGCAACGCCCTGCTGGCCGCCCAGGTGGGCATCGCCGGCAGCACCGTGGTCGAAGACGACGTGACGCTGGCCGGCCAGGTCGGCGTGAACGGCCACATCACGATCGGCAAGGGCGCCCGCGCCACCGGCCAGACCGGCATCACCAACGACGTCCCTCCCGGCTCGTTCGTCTCCGGGCTGCCGGCCATCGAGAACCGCGCCTGGCGGAAGGCGGCGAGCTCGTTCGTGCAGTTGCCGGCCCTCCGTAAGCGGGTTGCGGCCCTGGAGCGGCGTTGCGCCGAGCTGGAAGAACGGGGCCGGCCCCATCGGCAGGACGCCGCCAGGCCGGCCGGGCCGGGACCGCAGAAGACGGGGGAGTGAACCGACCGGTCACGGCGGACTTTCGCTTTTTGTTCTGCTACAATGGCGTCACGGGCGGTTCGAACCGGCCCCTGCCCCCACTGCGGCTCCGTCGATGGCCGTGCCGACCTGTGACGGCGACGGCGGTTGAGGGCGGCCGTCCAGTGCCCGGACTACCGTGATGGAAGCCGTCGCCTCGCAGCCGTCGAACCCCGCGTGGAAAGCCAGCCTGGGCCTCTCCACCCGCCGGCCGCCTGAACTCTACGAACAGTCGGAACAGGTCGGGAACGCGCCCCATGCCGGCGCGTTGCGCACGGCGTTCGACGACCTGGGCCTGTCGGCGGTCTTCTGCGTCGAACACGTGCCGACCGTCGCGATCCTGGTCGGCGAGTACGAGCGGGGGGCCGCCGTGACCCTGCACGCCGCGCTCTGGAACCAGGGTCTCGCGAGCCTGCTCGTGGTCGTCTCCGGACAGACGGTCCGCCTCTTCTCGTTGAGTCGATCTCCACGCTCCGGGGACGACGACTTCGACCGGTGCCTGGTCGACGAACTGAATGCCGTCACCGACGCGCTGACGCTCCGGAACCTCGCCTACGCCGCCGAATCGGGCCGCTTCTGGGAGCAGGACAAGTACCGCGAGTACTTCGACCCGCGGGAACGCGTCGACCGCGTTCTCCTCGACAACCTCACCGAGTCGCATCGCCTGCTCTGCGATGCCGATCTGCCGACCGAGGCAGCGCAGGCGCTGCTCGTGCAGACAACGTTCATCGCCTATCTCGAGGATCGGGAGATCATCGACGCGGAGTACCTTGGGGACGCCACAAGCTCGGACGCCCAGACGTTCGAAGCGCTGCTGGACACCGGGGACGGCGAGGCGCTGGAGCATCTCTTCCGAACCCTGCGGCAGGACTTCAACGGCGATCTGTTCGTCGCGCCCTGCTCGTTCGAGCCGGACGAACGCGGTCCGCGCCTCGACGCGTCTCACCTGAGGGTCCTGGCCCGTTTTCGGGCCGGCCGCGAGGCGATGCACGGGCACATCGGACAGTACCGACTCTGGAAGTACAACTTCAAGTACATCCCCATCGAGCTGATCAGCGCCGTCCACGACCGGTTCCTCGCCGAGCGGGCCCCCGAGAGTCACGCCAGCGGCGCCTACTACACGCCGATGTTCCTCGCCGACACCGTGGTCTCCCAGGTCTGGGACAGGCTTCCGGCCGCAACCAGGGACCGCGGGTGTTTTCTCGACCCGGCCTGCGGCTCGGGCATCTTCCTGGTGCGTCTGTTCCAGCGCCTCTGCGAACATCGACGCGAGGCCCGACGCGGCCGCACGACGATTCCCTGGGCCGACCTGGTCAGGCTCCTCATGAGGGTGCGGGGCTGGGACGTGGACGGCGGCGCCGTCCGCGTAGCCGTCTTCTCGCTGTACGTCGCGTTGCTCGAAGAGGTCAGGCCGCCGGACATCCGCAGGCTCATGGCACGTGGCAGGGTCCTCCCCGCGCTCCACGGGAAGACGCTGCACCACGGCGACTTCTTCGCGGTCGCGCCCGACGATGCGCAGGCCGACGTCGTCGTCGGCAACCCGCCGTGGTCGAGCCGCCACGGCGAGCGCCATTCCGCCCTGGAGTGGTGCAGGACAGAGGGGTTGCCCGCGCCAGGCGGAGAGCAGGCGTGGCCCTTCGCCTGGAAGACGCTGAGACATCTGCGGGACGACGGCGTCGCCGCCATGCTCCTGCCGGCCATGGGCTTCCTGCACAACCATGCCCGGCCGGCCGTGGAGGCGCGCAAGCGGCTGGTGCGCGAGGCACGCGTCTCCAGCGTCGTCAACTTCGCCGACATGCGGTTCCAGTTGTTCGACAGGGCCCTGCGCCCCGCCGCGCTGATCGTCTTCGGTCGACCGCGGGCGGACGCCCCTTACCGGTTCGACTACCTGACGCCCAAGGCCGACCTGAACCTGAAGTCCCGCCGTCTGATCACGATCGGCAGCGACGACCGGCGCCGGCTCGATTCCCGGCTGGTGGAGGCCGACCCATCCGTCTTCAAGACGCGTCTCTGGATGACCGAGCCCGAGGCGCGGCTGTTCAACTACCTGTCGCGGTTTTCCCGGCTCGGCGACCTGGCGGTCGAGTACGGAGCGCTCGCGCGCAAGAGGGAATCCGCGCAGAACCGCTGGGTGGTCGGGCAAGGCTTCCAGCCGGCGAACATCGGGCGAACCGACCGCGCGGGTCAGGAACTCAGACACAGCAGTATCGTCGCCACGATCCCCCATTTGCCGGTCAACGAGTTCCGCATTCCGGTCCTCGATCGCACCGGATTGCAGCCGTGGAAGGACGGGTTCGTACGCAGAGGCGGCTTCGAGGCGGGATTCTCGGGACCGCGCGTGCTCGTGCCGCGCGGCGTCGCCGCCGGCCCCGGCGGGCCGCGGCTGCGCGCCGCCTACGTCGAGGAACCGCTGACGTTCCAGCACATCATTCAGGCCATCAGGGTTCCACCAGGCGACGAGCGCCGCGGCCGGCTGCTTGCGGGGCTGCTCAACAGCAGAGTGATGTCGTGGTTCGCGTTTCACGGCACGTCGTCGTTCGGCGCGGATCGTCCCGAGGTGCAACAGGCGGAGCTACTGCGCCTCCCGTTTCCTGCCCCGGACGACCTGCCTGACCCGCCGCGGGCACACACAGCGGCGGATGCGTTGGTCACCGTGTTTGAGGAACACGTTCGGCAGGCTCGCAAGGTTCCGGCACCTTCACCCGGCGAAGGCGGCGTGCTCGACAAGCTCGACAAGCTGGCGTACGAGTTCTTCTGCCTGTCCGAGGCCGAGAGAATCCTCGTCGAAGATACGGTGGAGCACACGATTCCCTCTGCGCAACCGAACCGCGGCAGCCTGCCCGAGATCTGGAACTCGTCGACCACGTCCGACCGGCGCGCCTATGCCCGCACGCTCGTCGACAACCTCATGGACTGGCTCGACGACGACTGCGCCATCGGCACGCGCCTCGTGGCCCGCAACGACGACGTGGCCGTCCTCCGGCTGACGTTGCGGGACGGCCGCAGCGCGTTCGACTACGCCGAGGACGACGACACGCCGGTCGGGGAGGCATTGTCCCGCCTCGCCCAGCGCATCGAGCAACCGATTCCGGGCAACTTCCAGTCCACGCCGGACTTCCGCGTGTTCCTGGACCGCGAGCTCTTCCTCGTCAAGCCCGCCGCCAAGCGGTTCTGGCTCCGATCCGCAGCCGTGGCCGACGCCCACGGCATCGCCCTCGACTTGCAGGGCTTCGTCGGACGCCGGCCTGACGATGGTCCGGGTTCCGGCTGATGCTCACCGGCGATCCCACCGCGTGGGCCGGCCGGTTCCGGTCGTTCGACGTGCGGTTTCTGAAGCGTGTCGCGGCCGTCTGGCGTGAGTGTATCGGCAGGTTGCCGAAGCAGCCGAACGAAGACCCCATCGCCATCAAGGAGGATCCCATCACCATCAATCTGGTGGATCTCCTGAACAGGGATCCCGACGCTCGCCGCTGGTTCCACTATGTCGAATTCCAGTACGAGCCCTTCGGACACACGGCGGAAGGCACTGCGTACAGCACCGGCAGCATCGACATGGCCGTCATCCTGAACCAGGACCGCGACATCTACCTCGCGTACGAGTGCAAGCGGTTGAACCTCGTGCGCCAGGACGGCCGGAGGTCGCTGGCCGGCGACTACGTCAAGGATGGGGTGTCACGCTTCGTCGTTGAACAGTACGCGGAGGGCCTCCCTCTCGCGTGCATGCTCGGCTACGTTCTCGACGGAGACTTGGAGTACGCCCAATCGAGCGTCCGAGCGAGAATCGCCGAGCTGCGCGAGGAAGTCGGCCTCGTCGCCGAACCGCGAGACGCCGCGTCCATCGGCGAGTCGAGACGCTTCTTCAGCCGGCATCGCCGGCAATCGGGCGATGAGATCGAAGTTCGACACGCCCTGTTTCCGGTCGGGCCGGGACCCCAGGTGGCAGTACGAGCCGCGGAGCCTGGCGGCAACCGGTTCATGAACACCGATTGCGTGGTCGGCCCACCCCTGAGCGAGCCGCTGCTCGGCCAGATCGTCCTGGAAGCGCTCGACCTGATCGCCGACTGCGCGAACCGGACGCTGACGCCGCGGTTTCCCGACTATCCGCTGCTCAAGCTGAAATAGAGCCGCAGGGACGGCGGGACGAGGGTTCCATCCTCGGACCCCGGCACGCCTGCGGTGCGGTTGCCCGCGCCGCCGTCACCCTTTCGGGGCCACGCGGCCCGGCGCTGGAAGCCGACGCCCCCGCCCTCCGCGATTCCGGACCGGGACCTGCTTGGACGTGCCTCCGGCTGTGCCATAATTCGGCCCATGCTCCAGATGATTCTCCCCGCGATCCGGCGGCGGCGCGGCAGTTCCGGCGCGAGCTCCCCCGTGTCCGGCACGATGCTCCTCGTCGTGCTAGCCGGCCTGCTCGCCGTCTCGTCCACCCTGGACGGGGCGGTGCGGCCGACCCCGCTCGACTACGAGATGCACACGCTGGACAACGGCCTGCGGGTGGTCCTCTCCGAGGACCATTCGACGCCCATCGTCCACCTGCAGATGGTCTACCACGTCGGGTCGAAGAACGAGCGGCCGGGCCGCACCGGGTTCGCCCACCTGTTCGAGCACATGATGTTCAAGGGCTCGAAGAACGTGCTTCCCGACTCGCACCTGACGATGATCTCCCGGGTGGGAGGCGACGGGAACGCCTACACGACCGAGGACGCCACGACATACCTCCAGACGGTGCCGTCCCAGTACCTGCCCCTGGTCCTGTGGCTGGAGGCGGACCGGATGGCGACGCTGCGCATCGACCAGCGGACGTTCGAGGCGGAGCGCGAGGTGGTCAAGGAGGAGCGCCGCTGGCGCTACGAGGACGCGCCGTTCGGCCTGCTGACGGAGATCCTGTACGACCAGGCCTACACGGTGCACCCGTACAAGCACTCGGTCATCGGCAGCATGGAGGACCTCGAGGCCGCCTCCATCGAGGACGTCCAGGATTTCTACGACACCTACTACGTGCCCGAGAACGCGACCCTGGTGCTGGTGGGCGACTTCGACCCCGTGCAGGCCCTGGCCCACATCAAGCTGTACTTCGGCCGGGTGCCGAAGGCGAAGCGCCCGGTGCCCCGCGACATTCCCCGCGAGCCGCCGTCCACCGGGGAGCGCCGGGTGACCCTGACCCAGTCCGAGAACTGGCCCCTGCCCGCGGTCATCGTGGCCCATCACATCACCTACGACGGGCACCCCGACGCGTATCCCCTGCACATCGCGACCAAGGTGCTCTCGGACGGGGAGAGCTCGCGCATCTACCGCCGGCTCGTCTACGAGGACCAGCTCGCGGTGTCGGCGGCCGGCGACGGCCTGCTCATCGAGGACCCGAACCTCTTCTACGCGGTGTCCATCGTCCAGCCGGGCCGCACGACGGCCGAGTCGGAGGCGGCGCTCATCGAGGAGCTGGACCGGCTGAAGACGGAGTTCATCAGCGAACGGGAGCTGCAGCAGGCCAAGAACCAGTTCGCCCGCGACTACGTGTTCGGCCGCCTCACCATCGAGCAGAAGGCCTCGCACCTGGTCCACGCGGCGGTGGCGCACGACGACATCACCACCGTGGACGGCGAGTTCGACATCTTCATGGACGTCACCCGCGAGGACGTGCAGCGCGTGGCCCGGACCTACTTCACCGAGGAGAACCGGCTGGTGCTGACGATTCTGCCCGCCCCGCCGCCCGGGCGCTCCTTCTTCCGGCCCGGAGACGACCAATGAGACGGGGTCCACTCTCGACGTCCGGCGCGGGAGCTGCCGGCCTGGCACGCCCATCGTCGGCCCGGGAGCTTCGCGCCGGCGAGACTCCATCGCGACCGCCTGGTCGCGCCGCGGCCTCCCCCGGGCGCCCGACCACCCCTGCGGTAGCCCGCACCGTGGAACGGCCCGTGCTCCTGGCCCTCTGCCTGTCGATGATCGCCGCGGCCGCGGCGGGCCAGCCGCCGGCGGACTGGCCGCGGGAGAGCCCGCCGCCCCCGCTGCCGTGGCACCAGGCGACGTTCCCGCCCTACGAGGTCCGGACCCTGGACAACGGCCTGCAGGTGGTGGTGGTGATGCACCACGAGCAGCCCGCGGTCAACCTGCGGCTGCTCATCGGGGCCGGATCGGCGTACGACCCGGCCGGCAAGCCGGGGGTCGCGACGTTCACGGGTGCGCTGCTCGACCAGGGAACGACGAGCCGGAGCGCCACCGAGGTCGCCGACGCCATCGACTCGATCGGGGGCATTCTCGGCGCCGGGGCGGGCACGGACCTGACCTTCGTCAACGCCCTCGTCATGACCGACAGCTTCGAGTTCGGGCTGGACATGGTCGCCGACACCGCCCGGAACCCGGCGTTCGCCCCGGCCGAGGTCGAGCGCGAGCGGCAGCAGGTGCTGTCGGGGTTCCAGGTCAGCTACGACGACCCGGAGTACCTGTCGGGGGTCGTGCTCTCGCGACTGATCTACGGGTCCCACCCCTACGGGCAGCCGTCGAGCGGCACGCCGGAGTCGGTGCGGCGGATCACGCGCGACGATCTCGTCGCCTTCCACGCCGCGCACTACGCACCGAACAACGCCCTCCTCGCGATCGTCGGCGACGTCGACGCCGAGTCGGCCTTCGCGGCGGCGGAACGGACGTTCGGCGACTGGGCGCCCCGGCCGGAAGCGGCGGCGCCGCCCGTCGGCGACATACCCGAGCCCACCCGCCGGATCGTCGTCATCGACAAGCCGGGCTCGCTGCAGACGGCCATCCGGGTCGGGCACGCCGCCCTGGAGCGCGCCAGCCCCGACCATCTGCCGTTCGACGTCGCCATCAAGATTCTCGGCGGCGAGGGGGGGAACCGGCTCGGCAGCGTGCTGAGGATGGAACGGTCCCTCACCTACTCGGCCTCGGCCGAGATCGGCAGCCGCCGCTACGGCGGCGACTTCATCGGGAAGACCGACACCCGGACCGAGGCGACGGTCGAGGCGTTGCGGCTGATGGTCGGCGAGGTGGGCCGCCTGCGGCGGGAGCGGGTGAGCCGGCGCGAGCTCGAGAACGCCCAGGCGTACCTGGCCGGGAACTTCCCGCTGAGCATCGAGACGCCCAACGCCATCGCCTCCCAGGTGCTGGAGGCGCTGGTGTACGGCCTCGACCTCGACGACCTCCCGAACTACCCGAACCGGATCAACGCGGTCACGGTGGAGGACATCCGGCGGGTGGCCCGCACCTACCTGCGTCCCGACCGCCTCGCGATCGTGCTCGTGGGCGAGGCCCGCGCGTTCGTGAGGGACCTGCGAAGGGCCGGGTTCGGCGACGTCGAGGTCCTCTCGGTGCCCGAGCTGGACCTGTCGAGCCCCGACCTCCGGCGTTGACCGGACGCGGGGGATGGCGGCCGCCGGGCGGCGGTGTCCCACCCACCATGCCGGCGCCCAGGGTGATGCTCTCGTGCGGCGAGCCGTCGGGCGATCTGTACGCGGGCGCCCTGACGCGCGAGATCCGCCGGCTGAGCCCGGGCGCGGAGGTCTTCGGGCTGGGGGGAAGGCAGCTCGCGGCGGCGGGAGGGCGCCTGACCGCCGACTACGCGGGGCTCGCGGCCACCGGACTGACCGAGGCGCTGTCGGTGCTGCCGCACACCTGGCGCACCTACCGCCGCCTCGTGCGGGCGGCGCGGGCGGAACGCCCCGACGTGTTCGTGGCCATCGACTTTCCCGAGGTCAACTTCCGGATCGGCGCCGCCGTCGCGGCCCTCGGCATCCCCGTCGTCTACTACATCGGGCCGCAGGCGTGGGCATGGCGGAGCGGCCGGTTCCGGGCCATGCGGCGGTTCGTGACGCGGGCCCTCGTCATCTTCCCGTTCGAGACGCGGCTGTACCGCGAGGCGGGGATCCCCGTCTCGTTCGTCGGCCACCCCCTGCTCGACTTGGCGCCGGCCGCCGCGGGCCGGGAGACGTTCCGCCTGGAGCACGGGCTCGCGGCGAAGGCGCCGGTGGTTGCGCTGCTCCCCGGCAGCCGCCCCAACGAGCTGCGCCGCATCCTCCCGGACATGGCCGCCGCGGCCCGGCGCATCCGCGACCGCGTCCCGTCGGTCCAGCTCCTCGTCGCGCGCGCCCCCGGCCTGTCCGATTCCCTGTTCGAGCCGCTCGCGGCGCTGCGGGGCGCGGGGGCGCCGCCGCGGGTCGTCGAGTCGCAGACCGATGCGGTGCTCGCCGCCGCCGACGTCGTGCTCACCGCGTCGGGCACCGCCACCATCCAGACCGCGATACACGAGCGCCCGATGGTGGTCGTCTACCGGCTCTCGCCGCTGACGTACTGGATGGCGCGGCGGTTCATCAAGGTGAGCGCGTTCGGCATGGTCAACCTGGTGGCGGGACGGACCGTCGTGCCCGAGTACGCCCAGGCCGCGTTCACGCCGTCGGTGGTGGCGGACGACGCGGTGCGCTTCCTGTCGGACGAGGCGCACGCCGCCCGCACGCGGCGGGCCTTGCGCGAGGTGCGCGAGAAGCTGGGAGGACCCGGGGCGAGCCGCCGCGCCGCCGAGCACGTCCTGGCCGTCGCCGCCCGCGCATGACGCCATCCAGGCGTCGGAGCCGCAACCCGGCCGCCCACTCTATAATTGAGGGATGCACCGACACGGATTTCGATGGCTGTCGTGCCGGCGGAGCGCCGCCGGCTGGGCCGGTGCAGACGCCGCACGGCAAGACCGGACCGTCTGCACGAACCGGACGCGATCGTGGGCCACGTGGGCGACGGCCCTGCTGATGCTGCTGGCGGCCGGCGCCACCGCCGCCGCCCAGACCAACACCGCGGAGCTGCTGGGCGTCGTGGTCGACGAGAGCGGCGCCGTGCTGCCGGGCACCGTCGTCGTGGCCACGCATCCGGCGAGCGGGACGGTCATCGAGCGGATCACCGACGGCGAGGGCAGGTTCTTCCTCCCCGGCCTCGCCACCGGCGAGTGGACCGTCACCGCCGAGCTGCCCGGCTTCCAGCGCTCGACCCAGACCGGGATCCGGCTCGAGGTCGGCCGCACCCTGCAGCTCGAGTTCACCCTGGCCCTCGGGGCGGTCAGCGAGGAGGTGACGGTCGAGGTCAGCGCCCCCCTGCTGCAGACCACGACGGCCGAGATCAGCGACGTCATCGAGACCCGCGAGGTCGAGACCATCCCCCTGAACGGCCGGCAGTTCCTGCAGCTCGCCCAGCTCAGCGACGCGGTGGTCATCCCCCCCGGCGGCACCCGGGGCGGGGCCCTCCAGCAGGCGGGGCCGCTGCCGAACGTCGGGGGCCAGCGGGCCGGCCACAACATCTACATGCTCGACGGGTTCAAGGTCACCGACGAGCTGTTCAACAACCTCGTCATCAACCCGTCGGTCGACTCGATCCAGGAGTTCAAGATCCAGAAGTCGATGTACCCGCCCGAGTTCGGGGGGAAGGCGTCGGCCCTCATCAACGTGGCGACCCGGTCGGGCGCGAACAACTTCCACGGGAGCCTGTTCGAGTTCATGCGCGACGAGCGCTTCGACGCCCACAACTACTTCGACGACCGCAGCCTGCCGGTGCCCCCCCTCGACCAGGACCAGTACGGCGGCACCCTCGGCGGCCCCATCGTCCGCGACCGCACGTTCTTCTTCGCGAGCTACGAGCGGCAGGACACGCGACGGTCGATCACCAAGACCTTCTCGGTGCCCGACGCGGCGGTGCGGGCCGGCGACTTCTCGAGCTGGGACCCCATCTGCGATCCGCTGACCATCAACGCCGGGACCGGCGCGTGCCAGCCCTTCCCGGGCAACCGGATCCCGGTGGACCGGCTCGATCCCATCGCTGGCGAGTTCCTCGCGAACGTGCCCCTGCCGACGGCCGACGGGCGGTTCCAGAACCTGACGTCGGTCGAGCCGCAGGACAAGGACGTGCACCAGTTCAGCGTGCGCGTCGACCACCGGCCGGCCGAGGCCGACCACCTCTTCCTGCGGCTCAGCACCTTCGACGCCGACGAGATCCAGCCGTTCGGCACCGGCGTCCAGCAGGAGTCCCTCGTGCCCGGGTTCGGCCGCACCCTCGACACCACGACCCGCAACGTCGGGGTGAGCTACACCAAGGCCATCGGCCGGAACAAGCTGAACGAGCTCCGCTTCGGCTACATGTCGGTGAACGGCGGGCAGCACAGCCGCAACGCGGGGGTCGACTTCGCCGACCGGGTCGGCCTGCTCGGGGTGAGCCGGAACCCCCGCGACGTCGGCTACCCCCAGATCTCGACGGCGGGGCTGTTCAGCACCATGGGCGACCCCACGACGTTCGTGTCGCGGAACAACGAGCACTTCGAGGTCTACGACAACTTCCTCATCGACCAGGGCAACCACCGCTACAAGTTCGGCGGCTACCTGTTCCACCTGCGGTTCCGCCCCGTCAACGCCGACACCGCGCGCGGCGCCTTCACCTATACGGGGCAGTGGAGCGGCAACGCGATGGCCGACTTCCTCCTCGGGTACCCGACCTCGGCGCGGGCCGGCATCGGCGGCGGCGACCAGGACTCGCGCACGACGTGGCTCCACCTCTACGCCCAGGACGACTGGCGGGCGCGCGACAACCTGACCATCAACTACGGCCTGCGCTACGAGTACAACGCCCACATGAAGGACGTCGACAACCGCCTGTCGTCGATCGACCTCTCGGTGCCGGGCGGGCGCTTCGTCGTCGCCAGCGACGACGCCGGCAACATCTCGCCCGCGGCCGAGGCGCTGCTCCCGCTGATGCCGATTCCCTGGGTGACGTCGGCCGAGCTTGGCTGGGACCGCAGCCTCCTGCGCCCGAGCCGGGTCCGCCTCGCCCCCCGCGCCGGCTTCGCGCTGCTGCTCGGGGACCAGCGCTCGGTGGTGCTGCGCGGCGGCTACGGGGTCTTCCTCAACCAGTGGGCGTACAGCGTGCAGACCGCGTTCACCCGGAACCTGCCGTTCTTCTTCCTGAAGCAGATCGACACCCCGTCGGACCAGCTCGCCCCCACCCACCAGACCCGCGACATCCTCACCAGCGACGCCACCGGCAGCATCGGCGGCTCGATCATGGACAACGACTACCGGGTCGAGTACACGCAGACGTGGAGCGGCGGCGTGCAGATGGAGGCGACGCGGCAGACGATGGTCGAGGTGGCCTACATGGGCTCGTACACCATCGGGGCCGACAACTCGACCATCCGCAACGTGCCCCTGCCCGGCCCCGGCCCCATCGACGAGCGGCGGCCGGTGCCCGAGATGAGCGGCATCCGGGCCATCCGCTTCGACGGCGAGTCGATCTACCACGCCGTCACGTTCAAGGCCGAGCGGCGCTTCGACGGGCGGCACTCGTTCAACGCCGCCTACACGCTGTCGCAGTCCAAGGACGACGCCTCGAGCCCCGGCGCCACCGCGTTCGAGTCGAACGTCCCCCAGAACGTCAACGACATCTTCCCCGGCGAGGTGGCCCTGTCGAGCTTCGACCACCGCCACCAGCTCGTCGCCAGCGGCACCCTGCAGCTCCCGTTCTTCGAGGGGGCCGGCGGGGCGGCCGCGCTCCTCTCGGGGTGGCGGGTGAACGGCATCGTCACCGTGCAGTCGGGCGCCCCGTTCACCGTCAACCTCGGCATGGACCGCGCCAACATCGGCTCCGGCCCCGCCCAGCGCCCCGACCAGATCGGCGACCCCAACCTCCCCGCCGGGCAGCGCACCCCCGATCGCTGGTTCAACACCGCCGCGTTCGCCCTGCAGAGTCCGTTCACCTTCGGCAGCGCCTTGCGCAACAGCGTCTTCGCGCCGGGCCTCGCCAACGTCGACGTCTCGCTGCAGAAGGACTGGTTCGTCGGCGACACCGGCCGCCTGGAGTTCCGCTGGGAGATCTTCAACGTGCTGAACCGGGCCAACTTCGACGTGCCCAACCGCATCTTCGGCACCCCGAACTTCGGCCGCATCTTCAGCGCCCTGAACGCCCGGGAGATGCAGTTCGGCCTGCGCTACAGTTTCTGAGCCCCTTCCCCGACACATGATGTGAGCGCAGGCCGGCTGTCGGTACCTCCTCCCGGATGATCAGGGTGCGCGATGAGCAAGCTGGACGGCATCACAGTGCGGGGCTTCAAGAGCATCGCTTCGATCGAGGATCTGAAACCCGGGCCCTTGACGGTGCTCATCGGTCCCAACGGGTCCGGCAAGACGAACTTCCTCGGCGTGTTCTCTTTTCTGAACGCTATCCGGCACGGCCGCCTGCGGACGTATGTGGCCAAGGCTGGCGGCGCCGAAAGGGTGTTGCACTTCGGCTCCCGCGTCACCGAGGCGTTGCACATCCATGTCGCGTTCAGGAACGATGCTCCTCATCGGCACGAAAAGAACGAGTACGAAATCACGCTCGAACCAAGTGCGGGCGACAATCTGGTTCCAGTGTCCGAGTTCGTGCGCTTCCACGATGAGAGCAGTCATGACCGCCCGCATGAGGACGAGATTCACGCAACCTCCACGTGGGAAGCCGGCATCAGCATGCCGGACCTGCGAAAGACTGCCCTTGGTGTTCAGCGGCGCTTGGCCGGCTGTCGCCTCTATCACTTCCACGATACCAGCGTGGGGTCACCCCTGAAGAAGACGGCTCACGTGAATGACAATCGCCATCTCCGCCACGACGGCTCCAACCTGGCCGCGTTCCTTCATCTCCTGCGCGAAAAGCACGAACACGCCTACCGCACCATCGTCGGCACGGTTCGTCAGGTAGCACCGTTCTTCCAGGACTTCACGCTCGAGCCGGAGCTTGAGAGACCGGACACGATACTCCTGCGATGGGAACACACCGGAACGGACGCCTACTTCGACGCGACATCGCTGTCGGACGGAACGCTGCGTTTCATGGCGCTGGCGACCCTGCTTCTACAACCGAACAAGCCATCGGCAATTGTGCTCGACGAGCCTGAGCTGGGCCTTCATCCCTCCGCCATCACCTTGCTGGCCTCCCTGATGAAGAAGGCCTCAACCGACGCTCAAGTGATCGTCGCCACGCAGTCGGCGCTGCTTCTGGACCACTTCGAACCGGAAGAAGTGCTGGTAGCGGACCGCGTCGACGGGACCACCCGGTTCTCCCGACTCGATTCGGCCCGGCTACAGTCCTGGTTGGAGGACTACAGCCTCGGTCAGCTCTGGGAGAAGAACGAGATCGGGGGACGCCCCGCGCCGGAGTAGCGGATGTCGCGGATTCTGGTGCATGTAGAGGGCCACACGGAGGAGGCCTTCGTGAATCAGGTGCTGGCGCCGCATCTCCACCGGATGGGGTACGCGGGCGTCAGCGCGCGTCTCGTCGGGAATGCCCGCCAACGGAGCCGGCGCGGCGGGGGGCGGTCCTGGGAGGCGGTGCGCAAGGGGATCCTGAATCACCTGCAACGCGACCAGACCGCGCTCTCCACGACGATGGTGGACTACTACGGCCTGCCGCGTACGTGGCCCGGTCGGGAAGGAGCTCCCCGGCACGCCACCTTGAGCGAACGCGCCGCCGCGGTGGAGCAGGCCATCCTGGAGGACATCTCAACCGAAATCCGCCGCCCGCCGCGTTTCGTTCCCTACGTGGTGATGCATGAGTTCGAGGGACTGCTGTTCAGCGACCCCGACCGATTCGCGCAGAGCCTCGGCAATCCCGACTTGGCGCCCGAGCTTCGGGCTATCCGCCGGGAGTTCCGGACTCCCGAGGGCATCAACGACTCTCCGGACACGGCGCCGTCGAAACGGGTCCTCAACCTGTACAAGGGCTACCGGAAGCCGGTCGATGGAGTCCTGGCCATGAAGGAGATCGGTCTCGACACGGTGCGCGACGCGTGCCCGCTCTTCGATGCGTGGATAGCGGCACTGGAACAGCAGGCTCGGCTGTAATCGGCCGCTCCGGGAGGGAAGACTTGGTTGCATCGGTCGAGCCCGCGACGGCAAGCGTACCCGGTCACTACGTGTCGGCGTCACCCCCACCCCCAACATTCGCGGGCAGCCTCTTCGAGCCACGTCGCCCTCTCTCGCCCTAGCTTCTGAGCGCAGTCCAGACGGGATCTGCAAACAGATGGGGCCCCTACTTCAGTGCTTCGCAAAGCGAGGCCTGGAGTCGCATGAACCAATAAAGTAGAAGTGGTGATCTAACATATCTGCAACGCGAAGAACCAACTGCATCGCCTCGTATACGGAGTTCCCCAAGTCATATTCCGGCGTTCTCGTCTTCACGACAGACTCACCGAATATTGCCGTGGCTTCCGTTTGATCGATGACGAATCCGTGGTCCTTGTAAGAGTAGACGAGATCCTGCGCAATCTTCGCCGCCGGCTTGCCCAGTGACTCTTCGTGTGCCTTGAGCAGGCGTTCTGCGTACTGAGCCGCGGACTCGGCTACGCGTTCGTAATATCCGAGGTGCACGGGCTTGAGCGAAAGATGCAAGTACCTGGCAAACATATCGGCCGAATGCGGATGACTCTTAATCAGATCCGCGATATGTTCAATAGAGCTCTTCAATCCAAGCGCAGGCAGTCGCTCAATTTGCGGGTCAATGGGGCCCAATTCACTAAGGCTTCCCATGTGGATTTCATCTGCAGCGCAACACAAAAGCGTCGCCGCAGACTTAGCTTCTCTGGGCACAACGATCACCAACTTGTCTCTTGCATATTCGCGGCACAGTTTACCAATCAGGTAAGCGGAACCAATTACCCCACCCGTTGACCGAAGCACCAACAAAATCGGCTTGGGCTCCTTGAACTGCGTCGCGGCTGAGTATATGTGATCGGCGTCACCCTTGACCATCATTCTCTCGTCGAACAAAACCAGTAAGTTGTATTTCTCAGCGATTGAGTGCTCAGCCACCTGTTGAGCAAGATAAGAACGAATACACTCATCTCGGGCCTTATCCGCATCGTCAGGCGCGTCTGCTGACAAAGCCCTCACGACTGCGGCGAACACGTCGGCTGTAGAAATCCGGGGTGTGTCAGTGGGCTGCGTAGATGGCTTGTCAGCTCTGTCGGCTTGCTTTCGGGGCATGTCATGATCCTGCGAGGCCTAACGTAGATGCAAGAACGTCGCTAATCGGCTTGACGAGACTCCTCGGGGAATCGAGCCAGACGGACCGGCTAACGCGACGGAATCGCGCAGGCGAAGCTGTCCTCGTCGTTCGGGTCGCCGCTGCCGTCGTAGACGGCGACCTGCGGGTACGGGCAGACGGGGCGGGTCATCGTGACCTCGTCGTCCCCCGACAGCTTCGTCGCGAGCAGGCGCTCGGGGGCCTGACCGTCCTCGACCCAGGCACGGATGGCCTCGACCCAGTCGACGCGGTCGGGGCCGGGGCCGCCGGCGCAGTGGAGCACGCCGGGCAGCATGTAGAGCCGCGCGAAGTCGCGGGCCGCGGCGTCGTCAGCCGCGAGCCGCACGTAGTAGTCGATGGTGCCGAGGGGCGAGAGGGCGAGGTCGGACCAGCCGGTCCAGTAGATGATGCGGCCGCCGCCGTCGCGGAAACGGCTCAGGTCGGTGCTGGTGGCGTTGAGGATCGCACCGGTCGGGGCGACGTCCTCTTCCCAGGTCGAGAAGTCGTACTCGGTGTAGTCCCAGTCGGGGTCGCCGAAGACGAAGTACTTGAAGAGCTCGGTCCCGAAGCCGTACTGCGCGCTCGGGGCCCCCGGCGGGCCGACCACCCACCCGGGCCAGCCGCCGTTCTGGTGCTCGCCGCCGTAGTTGAACCCGTGGTAGAGCGGCTCGCCGTTCGCCTCGGGGCCGTCGTAGACGGTCTGGATGGCGGCGAGCTGCGCCGCGGTGACGCAGCCGTCGGCGGGGCGGTCGCCGGCGCAGCGCGGCAGGTCGGCGGGGTCGAAGCCGCAGTGCCGCGGGTCGGTCATCATGCCGTCCTCGACCCCGTCGTCCGCGTCGCACGCGGCGAGGATGCTCGACCCGAGCAACTCGAGCGCGGCCGCCGTCAGCACCGGCGCGTCGAGGTCGCCGTCGGGGTAGATGGCCTGCTGGTTCTGCACGAACCCGGCCGTGATCCCCGTCCAGTCGTAGGCGGGCGCGGCGGCCACGATGCCGTCGAAGTCGTCCGGGTAGCGTTGCGACGCCATCATCGCCTGTCCGCCGCCCCGAGAGCAGCCGACGAAGTAGTCGTACTCCGACGGCCGGTCGTAGTAGTGCGAGATGATCGACTTCGCAGTCTCGGCCGTCAGGTGCACGGCGCGGTGGCCGAAGTTCTCCTGCCGCTCGGGATGGTCGAGGGCCCAACTCGCCTTGCGGCCGCTGCCGCTGTGCCCGGTGTCGGTCCCCGCCGTGGCGTAGCCGCGCTCGAGGGGGCCGCCCCCATGCGCGTAGAGCGAGCGCGCCTGGTTCTGGACGCTGCCCACGAAGCCACCCCCGCCCCCCATCAGGAACCGGCCGTTCCAGTCGTCGGGCAGCAGCAGCTCGAAGTTGATCTCGGTCTCGATGACCCCCTGCACCCGGCAGTGCGCCGGGACGTCGCCGGCGGGCACGTGCTCGGCCGAGCCGATGCGCATGTCGATAAGCTCCAGCGCCGTCAGATCGGCGCAGGCGCCGGGGAGGTCCGCGGGATTCGCGGCGGGGGCCGCGCACGCGGCCGCGGCGGCGAGGCCGGCCGCGGCCGCGCCGTTCACGAAGAAACGCTGGATGCGGGACATGGCGGTTCTCCTCCCCCGGGTGTCCGGGCCGTCTTCGTCGTCTTCCCGCCGCCGTGCGGCTTGCCCGTGAGCGCCGCGTTGCCGCCGGCGCCTGCTATCGGGGAGTCCAGAGGAAGACCTGCCATTCCCTCAAGGGCTCCGATTCGCCGACGATGACACCGCCCGACAGGGTGCGGTCGAGGTCGGGCCCGCCCCACCGGCGCAAGTAGGGGTACTTCTCCTCGCCGAGCACCTCGGTGGCCGTCATCGCGAACGTCGTGTCGCCGAGCCGCGCGTAGCCGTCGGGTGCGACCTGCGCCCGTCTCGACCAATAGCCGCCGTCCGGCCTCGTGGCGGTGATGAATCCACCCTCGAAGGGGACGAGCGACACGTGCACGACGAACGGCGGAAAGCCACCGGTCTTGATCGTCCCGATGCCTCGTTCGAGGGTCGTGAAGTCAGGCGGCGGCGGCGTCAGGCTGCCACCGATTCTCACCCCGGCAATGCGGTTGTAGGGTGCCACGAAGACATAGGTGGTCGCGGCGGCGATCAGCACGCCTGCAACGGCGATACCGGCGATTCTCGTCTTGCTGGCCATGGAGTCGTCGTTCCCCTGTCGCACGACGTTGCCCGATGACGAGCCGCCCTGACCACAAGGGCCGTGGCGTCGGACAGTTCCAGGAGCGGCCGGCGGCGGTGTCCGACACGCCGGCGCTTGGCGCCATGTACGAGCGGCCGATCGACCGCCACATGCCGGTCGCCGGAATCGAGCCGGGCGTGGGCGAAGCCGCAAGGCGACGTTCCGGGCTGTCCGGGAGCTCGTGGTGAACGCCTCGCCGGGCCGCCTCAACCCTACCAGCGTCCCGCTTCGCCCGCAAGCGCACCGAGGCCGGGCGCGGCGGGGCCGCCACGGTATGATGGCGGCTTGCGGCGGCTTGGGGAGGGCACGATGAATCGACTGCTGATCGCGGCGTGGATCCTGGGGACGACGAGCGCGCCCCCGGCGCGGGCGCAGGAACCGGTGGACCTGCTGCTGCACGACGGCAAGGTCTTCGCGGCCGACGAGCTGCTCTCGACCTACTCGGCCATCGCCGTGCGCGACGGCCGCATCGTGGCCCTCGGCTGGGACGATCTGACCGATCGCTACCGCGCCGCGCGCACCATCGACCTCGAGGGGCGGCTGGTGCTGCCCGGGTTCATCGACACCCACATCCACATCCGCGGCGACGCCGAGCGCTGGGTGGATCTGGCGGGGCTCGGGAACATGGCCGAGCTGAAGGGGCGGGTCACCCGGAAGGCGGAGCAACTCGGGGCCGGCGAGTGGATCACCGGGTACGGCTGGTCGGAGGACGAGCTGACCGAGCAGCGGCGGCCGCTGCGGTGGGACCTGGACGATGCCGCGCCCGCCAACCCGGTGGTGCTGACCCGGGCCGGCGGCCACAGCTCGGTGGCGAGCTCGCTCGCGCTCGAGGCGGCCGAGCTGGCACCGGACACCGAGGTCCCGCCCGGCGGCATCATCGAGGTCGACGACGAAGGCCGCATGAACGGCATCCTCCGCGAGGGCGCGCAGGGACTCGTCAGCCGCCTCGTGCCCGATCCCACTCGGGACGAGCTGCAGGCGAGCTTCGTCGAGAACCTGCGCGACCTGCTCCGGCTCGGCGTCACCAGCATCATCCACGCCGGGGTCGGCATCGAGGGCTTCGCGGACTGGGAGGCGGCCTACGCGGCGCACCGCGGCGAGTTGCCGCGGGCGGCGGTGCAGCTCCGGGTGCCGCCGGACCCGGAGCGGGCCGTCGACATGCTCGACCGGTTCGGCCGCAGGACCGGCGACGGCGACGAGTGGCTGCGGGTCGGGCCCATGAAGTTCTTCGTCGACGGCGGCTACACCGGTGCCGCCGCCTGGACCCTCGAGCCCTACAAGGGGCAGCCCGGCTACCACGGCAGCGGGCCCCTGATCGACGAGGCGGGACTGTTCGCCATCTCCCGCGCCGCCCACGAGCGGGGCTGGCAGATGGGCTTCCACACCATCGGCGACGCCGCCATCGCGATGACCGTCGACGTGTGGGCGCGCCTGCTCGAGGCGTCGCCCCGCGCCGACCACCGCCACTTCCTCAACCACTTCACGGTCCGGCCCCCGGCCGACACCATGCGGAAGATGGCGGACTGGAACATCCACGTCGCGCAGCAGCCCAACTTCACCTATACGCTCGACGGGCGCTACGCCGAGCACCTAGAGGGCGAGCGCTACCAGACGAACAACCCCCTGCGCTCGCCGATGCGGCACGGGGTGGTGGTGGCCCTGGGCAGCGACATCCTGCCCATCGGGCCGATGGTCGGGCTGCAGGCGGCGGTGACCCGCCGGGGCATGGGCGGCTCGGTGGTCGGACACGGCGAGGCGCTGACGATGCCCGAGGCCATCGTGGGCTACACGCGCATCGCCGCCCACCTGACCTTCGAGGAGGACGAGAAGGGCACCCTCGAGGTCGGCAAGCTCGCCGACCTGGTGGTGCTGTCGCAGGACCTGCTGACCATCGACCCGGAGCGGACCGTGGACACCGAGGTCGACCTGACGGTGCTCGGCGGGCGGGTGGTCTTCGAGCGCTGAGGGCCTGACGGCATGCCGAACATCGAGCGCTACCCGGGTCGAGCAGCGGATTGACAGCTTGCACCGTGCCAAGCGCCTTCCCCCGGCCAACCCGTCCGGTCGACGCGCTCGCCGACATCCAGCGCGTACTCCTCTTCGGCGCAGATTTCGCGAGCCTCGGCGAACAGCTCGCCGAGGGTTCGGGTGGCGTGGTGCCGGTCCAATCCGTCGAGCAACTCCAGCGCGCCGCGACTGACGACTTCCGCGACGAGCCGGTCGCGGCTGGATATCTTCTCGGGTTCGACGCCGGACCTCCCGATGACTTCCGAGAAGCGCTGCTTGGCTTCCGCCTCCTTCCGTTGTCCGTGTTGGGCACCGTACATGGACACGGCGTGCCCGTCAACGCCCCGAGTGCCTCGCCAGGATCACTCCGACCCGTTCCGGCCGCGTTCGGCGACGCGTCCGGTCACGGCTTCCGGCATCCATCATGACTGAGCCTCCGGTCCACCTGCGCCGGTTCCTCGGTCGCGGCGACGTGCTGGCCGTCGCGTTCGGGGCGATGGTCGGCTGGAGCTGGGTGGTGCTGGCCGGCGAGATGATCGTGCGGGCCGGCGCGGTCGGCTCCATCCTCGCGTTCGGGGCGGGCGCGGTCATGGTCTGGCTGGTGGGGCTGACCTACGCCGAGCTGAGCTCCGCCCTGTCCCGCGCCGGCGGCGAGCTGAGCTTCACCTTCCTCGCGATGGGGCCCCTCGGGGCGTTCGTCTGCGGGTGGACGCTGGTGCTCGCCTACGCCGCGGTCTGCGCGTTCGAGGCGGTGGCCCTGCCCACGGTCCTCGGCTACCTCGTGCCGGGCTTCGGGGCCGGAGACCCGCTCTACACGGTGGCGGGGTGGGACGTGCAGCCGGCGTGGGTGGCGGCGGGGGTGGCCGGCGCCCTCGTCATCGGCGTGGTCAACTACCGCGGCATCCGGTTCGCGGCGTTCGTGCAGCAGATCGCCGTCGGCGGCCTGCTGCTCGTCGGGCTGGCGTTCTTCCTGCCCGGCTCCGTGCGCGGCGACCTCGGCAATCTCTCCCCTGCCGTCACCGGCTGGGAGGGCGTGCTGCGGGTCATGATCATGACCCCGTTCCTGTACGTCGGCTTCGACGTCATCCCCCAGCTCGCGGAAGAGATCGCCCTCCCGTTCCGCACCATCGGCCGCATCATCCTGCTCTCGATCGTGATGGCCTTCGCCTGGTACGGCCTCGTGCAGTGGACGGTGGGCCTGTCGCTCGACCCCGCCACCCTCGCCGATCGGGCCCTCCCCACCGCCGACGCGATGAGCGCGGTCTGGGGCAGCCCGTGGGGCGGCCGCGTCCTCGTGCTCGGCGGCGCCGTCGGCATCCTGACGAGCTGGAACGCGTTCTTCCTCGGCGCGTCCCGCCTGCTCTTCGCGATGGCCCGCGGCGGGATGCTGCCGCCGGTGTTCGCGCGGCTCCACCCCCGCTACGGGTCGCCGGCCGCGGTCGTCATGGTGCTGACCGCGCTCACCGCGGTCGCCCCGTTCTTCGGCCGGCCGGCCCTGGTGTGGCTGGTCGACGCCGGATCGCTGGCGACGGTGGTGGCCTATCTGCTGGTGGCCGTCTCGTTCCTGGTCATCCGGCGCCGCCATCCGGGACTGCCCCGCCCCTACCGGGTCGCCGCCCCCGCGCTGGTCGGCTGGCTCGCGGTGGCGGCCACCGTGTTCTTCGTGCTCTTGTACTTGCCGGGCAGCCCTTCCGCGCTGGTGTGGCCGGAGGAGTGGGCCATTGTCCTGCTGTGGACGGCATGCGGCGCGGGGCTGGGCGCCGGCCTGCGCCGCCGTGTTGCGGCGCTGGGCCCCGGCCGGCAGGCGCGGCTGATTCTCGGCGACCAGGCGGGCCTGGTCGAATCGGACCACCCGCGGGTGCGCGATGTGTAGGGGTTCCCGCCTTGCCTCGGCCGTGGCTCAGGAGCTCGTCCGCTGTTTGCCTCGACAACCGCGTATCGAGCGGCCGCAGCCGTGTCGAGAGCCGCGCGTCAAGGGCCGCGGGGCCGGCCTCCAACTCGTCCTGCGTGACGCGATCGCCCTGCTCGACCGCTTGCCGTATTGCGTGGACCAGCGTTTCGGCGCCCGCGCGGCAGAAGAGTCACCCGACCGGCAGCGATGGACCTCAGTCGCCGGCTGCAACTTGAATCCCCGGGAGAGACCGTCGATAATGCGGCGCGGTGGCGGTACGACCACCAGACGGGTACGCGAGCTGATGCGTGGTCCGACCCGATGGGCGGAACAGTGACGAGTCTCGCCGTCGATCACATCGGGTGCATCGTGGCCGGCACAGCCAGCCTGAGACCGTGTCGGCACCGACGATGCCAGCGCTTCACGTGGCGCGAGACGGAGCCTGCTCGTTCCTCCCTGCAACATCGACCGCCGCTTGCCTGATGTCCGATCTGTCTCGACTCGATGCCGTCTACCAGTACACCGTGGCGGTCGCCACCCTTGCCGACGACGCTCGACCACAGCCGCTTGGGCCGATCCATCTGCTGAAATACGCCTACCTGGCCGACCTCGCCCACGCGGCGCGCCGGGCAGGGAACCCGTATTCCGGTGTCGAGTGGCGCTTCCATCACTTCGGGCCGTGGAGCCAAGAGGCGTTCGACGCCATTGCTCCGGCCCTGCGCGTCGTTGCCGCCCGCGAAGTTCGATACGCCTCGCGGTACGAGAATGACGTCGTCCGATATGGACTCGACAGACACGAGGCCGAAGCCATCGCACAACGCGGCGATCAGGACCTGCCGCCCGTCGTGTCCCACGCCATCGCTCGGGCCGTGCGCGAGCACGGCTCCGACACGGCCGACCTGCTGCGACACGTCTATCTCACGCCGCCCATGCTGGCAGCGAGGCCCGGCGACCGCCTCGATTTCAGCACTGCGGCAGGCGTCGTGCGAGAGACCCGGACACCACGCGCGCCTGCCAAGTTGACCGCCAGGGAAAAACGCCGGCGCGCCGCCATCCTCGACTCCGCTCGGGCTGAAATGCGACAACGCCTCGCCAGGAGTCGTTCGCAGAGAACTGCACTACAGCCCCCCCCCAGGTACGACGCGGTCTTCCGGGACGGGACGGCGCAACTCGACCGCATGGCCGGCGATCCGATCGTGGCTGCGACCGGAGAGATCACCTTCGACGATTCCGTCTGGCTTGCTTCTCAGCGTCGCGATGACCCCGACCTTCCCTGAAGCATCCGTCCACAACCTGACGGGCGACTGGTGGGAACCTGCTTCCAACGAGAAAACGGCGCGGGGCCGTCTTCTCACGACGCTCGTCCCATATCCGGACATGAAGCCCTACCGCCTCGTGCCGGAGGGACGCGGGGACGAGGCGCGACAACATCAGCGGGCCACTTCTCGTGGCCGGAATGCGGGGCACTGCCGGGAGCGCCAGCCTGCCCCGCCGCGGGACCGCCGGCCGATCGAGCTCTGTTGGACGTGCGCTTGATGGAAGACCTGATGACGACCGTCGACAACCGACAGGACTCGGAAGACGAGGACATCGGCACGACCCCCGTCCTGCCGAAGCTGGTCGGCCAGCGCGTGAAGCGGCGCGAGGACCCGCGGCTCGTCCGCGGGCGGGGCACCTATGTCGACGACGTGAAGATCCACGGCCTGCGGCACCTCGCGTTCAAGCGGAGCGACGTCGCCCACGGCCGTATCCGGTCCGTCGACACCCGCGCCGCCGCCGCGATGGACGGGGTCGAGGCGGTGTTCACCGGGGCCGAGATCGCGGGGTTCCTCGACCCGATGCCCATCGGCACGCCGTTCCCCTCGCCCGAGCACCGCGCGGTGGCGGTGGACACGGTGCGCTTCGTCGGCGATCCGGTGGCGGTGGTGGTGGCGCGCGACCGCTACGCGGCGCGGGACGCGGCCGACGCGGTGGTCGTCGACGTCGAGCCCCTGCCCGCGGTGGTCGATCCCGAGGAGGCGATGACCGGGCAACCGGCGGTGCTGCATGCCGACTACCCGACCAACGTCGCCCTCGGCCCCCTGTCGCGGGGGACGGGCATACGGCGTCGCGAGCCGGTGGACGACACCGCCGTCGACGAGGCGTTCGCGGCCGCCGACGTGGTCGTCTCGCAGCGGATGGTGAACCAGCGGCTCGCCCCCAACGCGATCGAGGCGCGCGGGGTGGTGGCCCACTACGAGGCGGGCAAGGACGAGATGACCATCTGGTCGTCGACCCAGAACCCGCACATACTCCGGACGTTCGTAGCGCGGATGGTGGGCCTCGGCCAGGACCGGGTGCGGGCCATCGCCCCCGAGGTCGGCGGCGGGTTCGGGGCCAAGATCAACATCTACGGCGAGGAGTACGTGGCGGCGGCGTTGTCGAAGCGCCTCGACATGCCCCTCAAGTGGATCGAGGACCGCTCCGAGGCGTTCCTCGCCACCGTGCACGGCCGCGACCTCATCGGCTACATCGACCTCGCGGCCCGGCGCGACGGCACGGTCCTCGGCCTGAAGCTGCGCCTCGTCGCGGACATCGGCGCCTACAACATGCTGCTGACGGCGGGCATCCCCACCAACAGCATGACGATGGCCAACGCCACCTACGCGTTCCCCGCCGTCCGCGTCACCCTCACCGAGGTGTTCACCAACAAGACCCCCACCGACGCCTATCGCGGCGCCGGCCGGCCCGAGGCGATCTACTTCGTCGAGCGCGCGATGGACATGCTCGCGCGCGAGCTCGCCATCGACCCGGCGGAGCTGCGCCGGAAGAACTTCATCCCCCCCGACCGGTTCCCCTACCGGACCCCGGTGGGCGCGGTCTACGACTCGGGCGACTACGAGAATACCCTCGACCGCGCGCTGGAGACGGCGGGCTGGGAACGGCTGAAGGCCGAGCGTGACGCGGCGCGAGCCGAAGGGCGGGTCGTGGGACTCGGGCTGTCGATGTACGTCGAGATCTGCGGCATGGGGCCGTCCGCCTCGGTGTCGCCCGGGGGGTGGGAGCACGCGCAGGTCACGGTCGAGCGCGACGGCCGCATCAGCGCCGCCACCGGGGCGTCGCCCCACGGCCAGGGCAACGAGACGACCTTCGCGCAGATGCTCGCCGACCAGTTCGGGGTGCCGATGGACCACGTGACCATCCGCCACGGCGACACCGCCGTCGTCAAGCAGGGCATCGGCACCTTCGGCAGCCGCTCGCAGGCGGTCGGGGGGGCGGCCCTCCACGACGCGGGGAGCAAGGTGAAGGCGAAGATGGCCCGCTTCGCCGCCTTCCTGCTCGAGGCGCACGAGGACGACCTCGTCTTCGAGAACGGCACCATCGCCGTCAAGGGCGCGCCGGCGTCGGCCAGGCCGTTCGCCGAGGTCGCCGCCTACGCCTACAAGCCGAGGAAGCTGCCCGCCGGTCTCACCCCCGGCCTCAGCGACGAGGCGTTCTTCGAGCCGTCGAACAACACCTACCCGTTCGGGTGCCACATCGCGATGCTCGAGGTGGACCGCGAGACCGGTGAGCCGCGGCTGCTGAAGATGGTCGCGGTCGACGACGCGGGACACCTCATCAACCCGCTCATCGTCGAGGGGCAGATCCACGGCGGGCTCGCCCAGGGCATCGGCCAGGCCCTCGTCGAAGAGGTCGTCTACGACCGCGACGGCCAGCCGCTCACCGGGTCGTTCATGGACTACGCCCTCCCCCGCGCCGCCGACTTCCCGCGCTTCGAGCTCGACAACACCGTCACCCCGACCCCCGTCAACCCGCTCGGCGCGAAGGGCGTCGGCGAGGCGGGCACCATCGGCTCGACCCCGTGCATCGTCGCCGCCGCCGTCGACGCCCTGAGCCCGTTCGGGGTGCGGCACGTCGACATGATGCTGCGGCCCGAGAAGCTCTGGCGGCTCATGCGCGAGTCCTCTTGAGGACATCTTCGGAGCAAGCCTGGGCTATCGCGCGGAATCGGCATCACCTTTGCGTGAGCAGCGGTACGATGCCGACCATTCTCCGCGACGGCCCTTATCGCTTTTTCTTCTACTCCGGCGATGGACATGAACCACCGCACGTTCATGTCGAGCGAGACGATTCCGTCGCCAAGTTCTGGCTTCGCCCGGTGGGGCTGGCGAGCGGAGGCGCGTTCAGTCGGCGAGAATTGGGGCGGATTCGCGCGCTGATAGAATCGAGGAGCGCGATGTTCGCGGAGGCATGGCATGACTACTTCTCCAGTTGACGCGCCTGCGGCGGTGCAACGAGTCGTCATCACCGACCATGCACTCACCATCGAGCTCGGCGACGGGCGGAGCCTCTCGGCGCCGATCGAGTGGTACCCCCGCCTTGCGCACGCCACACCGCGGGAGCGCGACAACTGGAGGCTGATTGGCGGCGGCCGTGGCATCCGCTGGGGGGATCTCGATGAAGACATCAGCCTCGAGAGTCTCCTTGCGGGGCGTCGGTCCACGGAGAGCCGGACATCGTTCCAGCGGTGGTTGGCAGCGCGTATCCGAGCTGCCACGCGGGCCTGAGATCCTGGCATGGAACGTGCGGCGGTGAAGCAGAGCGCCCGCTACGTCAAGATCGTGGAATGGTCGCAGGACGATGGTTGCTACGTGGGCAGCTGCCCCGAGCTCTTTCTCGGCGGCTGCCACGGAACCGACGAACGCGCGGTGTTCGCGGAACTGTGCGAGATCGTCGACGAGACCATCGACCTCTACCACGCCGTGGGCAAGCCCCTTCCTCCCGCCACTGCCGGTCGCGGCTCGGAGCACATCGCCCAAGCCGGCCCGACGCCGGCCGACCCCGTCTTGGCGCTGCGTGGAGTCGGCCGCGAGCTGTGGGCGAAAGAAGAAGCCGACGCCTACGTCTCGAGGCTCCGTGAGGGAACTCCTACCGGGAACCGTCGTTGATGCTCGTGGCGCCGAGGCGGCGGAGCAGCCGCTCGGTGTCGGGGTGCAGCGGCCGCGACACGGTGCCGACGTCGAGCGGGGTGAGGCCGCGGCCGTCGGCGATGTCCACCCGCGCGCCGTTCTCGGCGAGCACTTCGACGATCGCGTTCTTGGCGAGACGGGCCGCGCCGTGCATGGCGGTGCGGCCGCGCCGGTCGACGGCGTTGAGGTCGATGTCCATGCCGACGAGCAGGCTCACCAGCTCTAGCGACTGCTCGTCGGTGGGCTGCCGTGCCTCGTTCAGCACCACGCCGACGGCGGCCATGAGGGGGGTGGTGCCGTCGTCGGCGGGCAGGCCGGGGTCGCCGCCGGCCGCCGCGATCGCCTGCAGGATCGCGGGGTCGGGCACCCGCGCCGCCGCGGCCAGCCAGAGGGGGGTCGCGCCGACGTAGCGGCCGTACGAGATGAAGTCGCCCTTGAAGACGAACGGGGCCCGGGTGAGCCGGGCGTTGGGGTCGGCGCCGTGATCGAGCAGGGCTTTCACGAGGTCGGCCTTGCCGGTCTCGACGGCGGCGTGCAGGGCGGTCCGGCCGATGCTGTCGGGCACGTTGGGGTCGGCGCCGCGCTCGAGGAGGAACAGGGCGAGGGCCTCGTGGGTGCTCGGCTCGACGTCGAGGTGGTACTCCCAGCCGCTGATCGCCACCTGGCTGGCGGCCGCGACCACGAGCGGGGTTCGGCCCGAGGTCTGCGACTCCTCGACGTCGACCCGCGCGTCGAAGGCGAGGTACGGCTCGCCCGCGTTCACGTCGGCGCCGCCGTCGAGCAGCACCCGTGCCGTCTCGACGTCGCCGTTGCGGGCCGCGAGGAGGAGGGCGGTGGTGCCGTGCACGGACCGGGCGTGCACGTCGGCGCCGGCCGCGATGAGGAACCGTGCGACGCCCGCGTGGCCTTCCGACGCCGCCCACATCAGCGGGGTCTGGGCCCGGAAGTGCGCGGTCCCGCGCACCGCGGCGCCGGCCGCGACCAGCGCCCGCACGACCTCGGGGTTCCCGGTGCGGGCGGCGGTCATCAGCACCGTCTCGCCGCCGGGGCGCGCCGCGTCGGGGTCGGCCCCGGCGCGCAGGAGGACGTTCGCCATCTCCGCGCTGGCATTGAGGACGGCCAGCGCGAGGGGGGTCACGCCGAGGTCGTTCGCCGCGTTCACGTCGGCGCCGCCCGCGACGAGCAGCCGGGCGGTCTCGACGTCGTTCCAGTGGGCAGCCCAGTGGAGGGCGCTGGCCCCGTCGGGCTGACGGGCATCGACAGCCGCCGACGCCGCCAGGAGCGCCCGCACCGCGCCGCTGTCCCGGCGCTCGGCCGCGTCGGCGAGCGGCGCGTCCTCGGCCGCCGCGGTGACCGGCAAGCCCGCGAGCGTCATGAGCAGCCCGGCGGCCAACGCCCGCCGGCGGAACTGCCGCTTCCGTCCGCGAGCGGTCTCGGCTAGCGTTCGTCCCTGCATTCCCGTCACTCCCTCTGGTCTGAAACGAACGCTAGGCGCGCTAGGCCGCTAGGCCGTGCTACGGCGCGGCTCCGACCGTCACACCGACAGCACGTCCGCCCGGCCGGTGCTGTCGCCCATCGTGTCGATGGGCACGCCCAGCTTGTCGAGCATCGCCAGGAACAGGTTGGTGTTCGGCGTCTCCTCGGCCACCTGCACGTGGCGCCCGCCGCTGAGCCGGCCGCCGGCGCCGCCCACGAGCAGGGTGGGCAGGTCGTGGTGGTTGTGGCGGTTGCCGTCGCTGAGGCCGCTGCCGTACATCACCATCGCCGAGTCGAGCAGGGTGCCGTCGCCGTCCTCGGTCGCGGCGAGCCGGTCGATGTAGTAGGCGAACATCTCGGTCAGGTGGTGGTCCACCTTCTGCAGCCGCTCGATGAGCACCCGGTCGCCGCCGTGGTGCGACAGCGCGTGGTGGGCGTCGGGCACCCCGATCTCGGGGTAGGCGCGGTTGCTCGTCTCGTGCCCCAGCATGAACGTGGTGATGCGGGTCAGGTCGGCCTGCCAAGCGAGCACCTGCAGGTCGAACATCAGCTTGGCGTGGTCCACGAAGCGGTCGGGCACGCCGGCCGGCTGGTCCATGGCGGGGAGCTCGCGCACCGATTGCTGCTCGGCAAGCTGGATGCGCCGCTCGACGTCGCGCACCGCGCCCAGGTACTCGTCCAGCTTGACGCGGTCGCGGGGGCCCAGCTCCTTGCGGAGCCGCGCCACCTTGGCCGTCACCATGTCGAGCAGGCTGCGGTCGTGCCGCCGGGCCGCGAGCCACGCCGCGGGGTCGGTGGTGCCGCCGGTGCCGAAGAGCCGCTCGAAGACGGCCCGGGGATCGCTGGCCATCGGCAGGGGCGTCGTGGGGCTGCTCCAGCACAGGGTGTTGGCATAGGCGCAACTGTAGCCGGGGTCGCACGACCCCGCCCGGTCGGCCGACTCGAGCGACAGCTCGAGCGACGCGAGCTGCGTCTCCTGCCCCAGCACGCGGGCCGCGATCTGGTCCATCGAGATGCCGGCCCGGATGTCGTGCCCCTCGGTCTTCTTCGGGTGCACGCCGGTGAGGAACGCGCCGGCCGCGCGGGCGTGGTCGCCGGCCCCCTCGCCGGGGCGGGCGATGCCCTCATGGCTGCACAGCCCGCTGACCATGACCATGCGCTCGCGGTGCGCGGCCAGCGGTCGCAGGGTCTCGGTGATGTCGAGGGCCCCGGTGGCGGACGGCGTCCAGTTCTGCATGTACATGCCGTTGGGCACGTACACGACGCCGAGGCGGCGCACCGTTTCGGCCGCGCCGGCGCGCAGGCCGAACGCGGGCACCATGCCGTCGAGCATCGGCAACGCCAAGGTCACGCCGAGGCCGCGGAGGAACGTACGACGCGGGAGGTGCTTCCTGGTGACAATCATGGCTCTCGCGATCTCCTCAGTTGAAACGGAGTGCTCTCGACGACGCCGAGAATCATCGACGACCAGCGGTAGTCGTCGGCCGCCGCCCCGCGCGCGACGGCGCGGACGGCGGGCCCGTCGAAGTACTCGACCCCCCGGCCCAGGGCATAGGTCAGGAGCTTCTCGGTCACGGTCTCGACGAAACGCTCCTCGGCGCCGAGCAGGATGTCGCGCAGCCCGGCCGGCCCGTCGAACCGCGAGCCGTCGGGCAGGGTGCTCGACACGTCGATGGGGGCGCCCTCCTCGGTCGTCCGCCACGCCCCGATGCCGTCGTAGTTCTCGAGCGAGAACCCCAGGGGGTCCATCAGCACGTGGCAACTCGCGCACACCGGGCTGATGCGGTGGACCTCCATGCGCTCGCGCATCGAGAGCCGGCGGGCCTCCTCGGGGTGGTTCGCGTCGGGCAGCCCCGGCACCTCGGGCGGGGGCGGCGGGGGCGGCGTGCCGAGGAGGTTCTCGAGCACCCACAGCCCGCGCTTGGTCGGCGAGGTGCGGTTCGGGTACGAGGTGGCGGTCAGGATGCTGCCCTGCCCCAGCAGACCGCCCCGCCCGTGGGCGGCCACCTTCACCTGCCGGAAGTGGTTGCCGTAGACGTTGGACACGCCGTAGTGCCGGGCGAGTCGCTCGTTCAGGTAGGTGTAGTCGGCCCGCAGGAGGTCGAGGACGCTGCGGTCGCCGCGCACCTGGCTCTCGACGAAGAGGGCCGTCTCCTCCTCCATCGCCTCGCGCAGGTTCTCGTCGAAGTCGAGGAACGCGTCGGGGTCGGGGGCCACCGTCCGCATGTTGCGCAGCAGCAGCCACTGGCCGAAGAAGTTGTCGACGAACGCGTCCGAGCGCGGGTCGCCGAGCATGCGGGCGATCTGGCCCTCCAGCACCCCCGACTCGCGCAGCCGGCCCGCCGCGGCGACGTCGATCAGCTCGCCGTCGGGCAGGCTGCTCCACAGGAAGAACGACAGGCGCGAGGCGAGCTCGAGGTCGCTGACGGGATAGGCCTTGCCGGGCGCCGCCCCGGCCGGGTCGCGCTCGATGCGGAACAGGAACTCGGGGTCGATGAGCACGCCGCGCACCGCGAACTGGATGCCCTGCTCGAAGCCGCCCTCGCGGCGGCCCTCCTCGTAGAGCGCCAGCAGCGGCTCGACGTCGAGCTCATCCACGGGACGGCGGAACGCCCGCCGTGCGAGGCCGGACAGGATCTCGGCCGCGCAGCCGGCCTCGTCGGCCGGTGCCTCGGGGTAGCACGAGAACACCCGCCGGCGGCTGGGCGTGTCCTCGGGCGTCGCCCCGCCGTAGGGGCCGCTGATCTCGATGCTCTCGAGGGCCATCGCCGCGTTGCGGTCCCGCGAGTAGGCGAGGCTCGACACCCCCGGGACCGGCTCGAGGACGCCCTCGGCGACCGCCGCCCGGTCGAGGAACGCGGCGCTGACGAGCCGCGTGCCCGCCTTCACGGCCAGTCGCACCTCCATGCCCTCGTCCGCCGTCTGCTCGTAGAGCGAGGGCCGCGACACCGCGTTCCACGGCGCCCGCACCCCGTCGCCGCCGACCGTGAACTGCCCGATGCGGGCGCGGTCGAGGCGCAGCTCGACGTCGTTCGGCTCCTGCAGCCCGCGGATGTGGTTGCCGTAGGCGCGCTGCAGCTCGAGGCGGATGACGTACTCGCCGTCGAGGGGGAAGTGGTGGCGCACCGCGATGCCGCCGCGCGAGCCGAACGGCAGCTCCTCGCTCATGCGGCCTTCCTGCCACTTCGTGTAGGGGACGGTGTAGGTCTCGACGGCGGGCCGGATCGAGGCGTCGCCGAGGGCGAGCCGGCTGATCTTCTCGGCCGCGACCATGTAGCGGTCGAGCAGCACCGGCGAGATCGCCAGCACGTCGGCGATGTTGTCGAACCCGTAGCCCGACTCGTCGGGCGGCAGCAGCTCGCGCTCGTCGATCTCCAGGGCGAGCAGGTCGCGGACGGCGTTGCGGTACTCGACGCGGTTCAGGCGGTGGATGGGGGGACGGCCCGGATTGGGATCGGCCGCCGCGGCGGCGTCGAGGGCGGTCTCGATGACGTGGGCGGCCGCGTCGTAGGCCTCGGGCTCGGGCCGCGGGCGGCCCGGCGGCGGCATCGCCCGCCCCCGCAGCTTGCGGACGACCTTCTCCCACGCCTCGACCTCGCCGGCGACGTGGCCGACGCGCTCGGTGTCGATGGACTGCAGGGTCAGGCCCGCCTGCAGCGTGCGGTCGTTGTGGCACGCCACGCAGTAGCGGTCGAGCAACGCCCGCGGACCGGAAACGGCTGCCGCCGCCCGAGTCGCCGTTGGCGACGGCCTCCCCGCCGGCTCCTGTGCCCGCGCCTGAGCGGCCCCGCCAGCCACGAGCACGCAACCGAGCCACCCCACCAAGCTCCTAGCCGTCATCGCGCTCAACCTTCCTGCAGCCCCGAACCGCACTGGCGCAACCGGAACGTACGCGGCGTACGCTCAATTCCAGTTGTGCATCGTAACCCAGATGCACCGGCACACCAACCCCGCCGGAAGCAGGTCCCGGACCGGCCAGGCACGCATCGTCTCAGCCGCCTGCCGTTTGATCAGCCCGATCGCGTTCCTCCTGCCGACCGCGCAAGTACGCAACGTCGATGGAGATAGCGTCGACCTTGGCCCCGAGCGACGCGACTTGTCGCTGGTTCTCCTTGACGTTCTCGGTGATCGCCGCGTGTGCCGCGGTGTTGTCGGACCTGATGGAATCCAGCCTGGACGCGAGGAACTTGGCCGTGGCGAGAACCAGCGCCAGGATTCCGAGCACCTCCGGAACCGTCAACGTCATGCGTGAATGATATCCCACCCGTGTCTACGATGCCTCGATCCGGGTTGCATCGCGGCCGGGCGTCTCTCCGGTCGAGCGCCCGCCGGAAGGCGCGGGAGCCGTGATGGGGTCAACGCCGGGCGGCGCGGGTCAACCCGTGGCCGGCCGGAAACCCGTCGCCGAGGGTGATGGGGAGACGCCCGCCGATGGGCGCCTGGCCCGCGACCGCGCGGACCGCGGAGGCCTCGGCGAGATCGTAGAGGTCGTAGGTCAGCAGCATCGCCGGCAGCTCGGGCAGGGCCGCCGCGACGTAGGGGTTGCCGAAGAACACGGTGACGAACGGCTGGTCGCGCCGCGCGGCGCCGCGGGCGACGTCGCGCAGGAGCCGAACGACGGCGGGGGCGAGGTCGAGGCGCCCGCTGAACGAGGCGGCGCGCACGAAGACCGACGCGACGACCGCGTCGTAGCGGCCGGCGCTCGCCTCCACGAGGTCGAGCTCGTCCTGCGAGGTGTGGTCCGACACCTCGACCGCGGTCACGTTCCGCCACCGGGCGCGCAGCTCGGGGATGAACGTGCGGCTCGGGGCGCCGTTGCCCCAGCCCGAGGGATAGTCCAGCACCGACAGGTAGAGGATCGCCGCGGATCGGGGCAGCGCCAGCGGCACGTCGCCGCGCTCGTCGCGGAGGAGCGTCAAGCCGCGCCGGCTCACCTCGGCCGCCACCGCGCGGTGGCTACGGGCGCCGACCACCCGCGGCAGGTCGTCGAGGCTGACCGTCCGTGTCCGGTGCAGGCCCAGCGCCGCCTTCGCGGCCAGGATCCGGCGCACCGAGGCGTCGACGCGGGCCTCGGTCAACGTCCCCCGCTCGACCGCCCGGCGGAGGCCGGCGAACGCCGCCGCGTCGTCGGGAGAGTGCACCACGACGTCGTGCCCGGCCGCCACCGCCGCCACCGCCGCCCGGCCCGGCGACAGTTCGTTGGTGATGCCGCGCATGCGCATCGAGTCGGTGTACACGAGCCCGTCGAAGCCCAGGTCGTCGCGCAGCAGGCCCGTCACTATCGGCGGGCTCACCGTGGCCGGCCGGGTCGGGCCGGGGTCGAGACGCGGCATGGCGACGTGGGACGTCATGACCGCCCCTGCCCCGGCCGCGATGCCCGCCCGGAACGGCGGCAGCTCGACCCGGTCCACGCGCGCCCGGGGATGCGCGATGAGCGGCAGCCCGCGGTGCGAGTCGACGTCGGTGTCGCCGTGCCCCGGAAAGTGCTTGAGGGTGGCCACCACGCCGCCCGCCTGCAGGCCGCGCACCCAGGCCGAGGCGAGCCGCGCCACCACCGCCGGGTCCTCGCCGAACGAGCGCGTGTTGATGACGGGGTTGCGGGGGTTGTTGTTGACGTCGGCGACCGGCGCGAAGTTGACGTGCACGCCGAGGGCCCGCGCCTCGACCGCGGTGATGCGCCCCGCCTCGAAGGCCAGCCCCTCGTCGCCCGCCGCCCCGAACGCCATCGCGCGGGGAAAGGTGGTGCCGCCGCGCAGCCGGAACCCGATGCCGGTCTCGAAGTCGGCCGCGTTCAGCAGGGGCAGGGCCGAGAGGGCCTGGAGCCGGTTGTTGATGGACGCTCCGGCCATCGGCTGCCCGAGGGTGGTGCGCGCGTAGGTCGGGTTGAGGAGCACGTCGGGGGCGGGGTCGCGTCCGCCGAACATCAGGAACCCGCCCGGGTGCTGCTCACGCACCAGGGCCGCGAGCCGGTCGAACTCGGCGCTGTCGGTGCTGAGGTAGGTGGACCGGAACGACGGCATGACGAGCTGGCCGACCTTCTCGTCGAGGGTCATCCCGGCCAGGGTCGTCTCGACCCACCGGCTTGCCTCGGGCTCGAGCTGCGCGGCCGGGCTGGCGGTCAGCAGCGCCGCGGCGAGCAGGCCGGCAGTCGCGGCGAAAAGCGCGGGCACGGGACCGGCCGCCGGGGAACGTCGGGCAGGAATGCGCACGCCGGGATGGTAGCAGGTATCATCACCGCCATGAGCCACGAGGAGCACCGCGCCGCCTCCCCCGGCGCCGTCGGCTGCCACGTCATCACCGTCAGCGACACGCGGACCGAGGAGACCGACACCGGGGGGCGGTTGCTGCGGACGCTGCTCGCGGAGGCCGGGCACCGGGTGCTGGGCCACGAGATCGTGCGCGACGAGCCCGCCGCCCTGCGGGCCGCCATCGAGCGCCAGCTCGAGGCCGAAGCCACTCAGGCCATCATCACCACCGGCGGCACCGGCATCAGCCGGCGCGACGGCAGCTATGAGGTGATCGCCGACGTGATCGAGAAGCGCCTCGACGGCTTCGGCGAGCTGTTCCGGGCGCTGAGCTTCGAGGAGATCGGCCCCGCCGCGATGATGTCGCGGGCGGTCGCGGGGGCGGCGCGGGGCAGGGTCGTCATCGCTCTCCCCGGCTCGTGGGCCGCGGTACGCCTGGGCATGACCCGCCTCGTGCTGCCCGAGCTGGCGCACATGGTGCGGGAGGTCTCGCGGTAGGCGAAACACCGGTGGCAACCGCGCGGAAAGCCGACGGTTGGTTGCGGAGGCCTGTGCCCCGGGAGCGGCCCGGGCTGGTGGCAGGTCCCGTCTGATTGGGGTGGAAACCGTGGAAACCGGCGGGGACGGGCGGACTGGAACCATGACCGGAACGAAGATGCGGCCGATTCGCAAGACCATCCCCGTCGAGGAGGCCCTGCGGCTGGCCGACGAGGCCGCCCGGCCCCTCGACCGGACAGAGCGGGTCGAGCTGGACGCGGGGGTGGGCCGCGTGCTCGCCGCCCCGGTGGCGGCCGGCCAGGACGTGCCGCCGTTCGACCGCGCCGCCATGGACGGCTACGCGGTGGTGGCCGAGAGCACCTTCGGGGCCAGCCGGACCAGTCCGCGGCTGCTCGACTGCATCGAGACCGTGCACACCGGCGACGTCCCCACCCGCACCATCGAGCCGGGCCAGTGCACGCAGATCGCCACCGGGGCGCCGATGCCCGACGGCGCCGACGCCGTGGTCATGGTCGAGGAGACCGACCGCCGCAGCCCCCGCGAGGTCGCCGTCTTCACCCCCGTCTATCCCCGGCAGCACATCGGGCGCCGCGGCGCCGACATCACCCGCGGCACCGACCTGCTGCGGCCGGGCGACCTCCTGACCCCGAGCCGGCTCGGGTCGATCGCGGCCCTCGGCATCGCCGAGATCGAGGTGTACGCCCGGCCGCGCGTCGCCCTCCTGTCGACGGGCGGCGAGATCGCACCGCCGGGGCAGCCGCTGGGCCCCGGCCAGATCTACGACATCAACCGGTTCACCCTCGGCGCCGTCGTCCGCGAGCACGGCGGGGTCCCGACGCCGCTGCCCACCGCCCCCGACAGCCTCGACGAGCTGGGCCGCACCGTCGACGCCTGCCTCGACCACGACATCCTCGTCTTCTCCGGCGGCAGCTCCGTCGGCGAGCGCGACCTGACCCTCGACGTCATCCGCGAGAAGGGCGAGCTGCTGTTCCACGGCATCGCCGTCAAGCCCGGCAAGCCGACGGCGTGCGGCGTCATCAACGACACCCTCGTGCTCGGCATGCCCGGCTACCCCACCTCGTGCCTGTCGAACGCCTACATGCTGCTGGTGCCGGTGCTGCGCAAGGTGGCCCGCCTGCCCCCCCACCGCTTCCGCACCGCCTCGGTGCCGGCCGCCAAGCGCTTCGTCTCGACCTCCGGGCGGCACCAGTTCTACACCGTCCGCGTCGTCGACGGCCGTGCCGTGCCCGCCTTCAAGGCCTCGGGCGACATCACCAGCATGTCGCAGGCCGACGGCTACATCGAGATCCCCGCCCGCACCGACATCGTCGAGGAAGGCGAGACGGTCGAGGTGAAGCTGTTCTGACCGCTTCAGCGCCCGGGATCGCGCGGCGTGTCCTCCGCGCCCCCGGCTTCCCGGGTCAGCTCTCGGCTTATCCGCGCCAGTCCCTCGACGGCGTGCGCCTTCATCCGTTCCCCGGGGTACAGCCTCGCGTGGATGCCGGCTGCTTCGGCCGCGTCCGACATGCCGAGCCGCTTCATCAGCACCTTGGCGTCCTCGATGTCCTGCGGCCGTCCGGCGTCGAGCTTCATCGCGAGCAGGTGTTTCGGTGATGCTCCCGTTATCGTCAGGTACGGGGAGTTGTACAGAACGCGGGCGGCCTTGTCCGCTTCACGCGGCATCCACGCGGTCGCCTGCTCGTTGAGCCAGTTGTCGCCGAGCCCTCGCTTCCGCGCGATCTTCCGGACGGCCTGGACCAGCTTGCCGTGCCCCGCTTCGATCCTGGCATCCACGTCCTGCGTGGTCCGGTCCCGGTCGAAGCTCATGCTCATCGCCGCGCCGCCGATCACGTAGAGCTGGACCCGCGCTCGCGCGAACCTGAGCTCGTCCGCGAGCTCCTCGAAGAGCCGCTCGATGGTCGCTCGATCAAGCAGGGGCCCATTCATCCGTGTCTCCCGCCCGTTCGTTGAACTCGTCCGGATGCGGGACGGCGCCGTGCCGCAGAAACGGGCCGGGGGCGTACATCAGGCACCGCCGCCGGTTCAACGCGCCCTGAGCGAGCACCCACGTCTCGTCGAGGAACCGTTCGGGCTCGTCGATCCAGGCCGGTACGGGGAGCCCGTGAGTCAGCGCGAGGTGCTCGCTCACGGCCGCGATCAGCGCGTCCCATCGAGTTCCGGTCACATCGACCCCTCGTTCCAGCTCCCGTCTCTGGGTTTCGCGGTTCAGAGCGTGGAACTGCCGCGGGAGGTCGCGCAGGATGAAGCGTTCGAGCTCGCCGTCGGTCCATCCCGCTCTGATCATGTTCGTGTAGTTCGAGAGTCGAAACGGCGGGAGGCGCCAGTCGTCGGCGTGGGTGCGCGCGTGCATGATCGCTTTCATTCTAGCGGTGTCGACGGGTTGCGTCGCGGTACCGCCGTTTGCACCCCGCGTACGCCGGGGCTCAACGGCCCTCGTGCGCCCTGCCCGCAGTCTGACGGCGACCGACCCTGCCCTCCGCACCGCGCACGCCCGCGCTCAGCGGCCCAGGCCGGGGACGCCGTCGGGCTCCTCGTCCCACCACCACAGCGGCGGCAGCGGGCGCTCGCGCGGGTAGATCTCGTCGAGGGTGTCGCCGTCGTAGAGGCGGCCGTTCAGCATCACCTGCTCGACGGTGTTGGTGTTCCGCAGGTCGTCGAGCGGGTTGCCGGCGAGGACCACGAGGTCGGCGAGCTTGCCGGGCTCGATCGAGCCGAGGTCGTTGTCGAGGCCGATGGCGTCGGCCCCCATGATGGTGGCCATGCGCAGCGCGTCGTGCGGCTTCATGCCGGCAGCGGCCATCGCCCACAGCTCCCAGTGGTAGCCCAGCCCCTGGAGCTGGCCGTGGCTGCCCACGCCGGCGCGCCCGCCGGCCTCGACGAGGTCGCGCACGAAGAGCGCGTGGCGCTCGAACACGTGCTGCCCGTCGCGGAACCACTGCCCGCGCCGCAGGGTGCGCGCGTCGATCTCGTCGTGGGGCACGAAGCGCCGCAGCTTGGCGTCGTCGTGGGGGTTCTCGCGGCTGTAGAACCAGTTCTCGGCCCACGGACCGCCGTAGGACACGAGCAGGGTGGGGGTGTAGACGCGCCCGGTCTCGGCGAAGAGCCGCACGTAGTCGCCGTAGACCGGGAAGATGGGAATCGAGTGCTCGAGGCCGGGGTAGCCGTCGAGGGTCTCGGTGAGGTTCAGCCGGATGCTCAGCGCCCCCTCGGTGGTCGGCATCAGGCCGAGCTCGCGCGCCGCCGCGATGATGTGCTGCCGGCCCTTGCGCGCCGCCGCCACGTACATCTTGATGGTCTTGGTGTCGAAGTAATCCGCATAGCGCTTGAGGGCGTCGCGCGCCTCCTCCTCGGTGTCGATGCCGTCCTGCCAGAAGACGCCGGGGCCGGTGGAGTAGATGCGCGGGCCGAGCACCGTCCCCGCGCGCACCATGTCGGCGTACGACAGCACCTCGGTGTTGCCGGTCTGGGGGTCGCGGGTGGTGGTGACGCCGTAGGCGAGGTTGGCCAGATACGGCCATACGTCGGTGCGGTGCAGCTCGTCGCGCGCGCGCAGGTGCGCGTGGGTGTCGACGAAGCCGGGCACCACGGTGCGCCCCGACACGTCGATGACGGCGGCCCCGGCGGGCACGTCCACCGTCCCGCGCGCCCCCACTGCCTCGATGCGCGGCCCGCGCACCACGATGTCGGCGTCGTCGATGACCTCGTCGCCGTTCATGGTGACGGTGCGCGCGCCGCGCAGCACGGCCACCCCTTCCGGCAGGTCGCGCGCCGCGTCGATGACGACCCGGACCTCGGCGGCCCTGAACTCGTCCTCTTCGCCGACGCCCTCCGCGTCGTCCGCGTCATCGGAATCGTCCGCGCCACCGCCGGCCGCGTCCTGGTCCGGCCCGTCGCCCGCGCCGCCGGCGAGGTCGCCGGGTCCGGCGTCCGCGGGGCCGTCCTCCTCCGCGGCCCCGTCAGCCGCCTCGTCCTCCGCTTCCGCCTCCGCCTCCCGGCGCTCCTCGAACGCGCGCGCCTCGTCGAGGTCGTACGAGAACCACGCGTTGCCCAGCGACCAGTGCACCGTCCGCCCGTCGGCGCTCCACGCCGGGAACTCGCCCCCCAGGTCGGTCAGCCGCCGGGCCGGGAACGCCGCGTTCTCGGGGTTCGACACGTTGATGGTGGGGGCGGCGCCGAGCGGCGGGACGGTCACCGTGTAGACGTTGCGCTGCAGCTCGACCAGGGCCTGATCGCCGCGCGGCGCCATGACGAGGCGCGTCGGCCTCAGCCCGTCGGTCGCGCCGGCCGGGGTCGGGCCCTCGACCTTCACGTGCTCCTTCTCGTCGGTGCCGTCCCAGCGGATGGACACCAGCGCGTCGGGCGCCTTGAACAGGTGGATGCGGTCAGACCCGGCCGTGAAGTGCGGCCAGGCCCGCCGGTCGGAGGGGGCGATCAGCGTCGCCGCCGACCCGTCGTCGCCCGCCGGATCGGCGGGGACCCACACGATCTCCGTCCCCGGCGTGCCGCCCTCGCCCTGCGTCAGGTAGGCCCGCACCGGCCCCCGCACCGACACGATGCGGCCCCCCGGCCCCCACGCCGGCCGGTAGTACGCGGCGGCGTCCCGGGTCAGCCGCACCGCCTCTCCGGCGCCGTCGGCGCGCGCCTTGTAGAGGTGCCCCTGCTCGCCGTCCCAGGTGGAATAGGCGATCCACGCCCCGTCGGGCGACCACGCGGGAAAGTGCTCCGACCGGTCGTCGCCCGTCAGCCGCCGCGGATTGCCGCCGTCCGCGTCGGCCACCCACAGGCGGTCGAGGGCGGTGAACGCCATGCGCCCGCCGCCGGGCGAGGGGACCCCGTCCCGGATCTGCCGCACCGTGAACGTGGGCGTGTCCTCGATGGGATAGTCGAACTCGACCTTCGGCCCCAGCGTCAGGTCGAAGCGCACCCGGAACGGGATCTTCTCGGCCGCCCCGCCCGCCACCGGCACCTTCCACAGGCCGCCGCCCCAGGAGGCCACGAGGTGCCGCGAGTCGGGCGTGAACGACATGCCCGGCAGCACGTCCAGGGTCGCCCGCGACTCCTGGTCGTCGTGCTGCACCGGATAGGCCAGCCAGCGCTCCTCCCCCGTCTCGAGGTCGCGCAGCACCAGCCCCGTGTGCTCGTCGTGGCGCGTGCCGAAGACCAGCCACCGCCCGTCCGGCGACAGGGTGGGCCGCAGGGCCGACCCGTAGCGCGACGAGCGCGGGTAGCGCTCGCCCGTCTCCACGTCGTAGGCCTCGAGCTGGTACTGGGGAAGCTGGGCGTTGTACTGCCAGTCGCCGGTGCGCCTCGAGTACCAGATGTACCGCCCGTCCGGCGACACGGCGGGGCCGAGGGTCTTCAGGTTGTCCGGCTCGGAGATGAGCTGGACGCCGCTGCCCCCGTCCACGTGGAACAGCTTCAGCCTGGGAAGCCCCGAGAGGCGGAACGCGCCCATCGCCGCCACCACGTAGTCACCGTCCGGCATCCACTCGGGCGACTCGGCCCGGTTCGACGCGCCCTTCGAGATCTGCACCGGGTCCGTGCCATCGCTGGCCATGACCCAGACGTTCTGCCCCCCGTCGGCGTCGGACGTGTAGACGATGCGCGACCCGTCGGGCGAGAACCGCGGCTGGGCGTCGAACGCCATCCCCGAGGTGAGCTGGGTCGCGTCGCCGCCGGCGATGGGAATGGTGAACAGGTCGCCGAGGAAGTCGAAGACGATGGTCTCGCCGTCGTGGCTGACGTCGAGGGAGATCCAGCTCCCCTCGGTCATGTCGAGGGGGACGAGCCGGTCCACCCCGAGAGGCAGACCCGTGTCCTCGGGCTCGCCGCCGGCGTCGTCCTCGTCTCCCGCCGGCTGCGCCGGCGCCGGGCTCCGCCCGAGCGGTTCGGCGCCAGTCACGCTCGCTGCGCCCATCGATGCCCACAGGACCAGCAGCAAGAGCAGGACCGGGGCGGAACCGGGATCCGTGCCGCTCGCGATGCGGAAGAGGTTGCGGAAAGGCCGGGCGCGGGAGAGCAGGGTCGGCATGCGCATCGTGGCGTTCTCCTTCGTTGTCGAGGCATGTTATCAACCCGACGGCGGGAACGAACACACATCACCGAACCGGACACCATGTTCGCGGAGTCGAATGGTCATTGGCGCCGGACGAGGTTCCGGTCGCCGGAACCAGTTCCGCACGCCTGCATAGTAAGGACCGATCAAGGCGTGTCGAGCACCGTGTGATCGAAGTCCGAAATGCGAGAGTAGTCGCGATCGAAAGTCAGCAGATGGCCGTTGCACTCCACCGTGGCGGCCGCGATCCACACGTCGTTGATGGGGATGGGAGTGCCGGCCCGTCGCAAGGCCGCGAAGATCCGCGCATAGTGCCGAACCGTGGTGGCGGTCACGTCGAGGACGTTGACGAAGGGCTCGTCGAGAAACTCGGCGAGGATGCGCCGGTTCTCGAGGGCGCGCCGGCCCAGCTCGAATCCCGCATCGAGCTCCCCGAGTACGGTCACCGGTACGATGACGATGCGCGCCGCCGCCACGCACTCGAGCACCTGGACATGACCGGCACGCAGGTGTGAGTACGCGCTGGTGTCCAGGACGATCTTCGCGGCGGATGTCATTCCCAGGACCGTGCGTCGACGACCCGCTGGGCTCGCATCGCGGTAGTGAACTCTTCGAGGTCGTCGGCGGTCCAGCCCGTGTAGCGGCGAAGGCGCTCGCGGCGCGCGTTCAGCCCCACGGCGTCGCGCAGAAGGCGCAACACCGTACTGTTCAAGCTGTCGCCGCGTTCCTGACTGATGGCGCGAAGCCGGCTCGCCAGTTCGGGATCGACGTTGCGTAGCGTCAGTTGCGTCGAAGGCATGACATCATGAAAGTACTTTCATGCATGCACACTGTCAACCATCGGACCGGCGCTCAGCGGCGCCGGGTGCGCGGGCGGGATGATCGCGGGCCGGCTGCCGGCGCAGCCTCCCGGGTCGGATCCCGAAACCGCAACTGCTTCACTGCCTCGAAGTCCTTGCGGTTCCGAGTGACGAGCATCAGATTGTGCTCGATCGCTGTCGCGGCAATCAGGGCGTCGGGAGTGGCGACCCCGGTCTCCCTGCGAAGACGACCGGCGCGCGCGGCCACCGCACGGTCCACCGCGATCTCCCGAAACGGATCGAGCAGCCGTTGAACGAGCGCCGAGCCGACGTCGCCGGAAAGCAGCTCGCAGCGTGTGATGACCGAGTAGTGGAGTCTGTGTCGGCCGGGCTTCAGCTCCGCGGCGCCGCGCAGGTGATCGATGAAGATGTCCGTATCCACGAGCAGGCCGGCCATGATCACTCGATGGCCTTCAGCCGGTGGGATCGCACCGCCCAGTCGTCACGTCCCGGAACGTGTGCCTCCGGTGCGGCGCCGAAGGTGCTCTCGAGGGCAGTCGTCGGGTCGACTGGCGCCTCCGCGATATACCGATCGACCGCCTCGCGGACGACCGAGGCGAGGCTCAGTCCGCGCGAGCCCGCGATCTCGTCGAGCCGCTGCCGTTGGTGCAGTTGCAGATACACTTGCGTCCGGGTGGCCGGCATACAGCACAGTATACAGCACCGTCACCCATCTGGCGCGCCCCGCCAAGCCGCGCCGCCCCCCGGCTCCTTCCGCGAAGGGGGACGCCGCCTCCATTCCCCGTAGCCCCGCAACGCGATCGAAGAGCGGCTAGAACTGCACCCGCACGCCGCCGTTGATGACGCGGCCGTCGAGGGGCGCCCAGGCGTCGACGGTCCAGCGGCCGTCGGGGGCGCGGTCGGGGCGCAGGACGGGGTCCCACCGGTGCTGCCGCACGTCGGTGAGGTTCTCGAGGTTGACGAACAGCCGGAGGGGGCCGAGCCGCCGCTCGACCAGCATCCCCATCAGGGTGTAGGGCTCGCCGAAATCGCGGTACGGGTTGGCCTCGAGCCGCTGCCGGCCCGTGTAGTACAGCTCGAAGCCGATGCGCCCGTCCTCGTTCTCGGCCATGGCCACCAGGCCGAGGCCGTGCCGCGGGGTCTGGGCGACGTCGGCGGTGACGCCGGCGACGTGCTCGCGCGACCGCACGTAGGTATAGCTGGCGATGAGGGCGAACGGCGGCTGCCGGAACGTCCCCAGCAGTTCGGCGCCGAGGTTCGTGGTCGGGTGGTCGAGGTTGCGCAGGACGTAGGTCGCGCGGTCGACGTGCACCGGGTCGGCGATGCGCGAGCCGAAGACGGTGACGGTCCAGGCGGCGGGGCCGTGGGTGCGGGTGAGGTCCATCGAGAAGCTGCGGCCCCGCTCCGCTCGAAGCGGGCCGTCCACCGTGAGGCGGGTCAGGCCGGCCGCCTCCGTCTCCTCCGTCAGCGCCGTCGGCCCGAAGAACCCGGTCCCCGCCGACAGGCGGGTCGACCAGTCGCCCGACCGCAGGAGGGCGGACACGCGGGGGCTGAGGAACCAGCCGTAGGCGCTGTGGTGGTCGAGCCGCCCGCTCATCGAGAGGGCCAGCCACGACCGCACGTCGACGTCGTCCTGAATGAACAGGCCGGGGGTGGTGAAGGCGAATCCGAAGCGGGGGACGTCGTCGGGACGGTAGGCGTTGTGCTCGACCGCGGCCCCCGCGACCCACGTGTGCCGCCCCGCCGCGCGCCGCACCGCGATCTCGGCGAAGGTCGTATCGTGGCGGTCGCGCTCGAGGGTCTCCCCACGTCGATGCTCGTGCCACTGGCGCGCGAGGGCGGCGCGCGCGGTCACGACGGCGCGCCCGGCCAGGGTCTGCCACAGGACGCCGAGGTCCTGGCGGCGCGTGTCGAGGGCTTCCCGGTAGGGCGCTTCCACCACGGGGAGCACGCGCCCCGGCTCGGTGCCGCCGCTGCGGGTCTCGCGGGTCGCGCCGGCCGTGAAGAAGAGGGACCGGCCCTCTCCGTCGTCCCTGAAGAACCGCGGGCGGACGACGCCGCGGTCGTAGCCGGCCATGTCGGTCCACCCGTCGCCGTCGACGTCCGCCCGAGCCTGCCGATGGCCGCCGCCGACCAGGGTCATGCCCCACGTCTCCGAGAGCGGCGTCGACAGCCACAGCACGCCGTCGGTGGCGCCGCGGGTCGACTGGTTGAGCAGGATCTCGCGCTCGGCCTCGTCGCCGGGCCGCCGCGACAGGAGGTTGACGACCCCGCCCATCGCCCCCGCCCCGTGGAGGGCCGACGCGACCCCCTTGACGACCTCCACCTGCCCCAGGTCCATCGGCGGGATCTGGAGCAGCCCCAGGCCGCCGGGCTGACTGCCGTAGAGGGGCAGCCCGTCGGAGAGGATGCGGGTGTAGCGGCCCCGCATGCCCTGGATGCGGACGCTCGCGGCCCCGAGCGACGGCGACGTGGCCTGCACCCGCATGCCGCCTATCTCGTTGAGCATCATGACGATGTCGCCGGGCGTCATGAGCATCTTCTCCTCGATCTCCTCCCGGTCGAGGGCCTCGACCCGCATCGGCTGGTCCTCGATGCGGCGGCCGGAGCGGGTGGTGGCGACGACGGTGACCTCTTCCTCGACGGTCGGCACCGGCTCGAGGTCGACCCGCACGACGCGCTCCTCGCCGGGGGCCAGGGTCACGGGTACGGTCAAGGGGACGAACCCCTCGCGCACCACCGTGACCTGCACCTGCCCGGCCGGGGCCGGCAGGAGCGCGACCCCGGCGGCGTCGGTCACCTGCGTCTCGCCCGCCACGACCACCGCCGCTCCCGCCACCGCGTCCGCCCCGGCCCGGACCTCGACCCGGACGCGGCCCGGCTCCTGGGCGGCGGCGAAAGCGACGGTCGCGAGCAGGACGGCGAGAACGATGCGGTGCGTCACTGTAGACTCGATTGGGTTGCGGCAGACGGACCGTGAAACCAGCCCCGCGACGCCGGCCGCCGTACTCTCGATTCGCGCGAGGCGGTCGGCCCGAGGGACCGGAACCCGCGTACCGCGGGACGGCGGACTCGTGCCGGCCGCGATCATCTCATGCCGGATGCGGGGGGCACGCGCCACCGGCGGGCGGTACGCTACGGTCGACATGGCGATCGCCGATCTCGCGCCGATAGATCTGTTGATCCAGCGCGTGGACCGGCCCTGGCGGCATGATGAGGCCGAGGTTGTCGTCGCGGAGCCGGAGCCGCTGATGCTCATCGCCCGAGCCTGACGACCGACGACGCCGCACCGAACTACACCGACATGACCTTCAGACGCAACGACGCGGGGGGCTGGCATCGCAAAGTGCCCGGCGCGCGCTGGTTCAAGGCTGATCTGCACATCCATACGATTGACGACCATCGTGGCGGCAGAGCGAAGATGCCCACCGGCCTCGATGGTGCGGTCGATTCAGCCAGGACGATCGCAGCGTACGCACGGCGATTCCTACAGAGCGCGGTCGCGGGCGAGGTGCGTGTGTTGGGGGTCACGCCACACGCGATCCGTACCGGGGGCACCGTCGACACGAGCGCGGTATGGCGAATCGTCGAAGAGTGGAACGACGGATCGGACGACGACGGCGTGCCGTTCCGGGAGAAGATCTACGCCGTCTTCCCGGGATTCGAGCCCTCACTGCAGCAGGGCAAGAGCGGTCTGCACCTCTTGTTCCTGTTCGATCCCGAAATCGGGCCGGAGCATTTCGTCAGGGCTTTCGATCTCGTTATGGGTACCACACCCTCACCTTGGTCCGGCAACCAGCTCCAACTGTCTTCCAGGAGTGCCGAGGAGGCCTTTCGCGAACTCCGCGAGTTTCACGCCGAGGCCGCGGGGATCGAGGGTTCCGCCAAGTGGAACTACATCACGCTCGCGCCACACATCAACAACGACAAGGGTCTGCTGGGGGCGCAGAAGGCGCAGGTACTGCAGCGGTTCGAGCATGGGGCGGTCGCCGGTCTCGAGCTCGGCGACGATCAACGGCCCGAAGACACCGAGAAGAACCGCCCCTGGCTGAAGAACGCCATGAACCGGTACCGACAGGCGTTCTTCCATGGCAGCGACGCGTACGTGGTGAACGACATCGGAAAGCGCCACACGTGGTTCAAGCTCGCCAGCCCTCGGGTGGAGTCCCTCCGTCAAGCCTTCATCGCCAGCGACTCCCGGATACGCATCGCGTACGAACGACGCGCGGACGGTCGACTCCACGAAATACCGGATCCCCCGGACGTCACCGTCAGCAAGCGGCCGTGGCTGAAGTCGGTGGCGGTCACGGGAAGGGCTTCATTCTTTGGGCATGTCGGTGGCAAGGGCAGCCGCTTCGAGCTCAGCCCCGACCTCACGTGCATCATCGGCGGCAGCATGACCGGCAAGAGCACCCTGCTCGACGGCCTCCGCGTGCACGTGGAGGCACCCTTGCCGCAGGACGAGGGCATCAGGGCACAGGTCACGGCGCGCGGGCGTGACAGGTTTCTCGGTGGCTCCCCGGAAATCACGCTCGAGTGCCCCGGGCGAGATCGAACGGCGCCCCCCCACGAGCGCTGGCCAGCCGTGTTCTACGCGCAGAACGAGTTGCAGCGGCTCGCCCAGGATCCGGACGCCGTCCACGACATCCTTGCCCGCCTGGCGGCGACGGAGACGGACGGGATCTTTGCACGACAGGAACGAGTGGCCGACGTGGACCGGGAGTTGGCAGCCATCGTCGGACGTCTCACCAAGCTGGATGACGACCTTGCCGAGGCGGATCAGGCAGTCGAGCGCTGCCGACGCGCCGCCACCGAACTGGCCGCCTTCTCGGATGCCGGCATCTCGGACCTCCACCGGGCGTCGCGGGACTCTCGGAACTGGCAGGACACGGAACGTGCGGGGACCGATCTGGCCACCCGACTGGGCAGCGTGCTCCAGTCCGCGGCTTCCCTGGAGACGCCCGACGCGGACGAACTCCCGGAAGCCGTGTTGCGCGCCGCCGGCGTTTCCGACGGCGCCGAGCCGATTCGCAGGCCCTGGAACCGGATTCGCCTCGGCCTTCAGTCCGTGAAGGACGACTTGTCGGAAATGAACGACTCGATCCGTTCCATCGTCACCGCCTTGCAGAACCACGAGAGAGCCGTTCGCGTGGATGTCGAGCGCAAGCTGGCTGACCGTGGAGTCGAGGGCGCGAGGATCAGGGAGTTTCAGTCGCTGAGCAGCCAAGTCTCCCTCCTGGCGAGCTACGAAGCGAATCTCGCGTCGACACGCGACCGATGCGATCACGCGGAGGGCATGTTCGCAGAACTGCTGGCCGAGCGCGGGCTGCTGATCGAGGAACAACGACGTGCATTCGATCGCGTGATGGCCGTGGTCGAGGCTGACTCTCGGGGGCGAATATCGGCTCGCAGGATCGATCATGGCGATCGGGAACCGCTGGGACGTTTTCTCAAGGGCTTGAATCAGCGCGGCATCACGCGTTGGTGGAACGATCTGGCAGAGAGCAAGAGACCTGCGCCCCACGTTTTGATGGCCGCATTGGAGAAGGACCGGTTGGCGGATGTCGGCATGAGCGATGCCGTGCAGAAGACCTTTCGCGATACGCTGAGCCGGTCGAAGCGCAGGCAGCTGGCGGCCATCCGCAGCGGCGACCGCTACGTGCTCGAGCTCACCGTGGACGACGGCACCCGGCGGCGACTCGATGATCTGTCCGGCGGCCAGCGGGTCAGCGTTCTTCTGTCCCTGTTGCTGAAGGCCAACGACGACCGCCCTCTGGTGATCGATCAGCCGGAGGACGAGCTGGACAACCGGTTCCTGTTCGACACGGTGTTGCCGGCGCTGAAGCGACTCAAGGGTCGCCGGCAGATCATCGTCGCCACCCACAACGCGAACATCGTCGTGAACGGCGACGCGGATCAGGTCGTTCAGCTCGCGGCCACCGCCAACAGCGGGCGGGTGGCCGAAGCCGGGGCCATCGAGGACCCCGCCGTGCGAGACGCGATCGTGCGCACCGTCGACGGCGGAGACGACGCGTTCCGTCTGCGCCGGCTGAAGTACGGGTTCTGACCGGCGAGGGGGGATTCCGACCGTGGAGTGGCTGGACATCCTGCGCCGCATCGAAGGCGGCGAGAGCCGGCACACGGAGTTCAAGCGCGGCCTCGGCGATCTGTCGGCCGTCGGCAAGGCGATGTGCGCCTTTGCGAACACCGAGGGCGGAGTCATCGTTCTGGGGGTCGCCGACGCACGCGAGATCGTGGGCGTGAAGGAGGATGCAGAGAAGGTCGAAGAGCGTCTGACTGCGTTCCTGCACACCGGATGCAGCTCGCCGGTCTCTGCGCGGACCGGACGCCACCGCGATCCGCAGGGACGCGTGCACTGGGTGGAGGTTCCGCGTCAGCGCGGGTTCGAGCCCCTGCGGTACGACGGCCGCGTCTGGATTCGCCGCGAACGCAGCAGCGTCGAGCCGTCGCCCACCGAGCTGCAGGAGCTCTACAACACCTTCGGGTACATCCTCACCGAGGAGCGGGCGATTCAGGACGCCGCGATGGAGCACATCGACGTCGAGGCGTTTCACGCCTACCTGGAACGCCTCGGGTTCGACACCGACGAGGAACCGCAGCCGGACCCCGAGCACGATCTCCGCAACCGCAGCGTGCTCGTCGACATCGGCGGCGAGGCCCGGGCCACCCTGTACGGAGTCCTGGCGTTCGGAAAGACCCCGCAGCGCTACCCGCAGACCCGGAACTTCCGCATCGAATGCGTCGCCTACGCGGGCGACGACCGCGCCTCCGAGGTCCTGCAGGTCGCCGAGGGGGCGGGGCGCCTCGACGAGCAGGTCGACAGGGCGCTCGGGTGGTTTCTGGGTCTCGGCCGGTTCGAGTCGTACCGGAATCTCGTCCGGGAGGACCGGCATCTGCTGCCCAGGCCGGCGATTCGGGAAGCGCTGGTGAACGCCGTGATACACCGCGACTACGCGATCATGGGGTCGACGAGCTTTCTCGAGGTGTTCGCCGCCCGGGTCGACGTGACCAGTCCCGGCGCGCTCCCCAACCACATGACGGTGGCCCAGGTGCGGGCCGGCGCCAACCCGCGCGCCAGGAACGACTCCATGGGGCACTTCATGGCCGGAATGGGCTTCATGGAAAGGCGCGGCCGGGGCTGGCTGATCATGCGCCGGGCGATGCGTGCGTTCAACGGCACGGAGCCGGAGCTGGTGCAGGATGAACGCAATCGGTTCGTGCGGGTCACGTTCCGCCTCGATGGAGAAGCCGCGCGATGAGCGGTAACCGCCTCGCTCCGCCTCGCCACGGGGCCCCGTCTATACTGAAGCGACCGGCGGTGGATGCGGGCCGGTCTGCGACGGTGGACTCCGTTTCGGACGGACTTCCACGTTAGGCGTGACCGTGGAACGCGATCCCGTCGCGGCGGCCGCGCCCAAATGGAATCAGGACAGCCATGACTCGAAGACGACGCGGCGACATTCCCTTCGTCCGGCGCCTGTCGGCCATCGCGCTGCTCGCAGCCCTCGCGGCCGGTGCATGCTGGTTGGCCATTCCAGAGGCGCAAACGCAGACCCGGGCAACCGCCCCCGAGTACCGCGTCGATCCCTTCTGGCCGAAGCCGCTGCCCACGATGACCGACGCCGACGGGCTCGCCCGCCAGTGGGTGACGGGCATGGTGGGGGCGAGCTGCATCGACTCGCACGACCACGTCATCACCGTCAACCGGGGCTTCCTGCCGGGCGGCCTGCTGCCGCAGGAGGGCTCGCAGTCGGTCCCCTCGCCGCCGGTCATCCTGTACGACACCGACGGCGACGTGGCCGCGAGCTGGGGCGACCCGACCCTCACCGAGGCGGGGGCGGCGGCGGTGCTGCCCCACGGCATCCACGGCTGCGCGACCGACGAGATGGACAACATCTGGATCGCGGGCAACTCGGACGGGGTGGTCCAGAAGTGGACCCACGACGGGTCGGAGATGCTGATGCAGATCGGCACCAAGGGGCTCTGCGACGGCCCGCCGACCCTGAACGCCGACTCGCCGCATCCCACCTGCGGCGAGCCCGGCAACAACAGCAGCCGCACCCTGCTGAACGCGCCGGCGGACGTCGCCGTCGACCCCAACCCCGACCCGGTGACCGGCGAGACCGGCTCGGTGTACATCGCCGACGGCTACGGCAACCACCGCATCGTCGTCTTCGACCGCGACGGCAACTACCTGCGGCAGTGGGGCTCGGCCGGCAGCGGCGACGGGCAGTTCGTCGAGGGGGGCGGCGGGCACCCCCACTGCGTGGTGCTCGGCAACGACGGCCTCGTCTACGCCTGCGACCGGGGCCAGAACCGCATCCAGGTGTTCGACCGCGAGGGCAACCTGCAGCGCATCGTCCGCATCGACCCCGCGGAGTACGGCGAGGCGACCCTGCGGGCCACCGACATCGAGCTGTCCCGCGACCCCGAGCAGCGCTTCATGTTCGTCGTCGACCTCGGCAGCAACCGCATCTGGATTCTCGAGCGCGAGAGCGGCGACATCGTCGGCAGCATCGGCGGGTCGGGGCACATGGCCGGCGAGTTCACCTTCCCCCACACCGTCGTCACCGACTCCGACGGCAACCTCTACGCGGCCGAGACGATCGGCGGGCGCCGGAACCAGAAGTTCGCCCTGGTGAGCGACTGACCGGCGGCGGCCGCACCGAGAGCCCCGGAACACGGGGTGAACCCCGGCCTGCTTGCCACCGGGAGTGCGGCCGACTACAATAGTCGCAGCCACATGAAGACAATATCAATTACCATAGACGAACCGTTGCTGGGCCACGTGGACCGTGCGGCAAGGACCGCCGGCAAGACGCGTTCCGAGCTGTTCCGCCAGGCGCTGCAGGACTGGCTGAACGCTCAACGCCGGTGCCGGCAGGTCGCCGAAGACCGGGCCGGCTACGAGGCCCATCCGGTCGGTCCGGACGAGTTCGAGGGTCTGATCGCGGCTCAGGCGGTCGAGCCGCCCGCCCCCGAGGACGGGGACGACTGGTGAGGCGCGGCGAGATCTGGATGTTCAGGTTCGCGCCGCCGGACAAGCAACGCCCGGTGCTGCTGCTGACCCGTTCCGACATGATCCCGGTGCTGAACAGCGTCACCGTCGCCCCGCTCACCCGCACCGTCCGCGGCGTCGCCTCCGAGACGGTGGTGGGGGTCGAGAGCGGTCTGAAGACCACGTCCGCCATCAACCTGCACCACGTCATCACCGTCCCCAAGGCCGGCCTTCGCCGCTTCGTCGGCTCCGTTTCTCCGGCGGTGCTGGCGAAGGTCCGCGCGGCGCTTCTGTTCGCTCTCGGCTTCGACTGACGAGGCGACTTGGCGGCGCGACCACCCCGGCATGCCCTCCTGCAGTTGTGATTCGCTTGCCCATCCAACCCTGCCGGGAAGTGTGCACCGTTCTGCGGCGGAACTTCCGCGGTCGCGTTGTCGGGCGGATCGCGTTGCGATACGATGGCCTCGTCCATGCCTGTCACGGGGGACTCCGGAGTGCTCTTCGAGCGCCGGAAGACGTCTGGCAGTCATGGACGCTTTGCGCAGGAGGCCGCGCCGACACCGTTGCCCGCACCGCGGACTTCCCGACTGACGGCCACCCGCCATGAGCACCCGCTATGAAGAGCTCGCCGGCAGGCTGAACGGGACGGACTTCTACACGCATGTCCTGGCGCTGGCGCGCAGCGGCGTCGACGCGCTCCCCGCCGTCCACGCGGCGATGAGCCACTCCGACTGGCGCATCCGCCGCGGGTGCGCGGCGGTGCTCGGCTACACCGACGACGTCGAGTCGCTGCGCCGGCTCGCGCTCCTGACCCGCGACCCCAGGAAGAAGGTGCGCAAGATGGCCGTCCTCTCGCTCGGCCTCGGCCGCATGCTGCGCAAGGACGACCGGGACCCCGTCGACCCCGTGCCCCATCTCGCCCACAGCGCCCTGCACGACCCGTCGGTGCGGGTCCGCCGCGTCGCCGTCCTCACCCTCCTCCTCCAGCCGCCGGCGCGCCGCGTCGCGCGGCTCCTGCGCAAGGTGCTCGCGACCGAGCAGGACGAGAAGGCGCTTCGCGTTGCGGGATGGGGGCTCCGGCAGCAGGAGAAGCGCGCGTAGACGCTCGGCGAGGCAGGCGCGCCGGCAGAGGGTCCGGCGTGGATGACCCGCCCGTCCGGGTGGTGGACCCCAACGTCCTGGTTTCCGGCCTTCTCTGTCACCCTTCGGGCCGCCCGGCCCCGGCTACCACCACCACGAGATGCCGATGGCGAGACGGACCGACGCCGCGTCGAGGGCGAGCGGGGCGGTCGGCCGGCCGCGCGGCCCGTGCGCCGGGAAGTCGCCCACGGGAACGTCCTCGAACGTACCCCGGCCCCACTTGACGTTCACGTCGAGGGCCCGCGCCTCTGACAGGTAGATGAGGAGTCCGGCGCCGACGCCGAGGATCGGCATGCCCCTGAAGTCGGCAGCCCGTTCGTCCTTCTCGATCACGTCGGTCACCGGCCAGAACGTCAGGGCGAGGTCGACGTAGGGGACCCACCGGCGGGGGCCATGGGCCAGGTGCAGCCGCACGCCGAGGTCGACGTAGCCGAAGGTCACACTGTCGAACGCCTCGAGCCCGCGGCTCTCGATGGCCGCGTAGGCCACGCCCACGTACGGGGCGACGACGGGGTTGAGGCCATGACCGATCCGGGCGCCCACGAGCGCCGCGCCGTCGCTCGGATCGCCCCCGAACGAGACGGCCGCCGCGCCGGAATGCACACCCGCCACCCATCCTTGCGTGCTGGACGGCTGGGCGCCGCCCTCGACGACGTACGCGAGGCAGAACAGGACCGGCAACCCGATGCGGCCGAATCGCGAGGGGCTCGAAGGGAACATGCTCACCTTCCGTCTGGCGGCCGCCGAGGTGGCCTCACGAGCAGAGAGCCGCCGACGACGGCGGGGCGGCCCGAACCCGGCGTCGAGCCGGGCCTGGCGGATCGTCGCCAGCGACCCCAAAGATGCATGGATGATGCCAGCCGGCGGATGTGCACGCCGGTGCCGGCGCCGCAGTCTCTCGGGCCGACGACAGGTCGGCCGAAGAGAAGACGGCCGCCCGCAATGGCACCGCGTCAGCATGAGCGTCACCTTCGGGCCGACGACAGGATCGGACGAAGAGCAGACGGTGGGCACACTGCGCTCGCCGGCTGGACAGAACATTTCATGTCACCCCCCATGTGCATGACACGTACAACTGCTGTAGCCCTCGCTGGCGCCGAGCGTCGTGCGTCCGGTCACTACCCTTGCCCGGATTCCCTCGGTCGACCGTGCAAGCACGGCCGCGGGCGGCGGCGGGTTCGGACTCCCGCACTTTGGCATCCTCGTTGCACGACTCTCATCACTCAGGAGCGCCGCGGATCGTCAGGCGTGCTTCCGACTGGTGAAGGAGGAGCAGGATGCAGATTGGCCACATCGTTCGGCGCGCCACCGCCCTGGCGGCGGTGACAGGGGTTCTGGGCGGATCCGAGACCGTCGCGCAGTCGTTACCGGCCGACGGGCGGAAGGGGGTCGTGGGCGGATCCGAGACCGTCGCGCAGTTGTTGCCGGCCGACAGGGAGGAGCTGTCAAGCGGGCGATCGCCGCGTCCCGGTCGCGCCCCGGTCGAAGCACCGGGCGGGCGCCTGGAGCGAAGGGCCCAGAGCGATCAACCACCGCCGGCGACGTACTTCGACAGCGGGGGCCTCCACCTCGCCCTCGGCGCCGCGTCGTTCTGGCAGCAGCCGACGGCCCAGCCGGAGGCGGCGACGTTCCTGTCCGCGGGCGTGCACCTCAGCCGTTCTCTGGCCGTCGTCGGCGAGATGGGGAGGGGATGGTGGGCGGACGGCCGCCTCGAGACGCCGGCGGGAGCCGGGGCGGCGGCGTGTCCCGACATCCGGGCGGGGTTCCACACCTTCATGGGCGGCGTGCAGTACCGGCTGCCCCGCGTCCGGCGCAGCACGCGGTTCGTCCGGGTCCTCGCCGGCCGCGCGTCGTTCGCCGGGACGGCGAGGGAGCTCCACGACGGCGTGTACACGGGCTGCCTCGACGCCTTCTCCTCGGGATGGGCCCTGGCCGCCGGCGCGGGAGTGGACTTCCACCTCACCGATCGACTCGCGCTCCGCGTCGCGGCGGACTACCGGCGGGTCGCCATCCCGTCGCTCGAAGGGACGGAGCGGGTGTTCATGAGGGACGACGCCGATCGTCATCTCGGCATGATGCGCGTTGCGGTGGGTTTCGCCCTGGGCATCTGAGTGGGTTGACGCACAACGATTTCTCGAATAAACGTAGCACATGAAGACGATCGCTTCACGGACGTTGGCGGCGAGCCCCGGGCGGGTGTGGGCGGCGCTCGAACGGGAGGGCGCCCTGGTGGTCACCAAGGACGGGGTTCCGCGGAGCATCATGGTGCCGACCAGCGACGCCACGTTCATCGAGGACGTTCAGGAGATCGTGTTCGCGCGCGCCCGCAAGGCGGTTCGCGAGATTCGGATGCGCGCCGCCGAGACCGGCGCCGCCGACCTGACGCAGGCCGACGTCGAGCGGGAGATCAACGCGGCGAGGCAGGCGCGCAAGAGAGTCCGGCGTGGATGATCCGCCCGTCTGGGTAGTAGACACCAACGTCCTGGTCTCCGGCTTTCTGTCGCCCTTCGGGCCGCCGGGGCGGCTCCTCGACGCGCTGCTGGCCCGAGGGCTGAAGCTGGCGACCGACGACCGCATCGAGGCGGAGTACCGAGACGTGCTGGCCCGTCCCAGGTTCGGCATCGAGCGAATCCGGCGCGAAGCATTCCTCGCCATCCTCCAGTTTCAGGAGCACGTGGTCGCGCTGCCATGGGCGCACCGCCTGCCTCCCGACGAGGACGACGTCATGTTCCTCGAGGTCGCCGTCCGTACCTCCGCACGCACCCTCGTCACCGGAAACGTCAGGCACTATCCGCCCCGTTGTCGTGGACCCGTGACGGTGTGGTCACCGCGAACCGCGTGGGAGCACCTCGTCCGCCTGCGGCCCGCATGAGCGGCGCGAGATCCTGGAGTACGGCACCAGGGCCACGTACGGGTCGTTGGTTGCTGACGCCGCGGCGGGCTCCCGCTTCAGGGCTCCCTCGGTACCAGCTCGAACGGCACCGTCGCGTGGCGGATGCGGCGGCGGTTCCACGTGTAGGTGATCTGCAGGTCCCCGTCCGCGTCCTGGATCATCGCCGGGTACGAGAGCTCGCCGCGCTCGCCCTCGGCGAGGGCCTCGACGACGAGGAAGTCGCGCCACGTCACCCCGTCGTCGAACGACACGGCGAGCGATAGCGGGGTGCGCCGGGTGGTCGAGGGGTTGTAGATCAGGATCGAGCGCCCGTCGTCGAGCCGGAGGGCGTCGATGCCGGCGCCGGGATGATCGAGGTCGGTGAGCCGCAGCGGCTCCCAGGTGCGGCCGCCGTCCCGCGAGAGCGACGTCGCGACCTTCCCCATGCGGTTCGTCCGGAAGAACGCGCGGACCACGCCCGGCGCGACCTCGAGCAGGGTCGGCTGGATGGTCCCGCGGCGGTCGCGCTCCGGGTCGCCGAACAGGATCGGGCCGTGCTTGCTCCACGACTCGCCGCCGTCGCGGCTGATCTCCATCCACGACGACCACGTCCGGTAGCTCTCGAGCGACGTGCCCGCGAGGATGTCGCCGTTGGCGAGCCGGATCGGCTTGGCCCGCACCGGCCCCAGCATGCCGGCCGGCAGCCACACCGGGTCGGACCACTCTTCGCCGGAGGTGAGGGAGGTCATGTGCGCTCCGCTCCACGACCGGGGGCTCGGGCCGACCTTGAAGTAGAGGTGGATGGTGTCGCCCTCGCCGCGGAAGAGCACGGGGTTCCACGCCGGCTGGTCGGGCTCCTTGTAGAGCTGGCGCGGGGGCGACCACTCGCCGCCCTTGGGCCTGCGTGAGGACCACACGCCGACATCGGGGCGCCCCTCGCCCGAGCCGCCGAACCAGGCCGCGACGAGCGACCCGTCGGGCGCCTCGACGATGGTCGAGGCGTGGGCACGCGGAAAGGGCGCCTCGTCCCAGATGAAACGCAGCGTGTGCTCGGGCGGCTGCGCGCCGGCAATCGCTGCGAGGGCCAGACCGGAAAGCGCCAGGGTCGCCCGCGTCCGCATGATCTCACCCGTCCTTCCCTGCTGCCCGCCCATGCCACCGCGGACGGTCGTCAGACGCTCTCGCCGCTGGGCCGAGGCCGACTGTACTCGACCGTCTCTCGAGTGCCGCCAGCCGAGTCGTCCGTTCTCACCCGATGAATCATAGTGGAAGCGGCGCGCGGGCCGACGAACCGGTTTGCGACCGGCGGCGTCTTGCTTGATGAGAGCGGAATGAACACGACCGCAGCCACGCTGACGGACGGCACCGAGGTGGAACAGGACGAGCTGGCGCGCGAGTTCGAGACCCGTCTCGTCGAGTCGTCGACCCTCGCGTTCCGGGTGGCGTACAGCGTCCTCCGGCAACGCGAGGACGCCGAGGACATCGCCCAGGAGGCGTTCACGCGGGCGTACCGCCGCTTCCGGCAGCTCCGCGACCGCACCCGGTTCCGCGCGTGGCTCGTGCGCATGACGTGGCGGCTGGCCCTCGACCGGCAGCGCGGCGAACGGCGCCGCCTGACGCGTGACACCACCTGGGCGGACGCCGCGCCGGCTGCCGCGCCGGCCCCGCCGGGACCGGTCGAGCGGCTCCGGGCGCAGGAGCTGTGGCGGGCCATCGACGCCCTGCCCCCGAAGCTGCGGATGGTCGTGGTGCTCGCCAACATCGAGGGGCACGGGATGGACGAGGTGGCGGCGCTGCTTGGCGTGCCGGCGGGGACCGTCAAGTCACGCCTCTTCGAGGCGCGGCGCCGTCTGAAGGAGATGCTGGCGTGACCGACGAACGACGTCGACACCCGCCGATTCGAGGCGCGGCGCCGTCTGAAGGAGGTGCTGGCGTGACCGACGAACGACGTGGACGCGCGCCGACTCAGCGCGGGGACGACGACCCGTTGGACCGGGAAGTCCGACAACTGCTCGCCGTCGACCCGTCGCCGTCGTTCGAGGCGCGGGTGCGGGCGCGAGTCGCGGCCGAGCCGGCGCCGAACGCGTGGCGGGACGGCCGACTCTGGATGGCGTTCGGGACCGCGGCGGCCACCGCGGCTGTGGTGCTCGTGGTCGCGGTGTCACTGCTGGAGCCCCCGGCGGATACGGGCGCCGAGCCGTCCGGCGTGGTCGCCGAGACCGGCGACGTCGCGCCGCCGTCGTCCGCCGCGGCGGTGCGGCGCGAGACGGACCGACCCGTCTCCGATCTCTCGCCCCCGGCAACCGCCGAGCCGGACACCGCAACCGGACCGGCGGCAGCCCGCGCGGCGGCGATGGGGCCCCGCGACGTCCCCAGCCGCCCGGCGCCGGCGGCAAGGCCCCCCGGCCCCCCACGGTTCACCCGGGTCGTGTTCTCGGCGAGCGAGACGGCCGCGCTCCGGCGGCTCCTCGCCCAGGCCCGTGACCGACAGGTCTTCGTGTCCGCGGCGGCGGAAGCGCGGACGCCCACGGCTGGCGGCGAGCCGCCGGCCGAGGTCGTCATTCCGCTCATCGCCATCGAGCCGCGGGCCGAGGTCGTCATTCCGCCGGTCGACATCGAGCCGCCCATCACCATCGAGCCGTTGAACGTGGCCCTTCTCGACACGGGAGCGGACCAATGACACGAAAAATCACGCTCGCCGCCGCCCTGGCCGCAACCCTGGCTTCGAACGTGGCCCTTCTCGACACGGGAGCAGACCGATGACACGAAGAATCGCGCTCGCCGCCGCCCTGGCCGCAACCCTGGTTTCGGGGGCTCTTGCCCTGGAGCAGCCGCACCTGCAGCCCCAACCTGCAGAGCAGCAGCTCGTACAGCCGCCGCCTCCTCCGCCGCCACCGCGGCCCCCCCGGCAGCAGATCGTTCAGCCACCCGTGCCGCCGATTCCGCCGCCTCCGCCGCCCGGAGCGCCATGGGGCGAAGAAGAGGTAGTGGACCTCAGCGTGGAGGTCACCATCTCGCGTTACCAGGGAGACGAGTTGATCAGCAGCCTGCCCTACGTGCTGTCATTGACGTCCGATCTCTCCGGTCGAGGCCGAAGCAGCCTGCGCATGGGTGCGGAGGTTCCGGTGCTGACCATGGCGCCGCCGGCGGGCCCGGACGGGGAACCCGTGACGGGCATGGTCGGGCCGTTCAGCTATCGTTCGGTGGGGACGCAGATCGACAGCTTCGCGAGAAGCCGGGACGACGACAGCTACGAGGTCACCGTCATCATCGAGGAGTCGTCGGTCTACGGGGAGGACGCGACGGCGATGGAGGCGTTCAGGGCGCCCGGCGTGCCGGTCTTCCGCTCGTTCGAGTCGAGCAACACGCTGGTGCTGCGGGACGGGCAGTCGCGCCAGTACACCGCGGCGGCGGACCGCGTCACCGGTGAGAGCATCCGGGTGGACGTGGCGTTGACGGTACTGGACTGAGCGCTCGGGATACCGTGCGTTGCGCCGAGACCGCCGAGGGCGTCAGCGCGGGCAGGGGGCCGGCGCGGGCAGGGCGCCGACGCGAAGACGCGACGAGTCGGCGCTCGGGGGCGGTCACCGCCGGCTCGCGCCGGAGACCCACGACACGACCGATGGGGGGGCAGCCCACCTGATGGGCCGCCCCCCGGCAGGTTCGACCCCCGGCTACTTGAGCGCCGAGAAGTCGCTGGCGCTCATCCAGAAGACCTCGATGCCCTCGAGCGGGGCGGGGTACTTCCCGATCAGCTCGTCCCAGTCCGGGTCCTCGCGGAACGCGGCCCACACCTCGTCCCGGTGCGCGCGGTCGCGGTAGGCGAGCATCCAGACCAGGGTGTTGGGGTTGTCGAGCCGCTGCCAGACCGCGACCACCTCGGCCCCGTGCTTCTCGAAGATGGCGACCTCACCGTCGCGGAACCGCTGGTGCAGCTCGTCGATGCCGCCGCTGCCGTCGTCGGCCTGCGGGCGGGCGGTGTACATGCGGACCTCGAAGCAGCGCGAGTCGGCCGCCACGTTGTTCGACAGGTCGGCCGACAGGTCGCCCTTCGGACCGCACGCGTCCGGCGGGCCCTGGGCGGCGGCCAGGCCACTGACACCGAAACCGATGACGACGGCGAGCACAACTGTTCGAATCACTGTTCTCCTCCTGGACTGGTTCGTTCCGCCGAGTGTCTCTGGTCGCGCAGCCGCGACCGGCCCACGGTACACCGTCCGTTCCCGTTTCGTCCACCGCCACGAGCGGCCGACGTCATCCGATGCGCGACGCCGACCGGTCGCACCTGCCAGATCGACGGCGTTCCAGGCCGGGCGGCGCCTGTGGCATACTGGGCCGATGATGGCCGAAGATCGGACGAACCGGACTTGGAGACGGCGTTCGGTCCTGGCCGTGGCGGTCGCAACGGCGCTGGGGACCACCCTCCTGACGCCGACCCATGTACAGACGCAGGGCGGCGTGATCATCGATCCGCCGCCGGACGTCGAGACGGTCATCATCGATCCCACCCAGGTGACCACCGGCGTGGGTTTCGGCCATGCCCTCGAATGTGCGTTCCCGCCCTCCGGCACCATCGAAGACTGCCGCCCCGTTGTCGTCGCAGCGCGGATCTACCACTAGAGGCAGTGCGCTCGCGCGGTGGTTTCGCGCCCGCTGACTCCCCAACACCACGGCCGGGTTCACGCCAGGAGCCTGCCGCGCAGGAGTCTCGCGCCGGCGAGACTCCCAAGGCGACCGCAGGTCGCCCAGCTACCGCTTGCCGACCTTCCGCTCGTACTCCGGCTCGAGCAGGTCGGCCGTGTGCAGGTCGAAGGCCCCCGCGGTGCGCTCGTAACCGCCGCGGAACTCGGCGTGGCAGCGGTAGCAGACGGTGAGGTCGCTCAGCCGGCGGTAGATCGCGAGGTCGATGAGGGTGGCGGCGGCGAGGATGCCGTAGGCGACGAGGTCGAGGCCGAACCAGTAGAAGCCGGCGCTGATCAGGGCCCCGATGACCACGATGGTCACCCCGAGCTTGGGGTCGAAGTCCTTCCGCAGGTAGAAGTCGCCCCCCTGGCAGACCGGACACCGGTCCACCCGCCGGTCCGCGCGAACGTCGTCGGAGAACGACAGCAGGAAGGCCTGGCCGCACCGGCCGCAGTCGATTTGCGCCGAGTCGGCGTCAGGCCTCAGCGGGAGGGCGCTGTCGCACTGGTGGCAGCGAACGGTGACTTCCATGGCGAATCAGACGGGTTCGATGATCGGACGGTCGTCGCCGAACCCGCTCCCGCGACGCACGGTGACTTCCATGATGAATCAGACCGGCACCGAAGTGGCCACGAGCAGGTACTTCGCCAGCACCTCGCCGACGATGACGGTGAAGAAGTCGACGTAGAGGATGCCCGTGGCCGACTGCGTGGACCGGATCTTGGCGGTCTCCCACGTCAGGTACGCCAGCACCACCGGCCCCAGCAGGCCGAAGAGCACCCGCTGCCAGAAGAAGACGCCGTCGATCGAGAGGATGTAGCGGTCGAACGGAACCCCCGGCAGCTCGGCCAGGGCGATCCCCCACCACACCGCGGCGGCCACGACGACGATGCGCACCGCCGTCGAGCCGATGTGGAACCGCACCACCGACTGCAGCAGCGACACGTCCATCGACGGCAGCACCAGGTACCAGTGCCCGAGGATCATCGCCGTGGACGTGCCCCCAAGCAGGGCGGCCGAGGTCAGGAAGCTCGCCGCGGTCAGGACCGCCGGCAGCCCCCCGTCGCCCGCCGCGGCCAGCCCCTGCACCACGAGGGCCGCGCCGCCCGAGAGCACCGCCGTCCACACCCACAGCGGCCGCAACCGCGCCAGCGCGCGCCCGACGGTCGCCCAGTAGACGAGCACCGCGCCCGTCGCGGTCAGGAGCAGCGCGAGCGCCACGCCCTGGGCGTCGGTCCCCAGGTGCACCGCCTCGGGACGCATGGCGAGGGCCACGAGCAGCAGCACCGCCGCGAACCCGGCGTTGAACCGGAAGAACTTGACGCCGGCCTCCTTCCCCACCAGGACCAGGGTGAAGACGATGCCGACCCCGAGGTGGGCGAGGAACAGAAAAAGGACGAAGGAAAGGGTCATCGTGACGCGCCGCGCACCATGGTGAAGCCGAGGCCGGCCGCGAGCCCGGCTGCACCTGCGGCGGGTGATGGACCGGGCAGCGCCACCCTCGCGGTTTTCGCTGCCTGCCCGGCCCATCCTACAGGAGTCCGCGCCATGCGCGGCGCAGACGCCTAGCCCAGCCGGCGGTTGACCTCGTCCCAGCTCACGACGTTCCACCACGCCGCGATGTAGTCGGGGCGTCGGTTCTGGTAGTTCAGGTAGTAGGCGTGCTCCCACACGTCGAGCCCCAGCACGGGCACGCGGCCGCTCATGAGCGGGGTGTCCTGGTTCGGGGTGCTCTCGATGGAGACCGAGCCGCCGTCCTTGACGAGCCACGCCCAGCCGCTGCCGAAGCGGCCCACGGCGGCCGCCGCGAACTTCTCCTTGAAGGCGTCGAAGCTGCCGAAGGCGCCGGCGATGGCGTCGCCGATGTTCCCGGAGGGGGCGCCTCCCGCGCCGGGGGCCATGACCTGCCAGAACAGGGTGTGGTTGGCGTGCCCGCCGCCGTTGTTACGCACCGCGGTGCGGATGCCCTCGGGCACCGCGTCGAGATCGCCGACGAGCTCCTCCACGCTCCGGCCCTGGAGGTCGGGATGGCCCTCGAGGGCGCCGTTCAGCTTGGCGACGTAGGTCGCGTGGTGCTTGCCATGGTGAATGCGCATCGTCTGCTCGTCGATGTGCGGGGCCAGCGCGTCGAAACCATAGGGCAAACCGGGAAGCTCGTGCGCCATGCGGGAGTTTCTCCTTCGGGTTCAGGGGGTTGAGAGAGGACCGTGTCCGAGCGGAGGCCGGGAGTCCGGCCCGCTCGGAATCACGCCGAAACGACGTTGTAGAGCGTGTCGCGCTCGACCGGGTCGCGGCCCGCGACGCGGATCAGCCGGCTGATGTCGCCGGTGGTCATCGCCTCCGGCGTCCGGGCGCCGGCCATGTGGTAGATCTGCTCCTCCTGCACCGTCCCGTCGAGGTCGTCGACCCCGAACCACAGGGCCGTCTGCGCCGTCTCGACCCCCGTCGCGATCCAGAACGCCTTGATGTGGGGCACGTTGTCGAGCACGAGCCGCGCCACCGCGTGCACCCGCAACGTGTCGGCCGCGGTCGGGGCCGGCAGCTTCCGCATCTGGTTGTTGTCGGGATGGAACGCCAGCGGGATGAACGCCTGGAACCCGCCCGTCTCGTCCTGCAGGGCGCGGGCCCGCAGCATGTGGTCGACCCGCTCGTCGTCGGTCTCGATGTGCCCGTAGAGCATCGTCACGTTCGAGCGCATGCCCAGCCGGTGCGCGGTGCGGTGGATGTCGAGGTACCGCTCGGTGCCGCACTTGTCGTGGCAGATCTTGCGTCGGACGCGCTCGGCGAACACCTCGGCCCCGCCGCCGGGCAGCGAGTCGAGCCCCGCCGCCATCAGCTCGCGCAGCACCTGCTCGTCGGTCCTGCCGTAGAGGTCGGCGAAGAACGCGATCTCCACCGCCGTGAAGCACTTCAGGTGCACGTCGGGGCGGATGCGCTTGAACCCCCGCAGCAGCTCCAGGTAGTAGTCGAACGGCAGGTCCGGGTGCAGGCCGTTCACCACGTGCACCTCGGTCAGGGCCTGGTCCTGCCGGGACCGCAGCTTGTCCCACACTTGATCGAGGGTCAGCGTGTAGGCGCCGTCGTCGCCGGGCTGCAGCCGCGCGAAGGCGCAGAACAGGCAGCTCGCCACGCAGACGTTGGTCGCCTCGATGCGGATGTTGTGGTTGAAGTACGTCCGCCCCGCGTGCCGCCGCTCGCGCTCGCGGTTGGCGAGCCACCCCAGGGCCAGCAGGTCGGGGCAGGCGAACAGCCTCACGCCGTCGTCGTGGCTCAGCCGCACCCCGGCGTCGAGCTTCTCGGCGACGTCGAGGAGCCCGGTCCGCGCGAGACGCGAGGGCGACGGTGGAGCGATGGCGGCGTCCGACACGCGACTATCGTACGCTGGAGCACCCGCTCCAGGCAACCGACCGCGGAGGCCGAAACGAGCCCTGTCCCGGCCTCGAACCGCATCGCCCGGGATCGACCTCCCGCGCCGAGTGACCGCGGACCCCCGGACGACAGTCCGCGCCCACGACGAACGGCCGCCAGGAGATCACGCAACACCCGCGGCCCGCGACGCCGGCTCCTCCACCGGCGGCGCCGGCGCCAGCGGGAGGGTGATTCGAAACCGGCTGCCGCGGCCGTCGACGCGCTCGTAGGCGAGCTGGCCGTGGCTGGCCTCGACCGCCCACTTGGCGATGGAGAGCCCCAGGCCGCTCCCCCCGGAGGCCCCGCCCTGCGCGCCGCGGTAGAACCGTTCGAAGAGCCGGGACCGGTCGCGGGCGGGAATGCCGGGCCCGGTGTCGCTCACCTCGAGCACCGCGTCGCCGGACGAGACGGCCACGCGGAGCCGGATCTCGCCCTCGGCCGGCGTGTACCGAATCGCGTTGTCGACGAGGTTGATCACCGCCTGCCGCAACGCGATCTGGTCGCCGAGACATCGCGCCCGGGCCTCGTGCTCGACCGTCATCGACTGCCGCTTCTCCTCGGCCAGCACCCCGAGATGCGCGGCCACGTCGTCGGCGAGGACGCCGAGCTCGACCGGGCGGTGGGCCAGCGCGAGCTCGCCGCGGTCGGCGCGCGACAGGAGCAGCAGCCGGTCGACGAGGCGCGTCAACCGGTCGGTCTCCTCGAGCATGCTCTGGATGACCTGCTCGTAGGCGCCGGCGTCGCGGTGCTCGCGCAGGCCGACCTCTCCGACGCTACGGATGGCCGTCAGCGGCGTCCGCAGCTCGTGCGACACGTCGGACGTGAACTGCCGCATCTGATTGAACGACGACTCCAGCCGGCCGAGGGTGTCGTTGAACACCGTGGCGAGCCGGCCGAGCTCGTCGCGCGGGCTGTCGACGGGCAGCCGCTCGTCGAGGTTGGCGGCGGTGATGGCGCGGGCCCGCTCGGCCATGCGGTGCAGCGGCGACAGCGCCCCCCGCGCCAGGACATAGCCGCCGGCGCCGGCCACCGCCACCGTCAGGGGCAGCCCCAGCAGCAGGAGGACCGCGAGCTCGCGCACCTCGAGCCGCATGAAGGCCTCGGAACGGCCGACCTGTATCACCACCGGCCGGCCGCCCACGGTGGCCCGGTCGCTCAGGATCCGGAACGGCGCCGGATCGTCCGGCAGCGAGCGGATCCGGCCGTCCGCCTCGTCGACGAGCGCTTCGCTCGCGGGCACCGGCAGCCGCGACGCGACCGACGTCCGGTAGATGAGGCCGCCTTCGGGGGTCCAGACCTGGAGCCAGGGGCTGTCCGTCCACGGCTCCCCTTCGAACCAGGTCAGCGAGCCGTCCGGGCCCTGCTCGGCCATCTCCGCCGCCCATCGGAAGTCGCTGCGCAGGCGCGCGTCGAGGGCGCCCGACAGGTTGCGGGCCACCAGGGCCAGCACCACCGAGACGTAGACCCCCAGCACCGCCACCATGACCGTCATGTACAAGAACGTCAGCCGCGCCCGCAAGGTGTGCGGACCCCAGCGCCAGCTCACGGCTCACCTGCCCGCAGCATGAAGCCGACCCCCCGGACGGTGTGGATCAGCCTGACCGGATGGTCGAGGTCGATCTTGCGGCGCAGCCGGGAGATGTGGACGTCGATGACGTTGTCGAGGGTGGTGCTGCGGGCCGTCTCGCGCCACACCTCGCGCGCCAGCGTGTCGCGCGAGACGACCTGGCGGGCGTTGCCGGTCAGGTAGTGCAACAGGTCGAACTCCTTTGCGGTCAGCTCGATGGCCTGCCCGTCGCGCGTGACCCGGCGGGTCGCCCGGTCGATCTCGAGCGTGTCGACGGCCAGGCGTTCCGCGTCGCTCGCCCGTCCGCGGCGGCCGACCGCGCGAAGGCGGGCGAGCAGCTCGGCGAACGCGAACGGCTTCACCAGGTAGTCGTCGGCCCCCGCGTCGAGCCCGACGACCCGGTCCTCGAGGGTGTCCCGCGCCGTCAGCACCACCACCGGCGTGTCGAGCCCCTGCTTGCGCAGGGCCGAGAGAATCTCGAGGCCGTCGCGCCCCGGCAGCATCAGGTCGAGCAGGACGACCTCGAACCGGTCCCGCGCGAGGCGGAAGAAGGCGCCCTCGCCGGTGGTCTCGACCACCACGTCGTACCCCTCGCCTTCGAGGCCCTCGCGCAGGGCCCGGGCGACCTTCTCCTCGTCCTCGACGACGAGCAGGCGGCCGGCCGGCGCCGACCGCGGCCCCTCGGCGGCCCCGCTCTCCAACGAACCCGTGGTGGTCGGCGGCATCTCTTCTCCTGCCTTCGGACGTCGCCGCCTTGCGGCGCCGCCGCCCGTCCACCCAAGCCTACAGCAGTCCGCGCGGTTCCCCCGGCGCGGGCCTGCCGCGCCGGCGTCCGTTCAGATAAACTTCAGGAATGAACCGCGAGGAGTCCCGCAGTATGATAGCGATCGGTCGCCGCGACCGCCGGCCCGCGGGGCGGCGAGGGGAGGGGAATGATGATGCGCTATCTGGCCGTGCTGATCGTCGCGGGCGCCAGTCTGCCGAGCCTGCCGGCTCACGCCCATCGCCCGACCCTCGAGGTCTACGATCAGGAACGCACCATCGTCCTCGAGGGCGACGCGACTCCCTTCCTGTTCGGCAACCCGCATCACCCGACCTCCGAGGTCTACGACGGGGAACGCACCATCGTTCTCGAAGGCGACGTGACGTCCTTGTTGTTCGGCAACCCGCACTCGATGGTGCACCTCCGCGTGGCGGACCAGGACGGCGACCTCCACACCTGGGCCGTCGAGTGGCGCGCCGCGAGCCGGCTGCGGCGCATGGGATGGACGGCGGGCGCCCTCAGCGTGGGCGACCGCGTGAAGATGTGCGGAAACCCGGGGCGCGACCCCGGCGTCTACCGGTTGTATCTCCTGAACGTGATCCGCGTTCTCCCGGGCGCGCCGCCGGACGCCGAAGACGACTTGTGCGAGCCGGCGCCGGCGGCGACACGCAGCACCGGTTCCGATGACCGACCCGGGTCGTCCCGTACCACCCGGCGCTGATCGGCGGGCCGCGGACTCCCGCGCGGGCGACCCGACCGCATTCTCGTCGGTGGCGGACATCGCGGAGGCCGCCCTCGCGGGCGGCCCGCCCCGGATGCTCCTGCTGAGCGATTTCGACGGCACCTTGTGCGAGTTCCGGAACGACCCGGAGTCGGTGCAGCTCGCCGAGTCGCGCCGGGTCTCCCTGTCCGCCCTCGCCCACCGGCCGGGGGTGTGCATCGGCATCGTCAGCGGGCGGCGGGCCGCCGACATTCGGGACCGCGCCGCCCTGGACGGGCCGGTCTACTACGCCGGCCTCCACGGCATGGAGATCCTGGGACCCGACGGCGGGTTCACCGTCGGCCAGCTCGCCGCCTACCGCGGCCGGCTGCAGGAGCTGCGGGCATCGCTCGCGGCCGCCGTCCGCCACCTCGACGGCGTCTTCCTGGAGGACAAGGACCTGTCGGTGGCCCTGCACGTCCGCGCCGCCGCCGCCGAGGACCGGGCGCGGGCGGAGGAGACCTTCTGGGCGCTCGCCTCCCCCGCCCTCGAGGCGGGACGCGCGCGGGTTCAGCGCGGACACTGCGTGTTCGAGCTGCTCCCGGACATCGCCTGGAACAAGGGCAACGCGGTGCGCTGGATAGAACGGGACGCGGCCCGCCGCCTCGGGGCGCCCATGCGCACGGTCTACCTGGGCGACGACCGCACCGACGAGCACGCGTTCGAGGCCGTCGGCGACCGCGGCGTGACCGTCATCGTCGGCCGGGCCCCGTCGACGGCGGCCCACCGCCTGCCCGACCCCGCCGCCGTCGAGCGGCTCCTCGACCGCCTCGTGTCCCTCACCGCGGATCGCTGAGCGCCTCGACGCGCCGTCGTCAGGCGCGGCCGGGTGCTACACTGGCCGGCATGACCCCAGGCGATGTCGTGCGGCACCCGATGCGCGCCTACTACTTTCCCATCGGGGCCGGCCTGCTGCTCGGCGCGAGCGCGTTCATGCCGTGGATCGAGGTCGGCGAGCAGCGTTACGGCGGGGTGCCGGACCTCGCCGGCATCTGGGTGCTGGGGCTCGCCGCGATGGCGATCGGCCTGGCGATTGCGAGCATCGTCACGCAGAAGAACTCGCGGCATCCGCTGCTCCTCGTGGGGCTGCTCGCGTTCGGCATCCTGTTCCTCTCGGAGCGGCTGATGGAGCGGGCGGCCAGCCAGCAGGGCTGGGTCACCTCGCAGGCCCGCGCCATCGTCGAAGGGGGAAGCGCGGCCCCGGTCCTCGCTCCCACCATGGGACAGGGCGCCCGCCTCGGACTCGCCGCGTCCACCCTCATCGTGCTCTTCGGCCTGACCGTGGTGGTGAAGCGGGCCCCCCAGATATACGCGGAAGCGGAAGACGACGACGCGTAGCCCGCCGATCGTCGCCGCAGGAGCCTAGCGACAGCGGATTCCCCCGACGCGACCGCAGCGTCGCGCCACCGGGGCGTCGCTTGGCGCCCGACCCGCCAGGAATCCGTGCCGTTCCACGGCGCAGAACCCGAGGGGGGTCAGCGCCGGCCGGGCGGCCGGCCGGGGGCGGGGGGAAGCGAGCGGGGATCGAGGTTCTCGAGCTGTTCCAGAATCTCGGTCGCCCACCGGAAGACGTCGCGGCCCGCCACCACCCGCCGCAGGGCGCGCATGCGCCGCTCGCGCTCGTCGTGCTGCATGTCGAGCGCAAGCTGGAGCCCGTCGGCGAACCCCTCGACGTCGTAGGGATTGATGATGACGGCTTCCGTGAGCTCCTGGGCGGCCCCGGCGAGCTCGCTCAGCACCAGCACCCCGCCGAGGTCCTCCCGGGCCGCCACGAACTCCTTCGCCACCAGGTTCATGCCGTCGTGCAGCGAGCTGACGATGCAGAAGTCGGCGAGCCGGTACAGCGCCGTCAGCCGCCGCATGCGCAGGGCCGACTTGCGATAGCGGATCGGGCCGACGCCGTCCGCCCGCGCATGCTTGGCGTTGATCTCGGCCACGCGCTGGTCGATGTCGGCCTCGACCGCCGCGTAGCTGTCGAGCGTCGACCGGGACGGCACCGCGATCTGGACGAACGTCAACTGGCGGTTGAGCCCCGGCCACCGGGTGAACAGCGCGTCGAGGGCGCTGAGGCGCTCGGGTATCCCCTTGGTGTAGTCGAGACGGTCGACGCCCACCCCGACGAGCGCGGTGTCGATGCGCAGCTCGCGGCGCAGCCGGTTCTGCTCGGCCTCGAAGGCCGGCGCCCGGGTCACCGCCTGGATGCGGTCGTAGTCCACGCCGATGGGCACCGCACAGACCGCCATGGTGCGGCCCCCGACCTCGAGCCGGCTGCCGGCCCCTCGCGCGCCGAGCTCGGCCCGCGCCGCGGCCAGGAAGTTGCGCCGGTCGCGCTCGAGCTGGAACGCGAGGAGGTCGCAGTCGGCCAGCCCCTCGAGGATCTCGCGGCGATAGGGGCAGATGCGCAACTGGTCGGGGTGGGGGAACGGGATGTGCCAGAACAGGGCGACCCGCGCTCCCGGCCTGAGCTGCCGCAGGAACCGCGGCACCAGGGTCAGGTGGTAGTCCTGCACGAAGATTGGGGCGGCGACGTCCGGCAGCTCGGCGTGGACGGTGTGGGCGAAGCGGCGGTTCACGCTCTGGTAGATCCGCCAGTCCTCGGTCCGGAACACCGGCTTGACGTGGGCGACGTGGCAGAGCGGCCACAGCCCCTCGTTGGCGAACCCCTCGTAGTAGTGGTGCTCCTCGGCCTCGGTCAGCCAGATGCGCCGCAGATCGTAGGCCGGCGCATCTGGGGGCACCCGCACCCGGTCGTCGTCGTCGACGGCCAGCCGGTCGGCGTCGCCGGCCCCGTGGGCAATCCAGACCCCCCCGCGCTCGCGCATCAGGGCGTCGAGGGCCACCGAGACCCCGCCGGTGGTCGGCGACCACGTGACGCTCCCGTCCTCGGCGCGTGAATGGATGTACGGCTCGCGGTTGGACACCACGACCAACGGGCGCGTGAGAGCCGTCTCGCCGCGTTGGTCGGGCTGCACCATCAGGCCTGGTCGTGGGGCGGGTGCTCCTAGACGCCGAACGAGAGACCGCAGCCGCACTCGGCCTTGGCGTTGGGGTTGCGCAGGACCAGCGACTGCCCGAGCATGTTCGGGTCGCAGTCCAGCACGGTGCCGTCGAGATACTTGAAGCTCTTCGGATCGACGTAGATCTTCGCGCCGCCGGGGCTCTCGAACACCTCGTCCCGGGGGCCGGGCGACTGCTCCCACTTGAAGACGTAGCTCAGACCCGAGCAGCCGCCCGCCTTCACGCCGACGCGGAGGCCGCCGTCGGTGATACCTTCCTGCCGCATCGCGCTGTGAATCCGCTTCGCCGCCGCCTCGGTGATCTCGATCATGGCGCCCTTCAGTGTACCTCACTCCGCGAGCGTGCCCGCGGTACTCGCGACTCGGACGCACGCGGGACGACAAGTCGGCCGTGTCGACGAACCGGCCCGCGGATCACGGCGGCGGCACCGACCGGTGCATTCGCGGTATAGTCATGAATATCACGATGGGTGTCACACATGTCGACGTCACCGTCCGCAACCCTGCCGACAGGACCCGCAGTTGGGAGGGCCGGTTCCTCGTGGACACCGGCGCCATCGACTCTCTCGTGCCGAGACCGCGCCTGGAAGCGATAGGCATCGAGCCGATCGCGCAGCGCGTTTACGAGCTGGCCGACGGTACCGAGATCACGATGGACATCGCCGGTGCGCAACTCGAGTTGATGGGAGAGGTGACCGCCGGCCTCATCATCTTCGGCGACGCCGATGCCGAACCGCTGCTCGGCGTGACCGCGCTGGAGTCCGCCGGCATCGAGGTCGATCCGCAGAGCCAGCGTCTGAAGAAGCTGCCCGCCGTGCGACTGAAGGTGCTGCGGCGCCCCGGACGGAAGGTCTAGCGCCACTCCGCCGGCAGGTCGTCGTCGTCGACCTCGAAGACGGGCGCCGGGGCGCGCAGCCGTTCGACGAGGGTGCAGAGGGCGCCGGCCACGCGGTCGACCTCGGCCTCGGTGTTGAAGCGGCCGAGCCCGAAGCGGATCGACGCCCGGGCGAGGGCGTCGTCGACCCCCAGCGCCCGCAGCACGTGCGACGACTCCTGGCGGACCGAGCTGCACGCGGCCCCCGAGGAAACCGCGACCTCGCTCAGCCCCGTCAGCAACTGCTCGCCGTTCACGCCCTCGACGCTGACGTTGAGGTTGTGGGGCAGCCGCGACGCCATCGACCCGTTCACCGTCACGCCGCCGAGCGCCCCCTGCAGCTTCTCCCACAACCGATCCCGCAGCCCCCGCAAACGGACCGCCTCGCCCGCCATCTCCTCCCGGCAGATGTCGGCGGCGCGGCCGAAGCCCACGATGGCGGGCACGTTCAGGGTCCCGGACCGGAGGCCCGCCTCGTGCCCGCCGCCGTCCATCAGCGGCGCCACCGCCACCCCGCGTCGCAAGAACAGGGCGCCCACGCCCTTCGGGCCGTAGAGCTTGTGCGCGGTCAGCGACAGGAGGTCGACGCCCGCGGCCCCGACGTCGACGGGCACGAAGCCGGCCGCCTGCGCCGCGTCCGTGTGCAGCGGCACCCCGCGCGAGCGGACGACCCGCGCGAGGTCGGCGACGGGCTGCACCACCCCGATCTCGTTGTTGGCCAGCATGACCGACACGAGCACCGTCTCGGGGGCCAGCGCCGCCTCGAGCGCGGCCGGCGTCACGAGGCCGTCCGCCCGCACCGGGAGGTACGACACCCGCAGCCCCTGCCGCTCGAGCCGCGCGCAGGGGTCGAGGACCGCCCGGTGCTCGGTCGCCACCGTAACGACGTGGTTCCCGCGGTCCCTCGACGCCTCGGCGACGCCCTTCAGGGCCAGGTTGTTCGACTCGGTGGCGCCGCTCGTGAAGACGAGCTCGCGCGCCGACGCGCCGATCAGCTTCGCCACCGACGCCCGCGCCGCCGCCACCGCATCGCGCGCCTGCCAGCCGAACCGGTGATGCCGGCTCGCGGCGTTGCCGTAGTGCTCGCCGAAGAACGGCAGCATCGCGTCGACGACCCGCGGGTCGACCCGGGTCGTCGAGTGGCCGTCCATGTAGATGGGCAGGTTCATGGTCTCTGGCGTCGGCGCGGAACGCGGCCGCGCGGCCCGCCGCACAGCGGGGCCCGGAGCGCCCGCACCCCCCGTCCGTCCGCGCGACCCGACGATCTCGGCGGGAACCTGACCGTTGCGTTGGGAGCCTCGCTGGCGGGAGTTCCTGCGGCACGAGCGGCTGGCCCGCCAATCGCCGCATTCGACTCCGCTCGGCGCCCGCCCCTCCGGGAGCCCGCACCGCTCTACGGTGCAGACGCCCCTAGCGGTCCTGGACCAGGGCCATCCCGCGGGCCGGCGGTCGCCTCGCCACCGATATCGGGACGAGGGGCGGCTCGTCGGCGGCCAGCGCCTGCAGGCTGTAGGAGTTCAGGGCGTGGACGATCTGGTCCTTGATGCGCCACAGGGGGTCACGGATGTTGCAGGTGGCGTACTGCTCGCAGTCGTCGTCGGCGCTCGTGCAGGCGGTGACCATCACCGGACCGTCGATGGCCTCGATGACGTCGGCCACCGAGATGAGGCGGGCCGACCGGGAGAGCTGGTAGCCGCCGCGCGTCCCGTGGTGGGAGGCCAGCAGGTCCTGCCGCACCAGGCGCTGCAGCACCTTCGCCATCAGCTCGATGGGAATGCCGTACCGCTCGGCGATCTCGCGCGCGCTCGCCGCCTCGGCCTCGGGACGCGAGGCGAGGTCCTTGAGCGCCATCAGCGCGTACTCGGCCTTCTTGGAGAGTCGCAACATGGCCGTCCCCCCGGGGGCGTCCCGGCCCTCGCATCCATCCGCGTCAGGTCACGGAACGCGGCGCCACGACACCGTTGCCGGCATTGTACCGGACCGTCCGGCCTCAGGCCAATCTGCCCGGTCCGCGCGAGGACCGCGAGGTCGACGGGTGTGTATGATGGACCAGCGCATGTAACCTTGCGGCACCCATGCGAACCAACATCCCGGGCCGGGCATGGCTGGTCGAGCCCGAGACGCCCCCGGAAACATGACTCCCATCCGCGTTTTCGTGAGCAGCGTGCAGCGCGAGTTCGCGGAAGAGCGCCAGGTGTTGCGCGACTACCTGCGCGGCGATCCATTGATGCGGAGGTTCTTCGACGCGTTCCTGTTCGAGGACGCCCCGGCGACGGATCGGCGGCCCGACGCGCTCTATCTCGATGAGGTCGAGCGGTGTGATCTCTACGTCGGGCTGTTCGGCCGTGACTACGGAGCCGAGGACACGCAGGGCATCTCGCCGACGGAGCGGGAGTTCGACCGCGCGGGCGCGCTCGGCAAGCATCGCCTGATCTTCGTGAAGGGCGGGGACGGCGAGGTCCGACATCCGAAGATGCAGGCCTTGATTGGGAGAGCACAGACCAGCCTGATACGGAAACGGTTCGACGCCACGGCCGACTTGGTGGCGGGGCTCTACGCGGCGCTCGTGGAGTACCTCGAAGGCCGCGAGCTGCTGCGGTGGGGACCGTTCGATGCGGCGCCGTGTACGGATGCTGCGTTCGACGATCTCGACCGCGATCGCATGACGCGGTTCATTGGCGCTGCACGACGGGCGCGTCAGTTTCCCCTGGCGGAGGATGCCCCGGCGGAGAGGCTGCTCGAACACCTGAATCTGCTGAACCGGGGCCGGCCGACGAATGCCGCGGTGCTGCTGTTCGGAAAGCAGCCGCAACGGTTCCTGATTTCGTCGGAAGTCAAGTGCGCCCACTTCCACGGAACGCGGGTCGCCAAGCCGATTCCGTCCCATCAGGTGTATCGGGGCACCGTGTTCGAGCTGGTGGACCACGCCGTGGACTTCGTGCTGAGCAAGATCGCGCTATCGGTGGGCACCCGCGCGGAGAGCGTGCAGGTCCCGGTGGCCTACGAAATACCGAAGGAGGTCGTGACGGAAGCGATCGTCAACGCGGTGGCCCACCGCGACTACACGAGCGCCGGCAGCGTTCAGGTCATGCTGTTCGCGGACCGGCTGGAGGTCTGGAACCCCGGCGTGCTCCAACCACCGCTGACGCTCGACCGGCTGCGGGTTCCGCACGAGTCGGTGCCCGGCAACCCGTTGGTGGCGCGAGCGATGTACCTGGTCAAATACATCGAACAGATGGGGACGGGAACGCTCGACATGATCGAACGCTGCGTCGATGCGGGTCTGCGGGAGCCTGAGTTCGAGACTGCGGGGAGCTTCGTGGCCAGAATACGGCGCGCGGCGCTGGCCGGGCAGCCGGTAGTGTTCACCGACCGGGAAGACGTACGGAGACGAGCGAAGGAGAAGAGCACTACCCAGGAAACCGGTGCCACTACCCAAGAAACCCATGCGGCTACCCAGGAAATCGGCGCCACTACCCAGGAAACAGCCCTGGAAGACGGCGCCAACGCCCGGGAAACCGGCGCCGGCACTCGGAAGAAGGCCCGGGAAAGCGACACCACTACCCGGAAACGGATCCTCCATCTGCTCAGGTCCGAGCCCACGATCAGCCGGCGCGGGATGGCCGAACGGCTCGGTATCACGCCGGATGGCGTCAAGTATCACTTGACCAGGCTGCGGGCGGCCGGGGCCGCCCGCCACGTTGGACCGACCAAGGGCGGGCGCTGGGAGGTAATCGAGTGAACGCGAGCGGCGGGTCGAGGAGCACGGTTGGCGCGCGCGTGATCGCGGAGCACCTGGGCTCGATGGCGCTTTGACGCGAACGACGTCGCGAGTCGCTCGGCAAGCGGCCGCCACGCCAGGTTGCGAAGCGTTGAGCTGTCCCGGACCGGCGAACGGCGCTTTCGAGTGGCGGGGCGAGCTCTTCGGCGCGCCGACCGGAAGATGGCGTCGACGCGGGCTACCGCGACAGGTCGAACGCCGCCATCTGCCGGGCGTTCCGGACGAGGATGCGGCCGCCGGCGAAGGCGGGCACGTTCCAGGTCTTGCCGTCGATGGCGCGGAAGCGGGCCACCTCGTCGTGGCGCTCGGGCGTCGCGCGCACCAGTACGAGGTCGCCGCGCTCGGTCAGGATCACCAGGTGGTCCCCGGCCGCGAGGAGTTGCCCGGAGCCGTAGCGGCCGCCCTTCCACAGGAGCTCGCCGGTCGCGGCGTCGAGGCAGGCCAGAATCGAGTTGTCGAGGCCGTAGATGTAGCCGTCGATGAGCACCGAGCTACTGAACCGGTTGCGCATCCGGTGGGTTTCCCAGACGGTGGCGGCGGTGAACCGGTCGCCGTCCGGCGTCAGCTCCATGAGGGCCGCCCCCTTGCCGTAGCTCGCCGACAGGAACAGGCGCGCGTCGCCGACGACCAGGGGCTGGGCCATGTTCGGCACCGTCCGCACCCGCCAGGGGTATTCCCAGAGCAGCGCGCCGTCGTCGGGGCGGAGGCCCGCGGCCCGCGCGGCGGTGACGACCAGAATCTGGCGCACCCCGCCCAGGGTGACCAGCATCGGAGACGTGTACGACTGCACGTCGTCGAGCCCGTGCCAGACGACCTCGCCGGTCAGGCGGTCGTAGGCCGCCACCGACCAGCCGTCCCGGCCGCCCGGCTGGACGACGACCACGTCGTCGACGACGAGGGGGGCGCCGGACATCGCCCAGGTCAGGTTGTACGCGGAGGCGTCGTCCAGGATGTTCCGCGCCCAGACCTCCTCGCCGGTGGCGGCGTCGAGGCACACGAGCCGGCCCGTCGCGCCGAGGGCGTAGACCCGGCCGGCGTGCCACGTCGGGGTGGCGCGCGGCCCGGGACCGCCCATCGACTCCCGGAAATGCGCGGGCCAGGCGTGGGTCCACCGCTCGACGCCGGTGTCGACGTCGTAGGCGGCAACGACCTCGTCGTCGCGGCGCTGCTCGATGGTGAACGCCAGCCCGCCCGCGACCGCGAACGACGCGTAGCCGCCGCCGATCGGCTGGCTCCACAGCGGGTCGAGCCCGCCGGCGGGCCAGTCGGTGCGGATGGCCGGCCCGGTGTAGCGGCCGTCGCGGTGCGGCCCGCGGAAGTCCGTCCACGCGGCGGCGTCCCGGCCGGCGGCCGCATGGGGCGGGGCCGGCGGGTCTGGCGATGCCGGGGCGCCCGCGGCGCCGTCCGCGCCCCCGGCGTCGGCGCCCGGGGTCGTCAGGGCGTCACCCGCGGCGCGCGGTTCCGGCGCCGGCACCGGTCCGGAACCGTTCACCGCGTTCGCGGCGCCATCCGGCCGGGCGGCCGAGTGCTGGCTCGCCCGGTCCGCGTCGAGCCCGGCGAAGTGGTCGCCCGGATCGCCGAACGAGAACATCGGCCGGAAGCCGTCGCCGGCGAGCTCGACCTGCATATCGAAGACGGCGATCAGGAAGGCCGTACCGGCCGTCGCCAACACGGCGACGATGGCGAGGCCGGCCAGTCCGCGCAGGAGCAGTGTTGTCATGGGTCGTTCCGGCACCACGTTACCACGGGGCGCCGTCCTCCCGCCCCGCAACGATTACGCTGCTACGGTCCCCGTCCGGGTCCGGCGACCGCAAATCTCGCGCTGGCGATGTCCTTCGCGATCCAGCGGCCGCGGGCCGCGGCCGGCGACCGCGCGAGACCGGCAACCCCTCCTACGGCATCGTCAGCCGCGGCTCCAGCCCCGCCGGCAGGTGCTGGTCGAACGCGATGAGCAGGGTGGCGTCGGAGACGTGCTGCGCCATCAGGTCCACGAGGTCGACGAGGTTCGTCGTCCCCCCGACCGCCTCGAGGGCGCTCGCGTAGGTCTCGGGGCTCACGGTATGCGGGCCGAAGAGCTCGCGGCCGAAACTGATCACCGCCGCCTCCTCGTCGCTCGACCCGGTGACCGGCCCGCCGTCGCGAACGACGTCGATGACCGCGGGGTCCAGACCGTTCTCGACCGCCGCCGGCTCCGTGAGCGTCCAGGCGTACTGCACGTCGTAGGCGCGGGCGGTGACGAGGACGGCCAGATCGAGCAGCGGCCGCGCGACGTTCGCCTCGAGCGACGCGCGCCCCGCGCCGTGGCCCCGGATCTGTCCCGGCCCCGTCCCCTGGGGAGAGAGCGTGCGTCCGTAGAGGCTGGGGGTGGCCCGCGTCGTCTGGGCCGGGGCGGGCAGCGACGGCAGGCGGCTGCGCGAGCGCGGGTCGACGTCGTCCGGGGGCGTGAACGGCAGGGGCAGGAACTGCGGCCAGCCGGGCGGCATCTGCTGGTTGAACGCCGCGAGCCGCGCCGCCGTGCCCGCGTAGCGCGCCATCAGGTCGACGACGTCGACGAAGTTGGCCTCGCCGAACAGCGTCACGGCCCGGCGATAGGTCTCGGCGCTCAGGCGGTGGGCGCCGAATATCTCGCGGCCCGCCTGGATGATGACCGCCTCCCGATCGCCGAGCCCGGACAGCGGCTCGCGGTTCCGCACGACGTCGATGACGTCCGGGTCGAGGCCGACCGCCACCGCCTCCATCTCGTGCAGCGACCACTCGAAGGGGGCGTCGTGCTCGCGCGCCGTGATGAGGATGGCGAGCTCGAGGAGCGGGCGACCCACCGGGGAGTCCCAGCGGGCGTTCACGCCGGTGCCCGCGCCCCGTATCGCGGCCGCGGCGGCCGAGGGCCCGCCGTCCGGGTCGGGAGCGGGGATGGCGAGCCGGTTGCGTGACTCCGAATCGACGTCCGCGGGGAGCGGGACCCCGGTCTGCGCACCCGCGGTCGCCGGGACGAGCAGCGGCACCAGACAGAGGGCCGCGGCGGACATCAGGATGATTGGCAATCTCGTGGTTGGCATCGGTTCAACTCCCGTACCGCCAGACCGGCCGCCGCTCTCGCGCCGCGCCACCGGCCCCGGCTGTGCGGAGGCGGTAGCTGCGGCCGCGGCATGCCCCCGTCCATCGTCAGGTGGTTCGCGACGTTCCCGCACGACCCGGCGCTCCGAACGGCGACCTGCCCGGGTGAAACGACCGAATCGACTGGTCGGCCGTCACCGACCGACCGCCATGAAGTTCTGCACGCGCCGGCCGTTTGCGGGTCTCGCCGACATACACGTTGCCGGCCGAAATCCACGCCGAGCGAGTGCCTTTGCATGGGTACCCCCGCTCGAAACGAGACACCGACCGGCCGGCGCGGGCGCTCGCGCACCCCTCGTACGCCAGTATACAAGGGCATCCCGCTACACGACGGCGTCCCGCGGCGGCGCCGCGTTTGTCGCGCCGCGCCCCGCCCGCTACCCGGCTTCCTGTCGCCGGCGGACCGCGATTCGGCGCGACGATCGAGACCGCCGGCGGGGGGGCGCGCCGGCCTGCGTTCCCGTTGAAACGCCCGGCAGCAAGGTGATACTGTGTCGCTGCTAACGGAAGGTGCATTCTGTCCCATTGCGCGCACCTGCCGATCACGGCGGCCTTTCGCAGCGACTCGACGAGGGGCAGTCTGGAGCGGCAGTTAGTTCGTGCGAGAGGGCGACCGCCGGGATTCGCCGGTTCCCGCACATGGACCGGAACAGTCGGAAGAGGGCGAGACCATGAGAGACGGAAGAGCAGCCCGGCGGCGGTCGGCTACCCCGGTCGCGGTCTTCGCGGCCGCCATCGCCGTGCTGGCCCTGGCGCCGGCGGCGACGGCGCAGAGCGGCGCGTCCGGCGACATCACGTTCACCCGGGACGTCGCGCCCATCCTCTACGAGTCGTGCGTGGTCTGCCACCGGGCCGGCGAGATGGCGCCCATGTCCCTGACGACCTACGCCGAGGTGCGGCCGTGGGCCCGGTCCATCAGGAACCGCGTGGTCGCGCGGGAGATGCCGCCCTGGCACATCGACAAGAACATCGGCATCCAGGCCTTCAAGGAGGACATCTCGCTCGCCGACGAGCAGATCGCCGCCATCGCGGCCTGGGTCGACGCCGGCGCCCCGATGGGCGACCCCGCCGACCTGCCCGAGATGCCCGAGTTCCCCGACTGGTCCGAGTGGCAGATCGGGCAGCCGGACCTCGTCGTGCGCTATCCCGACTACCTCGTGCCGGCGGAGGGGCCCGACCTGTTCGGCTCGCTCTACGCCCCCTTCGGCCTCGAGGAGGACCGCTACATCAAGGCCATCCAGACCCGGCCCGTGGACGAGCGCTCGCGGCAGGTCGTCCACCACGCGCTGTCGTACGCGGTGGACCCCGACTACGACGACCTGACGAACGACGGCACCCAGGACCAGGGCGTCTTCCTCGTGGAGTACGCCTCGGGCAAGGGCGCCGAGATCTACCCCGAGGACTCGGGCAAGCTGCTGCCCGCCGACATGAAGGCGCGGGCCAGCTATCACCTGCACTCCATCGGCGAGCCCGTCGAGGCCGGCATCGAGCTCGGCATCGTGTTCCACCCGAGGGACGTGGTGCCCCAGTACATCCGCTGGTCGAAGCAGCTCGCGCGGCACAACACCGACCTCGACATCCCGGCCGGCGCCGTCGTCCGGCAGGACGGCTACGAGCGGCTGAAGAACCCCGCGAAGCTGACCGCGTTCCAGCCGCACATGCACATCCTCGGCAAGTACCAGTGCCTGGAGCTGATCTATCCGACCACGCCGATCACGAGCGAGGTCGTGAGCTGCGCCAACTTCGACTACAACTGGCACCTCGTCTACAACTACGCGGACGACGCGGCGCCGCTCGTGCCGGCGGGGACCATCCTCCACACCATAAGCTGGCACGACAACACCGAGGGCAACCGCGCCAATCCCGATCCGACCAACTGGACCGGCAACGGCGGCCGCACCATCGACGAGATGGGCTTCGCCTGGATCGGCTGGTACGACCTGACCCAGGAGGAGTACGATCAGGAGCTGGCCGCCCGCAAGGCGAGACGGGAGGCCGCGGCCACCGACGACGACTAGCGCGGCGCCCGGCCGACGGAGAGGGCCGGTTTCCGAGAGCTCTGCCGGGCCGCCCCCCGGCAGAGCTCGATCTATTGAAGGGGCCGTCCACGGTCATTCGCGGGAAGGTGCTGCCATGACGATGAGTTTCCCCTGGCGACTGGGCGCAGGTCTGCTCGGCCTGCTGCTCGCGGCGCCGCCCCTCGCCGGCGCCCAGCCGAACCCCTACAACCTGAAGTACCGCACCGGCCAGACGGTGCAGCCGATCTTCGAGGGCTGGTCGCGGAAGGCCGACGGCGGCTTCACCATGCACTTCGGGTACTTCAACCGCAACTTCGTCGAGGAGGTCCACGTGCCGGTGGGGCCGGACAACCACTTCGACGACCCCGGCCTGCCCGACGCCGGGCAGCCCACGTTCTTCTACCCGCGCGCGAACCGCCGCGTGTTCAGCATCGACGTACCGAGCGACTTCGGCGACCGGCGGCTGGTCTGGAACCTGACCACGCAGGGCGAGACGTTGCGGGCCATCGGCTGGCTCGAGTCGACGTGGGAGACCGCGGCCCGCTCCGCCGGCGGCCGGCGGCTCAGCCCTGAGGCGGCCAGGAACACGGCGCCCGGGATCGGCGTCGACGCCCCGGCCGCCGTCACCCTCCAGGACGGCGCCACGCTGGTTGCCCGCGTGACCGACGACGGGCTGCCGGTCGTGCGCGAGATCGACCCGGACCGGCCCCGGCGGGGCTCGAACGATCCCCCCACGCTGCAGCGCGGCCCCGACGACATCGAGCCGCCGCACAACGTCCCGAGCGTGCCGAACCGGCGCGGCATCGGCGTGCAGCAGCCCCGCGTCCGCGGCCTCCGCGTGTCCTGGATCGTCTGGCGGGGACCCGCCGGAGTGTCGTTCGAGCCCGCCGCGACCGTCGCCGTCGACGACGGACAGGCAACGGTGACGGCGGCGTTCACCGCCCCCGGCGACTACGTGCTCAGGGCCACCGCCAACGACAACCTGCTGGCCACCGAGCACGACGTGGCCGTCACCGTCCGGTGAAGCCCGTCTTCTGCAGGTACCGCTCGGCCTTGGCATCCCTGGCGACTCGCGGCTGAAGGAGCACATCCATGAACCGATATGCGCAGGCAGCCGCTGCCGTTCGGCTGGGCCTTCTGTTGCTGGCCACGACGGTACTGGCGCCGGCCGCGCTCCACGCCCAGGCGCCGGCCGACGACTTCGTGCCGGTCACCGACGCCATGCTCCAGGACCCGGCGCCCGAGGACTGGCCCATGTGGCGGCGCACCCTCGACGGCTGGGGGTACAGCCCGCTCGACCAGATCGACCGCGGCAACGTCGGCGACCTCCGCATGGTCTGGTCGCGCGGCCTCGCCCCCGGCAGCAACCAGGGCACGCCGCTCGTCTACCGCGGGGTGATGTACATGCCGAACCCCGGCGACGTCATCCAGGCCCTCGACGCCGTCACCGGCGACCTGCGGTGGGAGCACCGGCGCGACCTCCCGGACGATGTCTCGGACCACGTGTCCGGACTGTCGCGCACCAACCGGAACGTCGCGATCCACGACCGGTTCATCATCGACACCAGCGTCGACGACTACGTCTTCGCCCTCGATGCCGCGACCGGCGAGCTGACGTGGGAGACGGAGATCCTCGACTACCGCACCCTGCCCGCGCACCAGTCGTCGGGGCCCATCGTCGCCGGGGGCAAGGTCGTGTCGGGCCGCGGCTGCATGCCCGAGGCGGGGCCGAACGCCTGCGTCGTCACCGCCCACGACGCGGCGACGGGCGCGGAGCTGTGGAGGACGCGGCTGATTCCCGCCCCCGGCGAGCCGGGCGACGAGACGTGGGGCGGAGTGCCGTTCGAGGAGCGGCGCCACGTCGGGGCGTGGATGGTGCCGAGCTACGACCCCGCGCTGAACCTCGTCTACATCGGCACGTCGGTCACCTCGCCGGCCCCCAAGTTCCTGATCGGCGGGATCGGGAACACCCACCTCTACCACAACTCGACCCTCGCCCTCGACGCCGACACCGGCGAGATCCGCTGGTACTACCAACACCTGAACGACCACTGGGACCTCGACCACCCCTTCGAGCGGCTCCTCGTCGACACCGCGGTCGCGCCCGACCCGGCCGCCGTGACCTGGATCAACCCGCGGCTCCAGCCGGGCGAGCGGCGCCGGGTGGTGACCGGCATCCCCGGCAAGACCGGCGTCGTCTACACCCTCGACCGCGAGACCGGCGAGTTCCTGTGGGCGCGGCCGACCGTCGCCCAGAACGTCATCAGCGCCATCGACGGCGCCACCGGGGCGGTGACCGAGAACGCCGAGGTGGTGTTCAGGAGCGAGGGCCAGGAGGTGATGGCGTGCCCGACGTGGCAGGGCGGCAAGGACTGGGAGGCCGGCGCCTACAGCCCCCTGACCAACCTGATGTACATGCCCCTGCGCCACACCTGCGGCCGCATGCTGGCGACGGCCGGCGTCGGCTGGTACGCCCTGACGGTGCGGACCGAGGTGACCCCGGGCGAGGAGCACCTCGGCACCATCGAGGCCATCTCGGTCGAGACCGGCGAGACCGTCTGGACCCACGACCAGCCCGCGTTCACGATGTCGCTCGTGGCCACCGGCGGCGGCCTCGTCTTCGGCGGCGACGCCAACGGCCGCTTCAAGGCCCTCGACCACGAGACCGGCGAGGTGCTGTGGGAGATCAACCTCGGCTCGCCGGTCACCGGCTTCCCGGTCACCTACGCGGCCGGCGGCCGGCAGTACGTCGCGGTGAGCACCGGCCGCTCGCTGAACACGAGCGGCCTCCGCCGGCTGACCCCCGACCTGCGCCCGAGCGACGGCAACACGCTGTTCGTGTTCGCGCTGCCTTGATACCCAACAGCAGTCCACACGCGTCCGGGTCTGTCCATAACAGACCTTAAGTTGCTGAGTAGTAATCGTTTATGATTACATGGCACGGACTGGCCGGGTCAGGGCGTGTGGTGAAATCCAGCCCAATCCCGTATATAATGGTGGAATGAATGTTGTAGCCAAATCCGCACCCTCGCCCCGCAGAACCAAGCGCCGAGGCCGCCATCCCGACAAGGCCCTCTCGGCCGCCTTCGTCCGTTCCGCTCCGCCAGGACGCCACGCGGACGGCAACGGCCTGTACCTGTTCGTTCAGCCGACCGGAACGCGAAGCTGGGTCCAGCGGCTCGTCATCCGCGGCCGCCGCCGCGAACTCGGACTCGGCGCCGCCACGCTCGTCCCGCTCGCCAAGGCCCGCGAGCAGGCCCTCGCCAACCGCATGCTGGCCCGCTCGGGCGGCGACCCCCTCACGGAGAAACGCCGCGTCCAGGGCGTTCCCACCTTCGCCGAAGCCGCAGGGCGCGTGCTCGAGCAGAAGCGCGGCGGCTGGCGCGGCCGGTGGCACGTGCACAACTGGTGGCGGAGCCTGGAGCGGTACGTCTTCCCCCGCATCGGCAGCCGGCCCGTCTCCGAGGTCAACACGGCCGACGTGCTGGAGATCCTCTCGCCGATCTGGCACGTCAAGGCGGCGACGGCCAGGGAGGTCCGCCAGCGCATCCGCGCCGTGCTGGAGTGGGCCATCGCCCTCGACATGCGCAGCGACAATCCCTGCGACCGGGTGGTACCGGTGCTCGGTCCGCAGAACGACATCGTGACGCACCGGCAGGCGCTGCGGCACCAGGACGTGGCCGCGGCCATCGGGACGGTGCGGGACGGCTCGGCGCAGCCCGCCGTCCGGCTGGCGTTCGAGTTTCTGGTGCTGACGGCCGCGAGGTCCGGCGAGGTCCGGCACGCGACGTGGGACGAGGTCGACACGGCCGGCGCGGTGTGGACGGTCCCGGCCGCACGGATGAAGGCGAAGCGCGAGCACCGGGTCCCGCTCTGCGGGCGTGCGCTGGAAGTCCTCGACGCGGCGCGGACGCTTAGCGGCGGCAACCGGCTCGTGTTCCCGATGCGGAGCGGGAGGTCGATAGCCTCGTCGACGTTCCCGAAGATGCTCCAGCAGCACGAGGTCGGCGCCGTGCCTCACGGCTTCCGCTCGTCGTTCCGGGACTGGGCGGCGGAAATGACCGACCACCCGCGCGAGGTTATCGAGGCGGCGCTCGCCCACGTGGTCCAGAACAAGGTCGAGGCGGCCTACGCCCGGTCGGACCTGTTCGAGCGGCGACGGTTGCTCATGGACGATTGGGCTCAGTACCTCCGAACCGTTCGCCGCAACCCTCAGCCGACAACGACGCCACCGGAGCGCCCCGGTTATGATGGCGCCTTGCGGACGCACGTGCCTGCCGTGAAGCAGAAAACCAACAACAAGTAGAGGTTGCATGCCCAACACACTCGCCGATTGGGCAGCTGCAGCGCAGGTCGCCAGCGTTTTCCTCACCTTGATCCTCGCAGCCGCCACCTTCTTGGCTGCATGGGCTGCGCTGCGGACTGCCCGGACTGCCGAGCGGAATTTTCGGGCGCAACGGTTGCCCCTCGTGAATGCTGAATGGATGATCCTGGGATCCCAAGATGGACAGATCCACTTCGCTGTCCACGTAAGCAATGCCACCACCGTCCCGATCATCATGCACGGGTGGCAGACCCACGCGCAGGGGGTGGCAGACGGTCGCGGAACTGGACAGAGGCTCATGACTGGCGTTGAGACCGTTATCCCAGTCGGCGGGCGGGCGCCGTCCATCGCGCTCCAGATGGACGCCCGGACCGAACACCCGTTGGACAACCGGTTGACCCTCGTGGGCACCTTCTCGCTTCAGATCCGGGTATCCCGCATGGGAATACCGGACAGCGAGGAAACGTGGTGGTTCACCGGCATGTTGAAGCGGTGGGCTGGCGAGAGCTACGAGATTGACGCCCGCGCCCCCCAAGCCATCGGGCAGCAACAGAGTTTCCGCCACAGGTGCCGCCAGCTGTGGGAACGCTGGTGCCAGTGGAACAATGCGTTCCGGGGAGGAAGCTGATCGGCTGAAGTACCACCTGCGCCGGCGCGAACAAACGCCGGCGACCGCGGCCTCACCGGCTCGGTCCCATGGTCGCTGCTCGGTCAAACGCGTCACCTGCGCGCTGAGCCGCTCGACCTGCCGCCGCAAGGTCTTGACCTGCTGCTGACAGGCTTCGGTCTGCGCGGCCTGCGAGCCCCGTTTCCTTCAGCATGGCGACGACGTCGGCGCGATTGCTCGATCTGTGCGCCGGTCGGCCGGTGATCCTCCAGCGCCCACGCGATCACGCCGGAGGTGTACTTGTGCTCGAACTGCCGGTTCGGACCGCGGGCCCGCTCAGAGCCGGCGCTGCCGGCTCCGTCACGCAACGTGTCAGTGAGCTCCATCGCCGATTCGGCGAGTAGCGCGCGCGGCCCGCGATTCCGAGGCTCGCTCGGGCCGAGGTCAATCGCGCGGCCGGCCGGCGGTCCTGACGACGATGGTGTCGTCGGTCCTGCTGACGGGCTCCACGAGCGTCGTGGTCCAGGCGTCGCCCTTGTTGTCGGTCACGACGATCGGGGTTCGCGGCAACTGGTCGTTGTCGGGGAGCTCGGCGACGTTGGGGCCGGCGAGGACGGCGCCCCACTCGCCGCCGGGGAGCCGGCGGGGCTTCCAGCCCTCGATGGGGGTCTTCGCTGGGTCGGGCTTCGGGAGTGGCGTCGCGGGCGTCTCGACGGGGACGGGTTCGGGTTCGTCGGCGACGTCGTCGGGGAACTCGCGGTCGAGGCCCTGCTGGACGATGCGCCGCAACCAGGCGGAGACGTTGACGTCCTTCTCGGTTCGGAGCCTGTCGAGTCGCCGTCTGGTTAGAGGGTCGACGCGGAACCGGACGGCGGGTTCGGCGGGCATTGGCGCATGCTAGCATGAAGTGGCACGCAGGGTTACAGGCGGCGTCGCGTGTGCGCCGGCATGTCACGTAGCCAGCCTACTCATTGTCATACAAACCAATGACAATGAGGCTGGCGGGGGGCTCCGCCCCCTCGACCCCCGACGACCCCGAGGACGGGAAGTGCCCGATTCCGGTGAGCGGCAATCGCCGCGGCGGCGCAGCCTGGTGCAGGCGCGCGTGTCGCCGCGGGAGCTCGCCTCGTGGCGGGCGAAGGCGGCGGCGGCCGGCGTCTCCTCGTCCGCCCTGCTGCGGCAGGCCATGGCCCGCACGGGCGTCTGGACCCCGACGGCGGCCGACGCCGAGCGCGAGCGGGGGCGCGAGGTCGAGCGGGAGCGGACGCGGGAGCTGGCGCGCATCGGGAACAACCTCAACCAGATCGCACGCTGGGCCAACGAGCACAAGTCGGCGGCCGACGCCGTCGAGGTGAGCCGCCACCTCGCCGCGATCGAGCTGGCGCTGCGGAACCTGGCCCCGGCCCGGGGCCAGCGGCCCTGATGCACCTCAAGTTCCTGGCGCGGGGCACGGGCTCGGCGGCCGCGGCGGCGGCGTACCTGCTCGCCAAGCGGGACGCGGCGGGCAGGGAGCGTGCGGCGGTCGAAGTCCTGCGGGGCGACCCGCGCGAGGTCGCGGCGATCGCCGACGCGCTCCCCTTCAAGCACCGCTACACGTCGGGCGTGGTCGCGTGGTCGCGGGACGACGCGCCATCGCCGGCACAGGTCGAGCGTTTCGTGGACGCGTTCGAGGAGCTCGCCTGGGCGGGGCTGGGGAAGGACCGCTACGCGTGGTCTGCGGTCGTTCACCGCGACCACGAGGGCGGGGTGCACGCGCACATCCTGGCGGCGCGCTGCGACCTGGCGAGCGGGCGCAGCCTGAACATCGCCCCGCCGGGGTGGCAGAAGACGTTCGACCCGCTGCGCGACGCCTTCAACTACGAGCACGGCTGGAGCCGCCCGGACGACCCGGCGCGGGCGCGTGCGTACCGGCCAGAGCCGTCCCGGGCGTCTCGGGACGCGACGGCGCTGCGGGCCGAGCTGGCGGTCGAGCCCGACCCCCGGCAATGGATCGGGGAGTACCTGCTGGAGCGCGTGACGTCGGGCGCGGTCCGGGACCGGGCCGGGGTGGTGGCGGCGCTTGGGGAGCTGGGCCTGGAGGTTACGCGGCAGGGCCGGCACTACGTGACCGCCCGTCATCCTGAAACGGGAGACCGTTGGCGGCTGAAGGGGGCGCTGTACGAGCACGATCTCGACGGCAAGCGACTGCTAGAGCAGCGGAAGGCGGAGCCGGCCGCCGGCCGCGATTCGGCCGATGGCGGCGACGACGCGTCGCGCGCCGCGGAAGCGTGGCGGGACGTCGAGAAGATGCGTTTGCGGCGCGAGGAGCACCACCAGGCGCGCTACGGCGGCGAAAGCCGCGCAGGTCGAGAGCGGGCGTCGGGCGCCCTGCGCGCCGTCGTCGGCGTCGAGCGGGAACATGGACCCGCCGCGGCTGCCCCGAATGGTCACGACCCCGAGCCTCTGGCCGAGCGTCTTCGTCGGGAGCTTGGGGACGCCGCCGTCGTTGCGGTCCAGGATTCCGGCACACCCCAGCGCACCGGAGGCGAAGCCGAGCTCCTGGCGACCAGGACCGGGGCGGCGCTGCTGCGGGCGCTCGACCGTCGCGAAGAAGAGGTCCTTGCGAGCGCGGGCAGCGACCGGCCGATGGCCGAGGCGGTCGAGGAGCTGAGTGAGCACGACTGGGACGGCAGCCTCTCGGCGCGGGCGCAGATCGTCGACAGGTCGACGGCGCTTCTGGAGCAGGACCGCGCGGAGATCGAGCGCGAGGAAGCGGCCCTTCGGGCGGACCCTGTCGGCGAGGCGCTGCTGCGCGATGCCCGGGCCGAGGTCCTCGGCGCCGCCGGCCGGGAGGGCGAGACCCTCGCCCAGCGCGAGCGCGTCATCGAGCGGGCCGCCGCGATGGAGGCGGAGGCGGAGCGGTGGGAAGAGGAGAAGACCGTCCGGCAGGAAGCGCTCGGCCTCGGCGGCATGGACCTGCTGCGGGCGCACCTGGCGGACATCGATCCCCGTTGGCGCAAGGAAGGCGGGCCGCCGCCCCGGGAGAGCACGCAGGCGGCCCTCGATGCGGCCGAGTCGGATACGGCGCGCCTCGATCGCCTTCGCGCCGCGTTGTCCGACGAGGCCGGGGCGGCCCGCTACGGCGAGGTTCTCGAGGAGAGCCCCCGCCGGTTCGACACGTCGGACCTCGACCGGGCGCTCGCGGCGGCCGAACGCGAGCGGGAGGAACGCCGACAGGTCGAGGCGCGGCGGCAGGCCGCGGCACAGCGGCGCCGACGAGAGCAGCGGCTCTCCCGCCTGGAGCGGTTGCTCGGCGAGCCCGCGCCGGCCGAGGCGCTTATCGCGGCCCTCGACGAGCGGGATCGGTCGTGGCGCACGGCGGGCGCCAGCCCGGCCGGCATCGACGAGGCGCTCGACGCCGCCGAGGGAGGCCGCGGCGGCAGGAAGCCGCCGCCCTGGGCGCACTCGCTCGTCGTCGAGGCGGAAGCGACGTTCCCCGGCGCCCCCAGCGCCGCGTGGCGGGAGGCGGGCGATCATCTGGACCCGGCCACCGATGCCGGCCGGCACGGCCGGCGGGTCTCGCGGATGCTCTCGGATCGCGCCCGCGCGCGAGCGCTCGCGGCCGAGGTGCCCGAGCCGCCGGCGGCGCCCGGGCTGGTGAAGCGGCTCTTCGGCTGGCTGCGGGAGCGAATGGAGCGGCTGCTGGAGAGGTTTCGGCCGTCAAGCGCGGTGCGGCATGAGGGTGGCACCGATGCCGCTCGGGCACGAGCCGCCGCGGCCGAGAGGGAACGCGAAGAGCAGGGCATGGCCGGCAAGTTGATCGCCGCAGCCAGGACGGCCGCGCGGCGGTGGGGAAACATCGCCCCGGCCACCGACACCATCGTCTCCGCCGCGGCGTCGCTCGGCGCCCGGCGGGAGACGCCGGCGGCACAGCGGGCGGTCCTCGACCAGATCAACGAGGACACGACGCCGTGGGTCGGTCGCGCAACCGAGTCTGCCGGATTGAGAGGCCGCTGCCAGGATCGGCGGGAGGCGGCGGCCGACCAGCGTCATCAGCAGGCCCTCGGCGAGTGGAGCGCCCTGCCGCGGCGGCGGCGCTGGATGACCCGAAAGCCGGAGCGAGAGAGTCCCGGCCTGCCGAGCCAGAAAGAAGTCGCGGCGGCCCGTGACGAGCTGCTGGGCGTCGTCAGGGCCGCCATGGCCGCCGAGCTCGAGCGGGTCGTGCCGAGGCCGAGGCCGCCGGCGGCGCCCGCCCGGACCCCGCCGGCCGAGACCGTGCCGCACCAGGGCGAGCCCTCGCCGTCTTCGAGGGCGCGTCAGCGCGATGGCGAGGTCGAGCGTCCTGCCGAGCCGGCGCCGCCAACGCCGCCGCGCGGGCACCGTCCGCCGCCGGACCGGGGACACGAACCGAGCTTCTGATCGACTCGGGCGGGTCTTGCCCGGTGAGGGCTGGTCCCCTATCCGCGCGGCTGGCGGACAGCTGACGAGCGCCGCCAGGGCTTCACCCCGACCTGCCGGAAAACGGCCCGGAAGGGTGCACAGGTGGGGGGCGCGGTCAGCGGTACGATCGCCCATCATGTGAACCCGACCCGTTGCCCCTCGCCCCCGGTCTGCCCGGCCGCCTGTCTTCGACAGGCGGCCGGAAGGGGAGAAATTCGCGCGCGCTATGCGCGCTTTTTTTTCGCCCCGCTGTGCGGGGCAACGACGAAGGACCCGGCCGGCAGGGGCCGCCACGAACTTCCCCAGGAAAGGAGAACGCGATGAACGTGACACTCGACCCACAGCAGGTGCCGGCGCGCGCCGAGCTGCTGCTGGCCGCCGGCTTCGGGCAGGAGGCCCGGGGCCGCCCGATCCACCGCCGGCTCGAGAGCGAGGACGATGGCGACGGCGACCAGCCCTGGCCGCGGGTGAAGATCGGCGCGGTCCGGACGCGGCGGCTCGCAGCGAGCGAAGGGAGCGCCAGGCCCTCGGGCAGCGCGTACGGCAACCCGCTGCGCACCGCGCGGGACATCGCCCCGCTGGTCCCCATCGGCGCGCCCGTGATCGCGAGGGTCGACGCGGCCGACGCCCGCGGGTGGCGCGTCTACCGGGCAGCGCCGGACGGGGCCGTCATCTACGACGGGTGGATCGAGCACGACCCTGCGAACGCGGAGCGGGTCGTCGCCGAGCTGCGGGCGGCCGCGGCGGCGAGCCCCGAGGCGGCGCTGCGCCGTGCCATCGAGAGGCGGCCCGGCCACGCGAGCGCGGACGCGATCGCGCGGTGGCTCGCCGGCCGGGAGGTCGAGCGGCCCGCCGCCCCGGCCAGGCCCCGGTCGCGGGCGGCCCGGCGGCGGTGGCGGCGCGCCCTCGCGCGGAAGAGCGGCCGCCCGTGACGCGCCTCACTGGAACCAACCCGCGCGCCGCCGGCCTCGTCGCCCGGCAGCGCCTGGATCCGCCCACGCCCCGCCAGGTCCTCGCCGCAGCCCGAACGATCGTCAACGCCCTCGGCCGCGCCCACCACGCGCCCACCACGAGCCCACCACGATCCGCACCCTGGAGCCGGGCGCCCACAGCAACCGTCCGCTGACCCGCTGACCCGCCCGGGCGCACGCGCCCAACCCAATCCCACGCCCGCGAATTCCCTCGCGTGACGCACGCGAAGCGGGGAGAGGTGCGCCCCGCCGCCAGCCCGCGTGGATCGCCGTCGGTCCGTCGACCGCGACCACCCATCTCGACCCCCCGTAGAAACGCCGCCCGGCGAAGCACCGCCCCCGGCAACCCGGCGCGGCAGGCGGGTAGTTCCCGTCCGCCGCACATCCCCGAAGAGAGGAGAACCATGTCCGAAAGAACCGTTCAGCAGCGAGTCGGCGCCAAGATCGTCGTCCGCTCGATCGACAACGCCGGCTGCACGATGCGGGCGTTGACCGTCATGTCGAAGCTGCGGCTGCAGGGCTCGGCGCTCGCCGCGGCGCTCGCGAGGCCCGATGTGCAGTCCGCGCTGGCCGACGTCAGCTGGCGGACCGGCGCCGGGCACGTCACCGGCGTCTCGGTCGTCTGCGGCGGGCCCGAGCCCGAGCTGACCGCGGTGCGGGAAGCCGCCGCCGGCCCGGCGGCCACAGGCGAGGTGGTCTGGCAGGGCAGCGACGGCGCCCTCGACCAGCGCCTCGACGAGTTCATGCCAGAGGGTCCGCAGCGGACGCAGCTCGACTGGAAGGACCTCGGCAAGCACGCCCCGGGCCGTGACGACCCGCGCAAGGCGCCGCTGCCGGCGGACCGGGCGACGCTCAGGCGCCCGGGCCGGGTGTCCAGCCGGCGCGGCTACCTGCGCCCGCCGCTCTCGGTCGACACCGTCGCGCGCATCTTCGAGCTCCGCAGCGAGGGTCTCAGCTTCAAGAAGATCGGCAAGGCCCTGGGGATCGCGGCGTGGACCGTCTCGCGCTACGTCCGCAGCTTCGAGGAGGGAGACCGATAACGGCCGCACCCGCGCCCTGTCTCGGCTCCCGGATGCGGCGCTCGCTCCGGTAGTCGGGGACGAATCACGCCGGTGTCGGCGTGTGCTCACCGGTCACTGCCGGGAACCCGGCACGCCGACCTCCGCCAGGCGCTCCCTGACAGCCCGCTCGAAGGACCGCACGTCCGGCGCCGTCGACGCGAGATGCCTCTCGCCGGCGCTGACCGTGCACGCGCAGGTCCCGTCCGGTCCCACGGCGACGGTTGCCTCGACCTCGCCGGCAGCCAGTTCGGCCGTGACGACGATGAAGCCGTCCTCGCTGACTCGCACGCCGGCGATCGCGCAATCGAACTCCGCATAGAGGAACCGCAGCAGCGGCTCGGCGTGCCACGCCGCGGCTGCCGCCTCCTTCGTGCATGCCGCGTCCGCCGCGCCGACCGCTTCGCGCAGCGCGTCGACCGCGGCGCGCACCATCGCCGGCTCGCGCAGATCGCCCGGCAGCGTCTCGCCCTCGGGCCGCGGCACGACGGCCGGGTTGCCGGGGCCGAGGAAGGCCGGCAGCGTCTCGACGCGCGCCCGCGCTCGCGGCATGCCGCCCTTTTCCAACTCCTCGACGGCGGAGTACTCCGCCGCGCCGGGCCGCACGAAGCCGCTGCCTTCCGGCTGCGGCCGCGGCCTGCGCATGGCGTCGACCAGCGCCGGTGATACATCGAGATCCAGCACGTCCCCCGCCGGGTCGTCCTCCGCCCACACGGCGAACCGGTACTCGCGCTCGGCGCGGCGGGCGGCGTCCTTCAGGAAGACGAGCAGCAGCGACAGCTCCAGCTCCGACGACGCGCCCTCCAGGCGCCGGACCGGGTCGTCCAGGTAGACGACGGGGCCGTGGTAGACCGTCTGGCTCTTGTGGGCGGTGCGGAACGAGCGGCCCTCGACCGCGCTGCGCAGCACGACGATCCGGCCGCGGGGGCCGGCCTGCTCGGCGACCATCGCGCCGAGCGCCCGCGCGAACGCCCGGGGGCGGCGGACAGGCGAGACGGCGTCGCAGCCGGCCGGCATCGCCGCCCGCCAAGCGGCCTGCTCCTCGGGCGTCTCCGGTTCGAGGGACGCGCAGTAGATCCAGCCGGTCGCGGCGTGGTGGGTCTCGCCGCCCTCGGCGAGTCCTTCGCCCTGGTCGAGGAAGCAGCTCGGCATGGAGATCCGGATCGTCTCGCAGCCAGGAATCGCGTGCCGCTTCGCGGACGCCTTCTGCAGGGTCGTGACCGGGAACCGCTCGGCGGGGTCGCGGAAGTCGACGTACGTGCAGGCGATCAGGTTGCCCGCGTCATCGACGTGGTGCCCGTCCGCCAGGTACTCGGCGCTCCGCATCTGGCTTGCTGCGTGGCGCCTCGACAGTCCTTCGGGCGCCTCACGAAGACCGCCTGCCTAACGTGGCGCAACCCGCCCGGGGGACGCCGTGGGTCCGGGAGCCGCAGGGCGGCGGCCGTGGCGCTGGCGCTCCACGACCGCTGCCCGCATCCATCCCCCCGTCCCGGGCCGTCCAATCGTCGCTCGCGGGCAACCTCCGTTCAGCCGTACGGCCGCGGCTCGTCACAGAGCCGCTCTACCAGCCGACGGTGCCCCGGCCCATCACCCCGTTGCTGACCTGGCCCTGCGCCGGCATCTCGCGCCGCTGCGCGTCGACCCCCAGCTCGAAGTTCAGCTTGCCCCGGTCAACCGCCCCGAGGCCGTAGCCGACCCGGTAGTCCCGGCCGTACTGCGAGGTCGTCAGCCCGACGCGCGGCGTGCCCACCAGGCGCGCGCCCACCGGCAGCCCGTAGCCGACCTCGGCGTTGAGCTGCCCGCCGGCCCCGTACATCTGGTGCGAGCCCATGCCGTAGGCCATCTGGTTGTTCCACAGCGTCTCGGCCCCGCCCTGCGCCGAACCGCCCCACGACGGGGCCACCCGCGCGTTCAGGCCCAGCGGGCTCGACGGGGTCGGGTCCCACCCCAGCGACAGCGACATCCCGCGCTCGGAGAACCCTTCGGCCTGATGCACGACCAGCGTCCGCACCCGCACGTCCAGCGACAACCCCGTGACCGCATCGGTGAAGGCGAGGCCGCCGCCCACGTCCATGCCCGCGCCCGTCTCGGCATCGCCGCCGTCCCGGCGCAGGCCCACCTCGACGCTCGGCGTCAGCGACAGCCGGCCGCCGACGAGGGTGTAGCCCCGCGAGCCCTCGAGCGCCGTGCGCACCCGCGTCACCCCGGCGTCGGAAGCGTTCAGGCGGCCCATCGCGCCGTCGACCAGGTCGCTGGCCGCGCCGACCCACAGTGCGTCGGCCTTGAACGCCAGCGCGAACCCGCCGGTGGCCCGCGCGCCGATCAGCTCGCCCCGCGTCCCCACCGCCGACATCGCCATCGACACGCCCGTCTCCATCGCCGAACGGCCCTCAGGCGTCAGGCTCAGCCCGCCGGTGCCGTAGCCGGTCACCCCCCACACCGAGACCCGCTCGTTGACCTGGTAGCCCACCCACGGGTAGAACCCGGTCATCGACGTCGTCATCTGCCCGGCGCTCGCGTCGCGCCGGTAGCCGCCCAGCCCGAGGGTGCGGCCCACCGACAGGCCCACCGTCAGCGCGCCGCGCGAGTAGTCGGCCCCGAACATCGTCGTCCGCACGTCGCCGTCGAGCGACAGGGCGTTCTCGAGGCCGGAGAAGTACGACCGCGAGCTGCGGCTCCACACCGACAGCATGCCGCCGCGGCTCTCGCGGTTGAGCTCGAACTCGGAGTTGGAGAACAGGTCGCCGCCCATCCCCATCGAGCCCAGCAGGCCGCCGCCGTGCATGCCGCCGGCCGGCCCGTAGCCGCCCATCGCACCCGGCACGGCGCCCATGCCCATCGCGCCGCCTGCGGCGCCCATGCCGCCCATGCCCATTGCGCCGCCCGCGGCGCCCATGCCGTTCATGCCGCCCGTGCTCACGCCGAAGGCGCCGGCCCCGCCCGCGTGCGGACCCATCCCCATCGGGGCGGCGCCCGCCGGACCCATGCCCATCGAGGCCCCGCCCGCGTGCGAACCCATGCCCATCGGCTGCGCGAGCTGCGTCAGGAAACCGAGCGCGAAGTCCCGCTCCTGCCCCGACCGAAGCTCCCGGCCCGCGAAGCGCGCCCTAAAGCCCCGCCGCCGCGGCGCCGCCATCCGCTCCTCGATCTGCGTCACCACCTGCTCGGCCGTCGCACGCCCGAAGCGCGCCAACAGCGCCCCCGGGATCAGGTCCGTGTTCCTGATGAGACCTTGCACCTCGCGGCGGCCGGCCTCCAGAGTCGCCCCCTGCGGGTTCGAGAACCGCAACAGGAAGTACTCCGTGCCCTCGTCGATCACGTCGTCGAGAATCGGCACCGACACGGACTGCCATGTCTCGCCCGCAGCGAAGGAGAGCGTGCCCGAGGTGGCCGTGTAGTCCACCCCCGCCGTCGCCGTCCCGGTGCTCGCCCACACGCCCGCGCCGTCCGCGGTCGCATAGTCCACCGTCACCGTGTGCGACGCCGGGCCGTCCAGCCGCACGTTGAAGACGACCGCCTCGTCATCGCCCTCGCGAGCGATGGCCCGGTCCGTCAAGATGGCCGGGTTGTCCTCGTCGTCGTCGGCCACCGTCACCGTCGCGCGCGCCGCATCGCCCACCGTGTAGCCGCCGCCGGCCGCAAGCGCCGCCACGACGCGGCCGTTCTCCTCGTCCGCCTCGTCGTCCACGGTCGCGACCGTGAAGCCCGCCGACGTGCTGCCGGCCGGGATCGTCACCGTGCGCTCGCCCAGCGCGGACGCGTCCGCGACATCGCCGCTCTGGGAGACCGCCACCGTCACCGCCAGGTCCGCGGCGGGCGCCGGGTCGGCCGTCAGCGTGAAGCCGGCGGCCGCGCCTTCCGTCACCCCGCCGCCGGCCGCGACGGTCACCACCGGGTCGGGGGCCGGCCTGCCGCCCTCCATCTCCCACATCGCCGCCGCAACCTCCACCCAGCGCGTCCAGCCCCGGTCCGCGTACCCCTGCGCCTCGGCCGCGCGCATCGGCGTGAGCGAGCTGTCCGCCACCGTCTCCCCGAACGCGAGCAACGCCCGGTCCCATCGATCGGTGTGCTCCTTGTCGTGCGCCCACTGCGGGTCGTTGCGCCACTCGTACATCTTCGCGATCAGATCGGCGTAGGGACCGCTGGCTGGCCCCGGGCCACCCTGTCCCTGGGTCCCGCCGTCGTCGTCGGTGATCGTGACCTCAACCGAGGACGGCGTGCCCACCGCCACCGACGGCGGCAGGTTGCTGCCGAGCGACACCGTGAACGTCTCGTCGTCGCTGTCGTCGTCCTGGTTCGTCGTCACCGTGCCCGACCCGCTCGTCGAGCCGGCGTTGATCGTGATGCCCGCCAGCGCCCCGTGGTCGCCCGCCTCCGCCGTGCCGTCGGTCAGCGCCAGCGGGATCGTCACGCCGCTCGACAGCGCCGACGACAGCGTCGCCGTCACCGTCACGCCGGAGCCCTCGGCCACCTCTCTCGGCGAGGCGGAGAGCGACACCGTCGGGGCCGCGCTCTGGCCGCCGGCGCTGTCGGCTTTGCAGGTTTCCAACGCCTCCAGCGTCGCCGTCACGCGCGCCCAGCGGCTCCGCGTGAAGCGGCTCTCGTTCGCCTTCGACTCGGCCACCGTCAGCGGCGAGACCCCCGCGCCGACACGTTCCCCGAGCGCCGCCAGCACCCGGTTCCAGCGCAGCACGTGCGCCGCGTCCTGCGAGTGCGCATCGCGCCAGCCCTCGACCTCCGCCACGCTCACCGCGTTGGACGGCAGATACGACGCGCAGCGTTCCAGCAGCCCCGAGCCACCCTGTCCATTGACGCCGCCCTCGGAGATCGTGACCTCGACCGAGGACGGAGAGGCCGCCGTCACCGACGGCGGCAGGTTGCTGCCCAGCGACACCGTGAACGTCTCCTCGTCGGTGTCGTCGTCCTCGCTCGTCGTCACCGTGCCCGACCCGCTCGTCGAGCCGGCGTTGACCGTGATGCTCGCCAGCGCCCCGTGGTCGTCCGCCTCCGCCGTGCCGTCGGTCAGCGCCAGCGGGATCGTCACGTCGCTCGACAGCGCCGACGACAGCGTCGCCGTCACCGTCACGTCGGAGCCCTCGGGCACCGGGTTCGGCGAGGCGGAGAGCGACACCGCCGGGACCGCGCTCGAGCCCCTCACCCCGCCGCCGCCCGTCGGGCAGGCGCTCCCGATGCTGAGCTGGACCGTGTCACCGACGGACCAGCCCACGTCGGTGTTCGGGAAATCGACCTGGCTATTTGAATCGAGGCCCGACAGGGCGAACGCCCGCGCGCCGACGCAGAAGTTGAGAAGCTTCAAATCATCGCCCGGCGCAAAGCTGCCGGGTGTGTTGGTTGGGCGAATGGTCAACTCGAACCGGTTGTTAATGTGGTCTCGTATCCTGAGGATGGAGTAATCCTTGCCACCCAGCGAAAACGTGTTTCCGCCCACCAGAACCGAACTCGACGAGCACTCGGAGCCAGCGGCCGTAGAGCAGCCAACACCGAGGTCGATAGAGCCCGAAACTAAGGTCTGCTTCACATTCAGGGTGGCCGACCAGACCGTGCCCACGTCGTTGTCGGCGACCGCCACCGTCGCGCTCTCCGCGGAGCCCACCGTGTAGCCGGTGCCGCTCGCGAGCGCCGCCGTCACCGAGCCGTCCGCCTCGTCCACGGTGTCATCCACCGTCGCGACCGTGAACGTCTTCGACGTGGCGCCGGCCGGAATCGTCATCGTGGACGAGCCGAGCGCGCGGCGTTGCGCGAACGCGCCGCTCTCGGAGACCGTCACTATCACGCCGAGGTCCGACGCCGGCGCGGGCGCGGCGGTGAGCGTGAACTCCGCGGCCGTGCCTTCGGTCACCCTGTTGCCCGCGGTCACCGTCACCACCGGCACGGTCGGGGCCGTCTCGGGCGGGGTCGTGGTCGTGTCCTCGATGGTGACCTCGACGCTGGAATGGCTCCGCACCACGTTCAGCGGCAGCTCCTCCGTGACCACGGCCAGCAGGAACTGCTCGTCGTCGCCGTCGACATCGATGGTCGTCGCGAGGGTGCCCGTGGCGCTCGTTGCGCCGGCCGGAATCATGAGGCGCAGCCGGTGCGTCGCGATGTCGTCATGCTCCGCCGTATACCGGGTCGCGAGCACCGGTATCGTCACCTCGCTCGCGAGCGCCGCCGAGAGCGTCGCCGTCACCTCCAGCGCCGAGCCCTCGGGCACGGGGTTCGGCGTGACCGAGAGCGTCACCGTCGGGAGGTCGTCCTGCACCGGGTCCCCGCCGCCCGCGCCCTCGTCGTCGGTGATCGTGAGCTCGACCGAGCTCGGGGTGCCCGCCGTCAGTGCCGTGTTGTCCGCGTACTGCCGTTCGCCCGTCGGCAGCGTGCCCAGCGCCACCGTCATCGTCTCGTCGTCGGTGTCGTCGTCCGGCCACACGCTAATGCGCGTCGTGCCGGTCGACTCGCCGCGCCGGATGAGGACGCTCGGTTTGTCGAGAGTCCAGTCGCCGTCCTCGGCCGAGCCGTTCGTTCCCGTCAGCGGAATGACCGCGTCCGCTTCGCCATCCCACGGCCACGAGAGCGTAACCGTCGCCTCCGTCTCAACCCAGTTCTTGTCGCCTTCGAGCACCGGGTTCGGGGAGACGGAGAGCGAGGCGCTGATGGGTCCCCCCTTGTGGACTATTACCCCCCACGTGGCAGAGTAGCCCTCGGCGCGCGTCAGCAGGACCTCCACCTGTGTCCGGTGTTCGTCGCCGGCTGCGTTGTACGCGAGGCCGGTTGCCAGATTCACGGAGACGGAGCCGCCGGACGTGACGCTCTGCGATGCGGTGATCTCCGTTCCGCTATACAGCTCCTTGGAACTCACGGTCGCCGTGCTGGAGCCGGTCCATGTGGGCGTGACGGTCACGCTGGCCGTGTCGCGCGGGACCGTCGCCGTCCAGCTGTGCGTTCCTAGCTTGGTGAGCGTGACCGGACTGCCGCCGACCGACAGCGACACGCTGTCAAACGTGGGGTTGCGCAGCTCGGGCGTACCCGTGCGGTGCACCCAGGGGCCGGCGCCGGCGGCGTTCACCGCCCGCACCCGCACCCGGTAGGCCACGTCGTTGGTCAGCCCCGTAATCGTCCGGGTGGTCGCCGTGCCGTGGTTCGTGTCGAACCAGCCATCGCGGGAGCCGCGGGGGTCCGACGCGGCGTCGTCGTCGACCGTGGTCGAGGAGGTGTAGTGCACGTCGTAGCCGGTGATGGCCGAGCCGCCGGTCGTCGTCGGCGCCGACCAGCTCAGGGCGAGCTGGCCGGAGCTCGGCGCGACTTCCAGGCCCGCGACCTCGGCGGGGGGCACCGCCGGCGTCGTCCCGGAGACGCGCACCCAGGGGCTCGAGCCCGCGGCGTTCACCGCGCGCACCCGCACCCGGTACGCCGTCACCGGCGTGAGGCCCGTGAGCGAGTCCGAGGCCGTCGTGCCGCTGTGGTCCGCGTTCACCCAGCCGGTTGCGGGGTTGGAGCCGGAGGGGAACGCCGGCGCGCCGTCGTCGACCGTGGCCGAGCCGGTGTAGTGCACGTCGTAGCCGGTGATGGCCGAGCCGCCGGTCGCCGTCGGCGCGGTCCAGCTCAGGGCGAGCTGGCCGGCGCTCGGCGTGGCGCCCAGGCTCGTGGGCACGCCGGGCGCGCACGCGGTCCCGATGCTGAGCGGGACCTTTTGGCCGGCGGACCACGCAAGGTTGGCGCCGGTCCAACTGGCCGCCTGGTCGCTGTTGGTCAGCGTTGCCGATGAAAACGCGAACGCGGTCGGTCCGACGCAGAACTTCAGTGCCTGGAGGGCCGTATTGATGGCCGGAGTGACAGTGATCGAAAATATCCCACTGGAAAAATCAAGGAGATCGAAGACGGTGTAAGAATCGCCGCCCACTGAAAAGTCGTTGTCAGTCAGCCGCGGAGCGCACTGGCTCGCGGGCGTGCAGCCAAAGTCTCCACTGCCTTGACTCGCCGGTGTGAACTCCGCCACCCAGATGGTCTGCGCCTGGGCCGGCGTGGCGCCGAGCAGGCCGAGCGCGCCGAGCAGCAGCGCGAGGGCGGGAAGGCGACGGGGAACCGGGGCGGCGGTGTCCGGGGCGCGGTCAGGCTTGCACCGGGAGCTCCGTGCACCGTAGACGACAACCGGTTCTTCTCCTCGGCGCCCCATCGCGTTCTCCTTTACAGCCGTGCTCCGCTTTACAGCCGTGCTCCGCGTCGTCGCGGACGACCAGCCGCGGAGCCCCCGCCCCGACGGCACCCCAGCCGGCCGTACGACCGAGTTCTGCCCACCGGTCCGCGCCCCGTTTACTCGCGATAACTGGATTTATCGCGAGTAAAATTCGCGGCCTTTTCGGACTGACCGGGAGGCCGCCGGATGCTGAGTTCGCAGACGGACTGCGACTTGAAACGCTCGTTCGAGCGAGGTCAGGTGACGAGGGTGGGAGACACGTTGGCCGCCTACTTCGAGGCGGCCAGGGGCGCGTTCAGCCGGAACACGGAACGGGCTCTGAGATCGGACGTGCAGATCTTCGCGGCCTGGTGCCGGAGGCACCTCCGGGCTGCGTTGCCCGCTGACGCCGCCGACGTGGTCGCCTTCATCGACGAGATGGCTCGCGTCAAGACGCCCGCGACGGTGCGCCGCTACGTGTCCAGCATCGCCACCCTGCACCGGGCGCTGCGCTACCCGAACCCGCTCGACAGCACCTCGGTCCGCTTCGCTCTGAAGCGGATGCACCGCGGCCGGGGACGCCGGCAGGCGCAGGTCCGGGGACTGACCTGGCCGCTCAGGAACCGGCTGATCGAGGCGGGCGGAGACCGGCTGATCGACGCCCGGGACCGGGCGCTGCTGGCCGTGGGCTACGATACGCTGCTGCGGCGCACCGAGCTGGTGTCGCTGCAAGTGGTTGATTTACTGGAGGAAATCGACGGAACGGCGACGCTGCTGGTGCGCTCGGGCAAGACCGACCCGGACGGGCGAGGCGCGACGCTCTACCTGGCGCGCGACACCGTGCAGCTCGTCAAGACGTGGCTCGAACCGGGCGGCGTCGACGACGGGCGGTTGTTCCGGTCCGTGCGCAAGGACGGCACGGTGGGCGAGAAGCTCGACGCCAGCCAGGTGCCGCGCATCTACAAGCGGATGGCCCGGCGGGCCGGGCTTCCCGGCGATGTCGTGGACACGCTGGCCGGGCACAGCACGCGCGTCGGGGCGGTCCAGGACATGATCGCCTGCGGCATCGAGCTGCCGGCCATCCTCCAGTCGGGCCGCTGGAAGACGACGCGCATGGTCCAGCGCTACGGGGAACGGCTGCTGGCGCGGCGCAGCGGCGCCGCGCAGTTGGCCAAGCGGCAGCGGCGCTGAGGAAGGCCGTGGGCGGGGAATCGGGAGCCGTGACGCCGCCGCCGGCGGCCAAGCGCGGACGTGCGCCTGGCGTTCGAGGGCACGTCACGGGCACTCGGCGAGGTAGTTATCGCGAGCAAAAACGTGAGCGCGCCCCACTCCGATCCGTCCTCGCCCGGGATCGGCCGTCACGACGGGCGGGCGCGGCGCGCTCCGAAGAACTCAAGCGGTGTCAGCAGGTTGCGCCGAGGGCGGCGGGCTTGCGGATCGCGTTCGGCATGTGTAGAATCAGCGTCCGTTCGGTGTGGAGATGGATCTTTACTCGCGATAAATCCAGTTATCGCGAGCAAACAGGACGCCCGAAGCGGTCGCGGCTACACCCCATCGAACCGACTCCAAGCGCCCCCGGCGCGGCTGCGCTTCCCCATCTTCGTTTCGCGGGGCAGTCCCACCTTCCGGTGAACCCTAGCGCACGTGCGCACGTCCTTGCGCCCCCAAATTTGTAGGTTTTTTCGGTTGACGGGTTGATCTTGCCGACGACCGTGACCTTCGCGCCGCTCCCGCCGGCCCCGCAAGGAGGAGGAGTGGACGCGCATCCTCGTGGTCGACGACGACCCGCACGCCCTAGCGCTACGTTCGGGACACCCTCGCCGAGGCGGACTACGCCCCGGTCGTGACCGGCGACCCGGAGGAGCTGCCCGAGCTCATCCGCGCGCACAAGCCGCGGCTCGTCCTGCTCGACTTGGTGCTGCTCGACACCGACGGCATCGAGCTGATGGAAGGTCTGCGCGAGCTCGAGGACCTGCCGGTCATCTTCATCTCGGCCGACGACCGGGACGAGACGATCGTCAGGACGCTGGATGCGGGAGCCGCCGACTACATCTCGAAGCCCTTCTCGCCGTCGGAGCTGACGGCGCGGGTACGGGCGGCCCTGCGGCGGCGGGCCGAGCCGGAGCCCTTCATGCTGGGGGACCTGGCGATCCACTACGAGGACCGCCGCGTCACCGTGGCCGGCCGCCTCGTGACGCTGACGATGACCGAGTTCGAGGTGCTCCGCGTGCTATCGGCCAACGCCGGCCGGGCCGTGACGTACGACTCGCTGCTGCGTCAGGCGTGGGGCAAGCGGGAGCGCGGCTCCGCCGCCCCGAAGCTGGTACGCGCAATCGTCAGGGGTCTCCGCAGCAAGCTGGGCGACGACGCGGCCAAGCCGGCCTGGGTCTGCAACGTGCGCGGCGTCGGCTCGCATGCCCAGACCCGGCGAGGGGTGACAGTCGCCGCGGATACGCCGCACCGCGGCCGCCTCCGTTCGCATCCGGCGGCCTCCGCGCCCGCTTCGCTCCTCTACCTGTTCGGGCGAGTCCGGCCGGCTCAGTCACCCCGCGAGCGTGGCCGCCGTCGGGCTTCAGCGCCGCCCGAACCAACCCCAATGCGCCGCCCCGGCGTAGAGCAGATCCTCGCGGAACCGGCCCTCGGCCGCCTCGGCGTCGAGCGGCCGGGCTCGTGGCGGCGACGACCCGCAGGTCGAGCCGGCGGTTGCGGTTCTCGCCGAGGCGGCGGGTCTCGCCGTCCTGGAGGATCCGCAGCGGCTTGGCCTGCGCGCGCGGCGCCAGTTTCGGCCGCCTCGTCGAGCAGGACCGTGCCGCCGGATGACGGCTCCAGCAGCCCCTCGGCGGCCACCGAAAAACGCCCCTGAGTTCCTGCCCCCTGAGCGCCTCGGTTCCTGCCCCCAGACCGGAAACGCCCGAGGGTCGACGTACGCCGTACCGCGCACCCCGAGTCGCTAGGGAACGAGAGACGTCAAGTCCAATCCCTGCAGTAGCTTGGAGCGAAACTCGGATCGCCCGGGGGCTAGCCCCCGAACCGGTTGAAGTACCCTGAGCGACCCCGGCCCGGGCCGTAAGACTCCCTGCCCCCACACAAACGGGGGCAGCGCGTCTGACGCCCGAATCGGCCGGGGTCGCTCAGGGTGCATTTTTCCCTCCGGGAAGGGTCCACCAGCGCCGGGCCGAGACCCGCCCCAGACCCGCCGCGGCCGGCCGCAAGACCCGCAAGGCGTCGGCCGCCCGCGACCGCTCCATCCCCCCAATCGCGACAGCCGCTTCAACGCCGCGCCCCCCGGAGACCCGCGCGACCACGGCCCGCGGGCCGACGCCTCGACCTCCGGAGACCCGGCCCATGGGGGGGCACGTGGCCGCCGCGCTCGACGGCGGCCACGTCGAGCTGTCGGTCGCCGACGAGGGCCGCGGCGTCGCTCCCGAGGAGCTGCCGAACCTGTTCCGCAAGTACGCCGGGCGCGAACCGGGCGCGGGGTCCTCCGGCCGCGGTCTCGGGCTCGCCATCTCAAAGGGCATCGTCGAGGCGCACGGCGGGCGCATCCGCGCCGAGAGCGCCGGACCCGGCACCGGCACCCGGGTCGCCTTCACCCTGCCGGTCGCGGACGACGACCCGGCGGCGGCGCCGGCGGCCGGCGCCCGCCCGCCCGGCGACGGCGGCCGCGCCCGCGTGCTCGTGGTCGACGACGACCCGCGGACGCTGCGCTTCGCGCGCGAGGCGCTCGACGGGGCCGGCTTCGACACGATGGCCACGGGCAACTTCCGGGACCTGGCCCGCATCCTCGACGCCGAGCAGCCGGCGCTGGTGCTGCTCGACCTGGTCCTGCCCGGCAGCGACGGCATCGAGCTGATGGCGCGGTGCCGGCGCTCGCGGAGCTGCCGGTCATCTTCATCTCCGCCTACGACCGCGCCGAGACGCTCGCGCGGGCGCTCGACGCCGGCGCCGACGACTACCTGGTCAAGCCGTTCTCGGCGACCGAGCTGACGGCGCGCGTGCGCGCCGCGCTGCGGCGGCGGGCGGGGCCGGCGGGGTTCGCGCTCGGCGAGCTGGCCATCGACTACCGGGGCCGCCGCGCCACGCTCGCCGGCCGCAAGCTGGACCTGACCGCCACCGAGCACGACCTGCTGTGCGCGCTGGCCCGCAATGCCGGCGGCGTGTGCTCCTACGACGACCTGGCGCGCAGCGTCTGGGGCCGCAGCCGCATCGACCCGAAGCTGGTCCGCGCCTTCGTCCGGCGCGTGCGCGGCAAGCTCGGCGACGACGCCGCCGAGCCCGTGTACATCCTCACCGAGCGCGGCGTCGGCTACCGCATGGCGCCGCCGCCGGACCGGTGAGGCAAGCGCCCGGCCGCCAGACCGGCGCGCCGCATCCAGCGTCGTACGTCCTGCCGAACCCCAGGCCCGAGCGGCCCCAATTCGCCGCGGCGGCGTGTGATTGGGACGATGGCCCCCCTGTCACACCCGGAATCACATCCCACCCGCCGGGCCGAACTCCCGGAACGCCCCGCGTTTGCCGGACCGATCGCGTCGTTCGGGCAGGAGCGGGCGGCCCCATTTGCGCCGCCGTAGTGCCGGGAGCGACCCCTCCGAAACCTGCGGTTTCGCGGCGCTATGGGCGCTTCTCCGTCACACCCATCGCGCGGGGTCGCTCCCGGCAAACGGTTCCAGCCTGGAAGGGTGTCGGCGTCGCGGATTCGGCGACGCCCCGGCCGCGCCGGGCCGGCGCGGGCTACCGCGAGGGCGCCGGGCCGAGCGGGTCGCGGCCCCGGGTCTCGCCGTCCTGGAGCACCCGCAGCAGCTTGGCCGGCGCGCGGCGCCAGCTCGGCCACCTCGTCGAGAAGGACCGTCCCGCCCGAGGACAGCTCCAGCAGCCCCTTGCGCGGATCATCCCAGTTGCGCAGCCGGCCGGTCAGAGCCGGCGCGGGGGCGGCTGGCGATGAAGTCGAGCACTTCCTGCTCGATCCAGCGGACCGCCCGGCTGCCGATGCGGATCGGCTTCGGAAACCGGGACTCGGCCATCAGCGCGTAGACAGCCGAGCGCGACAGCGCCGTCATGCGCGTCACGTCGCGGAGCGTGAGCAGTTTCGTGGTCATGTGCGGCTCTCCTTTCTCCGGTCCGGCGCTGCGTGGCGGCATCGCCCGGTCTCGCCGTGTCCGGTGAGGGTCGAGCATAGCACATGAAATCCCGTAAGCTATTGTGTAGTAATAACTTATTACCACTCATGTCCGGCGGGTAGCTGCCTGAACAACGCCGAGATCGGACTCCCCGCCGCCCGCCCTCATCTCTCGCCGAAGCCGCCAGGCAGGCCCTCGGGAACCGCAAGCTCGCCCGGTCTGGCGGAGACCCGTTGGCCGAGCCGCGGCTCGGAGGAGCCGGCGCGTGAACGGCAAGCGGCCCGACATCGGCGGTCGGGCGTCGCTGGTACAATGACCTGTACGGTTCGGAGGCGACTTCGATGGTCCCGTGGATTCCCGTTCAGGATGTGGGAATCGACGAGGGAATCACGGTCGGGTCAGTGACAGCAAGTCGAATAGAATGAATGACTTGCTGGACTCTGTATGCTCTCGCTGCCTTGACGCCAGGAGTCCGCGCCGTAGAACGGCGCGGACTCCTGCAGGGTTGGTTGGACGCCCAGCGGAGCCGAAGGCGACGGTGGGCGGGCAAGGAGTCGCCGTAGAACGGCGCGGACTCCTGCAGGGTTGGTTGGGCGCCGAGCGGAGCCGTCAGGCGACGATTGGCGGGCTAGGCGGCTAGGCTGGCCGATACGACCGCAGGAAGCTGCGAACGTGGCGCACCGCCAGCGGAATCTTCTCCGGGGTGTCTTTCCAGGGGTACATGCTCAGTTGTCCGTTTGGCGCCAGCATCGCGCTCTCGATCGCGGCATCGTACGAATGTCCCGGGGTATCGTCCGGCAGGACGAGAACCGGCGTCTGAGACTGCCTCACGAAGTCCCGCGTCACCGTGAACACGAAGTCAGGGTCAGTGCGGAACAGTCGGTTCAGGAATTGGTCGGCCATTTGCGTCGTGATGTCGGGGTCCCGCTCGACCACTTCTGCACCCCACGAGTTGCTCTGACTCTCATACATGGCGTTCGGCAACTCCGGGCGGAACCCGACCGGCTGCACCGGCACGGCCGCGACCACGCGATCCGGCGCCCGCTTGATGAGGTTCCAGATGAAGGGTCCCGCAATGCAGAAACCGAGCACCATGAACCTGTCGATCCCCAGGTGATCCATCAGGCCGAGATGGTCGTCGGTGTAGGCATCCCACGGCCGGTCGACCTCGAGCGGGCCAGTGGACTGCCCGGCTGCGTGGCGCAAGTCCGCGTAGATACAGCGGAACTCTCCGCTGAACGCCTCGATCGTGTTGAAGGGATTGCGGCGCCGGATGCCCTCGATCGTCGAGCCGTTCAGCCCCCCGCCCGAGATGAGCAACAGCGGGAAGCCCGACCCTGTCTCCTCATAGCGGATGCGGACATTCCCCCTCTCGTAGAAGCGTCCGCCATCGTCATTGCCGCCCTGCCGCGCGAACAGCGCCCCCGGCGTAGCGGCCATTGCCGCCGCAGCGGCGCCAGTCTTCAGCAACTTGCGTCTGATCGGGTCCACCATACCTCCTCCTCTCGGCCGTGTTTCGCCTCGATGACACGGCGATCATCATGGGGGACCAGTGTAGCCCATAATGCGGCCCCATCCTCGGTGCCGAGTCGCCAACCGGGAGCTAGGGAGATTGCCATGTCGGAGCGTGTCGCGATAGTCGGGTGCGGTCTCGTGGGCAGCGCCTGGGCGCTCGTCTTCGCCCGCGCCGGCTGGCGGGTCCGCCTCTACGACGAGGAGGCGTCGCAGCTCGCCGCGGCCGAGGACCGCATCGCGGTCAACGCCCGCGAACTGGTGCGCCACGAGCTGCTGGAGGACGCGCCGCCGGTGCTGGCCCGGACGAGAGCCGCCCCGCGCTGGAGGACGCCCTGGAGGATGCCTCCTACGTGCAGGAGAGCGTGTTCGAGAACGCCGACGTCAAGCGCGCCCTCTATCGCCGGCTGGACGCCGTCGTCGGCAGCGGCACGCTCGTCGGCAGCTCGTCCTCGGGCATCCCGGCGTCGGTGTTCACAGAGGGACTCGGGTCCGCGCCGCGCTGCCTCATCGCGCATCCGATCAAACCGCCCCACGTGATCCCGCTGGTGGAGATCTGCCCCGCGCCCTGGAGGACATCGACCGGACCATCTCCGCGGGCCTCGGCCGGCGCTGGGCCTTCATCGGCCCCTTCGAGACCATCGATCTGAATGCCCCCAGGGGGCTGGCCGACTACGCGGCCCGCCTGGCCCCCGGGTTCTTCGAGTTCGTCAAGCAGGGCGACCCGGCGGCGCCATGGTCGGCCGACGTCATCGCCAGGCCCACGACGAGTGCCGGAGCCGGGTGGCGGAGTCCGAGCTGGCGGCGCGTCAGGCCTGGCGCGACAGGCGGCTCATGGCCCTGGCCGCGCACCTGCAGCGGGCGCGCACCGAAATTGGTTCCTGACCGAGAGACAGAGGAGCGAGTGATGTCCTTGAGAACAGAATCCCCGTCGACCCCGTTGACCAGCCAGTCCGGATCATTCCCGCACGTCGGGGCCCGCGCTTGGAGCGTGGGGCTCGCCGTGGCGCTGCTCGTCGGTTGCGGCGCGACGGACCCGCCGGAGCCGGCCGCCTGGACGGTGACGGTCCTGGCGCAGGGCGGCCCCCTGCACGCGACGAACGGCATGTATTTCGGTCCCGACGGGCGCCTCCATGTGGTCAGCGCGTCGAGTGCGGAGGTGTTGGCGCTCGACCCCGAGAGCGGGGAGGTCCTGGAGCGCTGGGGGCCCGAGGACGGCGTGCAGGGCCCCGACGACATCATCTTCGGGCCGGACGGCTCTTGGTACTGGACCGAGTTCGCCTTCGGCGACGTCGCGAAGCGCACGCCCGACGGGACCATCACCGTGATCGCCTCGCCCGGCCCCGGCGTGAACCCCATCACGTTCTCGGACGACGGCCGGCTGTTCGTGTCGCAGTGCGCGCTCGGCGACCACCTCTTCGAGCTCGATCCGGACGGCGGCGACGAGCCGCGCCTCATCACCGACCAGCTCGGCCCGGGCTGCGGCCTCAACGGCATGGACTGGGGTCCGGACGACCGGCTGTACGGTCCGCGGCCGTCCGCCAGCGAGGTGGCGCGGGTCGACGTCGATCGCGGCACGTTCGAGACGGTCTCCTCGGAATTCGACCGTCCGGTCGCGCTCAAGTTCGACTCGCAGCACCGGCTGCACGTGCTCGACAGCGGGACCGGCGAGCTGTTCCGGGTCGACATCGCGACCGGGGAGAGGGAGCTGGTCGGCCGGACCGGGGCCGGCAGCGACAACCTGGCCTTCGACGCGGACGACCGGCTCTTCGTGTCGAGCTACGCCCACAGCTTCGTCGTGGAGGTCCTCGGACCCGAGACGAACCGGACGGTCATCGCGGGCGGCGTCAGCTTCCCGGGCGGCCTGGCCTGGCTGCCGGCGGCCGACGGCGGCGGCCGGCTGTTTCTTGCCGACAGGCGGGCGCTGCGGGAGCTGGATCCCGAGACCGGCGCGGAGGTCCACACGGTGACCGGGGTCGGCTCCGACCTGGGCGAGGCGCTGTCGGCGCACCCGCTTGGCGAGCAGTTGCTCCTGTCCGGCGCCACCAGCGTCAGCATCTGGGACCCGGACGAGGATCGCCTGGTCAGCCGCTTCGAAGGCTTCGCGGAGGCGGTCGACGCCGTCCCGCTGGACGGCGACATCGTCGTGAGCGAGTACGAGACGGGCAGCGTCGTGCGCTTCGACCCGGCGGCGCCCGACGCCCGCACCGTGCTGGCGAGCGGTCTCGAGGCGCCGGCCGGTCTCGCGGTCCACGGCGGCGACCTGTACGTCGCGGACCGGCGCGGGACGCTGCTGCAGGTGCTCGACGACGGCGAGCGCCTCGACCCGCCGCGCCTGGTGGCCGACGGTCTGGCCGCCCCCGAGGGCGTCGCCGCCGGCGAGGACGGGACGCTGTACGTCGTCGAGCAGGAAGGGGGCCGCGTGACGCAGATCGATCCGGAGACCGGCACGGCGACGCCGATTGCCGACGGCCTCACCCTCGACAGCCTGGAGCAGAAGAGCATCGGGGGGTCGACATCGGTCGGGTTCCTGTCCGCCATCGCGGTGGGCGACGGCAGCCTCTACGTGTCGAGCTACGCCGAGAATCGCGTGTACCGCATCAACCCGTAGGGATGCAGTCGGCTGTGCGAGAATGAGCGTGGCGCTACGAGCCAGCCCTGGTCCGGGCCGGTTCGAAGTGCGAGCGGATGATGGTCGTCGGTTCCGGGAACTCGGCTTGCGCCCGACGGACTACGGTTCGTCTTCTTCTGCCACCATCCACTCTGGCAGCGGGTCGTCCCAGGAAGCCCACCCGGAAGCGTCGGCGGCCATCTCGGCGTCGGTCAGCAGACAGTCGTCCAGCGCGGCCTCGATGGCCTCTTGCGGCATCTCGATTCCGATGAAGACGAGCTCCTGACGGCGGTCGCCGTGGTTGGGCTCCCATACCCGGCCGACCCATTCCAGGGTCTCCGGGTCGTCGGCGGTCTCTGCCGGGTCCAGCGCGGCGAACCAATGGCCTCCGGGCTCCAAGGTCAGCGAGTCGCCGGCGATCGATAGCGCGCCGGCCACCTCGTGGCGGGTGGCCAGCCAGACGACGCCCTTCGCCCGCAGCACGCCCTCGAAGCAACCTTCGAAGAGCGCCGCCAGCCGCGCCGGATGGAAGGGCCGCCGCCTCCGATAGACGAAGCTGCCGATGCCGTACTCCTCGGTCTCTGGCGTGTGACCGCCCTGCAGCTCCTGAAGCCAACCCGCCGTTTGCTCGACGCGTTCGAAATCGAACAGGCCCGTATCGAAAATCAGGTCGAGCGAAATCCGCCCGTAGGTCGCCTGGGCAAACGTCGCCGTCTGGTTGAGCTTGCGCAGGATCCCGGTCAACCGTGCGACTTCCTTCTCGCTCATCCTGTCGGTCTTGTTGAGCACGAGAACGTTGGCGAGCTCGACCTGATCGACGAGGAGCTCGGCGATGGAGCGGTCGTCTTCGACGTCGACCCCCAGCCCGCGATCCAGCAGGTCTTCTCCGGAGCCGAAGTCGCGAAGAAAACGCGGGCCGTCGACGACGGTGACCATCGTGTCCAACCGGGCCAGCTCGCCAAGCTGGGCGCCAAGCTCGTCCGACAAGGCGAAGGTGGCCGCGACGGGAAGCGGCTCGGAGATACCGGTTGATTCGATCAGCAGATAGTCGAAGCGACGTTCCCGCGCCAGGCGTGCAACCTCATCGAGAAGGTCCTCACGCAACGTGCAGCAGATGCAGCCGTTGGACATCTCGATCAGCCGCTCGTCGACGCGGTTGAGCTCGGCGCCGCCGTTGCGAACGAGCTGGGCATCGACGTTGACCTCGCTCATGTCGTTGACGATGACCGCGACGCGGCGGCCTTCGCGGTTGTGCAGCGCGTGGTTGAGCAACGTCGTCTTGCCGGCGCCGAGGAAGCCGGAGAGCACGGTTACGGGAAGGCGCGGGTCGTTCACTTTGATTTCTCCACGGGATCAACGTGACGGCCGACCAGCGTGCCGTGCGCCCGAGGACAGTATACCGCGCGGCAGCCGGCGGCCCATGCTGGCCGCCGTGGAGCCTTCCCTTCACGTCGGCCGCGCCTGAACGCAGTCAGGACCTGCGCGACCACTGCGGCGGCCTCCCAGCATTCCGACGAACTTCCCGCACGAGCTTTCGCCAGGCAGCCCCTCCGTCCGCTGACCTGCTTTCGAGAGACGGTCGACCGGGTCGGGCGGGTTCCCCGAATGACGGCCGTAGCGCACGTGCGGCATCGTCCGCACCCGGTTCGAGGCCCAGGAAGGGATCGCCGAGCCGAGGGATGTGTATACTGGGACGATACATACACCACCAGCGCCATGCGAACCAACATCGACATCGATGACCGGCTGATGGCGGCGGCCTTGAAGGCCGCCGGCCTGAAGACGAAGAAGGCGACCGTGGAGGCAGCCTTGCGGCTCCTGGTGCAAACGCGCGCTCAGGGGCGAATCCGGGCGTTGCGCGGCAAGCTTCGCTGGCAGGGCTCGCTCGACGGCATGCGGCGGGACCGATGATCGTCGTCGACACCTCCGTCTGGATCGACTACTTCAACGGCGTCGCGACCCGGGAGACGGCGCTGCTCCATGCGCTGCTCGGCGCGGAGCCCATCGTCATCGGCGATCTCATTCTCGCGGAGGTGCTCCAGGGCTTCCGCGCGAAGGGCGACGGACGCAAGGCGCGGACGGCGTTGGACCGCCTGCTGTTCCAGCCCATGGTCGGCCGCGACGTGGCGCTCGCCAGCGCCCGGAACTACCGCGCGCTCCGCGCGCGCGACGTCACCGTGCGCAAGACCATCGACATGCTGATCGCGACGTTCTGCCTGGAGAACGGGCACCGACTGCTGCATGCCGACCGTGATTTCGTACCGATCGTCGAACATCTGGGCCTGGAGACGCTCTGACGCACCGACCGGCGGCACACTCCGAAAGGCGGCGAGTTGAGACGCCTGGGCCAGGCGCTGGGCGCCCGCATCGCCTCCTCAGGGCGTTTCGGCTGCCAGTTGCGCGACGCATCTTGTCGAGCTTGCAAGAGAGGTTCGGAGACACCGGCGGACGTGGTTGCCGGCGCCGGCGATGGCGCGTCCGTCACACCTGGAACGGAGGCTTTCCGCGATGTTGAATCCCCGCACGAATCGGCGTCCGATGACGCGCCTCGCTCGTTGCTGGAGCCTGGGCGCGCTCGTGCTCGTGTCGATCCTGGTCGCCGGCCTGCAGTCCGGGCCGGTGGCGGCCCAGGACACCATGTTCCGCGTGGACTACGTCAAGACGCGGACGGTCGGCGCGACGGTGGTGGAGCGGGAGGAAGGCACCCACACCTTCACCCCGACCGGCCACCGCCGGATGGACCGCGTGGTCGACGGCGAGCGGACCACCACGGAGATCGTCGTCCCCGCGACAGACGTCCCGGCCGGCGCGGGCGCGGGCAGCCAGATCGTGATCGACTACGGCCAGGGGGTCGTGCGCACCGGCCCGCTCAACGTCGCGACGAGCGCCCAGACCTCGGTGCCGCCGGAGCTGCTCGACATCGTGACGGGAGCCGGGGGCGCGCTGCCGGCGCTGCCTGCCGGTGCGCGGGTGGTGTCCATGACGCGGACGCTGACTCGGGACGGGGCGAGCGCGCCGTTGCGGTACGTCGGCACGGAGGCCCGCGGCCCGCTGACCCTGCACCACTACCGGGCGGAGCTGCCGACCGGCGGCATCGTCGACCTCTGGAACTACCGCTTCCAGAACTTCGACCCTGTTTTCGACCTCGGCCCCAGCTTGACGCTGGCGGAGTCGTCGCTGAGCACGGCCCCGGACGGAACGCCCGAGCTGCGGGAGACGCAGATCGTGAACGTGACGGAGGTGGAGTTCGACCCGGACGCCTTCAGCTTCGATCCCTCGCTGGGCTTCCGGGTCGAGGACCTGTGGGATGTTCTCGCTCGGTGAATGGCAAGCGGCGGCCGAGCGGGGGTCAGGCCGGGGCCCCTCGCGCCGCCGGGTCGGTCCTCGCGCCTCGGCGCCCGGCAAGAGTGACGCCGTCGGCCCACGGTTCTCCACATGGATACACTGCTTCAGGATGTCGGCTCAGCCGTGCGGCGACTCGCTGGTCAGCGCGGGTTCACCCTTGCCGCGCTCTTGACCCTGGCCCTCGGCATCGGCGCCAACACCGCGATGTTCAGCATCGTCTACGGCCTGCTCCTGCGGCCCCTGCCGTATCCGGACGCGGAGAGCCTCGTTCGCGTCTGAGAGTCCATGGGCGGGAGCGGGAGCCAGATGCTCTCCAACCGATCGATACCCGTGCTCGAGGGCGCCGGCTCGTTCGAGCAGCTCGCCGCCCTATCGGGAGGAAATCAGGGTCGAATCACTCACAGCAAGTCGTTTACCATGAATGGCGAATGCCCTGCCTGTTCGACGCCGTGAGGTCTTCGACGCGGGTCGCCGGGGCCGGCTTCATTGCCGCGTTCCTCCTGGCAGCTTCGGGCTGTTCGTCACCGCCCACCCGGCCGGCGGCGTTCGGGGACCAGGCATGGCGTCAGCTCTCGCCGTCGGTCGGGGCCAGTTGGTTCGCTCAGGAGCTCGAGCCGGTCGACTGCTCGGCCGGCCTGGAACCGTTGCGGTCACCGGGAACGCCGCCTCCGCCCTTGGCCCCTGCGGGCGGGGAGAACCGGGAGTCTTCCGCAATGCTGGAGGTGCTCGTTCTCTGGCGCGGGACCCCAGGGTGGTTTCTCGAGCCGGTCCCCGGCGGTGGCTCATCGGTGTCCTTCGACGGCGGCGTCTCCTACCCACGGCCCGACCGGGACGCGTCACGCCCGGGGGAGGGCGGCGGGCCGGCCGGCCGTCGCCTCGACTCGTCGGTCAGTATTCACCAGGGGAGGGTGCGTCTGGAGCTGCGGTTCGAACCGGAGAGCGCAACCGTCCACGTGCAGGAGCACCCCGTCCCTCTGAACGGCGACAACGTCGTCCTGGTCGACGATGTCGACGATCCCGCCGGACCACGGGTGGTCGGCACCCTGCGCATCGACCCGCGGTTCGCCGTCCGGTGTCTCGACGAACCGCCGTACCTCCTCGACGGCATCGAGACCCTCCTGCAGCGATCCGAAGAACTGCTCGCCTTTCTGCGTTGCGACATGCCGCTTCCAGCCGATCTGTATCCCGACAGTCGTTCGGTGTCGCGCACGCAACGGTACATGGATGAGGCCTGCGCCCGGATTGCCCCGGCGACTGCCGGACCGGGGCGATAGCCGGGTTCCGCCGCGAGCCGGGCGGCCTGCGTTCCGTCCGCCGGCAGGTCTGTGTTTCCGTGGTCGTCTCGATTGAGGCCAACGCACCAGGACGAGATGCGGCGGGGGACACTGCTTCAACGGCGCCGTGACCCGGGAGGCGTCGGCGCGGTCAACTCTCGGGCCAACTCGCCGAACGCGTTTTCGGCCCGACGTATCGCGCCGTCGTTGGTCGCGAACGCCAGCACGCTGTTCCTGGCGGGGACGAGCACGAGCAGCGCGTACCACAGCGTGTTGCTGCCGTTGTGCAAGGTCACCGGACCGCCGAGCCGGTCGCTCTGGTAGCGCAGCCAGCCGCTCGCGTAGTCGTCCCGGAAAGGCGTGTGCAGCCGTTCCCAGGTCGACCGCGGAAGCAGCGACGGCCCGGTCCCCGATTCCCCCTCCAGGTGAGCCGCACCCCAGCGTGCCAGGTCGCCAATCGTCATGTGGACTCCTCCCGCCGGAGCCATCACCGGGGAATTGTCCGCTCGGGTCTTGAACGGGTCCATCCGGAATCGGAGCCAGCGCAACAGGACGACGTGCCCAATCGGCTCCCGGTCGGGGGCATCGCCCCGAGGCGGACCGAATCCCGCGCTGGCGAGGCCGAGCGGCGCGAGCACGCGCTCCCGCAGCAGAGCCTCGTAGGTTTGCCGGCGACCGTCTCGGCGACGTGGCCGGCGATGGTGTAGCCGACGTTGGAATAGGCGAAGCGCTCGCCGCAGGGGGACCTGGGTTCCCTCGCGAGGATGTCGGCGATGAAGCGGCGCCGCGCCGCGACCAGCTCGTCGGGCGTCTCGGGCCAGACGCGCTGCATCCTGCTCGGGAAGTTCGCGCGGGCGCCGGCGGTGTGGGTCAGAAGATGATGCGGCGTACAGGCGCTCCAGCCGCCCGCCATGGCCACGCCGGGCAGCAGTGCGGGCAACCTGTCGTGCAGGGAGAATCGCCCCTCGTCCTCGAGCACGGCCAGCAGCGTGGCCGTCATCGACTTGGTTATCGACCCGACGTGCCAGCGGTCGTCGACGGTCACCGGAATGCCGGAACCCCGCCGGCGTTCGCCGCGGGCGGCCGCCCCCGCCAGCCGCCCGTCGGTGATGACGGCCGCCGCCGCCCCGGTGAGCCCGGTGGCGGCCTGCAGCCGCGCAACGCGGGCCTCGAGGCGCGCCTGGAAGTCCTCATCCACCTCGGCCCCCTTCACGTCGGCCGCGCCTGAACGCCGTCGGGACGCCCGCGATCACTGCAGCGGCCTCCCGGCATTCCGACGGACTTCCCGCACGAGCTTTCGCCAAGCAGTCCCTCCGTCCGCTGACCTGCTTTCCGGAGAGACGGTCGACCGGTCGGGCGGGTTCCCGAATGACGGCCGTCGCGCACGTGCGGCATCGTCCGCACCCGGTTCGAGGCCGTCTCGCCGCTCCGCTCTACGATTGGGGTCAATGCATCGTCTCGTCGTCGGTCTGGGGTGGCGAACGGGCGCCGCACCCTCGCCGCTGGCGCAGGCCCAGAATCGTGCTACCCTGATTACCCATACAAGATCCTGGAAGGAGGAGACGGTAAATGAGAACGATGACAACCGCGTTGGTAATCGTGTTGGTCTGTGGCGCCTCGGTTCAGGCTCAGGTTGACAATTGCACGGAGTTGCTGCGCCTAACGCGCACGACAGCGCGGACCGTTATGGATCGGAGTCAGTTCACGCGCACCGTGGACAACTTCTGCAACGAGGCCCGCACCGCTCGTAGCGACAGCCGCTCACTGAACGTTGACCTACGCATTCTGGGGATAGGTGCGGGCGGCGGCTCCGAGGCCACTACCAATTCTGCTTTTGCAAAGTACTGCAGCGAGCAGAGCAACGAGAACCGTGACGTTTTGAACTACCAACAGTACCTGGACGGCATTGACCCGGGCGCCTACGCTGCGTATGACGCCTGTGCTGCGGCCGCCAGCACGGGCGTTGTATTTCAGTTGTTGACGCCCACGCGGGACGCATTGCATCTGGTCGTCTCTTTCCCGACTAATGACCCGAACGCACAGGCGGACATGAGCTGGGCTACTATCGGACCAGTAAACTGCCAGTGGGAGTCTTTCGACGGGGACGGTGTAGTGGAGGCGGCCCAACGGCGGATTCTCCGGGCGGATGAACGAACCCGTCTGAAGTGCGCACGTGACAGCTTCAATTCTGAGCCGATCAGGGAACCGGATTACGTAAACGTAATTCGAGATGGCGGCACCGCGACTATCAACATTCCATGGAGCAAATACAACAGGCAGGGTGAGCCAGTTGCGACGCTTGCGGAGATCCGTTCGACACTTGAAGAGACTCTTGAAGACGAGTTGGCTGCAATGAGACGGGAGAACGCTGAACTGCGGAGGGAGCTGGAGGTCTTTCGTGCATTGGAGCGATTGCCTTTGCGGCAGCGGATAGATGCAGATGGGGGATCTTGGGGTACTTGGCGTGACGAGTACATGTGCCCGGAGCGTCACTATGTCTGTGGCATACAGCAAAGGATCGAGGGGTGGCAGCGCGATGGCGATGACACCGCGATGAATGGCCTGCGGATGTTCTGTTGCCCGCTATTTACGACGGGTTCCGAGGTTGAAGGAGGAGGGGCGTCCCGATAGAAGTCAGTGTTCTGAAGGGTGGGATGGTCGGGGCGACGAATGGCGGGCGCGCGAGGTGGCGACGTTTCTTGGCTCTCCCCTCAAACAGGTGTGGTAGGTTGAGCTCGGAGCGATGGGGTCATCAAGCCACACCGGGTGGGTAGCAGCGGGGCGGCCGGCGCGTCGAAACGCCGGCCCGACTACCGTCGGGAGGATAGTGATCCGCCTCGCTCGGGCCGTCGCCCGGCCCGAGCACGCCGACGGCACGCGCTGGTTCGTATTCGGTTAGCGGGTCAGGGGATCGGCTTTTCCCCCGTGGAGAGTGAAATTGAATGAGCCGGAGCGGTGGAAAAGTTGCGGCTCAGCGGGATTGCACCGTCCAGAGCGCTCTGGGCTTCACGCGCACCTGTTTGACCACACGACTCGAGTCGTGGCCCTATCGCGGCACCGCGGGCGCTTGGGCCGGGATGATGCAGCCCGTGAGTCCGCTACGGCGCAACGCCGAGCTACAACGCAGCCCGTGAGTCCGCCACCGAAGGTGGATTGACCGGTCGCGCGGTTCCCCGAACGCGTGGTGCCCGAGGGGAGTCGCTTGGCTTACTAGTCGGAAGTTTCAGGACTGATCGCGCGTAACTCACTGTAATTGTGTCGGTTGCTGGTTTTTGGAGTGTGTGTTGGTGGCTACACTCGCGGCGTCACCCCCAGGAGCTCGAAGCAGCGTTGCTGCACCGGCGTGGGCTGCGTCTGCAAGTTGAAGGTGGCTCCGTCCTCCTGCATCGTGTTCGCGGTCAGTGTGCCCAGGTCGGTAAGCAGCGTGCAGAAGCTGTGTACCGGCAGGCCGTCCTCTGTCCGCTTGCGGCCCGCCTTGGTCGATGCCGCCGGCGAGCGGCGCGCGGGGGCAACCACCGAGGAGCGCTGCCGCTCGGCCGCCACGGGGTCGTGGTCGTCGAACAGCAGCGGTGCCAGAGCTTCCCGCATGTGCCACTCGACGTAGTAGGCCAGCATGCACAGCAGGACGTGCGCCCTCACCCGGTCCGCCCGCCGGTGGTGGAGCGGCCGCACCTTCAGGTCCACCGACTTGAAGCACCGAAACGCCCGCTCCACCTTCGACAGGTCCTTGTAGGCCCGTACCGTCTGGGCCGCATCGAGCTGCTCCGGCTCGACGTTGGACCGGACGATATACAGCCCGTCGAGCTGCTTCTCGGCCGCGATCTTCTCTTCGTCCCGGCGAAACGTGAAGGCCTCGTCGGTGATCGTGGTGACGAAATGCTTGGCGACCTTGTAGCGGTTGATGACCTTCCCGACGCGGATGCCGATGGCGGCCGCGCCCTGCAGCGGCCGGCCCTTGCGCCGGGTCGCCGTCGCGATGAGCGCCAAGTCCTTTTCGGTGGCCGCCAGCAGTTCGCGCCGCTTGCGCTGCCGCTCGGCCGCCAGCAGGGGATTACGGCAAACGATCAGCCGCTCGGCGGGAAACTCCTCACTGCTGACCTCGGCCAGGTCCCGCTCGTCGAACAGCGACGGCGTCACCGTGCCGGCCGCCACCAGCTTCCGAATCGTCGGGGCGCGTAGCGTGGTGACCCAGCGCAGACCGTCGACGCCTTGCAGGTCCTCGCGGATCCGCGCCGCCGTCAGCATGCCGCGGTCGCCCACCAGGACCACCCGCTGCAAGCCGAAGCGGGTGCGGAGCTTGTCGACCTGGCTGGCCACCGTCTTGGGGTCGCTCGTCGAGCCCTCGAAGACCTCGACGGCGACCGGACACCCCTCGGCCGTGCACAACAGCCCGAAGACGATCTGCAGCGTGCCCTTCTTGCCGTCGCGGCTGTGTCCGCGCCGGGCCAACGGGCAGTGGGTGCCTTCCACATAGCTGGAGGTGAGGTCGTAGAGCACGAGGGTGTGTTCCCGCAGGTGTCGCGCCGCCAGGCGCTGCTCGATGCCGGCCTGCCGCTCGAGGAGCCAGTCCATCGCCGCATACAGCTCATGCTGATCGACGTCGCCGAGCTCGAGCATCTCGCCGAGGGTGGAAACGGCGCTGTCGGGAGCGAGGGCGCGGGCGGTGGCGAGCTTCGACTGCGCGTCGATGACGCGGGCGACGACGAGGGCAAGGACGAGGACGCGAAGGCGGCTGGCGCCACGCGAGATCAGGGTGTGCAGTCCGAGCTGCTTCAGGGTGCCGAGCACGGCGGCGATGTGGCCGTGAGGCAGGCTCGCAGGCAGGTGAAGGCCTCATCGGGGGACAGGAGCCGGTCACCGCGCAGGACGCGGCGCAGGGCCTCTATGCCTGCGTCGGGCAGCTTGGAGAGGTTGGCGAGGGTGCGCTTCTTGATGCGTCCGCCATCGCGGTAGGATTCGCGGAGCAGGACGGCGGGTGGCGAGTTGCGGTTGGGCACCCGCTCGATATACATGGTTACGAATTATACCGAATACTAACATGACAATCAACCAATAGCGAAACATTCACATGGCTACAATTTACACCTAACTAAACACCCTCTCGAATCAACCTCAAACCCTTGTTGCTCAATGAGTTAAGCCTGATTCGGCCCTTGAAACTTCCGACTAGTGGGCCGTACTCGATAGAGGTTTTCCGTTCGGCTGTCGTCTTCTACGTATATGCCCTTTGAAGGACAGCCGATTCATCTGACCGACGTACAGCGCGATGACCTCGAGGAGATCGCCCGCTCGAACGCCTTGCCCGCGGGATTCGTCCAGCGCGCCAAGATCGTGCTGCTCCTCGCCGAGGGCGTTTCCACACGGGCGGTGGAGACGAGGCTCGACGTCTCTCGTCCGACCATCGCCAAGTGGCGTCGGCGGTTCCTGGAGCACGGCGTGGAGGGCCTGACGAACCGTCACCGGGGCCGGCCGCGGTGGAAGTTGACGGTGCGGCTGCGCGCCCGCTTGCTGGCCGCCACACGCCGCCCGCCGCCCGACGGGACGACCCACTGGTCGTGCCGCCGCCTCGCGGCCCACCTCGGCGTGGACAAGAACATCGTACAGCGGGTTTGGCGCGAGGCGGACGTGCGGCCACACCGGCTGGCCCGCTATATGGCGTCGAACGACCCCGACTTCGAGACGAAGGCCGCCGACATCATCGGTCTCTACCTGGACCCGCCCCGCCATGCCGCCGTGTTCTGCATCGACGAGAAGACCGCCATCCAGGCGCTCGACCGGCGGGACCGGGTGTTGCCGCTCTCGCCGGGCCGGGTCGAGCGCCACGGATTCGAGCACAAGCGGCACGGCACACTGTCGCTCTACGCGGCGTTGAACGTGCAGACGGGCGAGGTTCAGGGGAAGACGACGGCCCGGCACACGAGTCTGGACTTCGTGGGCTTCCTCGGGGAAGTGGTGGCGACCCGCGCAGCCGACGAGGAGATCCACGTGATCCTCGACAACCTGTCCACCCACAAGACGAAGCTGGTGGAGGCGTTCCTGGAGGAGACACCACCCGGTGTCCCGCCAGGCGGAGGGGCTGCCGGAGTCGGCGGCGAGGGCCGCGTCGAAGTCGTCGATGCTTACGACCATTTGGCACGCGAGCGGAAGCCGCGGCGGTTCACGCTCCCGCCGTCGGCACGGTCAACTCTCGGGCCAACTCGCCGAACGCGTTTTCGGCCCGACGTATCGCGCCGTCGTTGGTCGCGAACGCCAGCACGCTGTTCCTGGCGGGGACGAGCACGAGCAGCGCGTACCACAGCGTGTTGCTGCCGTTGTGCAGGGTCACCGGACCGCCGAGCCGGTCGCTCTGGTAGCGCAGCCAACCGCTCGCGTAGCCGTCCCGGAATGGCGTGTGCAACCGTTCCCAGGTCGACCGCGGAAGCAGCGACGGCCCGGTCCCCGATTCCCCCTCCAGGTGAGCCGCGCCCCAGCGCGCCAGGTCGCCAATCGTCATGTGGACTCCTCCCGCCGGAGCCATCACCGGGGAATTGTCCGCTCGGGTCTTGAACGGGTCCATCCGGAATCGGAGCCAGCGCAACAGGACGACGTTCCCGATCGGCTCCCGGTCGGGGGCATCGCCCCGAGGCGGACCGAATCCCGCGCTGGCGAGGCCGAGCGGCGCGAGCACGCGCTCGCGCAGCAGGGTCTCGTAGGGTTTGCCGGCGACCGTCTCGGCGACGTGGCCGGCAATGGTGTAGCCGACGTTGGAATAGGCGAAGCGCTCGCCGCAGGGGGACCTGGGTTCCCTCGCGAGGATGTCGGCGATGAAGCGGCGCCGCGCCGCGACCAGCTCGTCGGGCGTCTCGGGCCAGACGCGCTGCATCCTGCTCGGGAAGTTCGCGCGGGCGCCGGCGGTGTGGGTCAGAAGATGATGCGGCGTACAGGCGCTCCAGCCGCCCGCCATGGCCACGCCGGGCAGCAGTGCGGGCAACCTGTCGTGCAGGGAGAATCGCCCCTCGTCCTCGAGCACGGCCAGCAGCGTGGCCGTCATCGACTTGGTTATCGACCCGACGTGCCAGCGGTCGTCGACGGTCACCGGAATGCCGGAACCCCGCCGGCGTTCGCCGCGGGCGGCCGCCCCCGCCAGCCGCCCGTCGGTGATGACGGCCGCAGCCGCCCCGGTGAGCCCGGTGGCGGCCTGCAGCTCCACTGGGAGGGCTCACTCGACGGCATGCGGCGGGATCGATGATCGCCGGGGAACTCCTGCAATCCTCCGGGGACGTCACGTGATCAGTCCGAGGCCCGTCTTAGCCACGTTCGAATCGTCTCTTCCTGACCGACCAGGGCGGCTTCGGACTCCTCGCCGGTCCGCCGGTCGTCGGCACACCACGACACCGACCCGTCGGGACTGATCTCCACTTCGACGTCCACTCCATGCCGGTGCCATTCGAGTTGCACCCCCCCGCGCACCGTGGGGACGACGACCGGATCGGCTACCCCTTCGACCAGATATGTCGTCAGGAATTCGGTCGCCTGTTCGAACGCCGCATCCGAGACCGGCTCGGCGCCGTAAGAGTTCCAGCCCCTCGGAAGCTGAAGCAGGGCCCGCTTGCGCAACTCGACCATAGTGCACCCGCACAACTGCCCGACGGTCACGGCAACGCGAACACGAAGACGCCGCTGCCGCCCCGCGGATTGCGCTGGTCGGGAATGAGGTCGGCGGGGAGAATCGTCGCCCAGCTCGAGCCGCCGATGGACGGGCCGGCCACGAACGCCACAAACTGCCGGCCGTCGACGGCATAGGTGATCGGGAAGCCGTTGGCCATGGTCGGGAGCCGGCTCTGCCAGAGCGGCTCGCCGGTCCGCGCGTCGTAGGCGTGGACGCGCCGCCCCCAGTCGCCGATGAACGCCAGGCCGCCGCCGGTGGTCAGCGCCGATGTGTTGTAGGGCACGCGGAGACGCCGCTGCCAGAGGGTCTCGCCGGTTCGCAGGTCCAGAGCCCGGAACTCGCCGAGCCGGTCGGGCGCCTGGGGATGGAAGTGGTTGATGCGGCCGCGCACGGCGCCGCCACCGCCGCCCCCGGGGCGCCGCTCCACGGGGGCGAAGGCGGCGGTCTCGCAGTTGAGGTTGAGCGGCACGTACAGCGCCCCGGTCCCCGGGTGGTAGGCCATCGCCCGCAGGCTCTTGAAGCCGCCGGTGCTGGGGCAGAAGAAGAGCTCCTCGCCGACGTCGGACAGCATGCCGTCCCGGTGGGTCACCTCGCCGGTCCGCGGGTCGACGTCCACGATGTTCTGATAGCCGAGGTCGACGGCGCGCCGGAACTCGCCGGTGACGCGGTCGAGCTCCCAGAGAATGCCCAGCTTGCCCATCGTGAACAGCGACTGCCGGCCGTCGTAGTCGATGAGGATGCGCTCGAACGACTCGTCCATGTCGTGCGAATCGCCGGGGATGTGCTGGTAGTACCAGCTCATCTCGCCCGTCGCGGGGTCGAGGGCGAGGGTCGAGTTGCTGTAGAGGGCGTCGCCGGCGGTGCCGCGGGCGTCGCGGTTGTGGGGCTTGGGCTGCGACGTGCCCCAGTAGACGAGCCCGGTGGCGGGATCGTAGCTGCCGGTCATCCAGGCGTCGGCGCCGGCGCGGAACATGAGCGGCAGGTCGCCCCAGGTGTCGCCGCCGCTCTCGCCGGGGCGGGCGATGGTCGACGTGCGCCAGAGCAGCCGGCCGGTGACGGCGTCGACGCCGACGATGTAGCAGGTGTCGTCGCGGTAGCGCCCGCAGCCGGTCAGCCCGGCGACGACCGTCCCGTCGACGACGATCGGCCCGTTCGAGAAGGTGTAGCCCTCGTGGCCGCCGCCGACCGGCGTATCCCAGCGCGCCTCCCCGGTCCGGGCGTCGAGCCCGACGACGTGCGCGTCGACGGTGTTCAGGATGACGAGGTCCCGGTAGACGGCGAGGCTGCGCATCTGCGTGGCGCTCCGGCGCCGCTCGTCCATCTCGCGGCGGTACTCCCAGATGAAGTCGCCGGTGCCCGCGTCGAGCGCGTGCACCACGTTGCCCGGGTTCGCGACGTACATGACGCCGTCGTGCACGAGCGGCGTCGTCTGCGACACCCCGGGCTCGAGGCCCCAGGACCAGACGAGCCGCAGCCCGTCGACGTTGCTCCGGTCGATCTGGTCGAGCGGGCTGTACCCCCAGCCGTCGAGGGTGCGCCGCCAGCTCAGCCAGTCGGCGGGGTCGGGGTCCTGCAGCATCGCGTCGGTGACGGGGGCCAGGTCCCGCACCTGCGCCTGGCCGACGTGACCGGTCGCCAGGGCGACGCCGACGCAGACGAACACCGTGAGGAAGGCGCGGTGTTTCATGTCGACCTCCTGCCGAAGGCGAGGTCACCGACCGGGGGAAACTGCCCGCTGCAGGTCTTCGCCTTCGGGAGCTCGCGGCCTTCTTTCCGTTGGGCCATGGCCCAGGCCGCGAAGGCGTCGCGCGCCTCGTCGATCGCCTCCTCGATGGTGGCACCGTCGGCCATGCAGCCCGGCAGATCGGGGATGAGGACCAGATAGCCTCCCCCGTCGTCCCTGGGCAGAGGCGTCAAGGTGAACGCGTAGTCTTCAAACCTCATGGACCTGTGCCTCGATCCCCGGAAGGGCCGCCCGCGGGGCCAGGCGCCGTCACCGCCCGAGCTGGCGATGCCAGGCGCCGAACGCGACCTCGAAGGCACTCGCCAGGGACCCGAACGCGCCCCACGCTTCGAAGCCGGCCGGCAGCCGGAAGCTCGCTGCCGCCTCCGCCGGCGACTGCCCCGCCTCGAACGACCGCCGGCCCTCGGCCTCGATCGCGTCGAGCAGCGCCCTGTACTCGTCCAGGGCGCCGGCGCCGGGGAGCGGCCCGTGCCCCGGCACCATCGTCGCGGTGCGGCCGGCGAGCATGGCGTCGACGGTCCGGTCGAGGTCGATCGGCGTCGCGTGGACGTAGTTGGGCACGAGGCCGGTCCACAGCAGGTCGCCGCAGAACGTGACGTCGTCGACGGTGGCGATGATGTCGCTGGCGGTATGGCCGGCGTACGGCGTGATGGCCACCTGCCGGCCGCCGAGATCGATGGTGGTCGGGCCGTCGGCCGCGACGAGGGCGGCGGCCTCGAGCATGTCGCGCGCCTCGTTCCCGTCGTCGGCCAGGACGGTGTCGCGCGTCGACGCGGTCGCCCACACCGTGGGGCGCGCGCCGGGTGCGCCGAAGCCGCTCAGCCCGCCGTGATGGTCGCCGTGCCGGTGGCTGATGACGACGTCGGTCGCCGGCCGCCCGGCCAGGGCCCGCGCCTGCTCGGCCACCCACGCCGCGCCGTCGGCCGAGCCGAATGCCTCGAACACGAGCACCCGCTCGCGGCCGGCGACGATGCCGCCGTTGCAGAGGGTGGCGAACGAGGTACGGTCGTCGGGACTGGGGGTGGAGACCACGGCCCAGACGCCGTCGCCGACCGCGTCGATTCTCGCCCACACCTCGCGGGCGGCCGGGGCCGCCTGCGCCCGCGCGGGCCGGCGACGGCCGGCCGCGAGCCAGGCCGCGGCGCCGAGAAAGCCTCGAAGAACATCGCGTCGTCTCATCTGTCCGTTCCTCCGGGAGACATCAGGCGACCTGCGGGACCCGGCCCGCCGGTCGTCGCCCGCGGCGCCGCCGGGCGCCCAATCGACTCAGCCCTGCAACCCTCTCATCGGCGCCAGGCCGGCGGCACGGCCCGCGGGAATCATGGCGGCGACGAACGCACACCCGGCGACCGAGCCGGCGGCGACGACGAGGGAGAAGGGGTCCCAGAACGACACGCCATGGAGCCGCGTCGCCATGAAGCGGGCGGCGACGACCGCAAGGGGCAGACCGAGAACGAAACCCATCGCCAAGCGCTGAAACGCCTGCCGCAACACCAGCACGATCACCTCGACGCGATTCGCGCCGAGGGCCATCCGGATGCCGATCTCCTTCGTCCGCTGGGCGACCATGAAGGCCGTGACGCCGTACACGCCGACGCCGGCCAGTACCAAGGAGACAATCCCGAACAGTCCCGCCAGGCTCGTGACGGCGCGCTCGCGGGAGAACGACCGATCGACCTGCTGCCGCAGGGTCCTGACGCTCGTGATCGCCAGGTTGGGGTCGGCATCCGCCAGCGTCCTCCTCACCATGGGCTCGAGGCTGCCCAAGGGCGAATCGGCAACCACGAGCATGCCCTGGGCGAGGTGGGAGAGCCGTTCGACCATCCTCCTGTAGTCGGTAGCGTAATCGATACGCTGACCGAGGGGAACGAAGAACATCGGACCCGGCGGCCCATACCGTGCCGGGCCGGCAAACCTCGCGTCGCCCACGACGCCGACGATACGGTAGGTACCGGCGTTCTCGGGCCCGTCGACGCCGAACTGCCGGCCGAGCGGATCCTCCCCCTCCGCGAAGAAGCGCCTCACGAACGCCTCGGTCACGATGGCCGCCGGCTCGTTCATCTCGTTGTCCGCCGTCGTGAACCAGCGTCCCCTGGTGAGCGCAACGCCCAGGTTCCGAAGATAATCGGCGCTGACGCGGTTCCACGACGCCCCCGATTCGCTGGCGGCATTCGGCGGGCGGCCGGCCACGACGACCGACTCGCCCCAGTTGCCGGCGAGCGGGTTGTACAGCGCCAGTCCGGCCCCGCGCACGCCGGGGAGACTCGTGAGCCGTCGCTCGATGTCGCGATAGAGGGTCGACAGGCGCGGCGCGGTGTAGGTGGACGGCAGGCGCTTCATGCCGACCAGCACGCGTCCCTGCACGTCGTAGCCGAAGTCCTGGCGCTGGAGGTTCACGAGACTTCGCGCGAGCATGGTGGAGCCCGCGACGACCGCGACGGCCAGCGATGCCTGAACGACCAGCAGGACCGTGCGCGCGCGGAGGGAACCGCCGGCGCTGCGTCCGGAGCCGCGCAGGGCATGGATGGGATCCGTCCGCGCCGCGAGCCACGCGGGCGCAACCCCCGCCAGGACGCCCGTCACGAGCGACAGCCCCGCCGCGAACGACAGCGTGACGAGCGACGGCGTCGTCGCGATCGGCACGACCGACGGGTCCTCGAGAGCCAGCGCGACGAGGAGGCGCGTGCCGCCGACGGCGACGAGCAGCCCGACCGCCCCGCCGGCTGCCGCGAGCAGGACGCTCTCGGCCAGGGCTTCCACGACGACCTGCCGGCGGGTCGCGCCGACCGCGAGCCGCATGGCCGTCTGCTCCCGGCGCGCAACCGCGCGGGCCAGCAGGAGGTTCGCGACGTTCGCGCACGCGATGACCAGCACGAGCCCGCAACTGGCGAGCAGGATCCGCAGGCTGGGTCCGAAACGTTCCTTCAGCGAGATGCCCGCGAGGCCGATGCCCGAGCCGGCGGGCACGACCCCGATCGTCTGGTTGGGGAGCTCGCGGACGATGTCCGGCACCAGGTTGGCCGGGTAGTCGGCCTCGAACCGGATCCACTGCCGCAGGATGCCGGTCAGCCGGGGGGCCATTCCCGCGATGGAGGCGTCTTCCCGGAGACGTCCGATGACGAACAGCCAGGGCGAGGTGGACTGCCGCAACAGGGAGCCCTCCCCGGCAATCGTCGGCTCGTGCTGCAGCGGGATCCAGAGGTCGGGGGGAAACGCGCGGACGGTCTCGCCGAAGAACCCCGCCGCCGCCACCCCGACGACCGTGAACGGGCGGCCTTCCACCACGAGCGTCGAGCCGACCACCGACGGGTCCGCCCCGTAGACGCCCTGCCACGTCCGATGGCTCAGCACGACGGCCGGCGGCGCCGAGGGGCGGTCGTCGTCCGCCGCGAACACCCGGCCGTGGGAAGCGCCGACACCGAGCGTGGAGAAGTACGTTCCCGTGACGTAGCCCGCGCGCAGGGGCCTGGCGGCGGCGTCTTCCGCGCCCTCCCTCCGGACGCTCAACAGCGTGCCGCCCCAGTCGAACGCGGTGATGTCCTCGAACTCCGGGGCGCCCGCCTGCAGCCGCTCGTACAGCGGAAACGAGAACACGCCCCAGCGGCCGTGCCGGCCCGTGACGGTGGTGTCGTCCCCGTCCCCGATCCGGTACAGGCGTCCCGGGTCCGACACCGGCAGCCGCCGGAGCATGACGCTGTCGATGAGCGTGACGATCGCCGTCGTCCCGCCCATCCCGAGCGCGAGCGTGACCACCGCCGCCGCCGTGAACGCGCGCGACGCCCGGAGCCCGCGGCAACCGTAGCGCAGGTGCCGGCGGAGACCGTCGGCGACGGAGGAATGCCGGATGCCCATCACGCCACGCCCGCTCCTAGCCTGATTCTAGATCGTCAACAGGTCGCATGTCCGCGCGGCCCGCCCGGCGCGACGGGTGCGATTTTCCTTGACCGGAAGGCATGAAGAGGACAAGACTGTTGACCTTCGTCGACAGCGCAAGAGAGTCAGGGCTGCGGCCCCCCCACGGGGCGCGCAGAGAGTAGGGAGCGTGAGCGCGCCATGAGCCGCCGCTGCGTCTCGCTCGCCTTGTCTCGTCACTGTCCGGCCCCCGCCGGCAGAGGGCGCCGGCCTGTCTGGTGCTCGTCTCGTCCGCCCTTGCCCCCAATCTCCGATTCGCCGGCCCGTGCTCCGCGCGGGCGCGGGCTTCCGCGCGGCCGCTCCGCCATCGGCGAGAGTCGGCGGTCCGACCCGTCCTGCGCGGGGCGTTCCGCCGCCCGGGAGCATCCGCTTGGGAGAAAGGAGTCCAATCCGCACAAAGACGCCGGCTCGCCTTGACCGACGGTTCGTCTCACCGGCTCCATGAAGGGAGAGGAAAATGGCACCCAGAGTCATCGTCGGCTTGACCGTCCTCGTCGCCATCGTGCTGGCCGTGGCGCCCGACGCGAACGCAGGCAACGGCCTGACGATCGTGCTGGTCCTTCTCGGCCTGGCCTATCCCGTGGTGGCGATAAACGCCGAGGACGCGACGGGGTTCCTGGTCTTCGTCCTGGCCGTCGGCGCCGCCGCCGGGGCGGACGTGCTCAGCAACATCCCGGCCATCGGCACCTATCTGGACGGCATCGTCGACGGCATGTCGACGTCCTTGTACGCGGCCATAGCCAGCGTCCTCGCGGTCAGGGCGACGAACCGTATCAAGGGCTGAAGCCGGGCACGAGGCGGGCCTCCCCGGCCGCCGCCTCGACCGGGTTCGTCGCGCACGGCGCCGGCCGGACCCTCTGCGGGCCGGCGCCGGCAGGAGGACGGCCGAGAGCTCGTGCCGCAGGCGTCTCGCCCCGGCGAGAGCTCCCGACGCGACCGGCAGCGCGCTCCGTGACCACCGGGGTCGAGCGGCGCCCTGGTAACGGTCGCCTACGGTAGTGGTTTGCCCGCCGACCGACGTCCAGAGCGTTCCCGGCCGGCCACGAGACGACCCGCGGGCTGGAATCAGTACTTGGGCAGGGTCGGGTCGATGCGGTCGATCCAGGCGAGAATGCCGCCTTCCAGGTTGCGCGCCCCCGCGTAGCCCGCCCCGTGCAGCAGCCGCACCGCCTTGCCGCTGCGGACGCCCGACTTGCAGTGCACGATGATGTCGTCGCGCCCCTCGAGCTCGGACAGCCGCGACGGCAATTCGCCCAGCGGAATGAGCACCGACCCGGGAATGCGGCAGATCTCGAACTCGCGCGTCTCCCGGACGTCGAGCAGGAGGAACCCGTCGTTCCGGTCGATGCGGCCCTTCAGCTCCTCGACCGTCGCCGCGCCGGCCGCCACCGGGTCCGCCGCGGCCGGCGCCGGCTCGGCCTCGATCGCCGGCACCCCGCAGAACTGCTCGTAGTCGATCAGCTCGGTCACCGTCGGGTGCGCGCCGCAGACGGGGCAGTCGGGGTCCTTCCTCACCGTCAGCTCGCGGAACCGCATCTTCAGGGCGTCGAACAGGAGGAACCGCCCCACCAGCGGCTCGCCCGCCCCCAGGATGAGCTTGACCGCCTCGGTCGCCTGCAGCGTCCCGACCACCCCCGGCAGGATGCCCAGCACCCCGCCCTCGGCGCAGCTCGGCACCAGCCCCGGCGGCGGCGGCTCGGGGAACATGCACCGGTAGCAGGGCCCGTCGGCGGTCGCGAAGACCGAGGCCTGGCCCTCGAAGCGGAAGATGCTGCCGTACACGTTCGGCTTGCCGGAGAGCACGCAGGCGTCGTTGACGAGGTACCGCGTGGGGAAGTTGTCGGTGCCGTCGACCACGAGGTCGTAGTCGGCGAAGAGGGCGAGGGCGTTCCCGGACGACAGGGCGAGCTCGTGGGTGACCACCTCGACCTCGGGGTTGAGGGCGTTCAGCCGCGCCTTGGCCGAGGCCAGCTTGGACCGGCCCACGTCGGGGGTGCCGTGGATGATCTGCCGCTGCAGGTTGCTGAAGTCGACGGCGTCGAAGTCGACGATGCCGAGGGTGCCGACGCCGGCCGCCGCCAGGTAGAGGGCGACGGGCGAGCCGAGGCCGCCGGCGCCGATGCACAGCGCGCGCGCCGCCTTCAGCTTCTGCTGCCCGTCCATGCCGACTTCCGGCATGATGAGGTGCCGGCTGTAGCGGGCCACCTCGTCGTTGGTCAGCGCCGGCAACGTCGCCGCCACCGTCACGACGCCCTCCCGCCGGCCACCGACGGAATGATGCTGACGGTGTCGTCCGCGGTGACCGGCGTCTTCTCCTTGTCGAGGTAGCGGATGTCGTCGTCGTTCACGTAGATGTTGACGAAGCTCCGCAGCGACCCGTCCGCGGCATACAGATGCTGGCGCAGGCCGGTGTAACGCGCGGTCATGTTGGCGAGCAGCTCGCCGACCGTCCGCCCGTCGGCCTCGACGACGTCCTGCTTGTCGGTGAAGCCGCGCAAGGGGGTGGGAATCAGGATCCTGGTGGCCATGGTGTCTCGTCGTGCTCGTTCTAGCTAGAAGTTCCGGTCCGCGGTTGCCGCCGGCCGTTCCCGCTGCCTCGCCGCCGACTCCCGGCCGTCGCCGCGCCAGTTACTCGACGACGACCGCTTCCTCGTCGAACCGCGACCGATCGTCGCGCAGACGCCACGACGTCAGAGCGCCGGGCTCGCGGTTCGCCACCGCCACGATGACGTAGGCGAACGACGGCCACGCGTGGTCGAGGTCGTACTGCGACGGCCGCGCGGCCGCGTCGGGATGCGAGTGATAGAAGCCGAGCAACTCGCTCCCCTGCTCGGCCGCCCGGCGCTCGGCCGCCCGGTAGTCGACCGGCCGCACCAGAAACCGCCGGCGCGGACCCTCGGCGGTGGCGTTCGGCAGCGCGAGCGCCTCGATGACCAGCCCGGCGCGCCCGATCAGGGCCCCGCAGCACTCGTGCGGATACGCGTCCCGGCCATGGCCGCGAATGCCGGCGTCGGCCGCGGCCCGAAGGGTCAGCATGACTGGTCGCGCCGCTCCCGGGCCGAGCCCGCGGGCTCCACCACCGGGGACCCGCGGCGCGGCGCGACGCCACATTCGACCGGCGCAACGCGGCGTCCTGCCACGGCCCCTACTCCGAATCCGTGACGTAGCCCTTCTCGCGCCACGCCAGGGTGCCGCCGTTGATGCTCCGCACGTTGCGATAGCCGAGCGACTTCAGGAACAGCAGGCCCGACAGCGAGGCGTTGCCGCGCTGGCACACGCTCAGCACCGGGGCGTCGAGGTCCCGCGGCAGCACCCCGAGGTACTCGGCGTTCTCGCCCAGCTCGGCCAGCGGGATGTTGATGGCGCCCGGAATGTGCGCCTCGTCGTACTGGCCCGCCGGCCGCACGTCGAGGACGAACGGCTTCTCCCGCCGCCACTGCTCGTGGGCGTCGTCGACGTCGACGGTCAACTCCGGATTGCCGCGCACGTTCTCGCGCATGCGCTCGAGCAGCGGGTTGGGCCCCGCGCCGTTGCCGGCCTGCGCCCGCGGCGCGAGCTGCGGCAGGTGCTTGACGACCGACGAGGCGTACTTGAAGGCGCTGTCGGGGAAGATGACGACGACCACGTTGCCGGGCTCGTCGGGCACCGTCGCGAACGCGCCGGCGAGGGCCATCGCCGAGCTGGGTCCGGCGGTGATGCTCTCCTCGCGGTTCAGCCGCAGGCACAGGTCGAACGCCTGCTGGTTGGTGACCTCGACCTGGGCGTCGTACTCGTCGGGGCGGTAGAGCTGCGTCTGCTGGAGCTGCCGCAGGCTGCGCACCCCCGGAATGTCGTGTCCCTCGTTGGGATAGACCCCCACCACCTGCACGCCCGGACCCTGCTCCTTCAGGAACCGGCCGGTGCCGGTGATGGTGCCGCACGTGCCCAGCCCCGCCACGAAGTGGGTGACGGCGCCGCGGGTCTGCCGCCAGATCTCGGGCCCCGTGGTCTTGTAGTGCGCCTCGGGGTTGGCCTCGTTCACATACTGGTTCAGCATGTGAAAGTCCGGCCGCCCGCCGATCTCGGTCGCCTTGGCGATCGCCCCTTCCGGGGCGCCCGGGGCGGGGCACAGCGTGTCCTGCAGCTCCATCACGTCGGCCCCGAAGAACCGCAGCATCGTGCGCTTCTCCAGGGGAATCTCGCTCGACAGCGGCGTGGTCAGCGTGTAGCCCCTGGCGTTGGCGATCATCGCCAGGGCCATGCCGGTGTTGCCGGACGTCGGCTCGACGAGCTTCTGGCCGGCGTGCACGGTCCCCCGCGCCTCGCCGTCCGACACGAGGTTCGCGGCGACGCGGTCCTTGATGGCCCCGAACGGGTTGTACCACTCGAGCTTCGCGTACACCTGCGCGTGCTCGAACGGGGCCACCCGGTTCAGGCGCACGAGCGGCGTCGGATTGTCGGCGTCGCACTGGAGACCGAGAATCGAGTCGTAGACGCGAAGCGCGTGATCGTTCATGGTTGTGGCTCAGTCCACGCCGGCCCCGCGTCCGCCCCGCGCCTCTCGCCCGCGAGACGATGACGCGCAGCATCCGGCGAGCCCGCAACCGTTACATGTTAATTCGGCCCCGGCCGTGCTTCAAGGGGGCGTCCGTTCCAGCGAGAAACGAGCCTGACGGGGGGTCGATTCCAACGTGAAACGAGCCTGACGGGGGAGTTGATTCCAGCGAGAAACGAGCCTGACGGGGCCGGGTCGCGGATCATCGGAGGACGATCGTGACGCTCGACACCCCGGCGCCTCCAGACCGCGACCAGTTACACTGTTCGTGACCAGGAGCCTGCGCCATGGAACGGCGCGGACTCCTGTGAGGGGTGGTCGGGCGCCCACCGGAGCCATGGGCGACGTTGGACGGACCAGCCCCCGGGCGCGGGCTCGCCGCCCGCGCCCCTGAAGCGCACGACATGCACATAGACCCCTTCGAGCTCGAACGCTGGCAGTCGCTCCACGAGCACCACACCGCGATCAACCTGGCGGAGAGCGGCGTCCACCCCCTGCGCGTGGGCGAGCTCGCGGCCGGCGCCGATCGGGACGCGCTGCTCGACCAGGCCCTGGAGTACACGCAGACCAACGGCACCGCGGCCCTGCGCGACCGCATCGCGGCGCTCTACGACGGGGCGTCGGCCGCCAACGTCCTCGTCACCAACGGCAGCGCCGAGGCGAACCTGCTCGCCTGCTGGCAACTCATCGAGCCGGGCGACGAGGCCGTCGTCGTCCATCCCGTCTACATGCAGATACCGGGCCTGCTCCGATCGTTCGGGGCGACGGTGCGCGAGGTGTGGCTCGAGCCGGGGCCGGCGGGGTGGCGCCTCGACCTCGACGCGGTGCGCGCGGCGGTCGGCCCCCGCACCCGGTTCATCGCCGTCTGCAACCCCAACAACCCGACGGGGGCGCGCCTCGACGAGACGGCGCTGGCGGCGCTCGGCGAGATCGCGGCCCGCCACGGGTGCTGGCTGCTCGCCGACGAGGTCTACCGCGGGGCCGAGCTCGACGGCCGCGACACGCCGTCGGCGTGGGGCGGGGGCGAACGGGTCCTGGTGACCGGCGGGTTGTCGAAGGCCTACGGCCTGCCGGGCCTGCGCATCGGGTGGCTGGCGGGACCGGCCGGGCTGATCGAAGACCTGTGGACACGCCGCGACTACACGTCGATCGCGCCCGGGGCGATCAACGACCTGCTCGCCCGGATGGCCCTCGAGCCGCGGCGCCGCCGCGAGCTGCTCGCGCGCACCCGGCGCATCCTGCGCGAGAACCAGGCCGTCGTGGCCGAGTGGGCCGCCCGACATCCGGCCGTCCGCCCGTTCCCGCCGGAGGCGGGAGGCGTGACGCTGATACGCTATCCGGGCGCCCGGCCGTCGGACGAGCTGGCGGAGCGGCTGCGCGCGGACCACGGCGTGCTCGTCGTGCCGGGTTCCCAGTTCGGCCTGGATCACCATCTGAGGCTCGGCATCGGGGGCGAACCGGAGCCGCTGCGGGAAGGGCTCGCCAGGCTCGGCCGAATGCTCGAAGCGAATCCCTGACCCGGCCGACCCGAGGCGAATCACGGAGACCGCGCGCGCGGCCGCCCGCCGCGCCGCCACGAACCCTGCGGAAGACCGGACGACCATGAACGACAACGTTGCCGACACCGATCCGACCACCGGGGGCCCGCTGGCCGGGTTCACCGTCCTCGACCTCACGCGCGTGCTCTCCGGCCCCTACTGCACCATGATGCTGGCCGACATGGGGGCCCGGGTCATCAAGGTGGAGCAGCCCGGCAAGGGCGACGACACGCGCGGCTGGGGGCCGCCGTTCCAGAACGGCGAGAGCTCCTACTTCATGAGCGTGAACCGCAACAAGGAGAGCGTCACCCTCAACTTCAAGCACCCCGAGGGCCGGGCCGTGCTCGACCGGCTCATCGCCGAGGCCGACGTCCTCGTCGAGAACTTCCGCCCCGGCGCCCTCGAGCGCCAGGGGCTCGGCTACGACGCGGTGTCGGCCGCCCATCCGCGGCTGGTCTACTGCTCGATCTCCGGGTTCGGCCAGACCGGCCCCCGGCGCTCGGAGCCCGGCTACGACGCGGTGATGCAGGGGGAGGGCGGCCTGATGAGCATCACCGGGGCCCCCGACGGCACCCCGTACCGGCTCGGGGTGGCCATCGCCGACATCGCCTCGGGCATGTTCGCGGCCTTCGGCGTCGCCATGGGGCTGCTCGCGCGCGAGCGCACCGGCCGGGGCGAGTACATCGACGTGGGCATGCTCGACTCGGTCGCGGCCCTCCTGACCTACCAGGCCGGCATCTGCTTCGCCATCGGCGAAGCCCCGCCCCGGCTCGGCAACCAGCACCCGACCATCGTGCCCTACGAGACCCTCACCGCGTCGGACGGCGACCTCGTGGTGGCGGCCGGCAACGACACCCTCTTCGCGAAGTTCTGCGACGTCATCGGGGCGCCCGAGCTGGCCCGGGACCCGCGGTTCGCCGCCAACAAGGGCCGGGTCGAGAACCAGGACGCGTTGCGCCCCCTGCTCGCCGAACGGCTGCGCACGGGGACGCGGAGCCACTGGCTCGAAGGCCTGAAGCGGGCCGGCGTGCCGTGCGGCGCCGTCCGCGACCTCGCCGAGGTGCTGTCCGACCCGCAGCTCCAGGAGCGCATGATGGTGCTGCCGCTGACCCACCCCAAGGCGGGGCCGATTCAGGTGCTGGGGGTGCCGGTCAAGCTGGCCGGCGACGGCGGCAGCGTGCGCACCCCGGCGCCGGTGCTCGGTCAGCACACCCGCGGCGTGCTCGGCGAGCTCGGCTACGACGCCGACCGCATCGCCGCACTGGAGCAGGCCGGGGTGATCTGACGGCGGCGGCTCGCCCGCCCGGCGCCTCAGCGCCGGCCGCTGACACCTTGCCCCGACCCGCCATCGTCGCTTGCGCCTTGGCTTGGGTTGCCCGCCAACCCTGCCGCCAGTCCGCGCGACGACCGCGGCCCTGCTTCCGGCAACCTCGATGCCGCGCACCGTCCACACGGCGCGCCGCCGGGCTCAGCGCTCCACGAAGACCCGGATCGCGTCGAGGAAGAAGTCGAGGACGTGCTGCTCCGTCAGCGCGTCGATGCCCATGTCGGCGGCGAGGGGCCGCTCCGTGGTCAGGACGCGCCCGCCGCGGACGTGGCTCACCGTGGTCAGGATGGTCACCGCGTCGTCCGTCGCGTCGACCGCGATGTCGACGAAGTCCTCGCGGCGCCGGTCCGACACCAGCCGCACCGCCCCCGCCGGCGTCGACAGGCGGAACCCGAAGCCCTCGGCCCGCAGCACCGACACGACCTGTCGCGCCACCGGGGTGGCGACCCGCGCCACGAAGCGCCGGCCCTGCTCGTCGGCGACGGCGGCCCGGGCGCGGCGCTCCGCCGCGTCGAGCCGGGCCTGCTCTATGGTCTGGCGCACGCGCCGGCGCACCTCCGCGATCTCAGGCATCGTCGTCCCGGCGCGGGGTGCCGGCCTCGTAGACGCGGACCAGCTCCACGAGCTTGTAGCCGCGGGTCTGGTAGGGCGGGACGATGCGCTCGGTCCGCAGGTACTGCAGCATGCCCTCGTCGGCGTAGTCGGGCGGGCCGACCTCGTCGAGCCGGCCCAGGGCCTGCTCCAGGCCGGTCACCGTCATCACCGGCTCGGCCACGGTCCGGGTCACCGGCAGCAGGCCCAGCACCTTCGTGCGGCGCACCGCGTCCCGGGTCCGGAAGCGGACGAACACCTCGTTGCTGATGAAGTTGTAGTCGACGTCGGTCCGGGACGAGCGGGCGTCCTCGACGCGGACGAAGGTCACCTCGTCCAGCCCGCGGACGGCGTCGATCAGGGTCTGGGTGAACGCACCCTCCCCCGACCAGTCGGTGGTGTCGAGATCCATGGTTCGATTCGGCAAGGCGGACGGCCTGCGGCTGGACGCTCTGCCGGCGCTCTTCAGCGCTCCCGCTGCGGAGCCATCCTCGGCCGGGCGAGCCGGCCCCGTGAAGGACCTCATCGCGCCGCCACCGCCAGGCGCCTGACGACCGACACGGCGAACTTCCCCGTTCACGCCCGGCACCCGATCCTACCAGCCGACGCCGACGCGGCGCGCGCGCCCCGTTTCGGGGCGGCACGAGGACGCTCGCCATCACCAGTCCGCCGACGAGCCGCCGACGAAATGGCACGAGCGTACTGCTTCGGGAACCGGCCGCCATCTTGACGGTTCCCTTCGGCGGGGGCACGATGCAGAATATCAGCCCCGCCGCCGCCGAGGCGCGGCGCGGTCGGCATCAGCCGGGAATCCGATGCTCCCTTCCGCCACCGTCGAGAACTACCTGAAGGCGCTGTACCAGGCGGAGACGGCCAGCGACGACCGGCGTCTCGTGCCGATGGGGCAGCTCGCCACCGCCGTCGGCGTCGCCCCGGGCACCGCCACCACCATGGTCAAGGCGCTCGCCGAGTCGGGGCTGGTCGAGTACGAGCCGTACGCCGGGGTCCGGCTCACGCCGGCCGGGGCCAAGCTGGCCGCCATGGTCCTGCGGCGGCATCGCCTGATCGAGCAGTTCCTGGTCGAGATCATGGGCATGAGCTGGACCGACGTCCACGACGACGCGGAGAAGCTCGAGCACGTGGTGTCCGACCGCCTGATCGACCGCATGGACGCCATGCTCGGCCATCCGTCGGTCGATCCGCACGGCGATCCGATCCCCAGCCCCGACGGCGCGATGGAGTCGCGCCGGTACCACTCGCTCCTCAAGTGCCCCCTCGGGACCCCGGTGACCGTCACCCGCATCGCCGACCAGGACACCACGTTCCTGCAGTTCCTCGAGACGCAGGGGTTGAAGCCGGGCCAGTCGGTGGAGGTCGAGGCCCGCGACCCGGTTGCGGACCGCGTCTGCCTCCGCACCGGTGGCGAGCGCCGGGTCATCCTGGGAACCCAGGCGGCGGCCAAGGTGCTGATCGAAATCGCGCAGGAGCCTGCGCCCTGACATCCAGCCCGGGGCGTCAGCGTGACAGCGGCCCCGAGTTCCGTCAGCGCGACAGCGCCGAGTGCTCGAGCGGCGTCGCCGTCGCCGCGCCCGGCCGACGCAGTCCGGTGGTCCGGCGATCGAGCGCGCCAAGGCTCCAGGGGCGAGCCCGGAGTGTGATCGCCGTGCGACAGGGGTCGAAGGCGTAGAACACGCGGATCGGCGGGCGGCCGGGAACGCGAAGCTCCCGCAGGCGGCCGTGCCGCGAGCCCTTGATGGCGGACGCGCCCTACAAGCTGAACCGCACCTCGCCGACCACCGTGCGCCGCAGGATGTCACCGAAGATGTGCTGCTGTATGCTCTGGTTGAAGAGGTTCGTGACCTTCAACAGCGTCGTGATCGCGCCGTCGTTCCACTTCACGCCGAAGCTGCCGTTCACCATGGTGTACCCGTCCGAGTAGCCGTGAAACTCCGACGTGAGCACGTCCGACCAGAACGCCTTGGTGGCCGTGCTCACCGACGCGTTCCCGAGGAATCGCGATCCGTCGAGGGTGGCGCCGATGTTGAAACGGTGCGTCGGGGGCAGCGCGAGCTCCGTCGGCAGGTACGGGTTGTCCGATTCCAGGATCGTCGGCACATCCTGCCACGAGTAGTTGAACCAGGCCGACGCCGATCGTGACAGGCGCTGATCCAGCCAGAGCTCGGCGCCGAGCTGCCGCGTCGGTCCCAGGTTCACCGACGTGAAGCCCGTCCGCGGGAGGAAGACCCCGACCGACGCCATGAACGCGAGGGTCTGGGGCGGCAGCAGCCAGCCCGGCGGCGGGTCGTCGGCCGTGTACGGATCCGCGTCCAGAGGCAGCGGCACGCCGTTGATCGGGCTGTCACGCCGGTTCACGTAGACCGAGCCGCCGAGCGTCGTCCGGCCCCCGAACGTGCCCGTGTAGCTCACCTCGTAGGCGGTCAGCGACTCTTCCGTCAACCCGATGCGCGGGGTGTCGCCGATCGGCACGTCGCTGCCGACCACGCCGACGACCAGGGGAAACGGCCGTGCGGTCGTCTGGTCGAGCTGCTGCTCGAGCTGCTGCAGCGCCCCCTGGGCCACCGCCGGCGGCAGACCGGGCGGCAGCAGCGCCGGCAGCAGGGGCCGGAACGCGGCCAGGCCGCTCAGGTCGACGGCCTGCACGATGCTCATGTTCAGGAAGTTGTCGATGATCGACGGCGACCGGAACGCCCGGTTGTAGGAGAGGGTCACGGAATGGTCCACGCCCGGCTTGAACATCAACGACACGCGCGGGGAGAAGAACGGCGTGGAGAGGTTGCCGAACTTGTCGACCCGGCCGCCGAGGACGAGGCGGAACCGGTCGAAGAAGATCTCGTCTTGCAGGTAGGCGCCGAGCTCGAGACGATCGGGCGCCATGGGGGCAATGGTGATGTCGAAGGTGTTCCGCCGAACGTTACCGCCGTAGGTCAGCAGATTGCGTTCTCCGAAGAAGGTGGAGTGGCCGATCTCGGCGTCGAACGTCTTCCCCTTGAAGCCGAGCTGCACCGGCTGGCCGGGGTTGTCGGGGTCGGGCAGCAGGAGGTTGGGCGCGTCGCCGTCCATGATGTTCGTGAAGAACTGGAACCGGAAGTCGCCCTGCGTGTAGCCCATCTTGCCGTAGCCCACGTACGACCCCCGCTGGATGTCGAACGGCCCCACCCCGGTGTGCGAGAGGCCCTCGGTGCCCGCGACCCCGCCCGAGTACGTGAACTGGCCGCCGTTCGACATGTCCTGGTCCACCCGCACGTCGAACTTGGGCTGGCTGGTGCCCCGGTTGGCGAACGCGGCCCCGAACGGGCCGGCCCCGTCCAGCGGATACGGTGCGCCGCCCACCATCGCGCCCTCGAGCCGCGGGTCCTCGATGACCGGCACCCGACCCGTTGGGCGCGGAAACGCATCGGACTGGAAGTAGCCGGCGCTGATGCGGTAGGCCAGCCGGTCGGTCGGCGCCCTGGTGACCGTCGCGTTGGTGCCGAACATCGTCCCCGGGCCCTGCCCGGCCGTCGACCCGGCGTCCCGGTCGATCCAGCCGCCACTCATCGTCACCGTGGTCCCGACCGATTGCCTCGGCGGCTTGGTGATGATGTTGACGGCACCGGTCATCGCGTTGGCGCCCCAGGTGGCCGAGGCCGGCCCGCGAACCACCTCGATCTGCTCGATGTCGCCGGTGTTGGCCGGCAGCGCGTCCCACAGGACCATGCCGAAGAAGTCGAGGTAGATGCTGCGGCCGTCCATCAGCACGAGCTGCGAGTTGGCCAGCGTGCCGGTGGACTGGCGACTGGTGACCTGGACATCGCGGGCCGAGAGCTGGATGACGTTGACGCCGGGCACCGAGCGGAGGACGTCGCCGACGTTCGTGCTGGCGGTGGTTTCCAGGGCGGCAGCGGGGACGACCGACGTGGTGACCGGCGCATCGACCACGCGGACCTCGGTGCGCGAGGCGGTGACGACCACCGTGTCGCCGAAGCTCGCGATGGACAGCATGAGGGGCGGCGCCTCGACGGGTCCGCCCGCGACGGCGAGCCCGTCCAGGGTCGCGTCCGAGAACCCCGACAGCGCCGCCGTCACGGCATAGATGCCGGCGGACACGGCCGGGAACAGGTAGTAGCCGTTGCCGTCCGACTGCGTGACGCGCGCTTCGTCCGGACCGCTCAGGGTGATCGTCGCCCCCGGCAGCACGGCTCCCGTTTCGTCGGTGACGCGGCCGGCGATCTCCCCGTCCTGGGCCGCCGCCCCAGCCGCAGACAACGCCAACACAACCAGGACGAGTGCGCTCTTGTTCCAGGTCATTGCCTGCCTCACTCCGTGATGATGGTTCGTCGCGTGCATCAGGGCCACGCGGGTACCCGCATCGACCAGCTCGCCGGCCGTCGACCCGTCGCCAGCCGCCGCACGCCGCCCGGACGCTGCGACATCGACCGACACCCGCACCACCGCCGGGCCGCCGCGTCCCACCCGCGCCTCCGTGACCTGCGCCTCCGTGACTGTCCGTGGAGTGTAACCCTCTGGGGGGCCACATAGGCGATCGGAGCGCATGACCGCCCCTAGTGCGGCAGCAATCCCGCGCAGCGAGGGCGAAAGCGGCTGCCGGCGCAACCGCGTGATCCAGGCTCGTCCCGGAAGGAGGCCCCTGCAGGTTGCCGGCTTGTCGCGGCCGGGCCGGGGGGCGGGCCGCGTAGAATAGGCCGATGGTGACCCTCCGAGCGAGGATGGGCCTCAGCCGTCATCCGGCCGGCCTCGCGTCCGTCAACGGGGGCGCGCTCGGCAGCGTTCCCGGGGATGCTGCCCGTCGTCGCGGCGCCCTGGCGAGTTGCCGACCCGCGGGGACGTGTGCCACGTGCACGCGGATCGCGCCCGCGGCCGAACAAAGTGCGGCGTGTCGGGGTGCTGCTTGAGGAGGACCGATTCTGATGCGCATGTTTCGTTTCTTGTCGACCGTCGCCGTCTTCGGCGCCATCGTCGGCGCGAGCGCTGCGCAGACGCTCGTATTTGCCGATTGCCCCGACTGCCCCTTGATGGTGGAGATCCCGGGCGGTAGCTTCCGCATGGGGCTCGCGGACTGGTGGACCAACGATCGGGTGCGGCCCGTGCACGACGTGACAGTACGCCCGTTCGCCATCGGCCTCCGGGAGGTCACCAAGGAGCAGTTCGACGCGTTCATCGATGCCACCGGCCGGACCCACAGCCACTGCGGATACCGCATGGGGGACAACGGCGCCGCGCGGTGCCTGACGTGGTTCGACGCTCAGGCCTACGTTGAATGGCTGACCCACCGGACCGGGCAGTTCTACCGTCTCCCGAGCGAGGCGGAATGGGAGTACGTGGCCCAGGACCCGACCATCGCCGGCGTCTCGCGGTTCGGGGTTCTCGACCTCTTCGTCGGCACCTCGGAGTGGATGGCGGATTGCTACTACGCGAACTACCAGGGCGCGCCGACCGATGGCTCTCCATGGGCCGGCGATCCGGGCTGCCGGCTCAGGGTGGTCCGCGGAGGGAGCTGGCACAAGCTCTTCGACGGATACGCGGACAAATGGACTGACCGCAGGAAGCTCCGAGCCCTCACACGGGAGGCAGCCGCGCGCGGGGGGCGATCTGCCGACCGAACGACGTCTACCAGGGGGATGCGGGTCGTCAGGGAGTTGCCCCGGTAGAATCAGGGCGACAACCGAGCCGCCAGCGCCGCGCGGGAAGACGCCCCCTCCGGGCAGCCCTGGAGTCTGCCCCCAGAACGCGCGGGTCGTTCACGACCGCATGAGTGAGCCCCGAGCCACTGAGCCGATCCGCCAACGCCTCACGCATTTCGTTCCCGGAGGAAACGAAGCATGAAGACGGCGACCCTTTTGCAGTGGCTGGCGGCCGGCGCAGCGATGAGTGTGGTGCTGACCATCGGACATCCCGCGTCGGCCGACGAAGCGATCGAGCACAATCACGCCCATCCAAGGCCGCTTGAGTCTAACCCGCCTCTTGTTCAGCTTCCCCCTGACTACCGTGTGCGAGTGAATCTAGATCCGGATTCAGCCCCTTGAGCATTGCCGCCGCACGTCCGTTGCCGCTGCCCCGCCAACGTGCAAGAACCGACCGAATGAATCCCATGGGTGGCGCGCCGGAGAAAGGGGTCAGGCGGCGGGCGGGTGGCGCCGGTCTGCCAGCAGGACGGCGTCGATCCGCTGGTCGAGCCGGTCGATCCACTGGTCGAGCCGGGCTTCCACCCGGTCGATCCGTGAGCCGAGCCTGTCCTCCAGCTTCACCATCATCCGCCAGACCCCGATGAGGACTGCGGCGACGGACAGGACTGCGGACAGGACGGTGGTGACGATCTCGACGTTCATCACGGTCTCGACGATACCACGGACGTCGACGTCCCGTTACATAGCGACGTAGAAATCCCGCCCATGGCCATGACGAACGCCCGAGCGGCAGCGCCGATACCGCGAACGGCGCGCTGCCGGCGAGCCCGTCCGGACGGTTCCAGCGCCCGCAGGATGGCCGGTCTCAGCCGCGGCGGTGGGCCGCTCGGGGCCGGGGCCGCCCGCGGCCGGGCGTTCCTGCCTGGCCGGCGCGATCGACTGTTGGCAGACACGCCGGCCGCCCACCCGTCGCGGGAGGTTGCGGGGAAGCGTGGTCAACAGGTGCGGAGGTGGCAGGCCGCAGCCGGTGGCAGGTGCGCCGTCCGCCCTTCCGAAATCTCGCAGGGCATGGCGGACTCCGTTGGCTGCCCCCGATTGCCGACCTGGGGCGGCAGGAACGGTCCGGAGCGGGATCAGGCCGAGCGTGAAACTGCCGATCTGAGCGATTTCGTCACCGTCGCACGGGTTCCGAGGGAACGAGGCTGCCGCTCTATGTGCTGTTCTACAACCTCGCAACGGGACTGAGCATACCGGAGTTCATGGAACAGTACCCAAGCGCCAACGCCGACCACGTCAGCGCGGTGTTCGAGTTCCTAGCCCGGCGACTGGACGAGGACGAGGATGAGGACGGGCAAGAGAGGTGCACGGTGGGGATGGTAGGCAGTGCGGCGGGCGCGAGATCGCCGCGCAGCGATCGCCGGTAACCGGCGCCGACGACCGGTGCGCGCTGGCGCGCGATCCTGATGGTGGCCGTGCTCCTGCCCGCGTCGACCCCGTTCGCGGTGGGTGCGAGAGCGGAGCTTCAGGACGCCGACCGGCAGGGGCAGGCGGAGCGCCCGACGGGCGCTCCGGCAGTTGGGCCGAGCCCTCGGGATGACGCCCGCCAAGGTCGAGGCGCTGGGTTTCTCGCCGGCAGAGATGCGAAACCTGCTCGCGGGGTTCGCCGAGGAGACGGTGGTCATCGGCTCCCGTGCGGAACTCGGCAGTCGCCACCGCTCGCCGATCGTCGACTGGGACGGGGGCAACGGCGTGGCGTTCGGTTCCCAAGCCCCCGACATCTCCGCCATCCGCCCTCGATTGCGCTCCGGCAGGCCGAGGGGGCTGCGCGCCGGCCACGCGTCTGATAATGGGCCATTCCGGCACCCAGAGCCTTCGGCCCGCGCCGACGAGACCGACGTGGATGCGACGCCGGGAAGACACGGATGTGGATGCCGAATGACAGTGTAGACGTTCCGGTAGCTTGCTGGCAGCCGCTGGTCGCCGCGCGGCAGGAACTTCCCAGCCGACGCGGAGATTATTTCGGGCGGTGCTGCGTTCCGTGCAGCCTCGTACCGTCGCACCGTCGCGGCCGAGCTCGACAAGCAGTTCGCCGACGTTCCGCGGACCATCCGGCCGAAAACGGCCGAACTTGAGAAGCGCCAGCGCTCGCTGCGCAAACTCCTCAAGTTCATTGAGGACGGCGACTCGAGCCGGCTGTCCGTGCGCGTCTCGCGGAGACCGAACACCAGGTGGTTCGGACCCAAATGCGAAGACATGCTGGTGGTGGACCATCCCGAGGCTGCGAAGTTGATCTGGGTGAAGCCGCGGGTGTCGGTGTAGTGTTCTTCGAGGTCGAGATCGCTCTCGGGGTAGAGCACGGTGCACGGCGAGCTCCGGCTCGCAGCCGTCACACGCCGCGATCCGGACGGGTCAGCCTCACACGGCTCAGCCTGCCCTCTGAGCGCCAACCACAGACACGGCCGGTGGCCGGCGAAGCCGCTGAGGAGGCGCGAGGCCTGAGTCGGTGCCCTCGTGTCGGGGAGCGCCGCGACCGCGCCGACCAGACGGCACCAGCGACTGCGGGAGCGCGAAGTCGAGGCCCACGGCACAAGAACGGTGCCCTCACCCGGAATCGGTGAGCGAGAGCACGACTTGCCAATGGAACTATAGCGGGACCAAGAAACGAGCCAACTTCCTCCCGCTACGCCCAATCAGCCGCGACCGGAGCCAATAACATTATTAGACCCCGCGGATGTGCGATGCTCCGGGTCAATAGTTCCACGCATCGACACGGACGACTCCCGTAGTCTAGACTGGCTGGAACCCGGGAGCTCAACGCCCGCCAACGGCTCGCCGAGCCGGCTCCGGCGGACGAGATCGTCGGCGCGGGGCCGTCTGACGACGCGCCACCAAGGCAACGGGATCCAGCACCACGCACATGCCGAGGGCGTCCAAGTGACGCGCAATCCCCCGTCCTCTCGCCTGCGACAGCCATACCGGCAGGAGGCCAGCGACCGGGCTCCCGCAGTCGCGCGACAATCCGGCGATCCACCCCGCCGAAACACTTCTCGACGCCAAGCGACGCCTGTCTGTAGAAGGCACGGTCGACGGCGTGAACGGTCCATTCGGGCAACGACCGGCGCCGCGCCGGAAACCCACGGGCCGGGCGCCGCAGCGTCGACCGGCCACCCAACTGCAACACGGAAGAGCGCAATCGACCGCCAGAACAGCGGTGGCGGAACGCACGAACCGAAAGATAGCCAAGCTGCGCGGAACAAATCGACGCGCAACAAGATTCGACGAGGACCACCATGAAGCACTGGGCCACAATGCTGATCGCGGCCGCGATCATCGCAGGCAGCGCAGGGCAGGCCGACGCCCAGCGGGCGACGATCGAGGGCACGAAAGCGACGGCGACCGAAGCGGAAAACGCCGAGTTCGAGATCGACAGCGACTGGGCGTACGACGTTGAGGTCGAGTACTTCACCGAGGACATCACCGCGACGGCCGGTGACGACTACCAGAGCGAGCGCTGGACCATCTGCCTCGAGGGATCGAACGACATCGACGGGGCGTCGGACGGCTGCGAATTCGGGAGCGGGACCGACTCGGAGACGCTCTGGGTGCTCCACTACAGCGACGATGTACGCGAGAGCAACGAGACCTACCGGGTCGTCGCGAAGGTGCTCCGATGGGAGACCGGGGCGGTGGATGCGGACGGGCTCCCGGTGGTGCGCGAGTGCGGAGGCGACTCCTGCGGACGGGCGATCGCCACGGGCACAATCGTCGACGCGACGCCGGATCCCGAACCGGATGTCGACGGGCTGGTGAGCTTCGCTGCCGGGACGGCCAGCGTGACCGAGGGCGGCACCGTCGAGATGCAGGTCCAGATCGAGCCGAGCGAGCAGGGGAGCAGGTACCCGGCCGCGAGCGTCGAATGGGCAACCAGCGACGATGGTGCCGTCAGCGGTCGAGACTATCAGGCCAGCTCGGGAACGGTAAGTCTCCCCGGATGCGAGACCGCGTGCGGGGTGCAGACGCGGACGATCAGGGTCCGGACCCTGCAGGACCAGGTCGAGGAGGGGAACGACGAACGCTTCATGGTCGAGCTCTCGAGCCCGACGAACGCGGTGCTCGACAACAGCGGGTACATCGCGGTGGTGTCCATCGTCGACGACGACGAGAACACGCCGCCGTACGTGAACCTGACGGCCGCGACGACCCGCGTCGCGGCCGGGGCGCAGGTGCGGCTCGAATCGAACGCGAGCGACAAGGAGGGACCGGTCACGCTCCAGTGGTCCGGCTCCGGGAGCTGGGACAGCAGGACCAGGACATGGGTCGTGTGGACGGCCCCGAGCCCGCCCCAGGAGAGCACGTACACGTTGACGGTGACCGTCACCGACGACGACGGCGCGGTGTCGACCGACAGCATCGAGATCACGGTCGCGGGGCGCGGGGCCGACAACCAGTCGCCGACGGTCACGCTCGCCGCCGACGCGACGGAGGTGAACGAAGGGTCGAGCATAACCCTGACCGCCACCGCGGCGGACTCGGACGGAAGCATCCGACGCTACGACTGGTCGGGGACCGGCACGTTCGGGAGCGGGACGAGCCAGAGGACCTGGACGCCACCGGCCGTCGAGAGGTCGGCGGACCACACGGTGAGCGTCACCGTGACCGATGACGACGGCGCGACCGCGACCGACAGCATCAGCATCCACGTGGTCGCGAACCAGGCCCCCACGGTCAGCCTGGCGGCGAGCGCCTACGAAGTAGAGGCGGGAGCCGAGGTGACGCTGACGGCTACAGCCGCCGACAGCGACGGGACGATTGCGGCGTACGCATGGTCAGGGACAAACCTGTCGGCGACCGACACAACCGCGGTGGTGGCGTGGACGGCACCGAGGCCCGTCAACGAGACAGCGTACACGCTCCGCGTGACGGTGACCGACGACGACGGCGACACGGCGACCGACACGGTGCACATGACGGTGGCGGCGCGGCCTCCACCGGCGAACAGACCACCGACCGTGACCTTCTGGCCAGTCTCTACGGCGGATGAAGAACTAAACGGCGGAGAAACGGCGCGAATTCTGGCCGACGGACTGGATCCCGACGGGGACAGAATCACCTACGAATGGTCAAGTGAAGGCGGTAAGGGCTCATTCTCTGCATCACTCCCCGTCGCCCCAATCTTTTCTGGCGCGGATCTCAGAGACTGGACTGCTCCCCGACTGGCAGCGGCGGAGACTGTCACTATAACGGTGGTTGTCACCGATGGCCGCGGTGGAAGCGACTCCGACACGATCGACATCGACGTGCTGGCGCACTCCGATCCGAACGTCGCGCCAGAGGTGACGGTCACCGCGTCCGCACCAGGCGACCCCACGGATCCATTCGATCCGGGAGACAGCGTGAGCTTCACGGTCAGCGCGACTGACACGGGAACCCTCACGTATGAATGGACCGGTGGCGGCGGAGGGTTCGGCGAAATAGCAGCCAACGGCAGCGTGACATGGACCGCCCCAGAGACGGTTGACGAGACCGACTACACGCTGAAGCTCACGGTGACCGACAGCGAAGGGTTGGCGACGACATGGACGTCGGACGTGTACACGGTGACCGCGACCGCGCCACCTGATCCGCCTGCCAACGTGCTACCGACGATCACCATTAGCCCACCGCGCTTTGATCTCGCGCCGGGTGCCGAGCTGACTGTGGCCGTGCGAGCCAGCGACTCCGATGGGACTATCGAAGAGGAGGAGTGGTTCGAAGGTGCTCGAAACATCAGATCCGTCGGCGCTGCCAGAGTAGCTGAGTGGAGAGCTCCGGCCGACGCCATGGTGGGCAGCACAACGACGCTGACTGTGACGGTGACTGATAATCGAGGCGGGGAGGCCAGCGCCAGTTCGACAATCACGATCGTCGAGCCGCCCGCCGACATCGACAACGCCGCGCCAAGGGTGGAGGTGACGGCAAGCGCGCTGAGGGTCGCCCCGAGCGGAAAGATCAGCCTGACGGCGACGGCGACCGACACCGACGGGACGATCGCGGCCTACGACTGGAGCGGCGCGGGAACATTCACCGCAAGAGGCACGGACGCCCGGCAGGACTGGACCGCGCCGGCCCCCGACGAGGACGCGGACTACGAGCTGACGGTGACCGTCACCGACGACGACGGCGCGGAGGCCACCGCCTCGATAACGATCTCGGTGATCGGGACGACGAACACGCCGCCGACGGTGTCGCTGACCTCCGACATCGCCACCGCGCTCGTCGGGGCCGGCGGCAGGGTGGTCCTCACGGCCGTTGCGGAGGACCGCAACGGGAGCATCGCCAAGTACGAATGGACTGCGAGCCCGGACGCGGGGAGGTTCGAGCTGTGGACGACCGCCGGGAAGACGAGCTGGTTCGCGCCGAGCCCGACCCAGGACACGGTCTACACGCTGACGGTGACCGTCACCGACAACGACGACGCCACCGCAAGCGACAGCGTCGACATCACCGTCAAGCCGGGGGCGGAGCCGGAGCCGGAGCCCGAGGCCCTGCCGATCGTGACGTTCGAGCCGCCGGACGTCGCCGAGGGCACGACGGGCTACATCCAGGTCCGGCTGGACAAGGCCGCGCCGAGCGGAGCCTCGGTGCGGTACGTGATCGGCGACGCAACCGAGGGAGTGACCACGGACCAGGCGTGCCGGGACTACGTCCACGGAGAGCAGGTCCTGAACCTCAGCGGCATGACGTCGGCTACCGTGGCGATAGTGGCCCTGGCCGACACGTGCCACGAGGGGAGGGAAACCGTCACGGTCAGGTTCACGGACCCGGCCAAGGTTCGTCTCGACTTCGACACGGTGCAGGTGAGCATCCTGAACCGGGCCGCGTTCATGAACCTCGTGATCCCGCCCGACGCGACGTACACGCCGAACTCGAACCCGACGCTGGCTCCGACGCTGGACAACATCCCGATCGACGAAGGAGCGTCACGCACGCTGACGGTGCGGCGGGAGACGAGCAACCGCGCGCTGCTCGTCCCGGCGAAGATCGAGGCGCATCTGACGTCGGGGCGGTCGACGTCCGGCGAGGACTTCGACGCCGGACCGTACACGATCACGTTCGCCCAGGGCCAGACCACGGCGACGTTCACGGTGACCGCCCACGAGGACGACGTGTACGGAGAGCCCGACGAGGGCTTCACCGTGACGCTCAAGAACCCGTCCGGGTCGGCGCGGGGCGACACCTATGCTCTGACCTTCGACATCGTCGACAAGACCGAGACCCCGAGGAAGATCATCTTCTCGATCTCGACGCCGACGCCGACGGTGACCGAGGGCGAGACGGCCCGCTGCGTGATCAGCGTGCGCGAGGTGGAAGAACGGACGCTCGACCAGACGCCCGAGGTGTTCTTCGAAATCCAGAAGGGCAACGCCGGGCCGCGGAACGACATCGACTACAGCCCGGCCGCGACCGACACCTGGCACCAATTCGGGGGAAGGGGAAGGCAAGAGCAGGTCATCGAGATCCCGACGTACCGGACGCAGGACAACACCGACGACGACCGGATGCTGCTGCTCTGCAGGCTCGGGACCGACCCCGAAGACACGGACCGGTACCGCTACGACGGAGACTACGCCGTCGAGGTGGAGCAACACACAGCGGAGATCCGGATCCTCAACATCGACGTGATCGACGACGACCCGGACGACACCAGCCGCGGGCCGATCTGGGCGGACAACCAGGTCGTGAAGGAACGCGGGGGCTCCGTCAGCTTCGACCTCCGGCTGAACGGCGAGCTCCCGGAGGTCTCCGGAGAGAAGGTGGCGCTTGTCGTCGACTGGTCGACGACCGCGTCGGACGACGGAACCGCGACCGCCGGGACCGACTACACCGCGGCCTCGGGGACGATCACCTTCAGCCCCGGGGGAGCCACCAGCCAGCGGATCACCATCCGCATCACCTGCGACAACGCAGCCGAGAGGCACGAGCACTTCTACGTCGGTGCAACGGGCGAGCTGAGCGACGGAACGTCCGTCGGCGGCAGCTCGACGGTGAAGATCACGATCGAGTCCGAACGCAGCTACTGCGGGGGAATACCGCGGGAGGTGTCGATAGCCGACGGGGCCGCGACCGAGGGCTCCAACGTCGAGTTCGTCGTGTCGATCCCGGAAGCGCTCCTCGACGCGAACCGGATGTACATCGACTACGCGACCGAGGACGGAACGGCGACCGCGGGCGAGGACTACGTGGCGGAGACGGGTACAGCCGAGATCCTCCGAACCACGACGAGCACCACGATCGCGATCAGGACGCTGTCCGACGAGGCCCGCGACGAGCGCGAGACGTTCCGGGTGAGACTGACGAACGCCCGTACCGTGGACAGCGACAACCCTAGACCCGTGGGGTTCACGGACGCCGTGGCAACCGGCACGATCATCGAGGCGGACCCGATCGGGACCGAGTTCCGGAGCGTGCCGACCGACCACGCGCAGACCGCATTCACGATGGAGCTGCGGCTAACGGCGCCGCTTGCCAACACGGCCGCCGAGGTAGCGGCCGCCATCACGGCCGACGGGGCCACGGTGACGGCGACCAAGCTGTCGGAGCTGTCCTGGCGACTGACGGTAACGCCCACCTGGGCGGCGCACGTGGTCATCGGGCTGGATCACGCGGCGCTGAGCGGCGCGGAGAGCCGGGCCGTCGCGGCCATCGACCCGGTGACGATCTACGGCCGGTCGACCGTGAGCATCGGCGACGCCGAAGCCGACGAGACCGACAACGTCATCGTGTTCACCGCGACCCTGGACGAGCCGGTACGCGTAGCGGTGTCCGTCGGCTGGAGGACGAACGGCGGAACCGCCATCGCCGGCCGCGACTACCAGAACAGCACCGGCCGGCTGACGTTCGCCGCCGGGGAGACGGAGGCCACGGGCCGGGTCAGGCTCTTCGGCACCACCGAGGCCGAGGAGGACGAGACCTTCACGGTCGTGCTGAGCGACCCGCGGCCGACGTCGAAGCTCGTCATCAGCACCGACGCCGGCACCGGCACGATGACGATCCACGACGGGACGCTGGGCGTGGAGATCGGGCAGCCCGCGACCGCGCGGACCGACGGCAGCAACTTCACCGTGCCGCTGAGCTTCCGGCCGGGCGTAGACGCGGACGTCGACGCCGATGCAGTGAAGAACGTCCTGCGGATCATGGACGACGGGGCCTGCAGCGCCAGCGTCGTCGGCGTCACATCGGCCGGAGACAGCAAGAACTTCACCGCCGAGATCAATCCGGGCGGGCAGTGCCACATCGAGGTTGGAATCAACGAGGGAACCACGCTCGGCGACGCCGTGATGCAGTACACGGCGCGGACGTGGATCCTCGGACCGAGCGGGTTCTCGGTGGAGATCCTGAACGCCGAGGCGACCGAGGGGGACGACCGCTACATCCGGTTCAACGTCAGGTTGAACGCGCCGGCGGAGCAGACGTTCACCGTCGACTACGCCACGACTGACGGCACGGGCGACGACGCCGCACGGGCCGGGAGCGACTACACCGCGAGAAGCGGCACGGTGACGTTCACCCCGCCGCAGATACGGCAAGGCCGGCCCGAGCAGGTGATCGAGGTGCCGCTGCGCGACGATCGGACACTCGAAGGGACCAACGAAGACCCCGCCGAGCGGTTCAGCATCACCCTGAGCAACCCGAGCGCCGGGCTCAGCATCAGCGACGCAAGCGCAACCGGAACCATTCACGAGAACGACCAGGCGGTCTGGTTCACGGAGGCAAGCAGCCGAAGCGGTGGCGGTGTGTTCAACATCAGAGTCAATTTCCGGGTGACAGATGACTCGATCGACGCAGACGCACTGCAGCGGGCGTTGCGATTGAACGCGGGGACCGTCACGAGAGTCTACGCGGAGACGCGAGGGAAGGTCTTCATCGCGGCGATTGATCCACCCGACGAGCGCCACATCGAGATCCGGCTGCCGCGAGGCACCAGAGTGGGGCGGCACACCACGCTCAACGACGCGCGGTACTGGGCCCTCGGACCGTTGGAGCTGCGAGTCGAGGACGCACAGGGAACGGAAGGGCCGAACGAAGCCGTGCGGTTCGCCGTACGGCTCAGCCAAGCCGCGAGGGAGCCGGTGACCGTCGAGTACGAGACAGAGGACCGCAGCGACGCCGGCGCGGCCACCGCCGGTGAGGACTACACGGCCACGAGCGGCACCCTGACGTTCGCCGTGGGCGAGACCGTGAAGTACGTCGACGTGCCGATACTCGACGACGACGTCGACGAAGGCGCAGAGCGGTTCAATCTGAACCTGAAGAACGCCGTAGGGGCAGGAATAAGAGACGGCAAGGGCGTCGGCACCATCAAGAACCACGACGAGCTGCCGATCGCGCTGATCGCCAGGTTCGGACGGGCCACGGCCTCCCAGATCGTCGACCAGGTCGAGACCCGGATCCAGGGACCGCCCCGGGCCCGCGGCGTCGAGGTCAGCCTCGACCGCAGATGGCTCGAGCCCGCCAGCGTGGGCGGCGCGTTCACCCGAGGAGTACGCCCGGGCGGCGCCGGATCAGGGCCCGCCTTGGGTTTCGAGAACACGACGGCCGGCGGACCGCTTGCGCCGACGGGAACCCACATGGGCCTCGGAGAACGACCGGGCGACGACGACCCGTTCGGACGGAGCAGCTTCGCGGCCGCCGGCCAGCACGCCGGGGGCACCTTCTCGGTCTGGAGCCAGTCGGCGCAGACGAGCTTCTCCGGACAGCAGGGCGCGATCGCCCTGGGCGGCGACGTGCACACGCGCATGATCGGAGCCGACTACGCAAGGGGCAGGATGATCACCGGGGTGGCGATAGGCCACACCCGCGCGACCGGCGACTACCAAGGCGTGTCGACGGGCGAGGTCAAGACCTCGCTGACGGGGCTGTACCCTTGGCTCGGCTACAAGGCGACCGAGAACTTGACGGTCTGGGCGGTCGCCGGCCGCGCCGGCGGGTCGATGGTGCTGCGCCGACCGGGGTCGGGGGCGACGCGGACGGCGACGTCGATGACGATGGTCGCCGGCGGCGGCCGTAACCGCATCGCCGGCACGACGACCATGGACCTCGCGGTGAAGGCCGACGTGCTGTGGGTGGGGACCTCGGTTGAGGGCATGGCCAGCGCCAACGGACGGCTGGCAGGCGCCTCGGCCGCCGTGACCCGCATGCGAGCCGGTGTCGAGGGCGCACGGACGTACGCCGTCGGCCGGGTGGCCCTGAGGCCCACCATCGAGATGGCGTTCCGCCAGGACGGCGGCGACGCGGAGACCGGCAGCGGACTCGACGCCGGCGCCGGCATCGACGTGGCCGACGCCGCGAGCGGGCTCGGAGCGAGCATCCACCTGCGGCGGCTGCTCCTGCACCAGGCCGAGGGATTCGAGGAGCATGGCGTGTCGTTCACGATGACGTACGACCCGAGCCCGGCGACGCCTCTGGGACTGCGGGCCGAGGTGACACCAAGCTGGGGCGCACAGGCAACCGGAGGTGCGGAAGGGCTCTGGAGCGGCGACGCGCTAGCGTACCGTGGCGGTCACCGCCAAGCGCGGGGACGGAGCCTCGACAGTCGTATCGGGTACGGCCTGCGCCACGGGAATCGGCTCGTCGGAACGCCGCGGATCGGCGTGCGCAGCTCGGCCTACGGCCGAAGCTGGCAGGTGGGCTACGGGCTCGAGCTGATCGAGCGCGGAAGCATGAACTTCCAGCTCAACATCGAGGCCGAGCGACGAAAGAACCCGATGATCGACAGGGCAGACAACGGAATTGTCGGGCGGGCGACAGTCGGCTGGAACTAACGACTAGCGGTCTGTATGCCGCAAGCTGCTCGAACGCCTCGGCCGCTTCCCGCACCTGCTCGACCGCGCGCGCTCAGGTACACGGGCCCTCCCGGTATCCTTCGAGGCTCCTGGCCGACGCGCACGATGCGCTCGCCGTCCGGGTACGGCAGGGGCCGGATCAGCACGCCGTAGGTGAAGCTGAACATCGCCGTGGTGACGCCGGTTCCCAACGCGAGGATGATCACGACCGCGGCCGTGAACCCGGGGCTGCGCGCGAGGCCGCGCACGGCGTGGCGCACGATCCAGGAGTCGTGCGCCTCGGCGAGGGCCACGATGTGCTCGACGTCGGTCGCCGCGGTGCCGTCAGCCTCGACGTCGAACGCGAGGCAGGAGCAGGGCGTGTAGACCATCCTGCCGGCCTTCATCGTGTCGGGCAGCATGCGGATGATCTCGTCCTCGAGGTTTCGTACCCCGCGTAGCGCCCCGTCGAGCGACGCCTTCCCCTCGGCGAAGCCGAGCGCTTGAAGGGAAAATCCATGCAACGCACTCTCTAATCACAATGTGCCTGGCGTGTTCACCCAAAAATCACACTCAAGTGTGTTATGGTGCGCGATGAGGGGTTCCCGCGTTCGTGGAAGCACCATCGAGGAGGATGCACATGCAGTCAGAAGCGGAAGTGAGAGCGCACATCGCGATGAAGGCGGCCGACGACGACGACTTCCGGGCTCGGCTCGTCGCCGAGCCTCGCGCGACCCTCGAGGCGGAAACGGGCCTGCGGTTCCCGGACGGCTACCAGTTGCACGTGCACGAGGAGTCGGCCACCGACGCCCATCTGGTGCTGCCGCCGAAGCCGGAACTCAGCCGGGAGCAACTGGACCGGATCGCCGGCGGGGTCCATGTACCCATGTGGTGAGCTTGGCCACCTGCGGTTCAAGACCGTCCGAATGCGGAGGGTGACATGCAGTCAGAGGCGGAAGTGAGAGCGCACATCGCGATGAAGGCGGCCGACGACGACGACTTCCGGGCTCGGCTCGTCGCCGACCCGCGGGCGGCCCTCCAGGAGGAGACAGGCCTGCGGTTGCCGCCCGACTATCAGCTCCACGTGCACGAGGAGTCGGCCACCGACGCCCACCTGGTGCTGCCGCCCAAGCCGGAGCTCAGTCAGGAGCAACTGGAGCGCATCGCCGGCGGGGCTCCCAGCGTGGAACCCCCTTGGTAATTCACACGTCGGTCACCGACCCCCACGGGGCCACGCCCCCGTCGCCATAGTCCGGGGGCAGTCGCTGGCAGTCGCTCTCGGGCGGGCGTTGAATCAACGTCAGGCCGGCTGATCTCGCCTGTTCAAGGAATCGTGCGGGAATGACTGAGGTCTGCATCATCGGCGGCGGCTTCAGCGCGGTGCCGCTGGCCCGCGAGCTCGAGCGCACCGGAGTCGATTTTCGCATCGTGTCCGAGGCGGGCGACACCGTCTGGGATCGCCTGAGCGCGAACGGACGCCTGGACTTCGACCTCGTTTCCAGCACCCTGACGAGCTTCTACTCGTTCGATCTGGCTGCGAGCTTCCGCGAAGACTTCTACCCGACCGCCACGCAGTTCCACGCCATGCAACGGCGCTGGCGGCGGGAGTTCAGCGACAGGACGTTGCGGGATCTGGTCGTCAGGGTGGAGAACTTCGAGGACCACAGCGTGGTCTGCACGCGGTCGGGTGAGACGTTCAAGGCGCGGCACGTCGTCTTCTGCACCGGCTTCAAGCGGGCCGTCATGACGGACCTGGCTTCGGTCGACTACTCCGTCACGAACCGGACGTTCCTGTTCGACACGATGGGGGATTCCGCCAACCTCATCATCTCGAAGCTGCTGCCGAACAACAACCGGATCATGGTCAGGACGAACGGCTTCTTCCCCATCGACAAGGCGTTCTTCAGGCCGCGCGGGATGCGGCCGGCACTGTTTGCCCTGGACCAACTGGAGTTCCACAACTTCCGCTACGTGTCCCACGAACGCTACGCCTCCATCATCTACGGCGGCCCGCACGCGGACGGGCGGAATCCGATACTGCTGTACGACCATTTTCCGGCCGCCGCGCGCGACGAGAGCCACGTCACGAGCCGCTCCCATCCGGCCAGCGGCAAGGTCGTCGTCAAGTACTGGCCGATCGACCAGTACCGCCAACGCTTCGGCGCGGATCTCGAAACCGCCATCGCGCAGGGATATCTCCTGAACGACATCGCCATGTGGCTGCACGCGGGCCGGGTGGTGCTGGCGCCGAAGGACGCCCCGGTCGATTTCGACCGGCGCACGATCACCTGCGCCGGCGTCGAGCGACGCTTCGACCATTACGTGAGGGGCGGTCCCGAGGAGCCTCGATTGCCGCCCGTCCTGATCGGCGGCGTCACGCCCTGGCGCTACCGCTACCGAGATGGTTTCATGGGCGTCGTTCCCCGAAACCTGAACAACATCTATCTGATCGGTTACACGCGACCCATGACCGGCGGTCTCTCGAACATCATCGAGATGCAGGGCCTGCTGGTCCACAAGCTGATCACCCGGCCGGACTTTCGGCGTCGCATCGCCGGTGCACTCGACGACCGCATCGCGGCGTACGACGCCCACTACTACGGCACGGCCGCCCCCCGCGAGCATTACGACCACCTGGTCCACTACGGCTTCTACACGGACGACATCGCGAGACTGATCGGGATCGACTACAGGCCGGGCCAGTGCCGGACGCTGCGGGACCTGGTCTTCTACTACGCGTTCCCGAACGACGCGTTCAAGTATCGGTTGCGGGGGGAGTACGCGGTCGACGGCGTCGGCGACCTGATCCGCAGGGTCGACGAGCACTACATCGGCTTCATCATGATGTTCTCATACCTGCTGGTCGGCAGCCTTCTCGCGCCCGAAGAACGCGCCGACTGGCTGCGGACGGCCAGGCGCATGTTCATCAACGACATGCGGCCCAAGGAGGCGCACCGTCCGTTCCTCGACCGCTACGTCGAGGCGTACCGCCGGGTCACGAACGCGCGCGTGGACGACACCGTGGACGAGGAGTGGGAGGCGATGGCGCGCAGGGCCGGCGCGGACAGGGACCGGGCGGTGCGCGACACCCGCGTACCGGATCGCTTCCGTTTGGACGAGGATCTCGGGCGCGAGATGGGGCGCCTCACCCCGTTGCTCGACGTCGACATCAGCACACTGGTCGGCAGCGCTGCTGCGAGTCTCGACGAGCCGCGCCGCGAGTTCCTGGCGTCCCTGCTCGATCCTCCCGAGTACGATCTGCCCTACCTGCGCCCCTGAGTCTGGACGACGAAACCCATGAGAGGGCGGACTTCGGCCGCTTCGGGTTGTGGGTGTGCCGGCACCGACCGCATCCTGAGAAATCCAAAGGGGAAATCCATGCATCACACACTTTAGCCACAAAGATGCACAGTGCGGTCACGCCAAAATCACATGGAATGTGTTATGTTGCGCACCGTGGGGTGTCTGCGGGTTCGTGGAAACACCGTCGAGGAGGATCCACATGCAGTCAGAGGCGGAAGTGAAGGCGCACATCGCGATGAAGGCGGCCGAGGACGACGACTTCCGGGCGCGGCTCGTCGCCGAGCCTCGCGCGACCCTCGAGGCGGAAACGGGCCTGCGGTTCCCGGACGGCTACCGGCTGCACGTGCACGAGGAGTCGGCCACCGACGCCCACATGGTGCTCCCGCCCAAGCCGGAGCTCAGCCGCGAGCAGTTGGAGCGTATCGTCGGCGCCTGCAACAGCGATAAATACCCGAAATGTTGGTGATCCACGCGTCGGCCGCGGCCAAGCCGGAGCTCAGCCGGGAGCAACTGGGGCGCATCGCCGACGGGCTCATCACTGGAACGTATCGCTGCTGCAGCGTGCAGCAACCGGAAGGGGGAAAAGCCCGGGCTGCCGGTGGTGCTCCGTCCGCGGCGCCGAAAGAACCGCCATCCGGATTCACAAGCAATCCCGCCCGATTCGCACCACATCGCCGGCGGAGGTCATGGCTACAAGAACCCCTCGTGATCCACGCAGATCCGCGGAAAAACGCCACCGAGGAGGAAACACATGCAGTCAGAAGCGGAAGTGAAGGCGCACATCGCGATGAAGGCGGCCGAGGACGACGAGTTCCGGGCGCGGCTCCTCGCCGACCCGCGGGCAGCCCTCGAGGAGGAGACAGGCCTGCGGTTGCCGGACGACTACCGGCTGCACGTGCACGAGGAGTCGGCCACCGACGCCCACATGGTGCTGCCGCCCAAGCCGGAGCTCAGCCGGGAGCAACTGGGGCGCATCGCCGGCGGGCATCATAACAACCCCTGGTGATCCACACGTCGGCGCCGACACCACCGGCTGCCGCGTCCGTCGCCAAGGCCAAGGCGGCAGCCAATCGGCCGGTTCGGGACGGCGGGCGCGTTGGGTGCAGGCGCAGTCAGGGTTCCCGCAGATCCGCGGAAAGACGCCACTGAGGAGGATGAACATGCAGTCAGAAGCGGAAGTGAAAGCGCACATCGCGATGAAGGCGGCCGAGGACGACGACTTCCGGGCACGGCTCGTGGCCGACCCGCGGGCGGCCCTCGAGGAGGAGACGGGACTGCGGCTCCCGGACGGCTACCGGCTGCACGTACACGAGGAGTCGGCCACCGACGCCCACATGGTGCTGCCGCCCAAGCCGGACCTCAGCCGCGAGCAACTGGACCGCATCGCCGGCGGCGTCCAGAACATAAAGTGGGGCAACAACTGACCCGCCAAAACTGACCCGCCAATATGTGGGGAACGCCCGGGGTTGATACCGTCTTCACGCCGACTGCTCGCCGATTCGCCGAGCGAGAAGAGCCGTGAGCATGGGTGGGACGCCAGACGTTCACGCGCTGGCTGCGCTCGTCGAGACCCGTGACGACGAGAGTGCGCGGCGCGCGGCCAGCGTGGACTCCGGACGCATCGTGGCCAGGATGCCGCTGGCGGTCGCCGCGCCGAGGTCGGCGCGCGACGTGCTGGAGATCGTGCGCTGGGCGAACCGGACCGGGTCGACCGTGGCGCTGCGCGGGAAGGGCCACACCCAGGCCGGGCAGTCGCTGACCGGCGGAGGCATCCAGATCGACATGCAGGGCGTCGACGCGATCGGCCCCGTCGACGAGGAGCGGCGGACGCTGCGGGTGCAGGGCGGCGCCACCTGGCGCGAGGTGGTCGGCTACCTCGGACCGCGCGGCTGGATGCCAGTGGTGCTGACCAACAACCTGGACACCACGGTGGGCGGCACGCTCGCGACCGGCGGGGTGGGACAGTCCTCGCACCTCTACGGCACGCAGGCCAACAACGTCGACGAGCTGGAGGTGGTGACCGGGGACGGGCGCGTGTTTCGTTGCTCGGCGACGGAGAACGCGTCCCTGTTCGACGCGACCCGGGCCGGACTGGGCCAGTTCTCGGTCATCACCGAGGCGCGCATCCGCATTCGCCGCGTGCTGCCGCGCGTGCGGACGTTCCGTCTCGTCTACGACGATCTGGACACCCTGCTGCGCGATCAGGCGCAGATCCTGTCGCACCGCCGGTTTCACTATCTCCGCGCCTGGTGCCGGCACCGCGACCAGCGGTTCGTCGGGGAGGACGACGACCGGCCGGAGGCCGGGAGGGACTGGTCCTACCCCATGGACGTGAGCGTCGAGTTCGACGCCGAGCCCGACGAAGCCGGGCTGCTCGCCGGCCTGCACCACCGCCGCGTGTTCCGCACCAGCGACCGGGACGTCGCCGAATTCGCCGACCTGGTCGAGCCGACGCCGTTGCCGGCGGCGCGGCACGCTGCCCTGTGCGTCCCGGTCACGGAGGCCTGGCTGCCCTGGTCCGCCGCGGCGGCGTGCGTGGCGCGTCTCTTCGAAACCTTCCCGCCGGCCCTGCTGGCGAGCACCAACGTCATGCTGCGGCCGCTCGGACCGGAACCGACGCCGATGCTCATGTTCCCGAGGAAGGGACCCGTACTGGGTTTCGGCCTGCTCCCGTACATCCCGGCGGCGGCGCTGCCATCCGCCCTGCCGGTCGTCGAAGCCGCGGGGCGGCGGCTCGTGGCCGCCGGCGCCAAGCGTTATCTCACGGGCTGGGTCAGACGCGGCGCGGACGAGTGGCGGGCCCACTTCGGGCGGCAATGGGCGACGATTCTGCGTTGGAAGGAGACCTTCGATTCGCGCGGCGTTCTCAGCAATGGATTCATCAGCTATGGCCCGGGACCATGACATACGGCGGCAGCGGCGCGACACCGGCAACTAATACACGTGGCGGCGACATGGGTGCGGAAGTGAGCTCCATGACACCGTGGGATTCGCTGGTCGGCGCCGCCGAGGCGTCGTTTGCGGATGTCTTGCGCGGGTTGCGCCCGCTCATGCCCGCGTCCCTGCTTGACGGCGAGGGATGGACGCGGCTGCTCGAACGCGCCGCCGAGCTGCCGGCGGCGGCGGCAGCGTTCTTCGGTTTCGAGTTCCGGCTTGGCGACCCGGACCCGTCGGCGGATCTCTGCGTGCCCGTCACGTTCGACATCGCCGCCGCCGCCACGCTGGAGGTGCCGGTCGTGCGGTACTTCATTCGGCAAGCAAGCAGCGGCACGCGTCTCCCACCCTCGAAAGCGGCGCTCGCGCGCTGCATCGCCGGGTTCGGACGGGCGGACTCGGTGCTGGCGCGCTGGGCCCAGAGCGTGCTTCTCGAATACGACGTCGCGGCGCTGCCCGCGGGCAGCCGTAGCACGCCCGGCATTTTCTTCGCGCTGCGGCGCCAGCCGGGACCGTCCGGACACGACGTGCAGAACGCGGCGCGCCGCGGCATCGCCGGCACGCTGGCGACTGCCTGCGGCCGGGCTGCGGATTCAACGGAGCAACGTGCGATCGAGCGGGCGTTCGACGCCCTGCCGCCGGGCGCGCGGATCAACCAGGCCGGCGCGATGCCGGACCGCGCCGGGCGGGCGATTCGCCTCGTCGCCGCGGACATCGACGAGGCTGCGGTACCGGCCTTCCTGGCGCGGCTGGGCTGGCCCGGCCGGGTCGCCGCCGCCACCGGCATCCTGGCCGGTCTGCGCGGCGTCGTTTCCAACGTCGGGTTGTCGTTCGACGTCACGGGCCGGGGGCTCGGCCCGCGCCTCGGATTGGAGATTTACGCGAAGGCGGGCGCCGGCTGGCAGGCCACCACGCGCGGCGACTGGCAACCGTGCGTGGCCAGACTGGTGGAGAAGGACTGGTGCACCGCGTCGAAGGCCGGCGGGCTGCTGGCGTGGCCCGGGCACCAGAAGGTGTACGCCGACAACGCGGTCTTCCTGGCGCATCAGGGCATCAACCACCTGAAGGTCGCCGTCGCCGGGGACGTCGTGGAGGCCAAGGGCTACGTCGGCATGAGCTTCGTTCCGTTGCAGACCACTGCCTGACGAACAGGTCCGGAGCACGAAGTGCGATTGTTCGACAAGTCGCTGTTTCGCGAGCAGGCGATCGCAAGCCAGGGGAAGACCGAGCGGCTGGACGTCCTGCTGCAGGTGACGGCGCCGCACGAATGGGTGATTCTGGCGGGGCTGTCGCTGGTCCTGCTGGGCGCCGGCGCCTGGAGCGTGTTCGGCAGCATCGAAAGCCGCCTGACGACCGAGTGTCTTCTCGTACGGCCGGGAGACCGCCACGCGGTGCTCGCGGAGCTGTCGGGCACCGTCGCCGACGTGCTGGTCGACACGGGTGACGCGGTGCAGTCCGGACAGGTCGTCGCCCGCGTCAGTCGCCCCGAGCTGCGCCGCGCCATGCGCATCGCGCGGGCGCGCATCGCCGCCCTCGAGACGCGCACGCCCGGCGAGCGGCTGCGGGCCGTCCGCGCGGAGCTGGCCGATCTGGAGACGATCGAGGCGGTCGGCGACGTCATCGTCAGCCCCTGGGCGGGCGAAGTCACGGCGCTCGCGTTGACGCCCGGCCAGCCGGTTGCGGCCGGGGCGGAGGTCGCCCGGATTCGCACGGGAGCCGCGGGCCCCGTGGAGGCGGTGGCGTTCATTGCGACGACGGACGCCGTGCAGGTTGCCGCCGGCATGGCCGCCCGCGTGCTGGTGCCCGCGCCGGACGGCCGGGGCGTGTCCGTGCTGACGGCCGACCTGCTGGAGGTTGCCGCACGTCCCACGACCGCGCCCGGCTGGTTCGCCGCGCTCGAGTTCCCGGTGCCCGATCGCGGGCACCTGGTCCGGCTGTCCTTGCGGAGCGCGCCCGACCGGGCGCTTGCCGACGGCGAGCCGTGCCGGCTCGACGTCGTCACCCGGCGTCAGGCGCCCGTCCGCTTCCTGGCGCGGGCCGGGAGCGGTTGATGCCGCGGCCCGGCAGCCGGGAGAAGACCCGGCCGCAGGAGCATCGGCGGGTGCGGACACCGGTGCTCCTGCAGTTCGAAGCGACCGAATGCGCCGCGGTCTGCCTCGGCATCGTGCTGGCGTACCACGGGCGCCGGGTGCGTCTGGAGGAGTTGCGCAACGCGTGCTGCGTCGGTCGCGACGGGAGCACCGCGGGCGACCTCGCCCGCGCCGCCGAACGCTACGGCATGCGCGTGCGCGGCTGGCGCCGGCATCCGGCGCAGTTGCGCAGGATCCGACCGCCCGCCATCCTGTTCTGGGAATTCAATCATTTCGTCGTGCTGGAAGGCTGCGGTCCGGACCACTTCCACCTGAACGATCCCGCCAACGGCCGCCGCAGCGTCACCGCCGAGGAGTTCGACAGGAAGTTCACCGGTGTCGTGCTGGCTCTCGAGCCGGGACCGGACTTTCGGCCGGGCGGCGCCCGGCCCGGCGTGATCCGCCAGCTCTGGCCCTGGCTGCGCGACGTCAAGGCGCCGCTGTCGTTCGCCATGGCGTGCGGGCTGCTGATGGTCGTGCCCGGCCTGGCGCTGCCGCTGCTGCTGAGCCTCTTCGTCGACCGCGTCCTCGGCGGCGGGGAGGCGGACTGGGGCTTCCTCCCGCTGGCGGCCGCCGCCGCGGCGGGCTCCCTGTACCTGCTCGCGTGGCTGCAGCAGCGTTGTCTGCGGAAGCTCGCCGTACGGTTGTCGGTCGTGCAGGCGAACCGCCTGCTGTCGCACCTCTTCCGCCTGCCGGTCCGCTACTTCGTGCATCGTTTCGCCAGCGACCTGGCGGTGCGCGTCCAGCTCGTCGACGAGGTGGCCACCGTCGGGTCCACGCAGCTCGCCGGCATCGCCATCGAGCTCGTCACGAGCGCGGCGTTCCTGGCCGTGCTGCTGGCCGTGGATCCGCTGCTGGCCGTCACCGTCGCGGCCGTCGCGGCGGCGGGCGCGATCGTGATGCGGACGGTGTCGCGGCGGCGTACCGACGAGAAGCGGCAGATGCAGCGTGAGGGCGCCATGATGACGGGCCTCGGGGGCGTCGCACTGCGCTCCATGGAGTCGCTGCAGGCGACCGCGGTCGAGGACGACTTCTTTGCCCGCTGGACGGGCTATCAGGCGCGCGAGCTGACGGCCCGCCAGCGGTTCTCGGAGCTGGGCCACGTCAACGCCGCGATGCCGGGCCTGTTCATGCTGCTGGGTGGGGCGGCAGTGATGGGACTCGGCGGCTGGCGCGTCATGGCGGGCGAGATGACGCTCGGTACCTTGATGGGGCTGCACGTGGTGGCCGGCAGCTTCCTGCGGCCGGTCGGCCGGTTCGTGCAGTTCGCCGATCTGCTGCAGACGCTGGACGCCGACCTGCAGCGGCTGGGCGACGTGTTCGATGCCGCCGAGGATCCGGCGTTGGCGGGGCCGTCCCGCGCCAGTGACCGGATCGAGATGCTCGAGGGACGCCTGCGTCTGGCTGGACGCATCGAGCTGCGCAACGTCACCTTCGGCTATCAGGCCAACCGGCCGCCGCAGATCAGGAACCTGAGCCTGACGATCGAGCCGGGGCGGCAGGTGGCGGTGGTCGGCCCGAGCGGATCGGGCAAGTCGACGCTGCTGATGCTCGTGGGCGGCGTCTACGCCCCGTGGTCAGGAGAGATCCTGTTCGACGGCGTGCCGCGGGAAGAGATCCCCCGCGGGGTGCTCAACAGCTCGGTGGCCATCGTCGATCAGCACCCGTTCCTCTTCGCCGCCACGGTGCGCGAGAACCTGACCATGTGGAACCCGACGGTTCCCGAGCGCCAGTTGGTCCAGGCGGCCCGGGATGCGCATATCCACGGCGAGATCACGAGCCGGCCGGCCGGCTACGACGGGGCCGTGCTCGACGGCGGGAGCAACTTCAGCGGCGGCCAGCGCCAGCGCCTGGAGATCGGCCGCGCGCTCGTCCCCAACCCGTCCATGCTGCTCCTCGACGAAGCCACCAGCGCGCTCGACGCGGCGACCGAGGCGCGCATCGAAGACGCGCTGCGGCGGCGCGGCTGCAGTTGCCTGGTGGTCGCCCACCGCGTCAGCACGATCCGCAACTGCGACCGGGTCGTCGTGCTCGATGGCGGCGAGGCGGTGCAGCACGGCACCCATGACGAGCTGTTTGCCGACAAGGACGGCCTGTACCATCAACTCGTACGGGCCGGTTGACCGCGACGACCGCGGAGGGTTGCCGCATGATGCAGTCCGCGCCGGAACGACTTGCCGAACTGGCCGTGTCGCTCGGGGAACCGCCGAGCGGCGGCGATACGCTCCTCCGCCTCGACGACAAGGACGCTGCGTGGTTCGTCGAGCGGGGCGGCGTCGATGTCTTCCTCGTGGAATACCGCGACGGCGCCGTCGCGTCGAGCTTCAAGCACCTCCTGCGGGCGGGGCCGGGCCGCCTGGTGTTCGGTGTCGGAGAAGCGGACGGCCGGGAGACCCTCGCCGCCGTGGCCAGGGCGCTGCCCGGAACGGCATTGCGCCGCGTCCGGCCGGAGGCGCTGCTGCGGCACGGCGCTGGCGAGGACGTCGCCGACCAGGTCGACGCCTGGATCGCCGCCTTTTCGGCTGCGGTGGCCCGGGACGTCGAGCTGTGCCCGCATCCCGAGAAGCTGCTCGGCCGAGGTGAGGAGGTCGAGGCCGAGCTCGGTTGCGTGCTGGCGGCCGACCAGGGTCTCGTGTGGGCCACCGCGGCCGGGGCCGAGACGGTCGAGTTCATCGGCGCCGACCATGCGCTGCCGGCCGGTCCGTTGGCGATCCCGCTGACCCTGGAGAGCTGGATCAGGCTGGACGCGCCGGCGCGGTTGACCGGCCGGTCGTCGCGCGATCTGCACGCCGCGGAACGCTTGCTGCCGGCCCTGGCCGAGTTCCACCGGCTGGCGCTCGACGCCGAGCGGTTCAACCGGCGGCTGTCGCTCGTCGACGAAGCCAATCTGCAGGTCTCGCGGGCCAGGCGCCGCCGGCATGACGCGGCTCGCGCGCGGCGGGAGCTGTTCGGCGTGCTCGCCGGCGATCTGCCGGCGGCGGACACCGCCGAGACGCTGCACGCCGCCCTGGAGTCCATCGGGACCTACGAGGGCATCGATTTCCGGTTTCCGGACGACCGGGGTGCGCCCCGGACGGTCGCGTCCTCGCTGCAGGACATCCTGCATGCCTCCGGCGTGCGGTGCCGGCAGGTCCGGCTGGCGGACGACGACCGCTGGTGGCGTGGAGACAGCGGGGCCCTGCTGGCCTTCCGGGGCGCGGACGGCCGGCCGGTCGCGCTGCTGCCGGGCGGCTGGGGACGATACCGCCTGGTGGACCCGGGCAGCGGACGATCCACGCGCGTGACCCGCGAGCGCGCGGCGGCGCTGGCCCCGGTGGCGTGGTGCTTCTACCGGCCGTTGCGCCCCGACCGGCCGGCCGGGGCGGCGGACCTGCTGCGCCTCGGCGGCCGGCATCTTCTTCCCGACGGCCTCCGGCTGCTGTCTGCCGGGATGGCCACGGGCCTGGCGCTGCTGACCCCGGCCGTTGCGGCGGGCCTGCTCGCCGACGTGGTAATCCCGGCCGGCGCCAGCGGCGTGCTGGTGCAGACCACGGCGGCCCTGGTCGTGCTGGCCGCCACCGCGACCCTGTTGCAGATGCAGCAGGGCGCGGCCCTGATGCGGATCGAGGGGCGTGTCGCGGCCCGGCTCGGGGGGGCGACATGGGACCGTCTGCTGGGGTTGTCGAGGAGGTTCTTCGAGCGTTTCACGCCCGGCGATCTCATCGTGCGCGTCGCCGTGTTCCAGGTGCTGCGCGAGCAGATCGCCGGCACCGTGGCCGCCGCCCTGCAGTCCGTCGTGTTCCTGTTGCCGGCGTTCGTCCTGATCTTTCTGTACGATGCCGGGCTCGGCTTGTGGAGCTTCGGTCTCGGCCTGCTCTCTCTGGCGGCGGTCGTGAGCCTCGGCCTGCGACAGATCGGCCCGCATCGGCAATTCAACCGCATGCGCCGGCAGATTTCGAGCGATCTGTTCCAGTTCATCAACGGCATCGGGAAGCTGCGCGCGCTCGGCGCGGAAGATTCCGCCTTCGCCCGCTGGGCCCGCGGCTACCGCGAGCAGCAACACGCCAGGATTCGAATCAGCCGGCTGAGCGAGCACCTGGTGGCGTTCAGCACGGCGGTGCCGGCGATCGGCGGCGCGGCGTTGTTCGGCGCGGTGCTGTGGAGCGACCCGGCTTCCGTCATGGTCGGCGACTTCCTGGTCGTCTACGCGGCGGCGATGATCTTCTACGCGGCGATCGTCGGTCTGGGCCAATCGTCCGAGGCGCTGGCCGGGATCTTCCCGGCCGCCGAGCAGGCCGGACCCATACTCGAAGCGCTGCCGCAGACACCGGCGGCGGGCGGGACGCAGGTGGAGCTGCGCGGCGAGATCCGTTTCGACCACGTCAGCTTCAGCTACGCGAAGGGCGACCGTCCGGTGCTCGACGACGTCTCGTGGCACGCCCGGCCCGGCGAGTTCGTCGCCATCGTCGGCGAGACCGGTTCCGGCAAGAGCACGCTGCTGCGGTTGGCGCTGGGACTCGACGAGCCCGCGGTGGGCACGGTGTACCTCGACGGCCGCGACCTCGCGCACCTCGACCGGCGCGCCGTGCGGCGCCAAGTCGGCGTCGTCGTGCAGGACGGCATCCTGCAGCAGGGCAACGTGCTCGACAACATCATCGGCGTCTCGAACCAGCGGACCATCGACGACGCCTGGCAGGCGGCGCGCCTGGCGGACGTGGACCGCGACATCCGGGCCATGCCGATGGGGATGTTCACCGTGGTGGGAGGCGGCGGCACCTTCTCGGGCGGCCAGGCGCAGCGTATCCGGATTGCCGCGGCCCTGGTCGGCAATCCGCGGATCCTCCTGCTGGACGAAGCGACCAGTTGGCTCGACGCACGGAGCCAGGCCAAGGTCATGGAGAGCATCCACGACCTCGCGGTCACGCGCATCGTCATCGCCCACCGTCTGTCGACGATCCGCCATGCCAATCGAATCTACGTGCTGAGCTCGGGACGCATCATTCAACAGGGCGGTTTCGATGAGCTGTTCGAGCAGGAGGGCGTGTTTCGGGAAATGATGCGCCGGCAGATCGCGTGACACCAGCGATTCGCGGCGGCTCGGGGATGGCTGCATCATGCAGAGCGTAAGCGAGTGGTTTGCCCGGAACCCGGTGGCCGCCAACCTTCTCATGGCGTTCATCGTCGTCGGCGGCCTGATCGGCATGGCCAACGTGCGGGGCGAGACCTTCCCCGACGTCGAGCTCGACACGCTCGCCATCCAGGTGCCGTATCTGGGCGCGGCACCGGAAGAGGTCGAGACGGCGGTCTGCATCCGCATCGAAGAGGCCATCCAGGGCATCGACGGCATCGACGAGATCGTCTCCTCGGCGAACGAGGGCCTCTGCACCGTGGTCGTCCAGGTCGCCCTGCACGCGGACGGCCGGCGGGTGCTCGAAGACATCAAGACCAGGGTCGACGCGATAGAGACGTTTCCGGAGAGAACGGAGAGGCCGATCATCAGCGAGGGGCGGACGCAGATCCGCGTGGTCGACATCGCGGTCTCGGGCCGCACCGACGAGCGCACCCTCAAGTCGGTCGCCGAGCGCGTGCGCGACGAGCTCGTCAGCCTGCCGGAAATCACCCAGGTCGAGTTCGCCAGCGTGCGTCCCTACGAAATCTCGATCGAGGTGTCGGAGTGGGCGCTGCGCCGTCACGGATTGACTTTCGACGACGTCGCCCGCGCCTTGCGCCGGTCGTCCATCGACCTGCCGGGCGGATCGATCCGCAGCGAGAGCAGCGAGATCCGGCTGCGGACGGTCGGGCAGGCGTACCGCGAATCGGAGTTCGAGGACCTGGTGCTCCTCGCCCGGGCCGACGGCACGCGGCTCCACCTGGGCGACGTGGCGACGGTGGTCGACGGGTTCGCCGAGACCGATCAGTTCGGGCGCCTCGACGGAGAGCCGGCCGTGCTCCTCTCGGTCCTCCGCACCGGCGGGGAGAGCGACATGGCGATCTCTCGCGCGGTGGACGACTACCTGGAACGCACGGCGCCCACCCTGCCGGAGGGGATCAGGCTGACGGGATGGATGAACCAGGCGGAGGCGCTGATCGACCGGCTGGGACTCATGCTGGGAAACGGCATCGCGGGCCTCGCGCTCGTGTTCGCCCTGCTCGCCGTGTTCCTCGAGCTGCGCCTCGCGTTCTGGGTCAGCCTGGGAATTCCCATCTCGTTTCTGGGCATGTTCATGCTCATGCCGGGACTCGGCGTCACCGCGAACATCGTATCGACCTTCGCATTCATCACGGTGCTCGGCATCGTGGTGGACGACGCCATCATCGTCGGCGAGAACGTCTACCGCCACCAGCGGCGCGGCCGCAACCCCCTGGAGAGCGCGCTCGAGGGCGTTCGGGAAGTGGCGACCCCGGTCTTCTTCGCCGTCCTGACCACCGTGGCGGCGTTCGCTCCGTTGCTGTTCGTGCCCGGCCTGCTGGGCAAGATGATGCGCTACGTGCCGCTGGTCGTCATCCCCTGCCTGCTGTTCTCCCTGGTCGAGTCGCTCAACATCCTGCCCGCGCACCTGGCCCATCGGCGGACGGATCGGCGCGGTCCGTGGTCGCGGTTCCAGCGCACCCTCGCGGAAGGGATCGAAACACTCGTCGACCGCCTGTACCGGCCTGCGCTGGCCGCGAGCCTGCGCTGGCGCTATCTCTCGCTCGCCGCCGGGGTGTCGATGCTCGTCCTGACGGTGGGGCTGGTGCTGGGCGGCCGCGTCGCGTTCCACTTCTTCCCCGCACCCGAAGCCGATGTCATCTACGCAACGCTGACGATGCCGCTGGGCACACCCGCGACGGTCACCACGGCGGTGGCGCAACGCCTGGAGGACGGCGCCGAACGGTTGCGGCGCGAGGTGATCGAGCAGACCGGGACGGACCCCCTGCGACATATCCTGATCGCGGTCGGCAACCAGCCGCTGGGCGGGGCGCCGGGGCCGTTGTGGGGCGGGCCCAGTCAGGCGTCGGGACATCTCGCCCAGGTCATGCTCGAGCTCGCGCCGCCGGACGAGCGCGGCGTGCGGGCCGACGAGCTGGGCCGGCGCTGGCGGGAGTTGACCGGCCCGATTCCCGAAGCGCTGGAGTTGGGCTTCTCGGCGTCCGACCTGCTGCCGGGCGAAGATGTCAACGTGCAGTTGGTCGGCGCGGACCCGCTGCAGTTGCGGGCCGCCGTCGAGCGCGTCAAGCAGGGTCTGCGAGGCTACGCCGGCGTGCACGATGTTACCGACTCGTTCCAGGGCGGTCCGCGGGAGATGCGGATCGGCATCAAGCCGGCCGCCGAGGCGCTCGGGCTCACGCTGGAGGACGTCGGCCGGCAGGTGCGGCAGGCGTTCTACGGCGAGGAGGCGCAACGCATCCAGCGCGGCCGCGATGACATCCGCGTCATGGTCCGCTATCCGGCCGACCGGCGCCGTTCGCTCGGCGACCTCGAGAGCATGCGCATCAGGACCCCGGACGGCGGCGAAGTGCCGTTCGGCTACGTGGCGGCGGTCGAGACCGGCCGGGGCGTATCCTCGATCCGGCGGGTGAACCACAATCGCGCGATCAACGTGACGGCGGCTCTCGATGAAACCGTCACCTCGGCCGCCGATGTCAACGCGGCGCTCGCGGCCGATGTCATGCCCGCCGTGCAGCGGGACCATGCCGGCGTACGCTACTCCTTCGAAGGGTCGCAGGCGGACCAGGACGCCGCGCTCGGCAGCCTGCAGGTGGGGTTTCCGCTCGCGCTGCTCGTGATCTTCGCGCTGCTGGCGATCCCCCTCAGGTCCTACGTGCAGCCGCTGATCATCATGAGCGCCATCCCGTTCGGATTCGTCGGCGCCGTCGGCGGGCACATCGTGATGGGCGAGAGCGTGACGATGCTCTCGGTGATGGGGGTCGTGGCCTTGTCGGGCGTCGTCGTCAACGACAGCCTGGTGATGGTCGACTTCATCAACCGCGAGCGCCGGCGGGGCGGCAGCCTGCCGGGGGCGGTGCAGGAAGCGGGCGCAGCACGTTTCCGGCCTATTCTGCTTACCTCGATCACCACCTTCGCCGGACTGGCGCCGTTGCTGCTGGAACAGGGCACGCAGGCCGACTTCCTGAAGCCGATGGCCATCTCGCTGGCCTTCGGGGTGTTGTTCGCCACCTTCGTGACGCTGGTGCTGGTGCCGGCGGCCTACCTCATCCTGGAAGACGTCGAACGGCTGCTGCGGCTGCCGTTCCACCGGCCGGATGCAACGCGTTGATGCGCGCGCGGCAACCATGCGTAGCGGGGAATCGGCGTCGCCGCCGTCGCGGCGAACAGTGGGCGTAGCGCGGAGGGGACGTTCTGTCGCCGGCGCAAGACACCAGACCCGGACACGCCGGCTGGAACGCCCGGCGAGGGCTGAAGCCCTTCGCGGCACGACAGTTGCATCCGGTAGGATCGAACGAACCCAACAGGAGGTGGTGGCAGATGCGCAACCCAAGCGGCACCACGGACCGGACGGCGCGGGCGCGACGAGAGACCGGCGGGTACCGACGGCGGGCATGGCTGCACGCGACGACCCTGGCCATCGTGCTCGCGGCCGGCGCCCCGGCCCCGGCGTCGGCGCAGGACGCGGCGGCGCAGGACCTCCCCGCGACCGAGGAACAGAGCGACAGGGGGTGGGTCGTCGGACCCGACTTCAAGTTCACGCGAGTCAACGAACAGGACGGCGCGCTGGTCGGGGCGTACGGCGGCAACTTCATCGACCGGGGCCTGCTGGTCGGCGGCGCCGCCTACGTGCTGCGGGGCACACAGGGCGTGAGCATGGCGTACGGCGGCGGACTCGTGGAGTGGTTCGAAGACCGGGGCGGCCTGATCGACTTCAGCGTGCGGGGCTTCGTCGGACTGGGCACGGCCGCCCTCTCGAGCGGAGCCGGATTCAGCGCAGGATGCGGCCACGCCGACGGCATCTTCAACGACGACCTGTCCGGAATCGTCAACGACGGCGGGTGGGGCATGCCGAAACAGCCGTGCTGGACCGGGCCCCAGTCGATCACGGCCGGGGCGGCCGCCGTCGACAACCCCGGCCACGGACAGAGCGACTGGGACACAGGATGGCCAGGGTGGCCACTCGACCTCGTCCCGGCCCGGCAGAACTTCCTGCTGGCCGAGCCGCAGGCCTCGATTCACCTGAACGTCACGCCGTGGCTCCGCATCGGCGGCGGAGCCGGCTACCGCCTGATCGGACGGGGCGGCCCCTTCACCGGACAGCTCCAGGGGCTGACGACGAATATCGGCATGCAGATCGGACCCCGGTAGACGAGGCCGGACAAGATGAACGACGAGGGCCAGCCGAGCAGGACGGCAAGCGGGACCTCGACGAGAGCCCAAGCGCCCAAGGGCCGGGCAGGACGCCCGCACGCGACACGGTGGACGCTGCTCCTGCTGGCGATGCTCTGGGGCTGCGGCGAGTCGCCGGCGCCCAGCGCGCCGACCCTGATCTCGACCACCAGGACGAGCCCGACACCGTCCGCCCCGAAGACCGGCCGGGTCGTGGTCGCCGGCACGCAGGGAACCCTCGCGGACGACGACTACGTCCTGAACAGCGCTGAGATCGCCGGCGACACGCTGACCGCGTCGGTGTCCTACAGCGGCGGCTGCAGGGCGCACATGTTCACGCTCGTCGTCGGCGCGTCGTTCGTCGAGTCGTCACCGGTGAGCCTGCCTGCCGACCTGCGGCACGACGGCAACGGCGACTCGTGCGAGGCTTTCCCGACGGAGTCGTACGCCTTCGATCTGACAGTGGTCAAGACACGGTACCGAGACGCCTACGGCCCGGGCACGGGCCAAGTCGCACTGGAGCTCGCCAACCTCCCCGGCGACCCGCTGATCTACGACTTCACGAACTGAGCCGGGAGGGCCGCGATCAGGACCATCCGCCAGCCGGGACCCGCTCCGCAAGCAGCGGCTCCACCGGGGGATCGTGCGCTATGCCACGGCCCTGCTCTCGCAGTTGCTGGCCGAGACGGGGCGGTTCCGCCAAGCCGAACAGGCATGGCGCGACGAGCGGCTGCCAACGGACGCTGCGGACCTGCTTGACCTCGACGGCCAGTCATGGCGCGAGATGGAAGCGCTGGCCTGCGCGCGCATCCGGCTGCTGACCGAACTGGGAGACCGTGACGCCGCCCGTGACCTGGCGAACCGCCTGCGCGGGATCGCGTCGGAGCGCGGCCTGACGCGCACGCTGATGCGGGCGCTGGCGCTGTCGATGAGGATTGACGCACCCACGGATCCGGCAATCGAGTCGCTCGTCGAGTTCCTCCGGCTGACGCGCGAAACCGACTACCTGCGGCCACTGGTCCGCCATCGCGATGTCAGCCGGGAGCTCCTGAACCGATTGCTCGACAGGAACCCGGACCCGGAGATCCGCGACGCGGCAGAATCGGCGCTCGCGCACTTCGACGAGCCGATGCCGCCCAGCGGCCCGGTCTTCTCGCCGCGTGAGCGGGCCGTGCTCGCCGAGCTTCGCAAGGGCCGCCGCAACCGCGAGATCGCGGATCGGCTCGGCGTGACCGAGGACGGCGTGCGCCACCACCTGAAGAACATCTACCGGAAGGTGGGCACGACCGACCGGGACGCCGTCGTTTGGCGCGCCACGTCGATGGGCGTGCAGTTCTGACCCTGCCGCACCGCCGGCATCCTTCCCGGACCCGGGCATGCTCGTCTCCGGCCAGGCGCTGGGCTCCTGCGACGCGGAGCACCCCGATGTGACGCTGGCCAGCGGCGCCGGCGCCGACGGGCCGCCGACACACCGATCCTCGGTATGGTAGAAGCCGAGGGCATGGCCGATCTCGTGCATGATCAACGGCCGGCCCGGCGGCCATCGCCCGCTCAGCCTCAGGGGGCCGCGCTCGACGCCAACCACTCCCGCCTCGGCGTGTCAGACCCCACCACGTCGAGATCCCTCGTCGTTGAGGGCCGCGGCTACCGCCGGCGCGAGGCCGAGCTCGCTCAGCAGCAGCGCAAACGCCGTCGCCGCTCATCCGTTCAGCCGCAACCGTCCCCATGAGTGCATTTCTGCTGCGGCTGATCAGGCCGTGTCGGCCGTGTCAAGAACGGACAACGTTCGGTAGTGCCTCAGTTTCAAAATGATGCAACCTCATTTCCCCGTTGAAGTTGGGCCGGCATGTGGGACGATGTCCACATGCTGGTAGCGGCAACATGAAAAGGGACCCCGTGGCCACTTGAAAAGGGCCCCCCTGAGCACTTGGAAACGGCGCCCCCCTGGCGATGATCGACGGGCGAGACACGGTCGTCTCGTCGACCGAGCCAGGAGGACGCGGAGGTGATCAGGATGACCCAGTGGGCCGAGGTCCGCCACCTGCATCTGGTGGAGGGCGTGCCGAAAAAGGAGATCGCCCGGCGGTTGAAGCTCGACGTCAAGACGGTGCGGCGGGCCATCGGCCGGTCGACGCCACCGGTGCGGGTGTCGCCGCCGCGGCCCAGCATCCTGGATCCGTGGCGGGAGCGGATCAGACAGTGGCTGTGCGAGGAGCCGCGATTGACGGCGAAACGGATTCGCCGGTTGCTGTTGCCGTTGGCCGGACCCGTCCCGGCGCGCACAGTGCGCCGCTACGTCGCGGTACTGCGGGCAGCCACCACGAGGCAGGAGGCCTTCGTGCACCGTAGCGTGCGCCCCGGGACCACCATGGAGGTTGACTTCGGCGAGTCGTGGGTCGACATCGCCGGCGTGCCGTGCAGGGTGAAGTACCTGGTGGCGACGCTGCCGTTCTCCAACGCGTACTTCGCCAAGGCGTACCCGGTCGAGCGGCTCGAGTCGCTGCTCGACGGCATCGAGTCAGCCTTCCGCTGGTTCGCGGGCGTGGTGGATCGCGTCATCCTCGATAACACCTCGCTGGCCGTCAAGGACGTGTTGGCCGGTCGAGACCGGGTGCAGACCGAGGCGTTCGAGGCGTTCCGGGGCGCGTATCCGTTCCGGGCCGAGTTCTGCGCGCCGGCCAAGGGCTGGGAGAAGGGTTCCGTGGAATGCGGGGTGAAATACACCAGGAACCTCGTGTTCCGGCCGCGGCTCGCGGTCGAGAGCTGGGCGGCCCTCAACGCGGCGATCATCACCGAGCTGGAGGCCGACCTGCCGACGCGCCAGCTTGAGGATGGGCGCCCGGTCGAGGAAGCGTTGGCGGAGGAGCGCCGGCGCCTGCCTGGCCGGTGGAGCCTCGGGAGACTTGGCGCGTGTCGCCCCTGCTGGCGCCCGACCGGCAGGGCGTGGCGGTATCCCTGAGCTTCTGATGAACGCGTCGTCCAGCGGCCGGCGGCGAGCTCCTCGTCGCACGAGCTGACCGACCGCCTCACCCTCCGGGTGGGCGCCGCCGCCGTGCTGCCGATGAACATCAACCCGACCGTCCTGCTGGTCTGGAAGCTCTGATCAGCCTCCGGCCGGGCTCCTCCTCCTTCGCCCCGGCCTGCGCATCCCGTTCAAGGACGGGTCCAGCACGCGCACCGAAACACTACAGTATGTGCGGGACGGCTCGCACGCCACAACATGCGGTGTGACGCCTCTTCACAGCCGTTATGGGTGTGGTATTGTGTGGCCAGAGCGCCTCAGGGGCTGGACTTCAAGCCCCCCGAGACGCTCAGATCTCAACCGATGGCCTTTGGCAGGGCAGGAATCGGTCAAGGGCGCTACGATGAACACCACTCTACCAGACCCCAAGAAAAAGTACAAGTCCGAGCAGGGTGCCCGTGTATCGGCACGAAGCACCCTGCTCCCCGGTGGGCGAAGCCGCTCGGCCCGTGAATTGGGCGGCCCTCTCTATGCACAAAGAAAGGAGGTGCCTCATGGCACGACTCTGCCGGGTGCCCCGTCCGGCCAAGCGCGTGTTGCTGACCAAGCGACCTATCGCGCGTGTGGCCGTCCGCGGGACCGTTACGGTGCGCACCACGCACACCGTGACTCTCCGGCGTCGCCCGATCCGGTGACGCCGACCGAGCCCGAGCCCGGCGGTTGCAGCCGCCGGGCTCGGGGCTCTCCGCGGCGTTGAATACACGATGGGGGGGCGTGGCATCAAGAGAAAAGCGACGAGTCCCGGCATGCGCCGGGATACGACTGGGTGACGGATATGGTTGATGGCTTCATCACGTCGGTGCTCGGCTCGCTGGCGGTCAAGTACCTGCCAGCGTTCATGCGTTGGCGGTCGAAAACTCGCGAGGCATCAGCGTCTGGAGCTGACCCGTTCGCCGTGTCAGACCCCAGCGACGCTCGGATTGGGCCGCTTGAGTCAGCCGCGCGGAGCGCGACAGAGGACACAATGGCGGCCTTCCTCCTGCGCGCGGCAGTGAATAGCGCAGGCGGGAAGATCCGACGTGCTGGCCGTGTCGCACAGTCGAGCCACGGGCCTCGCCCGATGGGCCCAGTGTCGATCCGGATTGGCGGCGAGTCGCTCCGTTCGAGTACTGCTGCGCAGGCGATTCACTTCGCCTCGGCAGTGGACCTGCTGCATCGACGAGGGTGCGTCGCCCACGTTTGGCAGAACGGCGACTTAGTTAGTCGATTACGAAATCACTGCAGTCGGCGTCGCGGAGGACAGCCGGACGACATTCGTACGCAGGGAAGCCCCCCGCGACGCGATCCCAAGGACTTAGTAGTTCAGCGAGAGAGAGGCTCATTGATGCCCGAAATCATCGAACACAACGGCGAGAAGTTCGAGGTAGAGTTCGACGACGAGTGCCGGATCGAGGTCAGCTACAAGGGCCTGAAGGGCACCGTCGGTCTCAACCCGGACGTGAAGACGTCCGGATGGCCGTACCGCTACGGTATCGAAGGCGAGCCGAGGCCGTTCGATTCACCGGACCCCACGACGGCGTTGAACTGCTTGCTTACCGATCTGAAGCTCACGCAGATCCGACGCGCCAGCATGGGAGGCGTCGACGAGGAGGCGGCGTGTCAGGCGCTCATCGAGCACACGAGGTCGCTGATCAAGGACTGATCGATGACGAAGAAGAGGAAGGGCCACCGCGGCGGTCAGCGCCAGCGTCGGCCCCGATCGACCCGCCACCGCGATGGGGTGTCGAGACGTGAGTTCTGGCTCGCCGCTGTCGGGACGTGGATTGTGACTTGGTTCGGCTCTCGGCCGCAGGACGCCTCGCCGCCACGCAAGACGGAGCTGATCCCGCAGCCCCTCCGCGTGGGGATCAGGCTAGGGCCGCCGCGGATAAAACAGCTCGCCGCGACCCTTGAGGGCGCCCCCGGGTCGTTCAGCGCGGCGCTGACGAAGTCGACATGACTGAGTTCGTGGCAGATTGCCCTCGATGTACCGCCCGTAGGGTGACGTTCGACTTGCCCGTAGACACCCCGCTGCCGTCCGAGTCGCTCGGCCCGTGCGAATGGGAGGCGTTCTGTGTATGCCGAGCGTGCAAGCGTGCAAGCGTTTTTCTGTTCGTGGAGGGCGACGCGTCCGTCGCCGCGCGAAAGAGCGCACGCCTGGGCGGGCGCAAGACGCTGCTTCCGGCGCGCCCGACCGTCGCAACGTCTGATGAGCGCTACCACCTGCGGCCTGTTACGCCTGCTGATCTAGCCGCAGCGCCGCCTCCCGAGCAGCTACCGGCACTCGTCGACCAGGCTTTTCGCGAGGCCGCCAAATGCGCGGCTGTGAACTGCCACAACGCTGCCGGGGCGATGTTCAGGCTGTGCCTGGATCTCGCGGCCAAGGACCACAACGCGACGGGGAATACGCTGTTCGAGCGGCTGCAGTCGCTCTGCGACGAGAAGCAGTTCGCTCCCGGGCTGCAGGACCTCGCTACGGCCGTTTGCCAGGACGGCAACAACGGGGCGCACGACGGCACGCTCGACAGGGAGTCCGTCGAGGACATGGCGGCGTTCGCGGACAGATTCCTGACGCAGCTCTACACCGAGCCCGCTAGACTCGCTGCAGCGCAGAAGAGGCGCGAGAAGCGCAAGGGCATCCTGCAGCAGCGGGAGGCTGATCGCCCCCGGAGGCCCGAGACCGCGCCCCCGCCGGGCCCACGACTTGAGGACGAGGATGGGCAGACCGAGCGACCACACCGAAGCGTTGTGTCAGCGCCTCACTGATGATCTGGTGGAGTTGAAGAACATGGGGCTGGGGCCGGACGCGGACCGTGTGCTGGAGCGGATGCTGGATCGCGTCATCAACTTTGATTCATACATTCGGGCGGCAGGCTGAGCTGGACGCTGGCGCGACCGAAACGGCCGCCGAGAACACGCCTCGGCCTCGACGACAGCTGCACAAGAACCGGCAGTGAGGGCGGTCCGCCCTTCATCGCTCATCGCTGCCGCGGACGAGACCGCGAAGGGACTCTTCCGCCTTCTCGATCTCGCGCTTCAGCGCGGCTTTCTCCCTGACGACAGTCACAGCCTCGGCATACGTGAGCCAGGGCTTCAGGTACTTCGAGCCGTCCTGGCTCCCGGCTGCGGTACAGCCGATCGTGGAGCGGGTCGGCCTCTACGCCGTACGGCAGGCCTCGGGCGGCATCCGTAGCGCCGATGTGCTCCTGCAACATCTCGTCGATCCGGGCGACTTGATCCTTTGCGACGGCGATGTCCTCGGCGAGCTTGCCGATCTTCTGCAGCCGGTCCGCCTCGATCACCTGTCACCTCCTCTTCGGATCTGATTCCGCGCCGATTCTACTCCTGACGCGGGGGCGTGTGGTAGAGTGGTCAACGGTTGTGACGGGGGAGGCCACGCATGAGGATCGGTCTGACGCTCGGTTCGAGCCGCCCAGCGCGAGTGACGGGGAGGTTCGCCGCGCTCGTCGTACTGATCGTCGCTCTGTGCGCTCCGGCCGCCCCCGCCCGGGCCGCGAACTACATCAACTCCCAGTTGCTCGCCGGGGTTGAATCTCTCGCCGTGATCGCCAGCCACGCCGTCGCCGGGGGTGCCGAGAACTGCCTCCCAGATGAGGCAGAGGTCCGTACCGCGGTCGAACTCGTCCTCCGACGTTCCGGGATTGGGGTGGGGGCGGATCGCGTTCCGGGGCGGGCGCTCCTGGAGCTCTCGGCTTCCGTCCTCCGGCCGACGGAGCGCACATGCGCCATAGGCTATTCTGTTCGGGTCCTTCGCCCGGACCCTGTAGGCTTCTACCTCGCTTACTCAGCGATAGGCGTGGTGAGCGCCGGGAACCTCGCCGACCCGCCTGGGTACTACCGCTCCACGGTCATCCCCTTGGTCGAGGAAGTCGCGAACGAGATCCTGAAGGCGCGGGACGCCCGATGACCGCTCACTCGCTGATAGACGATCCCGCGGCCCGCCGGGGCCACGACCCTCGGAGACCCGCTGATGCCCCTCCTGCTGGGCAGAGCGCCGCCTCCGTCTCGATCGAGCTCTCCACCGTCGTCGCCATGATGTCGGTTGTAGCGACCTTCCTCCTCGCCTTGCTCAGCGCCATGGTGGGCGTGGTGCTGATGGCCATCAAGAGAGAGATCAGGCACAACGACACTGCGCAGAAGGAGCTGAAGGACGGCATCAAGGCGGTCGAGGCGACCGTCAATCAGCACACGGCGAGCTTGGCGCATATCGTGGGCCTACTTGAAGGCATGAACATCCGAAGGCCCAAGCGGGAGCGAGACGCGGTGGGCGAACTTCTTCGGAGCCACCCCAACTTGCCGCTCCTCTGACGCAACCCGCCAGCCGCTCGTGATACGATCCGCTCATCCCGCCTCGCGGGAACTGCGGCCCGGCTTGGGCCGCATCGGCGGAAGACCCTAGAGACCCTGGAGACCTGGAGCCGAAGCGCGTCCGCGCGGCGCAGAGGGGTTACGTCTGCCAGGAGGGTCGCACAACCGCTGCTGAATCCCAAGATCCGTTGGACGTTTCCGGCAGAGGTGGGTGGAGCCGCACGGTGTTCAAGACCGGCGGCTCCAGGGTCTTCCCCGAGGCGCGGGAACACTGAGAAAACAGAAACACCCTCAGTTTCCCGCGCCGCCCCATCGACTGTCAATCCAAAAATCGGACAAATCAGGAGAGGTGCACCGATGAGCACACCCAGACGACGCTGCCCGACGTGATCGGAGATCGCGAGAGCCCTACCCGCCGCCGAGCGGATCGTGAGGCTCGTGATCCGCCTGATCGAGCTGCTGCGTGGCGGCGACGGCTAGAAGCGCAGGGGCTCGCCGGACGGCGGGTCGGCGAGCTCCGCCTCGAATCAAAATGTACCACTAGCGGCCCTCGTGGCGTTGCGCTGTACCGTCTTCTGGGCTAGGCGCCGGCCGGCTGTGGTAGAGTGGTTAACGGCTGTGATGATTGGGCACCAGGAACTGAGACGCGACCATGACGAACGAACAGGCAGATCGCGCACGTGCGCTTCTCGCGTGAGCGAAGCAAGGGACGCGCTACAGGCGCTGCTCGGCGCGCTGAAGGACGTGCACGAACGGAGGCCGGGCACCACCTCGTCGAAAGACGCTCTGGTCGCGGACATTCCGGCGGTCCGCGAGTTGATGGAGGCCCGCAAGGCCCGCGAACGCGCGCAGAGGCGCTGCGCTGAGCTGTCGCTGAAGACCTCGCTGGTCACGGACGCTTCGCTGTAATGGAGACCGGCTAGTGGACAGCATCTACGATAACGAACGGAACGAGCAGCTGGTACGCATCGCCGACGCCCTGGAGCGCATCGCTGCCATCCTGGCTGTGCAGACCCGCGCGCAGCTGAGTCAGAGCCAGGGCCCCGCGGCCGCATCGTTCGGCGCCGCCGCCGATATCCACGCGGAGATCGCCGAGGCGCTCTCGCCTCGGACGCGACGCGCGCAAGGGGGCGGGTGACGGCCACGGCGCTGAACGTGGCGGCGGGTCCAGGCTCAAGGTGACAGAGCCGACCTGGGACGAGTTCGTCAAGAGCTGCCCGGTGGCCGGTCGAATCGGTCCTGAAGTGACCTGACGGGCCGAGACATGGACGACGCGACGAAGGCTCTGACCGTGGCGACGCTCTCCCTGCTCGTCTCGATCGTGGCGCTGGTGCGCGACGACGTGCGGGCGCTGAAGAAGACGATCAGGAAGCGCCGCAGACGGGCGCGACAGGCGTGGCTCGAATGGCGGAGCGGGAAGCTCTACGGGGACGTGCTGGGGCTCCGCCGACGCCTCGACCCGGAGACCGTGCGGTTCATCAGGTTCCTTCGATCGCCCAGAGGGCGTGCGCTGATGGCAGAGAACGAGCAGTGGCGAGAGCGGCAAGCCGCTGCCGTAGCCAGGACGTACGTGCTGCCGCCGTCGGGGTGATGCGATACGTCATCGCCTACGACATCGCGGACCCCGAGTCGGCCGCTGCAGCCGCCCAGCTACTACGCCGGCTCGGCGCCCGGCTGGTCCTGCGGAATCTGTGGATCCTGCATACCGGGTCGAGCCTGGCCCACCTGGAGGGCCTGCTGGGGCCCGGGCTCAGCATCGGTGACCAGCTCGCCATCCTGCCGATGCCCGCCGGCGTCGACTTCGTCCGGGTCGTATGGGAGACGAGCGGGGGCATCTTCTTGATCTGTAGCACGCCGTCCGCGAAGCGCCGCAGCGCTTCGAGATCCTCCTTGCCTTCGCGATCGCCGGCTCGCTGATGCGCGAGTCCGAGGCCAAGGCGGAGATCTCCACCGCCCGTGACGACCTCCAGAAGTTCGGCTTGGCGCCGGGCGCGTGGTAGCCCCGACCCAGTGTCGACCTGAGAATCGAGGCCTACCTGCCCGAGTGCCGTCCTGGCGCTCGGTGTAAACTGAAATCCACAAGACCAACGGTCACCGCCCCGGCGGAGGCCTGAGACCTGCGCCCCCCCCACGGCCCTTGGAGACGCGTTGACGTGACGATCTACTCACTGATCCAGGACGCAGGGACCCTGCTTGCGCTCGAACCGGAGGAGCTAGCCGGCGTCGTCATGGAGTATCTGAACTCCCTCCCTCCCCACGAGCAAGGGGGGCTCAACCGGTACAACTTCGGTCTCCAACATACGGTTCGGGAGTACCCGCAGGAGCATCAGGAGGCTCTACGCCAAGCGCTAATGGAGGCGTGGGTGTGGCTCGAACGCGAGGGTCTCCTGGTGCCGAAACCCGGGTCGAGCGGCGAATGGGTGTTCATCTCCAGGCGCGGCCAGCAGCTGCGAACCCGCGCCGACGTAGACGCGTACCGCGAGAACAGCCGGCTCCCGCGTCAGCAACTCCACCCGCGAATCGCGCAGAGAGCGGCGGCGGCGTTCCTCCGAGGCGAATACGACGTGGCCGTGCTCCAGGCTTTCAAGGCGGTGGAGGTCTGTGTGAGGGAGGCTGGGCGCTACGAGGACACCGACATCGGGGTGCCTCTGATGCGAAAGGCCTTCGGCAGAACCGGACCCCTGACAGACGCAGAGGCCCCCGAGCCGGAACAGGAAGCTCTTGCCCACCTCTTCTCGGGCGCGATCGGGTCCTACAAGAACCCTCACAGCCATCGCAACGTGAGCATCGACGCCACCTCGGCAGCAGAGATCATCGTGCTGGCCAGCCACCTGCTGGGCATCGTTGATGAGCGGGGATCCTGTGTAGCTGATTCCGACTGACGCCTGCGCCTCCGCCGTGGTAAGGCCATGACTGTCGGACACCTGACGACCTTCAGCATCCCCGACATCGACACCGTCTCCATTAGCTGCCGGGAGTGCGGGGCCTCCACGAACATCTCGGCGGCTGCGCCTCGGCCAGCGGTCGGCTTCGACAGCCCTGACAAGGGACGGCCTCGCCGGCCGCCTTCGCCGCACCCGTTCGCCGAGGTTCTCGACCGTGAGGCCCAATGCCCGTGCGGGGCTGTCCTGTGGCCGGGCCCCGGCGAGAGCTCGCCGGTGCGAGACTTCGTCCGCGCGATGCTCGCGGCGCGACGCGAGACCTCGGCCCTCTCCGGAGTTCGACTGTCGATCTCCCGCGCGGCCTGAGAATCCGCGCCAACTCCCCGCGCCTTCCGGCCCCGATCCCAACTCCAGATCGGCCATTGACGTAAACCGTTGCGTGTGCTAGGGTTTACGCACATTTGAAACTAAGGCACTACCCAACGTTCACTCCAGCGCGGTCACCGCGGCCCGCAACTCATTCAGGTGGGCCGCCCTGACCAGGGTCGTCCCCGCCGTCGGCGCCGTGTCGGTCCAGGCCGGCGCCCCGCGCCCCGCCGCGAGGTACGCGGCAGCGATCGCCTCACGGAGCTCGAGCAGATGCGCGAGCCTGACCGGCGTCGCGCCAACGGTGAGGACGGGATCCGTCCAGGGGAACGGCGCCAGAGACGCCCTTCTCCGCAGGGCGTCGATGCGCGTCCGCAACTCCGCGAAGTGGATGGCCCTGACCGGCGTCGATCCGGGCCGGATCGGGTCGTCGGTGAAGGTCCCCCGCCTCCCCACCGTCGCGGTGAAGGTGGCGGCGGCGCTCAGACCGCCCGGGTCGGTCGCGGTCACCCCGATCGTCGTCGCGCCCGCCCCCACCGAGGTGAGCGTCAGGCGGGCGCCAGCCAGGCCCACCGTCGCCACGTCGGGCGCCGACGACGAAACGGTGAAGGTCAGCGCGTCGCCATCGGGATCCGCGAACGCCCGTGCAACGTCCAGCGTCAGCATGGCGGGCGGCGCCGGCAGTGACCGATCCGGCAGCGTGCCCACCAGGGCGGGCGGTCGGTTGGTATCGAGTGACGGACGCTTCCGCCACCGGGCCACGGCCGGGCCGGTGTGGACGAGGACGGCCGCCGCGTCGGCCGGCCCGGTCAGTCCCGAGCCGGCGCCGCCGTAGGCGACGCCCATCGGGTCGTCGTTCCAGGTCTGGCGCGGATTCGAGAAGCGAGGCAACTGCCGACAGGGGACAAAGTGGTAATCGCACTGTGCCGAGTAGGCCATGATCGTACGCCATTGCCTGAGCAAACGGCCCGGCCCGAGCCCCTGCGGGTTGACGTAGCCGTACGCCGGATGCGGGTACGGCCCGCTCTCGTGGTGGAGCACTTGGTACCTGTCGTGCCGGAGCCCCAGGTTGTGCCCGAACTCATGCGCGAAGGTCCAGCCTGCGCAGAATCGCTGGCTGACACCGAACGCACCCTGGACAAAGGCCCTGCCGCAGGTCTCGGGTTCCAGCTCGTGGACAATCAGGTGGACGAGGTCTGCCCCGACCTGGTCGCGCAGAGCGTGCACCTCGTCCATGTAGCCGTCCGAAGGATTCGCGAGCCGGCGCAGATCGTCGCGGAGGTCGCCGCCCGACTCGGTGTACTGCACTTCGGACCTCTCCACGAGTGCGATGCGGTGCTGCACCCCGCTCGCTCGAAGGGTCTGGTTGGTGTCGCGGACCATCAGGTCGATCACGGCTTCGATGTTGCCGGACACCGTACGCGCGGCCGGCGTATAGACGACCGCCAGGTCGATCGTGGCGTCGGTCGCCGTCTCGCACAGTCGTCCGTCGAACCCGATGGTCTCCAGCCAGTCCTCCCAGGCGGCGGGCGCGCAAACCGGGGTGGCGAAGATGTCCAGCTCATCGAGGCTCGTGCGCCGCAGTTCTGGAGGGAGCGGCCCCGACAGGCCCCAGTTGTACGACACGTCCACCCGATCGAGTTCCGGCAGGCTTCCCAGGCTGCCGGGGACTCGGCCGGCCAGGGCATTGCAGCAGAGGTACAGCCGTTGGAGGCGGGGCAGGTTCCCCAGCCACGTCGGCACGGGACCGGTCAACCCGTTCCTCGAGAGCGACAACCACTCCAGTCGCACGAGGTTTCTCAACTCGCCCGGGATGGGGCCGGTCAACCCGTTCCTTGAAAGGGTCACCCTCTCCAGGTTCGCCAGGTTCCCCAGCTCGCCCGGGATGGGGCCGGTCAACTCGTTCCCCCAGAGCGACAGCCGCTCGAGGTTCGCCAAGCTTCCCAGCGCGGGCGGCAGGGAGCCCGTCAGACCGTTCTCGCCGAGGTCCAGCTCCGTGACCCGGCCGGCGTCGTCGGTCGTCACGCCGAACCAGGTGTCCAGCGCCGCTGCCGTCTTCCAGTTCGTGCTGTCGGTCCAGCCTTCGCCGCCGGTCGCGTCGTACAGCGCTTCCAGCGCCGTCCGATCCAGCACGGTGCCGTCCTGCGCCCCCGCGTCGACAGCGAACGTTCCCCAGAACGCGGCAGCCACCAGCGCCGCGATTCGTACCATTGCACGACGCTGCGCACGGCGAAACGTCCCGAGCTCGAGCAGGCTGCGCATTCCGATGAAATCGATCATCCGTTCCCGGCCGAACCAATCACCCATTCCGATAGAAGCCGTCGGAGTTGCGACAGGGGGGGCTAACCGCCGGCCTCGCCGTAGGTCGCGAACGACGAGGGCGTCTCCCACAGCGTCACCCGCACGACGGGAAGGCCGGCGTCGGCGGCGACGTCGTGGATGAGCTTGGCGATCCGTTCGGCGGTCGGGTTCGTGTCGATCACGTAGACCGGCTCGCCGAGCGACCGCAGCGCCTCGACGAGCGGGTCGCCGCGCTTCAGGATCATCTTGTGGTCGAGCTCCCGGTCCACCCAGGCTTCGACGGCACGCCGGAGGTCGGCGAAATCGCACACCATGTCGCGTTCGTCGAGGGTCGCCGAGCGCACTTCGATTTCGGCCACCGCGTTGTGGCCGTGGGCGTGCCGGCACCGCCCGGCGTGGTCGAGCAGGCGGTGCCCGTAGCAGAACTCGATGCGGACGGCGACGGACCAGGCGCGGTCGGACATGCCCGTCACTCCTCTCCGGGACCCCAAGGCGGGCTCCTCGTCGGCTGGCACGGCCAGCCCGGCGCGGTCGGACATGCCCGTCACTCCTCTCCGGGACCCCAAGGCGGGCTCCTCGTCGGCTGGCACAGAAAGCCCGGCTCGATCGGACATGTCCGTCACTCCTCTCCGGGATCGGCCGCCGACCGGGCCCGCGCCTCGAGCGCGGACAGCAGCGCCTCGCGCCGGTCGAACAGCCGCCGCGGCGGGCGCCGGCCGCGCTCGGAGCCGACGACGTACTCGCACAGGATCGGGAAGGCGATGGTGGCGTCGCAGTAGGCGACCACCGCGTCGGGCAGCCGTCCGGGCTTGACCTTGCCCCAGCTCACCGCCTCGGACGGGGTCGCCCCCGACAGCCCTCCCCAGACGACCTGGTCGGTGGTGATCTGGACGAAGTAGTCGGTCCCCCCCTTGGGGATGCCGTAGATCTCCCACAGCGTCGGCTGGCCCTGCAGGTAGAAGTTCTTGGGCGACCCCCCGCCCAGGATCAGGCAGCCGTTGGTGGTGCCGCCGAGGATGATGGCCGCCACCTCGTTGACGTCGCGCCCGGGGTCGAGCAGGCAGCCGCCGCCCCGCAGGAGCTGGTGCGACGCGAGGTTCATGCCGATGGAGCTGTCCCCCGGCGACGACGTGTAGACCGGCACCCCCGCCGCCGCGGCCGCGGCCACCACCGAGTGGGCCTCGCACCCGGGGGTGCGGGCCATCAGGTCGCACCCGATGGCGTGGTGGAGGGCGGCCGACGACACCGGGCCGTCGACGGGCCGGCGGGCGAGGAAGTCGCGCAGGTACGCGTCGGTCTCGAGCAATACCTGGGCCGGGAACAGCACGTCGTAGATGCGGATGACGCCGTCGTCGTGCAGCTCGACGTCGTCGAGGAACGGCGAGCCGCGGTGCAGCGTGAAGTTCAGCGCGTAGTGCAGGTCGTGGTAGAGGTTGGCCCCGGTGCTGACGACGAAGTCGACGAGGCCCCGCTCCATCAGCTCGATGACGCAGCCGCCGAGGCCGGCCGGGGTCAGCGCCCCGGCCACGGTGAGGCCGATGGTGGTGTCGTTCGCCGGGTCGAGCATCCTGTCGGCGAAGACGTGACAGGCCTCGCGCAGGCGGCCGGCGTTGAACGCCTGGAACCCCTCGTCGACGAGGCGCCGCGTCTCGGGGCCGCCGCGGGGCCGGTAGTACCGGATGGGCTCGCCGGTCAGATGGCGGCTGGCCGCGGCCGGGGCGGAGGGAGGTACGGAACGATGGGGCACGGGTTGCCGTTCTACCGCGCAGACTGCTAGGCCGGGTCGATCCAGTCGGGACGCCGCCCCCCCAGCGCGGTCAGGATCAGCGCCGCCCCGGTCGCGAGGCCGGCGAGGCCGAGCCCGTCGGTGAGCCAACTCTCCCAAGGGTGGTCGGCGGCCATCAACGCAATCGCCGGCACGAGCAGGATCGAGCCGGCCGCGAACGCGGCCTTGCGGCTGCGCGCCAACCGCAGCACGCCGCCCCGCAGGCGTCGGGTCCGCACCGCCCACGGCCGGGACCGCCCTCGCGGGGCGCTCGCCTCGGGCCTCTCGGTCACCTCCATTCGGTACTCCGGACTCCGGCCGGTATTCCGGATTCCGGCCGCGTGGTCATCCCGCCGCCGCCGGCCGCGGTCATCGCGACCGGCTCTTGCCGCGGCTCCTGGACGAGGCCTTGTTGAACCGCTCCGGGCGCCCGTTCCCGTTGCGGCGGGCCGGCTTCGACTCGTTCTTGCCGTAGCCGGACCGGGTGAACTGGCCCGGATGGCCCTCGGCCCGGTTCCCGTTGGGCTCGCCGCCGGGCCGCGACCCGTTGCGGCGCCAGCGCGACGCGTTCCCCCGGTCGGCGTTGCCGGCGCGACCCTCGTTCTCGCGCATCGTGAACACCGGCGCCGGCCGGGTCGCCACGGCGGGGTCGGGCCGCCCCAGCGTGGCCCGGATCAGCGGACGGCGCACCGAGTCGACGTGCGGGGGTTTGGAGGGACGGCTCACCACCGGCAGGGGGACGTCCGGGAGCGTGGCGTCCGAGGCCGCGACGCCCGGGGACCCGGCGGCGAGGAGCCTGGCGGCCGGAGGCGCGACGCCCGGGGACCCCGCCGCGAGGGGCCTGGCGGCCGGAGGCGCGACGCCCGGGGACCCCGCCGCGAGGGGCCTGGCGGCCGGGGACGCGACGCCCGGGGACCCCGCCGCGAGGGGCCTGGCGGCCGGGGACGCGACGCCCGGGGACCCCGCCGCGAGGGGCCTGGCGGCCGGGGGCGCGACGCCCGGGGACCCCGCCGCGAGGGGCGCGACCGCCGGGGACGCAGCGGCCGGGGACGTGGCGGCCGGGGGCGGCGGCTTCGGCGGCGCCGCCGAAGCCGCGATCAGCGCCCCGTCGGCGCCCGCGTTCGAGAGGGCCGCCGCCACTCGCGTCTGCCGGCGCGGAGGCACGCGCGCCGCCTTGTAGGGGTGCTCGGTGTCGCACGTCGTGCATCGGGTCAACTTGATGTCGTTGTCGACGATGGCCACGACGGCATGATTGGTCACCCGGCGCTCGCGTGGACAGTAGTCGTCCAGCACGTCACCCAGGCGCACCCGGCGCTGCTCCATGAATCCCTCTCAGGTTGGTTCAGTTTGGTGGGATGGTTCGACGGTCGCTCGAAGTGCCAACGACTGATGCGAACAGCGATGGGGTCTGCTCCGGACCCGTGTCACGCACGCCGGCGGCCCTCGCCAAGAGCCCGGCTGCGCGCGGCCGGCGCAACGCGGCCCCCGACCGCGTCGTTCCCCGGTTGCATGGCTTCCGGTCTTCTGGTTCCGTCGTTCATCGACGAGGCGGAACGCCGGCCCCGAGGCCACGCCCCCCGCGGCGAACGGCCCCGCCGGCGCCTCGCCGGCGCCCTTTCGGGCGCGGTGCAACGTGGGGTTTCACCACGGGCTCCCAGCCCCGTCCGCCGGACGGATGTCCCGAGTTGCGAAAACGTGAACCACCAGTTCCGTCGCTTCAGGAAAGATTCGCGTTGCGCTGCAAGGACGGAGACGCCGACGGCCGGGCCACGAAACCCTCGATGCAGGGCGGCTCCAGCGGTCGACGATGCAGCAGTGAGGCCATTCTACTACTCTCGTCCCCTCGCGTAAACGGCCCCGTGTCTCCTCGCGCAAACAGCCCCGTCGCCCGGAGCGGCTCAGCCGACCGTCGCGGCGCTCCGGTGGCGGGTCTCGCCGAGCGCCGCCGCCACCGCCTCGGGGCCCGTCGACCGGGGGGGTCAGCGACCCGTCGCGTCGATCCAGCGGCGGGTCTCGCGGAGCGCCGCCGCCACCGCCTCGGGGCCCGTCGACTGGGGGGTCCGGCGGGCCTCGACCGAGCCGCGCGCGGTGATGCGGGCCGCGCCGTCCGCGTCGAGGCGCTCGTGGTACCCCCGCCACTCGTCCGGCGTCAGCGACGCGAAGTCGCGCCCGCCCGCGACGAGGTCGCGGACGATGCGCCCCACCACTTCGTGCGCCTCGCGGAACGGGACGCCCCGGGCCACCAGCAGGTCGGCCACGTCGGTGGCGAGAGCGAGCCCCGAGGCCGCCGCGCCGGTGCGGGCCGGGTCGAGGGTGAGGGTGCGGACGACGGCGGCGGCGGCGCGCAGCGAGCCGAGCACGGTGTCCTCGGCGTCGAAGACCGCCTCCTTGTCCTCCTGCAGGTCCTTGTTGTAGCCGCTGGCGAGCCCCTTCGTGGTGGCCAGCCAGCCGGCGAGCCGGCCGATGACCCGGCCCGCCTTGCCCCGCACCAGCTCGAGGGGGTCGGGGTTCTTCTTCTGCGGCATCAGGCTGCTGCCGGTGGTGACGGCGTCGGACAGCCCCAGGAACCCGAACTCCTCGCTCGTCAGGATGACGAGGTCCTCGGCGAGCCGGCTCAGGTGGACCATGACCCCGGCGCAGGCGTGCAGGAAGCCGGACACGAAGTCGCGGTCGGCGGTGGCGTCGAGGCTGTTGGCGACCACCCGCGAGAACCCGAGGCGCCGGGCGAGGGCGGCGGTGTCGACGTCGTAGCTCGACCCCGCGATGGCCCCCGAGCCGAGGGTCAGCGCGTCGGCCTCGTCGCGCGCGACCTCGAAGCGCCGGTGGGCGCGGCGCAGGGCGGCGGCGTGGGCGAGGAAGTAGTGGGCCGCGAGGATGGGCTGGGCCCGCCGCAGGTGCGTGTACGACGGCATGAGCGCCTGGCCCGCCGACTCCGCCCGGTCCGCGAGGGCGTCGACGAGGGCCACCACCTCGTGCTGGATGACGGTGACGCGCCGGCGCAGGTAGAGGCGCAGGTCGAGGGCCACCTGCTCGTTCCGCGACCGGCCGGTGTGCAGCCGCTTCCCGGCGTCGCCGACGCGCTCGATCAGCTTGCGCTCGACGAAGGCATGGACGTCCTCGTCCGGCCCGTCGACGAACGCGGGGTCGCCGCGGCCCCGGTCGCGGATCGCGACGAGGGCGTCCCGGATTGCGGCCGCGTCCCCGGCCGACAGCACGCCGGCGCCGGCGAGGGCCTCCGCCCACGCGAGGCTCCCGGTGACGTCGTCCTCGAACAGCCGCCGGTCGAACGCGAACGACGCCTGGAACGCGAAGACCTCCTCGTCGGGGGCGCTGTCGAACCGGCCGGACCACAGGTGCGTCATGTCGTGCGGAAGCCGTCCAGGAGTCTGCGCCTCAACGGCGCGGGCTCCCGCAGGGTCGGTTGGGCGCCAGGCGGAGCCATGGGCGACGATTGGCGGTCAGGAGACCGGCGCGGCCTTCGCCGGGGCGGCCTCGGCGGACTCGGCCTCGGCCGGCTCGGCCCTGGCCGCCGCGAGCTCGACCGGCAACCCCCAGATGCGGATGAAGCCCTCGGCCGCGGTGTGGTCGAACTGGTCGCCCTCGTCGTAGGTCGCGAGGGCCTCGTCGTAGAGGGCGTGCGGCGACTTGCGCCCGACCACCCGGCAGTCGCCCTTGAACAGCTTCAGCCGGACGGTGCCGGTGACCCGCTGCTGCACGTCGGCGACGAGGGCGTCGATGGCGCGGCGGGTCGGGGTGAACCACAGGCCGTTGTACACGAGGTCGGCGTACACCGGGGCCAGCCCCGTCTTGATGCGGTCGAGGTCGCGCGGGACGACCAGGCTCTCCAGCTCGCGGTGGGCGGCGTGGAGGACGACGGCGGCGGGAGCCTCGTAGATCTCCCGCGACTTGATGCCCACGAGCCGGTTCTCGCACATGTCGATGCGCCCGACGCCGTGGGCGCCGGCGATGGTCTCGAGGCTCGCGATGAGCTCGACGAGGGGCATCGCCACCCCGTTGACCGCGGTCGGGACTCCCCGCTCGAAGTCGAGGCTCACGTAGGCGGGCGCATCGGGCGCACCGGCCGGCGACTTCGTCAGGGTGTAGACCTCTTCGGGCGGCTCGGCCCAGGGGTCTTCCAGCACCCCGCACTCGATGGACTTGCCCCACAGGTTGAGGTCGGTGCTGTAGGGGCTGTCGACGGTGGCGGGCACGGGAATGCCGCGCTCCCGGGCGTACTCGATCTCGGCGGGGCGCGACATGCCCCACTCGCGGGCCGGCCCGATGACCCGGATGGCCCGGTTCAACGCCCGCGCCGACACGTCTATCCGGACCTGGTCGTTGCCCTTGCCGGTGCACCCGTGGGCGATCGCCGACGCCGACTCCATCTCCGCGATCTCGACGAGGCGCTTCGCGATCAGGGGACGGCCGAGCGCCGTGGCCAGCGGGTACTGCCCTTCGTAGAGCGCCCCCGCCTGCAGGGCGGGGAGGACGTACTCGTCGGCGAACTCGGTGCGGACATCGAGGACGTGACAGCGGATGGCGCCCACCGCCATCGCGCGCTCGCGGACGTCGTCGAGCTCCTTCCCCTGCCCGAGGTCCAGGGTCACGGCCACGACCTCCGCGTCGTACTTCTCGGCCAGCCAGGGAATCGCGACCGACGTGTCGAGGCCGCCCGAATACGCGAGTATCACACGCTCCATCTACTTCTCTTCTCCTCTGCCCGCGCCGGACTACGGCGCAGACTCCTGCGGCGCAGGCTCCCGGCCGGCCACCCAGCCTTCAACCCGACGGCCCACCGTACGGGCGCTGCCCTCGGTCCGGAGGACGACGAGAATCGTGTCGTCGCCCGCAACCGTCCCCACGATCTCCGGCCACGCCGCGTGGTCGAGCGCGAACGCCAGCGGCTGCGCCTGCCCGGGGTCGGTCTTGAGCACGAGAAGCTGCTGCACCCGTTCGACGCGACGCAGGTACTCGGCCACCGCCCGGCGGACCCGCTCGTCAGGGATCGCCGGCGCCGCCGCCGGTCCCCGGGCCGACTGGTAGGCGCCGTCGGCGGAGCGCTTGACGAGCCCGAGCTCCTTGACGTCCCGGGAGATGGTGGCCTGGGTCGCCTGGATGCCCATCGCCGCCAACAACCGGCGCAGGCCGTCCTGGCTGCGGACCGGCCGGGCGGAGACGAGCTCGAGTATCGCGGACTGGCGGCGACCCTTCATGTTTATTCACACGGCTGGATTTATATACACTCCCATGATTCGATGTCAAGTCGCGCCGGGAAGTCCGGCGGTCAACGTCTCCGGCCCGGACCCGCCCCCGGCCGCCTCCGCGTTGACGGCATGGCCGGCTGCGATGTATAAATATGCACAATGTCGTCCACGCTTGCCGTCGGGGTCGCCGGGGCCACCGGGTACGCCGGCCAGGAGCTGCTCAGGCTCGCCGCGCGCCATCCGGCCGTCACCGTCGCCGCGGCCATGGGATCGGGATCCGCGGAGGGCGTGCGCCGCCTGCCCGCGCTCGCGCGCATCTGGGACGGCGACGTGACGCCGCTCTCCCTGGACCGGCTCGCGGCGGAGACCCTGGCGGTGTTCCTGACCCTGCCGGACGCGGTCGCGGCCGAGGTCGGCCCCGACCTCGTCGCCCGCGGGGTCCGGGTCTTCGACCTGTCCGGCACGTTCCGGCTGCGGGACGCGGCCGAGCGCCGCCACTGGTATCCCGCGACGCCGGACATCGACGAGCCGGTCGTCTACGGCCTCACCGAGCACTGCCGCGAGGCGCTGCCGGACGCGCGCCTCGTCGCCTGCCCGGGATGCTACCCGACGGCGGCGCTGCTGGCCCTGCGCCCGCTGCGCGACGCCGGCCTCCTCGACGACGAGGGCGACGTCATCATCGACGCCAAGTCGGGCATCTCCGGGGCCGGCAAGAAGCCGACGGAGCGCACCCACTTCTCGGAGTGCCACGGCAGCGTCGCCGCCTACGGCGTGCTCGCCCACCGCCACGGCGCCGAGATCGAGCAGGAGCTGGGGCGGCCGGTCACGTTCACGCCCCATCTCGTGCCCCTCGACCGCGGCATTCTCGAGACCATCTACGTGCGGACCCGCCGGGACGTGAGCGCCGCGCAGGTGGCCGACACGCTGGAGCGGGCCTACGCCGGCGCGCCGTTCGTGCGCCTCACCGGCGACGCCCTGCCCGAGATCAAGCACGTCACCCACACCAACCTGTGCGACATCGGCTGGAAGCTCGACGCCGCCTCGCGGCGCCTCGTGCTCGTGGCGTGCCTGGACAACCTGGTCAAGGGAGCGGCGGGCCAGGCCATCCAGAACCTGAACGTCGCCTTCGGCCTCGGCGAGGCGACCGGCCTGTCATGACCCCGACGGCCAGGGTCGTCCTCAAGCTGGGCGGCGAGCTGCTCGCGGAGCCGGAGCAGCGCCGCGACGTCGCCGCGGCCATCGGGCGACTCGCCGCCGGGACCGCCCTCGTGGTGGTGCACGGCGGAGGACGCGAGGTCGACGCGGAGCTGGCGCGGCGCGGCATCGCCAAGCGGGCCGTCGACGGGCTGCGGGTCACCGACGCCCCGACCCTCGACGTCGTGGTGGCGATGCTCGCGGGGCAGGTCAACACCCGGCTCGTCGCCGCCGCCCGCGCCGCCGGCGTCCGCGCCGTCGGCCTGACCGCGGCCGACGCCGGGGTGGCCGCGGTCGGGCGCGCCGCGCCCTACGAGGCCGCCGACGGGTCGGTGGTCGATCTGGAGTTCGTGGGACAGCCGGAGGGCGACGCGCCGCCGGCCCTGCTGGAAACCCTGGGCGCGGCCGGGTTCGTGCCGGTCGTCGCGAGCATCGGGGCCGACGCGGATGGACAGTTGCTGAACGTCAATGCCGATACTCTGGCCGGGGACCTCGCGGTCCGGTTCCGGGCCGACCGGCTGCTGATCGCGGGCGGCACCGCCGGCGTCCTCGACCCGCACGGCGACACGCTGCCCTCCATCGACGACGCGATGCTCGAGGCGCTCATCGCCGACGGCCGCGCCAGCGCCGGCATGGTGGCCAAGCTGAACGCCTGCCGCCATGCGCGGCGCCACGGGGTCGCGCGGGTCGAGATCGTCGACGGCCGGCGAACGCGGGACCTGGACGGTCGTCCCGGCTCGGTGGTCGCCTAGCCGCGTGACCGAAGAGAAAGAAAAGAGCAGTCATCGATGCCGACAGGAACGACGGACGCGACCGAGGCGCAGGGCGTCAAGGCGCTCGAGAGCGAGCACCTGCTGCAGGTCTACAAGCGGGTGCCGGTGGTCCTGACCCGGGGCGAGGGAAGCTACGTCCACGACGCCGACGGCCGGCGCTACCTCGACTTCCTGTCGGGGCTCGGGGTGGCTTCGCTCGGGCACGCCCACCCCGGACTGGCGGCGGCCCTGGCCGACCAGGCCCGCACCCTGGTGCACACGTCCAACCTCTACTTCCATCCCCTGCAGGGACAGGTGGGGCGGCGTCTCGCGGCGTTGTCGGGCCTGCCGCGGGCGTTCTTCTGCAACAGCGGGACCGAGGCGGTGGAGGGCTGCCTGAAGTTCGCGCGCCGCTACTGGCACACGCGCGGCGAGACCGGCCGGACGCGGATCGTGGCCCTCGAGCGCTCGTTCCACGGGCGCACGTTCGGCTCGCTGTCGGCGACGTGGGAGCCCGGGTACCGCCGGCCGTTCGAGCCGCTCCTCCCGGGGGTCGACTTCGTGTCGCCCACCGACCCCGGGGCGCTGGAGACGGCGGTGGGGCCCGACGTCGCCGCGATCATCCTGGAGCCGATTCAGGGGGAGGGCGGGGTGTGGCCCCTGACGCCGGCGTTCGCCGAGGCGGTGAACGCGGCGTGCGAGCGGACCGGGGCGCTGCTCGTGGCCGACGAGATTCAGTGCGGGCTGGGCCGCACCGGCCGGCCCTTCCACTCGGCGACGCTCGGGCTGCGCCCCGATCTGATGGCCCTCGGGAAGGCCCTGGGCGCGGGGATGCCGGTCGGCGCGATCCTGATGAGCCAGGCCGTGGCGGACGCGATATCGCCGGGCGACCACGGGACCACCTACGGCGGCAATCTCCTCGCGTGCCGCGCCGCGCTGGTGTTCCTCGACGCCCTCGAGCAAGGCGGGCTCGAGCGCGTTCGGGCGGCGGGCGCGCGCCTCGCCGACGGCCTCGAGGCCCTGGCGAAGCGTTATCCGATCATCACCGACGTGCGCGGCGCCGGCCTGATGCGCGGCTTCGAGATGCCCGAGGCGGCCGCGACCCGCGCCGTCGAGCTCGCGCTCGCGCAGCAACTGCTCGTCAACCGCACCGCGGGGCGCGTCGTGCGGCTGCTGCCGCCGCTCAACGTCTCGGACGCCGAGATCGACGAGGGGCTGCAGGTTCTCGACCGGGTGCTCGAACAGATCGTCACCCGGTAGTCGGCGCCGCAGAACGGCGCGGACCGCAGAGTTGGTTGGGCGCCAAGCGGAGCCGCGGGCGACGATTGGCGAGCGAGGAGTCGCCGCAGAACGGCGCGGATTCCTGGAGGGCTGGTCGGGCCCGGCGGAGCCGTCGGGCGACGATGAGCAGGAAGGAGCCGGCGCCCCGGGCCCCGCCGTGAGGCCCGCCGCAAGCGAGCACGACCCGATGATCACCATGTCCACCGTTTCCGTCGAGCCCGCCGCGGACGTCCGGCGCCATCCCGCCGCCCCGGAGGCCGAGGTGTCGATTCGCCCCGCCGAGCGGGGGGACGTCGACGCCATCGACCGGCTGGTCGCCGCCAACGTCGGCCCGGGGATGCTGCTGCCCCGCTCGTCGGCGGACATCCTGCGCCACGTCTCCCGATTCCTGGTCGCGACCCGCGGCGGCGAGGTCATCGGGTGCGGCGAGCTGGCCCCGCTCAGCAAGACGATGTCCGAGGTGCGGTCGCTGGTGGTCGTCGCCGCCGAGCGCGGCGGCGGCATCGGCTCGCGGCTGCTCGCCGCCGTCGTCGCCGGGGGACGCCGGCAGGGCGCCTCGAGGGTGTGCGCGTTCACCCACATACCCCGCGCCTTCGTCGCCCAGGGGTTCTCGATCGTGCCGCACACGTGGCTGCCCGAGAAGATCATGACCGACTGTCAGGCCTGCGAGTGGTTCAGACGCTGTGCGCAGTACGCGGTGGTCATCGAGCTCGGCGGCTCGCGGGGCCGCGGGCCGCGGCGGGGAAGTCCGTAGCAGGTTGGCGGGCGGCACACCACCGGCGGGGGCCGACCGGTTGCCGAACACCAGGAGCGGGCGCCGTGAAACGGCGCGGATTCCTGGAGGGTTGGTTGGGCGGTGAGCGGAGCCGGAGGCGACGCTTGCGGGCCAGGACAGACGACACTCATGCTCGAACGCATTCCCAGGGGCATCACCGCGCCGGCCGGCTTCCGGGCCGCCGGGGTCGCCTGCGGCATCAAGGCGTCGGGGCTCGACCTGGCGTTGCTCGTGTCGACCCCGCCGGCCCGGTCGGCCGGCATCTTCACCACCAACCTCGCGGTCGCCGCCCCGGTCACGGTGACCCGCGAGCACCTGCGGCGGTCGGACGCCACCACCGCGGCGGTGGTCGTCAACAGCGGCTGCGCCAACGCGTGCACCGGCGAGCGGGGGCTGGCCGACGCGCGCGACATGGCGGTCACCACCGCCGACCTCGTCGGCTGCCCGGTCGAGCAGGTGCTCGTGTCGTCGACCGGGGTCATCGGGGCGTACCTGGAGCGCGACAAGCTGCGGCAGGGCATCGGGCAGGCCGCCGAGTCGCTCGGCCCCGACGGGCACGCGGCGGCGGCCGAGGCCATCATGACCACCGATCCGTGGCCCAAGGAGGCGGCGGTGCGGGCCGAGGTGCCGTCGGGCCGGTTCCACGTCGGCGGCATCGCCAAGGGGGCCGGGATGATCGAGCCGAACATGGCCACGATGCTCGCGTTCCTGACCACCGACGCCGCCGTCGCGCCGCCCCTCCTGCAGCGCGCCCTGCGGGAGGCGGCCGAGACGACCTTCAACGCCATCACCGTCGACGGCGAGCCCTCGACGAACGACATGGTGCTGGCCCTGGCCAACGGGGCCTCGGGAACGGTCATCGACGAGGCGTCGTACCCCGCGTTCGTCGAGGCCCTCCACGCCGTCTGCCACGAGCTGGCCCTCGCCGTCGTGAAGGGCGGCGAGGGAGCGACGAAGCTCGTCTCCGTCGGCGTGACCGGCGCCCGCACCGCGGCCGAGGCGAGGCAGGCGGCGCGGGCCATCGCCAACTCGCCGCTCGTCAAGACCGCGGTCCACGGCGAAGACCCCAACTGGGGCCGCATCGTGGCGGTGGCGGGCCGGGCCGGGGTGGGGTTCGACCTCGGCCGCGCCCGCGTCGCCGTCGGCGGGGTGGAGCTCTTTCGCGACGAGCGGATCTTCAGCGACCGCGAACCGGCGGCGGCCGTGCACATGCGGACGCCGGAGGTGGCGATCACGATCGACCTCGGCACCGGCGGCGCGGGCGCCGCCACCGTGTGGACCTGCGATTTCAGCGCCGAGTACATCCACATCAACGCGGACTACCGGACCTGAGGCGGGCGCATCCGGCGCGCCCGGCCGGGCCCCGGCGCGACGGAGGGCGCGCGACGCCCCGACGAAGCCATGAGCACCACCGAAACCCTGCCGAACGCCGACGTGGCCGCCCCGTTCCCCGTGTCCGCCTCGGCCCGAACCTACCTGTCGGTGCTGGACCTGACGCCGGAGGGGCTCGAGACGTGCCTGGCCCTGGCGGCGCGGCTGAAGCGCGAGCGAGGCATGGGCGCCGACGCCCCCACGAGCCGCGCGTTGGCCGGGCACTCGCTGGCCCTGTTGTTCGACAAGCCGTCGCTGCGCACCCGCACCGGGTTCGAGATCGCGATGCAGGAGCTGGGGGGCATCGTCACGTGCCCGCCGTCGGCCGACGCGCTGGGCACGCGCGAGGCCCTCGCGGACGTCGCCCGCACCCTCGAGCGGTGGATCTCGGTGGCCGCCATCCGCACGTTCCAGCAGTCGCGGCTGCGCGAGATCGCCCGGGCCACGACGCGGCTGCGGGTCGTGAACGCGTTGACCAACGAGGAGCACCCGTGCCAGGCGCTCGCCGACTGCCTGACCCTGCGCGAGCGGTTCGGCGACATGCGCGGAGCGACCCTGGCGTACGTGGGCGACGGCAACAACGTGGCCACCTCGCTCACCCACGCCGCCGCGATGCTCGGGGTCCGTCTGCGGCTCGCGTCGCCCCCGGGCTACGCCCTGCCGGCGGCGACCGTGGCCGCGGCGCGCCGGGTGGCGCGGCACGGCGCCGAGGTCGTCCAGTGCCACGACCCCGTCGAGGCGGTGCGGGGGGCGGACGCCGTCTACACCGACGTGTGGACGTCGATGGGGCAGGAGGCGGAGGCGGCGGGGCGGCGGGAGGCGTTCGAACCCTACCGGGTGACCGGCGACCTGATGGCGCAGGCCGGCCGCGACGCGTTCTTCATGCACTGCCTGCCGGCCCACCGCGGCGAGGAGGTGGACCCCGACGTCATCGACGGGCCGCGATCCGCGGTCTTCGACCAGGCCGAGAACCGGCTCCACACCCAGAAGGCGCTGCTGATGCTGATGCTCGGCGCCGCGCCCTGGCCGAACCAGGCATCGGCGCCGTAGGAAGACGCGAAACGCCCCGCCCGGACCGGCCGACAACGCGGTGCCGATGCTGGGCGCCGCGCCCTCGCCGAACCGGGAATCGGCACCGGCGGACGAGCCCGCACCGACAACGGTGCGCCCCCTGCCCGCCGTCAGGCGGCCCACCGCGCGGCCGCGCTCAAACGGGCTCGAGCCCGGCCGCCGCCTGCTCCACCTTCTCGGCCAGCCCCCGGCGATAGGCGTCGAGGCGCGCGCGGACGTCGGGGTCGCCGAGGGCGAGAATCTGCGCCGCGAGCACCGCCGCGTTCGTGGCCCCCGCCTTCCCCACCGCCACCGTGGCGACGGGGACCCCGGGGGGCATCTGCACCGTCGACAGCAACGCGTCGAAACCGCCGAGCGGCGACGAGTCGACGGGCACGCCGATGACCGGCAGCGCGGTATGGGCGGCGACGACCCCCGCGAGGTGGGCCGCCGCCCCCGCCCCCACCACGAAGACCCGAACCCCCCGCCGGACGGCCTCGTCCATCACCCGGCGGACCCGGTCCGGCGAGCGGTGGGCCGACGCCACCGTCATGTCCGAGGCGACGCCCAGATCGCGCAGCGTGCGCACGGTGTTGGCCATCACCCCCGCGTCCGACGCGGACCCCATCAAGACCTGAACCTGTATGTCACTCATCCGACCCTGTGTCTCCCTGCTTTTGCCCTGTCTCGATTCGACCCCGGCGACCCATGGGCACTGATGGAGGGTGCCTTGCCACGCGCCAACCTACGGCTCCGCTCACCGTCCAACCAACCCTGCCAGGAGTCTGCACCGTCTACGGCGCAGATTCCTGGGCGGGGGCCCCGACCCCACACGCGGCCGCCAGCGCCTTGCGCCCGATGTCCGAGCGGACCTGCTTGCCGGCGAAGGTGATGCATGCCTCCGCCTCGTAGGCCCGTGCAATCGCCGCCGGGAAGTCCCGGCCTCGGCCCACCACCGTCAGCACGCGCCCGCCCGCCGTCACCACCGACCCGTCCCGTTCCGCCGTGCCGGCATGGAACACGAGCACGTCGTCGAGGGCCGACGCCGCTTCGAGCCCCGCGATCGCGGCGCCGGTCTCGTAGGGGCCGGGATAGCCCCCGGACGCCAGCACCACCCCGACGTGCGGCTCGTCCGAGTGCTCGCAGGCCGACCCGTCCAGCGCCCCGCGGGCCGCCGCGTCCAGCACCGGGGCCAGCTCGCCGCGCATCATCGGCAGCACGACCTGGGCCTCGGGATCGCCGAGCCGCACGTTGAACTCGACGACCTTCGGGCCGTCCGCCGTCAGCATCAGCCCGACGTAGAGGAAGCCCCGGAAGGGGTGTCCGGCGCGGCGCATCCCCTCCAGCACCGGCTCGACGATCTCGCGCCGGATGCGGCGGTCGAGCGCGGGGGTCATCAGCGGGCTGGGCGCGAACGCCCCCATGCCGCCGGTGTTGGGTCCCCGGTCGCCGTCGTGGGCCCGCTTGTGGTCCTGCGCCACCGGCAGGCCGACCGCCTCGCGCCCGTCGCAGATGGCGAAGAACGACGCCTCCACGCCGGACAGATACTCTTCGACGACGACGCAGCGCCCGGCCTCGCCGAACCGCCCGTCGACCATCGCCTCGTGCACCGCCCGCTCGGCCGCGGCCCGATCCGGGGCCACCGTCACCCCCTTGCCGGCCGCGAGGCCGTCCGCCTTGACGACCACCGGGAACCCGAACTCGGACCCGTCCACCGCGCCGAGGGCCTCGCCCGGACTGCGGCAGACCCGGAAGCGGGCCGTCGGCACCGCGTGCCGGGCCATGAACTCCTTGGCGAACGCCTTGCTCGATTCGAGCCTCGCCGCGTGCCGGCCGGGCCCGAAGAGGCGCCGGCCGCGCGCCTCGAACAGGTCCCCCACCCCGCGGGCGAGCGGCAGCTCCGGCCCGACGACGGTGAGGTCGACCGCTTCGGCCTCGACGTACGCGAGCAGGGCCGCGGGATCCGCGACGTCGAGCGAACGCGCCGGTGCGTCCGCTCCCGTCCCCGCGTTGCCGGGGGCGCAGATCACCTCTCGGACCGCCGACTCCCGCCCCAGCTTCCACGTCAGCGCGTGCTCGCGCGCGCCGCCCCCGACGACCAGCACCTTCATCGGTCCCGCACCCTCCCGACCAGCCGACGTCGGGTCGTGTCTCTATTTGAATTAGTCGAATTCGGGGTAATCGCCTGATCTGGCATGGTCCTTGCTAGGGCCTGATCGCGCGTACCCGGCCAGTGTGAGGGACAGCCCGACAGCAGAGTACAGCCACATGTTGCCCTCGTCTAGGGGCACTTTGCTGGACAGCGGCCCCGGACCCGGCATATTCTCAGAAGTCGTGGCCCGGAGAGGCTGGCGCGTCCGGCTCGGAGACCGGAGTCATGATCAGGCAGAGAGACCAGATGACGAGACCGGGAGGGGGAAGATGACACCTGAGGAAGAGGCAGAGTGGGAGAGGCTGAAGAAGGCGCTCGCGTCCGAGAAGTGGGACTTCCGTAGCGTCGAAGGGGTCGCCGCCGAACTCGGGCTGACCCGGGGCCGCGTGCGGCGCCTGCTGGCGAGGCACGAGGACAAGATCCGAAAGGCGCTGTCCAGGGATCGCCGGGTGGTCTACGCCCTGAAGAACAAGCGGGTCACCGCAGGGGAAGTGCTCGACCGGCTCGTGGCACTTGCGGGGCGCTGATGGAGCATCTGCCGGCCCCGGTATGGGGCATCATTGGCGGGGCCCTCGCCGAGTTCGCTCGCTGGTACAGCATTCGAGACGAACTCCACAGAGGCGGGCCGGAGTGGGCGAGTGTCGGGTACTGGTGCGTCACCATCGTGATGATCCTGGTCGGCGGCCTTGTGGTCGTCATGCACGCCGGCTCCGGCGTCGAGATGAACCCGTATCTGGCAGCCAACCTCGGTGCGTCGGCTCCGACGATCATCTCGACTCTGATGAACAACGCGCCCCGTACTCAAGACGTCGAACCGGGGCACGATACGCCACTAGATGCCGACGATCCCGCCGACGGATCACCAGAAGCGGGCACGCCCGCGCCCCCGCCGGCACCGCTCGACAACACGCACGATGACGGCGACAGTGGAGACGCCGACGGACCTGCGGGTGGAGGAGATGGAGAACAGGGGGCAAGCTGATCTCGCGTCGGCGAAGAAGCGGATGCCTGAGGGCTTCGACTGGGTCAGTGCTCGCGTGCGCGTGCGGGACGGTGCCGTGTTCAAGGCTCTGGTGGATCGGATCGAGGAGGACGTCAGGAGGTACGAAGCCTGGAGCCAGTTGAAGTGCGAGTTCACGCGAGAGGACGAATCCGTCTACGTCTCGGCTCCCCAGAATCGCAATCTGAACCCCCGCTGTAGCGTCTATCTGACGCTGGTGTACAAGCACAGACGCTCCGATCCATACATCTCCGTGCGCGCTACCGACGACCCAGAGGAAGATCGTGAGGCCAGGCCGGTGCTCCAGCGTGACGGCGAGATCCTGATCGAGATCGCAGGGCACCCGCCCTTGGCGCTCTGGCAGTTCAGTCGGCTGGTGCTGGAGCCCGTGCTCTTCCCCAATCCGAACTCGGAGAAGCCGCTAATCCGCTGAACCGCCGGCCCGCGGAGATCGCCCGCGCCGGATCGTCAGCGGCACCCTCATGACCGGCCTTCGGCACGCGTACAGGGGAGTGCTAGGGGCTCACGGGGTGTCTGCGGGGGGTCAGGGAGTGCCAGCCCCGTGGGTACCCGCCTGTGGTACGATGGTGGCATGAGCCCGCTGCTTGCGGGCCGGAAAGGGAGCTGAACTCAACACGGACGATCGATGACTGACGAGCCGCAGACCGGCCCTCCTGTTTGGCGTACAGCCCATCTGCGCCTGACGGCGTTCCCGCAGTCCTACCACCAGACGTCGCTGGCACGGGAGTGGTGGAGCGCTCTGACCAGAGTTTCCCCCGAGGGGGTAATCGATTTGCCGCCCGCCGGCTCCGTGAAGGTGCTCGGCGTGTTCAACGGAGCCCCGTTGTCGATCGAGGTCAAGCCTGAACGGGTAGACATTGAACGACCTTTCTCGGTGGGGCAGCCGCGCCCCAGTGCGCTGCCCCCGTTCGACGGAGATGTGCTGCCTCGCTTCTCGGGGCTGGTCGCCGACTGGCTCGGCCTCGCATCCAGACCCCCGATCCGGAGGCTCGCGTTCGGCGCCACCGTCATGAAGACCTACCCGGAGATGGAGGACTGCCGCGAAGCGCTGGACGGCTATCTGCCGCCGTTGGACATGCAGGCGACAGAGCCCGAGGGGTTCATGTATCAGGTCGACCGCAAGTGCGAGTCCCAGGGGCTGGCAGTGAACCGCATCGTGAAGTGGTCGGTTCTCCAGTACGAATTGGTCGGCGGCGGGTCGACGCCTGGCATCCAGCTGGAGATGGACATGAACTCAGACGCCCGCTACAGTGGTGCCCTTGAGCGCCCCGCAGAGCTGTTCGGGGAGTTCGTGCAGCACGCCCGCCGCTTCGCAGAGGAAGGGGATCGCCCATGATCGACCAGAGCACGAGCGCCGCCACTGCGCCATCGCCGTCGCCGGGGCCGATCTCGGCCCTGTTCCCAAGCGGTCCTCCCGACGAGTGTGCGGAAGACGCGGCTGGGGGTACAGGTCTTCGCTGGCTATGGTGGGGTGGCTCCCAGCCGTGGGGTGGTGCCCAGTGGGACCAGTCAGTTCGCCGCGCCGCCGCCACGTGCATTTCCGCTGTCGGGCACAGCACGAAGGCGGGCGGGGTGCACGGGGCGTTCTCGGCTTACTACCTCCACCACAGCACCGTCGAGTGCACCATTCCGCAAACTCCGGAGGCAGAACCCGGGCGATTCGCCAGCGCCCCCACGGTCGACGACATCTACGCCGGCGCCTCCACGCCCGACGACATCTGCGCCGTCCTGCGCGATCTCGGATTGGTGAAGGTGGCGGATCGGGCAGCCGAGCTGTCGAAGCTCCACGAGGACGACGCCGACGAGCCGCAGATGAATACGGCGTCATTGAGGAGGTTGGCCGAAACCCTATGCCGCAATCCGCAGCTACAGAGGCCGAAACTGAGCCTCACCGAGGAGGGGTTCGTGCACGCGTGGTGGCAGACCGCCCAGGGGGGCACCGTCGCGATGACGTTCCGACCTGACGGCCCCGTCGAGTTCGGAGCCATCTCCGAGCCTGCGGGGCGGGGTGTTGAGCTTCTCCGTATCGGCGGGCTGCACCACCCCGACGTCGCGATTGGCGCTCTCCGGTGGTTCACCACACGCCTCGTTACCCCATGAACGGACCGATACCCGACAGCGACCACGTGGTCCGCTACTGCAAGCCGTCTCAGGTCGATGACGGCGTACCCTCGCCGGCAGCCTTTCTCCCCCGCAGGACCGAGGGCTACCTGTCCGTTAACTGGCTTGAGTTCTTCGGAGCGCTGAGTCGGCTGGACGCTGTGGAGCGCGTTCGGGAAGCGTTTCGCGGGAAGGACTACGAGATCAAGCACACCGGAAGGATGGCAGTGCTGAACGTCGGGGAGGCCAAGACCGCTGCTCGCGACGCAGGCCGCCCCGTGCGCGTCGAGCATGTGCCGGAACCCGACGATGCATCCCACGCGGGCGTCATGGGGTACGCCACAAGCGACGTGCTTGTGGGTGAGGCGCTGCAGTCGCTGGTGATGCGAAGCGGAGATCTGCATCCCGGCGAGATCATCCCCAGAGACGAGATCGCGGCTCTGTAGCTCGGGCTAGAAGCGGGATGGTTTTCGCGGCCCATTCAAGATGTCCTGGTACCGGGCAGGCGATCCGCTCCCGACGATGCAGGCGGCTGCCGCGCACGCTCAGGAACACGCCGACCAGCTGATCCAGGACCCGTTGGATCTGGCGGAGGCCAAGGCGGCAGCGCGTCAGACGATCCGGGATCTGCGCGCCGAGGCGGAACAGCTGGAGCGCAGCTGACCTCCGCTCGACGACCCATCCACGCCTCAGCGATCCGCCAAGGCGCCCGTACGGCTCGGACCGTCTCCATCTGAAATCCCCCCTGAATCGCCTGATCGCCCTGAGTTGGCACGGGTATTGCCCGGGTGATCGGGTGTGCCCGGCCTGAGGTCGGCAGTACGGGGACCCGCCCGACCGCAGAGTACCGCCCTCGCCAAGGGGCGCTCTGCCGTCTGCGGCCGGTGGCGGTGGCGCGTCCCGCCCGTCCCCCAGGCAGCGGAAAGCGTGTATCATGACCGTTGACAAGGTGTGAACGGTACAGGGCGCGGTCGCAACGAGTGCATGGCGAGCAAGGCGAGGTTGGGCATGGCGCGGCAGGGCAAGGGCACGGAGGGACGCTGACCGCCTCAGACGGTGAGGCCGATGGAACTCGGGATACCCAACTAGAGTAGAGAGCCGGCCGCGTTCGTGGGCAGCGCAGCCGGCCCCCAACCCTGTCCTTTGGGTGAGGAGGCAAGGGATGGATCCGAACGAGGTAGCGGAGGTACTGAAGTCGCCGGACGAGTGGGGGCGGGTCACCCGGCTGATGGATCTGCTCGACACCGCGGACGAGGCGGCCGCGTTGCGATCGGCGTTGGAGATCTCGGTTAACCTCGTCGGCGAGGTTGAGTCGGGCAGCACCCTGCTGGTGCAGAAGCCGGACGGGGTGATCAACGAGGTCGTCTTCAGGTCTCAGCGAGGGCTCCCCTGATGTCGCGGCTTGGCAGCCGTGTCACGACGCTCCAGCGCGCCCTGGGCTCTCAAGACACCATCAGAAGGGTGAGCGTCTTCTCGAACTGGGCGAGCTTGGTGTTCACCGGGGCCGCGGTTGTGATCGCGGCGCTGGCGTACGAGTCCGCGCGGTACGAGAGCCTGCGCAATGCTGTGCTCGACACGGCGAGCGAGACACGCGGGTACTTCGTGGACCACATCGCTGGCCACGAGATGGACGCCCCAAGGGCTTCGCCGGACGCCCCAAGGACTTCGGCGGCTCAGAGCGAGGCCGGCGTAAGCGTCGATCGGGAAGCCAGGACCATTCTGGATCACGTAGCGGTCGTCTGGCGCCTCCCAGACGGCACGGAGCTGGTTGTCGATAGCTGGCGCTTGCCGGACGGTAGAGCGATCGGTGCCGATCAGGTGTTCCCGGTCAGGGGGTGGGAGTGGATTTCGCCGGTCTTCCCCGAGGGCGACCGCGAGGGCGAGAGCGCCGCGTGCGCTCTGCAGGCGGGGGGTGAGCTGACCGTGCTCGGGTTCAGCCAGACGTTGGGGGCCGTGCTCGTCGAGTACTCCATCAGGGCGGCCGCCGGCGGCGCCTTCTGCGAGTCGGGAACCCTGCTCTTCTACTCGCCGGCGACTCTGCTGGACAGGGCCGGCGGCTGACAGGGCGCCGCCTCAATCGGCGGCGGTCGAGTTGCTCCTTCAGCAGCGCAGCAGTGACCTCTTCCCGCGTCGGCCACTCCTCGGTGGCGTCCACCGAGGGCATGATGACCCACCGCCCGTCGACGAGCGACCACCCGTCTACGCGCTCTCCCGCTCGCGCGGCGATCGCCTTGTACCGTGCGAGTGTCTGATCCGCCTCCGACAGTTCACGGTGGGCTCGATCGAGCTGCTGGATGGCGCGGCGTCGCGCTGGGCGGCGTCTTCGCTGGTCATCGGCTGCTCGATTGCACCAGACAGCGCCGGCGACGGCGGCCGGTCCAGATCGAGACCCGCCAGGCGGCCGGGCTGGCCATGATGATCGCTGGATCATTACGCCGAACGCGCTCGCCCCTGCAGCCTTCGGCCGACAGGTGCCCAGTTAATCGCTTGGTTCTCATCGAGAAGGCGGTACTTTCCGCGCGCGACCTGCTCAAACCGCTCCGACCCCGACAGCTTCTCCCACAGGATCTGCTTCGTGTTGTTGCCCTTGAGCACTCCGGCCTCGACCAAGGCTTCGCGCGCCGGGGTGCTGTGGATCACGCCGCCGTTGTGATCCGCGATGTAGACTAGGGCGTCGTCGAGCCCCATCCCGCGCAGCGCGTCCGGGTCGATGCTCAGCGGCGCCTTTCGGCGAGACCGCTTCGCCGGCTTGGGGTCGAAGACTTCGCACGCCAGACGCACCGCGTCCCTCTTGGCTTCCGCCGCCGCAAGGGCTGTCTTGAGCCGAGATATCTGGTGATCCAGCTTGTCTAGGGTGCTCTTGAACTCGTCGGCAGAGACATCGCGCATGGGCGTCCTCGCACATCCCCCTGTCTGGGGGCTGTCTATTGCGCCCCGACACCTGCGCGTCACAATCAGGGTGTCGGGGCGTGGACCACCGGGGAGTCGAACCCCGCGGACAGGATCAGAAGCCCGAGCCGGCGAACCTGCGTGGCCCTCGTTTCCGATGAGGCGCCGGTGAATCTGGTGGAGCAGGCGGGGATCGAACCCGCAGTCCCCGAGTGCCAAGCTCGGGATCGTTGCCTAAACGACTTCTGCCCCACAGTAGCCGTTGCCTCGCGTTCGACCTGGGTCGGGGGCGGCCGCCCCCGACCCAGGTTTCCTCACCAGATCAGTGTACCACCCCGGGCGCCATACCCGCCAGTTGGGCGGCAGCAGCCCGGCGGGCAGATCGTGCACCGATGACGCCATGAACACCGCTGTCGCAACACGTGAGACGGACCCGACCGACGCCCGGGGCGCCGATCCCGGTCTTCTCGCGGACGACCTTGGGGATGTTGCCGGGAGGCCGGACGAGTTCGGTGAACTCCTCTTCCTGAGCGCGTCCGTCGCGTACCGCCCTGCGGATCACCGCGATCTCGATGATCGCGTCGCGCTCGGGGCTGAATCCGGTCGTCTCGACGTCGACGACGCAGAAGGTGTCCTCGTCGTCCGGGCCGACCGGCTCCACCGGCCGTTGGATGCGCTGGCGCCTCCGGTCAGCCCTGAAGTCGTTGCCGGCGTCTGCGGCGTCTGCGTCCTGGACGCCGATTGCCCCGATGCCCGTGGCGAAGGCCGCGGCGAGCAGTTGCCTCCTGAACTCGGTGATCATCAGCGGCTATCGGCGGCCTCGCTTGGCTGGACGGCCGCAGCCTGTCGTCATTTCCCCTCGGCGTTCAGCAACAGCCCGTAGGCGACCTGGCGCGCCTCGTCCGGCTGCAGCTCGGCCCACCGTGCGTTGGAGTCGTCGCCGCGACCGATCCGCAACACGACGTGACCGGTATCGTCCCGCTCCACCCGGACCGGCCTGCTGTGATCCTCTCGCACCGTCACTCTCATCGCTTCCCCTCCCGACTACGGTTTACAAGCGCTCACCCCGAAGCGCTGTCTGACCGCCCGGGCACCGCAATCCCATCAAGAATCGCCTCGCGGCAGGCATCAACGGGTCTCCACCGAACGTGACCTGCTCTCCGCCTCTCCTAGTCCGTCAACGAGTCCCTTGTGCGACCCGGCTATCGTCTCAGCCCTTGCGGTGGTGTCTCTGTTGATTGGCATCACATCTTTCGCGCCCAGAGCGACTACTTCGACTTCGTTGCTTTTCAGTCCCCGACGGTCGTGTCCGAATGATCGACCAAGGATGGTGTGCTGGTCGATCAGCACCCCGACAAAAGACGGCCTGCCATCTGGCGCAGGAGGGCCCATTACGACTATGTCGTCGCCCACGATCAGGGGGTCGCCGGGGCTGCTCCTCAGCACCGTTGGCCGCCCCGTGTCCAGATAGGCTTCCGTCTCCGGCAGGCGCACGGTACCGCTCTCCACTTTCATCACATCGGTCTGTTCGCTCGTCATCTGGTGCCGATCAGCAACCTGCCTCGCCAAGCGACGAGCGTTCGGGCTGCGTGCGATTTGCCTCACCGGCAGACCGGTGAACCATGTGAGGATTTTCTCGTCAGGCGCTGTAATGACGCGCACGCTATTGGGGCTCCAGCTGGCCACCCTAGCCGCGTCCCGGACCGCCAGAGCAGTACGGCTCGCGTGCCAGTCCATCCATGTGTGCGCCTCCTCCGAATACGCAAGTATCTCCGTGCGATCGTCCGAGAGCGCCGTATTTATATTGGTCCCCGCGAAGAGAGCTTCTGGCCCAGTCGGGCCGAACGCACGCGCCTCCCGGATCTGCCACGCATGTAGGAGGCCGTTGTGACCTGCAAACCCTTTCAGGATCCATTGTGGCACATAGTGCTGCCGCTGCCTCTTGGGCACCCTAGCATCAAGCTGATCGCGCAGTGCCGGAGCTACATCAGGGAGCGGCCCCGAATAGCCGTACTCTCGAAGACGCTTCACTGCGATGCGGCGCTCGTCATCAGAGAAGAGCGACTGCCACTCAGGCTGAAGAATCAGCGCTTCGACCGTGAGATCTAGGCGCTGCCTCTCCCAGAGAGCCGTGTAGCCGTCCGAGACCTGTTCGGCGTGGAGGAGGTATCGAGCGGTCTCAAGCCCGCCGCGCTCGACCACCATGCTCAGGAATCGCGTGGCGTTGTAGTTAGCCTCGGCCCTCGCCCGGCGGTAGACGGCAAGCATCGCCTCGTGAAATCGGCTCTCAACATCGGTCGTCATCTTCGCTCACTCTGCTTCACCGATCGGGGTTACCAATGACCTGGACTCCCTCTTTGGTCGCCACGACCTGTACGGCATCCGTCTTGTTCAGATCGAGCCCAATCTGATTCTGGACCGTCTTGCTGAGCAGAACCGTGCCGTCGCCCTCCGTCTTGAACCTCGCCCAGCTGTTCGTGTCCAGCGCCTCGAACCGTAGCGTGAGGATCTTCATGAAGCTGACGGACCGAGCGACCCTTCGGTTCGGAGTCGGCGCGGTGGTGCCGATACAGGTCAGCCCGGTCGTCGTGCTGGCGTGGCGCTAGAGCAACGCCCACTCGGATTCTCTCATTGGGCGCTCGCTGACAAGAAGACAGATCCACGAGTCGTCATCGTCGGATCTGCCGCGCTTGTCGGGCCGGTAGTAGACTTGCTCCACGACATAGACCGTCCTGTTGGTATAGTCTCTGGGCTCACCCTTACTATGGCGCAGGAAGGGTGATACTATGATCTCTCCAACACGAGGGACAGACCGCCATACGTCAGACTCGGAAAAGCCTGCCCTGGTGTCGAACAGGTTTCCATCCTCGCCCTTTTTGTAGATCCTCACGAATCGTTCTGCTGAATCTGTCATGCTGCATCCTTGAGCGGATTGCGGTTAGGTGTCAAGGTGGACGCATCCCGGGACGCTTTATGAGTGACAGCCCGGGATGGTCCTCTCTCCCAGGAGAAGGGGACAAATGCGTTCAATCTTCGGTGCTCCAATCTAGTCGCGGATGTCGTTAATGTAATCGCGCAAGCGTTGCCACCAATTTACCGGTGGTTGTTGTTGGTGTTCTCTATAGGACTGCCCCATGGTTCCATCGCTTCTAACGTGACTAACCATGGTGAAGGTCTCTTTGTTTTCTGGCATTCCGAGGGGTTCGATAGCAAGGGAGATCCTGATTTCACCGACTTCCTCGCGTCGCTGACCGTCAATGATTCGGTACTGGCTTATGAACCGTATCACCGGGGTTTGATGGACCGTCTCGCTGTTTATTATGGCCATGGCACCGCCCTGCATAACAACGGAGTCTTTGCATGTTCCGCTGATTTTTGGATACGCTCTGGTCTTGATAGTCAGTGCGCTCAGGAGCATAGACGTATCCACCAGAGATCTAATACGACCTGTTGCGATAATGTTGCCGTTGTCACGCTTACTCTCCCACGCAATGCTGACCGCTGGCATTCTGGCCAGTCTAAACTCTTTGGCTGCGATGGCGGCGCTGACCTTGGCTGCATTGGCGGCGCGAATACTGGCAGCAGCAAGGAACGCATTGATTAGTACCAGCAGGCCGGTAAGGACGGTTCCTGCCAGAGTCGCCATCATAATGACGTAGTCTATCTCCATTCGTCGTGCTCCTCTGACGTCAGACGTTCCTGAAGCTGTTGTACCCGCCGCCGGCGAGTTCTAGTGTGCCCAGCTCGACGGCGGCGTGAAGCTCGGTCAGGGCCTGCAGGGCGCCGGCGTCCTCGTCCTCCGGGACCGTGATGTACGTCACCTCCATGGCCCGGAGGCGGTCCACGGCCTCGTTGAACGCGTCGCGGAAAGCGTCGTCGGCGCCGTACAAATGCACTGAGCTGGTGGCGGACCTGTTCTTCACCATCATCCTGCCGGTCCTGATACGCGCCAGCTTGCAGGCTAGGGTCGAGAGCCTGGGGTGAGAGCTGCGGTGGTGGTTGAGGCGCTTGTGGAGGTTGCTGATCCGGCCTACGAAGACGGGGCAGCCACCCTCGCTGAGCACGTAGACGCCGGGCTCCCTGGGCGCCCTGATGCACTGAAGGCGGTCACGGTGCTCGGGGCCGACGGTGACGGGGCGCTTGAGGACGTCCTCGCCGACGCGTCGTGCGATGCGGGTGAGCTGGCCCGCCTGGAGCCGCGGGGCGTCGGCCGGCCGACAGGCGGGCGCGGCCGTCTGGGCGTCCTGGTACTCGCGGGTGAGGTTCCGCTGGCCGCGCCCGTAGCCGCGCCGGTGCAGGAGGTCGGCGACCGACTCGTCGTGGTCGAGCACGCCTTCGAGGTGCAGCAACATCCTGAGGGCCTTGGCCTCGTGGCCCTGGATGAAGCCACGGCGGGTCATCCGCCCGCAGCCGCATTCGCATTCTCTGAGCATGGAGAGTGATCGTGGCTCGGGTGGCCGAGCCGACAGGGTCAGTGTACTACCGGCTGGCGCGAGGCCCGAGGGGCGGCGCCAGCTGTATAATCCCGCGCATGAGTGGCAACGACAACGCCTTGACGCGGCGCGGGCGCGAAATCCTGGAGATCGCCCGGGCGAACGGCGGCGTGATCACCGACCGGCAGGCGGGCATCAGCGAGCTTCAGGCGCTGGTCCGGCTCGGCTTCATCAACATCGACACGCCGTCGGGCGTCTTCCGGGTCACCTCGTCGGGTGCGCAGGCACCTCGCGAGCTGTAGCCCACCCTCACCTCGGGCGTCGGGGGCCGTACGGACCTCTCGGCCCGGGCGGCGGCGTGTTCTGCTCGATCAGCTCCGAGATCCAGTCGAGATCCCTGACCTCGTCAGTGAGGCCGGCGGCCATCGCGGGAGTGATCCTCAGCGACGAGTGGATCCAGCAGAAGTTGTGGTACACACCGTACAGGGCCACGTGATGGGCGTGGTGGTCCACGTGCTTGCTGAAGGCGCTCGTCATCCGCGCGAACCGCTTCACGGAGTTTCGGAGCGTGTAATTCTGCCGCTCGATGTACGACGTCGAGATGTGGGCCGGGTCCGGGGCGCCCGTGACCGTACGCGCGTCGGAGCTGATGACCCTCGGCGGACTGTAGCGTCGTTCGCCCTCCGGGTCCGCGCCCGCCCCGTAGGTCTTGATGAGTCGGGCGTAGTCGATGTCATCGCCGAATGCCTCCTCGACCGCAGGCAGGTAAAGGGGCAACCCGTCCGTCGTCAACTGCACGCGGTTCGCCAGCCTTGACGCTAGGTCGAGCATGAAGCTCCGAGCCGTCCCGTAGTCCCGCCTGCCGATCCGCCACGTGAGCAAGAGCTTCGAGTCGGCATCGAGCGCGATCCACGTGTACGTGTCGCCGGCGTGAGCCGGCGGGCGCCTCACCCGCCCGCGAACGAGGGTGGCTTCCTTGCAGTAGGTGTACGTCCAGATCTCGTCGGTCTGAACCCGCCTGGTCGGGACTCCGCGGACCGTGCGGTCGTGGTACCTCAGGCACGCCTCGCCGGCGGCGATCAGCACCCGCGTGACGGTGTTGACGGTGTGCCCGGTCGTGCGGAAGATCGACCGGAGGCTGGTCCCCTCAACCAGTAGCCGCAGAATCGTCGTGCGCTGCGACCGGCTGAGCCGGTTCATGATTCCAAAAGGGTACACCTAAAGGCGGGGCCGGTCAAGGCTGGTCGGAGTCGTCGGCGGCCTGCTCGTCCCCCCACCCTCCTGGAGGCGGGAGTCCGGGTCCGTACATCGGGTGCCGAGGCATCTCGTCGTCGTCTTCCTCGACCCCGACCGCAACCGGAACCGGAACCGCGCCGGGTCGCGCCCGCGCCAGCCCGCGGCTCTCCTCGATCTCACCGGTCGCGATCTTCATGATGTGCACGGCGCGTTCGCTCGTGCTGACCGGGAGCAGCTCTCCGTTGGGACCGCTGGTCCATCCCCTTGGCATGGGTTGTTCCTTACCTGTCCGCCGCTGTGGGGCCGTCCGACGCCATGTCGGGGCGCATTGTAGCACGGTGGGCGTACGCGGGACCGCGTCGATGAGGGCCCAGAGTCCTCGCCGGTGGCTGCCCTCCCTGTCTCCGAGCACCTCCCATCGTAGCACTGCGCACGCCCATTGACTACCCGTCAACGGTTCCGTGGTATGCTCGGCATCGCCAAACACCGTGCGTGTCCGTGTCGGGTCGCCCGCTCAATACAACACCGCCTCCAGGCGGGAATCAGCGGGACCCTGCAACTACGCAACGGTGTTTGGCGACACGGCCCGGCTTCCATTTCCGAGCCGTGTTGCCAGCGATGTCAGGCCCTAGCATGCCCCGCCTGCCGCCGTAGTCGTCGCCAGCCGTAGTTGCTGCCGCAGTCGTAGCTGCCGCCGCCGTCGTCCACGCCGTCCAGTCATGCGCCGACCTGAAGGGAGGCTCCATGCGCAGGCAGGTCGCGGTCGTTGGCGTCGTCGTCGCTCTCGTCGCCGCTCAGATCTGGGCGGGCGCCCAGGAGTACTCCGACACCCAATACGGGGAATGGACCTACACCGTCAGGCACGACGACTTCTCCGGGGAGGAGATCTACCGCGCAGCGTCCGCGCTGGGCGACGAGGTGGCGGTGTTCATCAACTGCGTACAGGAAGGGCCAGTACTGTCCATCTTCCTCATGGACGGCACCTTCCGCGACGGGGACGTCGCCATGAGGTGGGACGGGGGCGCAGTCGAGAGCTACACGTTCATGGCGACCGGCGACCAGAGCCTGGCGGCCGGGGGATGGGAGCACGGCGACGACTACCAGCCGGAGTTCGAGAACATCCTCGGGAAGCTGAAGGCGCACTCGGAGCTGCGGCTGAGGGTGTGGCGGGAGCCGGACACGGCGGTCACGGACCGGATCTCGTTGAGCGGGTCAGGGCGGGCGATCCGAGCCTTGGGGTGCCCGTAGATGCCACTGTCGAGCGAGGACGAGGAACGGATCCGGCGCGCCACGCTCAACGCACAGATGAGCGCCAACAGCGTGCCCGGTTGCGGCTGCCTGACGATTATCTGGGTACTCGTCAGCATCGCGTTCCCACCGCTGTTCCTGTTGTTCCCGGTGGTGATCTGGCTCTGGCGCGTGGTGATGAAGTGACTCGGGCGTTCGGCGGCCCGGCTGCCCGCGAGACGGGCGGCCTCCACCGGGGCGCGGCCCCGAGTGGCATGGGCGGGTCGGTACGAATGCCGACCCGCCTTTTCTTCGGGGAGGAGGGTGAATGGACGCGCGTAATCGGCAGGACCGCGAGTACTTCGCGGCCCTGGCAGCTTCTCTGTCCTTGTTCGTCGTGGGGCTCGCTGAGCAGCTACCCGAGAATCAGTGGAAGGCGCTACGTGAACACCTAGCACGGCTCAGTCTTGATCTTCGCGGCGGCGCTGCTGAGCCTGAGATCCAAGAGATGAAGGCGAACGCGGCGATAGCTCGGTGTCTCGATGATCTGCTGGAGCAGGCGGCGGAGCAGCGGGATCAGGCGGCAGAGCGGCGAGCACTGCAGAGTAAACCTCGTTAGCGAACTCAAGACTCTTGATTCGGGCCTGGAGGGATGGATCCATCCGCGGATCCTAGCACAATACGATGTCTCCGCCCGAACGGGCAGATCGGGTCGGTGAAGGTTGAAGATCACGAGCACTTCGGAGACGAACGGCGTCGCGAGCTTCGAGACTGAGGGCGGCACGATCTTCGTGCGCTCTGAGGACGACATCCGGCTGCGGGTCGACGGCCGGCTGATCCGGGACCGGGCGGGCAACTTCCTGTTCGCCGAGACGGTCCCGGCCACGCGAGCCCTCATCGAGGGCCTCCAGATCGTGAACGGCCTGTACGTCAGGGCGCTCCCGTAGGAACGTAGCGGGTTCGTGCCGCGTTCGCCTTGACGTGCATCAAGGCGACGTGGGCGGGTTGGGTGCCCGTGGGTAGTCGGCGCGGTTGTCGCCCCCGCGTACGCTCTGGCCTCAGTTCCGCCGCAGCCTGCCGCCAGCCGCATCCGACAGCGACCACACCACTCGGTACACGCGCTCCGAGTGGCGCTCCAGCTTCACCAGCTCCGGCACGCCGCCGTGCTCGGCCCCGTACTGCTCCGCCTCGCCGCGGCTGTCGTAGAGGGACAGCACGTCGGCCCGCGTCAGCAGGTCGCCCGGACGGCACAGCTCGGGTGAGATCGCCCATTTCATGAACAGGTCCCGTCACTGAAGGGGAATGTCACGGGCAACTTGTAGCCCGCGGTTCGACTCCGGCCAGCCCTTGCCGGCGTCGTGGAAGGGTCTCCCGCACGGGCCATGGTAGCACCGGAGCCATGACGGGGAGGGGCAACGGCCCCTCCCCGCTGTGCCGCTCGGTTCGTCAGTCCGTCCCCTCCCCCGAGCCTGATCCGTCCAGCTCGCCCGCGCCGGGCGCAGAGCCTCGGCCGTCGCCGCTCCCGCCCATCCAGCCAGAGCCCGACCCCCAGCCGCTGTCGCCCAAGCCGTCAACCGCCTCGGGTGCCTCGATCTCGCCGCAGCTCCCGCACGTGTACGCGTCCGTGACGGCCTGGTCGTACTCGTCCGCCGACGCGTAGTCGTACCGGTTGGGCTGCATCGGCGACGCGATGCCCTCAATGTGGTCGCCCTCGTCGATGCAGTCGAAGTGCCGCAACTCGTAGCGCGGCAGCCCGTCGTGCCCCAACGTCCTCACCATCACCATCAGCATTTCGCCCTCCTCTCAGCGCTGCCCCGGCCCGCGACGGTACGCGGGCCGGGGCTTCTGTGGTACGCTGATCACGCAGTGTCGTCGTTCGCCGCCTCCGGGCCCACTCGACCCGGAGGGTCTGTTCGGGGGCCGCCGAGTGCCATCGGCGGCCCTTTTCGTCGCGCACCAGCACGTCCGTCCCGCCTACGCGGCCGACTTGGCGAAGAACAGCGGCCCGAGCGCCCGGGCCAGCAACTGCCACGGGGCGTCGGAGCAGAACGTCAGGTCGTCGCCGTTCTCCTCGTAGCTGAGCATCGCCTTGACCGAGCCGTCGTCGTGGTCCATCACGAGGACCGCGGTCAGCGGGGTACGGTGGCCGTAGCCCACCGCCTGGATGACGACGGACCGCCGCAGGAACATGACCTCGTCGACGGAGCCGTCCGGCCGCTGACGCCGGACCGCGAACGAGTCGCGGGGAGGCGGGCCGTCCTCCGTAGGCGCCGGCTCCACGCTGAACGGTTCTGCCTCGCCGGCGGCGAGCAGCTCGTTGGCCGTCTCGACGTCCTTGCCCGCCTCCCGCCAGAGCACCGCGAAGCCCAGGGGGCCGCGGCACCAGTGGCGCTGTTTCACCCAATCGAATCTCGTGTTCAGCATTCGGGCACCTCTCCTTCTGTGTCATGCCGGGAAGTCCAGGAGGCGGCCCGGGCTCCGAGTGGGCCGCCTCACGTGTCTGAGCCGTACCTGATGGATCTGGGAGCCTGCCGACCCCCGGATGCACGCGATGGCGCGGAGGCAGTCGCCGCGGTCCACGTAGCCGCGGCTCGACTGGGCGATGTCCTCCTCGCCTCGGTACCGCCATCGCCAGCGGCGGTGGTCGTCGAGGTACATCTCGTACCGTGCCTGGGTCCGGGTCATGTTCACCTCCTTGACGTTGGGGCAGGGCCGGTGTAGCCTGCCCTCTCCATGACGGCCCAAGTAGCCCTCGGGTGCTTGGGTCTGGCCCCGCCCCGCCGGCGGGGCCTTTTGTTGGGGCACCGCACCTTCACCTCCTCTGTGAGCGCCACAGCTTCCGGGGGACGTGGACGTACGCGCGCTGCTCGGCGTGCGTCCGGTAGGGCTCGCGCCGGCTCCGACGTAGGCTGTCTCTCCGCATCGTGGCCTCCCTTCCTGGTGAGCCGTGCCGACGCAAGGCCGCGCCGGCGTGGTAACATCGGACCGAATGACCGACGACGACTGCTCGGTGCGCGTCGAGCGGCAGGAGCGGTCGCACACGTCCGACCGTAGCTGACGCCCCGATCAAGCCGCGTCCCGCGCCTCGGAGGTACCCGAGGCGTCCCACTGCTGATCGGCCGGCGACGGAGAGTTGGAGGACGCCCGTGCCCACCGAAGGCGCCATCCTCAGCGCCGGCGACCTGCTGGCACTGGCGGCTTTGGCTGTTGCGATCCTGATCGCGATGTGGCGGATGACCGAATCAGTGCGCCGGGACCTGCGCGGCGAACTGCTGGAGAATCGCCGGGAGTCGGCCCGCGAACACCGGGAGCTGGACGCGAAGCTCACGGTGCGCTTCGACGCCCTCGAAGGCCGCATCCGCCGGAGCGTCACGGCACTGCTGGAGTAGCCCGACAACGAGCCGACCAGAACCCTCATCCCGACCCCTCCTGCTTGGCCGCCCAATTTCAAATGGCGACGGCACATTCAAAAGGGATCGTATCGCAAGTGTGGGGAGGAAAGGGGTTGGCCTGATTTCAAATGGAGACACCACCCGACGTCGGCGGTCCTTTGACACGCCGCCGGGCACCTCCTATAATGCCCGTTTGCTCCGTGCCCCACGAGGGCACCGCCCCCGGTCGCGTGGGCCGCCCGTCGCGCGGCTCCATGCTACACGCTTCCGCGGCGGCCGGCGCGCCCGTTCGGCGCGAACGGGAGACGGGACGGCGATGCGGGACCACGCGTGGGCCGCCCGACCGGCGCCGCACGCGCGTCGAGCCGCCCGACCCGCGGCCCCGGCGGGGCGCGCCCCCGGGCCGCCGGTTTCGAATCGCGACACTCGCCACGCAAGGGAGGTGACGGACAGTTTGGCTGAAGTCAAGGTGCAGGAGAGCGAGTCGATCGAGAGCGCGTTGCGGCGCTTCAAGCGCAAGGTGCAGCAGGAAGACATCATCAAGGACATCAAGAAGCACTCGTTCTATCTGAAGCCGGGCGACAAGCGCCGCGCCAAGCAGGCGCTCGCGCGCAAGCGAACCCGGAAAAAGCAGCGCCGGGAGACCGAGTAGGACGGGCACGGGCAGCCGGGCCGCGCGTTGACAGTACCCCGGGTTCATAGTACTTTTGCGCGGCTAGGCGACCGTGTGGTCGCGTTGGGAGTCCCGCCCGGCGCGAGGCTCCTCCGGCGCAGCCCCCGGGGAACCGGCGAGAGCACGTTGGACCCGGTTCTCGCGTCACTTCCGGCGGCGGCGTAGAACCGCAGGCGCGGAGAAATCCATGGAAATCCAGGAAAGAACGCTTCAGAACGTCGTGGTGCTGGACCTGACGGGGAAGCTGACCATCGGCGAGGGCGACGAGCTCCTGAAGGAGCGGATCAGCAACTTGATACAGCAGGGCCATCACAATCTCCTGCTCAACCTCGAGGGCGTGCCCTACGTCGACAGCGCGGGGCTCGGCGAGATCGTGCGGACGTACACGACGGTGAGCCGTCAGGGCGGCAAGCTCAAGCTCGTCAACCTCACCAAGCGCATCACCGACCTGCTCGCAATCACCAAGCTGCTGACGGTGTTCGAGACGTACGAGTCGGAAGACGAGGCCGTCAAGAGCTTCAGCGGCTGACGAACGGGAGTCACCCATCCGGCGCCCTCTCGCGCGTTCCGATCGTGCACGGCCGTCCACGACCCCGGGCCGCCGGTCGGGTGGCTGCACCAGTCGTTTCCCTGCCGCCGCCGGCCCGGGCGATTCGAGGCCCTCGTCTCGTTCACCGAACCGGCCGCCCTCCAACGACCCTCCGGTCCGGCGACGCCGCAGCCCCCGGGGGGCGCCGGCCTCCGGACCCCGGTCGAGTTCCGACCTCCGCGGAGCCTGCACGGTAGAGCGCCGCGGATTCCGGGAGGGTCGGTCGGGCGCCGGGGCGGCGCCGCAGGCGACGATGGGCGGGCCGGGGAATCTGCGCCGCAGAACTCCTGGAGGGTTGGTTGGGCGGCGAGCGGAGCCGCAGGCGACGCTCTCCGCGCCAGGCCCACCCTGACCGCCCCCCGCAACCCACCATGGCCGAGTTCAATACCCGGACCGATTCCGTCGACGTGACCCGGCTCATGGAGCGGATCCGCCGGGGCATTCGCGAGCAGCGGGGCGGCGACGACGCCGAACGGCAGGCCCGGGAGCTGGCCGAGGTCACCCTGGAGCGCTGCCTGGAGCCCCGACGGACCGGTTCGGACCTGGTCGAGCACAACCGGCGCCTCACGCCTCCCGGCCGGTTCGACCGGGACGGGCACGGGAGGAGCCTGGCGCCCGAGCCCTTCGAGTTCGACGAGAACACGGTGTACGTCTCGTCGTCCGGGGGAACGATGGGGAAACTGATCTACCTGATCCGGAAGCTCCTGAACCCGATCCTGCGACTGTTCTTCAACCCCGACCCGATCATCCTCGCCATGATGAGACAAGCCGAGATCAACTCGCGGCTCCTCGACCTGCTCGATCGGGTGAACGCCGAGTTCGAGCGCACCGGCAAGAAGTTCGCGGCCCGCGAGGAGCTCGACGCCCTGAACTACGAGGTGACCAGCAACCTGGTGACGGAGATGACGCGGCTCGCCGTCGACATGAAGAGCCACAGGATGCTGGTCGAGTCGGTCGCGGGGCGGCTCGACTTCGACGAGCGGCGGGCGAAGGCGCTCGAGACGACCGCGCAGGCCCGCTCGAGGCCGCAGGCGGGCGACGCCGAGGGGGCGGAGAGCGACGGGACCGCGGCCGCGCCGACCCGGAGCCGCCGGCGCCGGCGGCGGTCGCGGCGCCGCCCGGGCGCGGGCACGCCGGGGGCGGCGAACGAGACCGCCGGCGAGACGTCGTCGCCGGGCGGCGCTTCGCCGGGCGACGCCGCGACGGGGGACGCCGCGGGAGGCGCCGCTCCGGGCGGACCGCCGCCCGCGGCGGCGGATGGGACCGCGGCGCCCGACCGCACGTCGACCGCCGCTGAAGCCTCCGCGGGGCCCGCCGAGTCGCCTTCGTCCTCGGCCGACGCGGGGCCCGCGCCCCGCCCCGACGCGCCGCCGGCCGCGGAAGAGAGCCGGCCCGCGCCAGCGCCCGACGACACCGGGGATCGATGAAGCTCGCCGTCGTCGTCCAACGCTACGGCGCGGAGATCGCCGGCGGGGCCGAGTACCTCTGCCGCCTGATCGCGGAGCAGCTCGCGGGACGGCACGAGATCGACGTCCTCACCACCTGCGCGCGCGACGACAGCACCTGGAAGAACCGCTATCCGGAGGGCGACGACCGCATTCGCGGCGTCACCGTCCGGCGATTCGCCAACGAGCGTACGCGGGACCCCGCCGCGTTCGAGGAGTACTCGGACTGGATCCACCGGCACGACCACTCCGCCGACGACGAGGCGGAGTGGCTGAAGCGGCAGGGGCCGTGGTGCCCGGGCCTGCAGGCTCATCTGGAGCAGCATCACCGCGACTACGACGCACTCGTCTTCTTCGACTGCCTCTACGCCCCGACGGTCCTGGGGCTGCGGGTGGACCCGGCGCGCAGCATCCTCGTCCCCGTCGCGCTGGACCGACCGGCGATGCGCCTCGACCTCTACCGCGAGGTGTTCTCGCGGCCGGCCGGCATCGCCTACACCACCGCGGTCGAGCGCGGGTTCCTGAAGCGCACGTTCTCGATCGGCGCGAGGGTGGAGGAGACGGTGGGATGCGGGGTCGACCTGCCCCCGTCGCGCCTGCACGAGAAGCCGCCGTCGGAGCCGTCGGCGTCGCCGCTGTCCGCCCGCGGCGCCGTCTTTCGCCGGCGTCACCGCCTGTACGGTCCGATTGCCCTTCACGACGGACGGATCGAGGCCGGCCGGGGATGCGAGGAGCTGCTCGAGTACTTCGGCGGCCATGCCGAGTCCGACGGCGACACGTCGCTGGTGCTGATGGGCCTCAAGCTGATGCCGATCCCGAACGCCCGGCACCTTCGTTTCGCCGGCATGCTGTCGGAAGCCGAGCGTTCCGAGGCCCTGGAGGCGGCCACCGTGGTCGTGGCGCCCTCCCCGGCCGAGAGCCTGTCGCTGCTCGCCCTCGAGTCGTTCGCGGTCGGGACCCCGGTGCTCGCCAACGCCCGCAGCGACGTGCTGGTGGACCACTGCCAGCGGAGCAACGCCGGCCTCTACTACGCCGGCCGGGACGAGTTCCTGGCGTGCCTGCGGCTCCTGGTCCGCGATGACGACCTGCGCGCCGCCATGGGACGCCAGGGCCGCGCCTACGTTCGCGCGAACTACCGGTGGGAAGTCGTTCTCGGCAAGTACGACCGGCTGATCGCCGGTCTCCCGTCCTCACGGCCCGCGGGACGGTCGCAGCGCACCGGCCGCCGTCGCGGCCCGAGGGCGGGCTGACGCCCGGGGGCGCCGTCCGCGGCTCGACCGATGCCGCCGCGGCCCGAGGGCGGGCTGACGCCGGGGCGCCGTCCGCGGCTCGATCGATGCCCCGCGGCCGATACGCACCCGTGACGACGACGAGGCAGGCCCGCCGCTTCGGCGGCGCCGGCGCCGCGCGTCACGCCCCGCCGGCGTCCGACCGCGACTTCCGCCGCTCCCGGCCGGAGGCGTGCCCCGCCACGGCGCCGCCGGCACCCGCGCCGCCGCGGCCGTGGGCACCGCCCCGCTTCCGGCGCGGGAGGATGTCATAGCGCTTGATCATCTCGTTGAGCGTCGTCGGCTTGATCTGCAGCATCTCGGCCGCACGCTTCTGCACCCCGCCCGTCGCCGCGAGGGTGCGCTCGATCAACTGCGTCTCGAAGGCGGCCACGACCTCCTTGAACGGCAGACCTTCCGCCGGCATCGCGAACTGCGGCATCTGGAACGGGCGCGGGGTGCGCACCGCGTCGGGAATCAGCGCCGGACCGATCTGCGGCCCGGTCGCGAGCACCACCGCGCGCTCGACGACGTTCTCGAGCTCGCGCACGTTGCCCGGCCAGTCGTAGGCCTCCATGAGATCGAGGGCCTCGGCCGTGAGCTCGAGGTTCTTCTTGTCGTTCTCCGCCCCGTACTTCTCGAGAAAGTGGTGGGCGAGCAGGGGAATGTCCTCGCGCCGGTCCCGGAGCGGCGGCAACTCGACCTTGATGACGTGGAGCCGATAGTAGAGGTCCTCGCGGAACTTTCCCTCGGCCACGAGACGCTGGAGATCGATGTTGGTGGCGGCGATGATGCGCGTGTCGACCCGCTTCGTCTCGACGCCGCCGAGGCGCATGAACTCCCGTTCCTGGATCACCCGCAGCAGCTTGGCCTGGGTCTCGACGGGCACGCTGCCGATCTCGTCGAAGAAGATGGTGCCCTTGTCGGCGAGCTCGAAGAGCCCCTTCTTGGCGGCCACGGCGCCGGTGAACGCCCCCTTGAGGTGGCCGAACAGGTTCGATTCGAGCAGGTCGGGCGGCAGGCTGCCGGAGTTCACGGTGACGAAGGGATGGTCGGCCCGGGGCGAGCCCGCGTGCAGGGCGCGCGCGGCCAGCTCCTTGCCGGTGCCGCTCTCTCCCTCGACGAGGATCGTGGTGCGGCTCATCGCCGCCTGCGTGATCAGCTCGAACACCTGGCGCATGCGCGGGCTGCGCCCGATGATGTTGCGCAGGCCGTCGTTCTGGGTGCGCAGGTTCGCGCGAAGGGTGCGGTTCTCGGTGACCAGCCGCCGCTTCTCGGCCGCGTTCCGGACCACGACCAGGACTTCCTCGTTCTTGAACGGCTTGGTGATGTAGTCGAACGCGCCGCGCTTCATGGCCGCGATCGCGTTCTCGAGCGAGGCGTAGGCGGTGATGAGGATGACGGGCAGGTCGTCGTCGAGACGGCGCAGCCGATCGAGGGTCTCGATGCCGCCGATGCCGGGCATCATCACGTCGACGATGGCGACGTCGAAGCGCCGGCTCCGGGCCAGCTCGAGCCCGTCGTCGCCGTTCACCGCGGTGGAGACCTCGCAGCCCTCCTTCGAGAGCAGGGTCTGCAGGACCTCGCGCATGACCTCCTCGTCGTCGACGACCAGTACGGATGTGTGGCGAAGCATCGGTGTGCGTGCCCGCACCGTCGAACGGCGCAGGCTCCTAACCCGCCGACTGCGTCTGCAGGTGCGACGGCACGGGCAGGGTGACGGTGAAGCGGGTGCCTCCGGCTCCCGTCCGGCAGTCGATCGCCCCGCGATGCTCCTGCACCACGCTGTAGACGATTGAAAGGCCGAGCCCGGTGCCCTGACCGACCGCCTTGGTCGTGAAGAACGGGTCGTAGATGCGGGACAGGTCCTCGTTCGCGATCCCGGTGCCGGTGTCGGCGACCTCGATCACCGCCCGGTCGCCGTCGCCGCGGGAGCTGATGGACAACCAGCCGCCGGTGGGCATGGCGTCGCGCGCATTGAGGATGAGGTTCAGGAACACCTGCTGCAGCTTGCCCTCCACCCCCTGCACGACGGTCGGTGTCGGCGACAGGTCGCGCCGGATCCGGATGTTGGACGTCCGGAGCTGATGCTCGACGAGGACCAGCACGTCGTTCATCACCCCGTTGACGTCCACCGGGCCCGCCGCGTCGGACTGCCGTCCGGGCCGCGACAGGTTGAGCAGGCCGTTCACGATGCGGGCGGCCCGCGAGACCTGCCGCTCGATCTTCTTCAACAGTTGCAGTCGGGAGTCGTCGGGGGCGGTGCCCTCGATCAGCATCTGCGTGAAGCTCGAGATGCCGGTCAGCGGGGTGTTGACCTCGTGGGCGACGCCGGCCGCGAGCAGACCGACCGAGGCCATGCGCTCGGAGAGCTGCAACTGCTCTTCGAGCCGGACCCGCGCCGTGATGTCCTCGAGGAGAATCATCGTGCCGGCGGTGTCGCCGCCGGGGGTCAACAGCGGCGCCTGCGCGGCGTTGACCAGCAGCTCCCGCGGCTCGCCGGCATGGCGCGAGGTCAGGGGGACCCGGTACAGCGTCGATCCGGCCGCGTGCCCACGCCGCTCGCGCGCGAGCCGGTCCGTGAACGACGCGTCGAACAGGGTCGCCAGCGGCCGCCCCACCGCGGTGTCGCGGGGCACGCCGTGCAGACGCGCGACGGCCGCGTTCCACCGGACCACGCGATCTTCGAGGTCGAGCACCACCAGCCCGTCGTTCAGCGACTCGATGATGTTCTCGTTGAACTCCCGAATCCGGTCGACCTCGGCCGCCTTGACCTGCAACTGCGTGTAGAGCCGGCCGTTCTCGATGGCGGTCGCGACTTGCGCCGCGACCGCCGTGAGCAGCGCGACGTCCTCGCTGCTCAGGGGCTCGCCGCTCGTCTTGGCCCCGAGCGCGAGCACCGCGATGGTGCCCTCCTCGGAGACGCACGGCACGAAGTAGTGAATCTCGCGGTCCCGCCAGAACGTGACCTCCGCGTGGGGATACCGCAGGGTGGCCACCGGATCGTCGAGCAGGACCGTCCCCTGGCCGACCACGTGACCGCCGATGGCCGACGCGGGATCCAGCCCCGGCCACCCGGCGGCCGTCCGCGCCCCCGTCGCCCGGAAGGGCCGGAACGGACCGCCGGCCTCGGATTCCGCCGGCGCCACCATCAGGACCGTGTGGTCGACGACGAGGGTCTCCGTCACCCGGGTCACCAGGCGCTCGGCGAGGCGGCCCAGGTCGAGATCGCTGTTCAGCTCGCGCGCGAAGCCGAGAAGCGCCCGCCGGTAGTCGTACCGGTCGCGGTAGTGGGCCCGGTCCAGCATCGACTCGATGGCGTCCTTCACGGGGCGCGCCAGCAGCACCACCACCGCCGTCGCGAGCAGGGCGATTATCGAGCTGTGCCCGTCGGGCTCGTCGAGGAACATCGCCAGCGCCAACTGCTCGAGGACCAGGTAGATGGCCACCATCGCGAACACGGCCGCGGTGTAGACCAGCCCCCGCTTGACGATGACCTCCACGTCGCGCAGGCGGTACTGGACGATCGCCGACGCGAACGCGAGCGGAATCAGGCTCAGGGGAATCGCGGTGACGTCGAGGGGCACGGTGTCGAACCCGAGCGACCACGGGACCGCGTAGCCCACGACGAAGGGCAGCCCGCCGAGCACCGCTCCCCAGACGATCCAGCGGAGCTGGCGCTTCGAGGTCACCGACGGCACCCGCCGCAGGGTCAGGATCATCAGGGCCAGCCCGCCCACGACGCAGGCGGCGAGGTACGCGATCTCCAGCTTCCAGACCCGCTCGATGCCCGCCGTGAACAGCGCCGAGCCGGCGTCGCCGGCCAGCGACACCGCCTGGAGCAGCCCGAGGACCACGGCCGGGGCGTAGACGATCGGCAGCACGAGGCGCCCCAGGCGGTTCCGTATCGCGCCCGGGGCCCGTTCCGGGAACACGAGGGCGAAGTGCACGAACAGCGGGGCGAGGGCGAGGGTGGCGATGGCGTCCGCCCAGTAGAACACCCAGTCCAGCCGGTCCAGGCGGCCCGTGAACGAGAAGGCGAACATGCCGAAGAACGCCACGCTGAGCCAGAAGAAGTGGAGGGTGGCCTGGGTCCCCGGCCTCCGCAGCCGCACCGAGGCGCCCACCAGCAGCGTGAACACGCCGATGCCCGCCAGCACGAAGTAGATCCCGGTCCGGGCCGCCGGCACCGGCTGCAGGGCGACGTCGATCAGGCGCGACTGATCGAGTCGCAGCAGCGTATAGGTGACCCGGCCGTCGAGCTGCCGCGCATGGAGATGCGCCGCCACGTCGCGCGTGGACTCGACGGGAACGCCGTCGAGGGCCAGCAGCACGTCCCCCGCCTCGATCCCGGCCCGGTCGCCGGCCTCGTCCGGCGCCACCTCGACGGCGGTGATGCCGGCCGGCCGATCGACCCACAGCACGCCGTCGACCAGCTCGTTCCAGTCGGCCCGGACGAAGACGTTGGCGGCGGCGAGGCAGAGGAGGCCCGCGACGAGGGCGACGGCCAGGACCGGAGGGACCCACGCACCCCACCCGCCGCGCCCGGGGGCGCGCAAGGCGTGTCGAGACGGTGGGCGGCTCATGGCATCGACCGGAGGGGCAAGGGCGCGCACGAAGCCCTCATGAATCGTATGCAATCGCTATTCCAGCAACCGCGTCAGGTGCCACGACGCGCACGCCGGGTTCTACGGCGCGGACTCCCGGCCGGCCGCGTGGCGCCGCTCCCGCGCGGAGCACGTCTATCCAATATTTTGGTCATCTCTGTCCGGTTTTACGTATAAGCGGTCCGGGTCGGGGCGGGAAGGCAGGCACGAGCCAGCGTGCGGCCCCCCCCCACGCTCGACCCGGCGCGGACCGGAATCAGAAATACACCACGACGCCGCCGACGACCTGGCGGGGCGGTTGGATGACCAGCAGCTCGCTGAAGAGCGACGCGGTCTCGCGGGGATCGAAGAACAGGCTGCGGACCGCCAGCAGGGCCTCCCAGCGGCTGCTGCCCACCGGCGTGAACGGCAGGGCCTGCTGAATGAGGAGATCGAATCGGGCGTCCAGCCCCCCGGGATTCGCGGGATGGGCGCCCTCGAACGCGCCGCTGAGCCGGCAGCGGAAGAACACCCGGGTGGCGGACTCGGGAATCACGGTCTCGATGGTGCCGCTGACGTCGTGGAACTGCTCGACCGCGGGGCGGAGAACGCCGGGGGCCTCCAGCGCCGCCACCGGTCCGATGTCGGCCTGCCCCCATTGCGCTTCGACGACGGAGACGTCCACCGACCCCTTGACGCGGCTTCCCAGATCGTGGCGCACGCTGACGGTCCAGCCGCGGCTCTCCACGGACCCGGCCCGGGCGACGTGGTAGAAGCCGGCGGGCACGGTCTCGAGGCCGCCCGCCCCGAACAGCGTCACCAGTTGGTTGTCGACGTCCTGGTGGAACCGCCGCAGCCCCACGACGAAGCCCCCGGCGAGGTCGCGCTCGACCCCCACGTCGAAGTGCCGCGTCCGCTCCGACCGCAGCCGGCCCTGACGGGACACGGTGGCGAACGCACGCTCGGGCGGAAGCCACAGACCCGGCCCCGTGAAGGGCAGGAAGGTCTCCGCGCCCGGCGCGACCATGTCCTGCGCCCCCGCGAGCCGGAAACGCAGGCCCGGCGCCGCCGTCACGGTGACGGCCGCGCGCGGGCTGAAGAGCCCGCCGTCGATGTAGTCGTACCGCGAGTAGCGGCCGCCGTACTCGAGCGACAAGCGCGGCGACACCGTCCATCGGTCGAAGGCGCCGACGCTCGCGGCGACCCGGGTCTCGGGCGCGAAGCTGAGGGCGAGGGGGTTCGCGCCGTCGTAGCGCTGGCGCCCGTACGCCGCTTCGACCCCGAACGCATGGGCGCTGCCGGCCTCGGCCAGGTACGCCCCGGACGCGAACCACGACGAGACGTCGCCGGTATTCATCGCCCCGTGCGCGGTCCAGTCGCCCCGCCACGCCGGCGCCCCCACCGACAGGTTGGCGAGCCCGCCGGGACGCGTCGACCCCATGAGGGGGCTGGCCGACTCGAACGTCCCGCGCGTCAGCAGATTGACTTCGCCGCTGAGGGGAAGGGCCCCCAACCCGGGCGCGAAGGACGACGGGGTCGCCACGGAACGGGACAACCCCGCCACCCGGCCCTCGTCGGGCGGCGCCGAACCCGGGGCGGCGCCGGCGCCCGGCGCCCGTTCCTTCTGCTTCAGCACGCTGCGCCGGGCCCGACGCAGGCGCCATGCCTTCTCGGTGTGATCGTGGGTCGGGTCACCCTCGCGCGCGGCGGGGGCCTCGCGGTCGGCGTCGGGCCCCTGCCCCTCGGCCTCGGGGCGGGACAGGGCGAACCCCGCCATGGCCGGCAGCAACGGCGCGGACGACGGCGGGGCCTGGCTCACCGCGATGGCATGGACGACGTGCCGCCCCGCGGTCACCAGCACGAACTCACGCCGCGACGTGGCGAATCCCGCCACGTGGGCCTGGACCAGGTATCGGCCCGGCGGCAGCGACGGCAGCACGAAGCGCCCGTCGCCGTCCGACACCACGAGCTCGGCCCCCAGCGGGCCGAATGCGGAGACCATGGCGCCGTCGAGCGGGTGCCCGTGCACGTCGGTGACCAGACCCGCGATGCGCCCCAGCCGGTCCGGCGCGGGCGTCGCGGCGTCGGCCGAGGGCGGCCCGCCGCCCTGCGCGGCCACGCCCGCGGGGACGGCCGCGCACGCGAGCAGCCCCGCCGCGACCACCGCTACCCGTCGGAACGTGTCCATTGACGCCCTCCCTACCCGGCCCCGTTCAGGGACTCGGCGGCCTCCGCGACGGAGAAGCCCACGCTGTGGGTCAGCGACTCACCGCCGGTGTTGTCGGTGACGGTGATCTCGAGGCGGTACTCGGCCGGCGGAAACGAGCTCAACGGCACGGCCTGACCGGCCACCAACTGGTGACCGGCGTTCATGTCGAACCCCTGCGGCAGCGTCCGTTCGTTGAACATCTGGGGGCTGGTGCGGTTGAAGAACTCCTCCCCGGACTCGCCCACCACGTTGAACGCGTACTCCACGACCACGTCCGGCATCCCGGCCGCCGTGACGCCCGCGTTGTACACCAGAAACATCATGGACAGCTCGTCGCTGGTGGAGTACACGGGGGTCGATTTCGGCACGATGCGCATCGTGCCGAGGGTGTAGGGGTTGGCCGGAAGCTGATCGGGAGGCGGCGGCGCGTTCAACGACTCGATGCTCTCGGCGAGGATGACGCTGCTCGTCGCGAACCCGCCGGTCCACAGGTCGGGGACCGAGAGCGCCCTCCGGAGCATCATCGTCGCCGGCGTGGCCCCGGGCTCGACCTCGCTCTCGCTCAGGGCCACGTAGACGTCGTAGTCGCCGGCGGGAACCCAGAAGCCGCGGCGAATCCGGTAGAACCGCGGTCCCGCCTCGGCGGAGTCGGTGTCGGTAGAGGAGGAAGCCGCCCCGGAAGAAGGCGCACCGTCCTCGGTCGGCGTGCCGAGCAGGACGTGGTATCCGTCCTCGAACGCGGCCGCCGCGGAACCGGCCCGGGCCCCGCGCGGCACCACGAACAGGTACATCGCGACGGCGGAAGTCGTCAGCTTCGACTCGTCGATGGACAGCGTGAACGGCACGAACGTGGTCTGCTCGCTGCTCTTCAGGAAGTCGTTCGTCCAGCCGAACGGCTCCTCCGCGGGGACGATCTCTCCCCGCAGGGCCGCGCCCACCACGTTGGCGAGCGACACGATCTCGCGCTCCTGCACGCCGGCGTCGAGGGGCTGAGCCCCCTCCGCCGGGCGCGGCCCCGCCGCGAGCCCCGCCGCCATCAGACACGCCGCCGACACCCAGCGGATGGCCACCTGCCTCACCCCAAGCTTCCCCGATCGACGCCCGTCGCGCATCGTCGCGCCGGGCGCGGCCGGCCCGGAGCCGCCGCCGCGCGGCGAAACCACGGCCCGATCCGGATCGGGGCCCGAAGGGATAGTCAATCACAGGCGGGCGCCCCGCACAAGGCCGGGCGGATCGGCCGTGGTAGCATGCGCGGTCCCGACCGTCCCCCGAGGACCCCTGCCGATGCCCCCACCGCGCCGTCCCCCGCTGGTGCTCGTCGTTCTCGACGGCTGGGGCGAAAGCCCCGAGCCGGGCGGCAACGCCATCCGCCAGGCGAGAACGCCGGTCTACCGCGAGCTCCGCGACCGGTATCCGTCCAGCCGGCTGACCACCTGCGGCGAGGCGGTGGGGCTGCCGCCCGGCCAGATGGGCAACTCCGAGGTCGGGCACATGAACCTCGGCGCGGGACGAATCGTGTTCCAGGACCTGACCCGCATCGACCAGGCCATCGCGCGGGGCGAGCTGGCCGGCAACGCCGCCCTGAACAGCCTGCTCGATTCCTGCACCCGTGGCGACCGCGCGCTGCACCTCGTCGGCCTGCTCTCGGACGGCGGCGTGCACTCGCACCAGCGGCACCTCCACGCCCTGGTGCGGCTGGCGGCGCGGCGGGGCCTGTCGCGGGTGCTGGTGCATGCCGTCACCGACGGCCGGGACACGGCGCCGAACGGGGGCGTGGAGTACCTGGCCGCGCTCCGGCGCTGCTTCGCCGACGCCGGCGTGGGGCAGGTCGCGACGGTGAGCGGCCGCTACTACGCCATGGACCGCGACCACCGGTGGGACCGCACGCGGCTCGCCTACGAGGCGATGGCCCGCGGCCTCGGCCACCCCGGCGCCGACCCCGTGGCCCTCGTCGAACGCGCCTACGCGCGCGGCGTCACCGACGAGTTCATCGAACCGAGCGTCATCACCGACGCCGATGATCGGCCGGTGGGGCGGCTGCGCGACGACGACGCGGTCGTCTTCTTCAACTTCCGGGCCGACCGCGCCCGGCAGCTCACCCGGGCCCTGGCCTTCGCCGACTTCGACGGCTTCGAGCGGAAGTCGCCGCCGGCCCTGCGGGTGCTGACCCTGACGCAGTACGACGCCACGTTCGGCCTGCCCGTGGTCTTTCCGCCCCAGACCTTCTCGGGCCACCTCGCCGAGGTGCTCGCCGCGCACGGCTTGACCAGCCTGCGGCTCGCCGAGACGGAGAAGTACGCCCACGTGACCTACTTCTTCAACTGCGGCGACGAGCAGCCGCCGCCCGGCGAGGACCGTATCCTCGTCCCGTCTCCGTCCGTCCCCACCTACGACCTCCAGCCGGCGATGAGCGCGGCCGGCATCACCGACCACCTCGTCGCGGACCTCGCCGCCCGGCGGCACGACGTCGTCGTCTGCAACTTCGCCAACGCCGACATGGTCGGCCACACCGGCCGGCTCGACGCGACGGTGGCCGCGGTCGAGACGCTCGACGGCTGTCTGGCCCGCATCCTCGCCGCGGCCCGGGCGGCCGGGGCCACCGTCATCATCACCGCCGACCACGGCAACGCCGAGCAGATGTGGGACGCCGAGCGCAACGGGCCGCACACCGCGCACACCACCAATCCCGTCCCCGTGGTGCTCGCGGGCCCGGACGTCGACGCGGGGATGCCGCTCCGCGACGGCGCGCTGCGCGACGTCGCCCCGACCATGCTCGGCATCCTGGGCATACCACCGCCGCCGGAGATGACCGGGCGCGACCTGCGCGGCTGGATCGAATAGCGCGGCGCGACGGGGGGCGCTGCTAGAATCGCACCATGCCTCCAGAAGCCGCCGCTCCGGCCACCCCGCCCGACCGGGCCGCCGAGGACGCCCTGGGAGCGCCCGGCGCGTTTCCGTTCACGCGCGGCATCCATCCGACGATGTACCGCGGCCGGCTGTGGTCGATGCGGCAGTACGCCGGGTTCGGCACCGCGGCGGAGTCGAACCGGCGCTACCGCTACCTGCTCGAGCAGGGGGGCAGCGGGCTGAGCGTCGCGTTCGACCTGCCGACCCAGATCGGCTACGACTCGGACCACGCCCTCGCGCGGGGCGAGGTGGGCCGGGTGGGGGTGGCCATCGACTCGATCGAGGACATGAGCGTCCTCTTCGACGGCATCCCCCTCGACCGGGTCTCCACCTCGATGACGATCAACGCGACCGCCATCATCCTCCTCGCGCTGTACGTCGCCACCGCGCGGCGGCAGGGGGTGGAGCCGCGGGCCGTCGCGGGCACGGTGCAGAACGACATCCTCAAGGAGTACGTCGCCCGCGGGACCTACATCTTTCCGCCGCGGGCGTCGCTGCGCATCGTCACCGACGTCGTCGAGTACTGCGGCGAGGAGCTGCCCAACTGGCACCCCATCTCGATCAGCGGCTACCACATCCGCGAGGCGGGGGCGACGGCGGTCCAGGAGGTCGCCTTCACCTGCGCCCACGCCGTGGCCTACGTCGAGGCGGCGGTCGCCGCCGGCCTCGACGTCGACACGTTCGGGCGCCGGCTGTCGTTCTTCTTCGCCGCCCACAACGACTTCCTCGAGGAGATCGCCAAGTTCAGGGCGGCCCGGCGCCTCTGGGCCCGCCTCATGCGCGACCGCTTCGGCGCCGCCGAGCCGCGGGCGCAGCAGATGCGCTTCCACACGCAGACCGCGGGCAGCACCCTGACGGCGCAGCAGCCCGACAACAACATCGTGCGCGTCGCCCTGCAGGCGATGGCCGCGGTCCTCGGGGGCACCCAGTCGCTGCACTGCAACGGGCGCGACGAGGCCCTCGCCCTGCCCACCCGGACCTCGGCCCACATCGCCCTCCGCACGCAGCAGGTCATCGCGGCCGAGACCGGCGTGGTCAACACCGTCGACCCGGTCGCCGGATCCCACGTCGTCGAGGCCCTGACCGACGCCATCGAGCGGGAGGCGCGGGCGATTCTCGAGCGCATCGACGCCGAGGGGGGAACGCTAGCCGCAATCGAGCGGGGCGAGATTCAGCGGCAGATTCAGGAGTCGGCGTACCGGGACCAGCAGGCGGTCGACAGCGGCGAGCGCACGGTGGTCGGGGTGAACCGCTACGACGACGACGACGGCGTGAGCATCGACATCCTGCGCATCGATCCCGCCGTCGAGACCGGGCAGCGCGAGCGGGTGGCCCGGGTGCGGGCGTCCCGCGACCCGGTGGCGTGGCGCGCCGCCCTCGACGCGGTGGCCGCGACGGCCCGCGGCGGCGGCAACCTCGTGCCCCCCATCGTCGCCGCGGTCGAGGCCCGGGCCACGGTGGGCGAGGTCGCCGACACCCTCCGCGCCGTCTTCGGCGAGCACCGCGAGGACGGGATCTGACCCCCCCTTGCCCGTCCCGGACCCCGCGCCCACGAAACCACGGCCCGCCCCGGCGCGGGAGTCTGCGCCGAGGGAACGGCGCGGACTCCCGCAGGGCCGCGCGGCGTCAGGCTTCCGGGTCGCGAGGCGGCGGGGGCGACGGCGCCGCCGCCGGGGGCGCTTCAGGAGATGACGGGGGCGGCGGAGGCGCCTGGGCCTGCGGCGGTGCGGGCGCGGGAGGCAGCGGAGGCCCAGCGTCCGGCGGCGACGGGGGCATCGGCGGCGACGGCGGCGTCCGAGACGGCGCCGGGGGCATGTGAGGCGGCGCCGGGGGCATGTGAGGCGGCGCCGGCCGGAAGAGCAGCGCGCCGAGCATGCCGCCCAGCGTGGCGAAGACGATGCCGGCTATCAGCATGGAGACGAAGCCGATCGCGATGCTGGCGATCATGCCTTCGGTGCCGAAGCTCTCGAGCATCTCCCTGACCTCGGGAGGCACGTCGCTCTGCGAGTCCATCACGAACTCCATCATGCGTCGCTGAAACGGAGCGGTCACGATGCTGATGGGTATCGACACCGCCACGTAGACGAACGAGCCCACCACGCCGGCCAGCAACCCGCTCACGGCCCCCTCGCCGAGCGCGAGGGGCTCGGCCCGGTCCCGCTGGAGCAGCCAGGCCGTCAGCATGCCGCCCCCGACGATCCAGAGGCAGCACGCACAGTTGCCGAGCGAGACGACCGGCAACGCCGACAGGACGCCTATGAACAAACCGCCGAAGATCACCGCCTGAAGCTGACTCTGATTCATGCGTGACATCCCGCGGCGCCGGAGCGCGCCAGCCCGGTCAACCCTCCAGGAGTCCGGGCCGTTCCCCGGCGCAGGCTCCCGGTGTCGTGAAACCGTGGACCCTCAGTCGTAGTACTCCAGACCCAGATGGGTGATGAGGTCCTCGCCCCGCAGCCAGCGCAGGGTGTTCTTGAGCTTCATCAACTGGATGAAGAGGTCGTGCTCGGGATAGAGCCCCGGCGCGTGCACGGGGCTCTTGAAGTAGAACGACAGCCATTCCTGAACGCCGCTCATGCCCGCGCGCTTCGCCAGATCGAGAAAGAGCACCAGGTCGAGCACGATGGGGGCGGCGAGAATGCTGTCGCGGCACAGGAAGTTGATCTTGAGCTGCATCGGATAGCCGAGCCAGCCCACGAGGTCGATGTTGTCCCAGCCTTCCTTGTTGTCTCCCCGCGGCGGGTAGTAGTTGATGCGCACGACGTGGCACAGGTCGTCGTACAGGTCGGGATAGAGCTCCGGCTGCAGGATGTAGTCGAGGACCGACTTCTTGCTCTCTTCCTTGGTCTTGAACGACTCGGGATCGTCGAGGACCTCGCCGTCGCGGTTGCCGAGGATGTTGGTCGAGTACCAGCCGGACACGCCGATGAGCCGCGCCTTGAGGCCGGGGGCGACGATGGTCTTGATCAGGGTCTGGCCGGTCTTCAGGTCCTTTCCGGCGACCGGCGATCCGTTGTCGAGGGCGAGCCGGTCGAGGGCGGGAATGTCGGCGCTCAGGTTCGGCGCCGCGTTGGCGTAGGGAATCCCCTCCTTCAACGCCGCGTAGGCGTAGATCATGCTCGACGAGATGCTGTCGGCGTTCGCGTCCATCGCCGCCTCGAAGGCCGCGCCGGACTCGTGCTCGGGGGCCGGGGTCATGAAGATCTCGGTGCTCCCGCACCAGATCATCACGAGGCGCGCGAGACCGTGCTCCTCCCTGAACGCGCGGATGTCGGCGCGCACCTGCTCGGCGAGGTCCCGCTTGGTCGCGCCGGTCTTGACGTTGGTGCCCATCAGCCGCTTGACGTAGCGCTGATCGAACACCGCGGGCCACGGTCGTATCGCCTCGAGCTCGGGGCGCACCCGCTCGAGCAGCGACGACTCGATGACGCCCGCGGTGGCGGCCGCCTCGAACCCGTTGTCCTCGAAGATGTCCCAGCAGCCGAAGACGAGGTCGTCGAGGGACGCGAGCGGCACGAAGTCCTTGATGAGCGGCGAGCGGCCCTCGTTGCGCTTGCCCAGCCGCACCGTTCCGCGCTCGGCGAGCGAGCCGATGGAGGGGGCCAGTCCTTTCCGGATGAGCAGGGTGCCGGCGATGAACGTGGTGCTGACGGCCCCCATTCCGACGAGAAGAACGCCGAGCTTGCCGTGAGCGGACGCGATTTCGACTGGGCGTTTCACGACCGGCCACTATATCATGGCGGTTTGGGGCTCATTGGGCGCGGTTTCGGGCTGCCAGGCCGCGTGGCGCCGGCCGCCGCCGAGCCGGCTCCATCGCTATTTCATCTCGGATGACATGCCGATTCTCAAGAAGCTGAAGGGCGAAACCGACCTCCGGGTCTCGATGGCCGGGCTGCGGCTCGGCGACAAGGTGCTGCAGATCGGAAGCGGCGACCCGCGCCTTATCGCGATGCTCGCCGCCAGGGTCGGCATCAGCGGACAGGCGTCGGCCCTCGTCCCGGACGACGGCGGGGCGGCGCCGATCAGCCGCGCGGCCCAGTCGCGGGGGGTGCTGGTCGACGTGAAGGTGGCCCCGCTGCGGACGCCGCCGTTCGCGCAGGGGTGGTTCGACGTGGTGGTCATACCCGCCCTGATCGGCGCGATGCGCCCCCACGAGCGCGTGGGGACCCTGCAGGGGGCCCGCCAGGTGCTCCGCGTCGGCGGCCGCTGCCTGATCATCGAGTCGGCGCCGCGCGGGGGGCTGGGGGCGCTCTTCTCCGGGCGCGCCCTCGACCCCCACTATCGCTCGCAGGGGGGAGCCGAGGCCGCCCTCCGCGCCGAGGGCTTCAAGCCGGTGCGCACCCTCGCCGAGCGGCAGGGGCTGCTGTTCACCGAGGGCATGAAGCCGGATCCCGCACCGTAGTGCTACGCCGCAGAACGGTGCAGACTTCTGGCAGGGTTGGTTGGGCGTCCAGCGGAGCCGCAGGCGACGCTCTCCGGGCTGACGCGCGCCGCCGTCCGACACCGCCGGCGTGCCGGCCCCGATCCGCGGGCTCCCCCTACAGCACGGCGTCGACGCGACCGACGAAGGGTACGAGGACGCGGCCCGGACACGGGCGCCGCCGGGAAGACGGCCCGGCGTCGACGCGACCGACGAAGGGTACGAGGACGCGGCCCGGACACGGGCGCCGCCGGGAAGACAGCACGGCGTCGACGCGACCGACGAAGGGTACGAGGACGCGGCCCGGACACGGGCGCCGCCGGGGAAATCCGAGAGCATCATGGACGCTACGCTGGCCGTCGTCGCGATCGTTTCGCTGCTGTTGGCGTGGGCGATGGCCATCGTCTCGTGGCAGCGCGTCCGGGCCGAGCGGCGGCGTTCCGACTCCAGGGTCGCCACGCTGATGGCGGAGCTCGCGGCGCTGCCGGTCCTCCGCGGCCGACCGACGGAGCCGCCCGAGCACGCCGGGTCGATGACGTCGCCGGCGGCGACGGCCGGAGGATCGCCCGCGCGCGGGGGAGCGCACCTGGAGCCGCGCCTGCCGTTCGGCGCGCCGGACTGGGGGCGGCCCGACCCGGCGGGCGGCGCGCCGCCCGCCGGGAGCCGCGCCGAGCCTGCGGCGGGCGACGCCGAGGGAGGGGACGCTCCCCGCGGCGCCCCGCCCCGGTACCTCTCGTACCTGCGGCGCGCGGTGCTCGCACCGATGCCGTCGGCGCGGGCGCGCTGGCGCCACGGCGCCGTCGCCGTCGCCACCGTCCTGGTCGCCGTCGCGACCCTCGCCGAACGCACCCCGCGGCCCGGCGACGGCGCGGCGGCGCCGGTCGAGCTGCTCTCGCTCGACCACCGCCGGCAGGGAGACTACCTGGCCGTCAGCGGCTCCCTGCGCAATCCCCCGGACGGCAGGGAGCGGACGAGGCTGAGCATCTCCGCGACCGCGTTCGACCGGACCGGCGCGATAGTCGGCACCGGCCAGACCCCCCTGCCGATCGAGGCGCTGCCGCCGGGCGAGGAGACCGCGTTCGACATCTCGCTCCCCGACGCCGATCTGATCAGCCGATATCGGGTAAGCTTCATGGAGGACCAGTCCGGACTGCCGCATGTCGACCGGCGCGGATCGGATGCCGCGCCCCCGGCGGCGGCGGGACGCCGACCCTGACCAGGAGCCCGCGATGACCAGGACCCCGCGTCGGCTGCTCGCGACGGCGCTCGCCCTGGCTCTCGGACCCGGCACGGCGGGCGGCGCCGGTGGGGCCGCGGGGGGCCCCGAGGCGGCCCCGCAGGCCGAGCGGCCCGCCGCGCAGGACCGTCGCCCCGACGACCCGGACGGCGTCTTTCGCACCGGCATCCAACTGATCAACGTGAGCGCGACGGTCACCGACGCCCGGGGCCGCTTCGTCGACGGGCTGACCCGGGACGACTTCCTCGTCTACGAGGACGGCGAGCCGGTCGAGATCACCCAGTTCGACAACGAGCGCGTGCCGGTCAGCCTGGGCATCGCCCTCGACACGAGCGGCAGCATGGACGGCCGCAAGATGGAGGCGGCCCGCCACGCCCTCGACCGCTTCCTCTACGACCTGCTCGGCCCCGACGACGAGTTCTTCCTCTACCGGTTCGACTACACGCCGGCGCTCCTGCAGGACTGGACCACCAGCCCGGACCGCCTCAGCCGCGCCATCCGCGACATCCGGCCCCGCGGCGGCACCGCCCTCTACGACGCGGTGGCCGAGTCGGTGCCGCGGGTCGGGGAGGGCCGCCACCGCAAGAAGGCGCTGCTCATCATCTCGGACGGCAACGACACCAACAGCGAGACCGACGACCGGGACCTGCGGGCGCTCATCCGGGAGACCGAGGCGCTGGTGTACGCGATCGGCATCGACGCCCGCGCACGGCGGCGCCTCGGGATCTTCGGGGGGGCGCTGCGGCCGGGGCTGCCGGGAGCGCCGCTTCCGATCCCGGGCCGCGGGCGCGGACCGACGCGGGGCAACCCGTTCCAGAGACTGCAGGAGGAACGGGTGAACGTCGGCGCGCTCCGCGACCTGACCGACGACAGCGGGGGCAGGACCGAGATCGTCCGCGACACCGACGACCTCGACCCCGCCACGGCCGGGATCGCCCGCGAGCTGAGCCGCCAGTACCAGCTCGCGTACCCCGCCCTGCATGCCGGCGACGGCCGCTGGCACAGCATCCGGGTCGAGGTGCGCAACCCCGACTACCGGGTCCGGGCCCGGCGCGGCTACCTCGCGGCGCCCTGACCGCATGCCCGCCCGGCCCTGCGTCCTCGTCGTCGACGGCAACCTCGCGGCGCCCTGACCCGATGCCCTCCCGGCCCCGCCTCTTCCTCGTCGACGGCAACCTCGCGGTACCCTGACCTCATGTCCACCCGGCCCCGCCTCTTCCTCGTCGACGGCAACTCGCAGATGTACCGCGCCTACCACGCGATCCGGGGGTTGACGGGACCCGACGGACGCTCGACCAACGCCGTGTTCGGCTTCATCACGATGCTGCGCAAGCTGATGGCCGAGCAGGCCCCCGAGCTCATCGCGGCCGCGTTCGACCTCAAGGGACCGACCTTCCGCCACGAGCTCGCGGCCGACTACAAGGCCAACCGGCGCCCGATGCCCGACGACCTCGTGGAGCAGGTCCCCCGGGTGCACGAGGCGTGCGCGGCCCTCGGCGTCCCCATCGTCACCCGCGAGGGCTTCGAGGCCGACGACGTCATCGGCTCCCTCGCGGCGCGGGCGGTCGAGGCGGGGCTCGACGTCGCCATCGTCACCGGCGACAAGGACTTCTTTCAGCTCGTCGACGACCGCGTCCGCGTCTTCAACCCGCGGGACGAGGGCGCGTGGTTCGATGCCGCGGGGGTGCAGGAGAAGTTCGGGGTGCGGCCCGACCAGGTCGTCGACGTCCTCGCCCTGATGGGAGACGCCAGCGACAACGTCAAGGGCGTCCCCGGCGTCGGCGAGAAGAGCGCGCGGAGCCTCGTCACCGAGTTCGGCACCCTCGACCGCCTGCTGGAGGAGGCGCCCGGGCTGTCGAAGAAGAAGCTGCGGACGGCCCTGATCGAGCACGCCGAGGACGCGCGCCGCAGCCGCGAGCTCGTGCGCATCCGCGTCGACGTGCCGGTGGACGCGGACCCGGCCGAATATCGCTACGAGGGCCCGGACCGGGAGCGGTGCTTCGCCCTGTTCTCGGCGCTGGGGTTCAAGTCGCTGCTCAACGAGTTCGCGCCGACGGCGGGGACGGTCGAGACCGACTACCGGACGGTCTCCACCGAGGCGGGCCTCGAGGAGCTCGCGGCGGCCCTCCGCGAGGCCGGCCGGTGCGGCCTGCACGTCCTGACCGTCGCGGGGCCGCCCTCGCGCGAGGGGCTCGTCGGGCTCGCGTTCTCGACCGGTGCGCGGTCGGCCCGGTACGTCCCCGTCGCCGGCGGCGGGCTCGACCTGTCGGGCAGCCTCGACGCCGACGCCGTCCTCACCGCCCTCGGGCCGGTTCTCGAGGACCCGGGGGTCCGCGTCGTCGGGCACGACCTGAAGCGGTCGATGCGGTGGCTCGCCGAGCACGGGATCCGCCTCGGGGGCCTCGAGCTCGACACGATGATCGCGAGCTACCTGCTCGACTCGGCCCGGGCCGCCCCCACCCTCGAGACGGTGGCGCTGGAGCACACCGGATACCAGGTGGTGACGGCCGAGGCGGTGCGGGGCAAGGGCGTGAAGGCGCCCGACTTCGACCGCATTCCCCCGGAGACGGTCCTCGCCTACGCCTGCGAGCGCGCCGACCTGCCCCTGCAGGCGGCCGCGCCCCTGACCGAGGCGCTGGAGCGCGAACGGCTCCTGGCCCTGTACCGCGAGCTGGAGCACCCGCTGATTCCGGTGCTCGACGGCATCGAGCGGGCCGGCGTCCGGGTGGCCACGGCCGCCCTCGCCGAGCAGTCGCGGACCATGCAGGCCCGGCTCGACGAGCTGCAGTCGCGCATCTTCGCCCTCGCCGGCGAGGCGTTCAACGTCAACTCGCCGAAGCAGCTCTCGGTCATCCTGTTCGAGAAGCTGGCCCTGCCGACCCGCAAGAAGACCGGCAAGACGAAGGCCGCCTCGACCTCGGTCGAGGTGCTGGAAGAGTTGGCCCTGCAGCACGAGCTGCCGCGACTGGTGCTCGAGTGGCGGACGATCCAGAAGCTGAAGGGCACCTACGTCGAGGCCCTGCCCCAGTTGGCGCGGCCGGACACGGGCCGGGTGCACACCTCGTTCAACCAGGCCGTCGCCGCCACCGGCCGGCTCAGCAGCAGCGACCCGAACCTGCAGAACATCCCCATCCGCACCCCCCTCGGCCGCGAGATCCGGCGGGCGTTCACGGCCCGCGAAGGCTGCGCCCTGATCTCGGCCGACTACTCGCAGATCGAGCTGCGCGTGCTAGCCCACCTGTCGGAGGACGCAGCCCTGACCGAGGCGTTCGTCCGCGGCGACGACATCCACGACCGGACCGCCCACGCGGTGTTCGGGGCCGACAGCGGCCTCGACCCCCACGAGCTCCGGCGGCGCGCCAAGATCATCAACTATGCCCTGCTCTACGGAAAGACCGCGTTCACCCTCGCCCGCGACATCGGGGTCACCCCCACCCTCGCCCAGGCGTTCATCGACGCGTATTTCGACGGCTACCCCGCGGTGAAGGGGTTCCTCGACGGCGTGATCGAGGAGGCGCGCGAGAGCGGCGAGGTCCGCACCCTCTACGGGCGCCGGCGCCTGGTGCCGGAGCTGCGCAGCCGCAACGGCCAGGTCCGGGCCGCGGCGGAGCGGGCCACCGTGAACATGCCCATCCAGGGCACCGCCGCCGACATCCTCAAGCGCGCGATGATCACCCTGTCGGGCGAGCTGCCCGACACCGTCTCGATGATTCTCACCGTCCACGACGAGCTGGTGCTGGAGGCGCCGCACGGGGAGGCGGAAGCCGCGGCGGCGCTGGTGCGCGACACCATGTCCGGCGCCGCGGAGCTGCGCGTGCCCCTGACCGTCGACGTGGGCATCGGCGAGAACTGGATGGCCGCCAAGGGCTAGGGCCGGCGCGGCGGTATAATGGCCCCCCGATGGCGGCGCCGACGAGCATCCCGCGGTCGGAACACATCCTCTCGCGGCGGCAGATCGACGGCGACGCCCTCAAGGTCATCTCCCGCCTGCAGCAGCACGACCACGAGACCTACCTCGTCGGCGGCGGGGTGCGCGACCTGCTGCTCGAGCGGCGCCCCAAGGACTTCGACCTCGGCACCTCGGCGCACCCGCAGCAGATCAAGGCGCTCTTCCGCAACTGCTGGATCATCGGCCGGCGCTTCCGCCTGGCCCACGTCAGGTTCGGCGACAAGACCATCGAGGTCGCGACCTTCCGCAAGCAGGTGCCTCCAGAGACCGACACCGAGCGGAAGGCGCGGGAGGAGGCGCGCGAGCGCGCCCGCCGGGAGGCCGAGGCGAGGGGCGTCCGCCCGCGGCGGCTCATCCGCGGCGACAACACCTTCGGCACCGCCGAGGAGGACGCCTTCCGCCGCGACTTCACCGTCAACGGGCTCTTCTACGACGCGTCGAGCCGCGCGATCCTCGACTACGTCGACGGCATGCGCGACATCCGCAGCCGCACCCTCCGCAGCATCGGCGACCCGAACGAACGGTTCGTCGAGGACCCCGTGCGCATGCTCCGGGCGGTGGTTCTCGCGGCCCGACTCGACCTGTCCATCGACCCCGCCGTCACCGCCGCCATCCGGCGTCACCGCGGCGAGATCGTCCACGCCTCGCCGGCGCGGCTGCTCGAAGAGCTCTACAAGATTGCGCGCAGCGGCGCCTGCGAACGCATCGTCCGGGACCTCGGCTCGACCGGCCTGCTGAAGCACTTCGCACCCGAGCTCGACAAGGCGCGCTCCGACGCCCTGTGGCGCTCGCTGGGCGCGCTCGACCGCTATCGATGCGGGTTCGACGACGCCCCGCCCACGCTGCGCAACGCCCTGCTGCTCGGGAGCCTCGTGTCCCCCTTCGCCGCCGTCGAGCCGCCGCGCCGCCGGCGCGGCCCCGACGGCCGCTCCCAGCGTCCTCCCGAGGTCACCCTCGGCGCCCTGCCGATAGCCAGGCGGGACCTCGAGCAGCTTCGCCAGGTGCTCGACCTGCAGCGACGCCTCGCCGACGAGCGTCTGTCGCCGCGGGCCCGGCGCGGGCTGATGCACCGGGCCGCGTTCGAGTCCGCCCTCACGTGGATGACCATTCACGGACGGACGCCGGAGATCGTCGAACGCTGGCGCGCCGACGCCGAGGGCGCGGCCTCCGACGACACCGAACGACCGCGCCGGCGCCGACGCAGGCGCCGCCGGCGCCGACGCCCCGGATCGGGTCCCCGCGAGCCCGAGGGCGGCGGCCCCGAGGCGTGACGCCCCGTCGGGCTCAGTGCTTCCGCTTTCGCCGTTGCGGCCCCAGGTCGACGCCCACGGGGCAGTGGTCGGAGCCCGTCACCTCCGGCCAGATGAACGCGTCCCTCACCCTGGCCGCCGCGTCCGGCGAGGCGAGCACGTAGTCGATGCGCCAGCCGACGTTCCGCTCGCGCGCCCCGCCCCACTGGCGCCACCACGTGTAGTGCCCCGGCGCGCCGGGATGGCGGGCGCGGAACGTGTCGACCCACCCCGCGTCGAGCCAGCGCGTCAGCTCGGCCCGTTCCTCGGGCAGGAAGCCGCTGGTGCGCGTGTTCGACGCGGGCCGTGCGAGGTCGATGGGCTCGTGCGCGGTGTTGTAGTCGCCGACCACGACGACGGGGCCGGCGCGGCGAATCGCGTCGAGACGCTCGAAGACGGCGGCGTAGAAGTCGAGCTTGTACGGCACGCGGCTGTTGTCCCGGTCGCGGCCGCTGCCCTTGGGGAAGTAGACGGACGCCACCGCCAGCCGCCCGAACCACGCGATGACGAGGCGGCCCTCCGCGTCGAAGCGCGGCTCGCCGAGGGCGGTCTCCACCCGTGCCGGCCGCTTCCGCGAGTAGATGGCGACGCCGCTGTAGCCGGCCCGCTCCGCCGGCGCGAACGCCGCGTGCCAGCCCGCCGGCGCGCGCACGCCGGCGTCGAGCTGGTGCTCGAACGCGCGCACCTCCTGGATGCCGACGACGTCGGCGCGCGACGTCTCCAGGAAGTCGAGGAATCCCTTCCGCGCGCAGGCGCGCAACCCGTTGACGTTCCAGCTCACGATGCGCATCGGCAGACGTTCCAGCCACCCTGCGCGTTCACGCCGCGCTGGCGATGGCGTCGAGGCGGACGAGCTCGCCGCGTTCAAGCGGGGGCAGGACCCTGCGCGTTCACGTCGCGCCGGCGATGGCGTCGAGGTACTTGCGCACTGCCGTGGAGAGACCGAAGTCGAGCGCGTCGGCGATGAGGGCGTGGCCGATGGAGACCTCGGCGATGCCGCCGATGGCGACGAACGCCGCGAGATTGTCGAGGTTCAGGTCGTGCCCGGCGTTGACGCCGAGGCCCAGCGTAGCGGCGTGCCGCGCCGCGCGCGCATAGGCGTCGAGGCTCGCGCGGGTCTCCGGATGCTCGGGCCCGCGCTGCTCGACGAGACCCGCGTAGGGCCCCGTGTAGAGCTCGATCCGGTCCGCGCCGCACGCCTTCGCGCCGTCCATCTGCGCCTCGACCGGATCCATGAAGAGGCTGACGCGCGCGCCCCACCCCTGGTAGCGCGCGACGCTCTCGGCCACGCGCCGCGCGCGGTCCGGGTCGGAGAGGTCCCAGCCGTGGTCCGAGGTGAGCTGCGCGTCGGCGTCCGGCACCAGCGTCGCCTGGTGGGGGCGCGCGGTCTCGATGAGGCGGTCGAACCCCGGATAGCCGTTGCCGCGCGGGCCCGCGGCAGGATTGCCCTCGATGTTGAACTCGACCCGCGGATGCTCGCGGGCCAGCAGATCGGCGAGGGCTTCGACGTCGGCGGGCCGGATGTGCCGCTGGTCGGGGCGCGGGTGCACGGTGACCCCGTGCGCGCCGGCGCCGATGGCCGTCCGCGCCGCCGCGAGGACGTCGGGCCGGTCGCCGTCCCGCGAGTTGCGCAGCCACGCGATCTTGTTGACGTTGACCGAGAGGGTCGTCATGGCCTTCTCTACTCTATCGCAGGCCAACCGGCCGGGAGGACGGGCCTGCATCGGGCGCCCGGTCTCCAAATCGACCGGCCGGGGGCCCCGCGGGCAGCTCCCACCCGGCGGCGGCGCTACGGACGCATCGCCTGTCGCACGGCTCCGCAGGCGTCGACTGCCCAACCGTCGAGCGCCGCCGGGTATCGTAGCCACGCGGGCGCTTCGCCGACGCCAGCCACCCGGGCCGGTGAGCGCCGCCGGGTGCCGACCCACCGGCCAGCCAAACTTCACCCGACCCACCACCGAAGGGGACGCGGACTGCTAACATGCATCGGCAGCTCGAGCCCGTCATGACGAAAGAGATCTCTGCAACGCCGACCCCGGCGCCGGCCCCCGCCGCCCACGCCGTCCACACCATCGTGGCCACCACGCACGGCCGGTATCTCGTCGCCCCGGCCGACGGGCCGGGACCCGCGCCGCTGCTGGTCGGCTTCCACGGCTACGGCGAGCATGCCGAACGGCATCTGGCCGAGCTCGACCGGATTCCCGGCAGCGCGCGATGGACCCGCGTCGCGGTGCAGGCGCTCCACCGGCACTACAGCGAGGGCGCCCGCCACGTGGTGGGAAGCTGGATGACCCGCCAGGACCGGGAGCTCGCCATCGCCGACAACGTCGCCTACGTGCGGGCAGTGATGGACGAGGTCCGGGCCGCCCATCAGACCACCGGCACCCTCGTCTGCTGCGGCTTCTCCCAGGGGGTCGCGATGGCCTACCGCGCCGCCGCGCGTTGCGGCCACGCCTGCCACGGCATCATCGCCCTCGGCGCCGATTCCCCTCCCGAGTTGCGCGGCGACACGGCTGTCACGTGGCCCCCGATCCTCATCGGCCGGGGCCGGACCGACGCGTGGTACACGCCGGAGAAGCTGGAGACGGACCTGGCCGCCCTTCGCGGCGCCGGCGCGACCGTCGAATCGCTGGCGTTCGACGGCGGACACGAGTGGACCGACGACTTCCGCGCCGCTGCGGGCCGGTTCCTCGCCGCCGTGGCCTTGGAACCCCGCACCGCACCGGGCTTCCCGCGGTGATAGCGCCCGGACCGAGACTCGCCACGGCTACCACCTCGCCGGCCGGCGGGCGGTCGCCCGGCTCGACGCCGCGGCCTGCCTCGCGATTCCTCGCTGATGCGGTCTGTCACCTGGTAGCCGAGCCACCGGTAGAGGCCTCGGTAGAGGCTTGGCCGAGCCGACCCAGGAGCCGTTCAATCACGTCGCTGACCTCGCGTTGGCGCAGTATCCGAGCTTCGCGCTGACTTGCCTCGTCATCTTCACCCAGCTCGAAACGCGCGACCGCCACGGGACCGTCCCTCCGGTAGCCCTCAACCCCAGCGTCGCGTGCGAAACGACGGCGGAGAATCCCCAAGGACTCCTCGATCACGATGCCGTGGTCGCCCTTCAGGCTGGTGCGGAACATCTGCGCGGCGCTGTCAAGACCCTCGGGCCAGTGCTCGATGCAATAGACGAGGTCATGCGCGTCCTTGCGCTCGAAACGCTGATCGAAGGCGAAAGCCTTCAAGCAAGTGAAACTCACGAGATTGGCGTGTTTGACGCGTTCGACGGCGATGCCGGCACCGTCCAGGAGTTCGGCTCGAATCTCCTTGACCTGGTGCAGGTCAAAGACCATGGACGAGTGCGGGATATTGAGCGCGGAGATCGCCCCGTCCACATCCAGCGGCCGAACCCTGCCGCCGGCGATCTCGGGGGCGTCGGTGAGCAGTTCCAGGACCATCAGCGCGCCATGTTCGGTGCGGGTCTGCCACCGCCACCAAGCCGGCTGCCTCCTGTCGTTCTTGAAGGGCTCGAAGCTCATCCTCCGCAGGTTCTCCTCGAGCGTGTGGTAGGCTTCCGTATCAGCCAGGATCTGCAGGTCGACGACGATATCGACGTCGAGCGTCCCCGCATGCGCCGGCACGGCCGGTGGCCTGGTCGGCACCAGGTATCTCGGCGTCAACCCGCCAATCAGAAACACCGATTCCTTCCAGGGGCCGAGCCCGCGCAGCAGCGTCACGAGAACGCGCTCGCAATCGGTCGTGTGCCGATCGGTGTAGCCGTCCAGAGTCGCGGGTTTCGGCATCAGAAGCCGATCCGTTCCTGGCGAAGGTGCTGCGCCATTTCCCTGGCACGGCCCTCACCGCACATGAGATCGAGGTAGACCTGTACGGGACTCGCCAACCAGGTCCCATCCACCAGCTTGCGAAACAACAGATCGCCGGGCGATTCAACCTCGATGACCGCAAGGTTGGCGCCTCGGTCGACGGTGTGGGCATTGAGCGCGCCAAGAGCTTCGGTAGCGGCCGCACCGGCCATCAGCCGACAACGTATCTGGGAGACGGTCGACAAGAAGGGCGCGTACCGTTGCCCCGCCGCCTCGTGGGTGAGCGCGTATTCGACCCTGTGGGTGGCACAGACGTCGGCCAACTGCCGGGCCAGCCCCTCTGCACGCACCGAGGGCACGAAGTAACGCCGAATTGCAGAGGGCCGTGTCGCTGCCAGTTGCCGGGCCCATTCATCGAGCAGAGCGCCAGGCTCCTTCAGATCGCGTTCCTTGGTTGGCCCCCGCCCACGCGACGCCACCCAGTCGAACCTCTCCAATTCCGTCAGCACCTGCGAGGCGGTCGCGGGCGAGACCCGCGCCTGCTCCGCGACATCCTTGACTCGGCACCACTCGCCATACCCCATCAAGAGCGCGTGCAGCACTTGCGCACGACGACCCGAAAACAGCGATCGTATGGCCTTCGACAAGGTCTTCGGGGGCGGCTTGTCCACGTAGACGTAGGCGTTTTGCGCGGGGAGAAACAGGCTGCCGCCGCTGTCGTAGTAGCCGACCCGCGCGTCCCTCAACAGGTCCTTGGCTCCAGGTGAAATCGATTGGGCAACCAGGAAGAGCGCCGTCTGCCGTCCTCGTGACGATTGGGGCCACCTTCTCGCGGATCCCTGGAACTGCCAGAGGGCCTGCCGCGCATCGCGAGGATAGAGGGCCTTCTTCACCTCTATCAGCAACGTGGCGGCCTGTCCGCCCATGCGGAACTCGACCCGGGCATCATGTCGACGGTCGGGGCCGCCGGAGTGTAGCGGCGAACCCAGTTCCGCTTGCACGTCGGGCAGCCCCTGCAGCGCCCCGAGGAACTGGTTGAGCAGGTCTCTCTCCGTAACGGCTTGAGGAGGCATGGCATTCCGTTCTCTGCTGTACAGCGAATATCGGTATTCTAGCAGATCTTTGGGGCGAAAATCAGCATTATTTTCTGTGCAGTGAATATATGGCGGCCAGCAGCAAAGCGTCGGAAGCACGCGACGCCGACCGCGACACCAACCGCTTGGGGGACGCGGTGGCGGCGTGGCCCCCAGAGACGACGCCGGAGGACGGCGTCTCGACCAAGGAGCACCGGCGCGCAGCGCGGCGGGCGGGGCCGACGCGACCGGCTACGGCGGTAGCCGGTGCGACTGCCCGCCGCGGATCGGAACCCGCCGGCCTGAATCGGCGTCCAATACATGGTCATCACCCCGACTCGATGCCAACCGGGAGACATCCATGCACCGACCCGCCCTCGTCGCCTGCCTGCTCGCCGCCGTCCCGGCCGCCGCGCAGGAGCCCGTCGACATCCCCTACACGAAGTACGTGCTCGACAACGGCCTGCGGCTGATCGTGCACGAGGACCACAAGGCGCCCATCGTCGCCGTCAACGTCTGGTACGACGTCGGCGCCGCCGACGAGGAGCCCGGCAAGACCGGCTTCGCCCACCTGTTCGAGCACCTCATGTTCAACGGGAGCGAGCACTACAACGACGACTACTTCAAGCCGTTCGACCGCGTGGGGGCGACCGGCATGAACGGCACCACCAACCAGGACCGCACCAACTACTTCCAGGTGGTGCCTACGACCGCCCTCGACATGGCCCTGTGGATGGAGTCCGACCGCATGGGGCACATGCTCGGGGCGGTCGACCAGGCCCGGCTCGACGAGCAGCGCGGCGTCGTGCAGAACGAGAAGCGCCAGGGCGAGAACCAGCCCTACGGCAAGGTGTTCCTGACCATCTTCGAGAACACCTACCCAACCGGCCACCCCTACGACCACTCCACCATCGGCTCGATGGACGACCTGAACGCCGCCTCGCTCGACGACGTCCGCACGTGGTTCGAGACCTGGTACGGCGCCGCCAACGCGGTGCTGGTGGTGGCCGGCGACGTCGATCCCGAGGACGTCCGCGCGCGGGTCGAGCGCCACTTCGGCCACATCCCCTCGGGGCCGCCCCTCATCAAGCCCGACGTCGACCTCGCCCGCCGCACCGGGGAGAGCCGCATCGTGCTGCAGGACCGGGTGCCGCAGGCCCGCGTCTACAAGGCGTGGAACGTCGCCGCCCTCGGCGACCCCGCCCTCGACCACCTCGCCCTGGCCGGCGACGTCCTCGCCGGCGGCCGCAGCTCGCGCCTCTACCGGCGGCTCGTCTACGAGGACCAGATCGCCACCGACGTGTCGGCGTTCGCCCTCTCGCGGCAGTTCGGCAGCCTGTTCATCCTGCAGGCGACGGCCCAGCCCGGGCAGGACCTCGCGGCGGTCGAGGCGGTCCTCGACGAGGAGCTCCGCGCGTTCCTCGAATCGGGGCCGACCGCGGCCGAGCTCGCGCGGGCGCAGACCCGGCGGCGCGCCTCGTTCGTGCGCGGCGTCGAGCGTATCGGCGGCTTCGGCGGCAAGTCGGACGTGCTGGCCCAGAGCGAGGTCTACCTCGGCAGCCCCGACGGCCACCTGCGGACCCAGCAGACCATCATCGACGCCACGCCGGCGGACGTCCGCGCCGCCGCCGTCGAGTGGGTCAGCCGCGGGGCCCTCACCGTCGAGGTGCGGCCCTTCCCCGACTACGCCGCGGGGGAGAGCGACGTCGACCGCTCGTCGGGGCCGCCCGAGGTCACCGACTTCCCCGCCGCCTCGTTCCCCGCCCGCGAGACGACGCGCCTGTCCAACGGGCTCGAGGTCATCCTCGCCCGGCGCGACGCCGTCCCGGTGGTCGACTTCAACCTGCTGCTCGACGCCGGCTTCGCGTCGGACCAGCTCGCGGTGCCCGGCACCGCCCGCATGGCCATGGACATGCTCGACGAGGGCACCGCGTCGCGCACCGCCCTGGAGATCGCGGAGGCGCTCGAAGACCTCGGCACGACCCTGTCGGCCGGTTCCAGCCTGGACCTGTCGACGGTCAGAATGTCGACCCTGAAGGAGAACCTCGACGCCTCCCTCGATCTGTTCGCGGACGTCGTTCTCGACCCCGCCTTTCCGGCCGAAGAGTTCGACCGCCGACGCCGCCAACAGCTCGCGGCCATCGCCCGCGAGCGGGTCCAGCCGGTCGGGATGGCGATGCGCGTCTTCCCCCGCCTCCTCTACGGCCAGGGCCACGCCTACAGCCAGCCCCTGAGCGGTTCCGGCACGGAGGAGACCCTGAACGCGCTGACCCTCGACGGGCTCCGCACGTTCCACGACACCTGGTTCCGCCCCGACAACGCCACCCTGATCGTCGTGGGCGACGTCACTCTGGCCGAGCTCGAGCCCGCGCTCGAGGCCCGTTTCGCCGACTGGGAGCCGGGCGAAGTGCCCGTGAAGAACCTCGGCGAGGTCGACCACCAAGCCGAGACCGTCGTCTACCTCATCGACCGCCCCGACTCCGAGCAGTCCATCATCTTCGCCGGCCACGTCGCCCCGCCCCGGGGCGACCCCCGCGACCTGCAGATCCAGACCATGAACAACATCCTCGGCGGCGGCTTCACCGCCCGGATCAACATGAACCTGCGCGAGGACAAGGGCTGGTCGTACGGCGCCCAGAGCCTGCTCTTGGCCGCCGCCGGCCAGCGGCCCTACTTCGTCTTCGCGCCCGTTCAGACCGACCGCACCGCCGACTCCATGGCCGAGATCGACAAGGAGATCGCCGCCATCCGCACCGGCGGCGACCGGCCGCCCACCGCCGAAGAGCTCGCCCGCGTCAAGGACCAGCGCACGCTGACCCTGCCCGGCCGCTGGGAGACCAACGGCGCGGTCATGGCCGACATCCTCCAACTGGTCCGCTTCGGCCTGCCCGACGACTACTGGGAAACCTACGCCGCCACGGTGCGCGCCCTGACCCTCGACGAGATCCGCGCCGAGGCCGACCGCGTGCTCCAGCCCGACCGGCTGATCTGGGTCGTGGTGGGCGACCGAGGGCGCATCGAGGAGAGCATCCGCGAGCTGAATCTAGGCCCCATCCGCTTCCTCGACGCGGACGGGAACCCCGTCGAGAGGTGACAGCGACGTGACGGCCGCGTTCCCCCCGCCAGGGCGGGGGCCCTCGGGCGGGCGGCGCGCCCTTCGCCGCCCCTCCCCGGGCGTGGGAAACGCCCGGACCCGTCCGGGGCTCCGGGCTGCCATGGGACGAGCATCCCGACGCTCGCGGTCACGTTCCGGCACCCCGGAAACCGGCACTGACGGTCGCGGGCGTGCAGGGCCCGGCGCAGGGCCGGCGAGATGGTCCGCGTGCGGCGGCCGACATCGAGGACCTCGCCGCCGGGGCCGTGCTACATCACGACCGTCGCCGCGTCGCAGGCGATTCGCCGCGCCGTCTCCGCCGAGATGTGGATGCCCCCCGCCTCGTCCAGCACCGTCTGGCGGCGGCTGGCCGGGGTGGACGCGGTCCCCGACGTTCCCGCGGGAACGTCGGAAGGGTCGTCGTGTCCTGGCGGTCCGGACCCCGCCGCGGAGGTTCCCTCGGAAGCGAGCGTGCCGCGGTAGCCGTGCTCCGATGCGGACGCTGCCGGCGGTGAGCCCTCGGAAGCGTGCCCGCCGTCGCGCGGCGCAGATCCCAACGCGGCCGTCGTCGACGTTCCCGCGGGAACGTGGGGCGCTTCGGGAGCGTCGGGCGCTTCGGTCAGGGCCTCCGCGTCCACGTGCACCACCACCTGATAGCGGTCTCCCGCCGTCCCCCGGTCGAGCCCGCCCGACAGCGCGCACTCCGCAATCACCCCCAGCGCATCCGCCTGCCGCTGCGCCAGCGACGGCTCCGACATCTCCGGCTCGGCACCGGGGGCGGCCTCTCCGTCTGCGTCCACCGCCGTCGCGTCGGCGCCGCGGGCGGCCTCTCCGTCCGCGTCCGCCGCCGTCGCCTCGGCGCCGCGGGCCTGGTCGCACGCCGCCTCCAGCGCCCGCCGCACCACCGCGCCCACCTCCGGCGACAGCCGGCCCCGCACCACCACCATCCCGTCCTCGTCCACCCACGTCCGCAACGACCGCGTCTCGTGCCGCCGCCGGTCCTCGGTCTGCTCCGCCAGGCGGTCCACCCGCCGCCACCCCCGCACGATCTTCTCGACGTGGGCGGCGGTGCCCGACAGCGCCACGTTCAGCAGGTCGTCCTCGGTCTCCGGCGTCGCCACCCGCGTGACCGCGCGCATCTTCGAGTACGAGACCTTGCCGCGCCGCATGGCATCGCTCAGCTTCGGCAGGTCGGCGAGGGCGCGCGCCACCCGCACGTGCTCGCGGGCCGCGCCCGGGGCGAGCCCCGTGCGCCAGCCCAGCCATTCGGCGCAGGACGTGCAGCCAGCCCAGCCGTAGCGCTCGTCGAACTGTCGGATCAGGCTCAGCAGCTCCCAGGTGGCGGCCTGAATGCGGGAGGAGAGCTCGGCGATGCGGTCACCGAGCGCGACCACCTCGGCCTGGGGACCGTCGGGGCACCAGGGCCGCGGTGCGGGTGGGTCGCTCTCGGGCACGATGGCGCCTGCGGGAAGCAGCGGGGGCGCAGGGACATCGAGTGTGGTTTCAGGTTGCATGCCCCATCGTAACCCGTTGATTTTGAGCGGCTTGTACTCGCGACAGCGGCCCGAACGGCCCGCGGTGCGGCAGATTTCGGTCTCCGGGCCTCCGTCGTGCAGCCTGCGGCGACTGAGGGTGTTCAAAGGGCATTCCTGGTCGCGTTCCGGAAATCATGCGGACCGGCTCCGAAAAGCTGTCAAGCAAAAAGTGCAAGCGGGCGAGGTGCTCTTCGAGTGCGTGGAGATGCCCGATCGTCCGGCCGACGCAATACCTCGAGGACGCTCACGTGATGCTGACGGCTGACCCCTCGGATCGGACGTGGCGAAATCCGTTTCCGTCGACCGTGTTCACGTTGACTGATGGGTGGGGAGACCGGATCTACGCCGGCCAAGCAGGGAGCGCTAGCGATGCGGCCAGGGATGTGTGTCTCGTCATCCAGGACATGAGGGCTTCCGGACACGGGTTCACTCCCATGGGCACGATAGAGCGCCGGGTTCAGCGACGGGCCGAGGAGCTGACGAAAGAACACTCTTCCAGCCGAAGCGCGGACCGGGGTTCTTCCCCGGGGCGGGCGGGTACTTCCATGGCTGTTCCCCCGGGGGTTCCGCACGTATCGTCTTCTTCGGCACGGACTTCGGAAACGAGAGCTACTGGGAAGAAGAAGTCACGGAAGACGGCGGCGAGAAGCGAACTCAGGCAACCCTGTGCAATCTTCGGTGCCTCATCGAAGAGGCCGGCGTCGATCCCTGCTCGTGCCACTTGACAAACGCCGTGCTGGCGCTCGCAAGCAGTCACGACATGACTGGGAACGAACGCATCTACAAACGCAAACGATATCGCAACTACCTGGAGGAGTGCGGCGAGTTCCACCGGGCGTGGCTCTCACGGCACAAACCGGTACTCGCAGTGCTCATGGGCACACAGAATGTCGTCGCGTACCGCCGGCTCGTCTTCCACCGGGTCTTTCCGACACTCGAACATGAGTGGGCCGACTTTCGGGCTCCCTGGACGAGCATATACGACGCAAAGAGGGAACTCGTGAGGACCCAACCCGGGAAACCGGATGTTCTCTGGATGTTCCATCCATCCTATCGGCAAAGCAACCCGCAGTTCCCGGAGTTGATGTCGAGGGCTGAGAAGAAGGTAATTGGTTACCGCGTCGGTACGAGCGGCCAGCGCCGAAGCGGGGGGGCGAGACGTGGAAGGCGGCAGTCGCTGACGTCGAGGGTGCACAGAATTGCACAGGTGCCGATAAACCGGGTATGCGCCCGACGCGCCACGAAGAGGACGCCCCCCGGCCGACGCCGGAGGAGCACGAGCGCGTGAAGCGCGAGCTCGAAGAGAGCGAGCGCGAGCGCGAACGGCTGCAGCGGCGGATCGAACGGCTTGAGAGGCAGAACACCCGCCTGAAACGAGAGCTCGATACAGCGAGACGCGCCGGTTTTCGCCAAGCGGCTCCCTTCGCCAAGACCGTCACCCTCGAACCCAAGCGTCCGGGCCGCCGAGCCGGCGCCCAGTACGGCCAGCCGGCCCGCCGCCGCAGACCAACCCGGGTAGACGTCCGCCACGACGTACCGCTGCCGCCGAGCTGTCCGGATTGCGGCGGACGAGTGCGCTCGACCGGTATGGCCAGCCAGTTCCAGGAGGAACTGCCGGTCCCGCGGGTCCTCATCCGCGAGTTTCGGGTCGCCCTCGGCGCCTGTCAGGATTGCGGCCGGCGGGTACGGGGTCGGCATCGGCTGCAGACCTCCGACGCCCTCGGCGCCGCCGGCGTGCAACTGGGCCCCGCGCTGCTGGCGTCGGCCGTCATCCTCAACAAGCAGATGGGGTTGTCGTTCGGCAAGATCGCGACCCTGCTACGGCAACACTACGACATCCGCGTGAGTTCGAGCGGCCTCGTCCGCGCCGTGCATCGGGCCGCCCACCGGGCCGAGTTGACCTACAGCGACCTGCGGCGTCAGCTTCGCAACAGCCCCGTTGTCACCCCGGATGAAACCGGGTGGAAGGTCGGCGGCCACCTGCAGTGGCTCTGGACGGCCGCGTCGGAGAAGACGACCGTCTACGCCATTCAGCCCGGACGAGGCTACGAGGAAGCGGCCCACCTGTTGGGGCCAGACTTCGACGGCGTGCTCATCCGCGACGGCTGGGCACCATATCGGCGCTTCACCCGGGCCACCCATCAGTCCTGTCTGTCGCATCTCCTCCGACGGGGGCGGACCCTGTGCCGGGACCATCCCCGCAGTCGTATCGCCGCAGACATCCACGCCCTGTTGAAGCAGGCCCTCCGCCTGCGCGACGGCGCCCGCGCCGGTGAGCTGTCCCGTGATGACCTGGGCGAAGCCCTGGAAGCTCTGGCCGCCCGACTCGCCCGACGACTGCTCCACCCCGGCCCACTGGCCGACGTGCAGTGCTTCGCGAAGCACCTGACCACGGAATGGAAGGCGCTGTTCACGTTCCTGCGCAACCCCGCCGTCGACGCCACCAATTGGCGGGCCGAACAGGCCATTCGCCCCGCCGTCGTCACCCGGAAGGTGTGCGGGGGCAATCGCTCCTGGCGTGGCGCGGCCACCCAGCAAACACTGGCCTCGGTCATCCGCACCGCCTGCCAACGCCAGCACAATCCCCACGCCGTGATCGTGGGCCTGCTTCGCTCCCGTTCGCCCACCGTCGCACCCGAACTGCAACGCCCAGCGCGGTAGCGCAAGCTCCCGCGTGCGGTAACCTGTTACAGAAGAAGAAGAGCCGCGAGGGCATCTGGGCGAGAACCGTGCAACATCTCGCAAGCCATGCGTGACACATGGCCGCGCGTGCGCAAGGGTGACCGCGTGGCGTCCTGTGCCAGAATCCCGCGTCATCATGGCGGAAACCGAACTTCGCGAGATCGTGCGAGCGGCAAGGGCTCGAGGACCGAGTTCAAGTGCGGCGACGTCCGCCCCGAGCAGCTCGCCCGGTAGATCGTGTCGCTCGCCAATGAACGGCGGACGGTGGGTGCTGCTCCGCGTGAAGGACGACGACGGCGTCAGCAGAATCCGCCGGGAGCATCTGCAGGCGTGGCTGATGGACATGTGATCCGCGAACTCGTTGTCAACACGTTCGCACACCGCGACTGGACCCGGCAGAACGACATCCGGCTGGTCGTGTACCGCGACCCCATGGAGGAGACGAAGCCCGGCGCGCTGCCCAACGGCATGACCGTCGAGAAGATGAAGGGCGGACAGCGGACGTCCCGCAACGCCAACCTCGTTCGCATCCTCCGCGGCTGGACGACCGGAATACGGGCATCCGCCTTCAGGGTGCACCTGAGGCACTGGACAGGCTGAGCGACGGCTCATCGGGAGGTGGGCCGGTGTCACGAAGCGGGGTGCTGGTCCGTCGGTGTCGCGCTGCCGACACTGGCGTCGCTCGTGTCCTCCGCGGCAGCGAGCTCCTCCAGCATCCTCGTGATGTAGCCGAACATGAGGGCGGCGAACCCCGTCAGGCCGAACAACAACTCGAGCGCCGCCTCGGTCGCGAGGTTCAACTCCAGGAACGGGCTCAAGTTGGCCGCCGGGACCAACACGACGGTGAGGCCGACCACGAAGGCAGCGATCCATGGAGCGGGTGCCCAGGGACGCGATCGGATACGGAACAACCGGTTTCGCGCGCCGAAGGACAGACCGAGCACGGTGGCCCCCGCCGGAAGCCCGGTGAAGACCGCGAGCGACCAGGGCGCGCCGAACTGACCGAGCGCGACCGCGACGAGGACACCCGTCCCGAGGGCGACTGCGCTCGACCGCCGCGTGAACACCCGCTGATCCACTCCCCATCCCCCCGGCGGTGAATCTACCACGGCCGCGAGCCGGCGGCGCGGGCGTGGTAGGCTACGCGTCTCGCAGACTTCGCTTGGAACGTGCATCTCACGGGAGATGAAGGAGGCAGTTCGATGAAGCGGTTGATCCTCGCGGCGACGGCGGCGGCGCTGATCGTGTCCACCGGCGGGCTGGCGTTCGCCCAAGACGTGACGAAGTACGTGCGGTACGACTTCGACGGGCAGGTCTCGTACGGCATCCTCGACGGCGAGTTCATCCACCAGTTGCGGGGCGACATCTACACGTCGGCCGAGAAGACCGGCGCGGTGGTGGCGCTCGGCGCGGTGCGCCTGCTCGTGCCGGCGGAGCCCCGCAAGGTGGTGGCGGCCGGGTTCAACTACCGGAGTCACCTCGGCGACCAGAACGTGGCGGCCGAGCCGGGGCTGTTCGACAAGCACGCGACGTCGCTCGCGCCCCACGAGGCGACCGTCACCTACTACGAGGAGGCCACGAACCTGCACTTCGAGGGCGAGATGGTCCTCGTCATCGGCAAGCGGGCCCGCAACGTGACCGAGGCCGAGGCGGCCGACCACATCTTCGCGGTGGCGCCGGGCAACGACATCAGCGAGCGGGTGTGGCAGGGGAACGACCTGCAGTGGTTCCGGGCGAAGGGGGCGGACACGTTCGGCCCCGTCGGCCCGGTGATGGCGCGCGGCGTCGACTACAACGACCTGCTGCTGCAGACCCGCGTGAACGGCGAGGTGATGCAGTCGCAGCGGACCGCGGACCTCATCTTCGGCCCCGAGTTCCTCGTCAGCTACATCAGCCGCTACGTGACCCTCGAGCCCGGCGACATGATCTTCACCGGCACGCCGGGCACCACGTCGGCGATGCAGCCGGGCGACGTGGTCGAGATCGAGCTCGAGCACGTGGGCGTGCTGCGCAACACCATCGGCCAGAAGGGCGCGCGGACCACGAACGACCAGTAGTCGGGCCCACCTGCATCAACCGTGGCCTCGACGTCGCGTCGGGGCCGCGGTCCGGCCTCACCGGTACAACGGGTTCGGGTGGTCGAAGCGGCAGCCGGCGTCCCACTGGGACCGTTGGTTGCCGTGGGCGGGAATGCCCCCGGCGTCCTTGATCAGGCGGGCGAGGTGCAGCAGGTTCCAGGTCATGAAGGTGGTGTTCCGGTTGGTGAAGTCGTTCTCCGGCCCCCCGGAGCCCTCGTCGAGGTAGGACGGCCCGGGGCCCGCCTCGCCGAGCCACGCCGCGTCGGCCTGCGGCGGAATGACGTAGCCGAGGTGCTGCAGCGAGTAGAGGACGTTCATGGCGCAGTGCTTGGCCCCGTCCTCGTTGCCGGTGACGAGGCAGCCCCCGACCCGGCCGTAGTAGGCGTACTGCCCCGCCGCGTTCAGGTGGTGCGAGGCCGAGTAGAGCCGCTCGACGACCCGCGTCGCGACCGACGTCTTCTCGCCGAGCCAGATGCTGGTGCCGATGACGAGGATGTCGACGGCCAGCACCTTCTCCAGAATCTCCGGCCAGTCGTCACGGTCCCAGCCGTGCTCGCGCATGTCGGGGTAGACGCCCGACGCGATGTCGTAGTCGACGGGCCGCAGCAGCTCGACGCTCACGCCGTTCTTCTCGAGAATGGCGCGCGAGATGTGGATCAGCCCCTCGGTGTGCGACAGCTCGGGGCTCCGCTTCAGGGTGCAGTTGAGGAAGAGGGCCGACAGGTCCGAGAAGTCCCACCGGCTCTCCGTGCACAGGCGTTCCTGTCTTTCGTTCAGCATCGCTTCTTCCTGTGGATTCAGAGGCGCCCTACGGATTCAGGGCGGACGACGAGGCCGCGATGGGACGACGGCGCCACGGCTGAAGCTGGTTCGGAAGCCGCCGGCGGCTCCGATGGCCCGCCCGGGCAACGCGCGTCGGCAGTTGCCGGTTCCGAGGCGCACGCCGCCGCCAGCCTCGTGACAGCAAACCGGGACCGGCGACGCCTCGGCACGCCTGCACCGTTCGGCGAGAGCCGCACCACGACGCTGCCGGGGCCGCGGGCATCAGCCGAGCAGCTCGGCCGTCACCCGCACCAGCGACAGGCCGAAGCCGACGACGGTGACGACGATCAGGGCCAGCGACGTCAGGAGCACCCAACTGCTGTCCTGCCGGTCGTCGTCGAGGTTCATCAGGCTCGCGCCGATCCAGCCGGCCGCGAACCCGCCCCCGTGCGCCCAGTTGTTGATGCCGGGCATGAGGAACCCGAACACGCCGAGGATGATGGCCCACTGCCACAACTGCTGGGTGACGACCGAGCTCCCGCGGCGGCGCCCGTAGACGATGAGCGCGCCCAGCAGCCCGAAGATGCTGCCGGAGGCCCCGATGGTCGGCGCCCCGCTCATGACGTTGGAGACGAGGAACCCGCCGGCGCCGGCGAGGTTGAACAGCAGGAAGGCGCGTCCGGGACCGTAGACCTCGGTCACCGCGGGACCGAGGTTCCGGATCCACATCATGTTGAACACGATGTGGAGCAGGCTGCCGTGGAGGTAGATGGCGGTCAGCAGCGTCCACCACCAGCCGAGCCCCAGCGTGACGGCGCCGCTGGTCATGCCGAGCTGGTACAACGCCCTCCCGCCCGGCGACAGGATCGACAGCAGCCCCCGCGACTCGAACAGCGCCTCGGGCTGCAGCAGGCACGCCACCGCGTAGAGGGTGACGCACGTGGTGACGATGGCCGAGAACAGGTCGAGCCGGCCGCCCAGCGTGCGGCGGAGGACGGTGGCCCAGCCGAAGAGCCCGGGGCGCCATGCTCCGCAGAACGGGCACTGCTGCTCGTTGACGCCGACCAGCCGGCCGCAGTTGGGGCAGACGACCGATCCCTCTACCTGTCTCACCGCTTCCTCGCCCGCGCTTCGTCGCGTGATCGTCAGCCGGCCGGCGGAATTCGCCGCGGGTCCCGGTTCCCGGTCCGCCTCTCGCTGACCGGGGATCGGCCCGGGTCGCCGGTAGACGCGACCGGCTCGCCCGCGTTCCCGCCGTGCCGCCGCTTCCCTCCCGCGGGTCAGCCGTGGACCCGTTCGAACTCGGCCATGAAGTCGACGAGGGCGGCCACCCCGGCCTCCGGGAAGGCGTTGTAGATGGACGCCCGGATGCCGCCGACCGAGCGGTGGCCCTTGAGCCCGGCGAGGCCCGCCGCGGCCGCCTGCTCGAGGAACCGCGGCTCGAGGGCCTCGTCCCGCAGGCGGAACGTCACGTTCATGAGCGACCGGCTCGCGGGTTCGGCAGCGCCGCGGTAGAAGCCGCTCCGATCGACGGCATCGTACAACAGACCCGCCTTGCGCCGGTTGCGGGCGTCGACGGCGCCCAGCCCGCCCTCGTCGCGCAGCCACCGCAGGACCAGCCCCGCCAAGTAGATGGCGAAGACCGGCGGCGTGTTGTAGCGCGAGCCGTGCCGGGCTGCGACCGCGTACCGCAACGTCGAGGGCAGGGTGTCCGGCCCCCGCTCGGCGAGGTCCTTCCGGACGAGGACGACGGTCACCCCGGCCGGCCCCAGGTTCTTCTGGGCGCCGCCGTAGAGCAGGCCGAGGCCCTCGAACGGCACCGGTCGGCTCAGCAGGTCGGACGACGCGTCGACCACCAGGGGGGCGCCCTCGGCCGCGGGCAGGGCCGGCCACTGCGTGCCGGCGATGGTGTTGTTCGAGGTCAGGTGCAGGTAGGCGGCGCCCGGGGTGCGCCGCAGCTCGCCGGGGGCGGGGACCCGGGCGAACCCCTCGTCCTCGGTCGTCGCGCAGACGTTGACCCGCCCGAAGCGCTCGGCCTCGGCCGCCGCCTTCTTCGCCCAAGACCCGGTCAGCGCGTAGTCCGCCACCCCGCCCGGCGGCAGCAGGTTCATCGGCACCATCGCGAACTGCAGGCTCGCCCCGCCCTGCAGGAACAGCACGTGATAGTCGTCGGGCAGGCCCGTCAGGGTCCGCAGGTCGGCCTCGGCCTGCCCGAGGATTCGCTCGAACTCGGCAGACCGGTGGCTGATCTCGAGCACCGACATCCCGACGCCGGGCAGGGCCATCAGGTCGCGCTGCGCCTCCTCGAGCACCGGCTCGGGGAGCACCGCGGGGCCGGCGCCGAAGTTGTGCACGCGATGAGTGGGTGGAGATGACATGCGGTCAGATCAAATGCGTCAGCAAGCCGTCCCGCAGCTTCGGCTCGAACCAGGTCGACTTGGGGGGCATGATGCCGCCCGCGTCGGAGACCGCGAGCAGCTCGTCCATGGTCACAGCGGCGAGGGAGAACGCCACCGCCGCCTCGCCCGAATCGACCAGCCGCTCGAGCTCGCCGGTGCCGTGCACGCCGCCGACGAAACGCACCCGCGGGTCGGTGCGGATGTCCTCGACCCGCAGCACCGGCTCGAGCAGCAACGCCTGCAGGCGCGCGGCATCCAGCGCCGCGGCCGGGTCCGAGGCGCCGCCACCCGCACCGGGGTCCGGTGCGCCACCGCCCGCGCCGGGGTCCGAGGCGCCACCGCCCGCGCCGGGGCCCGAGACGCGGTCACCCGCGCCAGGGTTCGAGGCGCCGCTCCCAGCCACGAGCGCCGACCCGCTGCTCGCGGCCGCCGGCGTCAGGCCGACGCGGTGCCAGCGCCCGTCGACGTACATGGCCACCGCCCCCTTGTCGGGCGTGGCCGCGTCCGCCGGCGCGACCGGCAACCGCGCCGCCACCGCCGCGAGAAACTCCTCGGGGCCGGCGCCGGCGAGGTCCGACACGGTGCGGTTGTAGGGCAGGATGCGCGTCTCCCGGTCGGGGAACGCCACCGCGACGAAGTGGTCGCGGGCGGCCGGCCCCGCGCCGTCCGCCCCTCTCCCGGCCAGCTCGCGGCGGGCGCGGGCGGCGCTCGCCGCCCGGTGGTGCCCGTCGGCGATGTAGAGGGCGGGCACCGCCGCAAAGCCGTCGACGAGGTCCGCCGTCTGCCCCGCGCTGGCCCGCCAGACCGTGTGCCGCACCCCGTCGGGGGCCTCGAAGTCGAACAGCGGGGCCCCCGTGCGGACCGCCGCGACGAGGTCGTCGATGGCCGCCCGCCGGCGGTAGGCGAGAAAGACGATGCCGGTCTGCGCCTCGACCGCGGCCATGTGGCGGGTGCGGTCGTCCTCCTTGTCGCGCCGGGTCCGCTCGTGCCGCCTGATGGCGCCCCCGTCGTAGTCGTCGAGGGGGAAGCACCCGGCCAGCCCGGTCTGCTCGTGGTCTCCGTCGCGCAGGCGGTAGACGTAGAGGGCCGGCTCGTCCTCGACCACCAGCGGCGCCTCGTGCCGCAGGCGGGCCAGGTTGGCCCGGGCGGTGTCGTACACCACCGGATCGTGGGGGTCGACGTCCGGCCCGAGGTCGATCTCGGCCCGCGTCACGTGGAGGAAGCTGAGGGGCGCGTCGGCCGCGAGAGCCCGGGCCGCATCGGTGGTGACGACGTCGTAGGGCACGCACGCAACCGCGGCGGCCGCCGCCGGGGTCGGGCGCAGGGCGCGGAACGGACGAATGCGCATGCGTGGCGGAATGGTAACGCGATGTGAGAATTCAGGCGCGGCGCACCGCCGTACCTACTGCCCCCCGCCCGCCTCGAACGAGCCTGGCGACTCGCGACGGGCCAGGGCCGAGCCGGGCAGCTCGGCCTGCAGGCGGTTGCGCAGGGCCTCGAACGCCGGCATGTGGTCGGGGGGCACCGGATCGCCTGGTGGCGTGTTGCGAATCTCGACGAGGGGGTTGACGAACATGCCGTTCTTGCGGATGCGGTAGTCGAGGTGCGGCCCGGTCGAGAGCCCCGTCGACCCGACGAACCCGATGGTCTGCCCCTGCATGACCCGCACGCCGGGGCGGATGCCCCTCGCGAAGCGCGACAGGTGCAGGTAGTACGTCTGGTAGCCGTTGGTGTGGCGCAACTGCACCATGTTGCCCGAGCCGCCGCTGCGCCCCGCGAACTCGACCGTCCCCCGCGCGACCGCCTGCACCCGCGTCCCCGTCGGCGCGCCGTAGTCCACCCCGAGGTGGGCCCGGCGCGTCCCGAGTATCGGGTGCAGCCGCCGGTAGGAGAACCGCGACGTGATGCGCGGCTCGAACGGCAGGGGCGACTTCAGGAACTGGCGCTTCAGCGAGCGGCCCTCGGCGTCGTAGTAACCCGGGTCCTCGCCGGGCACCTCGAACCGGAAGGCCGAGAGGTCGCGGCCGTCGTTGTGGAACGTCGCGGCGAGGACCTCGCCGTAGGTCACGTGCACCTCGTCGCGCACGAACCGCTCGTAGAGCAGCTCGAAGTGGTCGCCGGGCTGCAGCTCGGTGTTGAAGTCGATCTCGCCCGCGAACACCTCGGCCATCGACATCGCGAGCCGGATGCTCCCGCCCCCGGCGTCCATCGCGGTCGTCAGCGAGTTGTTCTCGCGGTCGATCGCCCCCCGCATGGCGACCTCGTGGCGCTCCTTCTCGTAGTCGACGAGGGTCGCCTCGAACCGGACCTCGGCGTCGGGGCGGCCGACGACCTCGAGGTACTGGTCGTCGTCCACGTGGTACTCGAAGCGGCGGAACGCGCCGTCGCGGTCGTAGACGAGCTTGTAGGGATGGTCTATCTGCAGATCCCGCGGATCGAACACCGGGCGCACCGCCTCGACGAACGCGTACGACACGTCGCCCATGTCGTGCGAGACCAGCAGCGTCTCGAACGTGGCGTTGCGCGCGACCTGGTCCTCGACGACCCGGATGTCGGGCACGAGATGGATGTCGGGACCGGCGGTGTCCTCGGGCAGCGGCGTCTCTTCGTAGCCGCCGCACCCGGCGAGCACCAATGCGAGAAGGAGAACGAATGAGGATCGCTCGACCATGCGCCACCCCAGGTGACCGACGTAAGTCCCCCACGACTTCCGCGCCGGCACCTCGGGATCCGGAGACGGGTGGCCAGCGACTAGCTGCAAAAGCACGATACCAGTACCGGCGCCCTTTCGCGACAGCTTTTTCTCGGGACTTCACGCCCTTTCCCGGACCTTCGCCCCCGGGCCGCCCGCGGCGGGCCATCCGCTCACCCGCCCCGCGCGAGGCGCACGGGAGGCCCGTGGTCCCCGCGCGGCTCGACGGCACCGATGATCGCGGCCTGCGGGTACCCCTGGGCCACGAGCTCCGCCACGCAGGCCTCGGCGCGGTCCGCCGGCACCCCGGCGAGCAGCCCGCCCGCCGTCTGCGGGTCGTACAGCAGCCGGTAGCGCGGGTCGTCGGCGTGCGTCTCGGGTTCGTCCACCGCCCGCCGCAGGCGCACGTTGTGGGGATGGAGCGAGCTCAGCAGCCCCGCCCGCGCCGTCTCCAGCGCGCCGTCGAGCACCGGGACGGCGGCGAGGTCGAGCCGGGCGTCGACCGCCGACGCGCGGGTCATCTCGACGAGATGCCCGAGGAGCCCGAAGCCGGTCACGTCGGTGCACGCGGTGGCCCCGTGCCGCCGCAACGCGGCCGCGGCGAGCCGGCTCGACTGGCGCATCGCCTCGATCGCCCCGTCGATCCAGCGCCCCTTCGCCCGCATGCGCATCTCGGCCGCGAACAGGGTGCCGGTGCCGAGCCCCTTCGTCAGCACCAGCCGGTCGCCGGGGCGCAGGCCGCCCTTGCGCAGCACCGCCTCGGCGTCGACGAGCCCCGTCAGCGACAGCCCGAGGGCGAGCTCGCCCCCCTCGGAGGTGTGCCCGCCGACCAGCGCCGCCCCCGCCTCGTTGAGCACGCCGACGGCCCCCCCCAGAAGCTGCACCAGGGTGTCCTCGACCTTCCGGTCGAGCCCGAACGGCACCGTCGCCACCGCCAGCGCCGTCTGCGCCTCGGCCCCCATCGCGAAGATGTCTCCCAGGCAGTGGTTGGCGGTGATCTGCCCGAACACGAACGGGTCGTCGACGATGGCCCGGAACGCGTCGACGGTGCGGACCAGCACCTTGCCCGGCGGCACCCGCACCACCGCGGCGTCGTCGGGAGCGTCGAGGCCGAGGAGCACGTCTTCCCGGGCGACCGGCGTCAACTGCGCCAGCACGCGGTCGAGGGGCGTCGCCCCCACCTTCGAGCCGCACCCGCCGCAACGCATCGCCGCCGTCGAGATCGCCTTCAGGTCGTCCGGCCCGGCCAGCCCCGACGCGACGGCGGGGCCGGCGTCGGCGCGCATCTCCGGCAGATCGGCGTACCTGGCCATGAACCGGCGGTCGATCCAGTCCTTCCAGCGCCACACCAGGGCGCCCTCGACCGACCAGGGGCCCCGCCCGCCGACCGCGTAGCGGTCTCCGGTGGACACCAGGGTCAGGAACCGGCGCTGGGGGCGGAAGGGCCGCGGGCGGCGCCCGAGGAGGGCGCGGCGCAGGTTGCGGGCGAGCGGGGGGCCCTGGCGCACCGCGAACACCCCGGCCTTCTCGCGCGGATGCCCCACCACCGCCGCCACGTCGCCGGCCGCGAACACGTCGGGGTGCGACGTCGACCGCAACGTGTCGTCGACCCGGATGAAGCCCTCGTCGTCCACCGCGAGGCCGGCCGCGCCGGGCCAGGGCGGGGCCCCCGCCTGCGTCACCCAGAGGACCTCGTCGAGCGCCACCGCGGCGCCGTCGCCGAGGACCACCGCCCCGTCGCGCACCGCGGTCACCGGCTGCCCCAGGTGCACGTGCACGCCCCGCGCCTGCAGCACGCCCTCGAGGCGCCGCCGCGCGCCGGGGTTGTGGGTGGGCAGAATCGTCTCGCCGGCCCCGAACAGGTGCATCTCGGGGACCGGCCGGTCCGACCCCGCCAGCAGCTTCCGCAGGGCGAACTCCACCGCCAGCAGCAGCTCGACCCCCCCGGCCCCCGCCCCCACCACCCCGATGCGGACCGGCACGCCGGCCGACAGGACGCGGGCGCGCAGCCGCGTCCACCGCTCGACGAAGCGGCTGATGGGCTTGACGGGTATCGCCGTCTCCGCCGCCCCCGGCACGCCGCGGAACGCGGGGGTGGAGCCGACGTTGATCGACAGCAGGTCGTAGACCACGGGCGGACGCCCCTCGCAGCGCACCTCGCGCCGGTCGAGGTCGAGCCCGACGGCGGGCTGGTGGTAGAGGCGGGCGCCCGCGAACCGGGCCAGTCGCGCGAGGTCGATGTGCACCTCGTCGAACGTGTAGTGGCCGGCCACCAGGCCCGGCAGCATGCCGGAGTAGGGGGTATGGACGTCGCGCGCGATCAGGGTGATGCGCACCCCGGGCACGGGGCGCATGCCAAACCGCTTGAGCACCGCGACGTGGGTGTGCCCGCCCCCGATCAGCACGAGGTCCTTGACGACGGGCACGGTGGAGTCGTTCATCGACGGACTCTCGGCAGACGGGCGGGCGCTGTCGTCATGGAAGGACTCTCGGCAGACGGGCGGCGGCCGGCGTCGGGCACCGCAGGCCGCGGATGCGTCCGGCCGACGACGGCGCCGGTCGCGGCGCCCCGCCCCGACGGCGCGCGCCAGCGCCTGAAAGATGGCCTCGAGGATGACCCGCGGTCACCGCGGACTCCCGGAGGCTCTGGCCAGGACCCGGCTCGCGGCACCGACGAACTCGGCCGGCGGCGGCAACAGGCTGAGCACGAGGAACGCCTCGCGCGGAAAGTCGTAGAAGTAGCCGGGATGCACGAGAACTCCGTCCCGCCGCAGCAGCTCGATGACCAGCGATTCTTCGGACCGGATCGCCGGCGCCTGAACCACAGCGTACCATCCCCCCTCCACGCGCAGGACCCGGCACGCGGGAAAACCCTCGGCCAACCGGAGCAGCGCGGCGTGGTTGGCCCGCACGCGCTCGAGAATCGCTTCCGCCACGGGACGGGACCGCCGCAGCAGGGCCCCGGCCGCGAGCTGTACGGGGGTCGCCACCGAGAGGTAGGTGTCGCAGACCAGCTCGAGACGCTCGAGGGCGCCGGCGGCCAGCTTCTCCGGCCCGCCCACCAGCATCCACCCCAGCTTGAGCTGCGGCAGCCCCGCCGACTTCGACAGCCCGCCCAGGGTGAAGGTCAGCGCCTCGGTGTCGCCGACCAGGGCACCGGGGCGTCCCGCCGCCTCCTCCATCGGGTAATCCGCGAACACCTCGTCGCTGATGATCGCCAGCCGGTGCCGCAACGCGACCTCGCGGACCGCGGCGAGCTCGTTCCCCCGCACGAACGAGCCGGTCGGGTTGTTGGGGCTCACCAGCAGCACCGCCCGGGTCCGGGCGTCGACCATCGCGGCCAGGCCGTCGACGTCGACCTGCCACCGGCCGTGATACTCCAGCCGGTAGGGCCGCGACGCGACGCCGTCCAGGCGGGTCAGGTGCTCGAAGAGCGGATAGCTCGGCCGGGGAACGAGCACGGCGTCGCCCGGGTCGCACAGCAGCTTGAACAGCAGCCCGTACGCCTCGCTGGTGCTGGCCGTGAGGACGACCCGGTCGGGCTGGACCGGGACGCCCCGCCCCGCCAGATGGGCGGCCACCGCCTCGCGCGCGGCGGGCAGCCCGAACGGCGCCGGATCGTAGACCCGGGCATCGGGCGAAGCGAGGGGCGCGAGCAGGTCGGGGGGATACGGCAGCTCGACCCGGGTGGGGTTCGACGCGGTCAGATCGTCGAGGGGCCGGCCCTCGGACCGAAGTCGGGCCAGCTCTCCCGCGACACGATTGGCCCGCAGGGCGGGGACGCGGCCGGAGAACATGCGACAAACGTACCCCGACTCCGCCCTGGTGCGGCCTCGTCATATTCGGGTTCTCGCCGTCGGCCGGCGCGGTGGTGGCAGTCGGGACCGAAGCGCGCGGGCGCGACCGAACGCTGCGCGACGTTGTCGTCGTGATCGGGCGTGGCCGACCGCTGGCTTCCCGTCCGGGTCTGGCGTACGATGGCCCGACGAAATCGCGCCGGCAACCTGGAAGGCAGCCATGCACCGAATCCCCATGCCCCGACTCCCGTTCCGCGCCGTCCGCCGGGCGGCGGCGACCGCCCTGCTAGCGGCCCTGGCCCTCGGCTCCGCCGCGCCGGGACTCGCGCAGGAGGCCACCGGCTACCTGACCCCGCCGGCGGAGATCGTCGACATCCTCGACGCGCCGCCGACCCCGCAGGTCATCGTGAGTCCGAGCCGCGACACCGTGGCCCTCCTCGCGCGCCCGGCGATGCCGTCGATCGCCGAGGTCTCGCGCCCCATGCTGCGGCTCGGCGGCTTCCGGCTGAACCCGCGGACCAACGGCCCCCACCGCAGCGGCGGCGTGAACCGCGTCACCGTGAAGCACCTCGACGACGGCGCCGAGCACGCGTTCGACGCGCCGCGCGAGACCTCGCTCGGCGACTTCGAGTACTCGCCCGACGGCTCGCAGCTTCTGTTCACCCTCACCCGCTACAACGGCATCGAGGCGTGGGTCATGAACGTCGCCACCGGGCAGCCCCGCCCCATCAGCGACGCGTCGATCAACGCCGCCTGGGGCAACCCCTGCGACTGGCTCGACGAGGGAAGCACCGTCCTCTGCCGCTTCAAGGCCTCGGCCCGCGGGGCGCCGCCCTCCCCGCCCGAGGCGCCGGCCGGCCCGAACATCCAGGAGCACCAGGGCGGCGCGGCGCCCATCCGGACCTTCCAGGACCTGCTGCAGAACGCCCACGACGAGGCCCTGTTCGAGTACTACTTCACCAGCCAGGTCGGCACCGTCGACCTCGCCACCGGCCGGCGCACCGCCATCGGCCGGCCCGGCCTCTACGAACGGGTCAGCGCCTCGCCGAACGGCGAGCAGCTTCTGACGGTCGAGGTCGAGCGGCCCTACTCGTGGCTCGTCCGCGCCAGCAGCTTCCCCAAGGACGTGACGGTGCGGAACCGGAGCGGCGAGATCGTGGCGTCGATCGCCCGGCTGCCCCTCGCCGACGCCGTCCCCATCGGCGGCGTCCCCACCGGGCCGCGCCGCTTCACGTGGGACCCCACCCGGCCCGCCACCCTCGTCTGGGTCGAGGCCGAGGACGGGGGCGACCCCCGCGCCGAGGTCCCCCACCGCGACCGCGTGCTCGCGCACGCCGCCCCGTTCGACGGCGAGCCGGCCGAGATCGCCCGCACCGAGTTCCGCTTCGGCGGCATCGCGTGGACGGCGGACGGCACCGCGCTGCTGACCGAGAACGACCGGCCCACACGATGGACGCGGACCCGGCTCATCGACGCGAACGGCGACCAGCGCACGCTGTGGGACCGCAGCACCGAGGACCGCTACGCCGACGCCGGCCGCCCCGTCGCGGTCCGGCGCCCCGGCGGGGCCGTAGTCCGGCAGGCCGATGGCGCCATCTACCTGACCGGCAACGGCGCCTCGCCCGACGGCGACCGCCCGTTCCTCGACCGGCTCGACCTGGCCACCCTCGAGACCGAGCGGCTGTTCCGGAGCGCCGGCGACGCCTACGAGGTCGCCCTGGCCCCGCTGTCCGACGACGGGAGCCTCGTCCTCACCCGCCGCGAGACCCGCACCGAGCCGCCCAACTACCTCGTCCGCGACCTCGATGCCGACACCGTGGACCCGCTGACCGCCTTCGAGGACCCCGCGCCGCAACTGGCCGGCATCTCCAAGGAGCTCATCACCTACGAGCGGGCCGACGGCGTGCAGCTCTCCGGCACCCTCTACCTGCCGCCCGGGTACCAGGACGGCGACCGCGTCCCCATGCTCGTGTGGGCCTACCCCCGCGAGTACGTCGACCCCCGGCTCGCCGGCCAGGTGACCGGCTCGGACAACCGGTTCACGGCCATCCGCGGCGCGTCGCACCTGCTGCTCCTGACGCAGGGCTACGCGATCTTCGACGGCCCCACGATGCCCATCATCGGCCCCGGCGAGACCGCCAACGACACCTACGTCGAGCAACTCGTCGCGAGCGCCCAGGCCGCGGTGGACACCGTGGTCGGGCTGGGGGTGACCGACCGCGACAACATCGGCATCGGCGGCCACAGCTACGGCGCGTTCATGACCGCCAACCTGCTCGCCCACTCGGACATATTCCAGATGGGCATCGCCCGCAGCGGCGCCTACAACCGCTCGCTGACACCGTTCGGCTTCCAGAACGAGCGCCGGACCTTCTGGGAGGCGACGGACATCTACGCCGCGATGTCGCCCTTCTTCCACGCCGACAAGCTCGACGAGCCGATCCTCCTGATACACGGCGAGATCGACAACAACTCGGGCACGTTCCCGATACAGTCGGCCCGCATGTACATGGCCCTCAAGGGCCACGGCGGCACCGTGCGCTACGTGACCCTGCCGAACGAGTCGCACGGCTACATCGCCCGCGAGTCGGTGCTGCACGCCGTCGCGGAGATGCTGAACTGGGCGAACCGGCATCTGGGGCCGCGATCGGAGACGGAAGGGCCCTGAGAATCCGGTAGAGCCCTCGCGTGTGAGAGGGGACGCCACCGATATCCACGGAAACTGCGTGCCCTAGCGTGTCGTGCTGACCTGCGCGCCTTGGGCCCGGGGTCGCTCGTGGTCCAGATGCGCGCCTTGGGTGTTTCGCGCCAGAGAACTCCACCCGGCCCGCAAGGTCACGCGGCGACGCTTGTAGCCCGACCGGCGGCTGGGGTCGACCACCGGCAGCGTCAGCCGGGGCAAAGACCCGCCGAACCCACTGAGGTTGAAGGCTGGGCAGACGCGAGCCTCGCACCCGGCTGCACTCGAGGCACCGAGGGCGTAATGGTCAAGAGGACGAAGTTGATGGGAGAGATTCACGCCGACGTCATTCTCGAGAACGCAGGCGACCGCGAGTACTTCCGCCGAGGCGACCGGGCCGAGACCGACATCCGACGCACGACCGTCGACGGCATCGTGGACACCGGCGCCGTAACGCTCGTGCTGCCGCAGAACGTCGTCGAGCGCTTGGGCCTGCAGCCGCAGGGCACCGCCTTCGTCAGGTACGTCGACGAACGGCGCGAGGAACGCCCGCTCGCAGGCCCGGTAGGGGTGCAGATCGCCAACCGCTCGATGACGATGGAGTGCATCGTCGCCCCCCCGCTGAGCGAGGTCCTCATCGGGCAGTCGTGCTCGAACGGCTCGACCTGATCGCCGACTGCACGAACCGGACGCTGACACCGCGCTACGAGGACTACCCGCTGCTGAAGCTGAAGGCACTCGGGACTCGACAGGGACGTTCTCCACGAACGCTCGGTTCGCGGATCTGAACACGCGGATCACGGAACCACGAACCGGTTTTCCGCCTTCGGGTGACCGATGTTCGCGGTTGCCGAGTCGGTCTCGGCCAAGCCGCGATCTTTCTGACCCTTCGGGTCACGGGGCCTGCCGCCGGCGGGCGGCCTCGCGGAGCGCCTCGGCAAACCGCGACGCGGCGATCATGTTGCGCACCCTCTCGTCCACCGAGCGGCGCAACTGCTCGCGGATCAGCGTGCGGTCGACGTCGCGCTTGTAGAGCTCGATGACCGGGTCCGGCTCGAGGTCGTCCGGCAGCCCGGACCGTTCACTTTGCTGCTGCAACTCCCGCCCCTTCCTACCCGGTCTACTGTGCGGGCTGGCTCTCGGCTTCGTCGAACAGCGCCGCGACGTCGACGGCCACGCCGTCCAGTAGCGGGGAAGTTGCGGTGTCTCCCCGAGCGAACACGCCATGCTCGACATAGGCGTTCCCGGCGAGCGTGAGCACCGCGACGGTCTCGTTGGCCGGATCGACGATCCAGTACTCGGGTATCGACGCCTCCGCATAGTCGGCACGCTTGACCACGAGGTCGCGGGCCGGGTCGTCCGGGCTGACGATCTCCACGACCAGGTCGGCACCGAGCCACAAGCGGTCCCGGCGGCGCGGATCGGACCGGTCGCGGAGCAGCAGCAGATCGGGCTCGCGGAACTTGCCCTCGCGCACGCGCATCCGCAGCCCCGAGGTCACGACGACGCCCTCGCGAGGTGATTCCTCGACGTGAGCGTAGAGCAGCCGATAGAGGAACAGCAGGATGATCTGGTGACTTTCCGTCGGCACGGGCAGCACTTCGATGCGGCCGTCGGTGTACTCGATGAGGCGGCGGGTCCGGTCGGTGAGCCACAGGTAGTGCTCGTCGCTCCAGCAGCCCTGAGACGGCATGGCAGCGCCGAGGACGGCGTTCAGCGCGTCCTGCGACGTGGCTGCCGCGGTGGTTGCTTGCTCCATCACGTCTTCCCGGCGAGTGGCAGGCCCTGCCAAATCCGTTTTCTCCTCGCAGGTCGCATGAGGCTCGACCGGCCGAACGAGTTCGTCCCGAGGCCTGTCGCCGACGGGCGGCGCCTCCGCCGCCTCGCAGGCCATTGTCGCGGAACGACCCGTTCGCGGCAAGCACCACCGGGCACGCCGCCGAGTCCTCCGCCCCCGCTCATCACTACTCCGCGCACTCCGCGCGTGCCGAGCGACAGGCCTGTGGTACGCTGCCAGCTTGCCGTTCGACCTCCACGCAGCCGTCAAGACATCGACCGCCGGGGCCGAGCTTGCCTGCGGCGTCGGCGACGCCCATGAGACCCTGGCCGATACCGTGACCGGCGTCGCGCTCCCGACCCCACCACCGACATGCAGTACGACTCGCTCCGAGCCCTGGATCTCCTGAAGCGGGGCACGGGGCGGCCGGACACCCGGTTCCGCGAGGGGCAGGAAGAAGCCATCCGGCACCTCGTCGAAGACCGCCGCCGACAGCTCCTGGTGCAGAAGACGGGCTGGGGGAAGAGCTTCGTCTACTTCATCACCACCCGGCTGCTGCGCGAAGCGGGACTGGGGCCGACCCTCCTCGTCAGCCCTCTGTTGGCGCTGATGCGCAACCAGATCGCCGCGGCCGAGCGGATGGGCGTCCGCGCGGCGACCATCAACTCGGACAACCAGGACGAGTGGGACCGCGTGGAGCAGGCGGTCGGCGCGGGCGCGGTGGACATCCTGCTCATCTCGCCCGAGCGACTGGCGAACGAGCGGTTCCGCGAGCGGGTGCTGGCGGACGCCGCCGGGCGCATCGCGCTCCTCGTCATCGACGAGGCCCACTGCATCTCCGACTGGGGCCACGACTTCCGCCCCCACTACCGACTGATCGAGCGCATCGTGCGCGACCTGCCCCCCAACCTCCGCCTGCTGGCGACCACCGCCACGGCCAACGATCGCGTGATGACCGACCTCGGGGCGATCCTGGGACCGGACCTCCAGGTGCTGCGCGGCGACCTCCACCGGCCGTCACTGTCGCTGCAGACCATCCGAATGCCCGGTCAGGCCGAACGCCTCGCCTGGCTGGCCGAGCGACTGCCGGCGCTGCCGGGAAGCGGCATCGTCTACACGCTGACGGTGCGCGACGCCGGGCTGGTGGCGGAATGGCTCCGGTCCCGCGGCATCGAGGTGGCGGCCTACACCAGCGGGACCGGCCCGAACCGGCAGGCGCTGGAGCAGGCGCTGCTCGACAACCGGGTGAAGGCGCTGGTGGCGACGACGGCGCTCGGCATGGGATTCGACAAGCCTGACCTGGCGTTCGTCATCCACTACCAGACGCCCGGGTCCGTCGTGGCCTACTATCAGCAGGTGGGCCGCGCCGGGCGGGCGCTGGACGCGGCCCGCGGCGTGCTGCTCAGCGGCGGGGAGGACACCGAGATCACGAGCTACTTCATCCGAAGCGCGTTTCCCACGCGGAACGAGGTGGAGGAGGTCCTGGCGGCGCTCGAAGCCGACGACGACGGGCTGACGCAACGTCAGATCGAAGCGAAAGTCAACGTCAGCGCCGGCCGGATTCAGAAGACCCTCCAACTGCTGTCGCTGGAATCGCCCGCGCCCATCGTCAGGCAGGGCCCTTCGTGGCAGTTGACGGCGGCGTCGCTGAGCGACGCCTTCTGGGAGCGGGCGGAACGGCTCACGGCGCTGCGGCGTGACGAGCAGGCGGACATGCAGAAGTACGCGCAGCTCTCCTCCGACCACATGGCGTTCCTGATCGAGGCGCTCGACGGAGATCCGCGGGGAGTCTCGCCGCCGCCGCTGCCGCCGCTCCCCGCCTCGCCCAGCCCGGAGATCGTGACCGAGGCGGTCGCGTTCCTGCGCCGTTCGAGCCTGCCGGTGGAACCGCGGCGGCAGTGGCCTCCGGGAAAGCGCATCGATCCTGAACACCGGGCGCAGCCGGGAAGGGTGCTCTGCGTCTGGAACGACGCGGGCTGGGGGCGGTTGGTCAGTCGCGGTAAGCTGCAGGACGGGCGGTTCTCGAACGAGCTGGTCAGCGCGTGCGCGGCGCTGTTGCGCGAGTGGCGTCCGGATCCGTCGCCCACGTGGGTTGCCGCGGTTCCGTCGCTGCGGCATCCGCATCTCGTGCCCGACTTCGCCCGCCGTCTCGCCGATGCGCTGGACCTGCCGTTCAGCGACGTGCTGAAGAAGACGGGCAGCCGGCCCGAACAGAAGACGATGGAGAACAGCGACCGCCAGGCGCGCAACGTCCTGGGCTCGCTGGGCGTCGCCAAGGAAGCCATCGTGGCCGGACCCGTGCTGCTGGTCGACGACGTCGTGGACTCCCGATGGACCTTCACCGTCGCCGCCTGGGAGCTGCGCCGGCGGGGTTGCGGCCCGGTATGGCCGCTCGCGCTCGCGAACGCGGGAGGCGGGTCATGAACGACGCCCCCTCTCTGAACACGCGGGCGATTCTGCTGCTGACCGCACCGTTGATCATCGGTCGGGAACGACGCTCGTCGCCCAAGCCTCTGGCCCCCGGCGAGTACAACCGCCTCGCCAGCCGGCTCCGCGACTTGCGGCGCCAGCCCGCCGATCTGTTGGGCGACGGCGCGGGGGCGTTGATCGAGGAGAGCCGGCTCAACCTGGATGCGGAACGGCTCGGCCGCCTGCTCGACCGGGGCTTCCTCCTCAGCCAGGCGATGGAGCGCTGGCGCGCCCGAGCGCTCTGGGTCACGAGCCGCGCGGATACGGGTTATCCGCGGAGGCTCAAGGAGCGCCTGGGAGGACAGGCGCCGCCGGTGCTCTACGGTTGCGGAAACCGCGAGAACCTGGACTCGGGAGGTCTGGCCGTCGTCGGATCGAGGAACGTGGACGACGACGTGATCGCCTACACCGAGGGCATCGGGCGGCTGGCCGCCGAGGCCCGGCGCACGTTGGTTTCCGGGGGAGCCCGCGGCATCGATCAGGCTGCGATGCGCGGCGCGCTGGACGCCGGGGGGACGGTGGCGGGCGTGCTGGCTGACAAGCTCGAGCGCGCCGCCACGCATCGGGACCACCGCGACGCGCTGATGGACGACCGACTGGTCCTCATCTGCCCCTACGACCCCGCCGCCGGCTTCCTCGTCGGACACGCGATGCAGCGCAACAAGCTCATCTATGCGCTGGCAGACGCGGCGCTGGTGGTCAGCGCGGAGTTCGAGGAAGGCGGGACCTGGACGGGAGCGGTCGAGCAGCTCGACCGGCATCGATTCGTTTCGGTCTACGTGCGCGCCACCGGCGAGACGGGGAAGGGTCTCGGCGGATTGTTGGAGCACGGCGCGAAACCCTGGCCCAATCCCGACGACGCAGTGGCTCTCTGCTCGCTCCTCGACGGGCCGTCCGAAGCTGGTCCCGCACCCGGTCCAGCCCCCCTGCCCCGCGAGGCCCGGAGCGATCAGGCGCCAGCGGACGACGCCCCGCCGGCCCAAGCGGCAACACCCCCGCCGGTCGTGGAGCTTGGCTCCGGCGACGGTCTCACTCCGGCCGAGAAGTTGCTTGCCACGGTGGAAGAACTGTTGTTGCCTTATCTGGCGGAACCCCGAACCGAAGCCGATGTCGCCGAAGCAATCAATGTCCAGAAGCTCCAGGCGCGCAGTTGGCTGAAGCGGCTGGTGGACGATGGGAGAATCGAGAGACTCTCCTCCAGGCCCGTGAGATATCGAAGAACCACGCCCTCCTTGTTTCCCGACTCCGGGGTGGGGAAACGCTGAAACCGAAATGATCGGGCATTCGTAGCGACGAAGAACATGAGCCCGCCCCTCGGCCGATCGCCGCTCGTGGTCTTCCTCCTCCTGGGGGCGGGCGTGTTCGCCGTCGACCGGTGGCTCGACGACGCCGGGGAGGACCGCGTCGTGACGGTGACGGAGGAGCAGCTCGGGGCCATCCGCGAGCGGTGGGTCGCCCAGTGGGGGCGGCCGCCGACGGGGCGGGAGCTCGAGGGCCTGATCGACGAGGCGGTGCGCGAGGAGATCCTCTACCGAGAAGCCCAGCGCCGGGGCCTCGACCGGCGCGACGCCATCATCCGGCGCCGGCTCGCGCAGAAGATGACGTTCCTGCTGGAGGACAGTGCGGAGGCCCCGCCGGCCGCGGCCGGCGACATCGAGACGTTCTACGCGGCCCATGCCGAGCGGTACCGCGAGCCGCGCCGCACCACGTTCCGGCACGTCTTCCTGAGCCGCGACCGGCGAGCCGCCCCGGCGCGCGACGCGGCCGCCCTGCTCGGCGAGGTGCGCGAGGGCGCCGGCGGCGGGTGGCGGCGGCTCGGCGATCCGTTCATGCTGCTCCGGGAATACGCCGACCGGACCGACCAGGAGATAGCGGAGCTGTTCGGAGGAGGGTTCGCGACGGCCATGCCCTCTCTGACGACGGGCGAGTGGCAGGGGCCGGTCGAGTCGGCGCACGGCGTCCACCTCGTCCAGGTGATCGACCGCGCCGAGCCGCGGCTGCCTGCCCTCGACGAGGTCCGGGACCGGGTCGCGGAGGACCTGCTGGAAAGCCGGCGGCGCGAACGGAACGAGGCCGCGCTGCAAACGCTTCGCGAGCGCTACGAGATCCGGATGCCGGGGTTGGCCGGCGCCGGAGGAGAACCGCGACGATGAAAACCGGTGCACGACCGGGAACGCGCATGCGGAGCTGGATGCTGGCGCTGCTGAGCGCGACCGCGCTGCCGGCCGGGCTCGCGGCCCACGAGGTGCGGCCCGCCTACCTCGAGTTGACCGAGGTGTCCGCGGGACGCTTCGAGGTGCTCTGGAAGCAGCCGGTGCTGGCCGACGCCGAGCCGGGGCTGGTGCGCCGGCTGCCGCTCCGGCCGGCGTTCCCGGCCCGGTGCCGCGAGGCGGGCCGGAACCTGCCCGAGCTGACCGCGGCGGCGCTGCTCGAGCGCTGGACCATCGACTGCGGCGCCGATGGGCTGGGAAATACGCCGATCGAGGTCGCGGGCCTGCCCCGCACCCTCACCGACGTCCTGTTGCGCGTGCGCTTCGTCGACGGCGCGTCGGTCGATCACCTGCTGCGGCCCGAGGCGCCGCGCGTCGTGGTGTCGCCCGAGGGGGGCGGGGGAATGGCGGTGCCCGCGTACCTCCGGCTCGGCGTCGAGCATCTGCTGTTCGGGTTCGACCACATCCTGTTCGTCGTCGGCCTGATGTTCCTGGTGCGCCGGCCGCTGCAGCTCGTGCAGGTGGTGACGGCGTTCACGGCCGCGCACAGCATCACCCTCGCCCTGTCGACCCTCGGGGTGGTGACCCTGTCGCAGCGTCCGGTCGAGGCGGTCATCGCGCTGAGCATCCTCTATCTCGCCGTCGAGCTGGCCCGCGGCGCCGGCCGGGCGAGTGCCGCCGGCCGGGCGAGTGCCGTCGGCCAGGCCACGAGTGCCGGCCAAGTTGCGAGCACCGGTCAGGCTGCGAGCGCCGGCGAGGCTGCCGGCGCCGCAGACGAGCGCTCGTCCCTCGCGCGGTCGCCGTGGACCATCGCCTTCGGGTTCGGCCTGCTGCACGGGTTCGGCTTCGCGGGGGCGCTGGCCGACATCGGACTGCCCGAGGAGGCCCGCGCGATGGCCCTGCTGCTCTTCAACGTCGGAGTCGAGATCGGCCAGCTCATGGTCGTCGGCGTCCTGCTGGCCCTGCTCTACGGGCTGCGTGTCGGGCGGGTGCCGGTGCCCGCGGCCGCGGTCCAGGCGCCGATAGTCCTCATGGGCACCGTCTCCGCGTACTGGTTCCTGGAGCGCGTGCTGTCGATGGTGCCGCCGATTCGTTAGCGGCTCCTGGAGGGTCCCGCGCCGCACCGAGAACCGGCGAGCACGCCCGCGGGGTACCACGGGCGTGCGGCCGGACATGACGGCCGAGGGTGTCGAGCTTCTCGTGAACGCGGCGCAGGGTGGCTCTGCAAGGACAGACGCGGTCAGGCGGCATGCTCGCCCGTCGAATGCAGCAAGTCTCCGACCTCGGACCGTCGACAGGCCACGCCGCGGAACGGACGCGGACTGCTGTAGGATTGGTTGGGCCGACAGCGGGGCCGAGAGGCCACGCCGCCCGGGCCAGGGAGGTGTCATGCCACGTCATACGCATCGCGCCGGAGACTCCGCGTCCAGTTGGCGCGCGGGCACCGTAGTCGGAGCCGCCGCTCTGCTCGGCCTGACCGGCGCGGGCTGCGCCGGCGACGGCCGTGCGACGGTGGAGGCGTCACAGGGCGCGGGGACGTCCCGGGAGGCCGCCGCGGCCGAGCCGAACCCCCTGCGCAACGCCTACTTCGGCGACCTCCACACCCACACCAACTTCTCCTACGACGCGTTCCTCAACGGCACCCGCGCCACTCCCGACGACGCCTACCGCTACGCCAAGGGCGGGACGCTGACCCACCCCGCCGGCTTCGAGGTCCAGCTCGATGCCCCGCTCGACTTCTACGCCGTCACCGACCACGCCAGCTTCCTCGGCATGCTGCCCGCGGTCATGGACCCCGAGCAGGACGTGTCGCACCCGGTGGCCCGACTCGTGACCGACTTCGTCTCCGGCGCCCTGACCGGCGGCGCCCGCACCGTGGCGCGGCGCGACATCCGCGCCTACACCCTCGGCCAGAGCGAGCCGCCGCACGACACGGACGTCGTGCGCTCGGCGTGGCGCGAAACCGTCGAGGCGGCCGAGCGCCACAACGACCCCGGCCGCTTCACGACCTTCGTCGGCTACGAGTTCACCGGCAGCCCCGAGAACCAGAACCTGCACCGCAACGTGATCTTCCGCGGCAGTGCGGTGCCCGAGCTGCCGTTCAGCCGCCTCGACTCGTTCAACCCCGAGGAGCTGTGGGCGTGGATGGACCGCAACCGCGAGGCGGGCATCGAGGCCCTCGCCATCCCCCACAACTCGAACGGCTCCAACGGCCTGATGTTCAGGCTCGCGACCTACGCCGGCGACCCCCTCGACGCCGCGTACGCCGAGACCCGGAACCGCAACGAGCCGCTGGTCGAGATCACCCAGACCAAGGGCACCTCCGACACCCACCCCGCCCTCTCGCCCAACGACGAGTGGGCCGACTTCGAGATCTGGTCGTACCGCATCGGCGGCGGCACCACCCCGAGCCAGCCCGACGGCAGCTACGTGCGCCAAGCCTACCTGAACGGCCTGCGCCTCGAGGAGGATAGCGGCTTCAACCCGTTCCGCTTCGGCCTCGTCGGGGCCACCGACAACCACGCCGGCGCCGGCCCGGGCAGCGAGTCGGACTTCTTCACGGCCGGCGGCGCCCCCCAGATGGGCTCGTCGATACCCTTCGACCCGCCGCGTGCGGACGGCCGGCTCTACAGCGAATCGCCGCTGGGGGCGCTCCGCGGCGCGTCGGGGCTGACCGGGGTGTGGGCCGAGGAGAACACCCGCGACGCGATCTTCGACGCGTTCCGCCGCAAGGAGACCTTCGCCACCACCGGGCCGCGCATGCGGGTGCGGTTCTTCGCCGGCTACGACTACCCCGACGACCTCGCGGACGACCCCGACCTCGTGGCCGGGGCGTACGAGGGCGGCGTCGCGATGGGCGGCGAGCTCGCGGCCCCGGGCGACCGCGTGCCCCGCTTCCTGGTGTGGGCGAGCCGAGACGCGTCGAGCGCGCCGCTCCAGCGGCTGCAGGTCGTCAAGGGCTGGGTCGACGGCGGCGAGGCCCGCGAGCAGGTCTACGACGTCGCCTGCTCGGACGGCCTCGCGGTGGACGGGGCGACGCACCGCTGCCCCGACAACGGCGCCGGCGTGGACCTCGGCGACTGCAGCTTCAGCGAGGACGTGGGGGCGGCCGAGCTGCGCACGCTGTGGACCGATCCCGACTTCGACCCGGCGCAGCGCGCCGTCTACTACGTGCGCGTGCTCGAGAACCCGTCGTGCCGCTGGTCGACGTGGGACGCGATTCGCGCCGGGGTCGAGCCAAGGCCCGACCTGCCGGCCACCATCCAGGAGCGCGCCTGGTCGTCGCCCATCTGGGTCGCGCCCTGAGCGAAGCGACACCACACACCGGGGGCAGCCCGCGCCGCCCCCAGGCGTGACGCAGACCATCAAGCCAGCCGGACGTGGTGCTCGTCGTCGACGTCGATCCGGCTGACGACGAGGTGCGGTGGGACGCGGCGAGAACCGCGTGATCGCGCGGGCCTTCTCGCGCAGGCGGCGGACGACCCGCGCATGGAGTACCAACAGTCTCATGAGTAACATTCTCGTGAGAAGCATCCTTGTCAGCAAGGTCCTCATGGGCACCATTCACTCGGCCTGAACCGGCGCGGAGCGGCGCGGAGTCGTGCGTGCAGGATCGCATCGGGTCCGCCGAGCCCGCCCAAACGCACCGTCCGCGGCGCATGCTCTTGCGACCGCAGGTACGCGCTCCCCGAGCGACCCGCCCGAACGTAGCCGGTCGGCGACGGCGCACGGTCCGCGACCGCCCCCGGGACTGCACGCTGCACGCCCCCGGGCGGGTCGTGCTATCTTAGGCGGGGAAAACACGCGATTCTCGATCTTGGAGGTCTTGCAATGAGAGTTGGACGTTCGATAGCGGCGGCGTTGGTCGTGGCGGGGCTGGCGGCGCCGGCCCTGGCGCAGGAGGAAGCGCCGAGGACCGGGTGGGGCGCGCCGGACCTGCAGGGGGTCTGGGACTTCCGGACCATCACCCCGCTCCAGCGGCCGGAGGACCTGGGCGACAAGGCGTTCCTCACCCCCGAGGAAGCGGCGGAGCGCGAGCAGGCCGCCGTGCAACGGGACATCGACGCGTGGAACGCGGACGCCCGGCGCACCGAGGCCGGCGGCAACGTGGGCGGCTACAACAACTTCTGGATGGACCGGGGCACGAACGTCATCCCCACCCGGCGCACGTCGCTCATCATCGACCCGCCGAACGGGCGGATGCCGGAATCGACCGACGAGGGACGGGCGCGGGCCGCGGCCGGCCGCGGCTCGTTCAGCGATACGCCCCCCGCGTCGTACACCGACCTGAGCAACGCGGACCGCTGCCTCACGGGCTTCAACGCCGGCCCCCCGATCACCCCGGGCGGCTACAACCAGAACGTGCAGATCTTCCAGACCCCCGACCACCTCGTGATGATGACCGAGATGGTGCACACCGTCCGCAGCATTCCCATCGACGGCCGTGACGCGATCACGGACGAGCGGCTCGCCCAGTGGTCGGGCAACTCGATCGGGCGCTGGGAGGGCGACACCCTGGTCGTCGAGACCACCAACTTCGACACCGACCGCAACTGGCGGGGCTCGAGCACCACGATGCGCCTGGTCGAGCGGTTCACCCGCGTCGACGCGAACACCCTCGAGTACGAGTACACCGTGGACGACCCGAACACCTGGACCGAGCCGTGGACGGTGAACCTGCCGATGCAGCGGAACGACCTGCCGATGTTCGAGTACGCCTGCCACGAGGGCAACTACTCGATGGACGCGATGCTCGGCGGCGCACGGGCCGACGAGCGCGCGGCGGCGGAAGGCGGCCAGTAGGCGGCGGCTCCCGCCGGTCGTCCACCGACCAGCCGTGCGTCCGACCTCCCGCCGGGGGGTCGGACGCACGGCCCTTTCGGGCGGCTGGCGTCCTTCGAAACCGTGGCCGCCGCGTCTGCCGGGCGGCCGGCGTCCTTCGAGACCGTGGCCGCCGCGCCTGCGGCGCTGTACCCTCCGGGCATCCACTTCCGCCCGGACCGCCATGGCCAAGACCCCGACCGGCGCGAACCCTCTTCCCGCCCCGAGCGACCGCCGCCGGCTGCCCATCGGCATCCAGACCTTCCGCACGATCCGCGAAGGCGGCTACTACTACGTGGACAAGACCGCGGCGCTGCTGCGGCTCGTCGACGAGGGCACGCACTACTTCCTGTCGCGCCCGCGCCGTTTCGGCAAGAGCCTGCTCGTCGATACCCTGAAAGAGCTGTTCGAGGGCAACCAGCCGCTGTTCGCGGGGCTGGCCGTCCACGACCGGTGGGACTGGACGGTCCGCCATCCCGTGCTGCGCCTCGACTTCAGCGGCGGCGACTTCACCGTCCCGGACGCCTTGCCGGCGAACGTCGAGGACCAGCTTGCGGCGGCCGAACGGCGGGCCGGTGTGGGCCGCGCCTACGCCAGCGCCCAGGGCCGGTTCGCGGGGCTCATCGAAGCCCTGCACGCCCAGGCCGGTCAACGCGTGGTGGTGCTGGTCGACGAGTACGACAAACCGATCCTCGACGCGCTGGAAAGGCCCGACCTCGCCCGCGCCAACCGCGACTTCCTGCGCGGTTTGTACGGGACCATCAAGTTCAGCGACGCCCACGTCCGGTTCACCCTGCTGACCGGAATCACCAGGTTCTCGAAGGTCCGGCTGTTCTCGGGACTCAACAACCTGATCGACATCACCCTGGACCCACGCTTCGGAACCGTGTGCGGTTACACCGACGACGACCTCGACACCGTGTTCGCCCCCGAGCTGCCCGGCCTCGACCGCGACGGGATCCGCGACTGGTACAACGGCTACCGCTGGCCCGGCGGCGAAGCCGTCTACAACCCCTTCGACGCCCTCCTGCTGTTCCGGAACCGCACGTTCGGCCCCTACTGGTTCGACACCGGGACCCCGGCGTTCCTCGTCGACACCCTGGTGGCGCGCGGCTTCGACGCCTTCTCGCTCGACGGTCTGCTGGGCAGCGACGCGCTGCTGTCGTCGTTCGACGTGGGAGAGATCGAGCCCGAGGCGCTCCTGTTCCAGACCGGCTACCTGACGGTTCGCGGCATCGAATCGCGCGGCGGGCGCACCTACTATCGCCTCGGCTACCCCAACCGCGAGGTCCGGCAGAGCCTGAACGAGTGCCTGCTCGACCATCTGACCGGCCGATCGCCGGGACGCACCGAGCAGCGGCTCCAGCTCTACGACCTGCTGCAGGCCGACGACTTCGCGGGCCTGGAAGCCCTGTTCCGGGCCCTCTTCGCGGGCATCCCGCACCAGTGGCACACCAACAACGACATCGCCCGCTGCTACGATGGCTGCTACGCCAGCGTGTTCTACGCCTGCCTCGCCGCCCTCGGCCTCGACGTACGGGTCGAGGACAGCACGAGCCGCGGTCGGCTGGACCTGACGCTGACCTTCGACGGCCGCGTCTACCTGTTCGAGTTCAAGGTGGTGGAGCGCGCCTCCGCGGGCGCCGCCCTGGCGCAGTTGCAGGCGCGGGGCTACGCCGACAAGTACCGCGGGCGCGGGCAACCCATCCACCTGGTCGGCGTGGAGTTCAGCCAGGCCACGCGCGCGCTGGTCGCCTTCGACGTGGCGTCGGCTTGACAGGCGGCAGGCGCCGCCACCGGACTATCGGGTAGCCATCAGCCGCGACTGTCCGGCCCTGACGCTGACCGCCGCATCGCGCCCGACGTTGCGTCGGTTCGACAGGTTATGGGCGGCGGTGGGCGCCGCGATGGGACTGTTCGAATAGACCATCAGCCGCGACTGTTCGGCCCTGACGCTGACCGCCGCATCGCGCGCAGCCGTCACCCGATGGTCGGCCGGAAGGCCGGCACCAGCCGGGCCTGCGTCGTCTGCTCGAACGCGTAGGCGATGCGGATGAGGGTGGGCTCGCTCCAGGCGCGGCCGAAGAACGACACCCCCACCGGCAGCCCGTGCACGGCGCCGGCCGGCACCGTGACGTTGGGATAGCCGGCCACGGCCGGGTAGCCGGAGCTGCTGCCGCCGAAGTGGTCCCCGTTCACGAGGTCCGTCACCCAGGCCGGCCCCCCGGTGGGGCCGACGATGGCGTCGAGCCGGTGCTCGTCCATGGTCCGGTCGATGCCTTCCGCGCGCGAGAGGCGGCGGGACGCGGCGAGGGCCGCGAGGTAGCCGGGCTCCGACAGCGGCCCCTTCGCCTCGGCCGCGATGAACCGTTCCTGGCCGAAGTACGGCATCTCGGTCTCGGCGTTGCGCTCGTTGAAGGCGATGACGTCGGCCAGCGAGCGCACGTCGGCCCGGGCTCCGCGGGCCGTGAGATAGGCGTTCAGCCCCGCCTTGAACTCGTAGAACAGCACCTCGGCCTCGGCCATCTGGAGGCGCGCCCGGGCGGCGCCGGTGCCCAGCTCCACCGGGTCGACGACGACCGCGCCGGTCGCCCGCATCGCCTCGACGGCCTCGTCGACGAGGCGGTCGACCCCGTCATGAAACCCCAGGAAGTGCCGCGCCACCCCGATGCGCGCGTCCCGCAGCCCCGCCGGGTCGAGGAACGGCGTGTAGTCGTCGACGCCGCGAAGCCCGCTGTCGGCCGAGGCGGGGTCGCGCGGGTCCGGGCCGGCGAGCGCCCCCAGCACCACCGCGGCGTCGCGCACCGTCCGCGCCATCGGGCCGGCGGTGTCCTGGGTGTGCGAGATGGGGATGATCCCGGCCCGGCTGACCAGCCCCACCGTGGGCTTGATGCCGACGATGCCGTTGGCCGACGAGGGGCAGACGATGGAGCCGTCGGTCTCGGTGCCGATGGCCACGGCGGCGAGGTTGGCGGACACCGCCGCGCCCGAGCCCGAGCTCGACCCGCACGGGTTCCGGTCGAGGACGTAGGGGTTGCGGCACTGGCCGCCCCGCCCGCTCCACCCGCTCGACGACCGCGTCGACCGGAAGTTGGCCCACTCGCTGAGGTTGGCCTTGCCGAGGAGCAGCGCCCCCGCCTCGCGCAGCCGGGACGCCACCGCGGAGTCCTCGGCCGGGATCCAGCCGGCCAGGGCCAGCGATCCCGCCGTCGTGGTCATGCGGTCGGCGGTGTCGATGTTGTCCTTGAGCAGCACGGGGACCCCGTGCAGGGGGCCGCGCAGCCGCCCCTCGCGCCGCTCGCGGTCGAGCCGGTCCGCGATGGCGAGGGCGTCGGGGTTGGTCTCGAGCACGGACCGCAACGCCGGCCCCCGTCCGTCGACATCGCCGATGCGGGTCAGGTACGCCTCGGCGATGCCGCGCGTCGTCCATTCGCCGCTGGCCAGGCCTTCCTGCAGCTCCGCAATGGTCGCCTCCGCCAGCGGGAAATCGTCCGTCGTCGCCGAGGTCTCCTGACGCGCCGAGGCGGGAACCGCCACCCCCTCGGCGCACGCCGATTCGGTGACCGCGAGCGCGCCGGCGACCCCCGACGCGCGCAGAAAGTCCCGCCGGGACAGGCCGGTCCCGTCGTTCGCGGGGCGCGGCATGGGTTCGCCGAATCGGGTGTTGTCGGTCATCTGTCGCTCCCGCCACGCCGAAACACTGGTTCAACGAAGATCATCTCCTCGTCCGACACGATGACCTGAAGATGCGTACTCATGAGGGCAGGTCTCCGTCCGCGGACGCGCGGGCCTGATGGTCGCCGGCGTCGGGGGCAGCCGGTCGCCGCAGCGCGGCGGCCGCCGCGCCGCCCGCGAGGCCGAGCACGAGCAGGCCGAGAAACGGTATCGCATAGCTGCCCGTCGCGTCGAACGAGGCCCCCGCCAGCCAGGGCCCCAGGCCGCCGAAGATGCCGGTGCAGGTGGTGCGGATGCCGCTCGTCACCGCGAACGCGCGGCGGCCGAAGAAGTGGGAGAAGACGACCGGAATGCACACGAAGGCCATCCCGAAGCCGACCCCGAGCAGGGTGACGGCCACCCAGGCGACGACGGTGCTGCCGGCGAAGATCAGCGCCCCCGCCCCGAGCCCCTCGAGCACGAGGGCGGCGGCGAGGGCGCGCTGCGGGGCGATCCAGTCGCCCACCGCCCCCGCGAGCCGCCCCGCGATGCTGACGAGCGCCATCGTCCCCACGAACCCGATGGCCATCGTCTCGGCGTGGCCGCGGTCGATGAGGTGCAGGGTGAGGTGGGCCACCGCGGTGTTCCAGGGCACCGCGTAGGCGACGCCGCAGACCAGCATCAGGGCGAACTGCGGCGTGCGCGCCGCCTGCCACGCCGTCCAGCGGTCCGCCGGCTCCCCCTCGGCCGGCCCGTCCCCCGTCGCCGGGGCCTCGCCGTCGAGGCGCTGGCCCACCGCCTCGGGGCCCTCCCGCACGAGTGACGCCGCCACGAGCCCGAGAACCACCGACAGCGCGGCGATGAGGACCCAGCCCGTCCGCCAGTCGTAGCGCTCGAGGACCCACGTGTCGGAGCGCGAGACGAGCCAGCCCACGAGGCCGCCCACCGTGAAGATGGCGCCGATGACCCGCGCGCGGCGCCGGAGGAACCAGTTCTGCCCCAGCGTCTGCGCCGGCACCGTGGTCGAGAAGCCGACGCCGATGCCCCCCAGCACCGAGAAGCCGACGTAGCAGGCCCGCGCGGTGTCCGCCCCCGCGAGCACGAAGAGCCCCGCCGCGGTGACGCAGAAGCCGGCCGGCATCACCCGCCGCAGCCCGAAGCGGGCGATGGCGAGGCCCACGAGCAGGCCCACGCACTGGTGCAGGGTGTTGAACAGCCCGAAGACCCCGCCGACGGCGGCGCGGTCGATGCCCAGTTCGGCGGTGATGCGGGGCGCGAAGATGCCCCAACTGTAGTACACCGGCGGCATCCCGAACCCGTAGCACAGGCCCGCCACGAGCAGGATGACCCAGCCGTAGAAGAAGCGGGAGGCCACGTCAGCGCCGGGGACGCGGGAGCGGCTTGCGGGGCAGGCGCTCGTCGAGCATCGCGGTGTTGTAGGCGAAGACGGCCGTGATAACCGCCATCTGGCGGGCGTCGTCGGGCTGCACGCGGTCGACGACGTCCATGTTCGAGTGGTGCGTGCGCGAGTTGTACTCCAGGCGGTCCTGGATGAACTGGAACCCCGGCAGCCCCACCGTCTCGAAGGCGAAGTGGTCGGTGCCGCCGACCGACCACGGCGACACCGTGGTGAACCCGAGGTCGGCGAGCGGGGCCGCCCACGACTCGAAGATCGCGGCCGCCGCCGCGTTCCCCTGCGTCCAGATGCCGCGAAGCCGGCCCGTCCCGTTGTCGATGTTGTAGTAGGCCGAGAGCTTCGCGTGGGCCGGCTCGAGGGCCATCGTCGCGGCGTCGCCGAAGTGACGGCGCACGTACTCGCGCGACCCCAGCAGGCCCTGCTCCTCGGCGCCCCACAGGGCGAGGCGGATGGTCCGCCGCGGGCGGGCGCCGATGGTCTTCAGTATCCGCACCGCCTCCATCATCGCGGCCACCCCGACCGCGTTGTCGGTCGCGCCGGTGCTGGCATGGGTGGTGTCGAAGTGGGCGCCGAGGATGACGACCTCGTCGGCGAGGTCGGTGCCGGGAAGCTCGGCGAGGATGTTGAACGCGTTCAGCCCTTCCTCGGCCTCCGCCTCCGGGTGGAAGCGCGTCTCGACGTGCAGCTCCATGCGCACCGGCACCCCCAGGTCGAGCAGCCGGACCATCCGGTTGTAGTGCTCGACCGCGAAGGTGAGCGACGGCACGCCGGTCCCGGGGGGCTCCGCCGTCCACGGGGCGCCGCGGCCCACGAATATCGTGCCCCCGTCGGTGCGCTGCGTCCGGTGGGAGAGCCCGCTGCCGCCCTCGACGTGGACGAAGTCGCTGCCGCGGTCGACCGCCGCCACGACCCCCTCGTCGAGATAGAACTGCCGAAGCCGCGCGAAGCCGACCCCGCGGCCCGGCGGCGGGCGCAGCCCCCGGCGCGGCGCGGGCGGCTCGAAGGGCCGCGCCGCCTCGGCGAGCAACTCGTCGTCCATCCGCAGCACCACGTCCCCGGTCAACATCGGCACCTCGCGCGCCGGCTGCGTCAACACGATCTTGCCGCGAAGCCGCCCGCGGTAGCGCTCGAAGTCGGCAACCGACCGCAGGTCGACCCGGACCACCTCGGCCGTCACCGTGCCGCCGGTGCCCGACGACCACGCCTTCGGATAGCCGATGACGGGCATCACCTGCGGCTCGACGAGATGGGCGTGGAACCGCTCGAGCGACCATCCCGCGCCGAACGCGAACCGCTCGGCGTGCACGTTCGAGAGCCCCCACCCGCGCAGGGTGTCCATCGTCCACGCCCCCGCCTCCTCGATGGCGGGGGTGCCGGTGAGGCGGGGCCCGTAGACGTCGCTCAGCCGGACGACGTGCTCCATGACCTGCGACCGCTCGATCCCCTCCTCGCGGATGGCCGCGAGCAGCGCCTCGTCGGCCGGCTGCGCCACCGCGGGAGCGGCCGCCGCCGCAACCAGGACGACGGCCGGGACCATGTCCTTGAACCGCATCAGAGGCTCCATCCCTCGCGGTAGGGCTCGTCGAGATAGGCGTTGGCCTCGGGCACGTTCGTCGCCTGCATCTTCCCGGCGTCCCAGTCGATGGCCTTGCCGGTGCGGACCGCGAGGTTGCCCAGCAGGCAGACCTCGGTCAGGGGGCCGGCGTGCTCGGCGAAGTCGGAGCCGGCCCGGCCGGCGCCCTTGCACGCGTCGATCCACTCGCGGTACACGCCCGGCGACCGCGGGTACTTCTCGGGGGGCGGGCTCGCCGTCACGTCCTCGTGGAGCGCGGTCGGGAAGAGCCGCGGCTCGGTGGCGTACATGTTCGCCGCGATGACGCCGTCGTCGCCGACGATGAGCTGGCCGCTGCTGCCGCCGGGCAGCTCCTCGCCGGGGGCGAGCTGCGGCGGCCGGGGCGGGGCGAGGGCGCCGTCGCGCCACACGAAGCGCACCGGCGGCCGGGCGCCCCGGGTCGGGAAGTCGTAGGTGATGCGCGACACCGCCGGCGCGGTCTCCGCGAAGAGGGGCGTCGTCTCGGCCACGATGCGCGTCGGCTGGTCGAGCTGGAGGGCCCAGAACGCGGCGTCCATCGAGTGGCAGGCGATGTCGCCGAGGGCGCCGGTGCCGTAGTCCCACCACCCGCGCCAGCGGAACGGGTGATAGGCGGGGTGGTACGGCCGCTCGGGGGCCGGCCCCAGGAACAGGTCCCAGTCGAGGCCCGGGGGGACGTGGTGGGCCTCGGTGGACCGCTCGATGGCCTGCGGCCAGATGGGCCGGTTGGTCCAGTACTGCACCTCGCGGACGGTCCCGACGACGCCGGCCTCGATCCACTCGCGGATGAGCCGGGTGCCGTCGTTGGCGTGGCCCTGGTTGCCCATCTGGGTGACGACGCCCTGCTCGCGGGCCATCGTGGCCAGGGCCCGCGCCTCGGCCACGGTGCGGGTGAGGGGCTTCTCGCAGTACACGTGCTTGCCGCGCCGCATCGCCTCCATCGCGATGACCGCGTGGGTGTGGTCGGGGGTGGCGACGATGACCGCGTCGAGGTCGGGCTCGTCGTCGAGCATGCGGCGGTAGTCGGCGTAGGTGCGCGCCTCGGGATAGAGGGCGAACGTGCGCGCGGCGTGCCCGAAGTCGACGTCGCAGAGCGCGGTGATGTTCTCGCTGTCGCACCCCCGCACGTCGCCCCGCCCGCGCCCCCCCACGCCGATGCCGGCGATGTTCAGGGTGTCGCTCGGCGCCTGGAACCCGCGCCCGCCGAGCACGCGGCGGGGCACGATCATCAGGGAAGCGGCGGCCGAGAGCCCGCCGAGGAAGCGGCGGCGCGAGAGGGGATGACGGCTCATGCTGGCACTCCTCCTGGAAGGCCGGCCGCGCGCGGCCGGCAGAACCGGCCCATCATATCGTGGCCAGTCTGCAGCCCGTCCACTGCCGCGCCCCGCGGCCGGTGCGCCTGGAGTGAACGCCCCCCAGCCCTTCGGCGCCGCCCGGCCAGGCCGGGCCGCCACCGCACCGCCGGACCCGCTCCCGGCCTTGGGACACTGACGAGAATCACCTTGCCACCTGCCGAGCGCGTCACCTGGCGGAAACGGGCTCCTGCCGGGCGCAGTCGGCAACCCTGTATCGATTACCGCCCTCACGCCCGGGCGGCGATGACGAGGCTCTGGGCGCCGCGCCCCGCCATGCCGTCCGCGTCCCACAGGCGGGTTCGGCACAGACCGACGCCCGACGGCTCGGCCACGCTGCGCGACTCGAGGCCGACCCACTCGCCGCGCAGTGGGCGCACCAGGTGCACCGACAGGTCGGCGTTGATGAAGGTGTACTCGTCGAGGGGAACCGGCACCGCGACCCCGTGGCCGGCGTCCGCGGCGACGAGAACGCGCTGCCACGGGGTCGGTGCCTCGCCCGGCAGGAGCGGACAGCGCTGCCGCATCCAGCAGGTGACGTCGGACTGCCCCCACGCGCCCCGGACGTACCGTACGTCCATGGCGGTGTGGTAGCCGACGGGGTCGGGGAAGAACGGGAAGGTGTACGGCTCGGCCCCCTCGGGCGGCGGGGGCGGCACGGGCCTTGCTTCTTTCGGAGGCAGGGTCACTTGCCTCCGATGAAGACACAGAGCCACCGCGGTCAGCACCAGATCGTCGCCGGACCACAGCCGCGCCGCGTGCCGCTCCACCTGCCGGCCGCGCTTGAGCACCTCGGTCTCCACGAGCAGCGGTCCGATGGGCACCGGCCGCAGGAACTCCACCGTGAAGCGGACGATGGCGCAGTCGCGGTCGGACAGCGCCGCCTCGACGGCGCGCGCGAGCAGCGCCGCCGGGGGGCCTCCGTGCTGGTGGTCCCGGCTCCACGGGCCGCGGGTCCACGGCGTGGCCCGAAAGCCGGCGGGGCCGTCAGGTTCGTAGAAGGAGGTCGGCCGCATCCCCGCCGTCACGCCCGGAGATGCGGCTCGAGCGCCGCGAACCGGTGCTCGATCTCGTCGATCTGGGCCCGGGTGAAGCTGTACTCGCCGCGCCGCGACTTCGTCGTCTTGAACAGGCCGCGCTTCTGCAGCACGTGGAGCCGCACCCCGGGGATCAGGCGGTCGAGGTTCAGCATCAGCAGCAGCTTGCCGTAGAGGTCGCGCATCTCGTCGTGCCGGCCCGCCTGGTGCAGGTCCCACAGCCCCGCGTAGATGTCGGCGTACATCACCCCTCCGGTCATCACCCCGTCGGTGCCGAGGCGCATCTCGTAGGCCCAGGCCCGGCCGAAGTTGGCGCCGAGGATGCTCCTGATGGGGTCCGGGCGATGCTTCATCAGCGCGAGCATCCGCTCCTGCACTGGCGGGTGCTCCTCCTTGACGTAGCCGCACTGCGGGAACTCCCGCGCCAGCGACACCAGGAAGTCGACCGTCGGCTCGATGTCGGGGGCCCCGCCGCTCGTCTGCACGAAGACGGGCCGGCCGGTGACGTCGCACAGGGCCGCGTAGTAGTCGCGGAAGTCGGCCAGCGACGACGCGGTCCGGGGCGGAATGGCGATCATCGCGTCGGGCTCGAGGGCCTCGGCATAGCGGGCGTACTCGAGCATGCCGGCGGTGTCGTCGGCCTGCACCCCGAGCACGAGGGCGGGGGCCCGACCGTGGTTGGCCTCGGCCAGGACGTCGAACCCGCGCAGACGCTCGGCCTTGCTCAGGTAGCGCTGCTCGCTCGAGTTCTGCGGCCACACCAAGGCCTCGATGCCGCAGCGGTCGCAGAAGTCGACCTCGCCGGCGAGGTCCTCGTAGTCGACCTCGTCCGCGGCGGTGTACGGCGTGCTCAGGATCATGAACGCGCCGCGCATCGGCTTGTCCTCGGCCGCCGCGCCGCGCAGGGCCGGGAACGCCGCGGTCGCGGCGAGCGCGCCCAGGCACTCGCGCCGGGTCATCGTGAACCGTGACTGCGCCATGGCCGTTCTCCCTTCGATGTCGGCAGCCCGCGGCGGGCATCCGAAGCCTCGTTTGGTGCTACTCTACATCGAATCATGAAGACCAAAATTTTCGGATCGTTGATCGTGGCGGCGGTGGCCGCGGCCGTCACCGTCGGCGCCCAGCCCCCGAGCCGGCAGATCGGCACCGAGCCGTGGCCCGGACCCGACACCGCCCCGTGGCCGGTCGCGGACGCGGCGGCGGCGGGCTTCGACCCCGCCGGCCTCGAGCGGCTCGCCGGTCTCGCGGAGACGACGCACGCCGACTCCCTCCTCGTCATCCGCCACGGCCGCCTCGTCTTCGAGCGCTACTGGAACGACCGCGGCCCCGACGACGTGCAGCAGACCTACTCGGGGACCAAGGGGGCGTTCGCGCTCCTCGTGGGCCGGGTGCTCGAGCGCGGCGACATCGAGTCGCTCGACCAGCCCCTCGTCGACTTCGTGCCGGAGCTGGCCGGGCAGACCCGCGACCTCATGACGTTCCGCAACGTGATGGCGATGACGTCGGGGCTCGCCCAGTGGCCGGCCCTCGACCGCGAGGACCGCGAGGCGGGGCGCAGCCAGCTCGAGGCGGTGCTCGCGCGGGGCATGACCCACGCGCCCGACGACTACTTCATCTACCACAACGCCGCCTACCGGGTGCTCTTCACCGCGCTGGAGCGCGCCACCGGCCTGAGCCTCCCCGACCTGACCCGCCGGGAGCTCTTCGAGCCGCTCGGCATGGAGGGCGCCTACTGGGTGGAGATCCACACCGACGAACGGCTGCTCGGGTACCAGAGCATCCGCATGCGCCCCCGCGACCTCGCCAAGATCGGGCAGGTGCTGCTGAACGACGGCCTGTGGAACGGGCGGCGCTACCTCGCGGCGGACTACGTCGCACAGCTCCGCACCGCCCCGGCCCCGAAGGCGAACCCGTCCTACGGCCTGTTCTGGCACCTCAACTCGGGCGACTGGTACCTCACCTACCGCGAGTCGGACTACGTGCGCCGGCCGCTGCTGCCGGGGACGCCGCCCGACGCCGTGGCCGCCTGGGGCAACAGCGGCCAGATCGCGGTCGTCGTGCCGAGCCTCGATCTGGTGTGGGTGCGCACCGGGCGGCAGATTCCGTCCAACATCTGGACCCCCGGCGGCACGACGGCGCAGCTCTCGGCCGCCGCCGTCGCCGCCGTGAAGCGGTAGCAGGAGGTTCCCCATGCGAGCGTCATCGGTTCTCGCCGCCGTCACCGCCGTCACCATCGCGATGCTCGCGGCGGCCCCGCCCGCGACCGGGCATCATTCCTTCGCCGCGCAGTTCGACGCCGACCGGCCGGTGACCCTGGAGGGCACCGTGACCAAGGTGGAGTGGCAGAACCCCCACATCTGGGTCTACCTCGACGTGGCCGGGCCCGACGGTCAGGTCGCGGCCTGGGAGTGCGAGGGCGACAACCCGAACAACCTCACGCGCCGGGGCTGGACGAAGGACTCGGTCGAGGTCGGCAAGCCCATCACGATCTACGGCTTCCAGGCCCGCAACGGCCGCACCGTCTGCAACGGCCGGACGTGGGTGTTCGGCGGGCGGACCGTCTATGCAGCGGCCCCCGACGGCGGCCCGGCCGCCGGGCCGCCGCAAGGGCGTTAGCGCGAAGGCGCGCCTTTGCGCTCTCGATGGGAGTTTCGTGACGGGTGATGGCGGAGGGAGATCATCCCATGAGTAGCAGAGCCGGCTGGTTCGTATTCTCCACCACGCTTGCAATGGGAGTGCTCGGCCTTTCCGCGGGCGTCGCCGCCGGGCAGAGCACGCCGGTGCTGACGGAGCAGCCGCCGGGTGACGGCACCACGATTCCGCGCGCGCCGGACGGCCGCGCCGACCTCTCGGGCTTCTGGAACAAGGGGACGCACCCCAACACGTCGGCACCGATAGAGCCCCTCCCCTTCACCGAAGCGGGGCTCAAGGCGTTCAACGAGGTGGCCGAACTGATCGACCCGACGAGCTTCTGCCACTTTCCGGGCATACCGAGGATGAACAGCTCGCCCTATCCGATGGAGATCATCCAGCTCCCCGACCGCGTGCTGTTCCTCTACGAGTACATGCACAACTTCCGGGTCATCTGGACCGACGGGCGGGAGCACCGGCCCACCTGGCCCACCACCCTGATGGGCGACTCCGTCGGCCGGTGGGACGGCGACACCCTCGTCATCGACACCGTCAACCTGTCGGGCGACACTTGGCTCGACTCGCACGGCAACCGGCACAGCGACGCGCTGCACGTCGTCGAGCGCTGGCGCCGCATCAGCGCCAACGAGCTGTGGTACGAGGCGACCATCGACGACCCCGAGTTCTACACCGAGCCGTGGACGACGGGCTGGGTCATGCCCCTCGCCCCCGCGGACTGGGAGCTCATGGAGTACGCCTGCACCGACAACAACCGGGACGCCGAGGAGGGCCTGCTGCAGCCCGGCGCGCTCGACGGATCGGGACGGGACGGCACCGCGATAGCGACGCCGTCCACCTACCCGGCAGGCTCCACGAACCGGCCCGAGTAGCGGACTGTCCTTGGAGGCAGCCTCACCGAACGAGTACCGCACCCCCGGGAAACGACCGAACCACCGGCGGCTTTCCCCCGCGACGGTGCGTCAGCGGGCCGTCCGAGTCTCCACCCGGCAGGGCCGGACTCGCGCGCATGGGCGAAACCCGGGTGAGTTTCCGAGTAGCAGTGTGTTCGTTCGCGGACTCGCCGCGTCCGTCCGCCGCCGGCGGCCTGATTCGACCCGCGCAACCGTCAACCGGACCGGCCGCCGAGGTCTCTCAGGAACGCGTGCCACGCGTCGGCGTACGGCGCGCCCCCGACGAGCCAGGTGTCGTTGTGCCCGGCCCCCTCGATGACGTGAAAGCCCGCGGGACGGGCCGCCAACTCGAACAGGCGCCGGCCGTGCGCGAGCGGGACGATGGTGTCGCGATCGCCGTGCAGCACGAGCGTCGGCACCTCGACCCGCCCGATCTTCGACTCGTTGTCCATCCGCGTCCGGATCACCGCGCTCGGGACGAACCAGTAGTGCTCGCGCGCCAGCGACCGCACCGAGCGGAAGACCGATTCGAGCACGAGGGCGCCGACGGGGCGCCGCAACGCCGTCTCGATGGCGACCGCACCGCCGAGCGACCGGCCGAACAGGACGACGTCCTCCGCCCGCACCGACCGGGCCGTCACCGCGTCGTAGACGGCGAGGCCGTCGAGATAGACGCCGGCCTCGTCCGGCGCCCCCCCGCTTCGCCCGTAGCCCCGGTAGTCGACCAGCACGACGTCGACGCCGAGCCGGTCCACGAACCACCGCGCGTTGTGCAGCCGGTCGCCCACGTTCCCGGCGTTGCCGTGGTACCAGATGAGCACCCGGTCGCCCGGCCCCTCGATCCACCAGCCGTGGAGCGTCACGCCGTCGGCCGACGTGATGGACAGCTCCTCGGCGCTGAGCCCGAGATCGGCCGGCGAGAAGGCCAGGGTCCGGGTCGGAAAGAAGATGAGACGGCGCTCCTGAAGCGCGAGCAGCGCCACGAGCGCGAGCCACCCGACCGCGAGCAGGCCCACGACGGACAGCGCCGTGCCGGACATCTCCCTCAACGACACCTTCGCCGGATTCTAGCTCCCGCGTCGACCCGCGAACCATCCGGGCGACGGGTCGGCCCGTCTGAGCCGCCATTCGGCGGCACCAAGGTCAGTCGAACAAATCGGAGTGCGTGCCCGTTCGCACCAGCACGAGAGCATCCTCGTCCCGGGTCCATATCAGCAGCCAATCCGGCTCGACATGGCACTCCCAGGCACCAGACCAGTCACCGGACAACCGATGGGGTCTGTGACGAGCTTCCATGGGCCGCTCGTTCAGGAGACGGTCGACGACACGCCAGAGTCTCTCGAGGTCCTTGCCTCTGCTTTTGGCGCGCTTGAGATCTCTCTCCGAATCGCTTCGTGGTGAGCAGGCGCATCACTCGGCGGCGACCCTGAGATCATCCAGGCTGGCGTACTCCGTGAGCTTCTCTTGCCGGCCTGCCTGCTCCAGAGCCTCGCGCGTCTCGGCGTTCGGAATCCTGACCTCGAAGGGCAGGCCGTGGTGCAACGTCACCTGCTTGTAGAACAGGGTGATGGCTTCGGTGGGCGACAAGCCGAGCGTCGAGAAGACCGTTTCGGCGTCACGCTTCAGATCGGGCTCGAGCCGGGCACGGATCATCGCGGTCTTGGCCATGTCGCTCTCTCCTGTCCGTTTGTACCACGTTTGGGGAACAGACGGCAAAGCCCCCTTCGAAGCGACCCGACAGCATGGACAGCGACGCGGTATCATCCCGTGGATCCGGCGCGCGGAATGGACCCGCGGCCGGCATGGAGAGCAGACGATGGCGTACAGAACAAGGCTTCCCCTCGTCGCGGGCCTGATCGCGTGCCTGCTGCCTGGCATCGCGGCGGCGCAGGTCGAGTACATCGATCCGGCCGGCGGCTTCACGCAGGTCGTCACCTCGACGCACGACGGCGTCAAGACCGTCTTCGTGTCCGGGCAGGTCGGGCAGGGCGAGACGCTGCGCGAGCACGTCGAGTCGGCGTTCGCCGGAGTCGTGCGGCGGCTCGAGCAGGCGGGGGCCACGCCCTCCGACGTGGTGAAGATCCGCATCTTCGTGAAGGACTTCGAGCCCGAGCAGTACCCGGTGGTCGCCGAGGTGCGGCTGGCGACCTTCCCCGAGGACGCGTGGCCGGCGAGCACCATGATCGGGATGCGGGAGCTGTTCGCCGAGCCGCTGCGGGTCGAGATCGAGGCGATCGCGGTGGTGGCCGAGCCGGGAACCGACCTCGAGATCGAGCGCTTCAACCCGTCGAACGGCTTCAGCGGGGTGGTGGCGGTGACCGCGAACGGCGTGAAGACGGTCTACGTCGCGGGGCAGGTGGGCGGCGGCGACGGCGTCGCCGCGCAGACGGCGGCGGTGTGGGGCCGCGTCCAAAGCCAGCTCGAGGCGGCGGGGGCGTCGCTGGCCGACCTCGTCAAGGCCACCACCTACATCGTCGACTTCGATCCCGAGACGGACCTCGCCGCGTACCGCGCCGGTCGGGAGGAAGCGCTGGCCCTCGACGACATGCCGGCGAGCACCCTGCTCGGCATCCCCGCACTCGCGTCCGAGCAGTTCCTGGTCGAGATCGACGGCATCGCCGTCGTCAGCGCGGGCGGCGGGCCCGTCGAGCGCGAGTTCATCGACCCCGCCACCGGCTTCACCCAGGTGGTGACCGCGAGCGGCGCGGGCGGCCCCACGGTGGTGCAGGTGTCGGGCCAGGTGGGTCAGCCCGGCGACTCGCTCGAGGCGCAGGCCGACCAGGTGTACGCCAACCTCAGCCGCCGGCTCGAGGCGGCGGGCGCGGGGCCCGAGGACCTGCTGAAGGTCGTCATCTACATGCCGGAGTACACCCGGGGCGACTTCGCGGCGGTCGACGCGGCCCGCCGGGCGCACGGCTTCGCCGACGAGACGGCGCCGGCCGCGACCCTGCTCGGCATCCAGTCGCTCTTCGCGAACGGTGCCCTGCTGGAGATCGAGGGTATTGCCGTCGTCGCGCCCTGATGGAGCTGCGGGCTAGAATGAGGCGCGACACCGTTCGAGAGACAAGGAGGCGGAGCATGAGGCGATGGGTGCAGACGGCGGCGGTGCTCGCGTGGGCAGCGTTCCTCCCGGGCGGGGCACCGGCCGCGCAGGCCGGCCAGCTTCCCGACGACGTGAACCCGGAGTCGCGCAGCCGCCTCCCGCCCATCGACCGGGAGGAGCTCGACGAGGCCCGCCGCGAGGCCTACGACGCGGCGGTGGCGAGCCCGGCCGGGGCCCCCACCGGGGCGGCGGCCCTGCGGCTGCACGGGTCGGGGGCGAGCCTGCGGTTCGAGGCGCCGATGGGACGGCAGCTCACCGAGCTGACGGTGCTGACGACGGCCCGCGAGTACGACCAGCCCTACGAGTGGGCGCTGCACGAGCTCGAGGCCCTCGCGGTCGGGCTCGACGACGGCATCATCGACGTGGTGCGGCACCGCAAGCCGCTGACCGGGCTGAGCGACCGCGAGGCGATCATCGTCGAGCTGGGCCGCGAGCTGTTCGGCACGCGGAAGCTGAGCGCCGACACCTACGCGCGGGCGCTCGCCCTGCACGGCAAGACCAACCTCGTCGACATCGTCGACGTGATGGGCCGCTACGCGAGCACGGCGGCGACCCTGACCGCGTTCAACCAGCGCATGCCGGCGGGCTGGCGGCAGTCGCTGCCCCTGCCGTTCACGCATCCCGACGACATCCATCCCGACTCGCGGAGCCGACTGCCGCTGATCAGCCCCGCGAGCCGGACCTCGGTGGCCGAGCTGTACGGCCGCATGCTGTCGCCGTCGGGCATCGGGCCGGGCGTCCTCCGCGCCTACGGGGCCGGACAGGACACGCTGGAGGACCGGGTGGGACGCCGGACGATGCAGATCGCCGTCCTGGTGACGGCGCGCATGCACGACTCGCAGGTCGACTGGACGATGAACGAGCCGAAGGCGCTCGAGGCCGGGGTCGAGCCCGGGGTGATCGACGTCATCCGGCACGGGCGCCCGGTGACGGGCCTCGACGAGAAGGACGCGGCGCTCATCGCGTTCGGCCGCGAGCTCTTCGGCGAGGTCCACAACGTCAGCGCGGAGACCTACGCGCGCACGGAGCAGGCGTTCGGCGTGCAGGACCTGGTGGACGTCGTCGGCCTGATGGGCGCGCACGCGGCCGACGCGGCGGTGCTGGCCGCCTTCGACCAGCACCTGCCGGAGGGGGTGGAGCCGCTGCTGCCGCTCGACTAGACGGCACTGCGCCCACAAGACGGCGCAGGCTGCGGCGCGGGTCGGCCGAGCGGCCATCGGAGCCGCAAGCAGGCATGGAGCCGCGGCCGCCCCACCAGGCGGCTTCCGCCCGTGGCCCGCGCGCGCACTGCCGGACGGGGGTCGATTCGCCGCGACCGGAGCCGCGTACGTTCCGGACCCGGGAGCCCTCGGTGAACCCCGTCGGGGTCGAGGGTGGGATCTTGCCACGGCTCTGACGCGAGCCGGCGGTGATCGGCGATAGTCATTCATCGAGCCGGGATCGGCTCATGCGGGGAGGTTGGCATGAAGTTCAGACGTTCTCTTCTCCTGGCGGCGCCTCTGCTGCTCTGCCTGTTCTCGGTGGCCCATGCGCAGGAGGAACCCTTCGGGTTGCCGGTGCCGCCGCTCGGCGACGGCCCCTGGGTCATCGACACCGCCGAGCAGCACGAGATCCGCGTCAGCGTGGTGGCGAGGGGGCTGTCGCACCCCTGGGCCATCGCGTTCATGCCCGACGGCGGCATGCTCGTCACCGAGCGGGACGGCCGGCTGCGCGTGATTCGCGACGACGTGCTGGACCCGGAGTCCATCTCCGGGCTGCCCGAGGTGCGGACCGACGGCAACGGCGGCCTGATGGACGTCGCCCTCCACCCCGAGTTCGCCGACAACGGGCTCGTCTACATGACCTACACCAAGGGGCACGCCGACGGCCGCGGCTCGCCGGCCCTGGCACGGGGCCGGCTGGAGGGGCACGCCCTCCACGACGTCGAGGACCTCGTCGTGACCGAGCCCTTCTACACCAACTCGGGGCTCAACGGGCGCGTCGCCTTCGGCACCGACGGCAAGGTCTACATGTCGACCGGCGGCCGCATCCGGTCGCAGGACGGCGACCTCCTCATGGCCCCGCAGGACCCCATGAGCCTGCGCGGCAAGATGCTGCGCCTCAACGACGACGGCTCGGTGCCCGACGACAACCCCTTCGTGGACGAGCCCGGCCACCGGCCGGAGATCTACACCATCGGCCATCGCAACACCCTCGGCCTCGCGCTGCACCCCGGGACCGGGGACATCTGGCAGCACGAGAACGGCCCCAACGGGGGCGACGAGCTCAACATCCTGCTGCCCGGCCGCAACTACGGCTGGCCGCTGATGAGCTTCGGGCGCCTCTATCCCGGCGCGCGCGTCTCGTCGCATCCGACCCGCGACGGCTACGAGTCGCCGGTCGTGGTGTGGCTGCCGGCCATCGCCGCCGCGGGCCTCGCCGTCTACACCGGCGACCTGTTCCCGGCGTGGCAGGGCAACGTCTTCGTCGGCGCCCTGCAGGAGGGCGGCATCCCCGGCACCGGCAACCTGCAGCGCATCGTCCTCAACGACCAACTGGAGGAGATCCGGCGCGAGTCGCTGCTGCAGGACTTCCGCCAGCGCATCCGCGAGGTGCGCCAGGGGCCCGACGAGCTGCTCTACGTGCTGACGGACCACGTCGACGACGGCGCGCTGCTGCGCATCGAGCCGGCCCCGTGACCGCCGGCGGGCACGACCATGGGTGGCGGGGGCGCTGGCCGGGCCGCGTCCTCCGCTTTCCCGGTGACCGGGCCGTGGCGAGTGACCTCGCTCGTGCGCGCGGTCACCGTCGTCTGCGCCGCCCACCCCCCGACCTGCTCTCCGGAGGCGGCCCCGGCCTCGATGGGTCCATCTTCGCCATCACCCTGTGCGTGGCGGCCGCCACCTTACCTCGTCCTCGCGCACCGGCGGGGCCGGTTCAAGCCGCCGTTCTGGCGCCGATAGCCCGGGTCGCAGGTCTTGCGGAGCAACACCATGATCGAGTACCGGGGTTACCTCGGAAGGGTCGCTGTCGACGGTGATCAGTTGTACGGAACCGTGGTGAACCTGCAGCGTGACCACGTGGACTTCCGGGGCTCGACCGTCGCCGAACTCCGTCAGGCCTTCCACGACTCGGTCGACTTCTACGTCGACGGTTGCCGGAGAGACGGCGAAGAGCCGGAGAAGCCTATACTTGGCTGGTGGCCGAAGAGAAATTCGCGGATCTGAGCCCCGATCAGATCGCCCACACGCGGCGGTGGGTGAAGACTTGGCAGGAGGCCGGGCCGCGGCTGGAACGGGTGCGGCGTGAGGAGCTGCGGCGACTCGATCCGCAGCGGGCCATCGCCCTCCTGTGCGGCGAGGCGGATTACACAGTCCCCCCGAGAGCGCCCCGACCGACATCCGGCCTCGTCGAGCAGCAGCGCTGGTTCATGAAGATGGCCTCGCGTCGTGAATGAGTTGATCCGCGTCGCGGCCGACGTGCAGGGCTTCTGCGAGAGCCGGCACTGGCGCTTCTGCTTCATCGGCGGGCTGGCCCTGCAACGCTGGGGAGAGCCGCGAGAGACCATCGACGTCGACCTGACGCTGCTGACTGGTTTCGGCGGCGAGGACCCGTTCATCCAGGCGCTGCTCGAGCGGTACGAGGGTCGGATCGACGATGCGTCCGGCTTCGCGCGAACGAACCGGGTGCTCCTGCTCCGCTCCAGGACCGGCGTCGGCATCGACGTCGCCCTCGGCGGGCTCCCGTTCGAGGAATCGGTGATCGCACGAGCGAGCCGGTTCGCGTTTCCTCGTCCCGTTTCCCTGCTCACCTGCTCGGCCGAGGACCTGATCGTCCTGAAGGCGTTCGCCGCGCGCGGCCGGGACTGGGTGGACATCGAGGGGATCATCGTCCGGCAGGCGGGCACGCTCGACTGGTGCTACATCGACGAGCAGCTCGGCCCCCTGGCAGCGCTCAAGGAAGAACCCGACATTCTGACCGATCTGGCCAGGCGAAGGGCCGAGTTCGACCGTTGAACCGGTCTTGGCCACCCCTACGCGCCGAGTCGACCGAGTGCCCCGCGGAAGTGGCACGGCCTGGCTGGTTGTGGGATCATGAAACCGTGAATGGGATGCATGTCGTGGTAATGGGAGAGCGGGGCCGAATCGTCGTGCCCGCGGACGTACGCAAGCGCGCGGGGCTGCATGAGGGCACGACGTTGGTGCTGCTGCCGACGGCGGAAGGCATGGTCCTGATGACCCGCGAGCAACTGCGCACGCGGGTCGTGGAGGATCTCTCGGGTCTGGACCTCGTCGGAGAGCTCCTGGCGGACCGGCGGAAGTCCGCGGCGCGAGAGGACGGCGAGCGACCTTGACCGTACTGGATGCCTCGGCGGTCCTGGCGTTCCTGCAGGGCGAGGACGGCGCCGACGTGGTGGCGGAAGCGCTCGCGGACGGCGCGGTCTGCGGGGCCGCCAACTGGTCGGAGATCGCCCGGAAGGTGCTGGCGTCGGGGCGTGACTGGGGGCTCGCCCGGACCCTGCTCGGGAGCTACGGCATCCGCGTCGAACCGGTCGTCGCGGAAGACGCCGAATGGGCGGCCCGCCGCTGGAGGCGACGCGAGGGCCTGTCGTTGGCCGACCGCCTGTGCCTCGCCCTCGCCGAGCGCCTCGACACGCCCGTGCTCACGGCCGACACGGCGTGGAAGTCAGCGGGGCGCATCAGACAGATCCGACAGCACCCCGCGTTCCTGAAGCCAGCCCGCGAATCGTCACCTTGCGGGCTCCGTTCGGCGCCCAACCAACCCGCCGGACGTGCGCGCCGTTCCACCGCGCAGAGTGCTAGCGCGCCGCCGCGGCCGCCGCTTCCTGCACGCGCGAGCCGGCCATGATGCCCTCCATGCCGTAGTTGCCCTCGTGGCAGGCGAACTCGTACAGCAGGTCGGGGTTCCGCTTCATCGGGTGCTGGGCGGTCCAGGCGCTCGTCCAGATGGTGGGATCGGTGACCGTGTACTCGTACATCAGGTTCTCGGGGTCCATCAGCGTGAACCGCTCGACGAGCGACAGGTTCTCGCCCGAGCTCAGGAGCGGACGCCCGATCTGGTCGTGCTTGCCATTGAAGTGGACGGTCTCGACGACCAGCGTCTCGCCGTCCCAGTAGCCGCGCGAGTCGCCCATCCACTGGGCCACCCGCGGCGACACGTGGGGCCGCCCGTCGAGCGGCACGATGCGCGCATCGTGGTTCTGCTCGGCCAGTATGACGACGTGGTCGGGGGTCTGGAAGATCTGGATGTTGTTGTTGTAGCCACCGGTGCTGATGGGCGGGCCGGCCTTGGCGTGCTGGATGCAGCGGTCTCCCGCGTCGAGATCGGTGTAGCTGGCGGCGGGCAAGCGTCCGCGGCGCACGGCGGCGATGCGCTCGGCCTCGGCCGACTCGGCGCGCTGCCGCGCCGGCTCGGTCAGGGCCGGCAGCCGGCCGTTGGGGGGGTCCACGACGAGCGAGGTGCGCCGCGTCGCGATGGCGGTGGTGCCCCGGTCGAGCCAGAAGTTGTTGTAGAAGCCGGGCGTGCCGTCCTCGCGCCGGTCGACCTGGTCGCTGGCCGACGTCGTCTGGGGGGCCCGGTTCAGCAGCAGCTCGTTGCGGGCCAGGGTCTCCTGCTCCAGGCTCGCCGCCTCCTCCTCGGTCAGGAACGCCTTGTCGCCCAGCTCCACGGGCCGCTCGAGCGGGGTCAGCGTGCGGTAGTCCCAGATGCCCTGGATGTCGGGATGCCCCCACGGCGTCCGGGCGCCGGTCTCGTCCGCCGGCTGGGCCGCCGCCAACACCGGCATCAGCGCCACGCCCGCGGCCACTACAAACGCCGCCGCCTGATTGCGATGACTCATCTTCCGTCCCTCCTGCGCGTCTCTCCCGGAATGCGCCCATCATGGACCAGATGGCCGTTCTCGTCCACCCCGCTCCGACCCGCGTTCACGCGCGACGCTGCGCTACACTGTGTCGCTGCCCCAGCAGGACGGCCGCCTTGCCGATTCGAGTCCTCTCCGCCGCCGACGTGCGACGCGCCCTTTCGGCCCGGGACGCGGTGGATGCCATGCGAGCTGCTTTCGGGGAGCTGTCGGGGGGAACCGCCACGGTCCCGGTCCGCAGCCACCTCGAGAGCGCCCGCGGGCTCATGCTCGTCATGCCGTCCGTGCTCGGCGCGCGGCCGGCCCTCGGCGCCAAGGTCGTGACCGTCTTTCCCGACAATCCGTCGCGCGGCGCGCCGGCGGTGCAGGGCGCGGTGCTCCTGCTCGACCCCGAGACTGGCCGCGCCCGCGCGCTGCTCGACGGCACGTCGCTGACCGCGGTGCGCACCGCCGCCGCGAGCGCGCTCGCCACCGACCTTCTCGCCCCGGCGGACGCCGACGTCCTCGCGGTGTTCGGCGCCGGCGCGCAGGGTCGATCGCACGTCGAGCTGCTCGCGCGCACGCGGCGGCTCCGCGAGGTGCGCGTCGTGTCGCTCTCGGGCGCGAGCGCCGAGCGGCTGGCGGCGCAACTGTCGGAGGAGGCCGACTCCCTCGTACCGGACGACGCGCCCGGCCCGCCGCCTCTCGTCCGCGCGGTTCGGGACCCCGTGGCCGCGCTCGACAGCGCCGGCCTGGTGGTGACCGCCACGAGCAGCACGACGCCCGTGTTCGCGTCGGGCGACCTGGCGCCCGGCGCGCACGTGAACGCCGTCGGCGCCTACCGCCCCGACATGCAGGAGATCGACGCCGACCTCGTCCGGCGCGCCCGGGTGGTGGTGGACCAGCGCGAGGCGGTTTGGGCGGAGGCCGGCGACCTCATCGTTCCGGCGGAATCGGGGCTGATCGGCAGGGACGCGGTCGACGCGGAGATCGGCGAGATCGTGAACGGCGACGCGCCTCCGGGCCGGGGCGGCCGCGACTTCAGCCTCTTCGAGTCGGTCGGGAACGCCGCCCAGGACATCGCGATCGCGGAGACCGCGGTCGCGAGGGCCGAACGCGGGAACCTGGGAGTCCTGGCGCCCTTCTGACCGAGGCTTGGACGCCATGACGGAACCGACGCGGAGCTGCTGCGGCAGCGTTCGACGACCCGACGACGGGGCGGTCCGAACCGACCAGGCCGCGCCGACGCGAATGGCTGGAGCGCGACGATGACCCAGGGCCGCGACGCCGTTTCCCGCGACACGCGAGCGCCGGAGAGAGCCGCATTCCGCCTGCGTCTCCCGGCTTCCTTCGGCCCCGGGCTGCTGTGGGCGGCCACCGCCATCGGCGTCTCCCACCTCGTGCAGTCGACCCGCGCCGGCGCGTCCGCGGGGTTCGGTCTGGCCGGCATCATCCTGATCGCGCTGGTCCTGAAGTACCCGTTCTTCGAGTACGGGCCGCGCTACGCCGCCGCCACCGGCGAGAGCCTCGTCGAGGGCTACTCGCGGGTCGGCCGCTGGGCGTTGTGGCTGTACCTGGTCATCACGGTGTCGACGACGGCCACGGTGCCGCCGGCGGTGGTGATGTTCACGGCCTATCTCGTGGGCTTCAGCCTCGGCCTCGACTGGTCGCTGCCGGTGCTCGCGGCGATGGTGATGGCGCCGGTCGCGGCGCTGCTGTGGTGGGGCCGGTTCCGGGGCCTGGACATCTCCATCAAGGTCATCGTGCTCATGCTGGCGCTGTCGACGCTGCTCGCGGCGGCGGTCAGCCTGCCGCGCGCCGACGTGTCGACGCTGACGCTGTGGCCGGGCGGCCTAGTCGGCTCGGCGGTGCCATTCGTGTTCCTGCTGGCCCTGGCGGGGTGGATGCCGTCGGGGGTCGACAGCGCCGTCTGGAGCTCGCTGTGGACGCTGGCCAAGAACGACGCCACCGGCCGGCGCAGCTCGGTGGAGACGGCACGCAACGACTTCCTGTTCGGCTACGTCGGCACCGGGGTGCTCGCGTTCGCCTTCCTGACCCTGGGCGCGGGGGTGATGTTCGGGTCGGGCGAGACGTTCGCGCCGGAGGGGCCGCGGTTCTCCACCCAGCTCGTCGAGCTCTACAGCGCCACCCTCGGCGCCTGGACGCGGCCGGTGGTGCTGGCCGCGGTGGTGACCACGATGCTGTCGACGGCGCTGACGGTCCTCGACGGAGGGCCGCGCTCGATCGAGCGCACCGTCCTGGTCCTGCGCGCCGGGCGGCCCGCCGCGCCCCCGGCCCCGTGCGGCCCCGTCTACTGGTGGAGCCTCGCCGGCGTGATGCTCCTCACCCTGGTGGTCCTGGCCCTGTTCATCGGCAACCTCACGACGATGATCGACTTCGCCACCACCCTCACGTTCCTCACCAGCCCCGTCCTCGGCTACCTGAACCTGCGCGCGGTCGGCTCCCGCGAGATGCCGGCCGAGCACCGGCCGGGCCGGACGATGCTGGTCCTGTCGTGGGTGGGCATCGTCCTCCTCGGGGGGACGGGGCTGTTCTACCTGCTCACGTTCGCGCTGTGAGCGGCCCACGGGGGGCCGCCGCTCCCGCCCCAAGCCACGTTGTGACACACAGGCCGACCCAATGGTACTGTTGCCCTCGGTATCCCCCATCTGGCTCCAGCCCGCGCATTGCCGTCCAAACCGAGCCCAGATTCCCCGCGCAAACCGATCACTGATCCCCCCTCGAAACCGATCACCTACCCACCGCAGTCTGACTGGCGGCGTCGACCCGCCGGCTCTCAGACCCGACCTCACCATGCTGAAGCAACGAAACCTGTGACCCCAGCTTGTCCATTCCCAAAGATCCGACCGACCCCGCGCCTGTGCCTCCCCGCCGCCATCACCATCCGAGCCATCATCCCCCCCGCCGAAGACCCACCGTCCACGCTGCACGACTTCTCACGCGCCGCCCCAAGGCGCCGCCGCGCCCCTGACCCTGCCCCAGCCCCTCAACAACACTCGCCTGGCTCTACAGCCGCTTCCCACCCCGGCGTCCCGCCCCCTTCCACTTGTCACACTCCCCCGGAAAATCCACTGCGAAAACTATCGCGCACGGGCGTGCCACTGTCCACTGCCGCCGCAGCACCCCGGAACTCCGCACCCAACGGCCTGCAGTACCACCCTCTCACCGCGCCACACCGCCCCTCGCCGTTCTCGCTCCCCCCCCCCGACAGAGTGTCAGCTCCGCTGTCCGAGTACACCCAGTCAGCCCCCAAAGACAGCGGCCCTGCATAGCGGAACCCCCGGAGCAACCTCGTAGAGGACGGCTACGCGCTTCCCTCCCCCACAGCCCTCCCCGCCGTGCTATCATCTCTCCATGTACTCCGTCCACCGCCAGCCCCACGACCACGACTCCTGCTCATCATCCCCGTCTCTCCCCCGCTCCCACGCCCTTCCCGCTGTCGCGCTCCTAGCTGCCTAACTAATGCCATGATTGACATCCGCCTTCTTCGCGCCACCGATATTCCCGGCAATCTGATCTCCGACCTCGACCGTCGTCAAGTCGCCCTTTGGGTTCGAGATCTCCCGGACGCCACGTCTCCTCTACCTGCTCTTCTTGGCCTGCCCTGGCGAATGGTCTTCCTCGAGGCTTCCACCCCCGCTCTAATCGACACTCTAGAGCAAGGCGCCACGCCTTCCGACCCCTTGGTTGCAAAACGTGGCTTCATTCAAATCATCGATCGCGATCCATCGCACATCGAGTTGCCTCCTCGATGTTTGCCGGTGTACTTACTCAACGGCCGTGAACCGTCCTCCAAAGACGACTTTCAAAGCCGCTACCGTCGCATGTCCATGCTGGACGTGCTCCGCCGCTCTGAAGTCCGCCATCTCTTGATCTTCTCCACGCGCGACGCGCCCGTGCCACCGGACCTTACCGAGCTGTGGCAGTCCGGGTTTCGCTCTTCCCTTCTCTTTGTTGCGGACACCCCAGACGCCGCGTCGCTTCTCTCTGACTGGGCAGACGCGACGGCCGAGCTCCGCGGCGCAGTCTTTCTGCAACAGACCGTACCCGCAGCCATATCGCAACTTCTCGAGCGCTACAACACTCAATACCCAGAAGAACGCGTCGTCATCCGTTTGCGTGACCGTTCAGGCAACGTCCGACCCCTCGACATTACTGAACTAGACGACCCCGAGCGGCCCGTTTTGGACGTCTATCGCGTAATCCAGGAACGCGACCTCACTTCACTCACCCCTGAGCAGCTTTCTGAAGACGAGTTGATTTCTTTCTTTCAGAATCCTGAGACATCCTGGCGGCCGTACGCCGCCGGTCTACCGTGGCAACGTGATGACCGTACAACGCAACATCTCCGCAACGCGATCAAGAGAATCGACGCTGGCGGCCCCGACGAGAACTGCATCGCGTACATCGTCTCCGAATCCGGCGCTGGTGGCACCACGCTCATCCACGCCCTCGCGTGGCACTTCGCGCACCAGGGCTATCCGGCAATGGTCGCGAAACAGCTACCGTTTGTTCCCGATGCGCTGGCCGTGGCGAATTATCTTAACCGCGTCAAACATCAATTCGAAGGGGTTATGCAACGAGGCTCAACCTCCTCAACGCAACTTACAAATGCCACGCGCCGCGCTACTGACGCCGGCGATGACACCCCACATTACGAAGTCCCCTGGATTATTGTTTTTGACCGTGTACATTGGGAGTACCGCGACACTGAACTGCGTCGCTTTCACAATGAGATGCAACGGCAGGGGCGGCCAGTATGTATACTTGTCGTATCCGGGCCCATGCGCGAACTGGCTTATTACGACACCTCTGTGTTCAAAGAGTTGGGCGAACTCAATCATGCACTGGACCAAAATGACGCACGAGCCCTCGGGCAACACTTGAATCGATACCTGCGAGTATACAGCAAGGAGCGCAGTCAATGGCAATGGGATGATTTCTATAGCAGACATACCGTCCAACACCTAGAAGGTTGGTCAAGCTTTTGGATCACGCTGTCCTTTTGGATTCAGCGACAGTATGACCTGACGGAATCGATCCAAGAATGGTTGTATCGGTCGTTTACCGAGAACGTAACTAACGATACCGTTCGTGACGCTGTCCTTGAGATCGCAGCGATGAGTTCCACTCGTTTTTCCCTGCCCGAGGGTCTTCTCCCTCGCGCCGCCGGCGAGTGGCCAACGTCGCACGTTCTGGAGGACAACCGAGCCAACTTGGGACCCTTGGGTTTGGTACGCGGTTCCGCCGATGGAGAGCGGTATTGGGCGCTCGTCCATGACATCCTAGGACGATTTCTCGTTGCAGGTCTTTTCTATGACTTTCCTTTGAGAGAACGCCTAGGTTTTGCCGCCGCGAAAGACCCCGACCACCTTCGATTGCTGCTATTGAGGAGAATAGCCGAGCGACCCGAACTTGGCGACAAAATGTACCGGGAATGCGGTGACGAATTTGCAAAGGCGATCTTTAAAATAGATCCTGATCACGGGCGCGCGGAGTTTGCGCCTTTTTGGCGCGAAGTTCTAAACGCGCTTGACGCCATGCCGCCCACACTTCGTGACGGAAGCAGGGTGTTTCGTCACCACAGCGCTGTGTCCAGGCGCCGGATCGCTGCACTGAACCCGTCTGCATATGGCATCACTGTAGAGGATAAGGCGCAGTTGCTACGTAGGGCAGTCACGGATATTGAGTACGCACTACACTCAATCGGTTACGCGCCCGGTTCCGAGACAGACCTAAATCTATACAATTCCTTGGTGCATGCGTATCATGATCTTGCCGATGTTGAGGAGAATGGAGGAGCGCCGGCAACCGTCGTGACGGACCTGCGAGAGAAGGCCAGCAACGCAGCACGCCGAGCATACGAGGAGAATCCCACTAATTCCTTTGTAGTGGAATCTTACGTTAGGGATCTTCTCGCTGTTGCGAAGAGCACGCCGGATGTCGTCGTAGATTGCACTGTTGAGGCGCTAGGAATCTTGTATTCGGCCATGTCGTCGAATGAGGAAAGCTATCGTCGCGCGCAACTCGGCACACTAGCGGATCGGGCGGTTGCCATTCTGCTTCAGAGCACGCCCAAGGGAGCCGCGAGCGGAGAACCCGCCAACGCCGTTGAGGTACTGACTAGGGCCTGGGTTGTGCTTGCCGCCGGGATACAGAGTGAACCTGGCTGGGAGTTCTCGGATATCCCCGAAGCGAGTCGCATTCAAGCGATTGAGGTGCTCGGCCATAGAAATGGTCGCGGGAACATGCAAGTAATCCGACTTAGTTACGATTTGATCGCGAGCACTCATCCATACGAATTTAAGCGACAACTTGCTCTCCTGGATCAGCTTGTGGAAACCGATTACCGAGTGTCGCCTCAGCTTCGATTGGAACGTGGCGTACTCTTGTATCAAAGCGACAGACCAAAGGAGGGAGATCGGGTATTTCGCGGTCTCCGAAAACTGTGGCGAGAGAGTGAACACTATGTACAGGTTCCGAAACGGATGCGCTGGCTCGTTGACGCGAGCGACGTGTCTCGAAAGAGGACTGTGCGTGGGACGGCGGTATCGGAACTCGGCGCGCGTGCGATGGCGAGTGTTCAGGAGTTCCAGCGCATCAGGGTACCGTTTCGGCCTGAAGAGTTCGGGCAGCGGGAGGTCAGGCCGGGGTTTGGGTTTCGCTGTTTTGTATCCTTTGGCCACAACGGGCCGTTTCTGCGGCCGGTAACGACGACGTGACCGAGCGTGCCCGGGATAGCGTGACGGCGTACGCGTCGGCGTTTGGATGGAAGATTGGTCGACGTACGGTTATTGTCGAAGGTACCACGGATGTGGACTTGTTGCACTTGGCAGGACGACTGGAGAGGGAGGCGACGGGTGGGGACTTGTTTGACAATGAGCTCACCTTCGTCGCGGCGGGCAGCGGCGACGACGGCGGTGCCCGAGGCGTAGTTAGGGAGTTGTTGGGGTTACGATGCGTCGCTCGTACGATTCAGCTTGCGGACGGACGGACGAAGTACAGGTTTATGGGACTTCTTGATAACGACGACGCGGGTAGGCGGGCGGTGGGGCTGGCGAGGAACGTCGACCGCGGTATTCTGGAGTATAGGGACGTGTTTCGGCTTCGACCGGTCATGCCACGTATCGGAAGTCCGGATCCCCGAGCGCTGGAACGGACATTTCGCGACGAGAACCGGGCTTACGGGGTAATGGATTGGGAGCTAGAGGACCTTGTCTCCCCCGCGTTTACGGCGGTGTTTTTGGATGAGTTTCGATCCGCTGTAATTCGGGAAGTCAGACTGGGGGACAGGGTGCATCGCAAGTACACGCAAGACGGAAAGGCACGGTTTCACAGGTACGTCAAAGAGAATGCTATACGCCAAGACTTGGTCGCCGTCATTGATGTGATAAAGGCCGTGAGATTCTATTTTGGATTGCCGTCGATTGGGAGGTAGAAGAGTGTTTTGCTGCAGGGGAACATGACGATGCCAACTGGGGGTTCCGAGAGCCCAGGACATCGCCATCGCGGAGACCGCGGTCGCGAGCGCCGAACGCGGGAACCTGGGAGTCCTGGCGCCGTTCTGACCGAGGCTTGGGACTTTATGAGAACCGCATTCCGCCTGCGCCTCCCGGCTTCCTTCGGCCCCGGGCTGCTTTGGGCGGCCACCGCCATCGGCGTCTCCCACCTCGTGCAGTCGACCCGCGCCGGCGCGTCCGCGGGGTTCGGTCTGGCCGGCATCATCCTGATCGCGCTGGTCCTGAAGTACCCGTTCTTCGAGTACGGGCCGCGCTACGCCGCCGCCACCGGCGAGAGCCTCGTCGAGGGCTACTCGCGGGTCGGCCGCTGGGCGTTGTGGCTGTACCTGGTCATCACGGTGTCGACGACGGCCACGGTGCCGCCGGCGGTGGTGATGTTCACGGCCTATCTCGTGGGCTTCAGCCTCGGCCTCGACTGGTCGCTGCCGGTGCTCGCGGCGATGGTGATGGCGCCGGTCGCGGCGCTGCTGTGGTGGGGCCGGTTCCGGGGCCTGGACATCTCCATCAAGGTCATCGTGCTCATGCTGGCGCTGTCGACGCTGCTCGCGGCGGCGGTCAGCCTGCCGCGCGCCGACGTGTCGACGCTGACGCTGTGGCCGGGCGGCCTAGTCGGCTCGGCGGTGCCATTCGTGTTCCTGCTGGCCCTGGCGGGGTGGATGCCGTCGGGGGTCGACAGCGCCGTCTGGAGCTCGCTGTGGACGCTGGCCAAGAACGACGCCACCGGCCGGCGCAGCTCGGTGGAGACGGCACGCAACGACTTCCTGTTCGGCTACGTCGGCACCGGGGTGCTCGCGTTCGCCTTCCTGACCCTGGGCGCGGGGGTGATGTTCGGGTCGGGCGAGACGTTCGCGCCGGAGGGGCCGCGGTTCTCCACCCAGCTCGTCGAGCTCTACAGCGCCACCCTCGGCGCCTGGACGCGGCCGGTGGTGCTGGCCGCGGTGGTGACCACGATGCTGTCGACGGCGCTGACGGTCCTCGACGGAGGGCCGCGCTCGATCGAGCGCACCGTCCTGGTCCTGCGCGCCGGGCGGCCCGCCGCGCCCCCGGCCCCGTGCGGCCCCGTCTACTGGTGGAGCCTCGCCGGCGTGATGCTCCTCACCCTGGTGGTCCTGGCCCTGTTCATCGGCAACCTCACGACGATGATCGACTTCGCCACCACCCTCACGTTCCTCACCAGCCCCGTCCTCGGCTACCTGAACCTGCGCGCGGTCGGCTCCCGCGAGATGCCGGCCGAGCACCGGCCGGGCCGGACGATGCTGGTCCTGTCGTGGGTGGGCATCGTCCTCCTCGGGGGAACCGGGCTCTTCTACCTGCTCACGTTCGTGCTGTGAGAGGCTCCGGGGCAAACCAGCGCCTCGGCGCTCCAGAGCGACGAGCCGGTGGTACACTGCCTGACAGGATGACTCGCTCTTCGCTCTCCGTGTCTCACGACAGGCGCGAGGAAACGCCCGAGGCCAAGGCGCGCGGGTTTCGATCCCTGACCCTCGACGAACGGATGGCGCTGTTGTGCGAGTACACCGACCTCGCATTGAGCCGCAATCCCAACCTCGGAATCGATCGGCATGCTCCATCGATTACGGGACGTGTTCGAGTCCTTGAGCTACCCTGACTTCACGACCTCATCATCCGGCGGCAGTGCCGCCGCCCTGCGCCACTCGCCCGCGAACGTGACACGGGAGGGACACCATGCCGCAGCGCATCGCCGCCGCCGTCGTGACCGCCGCCGTGCTCGGGGGCTCGGCCGCCGCCGCGCAGCAGGGCGCGCCGGCCGGCGAGTGGCCCGCCTACGGGGGCGACCACGGCAGCACGAAGTACTCGCCGCTCGAGCAGATCGACCGCGGCAACGTCGGGCGGCTGCGCGAGGTCTGGCGGTGGGCCTCCCCCGACAACCCCATCGTCACCGAGCAGCGCACGACGCTGCCGGCCCTGCCCGCCGCCTTCAAGTCGACGCCGGTGCTCGCCGACGGCGTCCTCTACGTCAAGACGTCGCTGTCGCAGGCGGCGGCCATCGACGCCGCGACGGGCGAGACCCTCTGGGTGTTCGACCCCGGGAGCTGGGAGGGCGAGCGGCCCGCCAACACCGGCTACAACGCGCGGGGGGTGGCCTACTGGTCGGACGGGCGCGACGCGCGGGTCTTCCTGCCCACCGGCGACGCCTACCTGTGGGCCCTCGACGCGCGCACGGGGCGGCCCGTCGCCGACTTCGGGGCCGACGGGGCCGTCGACGCCACCCAGGGGCTGCGCCGGCCGATCCGGCGGCGCGACTACCAGTTGATGTCTGCGCCCATCGTCGTCGGCGACGTCGTCGTCATCGGCTCGGTGATCTTCGACGGCCCCCGCTACCAGCTCGACGCGCCGGGCGACGTGCGCGGCTTCGACGTCCGCACCGGGGAAGAGCTGTGGGAGTTCCACACCATCCCCCAGCCCGGCGAGTACGGGAACGAGACGTGGGAGGACGGCTCCTGGGCGTATTCCGGTGCGACCAACGCCTGGGGCATGCTGACCGCCGACCCCGAGCTCGGCTACGTCTACCTGCCCCTCGGCACCCCGACCAACGACTACTACGGCGGCCACCGCCTCGGCGACAACCTCTTCGCGGAGAGCATCGTGTGCCTCGACGCGGCGACCGGCGAGCGGGTCTGGCACTTCCAGCTCGTCCACCACGGCGTCTGGGACTACGACGCGACGGCGGCCCCCGTGCTCGTGGACATCGAGGTCGACGGGCGGCCCATCCGGGCCGTCGCGGTGGTGACGAAGCAGGCATACACCTACGTCTTCGACCGCGTCACCGGCGAGCCGGTGTGGCCCATCGAGGAGCGCCCGGCCCCGCCGTCGACGGTGCCGGGCGAACGGCTGTCGCCGACCCAGCCGCACCCGACGAAGCCGCCGCCGTTCGACCGGCAGGGGGTGAGCATCGACGACCTCATCGATTTCACGCCCGAGCTGCGGGCCGAGGCCATCGAGATCCTCGACGAGTTCACGTGGGGGCCGCTCTACGAGCCCATCACCGCGGCGGGGGACGGCAAGCGGGGCACGATACTCATGCCCGGCCAGATCGGCGGCGCCAACTGGCACGGCGCGGCGGCCGACCCCGAGACGGGCTGGCTCTACGTGCCGTCGCGCACGCAGCCCGGCGTCGTGCAGCTCGCGCCGCCGGACCCGGCGACGTCGGACTTCCGCTACCGCCGGACCGGCTCGGGCGGCCTGCGCGGCCCGCGCGGCCTGCCCCTCTGGAAGCCGCCGTACGTCCGACTGAGCGCCTTCGACCTGAACACGGGGACCCGGGCCTGGATGGCGCCCCTCGGCGACGGGCCGCGGCAGGAGCTGATCGACATGGGAGTGCCCGACCCCGGGCCCCTCGGCGGCGGCTCCTACACGGGGCCGCTCCTCACGAAGACGCTGCTGTTCCTCGGCTTCCGCGGCCGGCGCGACAGCCCCGACCTCGCCTTCCGGCGCGCCGCCGACGGGCCCCTCGCGCCCGCGCTGTCGGAGACGCCGTTCCTCCTCGCCTTCGACAAGGCGACGGGAGAGACGGTGCACGCCGTCGAGCTCGACGTGGCCCCGACCGGCACCCCGATGACCTACCTGCAGGACGGCCGGCAGCACATCGTCCTCGCCTACGGCACCGCCAACGACGCCGGCCTCGTGGCCCTGGCCCTGGAGTGATGGACACCGCCATTCGCATGACCGGCGTCACCAAGACGTTCGGGGTCCTGACCGCGGTCGACGGGCTGGATCTCGAGGTGCCGCGGGGCGGGCTGTACGGATTCATCGGGCCCAACGGCGCCGGCAAGACGACGACCATCCGCATCGTGATGTCGATTCTCTTTCCGGACGCCGGCGAGGTTTCCGTCCTGGGGCACGGATCGGCGCTCGAGGCGAAGGACCGCATCGGCTACCTGCCGGAAGAGCGCGGCCTCTACAAGCGCATGAAGGTCCGCGCGTTCCTCCGCTACATGGCGCGGCTCAAGGGCGCGGACGGCCCCGACCTCGACCGGCGGATCGCGGCCGCCCTCGAGCGCGTGGGCTTGGCCGGGGTCGAGCCCAAGCGCTGCGACGAGCTGTCGAAGGGCATGTCCCAGAAGGTCCAGCTCGTCGCGGCGACGATTCACCGGCCCGACCTGCTGATCCTCGACGAGCCGTTCAGCGGCCTCGACCCGGTCAGCACGCGGATGCTGCGCGACCTCATCCTCGAGGAGCATGCCCGGGGCGCGACCATCCTGTTCTCGACGCACGTGATGCCGCAGGCCGAGGAGATCTGCCCGCACATCGTCATGGTGCACGAGGGCCGCAAGGTGCTCGACGACGCGCTCGCCGACATCCGCCGACGCCACGACCCGCGGTCCATCGAGCTCGAGCCGCTCGACCCCGCCGCCGACACCGCGGCGCTGGGCGCGATGGCCGAGGTGGAGCGGGTGCGGGGCACCGATCGCGGGTCGGAGATCCTGCTGCGGGAGGGGACCGACCCGGCCGCGGCGATGCGGCGCATCATGGAGGCGGTGCCGGCCGCGCGCATCGAGCTCACGCGTCCCCGCCTCGAGGACGTCTTCATCCGCATCGTCGCGGGCGGCTCGTCCGGGGACGACGAGGACCGGCTGCGCGCCGCGCTCAGGGAGCCGGAAGGGGAGGAGGCGCCGGCATGACCCGCATCCTGCACGTCGCCCTGCGGGACTTCCTCGCGACGGTGATGACCAAGGGCTTCATCATCGGGCTGCTCATCGCGCCGGCCATCGGCGGCGTCATGTACCTCGTGGGGCCGAGGCTCTTCGACGACAGCCGCTACCAGATAGAGGGCGAGTACGCCGTCGTCGACCCGACCGGCGCCGTCCTGCCGGCGATGAGCGCCGCCCTCGACCCCGGGGCGGTGGCCGAGCGGCGGATGAACGAATTCCGCCGGACCCTCGGCGACGCCCCCGAGGCGGTCCGCGGCATGGCCGAGGCGGCGATAGGGCAGTCGATGGACGACGCCCTGGGGCCGGCGCCCGACGTCCGGCTGCGGGCGCTGCCCGCCGACGCCGACGTCGAGGCCGCCAAGGCGTGGCTCAACGAGGAACCGGACGGACCGCGCCACACCGCCCTGATCGTCATCCACGAGCACGCGGTCACGACCGGCGCCGCGCAGGGGCTCGGCAGCTACGACCTGTTCGTGCCGCCGGGGCTCGACGACCGCGACCTCGACTTCATCCACGACAGCGTCCGCGACGCCATCGTCGACGCGCGCGTCGCCGCCCGGTCGCTCGACCGGGGCGAGCTCGACGCCCTGCTCCGGGTGCCCCGGCCGCGGTCGACCACCGTCGGTCCCGACGCCGAGCGCGAGACGGTCGGGGGGCTCAACACGATGCTGCCCATGGCGTTCATGATCCTGATGTTCATCGGCGTCATGAGCGGCGGCCAGACCATGCTGACCTCGATGATCGAAGAGAAGTCGACGCGTGTCGTCGAGGTGCTGCTGTCGGCGGTGTCGCCCATGGAGCTGATGGCCGGCAAGCTCATCGGCGGCGTCGCCATCACCCTGGTCATGCTCGGCCTCTACATCGCCATGGGGCTGGTGCTGCTGGCGACGTTCTCGCTGTTCGGCCTGCTCGAGCCCTGGCTGATCGTCTATCTCGCGATCTTCTTCCTGATCGGGTTCTTCCTGTTCGGATCGCTCATGCTGGCGGTGGGCGCCGCCGTCAACGACATGACCGAGGCGCAGACGCTGCAGATGCCGCTGATGCTGGTCCTCATGGTCCCGTGGCTGATCTGGCCGGCGGTGTCGCGGAACCCCGGGTCGACGTTCGCCGTCGTGGTGAGCCACCTGCCGCCCCTCAACTCGTTCGGGATGCTGCTGCGGCTGGGGTCGAGCCAGCCCCCGCCGTGGTGGGAGGTCTGGCTGTCGATCGCCGTCGGCCTCGCGTCGGTGGTCGCCGCGGTGTGGGTCGCCGCGAAGGTGTTCCGCATCGGCCTCCTGATGTACGGCAAGCCGCCCGACCTCAAGACGCTGATCCGGTGGGTCCGGGCCGCCTGACCCGAGGGGGCGGACCAACCTCGAGGCGCCCGCTTTCGCGGAGGGGCGGAACGCACCCCTTCGTGAGGGTCACACTGGACGAGACCTGCCCGAGTGGCGGGAAAACGAAGAAACCCCGCGCAGCGAACGTTTTCGCTGCGTGGGGTTCCACTTGCCCGCCGACGCCTGACCGCCGACGAAGTCAGGTCCTGCTATTCCGCGTAGTCGCTCTCGACCGCCATCGCGATGATGGCCGCGTGCTCGTACGACTGGTCGAACAGCGAGGTCGCGGTGATCCAGTCGCCCGGCCCGGCGCCCTTGAGGGCCCGCGCCGCGCGGGCGGGGATCGGGGTGCTGAAGGTAATGCGGCCGCTGTCCGCGTCGGACCCCTCGAACTGCACCGGCAGCACGTAGCCGTGCTCGAGCACCGACTGCTCGCGCAGCTCCAGGTAGCGGATGGCGCGGTCGCCGTTCGCGGTCGGCGTCCAGATCAGCACGACCTGGTCGCCTTCGCCGAAGCGATCGACGTAGCGGAAGACGTGCTCCTCGACCGGCGCCGACACCGTGATGACGGCCTTGTCGAGGGACACCAGCTCGCCGTTCCACGCGTAGCGGCGGGCGCGGCGGGCGGGGTCGTAGGCGTCGACCAGGCTCACCGCCTCGGCCGCGAAGTCGGGCCGGTGGGGCGAGGTGCCGATGGCCCAGGCGCCGGGGGTGAGCCCCTGCATCAGCGGGGCGCTGTCGGCCGGGGGCTGGACCGTGAAGGTCACGTACTGGCCCTCCGCCGCGGCGAACTTCGCCCGCAGGAGGAAGCGGTCGCCGCCCCACAGCCCCGAGCCGTCGTCGCGCTTCACGGCGCGGATGCCGTCGGCCTGGTCGTCGAACCCGGACCAGGTGATGACGATGGGGTCGCCGGCCTTCAGGTCGGCCGCCACGCTACCCGACGGCGAGACGATGCGGGAACGGACGTCGATGGTGCCGGCGTCATCGTCGCGAGACACCAGCGCACCCCGCCACTCGTAGGTGTCGCCGGCGGCGGGGGCCCTCCCGGCCAGCCGCGGGGCCATGGACGGCGCGTAGGCGTCGACGGTCAGCACCGGGGTCTCGCCGGCGGCGGGACGGTGGTGCGACGAGAGGGTCGCCCAACTCCCGCGGGTCATGGCGCGCAGCTCCGTGACGCGGTCCGCGGGCGGCTCGACCGAGAACGTCACGTAGCGCCGGGCCGGATCGGTCTCGACGAACGTCGCCTGCAGCAGGAAGCCGCCGTCGCCCCACAGGCCCGAGTCGCGCTCGACGGCGCGGATGCCGTCGGTCCGGTCCTCGAAGCCCGACCAGGTGATGACGATGGAGTCGCCCTTGTCGAGGGCCGCCGCCGACGCCGCGGCCGCGTCCGACACGAGGCGCGACCTGACGGTCAGGGCCTTGCCGGCGTCGTCGAGGGACACCAGCTCGCCGTGCCAGCGGTAGGCGGCGTCCGCGGTCTTCGGGGCGTCGGCCGGCGACGCCGCGTAGGCGGCGACCGCCTTGGCCTTGGCCGACGGCCGGTGCGGCGACGTGCCGGTGGCCCACGCGCCCGGCCGCAGGGCCCGCAGCGCGTCGATGCTGTCGGCGGGCGGCTCGACCGAGAACGTCACGTAGCGCGAGTCCATCGCGACGAGCTCGGCGTCGATCAGGAACCGCTCGCTGCCCCACAGCCCCGAGTCGTCGGCCGGACGCACGGCCCGCACGCCGGCCGCGCGGTCGCGGTAGCCCGACCAGGTGATGCGGATGGCGTCTCCGGGCTTCAGCCCGTCGGCGGCCGCGGTCGGCGAAACGAGGCGCGACCTGACCGTCAGCGACCGGCCGGCGTCGTCGAGCGAAACCAGCTCGGCGTTCCAGTCGTAGGTGTCGCCGGCGGCGGGGCCGTGGCCGTCTCCGGCCCCGTAGGCATCGACCGCGGTCACCGCGGCCGGCCCGTGCGCGGGCCGATGCGGCGAGGTGACGGTCGCCCACGTGCCCTGCATGGCCGCCCGCAACGGGGCCAGCTCGCTGGACGGGCCGCTGACCGAGAACGTCAGCGAGTGCCACGCCGCGTCGGCGGCCACGAACCGCGCCCGGAGCCGGAACCGGTCCCCCGGCGACAGGCCCGCGCCGTCGTCGGGCGCGACGGCGGTGATGCCATTGGCGCCGTGGTCCGACCCCGACCACGTGATCAGGATGGGATCACCCGGCTCCAGCCCCGCGACGTCCAGGCCGCCCGGGGCGATGACCCGCGAGGTGACGGTCAGCTTGCGCGCGCTCTCGTCGAGCGCCACCAGCTCGCCGAGCCACTTGTAGGTATCCACCCCGGCTCCGAACGTCACCGCGGGCTGCGCCAACACGAGCGCCCCCGCCAGCACGACCCCGCGCAACGCCCACGGCGACGCGGTCAGACCAGCCAGCATCCCGGTCCGGTTCGACATGCTTCCCTCCTCGACGGTTCCCATGACCTGCTCCCCGAAAGCCCCACCGGACGGGTCCGAGCCGCGTCTCGCGGAACTGCCTGCGTCTTCGCAGAACTACCTGCCGGCCCGGTGCGGCGGCGCTGAAGATCAGCACCGCCATGCCGCGGCCGCCACGGGGGCGGCGACGGCGTTCGCCGACAGCAGCAGTGCCCCGCCTGATTCAGGCGACCACCGCAAGACGCACTCTTCGGACTGTCCCATGGAGCACTGTTCCGCCGCGAACGGCGGACCACGCCAACGTACTGCTCATATCGGCCCTGGGATAGCCGATGCCTGGAGGGATGGGCTTGACCGCGTACCCAGGCACGATTATGAGAGGAGCACACGGCGGTGTCAAGGTGAATTATCGGGGCCGCGGGCGGGCGGCCGGGACGGCGCGAACGGGGTGGAGGTCCGGCGCGAATCGGGCGAGCGACCCCCGCCCGTCACGCTCGCCGCCGACGAGCAGCACCGCCGATCCGGCCGGCGGAATCCGGGCCGAATGCGGCGATGCGCGGGCGCATGGCACAGGCTGGCCCGGTGTGGCGAATCCGGCGAGGATCGGGAATAAAGGGGCCGCCCCCGAGGTCCACGCCGTTGCACGCCTCGGCATCGGACGGCGCGGGCGGCGGAAGCGCCCGCCGACCGGCGCGAGACCGCATGGCGTTACGCTCGACGAGATTCAACTGTCCAGGGAGACCACCATGACGAGACTCCGTATCGCGTTCGTTCCCCTCGCCCTGTTGGCGGCGGCGGCCCTCGCGGCGCCGGCCGCGGCCCAGGGCACTGATTTCTCCGGCACCTGGCGCCTCGATGCGGACGCCAGCGAGCTTCCCGATTTCGGCGGCGGAGGGCGGGGGTTCGGCGGCGGGGGCGGTCGGCGGCAGGGCGGGGGCGGCGGCGGATTCGCGGGCGGCGCCCGGACGCTCGTCATCGTCCAGACCCCCGCGATGATGATCGTCGAGCAGCAGACGGCCCGCGGCAGCCGGGCCGCGACCTATCGCCTCGACGGCGAGGAGAGCACCAACTCGGGGCCGAGAGGCGAGCAGACGGCCCGGTCGCGCTGGGACGGCGCCGCCCTCGTCACCGAAGGCACCCAGTCGGTGAGCACGCCGCGCGGCGACTTCTCGCTGGAGTTCACCGAGTGGCGGACGCTGAGCGCCGACGGGCAGACGATGACGGTCGAGTCCGTCCGGTCGACGCCGCGCGGCGACATCGAGACCACGCTGGTCTACCGGCGCGAGTGAGCCCGATCGCCGGGGGTCGGCGCTCCGCTCGGTGGCACCGGCCCCGGGTCCCTTGCCCAACGGCGGGGCGGCGTCCCGGCCACGAGGCGGCCGCGTGTCTCGATCGCGTTCGTGCCGGACTTCGGCGTCACTGGGCGGACGGCGGTGTCCGGACCACGAGGCGGCCGCGTGTTTCGATCGGCTGTGTGAGTGCGGGATGCGCCGGGGCCCATCACAGGGCGGCCAGCGCGTCCCGCTGCCGGGCGAGGCGCTCGTCGCGCTCTTCGGCGAACCGCACGACGCCCGCGATGACGGAGGCCTCGTCGAGATGCGCCTCGGCAATCACGTCGGGCTCCAGGCCGCCGGTCAGCCAGCGGTCGTGCCAGTCGGACACCAGCGAGTACTCCCCCGTCAGCGGCCCTGCGTCGCGCAACGGCCACACGCGCCGCGTTCCCGTCGTCACCACCATCAGGTCGTATCGCGCTTCCGGCGGCAGCACCGCGTCGCGGTAGGCGGCGGGCTGGCGGTCGAACAGCTCCTCGCTGATGGCCGCGACGACCTTCACGTTGACGCCCCGCTCCTCGAGGGCCGGCAGCGCCTTCACGAGGTTGAAGGTCGAGCTGGCCCCCTGGGCGACCACGTAGCCGTGCCGCGGCCGGCCGGGGTCGAAGTCGCGCAGCACGTAGAACCCCTTGGCGGCGGCGCGCAGATCGGGGTCGGCGAAGGTCGAGCGGTCGGCCACCGGCAGGTCCGGCCGCGCCACCTCGAGCACGATCACGCCGACCTGCGGGTCCCGCGCCGCTATCTCCGCCGCCGCGAAGTACCCCGGCGCCACGTCGTTGTAGTCCCAGAAGCTGAGGGTGATGACCTGCCCGCGGGGGAACAGCTTCCACACCTGCGGCGCGAAGATGCCGAAGTGGGTGCGCGCGTCGGCCGCCGTCTCCGGCCCCGAGTGCCCGGCGAGGATGTGGAGCACCCCGACCCGGAACGGGCTGTCCTGGTTCTGCTGGCTCCAGATGCGGGCGGGCAGGTACATGAGCGGCGTGAACGCGCCGTAGCTGCCGCTCAGGGCCCAGACCCCGCTGTGCACGGCGGGGTCGAGGGACGCGCTCTGGCCGACGAGGCCCACCGCCGTCGACGCGTTGCCGGCCTCCTGGATGGCCGCCTTGAGCCGCGTCCCGGCCTGGTTCGACCGCGGGTCGTAGTGGCCGGTCAGCGACCCCTTCTCGACGTTGATCGAGCTCGACAGGTCGGCCGACAGGGTGAGGAAGCGATTGCCGGTCACGTGGTTCATCCACTTGATGACCTCGGAGATGGCCCGTCGCGTCCCCGCCACGGCGCCCGCCGGCTTGAACAGCTCGATGCCGATCTCCCGCGCCTCGCCGTTCAGCCGCGCGCTCACCTTCTGCGGCTCGACCGGCAGGCGGCCAACCCGCAGGCGGTCGTCACAGAACGGGTCCCGCGCCACGTCGAACCGCAGCTTCACGTCGTCGCGCACGCGGTCGCCGATGTCGACCAGGCGATCGGTCAGCCAGTCGCCGAGGCCGTCGTGATCGAGCACCGACATCACCACGTCGACGTTGGTCTTGAACTGCCGCAGCCGCTCGGCCTCGCCGGCCGCGGCGCCGTCGCGGATGCCCTCGAACTCGACCCCGTAGCGCCGCTCGAAGGTCTCGGCGAGGGCGACGAAGTACGGCGAGTTCATCTTCATCGAGTAGGGGTGGCTGGGGTACCCCACCACCTGGGGGCCGAAGCCGGGGATGGCGCCGGCCCGCGCCGCCGGCCACCACCCCTTGGTGGTGCGGCCGACGACGATCATCGGCCGCCGGTCGTCGGGGTCCCAGCCCTCCATCGTTCGCAGCGCCGCCAGCACGTGGTCGTAGTCGTTGCCGTCGTCCACCGCCAGCACGTTCCACCCGTAGGCGGACCACTGGTCGGCGACCTCGTAGCCGTCCATCGACGCGGACACCACGCCGCCGACGAGCGCGTCGTCGATGCCCGCGTTGTTGTACGAGAGCAGGATGCGCAACCGCTTGCCCACCTGCTGGGCGACGGCCTGGGTCTTCAGCTCCTGCGAATGCCCCGAGGTCATCGCGAACTCGCCCTCGAGGGCCACGACCTTCGGGGACGCCCCCGCCCCCATGAAGTCCCAGAAGGCGGCCTTGCCGGCGGCGGTGGCGATGCCGATGCCCGACGGGCCGCCGTTGACGTCGTTGGTGAGGTCGGTGGTCTCGGAGTGTCCGGCGAGCGAGCGGATGCCGCGCAGCCCGGCCTGGGCGAACAGCGGGTCGCCGTCGACGCCGGCGTCGGCGAGCAGCGTCGCGAGCGGCCCCGCCCCGCGGCGGAAGCCCAGGCAGTCGATGGACAGCATCGCGACGGCGGGGTCGACCCGGAAGCGGTCGTCCCCGGTCGCGGCGTGACGGCGGGCCATGGCCTCGCCCATGATGATCCACAGGGCGTAGAGCGTCGGAATGTTGTGGCCGCCGGCGAGCAGGAACTTGTCGCCGAACGGGTGCTTCGGGCGGCGGTAATCGTAGCAGAGGCCGCCGTTCTCGGGCCCCGTCAGGTGCAGGGCGACGTTGTAGGGCGTGTACGCCAGGGGCCCGCCGAAATGCCCCGTCTGCTGGTAGTTGCCGAGCAGGGTCAGGGTCATCGCGGTCATGAAGCCCACGTCCTCGAGCCGCCGGCGCTCGTAGGCCGGCACTTCGACGCGGAGGTCCGTGGGGGCACCGCGGCCGGCGGCGCTGCGAATCACGATTGGCGTGCCGTTGGAACCCATGCGTTCGCTCTCTCTATTGTCGACAGTCGATATGCCGTGGAGCCGCGGGGAGGGCAGTCGCGGTCTCCCGCACCGCCCCCCGACGATGAGCGTACCGCAGGCGACGTTCGGCTGTCATCATTCGCCCGCGCCACCGCGAGAGGTCGTGTGTATAGTGGGCCTGGGAGCCGGTGGCGGCACCCGCGTCGCGCCATCGGCAGCGCGGCCTGCCGCCCGGAGCCCCCGGAATCGTCGTGAGGCTGCGCGTGCAAGAGAGGAAGGTGCAACATGAGACGACGGCACGTGACCATCGCGATCGTCTGGCTGGCCGCCTGCGCGGCATTGGCGGCGGATTTCTGGGACGAGAAGGAGTTCACGGACTGGTCCGACCGGGACGTCCAGCGCATGATGACCGACTCGCCGTGGGCGAAGCGCATCACCGTGGTGTTCCCGCGGCCGCCGAGGACGGCCATCAACGACCGGACGCCCGTTGCGGGGGGAATCGGCGGGGGCAGGGGCGGGGGCGGCCGCGGCGGTCGCGGCTTCGGCGGCGCCGACGGGTTCGGCCCGACCCGGCAGAGCCGGCTCATCGTCCAGTGGCGCAGCGGGCTGCCGATGCGGCAGGCCATCGTCCGCGGGCGCATCGGCGAGGGAGGCGCCCTCGACGCCGCGGGACGGCAGTTCCTGGCCCAGCGCCCTACCGGCTACTTCATCGTCGTCGCCGGTCTGCCCCGCCCCTTCGCGCGGCTCGACCCCGCCGCGCTGACGGCCGGGGCGCGCCTGGAGCGCCGCGGGAAACGGCCCATCGTGCCCGTCCAGGCCGCGGCGGAGGCGGAAGGCAACGGGGCCGTCGTCCTGTACCTGTTTCCGCGCGACGACGCCATCACCCTCGCCGACGAGGAGGTCGAGTTCGTCACGGAGATCGCCGAGGCGAGCATCGAGCGGACGTTCGAGCTCGAGGACATGGTCTTCAACGGCCGGCTCGAGCTGTGAGGTCCGCGGCCGGGTCCGGCCGCGCGGCCGGGCTCAGTCCCGGTCGCCCGGCGCCTGCGCGCCGTCGCCGTCCGGCTCGGGGTCGGGCTCGGCCGACGCCACCGTGAACCGGACGTCGCCGGTGGCGGTCACGCCGTCGGCGCTCACCGCGGTCCAGGTGAGGATGTGGTCGCCCGGGACCACCGCCCCGCTGACGGCCGCCATCAGGTCGCCCTCGCCCATGGAATGCACGCCGACGAGCGAGAGGCTGCCGTCGGGACCCGCGAGGGCCAGCGAGCTCTGCGCCAGATCGGTCTCTTCGTTGAACCAGACGCGGACGCTGGTGAACGGTATGGTCGCGACGCCGCCGGGGCCGGGCGTGCTCCTGACCGCCGCCGGCGACGACTCGTCCTGCGACTGCGCGGCGCAGGCAGCGCCGACAGCGAGGAAGGTGCCGACCAGGACGGCGAGAGCGGGCCTCTTCGTGAGCGTAATCATGGCATCACCTCGCCCGACATTGTAGGCCATGCGGCGGCGTTTCCGCGCTTCGCGTTCCGTCGGGAGAGGAGCGCGTGCCCAAGGGCATCGGGCACGGCCGAGGGGCGGAGGGCGTGGTCGGCTGATGCAGGTTCCCGACCTGCCGATGACGGGTCGGCCGGGCAACCCGGTGTCGAGGGGCGCCGCGCCCCCGCGACGGGCGAAGCGGCACCGCCTGCGCCCGGAAGAGCGGCGAGGAAGGAGGCCGGCGCCGAAGGCGCGTCCGCGCGAGGCGCCGGCCGAGTTGCCCGCCGAGGTTGGCCTTTCTAGTCGGCCAGCTCGATCGAGACGGTCGCCAACTGGTCGTCCCAGTGCACGTACATCGTGCCGCCCTGCCGGGTCATGTCGAAGAACCCGATCTGCAACTGGTCGAGGGACCGGCCGGCGGTCTCCACCGACATGGTCGTGCGCATGACGTCCCTGCTGTCGTCGTAGCCGTAGGCGCCCCACAGCACGTTCGGGTTGTCATCCCCGAAGGTCTGCATGACGCCCCACGTGGTGAAGATCAGCGTCCACGCCGACGGATCCGCCAGGTCGGCGAACATGGTGTATTCCCCGGCGTTCAGCCGCTGCCCGCCGATGAGGAGGTCCGCCTCGGTCGTGAAGGTGGTCGTCTGGTCCGCGCCCACCCGCCAGAGCGGAGCCCCGGCGTAGATGCGCTGGCCGTACTCCCCGCCGTCGCGGAAGATGCCCTGCCTGCCGCGCAGGATGGGCCGGCCATGGTGGATGTCGATCCAGCTCCCCCCCTCGTAACGGCCCTCGGCGTTGTAGCTGCCCCCGATCTGCGTCGCCGTGTGCCCGCGGGTGCTGAGCGGCCGGTTCTGCGCCGCCGCGTCGCCCACCATGACGGCCGCCGCGATCACCGCGACGACGCCGGACAACCGAACGCCCCGTCCCTTCACCGACATCTGCATGCTGGTCCTCCCTGGCACGATCCTCATCGTCGTTCGTGTGTGTTGTCGAGAAGGAGATCCGGTCGCCGCACCCCGAGGCCCGGCGACGAGTGAGTGGCGGAGAGGGTGGGATTCGAACCCACGTGCCGGTTACCCGACAAGACGCTTTCGAGGCGCCCCCGTTACGACCACTTCGGTACCTCTCCGCAACGGCCGGACTCCGCTTCCGGTGGGCTGCACCCCGAACCGGGGCGCCTTTCGCCGCGCCAAGCCTGCGCCTCTGCCGAGCCGGTCCGGCGACCGCCCGCGCGGTTGGTCATGACGCGCTTCTAGTGTACGCTGCCGGCAAAGCTGTTCGCAACCGGTCGGGGATTCAACCCAAAAAATCGGATCCTCGGACCAACGTACTGAATAGCCTGGCGCGGTCCTGATGGGCGGGCGTGTTGCGATTGCTGCGCCATCGCAGTGAAACACGGCCGTAACATCGCCGTCGTGGCGATGACAACAGCCGGCACGCGCCTTGCACAGGTATCGTTTCCGAACGACCGCTCCGCAAACGCCACCCCGCGGGTTTCCGGGGCCGCGCCTGCGCACTCGCCGTTCGCCGTCTGTCAATTCGCATCCGGTTTCGCCGTCGGTTGATTTGCATCCATCAAGGGGAGGTCCCACATGAAACGAACAACGGCCGTCGTCATCGCGGTCGCCCTGCTGTTCGGCGCAGGCGCCGCCACCACCTTCGCCCAGCAGGGGCGCGCCGAGCTGCGCGGCAACGTGACGGACGAGCAGGGCGGCGCCCTGCCCGGCGTGAGCATCCTGATCACGAATCAGGATACGGGCACGTTCCGCGAGGTCGTCTCGAGCGCGGACGGGAGCTTCTTCGCGGGGCAGATGCTGCCCGGAACGTTCCGCGTCACCGCCCAGCTCCCGGGGTTCGCCTCGTTCGAGCGCCCCGACTTCGCCATCGGCGTGGGCCGGACGCTCGACCTCGACATCGTCATGACGATCGGGGCCATCGAGGAGACCATCACGGTGTCCGGGGCGGCGCCCCTCGTCGACCTCACCTCGTCCGAGGTCGGGGGCACCATCAACACCGGCGACCTGACCGAGCTGCCGACCGGCAACCGCAGCTACTTCGCGGCCATCGCGCTGCTGCCGGGCATCCAGTTCAACCCGTCGTCGAGCCTCGGCAACGACACCATGATCGCCAACGGCCAGACGCCGGGGACGAACAACGTGTCGGTGGACGGCGCCGCAAACAACGACGACAACAGCGGCACCTGGGCCGGCGGCCAGACCCGCGTCCCCCTCGAGTCGGTGCAGGAGTTCCAGGTCCTGACCAACCAGTTCGACGCCGAGTTCGGGCGGGCCCGCGGCGCCGTCATCAACTCGATCACCAAGCAGGGCACCAACACGTTCACGGGGGCCGCGTTCGACTACTACACCAGCGAGCAGTTGACGAGCCCCAACTACTTCGAGGCGGCCAACGAGAATTTCGAAAAGGCGCCGAGCAGCAAGATGGAGTGGGGCGGGGTGATCGGCGGACCGATCGTGCCCGACCGGGCCCACTTCTTCTTCAGCCTCGAGCGGCAGGTCGTCGCCCCGAGCCGGCCCAAGGTGTTCCCGAGCCGGCCCGACCTGGACTTCACGACGGTCGAGAGCTGGGAGGCGTGGAACACGCTGATCCGCTTCGACCACCAGGTCAACGCCAGCAACTCGTGGGCGTTCCGCTGGCTGCGCGAGCTCGCGCCCCAGTTCGACCTGCTCGGCGGCCGCCAGGCGACCCTCAACTCGCTTGAGGACGAGACCGACAACGACCAGACCTACGTCGGGAGCTGGACCAGCGTCCTCGGCAACTCGCAGGTCAACACCTTCCGCCTCTCGGCCACGCGCGAGCAGTGGTGGCGGGCCAACCCGTGCTGGCGCGACCTCGGCGGGTTCGGCGCCTCCGACGCCGACTTCCCGACCCTGCAGGCGCAGTGCCTGCCGCGGTACAACTTCAGGACCTTCCAGGACAACGCGCACGACAGCGCGCGCGGCAACCGCGACCACCACTGGAGCTACTCGAACACGTTCTCGTGGTTCGTGCCCGACCGGATGGGCGACCACGACCTGAAGTTCGGCGCGACCTACCACCGCACCAACATGCTGTGGCGGGACCAGGGGAACCAGAACGGCACCTTCACCTTCGACACCGACATGCCGTTCGCCGTCAACGACTTCTCCACGTGGCCGGAGCGGCTGACCGTCCGGGTCGGCGGCCAGTTGACGTCGCCCTCGGAATTCCACACGCTGGAGTCGTTCGCGCAGGACAAGTGGCAGGTGACGGAGCGGCTGACGATTAGCGCGGGATTCCGCTACGACCTCGAGATCTTCCCGATCGCCAACGACTACAACCCGTTCTTCGGCCCCAACGCCATCGGCGTTCCCACCGCGCTCGGCGGTTCGGGCTCGCCGGTCGACCTCGGCGGCCGCACGTATCCCATCGACTACAACAATTGGGCGCCGCGCACGTCGTTCGCGTACGACCTCACCGGCGACGGCCGGTCGGTGCTGCGGGGCGGCTACGGCATCTTCTACGACAAGACCCTGGGATACGCGGTCAACAACTACCGGCAGAACACGCCGTACATCAGCTCGTTCACCGCCCCCTTCCCGCAGGACACCGTCGACCCCGGTCCCTCGAACGGCATGGCGCCCGGCGGCGACCTCTTCCGCCTGATCGCGGTCACGCCGGGAAGCTGCCCCGCGAACCCGAACGGCAGCGCGTGCCCCAACGTGAACCGGCAGGTGCTGAACGAGCTGTTCCCGGCGGGCTCCCGTCAGTTGAACACCGGCGCGATCGAGTACGACAACCCCTACCGTGAGCAGCCCTATTCGCACCAGCTCACCATCGGCTACGAGCGCGAGCTGACCCCGGTGCTCTCGGCGTCGGTCGACTACGTCCGGCAGCTCGACCGCGACACCCACATGCGGCAGAACCTCAACCCGCTTCGGCGGGCCGGCACCGGCCGCACCGACCCGGTCACCCGGTCGGACGCGTTCGGGGTGCTGGCGGGCACGCTGGACGGCGACGACTGGTACGCCGGCGACGTCCGCTTCACCACCAGCAACGGCAGCGGCACCTACAACGCGCTGAACTTCCAGTTGGAGAAGCGCTACGCCGACAACTGGGGCTTCCGCGCCGTCTACGCCCTGGCGAAGAAGGAGACCAACTCGCTGTGGTTCACCTACACCAACTTCTGCCAGGTCGGCGCCATGCTGAACGTCGACTGCCTCTGGGGGCCGAGCCAGTACGACCGCCGGCACAACTTCACGCTCAGCGGCCGGACGGAGATCCCGGTGTTGGGGGGCATCACCTTCAGCAGCGTGCTGCGCTACATGAGCGGCTCGCCGTTCCACGTGCAGGACAGCAACTTCGACCTCGACCAGAACGGCATCGGCCCCGACTTCCTGGCCCCCGGCACCTACCACGGCAACGGGCAGGACGCCATCAGCGTCGACTACGCGGGCGGGCCCTACGGCGCGTACGGCCCCGACTTCCTGCAGCTCGACATCCGGTTCGGCCACCGGACGCGCTGGGCCGACCGCCAGACGCTCGACGTCTTCTTCGATATCTTCAACATCACCAACCGGTCCAACTTCAACAACCCGAGCGGTGACATGCGCGGGAACTTCCTCGTGCTGACCGGACTGCGGGCGGGCAGCGGCTTCCCGCGGCAGGCGCAGTTCGGCATCCGGTGGGGCTTCTAGCCTCCAGCCTGACCGCCGGTGACGGTGTCACCGGAATCGGAACGGGCCGGGCGCCTGGCGCTCGGCCCGTTTTTTTCGAGGCCCCGTCCCCCACCGGCACCGCTCGGCCTCCGCGTGCCTGCATTGGCGCCCAACTGCCGGTCTGGCGAGTGGCCGGTTGCTGGTTCGACGCCCCGGCCAGTTGTCGGTTTGACGGCCGGCCAATTGCCCGTTCGACGGCCGGCCGGTTGCTGGTTCGACGGCCGGCCGGTTGCCGGTTGGAGGACCGCCACCCACGACGCCCATCGCCCTTCGCGGTCACCCGGGCTTGAGGGGCGGTTCACGACGGACCACGCCTGACTCTACATCGGCGGAGCGGCCCGCTCCATCGCCGTTCCCGCGTCCGGGTCGCCGCGTACAACGATCGGGCCGGACGACGTTTCCGCCGCCCGGCCCGAATCGCGGAGGAGTCCGCTCCGAACGCCGCCGTCCGGCGCGGCTAGTACCCCCAGCGGATGCCGAACTGCGCCTGCCGCGGGAAGCCGCTGCCCGCCCACAGGGAGGTGAGGTTCAGGAAGTTGCTCGACCGCATGTCCCCCGTCGGGTTGTTGAAGTTCCCGCGGTTGGTGACGTTGAAGATGTCGAGGAAGATGTCCAACGTCTGGGTATCGCGCCAGCGCGTCCGGTGGCCGAGCCGGATGTCGAACTGCATGAAGTCGGGCCCGTACGCGCCATTGATCCCGCCGGCGTTGTCGACCGAGATCGGGTTGCGGTCGGTGCCCGTCTCGCCGTTGTACATGCCGGCGGCGATCGGGTCCGGACCCCACCCGTTCATGTTGGGGTCGAAGTTGGTGTCGTGGATCGTGAACGGCGCGCCGCTCATGTACCGCAGGGCGCCGCTCAGCGTGATGCCGCCCAGCACCGGGATCTCCGTCCGGCCGCTGAGGGTCACGTTGTGACGGCGGTCGTACCGGCTCGGCCCCCAGAGCTGGTCGATGTTCAGGTCGTTCCCGACCTGCGCCCAGTTGTTGTCGAGGTAGTAGGCCGAGTCGCCCTCCGACTTGCTCAGGGTGTAGACCGCGCGCATCTGCCAGTTGCTGCTGTAGCGCTTCTCCAACTGGAAGTTGAGCGCGTTGTACTTGCTCGTGCCGAGGCTCTGCACGAAGTTGACACGGCCTCCCTCGTAGCTGTCGCCCGGCAGCAGCACGTCGTTCAGCCGGGGCACGAGCAGCAGCGCGTCCATCCGGGTGACCGGGTCTGCGCGGAGCGTGCCGGCTCGGACCTGCGGGCGCGCCTCCATCAGCATCTGCCGGTCGCGGCCATGCATGCTGACGACGTCGACCGACGCCGACAGGACCGAGGTCAGCTCACGCTCGTACCCGAAGGTGAACTGGTGGGTGTAGGCCTGCTTCCGGTCCGGGTGGTCGAACCAGACCCGGCCGGTGTTCACGGCCAGGGACCCCGGCGGGTACAACGCGTCCAGGTAGTCGCGGTTGATGGTGACGCAACCGCCGCTGTTCACTTCGGCCGGGCAGCCGCTGGTCGAGGTGTTGATGAGCGCCCCGAGGTGACCGCCCGGTCGCATGCCCATCTCCGGACCCGGATCGACGCCGGTCGCCGGAAAGCGCACCACGTAGGAATCGGAGTACGCCGAGAGCCGCGACGTACGGGTGACCTGCAGGCCGAGGGTCTTGTCGTAGAAGATGCCGTAGCCGCCCCGGACGACGGAGCGCCCGTCGCCCTCCACGTCGTAGGCGAACGACGTCCGCGGCGAGACGTTGTTGTAGTCGATCGGGTAGGTGCCCTCCGGCCCGCCGTTGAACTGGCCCGCCCACGGGTTGTTGGGGTTCTCGAGCGGGAAGACCTCCAGGTCGTAGCGGACGCCCAGATTCAGGGTCAGGCGGTCGTTCAACTGCCACTTGTCCTGGGCGTACGCCTCCAGCGTGTTGTACCGGGTGGGCGTGTAGAGCTGCCCGCCGACGCGGATGCTGAGCACCTCCGGGTAGGTGGAGAAGTCGTCCCGGTGGAACGCCCGGTTGGTCCCGAACAGGAACAGGCCGTTCATGTCGCTCTGCTGGCGCCACAGCATGTTGGTGCGGTGGAAGGTCCCCCCCATCTTGATGTCGTGATCGCCCGCCTTGTCGGGCAGGAACCAGGAGAAGGTGTTCGAGTAGCTCCAGTGGTGGTCGCGGTTCCCCCTGGCGCTCCCCAGCGCGTTGTCCTGGAAGTCCTGGTATCGGTACTGCGGCAGGCAGTTCGCCTGCGCCGTGCTGCCCCGCGCGGTGAGGGTCTCGAAGTCGCCCTGCGCCCGCCAGCACGGATTGCCGCGCCAGTACTGCTCCCGCGTCGCCGAGATCCGGACCGTGTTCACCTGCGAGCTGCCCAGAACGCTGGTCCAGCTCCCGACGTAGGTCTGGTCGTTGTCGGTCTCGTCCTCCAGCGTCGCGAGCGTCCCGACCCGGTTGCCCAGCAGGCCGAACTGCGGCGCCAGCTCCCTCAGCCAGCGGAACGCCCAGGAGTTGCTGCTGTTGACCTGGTGGTCGGCACGGATGAGCGAGTTCCAGGCTTCCCAGCTCTCGGTCGTCGAGTAGTTCAGGTCGGACCGCTCGTCCGGGAAGACGCGCGGCCGACCCGGCGCGACGAGCTGCCGCTCCAGGCTGAAGAAGAAGTGCATCCGGTCCTGGAGGATCGGACCGCCGATGACGCCGCCGAACTCCCGCTTGTTGGACGGGGGCTTGTCGATCTCCTGCTGCGCCGCCAGGACGTCGGTCGCGGTCATCCCCGACGACGTGTAGTAGTTGAACAGCGCGCCGCTGAACTCGTTGGTCCCCCGCTTCGTGATCGAGTTGACCACCGCGCCGCTGGCCCGGCCGAACTCGGCGTCGAACTGGTTGGTGATCACCTGGAACTCCTGCACCGACTCGAGGGCGACGCGCGTCTGTCCCCCCGCCGAGGTGCCGGAGTTGTCGTCGTTGTTGGCCGAGCCGTCGACCTGCACGTTGTTGGTGCTGGGGTGCTGCCCGTTGGCGATGATCGAGTCGTTGCCCAGGCTGGACGAGGGCCTGAACTGGATCCCCGGCAGCAGGGCCACCGCCGAGAAGTAGCTGCGGTTGCCCAGCGGCAGCTCGGTCAGGTCCTCGGAGGTGATGGTGCCGCCCACCTCGGCCGACGAGAGGTCGACCAGCGGCGCCTCGCCCGAGACGGTGATGGTCTCCTCGAGCTGGCCGATCGTCATCACGATGTCGAGGTCGAGGGTCCGGCCGACGCCGATCGCGAAATCGGTCCGCTCGAAGGTGGCGAACCCGGGCAGTTGGGCGGTGATGGTGAAGGTGCCCGGCAGCATCTGGCTGGCGAAGAAGCTGCCGTCCCCGCCGGTGAGCGCTTCCCGGAACGTCCCGCTGTCCTGATTGGTGATCAGGATGGCAACGCCGGGCAGGGCCCCGCCCTGCTCGTCCGTCACGCTGCCTCGTAGCTCGGCCGTGCCCTGCTGGGCGATGGCCGGTGTCGCCGTCAAGCCGACGAGCATGACGGCTGTCGCGAGTCCTGCGAGCTTCCGCACGTTCCACCTCCTGGAAGACGAGTCTCCGACGGAGCGACGTGGCGCTTGCCCGAATCCGGACGGCGACGACGTGCGGGTTTGTGTGGCACTTCCTCCTCTCGGGGACACCGACGACCGGTTCACCCCAAGCTCGCGGGTTCCTGCCGGCCGTCGAGAGTGAGCGGCGAGAGGCGGCAAGTTACCCCACCTTGCCGCATATCGGCAAGGTGTCGGAACGTACCGCCGGCTGCCGCGCCCGCCATCTTCTCGTTCCGCTCCGCGGCTGACGCGATGCGGGTGCGGCGAGCCGCCGCGTGCAACCGGTCGATGATGGTGATGCGAGCCCGCGGTAGACGCGAACGCACGTCACCGGAAGCTGCGGAAGCGCCGCGTCGGGTCGCGTATCGCCTCGTCCTGGCGTTCCAGGCACTGGCTGACGACCGGGGCGCTCCCGAACACCTCGAAGGCCGTCCGCTCGCCGCCCGCGCGGACGAAGAGGTTCGCGGTGCTGCGCAGCAGCCGCAGGAGCACCTCGAGCCCCCGGCCGCTCGTCAGGCGGACCACGCGGTCGCTGACCGGCGCCACCGCGATGTTCTGCCGTTCGCCGGGCACCCCGCGAATCGAGGCGCTCCCGGTGGTCTCGAGGGCGTCGGGAAACTCGAACCCCGCGCTGACCCCCCCGAGCTGGCACACGAGGATGATCGCCGCCCCCTCGCCGTTGGCGAGCCGGAACTCGGCGCCCCCGCCGCCGATGTCCTGGACGTCCCACACCGCCTGCGCCGCCGCCGGCACGGCCGCCGTCGCCAGCGCCGCCGCCACCGCGATGGTCTTCAGCATGGCCTGTCTCCCTTCGGGCGGCTCCGGGCCGTCTGGACCGGTCGGTGGGGCGCCGACCGAGGCCGCGGCAGAGGCACCTCGTGGCCGACGCAGCCGGTATTCCTCCGGCGGGCTGGGGGCCCTTGGTGAAGCCCCGGATTCCACTGCACCCGGCGGGCGTCAGCGGGCGCCCGGGCGCCCGGGTGGCAAGGTCCGGCCGGGACTTTCACCACGAACCCGCAAGCCCACTATAATCGAAAAGCTGCCGTGTGCATCACCCGCGCGATGGGGCGGCCCGGCGGCGGTTGCCGGCACGGAGCGATTCGGAAGTGAAGGGAGAACAGCCATGTTCGCGACAAGCAGATTTCGCCGGTCCGTCGTTCCGATCATCGCGATCACGATTGCGGTGGCAGTCCCGGCGGCGGCGCAGAACAACGCCCGCGTGTTCGGGGTGATCACCGACGCCGCCGGCCAGCCCGTGGAGGGCGTCACCGTCACCCTGGACTACGAGGGCGGCCTCGCCCGGAGCTACGAGGTGACGACGAACGCCGAGGGCGAGTTCCTGCAGATGGGGCTGGTGCGCGGTCCCTACACCCTCACCGCGGTCAAGGAGGGCGTGGGCATCAACCGGGCGGCGATCGACCTCACCGCGGGACAGCAGCTCGAGCACGACCTGACGCTGCGGACGCTGGAGGAGGTGTACCGGGAGAGCATATCGGAAGAGGAGCGCGCGGCGCTCGACGCCCGCGCCGCCACCACCGACGCCTTCGACCAGGGGCTGGCCGCTTTCCGCGGCGGCGATCTCCAGGGCGCGGTCGCGCTGTTCCGGACGGCACTGGAGACCACGCCGGACTGCGCCGAGTGCCAGCGCAACCTGGGCATCGTCCTGGGCCAGCTCGGGACCTACGACGAGGCGGAGGCCGCCTTGCGGGCGGCGCTGGCCGCGGACCCGAACGACGCCGAATCCTACGAAGGCCTGGCCGCGATCTACAACGCGCAACGGCGGTTCGACGACGCGGCCGAGGCCAGCGCCGCGGCGGCGCGGCTCTCGGGCGGAGGCGGCGGCGGGGGCGACGACCCCACCGCGGTGTTCGACCAGGGCCTCATCTTCTGGAACGCGGGACGCCTCGACGACGCCCGGCAGCAGTTCGAGCGCACGCTCCAGCTCGACCCCAATCACGGCGAGGCCCACTACTGGCTCGGGATGGCCAGCCTGAACGCCGGCCAGATGGCGGAGGCGGCGGCCTCGTTCCAGATCTACCTCGACCGCGAGCCGAACGGCCGCTTCGCGGCGACGGCGACCGGCATTCTCTCGTCGATCCAGCCGTAGCCCGCAAGCATCGGCGGCGGCTCCAGGGCCGCCCAATCGACCCGGCCGGGGAATCTGCACCGCTTCCAGGGCGCAGATTCCTGGCCGGGCGATCGTCGCAGGCGGCTCCGCCTGCCCATCCGGGGCAACTCTGCCGGAGTCGGCGCCTGCCGGCGGGAGGTCGCACCGCTATCGCGGCAGCAGGCTTCGGCGCCGTCCGCAAACGCCCGCAAGAAACGAGACGAGGCGCTGCGCGGCCAGCGCGCAGCGCCTCGTCGAACCCGCCGGCCGTCCCGCCCGCCTGTCCGGTCAGAACCCGTACCGGATGCCGAACTGCGCCTGACGCGGGAACCCGCTCCCGCCCCGCAGGGTCGTCAGGTTGAGGAAGTTGCCGCTGCGCAGGTCACCCGTCGGGTTGTTGAAGTTGGCGTGGTTCGTCGCATTGAAGATGTCGAAGAACAGGTCGAGCGTCTGCGTCTCCGTCGGCCTCAGGCGATAGCCGAACCGCACGTCGAGCTGCATGAAGTCGGGCCCGCGCGCGCCGCCGTACCCGCCGTCGTTCTGCACGGTGATGGCATGGGTCCCGTCGCCGCTGTAGGTGCCCGCGGTGATGGGGTCGAAGAGGACGCCGTTCATGTTGGCGTCGATGTTCGAGTTGTGGACGGTCAGCGGCAGCCCGCTCATGTAGCGGATCGTGGCGCTGGCGGTCACCCCGCCCGGAAGCTCGGTGTTTCCGGCGATGGCGAGGATGTGCCGGCGGTCGGACTCCGCGGGCTGCCACAGCTCGTCGAGGTTGAGGTCGGCGCCCACCTGCGTGACGACGCTCTCGTACTGCTGCCAGGTATCGCCGCGCGAGTAGGCGAAGGCGTACGACAGGCGGGCCCCCCAGCGATCGGCGTACCGCTTCTCGATCTGGATGTTCAGGGCGTCGTAGTCCATCGCCCCCACGCTGTCGGCGGCGATGACCCGGTTCACGAACTGCCCGTCGCCCCCCAGCAGGCCGAAGACGTCGTAGAAGATCAGGGGGTCGCTGCGCGCGGTGCCCTGGCGGGTCGGCATGTTGTAGTTGACCCGGGCGAGCATGTCGCGCCCCATGGTGCGGATGTAGTCGGCCGACACCGAGAGCGTCGGGGCCAGCTCGCGCTCGTAGCCGAAGGTCATCTGGTGCTGATACGGCTGCTTGCGCGTGCCGGCGTCGAGATAGACGGTGCCGGTGTTCCTCAGCAGCGAGCCGGCCGGGTACAGCATGTTGAGCGCGGCCCGATCGACGTAGGGGCAGGGTCCCGCGGGGTTGGCGGGACAATCGAGCACGCCGCTCCCGACGGGCGCGTAGTTCAGCAGGAACGGGTCGGTCGGCAGCATCCCGTTCGCCGGTCCCGGGTCGGCGCTCGTGAGCGGGAAGCTCACCGTGAACGAGTCGGTGAACCGCGGGTTCTGCATGAAGTTGTCGAGGGTGCCGAGCAGGGTCTTGTCGTAGAAGATGCCGTACCCCGCCCGCAGCACCGACCGGCCGTCGCCGGTGACGTCGTAGGCGATGGACGTGCGCGGCGACCAGTTGTTCCCGTCGATGGGGTCCTGGCCGTTGGGCACCATCGGGTTGGCGGGCTCTCCCCCCGGCCCGTCGAGCAGATCGGCCCGGAAGATCTCCAGGTCGTAGCGCATGCCGAGGCCGAGGGTGAGCCGGTCGTTCACCTGCCACTTGTCCTGGAAGAACAGCTCGGTGGTGTACACCGGGAACCGGTACGGCCTGCCCATGGGGTTGCCGACCCGGACGCTGAGCCGTTCGGGGTAGGTGAAGGGGTCGGCCGGATTGAACACGCGGTCGGTGTCGAACGTGAAGGTACCGTTCAGGTTGCCCTCGTTGAACTCCTGCAGCACCGAGCGGTGGAACGTGCCCCCGAACTTGAAGTCGTGGTCGCCGCCCATGTCGGGCACGAACCACGAGAACGTGTTGGCGTACTGCCAGTTGTAGTCGTCCCGGCCGCCCGAGCCCGCGAGCTGGTTGTCCTGGAAGCTCGGGTGGCTGAACTGCGGCGGGCAGGTCACCTGGTTGCCGATGTTGTCGAACCCGCCGTTGGCCCGCCAGCAGGGGTTGCCCCGGTAGGCCGACTCGTAGGTCCGCGCGATGCGCACGGTGTTGACCTTGTTGTTCCCGAGGACGCTGGTGTAGGTGCCGACGTAGATCTGATCGTCGTCGGTCTCGTCCTGAATCGTGTTCAGGGTCGCGGACCGGTTGCCGACGAGGTTGAACTGCGGGGCGACCTCGCGGATCGTCCGGAACGCCCACGAGTTGTTGGCGTTCATCTGGTGATCCACCCGGAACAGCGAGTTCCACGCCTTCCAGTTCTCCGACAGCGTGAAGTTGAGATCGGGCCTGGTGTCATAGACCCGCGAGCGGCTCGGGTTGACGAGCTGGCGCTCGATGCTGACGAAGAAGTGCGCCTTGTCGCGCACGATCGGCCCCCCGATGACCCCCCCGAACTCCGTCTTGTTGGTCTCGGGCTTGGTCAGCCTGTCGCTCCGGGCGACGAAGTAGTCCTCGGCCGTCATGCCGTCGCTGGTGTAGTAGTCGAAGAGGGCGCCGCTGAACTGGTTGGTGCCCTGCTTCGTGATGGAGTTGACGATGGCCCCCCGCACGCGCCCGAACTCGGCATCGAACTGGTTGCTCAGGACCTGGAACTCCTGCACCGACTCGAGCGGCACCCGCACCTGGCCGCCGGCCCCCGAGCCGCTGATGTCGTCGTTGTTGGTGGCCCCGTCGACGCCCATCGAGTTGCCGTTGGGGGTCTGCCCGTTGGCGATCATGGTGTCGTTGCCGAGGCTCGACGAGGGCTGGAACTGGATGCCCGGCAGCAGCGCCACCGCCGCGAAGGCGCTGCGATTCAGGGTGGGCAGCTCGACGAGCTCCTGGCTCGTGACGGTGCCGCCGACCTCGGCCGACGTGAGGTCGACAAGGGGCGCCTCGCCCGAGACGGTGATGGTCTCCTCGAGGGCGCCGATCTCGAGCACGATGTCGATGTCGAGGGTGTTGCCGACCCCGATGGCGAAGTCGGTGCGCCGGAAGCCGCGGAAGCCGGCCAGCTCGGCACCGATGGTGAACACGCCGGGAATGAGCTGGGCCGCGAAGAAGGTGCCGTCGCCGCTCGTGATCACCTCGCGGAACGTGCCGGTGTCCTGGTTGGTGATGACCACGTTCACGCCGGGCAGGGCGCCGCCGGTGTCGTCGGTGACCCGGCCGCGCAACTCCGACCGGCCCTGTTGGCCCAGGGCCGTCGTCCCCATCGTGATGAGGGCCGCCACCGTCCACAGACACAGCAGTCTTCTCGCCATTTTCTCCTCCCCGTGAAGACAGACCGACGTTCGAAGGAACCCGAAGCCGTCGACGTCCGTTCGCCAGAGAGCCGGCGCCGCCTGTGCGTGTCACCGCAGTCTCAGCTATTTCAACTGGTGCAAGTCTCGATCCGCTCGCCCATCACCTCCTTGTCGCTGTCGTTCCGAAACCATGCGTGCAGCCTCCGCTGCGATCTGAAGCGAAGTCACCGATCCACCATGCCGAGCGCGCCTCCGCAATCCAATTCCGCGAACCTCGATCCGGTCCGCCGAAGGACGCCCGCTGACCTTGCTCTCTATCCGCCCCCGACCTGAAGCCGGTTGAAGACCTGCTCGGACTCGAAGGCCTGACGCGCGATCTGCTCGAGGACCCGGCTCTCGACGCCGCTACGCACCGTTCCGACGAGGAGCACCTCTCCCTCGTGAACGAGAATGCGGAACGGCGAGTCGGGCAGCAGTTGGTACTGCGAGAAGACCGGATGACGCCGCACCCGCTCGGCGATGATCCGCCGCAGGTCGCGATCGCGGCGCGACGACGACTGCCGGAAGATGTCGAGCACCACGTCCTGGACGCCGGGGATCCTCGCGACCCGTTCGAACAGCTCGGCCGGCTTGTCCCGGTCGGGCGTGACGCTCCCGTTGAGGGTGACGACGCCGTCGTCGACCCGGCCGCCCACGTAGTCCCAGATCGTGTTGTACCGGTACTGCCGAATCGCCGAGCCGACGGCCTGCGCGATCGCATCGTCGTCTTCGCCCGCGGGAATCGTGAGCTCGCTCGCGACGGCGTCCACCCCGTCGATCTCGAGAACGCGGTCGATGGCGCGGGTCTTGTCCCACAGGGTCGGCACCTCGCCCGACAGGGTGACCTCCCTCCCTTCGACGCGGTAGTCGACGCCTCTCAGGTCGCGCTCGCCACGCAGCACGGCGCCGACCTCGGCGAGAACGGCCGCCGGGTTCTGCGCGGCCAGCGGCGCCGAAACCGCAACGGCCACGCCGCCAGACGCCAACAGGGCGGCCAGCACCGCTCGCGTGCTCACCGCCCCCCACCGAAGCAGGACGGCCAGCGGCGCTCGCGCGATCACTGACCCCCTCCGACGCCGGCCCCGGCCCGCCGGCTGAACGTATAGGACGTGCGCGACTGCACCGACATGCCGTCGCGGGCGACGGTCACCGAGAGGGCGCGCCGCCGGTGGGCGGGGTCGGGATTGCTGGTGTAGTACCCGAGGACGTAGTAGTCGCTCGTCTCGGCGTCGATCTGCCGGAGCAGCCCGTCGAAGTTGTTGGTGTTGACGATGGAGATGCCGCCGGTGAGCTCGGCCAGCGTGCGCAGGCTGGAGCGGGCCGACTGCATGTACTCGCGCCACGCGTCGAGGGGAACGTTGAAGTCGATGTCGGGGCTCGAGACGAGCCCCCGCGGGTCCATCGTGTAGAACGTCGTGTTGGTGCGGTTGGCGGCGTCGGCCAGCTCCGCCATCTCGCCGATCAACTCGGTGTCGGCGAACACCGTGCCCTGGCGCTCGACCCGCTCGAACGGGTCCATCAGCTCGGGCGGTATCCCGGCGCCGTCGGCGAGATCCACCGGCCTGTCGCGCAGGTACATGTCGGCCCGGGTGTCGCGGTGCAGCCGCTGCAACGCGAACGGATTCAGGTCGTAGCCGGTGCTGACGTAGATCAGGACCTTGCGTCGGTCCTGGACCGATTCCAGGTTCGTCAGGAGGGTGTTCACGGTCATGAACGCGCGATGGGCGCGCCAGCGCAACTCGGCCGGCCCCTCCCGCCCCTCCTGCATGTCCATGACCAGCTCGCGCGGCGTCAGGCCGGTGCCGATGATGCGGTCCACCGCCGACTTCACGAGCTCGCGGTCGTAGGTGACGTCGACGGCGGTGCCCGCCGAGTCGTTCGAGATCAGGCCGACGAGGTCGCCGTCGTGCACCAGGATGTCGGCCACCTCCTTGACGAAGTGGCGGACCCGGGGCGTGCTCTCCGGCATGAGGTGCATCGCATCGACGAAGAAGATGAAGATGCGGCCCGCGGTGTTGTTCGCGTTGCGGCTGGTCGGCAGGATGATGCCCTCCTGGGCCACCGGGGCCGGCGAGAGCTGGTTGAAGACGCGGCCGCCGTGCACGAGCACCAGCGACGCCACCTCCTGGGGCACGCCGTCCTCGTGGACCTGGAAGTCGGCAGGGGTGAGATCGGGGACGAAGACGCCGGCGGCGTCGCGCACGATGACGTCGGTGCGAATCAGCGTGACGCCGGACCGGAACGTGCCCGGCTGCGCGGGCTGAGGCGCGAAGACCCCGCCCCCGGCAGGGGGACGGGCCGGCGCGGTCTGGGCCGCCCCGCTTGACGCGAGCCCCGCCGTCGCGGCGGCGCACCACAGCCCCACGCCGACGCGCGCGAGCTTCGACCGGAGAGGACGAAGAGAACGCATGCGGATACCCAACCTTTCTCTTGCGCGTTACGAGCATGTTAACGCTTCCCGCCGGAAGGTCAAGCTGCGCCCGTGTCGTCCAGACCGGCGGCCGGACGTTCTGTTCACGCGGCCGGCGACCCGCGCCAGGTCCGGGGAAGTCCGTCGCGACGTCGCGGGCCGGCGCTTGGCCGTCGGGGGCGGCGCAGCTCAGCCGGCCCGGCTCCGGTCCTTGCCCCCGGCCCTGCGCTCGGCGAAGAACGTCCGCATCAGCGCGTTGCACTCCGGCTCGAGCACGCCGCCGGAGACCTCGACGTGGTGGTTCAGGGCGGGGTGGTCGAGCACCCGCATGACCGAGCGCACGGCGCCGGCCTTGGGCTCGGCGGCGCCGAAGACGAGCCGGCCGATGCGGGCGTGCACCAGCGCGCCGGCGCACATCAGGCACGGCTCGACCGTCACGTACAGCGCGGCGCCCGTCAACCGGTAATTGCCGGCGGTGCGGGCGGCGTCGCGCAGGGCGACGACCTCGGCGTGGGCGGTCGGGTCGGTCGCGTGAATGGGCTGGTTGCCGCCCCGCCCGACGACGGCGCCGTCGAGCACCACGACGGCGCCCACCGGCACCTCGCCCCGCCCGCCCGCAAGCCGCGCCTCGGCGAGGGCCTCGCGCATCCACCGTTCGTCGGCGGCCGAACCCCTGCCGGGCGGCGGCGTGCATTCCCGCGCATCGAGGGACTCGCCCATGGTCATTCGTACATGCGAACGGGGCGCCCGTCTGCGCGGGCCGCCCCGTCCTGTCCCGCCCCGCGCCGGCCTTATGCGGCCGATGCGGGGTCGGGATGTCGTCGTTCCATGACCCGCGCCGCCGGGCATCCCGCCCCCGTGAAGCGCCAGCGGGGCCGCGGGGTCGCGCCGCGACCGCTACCGGGCCGCCGCTACTGGGTCGGGCTCTCGTCGATCCACACCCTGATGCTGCCCTCCGGATGGTTCACCTGGACCATCTCGCCCCGCAGCGAGCTGAGCTCCTGGATGGCGGCGCGGAGGTCGAGCGTCTCCCCGGCGCCCGACAGCAGCGCATCGACCACCCTCACCGGCACCCGGACCTGAACCTCGCCCACGAAGTCGCGGCCGCGGCCGCGCCGGTCCCCGTCGTGCTCGGCGCCTTCCTCGTCCGCGCGGTCGTCGTGCCCGGCCTCATCCGTGTCACCCTCGTGCTCGGCGTCCTCGTCGTCCGTTCCGGTGACGTCGACCACGATGGTGTCGCCCTCGCGTGCGACGCGGACGCTCTGCCGGCCGTCCTGGATGTCGGCGATCACGACGTCGCCGACGTCGCGAAGCTGGCTCCACGCGGCGCGGATCGCGGTCACCGGGATCTCGCGGTCACCGCCGAGCTGGAGCTGCCCGTCGCCGTCGACGATGGCCTCCGGGGCCATCGCCAGGGCCGCCTCGATGGCCGCGAGCGGCAGGTTGAGGCTCATGGTGGTCTGCCCCGTCATGTCGAGGTGGACCCAGGGCTGCACCTGTTGCGACTGTTCGGCCTGGAGGCCGATGGCCGCCCCCGACGCCACGAAAGCCGCCATCACCGCGAGCGCCGCGCGCCGAACCGTCGTTGCCTTGATCACTGTGCCCTCCCAGATTCCGGGCCACGCGCACGACCGGGGGTCATTGACCGCATGCACCCGCATGTCTCATCCGAGGTCGCGGTCGGGCCATGCCCGCCCGCCCCCGGTCCTGTCCGGTGTATACGGCGGGGCCGCGGCAAAGGTTTCAGAGGAAAGGCCATCTCCCCCGAGAGCCGTCACAATGTCAGGTTCAGCATCACCCGGGCGGTGCGCGGCAGCGACGGGTGGAAGTGGATGTCCTCGACGCCCGCGAGCGGCTCGCCCGGCAGCCGCGACAGGTAGAAGTAGTCGATGTCGGACACGTCGCTGTTCAGCAGGTTGAAGCCCTCGACGGTGATGTTCATGCGCTCGTTCACCCGGAAGCCGACCTCGCCGTTCCAGATGGTGGTGGACTCGGAGCGGATCGAGGCGTCCTCGATCAGCGGGCGGGGGCCGAAGTGGCGCAGCCGCACGCTGCCGAACACGCGGCGGGTGGGCTCGACGGTGAGGGCGCCGCCGACGACCCGGTCGAGGGCGCCGGGAATGAAGCTGCCGGCCGGATCGACATCGGAGAACCGCGCCCGGGAGAACGACAGGTCGACCTCGCCGGTCATCCAGGGCGTGAACCGGGCGTAGTTGGTCCACTCGACGCCCCACCGGCGGCTGGGCCGGCTCGCCTCGGTGATGCCCGCGTCGCCCACGAACAGGAGCTCGGAGTCGAACGAGAGGTACCACAGGGCGACCGTCGACTGCAGCCCCGACAGGGCCACGGTGCGGAAGCCCACCTCGCCGCCGCGGGCGGGGACCAGGGGGTCCTCGCGGTCGACGGGGTCGCCGCTGACGGGATCGACGCGCACGGTCGCGGCCCGCGGGTCGTTGCTGTGGAAGCCCCGGCCGTAGTTGAGGTAGATCTCGCTCCCGGCCCACGGCCCGAGCACGGCGGTGAGCTTGGGGCTCACGAGGGCGGTGTCGCCGCTTCCCGAGTTCAGGGGGTTCTGCGCGATGACCTCGTAGCGGTAGAGGTCGCCGCGCATCCCCAGGGTGGTCCGGAACACGGGGTTCCACTCGATCTCGCTCTGGGCGAACAGGCCGACCGTGGTCTGCCCGACCGCGTCGTCGCGGATGGTGTTGGTGCGGCGCCTCGCGATGGTGTTGTAGAGGCCGACGGTGCTGACCGCGTCGTTGCGCAACGACGCCCCCACCGACGACTCGGCGGGCCGGTTCAGGACCCGGCCCAGGCGGCGGTGGACCACCCTGGCCCCCGAGCTCCAGCGCTGCCCCTCCTGCTCGACCTGGTCGCCGTCCACCGGGTTCTCGAGGAAGTAGGTGAAGTTCTGGAACAGGTTCAACCCGCCGCGCAGCGCGTAGGCGGTCACCCTCGTCGACTGGTTGGCGCGGGACCGCAGCCCGTCGAACGTCAGCGAGTAGCGGAAGGCGTTGCCCGCGTCGGTGGGGTCGATGTTGCCGAACCGCGTGATGAGCCCCTGCTCGACCGCGCGCCGCGGAATCTGGTCGGTCGCGTTCCAGTGGCCGTCGTAGCCCATCGCGGTCAGCGAGAAGGCGTTCTGGCGGTCGCCCCGGCTGTACCGGATCACCCCGTTGGCCTTCCGCATGTTGTCCTCGAGCTCCCACGGCCCGTCGTTCCTGCCGAGCTCGAGGGCCATCAGGAGGTCGCCGCCGGCCACCTCCGGCGACACCGCGCCGAGGGCCCGGCCCCAGCCCTGCCCGCCGGTGCTGAGGCTGAACAGCGGCCGGTCGAGCCGGTTGACGTAGCTGATGTTCGCGGAACCGGCGGCCGAGAAGTCGCCGTGCTCGGCGAAGTACGGGCCCTTGGTGTACTGCACCCCGCTCACCAGCTCGGGGATGAGCTGGTTCACGTCGGTGTAGCCGTGGGCGTGGGCGCCGGACGACTCGTTCAGGGGCACGCCGGCGAGGGTGGTGGCGAAGTCGGAGCCGTGGTCGAGGTTGAACCCGCGCAGGTAGTACTGGTTGGCCTTGCCCTCGCCGCTGTGCTGGCTGACGATGAACCCGGGCACCGACTCGAGGACCTCGCCCGGCCGCATGATGGGCCGCGCCTCGAGCTGGGCGGCGGTGACGGCCCCGACGCTGGCCGAGCTCGCCACCCCCACGAGGTTCTCGCGCGGGTTGTCGAGGTCGGCGATGTTCCGGAAGGTGCGGCTGCCGGTGACGACGACGTCGGCGGTGATGGCGAGGGCGAGCTGCACGTCGACTGTGACCGGCTCGCCCGCCGTCGCCGTGAAGTCGACGCGACCGGTCGAGAAGTTCACCAGCCGCACCACCAACGTCGCGGGGCCCGGCGGCACGTCCCGGACGGTGTAGCGGCCGGTCTCGTCGCTCACCGCGAACAGGTCGCCGGCCGCGGTCTCGACCGCCACCGCCGCGCCGGGAAGAACCCCCCCGGTGTCGTCGGTCACCACGCCGGTGACGACGCCCTGCGCCTGCGCGATCCCCGGCGCCACCGCCGACATCGACACCACCAGGAAAGCCGGCGCAATCGCGCACGCCCGCCCGCGCGCTTCCACACTCCACCACTCGCTCAGATTCAGAAACACGGCGTCTCCCGCGCCGACGCCGCTTGCATGCCCTATGCAGGCAAGGGGTCGACACTCCAAACCCTGCAACATGCCAGCAACAGGAAAGAGACTGATCTGAAGAGTGGCTGACGAACTCCTGAAGAGTTCCTGAACGCCCGGACCGGAAGCCCGTGGCGAAGGCCGCGCGGCGGTGCGCGGCGGTGTGGCGGTGAGATCCTCGCCTCGGAACCGCGAAGAGGGTGCCGGTCGGGGTGTCCAGGCGTGGTCGGGCGACGCCGAGCCGAAGCCGGCGCCTGCCGGGCTCAGGCGGAACGCACCGCCGCTCGAATGGCAACGGGGCGGGCCCCCGGGTCGCCGGCGACGGCTCGGTTTCGGCCAGCCCGCCGGGAGGCCGCGCGCGGCACGGTCAGGGACACCGATCGACCAATTGAAGTTGTCAACTGCGTCCAGATACAGCCCGTTCTTGGGGTCTTGGCACGTGGCAGGGTGATTCCCGTCACCGTCCTTACAGCGCCGCGGTGAAGCGCTCGGCCAGCGACTCGGCCGTCGCGCGGTTCCAGGTCTCGTTGACGCCGACCAGGATGCCGCCGTCCGGCCCGGGGCGCCCCAGGTCGACGCCGCGGTCGCGCAGCCGCGCCCGGAAGCCGGCCGGGTCGTCGGCCGACACCTGCAGCCGGAAGAGGTTCGTCGGCGCCGGCATCCGCTCCACCGTGAACGCCTCGTGCCGGGTCACCTGCTCGATGAACGCCTCGGAAGTCTCGACGGCCTGGCGGAAGCGGCCGACGAAGCCCGGCACGTGGTGCAGGGCCACCGCCGCGAACGGCCAGGCCCCGGGCAGCCCCGCCCCGAACATCCGGCGCGTGTGGTACATGTCGTCGAGCAGGGCCCGCGGGCCGGCCAGGATCGCGCCGGACGCCGAGTTGAAGTACTTGTAGAGCGAGACGTACACGGTGTCGAAAGGTCGCGCGTACTCGGCCACGTCGACCCCGGTGCACGCGCTCTGCAGGAAGAGCCGGGCGCCGTCCATGTGCAGGCCGATGCCGCGCTCGCGCGCGAACGCGGTGATGCGGTCGAGCTCGGCCTGGTCGAACCGCTCGCCGAAGCGCCGCCGCACCGGGGTCTCGACGGAGATGACCGACACCGGCCTCGACACCCGACCGCCGGCCGTGCGGTCGATGACCTCCTGCACCTCCTCGAGGGTGAACGTGGCGCGGCCCGGCGCCAGCGGCATGATGGTGATGCCGCTCAGCGTCTGCACACAGTCGCCCGAGTCGTTGTAGAGGTGGCTCTCGGCCTGCAGGATGGCCCGCCCCCGGCCGCCGGCCAGCGCCCGCACCGCGAGGTGGTTGGCGAGGGTGCCGGTGGGCATGAACACCGCGCGCTCCTTGCCGAGCAGCGCCGCGAACCGCTCCTCGAGCTCGCCCACGACGCCGCCGTTCGAGTAGCTGTCGCGGGCGATGCGCCCTTCCTCGGCGAGCCGGCTGAGGATCCGGCCGTGGTCGAGCGGCGTCAGGCCCAGGCCGTCGCCGGACATTCGGACCCGGCCGTTGCCCGGCTCGACTGCGCTCCCGGACCGGATGCCGCCGCCCTGGCCCGCGGCCAGACCCGGGCCGAGCGCGCCGGCGCCGAGGCCGAGCGCACCCGTCTGCAGAAACCGCCGGCGGCCGATGGATGTCCTGCTGCGAGTCATGGCGCCGCTCCTTCGTGATGTTTGCCGCCCGAACCCGAAAACCGTCGCCCGACGGCGGCCCACCGCCCTGCCTGAAGCCTCACCGCACGGCGGCGCGAACCCCTACTCCGGCGGCAGCCGGTACGCCAGCAGCCGGCCGGGCTGGCCGCTGCCGCTGGTGGCGACCACGATGTACTGCACGCCGTCGAGCACGTAGGTCATCGGCGACCCCGACTGGGGCCCCGGCATGTAGACCTCGCCGACCTCCTCGCCGGTCATCTTGTCATAGGCGCGCAGCATCGCCCCGGGCTCGCCCGACGGCGTGGTGAAGATGCCCCCCTCGCCGGCGATGACGAGGGTCTTTGTGTTCAGGGTCCCGATGCGCCCGACCCGGCCCGTGCGGGGAATGTCGACCCCCTCCAGCCGCGGATGGTTGCGGATGTTGTCGGGCGTCTCGCCGTGCGGCACCTGCCAGAGAATCTCGCCCTCGTTCAGGTCGATGGCGGTGATGCGGCCCCACGGCGGCTTGATGATGGGGATGCCCTCGATGGTCAGCGACGCCTCGGCGGCCGAGATCTCCCGCGCCCGCCCCCGGATGAAGTTCATGTCCGACTGCTCGGGGTCGTTGACGAGCCCCAGCGACACCACCTGGGTGTAGCTGTAGAGGTACATGATGCCGGTCTCGGGGTCGTACGAGGCCCCGGGCCAGTTGGTGCCCCCCGCCTGCGACGGCAGCATCAGGGTGCCCCACGGCCCCTCCGGCACCGAGACCGTCGGCGGCGTGAAGATGGGGCCCATGCGGTAGTTCGACACGATGCGTTCGGCCTCGGCCCGCAGCTCGGGCGTGAAGTCGATCAGGTCTTCGACGCCCACCCCCTGCCGGTCGTAGGCGGGTGGCTTCGTCGGAAACGGCTGGGTGAGGGACAGCAGCTCGCCGGGCACGTTCGACGCCTCGACCGGGCGCTCCTCGATGGGCCACACCGGCTCGCCGGTGACGCGGTCGAAGACGTAGAGCCACGACTGCTTGCTGGGCTGGGCGACGGCCTTGATCTCCCGCCCGTCCACGGTGATGTCGACCAGTATCGGCGCGCACGGCAGGTCCCAGTCCCACACGTCGTGGTGGATGAACTGGAAGTGCCAGAGGCGCTCGCCGGTCTCGAGGTCGACGGCCACGAGGCTGTCCGAGAACAGGTTGTCGCCGTGCCGGTGCCCGCCGTAGTAGTCGTTGGTGGGCATCTCGGTGGCGAAGTACGCGATGCCGAGCTCGGCGTCGACGGTCATCTGCCCCCACACCCCGGTGTTGCCCGTGTAGCGCCACGAGTCGCCGAGCCAAGTGTCGTTGCCGAACTCGTCGGCGCCGGGCACGGTGTGGAAGATCCACTTGCGCTCGCCGGTGCGGGCGTCGAAACCGCGGATGTGGCCCTTGACGTTCTGCATCGACCGCGGCCGGCCGCCCGGCAGGTGAGCGGCCCCGACCACGATGGTGTCGCCGGCGACGATGGGGGCGGCGTGCAGCCCCACCTCGCCCGTCACGGGGTCGATGTCCTGGTCCAGGGTCAGCTTCAGGTCGACGATGCCGTCCGTCCCGAAGCTTGGCAGCCGCCGGCCCGTCGCGGCGTCGAGGCCGATGAGCTGGTAGCCCGGGGTGACGTAGAAGATCTCCCCCGCCCCGCCGTCGTCGCGGTACGCCAGACCGCGCCCCGACAGCCGCCGCGGCGCCGCCGCGCCGCGCTCGCCCTCGTCGAGGCGGTGCGTCCACAGGAGCTCACCGGTCGCGGCGTCGGCCGCGACGACGGCCCGCCGGGACCCCGCCGTCGTGTACAGCACCCCGCCGACCATGAGCGGCGTCGACTGCAGGTTGTACTCGGGCTCGGGCCCGAAGTTGTCGGTGCTCAGGGTCCAGGCGAGCTCCAGATCGGCGAAGTTGTCGGCCGTGATCCGGTCGGCCGGCGAGTAGCGGGTGCTCGCGAGGTCGCCGCCGTAGGTCGGCCACTCGAGGTCGCCGGCCGGCTGCGCGTGGGCGGCGGCCGCGAGCGCGAGCAGCGCGGTGACGAACGAGACGAGGGTCCGGCGCGTCTGTCTGAGTGACACGGTTGTCCTCCAGCCGTCGTATCCTGTCGCAGGCAGTCTATCGTCGGACGGCCTCGCGTTCAACGACGCGGGCTGGGATACGATGGATGCCCGGTGGCGGCGGCCGAACGCTCCCTGGCGGGACGTCGAGAGGCAGCACGCGATGACGCAGACGACGATGCTCGGCGGGACGGCGGCGGCCGCGCTCGATACCGGGACGGGATCGTGAGGAGAAGAGGTGGCGCGCCCTGCAGGATTCGAACCTGCGGCCTCCTGGTTCGTAGCCAGACGCTCTATCCAGCTGAGCTAAGGGCGCGTCCTTTAGAATCAACAACTTACGGGTGTTCAGTCGGTACTGCCAGCCGGTACTGCCAGCCGAATCTCCTCCCTCGCGGGTTTTGACGCCACATCGGCACGCTCCAAACGCCGGATCGCCTCGGCGTGCTTCTTCAACTGCGGTGGCGCGTAGATCATAGTCGTCTGGGGATCCGTGTGCCCGTACAGATCCTGGATGTCCGCCACGTCCGAGCCCGTCCGGCGAAGCCCCGTCGCGAAGGCGTGCCGGATCTGGTACACCGTGAACGCAGGGCGACCGGCCTTCCGGGCCGCGCGTTCCAGCGCTCGATTCGCACTGGGGCAGGACCACTCCCCGTAGGCGCCGGCCGCCATGAACTCCCGGGCCGCATCCAGCCCTTCGCCGACCAGCGGAACTGCCGCCAACCGCCCGCCCTTTCCGCGCGGCACGGCGACGAACGGCGTCGGCTCGTCGAGGCGGAAGTCCTCGGGCCGCAACCGTCCCATCTGCGACGGCCGCATCCCCGTCCAGTGCATCAGCCTTAAGCGTACTACGGTTTTGGACCCCGGCGTCAACTGCGACAGCACGTCCGCGATGTGAGCGCGGTCGAGCCACCGCGGCCGCGGAGCCGGACGCGTGAACCGGACGAGGTCGACCAGCTCGGCCGCGGCCCGCCGCCCGTAGAGGACCTTCACCAGGTTCGTCAGCGCATCCCGTCGATGGTTGCAGGCCGAGACGGACAACGTCTCCCGCCATCTGCGCAGCTGGTCGTTCAGCGCGGCGATATGCTGCGGCAGCGCCAGGGTCTTCAGGCGGCCGAAGCGCGCGGCCCACTCCTTGATATAGTGCCGCCGGTCCGCAATGCTCACCAGCTCGTTGCCGATCTGCCGGAGGTACCGAGACGCATCGTCGGCCAGGGTGTGCCGCTCGCCGACGGGCAGCGTCCGCAAGCTAGCGCGCAGCTCGTCCCGGCGCGCACGGATGGTCTTGAGGGGCGTGCCGGGCGGGAAACGGATCTCCCGTTGGACCCCGTTCACCTTGGCCGTCGCGGCCAAGCCCCAACGATCCCGGTAGATCCCCCGGGCAACGCGTACGCGACGCCGGGACTGCGAGGCGGGCCGTGCCTTCGCCCCCGGCTGCGGCGAAACCGCATCCGATCCTGCCGCCTGGCGGCCCCGCCGAAGCGTTGACGACCCGCCCCGGCCACCCTTCTCCGATGCGGCAACCGCGTCTGCCAGTGCGGCGCCGCTGCTGTTGTGTGTCGATCTCATCGGATCACTTCCCCTCACACGAACGTCCTGGCAGTCCACTTGACCTCCCCGACAATCCCGGCGTCGGGCGGCCACGCGCGGTTCGGCCAAGTCAGCTTGTCCGGGTTGTCGCTGACGAGTTGCCAGACGCCGGCCGCATCCCTGCCCGCGCGCTTGACGACAAGGCCTTCCTCGCTGCGCACGACGTAGATGCGGCCGAGGCGCCGGCCACGGCTGGCGTGGTCGACGAGGATCGAGCAGCCGTCCACGAGCGTCGGCTCCATGGACTCTCCGACGACCCCGAAGACACGGCAATTGCGGGCTACGAGTCCGTGGCGCGCGAGCCACGTCCTCCGGAACTTGAGGCGGCCGGTCACCCGCTCGCCGTAGGCGACGAAGTCGCCGCCCACGGAGGTGGCCAGCACCCACACACCGGCGTAGTCCCCGTCCCCCCCGGTCGCATCGCGCCCGCCGAAGTCGTCGAGAAACTCCCCGCCGGTGGCGGCCGCGAGTGCACGCGCGAGCCGGGCGGCAGGGGTGGGATCCTCGGTGAGTCCTCCCAGGTAGTCCGTCGACACCTCGAGCATCCTCGCGGCCGTGGCCATCTTGTCAAACGACAGGCGGGATCTGCCGTGCTCGACCATCGAGATCGCCTCCCGGCTGACGGCGATCCTGGCGGCGAGCTGCTGCTGGGTGAAGCCGCGAAGCGCGCGGGCCGAACGCAGGCGCTGTCCGACGATGTTCACGTACCTATGATAATCAATGATTACAGTTGACGTAAGTTTTAGTGTCTCTAGAGTCTGGAGGCACCGATGGTCACTCCCATACAGGCGATCACCGCCCGGATCACGAAGCTCGGGCTGTCGCAACGCCGGCTCGCGGCGATGCTCGGCGTCAGTCAGCCCGCCCTGAACGCCTGGCTCAACGGCTACACCCGGCCGCCGGCCACCTTCGTAGAGCAGGCCACCAAGGTCCTCGGCGTGGAGGAGGAGGCGCAACGCGCTGCCGACGCAGCCCGGCAGGAGGTCCTGGCACGCGCGCGCCGACAGCAGGCGTGCCCGACCGGGTCTCCGGCCGCCGGCCACGTCGGGGCCCGCAGCGAGCGCAGTCCGCCCGACCTCGACGTCGCGCCGGACGACCTGCCCGACGTGTTGTTCCTCGGGGACCTGGCGGCGCTGTTGCGCTGCCACCCGAAGACGATCAGGCGCCGGATCGACGCTCGTGTCTTCCCGGTCGCTCCGATCCCCGGGATCGACCGCCGCCCGCGCTGGAGCAAGGCGGCCGTGTTGCAGTGGCTCGCGGCCGGCGGCAGCCTCCGCAAGCCGCGCGCGAGGGCGTCGAGTCGATGAGCGCGCCGCTGGAGAGGGCGGGCCGGCGACCGGCCGCTCGTGGCCGCATCCCGGCCAGCCGTGCAGCCACGCGCCCGTCGGGACGCACAGCGAGACCGTGGAGCGATGCCTGCTGACCGACTCCTGCACGCCCGGCTCGGCCACTCGGCGAAGGTGTCGAGCCTGTCGGACCTGGAGTACCGCGTGTGGACGACCTACCTGCTCGGCGCCGACGACTTCGGCGTGATGCGGGCGGCGGCCGTCTCGTTCCAGGCGGCGCATGACGCCCTGAGCCGGCGGCCGGTCAGGACGATCGACAAGTGCATCGAGCGCCTGGTGGAGATGGGCCTCGTCGAGGCGTTCGTCCACCAGGGCGCACGCTATCTCTACCAGACCGACTGGCAGGACTTCCAGCGGGTGCGGTATCCGCTACGCACGCTCCACCCGCTGCCCGCGGCCGCGGCCGCGGAGGTGAGCCGGCGCACGCGGCACCTGTGGTCGGTGCATCCGGGCGGCGTGAAGGTGCCGCCGCTTCCCAAGGCGACCGGTGCTGCCCTGCCGTTCGTCCGGAAGCCGTCCGCAGAGGCCCCGCACGACCGTGACGGCCGCGCCCGTCCGGGAGCATTGCCGCAAGATTCCGGGGGCTTTCCGGGAATCCTCCCGGAAAGTTCCCGCACGGCTCCGGGAATCTTCCCGTCTCACGCGCGCGGCTGCGAAACGGCTAACGGCTCACGGCTCACGGCTGATCCGGAAGAGGGGGGTCCGGGGGGAGGGACCGCCGACGGCGTGGCGTCGCGGGCCGCCGCATTCATCGAGCGGTACCGCGCGGAACTCTATCCGCGGCATCGGGGCGTCGCGTATGCGCCGACCCGCGCGGTCGAGGCGTCGGACGCTGAGTCGGCGCGCCGGCTCTGCGCGACCTACGGCCCAGCCGAACTGGAGCAGCTGGCGGAGCGGTTCCTGACCACCGAGGGAGACCGCTTCCTGGAGGGCCGAACGCGGACGGTGTCGATGCTGCTGTCCATGGCCCCCGCCCTGGCCGAGCAGCTACGGGCGGGCGCCGGCGGGGCCGAGACTAGGTCGGCGGATCCGCGCGCGGCGTACGACGCGGTCATCGAACGGGCGAAACCATGACCACGGGATGCGAACGGTGCCTGCACACGCCGGGCTGGGAAGAGACGTGGGTCGAGGGCGTGCGGCGGTTGCGGCGCTGCGCGTGCTGGGACCGTGCCCACGCGTTCGCGCCTTCAGTGCCCCGGGAGTTCCGTGACGCACACTGGGCGACGTGGCAGGAGACCGCCGACAACCGCCACGCGATGCGCGCGGGCCGCGAACTGCTGGCCGCCGGGGACGAGGGGCCGGACCTGTACCTGTGCGGCCCGGTGGGCAGCGGCAAGACGCGCCTGGCCTGCACCGTGCTCAACGAGGCGTGGCGGTCGGACAGGCGCTCGGCGGCGTTCGTGCGGGTCCCGATGCTGCTCTACCGGCTCCAGCCGCGCGACGGGGTGGACCCGTTTGAGATGTTCGACCGGCTGATCGAGACCGCGCTGGTGGTGCTCGACGACCTCGGCGCGGAACGGGAGGCGGCAACCGACTACACGCGGCGGACGCTCCTGATGCTCTACGAGGCGCGGCACGACGCAGGGCGACGCACCGTCTGGACGTCGAACCGGACGCCGCGCGCGGTCGGCGAGTTCATGGGCGACGACAGGCTGGCGAGCCGGATCGCGGGCCGGTGCCGCATCGTCGCCCTGGAGGGCCGGGACTGGCGGCTGCGGCAAGCCGAGCCGAACAGAGCGGCGGGAAACCGCGGCGGTGCCGACCCCGGCGCGGCAGGGGCGGCGTGATGCGAGTGCCCTCCAGTCCGTCCGACGCTGGCGAAGCACTACCGCGCCCGGGCGTCTCCGGGCGAAGGCGAGAGCTGGCTACTTGCTGTACGCCGCCCCGGCGCCGGCCGCGCCCGCGATGCGGCGGGCGCCCGGTAGCGACAGCAACGCCCGCCGGGCCGCCGGACGGCTCCACCGCCAGCACGAGGCGATCGAGCGGTGACGCAACAGGAGGTGGCGTGCGGCTGACGGCCTCAGGAGGAACGCTCCCACCGCCACGCCACCAACCGAGTCGAGCCGCCGAGGGCGGGCAGCCCGTGTCGGTCAGCCGAACGCCGCCTTGCCCATGGCGATCGCTGACGCCGCCGCCGGCGGCAGCCATCCCGACATGGGCGCCCGTTCTCACCCGACCGCGAGCGTACTCCAGCCACTGAGGGGAATCCATGTCCCACGACGACGGACTGTACGATCCCGACCCCGCCGCCATGCGGCGGCGCCGCTACAGCATCCGGCGATCGGTCGCGATGTCCGAGTACATGTTCCGGCAGATTCGGGAGATCGCAGCGCTCAACGACATGAAGCCCGGCATCATCATGCGCAAGGCCCTCAACAGAGGGCTGCCCCTCGTGCGCGACGCCGAGCTCGCCGCGCGCGACCGCCAGCGCCACCCCCGATGAACACGACCACGACGGCCGCGAGCGGCATTCGGGAACCGCTACTGGGCAACCATCAACCGCCCGCGCCGCCGCCGGGGCCTGGACCCCGGCTTCCGCCATCCGGCTCCTCAGCGCCCGCTCGAACGACCGCGGATCGAGCGCCGCGACCACGAGGCGCCCGTCCACGCCGCCGAGCCGGCACGCGCACGTGCCGTCCGGCCCGACCGAGATCGTCGTCTCGCTCACCTGGTTCCCGGGAACTTCGGCCGTGATCACGATGAAACTGTCATCGTTGACGCGCACCGCGGCGACGGCGCCGCCGTAGGTCGCGCAGAAGGACCGCACGACCGCCTCGGCGTGCCACGCCGCGGCGGCGGCGTCCCTCCTGCAGCCCGCCGCCGGCCTGTCGACCGCAACCCGCATCGCCTCGAGCGCCGCGCGCGCAGCCGCCTCGCCCGGTTCGCCTGCGGCCGTCTCGATGTCCTGAGGCCGCGGCGCCACCGCCGGGTTGCCCGGCTCGGCGCGGATCGGGAGCACCTCCACGCGCGGCCGCGCTCCTCGACGACCGTCGCCGTCCGCGTCCTCGACGGCCGAGTACTCCGTCCCGCCCACCGGCACTAGGCCGCTGGCCGCCGGTCCTGGCCGCTCCCTGCACACCGCATCGAGCAGCCCGGGGGACACCGCCAGATCCAGCCGGTCCTCGTCCGGCTCCTGCTCCGCCCACACCGCGAACCGGTACTCGCGCTGGCTCCTCCGCGCCGCGTCCTTGACGAAGACGAGCAGCAACAGGAGCTCCAGGTCCGATGACGCGCCCTCGAGCCGCCCCTGCAGGTCGTCCGTGTAGGCGACCGGGCCGTGGTAGACCGTCTGGCTCTTGTGGGCCGTGCAGAACGCCCGGCCGGCCACCGCGCTCCGCAGCAGGACGACCCGCCCGCGGGGCCCGGCCTGCTCGGCCGCCATCGCGCCGAGCGCCCGTGCGAACGCCCGCGGCCGGCGGATGCGCGCGACGGCATCGCGGCCCGCCGGCATGGCTGCGCGCCACGCAGCGCGTTCCTCCGGCGTCTCCGCCTCGATCGACGCGCAGTACACCCAGCCGTTCGTGCTGTAGTACCCATCGCCGGCGGCGGCGAGACCGCCGCCCTGTTCGGGGAAGCAGGCCGGCTTCGAGATGCGGATCGTCTCGCAGCCCGGGATCGCCCACCGCTCCGACGACGCCTTCCGTAGCGCGGTGATCGGACGCCGCGCCCCCGGGTCGCGGAAGTCGACGTACGTGCAGGTGATCAGGTTCCCTGCGTCATCGACGTGGTGCCCGTCCGCCCGGTACTCGAAGCTGGCCATGAAGGCTCGCGGCGTCCGCAGCTCGCGGACCGCGCCTACCACCCGAGGGTGGCGCGGCCCATGAGTCCGTTGCTGGCTTCGCCCTGTATCGACATCTCCCGCCGCTACGCGTCGACCCCCAGCTCGAAGTTCAGCTTCCCCTGCTCGAGCAGTCGGAGACCGTAGCCGACCTGGTAGTCCTGGCCGAACTGCGAGCTCCTCAGGCCGACGCGCGGCGTCCCCACGAAGCGGGCACCCACCGGCAGCCCGTAGCCAACCTCCGCGTTGACCTGCCCGCCGGACCTGTACATCTGGTGCGAGCCCATGCCGTAGGCCATCTGGTTGCCCCACAGCGCCTCGGCCCCGCCCGTCGCCTGCCCGCCCCACGACGGGGCCAGGCGCGCCATCAGCCCCAGCGGGCTCGACGGGGTCGGGTCCCAACCGAACGACAGCGACATCCCGCGCTCGCTGAACCCGTCGGCCTGATGCACCACCAGCGTCCGCACCCGCACGTCGAGCGACAGCCCCGTGACCGCCTCGGTGAAGGCGAGGCCGCCGCCCACGTCCATGCCCGCGCCCGTCTCGGCGTCGCCGCCGGCCTGGCGCACCCCCACCTCAACGCTCGGCGTCAGAGACAGCCGGCCGCCCCGCCGAGCGTGATGCCCGCGAGCCCTCCAGCACCGTGCGCACCCGCTTCACCCCCGCCTCGGAGGCGTTCAGCCGGCCCGCCGCGCCCTCGACCAAGTCGCTCGCCGCACCCACCCACAGCGCGTCGGCCTTGAACGCCAGCGAGAACCCGCCGGTGGCCCGCGAGCCGATCAGCTCGCCCCGCGTCCCCGCCGCCGACATCTTCATCGACACGCCGGTCTCGAGCGCCCCAGCGCCGTCCGGCGTCAGGCTCAGTGCCCCGGTGCCGTAGCCGGTCGTCCCCCACACCGAGACCCGGTCGTTGACCTGGTAGCCCACCCATGAATAGAACCCGGTCATCGACGTCGTCATCCGCCCCCCGCTCGTGCCGCGGTAGCCGCCCATCCCGAGGGTGCGGCCCACCGACAGGCCCACCGTCAGCGCGCCGCGGGAGTAGTCAGCCCCGAGCATCGTCGTGCACAAGTCGCCGTTGAGCGACAAGACGTTCTCGAGGCCACTGAAATGCGACCGCGAGCTGCCGCGCCACACCGACAGCATGCCGCCGCGGCTCTCGCGGTTGAGCTCGAACTCCGAGTTCGACAGTAGGTCGCCGCCCATCCCCAGCGAGTCGAACAGGCCGCCGCCGTGCGCGGCGCCCGGCCCGTAGCCGCCCATCGCCGCGCCGCCGCCCATCGCCGCATGCTGGCCCGCCATGCCTATCGCACCCGGCATGCCGCCCATGCCCATCGCGCCGCTCATGCCGCCCGCGCCCGCGCCGACGGCGCCGGCCCGGCCGCGTGCGGACCCATCCCCATCGGGGCCGCGCCCGCCGGACCCGTGCCCATCGGCGCGAACGACGACAGGAAGCCCAGCGCGAAATCGCGCTCGCTCCCCGGCTGGAACTCACGCCCGGCGAAGATGCCGGCGGCGCCGCTGCCGCCGCCGGCGGAGATGGGGAGCCGGGTCAGGTAGGCCCACTCGTTCTTGCACCGGATGGCGCGGCGGAGCTGGATGCCCCAGATGTGCGGCGGCGCGGAGCGGTAGCGGAGGGTCTTGAACGGGATCTCCATCTCGACCGTCCAGCCGCCGGCGAAGCGGCCGGTACGCACATCCCACACCGGGTTCCAGTCGACGTTGGGGTTGCCCTCGTTGGTGAACTGCTGGTCGGCGCGTGCCCCCAGCGGGTTGGTATAGGAGTTGAAGCCGTTGCGGCGGTCGTAGAAGGTGTCGAAGAAGGCGGTAAAGGTGTCGTTCTGGAGGAGCTGGTCGGTGTCGCGGCGCATCTCGTTGGCGACCCACTGACTCTCGGGAGCCGAGTCCCAGACGCGGGCGGAGACGTAGACGTTCGTCTCGTCGAACGTGACCCACGCCTCGGTCGGCTCGGTGGCGGGGGCGCCGATGTCGGGTACCTGCTGGATGAAGCCGGTGATCGGGGGGACCGTGTCGTAGACCGGCTCATCGAGGACGCTGTCGAGGCGGAGGCCGTCGTCGAGGCGGATGGCCCGGACCGTGGTGCGGCCCTCCTCGTCGCGGGTCATCACGTCGGGCGCGACGGGGGCCGGCGGTCCGTCGATGAGTGAGTCGATCGACGCGGCGGCGCCGGCCGGGAAACCGCCGGGCGTCACCGCCCCGGCCTCGGCCGCGGGCGTCGCGAGCACCGAAGCCGGCGGGGCCGGTTTACCCGCGAAGCGCGTCGCCGAACGCCCCGTCGAAGCTCCCCCGGAGCCGCGCGGTGCCGGCGGCGGGGCCGGAGGTAACGCCAGCCTCTCGGACGAGCCAGTCCTGCCCGACGACAGGCCCCCTGCGGACGAGACACCTCCCACGAACGCGGCGGATGCGCCGGCCGCGGGCTCCTCCCTCGATGGGCCGACGTCACCAACCGGCGCCTCGGGCGCCGACAGCGCGAGCACCACCCGGTTCTGCAGGTCGAACAGATCGCACGAGGCGCCATCGACGATGGCGGAACGGACGACATCGCCGGTGGCCTCCGCTATGACACGGGCGGTGATGCGCAACTGGGTCCCGAACCGCTGATAGGCGCCAACGAGCACGAACGGCACGTCGAGGGTACGGCCCACTCCGACGGCCTCGTCGACCGGCACCGGCCCGTCCGGCGGCGTGCCGCGACCGTTTCCGCCCCGCTGCGCGACTACCGCAGTTCCCGCGGGGAGCCCCGCCACCACCGCCTCCGCAATACCCTGACCCATCCAGTCGTCGACGGGGCTTCCCGTGAGGTTGATGAACGGCACGACGGCCACCGTTCCGCCCGGCGGCCCGCCCGAAAGCACCGCGGGCCGTTGCGGCGCCGCCGGCGCCGCCGCCAGCGCCAGACCCGCCAGCACCGCCCATCCCCGGGCCACCCGGTACACGCCTCTCGCTTCCACGTTCACCCCGCTCCTCTTCGTTGCGAGCCCGCGACCCTGGTGCCCTCGACAACACGCCCTGCCGTCTTCTCCGGCACGACGCGCAACCTGCATCGGGCTGCCGCAGCCTCCGACGAGCCCTCGATGTCGTCATCCTCGGCCGCCTTCATCCCACACCGCAAACTGTGGCCCAAGCGTGCAGAGAATTGCAACCACTAAGCCAAAGGCCATGGATATTGTCAGGCTCTGGTGTTTTGCCTTACGACGTTCATGTCTTAAACATGGCTTCTTGGCATTGTGACATGTCGTCAATGTTTCCATACCGGCGTCCACGTTGGTGGCGGGTCAGCGCCCCTTTGCACGGAGGACGGACCTTGAACGAACGCGACGAAACGGCGCGGGGGCTCCAGGTCCCGCGCGAACGCGACGCCACCCTGCTTGCGGCCATCCTGCGCATCAGCGCCAGTCTCGACCTCGACACCGTGCTCCGCGCGGTCGTCGACGGCGCCCGCGCGCTGACCGGCGCCCGCTACGGCGTCATCACCACCGTCGACCGCGACGGGCAGTCCCGCGACTTCGTGACCGCGGGCTTCACGGCCGACGAGCACCGCGCGATGGAGGAGTGGCCCGACCGACTGCGGCTGTTCGGGCAACTGCGCGAACTGCCCGCGCCGCTGCGGCTGCTGGACCTCGACGCTTGGGTCCGTTCGCTCGGCTGCTCGCCGTTCCCGGTTCCCAGCGGCACCTTCCAGGCGGGTGACCGTGCTCGCGGCCGGCGCCCGGGTCACGGTGACCGCAGTGGCCGAGGGCACGGCCACGATCCGCGTGACCGCGACCGACCCCGGCGGCCTGACCGCGACCCAGTCGTTCACGGTGACGGTGGGCGCGGCGCGGCCTTTCACCGACGAGGTCATCCGTCCCGGCGTGACGCCGGTCCGGGCCGTCCACTTCACGGAGCTGCGGACGCGGATAGACGGCCTGCGGTCGGCGGCGGGGCTGGGGCGGTTCGCGTGGACGGACCCGATCCTCACAGCGGGGGTGACGCCGGTGCGGCTGGTGCATCTCCTGGAGCTGCGGTCCACCCTTGCCGCGGCGTACGCGGCGGCGGGGCGGGTGGCCCCGCGGTGGACGGATGCGGCGCCGGTGGGCGGGGCGACGCCGATCCGGGCCGCGCACCTGATGGAGCTGCGCGGCGCGGTGCTGGCGCTGGAATGACGCGCAGGAGACGGCGCGTCGGAGTCTGGTCCGTCGACCGCGACCTTGTGGTCGAACAAGTTGGTGGCGGGGTCGACGTCAATCGTGATCGTCGGCACCGACGCCGCGGACGGTCAGCCCGCGTGAAATGGCCGCCGTGGCTTGACGCTGGTCGTGCGTCCAGAACTCCAGTGGTTCCCCGTCGGAGGCAGCGGTCAGCAGCTCCGCCGTGGCCACGTGGATCGCATCGATCGCGCGGAGATTGACCGCAAACGAGCTCTTCGCCCGGTCGATCACCGTGCCGTCCACGGGCGCGAGATCCATCATCGCAAGCAGCTCGGTCAGCTCCTTGCGCTTGATGGCAGTCTCGGCATCGCTCAGGCTGCCGAGCAGCCGCTCGCGATCGACGGCCCGGAAGGTTTCGACCTCAATGAGTTGGGAGGACACCACATGCTCGCTGGCCGGCAGCGGCACCGACGGCCCGGGCTCAACGAATAGGACGCGGAGCACGGCGCTAGCGTCGACGTACTTCACCTGGATCCTCGCGGACAGCCCGAAGCGACGACTGGATGTCCACGTGCCGCTCGATGGCGGTGATCTTCAGCGCGCCCCAGTCCTGAGTCCCGGGCCGGAGCCGGCCCTCGCGCACCAAGCGGTCACGCCAGGAGAGCGGGTCCCCGCGAGCGGGCCCCAGCTCGGCGATCGGGTCGTCCCGATCTCTGACGGTGATCCTCTCTCCACGGGAGGCCTGCCGCAGATATCGGCTCAAGTGGGACTTGAGCTCGGTCACCTTGATGGACTTCATGGCCACATTTTAGGACCATCATGGTCCCGCCCGCAAGGACGGAGAGCAGGCGGTCGAGGGTCGGACCGGCCGGGGCCGGAACGGGGACGCCCCTCTGCCGGTCTGCCAGCAGCTAGATCGCCCGGGACCGCCAGGTATCGAGGAACTCGCGCAGGCGCCCGCTTCGCGGCCGGCGGAAGAGGTCGCCCGGGAGGCCTCTCTCGATGACCTCTCCCCGGTCGATGAACACGACCTCGTTGGCCACGTGCGCGGCGAATCCCATTTCGTGGGTGACGACGACCATGGTCATGCCGTCGCTCGCCAGCGATTGAATCACCTGAAGCACCTCGCCCACGAGCTCCGGATCCAGTGCCGACGTCGGCTCGTCGAAGTACATCACGTGGGGCCGCATCGCCAGCGCCCGGGCGATCGCGGTGCGCTGTTGCTGTCCGCCCGAGAGCCGGGCCGGGTAGTCGTGGGCCTTGTCGTCCACTCCCACCTTGGCCAGCATCTCCATGCCAATCGCCTCTGCGTGCCGCTTGTCCAGTCTCTTGACCACGCGTAGCGCCTCGGTCACGTTGCCGAGGGCCGTCTTGTGCGGCCAGAGGTTGTAGTGCTGGAAGACCATGCCGATGACGCTGCGCACGCTGTCGACGTTGCGGCCACTGTCTGGGACCCGCCTGCCGTCGACCTCGCGGTAGCCCAGCAGCCGGCCTTCGATGAACACCCGGCCTTCATCGTACGGGTCGAGAAACGCCATGCATCGCAGAAGGGTGCTCTTGCCCGAACCGGACGGGCCGATGACGCAGACCACCCGCGAGGCATCGACCGTGAGGTCGACGCCTCTCAAGACGTGAGCCGCGCCGAACCGCTTGTGCAGTCCCTCGACCAGGACCACGGGTTTGCGTTCCATGGCTCCTCTCGCCGCCTCCTCGGTCATGATGCGCGGCCGAACCGGCGTTCCAGCACCCCGCCGGCAAGGGCGATACCCTCGATGATCAGCCAGTAGAGCAGGGCGACGGCGACGTAGGGTTCGACCACGGCGAAGGTCTCGTTGGCCATCTGTGTCGCGTTCTTGGTCAACTCGGCGACCGTGATGATCGACAGGACAGCCGATTCCTTGACCAGCACGATGACCTGATTGGTCGATGGCGGGATTATCAGCGTGAGCATCTGCGGAACCTGGATGCGGGCCACGACCAGTCGGCGCGGGATGCCGAGCATGCGTGCGGCTTCGATCTGCCCGGGCGGGACGGATCGGAACCCGGCCCTGAAAATCTCGGCGAAATGGGCGCCGCCATAGACGCCAAGCCCGATGATCCCGACCGGTTCGGCATCCAGGGTCAGGCCGACCGAGGGGCCGCCGTAGTAAAGCATGAACAGCAGAATCAGGACCGGAGTCCCGCGCATGGCCTCGATATAGGCTCGGCACAAGAGCTCGACGGGACGTAGCGGCAGGCCGTGGAGCACCGCGACCGCAAAGCCGGCGGCAACCGCCAGCAGCGATGCCAGCGCGCAGACGTACAGCGTCGTCCAGAATCCCGACAGCAGCAGCGGGCCGTAGCGAGACACGATGTCGAAGTCGATGTCGGACACGGCTTTCCCGGAGGGCCGACTCTAACGCGGCCCCGCGACCGCGTGGCGCCTCTCGAAGCGGGCCCCGGCGCGGGCGAGGACCAGACTCATGGCGAGATAGATCCCGGCGGCGATCGCGTAGGCCTCCAGCGGCCGGTTGGTGACCGAGACCACCTGCTGGCTGGCGCGCATGAGCTCGGTCACGGCAATCACGGAGATCAGGGACGAGTTCTTGAGAATGCTGATGGTCTCGTTGACAAGCGCCGGGAGAACCAGACGCATCATCTGGGGAATCAGGATTCTGACCCTGATGGCCGGGACTCCGATCCCGAGCATGCGCGCGGCTTCGACCTGACCGGACGGAATGGACAGCAGACCGCCCCGGAAGATCTCGGCCTGAAACGCCGCCGTGTTCAAGGTCAGCGCGATCATCGCCGCGCCGACCGGCGGCACGTCCAGGCCGACCGTCGGCAGCAGGTAGAAGACGATCAGGAGCTGCACCAGGATGGGCGTGCCCCGCCAGACGCTTCGGTAGGCGATCGAGGCTCGCCGGATCAGTCGGTTCGGCGAGATCAGGCCGAAACCGAGCCAGAGCCCCAGGACCATGCCGGCGGTGATCGCGACCGCCGAAACCGCAACGGTCATCCGCGCCCCGGCGAGGAACGCGCCGTAGTGGTTCGAGATGACGCCCGGAAGATCCACCGGCGGAACTCGTCAATCGCCGATACTGTGCGCAAGCACGCACACGGCTCGCCCCGCCCGGCGGCGCTCGGCCAGTCGCCGGCGGGCGTTCACTCGGGCGGCACCGGCAGGGCGTCGGACGGCAGGTCCATGGGCCCGCCGAACCACTTCTCTTGCAGCGCCGTCAGCACCCCCGACCTGTTCAATGCCGCGAGCTGCTCATCCATGAAGGCCACCAGGGCCGCGCTCTCGTCGTCCCGGCGCCCGGCCCAACTGAAGTACGCCTTGGGGCCGAACGCGGGCAGCACCATCTCGAACGTGTCCGGCCGCGTGCGGACGAGCTCGAGCAGGTTCGGCATACTCTGACTGACGGCGCTGATCCGTCCCGCCGCCAGATCGGCGAAGGCCTCGTTGAAATCGACGTACGTCCTGATGTCCTCGACCCCTTCGCCCGCGAGCGAGAGTCTCTCGGCGAAAGCCTGAAGCGTCTGCAGTTGCGCCGAGCCGGCCTGCGAGCCGACCGCGTGACCAGCGATATCTTCGGGCGCCCGGATCGAATCGTCGCCCTTGCGCTTGACCAGCGCCATGGTCGCATCCGCGATCGGCAGGCTCAGCGCATACCGCTCGTAGCGCTCCCGGGTGACGGTGACGGACGTGACGACATAGTCGAACCTGCCCGCGGCCAGGCCGGGAAGAATCCCCTGCCAGGGCACATCCAGACGGTTCAGCGTCACCCCCGGCAACGCCTTCATGACGTGCGCCATGATGTCCGTCGAGTAGCCGACGATCCTGCCGTCCTCGACGAACTCGAACGGCGGGAACCGGGCCTCGGTTGCGACCGTGAACTCGCCCCGTTCCCTGATCTCGGCAAGCAGGTCCGCATCCGCCGACCCGCCGCAGGAGCCGAGGCCCGCGGCAACGGCGACCGCGAACAGAACCGCCTGCGCTCGTTCGAGCAAGGTCGCCATCCCGGTCCACCGTTCTCGCGCGCCGCCCTGACCCGCGCGCCTGGGCGTCGCCCCGCGCGACGGGGCGTACAATACGATGCGCGGTCGGTGCGGTCAACGCGGCCCGGGCCGGCTCGCAGGAGCGGTACCTCGAGCAGTTGCGGGTTCCGTCGGCGGTTCCGGCCGGCACGGGAGGCGCGTCATGTCCGGGCTTCAGACGATTCCGGCGCGAAGCGGCAAGGCCGCTCCGGTCGCCAGGGGCCAGAAGGTCAAGGTCGTCAACACCCACGGGCAGCAGGTGGTGGACACCTGGGCCTTCTCGCAACGAGACCTGCGCGAGTTCATGTCGATGGAGCACACCCGCGCAACCTTGACGAAGATGCGCCCGGAGGTCGGCGACGCGCTCTGCAGCAACCGCCGCCGGTCGATCCTGACGCTGGTCGAGGACACCTCGCCCGGCGTGCACGACACGCTGCTGGCGGCCTGTGACGACTATCGCTACCGCCTGCTCGGTTGCACCGAGTACCACGACAACTGCACCGACAACCTGCGGGCCGCTCTCCACGAGCTCGGACTGACGCCGCCGGAGACTCCCTCGCCGCTCAACCTCTTCATGAACATCCCCTGGGAGGCGGACGGCGGGCTCGCCTTCGCCGCGCCGGTCTGCAGGGCGGGGGACTACGTGCTGCTCGAGGCCAATCTGGACATCATCCTCGCCTTCTCCGCCTGCCCGCAGGACATCCTGCCGATCAACGGCGAGGCGCGGGAGCCCACGGAAGCGCATTTCCAGATTCTCGACTGACGCGCCGACGCGCCGTCAGCCGCCGAAGCGGTACGTCACGCCCAGCTTCACGCGGCGGCCCTTGGGGTCGTGCGTGAAGCCGTCGTACGACAGCTCAACGTCCGCCCACGGCGGCGCCTCGCCGGTGAGATTCAGCCCGTAGAGGGTCACGTCGAACCCGCTGTCGGGAAAGCGCCACTGGAAGGTCGTATCCCAGGTCAGGAACGGCTCAACGACCGGTACCAGCGTCGATCCGGGGTCCTCGTAGGACGAGATGTAGTTCACGTAGCTCGCGAGGCTGTAGTCGTTCCACCGGTACGCGCCGGCGAAGCGGCTCTTCCACTTCGGCAGCGGCACCGCAATCGGATTGCCGAAGTTCAGGCGGCCGGCGGCGTCCGCCGCCGGTTGAAGCTCCAGGTCGCCCAGCATCAGCGCCTTCGTCCGGTATTCGGCCGTCCAGGTGCCGTCCAGGGTGAGCGAGAGCTGGCCGGGTCCCGCATCGACCCGCTGGCCGAAGTGGAGGTCGAGACCCGACGTCTTCACGCCCGGCCAGTTGACCAGATCGACCTGCACCCGCTCCATGTTGGCTGGTTCGCACGCCACGGCGATGGCCGAGGCGCGGCCCTTCGGACAGAGGATGTACCGCGAGACGGCGGACCGCGTCAGCGGGTCGGCGTAGAAGCGGGTGATCGCGGCATGGGGCATCGCGTTGATCACGTTCTCGAAGTCGTAGCTCCAGTAGTCGGCCGTCACCTCGAGGCCGCCGGTCAGGAACAGGATGAGCCCGGTGTTCCAGGTGAACGCCCGCTCCGGCTCCAAGCCCGTGCTCCCGAACTTGTCCACCGCCTGAAACGCACCGGTCTCGTTGATGTACTCGAGCGTGGTGAGCGCGTCCTCGTTCAGATCGTCCAGCGAAGGCGTACGGAACGTCGTCTGCACGCCCCCCCGCAACGCCAGGGAATAGTCGAGGGATTCGGCGACCTGGAGGCGCCAGCCGAACTTCGGGTCGAAGCTGTTCGCCACGTCGTGGATCTCGTAGTTGGCGGCGAGCTGCGTGTCCAGTCGCGGTCCGACGTTCAGAGCGATCTCGCCGAACAGCCGCTGCACCGTCTGGCTTCTCGCATAGGCGCTGTGGACGTTCGTGAACGCGTAGGGACCGAACCGGTCGCCCGCCGCGCAATCGGCTGCGCCCCGGATGGGACACGGATTGACGGCGATGTCGCCGGCATCGTTCGGGTCGCCGGCGGCGTTGAATCCGCGATACTGATAGCCGAACGCGTAGTCGGCCACGCCTTCGACCCAGGCGCCGCTCAGCGTCGCGTCGGCGACCACCAGATCGGTGGTGCTGGCCAGATCCACTTCGTCGTCGAGCCACGCCATCATCGCCGGGTCGTTCGCCAGACCGGGGCGCCACGTCGGATTGGCCTCGTTCTCGAACCGCGAGCCCGGCTGTCGCGAGTGCTGGACGGCGTTGCTGAAGGGGTTCAGGTACATGCAGGGCCCGCGGCCGGCCACGGCGCCGTTGCGCGGTCCGAGCGCCATGCCGGCGGCGGACGTGGGGTCGGGCAGGACGCCGACGCCGCAGTCCGGGCCGCCGAACCCGCGGTAGGCCAGGAACAGCCGCTCGCTGTAGATGCCCGGCATGTTGATGTTGCCCCCCGCGCGCGAATAGCCGAGGCCCACGTCGAAGTGGACGTCGCGACCTCCGAAGGCCTGAAGGTCGCCATCGACCGACGCCGCGATGCGGGTCGTGCGCGAGTCGCGGCGCAGCGTGCGTCCCGGGCCCGCGTTGCCGTTCGGCCGCCCGCGGAAGAACCAGTCGCCGGCGGAACACGCGGTCCCGTTCGGGAGCGTTGCGCCGTGGTCCTCGCAGAACGCCTGGCGGCCCGGATGCCCGGGACCGATCTGCTGGACGCCGTTGAAGAGTAGCGGAAAGGGAGGATACGACGCCTGCGTGCCCCAGTGCGGAATCGTGCCCTCGGCCCACAGGCCCTCGACGTGGTAGTTCGCCCGGTTGCCCAACGGCCCGTTGATCTCGGCGAAGGCGCGGGTGTGCTGCAGCTCCGAGATCAGGTCGTCCCAGGGCTGGTAGCGGAACCGGCACGTCCAGCTCTCGGCGTGACCGCCGAAGTCCTCGCACAGCGGGTCGATGAAGCCGGTGGCGCTGCTGAGCGCCTCGGTGAACGCCCCCGGGCCTTCGGTTCCGGTCAGCGCCGGGACGTAGAAGTAGCCGGGGTTGCCGACGCTCGACCAGCCGCCCCGGCCGCCCTCGAACGGCCGCAGCGCCCAGTCCCGCTCCGCCGGCAGCAGCGCCGAACGCTCCGCGCGTTCCCCCGAGAAGACCGCGTGAGACGAACCGATCCGCCCGCCCCAGATGCCGGCATAGGTCGTATCGCCGGCGCCGGCGAATTGATCGCGCGTCACCGCGAGCTCGAAGCCCCTGAAGTCGTTTCTCGTCACGAAGTTGGCGACGCCGCCCACCGCGTCCGAGCCGTAGGTGGCCGCGGCGCCTTCCTTGAGCACTTCGATCCGGCCGATGGCGATGGCCGGAATGGCGTTCACGTCGACGAAGCGGCCGCCGATCAGCCGCGCCGGCACGTACGTCTGCCGCCGGCCGTTGATCAGCACCAGGGTGCGAGAGGCGCCCAGACCGCGCAGGTTGATGTTCGCCACGGTTTCCGAAATCGTGTTCGACTGGTCGGCGTTGTACCAACTGTTGGCTTCGCCGATCACGCCGTGACTCGCCCCGAGGTTCTTGAACAGGTCGACGATCTGCGACGCCCCCTGCTCCTCCAGGGTCGCACGATCGACCACCGCGACGGCGTGCGGCAGGTTGATGGCCGGCGCATCGATCGCGGTGCCGGTGCCGACCACCGAAACCTGTTCCGCAAGGCCGCCGACGCGCATCTCGACGTCCACCGTCGTCACCGCCCCGTCGGCCACCTGCACGCGGGCACGTTCCACCATCGCGAAGCCGGGGAGACTGAAGCGCACGCCGTAGGCGCCCGGCGGCGTCTCGACCGCATAGCGGCCGTCGCCGCCGGTTACCGCCGCGCGCGGCTCCCCGCCCAGGGCGGGACCCGCAACCTCGACGGTCACGCCTGGCAGGACGCCGCCGGTTGTGTCGGTGACCCTGCCCTCGATCCCCGCTACCTGTGCCGCCGCGGGGAGCGCGAAGGCCAGCCCGGAAAGCACCGAGGCCAGCATCGGCAGACACCCCGACCTCTTCTTCGTTCCCCCGATACCGCGCCGACGGCCCCCACCGAATGCTCCGCTGCTGGACGTCACTCGAGCTCCTCCTCCTTCTTCTCCTGCGGCTGCTTGCAAGGCGATCCCGCTCTTCGGGACGCCGTCGAGGTTCATCAGCCGCCAACCAATTTGTGATCGTCGCGGTCGTGATCGCGACCAGCGCCTCGGCGAGACTGCGGCCGAGGCACTGCGTGCTCGCCCGCGCCGAATGGTGACGGTGACGCCCGCCACGTCCCCCTGCGTTCCCCGCCTACGACGTTCGTCAGCGGGCGGCAGCGCATCCCGTCAGTGCGCCGGTGATGTGGTCATGGATCGCGGCGCCGGCCACCGGGAGCGGCCGACGCGTCCCCGCTACGGACCACCTAATCAGAACATCCCCCCTGCCATCCGGCATCCACCGTCCGTTCTCTGACACCATAGGCGTCGAGACGAACCCGGGACGGCGGCAAGCAGGAACGCAGCACCGGCATGGGGGTCGGCGACGAGGCCTGACCGCGAAGTATGGCCCAAGCGTGCCGAACAATGCAACCGACAAGCCCAAGCTGTGGATATTGTCAGACTCCATATGTTCACCTTACGATGTTCATGTCTTGCACATGTCTGTAAATCCTTGTGATATGTCTTCAATATAGCCAGATCCGGCCGGCGTCCACGCCGGTGGCGCGCCAGCCCCCTTTACGGAGGACGGGACCTTGAACGGCGGCTGGTTCTGCTGGACTTGGTGCTGCCCGGACACCGACGGCATCAGGCTGATGGAAAGCCTGCGCGAGCTCGAGGACCTGCCGGTCATCTTCATCTCGGCCTACGACCGGGACGAGACGATCGTCAGGGCGCTGGGATGCGGGAGCCGCCGACTACATATCGAAGCCCTTCTCGCCGCCGGAGCTGACGGCGCGGGTGCGGGCCGTCCTGCGGCGGCAGGCCGAGCCCGAACCCTTCCGGCTCGGGGAGCTGGCGATCCGCTACGAGGAGCGCCGCGTCAGCGTAGCCCGCCGTCCCGTGACCCTGGCGGTCACCGACTTCGAGGTGCTCCGCGTGCTCTCGACCAACGCCGGACGGGCCGTGACGTACGAATCGCTCCTGCGGCGGGCTTGGGGTAGGCGGTACCGCGGCTCCACTAACCCGAAGCTGGTACGCGCGCTCGTGAAGGATCTCCGCCGCAAGCTGGGAGACGACGCGGCCAACCTGGCCTACGTCCGCAACGAGCGCGGCGTCGGCTACCGCATGCCCAGACCCGGCGAGCGGTGAACACCGCCGAGGACACACCGCCGCCGCCCGGAACACGCCTCAATGCGCCGCGCCAGCGTGTGATTGAGACGATGGCCTCCTGTCACAGCCCGAATCACATCCCGCCGGCCGGCCCACGGCGCCGAATCGCCCCGCATTTGCCGGCCTGATCGCGTCGTTCGCCGGCAGCGGGCGGCCCGGTATTGCGCCGCCCGTAGCGCCGCGGCCGAAGGCGGCCTCTTTACGGCGTCCCGCAGGCCGTCCCGCTTCTCGAGGACGTCGCCGATCGCTGCCTGCGCCGGTGATGCGCCGACCATGCCCCAAGCGACAGCCAGCAGGCCAACCACCTACCGAGTCGTCCTCACGCCCGAAACCCGCCCGCGCGAAGCCGCGGTCGCCCTCGACCACCTGCCCGCCATCGAGGTCGACGCGCCCGAACGTCGATGTCGCCGCCCGGCTCGCGCTGTCGCATCACATCGACAGCCGGCCGGCTTCCTGTGCTGCCGGTCGAGCAGATCGCGGAATCATCCCAGTTGCGCAGCCGGCCGGTCAGAGCCGGCGCGGGGGCGGCTGGCGATGAAGTCGAGTACTTCCTGCTCGACCCAGCGGACCGCCCGGCTGCCGATGCGGATCGGCTTCGGGAACCGGGACTCGGCCATCATCGCGTAGACGGCCGAGCGCGACAGCGCCGCCATGCGCGTCACGTCGCGGAGCGTGAGTAGTCTTGTGGTCATGTGTGGCTCTTGTTTCTCCGGCCCGGCGCTGCGTAGCGGCATCGCTCGGTCTCGCCGTGTCCGGTGAGGGTCGAGCACAGCACATGGAATCCTGTAAACCCATTGTGTAGTAATGGTTTATTATCACTCTGGCCCGGCGGGGAGCTGCCTGACGACGCCGAGCTCGGACTCGGTGCCGGCGGCCCGGCACGCGGCCTTGTGCCTCCCGGTCACGGAAGCCTGGCTGCCTTGGCCCGCCGCGGTTACGACTCGTCCGGCTTCGGCATCCGGTAGCCGAGCCCGCGCTCGGTGAGGATGTACTTCGGGCGCCCGCCGTCGTCGCCGAGCTTGCGGCGCAGCTTCCGGACCGCGCTGCGCACCGCCTGCGGGTTAGTCTCGCCACGCCCGCTCCACACCCGCCGCCACAGCGACTCGTACGTCGTCGCCCCGCCCGCGTCGAGCGAGAGCGCGTGCAGCAGCCGATACTCGGTCGCGGTGAGCCGCACCGGGCGGCCGGCCATCGTGACCCGGCGCTTCGCGCGGTCGATGGCCAGGTCGCTGAGCACGAAGGGCGCGGGCGCGGTCCGCCGGCGCAACGCCAGCCCCACCCGCGCCACCAGCTCCGCCGCCGAGAACGGCTTCACGATGTAGTCGGCGGCCCCCGCCTCCAGCGCCCGCGCGACAGTGTCGCCCCGCCCGTAGGCCGAGATGAAGATCACCGGCAGGTCGGCGAGCGCCGGCAGCGTCCGCATCAGCTTGATGCCGTCGACCCCCGGCAGCACCAGGTCCAGCAGCACCAGAGCGGGGTGCTTCACCTCGACCAGGCGGGACAACTGCCCCGGTTCGCCGGTGGCCTCCGGGGCGTAGCCTGCCGCCGCGAGCGCGTCGCGCACGTGCCGCCGTGCGTGCGGGTCGTCGTCCACCACCAGGATCGGCGTCTTCTCCCGCGCCGCGCCGGGCGAGGCGGCGGAAACGGCCGCGGCGCGGCCCTCGTCCTCGGCCGCCGGCAGCGTGAACGCGACCCGCGTGCCCCGGCCCGGCCCGCCGCTCTCCGCCCGGATGCGGCCGCCGTGCGCCTCGACCAGCCCCTTGCAGATGACCAGCCCGAGGCCCGACCCGCCGCCCTCCGCGACCCCGGTGTGCCGCCGGAACAGGTGCGGCAGCTGCTCCGGCGGCACACCCTCGCCGCCGTCAGCGACCGAGACTTCGACCAGCGCCCCGTCGCGCGCCGCCGCCACCCGGATGGGGATGCCCTCCGGGGAGTGGCGCGCCGCGTTGGAGAGCAGGTTGTCCAGCACCTGGACGATGCGCCGCCCGTCCGCCATCACCGGGGGCAGGTCCGCCGGCAGGTCGATGACGAGACCGTGCCGCCCGCCGCCGCCCGAGAACGCGGTCCGCGCCCGTTCGACCAGACCGGCCACGTCCTCCGGCGCCGGATCCACCGGCAGCAGGCCCGCGCCGAGGCGCCCCGCATCCAGCAGGTCGCCGATCAGCCCGGACATGCGGTCGGCCTGCTCCTCGATGATGTGCAGGAACTGGCGCAGCTCGGCCCGGTCGGGGTCCCGCCCACCCTCCAGCGCCGTCGCCGCCGAACCCTTGATGGCGGCCAGCGGCGTCCTGATCTCGTGGCTCACCATGCCCAGGAACTCCGCCCGCGAGCGCTCCAGTGCCTCCAGGGGCGCCAGGTCCCGCAACGTCACCACCATCCGTTCAACTGCGCCCTCGGGAGAGCGGATCGGCGTGGCGTCGAGCAGCGTCCGCACGCTCTTCCCGTTGGGGGCGAGTATCTCGACCTCCTCGGCCCGCACCGTCTCGGCGTTGCCGAGGGCGCCGAGCGTCTGCTCGCGCCCATCGCCGCGCCGCAGACCACCGCCTCACGCAACCGCTCCACGGAGGCGTCCGACATGCCCAGCCCCGCCATGACGCGCCGCGCCTCCCCGTTGAGCGACAGCGGCGCGCAGCTCTCGGCGTCGAACACCACGACGCCCACGGGGCAGGTCTCGACCAGCGCCTCGAGATCCGCCCGGGCCCGTCGCTCCTCGCGGTGCGCGCGGGCGTTGGCGACCGCCGCGGCGGCCTGCTGGGCGAACAGCACCAGCATCTTCTCGTCCGCGTCGGTGAACCCGCCCTCCTTGCCGCCGAGGTAGAAGCCGCCGGCCGCCACTCCCCGGTGGCGCATCGGCGTCGCCTGGAAGGTGCCGCTGGGAACCGGGAACGGCGAGCAGCCGAGCGAACGGACCCAGGCGTCGAGGTCCGGCAGCCGCAGCGGCGCCGGCAGCTCGCGCAGTTGCCCGAACAGCCGCAGTCGGTCGGGCCACTCCTCCATCGCGCGGTGCTCGTCGGCCGTGAAGCCTGCGGTCACGAAGTCGCGGGGCTGCCCGTCGCCGTCGACGGTGGTGATGACGCCGTAGCGGGCGCCGGTCAGCGCGCGGGCGCCGTCGACGACCGCGCGGAGCACGGTGTCGAGGTCGAGGCTGGCGCCGATGCGCAGGATGGCCGCAAGAAGGGTGGCGTCGCGTTCGCGCGGGACCTCGAGGCCCCGTGCCGTTTCGTCGCGTTCGTTCAAGGTCCCGTCCTCCTTCTCAGGGGGCGCCGGCCCGCCGCCGGCATGACGCCGGTTGGGGACTTGCTTCACTGAGGACATGTTACAAGGCAGAACAGCCATGTGCAAGACATAAACATGGAAAGGCAACCATTCGGAGTCCGACAGTATCCGTGGCTTTTGGCCTTTGCGGTTGCATTATCGGCACGCTTGGGCCACAGTTTGCGGTGTAGGATGAAGGCGGCCGAAGACGACGACTTCCGGGCACGCCTCGTCCGCCGGGGCAACGGGGGGCACGGGAACAGCGACAACGACCGTGGACGACGACACCGACGACGAGACGTTCACGGTGGCGCTGGGGCAACCTGCCGACGTCGGTGGCCCGGGCTGCCGAGTGTACCAGCCGGACACTTGGCGCGGCGAGAGTCAACGCGACCAGGACGAACGCGACGGGTTCCGTGTGTTGTTCGGCGACCCGGCCATCTGTCGGCGGGCCGCCGCGGCTGCGGGACTTGCCGGTCGCGTCCGGGGGGCGTTGCTGTCATGACGGGCCAGGCCGTGACCGTGTGCGCCGTGTGCGGGCGTGAGTTCGTCGCACCCGCTGAGGACTGGCGCCTTCTCGCGGCGCATGAGGATCGGCCAAGTCACGTTCACGTCTGGGATGCTGGGGTGCCGGCCCTGCCGCTGGGCGCGGTAATGCTGCTCGGGGCGCTGCTGCTGTGCCGCGGCGCGGTAGGGGCTCGCGGCGGAGATAGCGGAAAGGGCGAGACTGAGACGAACGACACGGACGGTCGAGGGAGAAGGCCACGCCGAACCACGCAGCCAACCCGAGCTCACGACAAAGGGAGAACGCCATGCCCTGGGCTGCAGTCGAGACGCGCAGACGTGTGCAGCCACCGGCCTAGCGACCACTTTCGGTCAGGGTCGAAGGAGTCGACCATGAGAATGATGACGATGATGTTGACGGCCGCGCTGCTCGCCGCGGTGCCGGCAGCCGCCCAGGACGCGGCGCGCGAGCAGGCACGGATGCAGGAGAAGGCAGACCGAATCGCGGCCATCGGCCTGCAACAGCCGATGACGCGCCAACTCCTGCCACCTGGCGGATCGACGACCCGGCAAGCCTATTTCCGAGTCGAGGTCCATCAGGGCGGGATCTACGAGCCGTCGATCAACCCAGGCGAGAGCTGGCTGGAGATCGCCTGTATCCATGACGACCTCCAGACCCAGTACAGCCGGGCGGAGTACGGGTCGGGACTGTTCAAGGTTCACGCCATCGTCTACGACGCCGACCTCGACGAGATCCACAACACGATCGACACCCGGGCCAGCGACGAGGCGATCTGCAGCGTCTCGTTCACCGTCGACAGCAGCTTCATCGAGCTGTCCCGGGCAGACGGCCGCCGGGCCGCGGCCGTGGCGCTGATCGCGGTTCCGTCAGCGCGGCAGTACATCGAGGCGTCGAAGCTCATCTACCGCGTTCTGCCGGAGTGAGGGGCGAGAGCTGGTTACCGGCTCCATGACGGCAGGACAGGGACGGGAGTCGGCGACGACTGCGGGGAGAGCGCGTCGGGGCCCGTCCCGCCACCTCGCGGGCTTGGGGGGGGCGGCGCGTCCCGCCACATACCGGCGACGAACGCGCCCGGTTTTGAGGGCGACCTAGAGAGCACCGGCACGCGGGCCGCGCCGAGGTCACCAAGCGGGGAGAAGGGTGAAACCGCACGATGATGCCCAAAGTCGTTTTGTGGTCTCTCATCGGACGGCGTGCCTTGGTCTTCGGTATCTTGCGCTGTTTGCTGGTCGCTGGCGCTTGGCTGGCCGCTGCGCTGGCGCTCGGATGCTTATTGTGGGCGCAGGGCCAGGGATGACGTCGGAAGGCGATGAAGATGTCGAAGCCGATTGACTCCTCGCCGGACGCGCAGTTGGGGAGGTCGAGCTGATTCGGTGAACGACGCCTGAGAGGAATTGGCTACCGAGCCACGGCGATGAGGGTTCGATGCGATTTGCCGAAGAGTTGCTGCTGCTGCTGTTCGACGAGAGAGCGGACGACCTGAGCATTTCACTCCCGGCGGAACGGCTGCACATCCTCCTCGCCGGCGCCGTTCTGATGGACCTGGCGCTGGAAGAGCGCATCGACACCGACCTCAAGCGCCTGATGCTGGTCGATCCCACGCCCCTGAACGACGACCTGCTCGATCCCGCCCTGGCCGACATCGCACGGACGCCGGAGACACACGATACGGATACGTGGGTGCGGCGCCAGGCCGAGCGGGGCGAGGCCATTCGTGAGCGTGCGCTGGCCCGGCTCACCGAGCGCGGCATCCTCGAATCCACGGACAACAGCACGTTCTTCCTGTCGCGGCGCCCATCGCGGGCACGGCGCTACCGCGCATCCGCCGACGAGACCGTGCGGGACGAGGTACGGCTGCGCATCATGCGCGTGCTGTTCAGCGACGACTGGGAAGAGACCGCGTGTCCCGCTCCTCATCGTGCTGCCGTACATCTGATGCGAGCCCATGCCGTAGGCCGTCTGGCTGCTCCACAGGGCCTCGGCCCCGCTCTGCGCCGAACCGCCCCACGACGGGGCCACCTGCGCCGTCAGCCCCAGCGGGCTCGACGGCGTCGCGTCCCACCCGAACGACAGCGACAGCCCGCGCTCAGAGAACGCTTCCGCCTGGTGCACCACCAGCGTCCGCATCCGCACGTCGAGCGACAGCCCCGTGACCGTATCGCTGAAGGCAAGCCCGCCGCCCACGTCCATGCTCGCGCCCGTCTCGGTGTCGCCGCCGTCGCGGCGAACACCCACCTCGACGCTCGGCCTCAGCGACAGCCGCCTGCCGCCGAGCGTGAAGCCCCGCGAGCCTTCGAGCGCTGTGCGCACGCGCGTCACCGCCGCCTCCGAGGCGTTCAGCCGGCCGGCCGGGCCCTCGACCAAGTCGCTCGCCGCGCCGACCCACAGCGCGTCGGCCTTGAACGCCAGCGCGAACCCGCCCGTGGCCCGCGAGCCCAACAGCTCGCCCCGAGTACCCACCGCCGACATCATCATCGACACGCCCGGTCGTTGACCTGGTAGCCCACCCACGGATAGACCCCCGTCATCGACGTGCTCATCTGCCCGCCGCTCGTGCCGCGGTAGCCGCCCAGGCCGAGGGTGCGGCCCACGGACAGGCCCACCGTCAGCGCGCCGCGCGAGTAGTCGGCCCCGACCATCGTGGTCCGCACGTCGCCGTTGAGCGACAGCGCGTCCTCCATGCCGCTGAACTGGGACCGGGAGCTGTGGCTCCACAGCGACAGCATGCCGCCCCGGCTCTCGCGGTTCAGCTCGAGCTCGGAGCTCGAGAAGAGGTCGCCGCCCATCCCCATCGAGCCGAACAGGCCGCCGCCGTGCGCGGCGCCCGCCGGCCCGTAGCCGCCCATCGGCGCGTGCTGGCCCGTCATGCCCATCGCACCGGGCATGCCGCCCATGCTCATCGCGCCACCCGCGGCGCCGATGCCGGTCATGCCCATTCCGCCGCCCGCGGCGCCGATGCCGTTCATTCCCGTCGCGCCGCTCATGCCGCCCGTGCTCAAGCCGAAGGCGCCGGTGTACTTCCACACGAATTCTGGCCGCTTGGCCAGAATTCGTGTGTTTTTCGATCCGGCCAGAATTCCTGTGTTTCTTGGTTGCTCGTACTGCGGGCATCACCTGCACGCCTTGGGGTGTGTTCCGGTCGAGCGGCCGTCTGCGGAGCGGATGCTCTGCTACGCCCGCGAGGGTGCCCGGCTGGTCCACACCGGAGAGCCGATCTCGCTCCCGGGTCTCGACAGGCGCTAGGCGCTCACGCGGGCGTACCGCCGTGTCGTCGATCTGGTGCGGAACCGAAGCTTCGAGCGGTTAAGCGCTTCGTCGACGACGAGGTTGACCCGGTCGTCGCCTCGAAGATTGAGAAGTTGTTCAGCGGCCTGTGGCCGTTGCGGGTCAGCGTGTCGGATCTGTTCTCGCCCGAGGTTCAGCGATGGTCCAGGGTTTGTGATTTGTGGCCGATTCGGTCCAGTAGCCCGGCCAATCCCCGCCCCCATTCTCGCTTGGGGACGGTCCCGCCTTGCGGTTATGGCCGTCGTTTTGACCAGACGGCGTCCGCAATGGTCTGCGTCAGTGTTGTGCGGTCGATCGCCGTCTTGGGTGTTTCTGCTTTCTCGGTCGCGTGCGGCTCGATTTGCCGAGCGGTCATGATTCGGCTTCGGATCATGTCGATGCACCGCAGGAGTTCTTCGTCACCGTTGGCGTTCTGCCTTGCTGCCCTCGCGGCTGCTGCTAGGCGCTCTCGCGCTTCGCGTCTGAGTGAGGAGCTCGCCGCGATGGGGTTTCCATTGGCCTGGGACATGGCCGTGTGAACCATCTTCGATATCCGGTCCCGTTCTCGGTCACCTCGGACGTCGAGTGGTGACCCTCTCTTCAACCTGTCTTTGCCTTTGTGGTCTCGTCCCAGAGGTGATTGGGTCAGGCGGGCGGTACGTCCTGTTACCCTTGGGCTTCGGCGCTTCACCGATCTCGCCTCCTGTTCCCTTCTCTCGCCGGCCCGGCGTAGTAGTCCTCGTCGGTCCCCTTCAGGGCGGGTTGCGCGGTGGTTACGTGGGTGCTCTCTCCCTTCGCCGAGATCCTCGCGGGGGTCATCATAGCGCGTTTTCGAGCCTCCCTTGGTCGTCTGGCGGGGTCGCTAGCGGCTCGCGATCGGGCGGTCTTCCCCGGCGGGCAGCACGCCGTCGACATCCGTCTCACTACCGGAGCCGTTCGATCCAGGTGTCGCCGTTCTCGGAGACGCAGACTTCGAAGCGGTTGATCCCGCACCTGAGCGGGCGATGGACCGCGAGGGTCCCGCGCGAACGCGACGCCACCCTGGTTGCGGCCATCCTGCGCATCGGCGCCAGCCTCGACTTCGACACCGTGCTCCGGGCGGTCGTCGACGGCGCCCGCGCGCTGACCGGCGCCCGCTACGGCGTCATCACCACCGTCGACGGCGACGAGCAGCCCCGCGACTTCGTGACCGCGGGCTTCACGGCCGACGAGCACCGCGCGATGGAGGAGTGGCCCGATGGACTGCGGCTGTTCGGGCAACTGCGCGAGTTGCCCGCGCCGCTGCGGCTGCCGGACCTCGACGCCTGGATCCGTTCCCTCGGCTGCTCGCCGTTCCCGGTTCCCAGCGGCACCTTCCAGGCGACGCCGATGCGCCACCGGGGGGTGGCCGCCGGCGGCTTCTTCCTCGGCGGCAAGGAGGGCAGGTTCACCGACGCGGACGAGAAGATATAGCGAGCAGCCGCCCCGGCAACGCGTGGCTCGGAAGATTCGAGCCGGCCGGCGGGTCTCAGTACATGACCGCGACGCGAACGCCGCAACGCCGGCCTGCCCTGCCTCGGCAATGCCGTCCGTCGACGCGGCCAGCGCTAGGAGCCGCCATCCATCATGACAACAACCATCGCCGTTCAGGGTCTCACCAAGGTCTACGACTTGGGAGAGGTCAAGGTCCGCGCCCTCCGAGGCGTGACGACGGAGATCCGGACCGGCGAGTTCGTGGCGGTCATCGGTCCGTCCGGCTCCGGGAAGTCGACGTTCATGCACATCCTGGGATGCCTCGACCGGTCTACGACGGGACGATACGTCCTGGACGGACAGGACGTCTCCACGTTGTCGAAGAACACCCTGGCCACCGTCCGCAGCAAGAAGGTCGGCTTCGTCTTCCAGGGCTTCAACCTGCTGCCGCGCACGAACGCCCTCGACAACGTCGAGCTGCCGCTGCTGTACAACGGCAGCGGCCTGCACTCCCGCGACCGGCACCGGCAGGCCCGCGAGGCCCTGGCCGCGGTCGGGCTCACCGACCGCGGCCACCACCATCCCAGCCAGCTCTCCGGCGGGCAGCAGCAGCGCGTGGCCATCGCCCGCGCCCTCATCAACGAGCCCGCCATCCTGCTTGCCGACGAGCCGACCGGCAACCTCGACAGCCGCACGAGCATCGAGGTGATGGACATCTTCCAGCGCCTGAACACCGAGCGCGGCATCACGGTCCTCCTGATCACCCACGAGCAGGACATCGCGGAGTACGGCACGCGCATCATCGCCTTCCGCGACGGCCGCATCGTGAGCGACCAGCCGAACCCGGTCCGGCGCGTCGCGGCCGACGAACTCGCCGCCCTGCCCGACGACGACCACGCGGTCGGAGCCCGTCCTCAACATCCTGTACCGCGCACAGGTGGCGATCGCCGAGCTGGCCGACGACAACGATGCGGCGCTGGAAGCACCCGTCTGCCCCTGCCCCCGCCGCCGGCGGACACGCAAGAGAGCGGCGAGCCGCGCCCGACGCCCGGCATCGCCCCCCGAAGGAGTAGCCTCGCATGACACTTCTGCTGATCTTCCAGACCGCGCTCAAGGCCCTCGGACGCAACAAGATGCGCACCGCCCTGACCATGCTCGGCATGATCATCGGGGTCGCCGCGGTGATCACCATGGTGGCGCTGGGCACCGGGGCGCAGGAGGAGATCGAGAGCCAGATCCGCTCCGCCGGCACCAACCTCATCACGGTGCGTGCCGGCAACTGGAGCCGCGGCGGCGTCAGCGGCGGCATGGGGTCGTCGCCCCGGCTCAAGGTGCAGGACATCGCGGCGATCCGCGAGCAGGTGCCCGGCGCCCAGTACCTCAGCGCCACCGTCAACACCCGCGACCAGGTGATCGCGGCCGGCCAGAACTGGCAGACGCGTATCGAGGGCGTCGACGTCGAGCTGCCCCCCATCCTGTTCTGGGAGGTCGACGACGGCGAGTTCTTCACGCCGACCCACGTCTCCAGCGCCGCCAAGGTCGCGGTGCTCGGCTCGGTGGTCCGCGACAACTTGTTCGGGGAGGGCGTCGACGCCGTCGGCCAGTTGATCCGCATCCGCAACCAGTCGTTCCGGGTGATCGGGGTCATGGAGGCGAAAGGGTCCGGCGCGTTCGGCGACGATCAGGACGACACCGTCCTCGCGCCCTACACCACCGTTCAGCGAAGGCTCCGGGGACGGAACGGCACCAACATCTCCGGCATCTCCATCTCGGCTCGTTCCGCCGACGAGATTCAGGAGGTCTCGGAGCAGATCGAGGCGGTGCTGCGCGTCGAGCACGAGCTGATCCCGGGCGAGGACAACGACTTCATGGTGCGCACCCAGGACGACATCACCAGCATGCGCACCGACATGACCCAGACGATGACGATGTTCACCCTGGCCATCGCTGTCGTCTCGCTGATCGTCGGCGGCATCGGCATCATGAACATCATGCTCGTGTCGGTCACCGAGCGCACCCGCGAGATCGGGCTGCGCATGGCCGTCGGGGCCAAGGGCAAGGACGTCCTGTGGCAGTTCCTGGTCGAGGCGATCGCCCTCAGCCTCGTGGGCGGCATGATCGGCGTCGGCTTCGGCTTCGCGGTCTCCGGGGGGCTCACCGAGTTCCTCCAGTGGCCGGCCCGGGTGCCGCCCGACGCGGTGGTGATCTCGGTCGGCTTCGCGGCGGTGATCGGCGTCGTGTTCGGCTTCTACCCGGCCTGGAAGGGCGCCCAACTCGACCCCATCGAGTCGCTGCGCTTCGAGTAGGTGCGGCGCTGGTCGAGCGAAGCTCCGGCGCAACTGCACCGCTCGCGAGTTGCGCTGGTTCAACGGTGAGCTGTGACTTGCTGGCCGCTTGCTTGCGCCCTCTCGATCCTGGGAGGCTGTGTCCGTTCCCGCGTCGCGGTTTCGGGTGCTCCCGGCTGGGCCCATCGGTGTCGATGTCCGTCTCACCACCGCAGCCGTTCGATCCACGCCTCCCCGGTGTCGGACACCCGGACCTCGAACCGGTTGATCGCGCTCCTCAGCCGAATGTCGCCTGCCTCGACCCGAGCCAGCAGCGCGTCGGTGAGGAAGCGCCCCCGGGTCCCGGGGTCGTTCCCGGGCAGCCGCCCGACGTCCTCCTCCTCGATCCGGAACCAGACCTGGTCCCCGGAGGCCTTGAGCTCGGCCCCGAACCACAGCGCCCCGTTCGGCTCCCGGGTGGGCCTCCGCGGCCGTAGCGTCGCCGGGCCGCCCGGCCAGTCGCCGCGTTCTCCCGCGATGATGATCGCCGGCTCATCCGAGCTCATGGCGATCTCAGCAGTCGGCACCCGTCCGTTCGGCTCGCTTCGTCAAGCCCCGGCCCCCGTCGCTCCCGGCTGTTCATGGTTCCAATGCCCCCTGGGCTCGATTCGCTCAGAACCCGATCTGCCCCGCACCTGCACCGAGTGCGCCTGGCCGGCCCCGCGGCCGTCCACCCCGGCCAAGCCGCCGAAGCCGCCGATCCGCGCTCCCTCGATGCCGACGTTGAACCGCGGGCCGACCTCCCACCGGTAGCCGTAGCGCACCGCCCGGTGGCCTGCGCCCGACCGCGTCAGGCCGGAGTAGGGCCTCCCCGCGCCCCGGCCCCACGGCCCCGCCGTCCCGGCAACTACTGCTTCAATGAGCGTCGCCACCGTGACTGTCGCGAGTTGGGCGCTCAGCTTCCTCATCTCAGTCATCCCCATCCAGCGTGCTGAGGATCGCCGCCGCCAGTCGAATCGCGTTTTGCTCGTCCAGGACGCAGAGCTGCCAATGCTGGCCGCTGCCTGCCCGAATCTGCCGTGTCACCACAACCCCATCGCCATCCCGCTGGACTTCGATCTCACGCCGCGCCTGAGGGGGCCAGTTCCCATCGGCCTTCCGTTTTCCGACGGTTCCGATGATCCTCGTCATCTCGCTCTTCTCCTCCACCGTCCGCGAGATTGGCGGAAAAGCCGAGTCAGGCCGATCTGGCATCTTGAATCGCCTCCGAGGCACTATCCGGGGCGTGCTCCGCGATTCCTGGGGCGAGTCCTTCAGGCTCTCGTCGGCGCTTCTCGGGCACACATCGACCGTCATCCCCGGCGCCTCTGCCCATTCCACGGTGATTCAGCAAGACGGGGCCATGCTAGGCTGGGTCTATCTTGATATTCCTCATCGAAACTTCCTCGGTCGGGTGATTGCTGACAGCAGCGCCGCGAGCATGAGTGCTGCGGCGCCAGGAAGCGCGGGGACCACCATCCCATATGGGCTCCAGTCAAACCCCTGCACGTCGAACACCGCCAACCTCGCCGGAATCGTCGCCTCGATGATCTCGCGGTCGGACGCGGTGAGGCTATGCGGCCGGAACCTGACCGCAAAATACGGCAGCAGACTCTCGGCGACATCCTCGCGGTCGGGGTTGTCACGGGCGTACGCCGAGATGAACGCGCCATCGGCCTCCTGCGCGGCCCGCCACTCGGGGGTGTCCTGGACCAGCTCATCAACCGACACGTGCGCCCCCTCGTGGAACAGGACCTCTTCGAGGAACCCGTCGCGGATGAACTCCTCCCCCGTGCCGGTGTGGATCGTGATGCTCTGGTCGAACCAGTTGCCGCCGAACACGCGCTGTGGGGGGCGGGGAAGCAGCGCGTCGGGATGCGCGGGGCGCCCCGCGTTCACGTGCACGCTGCCGAGCCGCGAGAGCAACACGGCGGGGAGGCGGCCGAGCGGCGGCGCATAGGTCTCAACCTGCTCCCGTGCCGCGGCCTCGCTCTCGAACTCCGGGTTGACCTGGAACTCGACCACGCTGCCGCCGATCTGCGCCTCGAACAGGTACGCCTCGACGGTGATCCAGTCGAAGACGCGATAGTCCCAGATCACGCGCTCTCCGCGGCCGGTGTAGGTGACGCTCCGCAGCGCGGTCGCGTCCGCCTCGGTGATGACCTCGGGCGAGATGAACGCTGTGCCGAAGAACGGCGGCTCGGCCGCGACCTGGGCGGGGCCGAGCGTCAGGGCCGTGAGGGTGATCAGCAGTCTACGCATTCTGGGGGGCCTCTGGTCGGCGACGTCATTGCCCGCGCCGTGCCGCAGCAGCGCGTTCGGCGCGACGCGGCGCAACATGGCAATGGGCAACCCTCGGCCCGGCCGGTAGGCGTATCGCTCCGGTTCCAGGTCCGCTTCCACACCGCAAACAACGAGACGCGGGCCTCGAATCGCCCGGGCCGGCGGCAGCAGGGAAACGACTGGTGCAGCCGCCCGACCGGCGGCCCGGGGTCGAGGACGGCCGTGCACGATCGGAACGCGCGAGAGGGCGCCGGATGGGTGACTCCCGTCCGTCAGCCGCTGAAGCTCTTGACGGCCTCGTCTTCCGACTCGTACGTCTCGAACACCGTCAGCAGCTTCGTGATTGCGAGCAGGTCGGTGATGCGCTTGGTGAGGTTGACGAGCTTGAGCTTGCCGCCCTGACGGCTCACCGTCGTGTACGTCCGCACGATTTCGCCGAGCCCGGCGCTGTCGACGTGGGGCACGCCCTCCAGGTTGAGCAGGAGATTGCGATGGCCCTGCTGTAGCAAGTTCCTGATCCGCTCGTTCAGGAGCTCGTCGCCCTCGCCGATGGTCAGCTTCCCGGTCAGATCCAGCACTACGACGTCCTGAAGCGTTCTTTCCTGGATTTCCATGGCTTTCTCCGCGCCTGGCGGTTCCGCTCCGCATACGCTGCCCGGCCCGCCAGCGTCGACAACTTCTCCACCATGCGGCCCGTCGCCGGATGCTTCTCCAGATCTCCAGATCGCGGCCCGTGACCGCCTTGTCTTCCCGGCCCACCGACACATACCCGTCAACGCCCCGCGTTTCCAGGTCCGTCAAGTCCCGCTCGTTGCAGTACCCCGAGTCGGCCAGCACCGTCTCCGGCCGCGTGTCGAACCGCTCCTCGACTTCGTCGAGCAACACCGGCAGCCCGCCCTGGTCGCTCGCGTTCGCCGTCACGTCCGTCGCCACCACCAACTGGTGCTCACCGTCCACCGCCGCCTGCGCGTTGTAGCACTGCTGGAAGCCCTCGTTGCTCGTGTTCATGATCCCGCTTTCCGGGTCCGTGAAGTTGCTCTGTGCCCTCTCGTCAGGCTCCCCATATGCCCGCTTGTACGACCGGCCTCCCTTCGGATTCCGCGTCTGGCCCGGCTGCCGGCCCCGAGCGTCGTCCGCCGCCCGTTGCGCCGCCTCCAAACGCGCCTTCGCCACCCGGATCGCCACTATGGCCCAAGCGTGCCGAGAATACAACTGCCAAGCCAGAGGCCACGGATATTGTCGGATTCTGAATGGTCGCCTCACGGCCGCAATGTCTTGAACATGGCTATTATTCCTTGTAACATGCCTTCAGCGTCACCAGTCCCGACCGGCGTCATGCTGGCGGCCGGGCCGGCGCCCCCTTTGCACGGAGGACGGAACCTTGAACGAACGCGACGAAACAGCGCGGGGCCTCGAGGTCCCCCGCGAACGCGACGCCACCCTGCTTGCGGCCATCCTGCGCATCGGCGCCAGCCTCGACCTCGACACCGTGCTCCGGGCGGTCGTCGACGGCGCCCGCGCGCTGACTGGCGCCCGCTACGGCGTCATCACCACCGTCGACGGCGGCGGGCAGCCCCGCGACTTCGTGACCGCGGGCTTCACGGCCGACGAGCACCGCGCGATGGAGGAGTGGCCCGACGGACTGCGGCTGTTCGGGCAATTGCGCGAGCTGCCCGCGCCGCTACGGCTGCCGGACCTCGACGCCTGGGTCCGTTCCCTCGGCTGCTCGCCGTTCCCGGTTCCCAGCGGCACCTTCCAGGCGACGCCGATGCGCCACCGGGGAGTGGCGGCCGGCGGCTTCTTCCTCGGCGGCAAGGAGGGCGGGTTCACCGACGCGGACGAGAAGATGCTGGTGCTGTTCGCCCAGCAGGCCGCCGCGGCGGTCGCCAACGCCCGCGCGCACCGCGAGGAGCGACGGGCCCGGGCGGATCTCGAGGCGCTGGTCGAGACCTGCCCCGTGGGCGTCGTGGTGTTCGACGCCGAGAGCTGCGCGCCGCTGTCGCTCAACGGGGAGGCGCGGCGCGTCATGGCGGGGCTGGGCATGTCGGACGCCTCCGTGGAGCGGTTGCGTGAGGCGGTGGTCTGCCGGCGCGGCGATGGGCGCCAGGAGACGCTCGGCGCCCTCGGCAACGCCGAGACGGTGCGGGCCGAGGAGGTCGAGATACTCGCCCCCAACGGGAAGAGCGTGCGGACGCTGCTCGACGCCACGCCGATCCGCTCCCCCGAGGGCGCAGTCGAACGGGTGGTGGTGACGTTGCGGGACTTGGCGCCCCTGGAGGCACTGGAGCGCTCGCGGGCGGAGTTCCTGGGCATGGTGAGCCACGAGATCAGGACGCCGCTGGCCGCCATCAAGGGTTCGGCGGCGACGGCGCTGGAGGGCGGGCGGGACCCCGACCGGGCCGAGCTGCGCCAGTTCCTGCGCATCATCGAGGAGCAGGCCGACCGCATGTCCGGGCTGATCGGCGACCTGCTGGACGCGGGGCGCCTGGGCGCGGGCCTGCTGCCGGTGGATCCGGCGCCGGAGGACGTGGCCGGTCTGGTCGAACGGGCGCGGACCGCGTTCTCGGGCGGCGGCGGGCGGCACGATCTCGTCATCGACCTGCCGGCGGACCTGCCCCCGGTCATGGCGGACGGGCGGCGCATCGTCCAGGTGCTGGACAACCTGCTCTCCAACGCGGCGCGCCACTCCCCGGAGGGCATCCCCATCCGGGTGGCGGCGGCGCGCGACGGGGCGCTGGTCGAAGTCTCGGTCGCTGACGGCGGCGAGGGTGTGCCGCCGGAGCAGCTGCCGCACCTGTTCCGGCGGCACACCGGGATCGCGGAGGGCGGCGGGTCGGGCCTCGGGCTGGTCATCTGCAAGGGGCTGGTCGAGGCGCACGGCGGCCGCATCCGGGCGGAGAGCAGCGGGCCCGGCCGGGGCACGCGGGTCGCGTTCACGCTGCCGGCGGCCGAGGACGAGGGCCGCGCCGCGGCCGTTTCCGCCGCCTCGCCCGGCGCGGCGCGGGAGAAGACGCCGATCCTGGTGGTGGACGACGACCCGCACGCACGGCGGCACGTGCGCGACGCGCTCGCGGCGGCAGGCTACGCCCCGGAGGCCACCGGCGAACCGGGGCAGTTGTCCCGCCTGGTCGAGGTGAAGCACCCCGCTCTGGTGCTGCTGGACCTGGTGCTGCCGGGGGTCGACGGCATCAAGCTGATGCGGACGCTGCCGGCGCTCGCCGACCTGCCGGTGATCTTCATCTCGGCCTACGGGCGGGGCGACACTGTCGCGCGGGCGCTGGAGGCGGGGGCCGCCGACTACATCGTGAAGCCGTTCTCGGCGGCGGAGCTGGTGGCCCGGGTGGGGCTGGCGCTGCGCCGGCGGACCGCGCCCGCGCCCTTCGTGCTCGGCGACTTGGCCATCGACCGCGCGAAGCGCCGGGTCACGATGGCCGGCCGCCCGGTGCGGCTCACCGCGACCGAATATCGGCTGCTGCACGCGCTCTCGCTCGACGCGGGCGGGGCGACGACGTACGAGTCGCTGTGGCGGCGGGTGTGGAGCGGGCGTGGCGAGAGCAACCCGCAGGCGGTGCGCAGCGCGGTCCGGAAGCTGCGCCGCAAGCTCGGCGACGACGGCGGCCGGCCGAGGTACATCCTCACCGAGCGCGGACTCGGCTACCGGATGCCGAAGCCGGACGAGTCGTAACCGCGGCGGGCCAAGGCAACCAGACCCCCGATGGCATCCGTCGGCGACGAAGCGTTGGCCGAGGAGTGGCGGCGCCTGCGAGCGATGCCCGCTCATCTGCCGGCCACCTGCTGCGTCGTCCTGCGGGTGGCCGACAGGTTCGGGCACATTAGCGTGGACCACGTGACGTACTCGGTGCTGATCCGCCACGCCTCCCGGCCGGTGTGGGTGAAGCTGTATCACGACCGGGTGGCGACCGCGGTCGGCGCCGAGGTGGACGCCGACCATCGCCGGGCGTTCTGCCGGGGCGCGAAGGTCCTCGATGCGCTTCACGTGCTGCCGTTGCTTGAGCGCAAGCACCGGGCCGTGGCCGAGGCGACGGAGCTTCTCGACTGGCGGCTGGTGCCGGTCTGGCAGCAGGCGCGGGCGGAGCTGGCGAAGCACAACCGCAAGCCCGATCAGGCGTGGGTCCGGATGCTGCGGCTGAGGGAGACCCACCCGGCCGCCGCCATCGAGCGCGCGGTGAGAGCCGCGCTCGAGCGCCATTCCCCGCGCTTGGAGACGGTCCGGCTCATCCTCCGGCAGCAACAGGCTGACCCCGCGCGGCGCTACCACCCGATGGTGGCCGGCCCAGGAACCGGTTGCTGGCCTCGCCCTCCGCCGGGCTCTCTCGGCGCTGTACGTCGACCCCGAGCTCGAAGTTCACGTTGCCCCGGTCGAGCAGCCCGAGGCCGTAGCCGACCCGGTACTCCCGGCCGTAGGCGGCGGTCGAGACCCCGACGCGCGGCGTCCCCACCATGCGCGCGCCGACCGGCACCCCACAGCGCCAACAGCAGTAGCGCCCCGAGCAACAGCACCCCGCCCACCCGGCAGGGTCGAGTCGCGAGAATCGCTGCGGTTGCCGCGTCGGAGGACGCTCGTCAGCTCGTCGAGCCGCCAGCGTCTCGACGGACACCTACCGAACTCTGATTCTCGCCCCCGGTGTCGGATGGCGAGTCGCGTCCGCCGCTCCTAACCCTTGCGGCCCGCGTCGGTCGGCGGGGTTCGGACTCCGGCGTTGGTTCGCTTCCGGCGCGGTTGGCCTGCCGCCCCTGCTGCATATCGATGGCGCCGCGGAAATTGGCTCCTTCCGAGATAGCGATGCGAGGAGCCTTGATGTCGCCTTCGACGCTCCCTTCGGCGCTGATAGAGATCTTCTCGGTCGCCTCGATGTTGCCGATGACCTCGCCCAGAACGACGACTGACTTGCCGAAGACCTGCGCCTGAATGCGCCCGTGGGCACCGATTGTCAGGACATGCTGCTTCAACGTGATCTTGCCCTCGACTTGCCCCTCGATCGTCAGATCCTCGCTGCCGTGGAGCTCGCCCTCGACGACGATCGACTTGCCGATGAGCACGTTCTGGTTCGCGCGGCTCCCCGCTGGGCGGCCGGAGCCGGTCGTGCCCGTCACCTGACCGGCCGCCGACTGGTTTGGTTCTGCCTTCTTCCACATGCCTGCCTTCTCCAGACAGGGCTGCGGGCCCCGGTCAGGCCGGCCTCATGCCTGTCCGCCATCTCGTCGGCGCACCCGCACCGCGCCACAGCAGTAGCGCCCCCAGCAACAGCAGCCCGCCCACAGGCAGCGCCGGTACCGCGGCATCCCAGATGGTGAACGTCAGGTCGCCGATCTCCATGCCGCCGACAGATCCGAAGAGGACCAGCGTCTCCCCCCGGTTTTGGTGCCGGTGCCGCCGTCCGGCAGGTCGTTTGCCGCCACCATCAGCGTGGTGGTCCCAGTGGTCTTGCCACCCTCGATCAGGATTGGTTCGACGCTGTAGTCGTCCTCGCCAGCGTCGCCGGGCAGAGCCCGCGGCGTTCCGCGGCCTCTGTCTTTCAGGTCGACCCCTACGAGCCCCACCCGAAGCCGATGCGGGTGTAGTAGTAGCCGCCGTTGAAGCCGAACGGCCCGAACTGGCCGTAGCGGTTGCCCACACCGCTGATCGCGCCCGGATTCTCGTCCGGGTACGTGTTGAGGACGTTCTGGGCGCCGACCGACAGCGTGGCGTTGTTGAACGGGAAGCTGATCTCGAGGTCGAGCAGCGGCCTGCCGGCGTACAGGTCGTACATGTACGACATGGCGGCGCCCAGCGCCGAGCGCGCGTCCTCCCGGTCCCAGTAGGAGCCGTAGTAGTGCAGGCGGGCCATCAGGGCGAAGCGGTCGGCGGTGTGGTTGACCCCGACGTTCCAGCGCGACCTCGGCAGCCCCAGGGTCAGCGACGTGACGCGGTCCGCGTCGAAGTGCTCCTCGCTGAACTCGGTCACCGCGGTATTGGTGTAGTTGAAGATGCCGCTGAACGTCGTCCGTCCCCCGATCGCCGGCGGGGTCCACGTGGCGACGAGGTCGAGCCCCTGCGTCTGGGTCGAGAAGTCGTTGACGAAGAAGCGGAACGCGGCCAGGTTGCCCGCCTCGGCGATGCCGCCGGCGACCAGGGTCGCGATCTCGTCCGGCGAGAGGCGGTAGTTCCTGGTGATGGTGAGCCGGTCGGACACGTTGATGCGGAAGTAGTCGGCGGTGAAGGTGAACGGCCCGGTGTCGACGACGGTCCCGAGCGAGTAGTTGATCGACTCTTCCGGCTGCAGGGGCACCCCGCCCCGCAGCGCCGCGACCGGCGAGGTGGACGGAATGGTGCCGTTGTTGATCAGATCGCCGAGGTCGTAGTCGAACTCGGTCGTCACGTTCAGCACGTTCTGCTGGCCGGGGGTCGGGGCGCGGAACCCGCTGCTGACGGCGGCGCGCATCGCGAACGTGTCGGTGAACCCGTACCGCCCCGACAGCTTGCTGTTCATCGTGGTGCCGAAGCTGTCGTAGAAGTCCTCGATGCGGACGGCGGCGCCGAGGTTCCACTCGTTGGCGGTGCCGTGAATCTCGATGTCGCCGTACGCCGCGACGTTGGCGCGGTCCCAGGTGCCGGCGTTCTCGGGGCGGGTGCCGTTGTAGCCGTTGGAGGCGGAGCTGAAGCCCTGATTCCCGTACGGGCCGATCGCCCACGACGCCGGGTCGCCCTCGCCGAGGTGGTACTGCTCGTTCCGCCACTCGAGGCCCCCGGCGACGTTGATCATGTCGCTGGCGGCGTAGGACATGTCGGCGTTGAGGCTGGTCTCGGTCTGCTGCAGCAGGTTCGGCTCGAACCGGGTCGGGCTGTCGGGGCCGAGCGAGGCGTTGACGGTGTCGAAGATGAAGGTCTGCACGTGGTTCCGGCCGGTGCTGCCGCTGATGTCCCAGTTGAGCCCGGTCGCCGTGGCCCCGCGCACGCCGGAGACCAGCGAGTAGTCGTAGACGTCGCCGCCGAACTGCGGCGTGAACCCGCCCGGCAGACCGTCCGGCGCGCCGAGGAACGGCTGGTGGAACGTGAAGCAGTTCGGGTTGTTGCGGACCGCTGCAAAGGCGGCGGGGTCGGGCGTGCCGTTGGTGATCGCGACGGTCGGGCAGTTCGCCGCCCCAACCCCCATGCCCTGGGCTTGCAGCACGTCGCCCACCAGCAGCGTCTGGCCGCCGTCCACCGAGTACACGTTCCCGCGGTTGTTGGGGTTGCGGTAGTAGAAGCCGCCGGTCACCGTCTTGCTGGCGTAGTTGGCGTGGCCGTAGAACTCGGCTCGGTCGCCCCCGGTGCCGAAGTTGGCGAACAGCTTCAGGTCGTCCTCGATCAGCGGCGAGCCCCAGACGCGCGACGTGGTGCGCACGTTCGTGTTGCCGCCGTTGATGACGGCCTGCGTGCCGCTGTCGTTCACCCCGCGGTTGGTCGGCTGGGTGCCGCCGTACTCCAGGCTGAGGTTCAGGAACCCTTCCGGACCCAGCGGGAGGCCGGTGTTGCCGGCGAACGTGAAGCCCGGCGCGTTGCCGCCGATGCCGTTGCACGATCGGCCGATGGGGCCGCACGTCGCGGGGTCGCCGTCGTTCGCGTCGAAGTACCGGCCGGTGCGGAACTCCATGCTGCCCCCGGAGCGCGCGTTCTTCAGCTCGAAGTTCATGACGCCGGCGATGGCGTCCGAGCCGTACTGGGCGGCGGCGCCGTCGCGCAGCACCTCGACCTGCCGCAGGGCGATCGATGGAATGGCCGACAGGTCCGGTCCCTGCGCGCCGTCGGCGATGCCGTTGCCCAGCCAGGCGATGACGGCGGCGCGGTGGCGGCGCTTGCCGTTGACCAGGATCAGCGTGTGGTCGGGCGCCATGTTGCGCAGATTGGCCGGCCGCACGATGGTGGCGGCGTCGCTGATGGGCTGGGTGTTGACGTTGAACGACGGGACGACCGTCCGCAACTGGTTGGTGAGGTCGACGTCGCCCTGGCTCGTGAAGTCCTCGGCGCGGATGACGTCGACCGGCACCGGGGAGGCGGTGACCGACCGCGGTTCCGCCCGCGTCCCGACGACCGCGACGGTTTCCTGGAGCAGCACGCCCATCTCGACGTCGAGGGTGACGGGAAGGCCGGGCTCGACCATCACGCCGGCGCGGACGGCGGTGCTGAACCCGGGCAGGACGAACGTCACGTCGTAGAACCCGGGGAGGAGCGCGTCGAACGCGAACGAGCCGGTACCGTCGGTGAAGGCGGTCGTGACCTCGCCGGTGGCCTGGTTGAGCGCCTCGACCGTCACGCCGGGCAGCACGCCGCCGGTCGTGTCGGTGACGGTGCCGCTGATGGAGATGTCCTGGCCGTGCGCGGCGCCGGGCGCGAGGGCGACCGCGGCGGCGAGGGCCAGGGCAAGGAAGGGTGCTCGGGGGGGCTTCCACCTGCTGGTCATCGGCATTCCTCCTGACGGCCGCGCATCATGTCGAGCCCGTGTCGGCCAAGGCTCGACAGTCCGCGACTCGACGGCGCGGCCGTGATTGACTGGGTCCCCGTCCAGCACGGCTGGATCGCAACCTGCGCTGAATCCGGATCCGCTCGAAACGGCGGCCGTGCCCAGTCCGACGAAGCCCCTTGCGGTTCAGGGTGCTCTCTTGGTCAATCAGTCCTCTCCATCGAGCGCGGCGAGAATCGCCGCCGCGAGCCGGATTGCGTTCTGCTCGTCCAAGGCGAAGAGCCGCTGATGCTGCCCGCCGGTGTCCTCTCGAACCTGTCGCGTCAGCACAACCCCATCACCCTCTCGCTCGACCCGGATTTCGCGCTACGTCTGCGGGCGCCAGCCGCCTTCGACACGGCGCCTCCCAACGGTCCCGATGATCCTTCCCATCTCATCCTCGCGAAGAGTCGTCGCCATCCGCCCTCGATCCTCGACCGTCCGCGAAATCGGCGGGAAGGCCGAGTCGGCCCGGTCGGACATCCTGAACCCCTTCGCGGGCGCGCTCGGCGCCAACGTCGGCATCACGCCCCTGGGCGCCCTCCACCCGCGGAGCAGCGTCCTCCGCGGTTCACCCGGACACCGCTCAGTCGCCGTCTTCCCAATCCTGACCGCGTTCTCGATGTCGCTTTGCGGCCGACGCTCCCCGTTCGCTCCTTCCTGCATTTTGGACATGTTACCACGCAGCCCATGTCGAGAACGTGGCTAACACGCCATATATTGTGCCCACGCCGTGACTCCTGGACCCCACCGGATCGGGTCGCCGATCTCCAGAAGGGTGGTCACCCTCCGCCGCGCCGACGGGCGGGTGGTGTCACTGAGCGAGTTGCCGCTGGCGCAGTTGCTCGGTACCGGCGAGACGGTGGGTACCGAGGAGGTCCCCTGCTCTCCGTCCCCGACGGGCCCAGCCTTCGGACGCTGATCAACGCCACGCCGATCCGTTCCGAAGGCGGTACCGTCCGCTCGGTGGTGACCATGCAGGATCTCCCGTCGCTCGATGAGATCGAGCGGCTGCGGGCCGAGTTCCTGGGCCCGGTGAGCCACGAGCTCGGCGAGCCGGTGGCCGCCATCGAAGCCTTTGTGACAACCCTGCTGGAGGAAGCCGCGGAGCTGGCCCGGCTGAGATGCGCGAGTTCCATCGCATCCTGATTGGCGACGTCCTGGACATGGGGCTCGTTGAGTCGGGTACCCTCTCGGTCGCCCCCGAGCCCTCAGAAGTGGTGATCCTCCTGGAGCGGGCGCGAAGCACGTTCGTGAAGGGCCTCGGGGTCGCGATCTTGAAGGCGCTCGTCAAGGCGCACTGCGGGCGCATGCGGGCGGAGCGCCCCGGCCCGGCCCGCGACACGACGTTCACGTTTCCGTGGCTGGAGAGCCCCTCGCCGCGTCGGCGGGTCCCGCCGCCGGTCGCGGACCGGGACAGGCCGCTCCCGCACCCTCGTCGTTGACGACGCCCCGAAGACGCTGCGGTTCGTCCGCGGCGCGCTCTCGGCGGCAGGCTACGCCCCGCTCGTGACGGGCGTGCCGGAGGACCTGGAGCGCATTATCCACGCTGAGAAGCCGCACTTGGTCCTGCTCGACTTGGTGCTGCCCGATGTCGACGGCATTTGAGCTGAAGCAGCAGGTCCCCGAGCTGCCCGACCTGCCCGTCATCTTCATCGTCCCCGGCGAACCGGGCGTATTCAGCGAGCGGCCCGGTGCTGGGGATCGGTTCAGGGCGGGCTGTTGCCGGAGCTTGACGAGGTGCGGGCAACCTGGCTTTCCGCCGAGCCTCGGCACCCCGCTCTTCGGGGCTGTTGCGGTTCACCCTCTCTCTACAAGAGCTTTTGGGGAGGGGGCCGATTACAGGTTCTTCTTGTTGGCCAGGATCGAGGACGATCCTGCGATCCGACGCAGGAGTCGCGGGCGCAGCAGCTTGTGCGCCCGATGCAGCCGAACCGCCACGTTGCTGGTGGAGATGTGCAACCGGCGCGCGACCTCTTGGGGCGATCGCTGGTCTACGTCCCGGAGCCGCACTACCTCGCGGAACGTCGGCGGCAGCTCGTCGATCACCTCCAGCAGCAGCCGCGTCAGCTCGCGGGCGTACGCCGCGGCCTCGGGAGACTCCGAAACGGCCCCGGCTCCCTTCGTCTGCTCCGCGATGGCGCCTGCCTCGCCCCCGTCCGCGGCCAACGGCAGCTCGCGGTGCCGTGCGGTCGCGCCGTGCAGCGCTTCATGGCGCACGATCGCCCCGACCCATCCGCACGCGGGAACCCCGCCCCGGTACTGTTGGAGCTTCTCGAGCACGATGACCCAGCTCTGCTGCAGTGCGTCGTGCGCGATGTCGTCGTCGCCCGCCACGCGGCGGGCGAGGGACAGGAACCGGCACGTGCAGCAGCGGACCCACTGTTCGAGATCGCTCTCCAGCAGGGGACATCGGACTGCGTCCGCGAGTGTGGGATCCGTCGGCGGATGGCGCGGCCCGGTCACATGGTCTCTCGCATCCCACGTGGGCCTTGGCCCCGCGCCCCTGGTGGGTGACGCACGGTGGAGCCCTGGCCTGAGGCGCCCCTGGAACGCCGGGACGCGCAAGTCTACCGAAACACCGAGAACAGCACGTCGTCGGGGTCGGCGCCGGACTGAAGGGCCACCTCCTCGACGGACAGCCCGGGGTCCTCGACCTCGAACCCATCGGCGGCGAGCCGGTCGACCAGTTCGCTGACCTCAAGGCCGACGACCGGCGCCAGCAGGGCGATCGGCGTGTTCGTGATTGAGGTGACGACGAGCGTGTCGGCCTCCCCGATCTCCAGGACGCTCGACGCCACGACCGCCGCAGTCCCCATCGACCAGAGCAAGACGAAGACGCCGAGGCCCGTGCGCTGCGAGAAGTAGTTGCGAAAGGGTCGCCAGTTGCTCACGATGTGGAGCACGGCGGCGCCGACGAACGCGAGGCCGGCCAGCTCGTGCGCGAACTTGAACGGCACCTCCGCCACGAAGAACATCAGCAAGCCCGTCGTCATCACGAAGAGGCCGGCCCCCATCGTCGCGGGGGTCGACCATCGCCGGGTGTTCCTCATCGACTTGTCCTCCAGCGTCAGCGCCGAATCAGGAGTGTCACGCGAGTCGCATGGTGCAGACTCACGAGGCCCGAGCGCGTGATGTCCGTCGGCGCACCGCTCCCGGCCAGCAACAGCATCGCGAGTGCGATCACGCCGAGCGTCGGCAGGGCGGGGACCGGCGTCAGGTCGGCGGTGATGGAGAACTGGCCGGCTCTCGAGCTCGGGTTCCCTGCGGCGTCCTGAGCGGCGCCGGCCGCGATGTCCACCGTCACGGTGCCCGACGCGGCCGGCGTGATCGTCGCCGTGTAGTGTCTGCCGCTCCCGCCGAACCCCGAGGCAGTGCCGTTCGCGACGGCGAGGTCCGTGACCTCGAAGCCGGTCACCGGCTCCGAGAAGGCGATCGTGATCGGGAAGGGGCCGGAGGTAGGCCTGCGGGCGATGCTCCTGATGGCCACCGTGGGCGGCGTCGTGTCCTCGGCCATGCAGTTCAGGTCCGCCGCCGTGCTTCTGAGCAGGGTTTCGAGGGCGTCCCGCTCTGCCGGGTCGACTGACAGCCCGTACTCCAGCTTCACGGCGATGACCCGTTCCGCGAACCAGCGCCCGTGCCGGGCCGGCATCCACCCGGCCGCGTCCCGGTCGCCCTTCTCTGTTCGGTTCACCGTCGCGTCGGCGATCGTGAGGTTCTCGAGGTCGCTGGCGATGTCCCGGCGGCGGTCGTCGGCGATCCAGGAGTCGTGCGCCTCGGCGAGGGCCACGATGTGTTCGATGTCGGTCGCCGCGGTGCCGTCAGCCTCGACGTCGAACGCGAGGCAGGAGTAGGGCGTGTAGACCATCCCGCCGGCCTTCATCGTGTCGGGCAACATGCTGATGATCTCGTCCTCGAGGTTCTCGTACCCCCGTCCGTAGGCGTCGCGGTCGTAGCCCTCCCGCGGCTGCTCCTGGCACACCCTCAGCCCCTGCCACGTCTCGGCCTCTGCCGGGCAGCCGCTTGACGGGTCGGTCGACCCCTGGCTCTTGGGGATATAGCCGTCGGGGTTCGGGAACGATTCGCAGGCGATGCCGTCGCCGTCGGTGTCGCTCGATACGCCCCGCTCGAGCCACTCGTAGATGGTCCCGGTTCCGTCATGGCCGTCTTCGTGCGCCGGCAGCTTCAGTCCCTGGTCTCCGCTCCGCCCCTCTTTCGCTTCCGCGCACGTCAGGTCGCCGTTGCTGTCCAGGTCCCAGTACCGGAACTCGTCGCGCGACTGCGCGGACGCGGGCTGGTTCGGCAACAGCGCGAGCGCAGCGATCAGGGCGGCGGTGTGCTTCAGGTTGTTCGGCATCGGACCGGTCCTCGTTCAGGACGGCAGGCGGCCTTCAGGCCGGCGGCAGCCCGACCGAGACCAGCGCCTGCTCGATGGCCCGTTGCGCCGCGCCGCCGGCGTCGAGATCGGCCGCGGCCTGACGGATGGCATCGGCCGCGAGCGGCAGCGCCGCGGCCGCCGGCATCAGCTCGGTCAGGGCGCGGAAGAAGATGCGCTCGACGTCGCCGCGCCCCGCGTCGCCGACGCCCTCCACGGTCAGGCCGGTGGTGCGGTTCGCGCCCCCCTCGATGGCGAGGTAGAACGCGTGGCTCAGGATCGTCGAGTTCCAGTGCTCGCCGCCGTAGCCGGGTCCGGGGAGCCACAAGACGAACTCCGCATCGACGAACACCAGACCCGTGTAGTCCCACAGTACCGTCGGCTCCTCGTCCCTGTCCGTCGCTCCAGAGTTGGTCGTGCTGAGAGCCCGGGAGATGGCGAACTCGTAGCGGCCGGCGTAGGCGTCCGGGTAGGGATAGTGGTGGTCGTCGCCGGCGATGCTGAGCGAGGCAGGGTCGGAGAGCGAGCGGATCGGGCCGAAGCTCTGGTCACTCCCTTGCTGGTAGTCGGCGGTGGCGCCGTTGTCTTCGTGGAAGAACCCGACCGACTCGCCCACGATATCGGAGTACGCCTCGTTGACGGCGCCGCTCTCGTTCGAGCCCAGGAGGAACCGGCCGTCGACGCACCAGAAGAACTCCAACTCGCACGTCCAGGTCTGCCCGTGTTCGTCCGTGAAGCTCTCGGGTCCGAGCCGCGTGTTGGGGGGGAAGCCGCCCCCAAGCCCCGCCGGATCCCCGGTGCGGCGGCTCACCGCGAAGTGCGTCACGCCGTGCATCAGCTCGTGCGCGACGACATCGAGGGACGAGAGCGGCTCCTCACTCATGCCGTCCGTCGCCCGGCCGTAGACGTACACGCCGGTGCCTTCCGGGCCGAACGGCGGTGGAGCCGCGAAGGCGTTGGGAACGCCGAAGTCGATGTTGACGATGCTGAAGATGCGTCCGTCGGCGCCGTCGAGCCCCCGCCAGCCGTGCCGCGCGTAGAGGTAGTCGTAGGTCCAGCCCGTGTACGCGTGGGCCTCGACGACGGCCACGTCGTCCCAGTCGTTGTCGGTGTCGGCCGCGACGTCGTTCGCGTTCCAGACCGGCGTTCCGGGCGGCAGCTCCTCGATGAAGTGGCCGAGCAGCAGGCGGTCGAACCGCAGAAAGTCGAACCGCCCGTCGAGCGTGACGACCTCCGCGGGCCGCAGCCGGTCGTACGCCTGGTACCGGCGTCCGTCCCGCGTCGTGCTGACCTTCCGCTGGCGGCCCAGTGAGTCGCTGCCGCCGCCGACCGTCGACTGTCTCAGGAACGCGTCGGCGATGTGCACCAACCGGCCGTCATCGGCGTCGACGAAGTAGTAGCGCCCGTCGCTCATGGCGACGCGGTACGCCAGGGTGTGGGTGCCGTCGGGAAGCGGCAGGACGAGGAGGGCCGGTCGCCGGCTCGCCACGAGCCGCCCGCCCTGCGCCTGTTCGAGGCGGGCGGCCACCTCGACCGCCGAGAGCCCCGGCGTGGTGTCCACGTCGATGCCCACGTGCAGGGTGCCGAGCAGCGACATCGTGACGCCGGCGGCGTCGAGCTGGCGGGCCACGCCGCCCCCGAGCACGGGAACGCCGTCGACGACCTGGGCGAGGTACTCGTGGCCGCGCCCCGGCAGCGTGCGGTCCTCGAGCCGCGACGTGACGACGAGCTCGCGGCTCCGGTTCATGGAGTCCACGGCCCCGTCCCACTGCCTGAGGACATCGAGGGCGGTGTCGTACCCGGCTGTCACGGAGACGGGTCCGGGCTGCTGCGCGGCCCCGTCCTGTCCTGCGGCGAGAATCGCGACCGCTGCGACGGTCCAGATGATGGCCGTGTCTCCTTTTCAGTGTGGCGCAGTGTCGCAGTTTGGACCTGCGACACTGCGCCAATAGTCTACACCGTTTTGCATGGCTTCTACGTGGCCAAACTAGGATTCTTCGTGTCAAGTTGGCCACGGAAAATCGACCCGGTACCGGAGCTCCGCATTGAAGGACCGCTCGCGGCGTGCTCCGCATACCAGTCGGCGCCGGTGATCAGGGGCGCCGACACGCGCGCCTCACGATGGGACGGCAGCCAGGCGTCGACGCCCCCGATCGAGCTCACCGTCCGGGGCCGGGCGGCCCTCCGGCGCCGCGAGGAGCCCCAGCCGTTCGTGGTCTGGGCCCTCGCCATCGACCACGGGCGGCCCCGGGCGACGGTGGACGGTGCCCCGGTCGAGCTCACCGCCACCGAGTACGAGCTGCTGCGCGTCCTCTCTCTCGACGCGGGGCGGGTCGTGGACTTCGAGACGCTGCAACGGCCGGTCTGGCCCAAGCGCGAGAACGCCGGCGCCAACCTGGTGCGCATCTTCGTCCGCAACCTCGGCGACAGCGCCGACAGCCCAGCCTACATCTTCAACCAGCGCGGCGTCGGCTACCGCATGGCGGCGCCCGGCGGGTCGCGGCAACGCCCCGTCGCGTCATCCGGCCAGTCGTCGGCAACGGACGACGGCGACTAGGCGCGCCCCCGGAATCCCGCCTCCCCCGCATGTCGCGACCCCGGCCGCCGGCCCTCTCCGACCTCCCGGAATACGGCCGGGTGCGGACACAGGTGGGGGCTTGGTCGCTGGTACCATCGATCCACCATGTGACCCGACCCCCTCGCCCTGTCGCCCCCCCTGTACCCCTCTTCCGCCCAGGCGGGCGGGCGGGGGAAAAATCGCGCGCGCTTTGCGCGCTTTTTTTTTGCCGTGCTGTGCACGGCAAGGGGACGAAGGGCCCGAGCGGCCATAGGGCCACGCAACCCCCAGGAAAGGAGACGGACGATGAGAGTGGTCACACTCGACCCGCAACAGGTGCCGGCCCGCGCCGAGCTGCTGCTCGGGGCGGCGTTCGGCGAGGAGGCCCGCGGACGGCCGATGTTCGCGCGGACGGACGCCGGCGACGGCGGCGACGCGGAACGCGTCAAGGTCGGGGCCGTGCTGACGCGCCGGCTCGACGTCGCCGAGGCGATGGACCTGCCGCCGGAGGTGGAGTACGGGAACCCGCGCCAGGGCGCGCGGGAACGGTCGGCGGCGGCCCCGGTCGGCGCGCCGCTGATCGTCAGGACCGACACCGCCGAGGCGAGCGGCTGGCGCGTGTACCGCGTCGCGCCGGGCGGAGGCGCCTTCTACGACGAGTGGATCGAGCACGACGCGGCGAACGCCGAGTCTGCGCTGCTGCAGCTCCAGTCGGCGGCGTCGAGGAGCCCCGAGGGCGCGCTGCGGACGCTCGCGGCCGCGGACCCGGACGGCCGGCGCGGCCGGGAGGTCGCCCGGTGGCTCGCCGAGCGGGACGTCGAACACCGTCCCGCGAGGAAGCCGCGCACCCGCGCCGCCCGGCGGCGGTGGCGCCGGGCCCTCGCCCGAAAGGACCGGAGCGCATGAGCGGCGCCCGCAGCCGGCCCGGCGACGCCGGCGTCCTCGCCCGCGAACGCCTCGCCCAGTACGGCGCCGACGCGCTGACGGACAACGAGCTCCTGTCGATCGTCGTGGGAACCTCCGGCCGGACCGCGGCCGACGCGCTCCTCGCCGAGTACGGGAGCCTGCAGCAGCTCTCCCGGGAGACCGCCGACGACCTCGCCCGCATCGACGGGCTCACCCCGCGGCGCGCCGCCCGCATCGTGGCCGCCGTCGAGCTCGGCCGCCGCACCCTGATCCGCCCCGCCCCGCCGCCCCGGCGCCTGGGGTCGCCCCGCGAGGTGGCCGCCTACCTGCTGCCCGCCTACGGGTCCCACCCGGTCGAGCGCTTCGGCATCGTCAGCCTGGGCACGAAGCACCACATCCTGCGGACCGTTCTCATCTCAACCGGGACCCTCGACGCCAGCCTCGTGCACCCGCGCGAGGTCTTCCGGACCGCGGCGATGCACCGGGCGGCCGCGATCGTGCTGTTCCACAACCACCCCTCCGGCGACCCGACGCCGAGCAGCGACGACGTCGCCCTGACCGCGCGGCTCTGCGAGGCCGGCGTCCTGTTCGGCATCGAGGTCGTCGACCACGTGATCCTCGCCGACGCCAAGTACTGCAGCTTCAAGGAGATGGGCAGACTGTGACCCCACCGAAACGACCACCGGCGTGCCGGCGCCGCCTCGAGCGCCTGCGCGACCTCGCCGCGGGCCTCCCGGCCTACGAGGGAGAGCTGGGCGACCACATCGAGCCGTTCCCCTCGGCTCGCCTGCTCGGCCGCCGGGCGGCCACCGGGCGGCGGATAGACGCCCTCAACATGGGCACCCTGTACGGCCGGAGGACCGACGGATGCGGGACCGTCGGGTGCCTCGCCGGCATGACCGTCCTGGAGTACCCCGAGGCGGCGATGGACGCCCGGGCGCGCCTCGCCCGCGAGCACAACCGGCATCCCGCCGGCATCGACGTGCTCGACATCGCCGCCCGGGTGCTCGGCCTCGATCGCTGCACGCGCGACGCCCTGTTCTGCGGCGTCGGCTCCGCCTGGCTGAACGACCTCTGCGCGGTTCCCCGCGATGCCGTGCTGACGGCCCTCGACCGCGTCGTCGCCGGCGGCGCCGGGGCCGCCATCTGGAACGGGACGGCCCCGTCGTGAGGCGCCGCTACCGCGCCGCCGTGGCGCGAGCCGCCGGCGTGACGCCGGCCACCGACCGCCCCCGCGTACGCGAACGCCTCCGCGGGCTCACCGTCGCGCACCGGCGCGACCTGATGCGGGCCGCCGTGTTCCAGGCGCTCGGCGACCACCTCGCCGAGTCCGGCGCGATCCACGGCCCCCTGGGCATCGCCGACACCGTGGACTGCATGCTCCGCGTCGCCGACACCCCCGGCACCCCCACCGGCCCCCTCGTCCGCCTCTGGCGCCGCCTCCGCGCCTGACGCCCCTCCCCCCGCCCGCATCGTGACCGCCCCGGCCCGTACTGGCCGGCCGGCCCGGACATGCACGCCCCCGGGAACCCCTACCGCTGCGCCCGGCGCGGCCTCCGCTACCTCCTGCACGTGTCGGGAGGCCGAACGTCGGGGATGCTCCTGTACCGCGTCCTCGACGCCTACGGCGGCCGCCTGCCGGGCAACGTCCGCGCCGTCTTCGCCAACACCGGCAAGGAGCACGCGAAGACCCTGGCCTTCCTCCGCGAGATGGAGCGGCGCTGGCACGTGCCGATCACATGGGTCGAGTACGTCTACCGCGCCGAGGCCCGCGGCGGGATCGGCGATCCCAAGAACACGTTCCGCATCGTCGACCACGACACCGCCTCGAGGCGGGGCGAGCCGTTCGCGGCCCTGATCCGCTCCCGCAGGATGCTCCCGAACGCGCACCGCCGCCTGTGCACCGCAGAGCTCAAGGTCGAGACCGCGGCCCGGTTCGCGCGGACCCGGCTGCGCTGGTGGCGGCCGCGGCCGCACTCGATCCTCGGCATCCGCCACGACGAGCCGAAGCGCTGGACGAAGGCCCTCTGGGAGCAGTGCAGGACCGTGTACCCCCTCGTCGACGCGAGGGTCGCGAAGAGCGACGTCGAGCGGTTCTGGCGCTCGCAGCCCTTCGACCTCGGCATCGGGCACGACCTCGGTAACTGCGACTTGTGCTTCCTGAAGGGGAAGTGGAAGCTGATCCGCCTGATAACGCAGTACCCGGAACGCGCCGACTGGTGGATCGAGCAGGAGCGGTACCGGCGCTCGGTCGCCCGAACGGTCCGCAAGCCCGAGCTCACCCGGTTCCTGATGCGCTACACCTACGAGGACCTGCGCGCGGCCCCCATGATGCCCTTCGACGAGCTCATCGAGGACGCGGAGGCGAACGACGACCCCGGCGTGTCGTGCTTCTGCGGAGACTGAACGGGCAGGCCCCCGCATGACGAGGCTGCGACGCCTGCCGGACCGCACCGGGAACGCGACCGGCAGGCGGATCCCGAGAACGGCGCCGCCGGCGCCCCGCTCGGCCCCCTGTGCCTCGTGGCCGAGCGGGTGAAGTACCATGCCCTCCATGCGCGACGAACCCCCGCCGCGCCCGATCGGCTGGCGGGCCGTGCTCACTGCCGCGGCCACCGCATCGGCCATCTACGCCCTCGTCGCGCTGCCCTTCGCCGGCGACTCGGACGCGCCCGCCGCGCTCCTGTTCGCCATCGCCCTGGGGCTCGCCCTGTCGTCGAACCGCACGCGCCAGCTCACCGCCCTGATGGTGAGCGCGGCCGCGATACTGCGCGTGCTCGCCGCCACGTGGAAGTGACCGGGACGCCCGGCGAGAACGAGCCATGACCTGGTTCCGCCCCCTCGGCAGACCGCCGTTCTACACGGCCGTCGACACCCGGCCCCCCGGCCGCGTGCTCGAGATCTCGAGCCGCAGCTCGCAGCAGCTCGGGCGCGATCTGAGCGCGATGAACCTCCGCGCCGCCGGCGACCCCCGGGGCCGGACCGTCGAGGCCGTCTACCAGGCCGCGAAGTGCTACGGCGACGGCGGACCGGACGACGCCCACTGCGAGTCCGGCTACGCCGCCAAGCGCCGGGACCGGGAACGCCGCCGCGCCGGGCCCCTGGCCGGGTTCGAACACGAAGGCGTCCGCTGGAGGACCGACACCGGATCCGCCTTCTACGACCGGCTCTGGGCCCGCAGCGCCCTGGCGGGCCGCGGCGAGGCGGTCGTCGCCCGCCTGCAGGAGTACGACGCCTTCAGCGACCAGTTCCACCGGCCGGGCGCCGTGGCCTGCCAGGCCAAGGCCGCCGCGATCGCCGCCGGCATGGGGCTCGCCCGCCTGCGCGCCGCGCTCGAGGAGCCCGCCGCGTGGCTGCGCCACCTCGACGGGCGGGACGCCGGCCCGCCGAGCCCGCCGGCGCCCGCGCCGGCCGCGCCCCCCGCCCGCATCTACGCCGGGATCGGGTCCCGCACCACCCCGCCCGCCGTCCTCGACACGATGGAGACGATCGCGAAGGCGATGGCCCGTCACGGCTGGACCCTCCGGTCGGGCGCGGCCGCCGGCGCCGACAGCGCGTTCGAGGCCGGGGCCAGGCAGCGGGGCGGCCCCCGCGAGATATGGCTGCCCTGGCCCGGCTTCAACGGCCACGGAAGCCCGCACGTCGGCCGGAACAGCGGCCCCAACCGCGACCGCGCGCGGCAGTGCCACCCGGCCTGGCACGCGCTCTCCGACGCCGCGCAGAAGCTGATGGTGCGGAACGTCCACCAGATCCTCGGCCCCGAGCCCGGGCAGTCGCCGGCGGCGGACCTCGTGCTGTGCTGGACGCCCGGCGGGAGCGGCCGCGGCGGCACCGGGATGGCCATCCGCCTCGCCGAGCGGCACGGAATCCCCGTCGTCGACCTCGGCACCGGCGACGCCGGCGAGCTCGCGCGGAGCGTCGCCCGGGCGCAGGCGCGGGGCCTCCCGGCCGATGTCGCCGAGATGGTCACCGCCGGCCGGGAGCCCGACCCGGCCGCGGTCACCACCACCGGTACGGCACGAGGCGCGGCACGGCCCGCCCCGGACACGTACCGCATCCTCGTCACCGGCGACGTGACCGACGCCGAGACCGGGATCCTCGAGCGAGAGCTCGAACGCATCGCCGCCGACAAGGGCCCCGTCGCCGTGATGGCCGGCGAGGGACGCGCCGCGGCCGCCGCCGCGGCGTGGGCCGGCCGGAACGGTCACCCGACGATCGGAACGCCGGCCGGGGAGTGGGGACGGCCCGAGTCCCCCGTGCTGCGCGCGTCGAGGACACTCGCCGCGCGACCGGACCTCGTCCTCGAGTGCGGCGGGGACTGGGACCCGTACCGCCAGACCGTCCGGAACGCGGCCGAGACCGAGCAGGTCCCCGTCCAGAGGTGCGAGGAGATCGGGAGGCGCCCGACCGGCGTCGAGCACCACGCGAGCGCCATCCGCGCCGAGCGCGAGCGGCCCCGGCCGAAGCCCGAAGCGCCCGAGCCGCGGCCGCGCCCCCGACCGCGAAGCCGGTACCACCGCGTGGACGCCTGCGCCGCGGACCTCGCCGAACCCTCGAGGCGAATCGTCCGCGCCGCGGCGCGGCGGCACCGGACGACCGACCCGGAGACGATCCGGCGCGCCCTCTTCATCGTCAACAGCGACAAGCGCGACACGCTAATCCAAGCCGCCGACTGGACGACGCTCGATCGGGCCGAGCACGACCCGCTGGGCGTCCTGACCCGCGGCGCCGGCCCCGAGGAGCTCGCGCAGGCGGCCCGCGTCGCCCGCAGCATCGCCACCGCGCTCGCCCGGGCGGGCCTCGAGAAGACCGAGTGGCGGAACCCCGAACGCGCCCCCGAGGGCACGAGGCAACGCGTCATCGCCGCCGCCGGCCGCCCGCTCGCCCGCTAGGCGCGCCCCTCCCCCCGGCAGCGCGGGCCCCGCTCCCCGCCGCCACCCACCCGCGCCAAGCACCACCCGTCAGACCCCGCGCGCCGCGGCAACGCCCGCCGGCGCGAACCCTGCAACCCCGTCGAAAGGAACGAAGAACGATGTTCGGACTGTATCCAGCCGCGCCGACCCGGCCCGAGGACTACGCCGTCGAGAGGGCCGGGCGTTCCCTGCGCAACGTGCGCACCACCCCGCGGGGCCTGACGCCGCGGCGGCTCGCCCAGCTCGGCGGGGAGGGCGCCGCCGGCCATCCCGCCGCCGGCCATGTCGTCCCCGACCCGTGGATCGACGCGCCGGCCCTGCTCGTGAACGACGTGATCGCCGGCCCCGAGCCGTGGACGGGCACGCTGCTCGACCCCGCCGCGCCCAGGCCCCTCCCGATCGGAGCGCTGCTGCGGACCCTGGAGGCGACACCCCGGTACCGGCTCGTCTGGCCGGACGGCCGGCTCCGCCCGCCCCGCGGGCTGGCCGGCGGGAGTCCATGCGACGTCGCCGCGTACCTCGACGAGCCCGCGATGGCGCACTTCGCGCGGGAGCTCGACGAGCGCACGGTCGCGGCGCTCGCTGGCGACGGCGACGGAGGGTTCGATGCCACCGCCTTCGACGACGGGGCCGGCACCGGGGACGCCGCCTTGGCCGACAGCGTGACGGCCTGGATCGCCGCTGCGATCCGCCGGGGAGGCACGCGCGAGGCGCCCCGCCGACGGCGAAGTCCGCGCACGACGAGACCCGCCTCGGCGCCGCCGGGGCGCCGCCGGGAGCGCCGGCTGGTGTGCCGATGGCGGTGAACGCCGCGACCCGCATCGCCGTGATCACGCGGCGCGGGCATGTCAGCGCCGGCCTCGCCCGATCCGCGGACGAGGCCGAGCGGTGGCTGCAGGACGTCATCGAGTACCGGGCCCGCGGCCCCGTCGACCAGGCCATCGCCAGCGTCACCGCCCGGCCCGGCGGCGCGTTCCCGAGGATTCGGCTCCGCAAGGGTACGCCCTGCCAGCGCGTCGACCGCTGGCTGCCGGCCACCCCCTCGCCCGGCGATCCCCGTCAGGCCGCCCGCGAAACCGCCCTCGCCCGCCTGCCGGCCTCGAGGACCGCGAGGACCCTGATAGCGCTCCGCACGGGAATCGTGGTGTGCCTGCTCGGACCGGCCAGCGAGGCGGGGCGGCCGCTCGACGGGTTCCTGCGCCTGCGCGCCGCCGCGGACGGCACCTCGCTTGAGGACGTCGTCCTCGTGATGCACGTGCCGGAGCGCCTCGGCCCGTGGATCGCGGTGAGCCCGGCCGACGCCGGCATCGAACGCTTCTGATCCCGCCGCGACAGGCCGGCGGCCTTCCTCCCCCAGTCACGACACGTCCGATGACGGCCACGCTCGACCAGTGGCTGGCCGCGTGCCGCCGCGCGGGCCTCCGCATGCGCCGGGAGGGGAGGACCTGGTGCGGACCGTGCCCGGTCTGCCGGGCCGGCGACGACCGCTTCGCACTGCGCGAGGGCGACCGCCAGGCCGTCATCGCCCATGCACGCTGCGGCCACACCTTCATGGAGCTCCTGCGGGCGCTCGACCCGGAGGGCAAGGGGCCGGCCGGATCCCGCGGGGCCGGCGCGCGGCCCCCGCGGTCGCGCCGGGCCGGCCCGCCGCCGGACCCCCGGACGCTGCCCCAGGCGCGCAGCGCGCGGCGCATGCTGCGGCAGGCCCGCCGCGGCCGCCCCGCCTACTACCGCCGGAAGTTCCCTGACATCGACCACCCGGTGTGGACCTCCCGGGACGGCGGGACGTGGCTCGTGCCCCTCCACGTGCTCGCCGCCGGCCGCCTGCTCCCGGGCGTCGCCGGCCTCCAGTACGTCCTGCCGGACGGGTCCCGCCGGTTCCAGAGAAGGTCGAAGCCCACGGGGCTCGTGGCCGCCCCGCGGTGGCGGGACGCCGGCCCCCTCGTCCTCGCCGAGGGCGTCACGACCGCCCTGGCGATCTGTCTCGCCGTGCCCGAACCCCCGCTCGCCGTCGTCGCCTGCATGAGCAGAGCCGGACTGGTCGCGATCGGCCGCCGGCTCGGTACCCGCCCCGCGATGGTCATCGCCGACCGCGACCTCCCCGACAAGCGCGGCATCGAGCCCGGCACGGAGTTCGCGCAGAGGACCGGCCTGCCCCTCTGGCTGCCCCGCGAGGCGCCCGCCGACGCCTGGGACGTCTGGCGCCGCCGCGGACCCGAACTCGAAAGGATGCGTGAATGGATCACCCGCCAGGCGGCCGAGGCCCCCGAGTGGCCGCCCCCCGAACGGAAGTAGCCACGGCGCCCCGCACGGAGACGCGCAGCGTCTGGCTCCCCGACCTGTGGGCCCCGTACATCGCCGCCGGCGACGACCCCGAGAGCCCCGAGTGGCCGGTTTCCCAGTGTGACGAGGAGCTGCGCCGGCTGCGCCTCGAGGGCTTCGACACCGTCGCCTGCACCGACGACACGAGAGAGCTCGAGGCGTACCGGGGGGTAGTGGGAACGATGCGCCGCTACGAGGCGCTGCGCGTCGGCGGAGACGACGTCGTCGCGAGGCGCGTGACGCTCGTGACACGACACCTCGAGCTGCCGGACGGCCGCGAGACGGCCGAGGTCCTCGCGGATACCGTGCTGCGACTGACCCTGACCGAGAGCCAGCCCATCGAGCGACTCGCGGCGCGGGCCGTGCTCCACGCCCTCGGCGAGACCCGCCGCGCAGCCAGGGCATGGACCGGCCCGCGGACCGCCGGGATCGACCGGGCTTGGCTGCACATCGAGATCGAGGGCCCCATGAACGTCCTGCCGCGCACCGCGTGGGCCGACCAGGCCGCGACCGCGGGCCGCGTCGACCCCCGCAACTGCGTCGCATTGATGGCCCTCAAGCCGCCCGCCACGGTCGCCGCCCCCCACGAGCGCGTGATGCCGTTCTACGACCACGAGGGGCGCGTGCGATGCCCCGAGTGCGACCGCGTGAAGCGGGTCGCCCCGCCGGGAGCCCGAGACGGCTGCCCGATCTTCTGCCCCCGATGCGGCTGAACCCGAGAGGCGCCCGCCGCCCTCGCTCCGCCAAGTCAAGCCCAACCGGGCCGGCTGTGCCCCGGCCCGCCAACGGAGAACCGAACGATGCTGAACGCCCTCTCGAGGGCCGTGCGGGCGCTCGCGCGCGAGTGCGCCCTGCCCCCCCGCACCGACCCGCGGACCGGCTGGAGCCCCCGCGCCGCCCGACGCCGCCAAGCCCGCCGGAGCGCCTACCGAACCGACCCCGCCGACACCGTCCGCCGCACCCTCCCCAAGGGCCTCCCGCGATGATCCTCAACCGCCGGATCCACCGCCCGCAGCCGGGCGACATCTACATCGGCCGCCCGTCGAAGTGGGGCAACCCCTTCAGGATGCGCGGCGAGCACGACCGCATCCGCGTCATCGCGCAGTACCGCGACCGCCTGGTCGACCGCCTGCGGACCGGCAGCCTCACCCGCGACGAGCTCGCCGAACTCCACGGGCACCCGCTGGCGTGCTGGTGCATCCCGCGGGCCTGCCACGGCGACCCTCTCGAGGCCGCCACCCTCTGGGCCGCCACCGAGCCCGGCGTCTCGCTCGCGGACGCCGCCTGGGCGACCGACCCGATCCCCCTGATCGTCGCCCGCCGGCTGACGCGGGCCCGCGCCGGGAACCCGAACCTCCCGAGGAGACCATGATCAAGCTCACGAACCGCAACATCCCCCTGGACCACCTGTCGCTGTCGCCGGCGAACGTCCGCACCACGAAGGCACACCCCGACGAGGACAAGGAGCTCGAAGCGAGCATCTTCGCCCTCGGAGTCCTGGAGAGCCTGCTCGTGCTGCCCGCCGGCGCCGACGACTACCAGGTGATCGCCGGCGGCCGGCGCCTCTCGGCGCTCAAGAACCTCGCCAAGAGGAAGGCCATCCCCCCGGCGTACCCCGTGCCCTGCCGGGTCCGCACCGACAACGGCGACACCAACCCGGTCGAGATCTCCCTCCACGAGAACGAGATCCGCGCGGCCATGCACCCCGCCGACCAGTTCGAGGCGTACGCTCGGCTGCGGGCCGACGGGATGACCGCGGCGGACATCGCCCGGCGCGCCGGCGTCAGCGAGCGCCAAGTGACGAAGCTGATGCGACTCGCCTCGGTCGCCCCCGAGCTGCTCGCCGCGTACCGCGCCGGCGACATGACGCTCGAAACCCTGATGGCGTTCACCGTCACCGGCGACCACAAAGCGCAGAAGGAGGTGTGGAAGGCCGCCCGAAACGGCGCGGGAGGGCTCTGGCCGCAGCACATCCGGCAGCGGCTCACCCAGGGCGCAGTGAGCGGCGGGAGCGGCCTGGCGCGGTTCGTGGGCCTCGACGCCTACGAGGCGGCCGGCGGCGCCGTCGAGCGCGACCTGTTCAGCGACGAAGGCGGCGGAGTGTACCTCGTGGACCGGGCCCTCGTCATGAAGCTCGCGAACGCCGAGCTCGAGAAGACGGCCGAGCGCCTCCGAAAGCGGTGGAAGTGGGTCGAGGTCCACATCGACCCCGACTGGGACCGCATCCAGACCCTGCACCGCCTGCGGGCCATCCCCGGCGTGCCCACCGCGGCCGAGCGGAAGCGCCTCGACGAGCTCGCCGACCAGATCCAGGACATCGCCGACAACCCGCCGATGGACCCGGAGGAGTACGGCGCCGCGCTCGCGCGAAGCGAGAAGCTGAACGCCGCGCACGACAAGCTCGAAGCGCGCATCGCGGGCCGCACGAAGTACCGGCGCGAGGACATGCGCCTGGCCGGCTGCATCGTCACCCTCAAGGGCGCGCGGGCGGACGTGGTCACCGGCCTCGTGCTGCCGGAGGACGTGCCGCCGAAGCCGAAGAAGACCGCCAGGAAGAAGGTGCCCGACGCTCCGGCCGATGCTCCGGCGGACACCCCCGGTGCGGACGGCGCCAAGCCCGCGGACGGCGCCAAGCCCGCGGACGGCGCCAGGCCCGCAGACGGCGGCGGAAAGCCCGCCGCGCCGGAGCCGGCCTTCAACGAGCGGTTCGAGCAGCCGTGGACGACCCGCACGACGAGCAACCGCCAGAGCCCCGAGGCCAGGCACGCCAAGGCCGCCGGCCTGAGCGCGGCCGTCATCGACGACCTCGCCGCGATCCGCACGGGCGTCGTCCGCGCCGCGCTAGCCAAACGCTTCGACCTCGCGTTCGACCTCGCGGCGTACCTCCTCGTGATGGACACCTCGACGCGCAGCACCGAGCGTCCGGCCGACATCCGGCTCAACCGAACCGCGCTGCGCCCGATGAATCGCCGGAACGAGAACGACTTCGCCGCCGCCAACCCCGGCGAGAAGCTCGACGACCCGCCCGCCGGCGCCTGGATGAAGCTCGGCGACCACCTCAAGCGGTTCGACGCGTTCCGGGCCCTCCCCGACGCCGAGAAGCAGGACCTGTTCGCCCGCGCCGTCTCGGCCGCTCTCCACAACCAGGCCGCCAACCAGCACCACGCGATGCAGATCGGGGAACGCGTGGTCGAGCTCCTCGACATCGACTTCGCCAAGGCGGTCCGGCCCACCGAGAAGTACTTCTGGAAGCGCCTGACCCGCGCCCGGATGCTCGAGATCGCCGAGACCGTCGTCGGCAAGGAGTGGGCAAAGGCCCGCCGCGGCCACAAGAAGGGGAAGCTCGCCGCCGACATGGCCGCCGTGTTCGGGGACGATCCGCAGGGCCGGGCCGCACTCGACGCCGAGGCGCGGGAGCGCGTCGAGCAGTGGATCATGCCGGGCTTCCGGGCCTGGGACGGCCCCGCCGCGAAGAAGGGGCGCTCCTGACCCCGCCAGCGACACGCACCTTCGGGGGTGCCGGCGCACATCCGACACCGGCGTTCGCACCATCAGAAATGAACGTCCGTACCGTAGTTCGAGGCGTCGAGCAGCACGGCCACTATGGCCCTCAATCCAGCTCCGCACGCTCGGCGAGATCCATCCGGTCACTTCGAGAATGCGCCGGTGATCTTCGAGCAGGTTCCTCGCGAAGATCGGCTCATGATGGGCGATTCGATTTCGCAGCTTGCGCAGATCGTTGAGTAGTCGATGGGCCTGCTTGCGCGTCAGGGGACTGCGGTGCGGAAACCCTCGCCGCAGCGCCGGCCTCCAGAGCGTCATCTCGTAGTTCGCCTTGCGGCCGGTCGGACCGATGCGGCCTCCGGGACCGAGCAACGAAATCCAGAAACCGAAGGAAAGCGCCGCCACAATCCGAGGTGGACCCGGCGCCTGGCCGGTTCGTGCCGCCTCCGTCTTGGCGGCGGCAAGGCGATCGAGACCCACCGCGTCGAGTCCAGTGGTGGGTGGTCGTACCAGGCCGTACCGTAGCACTCACTGAGCCGGCGGTGCATGGCATTACGCAGTGCGACCTCCAGCCCTTGCAGTGGGCCGTAGAACGCCGCGCTTATCGCCGTGTTCCACGTGTAGAGCTGAAGGGCCTTGGCCCGATCGCCCCCCGCGGCCTTGAGGTACGTACCCAGGCGTTCAGACGAGAAAAGACGCCTCCAGTTCGTCCAGGATGTTCCCGTCCCAGGAGAAGGACTTGCCCCCTCCCCCGTGTTGCGGTACGGTCATCGAGTACACCCCGGGTCCGCCTCTGCCTTCGGGTATGCGCCCGGGGTACAGCCTCTCCCCGTGAACCCGAACGGCATCGGTTCGAGCGTCTTGCCAGTCGGACGCCTCGGTAGGGCCTTGGCCGCTATCGCCTTGCCGTCACTCATCATCCCGAACCTTCTCATGCTGCGGGTTCTCGCTGTCCCTTCAGTATCCGGAGTATGCGAACGGCCTGCAAGAGCCGTGACCAGCGGTCATTCCCCGACTCCGCCCCGGGAACACTGACGACGCCTGCCAGGGAAACCAGCACGACCACCAAAATCGTTCCCCACGGTTTTCGACGATAGCCAGGGCACTGGCCCCGACATCCTGGCCGTCTTGGTCGGGGTTGCGGGCCCGGGACGGCCCCGCCGCGAAGAAGGCGCGTGACCCCACGGGCGAACGCTGGAGTGCGCGCGAACGCCCAGTTGCCGGCCACCGACCCGCGTGCCGCCGTCCGCGGCCCAGCCGCTTGAAGGCACCGCCCGCCAGTACGCCAGCACGGCGCCAGTCTCAACAAGGTGCTCGGCAGCGGCGTTCTTGCGCCGCAACGCCTCGCCCGCGCAGCCAGCCGGCACCCGCACCCGACCACGGCGCCAACCCGACTTCGCGCGCGGCACCGACCCGCTCGAAGCCGTCGCGCACCGCATCAACGACGAGACGACCCGCGCCGAGATGCGCACGGCAATCGACACGACCCGCATCCCGAAGGAGCACAACCCATGACGCTCAACCCCGCCCACCGAGACGTCGCCGCGTGGCTCGAAGAGGCCCCCGCCGACGGAACCGAACCCCTCCGCCACATCTGCACGCGCCTGGCGCTCGCGCTGAAGACCGGCGCCAAGACCGCCTCCCAGGCCGGCGCCGTCCTCGAAGCGGCCCTCGAGGCCTTCCCGGACCCGGCCTCCGGGCGGACGACCGGGCCCGCCGAGCTCGGACAGCTCCTCGCCGACATGCGCTCGCTCGAGAGCGCCATCGCCGCCGCGAGCATCCCCGGCGACCTCGTCATGATGGCGGCCACCGCCCACGCGCACCGCTGCCTCGGCCTCGGAATCCGAAAGGCGCAGGCCCACTCCCGCCAGCCGGAGACGCCGACGGACCTCCTCCACTGAGGCCCCGAATCCCCTCCCGCCGCCCGCCGCCACCCCGGCCGCGGGCGGCCGCCCCGGGCACCCCGAACGGACCGCAGACCGAGATGACCACACAAACCGACATCCAGTGGATACCCCTCAAGGACCTCGCCCGCTCCGACAGCAACGTGCGCGCCACGCCGGCTTCGGCCGACGCGATGCGCGAGCTCGAGGCGTCGATCGACGCCCACGGCCTAATCGAGAACCTCGTCGTCCGTCCGACCCCGAACGCGGGCAAGCCCTACCGCGTGACCGCCGGTGAGCGGCGCCTCGAAGCGCTGAAGAACCTCGCCAGGAAGCGGAAGAGCGCGATCAGCCCCACCACCCCGATTCCCTGCCGCGTCCTCGGCCCGAACGACGTCGACGAGGAGGTGAGCCTCGCGGAGAACGTCATGCGGGTCGCCATGCATCCGGTCGACCAGTACACGGCGTTCCGGAAGCTCCTCGACCGCGGCCTCGACGCCCGCGCCATCGCGAACCGCTTCGGCCTGACGGCGCGAACCGTGCAACGCCGGCTCCGCCTCGGCGAAGTCGCCCCCGAGATCCTCGCCGAGGCCAAGGACGACCGCCTGAGCCTGGAGCAGCTCGAGGCGTTCGCCTCGACGCCCGACCGGGCGCGGCAGGTCGAGGTCTGGACGAAGATGCGGAACCAGCGCGCGTACACTCCCGCCGCCGGCTGGATCCGCAACGAGCTGCAGCGTCAACTGCTGTCCGCCGCGTCCCCGCGCGTCCGGTTCGTGGGTCTCAAGGCGTACCGCGACGCCGGCGGCACGCTCGAGGAGGATCTGTTCGCCGCCGAGGACGAGAGCCGGGTCCACGTGTGCGACGTCCGCCTCCTGGACGAGCTCGCGTCGAAGAAGCTCGACGCCGCGAAGCGGAAGCTCGGCCGCGGATGGCGGTGGATCGACACCCGGCTCGAGGCCGACTGGGACGTCGCCCGGCAGTTCGGCCGCCTGAAGGGCGCCCCGCAGCCCCCGTCCGCCAGCGACCACGCGAGGCTCGCCCGCGTCGCCGAGGAGATCGACCGGCTGAAGGAGCGGGCCTACGCGCTCGACGACGACACGGAAGACGCCGAGGAGCGCGCGCGCCTGACCGCCCGCATGGAGGAGCTCGAGGCCGACGCCGAACGCATCGACGCCGAGATCCACTCCCGGGAGAACCACAGCGCCGAGCAGAAGGCCTGCTCGGGTTGCATCGTGACCATCGACGACGAGGGCAAGCTCCTCATCCACCGGGGGCTAGTGCGCCGCGAAGACGAACACCTGGTCCCCAGGCCCGCGCCCGCCACGGCGGAGCCCCCCGAGGCCGAGGCCGCCCCCACCGGCCAACCGGACGCGGCCGGCGAACCCGCCGCCCAACCGTCCCGCGACGACGCGCCGGCCGCCGCCGAGCCGCCGCCCGCACCGCCCGAGCCCCCGGCCGGCGAGCCTCCCGCACCCGACGCCGACGAACCGCCCCCGCCCCCGGACTACGACCCACCCCGGTACGAACCGGCCGCCGGACCGCCGGCCGCCACGCGCGAGGCGGGCCTGGGGGCCGCGCTCGCCGACGACCTCCGCCGGGTGCGGACCGCGCTGGTCAAGGCCCACCTCGAGGCCGACTTCACGCTCGCCTTCGACCTCGCCGCGTGCCAGATGGCCGCGGCCGTCTTCGGGGACGCCGTCGGCGGACCGACCTCGATCGAGATCGACGCGACGCCCGACGTGAACCCCGACGCCGGCGTCCGCGAGCGCCTCGCCGCCGACAGCCCGGGCGCACGCATGCTCGCCGAGTCCGCCGCCCGGCTCGAGCTCGACTGGCTCCGGGAGCCCGACCCCGCCGCGCGGTTCCGCGCGTTCCGGGAGCTGCCAGAGACCGCCCGCCGGGCGCTGTTCGCCGGCGCGGTCGCCCGCGCCCTGCGGCCCCAGCTCGCGCTCGACCCCGACGCCCGCCCCGAGACCGAAGCCCTCGTCGAGGCCCTCGAAATCCCGTTCGAGAAGCTCTACCGGCCGACCCTGGAGGGCTTCTGGATGCGCATGGGCCGGCGCGAGATGCTGGCGGTCGCGGCCGGCACACTCGGGAACCGGTGGGAGGAGGCCCACGCCAGCGACCGGAAGGAGACGCTCGCCGCCGCCATGGCCGCCGCCTTCGGCCCCGACGACCCGCCCGCCGCGGCCGGCGTCACGCCATCGGCCCGCGCGAGCGCCCTGGCCTGGACGCCCCCCGGCTTCCGCCCGCACGAGCCCGCCGACCCCGAGCCCGCCCCCGCGGACGACGCCGGCGCCCCGTCGGAAGACGTCCCCGCCTGGCTCCGCGACTGATCCCCCGCGCCGGCGCAGCCGGCGCCCCCGCAAGGAGACAGAGACCCGTGCACGGACCCGTACGACCGCCCGACAGGGCCCCGTCCCCCGCCGCGCGGCGCATCTTCAGCGCCGCGCGCTCGGTCCTGACCGGCCTGGAGGCCGGACGGCCCCTCGACACCAGGACGCTGCAGGCGGCGATGACCGACGCCTTCGGCAACACCGACGCGGCCGGCGCCTGGGTATGGAAGCAGGCGTACGACGCGGCCGAGACCGCCGTCGTGCTCCTGCTCCGCCGCTACGGACCCGCCATGCTCGCCCGCGCCGCCGGCCCCGACGCGATGCTGCGCCGGATCGAGCGGATCGCCGCGCTCGAACCCCCGCAGACCCGGCGGGACGACGTGCAGCAACGCTTCCAGCAGTTCTCGACCCCGCTGGAGCTGGCCTGGATCGTCGCGACCGCGGCCGACGTGCAGCCGAGCGACGTCGTCCTCGAGCCCTCCGCCGGGACCGGAGCTCTCGCCGTGACGGCGGGGCTCGGGCTCGAACCCGCCGCCGGCGGCGGACTCGCCCTGAACGAGCTGACGACCACGAGGGCCGGGCTCCTGCAGCTCACCTTCCCCCGCACACCGGTGACGCGCCACGACGCCGAGTCGATCAACGACCTCCTGCCCGACCTCGAACCCAGCCTCGTCGTCATGAACCCGCCCTTCTCGCGCGCGGCGCACGTGGACCGGATCGCCGACGACATGGACCTGCGGCACGTCGCCGCCGCGTACAGATCGCTCAGGGCGGACGGCCGCCTCGTCGCCATCACCTCAAGCGGATGCGAGCCCGAGGGGTCCGCCTGGCGCGCGGTGTTCGCACGCTGCGACCCGACGCCCGACGTCCTGTTCACGACCGCCATTGCCGGAAGGCTGTACCGCCGCCGCGGCACGACCTACGAAACGCGGATCACCGTGGTGGAGAAACCGGCCGGAGCCGGCCGCGGCCGCCGCGAGGTCGAGGAGACCGAACCGGCCGCGACCGCAGCGGACCTGCTCGCGCGAACGCGCCGGGCGCTCCCGCCCAGGCGGCCGGTCCGACCGCCCGCGCTCCGGCGGGGCGCCGCGGGCGAGGTGCCACAGCGCGCGGCCCGGTCCGCCCGATCGCGCCGGCCGGCGGAAGCCGACCGAGCGGCCGACCCCGAGACATGGCGCGCCTCGGTCCCGCTCGCCTATACCAGCCGGAACACGAGTGACGCGGGCGCGATCGACGACGACCGCCCCTACCAGCCCTGGACCCCCTCGGTCGTCATCACCGGGCACGCCAAACGGCATCCGACGACCCTCGTACAGTCCGCCGCGATGAGCGCCGTCGACCACCGCCGCCCGGCCGCGAGACCCCGCCTGCCCGCCGGGCTCGTCACCGCCGGAACGCTGTCCGACGCCCAGCTCGAGAGCGTCGTCCTCGCCGCCGAGGCCCACGCAGCGAACCTGCCCGGGCTGTACCGCATCGACAGCGACTACGACACCGTGAAGCCCGACGGCGAGACCGGAGACGGAGACCCCGACGGCGGCGCCGACCGCGACGTCGACACCGAGGGCGAGGTCACGTGGAGCGAACCCACCGCGATCCGGCGCGGATGGATGCTCGGCGACGGCACGGGGGCGGGCAAGGGCAGACAGGTCGCCGGAATCATCCTCGACAGATGGCTGCACGGAAGCCGCAGGGCGCTGTGGCTGTCCGCATCCGACAAGCTCGTCGAGGACGCGCAACGCGACTGGAAGGCCCTCGGGGGCCGGGCCGAGGACGTGTTCCCGATCAACCGCTGGCGGCAGAAGGACCCGGTGGACCGCCCGGCCGGCATCCTGTTCGCGACCTATTCCACGCTCCGCTCGCCGGCCCGCAACGGCGCGCCGTCACGCCTCGAGCAGATGATGACGTGGCTCGCCCGCGGCCTCGACGAGCCGTGCAGGCACCGCTGGGACGGCGTGATCGTGTTCGACGAGTCGCACGCGCTCAGCAACGCCGCCGGGGGTCGGGGGAGCCGCGGACCCATCGCCCCGAGCCAGCAGGGCCGCGCCGGGGTCCGCCTCCAGAACGCGCTGCCGCAGGCCCGGATCGTCTACGTCTCGGCCACCGGCGCGAGCACGATCGACGGGCTGTGCTACGCGAGCCGGCTCGGGCTGTGGGGCACCCCCGACACGCCCTTCCGCAAGCGGAACGAGTTCGTGCAGGCGATGGAGGCCGGGGGAGTCGCGGCCCTCGAGATCGTCGCCAGGGACCTCAAGGCCCTCGGCCGCTACCAGGCCCGGGCGCTGTCCTACACCGGCGTCGAGGTCGACATCCTCGAGCACGCACTCACCGACGAGCAGACCGCCGTCTACAACGAGTACGCGAGGGCCTTCAAGATCATCCACCGCCACCTCGGGGACGCGCTCGAGGCCACCCGCATCGAGACCGCCGAGGCCACCAACGCCCGGGCCAAGGCCGCCGCGCACTCCGCCTTCGAGGGCGCGAAGCAGCGGTTCTTCAACCACCTGCTGACGTCCATGAAGTGCCCGACGCTCATCCGGGCCGTCGAGAACGACCTGGCGAAAGACCGCGCGCCGGTCATCCAGCTCGTGTCGACCGGCGAGGCGCTCACCGAACGGCGCATCGCCCAGATACCGGCGAGCGAGTGGGACGATCTCTCGATCGACATCACCCCCCGCGAGTACGTCCTCGACTACCTCCTCCACGCGTTCCCGGTGCAGCTCCACGAGCAGTACCAGGACGGCGAGGGGAACATCCACACGCGCCCGATGCGCGACGCCGCCGGCAACCCCGTGCTGTCCCGGGAGGCCATCGCGATGCGGGACGCCCTGATGGAGCGCCTCGGCAGCCTGCCGCCCATCGGGAGCGCGCTCGACCAGATCCTCCACCACTTCGGGCACGAGCGGGTCGCCGAGATCAGCGGCCGGTCGCGGCGCGTGCTGCTCGTCGCCGGGGACGACGGACGCGAACGCCTCGCGGTGCGCACGCGGGCCCCGAGCGCGAACCTGCACGAGACGCAGGCGTTCATGGACGGCGAGAAGCCCGTGCTGGTGTTCAGCGGCGCCGGGAACACCGGCCGGTCCTACCACGCCGACCTCGACTGCGGGAACACGAGGCGCCGGCACCACTACCTGCTCGAGTACGGCTGGCGAGCCGACCAGGCCATCCAGGGGCTCGGCCGCACGCACCGCACGCACCAGCGGAGCGCCCCCGTGTTCCGGCCCGTGACCACCAACGTGAAGGGGGAGCGGCGGTTCACGGCCACCATCGCGCGGCGGATCCACAGCCTCGGGGCCATCACGCGGGGCCAGAAGGACTCCCAGACCGGGATGGGCGACGACAACGCCGCCCTCTTCCGCGAGTGCGACAACTTCGAGTCCGAGTACGCCCGGGCCGCCCTCCGGATGTTCTACCACGACCTGTACGCCGCGCGGGTCCCCGACTGGTCGGCCGACCGCTTCGAGACCGAGACCGGCCTCAGGATCACCGACGGCGACGGGCAGCTCCTCAGCGACCCGCCGCCGATGCACACGTTCCTGAACCGCCTGCTCGCCCTCGAGATCTCGGAGCAGAACGAGCTGTTCTCCCACCTCGAGCGGCTCGTCGAGAACAACATCCGGGACGCCATCGAGAGCGGCACGTACAACCGCGGGGTCGAGCGGATCACGGCGGCCGGGCTCGAGATCGCCTCCAGCGAGACCACCCCGCAGAGCGCGGCCGGCGCCACCACGCGCCTCGTCGAGATCCTGCGCCGCGACCGCCTGCGTCCCACCAAGCTCGGCGACGCCCTCGAGATCCGTGCGCACGAGCGCAGGCAGAAGCGCCGCCCGGCCCTCGTGAGGAACCGCCGGTCCGGCAGCGTCGCCCTGTGCCTCAAGGCCCCTTCACGCACCCTCGAGGACGGCAGCGTCCAGAAGCGCTGCCACCTGATCCAGCCCGCCAGCCAACGGACCGAGCCCGCCGCCGACCTCGAGGGGTGGTCCGTCATCGACGACCACGAGTGGCGCCGCCTGTGGGCCGAGCAATGCGCGGCGCTGCCCGAGTTCCGCGAGTCCCGGTTCTGGCTCGTGACCGGCGTGCTGCTGCCCGTCTGGAAGAGGCTCCCCGAGACCGACGTGAGCGTCTACCGCCTGACCACCGACGACGGGACGAACCTCATCGGGCGCGTGCTGTCGCCCGGCCAGGTCGACGCCGTCCGCATGAGGCTCGGCCTCGGCCGAGATGACGCCGCCGCCCGCATGACGCCGGCCGAACGGATGCGCGAGCTCCTGGCGCGGCGGTGCAAGTACCTCCTCGACGGCGACCTGGTCCTCGCCGGGCGGCGGCACATGGGAACCATGCGCGTCGAGGTCGAGCACCGCGACCCGGAGAGCGTCGAACGCCTGAAGGCGCTGGGGTGCCGCTCCGAGATCGTGCAGTACCGCACCCGGGTGTACGTCCCCGACGCCGCCGCCATGGGCAGGCTGATCGAGGCGTACCCCGTCGTCGTCCGGCACGACACGCACTGAACGCCGCCGCCGCACGAAGGAACCCTCCATGACCGACACGACCGCCGCGTACCGCCCCCTGCTCGCCGACCCCGCGCCGCCGCCCGACATCCACGCGGTCCTGCGCCTGCTCTGGGACACCCGGCGGGCGGAGAGCTGGCTCCTGAACGGGACCTTCCCCGACGAGTGCGCCTCGCCCGGGGAGCACCTGGCCGCCACCGGCGCGGACGCCCGCGGCCGGTGGGCGATCCTCGATGGCGACCGCCTCGGCCCCAGGGACTGCGAGTGGCTCCGCCACATCACCGAGGTGAGCACGATCGCCGGCATGTGGTGGCGGACCCGATGGCAGCAGTGGCCGAAGCGCCCGCCGCACGGCCCGGTCCCGGAGGAGGTCCGCTTCGCGCTGAAGACCGGCCCGGACGACCTCGCGCCCATGTTCCACCTCTACGCCGGCCTCGCCGAGGACGGCAAGCCCGCCGGCCCGCCCGAGCTCCGGACCCTCCAGGGCGGCGCCGACCCGCAGATGCCCACCGACGCCGGGATCGAGATACCCACGAACCTGGCCGTCAGAGACGTGCTCGATTGGCTGCTGTGGCTCCCTTTCGACGGGCGCCGCAGCATCAGGCCGTGAACGGAGACCCGATGCCGAAGAAGAACACCCCGGTCGACCTCGCCGACGCGCTGTTCATGCAGATCGAGCGGCTCGACGACCCCGCGCTCCAAGGCGAGAAGCTCAACGCCGAGATCCAGCGTAGCGACGCGATCTGCCGCCTCTCGACGCAGCTCATCGCGAACGGCCGCCTCGCGCTCGACGCCCACAAGTTCGCGGCCGAGAACGGGCGCGACCTCGCCGCCGTCCCCAACGTCCTCGGCGGCGAGACCGACACGTCGGCGACGCTCCCCGGCCGGCGCAGGACCCGCGCGCTGCCCGCCGGCGGCGACCGGTGAAGGGCCGCAACCGGCTCGGCCGGTTCGTCCCGGGCCACAGGCTCGTCTACCCCCGCCCGCCGGTCGGGCCCAACAGCGGCCAGTTCCAACCCGGATGCACTCCCGTCCCCAGCCGCCGGCGACGCCCGGGCGACTCCTACCTCGACCGCAAGACAGGGGAGGTCTTCGTGTGCGTCCCCGAACCGAACCCACATTTCCCCCACCGCGCGCAGCACTTCAAGCCGCGGCGCCTCGTCAACTGGGAAGCCGCCCACGGCCCCGCGCCCCCCGGGTGCGTCGTGATGCGCATCGACGGCCGCGACCGCACCCGAGACGAGCTGTCGAACCTCGTCCTCGTCCGCCGCGGCGCCCTCGCGGTCCTGAACCGCGGGAACTGGTCCGGACGCAGCAGCGCGTTCAACGACCTCCCCGGCGACCGCGCGATGCGGCTCGCGGCGATCGCCGTCGCCGTGCTTCGCGCCGGCCCGCCCTACGTGATCCTGCCGGGAGCCTGACATGCGCACCCGCCCGTCACCCGAGCGCGCTCCCGCGCCAGCGGCGCGCACGTCGTCCCACCGATGCGCCGAATTGCCGACGCTCGTCCGCGCCGGCGACGCCCGGCCAAGCTCGGCCGGGTCATCGGCGCCTGCCCGACGCCCTCGTCCGCCACGAACCCACTGAGCTGCGACAGCCGCCGATGCCCCAGACGATCGGAATAGACCGCCGCCACTGGCGGAACGCCGCGCGTGCGGCCGCACGAGCCCAGCGGCGGCGTGACGAACTCGAGATCGAGGCCCTGCTCGACGAGGCCGGCGTCGACGACGAGGACGAGCGCGCCGCCATCAGCGGCTCGCGATGCGTCGAATGCGGAACCATGCTGCTCGTGGAGGCCGGCTACGTCCCGTACTCCCCCGCGGGCGTCCTCGTCTGCGCCGGCTGCATCGAGGAAACCGGCGGAACCTCGGACGGGCCCGGCGCGATGGTGCGCGACTGGACGGGTCGATGAGCGACGCCGCGAACGGATACGAGCTGCTCGTGCAAGCATCCCGGCCCATCCCGCCCCAGGCCATCCCCGTCTGGACGCGCGCGTGGGCACACCCACCGGCCCGAGGGCTGGCTGCTCAACGGAACCTGGCAGGAGCAGTGCAGCGGCGCCTTCGACCTCGTGCAACCAAGCCGACAACCCCCGCGGGCACCTCCAGCGCCCGTTGCGCCACCCCCGGAGGACAGCCGATGCCGGACGGAATCACGAGCGTGAGCGGCCCCACCGCAGCCCTCGGCGCCCACCTCGAGCTCGACCTGGCCCTCGACGACCTGCTCGGAAGCCGGATCCACACACTCATCCGCGCCAGCGGAACGGCGAGGCAAGCGGCGCCCGCTGAGCTCCGCGACGCACTGAAGACCATCGCCGACGACCGCACCGTCCGACCACAGGTGCGGCAGCTCGCGGTCGACCTCGCCGGACGCATCGAGGACACCATGCGCCGCCACCCGGCGGCAAACCGAATCACCATGACCCTGGAGCGAGCGGAGAGCCGATGACCAGGAGGGGCCGCCGAGCACCGGTGCCCGGCGACGACGGCGGACGACATCACCGCCTGTCCAGACCAGGCGGAACGGGTGGCTGACCCCGATTGAACGGTGGGTAGGCGAAACGACTCGATGGTCTTCCTTGACTCTTGTCCGCTCTGCACGCCTATTCCGGCCACGTCTCGAGGCCTTCGGCCCTGGCCGCCCGCGCCAACTCATTGTCAAAGCAGGCGAACACGATCTCGTCTTCGGCGTCCTCGGTCATGTCTTGCCACGCAACCGCCGCGGCGAGCTGGACAGCGTCGTATCCTCGCAGGTTGTACCGCCAAGCGAACTGGCCGGCTTGCGCGGCCAGCGTCTCCGTCACACCTATTCTCGTGAAATCGTCCCAGTCGCGCAGGAACTCCCGCTCCGCCTCCCGCGCCTCGCTCCGGCCCATCCGCTCCTGCCGCACAGCTTGTGCCAGCGCGGCCGCAACCTCCACGTGCGTGATCAGCGCCGTTCCAACCGCCGGCGCCTCGTCGATCCGCGCGAGGACCGCTTCCGATTCGTCCTCCTCCACGTAGCGCTTGAACAGGGCGCTCGTGTCCACGTAGAGCAGCTTCACCTGCGGTTTTCCCTGACGATGTCGGTCATGCTGCCTCCGCCTCGCAAGCGTGCCTTCGGCTTCGTCTTCCGCAGCCGCCGCCCGCTCCAGGCTATTGCCGGGCCGTCCTTCGGCTCGCTGGCTCCGGGCTCCGGGACGAGGCGGGCCACCCGATGTCCTCCGTCGGTCAGGAGGAGGGTCGTTCCGCTCCTGACCTCTTCCAGGCAGGCGCTCAGGTTCCCCTCGAGTTCCTGGATGCCGACGCGCCGCTCTCCCATCCTTCCTCCTCCTCGCGCACCGTCGCACGCGCGCTCGGCGAGATCACGAACACCATCCCAGCCCGCCGCTGCCACCAGCGCAGCAACGCTCGTCAGCACGCCCCCGCCGCGATGAACCGGACCCCAACTCCCGGTCCACCGCCTTCACCGCGGCATAGTCGCCGCCCCCCACGACGGGCCCCTTCGCGACCGCCACACCCTTGAACAACAGCATATCGCCCCGCCGGCCCTGCCGGCACCCCGAGGAGATCAAGATGCAGATCCACGGTGCGTACACGCGCGGGATCGACGGACACCTGTTCGCGGTGTCCGCTACCCCGAATCCCACCCGGCGAATCCACATCGCCGGCGTCCGCGAGACCGTCGCCCAGCACGTAGGCGGGACCGTCAGCGCTGCGCTGAAGCGGCTCGGCATCGGCGACGTCGGCGCCGACGTGCGCCTCGAGCCCGCCAGCGCCGGAGACCCGCCCCTGGACACCGGCCGGTACTCCGGCACGCTCGACTTGCCGATCGCGCTGGCCCTGCTCGGCATGACCGGCAAGCTCGCCGTGGACCGAATCGCCGGCATCGTGGCGGTCGGCGGCCTCGACCCCTACGCCCCGATCGAGAGCGTCGGCGTGCGGTGCATCGGCGCCGGTGGCACGACCGCCATCGCCCACGCCGTGCAGGCCCGCGGCCTCCGGCTGATCGTCGCCGAGGACCAGACCGCGGCCGCCTGCGCCGAGTGCCGTGAGACGACAGGCGCCATGACGCTCGAGGAGCTCGTGGCCATGCTCACCGGCGACCGGGACGGCGAGCCGCTCCCGCACCGGACGGTAGCGGTGAAGCGACGCGCTCCCGGAACATGGCGCATCGGCGAGGACGACCTGCGCGCGATCGAGATCGCGTGCGCCGGCTGGCACAACATCCACGTCATCGGCCCTGACGGACACTCCCTCCCGCAGTACGGCCGCATCGCGCAGGCCCTCCTGCCCGACCTCGCCGGCGAGGCGGCGCGCGAGACGACCAAGCTCCACGGCGTCGCGGGCCTCATGGCGCCGTGGACCGCGCGGATCACGGAGCCCCCGCTCCGGGTCCCGCACTACACCGCCTCGCGCGGCGCCGTCGCCGGCAGCGGCCGCCCCGGCGAGGTCAACCTCGCGCACAACGGCGTCCTCGTCATCGACCAGCCGACCGAGTTCGACCGCGACGCGGCCGACGCCCTCGTCGCCGTGGCGGAGGACGGCCAGACCGTCATCTATCGCTACACCCCGGTCGAGCACACGATCCGCATGCCGGCCCGCTTCCGCCTCATGGTGACGACGCGCCGCGACGAGCTCGACACCCGGCGGCACCACGCCGCGAGCCTGCTCGACCTCTGCGACATCGAGATCACCGGCGGCATGCCCACCGACAGCACGATGCCCCCGGAACGGCTGCAAGCCGGCCGGGAACGGGTCGCCCGGGCGGCGGCGATCCTCAAGGGCGCCCCGCCGCATCTCATCGGCAGCCGGGCGGCGTACGACACGACGAGCCGCCGCGTCCGGGCCGTCGCCCAGACCGTCGCGGCGCTGGACGGACGCCGGCAGATCGAGACCGAGGACCTCGCCGAAGCCGAACGCCTCCTCTAACGCGGGCGACCGCGGGCGACCGCAGATGACCGCCCGGTCTCGAACCGCCGACGCCCGGGCGACCCGCCAACCGAACCTTCACTCGACGGCGACCACTACCGCAGAAGGAACGGCCGCGTGAGCCGGCGCCCGCGGGGACCGGCCCCGACGACCGCACCAAGGAGGCACCGATGGAGCTCGGACGTACCAACGAACTGACGATCCTGACGCCCGACGAACGGGCGTGGATCGAGAGGGCGCTCGAACCGGCGGGCCGGAACGTGATGGCCGACGCCGCACTGAAGGCCGGCCTGGGCCGGCGCCTGGACTGCGAGACGCCGGCCGGAGACCGCCGGTGCGGCCGGCCCGCCACGCACTTCTACGTGGACAACGACGACCGGCTTCACGCCCACTGCGAGCACCACTGGCGGGAGATGGACCCGAACGACACGCTCGGGCTGCTGGACCCGCAAGACGCCTCCGACACCGGCACAAGGCAGGACGACTGACGCCGGATGACTCCCCGCAACAGACCGTTGAGGGTCCCGGGACGTTGCCGCATGCACGGAGCCGTCGCCGAAGCCGAACGCCTGGCTCCACCGCGGCGATTCGCAGATGACCACCCGCCACGCACCCCCGCCTCCGATACGCCAGGACCCCCAGCACCGGCACGCCAGCCAGAACGGACTCGCAGACGAGCGCGACGCCGCCGAGCGCCACGCCTGGGACGCCCTCGCCCGCTACAAGTTCGTGATGTTCGGCTACTGGTGCGGAATCTGGGTCCACCTCAACCGCCTCTGCGCAATCCCGAAACCCAATCCCTGGAGAGAGCTCGTGGCCGCCGCCCGGCGGCACCGGAGAAGACATGACGAGAATGGCACGACCCAGCCCGGCCGACCTTGAGCGGTGGGCACGAGCGGAAGCGCGCCAGCGGCGACGCGACGAGACGGTCGCCGCCGGCGCGCTCCGCCGAGCACGGGGATCCGCGACGGCCGCGGCCGCCGCGCTCCGCGCGGAAGCCGGCGCGTACCGAGCCGAGGCCGCCAGGCTCTCCTCGAAGGGCATCGACGGCGGCCGCGGCGCGTGGGCCGCGGCCAAGCGCCGCGACCGGGCCGCAGACTTGCTCGATCCCGGAGGCGGCTCATGAGGGTCAAGCGCGGGGCGCGCGCCGTCGAGGCCGCCGCCCTGAAGGCGATCGAGCGCGCCCGACAGAACGGGCCCCCACGCGACGAGTACAACGAGCTGCAGGGGGCGCTCAAGCGCGGGCGCGCGGCAGCCTCCCGCCTCGGTCACAGCCTCACCCGCTGGAAACGCCGCCCGTACGCCCCCAGCACCGCGGCGGCCGCATTCTGCAAGCACTGCCGCGCCGCGGCTCTCGTCAATCTCGAACACGCCTCCGACGCCTACGGCCCCGCCATCGACAAGCCCTGCGGCGCCCCCGAGGCCGATCCCGCTCCCCGACGCCCCTGACACCGCCCCACAACGGCCCCTCGTACCGCCCTAGGCCACATCGCCCGACCGGATGAATCGTTCTGCAGGCCAACGCCGTCTCCTCGGACGCCCGGTCACGAAAGCTGGACCGGAAGCCGTGCGACACCGACCGCGCACTTTGTTCCTTGAGCAGCCTGGACAGGGTCATGTCGGACAAAGGGTTGGCTAGAATGGCAAGGACCCACGACAAAGGTGGTCAGGATAGGAAACGGGCCCGGAAGCGGAGTGTTCCGAAAGGTCTGCCGACCTGGGCCAATCTTCCGACATGGTCGCTTGGAACCGTTACTACGAAAGGAGTCTGTATGCCCGACGCGGAAACCACCACCACTGGCACGGCCGAGGCGAACGGCCAGAAGCCGCGCCAATTCACGCCGAACGCGCAACTGGCCATCACCGGGCGGCTGACCCGGGACCCGGAGGCCAAGACGTCCGCGCGCGGCCACCCCTACATCCGGGCGCGCATCGCCGCGAACCTCACACCCGCCAGGAACGACGGCGGCTCCGAGGAGACCCTCTTCCTCGACGTCGTCGCCTTCCGCGGGGAGGCCGCGGCGCTCGCGAAGTGCTCCAAGGGCAACCGCGTGCATCTCATGGGCGTGCTGGAGATGAAGACCCGCGCGAGCGACGGCCAGCGGTACCAGAACTTCACCATCACGGCCGACGCCGTGATGGGGGCCGCCACCACGAGACGCACCGAATGACGCACCCCCGTGAACCCGAGGTCGCCCCAACGACCATGATCTGCGTGATTCCGAGGACCCCCTTCGCCACCGACAACCTGTCGCTGCAGCAGATCTACGACAACCAGGCGCAGTACCTCGACACCCTGCGCCGCCAACCCAGCCACGACGAGCTCGCGCAGATAGCGATGCTCCACGGCTTCCAGCCTGCGCTGCCACTCTCGGCGACGCAGTGGACGAACCAGTACGCGCAGCGCGTCATCATGGTGGTGGCCAGCTACGCCGAGCCGCAATTCCACAACTGCGATCACGGCCGGAGCACCGTCCTCGGGCAACGGCCCTTCCGCGGACCGCTGAGGAACCCCCCGATCCCAGGTGCGCACCGGCACTACGCCGAGCTGCGCCGCTGCCGCAACTGCGGCGGCCTCCAGATGGTCAACGTCGGCCCGTCCGGCGAGCAGGAGGCGTCGGCCTGGTTCCAGGCCGCCGACGACTACATGCCCTGGCGGAGCCTCCACGACGCCGCGGTCGCCGCCGGATCCCCGAACGACCGCGGCTGACGGCCGCTCCCTCCTCGCCCTCCGTTCTATCCAGATCCGCGTCGCCGCAGGAGAGCTGCGCGCGCACACCGCCGCCGCCACGGCGGACAGGGGCCCGCTCGACACCCCTTCTCAACGCGAGCGCCAGCGGCCCGCCGACGATGAAGACCACCGCGAACCCCGCGATCGGCGACACCGAAACCGACGCACCCTGGTCGGGCAGCGGGTCGAGTCCCTTGCCCGGACCATCCTCTGTTACTACAAGCGGAACCTGCAGGTCACCGATGTCCAGCGACGACCAGGAGCTTCTCGCGGAGTTCCAGCGCATCGCCGAACCACTGGCGCAACACCTCGGGGACACGGCCGACGACGACTTGCTCCCCCCGGGGAGGCCATCCCGATGAACCCGCGCAGCAGGACGTACTACGCGGCGATCCCCCTGCATGCCGACACCCGTCTGGCTGCATGCACCCACCGCCACGCGACGCTCGAGACGGCGTGGGCATGCGCACGGGACGCCAGCTCGCCCGACTCCAGATGGAAGCCCGTCCGCGTCGACGCGCGCGGCGACATCCACGAACTGCACTACGTGAACGAGTACACCATCCTGCCCGATCCGCACGGCGCCACCGCACGATGCTTGACCGGGGAGCACGGCCGGTTCACGACGCGGCGCGCCGCCGTCCGGAAGCTCAAGTCGCTCGAGTCCTACGTCACCGAACAGCGCCGCCACGAGCATCCGCCAGACGACCCGCGCTGCAGCGGCTACACGCTCGTGTGCATCGAGCCCCACCCGGGCATCCGTGCTACGTTGGACACCAACCTGATGGGGCAAACAACGACCAACCTGCGTCGACACGCCGACGCCGGATTCGACGCCACGACCCCGGCCATCGACACGCTGCGCAGCGACTTGCAGCACGACCACGAACGGCGGATCGACGAACGCCTGCGGACTGTCGAAGCCGGCGTCGCAAAGATCGACCAGCGTCTCGAGACCCTCGAACGCGCGGAGCGCCGTGGCCCCACCCGCACGACGGCGCCGCCCGCCTCACCGACTCTGGAACGCCGATCGCGGCCAGCCGCGTCGGCGCCGGCGAGGTGAACCTCGTCCACAACGGCGTCTTCGTGGTCGACCAGCCGACCGAGTACGACCGGCACGCCCTCACCGCCCTCGTGCGCGCGGCCGAGGAACACTACCGCCGCGGCGACGGCCGGCGCCGGAGCGACAACGCTCACGAGCCTGAACGAGCGTGCCGGCCGCGGCCTCACCGCGAACACGCGGCTCGTCCCGGACGACCTCGGCCCGGTAGACGACGCCGACATCGACATCGTGCACATCGCCGTCGGAAACGCCCCTCCGAGCACGCCGGACCTGGACGAGCGTCGAGGCCACCATCCGGATCAGACGAACCGCGGTCCGACCGCCCGCCGCCACGCACCACACGGAGACAACCGATGACCATGTGGAAGCCTTCCCGGGCCGACCTCGAACGGCAGGCCCGGGCTCGCCGCCAGCGCCGCGACGCCCGTGTCGCCCACGCCGCCTTGAGCCGGGCTCGGGGCTCGGTTCCGACCGCCGCAGCCCACCTCCGGGCAGAAGCGCAGGGGTACCGCGCGGAAGCCAATGTCCTCGCTGGCGGCGACGGCGGGCTCGGGGCCTGGCGGGCGGCCGAACGGCGCGAGCGCGCCGCCACGCACCTCGAACGCCTTTGCGAAGCCACGGCGGATGCGCTACAGTCTTCCTGAGCGCGCGCATCCGGCACCCCTCCTGCCGCGCGCCAACCTCCACAGCACCGGCCGGCGGGCACCATGCCGACGCCCGAGAGCGTGATCTGCATTCTCGTCGTGAGCGCTGCCGCGGCCACCGCGACACCGGCCTCGAACCTTGTTGGCCTAGTCGCACGCACCGCCGTCATCGCCAGCGCCGGCGTCACGACCATCTCGTTCGGCCCCGCCGCGCCCGCGACGCTCCTCGCATGGACCGGCGCCGCCGTGCTCGTCCTCGACGACCGACCCGCACCCAAGGCCGCCGGCCTCCTCGCGATTGCAGGCGCGTGTCTCACCCTGGCCTGACCACCTCGTCGTCCAACATCGCCGCGACCACGCCGCCGCCGAGCCTCATCGGAGACGACCACGCCGATCCTCGGCCTGTGCGCTTCCTGTATCCCGCGGCCGTGAGGCGCATCGTGCCGCGTGACCTGAACGAACCATGACCCGATTCCTCGTCACCGAAACCGACGGCCGCTGCCACGGCTACGCCTCGGCCGAGGCCGCCATCAAGCACGCCGGCGCCGACGCCACCATCCGCGCCACCGACGACGCTGGCGCCACCACGCGCCCCCTCACCGACCTCGAGGCCGTCGTACGCACCACCCGCCACCGCCCGGGCAGCCGCTACGACTACGACTTCACGCTCTGCATCCCGGTCCGGGACTGCAAATGGGCCCAGATGGACACCGAGGGCGACGCTCCCTGGTTCGGCCAGTGGGCCAACCCGTTCACTCGCACCGTGATCGCGTTCGCCGAGGGCGACGAGACGACGACCAGGTGCGCCGACGACGAGCGCTTCGTCGCCGAGCTCCGCCGCATCACCGCTTGGCATGACGAGCACAACCGCTGGAAGGGCATCGACGCCTGGAACGACCCCCTCGCCCGCCGGTTCGCCGCGGTCGGCGCCGGCGACCTCCTCCACCACCCCCCGTCCTCGTGACTGCCTTGCGCCTCCGTGAGATTGCGGCATAATCGAACATGGACTCATGCTCGACGCCAACCCGGTCAGGCTGCTCACGCCCGCCTGCGCCCTCTATGCCGCCATCGCCCGCCACCGCCCGCAACGACGCATCGGCGAGCCTGTCGGCAATCCAACCACCCTCGGGGCCGGCCGCCACGCCCACGACAACGCCCTTGGCCTGCACCACAGACCCGGCTCCCAATGAAACTCATCCCTCTGCACGGCCCGGGCAAGAACGGACCCCGCGAGTACCGAACCCCCGACGGCCTGTGGCGCCTCATCCGGACACGAGACCCCGCGATCCGCTGGGAAGTCCAACAGCGCACCGACACCGGCTGGCTCCACTCGGCCACGTTCGCCAAACGCCGCGACGCCCGTCTCTTCCTCGAGGACACCCTGGCCGGCCACGACGAACGGACCACATGACAGACCTCACGGCAACGCCACCCGAGACCAACGTCGTCGGGATGCACGTCCACCCCCACGAATCCCACGACACCGGGCTCGACGGACCGGCCCGCGACGAAGTAACGGTCGGCGAGACCACGTGGTAGGGCGCGAGACGCCGTGGACCGAACTGCCCTCGCTGCCTACGAGAGACGAACCTAACGGATCTCGTCGCGCCGCCGTCGAAACCGCCGTCACGGCAGCCAGGGACGAACGCGCCGATCTACTGCACAATCGACCTCGACGGCCCGACGCAGTTCGTGTCTGACCAATCACAGGCGCTGTCACCAGCCGATCCAACACGAGCGAGCTGCTCCCAATGCCGACGACGCGGACCGACGACACGACCAAGCGGATCGACCGCGTCGGTCGATCTACTCGGCGTCCGCCGGGAAGAGATCCTCGAGCAAGCACCCAAAGTAGCGAGCGAATTTCCGAGCGTTCACGACGGTGATGGTGCGGTACCGGCCGCGAACGACATCGCTGACGTACGGCTGGGACATCCCGACCTCCCGGGCAACCGTCTTCTGTGAGACGCCCGTCAGCGACATCGCCAGACCGAGCCGATTCGATCCCGGCGCCGCCGCGGCGGCGCGAAGACGCACAAGTTGCTTTTCGGTGAGCATGGCGGGCCGTCCAGCACGAGTATTGGGTTGCAGACAACACGAACGCGTGCCGCACTGTACACGATTCATCGTGAAGTGACTAGGCCGACTAGGCGGAGCAACCGGCCGGAGGGCCGGGGGGTGGAAGCCGCTTGGCGGCCCAACGCGCCGGCGAACGGGCCGCGACCGCGTCCTCCCGGCGCTGCCGCGCGACGGCCATCGTCGACCTCGAGCGCTCACCCACGGACCGGGCGGCGAGTCCGGACGGCCGGAGCCGCGCTGGCAGCGATGGTCGCCGGCTTCGCGACGGCCAACTCCCTGATCGTCCGAATCGCTTCTCCGCCTGCCCTGACCCTCCCTCGCTAGCGCCAGCGACCAACGCGCCCGCAACACGCGGCCCTCGGCCGAGCCCGCGGGAACCACCGGGCGGCCAGCCCCTGCGCTCCCCCGCACACCGCGACCACCACCGCCCCTCACGGCCGACGCTCCCGGCGCACCCCGACGCCGGACCCGGCCGCGAAAGCACCGTACAGGCCATCCGCGCAAGCCCAGGACGCCATGAGAAGGAACCGGGACAGAACGCCGGCCGCCGGAACGCCGCGCGTCAGGCTGACCGTCGAGCTGCCCCACAAGTGGAGCAGCTACCTCGTGAACGACGTTCCCGACGCCTTCGACGACGACGATGCCGACGACCCCTGGGACAGGGCCGCGGCCGACCGCGAGATCGCGAAGATCGAGGCGGAGGGCTACACCATCGTCGGCCAGGCGGGCGACGGCTCGTTCGGCCGCCACGGCGGCACGCACGGCATGCTGACCACCTACCAGCTCGTGAACCATCAGGCCCACGCCGACGACGCCGCGGCCGGCCTCTGGCGCTTCATGCCGCCGGGCACGGAAAGCGAGTACCTCATCCTCCACGACACCGAAGGAATCACCTGGCTGCCCGCCCACTGGTCGCACAAGCTCAGCGACCCCCGCTACGTCATCGACGAGATCGACCTCGAATGGCCGGACGAAGACGACGACGACCGCCCCGACCCCAACGACCCGCCCTGGACCGACGTCGCCGAGATGCCCCCGGCCTGGCGGCTGCGCCGCCGATCGGCGCCCCCGCCCCAGGACCTCGAGGCGTGGGACGAACATGCCCACCAGCTCGCCGTCCGCAGTCTCCGGGCCCGAGGATGGACACTCGACCAAGCCCTCGACGGCTGCCGGCTGGGGTGGTTCCTCGAGCAGTGGGGCCCCCTGCGACCCTACGTCGCCCAACGCACCAACGGACCGCGTGCAGCCGACGACGCCACCGCCCGCCCGGCCGTCGACACCGGCACGAGGAGACCCCAGTGACCAGAAGTGGAACGCGATCCCGTTCCAGATCCGCCGCCCCGGCGGCGCTGCGCCGCGCGCAGCGAACCGCCGCCATCCTCCACTGGCGCCGCGCGGGCGCCTCGATGGCCGTCATCACACGCGGCCTCAACATCGGCGTGGGCACCGTTCACCGCACCCTGACCCAGATCGGTCGCCGCGCCGCCAGAACCCTCGGGAAGGACACGACCAGATGAACGCAACCAGACCCCGGACCATCCGCGCCCGCATCGCCGACGAAGCGATCGGCAAGGTGATGCAGTTCTTCGACGGCACGCTCGCCCAGACCCTCCACGAGGTCCTGCAGAACGCGCGCCGATCGGGCGCCACCCGCGTCGACATCGAGCGCGCCAACGGCCGGATCACCGTCCGCGACGACGGCAGGGGAATCGCCGACCCGCGGACGCTCCTCGCGTTCGGCAAGAGCGGCTGGCGCCGGGACCTGCAGGACGTCGAATCGCCCGCCGGGATGGGGATCTTCTCGCTCGCCCGGCGGACGCCGCGCATCCTGTCCAAGGTCTCGGGACGCCGGGCATGGGCCATCGAGCTCCACCAAGATCACTTCATCGGCCGCGAAAGCGCCCCGGTCACCCAGGCGGAGCCGGGCTTCGACGGCGATCACGGCACCGACGTCACGTTCTCGACCCTGCCCACCGACAAGGACTGGATCCCCGGCGTGATCGCCGCGGCGCTGAGGCACTACCCGATCCCCGCCCGGGTCAACGGACGCAAGGCCGAGCAGATCGACTTCCTCGCCGAAGCCGTACGCACCCTGACCTGGCGCGGGCTCCGCATCGGCGTGTTCGCGGCCGACCGCGACCCCTACGTGGCCCCCACGATCAACTTCCACGGCCTCGAGGTCCGCTGCGACGAGCTCCCGCAGGTGCACGCGCTGCCCGGCGCCGACGCCAAGGCCACGAGGTTCTGGTGGACCGGCGTCGACGTCGTCGACTGCCCGGACCTCGAGCTGACGCTTCCCACCCGGACGGCCATCGTACAGACCCCGTTCATCGGCGAACTCGTGACCGAGGCGCAACGCGCCATCTACCGCACGATCACGTCCGCCGGGCACTCGCCGCGGCTCGCGTACGAGACCCGCAAGGCCGCGGCCGCCGCCGGCGTCCCGCTTCCGCGCGATCCCCAGCAACTGACCCCCTGGACGCCCGCGAACGCCCGCGAGGACAAGATCGCGGCGACGCCCCGAAACCCCGACCTCGCCCACGCCATCCTCGTCGACGACGCCGCCCTCGACACCGCCCAGGCGCAGACCCTCGCCTGGGCCGCCCGCGAGACCGGCACCCTCGGCCGGTACTGGCAGACCGAGCGGGGGCTGACCGGCTACGACTGGTACGACAGGCTGCCCAGAGTCGCCGCTCTGAACGTACACCTGATCGACGGCGGCGAGCCCGCGAAGAGAGCCAACGGCCAGCCGGCCGCACGGGGTGAAGTCGACGCGATCGAGATCGAGCTCGTCCTGACGGGGGCGGGCCGGACCATACCGGAGCCGATTCGGATACCCGCATCCGCCGCCCTCCTCAGCCCCGAGCCGGACACCGGATCGGAGCCCGAGCCCGCCTTCGCCGTCCGCCGCGGCGGAAACGTCGACGCCGGCGCCCTCGAGAACGCCCTGGTCGACGCGTACTTCCGCCCGACGTACGATGGCGAGTCCGACAGCCTCGACACGCAGATGCGCGAGTACCGGCGCGCGGTCGCCTACCTCGTGACCGAGACGCTCGAGTCCCGCGACGCCGCGGCCGACCGCGCGATCCGAACGCTGGTCGAGTCCGCGATCCTCCCGGCCATCGCCGACGACTCCAGCATCGACATCGAGATCCGGAACGGGGAACTCGCGACCCTCCGCCGGCTGTAGAACCCCAGCCGCCCGCACCGCAGGCCCAAGCGCCCCGGGCGTGCCACCAGCTCCCAACGGGCACGCCCGGGTGCGCACCGGCCCAGCCTCACCACGCATCCCCGGGCACTGCGGAACCAACGATCGATCCGCCCGGCCAAGATGAAGACCCCCAACGAGGAGGCACCGAATGGGATTGACGAGACCGCAAGCGATCAGCCGCCGGATGGACGCCGCCGCGCACGGGCTCCGGGGCGCGATGGCGAGCCTCGCCCGGATGCTGGCGATCGTCGACTACGAGCACGAGGAGGACAAGCGCGTGTTCGGCTACAGCCGCAACCCGGCGCCGCACTACGTCAACCTCCGCGAGGCGGCGAGAGGCGCCGTGGAGGAAGCGGGCGCGCCGGTGGCAACGACCGGCGGCGATCGGCCGGAGCCCCCGGCCGGAACGCCCCTGGCCTCGAGGTGGCCGACGCCCGAGGCCGGAACTGCATCCGCCACGATCATCGCGTTCAAGCGCTTCGGCGGCGAACCCACAGCGACCTTCCCGAACCGGGCCTGCGCCGGCCGCGTCCCCTGCTTCTCGACCCGGGACGGACACTTCGCCGCCCGGGCGGCCGATGTCGATCAGTGGCCGAACGCCGAACCCACCCGGCAGCTCCTGACCGAGCTGGCCGACAACTTCTGGCCCGACTGAGACCCCGCCGGCGCTCGAGGCGCTCGGCGCGGCTAGTGGGATCGGCCCGGCGAGGCGCGCCTCGGCGTCACGGGTCCGGCCATCGCGGCCTCCGCACCACCCAACTCAGCCGGGTCACCCCTGCCCTCCCCAAGCAGGACGGCTGGCACGCGCATCCACAGGCGCCTTTGCTCGGCGCAGGTCGACGCGGCGCTCCAGAGAGACCAGATCCCGAGGTCGGGTCACAACAACGGCATGCCGCCTCGCCGACCTCTGTCGACACCCCCCAAGGAAACCGAGATGCAGACCTGCAGCGCGCAGGCGCGCGGCATCGACGGACACCTGTTCGCGGTGTCCGCCACCCCGACCCGGCCGGACGAAATCCACGTCGCCGGCGGCCGCGGCAACGTCGCCCGGCACACGGCCACGACCGTCACCCACGCCGTGAACCCCAAGCACCCGCCGGCGCCGCCGAGCACCTCATCGGCCGCATCCGCCGCAGCCTCGCCGGCCGCCGCATGACCGACATCTGCGTCGGCCGGATGCTCCTGGCCGCCGCCAAGACCCTCAAGCCGGAGGCCGCCGAATGACCAGCCCCACCCCCACCGTCCTCGACCTGCTCGAACGCGGTCGCGACCGCATCCGCCGCGGCTGGACCCAGCACGCCCCCGCCCGGACCTCGAAGGGAATCACGTGCGGCGCCGACAGTCCCGACGCGGTCGCCTGGTGCGTCGGCGGCGCCGCTTGGTCGACCGACGACACGATCCCCGACTTCATCAACGATCCGTGCTACGCCGCTTCCCGGAAAGCGTGCGCGGAGCTCCGGAAGTCCCTCCCGATCGTGTCTCCCGGGGAGCACCACACCCACCTCGGCCCCTGGAACGACACCCACCGGCGCAGCCAGGCGGACGCGCTGGAGCTCTACGAGGTCACGATCGCCCGCGTCCGCCGCGAGAACCGCGTGGACAAGAACCACGCCCCCGTACGCGATAATTGAAGCTTGGAGAAGGGCCGATGCTCGACACCCACGCCATCGCCCGCAGCCTAACCGACGCGAAGCCCACGCCCGAACAGGCCGACGCCATCACCGCCGCCGTCCGGGCAGCGGCCGAGCACGGCGACCACGCCACCGTCGACAAGCTTCACGCCGGCCTCAACGCACTGGAGGCCCCGATGTATCGGGCAATGCTGATCCAGACCGCAGCCATCGTCGGCGCCGTCGTGGCGATTCCACGGCTCCGCGCGTGAACAACCGTCCCGGAAGGGATCATGACCGACACGCACGGTCCGCTGGCGCCGCGCCCCGACACCGCACCCCTGCGCCTGCCCCCGCAGGAGGCCTTTCCCGACGAATACACCCCGACCGACACCCTCCTGAAGTACTGCCCGGGCGCCGACCCCGCCGAGACCGGCCCCGACTCGCGAACAATCGGCGTCGTGATAGCCCGGCACTGCTGCGGCTGGCGCAAACCGCCCACGCCACGCGAGGTGTACGACGCCATGCGCGCGGACGACCCGACGGGACGCCAACTCGACGCGATGACCGTGGTGCTGAACGAATCCACCTTCGACGAGGTCGTGCTCGCGCACCTCGAGGGAGCATTCACCTGGCGGCAGCTGGCCCGGGCGGTGCACCGGCGAGGCGGCGTCACGCCCGAGCGCGTGCGCTCGTTCGCCCGATTCGCCCGAGCCTCCCCATGAACGAGCTGACGCTTCCGCAACCCGCCGCCGATCTCTGGGCCGCCGCGCGACGTGCTCCACCAAGTCGAACCGCACGCCGACTACGAGGCCCCCATCCCGCCCCACCTCGGCGGCGGCACCATCCTCGCGGCGCGCTGGCACCATCGAGCGAGCACGGACGTCGACGTCATCTTCCCGCGCCGCGGCTCCCTCACCGACCTCCTCCAGGACGACGCGAAGAACATCGTCGACCGGCTCGGCGGCAAGCCCAGGAAGCTCATGGGCCAACGGCACGTCACCGTCATCTTCCCGGCCGGAAGCATCGACATCACCGCCATCGATCCCAGGCCCGACATCGGCCACAAGGAGACCCTCGTCGACGGCCGCGCGGAGCTCGTGCTCAACAACACCCAGATCCTCAGAGGCAAGCTCGAGCGGACCCAGGAGATGATGGCGCGCGACTTGTTCGACATCGCCACCGCCGCCCGCGAGGATCCCGCCGCCCTGGCGTCCGCCCTGAACATGCTGCCTGAGGACCGTGCAACCGCAATCACGTGGAGCTGGCACGAAGGCCGGGAGGACATCCGCGCGGCCTACGTCAAGGACGAGAGGCTCTGGATCAGCTCCCGGCACCGCATCGAGCCCGACGAGCTCGTCGATCGCGCCGCCGACGCGATCCAGAACCACCGCTACCGACGACTTCAGATCGACGTCGACGGCGAGCACATCAGCATCACGAAAACCATTCGAACCGGACCCCTGCCCCCCGAGACCTACCCGCGAACCGACCCGGCCGGGGCGATCATCGAATCCGGCCTGGCCGCCCACCTCCACGAGAACGGACCGGTCCAGCCTGCCCAGATGGCGAACGCTATCGAGATGTCGAACTACCGGAACGCCACGATGACCATCTTCGACAGCACAGGAGCCGGCCTGGTCTGGCCCGAACGGCCCGGCCCCGACGCGATGGCGCACTACCAGCGCCAGCGGCAGCGCGACCGCGACCCGAAGCTCTGAATCCAGCCTCTGCAGAAGGAGACCGAGTGAAGACAACCTTCCGCATCATCCTCGAAACCGAGTCGCGGCCGCGCGAACCGACGCTGTCGCTCGATCACGTGGCCTCGATCCAGGTCGACGCGCCAAGCGTCGAGGTCGCGGCCCGCCTGGCCTTGTCCGCCCACATCGACACCCGGCCGAACCCCCCGCCCGCCGGAACGTCGTTCTCCCTCGTCGTGATCACGCCTCCGCCGCCGACCCCCGGAATCGCCCGCCACGACCTCGAACCCGAAGCCGAGATCTGCCGCATGGACGTCTCCTACTGGCCCACCGCCGGGACCGTCCACTGATCCACCCCTTCGAATCGACCCGGGCACGTAGAACGTCGTTCTCCCTCTTCGTGACCACGCCTCCGCCGCCGACCCCCGGAACCGCCCGCCACGACTCGAACCCGAAGCCGAGATGTGCCGCATGGGCGTGTCGCACCGGCCCACCGCCGGGACCGTCCACTGATCCACCCTCGAATGCGACCCGAGCACGTAGAACGCTACCGCCTGTACGACCCTGCGAACGGAGACCGGCTGCTCGCTACCGGGCAGGCCGCCCTCGACCAATGGCGCGTCGGCCTGACGGTGCGATGGATCGTCCCGGACGACGTCCCGGCCCGCCGGATCTCCGCGGCCGCGCGGTACCGCGGCCGCCGGCGACGCCTCCGGAAGCGCCTCGAGAAGCGCGCGCCGCTGCTCGCGCAACAGCTGGAGGAAGCAGCCCTGGCTGCCCGGCCCGAGTACTACGGGATCGGCGGCACCATCACGAAGCGTCCGGCTTCGTAGTCCGGCCCGCAGCCGCGCCGTCAACGTCCTCCTATCGTGCCAGCGGCATTTCCACCCCGAGCTCGCGCCGCGGACGAACTTCACGCTCCGATGCCCGTGCTACCGAAACCGCACGCAAGCGCTCCAGATCACCCCACGGATTCCCACCGGAGGAATGGACCACATCGCCCCGGCGATCCCACCGGTGCGCGCGATCGTCGTCGCGGATGAAGTCCACGACCTCCGACGCCCGCTCGCGGACCCGGCCCAGAACATCCACCCCCCGGATCTCGGGCAACCCCTTCACGAACGCCTGTACCCGCGCGCCGCCCCTCGGAACCTCGAAATCGAGCCTCTCCCCCGCCACCCCCAGGCGCTCGAGAATGCGGTCCGCCGCCAACGACGCGATCGATCTGTTGACCTGCGCCACCGCTTCCGCCGGAGGCGGCTCGCCGGAAAGCAGGTGCTTCCGCGACTCGTCCCACAGGCTCTCGCCCAACGACCTGCCGCGGCTCGCGGGACCCGGACGATCGTGCCTTCCGAGCGCAGCCAGGATCGCGGTGGGCGTACTCGCCCGGCACAATCGCGTCGCGACGACGTAGTCGCGATCCGCCGACTCGCACCCCTCGCGGACGTCCGCCTGCAACCGGTCCGGCCGCTGCAGCCCAATCTCCCCGAGCGCGTCGGACAGACGCGACTCCAACCGCTCCAGCGCGCACCACATCCGCCGCCGCTCGACCTCCTCCCGCGGCACCGGGACACGCTCGCTCTCGAGCCGACGCAGCGCCGGAAACGAGCGGCTGGCGTCCGCTCCGCGCCCGGACACGACGTCCGCGGAGTTCGACACCTGACGCGCGGACACGCCGAACTGCACGCAGAGATTCTGCGTCGCGTTGGCGAACAACCCCTCGGCGCTCATGTGATGGTGCGGCCGCTCCAACGCGGAATGCGTGCGCGTCAGGTCGTCGAGCTGAACCTGATTGGCGAGGCGGGAGTGAGTGACCACGGCGAGCGCCGTCGCCTCTAGAACCGAGCGCGCCCACGCCTCGGGCGTCTCGAACCGCTCCGGGATCGGATGCTCCACGCACGAATAGGACGAGTACCCGCGAGGCGTCGGCCACGGATCCTCGCGCGCCCCGCTCCTCCCTTCCTCACACACCCGAACCCGGTCGCCATCGGTCAACGTGAGCGCCACCCCGGACATCACGCACACCGACAGCACGCGATCGGTGATCGGCTCGACCGCCTCGGGCCACCGGCTGTCGAGCGGGCGGAACCCCACCGGTTCCACCTCCGGCACGCCCACGTTGCTCCTCGGCCGGCACGGATCGCCGGGATGGCCCGTGGTGCGAAGAACCTGACCACTCACGAGCGTGCCGAGCTGGCTGAGCTCGCCGCACGTCAAGCCGTGACGCTCGAGCTCCATCCTGATGTCAGGATCACTGCACTCGAACGCCACGCCCGCGTCCTGCGTGCACGTCAACCCGGCATGGCCGAGCAGCTCGTTCGCCCCCTGGGCCACCAGGACCGCCTCGCACGTTCGCGTCAGCTCGCCGGGATCGAAGGAGCGGAACCGCGACGTCGTCTCCGACAGGTGCCAAGCCACGCACCCACCGAGCGACTCCCCGTACGGACCGGGATCGAGCCGGACCGGCCTCTCGCCGACCGCCGCCAACATCGGCGAGCCGGACCCCTCCAGCTCCGCTCGCAGCATCGCGCGGGCGGCGGCGTAGGGCGAACGCGGATCTCCGAGATTGCGATCCGGAGGTTGTCCCAGATCACGAAGCAGCCGGCCGCGCGCAGCCGCGCCCCCCCCTTCGAGGCCCACCGGGTCGCCGGCCTGCCCGTAACCGGTCTCGACATGCCGCACCGCCCGCCCGAGCGCATCCGTCACCCGCCGTTCTTCCAGAGGCTCGAATCCCCACCCCGCACACAAGGCCTCGAGCGCGTTCGCCCCTTCGCGCGGGTCCGCCGCGTACTCGCGGCACACGTTTCGGAAGAGGTCCGCCGCCCACGCCGCGTTCGAGCGAAACCGCTCCGGCGGCGGCTGTTCCACCACGACGGCGCCCGGCTCGAGGCGGCGCCCGGCGTCCCGGCCCTCGATCACGACCTCCACACCCACGGTGCGGGCCACCTCCAGGGCGTCGCCGACCACGTGCCGCCGCCCGGCCTCGGTACGCTCATCGAGGCCGCGGACGGCGAGCTGCTCGTGATCGACCAGGCGCCGGACACCGACGTCGACCGGCGTGCGCATCCCGATGTTCATGGAACAGCGCCTCCTGACCGAGAGCAGAGAGAGCGGCCGGCACCCGGCTCACGCCCACGGGCCCGCGAACGCGGGCCAACCCGCCCTCGTCCGGAACGGACATTCGGCGCTCGTCGCCGCCGACGAGCTGTTCTCCGGAGGGATCGCGAACACCACACCCGCGCCGCCCGCGCCGAACTCCACGACCGCCGCGAAAACGGAACACCCTGGAGCGAGTCAACCCGTCCGGGTAAGCCCGGCTCACCGCCGTCGGCGCCGCCGGCCACGCCGGCCCCGCTCCATGTCCAGCACCACCGCAAGGTGCGCAGCCAGGAGAAAGCCCAGCACCAGCACGAACGACAGCACGACTGCGCACGTCTCCCCCATGGCCGAGTCCACTTCAGCCCCGTGGTGCGGGACCCCCGCCGCAAGCCCCCGCGAGCGCACCCACGACGGCCCGGACGCGCTCGGAATCGAATGTCGCGAAGGCCTCGAACTCCAATCCCGTCACGTTGAACACGACACGGGGGTCCGCGCCGAGCGCGCCCATGACGACCTCCCCCGAGAACGGCACCGGCGAAAGCACTGCGGCTACGAACGGATGCGCGTCCGGACTTTCCAGGAATCCGCCGGCGGCCGACCAGTCGGCTGGCCGCGCCGCCGCTACGCTGAACGAATTCCACGACACTGAGTACCAACCCGACGCCACTCGATCGGCGAACGCGAGCCCGACATCCCACACGGGCGCCGGGACCGACCCCACACACGAGACCGTCAGATCGACGGCGCTCAAGTGCGCCGAGACCTCACCGGCCGGAAACACCGCCGAATGCACGCGGCCCGCGGGCGTGCCGCGGCACGACACCTCCTCCAGCACGCACGGCTCACGCCTCTCCGCCTCCGACAGCAGGGCCGCCTCGCCGCGTGGGCGGTAACGCTCGACCGCGAGCCAGCCGAGCACGCCGACCACGCACCCCATCACCACGACCGTCCCGACAGTGGCCTTCACGGCACCTGCCTCAGCTCAAGCACGACCGTCCGGCCGCACACCCGGCCCGGCGGATGGGCCTGCACCACCTGGTCGATGGCGTTCCCCACCCGAAGCACGGAGCCCGGCGCCCACCGGGACGGGGCGGCGCGACCCTCCAGGGTGACTGTCGCACCAGACTCGGGAACATCGCCGAGTTCGACCGTGACGCCGACGACGTGCAACAACGACACGAGCCCCGGGACCACTAACATGCCGCGTCCTCAGAACCGCACGATCGGACCGACCTCCCACGCGACATCGGCGCCGGCGAGGTAGCGGCTGCCTAGGGCCGGCCCCACGAGCGCCCACGAGCGGCGCACCGCGAACCGGACGCCGTATCGCGCTCCCACGTCCACGCCGGCGCCGGCGACCCCCAACGCCGCGAACCCGAACCGCGGCGCGACCGACAGCAGCTCGTCCACGGCCGGGAAGCCCGGATCGAACACGGGCTCCGGAACGCGAACGAGACCCGGATCCACCGCGAACCGCGCGCCGGACCCGAGCACCACGCCCGCGTCGACCCACGGCCGCACGGAACCGAGCGCCCTCCCCACGCGGAACCCGAAATCGACGCCGTACCGCCGGAACCGCCACACGCGCGACGTCGGCGCGAAATCCCGCACGTCCCAGTTCCACGCCCCCTCGACGGCGACCCTGAACGCGGCGAGGGGGGCCACCCAGTGCACCCCCTCGAGCCGCAGCCCCACCCCGTAGGAGCACGCGCGGCCGCCCGGCAGCACCGCCCCGCCTTCAGCCGCCGCCGCCCACAACGCGTACAGCCCGCGGGTGTCCGGATCCGCCTCGAGACGGTCGGGCGCGACGCACGCCGGCGAGTACGTGAACCCGACCACGAAATCGTTCTCGACCAGCGGACCCGGGCCGACGTCCCACCAGTTGGACTGCCCTGCAGCGCCCGCAGGCCCACCCGCCGCCAACGCCAGCAACACCGCCACGACCACAACACGCACCCTGCTGCCCTCCCCGCGCGGCTAGGCCGACGCTCTCTCCACCTGGTCGAGCAGCCGCCGGTGGAAGTCGGTCAGGACCGCCTTCCAGTCGCGGCCGCCGGCCGCGACCTCGTCCAACTGCCGCTCGAGCCCCGCCGTGAACGAGTAGTCCAGGAGCTCCTCGAAGTGCCGCATCAGCCAGCTCACCGCGCGGTCGCCGAGCGGCGTCGCGGCGAGGTCGCGCCGATGCGATTCGACGTAGCCGCGCTCGAGGAGCACGTCGATCGTCTGCGCGTACGTCGACGGCCGCCCGATGCCGCGCTTCTCCAGCTCGCGGACCAGCGTCGCCTGGGTGTAGCGCCTGGGCGCCTTGGTCCGCTTCGGCACGATCGCGACATCGCGCACCGGCAACCGCGCGCCCTCTTCGAGGAGGGGAACCCGGTCGTCCTCGCGGTCGGGCGGCCACACCGCCTCGAACCCCGCGAAGGCCACCACCACGCCCGACAGGGCCAAGCGCCACCGCTCGGCGCGGGCCTCGACGCGGTCCTTCCGGATCCGCGCCGGCGCCATCTGGCTCTGGAGCGCCCGCCGGCAGATCAGGTCGTACAGGCGGGCCGCGTCCCCGTCGAGCGCCGGCCGGCGCGCCGGATCGAACACCGTCGGCCGAATGGCCTCGTGGGCCTCCTGCGCGTCGCCGGCCGCCTTGAACACGTTCGGCGGATCGGCCACGTACTCGTCCCCGTGCACCAGCCGGATGCGGGCACGCAACCCCGCCTCGGCGTCCGCCGACAACGTCACCGCGTCCGTGCGCATGTAGGTGATCGCGCCCGCCTCGTAGAGCCCCTGCGCGAGCTCCATCGTGCGCGCCACGCCCAGCTTCAGCCGGGCGCTCGCCGCCTGCTGCAGCGACGACGTCGTGAACGGCGGCAACGCGCGCCGCACCGCCGGCGCGGACCTCACGGAAACCACGTGCGCGGCGCCCGCCGCACGAAGCTCCCCGGCCGCCTCGCGCGCAGCCTCCTCGGTCTCGAAACGATGGGGGTCGGCCGACTTCGCGTCGGCGGCGTCCGCGATCGGAAACGCCACCGATCCCGCCGAACCCTCCAGCGTCGCAACCACCTCCCAGTACGGCCGCGGCTCGAACGCCGAGATCGCGCGCTCCCGCTCGACCACGAGGCGGAGCGCGACCGACTGGACGCGCCCGGCCGAGCGCGCGTCCCCGAGGGCCCGGAGCAACGCCGGAGAGACCTGCCAGCCGACCAGACGATCGACGAAGCGCCGGGTCAGCTGCGCGTGAACCAAGGCCATGTCGAGCCGCCGCGGGAGGCTGAAGGCATCCCGGATCGCCCGCTCGGTGATCTCGTTGAACGTCACCCGGACGAACCGCGCCGCCCTCCCCCCGAGCACCTGCTGCAGGTGCCAGGCGATGGCCTCTCCCTCGCGGTCACGATCCGTGGCCAGCACCACCTTGGCCGTCCGTCCCGCGAGCCGGCGGAGCCCGGCGAGGACCTCCCGGCGCTCCGAACGGACCTCCCACCTGGCCTTCCAGTCAGCGTCCGGATCGAGGCCGAGGCCCGTGCGTGCGCCGCGGCCCCTTCCGCCCCCGGACACCGGGAGATCGCGCACGTGTCCGAGACTCGCTCTCACGACGTACTGCCGCCCGAGGTAGCGCTGAATCGTCCTGCACTTCGCCGGCGACTCGACGATGACCAGCGTAGCCACCCCCTACCCTCCGTGGGCGCGCCGCACGTACGGATCGACAGCCGGAAACCGGTAGACATGGATGGGCCACGCACCGCCCGCGTCGTCGTCGACCATGACCACGCGGCTCGGGCGCCACCCCGGGATCGGCCACGTGTGCGAAACCACGCGAGCCCCCGGACGGAGAACGTCCTCGAGCCACGGGACCAGGACCTCGAACCCGGCCGGCGTCAGGAACATCGTCACGACCGTCGCCCCCGCCACGACCGAAGGGAGCGTCATCGCGTCGGCATGGACGAACTCGGCGCGGCCGACGACCCCCGCCATCCGCGCGTTGTCGCGCGACCGCTCCACCAGCCGCCCCTGGCGCTCGATCCCGATCGCGGAAGCCCCGGCCCGCGCCGCCGCGACCACGAACCGCCCGTCACCGGACCCGATGTCGATCAGCGTGTCCCGAGGCCCCAGCGCGAGGAGATCGATGGCCCTCTCCACCACCTCCATCCGGCTCGGCTCGTAGACCGACAGCGAGCGCCCCACGCCGTTCGGGGCGTCGATCAACGGATCGAACGACCGGATCGCCCTCGCGCAGGACCGCGACGAGAACACGAGAACGAGCCCCGACACGAGCAGCATGGGCAAGAGCGCCCACCCGAACCTCACGACCCCGACCACGCCGAGCCAACTCCGCACAGGCGACAACATGGCCAACCCCCTAGCAGGGAGGAACCCGCACGAGCGCGTCCGCGCCCCGCTCGAACCGCACGCCGGCCACCACGGCCGGCTCGCACCCCGACCGCTCCACGCGCAGCGTGTGCTCCGCGCCCACCTGCGCCGCGAACAGGAGGAACCGGCCCTCCCCGTCCGTCCACCCGGTCACCGTGAGCCACGCCCGCGGGCGCACGAGCTCGACGAGGCGGGGCCGCCCGCCGGCCGGCCGCGGCACGATGCGCCCGGTCGCCCGCTCCCACTGCGGCCGGGTCCCGACGGCGAGGAGAATCAGCGCCCCGCCCACCGCCAGCACCGCGAGGCGGCGCAACCCCGACGCCAGAATCCCGGAGCGCCTTCCGCTGGCCACCGTCACCACCCCACGCGCCGCACCGCGCGAACCTTGGACCAGCGGGTGAATCCCTGGACGCCCGCCGTCACCCCGATCGCCGAGGGCCCGGCCACGACGATCGCCCTCGTCCATCCGTCCCCGCCGGCCCCGGCCCGCAGGCCCGAATAGACCCCGAACGCCGACGCCGCGATCAGGACGAACGACGCCACCGACCGCTCGAACGACCGCCTCTCGAAAGCGACCGTGCCGAACCCGACCGGCTCGACCTCGAGAACCGGATTCGCGTAGAGCTCGGCCCAGTCGATGAGCCCCGGCGGGAAATGGAGATCCGCCGGAACGGAGGACCCCGGCGGGAGAGGGGCCGGCCGGTCCGCCTCCTGCGCGAACCCGCCACCCGCCGACACCGAGACGACCAGGAACACCGACGCGACCAGTCTGAACATCCCTTCCTCCTCCGCGCCCCGCCTACGGGAGGCGCTTCACCCGCCGGCCATCGGACGACCCGACGAATGCGCGCACCACTCCCGAACCAGGTTCTCGACGCCGCGGCGCAACGCATCTCGGTACACCTCCGACACCGGCACGCCCGAATCCCGGGCGAGACCCTCGACGCGGTTGTGGAGCTCCTTCTCCACGCGAACCGTGATCCGCCTGCCGAACCGCCGGCGCCGCTCGCTGTTCTCCCGCTGCCTGTCCATGGCTGTGACTCCAGGGAGAGTCAGGGACCCGGTGGCGACACCCGATCCCCGATGCCGCAGACGCGATCCAGATCTGCCGCCCGGGCATCACGCAGCCTGCGCGCCTCCTGCTCGATGACGAGATGATGGGCGTCGAACGCCCCGGGCACGTGCGTGCACTCGCCCCCGGGCGTGCACGACACCGTCGTGCGCGGATCGAAGCCCCCGGCGAGGCCCAGCAACGCGACCGCGGCCGCGACCTCGCCGCCGCGCCGTGCGCCCGCCCGCTCGACCCACGCGCCCCAGAGGGAATCGACGCCGGTCCCCATCAGGAAGTCGCGCCGGCCGCAGTCGGCCCACGGCGACACCGGCGGCCCGAAGACCCGCGCCTCGCTCGCCGTCCCGCCGCCGACGTCGGAACCCCCGTCCCAGGGCGTATCGAGCGCCAGCCGCCCGGCCAGCTCCGACGCCCGGCGGACGTCCCACGAGTGCGCCATCATGGCGGCCGGGGCATCGACCCAGAACCCCGTGATCCGCCCCGTGCCCGCCGACGTGCGGACCGAACGCTCGAACGCACCCAGCCGCGCCCGCCTCGCGGCCGACACCGCGAGAGGAACACCGCAATCCACGCCCGGCACCGGCGGATCGGCCACGTCGGCGGGCCAGTCGCCGCACGGACGCGACGCCCGGTACTCCGCCAGCGTGTACGCCTCCCTGGCTGCCTCGTCATGGATCGCCGGCCCGAAATCGAGGGACACGAGCACGTCGAACCCCGCCGCGGGACTCCCGGCCGGCGGGGAGGTGAAGCCCGTGGAGCCGTCCTCCTTCGGGCACCGGACCGACACCGTCCCTCCCGCGTAGTCGGTCCACGCGCCCGCCAGGCGCGAAGCCACCGCCGGGACCACGCCGGGGAGACCCGGATTCCGGACGAACCCCTGCGCCACCAGGCACGCCGCGCTCCCGTCGTCGCCGACGAGTACCCCGCCGGACTCGAAGCCCGCGCGCCCCCCGCCGTCATGCCAGAAGATCCGCGCCCAGGGCAGATGGGCGTCCGTCTCGGCCGGGTTCGCCTCCCAGACGTGCTCCCACCACGTGTCCCAGTGGCCGTCCGCCACGAGGCGCTGGCCCGAAGGGTCGAAACCGTCCGTGTCGCAGGACCGTGGCCGCAGGCCCGGGGGCGCGTGGCACACCGGGTCGTACACCGTGTGGCTCGTGTCCACCCACGTCTGACGCTCGTGACGCGCGAGAACCAGGCTCTCGCGCTCCACGCACGCCATCCCCGAGCTGAACGCAGCCACCACCGGTGCCTCGGCCAGGCGCCGGCCGCTCCCGAGAGCCTCGCCCGAATCGCTCTCCGGCGGCGTCGCGACCCGACCCTCACCCTCCTCCGGGGTCTCGGTCTCCTGGCTCTCCTCCTCTTCGTCCTCCTCGTCCTCGTTGTCCTCGGGGTCCTCGCAGACCGCGTTGTTCTCGCCCCCGCAGTCCGGCCCCGTGGGAACACCGCCGCCCTGCTCGCCGCCGCCGCCCCCCTGCCCCTGATGGCCGCCCCGGCTGCCGCCCTGACCCGGCCGGCCTCCCTGATGGCCGCCCCGGCCTCCCTGGCCCGGATTGCCGCCCCGGCCCTGGTTGCCGCCCCGATCGCCGCCCTGGCCGCCGTCCCCGACGTCTTCATCTTCATCGTCGTCGTCGGCACCGTCCCCGAACCGGCCGCGGCCCGGCAGGTACTGGGCCTGCACGTTGAACACGTCGCCGGCGAAAATCTCACCCGGGCCAGAAGGCGGATCGAGGCAGCGGAACGGATCCTCGGAATCTCGAGGCGCGTCGTCGACCCGATCCCCGAGCTGCCGCGGCATCAACCCGAACTCCGGGCACGTATACCCCGCGTGCAACGCCGGCCTCCTCGAGCGCGAAGGGTCGGCCGGCGCCTCGGCCTCCTCCGCATCCCGGGACCGCATGAACGCCGGTTCCGGCGGCACCGGCGCAGACCTGTCGACCCGCCACGGATCCGACACCCAGCGCCGCGCCGCCGCGTCGTACCGCGAGCCGCGTTCCCACTGGACGCGGCCGGACCGGCCGCCCACGAACGACGAGACCACGCGATCTCCGCCGGGAACGCTCGCCCCCCGGACGCCGTACGACGCCTGCTCCAGCTCGGTCCCGCCACGCACGGCCGCCGCGACGAACCACCTGTCGTAGTCCGCACCCCGCGAGCTCTCCGCCGAGCAGTACAGCCGGACATTGCCGGCGGAGTCCCACCGGAGGCTGTACACCGTCACGACCGAGCCCGGCGCGAACGACCCGGGTCCCGGCCACGGCACCGGGACCGACCCGCCGGGCTCCTCGAGCCAGCAGTCATGACGCGTGGCGACCGTGCCCCTCGCCCCGGTGGGGAACGGCACGTCGCAGTCGAGCGACGGGCCCTGGGCTCCGGCCACGCCGGCCGGCGGCCCCGGCAGCGCCAGGGCCCCCACCGCCAACCCGACCGCGAGCGCCGCCCTCCGAATCATGCACATCCCCATCACCTACCCCCTTCCCCGGCCCAACTCGACCGCCTCCCGCGCGGCGCCGCCCGCCGACCGCTCCGGCCCCGGCGCCGCTTCCTCCCGAAGCGCGCGCTGCGGCCGCTCCCCGTAGCTGTGCCGGGCGACGAAGTCGACCTGGTGATCGACCTCCTTGTGCCGCTCCAGCTCCTCCTTCGTCATCGCCGACGCGAGCCGCTCGCGTACCTGGGCGCCGACGTCCTGGACCAACGCGTTGCCCCTGCGCAGCAGCTCGTCGCTCACGCCCGACGAGTCGACGGCGCGCGCCTCGCCGGGGGGCTCGTAGGTCGCATCGAGCTGCTGCGCCATCTTCGAGGCCAGCATCCCCGACAGCACGACCGACTCCCGGTGGCCCGCGACCATCGTCGGGTTCCGGCTCACGACGATCGCCTTCGCCGCCCCGTAGATCAGCGCCGACTGCCGCTGCTCGTCGTTCAGCCCCTGCGGGACCTCGACCCCGAGGTCCTTCCCGACACGGAGCCGGGCGTCGCTCCCATGCCGCACGCGCCCCCCCGACACCGCGAGCATCGCCTTGACCCCGTCGGCCACACTCCCCGGCAACGGCACGCCGTCGGGATGCGTGCGCTTCCCGTCGAAGCGCCAGTCCCGGCCGTCGAACGACTGGGCGCCGCGCCCCTGCCAGGCCTGCGCCCACACCTGCACGCCCGAGTCGCGGACCCGCTCCCGCACCAGGTCGAAGTCCCGATCCCCCGAACGGCGGGCCTCGACCGCGCGGTCCTTCTCCCTCGAGACCGACGCCGTGATCGCCTGGTGGCGGTCGCCGTGAAGCTCCTTGAGCATCCGCGGCACCGCGGCGGTGCCCGCGCGGTACACGGACCAGCGGTCCAGGCGAGCGCGCCGCGCGGCCGCCGACGTCTCCGGACTCAACTCCTCCCGACGCTCGCGCCGATCGAGCTCCTCGGCCACCTGCACGAGCCGCCGGTGGTCCGACGCGCGCACCCCGTCCGCCATCGATCGGGACCGGCCCGCGGCCACCGCCCGCGCGGCACCCGGCGAGGACGACGCGGCGACGGCCACCGGATCCGCGCCGGCATGCACGAGCCCGGCCATCAGATGCTTGCTGCCGCCCAACACCATCCCCACCGCCTTGAGCCGCCGGTGTCCGCCCCGGGTGCCCCAACGGAGCAGGCGCGACGCCACGACGCCCGCCGCACGCCCCCGCCTCGTGCCAGCCAGTTGGAGCACGCGATCGAAGCCCTGGGCCCGCCGTCCGAGGAGGCTGCGCACCACGCCCCGCCCCGCGCCCGGGACCACGGCCCGATCGGGCCCGCCGGCCTCCGGCACCACCGACCGGCCGCGCATCCGATCCAGCCACGCCCTGCCCTCCAGGCTGAGCTCGACCCGACCCAGATCGCCGTCGCTCGGGAGCTTCGACGGGACCCGCGCGAGGCGCGAGTCCAGCTCCACCCGACAGGCGGCCCCGTACCCCCGCTCGGCCGCCGCCGCCTGAACGGCGCACGGCCCCGACCGCAACGCGGCCCGCGAGGGCTCGAACGACCGCTCGTCCCGCTCCGCGGCCGCCGGTTCCTCGCGGCACCGGGCCAGATGCCGGCCCTGGAGATCATCGGCAAGCGTCCGCAGCGCGGAGGGCGCCTCGCCGCCGGCCCCCGCCCGCTCCCGGGCCTCGGCCGCGAGCTCGACCAGCAGCGGATCGCAACCGACCGTCTCGAGCCCCGCCTGGCGCGCCGGGGACCGCTCCACCAGCTCCGCCATCTTTGCGAGGGGCCCCGGGCCCTTCGCCGCCGCAACCATCAGCGACGCCTGCGTGATGTGCCCGAGGACCACCGCACGCGGCGTGCCGACGTACTCCGCGCGGGCCTCCCGGAACCCGTTCGCCCGGGCGTCCCCCGAATCCGCCTCGCCGTCCGCAGGCAACGGGGGCACGATCCGGCCGGCCTGCCGGCCGAACTCGGGCTTCCCGCCGATCGCTTCATGGACGCCACCGACGGCCTCGCGCCGCATCGCGTCGACATCCCGGCGGAACTCCGCCCGCGCCCGCGCGGCCGGATGCGCATCGGCCTCGCCCTCCCCCGCCTCCCGGTGATCCGTCCGCGCCTCCGCACCGAGGCGGTACTCCCCGCCGAGGGCCTCCCGAACCTCCGCCACCACCGAATCGCGCACGGCGCCAACATCCCGCCGGAACGCCTCCCGGGCCTCTTCGAGCTCCTCGGCGACCGCACGCGACACGTCCGGACCCGCGGCCCGGCCTTCGTAGCCCGCCAGCCGCTTGTCGAACTGCTGGACGGCCTTCGTCACCGCCGCTTCGAAGCACTCGACGATGTACGTGCAGACGACCTGCTCGGTGCGATCTCCCGAACCCGCGAGCCGCCTGGCGAGGCTCTCGCCGTCTCCCCCGCTTCGCCCGGTGCGCCCGTCCCCGGCCTCCGGCACCCCGCCGTCCCCGGCCTCCGCGCCACGCGCGCCGCCTTCGCGCCGCGACCGCGACTCCTCCCGGGGCGGCTCCCCGCCCGGTGACGAGGAGCCGTGCGCGGTGCCGCCCGTCGGCGCCGGCCCACCGTGAGCCTGCTGCCGCGCGGTGCCGGCCTCGGACAGCTCCATCAGCCCCTCCACGCGAACACGAGCGACACGAACACCCCGATCACCCCGCCCGCGAACCCGCCGACGAGCGCCCACCACCAAAGCCCGCGGCCGACCGTCGACGCGTAGGCGACCCACTTGCCCGCCTCCTTCTGCGCCGCGAGGATCTCGGCGTGCGCCGCGCCGACCGACGTCAGGAACTCCTCGGCCGCCCGCACGATGTCGTGGAGGCGGGTGCCGATCCGCCCGCCGGACCGCTCCGCCAACTCCAGGACGGACTGCGCCGATAGCGCCGTCTGGATCAACAGGTAGGCGAGCGACTCCATCTCCTTGAGGCGGACCTCGACCGCCGCACCCGACGCGCCCGCGGTCCGCTGCACCTGCTCGATGACGTCCCTGAGCTGTCCGGCCAGGGCCTCGGCCGCGACCGACACGCGATCGCTGTCCCGTGCGGAACGGATCTCCTCAAGGAGGCGCTCGGTGTTCACCCCGGCGACGGCGAGCTGCTGCAGCACGAGATCGGCGATGGCCTGATCGCCCACGCCGCGAACGCTCAGCAGCTCCCGGATCGCCGCCGCCGCCCGGCTGGGATCTCTCGGGGGCGCCGCGGCCGTTCCGCCCCCCGCGCTGGAACCGCCCCGACCCGGATCGGCCGCCGCGCGCTCGTCCTCCCCGGCGGCGCCGCCGGACGCGGAACCGGCGACCCCTCGCTCGTCCTCCTCGCGCCGGCGGCGCGCGATCTCCTCCGCCTCCGCGAGCGCGGCCGCCGCATCCACCGGCACCGCGGCCTGGCGCTGGACGACGCTCATGCCGCCTCCCTCGCGCGGAGCCGCCGGCCCCGGACCCGCCGGCGCCACAGGCGCCGAGTCGCCGGGCTGCGGCGCGTATCGCCCAGCGAGCGCAGCAGGTCGACCACCGTGACGGGCTCCGCCGGCATGACCAGCAGCCCGGGAACGCCCACCACGCGCCGCCAACCCGGGGCCGCCGGCACGGCCTCGGCCTCCGCCGGCTCCTCCCAGACCGTCCTCGTCATCCATCCGCCGGTGCCGGCGTCGTAGCCGAGGACGGCGACCGCCTCGCGGACGCCACGCTCGCCGTCCACCCTCGCCTGCCGGACCACGAGCTGGAACGCGGCGGCGACCGAACGGCACAGCGCCTCCCAGGGAAGCCCGTCGCCGGCCTGCAGGGCGCACGTCGCGAGCCGGTTCAGCGCCCCCTCGCACGTCGAGGCGTGGATCGTGCTGAGGGATCCTCCGTGCCCCGTCACCAGCGCCTGCAGCACGTCGGCCGCCTCCGCCCCCCGGATCTCTCCGAGAACGATGTGATCCGGGCGGTGCCGCAGCGTGGCGCGGACCAGGTCCCGAATCGTGACCTTCGACTTCTCCCCGCCGCCGGCCCGGCCCTCCACAAGGCGAAGGGCGTTGGCGTGCTCGAGCTGGATCTCCATCGTGTCCTCGATGACCACGATGCGGTCCTCCTCGGGCAGCAGCCCCACGCACGCGTTCAGCAGCGACGTCTTGCCCGAGTCGGTCCCGCCCGCGATCAGCACGTTCCCGCCGTTCAGCACCGTGTCCCTGATCGCCTCGAGAACCGGCGGCGGAAGCGAGCCGATCCCGACGAGCTCCTCCGCCGTCCACATGCACTTGCGGAAGCGCCGGATCGTGACGGCGAGTGACGGCGACGCCGGCGGCGCCACGATCGCGACCCGCGAACCGTCGCTGAGCCGGGCGTCGACCACCGGCGTCGCCCGCAGGTCGAAGCCCGACCCCCGCGTGATGCAGTTGGTCGCCGCGTCGAGGTCGGCGCGGGTGAGGCTGCCCTCGGGGACCGCGACCCGTTCGAGACGCCCGCGGCGGACCACGAACAGGCGGCCCGGGCCGTTGACCATGATCTCGGAGACCGTCTCGTCGTCCACGAACTGCCTGACGTCGGAGAGGAACTCCGCGACCTCGCCCAGGCTCACCTGCACCTCGACCATCAGAACAACCCCCTCTCCTTGGCGCGGAACCACGGGATGCGCCGGCCGAGCTTCTTCACGACGTAATCGGGCATGAGGAAGCAACGCACCGCGTCGCCGACCGACTTGCCGTCGAAGAGCTGCACGATCGCCTGGTAGTTCCCCATCACGAGGAAGTCGCGGGGCGTGAACAGCGCCTCGCGGCGCTCCTGGTAGCTCTTGGAGAGGCCCGCCGACGACCCGCCGCCGCCCGTCCGCCCCGAGAGCCAGCTGACGCCGGCCCGCGACGTGTTCTCGCTGACCGAGTAGGAGGCCTTCATGCGCGTGACCTGCCCGCACAGATCGGACGCGGTCTTCGCCGACGCGTCGTCGCCGAGGGGAAGGAAGATGCGCGAGCGCAGCGTCTGCAGCAGCGTCCGCCACGCCTCGCCGGTCCCGAGAGCGGAGCGGAGCGACGAGATCGACTGCGTCGCGAGGAGCGCGATGCACTTGCTCTGGCGCGTCAGCGCGAACGCCTTCTCGTCGCCCGACGGGTCGCTCTCGCCGACGGTGACGAACTGCTGGTACTCGTCGCAGACGAAAAGGACCGGCCGCCACTCGCGCCCCTCGTTCCAGGGTTGCTTCATGCGCTCGGGCCGAAGCAGCAGCGTCGAGAGCCACGCCTGCTTGAGCATCACCCCCAGCGTGCGCGCCAGGTTCGGGTTCCGCCCCGCCGGCATGTTAAACGCGAGGACCTTCCCCGACTCCATCAGGTCGGAGAGCGCGGGCAGGCACGGCGGCAGCCCCACCGCCGTCCCCCCCTCCTCGTCCTCCGGGCACGGCGGCGCGAACTTCCGCCCGACCTCGGGCAGATCGAAGACCGCCAGGAACACCGCGAGCCCCGTCACGACGTTCGTCCGCGTCTGCTCGGCGAGCCCCTGCCACTCCTGCGTGTACCAGCGCGTCACCGCCTCGTGCGTCGCGAACTGCTTGACCTTGAGATGCTTCTGCGCCTCGCGGCCGAGTCCCCACGGAATCCCGCTGTAGCTCTCCTCCACCTCGAACTCGACGCCGGGGTCGCTGCGAAGCACCGCGATCACCGGCTCGATGTCCGCCCGCCTGTCCTGCCGCGTGCACATCCGGCCCCGGCCGACGTCGCGCCACGTCCACTCGCCGAGCTCGCCCGCGTGCTCGCGATGCACCCGCCAGTCGACCGTGACCTCCCACACGTCGGGACAGTTCCACCGCTCCTCCAGCTTGTCCTTGAACGCCTTGATGTCCTCCCCGAGCCCGGCCTGATCCAGGGAGTAGCGGTAGATGTCGCGGAGGGTGACCCACGGCGGATACCCGAGCCGCTTGAAGATGATGATCCACCGGGCCAGGTTGGAATACGCCTGCTGCCAGAACGGTTCTTTCCCGCGCCCGTAGAGCTGGTTGAGGAGCGACGCGATCGTGTACGCCAGACTCGACGAATCGAGCCACGGGGCATCGAGAGGGTTCCAGGCGAAGCCGTCGCGCTCGAGGTTGAGCTCCATGTAGTCGTTCTCCCGACCACACTCCGCCAGCATCCGCTTCACGTCGTAACAGAAGTCGCCCTTGACTTCGAGGCACAGGCCCGCGGCCTTCTTCTCGTCGTCCTGCGCCCGCCAGGTCAGGAGCTGCTCGGTGAACGGGCGCATGCACGAGGTCGTCTTCCCCGTGCCCACGGCGCCGAAGATGATGGTCCCGGTGTAGAGCGCCATCTCCGGCATCACGAGCCAGGCGGGGTCGCGCACTTCCTCGAGGCGCGTCCGGTGGTGGACCTCACCGATGACGAGCGACGGCGCCTCGTCCTCCACGCTCTGCGGCCACGGCGGGAGCACGCCCCTGCCCGCGCCGCCCCGGCCGGCGCGCTCGAACCACACGCGCCAGGCCGACTGCCCGACCGACCCGAGGAGCAGCACGACCACCGCCGGAGACAACGCGGCCCAGGCGACGAGGGGCCAGTACCAGAGGGGCGTCTGCTGCCGGATGAAGACCAGGAACCGGTCGTCGAGCGGCAGCGGATGGAACCAGATCCACCACGTCGTCACCGAACCGGCCACGAGCAGCCTGGCTACCATGACGCCGGCAGCCCCTCCGCCTGCCAGACCTCCGAATCGACCACCCCGCGCGCGACCTCGCCGCGCCGCTCCGCGATCCGCGCCTCGACGGCCTCGACCCGCGCGGCCACCCCCTCCGGCCCCCCGTAGGCCTCGACCACCTGCGGATGCGCCCCTTCCAGCCGGAGAACCTCCTGGCGGCCGAACCAGATGTCCCGCACCGCCTCGACCGCCGCCCCCTCGGCCTCCCAGAGCGCGAGCAGCTCGTCGACTTTGGGATCGGCCGGACTGCCGGACGACCGGACGAGCCGCAACGACACCTGCACGCCGGCCGCGCCCACCGCCTCGACGAAGGGCGAGTAGTGCCGCCACCACGTGCGCAACGACGACGTGTTGTCCACCAGGTCGTCCTCGACGTAGGGGCGGACCAGCACGAGGCGGTCGCCGGCGAGAGCCATCAAGGGCCGGTCCGGGAAGTACGACACCTGTTGCTTCCCGACCCCATAGACGCGCGTCGGGAGGATGGAGCGCGGAACCCCGAGGGAGTCCGACACCGCGAGCTGCGCCTCGACCGAGAAGACCCACGGCCACGCCGGCGCGGAGAGCACCGCCCACGCCTTGAGGACCCGCCCCACCACGCGCGGCCAATCCTCCAGGTCGAGCTGCCGGCGGTAGCGGCTGTTTTCCGCCCCGATCGCCCGGTACAGGGCCTTCCCGCGGCAGTGGTAGACCACGCTCGAGTGCGTCCGCTCGTGCACGAGCCCCTTGTCGCGGCGGAAGGCCCGCTCCCACGCCGCCGACACGTCCACGTCGAGGAACCTGTCGGTGCGGCCGCGCCGGCCGTCGCCGTCCCCGATCCAGCGCGCGGCGAACTCCCGCACGAAGACGCCGCCGGCCAGGACCACCAGCCCGACGAACCGCGCCGCGCGCGGCGCGAACCCCGCCTCCTCGAGCGCCGCCGCGGCGCGCAGAGCCTCCACCGCCGCTACCCCCCGTCCTCCCGCGTGGACCGCACCACCGTGTCCTCGAGGAACGTGATCACGAGGCCGATCGGATTGACGAACAGCAGGTCCGGCGTCACCTCCGTGAACGCGAACTGGAGGTTCACCGACCACGGCTCGCTCTCGACGATGCGCCCGCCGACCATCCGCGCGCGATCGAACGCGATCTCCGCCGCATGGGGCACCGACGGGTTCGGGAGGACGCGGATCGTCACGTTCTCGGTGACGATGTCGCCGTCCCCGCGCACGCCAGCGATGAACTCCGCCACCTCGTCGCCGTACTCCTCCGACAGCTGCGTGCTCACGTCCGCGCTCGTGAACCAGAGGCTCTCCTCCCACCGCGACTCCACGACGGCGGCCTGCCGCGAATACTGCCAGGAGATGAACTGCCGGAGGAAGTAGTGGACCTCCGGGCCCGCCGCCTCGATCGACTCCGGCAGGTAGTCGACGACCTGCGCCCGGCCGACCTGGTCGACGCGGACGATCGCCGGCGCCGGGAACGGCCGCCGGGCGACGCTCCAGAGGGCCAGCAGGGCGAAGACGAGCCCCACGGCCAGCACGAGCACCACCGTGCGGTAGTGCCGCGCACGCGTGACGTGCTCCGCCCACACCTCGATCAGCTCCTCGGTCTCGATCTGCACGCCTACTCTTCCTCCCGCCGGCCGCCCTTCGCGCCCCCGCCGCGCGCCGAGCTGGCGACCCAGCCCGCCACGTCCGCCCCCCGCGACAGCACCGCCGCCGTGCCCTTCATCCCCCGCGCGGCCGCGCCCCGCGACGCCGCGCCGAGGCCCGCCTTCGCGAGGCCGCCGGCCATCGCCGCGCCGCCCGTGGCCATCGTCGCCGCGGCGCCGGCCGCGACCGCCGTGAGGCCCGAGCTGAGGTTCTGCGAGCCGCCGATCATGACCTGCGTGATCTCCCCGACCTTGAAGCTCAGCAGGAACGCCGCGAGGACGACCGGCACCCACGTGCCGAGCCGCCGGACGACCTCGAAGGCGTGCATGAACACGTTCGTGTCGCCCTCGGGGCTGAACGACCCGATGCTGGCGATGAAGTCCGACAGGCCGTCGAGCGGGTAGCCGGCGAGCGCCGCGATCAACCGGAGCATCAGGCCCGCCACCACGATCTGGAAGCTGTATTGAATGAGCCCCTTGAACCAGCTCCAGAACAGGAACGAGAGCTGCTCGACGAGCAGGAACGGCACGAAGACGGGCCCGAGAAGCGTGAGCATGCCGACGGCCACCGTGGCCCAGACGACCTGCGTATAGACGAGCAGGGTCGCGATGAGCAGAATGACGATCGTGACGATGACCACCGCGCCCGCGGCGTTCAGCGCAATCAACGTCCCGACGACGGTGACGAACTCGCGCACGATCCCCCCGAACGAGGTCATGTTCACGAAGGAGATGCCGAGCTGCCGGAACACCTCGCCCAGCAGCGAGTACACCCGCGCGTTGAGCTGCGAGAACGCCCCGCCCGGACCGTTGAACGCCGCCGCGAGTTCCTGGCCCTGCCCGACCACCATCTGGATGAAGGTCTGGTTGCCGAAGAGGAGATAGGGCGTGTAGAACCCCTCCAGGACCATCATCGGAAAGGAGACCCACAGCAGGAACGTCACCAGCCCCCACAGGTCGATCTGCTTGCCCATCGAGACCTTGAGCCCCTGGATCACGCACATGATCACGGCGATCGATCCCCACAGCCGCCGGCCCAGCTCGAAGAAGTACTGCCGGATGGTGACGCCGCCGTAGGCGGCCGGGAGCGGACTCGCGACGAGATCGTCCACGGCCGCCTGGACGAACTCGAACGACCACGCGCCGGCGGTGCCGTCCGGATTCACCGGCGGCGTCTGCGCGAGCAGACCCGCCGCGAACGGCCCGCCCGCCATGACGAGCACGACCCCCGCGACGAACGGGCGCCGGCGTCGGACGGCACGCATCACCGCACCCACGCCGCCATGAAGTCACCGGTCCCGAGCGGACCCATCGGGTCGTTCCCCACGTCGTCGGTGACGTCCGGTATGGCCGCCGACGCGAGGCTCGCGAGCTGCTCCAGCCCCCGCCGGGCGTCCGCCGCCTCCCGGTGCGCCTCCAGGCGGACGTCCTGCGCCTCCGCCGAGAGCTGCGCGGCGCGGAGCGCCAGGGCGCCGGCCGACTGCCGGGCCTTGACGGACGCGAGCTGCGTCGTCACGCCCGCCGCCTCCGCGTGGCTGAGCGCCGGCTCGGGATCGGACGGGCCGCCGAGGAACCGCCGCGTGGTATCGAGGACCTGGACCGTGTCCTCGAGGATGCTGCGGCCGCTGTAGTCCCCCGCGACGTGGTCGCCGAGGACCGCCGCGGCCGCGAAGCGGGCCTCCATCGTGGCCGAGTACTGCAGGTTGACCACGCGCTGGCGGAGCTCCTCGGACCACCGGATCTCGTCCCGCAGATCGGCGGGAAGCCCGAGGTCGTCGACCAGGACCTGCCACACCGACTGCTTGCCCGCCGTCCACCCGAACGGCTGCGAATCGAGGAAGTCGAGGACCCCGGCCGCCGACCCGAAGTCGTAGCTCCCGAAGTCGCCGACCTGCTGGTAGTTGATGACCGCGTCCTCGACCAGGGCCCGGCTCCGGGTGAAGGGCTCCCAGAGCGGTCCCGTGTCCGTGAGCTCCGAGAGCTGGCGCCGCCAGTCCGCGAGCGACCGGATGCCGGACACGATCCCGCCCGGATCGAGAAGCCCCCTGACCTCGGCCTGGGCCTGGTTGACGTAGGCCTCCGCCGTCGTCACGTAGGACCGGATCTGCGACAGGACCGCCGCCACCTGGACCAGCATCCCGGCCCAGCCGGCGTCGACCCCGGCCGGCCGGCCGAGCAGGAACACGAGCACGAGCAGCGTCACGACAGCCTGCTTGATGCGCATCTCTCACCCCCCTACGGGCCCACGAAGAGCCCGGTGCCCAACGGCGCCGCCATCTCGTCCCCGAGGACCCCCGCCAGCACGTTCGCGCGGCCCTCGGGCGTGTCGAGCGACAGGTCCACCGTCGCAAGCTGCGTCAGCCGGTCGAGCCGTCGCTCGGCCGCCCGCGCCTCGAGCATCAGATCCCGCTCGAACTCCCGCCGCTCCCGGTCCGCGTCCTCCGCGTCGAGCTTCAGGAGGACGGCGTCGATGTTCGCCTGCGCCTGCGCCGCCGCCGCCGCGAGAGAGCGGTGCTGCGCCTCCGACGCGCACACGCCCTGCCCGACCCCGCCCGGCCCCGTGGCCGGACAGTCGGCCGTGCTCAGGTCCGCCACCGAGTCGGCCAGCCGCTCGCGAAGCCCCTCGCGCTCGGCCGCCGTCCACGACCGCGACGCCGGGCACACCACCACCCCGCGGCTGTCCGCGTCGGCCTGCGTCTCCTCGCACCCGAGGTACAAGGCGACCGCCACCAGCGCCTCCTCGACCAGCTCCTCCCGGTGGTCCGCCTCCGCGAGCTGCACCGCGAACTCCGCGCCCCGGAGCTCGTGCGAGTCCTCCAGCGACGACGCCACGTCGGGGTCGATCTTGGGGAGGTCCGCGTACACGCTCCCGGCCGCCGGATACGCATCCGGCGCGCACGGCGTGCTCGCGACGTCCTCCGGCGGCAGCGACGCGCAGTCCTCGAGCTGCAGCTCCCGCGGGTCTTGGCCGCCGAACGCGCTCAGGTCGATCGAGGTGCCGGCCCCGAGGGCCGCGCGCATCTGCCCCGCGAAGTCGTCGATCGGGTCGACGAGGCCGCGGTACTTCCCGAGGGCCTCGTCGCGGATGCGCATCATCGTGTCGCGCATCGCCATCATGTTGCTCACGACCGACGCCATCTGGCCGACCACGATCCAGCTCGCCGGGTCGAGGCCGAAGAAGGCCCGCGTCGGCGGAGCCGCCGGCCCCGAACCCAGAACGATCAGCATCCCCACCGCCGCCACGTACGCCCGCGCCCTGTTGCTCATCGTGTCCCTCCCCTCGGCACCAGCAGGTCCTGCGTCAGGTAGATCCGCACCGGGTGGCCGGCACGCACCGTCACCTCCGGCAGCCGGTTCATGAACCTGTCGAGGAACCTGATCGCCGCGACCGAGAACTGCTGGCGGGCCGGATCGAAGTACCCCTGGCCCGCCCCGCCGCCCGCCGACAGGCCCGCGAGGAGACCCACGGCCCCGACCGCGCCGAGCGTCGACATGTAGTGGCGGTTGACCTCGTCGGTCAGCCCCGTCTCGCCCAGCGCCGACATCCCCTCGAAGCCCAGGCGGACCGAGCGCCCGTCGCCGAACCGAAGGCGGTTGAACGTGACCGCGAGCCGGGCCTGGAACCCGTTCTCCACCGCCCGAGCCTGCCCGAGCGCGACGGCGCCCCGGGGGATCACCACCCGCGTCCGGTCCGCCGTCCGGACGGGCAGCGTCAGCCGCGCCCGGGCCGGGCCCGTGAAGTCCCCGCTCAACTGCGTCTCGAGGACCGCCTGCATCATGCGGCCCTCGTAGACGAGGTCCATCCCCTCCGGGACGTCCGCCCAACGCGCCACCGCCACCGTGCCGCGCCCGCTCGACTCCCCCACCTCGAGATCCGGCCCCGGCGTGTAGAACTCCGTCAGCGACACGCCGGGCACCTCGTCTGCCGGCGGGGGCGCCCCGGCGCCGCCGGCGGGCGCGACGACCTCGGGGCCCCGCCGCCTCACCGCCGGCGCCGGAGCGTCGGCCCCGTCCATCTCCTGCCGCATCATGTCGAGCAGCTGGCGGTCGACGGCCGGGTTCCCGGTGATGACCGGCGCCGGCGGGGACGCCGCGCGCTGAGGCGGCGCCGCGGCGCCCGAGTCCGCCACCACGGCCGGCGACCGGAGCGAGACGACCATCCGCTCGACCTCCTGAAGCCGCAGGGCCTCGCGCAGGTCCCGCTCCTCGACCGTCTGGAGCGTCTCCCGGATGTCCGATTCGACCTCTTCGACCGGCAGCCCCGTCCGCGCCGCCTCGTCGCGCATGCGCTGCGCATCGAGCAGCGCGGCCCGCGCACTCTCGAGCTCGCGCCGCGCGTCGCGCATCGTCGCCTCCTGCTCCCGCGCCGCCGCCGACGCGCGCGCCGCCTCCTCCTCCTCGCGCTGCGCCTCGAGCCGCGCGAGGTCCTCCGACAACCTCTCGCCCTGACGGATCACCGGCGCGACGACCGACTCGACGTCGGCGACGGCCGCGTCGAGCGCCGCCGCGACGTCCGCGTCCGGACCCTCAGGCGCCGGCGTGCCCGACCCCGTGAACACCATCGCCACGATCACCACCGAGGCGAACCCGAGCGCCACGTAGATCGGGAAGTTCTTCGGGACGACGCCCGGCGGAACCTTCAGATCCCACCCACTTGCCACGGCTCTGCCTCCCCGCGCATCCGCCACGGAACCCCGGCGCCGAGATCGCCCACGCCGAGAATGCCGGCCTCCACCACGCCGTCGAGGCGCACCACGAACCCGACCCCGATCACCTCATGGGGAACGACGCGCGCGGTCCCGTCCTCCTGGAACACCGCTACGACTAGCTCCTCCGTCAGCACGCGCCGGAACCGGATGAACGTCGACTGCGTGTCGTGCCACATGCCCTCGACCCAGTACGGACCCTCGGTGACGTCGACCTCGGGGTTGAACTCGAACGCGAAGTGCAGGCGGCGGGGGTAGTCGGCAACGAACTGCTCGAGCGCCTCGTCGGCCGCCGCCGAGGCGTCCTCCACGCGAGCGCGCGCATCCTCCCGCGCCGCCCGCAGCGCCTCGAGCGCGCGGGCCTCCTCCGCCTCGATTGCCTCCACGTCGACCGCGGACAGGAAGACCGGGCTCTCGGCCGGCGTGCCGGCCACGATGTCCTCGACAAGGCCCGGCGGCCCGGCGGCCTCCCCGGCCGGCGCCGGCTCCGCCGCCTCGCTGAGATGGACGACGGTGTACACGGGCAGCACGTCGCTCTCGCGGAGGCCGATCGACACGACCGACCCGTCCGAGAGGACGAGCGCCAGGTTCGTCGCCGCGCCCCGCGCCAGCGGCCGCACCATCGTGAGGTGACCGCCCCCGGTGACGACCCAGCGGTCCGGGTCCCCGAGACGCCGCTCCACGACCGACCAGTGCCGCGGCAGCACCACCGTCGTCTCGAACCCCACGCGCGCCACGACCTCGCTGAGCGCGACCCCCCGGCGGACCCCCACCTCCGCCGATCCCTGCGCCACCTGCCCGCCGAACGCGAGGGCGGGCAGCGCCGCCCACGACACCGCCGCGAACACACTCGCCTTCACGGCCCCTCACCTCCCCGCGACCACGGCCGCGAGCACCGCCACGACAGCGGGCCACACCGCGTACATCCGCGGCGGCGTCGCGAACGTCCGCTCGAAGAACCCCGCCCGGCGCTGCGGCATGGCGCCGCCCTCCGCGGCCAGACCGAACCACGCCTCGCGACCGCCCAGGCTCAGCGTCCCGTGGCGGATGACCTGCTCCACGACCACGAGCCCGCCCGGCTCCACGTCCGTGTGCACGACCTCGAGGCTGTCGCCCCGCCACACGTAGACCACCGGAATCTCCTGGCCCGCCACGCGCAGGTAGGTGAACGTCCCGTCCGTCCACAGGTCGCGCAGCAGGAACGGGGCCTGGTACGCCTCCTCGGTGACCTGGTACGGAAGCCTGACGCGCTCGGCGAAGCCGCGCGCGAAGTCGTCCCGCCGCGCCGCCGCGTCCGCCCACACGCGCGCGACCTCCTCGCGGCCCCGCACGAGCACCCGGTCGCGCTCCGCGCGGTACGCATCCACGCGCTCGCGGAAGCCGGCCAGCCGGCGCGCCGGCCGGTAGGTGACCTCGACCGCGGAGGCCTCCACCGCCGCGAGCACCGGCTCCTCCTCCTCGAGGGCCACCGTCACGACATAGTCCGTGACCGCGTCGGCGTCCTCCACCACCGTGAACGTGTACGCGCGCCCCGACGCGCACGACACGGTCACGTTCGAGACCAGGCCGGTGACGAACGGCTTGATGTTCACCTCGCGCCCGCGCGCCGTCAGATCCCAGTTCTCCGCGTCCCCCGCCACGGTGTGCAGAATCTCCTCGTCCGCGGGGAGACGCACCGTCGTGACCGTCCGCACGCGCGTGAAGATCACGATGGGCTGCGTCGACGAGGCGACGACCGTCCGGATCGGCGTCCGGACGTCGTCTTGCCCCGCCGCCGGCGAAGCCGCCAACGCCGCCGCCAACAGAACCCCTGCCCGCATCATCCGCGCCTCCTCGCCCCGCATCACGCCATCGCCTCGCTTCTCCCCTTCGACGGGCCGACGTCGCCGTCCACGCCCGCCGCCAGACGCATCAACGCCCCGGGCAGCCCCCAGCGCTCCACCGCCGCCCGGCGCCGGACGGCGTCCGCCGCGTCCGACGTGTAGAGCCAGTAGCTCTCCGGGTCCACGTCCAGCCGCAGGACCGCCGAGCCCCCGGGCCGGTGGAGGTACATCTCCCGCTTCTGCTCGAGCGCGCGCACCGTGTCGGCCTCCGCCCGCGAGAGCCCCAGGGCCTCGGCCGCGCCGTCCGGAAACGAGGGATTGCCCAGGAGGACGCGCGTCGGCATCGACTCCAGAAGCTCCGGGACCGTGCCCAGGACGTCGCCCGCCGACTGGGTCGCGAGGACGAGCGCCCCGTTCAGCTTCCGCCAGGTCTTCGCAGCCTCGGCAAGATACCGCGCGACCAGCGGATTCTTGATGTAGGTCCACGCCTCGTCGACGACCACGAGCTTCAGGCGCTCGCGCTCCGAGTCCTCCTCCATCGCCAGCCGCATCCGCTCGAGCAGGAACCACAGCGCGGCTTCGCACCAGTCCGGATACCGGATCGCGCCGTGCAGGTCGACCACCTGCCACAACCCGAACTCGCCCAAGGCCGACGGCGGCCCGTCGAACCACGGGGCCCACGTGCCCTGGTCCACCCACCGGCTGAGCGCCGGCCACATGTCCTTCGGGAGCGAGTGGGCCAGCGCCGTGAGCGTCCGGTTCCGCGGCTCGCGCCGGAAGATCTCGCCCACCCGCTTGTCGAGATCCGTGACGTCGTCGGCCCGGCACTCGTAGTTCGCGATGGCGAGAAGACGCTGCACCCACGCGACGAGGAACTGCCGCGTGCGCACCGACGACGGCAACGCGAACGGCTGGAGCCCCATGTCCGCCGCGGCATCCGGATCGAGCTCGCCGCCCTCGAGCAACTGGAGATAGCGGCCGCCCACGAACTCCGTGAGATAGCGGTAGCTCCGGCCGAGATCGAGCACGAGGACCCGCGGGACCGGCTTGTACTTCAGGCACTGCACCAGCAGGGAATTGAGCAGGAAGCTCTTGCCGCTCCCGGTCGCGCCGAGAATCAGCGTGTGGCCGACATCGGAACCGGCGAAGAGATCGAACCCGTACGGCGTGCCCCACGAAGTTTCGAACGTCGTCAACGGCTCCGCATCGAGGTGCTTGCACCACGAGTGCCCGCGGGGCGGCCCCACGATCGGCGCGAGCCCCGCCGCCAGCGCCGAGTTGACGAAGAAGCGCCGCGGCGGAGTGACGGCGGTCTGGCCGGGCAGGCGCCCGAACCACACCGGGGGGAGCCCGTGCGTCTCGAGAATGAGCTTGCCGTCGACCCCCCCGACGACCCGCTCGAGCACCGTGCCGATATCGGCGAACTCCATCGGATTCGCCGCACGCACCGCGACCGACAGGTGAATCTCCCCGAAGCTCACGTCGCCCGACTGGAGATCCACCAGGGCCTGGCCCAGCACCGCGACCTCCGACGCCGCCCCGAAGTCCTCGAGCCCGGTGGCCGTTCCCCCCTCGCCCATCGCCGACATCAGCGAATGCCGCGCCTGGTGGTAGTGGTGCTGCCAGCTCGATATCCGCCGCTTCGCGCCCTGGCGCTCCATGCCGCGCCAGCCCAGGACGGCCGAGAAGTCCGCGTTCAGCCCGTACAGCCCCTCCAGGCAGTTGCCCACCACCTGCCCGGGCACCGACGCGAGTGACCAAACGCGCACCAGCTGATCGCCCACGGTCACGCCCTGGCGCGTGATGGACAGGTCCCTCGACGCCAGACGCCAGTTGAGCCCGTAACGGGTGGCGAGGCCGTCGACCCACTCCCCTTGGCCGGCGTTGCATAGACGATGGAGAACCCGCACGGCCTCGGGGGCCTCGACGGGCAGGATCTGCGTGCCCGTGGACAGGCGCGCCTCGTACCCCGACAGCTCGTTCCGCACCTCGCGCGCGACATCCTCCAGCACGCTGCGAAGCACCTTGGTGACGTTGGGATTGCGCCACGAGTCCCACCACCGCCGGACCCAGTCGGCCGCCCACCGGAAGCCGACGTCGTCCGCCTCCGCGACCCGCCGGGCGAGCCGGCGATCGAACTCCCACACGAGGTACACGGCATACTCCCGGACGCGCTGCCCGACGTAGGCGCTGCGCTTCTGCGCCGCCACCTGGCCGAGCCCCCCGCCCTCCGCGCCCTTGTCGGTGCGCGCGCGCCAGCGCTCGACCACCCACGACAACCGGACGTCGGGACCGAGCGCGATCAGCACCCGCGACCAAGACACCATGAGCTGGTCGACCGCCGGCCCGGAGAGCCCGTCCGCCGGCAACGGAATCAATCGCGAGAACCCCATCAGGCGGCCGGCCCGGGTGATGCAGAGACGGTCGTCGATGAAACCCCACCAGGGCAGCTGCGCCGCAACGGACCGGCCCACCGACTTCGTCGTCATGAGCCGTCTCCCTCCTCAATGACCACCACCCAGGCGGGAGCACCGTAGTCGCCCGCGTCGTACCACCCGCCGGGGTTCTTCAACGTCTCCCGCAGTACCGCGATCAGACGGGCGTCATAGGCAGTCGTCACGCGCGACGCGATCCAGAACAGACCGAACCCGATGAAGCCCAAGAGAAGCGACTCCATCGCGATGAACAATACGAGGGCGAAGGTCATGCTGAGCGCGAACAGCGACCGCTCGATGCCCATGATCGTCAAGGGATCGTTCAACGCCCCGTACTCGTTGCAGATGTCCTCACCGCGCACTGCTCGCACACCGAACCTCCCCGCCCGCGGCGCCGGGCGTCAGCACGTGATGGCGGTGCCGCCGAAAAAGAAGACCAGAAACTGCGGCGCGAGCAGAACCATGCCGACGCCGAAAACGATGCCGGCCAAGGCCGACTTCGATCCGCCCTCGCCGAACGCATACGCCAACCCTCCGAAGATGACGGCCACGACCGCAAGCCCGCGGCCGACCGTCGTCGTGAACAACGTGCAGAGCTGGCTCGCCGCCATGGACCACGGGTCGGCGGCACCGGCCATGCCCGCGAGAAGCGCCTGCTCCGCCAGCGTCACGCAGACGCAGAACCCGAGAACCCAGAGAATGCACCGCTCGTAACGCCAGAGCCACGCTTCCAACTTCCGGCCCACCGCCAGCGTGGGTCGCGCCACCCTCGACCGGGCGCACCCGAACTCCCCGACCGCCTCAATCCTCGCCAGCATGGCTCTCCCGCCCTCCTTTCGAGCACCGTCAACCCAGATACTCCCCGCTCTCCTCGCGGTCCAACGCGTCGCGGAGCTCCGGGTCGCCGCCCTGCCCCCGCCGCATCGCGCGCTCCAGCAGCCCCACGCGCTGACCCACCTCGCCCAGCACCAGAACACGGGCCAACTGATAGGTCCCGGCGACGACGCAGAGAACCCACGCCACGCCCATCACCACGAGCCGCAAAGCGTGATCCACCCAAAGGACCAACCAGAACTCCCCGAGATAGTCGAACTGCGCCGCGAGAAAGACACCGCTCAACACACCGATCACCAGCGTCATCCCGAGGCAGAAGCGGCCGGGATCCATCTAATCCTCCGGGCTACCTCATGATGTCGAACAGGCGCTCCTCCAGCTCCGTACCCGGCCGCCACGCGCGCCGGACCCGCCCTCCACGGTCCGCCGACATGATCGACCGGGCCAACGACACGAGCCGGCCGCCGAACGAGGCGAGCACCATGCCCATCTGCATCTTGCGCTGCACCTGCCTGCGCGAGTAGCTGCCGGTCACCAGCTCGAGAGCAAGGGTCGACTCCATGCCCTCACCGTCCTCCACCACGACCAGCGCGTCCGGAAAGTGGCACGTGCCGTCCTCGTCCACGGGAACGCCCGCACCCACGGCGGCGCGCCGCCGCGCACGGCCTCGATCCCCGCCGTCGCGCTCCGCCGCCTTCACCGCGCGCGCGACCTCCGCCTTGAGCTCCGCCTCGAGCCGGACCGCCTTGACCCTGCCGCCAAGCGACTCCACCCGATCCACGGTCTCCAGGATCAGCTCCGACACGCCGGCGTCGTGCTCGAGCTCCCTGGGGCGCACGAGCCCCTGCCATACCCGCCGATCCGATCCCCTCGCGCGGCGCCGGCCGCGCACCCGCGCGGCCCCCGCCGGCGTCAGCGCCAGGACCTTGAAGCCCCTCGCCTCCAGCCCCGGCCGCGCGCGACGCGGCTGCACCGTGTGAACCTCCACGAGCTTCTCGGCCAGCAGATGCCGAATGCCCTTGCCCGCCGTGAAGGCGTGGCCGTCGAAGCACTCCTCCTGGACGTTCCGGTAGCTGACGACCCGGAAGTCCGCGAGCAGCTCCAACGCGTCCCAGATCCGGTCCGCCTGCGAACGCCTCGGCAGGTCCCGGCGCTCCCTGTCCCGGCGGCCCGAATGCGCCCGGGCCCGCTGGCTGCGGAGCTCCCCCACGTCCAGGAACCGCCCCACCCACCTGGCCACCGGGTCCCGCTCGACACCCGGCGCCGGCGCCAGCTCCGCGACCCGGCGGCCCCGCCGGTCCTCCGACCTCGCGACGACCGGCGCCCTCTCCATCAACGCTCCCGCTCCTGCCACCGGCCGAACTCCGGCCACTGGAACCAGAATCCCGACTCGCGCAGCCACGCCGCGCGCAGCCCGTCCACCTTGCGCGCTCCGCCTCTGACCGCGGCGTCGAGGGCGCCGCTGGCCGCCGCCAGCGCCATGTCCCCGGCGACATCCGCGAGGATCTCCGTCCCGTCCGGCAACCGCCCCGACGCGCCCCCGCCGACGTGAACGATAGGCGCCGGCTCCCGCCACTCCTCCATCCCTCGCTCGACCTCCTCCGCGGCCTCGCCGTCGCCCCCCTCGCCACGCCCCTCCGGGGCGGCAGCACCGCCCGGAGGCCCTACCTCCACCGCCGGGGGCTCGAGCGCGGCCTCGAACCCCCCGGCCTCGACCGGGACCGCCAGCGGACGGACATCCACCAGCCCCTCCTCGAACAACCGCGTGGTCACCGAATCCACCGCCGGCGCCGGCGCCGGCGCCCCGGCCGAGCCGCGCCACCTCGCCTGCAGCACCACCCACTCCCGCCGGACCCGCCGGTACTCCCCGGGGAACCAGCGTCCCCAGAACGCGTAGAACCCCTCCAGCGCGGCCGAGACGTCCGCCGACCGCGACTGCGGCGCGACACGCGCGCCCAGTTCCGGATCGAGCCGCCTGGCGATCGCCGCCGACAACCACGCGTCGAACCCCTGCCGCTCGAAGTCCGCCCGGACCACCTCGCCGTCATGCTCCGAACCCTCCGCCGCGCGCATCAACGTCTCCAGTGCCACCAACGCCCCGCCTACTCCAGGGCCGACGGCCAGAAGCCGCGCCCCCGGCCGCAATCCACGAGCCACGCCGCCAGGTTCCCCGCCTCGATCGCCACCGACCGCCAGCCCTCGCCGTCGAGTACGCGCAGCGCGCCCGCGACGAAGTCCGGCGAGAACGGCGGCGCGAGGTACGCGAGCCCCAGCCTCTCCGCCGCCCGTTTCGCCGCGATCGCCGCGACGACCGACGCGCGCGCGTCCCAATCCCGGGGATCGCTTCTCTCGGGATGGGAAACCGGCCCGCCGACCCCCGCCAGCCGCAGCAGCGCCACCGGGTCCCGCCGCTCGGCCGCGGCCTGCACCCGCCGGTCCGCGCACACCTCCGCGACCGCGAAGATCGCGGCGAGCGAACGGCCCACGCCCTTTCCCCGGCCGTCGAGGACCAGCGTGCGCGTCGACGCCTCGTACATCACGCGCGCCGCGGTCCCGGGCGCGAGCGTGACCGAGTGGACCCGCCCCAGGCTCTCGGCCACCGCCCAGTACGCCCACGCCAGGACGCCGCGCGCCGCCGGCCCGCGGCCGGCGCCCATCGCCCGCAACAGGAACCGCTCGAAAGCGAACAATTGGACGACTTGGTTCACGAGCCTCGAGCGCGCCAGCGCGCCCACCACCGCGCGCAGCGCCCCGACGGCCCAACGCACGCCGCCCGACGCACGGAAGCGCTCGACCGACACGACGGACGCCAGCCCCCGGCCGACCACCGCGGGCGCGACCGTCACCCTTCCGTCCTCGACCAGCCGCATCCCGGTCCGGGCCGCCACGCACCTCACCAGCTCCGCGGCGTCGCCGGCGTCCGAGATCACGCGGGGCCGGCGCGCCACCGGAACGTCCGACCCGCTCACGTGCCACACCCGGCGGTAACCCGACTCGGACAGCGAGCCCCCGACCGCCTGCATCAGCGAGTGCCGCGGCAGGTCGACTCCATCGCTCCCCGCGCACGGCCGGCGCGCCACGAACTGCGGCACCTCCCACCCGTGCTCGGCCATCGCCTGTCGGAGAACGACCTCCTGATCGCACGTGAACGCGGCGGGCCGGCGGCGATCCACGAGGGACGCCACACCCCAGCCGTCCGAGTCCTGCTGAAACGGAGCGACCCCCGCCTCCACATCCGCCGCGAAACGAGCCCCGACGAGCGTCTCGAGCGCCGTCCCCGGCCGGGCGCCGAACGCCGGACGCCCGCCCCCGGCCACGACCAGGACACCCGATCCGTTCACCACAACAGCTCCTGCGCCGGACGCGCGGCCTGCCGTTCGGGAACGCCGTCGTCCCGTTCCGCCGGCTGCCTCTCCAGTCCATGGGCCCCCACCGAGCGCGCACGCTCCGTGTCGAGCACCCACCCCCCGATGTTCGAGGCGTCGGCGCAGAGGCTCCGGAGCCCCTCCCGCCGGACGACTTCGGCCTGCCCGGCGTCCACGTCCTCTCCCCGCGCGACGGGGACGTAGGGCAGGCCCGCCGCCTCGACGACGGGCCGCGCCGCCAGCCCGCCCACCAGGAGCGCGCGGGCCTGCCGCTCCTGCCCGCCGAACGCCGGGCGGCAATCGAGCCCGGGCAGCGCCCCGGCGACCGCCTCCACCACACCGAAACCCCGCGCGCGATCCAGACACTGCGCGCCCTCGGCCGCCGCGCGCTCGGGCTCCCGGCCCACCGCGCGGCACAGGCCCGCGAGGGTCGCCTGCTGGAACGCCTCCCACTGCCGGCCGCCGTGCTGCTGGAACAATCGCGGCGCCTTCGGCCGCAACGACCGGCGTTGGCTGTCGAACGAGACCTCGCCGGCGGGCCGGTCCCACTCGATGCGCACGCCCTCGCGCTTGGCCAGGACGCCGGACGCCCGCTTGTACAGACCGGCCACCGCCCCGCTGACGACGGCCTCGGCCTCCGGCGTACCCGGCTCGGCCCGGGTCCCCGACTTCGCCCGCTTGGCGCGGCCGTTGTGATCGCGCAGCGCGTCGTCCCGGAAACGGCGCAGCCGCACCTCCTCGTGCGCGCGCGAGTCCTCCGACACCAGGGCCGCCACGGCCCCCACGACCGACGAGGCCCACGCACTCGACGAGCCGAACGCCGCCTGGTTGGGGTGGCACAGCACCAACCCGTCGCCGTCGCGCCCGAACTCCACCCGATCCGCGGGCTCGAAGCGCACGCGCGCAACCGCCAGCACCTGCGCCGCGACGTCCCGGGCGCCCGCATCGCGATCTCGGCCATCGAGCACGCGTGGATCGGACCCCGGACACAAGGTCGTCTGGCTCTCGGAATGGAGGACCGTGTACACGCCGGGCCGCTGCACGATGCTCGGAACCCCCGCGATCCCGACCTCGATCCCGCGCCGGTCGCCCGTCTCCACCGCGAAGCGGCTCTCCTCGGCCATCGCCTCCCCCACGACCTCGCCGCCGAGCTTGCCGCACTGGTGCGCGGTCACGAACTCGCCCGATCCGCCCGTCAGCCCTCGTTCCACGAGCTGCGCGTGCAGCACGACCGCGTTGAACGGCTGGTACGCCCGGACCACTTCGCCCGATCCGCCCCGAGGAATCGAACGCGAACGCAGGACCTCACCCGGCGACTGGTGGTACGCCACGCCCGCCTCCACGTCCAGGGCGACACGATCGAGCACGTCATCGAGACCCCAGTCCACGAAACCTCCAAAACCGAAACGGCCGAGCCGGCGCCGCGAGCCGGCCCCCTCCGAACGAAGCGCCTCAGCGCGACGGCTCGACCGGCTTGTCCGCCGACTCCCCGCCCGCCAGCTGCTCTTCCTGCTCCTTCGCCGGCTGCTCGGGACCCGCCTGCTCCTTCGCGTCGACGTCCCGCGCCGGCGAGACCGCCTCGAACGTCGACCGGTGCGAGTGCTGGAGCATCTCGGGCGTGCGCTCGTGGTCCCAGTCTCTCGACACCAGGTGCGCACGGACCGAGGCCGCCTCCCGCCACGCCTGATCGAGAGCATCGGGCGTCCTCGCGTACACCGACTGGTCCTTCCGCGCCTGCTCGGTGGGCGGCGCGGGCGCGTACTGGATCCCCAACCGTTCGAGCGTCGTCCGGGCCGCGAGATCGCCGACCATCGACGTCCTGGCGCGCTCCTGCGTCGACGTGAGGCCCTCCGGCGCCGGGTTCCGGCCCGGGACCTCGACTCCCGCGAGCCGGGCCAGCTCCAGCGACCGCCCGGGCTTCGGCACCCTGGGAGCGCCCGCGGTGCGCTCGGCCGCCGCGACGTCGGCGGCCATCTGCCTATCGGCAGCCTTTGCCGCCCGGCGCTCCTCCGGCGTCCCTACGGCCGCCGCCAGGTCGACGAGCATGCGCTCGTTGAAACGCTGGTTCCGCGTGTCCGGCCCGGCGCCCCGCGGCGGCTGCCGCGCCGGATGGAACGTCCGGGTCGCCTTGTCGTAGAACGCCTCGTCGCGAGGCTCGTCCGTCGCGAGGTAGACGTTCTCCCGCGCGGCGATCGCGCTCACACCCCGGCTCGCCATCCCCGCGACCGCCTGGCTCTGGACCTCGGCGTACCGCGCGCCGCCGGCCGGAATCTGCCGGCGCTCCTTCCGCCGCGCCGCCGCGACCTCCCGCCGGCCGAGCACCTCGCCCTGCACGTGCGCGCTCAGCGGCTCCGACCGCGCGATCGCGGTCGAGACGGACCGCATGACCGACGTCGCCCACTCCGCGGTCGAGCCGAACTTCTCCGACGACGGGTGGGCTACCTGCGGCCCGCCCGCCGCCGTGGCCGTGATCGACACGCGCTCGCCCCCGTGCGTCTTGAGCTGGACCCCCGAGCGCCGGACGAGCTCCTCGACCGTGCTCGTGATGGTCTCGCGCTCGTCCTTGTTGCGCCCGTCCATCAACCGTTTCCCGGCGCCGCGCAGGGTCGTCTGCGACTCCACGTGCAGCACGTCGTACGACGACGACGGCCGGACCACGATCCCGGCGACGACGGCCGGATCCGTCTCCAGCCCCATCCCGCCGGCCCGGACCGCCACCAACGGGGCGTCCATGCGCTTATCGGGGAGCTTGGCGTGCTTCAGCGCGCTCAGCTCGTTGGGATGAACCACCTCCGCGCCCTCCATGCCCCTCGCCCGCATCTGCGAGTGCAGGATCGTGGCCACCTTCGGCCCGTACGCGTTGCCGTCGCTGTTCCACAACGGCCCCTCGCTGATCGGGGCCTTCGATGTCCGCGTCCGGATCGGACCGGACGCCAACGAAGCGACCTGGTGGTACGACTGGCCCTCCGCGATGTCGTCGGCGATGCGCGACACCGCCTCCTGCAGCCGCACGTCCGACCGTGCCTGCCGCTCCTCCTGAAACTGCCGCGTGCGCCCTCCCGCTTCCGCCATCTCTTCCTCCTCGTCCGAACCGAATCCCGTCAGGGTCGAGCCCGAGGCCCCGGAACCGGCGGGGCCCACACACCCTCTCTACCGAGGCACGTCCCTCTCCCCGCGCTCCCGCGAGCCGGCGTCCGGCGACACGGCGCGCACCCCCGGCTCCGCCGCGACGCTCCACGCCGCGCGATACCCTGGCGCGAGCTCGACGCCCCGCCCGCGCGCGATCGCGAAGGACGCCATGCGATCCGCATCCCGGCACAGATCCGCGCGGTGCCGGACGAAGACCGCCGCAGCCTCCACCGGGAGCGGGAGGCCGCGCGGCGGCTCGTAACGCATGCCGAGCGCCCCGACCACCTTGGCCGCGGCCAGGTCGCAGCGCAGCCGCTCGCGCACCCAGCCGATGGAGCCCACGGGGGCGCCCGCGTCTCGCCGGCCCTCCCGCGACGCATGCCCGGTGGCCTGCGCGACCGCGACGGCCACCGCGGAGGCGTACCTCTCCGCCGGGTGCACGTCATCCGGGACCACCAGGAGGTCCTCGCGCCGGCGGTACAACGACACCGCCGATACGTGCCTCGCCACGACCGCCCCCAGCCCCTGCACGACCTGGTCGACCGACACCAGGTCCCGCGGGGCCCCGGCCACGTCCACGCCGACGGCCGCGGCCGGGAACAACACCCGCGCCCCGCCCCCGCGCCCCGAGTCCACCCGGACGCCCGCCTGCCCCGGTCCGACCGACCCTCCCCGCTGCACCGCCGCCGCCTCCTCCACGAACACGGCGTCGTCGAGCCCGCCGCGCACGCGCCACGCGTGCACGGCGAGCGCCTCCGCGGTCGGGAGCAACAGCCCGGTCGCCGCGTCGAGAGGCCAGCGGGCGCCGGCGAACGGCCGGCCCTCGGCATAGAGGTCCGCCGGCGGCGGAGCCGTCTCGACCACCGGACCAGACGGACGCGCATCCGCGGCGCCCCGCGCCACCTGGTAGCGCTCCACCACGATCCCGCGATCGGGAGGTGGCCACGACAGGCCGACCCCTTCGAGCACCGGCGTCATGACCCCGGACAGGGTCGCGTCGTCGACCATCCACGACTCGAGCCGCCGCACCGCCGCGAACCCCGCGTGAACCGCCCTGGCCGTCCGGTGCACATCGGCGCCCGCCCCCCCGAGCGCCTGGACCGCACCCCGAAGCGACCCGTCCGAGGCGAGCACCTCCTCGACGGCCTCGCGCGGCAACGGCTCGCACACCGGATCGAGCCCCACCGCGTAGTGCGCCTCCGCCACCCGGCGCGTCCTCCCGAACCAGGCGGTGAAGTTCGCGCCGGCCGGATCCGCCGCCTCCAGCTCCAGGTCCACCCGCTCCGCCTCCCACCGCCGCTCGACCGCGGCCGCCCGGTACGGATCCCGAACGCACAGATCCACGTGGGCCACGGCCACGCGCTGCGCCGCCCGATCGAGCTCGTCCGGAAGACGCGACTCGGGGGACACTTCGGCGCAGACCGCCGCGGTCGCGCTCAGGAGCACGGGGTCGGTCCCCGACGCCGCGAAGACCACATCGAGAGGCGGGCCGTAACGCACCCGCCCGGCGCTCTCGGCCTGGGCCAGCGTCAACCCGCCCATGTCCCGCCGATCCCGCCGATCGCACACGTCAACGACGACGGCAGCGAACCCCTCCGGCCCCGTGCGCGGCAGCGCGCGGAAGGCATCCTGAATCTGGTGGGTGCGAAGGACGCCGTCGACCTCGAGGGCGCGGGCGCGCCGGTCCGCCGGCGGGTCCGCGAACCCGAACAGCCGGCTGTCGGCCACCCAGATGGACGGATGCGACCGCCGCGGGAAGCCGCCGCGCCCCTCGACGCGCCGGCCGATCTCGACCGACAGCGCGACCTCGTAGACGAGATCGCCGTGCGTGCGCAGCCGCCGCCTCTGCGGCAGCGCCGGATCGTCCGGCTGCACGCCGGCGTCGATCTGGTCCCGGGCATCCAGCCAGTCCGACTGGCCCTCGCGCTCGGCCTCGAGGCGATCGGTCGTGAGGCCGCGATCATCCGGGACCTGATCCGGATACCTCTGCGCCCGCACCCCGCCGGGGCGCAGGCTCGCACGATGACCGCGGGACGGACGGCGCGTCATGGCTCGTCACTCCGCCAATGCCGCCGGCTGCCCCGCCGTCGACCCCGCGGCCGCGGCCGGATCGTGAGCGGTCCCGGTGACCACGAGGACGTCGTCCGGATCGGCCTCCAGCTCCTCCACCGGCGGGCTCTCCCCCGCGTCCTCCTCGAGCAGCGTCTCGTAGAAGTCCTGGTCGCTCCCGAAGATCGCCCGCACGGCGTCGGCTTCGGACAACGGAATCGTGTCCGCCGCCACGCCCCACTCCCGCTTCTGCTCCACGGTGATCACCACCGTCCGGGCGCGCGACTGCATCGCAGCCTCGTACTCCTCGCGCGTCTCCGGCAGAAGAACGACCTCCTCGATGCCCTTGTGCTCCAGCTTCATCTGCCTCATGGAACCTGCCCTCCGCTCAACGGCCCTGAACGAGAGGCCGCACCGGATGCCGGCGGCCGTACTCGGTCTCCGGCTCCTCGATCCCGAGCGAGCGGCACGCGCGCACGACCGTCCGCTCCGCATAGTCCCGGGGGTTGGACTTCTCGTCGCCACGGAACTCCGCAAGCTCCTGAACCAGGAGCCCGGGAGACTCTCCCTCCCTCAACGCGTCGAGCACGCAGTGCCAGTCCGCCTCCGACTGCGACGCCGGCTGGCGCCGGCCCCGGAGATACGGCGGGAGCGGCCGCTCCGCCGCGGCCGGCCGTTCCCGCCCCTCGACTCGCGCGGAAGGCGCCGGCGCGCGCACGGGGGCGAGCGCCCGGAACGCCTTGGGCTCCCACCATTGCGTGCCGACGCCCCGAACGTCGTACCGGTCCCGCGGAACCATCACCGCCCGCGCGCCCCCGCGGCCCGGCTTGCAGTTGACGAAGCCCGGCACGCGCATGACGCGCTTCACGTCCACCACCGCCGGGTCTCCCTCGTACTCCGCGGCCAGCCGCCGGTTCGCGTCCTCGGCCCCTTCCCTCGTCCACGCCGCCGGATCCACATGCCACAGCACCTGCCACCGGCCCGGCGACGACCGCACGATCACCCCGGGCATCGCCACACGGCCCGAGCGCGCGTCCGCCATCAACCTCCGCACGCGGGCGTCCCCGTCCACGTCGAACTCGACCTGGAGACGACGGACCTCCGCCACCTCGCGGGACGACCGCGGAACCGTGGGATTCACCGAGCAGTAGACGTCGCTGCCGGACTCGTTCGCGAGCCGGAGCACGCGCTGCCCGGTCGGATGGCACCAATGGCCGACGAGGCGCGACATCTGCCGCGCCTTGCCGGGGCCCCGGCGGGGCCGAAGGATCACCGTGGCGCAGTCCTCCGGCGAGAACAGCTCGGAGAACCACTGAACCGACAAGCGGTGCCAGGACCGAGGGCCCGACAGCAGGCGCGGGCCGGTCATGGCCCTCCCCCATTCGACCCGCGGCGCGCAAGACGACCAGTGACGAGAGACGGAACGCGGTCGACGCCGAGCGGCTCAGGTCCCAGCACACAAACCGCTTATACCGCCAACCGGGAAGGAAACATGTGAGATGTCCGACAATCGGTAATCAAATTCCGCCGAACGTGCGGATTCAGGTGAGAACCACCCCATCAAGGCCGGATGGAGAGGGATTCCCGATCCTCGATCACCAGCGTGCCGGCCAAGTGATCGTGGAGTGCGCGCCGGCGCTCGTCGAACACGACCACCCCCAGCAAGAGGCCCCGGCCGAAGATCAACTGAAGCACCTTCGCGACGTAGCGCACCGACGACCACAGCGGATCCAGAGGCCCCTGCAGGCGGACGACGCGCAGCCCCGCGCCCAACTTCCCCACGGTGCGGCCACCGAAACGCGTCTCGAGAACGACGACATACACCCAACCGCCGACGAACATCGCGAGAGGGAACACCCCCGCCGGCACGGGGACCCCGACGCCCTGGACGAGCACCATGCCCAAGGCCGCCTCCAGGACCAGACCGATCGCCGTCACCACGAGGAAGTCCGCGACACCCGCAATCACCCGCCGCCGCAACGGAGCCGCAACCCCCGGAAGCGCCTTCTCCTCGACCGCCATGTTCACTCTCCCATCCACCTCACCGGGTTCACGGCTGAAGCTCACGAGGAAAACCCGAGGGCGCTGGTCCGCGAACACACTGGGACCCGATCCACCCTCCCGAGCGACGCTGGTAAAGCACTGCGGGCAGGACACGAGGCGCGAACAGCCCGAAGCTGCGAATGCCGTGTGCGAGACGAGCCGGCACCCACCGGACCCCGCAGACCTAAGTCCATTCGCACGAATCGCTTAGCGCGATCACGCGCATCCCTGGTGACCGGCACCGAGACTACCTTGACGTACCCTGAGCGACCCCGGTCCGGGTCGTAAGGGTTCCTGCCCGCAGAGACCGCGGAGCAGGAACCCTTACGACCGGACCAACCGGGGTCGCTCAGGGGGCATTTTTCCCTGCGGGAAGGCGCTCGGGCACGCCGCGGCCGGATGCGGCAGCGACCGCAGCGCGCGCACCGATCACCGCAACGCGCGCGCGGACCGCCCGACCACGGCGCCCCGTCCCGGGGCACTCTCCAGCGCGCCCCCGGCGGTGCCGGTAGCCCCGAACCGAATCGATGGTATGCGTTCGTACGTTACATCGTGCGCGTACACCACGATGCGCGCGTACATCACGATGCACACGACAGTTCCGGCGCAACATGCGGCCTCGATGCGCCGTTCGATCCAATCCGTTCGTACGCATCCATCGCGCATGTAGCGACCGACGCGAAGCTCGCGTTCATCCGAGACGACCGAATTCGATAATACTGTTGGAAGCGAACGAACCCCAACTACCGGATACGGCCGTTCGATGCCTTCGGGCTGCTACAGCACGCGCGGCGCGCCCAGCGCGCACGCGCCGGAGCAGGTGATGACCGACGTCCCTACCGCGCAACCGATCGCCGACCGCGGAATCCGACCCCGCGTGGTCGCCGTCCTCAGCCAGAAGGGCGGCACCGGCAAGACCACCCTCTCGTGCGCGCTCGGCGCGCTCGCGGACGCAGCGGGAACGCCGACCGCGATCCTCGACCTGGATCCGCAGGCTTCCGCCGCCGACTGGCACGACCTCCGCCGCCAGGGCGGCGCGGAGAACCCGCCCGTGTACGCGACCCCCACCGCCCGGATGAAGCCGCTCGTCGAGGCCCTCGGGCGCGACGGCGCCGAGCTCATCGTGGCCGACACGGCGCCCCACTCCGGCGCCGACGCCGTCACGGTCGCGAGGTTGAGCGACCACATCCTGATCCCCGTCCAGCCCAGCTATCCCGACATGGCGGCGATCACCCGCACCATCGAGATCGCCGAAATGGCCCGCACCGCCGCGACCATCGTCCTCAACCTGGCGTTGGTCAACCACGCCAGCGCCGCGGACGCCAAGGCGGTGATCGCCACGACCGACGTCCCGGCCGCACCCGTGGTCCTGCACCGCCGCATCGCGCACGTCAACAGCTTCAACGCCGGGCAGTGCGCCGCCGAGTACGAGCCCGCCGGCAAGGCCGCCCGCGAGCTGCGAACCCTGTTCTCGTGGCTCCAGTCCACCGGCATCATCCCGTGCGCCACGAGAGGACAGGCCGCATGAGCCCCACGGGCACGCCGAAACGGCAGAACCTCGCAGCCGCCTGGGGCAAGACCCACGAGCGCGTCGTCGGCGGACAGCGGCCGGTGCCGCCTGAACCGGCCGCGCTCGCGGCGCCGACCCCGGCGTCCGAACCGGCAAGCCCGCCCGGCGGCTTCAAGCACCTGAACCTCCGGATCCCCAGCGACGTCCACAAGAGCCTGCGGAAGATCAGCATCGACGACGACAAGAGCCTGAAGGCCGTCGTCATCGAGGCGCTGACGCGGTATGCCGCGGCCCACGGAAAGGAGACATGACCGATGCGGAACTGCATCCCACCGAGCCCGAGCGTGGCCCAACACATGGTGCTTCTCGTGATGTTCCTCGCCACGGCCTTCGCGCTGCTGTGGCTGGCGAACGAGCGCCCCCCGGCGGAGCCGCCGCCCGACACGACCATCGCGGCCGCCGACATCCCTGCACCCGTCATCGCCGCCGCCCCACGTCGCGAACCCTTCATCGACAACGAGTTCCACGGGCCTCCGGCCCCACCGCCCGACGAACTCGACACGGCTGAGACACCCAACGAAGGCCCCATGGCCGACCGCGCGCCCACGGACACGACGCCGGACCCGGCCCCGACCGAGACGCCCGACTCCCCTCCGGAACCCGTGTGGACCGTCATCGACGCCGACCGATATCCGATCGACGCGGATACCGTATCCCTGTACGCGAGGCTGCCCGGGCCGTACGAGTGGCCCCTGCCCCGCATCGACCGCCTGACGCTGATCTGCTTCCGGAAGGAAGGCGAGCCCCGCCACGTCGGCATCATGCAGACCGCCGACGGGCGCCTGTTCCATTGGGGCGAGGAACGCCGCTACCTCCAGGAGTACCTGGACGCGACGCGCATCGACTCCACCGAGATCCGCACCGTCGCCGATCCGCGTGCGTTCATGCAGCCCCTGCGCGCGGCCGTCCACGGCGCGTGCCAACAGAGCATGGACGAGACGGAAGCAGCCGGGGCAAACGGCTAGCCGCCGCCGACCCGAACCACGGCGCCGAACGGCTCCACGGCCTCGGCGAACGCTTCATGATCGACATCGAACCCCCACAGCATGACCGCACCGGGCACTCCCTCGGCGGCCAGCCACCGCGCCGCACGGCCGGTCCCCGCTGCGAACGCCAGGACCGAGAGCCTCGGCAAACGCAACAGTTCCTGAGCCCAGGCATCCTCAAGTGCGCAGCGAGTGCACATCACCACCGCCTCGAGACCCCGACGACAGCAGTCCCTGCCGGAACACGGCGCCCGCCCCCTCGAGAACGCCGCCCGGTGGGCACCAGAAGACTTGCCCGCGCCAATCGTCCGAGTCCGGAGACGCCCCGACGTCAACGACGTCGCCGCCGAGCGCCGCGGCCACGAGGTCCCGCAGATCCTCGCTGGCCTGCCCCGCCGCCCCGCTCACCCCAGGCTTCGAGTTCCCGGTCCGGAGCCACGCACGCCCGACGACTGTCCGCCTCCTTCCCATCCCCACGCTTGCCGCGAACCGCCGGATCCGACGACGGATCGCCCGAGGAATCGCCCACGCCAGGCAGCGCTGGCAGCCCCGGCTCCCGCTCGCCCGCACCGGCCCCGGACTCATCCGATGACCGCCCCCCCTTCGGACTCATCGCCCACGCTCACCGTGCCGTCCAGCAGCGCCTCCCGGAGCGCCTCCGAGCCCACCTCCTGGACGCCCGGGGCACGCGCCACCGACGTCCGGCTCACGTTCATGAACCGCGCGGCGTCGTCCAGCGTGACTCCGTCCGCCTCGGCCATCCGAGCCCCGAGAACGGCCCGCTGTGATGCCGACAGATGCCCGCCGATGTACGTTGGCCGACACAACCACCGCACAACGTCGGTCCCCCGGCTCCAGCTCGCGCATCGGAGGACTCGACCTCGAGTTCCTCCCAAGCGCTCAAGCGCATGCGCCCGTCACAGAACCATTCGCCGCAAACCACGACCGGGAACTGGACTCCGTTGACACGGATATCGTCCCGGAGGCACGAGAATTCCTCCGGTGGAAAGGAGAGGGAACAACGCCGCATCGGATGGACCCGGTACTCCCGGCCGGCGATCGTGACTCGGGTCGGGGCAGACTCCATCGTGTACACCTCCGAACCACCAGCCGCCTTGCGCGACCGAACGATACACCCGTCCCGACGCCTCCGCCAAACGGACGCACTCGAGCCGTCGCTCGCCGCCTGCGAGAGCGCAGTCTGAGCTGCGTGCACGCGTACGCCAACTCCGCCGACCGTGGCCATCAGCAAGCGACGCCACCGACGAGCCACAGGCTGAGCTACGTGCACGCGGACACCACGTCCTCGACGGTAGCCATCAACAGCGGCCTCGGTGCCTCCGGTCACGTTCGCCTGACCGCCTTCGAGCTCAACGACCTCATCGCCGGAGCGACCGCACCGTGCGAAGCTGCAAGGTGAGCAACCCAACCTACACGGCAACCACCACCCCCGCTGCCTCGCGCCCCCTGACCGCCCACATCGCGCCCCCGGGGCGACCCGGGACGGCGCCCCGGCACCCGAGCTCGCCGGCCGTGCAGATCTCGATCGCCGCGCACCCCACGCCCGTGCCGCAACCCGACACGACCGGTCGGCGACGCGGAGCGTCGCCCGAAGGCGAGGACGCGCCGTCGTTCCGCCCCCCCACGGCCGTCGCGCGATGTGCGCCCGACTCGCGCGGCCCGTGTCTCGACCGCCCGGAGACTTCCCGCCGCCGCGCCCCACGTCAACCGACCGCGTCGCTCTCGCCGAGCTACCAGCGCCGGCCACCGCCGAAGCGCTCGCCGGGCGGCGAGCAGGGCACGCCACATGCGGTTCCACCGACGCCCGCACAGTTCGGCCGCCCGCCCCAAGCGCTTCACGGCTGCGCGGGCGGAGGACCGCCCCCGCGATCCGAACCGCTTGGCGTAGAATTGGCGGAAGCATGCGCTGTGTACCCAGCACAAGGCCCATTCCTGGCGGCCTTCGGCGTGGGCGCCAGCGCGACCAACGCGGACGTGCGCGACCTGCTCTTCCGGGCGCCGCAGGGCTGCGGGCGGTCGGCGGCGCCCGCCACAATAGCCGTGTGAGACTTCCGCAACCATGAGGACCAACCCATGCGTCTCACCACTGAAACGCTAGCCCTATTTTTGCTGTTGATGCCGGGTTTCGTGTCGTCGGCCGTTCTGAATGCCATCGTCGTACGGCAGACGAAGAGTCGCATCCGTCACGTCATCATCGAAGCTCTGGTCTTCAGCTTCCTGATCTACGCGTGTCTCGCGCCGTTCTTCGCCGGAAGTCCGGTCAGCGTCGAGGTCCGGACGGGCGAGGATCGCACGACGTATCAACCAATTGCTGATCCCGAGTTCCTGATCTCTGCGATTGGGTTGGCGATTCTGTTCGCGCTCGCCGTTAGTGCGTCGATCACGCACGATCTTCACATGAGGATGCTGCGCTGGATGCGACTTACGCACCGGACGGCGCGAGATAACACGTGGATCGACATCTTCATCGACCAGCGCCGTTACGTCGAGGTCACCTTGACCGATGGCAGACGCCTGTTCGGATGGCCCCAGTACTACTCGAACCACCCAGAGGAAGGGCTACTCTACCTCTACGATGCGGCTTGGATCGATAAGGGGGCCTACATCGACCTGGACGCGCATGGCATCCTACTTACGAATAGGGACAGCATCGAGTCGATTGTCTTCACCAAACTTGAATTCCGCCAGGCCGCGAGCCGGCGGGCTGAGGATGACACCCCGACAGGAGGACAAGACAATGGCCAGTGAGCCAACCGATTCCCGCGCCCCTGCACGCGAGCCGGTGGTGATCGAAAAGCGCGGCTACAATCCGCCACCCGTCGCGAAGGTGGACCGACCGGCCCCGTCACCGCCGCCGCCCCCCGCGTCGCCACCTTCGTCGCCGGCTCCGCCGCCAACGTCGGAGCACGCGTAGTATCGCCATCGCAGTTTCCACGGCGCCCGTCGGCGGCGTCCCGGCACGCAGGGGTTGGTCCGCGTGGCCTCTCGCTGTACACGGCGCTCCGGGACACGCCCATGGGCTTGCCGATGGCCTTCTTCAAGACGCCGAACTCCCCGAACCGCCAGATCTCGTCCTCCTGGCCGTCGAGCCGTGAGAGGCCCAGCGAGCCCTTCGCGCCCCCAAGCTTCCGGCCCGAGGACTTGCCCCCCGCCGAAGTCCTTGCGGCTGCGCTCCGAGATCAAGTCCCGCTCCACCTCCCCCGAACAGCGCCAAGAGCGTCGTCATGACCTCCGTCTGAATTACGCGCTTGCCCTCCACCCGGATGTTCCCCTTGAGGCAGACGCAGCCGCCGCCCGCATTGCCGAGAGCGTCCACGATCGCCACGACGGTCACGACCTGACCCCGCGACCGCCCGAACCGCGTGAGCTCGCTGACGACTACGCCGTCGCCGCCGCCAAGGACGCTCGTCAGCTCGTCGAGCCGCTGGCGCTTCTTCGGACGCCTGTCCGGAGCCCGTCGCCTCCATGAAGTCCTCGACCGAGAAGTCTTCCGCGAACCCGGCGGCCCTGTCGTGACCGTGGCCACGATAACCGCAATCGTCCACACGCCGCCGTTGCCGGCCTGGATTGCGCCGGCCGTGAGCGGCCTCGTCGGCGCCGTCCGCCTGCTTCTTCGGCGCGCTGAGCAACGTCGCCGCGCTGCGCGCCCCAGCCGATCCCTTTCCGCGTCGTGGCCCTGAGCACCGCCGCTGCAGATCATCCGCCTCCTGGCAGCGAACACCAGCGCAAAGCTGGTAACGGCCCGCGTCGTCGCCGGTGCTGCACTGGGCAGCGGCGTGTCGTCGCTGGTTCCTCGCATTTCCAAAACCGACATCCCCCGTTGATCACGAAAGATCGATCCACAAATGATGCAGCCTAAAGGGAGACATCGGAAACGGCCGCACCAACTTCTGCTCGAATCTGCTTACCCCTTTGCACGTCCACGAACCGATAAGCGCAAGCCTCCGAAACCCGCGATCATCGCAGCCCTCGTTGACTTCCCGTAGCACCTCGCGTCCTTCCATGCTTTGCCAGTACCCCAATATCGCTCCGCTTGGCGCCTGCTTTCCATATGCCCACTCTGGATCACAAAATCTCCTAATCCCATTTTCGCAGTAATTCACATTGAGAACCCAATCCTGTCGCGATGCCACCCCGAGCCGCTTGCACTCAACGACGAACTGCTTACTGCTGCGTTGCGGATCTGACTCGTAGCGATCTAAATAAATCCATTGAAAATCCGGCCGTTTGTTTTCCCGTCTAGCCCTTGCCTCGTCGTCACTGTCCGGCTGATTGCTGCATTCTGCTATCGGCGCAATCACGTCCTCCGGATGCAGTTCTCGGCTTGCTGTGAGCAGGCAAAAGTAAAGCCTGCGGTTAAGTTCCACTTCTGTCTCCGCACCCCCCTCCGCTGATCGCAGCATCGACAGCGCGCGCGCGATTGTCGCTAGACACCTCGCTTCCCGCGCACGCCATAGTTCGCCCGCAAGTTGTTGCAACGTCCGCGCCTTCATAGGCCGCCTCGACTCATGTGCTCCTGGTTCATCAAGTAGGTCAGAGCCGACTCCGCATCCTCTCGCGCGGCCGTACGCGTCCAAAAGCGGCGTTCGTTGCGCTTGACGAACAAAAGCTCCCGATCACCCACGTAACGAAAAAAAGTATCGACATAAATGCGGGCTGCCCCTTGTGGCATGCGCGCCCACCGTTCCAGTTTTGCGAGCACCCTGCGCCACTCCTCCTCGTCACCCTCACTCGTTGCCAACGTGTTCCCGTTACACATGGCAAAGGCAACGGCCAACAAAGGCGCTCGAGAGGGTGGCGACAGCACCCGCCAAGCAAGCTCTCCGTCCGCCCCCAGCTCCCGCCTCCAGCTCTCAAGAAATACGCGCAGATACGCAGGCAGTCCGGCTTTGGCATTCGACACCGTCGCCAGCGTGCCCACGCCCCGCTCCGGACGCGCGACTTCGTCGATGGCGTCACTATTCTTCCCGCGATAAAACAAATCCAGCCCGCCAGTGCACAATTCGTCTACGAGGTCGCGCTCCGCCGCAGTTAGCCCGTACAGGTCGTAAATTAGATCATCTATCTCCCGTTCCAACTCCCTGATCCGAACCACGCCACGGGCCTCACCGCCCGCGAGCCTCCGGGAATGAGGGATGACGCTCTGAAGTTCCGCAACAACGCGCACAATCCCGTCCCGAAGGCGCGCATCCGTCGGAAACCGAATGGGCATTTCCCTAACGTGTTTCAGGTGGATTTCATCATGCCAGAGTCCCCAGGAACCCGACGTGAGAAAATAGTAATAGCGAGCAAGAGACGACCAGAACACCGCTATTATGACCGCCTCCTGCCATGTCTGAAGACCTTCAAAACGAATCCCATGAATGGAATTACGAAAGCAATACGGATTGGTCTCCAAGCGCGCCGCAATGCGCCCATGGGCCCGTATACCACGTGCAACCAGAAGACGACGCCCACTGTACACGTCCTCAACACCCCGCCGCTCTACATACGGTGGAACGGATACTAGCTGGCTAGCTGGAATTGACCCATACGAACGGAAGTCACCCGGCCTAAGCTCCATGTAATTATCAAGCCAGTCCGCCACATGCGCCGCGTTAGCCGCCTTAAACCCTTGCCCCGATACGAGCCGGACTCCAGGGCAATGCTCTCGCAAGTCCCACAGCGCTGGGAATTGCTCCATGGACCGAATCACTTGCTCATCGCGGTGCCCTCCCCACCAGTATATTTTCCAGAGTTTCTCATATTCAAGGCAGTCTCGCTGTGACAGCCAATGCATGTCGCCACGGTTCAGTACCACCGATCCGACATTCTCCACCACTGCTGTGCGTTTGGCCGACCAGTACTGAAAGCGGTTGTCCGGCGACACGCTCGCAGTCTTCTCGAATATCACCGATATAAACGGAGACACGCCGCTCGACTCTCGCTGCATTCCGGAGAAAAACACGTGCCGCACGTGGGCAAAATTGACGACATGTTCCAACTGAACCGACCGCAACCATACGCGACGGAACTCGCGGCTATTGCGGTGGTGCTTGAACAGCACGCCCGAAGAAACCAGCAGGCCCGCCCGCCCCCCGTCCTTCAAGAGCGCCCGGCTGAGGTGAATGAAAGCTTGTGACAATTCGTTGTCACCGACCGGGCGGCCCTTTTCTGGATCACACCACGCCTTGACGGCCTTCAGGGCCTTTTGCCCTTCAACATCATTCTTCTTGGGATTACCCCACGGTGGGTTGCCTACAACAACCGATGCACAAGCCCTGCCGAAGCGTCGCGCGACCTGGGCTGAATGCTTGGAGTCCATCACCTCGAAGGAGTTCGCGTGGAGCAGCACGTCGCAAAACTCTGCTCCCGGCAGTGACTGTTGGCGCCGCCGCCGCTCTTCACTTGGCACCCACGTCAAGTATGGTAGGCGGCGCTCGTCGCTAATCTCTCGTGGTTCCTGATAGTGTAGGTACGCGAGATAGAGGCTGAACGCCGCAACGCGCACGGCCTCTTCGTTGATATCAACACCGGCGATCTGCTCCCGGAGCAATTTGCGAAGCTGCTGTGCACTGACACGTCTGCCCCCCTGCTGAGCACGAAGGTACCGCACCATGCGGCGGAAAGACTCGACGAGAAAAATCCCAGAGCCACAGGCTGGATCGATTACTCGCGGCTTCGTGGCCAGAACTTCGAGAGTGAGTGTATTCGCTAGCACATATTCGACCAAGGCCGGGGGAGTGTAGTGTGAGCCTTGATTGTTGCCCGGCCCATTACGCTCGTTGTAGAATTCCTCGTATATCGTGCTAATCAGTTCGATCGGAATGACGTCGAAGCGGTAGGCGAAGAAGAAGAGGTTTTCCTGCTCCGATGTGCTGGCGATCAGAAAACCCCGCAATCTGTCGAGATGCTCCTGCCGTATGCGGGCGCGCTCCTCATTATCCACAGGAAAAATATCGCCGTTGAAATCTCGAGCGAGGGCATCAAAAAGGCCATAAGTGAACGACTTGTCTAGCAGAACCCGCGGAAATCTCAGTTCTGAGAATCTCGGGTCCATGACGGGCGTTGCGGGAGCTTGTTGGAGAATCTGTGTCCAACGCTCGTCCCTAGCTGCAACTCTTTCGAAGTATCCAGGCAGCAGGATCTGCCGGTCTTCGAGATAGCGAATAAAAATCGCGCGACCAATCAAGGAGTGAAAATGCCGAAGTTCCGGAGCCTCCGATTCCGGTACCACGGCTGTCAACTGTTGCCGAACCGTTTTGAGGTCTCGGATAAGGGCACGATCCGAGCGATTGAGCGAATTCCGAAAACGATCGTCACCAAAGGCCGCGCCTGTCTCTATGTGTTCTCGGTGATAGGCACCCAGCTTGGACTGTACATCAGCGACAGAAGTCGCGACCGCGATTAAGCGGTCGCGGTCGACGATATCCTCTTGTGGCTTTGGTGGAGATTTCGTCAAATCAAATGCAAATAGCTCACCCGGCGTGGCGAGGAACAGAAGCTGGGGACGAGCCATGCACCAGATACGCTCGTAGAGCATCCGTAGTGCTTCTCGCTCGGTGTCTACAGACTTTGCAAATACAACAACCGGATCCTGGTCTACAAAGAAAATACTCTCCGCGCCCACCTGAGCTGCCAATTGTTGCCAGTCGCTGCGGTCGACCCACTCTGCCATCGTCTCCAATTGTGGTTCATGTGCGGCCGACAGCAGAGGCCCCTGGTCGAATGCGAGCTGGCGGTACGCAGCCTTAAGTAGGTCAGCAGCTGAGTCCGCAGTAGCGTTTCTCATAATCATCGTTACCCTATGCGGCCTCCTAGCTCTTCTAGTGTGCTGGCGGGCAAATAGGGTTGCTACCGTACTACCGTCTCCTGCCGTGCGCTCAAGGCCGCGCGGGCACGTTGGAGGTTGCGAAAAATGACCTCGCCCTTGGCTTTCCCCTTGTAGGGTGTGAGCCTCAGACTACTCGCGTCGGCCACGTAGCGCTCGGTGTCGTCGGTTGGGCGCGAACGCTGCCGAAATCCTCCTCCTGGAGCACCCCGTCCGACCGACATTCTTGGCGTGTGCTCGCCGCCGTCAGGGCGCGCCGCTACGCCCCGCCCCCGCTTCGCGGGGCTCTCGGCCCTTGACGATGGCTCCGCGCACCCTTGGCCAGACCGGCAGCTATCGGACGATGCCCAACCTTGACCCCCTACGTGCTGTAGTCGATGACCTCTCGAGAATCCGTCGGTCTTCGATGGTCGTTGACACACCCGTGCCCGTTCCACTGCGTCCACTGTCTCGGCTGTCGCCGGAGCGATTGCCGGGCGCCGGCCTCGACCGGACCGGTCCTGCAGGCCCCGCAGCCCTTCCCCGTCGGGGCGCGACGACCGCTTGTTCACACACGCCTTGCTCACGCCGAGCTCCGCCGCCACCTGCATTTGCCGGGTTCCGGCGGTCCGCCGCGAGATGGTCCGGGCGCGCAGGTAGTCCCGCATGGCCCTGCTCGGCGCCTGCACGCGGCGCTCCAGTTCGGGGCGGTCGGCGCCTCTGGGTTCAACGGTGGAGACCGGCCGTAGCACTCATGCAGCTTAGGACGCCAAAAGGTACTGAGTCAACCGATTCCGCGGACGGCACACCCGGCCGACTTCGCCACGGCTCTGCGCCCCACGCGCCGGGCCCGTGAAACCTGCCGCCGATCCCTGCGGCGGGTGGTCTCTCGGCCGTCCGAACCATGCAACTTGGTCGTCTTCCGCGGCGCGTGCTTGTCGCCAGGAACCTGTGCCAAGCACCGTCGAAGGCCGCTGCCCCGCGGGCGCCGCCCCCCCTGGTCATGGCCAGGACGAGCGACTACTCCCGCGCCCCTGCTCGTTAGCCCGCCCGCTCCTGCGGCGCCATGTTGTCAAAGAGGGCCCGGCGACACAGGCAGTGGGCCGCCCCCGGCCGCCACCATGGGCCCGGCCGCCCTGCGCCCATCCGCGCCCGTCGCCGGTCCGAACCACCGGCCGTCATCTGCCACCACTCTCGAGGAGGCCGTGCTCGCGACCCGGCTCGCGCACTCGCCCCGGCCCGGCGTCGCTCTTCCCAGCCTGCGACGGGCTCCGCCCGGCCTTGCCCAGCGCCCCCCCAATGACGACCGTTCACCGCCGAGCCCCGGTCCGCCGGGGCGGCCTGATGCCCGGCGCGGCCGTACCGCTAAACGCCACATGACCACCCGCTACCGCCTCAGCCATCCGACGGGACCGGCATCGCCAGCTTCTCCTCTCCCGCCGACTTCAGCTTCATTTCCTCGGCGGCGGCGGCGACCACGAGATCCCGCCGTCGTCTGATCGGAAACAAACGCTCCGCTACCTCCACCCTCCATTCCATCACTTCAGACGCCCCGCTCAGCCCGGCCCTGAAGAGCGCCAGATACTCCCCTCTCGTGAGCTCTCTCCTAAGACGCTTACCGAGCCACACCATCTCCGCCGGAATTCCCAGCTCTAACTGGATTGTCATAGCGTCAACCAACTCCCCAAGATGCTCCACTTCCTCCATCTTACCCGGATTGATGATCTCCGCAACTCTCGACACCACCCCGACCACGTCCCGGGTCCGCTCTGCCACCGACCTGATGGCACCAGCCGCATTGCTCTCTGGAAGATGCCGAAGCAGCGACTGCTCGAGTTGGTCCAGCTCCACCCCTTGCGTCCACATCAGCCCGGCCGCCAGCCGCTTGCATCGCGCCGTAACAGTAGCGTCACTCCCTGACCAAATCGCCCTCGTCACCGAGTCCGGCAACCCCTGCTGGCCGGGTACAGCTCGCCACCTCGCTCGCTCCTGAACCGACCTGCGATGAACCGGCAAAAAGATCCCGTCGAGCTCTTCCGTCACCTGAGCCGCCGCCACGAGCGTCGCTGCGCCGACGCGGGCCAGCGGAACGCCTCTCAACGCCGCCGCCACCCTCACCACGCTCTCCACCGCAATGCCCAGATGTCCCGCAACTTCCCCCAGTGACGTCAGCCGATAGCGTCCTTCCCCTGCCTTCACGAGATCCGCTTGCGCCAAACGTTGGATGGCCGCCCGGATGTCGCCTGACGACCACGAACGACCCGACTGGAATGCCGCGAACGTCGACCGCAGAAAAGCTACGATATCCTCTTCGCCGAGCCCCGCGACCCTGCCGGAATCAGCGGTCCCGAGAACCCTGCACACGGCGGTTAGCAGGTCCTGTTCTCCAAACCTCGATCGCAGCGGCTCCGGTTGACCTCGCACATACGCCGCCCAGAGCCGAAGCTCGTCCCGAGGTGCGACGAGAAATGCCTTTCCGGTTGGTGTCCATCCCAACCGCCCAGCGCGTCCAATCATGTTCTTGTATTCTGCCACCGAGTATGGTGTCCCGCCCGGATGAGTCAACCCCTCAATTACAACGGACCACGCAGGTGTGTTCACGCCCATTGCCAAAGTCGTTGTCGCGACGAGGACTTTGACCTGGCCGTCCGGATCCCGAAAACTGCGCTCCACAGCCTCACGTTCATCGCGGTCGAGGTCGGCGTTGTGAAATGCCACCCCTCCTCTGAGTGCTTCGCGGAGCGTCGCGGAGGCCGCGGATGGATCCCCGGCTGGCAACTCTCCCAAGACGGCCGCTGCTGGCGCCAATCCGAGTCCGCGTGCCAAGTACCGCGCTGTCGCGCGAACGATCGGCTTCGTCTCGCGAAACACCAAGATTTTTTCGCCGGCTTCCACGAGTTGGCGTACCAAGGGGATTATGACGTCCTGCGACGAGCCCTTTCTGTATTCTGGCGTTACGTATCTGGCTCGCCGTTGCTCCTTCCCGTCCGTTCCCACAAAACGAAAGTCCCCGTCCAGCGAAATCGTTCCCTCTTCGATCGGTACCGGTCGCTCGGTCGAATACAACAGTCGCGCACCAAGCCATCGCTCAAATCCGTTGGTATCGCCAACGACCGCGGAGAGCGTCACAAGCTGCGGCTCAATGCCAATAGTCCTTTGAGCCTTCAGATGAGTCAACAGGAACTCCAGATTCGCCCCCCGCCCGGCGTCCGTCAGCATCTGAAGCTCGTCGACAACAATAAGGCCTACGTTGCGTAAGAGGAATGGCGCCGTCAATGCGAGAGACGTGAAACGTTCATAGGTCAATAAGGCCATGTCGAACTTGCCTCTCATGAGAGCCCCGTTGTCATCAGAGATCTCGCCCGTTGACCTAATTACCCGCAATCCAAGCGAGCTGTACTTCCGTCGTAAATCTTCATACTTGTCGTTGACCAGCGCCCGAAGAGGGAGAAGCATGAAAGACCGCTCGCCACCCATGTGGACGCGCAGCATGGATAGCTCTCCAATCAGGGTCTTGCCCGAAGACGTCGGAGCACTGACAACCACGTTGGCTCCAGCGAAGAGCCCCATCTCATTAACCGCTTTCTGCTGCAGCTGATTCAATGAAGGGATGTGAGCCTCCAGTGCGTTGATGATGTCCGTGGAGAACCCGTGCGCGGTTAGGGATTGCGGATCGGCAGTAATAGACGTGCTCGATGAACTCGGGAAAAGGCGTCCGAACATGTGGCCCCGTGTCAGCAGGGGAAGCCGAACGGCTCCATCCAGAGTACCCCTTAGTGCGGGTTGCTGGATGTGGCGGAACTGTGTGGCCGCTTCCTCCACTGACTTCGTGACGAAGTTTGCTAGGCCCAATAGGGAAATAGCGCCTGCGTCGAGCACTCCGGGTGCACCCATTAAGGCTCGTATCAGATAGTACGAAAAGAGCCCGTGACCCTTTCGACGATCCTCAATAGCAGCTTGCTTCGCGCCGGACGCCGTGAGGATAATGCGGCCGGTACCTCCGATGCGACCGAGTACGTCCGCGGCGGACACGGTCGCGCGGGGTGCGACTGGCGAGTGAAGAACTTTGGCTCCCGCCGCGCCAGAGAAGCAGCAGTCTAAACACAAGATGAGGTTCTTGGCGGGAATAGCGGCAAAGCGAACAACGAGCTCTTCAAGTTGAATCGCGGTTGTGTCGAGGCGACTTGGTTCGGCATCATGCGTCACAAGATGATGCGTATCGGAACCGTGGCCCGAAAAGTGGATGAATACGAGATCATGCGTGTCGGCCGTCGTGAGCTGCTCAAGTCCATGGAGAATAGTTTGCCGTGTTGCTTGACTATCCGTGAAGAGCGAGCAATGGTCAAGTCCGATCGAGTCTGCGAACAACGCATGGAGAGCGCGAGCGTCTCTGGCTGAGCAAGTCAGGTCGCTAACAAGTGGTGACGCATATCGGTCGATCCCGATGAAGAGGCCGCGGAATGTCATGGCATGTGAGTCCCAAGTAAGTGGCGGTGGCTGGTGTTCCGGCCCCAAATTACTTTTGCGAATCGGGGAAGTCCTTGTACTATTCCCTGCGTGGAGACGACCGAGAACTCGGCTGGCTTCCGACCGACCGCAACACCTTTGAAGCGGTGGCTTCGGCCGTCGACCACGCCGAGCGGCCATGCGCGTCCGGGGGCGCATCCTCCTGCGCTCAATGTGGATCGCAGCACCACGGAAACCGCGAGGCTGCGCCCCTTCAACGTCGCGGCCGGCGAGGTGCTCGGTACAATCACTCGCCGCCACCGGGCCACCGGCCATCGACAGGCGGCAATGAGTGATCGACTTCGTCCGGAACGCGCACCCTCGGGGTGGGGTCGCGGGAGGGGTGGTTGTGCGCGAGCACAATGGCGTAGCGCACTGCATCACGACCGCCGGAAGAACCCCTCCGGCTCGCGTCCTGGGTTCCGGTCAAAGGGCGCTTGCCGTCTGCACGCCCTTCACCCCGACGAGGGTCGCGAGCAGCTGCTCGTCGGCCAGCACGCCCGCGCTGTAGAACTCGGTCCGTTCGTGGCCCTCCAGGCTGCCGCCCTGCCCGGAGCGGGTTCGTCCTGTCTCCGATCATGGGCGGTTCCGCTGGCGTGCGAGGTTTCCAGCGCCACCGGCGCCGGGCGGCCCCGCGGTCGGCCGCTCCTCGCGCCGACGCGCTCGGTCGGCTCGTTGGCCAGCCACTCGGCCACGCTGCGCGCCTGAGCGTGGTCCCCCTGTCCGGCCTGCACTTGGCGTAGCGCCGGTTCCGGGCTCCGTCTCGCCACGACCCGTAGCTGCGTCACCGCGAGCTCGCCGTTCGCTCGGTCCTGATCGATCCACTCGTCGTACATCACGGTACCCGGTGGGCGCCACGCGGTCAACGCGCCACACGTGCGGCCGGAGGAGCGACTGGGCGCACGGGGCATAGAGTCGGGTCACATGATCGATCGACGGTACCAGCCGCCGAGCCCCGCTTGTGCTCCTACGCAGGTACAGGGACCCCCTGAGCACTCGGAAACAGCGGCCCCTGGCGATGATCGAAGGGGCGGGACACGGTCGTCTCGTTGACCGAGCCAGGAGGGACGCGGAGGTGATCAGGATGACCCAGTGGGCCGAGGTCCGTCACCTGCATCTGGTGCAGGGTGTGCCGAAGAAGGAGATCGCCCGGCGATTGAAGCTCGACGTCAAGACGGTGCGGCGGGGCCGCCACCTGCCGCGGTCGTCGCGCGGGTGGCCGACAAGTTCGGGCACGTCCGCGTGGACCGGGTGACGTACTCGGTGCCGATCCGCCATGCCTACCGGCCGGTGTGGGCGAAGCTGTATCACGACCGGGTAGCGATCGCGGTTGGCGCCGAGGTGGTCGCCGAGCATCGCCGGGCGTTCGTCCGGGGCGCGAAGGTCCTCGGTGCGCTTCACGTGCTGCCGTTACTGGAGGGCAAGCACCGGGCCGTGGCCGAGGCGACGGCTCTCCTCGACTGGCGGCTGGCGCCGGTGTGGCAGCAGGCGCGGGCGGAGCTGGCGAAGCCACACCCGCAAGCCCGATCAGGAGTGGCTCCGGATGCTGCGGTTGATGGAGTCGCACCCGGCCACGGCCGTCGAGCGCGCAGTGAGGACCGCGATCGAGCGCCATTCCCCGCGCCTGGAGACGGTGCGGCTCATCCTCCGACAGCAGGAGGCCGGCCCGCCGCCGGTGTGCCCGCCGGTCTCGGGCGTGCGTCCGGAGCTGGCGCGGATCGCGGTGCCCGCGCCGAGGCTGTCGGCGTATGACGCGCTGCTGGAGGGCTCCCGCTGATGGCTGCCGCGACCACCGAGCCCCCGCATCTGGCCGCGGACCTGAAGGCGCTGTACCTGTCGACGGTCGCGTCTCAGTGGCGGCCCCTGGCCAAGCAGGCCGTCCGCCAGCGTCAGGCGCCGGCCGACTACCTGGCGCAGTTGGTGCGTATATCGGCCCAAGTGGATCGCTGATTTCGGCGGAAGTGGATCGCCGACTACCACGTCGAGGTCGAGCGGCACGTTTACAGCGTGCCGTACCAGTTGGTCCGCGAGCAGGTCGAGGTCCGCTACACGACGAACACGGTCGAGGTCTTCCACCGCGGCAAGCGCGTGGCGTCGCCCCGGCGGCGCCACGACCGACAGCCGTCCACCGTCGCCGAGCACATGCCCAGCGCCCACCGCGCGCATGCCGAGTGGTCGCCGTCGAGGCTGATCCGCTGGGCCGAGAAGGTCGGACCAGCGACCGGCCGGCTCGTCGCCCGCATCCTCGAGAGCCGTCCGCACCCCGAGCAAGGGTATCGGCCCTGTCTCGGCATCATGCAACTGGGGCGGCGTTACGGAAACAGCCGGCTCGAGGCGGCCAGCGCGCGCGCGATGGCCCTCGGTTCCTGCCGCTTCCTCACCGTCAGGAACATCCTCACCGCCGGCCAGGACCGTCTGCCCCTGGAGCCGCCGGCGGAGACGACCCCGACGCCGACGCACGCCAACATCCGCGGCGCCGACTACTACGCCGTCGCCACCACCCAGGAGGACCCGTGCTGATCGAACAGACCCTCGACAAGCTCAACGCCATGAAGCTCGGCGGCATGGCCGACGCGCTCCAGCGGCAGCTCCAGACCGACGAGACTGCCACCCTCAGCTTCGAGGAGCGGCTCGGTCTCCTCGTCGACACCGAGTGGACCACCCGCGAGCAGCGCAAGCTCGAACGGCGCCTCCACACCGCCAAGCTGCGCTATCCGGCGACGCTCGAGGCCGTCGACTTTACCCACCCCCGCCGGCTCAACCGCCAGCAGACCCTGACCCTGGGCACCTGCGCGTGGATCGCCGAGCGCCACAACTTGATCGTCACCGGGGCGTGCGGAATCGGGAAGAGCTTCCTCGCCTGCGCGTTCGTCGAACGAGCGTGTCGCCGCGGATTCACTGCCCGCTACGTCCGGATGCCGCGCCTGCTGCACGAGCTCGCCGTCGGTCGCGGTGACGGTTCCTACACCCGGCTCCTCGCCCGCCTCGCCAAGCTCGACCTGCTCGCCGTCGACGACTGGATGCTCGCGCCGCTGCGCGACACCGAGCGGCGCGACCTCACCGAGGTCATCGAGGACCGGGCCGAACGTACCTCGACCCTCATCTCCAGCCAGTTGCCCGTCACCGACTGGCAAGCCGTCATCGGCGACCCCAATCAGGCCGACGCCATCTGCGACCGCCTGCTCCACGACGCGCACCGCATCGAACTCAAGGGCCGCTCGATGCGACGGACGCACGACGCGCCTAAGACCCGGAGCCGGAAGACGACATGAGCATCGCGACGTCAGCCCGCGCGCCGGCCAAGCCGACCCGGTCCAGCACTCCGCTGGCCCCCGCCGAGGCAGGCCGGCCCGTGGATCGCACCGGCGGCATGGAAAACGCGCCCGAGACCCTCGCGGCTGACCGCACCGCTGAGCAGGCGCGTTTCCCACACCGCCTTGGACGGCAAAGAGCGCCGCCCATACGCTCCACAGGCAAGATCGTTCTGGTACCCTGAAGAACACGACGACACGAAACGAGGGGAGAACTGACCGACCAACGTCGCCATGCACCGACGAGCGATCCACTTCACCGAAATCCGTGCTCCACATCCCCGGAATCGGTGATCCACTTCAGCGAAATACGCAGTGCACCTGGAGGTGACCGCACGGCGGGAGCGCCGCATCCAGCGCCGCATCCAGGACGCCCGCTTCCCGACACTGAAGACGCTGGACGCCTTCTCGTTCGAGGCGCAGCCGGACCTCGACCGCGACGCCGTCCTGCAGGTCTTCGACTGTCGCTTCGTCGCCGAGGCCGCCAACGTCGTGTTCGTCGGCGGGGTCGGCACGGGGAAGACGCATCTGTCCATCGCCTTGGGGATGGCCTGCTGCCAGCACGACTACCGGGTGCGGTTCGTGACCGCGGCCGAGCTGGTCACCATGCTCGTCGAGGCGCAGCAGCAGGGCCGGCTGGCCCACAAGCTCGCCCAGCTCGCCCGCTACGACGTCGTCCACGTCGACTAATGTTGAGCGAACAGTAATGTGGAGTCGCGGCGGAGAGCGGCGCTCGCCACAAGCACGGGAGGGTCGCCGGACTCCACATTACCGATCGGTCCTCAGACCGCTTCGAGCCATTCCAGCACGCACGCGTCGGTGCGCCACCGCGCCCGCCCGGTTGCGGCGCGGGCGATGGGGCGCGCCTTCGCGAGAGCCTGTCGCTTCATGTCGAGGTCGACGGTGGCGTAGCGGTGCGTGGTCGTGACGCTGGCGTGGCCGAGCCACTGGCTGATAGTGACGATGTCGACGCCGGCGCGGAGCAGGTGGACCGCCGTGCTGTGCCGCATGCTGTGGGGATGGAGGCGCTTGCCGTGCAGGGTCGGCACGCTGGCCTGGGCGCGGCTGCAGTACTTCTGCAGCAGGTAGCGGACGCCGAATCGGGTCAGTCGCATCCCGCGGTGATTGCGGAAGACCGGCTCGTCCAGCTGCAGCTCGCGTCCGCGTTCGGCCAGCAGGACACGCAGCAGGTCGGCGGTCTGGGCCACAGCGGGCAGACGCGTTCCTTCCGCCCCTTGCCGTGGAGGCGGACCTGTGCAGGTGCGTCCAGCCGCAGGTCGGCGACGCACAGGGCGACGGTTTCCTGGACCCGCGCGCCGGTGTTGAACATGGTGGCGAGGAGCGCGTAGTCGCGGCGCCCGTCGACGGTACCGCGATCGACGACGCCGAGGATCACCTCGACCTCCTCGTGCTCGAGGTATTCCACGGGGCGGCTGCCGGCCCGCTTGAAGGGGACGGCGAGGACGCGTTGACAGTGCGCGAGCCGTGCGGGGTGCTCCATGGCGCAGTACCGGAAGAACGCGTGGATCGCGGCGAGGCGCGACGCTATTGTCCCGGTCGAGCTCGAGGTGCTGGAGGAACGCGAGGACCGGCTGCGCGCCCGAGGTCGTCGAGGTCGAGCTGGATGACGGACCGTTGCGTCCGGATAGCAACGAAACGCAGCAAGAGCACGCGGCTGTCCCCATAGCTGCGGATGGGTGTGGGGGCTCGTCCCGGGCTCGTCCCCCGCACCCGGGGCAGGTGATCGGCGAAGAACGCCCGGAGGGCTCGCGCCAGGTCCTTGGGGACGGCGGCGGTCATCGCGCACCTCCCCCGACGATGGGTCCCGTGACGAGGTCGCCGCAGTGCTCAGCGAATCGCGCGCTGGCGGCGGCCGCGAGGAATTCGACGAACTGGAGGTAGTAGGCGGTCGAGACGACCGAGACGTGCCCCATGTAGGCCGCCAGGAAGGGCAGCTTCGCCTGTACGTCGAGTCCGGCGTGGTACCACCGGAGCAGCGCGTTCACGGCGAATCCGTGACGGAAGTCATGCGTGCGTGGGAGATGACCCGTCGCAGTCCTGACGCCGGCCAGCCGGAAGAGTGTGCGCATGGCGCAGACTGAGGCCGTCTCGGTTGTAGCCGCCCGTGTTCGGGCTGCGATGCCAGAGGAGCGGGCTCTCCGCCTCGGCCGGTAGTCGCCGCTGGTCGCGAATCGCCATCAGCTGCTCGATCTCGCGGGCGGTATCCGCCGACACGCGGACGAGGCGCGACTTGTGGAACTTAGATTCCCCAATCGTCAGCGTGTGCTGCGGCGGGTCGTAGTCTCCGACGGTCAGCCGCGTCAGCTCCCCGCGTCGCAGCCCGGTGGTGGACAGCAGCACGATCGCGAGGCGCCTGTTCTCGGGGCAGAGTGGCGAATTGGAGGTGCGGGCCAGCGTGCGCGCGGCGGCTAACAACTGGACGATCTCGCTGTCGGTGAAGATGTGCGGCCGAATGGCTTGGTGGACCGACGGAAACAGCCGCTCGTCCGGGATGAAGCAGTCGGGCTCACCGCGTCGGCGATACAGACACAGGTTTCGCACGCTCCGCATGCGGGCTCGACGCGTGCCGGAGGCCAGATACTGCAGGGTGAGACACCAGGCCGCGAACGTCTCGGCGATAAGATCGGACTAGCTAGGAGTGAATGGGTCGGGCGGTCCCGAAGTTACCGGCTTCGCGGGGCTGCGCCGTCGTTCGGATTGTTCGATTCTAGCGGGTCGACCCTTGATGGCAATGGAAACAAAACAAGCTGCTTGGTTGGGTGGCTTGCGCGAGCCAGCCCAGTTGGGACGTGTGGAGAACTCTCGTGGCGGACGCCGCAAGCGGCCACGCGGCCCGGGCGAACGTCGGGAACGCAGGCGGTCACTAGTGGACCTCCGCCCGGCGTTCCAGGGGGGAGCGGGCGGGGTGACGGCTATTGCGCTCGCCGCGACCCCAGAAGAGTAGTTGCGGACCGCCGTTCGCAGAGCTTGAATTGCTGAGGGTGACCGCAGGGCGAGCGCTTCGGGCACGACGGGTTCGCGGACGTACAACATCATGGTGATCAAAGCGCAGGCGACCTCCAACGACTATTGTCGAAGGCGGCAACCGCCTGCCTCCTCTCTTCTCTTCTGTCCTCCTCTTCTCGTGCCGACAACCGTCGGTGCTGCCAATACGACACGTAGTAGCCGAAGGCACGCTCATTAAAATACCACTGCGCTCTGCCGTACGCGTAGTCCGTCAACCCGCCAAGCGCTAACAACACCAACAGCATTGCGCCCACGCTCCTCCCCACCCGACACACGTCGTGTTGCCGACGTACCGCTCCTCGTCCCTTGCCGGAATTACGCCACCAAGCCACTCCACACCCCACCAAGGCCAAAAGCCCTACAATAAACCCGACGGCAGTCAGTAGGTATATGCTACGCGCAAGATCAATTCTCCTCTGTATTGACTGCAGCTCGCCGAAGTAATTCGGTTGAGAGTATGCCCAGTTCTTGGCTTCATAAAACAATACATTAACGTATCTCTCGGCTTCTTCGCGACCCCGTTCCTCCACAAATTTCTCCAGGTTTGCTACGAATAACTCCACGTCCGCGTCCGCTGTGCTTCCATATGTGCTCTCCAGAATCCTCGTAAGCTGCACGCTCTGCGAGCCCATGTTCTCCCACAAGGCGTTAACTTTGCGAAATTCGTCGTCCGCAAACAGAACCCGAAGCCTATGCCATCCTTCCGAACCCAAGGGATATGAGCCAAGTCGAAATTCCGTATCTGTCAAATGGTCCGAAATATCTTGCACCATCAATCCAAAAGCAAAAACTACTGGAAAGCAAATACTGGCACGAACCGCAGTGATCTCCGGCATCCTGACCTTGCGGAATTTTCTTTTCTGTATCGCCAAACACCGCAACCAAGCCAACAGTAGATATGCTACACAGACCACTGCGAACGCACCCAAGCCGACCGTGGTCACGCCAAAGACCTCTTCAATATCCTGCACGATTCGCTTCTCCCACGCATCCGCCGAACCATACCACCCCGCCGAGAGGCGGACGAAGGCGACTTTCCAAAATCGAAGATCACCTCACTCCACTTGGAACTATTCTGCCATCCTGAACCGCCGGCGTATCTGCCACCCGAAAAGGTGTCAGAAGGAAATGATCCAACAGATACTCCGCCAGCGCATCTTGCTCAGTTCCGGGATCCGCAAAGTTCGCATTTCCGTCCGCCAGGACTACGTCACCGAGATCCACCCGACGGGGGTTCGACACGCAGGGATATGGGTAACCATCACCACCATTAGCCAGATATGCTACCGTTACCAGACGAAATGTGCGTTCCGGATCTCCAACAAGTTCGCCATTTTCTACGATTATATCTAGACCCTCACCCGTGTCCTCGTCGACAACACTCAGATCGCGGACTCTTGACACTAACCCAAACGCCTGCTCGCCATTGCAGTTCGGCGAATCCAGCCAGCGGAGTCCCGGCCTAGCTGAGTCGAACGCAAATCGCACACCGCTCACCTGCGGAAACACGCCCGGCGTGGCCCCTGGCTCGCTTGACCCGACCCCGTGCTCCACGATACTCAACAGCTCCGCCGCACTCACCGTAACCAGGACCAATTCACTGTTGAACGAGAGCGCATTAGCAATACTCAACTGTGAAATACTCCCGGGATCTATCTTTGTCCTAATGCCGCCGCCTGAAACCAAAGAAATGAGCACGGAGGAATCCACGGTCCGTGCTAGGTTCAGATTGGCGTCGGCAACGAGATTTCCAAGATTTGTTTCTTGGGTGCGAACCGCAGAGCGACGCCCTTCCAGCAGTACCGCGCTGTAACCGAAGACGGCGCTCCCATTCATTGTGCCTTTCACCGCGTCAGAAAGTGCGTCGGCGATCACCGCGACCTGTGGAACCGGCCCGCCCACACTTATGTCCACCTCGTCCGTGGCGTACGCGCCGCTACGGGAGTCGTCCGAAAAAAATGGGCCAACTATCCGGCCGCCTGAGTCGAAGTCAACAATCAACCGACCCAAATACTTGTAGTCGCCCGGTGTATTCACGAGAAGAATGGGTTCACCGACAACGGACTCGAAGACCAGTGGATACAATGCGGCCGGGACGTCGCCAGGCCGGAGGCGGTCATCGGCGTCAGCAAGGAGTGTATTCGACCCGCCAGCCACCAGGATGTCAACGCCAGCCAAGCGCACAGCGAGTTCCTTGTCAATGGCGAGTTGCTGCATATGTGTCACCATAATTACCTTGTTGATGCCGGTTGCCAAGAGAGCATCAACCGTGTGCTGCAGTTCGGCAGCCAGGAGGTCAAGGGAGCGGCTCTCTTCGGCGTCGAAGCCCTCTGGAAGAATCTCAAGACTACCAGTTTCCGTGATATTGGAGAAGTCCGGGGTTACGCCGCCAACCAGTCCGACCTTTTCATCGCCCAGAACTACGAAGGCGGAGCCCGCCAAGCGGCCGGGTATACTTGAGACATTCTGACGATCCGCAGTGACCAAGTCCGCGGTGGCAGGATCAGTCGTGAACTTGATGTTCGCCCCGAGATACGGGAAGGCAGCACCCGAAAAGACGGCGCCATCGTTGTCACTGTACTCTGGACGGATTGCCTGCGCAAAAGCAGCAGGGCCAGCGTCGAGCTCATGGTTGCCGACAGTGGAGGCGGTTAAGCCCAAAGCGTTTAATAGAACAATATCACCTCGTCCCGCGCCGGGAACACCGAGGATATCACGCATGGAATCGTGGGAGGCCGCGCGGTAGCGGAGGCCAGGGACATAGTTGTCCCCCGAACTCAGAAGAATCGTCCGATCGGGAAAGTCGTCGCGAAAATCTGCAACTAATGCGGACAAATTGTAAATGTTCTGCAAGGCGTCGAGGTCGTTTCCGTCTGCGTCCGCAAAGTGTAGGAGTTGTAGACGAAACCGTGGTTCCTCCGAAAAAGGGGCGGCTGCGGTCAAGACAAAAACCAATAGCAAGAATGCGCGCTTTAAGTGATACACTGGGTACTCTCCTGTCTAATGCCGCGGCTGCGCGCTGGCGATATGTGGCATCTTCGTCGCGCGCCTTGCGGGCAGATGGGCTACTTCACCGATGGCGGCGATCTGATGCGTCGATACGGTATCGGAGCAAGGGCCGCGTCCGTGTCCTCCGCCGTGAATCTGAGGTTGCATCGGCACGAGGAGCCGATGCCGAACGTAGAGGGCGGCGACATCCTTGGGGCCGAACATCTTGTGTCCGCTGATGGACCGGAGGTCCACGTGCTGGTGCCACATGTCCAACCAGAGTCGGGCGGCGCTCTGGGCGGGGTCGACGTGGAACGGAATCGCGCGATTGCGAGCCAGCTGGCGGATGCTCGTGATGTCGGTGATCGTGCCGACCTCATTGTTGACGTGTATCAACGATAGAGGCGTCGTGTCGTCGCGCAGGGCCAACTCCACGAGGCCGGGGGTGGTCAGGCCGTCGGCTCTTGGCTCAATGGTGATGGTCTCGAATCCGTTACGTTCAAGGTGAAGGCAGAAATCGAGAACGGCCTTGTGTTCGATAGCCGAGGCGAGGATGCGGCGTCCTCCGGCCGCTCGGGCGGCGAAGGCGTCCTCGATGGCGAGCTTGTCGGACTCGGTGGCGCCGGAGATGCAGACGATCTCACGTCGGTCGGCGCTAATGAGGTCCGCCACCTCAACACGACCCTGCTCAAACGCGTGCTCGCCTTCCCGACGGAAGCTGTCAAGTCGCGAGGCGGAGCTGGCCAACGCGCCGTTGGCGCCAAGATATCGGTTCATCACCACCACTCCTGCCGGGTTGGCTGGTCTGGTCGTGGCGTAGTCCCGGATAGACAGACGTCTTCACCGCACGACCTCGCCAGCCGCCGAACGAGTCGCTCGGACGTGCATAGGCAGCAATGATACCGTTTTTTTTGCGTCTTGCGTCCACCGTTGATCAACAACAATTGCTTTTGCCCGTCGCCCAAGGGGTGATCGGTCCGTCGCGGGGGGACTCGCGGGCGTGTGACACTGCCCGTTTTTCTCAGGGAGGACGAGTTGGTCGCGGACGGGCAGGTTCGGCGATTGCGCGAGAAGCGGATGGCCGGCAAGACGTTGGCGGCGGCCGCCTCGGCGGCTGGGATGAAGCGAGCGGTCGGCGTGCAAGTGGCAGACCCGGGCCGTTGCCGTCGACGGCGAAGGCGCCTCGGTGGTGGCGCACACGAGAGGACCCGTTCGCCGACGTGTGGCAGTCGGAGGTCGTGCCACAACCTGGTGGCCGACACTGACGGGCGGCTCCGGGTGCTGACGCTGTTCAAGACGCTCTGCCGGCGGCATCTGGACCGCTTCCAGCCCGGGCAGTCTGCGGACCTTGCAGCGCCGGGTCCGCCCGTGGCGGGTGTAGTACGGTCCTGACCGCGAGGTGTACTTTCGAGCAGGTTCCGGTTCCGGGTCGGGAGGCGGCGTTCGACTTCACCGACCTGAGCGACCTGGGGGCGACGCTGCGGGGTGAGGCGTTCCCGCACCTGCTGTTCGAGTGGGTGCTGAGCTACAGCCGGTGGACATATGTGGAGCTGGCGCTGAGCAAGACGTTCGAGGCGTTAGTGTTGGGCCTGCAGGGCGCGCTGTGGACGCTGGGGGCGGTGCCGATGGTGCTCCTCCAGGTGCTTGACCACTACGGCCTGCTCTCGTCGCGGATCCAGCCGGGGAAACCGCACGGGAACGGGGTGGCCGAGCAGGCGGCACTTCCGGACGGCGACGGCCATCGAGCAGGCGCTGCTGTTGCGGGGCGAGAGAGACTTCGTCGACAAGACGGCGTAACTGCGCTTCGTGCGCATTGTCGACGAGGAGCGGAATGCACCGGCGGCGGCTCGGCTGGCCGAGGAGCGTCCGTATCTGCGGCCGTTGCCGTCGGGTCGGGTTCCGGAGTACACGACGTTCCAGTGCCGGGTGCGGAAGTGGAGCACGATTCGGGTCGGCGGCCGGGTTTACTCGGTGCCGTCGCGGTTGATCGGTCACACGGTCGAGGCGCGCCAGCATCCGTCGACGGTCGAGGTCCTCTACGGCGGCCGGGTGCTGTGCACGATGCCGCGGCTGCGGGGCTCGGCGGAGCACCGCATCGACTACCGCCACATCATCGGGAGCCTGGTCCGGAAGCCGGGCGCGTTCGCGCGGTACCGCTTCCGGGAGGAGCTGTTCCCGTCGCTCGTGTTCCGGGCGGCGTATGACGCACTCGGCCGGACGCATGGCGAGCGGGCCGACGTCGAGTACGTGCGCCTGTTGCACTTGGCGGCGACGACCAGCGAGCGGCGGGTCCAGACGACGCCGCGGGCCGAGCTCGCCGCCGGCAACCCCTGCGACTACGCGGGTGTGCAGGCCCAGGTTCGTCCGCCGGTTCCGACCATTCCCGTCGTCCACATTCCCCGCCCGGATCTCGCGCAGTACGACGCGCTGCTGGCCGGACGTGTGGTCGGATGACGGCGCGAGCACGGCGGTGACGTCGCTGCTGACGCAGTTCGGGCTGACAACGGCGGCGGAGGAGCTCGTGCAGCGGCTGACGCAGGCCGGCCGCCCCGAGGCAATGCCGGTGCTGGTCGAGGTGTTCGAAGCGGAAGCGCGCCGACAGCGCCGGATCACGCCGTTGCGCCACGCCTCGCGGCTGCCGCTCGGGCAAGACGTTCGCGACTCTCGACACCGGCAGGTCCCGGCACCGGTCGCGCACCGGTGCCTTCCTCGAGACGGCGACGAACGTGCTGGCGTTCGGCCTGCCGGGCGTCGGGAAGAGCCACGCGCTCTGGGCAGTCGGGCACGAGCTGGTCGAGGCCGGCCACAGCCGTGTTGTGCGCCCGATGGCCGACCTCGGAATCAGGAGCAGGGCGCCCGAGCCCACGTGAGCTTGACCGGCCGAGTTAGGGCTCTGTTCCTGAGAGTCAGGAGGCGCAACCGGGATGGCTCCGTTCATCTGGCCGCTGGCATTCCGCTCGGCGCGATGACGCAGCGGTGGTCAGCTCGTGTGAACGGTTGGTGGCGCAATCTGATGATGACCGCTTCTGAGCCTCCGTCGACTGGAAGATGTTGTGGTCGTCGACCGACATCGTCGGACCGTCAGCGTGCGCGTGTTGCTCGTCGGCGTCAAGGCGCGGCGCTCCGTTCCGCCCCCGCTTCGCCCGGCTCACGGTCTTGACGCCGGCTCCGCGCGCGCTCGTCCAGACCGGCTCTCGAAGACGAGGCCCAATCCTGCCCCCCTACATGTTGTGGTCGACGAACTTGCGCAGGAATTCGGCGCCTCCAGTGGCCGTTGACAGCTCAAACACGTCAGCATCGACGCCGATGCGAACGTCCGGGACCGCGAGGCTCGATTCTCATGCCTCGCGACGGCGCCCGGCGCCAGCCACTGCCGCCGCCTCGTGTCGGCTCGCCCGAGCCGCAAACGGCACGGTGACTGCCGTCACCGCCGAGGCATCGGGGCACGACCCGAAACCTCGTTCGCACCGGGGGTTATACTGGGAGAAGCCATGTCAGAACAACCTCTCGCGCGGCAACATCACCAACGCGTGGCTGCCCGAGCCACCGTCACGGCTGCCCGTCCGGCCGTGTTACGAGTACGTTCCCGATGGTCGCGTGGACGCCATGCGCCGTCTCACCGGACACCGTTGAGTGTTCACTGACCCTCGTTGCTCATGCGGGAGTACTGCCAGCCGTACTGCCAGCCGTTTCTGTCCCCGAGAGTCCTTTTCGGTCCATGGGAGTCCCATTTTGGATCGCGTTTTCTCCAACAAAACCGGGGTCTATTGAGGTTCTTGGGTATCCCGAAACGGCTTCGTAGCCAGACGCTCTATCCAGCTGAGCTAAGGGCGCACGGACGTGGAGCCATCAGTATAGCAGCTTTCCTGGTCCTGACCGCCCTGCTGCTGGCGGCGGACGGCTCGTCGACCGGCGCCGCCGCCCAGCAGGCCCTCGCCCCGCGGCCGGCGCGGATCTTCGGTCCGCCGCCCCCAGTCCCCCCCGCCGTCATCGCCCGCGACGCCACCGGCGTGACTGTCCGCGCCGTCCGCATCGACACCCCGCTCCGCATCGACGGCCAGCTCGACGAGACGGTCTACGACCGGGTCGAGTCGATGTCCGACTTCATCCAGAACGACCCCGTGGAGGGGGCGCCGGCCTCGGAGAAGACCGAGGTGTGGCTGCTGTTCGACGACGACCAGGTCTACGTGGTCGCCCGGTGCTGGGAGTCGCGGCCCGACCGCGTCATCGCGAGCGAGATGCGGCGCGACAACATCCGCATCGTGCGGGACGACAACTTCGCGTGGTCGTTCGACACCTTCTACTCGCGCCGCAACGGGGTGCTCTTCGAGGTGTCGGCGGTCGGCGGCCGGCTCGACGCCGAGGTCGTCAACGAGTCGCAGATCAACCTCGACTGGAACCCCGTCTACGACGTCGCCGTCGGACGCTTCGAGGGGGGCTGGGCGATGGAGGCGGCGCTGCCGTTCAAGTCGCTCCGCTACCCCGGCGCCGGCCCGCAGACCTGGGGCTTCCAGGCGCGGCGCGTCAACCGCTGGCGGAACGAGTCGTCCTACCTGACCCCGCTCTCGGCCGCCCAGAGCCTGCGCGGACACTTCCGCGCCTCGCTCGCCGCCACCCTCGTGGGCATCGACGCGCCCGAGGCGTCGCGGCTGGTCGAGGTGAAGCCCTACGTCATCGGCGACGTCACCGCCGGCGGCGCATCGCTCGCGGCGGCGTCCACCGACCTCGGCAGCGACCTGGGCATCGACGTCAAGGTCGGGGTCACCCAGGGCCTGACCGGCGACTTCACCGCCAACCCCGACTTCGCGCAGGTCGAGGCCGACGAGCAGCAGATCAACCTGACCCGCTTCAACCTGTTCTTCCCCGAGAAGCGCGAGTTCTTCCTCGAGAACCAGGGGACCTTCGGCTTCGGCGGCGCGTCGACGAGCGGCCGGCTCGCCGGCGTCAGCGATACGCCGATCCTGTTCTACAGCCGCCGCATCGGCCTCCACGAGGCGCGGGAGGTGCCGCTGCGCGCGGGGGGGCGGCTGACCGGCCGGGCCGGCGCGTGGACCCTCGGCGCCCTCAACATCCAGGCCGGCGCCCTCCCTTACGAGGACGACCCCGCCGCGGGCCTGCTCGACCCGCGCGCGCAGGAGAACGAGCCGCCCGAGGTCCAGCCCACGAACTTCACGGTGCTGCGGGCCAAGCGCGACATCCTGCGGCGCAGCAGCGTCGGCGCCATGCTCACCGACCGCTCCCGCCACCAGGTCGCCGAGGGCGCGAACCGGGCGTACGGCGTCGACGGCGCCTTCGGCTTCTACGACGACCTCACCATCAACACCCACTGGGCCCGCACCCGCACGGAAGACCTGACCGGCAACGACACCAGCTACCGCGGGCACCTCGACTACGCCGGCGACCGCTACGGCGTGCAGCTCGAGCACCTGCTGATCGGCGAGGACTTCCGTCCCGAGGTGGGGTTCGTGCGGCGGCGCGACATGCGGCGCAGCTTCGCCGAGTTCCGCTTCAGCCCGCGTCCCGCGTCGATCGCGGCGGTGCGGCGCTTCGTCGGCACCGGCTCGCTCGGCTACGTCGAGAACCTCGGCGGGGCGGTCGAGACCCGCGAGGCCACCGGCCTGTTCACCATCGAGTGGGAGAACAGCGACCAGCTCACCGTCAGCGCCATCGACTCGTACGAGTTCCTGCCCCGGCCGTTCCGCATCGCGCCCGACGTGGTCCTCCCGGTCGCCGGCTACGACTTCACCAACCTCCAGCTCGGCTACAACTTCGGCCAGCAGCGCCGCTTCTCGGCCAACGTCATGGCCGAGCACGGCTCGTTCTACGGAGGCACCAAGACCACCCTCGGGGTCAGCCGCGGCCGGGTCACCATCACCAACCAGTTCTCGGTCGAGCCGTCCCTGTCGGTCAACTGGATCGACCTGCCCCAGGGCGAGTTCCGGACCGACCTCGTGGGCATGCGGACGACCTACACGATGACCCCGCTCATGTTCGCGAGCGCGCTCGTCCAGTACAACTCGCGGCTCAATCAGGCGTCGGCGAACATCCGGTTCCGGTGGGAGTACCGCCCTGGCAGCGAGCTCTTCATCGTCTACAACGAGGACCGGAACACCGGCCTGTCGCCGTTTCCCGTCCCCGGCAACCGCGCGTTCATCGTCAAGGTGAACCGCCTCTTCCGGTTCTGAGCGGTCCCGAGCCAGATGTCCTCGACGGCGGCCGACGGATTGGCGCTCCGTTGCACGGGGCTCATCAAGCGCTACGGCGACCTGACCGCGGTCGACGGGCTCGACCTCACGGTGCATCGCGGCGAGTGCTTCGGCCTGCTCGGGCCCAACGGGGCCGGCAAGACCACCACCATCGAGATCCTGGAAGGCCTGCTGGCGCCGGACGCGGGCGCGGTCGAGGTGCTCGGGTCGCGCTGGGGCGCGGACGACGACGGGCTGCGGCAGCGGCTCGGCATCCACCTGCAGGAGACGCAGTTCGACGAGCGGCTGACGGTGGCCGAGACCCTCGGGCTGTTCGGTTCGTTCTACCGGGAGGGCCGGCCGGTCGCCGACGTGCTGGAGACGGTGGGCCTCGAATCGAAGGCGGGCACGTGGGTCGTGCACCTCTCGGGCGGGCAGCGGCAGCGGCTGGCCGTGGGCTGCGCGCTCGTCGGCGACCCCGAGCTGCTGTTCCTCGACGAGCCGACGACGGGGCTCGACCCGCAGTCGCGGCGGCAGCTCTGGTCGGTGCTGCAACGGTTCCGCGCCGCGGACGGCAGCATCCTGCTGACCACCCACTACATGGACGAGGCGCAGACGCTGTGCGACCGCGTGGCCATCGTCGACGGCGGCCGCATCATCGCCGAGGGGACGCCGCGCGAGCTCATCGCGTCGCTGGGGGCGGCCCACGTCGTCGAGTTCGACCTGACGCCCGGGCAGGGCGCCGAGCCGGACGCGGACGGGCTCGCCGCGCGGCTGGCGGCGCTGCCCGGCGTGCGGGGCGCCGGCCGCGACGGCGACCGGTGGCAGCTCGGCGCCGACGACCTGCAGGAAGCGCTGCCGGCCCTGTTGCGCTTCGCCGAGGAAGGCGGCGTCACGCTCGACTCGGTCACGAGCCACCCCGCGACCCTGGAGGACGTGTTCGTCTCGCTGACGGGAAGGCACCTCCGCGATGTCTGACGGCGGCTTCATGCGGTTCCCTCCGGCCGCACCCACCCACCCCGCAGCCCCGGAAGACGTGTTCGTCTCACTGACGGGAAGGCACCTCCGCGATGTCTGACGGCGGCTTCATGCGCCATCCCCTGGCCGCGCTCACCCTCGCGCGGTTCAAGCTGACCATCCGCGAGCCGGAGATGGTGTTCTGGGTCTTCGTCTTCCCCATCCTGATGGCCCTCGCCCTCGGCATCGCGTTCCAGACCCGCGGGGAGGAGCCGATGCCGGTGGCGGTCAGGGACGCGCCGGGGGCGGCGCCGGTCCTCGCCGCCCTGGCGCGGGCCGGCGACCTCGAGGGGTTCGCCGCCCCGGAGGGCGACGAGCTGGCCCTGCTGCGGGACGGCCGCGCGCACCTCGTCGTGGTGCCCGGGTCGCCGCCGACCTACCGCTACGACCCGGTCCGCCCCGAGAGCCGGCTCACCCGCCTGCTCGTCGATCGGGCCCTGGCCGGCGAGGCCGGTCACGGCCCGGCGGGGGCGGCCCGCACCGACGAGGTGGCGACGCCCGGCAGCCGCTACATCGACTGGCTGGTGCCGGGCCTGCTGGGCATGAACATCATGGGCTCGGGCATGTGGGGGCTCGGGTTCGGCATCGTGGTGGCGCGGTCGCGCAAGCTGCTGAAGCGGATGATCGCCACCCCCATGCGACGCTCGCACTTCCTGGCGTCGCTGGTCATGTCGCGGCTCGCGTTCCTCGCCCTCGAGATGACCGCGCTCCTCGGGTTCGCCGCGTGGGTCTTCGGCGTCGGCAACGAGGGCAGCTTCGCGACCCTGGTCGCGGTGGCCCTGATCGGCGCCCTCGCCTTCGGGGGCCTCGGGCTCCTGACCGCGTGCCGGGCCCGCACTATCGAGGGGGTCTCCGGCATCATGAACCTGGTGATGGTCCCCATGTGGGTCTGCAGCGGCGTGTTCTTCGCGGTGACGAACTTCCCGGAAGCCGCCCAGCCGTTCATCCGCGTGCTTCCGCTCACGGCGATGATCGACGCCCTGCGCGGCGTGATGCTGAACGGCGACGGGCTGGCCGGCATCGGGGCCGAGCTCGGCATCCTGGCGGGTTGGGGCGCGGTGTCGTTCGTCGTCGCGCTCCGGGTGTTCCGGTGGCAGTGAGGCGCCGCGGGGACCCGATGCGTCACCGCGCCGTTAGAATGGGACCGTCAGTACGGAATCGCCCGGATCACGGACGGGAGTCAGGACCATGAGAGCAGCGCATACCGCAGTCCGTTGGCTGTCGGCGGCGGCCGTCGTCGCGACGGCCTTCGTCTCGCACCCCGCCGCGCAGACCGGCGACGACTTCGTTCCCGTCACCGACGCCATGCTCGCGGACCCGGCCGACGGCGACTGGCTCATGTGGCGCCGCACCCTCGACGGCTGGGGCTACAGCCCGCTCGACCAGATCGACCGCGGCAACGTCGGCAACCTGCGCATGGTGTGGACGCGCGCCCTCGCCCCCGGCAGCCAGCAGGGCACGCCCATCGCCTACGGCGGCGTCCTCTACATGCCGAACCCGAACGACGTCATCCAGGCCATCGACGCGGTGACCGGCGACCTGCGCTGGGAGTACCGCCGCGACCTGCCCGACGACATCGACGACTACATCCGGGGCCTGGTCAGCGTGAACCGCAACATCGCCATCCACGGCACCCGCATCATCGACACGAGCAACGACGACTACATCTACGCCGTCGACGCCCGCACCGGCGAGCTGGTCTGGGAGACCGAGATCCTAGACTACACCGTGAACCCCGCCCGGCACTCGTCCGGCCCCATCGTCGCCGGCGGCAAGGCGTTCTCGGGCCGGAGCTGCCGCCCGTGGGCGGGGCCCGAGGCGTGCATCATCGCGGCCCACGACGCCGAGACCGGCGAGGAGCTGTGGCGGCGGCGCCTCGTGCCCGCCCCCGGCGAGCCCGGCGACGAGACGTGGGGCGACGTGCCCTACGAGGACCGCGTGCACGTCGGTTCGTGGACGGCCCCCAGCGTCGACCCCGGGCTGAACCTCGTCTACGTCGGCACCTCCGTCACCTCGCCGGCGCCCAAGTTCCTGCGCGGCGGCATCGAGAACACGCACCTGTACCACAACTCGACCCTCGCGCTGGACGCCGACACCGGCGAGATCGTCTGGTACTACCAGCACCTGAACGACCACTGGGACCTCGACCATCCGTTCGAGCGGCTCCTCGTCGACACCGCGGTGGCCCCCGACCCCGCCGCCGTGAGCTGGATCAACCCGGGCCTCACGACCGGCGAGACGCGGCGGGTGGTGACCGGCATCCCCGGCAAGACCGGGGTCGTATACACCCTCGACCGCGAGACCGGCGAGTTCCTGTGGGCCACCCCGACCGTGCCCCAGAACGTCATCACCGACATCGACGGGGCCACCGGGGCGGTCACCCCCAACGGCGAGATCGTCTTCACCGCCGAGGGCCAGGAAGTGCTGGCGTGCCCGAGCTGGTTCGGCGGCAAGGACTGGGAGGCCGGCGCCTACAGCCCCCTGACCAACACCATGTACATGCCGCTGCGCAACGTCTGCGCGCGCATGCTCGCCTCGACCGACGCCGGCAGCCACTACGCCCTCGCCGTCCGCAATCAGATCGCGCCGGGCATGGACCAGGTCGGTACCGTGCAGGCCATCTCGGCCGAGACGGGGGAGACCCGCTGGCTCCACTCCCAGCGCTCGGCCACCATGTCGCTGGTGGCCACCGGCGGCGGGCTGGTGTTCGGCGGGGACGTGAACGGGCGCTTCCGGGCCTTCGACCAGGAGACGGGCGAGATCCTGTGGGAGATCAACCTCGGCTCGGCGGTGACGAGCTTCCCGATCAGCTACGCCGTCGACGGCCGCCAGTACGTCGCCGTCGGCACCGGCTCGGCCGGCACCGCCTCGGGCTTCCTCGGGCTGACGCCGGAGCTGCGGCCCAGCGCGGGGAACAACCTGTTCGTGTTCGCCCTGCCTGAGTGACCAATGAGATTCCGTTGGGGTCCAGGGCTGTGGCGACAGTCACGTAGACCACTGAGTGAATAGTAATTCATTACTCACGTCGGCGATCCCGCAGCTCGTGACCAGATCGTCATCGCAGCATGGCAGGCGAAGGGCTCCGCGAAACGCTTCCTGACCGGACCGGCGACGAGCGCCTCCGCGACATCATCCGGAAGCTCACGCCAGCCGAGGTCAGCGAGGTCGCTGGCAACGACACGAACCCGTTCATGCTCGCGACGGCGCCTCCCCGTACGGCGTCGGAGGTCTTGGGCCAGGTCTCGGCCCTCGAAGCGGAGATTCGCTTGCTCCGCAGGGAACGCCAGCAACTCGCCGACGCTCTCGCCACGGAGATGCTCCAGAATCCGTGCTGAACGCGTTGGTCAGCACACCCCATTCGGGTCGGACGCAGCGAGCAGTGGCGTCCCGCGGACGACCGCAAGGGTCCCGTAGGTTCCCGCGTGCAATGAGGGGAACAACGAGGGAAGCACGGACAGCCTGTTTGCCGTAAACCCTGTGTAGTCAGTAGCTTGTGAGCGCCAAGCAGCTAACCCTGCCATTGGCTTGAGCTGACCGACGGGGTTGCCGGCCCAGCGGCCACGAATCGAGAACTCGCCCGGGACGGACATTCTGTAGTAGGATGTGCGTTCGGAACCAGGGTGTCCTGAGAGGTGTCGTTATGCTGAACATTCCCCTCCACGCTTCGTCGGGCGGCCGGGTGGTTGCCTGGAGTCTTGGGGTCGCTGTCCTCAGTGTGACTTGGGGCGCGCCCGCGGCGGCCCAATCGCCCGGCGACGCGCCCGCGGTGACCTTCGCTCGGGACATCGCCCCGATTTTCCAGAGTAACTGCCAGCAGTGCCACCGGCCCGGCTCGATCGGCCCGATGTCGCTCACGACCTACCAGGAAGTGCGCCCCTGGGCTCGGTCGATCAAGCAGCGCGTGGTAACGGGCGAGATGCCGCCCTATCGATACGACCGCGACATCGGGATTCAGGAGCTGAAGGACGACCTCCGGCTGAGCCTGTCCGAAATCGAGACGATAGCCCGCTGGGTGGACGACGGGGCACCCCCTGGCGACCCGGCCGATCTTCCGCCGCCGCTGTCGTTTCCGGATCTCAGCGAGTGGGCCTATGCGGATGAGTTCGGCCCGCCGGACTTGGTGATCCGGACGAAGCCGTACACGCTGGCGGCCGATGGGTCGGACGTCTGGTGGCGGCCGATCGTGCCGACCGGCCTGACCGAGGACCGGTGCCTCAAGGCGGTCTCCGTCAAGCCGTCGCCCGAGGGGCGCGCCGCCGCGCACCACGCCAACAGCCAGGTGCTCGGTTTCGACGAGGAGAGCGGGGAGTGGGTCCAGGTCGAGCGGCTCTCCGAGTACGCGCTCGGGAAGGTCGGCGAGATCGTTCCGGAGGACGCCTGTCGTCTCCTCCCGGCCGACTCGATGGTCAGTTGGGACGTCCACTACTATCCGACCGGCGAGGTCATCGAGAACGACGTGGTCGAGATGGGCGTGTGGCTCTACCCGGAGGGCCATCAGGAGCAGGTGCAATACCAACAGGATCTCAAGCTGTATTCCCTGCTGATGAAGGGCAGCGAGCTCGAGCTCCCACCGCATGGCACGGCGATGACGCAGGGGTTCCATTCCTTCGAGACCCCGGTGCGGATCGACAGCTTCCAACCGCACGGTCACTTCCGTCTAGTGGGCAAGACTCTTGAGCTCTTCCATCCGAAGACGGGCGAGCTGGAGATGGTGAGCTCGGTGTCCAACTGGACCAACGACTGGCACACCAGTCACATCTACGCAGAAGACGCCGCACCGCTCGTCCCGGCGGGGTCCGTCCTGGTGATCACTGGCTACTACGACAATACGGCCGGGAACCAGCAGAACCCCGACCCGAATCAGTGGGTGGGACCGGGCAGCCGTACGGCGGACGAGATGTCGCATGCATGGATCGCCGTGACGCATCTCGACGACGAGGGCTACGAGCGTCTGGTGGCCGAGCGGGAGAGTCGCCAGCAGACGGACAACGAGGAGTAGCAGCACGGAGACGTGCGGAATTGGTCTGTGGCGAGAGAGCCTCTCGGTATCGAGAGGCTCTCTCGCTTTTCGGCGGCAACGCGTTGATGGAGGGAACGCCAGTGCTCGGACGATGGCTCGCAGGCGGCCTCGCAGCCGCAATGCTCATCGGCTCCACATCGCTGGGGGCCCAGCGACAACGACCACTCACCCCGCTGCCGCCGAACGGACTTCGGGTGGCCCCGTTCTTCGACGGCTGGTACCGGAATCCGGATGGAACCGTCACCCTGTCGTTCGGCTATTCCAACCTCAACCTGACCGAGGTCGTGGAGATTTCCCTGGGTCCTGACAACTTCATCGAACCGGCGGAGTTCGACGGCCGGCAACCCACGTCGTTCCCGCCTGTCGTGCGTGAGGGCGCCACGAGCACGCGCCGGCGAGACCGGGAGCGGGGGGTGTTCACCGTGACCGTGCCGGCCAGCTTCAGCGGCGACGTCGTCTGGACCCTGGTCAACCAGGAACGGACCTTCTCCGTGCCTGGAAGCGCCAAGACCGGTGCCTACCAGCTCCGATGGCCGATGGCTATGGGGTCGCAGCCCCCACTGGTCCGCTTCAGCCCCGACGGCCCTGCCGGCCGGGGTCCCACCGGGATCGACGCGGAGCCGATGCGCGCGTCGGTGGACACGCCGCTTTCGCTGACGGTCTGGATCCATGATGACAGCGTGCGGGACGAAGAACCGCTCCCGGTCAGACGGCGGGGCGACACCGCGGCGCTGAACGTGACCTGGTTCAAGCATGCCGGTCCGGGCGCGGTGGTCTTCAGCCCGCACACGGAGCCGATCGCCGAGACAGAGGGGATGGTGACCACGACTGCGACCTTCCAGCAGCCGGGCGAGTACGTGATCCGTGTGCGCGCCGACAGCTTCGGCCGGGTCGACAGCTCCGCCGGCAACCAGTGCTGCTGGACGAATGGCTATGTGAACGTCACCGTCACGTCGTAGCCGTCCAGAGCCCGGCCCACGAGCGACCTACTACGGCCCGCAGTTTCGTCGGCAATCACGTGCTCGTCAAGCATGCCGAAGGAGAGTTTGCGTTGTACGCTCACCTCGTCCGCGGCCGCGTCACCGTCGCGCCCGGCGATCGTGTAGACCGTGGCCAAGTCCTTGGCCTCTGCGGCCACACGGGCCACAGCACCGAACCGCACCTGCATTCTCACCTGCAGGACTCGGCTGACCTGTTTCGCGGCATGGGTCTGCCGGTGCGTTTCTCACATCTGTTCGTCGACGGCAAGGCCGCCACCGGCGTGCTCCTCCTCGCCGGAAACCGCGTCGAGTCGCAACCTGGGTCGCCGTAGGTGTGTTCGGATCGTCGCTGCCCGGGAGTAACAACGCCAGGTGGCAGTGGCTCGCCGACGCGTGCGCGTCACTTGACGCCGCTTGGCCGCCGCCTACGGTTGGCCGCCATCTCCGACGACGAGGTTCTGTGGAAGCTGCTGGCTTCTGAACGACGGCGGGCAGCGAGCCGGCCGCGGGTCGGAGCCGTTCGCGTACGGCCCGGGTAGTCCCGTGGATTCCCGCGCGGAAAGTAATCGACGGGGGCACTGGCGCTGCCTGAGTAACAATGGGTCTCCGCACAGCTCTCATCGTCGGCGCCGGCATCGGCGGGCTGTCGGCGGCCATCTCCCTCCGCAAGGCGGGCTGGAACGTCCGCGTCTTCGAGCGCGCCGCGTCGGTGCGGGAGCTCGGCTTCGCGCTGCTCGTCGCCCCGAACGCGATGGCGGCGCTGCGCGAGCTGGGCGTCGCCGACGTGGTGCTGGCTCGCGGGGTCGTGCCGACGCGGGGCGAGGCGCGGCGGATGGACGGCACCGTCCTGAAGCGTGCGGACTTTCCCCCGCCGGAGGTGATGGGCGGCCCGACGGTGGTGGCGTTGCGCCCGGCCCTGCACGGGGCCTTGCTCGAGGCGGTCGGGGAGGACGCGGTCACGACCGGCTGCGAGGCAACCGGGTTCTCGGCGGCGGGCGGCCGTGTCGTTCTGCGGACCGCGGCCGGAGACGTCGCCGAGGGCGACCTGCTGGTCGGCGCGGACGGCGCCGGATCCGTGATTCGGCGCACGCTTCATCCGTCGGAGCCGCCGCCGCGGGCGAGCGGCCTCGTCGCGGTGCGCGCGGCGGTGCACGGAGGCGTGCATCACCTCGGCGGCCTGTCCGGGATCTACTACATGGGACCGGGGGTGGAATCGTACGTGGTCCGGGCCAGCGACACCGGCATCTACTGGGCGCTCGGGCTGGCCCAGGAGCTGGTGCCGGCCGGCATGCGCGACGATGCGGCGGCGATTCTCGCACACCTGTCGCCGCGGTTCGACGAGACGTTCCGAGCGGTGACGTCAGGCACCACCGACATGCGCGTCGACCAGCTCTTCGATCGCGACCCGCTGCCGTTCTGGGGCAAGGGCGTCGTCACGCTTCTCGGGGACGCGGCCCACCCGGTGCTGCCGCACACCGGCCAGGGCGCAGCGCAGGCGATGGTCGACGCGGTGGCGCTCTGGAGAGCGCTCGGCGAGAACGGGAACGTCGACGACGCGTTGCGCGCGTACGAACGCGACCGGCGCGAGAAGACCGCGGTGCTGGTGGCCCAGGGGCGCCGGACGGCGCGCATCATGGGAGCGATGAACCCGGTGGCCTGCCGGCTGCGCGAAGTCGCCGTGAGGCTGACGCCCATCAAGCCCCTGGTGAAGATGTGGGCGGCCATCAACCGCCGCGCGGGGACCGACGTCAGCCAGTGACGTTGCAGCGGCTGAGGCCCCGTGGCTCTCGACTCCCGCCAGGGAACGGGCTGCGGGGTTATCCGGAACGACCGGCGCACACCGGCCACCGCGGCATCGCGTACACGCGGACGCGCGCCGAGCCCCCGGGGCCTGGTCAACCGCAACTGTCCGTGAGGCCGACCACGGACGTGAGGTTGATGCGCGATTCGCCGTCCGCCTTGATGAGGAGCCCCTTGACGAGCACCGTACGCCCCGGCCGCAGCTCACCGCTGGCGTTGATCTGATCGGGATCGGTGAAGAGGGCGCGGTCGCCGAAGTTGAGCAGACCCTCGGGGGTCAGGAAGTCGGCGAAGCCGATGAGGCGGAACTCGCCATCTCCGAGCGCGGTCTCGCGGGCCTCGCCCACCTGGACCTCGTTGAAGACGCCGGCCCGCGTCACCGTCGGCTCGGCGGCGCGGGTCAGCCACCAGGTCGACTCCTCCCGGGTCCGGCGCTCGACGCAGCCGACGGTCTGGACGAACTCGACCTGGGGCTCCGGCCTGCGGGTTCTCGCGCGCTGCTCCTGACCCGCGAGGGGAAGCCCCATGGCGGCGACGAGCAGCCCCGCCGTCAAGCTGGTCCGAATTTTCATCGTCGGCCCCTCACCTCGACACCTGCTCTGCCGCCGCGGCCTCCGCCGCCTGCCTCTCCAGGTTCCGGTAGATCTCGAGGATGTGCCGGATGTCGTGGTTGCCCTCGTGGCAGGCGTACTCGTACATGGGCCCCTCGGTGGTCACCATCGGCAGCTCCACGGTCCACGGCGCCGTCCACGTGTTGGGATCGCTGACCGTGAACTCGTAGGTGATCTCGTCGGGGCCGATGCGCGTGAACCGCTCCACCACGTGCAGGGCGTCGGTGGACCCGCGGAAGCGGCGCCGCGCGTTGTAGTTCGTGGTCTCGACGACCAGGGTGTCTCCCTCCCACCGGGCGCGCGAGTCGCCCGCGAAGTGACGGATCCTGTCGGAGACGTGCGGCCGCCCGTCGAGGGGGATGATCCTCGGCGGGTTGGTGTTCAGCTCGGTGAAGATGACGATGTGGTCGGGGGTCTGGAAGATCTGGTGGATGTCGTTGTAGGCCGGCGGCAGGTTGGGCGGACCCTCGTGCGCCCAGACGATGCAGCGCTCGGGGAACGGCCGCACCTCGTGGCTGTCGAACGCGCTGGGCAGCCGCCTCGCCTCCGCCTCGGCGGCCAGCTTCTCCGCCGCCTCGGGGGTCAGGGGCGGGAACCTGCCGTTCGGCGGATCGACGATGAGCGACGTGCGCCGCGTCGACAGCCCCTTGGGCACCGGCGTGCGCAGCCAGATCTCGTTGTCGTAGTGGACGTACGACGGGTCGCGGTTGACCTGGTACAGGGCGCGCTCCCGCTCTTCGGGATCCTCGATCTCGATCGCGCTCCGCGCCGACGGGTCGACACCCTCGGCCGTGAGCTGCGCGTGCAGGGCCGCCGCCTCCTCCTCGGTGTAGAACGCCTGGTCGCCCAGGTACTCGGGCCGCTCGAGGGGGGTGAAGGTCTGGGTGGTCCAGTAGCCCTGGAAGTCGGGCTGCCCGTCGGGCAGGCGCGGCAGGGTCCACGTGGACGCGGCATCGGTCTCGCCCGCCGTCTGCCCCTGCCCGAGAGCCGCCGGCGGCGCCGTCAGCCCGATCGCGATCACCGCCGCCCACGCCGCCTGACTGCGTTGGCTCATCGTCGTTCTCCCTGGAACACGGACCGAAACGGACGAATCAGGTCGACGCGGGCTCCGGCGGCGGCTTCTCGTCGGCCAGGGCCGCCGCCGGTATCCCCTCGGACGCGCGCGGGCGCAGGATCTCGTCGATGAGGAACAGGTCGGTGAGCAACGCCCGCAGGTGGATCGACCCGTTCAGGTTGTCGATGACCTGGCTGCTGATGCCGGGCTGGGCCCGGACGAGCCCCAGCACCTTCCGAGCCCGCTCGGCGTCACCGGCGATCACCTCGATGAACCCGTCGAACGCCGAGGCCGGCTCCAGGCCCCGCTCACGCACCGTGGCCGCGAGAAACGCGCCGAGCCCGTCGAGGGCCTGGTCCATGCCGTCGAGCAGGCGCCGCAACTCGCCGTCGCCGACGCCCGGCTCGCCCTTGTAGCCCTTCGAGGCGTAGCTCAGAAAGTACTCGTAGCCCCCCTCGAGCGCGTCGATGCGCTTCCTCAGACCCTCCGTGGTCGTGTCGGCCACCTGCGACTCCTCGCCCGGGCATCGCCGCCGTGCGGCGCCGCTGCCCGCATCCAATCCTGCCGGAACTCGCGCCGTTCCGCGGCGCAGACCCCTACGACGCGGGTTGACTCTGGGCCGGCGGAGGCGCGGCCGGCGGAGGCGCGGCCGCCGCGGGAGCCGGCGCCGGGGGCTTGGCCTTCGGCTTCGGCGGAGTGACGTCCCACCGCTGCGGGCTGTGATGCGCGAGGTAGTCCTCGCGGCTCACCGTCCCGAAGATCATCGACTTGGTGATCCACAGCTTCTCGGGCCGGATGGCGAAGTAGATGTGGGTGATGGTGAGCATCACGAACAACACCGCCGAGAAGCCGTGCGTGGCGTAGAGGATGCCCCAGGCCTGGTCGTTCCCCATGGCCGCACCCTCGAAGAGCATCTCGTTCATCGGCACGATCGGGTTGTCGATCTTGAACATCATCACCAGCCCGGTGACGGAGACCACGAGGCCGAAGATGGTGACGGCGAGGTGGTAGAGCTTGTGGTCGAGGGGGTACTTGCCGTGCTTGTCGATGGCGACGGTGGCCCCGAGCTGGCGCTGGGTCCGCCGGACCGCCTCCTTCAGGTCGCGGGGAAGAATCCAGATCGACCAGAAGTCGAGGAAGAAGGAGGCGTGCACGATGTGGTAGACGATGCACAGGATCAGGATCAGGCCCGACACCCAGTGAATGGTCAGCCAACTGAACTCGAGCCCCACGATGGGGAAGAAGCCGGTGATGAGGAGCGCGAGCATGGACGCCGCCATCACCCAGTGGAACATCCGGGCGGCGCCGGTGTGGCGCACGATCTTCTCGGGAATGGCGGCGTCGGCCCCGGCCGCCGCCTCTTCCGGCTCGACCCGCGGCTTCCACACGACCGCGTAGACGGCGTGAAACACGACGAACCCGATACCGGCCCAGAACGACAGGGTCAGCAGGCCCCACGCGAGCCGGATGATGATCTCTTGTCCCCAGGGGTCGGTCCCGTACTGAAACAGATCCATGATTGCGCCCTCGTGATGCGACCCGTTCATGGACGGCGGCGCGCCGCCACCGATGCACAGCGGGTCCATGTGCCGGTGCGTGATCCACCGGCCCGCCTCCCCGCGGCGCGCCGCCCCGATGCCGGTGCACCGGACGGGCGACAGCCGCGGGCGGGGGGGCGACACGCACCGCCCAGCCGCTCGCCGAACAGCTACGGGCTTGAAGAATACCGGGGTCGCAGTCAGGATTCAACTGATTCTTCGCCCGGAAGACCGCCGATTCCGGCCCCTGCGGCGGCGGCGCGGAACTTCCTGCCCGCCGACGCGGTATGATTCCTGGAGGGGCATGCGGCGGCCTTCCGGCGGCGCCACGTCCGGTACGACCACCATGGCGGCAGAGACCAGGACACTGTTGACAGGCAGGGCGGGCAGCCTGATGGGGCTGCTCCTGTTCGCGGCCGGGTGCGCCACCACCCCGCTCGAGGACCATCCCGCGCTCGGCGGCGACGTCCCGGCGACGTGGACCGCGCGCGCCGACACCGGCGGCGGCCCCGCCCTGACGTGGTGGACCGACTTCGGCGACCCCGCCCTCGACGTCGTCGTGGAGTCGGCGCTCCGGCAGAACTACGACCTGCAGGCGGCGGCGTCCCGGCTCGAGCAGGCCCTGGCCGACTCGCGGGTCGCGGGGGCCGACCTCCAGCCCCAGCTCCAGGTGGGCCTGAACGGATCGCAGCGGAAGCAGAACTTCATCGGGTTCCCCATTCCCGGGGCCGAGGACCGCGTGCTCAGCACCGTCTTCACGAACTACGGCGTCTCGCTGGACCTGACCTGGGAGGCGGACCTGTGGGGGCGGCTGCGCGCGGGGGCCCGGGCCGCGCTGGCCGACCTGCAGTCCCGCGCCGCGGACCTGCGCGCCGCCCAGCTCTCCCTCGCCGGCCAGACGACGAAGGCGTGGTTCGCGATTGCCGAGGCCCAGCAGCAGCTCCGGCTCGCCGAGGCCACCGTGGCCAGCTTCCGGGCCTCGTCGGAGCAGGTCCGCGAGCGGTTCGAGCAGGGCATCCGGCCCGCCCTCGACGTGCGCCTCGCCCTCTCCAACCTCGCCAACGCGGAAGCGCTCCGGGAGCAGCGGGGGCAGCAGTTCGACGCCGCCATCCGGCAGCTCGAGGTCCTCATGGGCCTCTACGCGACGGGGTCGATCACGATGCCGTCCGACCTGCCCGACACGCCCGCGACGATTCCCGGGGGGCTCCCGGCCGAGCTGGTGCGGCGCCGCCCCGACCTCGTGGCGGCCGAGCGCCGCATCGCCGCGGCCCGCCAGCGCCTGCGGGTGGCGCAACGCGACCTCTACCCGCGCATCAGCCTGACCGCCAACACCGGCACCGCCACCGGCGCGCTGCAGGACCTCGTCAAGCGCGACTTCGGCGTCTGGACCCTGCTCGGCAACGTGATCCAGCCGCTGCTGCAGGGGGGGCGCCTGCGTGCCGCCGTCGACCGGGCCGAGGCCCGCGCGGCGGAGGAGCTGGCCATCTACGCCAACACCGCCCTCCAGGCGTTCTCCGAGGTGGAGACGGCGCTCGCGGCCGAGGAGTACCTCCTCGAACGCGAACGCTACCTCGCGATCTCGGCCGAGCAGTCGCGGGCGGCGGAGATCATCGCCGACGACCGGTACCGGACGGGGCTCGACGACTACATCACCGTGCTCGAGTCGCAGCGGCTCGCGCTGCAGGCGGAAGGCGACCTCATCGCGGCCCGCCGGCAACGGCTCGAGAACCGGGTGGACCTGTATCTCGCGCTCGGCGGCGGGTTCGACGCGGCGCCGCCCATGCCCGGCGCGGCCGACTGACGGGCGACGCGGACGTCGTCCGGAGGACACATCGATGTCACCCATGCTCACTCGGCTGCTCAAGGCCCTGCTCCCGTTCCTCGTCCTCGGCGTCGCCCTCGCCGCGGCCTTCGTCATGTGGGCGAACCGCCCGCCGGTGGAGACCCTGACCCCGGTGGTGACGCCGCCCGCGGTGCGGGTGCAGACGGTCGCGTTCGAGAGCGTCGACCTCACCGTGTCGAGCCAGGGCACGGTGCAGCCGCGGACCGCCAGCCAGCTCGTGCCGGAGATTGCGGGGACCGTGCTCGACGTGTCGCCGGCCTTCGCGGTGGGGGGGTTCTTCGAGGAGGGCGACGTCCTGTTGCAGATCGATCCCTACGACTACCAGCAGGCGCTCATCGCGGCCCGGTCGCAGCTCGCCCAGGCGCAGCTCCGGCTCGCCCAGGAAGAAGCGGAGGCGGAGGTGGCCCGGCGCGAATGGGAGGAGATCGGCCAGGGGGACGCCAACCCCCTCACCCTGCGCCTGCCGCAGGTCGAGGACGCCCGGGCCGCCGTGGCCTCCGCCGAGGCGGCCATCGACCGCGCGAGGCGGGACCTGGAGCGGGCCGAGGTGCGGGCGCCCTACGCGGGGCGGGTCCAGACGAAGGACGTCGACGTCGGGCAGTTCGTGAACCGCGGGACGGCGGTGGGGCGCATCTACGCGGTCGACTCGGCCGAGGTCCGGCTGCCCCTGCCCGACGAGGAGCTGGCCTACGTCGACGTGCCGATGTCCTACCGGGGCGCGCAGCAGCAGGCCGGTCCCGCCGTCACCCTGTCGGCGGACTTCGCGGGACAGCGCTACTCCTGGCAGGGGCGAATCGTGCGGACGGAAGGCGAGATCGACCCCGTGAGCCGGATGGTGCACGTCGTGGCCGAGGTCGACGACCCGTACGCGCCGGGCCCCGACCCGACCCGGCCTCCCCTGGCGGTGGGCATGTTCGTGGAGGCGGAGATAACCGGACGGCGCGTCGACGACGTGGTGGTGCTGCCGTGGGCGGCGCTGAACGGGCGCGACCAAGTGCTGATTGTCGACGACGACGGCCGGCTGCGGTACCGGCAGGTCGACATCCTGCGCTCGACGAGCGAGAACGTGCTGGTGCAGGGCGGGCTCGCGGCGGGCGAGCGCGTGTCCGTCTCGGCCCTCGACGCCGTCATCGAGGGCATGGCGGTGCAGGTGGCCGGGGCGGAGCCCGCGACGATGGCGCGCGCCGGCGCTCCCGCGCCCGGGGGCGGCGCGGAGGCCGGGGCCGCTCCCCCGGCGGCGATGACATCGGCGGCGGCCCCCTCGGGGACCGCGACATCGGCGGACGCCGGCCGGACGACATCGCCCCCGGCGGACACCGCCCGGACGGACGCGACCGTGGCGGACGCCGCCCGGACGGACGCGACCGCGGCGGACGCCGGCCGGACGACCGCGCCCCCGGCCGACGCTCCCGCGCTGGAGCGGCCGACCACGCCGGCGGCATCGGACGCCGGCCCGGCGGCGGAGCGACGCCCTGCCCCGGCGCGGGAACCGGGCACGGTTCCGGCGGCCGGGACGGCGGCGAGCATGCCGGACCCGATCACGGCGGCGAGGCGCGAGATGGCCCGCCCCGATCGGCCGGCGGCCGGCGCCGCGCGCGCCCCGGCCCCCCGCCGCGACGACTTCGAGCTCGATCCGACCCTGACGCGCGAAGAGCAGATTGCCGCCATCCGCGAGCGCATCGCCGCGTTGCGCAGCGGCGAGGCGCCTTCAGCGACGCCGGTGCCCCGGTCGGGCGCCCGACCGGCGGCATTGCCGGCCGGCGCCGAGGATCGGATGGCCCGTGCCGAGCCGGAACGACCGCGCTTCGGCGGCGGCCGGGGACCCGGAAACGCCGCGGCGGGCGCAACCGCGCCGATTGACCCGGCCGGCGGCCCCCGCCCCGCGGGACCCGGCCGGCGGGACGCCCGCATGGCGCCGGCGGATGCACCCACGGCGGCGCCGGCGGCCGGCGCCCCGCCGCCGCGGCGTCCCGGCGGACCCGGAGGGCGCGGCCCCGCCGGCGGTCCGCCCACCCCCGCCGCCCTGAGGCCTGCCCGCGCCGACGCCCCACCGCCGACGCCCGCCGCGAGGCCCGCCCGCGCCGACGCCCCGATCGCCCCGGGTGCGCCCCGTCCGGTGGTGGCCCTGCTCCCCTTCCGCAACGTGTCGCGCAACCCCGCCGACGACATCATCGGCGAGGAGATGCAGGCGGTGCTCCGCGTCGCCCTCCAGCGGGCCGCGGGCATGGACGTCGTGCTGCTGGCCCCCGGCGACGAGTCGAACGCCATCCAGCGCGCGATGGCCGCCGGGGCCACCTGGCTCGCGGGGGGCGGCTACCAGCGCGTCGGGGCGCAGTTGCGGGTGACGGGACGGGTCGTGGACGTGGCCACCGGCGACCTGCTCGGATCGGTCCGCGTGGACGGCACCGTCTCCGGGCGCGGCGCCCTGACGAGCCGGCTGATCGCGGCGCTGCGGTCCGAGCTGGCCGGCCACATGCCGGCGGCAACCGCGCCGCGGATGGCGGCGGCCGCGCCCGCCCCCGATCCTCGCGCAGCAGGCGCCCCGCGTCCGGGCGCCGCAGTCGCTCCGTCGCCACGCGCGGCGGCCGCCCCGGATCCCGTTCCCGCCCCGCCCGCGGCCCCGGCGATCCGGATCGCCGTCTCCCCGTTCGCCAACATCTCGCGCAACCCCGCCGACGACCCCATCAGCGACACCATCGCGTCGGAGGTCGCCGGGCGGATGGCGGCGTTCCCGGGCGTCTCCCTCCTCACCCTCGACACGAGCGCCGCCGACGGACCGGCCGCGCTGTCCGTCGCCTCCGCCCGCGGCGCCGACTGGCTCGTCACCGGCGGCTACCAGCACGTCGGCGGGCAGCTCCGCCTCACCGCCCGGCTGCTCCAGGTCTCCGACGGAGCATTCGTCGAGTCGGTCAAGGTGGACGGCACGCTCGACGGCTTGCCCGGCATGCTCGCGGAGGCCATCTCGACCCTCGGCGCCGCCGTCGCCGCCAACGCCGCCGGTTCGTGAGGGCCGGCAGTTCATCGCACGGGTGGTCGGCGGCGCTCTGCCGCTGCTTCGGCTTGAAGCAGACGGTGCAGACCCGCTTGACTTCTCGGCCAGATGGACAGGCGCCTCGTCGATCTCGCTACGGACCTGGTACCGGCGAGCCCGATCCACTTCATCGCCTATCGCCACGCCTTCCTGCCACGTCTTGAACGCCCGGCGGATCTCGTCGCGATCGTTCACGAATTCGAGAACGAACGTGCCCTCTTTCAGCGGATGTGTGCGGTTCAGGCGCGAGAGCGCTGCGAAAGCCGGAGGGTCCCCTGGGGCGGCGGTGGTGGCGTCCCTCCAGGGCACGTCGCCGATGGCTGACCAGCGGCCGGACCGTGATGTGGTCTCGCCTGTTCATGACGTCCCCACGCCGCTTCCCGCCTCTTCACTCATCGCTCCTGCACCGCCGCCCCGCACTCCCCTCTCCCCGATAATCGTCGTGTAACGTGGCACTCCAGAATTCCGCACTGGGTCATGGATTCCGATCTCGTGTGCGATCCCCGTGGATGAACTCGAACCAGATGTGTCTCAGGTGAAGGAAATCCCCATCGGTAGATACCAAGGTGGCGTGACTTGCGTGGGCCGTGGCCGCGATCCACAGATCGTTCTTTGCCATCGATACAGCAGGTCTCGGCGGGGGAGAACCTCCAGGAGACGCCACGATTTTTCCATGCGTCCAGGCATCAATGAGAGCATAAGCGTTCAGAATGGCTTCGCGGTTGATGTCGAGCCTGGGAAGCTGGCGCAGGATTCCGTCAAGTTCGATACGCTTGTGTGGTCCCCAACCGTTCTTCTCGGCAAGAGCCAGAATCTCTCCATGGCAGATCACGGAAGTATACGCGGCTACGCCATGATCTTCTAGGTCAAGCTCATCCATGACGTTCCGCGCCCAAGGTGCTCTCCGGGCGAGACCGAGCAGCACGTTGGTGTCGAGGCGGAAGCGTTTCATTGACGCATTCTCAATCGAGTTGGTCCAGAAGTTCATCTACAGGCTCATTCCCAGGCCAAGCGCCCCACAAGTTCATGAATCTCGTGGGTTGAGCCCGTTTATCTTGGATTGACGTCAGCATTGGAGCCTGTGACGCCTCCGCCGATGGCATCGCCTCAAACACGTCGTCCCCTTCCTGACGATGGCTGATCCGTCTGGCTTCGATGAATCGGGGCTGACCGTTGGCCTTGAAATACACGAGGCCCTCGACCGTGGTCTGCGCGCCCCACAAGGGGCGCAGCATCTCCGCGTCCAGCGCCGCGGAATCCAGCCGTCCCAGGAGTTGTGAATCGTTACCTGTCACAAGGCGAAAGCGGCCACTGCGATGCTTGATTTCGTCGAGCCTGCCGCTCACGATGAAGGCCCGCGGTGCCGGAATATCGTCCAGCCGTTCGCGCACACGTATGCAAGTACGATCATCCAGCATGAACCGGCCGCGGGCGCCGCTCAAGGGAATCAGCTCATAGCTCACTCCGTTGGCGCCAGCGGCTTTCCGGAACTTGAGTATCGCTTCGAGTACCGCACTGTCGAAGTAGTCCCCCGCTGGGTCGCTGGTCTGAATCTCCTCAACGGCGCGGGCGGCGAGATCGAGAGCAGTCTCATCCAGGCCCGGCCCCGTCGCCCACAGATTCTGTTGGGCGAACTCGCTGTATGCGGCGTTGCCAAGCCGCGGAGCCTCCATGCCCAGAATCGTCGATCCGGATTCCAGTCCGGTTATCGTAAAGTCAACGGTTGCGTCCAGCCATTTGGGCCGGGTTCCCTTAGCGCTGCCCTTGCCCGTGGCGATCAGGCGGGCTGTTCGTTCCGCCGTCTGGATGAGGGCATCCAGAACACGGCTGAGGTTTGCCGCCTTGATCCGACCGTCAGCTTCTTGGAGGCCGCGCAACCGGAATCGATACTGCTGTGTGTTCATAGCGATTGCCTCCATTCCGGATCGCCGATCTTCTCCAACGGCGGCGGGGGGCTTGTAGCCGTCGACGTAGACCTTGAGCAGCACGTGTTCGTGTCGCGCAGCTTCTCCAACTCGCCCTCGAACTCGAAGAAGTCGAAGGTGTTGCGGACGTTGCGCGAGAAACCCTTGATGTAGCTGACGAGATGCTTGTCGATGTGATCGGGGTCGCGCTGCAGATGCTCGAAATCGAGCGGCGAGCGGTTGTAGGAGCGCTGCCCGGCCACCCGGTTCAGCACCCCATCCAGGGCCTCGAAGCGGCGCAGGACCGTCATCGGCAGCATGACCCGCTCGTACTGGGGCGGCCGGTGGGGGCCGCGCAGCAGGTCGGCGATCTGCCAGATCAGGTTGGCGAAGTAGCCGTGGTCGGGCATGGGGAGCTGCTCAGAGCCGGCGGTCGTCACCCTCGATTCTACCCGCCGCGGGCCCGCGGCCGGCCGACGTCGATCACGCAGACGACGATCCTGCGCGCCTCCGCCGCCGACAGCGACTCGGTCAGGCGCGTTTCGAGTTCTCCGGCACTCCGGTTCGGCCGGCCGTCCGGGGGCGGCGGGCCGTCCTCGCCAAACCACAACACCAGATAGATGCCGTAGCCGTCCGTCGCCGGGTCCTGCGCGTAGCGCGCGATCAACTGGTCGCGCACGGCGCTCCACAGGTCGCGGTGCGAGTCCTTCTTGACCTCTATCGGCACGTTGAAGTCCCCGCACGCGACTCGAACGTCCGCCCGGCGGTCGTCCGCGTAATGTCCCTCCGGCTGCGCGTCGACGCCGGGGGGAAGGCGGTCCCGAAGCCGGGACAGCAGCGCGCCCCGGCACGAGTTCTCGTGTTTCGGCGCGATCGGTTCGCGGCGAGGCCCCTCGTTCCAGAACAGGCGCCAATCGTTGGTGTTGCTGGTGCGGATCTCCTCGGCGATTCCGCGCAGCCGGTCCACCAGCAGCGCCGCCAGATCGCCGGCGTTGGCGGGCGGACCGTTGTCCAGCGTCCGGCGGACCTGCTCGATGCAGAACGCCAGAGCGCTGCGCAGCCGGCGCTCGTCGAGGGCCGGCGTTTCGTCGGGCCGCCCGACGTCGATCGCCGCGAGGCCGGCCAGGACGGGAAGCGCCAAGTGGTATTCCTCCCCCGCGGCATGCCTGCGGATGACATCCTCGGCGGCCGGCACGTCCGTCCGCGCCGGCGCGCCGCGCAGCCCGGTAAGCGCCGCGTCGACCAGTCCGGTGTCGGGCGCCAGCAGATTGCGCAGCCGGGTCAGGGCGTCGTCGCCCGTGATCTCCGGCAGGAGCCCGAACCACGCGGCGGCCAGAGGACGGAGCAACGCAGGCGGGCAATGGTTCTCTCTCAGCGCGGCTTCCTGCGATCGGACGTCCCGCAGCAGGCGTCGCCGCCAGCTCTCATCCCTCGCGCTCCAGGCGCGCCCGCCCTCGCTCCGAGTGGGCTGGTCTACCCTGGCGAGCATGCCTTGAAGCGACTGCTCCAGTTCGCGGCCGCGGGTTCGTTGCTGCAACAGCTCGCGGGAGAGGCCGGCGTCGCCGACGCCGTCAGCCAAAGCGCGCACGGCACGCCAGAGCAGATACTCGGCGCACTCGGAAACGCCCGGACCCGTGGCGACGAGCGCCTGATCCAGGCACCAGCGGCCCAGATCCGGCGGCGGGTCGGCCCCGTAGAGGCGTTCTTCGACACCAGGCCCGAGAGTGGGACACCCGTCAGCACCCAGCGCAGCAGGCTCTCCAAGACGATCGCCTTCTGCATCTCCGGCCGAGCGGTCAGCCAGGCGCGCACGCGCGGCACGGATCCGACGGCGCTTTCACCCGTTTCGCCTTCCAGCACCGACAGGTCCTCGTCGTGCGAGCGGGAAACCAGGCCGACGCCCAGCCAATCGTAGAGGCGCCGGACGTCCAGCGCATCCCCCGCCACCTCCAGACCGCGGGCCAGCAACTCGATCGTGTTCAGACCTGTCCGATACGGGTCCATGGAGTCCTCGTCGTGTTCCCGGCGTCCTGCAACTGGCCCAGCATCTTGTTGTAGGCCAGGATCTGCCCCGACCACTCGGCGCCGAGCTCGAAGAGCCGCTTGAGCAGGGCCGGCTTGTCCACCCGGGTCATCGACAGCAGGTCGCGTTCGAGGTGCGGCTCGACGATGGCGTTGAGGACGTAGTCGCGCCACTGGTCGGGGTTCCGCCGGATCGCGGCGCCGCGCGGGTAGCCGCCGAAGTAGAGATACTCCGGCAGGGTGACGCCGAAGGCCGCCGACATCTCGGCGAGCGACCAGTGGGTCACCGGAATGCGCTCGAACCGGCCGGCGAGGCTCTCGCTCAGCCCCGCCTGCATCGACATGGGCGCCGAGCCCAGGATGACGACGTGCAGGGGGCAGTCCCCGGCCCGGTCCGCGTCCCACAGCCCCTACCGCTTCCGACCAACGCCCGATCTTCTGGATCTCGTCGAAGACCAGCACCGCGCCGCGGCCGGACCGCTCGGCCGTGCGCCGCGCCTCTTCCCACTGCCGCACGATCCAGCGCGCGTCCCGCACATCGCGCCACCGACGCTTCCACGCGACGCAGATCCGCCTCCGCCGTCGGCGTCAGGGCAACTTCGTATCTCATCCAGGAGATCCCAGCCGCCCTGCGACGTCCTCGAGGCTCGTGGTCGCTTCCCCCGACTCGACATCCGCCAGAGAAAGCTCCAACCTCTGGGCGAAGTCCTCCCGCAAAGTCAACCCCTCGTCGGGATCCCCGAGCAACTCCGTCACAGACTGGATCACAATATCGCGGACGAGCTCCCTGAACTCGTTCACGGTCATGTCCGCAATCCTTGGGTTCTCCATCCTGCGGTCCCCCCCCAAAGCCATTATCTGGTGCGGCGGCCGGTGGGAGCCCCGCAGCCGGTCGGCAGTCGGCCGGATCAGGTTTGGCGAAAGTAGCCGCGGTCCGGCATGGGGCGCGCTCACGGGCGGCGATCTTCACCGCCGACTGCTCCGCCACGGGCAGGCTGAACGGGCGCCGCGCCGACACCTTGTCAGGAGGCGGCGATCTCCGCGACGAGCTCCTCGGCGAGGGGCAGGCTGAAGCCGCAGGCCGAGTCGTTGATGCGGCACTGGGCGAGGGTGAGCTGGCACCCGCAGGTGCAGTTCTCCTCGTTCAGCCGCTGCAGCGCGGTGACCCGCTGCTCGGGGGTCAGCACCGTGAGGTCGAGGCCCGGGATCTCGGTCGCGTGGGCGGCGTTGACGAGGCGGCCGTGGCGGTCCTCCTCGACGAGGTCGACGCTGATGCCTGGGTCGATGGCGGCGAGGAAGCGGGTCTCCTGCTCGAAGATCCCGGGGTTGACGAGCCCGACGTGGGTCTGCACGACCCGCAGGTCGGGATCGACGACGAACGTGGTGGGCAGGGCCATCACGCCGGGGAACGCGCGGTCGATCTCGGGCGTGGTCATCACGATGGGATAGTTGATGCCGTACTGCTCGGCGAAGCGCTCGACGAGCCCCACCGGCCCCTCGTCCTCCGACACGCCGATGATCTGCAACTGGTCGGAATAGCGTTCCTGCAACCGGATCAGGTCGGGGATCTCGGCCCGGCACGGGCCGCACCAGGTCGCCCAGAAGTTCAAGAGGGTGACCTTGCCCTGCAGGTCGTCGGTGGTGATGGTCCGGCCGTCGAGGGTCTGCATGGCCAGCTCGGGCAGCGCCGCGGGGTCGGCCACGAGCTGAATGGTGTCGGGCCGCGCGTCGAAGACCGCGGCCGGTCCTGCGGCGGTCTCCGCTCCGCCCGGCTCGCCAAGCGCCCCGCACCCCGCCATCACCGCGACCGCCGCCACCGCAACGACTCCGAAGAACCGGCTGTTCGTGCTCATGAAGCTCTCCTCGTGCCGGACCACCGGCCCCGACAGTGCATTGTAACGGGTAACGGCTGCAGGGCGGGAAGCCGCGCCTGACAACGCCCGGGAGCGCGACCGATGCCGGTGCGCGAGGGCGTCAGTACCCCATCCGAACCGCGAGCATCAGCGCCGCTATCGCCACCAGGTACAGCTTCAGGAGCAGCGGGCCGACGAACTGCAGCCAGCGCTGGTAGGGAATCCGGGCGAGGGCCAGCATGCCCATCAGCAGGGGGTTGGTGGGCACGACCATGTTCGTGAACCCGTCGCCGAACTGATAGGCGAGCACCGCGGTCTGCCGGCTCAGCCCGGTGAGGTCGGCGAGGGGGGCCATGATCGGCATGGTGACGTAGGCCTGCCCGGAGCCCGACGGAATGAACAGGTTGCACACGGTCTGGACCGCGAGCATGCCGACGGCCGCGGCCTGGCCCGGCAGCGCCTGGAGGGGCGTCGCGAGGCCGTTGATGATGGTGTCGATGACCTGGCCCTCGGTCAGGACGACCTGTATCGTGCGGGCGAACCCGACGATGACGGCGGTCGCGACGAGCTCGCCGGCGCCGGCCTGGAACGCCGCCGCGGCCCGGCTCGGGGCGAGGCGCGCGACCGCGGCGGCGGCGAGGGCGATGCCCAGGAACACCGCGGTCAGCTCGGTCAGGTACCACCCGCGGGCGCTGACGCCGTAGACGAAGAGCACGACCCCGGCCACGAACACCGCCACCACCCCCACCCGCGCCGGGGTCAGCCTGACGTCGGCCGGCATCTCGAAGCCGCCCGCGTAGGACACGTCGCGCACCAGGCTCCGCGACGGATCCGACCGCAGGCGGCGCGCGTAGCGCAGGATATGGTCGACGCCGACGGCGAGGCAGACGGCCAGCAGCAGCCAGCGAAGCGCCTGGCCCGAGGTCAGCTCGACGCCGGCGATGTCCTGGGCGATGAGCACCGTGAACGGGTTGAGGGCGGCGCAGGCGTAGCCCACCCCGGCCCCGACGTAGACGATGCCCAGCGCCACCACCGCATCCATGCGGAGGGCCAGGCACATGGTGACGAGCAGGGGGACGAACGGCATGTACTCTTCCGCCATGCCGGCCGTCGACGACCCGACCGCGAACAGGGTGACCATGCCGCCCACGAGCAGCACCGGGCTGCCGCCGAGCCGGGCGATGGCCAGCCCGACGAGCGCGTCGACCGCCCCCGTCGCCCGCAGCACGCCGAACACGCCGCCGACGATGAGGATGAAGAAGATGATGTCGGCCGCGTCGGCCAGGCCGGTGGGCACCGCGGTCAGGAACGTGAAGAGCGGCAGCGGCTCGGCCTCGACGGCCTGGTAGGTGCCGCGGATCACCTGCCGGCCCTCGCGCTCGAACTCGCCGGCCGGGAGCACGTAGGTCGCAACCTGGGCCAACAGGATCAACCCGCCGATGAGCACCAGGGCGTCGGGGAACCGTCGTTGAGCACTGTCGGTCATCTCACCGCCATCCGGGCATCACCAACCGACGGGACCTCGCGGGCGCCTCGACGCCATCCGGGCATCACCGACTGCCGGGAACTCGCGATCACGTCACCGGGTCGGGTCGTCGGACACCCGGACGAGGAGCTTGCCGAAGTTCTCGCCCCGCAGCAGCCCCAGGAACGCCCCCACCGCGTTGTCGAGCCCCTCGACCACGTCCTCGCGGTACTTCAGCTCGCCCGAGCGTATCCAGCCGCCCACGTCCCGGATGAAGTCGGGCTCGAGGTGCGCATGGTCGAAGACGATGAAACCGCGGATCGTCAGACGCCGGACCAGCGCCAGCCCCATCAGTTGGGGAACCCGGTTGGGCCCCTCCGGCAGCGAGGTCGCGTTGTAGCTGGCGATGCGCCCGCACACCGGCACCCGCGCGAAGGTGTTGAGCAGGGGCACCACCGCGTCGAACACCTTGCCGCCCACGTTCTCGAAGTACAGATCGACGCCGTCCTGGCAGGCCGCCTTCAGATCGCCGGCCAGGGTGTCGCTGCGGTGGCTGACGCACGCGTCGAAGCCCAGCTCGTCCACGACGTAGTCGCACTTCTTGCGCGCCCCCGCGACGCCGACGACCCGGTGCCCCCTGATTTTGGCAATCTGCCCCACCACCGCGCCCACCGCCCCGGACGCGGCCGACACCACGACCACGTCGCCGTCCTTCAGCCCGCCGACCTCGAGGAGGCCGACGTAGGCGGTGAGACCCGGCATGCCGAGCACCCCGAGGGCGGTCGAGATGGGCGCCGCGCCGGGGTCGAGCTTGCGGACGCCCCGGCCGTCGGACAGGCCGTACTCCTGCCACCCGGCCCCCGCCAGCACGAGGTCACCCTCGGCGAACCCGTCGTGCCGCGACGCCACCACCTGCCCCACCGTCCCGCCGGTCATGACGCCGCCCAGCTCGACCGGCGCGGCGTAGGACGGCCCCGCGTTCATGCGCCCCCGCATGTAGGGGTCGAGCGAGAGGTAGATGGTGCGGACGAGCATCTCCCCCGCGGCGGGCTCCGGCGCCGGCGCCTCGACCAGGCGGAAGTCGGCCTCGGTGGGGAACCCGTCGGGGCGGGCGTGCAACACGATCTGACGGTTCATGCGCGTCGACATGGGCTACATCGTTCCACCAATGTCGGCCCGGTGGCAAACCCGGGCGGGTTCGCCCGGCCTGCGCCACGGTCGACCGGCACGCGACGCGGCAGCGGCGCCGGCGGCTCTGTCGCAAGCACAAGGTGCGGTCCGGGGATTGCGTGCCGTCAGCTCGCTCACGCAGGCGGCAGATGCTCCGGACGCATTCCCGAGGCCGAACCGGTGTTGACAACACTGCCCCCGGGCGTTGTCGACAACAGCAGATACGTTTACAATCGGTGGGGTTAATGGCGACAACATGCCCAAATCGACAGCCCGAAGCGAGGCAATCCGCCGCTTCATCCTTCGGAACGTCCGGGCCAACCCGCGCACCATCAGCCGGCTGGCCGGCGAGGAGTTCGGCGTGGGCCGGCAAGCGATCAGTCGCCATCTCCGGCGGCTGGTGGAAGAAGGGGCCCTCCGTCAGAGCGGCCGGACCAACAGCCGTGTGTACCGCCTGGCCGTCGCTCGCGAGTGGACCCGGACGTACCGAATCCGCGAAAGCTCGGACGAAGACCTGGTGTGGCGCAACGGCATCGCCGCGGTGCTGGGAGAGCTGCCCGAGAACGCGCGCGGCATCTGGCACTACGGATTCACCGAGATGTTCAACAACGCCGTCGATCACTCGGCCGGATCCACGATTGCCGTCGAGATCAACACGACGGCGGCCGCGGCCGAGATGCTGATCGCGGACGACGGAGTGGGCATCTTCCGCAAGATCCAGCGGGAACGGGGGCTGCTCGACGAGCGCCACGCGATCTTCGAGCTGTGGAAGGGGAAGCTGACCACCGACCCGCAACGCCACACCGGCGAGGGCATCTTCTTCACGTCGAGGATGTTCGACGCGTTCGACATCCTGTCCGACGGGGTCTTCCTCGCGCACGAGTTCGGCCGGCAGGAAGACTGGATGCTGGAACGACCGGCGCAGGACAGCGGAACGGCGGTGTTCCTGAGGCTCGACAACGACACGCCGCGGACCACTCGCGAAGTCTTCGATCGGTTCACCGGGGGCGACGACGAACCGGTCTTCAACAAGACGGTGGTGCCGGTGCGGCTTGCGCAGTACGGCAACGACCAGTTGATCTCCCGATCCCAGGCGAAGCGCGTGCTCGCCCGCATCGACCTGTTCAGCACGGTGCTTCTGGACTTCGAGGGCGTCCCGGCGATCGGGCGCGCGTTCGCCGACGAGGTGTTCCGGGTGTTCCGGCGGGAGCACCCGGACGTGGGCATCGTCCCCGTCAACGACAACCCCGAGGTGAAGCGTATGATCGCGCGGGCGCGGTCGGCACCGGAAACGTGACCCGTCGCGGCGAGCCGCTTGCCGACCCCCGCTCGCGGGGCCGTCGGTTCGACGTTGAGGGCGGGCCGGCAACCCGCCACTCGATTCAGCTTCCCCTTGTCCGACTCGTGGAGTCGCAGCATGGTTGAAACACCCTCGTTCCTTCGCCACTGCGCCGCCCTGGCGCTGGCCGTCGGGCTCGCGGCGCCGGCCGGCGCGCAGGCGCCCGGCGACGTCGACTGGCCGGTCTACCTGGGGGCGGGCAGCAGCCAGTACTCCGAGCTGAACCAGATCACGCGCGACAACGTCGGCCAACTCGAGGTCGCCTGGACCTACCACGCCGGCGACGCCGACACCGAGACCAACCGCACCCAGATGCAGACCAGCCCCATCGTGGTCGAGGGGGTGCTGTACGGCGTGTCGCCGGTGACGAAGGTCTTCGCGCTCGACGCCGCGACCGGCGAGCGGCGCTGGGAGTTCGACCCGTTCGCGCACGGGGCGACGGTGCGGCGAGGCGGCGTCAGCCGCGGGGTGACGTGGTGGGCCGACGGCGGCGACCGCCGCATCTTCGCCAGCGGCGGGTCGAAGCTGTTCGCCCTCGACGCCGACACCGGCATTCCCGTCGAGACGTTCGGCGACGGGGGCAGCATCGACCTCCACGACGGGCTCGACGCCGGCCGCGACGTGTCGGACCTGTTCGTCATCTCGAACACGCCGGGGGTCGTCTATCGGGACCTGCTGATCCTGCCGACGCGGAACGCCGAGACGAACCCCGCCGCCCCCGGGAACATCCGCGCCTTCGACGTCCGCACCGGCGAGGTGCGGTGGATCTTCCACACCATCCCGCACCCCGGCGAATACGGCCACGACACCTGGCCGCCCGACGCCTGGCTCCGCGTCGGCGCCGCCAACAACTGGGCGGGCATGTCGGTGGACCACGAGCGGGGCCTCGTGTTCGTCCCCACCGGCTCGGCCACCCCCGACTTCTACGGCGGCGACCGCGTGGGCGCCAACCTCTTCGCCAACACCCTGCTCGCCCTCGACGCCGCGACCGGCGAGCGCGTCTGGCACTTCCAGGCCGTGCACCACGACATCTGGGACCGCGACTTCCCCGCGCCCCCCAACCTGCTGTCGATCGTCGAGGACGGCCGGCGGCGCGACGTCGTGGCCCAGATCACCAAGTCGGCCCACGTCTTCCTGTTCGACCGCGAGACCGGCGAGCCGATCCACCCCATCGAGGAGCGGCCGTTCCCGCCCTCGGACATCCCCGGCGAGGTCGCCTGGCCCACCCAGCCCCTGCCGGTGCGGCCGCCGCCGTTCACGCGGCAGCGGATGACCGAGGACGAGGTGACCGACATCTCGCCCGAGGCGCACCGCTACGTGCTCGACCGCCTGCGGCGGATGCGCAGCGATGGGCAGTTCGTGCCCACCAGCCGCGAGGGCACCATCATCCTCCCCGGCCTCGACGGCGGCGGCGAGTGGGGCGGGGCGGCGGTCGACCCCGGCACCGGCATCATGTACGTGAACGGGAACGACATGCCCTGGATCGGCGCGATGGTCGAGATACCGGCCGAGGCGCAGGGCACGCCGGCGGGGGCCGGGCGCCGCGTCTACGGCCTGCACTGCGTGCAGTGCCACGGCGTGGACGGGGCCGGCGACGAGCTGGGCATCTACCCTGCGGTGAACGACCTGCCGGGCCGCCTGACCCGGGACGAGGCGCGCGCCGTCATCGACGAGGGGCGGGGCTACATGCCCTCGCACGCGCACCTCTCCGAACGCGAACGCGCGGCGCTGCTCGCGTACCTCTACGACTCGGACGAGCCCGACCCCCGCGCAGCGGCCCGCGATGCCGCGCCCGGCGAATCGGAGTGGGTCTTCGCCGGCTACCGCCGCTTCCTCGACCAGGCGGGGCGCCCCGCCATCAAACCGCCATGGGCGACCCTCAACGCCATCGACCTGGCCGCGGGCGAGATTCTCTGGAAGGTGACCCTCGGCGACTGGCCCGAGCTGTCCGCGGCGGGCCGGCCGCCCACCGGGGCGGAGGCCTACGGCGGCCCCCTGGCGACCGCGAGCGGCCTGATCTTCATCGGCGCCACCCGCGACGAGCGCTTCCGGGTCTTCGATACGCGCGACGGCGCGCTGCTCTGGGAGACGGCGCTGCCGGCGGCCGGTTACGCCACCCCCGTCACCTACGCCGTCGACGGGCGGCAGTACGTGGTCATCGCGGCCGGCGGCGGCAAGATCGGCACGAAGTCCGGCGACGCCTACGTGGCGTTCGCGCTGGGAGAATGACACCACCCGTTGCGGACCTGCGCCGCCCCTGCCCGACCCGCCGCGGTGCTGCTCGCGTGTCTGCCGGTCTGCGGCCGTCAGCGCCCGGCGCGAGTCAGAGGTGAACCCCGGCCACATCGCCGCCCCCCCCTCGACGGACGACTGAGCACCGCTACAATACGGGGACGTACTACCTCCACTGATGACCACGCCGCGAACGGCGTCCGACCATGGCCCCGCTGAATCCTGACGCCCCCGGCCCCGAGCAGAACCTCGACCGGCTACGCACCCTGCTGCGCGAGATGTTCCAGCTCGACCGCGGCGACCTCGACTTCGGGCTGTACCGCATCATGAACCTGAAGTCGGCCGAGATCATGTCGTTCCTCGACAACGACCTGCTGCCGCAGGTCAAGGAGACGCTGAAGCTCACCAGCGACGCGGAGCGCGCCGACCTCGTCAAGCAGCGGGAGTCGGCCCGAGCAGACGCTCGAAGAGCCGGCTACGATCCCGACGCGGCCCCATCCCGGACGATCATCGAGCTGGACCGGCGTCTCGGCGAGATGCAGAAGGACGCGGATGCCGAGGCCGACGTCTACAACCATCTGGCCAACTTCTTCGGCCGCTACTACACGGAGGGCGACTTCATCTCCCAGCGCCGGTACTCCAGCGGCGGCCGGTCCGCCTACCTCATCCCCTACGACGGCGAGGAGGTGAAGCTCCACTGGGCCAACGCCGACCAGTACTACGTGAAGACCACCGAGAACTACGCGTCCTACGTGTTCTCCGTCGACTCCGGCACCCCGCCGCGCCGCGTGCGCTTCGAGATCGCGGCGGCCGACAGCGAGAAGGACAACGTCAAGGAGGCCGCCGACCGCCAGCGCCGCTTCGTGCTCGCCGCCGGCAAGGCCGCCATTGCCGTCGACGGCGCCGATCTGATCGTCCGCTTCGAACACCGACCGCTGACAGACGCCGAGAAGCGGAGATGGCCCGGAAACGGCGACAGGCAGCAGGGCAGGCTCAACGCGGCCACCGTCGAGCGACTCCGGCGGTCGCTGGATCCCGACTGGCATGTGCTGCTGGCAGCGCCCGCCCCCACCCCCGCGGCTCCCGACCGCACCCTGCTCGGCAAGCACGTCGAGCGCTACACGGCCAGGAACAGCTTCGACTACTTCATCCACAAGGACCTCCGCGGCTTCCTCCGCCGCGAGCTCGACCTCTACCTGAACACCGACGTCCTCAATCTCGACGACCTCGAGCGCGGCGACGCCGCACGCTTCGACCGAGCCCTCGCCCGCGTGCGCGCCACCCGTCACGTCGCTCGCAAGATCATCGACTTCCTGGCCCAGCTCGAAGACTTCCAGAAGAGCCTCTGGCTCAAGAAGAAGTTCGTGCTGGAGACCCACTGGTGCGTCACCCTCGACCGGGTCCCCGACGCGCTCTACCCGGAGATCGCCGCCAACGCCGCCCAGCGTCGCGAGTGGGTCGACCTCTACGCCGTCGACGAGATCACCGGCGACCTGACCAATGGCAACGTCCCGTGGACCGATCCGCCGGCCGCCGACTTCCTCGAGGCCAACCCGTACCTGGTCGTCGACACGCACCACTTCGACCGGGACTTCACCGACCGCCTGTTGGAGGCGCTTTCCGATGCCGGCCCGCTCGACGACCAGACCGACGGCCTGCTCGTGCACGGCGAGAACTTCCAGGCGTTGCATCTGCTGCAGGCGCGGTATCGCGGGAAGGTGAAGTGCATCTATGCAGACCCGCCGTACAACACTGACTCTTCGTCGATTCTGTACAAGAACGACCTCAAGGACTCGTCCTGGCTGTCGCTGATGCACGACCGCCTCTTGTTGGCCGGGACGCTCCTGTCCCCCGAGGGAATACTGACCTGCGCCATCGATGACGAGGAAGCGTGGCGGCTACGCGCATTGCTCCAACGAGTCTTCGACCGCGAAATCGGCGTCGCACCGGTTCGCTCGACGCCCGTCGGACGGACCTCGCGTGGGAAGCTGTCGCCCACGCATGAGTATGCGCTCTTCTACGGCGGGCAGAATGCCGCCCCCGGACCGCTAGTCAAGGCCGAACGGGAGAAACAGCGCTATCCACACGCCGATGAACACGGCCGATACGCCTGGCGCAATCTGCTCCGTACGGGAACCGGCGACACGAGGGCGGACCGCCCTACTCTGCACTACCCGATCTACGTCGATGTCGATGGCGCCCTGCGAGTTCCGAAGCTGGAATGGGATGCCGAGGCGGAGGAGTACCGGGTCCTGGAACGTCCCCGCCAGGATGAAGCCGTCGTGTTGCCGACGAGCGAAAAGGACGGCAAGACCGTCGAGAAACGTTGGGAGCATGGCTGGGAACGGGTGTCCGACCGAATCGACGAGTACCGGGCACAGCGAAACGGCGATACGTCGGCCGGACAGTCCATCAGCATTCACTTCATCCAGCGGATGGGCGAGTCGTCCGCGCCGAAGACATGGTGGGGCGACCCCAAGTACGCTTCTTCCAACCACGGGGCGATGGTCCTCAAGAGCCTCTTCGTCGAGAGTCCATTCGATTTTCCCAAGTCCGTCGCCCTCGTGGAGGACTGCATCCGCGCTGCCGGGGGAGGCGAATCCACCGCACAGGTCGTCGACTTCTTCGCCGGGTCCGGCACTACCGGCCACGCAGTCGTCAATCTGAATCGAGAGGATGACGGACAGCGCCGGTACGTCCTGATGGAGATGGGCCACCATTTCGACACCGTGATCCTGCCGCGCATGAAGAAGGTCGTCCACTCGCCGGACTGGAAAGACGGTAAGCCGCTCTCTCGCAGGGGCATATCACAGTTGTTTCGGTACATTCGTCTCGAGTCGTACGAAGATGCGATGGACAGTCTCGACATCGCGCGACCCTCGGCTGCCCCGGAAGAGCTCCTGGCCGCTCACCCGGAACTCGCCGAAGACTATCGATTGCGGTACGCTCTGAGCGTCGAGACCTCCGCCAGCGCGTGTCTTCCGAGCGAGGACTTCGCGAATCCCTTCGCCTGCACCCTGTCCGTGGTCCGCGACGGTGCGCGCGACGACGTTCCCGTCGATATGCCCGAGACGTTCAACTACCTGATTGGCCTGCGGGTGGAATCTCGTCGTCGAATCGACGGCCTGCTCACCATCACCGGGGCCGATGCGGAGGGACGACAGTGCCTCGTTCTCTGGCGTGACCTCGATGCGGTGGATCAGGCCGCGCTCGATACGTGGTTCGACCGCCATCGGAATCGGTTCGCCGGACCTCTGGACCGCATCTACACCAACGGTGACCATACCCTGAACGCCAGGCGGCAGGCCGGCGACACATGGACCGCGGAATCCATCGAGCCGGTCTTCCGAACATCGATGTTCGAAGCGGACCGGCGCACAAGTCCATGAAGGCGAAGACGACGTCGCTCGGGAATTGCCTCTTCCTGCACCGGTTCGTCTGCCGGGAGTTCGGGTACGACGATCTGCCCGAGATGCTCGATCGGCTGCGTCCGGCCCGCGGCGAGCTCGGGGCAGCCGGCGGCAGCGATTACGGGTTGGCTCTCGCGCCCCTCACGGCGAGGGCCACGGTGGCGGCGGATCGATTTGCGGAATACGACGCGAACATCGTCGCCCGCAGCCGGCGGCTGCGAATGACCGGAGAACACGGCCGGAGCTGGAAGCCGCACCAGTACGTGGCGCTACTGTTTACGGAGCACTACCTGCACCGCTACTTCGCCGATCCGGAGGCGCTGCGCAGCGATCTCAATCTGGCGCGGAGCCTGTGGCGGGAGACGCTGGCCCTGCCCGCGTACACGCCGCAAGACCTGCGCGTTCTCGCCTTCCAGAGCGCCACGGGCTCCGGCAAGACGCTGCTCATGCACGCGCACATCCTGCAGTACCGGCACTACCTCGATCGAGCGGGGGGAAGGCTCAACAACGTCGTGCTGCTGACCCCCAACGAGCAGATGTCGGCCCAGCACGAGCGGGAGATGCACGCGAGCGGGCTCCACGCGCGGCTGTTCTCCAGCGAGGCGGCCGCGGATCTGTTCCAGCCGGTAGAGATTCTCGACCTGAACAAGCTGGCGGAGAAAAGGGGCGTGAAGCGCGTCGCGGTGGCGGACTTCGGCGACGACAACCTGGTGCTGGTCGACGAGGGGCACCTGGGCGCGTCAGGCAAGGTCTGGCGCGAGCGCCGGCGGGAGCTGTCCCGCGGCGGGTTCACGTTCGAGTACTCGGCCACCTTCAATCAGGTGGTCGGCGGCAGGGACCCCGATCTCTTGCACGCCTACGGCAAGTGCCTGCTCTTCGACTACGCCTATCGGCGGTTCCACGACGACGGCTACGGCAAGGACTACGCGATCTCGAACCTCCCGCGGGGAGCGGAGGACGAGAACAGCGACATGTACCTGCTCGGCTGCCTGCTGACGTTCTACCAGCAGTGCCGTATCTGGCATGACCGGGGCGCGGACTGGAAGGCGTTCAATCCCGCGAAGCCGCTGTGGGTGTTCCTCGGCAAGACGGTGACGGGGTCGAGCAAGGCGGACCAGGCAACCCGATCCGACGTCGCCCGCATTCTGCGGTTTCTCGGCTGGGTGCTCGCGCACGGCGAGGCGGTGCGTCCGATGATCGCGCGCCTGCTGGAGGGCCGATCGGGACTTCTGGGCGCTGCCGGCCGGGACTACTTCGCCGGACGGTTCGACCGGCTCCCGCGGGCCGGAACGGAGCTCTACGCCGATCTGTGCGATCTCCTGTTCCACGGACAGGGACGCCTGCACGTCGTCTATCTGACGGCGGGCGAGGGCGAGTTGCACCTGCGGGTCGCGGACAACGCACCGTTCGGGGTGGTCAACGTGGGCGACTCGGCGGCGCTCTACAAGCTGTTGACGGACGACACCAGTCCCGACTTCGACGTCGAGCGCGAGATGGGCTTCGCGGCGCGGCTCTTCGCCGACGTGGACCGGCCCGACTCGACCGTCAACGTGGTCATCGGGGCGCGGCGCTTCATCGCCGGCTGGAACTCGTGGCGCGTCAGCACCATGGGGTTGATGCACGTCGGGGTCGGCGAGGGGCCCGAGATCATCCAGATGTTCGGGCGCGGCGTGCGGCTGAAGGGCTGGAACATGAGCCTGAAGCGCCATCGCGAGAGCGGAGCCGAGCCGCCGCCGGACAGCGCCGCGCTGCGCGAGCTGGAGACGCTCTACATTTTCGGGCTGCGGGCGAACTACATGCAGACCTTCCGCGACCTGCTGCATGCGGAGGGCGTGCGCGTTGACCGTGAACCGATCAGGTTGCGTACAGCCTGGAACTTCGACCGCCAGAAGAACCTGAAGCTCATCCGGCTCCAGGACGGGCTGAAGTACGAGTACTCCGACCACCGCCCCGTGCTGCCGTACCCCGGAGACTCCGACAGCCCGACGATCGAGATGGACCTGCACTCACGGCTGCAGTCGGTCGGCTCGACGGACGTCACGCGGGGCGGAGACGCCGAGCGGGCGCCCGTCACGCTCGATCCCCGCCACACGGCCTTCTTCGACCGCACTCGCATCCGCGACGCCCTCGCCGCGCACAAGCAGCGCATGGGCTGGCACAACCTCGTCATCCGGCCCGAGACGGTCGACCGGCTGCTGGAGAACGACGGGTGGTACGTCCTGCACGCGCCGCCCGAGCGCATGCAGGTCGAGCGCTTCGAGGACGTCCGCGCGCTTGAAGCCATCGCCGTCGACCTCATCACCGAGTACGCCGCCGAGTTCTGGCGCCGGCAGCGCCGGCAGTGGGAGCGCGACCGCATCGAGGTCGTCAGGCTCGACGAGGACGACCCGAACAACATCCGCGAGTACCGGCTGTCCATCGACGCCGCCGAAAGCGAGTTGATCGAGGTCGTGCGCGACCTCGCGGAGAACCCGCAGTACGACCGCCACCACTACTTGAAGCTCGCCGCCCTCAAGATCGACGCCCTCGACATCGACGCGCACGCCTATCGCCCGCTGCTGCACGCGGACAAGGGCTGCAAGGTCACCATCCAGCCCGTCGCCCTGGACAGGAACGAGAAGACGGTGGTCGAAGCGCTGGGCAAGCTCGCCAAAAGACGGGATCCCTGCCTGCGCGGAAGAGAGCTCTGCCTGATCCGCAACCGGTCGCGCGGCGGCGGCGTGTCATTCTTCGACGACTACACGTATTACCCCGACTTCATCGTCTGGCTGATCGACGACGAGAGCCAGCACGTCGTCTTCCTCGACCCGAAGGGCCTCGTCCGTTACGGCCCCAAGGAGCGCCGGAAGGTGAGGCTCCACACCGACATCAAGGAGATCGAGGCGCGCGTGCAGGCTACCGACCCCGACCTGCGCCTGCACGCCTACGTGCTGTCGGTGACGCCGCCGGACCGCATCGGCGACGAACTGCGTCCGAAGGAGGCGTGGGAGCGGCAGGGCGTGTACTTCCTGAACGAGCCCGATTGCCTCAAGCGGGTCATCGAGAACGTGTTGAGCTCATAGGACACACTCGTCGTCCAGGTTGCCAATCGTGATGCTCGCCATCGATCAGCGGGCCGCCTGCTTCTGCTGCGCCTTCTCGATCCTGGCCCACGTGTCGCGCAGGGTGACGGTGCGGTTGACTACCAGCCGCCCGTCCGTCGAGTCGGGGTCGACGCAGAAGTAGCCCTGGCGCTCGAACTGGTAGCGGCTGCCGGCGGGAGCGCGCCGCAGGCTCGGCTCGACGCGGCAGCCGGCGAGGGTCTCGAGCGAGGCGGGGTTGAGGGCGTCCTTGTAGTCGCCGCCCTCCCCGGCGTCCTCGGGGTTGATGCGCGTGAACAGGTGGTCGTAGAGCCGCACCTCGGCCTCGACGGCGTGGGGCGCCGAGACCCAATGGATGGTGCCGCGCACCTTGCGGCCGTCGGGGGCGTAGCCGCCGCGGGTCTCGGGGTCGTAGGTGCAGCGCAACTCGACGACCTCGCCGGTGGCGGGGTCCTTCACGGCCTCGCGGCAGGTGATGAAGTAGGCGTAGCGCAGCCGCACCTCCCGGCCGGGGGCGAGGCGGAAGTACTTGCGCGGGGGGTCCTCGCGGAAGTCGGTCCGCTCGACGTAGAGCTCGCGCGAGAACGGGACCACCCGCGACCCCATGCTCTCGTCCTCGGGGTTGTTGACCGCCTCGACCTCCTCGACCTGGCCCTCGGGGTAGTTCTCGATGACGACCTTGAGGGGCCGCAGCACCCCCATCACCCGCAGCGCCCGCCGGTTGAGGTCCTGGCGGACGGCGTCCTCGAGCTGGGCGATGGACACGATGCTGTTGGCCTTGGCGATGCCGATGCGGTTGCAGAACTCGCGAATGGCCTCGGGCGTGTAGCCGCGGCGGCGGAACCCGACGATGGTGGGCATGCGGGGGTCGTCCCAGCCCGCCACGTGCTTCTCCGACACGAGCTCGAGCAGCTTGCGCTTGCTGAGCACCGTGTAGCTGAGGTTGAGGCGCGCGAACTCGATCTGCCGCGGCCGGCAGGGCACGTCGATGTTCTCGAGGAACCAGTCGTAGAGCGGGCGGTGGTCCTCGAACTCGAGGGTGCACAGCGAGTGGGTGATGCCCTCGAACGCGTCGGACAGGGGGTGCGTGAAGTCGTACATCGGGTAGATGCACCACGCGTCGCCGCTACGATAGTGCGGCACCCGCCGGATGCGGTAGATCGTCGGGTCGCGCATGTTCATGTTCGGCGACGCCATGTCGATGCGGGCTCGCAGCGTGCGCGACCCGTCCTCGAACTCGCCGGCCCGCATGCGGGCGAAGAGGTCGAGGTTCTCGGCCACCGTCCGGTCGCGATAGGGGCTGTTGCGGCCGGGCCGGTTCCACAGGCCGCGGTACTCGGAGACCTCGGCCCCCTGCAGGTCGCAGACATAGGCCTTCCCCGCCTCGATCAACTGGACCGCGCAGTCGTGGAGCCGCTCGAAGTAGTCGGCGGCGTGGTAGAACCGGTCGTCCCAGTCGAACCCGAGCCAGCGCACGTCGTCCTCGATGGCCCGGACGTACTCGACGCTCTCGGTGGTCGGGTTGGTGTCGTCCATGCGGAGGTTGCACAAGCCCCCGTGCTCGGCCGCGAGCCCGAAGTTCAGGCAGATCGACTTGGCGTGCCCGATGTGCAGGTAGCCGTTGGGCTCGGGGGGGAACCGGGTGTGCACGCGGCCGTCGTGCTTCCCGGTACGCCGGTCGTCGGCCACGATCTGCCGGATGAAGTCGAGCCCGCCCGCCGCCTCGCCCGTGGGTGCCGCTACGTCTGGTCGTACGTCAGTGGTCATCGCCGTTCCATGGTGTTGCGCAGCTTGTCGCAACATTCACTCAAGATCGCCAGCCCAGTTCATCGTCGGTCAGCCCAAGTCCGGGCATGCCGTCCTGATGGAACGGGCATTTCCGCTGCCAGATGTCGCTCCCGTTCGCGCCATAGTTCTTGACGCACCGAGGGCAGTGGATCACGTACACCAACTGGAGATGGTCATTGCCCGCACGTGGCGGTTCGGTACGGCCCAAGTTGACCTGACCGTGCTTGTTCTCGTAGCCCCGTATCGTCGTCTTGCCCATATGACTCTAGGACGCGAGCCGCGCCAGGGCGCGGTCGATGCGGGCGAGGCAGGCGTCGGGGCCGAGGATGGCCAGCCCCTCGAACAGGCCGAAGCCGACCGCCTTGCCGGTCACCGCGACCCGTATGGCGTGGATGACCTGGCCGATCCTGATGCCCTCGGCCTCGACGAACTCGTGCAGGGTCCGCTCGAGGGTGGCCGCGTCGAACGGCCGCGTCGCCTCGAGCCGGTCCCGGAACCGTCGCAGCAGCAGCGCGACCCCGTCCTTGCGCAGCCGCTTGTCGAACGCCTTCCCATCGTACGCCACGTCGCCGTCGGCCTGGAAGAACTCCGGGTAGTCGAGCACGTCGCCGGCGACCTTGATGCGTTCGCCGGCCGCCGCCACCACGTCTCGCACCCGCGCCTGCTCGGGCGCGGAAGGCGGCGTGGCCACCAGCCCCGCCCGCTCCAGGAAGGGCGTCGCCCGGGCCACCCGCTCGTCGACGTCGAGCTCCTGTATCCGCCGCTCCTGGAACGCGGCCAGCTTGACGGGGTCGAAGCTCGCCGCGGCCCGGTTGATGCGCTCGAGCGAGAAGTGGGCGACCATCTCGTCGCGCGTGAAGCGCTCGGTGCGGTCGTCGAGCGACCAGCCGACGAGGAGCAGGTAGTTGAGCAGCGCGTCGGGCTCGTAGCCGACGGCGCGGTAGAAGTCGACCACCACCGGATTGAACGTCTCGGGCGACACCTCGAGCCGCGACCGCTCGGCGACGGCCAGGCCCCGGTCGTAGATGGCCTTGAACTCGTGGTGCCGCAGGTAACGGTCGAGCTTGCGCTTGCTCAGCTTCTCGGCGCCGCCCGGCGCCGCCACGTACGGCACGTGCGCGAAGGCCGGCGGCTCGTAGCCGAGGGCGGTCGTGATGAAGAGCTGCCGCGGCGTGTTCGACAGGTGCTCGACGGCGCGGATGACGTGGGTGATGGCGAAGTCGTGGTCGTCGACAGCGCTCGCCAGGTGGTACAGGCAGGTCCCGTCGGCCCGCTGCACGACGTGGTCCTGCTCGAGGCCCCACTCGAACTCGACATCGCCCCGCACGAGGTCGCGGAACCGGCAGGCGCCCTCGCGCGGCATCTTGAGCCGCACCGCGGCCCGCCGCCCCTCGGCCTCGAACCGGGCCGCGTCGGCGGCGGACTCGGCCATCCACCGGCGGCTGTAGAGAAAGCGCCGCTTCTCGCGCTGCGCCGCCTCGCGCTCGGCCTGGATCTCGTCGCCGGTGGCGTAATCGCGATAGGCGGCGCCCGACGCCAGCAGCCGCTCCACCGCCTCCGCGTACCGGTCGCCCCGTTGCGACTGGTAGTACGGCGCGTACGGCCCGCCGACCTCGGGGCCCTCGTCCCAGTCGAGCCCCAGCCACCGGAACCCGTCGAGGATGGGGCGCAGGGCGGCGGCGACGTTGCGCTCGGCGTCGGTGTCGTCGACCCGCAGCAGGAACTGCCCCCCGTGCCGGCGGGCGAAGAGCCAGTTGAACAGGGCGGTCCGCACCCCGCCGATGTGCAGGTAGCCGGTGGGGCTCGGGGCGAATCGGGTGCGAACGGTCATCGGTCGAGGATTATAATCAGTGCCCCTCCCCCCCGACCTGACGCCGGGTGAGAGACTGCGCGACCTGACGGTCGCGTTGGGAGTTGCGCTGGCGCGAAACTCCAGAGACTGCGCGACCTGACGGTCGCGTTGGGAGTTTCGCCGGCGCGAGACTCCTGCGCGCCGAGTTCGAGGCTGCGGTCGCTGCGCGACATGGAGGTCGCGTCGGGAATCTTGCTGGGCGCGAGACTTCAGCAGCGTCGAGCCTGGTCGAGGACAAGGTCCGGGAGCCCGACGCTCGGGCGCACGACCGAGAGGAGACGACGATGCCCTGGCTGCTGACCACCGCCCTGCTCGTGACGCTCGCCCAGTCGCCGCGCGAACCGGGCCTGCACAACGCCACGCTCGAGGTCGACGGGGTGGGCACGGTGACCTACGGCCTCTGGGTGCCGCGGGACTACGACGCCGCCGAGCCCCGGCCGCTGGTGCTCGCCCTGCACCCGGGCGGATCGCCGGGCCTCGGCTACGGGTCGCAGTTCCTCCGCGGGTTCGTGGCGCCGGCACTCGCCGACTGGGGCGCCGTCGTCGTCTCGCCGGACGCCCCGGGGCGGCGCTGGAACAACGAGACCAGCGAGCGCGGGGTGCTGGCCCTGATCGAGGACGTGCGGGCGACCTACGCCATCGACCCCGCCCGCGTCCTCGTCACCGGCTACAGCATGGGGGGCCGCGGCACGTGGTACATGGCGGGGCGCCATCCCGACCTGTTCACGGCGGCGATCCCCATGGCCGCGCGCTCCGAGCCCGACGAGGCCCGCAACGTCGGAGACATGCCGGTGTTCATCATCCACCCCCGCGAGGACGAGGTGGTGCCGTTCGAGCCGGCGGAGCGGACGGCGCAGGAGATGGAGGCGCGGGGGCAGAACGTGTCGTTCCTGCCCCTCGAGGGCGTCGGCCACTTCCAGATGAGGCCCGAGCCGCTGCGCCGCGGCGGCGACTGGGTGCGGCAACGCTGGGCGGAGCGCTAGCAGGAGGAGATGCTCGGGGCGGCCCTCGGCCCGCGGCGGAAGGACGTCATCGTCGCCACGAAGGTGCGCGGGCGGATGGGCGACGGTCCGAACGAGCTCGGGTTGTCGCGCGTGCACATCATGCAGCAGTGCGAAGCGAGCCTGAAGCGCCTCGGCACCGACTACATCGACCTGTCACCCGGGGTGGATGGAGATGATGCAGGCCGACCGCGAGCCGGGCACGACGCGCGACTGGAGCCGGTTCGCCCGGAAGTGACGGGGGGAGGATGCCCCCGACGAAGGTCCGGCCGCCGCTCACCCGCGAGTGAACGAGGGTGACCCCGGACGAAAGTCCGACCGCCGCTCACCCGGAAGTGAACGAGGGTACCGCCGGACGAAGGTCCGGCCGCCGCCTCACCCGCGAGTGGACACCGGAGGGCGCCGCCGGGCAACGGTCCGGCCGCCGCCTCACCCGGAAGCGACCGGCAGGAGGGCGCCGCCCGGACGAGGGATCCGGCCGCCGCGATGAATCGAACTTCCCCCCGATACGTAGTACAACCCGACGCCGGCGCGCGACTCGACCCCCGCGCGCGCGCCGGCCCCGGCAGGACGAACGCGGGCTCGAAGCCGTCTCCGTTCACGTCGCCATCACCGCCGGGGCCCAGCGCGCCCGGCGGCGTCGCGGTAACTCGCGCGTTGCACAAGGAGAACGCCCCATGAACGACAACTTTCGCGTCGTCGACGCGGACGGGTTCCGGGTGCCCAGGATCCCGTGGCGGGGACTGGGCGCCGGCATCCTGGTCCTCGCCGCCCTCGTCACCACGGCGGGAGCCGTCTACCAGATCGAGCCGGAGGAGGTGGGGGTGGTGCTCCGGTTCGGCAAGTACGTCCGCACCAGCGAGCCGGGCCTGAACTTCAAGATCCCGTTCGTCGAGCGGATGGAGCGGGTGCCGGTGCAGCGGCAGCTCAAGCAGGAGTTCGGCTTCCGCACGACGGCGGCGGGCATCCGCACCGAGTACGCGGGCCAGCAGCAACAGCTCGCCGACGAGTCGGTGATGCTGACCGGCGACCTGAACGTCGCCGTCGTGGAGTGGATCGTCCAGTACCGCGTCGACGATCCCTACGAGTACCTGTTCAAGGTGCGCAACCTCGAGGACACCTTCCGCGCCATGAACGAGGCGGTGATGCGGGAGACGGTCGGCGACCGGACCGTCACCGAGGTCGTCACGGTGGGCCGGCAGGAGATAGAGGCCACCGTCGAGGGGCGGCTGCAGACGCTGACCGAGCAGTACCAGATGGGCATCGCCATCGACCAGGTGGTGCTGCAGGACGTCAATCCGCCCGACCCCGTCAAGCCGTCGTGGGACGAGGTCAGCCAAGCCCAGCAGCAGCGCGACCGGCTCATCAACGAGGCGTTGGCCGAGTACAACGCGGTCATCCCCCGGGCCCGCGGCGAGGCCGAGCAGGCCATCCTGCAGGCCGAGGGGTACGCCCTCGACCGCGTGAACCGCGCGCAGGGCGAGGCCACCCGGTTCGCGTCCATCGAAGAGGCGTACCGGGCCTCGCCCAACGTGACCCGGCAACGGATGTACCTGGAGACCATGCAGCGCATTCTGCCGGCGGTCGGACGCAAGGTGTTCGTGGCCGAGGGCGCCACCGGGGTGCTGCCCCTGCTGTCGCTCGACGGCGGCGCACGGGCGGCCACCGCGCCCCTGGCCGGGACTGCGGCGACGCGGACGGGAGGTGAGCAATGACACGTACGCGACCGACGTTGGTGATCCTGTTGGTGGTCGGCCTGTTCCTGGCCGCCAGCTCGGCCTACATCGTCAGCGAGACCAACCAGGTGGTCATCACCCAGTTCGGCGAGCCCGTCGGGGAGCCGATCACCGAGCCCGGGCTCCACTTCAAGATTCCGTTCATCCAGAACGCCAACATGTTCGAGAAGCGGTTCCTGGAGTGGGACGGGTTCCCCAACCAGGTCCCGACCCGCGACCGGCGGTTCATCTGGGTGGACACCTACGCGCGCTGGCGCATCACCGACCCGCTGCTCTTCTTCCAGCGCCTGCGGGACGAGCGGGGGGCGCAGTCGCGGCTCGACGACATCCTCGACGGCGAGACCCGCAACGCGGTGGCGCGGCACGACCTGATCGAGATCGTCCGCACCAGCAACCGCGAGCCGGCCGACACCGCGGCCAGCGAGCTCGAGGAGGCGGAGACGCTCGATCCCATCGTGACCGGCCGCGAGCAGATCACCCGCGAGATTCTCGGCGCGGCGGCCGCCGCCGTGGGCGAGCTGGGCATCGAGCTGCTCGACCTGAAGTTCAAGCGGATCAACTACATCGCCGACGTCCAGCAGGACGTCTTCGCCCGCATGATCGCCGAGCGGCAGCGCATCGCCGAGGAGTTCCGCTCGGAGGGCCAGGGCGAGTCGGCCCGCATTCAGGGCGAGCGCGAGCGCGACCTCGCGCAGATCCAGTCCGAGGCGTTCCGGGCGGCGGAGGAGATTCGCGGGACCGCCGACGCCGAGGCCATCGACATCTACGCCGACGCCTACGGCCGGGACGCGCAGTTCTACGCGTTCACGAAGTCGCTCGAGACCTACGAGCGCACCATGGACCCCAGCACGTTCTTCATCCTGGGGACCGACAGCGAGCTGCTGCGTTTCCTCGAGACGCCGCGGTAGGAGTCTGCGCCGTAGAACCGGGCCTGCCCCGGTGAATCGTCGCCTGCGGCTGCGCCGCCTCGCGGGGGCCGCCGCACCAACCTCCCGGGAGCCCGCGCCGTTCCAGGGGCGCGGGCTTCCCGGTCACCCCCGACCATCCGGGGACGCCCGCGCGGCGCCCTCCCGCGGCAGCGGGCCGCAACGGGCTCGGCGCCCGGGCACGGGCTCGCCGGCGCGGTTGCATCCGGCGGCGGGAACCCCGACCATACGCCAATGCTCGAACTCGCCCTCGTCGTCGGCATCGTGGTGCTGACCTCGGCCGCCTGCTCGCTGTTCGAGGCGGTGCTGTACTCGGTGCCGCCGGCCCACATCGACACCCTCGAGCGCGCCGGCCAGCCCGCGGGGCCGCTGCTCCGGCGGCTGCGTTCGCAGGTCGACCGGCCCATCGCGGCCATCCTGTCGCTGAACACCGTCGCCAACACCGGCGGGGCGGCCCTCGCGGGGGCCATCGCCACGAGCGTCCTCGAATCGGTCTGGATCGGCTGGTTCTCGGCCGCCTTCACCCTGGCCATCCTCGTCTTCTCGGAGATCGTCCCCAAGACCGCGGGCGTCGTCTACGCGCGGCAGCTCGCCGGCCCCATCGCCGGCCCCCTGCAGGCGCTGGTGGTCGCCTTCGCGCCGATCATCTGGCTCAGCCGCCGCCTGACGAGCCTCGTCGCGGCGGGCAAGGCGGTCGAGCGGGTCTCGGATGAAGAGCTGCTGCTGATGGTGCGGCGGGGCCTCAGCTCGGGCGACCTGAAGCCCCACGAGGCCGACGTCATCAGCAACGTCCTCGCCCTCGAGGCGAAGACGGCGGCAGAGGTGATGACCCCGCGCACGGTGCTCTTCACCCTGCCCACGGCGGCCCGGGTCGCCGAGGCCGCGGCCGACAAGCAGCTCCTGCGCCACAGCCGGGTGCCGGTCTACGACGACGACCCCGACGACATCGTGGGCATCGTGCACCGGCACGACATCCTGCGCGCGGCGGCCCGGGACGAGTTCGACACGACTCTGGACCGGCTCATGCGCCGGGTCGTCTTCGTCGTCGAGACGGCCAAGCTCGACCACCTGCTGCGCAGCTTCCTCGAGCAGCGGCAGCACCTGATGATCGTCACCGACGAGTTCGGGAGCGTCAGCGGCATCGTGACCCTCGAGGACGTCCTCGAGGAGATTCTCGGGCGCGAGATCGTGGACGAGTTCGACCACGTGGCCGACCTGCGCGCGTACGCCCGCCAGCAGCGGGGCGCCCGGCACACGCCGGCCCCGATCGCCCCGCCGGACCGGGAGACCGACCATGGATGATGCGGTGGCGGCCGTCGACGGCCTGACGTTCAGTTGCGGGATGGGCCGGAGAACCGACCATGGATGATGCGGTGGTGGCCGTCGACGGCCTGACGTTCAGCTACGGGATGGGCCGGGTCCTGCACGGCATCTCGTTCGCGCTGCGGCGCGGCGAGGTGGTCGGGCTGCTGGGGCCGAACGGGGCGGGGAAGAGCACCACCATCAAGGTCCTGACCGGCGTGCTCCCGCCCGGCGGGGGATCCGTGCGGGTCGCGGGGCACGCCCTGCCGGAAGGAGCGGTCGAGGCCAAGCGGCGCATCGGCTACGTGCCCGAGGCGGCGGCCCTCTTCGAGAGCCTGACCGGGCAGGAGTTCCTCGAGCTGATGGGGCGCCTGCAGGACGTGCCCGAGGAGCGCCTGCAGTTCCGCATCGGGCGGTTCCTCGAGCAGTTCGGCCTGAGGGACGACCGGCTTCGCCCCCTCGACGGCTACTCGAAGGGCATGCGCCAGAAGGTGCTGCTGAGCGCCGCCCTCCTCCACAACCCCGACGTCGTGCTGCTCGACGAGCCCCTGTCGGGCCTCGACGTCAACGCCGGGCTCATGGTCCGCGACCTCGTCGCGGCCCTCGCGGCCGAGGGGAAGGCCATCCTCTACAGCTCGCACGTGCTCGACGTGGTCGAACGGGTCTGCGACCGCGCCCTCATCATCCACGAGGGCCATCTCATCGCCGACGGCTCGCTCGACGCCTTGAAGGCATCCACCGAGCGCGGAAGCCTCGAGGACGTGTTCCGGCAGCTCACGCGGACCGAGGGCACGATGAGCGGCGTCTCCGGCATCATCGAGGGGCTGCGGTCGTGAGCGGCCTCGGCGGGTTCGGCCGGCGGCTACTGCACGGCCCCGCGTTCACCGCGCTGCTGGAGCGTTGCGGCATCGACGTGCGCCGCTTCTGGCTCCTCGTCGACCTGTTCGAGACGCTCGGGGCTCGGCAGGAAGTGGTCGGCATGGGCAACGACTACTCGATGCGCGGTCTCATGAACATCTCGTTCGTCCTGTCGGCCGGCATCGCCGTGCTGGCCGCCGCCGTCGGCGCCTCCCCGGGCTTCTACCTCGTCGGTTTCCTGGCCCTCACCGTCTTCCAGCTCGGCGTCCTCCTGTTCCCCGAGATCGCCGAGAGCCTCGTGAATCCGGTCGACGGGCTGATCCTGGCCCACCAGCCGGTGGACGGCGCCACGTGGTCGGGGGCCAAGGCGGCCCATCTAACGAAGATCGTCGCCTACGCGGTGACGGGGTTGAACGCGGTGCCGGCCCTCGTCGGCCTCGCGCTCGCGCACGACGACACGGCGCTGCGCCTCGCCTACCCCATCCTCCACTTCCTCGTCGCCCTGGTCGTGGGGATGATCTTCGCCCTGCTCTGCTGCAGCGTGTTCGGGTGGCTGGTTCGCATCGTGCCGGTCCGGCGCCTCAAGGCGGCGGCGGCCATGGTGCAGGTCCTCCCGATGCTGGCCCTGTTGGGGTTCCATTCCCGGGACCTGATCCGGGAGACGGTCTCGGGCTGGGCCGGCGCGGTCGAGGTGCCGGCGGGCTGGCTCGCCGCCGTCGAGGCGGTCCCGGGCGGACTCGCGACGATGCTCGGGGCCGCCGGCGCCGTGGTCACGCCGGTCGCCGTCGTCTTCGGGCTGCGCGCGTTCTCGCGCGATCACCTGATTCGGGTCTCCGGCCTCATGAGCGCCGGCGGGGCGAGGCGGCGGAGGCGATGGCGGTGGGCGAACCCCGGTCCCTGGACGGCGGGATGGACCGGGGGCCAGGCCGGCCGCGCCGGCTTCGAGTACCTGCGCACGGTGATGGCCCGCGACTGGCAGTTCAGGCGCAACATGGCCCAGGTCCTGCCGGGGCCGATCTTCGGGTTCATCGCCCTGCTCGTCGCCGGGCGGGACCCGTCGCCCTTCGGCCCCGACTTCGCCTTCGCGCACTTCCTGCCCCACGTGTTCGGCATCACCGCCGTCTTCGTCTGCGCGTTCCTCGCCTACGGCAACGACCACAAGGGCATCTGGTGCTTCGCCGTCACCCCGGCCTTCGCCGGTCGTCCGTTCGCGCGAGGCATCCACGCCGCGCTCTCCCTCCTGCTGATCGTCGTGCCCCACGCCGGCTGGCTGCTCCTCCTGGCCTGGTCGTGGGGCGTGCGCGACGCGGTCCTGTTCGCGGCCTTCAGCACCGCCGTCGCCTTCCTGTACCTGGGCTCGAGCCTGAGACTGATCGAGGGCGTGCCGTTCGGCAAGCAGACGCCGCCCACCCGCAGCTCCCTGCTGTTCGGGGTGATGATGCTTTACACGGTGGGACTGGCGGTCGGGGTCGGCATCCAGTACCTGCTGTTCCGCTCGGTCGCCGCGGTCGTCGTCGCGACGCTCGTCGCGGGCCTGGGGGCGTACTTCGTGACCCGGCTGACCCTGACCGGCTTCGCGGCCCGCATGCTGGCCAGCCTCCGCCCCGACGTCCCGGGGTCGCTGTTCAGCGCGGCGCAGGACGACGACGCCTAGTGGGCTGTCTCAGAACCGACGAGGGGGCGGCCGAGCCGGACGGCTCTTTCCCGGGCGGGCGTCGGCGCGCGAGTGTCCTCGGCACATGACACCTGCCTCGGCGGGAAGGCGACACATCGGCCGCGGGCGCCCCGAAGAGGCCGGTCCGCCGGGGATCGAGGCCCTGGAATACACTTTGCAGTGACAGTTGCCGTCCGGCAATCGAAGGAGGAAGATCCGGTGACTGTGTCAAAGTCAAAGAGACCCACATCCTGGCCATGCGTGATCGGCGTCCTGGCCCTGCTGGCTTCGCCGGTCGCGGCGGACGCGCAGCAGGCGGCGGCCGCGCAGCGGCGAGCGGCCCCCGCTCCGCAGACCGCGGGAGCACCGCAGGCGGCAGGCGCGCAGCGCAGGACCCCCGGCGCGCCGCAGGGGACAGCCGCACGGCGGCAGGCACCCGAGGCGCCACGGGCGGCGGGCGCACAGCGGATACCAGACCGACAGCCGCCGGCGGGCGCACAGCGGGCGCCAGGCGGACAGCAGGCGGCGGGCGCGCAGCGAGCACCCGGCGCCCGCGGACGGGCGGTGCGCCGCACGTCGCGTCCGGTGCTGCGTACCCGCGCCTGGTACGGCCCCGGATACGGGTACTACAGCCCCTACCATCCGGGGTACCTCTACGGCCCGGGCTGGGGCCTGCACCCGTACGGCCCGTGGGGGGCCTATCAGTACTGGGGCGGCTACTACCGCGAGCGCGGCTCCGTCCGCCTGCAGGTCAAGCCGGAGGAGACCGAGGTCTACGTCGACGGCTACTATGCCGGCGTCGTCGACAGCTTCGACGGGTTCTTCCAGCGGCTGAGCCTGCCGCCGGGCCGGCACGACATCGAGCTGCGCCTCGAGGGCTACCGGAGCATCCAGGAGCAGGTCTACCTGGGGGTCGGCCAGACGTATCGCATCGAGCACGATATGGAGCCCCTCGGACCCGGCGAGACGACGCCGCCCCCGCCGGAGCCCCGAGCCGAGACGGAGATCGAGCCCGACCTGGAGCCGGATGCGTTCTTCCCGCCCGGCCCCGACCCCGCGGCGCCGCCGCTCGCACCCGTCGACGGGTTCGGACGCCTCGTGGTGCGGGTGCAGCCGGCCGACGCGTCGATCTTCGTCGACGGCGAGGAGTGGTACAGCCCCGACGGCTCGCGCCTGGAGCTCGAGGTCGGCGCGGGGCGCCACCGCATCGAGGTCCGGCGCGAGGGCTACGAGTCGTACGTCACCGACGTCGCGGTACGCAGCGGCGAGGCGAGGGCGGTGAACATCAGCCTCCCGAGGAACCGGCCGGAGCCGCCGGAGGACCCCACGCCGGATCCGGGGAGGTGACCGCAGAGGGCCCGCCGGTGGCAAGGGCGCCATGTCTTCGCCAGGGGTTCCCTCGGCGACGGCCCTGGTCCTGGGCCCGCCAATCGCCGGCGGCTCCACTGGACGCCAACCAAACCCTCCAGGAGTCCGCACCTTAGGGGGGAGAACGGCGCAGACTCCCGGTCCGGCTATACTGCACAACCTGCGACCGACTCCCCGCTGGCGAACTCGACGACCAGAGCCGCGATCCGTGGCGCGATGGTCGGCTGACTGGGGAGCGCACGAGAGGGCGACGGCGGGCAGTCGCACGCTGACAGCGACAAGAGGAGAGGCGCTTGGCTACCGTCAAGGCATCGCTGAAGCACGGGACCGCGGTCGACATCCGCTCGCGCCAATTCCTCTGGCGCAGCGACGAGCCGAAGCCGGCGGGCGGCGCCGACTCCGGCCCCACCCCCTACGAGTTCCTCCTGGGCAGCCTCGCCGCCTGCACCGCGATGACCCTGCGGCTCTACGCCGAGCGCCGGAAGATTCCCCTGGCCGGGGTCGAGGTGACCCTGGAGCTCGACCGGGTGCACGCGGACGACTGCGTCGACTGCGAGGAGCGCGGCGACGGCCTCATCGAACGGGTGCGCACCGAGGTCACGATCCACGGCGAGCTCAGCGCCGCCCAGCGCGCGCGGCTCACCCAGGTGGCGCAACGGTGCCCCGTGCACAAGACCCTGGCGCAGGGCGTGCACTTCGACGATGCGGTGACGTTCGACGACCCCGCGGACTGATCGCGTCGGGGGCCTGGCACGAGGCCGCTTCGCCAAGCCGCGAGCGATCCGACACCCGAGGGGCGAAGGCGAAGGACGCTATCGCACCCCGTCGAGCCGTCGCCGGACGCGCCCGTCGCGGGTGTCCGGCGCGGCGGTTCACCACGTGTCCCGCTCGAACCGAACCTGACGCCGCTTCGCGGTCGACTCAACGTCGGCGAGCGAGGCGGGATTGCCGCAGCCGAGCAGCACCGTCTCGTCGGCGGCGAGGCGGGCGGCGAACTCGGCCACGTTCACGTGGGCGGGAAGCTGGGGATGGACCAGCCGCTCCAGGGCCGCGTCGGCCGCCACGCGGGTGACCTCGCTCCTCGCCTGCGCCTGCTTCTCCTCCTCCGCGGTGGGCAGGCCGTAGACGTAGCGGACCACGTTGCAGGCCCGACCCAGCCCGATGCGGGCGTCCATGCCCGCGGTCCCGGCGCGGCGGCTGACCGTCGGCAGGTACTGGAAGTCGAAGCGGCCGGCCGCCTCGATCTCGAAGAGCTCGTCGCGGCAGGCCAGCTCGGCCTCGGTGCGGGCGGTGTGGACCAGCGTGTAGCGTCGGCCGTCGCCGCCGTCGTCCCGCGCCCGGAGCTCCCGGACCATCGAGACGAACGGCGTCACCCCGGTGCCGGTGCCGACCATGAGGACGCTCGCGGCGTCGCCCGCCCGCGCCGACAGGGTGAAGCCGCCGCCGATGCGGTCCTGATAGCCGACCTCGCAGGCGCCGTCGTCCTCCTCCCCCCCGAACAGCAGCTCGCTGAGACGACCCGACAGCCCGTGGACGCCGTGCTCGAGGCCCACGAGGAACTCGAGCCAGCCGTGCGCCGCGGTGTCGCTGGGGGCGGAGGCGATCGAGTAGTAGTGGGTGAGGGGGCCGACGGTCTGCCGCCCCCAGGGGTCGTACTCGGGCTCGCGGATCGGCTTGCCGTCGGGTCCAACGCCGGCCTTCCGGGTCAGCTTGCAGTCGTCCCGGCTCAAGGCGATGGCCTGCCCCGCCTCGTAGGCGGGGAACGGGTGGCCGCTCTCGGGGGCGAGCCGGAACCGGATCAGGGTCTCCGAGACGATCTCCCGGTGCACGACCGTGCCGGTTCTCAGCCCGGCCATCCGTTCTCCATCGTGAAAGGCGAAGGCTAGTTCCCGGCGAGCGACTGCAGCAGCTCGACCGTGCTCTGCTTCGGGGTGGCCCACGCGATGCCGAGGCGCCGGGAGCCGCGCGTCGCGATGTCGAGCGGGGTCTGCCCGTCGGCGTTCACGAGGCCGACGTCGGCCCCGTTCGTTACCAGCAGCTCGATGACCGAGTCGTAGCCGCGGGCGGCGGCCGCGTGCAGGGCGGTGTCGCCGCGGGCGTTGGCGGTGTCCACGGGGATCCCGAGGGTCAGGGCGAGCCGGGCCGCCTCGAGGACCACCGCCTCGCGCTCGATGGGGTCGGGCTCGCGCCGCGTGCTCCGCACCGGCGCGCTCTCGGCGATGCGGCCCAGCCGGTCGACGGCCACCAGCGGATTGCGCCCGCCGAGGCCGACTGCCGCCATCAGGGCGGTGGTGGCGCCCTCGCGCACCTGCACCCGCTCGTCCCGCACCGAGAGCGAGCCGGGCCAGTACGTCGGGTGGTGGACGGCCCGGGGATTGGCGCCGCGCTCGGCCAGCATGTGCATGATGCCGGGCGCCCCGAAGCGCGCCGCGAGCCAGAACGGCGTAGCCCCCACGTAGGACGGGTGCAGGTAGAAGTCGACGGCGTCGCGCCGCACCGGCGTCGACGTCACGACCGCGGTGTCGGGGTCGGCGCCGTGGTCGAGCAACGCCCGCACCAGCGCCGCGTCCTGGTGCAGGATCGCCGCGTGGAGGGCCGTGTAGCCGGCCTCCACCGCGTTGGGGTCCGCGCCCTGCTCGAGCAGGTAGGCGGCGACGTCGCCGTGCCCGCTGTGGGCGGCGACGACGGTCGCGCTGGTGCCGTAGGGCGGGGCGTCGTCCACGTCGGCCCCGGCCTCGACGAGCAGCTTCGCCGACGCGAGGTCGCCGACCCGCGCCGCGAAGAGCAGCGGCGTGTAGCCGCCCTGCGGCACCTCCGTGACGTACTCCGGGTTCCACGGCTCCGGGGTCGTCTTGACCACCTCGGTCCAGGCGTCCGACCGGGCGTCGACGGCCGCGCCGTGGTCGAGCAGCACCTCCACCACGTCGGGATGCCGCTGCGCCACCGCCCACATCAGCGCCGTCTGGCTGCGCGCCCCCGCCGCGTCCGCGTTCGCGCCGGCCGCGAGCAGCAGGCCCGCGACGTCGGCCGCTCCCACGCGGGCGGCGGTCATCAGCGGCGTCTCGCCCGACAGCAGAGGCACGTTCGGGTCGGCCCCCGCCGCGAGCAGCCGCCGCACCATCGGCGCGCGGCCGTTCTCGGCCGCCGCCCACAGCGGCGTCACCCCGAGGTCGTTGGCCGCGTTCACGTCCGCGCCGGCGTCGAGGAGCACCCCGGCGACGTCGACCTCGTCCCAGTACGCCGCCCAATGCAGCGCCGTCGCCCCGTCCCCCTGGCGCGCCGTCGCGTCGCCGCCCTGATCGACGAGCGCGCGCACCACGTCCCACTCGGCACGCTGCGCGGCGTCCGCGAGCGGTGGCCCGGCCGCGACGACCGGGGCGGTGCCCGCCACGAATCCGGCAGCCGCGAGCAGCGCCCCGGCCACGCCTCCACGAACCGCTGTGCAACCTCTCATCAGCATCCTCGCCCTGCCGTCACCGCGTTCCGCGACCATGTTAGCCGTCCCCGATCGGCCAATCAAGCGCCGCTCTCCCGCACCGTTCCCGCCGATGTCGGAGCGTCTGCGACCTTTGACGCCGCCCTCGGAGCGTGCTAGCGTTCCTACGGGCCGTAGACCACGCCAGTCGCGCCGAATACCGAGCAAGGAGCCGGCCGTGCAGTCGACCAACGTACGGGCGCTGAAGAAAAACCCCTCCGAGGCGTTGCGCATGGCCAGGGAGACGGGTCCCGTCCTGATCCTCAAGGGCGACCAACCCGATGCGCTGCTGGTGCATCTGGACGGATCGCTGACTGCCACGGAGACCGGAATACGCCCCGCGCTGGCCGCGAGCCTCTACCGTGAAGGCTGCCTCTCGCTGGGCCGGGCCGCGGCGGTCAGCGGCCTCTCCGTGAGCGATTTCGTCAGCCACCTCGGCAGCCTCGGCATCGACGTGGTCCGGCAGGACGAGACCACGCGCCAAGAGACCGAAGACGCCTCGAGACCGGCGCGAGTCGCGGCACGGATGCGCGGCCAGGGTCTTCGGCCAGTCCACTTCTGGGTTCCCGACACTCGAACGGCGGACTTCCGCACCGAAGCCCACCGGCAGTCGAGAGCGGCGGCGCTCAGCGCTCAGGAGCCGGAGGACCAGGCGTTCGTCGATGCCGTGTCCGATCGCACGGAGACATGAAGCGCGGCGATATCTGGACGGTATCGGGCGCCGGCTACGCCGGTAAACCGCGGCCGGCGGTCATCATCCAGGACGATCTGTTCGACGCCACCGCCTCCGTGGCGATCTGCGTGTTCACGTCCAACGACACGGACCTGCCGTTGTTGCGGCTTCCGGTGTCCCCAAGCAAGAGCAACGGCCTGCGCTCGGTGTCCCGGATGATGGTGGACAAGATCACGACGGTGAACCGGGCCAGACTCGGCGAACGTATCGGACGCCTTGAAGACACGGAAATGGTCCGGCTCGAACGGGCGATCCTGGTCTTCTTCGGTCTGGCGTGAGCCCGGGAGTCCGCGCCCCGCCCCACCCTCCCGCGTCAGGGCCCGGGGGCCGACGAACACCCTTGGTCACACCTCGGACAGCGTGTCGATGGGCAGCCTCCTGGTGCTGTCGCCCAACCGGTCGAGGGGCATGTCGAGCTTGTCCATCAGGGTCATCAGCAGGTCGGCGTTCGACGTGTCGGGCGAGTAGCGCAGGTGGCGGCCGCCCTTGAGCTTGCCGGCGCCGCCGCCGAGGAGGAGCAGCGGCAGGTCGACGCCGAGGTGCCGGGTGCTGTTCGAGATGCCGGCGCCGTAGAGGATGGTCATGTTGTCGAGGAGCGAGCCGTCGGCGTCCTCGGCGGCCCGGAGGCGGGCCAGGTAGCCGGCCGTCAGCTCGGCGTGGTACGCGTTGATCTTCGACATGACCGCGATGCGCTCGGGGTCGTCCTCGTGGTGCGACAGCGGGTGATGCGCGTCGGGCACGCCGATCTGCGGATAGGCGCGGGTGCTCTGCTCCCGGCCCATCATGAACGTGACGACGCGGGTGAGGTCGGCCTGGAGGGCGAGGAACTGCAGGTCGAACATCAGCCCGAGGTGGTCCTCGAAGACGCGGGGCGGGGCCGAGGGCTGCTCGGTGAACGTCGGCTCGACGTCGCGTTGCTGCTCCGCGATCTCGATGCGGCGCTCGACGTCGCGGACCGCCTCGGTGTACTCGTCGAGCTTGACGCGGTCGCGCGCCCCCACCTCGACCTTCAGGTCGGCGAGCTTGTCGGTGACCGAGTCGAGAATGCTCTGCTTCTGCCGCCGGCGCGCCCGCCGCACCGCGGGATCGGCCGATCCGCTGTCGCCGAAGAGCCGCTCGAACACCGCGCGGGGGTTGTTCTCCATCGGCAGCGGCTGCGTCGGCGTGCGCCACGAGATGGTCTGCGTGTAAGCGCAGCTCAGGCCGGCGGTGCACTGCCCGGCGTTGGCGAACTTGTCCATCGACACCTCGAGCGAGCCGAGCTGCGTGGTCTTGCCGAGCTCGCGCGCGAGGATCTGGTCCATCGAGGTGCTGGCGAGCACGTCGGTCTCGTTCTGCCCGCCGCGCGGCGTCCCCGTCAGGAAGGACGCCGACGCCCCCGCGTGCACGTAGGCCCACGACGCACGGAGGCCCGAGACGACCAGCATCTGCTCGCGGAAGGGCGCGAGCGGCTCGAGGATCGGCGTCAGCTCGAAGTCGCGGCCCACGCGCTCTGGCGTCCAGTACTGCATGGCCATGCCGTTGGGCACGTAGATGGCCTGGAACCGGTGGATGGGCTTCGCGGCGGTCCTCGACAGCGCGCTGAGCGCGGGCGACATCGCGTCGAGGAACGGCAGCCCCAACGTCACGCCGAGGCCCCGCAGCACGGTCCGGCGCGGCAGCGATTTCCTGCTGATGGTCATGGTGTCGTTCTCCTCATCTCTCGAAGCGATCGCCGAAATCCGGTCCCGGCCTCAGTCCACCTCTGCGGCGTTCCGCATCAGGAACGCGGGGCTCTTCACGACGCCCGCGACGAGGGCCGACCAGCGGTAGTCGTCGGCCGCCGCCTCGCGGACGACGGCGCGCACCGTCGGCCGGTCCGCGTGCGCCAGGCCGCGGCCGAGGGCGTACGACAGGAGCTTCTCGGTCACCGTGCCCGCGAACTGCTCGGGCCGCTCGAGCAGCCACGCGCGCAGGCCGGCCATGCCCTCCACCGTCCGCCCGCTCGGCAGCGTCGCCGTCGCGTCGACGGGGTTGCCGTACTCGTCCGCGGTCCGCCACGCGCCGAGGCCGTCGTACTGCTCGAGCGCGAAGCCCGGCGGGTCGATGGACGCGTGGCAGGTGGCGCAGGCCGGGGCCTGCCGGTGGCGCTCGAGCCGCTCGCGGACCGAGGTCGTGCGCCGGCCGCCCTCCCCCTCGGGCAGGGCCGGCACGTCGGGCGGCGGCGACGGCGGCGGGGCGCCGAGAATCGTGTCCAGCAGCCACTTGCCGCGCAGCACCGGCGACGTGCGGGTCGGGTACGACGTCAGCGCCAGCAGCCCGCCGTGCCCGAGGAGGCCGCCGCGCTGCGTCAGGTCGGGCAGGGCGACGCGCCGGAACCGGCTGCCGTAGACGCCGGGAATGCCGTAGTGCCGGGCCAGCCGCTCGTTCACGAAGGTGTAGTCGGCGTCGAGGAGGTCGAGCACGCTGCGGTCCTCGCGCAGGGTGCTGGCGAGGAACAGGGTCGTCTCGTGCCGGAACGCCTCGACGAGGTTGTCGTCGAAGTCGGGGAACGGCACCGGGTCGCCCTGGACGTCCTCGAGGTTGCGCAGGTGCAGCCACTGCATGGCGAAGTCGTCGACGAGCGACCGGGCGCGCGGGTCGGCGAGCATGCGCCGGACCTGGGCGTCGAGGACCGCCGCGTCGCTCAGCCGGCCCGCCTCGGCGGCGTCGAGCAACGCGTCGTCGGGGATGCTGCCCCAGAGGAAGAAGGAGAGCCGCGAGGCGATCTCGACGTCGCTCAGCCGGTACGGCGCGCCGGGGGCCGCCCCCGCCGGATCGCGCTCCATGCGGAGCAGGAAGTCGGGGTCGACGAGCATCCGCTCGAGCGCGAGCTGAATGCCGGCGTCGAAGCCGCCGCCGCTCTCGCGGCCGCTGTCGAAGAAGCCGAGCAGGGTGTCGACGTCGGCCGCCGTCACGGGGCGGCGATAGGCGCGCCGGGCCAGCCTCGACACGATCTCGGCCGCGCACGCGCGCTCGGCCGCCGGGCGGGCTCCGCCGCCGGCATCGGATTCCACCGCGGGGTCCGCCGCCGCGTCGTCCGGCCGGCAGGTGAAGACGGCGCGCCGGCTCGGCGTGTCCCCGGGCCCGGCCGGGTCGTAGGGCCCGCCGATGCCGACGGCGGCGACCGCGGCGTTGCCGTGGTACACCTCGTCGTTCGACAGCACCTCGCCCGCCTGCCGGGGCAGCAGGATGCCCTCGGGCTCCCAGACGTTGCGGACGAACGACACGCCGACGGTGCGCGGTCCCGCCTCGACCGGGAAGCGGAACTCGAGGCTCTCGTCCGCCGTCTGCAGGTACTCCTCCCATTCGGGGTCGCCCCGCTCGGCGATGGTGAACGTCAACGGCGCGGGCCGCCCGCGGTCCTCGCCCCCGACCGTGAAGCGCTTCACCAGCTCGCCGTCGATGCGGACGTCGAGGAGGTGCTCGCTCCCCATGCCGAGGATGTAGTCCTGCCAGTTCGACCGCAGCTCGATCTTGACGAGGTACTCGCCGTCGACCGGGAAGTGGTAGGGAATGGCCACGCCGCCCCGGGAGCCGAGGGGCAGGTCCTCGCTCTGGCGGTCGTCCTGCAGCAGCAGCAGGGGCACGTCGAACGTCTCGAACGCGGGCGCGGCCGGCGCCAGGCCCACCGCGAGGCGGCTGATGGTGCGCGCCGCCGACAGGTAGCGCTCGAGCTGCGCGGTCGAGATGGACAGCACGTCGGCGTTGTTGTCGAAGCCGGTGTCCGACGTCTCGTCGCCGGGCAGGAGCGGCGTCACGTCCAGATCGAGGGCCAGGAGGTCGCGAATGGCGTTGCGGTACTCGGTGCGATTCAGCCGGTGGACGGTGCCGGTCCGGCCCGGGTCGGGGTTCGCGGCCGCCACGCGGTCGATGTCGGCCTCGAGCCGGGCCGCCACCGCGTCGTAGGTCGCGGCATCGGGACGCGGCCGCCCCGGCGGCGGCATCGCCCCGGTGCGCAGCTTCGCGATCACCCGCTCCCAGACATCGGCGTCGCGGCTCGGGTCGGCGGCGTCGACGGCGGCCGCCTCGAGGCTGAGCCCGCCGGTCAGCAGCCGGTCGTTGTGGCAGGCGACGCAGTAGCGATCGAGAACCGCGCGGGGCTCCTCGGCCGCCGCATCCTGCGCCGCGAGCGACACCGTGGGGCCGAGCGCCGCCGCCACGGCCAAGGCCGGAACCAGGAGCGTTCTCCCGAGCCGCATCGTGATCTCCCTCATGTGGCGCCCACCGGACAGGTTCCCCACCCGGCGATCCTACCCCCGGCCCGGACGACGCGCAATGGTCACAGCGGACGCGTTCGGCCGAACGCGGGCCTGGAGCAGACGGCACGGCCTTGCGCCGATTCCCGGACGGGCGCGCCGGACGGGTTGAAGCCGGTCGAACGGGATGCTACGATTTTCGTTGGCTTCCTACATAAGTAAAGGAAACAGCCGGCATGCCGCGGCGCACACGAGAGGCGGACGACCGCTACTTCGAGATGCACGGCCTCACGGCCCAAGCGCCGCGGGCCTTGAACACGGCCCTGCAGCAAGCGATCGCGAGCTTGCGCCGCACGCTCTACGCGCCGTCGGTCAGCGAGCTCACGGCGCCGGAGCTCGCCGTGCTCCGGCAGGCCGGCGTCGACGTGGACGACCACCCGGACCGCGACGACCCGCTGTCGACCTACGTCACCGCCTTCGGCGCCATCCTGGCCACGTGTCTCACGCCGGCGCAGGCTGCCGCCCACCTCGGAGGCATCACCCAGGTTCGGGTCCGCCAGATGATCCGCGAGGGCACGCTGTACGCCGTCCGGATCGAGAACCGCTGGAAGATTCCCCTCTTTCAGTTCGACCGCGACGGACTCGTGCCGAACGTCGGCCTGGTCAACGCGGCCGTGCCGCGCACGCTCGATCCCGTTTCGGTGCTGCGGTGGTACACGGCCCCCGATCCGCAGCTCGAGACGGCCGACGGGCGCGCGCTCAGCCCGCTCGAGTGGCTCAAGGCCGGGCTGCCGCCGAAGCCCGTCATCGAGATCGTGCGCGACCTGTGACCCGCGCATGCCGAAGGTCCCGCGCAAGCCGCCGCCCGACCGGCTCGACGCGCTGCCGCCGGACGTTCACGTCCTGCCGGCCGGAACGACCGTCTGGCGGATCTACTTTCGCGGCGGGCGGCACCCCACGCGGTGGAACCGCTTCAGACGGGTCGGACCCACCGACGCCCGCTTCGATCATCAGCTCGAACCACCGGGGGAGGACCAGGGACGGGCGGTCCTCTACGCGGCCGCCGACCCGGCGACCTGCTTCGCCGAGGTCTTCCAGAGGACCCGCCTCGTCAACCGGCGGCACAACGAGCCGTGGCTCGTCGGGTTCGAGACCGCCGTCCCCGCCCCCCTGCTCGACCTCACCGGCGCCTTCGCCACGCGCGCCGGGGCGTCGATGGCCCTGATGACCGCCGCGCGGTCCGTGTCCCGGAACTGGGCGCGGGCGTTCTACCAGGCCTATCCGGCCACCGTCGGTCTCTACTATCCCTCGTCGATGCACGCCAATCGGCCGGCGATGGTCCTGACGGACCGCGCCGAGGCGGCCGGCGTCATGCCGGCGCGTCCCCGCTTCCATCGCGCCCTCGGCGATCCGGCGCTGCTCTCCGTTCTGAAGAACGTCGCCCGCGGACTCGGGTACGCACTGCGCTGAACGTACGTCCGAAGCCGTCCGCGATTCCCTCGGCCGGCGGGCGCCCTGACGGCCGCCCCGGGCCGCCCCCCGCCGCTACGCCCTCATCGCTGTGGCATGATGATCCTGGGCCGCAGGCTGGAGAAAGTGCCGCGCATGGCTGAACTCGAGGTCAAGTCACCGTCCGGGGCGTCCGGCGCTGCCGCACCGCCGGGCGCGCCCGCGACGACCACGCTGGAAAACGGCGACCGGCTCACGCGATGCGAGTTCGAGCGCCGCTACGCCCAGCGTCCCGACCTGAAGAAGGCGCAACTGATCGAGGGGGTCGTGTACATGCCGTCGCCGGTGAGCGTGGCCCATGCGGGACCGCACGCGATGATTCAGACCGTGCTGCTCGTGTACGCCGCGTCAACCCCGGGCGTCCACGGCTACGACAACGCCACCCTCCGCCTCGATCTCGACAACGAGCCGCAGCCCGACGTGCTGCTCCGCGTCGCCCCCGAGGCCGGCGGGCGGTCCCGAGTGAGTGCCGACGACTACCTCGAAGGCGCGCCGGAGTTGGTCGTCGAGGTCGCCGCCAGCAGCGCGTCGATCGACCTGCACGACAAGCTGCGCGCCTACCGGCGCAACGGGGTGCAGGAGTACGTCGTCTGGCGCACGCAGGAACAGCGCATCGACTGGTTCGAGCTGACGGACGGCGAGTACCGCCCCCTGCCCGCCGACGACGCCGGCACCGTCCACAGCCGCGTCTTCCCCGGCCTGCGCCTCGCGGTCCCCGCGCTCCTGAACGGCGACCTCGCCGCGGCCCTCCGGGAGCTGCAGGCGGGCATCGACGCCGACGAACACCACCGGTTCGCCGCCCGGCTGGCGGAACCGTCTTGACGTGGGGACACCGGAACTCGGCCCGGAGGAACAACTGCCGTGAGCGCCACGTCTACGCGAGAGCCGCGAGATGAACACCGGCCGCCGAGCCGTGGTCGAGCCGACGTCGAGGCCGGCAAGCGGATCTTCCGGCTCGACGAAGAACGGTGGCGGGCGTTCCAGAACCTTCTCGATCGTCCGGCCGCCGTCAAGCCCCGCCTGCGACGGCTGCTCGCCGACGACATCGTGCCAGAGTGACACCGGGGGCCGAGCAGCGCTGTCACCGGTCGAACCGCTCCGGAAAGCGCACCGTCTCGACGGAGGAAACGTCGGCAGGCGGGCGCGTGGTGGCGGCCGGGACGGTCACCGGCGGCAACGCTCGCAGCCCACGGGACGGGCGGCCTCATCCAATAAATCGGATGAAAATGGATGGACAAACGGGTGTCTGCATGAAATAGTCCCACAAACGGATGGGAATGGATGGGGAATCGGCTGGATTGCCCGATGCATCATCGTTGCCGGTCACGGGCGAGTTGTTGACGCTGGTCAGCGAGATCGACGAGTTCAAGGGCACTTGGCTGGCCATCGGGCGTCTGGCACCCGAGCGGCTGTCCCGCCTGCGCCGCGTCGCGGCGATCGAGAGCATCGGCTCGTCCACGCGCATCGAGGGGGCGAAGCTCAGCGACCGCGAAGTGGAACGGTTGCTCTCCAACCTCGAAACGGGGTCGTTCGCCACGCGCGACGAGCAGGAGGTCGCGGGCTACGCCGACGCGATGCAGACCGTCTTCACGGCCTGGGACCTCATCGACCTCACCGAGAACCACGTCAGGCAGCTTCACCGGGACCTGCTCAAGCACTCGGAGAAAGACCAGCGCCATCGCGGCACCTACAAGACGCTGCCCAACCACGTCGAGGCGTTCGGTCCGGGCGGCGAGCGCCTGGGCGTCGTCTTCCAGACCGCAACCCCCTTCGACACCCCCCGGCTGACCGCCGATCTGCTGTCGTGGACGCGCGCCAGCCTGGCCGAGGCCGACGCGCACCCGCTGCTGGCCATCGCCGTCTTCGTCGTGGTCTTTCTGGCCATCCATCCGTTCCAGGACGGGAACGGCCGCTTGTCGCGCATCCTGACCACCCTGCTGCTGTTGCGGGCCGGGTACGTCTACGTGCCCTACAGCTCTCTGGAGAGCGTCATCGAGAGAAGCCGGGACGCCTACTACCTGGCCCTGCGCCGGACCCAGGCCACGCTCGGGACCGGCGCGCCCGACTGGGGCCCGTGGTTCGCCTATTTCCTGGGGGCGCTGCAACGACAGAAACGGCAGCTTGAGCAGAAGATCGAGCGCGAGCGCGTGATGCTGGCCGACCTGCCGGAGCTGTCGGTGCAGATTCTGGGCATCGCCCGCGACCACGGGCGGGTGACGGTCGCGGCGGCGGAGCGGGCCACGGGCGCGAGCCGCAACACCATCAAGGGTCACCTGAAGGCGCTGACCGGCGACGGCCGTCTGACGCGGCACGGCGCCGGGCGGGGCACGTGGTACGCGCCCGCCTGAGCGTCCACCGCGCAGGCCGCTCGGCGGCGACGGGCCGTGACCCGCCGCGGACGGGCCGCGGGGGCCGAACCGATTGTCAGCGCGGGGGGCGGCCGGCCCGTCACCACTGGGACCGTGATCTGCCCGCCGACTTGCCGAACGGTCACCGCGGCGGGCGGCCGGGACGGTCGCCGCGGGGCCGTCTGTCGCCGTCCGGCCCGCGGGGGCCGAAGCGGTCGCGGCGGTCGCGGCGCATCCTGACGATGCGGCTCTCGAAGATCTCCATCTGCTCGGCGGTCAGGATGGCGGCTATGTCGGCGTTCATCCGCGCCCGCTCGGCCTCGAACTGCTCGCGGACGCCGGCGTTGAGCTCGCGAAACCGCTGCTGGCCGGCCTCGAAGACATCGCGCAGCCGCCGGCGCTGATCGTCGGACAGGTCGAGGTTGGCGTCCAGGCGGTCGAGAAGCCTCTCGGTCATCCGCGCCGAGGGCGGCGGCCCTCCCCGGCCCCGGAACCCCCGCGGCGGCTCGGGATCGAACCACGGCCGCACCGCGAACCCGCCCGCGAGCCCGCCGCTGAACACGACGATGACGAAGAGACCGGCCCACAGGCGCATGCTGGTACGGTTCATCGCGTGATCCTTGCCTGACCCGGATACCGCCGCCACAGACTCCGCTCCCCGCCAACCCCGGGGACCCGCTTCGTTCCACGGCTTGGCCCCCGGGCCCCGCCGCCCTCAGAAGGACCCATCCGGACCCGAGGTCAACACCGCCTCCAGCAGGGTGTCGTCGTTCACCTCTTCCTGCCACAACAGGCTGAGCGCGGGCGGCCCCGAGGCATCGTCTACCTCGACCCAGTCGGTCACGAGGTCCGAGAACTCGATGGGCTCGACCGCCGCGGCCGGCCCCCGCCCCACCGCCGCGACCACCAGCAGGGCGGCCGCCGCCGGCGCGAGCCGCACCGTCCATCGGCGCCAGTCGATGACGTCGAGCCAGGTGGGCGGACCGTCGAGGTGCGCCATCACCCGGGTCGCGAACCCGAGCGGCGGCGCCGCGTCCGGCCGCGCGGACAGGACCGCGGCCACGTCGTCCTGGCCCCCCGCCGCCTCGCGGCACGCGGCGCAACCGGCGAGATGGGCCTCCAGGCGCTCGGCGCCGGCGGGATCGAGGCGCCCCGCCGCGCGCGCGATGACCGCACGCTCCACGTCGTCGCATCTCATGACGATCTCCCCATCAGCGGCTGCAGCAGCGGCCGGAGCCGGCGGCGCGCACGGAAGATGCGGGACTCGACGGTCCCGATCGGCGCCCCCGTCGCGGCCGCGATCTCCTTGTAGTCGAGCCCCTCGACGTCGCGCAGGACCACTGCGGCCCGCAGGTCGGGCGGCAGGGTGGCGAGGGCGCGGTCGATCGTCTGGCGCCGCAACAGGGTCGTCTCGGCGTCGGGGTCTCCCGCGGGGACGTCCGCGGCGGCGAGAGGGCCGGTCTCGTCGTCGAGGCTGCGGTCCTCGATCCGCCCCCGCCGGCCGCGCCGCTCGAGTCCGGTACGGGCGGTATTCGTGGCGATGGTGTAGAGCCACGTCTTGAACGAGCTGTCGCCGCGAAAACGGGCCAGCGACCGGTAGGCGCGGATGAACGTCTCCTGAGCGACGTCCTCCGCCTCGGCGGGGTCCCTCACGATCGCCATCGCGTAGTTGACGATGCGGGTCTGGTGGCGGCGCACGAGCGCCTCGAACGCGTCGCGGTCGCCGGCCGCGGCGGCGTTGACCAGCGCCCGGTCCGGGTCCGCTACGCGCGCCTCAAGCGTCACCGCATCCCGCCCCGCCGGCACGTCCCTGCCGTCGCTGGCGGCGCCGGCGCCTGCCCCGGTCTCCATGACGGCCAGGTCACCCGTGGCGATGCCGGCGGCAGCCGGGGCCGAAGCCGGAGCAGCGGTCCACGCGCCGGACGCGGGCCACGCCGTGCCGACCGCGGACGGCCATCCGGGCAGCACAGCGCTCGACGCAGGGTGCATGGCGGGCCTCATCGGACGGGGTTCCCGGTACCGTCGACCCCCCTGCCCCGGCGTTTATTCCATCCTTGCGTCGTCAACCGCGGGATCGCCGCTACTCCGACACCGTGACCCGCACGATCGCCGAGGTCCAGCAGCACTGGAAGCCGCTGCCGCCCACGCCGGTCGAGTCGAGCGCCTCGACCCGCAGCCAGTACTCGCCGGGGGCGCTGAAGGTCGCCGTGGTGCGGGGGGTCTGCACCGACGTCTCCTCGTACTCGAACGTCGCCTCGGCGAACTCGACCTCGCCGGGGCCCCGCAGCTTGTGCCAGAGCAGGCTCATGGGCGGGCTGCGGCGGAACGGGTTCTCGCGCACGTGGGTGTCGGGGGTCACGTCGGACAGCCAGACGCTCAACTCGACGGGGCCGCCCACGGTGCCGGTCAGGCGCTCGGCGATGCCGACGGGCGGGCCGGTGAGGGGCGGGCCGTCCTCGGCGAAGCGGATCGTCGGCGGCTCGTTGTTGTTGGACGCGTCCTTGAACGGCTCGACGAAGTACGGCGCCTGGGTGTGGAAGGGGATGGTGACCGGCTCGCCGTTCGCGACCAGCGTCCAGCTCAGGTCGCCGTCGAAGTCGCCGGGCACCACGATGGTGAAGACGCCCCACGCCCGGCCCGGGGGAAAGTGGGTCGGCTGCCCGCGGTCCTGCGGGCCCGGGCTGAACTGGTTCAGCTCGCCGACGGGCAGGTCCACCGCCTGCTCGGTGTTCGCGTTGTAGAACCCGATGAGCAGCGTCGCGGTGCCGTCGGGGTTCCCGTACCAGCCTTCGAACGCGGGGTACACCGGCGCCCCGAAGCCCTGGAGGGTGGTGGGGATCTGCGCGGACGCCCCCGCCGCCCCCAGGGTGGCCCCGAGCAGGGCGGCAGCCGCCGCGAGCCCCATCGAACGAGTCGTCCGCATGACGAAACCTCCTCGTACGTAACGGAAGCCGCCCCGATGGTGATGGGACGGCTCCCAGGATTTCCCGCTGTCGCCGGCCGCGCTACTCGTCGTCGGCGAGGACCGCCTCGCGCTCGGCCACCGCCGCCGCGAAGTCCTCGTCGTCCATGTAGGTGACGTTGACCCAGGCGTGCCCCATCTCGTCCACGGTGCGGTCGCCGTAGCCGACCCACTGGTTCGGATCGGGGTTGGCGCGGTTGGCCGACGTGTTGTCGTACCACGATTTCAGCGCGATGACGGTGCCCTTCGGCAGCAGCGGCGCCGCGTGGTCGGCGTAGACGTAGCTGTTGTGCCAGTTGAAGTTGAAGTCGCTGACGCGGCTCAGCACCTGCTTCGACCCGTCGGGCAGGATCGCGGTCATCTGCATGCCCTTTCCCCGCAGGTGCATGTGCGGCTGGTAGTTCTCGATGCGGCCGTTCTCCTTCAGCACGTGGAAGTTCTCGGTCGTGGTGACGGCGTTGGGGGGAATCGAGAGATGGTCGCTGCCGCCCTCGATGGTGGACCACGCCGACAGCACCTGCCGGTGCTTCGGCTCCTGCCCCTTGGGATAGAGGTACAGCCCGAGCTCGGCGGTGTCGGTGATCTCCTCGCCGACGGCCGAGTAGTGGATGTCCCACACGATGGACGAGCCGGCCTTGATGAGCTTGCCGCTGCCCTCGCGCATGATCTCGCCCTGCTTGCCGACCGCCCACTCCATCAGGATGCCGGGGCCCACTTCCGAGGCGGCGCCGAGGTCCTCGGGGTCCTCCTCCTGCTGCAGGCGGGCGAGGGCGTGGTGGGTGATGCGGCGACCGGCCACCGTCGACGGCCGGATCTCGATGGCGCGGATCCACCGGTCCTCGGTCAGGCCCGTCGGCACCTCGGGCTTCCACCAGGCGTCCTGCGCGACGGCGGGCATGGTGTACGGCGTCGAGTGGAGGATCAGGTCCGGCGGCCCGCCGAAGAGCCCGGCGTAGTTCCAGACATCGTCGTCGGCGAACACCGCGGGCGGCGGCAGGTCGGCGAGGTCGCCCTGCGGCGCGCCGGCGTCGACCCACCGCACGATGGTGTCGATCTCGGCCTGCGTCAGCGACCGGTCGTTCTCGAAGGCCTGGATGCCCACCGACTTGTCGATGTGCCACGGCGGCATCTGGCGGGTCTCGACGCGGTTCCTGATGGAGCGCGCCCACGGCCGCGAGTCGGCGTAGGTCTGCAGCGACATCGGCGCGATGTAGCCCGGCCGGTGGCAGTTCTCGCACTTGGCCCGGAAGATCGGGGCCACGTCCTTGGTGTAGGTGGGGGTGGCGTCGGCCTGGGCGGCCGCCATGGCCGGCATCAGCATCAGGCCGCCGAGCGCGAGCGCCAGGGCGCCGCGAATGGTGCGTGTTCTCGTCATCACTGCTGCTCCTCGCCGCTCATTCGCGGCCGTCCCGTCGAGCGGCTGCCCCGGCCGCGGAAGCCGCCGAGCCCGTTTCAGCCACCACGAACCGCCGACGGTCGCCGTGCAGGCGCGCGCTGTTCGTGCTTGAACCTTCTATTATTCTAGTCGGGCTGGTTGCGGTCAAGACCGGGTCTCGTCCAACGACGCGGTCAGGGCCGAGTCTCGTCCAACGAGAAGCGAGCATCGAGGGACAGTTGATTCCAGCGTGACACGGATCCGAAGGAGGCTGGGCCGCGGACCGTCTGAGGACGATCGCGACGCCCGCAGCCAGCGCCTGCAACCGAGGAGGAGATCGACATGACGAGCAGCAACGAACCGAGCCGGCGGCGGTTTCTGCAGGGCGCGGGGATCGCCGCGGGCGGTATGGCGGGACACGCGCTGACGGGCGGACCCGCGGGCTTCACTGGCGCGGCGGCCCAGGCCCCGGCCGGCGAGAGCCCGGGGGCCCGGTTCCGCGCCCTCCTCGGGGGCGCCGACCCCGCCCGCTGCATCAACTGCGGCGACGTCGCCACCGCCCGGCTGGCCGAGATGCACGGCTTCGAGATCGTGATGTCCGGCGGCAGCGCGCTGTCCCTGAGCAAGTACGGCACCGGCGACTTCGGCGTCATCACCATGGACGACCTGGTGGAGTTCTGCAACCGGACCTTCGACGCCGTCGGCGTGCCCATTATCGCCGACGCCGACGACGGCGGCGGCAACCCCCTCAACGTCTACCGCACCGTACAGCGCATGGAGAAGGCCGGGGCCGCCTGCATCATGATCGAGGACCTGTACGGCGCGAAGCACCTCGCCGGCTATGATGAAGGCAAGATCATCGGCCGCGAGGCGATGGTCGACAAGGTGCGCGCGGCGGCCGACGCGAGGCGCGACGACGACACCGCGCTGCTCGTCCGCAGCGACGTGGTGGCCGACGGCGGTCCCCTCGACGAGGCGATCGAGCGGGTCGCGCTCTACGCGCAGGAAGGGGGCGACCTCATCTTCGTCCCCGGCATCCCCCTGGACCAGTGCCGGCGGGCGGTCGAGCTGGCCGGGCGCCCCATCCTCACCGGGGCCCCGTCGCTCGAGGCGGCCCGCGACGCCGGGGTCGGCGTCTTCTTCATCGGCGCGATGGGGGCCATCGCCCTCGGCGCCGTCGACGACGCCATGGCCGCCCTCGCCCGCGACGGCAGCCTCGGCGACGCCGGGGCGGGCGGCCTCGGGGGCGCGCGGCGCCTCGAGCTCATCGGCAACGAGGCCGCCGTCGAGCGGGCGCAGCGGTTCAACGCGTTGCGGGAGGACGGCCAGTAGTGATCGTCAAGCCGAGGATTCGAGGGTTCATCTGCACGACGGCGCATCCAGTGGGGTGCGCCGCGAGCGTGCGCGAGCAGATCGCGCGGGTGACGCCGTTCCCCAACGGCCCGCGGCGGGCCCTCGTCGTCGGCGGCTCCGGCGGCTACGGGCTGGCGTCGCGCATCGTGGCCGCGTTCGGGGCGGGGGCGGGCACCCTGGGGGTGTCGTTCGAGAAGGCGCCCCGGCGCAACAAGACCGCCACCGCGGGGTGGTACAACAACGCCGCCTTCGAGGACGCGGCGGCGGCCCGCGGGCTCTATGCCCGCACCCTGGACGGCGATGCGTACTCGGACGAGATGAAGGCCCGGGCCGTCGACGAGATCCGGGCCTCGCTCGAGCAGATCGACCTGTTCGTGTACAGCCTCGCGTCGCCGGTACGCCAGCATCCCCGTACCGGCGTCCTCCACCGCTCGGCCATCAAGCCCCTCGGCGAGACGTTCCACGTGAAGTCGCTCAACCAGGACACCGGGGTGGTGGACGAGGTCAGCCTCGAGCCGGCCACCGACGCGGAGACCGCGGGCACGGTGGCGGTCATGGGCGGCGAGGACTGGGAGTTCTGGATGGACGCGCTCTCGGATGCCGGCGTCCTCGCCCCCGGGTTCAAGACCGTCGCCTTCACCTACATCGGCAGCGAGCTGACCTGGCCGATCTACTGGGAGGCCACCCTCGGGAAGGCCAAGGAGGACCTCGACCGCGCCGCCGGCGCCATCCGCCGGCGGCTGTCGGCGCTGGGGGGCGACGCCCGGGTGGCGGTGCTGAAGGCGGTGGTCACCCAGGCCAGCTCCGCGATCCCGGTGGTGCCGCTGTACCTGGCCCTGCTGTTCCGGGTCATGAAGAGCGCCGGCAACCACGAGGACTGCCTGGCCCACATCGACCGGCTCTTCCGCACCGCCCTCTACTCGGACGCCCCGCCGCCGTTCGACGACGCCGGCCGCATCCGGATGGACGACCGGGAGCTGTCCGGGCCGGTCCAGGCCGAGGTCAACCGCCGGTGGCCCGTCGTCTCCACCGACAACGTCGCCGAGCTCGCCGACCTCGACGGCATCCGCGACGACTTCCTCAGGATCTTCGGGTTCGGCGTCGACGGCGTCGACTACGACGCCGACGTCGACCCGGCTCTCGGGCGCGGCCCGTCCGGGTGAGGCTGGTGCCCGTGGCCCCGCGACGGCTGGCCCGCGGTCTCGTCGCCCTCCTCGCAGCAGCCGCGTGCTCGGGGCCGCCGGCGGACCGGCAGAGCGCGCCCGACATTCGCTCGCTCGAGGCCCGAGCCGAGCAGGGGGCGGCAGAGGCGCAGGCGGATCTCGGGGCACGGTACCTGCTCGGCGACGGCGTGCCCAGAGACGCGGACGAGGCCCTGCGCTGGTATCGGATGGCGGCCGAGCAGGGCTACGCGCCCGCCCACGCCACCCTCGGCGACCTGTACCTCAACGGCGAGGCGGTTCCCCAGGACGATGCCGAAGCGGCGCGCTGGTACCGGCGGGCGGCAGAGCAGGGGCACGCCGGCGGACAGTACGGGCTGGGTTATCTGTACGGGGTCGGCCAGGGGGTGGAGCTCGACGCCGTCGAGGCGGCGCGGTTGATGCGGCTCTCCGCCGACCAGGGGGAGGTCCGGGCCCAGTACGCGATGGCCCTGCTCTACGAGAACGGCCAGAACGTCCCGCGGGACGACGCGGAGGCGGCGCACTGGTACCGGCGGGCAGCCGAGCAGGGACACGCCCGCTCACAGGCCGGCCTCGCGGCGTTGTACCTGAACGGCCGGGGCGTGGACCAGGACGCGGCCGAGGGCGCCCGCTGGCTGCGCGAGGCGGCCGGCCAGGGCTATGTCACCGCGCAGGTCGACCTCGCGTTCCTCTACGGCGTCGGGCAGGGGGTGCCACAGGACGACGTCGAGGCCCTGCGCTGGCTGCGCCGGGCCGCCGACCCCGCCCACGCCCGGTCGGAAGCGAACATCGCAGCGATGGCGCGCGCGCAGTATCGGCTCGCGCTGGCCTACGCCAACGGCCGGGGAGTCGCGGCCAGCGACGCGGAGGCGGTGCGGTGGCTGCACCTCGCGGCGACCGAGGGGCTCGCGGAGGCGCAGGCGGACCTGGGCTTCATGTATCTCCAGGGCCGGGGCGTGCCGGCGGACGACGCCGAGGCCGTCCGGTGGATCCGCCCCGCCGCCGGGCAGGGGCACGCCCCCGCCCAGCGCTACCTCGGCCTGATGTACCGCGACGGTCGCGGCGTCTCTCCCGTCGCGGCGGAAGCGGTGCGATGGCTGCACCTCGCGGCCGACCAGGGGGACGCCCTCGCCCAGCTCGACCTGGGCGTGATGCTCGCCGGAAGCGCCGGCGTGCCGGCCGACCCCGTCACCGCGCATCTTTGGCTGGGCCTCGCGGCGGCGCGGCTGAGCGGGGAGGAAGGGGACCGGGCGGTCGCGGCCCGCGACGCGGTCGCGGCCGGCATGACGGCCGCCCAGCGGGCCGACGCCGAGCGCCGCACCCGCGCGTGGAGGCCGGTGACCGAGCGGTAGCGCGTGTCTGGCTGACTGCCGGGCGGACATGCGGGCGCGGAGCCCAGCATCTTCCTTTTGCCGTGGGGTTCCTTCAGGTACGCGCGCGTCAGGCGAAGGCCGGCGGCAAGGTCCTCCGCCCGATCCACCGTGAACCTCCACTCAAGCGCCCAGCAGATGTCGCAGGGCGCCCCCGAGGTCGGGATAGCCGAACTGGAACCCCGTCTCCAGCAGCCGGGACGGCTCGACGCGGGCGCCGCCGAGGAGCAGGTGGTCGGCCATCTCGCCGAACGCCAGCCGGGCGCCGAAGGCCGGCATCGGCAGGATCGTCGGGCGCCCGAGCACCCGGCCCAGCGTCTTCGTGAACTCGGCGTTGGAGGCCGGATTCGGCGCGACCGCGTTCACCGGCCCCTCCAGCCCGTCGGTGACGGCCGCGTGCAGGACGGCGGCCACGAGGTCGTCGAGGGCGATCCAGCTCATGAACTGGCGGCCCGACCCGATCACCCCGCCCACCCCCAGCTTGAACGGCAGCAGCATCTGGCCCAGCGCGCCCCCGGCCGGGGTGAGCACGATGCCGATGCGGAGATGGACCACGCGGATGCCCCCCTCGCGCGCCGGCGCGGCGGCCGCCTCCCACTCCTGGCAGACGTCGGCGAGAAAGCCGCTCCCCGCCGGCGATGACTCGTCGAGCCGCTCGTCGCCTCGGTCGCCGTAGAAGCCGACGGCGGACGCGCAGACGAGGGTCGCGGGGCGCGGATCGAGGGCGGCCAGCCCCCGGCACAGCGCGCCCGTGCCCTCGACCCGGCTGTCGCGGATGCGCGCCTTGCGCGCCGCGTTCCAGCGCCCGCCGGCGATGTTCTCGCCCGCGAGGTGAACCACCGCGTCGAGCGGCCCGCCGGCCGCCACGCTTCCCGTCGCCGGGTCCCAGCTCGGCGGCCCGGCCGCATCGGCGGCGCCGCGCCGCAGCCCCACCGCCTCGTGCCCCGCCCCCTCCAGGGCGGGAAGCAACGCCGATCCCACGAGCCCGGTCGCCCCGGTCACCCCAATCCGCATCTGCCGTCCTCCGATCGTCGGCGCCGCCTCGGTCAACGTGCCTCGGCCCCGGCGGCGACGAGCCCGGACCGAGCCGAGGAGCCCGTGGCTGAAGGCCCCTCCATGGGTTCGACGGGCGACGCGCGGGGCCGGGTTCCGCCACAAGGCCCCTGGTACAATGGGCACCCGGATGTCACGATATCAACTCTGTCGAATCGTCGCGACCGTCCTGGTCCTCGTGCCGGCCGTCACCGGTTTCGCCAAGGCGCAGACCGCAGCCGAGCCGGACTACCGCGCGCCGCGCACCCCCGACGGTCAGCCCGACATCTCCGGCATCTGGACCAACGACACCCTGACCCCCCTCGAGCGGCCGGCCGAGCTGGGCGACAAGGCCTTCTACACGGCGGAGGAAGCGGCGGCGGTCGAACGCCAAGGCACCGGCGCCCGGGACCGCGACAACGCCCCCGGCCGGAACCCGACGACCTCGGGCGGCTCGCTCGACCGCGGCTACAACTTCTTCTGGTTCGACCCCCGCGACCACATCGTGCCCACGCACCGCACGTCCATGGTGGCCGACCCGCCGAGCGGCCGCGTCCCCACCCGGCCGGCGGCGGAGGAACGCGCGGCGTGGCTGGTCGCGAACCGGACCGACTCGTACCGGAACATGAGCCCGTACAGCCGCTGCATCACGCGCGGCGTGCCGGGGTCGATGCTGCCGAACTCGTACAACACCGGCAACCACATCTTCCAGGTCCCCGGCTACGTGATCATCGTCTACGAGATGGTCCGCGAGCCGCGCATCATCCCCGTCGACGGCCGACCGCATGTCGACCCGCGAATCCGGCAGTGGATGGGCGACGCCCGCGGCCGGTGGGAAGGGGAGACGCTGGTGGTCAAGACCACACACTTCACGGAGAGAGCCTGGATCACGCCGAACCAGAACGCCGGGCGCATGCACGGCGTCCCCGTCAGCCGCTCGCTGAAGCTGGTCGAGCGCTTCACCCGCGTCGCCGAGGACGCCCTCGACTGGCAGGTCCGCGTCGAGGACCCGGAGGTCTACACCGCGCCGTGGACCCTCGAGCTGCCCTTGAAGCTCGACATGAGCTACACCCTCTACGAGTACGCCTGCCACGAGGGCAACCGGGCGGTGAGCAACATCCTGGGCAACGCGCGCCACGCGGAGCTCGGGCAGGCCCCCTGACCTGCCTGACAGCCCGAGATTGCAGCTTGCGACCGGGCGAGGGCTCACCCGCGAAGGCCCTGTCCGGGAAGCCTCGATCGCGTATCATGCGGATCGCGCCGAGGGGAGCGGCCGTCAGCTCGACCAATGGACGGGTGCCGCTTGGATCTGGAACGGTCAGAGGGCTCGCGGCAGGCGCCATGAAGCAGATCCGGTTTATCGGCATGACGGATCGTGGCCGCCGTTCCGTCCGTACCCCCCGGTGGCTCCGTATCGTCCTCGCCGTGGTGGCCGCGGGCGCGCTCGCGGGTCCGCCTTCCGCCGCGGGGCAGTCGGCCCCTGCTCCGGCGCCGCTCGACCGTGTCCTCGCCTTCCCCGCCCCCGTCGGGGAAGAACGGCTCGACGTGGACGGCGGGGCGATGGGCGCCTGGCACCGCATCCGCAAGCTGGCCACGACGGCCAGCCTCCTCCACGTCACGGCCCACCCCGACGACGAGCACGCCGGCATGCTCACGCTGGCCAGCCGGGGTCGGGGGGTGCGCACCGCCCTCCTCAGCCTGAACCGCGGAGAGGGCGGTGCGAACGCCATCGGCCCGGAGCTCTTCGACGGCCTCGGCCTGATCAGGACCCGCGAGCTGGTCCTCTCCGGACGCTACTACGGCCTGGACGACCTCTACTTCACGACGGCGGTCGACTACGGCTACTCCAAGTCGGTGGACGAGGCCTTCCGAAGCTGGGACCGCGAGGCCGTCCTCAAGGACATGGTGCGGGTCATCCGCCTCAACCGCCCGTTCGTCGTCGTCGGCCGGTTCCACGGTTCGGAACGCGACGGACACGGCCACCACCTCGCCGCGAGCCTGCTGACGCCGGAAGCGGTCGCGGCCGCGGCCGACCCCGCCCGCTTTCCGCGCCAGATCAGCGAGGAGGGGCTGCGGCCGTGGCGGGTCCTGCGCACGTTCAGGGGCGGGGTGCGGGCAGGCGAGCCGTTCCACGTTCAGGTGGACGCCACCAGGTCGAGTCCGTGGCTGGGCGACACCTGGCAGCGCTGGGCCAGCCGGGGGCTCGCCCTGCAGCGTTCCCAGACCGCGGGCCGCGTGCGCACGGGGGGCGGGCGCTACCTCTACGAGCGCGTCGATCTGGTGGACGGGGGTGACGCCGACGCGGGAGAGGACGCCAGCGCGGGACAGAACGCTGGCCCGGGAGAGAACGCCAGCACGGGAGAGAACGCCAGCACGGGAGAGAACGCCAGCACGGGAGAGAACGCCAGCACGGGAGAGAACGCCGGTGCGGGAGAGAACGCCGCCACGGGAGAGAACGCCGGCGCGGGAGAAACTGCGGCCTCGTTCTTCGCCGACCTGGATACGAGCCTGGGCGGGCTGCCCGCGCTCCTCGGCGAAGCCGCGCCCCGAGCGGACCCGCTCCTCGACGAGCTGCAACGCTCGATCGCCGCCGTCGTCGAGGCGTTCGATTTCCGCGCACCCGAGCGTTCGGTGCCGGAACTGGTCCGGGGCCTTGGACTTCTGCGCGCCGCGATCGCGGCCACCGCCGCGGCACCCGAGACCCGTTTCCACCTCCGGCTGAAGGAACGCCAGCTCGAAGACGCCATCATGGCTGCGAGCGGGGTGCGGGTCGCCGCCGCGCTGGAGGGGCCCGCGCGCGGCGCCGTGCTCGTCCCGGGGGAATCCGCGGCCGTGCGGGTCGCGGTCGAGACGCCGGGGAATGGGGATGTCACCGTGGTGGCGGTACGGGTGACGGGCCGCGGCGGCGATGTCCTGGCCCGCCAATCGTCGCCTGACGGCTCCGCCGGGCGCCCAACGAGTCCTGCAGAAGCCCGCGCCGTTCCACGGCGCGGACTTCCGACCCGGACCGCGGATGCGCCGCGCGACCCTCGGGGCGCCGTCTCGACATTGCAGATACGAATCCCGGGAACGGGAGACGGGCAGGACGACCTGGCCGCCGCGCCGTACTTCGGGCGCGACGGCTTGGCGGAGAACCACTACCGGATCTCCGATTCGACGGACCTCCACCTCTCGTGGCGCCGGCCGGCCCTCTCGGCGGGGGTCGAGCTGTCCGTGGCCGGGCACGTCTTCGCGCGCACCGTTCCGGTCACCGCCCGGGTCCCGCGTCTGCCGTACGGTTCGGTGACGCGCGAGGTGGCGGTGCTGCCGGCGCTTTCCGTCTCGGTCGAGCCCGCGGTCCGAATCGTCCCGGTGGTTCCGGAGCCGCCGGACGGCCGCGACCCAAGTGTCGCTTCCCGCCCTTCTCGTGGAGTCTCGACCACGGTCGGCCGGGAGCCGGCGGACGGCCGCGCCCCCGGGACCGCGGGCGCGGGCGAGCCCGTCGCTTCCCCGCCGACGCAGGTGCGGGTGCGCACCAGCGCGAACGCCGGCCCCCTCGCGGCGACGATCCGCCTCGAGCTGCCCGACGGATGGACCGCGACGCCCGAGACCGTGCTCCACGAGTTCCGGAACCGCGGGCAGACGGCGGAAGCGTCCTTCACCGTCACGCCACCGGCGGGGTGGCGAGGCACCGCGCTGCTGCGGGCCGTGGCCCGCGCCGGGGGCATGGACTATCGCACCGGGTACCGGACGATCGAGCATCGCGACCTGCGGCTCGCGCGGCTCTGGCGGCCTGCCCACACCGCCGTGCGGTCCGTGCCCGTCGCCCGCCTCGACGGGGCCCGCGTCGGCTACGTCATGGGGGTCGGCGACGAGGTTCCCGCCGGGATGGAGGCGCTCGGCGCCACCGTCGAGCTGCTGGACGAGGCGGCCCTCGCCGCCCTGGCCCGCCAATCGTCGCCTGACGCCTCCGGCGGGCGCCCGACCGACCCTGCAGGAGCCCGCGCCGTTCCCTCGCGCGGACTCGTGCCGGCGCGCGCGGGCGCCGACGCCGGCGGGACGACCCGGTTCGACGCGATCGTGGTGGGCACCCGGGCCTACGCCGTCCGGCCGGACCTGCTCGAGCACAACCAGGGCCTCCTGGAATACGCACGCCGGGGCGGCAACCTGATCGTGCTCTACCAGACGCAGGAGTACGTGCCGTCCGCGATGGCGCCGTACCCCGCCTCTCTGCCGAGGAGCGCGGAGGAAGTGTCGGAGGAAGACGCGCCCGTACGCCTCCTCGTTCCCGATCACCCTCTGCTGACCGCGCCGAACCGCATCACGGAGGCCGACTTCGACGGCTGGATCGAGCAGCGGGGATCCAAGTTCTTCGCCGACTGGGACCCGGCCTACACGCCGCTGGTGGAGACCCACGACCAGGGCCAGGCCCCCCAGGAGGGCGTGTGGCTCACCGCGCCGGTGGGTGAAGGACGCTTCACGTATCTCGCCCTCGCCCTCCACCGGCAGCTCCCCTACGGCGTCCCCGGGGCGTACCGCATTCTGTCGAATGTTCTCTCTCGATCCGCGGTCGATCGCTGATTCTCATCCCGGCGCCACCCCCCCGGTGGTAGCCGTCCTCGGGGGCGCATGGTCCCGTCGTCCGCATATGTTCCCGGCCGGGCGGTTGCATCGTCGAGCCGAACCGTTGCTCGTTCGCGGAAAGGTCGATGACCGAGCTCGTCGACGAGGCCGCGGTGCGGCAAGGGTGTCCCAGCAACCACATGGAAGGCGGCGCGGCGTCATGACGTTCGTCGACGAGGCTGCGGCGCGGCACGGACTGCCCCGCGTCCAAAGGAGCCGGATGCGCACATGACGCTGACGCCGCTCGACTGGATCGTGGTCGGCGTCTACGGAGCCGTCGCCCTCGCGATCGGGTTCTATTTCGCCCGGCGCGCCGGCGCCAGCGTCGAGGACTACTTCGTGGCCGGCCGCTCGCTGCCCTGGTGGCTGGCCGGCACCTCCATCGCGGCCACCTGGTTCGCGACCGACGCCCCCCTCGCCACCGCCGCGCTCGTGCGCAGACAGGGCGTGTACGGCAACTGGCTGTGGTGGTACGAGGCGGCCGGCATCCTCATGCTCACCTTCTTCTACGCGCGCCTGTGGCGGCGGGCGGGCGTGCTCACCGACGCCGAGGTCATCGAGCTCCGCTACGGGGGCGCGCCCGCGCGGGCGCTGCGCTGCTTCTCGGCGGTGTACCAGGGGCTGCTGAAGAACGCGGTCGTCATGGGCTGGGTCATGCTGGCGATGGTGAAGTTCAGCCAGGTCCTGCTGGGCTGGGACCCGGCGCTCACCCTCGCGGTCTGCGTCGGGCTGGCGCTGGCCTACACCGTGGCGTCGGGGCTCTGGGGCGTGGTGGTGACCGACCTCCTCCAGTTCGTGACCGGCATGCTCGGCGCGACGACCCTCGCGGGCATCGTGCTCTTCCGTTTCGGGGGACCCTCGGCGATGGCGGACGCCGTCCGGGAGGCCCCCGGGGCACCGCCGGGCGCCCTCGATCTCGTGCCGAGCACCGCCAACGCCTCCTCGCTCGAGATCGTCTCCTTCCTGTGCCTGATTCTGATCCTGTGGCTGAGAAGCGGGCAGGGGGACGGCTACGTGGCGCAGCGCCTGTTCGCGACCCGCGACGAGCGGCAGGCGGTGAAGGCATCGCTCTGGTTCGCCTTCGCGGGAACCGTGCTCCTCACCTGGCCGTGGATCGTGGTGGGCCTGGGCTCGCTCCTCGTCTTCCCCCCCTCGGCCATGGACCCGGCGCTGGCCGCCGACCCCGAGCTCGCCTACCCGATGATGATCCGCGAGCTCATGCCGGCCGGGCTCCGGGGGCTGATGGTCGCCACGTTCCTCGCCGCGTTCATGAGCACCATGGACACGCACCTCTGCTGGGGGGCGTCGTACATGGTGAACGACGTCTATCGCCGCTTCCTGAGAAAGGACCGCTCGGAGCGGCACTACGTCGCGGCCTCCCGGGTCGCGGTGGTGCTGCTGGCGGTGGTCGCGGGGGGCGTTGCCTGGCAGATGGACTCGATCCAGCGGGGCTGGATCTACATCATCGAGCTGACGGCGGGGGTGGCGCTCGTCTGGCTGCTCCGCTGGTACTGGTGGCGGGTCAACGCGTGGGCGGAGATCGCGGCCATGGCCGGCTCGGTGCTCCTGGCCAACGGGAGGGTCCTGCTCGCCGCGATCGAGCCGGTCGTGCCCGCCTCGGTGATGCGCGCCGCCGACGGCTTCTACGCGCCGGAGATGGACCTCGTCCGCGCTGTGGTCATCCTGCTCGCGTGCACCGCGCTGTGGCTGACCGTCGTGCTCGCCACGCGCCCCGAGGCCGACGACGTGCTCGACCGCTTCTACCGGCGGGTGCACCCGGGCGGCTGGTGGGGCCGGGTGGCCGATCGCACCGGGGTGACCTCGGCCGACCCGCCGGCGGGCCGAATGTGGCCCGGCTTCCTGCTCGGCGCGCTGTTCGTGTACGCGAGCCTCCTGGGCGTCGGATACGTGCTCACCGGCCGGGCCGGCCTGGGCGCGCTGCTGCTCGCGGTGTCCCTCGGCGCGGGGGCGATGACCGTACGGATTGCGCACGCCGACACGCCCCCGGCGCCGGGGCGACCGGCTGCATGAACCGTAGGACGGCACCATGAAGGACCATCTCAAGATCGTCCTCGTGGGCGCGGGGAGCCGCGAGTTCGGGCCCGCCTCCATCCGCGACCTGCTGCTCAGCGACCCGCTCTGCGACCGCGGCCTGAGCATCGTCCTCGTCGACGTCGATCCGTCGGAGCTGCCCCGCACCCTGGCGTACGCGGAGTCGGTCGCGGAGCGGCTCGGCCGGCGGGTCCTGGTCTCCGCCACGACCGATCTGGAGCGGGCCCTCCCCGGCGCCCACGCGGTGGTGATGGCCATCGAGCTCCGCCGCTACTTCCACTGGGCGCAGGACTTCCACGTCCCCCGCCAGTTCGGCTCGCGGCAGATCTACGGAGAGAACGGAGGACCGGGAGGCCTCTTCCACGCGCTCCGCAACATGAAGCCGGCCCTGGAGGTGGCGCGGGCGATGGAGGCGCACTGCCCCGAGGCTTGGCTCCTCAACTACACGAACCCGCTCACCAAGCTGTGCGAGGCCCAGAGCCGGCTCTCCTCGATACGCGTCGTCGGGCTGTGCCACGGCGTCTTCGACGGCATGAAGCAGATGGCCCACCTCCTGGACCTTCCGGTGGACCGGCTCGACGCCCGTGCGAGCGGGCTCAACCACTTCGCGTGGTTCGAGTCCGTGCGCGACCGGGAGACCGGCGAGGACCTCTACCCGAGGCTCAAGCGCCGCGAGCGCGAGGCCCACTGGCTGCACGACTGGGACGAGATCGCGCTGAGCCGCATCCTGTTCCGGGTGTTCGACCGCTATCCGAGCCCGGGCGCGAACCACATCGGCGAGTACCTGGGATGGGCGCAGGAGTTCCTGGGCAGCAGCCTTCTCCAGTTCTTCTACGACCCTGTGGACGGTGCGCCCTGGGAGAAGGGAGAGACGCCGACCTGGCTCTACAACTTGTCGGACCACCCCACGGACGTGCCCGCGTTCCCCGACGCGCCCCTCGGCCGGCTGCGAGACAACGCGGGGACCGACGCGGACGGGCGCGACCCGGACGCGGACCTCGCTCCCTCCGGCGAGCTGGCCGCCCCCCTCCTCGAAGGGGTGCTGTGCGGCATCGACACCGCCCTCGAGGCCGTCAACGTGCCGAACGCCGGCTACGTGCCCGGCCTGCCCGAGGGCGCCGTCGTCGAGGTTCCCGCCCGTGCCGACGCGAAGGGCCTGCACCCGGCCAGCATGGCGCCGCTCCCCGAGGGCATCCTCGGCCTGCTGAGGACCCAGACCAGCATCAATCGCCTCCTGGTCGACGCGTTCGCGAACGGCTGCCGCCGGACCCTGCTCCAGGCGCTGCTGCTCGACCCGACCACCCACTCGTACCGGGCGGCGGTCCACACCATCGACGAGATGTTCCGTCTCCAGCAGGACGTCCTGCCCCGCATGGAGTGGTAACGGGGCAGGAGCAGGGCAGCAGCGGCGCCGAACCCCTGATTGACCTGACAGCTCGACCGTGAGACATGGTGACAATGCAGCTTGTTGACAGTCCGATCCGCAGCCACGTACACTTCAGATGAGTACGGTCTTCACATGAACCGGACTCGGCATTCCTTCCGCGTTTACACGGAAAGGAGCTTCTGCGGATGTCCGCTCGGATCCGTTTCGAATTGTCCGTGCCAGTGACAACCCGCGAGGATAGTGTGGGCTACATTGCTCGCTGCCCCGCGCTGGATGTCTACAGCCAGGGACCCACCGAAGACGTCGCGATCCGCAATCTCGTCGAAGCCCTGGAGCTGTTCCTGGCGTCGTGCTATCGACGCGGTCAACTCGATCGCGTGCTGAAAGACTGCGGATTCGAGCTGGATCAGAACCCTGAATCGCCTCCACCCGACACGCAGCGCATGGTGCGTATTCCCGTTCCCCTGGTCTCCGGTGCCGAAGCTCAAGCCCACTGAGTGGCGCGTTCAAGTGCGCGTATTCGGCGCCGACGGCTTCACCATCGAGCGCGAAAGCGGGTCGCATATCGTCATGAGCAAGCCTGGCGTCCCACGCCCAATCATCGTGCCGAAGTATCCTGCCGTTGGCATCGATATCATCCGCTCCAACATGCGCACCGCACATATGTCGCGAGAGCGGTACTTCAACCTGCTCACAAGGGCCTAGCTTCGCCAGACAGAGAGACTGACCGGAGACAGATGATGGATGGAGAGGACTGGGACTGGTTGGACGGGAAGGAGCGGCGAAAAGCGGAGGGAGAACAGGAGAAGAAAAAGCGGGCGGACAACGAGACCCGCAGGGTCGTGAGGCAGAAGTGCAGACTGCACGACATGCCTCGCGTTCGAACCCAAAGACACCCTGGAGCACGGCGACGAGTTGCCATTCAGCCTCGTCACGAGGGGAGCAACCGGGATATGTAGGCTGAGGCCGCCGACCCCAGCCATCGTTGGCGACGACCTATACCCTACCGGCCGACACGACATGCAGTCGGTGGTCACGCGACACACTTGGTGCCTGCAGCACCAGCCGATACCCAGGTCCGGCGACGACGGCGGAAAGCCTGACCAGACTCAGCCATGCCGAAATGACAGCAAGCAAGCGCAGCCCCAGGGCGGCGCCTTGGACGCCGTCAATCGCACCATGTTCACCGGGGATCGAGGTTCTTGGGGTCAAAAGACAGATTGCAGGTCCGTATGACCGGAATGAACAGTGTGCCATTGAAATACAGGCTCTTCCCCCAGCAATCGTTGTCAACTTTGCCTTCGCAATAGGTCTTCAGAACGCGCTGCCACTCTGGTTCCCAACGGAACAATTCGGTTTTCGGGCTATCCATCTCGAAGGCGTTCAGAAATCCGAGATAAACCAGTACGACCGGTATCTTGAGTGTCGCCAATTTCCATGACCAAGCAAATCTGTTGGACAGTTGATAGTGCCTCTTTGGTGACAGCTTCCACCTGCTTCCGGTTTTTGCCTGGAGGCTGCGGCTCGCTTCGGATATGGCTTTGTTGATCTGCTTGATGTTCTCCGGGTTCCTGCTGCTACAGTCGTCCGGATCCGTCAATTCGGTTTTGTGGGCTTTCGCTTCTACCAGTATGAGTCCCTGCATGCCATTGATTCTGCACGTGCTGGCAATATCCCAACTCGGAGTGGTTGTATGGATTTCAAGCCACCATTTCCACAGTCGTTCTTTAGTCTTGGAACATACCAGACTGTTTTCCTTGTCGAGTTGAATTTCATCCGAAGGCGTCGTATCCCAAGACCCGTCCTCTTCCTTGACAGGTTTGCCACAAGGCATCCACTTGTCGTCGGCCGACACCCCTACGTGTGGAAGTCTTACCAATTCGGTCAGCCGTTCTGCGACTTCTTCCCTCTCACCATCCGTGAGCAGAACACAGCGAGGTCGACTTCCTCGTTGCTCTCTCTCAGGAAGTTGTTCCAACCAACTCATGCGCTCACCCCGTTCATTCCTGTCCATCCCAACATCACATAAGCACAGTTCGCGTCGGCGGGTCCGGCGTCATTTCCCGCCCATGCGCTCCCATCTCTCCGCCTCCGGGATACGGTAGTCATCGCCAGCGGGTTGCCACAGATGGATCGGACGTTCCAGATCGCCCGCGACTTCGCGCGCACGCGGCAGCAGCCTTGAACGGGGATTGTAGTCGCTGATGATCACCAAGCCCTTGACCGGCATTCCAGCCGTGACCAGATCCGGATCCGGCGCCGCCAGTCCAAGAGCGCGAAGCTGTTCGCACACCTTCCGATAAGAACGGGCCACGTCGGGGGCGAGGCCCTTCCGCGCTGGATCGAATATCTCCAGATACTCATGGAGTTGTCGCGGCGCATCCTGGATGCGGTTGTCGAGGCAGCACTTCACTTCGATCGCTACCAGCGCCGCGACGGAACCGCTGAGCAGACCCATGAGGTCGAGCGTACGCCTGGTGCCCGGCATCTGTACCTGCCTGTCGAAGCAGCACACGGGCGCCGTCCTGTCGTTGGCTTGCAGTAGACGCAGCTCCACGCTCTCCTCGGAACCCACGTAACCCGTAGCGCGTTCCACCAAGGCGTGCAGCCGAGACGCGTAGGCCTTCGCGAAGGCGGAATCGACGTCGAACGTGCAGTACTCGCGGCTCCGGCCGCCGACGTAGTCACCGATCCTGTCGTCCACCAGGTACTTGTGGTGGACCGAGAGCTTCGCCGGACGCCAGCGGCGGCCTTCGATCAGAGCCAGCGAACGTCCGTGATAGTAGAGACTGATGGCGTTCCGGCGCAAACGCGCGTCGAGTCCGGCAGCCAGGCAGGCACGGAGCACTGTCGCGCAGGGGCCATCCAGGAGGTCGCGAAACAGCCCATCCGACAAGCCCCGCCTGAACACGCGGGCGCTCATCCGTCGATCGCGCCAGCCGGCGGCATGTAACGCTCCCGCATGTACGTTCCGCAGGCGCGCCACCAGCCACTTTGCCCCGCGACGGTGTCGACGAGGGCGTTGGCGGGAATCGGGAAGAACAGGAGAGGCCGACCATGACGCCGAACAGGAGGCTCATCGAGCCACCCCGATCGGCTGCCATCTCGCCGAGATCGTGTCATGGGTGGGCGCCCTCCAGCGGCGCGCCCGGCCGGTGCGGGCGCCACCCCGGCCGATGCCGTGGCGGTTTGCGACTTCACTGCTGCGTCGTCGCCACGATGGAACCGTGCAGTCCGGGTGCGTTGACGTGCGCGATCACGGTGTCGCTTGTCGTCTTCAACGTACCTTGAACCGTCGCCAAATCCTCGCGGACGGCGGCGATTTCCCGCCCATTCGACCACGACACAACCGCCGCGAACAGTACCGCGGCGGCGCCCATGGCGATCAGGAAACCCCGGACCGTCTCTCGCACATATAAGCCCCCTACGGTGACTCCTGGATCGGATCGCAACCCCAGAAACCCCTCAGACGGCAGTATACATCCGCGCGTTTGCCGCGTGCATCATGGCGTAGTAGGCCCGGGACACGGCGTTCTGGGGATCGCGGCTGGCGGCGTCCCGGTTTGCCGCCTTGAGGGCATTGGTTGCCCATTTCCAGTGCCTCTTGGCGATCATCTCCGTGTTCATAGGAGCGTGATCCCCTCGCCTTCGACGGCTTCGTGGAACGCGAATCCCCAACTGAGACCCTTGGTCCACTCGGACTCAGTCCTCGTCAGCACGCACGGGGCTGCCTGCCAGCACTCGGCCGAGAACACCAGCTCGTCCGCCATGTCCGCGATGCTCTCCTGAGCGTCTGCCGCCTCGTCCCTGACGATCACGATCACGTCGATCCCGCTCGCGGTCGGTCGGTCGCCGCGGGCCTTCGACCCGAAGAGCAGCGCCTTGTTGACGACCTCGGCGTAGTCGGCGGCCAGGGCTTCGCGGAACCGCTCGAGCCAGCGTTGCTCGTCGGGGTGCCACCCTCTGGTCATCTCCCGGTCCGTCCGCATCGGATTCGGCATTTGGGTCTCATCCTACCAGCGGCAAAACCGCGACAACGTGGCCGTTCGCGAACGCCGGATGCGCCCACAGGACGGCGAGATCGACGTTTCTCCAGCGGTTGGAGCCGCGGCCCGCGTGCGGGTGGTGCTCTACGGCGCCGACTCCCGCTCCGGGAGGGCGAAGACGTAGAGTCCGTTCCCGGACGGGGGCTGGTAGATGTCCGGGCTGAGCACCCCGCTGAGGCCGCGGAAGATGCCGACGCCGGTGGGGACGGCGACGTACTGCCTGCCGCCCGCGGCGTACGAGATCGGGAACCCGTGACCGGACTGGCCGAGACGCGTTTCCCAGAGGACCTCGCCCGTGCGGACGTCGAACGCCCGGAAGTAGCGGTCTACGTCGCCGACGAAGGCCAGCCCGGTGGCCGTCGTCAGGACCGACGTCAGGAAGATGGCCCGCTGCTCGCGGCTCCAGACCTCCTCCATCGTGCGCACGTCGTACGCGGCGAGGCGTCCGAGCATGCCGTTCGTGCCCGGCATCTCGTGCAGCTCGATGGCCGAGACCCCGAGACCGCCGCCCCCCTCCACCAGCTCGACGTGACGGCCGGTCAGCGTCATGCACGCCTGGTGCAGCGGGTAGATGATCACGTGCGCCTCGGGGCTGTAGCCCGACGCCTGCCAGTTGTGGCCGCCGTACAGGCTGGGGCAGGCATGCACCGCGTCGTCGACACCGGCGTCGCGAATGTCCTGCCGATAACGCACGCGCCCCGTCTCGAGGTCGATCGACTCGAAGATGTCCTGGTGCAGCATCTCGGCCAGGTCGACGAAGGCCCCCGTGCGCCGGTCGAGCTTCCAGAGGATGGCGTCCTTGCCGGCCGTGAACAGCCACTTGTGATCGTCGACGTCGACCAGCACCCGCTCGAAGACGATGTCGAGGTCGAGGGTCTCGCCCGGCACGTGCTGGAAGTACCAGGCGACCTGCCCCGTGCGCGGGTTCAGGGCCAGCGTCGAGTTGGTGTAGAGGGCGTCGTTGTAGGTCGACATCCCGCGGCTCGCCGCCACCCACGGCTTCGCCTGCGCGGTGCCGATGAAGAAGAGGTCGAGGTCCGGATCGTAGGCGCCCGGAATCCAGGTGTCGCCGCCGCCGCGCAGGTGCGGCGGGATGTCGCCCCAGGTCCCGCTGTTGACGTCGCCCGGCTGGGCGATGGTCGAGGTGCGCCAGAGCTCCTCGCCGGTGTCCGGGTCGTGTCCGGTGATGAAGCAGCCTTCGTCCTCGAAGCGCTCGCAGCCGTTGATGCCGCTGACGACGACGCCGTTCGCGATGCTCGGTCCGCCCGTCTGGGCGAAGCCCTTCCGGTAATCGGCCCGCGTGGTCTGCCAGACCGGCTCGCCCGTCCGCGCGTCGAGGGCGACGATGGCCGCGTCGTAGGTGGCCAGGTAGACCTTGTCCCCGTAGAGGGCGATGCTGCGGGTCGCGCGCCGGCTCTCCGCGTCCTCGGGATACTGGTGCCGGTGCTCCCAGAGCAGCTCGCCGGTGGCCGCGTCGAGGGCCTGGACGACGTTGCCGGGGCTCGCCAGGAACATCACGCCGTCGTGGACGAGCGGCGCGGTCTGGTTGGTGCCCTCCGGCATCGCCAGCGCCCAGGCCAGGCGCAGGCCGGCCACGTTGTCGGGCCCGATCTGGTCCAGCGGCGTGTGGCCCTGGTTGTCCCGGGTGCGCCGCCAGGTCAGCCAGTCCTCGGCCGGCGGATTCCGGAGCAGCTCGTCGGTGACCGGGGTGAGGCCGGACACCTCGCGGTTGACGAACGCGCGCAGCCCCGGCACCGCGTCCACGTCGCGGGGCTCGTCCGCCGCCGCCGCGTCGGCCGCATCCGCCGTGGCCGGCGCGCCCCTTGCCGGCGCGTCGCCGCGCCCGCCGACGACGACCGCGGCGTCCGCGGTGAGCGCCCGCGGACCCGCCGCATGGCCGTTCGCCTGCAGCAGGTAGGCGACGATGTTCAGGTAGGTTCCGCTCGGGAGCGATCCGCCGAGCCCCGGCGGCATCTCGGCCCGCAAGTACTCGTACAGCGCCGCCGCGGTCTGCGAGCCCCAGTTGCTCAGAAAGCCCGGACCGGTCAGATCCGGCCCGTGCATCGCGCCCCGCAGCGTCGCGCCGTGGCAGGAGGCGCAGGAGCGGCCGTACGCCGTCCGGCCGCTTGCGGCCTGCGCGTCGAGGAACGCACCGCCCTCTGAGGGTTGGGCCCCGGCCGGTGCCGCGATGCCGAGGGCCAGACCCACGGCGGCCAAACTGGCAACGCCAGCGAACGGTCGCGTCCTCCGCGACGCCCGACGGCCGCCGCATCCGCCCCCATGTCCCGTGCTTGTCTGTCTCGCCATCGGCGCGTCTCCCTTCCGACGAACCTCGTCGGACCCACCCGCATGGTCGACGATTATAGAACGCGGGCTGCCCGCCCGGCCTGTCCGAGGGGCGCCGTTGTCGATGTTCCCGCCCCTGCTCACGCGAGCGGCCCGCACCCCTCCCGCATGGCCCCGCTCCCGGAGGGAATCCTCCGGCTGCTGAGGACCCCGACCAACATCAACCGGCCGTCGACGCATTCGCGAGCCGCAGCCCCCACATCCTGCTCCAGCCCCGCTGCTGGACCCGACCACGCACTTGTACCGGGCGGCGGTTCACACCATCGACGAAATGTTCCGTCTGCAGCAGGACGTCCTGCCCCGCATGGGAGCGGTAGCGGGGCAACAGCGACGCCGAACCCCATTGACCTGACAGCGCGAACGGCGCAACATGGTGCCAACGCAACATGTTGACAGTCCGATCCGCAGCCACGTACACTTCGCGTGAGTGCGGTTCTCGCCTTGAACCGGATTCGGCATTCCTTCCGCGTTTATACGTGGCACCGCGCACTGAGCGCGAATACGGAACAAGCCGACTGCCACGTGGGAAGGGCCGGCGTAGCGGAATGGGAGACTCGTCGGATGTCCGATCGGATCCGTTTCGAACTGTCCGTGCCGGTGGCGACCCGCCAAGACAGTGTGGGTTGCATCGCTTACTGTCCGGCCCTGGATGTCTACAGCCAGGGACCCACCGAAGACGTCGCGGTTAGCAATCTCGTCGAAGCACTGGAACTGTTCCTGGCGTCGTGCTATCGACGCGGTCAACTCGATCGCGTACTGAAGGACTGCGGATTCGAGCTGGATCAGAACCCTGAATCGCCTGCGCCGGACACCCAGCGCACGGTGCGTATTCCCGTTCCCCTTGTCTCCCGGTGCCGAGGCTCAAGCCCACTGAGTGGCGCGTTCAGGCGCGCGTATTCGGAGCCGACGGCTTCACCATCGAGCGCGAGAGCAGGTCGTATATCGTCATGAGCAAGCCCGGCGTCGCATGCCCAGTCATCGTGCCGAAGGTACACCGCTGTTGGCATCGACATCATCCGCACCAACATGCGCACGGCACATATGTCGCGCGAGCGATACTTCAACCTGCTCGCAAAGATCTAGTTTGGCTTTGTTAGAGTTAGACTTAGGCGCTACGTTGCTCCTACCTACGTTGCTCCTCTACCGTCACTTATTAGATAAAACCAACGCCACGGCCTCGTTCTCCGTTTGTCTAGCGCAGTGGCAATTACCTCTGCCGTAGCCGCGGTCGCGATGCCGAGACCTGGCACCGGGACGCTTCCCATTGCCGTCGCAACCCAACCTGCAATGCGGCGTACTCTTGCACCGGTACGCTCCAATCGCAATACTTCGTCAAGTACTCGTTGGGGGTAACTTGGGTCGATCAAATCTCCGTGCTCCGAAGCGCGCCGAATCTCGGAACGCAAAGCCCCAATCCTGCGATCTCTCCGCAACTTGGAGAACTCCTTTACTGATGTTGGCGCATACGCGGGAAAGGCCAGTTCAAAGAACTCCGTCCCCGTCGCTGATTGGTCCGTCACCCCTGCCGAGGCCAGCTTTTCCTGAAGATATCTTCGGTAGGGTGCCCACATCATTGGTGCCACGCCAAGGACATCGCAGGCAGTGAGGCACGCATTTACTTCGCGCAGTTGGTTCGCTGTAGTGCTGACCGCCCGCGAAAACAACTCAGCATGAGCCTCGTTATCTGAGTCGGCACCATCGCAAAGGACTACGCTCATATCATGATAGTGTCCGTCTAATCCCCTTATGCCATACCGTGCTTCTGGGTTGAACCGCCACGAGTACTCCTGAGCCGTATGGGGGTTTTCTCCGAGGAACCTTTGAGCACTATTTACAAGAGCCTCATAGTAACCCATGGCCTGCCACCATCTGGTGGGCTCCTGCATGTCCTTCCGAAGCATCCACCCACGACGATGAGAGTGAGCAGAGGCAGCCGACTGTACATCCTCGGCCGCAATTGCCCCTTCGCTATCAAGAACTTTGAGCAACTCGGACCATTCTCGAAGCCAATGTCGATGGCCCGGATTTCGAATCCGCTCATAGGCGTCTCCATCGACTACGTACTCATCGAACATAAGGAGAGAAGGGAAATCCGGAACGAATCCGCGGCCTGGATCGAAAGAGCCTAGAGGAGGCAAAGACTCGAATTCGGAGATCCCGATCCAGCCGTCAGGATTCTTCTTGTAGAACAAACGGGCGCAATGTTTGCACATCCGCTGCTTGAAAAAAAGAGGAGCAAGGAGAACTTTCATCAATACACCAGGGCTATGTCCCAACTAAAGGACAACGATCCTTGACCGACTCTGCAAGAGCATGAGCCCTTCCCCGACGTCGCTTCGCCACGTCCAGCGTCATCTGGTGCCCATGCGCTCCCACCTCTCCGCCTCCGGGATACAGTGGTGGTCGCCATCGGGTTGCCACAGATAGACTGGCCGTTCCAGCCGCGCCGCAAGTTCGTGCGCACGCGATAGCAGCCTTGACCGGGGATTGTAGCCGCTGACGATCACCAGACCCTTGACCGGCATTCCAGCGGTGACCAGATCCGGATCCGGCGCCGTCAGTCCAAAATCGCGAAGCTGCCGGCATACCCTTCGGTACGACCGGGCCACCTCGACGGCGAGGCCTTCCGCAGCCGGATCGAATATCTCCAGGTACTCGTGGAGCTGCCGCGGCACGTCTTTGATACGGTTGTCGGGGTACAGCTTCACCTCGATCGCCACCAACGCCGAGACCGGACCGCTGATCAGGCCCATGAGGTCGAGCTTCCGCCGGATGCCCGGCATCTGTACCTGCCGGTCGAAGCAGCACACGGGCGCCCGCCCGTTGTTGTATTCCAGCAGACGCGACTCCAAGATCTCCTCAGACCCCACGTGGCCCCCGGCGCGCTCGATCAAGCTGTGTACGCGGGACGCGTAGACCTCCGCGAAGCCCGCATCGACGTCGAACGTGCGGTACTGCCCGTGCCGGCCGCCCACGTAATCGCCGATCCGGTCGTCCGCCAGGTACTTGTGGTGGACCAAGAGCTTCGCCGGTCGCCAGCCGCGGCCTTCGATCCGAGCCAGCGAGCGACCATGGAAGTAGAAGCTGATGGCGTCCGGACGCAAACGGGCGTCGAGTCCCGCGGCCAGGCATGCAAGGCGAATGGTCGCACAGGGGCCGTCCAAGAGGTCGCGAAACAGCCCGTCCGACAGGCCCCGCCGGAATACCCGAGCGCTCATGGGCTCGTCGCAATGGTCGGAAGCATGTAGCGTTCTTGCATGTACGTTCCCCAGGCGCGCCACCAGCCGCCCTGCCTGGCCGCGGTGTCGACGAGGGCATTGGCGGGGATCCGGAAGAACCGGGATGCGTCCGCAACGACGGACCGGTATTCCTCCCACGGTTCCACCACGTGGTGGTTGTCCGGATGATGCACGAGCGCGAAGGCGGTGAACTGCACGGTCCCGGACTGAACCAAGCCTAGCGCCAGCGCATGGTTGCGCATGATCTGCTGGCGGTCGAATCTGAAGGGGCAGTCCCCTCCCCCGTACCCCGGAACCGCGGCCTCGACGCCTCCGAAAGCACGTTCGAAGACCTCCCAGTAGCGCCGGTCCCTCCGGGCATGTCGGGGCCGCGTCAGGTAGCACATGCAGGGCTCGGCGTATAGCTTGGCTGCCGAGGCGCAGACGTCCTTGCGCGTGTTCGCCGGGCTCTTTGCGCCGTTGCAGGGCGTGAATCCACCTTCGCTGAGCTTCACCTCGATGAGAACCAGACCTGCACGGCCGTTTGCGTCCTCCACCCAGACCGCCACGTCGCTAGCGGTGTACTGCTCCGTCTCCGTCGGGTGCGAGCCGGCGCATTCAGCAAGAATGTCCGTCGGGCCGTGGAACTCGAATTCGATGTCAACGACGCGAACGGTAAACGGCAGGTTACGCGCCAGCAGCCTCTCAAGCGCTGCCGCGCCGTATTCCCGAAACGGCATGAACAGGTTGAACGCGAACGCCATCGAGGAGTTCACCGCCCCGATGTGGCTGTGCAGCCGGATCTCACGCGCGGCCACCAAGTCGGCCGTCTGCCGACGGACGCGCTCGTGGACGCCATCGCGCCAGTCGTCGAACACACGCGACACGGACGATTCTGGAGACCCGGTCTCGCGGCGCGCCCGGTCGCGCCTCGCGTGACGCAAAAGCCGAGCCCCGAAGGCCGTTCGCCTGAACCCGCCACCGGTCATTGGGCGGGTGCTCCCTCGCCTCCGACGCACCAAGCCGACCCTGTCCGCCCGCCGGCCACCGCTTCCTCCGACATCCAGCGTTCCCATTGGTGGCGCAGCTCGCGGGAGTCCGGCAGCAAGAGCGCCCCCGTCCGACGATCATCGAACATCGCCACGCGGGCACCGCCTTCCTCGGCCCCGACAAAAGCGCGTCCCAGAACGTAGCCCACCGCCGCATCGAACTGGTCGTCGTTCGCTGGCGTCCGTCGGTCCGGCCACGCGCCCGCCGCCTTCGACCGGACGATCTCCCACATCTCGGCTAGTACGACCGCGTCCTTCTTGTACGCCCAGGACACGTTGCCACGCCGCTCCTCCCGGCACCACAGCCACGCCGCCACGCCGGGATGGATCTCCGCCACGACGTGTTGTCCATCCCCCGCCGGACGTCCGCTCGTGAGAAGACCGAACGGCAACTCGTCGTACCCGGCGTCGTAGGAACCCAGACGGGGCAGTCCAAGCAGCGACCGGCTGATCGTCCAGTGGGGGCACCCGCAGTAGGGGCGCACCGAAATGCCACGCGGCGTCTTGCAGCCGTTCTTTCCGTCTCGGAAGAAACTCTCGATCGGTCGCTGGGTGAAGTCCCCCGGCACGCCCGCGTCGTCGGGGTCGCCAGGTCCCGTCAGCGGCGCGTCCCAGCACACGAGCATCTCCCGGTGCCGTTCCCGCATGCGAGCGAGATAGCCGCGCAGAGACCGGGCATCGTGGTTCGTGAAGTCGCGACCGTCGAAGACCGTGCTCCTCTTGCCAGGAGCCGCGTCCACGGCGACTACCCGCATCGGCTCATGCCTCGTCCGCGCCCCAGTCACCGCCGCAACGACCTGATCCAATCCGCGACCGGGTACAGCGCCGCCGCTAGCGAGAGGTACGCCTTCGTCTCGTGATCGTTCTGTTCCGTGGCGTACGAAATGCGGTCCGTTACGATGCCGATTGCCGCCTCTCTTCTGTTCAGGTCTCTGAACACCGGAGCTCCGCTCAGACCCGGGAACGCGGCGAAGGACAGTTCGTACGCCCGGTATCGGTAGCGCCCGTCCGCGCTTGCATGATCGTACTTGGCCTGGATGTGCCCCTTCATCATCCGCGGATGTATCGGCTTCTCGCCGCCCACCATCGGGAATCCGTACGCCAGGATGTCCTCCGCCAGAGGCAAATCCTCGTACTCAGCGTATACGTCAGACGGAAGCCCTAACTCGAAGTGCTCCAGGGGATTCGGGTTGACTATTCGCCCAAGTGACAGCGCGGCGATGTCCGCCTCCGGGTGCCTCTCCACCCGCTCGACGAAGCAACTCACCAAATCGGTATATCCCGTGCACACGACCAGCAAGGAGCGGACGTCCAAGTCCCTGACTACATGGTCGGCCGTCAGCACCGTGCCGGGTCCCGCAATGCCAAACGCCGTGCCGATGGGCAAGGCGCACTCCGACGTAGCGGCGTCACGTGGCAAGCGGAACAGCATGAAGGTCCGTTTGCCGAGTTGGATGTCCTTTGCTCGCAACATCGTCGGGCCCAACAGCTCCGGTTCTCGGCTGCACACTGCCGGCTGATGCTCAACGTGCCCGTCGCGGTCGCGAAGCGCCCGACCAACGGTTCGCGCTAGACGTTGCGAACTGCCGTCGCCATCGCCTCGCACGCCTCCCGCAGCACTTGGCGGGACGAGGCCACGTTCATGCGCATGCGGCCCTTCCCACCGTCGCCGTAGCTGGAGCCGGGATTCAGATAGACGCCCGACTGGTGGGTCAGCCAGTCCTGGAAGTACTCCTCGACCGTGTCGTTTCCGTGCGTCGCGGCCATCTCTTCGGCGCCGATGCGCTCCATGACCTTGCTGAAGTCCAGGAAGGTCATGAACGTGCCTTCGTTGCGCGTATAGCCCACGTCGGGCATGTGCTGCGCGACGAAGCTCTCGACGAACGTGTGGTTGTCGTCCATGTACGCGTTGGCCTGGTCGAACCACTCGGCGCCGTCGCGATACGCCGCGGTGTTGGCCACCACGCCCAGCGTGCTGAGCTCCGCGCGGTGGTACTGGTTCACGCGCGCGAGCAGGGTGGGGCTCTTGGAGTAGTAGTAGGCGTTCTTCATGCCGGCCAGGTTGAAGGTCTTGCTGATGGCGTTGAAGGTCACGCTGTTGTTCACCACCGCCTCGTCCGGCACGCTCGCGAAGGGTGTGTACCGGTGCCCGGCGCGGATGACGTCGGAGTGGATCTCGTCCGCCAGCACGACGACCTTGTGCTCGAGGGCGAGCCGGCCGATGCGGAGCAGCTCCTCCTCGGTCCACACGTTGCCGGTCGGGTTCTGCGGGTTGCAGACGATGATCGCGCGCACGTCCGCGGTCATCTTCGATTCCAGGTCGTCCCAGTCGATCTCGTAGCGCCCGTTCCGGTAGAGCATGGGGCTGTCGACGGTGTCCACCCGGGCGGCGCGGGCCATGGAGTAGAACCCCGAGTACGCCGGCGTGGTCAGGAGCACCTTGTTCCCGATCGGCACGAACGAGCGCAGGGCCGCGATGACGCCCGGATAGACACCGTCGGAGATGACGACGGAGGCGGGGTCCAGGTCCACACCGTGGCGCTCACCGTTCCACTTCAGGATGCCGTCCCGAAGGGGTTGGGTGGTGCTGAGATAGCCCCAGTTGTGATGCTGGATTCTCTCGTGCAGCGCCTCGGTGATGCACGGCGCGCACTCGAAGTCCATCGACGCCACGCCCATGCCGTACTTGAACACGCCCTCCGGATAGCGGAGGGCGGGAGAGTCCCACCGGGAACAGTCGGTGCCGACACGATTGTAGGGCGTGTCGAAATCGTACTTGCCGTTCGGCAGGCGCGGGATGCTGGTCGAGCCGGACGAGCTCTGCGCCGCCGCCGGGCCCGCGCCGCCGACCAGGCCGGCGGCGGCGCCGGCAACGGCGGTCGCGCCCGCGTTTCTCATGAAGGCTCTCCGATCGAGCCGGACGATGCCTGACATCGTTGCCTCCTCCCGTCACGTCAAAAGGCAGAGTCGCGGCGGTACGGCGTGGAACCGTCGCAGCCCCGTCGTTCCCCCTGGCGACAGCGAATCGCTACAAGGTTGCCAACCACACGCGGATTCAGCCCGTTCCTGGCGATTCCTGCGCTTCGCACGTGGCAGGCAATTCCCGTCACTGTCCCCTACGCCAGGACCTCCTTGAACACCTTCATCGCGGCCGCCATCTCCTCCCGGCTGCCGATCGAGATTCGGCAATGCGTGGTGTGCAACGGCGGGAAGTCCCGGCCCACCAGCACCTTGCGCTCGAGGCACGCCTCGCGGAACTCCTGGGCGGGGCGCCCGATGTCGACGAAGATGTGGTTGGTGTGGGAGTCGGGCACGTCGAAGCCCATGTCGCGGAAGCCGGCGATGACGCCGTCGCGAATCTCGGCGTTCTCCTTCACTTCCCAATCGATGTGCTCGGTGTCCTCGAACGCGGTGATCGCGGCTATCGCGCCCAGCATGTTGACGTCGCCCATGCCCCAGGCGCCGCGGATCTTCGCCAGGGTCTGCTCCTGGCCGAGGCCGTAGCCGACGCGCAGGCCCGCCATGCCGTGCGCCTTCGAGAAGGAGCGGGTGACGAACACGCGCTCGTCCTCGAGCGCCAGGGGCACCGCGGTCTCGATGCTGTCGGGCCGCCCGTAGTTGATGTAGGCCTCGTCGACGTGAATCATCGTCTCCGGCGACTCACGCAGCACGCGGCGCACGAAGCCCTCGACGGCGCCGGGTCCGTGCACCATGCCGGTGGGGTTGTTCGGGTTGCAGAGATAGACGAGGCCGGCGCCGCGGGACGCCTCGGCCAGCGCGTCGAGGTCGATGGCGAGCGAGCTGTCCAGATCGATCTCGGTCGTCTTGGCCCCGATCCGCCGGGCGGTGGCCAGGCTGGTCGAGTAGGTGGGCATGGGGGTCACGAAGCCCTTGGTCGCCGAGCAGAATGCCCGCACCGAGCCCTGCAGCAAGGGGGTGGAGCCGGTGGCGAGCTGCACGTTGCCGTTGTCGACCTCGTAGTAGTCGGCGATGACCGCTCTCAGCTCGTTGACGTGGTCCGGCGAATAGCCGCGGCCGATGCGCTTGTTGGTGTGGGCCTGAATGGCCTGGATGGTCTTGGGGCCGGGGCCGCGGGCGCTCTCGTTCTGGTTGAGCTGGATGACGCCGCCGTCGTAGATGCCGGACTTCGAGGCCTCCCGGGTCTGGGCGCCGGCCCGACTGCCGAACGGCGAAGCGCCGGTCAGGGCGCCGGCCGCGGCCCCCAGCGCGATGGTTCCCACGAATCCACGGCGTGTCGTCTTCATTGGTTCCTCCCTCGGGGCCTTCAGAACGGTGTCGAAACGGGATCGGTGAACCGATCCCAGGCTGTCACGAGCGCAGGCGTCCGACGAGCGAACATCCCGGGCGGCCACGACCGTCTCGGCGCGCCCGGCGAGCCTCCTCCCAGATTCGCCCGATGTTGTCCAAACGACGAGCGATAGTCAAGCTCGAACGGACCCGCCGGGGGCGTACGGAGGCGACTCCGGCGGCGTGGCGCCGCGGTCGGGCGGCGCCGCCGCGTCGAGGAGGTCCGCCGGCGCGACGGTCCCGAGCGAGGGGCCAGGAGTCGGCTCACTTGCGATACCAGTCGTAGAACGCGTCCCCCGGCGGCACCTTCCGCCGGATGTCCACGACGATCGTCTCCCCCTCCCAGGTCGTGACGAGCTGCTCCTTGCGCACGTGCCCGTACAGGAACTCCTCGACGAACTCGATGCAGCGGTACTCCAGGAGCTGCATGTTCTCCTCCAGCCGGCGATAGAGCGGCATGGAGATGCGCCAGGGCTCGGTGAAGGTGTTCGGGTCCTCGATGGTCACCTCGTAGTGGATGGCGTCGGGCGAGAGCGGGGTGAACCGCTCCTCCAGCCGCAGCGCCTCGCTGTGGAAGTTGCCGGCCCGGTCGAACCAGTTCCTGCCGTTGAACTCGGTGACCTCGACCACCAGCGTGTCGCCCTCCCAGCGGCCGACCGAGTGCCCCATGTAGGTCCAGTCGGGCGGCAGCTCGACGTCGTCGAGGTGGATGGTGCGCGCGGTGCTGGTGAATGCGAACGCCATCTGGATCTTGTTCGTGCTCTGCACGATCTGGAACGGGTAGGGCATGTACATCGCCCGCGGGATCCCCGGCAGGTAGCACTTGAGCTCGGGGTCGCGGTCGATCCAGTTGGCCGCGTTCTCGTCCTTGATGGCCCGCGCCTCCGGCGTGTACGGGATGCGGCCGTCGCCCTCGACGACGCCGAGCGAGCCGGGGACGCCGCCGGCCGCGCCGAGCGCGAGCACCGGCGCGGCCGGGACCTCGACGAAGTCGAACGGATAGGCGCCCGGCTGCGTCACCATGCCGGGGCGCGCGGCGTGGGCCTCCAGGTCCCAGTGCGCCTCGTTGTTCGCCTGCCAGATGCCGCTGAAGTCCGGCCGGCCGTCGACGGTGCGGGCGGCGGTCGCCGCCTGGTCCTGACCGGCCGCGCCGGTCATCGACGCGGTGATGACGGCGGTCACGGCCGCCGTCACGAGCACCGCGGTGACTATCGAGCCTCCGTATATCACTCGGTTTTTCATGCTGAACCCCCTGCGTCAATCCTCGCCCGCGGCCCCGCTCGCCGCCCAACCAACCCTCGCCCGCGGTCCGCACCGTTCCACGGCGCAGCCCTGGGCCGCCGGTCACCGGCGCAGCGGATTGACCTCGTCGCCCGAGTCGGCGAAGCCCGCGGCGAACCCGCCGCACCCGGCGCTGCACAGCGTGGCCGGATCCGGGCCGGTGCCCTCGGCGAACGCCTGCTCCTCGGCGCGCGCGCCTCTCAGCAGCGCCGGCAGGCCGTAGTTGCCCTCGTGGCAGCGGGGCTCCTTGTAGATGCGGTTGAGCTGGTCGCTCTGCCGGCTCAGCTCCAGGGCGACGGTCCAGGGCGCGGTCCACGTCGTCGGATCGTTCATCGTGACGATGTACTCCAGCGTCTCGGAATCGACGCGGCGCCAGCGCTCCACCAGGTGCAGGTTCTCGCGCGAGCCCTGGTAGTCGGTCTTGGGAGAGAAGTTGGTGACGTCGACCACCAGCGTGTCGCCCTCCCAGCGGCCGCGCGAATCGCCCCACCACTGCCGGACGTGCGGCGGCAGGTGCGGGCGGTCGGTCACCGGGATGACCCGTTGCCAACCCTGCCCCTGCCCGGTGTCGTAGAAGATCGACACGGTCTCGGGCGACTGCACGATCTGCAGGAAGTACCCGGCCGCGCCCCCGAAGTCGGGCAGCCTGGCCGACATGCACCGCTCGCCGAGGCCGCGATCCTCCGGGCCGTCGGACCGGTTGAACGACCCGCCCGCCGCGGCGCCCGTCGCCGGATAGAACGGCGGCGGCTCGTTCCGGCGCGGCGACGGCGGGCCGTACCGGCCGCCCGCGCAGGACGGCAGGTCGTCGCGGCAGACCGCGGTGGCCTGCAGCAGCGCGAGCTGGTACTCGCGGATGGCGTCGCGCCGCGCCTGCGCCTCGGGCGTCAGGGGCGGGATCCGGCCGTTGGGCGGATCGATGATCAGCGACGTCCGCCGGCCCATGTACTTGTGCGACAGGTAGATCGCGGCGCTGTAGGCGCCGCCCACGTCCTGCTCGCTGCCGCGCTCGGCGTACCGGGTGTCCTGGTAGATGATGCGCGCCCGCTCCCGGTCCAGCTCGGCCCGCTGCTCGTCGGTCAGGAACTCCTGGTCGGCGAAGCGGGCGGGCCGCTCCAGCGGGATCTCGAAGTCGGTGGTCCAGATGCCCTGCAGGTCCGGCTCGCCCCACGGGGTGGGCGTGGCCGGCGCGGCGTCGGGCCGGTCGGGCGGCTGCTGCGCCTGCCCTTCCACCGGCACCGGCGCCATCCGGAGAAGCACCGCGACGACGGCGACCGCCGCCGCGACGCCGAACGACTCCAGCACGCGTCGTCTCATGTCGAACCTCCCGTCCCGATGCGGGAGCCCGGCACGCGGACTCCCATCCACCGCCGTCCGGTGGCGCCGCTGCGAACGCAACGGCGCGACCGCCAAGATGCCGCCTCGACACGAACGCCGCGGCGTATCACTTCGCCCAGGCGACCCCTTCCGTCCGGGGATCGACGCCGGCCGCCAGCACGCCGTTCCGGTGGTCCACGACGATGGCGGCGTTCGAGCCCATCGACCACTCCGGCCGCACCCGCAGCGCGTGGCCCTTCGCCTCCAGCACGGCGCGCACCTCGGCCGAGATGCCCCGCTCCACCGACAGGTCGCCCGGATACATGGTGTGCGGGAACGGCGAGGCGGGGAAGCTGCGCGTCGACCAGCGCGGCGCCTCGATGGCCTGCTGCACGTTCATGTCGAACTCCACCATGTTCAGCAGCGTCTGCATCGTCCGCATGATCTGGTCGTCCCCGCCGGGGCTGCCCAGGATGCCCCACGGCTCGCCGTCCTTCATGACCAGCGTGCTCTGCAGGGTGCTGCGCGGGCGCTTGCCGGGCGCCAGGGCGTTGGCCTCGCCCTCGACCAGCGAGTAGTAGTCGCCCCGGCAGGTGAAGCTGAACCCGAGGTCGCCGACGACCACCCCGGTCCCGAAGCCGCTGTGGAGGCTCGGCTCGAAGCTCACCATGTTGCGGTCGCCGTCGACTACCGCGATGTAGCTGGTGTCGCCTTCGTGATCGGCGTCCCCCGCGAACGTGACGCGCGGGTGGGCCGGGGTCGGCGGGGGGTTCTCCATGAACCGCTCGGGACTGCCGGGCCGGAACTCCAGCGACGCCTTGTCCGGGTCGACCAGCGCGCGGCGCTCGGCCGCGTAGTCCTTCGACAGCAGCCCCTCATAGGGGATGGGGACGACATCCATGTCGCCGAGGTACTTGTCGCGGTCCGCGAAGGCGAGCTTCAGCGCCTCGGCGCTCGTGTGGACGTAGTCGGCGCTGTTGTGGCCCATGGCGGCGAGGTCGAAGCCCTCCAGGATGTTGAGGGTGAACAGCTCGGCCGGCCCCTGGCTGGCCGACGGGTTCTTGTAGACGTCGTAGCCCCGGTAGTTCGTCGAGACCGGCGTCTCCACCTTGGCGGTGAAGGCGGCGAAGTCCTCGTAGCGGTAGAGGCCGCCGTTCTCCTCGAAGAACCTGCCCATGTCCCGGGCGATGTCGCCCTTGTAGAAGCGGTCGCGGCCCGCCTCGAGTGCGGCCGACCGGCCCAGGTGGGCGTTCTCGCGCTCGGCCTCCACGATCTTCTCCAGCACGCGGGCGGCGTCGGGATTGCGGAAGATCTCGCCCGGCTCCGGCGCGCGACCGTCCGGGAAGTAGACCTTCATGGTCGTGGGGTACTTCCGGATCTTCGACGAGTTGGAGATGGTCCGGCTCAGCCCCTCACTGATCGGAAACCCCTCGGCCGCGACGGCGATGGCCCGGCGCAGCGTCTGCTCGAACGTCATCGTCCCCCAGCGGTCGAGGAGGAGGTACCAGGCGTCGACCACGCCCGGGGTGGACGCGGCCAGCAGCCCGTCGCTGCGCGGCAGCTCCCCGTCGTTGTGCTCTTCGTACCACTCGATGGTGGCCAGCTCCGGCGCCATCCCCTCCGCGTTGATCGAGAAGACCTGCTTCGCCTCCGCGTCGTAGACCAGCACCACCGCATCCGCCCCGATGCCGTTCATGGCCGGATCGACCAGGGCCAGCACCGCCTGCCCCGCCACCGCGGCGTCGAAGGCGTTGCCTCCCGCGTCGAGGATCTCGACCGCGGCGGCCGTCGCCTGCGCCTTCATCGAGCTGACCGCGTAGTCCTGCCCGCGGATGACCGGGCGCACCGTGCGGAAGTCCGGCCGGGCGCGCATGGTCGCCGCGGCGTCCTCCTGCTGCGCGGCCAGGTCAAGCGGGAACCCGAACGCCATGAGAGCCATGAGGAACGTCACACCGGGCACGAGGCGGCTTGCAGCCATGGCTGCCTCCTTCAGAATCCGGGTACATCGAGAGACGCGGCTCCCGAGACAGGCGCCGGCCGACGGTTCGCGCCGGCCAGTCGACGCCGCGCAACGAGCCAAGTCTACTCCCGCGGCATCCTTACCGCTCCGTGGCGCGCGCCCCCACCAGGATGTTCTCGAGGCCGTAGTTCCCCTCGTGGCACGCGTACTCGTAGAGCAGCCCGTCGAGGCTCGTCATGGGAATCGACGCGGTCCACGGTCGCGTGTACTCCAGGGGATCGCTCACGGTGAACTCGTAGTCGATGGTGTCGTCGCCGGTCCGCGTGAACCGTTCGACGAGCAGCGTGGTCTCGTTGGCCCCGAAGACGGTCAGCGCCCGTCCGTTCACGGGGATGAAGTTGGTGGTCTCGACCACCAGCGTGTCGCCCTCCCACCGGCCGCGCGAGTCGCCCAGCCACTGGCGAATCCCCTCGTCCACATGGGAGCGTCCATCGAGGGGGATGATGCGGGCGTCGTGGATCATCTCGACCAGGATCACGACGTACCCCGGCGCCTGGAAGATCTGGTAGTTGTGGTTGTAGAACCCGGGCATCATCGTGCCCGGCATCCCCCGCGAGATGCACCGCTCATAGAGGTTGCGGTCCTCCGGCCCGGCCGGTACCCGGGTCCGGTAGCTCTCGCGCGCCGGCCGGCGCGCCGCTTCCGCGGCCGTGAACGGCGGCAGCCTGCCGTCCTGCGGCTCGACGATGAGCGACGTGCGCGCCATTCGGACCCCGCGCTCGACCCAGAAGTTGTTGTACGACCCGGTCTCCCCCGTGCCGGCGCTCACGCCGCGCCGCTCCCGGGCGACGTCGCCCTCCTCGTCGCGGGCCGCCCGCTCTTCTTCCGTCAGGAACTCCCGTCCCGCCAGGTCGTCGGGCCGTTGCAGCGGGGTCGTCGTGGTGTTCGTCCAGCGTCCCTGCAGGTCCGGGTCGCCCCACGCGGTGCGGGCTGCCGTCCAGCCGCCGGTCTCGTCCGCCTGCGTCTGACCGCCGGCGCCGACCGGGGCCAACGTCGCGACCGCCATCGCCGCCATCGCCGCCGCGAGATGTCGATGGGTCATTTCTGCGCTCCCTGCTCCCGGGGCTCGCCAAGCCTTGTAGTCCGCATGATGAATCAGGACCCGGCCGCGCGCAACAGGGCTCTTCGGGCGGACGGCCTCTTGATCCGGCGCCCCCTTCCGGGGTTCCGAGCAACGCCTCGCGCACAGCTCCGCGAGACGACGGTGCCGACGCTTCCTCGCGTCGTATCGCGGGATCTCGCACGGCGTGAGCGGCTGGCAGGCGCCGGACCTGCGCCGCCTCCTCGGTGAATCGATGTCGGCGAGACCGGAAGAGCGTCCGACAGCCGAGACACTGCTGGAGCGGCTCGACGTACTCGAGAACGCGCACCGAGTCGACGAGCGGAGGAACGATGCGTGGCGCGAGATGTGGGGACTCGTTGGAGACCATCGGCATATCCCGTGGTTCAGCGCCCAGATGAACAAGATGCGGGAGTCGCTGGTAGCCGTGGCGCTCGGATTCTATCGGTCCCCCGTGCAGCGGTACGGGGTCGCCGACTTCCAACTGAACGCGCTGCCCAATCTCGTGAAGAGGCTGATCGACCCGGCAGCACCGGTCGCACAACCGTGACGGCCGGGAAGCCCCGCGCACGTGCGGCAACGCCTTGCGGCCGGCGCCGGTCGCCGCCAGCGCCCGCGCCACTACGGCGCGGTGGCGAGGCCAGACGGCGGCTGCCGACGCAGCAGGACGATGAGCACGCGTCGCATGGAGACTGCTCCTTCCGAGTGCGGCGTCAGTCGATCAGCGCCGTATCGGGGAACTGCGCGTACCAGCCGAACCAGAACGCGCGGTGGGCAGGGAAGCGGGGGCGCCGGTCGTCCGGGTCGGCGTCGCGCACGAGCGCGTCCTCGGTGAGCCCCCACGTCCGGCCCGCCTCGTCGGCCAGCCGCTGGGGGCCGAGCTGGCGCGCGAAGCGGACGTCCCCGGCGTCGTAGACCCGGTTGGCGCCCTCCTCGCTCGTCACCGCCACGAGGCGGCGCCCCGCGTGCTCGAAGTGGTAGAGCCGGTTCCGGTCGAGGAACCGCGCGCTGATGGCGAGCGGCGCCGGCTCTCCGCCCCGAGCCGGGTCGTCGGGCCGCAGCACCAGCACCTCCTCCTTGTTCGCCAGGCGGTCGTCGCGGCGCGAGACCGGGAACATCAGGTCGTCAGTGCCGAAGTAGCCGCGGTAGGCCGCCCCCTCCGAGTAGTCGCGCCGGTGGCCGGTGTCGAGCGACAGCACCGTCGTCGCGGGATGGCGTCGCCGCCACTCACCCCAGGTCGTCGTGACCACCGCGCGGTGGGTCAGCCGCAGCCCGCTGCCGACGAGCTCGCCGACCACCGGCACCCCCTCGAACGTGTTCCACAGGCTGCGGGTCTCGTGGTCGAACATCAGCTTGTTCGAGCGGTAGAGGAGGCCGCTCGTGCCGAACTTCAGGTAGCGGCCGTCCGGCTCGCTCTCGAACGGGATCACCGTCCCGCACAGGGTGCAGTAAACGATGGTCAGCTCGACCCCGCCGACGCGGTCGAGGGCCATCTCGTGCCAGGCGAGGATGCGCTTGGGGTACGCCCGGGCCTCGCCGTTCACCACGACGCCGAACACGACGTGATCGTCCTCGAGGTAGTCGGCGTCGCCGGCTTCCAGCCGCGCCGGGTACTCCAGGGGCGGGATGCCGTTCACCCCCACCCCGCCCCACTCGATCTCGTCGAGCCGGATGCGCGACTCCACGCCGCGGGGAAAGAACTCGGCGAAGCCCGGGTCGATCTGGCGGTACCAGAGGCCCTTGAAGAAGCCGTGGTCGGGGTGCGGCTCGTAGGGCTGCTCCCACATCCAGCGCTGCCACGCCTGCAGGTCGGCGCCGAAGCCCTGGCCGGTCTGCTGCTCGAGGAAGCCGATGAGGGTGAAGAAGCGGGCGAACCCCCGCAGGTTGGGGGGGCGCTGCAGCCACGCCATGTCCCACACGATGCCCGCGTAGCCGTCGCGCCACCGATCGCCGAGCTGCTGCATGGCGTACTCGGCCTGCTCGGGCTCTCCCGCGCCCGCGAGCAGGAACAGCCGGATGTCGGGAGGTTCCCCCTCGGCCGGCTGCGCCGGCGCGGCGCCGGCCGCGGCCAGGAGGATCAGGCATCCCACCGCCGCCGGCGCACGAAGCTGCATCACCATGGGATCACCCCACACGGGATTCCGAATCGGAGTCGAGAGCCAGTCTACACCCAACGCGAGCATCGGCCCGGAGCCGAACCGTTGTACGATCGCCGCACTCCAAGCCCAACGACCGGGCGCCGGAGACAGGTTCCGAAACACGGAGGTTCCTCATGCGCCAGTCGTCCCCATTCCTCGCGTTGACGTTGCTCGCCCTCCTCGCCGCCGCCGCGGCGACCGCCAACGCCCAGCCCGGCGAGGCCGCCGGCCCGTGGCAGACCTACGACACCTCGGAAGGCGAGTGGCGCAGCTACGCGGGAGACATCCGCGGCACCAAGTACTCGCCGCTCGACCAGATCGACGCGGACAACTTCGCCGACCTCGAGATCGCGTGGGAGTGGACCACCGTCGACCGCATGGTGAGCCGCGCGACCCCCGGCGGCGGCGAGTGGTGGGCGCCCCTCGACACCATCGTCGACTCGCTGGTCGCCGACACCCCGGACCTCTACCGGCCCGGCCACCGGCCCATCCTGTCCCGGCTGCAGGCGACGCCGCTGATGGTCGACGGCGTGCTCTACTTCAACACCCCGCTCTCGCAGGGCGTCGCCGTCGACGCGACGACCGGCGAGACCCTCTGGGTCCACAACCCGAAGGGCTACGAGGAGGGCACCCCGACCATGAGCAACCCGTGGTCGCAGCGGGGCGTCGCCTACTGGACCGACGGCGCCGGCGACGAGCGCATCTTCTGGGGCACCGGCAACGGCTACCTCATCTGCGTCGACGCGAAGACGGGCCGGTCGTGCCCCGATTTCGGCGGCGGGAGCGGCCGGGTCGACGCCATGGTGGGGCTGCCGCGGGCCAACCGCGACGAGCGCGACTACCTGAACGCGATGCTCTTCGGCATCCACTCGCCGCCCATCGTGGTGCGCGACCGCGTCATCCACGGCTCGCACGTCGCCGACCGCCGCATCACCAAGGAGGCGGTCCCGGGCTGGGTCCGCGCCTGGGACGTCCGCACCGGCGAGCACGCGTGGGACTTCCACACCGTGCCCAACGGCACCGACGAGTTCGGGGTCGACACGTGGCTGAACGACTCGTGGCGCTACTCGGGCAACGCCAACGTGTGGTCGATGCTCGCCGGCGACAACGAACTCGGCCACGTGTACCTGCCGACGGGGACCACGACCAACGACTACTACGGCGTCGACCGGCTCGGCGACAACCTGTTCTCGGAGACCCTGATCGCCGTCGACGTCGAGACCGGGCAGCGGGTGTGGCACTTCCAGGCCGTGCACCACGGCCTGTGGGACTACGACTTCGCGACCCACCCGAACCTGGTGGACGTCACCGTCGACGGCCGCGACATCAAGGCCATCGCGCAGGTGAGCAAGCAGGGCTTCGTGTACGCGTTCGACCGGGTCACCGGCGAGCCGATCTGGCCCATCGAGGAGCGCCCGGTGCCGACGGAGACGAACATGCCGGGCGAGGTGGTGTCGCCCACGCAGCCGTTCCCGACGAAGCCGGCCCCGTTCGACTACCAGGGGATGGTCGTGGACGACCTCATCGACTTCACGCCCGAGCTCCGCGCCATGGCCCTCGAGGCGGTCGAGGGCTTCCGCCTCGGACCCCTGTTCACCCCGCTGGACCGTCCCATCGAGGGCGTGACGCTCGGCACCGTCATGCGCCCGCCCCCCGGCGGCACCGCCGGCTGGTCCGGCGCCGCCGTCGACCCCGACACCGGCATGCTCTACATCCCGTCGCGCAACCAGCCCGCGGTGGTGTCGCTCTACTCGCCCGATCCGGCGCTGGGAGCCACCGTCACCTACACGCACGGCGCGCCGGAAGCCGACCGCCTGGCCGGGCGCGCCCCGCGCCGCACGCCCCGCATGCCGCAGGGGCTGCCGCTGGTCAAGCCGCCCTACTCGCGCATGACCGCCATCGACATGAACACCGGCGACCACGCGTGGTGGGTGCCGACCGGCAACGGCGACCGCTTCCGCAACCACCCGCTGCTGCGCGACCTCGACCTGCCCCCGCTCGGCGGCGACAACGCCATCAACGGGCCGCTGCTGACGAAGACGCTGCTCATCTACTGCCTGACCGCGGGGGGGACCGACGGCGGCCCGCGCATCGTCGCTTACGACAAGGCGAACGGCGACGAGCTGGCGTCGGTGGACCTGCCGTCGGGGGCCATCGGCACCCCGATGACGTATCAGGTCGACGGCCGGCAGTACATCGCGCTGACGGTGGGCGGCGGGCCGAGGCTGATCGCGTTCGCGCTGCCGAACTGAGGAGTGACGGCGGCCGCGATGGCGCCCGGGAAGGGCCCCCGTAACGTCGAGGAGGTATTGGCGAGAAACGTGCGGTAGCCCGTCACCGCCCCCAAGAAGCGTCGCTGGACGCAAGAGTGGGCCGAAAAGGGCGCCGTAAACTGCGCCTGCGGAGCGTTCGCTGGACGCAAGAGTGGGCCGAGGAGGCGCGCACGGTCCGTCACCGCGCCCGATCGGCAGCGGGGACACCGTGAGTTCCGAGGTGGCCGGCGGTCAACGATCGGGCCGCGGAGTCACCGTGCCCGATCGGCAGCGGGGACACCGTGAGGGGTTGCACGGCAGCCGCCATCACGAGCCGTGCCGTACGAACGCACGACGGGAACGGTGTCGGTGGAAAGGGAATGGCTGGGAGGCAGGGATTCGAACCCCGATTCCACGGTCCAGAGCCGCGTGTCCTACCATTGAACGACCTCCCAGCAATGGCGAACGCTCCATTATAGCGTGTCCGCGGCTCCGCCGGGGCAAGCGCCGGCAAGCACATGTCCGCTGGCGCCGGGCGATGCTCGCCATCCAGCGCCCGGCGTCGGTCAGAGGCGGTTGAGCTGGAACTTCTCCATGGCCGCGGCCTCGGCGAGCCCCTCGCGGGCCTGCGCCTCGGTCTCGGGATCGGGATCGAGGGCGAGGGCCTCGAGCAGGTGCTGCCTGGCCGCGGCGGGCTCGCCGAAGGTGCGCAGTTGGAGCAGTGCCGCCCCGAGGTGGGCCGCGGCGGTGGTGGACGAGACGGGATGGTCGCGGACATGCCGCTCGAAGAGGGCGAGGGCGGCGTGGGGATGTGCCCCGGCCGCCATCCACGTCCCGAGCATCATCGAGTGCCGCTCCCCGAGGAGGCGCCGGGTCTCGGCCGACGACAACCGGACGTAGCGCCTCGCCGCGTTCTCGAAGTCGCCCTCCTCGACGAGGGCGGCGATGGTGCCGGGCGGCGGAGGCGCGGCATCGGGGTCCGCCGCCCCGGCCGGCGCGGATCGCGCGAACCGCAGCCTGCGGTCGACGACCCACGCCGCGAGCAGTCCGACGAGGAACCCGCCGAGGTGGGCGCCGTGGGCGTCGCCGCCGGCCCCCACGCCCGCCGACACCAGGAACGGCAGCAGGTTCTGCACGAGCACGAAGAAGGCGAGGACGGCGCGCGCGGGAATGCGCACGACGTTCATGATGAACGGGAACACCATCACCCAGAGCCGGACGCGGTTGCGGGGGAACCAGACGAAGTAGAGGCCGGCGAGGCCGAAGATGGCACCCGAAGAGCCGAGCAGGGGCGCGTCCGCGCGGCCCGACAGCAGGGTCTGGAACGCGGTGGCGGCTATCCCGGTCCCGACGTAGGCGACGAGGAACCGTGCCCGGCCGAGACGGTGCTCGACGTTGTCGCCGCAGATCCACAGGAACAGCATGTTCCCGAGGAGATGGAGGAACCCCGCGTGCAGGAACATCGCGGTGAAGAGCGTCGCGAGGCCGGGCTCGGCCGCGCGGAACCCCCACCGGTAGACGAACAGGTCGTACGCGGTGAGCTGCAGGTACATCGCCGCGACGTCGCCGCGCGAGACCGGTTCCCCCAGGGCCTCGACCCAGGCGCGCAGATACTCCTGGACCCTCGGGTCGGCCCACTCGGGTCGCTCCAAGCCGAGCGGCAGGGTGATGAAGAGGTAGGCGGCGCAGTTGACGAGGATGAGGGCGTACGTCAACAACGGCGTACCGGGCGGATTGGGCTCGTCCCCCAGCGGCAGCACGAACATGGCCTTGCGCCGATTCTACCTGCGACAGCCGGCACCGGGCCGAGCCGGCCGGGGACCGCGCGATGAAGCCTCGATCGGACGCCCCGCGGAAGCGGCTGACGCGGGCGCGGTTCCTCGAGGGCGTGGCCGTGCTCGCCGCCGCCGACCCGCAGCTCGGCCGGGTGGTGGCGCGCTGCGGCCCGCCGGCCCTGTGGACCCGCAAGCCGGGATACGCGGCCCTCGTGCAGATCGTGCTCGAGCAGCAGGTGTCGCTCGCGTCGGGCCGCACCACCTTCGCCCGGCTGCGCGACGCCTGCGGCGGCGAGGTCACCCCCGAAGCCGTGGCCGCTCTGAGCGCGCCCGTGCTGAAGGCGGCCGGGGTCAGCCGGCAGAAGGCGGGCTATTGCCGGGAGATCGCCCGCCGCATCCTCGACGGCGACCTCGACCTGAAGGCCCTGGGCCGCGACGACGACGACGCGGTCCGCGAGCGGCTGATGCGCATTCGCGGCATCGGACCGTGGACGGCCAACATCTACCTGATGACGGCCCTCGGCCGCCCCGACGTCTGGCCCGAGGGCGACCTCGCCCTGGCCGCGGCGGCGCAGCAGGTCAAGCGGCTCGAGGAACGGCCGGACGACCGCCGGCTGCGCGAGATGGCCGCGGGCTGGGCGCCGTGGAGGACGGTCGCCGCCCGCATCCTGTGGCATCACTACCTGTCGGCGCGGGCGGCGGGGTGACGGCCGGCGGCTACTGCGTGAGGCCGGCGCCGCGGTAGCTGAGCGAGGCGTCGTACTCGAGGACGGTCCGCTCGACGCTGATGACGACGCCGGTCAGCTCGTCGAGGGCGCGGGCGGCATCGGTGTCGCCGAAGGCCCGGAGAATGCCGCCCCGCGACAGCTCGTCGTAGTTGCGCAGGTTCTCGACGATCTGCCACACCACCGGCCCCGGCCCGAACTGCCGGTGATAGATGCCGAAGATGACCCCGGCCTGCCGGAAGTTCTCGAGGTTGTTCTGCAGGAACGCCTCGAACGCCGGCGTCTGTCCGGGCGCGATCTCGAGGTTGGTGACGCGGGCGATGGGCAGGCCGCTGACGTCGTCCGACTCCACGCTGAGGTCGCCGCGGTAGAGCACCGCGTAGCTCTGGCGGGCGTCGGTGTACTCGCGAAGCCGCTCGAGCACCCGGTCGAGCTGTCGCGTGCTGCGGAACCCCCGGGCCATGGGCCCGCCCGCATCCAGGGTGAAGAAGCCGTCGAGCGGGTGGACGAACGTGCGCTCGTAGAGCGAACCGAACGCGCCGGTCACCCACGCCGAGCGCCACGGCACGCCCGCGCGTTGCAGGGCGGGGTTGATCTCGTCCTGGTAGAGCTCGCTGAAGTCGTCCAGCCGGTCGGGCTTGACCTGAACGATGTCGACCTCGTACCACACCTGATCGCCCTGCGCCCGGGCGTCGGACGCCGTCCCCAGCGCCGCGAGCGCCGCCACGAGGCTCGCCGCCATCCATTTCTGCACGTTCATCGTTCTCCTCCTCGATTCCCGACCAGCCGCCGGCAGGCCGGCAACCGCCAGCGAACGATCCGGCCCCCCACGGCCCGAATCGCCGATACTTCGACCGTCCCCGGCGCGGCCCGCGCCACGCTTCGACGCTGACCCGGGAAGCCGTGACGGGCTGCACGCGAACGCCGGGTTCACTGGACGACGACGTCGACGTGAGCCGTCGTCCAGCAGCACTGGTCGCCGCCGCCGCCGTCACCGGAGACGTCGTTGCCGGTGGCCATCAGCCGGTACCGGCCCGGCTCGCTGAAGGTCGCGATGGTCAGCGTCTCGCCGCCGGCGACGTCCTCGAACGTGTGCGTGAGCTCGGCGCCCGCGTCCTGGCCCTCCGCCCCGAACGTCACCTCGCCGGGCCCGCGGTACTTCTTCCAGGTCAGGCTGACGGGAGGCCGGCGGCGACGCCCGCGGCGCTGCTCGGGCTCGATGGTCAGCGGCCGGTCCGTCACCGTCGCCAGCAGCCCGAGCGGCTCGCCGACGGTCGTCGAGTACGTCGCCGCCACCCCGTGGGGCGGCCCCTGCATCCCGGCCCCGTCCGCCCCGATCCGCAGCGTCGGGGGCGCGTTGCCGTTCGCCTGGTTCAGGAACGGGTCGGTGTAGTAGGCGGGGTTCGCCCAGAACGCGATCTCCGAGAGCTGGTTGTTGACCCGGACCGTCCAGGTCAGCCTCTCCTCGGCCCGGTCCTCGGGCACCGTGATCGAGAACACGCCCCAGTGGCGGCCCGGCAGAAAGTGGGTCGGCTGGCCCTTGTCGGCATCGCCGGGCCCGAGGCGGTTGTCCTCGCCAACGGGGACCTCGACCACCTCGTCGTTCCGGTTGTAGTAGCCCAGCAGCAGCGTGAGGCTCCCGTCGGCGTTCCGCGACCACCCTTCGTAGGCGGGCCAGATCGCCTCGCCGGTGCTGCCCCGGGGCTCGAGGGCGAGCGGTGTCCGGGGCGGCTGCGCGGCGGCCGAAGCCGCGAGGATCGCGACGGCGCCGACGGCCGCGAGAACGGTCACGGTACGGGACGAATGCATGGGACGTGCTCCAACCGACTGAACGGGCGTCTTCGAGACGGCGCGGACGGGCCCCAGAGACGCGAAAGGCGCCGCCCCGTGCGTCAGGGCGGCGCCCTTTCCGGAATCTCGACGCGCCTAGTCGTCGCCGCGCGCGGCCAGCGCCGCCTCGCGCTTCTCGACCTCGGCGGCGTAGTCGTCCTCGTCGAAGTAGGTCACGTTGACCCACGCGTGCGCCATCTCGTCGACGGTGCGGTCACCGTAGCCCACCCACACGTCCGGGTCGGGGTTGGCCCGGTTGGCGCTGGTGTTGTCGTGCCACGCCGTCACCTTGATCATCGTGCCCCGGGGCAGCAGCGGCGCCGAGTCGTCGTCGTAGACGTACGTGTTGTGCCAGTTGAAGTTGAAGTCGCCCACGTGGCTCAGCAACTGGCGGCGCCCGGTCGGCAGGATCGCCTCCATGGACATCGCCTTCCCGCGCAGGTGCATGTGCGGCTGGTAGCTCTCGATGCGGGCGCCGCGCTGCAGCGGGAAGAAGCCCTCGGTCACGGAGATGCTGTTGGGCGGGATGTCGACGCCGCCGGCCCCCATGATGTGCAGCACCTGCCGGTGCTCGGGGGTCTGGTCCTTCGGGTAGAGGTAGACGCCGAGCTGCGCGCTGTCGGTAATCTCCTCGCCGGCCGCCGAGTAGTGGATGTCCCACTGGATCTCGGAGTCGGCCAGCATGAGCTTGCCGGCGCCGGGGCGCATGATCTCGCCCTGCTTGCCGACCGCCCACTCCATGAACGTGCCGGCGGTGCGCGACCGGTCGAACCCGGCGGCGGCGTTGGCCTGCCGAATCGCCGGGTCCGTCTCCTCCTGCACGAGCCGGGCGATGGCGTGGTGGGTGATCTTGCGGCCCGCCACCGTCTTCGGGCGGATCTCGATGGCCCGCGCCCAGCGGTCCTCGGTCAGCCCCGTCGGCGACCGCGGCTTCCACCACGCGTCGTTGGCCTCGGCCTGCATGGTGAAGGGCGCCGACTCGATGACGAGGTCGGGCGGCCCGTCGAACCGCTCGGCGAAGTACCACTTCGACTCGTCGGGCCAGTCGACGGGGGCCGGCATGTCGGCGGGGTTGCCGCGCGGCGCGCCGCCGTCGACCCAGCGGACGACGGTGTCGATCTCGGCGTCGGTCAGCGACCGGTCGTTCTGGAACGCCTGAATGCCGACGGTGCGGTCGATGTGCCACGGCGGCATCTGACGGGTCTCCACCCGCTCCCTGATGGACCGCGCCCACGGCCGCGACTCCTGGTAGGTCACGAGCGACATCGGCGCGATGGAGCCCGGCCGATGGCACGCCTCGCACTTGGCCTGGAAGATGGGGGCGACGTCCTTGGTGAACGTCGGCACCGCCTCCTCGGCCGCGGCCGCCGCGGACGGAGCGCCGGCGACGACACCGGCGGCGAGCAGCAGAGCTCCGAGGCGTTTCCACGTGCCGTTCTTCATCGCCTTCATCCTTTCGGTCCCGTATCGCGTTCTACGTCCAATGTTCCAAACGTCAGCCGAGCGGGTCGCGTTTACCCCGCGTTCCCCGCGGACGAGCCCCGAGACGCGAAGCTCGGCCGCCGCCTGACCCGCAACGCCGCGCCAGAATCGGCGAAGCCCGCCGCTGCAGGGCGCGCCGACCGCGGTGCCCGGCGGCGGCCGGGAGCCGTGGCCGAACCCCGCTGCGCTCGCGCAACGCGGGGTCGCCGCGGGCTACCGTGCCCCGCGGCGGCGCGCCTGGAACCGGTCCCACAGCGCCGCGCCGGCGACGTGCAGCCCGTCTCCGGCCGCCACCTCCACCCCCAGCTCCAGGTGCCGGTCGGACGCCGGTTCCCAGGCCGGCCATGCGGGCAGACCCGGGGCGTTGAGGTCGCCGGCGGCGGCGAACCGTATCCAGTAGGCCCGCATGGTCTCCGACAGCCCGGTGTCGACCTCGGTGAAGTCGCCGAGCGGAGACAGGCCCAGCGGCCGCTCGCCGGGCTCGTCGTTCCTCGTCAACGTGCCGAAGACGTAGACGAGCTCGGCCGCGTGGTGCGCGCCCATCGTCTCGCCCCAGGGGGTCGGAGGCACGCGCGTAAAATGATACATCCACACCGGCGCAACCGCCGACTGATGCTTGGCGTGCGCCCGCACCGGCCCCGCGAAGTACAGATCGTGGACGAGGTAGTCGAAGCTCTCCTGCATCGTCTCGTAGGTGTCGTCGTAGTGGGCCAGCAGATCGGCCGCCAGGTCGTCCGGGTACACCGATTCGACGTGAGTGGTGAACGCCTCCGCGTCCTCCATCGAGAACCCCCGGGTCATCAGCGACCCCTCGTTGCCGTTCATCCCCACCACGAGGGGTACCGGGTGCTGCCGGCCCTCGGCGTACATGGCCAGCGGGTCGTCGGGAATCGTCCAGCCGTCGACGTTCGGCGCCCAGACGTGGCCGGTGCGCAGGAACGGGCTGCCCGCCCCCGCCCCGATCGCCGCCAGCACGTCCCGGGCCGAGGCCGCCCGCATCGCCGCGAGCGCCGCCTCGGGGTCGAGGTCGCCGGCCCCGAGGGCGGCGGCGACGGCCGTCCCCTGCGCCTCGGCCGGCGTCAGGTCGGCGGCGTCGCCCTCGAGGGGCCGGTCCCAGCCGTGAATCCAGTTGCTCTGGGCGATGGCGCGGTGGAAGAGCCCCTCGGACTGCGGCATCAGCATGACCGACATCACCGCCCCGCCCCCGGCCGACTCGCCGAAGATGGTCACGCGGCCGGGGTCGCCGCCGAACGACGCGATGTTGTCGCGCACCCACTCGAGGCCCGCCACCATGTCGAGGAGCCCGTAGTTGCCCGAGGCGCCGTGCGGCGACTCGGCCGACAGGGCGGGATGGGCGAGGAACCCGAAGACGTTCAGGCGGTAGTTGATGGTCACCACCACCGCGCCCTCGGACGCCAGTCGGGCGCCGTCGTAGATCGAGGTCGAGCCCGAGCCGCCGGTGTAGCCGCCGCCGTGGATCCAGTACAGCACCGGCAGGGGCTCGGACGACGCTGCCGGGGCCCACACGTTCAGGAAGAGGCAGTCCTCGCTCTGGTCGACGCCCTGCCCCCCGCCCTGGACGCAGATCGCGCCCGCCTCGCCGGCATCGCGCACGCCGTCCCAGGGAACGACCGGCGCCGGTGGACGCCAGCGCAGCTCGCCCACCGGCGGGGCCGCGAACGGGATGCCCTTGAACGCGACGACCCCGTCGACCGCGGCTTCCGTCCCCTGGATCAGGCCGCCGGTGACCGCCACCGGCGTGTCGGCCGACAGCATGACCGCCGACGAGCCGCCCTGACCGGCGGCCGACGTCGCCGCGACTGCGACCAGCCCCGCGGCCAGCAACCCGAGCGCCAGGACAGACCGCCTGCTGCGCGCAACCGCTCGAACACCGGGCATGATCGCCGGCCGCCGCTCCTCACCACCAATCCGATTCCGCATCGATCTCCTCCCGCAAGGCCCGTGGTGCAAGTCCCCGCTGCGTTCGAGCGGCGATGCAGGGCCACTCAGTGCAACGCGGGCCCAGGCCGACCGCCGGTCGCTGGCGGCCGGTCACTGCCCCTCTTCCGCCAGGTCGCGTCTGCGGGCGCCTTCCAGGATCACCGCCATCGAGTAGTTCCCCTCGTGACACGCGTACTCGAAGATGGGATCGGGGTTCCGCTGCATCGGCACTTCGTAGGTCCACGGCCGGGTCCACGTCGACGGGTCGTCGACGGTCACCACGTAGCGCAGGAGGTCGGGCCCCTCGCGGGTGAAGCGCTCCGTCAGGCGCAGATCGGCGCTGGCCCCGCCCCGCATGAAGCTCGTCTCGCGCAGGAAGTTCACCGTCTCGACCACCAGCGTGTCGCCGTCCCAGTAGCCGCGCGAGTCGCCGGCCCACTGCCGCAGCCCCGTGTGGGGCCGGCCGTCGAGGGGCACGACGCGCGGGTTGTGGTTCATCTCGTTGTAGAGGACCACCGTGTCGGGCGTCTGGAAGAGCTGGAAGTTGTTGTTGTAGCCGCCCGGGGTCATCGGCGGGCCCGAGTTGAACCCGGTGATGCACCGCACCTGCAGCCCGTTCGGGCCCAGGTCCTCGACCCAGCCCCCCGGCGTCGGCTCGTGCGCGCCGGTGTTCGCCCGCGCCTCGGCCACCGCCGCCCGCGCCGCCTCCGCCTCCGGCGTCAGGGCGGGGATGCGCCCGTCCGGCGGGTCGACGACCAGCGACGTCCGCCGCGTCGCGATCACCGACGTCCCCCGGTCGAACCAGAAGTTGTTGTACGACCCCGGCGCCCCGTCGACCCCGCGGTCCACGTTCCCGCTCGGGTCGACCTCGGTGCGCCGCGCCTCCCGGTTCGCGAGGTCCTCGTTGCGCGTCACCGCCGCCTGGCCGCGCTCGGCCGCCTCCTCCTCGGTCAGGAACTCCTGGTCCGCGAGGTCCCGCGGCCGCTCCATCGGCGTGATCGTCCGGAAGTCCCACACCCCCTGCAGGTCCGGCGCCCCCCACGCCGTCCGCGGCGCCTCCTGGGCGCCGGCCGGCGCCGCCGCCGACGCCGTCAACACCAGAACCCCCAGCGCGCCCGCGAGATGACCACGTGTCATGAGATGTCCCCTCTCCTCAGTCTTTGCCCGCACTTCGACTCGGACATAGTATCCCTTGCCGGCGGCCAGGATGTAGCCCGCAATCTGCGCTTCGTAGGAGGAAACCGGCGAAAATGGGAAGACCATGGAAGTCGCCGATTTCGAGGCGGCGTGCCTTCAGGTCGTCCGGCAGATGGGCCGGGACGGTGAGCCGGTGACCATCACGAATCGAGGGCGGCCGGTAGCCGTGCTTGCCCCGCCTCAGCCTGGGCTCGACGACCGACCGTCCAGCGTCGGGGCAATGCGGAGCACCGTTCTCCGGTACGACGAGCCGTTCCTCCCAGCCGCCGATCCATCCGACTGGACCACATCAGAGTGATCCCGAACAGCGGCTGGCAGGCGTGAGGCGCCGCCCCCCATGCCCTCCACCTGACGCTACTCGTCGAGGCCGAACGTGTAGACGGTGTTGCCCACCGACATCGTGACGTACTGCCGGCCGTCGACGGCGAAGGTCATCGGGTTGGCGTTGACGGGGCCGCCGAGGGGGATGTGCCAGAGCTCTTCCCCGGTCTCGGCGTCGAGGGCGAAGAAGTAGCCGTCGACCGTGGCGCTGAACACGAGGTCGCCGGCCGTGGTCAGGACGCCCGAGCGGGCGCGCGGCTGCATCTCGAACTCCCAGCGGATGTCGCCGGTGGCGGGCTCGATGGCGCGGATGGCGCTGCGGTAGTTGTCCATCGGCCGGGGCGACTGCACGCCGCCCGCGGTGTAGCGCTCGCCCTCCACGTAGTCCTCGTCGCGCAGGAAGAACCGGCCCTCGCCGTCGAACGAGTTGACGTAGAGGAGCCCGGTGCGCGGGTTGAACGCGGGCGACCACCAGTTGGTGGCGCCGCCGGCGGTGGGGGCGACCACCGTGCCGTCGGCCGAGGGGAACATGCCGGGCACGCGGATCGGCCGGCCGGTCGAGTCGAGGCCCTCGGCCCAGGTCTGCAGCGCGAACGGCTTGCCGAGCAGGAACTCGCCCGTCGCCCGGTCGAGGGTGTAGTAGAAGCCGTTGCGGTTGGCCCAGAGCATCGCCTGGCGGGGCTCGCCGTCCATCTCGATGTCGGCGAGGACGGGAATCTGGATGGCGTCCCAGTCGTGGACGTCGTGGGGCGTGAACTGGAAGTACCACGACATCTCGCCGGTGTCGCCGTCGAGGGCGAGCACCGAGTCGGCGTAGAGGTTGTCGCCCAGCCGCACCTCGCTGCCGTAGTCGGGGCCGGGGTTGCCGGTGCCCCAGTAGACGAGGTTCAGCTCGGGGTCGTACGAGCCGGTGATCCAGGTCGGCGAGCCGCCGGTCCGCCACGAGTCGCCCAGCCACGTGCGGTTGTCGGGGTGGTCGGGCCCGGGAATGGTGTAGGTGCGCCACTCGCGCTCGCCGCTCTCGGCATCGTAGGCGTCGAGGAAGCCGCGGATGCCGAACTCGCCGCCCGCGATGCCCGTCACCACCCGGTCCTTCACGATGAGCGGCGCCGCCGTCTTGCTGTAGCCGCCCCGGTAGTCGGCCACCTCGGCGTCCCAGACGAGGTTGCCGCTGCGCGCGTCGATGGCCACGAGGTGGGCGTCGAGGGTGCTCATGTAGAGGGTGTCGCCGAGGATGGCGACGCCGCGGTTGTTGCGCCCGCAGCAGATGCGCAGGTCGTCGGGCAGCGGGTGCTCGTAGCGCCAGTACGGGCGCCCGGTCGTCGCGTCCACCGCGGTCAGGTTGCTCGGCGACTCGGTGATGAACATCACCCCGTCGACGACGAGCGGGGTCGTCTCGGTGCGGTCGAGCTGGCGGATGCTGTAGGCCCACTTCAGCTCGAGGTCGGCGACGTTCGACCGGTCGACCTGGTCGAGCCGGCTGAAGCGCTTGCTGTCGAGGGTGCCGCTGTACATCAGCCAGTTGTGCGGCTCGGCGGCGGCGGCGAGCAGCCGCTCCCAGGTGACGGGCGCGAACTGCGGCACGCCGGCGCCGGCGTCCGGGTCCTGGGCAGCCGTGAACGGGGCGGTGGCGAACAGGACGGCGGCAACCAGGATGGCAACCCGTTTCATGGCTTCATGCTCCTCTGTTCCGGCCGGTTCCGGGGCGCCGGGTCCCCGCGGTCGCTCCCACCCCGGTGTCGGCCGCTCGATTCCGCGACAGCCTGCAGCCGACCCTCGCTCCGAAGCCGCGTCTCGACCTCGTCCATGATGGACGGGACCGTCTTGTCGCCAAGGCCGCTGTTCAGACCCTCCTGAACCGCAGCCCTGAGCGCCTCGAATGCCGAGCCTTGCGACCTCGGACAGCCTGGAACCATGCTATCGGCGCACGATAGCACAACGCGATGGGGGAAAGTCCGCGGTCATGTTCGTGCCGGGGCGTGGACGACTGCGTGGAACGGACGTCGGTCACCGCCCCTCGGTCAGGGCGGCCACGAACGCGCGCACGCGGCGGGCGTTGACGCCGAGGTCGCCGACGCCGACGCGCGACAGCGAGCGCACGTCGACGCGGCTGCCGGCCTCGCCGGCGGGGGCGACGCGGACGACGACGTCGTCGGGGAAACCGAACCAGAACGAGCGGTCCGTCGCCTCGATGCGGAGCGCGTCGGCATCGTCGGCCAGAAGCTCCCAGCTCATCTCGCGCACCGCCTCGACGGCCCGTTGGAACGCGTCGGCGGGCGGCACCGGCAGCATCAGCGGTCCGATGTCGGGATAGGCGGCCCGCTGCTGCTCCGCGACGGCCGGGTCGTAATCGGTGCGGCCCGGCGAATTCAGCGGGACGGCGGCGACGAACGCGGGCGGGTCGTCGGTGTCGGTGGTGATGTCGTGGATGGGCGGCGCGCCCCCGCCCGAGAGCAGCGCCGCCAGGGGAAAGGCGCCCGTGACGACGACGGCGGCGAGGGCGGCGGCGGCCTCGCGGTCGCCAAGTCCCGTCCGCCGCACCATCCGCAGCACGAGGAGAAGCCCGCTGACCGCGGCCGCGAGGAAGCCGCCGGCCAGCAGCAGGAAGGCCAGCCCCAGCGGGGCGCCGACGCGGTAGCCGAGGGGCGCGAGGACGATGGCGGCGCTGCCCGCCGCCGCGACCCGCGCCGCCCAGGATGTCACCCTCATGGCGCCACCGTGGCGAACGCCATCGGCACCGCCCGGCAGGCGGGCCCCCACAGCGTCCCGTGCATCACCCTCACGGCGCCGCCATGCCCGTGTACGTGAGCTTCTGCGCGCGGCGGCCGCGCTGGGCCTCGGCCGTGTAGAGGTTGCCGTCGCTGTCGGTGTCGATATGGTGCAGCGCCTGGAACTCGCCCGGCGCGGGGCCGTTGGTGCCGAAGGTGTCGAGCACCTCGAGGGTGGCCCGGTCGATGACGTGGATGTGCGAGTTGCCCTGGTCGGCCGAGTACATGAACCGCTGCTCCGCGTCGGGCGAGAACGCGAGGCCCGCCACCGTCGAGGCGCTCTCGTCTCCCGGGTTGACGAAGCCCTGGGTGCGGTAGGTGCCGTCGAGGTCGAACACCTGCACCCGGCTGTTGCCGCGGTCGGCCACGTACACCAGCCCGTCGCTGGACACCTCGATGCCGTGCACGATGCCGAACTGCGACGGCCCCCCGCGGTCGTCGGGCTCGCCGGTGGACACGGACGTGTCGATCGGCTCGTTGGCGAACGCCCCCCACATGCGCTTGTACTCGCCGGTCTCGGCGTCGAAAACCACGACGCGCCGGTTGCCGTAGCCGTCGGCCACGAACACCTCGCCCCCGTGCACGAACGACTCGGCCGGCCGCATCGGGCTCGCGGTGTCGGCGTTGCCGCCGCTCCGGGCGCGCCCGCCGATCTGCAGCAGCAGCTCGCCCTCCGGCGTGAACTTCAGCAGCATGTCGTCCGACTCGGGGGCGGCGCTGTTGCCGCCCACCCAGACGTTGCCGTCGGGGTCGACGTGGATGCCGTGCTCGTTGGCGGGCCAGTCGTAGCCCTCGGCGTCGCCGCCCCAGGCGCGGACGAACGTCCCGTCCTTCTCGAACGCGATCACCGGCGGGGCCGGCGTCCCCTGGTCCTCGCCCACGGTGCGGGGCCGGTGCAGCACCCAGACGACGTCGTTCGCGTCGACCGTCACCGACGACACCTGGCCGGTCACCCAGTCGTTCGGCATGTTCGGCCACGACGCGTCGACCTCGAACTTGGGCACGCCGTCCTGCGCCTCGGCGGCGACGACGGCCGGGCCGTGTCCCGAGCCGGACAGCCCGACGGCGACCACCAGCGCGACGACCGACCACCCGGCGATGATTCTGCTGCGCATGTCTTCCTCCTTGCGGTCTGCGAACGGCGGCGAAGGCGCCTCCCGCCCGCGACGGCGCTCCGATTTCGATTTCTCTCGCGTCTGCCTCGACTCGAACCGCGACGACACGAAGCCCTGTCGTCGAGCCAAAGAGCGCGCGGCGACGGCGCCTTCCCGGCCGCGACCGGCGCGACGGCTTCGATTCCCTCGCGTCTACCTCGACCGGAACCGCGACGGCACGAAGCCCTGTCGTCGAGCAAGGAGCGCGCGGCGGATGGGATGGCCGGATCACCCGGTCAGCGGGCGGCCCGGCCGACGTAGCCCTGGAACGTGCGTTCCACGACGTCGTCCACACCGGGGACGAACAGGACCGCGAGGACGGTCACGACCAGCGCCCCCGCGATGCCCCAATAGAAGTACTTCATGGGGTGCCCGGTGATGGCATCCCGGAGATCGTCGACTGGAGCTCCCATTGCCGTACCAACCTTCCAGAATCGCCCTGTCAACCCTCCCGGAACCCGTGCCGACTCACGACGCTCAAGGCCGCGGCGCCGCCTCGAACAGCCACGAGTCGCCGGCCTCCACCCCGGCCCGGGTGAGCTGCGACGGGTACTTGGCCCTGATGGCGCCGGTGATGCCGTCGAGGACGTCGCCCGACTCGATGCGCACGAGCTGCCGCTCGTAGCGCGTGCCGTCGATGCGCAGCACCGCGCGGCCGTCCCGCTCGGCCTGGATCGGCCACTTCTTCCACATCCGGCCGACCATCGTGCTCATGTAGCCCGACCAGACGTAGAGCTTGCCGTCGTGCTCCTGGACCCAGATGAGGCGCGACCGCGGCGGGTCCATCAACTGCAGCTCGATGGTCGGGATGTCCGCGACGAAGCTCCAGTCCGGCTCGGGGCCGGCGTACAGCTCGCCCGCCTCGAGGGGCCCGCCCGAGAACAGCCGGTTCGGGCCGTCGGCGAAGCGCTGCTTCGCGGCGGCGGTGAGGACCGCGGTCACCGGGATGAGCAGCAGGCACACGACGACGACGAGGGCTCGTATGGCTACTTGCATGGTGCGCCCAGTCTACCACCGGCCCCCGTCGAGCCGGGCACGCCGAACCCGCGGGTGTTCGGGCCAATCGTCACCATCTCGGTTGCGGCGCAGAACCGGCTGGCCCGCCAAGCGGGATTCGGGTATAACCACCGGCATGCTGCTGCGATCCATCGTCGTCGCAACCTGCGCCCTGGCCCTCGCCGCGCCCGCCGCGCGCGCCCAGGTGGGCGGCAACCTGGCCGCCGGGCCGCCGCTCGACATTCACCTGGAGATTGCGTCGGGCCCGGACGGGCCGCGGTTGTCCACCGGCGCGTTCGACCTCGTGACGGGCGAGTACTACCGGCTGAACGTCACCAGCGACGGCGCCGAGCCGTGGCGGCTCGAGGTCGACGAGCTGCTGCGCAGCTCGCACCTGCGCATCGTCACCATCAACGGCATCGAGGTGCACCTGCAGGCGCAGACGTTCCGTGCCATCGAGTTCGACGTCGGCGGGACCGCCCGGTTCAGCTTCACCCCCATCCGGACCGGCGCGTTCGAGTTCACCGTCGGCGACGTCCCCTCGGTCCAGCGCAGGCGTTCGGACGGCGGGCGCACCGTGGCGGGGACCTTCACCGTCAGATAGCCGCTCGCGCCGGGTGGCGGAAGCGGGAAGAGCGAACGAACGGATATGCGGAGACGATGTTGGCCGAGCCCGAGATCCAGAGAAAGGCACTGAACCTGCCGGCACGGGAGCGCATCGAACTCGTCGTCGAGCTCTGGGACAGTCTGGAGCCGGGGGAAATTCCGGTTCCCGACTGGCAGCGCGACCTGATTCGCGACCGCCTCGCGACGCTGGAGGACGTCCCCGAGGATCGTTCGGTAGCCTGGGAAGCGGCCCGCAAGCGCGTCTTCTCCGACCGGACGTGACTCTGCCCGTCCGGCTGACCTCCGTACGACTCACATTCCCACCGCGCGGATGCTGTAGTTCTCGTTGCGCCACATCAGCATCCGACCGTCGGGCATCTCCTCGAACCTGAACTCCTCGCCCAGATCGCCGCTGTCGCGAACACGCCGGAAGGTGCCGTCCTCGACGTGGCGGAGCCGGGTCAGGGCGCTCAGCGGGTTGTCGGTGGGCAGCGACAGCACGTGCAGGTCGCCTTCCCGCACGAGCACCGCGCTCTCGCCCCCGAGGGGCCGCTGGTAGGTGCCGGTGAAGCGCTCGATGGTCTCCCGAGCGGCCACGGCGCCGCCTTCGCCGCCGGCGGGGGTCTCACCGGCGGGCGTGTCGCCGTCCGACTTCCCGGCGGCCTTCCGCAGGGCGGGCGCGACGATGTCGTAGGCGGTCTGCGCGAATCGGCGCGAGTTCACGCCCTGGCCGTTGGCCATGAACGCGGTGGCCACCTCGTCCTGCGGGCGGAGCAGGAGGTGGCTGCGGTAGCCCGGGCAGGAGCCGCCGTGGCCGACGAAGCTGTCTCCGTCCGACTTCCACACCGAGAAGCCCAGCCCGTACGTGGTCTCGCCGTCGGGCTCGAGCCAGTGCACCCGGTGCATCTCGCGCAGGGTGTTGCGGTCGAGCAGCGCGTCGTCGCCGTCGAGCACGCGGAACTGCCACGAGGCGAAGCGCGCGAGGTCCTCGACCGTCGAGATGAACCCGGCGGCGGGGCTGATGCCGCGCACCTGGTACTCGGGGACCAGCTTGCGCTCACCGTCGCGCCCCCGCGCGGTGTAGCCGCTCGCGAGCCGGTTGCCCCGGAAGCGGTCCTCGTGGTCGGTGAAGGTGCTCGTCATCCCGAGCGGGTCGAGGATGTTGGCGCGGGTGTAGTCGTCGTAGCTCTGCCCCGACGCCGCCGCCACGATCTCGCCGGCCAGGGTGAGCCCCAGGTTCGAGTACTGGTAGTAGGTGCGCGGGGGATACAGCATCGACTGGGTGGACAGCCTGCCGACGATCTCCTCGTGGGTCGGGAAGGGATAGTCGGGGCCGGTCCAGTACGCCGCCTTCGCCTCGCGCGGGAGCCCCGAGGTGTGGGTGAGCAGCCCTTCGACGGTGACCGGCCCCGCCGCCGGGTCGTCGTCCCGGATCTCGTACCAGTCGAGGTGCTTCGCCACCGGGTCGTCGAGCCCGACCCTCCCCTGGTCGCGCAGTTGCAGCACGTCGACCGCGGTGAAGAGCTTCGAGATGGAGCAGATGGAGTACATCGTCGACGCCGTCGCGGGCTCCTTCCGCTCGACGTGCGCGTACCCGTAGCCCTTCGCCCACACGAGCTCCTGGTCGTGCACCACCGAGAGGGAGGCGCCGGGAATGCCCCCGTAGGCCTGCGCCGCATCCATCCAGGTGTCGAGCAGGTGCAGGGCATCGGCGACGCCGGGGTCGTCCGCGAGCGACTGCTGCGCGTGAAGCCCGGGCGCGGGAGCCAGGACGAGCGCAAGGGCGACGACGGCCGCGGTGATACGGGACGCCGGCCGAAACGGGATGTGGTGTGTCTTCATTGGATACTCCGGAAGGCGATGCTCCAGGCGCGCGAGGTGCTCACGGTGAACCCGGAGACCGGGCCCGCGTCGTCGCGGCGGAACGTGAAGTACCAGCCCCGGGCGTAGAAGCCGTCGGCGAACGTCGGCGCGAGGGGAATGCGGCCCAGCTTGCGGTTCCACAGGACGAGCCGGCCGGCCTCCACCCGGAAGGTGTACCCCACGGCGAGGTCGTCGCTGTAGTACGACCCCGCGTAGACCGCGAGGGCCTCCGCCGAGGGGCTGACGGGCAGCGCACGGCGGTAGACGGGACGGGGCGGATCGCCGACGCGCAGTGTCGTCGGCTGTTCGCCGTCGCCCGGGGTGAACGTCACCGCGGTCGTCCCGCCGAGAAGGAACCGGCCCCCGCCCGCCGGGCGCAACGACTGCTCGGGGCCGGCCCCCACCAGGACGAGATCGTCGCCGCGGGCGATGACCCTCAGCGGCACGTCGTTACCCGGACGAAGGTAGTAGCCGGCCAGGCTGACCGGATCGACCGGCGGGCCGCCGGTCTCGCCACGTGTGACCGCCGGCCCGCGGGGACGCGGCCTCCCTCCAGGGGGGATCGCAGGGCCGGCGGGAGCGGACGGCCGGCTCGCTTCCTGCACCGGGGCGGCCACGCCCGGCGACGGCGGCGGCAGGAACACGTCGGCGACGTCGCGCGCCAGGGGCCCCGGGGCGGCGCGGTCGGTGTTGCAGAGCACCGCGACCGCGAGGTCCTCGTCTGGAAAGCGGAGGAACTCGCTGCGGTAGCCGGCGTCGGTGCCGCCGTGACCGATGGTGGGGCGGCCGCGGTGGTTCCCGTGCACCAGCCCGAACGCGTACGAGAGGCGCGCGCCGTCGTCGAGCGCACCGCGCGCCTGGAGCTGCCGGAGCACGTCGGCGCCGCCTATGTCCCCGCTGCCGAAGTTGCCGTTCCACCGGGCGAGGTCCTCGACCGTCGTGAACAGGCTGCTGGCGCCGACGATGGCGAAGTCGGGGATGCTGAGCCGGTAGCCGCCGAGACCGGCGCGCGTGTAGGCGTACGCGCGGTCCCGGACCAGCATGGTGTGGTCGTCGCGAAACACGGTGCGCGTCATGCCGAGCGGACCGAACAGCCGCGCGCTCGTGAACGCGCGCAGCGTCTGCCCCGACACCCGTTCGACGACGACCGCCAGCAGCGTGTAGCCCGAGTTGCTGTAGAGGTAGTCGCTGCCGGGGGCGAAGTTGAGCGCGGTCTGGCGCGACAGCAGGTCGAGCACGTCCGACTGGTGGATGACGTCGCCGCCCCAGCGCCAGCCGGCCATCTGCAGCATGGCCCACTGGTCGCGGACGCCGCTCGTGTGGTGGGCGAGATGCCGCAGCGTGATCGGCGTGCCGAAGTCGGGCAGCTCGGGGACATGGCGCCGGACGTCGTCGTCCCAGGAAACCTCGCCGTCGGCCACCAGCAGCGCGAGCGCCAGCGCCGTGAACTGCTTCGACACCGACGCGACGTGAAACACCGTCGACGGCGTGACCGGGACGTCGTACTCGAGGTTGGCGGCGCCGTACCCCTTGGCGAACACCAACTCGCCGCCCCGCATGACCGACACCGCGCAGCCCGGGGTGCGCGGTCCCGTCCACGACGCGAAGAGCGCGTCGACCCGCGGCCCCGGCCCGTCGCGCTGCGCGGTGCCCGACAGCACCGCGGCGGCGAGCCCGCCGATTGCCGCCACCGCTCCGATGGCGAACGCAAGCCGCCAGAGCAGCACCTTCATCACGCGCAGGTTAGTCGACCCGCGCCGCCGCCGCAACAGCCTGCCCGGCGCTACTCCACGTCGATCCGTATCCGGCAGTGGTCGCTCGGTCCGAATCCCTCGACGTCGTTCATGGCATGCACGCGCACCCGGTCGTGGAACCCCCGGGAGGCGAACACATAGTCGTACTGGTATCCGCTGACGATGCCCTCGTCGAGCATGCGGCGCCGCTGCTGGCCGGCAAGGCAGGTGGGGACGTTCCTCGTGTCTTTCGGCAAGCCATGCGGGAGGGGATCCGCCCGTCTGTCGGCATCCGGCCACCGGGGTCCCATGAGCTCCAGACCCAGCGCCTGCATCCGGTCGAAGATGGTCCTTGCGCGGGCGGGATGCTCCATTCTGCTGTTGTCCGCCGCCCCGTAGATGGTGCCGAGGTCGCCAGCCGCCAGGAGGCGGTGCGACGAGGGATTCGTGTGGGTGATGAACGCCGAGACGTCGGAGACGATCCGATGCACGGAGCCGTCGGTATAGGCGTAGACGGCGCGCCCGCCGCGCGGACGGGCGCGCTCCGCCTGCGGATGCGGGTACAGCCAGCGTGCGTGCATCGAGAACACGAGGAACGACTCGAGGGCCGGTCGCCCGCCCCGTAGCGGCGTGACGCGCGCGGCGGCCAGCGTGCGCGCATCGCTGACCGCGATCGCGTTCGCCGGCATGCCTTCACGCTCGGCGGCAACGGGTTCGAACAGGTCGACCCGGACCCGGTCCGACAGCCGAACCACCGCGGGCCACGTGCTCGACCGGTTCCAGTTCCACGGCACCCGTTCACCGGTGGTGTCCGCGATGCGCCCGGCCGCCCCCCTGCCCACCTCCTGCAACAAGGCGACGTCCACGTCGGGCATCTCGCTGATCTCCGTGAACGCATCGGCGCTGCGGTTGATGTTCCAGCACACCATCCTGACCACGCCCGACCTCCTGGCGCCAGTGTACCCGCCGGCCGCCAGCGGGATCCCGCCGTCGAGGCAGGCAGCATCTCCCCGCCTTCTCGAAGGTCCGGGCCCCGTGCGCGCCTCGGTCAGCGTTGCGCGTCGCCATCTGCCTCGTCCAGCCGTACGAAATGGCGAGGCGGAAAGCCGGTCAGGAGGAGGAACGCGATGGGGCGCGGGTATTCGCTCGCGAGCCGTGCATACTCCCCGCCCGTCACGGGAACGGCGCTGTAGTCTCGCGTCGCGCCGTCGCGCGTCACCTGCACCCCGGGATTCGCCAGGGCGCGACGGTACCAGGCGCGGGGCCAGTGATTGACCGCCACGTAGAGCTGCCCGTCGCTGTGCAGCGACTGCAGCACCCGGTCGATGGCGGCGCCGTCCTCGTTCACCGTGGTCAACACCAGCGTGTCCCCCGCCTCGGGCTGAAAGTAGCCGATCAGCGACTCGAAGGCCACGACGACCAGCACGTAGCCGACGAGCACGATGCCACCGATCTTGACGGCTCTCACGGCACACTCCCTTCGCGCGCTCGGGGCCCGCGCGGCCGGGTCTCTCACCGCGGCTCGGCGACCGCCTTCGCGACATCTGGACCGGTTTCGTTCGACTTCGTGTGGTCGGTCCGGCGGCTCCCATCATGCGAGGAATCGGACCGCTCAGACGCCCGGCTCGCGTCCCGAGCCGGGCGACAGGTGATCGAGGTCGAGCGGGTCGCTCTCGACGTACTCGCGACCGGTCAGGTCATCGAGCGTCTGAACCACCCCGTCGACGCGTGTGAAGCGGCCCTCAGGCCGGACACGCTGCAGCCACAGGTCCAGGTAGTTGTCCCAGGTCTGCCCGCCAAAGGTCGGCGCCGTATCGTCGCGAACGAACAGGAACAGCAGAGCCACTTCACCATCGCGCCAGGAGGGCTCGGCCCGCACTCGAATCTCGCGCAACGCGCGAAGCGCGCGCCCCTCGTCGCTCTGCGCATCGTGCTTTCTCGACATCCGGCGCGTCAGGCCCGACGCCAACCGCACGAAGTCATCGGGAAACGCCACGCGGCTTCGGTTGCGGGTCAGTGCAAGCCGGAGAGTTCGGGCCTCCCCGTCGTCATGTGTGCCCGCGACGCGGCTCCAGTCGGCCACGACCGCCTTCTCCACGGTCATCACGCGATCGAGGTCGGCAACGAGACCTTGGGGTGCAGTTCCGGGAAGGAACGCGTAGTTGGGTCTGCGCCCACGTCGGATCTCCGCGAGCCGGTCGGCGTCGACCGCCACCAGCGGGCAGACATGGACGAATGGCCGGCTTCCGCAGGCCCGGACGATATCGCACGTCTGCGTCACGACGGCGAGTCCGTGCACCTGGGTCTCGGCGGCGTCTGCGCCGTCCAAGGCCGCGACCGCGGCCGCCTCCGATATCGGCGCACGGGGGTTCAACCGGAACAGGAACACCTGGTCGCCCAGCACACAGTCGCCCTGCCGCCACGACCCCAGCGCTTCGTCGACGCGAACCCGGTGCGCCTCGTCGATGCGAGCGACAGCGGGTGGATGAGCCTCATCCTTTCGATTCACGCCGCATGTTCCTCGTGGCGCCGACGGCGCGACTGCTTCCAGCATCCCGATGGACCTGGTCGTTCATCGCGCCGATCAGGTTCTCGGGCGACGGCGGTGTGCGCTCGGCCCGGGCCTGCGCATCGAGCCCGCCCAACTCGACACGCCGACCGCGCTGTCGGCGACCGAGCCGCCCACTCGCCTCATCGAACGCCCGCGACATCAAGAGGTCGAAGGGCGCGTGCCCCTCGGACACCATGAGCAGCGCGGCGCGGTTGCTCCTGGCGTCTCCTCGGTCGGCTTGCCGCATGACGTCGAGCACCTTGAGGAGGTGCTGCTCGTTCGCTGCATTCATCGCTCTGCCGCTGGCCCAGAAATGCACGCTGCGCCGCGATACCCCGAAGAGCTGCCCGAGCTGTTCCCACGTCAAGCCCGAAATGCGGCGCAACTCCGAGACCGCGCGGCTCGTGACATCCGACGCAGTCGCCGTGTTTCGGTCCGTCTCCGCAGGCGCAGTCCAGGAATCACGACCCGCTGTCCGTTGGCCGTCCCACGCGAACGGTTCCGGCCACACGCCCATCGAAGCAGTGGACGAAGTGCCGTCGGCCAGCGGTTGCCAAGCCGCAATGATGACCGCGATGGGCGCCAGCGACCCGCGAAGCCCGTATCCGGTGGATGCGCTCGTGTCCGCCCCCCGCCGCGCGGCGCGGGAGGCCTTGGACGAGTACTGCAGGTTCACGACACTCCTCCGTAGCGGCGATGGAATTCGTCGGTGACGACCCAGCGGAAGAAGCTGTAGATGCGTTCGGCGAGCGTCCTCGCGCGTGAACCGATCGACTCCACATCGAATGCGCCGGATTCCTGCAGGAAGGCATCGATGTCGAGAATCCAGCTCGGCTCGTCGACGGGATCGACCGCGGCCGGGTCAACCGTACTGCGCGCGGGCACGCGTCCCCACCGCGCCCTGAGTTGGCCGTTGCTCCCGGGCAGCCGGAACAGGGTTTGGGAAACCAGTTCGTGCGCGTCCTCGGCCAGGGGCGTCGCCAGGATTCCAGCCACCTCGGGCCGCACGAGCTGCGGCAAGGCACGGAGGTCCTCGCCGAGGATCCTGTCGATGTACCGAACGCCGAGGCGATCGACAGTCCGTGGGTTGACGTGCTCGTGGAGCTCGGTCAGTACTCGGCGGAACCGGTTGAGGAAGTCGTCGCGACTCGTGTACCGCCACGTCTCGATCGCGAGGAAATCCGGCGCGAGCGTCACCCGCCAGGCCCCGCTCTCGTCACTGAACCGCCACGACACGTCGGACCGCGTGCTGAGCGGGCCCTCCGGTCCTAGCACAACGCTGCGGCTCTCCTCCGGCCTCAGCGTCGGATAGTCGTTGCGAATCGCCTCCTGGAAGGGGCCGATGAAGCTGCGGCTCTCCACAGACGCGATGAGCGGATAGCGCACCTGCGCGATGACGCGCACCAACGGTGCCGCGTCCAATGGAATCTCGGCCGGCGGGGGCCCCTTCAAGGGAGTCTCAGTCGCGTGCGCCAAGTCGATCTGTCCTCCGACCAAGGGTTGCTCAGAGCAGTGTACCGGATGTGAAGAGCAGTGTGAAGCAGAGCTCGACGGACGGAAGATGATGCGCAGGCCAAGGCCTGCGCATGGCGGTCCCAGGACGGCCCCGACCGAGCTGTTCGGGAAGCCCCGTAGTCGCAGCACGCTCACCGTTGACGATCACTTTCCGGCCGAAAGCGATCGTCAACGGCCGTTGTGCTCAATACGTGAGCATCAAGCACCTCCCTGCCGCGAGCGGCACCCACGGGTTTCCAGAGCCTGCCCGTCCGGCGACGGGCATCACCGACGGGAGTCCTCGGACCTCCGGTTGCCGTCGCTGCCGACGCACCGCAGCCGCCGGCCGCCCGCCGGCCCGTGCCATTGAGACCGGCCGCCCGCCGGTTGTACGCTATCGGATGACGGAACCGGATGGCGGCTCCCGTCCGGGTGCGTGCGACGGAGGTCACGACATGGCGCGACGGCGGTCGGGGAAGCGGGCAGGCGAGGCGGGGGCGACGCCGAACGGGGCCACCGTCGGCCACGAAGCCGAGCTGTGGGCGATGGCCGACGCCCTGCGGGGCTCGATGGACGCCGCCGAGTACAAGCATGTCGTGCTCGGCCTGATCTTCCTGAAGTACATCTCGGACGCCTTCGAGGAGCGCCACGCCGCAGTGCTGGCCGAGTTCGGGGAAGACGCCGCCGAGGACCGCGACGAGTACACCGCCGAGAACATCTTCTGGGTGCCGCCGGAGGCCCGCTGGACGCACCTGAAGGCCCAGGCGAGGCAGGTGACCGTCGGCCTGACCGTCGATCAGGCGATGGCCGCGATCGAGCGCGACAACCCCGCGCTGAAGGACGTGCTGCCGCGCGACTATGCGCGGCCTGCGCTCGACAAGCGCCGGCTCGGGCAGTTGATCGACCTGATCAGCAACATCCAGGTGGGCGACGAGGACGCCCGCTCGCGCGACGTGCTCGGCCGCGTCTACGAGTACTTCCTCTCGCAGTTCGCGAGCGCCGAGGGCAAGAAGGGCGGCGAATTCTACACCCCGCGCTGCGTCGTCAAGGTGCTCGTCGAGATGCTCGAGCCGTACCGCGGCCGGGTCTACGACCCCTGCTGCGGCTCGTCGGGCATGTTCGTGCAGTCGGTCGCGTTCATCCGCGCCCACGCCAACGGCAACGGGAACGGCGGCAATGCCCGGGCCGACATCAGCATCTACGGCCAGGAGTCGAACTACACGACGTGGCGGCTGGCCAAGATGAACCTCGCCATCCGCGGCATCGAGGGGCAGATCGGCCACGGCGACAGCTTCCACAACGACCGGCACCCGGACCTGAAGGCCGACTTCATCCTCGCAAACCCCCCGTTCAACGTGTCGGACTGGGGCGGCGAGCGCCTGGCCGACGACAAGCGCTGGCGCTACGGCGTGCCGCCGAAGGGCAACGCCAACTTCGCCTGGGTGCAGCACATGGTGCACCACCTCGCGCCGGCCGGCGTCGCGGGGTTCGTGCTCGCCAACGGGTCGATGTCGTCGAGCCAGTCGGGCGAGGGCGAGATTCGGAAGAACCTGATCGAGGCGGACCTGGTGGACTGCATGGTCGCCCTGCCGGGCCAGCTCTTCTACTCGACCCAGATTCCCGCCTGCCTCTGGTTCCTGGCCCGCCGCCGACCGCGCCGCGGCGAGGTCCTGTTCATCGACGCCCGCAAGCTCGGACGGATGGTCGACCGCACCCATCGCGAGCTGACCGACGACGACATCGCGCGCATCGCCGGCGCCTACCACGCGTGGCGCGACGGTGCAGCCGTCTACGAAGACCTCGCCGGCTTCTGCAAGAGCACCCCGCTCGACGAGGTGCGCCGGCACGGGCACGTGTTGACGCCGGGGCGCTACGTCGGCGCGGAACCGCAGCCGGACGACGGAGAGCCGTTCGACGAGAAGATGGGGCGGCTGGCGGCGGAGCTGCAGGCGCAGCAGGCCGAGGGGGCCCGGCTGGATGCGGCGATCGCCGAGAACCTGAAGATGCTGGGGTTCCGAGGCGACGAGTGAGGAAGCACGGAGCAAGCCATGGAGTATGCCATCGTCATCGAACAGACACCGCGGAACTTCTCGGCCTTCGCGCCGGACCTGCCCGGCTGCGTCGCAACGGGCGCCACCCGGGACGAGGTGATCGCCGAGATGCGTGCGGCCATCGCCTTCCACATCGAGAGCCTGCGCGAACACCGCGAACCCGTACCGGCGCCGCGCTGCACCACCGCCGTCGTGGCCGTGTCTGCCGCGGGTTGACACAGCCATCTGACGGCGCTGTGGCTTGCCGTTCCCGCGAATCCCGCCCAGCTCGACGAGATGAGCTTCAAGGCCATCATGCGTGAAGCCTTCCGGCGCGGGCTGGTGCAATCCGAAGTGTCCACCTGGGACCAGTACCGGAAGCTGCGAGGCACGACCAGTCACACCTACAACGCAGGCAAGACGCAGATGGCCTTCGAGAGCCTGCCGGATTTCCTCCGGGAGACCAGATTCCTCAGGGATCAGCTTCAGCAGAGGAACGAGTCCCTTGACGACTCCGATTGACATCCGCGCCGACCACCTGCGCATCGTCCACGACGTGCTGGCTCGACATCTGCCGGACGGCGTGAGGGTCTGGGCCTTTGGGAGCCGCGCCACGTGGGCCACGAAGGACTCGTCCGACCTCGATCTCGCTCTGGAGGGTGACGGCGAGATCCCGGCACGCAGCCTCGTCGCGCTGGAATCCGCGTTCGAGGACTCGGATCTGCCGTACGCCGTGGATGTCGTGGACGTCAAGCGAATCGGCGAACAGTTCCGAGAGATCGTGGCAAGACAGCGGGTTCCGTTGCCAGAGAACGCCAGCTCGCACTCGACCGACTGGCCGGTGATGTCCCTTCGCGACGCTGGTATCTCGCTTATCGACTGCGAACACCGTACTCCCCCGGCCTCAGACGATGGCTACCCCTACGCAGGGATCCCACAGATCAAGGACGGCCGAGTCGATCTGGATGGCGCTCGCCGTATAGCGCAAGAACATTTTCGTGAATGGACACGGAAAGCCAACCCGCGGCCATTCGACGTCGTGCTCTCCCGTCGGTGCAATCCCGGAGACACCGGATTTGTCTCGGCGAGATCATTCGAGTTCGCGCTCGGCCAGAACCTTGTCCTGCTGCGAGCTGACGGCGAGAAGATCCTGAAGCCGTTTCTGCGCTGGCTCGTACGGAGTCCAGAATGGTGGAATCAGATCGGCAAGTACCTTAACGTCGGCGCCGTCTTCGACAGCCTGAAGTGCGTTGACATTCCGGAGTTTCTGCTACCCATTCCACCGCCCCGTGACCAACGCGTCATCGCGCACATCCTCGGCACGCTAGACGACAAGATCGAGCTGAACCGTCGGATGAAGGCGACGCTGGAGGCGATGGCGCAGGCATTGTTCCGGTCCTGGTTCGTCGATTTCGACCCGGTGCGGGCCAAGATGGAAGGCCGCGACACCGGGCTGCCGAAGGAGGTCGCCGACCTGTTCCCCGACCGGCTCGTGGATTCCGAAGTGGGCACGATACCGGAGGGTTGGCCATTGGTACCGCTGCCCGAGTTGATGGACCTCAACCCGTCAAGGCCATTGCGAAAGGGGGACGTCGCACCGTATCTCGACATGGCGAACATGCCGACGCTTGGTCATGCACCCGATTCCGTCGTCCGGCGGTCGTTCGGCTCCGGGATGCGGTTCGCCAACGGGGACACGCTGGTGGCGCGGATTACGCCATGTCTGGAGAACGGAAAAACCGCCTACGTTGACTTCCTGCAAGACGACGAGATCGGGTGGGGGTCGACAGAGTACATCGTCATGAAGCCCAGGAGCCCACTGCCGAGCGAGTTCGCATACCTCTTGGCGCGTACCGCCCGATTCCGGGAGTTCGCGATTCAGAACATGAGTGGGACGAGCGGGCGTCAGCGTGTGTCGGCTTCGGCGCTATCTGGGTTCTCGATGCCGTCGCCGCCCGAGGCGATCGGCGTGGAGTTCGGGCACGCCGCCCAGTTGCTGCTTGGGCGAGCGAGGGCGGCCGTAGACGAGCGCTGCGTCCTGGCGAACTGTCGCGACGCGTTGCTGCCGAAGCTGATCTCGGGAGAGATGCGGGTGCGCGACGCCGAGAAGCTCGTCGGAGCAATCGCATGACGGCGACGCTGCTCACCGGCCCGGACCAGAAGGAGGGGTTGTCTCTGGCGTACGTCAAGGCCCTGGCGGCGCGCGCGGGTTTCTCGACTGCGGTGCCGGAGCCCGACCGGGACAGCGTGGATGTGCGGATCATGGCGGGCGGGCCGCGTCGTCCGGCCCTCGACCTGCAACTGAAGGCCACGGCCGATCTCGCCGAACCGCAGGACGGATTCCGACCGTTTCGATTGAGAATCAAGAACTACAACGACCTCCGCGTCGAAACGCAGACGCCGCGGTTGCTCGTGGTGCTGGACCTGCCGCATGACGAGGCGCAGTGGATGACGGTTTCGGGGGAGGAGCTCACTCTGCGGCGGCGGGCCTACTGGATGAGCCTGCAACAAGGGCATGAAGAGGTCGTGAGCCGGGAGACCATCACGGTTCGCATTCCGGAAGGCAACGTGTTCGACGTGGCGACGCTCCAGACCCTCATGGAACGATCGCGCAGCGGAGACATCTGATGCGAGTCAGCATTCGCGACCGGGGTGCGCTGTCGGCGGTTTCGCCGGCCGCGCTGTCGGCGTACGCCCGCGCGGCCGGTTGGCGGCGGGACGAGCCGTATCGCGAGCACTCGGACGTCTACGTCGGTGAGTCGCGCCCCGAGATCATCGTTCCGCGGACGGAACGCCTGGGCGACTACGCGAGCGTCGTGGCGACGCTGATCGACACGTTCGCCGGTGTCAGCGGGCAGGACGAGTTGAGCGTCTATCGCTCTTTGACGACGGCGGACCGGGACGTGGTCCGCGTCCGCGCCGCGGAGAGCGACGACGGCAGCGTAACGTTGAACGACGGCGTGGACCTCATCGGCGGCGCCCGCGATCTCGTGCTGTCGGCGGCGTGCTCGCTTCGCGAGCCGCAGCCGGTCTACCGAGCCGGGGCAAACCGGGAGGCGGCGGACCTGCTGAGGCAGATGCGGCTTGGGCAGACGGACCAGGGCAGCTTCGTGGTGACGTTGCTGACACCGGTCGTGCCGCCGCCGATGCCGGCGTTGTTCCCGGACCCGGATGATCGGAACGCGCCGATCGAACGCCGGATGACGCGGCGGCTGGTCGAGGCCGTCATCGCGGCGCGTCAGGCGACGGAACAGGCGGCCGCCGGCGATGACGGGGCGTTCGAGAAGACGGTGGCCAGCGGCGTGAGCGCCAATCTGTGCGAGGCCCTGGTCCGGATCATCGAACCGTTTCCGACGCTGGACGTGGGCGTCTCGTGGGCTCGGACTCGGCCGGTTGTGGCAACCGGAACCGTCGCCCGTTTCGGCCGGGCGGATGCGGCGCTGCTGCGCGAAGCGGCGCGCTCGCTCCGTGACCGTGCGCCGCGGCCGGACGTGCGACTCCACGGCTTCATTCGACGCCTGAAGCGCGGAGAGGCGGGCGACGACGGAACCATCAGTCTGCAGGCCAAGATCGACGGCCAACGGCAGTCGGTCGTGGCGGTTCTGGAACAGGCGGACTACGAGCGGGCGGTTCAGGCCCACAGGGATCGCGCACTGGTCGTGCTGGCGGGCGATCTCGAGCGCACGGGCCAGCGGTGGAGGTTGCTGAATCCACACGTTGAAGGCGTCCTTCGCGACGAGCGTGACGATGGCTGATTCGGGTCTCACCCAGGCGGAAGCGGACGCGCTCATCGCGTTGGAGAAGCGCCGGGTTGGCGAGGAGGAGTGGCGCTATCCCGACTTGGGCGGAGCAATCACGATTTCGCTGGTCTCGACAGACCGACGTGAGCCATTCCTTCTGGACCTGCGACGGTCACGGATCGATCTCGCCAAGAACACGTACCAGAACCGCGGGCGGCAGACCGTAGTTCTTGTGCGACTGGACCTGGGCGCCAGGCCGAATCGCAACCCGGATGGGGAGGAGATCGGTTCGCCGCATCTTCACCTCTACCGCGAGGGCTTCGGCGATAGGTGGGCGTACGCTCCGCCGACGGATCGGTTCACCGATTTGGAGGATCCGTGGCGGACCCTTCAAGATTTCATGCAGTTCTGCCGTGTCGTCGAGTCACCGGTCATTCGACGGGGGTTGTTCACATGATCGGGGAAGTGTCGGCGTTGCTGGATCAGTACCGGACCTGGCTGCGTGACAAGACGACCCTGCGCCAGGTCGATGAGTGGATCGAAATCACCACACCGTACCTGGATCGCCACAACGACTGCCTCCAGCTCTACGCCAAGCGCGCCGACGGGGGGTTCGTGCTGACGGACGACGGCTACATCATCGAGGATCTGGAACAGTCCGGCTGCAGAATCGACGGCGAGCGGCGGCGGACCTTGCTCGACACGACGCTCAGCGGCTTCGGGGTGCAGATCAACAACACGGCCCTCGAGGTGCGGGCGTCGAGCGACAACTTCGCGCTGCGAAAGCACAATCTGATCCAGGCAATGCTCGCCGTGAACGATCTCTTCTACCTGGCGTCGTCGGGCGGTCGCCAGCCCGTGTTCCACGAGGACGTGGTGGCCTGGCTGGATCTCGCCGAGATCCGATACACGCCCAACGCGAAATTCGCCGGCAAGAGCGGCTATGACCACCGGTTCGACTTCGTGATACCCAAGTCGAAAGACCAGCCGGAGCGCGTGCTGCGCGCCATCAATCGCCCTGGTCGTGACACCGCGCAGTCGGTGGCGTTCTCCTGGATCGACACTCGGGAGGTGCGTGCTCCCGACTCCCGCGCCTATGCGATTCTGAACGACTCAGAACGGCCGGTCTCGGCGAGTGTGCTGGGCGCCATGCGCAGCTATGACGTGCGACCCATCCCGTGGTCGGACCGAGAGGGAGCGCGTGAGGAGTTGGCGGCGTGAGCGGTGGGTCCGTATCTGAATCCACGGTGGAGGCCGTCGCCCTCGACTGGTTGACGTCGCTCGGCTGGACCGTCCTCCACGGCCCGGACATCGCACCCGACACGCTGGCGGCGGAACGCGCCGACTACGGCGAGGTCGTGCTGAACGGCCGCCTGCGCTCCGCGCTCGCCCGGCTCAATCCGAACCGGCCTGACGATGCGCTCGACGACGCCCTGCGCCGACTCACCCGGCCGGCCGGGGCGACGCTGGAGGCCCGCAACCGCGACTTCCATCGGATGGCCGTCGCGGCCCTCGACGTGGAGTACCCCGACACGGACGGCCGTGTTCGCGGCGACAAGATCCGGGTGCTCGACTTCGACGACCCCGACAACAACGACTGGCTTGCCGTCAACCAGTTCACGGTGGTCGAGAACAAGCACGAACGGCGGCCCGACATCGTGCTGTTCGTCAACGGCCTGCCGCTCGCGGTCATCGAGCTGAAGAACCCCGCCGACGAGAACGCGACCATCCGGTCGGCGTTCCAGCAGCTTCAGACCTACAAAGCGGAGATCCCGTCGCTGTTCGCGTTCAACGCTGCGCTCGTCGTGTCGGACGGACTGGAGGCGCGCATCGGCGCGCTGACGGCGGGGCGGGAGTGGTTCAAGCCGTGGCGCACGATTGCGGGCGAGACGCTGGCCGACCCGAGCCTGCCGCAGCTCCAGGTGCTACTCGAAGGCGTCTTCAACCGGCGCCGGCTGCTAGCGCTGGTCCGCGACTTCATCGTCTTCGAGGACGACGGCAGCGGCGCCCTGGTCAAGAAGATGGCCGGGTACCACCAGTTCCACGCGGTACAGATCGCCGTCGCCGAGACATTGCGGGCGGCAGCATTGCAGCAGGCGGTGGCCGAGCACGACCCCGCCGGCCGCTACGAGTCACGCCGCCAGCCGACCGGCGCCCGAGGCGACCGGCGGATCGGCGTGGTCTGGCACACCCAGGGGTCGGGCAAGAGCCTGACGATGGCGTTCTACGCCGGCTGCATCATGCGCGACCTGGCGATGGAGAATCCCACCGTCGTCGTGCTGACGGACCGCAACGACCTCGACGACCAACTGTTCACCACCTTCTCGCGCTGCGTCGACCTGATCGGGCTGCCGCCGGTCCAGGCGGAGAGCCGCGCCGACCTGCGGGCGAAACTCGCGGTCGCGTCGGGTAACGTGGTGTTCACGACGATCCAGAAGTTCTTCCCCGACGCGCCGGCGGCCGGGGAGCGCGAGGGGGCCACCCCTCGCAGGAAACAGCCCGGCGACCGGCATCCGCTGCTGTCGAGCCGGCGCAACATCGTGGTGATCGCCGACGAGGCGCACCGCAGCCAGTACGACTTCATCGACGGCTACGCCCGCCACATGCGGGACGCGCTGCCCAACGCCTCGTTCATCGGCTTCACCGGCACGCCCATCGAGCTGGCCGACGCCAGCACCCGCGCCGTGTTCGGCGACCACATCAGCGTCTACGACATCCAGCGGGCGGTCGAGGACGGGGCGACCGTGCCGATCTACTACGAGAGCCGGCTGGCGAAGCTGGCTCTCGACGAGACCGAGAAGCCGGCGATCGATGCCGGCTTCGACGAAGTGACCGAAGGCGAGGAGGTCGACCGCCGCGAGAAGCTGAAGACGAAGTGGGCGCAACTCGAGGCGATCGTGGGCGCCGAGAAGCGCGTCGCGCTGGTCGCCCGCGACATCGTGGAGCACTTCGAGCACCGCCAAGAAGCGATGGACGGCAAGGCGATGGTGGTCTGCATGAGCCGGCGCATCTGCATCGACCTGTACCGCGAGCTCGTCCGCCTGCGCCCGGAATGGCGCGACGACGACGACAGCCGCGGCGCGCTGAAGGTCGTGATGACCGGCAAGGCGTCCGACCCGCCCGACTGGCAGCGCCACATCGGCAACAAGGCCCGTCGCGAGGCGCTGGCGAAACGGTTCCGCGACCCGGCCGATCCGCTCCGCATGGTGCTCGTGCGCGACATGTGGCTGACCGGATTCGACGCGCCGAGCCTGCACACGATGTACGTCGACAAGCCGATGCGCGGCCACGGGCTGATGCAGGCCATCGCGCGGGTCAACCGGGTGTTCCGGGACAAGCCCGGCGGGCTCGTCGTCGACTACCTGGGCCTCGCCCACGAGCTGAAGCGGGCGCTGGCCACCTACACCGAGAGCGGGGGCACGGGCGAGACCGCGCTGGACAAGGAGCGGGCGGTCCGTGCGATGCTGGAGAAGTACGAGGTCTGCTGCGCCCTGTTCCACGGCTTCGACCGGTCGGCGTGGACCGCCGGCTCACCCGCCGAGCGGCTCCAGCTCCTGCCGGCGGCGCTGGAGCATGTCCTCGCCCAGGAGGACGGCAAGGTCCGTTGCCTGCGGGCCGTGCGGGAGCTGTCGCAGGCGTTCGCGCTGGCGGTGCCGCACCCCGAGACGGTCCGCGTTCGCGACGACGTGTCCCTGTTCCAGCACGTCCGGGCGGCGCTCTCGAAGCGCGTCGGCCCCGACGCGAGGTCCGACGAGGAGCTGGATCACGCGGTGCGCCAGATCGTCTCCCGGGCCGTGGCCCCGGACGGCGTCGTGGACATCTTCGCCGCGGCCGGGCTGAAGAAGCCGGACGTGTCGATCCTGTCCGAGGAGTTCCTGCATGAGGTGCGCGGCATGGGCCGGAGGAACCTCGCCGTCGAGCTGCTGGAGAGGTTGTTGAAGGGCGAGTTGGCAACCCGGAGGCGGAAGAATGTTGTGCAGGCCCGCTCGTTCGCCGAGATGGTGGAGCAGACCATCCGCCGCTACCAGAACCGCGCGGTCGAGGCGGCCCAGGTGATCGAGGAGCTGATCGGCCTCGCCCGCGAGATGCGCGAGGCGAACGCCCGCGGCGACCGCCTCGGGCTGTCGGACGACGAGCTCGCGTTCTACGACGCCCTCGGCGTCAACGACAGCGCCGTGCAGGTGCTCGGCGACGAGACGCTACGCGAAATCGCCCGCGAGCTGGTCGAGACCGTGCGGGGCAACGTCACCATCGACTGGACGCTCCGCGAGAATGTCCGCGCCAACCTGCGCCGCCTCGTCAAGCGCGTTCTGCGAAAGCACGGCTACCCGCCGGACAAGCAGGAGTCCGCGACACGGACGGTGCTGGAGCAGGCAGAGGTCCTGTCCACCGGTTGGGTGGCGTGACTTGGAGCCGTTGCACGCTGGTGACGCCGATGTACGGTGGCGGCTTGAAGCCGCGAGAAGTCGACCGCGAAATGCCCATCCGCGCGAGCGCCGTTCGCGGCAACTCCGCTTTTTGGTGGCGGCTGCTCCAGCCGACTGTCGAGAACAGCCTTGGGGCGGTAGCCCTGAGCGTGTGCTGCCTCACCAGCCGTACTCGCCCTTCGACACCCGTTCGTACGACTCGCGGACCAGCTCGCGCAGCACGCCGATGTCCACGTCCTCGATCTTCTTGACGTAGAGGCACGACTTCCCGGTCTTGTAGCGGCCGAGCTTCTTCATGAGCGCTTCGTGCCGCGGGAAGCCCGTCATGACGTAGATCGTCAGGTTCTGCTTGCGCGGCGAGACCCCGGTCGCCAGCCAGTCGCCCTCGCGGCCGGTGGGGTACTTGTAGTGGAAGCTGCCGAAGCCGATGATGCTGTCGCCCCACATCGCGGGCGGCTCGCCGGTGACCTCGGCCATCAGCGCGACAACCGCCCGGCAGTCGTCCCGGCGCTTCTCGTTCTCGATGCCGTCGAGGAAGGCCCCGACGTCCGCGGTGTTCTTCTTGGTCTTGAGTTCCGCCATGGCGTGTGTGGCTCCTCCTGCCGACCGCCGTTCCCGGCCCGCGGAGCGTGGACTCGTCCCGGGGAACCACCGCCCACCCGTGCGGCCCGCGGTGCCGGCAGGCTGCCCAACCGTAGCATGCGCCCGGAGACTTGCGAGAGCGCAGATCGGAGCCGCGCGCCATGCCGCCGATGGCTCGGACCGGCCGCGCCGCCCCTGGGCGGCTTGACCGGGCGACCGATCAGGAATATTGTTCCTGATTGGTCGAGCCAATCAGGAGCCAGCTCCCGGATGAGTTTCGCCAGAACCCTCGCCATGGACTTGCCGACGGGCCAGTCCGCCTTTCTGTGGGGCGCCCGGCAAACCGGGAAGTCGACCTTCCTCCGCGAGCGGTTTCCGTCCGGCCTGCACATCGACCTGCTGGACTTCGACGCCCGGCTCGCCCTGAGCGCGCGCCCGTCCCGGCTCGGCGAGCAACTGGAAGCGACCGCGCCGGAGGTCCTCGCGCACCCGGTCGTCATCGACGAAATCCAGAAGGCGCCGGGGCTCCTCGACGAGGTGCACCGGTTGATCGAGTCCCGCCGCCTGTCCTTCGTGCTGTGCGGATCGAGCGCCCGGAAGCTCAAGCGCGCCGGCGTCAACCTGCTCGGCGGGCGCGCCTGGCGCTTCGAGATGTTCCCGCTCACCTGGCGGGAGATACCCGACTTCGACCTGCTGCGCGCCCTGAACCGCGGCCTGCTGCCAGGCGTCTACACCCGGCCGCAGTACCGGCGGTCGCTGGCCGCCTACGTGCGGGACTATCTGACGCAAGAGGTTTTCAACGAGGCGCTCACCCGCAACGCCGCCGCCTTCACCCGGTTCTTCGAGGCGCTGCGCTTCTGTCACGGCGAGCTGCTGAACTACGCGTCCATCGCCCGCGACTGCGGCGTCGACGCCAAGACCGTGCGCACGTACTTCGAGATACTGCAGGACACGCTGGTCGGCTATCTGATCCGCCCCTTCCACCGCCGCCCCGGCCGCCAGAGCATCTCCGCCGCGCCGAGGTTCTATCTGTTCGACGTGGGCGTGGCCGGCCACGTCTGCCGCAGGGTCCTCACGGACGCCGCGGGCACGGAGTTCGGCCGGGCGTTCGAGCACTTCCTCCTGCTCGAGATCATCGCCGCCCGCGGCTACCGGGAGCAGTCGTGGCCCGTCGAGTTCTGGCGGACCAAGAGCGGGCTGGAGGTGGACTTCGTACTGAACGGGGGCGAGGTCGCGGTCGAGGCGAAGGCCCGCGTGCGCGGCGGCGACCTGCGCCCGATGACCGCCTTCGTGGAGGAGTTCGCCCCGCGCCGGGCGATCGTCGTCACCGCCGAGAACGACCGCCGACGCGTCGGCAGCATCGACGTGATGCCCTACACCGAGTTTCTCGAATCGCTGCACGGCGGGACGCTGCTCGAATGCTGAAGCTGGTCGGCCCCGGCCGCCGCCCATCACCAAGGCGTGGCGCTGCCCTTTCGGTGCCGGGATGGGCCGTCATCAAAGCGCTTCGCGGCGTCCGCGCTCGCCCGGCTCAATCCGGATCTTCCCGACGCCGCGGTCGAAGACGCTTTGCGCCGCCTGACCCGCTCGGCCGGGGCGACGCTGGAGGCCCGGAACCGCGACTTCCACCGGATGCTCGTCGCCGGGGTGACGGTGGAGCATGTCGACACGGAGGGCCGGGTCCGCGGCGCTCAGGTTCGCGTGCTCGACTTCGGAGAGCCGGGGAACTTCGATTGGCTCGCGGTCAACCAGTTCACCGTCGTCGCACGAACGGCGGCACGACATCGTGCTGTTCGTCAACGGCCTGCCGCTCGCCGTCATCGAGCTGAAGAACCCCCGCCGACGAGAACGCCACCATCTGGTCGGCCTTCCACCAGCTTCAGACCTACAGGCGGAGATCCAGAAGTTCTTCCCCGACGCGCCCGCCGCGGGGGAGCGCGAGGGGTTACCCCTCGCAGGAAGCAGCCCGGCGACCGGCATCCGCTGCTGTCGAGCCGGCGCAACATCGTGGTGACCGCCGACGAGGCGCACCGCAGCCAGTACGACTTCATCGACGGCTACGCCCGCCACATGCGGGACGCGCTGCCCAACGCCTCGTTCATCGGCTTCACCGGCACGCCCATCGAGCTGCCCGACGCCAGCACCCGCGCCGTGTTCGGCGACCACATCAGCGTCTACGACATCCAGCGGGCGGTCGGGGACGGGGCGACGGTGCCGATCTACTACGAGAGCCGTCTGGCGAAGCTGGCTCTCGACGAGACCGAGAAGCCGGCGATCGATGCCGGCTTCGAGGAAGTGACCGAGGGCGAGGAGGTCGACCGCCGCGAGAAGCTGAAGACGAAGTGGGCGCAGCTCGAAGCGATTGTCGGGGCGGAGAAGCGCGTCGCGCTGGTCGCCCGCGACATCGTCGAGCACTTCGAGCACCGCCGGGAGGCGATGGACGGCAAGGCGATGGTGGTCTGCATGAGCCGGCGCATCTGCATCGACCTCTACCGCGAGCTGGTCCGCCTGCGCCCGCAATGGTGCGACGACGACGACAGCCGCGGCGCGCTGAAGGTCGTGATGACCGGCAGGGCGTCGGCCCCGCCCGACTGGCAGCCGCACATCGGCAACAAGGCCCGCCGCGAGGCGCTGGCAAAACGGTTCCGCGACCCCGCCGATCCGTTCCGCATGGTGCTCGTGCGCGACATGTGGCTGACCGGCTTCGACGCGCCGAGCCTGCACACGATGTACGTGGACAAACCGATGCGCGGCCACGGCCTGATGCAGGCCATCGCCCGAGTCAACCGGGTGTTCCGCGACAAGCCGGGCGGCCTCGTCGTCGACTACCTGGGCCTCGCCCACGAGCTGAAGCGGGCGCTGGCCACCTACACCGAGAGCGGCGGCACGGGCGAGACCGCGCTGGACAAGGAGCGGGCCGTCCGGCCATGCTGCAGAAGTACGAGGTCTGCTGCGGCCTGTTCCATGGCTTCGACCGGTCCGCGTGGGCGGACGGCTCCCCGGCCGAGCAGCTCCAGCTCCTGCCGGCGGCGATTGAGCACGTCCTTGCCCAAGACGACGGCAAGGCCCGCAGCCTGCGGGCCGTGCGGGAGCTGTCGCAGGCGTTCGCATTGGCCGTGCCGCATCCCGAGACGATCCGCATTCGCGACGACGTGTCCCTGTTCCAGCATGTCCGCGCGGCGCTCTCGAAACGCGTCGGCCCGACGCGAAGTCTGACGAGGAGCTGGACCACGCGGTGCGGCAGATCGTCTCCCGGGCCGTGGCCCCCGCCGGCGTCGCGGACATCTTCGCCGCCGCCGGACTGAAGAAGCCGGACATGTCGATCCTGTCCGAGGACTTCCTGCGTGAAGTACGCGGCATGGGCCACAGGAACCTCGCCGTCGAGTTGCTGCAGAAATTGCTGAGGGGCGAGCTGGCGACCCGGAGGCGGAAGAACGTCGTGCAGGCGCGCTCGTTCGCCGAGATGCTGGAGCACACGATCCGCCGCTACCAGAACCGCGCTGTCGAGGCAGCACAGGTGATCGAGGAGCTGATCTGCCTCGCCCGCGAGATGCGTGAGGCGAACGCCCGCGGCGAGCGTCTCGCGCTGTCCGACGACGAACTCGCGTTCTACGACGCGCTCGGAGTCAACGACAGCGCCGTGCAGGTGCTCCGCGACGACACCCTACGCGACACCGCCCGCGAACTGGTCGAGACCTTGCGGCGCAACGTCACCATCGACTGGACGCTCCGCGAAAACGTCCGTGCCAACCTCCGTCGCCTCGTCAAGCGCGTGCTGCGCAAACACGGCTACCCGCCCGACAAGCAAGAGTCGGCGACCCCGACGGTGCTTGAGCACGCAGAGATCCTCTCCGCCGGCTGGGCCGCCTGATTCACCCACCCGACCACACTCCTCCCTTCGCCGCCCTCCGAAATGGCCCATTCGAATTATCGCGTCCGCCGTTCACCGCCCTCCCGGCTCCCTCGTCGCGCCGTCCCTTCAACCACATGAGCACGGCCTCAACGAAACAGATCATCGAGCCGCCATACCAGTTGCATCGCCTCCGGCCATCCCGTTGCCGCGAACACGTCAAGCAGATCCATCAACGCTTGCAGCGCCTCGCCATCTTGCACTTCCCCCCTGTGATCGGCCAGAATGCGCTCTACAAGCTGCACGACAGTCCCGATCGCCAGCGAGTCGACATTGTACTGCGTGCTCTCACCCGCCCGTGCCGCCCGCGCCGCCATGACCACCGCCCGCCGTGGTTCAAACTCCACCACCTCATCAAGTAGCTCCATAAAGTGATGAACTGTCGGCGCCAGCACAAAACCGCGATCCAGCCCGAAATCGAGAATCTCATCCAAAATCGGTACGACCCTGCAAAAAAACTCCCGCCGCGCCTCGTCCGTCGCGTCGCCGTCACGACTATGTTCTCGCGAAAGACAAAAGTAGACGTGCGCAACCGACTCGTGGATGACGTCATATAGGTCCTTCAGTTCGCTTCCGTCCTGACCTTCATCCGCCGGCTTCCCCTGCTCCAATACGCGGCAAGTCTGACGTATCGCCTCCAACTCGAAAGCAACAATATCTTCGATGACCGCCCGCTCCTCGGCTAGCCGCGACGGTAGCGCCTTGTGCCACAACCGCAATATCGCGGCGTGAAACAGCGCCGGATTGGCCAGCGGAGCCCTCACTAATTCATTTAGAGCCTCCCGCGCCCAAGCGTCGCTGCGTTCCAATCGAAGCCAAATGACGATCTCCAACAGCTTGTCGCGAAAATCGGACCGCCTCGACCGGTCCCGTGGAAGCACCCCCCACAACCGCCGCGCCGCATCCGCTACCCGACCCGGTTGGCTGCCAGCTACCCGCGCCAGCGACTCGCATACCGCCACCCGAACGATCGGTGCGTTGTCACTTGCGATCCGCTCGTCCACCAGCCGCCAGTACCAACTCGTAGCAACGTCCGACATCCGGAACAACTCTCGCACCACCAAGTACCGGATGATTGCATCCGGGCTACGGACCAATGCTTCGATGGCTCGCAGCGTCTCCTGATCTCCTTGCCGGCGACCCAGCCACGGCAGGCCCTGAGCGGCCTCTGTCTCCGGGCGCGGAGACCACGCCGCATCCTCTCGCTCTTCATTCTCCGGCTCAACACCCCGGACCACCGCTTCCCCCGCTGCCTCCAGCAAGATCGACCGAATGGTCGCAAAACTCCCGTCCGCCGGTGCCGCAGTCCTCGCCGCCAGCATCGCTGTGGTCGCAATTCTCGTCCGTACTATTTCGACAACAGGTCCGTCGGCGCCGCCCTCCCGCACCAATTTGCTGGCCTCCTCGACCGTCGGCAGAATCTCCGCGACCGCCGCCTTGGGCGGCTTTCCGTTACGCCAAGCACTCTCGAACGCTTCAAGAACCGCCGAAACATCCCGCAAACGCCGATTCGGCGCCCGCTCCACGTCCGCGCCTTCCTCCCGAAGCCACTCTGTCTCGTCGACCGACCGCGACACCACGGAAAATTGCGCCAAGGGCTCGTTCTGCGGCCGCCGCCCCGCGGCGACCATTTCCTCTCTGATCTGTCGGGCCTTGTCCGTCACGAGCAAGCCCGCCGGAACGAGCCCAAGCACCCGTTCGCGCCGCTCCGCCGCCCAATCCTCGTCCCCATCCACGCGCGACACATCGCATACTGCCACCTCCAGACCCCGCCTATGCTCAGGTCTCCAAAACGGATACGCGGCACCGACGAAATCCGCCACCTGCTTAACCGTCGCAGTGCCCGCGAGAACCGGCCGTGCCACGCATAGAGGATAAAGGCGTTCAGCGAACAACTCTGGATACCGAACGCCGACGGCCAGCACCTCCGCCCACCAAAAGGCCATTCGCGCATCTTCAACCAACAGCCGGAGAGCCAAGTCCACACAGCGCTGATCCCCATTCGCTCCAGCCTTCTCCAGATAGCCCACTATTGAATCCGCGATTTTCAGTTCTTCATCTTGGTGGGGACCCGCACGCCAAATCTCGCTTCCATCCCTTACATAGAGCGCCTCCTGCCCGCCAAAGGCAAACCGTTCCGTCAATTTCTCGGTCCCATGGCCCGCAGCCATATAGTGCATAACATGGTCTCGTTCCACGAATCGCTCAACCGCCGCAATACCCCCACGAATCGCATGCTCCTCATTGGCTGCAAGGAAGTCGCCATAGTGCTGGTTCAATGCATAGACGCACATCTGGAAGTCCTGCCGACGATTACTCATCATTGGTAGAACTGGCGTTCCCATGGCCGTCGGGTCGGTGCTCGTCTCCCGGTGACCAAACACCCGTCCATAGATTTCAGCAACAAACGCCGGATCGCAGGGCCAAATAGCGTCAACATTCCGCGTGATGTGCCCCACGTATTTAACCGACAACGATCCGTCGCCAAACGATTCCAGGATCTCGCGGAGAATCCTCCGAGACTGCGCCGCATCCGTACAATACGCCTTAGTGACAAGCCGAATCGCCCATGACGACGCCAAAGAGTCCGCCCACGCCTCTCTTTGGCGCAGCCCCCAAGTGAACCCAAGCACTGTACGACCGATTCTGCCAGCACTCGCCAGAACCGCTGGCGGGACGTCACTAGCGATACCGTCAAAAGTCTGAACCGTGAGATCCCAAGCAAATCTACCGTGCAACCGGCCGAGCAGACGTTCGAACGCCGAAAACCACATTTCTTCGTTCCGCGCGCCGAGCGCGCGCCGGGCCTGCAAAAGGCGCAGAACCGCATCCGCCGCAACCTCCTCCTCCCGGTCAACGGCGTCGACGACCGGAGCAAGGTCTTCGACACTACGCGCCTCTCGGACCACCACGGTCATCGGAATGAGCCGCCCGAACAGGCGCAAGTCCGCCCGCTCATGCGTTAGCAAGAACCACGCCACTGTCCAAAACACGTTGCGATCCTGGAACCACAAGCGAGTGAGATAGTAATTGATGCTAGGCCTCAAAAACACCGGCCGGGCCGGTTCCGCGGCAAGAAAGGCGGCGACCTGTGCCGGTTCGTCGTCAATCAGTAGTAGACTGACGGCAAAATCAAAGAGAATGTTATGGCCAAACGCAACACGCTGACGTGCCGTGCCAACTTCGGTGAGGACTCCCGAGCTCAGGAGATCTCTCCATGCACTGTCGTCTTCCTGTCGGTAATGCGCGTCCTGACGCAGTGATAGTTGGCGCGCATCAACCATCGCTCCCGCGATTCCGGTCAGCACCGAACGCCTCCGCAACGACATCGGCCCCGTCTCCACGCGTTCAGCCCAAAACAGCGACAACAACTGGACTTCAGAAGAGACCGCGCTCAGCGCGACTGGGTCTACGCCGGCACCGAGCAGCTTCTCCGATAGCCAGAGATTAAAGGGACTGTGAAGCAGCTCCTGAAAATCGAGGGATCCGCGTTCATAGATGCGATCTAGGCCTGCAATCGTCTCGACAGCCTGGCGAGTTTCATCGTCAGACAGCAGTGGCACAACGAAGTGTCGGCAAAGCACGCGCGCCATCTGAAACTCGGCGGGCGGAGCACTGCCGTTGCCTGGGAATAGATCAAGCAGTGTCCGCGATCGTGAGGCATCGAACGTCCGTACGGCGACGATGATTCGCCAACGAGCTCCCAGCACCCCTTTCGCACGACGAATGAGCGTCCGAACGTACCGCTGATCTTCCTCGGACCGAAGTGCGTCGTAGGAATCGATGGCGAGTAGGCCGGGGCAGCCTAGCGTAGCGCGATCATCGTCGGCAAGCGTTTCCACCAGGTCCTGCTCCAGCCCGAGCGCGATTTGAAGCTCCCGGTCATTGCGAATCGAGTGCTTGTCTAACGCCAACGGGACAATGGGTCGATTCGCTGTGTGTGCTGCTCGACAATATTGTCGTAGAAGGTGAGTCTTCCCAACGCCGGGAGCGCCTATTAGGATGCCATCACCCCTGCGTTCGAACGCTTCGAACTCGTTCATGAGACGGTCCCGCTGAATCTCCATTTACAGCTCCTCTAGCGCTCGACGTGCCAGCCGGTCTACCGGATACTCCGTGCCGGGTACCGTTCCAACTCTTGCACCCAGATCGTCAATCAGCCCTGATAGGCGACGGTGATCTTGGAGTCCTGGTGCATGATAGAATATGGGGGCAAGCCAGCGGGGAAGTGTCTCTCTAATCCTCTGCTTCTCTTCTTCGTGGGCGGCCACGGCCCCTCGGCCGCTCGTCGCTGCTGGGTTGACGTCGTACGGGATAATGGAGAAGTGTGCCGATTCGTCGGTTAAAACAAAGTCGTTTGCTGATAGCCGCAGGGTCTCAGTGAAGAACGGGTCGGTCATGCTGAAGCCGACGAACAGGACGGGCCGGGTGGCGAGCAGCGTCCAGATGACCTTGCGGGGCAGCGTTTGGAGACCTACGTCGCGCGTCCGGGGATCATGTCCGTATGCTCTCACGTACCCCTGGGTACCTAGGATCATCCGGTCTGGCGCGCTATGCAACCCGTGCAGGTGCAAGACGCTTTTGTGCTCCGGGTCTCCGCCGAGGCTCCGCAGGAAATCGAATACCCGATAGCGACGATTGCTGTCCGTGAGGTCGATCGACTCGCAGGTGTGGGCAGCCGCTGTACCAGTGTACTTGTTGATGCACGCCTGCTCAAGCGCCGTATCGAAGTTCGGCGTGATTAGTCCGGCGAATCCGAGGGAAATCAGTTGTCGATGAAATCGGAGGTCTTGCCTCGGGGCGTTGTCGAAGCAGAACGTCCGGTCTAGCCACTTGAAGTACTCGGCAGCGCGGCCGGCGTCAGCGGCGAAGGAGGCGATACTGTCCACATCCGCAAGACTGTTACCGGAGGGAGCGAATTCCGGGGCGAATTCTTCGGCGAGTCTTCGTACGAGGTCGTTCCACAGCGGGTATCCCAACTCGGCGCTCGCGCCGGCGCCCGCCAAAAGGAGGGGACGCCGCTCACTCAGGAGGCTCGCAAGAAGAGCGATTGCGTCCTTGGGTGACGACATTGGTGGTCCGTCACGAACCGTGTTCGTCGGGCGAAAGCACAGGTATGCGTGATTGAAGTCTACCTGGGATTGCGAGGCGGCACGCAATGCCATCGGGATGCGGCGGTGGCGCTGTGCGAGAGTACGTCGAGCGTGATCTCATGGCAACACGCCGCAGTGAGCCGAACGCACTGCTACATCAGGCAGTGCTGACGCCTGCAGCCCCGGGGAGGCTTCCATATCGTAGAGGAAGAACATCGCGGTGCCCGGGGCGAACCCGCGGTCAGCATCCACGCGGGGTCATGTGTGGAGCATGCGAGCGTGGTGCGCTGATAAACTCCACGTGATTGGTGGCGGTGAGGCAGGGATTCGAACCCTGGGAAGAGGTTTATGCCCCTTCAACGGTTTAGCAAACCGCCGCCTTCAGCCTCTCGGCCACCTCACCGCATCGACAGTGCGCGAGCCCGCAGGCGCGGGCCGGAACACCGATTATACCCCGATGTCGGCCGTCGTGCGACCACCGCGGCGGCCGAGCGCCGCGCGGCCCCGGACCGTCACTCGATCACCCACAGGCCCGCCTGCGGCCCCGACAGGTACTCGGGCGGCGCCCCCGCCGTGATCAGCGTGTCCTCCTCCCGCATGATCGAGACCGCCTGCCCGCCCCACTCCGGCACCGCCGCCGTCACCGCGAACTCCAGCGAGACCCAGTCGCCGTCCTTGAGCGTGATCCGCGGGTGGTCGCCGTAGCGCTCCGGCCAGTCGAAGATGGCCCACATGCCGGCGTCGTGCACCCAGTAGCCCTGGACGTGCGAGTAGACGAGGAGATCGATGCCGGCCGCGGCGGCGCGGCGCTCGGCCGCCTGCTTGATGGCGATGCCGGTGCGGCCGACGCGCATCTCGTCGAGAATCAGCTCGGCCGCCCGCGACGAGGCCTCGAACGCCCGCAAGAGGCCCTCGGGCGGGGCCGTCTCGCCCTCGTGGAGCACGTAGGCCATCTTCTGCTGGTCGGCGACGATGCCCGAGGTGCGGACGCCGAAGTCGACGTGCAGGAGGTCGCCGCGCTCGATGGTGGGGTCGTCCGCGTCGTCGAGGGTGACGCCGCCGGGGCGCTGCAGCTCGAGCGAGCCGGGGAAGTTGAACTCGAACCCGAGGCGCTTCCACTCGGCCGTGATCCAGTACCGCACGTCCATCAGGGTGGTGCGGCCGGGGGTGATGACGTCGGCCGAGAACGCGCGGCGCAGGATGTCGAACGTGGCGGTGCTGGCCTCGCGCTGGACCTCGTGCTCGGCCTCGGTGTGCGTCGAGGCGTAGTCGACGACGATAGGCTCGGACGACACGAGCCGGCCGGCGCGGTCGGGGCCGAGGGTCTCGAGCAGGTAGTCCTTCAGCTCGGCCGTCAGCCCGTCGGCCATGCTGATGGTGCGCGACTGGTTGACGGCGATGCGTCGGGGGTCGCGTGCGTCGAGGTACTCGCGCAGGTGGGGCATCAGCCCCTCCTCGCCGTAGAGGGTCCGGGTGTCGTAGAACCGTCGGAGGTGGCCGCTCAGGTGGGTGCCGATGGCGGTGGTCTCGAGGCCGGCGTCGGCGCCCGCATCGAAGAACAGGTAGGCGTTGCGGTGGCCGTACCAACCGGTGATGCCGTAGCCGCCGAAGAGCTCGAGGACGGGGTCGGGGGCGTTCTCGCGGCTGAGGATGATCCAGAGGTCGATCTCGTGGCGGCGCATGAGCGGCAGCAGGTGCCGCCGCATCTTGTCGGCCTTGATCGTCCACTCGCGCTCGGTGCGGGCGCGTATCAGCTCGGGCGTGGGCTGCGCGAAGGCCGGCGCCCCCGTCGCGACGACGAGGGCGCCGGCGATCACGATTCGCCGCATGTTGCGGAGCGCCATCCTGCCGGCTCCCTGCCGTGTGCGCCCCCGCTCACCCGCCGTAGGTGATGCGGTAGATGGCCCCCGCCCGGTCGTCGGTCACCAGGAGCGAGCCGTCGGGCAGGACCTCGACGTCGACGGGCCGGCCCCACGAGCTGTTGTCGGGGTTCAGCCAGCCCTCGGCGAAGACCGAGTAGTCGGTGACCTCGTCGCCGTCGAGGGTCGCCAGGGTGATGCGGTAGCCGGTGTGCCCGGCCTCGTCGGTGCGGTTCCACGAGCCGTGCTCGGCGATGAAGATCTTCCCCTGGTACTCGGCCGGGAACATCGAGCCGGTGTAGAACCGCATGCCGAGCGACGCCACGTGGGGCCCGAGGACCTGCGCCGGCGGCGTGAACTCGTCGCAGCTCCGCTGGTCGCCGAACTCGGGGTCGGCGATGTCGCCCTCGTGGCAGAAGGGATAGCCGAAGTGCATGTCGATTTGGGGGGCGTGGTGCAGGGTGTCGCCGGGGCTCTCGTCGCCCAGCCAGTCGCGGCCGTTGTTGGTGAACCACAGCTCGCCGGTGTCGGGGTGCCAGTCGAAGCCGACGGTGTTCCGCACGCCGTGGGCGAAGACCTCCTGCTCGCTGCCGTCCGCGTTCATGCGGGTGATGGTGGCGTAGCGGATGTCCTGGCCGGTGTTGTCGCAGATGTTGCACGGCGCGCCGACCGGGATGTAGAGCTTGCCGTCGGGCCCGAAGCGGATGAACTTCCAGCCGTGCGCCCGGTCCGTGGGGAACTCGTCGTCGACGACCACCGGCTCGGGCGGGTCGTCGAGACGCGACTCGATGCCGTCGTAGCGGAGAACGCGGTTCACCTCGGCGACGTAGAGCGAGCCGTCGCGGAACGCGACGCCGTTGGGCATGTTGAGGCCGGTGGCGAGGACGTGCACCTCTTCGGCGCGGTAATCCTGGTCGGCGTCGACGACGGCGTAGACGTCGCCGCGCGAGCGGGTGCTGACGAAGAGGGTGCCGCCCGGCGAGCGGGCCATCGACCGGGCGTTGGGCACGTCGGCCGCATAGACCTCGATGGAGAACCCCTCGGGCAGGGTGAGCCGGTCGAGGTGGACGTCCTGGGCGGAAGCGGCGCCGGCGAGGACGGTCAGGCCGAGCGCGAGGCCGCAGATGGATCGGTGCACGTGAACCTCCAGACGCTGGAACGGAGCGATCAGCATACAGGAAAACGGCCGGGTGTCTGCGCCGCGGAAGGGTGCAGACTCTTAGCCGGGCGGTTGGGGCGGTGCCGCCGGGCGGCCGCCGCAGCCAAGCGACGCCGGCCGGGCCAGGAGCCCGCGCCGTGGAACGGCGCGAGCTCCCGGCGGGTTGGCCGGGCGCCGAGCTGAGCCGCAGGCGACGATTGGCGGGCTACGGCAGCGAGGCCAGTATCGCGGCCGCCTGCTGGCCCTCTGCCGAGTTCCGGTCCGCGTCGACGGCCTGCTGCAGCCACCCCTTGGCCCCCTCGATGTCGCCCAGGTTGAGCGAGACCAGCCCCAGCTTGTACAGCGGCAGGACCCAGCGCCGGTCCCGGTCGTGGGCTTTCTGGTACCACTCGGCCGCCAGCGCGCTGTCCCCGGCCGCGAAGGCCGCCTCGCCCTGGTTGTACAGCTCCTCGCGGCTATTGCCCACGTCGGCGGCATCCGCGACCATCGGCGCGGCGGGACTGGACCGACCGTCCGCGGAAATGCTCAACCCCACCCCTTGCCGGCGCAACGCGACCGAGATCCCGGCATCCGGATCCGTGCCGGGCGGCGGCTCGTAGGCGACGACGTACTGATGGCGGGTCTCGCGGTACTGCCGTGTGATCTCCGCCGCCATCTCCATGAGCCTCTCGCCTATGGACTGACTGGGACCGGCGACCGTGTCGTACCAGCCGCCCGTGATCTGCGCCATGTTCTCTGCGATACCGGTCTGGAATCCTCCGCCTTGCGTGGCCCGCGTGGTGAACAGGCCCAGCGTATGGATGGCTGCGCCGCGTTCGATCACCCGCTCGGCGAACGCCTCGTAACGACCGGAGGTGACCTGTCGTTGCGCCGGCCCGTCCGTGGTCACCACGGCGAGTACCGGCCAGCGCAGGTCGTCGTCCCACCGGTCCACCGTCTCCTCGAGTCCGGCGAAGAACCCCGCGGCGCGATCTTCCTCCACGAAGAACTCGCCAAGCGTCTCAAGCACCTCGTCACGGCCGTCCGTGTAGTCGACGACCATGCGCGGGCGACCCGACAGCAGCACCAGCCCAATCTCGCTGTCCTCGGGTAGCGCTCTCACGAACTCCGGCAGATAGTCGCGGAAGTAGCGAAAGTACGGCACAGCGCCGTCCGCGTCGTCGACGATCAGGGCCACCCGCAACGGCTGGTCGACGAACTCGACGCGCAGGTCGTCGACCTGCCGGCCGTCGTGCTCGACGGTGAAGTCGCCCGCGCCGAGGTCGGTGACCGGCTCGCGGTCGCGGTCGGTCACCCTGATGAACCGTTCCACCTCCTGCGCCTGGGCGACCCCGGATGCGGCCACGGCCACGAGCACGGCCAGGACGACGCCACGGAAACGACCGAATCGATGGTTTCGCACGGGACTTCTCCTGCTCTGGATAGACGGGATGTCGAGGTCTGAAACCAATTCACCAACTGTGTTCTTCGCTACCGTCTACGCACTCCCGCGACGCCGGGTTCCGACGACGGCGCCGCCCCCGGTCGTCACGGCCCCGGTCGTCACGGCCCCGGCAGCGGCTCCACCGCCACCTGGTGGACCTGGGAAAAGGGGGTGCCGTTGTCGTCCACGAAGTCCAGGCTCACCGCGATGAGGGCCTCCCGCCCGCCGTTGGGCAGGGTATACCACACGTCGAACGCGCGCGACGTCTCTTCGTTCGCCTCTATCCGGTCTTCGCCCGACTGCGCCTCGAACCGATAGGTCTCGCGGTCGACGCCGCCGTCGGGACCCTCCACCGGCACGCTCTCCAACTGCTGCAGCACGACGCTGTCGGACGTCAACATGACGCCGATCTCGTTGTCGGCATGGGCCTGCAGGATGAGATCGAAGGAGGCGCGGTAGGCGTACTCCCGCACCTCGCCGTTCACCACGAAGTTCACGCCGCTCGACGCGACGGCGTAGAGCGGCTCGGGCGCGAGGGAGATCACGACCGGATCGTGCCGCGGCGTCACGTCCGTCGGCGCGAGGGGAGTCTCCTGGCACGCGGCCAGCGAAACGCCGGCCGCCAGCAGGACGATGGGCCAGAATCTCTGCAACATCCGGTCTTCCCTAGAACCCCACCTGCACGCCCGCGCGGACGAACCGGCCGAGCGCGGGGAACCCGGCCCAGTCCTCGTACCGTTCGTCGGTCAGGTTCTCGCCGACGACCGACACGCTGATCCGGTCGCCGAGGCGCACCTGGGCGTACGCGTCCCAGCGCCGGTACGCGGCCAGCGTGTCGAGACCGAACACCTCGCTGAAGAAGTCGGCTTCGGTCTGCCTCTCCCCGACCCAGGTCATCGTGCCGCCGGCCGAAACGGGGCCGATGTCGAGCGCGACGGTGAACACGGCCTTGTCCCTCGGCACGCCCGGCAGCCAGTCCCCGGCCGCGATGCGCCCGGTGCCGCGGGTGACGAGGCTGTCGGTGAAGGTGTAGGCGGCGCCGAGCTCGAGCCCCGACACCGGCGTCGCGGTGAACGACGCCTCCACCCCCTGGGCCCGGCTCGACGGCAGGTTGACGTAGCTCGTCCGCGCCTGGTCGAAGGTCGCCGTCGCCACGAGCGGGTCGCGGAGCCCGACCCGCACGTCCTCCACGAGCTGCCTCCGCGCCGCCAGCCTCAGCCGGCGGTACTCGGGCAGCGAGTCGAGGGCGGGAATGTCCACGCCGCCCCACACGACGAGGTCCTCGTAGGTGTTCCGGAATCCCGTGAGGTCGACCTCGGCCCGTCCCCCCCACAGCGCGGCGGTCAGGCCGCCGTCGAACGCCCGGCTCCGGGCGATCTGCAGCTCGGGGTTTCCGCGGAACCACAAGGTGTCCCTGAACCGCTGCGCCAGCGTCGGCGCCGCCGCCCCCGTGCCGGCGCTGCCGTGCACGAAGACGCCGGGCCCGAGGTCGTAGCGGGTCGACGCGCGCGGCATCACCGAGATCGGGTAGGGCCCGTAGCGCTCGAAGCGCCCCCCGGCGGTGACCGTCAGGTTGTCGAACACCTGCATGCGGTCCTCGCCGTACGCGACCAGGTTGAGCCGCTGCTGGTCGAACCCCGCGGGGCCCCTCACGGCGTCGTCCATGGCCTCGTCCATGGCGTCCGCCGGGGGGTCGGCGAGCGGGTCGCCGAACCGGCCGGCCTGCACCTCGGCCCCGCCCCCGAAGACCAGCGTGTGGAACTCGTCGGCCCGGAACGACCACTCGTACGTGAGCTGGGCGGTCTGCAGGTCGTCCCGCAGCCCGTCCGCGAGCACGAAGTCGGGCAGCTCGAGCTGCAGGCCGACGCGGTCGACCGGAAACAGGCTGACGGCGCGGGAATCCAGCGGGTTCAGGCTGTGTCGCTCGGTCCGCGACACGACGAGGCGCCCCTCGTGCACGCTGTTGCCGCGGCGCAACCCCAGCGTCACCCCCGACATCAGCCGGGTGCGCTCTTCCGAGGCATCCATGTCCGCGCGCAGGAGCGAGGTGGGTCCCGACCGCCCGACGGCGGCCATCTCGCCGCGGAACGTGAAGTCGACCGACAGGCTCTCGCGCGCGAGGCCGAGGGTGCCGGCCACCCCGGTCCGCATGAACTCGCTGTTGGGCTGCTCGTTGGCGGTCTCGAGGCGCTGGCCCGCGATGCTCCAGTCGTAGTCGCCCCGGCTGCCGGTGGTGGCCGCCTCGAACTGCCGCCAGCCCAGGTCCCCGGTCTCGACGCCCACCGACACGCCCCTCGCCCGCGGGTCGCCGGCGATCTTCGTCCGCCGCTGGACGCCGCCCCCGAGCCCCCCGTTCAGGGTCGACGTCGTGCCGCGGACCGCCTCGAACCGCGCCCACTCCAGGTGCGTCGACCCATCGAGCTCCGCCCCGAATCCGGGGAGCGGCAACCCGTCGGTCAGGAGAAAGCGATCGCCGACGGGCGCGCCGCGCAACCGCACCGCGGTCGGCTGGCCCACGCCCCCGGCCCGGCTCGCGCTCACGCCGGGCACCCGGCCCAGGAAGGTCGCGAGCGAGCGGTCGCGGGCCTCGAACGCGTCGAGGTTCTCCACCGCCGTGGTGAGCCCGGGGCCCGCCCCGAGCAGGCGGTCCCCGCCGCGCAGGCGGACCTGGACGTCGGCGGCGCTGCGCAGCGTGAAGTCGCGGCGAATCGTGATGTCGGCGACCACCGTGACCGGGAACGAGGGCTCCACCGCCTGCTCCGGATCGTCGATGGTGGGGTCGTAGAGCCCGGGCTGCAGCCCCTCGAGCCGGTAATCTCCGTTGCCGTCGGTCACCGCCGTCACCACCGTGTCGGTCAGGGTGAAGGTCAGCCGCAGACCCTCGACCGGTATGCCGGCGGGGGTCGTCACGGTCCCCGTCAGCGTCCCCAGACCCTGGGCGGACGCGGTGGCGGCGACGGCCCAGCCGATGAGGGCGAGTCGGGTGACGCGGGCGCGGACGCGTGATGGAGTCATCGTCGACGGGGCTCACTAAACAGCATACATGGCATCGGGCCTTTGGACGCCATTCGACCCGCTCCGGCCGGCCCCGTTCCCCGTCGGGCCGCGCGGCGGCGCGAACCGCGGCCGCCGCCGCGGGGCGCCTGCCGGACGGCGGGAGGACACGCGTGCGGGCGGCAGGTCAGGGGGCGCAACGGTGCTCGGGAGAGGCGTCCCGGCGCCGCGGAGGAACCGCCTCCGCGGCGCCGGGTGCGTGGTCAGTAGCGGAACAGGTACGAGATCTTGGTGAAGAACGCGCGGTTGGTCCGCATGAGGTCCGTCGTGTAGAACACGGGATTGCCCAGGTACGCGTACTGGCTGTTCGCGCGGTCGAATATCAGGTCGCCCTGCTGGTACCGGTCGTCGTAGCCGATGAAGAACACCGTCCCGGAGTTGATGCGGTACGTGAACAGCACGTTCGCCCCCATGGTGCGCTGGAACGTGTTGTACTCCAGGATGTTCCGCAGCAGGAGCCGATCCGTGAACTGGAACGTGGTCAGCGCCCGGTAGATCTTGACGTCGAAGATCTCGGTGTCCGAGAAGGGGTCGATCAGGTTGCTCGTGCTGATGTTGACCTGCGACTGCAGCCGGCTGAACGGACGCAGGGACATGAAGACGCCGCCGCGGCCGCCGGTCCCCAGGAACGAGTTGGCGGGGTTGGCGAGGTCGTACCGCACCTGGTCGCCGTAGCTGAAGAACCCGCCGATCGACAGCTCCCGGATCGTGCTGACGTTGCCGCCGAGCGAGTAGTACTCCTTGTCGAAGTTGATGCCGCCGAACCGCTCCATGTCGCGGCTGTAGCCGGCGTTCACCCGGATGTTCTTGGCGAACGAGAAGTTGACGCCGGCGTTGGCCATCTCGTCCTCGAGGACGTTCTCGAAGTTCCAGTTCCGGGTGTAGTTGAACGTCGGCCCCCAGTTGATGAGCCAGCTCTCGGGCCACCAGCGGTAGCCGACGTTGCCGGTGCCGGCCTTGATGTCGCGCCGGCGGACGAAGCCGACCGCGGTGTCGAACTCCGGATCGATGGTGTAGCCGGCCACGAAGTAGGTCAGGTTGCGGCCGTTGCTGCGGAGGCCGACGTCGAACATGTTCCCGGCCGTGTCCTCGAACGCCCCCCCGCAACCCGCCGCGTCCCACGTTCCGCAGTCGCGGTTCTGCGACGTGATGGCCCGGAACCCGACGGACGTCGCGTCGTTCAGCCGGAAGTTGCCGTCGAGCCCGCCGAGGCGGCTGTAGCCGCCGAGGAACTCGCGGTCGGTGACGATGGCCCCGATGTGCGACTCGGCGTAGAGGTCGTAGCGCACCCTCCCGATGACCACGTCGGCGGTCTTGCCGTACCGGAAGTCGCTGTCCCGATAGGCGTCGCCGAGGTTGCCCGGCGCCTCGTCGTTGGCGACCAGCACCCCCATCGTCGTGTTGCCGACCTTGCCGGTGAGCTTGCCGCCGTAGCGGGGGTCGACGATCGTGCGGGTGTGCACGAAGTTCACCGGCCCCGGCATGTTGAAGATCTCCTGCCCCTCGAGGAAGAACGGGCGCATCTCCGGATAGAACAGCGGGAACCGCTGGTTCACCTCGATCTGCGGCCGGTCGGACTCGATCTGCGAGAAGTCGGGGTTGTAGGTGACGTCGAGGGTGAGGTTCGACGTCACGCCGTACTTGAGGTTGACGCCGCCCTCCGGCTGCGCCGCCTCGGTGAGGCCGCCGGCGCTGCGGTCGAGGGTGTCGACCCGGATGGCGGTGGCGGTGGGCAGGATCTCGAGGTTGCGGCTCGTGGACAGGTCGCTGAGCCCGTCGAGCACGCCCATCTGGGGCAGCAGACCCGACACGTCGCGCGACATCGGCGACCAGACGACGGTCTCGTCCTTGCCGCGGATGCGCCGGGCGATCTGGAACCCCCAGCGATGGGTCGGGTTGCTCGGGTACCGCAGGCTCTTGAACGGGATGGCCATCTCCGCCGTCCACCCGTCGTCCACCACCGTGCCGCCCGTCTCGTACAGGGCGTCCCACGACCGGTCGCCCCAGCGCACCCCGGTGAAGCTGCTGCGACCGCCCATCGAGAACCCGCCGCCCCGGCTGCTGCGGCCGCTGCTGCCGCTGCCGAACCGCGCCTCGAGGATCGAGTCGTTCTGGACGCCGTAGCCGTTCACCGAGAACACGTACGCCCGCTGCTGGTCGAGGAACGGGTCGAAGTAGACCGAGATGATGTCGTCGCCGAAGAACGCCTGGTCGCGGTCGACCCGGTTCGCGCGCATTATCGAGGGCTGGGAGTAGTGCGCGTAGAGCCCGAAGTAGAGGTGCTCGTCGTCGTAGGCGACGTAGACCTCGGTGTCCTCGGTCGCCGGCTGCCCCTCGAGGGGGCTCTGCTGCACGAACTCGGTGATGCGCGTGGCCCGCTGCCAGACCGCGTCGTCGAGGTTGCCGTCGATCGTCGGCGGCTGGGCCGTCCGGGCCGCGGTGACGTTCGGCCGGCCGGCGAGGATGCCGAGCGAGGCGGCCGGGGCGAGGCCGGCGGCGGGCGCCCCCGACGCGGCGGCGCCGGCCGCGGGACCACCGGGGCGCGGCCCGCCCGCGCCGAGCCGGGCCGCCGCGCCGGCGGGCGGGCCGCCGAAGGACGTCCCGCCGAGGGGCGTCTCGGGCCCGCGCCGGGAGAGCTCGCCGGGGCCGGCCCGGTTCGCCGGATCGCTCGGCGGCAGGATGATGCCGCCGGTCACTTCTCCGTTGCCGGCGCCGGCCCGAGGAGAGGCCTCGAGGCCGGGGTCGACCCGCTCCACCCGACCGGTCCGGCCGGCCCGGATGGCGCGCTCGAAGTCGAAGCCGCCCGCGCCGTCGCCGAACGCCCCCGCGCGCGCCCCGGCCGCGGGTCCGAAGCCCCCCGCGCCGTCGCCGACCGACGCCGGACGCCCCCCGGCCGCGGGCCCGAAGCCCCCCGCGCCGTCGCCGACCGACACCGGACGCCCTCCGGCCGCGGGTCCGAAGCCCCCCGCGCCGTCGCCGACCGACGCCGGACGCCCCCTGCCCGCCGGGGGTACGAAGCCGACGTCTCCCTCGCTGGCGGGGCCGACGGGGACACGGCCGCCCCCGCGCGAGGCGCGGCCGAGGTCGGCCCGCCCGCCGCCGAACGGCGCGCGGCCGCCGCCCGCCGGCGGTGTCGGCGCGGCAACGAGCGCCGCCCGAGCGCCGGCGCCGCGGGTCAGCTCGCCGGCAATCCGGTCCTGCAGGTCGAAGATGTCGGCAAAGGCGCCGTCGACCCGCGCGGTGGCGGCGAGAGTGCCGCTCAGCGTGTCGACGAGCCGGGCGGTGATGCGCAGCCGATCGCCGACGCGCTGATAGCCGCCGGCGACGACCCAGCGGGAGCCGAGCTCACGCCCCAGCGCCGCCGCGGCGGTGTCGTCCCGGTTCGCGGCGACGCCGCCCATCGCGGCCGCGACGCGCTCGAGCGCGACCACCGTGAAGGCGTCGCGGGTCTCGAGGTCGGCCGCCACCGTCTCCGCGATGCCGTGGCCCAGCCAGTCGTCCCGCTCGTTGCGGGAGATGTTGGTGAACGGAACGACCGCCACCGACTCGACGGCCATCGACTCGACGAAGCCGCCGGAGACGGCCTGGGCGGCGGGCGGCCCCGGCAGGGGGGTGACTTGGCCCGCGCCGGCGGGCGGCGCAACGGAGGAGGCCGCAATCAGCAACGTGACGCGACCGAGGACGCCGGCGAGGCAGCGGATTCTCATGATGCGTCGTTTCGATCTCCCCGCGGTTCCGTCGAAGAGGCCGCGGGGAACGCAGTCGACACTCCCCCGCTCCGTCGACGGTGCAAGGGGCCTTGACGTTCAGACGGATCGGGCAACCGCGCCGTTTACCGCGCCCCGTCGGCCGGCCCCGTTCGACCCGCACGCCGGCGTCGCTCCCGGTGCCTTCGATAGCGCCGTTACCGAACCCCGGCGGCCGGTCCCCTCGACCCGCACGCCGGCGTCGCTCCCGATGCCACCGATGGCGCCGTTGCCGAACCCCGACGGCCGGCCCCGTTCGACCCGCGCGCCGGCGTCGCTCCCGATGCCGCCGATGGCGCCGTTTACTGAACCCCGACGGCCGGCCCCGCTCGACCCGCACGCCGTCGCCCCCGGTGCGACGGGCGCGCCCCGCCGGTCACGCCCCGGCCGCCGCGCCGCCCCCGACGCGGGCCGCGATCTCCCGCGTCATCGCCGACCCGCTCACCGCCGTCGTCTCCCCGTCGGTCACGAGATCCGCGGTCCGAAGCCCGTCGGCGAGCGCCGAGCCTATCGCCTGCTCGACCGCGTCGGCCTCGGCGTGGGCCCCGAGGGCGTGCCGCAGCAGCATGGCGGCCGAGGCGATGGCCCCGATGGGGTTGGCCACGTCCCGGCCGGCGAGGGCCGGGGCCGACCCGTGCACCGGCTCGTACAGGCCGCCGCGCCCCCCGATGCTCGCCGACGGCAGGAGCCCGAGCGAGCCGACGACGGCGCCCGCCTCGTCCGAGAGGATGTCGCCGAACAGGTTGCCGGACAGCACCACGTCGAACTGCTTCGGGCTCGTCGCGAGCAGCAGCGCGCAGGCGTCGACGTACTGGTGCTCCAGGGTCACGTCCGGGTGGCGCGCGCCGACCTCGGTCACCACCTCGCGCCAGAGGCGGGAGGTCTCGAGCACGTTCGCCTTGTCCACCGACGTCACGCGCGACCGGCGCACGGCCGCGCTCTCGAAGGCGACCTCGGCGATGCGCTCGATCTCGGGCCGGGAGTAGCGCATGGTGTTGAACGCCGACTGGCCGTCGTCGGCCACCCCGCGCGGCTCGCCGTAGTAGATGCCGCCGGTCAGCTCGCGGACGATCAGCAGGTCCGCCCCCGCCACGCGGTCGGGCTTGAACGCGCCGCCGTCCTCGAGCCCGGGCCAGACCCGCGCCGGCCGCAGGTTGGCGAACACCCCCAGGGCGCGGCGCAACTGGAGGAGCGCCGTCTCCGGACGGCCCTCGCTCGACCCGCGGTCGAACGCGGGGTCGCCCACCGCCCCCAGCAGCACCGCGTCGGCGGCGAGGCACGCCTCGCGGGTCTCGTCGGGCAGCGGCGGGCCGCCGGCGCGGAGGGCCGCCCCGCCCACCGGGTGCGAGGTCATCGTGAACGCGTGGCCGAACCGCCCCGCCACCGCGCGCAGCACCTGCTCGGCCGCCGCCGTGACCTCCGGCCCGATGCCGTCGCCCGGCAGCAGCGCAATCGTCGCCTGCATCGCGCTAGGAGCCCGTGGTGAAGCCCCGCGTTGCAGCGAGACCGGCGAGGCGCCTGCCTGACAAGGCGTGACGAGGGAGCATGTTGGGCATATGTGACCGAGGAACAACGCAGTCAGGCAGGATGCATCGCCGGTCGAATGCAGCGGGGCTCTTCACCACGGGCTCCTCAGGCGGCGCCGGCCGACCGGTCGGCCTGGAGGCGGGCGACGATGGCGGCGAGGTCGGTGTCCTCGACCGTCTTCTGGCGGTCGGCGAGGTCGATCATGGCCCGGTACACCCGGTCCAGCTCGAGCCGGCTCAGCTCGAACCCGAGCTGCTCGCACCGCTGCCTGACCGCGTGCCGGCCCGAGTGCTTGCCGAGCACGAGGGTGGACTGGGCCACTCCGACGTCGGCCGGGCGCATGATCTCGTAGGTGCGCCGGTCCTTGATCACCCCGTCCTGGTGGATGCCCGCCTCGTGGGCGAAGGCGTTCCGCCCCACGATGGCCTTGTTGGCCTGCACCGGCTCGTGGGTCAGCTCGGACAGCAGGCGGCTCGTGGGGTAGATCTCGGTCGTGCGGATGCCGGTGGCGTACGGCATCCGGTCGTTCCGGACCCGCGTCACCATCACCAACTCCTCGAGCGACGCGTTGCCGGCCCGCTCGCCGATGCCGTTGATGGTGCACTCGATCTGGCGGCAGCCGGCGCGCACCGCCGCGAGCGAGTTGGCGACCGCCAGACCGAGGTCGTCGTGGCAGTGGGCGCTGAACACGGCCCGGTCGGCGTTGGGGACGCGGCCGATGATGCCGGTGAAGAACTGCTCGATCTCGTCCGCCGTGGAGTAACCGACGGTGTCCGGCAGGTTGATCGTGGTCGCCCCCCGGTCGATCGCGGTCTCGACGATTCGGCACAGGAAGTCGGTGTCGCTGCGCGTGGCGTCCTCGGCCGAGAACTCCACGTCGTCGGTGAACGAGCGGGCCAGCTTGACGTTGTCGACCACCGACTGCAGGCACTCGTCGCGCGAGATGCGGAGCTTCCGCTCGAGGTGCAGGTCGGAGGTGGCGATGAACGTGTGGATGCGCGAACGCCGGGCCGGCTTCACCGACTCGGCCGCGCACTCGATGTCGGCGGGGTTGCACCGGGCGAGGCCGGCGATGACCGGCCCGTCGATCTCGGACGCGATGAGGCGGACGGCCTCGGCGTCGTCCTTCGACGCGATGGGGAACCCGGCCTCCATCACGTCGACCCCCAGCACGTGGAGCTGGCGCGCGAGCTGCAGCTTCTCGGCCGTGTTCATCGAGAAGCCGGGGGCCTGCTCGCCGTCGCGCAGGGTGGTGTCGAAGATGATCAGTCTGTCGTCCGCCACGGTGTCTCTCCCTGGTTGTGTCTTGTCGATATTAGCCCGCAAATCGTCGCCATTAGCCCGGAAATCGTCGCCGAACGCGACCGGATGGTCGCAACGCGGCCTCCGATTGCCGCCCGACCGACCCTGCCGGAAGTCTGCGCCGCTTCCACGGCGCGGGCCGCCGGCCCCGGAAGCCGCCGCCTGCGGCCCCGATATGCGGCCCGACCGACCCTGCGCGGGAGCTCCGCGCAACCGTGTCTCTAGTTCACGTTCAACCGATCAAGAAGTCAAGCTTATAATCGTTACGATTTGATAAATCTTGTTTATGGAGCCTCCCGGGGATGGAACTGCACGAGCTTCAGGTGTTCCAGGCGGTCGCGGCCGAGCGGAGCTTCTCGCGGGCGGCGGCCCGGCTGCACCGCACCCAGCCCGCGGTCAGCCAAGCCATCCGGCGGCTGGAGGACGAGCTGGGCGAGCGGCTGTTCGACCGGTCGTCGAAGGGCGGACGGCTGACCGAGACCGGCGCCATCCTGCTCGACTACGCCGAGCGCATGTCGCGCCTCAGGAACGAGGCGGTGGGCGCGGTGCGCGAGCTGCAGGAGCTGCGGCGGGGGCGGGTGGTGGTCGGGGTGAACGAGGCGGCCGTCCACGTGCTGCTGCCCATCGTCGAGCGGTTCCGGCAGGAACACCCCCACGCGCAGGTCGAGATGCGCCGCGTGCACTCGCGGCAGATTCCCGGCGAGGTCCTCGACCGCAGCCTCGACTTCGGGCTCGTGACCTTTCCGCCGGGCGAGCGGGGGCTGCGGTCGGTGCGGCTCGGCGTCGACGAGCTCGTCATGCTGACGCATCCCGAGCACCCGCTGGCGCGCCGTCAGACCATCACCATGAGCGAGTTCGGGCGGCAGACGGTCATCGCGCACAACGACCCGTCGCCGCGGCGCGACCTCGTCCTGCGGCTCTTCGAGGAGCAACACGCGCCCATCAACATCCAGCTCTCGCTGCCGAGCCTCGACGGCATCAAGCGGGCGGTCGAGATGGACCTGGGGGTGGCGCTGCTGCCGCGGCGGTGCGCGCTCTCCGAGATCGCCCGGAGCCAGCTCGCGGCGGTGCGGGTGCCCGAGCTGCGCGCCCCCCGCGACCTGCGGCTCGTCTATCGCCGGACCGGGGAGTCGTCTCACGCGGCGGGGGCGTTCCTCGAGGCGGCCCGGGCGCACGCGGCCGACCGGAAACGGCCTGCCGCGGGTCAGAAGCCGCGCACGTAGGGCACGCGGGACGCGACGCCGCGGACGACGTCGAAGTCGTCGAGAAGAAGCCCGGTGGCGTCCCACGTCCCCGCGAGGAGGGCGTCGCGCACCTGGTCCTCGACGGTGACGGCGACGCGCTCCCCGGCCGCGTCGAGGACGCGCTCGGCGAGCGACAGGGTCAGGGAGGTGGCGGGAGCCGCCTCGACCCGGGTCATCAGCCCGCCGATCACGTCGCGCGGGGCGGTGACGCACGCGAGGCCGATGGCGAGCGAGTTCCCCCGGAAGATCTCCGCGAACGACTCGCCGACGCAGGCGTCGATGCCCCAGCGCTTCAGCGCCTGCGGGGCGTGCTCGCGGGACGAGCCGGAGCCGAAGTTCTCGTTCACGAGCAGGATGCTCGCACCGGCGTAGGCGGGGTTCGAGAACGGGTGCCCGGGCATGGCCGCGCGGTCGTCCTCGAAGACGTGGTCGCCGAGCCCGTCGAACGTGATCGCCTTCAGGAACCGCGCGGGAATGATGCGGTCGGTGTCGATGTTGTCCCCGCGCACGGGTATCCCGGTGCCTTCGATACGGTCGATCTCGCGCGTGGACAACGCTTCCCTCCCTGCCGTTACAGCACCGCCCGCACGTCGGTCACCTCGCCGGCCACCGCCGCCGCCGCCACCATCGCGGGGCTCATGAGCAGGGTGCGGCCGGTGGGGCTGCCCTGGCGCCCCTTGAAGTTCCGGTTCGACGACGAGGCGCAGACCTGCCGGCCCTCGAGGCGGTCGGGGTTCATGGCCAGGCACATCGAGCACCCCGCGCCGCGCCACTCGAACCCCGCCTCGCGGAACACCTGGTCGAGGCCCTCGGCCTCGGCCGCCGCCCGCACCGCCACGGAGCCGGGCACCACCAGCGCCTTCACGTGGCGGGCCACCCGCTGTCCCTTCGCGATGCGCGCCGCCTCGCGCAGGTCCGACAGGCGCGAGTTGGTGCACGACCCGACGAAGGCGACGTCGATCCTCGTGCCCCGGATGGGGTCGCCGCCGGCGAGCCCCATGAACTCGAGCGCCTCGGCCACCCCGCCGTTCGACCCCGCGGCGGGGATGCGCTGGCTCACGCCCACCGACTGCCCCGGGTTGATGCCCCAGGTCACCCGTGGCTCGATCTCGGCCGCGTCGATGGCGACCACGTCGTCGTAGCCGGCCCCGGGGTCGGAGGCCATCGAGCGCCACCACGAGACGGCCCGGTCGAACGCCTCGCCCGCCGGCGCGAACGGCCGGCCCCGCAGGTAGTCGAACGTCGTCTCGTCGGGGTTCACGTAACCGACCCGCGCCCCCCCCTCGATCGACATGTTGCAGACGGTCAGCCGCTCGTCGATGCTCATGCCGTCGATGACCGAGCCGCCGTACTCGTAGGCGTGGCCGACGCCGCCCTTGACCCCCAGCCGGTGGATGATCTCGAGCACCACGTCCTTGGCGAACACCCCCGCCGCGAGCTCGCCGTCGACGGAGATGCGCCGCACCTTGAGGGGGCTCATGGCCAGCGACTGCGACGCCAGCACGTCGCGCACCTGCGACGTCCCGATGCCGAACGCGACCGCGCCCAGGGCGCCGTGGGTCGAGGTGTGGCTGTCGCCGCAGGCGATGGTCATGCCGGGCTGGGTGAGCCCCAGCTCGGGGCCGATGACGTGGACGATGCCCTGCCGCTCGCTGTCGAGGTTCCAGAGCGGGATGCCGAACTCGCGGCAGTTGCCCTCGAGGGCCGAGAGCATCGCCTCGGCCAGGGGGTCGGCGAAGGGCCGCGCCTGGTCGAGGGTGGGGATGATGTGGTCGGTGGTGGCGAACGTGCGCTCGGGGAACGCCACCCCGATGCCCCGCGACCGCAGCATGTCGAACGCCTGCGGCGTCGTCACCTCGTGAATCAGGTGCAGCCCGATGAAGAGCTGCGTCTGGCCCGTCGACAAGGGACGAACGGTGTGGAGGTCCCAGACCTTCTTCAGCAGTGTCCTGCCCATGCGGTTTCCCAGTCCCCCGTCAGTCGCAACGGGGCGACAATCGCGTCGCGGCCGCGGCGGTCCGACTCCGCCGCGGGCTACGCCGGCGGTGCGGCATCCGGGCCAACCGGAACGACGAGAAAGAGACCGGGGTCGCCGTCGCCGTCGAGGTCGGCCGGTCCCCCCGCATCATCCGGCTCGGCCGGAACCAAGAGAAAGAGGTCGGGGTCTCCGTCGTCGTCGAGGTCGGCCGGCTCGGGCTCAACCGGTTCGGCAGGCTCAACCGGTTCGGCAGGCTCAACCGGTTCGGCAGGCTCGGCCGGTTCGGCGGGCGCGGCCGGTTCGGCAGGCTCGGCCGGTTCGGCGGGCGCGGCCGGTTCGGCAGGCGCGGCCGGTTCGGCAGGCGCGGCCGGTTCGGCGGGCGCGGCCGGTTCGGCGGGCGCGGCCGGTTCGGCGGGCGCGGCCGGTTCGGCGGGCGCGGCCGGTTCGGCGGGCTCAGCCGGTCCGGCGGGCTCAGCCGGTTCGGCGGGCGCGGCCGGTTCGGCGGGCGCGGCCGGTTCGGCGGGCGCGGCCGGTTCGGCGGGCGCGGCCGGTTCGGCGGGCGCGGCCGGTTCGGCGGGTGCCACCGCTCCCACCGGCTCGATTTGCAGCTCCTCCCCGAGACCGGCGTCGTCCTCCTCGATGTCCTTCAGGAGCTCGTCGCGGGTCTTGTGCACCCGGTTGTAGCTGCCGGCGGAGATCACGTAGTACCAGCTCGCGAACCGGGTCGCGAACTCCTCGGCGCGGGCGCGCCCGTCGGCGGTGCGACGTTCCCACTGCGCATGGAGATCCGCCCGTTCCCGGTTCTCGCGGTCGGCGTCGGTCCACTGCGACTCGGCCTTGTTCTCGAAGTCGCGGTTGGCGGGCCGCTCGGGCTCGGGCAGGGTCTCGGGATCGAACTCGGCGTTGATGAGGACGTAGCGGTTCTCGCCGCCGCCGGTCTCCTCGTCGTCGCTGGTCTCGTCGCCGATCGACACCGCGTTGCCGCTGCCGTAGAGGATCTCGCCGAAGCGCAGCGTGTAGAGCACGCCGAGGTCGGTGCGCACCTTCAGCTCGCCCTCGTTGGACAGCATCTCGCCGGCCTGGGTCGGATAGAACCCCCGCGCCTGCATCGTCTGCAGGTCGGCGTTGGTGATGGTGCGCGCCTCGAACGCCTGCCGCAGGTTGCCCGTCAGCCCCTCCGGCTTGGGGCGCACGCCGACGATTCTCAGCCCCATGAGGCCGCCCACGAGCAGGTTCATCTGCACGTAGTCGACCTCCTGGCCCTCGGGCACGTCGCTGCCCGCCCACACGTCCTGCTCGACCCAGTCGACGGTGAACTCACCCCGCCGCACCACGCTCCCGGTGCGCTCGTCGACCTCGTACTCGTTCAGCTCGACCCGCTTGACGTCGTCGCGCTCGACGCCGAGCAGGTTGGTCTCGATCCAGTCGTTGAAATCGGTCGAGATGCCGATGTCGGTCCTCGCCGCATAGACTCGGTTCTGGTCGGGCACCCGCACGAAGTTCAGCCCCGGCCGTCCCTCGACCGGGTTGCCGATGACGAGGTCGGCCAGCACCTCCTCGCTCGCCCCCCGGAAGGTGACCCGGCGGCCGCGGCCGCGCAGGCTGCTGACGCCCTCGTCGAGGGGGTCGATGACCCCGAACGCCTCGTGATCGGTCACGTTGTCGGAGCGGAAGTCGTCCTTGGTGATGGCGATCATGCCGGCCGCGGTGTTCGCGAGCCGCTCCTCCCCGTCGGCGGGGTAGTCGTGATGCGACGGGATGGTCCACAGCCCGTTCCGGTTCATCACCCGGAAGGTGGCGGCGGCCGCGGTGTCCTCGTCGAACTCGACGACCTCGAGCGACGTGGCCGCCTCGGGGTCCATGAAGTCGGGGAAGAAGGTCTCGCCGACGTCGAAGAACGCGTCCGGCGCCGAGCGGCTCGGCGCGGTGGCGAGGGCGAGGGCGACGACCAGGATGGCCGCGCCGCCGAATGCCGTCGTCTTTTCGAGCTCCGTCATGGTTCTACCCGTCGATCCTGTCCATCGAAGCCGCCCCGGTCCGCGGCCGGCTTCCCCCGGAACGTGAGACCGGTTCAGCCCCGCGGGCCCGCCCGGCGCGGGCAGGCGCGAGGCCCCTGGAACGTGCAGCCGGTTCAGTCGCGCGCGGCCCGCCCGGCGCGGGCCGCCGCGGGGTTCCCCCGAACGTGCGGCCGGCTCAGTCGCGCAGGCGCCGGGCGGCGGCCGCACCTTCGCGCTCGCGCCGCTGCCGGCGCACGAAGATCGCCACCCCGAGGGCGAACACCGGCACCGGCGGCAGCAGGATCGCGAACGTCTTGATGGTGCTCTGGATGCGCCGGATCTGGGTCTCCATCCGCTCGAGACTGGCCCGGATCTTGGTCTGCTTCTCCGCCTCGATGTTGGTCGAGAGCACCGCCAGCCGGCGGTTCTCGACCTCCTCGAGGTTGCGGGCCATGATCTGCTTGGCCTGCGCGTCGATGTCGGTGCGGTTCTGGACCTCGGCCACCCGGTCGTTCAGCCGGCTCTGGGCGTCGGTCAGCGCCTGCTCCGCCTCTTCCTCCGCCTGCTGCTCGTCGAGGGTCCGCTGTTCGACGAACTCGGCGGTCTGGGCCTCGACCTGCTCCAGGGTCCGGTGGCGGGCGCGGCGGCTGCGCAGCCCGATGAACGAGTCGTCCTCGAGCAGCGAGTCCATCGCGTTCAGGAAGAACGTGACGTTGTCGAAGTTGAGGTTGCCGGGCGCGACCTCGCGAATCTGGAAGAACTGCTCGCTGATGAAGTCGAGGTCGGCGACCACGACGAGGTTCAGGGGGCCCTCGGTGGTCCAGTCCGAGCCGGACTCGTCCGCCGCAGCCGCGGCGTCCTCGCCGGTTTCGGGCGCGCCCGGCTCGGGGAACTCGTCCGCGTCGTCCGAGTCGGCCGACGCTTCCGATTCGTTGGACGACTCCGATTCGTTGGACGACTCCGATTCGTTGGACGACTCCGATTCGGCCGACGCCTCGGCCTCGCTCACCGCGCCGGCCTCGGTGTCGGCCGACCCCGCGGCTTCGGTGTCGGCAGCTTCCTCCGCAGCTTCCTCCGCCGCCGGAGCCGTCTCCGACTCCTCCTCGGCGGCGGTCTCGTCGCCTGCCCCGGCCTCCTCGCTCGCGGCCTCCTCGGCCTCAGGCGCCTCGGCCTCAGGCGCCTCGGCCTCAGGCGCCTCGGCCGCGGTCTCCTCGGCCGCCTCCGGCGCCGCCGCGACGGGCCCCGCCCGCCTCACGCGGGCCGCCACCACGAAGTCCTCGTCGTCCTGCTCGCGGACCGGGTTGGGGTTGATCGAGGGGCCGAAGAAGCTCTGCCGCACGATCGAGAAGTAGCCGGTGTGCCCCGACACGACGCCGGTCCGCAGCAGCGGCTCGAACTCGATCTCCGGATCGACGTCGGGGCCGCTCGCCGGGCGCAGGAACCCGGGATACAGGAGCACCAGCTCCTGCAGGTCCCGCACCACGTCCACGTCCGGGTTGAACGTCTCGGGGTTCTCGTTGCCGGGGCCGAGGAAGACCACCTCGGACGGCATGTACGACAGGTCCGGGTGCGGATTGTAGCTGTCCCACAGGATCCGCGTCGGCTCCCAGTCGACGCCGAGGTCCCGTATCCACTGCCGGACGTTGCCCCGCGGGCCGGGCCGGGCCGAGCCCGGCGGGTACGTGAACGGGTTCCCCTCTCCCACCCACTCGGTCGGGGCCAGGGTCGGATTTACGGCCGGGAACGGGTCGACCAGGATCATCGCCGGCCGTCCCCGGCGGATGTACTCGGCGACGTTGGCCATCTGGTCGGTCTGCATCGACGACGGCAGGGCGACGAGGAGCGCGTCGATGTCCTCGGGGATCGGGAACTCGGCGTTGACCTCGACCACCTCGTACTGCTTGCGCAGCTCGTTCACCACCGACCACTGCGGCAATTGCTGCTCGCTCGCGAGGTTCTGGCCCCCGAAGATCTTCACCATGGTGTCGACGACGCCGACCCGCTGGCGCTCGGTGCCCGACACCACCCGGATGGTGCGCACCACCTCGTACTCGGTGGGCAGCCCCCTATCGAAGAACGGGATGACCTGCTGCTCGGCCCCCGACGTGAACGCGACGCCCATGAAGACGTCGACGATCTCGGAGCGGCCGCCGGCCACGTCGCGCATCTGGCGGGGCCCGATGCCGAACTTCTCGCGCGCCCGGATCGCGGCGTCGGAGAACTGCTCGGTGTCCTCTATCAGCACCTCGACCCGGGGCCCGGCGAGGGCGTCGATCTCCTCGAGGGTCCGGATCAGGTTCGACCGCGCCTGCACGAAGAGCTCCGGCACCACCGGGCTCAGGAACGCCTGGATGAAGACCGGACGGTCCGCGGGCAGCTCCGCGAGGAGCTGCCTCGTCTCGGCGCTCACCGAAGAGAGCCGCTCGGCGGTCACGTCGAGCCGGACGGCGGCGCGCGCCACCAGCATGTTGACGCCCGCCAGCACCACCGCCACCGCCACCACCCGTATCGCCTGGTGGGCCCACATCGGGAACCCGTCGGGGTCCCGCGGCCAGTGCCGCCGCCCGGCGATCATCGTGTTCAGGTAGAGGAAGAGCGCCGCCACCGACGCGAACATGGCGAGGCCCGACAGGGTCAGGACGCCCCGCGAGAAGTCCCAGAACGGGGCGAACACGCTGAACGGGGCCGCGAGCCGACCGGCGTCGACGCTGACCGCGGCGACGACCGAGTCGACGAAGATGACCGCGCCGCAGAACGCCGCCCCCAGGATGAACGCGACGGTGACGTTGGCGGTCAGCAGCGACGCCAGCATGCCCACCGGGACGAGCGCCGCCCCCACCAGCCAGAAGCCGACGTAGTTGCCCAGCATCAGCCCCAGGTCGGGGCTGCCGAGGAAGAACAGGACCACCACGTGGCTCAGCGACAGCACCAGCGACGCGGTGTAGATGCCGAGGGTGGCGAGGTACTTGCCCAGCACGACCTCGAGCTCGGTGGCGGGCAGCGTGAACAGCAACTCGGCCGTCCCCAGCCGGCGCTCCTCCGACCAGACCGACATGGTCAGGGCGGGAATGAACAGCAGCAGGAGGAAGGGGAAGACCTGGTTGAGCTGGTCGAGGTTCGCGAGGTTGTCGAGGAAGAACCGGTCCTGCCAGAACGCGGCGGCCGCGCTCAGGAAGATGAACAGGGTGATGAAGACGTAGCCCGAGGGACTGCTGAAGTAGAGCCGCAGGTCCCGCTTGGCCAGCGCCCGGACGATTGCGAAGTTGACCTTGGTGCCCATCGTTCGTTCGTCTTCTCCGAATCAGCGTTCAGGGAGCGGGTGACGCCTCGCCGCCGGCCGCGGCCGCCGGGGCGTCCGGCAGCTCGCGGGTCAGCCGGTAGAAGGGCTCGTCGAGCGAGCCGTTCTCCTCGAGGTCGGCGATGGCCCCGTCGAACACGAGGCGGCCGTTGTGGATCAGGAGGACGCGGTCGGCGACCGCTTCGACCTCCTGCAGGATGTGGGTCGAGATGAGCAGCGTCTTGGTGCGCCCCAGCCGCTGCATGTTCTCGCGGAACTGCTTGATCTGGTTGGGGTCGAGACCCGCCGTGGGCTCGTCCATGATCAGCACTTCCGGGTCGTGCAGCAGGGCCTGGGCCAGCCCCACCCGCTGCTTGTAGCCCTTCGAGAGCTTGCCGATGGGCTTCTCGAGCACGAGGCCGAGGGCGCAGAGCTCGACGACCGCCTCGATGCGGCCCTTCAGGGTCCGCGGGGCGATCTCGCGCGCCTCGCCGAAGAAGCCCAGCAGCTCGAGCGGCGTCATGTCGGGGTAGAGCGGCCCGTTCTCGGGCAGGTAGCCGAGCCGCTTCGAGGCCTCGATGCGCTGCTTCCGCACGTCGAACCCGGCGATCCGGGCGTCGCCGGCGCTCGGCGCGAGAAAGCCGGTGAGCATGCGCATCAGGGTGGTCTTGCCGGCCCCGTTCGGCCCCAGGAAGGCGACCACCTGCCCCTGGGGAATCGAGAACGAGGTGTCGTGCACGGCAACGAACGGCCCGTAGTACTTGCTCAGCCCGCGCGCGTCGATCATGGCCGCGGGAGCCGCCGCCTGCGCGGCCGGCTCCGCCGGGCTCTCCTTCGCCGCAACTTCCTCAACCATGTCGATCTGCCTCGTCGCTCCCCCGCGCCGGCGGCGCACGGACGACCACGTTCACACTCCCGCGGGCGGCAGCGCCCCCCGCCTGTCGCCATTTGGACGCACCCGGGACCCGATTGGCCGGGACGGCGTTCAATCGGCCGACCTCCCCGACTCGATCCGCGTCTCGGAGCGGCCCGGTTCGGTCGGCAACCCAAGAGCTTAGTCAATCGAGCCGACGGCCATCAAGTGCCGCCCGCCAATCGTCGCCGAACGCGACCGCAAGGTCGCGCTGCGGCCTCCGCCGGGCGCCCAACCAACCGACTTGCGGCGGTCGAATGCCGCGGACGCCTCCGGCCCCGTCGGGTCGGGGCCCCGCTGGTGCGATAGGATCGACGGGACTCTGTCCTCAGCCGACCATGCAGCACAGCTCCTCACCGTCTTCCTGGTTGCTCGCCGTCACGCTCGTCGCCGGCCTCGCGGTCGTGGCCCTCGCCGGCGGTCAGCCCGCCGCCTCCCCGGACGCCGTCGACCCCGAGCTGCGCGAGATCATCGACCGGGCCCTCGAGCGCGCGGCCTGGGCCGAGGAGGAGGGCTTCGAGACCCGCTACCGCCGCGCCATGACGCAGCGGATCCGGCAGTTCGACGGAGACGGCGAGGTCACCGACGACGAGACCCTGCTCTACCGGTTGGAGCCGTACCAGGGCACCCTGTTCAGCCGGCTGACGGCCAGGGACGGGAAACCGCTCGACGCGCGCGGCCGGCGCGAGCAGGAGAAGCGCTGGGAGGAGTTCCAGGCGGAGATCGCCGACCCCAGGAAGCGCGCGGAGCGGGAGCGGGAGGCGGCGGAGAACGAGATCAAGTTCGACGAAGAGATGGTCGGCCGGTTCACGGCCAGGCTGGACGGGGTGCGGGACCTGCGGGGCCGACCCAGCTACGTGATCTCGTTCGAGCCCCGGCCGGGGAACCTCCCGGTGCGCAGGCGCATCGACCACGCCCTGAACAACTCGCGGGGCGAGGCCTGGATCGACCGCGAGACCCACGAGATCGCCCAGGTCAGCTTCGAGCTGATGGACCGCGTGCGCCTGTGGTGGGGCATCCTCGGCTCCATCTCCAACGCCACCGGGCGGCTCGAGCGACGGCCCGTGGCCGGCGACGTCTGGCTGAACACCGAGTTCGACGTGTACTTCCACGTGCGGGTGCTGTTCCGCACCACCCGCCGGAGCACGACGACGCAGTGGAGCGAGTTCGAGCTCGCGGATTGACGGGGCGGGTTCGGCCGAAGCGCCGGAACCGGCAGGATTTCGCCGGGGCTGCGACGCCGGCTTCGTCGGCCGACCGCTGAATGCCGGTCGGGAGCCTGCCCCGCGAGGGGCCCGGACTCCAGGCGTCCAGGTCGGGCGGGCAGCGCCGCGAGGCGGCGGCGCCGACGCCGTCCGCCCACCGCCGAATGCCGGCCGGAAGCCCGTCCCGCGAGGGGCCCAGGCTCCCGGCATCCGGTCGGGCGTCAACGCCGCGAGACGGCGTCGCCGCGGGGCGACTAGCGGGTCAGCGCCCCGTAGACGAAGTTGCGCGAGATCGACTGCACCTCGCCGACCGCGGCCCCTCGGTGCTGGATCATGCCCACGAAGGCGAGGTCCGTCTTGGGATCGATCCAGAACCACGTGCCGGCCGCCCCGCCCCAGCGGTAGCTCCCGTCGCCGTAGGCCTCGCCGGCCGCCGCCGCGTCGGTGACGACCTCGAACCCGAAGCTGAAGCCCCGCCCCGCCGGCCGCGTGCTCAGAGGCCCCGGCAGCAGGTGGTTCGTCCGCATGATCTCGACCGAGCGCGGCGACAGCACCCGGGTCCCGCCGAGCTCGCCGCCGTTCAGCAGCATCTGCATGAACCGCATGTAGTCGCCGGCCGTCGAGTAGAGGCCGCCGCCCCCGGACGGACCGGCCGGGGGCAGGGTGCGCACCTCGTTGTCGGCGAGCTCGAGCCCCTCGTCCCCGTCCTGGTGAATCCGGGCGGCCCGGTCGGCATCGCCCGCGGGCACGAAGAACGCGGTGTCGACCATGCCGAGCGGCTCGAAGATGCGCTCGAGCAGGAACTCGTCGAACGGCTGGCCCGAGAGCTTCTCGACGAGGTAGCCCTGCACGTCGACCGAGATGCTGTAGAACCACTCGGTGCCCGGCTGCGACCGCAGCGGCAGCGCGCCGAGCTTGTCGATCATGTCCTGCAGCGGCGCGTCCGCGTCGAGGACCCCCTTGTCCCGGTACGCGCGCGCGACGGGGTGGTTGTCGAACCCGTAGTCCAGCCCCCCCGAGTGGGTGAGCAGCTCGCGCATCGTCATCGACCGGGTCGCCGCCTCGTGCACCGGCGAGCCGTCGGCGTACTCGCCCGCGTGAACGCGGAGGTCGGCGAACTCGGGATGAAGTTGGACACCGGCTCGTCGATCTGCCACTTGCCCTCCTCGTAGAGGATCATCAGGGCGGCGGCGGTGATCGGCTTGGTCATCGAGTAGATGAGGAAGATGGAGTCGGCGGCCATCGGGGTTTCCGACTCGACGTCCTGCACCCCCACGCTGTCGACGAAGGCGATCTTCCCGTTCCTCGCGAGCATGGTCACGACACCCGCCAGCTTCCCTTCGTCGACCATCCGCTGCATGCCGGCGTCGAGCCGCTCCAGGCGCTCGGCGGACAGGCCCACGGCGGCGGGATCGGCGTGGCCCAGATCGCGCGCGAGCCCGTGGTGCCCCTGGGCCGAGGCCGGCCCGGCGGGCAGAAGCCCGATTCCGAGGACCAGCGCGGGCAGCGCGAGGAGAATCGGCAAACGGCGTATGGCAGCTCTTGGCATGGTGATGACTCCTGGACGGAACGGAACTTCAAGCGCCCTGCATGGCCCCCGTGTCACGCGGCCACCGGACCCGTGCGCCACGCCCGGCCGCGCGCCGGACTCCCGGTCCCGAGAGGCGCAGTGATGGTACGACCCGATAAGCCTACCCCAAACCGGCGGCCGAGAGATCGGGCCGCGCCGCCGTGACCTTGACATTCGGGCCGGGGGGGCGCAATATCTTCTTGTCGGGTATCTAGGGGTCGACGTCGCGGGACGCACGACTTCCTGCCGAATCGGCGAGGCCGGGAACGGAGCCGGGGCCGACGATTTCCGGGGAAGACTCCAGTGTCGACGAAGAAACCGGACCTGTTGCAGGGAACCCTGGCGCTGCTGATTCTGAAGACCCTGTCCACCGGGCGGATGCACGGTTGGGGCATCTCGCAACGCATCCAGCAGATGTCGCGGGACGTCCTGCAGGTCAACCAGGGGTCGCTCTACCCGGCCCTGCACCGCCTCGAGCAGCAGGGCTGGATCCGGGCCTCGTGGGGCAAGTCGGAGAACAACCGCCAGGCGAAGTACTACGAGCTGACGGCGGGAGGCCGGGACCAGTTGAACGTGGAGACGGAGAACTGGATTCGGATCTCGGCGGCGGTGGCCGGCATCGTGGAAGCCTAGCCGCCTAGCCCGCGGGGCGGAGCCGAAGGCGACGATCGGCGGGCCGGCCGGCGCCGCAACTTTCGGCATCGGGTCAGCGTCTAATCTCGCGGGGGCGCGGCAGGAACGCCGCTCGCGCCGCCGCGGCTCCCGGAGGTCTCGTGATGGTCGACATCGCACGTCCTGACATCGCCCGGGCCAAGCGGATGCGCCAGATCGCGTACGGCGTCGGGACCGGCGTCGTGGTCATCCTGGTGACGGTCGGGGTGTCGCGCCTCGAGCCGGCCGCGCCCGGCGTCGACCGGGACACCGTCTACACCGACACCGTGCAGCGCGGCGAGATGCTGCGGCAGGTGCGGGGGACCGGCACCCTCGTGCCGGAGGAGATCCGCTGGATCTCCGCGATCACGAACAGCACCGTCGAGCGCATCGTCCTCAGGCCCGGCGTCACCGTCGAGCCCGACACCGTCATCGTCGAGCTGAGCAACCCCCAGCTCGAGCAGAGCGCCCTCGAGGCGCAGCTCCAGCTCGCGGCGGCGCAGGCGCGCTACAAGAGCCGGCAGGTGGAGCTGGACCGGGAGGTGCTGACGCAGCGCGCGAACGTCGCCTCCGCGGAGTCCGTCCTCAACCAGGCCGAGTACGAGGCGAGCCTCGACGAGGAGCTCTTCGCGGACCAGCTCGTCTCGGAGCTCCAGCTCCGGCAGAAGCAGACGGCCGCGAACCAGGCCCGCATCCAGCAACAGATCGAGGCGCAGCGGCTCGAGATCCTCATCGACTCGATGGAGACCCAGCTCGCGGCCGAGCAGGCCGAGGTGGACCGCCTCGAGACCATCTACGAGCTGCGCCGCGACGAGGTGGCGGACCTGCAGGTCACGGCGGGGGTGGCGGGGGTCCTGCAGGAGGTGCCGCTCGAGGAAGGGGCCAGCGTCACCCCCGGCACGAACCTCGCGCGGGTCGGCGACCCGACGCAGCTCATGGCCGAGCTGCGGATCGCCGAGACCCAGGCCAGGGACGTCCAGATCGGCCAGCCCGCCTCCATCGACACCCGCAACGGCATCATTCCCGGACAGGTCATCCGCATAGACCCCGCGGTGCAGCAGGGCACCGTCACCGTGGACGTGTCGCTCGACGGCGAGCTGCCGCGCGGGGCCCGGCCGGACCTGACCGTGGACGGCACCATCGAGCTCGAGCGGCTCGTGGACGTCGTCTACGTGGGCCGCCCGGTGTACGGCCAGGAAGACAGCGTGGTCACCCTGTTCAGGCTGCTGCCCGACAGCGACGAGGCGTTGCGCACCCGGGTCAGCCTGGGCCGCAGCTCGGTGAACACCATCGAAGTGCGCGACGGACTCCAACCCGGCGATCAGGTCGTGCTGTCGGACATGTCCCAGTGGGACGAGTTCGACCGCATCCAGTTGAACTAGTGGACTGTCCTTGAACGAACTTTGCCATGCCGCGGCAGAATCGCACCCGGCCCGCGCGGGAACCGTCAGGGGCATGGGCAGCTTTCCTCGCAGACAGTCCACCAGTGCTGCGCCATGACTGGACGTTCGAGCGTGCGGCGCCGTGATTCGTCGACGCTTGCGCGCTGCAAACCCGGTCCGTGTCCGAAGATTGGAATGTGACGCGCCACCAGCCGCCACCGGGCGTCAGACGGAGTGCAGCGGGACCGTGCCGCCGGTTACCGGTAGCGCTCAGGAGAATCCACCAAAATGAACGACGCAGCCCAGCCGCTGATTCATCTCGACAAGGTGACGAAGATCTTCTTCACGGACGAGGTGGAGACCCACGCCCTCGCGGAGATCGACCTCGACATCTACCCCGGGGAGTACATCGCCATCTCGGGGCCGTCGGGCTGCGGGAAGTCGACGCTGCTGTCGATTCTCGGCCTCCTCGACTCGCCGTCCGACGGCCAGTACCAGTTGAACGGCCGCCCGGTGGCGACCCTCAAGATGTCGGACCGCGCCCGGACCCGGAACCGCGAGATCGGGTTCATCTTCCAGAGCTTCAACCTGATCGGCGACCTCACCGTCTACGAGAACGTCGAGTTGCCCCTGACCTACCGCGGCATGCGGCCGGCCGAGCGGCGGCAGCGGGTGGACGAGGCCCTCGAGAAGGTGGAGATGGCCCACCGCGCCAAGCACCTGCCCAGCCAGCTCTCCGGCGGCCAGCAGCAGCGGGTGGCGGTGGCCCGGGCGGTCGCCGGCCAGCCCTCGATCCTCCTCGCCGACGAGCCGACCGGCAACCTCGACTCGAAGAACGGCGAGGCGGTGATGCAGCTTCTCGCGGGCCTGCACGCCGAGGGGTCGACCATCTGCATGGTGACCCACGACCCCCGCTACGCCCAGCACGCCGGTCGCGAGGTGCACCTGTTCGACGGGCGGGTGGTGGACGGTCCCCCGGACGAGAGCGAGCCGGCGCCCCAGCCGACTGCGTCGTAGATGCGCCCGAGCGGACGGGCTATTGGGGCCGCTCGACGGCGGTGTAGTCCAGGTACGACCGGCCGTCGACCTCCGACACGATCGCGGTGAGCCGGTACCGTCCGTCGGCCGACTCGACCCGCACCTCGGACAGATCCACCGCGACCTCGGACGGGTCCGGACCCTCGCGCAGGACCTCGTGGAGCACCCGCCCCTGCATCGAGTCGGGTATCGCGATGCCGAGGGTGTGGAGGAACGTGGGGGCGAAGTCGACGTTGCCGCTCGGCACCGCGACCTCGACGCCCGCCTTCAGGTCGGGGCCGACCGCCACCAGCGTGCCGTGGATGTCGAACGGGCTCGAGCTGCCGTGGCCGGCGACGCCCGGCTGCGCCGTCGTGCCGCGGAAGCCGTAGCGGCCCGCCGCCGCCGTCCAGTCGGGCGAGTAGAGGACCTGGGCGGCGCGGGGATGGCCCCAGCGTGCGAGGTCGAACGACAAGGTGCCGGGCGCCGAGCCCTCGGAGGCGCCGGGTCGGACCCCCCGCGTGAAGACCGCCCCCACCCCCTCGGTCGCCTGCAGGGCGGCGGCGACGCCCGCCACCGCGGCCGGGTCGTCGTCGCGCACGTAGACGGCCCCGGCCCCGGCCACGATGCGCGGGGCGCCGTCGTCGAGGGACCCCGCGAACGGCGCCAGCACCGCGTCGAGATCGATGCCGCCGGTGTGCTCGGAGAACCCGTGGTCCGAGGTGACCCAGACGTTCGTCGTCTCGGACAGGCCGGCCGTGGCGAGGCCGTCCTGAAGGCGCTGAATCTCGGCGTCGAGCCGGAAGAGGGCCTCGACCACCAGGGGGTGGCCCATGCCGTGCCGGTGGGCGGTGGTGTCGGGGTCGCTGAGCCACAGCACCGTCACCGTGGGGTCGACAGCCGGCAGGGCGACCTCGAGGAACGCGTCGACGATCCAGCGGTTCCGCGCGTGGTTGGGGGTGCCCGCCTCGGGGACCGGTCCGAGGCGATCGAGGGCCTGCCGGTGCAGATCGGCCGGCAGGCCGTACTCGTAGTGGAGGATGGCCCCGCCGGCGACGGTGTGGTTCAGCAGATGGGACGACCCGCTCGAGCCCGCGCTCGCGACGAGGAGCCGCTCGCCCGCCGATTGGAGGGCCTCGCCGAGGGTCGTCGCCGTGAGCAGGCGCTCGTCCTCTCCCGCCTCGATCCGCAACAGGTTGGCGCGGTCGCTGGTGGAGAGGAACCGGGCGGCGTCGACCCGAGGGAAGAAGACCGAGTTGCCCATCAGGCCGTGGGTCTCGGGATAGGCCCCGGTGGAGATGGACGCGGCGTTGACCCGGGTCACGGTCGGGAACACCGCGTGATGGCTGGTCATGACGACGCCGCGCCGCCCCAGGGCGTGGAGCGCGGGCATGAAGTGGGGCTGCACGTAGTCGGGGCGCAGCCCGTCGAGCACGATCAGCAGGTGACGGGGTCCCTCCGCGGGCGCCTCGCCGTCCTGGCCGGCCGCCCCGTGCGAGGGCACCGCCAAGGCGAGAGCCAGCGCCAGCAGGTGGCGCGCGGCCAGTCCGGACATCGTCGGCGGTCAGCGCTTGACCAGGTTCACGAGGGCGCAGCCGAGAACGACGATGAACGGGAGCACCGCGCCGGCGGCGAACGCGAACGTGGCGAGAGCACTAGGCTCGGGGAGCATCTGTGAATCTCCTCTCGATGGCGGCCCGGATCGACCGGGACGACGGTTGAACGACATGGCGACGCTCCGCGGCTTCCGTCGGGTCCGCGGCAGGTCGCGCGCTTCCGATTCTAGCAGGCCGGGGCGGCGATCCCCCTCGGGAACTTCCGGCGGCCCTGCAACCCGCCGCGAATAACGGGCCGGTCGATGCGTAGAAAGGACAGTGCATACCGTGATGGTTGAGTCCGCGGCGCCGGCGCTCGTCGCCGGCGATGCCGAGTCCGACCGGCAGCTCGTCGACCAGGCCAAGGCCGGCGAGCCGGCCGCGTGCGACGCCCTCGCCCGGCGCCATCGCCGGGCCGCGTACCTGCTGGCCCTCCAACTGCTGGGCAACCGTGATGACGCGATGGACGTGACCCAGGACGCGATGCTGCGGTTCTTCACCACTCTGAAGAGCTTCGACGCGACCCGGCGCGTGCAGCCCTGGCTGTTCACCATCGTGCGGAACCAGGTGCGCGACCTCTGGCGCCAGCGGCAGCGGCGGCCGGGCGACGCCAGCGGCGGGTCGGATGCCCTGGTCGGGCAACTGGCCACGCCGCAGCCGGGACCGGAAGCCGATCTCCACCGCCGGGAGCTCAAGGCGCGCGTGTGGCGCGCCCTCGCCGCCCTGCCGGCCGAGAAGCGCGAGATCATCGTGCTTCGCGACTTCCACGACCTGTCCTACAGCGACATCGCGCAGGTGCTCGGCATCCCCATCGGGACGGTGATGTCGCGGCTGCACGGCGCCCGGCAGCGGCTCCGGGCGCGGCTCGAAGAAGAAGGGGGACGTCATGCCTGAGCCCTGTGGGCGGACGTTCGACGAGGCCCTGCTCTCCGGATACGTCGACCGGGCGCTGGTGCAGCGCGACGAGCAGCGGGTCAGGGTGCACCTGGAGCGCTGCGCCAAGTGCCGGGCCGTGGTCGAGGACCTGCGCGCAGTGCGGGAGGCGACGATGACGTCGAGCTTCGAGACGCCGCGGGACGACGAGTGGTCGGAGACCCCGCGAACGGAGTCCAGCCGGCTCCTGATCGGGCTGGGGTGGCCGCTCGCGACGGCCTGGGCGGTGCTCCTGATCGGCTACGCCCTGTGGGGAAGCTGGCGGGAGACCGACAACCTGATCGAGCGGCTCCTGCTGCTGGGCGGGGTGACGGGATTCGGGCTGCTGTTCTTCGGGGTGCTGCTCGACCGGCTGAAGGCGGCGAAGACCGACCGCTACCGCGAGGTGCGCAAATGATCGTGGTCACCGCGAATCGAGTGGCGGGCCGGCGGATCGCCCGCACCCTGGGGCTCGTGCGCGGCAACACGATCAGGACGCGGCACCTCGGCAAGGACATCATGGCGGTGCTGCGCAACATCGTCGGCGGTGAGGTCGCCGAGTACACCAAGCTCCTCGCCGAGTCGCGCGAGCAGGCCCTGGACCGGATGGTGGAGGAGGCTCACGAGCTGGGCGCCAACGCCGTCGTCTCGCTGCGGTTCTCGACGTCGATGATCATGGGCGCCGCCGCCGAGCTCCTCGCCTACGGCACCGCGGTCGTGCTGGAGGACGACGAGGAGGGCGCCGGCGGCGGGCCGCCGGCGGCCGGGGGCTGACAGGCCGGCGACGGTTGGGAGGGCGATCGATATGACATTGCCAACTGCAACCCGGATGCAGCCGGTTTTCGGCGGTTCCGGCCCTGGGCACGTGGCAAGGTGATTCCCCGTCACCGTCCTTACTGCCGGTACTCGCGAAGCATCTGCTGCAGGGCCTCCTCCTCGGCCTCCCAGGCCGTCTGGATGTCTCGCAGGGCCGCCGTCGCGGTCGGCGCCTGCCGGGCGAGCGCGCGGTTGCTCTCGAGAAGCAGCCCCTCGGCCGCGGCGTGGTCCAGGAAGCGGAAGAGGTGATCGTAGTAGCCGTCGACGTTGACGAAGACGCACGGCTTCTCGTGCAGCAGCAGCGGCTTCTGCGCCCACGTGAGCGCTTCGAAGATCTCCTCGATGGTGCCGAAGCCGCCGGGGAGGGCCAGGCACCCGTGGCACAGCGACTGCATCCTGTACTTGCGCTGGTGCATGGTGTCGACGACGTAGAGGCGGCTGAGCTCTTCGTGCGCGAGCTCCTGGTACGCGAGCTGCCGCGGGACGACGCCGGTGGCGAAGCCGCCGTTCGACAGCACGGCGTTGGCCAGCACCCCCATCAGTCCGACGCGGGCCCCGCCGTAGACCAGCCCCACGCCTTCGGCCGCCATGAGCCGGCCCAGGGCCTCCGCCTCGTCCACGTACCGTTTCCGGTAGCCGACGTGTCCCCCCAGGTACACGCAGACGTGCTTCATGCCGTCGGGCGGTTCGACGCCCATGCGATCGTCGGCCGGCGGCGGCGCCTCTGCCATCCGTCAGATCTCGTGTCGCTTCATCCCGCCAACCCCCCGCGCGGCATCGGGCGGGGCCGTCACGCGCACGACTCGAGCGCCGACGCGCGCGTCGCCTTCACGGGAATGACCCGATCGAAGCCGCTGACCCGGAACACTTCCTCGATGTGCGGCTTCATGCTGCAAGCGACCAGGGTGCCCGAGCCCGCCTTCAGCGCCTTCGCGGCGAGGAGCAGCACGCGGAGGCCCGAGCTGCTGATGAAGTCGAGACGGCTGAAATCGACGACCAGGCGCCGTTCCCCGCCGCCGATGCGCTCCATGACGCCCGCCTCGAAGGCGTTGACGTTCGCGCTGTCCAGCCGGCCGACCGGCGACAGCACGAGGACGCCCGCGTGCCGCTCTTCCGCGACCTCGGCTTCCATCGGCCGGTCCGCTTCCTCGGGCCGCTCCACCGGCGCATGGTTGTGCTCCAGCGTCAACCGGTTCTCGCCCTCGGCGTACTGGTAGGTCACGCGGTCGGCGAACGTGCGGACCAGGTGCAGTCCCAGCCCCCCCGCGGGCCGCTCCTCGAGCGGCGACGACAGGTTCGGGCGGGCCCTCTCCGTCGGATCGAAGCGGCGCCCGTTGTCGGTGATCGTCAGGACCAGCAACCGGCCGCTGATCCACAGCGTGATCTCGATCCTGGGCTCGGCCACCCCGTCGAAGCCGTAGTTGACCGAGTTCGTGACCAGCTCGTCGAGGGCCAGGTTGATCATGTAGACCCTGGACTCGTCCAGCCTGTGGACGGCACCGAAGGTCTCTACCATCCGGGAGATGTCGCGAAGCGCCGACAACCGTGGAGGCGACAGCGAAATGTGCAGCTCGTCCTTCGACATCCGGTCTCCCCGGCCCCGTATCGCGACGCGCCGATTCCGAACACCTCGTTGCGGCGAGGGCGATTGTCTCATCCGGCACACGTCATCGGCGTGCCCCTCGACGGCGCAGAACCGATACCGGACTACTCTAGCAACTACGGCCGCCGCGCGTCACGCGCGGAGCCGGACGGCTACAGCCCCAGCAGGTTCGTCCGGAGCTTCGAGAGCCCCTGCCCGGCCGCCCACAGGTCCAGCTCGACCGACGCCAGCTCGTCGACGACGGGGACGGCGAGTCCGGCCTCCCGCAGGTCGATCGCCTTGAGGTAGATGCGGCACGACCCGCACTCCTCCAGACGGACGTGCGGCCACGACTCGGAGACGTGGTGCGGGCGCCGATCCGGGCGCTCCTCCCCGCAGGCGGGACAACGCATCCGCGGGAACCCCCATTCGGTCAGGCAGAGAGAGCAGAGCAGGGTCCGCCGGCCCCTGGCCTCGGGCAGGTCGCGCAACACCGCGGCGATCGGCGCCCCCCCGCAGTGCGGGCACGCGGCGCGTGCGTCTCCGGAGGCAGGACTCCCCTCTTGTCCGGCGGGCCCGCCGACGCCGCCCGGGGCACTGTCCGCGAGGGCCGCGGCGACCGGCTGCAGGAAGGCGCGCGGAAAGAACTCCAGCGCCGCCGCCTCGCAATCGAGGGACGCGGCGACGGGGGCGACCGGGGTCCCGTCCAGCACCGCGTCGAGCAGGGCCGACATCGCGGCGGGCTCTGCCGAGAGCCGCCCCGCGACGGCCCGCAACACGTCCGTCGCCGAGGCGGGGACGGCCCGCACGAAGCGCGCGAAGGCCCGGTTGCGTGGTCGTTCCGGCAGCCGCGACAGCCGCAGGCGGGGCGGCCGGCCGTCGTCGGCCTCCACCGCGGCCAGCCACCGCGAGCCCAGCGCCTTCGCGTACAGCGGCTCCTGCAGGGTCAGCACGTCGCGGTAGAAGGCCAGCAGCTCCGCCGCGTGCGGATGCTCGCCCCGCAACCGCTCGACGCGCCGGCGACGTGCTGCCCAGACGGCGTGGGGTGACATGCGACCGGCGATCGTACACCGGCGGCCGGGAGACCTTGATATCTGTCTTTGACTCCCCGAGCCGACAGGCGCCAGGCTTGTCCCCGAGCCCGGCAGGGACGCGGAGGCGATTCGGCATGTGGAAACGCGCACGCTATTGGTTCGGGGCCCTCGTCGGCCGCCGCCGCTTCGAGAGGGACCTGGACGACGAGCTCGCCTTCCATCTCGAGTCGCACGTCGATTCGCTGGAGGGTCGGGGCGTGCCGCCGGCGGAGGCCCGGCGGCGGGCCCGCCTCGAGTTCGGCAGCGTGGAGAGCGTCAAGGACGACGTGCGCGACATGCGGGCGGGCGCCTGGTGCGAGCAGTGGGTCCAGGACCTGCGCTACGGCTTCCGCCTCCTCCGCCGCGATGCCGGCCTGTCGCTCGGCGTCGTGCTCATTCTGGCCGTCACCCTCGGCATCGCGACCGCCATCTGGAGCTTCGCCGACAAGTCGCTGCTCCGCCCCCTGCCGTTCGAGGAAGCCGGCCGGCTCGTCTGGGTCAGGGGAAGCGACACGCGTCTCGGCATGCCGCGGATGCCGGTGTCCCATCCGGACTTCCGCGACTGGCGGGAGCGCAGCCGGACCCTGGACGACCTGGCCGCGTGGCGTCACGAGATGCGGATACGCTCGGACGGAGAGCGCCGCGAACGCATGCTCATCGGCGCGGCCAGCCCCAATCTGCATCGTCTCCTGGGCGCGGCCGCCCATCTCGGCGCCCCGCCCCGGTCGGAGACCGACGTCGTCCTGACCCACGCGTACTGGAACGCACGATTCGGCGGCGACCCGAACGTCATCGGCGCCAGCCTCCGACTCGACGATCGCGCCTTCACCATCGTCGGGGTCCTCGGCGAGCGCTTCACGTTTCCGCCCATCCCGGCCGGCTTCGGCCCCCAGGCATGGGTCTCGCTCGACCACAGCCTGGGTCCCGACGCCCGCAACGACCGCGACCGGCGGGACCTGTGGGCGGTGGGGCGGCTGGCCGCCGGGGCCAGCCTCGACGAGGCTCTGACCGAGCTGAACGCCATCGCCGGCGACCTCGAGCGCGAGCACCCGGAGACGAACCAGGCCGCCGGCGTCAGCATGGGCCCGCTGGAGCACCTCTGGGTCGATGGACACCGCACGGGGCTGCCGATCATCCTGTTCGGGGCGGCGTTGGCCCTCCTACTGGCCTCGAGCAACGTCGCCGGCCTGCTCGTCAGCCGGGCCCTGCGGCGGCGGAGGGAGTTCGCGGTGCGCTCGGCCCTCGGCGCCGGCCGGCTGCGGCTCGCCCGGCAGCTCGCCGCCGAGGTCGGACTCCTGTTCGCCGCCGGCACGGGCGCGGGCCTCGTCCTCGCCCACGTGTCGCTTCCCCTGCTGGTGCGGCCTTTCTCGCACGGCGGCGCGTTCCTCAGCGACACCCCCCGGATCGACATGCGGGTCTTCGTGGTGATGGCGGCCGTCGCCGCCGCGACCGCCTCGCTGACGTCGCTCGGCCTCATCGCCGGCGTGAGGCCGGGGCGGGACGCCGCGTCCGTCGCCACGGGCGCCGCCGGCGCGCCCCGGCGCGCCCGGCTCCGCAAGGGCATGCTGGTGGGTCAGGTGGGTGTCTCGATGGTGGTCGTCTTCGCCGCCGCCCTGTTGACGGCAAGCCTCAGGGCCGCCGTCTCCGAGCCGGTGGGCTTCGACATGGAGGACCTGCTGGCGCTGCGGATCGCGGTGCCGGCAGAGCTTCGGGACGAGCCCGAGCGCATCGCCGGCGCCCTCCGCCGGATCGGGGAGCGCGCCGGCCTCGCCGCCCCCGGGGGAGCCGCCGCGCTGGCCGTCTCCGGTCCTTTCGGCAGCCGCGGCCGGGCCCGTTTCTTCGAGATCGCGGGGCGTCCGGCCGCGGATGCGGGTCGGCCTCCGCTCGCCGACTACCGGCTGGTGAGCCGCGACTACTTCGACGTCCTCGGCATCCCCGTGCTCCGGGGGCGGCGGCTGCCGGCGCGAACCGAGGGCGTGCTGCCGATCGTCGTCAACCAGGCCTTCGTGAACCGGCACTTCGGGGACGACGACCCGGTCGGGGCCGGCGTGAGCCTCTTCTCGGAGCTGCAGCAGGGCCTGGACCGCTCGCAAGCGGTCGCGGCGTCAATCGTGGGGATCGTGGGGGACGAGAAGATCTGGCGGCTCGACGGTCAACAGCGGCCCCAGATCTACGCGAACATCGAGTCGGCGCCCCCGAGCGGCTTCGACCTGCTGGTGCGCGCAGCCGACCCGGAGGGCGCGCGCGAGCGCCTCCGGGCCGAGCTGACGCCGGCGCTGCCGGGCGCGTCCATCGACGGTCTGCGCCGCATCGAGGCCGCCGCGCAAGCCACCGTCCGGGGACGATGGGTCGCCGCCGTGGTCATGGACATGTTCTCGTCCCTGGCGGTGGTGCTGATGACGATCGGCGTGTACGGGGTGCTGAGCAGCGCCGTGCATGAACGCCGCCGCGAGCTCGCCATCCGGACCGCCCTCGGCGCCCCGCCCCCCGCCCTCGTCGGCCTCGTGGTGCGCGACGGCTTCCTGATCGGGGCGGCGGGCGTCGCCCTCGGAGGAGCGGGCTGCCTGGCCGCCGGCCGGATCCTCGCGAGCCACGTCTACACCGTCTCGGCGACCGATCCGGTGGCGATGGCCGCCGCCGGCGCACTCCTCATCCTGATCACCGTCGTCGCGGCGGGGCTCCCGGCCCGCCGGGCCGGCCGCACCGAGCCGGCCGCCGTGTTGCGCCAGGTGTAGGAGCCCCGCCGCCGCAGCGCCGGCCGAATGCAGCGCGGGCCCTCGCCACAGACCAAGCCCGGAAACCGTCGCCTGCGGCTCCGATTGCCGCCCAACCAATCCTCCAGGAGCCCGCACCGTTCTACGGCGCAGACACCTGGCCCGGAAATCGTCGCCTGCGGCTCCGTTTGCCGCCCAACCAATCCTCCAGGAGCCCGCGCCGTTCCACGGCGCAGATTCCTATCTGGCTCTCCGCGCCCCCGGTGTCAGCAGAGGCTGGAACGGCACGGCCAGCGACAGCGTCTCGGTCCTCGGCGTGTAGCAGATCGTCTCGCTGCACACCTGGTACAGCACCGACACCGGCACCTCGACCACGTCCGGCCGGTCCGGGTTCGACCGGTGGAACACCTCCACGTTCGGCGTGACGGGGATTGCGACGTCGACGTCCCCCTCGTAGACGTTGAGGGTGACGCCGAGCTGCGGGAACTCTCTCGAGTGGGTCGGCGGATACCGCGCCGGCCCCACCCGCAGGCCCGGGGTGTCGGGAATCGTCACCTCGGAAGCGATGTAGCCGTCCGGGAGCGGGCGGCCGTACATGTGGAGGCCGTCCCCGAGCTCGAAGCGCACGTGGACCATCGACTGGGTCTCGAACTGCATCGCCGCGTCGGACACGAAAGCGGAGATCCTCACCTGATCGCTGCCCAGCTCGACGACCGGGACCTCGTGGCGGGCGAGGATCTCGCCGAGGGCGGAGTCGCGAATCGTGCCCGCCGACTCGCGGGTGGCGTAGTGGCGGTGGAAGAACTTCTCGGTGACGACGCCGTTCTCGTCCGTCACGTAGACTCCGGGGAACGGCAGGCCGTAGAAGCTGCGGCCGCCGCCCTGCTCCGGATCGTCGGGAGAGATCAGGGTGTTGAGGATGCCGAACTCGCGGATCACCGCCGAGTCGACGTCGGACAGGAGGTCGTAGGCCACGTCGTGCTCGTCGGCGAACGTCCGGAGCTGCTCCGGAGTGTCGTAGCTCACGCCGTAGACGCGGATGCCTGCCTCCTCGAAGAGCCCCAGGTTCGTTTGCAGCTCGACCAGCTGCGTTCGGCAGTACGGTCACCACACGGCCGAGCGGTAGAACACCACCACCGACTTCGAGTCGCCCCGGTCGGCGTGGTAGTCGACCAGGCGCCCCTGCTGGTTCGGCAGCGAGAACTCCGGAAGCCGCTCGCCGATCTCGGGTCCCGTCGGAAACTCGTGCGAAGCCGGGTAACGGCGCGCGGGGAAGCTCGCGGGCATGCCGATGGTGATCCCGAGGTCGTCGGTATGGGTGCCCGGCTCCAGGTCCTCGTGCGCCGAGCGGACCGGAGCGGGGTCCTGCGCCGCCGCGGGAGCGGGAGCCGACAGCAGCGCAAGCGCCGCCAGCAGTATCCAGCGTTTCATCGTCTCGTCTCTCCTTGGACCGGATCCGGCGACCGGGCCGGCCGCCCTTGCTCCGAGCCGCACGCATTCTACACGTTGTCGTGGGGCTCGGCGACGGGCGTCAGGCCGCGGTTTCCTGCCAACGCCCGGTATGGCCCAGGATTGCACGCAAAACGCCGGCGGCGGCTGTAGAGCGCCCGATCCGGCCCGATACAACACGGTGATGCTGTGGTTCTTCAAGGCGGCCGAGGGGCCGCCCCGGTTCATCGGCATCCACTGCGACTCGCGTCCCGAAACGTGCGAGCTCGTGGTGCTGTATCCTGACGGATCGGAGGAGAGCGAGCACTACGACGACCTCGCGGCCCTGACCGAGGCGGCCAGGAAGCTGGGCCGGGACCTGATCCGCCTGGGATGGGAGCCCTGCCCCACCGCCGCCACCCCGACCCGCCGCGAGAGCTGAATTCCCACGCTCCTGGCGCATGAACGTGTTCCTGGTCGACGGGACCTACGAGCTGTTCCGCCACTTCTACGCGGTGCCGCCGGCCAGGGACGTCGACGGGCGCGAGGTCGGCGCGGTTCGCGGGGTCCTCGGCTCGGTGCTGTCGATGCTCGAGGACGACGTGACCCACCTCGGCGTCGCCACCGACCACGTCATCGAGTCGTTCCGCAACGATCTCTGGCCGGGCTACAAGACGGGTGACGGGGTCGACCCCGCCCTGCTCGGCCAGTTCGGTCTGCTCGAGGAGGCCCTCGACGCCCTCGGGGTCGCGGTGTGGCCGATGACGGAGCTCGAGGCCGACGACGGGTTGGCGGCGGCGGCGGCGCGCGCGGCCGGCGACGCCCGCGTCGAGCAGGTGTTCATCTGCACGCCCGACAAGGACCTCGCGCAGTGCGTGACCGGGAGCCGGGTGGTGCAGTTCGACCGGCGGGCCGGCGCCCTGCGCGACGAAGCGGGCGTGCGGGCGAAGTTCGGGGTGGCCCCGGCGTCGATTCCCGACTACCTCGCCCTCGTCGGCGACGCCGCCGACGGATTCCCGGGGCTGCGGGGATGGGGCGCCAAGTCGACGGCGGCGGTGCTCGGGCGCTACCGGCACATCGACGCCATACCGGACGACCCCGATGACTGGGACGTCCCGGTGCGGGGCGCGGGCCGCCTCGCGGCCGAGCTCGCCCGCCACCGCGACCTCGCCCGGCGTTTCCGCGACCTCGCCACGCTGCGGACGGACGCGCGGCTGTTCGACGAAGTCGACGATCTGCGCTGGCGAGGTCCTCGCCCGGCGCTCTTCGACCTCTGCGCCCGGCTCAACGTTCCCGCCCACTTCGAACGCGCCCGGGCCCTCGCGAATCGCCCCGCCGACCGTTGACGACGCTTCCCGCCCGCGCCGGCGGCCTCCGGCGTGCGGGCGCCCGCCCCGCGACAGCCCGGAGGTTTCCGCCCGACGCGGTTTCTAGTATCCTGCACCGTCCTTCGGGCGCAGGGGCCCGCGGACCCACACGTGATGCGACGACCTGCGAAGCGACGACGACTGCCGCAATGGGCGCGCGACCTGATGGACGCGAACCCCGGGGCGCCGCCCCCCACGCCGGACGACCCGTTGCCGGCCTGGCTGGAGGAAGAGCTCACCCGCGTGCCGCTCTGGGCCCGAATCCGGGGCACCAGCGACATCCGGCAGGGGCATCCCTACCTCCTCATCGAGGACATCCGCCGGCAGCCGGCGCTGATGCGGCAGGCGGCCGGCCTGCGACCGGAGCTGGCCGCCCTCGCCCGGCGCCTCGTCGAGCGGGGCGTCCGGCGGCTCGTCTTCACCGGGTGCGGGTCGGCCTTCCACACCGCCGAGCTCGGGGCGTTCCTGTTCCGGCAGTGGACCGGCTGGTCCACCGAGAGCCAGGAGTCCCACGAGTTCTCGAACCACTGGCCCGGAGCGACGGAGCCGGCCGCCCTCGTCCTGCAGTCCGCGACGGGCGGCAGCCTCGAGACGCTCGAGGCCTGCCGGCTGGGCCGCGACCGGGGGCTTCTCACCGTCGGCCTGACCAACACGCCCGGGAGCGCGCTGGAAGAGCTGTGCGACGAGAACGTCTGTTTCCCGGCCGGCCAGCGTTGCGGCCCCGACGTGTCGGTGCTGACGACGCGTCTGGTGGGTCTGTATCTCCTGGGCCTGGAGATCGGGGCGGCCACCGGGGCGCTCGACGCCCGCGAGGCGGAAGCGCTGGGCGCGGCGGTCGCCGAGCTGCCGAACGCGGCGGCGCTGTTCCTCGAGGAAGAGGACGTGAACGTGTCGCAGATCGCCAACGCCCTCAAGGACCAGCGGGCGCTGCTGATGTCCGGGGGCGGGGCCAACTGGTTCTCCGCCCGCGAGGGCGCGTTGAAGATAGAGGAGGAGAGCAGCCTGCTCTGCAAGGCCTACCGGCCGGCCGAGTACGCGCACAACGCGATCTCGCTGCTGTCGGAGGACGTCGGCACGGTGGTCGTCTCGCCCCCCGGGGCCTCGTACGCGCGGCTGCACGACGCGGTCCGCACGGCCCGGGCCGCCGGCTCGCCGAGCCTGGCCCTGGTGGTCGACGGAGACGACACGGTGGCCCCGGACGCGACCTTCGTCATCGCCGTGCCGGGCGCGACGCGCGAGCTGCTGATGCCGCCCCTGGCCGCGGTCGCCTTTCAGTTGCTGGGCTACTACCTCGGCGCCGAGCGCGGCTTCAACCCGGACACGCTGCGCACCGACGACATCGACCATGCGCGGGCCTGGCTCACGGCGTTTCCCTTCGGGTCGCACTAGTCTAGTGCTGCGTCATGGCTGAATGTTCGGGCATGGGTGCTGTGATTCGCCAACGATTGCGCGCCGTAAACCCACGTCCGTGTCCGAAGATTGGGACGTGACGCACCACTAGGAGTCTGCGCCGCAGAACGGTGCAGACTCCTCCGATTGCCCACCCCGGCCGGCTGCTGAAGTGGGAGATCGAGGCCCGGAACCGTCCGCTACCTTGGCCATCGGCGGCAACACGGTGCGCCGGCGCACGTCGTGAACGCGCTCACGGCCCTCGCGGTGTGCGGGTGCGGCGCTTCACTCCACGTGAAGCGCCCGCGCCAAATCGAGTCTCAGGATTCGACGGGCCGGTCCGACATGGGCGGCCGCGATCACACCGACGATCAGCAGCAGGACGCCCGCCCACACCACCGGGTCCGCGACCGAGATGCCCGGGGCCGCCTGCGATGCGAGACCCGTCACGGCGAAGGTGAGGACGGCGCCGGCGCCGGCGCCGAGGACCGCCACCCGCGCCCCGGTCGCCAGCACCAGTCGGAGCAGGGTCCCGGAGCCGGCGCCCAGCGCGGCACGGACCGCGAACTCCCGCGTGCGCCGCAGCACCAGATAGGCGACGACGCCGTAGAGGCCGATGGCGCCCAGCACCAGGGCCACGATGCCGGAGGCGCTCGCCACGGTGGCCGCGACCCGAGCCGGCAGCATCGCGGCGAAGGCCGTCTCGCGAAGCGTGTTCCCCTGGTGAAAGAAGAAGACTTCCGGCTCCATCCGCCGCAGCTCGCGCTGGATGGCGGCGGACAGCGCCGCCGCGTCGCCGTCGGTCCGGGCGAGCAGCAGCGTGAACGGATGGGGGTGCTGCGCCGCGGCGAGGTGCAGATAGGAAACGGGTTCCTCGCTCTCGGTTCGCACCTGGTAGTCGGCCGACACGCCGACGACCTCGTAATCCGGTCCGTCCCATGTTCCCAGCCGGAACCGCCGCCCGATCGGCGTCTCCGCCGGCCAGAAGCGCCGGGCCATCGCTTCGCTGACGATCGCGACACGCGGCGACTCGAGTGTGTCCGCGGCGGTGAAGGTCCGTCCCTGCAGCAGCGGGACGCCCAGCGTGGCGAAGTAGTCGGCGGACACGACGAGCCTGTCCACCGGCGCGCCCCGGTCGCCCGGCCCATGCAGCCCCGAAACGAGGACGTTCTCCCGGTCGTTCATGGCATCGAGGGGGACGCTCGACGCCAGAGACGCCGCCTCCACCCCGGGCATCGACTCCACCCTCTCGATCGCGGTACGCAGGAAGCCATCCGTACGGTCCAGGTCGTAGCCGATCGGGACGAGGTCGACGCCGACCACCGCCACCCGGTCCGGATCGAACCCGGGCCAGACGCCGGCCGCGCCCGACGCGCTTCGGACCAGAAGGCCCGCGAGCACCAGCAACGGCACCGTGACCGCCAACTGCAACGCCACCAGCGCATCGCGCAGGACCCAGCGTCGACCGCCGGCGCGCGCGACCGCGACCGCGCCGTTCAGGTCGCGCACCAGGTTGGGCCGCGTCGCGCGCAGCGCCGGCACGAGGCCCGCCGCCACGCCCGCCCCGGCCGCCAGTGCCGCCGTGAACAGGAAGGCGCGCGCATCGAGCACGAACTCGAAGGTGAGCGAGAACGGTCCGATGGAGAGCTCCGCCGGCGCGAGGGTACGCAACAGGCCCCAGGCCAGGGTCAGTCCCGCCCCCGCGCCGAGGCACGACAGGACGAGACTCTCCGCCAACAACTGCCGCACGAGACGCCCGCGGCTCGCGCCGACGGCGAGGCGCACCCCGATCTCCCGCCGGCGCGCGGCGGCGCGCGCCAGCAGCATGCCCATGACGTTCGCGCACGCCACCAGCAGGACGACCCCGACGAGCATCAGGCCCGCGGCGCCGATGACGGTGGCCGGGCCTGCCGCTCCCGGCGGGAGGCCCGCGTTCTCCGTCAGGGTCAACGACACCCGCCGGTCCTCGCCGGCGTCGGGATCGGCGGCGGCCAGACCGGCCATGATCACGTCGAGGCTCGCGTCCGCCCCGGCCAGCGTGACGCCGTCGCGGAGCCTGCCCTTGATGTACGTCCGGCCGTTTCCGCCGCCCTCGGACCCCGTCTCGTCCCGAGGACCGAGCGTCATCCGCGCCACGTCGCCGATCCAGGTCATCGGAATCCACAGATCCGGGCCGAGCAGGGGCAACATGCCGGCGAACCCGGGCGGCGCGACGCCCGCCACGAGATACGTCTCCGACCGGATGCGGAAACTCCGGCCCACCACGCCCGGGTCCCGTCCGAAGGCCCGGTCCCACAGCCCGCTGGAGATCACGGCCGCGCGGGCGGCGCCGGGTCGATCGTCGTCCGGCGCCAGCATCCGGCCCAGCACCGGCTGAACGCCGAGAAACCGGAAGTAGTTCCCCGTCACCGCTTCGCCCATCACGAAGCGCCCGGTCCCGTCCAACCGGACCGCCGCGGACATCGGGACATGCGCGGCCATGTCCGTGAACACGTCGTTCCCGGCGCGCAGGTCGAGGTAGTCCTGATACGAGCTCGTCGAGTACCGTTCGCCGTCGGGGTGGCTCGTGTAGACGTCCACGAGCTCGCCCGGACGAACCACCGGCAGCGGGCGGAACAGGAGCGAGTCGACGATCGTGAAGATCGTGGTGTTGAGGCCGATGGGGACGGCCAGAGACACGACGGCGGCGAGAACGAAGCCCGGATTCCGCCGCGCCCCGCGCAGCGCGTAGCCGAGATCGCGCAGCAGATCCTCCACCGGCCTCATCCCGCGCGCGTCCCGGACCGCCTCGCGGATGGCCTCGACGCCGCCCAGCCGCGCGTGCGCCCGCCGACGCGCCTCGCGCGGATCCATGCCCGCGCGCAGGTTCTTGTCCGTCTCCATCTCCAGATGGAAACGCAGCTCGTCCACCGTCTCGGCGTCCTCGCGCCCGCGGCGGAAGACGCTGCGCAGCCGCGCGACCACGTTGGCAAGCAGGTTCATTCTCGCTCCCTCACTCCGCGTGAAGCGCTCGCGTCAGGTCGAGCCTCAGGATCCGGCGCGCGGGTTGGACATGGGCGGCCGCGGTGACGCCGACAATCAGCAGGAGAACACCCGCCCAAACCAGGGGGTCGCCCGGTGCGACGCCCGGCATCACCTGTGCCGCGAGGCGCGCAACGAGGGCGGCGAGGGCCGCGCCGACGCCGGCACCGACAGCGATCACCCATGCGCCGCTTGCCAGGACGAGGCGAAGCAGCGAACCGGAGTGCGCGCCCAGCACCGAACGGATCGCAAGCTCGCGCGTTCGCCGCGCGACGACGTAGGCGATCACGCCGTAGAGGCCGACGGCGCCCAGCAGCATGGCCACGATGCCGGCCGCACCTGATACCGACGCCGCGATCCGAAACGGCAGCATCGCGACGTCGGCAATCTCCCGGAGCGTGTCCCCCTCGAAAAAGAAGAAGAGGTCCGGCTCCATCCGGCGGAGCTCACGACGAATGTCGCCGGCCACGGCCCCCGCGTCGCCCTCGATCCGGGCCAGCAGCACGCCGCCCCTCACCGCGACTTGCGACCGGGCGGAGTGTACATAGGGTGAAGCTTCCTCGGTCGGGAACCGTACCTTGTAGTCGGCCGACACCCCGACGATCTCGTACTCGGGTCCATCCCAGTCTCCGAAACGAAGACGTTGTCCAACCGCCGTTTCGACGGACCAATAGCGGTCGGCCAGCGCCTCGCTGACGACGGCGACGAGCGGCGTCTCCGAGGTGTCGGCCGCGGTGAAGCCCCGCCCCTGCAGCAGCGGGACACCCAACGTCTCGAAGTAATCCGGCGACACGGCGACCCTGGGCGTCAAGACGCCACGGTCGGCCGGGCCGTGAAGACCTGACACCAAGAGGGGCGCCGTGCCGTACGAGATGACGTCGAGAGGAGCGCGAGACGTCCGGGCCGCCGCCGTCACTCCCGGCACGGACCGCACCCGTTCGAGCGCGTCGCGCATGAAGCGCTCCTCCCGCTCCGGGTCGTAGCCGTTCATCTCCAGGTCGGTGCCGACCGCCAGCACCCGGCCCGGGTCGAACCCGAGCGAGACCCCGGCCGTCGCGGCCAGCGCGCTGCGTCCCAGGAGTCCGGCAAGCACCAGCAACGGGACCGTGACCGCCAACTGCGCCGCCACCAGGCCGTCGCGCACGAACCAGCGACGGCCGCCGGCTCGCGCGACGGCGACGGCGCCGTTCAGGTCGCGCACCAGATTCGGCCGCGTGGCGTCGAGGGCCGGCACGAGACCCGCCAGCACCCCCGCGCCGGCCGCCAACGCCGCCGTGAACAGGACCGCGCGTCCGTGCACCACGAACTCGATGGTGTACGGGAGCGAACGGATCGGCGACTCGACCGCACCCAGCACGCGCAGCATGCCCCACGCCAGGGCCAGCCCCGCGGCGGCGCCGACGGACGACAGCACGAGCGTCTCCGTCAACAACTGCTGCACGAGACGCGGCCGGCTCGCGCCGATGGCCAGCCGTACCCCAATCTCTCGCCGTCGCGCGGCGGCGCGGGCCAGCAGCATGCCCGTCACGTTCGCGCACGCGACCAGCAGGACGACGCCGACCATGAACATGACGGCCGCCGCCCCGCCGTACGCCGGGCCTGCCGCCGACGGCTCCAGTCGCACGTCGTCCGTCAGGGTCAACGACACTTGCAGGCTCTCGTTGGAGTCGGGAAAGACGGCGGCCAGACCGGCCATGATCGCGTCGAGGTTCGCGTCCGCCTGCGCCGGCCCGACATCGTCCCGAAGCCTTCCCTTGATAAACATCCAGCGCTGCCCGCGACGCTCGAGCCGCGTCTCGCCCGGGGTGGGCATGTTCATCGAGGGGCCCGCCGGCGTCACGTCATCCACCCGGGTGATGGGAATCCACAGGTCCCCGCCCGGAATGGGGGGCATGCCGTAGAAGTCCGGCGACGCGACGCCGATGACCACGTACGGCTGCGATCCGATATGAAGGTCGCGTCCGACGACCGCCGGATCCCGCCCGAACGCTCCCGCCCACAACCCGGCGGAAATCACCGCCACGCGTGCGGCGCCCGGCCGATCGTCGTCCGGCGCGAGCAACCGGCCGAGCACGGGCTGCACGCCGAGAAGCTGAAAGTAGTTCCCGCTCACCGCCTCGCCCATCACGAGGTCGACGTCTTCGTCCACGCGCACCACCGCGCGCATCGGCGAGTGCGCGGCCATGTCCGTGAACACGTCGTGCTCCGAGCGCAGATCGAGGTAGTCCGGATACGAGCTCGGGGCATGCTGACCGAATTGGGGGTGACTCGTGTAGACGTCGACGAGCTGCGCTGGACGAACGACCGGCAGCGGACCGAACAGGACCGAGTCGACGATGGCGAAGACTGCGGTGTTGAAGCAGATCGGGATCGCCAGCGACACGACGGCGACGATGGTGAAGCCCGGATTCCGGCGCAATCCGCGGAGCCCATAGCCGACGTCGCGGACCAGGTCCTCCAACCGCCGCCAACCGCGCGCGTCCCGCACCGCTTCGCGGATGGCCCCGACGCCGCCCAGCCGAACGTGCGCCCGCCGGCGGGCCTCGCGGGGGGTCATGCCCGCGCGCAGGTTCTTCTCGGTCTCCATCTCCAGGTGGAACCGCAGCTCGTCCTCCGTCTCGGCGTCCTCGGGCCCTCGGCGGAAGAAGCTCCGCGCTCGCGCGAACACGCTGGCAAGCAGGTTCATTCGGATCCTCCTCGTGCCCGAGTCCGCAGCCGCCGGAGGCCCCGCCGATGCGCGCACGCCGAAGCACCGTCCGGACAGTGCTTCCTCGACGACACTTCCCCGCTGTCGGGCGGGATCGGCTTGGAGCCACCCGCGCAGCTCCTGTCAACGCCCTCGGCTCAAGGCCGGTGGCCGCACCGGCTCCCTGGCGCAGGTGAGCTCCCGTCTATCGTTCCTCGCCGCCCTCCGTCAAGCGCGGAAAGCGCGTGACACCGTGGCGAAAAGCCGTCACCGCTCCATTTGACGCGGGACCCGTCGTCTGTCCATGGCACTCCTTTTGTCGATCCAAAGGGAGCTTGACACACCATCTTCAGATTGTCAAAAGAAAAGGCCGGGTTCACGAGGCCAGAGCCGGCACGGTGTTTGCCATCAGTCCTTCCGACGGCACGGGGCGGGCGGCCTGCGCCGGGCGGGAAGGCTGGAGTAATGCACGACGAGACCTACAAGAAGCTGTTCGCATTTCCACGCATGGTCGAAGACCTGCTGCGCGGCTTCGTGGCCGGTCCGCGGGCGGACGACATCGATTTCCCGACGCTACAGAGGTTGTCGTCCGAGTACGTCAGCGACGAGCTGCTCAAGCGGCACGGCGACGCGGTGTGGCGGGTCCGCCTGCGCCAGCAGCGTTGGCTGTACCTCGTGGTGCTGCTGGAGTTCCAGTCGCGGGACGAGCCGCGGATGGCCCTGCGCATCCTGACCTATACGAGCCTGCTCTACGAGGAGATGGTGCGCAACGGGGCGGTGGCGGCGAGCGACCTGCTGCCGGCTGTTCTGCCGGTGGTGCTCTACAACGGCGCGCGGCCGTGGAGGTCGGCCCGCGAGATGCGGGAGTTGATAGCGGCGGTGGGGCCGGAGCTGGCACCGTGTCAGCCGGCGCAGCGGTACCACGTGGTTGACGAGCGGCACCTGGCGGAGGACGATCTCCCGAGCGGCAATCTGGTGACGTCGGTCGTGCAGCTTGAGCAGAGCGGCTCGAACGAGGACTTGGCCCGCGTCGTCGACGCGCTACGGGCGAAGCTGAGCGACCCGCGGGACGCCGCGCTGCGCCGGGTGTTCCTCGACTGGGTGCGGCAGTTGGCGGAGCGGCTGGCGCCGGCCGGCGCGGAGTTGCCCCCGGTGCAGACGCTGGAGGAGCTGAAGATGACGTTGGTCGAACGCGTAGGCGAGTGGCCGAAGCAGTGGCTTCAGGAAGGCATTGAGCAGGGCCTCGAGCAGGGCGTCAAGCAGGGCGTCGAACGGGGGCTTGCGCAACAACGCGCGCTCCTGCGCCGGCAGGCGGCGTTGCGGTTCGGGGCCGAGACGGCGTCGCGCGTGGCTCGGGCGGTGGAGCGGATCGCCGATCCGGAGGGTCTGGCCTCGGCGGGCGATTGGATCGTGCGGGCCGCCGACGGCAACGAGCTGGTCGCTCGCGTGACGCAGCTCGCCGAGGGCCGCGACGCACCCTGAGCGGCCCGCCGACGATATCGGCGCGACGGTCTCGGTGAGAAGGCTCACCGCGTCCCCCCCGCCCAGTTCAGCACGCCGTTCACGGCGTCCACGGTCCGCTCCCACGACGCCCGCTCCGCCGCGAGCTGCCGCCGGCCGATGCCGGTCAGGAAGTAGTAGCGCGCCCGGCGGTTGTTCTCCGTCACCCGCCACTCGGAGTCCACCCAGCCCTTGCGCTTCATGCGCTGGAGGGCCGGATACAACGTGCCCTGCTGGATCGCGAACACCTCGCCCGACATGGTCTCGATGCGCTGGGCGAGCCCCCAGCCGTGCATCGGCTCGAGGGCGAGGGTGCGCAGCACCAGCAGCTCCAGGGTGCCCTGCAGGACGTCGGACCGGTCGGCGGTCATGGCAAGCTCCTTTTGTCGATCCAAAGGGAGCTTGTCACGCAATCTTCAGTTTGTCAAAAGAGAGTAGCGCTCACGGCGCCGGCGGGTGGCGCCAACGCAGGCCGGTGAACCGGGCGTAGTCCCGGTCGGCGGTCGCGAGCTCGCAACCGGCCTCGATGGCGATGGTCGCCAAGTAGGCGTCCGGGGCGAGGTTGCCGGTCACGGCGTGCCGGCGGCTCTGGCGGTCGACAAATCGCCCAGTGCCCGGGAGTCCGCGTCGTTCCACGTCGCAGACTCCTACGGGCGCGTCTGCTCTTCGTGCCAGCGCGGATGGTGGTGGCGAGCCCAGCGCTCGGTCACGGTGCCGTCGATCATGGCGCGGGCGGTGCCGGGGTAGGCGACGGTGCCGAGGTAGACGTGGACGATGAGGAAGAGGCCGCCGCCGAGGGTGGCGAGATAGTGGGCGAGGCGCATCCACTGCAGGAAGCTCGCACCGAAGGCGGCGGGGAACCAGAGGGCCACGCCGCTCGCGACGAAGACGACGGCCAGCGCCCCCTGCACCCAGAAGAACATCTTCTGGCCGGCGTTGTACTTGCCGGCGGGCGGCACGTTGGCGCTGTCGCGGGTCGCGTAGGCGCGCACCGCGCGCAGCCAGCGCCGGTCGCCGTCGCTCAGGAACATGTCGCGGAACCAGACGACGATCATCGCGGCCATGCCCGCGGTGAACAGCACCCCGACCCACGGGTGCAGCACCCGCGCCGACGGACCCCCGCCGAGGAGCGCGGTCAGCCAGAAGAGGGCGGGGTACGCGAACGCGAGGCCGGTCGCGAGCAGGAGGACGAACGTCACCCCGACCACCCAGTGCAGGATGCGCTCGAAGAAGGTGAAGCGGAGGAACAGCCGTTCGGCCATGGCGTCAGCGTCCGGGGGTCGCGGTCACGCGGCCGGCGCCCCGCGGGCCGGGCCGTCCCCGTGGTCGTCGTGCCTGTCGAGCCGCGCGGCCGGCGCCCCGCTGGCGGGACCATCCCCGTGGCTGACGTGGTCGTCAAGCCGTGCGGGCGCCGCTCCGTGGGTCGGACCGCCCCCGTGGTCGTCGTGGCCGCCGGGCTCGTCGAGCCGCTCGGGCCCGTAGCGGAGGAAGTGGACCAGCGCCCCGAGCACGCCGAAGCCCATCATCCACGCGCCGAGGCGCTTCATGAACATGAGCCCGGTCATCGGGGCGGGGCTCGCGGTCGGGTCCGACGGCAGGCTGTAGTCGGCGAGGCGGTCGCCGTGGGGCACGACGTACATCATGTGGGTGCCGCCGACGCCGGCCGGGTTGTAGACGGCGGCGTTCTGGTAGCCGCGCGACTGCAGGGTCTCCACCTTCTGGTCGGCGAGGGCCAGCATGTCGTGCTTGCTGCCCCACGAGATGGCGTTTGTCGGGCACGTCTTCACGCAGGCCGGCTCGAGCCCCGCCTCGACCCGGTCGACGCACATGTTGCACTTCGAGACCTTGCGGGTGCTGGCGTCGAAACGCGGGATGTCGAAGGGGCACCCGGTCACGCAATACTGGCAGCCGATGCAGCTCTCCTGGTTGAAGTCGACGATGCCGTTCGTGTACTGCACGATGGCCCCCGGCGCGGGGCACGAGAACAGGCAGCCGGGCTCCTCGCAGTGCAGGCAGGCGTCCTTCTTGATCAGCCAGTTGAGGTTGCCGTCGACCTCCACCTCGTTGAAGCGCATCAGCAGCCACGTCTTCGGGCTCAGATCCCGGTGGCTCTGGTAGCTGCCGAAGTTGGCGGTGGGCTCGACCCCGAGGTCGTTCCACTCCTTGCAGGCGACCTCGCACCCCTTGCAGCCGATGCAGGCCCCGATGTCGACGAGCTTCGCGTAGGTCGGCCCCCCCGAGCGCAGGGCGCTGATGGGGATGAAGGCGTCCGGGCTCGCGGAGACGCGGCGGATGGTCAGCGAATCGGCCATGATGCCTCAGGATCCGGCGCAACCCTTCGGCGCGCCGTTGCGCCGTGCTCTTCCAGGGCTTCGAGAGCCGGCAGCATCGGTAGAGCGACCGGCGCGTTCACGTGCCCACGGAGAATCGCCTGGACTTGCACGCAGCAGAATCTCCCCCCTGTCTCAGGCGCGCTCCACGTTCACCAGGAACGACTTGAACTCGGGGCAGCGGGTGTTCGCGTCCCCGATGAACGGCGTGAGCAGGTTGGCCATCGACCCCTGGGTGATGCCGACGAAGCCCCAGTGCACGGGGATGCCGACGGTCCAGACGACCCGGCCGTTGACGCGCAGGGGCTTGATGCGCTTGGTGACGATGGCCGTCCCCTGCACCTCGCCCCGCTTCGACCACACCCGCACCTGGCTGCCGTTCGGGATGCCCTTCTCCGCGGCCAGCCCCTCGGGCAGCTCGACGAAGAAGTCGGGCATCGCCTCGACCAGCAGGGGCACGTTGCTGGTGACGAAGTGCTCGCGCTCGACGACGCGGTAGATGGTGCAGGCGTAGGGGAAGTCGTCGTCGCCGTTGGCCAGCGACTCGCGCACCCCGTCGTACCAGCGGATGACGGGGTTGACCGCCACGTTGTCGTGCATCACGTTCGGCGACGGGCTCTCGACCGGCTCGTAGTGCTCCGAGAACGGGCCGTCCGCGAGGTGGCTGCTGAAGAGCCGCGCCACCCCCTCCTCGGTCATGATGAACGCGCCGGCCGCGTCGGGCGGCGTCGTGCGCCCGTAGTCGGGCACGTCGCCGATCCACTCGCGCCCGTTCCAGGCGATGCCGGCGCGGCTCTGGTCCCAGGGCCGTCCCTCGGCGTCGGCCGACGCGCGGTTGTAGAGCACGCGGCGGTTGGCCGGCCAACTGAACGCCCAGTCGTGGTGCATGCCGAGGCCGGTGGGGTCGGCGGTGCCGCGGCGCTGCATCTGGTTGCCGGCCTCGGTGTAGCTGCCGGTGTAAATCCAGTTGCCGGACGTCGTGGTCCCGTCGTCGGCGAGCTCGCCGAACGACGAGAGCAGCCGTCCCGTGGTCCGGTCGTAGCCGTTGATCTCCTTCGCCAGCTCGACCATCGTCGGCTCGCGCGGGTTCAGGTAGTCCCAGGTCAGGTGCTGGATGGCGTCGTTCCACGCCCCGCCCTCGGCCTGGTACAGCTCCTTCACCCGCCAGAAGAGCTCCGACAGGATCCACGTGTCGGGCTGGACGCCGATCGGCGGGTCGACCGCCTTCTCCTTCCACTGCGCCCACCGCCCGCTGTTGGTGAACGAGCCGTCGCGCTCGATCCAGTGGGACGACGGCAGGTACAGCACCTCGGTGTCGATCGAGGCGGGGTCCATGCCCGGCGCCTTCCAGAACTCGGCCGAGTCGAGCATGAAGGGGTCGATGACCACCTTCCACTTCAGCTTCGACATCGAGTCGAGCAGGCGCGGCACGTCGGGGCCGGCCAGGAGCGGGTTGAACCCGAGGGCGACGAAGCCCTCCAGCGTCCCCTCGCGGGCCTTGTCCCAGATCGTCAGCCAGGTCGCGTCGCCGTCCTGCTTGGCGAGGTGGTGGTAGGCGAAGTCGTTCTCGGGCGTCGCGTGCTCGCCGAACCACGCCTTCATCTGCGACACGTAGAACTTGGGGTAGTTGCCCCAGTAGTTGACGGTGTCGGCGACGAGGGGCCGCGGCGTCGAGTCGCGCAGGTGCGCGGCCAGCGACGTCTGCGGCGGCGTCGGCACCTTCAGGTAGCCGGGCAGGATGCCGGCGACGATGGCGTGGTCGGTCGCCCCCTGCACGTTGGCGTGGCCGCGCAGGGCGTTGATGCCGCCGCCGGGCCGGCCGATGTTGCCGAGCAGCAACTGCAGGATCGCCGCGGTCCGGATGATCTGGCTGCCGACGGTGTGCATGGTCCAGCCCACCGCGTACATGATCGTCCCCACCCGGTCGGCCCGGCCGGTCGAGCAGATGATCTCGGCCATCTGCAGGAACTCGTCGGCCGTGCAGCCGGCGATGTCGGCGACGACCTCCGGCGTGTAGCGGTCGTAGTGCTGCTTCAGGAGCTGGAACACCGAGCGGGGATGCTCGAGCGACGGGTCGCGGCGGACGTAGCCGTCGGGCCCCCGCTCGTAGTCCCACGCCGTCTTGTCGTAGTTGCTCGCGGCCTCGTCGAAGCCCGCGAACAGCCCGTCGGCGAAGCCGTAGTCCTCGCCGACGACGAACGTCGCGTTGGTGTGGGCGCGCACGTAGTCGGCGTGGTGGAGATCGTTCTCGAGCGCGTAGCGGATCAGCCCGCCGAGGACCGCGATGTCCGACCCCGGCCGGATCTGCATGTGCCGATCGGCCACCGCCGACGTGCGCGTGAAGCGCGGGTCGATGGTCAGGAGCTTCGCGCCCCGGTCGTCACGCGCCTCGACCGCCCACTTGAAGCCGCAGGGGTGGTTCTCGGCCGGGTTCGCCCCCATCACCAGGATGACGTCGGTGTTCTTGATGTCCTTCCAGTGGTTGGTCATCGCCCCGCGGCCGAACGTGGCGGCCAGACTGGCCACCGTGGGGCTGTGTCATATGCGGGCCTGGTGGTCGATGTAGACCAGGCCCATGGCGCGCATCGTCTTGGTGATGAGGTAGGCGTCCTCGTTCGAGACGGTGGCGCTGCCGACCCAGGCGATGCCGTCGGCGCGGTTCACCACGCGGCCGGCGTCGTCCCGCTCGCGGAACGAGGCGTCGCGCGAGTCCTTGAACTTGCGCGCGAACCAGTCCATCGCCGTGTCCCAGTCCACCTCTTCCCAGTCGGCGGCGCCGGCCCGGCGCAGCAGCGGCTGGTGCCGCAGCCGCGGGCTGATGGCGAGCTCCATCTGCGACGCGCCCTTCGGGCACAGGGTGCCGCCGTTGATGGGGCTGTCGGGGTCGCCCTCGACGTGGATGACGGTGTTCTTGGTGTTCAGGCCGCCGCTGCCGTGGACGTAGGCGATGGTCCCGCAGCCGACCGCGCAGTACGGGCAGACCGTGCGGTACTCGGTGGCGTTGCGGATCTTGAGCTGGCGGACGGCGGCCTGGGCCGGCCGCAGGTCGAAGCCGAGGGCGCTGACGCCCACGGCGCCGCCGGCTGCCGCCTTGATGAACGTGCGTCGGGAGATGTCCATGCGTCGGTTCGTGTCGTGCCCGTTATACCACAACGCGGCGACGGCGCGGGCTGTCGTGAGGCTGTCGTCGCTGGTGCCCTGTCGCCCTGTCGTTTGCGGTGGCCCCGCCGGCCGGCGGCACTATCCGGTGCCTGGCGCCGAGGCGGGGTCCGCCCCGCCGCACGTATCGTCTGCCGGGGTCTCCGACGAGAGCCTCGGGCGCAGTGGCGCATCCAGCTCGACGAGTCGGCAGCGCTTTGCCGTCTCCCGGGGCCGCCTGCGGCGCCCGCGGCCGGCGCGTCGCCACCCGGGGGTTTGCCCTGCACCCCGCGGCATGGCCTTTCCGAGAGGACTGTCGCGGAGCGGATGCCGCCGCCCGGCGTGGACGGAACGGCCGCCGGATGACCCGCCCGCCTGTCCCGAGGCGGCGAAGTCGTCGGGGACGAACACGAAACGGCGCGCACGACGTCGAGGTTGGCACGATACGTGCGCTCAACTTGCACGGACGCCCGGACGGGCCCGACGTCCAGGACGCGAAAACGGCGTCGCACCGTGTGGTAGGTTGGGGAGAGCCGCGCGCGCCGCCGCGCCGCCCGGAGATCTCCGATGACGAGACCCGCACCCGCCGCGCCGATCGAGTACCCGAGCTCGGACGGCCAGCCGATGGCGGAGAACGACGCCCAGCGCAACGCCATCATGTACGGCATCGGCGCCCTGAGCCGCCATTTCCGCGACCGCCGGGACGTGTACGTGTCCGGCGACCTGCTGATCTACTACGAGGAAGGCAACCCGCGGGTGTCGATCGCCCCGGACGTCTTCGTGGTGTTCGGCGTCGAGGACCGCGAACGGCCCAACTACAAGCTGTGGGAGGAGCGGCATGCGCCGGCCTTCGTGATCGAGGTGGCCTCGCCCAGCATGTGGCGGGACGACCTCGGGCGGAAGCGGTCGGTGTACGCGCGGCTCGGGGTGCGCGAGTACTGGCAGTACGACCCGGCGGGCGAGCACCTGCCGGCGCGCCTGCAGGGGGAACGCCTGACGCGGTCGGGCTACGTGCGTCAACCGGTGTTGACGGGGCTGGACGGCACGTTGACGCTGCGCAGCGAGACGCTCGGCCTGGAGCTGCGGGCGGCGCCGGGGCGGGAGATGCGCTTCCGCGACCCGGCGACCGGCGACGACCTGCGCAGCCACGCCGAGGAAGCCGAGGGCCGTCTGGCGGAAGCGGCCGCCCGTCTGGCCGCCGAAACGCGCGCCGCCGACGCGGAAACACGGGCTGCCGACGCGGAAACACGCGTAGCCGAACTGGAAGCGACCCTCCGCGAGCGGCGGTCGGGTTGAGCCGTATCGCCCAGGAGCGCGCGCCGCTCTGCCGCACAGACTCCTGCGTGGAGTTCGCGCATGGCCCGCCCACGAAACACCCGCCGGCACGCCGCGGAGGCGCCGGCCGACGGCCCGGCACGGTCCAACCCGCCGGGCCGCGTCTCATGCGCGGTACCGCTTTATCTCGCTCGGTCGCCGGCTCGCACTCCGCGAAGCACTGACAGAAGCCATCCGTGTCGTGGGCAGTTCCTCCCCAGAACAGCCACTCGGGCGCCTCGAACGCCCGGAGCGCTCGCGTACAATGACCGGGGGGTGACGAGACCCGATGAGCACGGCAGCGCAGCGCGATTCCGCCCCGCAACGGCGGGCGACCTACCAGGACGTGCTCGACGCCCCGCCTCACCGCGTCGCCGAGATCGTCGACGGCGTGCTCCACACCAGCCCGCGGCCGGCGATGCCGCATGCGCTGGCGACCTCCTCACTCGGGAACGACCTCGCGGGTCCCTTCCAGTTCGGCCGCGGCGGACCGGGCGGCTGGTGGATCATTTTCGAGCCGGAGCTGCACCTCGGCGAGGACATCCTCGTGCCCGATCTGGCGGGCTGGCGCCGGGAACGGATGCCCGACTTTCCCGATACGGCATACAGCACGCTCGCGCCGGACTGGGTGTGCGAGGTGCTCTCGCCCTCGACCCGCCGGCTCGACCTGCTCGGCAAGCGCCCCATCTATGCGCGGGAAGGGGTGGGGCACATGTGGGTGGTGGACCCGAAGGACCGCACCCTGGAGGCGTTCGAGCTGCGCGACGGACAGTGGGTGCTGATCGCGACCGCACAGGACGACGACTCGGTGCAGATCCGCCCCTTCGAGGCGGTCACCTTCAGCCTCGGCGATCTGTGGCCCTGAATGTTCCGCCCGGCCGAACGGACCCGCCCGGCCGGCCGAACGGGAGCCGGGTGGCGCCGTCGACCACACGCAACCCGGGGAGGACTATGATCGCTTCATGACGTCGCACGCTGCCCGCTCGCCCGCGCTCAGGACCGTCAAGGTGCGACGGCGCGGCGAGCGGCTCGACGAGGACCTGATCGTCGTCGAAGAGCCGCTGGAGATCCGGGTCGACGGCCGGCCGCTCGTCGTCACCATGCGCACGCCGGGAAACGACGAGGAGCTCGCCGCGGGCTTTCTCCATGCGGAGGGGGTGCTTGCCGACGGAGCCGGAATGGCGTCGATGCGGACCGTCGCCGGCGACCGGACGGCCGCGGCCAGCGGCGGAGCCGCCCGGATCAAGGTGACGAGCTTCGCGGGGGACCGCGTCGAGGTCGTTCTCGCGGGCGGCGCCGCCCCGGAGTCTCCGGCCACCGAGCCCGAACGCGAGTTCCGGGCGACGGCCGCCTGCGGCGTCTGCGGCAAGGCGTCGATGGACGACCTCGATCAGGACCTGCCGCCCATCACGCCGGTCGAGGCCCGGGCAGCCCTCTTCGAGACGCTGCCCGACCGCCTCCGCGCCGAGCAGGCCCTGTTCCACGCGACCGGCGGCATCCACGCCGCGGGCATCTTCACGCTCGACGGCGAGCTGCTGTGCGTGCGCGAGGACATCGGGCGCCACAACGCCGTCGACAAGGCGATCGGCCACTTCGTGCTGCGCGACGCGCTGCCGCTGCGAGATCGGATACTCGTGGTGAGCGGCCGGGCCGGCTTCGAACTGGTTCAGAAGGCGTTGATGGCCGCGATCCCGGCGATGGTCTCGGTGGGGGCGGCGTCGAGCGTCGCCGTGGACATGGCGACGGCGGCCGGCATGACCCTCTACTCGTTCGCGGGACCCGGGCGCGGCAACCTGCACGTGTGACGGCCGGCGGGCCGGACCCCTCCGAGCCCGGCCGGCAGCCCCCGGTCGCCCGCTCCCCGGCCGTCGAGGTCCGCCGGCAGCCTCCCGCGTAGCGCCACGAGAACGGCGCAGCCCTCCCGCGGGTTGGCGGGCCGGGAAGCCCAAGCGACGATTCCCCGGCCGGCTGCTCCCCGGCCGGCCGCGGGTTGGCGGGCGGGGAAGCGGAGCCCGGGCGATCGATTTCCCGTCGGGCTCGGGCTCCGCCCGACCTCAGGGCTTCTCGAAGACCGAGTGGTCCACCTCGCCGTTGATCTCGACGGCGTCGATGCGCATGTCGATCCTGAAAGCGCCCTGGACCTCGATGGTGTTGCTGGCCGACCACAGCACGCCGCCGTGCTCCTCGTAGTCGGAGGCGTCGGCGGTCACCGCCACCGTGCCCACGCCGGGCACCTCGTTGGAGAACCGGATGCGCGACACCAGCATCGTCTCGGCGTCGACGAGGATCTGGAAGTCGACGCCCTGCCAGCTCGCCTGCACGACGTGGTGGTTGCGGCCGTTCAGCCCGGTGTCGTCGAGCCGGCTGTACGTCGGCGCGAACGGCCCGGTGGAGCCGTAGTCCCAGAACGGGTGCAGCGACGACTGCGCCACCAGCGCCGCCAGCGGCGCCCCGGTGACGTCGACCACGCCCTGCGTGTTGTCCGACTGCCACGCGGCGGTCCCGTTCCAGCCGGTCCTCTGCTGGAACAGGTCGCTGTCGAAGCTCTGGTAGAGCTTCTGGTTGGGGATGACGAGGTTCTCGAAGTCGCCTTCCAGGTCCCCGAACGGGGTGCTCATCGTGAACGTGCCGGTCTGCCGCACGCTCTCGATGCCCGCCAGGGCGTCGCGCCCGCCCGTCGCCTCCAGGCTCCCGTCGGCGATCTCCTCGAGCGTCTGCGCGCGCGCGGCGCCGGCCCAGGTCAACACGGCCAGCGCCAGGATGAGGCTGGTGGCGCGGCGGAATCTTCCGGTCGTCATGAACTCATGCTCCTGTCCACCCGTCCGTGCCGCCGACATGCCTCCCCGGCCGCGCCCCGGCCCCGTCGGCGTGCTACCCTGACGGGGCGCACCGGCCGATGGCGGCCGCTCTCGAGCCGGTCGCCGAGACCGGCGAACATCGACGGAGAGGAACGTGCCCGGGAGGCGAGGGCTTCTCCCGCCCTCGAAACGACATCAGGACGGCGTCATGGCACTTATACCACGGACCTCGACGCCCGGACGGCTCGGGCTCGGCCTCCACGCGTGGCTCCGTCTGGGGCTGCTCGGCTGCGCCGTCGCCCTCCTCGTGCTGAACTGGAACATCCGCCGCGCGCCCCTGGACACCGGGGGACAGGCCCCGGCGGGCGAAGCGGAGGGCGAGCTGGAGATCGTCACCCTCGACGCCCTGCCCGGGCAGGCGCCGGACCCCGGCGCCGACCCCGACGAGCCGTCGCTCGTCAACGAGGGATGGTACGTGCGCAACATGGCCACCGCGCACGGCGCGTTCGTGATCGAGGTCGAGGCGGAGGACCCGGAGCAGACGGAGACGATATCCCGGGCCCTGATCGAGCCCATCAAGGACGACTACGCCGAGATCCTCGTCTACGTCAACCGGATGGGGGACGACTCGGACCTGCCGGCGCGGCGCGTGCAGTGGACGCCGCGCGACGGGTACGTCGAGCTGAGCTACGACCCGCCGGATGCCGAGCCCTAGCCCGGAAATCGTCGCCTGCGGCTCCGATTGCCGCCCAACCAACCCTGCTAGGAGTCTGCACCGTTCTACGGCGCAGACTCCTAGACAGCGGAGAGCCGAGCGTGAATCCGCCGACTCACGGAGATGATCACGTGAAGCCGACACCGACTTCCGGAAGGCGGGTCATGTCCCTCGCGGAGATGGCGGCCCGGGTGCCCGACGGCGCGTTGGTGGCGCTGGGCGGCAGCTTCCTCCACCGCGGCCCCTTCGCCTTCGTGCGCGAGCTGATCCGCCAGGGCCGGCGCGGCCTCGAGATCGTCAAGCAGTCGCCGGGCTACGACATCGACATCCTGTGCCGCGCGGGGTGCGTGGCGCGGGCGCGCGCCGGCATCGTGGCCATGGAGGGCAACTTCGGCCTCGCCCCGTGGTACCGCCGCGCGGTCGAGACGCAGCAGATCGAGCTCGAGGAACACGCCTGCATGACCCTGACGGCGGGCCTGCGCGCCGCCGCCTACGGCGTGCCCTTCCAGCCCGTGGGCGGCGTCCACGGCTCGGACCTCGCGGCGCTGAACCGGTGGGCGTCGGTCACCGATCCCTACGGGTCTGGACAGGACGTCTGGGTGATCCCGGCGATTCGCCCCGACGTCGCGGTGATCCACGTGAACGAGGCCGACGAGCGCGGCGACGCCCGCGTGCGGGGCACGTCGCACTGGGACCGCATCCTCACCCGCGCCGCGCGGCAGGTGTTCGTGGTGGCGGAGAAGCTCGTTCCCGCCGCGTCGTTCGAGGACTGCCCCGAGCTGACCCTGGTGCCGGGCTTCATGGTGCAGGCCGTTTGCGTGGCGCCGCGCGGCGCGTGGCCGGGGTCGTGCTGGCCGCACTACGAGATCGACTATCCGGCGGTCGAGAGCTACCTGGACGCCGGCCGGCCCCTCGAGACGCATCTGAAGCACGCACCGGAAGCGGGCGAGCCCGCGCGTGCCGGAGCGGCCGAGCTCGCGCGTACCGAGACAACGGAGCCGGTGGGTGCCTGAGGGCTGGTCCGGCTTCTCCTACATCGTCACCAACCTCGCCCGTTTCGTGCGACCCGACGAGGTGACCTTCAGCGGGGTCAACTCGACGCCGCCGATGCTCGCGTGCCTGCTCGCCAAGCGCGCCTACGACTTCGACTTCGTGTACCTGAACGTCGCCGGCGGCGTGCAGCCCCGGCCGTCGAAGATACCCCTGTCGAGCTCGGACCCCGTGCTCGCGGAAGGCTCGACCGCGATCTTCGCCAACGAGGACTTCTACGACCTGTGCACGCGCGGGGGCATGGACCTGTGCTTTCTCGGCGCCGCGCAGGTCGACGGGCTCGGCCGCACCAACGTCTCGGTGATCGGCGACTGGCACCGGCCCAGGGTGCGGCTGCCGGGCGGGGGCGGCGGCGCGGTCATGCTGCCGACGGCGCGGCGGGCCGTCACCTGGCGCACCGAGCACTCGACCCGCATCCTCGTCGACCGCCTCGACTTCGTGACCGCGGCGGGCGGCCTGCACGGGGTGGTGACCCCGATCGCGGTCTTCGTGAAGCGCGAGGGCCGGCTGGCCCTGCAGTCCTGGCATCCCGAGGTGTCGCTCGACGACGTCCGCGGAGGGACCGGGTTCGACTTCGACGCGGCCGGCGCGGCCCCCACGCCGCTTCCCACCCCGCGCGAGGCGGCCGCGCTGCGCTCGCTGGACCCCGACGGGCGGTTCGAGCGCGATGCGAACGTCTCGATTCGCCAGGAGTCCGCGCCGTAGGAACGCGCGAACTCCTGGGAGGGTCGGTTGGGCGCGAAGCAGAGCCGCAGGCAACGATTGGCGGGCGAGCAGGGAACGGCCTTGGGCGCCCGACAGCCGGCGGAACGACTCCCGTCGACATTCTGAAGTCCACGAAGGCCGCCGTTCGCCGGTTCGCGGACTCGCGGGCCCACGAAGCAGGGACGACCACCGGTGTTCTCCGACGCGCGCTCACTGAGTCATCTGCTGCGTGAGCGTCTGATCCGGCACGCGAGGGCGGGACGGACGGCATTGCTCGGCGACTTCGGTTCGGTGTCGTACGCCGGGTTGCGCGAGAGGATCGAGCGCTTTGCGAACCCCTTGAACAGCCTCGCGCGGGGGGAGATCGTCGGGCTGCTCGGGTCGCGCTCTCCCGCAACCGTCACGAGCTTCTTCGGCATCGTGCAGGTGGGCGGTTGCCCGTGCATCGTGGACCCGCGAGGATCCATCGAGGCCGTACGCGACCGCCTCGCCGCCGCCCGCGCGCGGAGCGTCCTTCTCGAGGGCGACTGCGAGACGATGGCGGGAGACCTGGCGGGGGCCGGCCTCCGCGCCCGCCGGCTCTCGCGCCTCGCCGCGGAGCCGTCTCCGCCCGGCCCGGGCGGCGCCGGGTCGCGCCCGACCACGGAGCCGGCCGCTCGCCCCGGGACCGAAACCGCCGACGGGGGCGGGCTCGGCGAATCCCTCACGACCGGCGACCCCGCCATGGTCCAGCTCACCTCGGGCAGCACCGGCGAGGCCAAGGGCGTGGTGCTCACCCACGGCAACCTGCTCTGCAACGCCCGCGGCATCATCGGGCGCACCGGACTCACCCCGGCCGACCGGCTCCTGCACCTGATGCCGCTCCACCACACGAACGGGGTGAACAACCAGTTGATCGCGCCGTTTCTCGCCGGCGCCACCGTCGTGCTCGCGGACCGCTTCCGGGCCGAGGCGGTCGAGGACCAGATCGCGGAGTACCGCGTGACCTGCCTGACCGGGGTGCCGACGATGTACTCGCGGATGCTGCCGCATCTGCGGTACCCCGAGCGACGCCGGTCGCTGCGGCTCCTGCGCTGCGGCTCGGCGCCGATCTCCACCACCCTCCACGAGCGCATCGAAGCCGCGTTCGGGGTGCCGCTGGTGGTCTCCTACGGCCTGTCCGAGGCCACCTGCACGTCGACCATGAACCCGCCCGCCGCGCGGCGCATCGGCAGCGTCGGCACCGTGCTGCCCGGCCAGCAGGTCAGCCTGCTGCGGCCGGGCTCGGGCGAGGCCGTTCCCGACGGCGCCGAGGGGGAGGTCTGCATCGCGGGCGGGAGCGTGATGAAGGGCTACGTCGACGGCTCCACCGCCGCGGCCCTCCGCGACGGGTGGCTGCGGTCCGGCGACCTCGGCCGCTTCGACGCCGACGGCTACCTGTTCATCACCGGTCGGCTCAAGGACGTCATCGTCCGCGGCGGCGAGAACCTGTCGCCGCGGGCGATCGAGAACGCGCTGGAGCGGCACCCGGCGGTGGAGGCATGCTGCGTCGTCGGCGGCCCCCACCCCGACCTCGGCGAGGTCCCCGTCGCGTTCGTGCAGCCCCGGGCGGGGGGGACGGCGGGGGTGGGGACGGCGGGGGTGCGGATCGAGGTCGGCGAACTCCGCGCCCTCGTCGCCGGCCGACTGTCGAGGGCCCACGCCCCGGCACGCATCCACCTCGTCGACACGCTGCCCGAGAACGCCGTGGGCAAGGTGGACCGCGCCGCGCTCGCGCGCCGGGCTCGCGACGGCGGCGCCGGTCTATAATCGGATCATCGCCTGATTGGCCCCGCGGACGATCGCGCCCCGCCCCACGCCCGCGCGCCGCGCGGGCGCCTCCGCCGGTACGTGGAGCGGGCTGGAGGATGGGGCTGCCGGCATCGGCGACGCCATCGCCTCCGCCGGTACGTGGAGCGGGGCCCTCGCCCCGGACTCGCGGCGTGCCCCTGGCCGTACGGCGGCGCCGATGCCGAAGCACAACCCGGGTGGAGACGTCAGGGCGGGACGGCCCGAGCCGACCTGCGCGGAAGCGCTCTGCCTGCTGCTGCTCGACCGCGAGACCGGCCGGATGCCGCGGGCGCAGCGGCGAGCCGTGCATTATGCCGTCGCCGGCGCGGCGCTGGTCGATCTGGCCCTGGCCAACCGCATCGGAAACGGTTCCCGGCATCTTCGTCCGACCGATCCCGCGCCTCTCGGGGACGACCTCCTCGATCCGCTGCTGGCGCGGATCCACGCCGAGTCCAACGGGCACGGTGTCGCCGCTTGGGTAGAGCAGACGGCGGAGCACGCCGACGAGATCCGCCGGGCGGCCCTGGACCGGCTGGTGGCCCGCGGCGTCCTCGCCGTCGAGAACGGAGGGTTCGGGCTCCTGGGCGCCCGCCGCTACTCGGTGCTCGACGACGCCGATCACGATCTGCGGCGCCGCCTCGCGCACGCGCTCTCGGACGACGAGGTCCCCGCCCCGCGCGACGTCGCGCTCATCCGCCTGATCGATGCCTGCGGCCGCTTCGAGCAGCTCGTGCCGCCGCGCGAGCTGAAGCGCGCGCGGCAGCGCATCACCGAGCTTCGCGCGGAGCCGCTCGCCGGCCACGCGGTCGCCTCCGCCGTCGAGCGGTCGGTGGCGGGCCTCGCGCCGCCCGCCGCGCCGGGGATACCGCTGGCCGGCAACGCCTTCAGCCTCGCCGGCGACATCCGCGCCTACCTGACGCGCGAGTACCAGCGGCTGGGACCCGTCTTCCGGGTGCGCGCGTTCAAGCGCCGGATCACCGTCCTCGCCGGTCCCGAAGCCAACATGTTCCTCGTGAAGGAGGGGCGGAACCACCTGCGGAGCGCCGAGGCCTGGAGAGACTTCGCGGCGGAGCTGGGCGCGGAGCGCGCGGTGATGAGCATGGACGGCGCCGAGCACGACCGCATGCGCAACGGGATGAAGCGGGGGTACTCGAGGGCCGCGGCCGAGCAGCACATCCCCGAGCTGGTCGAGATAGTGCGGCGCGAGATCGCGGCCTGGCCGACCGACCGGCCGATAACCGCCCACTACGCGCTCCAGCGCATCGCCACCGACGAGCTGGGCATTCTCGCCGCCGGCACCTCGCCCCGAGCCTACCTGGACGACCTCATCGTCTTCGTGCGCGACCTCCTGCTCGCGACCGTCACCCGGCAGCGCGCCCCCAGCCTGCTGAGGGGACGCCGCTTCCGCCGGGCCCGGGCGCGGGCGGAGAAGCTGTACCGGGAGGTCTCGGCGTCGCACGATCCGGCGCGACGCCGCAACGCCGCGCCCGACCTGATCGACGATCTCCTCGAGCTGCACCGCGCCGACCCCGTGTTCCTGCCCGAGGCCGACCTCCGGGCGGGGATGCTCGGCCCGTTCATCGCCGGCCTCGACACCATGGCGGGGGTCTGCTCGTTCATGCTCTACTCGATCCTGAAACACCCCGACGTGCTAGAGCGCATGACGGCCGAGGCGGACGCCGTCTTCGCCGACGGCGGGCCCACGGTACGCGACATCCGCAAGCTCGACGTCACCCACCGCGCGGCGCTCGAGACCATGCGCATGTACCCGACCGCGCCCGCCCTTCCCCGCACCGTGTCCAACTCGTTCGAGTTCGGCGGCTACCGCCTGCCCGCGGGCGACAGGGTGCTGATGGCGATCGCGGTGCCGCACTACCTGCCGCGGTACTTCCCCGACCCCGAGCGCTTCGACATCGACCGCTACGCCCCCCCGCGCAACGAGCACCACCAGGTCGGCGTGTTCGCGCCGTTCGGCCTCGGGTCGCACACCTGCCTGGGGGCGGGGTTCGCGGAGGTCGGCATCGCCGTCACCATGGCCACCCTCGTGCACCAGGCGGAGCTGACCCTCGACCCGCCCGACTACGACCTGACCATCGATCCGATCCCCATCGCCCATCCCACCAAGGCGTTCAAGTTCCGCATGAAGCCCCGCAACGCCGGCAGAGGCTGACGCCATGAGCCTGCCATCCTACTTGCACGGCGCCAGCCCGGTGGCCCTGCTCGGGGAGACCATCGGCGAGAACCTGCGCCGCACCGTCGAGCGCCACGGCGACCGCGAGGCGCTCGTGGTGCCGTCGCAGCACTACCGGGCCACCTACCGGCAGCTCTGGGACGCCACCACCGCCCTCGCCAAGGCGCTCCTGCGGCGGGGCGTCGAACGCGGCGACCGGGTCGGCATCTGGGCCCCCAACCGCTTCGAGTGGGTCGTCACCCAGTACGCCACCGCCCGCGTCGGCGCCATCCTCGTCAACGTGAACCCCGCCTACCAGGCGCGGGAGCTGCAGCACGCGCTGAACCAGTCGGGGCTGCGGCTCCTGCTGCTGTCGCAGGGCTTCCGCGAGCGCGACTACGTGGAGATCGTCGAGCGGGTCCGCCCCGAGTGCCCCGCCCTCGAGCAGACGGTGGTGCTCGACGACGGGTGGGCGGCGCTGCTCGAGGAGGGTGCGACGGTCGGGGACGGCGAGCTCCCGGCGCGCGAGGCCGCCCTGACCTTCGACGACCCCATCAACATCCAGTACACGTCGGGCACCACCGGCACCCCGAAGGGCGCCACCCTGTCGCACCACAACATCCTGAACAACGGCTTCTTCTGCGGCGAGATTCTCGGCTACACCGAGCACGACCGCGTGTGCATCCCGGTGCCGTTCTACCACTGCTTCGGTATGGTCATCGGCAACCTCGCCTGCACCACCCACGGCGCGTGCATGGTCACCCCGGGGGCGGCGTTCCGGCCCGACCGCACGCTGGCCACCCTCGAGGCCGAGCGCTGCACGTCGCTCTACGGCGTGCCCACGATGTTCATCGCCCAGCTCGACCATCCCGACTTCGAGGGCACCGACTTCTCGTCGCTCCGCACCGGGGTCATGGCGGGGTCGCCGTGCCCCGCCGAGGTCATGAAGCAGGTGCGCGAGCGCATGAACATCCGCGAGATCACGATCTGCTACGGCATGACCGAGACCGCGCCGGTCTCGACGCAGACCCGCGTCGACGACCCCGTCGACAAGCGCGTCAACACCGTCGGCCCGGTGCACCCGCACGTCGAGATCCGCATCGTCGACCCCGAGAGCGGACGCGTGGTGCCGCGGGGCGAGCGCGGCGAGCTGTGCACGCGCGGCTACAGCGTGATGCTGGGGTACTGGAACGACGACGCGGCCACCCGCGCCGCCATCGACGACGCGCGCTGGATGCACACCGGCGACCTCGCGTGCATGGACGACGAGGGCTACGTCAGCATCGTCGGCCGCATCAAGGACATGATCATCCGCGGGGGCGAGAACATCTATCCGCGCGAGATCGAGGAGTTCCTCTACACCCACCCGGACGTCGCCGACGCCCAGGTCATCGGCGTGCCCTCGGCGCGGTACGGGGAAGAGGTGGCGGCGTGGGTCATGCCGAGGCCCGGCGCGGCCCTCGACGGCGACGCCCTCACCGCGTTCTGCCGGGGGACCATCGCGACCTACAAGATCCCCCGGCACTGGAAGATCGTCGACGGGTTCCCGATGACCGTGACCGGCAAGGTCCAGAAGTACCGCATGCGCGAGATCTCCACCGCCGAGCTGGCCGCCGCGGACGCCGGCAGAGACGCGCGGCCATGACGCCAATCGTCGGAGCGGACCACGAGTTCCACGACCCCGAGTACGCCGCGGACTGGGCGGGGCGCTTCCAGCCGACCCCCGACCGCATCGCCCTGTTCGACCTCATGCTGTCCGAGCTGCGCGACCGCGTACCGCCCGACGGCCGCATCGTCGAGCTGGGCACCGGCCCCGGCTATCTCGCCGCCCATCTGCTCGACGCCCTGCCCGCGGTTCGATACCAGGCGGTCGACTTCTCCCGCCCGATGCTCGACATCGCCGCCCGCCGGCTGCGACGCCACGCGGACCGCGTCGCCTTCACGCAGTCCGACCTGCTGGCCGACGGGTGGTGGGAGGCGCTGGACGGCCCGGTCGACGCCATCGTCTCGACCTGGGCCCTTCACGATCTGGGAGGCCAGCACCAGATCGAGCACGTCTACACCGGGTGCGCCAAGGCCCTCCTCGGCCGGGGGCTGCTGTTGAACGGCGACTTCATCAAGCCCGACGGCGCGCGGCAGGAGTACGAGCCCGGCCGCTTCCCCATCGCGACGCACCTCGACCTGCTGCGCCGCGTCGGGTTCGAGACGGCCGAGTGCCTGCAGGTGTTCGAGGAGGAGCTGGAGGCGCCGACCCCCGCCCAGAACTACGCCTGCCTCCGGGCGGGAGGACCTGCGATCATCGGACCCGGATCGGACGATCGCGAGTCTGCGCCGTAGAGATCGCGAAAGCGAAGTCCGGCGCCTGCTGAATCCGGACCTTGCCACCAAGTCGGCCACGGTCGACCGCGCCTTGCGCCGGTTGGGCAAGCCGGTCAGCGTGACCGTTGGGGAGGCTGCGTGAGGTCATCCGTGGTTGCCGTTACAATTCTGCCTCGCAGCATTCTCATGCATCGGGGGTGGCCGCAGGGCCGGGAGCACGAAGTGACTCGACGATCGATGACGCTGTTCGGATTCGCCGCCGCGGCGGCGCTGCTGGCCACGACGGCCGTATCCACCCGTGGCGCCACCCAGGCAGGGATCGGGGCCCGGTCCGCGGAGCCCGCGGCATGCGCGGCGCTAGCCGAGCTCGCCCTGCCCGACACCGCGATCCGGCTCGCCGAGGGGGTGCCGGCGGGCGAGTTCACGCCGCCCGGCGCGGCGCGGCCGCTCGAGGTGCCGGCGTTCTGCCGTGTGGCCGCCACCAGCGAGCCCGCCGTCAACTTCGAGGTGTGGCTGCCCACGGACACCTGGAACGGCAAGTTCCACACCGCCGGCAACGGCGGCATGGCGGGGACGATCAGCTACGGGGCCATGGCCGGCGCCCTCGGCCGCGGCTACGCCACGTCGAGCACCGACACCGGCCACGTGCAGCGCGCCGGCGGCTTCGACGCGAGCTGGGCCCTCGGCCGCCCCGACCTCGTCGCGGACTTCGGGCACCGGTCGCTGCACCTCACCGCCGTCCACGGCAAGGCGATCACCGAGGCGTTCTACGGCGCCGCGCCCGCGCACGCCTACTACGTCGGCTGCTCGAAGGGCGGGCAGCAGGGGCTGATGGAGGCGCAGCGGTACCCGGACGACTTCGACGGTCTCGTCGTCGGCAACCCCGCCCACGACTGGACCCGCTTCTACGCCGGCGCCCACCTCTGGTACGCCCTGGCGACCCTCGACGCCCCCGAGAGCTGGATCCCGCCGGCCAAGGCGGTGCTGCTCGGCCGCGCGGTCACCGCCGCGTGCGACGCCATCGACGGCATCGAGGACGGGGTGCTCGACGACCCGCGCGCCTGCGACTTCGACCCGGCGGCGCTGACGTGCAGCGAAGGAGCGGACGAGGCGAGCTGCCTCACCCCGAAGCAGGTGCAGGCGGTGAAGGACATCTGGCGCGGGCCGACGAACGCGGACGGCGAGGTCATCTACCCCGGCCTCGTGCCCGGCGGCGAGGACGACCCCGGCGGCTGGTCGCGCTGGGTCACCGGACCCGAGCGGTTCCGGAGCACGCACTACCTGGCCGCGAACGACTTCATGCGGTACATGGTGTTCGGCGACCCCGACTGGAGCTTCCGCTCGTGGGACTACGACCGCGACCTGCCGGTGGCCCTGGAACGGACCGGCCCCGCGCTGGACGCGAACGACCCCGACCTGCGCCCCCTGCGCGACGCCGGCGGCAAGCTGCTGCTCTACCACGGGTGGAGCGACGCGGACATCTCGCCCCTCGGCACCATCGACTACTACGAGGAGGTGGTGAGCACGGTGGGGGACGGCGCCGACGCGGACGCCGCGCTGGCCGAGACGCAGGAGTTCTTCCGGCTGTTCATGGCGCCGGGCATGGGCCACTGCCGGGGCGGCCCGGGGCCCGACACCTTCGACGCCCTGTCCGCCCTCGAGGCGTGGGTGGAAGAGGGCCGCGCCCCCGAGCGCATCGTCGCCTCGAAGCTCGAGGGCGGCGAGGTGGTGCGCACGCGGCCGCTCTGCCCTTATCCGCAGGTGGCGCGGTGGAACGGCACCGGCAACACCGACGACGCCGCGAACTTCAGTTGCGTCACGCCCGACTGATCCGCCCGCCGAACCGCCCGTGGCGGGATGTCCCGCCACGGGCTCCCGGCCGTCACCGCGGGATGTCGTACCCGAGGATCCGCGGCCGCTGGTCGGCCCAACTGTCGACCACCGCCTGGGTGACGACGTTCGTGAACCGCTGCCGGATGTTCAGCGGTCCGTGGCCCGGGAGCTGGATGAACATCAGACCGACGAGGTCCTCCACCGGATCCGCCCAGTAGAGGGTGCCGTAGGCCCCGCCCCAGCCGTAGCTGCCGGGCGACAGCGCGTCGAACGATTTCGTCGGGTCGACGAGCACCCCGAAGCCGAGGCCGAACCCGTACCCGGGCCCCCGGACGTAGACGTCCTTGGCGCCGGTGTGGTTGCTGATCATCAGGTCGACGGTCATCCGGCCGAGCAGGCGCACCCCGTCGAGCTCGCCGCCGTTGGCGATCATCTGGGCGAAGCGGAAGTAGTCGGCCGACGTGCCGTTCAGCCCCGCCACCCCCGGGAAGTACGTCGTCGGCTCGCGGAACTCCGGCGCCCGCATCAGCGCCGACCCGCCGCCCTCGGTCGGGCGGTACACCGCCGCCACCCGACCGACCTTCTCGCGGGGCACGTTGTAGAACGTGTCGTGCATGCCGAGGGGCTCGAAGATGCGCTCCTTCAGGAACACGTCGATGGGCTGGCCCGAGATCTTCTCCACGAGGACCGCGACGTAGTCGGTGGACGAGCCGTACTGCCACTCGTCCCCGGGATGGAACGCCCCCGGAATGCCCGCGGCCCGGGCCACCCGCTCGCCGATGGTCGCGAACGGCTCGCCGGCGTTGGTGACGTGGCGGCGCTCCTCCTCCGACAGACCGGCGTTGTTCGGGTTCAGGGTCAGGCCCGAGGTGTGGGTCAGCACGTGGCGGATGGTGACCGGCCGGGCCTCGGCGACCCGCCGCCAGCGGGGCCCGTCGCGCTCGAGGACCATGTGGTCCGCGTACTCGGGAATCCAGTCCGAGATGGGGTCGTCGAGCCGGAAGCGGCCCTCCTCGAACAGCATCATGAGGGCGGCCGAGACGATGGGCTTGGTCATCGACATCAGGGTGAAGATGGCGTCGGTGGTCATCGGCACCTCCGCCTCCCGATGCCGCCACCCCACCGCGGAGTGATGCACCACCTGACCCCGCCGGGCCACCAGGGTCACCGCCCCCGCGATCTGCCCGTCGTCGATGAACCGCTGGAAGTAGTCGTCGACCCGCTGCAGCCGCTCGGCCGACATGCCCACCGACTCGGGCGCGGCCAGCGGCAGGTCTTCCGCCGCCGCGAGCGGCGCGGTCGGCGGCAAGGCGAAGCCGAAGCCGACGACACAGACCGCACCCGCTACCAGACCCGCCGCCCACCGCGCGCCTCGCCGGCGCAAGCCTCTGTCCGTCATCTCACACTCCTGTCACGAAAGCGGCCGTCCGCGCGACCCGCTCACCGCGCACGTTATCACGGACCGCGCTGCCGCCCACGCATCGGCAACACGCCCGAGATTCGCCGGAGTTTTCCCTGCAAATTGTCCGCGCTCTGGAAAATCTGCAAGGTTGTCCTGGACACTCGTCGCCCCCCAGTCCGACATCGCGCTCGACACTGGGTGCACCCGCGGGTCCGTTCGCTGATATGGTCACCACCATGCACCGCACCCGCGGAGGCGGCGACCGCCGATGACCGGGCTCCTCGACTGGGTGCCCAACGCCCATGCGCTGATCGTGCACCTGCCGATCGGCCTGCTCGTCACCGCGTTCGCGGCCGAGCTCGTGGCCCTGCTCCGCCGCCGCCCCGAACCGGTTGCGACCGTGTCCACCGCCCTCTACGCCGCGGGCTGGCTGACCCTCGCCGCCGCCTACCTCACGGGACGCGCCGCCGCCCCCGAGGTCTACACGCCGGGCCTCGCGGTGCCCGTCGTCGACCGGCACTGGACCTGGGCGCTCTGGTGCGTGGTCTACTTCGGCGGGCTGACGGCGGCGCGGGTCGGGCTGCTGGAACGAGGCGGACCGCGGCGGCGGCTCGTCCACCTCGCGTTCGGAGCCGCCGGGCTCGCAGGTGTCACGCTGCTGGCGATCACCGCGGAGCTCGGCGGCCGGCTCGTTTACCAGTACGGCGTCGGCGTCGCCGCACCGCTGGGGCAGTGAAGGACTGCGACTGCGACCGCTGACCCATTCGAGCGCCTGGCCGAGAGCAACGGCGAAATCGTGAACAGGAGGCCCCAGCGCGGCGACGGACTGCGACTGCGACCGCCGGCCCATGCGAGCGCCCGGCCAACGGCAACGGTTCCGAAGTCGCGAACACGAGGCCCCAGCGCGGTGACGGACTGCAACTGCGACCCCCGGCCCGTTCGAGCGCCCGGCCAACGGCAACGGTTCCGAAGTCGCGAACACGAGGCCTCAGCGCGGTGACGGACTGCGGCTGCGACCCCCGGCCCGTTCGAGCGCCCGGCCGAGAGCAACGGGTCCGGAGCCGTGAACGGCCGTCGCCCGGTCCTGCCGCTTCGCACCACGAACACGACGAGGTGGTTTCCGTCCGCCTTCCCGGGCTCGCCCGCAGCCGGCGCCCCGGCCTCAGCGGGCGGCTTCCTGCTCCGCCAGCATCTCCAGGAACCGCTGCTCCTGCATGTCGATGTGGGCGAGGTAGCCCTCGCGGTCGATGAACGGGTTGGGGTCGCCCTCGGCCCGGGTCATCGCCCGCTCGAGCTTGCGCTCCATGTCGTACCAGAAGCCGTGCGAGCCGAGGAAGACGTCGACCGGCAGCGAGCGCGCCTTCGCGAAGGTCGCCCGGTAGTCGTCGGCGATCTCGGGGTAGTCGGGGTTGTCGACGAGGACGTAGCCGGGGTTGACGCCGAAGCTGCACACGATCAGGGCCAGATAGCTCCGCCCCGCCTCCTCGACGTCCATCGCCCAGCTCGTGCACCCCTTCGTGTGCCCCGCCGTGCGGTGCGCGACCAGCGTCGTGCCGCCCAGCGTCACCTCGTCGCCGTCGTCGAGAATGCGGTCGATGGGGTGCTCCTTGCCGCCCGGCCGCAGCGTGCGCAGCCGCTCGACGTCCTCGCGCATCACCATGACCTCGGCCCCCGTCAGCTCCTTGACGAGCGCGTCGGCCTCCATGTGGTCGCCGTGCGCGTGGCTGCCGAGGATGATCTCGATGTCGGCGAACTCGAACCCCAGCCGCTCGACGCCCTCCCGGATCAAGGGCACCGTCGACTCGAAGTCGCTGTTGATGAGGATGTGCCCTTCGGGCGTCGTGATGAGGAACGTGCCGAGCTGCTCGGTCCCCACGAAGTAGATGTTGTCGATGACGTGATGCGCGGGGAACGGCGCGTTCCAGTTCCGCTGGGCAGCCGCCGGCGCGATGCCGAGCAGCGCCAGCACGACGAGGGACAGGATGGATCTGGTCATGGTTCTCTCCTCGTATCTTCCGGCCGTGCTTCTGGTCCGCCGGCACGCTCCCGCCGCCACTCATGTTCCGCCGACGGCCCGCGGCCCTCTCCTCACGCCTCCCTTGCGACGCAGGTTCAGACCTGACAGGTACAGATCCGGCACATCGATCCGCTCGTCCGACCGGCGTCGGAACACGCCTAGGTCAATCAGGTAATCCACGAAGTCGGCCGGCTGTTCCACCGGCGGCCGCACGTCGCGTCCCCCCGGCGGTCCCCACGTTCTCTCCCACCCGGCATCGAACAAGTCCAGGACTTCCTTACGCACCCAGGGAACAAGCCGATTGCGGGCCAGCCGTTCCCTCACCCCTTCCAGCCAAGGCCACTCGCTCGAGATTCCCTGTGTCACGTGATTGTCGGAGACATCGTCGAGCGCCTGCCGCAGCGCCGTGGGGTGAATCAGCTTCGGCGGGCTCAACGTCAGATTCACCGGCCCCTTGCTCGCGGCTTGCTCGATGAGCCTCACGAGCGTTCGCGGGCTGATGCGATCGTTGCCATCCCGCAGGTGGGCCAGCACCCAATTACGCACGAAGCCCTTCTTCTTCCCGGCCCCCATGAACTCGCCCGACAATCGCTCGAGCAGTGGATACGCGTTCAGGGCTTCCTTGATCTCCGGAATCAGTCCAAGGACCGCGTGCTCATGGAACCGTATGCCGGCACTTCTGCAGTAGCCGGACAGCCCCTTCGAGGTATTCGCGATGCGCTTCACCAGCATCGCCAGCAGCGCCGCATCCGACCACACCAGCTCGGCGCGGTTCGCCGCCAGCTTCGCGAAGTCCGCCGTTCCCATTCCCGCGTGACGGCGAAAAAGGTCCGAGCCAAGGAAGATCTTCGCGCGGATCCGCCGCCACCGGCGGCTGTAATCCGACCAGAACGCTACAAGCCCTCGTACCATGCGGGCCATGAGCACCCAGTCGAAGCCCCCGAGCGTATCCAACTCGTCGTAGCCCAGATATATCCGCGCATCTTGGCGCTCCAGCCGTCTCTCCAGCTTGTCCAAAGCCGCCGTGGGGCTCGCCTCCGGGCTGTCGTACGCGCGCAGCAACTCACCGACGTCTACCGCTGCTGGTTGCAGCACCGACTTCAACGCCTCTCGCTCATCCCCTTCGAATCGATCGGCGAGATTCCGAACGAGCATCACGTGCCAGATCTTCTTGGCCGTCTCGTCCGAGTCCACCCATTTCGCCAGCGCCGGTGTATCCGGAAGCTCGGTACCGCCGGGATGCACCCCCCTCCATTCCGATGACCTAGCCTGGTTTTCTAGAATCGGGGCCCTCGGCATCCATTCCGCAATCGCCGCCGCGACTCCGCGATTCTCCCCAAAAAAAAGGGCCTGGAACAGCGCACTCTTGCCCGACCCCCTCGGCCCCACCACCAACACGACGTTCCGATCGAGTGCGCGCAGATGCTCGGAAACGGGATACAGCCGATGCGCGAACAACTCCGGCGTCTCCGCCTCGGCCTGCACGTATCCGAGATCAGCGAGCTGCGCCCGCAGGTCCACGCAGTCCTGCTTGCTGAGACGCTTCGACGCGCTGGTCATCTGTCCCGTCCCCCGGACCTCCTGACACCGGCTTGCAGGCGTTCGGAGAGCTCGATGTACGGACCTCGCAGCAGAATCGACTCCGCAACGTCAGTCAGGTTCTGGAAGGAGGCCAGCCGTTCCTCATACGGCAACACGATGGGAACGTGCGGCGCATCGGCGCTCTCCAGATCGTCCAACGTCCAGAACTCGTCCCCCTCCTCCGGCTCCGCGTAGTAGTGCTGGCTGAACGCGTCCCGCGCCCGGTCCGTGAACCTCTCGACATGTCCTCCAAACAGGGTCTCGTCGGACCGCGGCACCATGGAAGCCACCAGCATGCACTCCGCCTGAGGCTCACCTTGCCGCACACGGTCGCCGCCAAGCCGCTCCAGGATAACCTCCAGACCCCGCCAGCTCGCTTCGGCGAGGGTGCCCAGGAGCACATGGAAATGGCACAGCCCTCCGGTCAGGAACCCGGACACGTCGCCGAGCCCGGCACGCGCATCGACGAGAATCCACCGTGGCGCAAGATCTCGTCGGATACGCTCCAGCAGCACAACGAAAGGATGTGCGCCGCCCTCCGGTGGGGCTCCGTAATCGACTCGGGCAAGCTTCTGCACGTATCTGCGATCGAAGCGACCGGCCGGATACACGAAGATGTCACCGCCTTCGCCGCGGTCACCGGCCGCATAGCGATGGTGATAGTCCTCTGTGCCGATGCCACCCGCCTCCCCGACGATCCGCTGCTCCAGCAGATAGTCCGTGATTCCGCACGATGCGACGGCGCCGTCGTAGCCGGCAAGCAGCGACCCCACGCCGGGCGCATCCAGATCCGCGTCGAGCACGGCGACGCGCTCACCGGCCGCGGCCAGATGAAGCGCGGTCGCGGCAAGCGCCGTCGACCGACCGGCTCCACCCTTGAAGGAATAGAACAGGGCGATCGCGGGCGCGCTCCTCGCACGCAGCGGCCACGGCGGCTCGGTCGGCGCATCGAACCATCCGTTCTTCGACAGGTGCCTGTCCAGCATCCTGAGGCGTTGCGTGGCATTGTGCGGTCTCGCTGTCCGCCACGCGTGCTCCTGCCAAGCCGCGTCGGGATGTTCTCCAGTGGCGCCTCGAAGCACGGACTTCGACCAGTAGACGGAGGCCGCGTCGTTCAGCTCCCCGTCGATCTCCCGACGGGCCGATTCCCAGCTCTCGTCCGGACACCAGAGGACCACGCGGAGTCGGGCGAGCACGTCCTTGACCAACAGCACGCGCCAGTCATCAGGCTTCGTCATCAGCCACACGGCCAAGCGCCCTTCTGCGTGCGCATGGGCCTCGTCGAGGTGCTGCATCAGATTACTCCCGCGAGTGCGAGCTGGCCGATGGTTCGACGATAGACATCAGCAGCCTCTCGATGCCACTTGGCGGCTTCGGCGGAGCTCGTTCCGGGCTGCGATAGCGCTGTTCCGGCATCCATCCTCTGAGGATGGTCGACGCTCGCAACGACGCCTGCGCACCGAGATAGAGCTTCCCGGCGCGGGAGCCCGCTTGAGCGGCGAGCCTGTCGAGCTCCTGGTCCAACCCCGACAGGTCGTGAGAATGACGCGCCCGGCCTGTCTCCAGTTGAACAAGGGTCTTCAATGCGCACTCGACCGCGTAGCCCGCCAGATAGGCGGCGCCGTCGTGCCGTCCCCCTGCCAGGAGCGACCCGGAATCCAGCAAGTGTTTCTCGGCGGCGTCCGGGTAATCGTCACCGTTGACCTGCCGCAAGCGGCTCATTCGCGTTCCTCATCTTCAACGCCGCGGCGCGCTCTTCAAGTCTCCTCCGGACCCGGAGCCGGCGCGTCCATGTCACGAAAGGTCCACCGGCCGGCCACGTCCGCACGCTACTCGGAGTCGCCGTGCGCGAGGCCGAAGAAGAGCGTGAGCCAGCCCTGCAGGTCTTCCTGAGCCACGGCCTTGCCGGTCGAGTGCAGGTAGGCGCGCATGTTGTCGGAGAACCCCGCTCCTGCGAAGACGACGATGCCGGGAATCGGCCACGCCGAGATGTCCTGGACGGTGGCCGGGATCTTCTCCTCCGCCGAGCCGCTGACGCCCTGGTACTTGCATTCGATGCCGAGGCTTCGGCCCGAGTCGGGGTGGCGCAGCACCAGGTCGATACGGCGCTCCGCTCCCCAGAGTCTTCGCCCCACCCGGATCTGCTTGCCGACCCGCAGTCCCAGCCGATCCGCGAGGTTCGCCACTCCCTGCTCGAGCTCCGCACCGCTGGTGACGGCCACGTGCCCACCGGACATCACGCCGTCCGCCTCGGCAGGTTGGTGATGACGTACTCCCGAACCCCGCCCCGTCGCGAAGCGTCCGAGTTGATGGCGCGACGGGCGGGGACGGTGTGGGCCACGAGACCGGCCCTCTGCGCGTCGGGGTTGCCGTCGTAGAGGGAGGCGATCTCGGGCGCCGTCGAGTTGCTGAGCAGCACGTGGCACCCCTTCGCCGCCAGCTCGACGGCCACCTGCTGGAGACGGCGCTGGTCCTCGCTGTCGAAGCCGTTCGACGTATAGGACGTGAAGTACGCCGTCGTGCTCAGCGGCGCGTAGGGTGGATCGAAGTAGATGAAGTCGCCCTTGCGCGCCGTCCGCGGCACCGCATCGAAACCGGCGGGCTCGACGGTCACGGACAACCTCGACAGAGTCGCGGACACGCGCCGGAGGTTCTCCTCGTCGCAGATCCGCGGTTTCTTGTACCTTCCGCGGGGCACGTTGAACAGCCCTCGGGAGTTCAGGCGGAAGAGACCGTTGTAGCCGGTGCGGTTCAGGTAGATGAACATGGCGGCCAGGTCCGCGGTGTACCGCTCGGCCCGCGGAACCGTGCCGTTCATGATTGCCTGGCGCGCCGGATTGAACCGGTCCCTGACCCGATAGTAGTGGTCGTCGGGGTCGGCCTCGTAATTCGCCGCGAGCGCGCGCAGGCGCTCTACCACCGCGTCGGGGTCGTCGCGCAACCGCAGCCAGCAGCCCACGAGATCAGCGTTCACGTCGGTCAGGCGGACCCCGCCGCCCAGCCGACCGTCGGCGGCAAGGTCGAAGAAAACGGCGCCGCTCCCCAGGAAGGGTTCGTGGTAGGCCCGGAACCTCTCGGGGTAGAACTCCCGAAACGTGGGCAGGAGCTGCCGCTTTCCGCCGGCCCACTTCAGGAACGGCCGAAGGCGCCGACCGCGGCCGGCGGGCTGCCCGTGGACCTGACTGGACGCGAACGTCGACGGAGGGCGGGCGCGGGAGCCGGGTCGCAGAGCGGAACCCATCGGGATCGCAGTGCCGAGGACGGTCAACCTTAGCATGGGGCTCCGCCGTTTGGCCGGGATGCATGCTCCCCGGCGCCACGCTCGATCACCCGACTGGCCGGGCCGGGCGAGGACCGCCGCTCACAGTGCGGAGCGGACCTCGGCCGCGCCGGCGGCCCCGCAGGCGGCTGGTCGCGGGCCGGATTCGGGCTCAGTCGGGCGCGCCGCCGCTGCCGGCGCGACCGCCGGCCTCTCTGCCGGCTTCGACGCCCCCGTGCAACGCCACCAGCAGGGCCCGGTCACCCGCCGTCAGCGGCAGCCACCCGCCGGGGCTCTCCCGCGCGGCCAGCGACGAGCAGGGACCGCACATCAGGGAGGCGCCGCCGCGGTTGTGCCTCAGCCCGAGGGTGTGGCCCAGCTCGTGCGCGATGACGTTGCGCAGGACGGTGTCGTCGCGCGGCCGGCCGGGCCGGAGCGACCGGATTGCCACCAGGTGGTCGGGCGACCCGATCAGCGGCCACGCGAACGGCAGCAGCGGTTGGCGCGAGAGCAGCACCACCACGTCGCCCCCGAGCGCGGTCAGCTCCGGGGGCGGCTGCGGCCCGTCGCGCCCCTTGGGAATGCGGCCGCCGCGCTGCGACACGAAGCGGGCGAACGTCTCGATCGCCCGCATGCCCGGCGGGCCGGCGACCAGCGCCGCCTCACGCATCCGCACGTCGAGCCCGAGGTCGGCCAGGGTGCGGTTCCAGAACGAGATCGCGGCCCGCGTGTGCGCGACCCGCGGGTCGTCGGCCTCGGGCACCACGACGACCAGCCGCCGCTCGAGTCCCTGGCCGGCCGACGGGGCTGCCGCGGCCAGCGCGACCAGCACGAGCACGACCGCGCCTCGAGGAATCCGCATCGTCAACCTGACCCGCCAATCGTCGCCCGTGGCGCCGCTTGGCTCCCAACCGACCTCCGGCAGGTCCGCGCTGTTCTACGGCGCAGACTCCGGGGTCACCGGACGCTACAATGGCCTCCAGCGTACTTCGTTCCGCCGAACCCGGTGTGCCCGGCAAAGGCTCCCGCCGCGCCGCCCCCTCGTGATTCTGGAAGGAGACCCGCCATGCGCGTTGCGACAGGTGTCGTCCTTGGGACCATGCTGCTCGGGTCCGTTCCGGCGCAAGCGCAGGAACCCTCCGATACGCGGACGTGGCTGTTCATCGCCCCGATCGCCGACCGCGATCTGGACCCGGGGCCGACGCGGCACGAGTACATCGATCGTCTGATGGAAGCCCCCGAGTGCTCCAGCGTCGTGCCCGTCGCGAAGGAGGAGATCGCGGACTTCTCCGTCTGGTTCGAGTTCAGAAGAGCTTTCCGGGGACGCCACTACATGACGCTGTGGGACGCTTCGGGCCACTGGGTCGCCGGCGGCGAGGCCGGGGGAAGCGCCGAAATCGTGGCGGTCTTGTGCACCACGATCGCGCGCGAGCTCACCGAGTAGCGCCACCATCGGTCACAACCTGAACAGGTACCGGATCTTCGTGAAGATCGCCCGGTTGGTGCGCCGCAGGTCGCTGGTGAAGAAGAGCCGCTCGTCGAAGCCGTCGCCGTCCGGGTCGCCGTAGAGCCGGTCGGCCTGCCGGTAGTGGTCGTCGTAGCCGATGTAGAACACGGTGCCGGCGTTCACGCGGTAGGTGAAGAGCACGTTGAAGTCGAGGTCCTTGTCGAAGGTGTTGTACTCGGTGATGTTCCGCATCAGCAGCCGGTCGGTGAACGTCAGCACGCTCTGCGCCCGGTAGATCTGGACGTCGAAGACCCGCTCGGCGGCGCCGCCGCGCAGGTCCGTCAGGCGGCTGGTGTTGACTCCGATCTGCGAGCTCAGGCGGGCGAGGGGCCGCACCGTGACGTTGAGCCGGGCGGTGTCGCCGTACCCCAGCCACGGGTTGTCCCAGTCGTAGAAGACCTCGTCGCCGCGGCGATAGCTCGCGTTGACGGAGAAGGCGCGCGAGCTGCTGACGCCGCCGTTCACCGACACCTGCCGCTTGCGGAAGTCGATGCCGCCGAAGCGCTCCATGTCCTGCTGCGCGTCGACGCTGAACCGAATGCTCCTCGCGAAGTCGAAGTTGAGCCCGACCCCCGTGTTCTCGTCCTCGAGCACCCGGTCGAAGTTCCAGTTCCGCCCGTAGCTGAGCTGCGGGCCCCAGTTGATGAGCCAGCTCTCGGGCCACCACCGCCAGCCCATGTTGGTGATGACGCGGCGCTGGTCGACCCGCCGCGCGAACCCGACGTCGGTCCGGAAGTCGGGGGTCAGCTCGTAGGCGGCGGCGAACCACCGCAGGTTGCGGCCGCTGCTGCGGATGCTCGCGTCGTAGATGTGGCCGCCGCGCTCCTCGCCGTCGAGGTCGCGGTGACGCGACTCGATCAGCCGGAAGTTGGTCGACATGGTCCGCGACAGCCGGAAGCTGCCGTCGACGCCCCCCAGCCGGCTGTTGCTGTCCATGAACGACCGGTCGGTGAAGACGGCCCCGAGGTGCGACTCGGAGTAGACGTCGTACTTCACCCGCCCGATGAAGTTCTGCGCGGTCTCGCCGTGGCGCGGGTCGTCGACGTCGTCGAGGTTGCCGGGCGCCTGGTCCTCGGCCGACAGGAGGCCGATGGTGAAGCGGCCCGCCTTGCCGGTCAGCTTCGCCCCCCAGGTGGGGTCGACGATGGTCCGCGTGTGCACGAAGGTCACCGGGCCCGGCAGGTCGAAGATCTCCGCCCCCTCGACGAAGAACGGCCGCAACTCGCTGAAGAACAGGGGGAAGCGCTGGTTCACCTCGATCTGCGGCTGGTCCGACTCGATCTGCGAGAAGTCGGGGTTGAGGGTGAAGTCGGCGGTCAGGTTCGAGGTCACCCCGTACTTGACGTTGAGGCCGGCCTCGGGATTCATCCCGAGGTCGTTCCACCCGCCCGTCGACCGGTCGAGCGACCCGAAGTCGATGCCCGTGAACGTGGGCAGGAACTCGAGGTTGCGGCTGGTCGAGAAGTCGGTCATCCCCTCCATCAGCCCCATCTGGCGGTGGAAGCCGGCCACGTCGCGCGACATCGGCGCCCACACCGCGTTCTCCTCGTTCTTGCCCTTGATCTCGCGCACGATCTGGAAGCCCCACCGGTGCGGCTCGCCGGGGCCGCGCTGCGGATAGCGCAGGCTCTTGAGGGGAATCGCCATCTCCGCGATGTAGCCGTCGGCGACGATGCTGGCGGCGCTGTGGAAGAGCGCGTCCCACGTTCGGTCCGCGAAGGGGATGGGCGAGCCGCGCATGCCGCCGGCGTTGACGATGCCGTCGCCCTGCACGTTGTAGGCGTTCAGGTCGAAGTCGTAGGCCCGCTGCTGGTCGAGGAAGGTGTCGATGTAGATGGTGATGAGGTCGTCCGCCCAGGCGGTGTCGCGGTCGACGCGGTTGGCCCGCATGATGCTCGGGTCGGTGTAGTGCAGGTGGAAGCCGAAGTAGACGTGGTCGCTGTCGTAGGCGATGTAGACCTCGGTGTCCTCGGTCGCGGGAGCCCCCTCGAGGGGCGCCTGCTGGGTGAACTCGGTGATGGTGGCCGCCGTCCGCCACGCGAGGTCGTCGAGGCGCCCGTCGATGTCCGGCGGCGTGTCCGTGCGCGGCGGCCGCACCGTGGGGCGGCCGGGCACGAGGCCGAAGCCGGCCATCGGCGGCTGCGCCCCGGCCAGGCCGCCGGCGGGCGGCGCCGCCGAACCCGAGCCGCCGGCAGCCGCCGTCGCCTGCTCTTGCGCTTCCGCCGGAAGGAGACACGTGCCCGACAGGACAAGGGCCAGGGCCCCCGCCAGAAGCCGGGAGAATCCGGCCCGGCCGCCGTTCGTGGACGTCATGGGTGCGATCGGGCGCGCCGGGCGCCGCGGCAGGTCAGTCGTTGGTGCTGCCCTTCGGGCCCTCCGCCTCGACCCCGAACTCGAAGAACGGATTGAACATCTCGTCCCAGCTCTGCTCGGCCCAGTAGACCTCGCGGTCGGGCGAGGGGTTGTAGCGGTTGCGCACCGAGTTGTCGTAGTAGCCGACCGTCACCAGCTTCGACCCCGCCGGGAACACCATCGGCTCGGCCAGCTCGTAGAAGGTCTGCCAGTTGAAGTCGTAGCTCGGCACCGTCAGCAGGGTCTGCTCCCGGCCGTCGGGGTGCACCAGGGTATAGGTGAACCGCTTGCCCCGCAGGTGGGCGTGCGGCGACAGCGAGAAGACGGTGGTGTCCTCGGCGAAGACCTTCATGGTGACGATCTTCCAGTCGTCCGCGAACGGCGGGATGTTGGGGATGACCGGCCGCCGCTGGCCGGCCCCGGTCACCACCTCGACGCCGCCGACGATGGCGATGCCGTCGCTGGCCACGACCTCGTGCACGTCGGTGTCCACCGGCTCGCCGTGGAACCACAGCCCCAGCTCGGACCGGTCGGTCTCGGGCCGGCCCGTCGGCTGGTAGTGCTGGTTGAGCACGAAGTACCAGCCCGGCGGCAGCACCCGGCCCGCCCCCTCGGGATACCGCTTGTAGCCCTTGCCGGGGGCATAGCCGGTCAGCTTCACCGACCGCTGCGCGAACTCGAACGACGCGTTCTCGTCGACCTCGATCGACGGGTCGCGCACCGCGAGCCCCTTCTCGTTCAGGCGGGTCCCCGGCGGCAGCCCCGAGCGGATGTAGGCGACGGTGTGGTGGGTGACCTCGCGGTTCCCCGGCTTCGACTCGAGGGCCCGCGCGTACTTCGGTTCATCCCACGGCACCGGGATGTAGTAGTTGGTCATCGGCAACTCCCCCGAGGCGGGGATCTGCTCGGCCACCGGCATCCGGATGACCGCGTCGGGCTCGCCGAGGTCCCGTATCTGCCAGCCGGCCGGAATCGGCGGCAGCGCCGGCAGGTCGGCGGGGTTCCCCCGGGGCGCCCCGCCGTCGGCCCACGCCGCGATGGTGTCGATGTCGGCCTGGCTCAGCCGCCGGTCGTTCTTGAAGGCGAGCGAGCCGGCGGGGTCGGCGTGCCACGGCGGCATCTCGCGGCTGACCACCTTGTCCTTGATGGCCCGCGCCCACGGCCGCACCGCGCGGTACGACGTCAGGGCCATCGGGGCCACCTCGCCCTCGCGATGGCAGACGACGCAGCTCTCGAACAGGATGGGCGCCACGTCCGCCGTGAACGTCGGCGTCTCGGCGGCGGCGACGGCGGGCACGAGCACGGCGAGCGCGAAGATCGACCGCATGGCTTCCCCTTTGGTTGCGGGTTGGCGGACCGGGACTCCCCGAGCGGGCCGGCCGCGGCCGGCGCCAGCCAGCCGGATCGTATCAGAACGGTCCGGCCCGCGCAGGCCCTCGAGGCCCTCGATGTGGTCAGGGTGCACGATGCCATTCCGAGCCGACGGCCCCCGACCCTGTCGGCCGCTCGATTCACGGGAGCGGCCGGGGCCGGCGGCCGCCCATCGACACCGCTCTCTTCGGCGCAGAGCGGCCGGGGCCGGCGCTCGCGAGCTGGCCGCCGTGGATTCTCGGCGCTCGCACACGAGGCTCCGCGTGCCGCTTGCGTGGCGGGCACCACTTTGTCGTGGTGCACGCCGGTCGGCGACCCGGGCGGGGACTACCAGTTCGGCGCCTGCCCCCCCGGAACACCACAACATCTTGTGGTTGGACGGGTTTTCTCTTGACATGACGGCCATTGTCCTCAATCATCGCTGTGGGGTACCGGTCACTGCTCCCCCCTCCCCCCGGACGGTTCCCAGCCGCCGGGATTGCGTTGTGCTCCTCTCCTCCGGAACGAGGCATTCGCGTGTCGCGGGCGGCAAGGTGCGTTCGAACGGCCCCCGCGGCAACCGTGGTTTCGACAGCGACCTCGTCCCGACATTCCATGTCTTTCACCCGTGTGACGGCGCCAACGGCCGGGCGGATGATCCGCCGGGTCGGCCCGCGCCTCTCGCTGACCCTGTAGGAGGGGACCATGACGACCACACCCAACCAGCCCGAGCCGGCCAAGGCGAAGACCGTTCAGCCGCCCCCGGCACCGCGACCCGAGCCCGAGATGCGCCGGCCGTCGCGGGTCGGCCGCTTCTTCAGCCGCCTGATGATGCTGGCCATCTTCTGCGCCGCCTCCTTCGTCGGCGGCTACTACGTGATGGACCAGGAGGCCCAACTGCACCGCGACGTCCTCGTGCAGGACCAGATGGCGGCCCAGGACCGCATCGCGGCCCTCGAGGAGCAGATCCGCGAGATGCAGCTCAGCCGGATGCAGGAGAACAGCGTCGAGATCGACCTGACCGAGGTGTTCGCCCCGATCCGCGAGGCCGTCAGCCGGCTGGCGGAGGCCCAGATGACCATCGTGGCGCGGCAGATCTCGGCCGAGATCGCCCAGCGCGTGGATGGCGACGTGCAGAACCTGAACACGTCCGCGCCCCTCGCGGCGATTGCCGAGACGGCGGCGGCCGCGCTGACGCCGGCGATAGCGGCCATGCCGCCGTCGGAAGGGAAGGCCGAAGCGCCGCCGGAGCCGGTGGCGGAGCTGGCCCCGGCCGAGCCGCCGGGCGATGCCGCCGCCGAGCCCGCGGCCCTGGAGCCGGGCCCCGCCCCGGACGGCGGCCAGGCCGGGCGGGCCGACGATGCGGCCCAGGCACCGGCCGGGGGCGAGTCGCGTCCCGCCGCCGAGCTGTCGGGGCGGGCGCTCGGCGAGCGCCTCCCGAGCCGCGTGCCGCAATGGCTGACGCGCCTGGCCGACTCGCTCGAGAACGCCAGTTCGCGGCTCGACAGCCCGATGTCGGCCCCGGCGGCGGGTGTCGGCCGGCCGGCCCAACCGGCCCCGCACCGGCTCGGCAGGTAGCCCCGGCCCCTCGCGACACCACGCACCGGGCCGGGCGACGGGCACCAACCGTCACCCGGCCCGGTGTCGTCTCCGCCCCTTCCCCGCCGTTCCCCCCCTGGACTCCCGTCGAGACCGGCTGCCGCGCCGGGCGACCCGGTCCCTCTTCCCCCTCGTCCATGCCTTGCTGCGCCGCCTCTCGCCCGCGAGGGCGGCGGGAAGCGATTCCGACACCGGCGCAGCGACGGCCCCGCGCGCGCGAGGAGACAAGTCGCCGGCACGATCACCAAACCCGCTGTCGTGGGACGGCCCCGCGCGCGCGAGGAGACAAGCGCGCGGGGTGCCGGTGGCCGGTGGCCGGGTCGGACGGCCCCGCGCGCGCGAGGAGACAAGGTAGTGCTTCCGGTGTCGTCGTCGGCAGAGGGAGACGGCCCCGCGCGCGCGAGGAGACAAGGGTCTCGGGCGCGAGGATGCGGACGCCGTCGAGGACGGCCCCGCGCGCGCGAGGAGACAAGCTCCCGCCGCATCAGGCTCCTCGTCCGGCGCTGGACGGCCCCGCGCGAGGAAACAAGACGAGGAAGTACTATGGAGGCACGACCTGCTCTGCGGATTGCAGGGAGCACGCCCCAACGAGGCAAGAGCGCCCCGACGCGCTGCCGGAGCCCGGCAGGAGCCCACTGAATGCACGCCGTGCACGGAACCCGACCTCGCGACAGCGCCTTCGGCATGCCGTTCGCGGTCGTGACCGCGGCCCTCGCCCTGGGACTGGCGAGCCCCCTCGCCGCGACCGCGCAGCCGGACCCCGACCAGCCGGGGGCGGCCGCGGATCCGGCCGGCGCGGATGCCCCCGCCGCGGAGACTGACACCCAGGAGCCGCCCGACGGGACGTCGTCCGACGAGACCCCGCCCGACGAGCCGCCGACCTTCCTCGATTCGGTCACCATCTCCGCCACCCTCCGGCCGGCCCCGGTGCGGGACACGCCCGGCGTGGTGTCGGTCATCGACGGCGAGACCATCCAGGAACGGATGGTCGAGGACTTCGCCGACCTCGTGAAGTACGAGCCGGGCGTCTACGTCGAGAACAACGTGACCCGCCTCGGGCTGAACGGCTTCAACATCCGCGGCATCGGCGGCAACCGCGTGATGACGCTGGTCGACGGCGTCCAGACCTCCGAGCAGTTCGACTTCGGCCCGTTCAACGTCCACCAGGCCGGGCTCGACGTCGACGTCCTGAAGACGGTCGAGATCGTGCGCAGCGCCAACTCCGCCCTCTACGGGAGCGACGCGCTCGGCGGCGTCGTGTCCCTGTTCACCAAGGACCCCGCCGACTACCTGCGCGACCGGCGGTTCTACCTGGGCGGCAAGACGACCTGGGACAGCCGCGCCGACGCCGTGGGCGCCAACCTCACCCTGGCCGCGGGCGGCGAGCGGGTCCAGGCGTCGGTGTTCACCAGCCTCGACCGGGGCGGCGCCATCGGCAACCAGGGCGTCGTCGACACGAGGGACCACACCCGTACCGCCCCGAACCCGCAGGACGTGGAGGGCCGGCAGGTACTGGCCAAGCTGGTCTACAGCGCGTCGCCGGACAACCGGTGGCGCGCCGCCGCCGAGCGGTACGACAGCCGCGTCGAGACCGACTGGCTCTCGAACAACCGGCTGCTCGACTTCGGCCGGTTCGCCTATCTCATCCAGGAGTCGGCCGCCCTCGACACGCAGGGGCGCCAGCGGCTCTCGCTCGACCACACCCTCGCCGGCCGCGGCCTCGACCTGCTGTCGTGGCGGGTGTACGGGCAGCGCAACGACACCGCGCAGGTCCTGGACGAGGCGCGGATGACCACCGGCTTCGGACCGCCGTTCCCGTCGACCCGCCACGGCACCCTCGACTACGACCAGGTCGGCTACGGCGGGTCGGCCCAGGGCCAGCACGGGCTGGGCGGCCCCGACGACGGCATGGCGATCACGTTCGGGGGCAGCTACAAGGCCGACTACTTCGACATGCGGCGCGGCCGGACCGAGACCGACATCGCCACCGGGCTACCGGTCCCAACCGACCTGATCTTCCCCACCAAGTACTTCCCGGAAAGCGACGTCGTCGAGGCCGGGGCCTACCTCCAGGGCGAGATCCGGTTCGGCCGCCTCACCCTCGTGCCCGGCGTGCGCTACGACCATTATTCGCTCGACGCCAACCAGGCCGACCCCGTCTTCGTCGCCAGCCTCAACCCCGAGGCGGCCGACTTCTCCGACGGCGCCCTGTCGCCGAAGATCGGCCTGGCGGCGCGGCTGACCGACGTGGTGACCCTGCACGCGCAGTATGCCGGCGGGTTCCGGGCGCCGCCCTACAGCGCCATCAACACCGGCTTCGCCAGCCCGCGCGAGGGCTATACGACCCTGCCGAATCCCGACCTGCGGGCGGAGACCAGCGACAACCTGGAGGTCGGCGTCCGCACCGCGTTCGACCGCGCGAGCCTCGGCGTCAGCGCGTTCTCCAACCGCTACCGCGACTTCATCGAGCTGACGGAGCTCGGGGTCAACCCCCTGACGGGGCTGCTCGAGTTCCAGAGCCGGAACCTCGAGGCGGCGCGAATCGACGGCATCGAGGTGTTCGGCGAGGCGTACCTGACCGACAGCCTGATGGTCCGGGGCAGCTACGCGCGCATCGAGGGCCGCGAGTTCCTGCGGGGCGCCGCCGCCGCGGCGCCGGTCGCGCAGGAGACGCCGCTCGGCTCCGTCGCGCCGGACGAGGCGGTGGTCGGGCTCCGCTACGCGCCCCGGGCCGGCCGCTGGGGCAGCGAGTTGTCGGTGCGGCTGGTCGAAGCCTACCGCCGGCAACGCGTGGCGCAGTTCGCACCGGAGGCCTACCGGGTCGTGGACCTGGTGGGTTTCGTTGCCCTCACCGAGGCCCTCAAGCTCCGCCTCGGCCTGCTCAACCTGACCGACGCCAGGTACTTCGAGTGGTGGAACGTGCGGGGGCGTCAGGCCAACGATCCGGTCATCGACCGGTACTCCAGCCCCGGGGCGAGCCTGATCACGTCGCTCGCCTTCGACTGGTAGCGCGCGGCGGGCCGCACCCGCCGGCTTCCGGACGCCGACGGCTTCCGCGGGTTCCCGTAAGGGTGCCGTGATACGCTGGCGATTGCTCCGGCGCGGCAACCTCATCGCCCATGCGTGAGCAGTATTCCGCCAGTCCTTTCGTACCCGGCAGTGGCGCGTTGCCGCCCTTTCTGGCCGGCCGGGACGCCGAGCAGCGCGAGCTGATGCGGTTGCTCGCGTACCTCCGGGCAGGGCGGGGGGCGCCGCGGAACGCGGTAGTTGCCGGTCCCCGGGGCAACGGGAAGACCGTGCTGCTGCGCTGGTTCCAGCGCGAGATCGAGGCCGGCGGAGGAATCGACGTCGTCTGGCGCACGCCGAGCGACCTGCCGGCCCTCGACGCGCTAGCGACGGCCCTGGTGCCGCCCGCCCGCTTCCAGTCGCTGCTCCCCGACAAGTTGTCGGTCTCGATCGGCGTCGGACGGCTCGGCTGGGAGCTGGGCGGCGACCCGGGCACGCTGACCGAGTTGCTGACCCTGCGTTGCGCCCACCGCCCCCTGGTCATCCTGCTGGACGAGGCGCACACGCTGGACGTGGCGGTCGGACGCGCGCTGCTCAACGCCGGCCAGTCCACGGCGTCGGCTGCGCCCTTCCTGCTGGTGCTGGCGGGGACGCCCGGTCTCACGCGGCATCTCGACCGGACGTCTGCGACGTTCTGGAACCGCGCGAAGCACATCGGCGTCGACCGGCTCGACGAGGCCGCCGCCGCGGAGGCTCTGGTGCGGCCTTTCGCCGAGCAGAAACCCGCCGTCACCTTCGACGGGCCGGCCCTGCGGCGCGTGGTCGGCGAGAGCCAGTGCTATCCGTACTTCCTGCAAGTCTGGGGGGCGGCCCTGTGGGAGGCGGCGGCGGAACGGGCCACGACGCTGATCGACGAGGCGGTGGCCGACCAGGCGGAACGGACCTTCCAGGTCGAGCGGCGCGCCTACTACGAGCACCGCCGCGACGAATTGGAGCGGCAGAACCTGATGCCGGTCGCTGACGCAGTGGCCGATGCCTTCGCCGGCCGGGCGGCGCTCGCCCAGGACGAGCTGAACGCGGTCATCGGCGATGCCATCGCCAGCCACTCGATCCCCGAGACGGTGGCGTGCCGCGACCGGCTAGCCCTCATCGGCTACGTCTGGAAGCCGCCCGGCGGCGGAGACCGGTGGCAGCCGGGCATTCCCAGCCTCATGCAATACCTGCGGCCCCCGGCGGCGCCGCGCATCGACCCGGCGCCCGCGCCTTCGCGGTAGACACCATCGCCCCCGCTACGGCGACGCGCCGATGGCGGGCCCCGGCGCGCCGCGCCGCCGGCCGGGCCCGGCGGACCCGCCGAAGTCTCACTCGGCGCGCAGGATGGTCATCGGATCGATGCGCGCGGCGCGCCGCGCGGGCACCCAGCTCGCCAGCAGGCAGATCGCGGCCAGCAGCGCCGAGACGGTGAGGAAGACGACCGGGTCGAGGGCGGCCGTCTCGAACAGCACGGCCTGGAGCCGCCGGGTCAGGGCCGCCGCCGCGCCCGCTCCCAGGACCACCCCGAGCAGGGCCATCCACCCCGCGTCCAGGAGCACGAGGCGCCGCACGTCGGTCACCTGCGCGCCGACGGCCATGCGGATGGCGATCTCGCGGCGCCGTTGCGCCACGAGGTAGGAGACGACGCCGTAGAGGCCGATCGAGCCCAGCAGCAGCGCGAGGCCGGCGGCGATGACGAGCAGGACCATGACGAAGGCGCGCTCCGCGCGCGCCCGCGCAACCAGCGTCTCCAGCGTCTCGACGTCGGTGATGGGGAGCGTCGGGTCGAGCCCGCGCACCGTCTCGCGCGCCGCGTCGGCGAGGGCGGCGGGGTTCGGGGCGCGCACCACGTAGCGCATGGCGTCGGGCACGCCGACGCCCTCGGCGAACTCGGGCATCGGGTAGTACACCATCGCCGGGGGGTCTTCGTGCAGCGCGATCTCGTGGACGTCGTCGACCACACCGACGACGCGGGTCCAGTCCACGCCCTCGGGCGGCGGCGCGCCCTGGCGGATGCCCTTGCCGAGGGCGCTCTCGCCCGGCCACTGCGCCTGCGCCACCGTCCGCGACACGACGACCACGGGGGCGTCGCGCTCGCCGTCGAGGGCGTCGAACGCCCGGCCCTCGACGAGCTCGATGCCCATCGCGTCGAACCAGGCGGGCGAAACGCGCTTCCACATGAAGACCGGCGGCACCTCCCCCTGCTCGATGTTCACGGGCCGGCCCTCGACGGCGTGCCCCGCCCCCGTCGCCTCGCCCCCGAGGGGAACGGTGGTCCCTGCCGCCGCCTCGACGACGCCGGGCAGGGCGCGCAGGCGGTCGACGACCTGACGGTGGAAGGCGAGCCGCGACTCGGGGGCCTCGTAGTCGCGCTGGGGCAGCGACAGCCCGAAGGTCAGCGCGTCGACGGGGTCGAAGCCCGGATCGACCGCGGCCAGCCGCTGGAACGAGCGCACGGCCAGCCCCGATCCCACGAGCAGGGTCAAGGCCAGGGCGACCTGGACCACCACGAGCCCCCGCCGCGCCCACTGCCGTTCCCGGCCCGCGGTGGCCCCTCTTGCGCCCGCCGTGGTGCTTCCCGCCGCGGCGACCGCGGTCGCCCGCCACGCCGGCAGGACCCCGAACAGCAGGCCGGCCGCGAGGGACACCGCGAGACCGAAAGCCAGCACCGACGCGTCGACCGAGATCTCGTCCAGCCGCGGCAGCGCCCGCGGGCCGAAGCCCACCACGAGGCGCACCGCCAGCAGGGCCAGCGGCAGCGACGCGAGGCCCCCGGCCACCCCGAGTACGACGCTTTCGAGGAAGACCGAGCCGACGAGCTCCCCGCGGCCCTCGCCGAGGGCAGAGCGCACCGCCACCTCGCCGTGCCGCGCCTCGGACCGCACGAGGAAGAGGTTGGCGACGTTGGCGCACGCGATGAGCAGCAGGAACCCCACCGCGCCGAGCAGGATCCACAGGGTCGCCTCGATATCGCCGACCACCACCTCGCGCGCGGGGTCCACGACGGGCGCGAGGCCGGCGCTGATGAGGACCGGGGCCGCGGGCTGGTCCGGAAGCAGCTCGGCCAGGTTGGACAGCATCGTGCCGAGCTCCGCCCGCACCTGCTCGAGGGTGGCGCCGTCGGCGATGCGGGCGACCCCGTTCATGCCGAACGCGCCGAGCTGCGCCGCGCCCCGGTCGAGCGCCAGCGGGCGCCAGAGCTCGGCCGCGGGCCGCGAGAAGCTGAACCCGGGGGGCATCACCCCCACCACCTCGACGCCCACCCCGTCGACGTCGACGATGGTGCCCACCACCCCCGGATCGGCCCCGAAGCGGGTCGTCCACAGCCCGTCGGCGAGCACCAGGACCGGCGCCGCGCCCGGACGGTCGTCCTCGGCGGTGAAGACCCGGCCGAGCTGCGGCGAGGTCCGCATGACCTCGAAGAACGACGCGGTGACGAAGGCGGCCTGGACCCGTTGCGGGTCGTCCGGGCCGGTGAAGCTCGCCTGCCCGTCGCGGTAGGCCGCCACCCTGTCGAGGGTGCGGCTCTCCTCCGCGTAGAGGAAGTGCAGCGCGTCGGACGTCGGCAGCTCGTCGAGCTGCGACAGCCCCGGCGCCGCGTGCCTCAGCATCACCAGCCGCTCGGAGTCGGGGATAGGCAGCGGCCGCAGCACCACGGCGTTCACAACGGTGAAGATGGCCACGTTCGCGCCGATCCCCACCGCGAGGGTGGCCAGCGCGACGAGGGTGAAGCCGGGGTTCGTTGCGGCCCGCCGCCACAGGAGCCGAAGCTGCAGGAAGCGTGACATCCCTCTACCTCTGCCCGGCCGCGCAAGCGGCGCGGCCCCGGCCGCTGCGCGCACCGCTCAAGCGTGGCTCGCGTCGCGCGCGGTCGCACCGGCCCCCGATCCGCGGGTTCCCAACGACCGGCGGCCGGGCGGCAACCGCCTCTTCGATTCTACTTTCCCAGCGTGCGCTCCACGTAGCCGCGGACGGCCTCCTGCACGCGGGGCGACATCCAGGCCTCGGTCACCCGCTCGTCCACCGCCTGCATCTCGCGGACGCGGGCCTGGCTGGGCTCGCGGATGATGCGCTTGGTGAGGGCGAACGACGCGGGCGGCAGCGACCCGAGGCGCGCGGCCATGTCGACCGCGCGGTCGACGACCGCCTCGGGCGGGGCGGTCTCGTCGACGAGGCCGTTCTCGACGGCCTCGGCGGGCGTGCACGTCAGGCCGCGGTAGATCAGGGCCTGCAGCCGGTGGGCGGGCACCGTCAGCCGGAGGATCTCCAGGGCCATGCTCGGGAACGGCACCCCCACCGAGAGCTCGGGGGTGCCGATGCGACCGCCGCCGTCGGCCATGATGCGGTAGTCGCAGGCGCAGGTGAGGACGCAGCCGCCGGCGATGGCGTGTCCGTTCACGGCCGCGACGACGGGCTTGGGGAAGGTGAACGCCTTGAGGAAGGCCCCGCCCAGCAGCGGCAGCAGCTTCTTGACGTAGTCGGGACCGCCGCCGGTGAGGCCGCGCAGATCGACGCCGGCCGAGAAGACGCGGCCGGTGCCGGTCAGGACCACGGCCGCGGTGTCCGCCTTCTCCAGGGCGTCCAACTGGTCGATCAGGCCGGCCATCAGCTCGGGGTCGAACGCGTTGACCTTGCCATGCGCCATGCGGACGACGGTGACGCGGTCGCGGGTCTCGGTCGTGATCATCGGTGCTCCTCCGCAACGAACGGGGCCGGCAAGACACGGGGCGGCGGTCTCGGCCGCGACCCTTCCGTGTTCCTCCGCACGGGTCCGGCGGCAGCCCCGACGCCGGTAGCGGGCCTCGGTGGCGATCATGCGGTGCCCCCCTGCGCAGGCCGGCCCGCGGGCGCGCCGTCGGGATCGTAGATCTGCTTCAAGGTGAACGCCTCGGGCGTCGGGCCGTCCCGCCACAGGCGCTCGATGCGGGCCATCGCCTCGTCGACCCCGGGCCGCTCCCCCTCGGGCACCCACCACAGCGCCACCGGCTCGCGCGGCGGGGGCAGGAACCACTCGCGGCGACGGCGGAAGAACTCGACGTGCTCGCTACGGTAGACGTACCGCCTGAGGTCGGCGACCGTCTCCCAGATGGTGAGGTTGAACAGCACTCGGGGGTCGTCGAGCACCCGTACGTCGGTCGCGTCGCCGCCCTCGGTCTCGAAGCGCCACACGAAGCCCGGCGAGCGATCCCCGAGCTCGTTGATGCGGTCGATCTCGTCCCGCATGCCCGCCATGCGCGGGTCCCCGAACGGGTACCGCATCCACGCGAGGTTGTTCTCGGCAAGATGGTAGCGGGCCGGGGTCGTCGACTGCGGGGCGCGACCTGAACTCATCGACGGGGCTGCATCGAACAGGGGGTCGCGAGACGCCATGAAACCCAAGGGCGCCCGCCCACCCGCGGTCGCGCCACCCGTGCATCCGGGAGGTGCTTCGCGGCCAAGCCTACAGGCGATCGACTTCAGGCGGCGGCGACGGAGTCCGGGGCACGTACACCGCCGCTCGCAACTCTCGGATGTCGGCCTTCAACTCGTCGACCCGTTTGCTGACGGCATCGACGCGTTGGTTGACGGCATCGAACTGCGGCTTGAGCAGCCACTGCATCAATCCCACCGTCAACCCTGCCGTGCCCAAGATGGCCAAGGCGACCGGCGCGAGCGCAGTTATGTCCAAGGTAACCGTCCCATCCTCTTTCAACCGTACCACGGCCCGGCGACGCGGATCGGATCAGTACATGACAAAGGCGAAGAGCTGCTGGCCGGCCGCGACCAGGACGTGCTGCCGCCCGTCGACGAGGTAGGTCTGCGGCGCGTTCGAGATGTTGCCGATGCGGGTGTGCCAGAGCAGGTCGCCGTCGGCGGCGTCGAAGGCCACGAAGTTGCCGCTCCCGTCGCCGGTGAAAACCAGGCCCCCGGCGGTGGTCAGCACGCCGGCCCCGCCGCCCCCGCCGATGGGCCACGCGTGGCGCCACCGCGGCTCGCCGGTGCGGTAGTCGATGGCGGTGAAGGCGTTGCCGCCGGTGCCCACCGTGACCCGGTCCTTGCCCCCCAGCCCCATCGACCCGCGGGGGTCCGGGTCGGTCAGGTAGAGCAGGTTGAAGCCGTTGTTCTCCTGCGTGTAGAAGAGGCCGGTGTCGGGGTTGAAGGCGGGCGGCTGCCAGTTGGCCACGCCCCCCTCGACGGGGGAGACGAGCGCGCCGGGGATGATCGCCTCCTTCGCGGGGTTCGGGTTGGGCGACCCGCTCTCGCGGATGTGGCTGGCCCAGTTCGAGGTCGCGCCGTAGCGGGTGGTGACGATGTGCTCGCCGGTCACGCGGTCGACGGTGAAGAAGAAGCCGTTGCGCGCCGCGGTGGAGACGAGCTTCCGGGGCACGCCGTCGATCTCCCCGTCGATGAGGATCGGGGTCTGGGCCGAGTCCCAGTCGTGGGTGTCGTGGGGCGAGGTCTGGAACCACCACGCCATCTTCCCGGTCGACACCTCGACCGCGACGAGCGTGCACGTGAACAGGTTGTCCCCGCGCCGGGCGATGCCGGTGTATCCGGGGGTGGGGTTGCCGGTGCCGAAGATGTAGAGGTCGGTCTCGGGGTCGTACGAGCCGGGCACCCACACCTGCCCCCCGCCGTGCATCGCCGCGTCGAGGTTCGGCCACGTCTCGATGCCGGGGTCGTCCTCGCTCATGGGGACGGTGTAGAAGCGCCACACCCGCTCGCCGGTGGCGGGGTCGAACGCCTGCAGGAACCCCGGCGCGTCGAGGTCGTTGCCGGTGCCCACGAGCACGAGGTCGCCGACCACGATGGGCGCCATGGTCGAGAAGTACTGCTCCTCGAAGCTCGCGATCTCGCTGTGCCAGCGCTCCTCGCCGGTGCGCGCGTCGAGCGAGACGAGGTAGTTGTCGACGGTCTCGAAGATGATCGAGTCGCGCCACATCGCCGCGCCCCGGTTGCCGATGTGGGGGCCGCCGCGGGTCTTCCAGAAGTAGTGCCACCGCGTGCCGCCGTCCCGCACGTCGACGGCCCACACGTGGTCGGGGGCGGTCACGTAGAGCAGGTCGCCGACCTGGAGAATCGAGCCCTTGATGCGCTGCGACCCGATGGTGAAGTCGCCGGCCCCCTCGCCGCCGGTGAAGTCGGGGGCGTTCGGCCCCTCGAGCGGCGGCATGCCGGTATTGAAGTTCCGGGTCCACGCGAGCGAGAGCTGCCGGACGTTCTCCGTCGTCACCTGCTTCAGCCGGCTGTAGCGCCGGCCGCTGTAGTCGCCGGAGTAGGTCGGCCACGACTCCTCGAGGGGCTCCACGAGCGACGCGGGGTCGAGGCCGCCCTCCTGCGCGGTCGCCGCGGTGGGCGCGGCGAACACGACGGCGGCGAGCAGGGCGGCGACGGACAGCAGGCGTAGCAGGCGGTTGACAGTCATTTCGGCGTCACCACGTTGTCGCAGCAGGCGGATGGCGGTTGTTCCCTCGATCGGTGGACCGGCGGTTCGCGCAGTGGGCGTCGACATCGCGGCGCACCTGCCGGCAGACGGCGGGCAGCAGGCGGACGGCAGTCACTTCAGGGTCACCAGGTACGCGGTCACGTCGTGGATATCGGCGTCGCGGTACACCTGCAGCATCTCGCGGTGGGCGGCCATCGGGTCGTCGAGCTCCACCCGCGGCGTGTTGCCCTCGCGGCCGAACGACCGGTGCCGGCCCGCGCCGTCGGTGAGCACGACCAGGAAGTCATTGAGCCGATCGAGCTCGCCCTCGACCCGCTCGCCCGACGCCAGGGTGACGGCGACCGTCACCGGCGGGCGGACGGTGTTGCGGCCCCCGCCCCGCACCCAGGTGTTCTGCAGCTCCTTCGGCTCGGGAATCCGGGTGGCGATGCCCTGCAGATCGCCGGTCGGGGAATGGCAGGCGGCGCATTTCTCCGCGAAGTAGGTCCGCCCGGCGGTGGCGTCGCCGACGAGGATGTCGAGCTCGAGCTCGTCGCCCAGCGGCGGCCCCCCCTGGCGCGACGCCGTGCCGAGCACGTCGTGCACGTAGGTCACGACGGCCTGGAGGTCCTCGTCGGACATCGGCTGCGGGGGCATGTAGGATCCGCCCGGCCCCGACTGCCCGTCGCGGATCACCGGCCCAATCAGCTCGCCGGCCTCGTCCCGCAGGACGAGCTGCGACCGCAACAGGTTGGGCCCCCCGAGGTCGCCGCCGCGCAGGTCCATCCCGTGGCACGCCCGGCAACTGATGCCGTAGACGGCCTCCCCCCGGGCCACCACCTCGGGATCGCCGGGCGGGCGTTGAAGCGACGGATAGAGCCGCTGGCTGCGGTCGTTCTGCTGCCCGGCCGCCGCCGGCGCCTCGCCCAGGCCCGCGAGCAACCCGACCGCGCCGACCGCCACACCCGCGCGCAACCACTGCGCCATGGCCGATTCCCTCCTCACTTCGGATCCCCTCGCATCACCCGGCACCCCGACGTTTCGGGGCAGGCCGGGAAGCCGACCCAACCCCACGGCTCGGGTCGCCGCCCGTCAGCGCCGCTGCAGGCTCGGCGCCCGCGTCACGGGCAGGCCGGGAAGCCGACGTGGCCGGAGCCAGCCCACGACTCCCTACTGCTCGGCCTGCGCCTCCTGCACGCGCTCGACGGTCAGGATGTTGGTCATCGCGTAGTTGCCCTCGTGGCAGGCGTACTCGTAGATGATGTAGTCGTCGAGCCGCGGCATCGGGCGCACCGCCGTCCACGGCTGCGTGTAGACGGTCGGGTCCTCGATCGTGAACCGGTAGTCGATCTGGTCGGCGCTGACGCGGCGGTACCGCTCGACCGCCTTCGTGTTCCGCGACGACGGGAACCGGTGCACGGTCTGGTCGCTGAAGTTGGCGGTCTCGACCACCAGGGTGTCGCCGTCCCAGTGGGCGCGCGAGTCCCCGTTCCACTGGCGGATGCCGTCGTCGAGCCGCGGCCGCCCGTCGATGGGGATGATGCGCACGTCGTGGATGTTCTCGACCCGGATCGCGACGTGGGTCGGCGTCTGCAGTATCTGGTAGGTGTTGTTGTAGCCGGTCGAGATCGGCGGCACCCCGTGGTAGGTGATGCACCGGTCCCAGTTGCTGCGGTCGAGCCACGAGTCGGCGGGGTGGTCGCGCAGGTAGGCGCGCCGGGCCGCCTGCGCCTCGACCGTCTCGGGCCGGGTCGGCAGCCGGCCGTTCGGCGGGTCGACGATGAGCGAGGTCCGCATGTCCGAGCTGACCCGGCCGCGGTCGAACCACAGCGCGTTGTACGACCCCACGCTCCCCGGCGGGGGGTCACGGTCGAGGGTGACCGCGAGGTTCCGCTCGGCCGCCTCCTCGGCCGTGAAGAACTCCTGGTCGGCCATCGACTCGGGGCGCTGGAGCGGCGTCAGCGACGCGTACGACCACGTGCCCATCAGGTCCGGGTCGCCCCATGGGGTCCGGAACTCGTTCTCGCCGGCCGGCTGGCCCGCGGCCGCCGCCGGCAGCAGCAGCGCCGCCGCCACCGCCGCGAACGCCGAAACAGTTCGCTTGTGCATCTGAACCCTCCCTGACCTTTGGCGGAATATACCTCAGTTGCCGACCAGCTCGCCCTTCAACCACGCAAGCAGCGCCGGCTCGAGATCGGCGTTCTTCCCGAACATCGGCAGCCCGTGCTCGGGGCCGGGGTAGATCTTCGCGGTCGAGCTGGCATGGGGCGACCCGTCGACGGCGCCCTGCAGCGCGTCGGCGACGCCGACGGTGACCGGGTCCTCGGTCGCCGCCGCCGCGAACACGGCCAGGTCGGCGTCCCCCGCCATGTTGGCGACGGCCGCCTCGCTCGGCGGACCCGACAGCAGCATGAGGGCCTCGACGTCCCGGCGCGCCGCGAGGTCCGCGGTCAGCATGGCCCCGCAGCTCGCCCCGCCCGCGCCGATGCGCGACGCGTCGACGCCCTCCTGCGACGCGAGGTAGTCGTAGGCCATGTCGACGTCGGCCGACGACGTCTGCAGGAACGCGGGGAACCCGGCCCCGATGCCCTCGCCGCCGCTGTCGCCGAAGCCCCGCAGGTCGAGGGTCAGCACGTGCACGCCGGCCCCGACCAGCTCGGCCGCGATGTCGTTCCACGACGTCCGGTCCATGTTGCACTGGTGCACGAGCAGCATCCCCGGCCCCGGCTGGCCGGGCGACGTGTAGGTCGCCTTGAGGGTCACCCCGTCGGCCGCCTCGAGGTCCACGTCGCGCGACTGGGCACCCGCCGAAACCGCCAACAGCACCGCGAGCGCCGCCGCCGTGAAGATCCTGGTTCTCATTGCGTTCTCCTCCCGGGCCGTTCCCGGGCAAGCGTGGAAGCCGGTCTGGTTCTCGGCGGAGTGGAAGCCCGCCGCCGGACACCGTGATCGGCAACGACAGCCGCCATTATAGCGACCGCCCCGATTCTGTCGGCATCGTCATTTCGGGCCCTGACGCGGTAGAGTCCTCCCATGCGGGGTCGCACCCTCTTCCTGATGGCCGCGGGGTTCGCGGCGGGTGCCGCGGTCGCCGTCGGTCCGACCGCGCGCGGCGCCGCGCCCCGGCCGGCCCAGCCCGCCGCGGCCGCTCGGCTCGACGAGCCCCGGCTGCCTTCCACGCCTTACCGTTACGCGGTCGAGCTGCCGTCGCACTTCAGCGTCGACGACGGCCCCGACACCATCGCCGCCGCCGACAACACGCCGGCCGGCAACCCGGTCACCGACGCGGGCGCCGCCCTCGGCCGGGTGCTCTTCTACGACACCCGACTGTCGGCCAACCGCCGCGTCTCGTGCGGGTCGTGCCACCGCCAGGTGCACGGGTTCTCGGACTCGCGCCGGCTGAGCATCGGCTTCGACGGCCGGCCGACCCGGCGCCACGCCATGAGCCTCGCCAACGCACGCTACTACGCCCGCGGCCGGTTCTTCTGGGACGAGCGGGCCGAGACCCTCGAGGCCCAGGTGCTGGCCCCCATCGAGGACCCGATAGAGATGGGCTCGTCGCTCGACGCGGTCGAAGCCCGCCTCGCCGCGACCCCCTTCTACCCGCCGCTCTTCGAGCGCGCCTTCGGCAGCCCGGATGTCACTGAGGACCGAATCGCCCGCGCCCTCGCCCAGTTCGTGCGAGCCCTGGTGTCCCATCGCTCGCCCTACGACGAGGCGCGCCGAGCCGGCCCCGCGGGGTCGCCACCGTTCCTGGCCCGCCTCACCCCGGCCGCGCGGCACGGCTACCACCTCTTCTCGACGCCGCCCGGGGGCGCCCGGCGCGGCGCCGGCTGCGCCCGCTGCCACGCCGGCGACGCGCAGATCAGCCTCGCGCCCCGCAACATCGGTCTCGACGCGTTCGACGAGAACGTCGAAGGAAGCTTCGACTCGCTCCACCCCGAGACCGGCGTCGACCCCGAGACCGGCGTCGACCCCGGCGCGGGCGACGGACGCTTCAAGGCCCCGTCCCTGCGCAACGTGGCCATCCGTCCGCCCTACATGCACGACGGCCGCTTCGACACCCTGCGCGACGTCATCGAGCACTACGACGCGGACGTCGCGCCGCACCCCTTCCTCGACATGCACCTGCTCGATCGCCGCCTGGTCGTCACCGGCGGCCCGGTCCGACCCGTCCGCCTCGAGCTCACCGAGCCGGAGACCGCCGCCCTGATCGCCTTCCTCGAGACGCTGACCGACCCGATGTTCCTCGCCGATCCGCGGTTCTCGGACCCGTTCCTTCCGGCGCGCGACGATTCACGCGCCGAAGACGATTCACGCGCCGAATGATGATCATTCACGCCGTGAATGACCGTCCTCCACCGGCCGGCTCGCACGAGGACGCCTGATGCCTCCCCTGCCGTCACCGCGATGGCGCCGCGAGCGATCCGGCCCTCATTCCTCGTCCGCATCGAGCATCCGGCGCAGCGCTTCGGCGTGGGTGGCGAGGAACAGGCGGTCCTTGGGCCGGTTGGCGGCGGCCTTCGACCGGATGATGTGGCTGAGACGGGCGACCGGCAGTTCCTCGCCCTCGACCAGGAAGACGCGGCGTTCGTCCCAGACCGCCTCGAACTCGAACGCGGTCATCAACAGCGAAAAATCGACGGCGAGCTCGTCCTGGCCGGTGGCGGTGACGGATGCCCGCCGCTGGGTCACCGCCACGGCAAGGGCGCGGTCTCGCGGGGTATCGAGGGGCTCTCCAGCGGCTTCGAGAGACAAGCCGATCTCGTCGCACGCACGCCAGGCTTCGAGCAGGTTGTCGGGAGAGGGCGGCAGGAACAGGTCGTAGTCGAGCGTGGTGAACAGGGCCGAGGCATCCCGGGCATGGAAATTGGCGCCCCACACCCCGATCAGCACGAACCTGACGCCCCGCCGGTTGAGGGCCCCGACCAGCGCCGGGAACGAGGCCAGGTCGATACTCACCGTATGCGCTTCGCGCCGGCGCGCACCCGCATCGCGGCCTCGTACTGGCGAAGCACCCAGGACTTGTCGGCGCCGGTGCGGTTGCCGGGCAGCTTCTCGACCCGGTCCACCGCCCGCAGGTACTCGGCCGACAACGGCCTGAACTCCGAGCGTTGCACGTCGCGAACCAGCGCGTCGAGAATCTCGCGGGCGGAATCGCGCGAGCGGGATCGGGCGGTCATTTCATGTCGATGTACTTCACCGGGACCAGACGGTGCTCGAGCATGTCCACCGCCGCCTGCGCCTGCTCGAGAATGACGTACCCCAGGAGAGGCTCGTACTCCGCGTTCTCCTCCGGCTTCATGTCCACGAAGATCACCTCGTTGGAGACCGGACGGAACCCCTCGATCTTCACCTCCACCGGCCAGCACGCCTCTCCCCGCACGACCTCCCGATTGGCCATCTGAAGCTCGACGACCTCGGACCGCTTGAACCGGCCGAGCCTCTCCTTCCACGCCGCGGGCAGGATCAGCGCCCCTGCGCCGGTATCGACGAACATCCCGCATTCGATGGACTTCTCCTCGTCGAACAGGTTGGTGACCCTGGTCTGCACGACGATGCGTCCCATCCCGTTTCCCTTCCCTCCGGTCGTCCCCGCGCGTCGTCGATTCATCGGCGAGGCCCGATTCCGCCACTTCTTGCACAGTACCGACCTGCAGGAGCCATCGTACCACCCGCGGGCGCCGTTCACCGATCGGCCGATGCCCGACGACGAGGGCGGCCCCGGACGCCGTCCGACGCGGCCGGTCCGGTCGAGAGCGGCCGTCGCACCGCCGCCGCACTCACAGCACGCGCCACCAGGGCGCGGCGAGCACGCCGGGCGCTATCCAGCCGACCGTCTCGCCCGCGTGCAGCAGCACCCCCGCGCGAGCCGTCTCCCCGTACTCCGCGCGGAAGCTGCGCAGATTGGCGGCGTCGCGGAGCCGCGGCCGCGACGTGGACTTCACCTCGATCGGCAGCAGACGGCCGTCCGCCTCTATCACGAGGTCCACCTCCTCCCCCGATGCGGTACGCCAGTAGAGCAGCTCGGCGCGATCGAGCCGCGCGTCGCGCCACGCCAACAGGTCGAGAAGCACCACGTTCTCGAGATGGGCGCCGCCCGGTGCCACCCCTCCGGCGAGATGCAGCGCCAGCCCCGTGTCTCCCCAGTACAGCTTCGGCGCCTTGATCAGCCGCTTCGTGCGGTTCACCACGCACGCCGGCAACCGGACCAGCAGGTACGCGGTCTCGACGAGGTTGAGGTAGCGGCGCACCGTCGGCTGCGGCAGGGCCACGTCGCGGCCCAGCTCGGTCTGGTTGACGATCTGTCCGAGCCGCAGGCAGGCGGCCCGCATCAGGCGGCGGAAGTCGGGCAGGCCGGATACGGCCGAGAGCGCCTGCAGGTCGCGTTCGAGGTAGGTGCGCACGTACCCGTCGAACCAGACGTCGCGGTCCTCGTCCGTCGCCAGGTGCAGGGCCGGCGACGGGAAGCCGCCGCGGCGCGCAAGCGTGCGCCAGTCGTCCGGCTCGCCGGGCTGCGCGGCCACGAGGTCGAGCCAATCCCGGTCGCGGGCGCCGAGCAGCTCCTCCCAGATGCCGCAACGCCCGAGCCCGCGCTGCTCGCGCCGGGTCATCGGCCAGAGGGTGAGGTAGCTCGCCCGGCCGGCGAGGGACTCGGACACGCGCTGCATGAGCAGCAGGTTGGCGGAGCCGGTCAGCAGGAACCGACCCGGCCGCCGCGACCGGTCGATCTCCCGCTTGACGGCGTGCAGCAGATCGGGCGCGCGCTGCACCTCGTCCAGCGTCACCGGCTCACCGCCGCCCAGCAACGCGTCCGGATCGCGGCGCGCCAGATCCAGAACGTCGAGGTCGTCGAGCGAGTGGTAGCGCCTCGCCCCCGGCGCGAGGTCCTGCGCGAGGGTGCTCTTCCCGGTCTGACGCGCACCGGCCACGACCACGGCCGGCATCACGTGGAGCCGACGGCCCAGGTCACGCGCCACGAGGCGGGGCAGCAACGAGTCATTCACGGCGTGAATGATAGTCATTCACGGCGTGAATGACTATCCGCCTCTGCCCTCGCCGACCCGCGAGACGCGCGGGAACCCAGCGCGGCACCTCCCGGCAGTACGGGCCGGCAGACCGACCGTGAACACACCGTGCAGCACGCCTGCAGCAAGAGGGTCCTGAAGACGGGACCGAGCGCCATCGGTTGTCTCCGCGCAGGGTTGAAGCTGGCCCACCGCGCCCTTCGACGGCCATCGTACCCCGAGCGCCCGCGGGCGAATCGGGGGACCGCCCCACCACCGGCGACCCGGCGGATTCGGTATAGACTTTCACCGGAAACGGAACGCACAACCGGGCTCGCCCCGCCTCCGGCGGGACCAGCCTTGCGAGGAGCATGCAATGACACTGCACGACGTCGACCGTCCGGCCCGCCGCACGCTTCGATCCCTGGCCTTCGCGGCACTCGCCCTGCTGGTGGCCGCCCCCGGCTTCGCCAACGACTGGCCGCAGTGGCGCGGCGAGGACCGGCGCGGGGAGTGGACGGAGACCGGCATCGTCGAGGCGCTGCCCGACGAGCTGAAGGTGGCATGGCGGGTGCCCATCAACTCGGGCTACTCGGGCGCGGCGGTGGCCGACGGGCGCGTCTTCATCACCGACTGGAGCGAGGACCCCGAGTCGCGGACGATGGACGGCACCGAGCGGGCCCTCGCCCTCGACGAGGAGACCGGCGAGGTGCTGTGGGTGCAGGAGTGGCCCACCACCTACCGCATGCTGATGTTCTCGTACGCCATCGGCCCGCGCGCCACCCCGACCGTCGACGGCGACCGCGTCTACGTGGTCGGCGCCGCCGGCGACCTCTACTGCCTCGACGTCGAGACCGGCGACGTCCTGTGGGAGAAGCACTACATCGCCGACTACGACAGCTTCATCCCCACCTGGGGGGTGACCAGCGCGCCCATCGTCGACGGCGACCGGCTGATCACGGTGGTCGGCGGCGAGCCCGGCGGCCTCGTCATGGCGTGGGACAAGCGGACCGGCGAGGAGATCTGGCGCGCCCTCGACGTCGTCGGCGAGATGGGCTACGGCCAGCCCATCATCATCGAGGCGGGCGGCGCCCGGCAGCTCATCATCTGGCACGCGGCGGCCCTGGTGTCGCTGAACCCCGAGACCGGCGAGGTCTACTGGGACGAAGAGTGGGAGGCCGGGGCCGGCATGTCCGTCGCGACCCCCGTGGTCAGCGACAACTACCTGCTGGTGTCGCAGTTCTACCGCGGCTCGATGATGATGCAGCTCAACCAGGACCGGCCCGACGCGACCCTGCTGTGGCGCGGCCAGAGCCGCAGCGAGATGCCCGGCGAGACCGACGGGCTCCACGCCCTGATCACGACGCCGCTCATCGAGGGCGACTACTTCTACGGGGTCGGCAGCTACGGCGAGCTGCGCGGGCTCGACGCCCGCACCGGCGAACGGCTGTGGATGAGCGACGAGATGACCGCGCAGGCCCGCTGGGGCACCGCGTTCATGGTGAAGCACGGCGACCGCTACTTCGTGGTGAACGACGACGGCTTCCTCATCGACGCCCAGTTCATCCCCGAGGGCTACGTCGAGCGCGGCCGCATCAAGCTCATCGAGGCGACCAGCGACGCCGCGTTCGGCCCCACCCGGCGATTCGCCCGGCCGGTGAACTGGTCGCACCCGGCCTACGCCAACGGACACATCGTGCACCGGAACGACAACGAGATCATCCGGGTGTCGCTGCGCGCGGCGGACTACCAGGACTAGCGGCAGCCGAAGGTCGAATCGAGCGGAGTGCGCCGGCCCCGGCGTGATGCGGGGCCGGTGCCAGCCGGCCGCACCGGCGAGAACGTCGAGGGGGTCGAGATGCACGACAGGCTCGACCCCGCCTCGGGCGGGACGAGATTCGTGAGGAGCATGGCATGAGAGCGCACGACGTCGACCACCTGGCCCGCCGCACCCTGCGCTCGCTGGCCTTTGCGGGGATCGCCCTGCTCGTGGCCGCCCCCGGCTTCGCCAACGACTGGCCGCAGTGGCGCGGCGAGGACCGGCGCGGGGAGTGGACCGAGACCGGCATCGTCGAGGCGCTGCCCGACGAGCTGAAGGTGGCGTGGCGGGTGCCCGTCAACTCGGGCTACTCGGGGGCCGCGGTGGCCGACGGGCGCGTCTTCATCACCGACTGGGTCGAGGACCCCGAGTCGCGGACGATGGACGGCACCGAGCGGGCCCTTGCCCTCGACGAGGAGACCGGCGAGGTGCTGTGGACCCGGGAGTGGCCCACCAGCTACCGCATGCTGATGGTCTCGTACGCCATCGGCCCGCGCGCAACCCCGACCGTCGACGGCGACCGGGTGTACGTGGTGGGCGCGGCCGGCGACCTCTACTGCCTCGACGTCGAGACCGGCGACATCCTGTGGGAGAAGCACTACATCGCCGACTACGACAGCTTCATCCCCACCTGGGGGGTGGCGAGCTCGCCCATCGTCGACGGCGACCGGCTGATCACGGTGGTCGGCGGCGAGCCCGGCGGCCTCGTCATGGCGTGGGACAAGCGCACCGGCGAGGAGATCTGGCGCGCCCTCGACGTCGTCGGCGAGATGGGCTACGGCCAGCCCATCATCATCGAGGCGGGCGGCGCCCGGCAGCTCATCGTCTGGCACGCGGCGGCCCTCGTGTCGCTGGACCCCGAGACCGGCGAGGTCTACTGGAACGAAGAATGGGAGGCGGCGGCCGGCGTATCCGTCGCCACCCCCGTCCGCAGCGACAACTACCTGCTGGTGTCGCAGTTCTACCGCGGCTCGATGATGATGCAGCTCAACCAGGATCGGCCCGACGCCACCCTGCTGTGGCGGGGCCGGAGCCGGAGCGAGCTGCCGGGAGAGACCGACGGGCTGCACGCGATGATCACGACGCCGCTCATCGAGGGCGACTACCTCTACGGGGTCGGCAGCTACGGCGAGCTGCGGGGGCTCGACGCCCGAACCGGCGAACGGCTGTGGATGAGCGACGAGATGACCGCGCAGGCCCGCTGGGGCACCGCGTTCATGGTGAAGCACGGCGACCGCTACTTCGTGGTGAACGACGACGGGTTCCTCATCATGGCGCAGTTCACGCCCGAGGGCTACGTCGAGCACGGCCGCATCAAGCTCATCGAGGCGACCAGCGACGCCGCGTTCGGCCCCACCCGGCGATTCGCCCGGCCGGTGAACTGGTCGCACCCGGCCTACGCCAACGGACACATCGTGCACCGCAACGACAACGAGATCATCCGGGTGTCGCTGCTCGCGGCGGACTACCAGGACCAGGAGTCTGCGCCGTAGAACGGTGCAGGCTCCCTGGCAGGGTTGGTTGGGCGGTGAGCGGAGCCGTAGGCAACGCTCTCCGGGCTAGCTGTCGACGCGTTGGAACGGCGTCGCCTCTCGCGGCGGCGCCGATTTCCGGCCGGTTGATTGGGGTCCCACCGGAACGACAGCGAGAGCGTGTCGCCGCGGGCGGCGGACTACCCGGGACCCATTGTCGGCGCACCGGAAGGGCGACGCCTCCCGCGGGGCGCCGATTCCCGGCCGGGCATTCCCGCGGCAAGTCGGAGCCGCGAGCCGCGCATTCCGGGCCGGCAGTCCGAACCGCGGGTCGAATCGAAATCGGAGCGGCCGGTCGCGGCGCGGGTGTCGTTCCCGACCGCCCGGCCTGAAACAGGGTCGAGGGGGTCGAGATGCTCGCTTCACGCTTCGGAACCGTCGCTCGCGTTCTGTCGCTCGCGGTAGTGCTGGTCACGTCGCCCGGAGGGACGGCGCTGGGCCAGGACGCCGGCATCGCCCCCGTCACCGACGCCATCCTGCAGGACCCGCCGGCCGACGACTGGCTGATGTGGCGGCGCACCCTCGACGGCTGGGGCTACAGCCCCCTCGACCAGATCGACCGCGGCAACGTCGGCGACCTCCGCATGGTGTGGTCGCGCGGCCTCGGGCCCGGGCTGCAGCAGGGCACGCCCCTCGTGCACGACGGCGTGATGTACATGCCGAACCCGCGCGACGTCATCCAGGCCCTCGACGCCACCACCGGCGACCTCCGCTGGGAGTACCGGCGCGACCTGCCCGACGACCTCCGCGACTACATGCTCGGCGCCCTCACCGACCTCAACCGCAACCTCGCCATCTACGGCACCCACATCATCGACACCAGCGGCGACGACTACGTCTTCGCCCTCGACGCGGCGACCGGCGAGCTGGCGTGGGAGACCGAGATCCTCGACTACCGGGTGAACCCCGCCAACCAGAGCTCGGGCCCCATCATCGCCGACGGCAAGATCGTGTCGGGCCGCGGCTGCACCCCGCGAGGCGGGCCCAACGCCTGCGTCATCGTCGCCCACGACGCGGTGACCGGCGAGGAGCTGTGGCGGCGGCGGACCATCCCCGCGCCGGGCGAGCCCGGCGACGAGACCTGGGGCGGGGTCCCGTTCGAGGAGCGCAAGCACGTCGGCGCGTGGATGGTGCCGAGCTACGACCCCGAGCTGAACCTCGTCTACATCGGCACCTCGGTGACCTCGCCGGCCCCCAAGTTCCTCATCGGCGGCGCCGACCTGCAGCACCTCTACCACAACTCGACCCTCGCCCTGGACGCCGACACGGGCGAGATAGTCTGGTACTACCAGCACCTCAACGACAGTTGGGACCTCGACCACCCGTTCGAGCGCATCCTGGTCGACACCGCGGTCAGCCCCGACCCCGCCGCGGTCGAGTGGATCAACCCGCGGCTCCAGCCCGGCGAGGTGCGCCGGGTCATGACCGGCATCCCCGGCAAGACCGGCATCGTCTACACCCTCGACCGCGCGACGGGCGAGTTCCTGTGGGCGCGGCCGACGGTGGCCCAGAACGTGGTGGGCGGCATAGACGGCGCGACCGGCGCCGTCTCCGAGAACCAGGAGGTCGTGTTCCGCCGCGAGGGCCAGGAGGTCTTCGCGTGCCCCACCCTCACCGGCGGCAAGGACTGGGAGCCGGGCGCCTACAGCCCCCTCACCAACGCCATGTACTTCCCCCTGCGCAACGCCTGCGCCCGCATCATGGCCACCAACGACGGCTCGCTCTACGGCCTCGGCGTCCGCACCGAGATCGCCCCCGGCACCGACCAGGTCGGCACCGTCCAGGCCATCTCCGCCGAGACCGGCGAGCTGCTGTGGATCCACGAGCAGCGCGCCGCCACCAGCTCGCTCATGGCCACCGGCGGCGGCCTCGTCTTCGGCGGCGACTACAACGGCCGCTTCCGCGCCCTCGACCACGAGACCGGCGAGGTCCTCTGGGAAGTCAACATCGGCTCTCCCGTCACCGGCTTCCCCGTCACCTACGCCCACGAGGGCCGCCAGTACGTCGCCGTCAGCACCGGCCGGTCGCTGACCTCGGGCGCCTTCAACCGCCTGACCCCCGAGTTGCGCCCCAGCAACGGCAACACACTCTTCGTCTTCGCACTGGCGGAGTAAAGGCAACCGCCCGCAACGTAGATCATCGCGGGCAGCCCATGGGCCGGCTTCGCCCGGCGCCATTGGCTTCGCCGGTAGGGAGACGGATCGGCGGCGACCACGGTTGAGTAGTCGCAGGAGACCCCCGACAACCGGGGCGCCGTTACGGTTCGCCGAGCCGGATGCTACCCAACGAGCTCGATTCCGTGTCGCTTCAGAACATCCGGCAGGTCCAGATGGTTCATCAGCAGGCGAAATCGGGCGACGCATAGAGCACCGTATAGCCGCCGTCGCGAGAACCGAAGCGCGAGTCCGCGGGCACGGTTCCCAGGGGTTTCGCCGCATGGCGCGCCGGCATGATCCGGTAGCCGTCGGGAAACCCCGACCTGAGCAGTACGGACGCGATCCGGTCGCGCGGATAGCGCGTGGTCACGCGAAGGTGGTCCCGAATCCGGCGGCCGCGCCGAGCACATCGTCCATGCGGCCAGCCTTCAGCAACGTCAGAGGCGCCGTCACGGTGTCGCCGAATGGCCACTCCTGGCTGAGAAACGCCCAGGCCAGCTCGGGATCCCCGATGGCGTCGACGACATCCGCAAGCCCCGCGACCACCTTTCCGGCCCCGAGGATCTGCGCCGCGGGAATGCTGAGTCCGCGCTTGGTCGACCTCCAGGCAACGAGCGTCTTCCTGTCCACCCAGTCATAGACCGTGGTGCGTGACACTTCGAGCCGTTTCGCGGCTTCCGAGACGCCGAGAATGTCCTCGCCGGCGCCTCGTGGAACGAGGAACGGCCGTAGCTCTTCCGGCACTTGGGCACCGGCATCGGCGTCCTCGGTCTCGCACTGCGCGGCGACCGCTTCCAACGCCGCTGCCACCGCCAGCCGTGCCTCCCGCGGATGATCGCGCACGAACGTCCTGGCACTGTTCGACAACGCCGGGAACTCGTCCACCAGGAACCCCATCGTCTCCTTCGCCGCTCCGGTCGGGTCCGCCATGTTGCTTTCGCTCCTGTCCGCCAGTCGACAGCCATAATTGCACAGGTTGTTCAGTTTGTGAAGTGTGTTTGCTCGTTGGGGCCGTTCCGGCCGTCGCGGCGCCCAAGGTTGCGGCGGGGCCGCTCACGCTTGTGGTTCCGGCCGGCATCGGCCGTCCTCCGAGGGTTGCGCAGCGGGCGCTGGGGGTGGTCCCGGCCGCTCTCGGCCGGGGATACGGGAGGTCGACGGCGCCAGCGTCGTCGAGGTGTCGAGCCAGGGCATCGTGCCAGGGATCACCATTCCTGACGATGCAGACATCGGCAGGGCGGCATCGTCGTCGCGCGCGGCCCACGACAGTCTCAGAGCCCCATGAGGTCATCGGATTCTTCCGTCAAGGCGCCCACGATGGCTGTCGGGCTTGGGAACGGGCGGAGCCGTGACCGCAGTCTGCCCGCCACGAAATGGGCGGGACCCGCGGGAGACTGGCATAATTGCGTGGCGGCCGCGGCGCCATGACGAGACGCAAGCTTCCCATCGGCATCCAGACCTTCCGCACGCTTCGGGAGCAGGGCTGCTACTACGTCGACAAGACCGGCTACGCGAAGCGCCTGGCGGGCGAGGGAGGCCGCTATTTCCTCTCGCGGCCCCGGCGTTTCGGCAAGAGCCTGTTCCTCGACACGCTCAAGGAGCTGTTCGAGGGCAGCGAGCCGCTGTTCCGCGGCCTGGCCGTCCACGACGGGTGGGACTGGTCGGTCAGCCATGCGGTGATCCGCCTGAGCTTCGGGGCCGGCGACTTCACGCAGCCGGACTATCTGCAAGAGGACCTCGCGGATCAACTGGAGGCCCACGAGGAACGCGCCGGCGTCCCGGTGCGGACGGCCAGCGCGGCGGTGCGCCTGCGGCGTCTGATCACGGCGTTGCACGAACGCACCGGCCGGGGCGTGGTGGTCCTGGTGGACGAGTACGACAAGCCGATCCTCGACGCCCTCGAGGATCCCGAGCTCGCCCGCCGCAACCGCAACCTGCTGCGCGGGCTCTACGGGACCATCAAGGACTGTGACGCGCACGTCCGGTTCAGCTTCCTCACCGGCGTCAGCCGCTTCTCGAAGGCGGGCATGTTCTCGGGCCTCAACAGCCCCGAAGACCTGACCCTGAACCCGTTGTACTCCGCCGTCTGCGGCTATACCGAGGAGGACCTGGAAACCGTGTTCGCGCCCGAGCTCCCGGGTCTCGACCGCGCGCGGATCCGGCGCTGGTACGACGGCTACAACTGGCTGGGGAAGGAGAGCGTCTACAACCCGTACGACGTGCTCCTGCTGTTCCGCCAGCGCGAGTTCGAGGCCCACTGGTTCGAGACCGGCACGCCGGCCTTCCTGGTGAACACGCTGCGGGAGCGCCGGGTGAGCTCGCTCGACCTGGAGGCGATGACCGGCGACCGCTCGCTGCTGTCGAAGTTCGACGTGGGCGACTTCGGCACCGAGGCGCTGCTCTTCCAGTCGGGCTATCTGACCATCAAGGGGGTCGAGCGGGACGCGGGAGGCAGGGCCCGCTACCGCCTGGGCTATCCGAACCAGGAGGTGCGCCAGAGCCTGAACGAGAGCCTGCTCGACGCCCTGGCGCCGAACGCCTCGGCGCAGCTCTCGAGCGGCGCGCGGTTCCGGGAGCTGCTCGGGACGAACGACTTCGACGGCCTGCGAGACCTCATCCAGGCCCATTTCGACGGCATCCCGCATCAGTGGCACGTGCGGAACGACATCGCCGACTACGAGGGCTACTACGCCAGCGTGTTCTACTCGTGCCTCGCCGCCCTCGGGTTCGACGTGGTGGCCGAGGACAGCAGCGCCCGCGGGCGCGCGGACCTGACGCTGCGCTTCGGCGGCGCGGTGTACGTCTTCGAGTTCAAGGTGACGGAGCTGGCGGGCGCCGGCTCGGCGCTGTCGCAGTTGAAGGCCAGGGGCTACGCGGACAAGTACCGCGGCCGAGGCGCGCCCATCCACCTCGTCGGCATCGAGTTCAGCCGCGAGACGCGGACCCTCGCGGCGTTCGACGTGGCGTCGGCCTGAAGCCGCCCGGCGATTCCGGCTGCCGCCGACGGCGGGTCTGAGTTCGTTCTGGAGCTTGCCGTCGCCGCAGCTTGCCAGGCGATCGTCATGCACAACGTCCGGGATTTCGAGGAGCGGCGGCGTTCGGTGTCCGGGTCGTCACGCCGGCTGTCTTTCTGCGCAAGTGCGTGGCGCGCCAGACACCAGACGAAATCACCGAGGCCATGAATCGAGTACGCGATCGCGTCGGCACCGAACCGGACGAGTTCCTGGCCGTGGTGGCGCGCCGCGTCCTGGAACGCGTCGAGTGGTAGCGGTGGGCAGCAAGCGGGCGACGCGCGTGGAAGACTGGCATAATGCTCGGCAGGACATTTCGGGAGAGACGACGATGAACCAGTCACGGACAGCGTGGTGGGTGGCGCTCGCGGTGGTCGCGGGCGCGATGGCGGCGGCGCCGGTTTCCAGCTTGGCGCAGGCGGCGGAGGCGGAGGCGTGGACCGTGCCGCGCACGCCGGACGGACGGCCCGACCTGCAGGGCGTGTGGGCCAACAACACGGCCACCCCGCTGGAGCGCCCCGAGGCGCTGGGCGACAAGGCGGTGCTGACCGACGAGGAGCTGGCACGGCTCGAGGCCCGCTACGCGGAGATCTTCGCGAGCGGCGAGAGCGACGCCGCGTTCGCGGACAGCGTGTTCACCGCCGCCCTCGGCGACGACGACTCGTTCTCGTCGCGGGACGCGGCCACCGGCAACTACAACCAGTTCTGGCTGGTCGACCGCGACTTCGACAACCGCACCTCGCTCGTCGTCGACCCGCCGGACGGACGCCTGCCGCCCTTGACGCCCGAGGCGCAGCGGCACGTCGACGCGCGGGCCGCGCACCTCGCCGACAACCCGGCGTCGTCGTGGACCGACCGGCGGCTGCAGGAGCGGTGCATCACCTTCGGCATGCCGAACCTGTTCGCGGGCTACAACACCTACTACCAGATCGTCCAGACCCCGGACCACGTCGTTTTCGTGCACGAGATGATCCACGACGCGCGCATCGTCCCCATCGACGCCGGCCCCCACGTCGACGACGCCATCCGCCAGTGGCACGGCGACTCGCGCGGCCACTGGGACGGCGACACGCTGGTCGTCGAGACCCGGAACTTCTCGGCCAAGAGCGACTCGCCGGCCGCGCTGTACGAGCGCATCCGCGGGTCGGCCGAGCAGCTCCGGCTCGTGGAGCGGTTCACGCGGGTCGGCCCCGACACGATCGAGCACGAGTTCACCGTCGACGATCCGGGCACGTACTCGGGCCCGTGGACGGCCATGATCCCGCTGACGCGGAAGGACGAGGCCATCTACGAGTACGCCTGCCACGAGGGCAACATCGGCATGGAGGGCATCCTCGCCGGCCACCGGGTGGAGGAGCAGGCCGGCGCGGAACCGGGCGAAGCCTCGCGCTGACCGGCGTGGCCGGTTCGCGTTCGTGGTGCTGTCGCCACGTCGGCGTCCGGCTCTGACCCCGGCTCGCTGAATCCGGTCGTCAACGGATCGCTGCCATCGGAGATGGCGATCATCATGATGATCGCCATCTCTCCTGGCGCCACGATGGCGCTGGATTCCGCCTCCAACCCAGCCTCCCGCCGCCGGCTCGCTCCCGCCCACTCGCAAGCGCGATTTCGGTGTGACGGAGCTTGGCAAAAAGCCGTAGAATCGTGTTCGCCGATTCGGACGTCCCGTCGAGGGTACGGCGGCTCGCCACCGGGCAACGCCGTCAGCAAGGAGACACGACACGCAATCAGAGGAGCACGACCATGGCACAGGAACAGACCCCGGATCAGAACGTCGACCCGCGGAAGATCGACCCGCGCGTCTTCGACCTCTACGACGAGTACTGCCACGGCCGCATCACCCGGCGCGAGTTCCTCAACCGCGCCGCGGCGATGACCATCGGCGGCGTCTCGGCCCTGTGGATGGCGCAGGCGCTGCTGCCGCGTTACGCCGAGGCCCAGACCATCTCGTTCACCGACCCGCGGATGAGGGGGACCTACGTCGAGTACCCGTCGCCCGGCGGCACCTCGGGCGAGATGCGGGGCTACCTCGTGCAGCCGGCCGGGGACGGGCCGTTTCCGGCGGTGCTGATCATCCACGAGAACCGCGGCCTGAACCCGCACATCGAGGACGTCGCCCGCCGCGCCGCCGTGGCCGGGTTCCTCGCCCTCGCGCCGGACGGCCTGTCGCCGGTGGGCGGCTACCCCGGCAACGACGACGACGGCCGCGTCCTGCAGCGCGGCCTCGACCCCGACCAGCTCGACCAGGACATGATCAACAGCGCGCGCTTCCTCAAGGGGCACGCGCTGTCGAACGGCCGCCTCGGGTCGACCGGGTTCTGCTGGGGCGGGGGCATGACCAACCGCCTCGCGGTCGAGCTGGGCAGCGACCTCCAGGCCGGCGTGCCGTTCTACGGCGCCTCCGCCCCGACCGAGGGCGTGCCGAATATCGAGGCCGCGATGATGATCATCTACGCGAGCACCGACCCGCGCATCAACGCGATGTGGCCCGAGTACGAGGCGGCCCTGCAGGCGAACAACGTCGAGCACGAGATGCACATGTTCGAGGGCACCCTGCACGGCTTCCACAACAACTCGACCCCGCGCTTCAACGAGACGGCGGCCTCCCAGGCGTGGAACCTGACGGTGGGCTTCTTCCGCCGGCACCTCACGGCGTAGGCCCTCCCGCGCCGGACGTCAACGGCCGGTTTCCGCCGCCGGCCGGGGACGTCCGGCGCAGGACTGCCGGCCGGGAACGCCGACCGCCGGCCGGGAACGCCCGGCACCGACCACCCGGGCTCGGCCTCAGTCCGCGGGCGCGGACGGCTGGTTGCCGATGCGCTCGAAGAACGGTGTCCGGAACCGGTTTCAGTCCGCGGGTGCGGAAGACGGCTGGCTCGCGATGCGCTCGAAGAACAGCGTCCGGAGCTCCCGCATCTCGGTCTGCAGACCGTCGATGCGCTGGTTGGTGTCGTCGATACGCTGGTTGGTGTCGTCGATACGCCGGTTGACGTTCTCGAAACCGTCGTCCATCCGGCGGTTGATGCCCTCGAAACCGTCCTTCATCCGGCGGTTGATGCCCTCGAAACCGTCGTCGAACCGCCGGTTGACGTCGTCGAACCGCTGGTTGACGTCGTCGAACCGCTGGTTGACGTCATCGAACCGCTGGTTGACGTCGTCGAAGCCCTCCGCGAGCCGGGTGTTGGTCGAGCACGTTCCGACGGAGAGGGTGACGACTATCGCTCCGATGCCGAGCAGCATCGGTGTCTGATCTCTGTTGACCATCGATCCGTCCCTGCCGGGCGAGCCGCCCGGGCGTCCCGATTATCGTCCAGGCCGCCGTTCCGGCACAACGGCTTCAGGCGGCCGTCGATGTCGTAACGCAAGTCTCGATCCGGCTGTTCCGACGGGCCCGCCGCACGGATCGCTGCGACAACGACCGGACCGGCGTCACCCCCATCCCGCGCCGGCGGTCATCCGCGCGGCCGCGCCGTCGCCGCGGCGAGGTACGCCGTCGGCACCACGATCATGTTGAGGACCGTCGACGAGACGAGCCCGCACACGATGACCAGCGCGAGCGGGGCCTGAATCTCGCTGCCCGGCTGGCCCGCCGCGAGCGCCACCGGCAGGAGGGCGAGGCCGGTCGAGAGCGCGGTCATCAGGACCGGGACCACCCGGTCCACCGCCCCCCGCACCACCGCCGATCGGACGTCGCTGCCCCTCAGGTCCTGCAGCCGGCGGATGCGGGTGACCACCATGATGCCGTTGCGGGTGGCGATGCCGAAGAGCGCGATGAAGCCGATGAGGGCGGCGATCGACAGGGTGCCGCCGCCGATCGCCACCCCGACCACGCCCCCGATGAGGGCCAGCGGCAGGTTGATCATCACGATGGCGGCGTCGCGGGGCGAGCGGAGGGCGCTGACGAGCAGCAGGAAGATGCCGACCACCGCGGCCAGCCCAAGCCAGAGGAGGGCGCGCGCCGCCGTGGCCTGGGCGTCGAACTGCCCGTCGAGCTCCACGCGGTAGCCCTCGGGCAGGGCGAGCGCGGCCTCCACCCGCTCGCGGATGTCGGCGACGGTGCCGCCGAGGTCGCGCCCCGCGACGTTGCAGGTCACCACCAGCCGCCGCTGCACGTTCTCGCGGCCGATGAAGTTGGGGCCGCGGTCCTCGACGATGCCGGCGAGGCTGCCGAGGGGGACGCGGGGGCCCGCCGGGGTGTCGATGCGCGTGTCCCACAGCGCGTCGAGGTCGGCCATGTCGGCCCGGGGGTAGCGCACCACCAGGGGCACCGCGACCCGGCCGTCGAAGATCTGCCCGACCTCGCGCCCGTGCAGCGCCGTCTCCAGGGTCAGGGCCGCCTCGCCGGCCGGCAGCCCGTGGCGCGCCAGGGCGGCCCGGTCGAACCCCACCCGCACGGTGGGAATGTCGGACTGCGGCTCGAGGGCGAGGTCGACGACGCCGGGAATGCCCTCCATCGCCGCGAGCGCCTGGTCGCCCAAGGTGCGCAGCACCGCGAGGTCGTCGCCGAAGATCTTGACGGCCACGTTGGCCCGCGAGCCCGACAGCATGTGGTCGATGCGGTGCGAGATGGGCTGGCCGATGGTGATGTTGGTGCCGGGCACCAGCGACAGCCGCTCGCGGATCTCCTCGAGCACGACCTCGCGCGGCCGCCCCTCCTCTTCCAGTTGCACGTCGATCTCGGCCGACTCGACCCCCTGCACGTGCTCGTCGAGCTCGGCCCGCCCCGTCCGCCGGCCGGTGCCGGCGACCTCGGGCACCTGGAGGAGAAGCCGCTCGATGGCGCTGCCGAGCGCGCTCGATTCGGCGAGGCTCGTCCCCGGCAGGGTCACGGCGCTGATCACCAGGGCGCCCTCGTTGAACGCGGGCAGGAACGCCCGCCCCAGAAACGGGGTCGAGGCGGCCGCCGCCACCGAGAGCGCCCCGGCCGCGACCAGCACCGTGCGCGGGTGGCGCAAGGCATGGGGCAGCAGCCGCGAGTAGCGGCGCCGCACCGCGGCGGCGAGGGCCGGCTCGCGGCCGTCCGTCACGCTGCGGCTACGGGGCAGCAGGTAGTAGCAGAGCACCGGCGTCAGGGTCAGGGCCACGAGCAGCGACGCGGCCAGCGCGATGAGATAGACGAGCCCCAGCGGCTCCAGCAGGCGGCCCTCGACGCCGGAGAGGAAGAAGATCGGCAGCATCACCAGCCCGACGATCAGGGTGGCGAACACGATGGACGTGCGGATCTCGCTGCTCGCCTCGAACACGACCCGGATCAGCGGGCGCTGCCGCGCGGCGGGGCGGCGGGCGTTCTCGCGCAGACGCCGGCCGACGTTCTCGACGTCGATGATGGCGTCGTCGACGAGGGCCCCGACCGCGATGGCCATGCCCCCGAGGGTCATGCTGTTGATGGACAGCCCCAGGGCGCGGAGCCCGACGACGGCGGCGAGCAGCGACAGGGGGATGGCGAGCAGGGTGATGGCGCCGGCGCGCAGGCTCGCGAGGAAGAGCAGGGTCACCGCGACCACGAGCAGGGTGCCGTCGCGCAGGGCGCGGGTCAGGTTGCCCACCGCGAGCTCGATGAAGTCGGCCTGCCGGAACAGCCGCGTGTCGAGCTGCATGCCGGCCGGCAGGTCGGCCTGGATGGCGTCGAGCACGCCGTCGAGCTCGCGCGTCAGCCCCACCGTGTTGACGTCGGGCTGCCGCTGGATGCCGAGGATGACGGCGGGATCGCCGTTGCGTGAACCGTCCCCGCGCCGGAGGGCGGCCCCGATGCCGACCGCGGCCACGTCCGCGACGCGGATGGGGCGCGTGCCGCGCGCCCCGATGACGGTGGCGGCGATGGCGTCGACGTCGGCGAGGCGGCCCACCCCCTGGATCAGGTACTCCTGGCCGCCCGCCTGCCGGAACCCGGCCGACGTGTTCCGGTTGGCGCGGCGCAACGCGTCCTCGACCGCGGTCAGCGAGAGCCCGTAGTTGGACAGCCGCGCGGGATCGACCCGCACCTCGAACTGCCGGCGCTCGCCGCCGATCACCGTCACCTGGGCGACGCCGGGGGTGGCGAGGAGGCGCCGGCGCACGACGACGTCGGCGGTGGTGCGCAGCTCGATGGGCGAGTGCGCCGCGGAGTCCAGCGCCACGAACATGATCTCGCCCATGATCGAGGAGAGCGGCGCGAGCACCGGCGGGGCGATGCCGTCGGGCAGCGAGGACAGCACCGACGAGAGCTTCTCGCTGACGGTCTGGCGGGCCCGGTAGATGTCCTCCCCCCAGTCGAAGTCGACCCACACCACGGCCAGCCCCACCGCCGTGGCCGACCGCACGCGGCGCACCCCCGACGCCCCGTTCATCACCGCCTCGATGGGCAGGGTGACCAGGGCCTCCATGTCGGTCGGGGCCATGCCCTGCCCCTCGACGAGCACCGTCACCGTCGGCGCGGTCAGGTCGGGCAGCACGTCGACGGGCATCTGCCGCAGGACGACACCGCCCCACACCAGGAAGATGGCGGCGCCCGCGACCACCGCGAGGCGGTTCCGCAACGACCAGCGAATCAGCCCGTCCAGCATGGGTGCGTATGTCCGTGGGCCGGCAAGACGACGCCGCCCCACACAAGGGGAACCTTGGCGCCTGCCGGCACCGCGAGGCGGTTCCGCAACGACCGGCGAATCGGCCCGTCCGGCATCAGTGCGTGTGGCCGTGGGCCGGCACCTGCGGCGACAGCGCCGCGAGCCGGATCAGCGGCGCCCCCACCGTGACCACCCGGTCGCCCGCCGCCACGTCCCCCATCACCTGGACGTCGCCGCCCTCGCGGTGGCCGAGCCGGATCGGGCGCCGCTCGAAGCTCTCGCCGCCGACCTGCACGAAGACCACCGGCTGGCCGGCATCGTCGACGATGGCGCTCTCGGGCACGGTGACCGCGTCGGTCCTCGACGCGCCGAACACCCGCAGGGTGACGGCCTGCCCGATGGCGAGCCGGCGGGCGGGGTCGGGCAGCTCGTAGATGATGGGGACGGTGCGGGTGTCCTCGTCGACCACGCGCCCCACCGCCACCAGCCGATCGAGGGGCAGCGGCGCCCTCGCCCCCGGCACCTCGAGCTCGGCCGCGGCGAGGTCGTCGAGGCGCGACAGGGCCGCCTCGGGCAGCGCGCCGACGACGTGGACGCGGTCGACGGCGATCAGCTTGAACAGCCGCGCGCCCTCGTCGACGCTCGCCCCCGGGGTGGCCGCCGACTCCGCCACCACCCCCCGCATCGGCGCCCGCAGCACGAAGCGCGTGTCCGCCGTGCCCTCGCCCTCGCCCCGCCGCGTCGAGTCGAGCTGGGCGAGGTGCGCCTCGGCCGCGGTCAGCCGGGCCTCGGCCGTCTGCGACGCCAGCCGCGCCTCGAGCCGGCGGCGCGCGGGGAGGGCCCCGACCTCGACCAGCCGCTCGACCCGCGCGTGCTCGGCCCGCGCCAGCTCGAGGGCGTCGCGGGCCTCGGCCACCGCCAGCTCGAGGGCGGGGCGGTCGTCGGCGTGCTCGCTGCGCGGGACGACCTGGGCCAACGTGTCGCCGCGGCCCACGACGGACCCGACGGGCCGGGGCGGCAGGTCGGCGGCGAGGCGGCCCGCCACCGGGCTCGTCACCTCGGCCTCGCCGCCGGTGCGCGGCCGAATCTCGGCCGGGACGTCGAGGCTGTCGGCCATCGGTCGGCGGCGGGCCGCCGCCGTCGCGAAGTCGAGCGACCACTGCTGCTCCTTGAGGAAGGGGACGGTGCCGTCCTCCTCGTCCCCGGGGTCGGGCGGCAGCCCCGCCGCCTCGGCCGCCGTCAGCACCGTGACCTCGCCGAGGTCGTGGCGATCCTGTACGGCCGCCGCGTCGAGCAGCAGCTCGAGCCGGGCGCGGCCGGCGGCGGCCGGGGTGACGTCGACCCCGAAGATGCCGGGGCTACCCGGCGCGTCGACCTCGAACTCCTCGACCCGCGCGCCGGTCAGACGCACCGTCGCGCGTCCCTCGCGCAGCGGCTCGAACGTGGCGAGGTCGGTGAAGTGGATGGCGAACCGGCTCGTGGCCCCCGCGACCAGCGGCGGGAACTCGACGAACAGCTCGCTGCGGTCGGTCCACTGGCTCACCACGACCGCCGCCGGCTCCTCCGCCGCCTCCACCTCCGCCGGCGGCGCGGACCCGCACGCCGAGAGCACCGCCGCCGCCGAGAGCCACCCCGCCGCGTGCCTGGTGTTCCTCATGGCGTCATCTCCCGCCCGACGCGACCCGGCAAACCTGCTTGTGCGAACGCCACCGCGGCGGCCAAGCTCGGCCGCGGCCCGACGCGCCGCCGACAGCTCACGGCGTCATCTCCCGCCCCGTCGCGCGGTCGAGCTCGACGGCGGCCCGGCGCGCCGACGCCGACAGCTCGAGCGCCCGCAGCTCCGCGCTCAGGCTGACCCGATGGGCGTCGAGCAGCTCGAGGATGCCGAACTCGCCCTCCTCGTAGCCCGCGGTCGCGATGGCCACGAGCTCGGCGGCGCGCGACACCGAGTCGTCGCGATAGCGTTCGGCCAGCTCGCGGGCGCCGGCCGCCGCGGCCGAGGCGGCGTGGACCTCGGCCGCGATGCGGGCCGCGAGGCTGCGGCGCTCGGCCTCGACGCGCGCGCCGGCCGCCGCCGCCCGCGCCGCCTGCGCCTGGCCGCGGTTGAACACCGGCACCGAGAGCGAAGCGCCGACCACGAATCCCGTGTCCAGCGACCCGAGCACACCGCTGCGCTTCATTCCCCCCGTCACCTGGGCGGAGGGCAGGCGCAGGCGCCGGGCCGCGCGTTCCTCGGCCCCCCAACGCTCCGCCTCGAGCCCGAGCGCGCGATACTCCGGGCGGCGCTCGGGCGCCGAGCCCGCCGCAGAGGCCGGGACCGGGGAGGCCGGATAGTCGTCGAGGCGACCCGCCGCCGACAGCCCGTCCGGGTCGGTCCCCTCCGCGAAGAAGGCGGCGAGCCGCGCCTGCGCCCGCCGGCGGTCGATGCCGGCCAGCGCGAGATCGGCATCGACCTCGGCCACCTCGCGCTCGGCCCGCAGCCGGTCGAACCGAGAGCCCTCGCCCTCCTCCTCGCGCGTCCGGAGCACGGTGATCAAGGCGTCGAGCCGCCCGACGCCGGCTTCGAGCGTACCCACCCGGTCCTGCGCGAGCAGCAGATCCGTGAACACCAGGCGCAGCTCGGCCTCGATCGCCAGCAGGCGGCCGGCGGCGGCGGCCGAGCGCGCGGCGACCCCGTGCCCGGCCGCCTCGCCCAGCAGACCCCGCCGGCCCCACAGGGGCAGCTCCTGGCTGACGAGCAGGAAGTCGTCGACGACCGCCCCGGCCTCTTCCCGCGTGTAGGCGACGGCGGGGTTGGCCGCGAGGGTCCGCTCGCGGGCGTCCGCCGCGAGCTCGCGCACCCCGAGCCGCAGGGCGGTCACGTGCGGGTACTCCGCCCGCATCCGCGCCACCGCCTCGGCCTCGGTCAGCGACTGCGCGGCGCCCGGCGACGCCAGCGCCACGCAGAGACCGGCCAGCAGCCACCGTCGAACCATGTCGTCGTCTCCTGCCGTTACCCGCCCGCCGGGGCGCCCGACCCACATGCGTCGACGGTCCGAGGCGGAGCCCCGCTGACTACAGTTCCCCGTTCACGCCTCATCGGGCGGACGCCCGGCGGGTCCGGGCGCAACGCCCGCCTCTGCCGCCGGCCCATACCCCAACCGGTACCAGACCGGGCACAGCGCCAGCCCCGCCGCGAGCAGGCCGCCGATCCAGAGCGGGCGGGCGGGCACCCAGTCCGGGGCAGGGCTGCCCACCAGCCACGTCCCGAGCCCCACGAGCAGGCAGAACAGGGTCGCCGAGCACAACGCCATGGCCGCGACGGCGCGCCCGAGCCGCCGCGCCCCGTCCTCCGCGCCGGGCCCGCCGCCGTCGACCGCGCGGGCCACCGGCCCCCAGAAGCCGACCGGCCGCACCCGCCGGTAGAACGCCGCCAGCCGCCCCGGGTCCTCCGGCGCCGTGAACCGTATCGCGGCCAGCGCCGCCGCCGTCGACGCCGCCGCCGCCAGCAGCAGCCGCAACGGCTGCTGGTCGTCGTCGAGGAAGAGGATGAGCAGCGGGGCTACCGCGCACGATACCACCATCGCGGCGATCTCGGCCCACGCGTTCATCCGCCACCAGATCCAGCGCAGCACCAGCACCACGCCGAGCCCCGCCCCGAACAGCAGGTTGATCTGCCACGCCTGGTTGATGGAGGTCAGCCGGGTCATGATGCCGAGGGCGATCACCAGGGTCAGCACCGCCGCGGCCCGGGCCACCCACACCAGGGCGCGGCCGCTCGGCTCGGTCCCGAGCCACGCGCGGCAGATGAACCGCCGGTAGATGTCGTTGGTCCAGTACGACGCCCCCCAGTTGAGGTGGGTGTCGACGGTCGACGCGAGGGCCGCGAGCATGCCCGTCAGCATCAGGCCCCGCACCCCGGCCGGCAGCAGCTCGGCCATGCCGCGGACGTAGGTGGCCTCGCGGTCGGCCTGCACGAAGCCCGGGGCCAGCCCCGGGTCGGGGGGAAAGAGGACCAGCAGCCCCACCCCCAGGGGCAGCCACAGCAGGCTGCGCACCAGCACCTGCGCGAACGTGAACACCACCGCCGCCGTCTTCGCGTCGCGGTCGGTGCGGCACGCCATCGACCGCTGGGCGAGGTAGCCGCTGCCGTCCGACACCGCGTTGATGAGCCACAGCAGCCCGAGGAGCGACAGGACCGTGAAGGTGACGTCCTTGCCGTGCCCCGGCGTGAACGCGAGGATCTCGTCGGGCCGGATGCCGCCCGGCCCGCCCGCCGCGAACGTCTCCCGCACCCGCCCGGGCAGCGCGCCGAGGCCGCCCGCCTCGGCCACCACGAACGCCGCGAACGCCACCGTGCCCGCGCCCATGACCGCGATCTGCCCCATGTCGGTGGCGACCACCCCGCGCAGCCCCCCGGTGGCCGAGTAGAACGCCACGACGGCGAGGATCAGGACCAGCGACAGCAGGTTGTTCGCGGTCTTGACCCACACCTCGGGGTCGTCGGCGCCCCCGATGGCGAGGGGCGTGCCGATCGCCTCGACCAGGGCCACGACCGGCTCGAACAGCCCGCCGGGCAGCCACGCGTGCCACAGCAGGAAGGGCTCGGCGATCTTCGCGGCCGCGAAGAGCACCCACGCCAGGGTGACGCAGTTGATGACGGTGCCGAAGTAGAACGCCTTGACGCCGCGCAGGGCCGCCGCCGGCGTGCCGCCGTAGCGCACCTCGGTGAGCTCGGCGTCGGTCACCACCCCGGCCCGGCGCCACGCCCCCGCCAGCACGAAGCCGAGGAGGAGGAAGGTGACGCCGAAGATCCAGAGCTGCCACAGCCCGAAGATGCCGGCGGTGGCGATGATGCCGGTGACGAGCAGCGGCGTGTCGGCCGCGAACTGCGTCGCCGCCATGCTGAGGCCGGCCTTCCACCCCGGCAGGGTCCGGCCCGCGAGGAAGTACTCGTCGAGGTTCTTCGACGCCTGCCGGCGGTGGCGGACGCCGGCGCTGACCGCGTAGGCGACGAAGGCGAGGACGATGAGGGCGTCGACCGGATGCACGCGTCCATCCTGCCGCGGACGGCCCGGGACCGGTCAGGCCGTGCCGCGGTCGTGGGGCCGGACCACCCACACCGCGGCGGCCGGGGGGTCGCTCTTCGCGAGGTCCGTCTCGAGGCGCAGGTGCTCCTCGAACGCGAGCCACTGCCGGTCGGTCCAGCGCCGCCGGTGGCTCCGCGGCTGGGCGGCCAGCTCCGCCCCGTCGGTGCCGGCGTACACCGGCATCGGCTTGCGCACGTGGGAACGACTCACCCGTCGCGCGTCCACGGCGACCGCGTCCGTCACCTCGTGGGTGGGAAGCGGCACCGGGACGTACTCGACGCCGCTCTCGTCTCGATAGATCACGGTGCCATTCTACGCGCCATCGGCCGGCGGCCGGCGACCATTCGACAGGCGCGGCGCCGGCCGGGTGCTCGGCCGGCGGCGCCAAGGCGCGCTAGCGGCGGCGATTCGGCGGGCGCGAGTCGCGCGGGCAGCTCGACCCGCGGCGGCCAGCGCGGCGACGGCCCGCACCGGGCGGCGATTTGACAGGGGAACGCGGCTTGTCCGACGATGGGATCGGTGTTGACCCGCGCGATGGCGCGGCGGTCTCCGGTCGATTGCGGGGCGGATCGGCGGCCGGCCGGGTTGGGACCCGACACAAGGATGGCTCGCCCCACGAAGGAGGTGATCCCGTGGACGACTATGGCAGCGGTTCTGCGGAGGTGGCGTCCTCGTAGGGACCTCCAGCGCACACGCGGCGCCGGGACCCCGCGCGGGGTAACCCAACGTCGCTGACGCAGACCGACCTGGGCCCCGGTTCCCCCACGGGAACCGGGGCTTTTTCGTGTCCGCCCGCGAGGCGCAAGCCACCCGGAACGGTGCGCCGGCCGGAGGCGGCTCGCGACGCGGCCGCCCCGGCATGGTCGACAACGTTCGCGCCGGCCGGCAACCTCGCGGCTTGGCGCTCGTCGGCCGGACGGATACGATGGGGTTGCCGCCGGGCGGGCCGAGACGTGGGTTTTCGGGCCGCCGGTATTCCCCGGGACCGTTTCTGCCGAAAGATCGGGGGAGTACGCGGCAACCTTGGAGGTGGGGCCGGTGACGACTCGACTCTCGGCGATCGCGTGGTGTCTCGGGTTGGTCTCCGTTCCTCTCCTCACGGCGGCTCAGCCCCCGGACGTCGACGGCCTCGACGGGTCCCCCGACCCCGCCGCCCTCGGCGCGCCCCCGGACCCCGCCGCCCTCGACCCGTCCCCCGACGCCGGCGCCCCCGGCGCGTCACCGGATCGCGGCGCCCTCGACCCGTCCCCCGACCCCGGCGACTTCGACGCATCGGTCGGGGCGCACCAGATCATCGACCGCGCTCTCGAACAGGCCGTCGGGCAGCGGGCGACGGCGTTCGAGCTCGGCTTCGAGTACTTCACCGACGGCCGGGTCGAATCGCTCGACGGTGACGGGCGCGTGACCGACACCAGGACCACGCGAAACCGCCACTATCCTCTCGAGGGTCACTTCTACTCGGAGGTCATCGGGCGCGACGGCGAGCCTCTCGACGAGGACGAAGCCCGGGACGAGCGGGAGAAGAAGTCCGACTTCGTCCGCGAGGCGAGACGACACGCCGAGCGGGGCGAGCGTTACCAGCCCGACGAGATGCGCGTCGACTTCGACCACGAGCTGATGGACCGCTACGTCACCACGCTCGTCGGCACGGACGTCGTCGACGGCAACGTCTGCTGGGTCATCGGGTTCGAGCCCCGCGAGGGACGGCTGCCCGACAACCGGCGCCTCGACCGGGCGATGAACCGCTCGACGGGCCGCCTCTGGATTGCGCAGCACGACTACGGCGTGAGGCGGGCCGAGTTCGAGATGCAGCGCTCCGTCCGCTGGCTGTGGGGAATCGCCGGCACCCTCCGCCGCGCGACCGGACAGCTCGATTTCCGCCGAATCGAATCGGGCCTCTGGATTCCCGACCGGACGCTCGTGGAGATCGAGCTGGGCGTGTTCTTCGGCCTGAAGACGATACGCCGCCGCATCAGCAACGAGTGGGTCGACCCCCCGGCGCCGGAGCCGGACGTCCTGACGCCGGAGCCGGACGCGGAGCACGCGCTGCCGTGATGGCACTCCATACCCACGGCGATGGCTCGTCTGGCGTGGCGTGCGGCGGCTCCTCCGTCGCGGCGTGGTGTCTCCCGTTCCTGGTTCTGGCCCTTGCCGCGTGCGGCGGCGCGGACCCTCCCCCCGACGCGGCCGAGGCCTCGTCCTGCATCGGGTGTCATCGCGAGGCGACGCCCGGCGCCGTCACCGACTGGGAGCTGAGCCGGCACAGCGCGGCGGGCGTCGAGTGCAGCCTGTGTCACGGCGACGGGCACACGACGGCGGACGACGTCGCCCTCGTCCGGATGGCGACCGTCGAGGTGTGCGCAGACTGCCATCCCATCCAGGCCGAGCAGTTCACGGGCGGCAAGCACGCCCTGGCGTGGGCCAGCATGAACGCGATGCCCACGACGCACTGGCTGCCGATGGCCCTCACCGAGGGCATGAAGGGCTGCGGCGGGTGTCACCGCGTCGGCATCAAGTCCGAGGACGACATGCGGCAGTTGCGGGCCGAGGGCGCCACGTTCGGCCTCGCGTCGTGCGACGCCTGCCACACGCGGCACCTGTTCTCGGTCGACGAGGCGCGGGAGCCGCAGGCGTGCCGGACGTGCCACATGGGCATCGACCACCCGCAGTGGGAGATGTACTCGTCGTCGAAGCACGGCGTGCGGCACCTCCTGAAGCAGAACGGGACGCTGCCCGACGAGGCCGCGGCGCCCACCTGTCAGACGTGCCACATGCCGCAGGGCGACCACGAGGTCCGGACCGCGTGGGGGTTCCTGGCCGTGCGCCTGCCCCTCTCCGAGGATCCCGAGTGGGCGGCCGACCAGACGACCATCCTGCAGGCCCTCGGCGTGCTCGACCCCGACGGCAACCCCACGCCGCGCCTCGAGGTCGTCGAGCAGGCCGACGTCGCCCGGCTGACCCGGGAGGACTGGCAGCGCGAGCGCGACCGCATGATCGCGGTCTGCGAAGACTGCCACTCGGGCAACTTCGTGCGGGCGGAGCTCGAGAAGGGCGACGACATGATTCGCGAGGCCGACCGCCTGCTGGCCGAGGCCATCCGCATCGTGGCCGGCCTCTACGCCGACGGCGTGCTGCAGAAGCCCGACCACTACGCGTACGACTACCCGGACCTGCTGACGTTCCACGACGCGCCGACGGTGATCGAGCAGCGCCTGTTCAGGATGCACCTGGAGCACCGGATGCGCACCTTCCAGGGCGCCTTCCACAACAACCCCGACTACTCCCTGTGGTACGGCTGGAGCGAGATGGTGCAGGACCTGACCGAGATCAGGGCGATGGCGCAGGAGCTACGCGAGCGCTAGCGTCCTGCCACCCTGGTTCGCGGATACGCGGGGCACACTGGGTCAATGACCGGCGCCGACCTCATCCTGGGCATCCTCGCCGTCGCCACCCTCGCGCTCATCGCGGCGGTGGTCCGCCGACCCGAGGCGGCGGCCACCGTCGGGGGCCGGATTGCCGCGTTCGCGGCCCTCTTCGCGCTGCCCGGGCTCGTGCTCCTGGGCGGCACCGTCCGGCACTACGAGCAGGCCAAGACCACGACGTTCTGCCTGTCGTGCCACCTGATGGAGCCCTGGCGGCAGAGCCTGCGCATCGACGATCCGCGGTTCCTGCCGGCCGCGCACTACCAGAACCGGCGGGTCCCGGTGGACGTCGCCTGCTACACCTGCCACACCAACTACACGATGTTCGGCGGCGTCGACGACAAGCTGCGGGGCGTCCGGCACGTGTGGCACGCCGTGTGGGGGACGGCCTCCGATCCCGTCCGGCTGTACGCGCCGTTCGAGAACCGCGCGTGCCTCGCCTGCCACCAGGGCAGCCGGTCCTATGAGGAGCAGGCGGCCCATGCGCGCTTTCTCGCCGACCTGCGCGACGGAACGCGGTCGTGCGTGATGTGCCACAACCTGGCGCACGAAACGGCGCAGCTCGACCGGTACCCGCTCCTCGACCCGGGGAGGCTGCCATGAGCCGCGCGAGCCTGCCGGGGCTGCGGAACGGGCTGGCCGGCCGGCTGCAGGTGTCGGGCCTGCTGACCGCATCGGGGCTGGGCGTGGCGCTGCCCACGCTGTTCTGGAACCACCCGGTCTCGTTCTTCCTGTTCGCGGTCCCGGGCGCCGGACTCGTGAGCGCCGGCATGCTGCTGTACCTGTGGTCGGTGGCGACCCGCGGCGAGTGAGGCACGCCGGCACGACACGGCGACGTTTCCGCTTCGCCGTCCGGGCGCGGCACTCGTGAGCGCCGGCATGCTGCTGTACCTTGGTCCGTGCCGACCCGCGACGAGTGACCCCGCGCCGGCCGGCGGCGCGTGACGACGCCTCCGCAACCGCGGTACGCGCCCGACATTTTCGCCATCGGCGACGTTGCCGCACGCACCCCCGGGACCCCGCTCGACGATGCCGAGGAACGAGCCTCTCAGGCGCGACCTCCTGGAGATGGCCCGACTGGACCGCGCTACGCGCGCCGAGCTCGCCGCCTCGGGCGACCTGTTCGACGCCGGCTACGAGCCCCGCATGGCCCGTGTCCATCGACGAAACGCGCAACGCCTTCGGCGCGTCATCGAGTCCGTCGGCTGGCCGGGAGCGGACCTCGTCGGCCCTGACGGCGCCGAGGCGGCCTGGCTGATACTCCAGCACGCGATCGCCGAGCCCGACCTGCTCCGCCGGGCCTTGCCTCTCCTCGAGACGGCCGCACGAGAAGGAAGGGCGGATCCTGTCCACGCCGCCATGCTGGAAGACCGGATCCGGTTCTTCGAGGGCCGGCCCCAGCGCTACGCGACCCAGCTCGATTGGGACGCCGAGGGAAATCTCTCTCCCGGCGAGGTGGAAGATCCGCAACGGCTGCCCGAGCGGCGACTCGCCGTGGGCCTCCCGCCGCTGGAGCAAGGAATCGAGGAGGCGCGCAGACGGGCGGCCTCCGAGGGCGATGGGCCGCCGGCCGATCACCCGGCTTACGCGAGCGCCCGGGACGCGTGGGCGGCAAGGGTCGGCTGGCGCGCCGGCAGAGAGATCGAGCCAGACGACCGCCCTCGTTCTCGTCGCGATGGAGGGGCCGGTTCGAAGCGGCCTGCCGAAACGACGGCCGCTACGAGGCGCTCGCCCGGAAGCAACCCCTGATGCCACTCTCCATCAGGCTTCGACGCTGAGCCGTCCGGGTTGCTCCGAACGCGACTCTCGAATGACGATGTTCACGTCTTGGCCCAGCGCCGTGAGCAGGCGCAGAAGCCGCTCCATGGAGTACTCACGGAAGTTCCCGCGCAGCAGGCGCGACACGTCGGGTTGAGACAGTCCGAGCAGCTTTGCCGTCTCGACCTGCTTGAGACCGCGCTCTCGAACGATCCTGTCGATCCGCGCAACCAGATCGGCCTTGAGCAGGTGCGCATCGGCGTCTGGAAGTCCCAGATCGGCGAACACGTTGCCGCTGCCGCGTTCGATCCTCACCCTGTCGGTCGTCATCGATCTACTCTCCTCCTCCATAGTGCTCGCGGTAGTGCCGCTCTGCCCCGCCGAGCCTGCGTCTGATCAGGTCGATCTCGCGCTTCGGTGTCGCGATTCCCCGCTTCGCCTTCTTCTGGAAGGCATGCAGCACGTAGACGGCGGCGCGGAACCGAACCGTATAAACAGCTCGAAACGTGTCGCCATCGTGACGCGCGATGACCTCCAGGACATTGCCGCCCAAGCCCCTCAACGGCTCGACGTCTCGATGCCGGAGTCCCACCTGGGCCTGGTAGAGCGCATGGCCCACAACTTCCCGCACAGCTTCCGGAAACGTCCTCAGATCGGCCTTGCTGGAGCCGATCCACTCGACAGGTCTGAGCGCGTGCGGGGTCATGTCTCACTATAGTGATTCCGCCATATAACACAAGGCCCCCTTGTTGCTCGAATGGACACAAGCATCCTCGAGCCGACGTTACCTAATCCAGATCGAGAGGCGGGCGCAGTCGGCGGACCTCGCGGGCGAGATCCGCGCTAGAATCGAACCATCGTCATGAGTCCGCCGCTGAAGAGCTGGCTCGATCAGGCCAACGAGCCCGACTGCGACTTCCCGATTCAGAATCTGCCCTGCGGCGTGTTCACTCGGGGCGCGGAGAGCCCGCGGTGCGGCGCCGCGATCGGCGACGCGGTCGTCGACCTCGCCGTGCTCGAAGCCGAGCGGGTGCTCGATGCCGGCGGGCTCGCGCCGGTCTTCGGACGGCCGGCGCTGAACGACTTCATGGCCCTCGGGCCGCGGGCCTGGTCGGCCGTCCGGGCGCGGCTCACGGAGCTGCTGGCGGCGGCCGGCGACCCGAGGCTGGAGCGCGACGCCGCCCTGCGCGGGCGCGCGCTCGTGCCGCGGCGCGACGTCCGGCTCGCGCTGCCGTTCTCGGTCGCCGGCTACACCGACTTCTATGCGTGCCGCCAGCACGCGTTCAACGTCGGGACGATGTTCCGCGACCCCGACAACGCGCTGCCGCCCAACTGGCTGCACATCCCCATCGGCTACAACGGGCGCGCGTCGACGGTCGTGGTGAGCGGGACGGGCGTGCGGCGGCCGCTCGGTCAGACCAAGGCCCCCGGCGCCGACGGCCCGCGCTTCGGGCCGAGCCGCCGCCTCGACATCGAGCTCGAGCTGGGCGCCGTCGTCGGGGCCTCCAACCCGATGGGGCAACCGGTGAGCGTGGCCGAGGCCGACGAAATGATCTTCGGCTACGTGCTCCTCAACGACTGGTCGGCGCGCGACATTCAGGCCTGGGAGTACCAGCCGCTGGGCCCCTTCCAGGCCAAGGCGTTCGCGACGTCCATCAGCCCGTGGGTCGTCACGCGGGCGGCGCTCGAGCCGTTCCGGGTGGCCGCACCCGACCGCGAGCGCCCGCTGCTGCCCTATCTGGAGGAACCCGGCCCGATGCTGTACGACATCGAGCTCGAGGTGGACATGCGGCCCGAGGGGGCGGACGCGGCCACGACGATCTCGCGGACCAACTACCGCCACATGTACTACTCGTCGGCCCAGCAGCTCGCCCATCACGCCGTCGGCGGCTGTCGGATGAACGTGGGCGACCTGCTGGGGTCGGGGACGGTCTCGGGCCCCGAGCGGGGACAGTTCGGGTCGCTCCTGGAGCTGAGCTGGGGGGGAAAGGACCCGATTACCCTGGACACGGGAGAGACCCGGAGCTTCGTCGAGGACGGCGACACGATGACCCTGCGCGGGTGGGCCCGGGGCGACGGCCATCGCATCGGCTTCGGCGCCTGCACCGGCAGGGTGCTTCCGGCCCCGACCCTGCCGGGCTAGAGAGGAATCCGCGGTGCCCAGAGCCTTCGCGTCCACGGGCGACCTGACCGAGAAGACGGTCACCTTCTCGGAGATCGCCCGGGACCTCTACACCTACACCACCGAGGGCGACCCGAACACGGGGGTCATCGTCGGCGACGACTCGGTGATGGTGATCGACACGCAGGCCACGCCGGTGATGGCGCGGCAGGTCATCGACCGCGTGCGCGGGGTGACCGACAAGCCCATCAAGTACGTCACGCTGAGCCACTACCACGCGGTGCGGGTGCTGGGCGCCTCGGCCTACGGGGCGAGCGAGATCATCGCGTCGGAGGCCTGCCGCGCGATGATCCGCGAGCGCGGGCAGGAGGACTGGGACAGCGAGTACGCGCGCTTCCCGCGGCTGTTCCGGGCGGCCGGGTCCATCCCCGGGCTGACGTGGCCGACGCTCACGTTCCGCCGGCGCATGACGCTCTACCTCGGCCGCCGCCGCGTCGACCTGATGTGGCTCGGACGGGCCCACACGGCGGGCGACATCGTCGCCTGGGTGCCCGACGCGGGCGTCATGTTCAGCGGCGACATCGTCGAGTACCGGTCCGCGTGCTACTGCGGCGACGGTCACTTCGGCGACTGGCCGGCGACGCTGGCCGCGGTCCAGGGCTTCAGGCCCGACGCGCTGATGCCCGGCCGCGGGGACGCCCTCGTGGGGCCGGACAAGGTCGCCGAGGCGATCCACCTGACCGCCGATTTCGTGGCCGGCACGTACCGCCCGGTGGCGCGGGTCGCCGCGCGGGGGGGCAGCCTGAAGGAGGCGTTCGAGGCCTGCCGCGCCGCCTGCGATTCACGGTTCTCGGACTACGCCATCTACGAGCACTGCCTCCCGTTCAACGTGGCCCGCGCCTACGACGAGGCCCACGACATCGACACCCCGCGCATCTGGACGGCCGAGCGCGACCGGCGCATGTGGGCCGAGCTGCAGGGCGATGGATAGCGCGAGCGCCGGCGCGGCATCCGAGCCCCCGTCGCTCTATCCCTACCGGCGGTCGCCGGACCAGGACGCCGACCCCGTCGCGTTCCACCCCGTCGTGGTGGTCGGCGCGGGTCCGATCGGGCTCGCCGCAGCCATCGACCTCGCGCAGCAGGACGTGCCGGTCGTGGTGCTCGACGACAACGACCGGGTGAGCGGCGGCTCGCGCGCCATCTGCTTCGCCAAGCGGCCCCTGGAGATCCTCGACCGGCTGGGGTGCGGCGACCGCCTCGTGGAGAAGGGCGTGACCTGGAGCAAGGGCAAGGTCTTCTTCGACCGCCGGCAGGTCTACGGGTTCGACCTGCTGCCCGAGGCGGGGCACAAGCGGCCGGCCTTCGTCAACCTGCAGCAGTACCACTGCGAGCAGTACCTCGTCGAGCGGCTGCGCGCCCTCGAACGCCTCGGCAAGCCCATCGAGCTGCGGGGGCGTCACGAGGTCGTCGGCGTCGACCCGCGCCCCGACGGGGTGGGGGTGGAGGTCGGCACTCCGGACGGCGCGTACCGTCTCGAGGCGGGCTGGCTGCTCGCCTGCGACGGGGCCGGCTCGCCGGTGCGGCGCATGCTCGGCGCCGACTTCGTCGGCCGGGTCTTCGAAGACAACTTCCTCATCGCCGACGTCGTCATGGAGGCCGACTTTCCGACCGAGCGGTGGTTCTGGTTCGACCCGCCGTTCAACCGGGGGCAGTCGGCGCTGCTCCACAAGCAGCCCGACAACGTCTGGCGCATCGACCTCCAGCTCGGCCGCGACGTCGACCGCGACGAGCAGCAGCGGCCCGAGAACGTCGTCCCCCGGCTGCGGGCGATGCTGGGCCCCGACGTGCGCTTCGAGCTCGAGTGGGTGTCGGTCTACACCTTCCAGTGCCGCCGCATGGAGAGGTTCCGGCACGGCCGCGTCATCTTCGCCGGCGACTCGGCCCACCAGGTGTCGCCGTTCGGGGCGCGCGGCGCCAACAGCGGCTTCCAGGACACCGACAACCTCTGCTGGAAGCTCAAGCTGGTGATCGAGGGGCGAGCGCCCGAGCGCCTCCTCGACAGCTACGACCACGAGCGCGTCCAGGCCGCCGACGAGAACCTCCTCGCCTCGACGCGATCGACCGACTTCATCACCCCCAAGTCGGAGACGAGCCGCCTCTTCCGCGACGCCGTGCTCGACCTGTCCGAGGGCCTGCCGTTCGCCCGGCCCCTCGTCAACTCGGGCCGCCTGTCGGTGCCGTGCGTGCACGACGGATCGCCGCTGAACGGCCCCGACCACCCCGCCCTGCCGCGGCGGACGCGTCCCGGCGCCCCGGCCTCGGACGCCCCGCTGGGGGACGGCTGGCTCGTCGACGCCCTCGGCGGCCGCTTCCGGCTCATGGCCGTCGACACCCCCGCGCCCGCGCGACTCGACGTCGACGGGCTGCCGGTCGACGGGCTGCGCGTGGACGCCGCGGCGGCGGGCTCGGACGCGTTGCGCGAGCGGTACCTGGGCGACGCGGCCTCGGCGGTCTACCTGTTCCGTCCCGACCAGCACGTCGCCGCACGCTGGGCGTCGTTCGACGAGGCGGCGGTCGCGCGCGCGCTGCGGGTGGCAGTGGGGCACCCGGCATGACCAGGCTGCGCACCGACCGAACGCCGGCGGCGGCCGCGACCGGGCCCCGGCCAATCAGGAGCCCGGCATGACCAGGCTGCGCACCGGGCCGAACCTCGACGATCCGGACGGCTTCTACGAGGAGCTGCTGTCGCTGCACGAAGGCCGGTCCAAGGACGAGAGCGATGCGATCACCGCCCGCCTCGTGCTGATTCTCGCCAACCATATCGGCGACCGACAGGTCCTGCGCGAGGCGTTCCGCGCCGCCGCGTCGCCGACCGGCCGCGACGGCGGGAACGACGAGGTGCCCGACTGACCGGGCGTGAGAAGGGCGCATACTGGGCATATGCAGCCGACGAACGACGCAACCCGGGCGCGGCGGTCACGGCGCAGGCTCCCGGCCGGCATCGCTGGGCGGAGAACGGAGCCGAAGGCGACGCTTGCCGGGCTCAGGCGGGATGCATCGCCACTCGAATGCAGCAGGGCTTTCGCCACGGGCTGCCGGAGGCGATTCCTGACCGAGAGAGGACCGAGATGAAGCTCGAACGGATCCACCACGTGGCCTACCGTTGCCGGGACGCCAAGGAGACCGTCGACTGGTACGTGAAGAACCTCAACATGGACTTCGTGCTGGCCATCGCCGAGGACCGCGTCCCGTCCACGCACGAGCCCGACCCCTACATGCACGTCTTTCTCGACGCCGGGCAGGGCAACGTGCTCGCCTTCTTCGAGTTGCCCACGAAGCCCGAGATGGGGCGCGACCCCAACACGCCGGAGTGGGTCCAGCACATCGCCTTCAAGGTGAAGGACCGCGAGACCCTGCTCGGGTTCAGGGCGCAGCTCGAGGCCAACGGCGTCGACGTGCTCGGGGTGACCGACCACACCATCTTCCACTCGATCTACTTCTTCGACCCCAACGGACACCGTATCGAGCTCGCGTGCCCCGACCCGGAGGAGGAGGCGCTGCTGGCCAGGCTGGACGCCGTGAAGTGGGATATGCTCCGCGAGTGGTCCGAGACCAGGCGCGCGCCGCAGCACGCGGCCTGGATGCACCGGAAGGAGTTCGACAAGTGAGCCGGCGCACCGGCAAAGGCACGATGGCGTCCACGGGCGATCGCGACCGCACGAAGCTGCGTCGCTGGAGGCGGGTGGCCCCGCTGATGCTCGTGGCCATCCTCACCGTCGTGGCGACAGCCGGCACTCGGGAGCCCGAGGCGAAGGGCCCCGCTGCATTCGGTACAACGCGAGGGGTCACCGCGGGCGCCCTGGCCGCCCCAGCGGTGGCCCACGCCCAGGAGTCCGTCGCACAAGGCCCCGCCGCATTCGCCGCAACGCAGAGCTCCACCGCGAGCGCCCGGACCGAGCTGGTGATGTCGTCGTGGCTCCCGCCGCGGCACCCCATCGTCGCCAACGCGTTCGTGCCCTGGATCGAGCAGATCGAGAAGGTGACCGAGGGCCGGGTGACGGTGCGTCTGTTGGCGAGGCCGCTGGGCTCGCCGCCGTCGCACTACTACCTGGCCGTCGACGGCATCGCCGACCTGACCTACGGCCTGCACTCGTTCACCCGCGACAACCGGTTCCCGCGGTCGCGGTTCGCCCAGTTCTCGTTCATCGGCGACGACGCGGCGGCGGGCTCGCGGGCGTTCTGGCGGGTGTACACCGGGCGGCTCGACGCCCAGGCCGAGCACGAGGGCGTCAAGCTGTTGGGCCTCTTCGTGCACGGCCCCGGCATCCTCTACAACAACGTCCGGCGCATCGAGCGCCCCGCCGACCTCGCGGGGCTGAAGATACGCACCCCCGGCGGCTACGTCGCCGACCTCATGGACGGGCTCGGCGCGACGACCCTGTTCATGGACAGCGGCGACGTCTACCAGAAGCTCTCGCGCGGCGTCATCGACGGCCTCACCATGACCTACGAGGCGTCGACGGCGTTCCGCCTGACGCCCCACCTCCGGTACGCCATGCGCGTGCCCGGGGGCATCTACAACACCACCTGGTACGTGGTCGCCAACCAGGCCGCGTGGCGGAAGATCTCGGCGCGGGACCGGGCCGCCATCGAGGCCGTCTCGGGCGAGGCCCTCGCCGACCTGGTGGGCCGCGCGTGGAACGACGCCGACGCGCAGGCCATCGAGGCGATCCGCGCGGCGGGCATCGACATCTACGACGCGCCGCCCCCCATGCTCGACGCCATCCGGTCGCTCGCGCGGGAGCACGAGGCCCGGTGGACGACGAGGGTGGGGGCCCGCGGTCATGACGGCCGGGCCGCGCTCGCCGCCCTGCGCAGCGGCGCGGGCATGGGCAGGTAGCGCCGTGCCTTCCGCCAGGACCCCGCTGCTCCGCGCTCTCGATCTCGGGCTCGGCGGGTGCTGCGCGTTCCTGCTGATGGGCCTCGTGGCCCTCACCGTCGTCGACGTCGTCGGCCGCTATGTCCTCACCGCCCCCTTGCCCGGCGCCTTCGAGCTCACCGAGCTGATGCTGGGGGCGCTCGTCTTCGCGGCCCTGCCGCTCGCGACGATGACGGGCGAGCACGTCGTCGTCGACGCGCTCCACGACGTCTCGCCGCCGCGCGTCCGCACCGCGCTGGCGTGGCTCGGCGGCCTCGCGTCGGCGGCCGCGCTGTGGGTGATCGCGTGGCGGCTCGTGGTCTACAGCGCGCGCCTCGCCGACGACGAGGCGGCGACCGACGCGCTCCTCGTGCCGCTGGCGCCGCTCGGCTGGTTCGCAGCCGGCATGGCCGCGCTCAGCGGCCTCCTGGCCGTCGCGAGGCTCGCGGCGCCGCCCGCGCGGAGCGCCTCGTGACCGCATCCCCGTTCGTCCAACGTCAACGCGGCCCAGGGCGTCGACCTGACAGGCCGGCTCGGAGCGCCTCGTGACCGCGGCGCTGCTGGGATTCGCGGCGCTGCTCGCGCTGGTCTTCCTGCGGGTGCCCATCGCGTTCGCGATGGCCGCCGTCGGCGCCGTCGGCTTCGCCATGCTCCGAAGCTGGCCCGCGGCCTGGGCGATGGTCGGGAACGTCGCCTTCGAGACCGGCCTCTCCTACTCGCTGTCGGTCGTGCCGCTGTTCATCCTGATGGGCAACCTGCTGACCATCTCGGGCGTGAGCCATGGCCTGTACGCCGCCGCCAACGCCCTGCTCGGGCGGGTGCGGGGCGGGCTCGCCATGGCCTCGGTGGTCGCCTGCGGCGGGTTCAGCGCCGTCTGCGGCTCGTCGCTCGCCACCGCCGCCACGATGTCGAAGGTGGCCATGCCCTCCATGCGGCGCTACGGCTACGCCGACAGCCTCGCCACCGGCTCGATCGCGGCGGGGGGCACGCTGGGCATCCTCATTCCACCCAGCGTCATCCTCATCGTCTACGGGCTGCTGACCGAGAGCGACATCGGCCGCCTCTTCATCGCGGGGGTAGTGCCGGGCATCGTGGGCGTCGTGTTCTACGTCGCCGCCGTGGCCGTGGTCGTCCGCCTCGACCCCGCCGCGGCGCCGCGCACCGAGCACCGCGAGCCGTTCTCGCGCCGCGAGCGCTTCGGGGTCGTGGCCGTGGCCGCGCTGTTCGTCCTCATCCTGACCGGCATCTACGGCGGCCTCTTCACGCCCACCGAGGCGGCGGGGGTCGGCGCGGGCGCCGCCCTGTGCATCACGGTGGCGGCGGGCGGGGTGACGGCCCGTCAACTGTTCGACGCGTGCGTCCAGACCGCCCGGACCACCGCGATGATCTTCGCGATCCTCATCGGCGCGGAGATCTTCTCGAACTTCATCAACTTCGCGGGGCTGCCCGAGGCCCTGGGCGCGTGGATCGCGTCTCTCGGGGTGAACGCCTGGGTCGTGATGGCCGGCATCGTCCTGATCTACCTGGCCCTGGGCTGCGTGCTCGAGAGCCTGTCGATGATCCTGCTGACCGTCCCCGTCTTCGCCCCGCTGATGTACGAGCTCGACTTCGCGTCGACGGCCCTGGCGACCCCCGACGCCGCCCTCATCTGGTTCGGCATCGTGGTCGTGGTCGCGACCGAGATCAGCCTCATCACCCCGCCGGTCGGCCTCAACGTGTTCGTCCTGCGCAACGTCCTGCCCGACGTGCCGTTGAACACGATCTTCCGCGGGGTCGTGCCCTTCTGGATCGCCGACATCCTGCGCCTGCTGCTGCTGATCGGGGTGCCGTCCCTGTCGCTCTGGCTCGTCGGGCTGATGTGAGCCGGGAAGTCTGCGCCCGATGAATTCTCTGGCCGACGTCTTCCGCGTGTTGAACCGGATGCGCGACGAGGGCATCGTGGCGCAGTACGCGGTCGGCGACGCGACCGCCGTCCTCTTCTACGCCGAGCCGACCCGCACCTACGCTCTGGATGTGTTCGTCACCCTCGAACCGGCCGGCAAGGATCTGCTGGCGCCCTTGTCGCGGGTTCATGAGTGGGCGCGAGAGCAGGGGTTTGGCCTGCAGGCCGAGCACCTGCCGATCGCAGGCGTCCCTGTCCAGCTCCTGCCTGCCTACAATGCCCTGGTGGAAGCCGCGCTCGCGACCGCACGGGTGCACGACTACCCCGGCGTCCCGGTCCGCGTCGTGGACGCCGACCACCTGGTCGCCCTTGCTCTGCAGGCCGGCCGCGCTCGCTGGCGCGAGAGGGCCTGGCAACTCCTGGAGGCGAGCGCCGTGGACCGGGAGCGGCTGCGACAAATCCTGGCCACCCACGCCATCGCGGCGGAGGTCCCGGACGATGCCTGATCAGATGCCGGAGGAAGTGAAGGCCCTCTTGGAACGAAAGCGGGCCTGGCACCGGGCACAGGCCGCGGCGCCGCTGCAGGAGAAGGTGCGCATCCTCCTGGAATTGCAACGGCAGGACCTGCCGCTCATCGCCCGCCGGCGTCCGCTCCGCCCCTGGGAACGGCCCTGGGACGTAACGCCGTAGATCCTGCCAGAACCAGATCTGCACGGCCGGCGCGAACCAGTCGCGGTGGCGGATGCACTGGCCCACCACGTGGTTCTCCCGGAACGGGCCGATGGCCGACGCCGCAACTCGGGATCCAGCCGGCGCGGAATCCACACATCGGGCAATTTGAAGGCGGCGGCGCGAAATTGTCGCGCCGCCGCTGCGGGATCGACCTGTCTGGCAGTTCGATGGGCCTGGACCTGCAATCGATGCCGGGCGACGGGGTCAGAAGGCGATCTCCAGGAGGTCGCGGCCGACGATGATCTCGCCCGCGAAGTGAGGGCGGACGGCCTCGCGCCAGAGCTCCGGCCGGTCGAACTCGGGAAGGCCCGACGGCACGAAGTGCGTGAGTACGAGCCGTTCCACGCCGGCCCGCGCCGCGACCCGCCCGACGTCTCCGGGCGGCGTGTGGGCCTCGATGATGTGACGCACGAGCGCCTCGTTGCCCGGGTCGAGGCGTTCCCCGATGACGCGGGCGCCCTCGACGCTGACGACCTCGTGCACCAGGACATCGGCCCCCGTCGCGAGCTCGACGAGCGCGTCGCTCATCGTCGTGTCGCCCGAGAACACGACCGAGCCGCCGGCCGTGTCGATGCGGTAGGCGTAGCTGGGCGCGGCCGCCCCGTGCGGGACCTCGGCGGCGGTCACGACCACGTTTTCGTCCCGGTAGATGACCCCGTCGCCGGCGATGTCGTGGGCCTGAATCAGGTCTCCCAGCACCGGCCGGCCCTCGTCCTCGACGCGCAGCCGGACGTCCCAGTCCACGTACTCCAGATACGACCGGGTGATCTGCTCCAGCGGGGGCGGACCGTAGGTCGCCACCGGCCGCCGCAGGCCGCTGGCCCAGGCCCGCAGCAGCAGCGTGCCGTAGTCGGCGTTGTGGTCGGAGTGGTGATGGGTGATGAAGACGGCCCGGAGGTCAACGACCCGCAGCCCCGCGAGGGCCATCTGCCTCGCGACGCCGTCGCCGGCGTCCACCACGTAGACGGCGCCGTTCACCACCACCGCGTTCGCCGGCTGGGCGCGGGACGCCTTGACCGCCGGTCCGCCGCCGGTCCCGAGCAGGACGAGCCGGTGCGGGTGCTCCTGACCCGGGAGGGGGGACGAGGCGAACAAAGCCGCGATGCAGGCCGAGATCGCGAGACGGCGGGAGATGAGACGGCTGCTCATGAGACCTCCTTCAGCGGGGCCGACGGCCAAGCGCTCTCGGAGTGGCACCCTATAGGGCATCAGGGTCAGCCTACGATCGTACATCCCGCCTCCGTCGGACCGTCTGGAAGTGCGGCTCGCCTCGTGACACGATAGTCCACGTAGAAGCGGCACGGGAGGCGTACCGATGAGTACCGCGCCGCAGACCCTGACCTTGGCCGGCGAGAACTACGTCGTGATCCGCCGCGATGATACGAGCAGTTGCGCGCAGCCGCGGAAGAAGACATGAACCGGCCATTCCGGGAGATTGGCAGATGACCCCGTCACTCGAACCCGTTGCAGGCTGCCTCGCCACCACCAACATGCTGATTCCGCTCGTCCTCGGCGACCTCACGGACGAGCTGGCGCGCTGGCGGACACGAGAAGGCGATGGGCCGTCGATTGCCTGGGAAGTGGGGCACATGCTGGACTATCGCTGCCAGTTGATTGGGCTGCTCGGCGCTCCGAGGGCGAGTCCTTTCACCGTCGCGTTCGCCACGTCGAGTGCGACCGACCGGGCGGACTACCCCACCGTGGCCGAGTTTCGGCGGCTTTGGAAGGACATCGAAACGGATCTCCAGGCGGCGCTCGAAGGCGCCAGCGAAGCGACGGTCCGCAACGCTGTCGAGGATGGCCCCCACGCCGGCCGCCCGGTCCTCGACGCCGTCGCGTTCTTCATGTTCCACGAGGCGTACCACATGGGCGCGCTCGGGGCGATCCGCAAGGCCATGGGGTTGGCGGGTCCGGCAGAACTGGTGATGGCCGAGGCGGCTGGTCAGCGTTAGGTCGCAGGCGGCGTCATCCGTCAACTGGACCGCGAAGGGCATTCAGTCAGCCCGCCGCCGGTCTCGAAGCCGCGCAACGACCCTGTCGGCGGGCTGCACCTGGCCGGCCTCGATCTGACGGTTGCCCAGCGCCAGCATCTTGAGCAGGGCCACGCTGTCCTGCATCCGCTCGTAGCTGTCGATGTCCAGCACGACAGCCTTGGCTTCGCCGTTCTGAGTGATGATCAAGGGCTCGGGCCGGTCCCCGATCGTACGGAGGATCTCGGCGCCGTGGGCCTTCAGGTAGCTGATCGGCTTGATCTGCTCCGACAGTGACATGCAGCACCTCGATGGGACTGAATATAGTCCATGAACAGGTCTGAGGGCAACGCGGCTCCTTGCCGGCTGGGCGCGAAGTGAGAGCGCGCGCCGAATGGTGGCCTGGGATGTTGCCGGCGCCCCCGCGCGGTCGGGCCGGCTCCAGCTTCCGGACTCGGCGCTTGAAGGCGTCGCGCTCGCAGCAGTCGTGTCAGCGCCAGAGCCGGCCCGAGATGGCGGCCTGCTCGCCGAGCTCGGCACCGGCACCAAGCCCGGCATCCCCGACACCTTGCAGGAACGTCTGCGAGACGTTCCCCTCACCGCGCCACCGGCCAGCCTTGACCTGATGCCCGCCGACCGGCCCTGCTCCCCAGCCCGATTCACTCCCACCCGTCGGCCTCAACGCCGCCCGGAACTTGCACCGCAGAACCGTGCCCGGCAGCGGGTCGAGAAGTGAGCGGCATGCTATGCGGAGTTCCGGACTATGCAGAGTTGGCCCGGGGGACCGCGTGGACGGAGCCGATCGCGTGGAGCGGTACTCCGCATAGTCAGAGGGCTTCCAGGAAGTCGAGGAGCCGATCGCCGGCCGTGAAGCGGAGCGGTTGGGGTGCGGGATCGTCGACGCACCGGAGCGCCGCCTCCTTCATGGCGAGGTCGGCTTCGACGTACTGGTGGGTGGTGGCGGTGTGCTCATGGCCGAGCCAGAGGGCGATGACGGTGATGTCGACTCCGGACTGAAGCAGATGCATCGCGGTCGTGTGGCGCAGTGTGTGGGGCGAGATGCGCCGCGTCGTGAGCGATGGGTGACGCTCCGAGGCCTTTCGGCAGGCGCCGCGCAGTTGATGTTCGACCCCGGAGCGCGACAGGGGCTTGCCCGCGCGATTGGGAAACACGGGGGCGTCGGGGTTTCCATTGATTCGGGGAAGCCACCTCCGCAGTTGCGCTGCGGTGCTCTTCCAGAGCGGGATGACCCGCTCCTTGCGTCCCTTGCCGTGCAGAAGCAGCGAGGACGCTCGGTCGAGAAGCACGTCGGCAACGTGCAGACGGGTGATCTCGGAGACCCGGGCGCCGGTGTTGTAGAGCACGGCGAAGAGGACGGCGTCGCGCTGTCCGCTCCAGGTGGACCGGTCGGGTGCGTCGATGATCGCGGTGATCTCGTCGCGGGACAGGTAGCCGAGGACGGACCGGTCGAAGCGCTTGACGGGAATCGCGAGGACGCGTTGCGCGACGGGCAGCAGGGATGGCTCGCGCAGCGAGGCGTAGCGCATGAAGGACCGTATGGCGGTGAGCCGGAGGTTGCGGGTGCGCGCAGAATTGCCGCGTTCGGTTTCGAGATGGTCGAGGAAGCCGAGGACCACGGGCGCGTCGAGATCCGAGAGGGTCAGCGCCGAGGGGGTGCGTCCGGTGCGCTCTGCGGCGTACCCGAGGAACAACGTGAAGGTGTCGCGGTAGCTGGCGATTGTGTGCGTGCTGGCGCCCCGTTGCGCGATGAGGCGCCGGTGGAAGAACTCTTGCAGGAGTGCGGGGAACGCCCGCTCGACGGAGGTCATGACGGGCGCTCCGACGCTCGGTGGGCGAAGCGTTCGAAACGCTGCCCGGTGCTGGCGAGCAACTCGGGAACGGCGGTGCAGTACCAGTAGGTGTGGGCGACCCCGGTGTGGCCGAGGTAGGTTGCGAGAGCCAGGACTTTGCGATCTACATCTGCACCTTCCTGGTGCCAGCGCAGCAGCCGGCGAACGACGAAGGTGTGGCGCAGGTCGTGGATGCGCGGTTGTCGCGCACGCCCTTCCGCAGTCCAGTCGAGACACCGCCTGATCCCGCGGAACGTCGCCTCCACCACGGCGCGCGTGAGCCGGGGTGAGTGCTCGGTGCGGAAGAAGTACGCGGACCGGGGTGCAGCAAGACACGCGTCACGGCGGTCGGCGTAGCGACGCAGTGCCCGGGTCGTAGTCGGATGGAGCGGGACGAGTCGGGACTTGCGGAACTTGGTCTCGCTGATGGTCAGGATGCCGTTGACGAGGTCGGCGTCGTCGGTCGTCAGACGGCGGGCCTCGGACAGCCGCAGGCCGGTCGACGCCAGCAGGGCGAAGAACGCGACATAGGTGGCGGGTCGCAACCCGCCTCGGGGCAGCAAGCAGCGTGCCTGCTGCAGGAGCGCGGCGACCTCCGCCTCGGTGTAGATGTGGGGCGTCGAGCGGCGCCTGGAGTCGCGTCCCAGGAGCCCGACCGGCGGCACTTCGGTGGCCGGATCGACGAGTGCGCGGTACCGGGTGAACTGCCGCACGATCGTCAGTCGACGTGCAGCCTGCGCCGGATTGGTCGAGCGTGAGGATAGTGCCCACTGGACTGCGAGCTCGATTGTCACGGGCCCGCTGTGTCCGATCCGCTCTGCATGGCTGGCGAAGTCCCGCAGGAACCACTCATCCGTTTCGAGGCCGAAACCCAGTCCGCGGCGCGCGGTGAGGTACTCGTCGACCAGGTGATGGAAGCTTGGAGGTGTCATCGGAGCACCTCCGGCCAGGGAAGCGCGACCTCACGCAACCGCGGCAGGTCGAGCTTGGCGTAGACCGTCGTGGTGTCGAGGCTGCGATGGCCGAGCACGTCAGCGACCTCCTTGAGGCTGGCCCCCTCTCGCACCATGCGGCTGGCTACCGTGTGCCGGAAGACGTTGGCGCCGGCGTGCGGCGCGTCGACTCCTGCCCGGCGAACCGCGCGTGTCGCGACACGCGAGACGGCAGGGCTCGAGAGCGGCTTGCCGCGACGATCTCCCAGGTGCTCGACGAACACCCGGCGTTCGTCGGTCGCCGGACGCTCCCCGCTCAGATAGCCGACCAGCGCCTGTCCCACCACGCGGGGCAGTGGCAGCACGGCGCCTCGACGGTTCTTTCGGGTGCGTATCTGCAGGGTGCCGCCGCGCCAGTCGATGTCGTCCAGACAAAGGCCGGCCACCTCGCCGGGCCGCAGCCCCAAGGTCGCCAGGCACTGCACGATTGCCTGGTCGCGTTGTCCGTACGGGGTGGACGGGTCGAACGACGCGAGCACTTGCTCGAGCTGCTGCTCGGTCAGGGAACGAGGGAGCGTCGCAAGCCGCCAATGGGCAACGGTCGGGAGAGCCGCTTCGAGTGCGTCGTTGCAGAATCCCTCGACGCGCAGGAACCGGAAGAACGACCGCAACGATGACCGCGCGGTCTGCATCGACGCGGGGGAGAACCGGTGCCGCAACGACGTGATGAACACCACCACGGCGGCCGGCGTCAGGCGGCTGGGGTCGATCGGGTCCGCGCCAAGAGCGGCCCGGACGAGCGTCCGGGCGAACCAAGCGCGGTAGCGTAACGTCTGAGGGCGCAAACCGCGCGTACGTCGTTGGTGGTGCGTGTACGCGTCGACGAGGCGGTCGACGGTCCACGAGCCGTGAACGGTCATGGAATGCTCCTTTCCGGCCAATCAGGCCGGACAGAGCATCCCAACTATGCGGAGTACCCCCAACCGGTCAGCTCACGTAACCCTCGTTTTGACAGGTACTTGAGAGCAAGCCCTCAACCGACTCCGCATAGTCCGGAACTCCGCATAGCATACCCTATGCAGAGCTCTGCATAGGGTATGGAAACGTGACGCCGTGTACGGCGGAGGCTCGGATGGGGCGTGAGGTCCACGTCGAGTACACGGGGGAGTTCGAGTCCTGGTGGAACAGGCTCACCGTGGTGGAGCAGGAGCGGCTCCGCGCCATGGTGAACCTTCTGCGCAGAGAAGGCACGGCACTGGGGGTACCCCAGGTCGTCGCAGGTCAAGACGTCGCGACACAGCCACATGCGGGAGCTTCGAGTGACGACGACCGGGCGGGCGATCAGAATCTTCTACGCTTTCGACCCGCGACGGACAGCGATCCTGCTGACCGGCGGCCGCAAGACGGAGCAGGAACGGTTCTACCAGGAGTACGTGCGACGGGCGGACTCGATTTATGATGAGTACCTGCGCCAGATCCGCAGCGAGGGCCTGCTGGAGCCAAGACGTGGTGCGAGCCGGAGCCGATGAGTCGACGAGGAGCAGGAGGACAGCCATGAAGCACCGGCCATTCAGCGAGTTGACGAAGGACTGGTCGCCGGAGCGCAAGGCCCGCGTCGCTGCGATGACCGCCCAACTCGTCGACGAGCTGGAGGCAGAGAAGCGCGAGCGCCACCGCGGCCAGGCGCCACGAAGAGGATCTGCCAGCCAGCCGGCGGCGGCGCCTTTGCCTCATCCCGCAAGGCGCACGCGATGACAGCCCAAGGACCGGCCCGCCAGCCGACGCTGTGGTGAGCGTCATCGCGAGCCGAATCGTGTCGCGACGTACTTGCCGACATCCCCGGCATCGAGCCGGACCGTGCCTGGACCGCTTCGTACGTAGAGGTCACCCTCGGCCGCCTTCTCCAGGCCCTTCCAGCGCAGGTACACCGGCTCCGGGCTCCGTTGGCAGCTCACCAGGCAGACCGTCTTCCCCTCGACGAGATGCAGGTGCCGGCGCGGTCGCCGAGGCCGTTGCGGACGGCCTGGGCGAGGTGGCGCATGAACTTGTCGTCGCTCTCCAGGCGGTCGTGGTCGATGCCGAGCACGGTGCGGTCGTCGGCGACGCCGATCAGGAGGTCGCCGCCCTCGGTGTTGAGGAACGCGGCGATGGTCTTGAGGGCGGCGTGGGTCACGTGGCGGTCGTCCTTGCGGTCCTCCGCGAGGTTCCAGCGCAGGCTCGACTTGAACTCGAGCGTCTTCGACTCCTGCAGCTTCAGCAGCTCCTCGACGCGCCGGTGCCGCCGGATGTAGTCGTCGAAGAGGTGGTTCTTGAGGGCCCGGCCGAAATCGGGGTCGTCGGTGATGCGCCGCCGCGCCTGGCATGCTGGAGGCCGAACGACTCCCATGCCTCGACGTCGAAGATCTCTTCACAGGTCGCGGTGGCGTCACCGCCTTCGACCCCGAGGACGCGCCGCCGACGGGTCCGTGCCACCGGGGCCTCAACCGCCCGACCGTTGTCGCCGAGGACGCGGGCGAGCAGCTCTGACGCCGCGGCGCACTCGATGATCCAGTCTCCAACTCGCGCGAGGCAGTCCGGGTCGGTGACGCCGACTCGGGCCGCGACCAGCCCCTCCCCGGCCCGTCATCGAACTTCCCTCGGCGCTAACGCAGAGCAGCGCCCAATCTTCGTGGCGGCCCTTCGTTGCCTTGGCCGCGGCCCTGTTCGATGCCCTGCTCAAGCCATTCGCCGGTCCATCCCCCACGTTCTCTTCCCCCATCGTCTCCGTCTCCTGCAACTCCGCCAGCGGGTCCCCATCACCCGCCGGCAACGGCCCCGCGACCCCCACCGCCAAGGACAGCCACGTCACGAGCGCCCTGTGTCACGTCGTCGTCCCCCCCTGCGCCTGCCGAACGTCGCTCGGCGCCTGCCGTGCCTCGCGCAGACCCACCCCGTCGCGCGCGTTCCCAGATCGATGACCGCCGACACCAAGTTGTCCGCCGGCAGGTCCGCGTCCGCCACATGCGCCCCGCCCCGAAGACAGTATCGCTGCGACCGCAGGTACGGCCCCAGCGGACCACCCCCCACCGCCACGCGGCGCGTCATCTCCACCGACGCCGCCCACTACCGCTCAGCCCGTCATCCGCCGCCATGCCCTTGACGCCACGTGTTTCCCGCGTCATATTGATCGCGTGGCCTGGGAAGTCGTCTTCCATCCGGACTTCGATCCGGAGTTTGACGCCCTGGTGCCCGAGGTGCAGGACGAATTGCTCGCGCACGCCAAGCTCCTCGAGGCGTTCGGACCGACGCTGGGCCGTCCGCGAGCCGACACCCTCAACGGGACGCGCCACGACAACATGAAGGAGCTTCGCTTCGCGGCCGACGGCGGCGTCTGGCGGATCGCTTTTGCCTTCGATCCCGAGCGCAAGGCCGTCCTTCTGGTCGCCGCCGACAAGTCTGGAGTCGCCGAGCGACGGTTCTACCGACGGCTGATCGCCAAAGCGGACGAACGCTTCGACCGCCACCTCGACCATCTAAGGGCCGCGAGGAGGACGAGATGACCACGTTGACGCAAAGAATGGTCCGATTGCCTTCGGCGCGCCGGAAGAGGGTCGAGGAACGGGCTCAGGCGCTGATTGCCGAGGAGATGTCGCCCAGCGACCCCGTGCTCCGAAACGAACGACCTCTCCTCGTCTTCATCAGCAGCGTCACCCAACCCCTGCAGTCCGCCCGCGACACCGCCGTCCGCACTATTGCCGACCTTCCAGCGACCGAACCTTGGGCCTTCGAGCACACTCCCCCCAGTTCGCGCCCCCCAAGGGATCTCTACCTGCAGAAAGTCGCCGAGGCCGATCTCGTTATCTGGCTCATCGGGGCCGAAACAACACACCCGGTTGTCGAAGAGATTCAGACGTGCCTAGCCGCTGGTCAACCACTACTCGCCTTCCGCTTCCCCGCCACCGCCCGCGACGACGCCACTCACAAACTAATCACTCAGGTGTCCGACTACGCCAAGTGGCACGACATCCCTGACCTGCCCGCGCTCGCCCCCCATATTCAAGCGGCCATCACTGATGAGCTCGTCAGCGCCTTCCGGCGCCCCGCGCCCCCGTTACGGCGCCAATCGCTACTCGAATCACGTCAATACTCCATTGCTACGTGCAAGCAGTCCTGGATAACGTTGCGCGTCCGACCAGACCTTGCGACCCAGCTCGCCCGCGACCCGGCCATCGGCTACACTCCACCACCCCTCGATGGGCCGTTCCGCATGCTCCTTGGCCATCTCGGTTCCGGCAAGAGCCTTGCCGCCGCCCGCCTCTTCCAACTGGCAATCGATCGCGCTCTCAAAGATCCAAGCGCGCCTTTTCCCATATTTGTGAATGCCCGAGACCTACCCGAAGACTTTGCCGCCTACGTTTCCCAAGCGACCGCTGGCATTGTTCGGCCTTTTCGCCAAGACGTTCTCGTAATCATAGATGGTCTCGACGAACTCGGCGTCTCCAAGGCCAACCGTCTACTAGTCCAACTCCACGCGTTCACCGACGCCTACGCCCGTTGTCGTGTTCTTGCCACCAGCAAACCGCTACCGGGGCTGAACATCCCCCACGACTCGATATACATACCGCCCCTTGATGTCGATAGCACACAACGCCTCATAACAACTATCGCCGGTCGGCCGCCATCAGTCGGGCAGATCATCGATTTGCCCGAATCTATACAGCACGTCGCTGACCGCCCTCTTTTTGCCGTCCTTATTGGCTGCTACTTACGTCACCACGGCGATCTCAACGTCCAGAAGCCACTACACCTCCTTCAATACGTAGCGCAGGATGCGCTCCGAGATCACTGTCTCGAAACTGACACCATAAACACCCTGCTGCAGAGGTTGGCGGTCATTGCCATAACCAGCGGCAAGCGAGTACCTATATCTAAGCTAAGCTTCAAGTCATCAGATCACAGACTTCTGGTAGACTCCCTTCTCGTTGATGAGCGTGAGCAAGAACTCGACTTCACTCTCCCGATCTTCCGAGAATGGTACGCGGCCCGGGCAATTATCGAAGAATCCGTTCCTTTGGACGACATATTGCCGGCATCTGATCGCTGGGCGACTTCGTTTGGCTTGGTTGTTGACTCGGAAAACACCGAAATGGCCGAAGCGCTTCTCGAGAGACTGGCCGGCTCCGATCCAGCCTTGGCCAGCCTCGTAATGTCTGACGTGTATGGGCGCACTCCGGACCTCGGTCGGTTGCGCGCACATGCCGCTGCTCCCGCTGAAGCTGGACGGCTCCTCTGGCGGGCTATGGATGCCTGGAACCGGGGTTTGGGTGACTTGTTCTTTGCCATAGGACCGGTCTCACCTAGCGGCCAGACCGCAACGCTCGGCATTCGCGCCGAGTCCAACGCAATTGTGAGGTCTTGGCATGTCGGGTCGCGAGCCTTGCCGAATGTCGTTGAGTTGAGCCGGTCAACCCAAGCCCAGTTCCGACAAGACTGGCCCACTGTGCACTTGGAGTCGACGCCTCTTTCGTATGGCTGGCACTGGACGGCGGCCAAGAAGGGCCTCGTTGCATCGCTTGATAAAATGCTGGAGAAGAGGTGCTTTGCGTTGCCGTCCAGGGATGCGGTTGCAGAACTGGCCTGGGTTCTCGGCTGCGCCGTCATGAATCGGGGGACTCTATCGCCCGATGCCATTCCTCTTCAGGAAGTTGCTCCGCTTGTTCGGATGGTTCGTCGCCGGCTAACGGCCCATGTAACGTGCGTCAGTCTTGGCCATATTGATTTTTCGATAGAAGAGTTCCAACTGACTGCCGATTACCTGTCGGCTCTCGAGGAGAATGGGGACCGCGTCATCGCCGATCCTTGGCCCCACTGTGACCGCATACCCTGGGAGCAGGGCCAAAAGGCGTATGTGTGGAACTTCTACAGCGACGAGCGCTTATTGCAGCGAGCGGAAGCGATTTATTCGGCCGCGTTGCGAATCTACCAGGACATGGTGGCCCGTTGGTTCGACCGTTTTCGTGACCGGCTACGGTTGAATTGCCTGTTGCCTGTGACTCTTGAGGGCATCTTGACGCGATCACAACGTCCTAACTTCGAAGGGGCGCCGCTTCTTCATTTGACGACCCGAGTCAGGTCATCCAGTGAACCGTCGGCCGTGGTTCTGCGTTGGGTTTCTCCCGACGATTTCGAACGTTTGACCGACTGGCGTCGAGACGAACGTAACGTCGCGGAGCCCCGACCGGGTTCGGACGAGCCGTTGATGCCTATTGTCTCACGTTCTCACGCCGCTATTGACGGTGCCCGCCCGGCGACAGACTTGGCACACAACTGGCTGGTCGATGACTTGCGGGAGCTGGGCTGGACCGGCCTCATAATGATGCCCTCTCGCTGAGACCCTCGCAGCGGTGCGACTGCCGGAGTCTGGGTCATGGCTATGGCGCTCCGAATCGAGTGGCGACGTACGCCGCCGTGTCCACGGCATCGAGCCGCACCGTGCCCGGTCCGCTTCTGACGTAGAGGTCACCCTCGGCCGCTTTTTCCAGGCCTTTCCAGCGCAGGTACACCGGCTCGGGGCTCCGCTGGCAGCTCACCAGGCAGACCGTCTTCCCCTCCACGATCTGCGTCTTCGGGTCGATGCAGGTGCCGGCGCGGTCGCCGAGGCCGTTGCGGACGGCCTGGGCGAGGTGGCGCATGAACTTGTCGTCGCTCTCCAGGCGGTCGTGGTCGATGCCGAGCACGGTGCGGTCGTCGGCGACGCCGATCAGGAGGTCGCCGCCCTCGGTATTGAGGAACGCGGCGATGGTCTTGAGGGCGGCGTGGGTCACGTGCCGGTCGTCCTTGCGGTCCTCTGCGAGGTTCCAGCGCAGGCTCGACTTGAACTCGAGGGTCTTCGACTCCTGGAGCTTCAGCAGCTCCTCGACGCGCCGGTGCCGGCGGATGTAGTCGTCGAAGAGGTGGTTCTTGAGGGCCCGGCCGAAGTCGGGGTCGTCGGTGATGCGCTTGTAGAGGTCGAAGTTGGTCTCGACGATCTCCTGAATCTTGTCCTCGACCTTGGGGTCGAAGGTCAGCCGCACGTTCTCGCGCGTGTTCACCCGGGCGCTGGCGTCGAGGCCGGGGTCGCCGTCGAGGGCCGAGCGGATCTGCTCCAGCGTGACGCGGTGCTCGGGGCCGAGCTGCAGGCCGAAGCGCTCGTTCAGCGCCTCGATGATGCGCGAGAGCGGCTCCAGCTCGTCGGGGGCGGGGCCGCCGCGCGGCTTGCTGCCGGCGGGATCGAGCGCCCCGCCCTGCCGTTCCAGCGCGATGCGGCCGCGGCTCGTCTGCTGGATGCGGAACGACTCCATGTCGATGTTCTGCTGGACCTCGCGCGGCAGCTCGTCCCGGTCGGCGGGCAGCAGGCGCCGCAGGTGGCGGGCAAAGACGTAGAGCTTCTCGAGGTCGGGGTCGGCGAACGTCAGCACCTGGGACAGGAAGGCGTAGAGGCGCACGTAGTCGCCGAGCTGGCCGCGGAAGTCCTGCCCCTCGTCGGCGGCGAGCGCGCCGAAGCGCCGGCGCGGCGGCTCAAGCGCCGCATAGAGCCTGTCCTGCTTCGCCTTGGAGTCGAAATACAACCGCGCGAAGGCCTCGACGTCGTCCTCCGCGAACACGCCGAAGCCGAGCAGCCGGTCCTGGACCTCGTAGAGCAGGTTGGGGTCGGTCGCCTCCGAGAGCAGGGTGGTCTCGTAGTAGGGCTCGAACGCTTTCCTTATCTCCTCGGCCTCGTTGGCGAAGTCGAGCACCATCACGCCCCGCTTGCCGGGGTGGGTGCGGTTGAGACGCGACAGCGTCTGGACGGCGTTCACGCCGCCGAGCTTCTTGTCCACGTACATCGTGTGCAGCAGCGGCTGGTCGAAGCCGGTCTGGAACTTGCTCGCGACCACCAGGAAGCGGTACTCGGGCTTCTCGAACTCGGCCGCCGTCTGCCGCTCGCCGATGACGCGGTCCTGCCCGGCCGAGTTCATGCCCGACTCGGTCCAGGCCTCGCCGCAGTCCTTCACGGTGCCCGAGAAGGCAACGAGCGCCCTCCACGGGTGGCCCTTCTCGACGAGGTAGCCGTCGAGCGCGAGCCGGGTGCGCACCGCGTGCAGGCGCGACCGCGTCACGACCATCGCCTTGGCCCGCCCGTCGATGGCGCCCGCGACCTGCGCCGCGAAGTGCTCGACGAAGCTGGCGACCTTCTCGCGGATGGCGTGCGGGTGCAGCTCGACGAACGACTTCAGCAGGTACTCGGCCTTGCCGCGGTCGTAGCGCGGGTCGTCCTCGATGGTCTTCAGCAGGCGCCAGTAGGCCTTGTACGTCAAGTAGCTGCCGAGCACGTCGAGGATGAACCCCTCCTCGATGGCCTGCCGCATGCTGTAGCGGTGGAAGGGCTCGAACTTCCCGTCGGGCCGCTTCCGGCCGAAGAGCTCGAGGGTCTTGGGCTTGGGGGTCGCGGTGAACGCGAACGTCGAGAGGTTGGGCAGGCGCCCGCGGCTGCGGATCTCGTCGAGGACCCGGTCGTCGATCTCCTCCTCCGGGGTCCGGGCGCCGGCCTCCTCCCGCTCGGCCTCGTCGAGGCTCCCGGCCGCAAGCACGGCCTTGAGGCTCTTCGTGCTCTCGCCCGATTGCGACGAGTGCGCCTCGTCCACGATCACCGCGAAGCGCCGGCCGGGCAGCTCGCCGATCTGCTCGGCGATGACCGGGAACTTCTGCAGGGTGGTGACGATGATGGTCCGGCCCGCCTCGAGGGCCTCCTTGAGCTGGCGCGAGGTGTGGTCGATGTTCTCCACCACCCCGAGGGTCTGCTCGAACTGCCGGATGCTGCGCTGCAACTGGCGGTCGAGGACGCGCCGGTCGGTCACCACCACGACCGAGTCGAAGACGCGCCGGTCGTCGCGGTCGTGCAGCACCGAGAGCTGGTGGGCGAGCCACGCGATGGTGAAGCTCTTGCCGCTGCCGGCCGAGTGCTGCACGAGGTAGCGCTCGCCGGGGCCGTGGTCGCGCGCGTGCCGCACGAGCCGGCGCACGCAGTCGAGCTGCTGGTAGCGCGGGAATATCAGGTAACGCGCGCCGGTCTTGCGCCCGCGGTCGTCCTCGGCCTCGACCTCGTGGATGAACTGGCGGACGAGGTCGAGGACGCTGTCGCGGGCCCAGACCTCCTCCCACAGGTAGTCGGTGGGGAAGCCGGCCCGCGTGGGCGGGACCGGCGGGTTGCCGGCACCGCCGAAGCGTCCCCGGTTGAACGGCAGGAAGCGGGTCTTCGGCCCGGCGAGGCAGGTGGTCACGAACACCTGCTCGGGGTCGACGGCGAAGTGGGCGAGGCAGCGGGCCCAGGCGAAGAGCGGCTCGCGGGGGTCGCGGTCCTCGCGGTACTGGCGGATGGCGTCCCGGACGTCCTGGCCGTTGAGGGGGTTCTTGAGCTCGGCGGTGAAGATGGGGACGCCGTTGAGGAAGAGGGCGAGGTCGAGGCTCTGCTCGTCGTGCTCGCTGAAGCGGAGCTGGCGCACCACCGCGAAGAGGTTGGCCGCGTGCAGGCGCTGCAGCTCTTCGTTGAGGCCGCTCGCGGGGCGGAAGTACGCGAGGCGGAACTTGCAGCCCGAGTCCTTGACGCCGTTGCGCAGCACGTCGAGGGCGCCGCGCCGGGCGATCTCGCGGGAGAGGCGGGCGAGGAAGCGCGGCTTCACGTCGGCGCCGTGGTGCTGCTCGAGCTTCTGCCACTGCCTGGGCTGGGTGGCGAGGAGGAAGTCGACGACGTCGGTGGGGATCAGGCAGAGCGCGCGGTCGTAGTCCTCGGGCCGGCGCCGGTGGTAGCCGCCCGGGGCCGGGTCGTCGCCGAACGTCGGGGGCGACTCTCGCACCGCCGCCACGTCGCCCGGGCAGGCATCGGGGCCGTGGCGCAGCAGCGCGCATTCGATGGCGGCCTCGAAGGCGCGTTCGGAGATGTCAGGAGTCATGGGACGGTGACGCGCGGTCGTGTCGGCCGATCTGTTCAGCGTGGTTCCAGGACGGAGAGACCGAGGTCCCGGAAGTCCCAAGTGTTCAGCGTCGCCACGGCATAGCCGCGGCTGCGGGCCGTGCCGGCAATCTGGGAATCGGCCAGGCTCATCGGCGAGCCCACGCGCCGCCGCCCGGCGCGGAGCCGCGCGCTCTCGGCGGCGGCCTGCGCGTCGAACGGGACGATACGCTCCGAGAACCCGTCGACGATCTTCGAGAACGCGCGGTCCAGGCGCGCCCGTTTTCGTCCGGGCGGGAGTATCTCTATTCCGAAGAGGATCTCGTCGACCGTGACGGCGGAGAGAAACAGGACCGAAGGCGGGTGTCTGTCCAGCCAGCGCATCACCCGCCCGTCTGGCTCGACGCGCATCGCTTCCGACAGCACGTTGGTGTCGAGCAGGATCATTCGGGATCGTCGGGGCCGTATTCGCCCGACGTGAAGTCGATTGGCTCGTCGACCTCCCGCGCCGGCAGATCGAGATCGATGCCATCGCCGCCCATGATGCGGCGGATCATCGCGCCGACCGGCTCCACGTCGACGACCGCGGCGGCCAGGATGCGCCGCACGGTCTCCTCCACGGACAGGCCGTCGCGTTGCGCCCGGATCTTCAACCGCCGAATGACCTCGCCGTCCAGGCGCCGTACACTCAGGCTCGCCATGGCCCCGCTCCTCTGGTTGCCCAAGAATGCTAGCACAAGCCACCGCAGTGCTCGCACTCAACCACGGCCGCAACACTCAAGCGCGTCGTCTCCTCACGAGACTTCCACGTCGCTGCAGAGAACGACCGAACCAGGCGGGTGGGCGAGCAGGCGCCGCGCCATCTGCGCATCCGCCCCGTTGATCAACGGGATGCAGATGCCGGTGTCGAGGAGCATCACTACCGAAGCGGCTCGATGTCCTCAGGCGGCGGATCGTCGGGTTCGGCCAAGTCGCCGGAGCCCCGGTGCAGCAGAGCGACGAAGCTCGGCGGCCAGTCGGTCGCGACGGCTTCCTGTACCAGCCCGCCGATCCCCGCCGACAGGCTGCGGTTCCGCCCGCGCGCCTCCGTGCGCGCGGCATCAATCAGATCGCCCGGCAGATGGATGGTCACCGGAGGCCTATCGCACATCCATGCTACCGCATGCGTCGGCCGTGATTGCGTCGGCAACCGTGAAGATCGGCTTCGCATCGGCCCCAATACGCGATACTGCGAATGGTATCATGCGAGCGAAGCACCGGCGGACCTTGCAGAGCATGTGCGCCCGCCCGACGCCGGCGGGCATCCGATGGGCCGACATCGTCGCGATGCAGGAAGCGGCCGGTGTAGAGGTCTCCGAACGCTCCGGTTCAAGGGTGCTCCTGAAGAAGGGCGCGGAGCGGATGATCGTGCACCGGCCGCACCCTGCGCCAGCGACGAGCCGCGGCACCGTGCGCGCCATCGCCACCTTCCTGGACGCCCCGGGAGTGAAGCCATGATGCAGTACAAGGGCTACGTGGCCGCCGTCGAGTTCGACGACTCCGTCGGCCGTCTTCACGGCCGGGTCGTCAACAGCGGCGCCTACCCCATCGCGACGTTCGAGGCGACCGACGTCCACGGGATCCGGCGCGAGTTCGAGCGGTCCATCGACGAATACCTCGCGTCGTGCCGCGAAGACGGGGTCGAGCCGAAGAAGCCGTTCTCGGGCACCCTCAACCTGCGGCTCGGCCCCGACCTGCACCAGCGCGCCGCGCTCTCCGCCAGCGCCCACGGCGTGAGCCTGAACAGTTGGATCAAGCAGGCGGTGGAGGAGAAGGCGTCGCGGTGACCGCGGGCTCGGGAACCGCGAGCTCATCGCCGACAGCCGTCACGTGTCACAGCTCGGTGTCACAGCTTGTCACAGCTCTGCGCGCGTGGCCGAGGAGCCCGGCTCGAAGCTCACCGGGGCGCCGCATCCCGTACGTCGATCTTGCCGGTGACCGCCGCGGAGATCAGAGCCGTGCGAAGCTCATTCAGCCGGTCGACAGCCTGACGGACTTTAGTGACGAGTATGTCGATTCTCCTCGACTCACATTCGGTCCAGCGCTTGATCTCGATTTGCTCGTCCAGTCCTGGCAGAGGAATAGAGAGATTGCGCAGCTTCGTGCTATTGGTGGACGCCAAGTTTGTTGATTGCTTCGACGTCGCCGTGAAGTACGCGCGGCCGTACGCGCTGTTCATTACAAAGGCCAGGAAGTGCGAAACCAGAGCACCGCGTCGCGGACGCACTGCGAAGATGTGGTTCTGGTGCAAACATCGGGCAAGCTGCTCCTGCCACACATAGCCTCGGCCGAGCTTGTCGAAGTCCCCTCCTTCCGTCACCAGGACGTCTCCCGTCTGCAATTCGAACCGCCCAACCTCCCGGACTGGAACCTCGATTTCCGCGATGTCATCGAGTGCGAGATATCCGTCCTGGACATTCGCCACCCGGAGGTACGGCCGGGTCGTCATGGCCTCCCTTTCGTATCTCTTGCCCAGCGTCACACCCGTTTGGAGGTCACTCACTGACTTCAAAGGCCGAACCTCCCAGTGCGCCGGGACCTCGCCCAGCCACTCGACGCCGGAGTCCTTCACGGGAGCGTTCGGGTCGAGGCCCCGGGTGACGGCGCGGGTGATGAGGGCGGTGCGCTTCTCCTGGAGCAGCTCGATCAGCCGCTCCTTCATCGCCACCAGTGCATCGATCTTCGCTGTCTCGCGGTCGAGGAAGTCGGCGATGGCTCGCTGCTCCGACGAAGCGGGGCGGAGTACTATTGCGTTGGCGATGCGCTCACGGCTTAGTAGCGGAGCCCCATAGATGTTATCTTGTGCGTTGCGCGGGATGAGGGCGGGAGCTGCCCAGAAGAGGTAGCCCGTATCAATCGATGTCGAAGGGGCGAATGTCGCGATGGCTTCGTTCGTGTACATGTCTACGCCAGCAATCGACACCGTCCCGATCGAGAGCTTGAACGAGAACAGCAGTGAACCCGCCTCCGCTACGCGTAGCCGTGCTTCTCGTATCGCGGCGTCGGATATGGTCTTTTCGGTGGTCTGAAGCACCCTTGGTCCGAGATCACTGATGTTCGCCCATAGATGCTCGCCCCCATAAAGGTCTTCCCGCCCCGTAGGCGGAGTCCATCCCGTAGAAAAACTCGCCAGGTACTTAAGTGGCTGGATTCTCCAGGTTGCAGGGATCTTGCCCAGCCACTCAACGCCGGATTCCCTGTAATCCGGGTAGGGCCGAAGGCGACGCAACGGTACCCCTTGGAGCCGATCGGTTACGTCAATCACCGCCTTCGCCTCCCATTGGAGCCCGAACCCCCGGCCGCCAAGGCCCGCCAGCGGGCCACGCCTGCGTGAACGGAGTCTCCTCGATCAGGCTGTCGCAAACCGGCCCCAGGAAGCGGCGCAGTTCCTCGCCGGCTTCCACGAGGCGATCCGGGCCGTCGATGTCGATCCCGATCCGCCGTCGCATCTCGCGCCAGAGTTGCCCGCGTTCGGGAGCCTCCTGGTCGTCGTAGTAGCCGGCGAGCAGGACCGTCGGCCGCCCGTCGGTGAGCGACGTCCCGCAGTGGCGAAACGTCTCGGCGATGGCGGTGCGCAGGGTGTCGCCGTCGAACGCGAAGCGGCGGGCGAGGCAGGCCACGTCCCAGAGGTCCTTCACGCGCGAGTTCCTGTCGCCCAGGCTGGCCATGGCGTGGAACTTCTCGGCGATCATCGTCTCACGCGGGTACGTCCAGAGGCGGGGGGCGGGAAGGTCGAGCAGTGTGGGGTAGTCCTCTTCCCGGCGGCCGAGGGTGATGACGTCGCCGAAGCCGATGTCGACCGGGACCGCGAGCCGGACCCGGCCGAGGCCGCCGTGGATCCGCACCCGGAGGCCGCCGTCCGGCTGCTCAAGGCGGATGCTCGTGATCGAGATCGTGGCGGGGTCGAAGACGACGCCGTCCTCTCGGCAGGGAACGCCGCAGACGTCCCGCAGGGCGGTGCGTATGGCGGCTTCGTCCCGGGCGCCGCGGGCGAGGAAGTCGATGTCCCGGGTCGGCCGCAGCTCCTGTCCGGTCCACATGCGGAGGAGCGCCGCGCCCTTCAGGGTGAAGCGGTCCACCTCGTCCGAGGCGGAGAGGCGGTAGAGGAAGCGCTCGATCGCATAGCGCTGGAGCACGGGCTCGAAGTCGGCCCCTTGCTCGCGGGCGACGTTCAGCAGGCGCTGGCGAACGGACGCGGGTACGTCCCGGACGGCCCTTCGACCGGTCATCCCATCAGTGCGTCGAGCACCGGGCCGACGAGCGATTTCGCGCGGCACACCTCGGCAGCCCGCCAGATCTGGTCGACGCTCGCCTTGTGGTCGAACAGAGCGTCGCGTAGCGCCTCGATCGCCGCGTCCTTGCCGACCAGCCGCCGGAAGCGGAAGCAGTCCACGACGGTGCGGGCCGGGCTGGTGATGCGGACGGGCACCCCCTCGAAGGTCGTGTTGACGACGCCGTAGCGCAGCGACGCGCCGGAGAACCGCACCACCCGGACCGGCAGCTCGCGCAGCCGCGGCATGCGGGCCTTGTGCGGAATGGCGATCCAGACATGGTGCGGGAGCTGGGTGCCGAGCTCGTGCACGCTCAGGGCGGTCAGCAGGCACACGACGGCGCTGGGGACGCGGGCGCACACGGCGGCCCGGGTGTGGTGCTCGGTCACCTCGGCATCCGCCACGCGGTAGAGACCGCGCGTCACGCGCTCGACCGTGCCGTCGTCCACCAGCCGCCGCAGCGCTCGAGAGCCGACGCCCAGCGCCGCCGCGTCGCGCTGCCGGAAGAAGGTCCGGGCGTCCAGGTTCTGCAGGCCGGGCGTGCCCGGCAGGGCACGGCGATCGGATACGTCGGCAAGCACTGCTACCTGTTGGCGTTTCAGGTCGCCCACACTCTGAGGATAACCCGATGCGCACGGTGGGAGCAACCACGGGAGCCGACGCGAGGCGGCCGACGGCCCTCACGCTGTCCGCGGTCGAATCGACCATGAGCAGGCTACCTCCTGGCAATGTACGTGTGGAGGAGCCGGCGCTGCTCGGCGGCGTCCGGTCCCAGATTCTGCTCGCTGAGGAGCACGTCGAACGTCTCGAGAATCTCGGCCGCGAGGGCCTGCAGGGCATCGTTGCTGTCGCTGCCGGACATCGCGATGTTCGCTTCCCTGAACGACGCTTCGAAGTCCCCGATCTCGACTCTCCTGATCTCTACGGGAATCGGCTGCAGAATACGGTAGCCGGGTTCACCCTGCACGAGGCCCTCGAAATCCTGCGGCATCTACCAGCCCCCGGTCCCAGGGGTCCCAGGAGCGCTTCGACATCGGCCTCGACCGCCGCGAGCACATCCTCTCATGCCTCGTCTTCTGAACGGGTCCGGCCGGCGGCAGAGCGCCACGGACCGCCCGGCGGCCACGCTGCTGCGAACCGCTCCCCGCGGGACAGGGCTCGCCAGGGCGGTGCCAGGAAGAGCTGGACGACCTCACCTACCGCTCCGAAATCCCGGGGGGCGCCGAGGACCCCCCGTTTGGCCAGGTAGCTCCGCCATCGGTCGCCACGCGCCGGGTCGCCATAGAAGCCGGTCGTCAGGGAGACCGGGATGTCGTCGGGCGGCGCGGAGTGGCCGGCGAACGTGGCAGCGAGAGCTTGCACGAGGCGGGTGCCTTCAAAATGGAAGCGCTGAGCCATGAAGTGCAGATCGAAGAAGTCCTTGTAGCGGCTCGTCCGCTCCCCGTGTGCCACGGTGGCGTGGAACTTCTCGGAGACCACGGCTTCCTTGGGATACACGAGCACGCGGGGCGGCACCGTGCCGAGCAACGGCGGCAATTCGGCATCGGCCGGCGGCGGCTGGATGGAGTCGCCGAAGCCGATGTCGACCTGCACGGTAACGCGAGCGCCGTCGACGATCGCCGGAAAGCGGACGCGGATGCCGCCCTCGGCGGTTGCGCCGCGGATCGGGCTGGTGGTCATGTGATCGACGCCGAAGACGACGCCGTCGACGACGTCAACCCCGCATATGTGCCGCAACGCCGGCAGGATGTCGTCGGTTTCGGCACCGCCGTACGCTGAGAAATCGACGTCCTGGGTCGGCCGGTGGAGCGACTCGGTCCAGAGCGCGAAGAGCATGGCGCCCTTGAGAACGAAACGGCGGCGATAAGGGGAGCGGTCGAGCCGGAACAGGAATCGCTCGACGACGTATCGCCAGAGGAGCAACTGAAAGTCCTCGCCGGTTTCCCGGCTACGAGCGAGCAGCCGCGCGCGGACGGAAGCCCCGATGTTCTTGACTGGAAGCTTCGTCACGACAGAACCGTCTCGACGTAGGGCGCAAGGACCGTGCGCGCCCGGCAGACGCTGGCGGCGCGCATGATCTCGTCCGCCGTGGCGAGCCGTTGGTGCAGGGCGTCCCGCAGCGCCTCGAGCGCGGTGTCGAGGCCGAACTTGTTGCGGTAACGGAAACAGTCGACGACGGTGCGGGCCGGCGACGTGATCGAGACCGGCACGCCGAGCATCGGACGGCGGACGACGCCATAGGTGAGCATAGCCTTCGAAAACCGCACGACCCGCACCTGCGCCGGCGTTCGGACCGGCCGGCGCGCCTTGCGGTCGATGGCTATCCAGACCTCGTGGGGAGACTCGGTTCCGATCTCGTGGACGCGGAGCGCCGTCATCAGGCAGACGACCGCATGCGGCACCGCCGCCGCCACCATGGCGACGGTCTCGAACTCCGTCGCCTCGATCTCGGCCAGCCGGTACAGGCCCCCGCCCAGATCGTCGACGGCGCCCGTCTCAACGAGTTGGCGGAGCCGGCGATACGGGACCCCGAGCGGGCCGACATCCCGCGGCCGGAAGAAGGCCCCGATCCCCGCCGCCTGCAGGGCGGCCGCGCTGAGTTCAGCCATTGAACGAGTGTAGTGGATGTCGGCATATGCAGGCAAGTGCCGACAGACAGTCCGCGCCCCCGCGTCAAGAACCAGGACGCGGCAACGCATCAGCCGTAGATCGCGGCGTGACCCTCACCCCGACATCTCCTGCAGCATGGCCACTATCTCCTTCTCCACCCGCTGGATGTCGGCCTCGATCTCCTCGAGGGGGCGGGGCGGGCGGTACTCGTAGAAGTAGCGGTTGAAGTTGATCTCGTAGCCGACGAGCCCGACCGCGCCGTCCTGGGGGTCGCGGCGCGTCGTGTCGATCCAGGCGTCGGGGACGTGAGGCTTCACCTCGCGCTCGAAGAACGACTCGACGTCCTCGCTGAGGGGCACGTTCTCGGTGTCGCGCAGCTCGGGGTCGGGCTCGGGGCGGCCGTCGCGGTCGCGGCAGATCTCGGCCTCCGTGTTGCGCTCGGACAGGGCAGAGAGAATGGCCTTCCGGATGGGGGCGGCCAGCTTGAGCTCTGCCTTGCGGGCTGCCTCGGACAGCCCGTCCTCGAAGACGGCCCGGTCGAGGAAGAGCTGGTCCGGCAGGCGCCCGAGCATCGCCCGTATCGCGGCCTGCTGCTTCCGGCCCGCCTCCTCGTCCCTGGCCCCGGCCTCGCCCCGCTTGCGCGACACCGCGAGGTTGGCGAACGCGCGCTGGTCGTCGAGCCGCGCGATGCGCTCGGGGCTGGCCTGGAAGTCGAGCCGGAGCGGCCGTTCGACGGTGATCTTGCGGAAGCCGAAGTGCGTGGTGGGGTAGACGCGGCTGACGACGGCGTCGCGCTCCTCGCCGTCGCGGTCGACCCGGCGGGTCGCGCCGTCCTCGAAGTCGGCGAGCAGCCGCAGGATGTCCTGCTTCCGCTCGAACGGGACCTCGCGTCGCTTGGCGCCGAGGCTCTTGCGCAGCAGGGTCCAGAACGCGGTGGCGTCGACGAGCTGGACCCGGCCGCGGCGCGCGGGCCGCTTGCGGTTCGTGAGCACCCAGACGTAGGTGGCGATGCCGGTGTTGTAGAAGAGCTGCTCGGGCAGGGCGATGAGCGCCTCGAGCAGGTCGTTCTCGAGAATCCAGCGGCGAATCTCGCTCTCGCCGCTGCCGGCGTCGCCGGTGAACAGCGGCGAGCCGTTCATGATGATGGCGACCCGCGAGCCGCCCTCGGCCCGACTGCGGACGTGAGCCAGCATGTGCAGCAGGAACAGGAGCTGGCCGTCGCTGATGCGGGGCAGGCCCGGCCCGAAGCGGCCGGCCGCGCCCCGGTCGTGCTCGTCGCGCACCGCGTCCTGGTCGCGCTTCCAGTCCTTGCCGTAGGGCGGGTTGGCGATCAGGTAGTCGAAGCCGGCGCCGGCGTGCCGGTCGTTCGACAGGGTGCTGCCGAAGACGACGTTCTCGGCGTCGCGGCCGTCCGCGGACTTCATGAAGAGGTCGGCCTTGCAGATGGCGAAGGTCTCGGGGTTCACCTCCTGGCCGAACAGGTGGATGTCGGCGCCGGGGTTCACGGCCGGGGCGCAGGGCTCGCCGCCGCGCGTCTCCCCCGCGGTGACGTGCTCCTTGGCGATGGTGAGCATGCCGCCCGAGCCGCAGCACGGGTCGTAGACGCTGAGCACGACGCCCTTCGTGCGCAGCCGCCGCCGGTCGCCGGCGAGCAGCAGGTCGACCATGAGGTGGACGACGTCGCGCGGCGTGAAGTGCTCGCCGGGGTTCTCGTTCAGCGCCTCGTTGAATTTCCGGATGAGCTCCTCGAAGATGGTGCCCATCGCGGCGTTGTCGACCGCGTCGGGGTGGAGGTCGACCTTGGGGTCGCCGAACCGCTGCACGACCTGGAAGAGCAGGCCCGCCTCGTCGAGCTTCGAGATGGTGTTGTCGAAGTCGAACTTCTCGAGCACCTCGCGCATGTTGGGGCTGAACCCCGCGATGTAGTTGCGCAGGTTCTGCGCGACGTGGGGGGCGTCGGCGAGCAGCTTCCCGAAGTCGTAGCGCGACGTGTTGTAGAAGGCGAACCCCGAGGCGCGCCGGAGCTGCGGGTCGAGGTTGTCGAGCCTGCCCTTGAACCGGGCCTGGACGGCCAGCACCTTCCGCTTGGTGGGGGCGAGCACGCAGTCGAGCCGGCGCAGCACGGTGAGGGGCAGGATGACGTCCTGGTACTTGCCGCGCTTGAAGGTGTCGCGGATGAGGTCCGCCACCCCCCAGATGAAGCTGACGATCTGGCTGTGGTTCATGTCTCGTGCGTTCCGGGGCGCAGCCTGGCCGCGACTCTGTGATCACGATGCGGCCGACCCCCTCCGTCGTCGCCGCGTCAGGCTCCGATCGTACACCTTCGTCGTCGCGCGGACACTCGCCCGGGATGCCGTCGCCCGTTCTCCTGCATGAGCCCGTTCCCGACACCGCATCAGCGGTCCGTTCGGTTATGCTGGTTGGGGTGGTCGCAGTAGTCCCCCCAACGAGCGAAGACGGTGCCACGAAGAAGCAACGTACATGTATCGAAGGACCGCGCCGGGTGGAAGGTCACTCAGGCCGGTGCCAGGGTCTCCTCGCACCGCACACAGGCCAATGCCATCCAGGCAGGCAGAAAAACGGCCCGCCAAGGTGCGGTCGACCTCGTGATTCATGGTCGAGACGGGAGGATTCGTTCCAAGGACAGCTACGGCCATGATCCCCTTCCACCGAGAGATCGAGAGCATTAGTTTCGCAGCGGCTCCCTTGGATTCACGGTTGGCAACTACCCCCGCCGATTTGGAGCATGGGTTGGCAACGCCTCGCGCCGTCGACAGGACGCCGCAGAAGGCGCGTCGAAGAAGGCCCAGCGCTTTTCGCCTCCGCGTAGGTGATTGGCGTTTGCTGTACCTTGTCGAGTCCCCCGGGAAGTTGCTGCGCGTGGTCGCGATACTGTCACGCGGGGAGGCGTACCGATGACCACCACGCCGCAGACCCTGACCCTCGCCGGCGAGGACTACGTCGTGATTCCCCGCGACGAGTACGAGCGCCTGCGCGCCGCTGCCGATGAAGACGCCGCCGACGTCGCCGCCATCCAGCGCGTCCTCGACGACCCCGACGAGACCTGGGCCCCGGCAGAGCTCGTGCGCCGCATTGTCGAAGGGGAACACCCCGTGCGCGTCTGGCGCACCCACCGCGGCATGACCGCCCGCGCGCTGGCCGCCGCCGCGGGCATCCCCAGCTCGTACCTCTCCGCCATCGAGCGGGGCGTGAAGCCCGGCTCGGTGAAGGCGCTCAAGAGTCTCGCCACCGCCCTCGACGTACCGCTGGACGATCTCGTGTGACCGCCTTGCGCCGGCCCGGGCCTCGCGTCCTGTCCACCGCGACAGGGATCGCCCCTGCCTTCGATCCCGAGCGCCAAGGCTGGACCAGCATGGTTGGCTGCGCGCCGCACCGTCGACAGCACGCCGCAGCAGGCGCTCCCGTTCTCCACTCGGACGAATCCGTCTCCCGCCAAATGGAAGAAGTCCTGGCCCGGCAGGGTTACAGCTTCGGCACGACGAGATGTGCACGCTGACGGTACGATAGCGAGCCATACTGTCAGAACGACACGACTCCGAAGGCGACAGGCACCACCGCCTTGCGTTCGTCGAGGAAGGGATGGACGACGAGCCCGGCCTTGATGCCCAGGTGCGACGTGATCCGCTTGCCGACGAACACCTCGCCCGCGAGCCCGCCAATGTTGTAGAGCCGACTCTCCGGCCGCGGACTCACCCGCGGGCCCTGATGCCACGTGAGATGGTCGTAGGCGCCGATCGTCACGCCGGCACCGACGTTCAGCTCCAGTCCCGGATCCAGGGCGTGACGGTAGCGCAGCGTTCCGGTCCAGTGGCGAAAATTGCGTCCACCGGTCCGCGTACCGTCGCCGTAGTCGTACGACGCCATGTGCTCCCCGACGGTCGTCGAGCGCCGTAACGAAAACCCCCACGACTCGCTCCACCAAAGGACGACACCGCCCTCCACGCTCGGCAAGGACGCCAGGTCGCCGTCTCGGAAGAGGTACCCGCCGCCGAACTGCAACTCCAGCACTTCGCCGAACCGTGCAGGCGCCCGACGGGGTCCGTCGCCCTCCTGGGCACGCGCCGGTGTGGAGACTGCGATGACCGCCAGCGCCGCGCAGGTCGCCGCCGCCCGCGAGGAACGTCGCCATCCCGTCATTTGCACCTCCCGAACCCAACCCAGAGGGTTCCAGTGGGAGAATGCGTAGTTGAGCGCTGGACCGGCTCACGCTGCGGAAGTCGCCGGGGTGGCGCCGTGACCGCCACCGCCGACCCCGCGGCGCGCCGTCAGCCCGACGTCCCCTGCAGCACTGGACGACTCTTCGGAAAGCGACCCGCCCTGGCCACGAAATCCGCCGTCATGACCGCCTCCGGACGGTGACCACCACGAACGCGTCCTGAACGTCGAACTCGGGAGGTGGATTGCCGTTCTCCGCCAGCGCCCGGCGTGCGGTCTCGATGCCGATTCCGAAGCGTTGCATGAAGCCCAGGTTCTTCATCGCTTCCGCGACGGTGGGGTTGCGGTAGGAGGTCGCGCCCTTTCCGAAATTGCCGCGTCCGACTTCTCCGAACGCCGAGCCGGGACTCAGGATCTCCACACGGTCGGCGAGCCACGAAATCCGCACCGGCGTGTTCGAGTTTTCGTAGTTCCGGTGAATCGCCGCGTTGCGAAGGAGTTCCCGGAGGGCCTCGTAAGGATAGCTTCGCTGCTCGACGTGGCGTTCTCCCCGCGTGTCGAGTGCATGGGAGATGTTCAATCTCAGCAGGCGGTCCGCGTCGCGCAACTGTTCGGGCAGCGGCCCGGACAGCTCGGCATGGTCGACGATTCCGTCCGTCACGGCGGTCCCGTCGTAGCGGACGAACTGCACGTATGCTCCGGGAAACCAGTACCGCGGGTCCCTGCCCAGCACGAGGATTGCGGTCACCGTCGGCGCACCGTTCCGGGCCACGAGACGCAGCGCCCTCAACTGTTCTCCCCTGTCGCGCCGGTTCTCCGCCAGCACCTCGGGGGAGACCGCGCAGGGCAGGTAGTCGTTCTCGAACGCCCGCATGTCCAGGTCGGCCTCGACGGTCGCCCCGGGCACGCCCTGCATGTCGTAGGGTACGTTCCCCCAACGGCGCTTCTCCGTGAGACGGTGCTCCTCTTCGGCGGTCGCCTGACCTCGCCGGGGGCCGATGCGAATCCAGCAGCGGCCATCCACCTTCATTGGTGGATTGTCCGAAGGCTCTACCTGGACGACGGCCACGTCACAGCCACGGAGGCGCTTCTTCGCCACTTCCATGAACGGGAAGGGCAGGATCTTACCGTCGGTCCGCAACCCGCCGATTGTCTTCAGCAAGTCATCGTCGATGGTCGAGCCGGCACAGCGCCCGTCGTCCTCCAGTCCGATGAAGAGAAGCCCGGGCTCCCCGTTCCCGGGGAGGTCGTTGGCGAACGCGCAGACCGCTTGCCGGAACTTGTCGAGATCGTTGGTGGACGCGGTGAACTCCACACGGTCGCTCTCACCGCTCTCGATCCGCGCAATCAGCTCCGTGTCGCCCAGCAAGCCTCTTCCCCTTCCGCTCCGATGCCGCGCCAGTCTTGATCGATTATGTCTCGGATTCCGGCCTCGCACGAAGAACGGCGAGCCGTTCACGATGAATCGCGAGCCGCGAGCCGCGCCCTCGGTCCGCTTCCCTGACGGGCAGGCCGAAGGTCAAGGCGAAGACGGCGACACGTTCGAGGTCGATGAACACAGAGGGGTCCGACGCGACGACCCTTCGGGACACGCGTCACCCCGCGGCCGCCGCCGGCGAAGGCAGAACGCCCCGCATGTAGTCGTCGACGTCGGCGATGCCGATGCCCAGGAGCTCGGCCGCCTTCGACTTGCTCATGGCGCCCTCCGCGAGGGCGCGCAGGCAGAGCCGGCCGAACCGGCTCGGGAGCTCGCCGGCCATGGCGCCGTACTCCTCGTAGGGAGGCGAGCGCCACCCGAGCCGGCCGAAATTCGTTGAACAGGGCGCGGTAGATGGCCGCGCCGATGATGTCGAGGTCGCGGCAGCGGTGGGTCAGCGCCTGGATGCTGACGCCGAACACGCGCTTCAGGGCGAGGAGCTCGCCGAGGGCGAGCGCGCTGCGGCGCTTGCCGACCTCGAGCCGCAGCGCCTCGCCGGGCATGAGGAACGCCCCGGCGAAGCGGTGCGCGACCCGCTCGGCGTCGAGACCGCGGGCCACGTCGAGCACGATGTGGCCGAGCTCGTGGGCGATGGTGAACCGCTGCCGCTCGCCCCAGTCCTCGGCGTTCACGACGACGACGCGGACGGGCGGCAATCCCGGCCGGCGCGCCCGGGCGGCGAGGCCGCCCACGGTGTCGAGCGGCAGGGCAAATATCTTGACGCCCCGTTCTTCGAGCAGCTCCACCAGGTTGGGCACGGGCTCGTGGCCCAACCCCCAGTGGCGGCGTAGGGCCTCGGCGGCGCGGTCCGCCTCGATCGCATCGTGCCGTGCAGACGAACGCTTCGATCGGCACCTCGACCGCCTGGGGTCACACGCTGGACGTCTTCTTTGGCCCGGAAGCTAGTATCATCGCGCCGGACGGCACGCCGTGCGGCAACGGAGCGTCGCGGCGCCCGGCACGGGCCAACGCGGCGGATCGATTTGCGGACGCGACGGGATGTCGCCCAGCACGGCCCCCGGACACGAAGATCGTGCGCCCGCCGCCAGAATGGAACTCGAAGGGATGCCCGACCGCCCGAGGAACCGAGTCGATAGAACCTGCTTCAACCCAACGGCCGTGGCCCGACTGCCGTACGAACTCCGCCTGATGGACTTCGAGGCAGCGATGCAGGATCTGTACGACTTCTTCCACGACATCAACAGCTCGCTCACGAGCCGCGGCCTGCGTCGTTTCGAGGACATGCTCCGCCCCGCCGCCATGTCGGGCCTGATCTCCGACCTCCTGACCTCGAGCCTCGCGAACCATTCGCGCAGCCTCACAGAGAATCGCTACTTCAATGGCCACCCGGACCTGATCGTCGCCGGCCACTACGCGAACGACAGCGTCAAGGCTGGTGCGGAAGGCATCGAGATCAAGTCAACGCGGAAAAAGGGGGGCGCGGTCGATACCCACGGTGCGCGCAAGCAGTGGATGTGCGTGTTCGTCTACGAAGTGGATACGGACACCGAGCCCGCCCGCGACCGTCGGCCGATGACCTTCACGGAAGTGTACCTGGCGCACGTGACGGTCGACGACTTCAGGAAGAACGCGCGCGGGCCACTCGGCACCCGTACCGCGACGCTGCACAAGGAGGGCGTCAAGAGGCTCCGCGAGAACTGGATCTACCGGACGCCTTCAGCGGACGCCCGTCCATAGGACGTCAACGCCGGAATCGCCCTGCAAGCGATGTCGAAGTAGCTCGGATCGTTCTCGATGCCGACGCTCCTGTAGCCGACGGCCTCGGCGGCCGCCAATGTCGAGCCGGAGCCGCAGAACGGGTCGAGAACCACCCCCTCGCCCAGGGGCAGAACCCCCCGGACGAGCTGTCGGAGAAAGTCCTGTGGCTTCAGGCTCGGATGGGGCGCCACCTGACGCTCTTCCTTGCGTGTCGGCGCGGAGCGGATCACATCGCCGAATGGTGAGGCGGCGGAAGGACGCCGGAATCCGCCCACGCGCCAGCGCCGCAGATTGTCCTGCACGCGACCGTCCAGCGGCCGCCGGAACAAGAGCCACGGCTCCCACATCGAGCGCGGCATCACGCTCACCTCCGGGAACTCCTCGTGGGCCCCCTTCGGACGGTCGCCGCCCCGCATCGTCATCACCAGCCTGACGATCTCTCCGCGTCGCTCCAGACCGGCCTTGGCCAGCGCCCCCGAGACGATGTAGGAGAGAAGGGGGTTGCTGGCGACGACGACGTTCGCACCGGGCACCAGAACGCGCGCCAGACGACGCGCCCAGACGGAGAAGAACTCGTCCAGCACACGCAGGTCGTGCGGCGACAGCACGGTGAATCGGGGCAGCGGCGACCGTTGCGCGCCGTCGAAGGCAGGCGGGATGCGCCACACGCCACCCTTGCCGGCTCGCAGCTTCTTCTGCTCCTTCGGCGAGTACTCGACCAGACCGTAGGGGGGATCGGTGACGACCGCGTGAATGGAATTCGATTCCCGCAGCCGCAGCCATTCAAGGCAATCGGCCTGCACCAGGGCCGCGTTTCCATGGTGGACGGTACGGAACTCCGGGCCGATCTCCGCCTTCCCGTTGCCATTGGTCTCTTCTTCGAGACCCGGCAGCCGGTAGACGCCGCGTCCGTCCCGAACGAACAGCCGCGGGGTGTTGAGTCGCAAATAGGAACGGACGCTCGACGCGGGGACATCGCCGATGATGTTGCGGGCGCCATCGACGATCTGCGTCACGGACGCACCGCCCGGGCGCGTCTCGAGGATGGTCATGACCGCGTCGCGCACCTGGCCCGGGGCTCGTCGCGGTCTGGCCGCTTCAGGCATGCATCGAGAATAGACGTCCAGACGTCTTTTGTCAAGGATCTGCCTGTCGAGGCATCCTTCAGTAGGTCGACGCGACGACCCGTCGGGACGCGCGTCACCCCGCGGCTGCCGGCGACGGCAGGACGCCCTCGGCGTCGGCAACGGCAATGGTCCAGGAGCTCGGCCGAGCGACAGAAGCGGGTTGTCTGCCGGCATGCCCTTGACAGCATATGTTTCCGGAGGCATATTGTGGCGTGGCCTGGGAAGTCTTCCTCCATCCGGACTTCAAAGACGAGATGAGCACCTTGACGGAGAGAATGGCCCAGTTGCCGCCGGCGCGCCGGAAGAGGATCGAGGAACGCGCCCAGGCACTGATTGCCGAGGAGATGTCGCTGCGGGACCTGCGCAGAGCGCGGAAGCAGACGCAGGTGCGCGTCGCCGAGAAGCTCCGCATCAATCAGGAGAACGTGTCTCGTCTCGAACAGCGCAGCGATCTGCTGCTCTCCACCCTCAGCGGCTACGTCGCGGCCATGGGCGGCAAGCTGAGTCTCGTGGTGGAGTTCCCCGACCGGCCGCCCGTGGCACTGACCGGCCTTGCAGCGCTGGACGACCCACCGGAAACCGACCGGTCGACGGCCTGACGGCTTCTCGCAAGGACGACGTCCTGCGACATCAGCCTCGTCCATCCCGTCAGGCGCTTGGCGACCTCGGCCCCGCGACGGCGCCGCGTTCGGGGTCAATGAGCAGCGGACGAGCCCGACACGACGACCCGTCGGGACCGCGCGTCACCCCGCGGCCGCCGGCGAAGGCAGCACGCCCCGCATGTAGTCGTCGACGTCGCCGATGCCGATGCCCAGGAGCTCGGCCGCCTTCGACTCGCTGATGGCGCCCTCCGCGAGGGCGCGCAGGCAGAGCCGGCCGAACCGGTTCGGGAGCTCGCCGGCCATGGCGCCGTACTCCTCGTAGGGAGGCGAGCGCCACCCGAGCCGGCCGAACTCGTTGAACAGGCCGCGGTAGGTGGCCGCGCCGATGATGTCGAGGTCGCGGCAGCGGTGGGTCAGCGCCTGCATGCTGACGCCGAACACCCGCTTCAGGGCGAGAAGCTCGCCGAGGGCGAGGGCGCTACGGCGCCTGCCGACCTCGAGCCGCAGCGCCTCGCCGGGCATGAGGAACGCCCCGGCGAAGCGGTGCGCGACCCGCTCGGCATCGAGACCGCGGGACACGTCGAGCACGATGTGGCCGAGCTCGTGGGCGATGGTGAACCGCTGCCGCTCGCCCCAGTCCTCGGCGTTCACGACGACGCCGGGGACGGGCGGCAGTCCCGGCCGGCGCGCCCGGGCGGCAAGGCCGCCCACGGGTGTCGAGCGGCAGGGCGAATATCTTGACGCCCCGTTCTTCGAGCAGCTCCACCAGGTTGGGCACCGGCGGCGGTCGCCGCCAAGGTGGTGGAGAGAGTCGACAAGCGCTCGTCAGTTCGGGCAGGTCGCGATCAGCCCTGCCCGGGGGCAGCCATGCATCGTCGACACGTCATCCGTGCACTGGGCAGCCCGTTCGGCGTGGGTACCCTCGCCACCCGTCCAGCCGGACCCAGCACGGTGAGGGGCAGGATGACGTCCTGGTACCTGCCGCGCTGAAGGTTGTCGCCGACGAGGTCTGCCGCCCCCCGGATGACGCTGAGGATCTGGCTGCGGCTCATGGCTCGTGCGTTCCGAGACGCTCCGATTCCTTCTTCAGCACGTCGCCGGACGGCCCGACAGATCGCCAACTCTCGGAAGGCACGCCACGTGGACCAGTGCGCCACCGCCACAGACGAGTGGCCGCTCCTGAGATCTCTTCCAGCAGCTCCACGCAACGAGCGCTCTCGCCGTTGAGCCATCGACAAGCCGCTATTTCCTCGCTCCCCCGTCCTCGCTCAGCACAAACATCGCGCTGTTCGTACCCGACCTCAACCAATCCAAATGGTGGTATCCCTCCCTCCCGTGCCCATAAAAGTAAACCTGCTCCTGAGGCTGTCGCCCGCCCATCACCGCTTGCACACCGTCCCGGACCTCATCCAACAAGTACCGTACTGCGCCCGGTCGTACCCCGCCGTATCCCCATGTCACTCTATCTCCCGTGACACCGAATACGCAAATCGCCCTAAAGCCCGCGCAACGTATCGCCGTGGCCGTCACCGAAGTATCAAACTCCCTCGCCAAACGCGCGATGTCCACGAGCCGCACCCTCTCAGGCAGCCGCCTTTCAAATGCCTGTCTCGGCATCAACAATTCCGCCGCTAGCGTGTCACACACGCGCTCAACGTCCCCGCCTCTCCGTGGTGCACCCCGCCCCGTACGCTCCAAGATCACATGACCCAATTCGTGAGCCACCGTGAACCGTTGTCGAACGCGTGGTTGATCCGAGGAACACACGATACGATACCCGTCCCGTGTCTTGTGCAGTTCGCCTGAGCCCGGGAAACTCTCGTACGATATTTCCTGCACGCCCACCCTCAATCCGACTTGTATCAGATCCGTGGGTGGATACGGCAGACCTCCCAGCACATCCGCGACTACGCGCTCTATAGCGCCACCCAACGTTCTCGCGCTAGGGGCGAGGCCGCGAATTCGCCGCTCCGCGGCGCCCATCCGACCACGCCCTCCATCTCTCTTCTTCACCATTCTGGCCGATCCACCCTTACCCGTTCCTTCGCCTTGCTGATGACCCCCCGCAAGTAGTGCTCTGGAAGGCTCCTGCGTTGCGCCCGCTGAACCGGCCGCGCCGCTGTGTTCTCTGAAATCACTCTCGCGGCGCACGCCCTTACGTCGAGGGAGGCTTCCATCAGCACACGCTTAGTGTCTCGGTCCATCCAGTCCGCGGCGCACGCGATTTCCCAGTGTGCGGCGTCCGCCGCCGGATCCTTCAGGCTGTCCCATATTCCCGCCGCACGCTCAAGATCCTCCTGAGACCGACTTCCTTTACCCAAGGCCGCTCGGGCTCGCCCCCGTTGAAGATATGCACGCGCGATGATCTCCGACTTTTGCGCGTCTTTCGCGTCATCCCGCGTCGCCAATACTTCAGTATATGTGGCCTCGGCGGCCGCGGGGTTCTGAAGAAGCACCACGTCACCCTTTACGATCTGCAAGTCAAGGTAGTCCTTGCTATCGCAGTCGAGCAAGCGCTCATCTGCTTGCGCTATCGCCTGGCGGGCGGCCGATGTGTCGCCGGAGACGAGATGGGTACGAGCAAGCAAACTGTAGCAGTCTCCGACCTCCTCCGACATATCGAGTTGCTCAAACCGCAGGATGGCCTCCTGCAATGACTCTACACTCTTCTTGAAGAGGTCTCTTCGCTCTTGAACATCTCCGCTCGCCTCACCCTGCATGCGACGCAACCGCCCGATGCACTTGCGGCAAAAGGCCGTATTCCGGCCCCAGCCGATGTCCTGGCCAAGCCTCAGACTCCGTTCTGCCTCCACGAGAGCCTCGGCTAGGCGTCCAGTTCTCTGATAAACCCAAGACACACCACAGATCGTCGCCAGTGCTTGGTCCTTGACCTGGTCCCGTGTACGACCCCGGGCCTTGGATGCTTCGATAGACCGCTGGGCGACCCGAAGCACGAGGTGTTTGTCGCCACGGGCCTTCAACATCGTCTGGACGATTCCGAACGTACGTGACACCTGGACCGAGGCGGCACGAATACCGCTAGCCGCCTCCACTAGTGCTAGGACGTTCGCCAACTGAGCGCGCCCTGATAGGGTGCCACGGTGGTTGTCCGCGAAGTCCAGCTCGGCGTGGAGCGCTGCTACCAGCACGTGATCTGGAAGCACGGGGTCGCGGGAGCCGACTGGGCACTCCTGTGGCGTCAACGGGCTATCAACGCCAGCCGCCTGTCGCAGTTGCCGAAGACTCTTGGCGATCGTCGCGGTTTCTTGGTCGACCGCTCGCGCCAAGACGCCGACTGGCAGCGGATCCGGGCATCGGCGCAGCAGGGCGCCTATTTCTGGGCGTGGAAAATGCGATGGGGTGAGGTGGGGATCGAGAGAACGCTCAGGACGTTCAGTGGTCAGGGTCACGTGTGTCAGTGCCCGATGTAGCCTACCGTAGCCATCGGCTGTACTGACGTCGTAATGAGTAGCACCCTTGAGAACGAGTGGAATGTGATCTACGTCACGTCGGCAAAAGACGACAGGAATGAAGCGGCGGTTCTCGGAGGATTCGTAGAGGCACTGATTGATTAGCCGGCCTTCCCACGTCGCCCCCTTGCCTGTCCCGGGGGCCTCGCGACCAGTGAATCGGCGCGCGTATTTCTCGGTGCAAGCGACTAGCACAAAATCCGAATGCTCGATCTGGTGCTGCATCCACAGCGGCCAGCCTTGTGCTGGTGAGGTCTGCCCCTTGTCGATCTCGCAACGAAGACCGGCCGTCCCGAGCTTGTCCGCCAGGAGCTCCACGCGTTCCACGTGGCTCGGGCTATCGTGAGAATAGCTGATGAACACGCTGGGTGACGGCGTGTCACCAGCTGTATCAAGCGGAAGGGCCAGCTGTGAGTTGCGACGTTGGGGCATGGATTGCATTCTAGCTCATGCGAGGGTACGGAAGACAGCGCCCAGCGGCTACGCGATCTCTCGGCGCACCGAGATCGAACGGACGGGTCGATTGAGTTCGCGGTCGGGCCCTGGGGACCTTGGTGGCCTGTGGCGGCTCGTCATGGTTTCGGGCCGGGGACGGGGCCAGGGACGGGGCCGGGCGATCGCGGTGCCTGCTGTATTCACCGCGGGCGGGATCGGCGGAGACGTACCGCCCGCCCTCACGGCGTCCGGTCTCATCGAGCTTGAGACCGCTCCAAACGTGGAGATCGCCCTCCGTCGCCCTTCACCTGGCCCTTCCAGCGCAGGTGCACCGGCTCCGGGCTCCCGTGGCAGCTCTACCGGCGACTGATCGGCAAGGCCGACGAGCAGCTTCGATCGGCGCCTCGATCGTCTGAAGGCCCCGAGGCGGGACGAGATGAGCACCTTGACGGAGAGAATGGCGCAGTTGCCGCCGGCGCACCGGAAGAGGGCCGAGGAACGCGCCCGGGCACTGATTGCCGAGGAGATGTCGCTGCGACACCTGCGCAGAGCGCGCAAGCAGACGCAGCTGCGCGTCGCCGAGAAGCTTCGGATCAATCAGGAGAACGTGTCTCGTCCCGAACAGCGCAGCGATCTGCTGCTCTCCACCCTCAGCGGCTACGTCGCGGCCATGGGCGGCAAAGCTGAGTCTCGTGGTGGAGTTCCCCGACCGCCCGCCAGTGGCGCTGACCGGCCTTGCAGCCGCTGGACGACCCACCGGCACCGACCCGCCCCCGGCCTGACGGCTTCTCACAAGGACGACGTCCTGCGACATCAACCTTGTCGATTCGGTCAGGCGCTTGGCGACCTCGGCCCCGTGACGGCGCCGCGTTCGAGATCGACGAGCACGGACGAGTCCGACACGACGACCCGTCGGCACACGCGTCACCCGGCGGCCGCCGCCGAGGGCACGACGCCCCGCATGTAGTCGTCAACGTCGGCGATGCCAACGGCCACAAGCTCGGCCGCCTTCGACTTGCTGATGGCGCCCTCAGCGAGGGCCCGCAGGCAGAGCCGGCCGAACCGGTTCGGGAGCTCGCCGGCCATGGCGCTGTACTCCTCCTGGGGAGGTGAGCGCCAGCCGAGCCGCCCGAACTCGTTGAACAGGGCGCGCCAGGTGGCCGCGCCGATGATCTCGAGGCCGCTACGGCGCTTGCCGACCTCAAGCCGCAGCGCCTCGGCGGGCATGAGGAACGCCCCGGCGAAGCGGTGCGCGACCCGCTCGGCGTCGAGACCGCGGGACACGTCGAGCACGATGTGGCCGAGCTCGTGGGCGATGGTGAACCGCTGCCGCTCGCCCCAGTCCTCGGCGTTCACGACGACGACGGGGACGGGCGGCAGCCCCGCCCGGCGCGCCCGGGCAGCGAGGCCGCCCACGGTGTCGAGCGGCAGGGCGAATATCTTGACGCCCCGTTCTTCGAGCAGCTCCACCAGGTTCGGCACCGGCTCGTCGCCCAGGCCCCAGTGGCGGCGCAGAGCGTCGGCCGCGCGGTCCGCCTCGATGCCATCGTGCCGCACCGCATAGGGCGCGTCCCGCGGCTGGTCCCACCGGGCGCTGGGCAGGCCGAGGATGTCCTCCACGGTGAGATAGCGTTCGAGGTCGGCGAGCACCGCGGCCTCGACCCGCGCGTCGGCGCGCTTGCTCGTGAACGCGTTCTTGCGGAACACCTGGCTCCTCGCTCCAGTCCGTCTTCTGCGGTTTCCGGCGCCTGCCCCATGGCACCGCGGTTTCCGCCAGCCCTCTCACTCCGCCGTCCCCAACCAACCCCGCCACCCGACCGCGTCTTCGTTGCCACCCAAGCACCGATAGGCTTCCACGTTCCTACCTCTCTCTCAGACGGGTTGCAACGACGAAATCAATGAGACGGTGCAGAATAGGCGTACCTCCCTTTATGAGCACGCGCGATCCGAACTTCGCTTTGCCCAACCGGGCGGCGAGCTTGCCGAAGCACTCGTCAGCGACCGAAGGAGTAATGTCCTCCACTCCGTCCAGATCAACCTCAACGTCCGATCCATCCGCGAGCAACGTCGCAAGTTCCGCCCGCACCATCAACCCTGTCTCCCGCGACAAGAGCCTCGCACTCACATCCCTGACGACAAGTCGCCCCTTCTCTTCCGCCTTGCCCGTCGCCACCACTACGGCGCTCGCCTCCGACAGCGCTGGGTCATCGGCCCTGCCTCCCGCCCCTGCATACTCGGGCGGCACGATTCGGTCGTGTTCTTCCTGGAGTACTTGGTCATACGGGAGCGGATTACCGAGGTCCACAATCAATGACACGATGGTCCCGTCCCACCGCGACCGCAATCGTCCAGTTCGTCGGCGATACCTGTCCACAGTTACGTAGTCCTCACCGCTGACTATCGTCATTCGACTGCGATTCAATTCGATGAGGCGTTTGACAGTGTACAGCCCATAGCCGAAGTGGGACCGACCGCCTGGGCCGGCTTCCCGTGGTTTCGAACTGTTGAGGCCATCGAGGGCGATCTCAATGGCCGACGCGCCCGCCAAGATTCGCTCCTTCACTTCGTCATTCGTGCCCTCAAGATAGCTATTGTGAATGCCGATGCCGGAGTCCGCAAACGTAATCTCACACTTCTCCCCACTGGCGAACTTGTGCACCCTCGCATGGACGTACCCCGGAGTATCTGCTTCCGAGTGCACCAGCACGTTTTCCGCCAGTTCGCTCAGCATCGCCCTGAAGGCCATTGCGCTATCGTCGCTCTCGCTATTGGTCCATTCATCTACCATACGGGAGACTCGGTTCAGCGCCTCATCCGTCGAACGGCCTACGACGATTGGCTGAAGCGGCACGTTTGAAGAAGCCGTGACGATTCTACTCGGGCTTTCCAAGCCTCCCTGCACAATATCTGTCAATCCAACGTTGTCCACCAAACGACGAGCAGATTCCTGGCACCGTTCCAAATTCAGGCTAACCTCGGAGCCATCTGGAACACGTTTCGACCACGCTGCGATAACCGGAAAAACGCAACTGTACAGATAACCACCTGTAAACTCGATTTCATAACGCTCGGGTTCATCAAAGCAGGACGGCAGCTTCTCAACCAGACCCACGAGACCCTGCGGATTATCGGTCTTCTCCAAGCGAATTGTGGTCATCTTCCTCCGAACCTCCCTTACGTGGGGCGTCGTGGCTGCGCCTCTCCAGCAATCCCCGATATTTGCCGAGCCGCACCGGAAGCCACACGACTGGATCCCACGCCCCTAGCTAGACCTCGTCCGTCTGCCGCTGGGCGACACTTCCCCCGCCCCTACGCTCGGATCGCATGCCCCGCGCTCCACATGGCGACCGCCAGACGCAGCTCTTCGCTTTAGCCCCGGATCTGCGCCGCGAATTTCTCCGCGGCTTCGCCCCTCGGATGACAGTGCTTGTGGACCAAGATCCCGTTCTCAATGTCCGTCCGGCCGCCCCGACCGTGTTCCTTGATGTGATGAACTTCGGCCTCTGCCCACAGCACCTGCGAACCACACACGCCACATTTTTTGCCATCCCGCCAATAGACGATCTCTCGATCGAGTGAGCCAAACGCCCGTTGCGGATCTTTGGGCGTCAGGCCTCCGATGTAGGCTCCCATGCGCTGGGAGTAGAAATGATGGCGTCGCCCAATGTTCTCCCCTCGGTCGGAGTTCGTCCTGGTCCAGACTCCGTATCGCAGCCACGCTTCTTCTGGGTTGGAGTCGCTCTTCGTCTTCGTCGCGTGCGCGAGTTCCTCGGAGAACTTGTCCTGGGCTGCAGACAAGGTAATCTCCCAAGATCTCGTATAGTCGTCCCATATGGAATCGACGAAAAGAACCAGATGGATGGCGTCGTGAGCCCGCAACTTCGGTCGGTTTCCGGCACCGAACAGATCATTGAGTTTACTTAGTATGTCGACAAGGCGCTGGCAGGTGGCGGTCTTCGCATCAAAATCCAAGTGTGTATAGTAATAGTCGTCAAGTGCTTTTGCGTTGATGTCGGTGAAGTGATGTCGGCCTTTGTCGTGTCGCTCAAGGAAAAGAATCGCAATTTGGGCAGCAAGTTGTCTTGTCTTCCCACGGTCGCGTTCTGGCTTCATCTTTAGAACGCGCTTGAAAAAGGCATGTCCAGGATACCGCGGAATCTCTGGCTTCCCGCCCAAACCGAGGACGAACTCTGTAAACTGACCAGGGTAGGAATCGCGCTTTTCCTGAGAATTCAAGGGTAAGCCCGCCTGGAGCCGGACGAACAAATCCCTGACTTCGTTGCCGTTTTCCGTTTCAATGAACGCGACCGGTAACTCGGTGTCCAGCAACTTGGTCTTTAGCTCATCCGAGAGATTGCGGAAGTCCTTGCCACCCCAAGGGCACGGCTGCTCTCGCAGGAATCTAGGGAATCGCGCTTTCTCGTCGTCGGGTTTATACAGAGGAAACGCCCCCTCAACGAATAGATGTAGAGCGGCGATTCTCTGCTGACCGTCAATGATGTCGTACGATTCCTGGGTTCTACCGGCGATTACCCTCTTGATGTCGTGGAGGTAGATTATGGGCAGCTGATATCCACGCATAACCGAGTCGATGAGTTTCATCTGTTGATCTGGCGTCCAGACAACTCCTCTTTGGTACTCGGGATTAGGTTTCGCCATATCGTGTTTTCGTAGCTCCACCAGCTGCTTGACAGTCCGAACTTCCGTCGTAGTCTTCATGAAGAAGCTGCTCCTCGGGAGTGTTCGTGAAATCTGGACGCCCGCGGATAATCTTACTGCCATTGGTCAATCAGACAACGCAAACACAAACAGATTGTTCCCCGCACTCGGCCGCAGCTCCGGCGTCAACCCCGTGAAGTGCGACGACGTCCCCCCCGAGCCCGTGCTCACCGCCACGAACTGCCGCCCGTCGACGGCGTAGGTGATCGGGAACCCCGTCACCGCCGACCCCAGGTTGATCTCCCACAGGATCTCCCCCGTCTCGTGGTCGAACGCCCGGAACCGCCCGTTGACGTCGCCGCCGAAGACGAGCCCGCCGCCCGTCGCCACGAGCGACATCGTCGCCGCGCGCTGCTCGTGGAGCCACGTGGTGGCGCCGGTCTCGGCCGAGATCGCCCGCACCGTGCCCGCGTTCTCGTTGCCCGGCGCGAGCTGGTGGCGGTAGGCGATGGCGTAGAGCTCGGAGCGGCTCTCGTTGCGCTCGGCCGGGGGCGCGTCCTCGGGGAACACCCGCGTCGCCATCATGCGGGCGCAGGTGTTGCGCAGGGGCATGTACATGGTGTTGGTCAGCGGGCTGTAGGCGCCGGCCTCCCAGTCCTTGCCGCCGTTCCAGGTGGGGCAGGCGAAGACCTGCTGGCCGACCGCGGTGAAGGTGACCTCGGCGTTCTCGGTCACCGCGCCGGTGGCGCCGTCGATGCCGCTGATGACGTTCTGGGTGACGGTGGGCGTCGCCCACAGGAACTCGCCAGTCGCGCGGTCGAGGGTGTAGACCACCCCGGTCTTGCCGGGAATGCCGGTGACGACCCGGCGCGTCTCGCCCGGCTGCAGCCCTGGGTTGATCCAGCTCACCTGCGACGGGTCGGGGGCGACCGCGGTGTCGACGAGGATGCGCTCGAAGGGATGGTCGAGGTCCCAGTGGTCGTTCAGGTGCTGGTAGTACCAGCGGATCTCGCCGGTGTCGCCGTCGAGGGCCAGCGTCGAGTTGTGGTAGAGGTGCTGGTTGTCGACCCCGCCGAGCATGAACTTGGGGGCGGGCGAGGTGACCGACGTCCCCAGGTAGACGAGGTCGAGCGCGGGGTCGTAGCTCGGGACCATCCACGCGCCGACGTGGGTGCGCTCCTCGAACGGCACGCTGCCCCAGCTCTCGTCACCGGGCTCGCCGGGGGCCGGGACCAGCCGCCGCCGCCACACCTCGGCCCCGGTCAGCGCGTCGTGGGCGACGACCACGCACGCCTCGGGCCCGCCCCGCGGCAGGCAGCTTCGGCCCGAGACGGCCAGCCCGTCCGCGATGATGGGCCCCGCGCCCTGCATGGCCGCGTTCTCGCGGTAGTCGAGGACCTGCGTCTCCCACACCATCTCGCCGGTCTCGGCGTCGAGGGCGAAGACGTGGGTGTCGACGCTGGTGTCGATGATGAGCCGGTCGTAGATGGCGATGTTGCGGTTGTTGGTCGAGAGGGCGCCCAGCAGGTACTCGCCGACGTCGTCGGGCACGTCGCGCCGGTGCTCCCAGATGAGGTCGCCGGTGACGGCGTCGATGGCCTGGATGACGTCGTTGGGGTTGGGCATGTACAGCACCCCGCGGTAGGCGAGCGGCGTGCCCGACTGGAACCCCTCGGTGAGCCCCCGGGTCCACACCATGCGCAGGTCGCCGACGTTCTCGCGGTCGATCTGGTCGAGGGGGCTGTAGCCCCAACTGTCGGTCGTGCGCCGCCACGTCAGCCAGTCCTCGGGCGCCGGCGCCTGCAGCATGGCGTCGGTGACCGGTACGAAGTCGCTGGCGGGCTGTGCGTGAACGGACGCCGCGCCCGAGGCGAGCGCCAGGACGACCATGCCCCACACCGTTGAGTTGCTGTTCATCGTTCCGGCTCCTGTTCTCCGAGGCGCTTCAGCCCCCTCAGTTCACTGCAGGCGTTCCGCAAGACCCGTCAGCGTCTCCGCCAGCGCGGCGAGCCGCTGCTCGGTGCGCCCGCTGGCGTCCGCTGCGTCCTGCCCGAGCGCCTCCGCCGCCGACGTCAGCTCCGCCGCCAGCGCCGGGTCGGGGCCCGCGCCGCCGGCGCGGTCGAGCAGGGCCGACAGCGTGGCGCGGCGGTCGGCGCCGAGGGTGTCGCTACGCTCGAGCTGGTCGAGGTAGGCGCGCGCGATGACCGGCCGCACCGGCCACTCGATGGCCCGTTGCTGCTGGGCGTTGAACGCGGCGGGCACGATGGACGCGGCGGCGGCGAGCTCGTTCTCGGTCAGGAACTCGCTCGGCAGCAGCTCGAGGACGTCGAGGCCGCGGGCGATCTCGGTGGCGTAGATGTAGCCGCGGTACCAGTAGGCCGACCAGTAGCCGCCCATGACGAAGCGGTCGGCGTTGATGGGGCCGCGGTCGAAGAACGCGATCTCGACGGGGTTGGCCGAGTCGGTGAAGTCGAAGACGGAGATGCCGCCCTGGTACCAGGCCTGCACCATGATGTCGCGGCCGGGCACGGGGACGAACGAGCCGTTGTGGGCGACGCAGTTCTCGGTCTCGGTCTGGGGGGCGGGCAGCTTGTAGTGGCTGCGGAACTCCATGCGGCCGTCGACGATGTCGTAGATGGCATTGGCGCCCCACTCGCGGGGGTCGGAAGCGCGGCAGCGCGGGCGCCCGCCGCCGCCCCACTCGTCGGTGAAGACGACCTTGGTGCCGTCGTTGTTGAACGTCGCCGAGTGCCAGTAGGCGAACGCGGGGTCGACGACGTCGTCGAGGCGGACGGGGTTCACGGGGTCGGAGATGTCGAACAGGATGCCGTTGCCCGAGCATGCGCCGGCCGCGAGGCCGAGCTCGGGGAACGCGGTGATGTCGTGGCAGCGGCTGGTCTCGGCCGTGCGCTGGGTGCCCGGCCCGTGGTCGCCGCCGGGCCAGAGGCCCCCGGCCCGCCCCGTCTCGAGATCGCGGAACACGAACGGGCGGTTGACCACGGCCGAGTCCTCGGGGTTGGCCAGCGGGACCTGGATGACGTCGATGCGGAAGAGCGCGCTGTCGGGGTTCTCGGCCGGCGACTCGTCCGAGCAGCCCGCCATCTCCTCGCCCGACCGGACGCCGGCGGCCCCCGAGCCGTAGACGTAGATGTTGCCCTCGTCGTCGGGGTCGCTGATGACGGTGTGGGTGTGCGACCCCCGGCAGGTCTGCACCGCCGCGACCTGCCGCGGCATGCGCATGTCGCCGATGTCGAAGATGCGGACGCCGCGGAAGCGCTGGTCGCTGACCGGCTCGGCCACGCCCTGCAGGCCGCAGTCGAGCCGCCCGCGGGTCTGCTCGACCGACATGATGAGCAGGTTGCCGACCACCGAGATGTCGCCCTGGCCGCCGGGGCAGACCACCGAGCTGACGAGGGTGGGCGATGCGGGGACCTCGACGCGGTAGGTGTTGAAGCCGTGGTAGTTGCCCACGAAGACCTGGTCGCCGGCGAACGCGAGGTCGGTGTTGCCGAAGTTGAGGAGGCCGCGCCGCTGGGGGCTGTCGTTCTCGTCGTCCTCTTCTTCGGCTTCCTCTTCCTCGGCCGCCTCCGCCGCTTCTCCTTCCTCGGCGTCGTCGTCGCCCTCCTCGGCGCCCTCGCCCGCTTCGGCGTCGTCGCCCTCCTCGGCGTCGTCACCGGCCTCTTCGGCCTCCGCCGCCTCGGGCTCGGGGTCCGACGGCACCGGCATGGGCCGCCCCGCCGGGTTGTTGGGATCGTAGAAGCCCTCGGGCTTGGGCCGCGTCGCGACCAGGGCCATGTTCCACAGCGCCTGCCCGGCGTCCTCGAAGCCGGCCGCGAGCTGCACCCGCGGGTCGGGGGTCAGCTCGGCGAGCATCGCGTCCATGCGGTTGATCTCGGCCGTCTGGTCGGCGATGACGTCCGAGGTGAACCCGAAGAGCACCGAGTCCTGGGCGGCGCCGGGCTGGCGCAGCAGGTTCTCGACCATGGTGATGGCGCCGCGGTGGTGCTTGATCATCAGATCGAGGAAGAGCCGGTCGAAGGCGGCGCCCTCCGCCTCGCCGAGGCTCGCCATCTCGTCGGCCGTCAGCATGCCCGGCATGGGCTGGAAGCCCTCGACGTGGTGCGCGTCGATGGCCGTCGCCTCCTGGCCGCGCTCGCGCAGCCAGTCCTGCATCATCTCGATCTCGTCCTCCTGCGAGAGCTCGATGCGCCGCGCCGTCGCCCGCATGGCGTCGCTGGCGGTGTTGGTGTCGAGCAGCGCGGTCATCTCGAGGGCCTGGGCGTGGTGCGAGATCATGCCCTGCATGAACATCACGTCGGCCTCGGTGAACCGGATGCCCGCGAGGTCGGAGGCCTCGACGGCCGTGATGGTCCGGCTCGGCTCGCCGGGGGCGCCGGGCTGCACGATGGGGGGCTGCGCCGGGACCGCCGGTGCGCCGAGAGACAGGAACGTCATAGCGGCGGCCAGGGCCGCGGCAACGAGCGGGCGAGAGAAACTCTGTCGGGTCATGGGTGTCTCCACCGACCTGGGTCGGCCCGTGTTCCAGAAACTCACATTCTACTGCCAGGATGACGGCGTCACGCTACGCCGGGACGCAGCGGTGTGGGACGCGCACACGGGTGGCGTCGATACGCGGGGACGTGGCCTTCCGATTCGAGCCGGCCGGGAACTCGCCGGCCGCCCCCCGACTGCATCGGATGACGAAGCCCGTTTCAAGCCGAGCTCGGCCCCGTGCAGGAGACCCTGCTCATCCCTTGCTCGCCCGTGCGAGGGAGACGGAGAGACGGCGCGGCCTGCCGGCCGTCCTCACCCTTCACACGTCATCGCAGGCGTTCTGCAAGACCCGTCAGCGTCTCCGCCAGCGCGGCCAGCCTCTGCCCGGTCCGCCCGCTTGCCGCCGCCGCGTCGTCGCCGAGCGCCTCCGCCGCCGACGTCAGCTCCGCCGCGAGCGCCGGGTCGGGACCCGTGCCGCCGGCGCGGTCGAGCAGGGCCGACAGCGCGGCGCGGCGGTCGGCGCCGAGGGTGTCGCTGCGCTCGAGCTGGTCGAGGTAGGCGCGCGCGATGACCGGGCGCACCGGCCACTCGATGGCCCGCTGCTGCTGGGCGTTGAACGCGGCCGGCACGATGGACGCGGCGGCGGCGAGCTCGTTCTCGGTGAGGTGCTCGCTCGGCAGCAGCTCGAGGACGTCGAGGCCGCGGGCGATCTCGCTGCCGTAGATGTAGCCGCGGTACCAGTAGGCCGACCAGTGGCCGCCCCTGAGTTGCCGCTCGGCGTTCATGGGGCCGCGGTCGAAGAACGCGATCTCGACGGGATTGGCCGAGTCGGTGAAGTCGAAGACCGAGATGCCGCCCTGGTACCAGGCCTGCGCCATGATGTCGCGGCCCGGCACCGGGACGAGCGAGCCGTTGTGGGCGACGCAGTTCTCGGTCACGCTCTGCGGGGCGGGCAGCTTGTAGTGGCTGCGGAACTCCATGCGTCCGTCGACGATGTCGTAGATGGCATTGGCGCCCCACTCGCGCGGGTCGGACGCGCGGCAGCGCGGGCGCCCGCCGCCGCCCCACTCGTCGGTGAACAGGACCTTGGTGCCGTCGTGGTTGAACGTCGCCGAGTGCCAGTACGCGAACGACGGGTCGATGACGTCGTCGAGCCGGACGGGGTTCACGGGGTCGGAGATGTCGAACAGGATGCCGTTGCCCGAGCACGCGCCGGCCGCGAGGCCGAGATCGGGGAAGGCGGTGATGTCGTGGCAGCGGTTGGTCTCGGCCGTGCGCTGGGTGCCCGGCCCGTGGTCGCCGCCGGGCCACAGGCCCCCGGCCCGCCCCGTCTCGGGGTCGCGGAACACGAACGGACGGTTGACCACGGCCGAGTCCTCGGGGTTCGCCAGCGGGACCCGGATGACGTCGATGCGGAAAAGCGCGCTGTCGGGGTTCTCGGCCGGCGACTCGTCCGAGCAGCCCGCCATCTCCTCGCCCGAGCGGACGGCGCCGGTGCCCGAGCCGTAGACGTAGATGTTGCCCTCGTCGTCGGGGTCGGTGACGACGGTGTGGGTGTGCGACCCGCGGCAGGTCTGCACCGCCGCGACCTGCCGCGGCATGCGCATGTCGCCGATGTCGAAGATGCGGATGCCGCGGAAGCGCTGGTCGCTGACCGGCTCGGCCACGCCCTGCAGGCCGCAGTCGAGCCGCCCGCGGGTCTGCTCGACCGACATGATGAGGAGGTTGCCGACAACCGAGACGTCGCCCTGGCCGCCGGGGCAGACCACCGAGCTGACGAGGGTGGGCGAGGCGGGGACCTCGATCCGGTAGGTGTTGAAGCCGTGGTAGCTGCCCACGAAGACCTGGTCGCCGGCGAACGCGAGGTCGCTGTTGCCGAAGTTGAGGAGGCCGCGCCGCCGGGGGCCGTCCCGCGCGTCGTCCTCTTCCGCTTCCTCTTCCTCGGCCGCCTCGGCCGCCTCGCCTTCCTCGGCGCCGGCGCCCTCGCCCTCCTCGGCGCCCTCGCCCTCCTCGGCGTCGTCCTCGGCCTCGTCCGCTTCCTCAGCCTCGGCCTCCGGCGCCGGGTCGGGCCGCACCGGCATGGGCCGCCCCGCCGGGTCGTTCGGATCGTAGAACCCCTCGGGCATCGGCCGCGTCGCCACCAGCGCCATGTTCCACAGCGCCTGGCCGGCGTCCTCGAAGCCGGCCGCGAGCTGCACCCGCGGGTCGGGCGACAGCTCGGCCATCATCGCGTCCATGCGGTCGATCTCGGCCGTCTGGTCGGCGGTGATGTCCGAGGTGAACGCGAAGAGCACCGAGTCCTGGGCCGCGCCGCGCTCGCGCAGCAGGTTCTCGACCATGGTGATGGCGCCGCGGTGGTGCTCGATCATCAGCTCGAGGAAGAGCCGATCGAACGCGGCGCCCTCGGCGCCGGCGAGGCTCGCCATCTCCTCGGCCGTCAGCATGCCGGGCATCGGCTGGAAGCCCTCGGCGTGGTGCGCGTCGACGGCCGTCGCCTCCTGGCCGCGCTCGCGCAGCCAGTCCTGCATCATCTCGATCTCGTCTTCCTGCGAGAGCTCGATGCGCCGCGCCGTCGCCCGCATGGCGTCGCTGGCGGTGTTGGTGTCGAGCAGCGCCGTCATCTCGAGGGCCTGGGCGTGGTGCGAGATCATGCCCTGCATGAACATCACGTCGGCCTCGGTGAACCGGATGCCCGCGAGGTCAGAGGCCTCCGCGGCCGAGATGGTGCGGCTCGGCTCGCCGGGGGCGCCGGGCTGGACGATGGGGGGCTGCGCCGGGGCCGACGCCGCGCCGAGAGACAGGAACGCCATGCCGGCGGCGAGGGCCGCGGCAGACAGCGGGCGAGAGAGATTCTGTCGGGTCATGAGGGGTCTCCGCCGACCTGGATCGATCCGTGTTTCCGGGAAGCTCACATTCTACCTACCGCCACCGCCAGGAAGGAAAGGGCGGTCGATGGCCGGGACGAGGACGGCCGGCGTGGCGGCGGGAACAATGGACGGAGGCGTCGTCGTGGCCTGACCGTGCCGGACAAGGCGGTCGACGGCCGGGACGAGAACGGCCGGGGCCGCGGGAACGATGGACGGAGGCGTTCGTCGTGGCCTGACCGTGCCGGACAAGGCGGTCGACGGCCGGGACGAGAACGGCCGGCGGGGCCGCGGGAACGATGGACGGAGGCGTTCGTCGTGGCCTGACCGTGCCGGACAAGGCGGTCGACGGCCGGGACGAGAACGGCCGGCGTGGCCGCGGGAACGATGGACGGAGGCGTTCGTCGTGGCCTGACCGTGCCGGACAAGGGCCGGCGGGACGACGGGCCATGCCGTCGAGAGGCATGGCCCGCCACCGTCGCCCGGTGGGCACGCCGGCTACCGGGCGCCGCCGCCGCCGGTGGTGGTGTCGAGCGAGAACGGATCGGGGGCGCGCCCCTCGGCGAACTCCTGCTCCAGCATCCGGTGGCCGATGAACATCGCGGGCAGCCCGTAGTTGCCCTCGTGGCAGCGGGGCTCGTAGTAGATGCGGTTCTGCACGTCGCTCTGGCGCCTCAGCTCCTGCCGGACGGTCCACGGCGCCGTCCAGGTGGTCGGGTCGGAGATGGTCGCCTCGTAGGTGAGCGTGTCGGCGTCGACCACGGTGTACCGTTCGACGAGCCGCCGGTTCTCGGCCGAGGCGCGATACGGGAACTTCGGGGAGAAGTTGGTGGTCTCGATGACCAGCGTGTCGCCCTCCCAGCGCCCCCGCGAGTCGCCGTGGCGCAGGCGGACATGGCTCGGCGGGTGGGTCCCGCTCAGGTTGACGACGCGCTGGAAGCCCTGGCCCTGCCCCACGTCGATGGCGATGGCGATGGCGTCCTCGCCCTGGGTGATGCGCCGGTGCCCGTTGAAGTCGGGGGTGGCGCCCAGCATGCACCGGTCGCCGAGGCTCTGGTCCTCGGGCCCGTCGTGGCGGTTCATCCGCAACGTGTTGTAGAAGGGCGGGATGTCGAACCGGCGCGGCGACACCGGCCCGTACTCGCCGCCCTCGCAGCCGGGCGCCTGCTGCTCGCAGGTCGGCGTGTTCCGCATCAGCATCGTCCGCCAGTCGCGCTTGATGTCCTCCCGCCGCTGCGCCTCCGGGGTCAGGGCGGGGATGCGCCCGTCCGGGGGATCGACGACGAGCGAGGTGCGCGGGCCCGCCGGCTTCGCCGAGCTGAAGACGGCGTTGTAGGCCCCGGACACGTCCTGCGCGCTCCCGCGGGGCCCGCGGACGTTGCGTCCCGGGTCGACCTGGCGCGACAGATCGCGGGCGGCGCGCTCCTCGTCGGTGGCGAACTCCCGATCGCCCAGCGCGGGCGACCGCTCGAAGGGGGTGTCCCAGACGTCGAGCCAGATGCCCCCGAGATCCGGATGTCCCCATTCGGTCCTGGCGATGTCCTGCGCCGCCACCGGAACGGCGGCGAGCTGGAAGACAACCACGACGGCGGCCGGCGCCGTCGCGACACGGAGTGAATCGAGCAGTTGTCGCTTCATGTCCCGATCTCCTCGAAGCGGCCGTCGGCGGCCCGCGAGCGCGACGCGGGCCCCTGCGGCGAGAGTCGACCCGACGATCATAGTGCCCCGCTGCCGGTTGGACAATGGCTCTCGCAGCCGGGCTCCTATGGCGTGCCGGCGGCGCGCCCAGGGTCGGCCGGTGGTCGACGCGGCCCAATGGTCAGGGCTCGCAGGAATCCGCCGGCGGCCCGCCGGGGGGGTGGCTACCGCGCAGTGGAGGGTACGGACGGTTCGATCCCCGCCCCAAACGACCTAATCGCCGTATGATTCGTGGATACCGTTCCCGCGGCCGGACTCCGCGGAGGTCGGCGACCTCGGCGCACGGCGGTGGCCGGCCTCGCTCCCGCCGGTCGCGGTCCGAATGGAGGACACCATGCGCGCTATCTGTGCAGGCACGGCGGCGGCGCTCGCCCTGCTCGCGGCCGCGACGGCGCCCGCGGCGCAGGAGCGGATCTTCGTCGACCAGTGGAGCCCGACCGAGTCGGTGCTCTACATCGCCGACGCCGGCGGGGAGAACCCGCGCAAGCTGGTGGCGGGGTCCGAGCGCGACTACAACGCGTCGTTCTCGCATGACGACGAGTGGGTGGTGTTCACCTCCGAGCGCCACGGCTCGGCCGACATCTACCGCGTGCGCGCCGACGGCATGGGGCTGGAGCGGCTGACCGACCACCCCGCCTTCGACGACCAGGGCGCGCTGTCGCCCGACGGGCGGTCGCTGGCCTTCGTCTCGACCCGCGACCACGGTTCCACCGACATCTACCTGCTGGACGTGCGGACCGGCGAGGTGCGGAACCTGACCGACGCGCCGGGCGGCGACTACCGCCCGAGCTGGTCACCGGACAGCAGCATGCTGGCGTTCTCGTCGGAGCGCGGGAAGCCGCCGCGCATGGCGGCGGGGCGCTGGGAGCACGTCCACGAGCCGAGCGTCTACGTCATGCGCGCGAACGGCGGCGGGGTGCGCAGGCTGACCGGGGACGGCCAGCTCGCGGGGTCGCCCCGGTGGTCGGCGGACGGGCGGCGCGTGGTCTTCTACGAACTGGCGGTCGAGGACACGTTCCGGGCGCGCGGGCGCGGCGGCCAGGGCCGGGTGGAGTCGCGCATCGTCTCGGTCGACGTGGCGAGCGGCGAGCGCACGGAGCACGCGTCGGGGCCGGGGCTGAAGCTGTCGCCGCAGTTCCTCGCGGCCGACCGCGTGGGCTGGCTCGCCAAGTCGGGGCCGGCCGCGACCCTCGCATTCAGCGACGGCCGAAAGGGAGCCACCGGCGACATCGGCAACCCCTCGTGGTCGCACGACGGCCGCCGGGTCGTCTATCAGCAGGGGCCGATAGCGACCATCGCGAGGCCGCGCGCGCCGGGCGAGGTGCTGGCCGGCCGCGACCCGGGGTTCGAGCTGCGCTACGCGAGCGGCTTCCCCGCGGTGTCGCCCGACGGGCGCCGGCTCGTCGTCAGCGAGCGCACCGCCCGCGGCCGGCCCGACGACCGCACGGGGCTCGCGGTCTGGGGCACCGACGGCGGCGACCCCCGGCGCATCTTCCGCGGCGACGGGTCGGTCATGAGCCCGCAGTGGTCGCCCGACGGGGAGTGGATCGTCTTCGGGGCCGGCGGCTACTTCGGGGCCCGCCGCACCCGCCCCGGCCGCGTGATGGTCGTGCGGCCCGACGGGTCGGACCCGCGCGCGGTGACGCACGGGCCCCTCAACGCCGGGTTCCCGAGCTTCTCGCCGGCCGGCGGCGAGGTCGTCTACCGCGTCTGGGGCGACACGGCGGAGGGGCTGCGCATCGTCGACCTCGCGGACGGAACCGTCCGCACCCTCACCACCGGCTACGACAACTTCCCGGCGTGGTCGCCGGCGGGCGACCTCATCGTCTTCAGCCGCCTCGCCGGCGGCGACTTCGACATCTTCTCCATCCGGCCCGACGGCACCGACCTGCGCCAACTGACCACGACCCCCGGCGGCGACTCCCACCCCGCGTGGTCTCCCGACGGCGAGCACATCCTGTTCAGCAGCTCGCGCCACGGGTTCAAGGACGAGGCCCCGATGCACGACATCCCGCAGCCCTACGGCGAGCTCTTCATCATGCGCGCCGACGGCTCCGAGCAGCGCGCCCTGACCGACAACCGCTGGGAGGAGGGCACCCCGGCGTGGGTACCGGCGGCAGCGGCACCCTGAGCCGCGCGGACCGCCACGAGGCAGGTGATTCCATGCGACCCTCTACCTGGATCGAGGCCATCCAGGAACACCTCGACGACCTGGAGGACCTCTACCTCGCCGAGCAGCGACTCATCGACCTTCGCGCGGGGAAGTCCAAGACTGTGCCGTTGGATGAAGTGATGAAGCGGTATGGCCTGGACGTCAACGGTCGTCACGTGCGTAGCCGGTCCCGAGCATCGTCAGTCCGCGCGGCCGATCAGTGACTGCTGCCACGGCAGCAGCGCGTCGAGTCCGGTGTTGCCTTCGGTGGCGATGCGTTCGAGCGCCGCGCGCGGGGCGATGAGGTCCGCGTCGATGGCCAGCTCCTTGGCGGCGCGGTCCCGCCGCTGCCTGAGGGCGGTGACGTGCTTTTCCTGCGATTTGGTGAGCCGTTGGCGTACCCGGCCCGCCGGGCGTGCCGGCCACTCGGCGCGATCGAGGGCGAGGGCGGCGTCCGCCGCCTGCGAGAAGCGCGCGCGCCGCGTTCCCCTCAGGGCGCGCGGTGACGCCCGTTCCCCTCGATCGAGGCGTTGCGCGGCATCGACGAGGTCGGCGTTGGACATGACGTGGAACGGCGGCCTGTCGGCGGTGCGCGCCTCGTCTTCGCGCCAGTGCCACAGCGCGCGCAGGATCGCGCTCGCGCGCGGCCCGAGCCCGTGGCTGCCCTTTACCCGCCACTCGGTCTCGGGGTCGCGCGCGCGCACGACGCGCGCCGCCGCCACCGCGCGCCGGCACGACTGGTCCAGCCATTCACGGCGGCCCAGCTCCTCGAGCCGCCGCTCGAGCCGCTCCGCCAGGGGCAGGAGGTACCGGGTGTCGTTGCGCGCGTACTCGGCGAGCCTGGGCGCCAGCGGCCGGCGCGCCCAGTTCGCTGTCTGCAGGCCCTTGGGCAGGGCGACGTCGAAGTGCTCGGCGACGAGGGCGGCGTAGCCGTACTTCGCGGCGCCGGTCAGCCGCGCCGCGATCATGGTGTCGAAGACCGCGCGCGGCTCGCCGAGGCCGAGGCGGTAGAGCATGCGCAGGTCGAAGTCCGCGCCGTGCATCACCATCTCGGTCGTCTCGAGCGCGTCCAGCAGGGGCTTGAGGTCGACGCCGGCCAGCGGATCGACGAGCTCGTCGGCGCCCGGCAGCCCGACCTGCACCAGGCACACCTTCTCCCGGTAGCAGTGCATGCTGTCGGCTTCGGTGTCGACGCCGACGCGGTCGGCGGCGGCGATGCGTGCGGCGAGGTCGGCCAGGGCGGCCGCCGTCTCGATCACGGCGCGTCGGCCACCCGCATGTCGGCCTGCACGGCGCTGCGGCCGGGTGAGCCGCCGGCCACGCAGAGCCGGCTGTCGATGCTGCAGCAAGAGCCGATCACGTCAGCCCCCCACCCCGAAGACGCGGGCGAGCTGCACCACCGACAGCCCGAGGATGACGAGGACGACCACCGTCCCGGCGATGTTGGCGAGCCGCGAGTTGCGGTGCCTTCCCATGATCCCGGTGTGGTTCACGACGACGAGCAGCAGGACGAGGGTCAGCGGCAGCACGACCGCGTTGCCGGCCTGCGCGAGCAGGATGATCTGGTACGGCGACGCGCCGAGGAAGATGCCGAAGACCATGCCGGTCAGCAGCACGCCGCCCCAGAGCAGTTGGAAACGCCGGCTCTTGAGGTCGGAGCCCCAACCCAGCGCGCCGCTCGCGGCGTAGGCGGCGGCCAGCGGCGCCGTGATCGACGAGGTCAGGCCGGCCGCGAAGAGCCCGACGCCGAAGAACAGCGGCGCGGCGCGGCCCAGCAGGGGCTCGAGGCGCGCCGCCACCGCGGCCACGTCGGCGTCGCCGGCCTCCCCGAACAGGGGCGAGGCGGCCACCACCACCGCCGCCGTGATCAGCCCCCCGAGGGCCACCGAGAACAGGGTGTCGCGCCGGCTCTCGCTGAGGTTCTCGTCGTTCTTCTCCGCGTCGGGCCACCGCTCGAGGACGGCGCTGGCGTGGAGGAACAGGTTGTAGGGCACCACGGTGGTGCCGATGAGGGCCAGCACCGTGAGCAGGGCGCCCGGCGGGACCCGCGGGACCAGCAGCCCCGACAGGAGGTCGCCGATGTCGGGCGCGGTGAGGACGGCGACCACGAAGAACACCACGCTCATCAGCCCCACGAGGGCGACCAGGGCGTTCTGGATGATCTTGTAGGTGCCGGTCATCAGCAGGGCGCCGGCGAGCCCGCCGATAATCGCCACCAGGAGCGCCTGCGGCAGGCCCGTGAGCAGGGTGACGCCGAGCGATGCGCCGAGGAGGTTGCCGGTCTGGAACGCGGCGTTCCCGACGAGGATGGTCGTCGCGATGAGGCCGAGGGCGCCGGCCCGGAGCCGCGGGTTGGCGAGGCTGTCACGGATGGCCTCGGCCAGCCCCCGCCGGCCCGCGAGGCCGACCCGCGCCGCCATGTCCTGCAGGATCGCGGTGGTGACCACCGAGAACAGCACCGCCCACAGCAGCGCGGTCCCGTACCCGGCCCCGGCGCGGCTCGCGGTGACCAGGGTCCCCGGTCCGATGAAGGCGGCGGCGACCAGGAAGCCCGGTCCGGCGCGAAAACGGCTCATCGTGTCGTTCCTCCGTGGCTCACTTCGTCGCCGAGTAGGCGACGACGGGCGGGTTCTCGAGGAAGTCGTCCCAGACGGGGTTCCCCCGCTCGCCGGGCTCCAGCGAGACGCCGAGCCAGCGGAAGTCGCGGAACCCCGTCCGGCGGAAGGCGCTGCGGTAGGTCTCGGGCCTCATGAAGAAGTTGTGGAACTCGAACTGCCGCCCGTCGGGGTTGGTGAACCGGTAGTGGATGGGGTCGCCCTCGACCGGGTCCGACAGCGGGCCGGTCTTCTCGATGCCGTGCCGCGGCCACGACACCGTCCCCCGGGGCGGGCTCATGACGTTGTCGTTGAAACCGACGAGCCGGCCCCCCACCCGCAGCGCGCGGCGGCAGACCCGCAGGAATCGGTGGAGCTTCTCGCGGGTGCCCGCGTAGTGGAGCAGGTACATGGCCACGACGAGGTCCGTCTCCGCGGGCTCGGGCTCGAAGTCGGCAACGTCGCCGCAGACGTAGGCGCAGCCGAGCGGCTCCCGCGCCTCCTCGCGCCGGGCGAGGCGGATCATCTCGGCGGAGACGTCGACCCCGGTGACCCGCCCGGCGCCAGCCCGCTTGAGAAGGCGCGTGTAGAAGCCCCCGCCGCAGGCGAGATCAAGCACCGTCAGGCCCCGGATGTCTCCCAGCGCCTCGAACAGCGTGTGGCGCTCGATGGCCTGGCGGAACGGGAGCTGCTTCGAGTCCTGGTAGGCCTCGGCGATAGCGTCGTACTGGGCCACGTGCCTCCGCGCCAGGCGTCTGCGCCGTGCGACGGTGCAGACCGGCGTTGGTTGGGCCGCGCCGCGAGGCGGCGGTTTGCCGGGCCGGACGTCCGCGGCCGCAGGGAACCGTGCAGACGCCCGGCCGGGGTCGTTGGACCCCGCCGCGAGGCGGCGGAGCCGCAGGCGACGATTCCCGGGCCGGGCGTCCGCGGCCGCAGGGAACCGTGCAGACGCCCGGCCGGGGTCGTTGGACCCCGCCGCGAGGCGGCGGAGCCGCAGGCGACGATTCCCGGGCTACGGCACCATCGCGCGCCCGATGTTGTTCGTGTCGGTGCCGAACCAGATGGCCCGCGTCGGCGCATGGAAGTACATGTGCCGCACCGTCCCGCCGCCGCTCGCGATCGCGGTCTCGGTGAAGAACTCCTCGGTGGCCGGGTCGAACCCGACGAAGCGGTTCGGGCGCACCCCCGACTCGACGAAGTAGACCCGGTCCTGGTCGTCGACACTCATCCCGTAGGGCCGCGCCTCGGCGCCGCCGGGGACCGGCCACTCGTCGACCTCGCCGGTATCCGGATCGAAGCGGCCGAGGTTGCCGCCCGCGTAGTCGACGTACCAGAGCTCGCCCGTCGACGTCACCGCGAGCCGGCGCGGCCGGGCCTCGGCGCGGGGCAGCTCGAACTCCTCGAGCTCCAGCGTCTCGGGGTCGACCGAGGCGAGCTTGTTGGTGCCGAACTGGCAGAACCAGGCGCGGTTGTCGGCGTCGACGACGATGCCGTAGGGCCGCCGGCGCTCGCCCTCGACCGGGATCAGGTCGACGGTCCCGGTGCGCGTGCCCAGCTTGCCGACGAAGCTGCCGCCCTGCACCGAGAACCAGATGTCGCCGTTCTGGTCGAAGATCAGCGTGTGGGGGTCCCGCGCGTCGGGAGTCGGCATCATGTGTTTCTCGATCTCCCCCGTCTCGGGATCGAGGCGGCCGATGTGCATGGCCCGGTTGCCCGCGTACCACACGAACCCGTCGTCGTCGACGATGAGGTTGTGGGGGCCGGTGCCCGGGTCGAGCTCGTAGCGCCGGAAGTCGCCCGTCGCGGGGTCGAGATAGGCGAGGTAGTTGCCCACCTGGCCGACGAACCACACCCGGCCCTGGCCGTCCACGTAGGGGTCGCGCGGCCGGGTGTTCTCCCACGGCACGACCCACTCGGTGATCTCCAGGTCCTCGGCCGGCGCCGGGGCGGCGCCCAGCGTGCCGAACGACCCGAAGGCGATGACCGCCGCCGCCAACGCCGGAAGGCTCTTCCTCATCGTGCACCTCACGTTGGATTACCGACCCGCCTTCGGCCCCCGAGGGGGCACGGGCTCTCAATACTAATGCGAAACGACCCATTGCGGACGACTCCGGCGGGAAGCGGCGCGTTTACCGGAACGCCGGCTCCACGTATGATGCTCCGCGTCACACCGCCGGAATCGCAGGAGGAAGCCATGCAGACCATCCGCCGCTCGGCCCGCCCAGTCGTCACGCTCGCCGCCGTGCTCGCGCTCGGGGCCCTCGCCCCCGCCGACGCCCTCGCCCAGCGCGAGGCGCGCGACGACGAGTACGCGGTCAACGACCCGCGCGTGCAGCACCGCACCTACGTGATGGAGGAGACCGGCGAGACCATCCCCTACGCCCTGTTCGTGCCCTCGGGCTACGACCCGGCGACCCCCGCGCCGCTGATGGTCTCGCTGCACGGGGCCGGGCGCCAGTACGACTGGCTGATGAACTACGCGGGCCTCCTCGACCAGGCCGAGCGCCACGGGTACGTGGTGGTGACGCCCCTCGGCTACACGCGGCGGGGCGGCTACGGCTACCGCGGCGACTCCGAGCAGGACCGGCGGGCCGAGCAGGACGTGATGAACGTCTTCAGGCTGGTCACCGACGAGCTCAGTATCGACGAGAGCCGCATCTACCTCTGGGGCCACTCGATGGGCGGCGCCGGCACCTACTACCTCGCCAGCCGCCACCCCGACATCTGGGCCGGCCTCGCCGCCGTCGCCGGCGGCAGCATGACGGCAGCATACGTCGACGCCGACGCCATCCGGCACATCCCGTTCCTGGTCATCCAGGGCTCGGAGGACCGGGTGGTTCCCACCGCGGGGGTACGGGAGTCGGTGGCGAAGATGCGCGAGCTGGGCATGCAGCACCTCTACATCGAGATCCCCGGCGGCGACCACTCGCTGTTCATCTCGCGGGACCCCGAGGTGGTCGGGCACCTGTTCTCGTTCTTCGACCTCGTCTCGAAGAAGACGCAGGCCCCCGCCCACTAGCAGCTCCGCGCGCCGGGCGGGCTCAGTGAGTCATCGCGTAGACGAGGACGTTGATGCCCAGCGAGTAGCCGTCGGGGGCGAACGACTCGAAGAAGCGCGGGTCGTCGGCCTCGCGCTCCCAGGCGTCCTGGATGTCGGTGTTGTGGGTCATCGCGACCATGATGCGGCCGGCGTCGTCGAAGATCGCGCGGAAGTGGGGCTCGGCGCTGTCGAAGCCGCGCTCCGACGTGCGTCCGCCCGAGCGCCGCCAGAAGCCGATGTTGGCGATCTGCGGGACCTCCCAGATGTAGAACATCGTCCGGAACAGGGGATGCTCGATCGGGAGGTCGACGATGGGGTACTCGGCGGGCGGAAGCACCTTGGTGATCTGGCTCACCCACTGTTCCCATTCCCAGCTTCCCCAGAAATCGTCGACCCAGAGGAAGCCGCCCTTCAGCAGGTAGTCGCGCAGCCGATCGGCGTCGTCCTGGGATAGCACCATCGACCCGACAGCCGACGCGATGATGAACGGGCAGCCGAACAGCGCGTCGTTGGTGACCGGCACCACCCAGTGGATGGGCTCGTCGTCGTCGTCGAAATGGACGGGGGCCGTCGACATCTCCGACAGCCGGATCATGAAGTTGATGTCGGCCCGGGGGTAGTCGGTCGACCAGCGGCCCATGCCGCGGCCGGTGTACTCGCTCGCGTACATGAGCCGGCAGAACGAGAACCCCGCGTCGCGCTGCTCGGGGGGGCGGATGCGGGGCGGATAGCGCGACCGCCAGCCCCACTGCGCGGACACGGCACCGGCGGCGATGGCCAGGATCACGGCCGTCGCCGTACTCGCGAAGGCCCACCGCTTCATGCCGCCATTCTGCCACAGCGGGGCGTCTCTGGCGAGATTGCCCGGCACCCGCGGGACTTGCCGGAGATCGCGAAGAAGCGATCGTCGGCCTCGATGCGGTCGATCGCGGTGCCGCCCCCCGGGCAGCGAGGCATCGACCAGCACCACTCGATCTCGCCAGGGGGGAGTGCGGCGGGTGACGACGGGCGTTCACGGGTTCGGATCCGCGCTCAGCGGGAGCAGGGCTTCGCCCGGAAGCCTGACCCGCCCAACGTCGCCTTCGGCTCCGCTGGGCGCCCGACCGACCCTGCAGGAGTCCGCGCCGCCCTACGTCGCAGACCCCTCGTCCGAATCGTCGCCGGGCGAAGAGCCCGGGCCGGTGTCCGTCGGATCGCGGGAGACGCCACGGCCGGGGTCGCCGTCACCCTCCGAGGCGGTAGAACCGGACCGGCGATCGTAAATCCCCAGGTAATCCCCGAAGTCGGCATCCTCCAGAACCCGGACCGCTTCCTCCAGGTCGCGGTCCGCCTGGTTTCCCTTCGGCCGGCGCCTTCTCCACTTGAACACTGCGTCTCCGTCTGGCGAGAGCGCACTTCGCAGGCAGAAATGGCCCCCTCAACGCAATCTACTGCATAGTCGGTCTGGGAGACAAGCGCGCCGCCCCGGCGGCGAGGGGCCCCCGCCCGGCGGCGCCCCGCGTTCCGGCGGGGTGCTCAGTCCCCGTCCGGCAGGGTGAACACGAACAGGTTGTTGCCGGCGCTCGGGCGCAGCTCGGGGGTCAGGCGGATGAAGCCGGACGCGGTGGCGGCCGAGCCGGTGCTCACCGCCACGTACTGGCGGCCGGCGGCGGCGTAGCTGATGGGGAAGCCGGTGACCGGCGAGCCGAGGTTGATCTCCCAGAGCACCGCGCCGGTCTCCTGGTCGAGGGCGCGGAAGCGGCCGTTGACGTCGCCGCCGAAGACGAGCCCGCCGCCGGTGGCGACGAGCGACATGGTGGCCGCCCGCTGCTCGTGAATCCACGCCGTCCGGCCCGTCTCGGCCGAGATCGCGTGCACCGCGCCGAGGGTCTCGACCCCCGGCGCGAGCTGGCTGCGCACGCCGAGGGCGTAGCTGGGGTGGCTGCCCTCGGTCGTCGCCATCATGCGCGCGCAACTGTTGCGCAGGGGCATGTACATCGTGTTGGTCAGGGGGCTGTAGGCGCCGGCCTCCCAGTCCTTGCCGCCGATGAGGGTGGGGCAGGCCAGCACCTCCTGGCCCATGGCCCCGAAGACGAGCTCGGCGTTCTCGGTGACGGCGCCGGTGGCCCCGTCGATGCCGCTGATCACGTTCTGCGTGATGGTCGGCCTCGCCCACAGGAACTCGCCGGTCTCGCGGTCGAGGGTGTAGACCACGCCGGTCTTGCCGGGGATGCCGGTCAGCACCCTGCGCACCTCGCCGGACCGGAGCCCCGGGTTGATCCAGTCCACCGCATCGGGGTCCAGCGCCACCGCGGTGTCGACGAGCAGCCGCTCGAAGGGGTGGTCGAGGTCCCAGTGGTCGTTCAGGTGCTGGTAGTACCAGACGATCTCGCCGGTGTCGGCGTCCAGGGCCAGGGTCGAGTTGTGGTAGAGGTGCGCGAGGGCGGCGCCCCCGAGGAGGAACTTGGGGGCGGGGGCGGTGACCGACGTGCCGACGTAGACGAGGTCGAGCTCGGGGTCGTAGCTCGGCACCATCCACGACCCGACGTGCTTCCGCTCCTCGAACGGCACCCCGCCCCACGTCTCGTCGCCCGGCTCGCCGGGGGCCGGGATGAGCCGCCGGCGCCACAGCTCCTCGCCGGTGACGGCGTCGTGGGCGACGATGACGCAGGCGTCGGGGCCGCCGCGCGACGAGCAGCTCCGCCCCGAGACGACCTTGCCGCCGGCGACGATGGGCCCCGAGCTCTGCAGGGCGGGATGCGTCTCGTAGTCGAGGATCCGCGTCTCCCACGCCAGCTCGCCGGTCGCGGCGTCGAGGGCGAAGACGAAGCCGTCGGCGCTGGTGTCGATGATGCGGTCGGCGTAGATGGCGAGGTTGCGGTTGGTGGTGGCGAGGCCGCGGGTGGCGGTGTCCTCGGGCAGGTCGCGGCGGTACTCCCAGAGGAGGTCGCCGGTGGCGGCGTCGATGGCCTGGATGACGTCGCGCGGGTTCGGCACGTACAGCACGCCGCGGTAGGCGAGCGGCGTCGCCTGCTGGCTGCCGGGTCCCATGCCGCGCGTCCACGCGAGGCGCAGGTCGCCGACGTTCTCGCGGTCGACCTGGTCGAGGGGACTGTAGCCCCAGCCGTCGAGCGTCCGCCGCCACATCAGCCAGTCGGCCGGCGCCGGATCCTGCAGCATGGCGTCGGTCACCGGCACGAAGTCGGCCGGGGCCTGCGCCCGGGCGACGGGCGCGGCCGAGGCCACGGCGAGCGCGACGACGGTCCAGGCCAGCGCGGATCGCACGGCTCGGGGCTCGTACGGCATCAGTACCCCTCCAGCACCGGGAAGCGCTCGTCGTCGGGCAGCGGCTGGACGCCGAAGGCGTTCAGGGTCATCGACACCTTGCGGTAGCGGGCCGCGGTGGCCGCGATGCTCACGAGCTGGTGCTCGTCGTAGTGCTCGGACAGCCCCGCCCACGTCTCGTCCGAGATCATGGTGTCGGTGTACATCTCGTCGGCGGCGTCGATGAGCAGGCGCTCGCGCGCGTTCCAGCCGGGGGCGTCCTGGCCCTGCGCGATCCACAGCGGCTCGAGGCCGTGGTCGCGGGCGCGGCCCACGCTGCCCACGTGCTTGGCCCACTCGTAGACCGCCTGCGCGTTCCAGCCGGTGCGCAGGATGACGAGCTCGCGGTCGTGGGGGGTCAGGCGCGACTGCTCCTCGTCGAGCACGTAGCGGGGGTTCGAGTACCACACGTCGGCCATCGCGGGGTGGCGGCGCAGGGTGCGGCCGACCCGCAGGCCGTCGCCGGGGACGGGGTCGATGCGCGGGGCGGTCAGGGGCGGCTCGCGGTCGGGCGCGTCGATGCGGTAGGCGACGTCGTCGGTGGGGATGAGGTGCCCGGCCCCCGCGTCGGGCTGGACGCCGAGCGAGTTGAGGAGGACCGACGCCGCGGTGATCTCGTTGACGGTCACCACCGCGTCGGCCAGGTTCTCGAGCGAGTACATCCGCGTCAGCTCGGCCCAGGTGCGGTCGTTGACCGCGGCGTTGCGGAACAGCTCGTCGGCGAGGCCGAGGAGGGTCTGCTCGAAGGTGGTCCAGCCGTCGCCGGATCCCTCGGCGATGCGGCGCACCTCGTCGGCGGTCAGGCCGTGGTCGCTCCGACCGGCGTGCGACGACCACAGGTAGCCGTTCTGCGCGAGCCACGCGGTCCGCAGGACGAGCAGGGCGCGGTGCCGCGGCGAGAGCGTCGAGTCGTTCGACGCGTACGTCAGGAACGGCATGACCCGGTCGGCGAGGACCGGCAGCCGGGCGAGGGTGCGCAACGCGTTCCCCGCGTCGCCGTCGGGGGCGTAGCGCTCGACGACGGCCCGCTGCCCGGCCGTCCACTCCGACTCGGGCAGGGGCGCCACCCGCGGCTCGTCCGCCCGCTCGACGAAGATCGCGCTTCCCGGCGGGTCGACGATGGCGCGGGCCGGCTCGATGCGGAAGAGCACCGCGTCGTCCTCGTCGGTGAGCACGTAGAGGTAGCCGTCGGGGCCCTGCCGCACGTCGCGCACCCGCTGGCGCAGCTCGGTGAGGATCGACTCGCGCCGGATCTCCTCGCCCCCGCGGTTGAACACGACGCGGTCGATGTGGCCGGTGCGCGGCATCCGGCCCTCCATCATCGAGCCGACCATGAGGTTGCCCTGCCACTCGGGGAAGTGCGAGCCGGTGTAGAAGGTCAGCCCCGACGGCCCGATCGACGGCCACCACACCACCGCGGGGTCCTCGAACTCCGCCCGCCACGGCGTCTCGCTGACCCGCACCCCGGAGTACTCGCGGCTGTAGGAGGCGAGGGGCCAGCCGTAGTTGGCGCCGGCCCGGATGACGTTGGCCTCGTCGCCCCCCTGCGGCCCGTTCTCGGTCGCCCACAGCTCGCCGGTCTCGGGGTGCCACGCCAGCCCGAGCTGGTTGCGGTGGCCCATCGAGTAGATCTCGGGCAGGTAGTCGGGGTCGCCCGCGAACGGGTTGTCGGCGGGGGCGGCGCCGTCCTCGGTCAGCCGCATCAGCTTGCCGAAGTGGTTCCGCGGGTCCTGCGCGTAGCTGCCGGTGTCGGCGAAGACGTAGGACCCGCCCACCGTCATGTAGAGCGAGCCGTCGGGGCCCCAGACGATGCGCGACGCGGCGATGCCGCGGTCGAGCCCCTCGGCCACGAAGATGTCCCGCACCTCGGTCAGCGCCCCGGTGTCGAGGCGGCCGCGGGCCAGGGCCACCGTCACCCCCTCCTCGCCGTCGCGGACGATCGGCTTGCTGTAGGTCAGGTAGACGAGCCGGTCGTCGTCCGGATGCACGGCGACGTCCATGAGGCCGGCGCGGTTCGACTCGGCGAAGACCTCGGGCACGCCGGGGACGTCGCGCTCGAGGAGCCGGCCGTCGCGCACCACCCGCAGGGCCCCCCGGTCGCGCTCGGTGACGAGGATGTCGCCGTTGCCGCGGAACGCCATGCCCCAGGGGTGCGAGAGCCCGGTGGCGACCGGCACCACCCGGATGCGCGGCACCTCGGCGGTGTGCAGCACGCGCGCCGCGGTCGGCGCGGGCACCGCCGGCACGCCGTCCCGGCGCTGGGCGGAGGCGGTCGCGGCGGCGAGGACGATGGCGAGGCAGAGCGCGAGGGGACGGCGATGGCGCATGGTTCCTCCTTGGGTGCCCACCAATCTACCCGATCCCGCGGCGGAAAGGGCAGCTACAGCGGGAACAACCGCTCGACGACCGTGCCGGTCGCCCAGACGTAGAAGGCGACCAGGGGCGTCTTGCCGAGGGCGACGGCGGCCGCGAACCTCGCGACGGGCATGCGCAGGGTGCCGGCCACGTAGCAGATGACGTCGGTCGGCGTGAGGGGGAACGCCGACCAGCCCGCCACCAGCCAGAACCCCCCCCGCCGGGCCATCTGCGCCTCGAGCCGGCGCACCCGCGCGGCGTGGCGCCGCTCGAAGAGGTCGCCGAGGCCGAGGAAGTCGAAGAAGTAGTAGATGAGGAGGGCCGAGGCGACGGCGCCGCCGAGCGCGCTGCTCGTCACGAACCAGGGCCGGTCGGGAAACAGCAGGGTGCCGGCGACGACGAGCACGGTGGCGGGCACGAGGGTGAACGCCCGCACCACGTTGAGGACGACGTAGCCGAGGAGGACGGGCTGGCCCGACCCGCGCAGGGCGCCGGCCACGCGCTCCGGCTCGAGCAGCTCGGGCCGCAGGACGTACAGCACCGACAGCGCGACCACGCTTGCGGCCCAGACGACCAGCGCGATCAGGCGGATTCTGGGCATGCGCGACCGGCGAGCAGGGCACGAATGCGCCCCGCGGGGGGAAGCTGAACGCCCGGGCGCGCCGCCCCCGAACCCCCGCGTTCCCGGGGACCGGCGCGGACGCAACGCCGGTGGATCGGGGAGCGGGTCACAATCGCCCCCGGGGACCGACCCGGACGCAACGCCGGTGGATCGGAGAGCGGGTCACGGTCAGGGCACTTGGACGCTGATCAGGGTGATGTCGAACAAGAGGGTGGCGTTCGGCGGAATCCGGGGCCTGCTGCCCTCCTCGCCGTAGGCCATCTCGGGCGGAATGATCAGCCGCCGCTCGCCGTTCTCGCGCATGCCCACCAGCCCCTCGTCCCAACCCTCGATCACCCGTCCGAGGCCGAGGTCGAGGGCAAACCCGTTGTTCACCTCGAACTGGCGCCCCTTGCCGTCGGGGCGGCTCGTGTCGTACAGCCAGCCGGCGTAGTCCACGACCAGCCGGTAGCCGTTGGCGGCCACCGCGCCGTCGCCCTCCCGGAGATCGATGAACTGGAACGGAGCACTGCTGGTGACGTAGAGGCGCACGTCGAGCAGCTCGACCTCGATCACGAGCGTCGAGTTCGGCGGGATGCTGCCCCGCCCCTCCCCGCCGAGGCCGTACTCCGGAGGCACCTGCATGCGCCGCAGGCCGCCGACCCGCATGTTGTTGAGCCCCTGCTCGAACGCCCGCAAGACCTGATCGACGCCCAGGACGAACTCGAGCTCGCCGGAATCGACCTCCTGGCCCTTGCGGTCGGGTCCGTCCTCTTCCCACAGCCACGCCACCCAGCGGATGGTCACCCAATCGCCGGGGATGGCCTGCTCGCCGGTGCCGATCACAACGTCGTCGACGGTGAAGAACACCTGTTCGGACGGCGACAGGGCGGCTTCGCACCCGGCCAGTGCCGCCAGGGCCAGCGCCAGCGCGCCCGCGGTCCCCATCCGTCCGCGCATGCTCGAACGCATGTTCCAGTCCTCTCTTGTCCAGGCCGGGGTCTGCCTCGGGCCCGGGGCCCCTTCGTGCCCGCGTCGCGGGCCGGCCCTCGGCCGCATGGCCGGCGTGCAGCCCGCCAATCGACGCCTGCGGCTCCGCTTTTGGCGCCCGGCCCACCCTGCAGACGTCCGAGCCGTTCTACGGCGCAGACTCCTGGCCCGCCAATCGTCGCCTGCGGCTCCGCTTGGCGCCCAACCAACCCTGCCAGGAGTCTGCGCCGCAGAAAATCGATGCGCCAAATTGTAGACGAGCCGACGACGAGAGGGGACTCGATGTCGACCACGTTTCGCCATGCGGATTTCGGGGCCGGACACCAGGAGTCTGCGCCGTGGAACGATTTGGGCTCGACAAGCTACCACATGTTGCGGTTGGAACTGGTATGAACCACTTCATGTTGGGGCGAGAATTTCCTACGGCGCAACGCGCTCGAACTCGGCCGCCGCTTCCGCCGGGCGATCCAGGCCCTGCAGGGCCCGGCCGGCCAGGTAGTGGGCCGTCGCCGCCGTCTCGTCTTCGAGATCCTGCGTGACGCCCGCGCCAGCGCCTCTACCGCTTCCTCGTAGCGCTCCGGATCCACCAAGGCCGCGCCGATGCCGACGCGGGCGGGCGCGAAGTCCGAGTCGAGCCGCAACGCTTCGCGGGAGGCGGCCATCGCCCACCCGCCCCTCGCTCAGCGAGCTCCAGACCCGAGCCGGTCTGGCCGGCCCCGCCGTCGTGGACGCGTGCTTGCGCTGTGTTGCATATAGGCAAAGTGTGTTATTAATAGCAAAGCAGTGGTTCAGTCTATCACGACTGGACCGAGAACGAGATCCGCCGGGGCACGACGGGCCGGAACTGCCGCGAGACGGGATCGTCTTTCCATTCCTCGACCTCGATCCCCTCCAGGTTACCGCACCCGCACGGCTCTTCGTCTCGTGCGTCGTCGCCACGGGCGGTCGCCTCGGCGGTGGCTCCGCCCCGACCTTGGGCGTGCGTCTTGGTGTTGCTGCCCCTCCCCGCGTTTTCTTCGCCCCCTCCCCGCAGGGCACCGGCGGGGGCAATGAAGGGCTGCCCGGACCGTCGGCGCCAGAGCGCCTTGACCGTGTCCGGCGACGGCCGGGCCCGCCCTTCCGGAACTGCACGACGGCCTGAACTTCTCGTCCGTCGCGCGCCGCCGGGTCTTCCGGATTCCTTCCGTTCGACCGTCCCCACCCAGCCACCCCGGAACGGGTTCCAGGGCGGTTTCGCGGCGTGCCCGGTGCTCCGTCGCCGTGGGCGTCCCGGCCGGGCCGGGCCGGTTCGCGGTCGTCGACGCCAGCGTGGCCGAGGGCGACCCGGGGACCGCGAACCTGACCCTCGCCGTCACCCTCGCCCAGGCGAGCCAGGTCATCTCGGGCCTGACCGTGACGCCGCTCGTGGAGGCGGTTCTTCACGTACTCGTTCGACGTCCCTGGATCGTCTCGCGCCGGACCGGTCGCCGAAGACACCAGCGCGTCGCCACCATGGCCGATGGCCATGGACTCAGCCGCCGCCCACGGCCTCCAGCTCCACGTTCCGCTTCTTCCTGGTGGCCGTGCTCTGTCTGACCGGCTCGGTGGCGATGGCGGTGACCGGCGCCGAGGGCGCCTCGTCGTTCGCGGTCGCCGACGCCGGGGTGACCGAGGGCGACTCGGGCACGGCGGACCTGACCTTCACCGTCACCCTCGAGCCGGCGGCGGACATGGCCGCCACGGTGGACTGGACCACCGCCGATGGCACCGCGACGGCGGGCGCGGATTACACCGCGGGCAGCGGCACCCTCAGCTTCGCCGCGGGCGACACCAGCAAGACGGTCACGGTGAAGGTCACCGGCGACGAGCTCGACGAGTCGGACGAGACGCTCACGGTGACGCTGAGCAACGCTGGCGGGGGCCTGGCCATCGGCACGGCGACGGCGACGGGCACGATCACCGACGACGACGACGTGGCCCTCCAGTCGAGTGAGCCGGGGGTGCTGTTCGTTCCCGAGTCCGTGACCGTCGCCAAAGGCGGCACCGCCACCTACACCGTGACCTTGGCGACGCAGCCAAGCGGCACCGTCACGGTGACGCCGATGAGCGGCGATGAGAAGGTCGCGACCGTGTCCGGGGCGCTCTCGTTCGACGGGGCGAACTGGAGTCGGGGCCAGACCGTGACCGTCACCGGGGTGCAGGGCGGCACGACCTCGGTGAGCCACACGGTCACGGGGTACGGCGCCGTGACGAGCGCGGGCCCGGTGTCGGTCGGGGTGACCGACCGAACCGGCCCAACGCCGACCGTCGCCGTCGCCGACGCCAGCGTGACCGAGGGGGACTCGGGGACGGCGGACCTGAGCTTCACGGTCACCCTGTCGCGGCCGGTGAGGTATGACACGTGGGTGCACTGGTCGACCGCCGACGGCACCGCGACGGCGGGCGCGGACTACACCGCGGGCAAAGGCCTGCTCCACTTCCCCGTGCATGACACCAGCAAGACGGTCACGGTGAGGGTCACCGGCGATGGGGTCGACGAGGACGACGAGACCCTGAACGTAACCCTGATCGGTACGTCTGGTACGCTCGGGGGATTTCCGATCGACGGCCCCGAGATCGGCAGGGGGACCGCCACCGGCACGATTATCGACGACGACGAGGGCGCCTTGTCGTTCTTCGTCGCCGACGCGAGCGTGACCGAGGGGGACTCGGGCACGGCGGACCTGAACTTCACCGTCACCCTCGAGCCGGCGGCGGGCAAGGCCACCACGGTGGACTGGGCTACCGCCGACGGTACCGCCACGGCAGGCGCGGACTACACCGCCGACAGCGGCACGCTCAGCTTCGCCGCGGGCGACACCAGCAAGACGGTCACGGTGAAGGTCACCGGCGACGAGCTCGACGAGAGCAACGAGACGCTCACCCTGACGCTGAGCAACGCCAGCGGGGGCCCCAACATCGGCAGGGCGACCGCCACCGGCACGATCACCGACGACGACGACCCCGGGCTGGTGTTCACGCCCATGTCCGTGACGGTCACCGAGGCGCCCGGCGCGTCCCGGACGGCGACCTACACGGTGGCGCTGTCGTCTCAGCCCACCGCCGCCGTGTCCGTCGCGGTGGCGACGGCCGACGCCTCTACCGCCACCGTCGAGCCGGCGACGGTGAGCTTTACGACGTCGAACTGGAAGACGGGCAAGACGGTGACGGTGACCGGGGAGGACGACCTGCTCGACAATGACTCGGACCGCACCACCGAGATCCAGCACACGGCGAGCGGGGGTAACTACGACTCGGTGACCGGCAAGGTGCCGGTGACGGTGACCGACGACGAGCACCGCGGCGTGGTGGTGTCGAAGGAGACGCTGACCGTTCTGGAAGGCGGTCTATGGCACGATTACACGCTGAGGCTGGGGTCGCGGCCGGACGGGGATGTGACGGTCACATTGAGCGAGCCCTCCGGTGCCATCGAGTTCGGGGTCCTTGGCCATACGACCTTTCCGACCAGTCCCGGCGATCCCATCACGGCACCATTCACTCGGGACGACTGGCACCGACCGAAGACCGTGACCGTTCGCGGGCGTCGCGACGAGGACCACGAGAACGAGTCAGCGACGATCTCCCACACCGTCCAAGGCTACGGCGATGTTGTCACGGCAGCTTCAGTGGTCGTGTCGGTAACCGACGCGGACAAGCCGGAGGTGCTGTTCGATCCCGAGTCGGTAACCGTCGCCGAAGGCGGTACCGCTGCCTACACCGTGAAGTTGGCGACACGACCGAGCGGCACCGTGACTGTGACGCCGAAGAGCGGCGATGAGAAGGTCGCGACCGTGTCCGGGGCGCTCTCGTTCGACGGGGCGAACTGGAGTCAGGGCCAGACCGTGACCGTCACCGGCGTGCAGGACGACGACGCCGCGACCGGCATGACATCGGTGAGCCACACGGTCGCGGGGTACCACGACGACGTAACGAGCGCCGGCCCGGTGTCGGTCACGGTGACCGACGACGAGGCGGCGCTTGTCCTGTCGAAGACGTTCTTGATCGTGTACGAGGGCATACCTGTCACAAGACACCAGACTTACCAGGTGAGTCTCGCGGCAGAGCCGGGCGGGGCGGTGACCGTGACGCCGGCAAGCCGGGACCCGGCGAGGGTTGCCGTGTCCGGCCCGCTCACCTTCGATACGCGGAACTGGGCGACGGGTCAGAATGTCGTCCTGACTGGCGTGCTGGACGAAGACGGCTACGACCATCGGGTGATGATCGACCACTCCGTGACCTCTGTGACGGCGTACGACGCCCCGCCTGTCACGGTGGAGGCATCGGTGAGGGACTACCATGGGAAGTCCTTGGTTGTGCGACCGAGGGCGCTTGAGCTTATCGAGGGCGAGACGAGCACCTACCGGGTCAAGCTGCGCACTGACCCGGGGGGCACGGTCACGGTCACGCCGGGCGTTGAGGACGAGTCGGTCGCAACCGTCTCCGGCGCCCTGACCTTCAACTCGAGCAACTGGTCCATTGACCAGGCAGTGACTGTTACGGCCAAGCTCGTCAGGGGATTCCAGCAGACCGCTGTCACTCACTCGGTTTCCGGATACTCAGGCTACACCGAGACCCATCCCGGCGCCTTCTTCCACCCGGAGATCGCCGAAGAAGTCGTCAGTACGGTCGCCCTCTCGGTCGCTTCCGATGATTCCGGCTTCGTGGTGTGGCGCACCCACGTGACCGTCCCCGAGGCGGCCACCACCTCCTACAATGTGGCGCTGGCCAGAAAGCCCACCGCCACCGTGACCGTCACTCTCGCCTCGGACGACGAGTCCGTGGCGACGGTGAGGCCTGCCAAGCTGAGCTTCACTCCCTCGAACTGGAGGCGGCCACAGCTCGTCACGGTCACCGGGGTAGACGACGATATCGACAACGACCCCGACCGCACCACCGTGATCACCCACAGTGCCAGCGGCAACTACGGCAGGCTCTCGATGGGGGTTACGGTGACCGACGATGAAGTGCCCGGGGTGGTGGTGTCGAAGCGGTCGCTGGCCATTGTAGAGAACGGGTCGCCGGGAACCTATACGCTGAGGCTGCGCACGCAGCCGGACGGGGAGGTTACGGTCACACTAAACGAACCCTCCGGGATGGTTTCGTTGAATGTCGTCGGTCAGGTGCGCGAGCCTTCCGCGCCCATAACGGCGCCGTTCGACCAGGACGACTGGGATCAGCCCAAGATGGTGACTGTGTGGGCGCGCAACGACGACGACGTTGACGACGAGTCGGTGACGATTTCACACGCGGTCGAGGGTTACGGCGACGTAACGACCGCAGATTCAGTGGCAGTCGCCGTAACGGACGACGACGGAGCGCCGACGTTCGCAGTCGCCGACGCCCGCGCCGACGAGGGCGACTCCGGCGCCGCCGCCCTCACCTTCACCGTCACCGTCTCGCCGGCGGCGGACGCGCAGAGCACGGTGGACTGGGCGACCAGCAAGGAGACCGCAGACACCGCGACCCCGGGGACGGATTACATTGCGGGCAGCGGGACGCTCACCTTCGCCGAGGGCGACACCTCGAAGACGGTCACGGTGGCGGTGAGGGGGGACCAGCTCGACGAGGCCGACGAGACCTTGACGCTGACGCTGAGCAACGCGTCCCCGGCCTACACCGAGATCGGCACCGCGACGGCCACCGGCACTATCGTCGACGACGACGCCGTCGGCCTGGTGTTCAGCCCCGACGCGGTCACCGTCACCGAGGCGGCCGGCGCTACCCGCACGGCCACCTACACCGTCAAGCTGTCGAGCCAGCCCACCGCCGCGGTTTCGGTGGCGGTGGCGACGGCCGACGCCACCGCGGCGAGGGTGCTTCCCGCGACGGTGAGCTTCACGACGTCGAGTTGGTCGACGGGCAAGACGGTGACGGTAACCGGGGTGGACGACGCTCTCGACAACACGTCGGACCGGACGACGGAGATCGGGCACACGGCGAGCGGGGGCGACTACGGCTCGGTGACCGGCAAGGTCCCGGTCACCGTCACCGACGACGACGAGAGCACGTCGTCGTTCTCCATCGGCGATGCGAGCGTGACCGAGGGGGACTCGGGAACGTCGGACCTGAGCTTCACGGTGACGCTGTCGCCGGCGGCGGACATGCCGACGACGGTGGCCTGGGCGACGAGCAAGGAGACGACGGACACGGCGACGCCGGGCACCGACTACACCGCCGCCGCCGGCACCCTCGGCTTCGCGAAGGGCGACACGTCGAAGACGGTGACGGTGAAGGTGACCGGGGACGCGGTGGACGAGGACAACGAGACGCTGACGGTGACGCTGAGCTCCGCCAGCGACGGGCTGTCGATCGGCGACGCGACGGCGACGGGGACGATCACCGACGACGACACGGTGGGTCTGGTGTTCACGCCGACCTCTGTGACGGTGACCGAGGCGGCGGGGACGAGCCGCACCGCCACCTACACGGTGGCGCTGTCGAGCCAGCCCACCGCCGCCGTGTCCGTCGCGGTGGCGACGGCCGACGCCAGCGCGGCGACGGTGCTGCCCGCGACGGTGAGCTTCACGACGTCGAACTGGTCGACGGGCAAGACGGTGACGGTCACCGGCGTGGACGACGCCCTCGACAACACGCCGGACCGCGCCACCGAGATCGGGCACACGGCGAGCGGCGGCGACTACGGCTCGGTGACCGGGAAGGTACCGGTCACCGTCACCGACGACGAGGGCACGTCGTCGTTCTCCATCGGTGACGCAAGCGTGACCGAGGGCGACTCGGGGACGGCGGACCTGAGCTTCACGGTGACGCTGTCGCCGGCGGCGGACATGCCGACGACGGTGGCCTGGGCCACCAGCAAGGAAACCGCCGACACGGCCGCGCCGGGCACCGACTACACCGCGGGCAGCGGCACCCTCAGCTTCGCGAAGGGCGACACGTCGAAGACGGTGACGGTGAAGGTGGCCGGGGACGCGGTGGACGAGTCGAACGAGACCCTCACCGTGACGCTGAGCTCCGCCAGCGGCGGGCTGTCCATCGGCGACGCCACCGCGACGGGGACGATCACCGACGACGACGACCGTGGGCTGGTGTTCACGCCGACCTCGGTGACGGTCACCGAGGCCTCCGGCGCCACCCGGACGGCCACCTACACCGTCAAGCTGGCGACGCAGCCCACCGCCGCGGTGAGCGTGGCGGTTGCCACGGCCGACGCCTCCGCCGCCACCGTCGAGCCCGCCACGGTGAGCTTCACGACGTCGAACTGGTCGACGGGCAAGACGGTGACGGTGACGGGGGTGGACGACGACCTCGACAACACGCCGGACCGAGCGACGGAGATCGGGCACACGGCGAGCGGGGGCGACTACGCCTCGGTGACCGGGAAGGTGCCGGTGACGGTGACCGACGACGAGGGCTCCTCGTCGTTCTCCATCGGTGACGCGAGCGTGACCGAGGGCGACTCGGGGACGGCGGACCTGAGCTTCACGGTGACGCTGTCGCCGGCGGCGGACATGCCGACGACGGTGGCCTGGGCCACCAGCACGGCGCAGGGCGACACCGCGACGGCGGGCACCGACTACACCGCGGGCACCGGCACCCTCAGCTTCGCGAAGGGCGACACCAGCAAGACCGTCACGGTGAAGGTGACGGGCGACGAGATCGACGAGTCGAACGAGACGCTGACGGTGACGCTGAACTCGGCCAGCGACGGGCTGTCGATCGGGGACGCCACCGCGACGGGGACGATCACCGACGACGACGACCGGGGCCTGGTGTTCACGCCGACCTCGTTGACGGTGACCGAGGCGGCGGGGGCGAGCCGGACGGCGACCTACACGGTGGCGCTGTCGAGCCAGCCCACCGGCGCGGTTTCGGTGGCGATGGCCACGGCCGACGCCTCCGCCGCCACCGTCGAGCCCGCGACGGTGAGCTTCACGACCTCGAGCTGGTCGACGGGCAAGACGGTGACGGTGACGGGGGTGGACGACGCCCTCGACAACACGCCGGACCGCGCCACCGAGATCGGGCACACGGCGAGCGGGGGCGACTACGCCTCGGTGACCGGGAAGGTGCCGGTGACGGTGACCGACGACGAGGGCTCCTCGTCGTTCTCCATCGGTGACGCGAGCGTGACCGAGGGGGACTCGGGAACGGCGGACCTGAGCTTCACGGTGACGCTGTCGCCGGCGGCGGACATGCCGACCACGGTGGCCTGGGCCACCAGCAAGGAAACCGCCGACACGGCCGCGCCGGGCACCGACTACACCGCGGGGAGCGGCACCCTCAGCTTCGCGAAAGGCGACACGTCGAAGACGGTGACGGTGGCGGTGACCGGGGACGCGGTGGACGAGGCGAACGAGACGCTGACGGTGACGCTGAGCTCCGCCAGCGACGGGCTGTCCATCGGCGACGCGACGGCGACGGGGACGATCACCGACGACGACGACCGTGGGCTGATGTTCACGCCGACCTCTGTCACCGTGACCGAGGCGGCCGGCGCCACCCGGACGGCCACCTACACGGTGGCGCTGTCGAGCCAGCCCACCGCCGCCGTGTCCGTCGCGGTGGCGACGGCCGACGCCAGCGCGGCGACGGTGCTTCCCGCGACGGTGAGCTTCACGACGTCGAACTGGTCGACGGGCAAGACGGTGACGGTGACGGGGGTGGACGACGCCCTCGACAACACGCCGGACCGAGCGACGGAGATCGGGCACACGGCGAGCGGTGGCGATTACGCCTCGGTGAGCGGGAAGGTCCCAGTCACCGTCACTGACGACGAGGGCACGTCGTCGTTCTCCATCGGCGATGCGAGCGTGACCGAGGGGGACTCGGGGACGGCCTCGCTGACCTTCACGGTGACGCTGTCCCCGGCGGCGGACATGGCGACGGGGGTGTCGTGGGCGACGAGCAAGGAGACGGCGGACACGGCGACGCCGGGGACGGACTACACGGCGGGCAGCGGGACGCTGTCGTTCGCGAAGGGGGACACCTCGAAGACGGTGACGGTGACGGTCACCGGGGACGCCGTGGACGAGGACAACGAGACGCTGACGCTGACGCTGAGCAGCGCCACCGGGGGGGCGGAGATCGGGACGGCGACGGCGACGGGGACGATCGCGGACGACGACGACCGGGGTCTGGTGTTCACGCCGACCTCGGTGACGGTCACCGAGGCGGCGGGGACGAGCCGGACGGCGACCTACACGGTGGCGCTGTCGAGCCAGCCCACCGCCGCGGTTTCGGTGGCGATGGCCACGGCCGACGCCTCCGCCGCCACCGTCGAGCCCGCGACGGTGAGCTTCACGACATCGAGCTGGTCGACGGGCAAGACGGTCACGGTCACGGGGGTGGACGACCTGCTGGACAACACCCCGGACCGCGCCACCGAGATCGGGCACACCGCCAGCGGTGGCGACTATGGGTCGGTGACCGGGAAGGTGCCGGTGACGGTGACCGACGACGAGGGGACGTCGTCGTTCTCCATCGGGAACGCGAGCGTGACCGAGGGGGACTCGGGGACGTCGGACCTGAGCTTCACGGTGACGCTGTCGCCGGCGGCGGACATGACCACCACGGTGGCCTGGGCCACCACCGACGGCACCGCGACGGCGGGCGCGGACTACACGGCGGGCAGCGGCACCCTCAGCTTCGCGAAGGGGGACACGTCGAAGACGGTGACGGTGGCGGTGACCGGGGACGCGGTGGACGAGGGCAACGAGACCCTCACCGTGACGCTGAGCTCCCCCAGCGACGGGCTGTCCATCGGGGACGCCACCGCGACGGGGACGATCACCGACGACGACGACCGGGGTCTGGTGTTCACGCCGACCTCGGTGACGGTGACCGAGGCGGCCGGGGCGAGCCGCACCGCCACCTACACGGTGGCGCTGTCGTCTCAGCCCACCGCCACGGTGAGCGTGGCGGTGGCGACGGGCGACGCCGGCGCGGCGACGGTGCTGCCCGCGACGGTGAGCTTCACGACCTCGAGCTGGTCGACGGGCAAGACGGTGACGGTGACGGGGGTGGACGACGCCCTCGACAACACGCCGGACCGCGCCACCGAGATCAGCCACACCGCCAGCGGGGGCGACTACGGCTCGGTGAGCGGGAAGGTGCCGGTGACTGTGACCGACGACGAGGGCTCCTCGTCGTTCTCCATCGGTGACGCGAGCGTGACCGAGGGGGACTCGGGAACGTCGGACCTGAGCTTCACGGTGACGCTGTCGCCGGCGGCGGACATGCCGACGACGGTGGCGTGGGCCACCTCCAAGGAGACGGCCGACACGGCGACGCCGGGAACGGACTACACGGCGGGCAGCGGGACGCTGAGCTTCGCGAAGGGAGACACCTCGAAGACGGTGACGGTGAAGGTGACGGGCGACGCGGTGGACGAGGGCAACGAGACCCTCACCGTGACGCTGAGCTCGGCCAGCGACGGGCTGTCGATCGGGGACGCCACCGCGACGGGGACGATCACGGACGACGACGACCGGGGCTTGGTGTTCACGCCCGACAAGGTCACCGTGACCGAGGCCTCCGGCGCCACCCGGACGGCCACCTACACCGTCAAGCTGTCGAGCCAGCCCACTGCGGACGTGTCCGTCGCGGTGGCGACGGCCGACGGGACGGCGGCGATGGTGCTGCCTGCGACGGTGAGCTTCACGACATCGAACTGGTCGACGGGCAAGACGGTGACGGTGACGGGGGTGGACGACGCCCTCGACAACACGCCGGACCGGGCGACGGAGATCGGCCACACGGCGAGCGGTGGCGACTACGCCTCGGTGACCGGGAAGGTACCGGTCACCGTCACCGACGACGAGGGCACGTCTTCGTTCTCCATCGGTGACGCGAGCGTGACCGAGGGGGACTCGGGGACGTCGGACCTGAGCTTCACGGTGACGCTGTCGCCGGCGGCGGACATGCCGACGACGGTGGCCTGGGCCACCACCGACGGCACCGCGACGGCGGGCACGGACTACACCACCAACAGCGGCGCCCTCAGCTTCGCGAAGGGCGACACGTCGAAGACGGTGACGGTGAAGGTGACCGGGGACGAGGTGGACGAGGACAACGAAACCCTGACCGTGACGCTGATTTCCGCCAGCGACGGGCTGTCGATCGGCGACGCGACGGCGACGGGGACGATCACCGACGACGACGACCGGGGCCTGGTGTTCACACCGACCTCGGTGACGGTGACCGAGGCGGCGGGGACGGGCCGGACGGCCACCTACACCGTCAAGCTGTCGTCGCAGCCCACCGCCGCCGTGTCCGTGGCGGTGGCGACGGCCGACGGGACGGCGGCGACGGTGCTTCCCGCGACGGTGAGCTTCACGACGTCGAACTGGAAGACGGGCAAGACGGTGACGGTCACGGGGGTGGACGACCTGCTCGACAACACGCCGGACCGGGCGACGGAGATCGGGCACACGGCGAGCGGCGGCGACTACGCCTCGGTCACCGGGAAGGTCCCGGTCACCGTCACCGACGACGAGGGCACGTCGTCGTTCTCCATCGGGGACGCGAGCGTGACCGAGGGCGACTCGGGGACATCGGACCTGAGCTTCACGGTGACGCTGTCTCCGGCGGCGGACATGCCGACGACGGTGGCCTGGGCCACCAGCAAGGAAACCGCCGACACGGCCGCGCCGGGCACCGACTACACCGCGGGCAGCGGGACGCTGTCGTTCGCCAAGGGCGACACCAGCAGAACGGTGACGGTGAAGGTGACCGGGGACGAGGTGGACGAGGGCAACGAGACCCTCACCGTGACGCTGAGCTCTGCCAGCGACGGGCTGTCGATCGGGGACGCGACCGCGACGGGGACGATCACCGACGACGACGATCGGGGGCTGGTGTTCACACCGACCTCGGTGACGGTCACCGAGGCGTCCGGAACGGGCCGCACCGCCACCTACACGGTGGCGCTGTCGAGCCAGCCCACCGGCGCCGTGTCCGTCGCGGTGGCGACGGCCGACGGGACGGCGGCGACGGTGCTGCCCGCGACGGTGAGCTTCACGACGTCGAACTGGAAGACGGGCAAGACGGTGACGGTCACGGGGGTGGACGACCAACTCGACAACACGCCGGACCGCGCCACCGAGATCGGCCACACCGCCAGCGGGGGCGACTACGGCTCGGTGACCGGGAAGGTGCCGGTGACGGTGACCGACGACGAGGGCACGTCGTCGTTCTCCATCGGGGACGCGAGCGTGACCGAGGGCGACTCGGGGACGGCGGACCTCGAGTTCACCGTCACCCTCGAGCCGGCGGCGGACATGGCGACGACGGTGGCCTGGGCCACCAGCAAGGAGACGGCCGACACCGCCACCCCGGGCACCGACTACAGCGCCAACAGCGGCACCCTCAGCTTCGCCAAGGGAGACACCAGCAAGACGGTGACGGTGACGGTCACAGGTGACGAGGTGGACGAGGCGGACGAGACGCTCACCCTTACGCTGAGCAACGCCACCGGCGGGGCGGAGATCGGGACGGCGACGGCGAAGGGGACGATCACCGACGACGACGACCGTGGGCTGGTGTTCACACCCGACGAGGTCACCGTGACCGAGGCCTCCGGCGCCACCCGGACCGCTACCTACAGGGTGGCGCTGTCGTCTCAGCCCACCGGCGCCGTGTCCGTCGCGGTGGCGACGGCCGACGCGAGCTCGGCGACGGTGCTGCCCGCGACGGTGAGCTTCACCACGTCGAACTGGAAGACGGGCAAGACGGTGACGGTGACGGGGGTGGACGACCAGCTCGACAACACGCCGGACCGGACGACGGAGATCGGGCACACGGCGAGCGGCGGCGACTACGGGGCGGTCTCCGGTAAGGTGCCCGTCACCGTCACCGACGACGAGGGCACGTCGTCGTTCTCCATCGGTGACGCGAGCGTGACCGAAGGGGACTCGGGCACCGCCGACCTCGAGTTCACAGTGACGCTCTCGCCCGCGGCGGACATGACCACCACGGTGGCCTGGGCGACGAGCACGGCAGAGGGCGACACGGCGACGGCGGGGACGGACTACACCACCAACAGCGGCACCCTCAGCTTCGCGAAGGGCGACACGTCGAAGACAGTGACGGTGACGGTGACCGGGGACGCGGTGGACGAGGGCAACGAGACCCTCACCGTGACGCTGAGCTCCCCCAGCGACGGGCTGTCCATCGGGGACGCCACCGCGACGGGGACGATCACCGACGACGACGACCGGGGCCTGGTGTTCACGCCGACCTCGGTGACGGTCACCGAGGCCTCCGGCGCCACCCGGACGGCCACCTATACCGTCAAGCTGGCGACGCAGCCCACCGCCGCGGTGAGCGTGGCGGTTGCCACGGCCGACGCCTCCGCCGCCACCGTCGAGCCCGCCACGGTGAGCTTCACGACGTCGAACTGGTCGACGGGCAAGACGGTGACGGTGACGGGGGTGGACGACGCCCTCGACAACACCCCGGACCGGACGACGGAGATCGGTCACACGGCGAGCGGGGGCGACTACGGCTCTACCTCCGGCAAGGTCCCGGTGACGGTGACCGACGACGAGGGCACGTCGTCGTTCTCCATCGGGGACGCGAGCGTGACTGAGGGGGACTCGGGGACATCGGACCTGAGCTTCACGGTGACGCTGTCGCCGGCGGCGGACATGCCGACGACGGTGGCCTGGGCCACCACCGACGGCACCGCGACGGCGGGGACGGACTACACCACCAACAGCGGCGCCCTCAGCTTCGCGAAGGGCGACACGTCGAAGACGGTGACGGTGAAGGTGACCGGGGACGAGGTGGACGAGGACAACGAAACCCTCACCGTGACGCTGATTTCCGCCAGCGACGGGCTGTCGATCGGCGACGCGACGGCGACGGGGACGATCACCGACGACGACGACCGGGGGCTGGTGTTCACACCGACCTCGGTGACGGTGACCGAGGCGGCGGGGACGACCCGGACGACCACCTACACGGTGGCGCTGTCGAGCCAGCCCACTGCCGCGGTGAGCGTGGCGGTGGCCACCGGCGACGCCTCCGCCGCCACCGTGCTTCCCGCGACGGTGAGCTTCACGACGTCGAACTGGAAGACGGGCAAGACGGTGACGGTGACGGGGGTGGACGACGCCCTCGACAACACGCCGGACCGGGCGACGGAGATCGGGCACACGGCGAGCGGGGGCGACTACGCCTCGGTCACCGGGAAGGTCCCGGTCACCGTCACCGACGACGAGGGCACGTCGTCGTTCTCGCTGTCGGACGCGAGCGTCACCGAGGGGGACTCGGGGACATCGGACCTGAGCTTCACGGTGACGCTGTCTCCGGCGGCGGACATGCCGACGACGGTGGCCTGGGCCACCAGCAAGGAAACCGCCGACACGGCCGCGCCGGGCACCGACTACACCGCGGGCAGCGGGACGCTGTCGTTCGCCAAGGGCGACACCAGCAAAACGGTGACGGTGAAGGTGACCGGGGACGAGGTGGACGAGGGCAACGAGACCCTCACCGTGACGCTGAGCTCTGCCAGCGACGGGCTGTCGATCGGCGACGCGACGGCGACGGGGACGATTACCGACGACGACGACCGTGGGCTGGTGTTCACGCCCGACAAGGTCACCGTGACCGAGGCGGCAGGGACGAGCCGCACGGCGACCTACACGGTGGCGCTGTCGTCTCAGCCGACGGCGGGGGTGTCGGTGGCGGTGGCGACGGCCGACGCCGGCGCGGCGACGGTGCTGCCCGCGACGGTGAGCTTCACGACGTCGAACTGGAAGACGGGCAAGACGGTCACGGTCACGGGAGTGGACGACCTGCTCGACAACACGCCGGACCGCGCCACCGAGATCGGGCACACGGCGAGCGGCGGCGACTACGGCTCGGTGACCGGGAAGGTGCCGGTCGCCGTCACCGACGACGAGGGCACGTCGTCGTTCTCGGTGTCGGACGCGAGCGTGACCGAGGGCGACTCAGGGACGGCCTCGCTGAGCTTCACCGTGACCCTCGAGCCGGCGGCGGACATGGCGACGGGGGTGTCGTGGGCGACGAGCAAGGAGACGGCGGACACGGCAACGCCGGGAACGGACTACACGGCGGGCAGCGGGACGCTGAGCTTCGCCAAGGGAGACACGTCGAAGACGGTGACGGTGACGGTCACCGGGGACGAGGTGGACGAGTCGAACGAGACGCTGACGCTGACGTTGAGCAGCGCCACCGGAGGGGCGGAGATCGGGACGGCGACGGCGAAGGGGACGATCACGGACGACGACGACCGGGGGCTGGTGTTCACGCCGACCTCGGTGACGGTCACCGAGGCGCCCGGCGCTACCCGGACCGCCACCTACACCGTCAAGTTGGCGACGCAGCCCGCCGCCGCCGTGTCCGTCGCGGTGGCCACGGCCGACGCCTCCGCCGCCACCGTCGAGCCCGCGACGGTGAGCTTCACGACGTCGAACTGGTCGACGGGCAAGACGGTGACGGTGACGGGGGTGGACGACGCCCTCGACAACACCCCGGACCGGGCGACCGAGATCGACCACACGGCGAGCGGTGGCGACTACGCCTCGGTGAGCGGGAAGGTGCCGGTGGCGGTGACCGACGACGAGGGGACGTCGTCGTTCTCCATCGGGGACGCGAGCGTGACCGAGGGCGACTCGGGGACATCAGACCTGAGCTTCACGGTGACGCTGTCTCCGGCGGCGGACATGCCGACGACGGTGACCTGGGCGACGAGCACGGCGCAGGGCGACACGGCGACGGCGGACACGGACTACACCGCGGGCAGCGGGAGGCTCAGCTTCGCGAAGGGCGACACCAGCAAGACCGTCACGGTGAAGGTGACGGGCGACGAGATCGACGAGTCGAACGAGACGCTGACGGTGACGCTGAACTCGGCCAGCGACGGGCTGTCGATCGGGGACGCCACCGCGACGGGGACGATCATGGACGACGACGACCGGGGCCTGGTGTTCACGCCCGACAAGGTCACCGTGACCGAGGCCTCCGGCGCCACCCGGACGGCCACCTACACCGTCAAGCTGTCGAGCCAGCCCACCGCGGACGTGTCCGTCGCGGTGGCGACGGCCGACGGGACGGCGGCGATGGTGCTGCCTGCGACGGTGAGCTTCACGACGTCGAACTGGTCGACGGGCAAGACGGTGACGGTGACGGGGGTGGACGACACCCTCGACAACACCCCGGACCGGGCGACGGAGATCGGCCACACGGCGAGCGGGGGCGACTACGGCTCGGTGACCGGGAAGGTGCCGGTCACGGTGACCGACGACGAGGGCTCCTCGTCGTTCTCCATCGGCGATGCGAGCGTGACCGAGGGGGACTCGGGGACGTCGGACCTGAGCTTCACGGTGACGCTGTCGCCGGCGGCGGACATGCCGACGACGGTGGCCTGGGCCACCAGCAAGGCGGACGCCGACACCGCCACCCCGGGCGCGGACTACACGGCCGGGAGCGGGAAGCTCAGCTTCGCCAAGGGGGACACGTCGAAGGCGGTGACGGTGACGGTCACCGGGGACGAGGTGGACGAGTCGAACGAGACGCTGACGGTGACGCTGAGCTCCGCCAGCGGCGGGCTGTCCATCGGGGACGCGACGGCGACGGGGACGATCACCGACGACGACGACCGGGGGCTGGTATTCACGCCGACCTCGGTGACGGTCACCGAGGCGCCCGGCGCTACCCGGACCGCCACCTACACCGTCAAGTTGGCGACGCAGCCCACCGCCGCCGTGTCCGTCGCGGTGGCCACGGCCGACGCCTCCGCCGCCACCGTCGAGCCCGCGACGGTGAGCTTCACGACGTCGAGCTGGTCGACGGGCAAGACGGTGACGGTGACGGGGGTGGACGACGCCCTCGACAACACGCCGGACCGGGCGACGGAGATCGGGCATACGGCGAGCGGCGGCGACTACGCCTCGGTGACCGGGAAGGTGCCGGTCACCGTCACCGACGACGAGGGCACGTCGTCGTTCTCCATCGGGGACGCGAGCGTGACCGAGAGGGACTCGGGGACGGCGGACCTGAGCTTCACGGTGACGCTGTCGCCGGCGGCGGACATGCCGACGACGGTGGCTTGGGCGACGAGCACGGCGGAGGGCGACACGGCGACGGCGGGCACGGACTACACCACCAACAGCGGGACGCTGAGCTTCGCGAAGGGCGACACCTCGAAGACGGTGACGGTGAAGGTGACGGGCGACGAGGTGGACGAGGCGAACGAGACGCTGACGGTGACGCTGAGCTCCGCCAGCGACGGGCTGTCCATCGGCGACGCCACCGCGACGGGGACGATCACCGACGACGACACGGTGGGGCTGGTGTTCACGCCCGACAAGGTCACCGTGACCGAGGCCTCCGGCACCACCCGGACGGCGACCTACACCGTCAAGTTGGCGACGCAGCCCACCGGCGCCGTGTCGGTCGCGGTGGCGACGGCCGACAGCACCGCGGCGACGGTGCTGCCCGCGACGGTGAGCTTCACGACATCGAACTGGTCGACGGGCAAGACGGTGACGGTGACGGGGGTGGACGACCTGCTGGACAACACGCCGGACCGGGCGACGGAGATCGGGCACACCGCGAACGGGGGCGACTACGGCTCGGTGACCGGGAAGGTCCCGGTGACGGTGACCGACGACGAGGGCTCCTCGTCGTTCTCCATCGGGGACGCGAGCGTGACCGAGGGGGACTCGGGGACGGCGGACCTCGAGTTCACGGTGACGCTGTCTCCGGCGGCGGACATGCCGACGACGGTGGCCTGGGCGACGAGCACGGCGCAGGGCGACACGGCGACGGCGGCCACCGACTACACCGCGGGGAGCGGGACGCTCAGCTTCGCCAAGGGGGACACGTCGAAAACGGTGACGGTGAAGGTGACGGGCGACGAGGTGGACGAGTCGAACGAAACGCTGACGGTGACGCTGAGCTCAGCCAGCGACGGACTGTCCATCGGCGACGCCACCGCGACGGGGACGATCACCGACGACGACGACCGGGGGCTGGTGTTCACGCCGACCTCGGTGACGGTGACCGAGGCGGCGGGGGCGAGCCGGACGGCGACCTACACGGTAGCGCTGTCGTCTCAGCCGACGGCGGGGGTGTCGGTGGCGGTGGCGACGGCCGACGCCGGCGCGGCGACGGTGCTTCCCGCGACGTTGAGCTTCACGACGTCGAACTGGTCGACGGGCAAGACGGTGACGGTGACGGGGGTGGACGACGCCCTCGACAACACGCCGAACCGGGCGACGGAGATCGGCCACACCGCCAGCGGTGGCGACTACGCCTCGGTGACCGGGAAGGTGCCGGTCACCGTCACCGACGACGAGGGCACGTCGTCGTTCTCGGTGTCGGACGCGAGCGTGACCGAGGGGGATTCGGGGACGGCCTCGCTGAGCTTCACCGTCACCCTCTCGCCGGCGGCGGACATGGCGACGGGGGTGTCGTGGGCGACGAGCAAGGAGACGGCGGACACGGCAACGCCGGGCACCGACTACACCGCGGGCAGCGGCACCCTCAGCTTCGCGAAGGGGGACACCTCGAAGACGGTGACGGTGACGGTGACCGGGGACGCGGTGGACGAGGCGGACGAGACGCTGACGGTGACGCTGAGCAGCGCCACCGGGGGGGTGGAGATCGGGACGGCGACGGCGACGGGGACGATCACCGACGACGACGACCGGGGGCTGGTGTTCACGCCGACCTCGGTGACGGTCACCGAGGCGGCCGGCGCCACCCGGACGGCGACCTACACGGTGGCGCTGTCGAGCCAGCCCACCGCCGCGGTTTCGGTGGCGATGGCCACGGCCGACGCCTCCGCCGCCACCGTCGAGCCCGCGACGGTGAGCTTCACGACCTCGAACTGGTCGACGGGCAAGACGGTGACGGTGACGGGGGTGGACGACCTACTGGACAACACGCCGGACCGCGCCACCGAGATCGGCCACACCGCCAGCGGTGGCGACTATGGGTCGGTGAGCGGCAAGGTGCCGGTGACGGTGACCGACGACGAGGGGACGTCGTCGTTCTCCATCGGGGATGCGAGCGTGACCGAGGGCGACTCGGGGACATCGGACCTGAGCTTCACGGTGACGCTGTCGCCGGCGGCGGACATGCCGACGACGGTGGCCTGGGCGACGAGCACGGCGCAGGGCGACACCGCGACGGCGGGCACCGACTACACCGCGGGGAGCGGGACGCTCAGCTTCGCCAAGGGGGACACCTCGAAGACGGTGACGGTGACGGTGACCGGGGACGCGGTGGACGAGGCGGACGAGACGCTGACGCTGACGCTGAGCAGCGCTACGGGGGGGGCGGAGATCGGGGCGGCGACGGCGAAGGGGACGATCACGGACGACGACGACCGGGGGCTGGTGTTCACGCCGACCTCGGTGACGGTCACCGAGGCGCCCGGCGCTACCCGGACCGCCACCTACACCGTCAAGTTGGCGACGCAGCCCGCCGCCGCCGTGTCCGTCGCGGTGGCCACGGCCGACGCCTCCGCCGCCACCGTCGAGCCCGCGACGGTGAGCTTCACGACCTCGAACTGGTCGACGGGCAAGACGGTGACGGTGACGGGGGTGGACGACGCCCTCGACAACACGCCGAACCGGGCGACGGAGATCGGCCACACCGCCAGCGGTGGCGACTACGCCTCGGTGACCGGGAAGGTGCCGGTCACCGTCACCGACGACGAGGGCACGTCGTCGTTCTCGGTGTCGGACGCGAGCGTGACCGAGGGGGATTCGGGGACGGCCTCGCTGAGCTTCACCGTCACCCTCTCGCCGGCGGCGGACATGGCGACGGGGGTGTCGTGGGCGACGAGCAAGGAGACGGCGGACACGGCAACGCCGGGCACCGACTACACCGCGGGCAGCGGCACCCTCAGCTTCGCCAAGGGGGACACCTCGAAGACGGTGACGGTGACGGTGACCGGGGACGCGGTGGACGAGGCGGACGAGACGCTGACGGTGACGCTGAGCAGCGCCACCGGGGGGGTGGAGATCGGGACGGCGACGGCGACGGGGACGATCACCGACGACGACGACCGGGGGCTGGTGTTCACGCCGACCTCGGTGACGGTCACCGAGGCGGCCGGCGCCACCCGGACGGCGACCTACACGGTGGCGCTGTCGAGCCAGCCCACCGCCGCGGTTTCGGTGGCGATGGCCACGGCCGACGCCTCCGCCGCCACCGTCGAGCCCGCGACGGTGAGCTTCACGACGTCGAACTGGTCGACGGGCAAGACGGTGACGGTGACGGGGGTGGACGACCTGCTGGACAACACGCCGGACCGCGCCACCGAGATCGGCCACACCGCCAGCGGTGGCGACTATGGGTCGGTGAGCGGCAAGGTGCCGGTGACGGTGACCGACGACGAGGGGACGTCGTCGTTCTCCATCGGGGACGCGAGCGTGACCGAGGGGGACTCGGGGACGGCGGACCTCGAGTTCACGGTGACGCTGTCTCCGGCGGCGGACATGCCGACGACGGTGGCCTGGGCGACGAGCACGGCGCAGGGCGACACGGCGACGGCGGGCACCGACTACACCGCGGGGAGCGGGACGCTCAGCTTCGCCAAGGGGGACACGTCGAAAACGGTGACGGTGAAGGTGACGGGCGACGAGGTGGACGAGTCGAACGAAACGCTGACGGTGACGCTGAGCTCAGCCAGCGACGGACTGTCCATCGGCGACGCCACCGCGACGGGGACGATCACCGACGACGACGACCGGGGGCTGGTGTTCACGCCGACCTCGGTGACGGTGACCGAGGCGGCGGGGGCGAGCCGGACGGCGACCTACACGGTAGCGCTGTCGTCTCAGCCGACGGCGGGGGTGTCGGTGGCGGTGGCGACGGCCGACGCCGGCGCGGCGACGGTGCTTCCCGCGACGTTGAGCTTCACGACGTCGAGCTGGTCGACGGGCAAGACGGTGACGGTGACGGGGGTGGACGACGCCCTCGACAACACGCCGAACCGGGCGACGGAGATCGGCCACACCGCCAGCGGTGGCGACTACGCCTCGGTGACCGGGAAGGTGCCGGTCACCGTCACCGACGACGAGGGCACGTCGTCGTTCTCGGTGTCGGACGCGAGCGTGACCGAGGGGGATTCGGGGACGGCCTCGCTGAGCTTCACCGTCACCCTCTCGCCGGCGGCGGACATGGCGACGGGGGTGTCGTGGGCGACGAGCAAGGAGACGGCGGACACGGCAACGCCGGGCACCGACTACACCGCGGGCAGCGGCACCCTCAGCTTCGCGAAGGGTGACACCTCGAAGACGGTGACGGTGACGGTGACCGGGGACGCGGTGGACGAGGCGGATGAGACGCTGACGGTGACGCTGAGCAGCGCCACCGGGGGGGTGGAGATCGGGACGGCGACGGCGACGGGGACGATCACCGACGACGACGACCGGGGCCTGGTGTTCAAGCCGACCTCGGTGACGGTCACCGAGGCGGCCGGCGCCACCCGGACGGCGACCTACACGGTGGCGCTGTCGAGCCAGCCCACCGCCGCCGTGTCCGTCGCGGTGGCGACGGCCGACGCCTCCGCCGCCACCGTCGAGCCCGCGACGGTGAGCTTCACGACGTCGAACTGGAAGACGGGCAAGACGGTCACGGTGACGGGGGTGGACGACCTGCTGGACAACACGCCGGACCGCGCCACCGAGATCGGGCACACCGCCAGCGGTGGCGACTATGGGTCGGTGAGCGGCAAGGTGCCGGTGACGGTGACCGACGACGAGGGGACGTCGTCGTTCTCCATCGGGGACGCGAGCGTGACCGAGGGCGACTCGGGGACGTCGGACCTGAGCTTCACGGTGACGCTGTCGCCGGCGGCGGACATGCCGACGACGGTGGCCTGGGCGACGAGCACGGCGCAGGGCGACACGGCGACGCCGGGGACGGACTACACCACCAACAGCGGCACCCTCAGCTTCGCGAAGGGCGACACGTCAAAGACGGTGACGGTGGCGGTGACCGGGGACGAGGTGGACGAGGCAAACGAGACCCTCACCGTGACGCTGAGCTCCCCCAGCGACGGGCTGTCCATCGGGGACGCCACCGCGACGGGGACGATCACCGACGACGACGACCGGGGTCTGGTGTTCACGCCGACCTCGGTGACGGTGACCGAGGCGGCCGGGGCGAGCCGCACCGCCACCTACACGGTGGCGCTGTCGTCTCAGCCCACCGCCGCGGTGAGCGTGGCGGTGGCGACGGGCGACGCCGGCGCGGCGACGGTGCTGCCCGCGACGGTGAGCTTCACGACCTCAAGCTGGTCGACGGGCAAGACGGTGACGGTCACGGGGGTGGACGACCTGCTCGACAACACGCCGGACCGCGCCACCGAGATCGGGCACACGGCGAGCGGGGGCGACTACGCCTCGGTCACCGGGAAGGTGCCGGTGACGGTGACCGACGACGAGGGCTCCTCGTCGTTCTCCATCGGGGACGCGAGCGCGACCGAGGGGGACTCGGGGACGGCGGACCTGAGCTTCACGGTGACGCTGTCTCCGGCGGCGGACATGCCGACGACGGTGGCCTGGGCCACCAGCAAGGAAACCGCCGACACGGCCGCGCCGGGCACCGACTACACCGCGGGCAGCGGGACGCTGTCGTTCGCCAAGGGCGACACCAGCAAAACGGTGACGGTGAAGGTGACCGGGGACGAGGTGGACGAGGGCAACGAGACCCTCACCGTGACGCTGAGCTCTGCCAGCGACGGGCTGTCGATCGGCGACGCGACGGCGACGGGGACGATCACCGACGACGACGACCGGGGTCTGGTGTTCACGCCCGACAAGGTCACCGTGACCGAGGCCTCCGGCGCCACCCGGACGGCCACCTACACCGTCAAGTTGGCGACGCAGCCCACCGCCGCCGTGTCCGTGGCGGTGGCGACGGCCGACGGGACGGCGGCGACGGTGCTTCCCGCGACGGTGAGCTTCACGACGTCGAGCTGGTCGACGGGCAAGACGGTGACGGTGACGGGGGTGGACGACGCCCTCGACAACACGCCGGACCGGGCGACCGAGATCGGCCACACGGCGAGCGGTGGCGACTACGCCTCGGTGAGCGGGAAGGTGCCAGTGGCGGTGACCGACGACGAGGGCTCCTCGTCGTTCTCCATCGGGGACGCGAGCGTGACCGAGGGCGACTCGGGCACAGCGAACCTCGAGTTCACCGTCACCCTGTCGCCGGCGGCGGACATGACCACCACAGTGGCCTGGGCGACGAGCACGGCGGAGGGCGACACGGCGACGGCGGGGACGGACTACACCACCAACAGCGGCACCCTCAGCTTCGCGAAGGGCGACACCAGCAAGACCGTCACGGTGAAGGTGACGGGCGACGAGATCGACGAGTCGAACGAGACGCTGACGGTGACGCTGAACTCGGCCAGCGACGAGCTGTCGATCGGGGACGCGACGGCGACGGGGACGATCACCGACGACGACGACCGGGGTCTGGTGTTCACGCCCGACAAGGTCACCGTGACCGAGGCCTCCGGCGCCACCCGGACGGCCACCTACACCGTCAAGTTGGCGACGCAGCCCACCGCCGCCGTGTCCGTGGCGGTGGCGACGGCCGACGGGACGGCGGCGACGGTGCTTCCCGCGACGGTGAGCTTCACGACGTCGAGCTGGTCGACGGGCAAGACGGTGACGGTGACGGGGGTGGACGACGCCCTCGACAACACGCCGGACCGGGCGACCGAGATCGGCCACACGGCGAGCGGTGGCGACTACGCCTCGGTGAGCGGGAAGGTGCCAGTGGCGGTGACCGACGACGAGGGCTCCTCGTCGTTCTCCATCGGGGACGCGAGCGTGACCGAGGGGGACTCGGGGACGTCGGACCTGAGCTTCACGGTGACGCTGTCTCCGGCGGCGGACATGCCGACGACGGTGGCCTGGGCGACGAGCACGGCGGAGGGCGACACGGCGACGGCGGGGACGGACTACACCACCAACAGCGGCACCCTCAGCTTCGCGAAGGGCGACACCTCGAAGACGGTGACGGTGAAGGTGACGGGCGACGAGGTGGACGAGTCGAACGAGACGCTGACGGTGACGCTGAGCTCCGCCAGCGACGGGCTGTCGATCGGGGACGCGACGGCGACGGGGACGATCACCGACGACGACGACCGGGGGCTGGTGTTCACGCCCGACAAGGTCACCGTGACCGAGGCCTCCGGCGCCACCCGGACGGCCACCTACACCGTCAGGCTGTCGAGCCAGCCCACCGCGGCCGTGTCCGTCGCGGTGGCGACGGCCGACGGGACGGCGGCGACGGTGCTGCCCGCCACGGTGAGCTTCACCACGTCGAACTGGAAGACGGGCAAGACGGTCACGGTCACCGGCGTGGACGACACCCTCGACAACACGCCGGACCGAACGACGGAGATCGGGCACACGGCGAGCGGTGGCGACTACGGGTCGGTGACTGGCAAGGTGCCGGTGACGGTGACCGACGACGAGGGGACGTCGTCGTTCTCCATCGGTGACGCGAGCGTCACCGAGGGGGACTCAGGCACCGCGGACCTGACCTTCACCGTGACGCTGTCGCCAGCGGCGGACATGGCGACGACGGTGGCCTGGGCCACCTCCAAGGAGACGGCGGACACGGCGACGGCGGGGACGGACTACATGGCCGGCAGCGGGACGCTGTCGTTCGCGAAGGGCGACACCAGCAAGACGGTGACGGTGACGGTCACCGGGGACGAGATCGACGAGGCGGACGAGACGCTGACGGTGACGCTGAGCGCCGCCAGCGACGGGTTGTCCATCGGCGACGCGACGGCGACGGGGACGATCACGGACGACGACGACCGCGGGCTGGTGTTCACGCCCGACAGGGTCACCGTGACCGAGGCTTCCGGGACGGGCCGCACCGCCACCTACACGGTGGCGCTGTCGAGCCAGCCCACCGGCGCCGTGTCGGTGTCGGTGGCGACGGCCGACAGCACCGCGGCGACGGTGCTTCCCGCGACGGTGAGCTTCACGACGTCGAACTGGAAGACGGGCAAGACGGTCACGGTGACGGGGGTGGACGACCTGCTGGACAACACGCCGGACCGCGCCACCGAGATCGGGCACACGGCGAGCGGCGGCGACTACGGCTCGGTGACCGGGAAGGTGCCGGTGACGGTGACCGACGACGAGGGCACGTCGTCGTTCTCCATAGGGGACGTGATCGTGACCGAGGGCGACTCGGGCACCGCGGACCTGACCTTCACCGTGACGCTGTCGCCGGCGGCGGACATGGCGACGACGGTGGCGTGGGCCACCTCCAAGGAGACGGCGGACACGGCGACGCCGGGGGCGGACTACACGGCCGGCAGCGGCACGCTGAGCTTCGCGAAGGGGGACACCAGCAAGACGGTGACGGTGTCGGTTACCGGTGACGAGGTGGACGAGGCGGACGAGACGCTGACGGTGACGCTGAGCTCTGCCAGCGATGGGTTGTCCATCGGCGACGCCACCGCGACGGGGACGATCACCGACGACGACGACCGGGGCCTGGTGTTCACGCCGACCTCCGTCACCGTGACCGAGGCCTCCGGCGCTACCCGGACGGCCACCTACACGGTGGCGCTGTCGTCTCAGCCCACCGCGGCCGTGTCCGTCGCCGTGGCGACGGCCGACGTCGGCGCGGCGACGGTGCTTCCCGCGACGGTGAGCTTCACGACGTCGAACTGGTCGACGGGCAAGACGGTGACGGTGACGGGGGTGGACGACGCCCTCGACAACACGCCGGACCGGGCGACCGAGATCGGCCACACGGCGAGCGGGGGAGACTACGCCTCGGTGACCGGGAAGGTGCCGGTGACGGTGACCGATGACGAGGGCTCCTCGTCGTTCTCCATCGGGGATGCGAGCGTGACCGAGGGGGACTCGGGGACGGCGGACCTGAGCTTCACGGTGACGCTGTCTCCGGCGGCGGACATGCCGACGACGGTGGCCTGGGCCACCAGCAAGGCGGACGCCGACACCGCCACCCCGGGCACGGACTACACAGCCGGGAGCGGGACGCTCAGCTTCGCCAAGGGGGACACGTCGAAGACGGCGACGGTGACGGTCACCGGGGACGAGGTGGACGAGGCGAACGAGACGCTGACGGTGACGCTGAGCTCTGCCAGCGACGGGCTGTCGATCGGGGACGCGACCGCGACGGGGACGATCACCGACGACGACGACCGGGGGCTGGTGTTCACGCCGACCTCGGTGACGGTCACCGAGGCGCCCGGCGCTACCCGGACCGCCACCTACACCGTCAAGTTGGCGACGCAGCCCGCCGCCGCCGTGTCCGTCGCGGTGGCGACGGCCGACGCCTCCGCCGCCACCGTCGAGCCCGCGACGGTGAGCTTCACGACGTCGAGTTGGTCGACGGGCAAGACGGTGACGGTAACGGGGGTGGACGACGCCCTCGACAACACGCCGGACCGGTCGACGGAGATCGGGCACACGGCGAGCAGTGGCGACTACGCCTCGGTGACTGGGAAGGTGCCGGTCACCGTCACCGACGACGAGGGCACGTCGTCGTTCTCCATCGGGGACGCGAGCGTCACCGAGGGGGACTCGGGGATGTCGGACCTGAGCTTCACGGTGACGCTGTCGCCAGCGGCGGATATGCCGACGACGGTGGCCTGGGCGACGAGCACGGCGCAGGGCGACGCGGCGACGGCGGGCACCGACTACACCGCGGGCAGCGGCACCCTCAGCTTCGCGAAGGGGGACACGTCGAAGACGGTGACGGTGAAGGTGACGGGCGACGAGGTGGACGAGTCGAACGAGACGCTGACGGTGACGCTGAGCGCTGCCAGCGACGGGCTGTCCATCGGCGACGCCACCGCGACGGGGACGATCACCGACGACGACACGGTGGGTCTGGTGTTCACGCCCGACAAGGTCACCGTGACCGAGGCCTCCGGCACCACCCGGACGGCGACCTACACGGTGGCGCTGTCGTCTCAGCCCACCGGCGCCGTGTCCGTCGCGATGGCGACGGCCGACGGGACGGCGGCGACGGTGCTTCCCGCGACGGTGAGCTTCACGATGTCGAACTGGTCGACGGGCAAGACGGTAACGGTGACGGGGGTGGACGACCAGCTCGACAACACACCGGACCGCGCCACCGAGATCGGGCACACAGCGAGCGGTGGCGACTACGGCTCGGTGACCGGGAGGGTGCCGGTCACCGTCACCGACGACGAGGGCTCCTCGTCGTTCTCCATAGGCGATGCGAGCGTGACCGAGGGGGACTCGGGGACGGCGGACCTGAGCTTCACGGTGACACTGTCTCCGGCGGCGGACATGGCGACGACGGTGGCCTGGGCGACGAGCACGGCGCAGGGCGACACGGCGACGGCGGGCACCGACTACACCGTGGGCGGCGGCACCCTCAGCTTCGCGAAGGGGGACACGTCGAAGACGGTGACGGTGAAGGTGACCGGGGACGCGGTGGACGAGGCGAACGAGACGCTGACGGTGACGCTGAGCGCTGCCAGCGACGGGCTGTCCATCGGCGACGCCACCGCGACGGGGACGATCACCGACGACGACACGGTGGGTCTGGTGTTCACGCCGACCTCGGTGACGGTGACCGAGGCGTCCGGAACGGGCCGCACCGCCACCTACACGGTGGCGCTGTCGAGCCAGCCCACCGGCGCCGTGTCCGTCGCGGTGGCGACGGCCGACGCGACGGCGGCGACGGTGCTTCCCGCGACGGTGAGCTTCACGACGTCGAACTGGAAGACGGGCAAGACGGTGACGGTCACCGGCGTGGACGACACCCTCGACAACACCCCGGACCGGACGACGGAGATCGGGCACACGGCGAGCGGGGGCGACTACGGCTCGGTGACCGGAAAGGTGCCGGTGACGGTGACCGACGACGAGGGCTCCTCGTCGTTCTCCATCGGTGACGCGAGCGTGACCGAGGGGGACTCGGGGACGGCGGACCTGACGTTCACGGTGACGCTGTCGCCGGCGGCGGACATGCCGACGACGGTGGCGTGGACCACCTCCAAGGAGACGGCGGACACGGCGACGCCGGGCACCGACTATACCGCGGGCAGCGGGACGCTGAGCTTCGCGAAGGGTGACACGTCGAAGACGGTGACGGTGAAGGTGACCGGGGACGAGGTGGACGAGTCGAACGAGACCCTCACCGTGACGCTGAGCTCTGCCAGCGACGGGCTGTCGATCGGGGACGCGACGGCGACGGGGACGATCACCGACGACGACACGGTGGGTCTGGTGTTCACGCCGACCTCGGTGACGGTGACCGAGGCGGCCGGGACGAGCCGGAAGGCCACCTACACCGTCAAGTTGGCGACGCAGCCCACCGGCGCCGTGTCGGTCGCGGTGGCGACGGCCGACGCCACGGCGGCGACGGTGCTTCCCGCGACGTTGAGCTTCACGACGTCGAACTGGTCGACGGGCAAGACGGTGACGGTGACGGGGGTGGACGACGCCCTCGACAACACGTCGGACCGCGCCACCGAGATCGGGCACACGGCGAGCGGTGGCGACTACGGCTCGGTGACCGGAAAGGTGCCGGTGACGGTGACCGACGACGAGGGCACGTCTTCGTTCTCCATCGGTGACGCGAGCGTGACCGAGGGGGACTCGGGGACGGCGGACCTGACGTTCACGGTGACGCTGTCTCCGGCGGCGGACATGCCGACGACGGTGGCGTGGGCCACCTCCAAGGAGACGGCGGACACGGCGACGCCGGGGACGGACTACACGGCCGGCAGCGGGACGCTGTCGTTCGCGAAGGGTGACACCTCGAAGACGGTGACGGTGACGGTCACCGGGGACGCGGTGGACGAGTCGGACGAGACGCTGACGCTGACGCTGAGCAGCGCCACCGGGGGGGCGGAGATCGGGACGGCGACGGCGACGGGGACGATCACCGACGACGACGACCGGGGGCTGGTGTTCACGCCGACCTCGGTGACGGTCACCGAGGCGGCGGGGACGACCCGGACGGCGACCTACACGGTGGCGCTGTCGAGCCAGCCCACCGCCGCGGTTTCGGTGGCGATGGCCACGGCCGACGCCTCCGCCGCCACCGTCGAGCCCGCGACGGTGAGCTTCACGACCTCGAACTGGTCGACGGGCAAGACGGTGACGGTGACGGGGGTGGACGACCTACTGGACAACACGCCGGACCGCGCCACCGAGATCGGCCACACCGCCAGCGGTGGCGACTATGGGTCGGTGAGCGGGAAGGTGCCGGTCACGGTGACCGACGACGAGGGCTCCTCGTCGTTCTCCATCGGGGATGCGAGCGTGACCGAGGGCGACTCGGGGACATCGGACCTGAGCTTCACGGTGACGCTGTCGCCGGCGGCGGACATGCCGACGACGGTGGCCTGGGCGACGAGCACGGCGCAGGGCGACACCGCGACGGCGGGCACCGACTACACCGCGGGGAGCGGGACGCTCAGCTTCGCCAAGGGGGACACCTCGAAGACGGTGACGGTGACGGTGACCGGGGACGCGGTGGACGAGGCGGACGAGACGCTGACGCTGACGCTGAGCAGCGCTACGGGGGGGGCGGAGATCGGGGCGGCGACGGCGAAGGGGACGATCACCGACGACGACGACCGGGGGCTGGTGTTCACGCCGACCTCGGTGACGGTCACCGAGGCGCCCGGCGCTACCCGGACCGCCACCTACACCGTCAAGTTGGCGACGCAGCCCGCCGCCGCCGTGTCCGTCGCGGTGGCCACGGCCGACGCCTCCGCCGCCACCGTCGAGCCCGCGACGGTGAGCTTCACGACGTCGAGCTGGTCGACGGGCAAGACGGTGACGGTGACGGGGGTGGACGACGCCCTCGACAACACGCCGAACCGGGCGACGGAGATCGGCCACACCGCCAGCGGTGGCGACTACGCCTCGGTGACCGGGAAGGTGCCGGTCACCGTCACCGACGACGAGGGCACGTCGTCGTTCTCGGTGTCGGACGCGAGCGTGACCGAGGGGGATTCGGGGACGGCCTCGCTGAGCTTCACCGTCACCCTCTCGCCGGCGGCGGACATGGCGACGGGGGTGTCGTGGGCGACGAGCAAGGAGACGGCGGACACGGCAACGCCGGGCACCGACTACACCGCGGGCAGCGGCACCCTCAGCTTCGCGAAGGGGGACACCTCGAAGACGGTGACGGTGACGGTGACCGGGGACGCGGTGGACGAGGCGGACGAGACGCTGACGCTGACGCTGAGCAGCGCTACGGGGGGGGCGGAGATCGGGACGGCGACGGCGACGGGGACGATCACGGACGACGACGACCGGGGGCTGGTGTTCACGCCGACCTCGGTGACGGTCACCGAGGCGCCTGGCGCTACCCGGACCGCCACCTACACCGTCAAGTTGGCGACGCAGCCCGCCGCCGCCGTGTCCGTCGCGGTGGCCACGGCCGACGCCTCCGCCGCCACCGTCGAGCCCGCGACGTTGAGCTTCACGACGTCGAGCTGGTCGACGGGCAAGACGGTGACGGTGACGGGGGTGGACGACGCCCTCGACAACACGCCGAACCGGGCGACGGAGATCGGCCACACCGCCAGCGGTGGCGACTACGCCTCGGTGACCGGGAAGGTGCCGGTCACCGTCACCGACGACGAGGGCACGTCGTCGTTCTCGGTGTCGGACGCGAGCGTGACCGAGGGGGATTCGGGGACGGCCTCGCTGAGCTTCACCGTCACCCTCTCGCCGGCGGCGGACATGGCGACGGGGGTGTCGTGGGCGACGAGCAAGGAGACGGCGGACACGGCAACGCCGGGCACCGACTACACCGCGGGCAGCGGCACCCTCAGCTTCGCCAAGGGGGACACCTCGAAGACGGTGACGGTGACGGTGACCGGGGACGCGGTGGACGAGGCGGACGAGACGCTGACGGTGACGCTGAGCAGCGCCACCGGGGGGGCGGAGATCGGGACGGCGACGGCGACGGGGACGATCACCGACGACGACGACCGGGGCCTGGTGTTCACGCCGACCTCGGTGACGGTCACCGAGGCGGCGGGGACGACCCGGACGGCGACCTACACGGTGGCGCTGTCGAGCCAGCCCACCGCCGCCGTGTCCGTCGCGGTGGCGACGGCCGACGGGACGGCGGCGACGGTGCTGCCCGCGACGGTGAGCTTCACGACGTCGAGCTGGAAGACGGGCCAGACGGTGACGGTGACGGGGGTGGACGACGCCCTCGACAACACGCCGGACCGGGCGACCGAGATCGGCCACACGGCGAGCGGTGGCGACTACGCCTCGGTAAGCGGGAAGGTGCCAGTGGCGGTGACCGACGACGAGGGCTCCTCGTCGTTCTCCATCGGGGACGCGAGCGTGACCGAGGGCGACTCGGGCACAGCGAACCTCGAGTTCACCGTCACCCTGTCGCCGGCGGCGGACATGACCACCACAGTGGCCTGGGCGACGAGCACGGCGGAGGGCGACACGGCGACGGCGGGGACGGACTACACCACCAACAGCGGCACCCTCAGCTTCGCCAAGGGGGACACGTCGAAGACGGTGACGGTGACGGTCACCGGGGACGAGGTGGACGAGGCGAACGAGACGCTGACGGTGACGCTGAGCTCTGCCAGCGACGGACTGTCCATCGGCGACGCCGCCGCGACGGGGACGATCACCGACGACGACGACCGGGGCCTGGTGTTCACGCCGACCTCGGTGACGGTGACCGAGGCGGCGGGGACGAGCCGGACGACCACCTACACGGTGGCGCTGTCGAGCCAGCCCACCGCCGCCGTGTCCGTCGCGGTGGCGACGGCCGACGCCTCCGCCGCCACCGTCGAGCCCGCGACGGTGAGCTTCACGACGTCGAACTGGAAGACGGGCAAGACGGTCACGGTGACGGGGGTGGACGACCTGCTGGACAACACGCCGGACCGGGCGACGGAGATCGGGCACACGGCGAGCGGTGGCGACTACGGCTCGGTCACCGGCAAGGTCCCGGTCACCGTCACCGACGACGAGGGCACGTCTTCGTTCTCCATCGGGGACGCGAGCGTGACCGAGGGGGACTCGGGGACGGCGGACCTGAGCTTCACGGTGGCGCTGTCGCCGGCGGCGGACGTGCCGACGACGGTGGCCTGGGCGACGAGCACGGCGCAGGGCGACACGGCGACGGCGGGGACGGACTACACCACCAACAGCGGCACCCTCAGCTTCGCCAAGGGCGACACCAGCAAGACGGTGACGGTGAAGGTGACCGGGGACGCGGTGGACGAGGCGGACGAGACGCTGACGGTGACGCTGAGCGCTGCCAGCGACGGTCTGTCCATCGGCGACGCGACGGCGACGGGGACGATTACCGACGACGACGACCGGGGGCTGGTGTTCACGCCGACCTCGGTGACGGTCACCGAGGCCTCCGGCGCCACCCGCACCGCCACCTACACGGTGGCGCTGTCGTCTCAGCCCACCGGTGCCGTGTCGGTGGCGGTGGCGACGGCCGACGGGACGGCGGCGACGGTGCTGCCTGCGACGGTGAGCTTCACGACGTCGAGCTGGTCGACGGGCAAGACGGTGACGGTGACGGGGGTGGACGACGACCTCGACAACACGCCGGACCGGGCGACGGAGATCGGGCACACGGCGAGCGGTGGCGACTACGGCTCGGTGAGCGGGAGGGTGCCGGTGACGGTGACCGACGACGAGGGCACGTCGTCGTTCTCGGTGTCGGACGCGAGTGTGACCGAGGGGGACTCGGGGACGGCGGACCTGAGCTTCACGGTGAGCCTGTCTCCGGCGGCGGACATGCCGACGACGGTGGCGTGGGCCACCTCCAAGGAGACGGCCGACACGGCGACGCCGGGGACGGACTACACGGCGGGCAGCGGCACCCTCAGCTTCGCCAAGGGGGACACCTCGAAGACGGTGACGGTGACGGTCACCGGGGACGAGGTGGACGAGTCGAACGAAACGCTGACGGTGACGCTGAGCAGCGCCACCGGGGGGGCGGAGATCGGGACGGCGACGGCGACGGGGACGATCACCGACGACGACGACCGGGGGCTGGTGTTCACGCCGACCTCGGTGACGGTCACCGAGGCGCCCGGCGCTACCCGGACCGCCACCTACACCGTCAAGTTGGCGACGCAGCCCGCCGCCGCCGTGTCCGTCGCGGTGGCGACGGCCGACGCCTCCGCCGCCACCGTGGAGCCCGCGACGGTGAGCTTCACGACGTCGAACTGGTCGACGGGCAACACGGTGACGGTGACGGGGGTGGACGACGCCCTCGACAACACGCCGGACCGCGCCACCGAGATCGGGCACACGGCAAGCGGCGGCGACTACGGGTCGGTCTCCGGGAAGGTGCCGGTCACCGTCACCGACGACGAGGGTGCGTCTTCGTTCTCCATCGGCGACGCGAGCGTGACCGAAGGGGACTCGGGCACTGCCGACCTCGAGTTCACGGTGACGCTGTCGCCGGCGGCGGACATGCCGACGACGGTGGCCTGGGCGACGAGCACGGCGCAGGGCGACACGGCGACGGCGGGGACGGACTACACCACCAACAGCGGCACCCTGAGCTTCGCCAAGGGGGACACCTCGAAGACGGTGACGGTGAAGGTGACCGGGGACGCGGTGGACGAGGCGAACGAAACGCTGACGGTGACGCTGAGCTCCGCCAGCGACGGGCTGTCCATCGGCGACGCGACGGCGACGGGGACGATCATGGACGACGACGACCGCGGGCTGGTGTTCACACCCGACAGGGTCACCGTGACCGAGGCGTCCGGGACGGGCCGGACGGCCACCTACACGGTGGCGCTGTCGAGTCAGCCCACCGCCGCCGTGTCTGTCGAGGTGGCCACGGCCGACGCCACGGCCGCGACGGTGGCGCCCGCCACGGTGAGCTTCACGACATCGAACTGGAAGACGGGCAAGACGGTGACGGTGACGGGGGTGGACGACGACCTTGACAACACCGCGGATCGGACGACGGAGATCGGCCACACGGCGAGCGGCGGTGACTACGGGTCGGTCACCGGCGAGGTCCCGGTCACCGTCACCGACGACGACGGGGGTACAACCCCGACGACCCCCACGGTGTGGCTGTCGGTCTCGCCGAACCCTGTGGATGAAGGCAACCCCGCGACGGTGACGGCGACACTGTCTTCGGCGCTTGGGAGCGCGGTGACGGTCCCGCTGACGCTGACGGCGGGCACGGCCGAGCCGGGTGACTACGGGACGCTGTCGAGCATCACCATCAGCGCCGGCTCGACGACTGGCACGGGCACGATCTCGACGGCCGAGGACGAGGACACCGACGACGAGACGTTCACGGTGGCGCTGGGGAGCCTGCCCTCGTCGGTGACGGCGGGCAGCCCGTCGTCGGTGACGGTGACGATCAGCGACGACGACGGAGGCGGGACGACCCCGACGACCCCCTCGGTGTGGCTGTCGGTCTCGCCGAACCCTGTGGATGAAGGCAACCCCGTGACGGTGACGGCGACGCTGTCGTCGGCGCTCGGGAGCGCGGTGACGGTCCCGCTGACGCTGACGGCGGGCACGGCCGAGCCGGATGACTACGGCACGCTGTCGAGCATCACCATCAGCGCCGGCTCGACGACCGGCACGGGCACGATCTCGACGACCGAGGACGACGACACCGACGACGAGACGTTCACGGTGGCGCTGGGCGGCCTGCCCTCGTCGGTGACCGCGGGCAACCCGTCGTCGGTCACGGTGACGATTCGGGATACGACGCCATCGAACCGGCCGCCGACGGTCGAGGCGTCGTGCGACCCGTGTGAGGTGCGGCCGGGGGGCGAGGTCCGGCTGACGGCGACGGCGTCGGACCCGGACGGCGACGAGTTGACCTACGCCTGGAGCGCGCCGGAGGGTCGCTTCGGCGGGACCACCGATACGGCGGCGGCGCACTGGACGGCGCCGGAGACGGCCGGCCCGGTCACTATCCGCGTAGAGGTCTCCGACGCGCGTGGCGGGTCGGCCTCGGCGGAGGTGACCATCGAGGTCAACGCAGCCCCGACGGTCGAGACGTTGTGCGACCCGTGTGAGGTGCGACCGGGGGGCGAGGTCCGGCTGATGGCGATGGCATCGGACCCGGACGGCAACCCGATGACGTATGCATGGAGCGCGTCGCAGGGCGCCTTCATGGAGCCGACCGACACGGCACAGACGCGCTGGCGGGCGCCGGCCGAGACCGGCCGTGTGGCGGTCCGGGTGGAGGTCTCCGACGGGTGGGGCGGGACGGCGGCCACGATGCTCATCGAGGTCATCAACGCGCCGCCGGCGTTCGGGAAGCCGTCCTACACGTTCGAGCTTCGCGAGAACGAGGACGGCCGCCGCCGCCCCGTGGCGCTGGGTGCAGCGGTGGCCGAGGACCCGGACGGCGACGAGGTGTCGTACTCGCTGGCGTCGGGCGACGGGGAGCGCTTCGCGGTCGGCGCGCGCGACGGCGCGGTCACCTACGTGGGTGCGGGAGAGGACTACGAGAGGGAACCGAACCGGTACGAGTTGTCCCTCCGCGCCCGCGACCCGTACGGGGCGGAAGCGCGGGCGCAGGTGGTGGTCGAGGTGACTGACGTGTACGAAGCGCCGCCGACGGCGGAGAACGACGAGGCGGCGACGGTCGAGGACGAGAGCGTGGTGATCGACGTGCTGGCGAACGACACCGACCCGAACGGCTACGGCCTGCGGGTGGAGTCGGTGTCGAAGCCGGCGCACGGGATGGCGCGGGCAGCGGCGGGCGGGGTGGCCTACACGCCGCAGGCGGACTACCACGGGACGGACCGGTTCACCTACGTGGCGGCGGGCCCCGGCGGGACGGCGGAGGCGGCGGTGGAGGTGACCATCGCGCCGGTGAACGACGCGCCGAGGGCGGTGGGCGTGATCCCGGACCAGACCCTCGACGAGGGCGGGAGCGAATCGGCGGTGGACGTGTCGCCGTACTTCGAGGACGTCGACGGGGACGTGCTGACGTACCGCGCGTCGTCGTCGGACCCGGACGTGGTGGTGGTGTCGACGGCGGGGGCGCTGGTGACGCTGACGCCGGTGGTGTACGGGTCGGCGGTGGTGACGGTGACGGCGGCGGATCCGGAGGGGTTGACGGCGGAGCAGACGTTCGCGGTGGGGGTGAGCGACCGTCTGGTGCGGGCGGTGTTGGGCGACACCCTGGCGGCGATGGCGCGGTCGCATCTGGCGAGCGCGCGCATGACGCTGAGGCGGCGCGTGGAGGCGCCCGGCCGGGACGGCTCGCGCCTGACGGTGCTGGGCCGCCCGGTGCCGCTGTCCCGGGGGGCGGCGCGGACGGCGGCCGGGCAGGGGTTGGGCCGCCCGGTGCCGTCGGACCAGGCGGCGGCGTGGACGGCGGCCGGGCGGATGCTGGCGGGATGGTTGTCGAGCGCCGGCGGGCACGGGGGCTGGCCCGGGTGGCCGGGTTTGGGGCCGGCAGCCGGGTACGGCGCCGCGGGTCCGGCAACGGCTGCGCCGGCCGGTGCATGGCCGGGAATGGCGACGGGGCCGAACGGCGTCGGACAGGCCGGCGGCATGGGCGGGTTGGTGCCGGGCGGCATGGGCGGGTTGGTGCCGGGCGGCATGGGCGGATTGGGCGGCATGGGCGGGTTCATGCCGGGTGGCATGGGCGGGTTGGCGCCGGGCGGCATGGGCGGGTTGGCGCCGGGCGGCATGGGCGGCATGAGCGGGTTCATGCCGGGCGGCATGGGCGGATTGGGCGGGCTCATGCCGGGCGGTATGGGCGGGCTCTCGCCGGGCGGCATGGGCGGCATGGGCGGGTTCATGCCGGGCGGCATGGGCGGGTTCATGCCGGGCGGCATGGGCGGGTTCATGCCGGGCGGCATGGGCGGGTTGGCGCCGGGCGGCATGGGCGGGTTGGCGCCGGGCGGCATGGGCGGATTGGGCGGGTTCATGCCGGGCGGCATGGGCGGGCTCGACGCATTCGGCGGCCTCGGCGGCCTCGGTCGCTTCGGCGGCCTTGGAGCCGGTACGGACCCGCTACGGGGCTCGGAGTTTCAACTGGCGCTGGGCGGCGGAGAGACGGACGAGGAAGGGCGGCCGGGCCGGCGCTGGCAGGTGTGGGGCCAGGGCGACGTCCAGACGTTCGCGGGGGGGACGCCGTCGGGGGCGGCGGGCTACGACGGCGATCTGCGGACGGGCTACCTGGGGGTCGACACGGCGCTGTCGGCGCGCTGGCTGGCGGGGGTGGCGGTGTCGCGCAGCAGCGGCTGGGGCGACTGGCGGGCGGGCTCTGCCCGCGGCTCGCTGTCGACGGCGCTGACGGCGGCGTATCCCTACGTGCAGTGGTCGGGGGGGCGCAGCTCGGTGTGGGCGGCGGCGGGGGGCGGCCGGGGGACGGCGGAGAACGTGCGCGAGACGGGCCGCACGGAAACGAGCGACCTCGGCCTGCGGCTGGGTCTGGTCGAGGTGCGGCGTGACCTCGACCCGGTAGGCCGCGTCGAGATCGCATTGCGGGCCGACGCGGCGTGGGCGCGGCTTCGGACCGGCGCGGGCGACGAGACGGTCGACCGTCTGTCGGCGGCGGTCAACCAGGTGCGGGCGGGCGCCGAGGTGTCGCGCCCGGTACGCTGGGACAACGGGCTGTCGTTGTCTCCTTTCGGCGAGGTGCACGTGCGGCGCGACGGCGGCGCGGGGCAGCCGGGGACGGGTCTGGAAGTGGCGGCCGGGACGCGGCTCGCGGCGGGGCGGCTGCAGGTCGATGCGCAAGGGCGTGTGCTGGTGCTGCATTCGGCGTCGGGCTACCGGGAGCGCGGCCTGGGGGTGACGATCGGCATAGGCGGCGGGAACCCGGAGGGGCTGTCGCTGTCGGTGTCGCCGCGCTGGGGCGATGCGGCCGCGGGCGGCGGAACACTGTGGCAGGAGCAGGTCTACCGCAGCTACCTGCCGGACGCGATGGGGGACGCGTGGACGGTGGACGCGCGGGGCGAGTACGGGATGCGGCTTCGCGGCGGCGGGCTGCTGACGTGGTTCGGCGCGCTGAGCCACTCGGGCCACGGCCGGCAACTGATGGTCGGCGGCCAGCTCGGCGTGCTCTCGAGACTGGTACTGTAGCGCCGGCTTGGTCAGGCGGGAACACTCGAACGTACTTTGCGCACGACGAACATCATCGAGAACCTGATGGGCATCGTCGAGGGCGGCACGCGGCGGGTCAAGCGGTCTGCGCGGCGGGCAGATGACTCAATATCGACTGTACGTCCGCCGGTCGGCGGAAGGGGTGGACAGGGCCGCGCGGAGACGGCGGCCGTGCGCCCGGTCCCGGTGGAGACGGCCCTGATGAGCCGCCCCGCTCGCCGGCCGGAGTCGTCCCCGGTGCGAATGTGAGATGTCGGCCGGCAAGGACACGCGATTGACGCGCCGCGAGCGGATGGCTGCCGGCCGTGCCGCATCCCGGACCGACCCCGCCAGGGCCGACCCGTCGCGCCGCGCCGATCGTGCACGCGCGGGCCGGCTCCCGAGCCTCCAGACCCTGGCTCTCGGCATCCTCGTCGGCGCCAGCTACGCGCCGGCGCTCGGGGCCGGCTTCGTCTGGGACGACGTGATCTTCACCGAGGAGCCGGTGGTGCACGCCTGGTCGGGGTTGTGGAACATCTGGTTCTCGCCGGCCGACATCGCCAACGAAGGGCACTACTGGCCCGTCGTCTACACGAGCTTCTGGCTGGAGCACAAGCTCTGGGGGCTGGCCCCACTCGGCTATCACGCGGTCAACGTCCTGCTGCACGTCGTCAACGTCCTGTTGGTGTGGCGCCTCCTGCACCGGCTGGCGGCGCCCGGGGCCTGGGTGGTCGCGGCCGTCTTCGCCGTCCATCCCCTGCACGTCGAGTCGGTCGCCTGGGTCATCGAGCGCAAGGACCTGCTCCCGGCGTTCTTCTACCTGACGGCCGCGCTGACCTGGATCCGGTTCGTGGAGGCGCCGCGCCCGGGGCGCTACGGGCTGGCTCTCGGCCTGTTCGCGGCCGGCCTGCTGTCCAAGTCGATCGCGGTCACCCTGCCTGCGGCGCTCGTCGTCTGGCACTGGTGGCGGTCGGGTCGGGTGACGCGGACCGACCTCGTTCGGCTGGCCCCGTTCTTCGCGGTGGCGCTGATCGTCACCGCCTTCGACTTGGCATTCTACACGTCGCGGGAGCCGCTCTCGCTCGGCTACACGTTCGTGGAGCGCGGCCTGATCGCGGCGCGGGCGCTGTGGTTCTACGTCGGCAAGCTGCTGTGGCCGACCGATCTCGCGGTCATCTATCCGCTGTGGGACATCGACGCCGGGGACCCGGTCGCCTGGGCCTACGTCCTCGCGGCGGCCGCTCTGGCCGCATCGCTCTGGCTCTGGACGGAGCGGCTGGGCAGGGGGCCGCTGGCGGGGACCCTGTTCTTCGCGGTGACGCTGTCGCCGGTGCTCGGGTTCGTCGACTATGGCTACATGCAGTTCTCCCTGGTGGCTGACAGGTTCCAGTATCTGGCGGGGCTCGGGGTGCTGGCGGTGCTCGTCGGCGCCGCCGCCCGGGGCGCGAGCCGGCTGCCTGCCCCGATGAGAGTCGGCGCGGCCGCCGGGCTGGCCGTCGTGCTCACGCTGCTGGGTACGCTCACGTGGCGGCAGGCGGGCGTCTACCGGGACGGGGTCACGCTGTTCAGTCACATCATCGCCCTCAATCCCGAGGCTCGGGACGCGCACCTCAACCTGGTGGGGCCGCTGTCAGACGCCGGCCGCAACGAGGAGGCACTGGCCGTCGCCCGCATTGCCGTCGAGCGGAGGTCCGACAGCCCGGACGCGCACGCCAATCTCGGCCAGGTGCTCGAGCGCCTGGGCAAGCTCGAGGAAGCCGAGGCCGTGCTCCGCACTGCCCTGCAGCTCGCGCCCCGGCACGGCAACGCGCAGCAGAACCTGGCGGAGGTGCTTCGGAAGCAAGGCCGGTACGAAGAGGCGATCGAGATGTACGGCCGCCGGCTCCGGAGCGATGCGGACCTCGTGACGGGTCGCGCCGGGCTCGGTCTCGCGCTGTTCCACGCGGGGCGTCACGAGGACGCGCTGGCCACCCTCGAGACCGGCCTGATACTGGCGCCCGACGCACCCTTCGCGGGCGAGCTGTCGCTCTTCGCGGGCCGCGCCGCGCGCGCGCTGGGTCGGCTCGATGCCGCGGATGCGCACTTCCGGCGCGCTGCCCTGCTGAAGCCCGACAGCTCGGAGCCCTTGATGGAACTGTCCAATCTGCGGTTCGTCGAGGGTCGCGCGGGCGAGGCCGAGGACTACCTGCGCCGCGCTCGCGAGCTGTGGCCGAGCGAGCCGGCCGCGCTGCATGATGCGGCCGAGGCGCTACGGAGGGAGGGACGGCTCGAAGAGGCCATGGCCTGGTATCGCGAAGCGCTGCGGGCGGGTCCGGAGTTCGCGGCGGCCCACGTCGGCATCGGCGCCGCGCTGATCGACGGGGGGCGCCACGAGGAAGCCTCCGAGTCGCTGGCGCACGCCTTCTCGCTGGACATGGATTCTGCAACCGCGGCGACCGCCCACTACCTGGCGGGCCTGGCGCTTCTGGGGCAGGAGCGCCCGACCGAGGCGGCGAGGCAGTTCGAGAGAGTCGTCGAACAGGATCCGAACCACTTTCAGGCCCTGGACCGGTTGGCCCACTGGCGTTTCGGAGAGAGGGAATACGAGGAAGCCCTGGACCTGTATCGGAGCCAGGCAGCGCTGGAGCCCGACAACCCCACCGTGCACGCCAACATCGGCGTGACGCTCTACTTCCTGGGGCGGACCGAAGAAGCGCTGGCGAGCATGCAACGCGTGCTCGGCCTGGACCCGGACAACGAAAGCGCCCGGAGCCTCGTCGAGGAGCTGCGCGCGCCGGCGACGCAGACCGTGCGATAGGTCGGCCGGGCTCGCGGCCGGCGGGAGCCGCTGCGCCGACACTCGAGGATCAGTCCACGCAGCCGCCGTCGGACCGGCGCACCAGCCTGCCGTCGCCATTGCGGCATACCAGGTCGGAGGGAGACGCCCCGTTGTTGTTCCTCCAGTACAGCTCCCCACCGTATTCGACCAGGAGCTCGGCGACCGCCGGGTAGCCCAGCCTCGTCGCGTGGTGCAGCGCGGTGTTGCCGTCGGGATCGGTCGCGTGCACGTTGTTGCCGAGCTCGAGGGCGAGCCGGACGCCTTCGCGCGTCCGGGGCTCGCCGGCCGAGACCAGCAGCCGCGCCGCGTCGACGCCGATGCCCATGCCGCGGCGGTTGCTCGACCGGGTCGTCCACCCCGCCCCCGCCACCGCCATCAGCGGCGTGACGCCGTTGTCGGGCGACAGCAGGGGATCGGCGCCGCACTCGGCGAGGAGGCGCATGATGTCGACCTCGGCGAACTTGGCGGCGAGCCAGAACGGCGTCGCCCCGGCCAGGGTCGCGGACAGGGAGTAGTAGTTGAGGTTGCGCTGCAGCCGGCTCCCGCCGGTGAGACGGGCGTTGGGGTCGGCGCCGTGCGCGCACAGGGCCCCGACCAGCTCCGGATCACCGCGCAGCACCGCCGTGTGCAGGGGGGTGTACCCCGTGGTGGCGTCCCGGGCGTCGGCGCCGCGCTCGAGGAGGAACTCGGCGAGCCGGCCCTGGCCGCTGAAGCTGGCCAGCACCAGGGCGGACTGGCCGTTCGGCGCCCTGTCGTCGACGTCGGCGCCGGCGTCGAGCAGGAGCCGCGCGTTCTCGACGTGGCCGTTCCGGGCCGCGATCAGCAGCGGCGTCGACCCCCGCTGGGGCTCCAGCACGGACTGCTCGAAGGCGTTCCCCACGCCGCGGTTCACGGGCAGGAGATGGCTGTCGGAACGCGCGCCGACGTCGGCGCCGCCGGCCAGCAGCACCCGCACCGCCTCGGGGTCGTCCTGGGCCGCCGCCCACATGAGCGCCGTCTGCCCGTGCGACTTCTCGCGCGCGTCGACGTCGGCGCCGTGGTCGAGGAGCGCGGCCAGCGCATCGGCGCTGCCGGTCCCCGCGCACGTCATCAGCGGCGTCTCGCCCATCGACGTCGCCGCGTTCGGGTCGGCGCCCGCGTCGAGGAGCCGGCCGACCACCTCGGCGTTCCGGTTGGTGCAGGCGAGGTTGAGGGCCGTCACCCCGTAGTCGTTGGCGGCGTCCGGGTCGGCGCCGGCGCCCAGCAGGGCCTCGACGACCTCGACGTCGTCGCGCACCACCGCCCAGTGCAGGGCCGTCGCCCCGTCGCCCTCGCGGGCGTCGACGTCCACCTTCTGCTCGAGCAACGCGCGCACCGCCTCGTGGTCCTGGGCCCGCGCCGCCTCGATCAGCCGGAGGTCGGCGTCCTGCGCCGAGACGCCGGCCATCCCGAGCCACGCAACCGCCGCCGCAGCCACCCACTTGCCGCTCAGCCGCATGCCGATCCTCCCTCCGCCCATGGCCTCACCCCCGGCGCCCAGCCCGGAGAGCGTCGCCTACGGCTCCGCCACGGCTACCGGCGGCGTCGCCCGGCTCACCGAGGTGCAACGGTCGGGGTCGCCACCTTCCGGATGGCGCCCCCCCGGCCGCAAAAGCGAGAGACGAGAACGACGCCGGGCGGCAATCGTCGCCCGCGGGTCCGACTGCCGCCCGGGCCAACGCGCCTACGAGAGCTCCGAGAGCTCGTTGATCAGGCCCTTGGTCCCGCTGAAGCCGTCCACCGGGACGCCCAGCTTCGCCAGCATCGTGTACTGGAGATCGGTGAGCGGGGTGCCCTCGGGGCAGACGATGTGGCGTCCGCCCTTGATCGCCCCGCCGCCGCCGCCCGCGACCAGGATCGGCAGGTTCTGCGTCGTGTGCCGGTTCGAGTTCCGCAGGGCCGAGCCGTACATCACCATGACGTTGTCCAGCAGCGTGCCGTCGCCGTCGGGCGTCGACTGCATCTTCACCAGGAAGTCGCTGAAGAACTGCATGTGATAGGCGTTGATCCGCGCCAGCTTCTCGATCTTCTCCGGGTTGTCCCGGTGATGGCTGAGCGGGTGGTGCGGCTCGGTGACGCCGATCTGCGGATAGGTCACGCCGCTCTCCTCGCGGCCGACCATGAACGAGATGACCCGCGTCATGTCCGTCTGATACGCCAGGATCATCAGGTCGAACATGAGCCGCGCGTGCTCCTCGTAGGACAGGGGAATGCCCGCCGGCGAGGAGACGTCCGGCAGCTCGCGGTCCGCCTGCTGCTCGGCGAGCTGGATGCGCCGCTCGATGCCGCGGACGGCCTCGAGGTACTCGTCGAGCTTCCGGCGGTCGTAGGGAGCCAGCCCCGCCTCGAGGTGGCCCACCTTCCCCTTCACCGCGTCGAGGATGCTGCGCTGCTGCTCGATGCGGCGGCGGCGCGCCTCGGCGCTGGTGCTGCCCACGTCGCCGAACAGCCGCTCGAAGACGATGCGCGGGTTGGTCTCGCGGGGCATCGGCGTCGTCCGGTTGGCCCACGAGTTGTTGAGGTAGGCGCAACTGAAGCCCCCGTCGCACGTCGACACGCCGTACACGGTGTCGCCGCCCTCGAGCGACAGCTCCAGCGACGGCAACTGGGTCGCGCGGCCGATGCCCTCGGCGTTGGCCGCGACCTGGTCCATCGAGATGCCCAGCTCGAGCGCCGCCCCCGCCGTGCGCCGCGGGCGCGCGCCGGTCAGGAACGCCGACGCCGCCTGGGAGTGGGTCGTCCCGCGGCCCGGCTCGGCCCCGACGCTGTCGAGGTTGGTCATCACGAGCACCTGCTCGCGGACCGGGGCCAGCGCCTTCAGGCTCGGCGTCCACTCGAAGCCGGCGCCGGCCGTCTTCGGCTGCCAGTACTCGACCGGTGCGCCGTTCGGCACGACGACGACGCCCAGCCGCTTGGTGGGCGCGGCCGCAGACCGGGTCAGCGCCGTCAGCGCCGGCACCATCCCGTCGAGGAGCGGCAGCGCCAACGCCGTTCCGACGCCGCGCAGCACCGTCCGGCGCGGGATTACCGTCTTGGTCACGATCATCAGCCTATCCTCCTCGTCTGAAATGGCGCGCTCTTCACGATCGCCAGAATCACCGCCGACCAGCGGGAGTCCTCCTCCTCGGCCTCCCGCAGGATGCGCCTGACGTCGGGCATGTCGGCCGCTTCCAGCCGGCGCCCGACGGCGTACGTCAGCAACCGCTCCGTCAACGTGTGGATGAACTCGCCCTGGCTCGCCAGGATGCGCCGGAAGCCGCTCGCCCCCGCGAACGCGGTGCCGTCCGGCGCCACCCCCGACGGGTCGATGGCGGGCCCGAGCTCGCCCGGCACCCCGGTGTCCTCGGTGGTGCGCCAGCGGCCGATGCCGTCGAAGTTCTCGAACGAGAAGCCCAGCGGGTCCATGGTCCGGTGGCACGCGGCGCAGGCCGGGTTCGCGCGGTGGACCTCCATGAGCTCGCGCAGCGACGTCGGCGGCTCGCCCTCGCCGCGCGCTTCCAGGTCGGGCACGTCGGCCGGCGGGGGCGGCGGCGGGGCCCCGAGCAGGTTCTCGAGCACCCACTTGCCGCGGGTCACCGGCGACGTCCGGTTCGCGTAGGAGGTGAGGGTCAGGATGCTCGCCTGCCCCAGGATGCCCGCCCGCCGGTCGTCGGGCCACGTCACCCGCCGGAAGTGGTTCCCGTGAACGTCGGGAATCCCGTAGTGCTCGGCGAGGCGCTCGTTCACGAAGGTGTAGTCGGCCGTCACCAGCTCGGCCAGGGGCCGGTCGTCGCGCACCTGCGCCTCGAGGAAGAGCTCGGTCTCCCGCTGCATCGACGTGCGCAGGTTCTCGTCGAACATGGGGAACACCGTCGGGTCCGGCCTCGCGTTGCCGAGCCGGCTCAGCCCGAGCCACTGGGCCGCGAAGCTGTTGGCCAGCGTGCGCCGGGCGCGGGGCTGGGCGAGCATGCGGCGCACCTGCGCCTCGAGCACCGCCGGCTCCTTCAGCGTTCCCGCGATCGCCGCGTCGAGCAGCTCGTCGTCGGGGATGCTCCCCCAGAGGAAGAACGAGAGCCGCGAGGCGAGCTCGAGATCGCTCACCGGATAGGCGATGCCCGGCTCGACTCCCTCCGGCGCGTTCTCGACGCGGAACACGAACTCGGGATCGGTGAGCAGGAACTCGAGCGCGGACTGGATGCCCGCCTCGAACCCGCCCTCGCTGCGTCCCGCCTCGTAGAAGCTCGTCAGCAGGCTCACGTCGCGGTCCGTCACCGGGCGCCGGTACGCGCGCCGCGCGAGGCTGGTGAGGATCTCCTCGGCGCACGCCGCCTCGTCGCCCGGGCCTTCCGGCCGGCACACGAAGATGCGCTCCCGGCTCGGCGTCGACTCCGGCTGGACGCCGTCGAACGGCCCGGTGATGGTGAGGCTCGACAGGGCGGGGTTCCCGTCCTGCCGGTCGTCGGTGCTGTAGCCGAAGGTCGCGGGGCTCGGCCGCGGCTGGAGGACCCCCTCGTCGATGGCCGGCCGATCGAGGAACGCCGCCCCGACCAGCCGCATCCCCGCCTTGACCGGCAAGCGGACCTGCAGCTCGTTGTCGGCGTCGACCGAGTACGCCCCCCACTCGGGGAAGCCCCCGCTGCCCGAGCCGCAGTAGCTCGTCGCGCACCGCGTGCCCTCGAACCCGCCGCCGACCATGAACGTCTCGACGTGGGCCTTGTCGATCCGCAGGTCGAGCTGGTGCGGCACGTTGCCGAGCCCGACGATGTAGTTGTAGAAGTTGCGGCGCAGGTCGAACTTGAAGAGGTACTCCCCATCGAGCGGGAAGTAGTGCCGGACGGCGAGGCCGCCCCGCGACCCGAAGGGTAGATCGTCGCTCGTGCGATCGTCCTGGTCCTCGAGGTTGGGCACCTGGTAGGTGGCGGACCGCGAGGTCAGGTCGGGGTCGCCGACGGCGAGCTGGCTGATGCGCCGCGCCGCCGTCAGGTAGCGCTCCATCAGCGTCGTCGAGACCGACAGCACCTCGGCGTTGTTGTCGAAGCCCTCGGCGTCGGCGTCGTCCGGCGGCAGCAGCTCGTCGATGTCCACGTCCAGCCCGATGAGGTCGCGCACCGCGTTGCGGTACTCGGCGCGGTTGAGCCGGTGCGCGGTCATCGGCCGCCCCACGGGCGGACGGTCGGCGGCGGCGCGGTCGAGCTCGGTCTCGAGCCACGTGACCAGCGACGCGCGGACGCCGTCGTCGGGCCGCCGCACCTGCGGCGGCGGCATCAGCCCGCCCCGCACCTTCCGCACCACCCGCTCCAGGACGTCGGCGTGGGCGGCGACGTCCGCCATGTCGACGCCTTGCAGCGACACCGGCACCGTGCCACGCTCGAACCCGCGATCGCTGTGGCAGGCCATGCAGTAGCGATCCACGAACTCACGCGCCGACGCCCCGTCGGACACCGCCTGGGCATGGCCCGCCGCCGGCGAAAGGCCCAGCAGCACCACGGCGAGCCCCGCGCCCCCCGTCGCCTTGAACAGCCTCGACATGGTCACGACCCTCCCATCCGCAAGAGCACGCTACCAGCGGTAGCGGAAGAAGCGCGCCGAACGACTACACGCCGCCTTTCTTAGCCGATGGCACACCCTATGCTGATCCGCCAGCCGTTGTCAACGGTCCGGGCTCGCCGGCTCTCGCGACGCACTGCACTCGCGCTGGCGACAGCGCCCAGCCGGAGCGGCGCCCGAGTTGCCCGCGTCGTGATGCCGTGCTCCCCCGGGACGGTGCGATCGTGACCTTGACGGTGGGCCGCCCGGCCCGTGGGGCTCGCTACACGCCGGCCGCCTGGCGCTCGGCGAAGTAGTCGACCTGGCCGTCGGGGCGCTCGCTGCGCAGGTAGGGCGCGGCCGGCTCCTTCGAGGCGCCCGGCGCGGGTCCTCGGGTGCGCGCAGCGGCGCTGCAGACGGTGTCGGTGCCGAGGAAGGCGTCGAGCTGCTCCTCGGGCGGGAGCTCCAGGTACACCCGGTCGTCGTCGACCTTCACCGGGAACGTCATCAGCTCGTAGCTCTCGCCGCTGAGGCAGGCGCCGGTCTCGAGGCCGAAGACCTTCTTGTGGAGGGGGCAGGCGACCTTGGGGGTCCCCTGCGCGTCGCCGACGATGCCGCGCGAGAGGACGAACGCCTGCTTGTGGGGGCACATGTTCTGGGTCGCGTACCACTCGCCGCGCGACGAGAAGTTGAACACCGCGATCTGGGTGCGGCCGTACTTGACGGCGGCGCCGCCGTCGGCGGGGAAGTCGGCGACACGCCCCACGTTGACCCAGCGCTTGCCCGACGAGTCGCACAGGGCGCGCAGGCGCTCCTCGGCCGACCGCGTGACGTCCTCGACGGGGATGTCGGCCGGCCGCGTGACGTCCTCGACGGGGATGACGGCCTTGTCCCAGTACTCGGGCCGCTGCTGCCCGCGCTCGTCGACGAACTCGATGCCGACCTCGGTCTCGTCGGTGTTCACGAACTGCCGGAACCTGCGGCGCAGCTCGGGGTTGTCGACCACCTCCTTCCACTCGCAGCGGTAGGTGTCGACGAGGTGGGCCATGCGGCGCTCGAGCTCGTCGCAGATGCCGAGCTTGTCGTCCACCACCACCTCGCGGAGGTAGTCGATGCCGCCCTCCAGTTGCTGCAGCCACACCGAGGTGCGGGTGAGGCGGTCGGCGGTGAGGATGTAGAACATGAGGAACCGGTCGATGGTGCGGATGGCGGTGTCCTCGTCGATGTCGCTCGCCAGGAGGTCGGCGTGGCGGGGGTGCATGCCGCCGTTGCCGCAGACATAGAGGTTGTAGCCGTTCTCGGTGGCGATGAGGCCGAAGTCCTTGCTCTGGGCCTCGGCGCACTCGCGCACGCAGCCCGACACCGCCGACTTGATCTTGTGCGGGGCGCGGATGCCCCGGTAGCGCTCCTCGACCCGGATCGCGAACTTCACCGAGTCCTGCACCCCGAAGCGGCACCAGGTGGTGCCGACGCAGCTCTTCACGGTGCGCAGGGCCTTGCCGTAGGCGTGGCCGCTCTCGAACCCGGCCCCGATCAGCTCCTCCCAGATGTCGGGCAACTGGTGGAGCTGGGCCCCGAACATGTCGACCCGCTGCCCGCCGGTGATCTTGGTGAACAGGCCGTACTTCTTCGCAATGGACCCGAGCGCGATCAGCTTGTCGGGGGTGATCTCGCCCCCCGGCACCCGCGGGATGACCGAGTAGACGCCCCCGCGCTGCATGTTGGCGAGGAAGCGGTCGTTGGTGTCCTGCAGGGTCTGGTGGGCGTCGTCGAGGATGTTCTCGTTCCACAGGCTCGCGAGCATGGAGCTGACCGCGGGCTTGCATATCTCGCAGCCGTGGCCGCGGCCGTGCCCGGCGATGAGGTCGGCGAAGGTCCTGATCTCCTTCACCTTGACGATGTCGAGGAGCTCCTGCCGCGTGTACGGGAAGTGCTCGCAGAGGTCGTTGCTGACCTTCTTTCCGGTCGCCTCGAGCTCCTGCTTGAGGAGGTCGGTCACCAGCGGGAGGCAGCCGCCGCAGCCGGTGCCGGCGCGCGTTTGCGCCTTGACGTCGCCCACCGTCCCGCAGCCGCCGCCGCGGACGGCCGCGCAGATGTCGCCCTTGCTCACCCCGTTGCACTGGCAGACCTGGGTCTCGTCGGGCATCCCGGTCGCCGACACCGCCACCCCGCCGCCCCCCGAGCCGAGCACGAGCGCGCCGGGCTCGGCCGGCAGCTCGGTCCCGTTCTTCGCGAGCATCATGAGGCTGCCGTAGTCGGACGCGTCGCCGACGAGGATGCCGCCCACGAGCCGCGTGCCGTCGGGGCTGAACAGCAGCTTCTTGTAGACGCCGCCGAACGGGTCCTCGTAGGTGAGGGGCTTGGCGGCGTCCGCGCCGGCCTCGTAGTCGCCGAAGCTCGCCACGTCGACGCCCATCAGCTTGAGCCTGGTCGACAGGTCGGCGCCGGCGAAGACGCGCGACTCGTCGCCGGCGAGCCGGGCGGCCAGCACCTCGGCCATCTCGTAGCCGGGGGCGACGAGGCCGTAGACCATGCCCCGGTGATGGGCGACCTCGCCGATGGCGTGGATGTCGGGATCGCTGGTCTCGAGGTAGTCGTCCACGACCACCCCGCCGCGCTCGGCCACCGCGAGCCCGCACCCGCGGGCCAGCTCGTCGCGGGGGCGGATGCCGGCGGAGACGATGACCATCCCGACCTCGAGGTCGCCGCCGCTGTCGAAGGCCATTCCCTCGACCCGGCCGTTGCCGAGGATCGCCTTCGTCGCGGCGCCGACCCGCACGCGGACGCCGAGCGACTCGATCTCCTTGACGAGCAGCCGCGACCCCGCGTCGTCCACCTGCCTCGGCATCAACCGGGGCATGAACTCGACCACGTGCGTCTCGAGGCCGAGATCGTGGGCGGCCTTGGCCGCCTCGAGGCCGAGGAGCCCCCCGCCGATGACGGCGGCGCTCTCGACCCCTTGGGCGTAGGCGATGATCGCCTCCAGGTCCTCGATGGTGCGATAGACGAAGACGCCCCGCTTGTCGACGCCGGGAATCGGGGGCACGAAGGGGGCCGAGCCGGTGGCCAGCACCACCCGGTCGTAGGGAATCTCCCTCCCCCGCGCCGACCGCACGACCCCCGCCTCGCGGTCGATGGCCGTCGCCCGGTCGCCGACGTGCAGCTCGATCCCCTTCTCCGCGTACCACTCGGGGTTCGCCAGCATGAGGTGAGCGGGGTCGCGCTCGTCGAAGAACCGGGTCAGGCCGACGCGGTCGTAGGCGGGGCGCGGCTCCTCGCAGAACGTCACGATGCGGTGACCGCGCCCGGGGTCGAGCTCGACCAGCTTCTCGCAGAAGCGGTGGCCGACCATGCCGTTGCCGATGACGACGACGGCATCGGACCCGTTCGCCGACGACGCGCGCGCTGTATCTGCCATGGCTGCCATTTCCTCAGTGCTTCGCGGGCGCCGCCGCCGTCGACGTGGTAGCGGGCACCGACGCGCAGGCGCTGGCCGTCACGCCGTCGTTCCTCGCGGCACGGGCCCCACGTCGACGGCGCAGACCCCACGGAACGGCTGCCCGGAGCCGGGATCGAAGACGGCGGCGAGCTCGTTCATCACCACGGTTCCTCGCCTACACGGGCCCCACGTCGACGGCGCACGCCTTGTAGGACGGCTGCTTCGAGTAGGGATCGAAGACGGCGTCCGTCAGCCGGTTGGTCACCGCGTAGTGCATCGGCACGAACAGGTGCCCGGGCTGGACCGACCGGGTGACGAACGCCGTCGCCTTGATGCGGCCGCGGCGCGACCGGACCTCGACGCGGCCGTGCGGCCGGATGCCGAGCGCGCGCGCGTCGGCGGGGTTGATCTCGACGTAGACCTCGTCGGGGTAGAGCTTGCGCAGGACCGCGGACTTCGCGGTGCGGGTCTGCGTATGCCACTGCGCGGCGGTGCCGCGGCCGGTGAGGAGCAGGAACGGGTAGCGCTCGCCCGGCGCCTCGGGCAGCGGGCGCGGCTCTTCGAAGAGGAACCGCGCGCGGCCGTCCGGGTGGTGGAAGCGCCCGTCCTCGAAGAGGCGCCGCTCCGACCCCGGCGCGGGCGGCGGGCCGCCGGCGGGGCAGGGCCACTGGATGCCGCCGCACTCGTCGAGCATCGCGTAGTCTTCGATGCCGGTGATGTCGCAGGGCTGGCCCGCCGACAGCCGCTTGAGGATCTGGAACGTGGCCTCCGGAGACTCCCACTCGCGGAACTGCCCGCCGCAGCCCCAGTACTCGGCCACCAGCTTGAAGATGGCGAAGTCGGACAGCGCCTCGCCGGGGGCCGCCGCGACCTTCCGAATAGTGCCGATGCGCCGTTCCGAGTTGATGAAGGTGCCGTCCTTCTCGCCCCACGCCGCGGCGGGGAGCACGAGGTCGGCCATCTGCGCGGTCTCCGTCGACGCGTACATGTCCTGGACGACGAGGAAGTCGAGGCGCCCGAGGACGTCGCGCACCTGCGACTGGTTGATCCACGAGTGCGCGGTGTTGGTGGCGATGACCCAGAGCCCCTTGATGCGCTCCTCGAGGATGCCCTTGACGATCTCGTGATAGGCCCAGCTCGCCTCGCGCGGAATCACGCCGGGGTCGATGCCGAGCACCCCGGCGACCTTGGCGCGGTGGCCGGGGTCGGCGAAGTCGTGGCCGCCCAGCAGGTTCGTGGTGTTGCTGAACAGCCGCGACCCCATCGCGTTGCACTGCCCGGTGATGGAGTTGGCGCCGGTGCCGGGCCGGCCCATGTTGCCGGTCAGCAGCGCGAGGTCGATGACGGCCTGCGCGGTGCGCACCCCCTGGTAGCTCTGGTTGACGCCCATCGTCCACCAGAAGGACACCCGCTCTCCCGCGTGGATGGTCGCCGCGAGCCGCTCGATCTCGCCGGGCTCGAGCCCGGTGTCGGCGGCGACGCGGTCGAGCGTGAACTGCCGCACGAAGTCGGCGTAGGCCTCGTAGCCGCTGGTGTGGGCCTCGACGTACCCGGCGTCGATCCAGCCGCGCTCGATCAGGATGCGCGCAACGCCGTAGAGCAGCGACTGGTCCGACTTGGGCCGCAGCGGCAAGTGCTGCGCGGCCTGCATGGCGGTCTCGGTGAACCGGGGGTCGACGACGACGACGGCGGGGTCGTGGGGATTGCGCAGCACCCGCTCCCACAGGATGGGATGCGCGATGCACGGGTTCGCCCCCACGAACACGACGACGTCCGACTCCTCGAAGTCGCGGTAGGTGTAGGGCGGGGCGTCGAACCCGAACGCCTGCTTGTAGGCGACGACCGACGTCGCCATGCACTGCCGGGTGTTCCCGTCGCCGTGCAGCATGCCCATGCCGAACTTGGCGAGGGCGCCGAGCAGGGCCATCTCCTCGGTGGGCATCTGGCCGGTGCTGAGGAACGCCAGCGACCCGGCCCCGTGCCGGGTCTGGATGGCCTTGAACCGCTCGACCATCGTGCCGAGGGCGGCGTCCCAGCTCACCGGCCGCTGGTGGGCGTCGCCGGCGTCACGCAGGAGCGGGGTGGTGGCGCGGTCGGGCGCGTCGAGCACCGTCAGCGCCTCCCAGCCCTTCGGGCAGGCGGTGCCGCGGTTCACCGGGTACCCGGGCGTCGGCGTGAGGTTGACGGGGGCGCCGTCCTTCAGGTGCACGGTCAGGCGGCAGCCGGTCGAGCAGTAGCCGCACACCGCCTCGGCGGTGGCGTCGGGCTTGTGCCGCGCCGGGACCTGCCCGAGGCCGAATCCGCCCGGCGTCCTCACAAGGTCCCGGGTGAGGCGCCCGTCACGCTGCCGCAGCATGTCGGCCCCCTTCCCCAACAGGCAGCTCATCGCGGTGTCCGCCACGAGGACGGTCGTCGCACCCGTGCAGCACTTCAGACTCCTCCCGGCATCTTCGGCGACGCGACGGCCGCGAAGAACAGGTATCGCTCGAGGAGCTCGCCGGCCAGGCACGCGACGAAGAGCATCGCCACGAACGGCGCCAGCATCACGTCCTGACCGGCCGGCGTCCCGCTCAGCAGCACGAGGGCGGGCATGGCGATGCCGCCGACGACGCCCGCCGCGAAGCGGGCCACCGTCGTCTGCGACAGCGCCCCGCTCATCAGCAGCGCCGTCCGCTTGAGCGACGTGGTGGACCTCGCCGCGAGGTGGCGGAAGAGCGCGGCCTCGAAGACCAGCTTGAACGCCGCGGCGGCGATGAGGGCGCGGCACAGCACCGGCCCGTAGCGCTCGAGCGCCGACGCCGACGCCGCGCTCTCCGTCCACGCCGCGGTGATCATCAGCGAGAGCCACGCGGCGGCGAGCCCCAGCACCGCCGCGGTGAGCAGGAACCTGCACCCCGTCGACCACCCGTTCCAGAAGTCCTTCTGCGTGAACTGGTAGACCATCACCGAGCAGCCGATGCCGGCCACCCCGAAGCCGGCCACGGTCCATCCGAGCCACGGCGGCGCCGTCCCCCCCGCGGACAGGAGGTGCGCGCCGGCCCACGGCCACGCGGCGTAGGTCACGGCCAGCGCTGCGAAGAGGCCGAACGCGACGATCTCGCGGCTCAGCCACGAGTGACGCAGCCCGATGACGGCCCGGTAGGCGTACTGCGGGCGCCCCAGGTGAAGGACGCTCACCGCGAGGGCGAGCAGGCCGAACACGAGGGCGCTGACACTGTGCAGCGGCCGGATGGCGGCCATGAGCGCCGACGGCGCCACCAGCCCCAGCACCTGCTCCACGAGGAAGGCGCCGACCGACATCTGGGTCAGCGCGAGCATCACGATGAGGGGCCAGTGCGGCGCCGTGGGGTTCACCGAGTAGTAGTCGGCCGGGATCATGTTGCGCGGCAGGACCCGCGCCGTCCGGTAGGTCGTCGTGGGCAGCGTGATCTCGGGCTCCGGAGCCCCCGGCACGAAGAGGTTCGTCTCGGACTCCTCCACCACCTGATCGGCGTCCACGACCCGGATGCGGATGGCCTCGCCGGGGCACGACTGGACGCACGCGGGGGCCTCCCCCTCCGCGAGCCGGTCGCTGCACATGTCGCACTTCCGCACGATGCCCTTCGCCGCGCTGTACTTCGGGGCGTCGTAGGGACAGGCCAGCGTGCAGTACTGGCACCCGAAGCACTGGTCGTCGAGGTGCTTCACGATGCCCGTCGCCGGGTCCTTCTCGTAGGCGTCCACCGGGCATGCGTGCATGCACGCCGGGGCCAGGCAGTGGTGGCAGGCGGTGGTGACGTGCTGCATCACCGGCGCGCCTTCGCCCCCGCCGTGGAGGAGCCCGACGTCGCGCCACGACTCCTCGTCCTCCAGCCCGTTCATCGCGTGACAGGCGGCGACGCACGACTTGCAGCCCGAGCAGGCGTCGAGATCGACCTCGAAGGCGTACTGCTGGCCTTCGCCCGGCGGCGTCGCCGGCATGAGGGCCGAGTAACGCCCCGTGAGCGCGGCCCTGCCGGCCGACGAGGCCTCGTCGTGCGCGCGCGCGAAACGGTCCACCGCCGTCGTCGCGCTGCCGCCGCTTGCGGCCACGTCGATGGCGACCGCGGCCGGTCCAGCCGCGTCGTACGCGCGCGCCGGCCGGCCAGCATCCATCCGCGCCGCCGCCGTATCCGCCGATGCGCCGCGCGCGCGCGCGAGGGCGCCGACTCCCACCGACGGCCGCCGCTGCAGGCGCAGGTAGTGGTCGACCAGCGTCGCGGGAACGGTTGCCTTTGCCATGACGCCCGCCTATCCCGCAACCGCGTCGCGCGCGCCCGGCAGCGCGCCATAGCGCTCGGCCAGCGCGGCGTCGAGCGCCTCGCGCGCATCGGTCTCCGTCGCGGTGTCGAACCGCACCGCGAACGTCGCGAACGCGACCAGGGTGACCAGCGCGCCGAGCACGAAGAACGCCGTCGGCCACGGAATCGCGCCCCGGAACAGGAACCCGGCCGCCACCGCGCCGGCGTTGCCCCCCGCGCCGACGATGCCCGCGACCGAGCCCAGCGCCTTCTTGTTGATGAACGGCACGACCGAGTACGTCGCCCCCTCGGCCATCTGCACGCACAGGCTGAACACGATGAGGGCGGGCAGGGCCATCGCCAGCACCGACAGTTGCGAGAAGAACATCAGCGCCAGCCCTTCCGCGAACAGCACCATGAACAGCCACCGCACCCGCCCCGACAGGCCCCACCGGCGCCCGAACACGTCGCCGAACGCGCCGCCCAGGGTGCGCGCGAAGACGTTCATCAGACCGAAGAGCATCGCCGCCGCCCCCGCCCACTGCACCGCCTGTATCGCACCCATCGACTGGAAGAAGTCGAAGTAGTCGATGAAGTACAGGGCCAGCACGTTGTTGACGGTCAGCTCGATGCCGAAGCACGCGCCGTAGATGAGGAAGAGGGCCCACACCCGCGGGTCGCGCGTGGCCGCCGCGAACGACCCCTTGACGCTCTGCTTCGGCGGCAGCTTGCCCGCCGCGCGCAGCGCCTTGTAGTTGCCCTCGGGCGCGTCCTGGGTCAGGAACCAGTAGGCCACGCCCACGAGCGCGCACATCGCGCCCGCGATGACCATGGCCGCGCGCCACGCGACCGCGTCGCTCAGCCCCATGCCCGGCAGGAACTGCACGTCGGTGAACGGGATGTAGGCCCCGACGGTGAGGATGCCCAGCACGATGGGCATGACGAGCTGGGTGACGCCGCCGCCGAGGTTGCCCCACCCCGCCGTCGTCGCGTTCGCGGTGCCCACGACGTTGGGCGCGAACATCACCGACGTGTGGTACTGCGTGATGACGAACGACGCGCCGATGACCCCAATCAGCAGCCGGAAGACGAGGAAGGTCTCGAAATCCTGGGCGAAGCCGATGCCCATGACCGGCAGCGACCCCACGATGAGCAGCCACGTGTAGGCGAGCCGCGGACCGATACGGTCGCACAGCCACCCGATGAGCAGCCGCGCGACGACGGTGATCGACACCGACCCGATGACCAGCCAGCCGATCTGCGACTGCGTCAGGGCCATCTCGTCGCGCACGACCTTCATGAGCGGCGCGATGCCGAACCACGCGAAGAAGCAAAGGAAGAACGCGAACCACGTCATGTGGAACGCGCGCATCTGCGGTGTCGACACGCTGAACAGTCGAATGCGCGTCGCCTTGCTGGTGACTTCCACTACGGCCTCCGTTCCTGCCGGCCCACGGCGCGACGCCCGCTGCTTCCAGCGGGGTCTCGCCACCGGCCGGTTGCGCCTGCGCCGAAGCGTCCAATCCGCGGCCGCGAGCCTGACGTCTCTCGCGTCCCCCCCGAACGGCGCCGCCGGCGCGGCGCCGTTGTCCCGACAGTTCTCTACCAAGCCCCTAGCAAGAACGGGGCCAAGGGGCGTCGCGGGCGCGAGCGAAGCAGAAATCCCGCGAAAAACCGGGCGGTTTCGGGAAGGCGGGGCCGCGGGGGGCGCGGGGCGTAGAGACGGGAATTCCCACATCCCTGTCGCCGGTCGCCGGCGATCCACACGATTGTCGACAGAAGCACTCGGTGGTACCGTCCGTCAGCGACGACGGCGGCCCATCTTGCCTTCACACCGACAGATTTGTGATCCCTGCGGATGCGGTATCCACCAACGCGTCACGCCTCGGAGCTGCAGACCCTGGTCCGCTTCCAGCTCAGGAGCCGGGGCGGAAACGCCGCAGGATCGTCCTGACCAGGAGCGGGAACACGCCCAGCAGCACGAAGGCGGCGAGCACCTGCGGCGACACGATTCCCCCGAGGCCGCGCTCGCTGAGAACCTGGAGGTCGGGCACCGCCGACCCCGCATAGACGTAGACGGCGGTGCCGGGCAGCATGCCGACCTGGCTCACCCACCAGAAGGTCCCGACGCGGAGCGGGGTGAGCCCCATGACGAGGTTGATCACGAAGAACGGGACGGCCGGGACCAGCCGCAACGTGAAGAGATAGAGCGCCCCGTCCCGCGCCAGCGCGTCGTTGAACGCCCGCAGCCGGCCGCCGAAACGGGATTGCACGGCGTCCCTGAACACGTACCGGCTCAGGAGGAACGCGAGCGAGGCGCCGGCCGTCGACGCGAAGCTCACCAGCACGACGGCCCGCAGGAAGTCGAAGTACCAGCCGAAGACGAGGGTGAGCACCGCCGCGCCGGGCAGCGACAACCCGGTCACCGCGACGTAGACGAGGAACGCGGCCCCGTAGACCAACCAGGGGTGGGCCTGCTGATAGTCCCGCAGCGCCGCCTCCTGCTCCGCGATGGCCGCGAGCGAGAGCGCGTCCCCGAACTGCAGGTAGCCGGCGACGGCCACCGCCGCCACCGCGAGCAGCACGCCCAGCCTGGCGCGGGAGCCGCCCCCGGTCCCGGCGGGGGCGGCCGCGACCCCGGCGGCCGGCGAGCCGGTGTCGGTCATGGGGCGCTCCACGTCAGAAGACGAACGACCCGAACCGCAACAGGTGGGTCAGGTTGGAGATGGCGGTCGACTTCGGGCGCTTGAAGTAGAACCGCTTGCCCTGCGGCTCGTCGCTCACGTGGTAGGCCTCCCACCGCTCCTGGCCGAGCGCGTTCAACTGCTCGTCGAGGCTCTCGAGGTCGGCGTGGGGCACGAGGAGCGTCCGGTACTCGATGGCCCACATCTCGCTGATCTCGTCCGCCGACAGCTCGCCGATGGCCTGGGCACGGTTTCGCGCCTCGTCCAGCACGCCCTGGGCATCGCCCCGCAGATCGTCGAGCGCCGCCTCCCGGCACGCCGGCGCGAGCGCGAGGACGGCCAACAACGGGATCAACGCGGTTCGCATGGTGGAGACCCTCCCTGCTATTCTCAGTATCGTCCCGCCGCCGCGGAAAAGGCAACGGCGCCGACGACGAGGAGGCCCCCGACATGACCGACCGTGCTTCGACGACCGCCGCGATCCCGCTCGACCACGCGCCGGCCGGCCGCGGCCGCGGCCGCGGACCCGGCAACGCCCGCGTCCGCCCGGCGCATTGCCTTGCGGCCCACCCGGCCGGGAAGCCTGCCGCCCGTGACTGAGCGCCGCCCGGCCGGCCCGCCGCCCGCGCCGTTCGACTGGCGGGCGCCCGCCCTGGTGATGGCGGCGGCGTGCGCGATCGCCGTCGTCGGGTTCGGCGCGCGCTCGATCTTCGGGCTGTTCCTCGAGCCGATGTCCGCGGCCCGGGGCTGGGGACGCGAGACCTTCGCCCTCGCGCTGGCTATACAGAACCTCGTGTGGGGCGCGAGCCTGCCCGTCGCCGGCGCCCTGAGCGACCGGTTCGGACCGTCCCGCGTGCTGGCGGCGGGCGCGGTGGTCTACGCCCTCGGCATCCGGGCGATGGCCGGCACCGAGAGCCCCGCCCTGCTGCAGTTGACGGCGGGGATCCTGGTGGGGGTCGGGGTGGCCTTCACCGCGTTCACCATCGCGCTGGCGGCGATGGCGAAGGTCGTGGGTCCGGAGCGGCGGTCCCTGGCCCTCGGCCTGGGCACCGCGGCCGGATCGTTCGGGCAGGTCGTCTTCTCGCCGCTCGGACAGGCCCTCATCGCCGCCCACGGATGGGAGGCCGCCCTCGTGAGCCTGTCCGCCACCGTGCTCGTCATCGCGCCGCTGGCCTTGCTGCTGCCGGGGGTCGGGCAACGGTCGGCCGGGGCGGGGTCGGCGGCCGCGGCACCGGGCGCGGCCCCGCCGGAGCAGTCGCTCGGGGCCGCCGTGCGCGAGGCGATGGGACACCGCGGGTACGGCCTGCTGACCGCCGGCTTCTTCGTCTGCGGGTTCCACGTGGCATTCATCACCGTCCACTTCCCCGCCTACGTCCTCGACCTCGGCCTGCCCGCCGCGGTCGGGGCCGGCGCCATTGCGGTCATCGGCCTGTTCAACATCGTCGGCTCGCTGGCGTCGGGGGCGGCCGGCCAGCGCTGGAGCCGCAAGTACGGGCTCAGCACCATCTACGCCCTGCGCGCGGTCGCGATCACCGCGCTGCTGCTCGCCCCCAAGACCACCGCCGTCATCTACGCGTTCTCCGCCGCCATGGGCCTGCTGTGGCTGTCGACGGTGCCCCTGACCACCGGCATCGTGGGCCGGATCTTCGGCCTGCGCTACCTCGCGACCCTGTTCGGCTTCGTCTTCCTGAGCCACCAGCTCGGCAGCTTCCTCGGCGTCTGGCTGGGGGGGCGGCTCTTCGACGCCACCGGGTCGTACGACGGCATCTGGTGGGCGGGGGTCGTCCTCGGCCTCGCCGCCGCGCTCATTCACCTGCCCATCGACGACCGGCCGATCGCGCGCGCGTGCCCGCCCGTCCCGGTCGCCTCCGGCATCGGCAGGTGACCGCCGACAAGGCGACGAGTGGTGTTCGCGCTCCGGGGGGGCGCAATGGCGGACATCGACCGCCTGCTACGACCCATCGGGAAGCGGTGTCTCCGGAACCGTTAGACTCACCGCCACGCCTCCCAGGGCGAAGCCGACGCTGAACCCGAGCAGCGCCGCCGTTCCGCTTGTCATCCGATCTCCCCTTTTGTTCCGCGCGCCCGCCGTCTCCCCCGCAACGCGCCCCTCTTTTCCCCGCGCCCCTTCTGCCTGCGGCCCCTGCCGCGCGCGGTACCGCAAGGAGGGCCCGGCCGGGGACAGCGCCATCCTCACCCTCCGGCGCGCGCGCCGCGCTCCGACGACCGCGCGCCCAGCATCCGACGATACACGTCTATCACCTGGGATGCCTGCGCGTCGGGGGTCCGGCTCCGCATTCGCGCGCGAGCCCCCGCGCCCATGGCCTCGCGCGCGGGGGCGTCGCGCAGCAGGCGCGCGATCGCGTCTCCCAATCGTGCCGCGTCTCCGACCGGCACGAGCCGCCCGATCGACGCGTCGTCGCCCACGATCTCCCGGGCGCCCTCCGTCGCCGTCGCCACGCACGCCAGCCCCGCCGCCATGGCTTCGAGCAGCGCTATCGGCTCCCCTTCCCAGTGCGAGGAGAGCACGAAGACGTCGAACGCCGGCAGGAGCCGCGGCACGTCGCCGCGCGCGCCAAGCAGCATCACGCGCGCGCCGTTCGTACCGGCCTCCACGCGCCGCTCGAGGGCGGGGCGCAGGGGGCCGTCGCCGACGACGACGAGGGTCGGGGACCCGGGCGGCGCGCGGAAACCGGGTGCGATCCGGGTCAGCGCATCGATCAGGTCCCCGACCGCCTTCTGGGGCACCAGCCGTGACACGGTGCCCACCACCAGCCCGTCCTCCGGCAGCCCCAGGCGCCGCCGGGCCGCCGTCCGCCCCCCTTCGTCGGGCGCCGGCACGCGCACGGCGTTGGCGACATGGAATCCGGGTCTGCCGCGCAGGAAGCCCCGGCCCTCCAGATCCTCGAGGTCCGCCCGCGAGACCGAGGTGACCGCGTCCGCGCCCCGGCACGCCACCCGCTCCGCCCACGACGACACCTGCCGCTCCACCCGCCCCGCATCCTTGCGGTAGGCGAGGCCGTGCGCCGTGTACACCACCGGCGGCGGGCCCCCGCGACCGCGCCGCCGCCCCACCACTCGCCGTAGCGCGGCCCCGGCGGCATGGAAGAACGCGGTCCGGGTGCCGTGCAGGTGGACGACGTCCGGCCCGAGCCCCGCCGTCAGGCGCGCGAGCCGCAGCGCGCGCAACGGCGCGAGCCGCCGCCCCATCAGATCGACGTAGTGCACGGGAATATCGACAGCGGCGAGATCGCGGCCCAGCGGACCGTCGCGGCCCACCGCCGCTTCGCAGTCCCAGCCCGCGCGCCGGAGCGCGGGCAGGAGGCCGGCGAGATGGGCGGCCCCGCCCCCGCGGGCCGCCGACGCCATCACGTGCAGGACGCGCATCGCGCACCAGTCTCGCACCCGGGCCGGCCGCGGTCCGCTACATGCCGGCAGCCCATGGCGAAATACCCACGGCATTCGAGCAGCCATGCATCCCGCCTGACTGCCTCGTTCGCCGATTGCATATGCCCAACATGCGCCTTCCTCACGCCCTGTCAGGGGGGCGCGTCGCCGCTCTCGCGGCGACGCGCGGTTGCGCCATGGGCGGCTGGACGACGGAAGCGTACGCGTCCAGGGTCCGGCGCGCGGTCGCCTCCCAAGAGAACTGCCGCGCCCGCGCGATGCCGGCCTCGCGCAGGCGGTCGCGCAAGGCCCCGTCGCGCAGCAACCGGGCGATGGCGGCGGCCAGGCCGTCCGCGTCGCGAGGGTCCACGAGCACGGCGGCGTCGCCCGCCACCTCGGGCATGGAGGAGATGTTCGAGGTGACGACGGGCACGCCGCAGGCCATGGCCTCGAGCAGCGGCAGCCCGAAGCCCTCGTGCAGCGAGGGGAACACGAACAACGCCGCCCCGCTGTAGACGACCGGCAGGTCGGCGTCGTCGACGAACCCCGTGAAGCGGACCGCGTCTTCCAGCCCGAGGGACCGGACGGTCGCGAAGATGGGCTCGTCGAGCCAGCCGCGCGCGCCCGCGAGCACGAGCCGCAGGTCGGCGTCGACCTCGCCGTCGCGCCGGAGGCGCGCGAAGGCCTCGAGCAGGGTCGTGAGGTTCTTGCGCGGCTCCAGGGTGCCCACGGCCAGCACGTAGCGCGGCGGGAGGCCGTACCTGGCCGCCACGTCGCGCCGGGCCGCCGCCGACCGGACAGGCCGGAACCGCGGCTCGCACCCCTCGTGCGTCACCACGACGCGGTCCTCGGGCAGGCCCACGCGCCGGACGACGTCGCGCTTCACGGCGTGCGAGGGCACGACGACGAGGTCCGCCTTCCGGCGCACGCGGGCGAGGGCCAGCCGCACGACGAGGCGATGCCGGGGGGTGAACGTCTCGGGCAGGATGAGCGGTATCACGTCGTGAACGGTGACCACGTACTTGCCGCTGCGGCCGACGAGGGGGATGCCCACGTGGTCCATGCCGTGGAAGATGTCGACGCGGAGGCGGCGCAGCGCGGCGGGGACGAGGGTCAGCGACCGGATCACGCTGCTCTTCGCGCCCAGGAAGCACTCTTCGCAGCGGCCCCGGAACTCCTCCATGACCTCGCGGGACGTCTGCGGACCGGTGAGGACGACGAACTCGAGGTCGGGACGGTGCGCCGCCGCTTCCGCGAGCATCGCCCGCGTCAGGTTGATGGCGTAGCGCCCGGTGCCGCCGGCCCGAAGGGTCAGTATCTTGCCGTCGAGCCCGATTCTCACCCGTGCTCCTCCGCGCGGCGACGACGCCGGCCGGTCCCGGCCGAGCGGGCCGCACCGGGGCGTTCGCCCCGTATCGCGATTCGGGGCGAACGCGGCCGCCGCGCTCTCCCCCACCGGCGACGTCGGTAGGCGCCGAACCGCTCGAACCGGACGCTGCCTTCCCTGACCGGATCGCCCGTGGCCGGGTCGCCGCACTAGCGCGTCTCGCCCCGTATCGAATCGGGGCGACGGCGGCCGCCGCGCTCTCCCCCACCGGCGACCTCAGTAGACGCCGAGCCGCTCGAACCGGACGTTGCCTTCCCTCACCGGATCGCCCGTGGCGGGGTCGAGGTAGAAGACCAGTCCGACGATGCGCCGGAGGTCGAGGGCGTCGTCGACGTTGGTGTCGGCCGGATGCAGGCGCTCGAACGGGATGGCGTGGCGGCGCCACCCGGTCGACGTGCGGACCGACGTCTGCCACCAGTAGGGCTCGCCGCCGGGCTCGCCGGGCCGTTCCTCCCAGAGCGCCACCCAGATGCGGAACTCGCCGTCGGCCCTGACGTCGACGACGAGCCCCGAGTTCCCCGACAGGTCCCGCCGCGACCGGTCCACGAGCGCGCCCCAGACCGCCGACCGGTCCGGCCGCGGCTGGCGCAGGCAGAAGCGCAGCCGCGCGGCGGCGCCCGGCGTTCGCTCGCCGGCGACCCGCACCTTGGGGTCGATCCACGTCGTCGCATCCGACTCCGCGGCGAGGGCCGACCCGTCCCCGAACGCGTCCAGGGTCCGCGCCAGCCGCGGCGGGGGGGGCGCGGCCGGCGGCCACTCGGCCCGGCGGGAACGGACGATTCTGCTCACGACGCCGTGGACGTAGATGGGGTTGGACAGGATCCAGGGAACGTCCCAGCCCGCCACCCGTACCTCCACCCGGTAGGCGCCCGGCTCGGGGGCCGCAAGCTCGAGCTCGCCCTCGCCGGTCGCGATGCGCGCCCCGTTGCGGTAGAGCTCGACCCGCGCGCCGCGCGGCAGGCGCCCCCCCGCGCGCAGGACCAGATCGGGCGCGGGTGTGACGGTGTCGCCCATCTGCCACCGGTCGTCCCCTCGTGCGGCATGGAAGAAGAACCCGTCGGCCGGGGCTATGGGTTCCACGGCCATGTAGGAGCGGCCGCGCGCCAGCGCCTCGTGCACCGCGGCGGCATCGCGCGCGGACTCTCCCGAGAGCGGGGCGTCGAGCAGGACGTGGTTCCGGAGCACGCGGAACAGGTTCTCGTACGACGGAAGGCCATGGGCGTCGACGCCCGCGACCCCGGGCGCATCGCGCCGGCGCAGCAGCGCGTCCCAGCGCGCGATAGCGTCGCCGGGGCGGTCGAGAATGCTCGCGATCGCCCGGGCGGGGGCGAAGGGATAGGCGACGAGCGCGCCGAGCAGGGCCGGCCAGGGCGACCGCCTCCGCTGGCTGTCGGCGTTGAGCACTTCCAGTCCCCACGGGCCGCCGAGCTCCCAGCCGCTCCACGCGAGCTCGGCACGCAGGCTGGTGGGGTGGGCGGCGAACGCCGCGCCGCCGAGATGGTGCACGTCGTCGAGAGCGTTGCGGGCGTCCGCGGCGGGGGGAAAGGCGAGCGGGCGCATGCCGAGGCCGAGGAGGTGCCCCTGATGCACCGAGAGCTCCGCGCCCACCAGCACCAGCACCCCGTCCCGATAGCCGGAGTACGTGCGGGCCGCGTCGGTGTTGTGATCGGTGACGACGACGAAGGCCGCCCCCGCCTCGCGGGCCGCCCGTGCGACCTCCTCGGGGGTGCCCGTGCCGTCGGACAGGGTGGTGTGGACGTGCGCGACGCCGGAGACCCGCACCCACCCGTCGCGCGGGGCCTCGCCCTCGAGAGGCGGCGGGCGCCACAGCAGGACCGGGCCGACCCGGAGCGCCGCGGCCATCATGACCACCGCCGCCAGGAGCAGCCACCGTCGATGCCGGCGAATCACCCCTTCACCCCACGTGCGAGAGCCGCGACGACCCCGAGCGCCGCGGGTATCATGACCAACGCCGCCAGGAGCAGCCACCGCCGATGCCGGCGAATCATCCCTTCACCCCACGTGCGAGAGCCGCGACGACCCGGAGCACCGCGGGTATCATGACCAACGCCGCCAGGAGCAGCCACCGCCGATGCCGGCGAATCATCCCTTCACCCCGCGCCTGCACGCGCTGGTCGACGTCGCGAGGCGATCGTACCGCATCGCCCGCACCGGTTTCCCGCTCGCGTGGCCCACGCCGCGCCGGATCGCCGCCACCTGGCGCTGGGGGCGGCGGCTCGCCGCCGACATCCGGCGCCGGCGAAGCGAGGACGGCCTGACGGTGGCCGTCGACATCTCGCCCCTGTTCGACTCGCTGACCGGCGTGGGCTGGTACCTCCACGAGCTGCTGCGCGAGCTCGCCGACCGCCCCGGCCTCCGCCTGCGGCTCTACGGCCCCACGATGTTCGTCGGCCCCGACGGTCCGCGCCCGGCCGCGGCCCTCCCGAAGGGTCCTGCCATCGAGTGGGTACGCCACGAGGTCGCCGACGACCTCCTCGTGCGGCGGTCGTGGCTGGCGCCCCTGATGCGCGTCGTCGAGCCCTGGCTCGTCGCGGTCGATGGCAACCGCGTCGTCTTCGCCCCGAACTTCGTCCCGCCGCGGGCGTTGGCGGCCTCGCGTCGACCGCTGGTGGCGACCGTACAGGACATGACCCTGTACCGCACCCCGTGGGCCATGCAGCAGGAGACCCGCGCCAGTCTCGAGCGGCGGCTCGAGCGGACGATCGCCCGCGCCCGTACCATCCTGACGCCGACCGAGACGGTCCGGTCCGAGCTCCTCGAACACTGCCGCGCGGCCCCCGGCGCCGTCCATGCCGTCTGGGACGCGGGCCGGCTCGACGCGGTGCGTCCGGGCGAGCTGCCGGCCGGCGTCCCCGAGCGCTTCGTCCTGCACGTGGGCACCATCGAGCCGCGCAAGAACGTGGCGACCCTGCTCGCGGCGTGGCATCTCCTGCGGAGCCGGATGTCGGACGCGCCGGCGCTGGTGCTGTGCGGGAAGCTCGGCTGGGGGCAGGAAGCGATCGAGGGCGCCATGGCCAAGGCCGCCGCCGAGGGCTGGCTGCTGCGGCTGGGCTATGCGCCGGACGAGACCCTGCGCGCGCTCTACGACCGCGCCGCCCTGCTGGTCTCACCCTCGGTCTACGAGGGCTTCGGGCTGCCCCTGGTGGAGGCGATGGGGGCGGGCACGCCGGTCGTCTGCAGCGACATCCCCGTGTTCCGGGAGGTCGCCGCCGACGCCGCCCTCTTCGTGCCGCCCGACGACCCCGACGGGTGGGCGCGGACGGTGGCCGAGTTGCTTTCGGACCCACATCGGGCCCGCGACCTCGCGGCCCGCGGCGCCGCCCGCGCGCGCGACTTTAGTTGGCGGCGGACCGCGGAGCGGACGCTGGCCGTGTGGTCCGACGCGGCCCGGTCGGCGTGAGCGGCATGAGGCCGCGCCGACCCAACGGTATTACCATGTCCGGGTTCTGCATCATGCCCGCCTGCCGTCCCTCGGCCCCTCGTCCCCGCCGCCCGCGCGCCCGGTCCCCCATCCGCCATGCCTGCACCGGCGGCCGGGCCCCGCGGGCGGTCGCCCCCGCGAGGAGCCGGCCCGCATGATGGACCCCGCCAAGACGCCCCCCGCCGGCCAGCCGCCCGACGACGGCGCCGCCCGCGCCCGGGGGTTGCTCTACCCCCTCGACCTCGTCTACGAACGCGCCGGCATCGCCGCCCCCGACGCCTCCGAAGTCGCGCCGGAGCAGATCCCGCTCCCGTACCGCTCCCTGCTGGTCCACCGCGACGACATGACGCCGACGCTCGAACGTCACTTCGGCGGGCGGGTGGTACTGCGTCCGCTGTCCGTCTTCAGGAGCGGGCGCTCGTACTTCCGCCGCGTGCTGCTCGTCAGCGAGTACGCCGGCCAGCCGGTCGAGATGGGGGCCATCCGAATGGAGCTCGACGCCTTCGACGCCCCGATCCGCCGGAAGATCCTCGAGAACGAGATCCCGTTCGGGCGCGTCGTGCGCGACGGCCGCTTCGACTGCCGCAGCGAGCCCACTGCCTTCCTGGCGGTGAAGCCGAACCCCGAGATGATGGGCGTCTTCTGGATGCGCGAGCCCAGCACGCTCTACGGCCGGCGAACCCGAATCGTCCGCCGCGGCGCCGTCATCGGCGACATCGTCGAGATCCTGCCGCTGGTCATGCGGTAGCGGCGGGCCACTCCGGGTCCACTCCCCCCGGCAGACGCTCCCGGCTCCGCGTGAGCGCACGCCCGCCCCGCTGGATCGGCCTCGCGGCCACGCCCCGCGCGGCCTTGACCAATGGCGGCCTCTCACCATCGAATACCGAACCTCTGCTTCATCGCGGCCGTCCTTCCCCAAGGCTCACCGGGCAGCCGATCGACAAGGGTCGTGAACACCAGGCGAAACGCCTCTGCCGTCGCCCCCTCCGTCAGAGCTTCCGCCCGATCGGCCGGCAGCAATGGGCGCACATCCAGCAAGAAGCGCGGATTGGCCAGCTTGGCGAACATGCGATCCTGGGCCTGCGCCCGTGAGATGGCTTGGCCGGAAAGGACCAGGTACTGCCCGAACACGTCGACGATGCGGTCGATTTCAAGACCCTTCAAGACCTCGAGCGCGTGCGCGAGGTCGTAGAGATCGCGCCCCCGGTCCCGCTGCAACAGCGCCCGCAGCTTGGTCGCCAGCATTTCCTCCCGCGAGAATGTCGAAATGGCCGCCCTTCCGGAGAACCACGGATTGGCGACATCAAGCGGCAGCGCCATCGGCACGTCGAAGGCTTCGACCTCGCGCGTGTTGATCTCGGTCTTCAGCCGGATCGGGGCGCCGCCGTCCTCGGCCTCGACTCGGAAGCGGAGTTTCGGCGCGACGCGGCTCTGCTCGAACTGCGCCCGCCCCAGCCACGGCTCCAGAACGGCACGCAACCGGTCGAGGACTGGACCGATCGCGCCGTGCGAAGTACGGACGAGATCGATGTCCTCCGAATAGCGCAGCGCCGCCGGGAAGTGCAGCTTGTTGAGTGCCGTCCCGCCACGAAGCCGCAACGCTTCGCGCAGCACGGGGTCCGAGAAGATCTCAACCAGGGCACGGCTGATGATGAGGTCCTGCTCGATCTGTCGCGCGTCCGTCCAGGGAACGAGATTGCCCCACGCGACGATGTTCTGCGCGGGGATCATTCGTCAGGCTCCGGCACGCGCCGGACAATGACCCGCCATCGGGGATCTCGCCGTTGCGGTTCAAGCTCGAAGTCGGGCTCCCGTACCTCCCGCCGGTCGAGCTCGGTCCAAGGCAATGATCCTCGCGCCCGCAACGACTCCAACATGGGTCCCGTCCGGACGTCGTGGCCGAGATGCTCCAGCAGGTGCCCCAGGCGCTGTACGACCGGCCGTTCCACCAACGCCGAGAGCGTGCCGAGTTGCTCGGGATCGATCGTCTGACCGAGATCGGACAGGACCGTGGCGACACTGTCGATGCTGCCGGACGCCTGCGGATAGCGCAGCAGGTCGAGAGCCGTCAGCGCGGCCGAGGATATCCTCATCGTGCCTGTATCGGTCTTGCGGCGCTCGGTTCCCGCCATCAAGGCTTCCATGTTCTTGCGGAAATAGAAGACGATCAGATTGCGACCGGCGCGGATCTTAGGCAGGCGCTTGTCCGAAACGACCTGAAACTCCATGACGGCCTGATGCGTCGCACCCTGGAGTTCCGCGGCTTTCAGCAGCCCGACGTAATAGGCTCGGCCCTCATGGCGCATGAGTGCGTCGATGTACCAGGCCGGCGGCGGCCCTCCCCAGGAGCCGTATTGCGGCGGCACGGCCACATAGAATCCCCGCCGCGGACTCAGCAGCGCCTCGCGGCGCTGCAGCCGCTCGGCAGCATCCAGAAACGCACCACGTCCGACGCCGAGAGCCTGTTCGGCTTCCTCGGCGGTGAACACTGTCCGGCCCGCGGCGAGCAACCCACTGACATAGCCTGACAGCGCGGATCGCTGGTCGTGAACCATGCCCTAATATCCGCTCCACATGCGGATTTGTCAACATGATTCGCGAGATCGAGCGGTGAACGCCAAGGGTCTCGGGAGGGCGGGCCTCCGCGGAGGCGACGGCGACGTCGGCAGCCCCGGCGGGCGGACGCTGGGCGTCGAGCTTCACGATCATCCTCCGATGATCGGGGCCCAGCCCCGCCAGGCTCATTTCGCGCTCACTTCACCTTGGGGAAAAAGAGCGTGCACGACAGGAAAGACCTGGCGGGGGACTCAACAGGCACAAACCCGCAACTGGCTTTATTGCCAATGGTTCAGTGCGTTGAGATGGCGGAGGGACTGGGATTCGAACCCAGGAGACGCTCTCGCGCCCAACGGTTTTCAAGACCGCCGCCTTCAACCACTCGGCCACCCCTCCGCAGTGGGCGTCGCCGCCCCTTCATCCTACCCCGTGCGGTCGCCTCCCTCGTCCGATCCTACCAGCCGGGTCGTCGCCGGCGTGCCCGGGGCTTGCGGCGGCCAGGCAGGCAGCGGGGCGCCGATTCCGGCTCACCTCGGCGCGATGATCTCCAGGCCCCGCATGTACGGACGCAGCGCCTCGGGCACGACGACCGAGCCGTCGGCCCGCTGGCCGTTCTCGAGGATCGCGATGAGGGTGCGCCCCACCGCGAGGCCCGAGCCGTTGAGGGTGTGGACGAACTCCGCCTTGCCCTTGCCGTCGGGGCGGTACTTGATGCCGGCCCGGCGCGCCTGGAACGCCTCGGTGTTGCTGCACGAGGAGATCTCCCGGTACTTGCCCTGTCCCGGCAGCCACACCTCGATGTCGTAGGTCTTGGCGGCCGCGAACCCCATGTCGCGCGTGCAGAGGGTGACCGTCCGGTAGGGCAGGCCGAGGCGCTGCAGGACCGTCTCGGCATGGCCGGTCAGGGTCTCGAGCATCGCGTAGGAGTCGTCGGGCCGGGTGTAGGCGACGAGCTCGACCTTGTCGAACTGGTGCTGGCGGATCAGCCCGCGCACGTCCGCCCCGTAGGCCCCCGCCTCGCTGCGGAAGCACGGCGTGTAGGCGGTGTAGAGCAGGGGCAGGTGCCGCCCGTCGAGGAACTCGCCCCGGTGGAGGTTCGCCAGCGGCACCTCCGCGGTGGGGATGAGGTACAGGTCCCGGCCGTCGACCTTGAAGAGGTCCTCCTCGAACTTCGGCAACTGCCCGGTGCCGACGAGCGAGTCGGGGTTGGCGAGGAACGGCGGCGACACCTCGACGTAGCCGTGCTCGCCGGTGTGCAGGTCGAGCATGAAGTCGATGAGGGCGCGCGACAGCCGGGCGCCGGCGCCGGTGAGCACCGTGAACCGGGCCCCGGCCAGCCGCACCCCCCGCTCGAAGTCGACGATGCCGAGGGCCGGACCCAGCTCGGCGTGGGACCGCGGCTCGAAGTCGAACGCGGGCGGCTCGCCGTGACGGCGGACCTCGACGTTGTCCGCCTCGCCGTCGCCGACGGGGACGCTCTCGTGGGCCAGGTTCGGCAGCTTGAGGAGCAGCGCGCTCCGCGCCTGCTCGACCTCGGCGAGCCGCCCCTCGTTCGCCTCGATGGTCGCGGTGTGGGCACCGCCGGCCGCCATCAGGTCGTCGACGGGCTCGCCGGCGCGCTTCGCCTTGCCGATCTGCGCGCCGATGGTCTTCTTGGCGTGCCGGGCCTCTTCGAGCAGGGGGATGATCGCGCGGCGCTCCCCGTCGAGCCGGCGCACCTCCGCCAGCACGTCGGCGAGGCCGTCGCCGCGCACCGCGAGACGGGCCTCGACCGCAGCGGAATCGTCACGAAACAACGCAGGATCGAGCATGGGCGCACATTGTACCCGGCCGCCGAGGGGTGGCCGTGACCAGCGGGGCGGCACCGCCCCCGGCCCCCTGCGCCGGCCGCCACACGGCACCTCGTCCGGACGGACACCCCGGCCGACGCCGGGTCGGGTTCACGAAGCCGCAGCGCCGTCCCCGCGTCGAATGGCGCGCCTTCGCCGGTCTCATCGGGATCCGGGTGCCGTCGCGCGGGTCCGGGCCTGCTACTCCTCCCGGCCTCGCCGCGACCCGCCGTTCCCCGCCGTGCAGTGGCGCGGGACCGGGGCTGCCATTGGCCGGCCTCGTCGCGCCCCGCCGTGCCGGCGCGCGGGGCCGGGGCTGCTATCATGCGCCGCGATGCCGACCCCCCGTCCGATTCGCAAGGCCGTCTTCCCCGCCGCCGGGCTCGGCACGCGCATCCTGCCGGCCACCGCGGTGCTCCCCAAGGAGCTGCTGCCGATCGTCGACAAGCCGATCATCCAGTACGGCGTCGAGGAGGCGGCCGCGGCCGGAATGTCGCAGATCGTCCTCGTGAACAGCCCCGGCAAGCGGATTCTCGAGGACCACTTCGCCCCGCACCCGGCCCTCGACGCCGTGCTCGCCCGGCGCGGGAAGTCGGCCCTGCTCGCCGGGCTCCGCGACCTGACGGCGGCCATCGAGCTGTCGACGGCCTGCCAGGCCGAGCCCCTCGGACTCGGCCACGCGGTGCTCGTCAGCCGCGAGAGGGTCGGCGACGAGCCGTTCGCGGTGGTGCTGAGCGACGACGTCATCGACGCCGACCCGCCCGCGCTCCGGCAGATGCTGGCGGCGTACGCCGAGGTCGACGGGCCCGTCCTGCTCGTGGAGCGGGTGCCGCGTGAGGCGGTGGACCGCTACGGCGTCATCGCGGGCGACCCGCTCGGCGGCGGCGTCCACCGGGTCACCGATCTGGTCGAGAAGCCTGCCCCGGAAGACGCGCCGTCGGACCTCGCGATCATCGGCCGGTACCTGCTCACCCCCGACGTCTATCCCGCCCTGGAGCTGACCGGAAAAGGCCAGGGCGGCGAGATTCAGCTCACCGACGGGCTGCGCCGGCTCCTCGCGCAGCGGCCGATCTTCGCAGTCGAGCTCGACGGCGTGCGACACGACGCGGGCAACAAGCCGGGCTACCTGCGCGCCATCCTCCACTTCGCGCGGAAGCACCCCGAACTCGGCGCCGTGCTGGCGGAACCGCCCGACCGCGAACCTGCGCCGTCGAACCGTAGAACGGCCTCGCCTCCGGAGGAAGCGCAGGCTCCCGGGGGGGGACGGATGGGCGCCAAGCGGCGCCGCAGCGACGATTGACTGGGCAGCCGGCCCCGCTGCGGCGGTGACGGGAACCTCAGGACGATGCGCCGGCGGACGCCGGCTTGGCGGACCCAGACGCGGCATCGGACGAGCCCGACGGGCCGCCCGACTTCCCGGTGTCCGCCTTCTCCGACTTCTTCTCGGACTTCGACGCGCCGTCGGCCGACGGCGCCGCCTTCGACTCACCGGCGTCGGCCGGGTCCTTCTTGCCCGATCTGGCGTAGTCGGTCACGTACCAGCCGGTGCCCTTGAACTGGATGGCGGGCGAGGAGAGCAGCTTGCGCAACGGGCCCTCGCACTCGGGGCAGGTCGTCAGCGGCGGATCCGAGAACCGCTGGATCTGCTCGAACCGATGCGCGCAGGCTTCGCACTGGTATTCGTAGAGTGGCATGGGTCCTGTCGCCGGCCAACCGCCGCCCTCGACTCCGCCGGGCGCCCAACCGCTCCTTCAGGAGTCCGCGCCGTCCCACGGCGCCGACTCCCGACCGAACGCGGCCTCCTCTCCAACGGCGGGCCGGCACGGAGGAAAGATCGACTGCACATGGTACCCGGCCGGCGGTTCGCGAATCAATCGAGGAGGTCGTCGCCGGTGTCGCCGAGGAACAGCGTCCGGTGCAGCCAGAGCGGGACCGAGCCGTGTCCCAGCAGCCGGTCGTGGAACGACTTCAGCGAGAACGCCGAGCCCTCGCGCGCCTCGAGATCGTCCCGCAGCTTCGACAGCATCAGCCGCCCGACCGCGTAGAGCGTGTAGTCGGGGTCGAACGTCCCCCGTTCCGCCTCCCGCCTTGCGCTGCCCTCCTCCAGGTAGGCCTCCTCGCGAAAGAACCGCACGCCCTGCTCGACCGAGAGGTCGTCCGCGTGCAGTCGGATGCCGACCACGAGCCGGGCCAGCCGCAGCAGCCTCTCGACGATCTGCCCGAGCCCGATCGCGTCGTCGTCCCGGGCGAGGCCGGCCTCCATCACCATGTGCTCGGCGTAGTGGGCCCACCCCTCGACGAACGAGACCGGCGCGAACATCAGCGACTTGCGCAGCGTGCTCCGGATGCCCCGCTGGTGCAGGAAGTGCAGGTAGTGGCCCGGATAGGCCTCGTGGGCGGACACGGACCAGAGCGTGGCGAAGTTCAGCTCGCGCAGGTGCTCTTCCCGGCGTTCGGCCGGCCACGCGGGATCGGCGTCGGTCAGGTAGTAGTAGCAGGACAGCGCCTTCGGCTCGAACGGCCCCGGGGACCAGACGCCGGCCTGGGTCCAGCGCAGGAAACCGGGGGTCGAGGCGACGATGATCGACCGGTCGCCGGGCAGGGTGACGAGGGCGTTGCGCTCGATGAACGACACCAGGTCCGAGAGCTGGTCGCCCACCGTCTGCACGAGCGCGCCGGGCTCGGGGTGCCGCCCCTTGACCCGACGCCAGACGTCGGCCGGCTCCGCCTTGGCGTCGATGCGCGCCGCGACCTCGCAGAAACGGCTCTGCTCCCGGACGAGCTCGCGCTCCGCGACCGCGAGCAGCGCCTCGGACCCCAGGCCGATGCCCTCCCGGTTGCGCAGCCGGCCGTCGAACCGCTCCTGACCCAGGCGGAACGTCGCCCGGCTCCGGGGCGCCAGGGTGCCGCGCAGGTGCTCGTTGTGGCGGTTGATGGCCTCCGTCGCCTCGGTGGCGGCGTCGGCGAGGTCGCCGAGCAGGTGCAGGTCCTCGAGCTGCCGGAAGGCCCGCGGCAGGTCGCGCTCGATGAACGCGACCACCCCGTCGAACATCTCCGCCCCGGTCTTGATGAGAATGCCCGGCGGGTCCTCCACGTTGGCGGCGGCCGCCTCGAGGAAGCGCGGCGTCTGCCGCAGCTTGGACACCACGCGCCGTGCCCGCTCCTCGACCGGCGCATGGTCGAAGAGGGCCTGGCCGGCGAGCGAGGTGGCCAGCAGCTCGGCGTAGTGGCGGGGGTCGCGCTCCCACGGCCTGACCTCCTCCAGCTCGTAGAGCCGGCCGCGGATGTGGTCGGCGAGCATGCGCCGCTCGAGCTGCTCCTCGGCCGTCAGGCTGCGGGTGGTGATGCGATCGAGGCGCCGCGCGAAGCCCCCGAGCTCGCGCCCCTGGGCGTCGATGGCGGTGCGCGAGACGTCCTCGAGGCGGTCGTCGTGCGCGTGCATCCCGTCGCCGCAGGCAGCGGTGGGAGCGTTCTCGTAGAGAAACTCCAGATACTCGTCGATGAAGTGCGAGAGCGGTTCCGAAGTGTGCATGGGTGGTCGGCGCGAGTCTTGCGTGGCCGGACGTGTCCCGCCGCACTCGGGCCGGCGAGGCGGCGAACCCTGGATGCTACAATATCGCACGATTTCGCCCCGGAGTGCGCGCCGGAGGATGGCGCGGTTGGTTTGGGCGCCGAACGGAGGCGAAGCGACGTTCGGCGGGCGGGTCGCCGCCCACGCCGTGTCCCGGCATGCCCGGCACGCTGTATCTCGTCGCCACGCCCATCGGCAACCTCGAGGACATCACGTTCCGGGCGGTGCGCACCCTCCGCGAGGTGCGGCTGATCGCGGCCGAGGACACCCGCCGGACGGGCAAGCTGCTGCGGCACTACGGCATCTCGACCCCGTCCACCAGCCTCCACGACCACAACGAACGCCGGCGGACGCCCGGGCTCGTGAAGCGCCTGCTCGACGGCGATTCCATCGCGTTGCTGTCGGACGCGGGTACCCCGCTGGTCTCCGATCCGGGGTTCAACCTGGTGCGTCAATCTCTTGACGCCGGCGTCCGCGTCACCGCGATTCCCGGCCCCTCGGCCGTTACCGCCGCCCTCGTCTCCTCGGGCGCCCCCGTCGCGAGCTTCACTTTCCTCGGATTCCCCCCGCGCGGGCTGAACGACCGGAAGCGGTGGTGCGACGAGCTGGCCCGCGAGCCCCGGACCCTCGTGTTCTTCGAGTCCCCGCACCGCCTCGTCACCACCCTCGGGCTGCTCGAGGAGCGCCTCGGCGAGCGGCCCGTCGCGCTGTGCCGGGAGCTGACCAAGCTGCACGAGAGCACCCTCGTCGGACCGGTGGCGTCGCTGCTCCGGTCCGTCGGGGCGCCGCGGGGCGAGTACACGTGCGTGGTCTGGCCCGCGGGGCCCGGCCCGGGCGACCGGCCGCCGCGGCCCGACGGGCCGGCACTGCTCGACGAGCTCGACGGGATGACGGTCCGCGGCGGCTCCCGACGCGACGCGGTGAAAGCGCTCGCCGCCCGGTACGGGCTGAGCGCCCGGGCCATGTACCGGGCGCTCGAAGAGGCCAAGGGCGAAACCGGCCCGTGACCTCCCCGGTTCGATTACACTGGGAGGGCGGTGCCGAACCACGTCATCATCCTCGCCGCCGGCCGCGGCACCCGCATGCGGTCCGCCCGGCCCAAGGTGCTGCACCCCCTCGCCGGCCTGCCCCTGATCGAGCACGTCGCGCGCGCCGCCGACCCCCTGCGCCCCGAGCGCGTCGGCCTCGTGATCGGCCATCAGGGGGAGCGGGTGCGGACCGCCCTCGCCCACCGCCCGTCGCTGGCCTTCGCCCGCCAGGACGAGCAGCGCGGCACCGGGCACGCGCTGCTGCAGGCCGAGCCGCTGTTCGAGGGCCGGTCGGGGACCCTCGTGGTGCTGTCCGGCGACGTGCCCCTGATTCGCCCCGGCACCCTCGAGCGGCTCGTCCGCACCCACGAGGACGCGCGGGCCGCCCTCACCGTGCTGACCGCGGCCGTGGCCCGGCCGTACGGTTACGGGAGAATCGTCCGGGCGGACGGGCGCCTCGCCCGCATCGTCGAGGAACGCGACGCGTCGGCGTCGCAACGACAACTGAAGGAGATCAACGGCGGCATCTACGCCCTCGACCTCCCGCCGCTGTTCGACGCCGTCCGCGAGATTCCGCCCGCCGGGGCCTCGAGCGAGATCTACCTGCCGGACCTGGTGCGCATCTACCGGCAGCGCGGGCAGCCGGTGGAGACGGTGGCGGTGGCGGATCCCGACGAGGTGCGCGGCATCAACAGCCAGACCGAGCTGGCGGAGGTCAAGCGAATCGTGCGACAGACGAGGAACGAGGAGCTGATGGCGGCCGGCGTCACCATCGAGGACCCCGCGACGACCTGGGTAGACATGGACGTCACCGTCGGCCCCGACACCGTCATCCACCCCGGCGTCTTCCTGCAGGGGCGCACCCGCGTCGGGGCGCGGTGCGAGCTGCACGCCGGGGTGCGCATCGTCGACTCGACGGTCGGCGACGACGTGACCGTGCGCAACCACTGCGTCATCCAGGGCGCCACCCTCGCCGACGGCGCGCAGGTCGGACCGTTCGCCCACCTCCGCCCCGGGGCGGTGATCGGGGAGACGGCGAAGGTCGGCAACTTCGTGGAGATCAAGAAGTCGTCGCTGGGCCGGGGATCGAAGGCCAACCACCTGAGCTACCTCGGCGACGCCGCCATCGGCGAGGGCGTGAACGTGGGCGCCGGCACCATCACCTGCAACTACGACGGGAAGCGGAAGCACCCGACGACGGTGGGCGATCGGGTGTTCATCGGCAGCGGCGCCCAGCTCGTGGCGCCGGTGACCCTCGGCGACGACGCCTACGTCGGCGCCGGGTCGTGCGTCACCGACGACGTCCCCGCCGGCGCGCTGGCCGTGGCCCGCGGCCGGCAGGTCGTCAAGGAGGGCTGGAACGGCCGCCGGGAGGCCGGGCCGCGCGACGGGCCCGACGCCTGACCGGGCGAAGCCCCCGAAGATCGGCCGCGGACGAGCGGCCGCACGAGATCGGCCGCGCTGGCCGCGGCCCGCGGCCGGCAGGTCGTCGAGGAAGGCTGGAACGGCCGCCGGGAGGCCGGGCCGCGTGAGGGGCTCGACGCCTGACCGGGCGAAGCCCCCGAAGATCAGCCGCGGACGAGCGGCCGCACAAGGTCAGCCCGGAAGAACCAGCCGCAGAGGATCAGCCGCGAAGCGATGTGCGGAATCATCGGCTACATCGGGCCCAGGCCCGTCGTCCCGGTCCTCCTCGAGGGGCTCCGGCGGCTCGAGTACCGCGGCTACGACTCGGCGGGGGTCGCCCTCGTCCGCGAGGGCGCGGTCGAGCTGCGGCGCAGCGCCGGCAAGCTGGACCGGCTGGTCGAGGCCCTTGAGAACGACCCCGTCGACGGCGACTACGGCCTCGGCCATACGCGGTGGGCGACGCACGGCCGGCCGACGGAAGAGAACGCCCATCCCCACCGCGACTCCACCGGGCGCATCGTCGTCGTGCACAACGGCATCATCGAGAACCACCTGGCCCTCAAGCGCGAGCTCGAGGCCGAGGGCCACCGCTTCGTGACGGAGACCGACACCGAGGTCGTCGCCCATCTCGTCGAGAGCGAATGGCGGGGAGACGGGCTCGAGGCGGCGGTGCGGCGCGCCCTCGCCCGGGTGCGCGGGCTGTTCGCCCTGCTGCTGCTGGCGACGGACGACCCCGGGAAGCTGGTGGCGGCCCGGCAGGGACCGCCGATCCTCGTGGCCGAGGGCGACGGGGGCTATCTCGTCGCGTCGGACGTCCCCGCCATTCTCAGCCACAACCGAGACGTCGTGTTCCTCGGCAACGGCGAGATGGCCGTCGTCACCGCCGGCGGCGTGACCTACACCGACTTCCTGGGCGAGCCGGTCGCCGTCGACACCCAGCACGTCAACTGGGACCCGGTGATGGCCGAGAAGGCCGGCTACCGCCACTTCATGCTGAAGGAGATCTTCGAGCAGCCGTGGGCGGCCCGGGAGACGGTGCTGGGGCGGACCTCGGTCGAATCGGGCCGGGTCTACCTCGGCGAGCTGGAGATTCCCGTCGAGCGGCTGCGGGCCGTCGACCGCGTCGTCGTCCTCGCGTGCGGCACCTCCTGGCACGCCGCCCTCGTGGGCAAGTTCCTGATCGAACGGCTCGCGGGGGTGCCGGTCGAGGTGGACTACGGCTCGGAGTACCGCTACCGCGACCCCATCGTGACGCCGACGACCCTGGCTGTGGTCATCACCCAGTCGGGCGAGACCGCCGACACCCTGGCCGCGCTGCGCGAGGCCCGCGGGCGCGGCGCCGCCACCATCGCCGTCTGCAACGTCGTCGGCAGCATGGCCACCCGCGAGGCCGACTTCACCGTGTACACCCACGCCGGCCCCGAGATCGGGGTCGCGTCAACCAAGGCGTTCACGTCGCAGCTCGTGGCCCTGCACCTCCTCGCCCTCTACCTGGCCCAGATCCGCGGGACGCTGACGCCGGAAGCGGCCCGGCCGCACCTGGAGGACCTCGACCACCTGCCGCGCTGGATCGAGGAGACGCTGCGGTGCGAGGACGTCGTCAAGGCGGTGGCCCAGCGGTTCCACCAGCACCGGAGCTTCCTGTACCTGGGCCGCGGCATCAACTACCCCATCGCCCTCGAGGGGGCGCTGAAGCTCAAGGAGATCTCCTACATCCACGCCGAGGGGTACCCGGCCGGCGAGATGAAGCACGGCCCCATCGCCCTCGTCGACGAGGAGCTGCCGGTGGTGACCCTGCTGTCGAACGGGTCGGTCTTCGAGAAGATGGCGTCCAACCTGCAGCAGGTCCGGGCGCGCGGCGGCCCGATCATCGCGGTGGCCGACGACGGCCAGCCGGGCCTCGACGCCCTCGTCGACGAGGACCGGGACGCCCTCGTCACGATTCCGGCGACCCCCCCGCTGATCACCCCGATCGTCATGGCGGTTCCGCTCCAGTTGCTGGCCTACCACATCGCCGTCCGCCGCGGCTGCGACGTCGACCAGCCGCGCAACCTCGCCAAGAGCGTCACGGTGGAGTGATGCCGCGCGGGAACGAACCGACGACTCATGGACTTCATTTCGGATCTGAACGCCGAGCAGAAACAGGCGGTGCTGCACGCCGACGGGCCGCTCCTGGTCCTCGCCGGGGCGGGGTCGGGCAAGACCCGGGTCATCGCCTGCCGCGCCGCCCGGCTGATTGCGGACGGGCTGGCCGAGGCCCACGAGCTGCTCGCCGTCACCTTCACGAACAAGGCGGCCGAGGAAATGCGGGAGCGGGTGAGATCGCTGGCCGGCGCGGGGGCGCGGCGCCCGTGGATCTGCACGTTCCACGCCTTGTGCGCACGGATACTGCGCCGCGAGGGCGGGGTCCGGGTCGGCCGCGACTTCGTCATCTACGACAGCGCCGATCAGTCGGCGGCCATGAAGCGCATCCTGCGCGACCTCGACGTCGACGACAAGCTGCTGTCGGCCCGGCAGGCCCTCGCCGAGATCAGCGAGGCCAAGAACCACATGCGCTCCCCCGCGAGCCTGCGGGGCGAGTCCTGGAGCACGCGCGGCGACCTCCTCGCCAAGGCGTACGAGCGGTACCGGCGCGCTCTCGAGGCCGCCAACGCCCTCGACTTCGACGACCTGCTGCTCGAGACCACGAGGCTGTTCGAGGACCGCGAGCCGGTTCGGCGCCGGTACGGCGAGCGCTTCCGGTTCATCATGGTGGACGAGTACCAGGACACCAACCCGCCGCAGTTCCGCCTCGTCCGACTCCTCACCCGCGAGCACCGCAACCTGTGCGTGGTCGGCGATCCCGACCAGTCGATCTACCAGTGGCGGGGCGCCGACCTGAACAACATCCTCGACTTCCAGAAGCACTTCGCCGGCGCCACGGTGATCCGCCTCGAACGGAACTACCGCTCGACGCAGGTCATCCTCGACGCGGCCGGGGCGGTCATCGAGCGGAACCGGCGCCGACTCCGCAAGCGGATGCGGACCGACCGCACGGGGGGCGCCCTCGTGCGCTGCTTCCGGGCCGGCGACGATCTGGAGGAGGCGGACTGGGTGACCGCGCGGCTCCGCGAGGCACTCGACGCGGGAGACACCCCGGCCGGCGTGCTGTACCGCACGAACGCCCAGTCCCGCGTCCTGGAAGAAGCGCTGGGCCGCGCGGGCATCGCCTACCGCATGGTCGGCGGCGTCCGGTTCTACGAGCGCAAGGAGATCAAGGACACGCTCGCCTATCTCCGGCTGCTCATCAACCTGGACGACGACGTGAGCCTGCGCCGGGTGATCAACGAGCCGAAGCGGGGCATCGGCAAGGGGGTGATGGCCGCGCTCGAGAAGCTGGCGTCCGAGCCGCCCGGCGCCGGACCGCTGTTCACGCCGGCCCCGGGGGACGCGGGGGCGGCCGATTCGCTCTGGGGGCGGCTGGACCGGGCCGTCAACGAGGAGCTGGTGCCGCCCCGGCCGGTCGCCGCCCTCCGGCGGTTCCGCGACCTGGTGCGGACCCTGCGCGGCCTCGCGGCGGACCGGCCGGTCTCCGACGTCGTCGGCGAGGTGCTGGGCCGGAGCGGCTACCTGGAGAACCTCCGCGAGGCGATGACGGAAGAGGCGGAGAACCGCATCGACAACCTGATGGAGCTCGTCGCGGCCGCCCGCGACTACGAGATCCGCGAAACGGAGCCGTCGCTGACGGGCTTCGTCGACGGCCAGTCGCTGCTGTCGGAGGCCGACGAGGCGCAGGGCTCGGACGACGCGGGCGTCTGGCTGATGACCCTGCACGCCGCCAAGGGCCTGGAGTTCCCGGTCGTGTTCATGGTCGGTCTCGAAGAGAGGCTGTTCCCCCACACACGCGCGGTCGGCGGCGAACGCTACCAGCGGATCGTGAAGGACGACCTCCGCGAGGGTTACACGAACGGCGGGGAACGCGTCGACGACGGGGACAACGAGGCGATGGAGGAGGAGCGCCGGCTGTGCTACGTCGGCATGACCCGGGCCCGGACCCGGCTCGTGCTGACGAGCGCCGCCCGCCGGCGCGTGTACGGCGAGTACCGCGACACGGAGCCCTCGCGCTTCCTCGACGAGATTCCCGCCAAGCTGATCGACATGGTCGAACCGGTCTTCTCGACGCGGCTACGGACCCCGGTGACCCACGGACGCGGGGCCTACCGCGGGTGGCGACGGAACCCGGCCGCCGAAGAGCGAATCCAGCCCGACTACGGCTATGCCTACGAGGACGAGGACCAGTCGGTCGTCAGCATCTCGCCGGGCGACCACGTCCGCCATCCGACGTTCGGCGTGGGCACCGTCATCTCGGTGGAGCCGCTGACCGACGACATGAAGCTCACGGTCAGCTTCCGCGACATCGGTCGCAAGACGCTGCGCCAGAGCTTCGCGAAGCTCACCCTCGCCTGACCCGCGGCCGGACCGCTCTTGGGGCGCGGGGGCCGGCCGGACTCCGGCGCCCGAACGACAAACGGCCCGGCGCCCATGCCGCATCCAGCGGCAGGGTGCCGAGCCGTTCCTGTCTGTAAAGCGCGCACGGACAGCGCGCTGCCCCCAACGGCGCAGAACCCCGAGACGCCCGTGCGCGAGCCGTGCGGGAAGTCCGCGCCGCCCTGCGGCGCCGACCCCCCTAGCTGATGTTCCGGATCACCCAGCGGCCTTCCATCGGCAGGCCGTCGGCGCCCGTCAGGATCGTCCGCTGGAGGGTGATGGTCAGCATCTCCTCGGTCTCGTTGCCGTCGAGCTCGATCCGCGCGGAGAGCTCCACTTCCTTCGTCACCAACTCGCCCTCGTACTGCGTGACGTCGATGGGGTTGTTCGGATCGAACATGCTGAGCTGGGCCTCGCCCACCTCGGCATTCAACTGGTCCCGCGCGGCCGCGACCGCCCGGGAGTGCTCGATCGTGCGGTCGCGCCAGTCGGTCCACGCCTCCTGGACCTCCCGGTCGGCGCGGCGCCGCAGGTTGTTGCCCTCGCGCTCCGCCTCGAGGACGCGGTTGATCGCATCGAAGTTCTCGTCCTGGTAGACGATCTTCTCCTGCGTGAAGACCTCCTCGGCCTCCTCCGCCTCGGCGAGGGCCTGGCTCAGCTCCAACATCCGGAGCGGGCGGCTCTGCTCTTCGGCCACGTTCTCGACGCTGGGCCGGGACACGATGCCACGCGTCTGGGTGTCCCAGGCATACATCGCGATGTTGTTCAGCGAGTCCCGGTCGCCGAACCGCGCGGCCTGGAAGTACGACCGTATGAGCGTCTCTTCCTCTCCCCCGCCGCCGCAGGCGCCGAACAACATCCCCATGCACAGCGCGAGCACCGGCACTTTCATCCTCGATCGAGCCATCTCACCGCCTCCTTGCACTGGCAGTCACCACGAACGGGCCGGCCGGCGGCCGGCCGCTCCATGCTGACCGCGTTGTCCTCTTACGACTGCGTCTCTCCGTTCCCGAACATCCGGACGGCCGACGGGCTCAACTCTCGTCCGCGTCCGACGCCGTCCCGTTTCCGTTGTCGCCTCCCGCTTCGTCCGCGGTCAAGTCGCCCAGGCGTGCGAGCGACACGACCCGATCCTCGCTGTCGATCCCGATCAGCCGCACCCCCTGCGTCGCGCGCCCGATGGTCCGGAGATCCTTCGTGTCCATGCGGAGCACCTTCCCCTGCTGGGTGATGAGCATCAACTCATCGTCGTCCTCGACATGGGCGATCCCGACTACCGAGCCGTTCCGTTCGGTGGTTTGGATGTTAATGATACCGACTCCCCCTCGCGATTGCACGCGGTATTCGTCGATGCCGGTCCGCTTGCCGAAACCGTTCTCGGTCACCGTGAGCAGCGTGCCCCCGGCCCGGACGACGGCCATCGCCACCACCTCGTCGTCGGACCGCAGCCGGATTCCCCGAACGCCCCGCGCCGTGCGCCCCATGGAGCGCACGTCCCCCTCGGCGAAACGGATGGCCTTGCCCCGCCGCGTGCCCAGGAACACCTCGGCCCGCCCGTCGCCGATCTCGGCCGAGATCAACGCGTCGTCCTCGTCGACGCCGGCCGCGATGATGCCCTTCAGTCTCGGGTGGCGGAAGGCCCGGAGGTCGGTCTTCTTGATCATGCCCCGCCGCGTTCCGGTCAGGATGTAGCGCTCTCCCTCGGCTTCGGGCCACTCGCGGATCGCGAGCAGCGCGGCGATCCGCTCGTCGGGCTCCATCGAGACGAGGTTGGCAATGGACTTCCCGCGACCGCTCGGGCCCACGTCGGGAATCGTGTGCACCTTGAGCCAGTACATCCGGCCCCGGTCCGAGAAGATGAGGATGTAGGCGTGGGTCGAGGCCACGAAGAGGTGGGTCAGGAAGTCGCCGTCCCGGGTCCGCATGCCGAGCCGCCCCTTGCCGCCCCGCCGCTGGGCCCGGTACTCGGTGAGCGCGGTCCGCTTGACATAGCCGGTGTTGCTCACGGTGATGGCCATGTCCTCTTCCGCGATCAGGTCCTCGATGCGCAGCTCGCCGGGGTCGTCGACGATCTCGGTGCGCCGCTCGTCGCCGTACTTGCCCTGCACCGCCCGCAGCTCGTCGACCACGATGCCCATCAGCAGCGCTTCGCTGGCGAGAATCTCGCGCAGGCGCCGAATGACCCCCTGCAGCTCCGCCAGCTCGTCGAGCACCTTCTGCCGCTCGAGCCCGGTCAGGCGCTGGAGCTGCATGTCGAGGATGGCCTGGGCCTGAATCCGGCTCAGCTCGAACCGCTCCATGAGGCCCTCGCGCGCCTCGGCGGGGTTGCCGGCGCCCCGGATGAGGGCGATGACGGCGTCGAGGTGGTCGAGGGCGATCTTGAGACCCTCCAGGATGTGGGCCCGGGCCTCCGCCTTGCGCAGATCGTGCTCGGTGCGTCGCCGGACCACGTCGTGGCGGAACGCGATGAAGCGCTCGACGAGGTCGAGCAGCCCGAGGACGCGGGGCCGCCCGTCGACGATCGCGAGCATGATCACGCCGAACGTGGTCTGCAGCGGCGTGTGCTTGTACAGGTTGTTGAGGACGACCTCGGGGACCTCGCCGCGCTTGAGCTCGATGACGATGCGCATGCCGCGGCGGTCGGACTCGTCGCGCAGGTCGCTGATGCCCTCGATCGCCTTGCCGCGCACCAGCTCGGCGATCTTCTCGATGAGGCGGGTCTTGTTGAGCTGGTAGGGAATCTCGGTGATGATGATCGCCTGCCGCTCTCCCTTGCCGATGTCCTCGATTTCGGCCCGGCCCCGCACCGTCAGCGACCCGCGCCCGGTCTGGTAGGCGGCGTCGATGCCCGCGTGCCCCACGATGAACCCGCCGGTCGGAAAGTCGGGGCCGCTGATGCGGGCCCGCAGCCCGCGGCGCTTCTCGTCCCCGCCGTCCGCGCGGTGCTCGATGGTCCACACGATGCCGTCGATGACCTCGCGCAGGTTGTGGGGCGGGATGTTGGTGGCCATGCCGACCGCGATGCCGGCCGAGCCGTTCACGAGGAGGTTGGGATAGGGCGTCGGGAGGACGGTGGGCTCCTCGGTGGTCTCGTCGTAGTTCGGCACGAAGTCGACCGTCTCCTTGTCGAGATCGGCCATCAGGTCGTCGGAGATCGGCTTGAGCCTGGCCTCGGTGTACCGCATCGCCGCCGGCGGATCCCCGTCCACGGAGCCGAAGTTGCCCTGGCTGTCGACCAGGGGATAGCGCATGTTGAACTCCTGGGCCATCCGCACCAGGGTGTCGTAGATGGAGGCGTCGCCGTGGGGGTGGAAGTTGCCCATCACCTCGCCGACGATTTTGGCGCACTTCCGGTAGGCCCGGTTGGACGCCAGCCCCATCAGCCGCATGCCGTACACCACGCGCCGGTGGGCCGGCTTCAGCCCGTCCCGCACGTCGGGGAGGGCCCGGCCGATGATGACGCTCATGGCGTAGTCCATGTACGAGCGCCGCATTTCGTCTTCGATGTTGACCGGCGGCCGGCTGTCTGAAACGTCGGGCATGGTGGGTCTGGTCCTGGTGATCCGATCTGCCGGCAGTTCGCGGTCCGCCGGGGGAATGGAGCTTCTAGACGGGCCCCGGGAGGGACCCCGCCGCCTTCACCAGCATCGATCCCGGCGCCCCGGTCCCGGCGCCACACCGCGGTCCACCGCGAGCTTCCAGGAACGCGGGGAGGAACTCGGCGGTTGCGAGGGGTTTCGCGGCCCGGGCCCGCCGCCGCACCGGGGACCGCGGGGGACGGGGCCACCCGTTCGTGCGTGCCCGCCTCGCGATCCCGGTCGAGCTCGACGGTCTGGTCGTTGCCCTTCGGCGGCCCCGCCCGTGCCCGGCCGACCGTGAGCCGCTAGACATCGAGGTTCTTGACGTCGAGGGCGTTCTCCTCGATGAACTTCCGCCGCGGCTCGACCTGGTCGCCCATCAGCGTCGTGAACATCACGTCCGCCTCGGTGTCGTCCTCCGCGCTGACCTGCAGGAGCGTCCGGTTCTCCGGGTCCATGGTGGTCGACCAGAGCTGATCGGGGTTCATCTCGCCCAGCCCCTTGTAGCGGTTGATGGCCACGCCCCGCTTCCCGGCCGCGAGGAAGTGGTCGAGCAGCTCGTCGACGCCGCCGACCTCCACCTCCCGCGGCGGGGTCGCCGCATCGTCCGACTCCTCGGCGTCGGCTGCGGACCCGCGGGCGACGCTCCCGACCCGCATCGGCCCCTCGACGCCCCTGATCGCCTCGAAGCTGGACGACAGGGCCCGGTACTCCGCCGACTCGACGAACTCGACGCCGACCGACTGTCGACGGGCGAACCCGCCGCTCCGGTCCTCGACCACCAACGCATACGCGTTGTGCTCCTCGTCCACGTCCACCCGGACGGTCCGCAACGGGGTCGTCAGCTCCGCGGCCAGCGTGTCGAGGACCGGTCGATGCTCGAAGAAAATCTTGTCGACGGCGCCCCTGTCGAGCAGGGCCTGGACGATGTCCGAGGCGGGGCCGCGGCGCTCGACGATGGCTCGGTAGCGCTGGAAGGCGACCAGGCGGTGCAGCAGCTCCTCGAGTGGCGCCGCCGTCAACTCGCCGGCCGGCAGGCGCAGCACCCGGGTCTCCGCCGCCCGCTTGAAGAGCCACGACTCGAGGTCGCGGTCGTCCTTGACGTAGGTCTCGCTGCGGCCCCGCTTGACCCGGTAGAGCGGCGGCTGGGCGATGTGGATGTGGCCGCGCTCGATCAGCTCCCGCATCTGGCGGTAGAAGAACGTCAGCAGCAGGGTGCGGATGTGCGAGCCGTCGACGTCCGCGTCGGTCATGATGATGACGCGGTGATAGCGCAGCTTGTCGGGCTGGAAGTCGTCCTTGCCGATGCCGCAGCCCAGCGCCGCGATCATCGCGCGGATCTCGTCGCTGCCGAGCATCTTGTCGAAGCGCGCCTTCTCGACGTTGAGGATCTTGCCCTTGATGGGCAGCACCGCCTGGAACTGCCGGTCGCGACCCTGCTTGGCGGACCCGCCGGCCGACTCCCCCTCCACGATGTAGAGCTCGGCCTTCCCGGGGTCCCGTTCCTGGCAGTCGGCCAGCTTTCCCGGGAGGCTGCTGTTGTCGAGCGCGCCCTTCCGCCGCACGAGGTCGCGGGCCTTGCGGGCCGCCTCGCGGGCCCGCGCCGCGTCGATGGTCTTGTTGACGATCCGCTTGGCGACCACCGGGTTCTCCTCGAGGAACGCGCCGAGGCAGTCGTTGACGATCGCCTCGACGATGCCCTTCACCTCGGTGTTGCCCAGCTTGGTCTTCGTCTGGCCCTCGAACTGGGGATGGGGAATCTTGACGCTGATGACGGCGGTCAGCCCCTCGCGGATGTCGTCGCCGCCGATGCTCTCCTTGAGGTCCTTCGCGAGGTTCTGCCGGGTGACGTAGCTGTTCAGGGTGCGCGTCAGGGCGGCCCGGAGCCCCGACACGTGGGTGCCGCCCTCCTGCGTGTTGATGTTGTTGGCGAAGGCGTGCAGGGTGTCCGAGTACCCGTCGTTCCACTGCAGCGAGATCTCCGCGTCGATCCCGTCGCGCTCCCCCCGCATGTAGATCGGCTCGGCATTGACCGCCACCCGGTTCTCGTTGAGGTACTGCACGAAGGAGTTGATGCCGCCTTCGTAGCGGAAGTCGCGGTGCTTCCCGTCCTCGCGCTCGTCGTCGATGGTGATGCGTACCCCGGCGTTCAGGAACGCCAGTTCCCGGAGGCGGTGGGCCAGGGTGTCGAAGCTGTACTCCACCGTCTCGAACACGTCGGCGTCGGGCTTGAACCTCAACCTCGTGCCGCGTCGTCGCGTCGTCCCCGTGACCTCGAGGTCGGCATCGGGCGCGCCCCGGGTGTAGCTCTGCTGGTAGACCCTCCCGTTCCGGCAGATCTCCAGCGCGACCGACTCGGACAGGGCGTTGACGACGGAGACCCCCACCCCGTGCAGCCCGCCCGACACCTTGTAGCTCTCGTTGTCGAACTTCCCGCCGGCGTGGAGCACCGTCAGCACCACCTCGGCCGCGGGCCGGCCGCTGGCGTGGAGATCGACGGGGATTCCGCGGCCGTTGTCGACCACCGTGATCGAGTTGTCGATGTGAATCGTGACCTTGATGGTGTCGCAGAACCCGGCCAGGGCCTCGTCGATGGCGTTGTCCACCACCTCGTACACCAGATGGTGCAGCCCCAGCGCACCGGTGGACCCGATGTACATGGCGGGGCGCTTGCGGACCGCCTCGAGGCCCTCGAGGACCTTGATCTTGTCGGCGCCGTACTCCGCCAGGTCGGCGGACGTGATCTCCGGCGCCGCCGTCGCCACGGCCTCTCCCTCGCCGATCTGGGACGGCGCCACGCCGACTGCCTGCTTGCTCTCCTCCAACTGCGTCATCTGTCCTGGTCACCTCGGCCCGGCGGTCTCCTCGCCCTCTCTCGGGGCGCGCGGGACCTCGCCAAGCGCCCCCGGGCCGCCGATCGACGCCGCTCTTCCGGCGCAGGCTCTTGGCCCGCCAATCGGCGCCCGCGGCTCCGCCGGGCGCCCAACCATCCCTCACAGGAGTCCGCGCCCTTCCACGGCCCGGACGCCTAGACCCGCATCGGCATGATCACGTACGTGTATTCGCACCCCTCGGTCGACAAAGGCGACAGCACCGCCTGGCTGACCTCGTCCTTGAAATCGAGGACCACGCTGTCGGAGTCGACGACCCCCAGAAAGTCGAGGACGTACTGGGCGTTGAAGCAGATCTCCGTGCGCGGTCCCTCGTACTCGACGGCCAGGACCTCCGACGCTTCCCCGACGTCCGGACTGCTCGACGAGATCTCGACGCCGGCGGCGTCGATCTGGAACTTGACCGCCCGCGACCGCTCGTTCGACAACAGGGCGACCCGCTTCACCGTGCCCACCAGCCGATCACGGTCGAACTCGATGCGCTTGTCGTTGCCCTTCGGCAGTACCCGCTCGTGGGCGGGGAACTGCGCGTCGATGGTCCGCGAGATGAGCTGCCGCGCCCCCACGTCGAAGAACAGGTGATTCTCGCCCTGCTCGTAGGCCACCCCCTCGGCGCCGTTCTCGCCGAGAAGCCGGGCCAGCTCCGACAGCGTCTTCCTCGGCAGGATGACCCGGGACGGCTCCCCCTCGTCCCCCTCGGCATCGCTCCCGGCGCCGTCCTCCGCCCCCTGGCTGGCGGCCGAGGCGAGGGCGAGCCGATGCCCGTCGGTGGCGACCAAGCTCATCGACGACGACGACAGCAGGAACAGGGCTCCGTTCAGGAAGAACCGGGTGTCCTCGCCGGTGATCGCGAACTGCGTCCTGGCGATCATCTCGGCCAGCCGGCCCGCCGCGAGGTGGGCGGTGGCCTCGCCGGCCGCATCCGGCATCGACGGGAAGTCCTCCCGCGGCAGCGTCTGGATGCGCGAGTCGAACCGCTCGGCCGTCACCCTCACGGTTCCCGCCGACGGCTCGGCGAGACGGATCTCGGTGTCCGGCAGCGCGCGGACGATCTCGTAGAGCTTTCTCGCCGGCAGGGTCACCGAGCCTCCCTCGACCACGGTGGCGGCGCATCGGCTGCGCAGTCCGACCTCGAGGTCGGTCGCGGCGAGACGGATCTCGGAGGCCTCGGGCTCCGCCTCGATCAGGACGTTGGCGAGAATCGGTATCGTGTTCTTCCGCTCGACGATGCCTTGGAGAAGCTGCAGCTCTTTGAGAAGTTCGGTCTGGCGGATGTTGAGTTCCATCGAGGAAGAGGCTTTCGGGGTTGTTGGCGTCGACCGTCAGTGAACACGGATCTCTGAATTATAACATCAGTAAGGCGTGTCGGAAACCGGGCCCTGCCGGATTCAAGTCCTTTTTCAACAACCATTTACGCTGTTGATGATCCTCCGGATTTCCTGTGGACCCCGAACTGCGCCTTCCACAGGTCGGCTTCGCGCCGGGGAAGCCGGGCGAAGCGGCCGGCCCTGTGGAAGGGTTGTTGTGGAAAAGTCCGGGTCGTCCCGCTCCCCGGGGGCACGGCCCGTCTAGCCGACCGACTTCCTGATGGACTTGACCAGGCCGTCGATGAGGGCGTTGAGGCCGGCGTCCTTGGTGCGCTCCCCGTCGATCTTGTCGTACGCGTAGATGACCGTGGAGTAGTGCTTGCCGAACTTCCTGGCGATCTCCGGGTACGAGGCCGAGGTGAGGGTCCGGGCCAGGTACATCGAGATCTGGCGCGGCAGCACGATGGTCTGCGTGTTGTTCCGCGACTTGAGGTCGCTCAGCTTCAGGGAGTAGTGGCCGGCGACCAGCTTCTGGATCATCTCGATGGTCACGACGGGCTTGTCGCGTTCGCCGAGGTTGGGCAGGACCTCCTGGGCCAGCGAGAGGGAGATCTTCTGGCGCCACAGCGAGGCGCGCGCGATCAGAGTGGTCAGGGAGCCCTCGAGCTCGCGGATGTTCGACTTGATCCGCTCGGCGATGTAGAGCGCCACGTCGTCGTCGATGGGGATGGCGGGGGCCAGGTGCTCGGCCTTCTTCTTGAGAATCGCGACCCGGGTCTCGAGATCCGGAGGCTGGATGTCGACCGTCAGCCCCCACTCGAATCGCGACCGGAGCCGTTCCTCGAGGAACTGCAGCTCGTGAGGCGCGCAGTCGCTGCTGATGACGATCTGCTTTTGGGCGTCGTAGAGCGAGTTGAACGTGTGGAAGAACTCGATCTGGGTGCCCTCGCGGCTCGCGAGGAACTGGATGTCGTCGACCAGCAGGATGTCCGTGCTGCGGTACCGTGCCCGGAAGTCGATGGTGCGGTCGAAGCGGATGGCGTTGATCATCTCGTTCATGAAGCGGTCGGACGAGATGTAGGTGCGGGTGGACTGCGGCGAGTGGACGTCGAGGTACTCGCCGATGGCGTGCATCAGGTGCGTCTTGCCGAGGCCGACGCCGCCGTAGATGAACAGCGGGTTGTAGGACCGCGCGGGGGCCTCGGCGACGGCGCGGGCGGCGGCGTGGGCGAACTGGTTGGACGGTCCGACGACGAACTCCTCGAAGGTGTAGCGTTGCTGGTGCTGCGCCGGCGGTCGGGGGGCGGGTTCGGGCGGGTTCGGCGAGGCCGGGGCGTGCCGGTCCGCGGCGGCCGGCGGCGGCGCGGAATCGTCGGTGATCAGCGAGATGGTGGTCCCCGGGCGGCCCAGCTCGTCGGCGGCCTCCCTGATGACCCCGGCGTAGTGGCGGGTCAACCACTGCTTGAAGCCGTCGTTGGGAACCAGCACGGTGACGGCGTTGTCGTCGTTCTCGATGAACCGCGTGGGCTTGAACCAGGTGTGGAAGATGTACCGGCTGACCTTGTTCTCGACACGCGCCAGGATCTCGTCCCAGAGGTTGCTCGACATGGGCGCCACTCGCGTCGGGTACGCCGTGCGACCCGGTCAGCGGGGATGACCGTGTTACCGTCCGTTGGAACGTTGCGGTTGAGCGCCTCCGTGCGGACACCGATCGCTGCCTGGAGAGGCGCGGGGAGCAGCAAAGACGGACACCATACCACAGCCGGTCGGATGTCGGAATCCTCGATCATCGAGGAGCGTTTCGGAATCCGTGAGACGGGGTTGCGGGGGCCGCGATCGGTCCGGGGAAAGGCTCTCCCGAGGCGGGTCGGGCGGTGTCGCGGACTGGCGGCTCCGTCGGGATCGGCGTTTCCGTCGGATCGCGGTTGAGTCTTCAAGTATTTGAAAACAGGGGGTTTGTCGAATTTCACGCGACGACGTTCGACGCCACGGAGCGGGAAATCTCCATGAGATACCGATTTTCCATACCGTTTTCCACAGGTGTGGAAAACGCCTCGGGAGGCGCGCGAACGGGACGGTCACGGGTGCTGAAAACGGGGGCCGGGATGGGGTTCCGGGCGCTTCCCGAGGCCGGGAAACGGGCAGGATTTCAACAACCTCGAAACGCCGGGGGAATGGCGCGATTCTTGACAATGCGGGAGGGACGACCTAGTGTAAAAGGTTGCCGCAGGAACGGAGGAACCCGGTTCGATGAAGCGCACCTTTCAACCCAATCGGCGCCACCGCAAGAAGACCCATGGATTCCGTGCCCGGATGAGCACGCCGGCGGGCCGGCGGGTGCTCAGTCGCCGCCGTGCGAAGGGCCGCCACCGCCTGACGGTCTCCCACTAGCCGGCCAGAGGCGAGGGGCGGCGAGTGCGCGGGGGCCGGTGACGGCTGCGACCCGGACGCTGGCGCGGGAAGAGCGGATTCGCGGGCGTCGGGACTTCCTGCGGATTCAGCGGCGCGGCATGCGAACACGGGGACGCTACATGACGCTGATCGGCCTCCCCGGTGAGCAGGGCTGCAGCCGCCTGGGCATCGTCGCGCCCCGCCGCCTGGGGAACGCGGCGCGGCGCAATCTCATCAAGCGCCTGGTACGCGAGCTCTTCCGCCACGAGAAGCCAACCCCGGTGACCGACCTCGTGGTGCTGCCTTTCCGGGATTTCCCCGATGCCCCGTTTCGATTGCTGCAGGGCGACTACCACCGGACCCTGCTCCGCCAGCTCCGGACCCGGATCCGGCGATGAGGGTGGCGTGAGACTCCTTGGTGCCGCGTGGCGGCAGGTGGACCGCGGGTTGATCGCCCTGTCGGCGGTCCTGCTGAAACTCTATCGGGTCGTGTTGGGTCCCCTGTTCACCGGGGCCTGTCGCTTCGAGCCGTCGTGCTCGCGCTACGCCGAGACGGCGTTCCGGCGTCACGGCAGCCTTCTCGGGGCCTGGCTCACTGCCAAGCGCCTGTGCCGCTGCCACCCGTTCCACCCCGGCGGCGTGGATCCGGTGCCCCCGGCCGGCGGTTGCGCCACGCCGGCAGGACCACCCGCGGCGTCACGGCCGGACGTCTGATCTGTCATGGAGCGCCGAGTCCTTCTCGCGGTCACGCTGTCCTTCCTGGTCCTGGTGCTGTACCAGCAGTGGATCGGTCCCCCGCCCGTGGTCGAGAGCGTGCCGGGCGAACCGGTCGCGGAGACCGCCGGCAGCCCCGGGCTTCCGGGAGCAACCGCCGCCCGCACCGCGGCCGTCGAGACGCCGGGGGCGGCGGCGCCCCCGGCCGCCGATCCCCCGCCGGCGACCGGCTCGCCGGCGGTCGCCCCGGTCCCGGTCGTTGCGGACGACCGGCAGCGCACCGTCGTCGTGGAGAGCGACTTCGTGCTCGCGGAGTTCGACAACCGCGGCGCCGAGCTCGTGAGCTGGAAGCTGAAGCACTATGTCGACGACAACGGGGATCCGGTCGAGCTGGCGATGCCCGAGGTGGCGGCGGGCCGTTCGAGGCCCTTCTCGCTGCTCGTGCCGGGAAGACCGGATCTGACGGCGCGTCTGGACGACGCCCTGTTCCGGCCGTCGGCCGACCGCCTGCGGCTCGGCCCGGAAGCCGAGGCGCTCGCTTTCGAGTACGAGGACAGCTCGGGTCTGCGGGTCCGGAAGACGTTCCGCTTCCAGCCGTCGCCGGACCAGCCGTACGTCCTGGAGTTCGACGCCGAGGTCACGACGGCGGACGGCATCCAGCCCACGACCACGGCCTGGGGCCCGGGTCTCGGGGGGGTCCGCGCCGATACCTCGTGGTTCGTGTTTCAGCAGTTGCCGGCGACGGTGTTGTACGGCCGGCCCATCGAGGACGGGCTGGCGCAGGACCTCGACGTGTATCGGACCTTGCCGGCGGACGTGCCGGAGCGGCCGAGCTACGAGGGGCAGTTCGACTTCGCCGGCGTCGACAACCACTACTTCCTGTCCGTCGCCCTGCCCGGCGCGCAGGCCAGCCGCGTCGACTACCGGCCGCTCTCGGTGATCGAGCTGGAGCACGATCTCGTCGAGTACGAGATCTCCCTGGAGGCGGGTGCCGGCGGGATACCGTTCTTCATCGGCCCGAAGGACTTCGACCTCCTCGCGGCCGTGCACCCGGACCTCGTGCGGGCCATCGACTTCGGGTTCCTGTCGGTCATCGTCGTTCCCCTCCATCGGACGTTGAAGTGGATCCACGGGTTCGTCGGCAACTACGGGTGGTCGATCATCCTCCTGACGGTGCTCATCAACATCGTGATCTTCCCGCTGCGCCACAAGAGCGTGGTCTCCATGCGCAAGATGCAGGAGCTGCAGCCGGAGATGAAGGCGATCCAGGCGCGGTACGCCGGTCTCAAGACGACGGATCCGGCGCGGCAGAAGATGAACCAGGAGGTGATGGAGCTCTATCGTCGGCACGGCGCGAACCCCGCGAGCGGGTGCCTGCCGATGCTGCTGACGATGCCGATCCTCATCGCCTTCTACCGGCTGCTGTCCATGGCGGTCGAGCTGCGGGGCGCGCCGTTCCTGGGCTGGATCGACGATCTGTCGGTGCAGGATCCCTTCTACGTGACGCCGTTGATCATGGGCGCGTCCATGGTCTACCAGCAGCGGCTGCAGCCGGCCGGCGCGGCCAGCCCGGAACAGCAGCGGATCATGACCCTCATGCCGGTGCTTTTCACGGTGATGTTCCTGTGGGCGCCGAGCGGGCTGGTCATCTACTGGCTGACGAGCAACGTGCTGGGCATCGGGCAGACGGTGGTGACGAACCGCATCGCGGGCCCGCCGCGGGTGAAGCAGGTGCGTCCCCCCGCCGAGCGGCAGGTCAAGAAGGCCGCGGCCGAGACGCCCGCGGCCGAGCCCCCGCGGGAGGCCGGCGGGGACCGTCAGGCCAGAGGCCGCTCGGGGTCGAAGGCGGCGCGGGCGGGCAGGGGATCGCGGCGCTCGCGCGGCAAGGGTCGGTAGGCGGACTGGCGGTCCGCGCCGGGACGGCCCCGGCCGCGGACGAACCCGGCCGTCGCGACAAATCGCGGCAACGACCGGGAGGTTGGCGTGGCAGCGGATCTCGATGCACGGATGGCGGCTTTCGTGGAGGCGGTGGCGGCCGCGCTGGGTCTGCCGCTGGAGGCGGAGTGCACGCCGTTGGAGGACGGGACCCGCGTCACCTTGAAAGGGGACAACGGCGAGGTGCTGCTGCGCCGCAAGGGTGAGGGCCTCGACGCGCTTCAGCATGTGGTCAACGCGGCCTTCCGGGGCGAGCACGGGAAGGGGCGCATCGTCGTCGACTGCCTGGACTATCGGAAGGGCAAGGACGAAGAGCTTCGACAGACGGCGGTCCTGCTTGCCGAGAAGGCCCTCAGGACGGGCGAGACCCAGGAGATCGGGCCCCTGAACCCGTATGCCCGGCGAATCGTGCACCTGGCGGTTGCGGACGACCCGAACGTGTCCTCGGAGAGCATCGGCGACGCGTTCCTGAAGACGGTGTTGATCTCGGTCGCGCGCCGGCCGTGAGCGGCCCGGCGCCCGGGCCGTCGCCGCCGCCGCCGGCCCACCCCCGATGTTCGCTCCCGACGACACGATCGTCGCCGTCGCGACGCCGCCCGGCCGCGGCGGGCTCGGGATGGTGCGCATCAGCGGGTCGAAAGCCGCCGCGGTCGCCCGCGCGCTGCTGGACGCCCCGCGGTCCCTCCAGCCGCGCCGCGCGACGGTGACGCGCCTCGTCATGCGCGAGGGCGACGCGGCGACCGCCATCGATCGGGTGGTGGCGACGTCTTTCCCCGGGCCGGGGTCGTACACCGGCGAGGACGTCGTGGAGATCTGCGCCCACGGCAGCCCGGTGCTCCTGGAGCAGATCGTCGCGCTCGCCTGCCGGTCGGGGGCCCGCCTGGCGAACCCGGGCGAGTTCACCCTCCGGGCCTTTCTGCACGGCCGCGTGGATCTCGTGCAGGCGGAAGCGGTGGCCGACCTCGTCGATGCCGTCACCCCGCTTCAGGCCCGCGTGGCGTTCGACCAGCTCGAAGGCACGGTCACCGATCGCATCGCCGACCTCGACCGGCGGCTGCTCGACCTGACGGCGCGGCTCGAAGCGTCGCTCGACTTCCCCGAGGAGGGCTACCACTTCATCGAGACCTCGGAGGTCGCGCGCGGCATCGGCGACCTGCGCGAACGCGTGCAGGCCATGCTGGACGGGGCCGCCGCCGGCCGGCTGATCCGGGAAGGGTGCCGGGTGGTCGTCCTCGGCCGCCCGAACGTGGGCAAGTCGAGCGTCTTCAACCGGCTGCTGGGCTCGTCGCGCGCCATCGTCGCCCCCGTGCCCGGCACCACCCGCGACCTCGTGACCGAGACCCTCGATCTCGCGGGCCTCGCCGTCGGCCTCGTCGATTCCGCCGGCATTCGCGCGACCGGCGATCCGGTCGAGACCGAGGGGGTGTCGCGGGCCCGGGGGGCCCTGGGCTCGGCCGCCGCCTGCCTCGTGGTCCTCGACCGGTCGGTGCCGCTCGCCGGAGACGACCGCGACGTGCTGCGGGAGACGTCGTCGTCGCCGCGGGTGGTGGTCGTGAACAAGATCGATCGCCCGGCCGCCTGGTCGCCGCCGGTCGCCCTGCCCCCGGGCGGGGACGCGGTCGAGGTCTCGGCGCTCACCGGCGAGGGGTTCGGCCGGCTGCGGGACGACCTGCGGCGGGTGCTGGCGGGGGAGGCCGCGACCCGGGAGACCCCGATGGTGGCGAACATCCGGCACATCGAGCTGCTCGAGCGGGCGGGCTCGGCCCTCGCGGCGGCGGCGGCGGCGGCGGAGCAGGGAGCGGCCGAGGAGTTCGTGCTCGAGGACCTGCAGCGGGCGCGGCGGGCGTTGGAGGAGCTGACCGGAAAGCGGACGCCCGACGACGTGCTCGAGCACATCTTCGAGCGTTTCTGCATCGGAAAGTAGTCGTTCGCCGCGCGGGGCGGACTGACGACGGGACCCGTCGGGGCCGAGGGCCCGGGTCGTGCGTGCCCGGGAGGGCGGCGCCGACGGTCGTCGAGCGAGCCATGACAACGGATCACGACGTCATCGTCATCGGGGCCGGACACGCCGGCATCGAGGCGGCGCACGCGGCCGCCCGCCTGGGTTGCGCGGTGGGGCTCTGCACGCTCTCGCGCGAGACGGTGGGCCAGATGCCCTGCAACCCCGCCGTCGGGGGCACCGCCAAGGGCCACCTCGTGCGCGAGATCGACGCCCTCGGCGGCCTGATGGGCGAGGCCATCGACGCCACCGCGATCCAGTTCAAGCTGCTGAACCGCAGCCGCGGCCCCGCCGTGCAGTCGCCGCGGGCGCAGGCGGACAAACGCCGCTACGGCGCGTGGATGCGGTCGCGACTCGAACGGGAGCCCAACATCGACTGGGTCGTCGGTCGGGTCGGCGCCGTCGTGGTCGAGGACGCACGCGTGGTCGGCGTCGAGCTCGAAGACGGCGCCCGCATCGGTTGCCGTGCGGCGGTCGTGACCACGGGGACGTTCCTGAACGGGCTGATCCACGTCGGCCCGGAGCAGCGCTCGGCGGGCCGGGTCGGCGAGCCGGCGTCCCGGGTCCTGGGGGAGTCGTTGAAGCGCCTGGGCCTGACGTGGGGGCGGCTGAAGACGGGGACGCCGCCGCGGCTCGACCGCGCCAGCATCGACTTCGGCCGCTTCGAGGAAGAGCCGGGAGACCGCCCCCCGGTGCCGTTCTCGTTCCTGAGCGGCGTCATCGCACGCCGCCAGATCTGCTGTCACATCGTCCATACGACGCCCGAGGTGCACGAGCTGGTCCGCCGCAACCGGGACCGGTCGCCGCTCTACAACGGGCGGATCACCGGCATCGGCCCCCGGTACTGTCCGTCGCTGGAAGACAAGGTGATGCGGTTTCCCGACCGGGAGCGGCACCAGGTCTTCCTGGAGCCGGAAGGGCTGGACGTGCCCGAGATCTACGTCAGCGGCTGCTCGATGTGCCTGCCGCGAGACGTGCAGCAGGAGATCATCGCGGCCCTGCCGGGGCTGGAGGACGCGGTCATGCTGCGGCCGGGCTACGCGGTCGAGTACGACTTCATCCAGCCGACGGAGCTGGGGCTGACCCTGGAGGCCCGGAAGGTCGCGGGGCTCTATCTCGCGGGACAGATCAACGGCACCTCGGGATACGAGGAAGCGGCGGGTCAGGGTCTGGTGGCGGGGGTCAACGCGGCCCGGCGCGCCCGCGGTGAGAGCGGCTGGGTGCTGCGGCGGGGCGAGTCCTACATCGGGGTCATGGTCGACGACCTCACGGCCCGGGGGTGTCTCGAGCCGTACCGCATGTTCACGTCGCGGGCGGAGCATCGCCTGCTGCTGCGCATCGACAACGCGGACCTGCGCCTGACCCCGCGCGGCCGCGAGGTCGGCCTCGTGGACGACGGGCGATGGGACCGCTTCCGCGACCGTCGCACGAGGTTCGAGGGGAACCTGGCCCGGGTGCGGGTGGCGCGCGTCCGGGAGGGCGACCGCACCGTCGCCGCCACCCGGGTGCTACGGCGGCCGGAAGTCAGCCTCGCCTCGCTGGCCGAGCAGGGGGTGGTGGCGCTCGAGATCGGCGAGGACGCCGCGGGGGCGGAGCGGTCGAGCGTGGAGACGGCGGTGAAGTACGAAGGATACCTGCGCAGGCAGGAAGCCACGATCGCCCGATCGGCGAAGGACGAGGGGCGGCTCATCCCGGCCGGCTTCCCCTACGCCGACGTACCGGGACTGTCGACGGAAGTCGTTTCGAGGCTGGGTGCGGCCCGGCCCGCGACCCTGGGACAGGCCGGCCGCATTCCCGGCGTGACCCCGGCCGCCGTCGCGGTGCTCGGGGCCTACGTCAAGCGGTGGAGCGGCCGCCGTGCCGGCGACGGGGAGGCCGAGGTCGGGGAGCGCCGCCTCGCCCGGCCATCGTCGCCTTCGGTTCCGTTGGGCGCCCGGCCGACCGCCCCGGAGTCGGCAGCGCCGTTCCACCCCGCGGACTCCTGACGCGGGCGGCGGGTGTGGGCGGGCCGATTCGTCCGGCGGCCGGCGTCGCACGTCAGCCGCGGCGGTGCTTCCGGAGGACCAGGAGGCGGCTCCGACCCAGCAGCGGATGGACGCCGTCCACCCGCCAGGGTGGGGGGACGGCGTCGACCCCCGCGCGGGTTCTCCCGAAGAGGAAGACGACGCCGTCGGTCTTGAGCACAGGTTCGATCCGGCCCAGCATCCGAGCACCGGTCCGGACCGCGCGGACGCTCACGACATCGGATTGCGCGGCGAGCTCCTCCCGGTCGGCCAGCTCCTCGAACCGGCAGGCCTCCACCGTCGTGTCCTCCAGCGCGAGCCGGCGCACGACCTCGCGCAGGAACGCCGCCTTTCTCGTTCTCGATTCCACCATGCGCAGGCGCACCGACGGGACGGCGAGCTTCATCGGGACCGCCGGAGACCCCCCTCCGGATCCGATGTCGGTGACGACGGCGTCGTGCCTCGGCAGATGTTGCGCGGCGACGAGCGGCTCGATGACGAGCCTGTCGATGCCGTCCTCGTCGGCGGTCAGCGCGGTCAGGTTGATGCGCCGGTTCCAGCGCATCAGGAGGTCGACGTAGGCGGCGAGGGCTTCCCGGAGAGGGGAGTCGATCTCCAGCCTTGCCCGGCTAGCGCACCGGGCGATGCGGTCGGCCACCTGGCGCGGTTCGGTTCCGGGAGTCGTCATCGGATGGCGAGAGCCTGGGGCCGCAGAACGGCGCCGGCGCCAGGAGGATTGGTGGAGTGCCCGGTGCCGCCGGCGCCGGCGTCGGCGGCACCGGCAGGGGGGCCATGTCGCAACGCGACCAGCGTCTCTATCGCAGCCCGCTCGGCGCCGTCGGCCAGCCGTGGGCGTCGGGTACCCCGGTCCCCGGTCGCGGGGCCGCCGGCGTGCGGATGTTCCACGTGAAACATGACGCTGCCGGCGTTCGAGGTCTCGGCTTGAACATGGCGCTGTGGGTGGCCAGGCATTTCGGCGGTCGCGGCTTCGACGGCGTTTGCGGTCGGAGTCGCAGTCTTGGAGCCCGGTCCGCGTCGTCGTCCAGCGGTGGGGCGTCGGCCGCCCCGCCCCGATGGCCGCGGCGTGCGGGTGTTCCACGTGGAACATGGTGCTCCTGGTGGTCAGGCAATCGGAGTCGCGGCTTCGAGGACGTTCCCGGGTCGGTGTCGCAGTGTCGTGTAGATTATGAACATCGTTCCCCGTAACCGCCTCGGATCGCCGAGGCACCCGAGAGGGCCGGCCGCAAAGGAGAGAGACTTGACCGGTGAAGACCGCCTGATTGTCGCCCTGGATGTTCCGAGTGTCGAGACCGCGCACGCCGTCGTCGACGAGCTGTCGAACGTCAAGTCGTACAAGATCGGCTGGCGGCTGCTCATGGCGGGGCTGCGGGCCCGGGGCCTTGCCGCCCTGTGGGAGAGGATCGCCGGCGACGGGAAGCGGATCTTCGTCGACCTGAAGGTGCCGGACATCGGCAACACGGTGGCGGATGTCGTTCGCGACCTGCACGGCGATCCGAGCATCCGGTTCCTGACCCTTCACCAGAACATGCAGCCGCGGGACATCGCGATGGCCCGCGACGCGAAAGGCGGCAGCCGGTGGCCGGCGCTCCTCGCCGTTCCTTACGTTTCCAGCCTCGATACCGGCGACTTCTCCCGAATCGCCCCGGCCGAGGCGGCACGCGGCGTCACGCTGAACGACTGGATCATCACCCGGACCCGGGAAGCCATCGATCACGGGTGCGACGGCATGATCGCCTCCGGCGAGACCATTCGACGGTGCCGCGAAGCCTGGCCGCGGGAGACGGGCGTGCTGATTGTCAGCCCGGGCATCCGTCCGGCGGGCGCGACGCGGGACGATCACAAGCGCTCGACCACGCCGACCCAGGCGGTTCGCTGGGGATCGGACTACGTGGTCGTGGGCCGGCCCATCCTGAACGCGGCCGACCGGACAGGTGCGGCGCAGGCCATCATCGACGAGATGGAGGCGGCGCTTCCGCCTGCGTCCCCTTGAGCCGAGGTTCCGCGTGGGAAGCCGAGGTTCCGCGTGGGGAACCTCCATCGTCGTGCGGCCCGGAAGCCTGGGCCCTCGGCGACGCGAGGGTCCATCGGGTTGTCCCGAACGCTGGCATCGCGGTACCATCTTGCAGTGGTTCAGCGTGGCTTGGTGTTTAGGTCGTTTGCCAGAAGATAGCGCCGGTTGCCGATGGGCAGGATTATCGCGATCGCCAATCAGAAGGGGGGCGTCGGCAAGACGACCACGGCCATCAATCTCGCCGCGTCTCTCGCCATGGGCGATCAGCGGGTGCTCGTGGTCGACCTCGATCCGCAGGCGAATCTCACGAGCGGCCTCGGGCTCAGGGACGAGTCCGGCGAGGGGCGCAGCATCTACCACGCCCTGACGTCGGGCGCGGCCGCCGTGGAGGATCTCGCGCTCGACACGCAGGTCACCGGCCTCAGGATCATTCCGACCGACCATCATCTGACCGGGGCCGAGGTCGAGCTGGTGGGGATGCCGCGGCGAGAGAGCCGCCTTCGTCCTCTGCTGCGCGCTGCCGTCGAGCGTTACGACTACATCTTCATCGACACACCCCCGTCTCTGGGCCTGCTCACGCTGAACGCTCTCGTCGCCGCCCATTCGGTGCTGATACCGCTCAATTGCGAGTACTTCGCCCTCGAGGGGCTGACCGAGCTGAGGAAGACGATGAGCCGCGTGCGGGCGGGGCTGAATCCGGAGCTCGAGCTCGAGGGGGTGCTGTTGACCATGGCGGACTCGAGGACCCGGTTGGGCCAGCAGGTGTCCGGCGACGTCCGGGCGCATTTCCGGGAGAAGGTGTATCGCACGGTGATTCCCCGCAACGTGCGGCTGGGAGAGGCGCCCAGCCACGGTCTGCCGGCGATTCTCTACGACGTGAGGTCGACGGGGTCCGCGGCGTACCTGGCCCTGGCGCGCGAGATGGCCGGGGCCCGCGCGGGGGCGGCGGGGAGGGGCCTGCCGGCGAAGCCGGAGGCCCGGTTGTGAGAGGCGGGCTCGCGCCGGCGTCGAAGGGTGACGACCGGCGACCATCCAGACGGGAAGGCGGGCAGGAGCGATTCCGGATGGCCAAGACACGACGTGCCCTGGGGCGCGGGCTGAGCGCCCTGATTCCCGAGACGGCGCCGGCCCCGTCCCCCCAGGGGGCCGAGGTGGACCTCGACCGGCTCTCTCCCAATCGCGCCCAGCCCCGCACGGTCCTCGACGAGCCGAAGCTCGAGGAGCTCTCCCGGTCGATCCGCGCGACCGGCGTCATCCAGCCGATCGTGGTCCGCCGCATGGACGGAGACCGCTTCGAGATCGTCGCCGGCGAGCGCCGGTGGCGGGCGGCGCAGATGGCGGGTCTGCTGCGCGTGCCCATCGTGGTGCGCGACGTGCGGGACGACAAGCTGCTGGAGATGGCCCTCGTCGAGAACCTGCAGCGCGAGGACCTCAATCCGATCGAGGAGGGAGAGGCCTACCGCCGGCTCATCGACGAGCGCGGGATGACCCAGGAGGAGGTCGCCGGGGCCATCGGCAAGGACCGCGCCACCGTCGCCAACTACGCCCGGTTGCTGCTGCTGCCGCCGGAGGTGCAGGCGGACGTGGCGTCGGGCGCGCTGGCCATGGGCCACGCGCGCGCGCTGCTGGGCCTGGCCGAAGCGGACGCGCAACGCCGCGCCGCCCGCGAGGTCGTGGCCGCGGGCCTCTCCGTGCGCGAGACCGAGGCCCTCGTCAAGAAGCTCGCGGCCCCGCCACCGGCGCCGGGCCCGAAGACGGCGCCGGTCGACGTCCATACGCAGGCGGCGCAGGACCGCCTGCGGGTCGTCCTCGGCACGCGCGTGCGCATCGTCAGGAAGGGGCGCAAGGGCCGCATCGAGATCGACTTCGCCTCGGAGGACGAGCTGCAGCGCCTCTTCGAGCGCCTCACCGACGCGTGAACGGGCCCACGACCGGCCCCGTGTGCCCGGCCGCCCCGGCCGCCATCTGGCCCCGGCCCCCGGGCGGTGGCGCCGTACGTCCCGGGGGAGGCGTCGGGTGCACGACCAGAAGCGGGACGCCGCCGCGAACGACGTCGGGGTCCCCGGCCTGACCAGTGCCGGGGGAGGCGTCGGGTGCGCGACCAGCGGGACGCCGCCGCGAACGACATCGGGGTCCCCGGCCCGATCAGTGCCGGGACAGCCATCTCGCAACGACGTCGTTGCACCCGGAGGCGTCGAGGCGTCGGAGCCCTTGGCCGCCGCCCCGCGGGATGTTAGAATGGGCCGTTTGTGCGTTGAGAGCCGCGCTCTGACCAGTGTGTCCCCGGCGCCACGGGTCGCTTCCGCGAGGGTCGCGACGGCCGGATCCGGCCGGCCATGGGTCTGGCGGATTCCCCGTTTTTCGTGCAGGCCGAGCTCGCCCGGCTCGGCGCGTCCGAACGGGCAGCTCGGATGAACGGTGACGCGGGCCGGCGGTCTTGCGGACCGCGCCCCCGGTCCGGCTCGCGCTCGAGCCGGCCACCCGACCAACCATGACGAATCGCACGGCGGCTGTGCGCTACGCCCGCGCACTCTTCGACGTCAATCTCGAGAGCGGCGACCTCCGGAAGGCCGAATCCGATCTGGATCTGTTCGCCCGGCTCGTCGAAGAGCACGAGGGGCTGCGGCGCGTGCTCTTCGCGGCGGCGGTGCAGCCGCCGAAGAAGCGGGCCATCATCAACGATCTGCGGAACCGCCTGCGGGACGTCTCGCCGACCGTCACCCGGCTGCTGACGGTGCTCGCCGACCGCGGGCGCCTGGCCCTGTTGCCGGACATCCTGCGGTTCTACCGGGCCCGCGTGTTCGAGCACCTCGGGGTCGTCGACGCGGAGGTGACGACCGCGCAGCCCCTCAGCCCGGCCCAGGACGCCGAGGTGCGGCAGCGGCTCGCCGCCGCCGGCGCGGGCGACGTGCGGATCACGACGCTCGTCGATCCGGACATTCTGGGCGGAGTGGTCACCCGGATCGGCTCGACGGTGTACGACGGCAGCGTCGCCCGGCATCTCGAGCGGATGCGGCAGACCCTCCTCGAGCGATGACGCGGGCGGCTCCATCCAGGCAACTCCTTTCAATCGGGGACACGGCCACACGCCGGCGGAGACCGGAACACCCAGGACGAGAGCTTCTGCGATGACCATCAAGGCGGACGAGATAACGAAGATCATTCGCGAGCAGATCGGCGGCTACGACGTCGCGGTCGACGTGGCCGAGGTCGGCACCGTCGTGTCGGTCGGCGACGGCATCGCCCAGATCGACGGCATCGAGGGGGTCATGGCGACCGAGATGCTCGAGTTCCCCCGCGGGGTCTTCGGCATGGCCCTCAACCTCGAGGAGCAGGGCGTTGGCGCGGTGCTGCTCGGGGAGAGCACCGAGATCCGGGAGGGAGACGCCGTCAAGCGCACCGGGCGCATCATCTCGGTGCCGGTCGGCGAGGCGATGCTCGGGCGCGTGGTCAACGCGCTCGGCCAGCCCGTGGACGGGAAGGGCCCCATCGCGACGACGGCGACCTCCCCGGTCGAGCGGATCGCCCCCGGCGTCGTCGACCGGCAGCCGGTGAAGCGGCCGCTGCAGACCGGCCTCAAGGCCATCGACACCATGGTGCCGATCGGGCGGGGGCAGCGGGAGCTGATCATCGGCGACCGGCAGACCGGGAAGACCGCGGTCGCCGTCGACACCATCCTGAACCAGCGCGGGCAGGACGTGGTCTGCATCTACAACGCCATCGGCCAGAAGCAGTCGACGATCGCCCAGGTCGTGAAGACCCTCGAGGACGCGGGCGCGATGGAGTTCACCATCGTCGTCGCGGCGGCCGCCGCCGACCCCGCCCCGCTGCTCTTCCTGAGCCCGTATTCCGCCTGCGCCATGGGCGAGCACTTCCGCGACAACGGCAAGCACGCGCTGTGCATCTACGACGACCTCTCGAAGCACGCCCAGGCCTACCGCGAGATCTCGCTCCTGCTGCGGCGCCCGCCGGGGCGCGAGGCGTACCCGGGCGACGTGTTCTACCTGCACTCGCGCCTGCTCGAGCGGGCCGCGATGATGCGCGACGAGCTCGGGGCGGGCTCGCTGACGGCGCTGCCGGTCATCGAGACCCAGGCCGGCGACCTGTCGGCGTACATCCCGACGAACGTCATCTCGATCACCGACGGGCAGATCTTCCTCGAGTCGGACCTGTTCCACCAGGGCGTGCGCCCCGCCATCAACGTCGGCAACTCGGTGTCGCGGGTCGGCGGGTCGGCGCAGGTCAAGGCGATGCGCCAGGTGGCGGGCACCCTGCGCCTCGACCTCGCGCAGTTCCGGGAGCTGGCGGCGTTCGCGCAGTTCGCCAGCGATCTGGACAAGTCGACGCAGGACCAGTTGAACCGCGGGAAGCGGCTGGTCGAAGTGCTGAAGCAGGGCCAGTACGCGCCGCTGCCGGTCGAGCGGCAGGTCCTCATCGTGTACGCCGGCACCAACGGCCATCTCGACGCGGTCCACGAGGACCACGTCGGGCAGTACGAGACCGAGCTCTATCAGTTCGTCGAGGCGCGCGAGCCGGCGCTCTTCGCCGATCTCGCGGCGCGGGCCGTGATCGACGACGACCTGAAGGCGCGCATCGTCGCCACCCTCGAGGAGTTCACCCAGCAGTTCATCGCCGCCCGCAAGACCGCCGCGGCCTGAGCCCCGTCGAGCGCCCCGGCCCCCAGCAGAGAGCAGCCAGCCAGTGCCTTCTCTTCTCGACCTTCGCAGACGGATTCGCGCGGTCAAGTCGACCCAGCAGATCACCAAGGCCATGAAGGCGATAGCCGCCTCGCGGCTCCGCCGGGCGCAGGACCGCATCCTCGGCGCAAGGCCCTTCGCGATCCAGATGCAGCGCGTGCTCGGCGGCCTCGCCGCCCACGTCGACGCCGGGGCGCACCCGCTGCTGGCCCGGCGCCCGCCCGACGCCCCGCCCCGCCCCACGCTGGTGGTGGTGGTGACCGCGGACAAGGGGCTGTGCGGGGGGTTCAACACCAACATCATCAAGGAAGCCGGCGGCGTCATCGCCGCGGGCCCCGGGTCGGGCGTCTCGCTGGGGCTGGTGGGCCGCAAGGGCCGGGACTTCTTCCAGAGGCGCGGCTTCGACGTCCGCTTCGAGCTCGTCAACATCTTCTCGCAGCTCGAGTACGGCCACGCGCAGGCGATCGCCCGCGAGGTCGTCGCGGCGTACACCGGGGGCGAGGTCGACGGCGTCAAGCTCGTCTACAACGAGTTCAAGAGCGTGCTGCAGCAGCGGGTGGTGGTGGACCAGGTGCTGCCGATCAAGCGGCTCGAGCCCGAGGACGGCGACGGCGAGCGCCTGCCCGACTACCTCTACGAGCCGGCGCCCCACGAGATCTTCGACACCCTGATTCCCCGGTACGTCGAGGTTCAGTTCTGGCGGGCGCTGCTCGAGTCGGCGGCGGCCGAGCACGCGGCCCGATTGACGGCCATGGACGCGGCCAGCAACAACGCGACGGAGATGATCGAGGACCTGACGCTCTACATGAACAAGGTGCGCCAGGCGACGATCACGAGAGAGATCATCGAGGTGGTGTCCGGCGCCGAGGCGCTCTAGCGACCCCCGGTGGGGAAACCCGCGTTGCAGCGGGAGCAGCGAGGGTTTCGCCGCGAGCGGCCGGACGTCTGCGCCGGGGAACGGTGCGGACCTCCCGACAGGGTTGGCGGGGCGGTCATCGGAGCCGCAGGCGACGATTCCCGGGCCGGCGCGGGGGCGCGGCGACGGTCGGGCGGGGAAGGGTCCATGACCCGGGACGGACGGACAGGACAGTCGGAGGGGCGTTTCCAGACATGGCGAACGATACAGCGGAACGGAGCACCGGCAAGGTCGTGCAGATCATCGGACCGGTCATCGACGTCGAGTTCCCGGGCCGGCTGCCCGCGATCTACAACGCCCTGCAGGTCAAGTCGGAGGCGGGTGGGGTGACCATCGACGTCATCGCCGAGGTCGCCCAGCATCTCGGGGAGAACCGGGTCCGGGCGGTCGCCATGAAGCCGACCGACGGCATGCAGCGCGGCATGGAGGCGGTCGACCTCGGCCAGCCGATCTCGGTGCCGGTGGGGCCCGAGGCCCTGGGCCGGGTGCTCAACGTGCTCGGCGAGCCGGTCGACTTCCCCGACCGGCCGGTGCAGACCAAGGAGCGCTGGCCGATTCACCGGCCGGCGCCGAAGCTGAGCGACCAGTCGACCGAGCTGCAGATGTTCGAGACCGGCATCAAGGTCATCGACCTTCTCGAGCCGTACCTGCGCGGCGGCAAGATCGGCCTGTTCGGCGGCGCCGGGGTCGGCAAGACCGTCATCATCATGGAGCTCATCAACAACATCGCCCTCAAGCACGGCGGGGTGTCGGTGTTCGGCGGAGTCGGCGAGCGCACCCGCGAGGGGAACGACCTCTGGCTGGAGATGCAGGAGAGCGGGGTCGTCAACATCGAGGACCGCGAGAAGTCGCGGGCCGCCCTGATCTACGGGCAGATGACCGAGCCGCCGGGCGCGCGGCAGCGCGTCGGGCTGTCGGCGTTGACGGTCGCCGAGTACTTCCGCGACGCCGAGGGCAAGGACGTTCTGCTCTTCATCGACAACATCTTCCGGTTCACGCAGGCGGGGTCCGAGGTGTCGGCCCTCCTCGGCCGGATGCCTTCCGCCGTCGGCTACCAGCCGACCCTGGCGACGGAGATGGGGGCGCTGCAGGAGCGCATCACGTCGACCACCCAGGGGTCGATCACCTCGGTGCAGGCCATCTACGTGCCCGCCGACGACTATACCGACCCGGCCCCGGCCACCACGTTCGCCCACCTCGACGCGACCACGAACCTCTCGCGGGCCATCGTCGAGAAGGGCATCTATCCGGCCGTCGACCCGCTGGCGTCCACGTCGCGCATCCTCGACCCCAACATCATCGGCGACGAGCACTACAACGTGGCCCGCGACGTCAAGCAGGTGCTGCAGCGCTACAAGGACCTGCAGGACATCATCGCCATCCTCGGCATCGACGAGCTGAGCGAGGAGGACAAGCTGGCGGTGGCGCGGGCGCGGCGCATCGAGCGGTTCCTGTCGCAGCCGTTCTTCGTCGCCTCGCAGTTCACGGGCCTCGAGGGCAAGTACGTCCCCATCGCCGACACCATCCGCGGGTTCAGGGAGATCGTCGAGGGCAAGCACGACGAGCTGCCGGAGCAGGCGTTCCTCCTCGTCGGCAGCATCGAGGAGGCGGTGGAGAAGGCCGAGCGGATGAAGAGCGAGGCGGCATAGTGGCCATACCCGATCATCTGACGCTGGAGATCGTCACCCCCGATCGCTCGATCGCCCACGGGGAGGTCGACGAGGTGGTGGTGCCGGGAGCCGAGGGGTCCTTCGGCGTCCTTCCCGGCCATACGCCCCTGCTGAGCACCCTGACGGTCGGCGAGATCGAGTACCGCCGGGGCGACGAGACCTCGTACGTCGCGGTGTCGTTCGGGTTCGCCGAGGTCCTGCCCGACCGCGTCACCATCCTCGCCCAGATCGCCGAGGCGAGCGACGAGATCGACGTGACCCGGGCCGAGGCCGCGGTAAAGCGGGCGCGGGAGCGGCTCGAGCGTCCGGTGGCGGAGCTGGACTACGAGCGGGCCCGGCTCTCCCTGCTGAAGTCGCTGGTCCGGCTTCAGGTGGCCACGAGAAGGGGGCGCCACTAGGCGGTCTTCCCGGCGACGCCCTCGTGGCCGGACGGGAAGCGCCGCCGCCGGCTTCCCGCCCCCGGTCCGGTTCGCGGCGGTGGTACGGGCGATTCGCCGTGGGAATGGACAGGACCCCATGCCCGTCTTCTCTGGTTCCGCCACCGACAAGGGCCTTCGCCGGTCGACGAACGAGGACAATCTGCTGGTCCGGGGCGACCTCGGGCTCTTCGTCGTCGCCGACGGCATGGGCGGGCACGCCGCCGGCGAGGTCGCCTCGCAGGTGGCGGTCGAGGGCATCGCGGCGTTCGTCGAGGCCACCGTCACCGTATCGCCGGATCAGACCTGGCCGGTGCCCTTCGAGGCCCGGGAGAGCGTCGACGCGAACCGCCTGCGGGCCGGGTTCTGCATGGCCAACGGCCGCCTCGCGGCGCGGATCGCCTCGTCGCGCGAGCTCCGCGGCATGGCGACCACGGCCGTCGCGGTGCTCGTCGACGAAGCCGCCGTCACCCTCGCCCACGTCGGCGACAGCCGCGCCTACCGGCTGCGGCAGGGGGCGATCTCCCGGCTCACCCGGGACCATTCCTGGGTCGAGGAGCAGATTCAGGCGGGCACGCTGACCGAGGCGGCGGCGCGCCGCCACCCCTGGCGGAACGTGGTGACGCGGGCGTTGTCCGGGGCCGCCGATCTCGACGTCGAGATCCAGGAGCTGCGCCTGGAGCCGGGCGACCGCATCCTGCTGTGCACGGACGGCGTCTTCTCGGTGCTCAGCGACGAGCGGATCGGCGGGATCCTGGGGGACGGCGCCGGTCTCGACGAGGTGTGCAACGCCCTCATCGAGGAGGCCAACGAGGGAGGAGGACCCGACAACGCGACCGCCGTCGTGATCGAGTTCGATGCTGGCTAACCTCATCCGGCTGTTCCGCTATCGAGGTCTCGTCCGGATCCTGGTGGCCCGGGAGCTCAAGGCCCGCTACCGCGGGTCGGTGCTCGGGTTCTTCTGGTCCTTCGTCAATCCGCTCCTGCTCCTGCTCGTCTACTCGTTCGTCTTCACCAACATCATCCCGCGCGGCGATCTCGCCGGCCTCGAGCCCTATGCCGTCTTCCTGTTCTGCGGCCTCCTGCCCTGGACCTGGTTCTCCTCGTCCCTCAACGAGAGCGCCAACATCCTCATCGTCAACGGCAACCTGATCAAGAAGGTCGTGTTCCCGATCGAGATCCTCCCGGTGGTGGCGGTGGCGTCGAACCTGTGCCACTTCGTCTTCGGGCTGCCGATCCTCGTCGGCTTCCTCGTCTGGTACGACGTCCCCGTGCGGCTCGCCGACCTGTTCTGGTTCCCCGCGGTGGTGGCGGTCCAGCTCTGCCTGTCCCTCGGGCTGGCGATGATCCTGGCCGCGTTGACGGTGCACTTCCGCGACGTCAAGGACCTGCTCGCGAACGCGCTGACCCTCTGGTTCTTCTCCACCCCCATCCTCTACGAGCTGTCGACGGTGCCGGAGGGCGTCAGGGGGGTCATGAACCTGAACCCGTTCGCGCACCTCGCGATCTCGTACCAGCAGATCCTCTTCCACGAGGACCCGTTCGATCACTGGCGGTGGCTGGCCGCGGTGGCCGCCGGCAGCGGGGGGCTGTTCCTGCTCGGCTACTGGTTCTTCGATCGGCTGCGCGACTCGTTCGCCGAGGAGGTGTAGGGCTTGTCCGCGATCGCCCTCGAACGCGTCTCGAAGGTCTACCGGCGGTACGGCTACCAGCGGCGGTTCGCGACCCTGAAGAGCGCGCTGCTGACCGGCAGCCTCGTCCGGCACCTGCGCCCCGACGAGTCGTTCCGGGCGCTGGACGACGTGTCGCTGACGGTGGCGGCGGGCGCGACGTGCGGCATCATCGGGCGCAACGGATCCGGCAAGAGCACCCTGCTGAAGCTGGTCGCGGGCATCACCCGGCCCACCGGCGGGCAGGTGCGGGTGGCCGGCCGGGTGTCGGCCCTGATCGAGCTGGGGGCGGGCTTCCATCCCGAGATCAGCGGCCGCGAGAACGTGTTCATCAACGGCGTCATGCTGGGCCTGTCCCGGCGGGAGATCGGCCGGCGCTTCGACGAGATCGTCGAGTTCGCCGAGCTCGAGGACTTCATCGACGCCCCCGTCAAGACCTATTCGTCGGGCATGTACATGCGGCTCGGGTTCGCGGTGGCGGTGCACGTCGACCCCGAGATCCTGCTCGTGGACGAGGTGCTGGCGGTGGGCGACGAGGGCTTCAGCCTGAAGTGCCTCGACAAGTTCGCGGAGTTCAAGCGCAGGGGCAAGACCATCCTGCTCGTCACTCACGCGCTGCCGATGGTCGAGCGCTTCTGCGACGAGGCGGTGTGGCTCGACGGGGGGCGGAAGCGCCTGACCGGCGACCCGAGACGCGTCGTTCAGATGTACCTCGCCGACGTCGCGCAGGCCGAGGACATGCATCTCGCGGCCGAGGACGCGAAGGCGCAGCGGGGCCCCGCGGTTCCCGGCGCGCCGCCGCCCGCGCCGCCGGCCGCCACGGAAGCGCCTGCCGCGGTTTCTCCGACCGCCGCGGAAGCGCCTTCTGCCGCGGAAGCGCCTTCCGCCGCGGTGCCGGCGCCCGCCGGGGAAGCGCCACCCGCCACGGCGCCGGCGTCCACCAACCACGCGCCGCGCGCGAGGGAGGCACCGTCGTCGTCGCCGGCGCCTGCCGCCGGGCCGCCCCCGGCCGGGGAATCGCCGCGCGCCGCGGAGAGGCCCCCGACGGCGTCAGCGTCGGCGCCGTCGGGGGCGTCGCCGCCTGCCGAGGGTGCCCCGCCGGCCGCGGGAGAGTCTCCATCGCCGGCGGCGTCAGCGTCGGCGGCGTCACCGCCGGCGGCCGCGGACGAGGCCTCGCCGGACGCGACGGCCCCCGATGCCGCCGGCGAGCAGCCGCCGGCCGACATGTTCAAGGCGAGAGAGGGCCGGTGGGGCTCCGGCACGGTGCGGATCGAGCGGGTGACCCTCGAGGGCCGGCAGGGCGCCGCGCACGTGTTCCGGAGCGGTGAGCCGATGACCATCCGCATGCGGGTCGTGGCCGAGCAGCCCGTCGCCGACTTCGCCTTCGGCGTCAGCATCTTCAGCAGCGAGGGGGTGTGCTGCTACGGCACGAACACCCATCTCGAGGAGCTGGAGCCCACCCGGCTCGACGGCGACGGGGAGGTGGCGTTCGTCGTCGACCGTCTCGACCTGGTGGCGGGCACCTACAAGCTGGACGTCGCCGTGCACAAGCGCGACGGCTTCTCGTACGACTATCATCGTCTGCTGTACACCTTCCGGGTGAAGTCGGACACCAGGGACGTCGGCATCTACCGTCCCCGGCACGACTGGCGCTTCAGCGGGAACATCCGGTTCAACCGCCCGAGATGAGAGCCCCGCGGTGCACCGCGCCCGCAGGCGCCGGCGGATCGCCGAGGCGCCCGCCTGACCGGGTGCGACGAGGGGATTGGGGCATGCTCGACCGAGGAGCAACGCATCGCCGCTCGCATGCGCCGGGGACATCGGGCCGTCGAGCCGCTCCAGCCATGAAACGGACCACCCGCCCGTGACCGGCACATCGCTCGCGCTCCAGGCCGCGTTCAGGTCGGCGGCGGCCCGCGCCGGGCTCGGGGGCCCCGCGCGGTCCCTGGCGGGGCTGTCGGCGTCCGCCAAGGGGTTCGCGTCGGCCGCGGCCGCGACCGAGGCGCCGGTGGTGGTCATCGTCCCCGGCGCCGGCGACGTCGAGCAACTGGTGGCCGACACCAGCTTCTTCCTCGGCAGCCTGACCGCCGTCTCGGCCCACGAGGTGCGCCACCAGGTGCTGCCGTTCCCGTCCCACGAGGTCGATCCGTACCGCGGGCTCGCCCCCCACTTCGACGTCGCGGCCGCGCGGGGGCGGGCCCTCCACGGGCTCGCGGCCGGCACCGTGCGGGTGGTGGTGGCGGCGGCGGCGGCGCTCCTGCCCCGCGTGAGCCCTCCGGACCGCCTTCTCGCGGCCGGGTCCCGGCTCGTCGTGGGCGCGTTCCTCGAGCCCCCCGACCTCGGCGATCTGCTCGCCGACGCCGGGTTCGTCCCCGAGGATCCGGTGGACGGGCACGGCCAGTTCTGCGTGCGCGGCGGCGTCGTCGACTTCTTCCCGGCCGGGGACGAGCACCCGATCCGGGCGGAGTTCGCGGGCGACAGCCTGGAGTCGCTGCGGCGCTTCGACCCGGCCACGCAGCGCTCGACGGAGACCCTCGACCAGGCCGAGATCTTCCCCCTGCGCGAGCTCTTCGAGCCGGCGCCGGGGCACGGACCCCCGGACGCCGAGCCCGATCGCTCCGCCTGGCTCCGCGACTACCTGCGGCGCGTGCCCGGCGTCCGCGTCTTCCTCTCCGAGGGCGAGGCCTCGCGGGCGGCCATCGAGTCGCGCACCGAGCAGGCCGCCTCGGGCTTCGCGAACGCGCAGGCCCAGGGCGACCCGGCGCTGCCGCCGGAGGAGCTGCTCGTCGAGTGGCCGGTCCTCGACGCCTGGCTCGCGTCGCTCCCGCGGCTCGAGCAGTTGTGGGAGGACCAGGACACGGCGTCCGCGGCCCGCCACGTCGCCTGCCAGCCCGTGGTCGAGATGCACGGGCGGATCGGCGACTGGGCGGCCGAGATCGCCCGGTGCCGCGAGCGGGGCGACACGACGCTGCTCGTCGCGGGCACCCCGGGCCGGGCCGAGCGGGTCATCGAGCTCCTCGCCGACTACGACCTCACCGCCCTCTCGATCGACCACGCGGAGGAGACCGGCGGCGCCGCCCTCCTGGTGGCGACGGGCCAGCTCACGCGCGGGTTCCGCCTGCCCGACGCCGGGCTGCAGATCTTCGCCGAGCCGGACGTCTTCGACGAGGAGCGCCGGGTCCGGGAGCGCCGGCCCGCGGGCCCCGCCCGCTCGTTCCTGTCCGATTTCCGCGACCTCAAGGCGGGCGACCGCGTCGTCCACGTCGACCACGGGGTCGGGGTCTTCGTCGGGCTGAAGCAGATTCCCGTCGGGCTCGAGCACCACGAGTTCATGGAGCTGCGCTACGCGGGCGAGGACAAGCTGTTCGTGCCCGTGCAGCAGATCGACCTGCTGCAGAAGTACTCGGGGGCGGCGAAGGCCCTCGACCGGCTCGGCGGCGCGTCGTGGGCCAAGACCAAGACCCGCGTCCGCCGCGCCATGCGCGACATGGCCGAGGAGCTGCTGAAGCTGTACGCGGCCCGCAAGGCGATGCCCGGGCACGCGTTCAGCCCGGACGCCCACTGGCACCGCGAGTTCGACGACGCCTTCGAGTACGAGCTCACCGCGGATCAGCAGACCGCCATCGAGGACATCCGCCGGGACATGGAGTCGCCGGTGTCGATGGACCGGCTGCTCTGCGGCGACGTCGGCTACGGCAAGACCGAGGTGGCGATGCGGGCCGCGTTCAAGGCGGTGATGGACGGCAAGCAGGTCGGCTTCCTCGCCCCCACCACGGTCCTCGCGTTCCAGCACCACAAGACCCTGACCGACCGGTTCGCGGCGTTTCCCGTCCGCATCGACCTCGTCAGCCGGTTCCGCACCCGGGCCGAGCAGAAGCAGACGCTGACCGATCTCGAGGCGGGCCGGGTGGACATCATCGTCGGCACCCACCGGCTGCTCTCGAAGGACGTGCGGTTCAGCGACCTCGGGCTCCTCATCGTCGACGAGGAGCAGCGGTTCGGCGTGGCCCACAAGGAGCGCATCAAGCAGATGCGCCGGCGGGTCGACGTGCTCACCATGACCGCGACCCCCATCCCGCGCACCCTGAACATGTCGCTCGCGGGCATCCGCGACATGTCGGTCATCGAGACGCCCCCGAAGGACCGGCAGTCCATCCAGACCAACGTCGTGCGCTTCGACCAGCAGGTGATCGTCCGCGCCATCCGCACCGAGCTCGAGCGGGGGGGGCAGGTCTACTTCCTGCACAGCCGCGTGACCTCCATCTACGCCATGGGCGAGCTGCTGACCCGTCTCCTCCCCGACGCGCGCATCGCGGTCGGCCACGGGCAGATGGAGGAGGGCGCGCTCGAGCGGTGCATGGTCGACTTCGTGCGGCACGAGTACGACGTGCTCCTGGCCACCACCATCATCGAGAACGGCCTCGACATCCCCAACGCCAACACCATCATCGTGAACCACGCCGAGCGGTTCGGCCTCGCCCAGCTCTACCAGTTGCGGGGGCGGGTGGGGCGCTCCGACCGCCGGGCCTACGCCTACCTGCTGGTGCCGCCGGAGGGATCGCTGTCGCCGGTGGCGCGGCGGCGGCTGGCCGCCATCCGCGAGTTCAGCGACCTCGGCAGCGGGTTCCGGGTCGCCGCCCTCGACCTCGAGATCCGCGGCGCCGGCAACCTCCTCGGCGGCGAGCAGAGCGGCCACATCGAGTCGGTGGGGTTCGACATGTACGTCAAGCTGCTCGATCAGACCGTCCGCGAGCTGAAGGGCGAGGAGGTCGAGGAAGCCGTCCGGGCCGCCGTCAACCTCGACGTCGACCTGAAGATCGACGCCGACTACATCCCCGAGACCAACCAGCGCCTGACCGTGTACCGCCGGGTCGCCTCGGCCCGCAGCGAGACCGAGCTGTCGGCGCTCGCCGACGAGCTGCGCGACCGCTACGGGCCGGCGCCGCCCTCCATCTCGATGCTCGTCGAGTACGGCCGCGTCCGCCTCGTCGCCGACGAGCTCGGCATCGAGTCGCTCGATCGGAACGGCTCGCTCCTCGTCGTGAAGTTCAGGACCACGACGACGGTGGACCCGGTGCGGCTCATGCGGTTCGTCGAGCGGAGACGGGACCTGGACCTGAAGCCGCCGGCCATGCTCACCGCCGACCTCCGCGCCGGCGGCGCCGCCCGGGGGCCTCGCGAGTCGCCGTCGTGGTGGACGGCCCGCGCCCGCAGCGGCGAGGTCGAGGCGGGGTTCTCGCGGGCCGAGTTCCAGCGGGCCCGGCGCGACCGCGAAGGCCCGGCCTCGCTCCTGACCCGTGTCGGGGGCCTGCTGGTGGAGTTGCGCGGGCTGCAGGCGGTAGAATCGTGAAGAAGGTGACCGCCATGCCAAGAAACCTCTCTCGATCCGCGATTCCGCTCCTGGTTCTCGGCGTCGTCCTCTCGGGCGCCGCCACCGCCGCCGCGCAGGCCCTGACGTCGGGCATACCGGGCGCGGTGGTGTTCCAGCGGATTCTCGTGAAGATCAACGGCGACCTCATCACCCAGACCGACCTGGAGCAGGCGCAGATCAACGCCCTGCGCACGCGCCCGGTGCCGCCCCAGACCGACGCCGAGTTGCAGATGGCGCTGCAGGCGATCACCCCCGACGTGCTCGTGAACGCCGTCGACCAGATGCTGCTCGTGCAGCGCGGGCGCGACATGGGGTACTCGCTCGACGACGAGCAGTTCGAGGAGATCCTGGACGGCATCAAGCAGGAGAACGACATGACCGACGAGGAGCTCGTCGTCGCCCTGCGGCAGGAGCAGGGCATCGGCCTCGCCGAGCTGCGCGCGGTCATGGAGGAGCAGATGCTGGCCGGGCAGGTGCAGCAGGACCAGGTGCTGCGGCGGGTCTCGATGACCGACGTCGAGGCCCGCGAGTACTACGAGTCGAATCTGGGCCAGTACACCCAGCCCGCCACCGTCATGCTGCGGGAGATCCTGGTCACGGTGCCGGCCGAGGGCGGGGCGTTCAACGTCGCGCGCGACAACCTGGCGCGGAGCCGGGCCGAGTCGGCCCTGGACAGGGTGCGCGGCGGCGAGCCGTTCGAGGCGGTCGTCGGCGAGCTGTCCGACGGCGTGTCGCGGGCCAACGGCGGCCTCATCGGGCCCATCGCCCTCGGCGACCTCGCCGCGGAGGTCCGCACCCGCATCGAGGCGCTCGAGGTGGGCGAGGTGGGCGAGGTCGCCCGGACGCCGGCCGGCTACCAGATCCTGAAGCTGGAGTCGTCGAACGCCGCCGCCCCGACGCCGTTCGACGAGGTGCGCGAGCAGATCGTCAACAGCGTGTTCAACGAGCGCCGGCTCGAGGCCCTCGAACGCTACCTGACCACACTTCGCAACGAGGCGATCATCGAGTGGAAGGACGACGGGCTGAAGGCGATCTACGACGAGCGCCTGACCCGCCCGCGGACCCCGCCTCCCGGGTTCTGAGCCGCCCCGACCGTCCGAGGCTCCGGGCCGCGATTCGGTCGCGGTCCGGATGAACGACATGTCCCACCCCGCGCCGGACGCCGAGCCGCGTCCACCCGTCAGCATCGGTCCCGTCGCCCTCGACTCGCCGTTCGCCCTCGCCCCGATGGCGGGGATGACGGACACCGCGTTCCGCCGCCTCGTCAAGCGGGGCGGGGGCTGCGGGCTGGTGGTGACCGAGATGGTCAGCTCCGAGGGTCTGGTGCGCGGCATCGACCGGACCCTCGAGTACGCCGAGTACACGGAAGAGGAGCGGCCGGTCTCGATCCAGATCTTCGGCGGGGACCCGGCCAAGATGGCGGCGGCGGCGCAGATCGTCGAGGGCATGGGCGCCGACATCGTGGACGTGAACATGGGCTGCCCCGTCCCCAAGATCGCCAAGCACCATGCGGGGTGCAGCCTCATGCGGACGCCCGAGCACGCGGCCGAGGTCGTCGGGGCGATGACGCGGGCGGTGTCCATCCCCGTCACCGTCAAGATGCGGGCCGGCTGGGACGGCGAGCACGTCAACGCGCCCGACCTCGCGAAGCGGGTCGAGCAGGTGGGCGCCGCCGCGGTGGCCGTGCACGGCCGGACCGCGGCGCAGTCCTACACGGGGCGCTCGGACTGGTCGCTGATCGACGAGGTGGCCCGCCGGGTGTCGATTCCCGTGTTCGGCAGCGGCGACTGCGTGACCCCGAGCGACCTCGTGGGGCGGATGCGCGAGACGGCGGTGGCGGGGGTGCTCGTGGGCCGGGGCGCGCTCCGCAACCCCTGGATATTCGACCAGGCGCGGGCCGCGTGGGGCGGCGGTGCCCCCCCGCCGGTGTCGCTGCACGAGCGCGGGAGGTTCCTGCTCGCCTACATCGACCTGCTGCTGAGCGAGGCGACCGAGATCGAGCGGGAGGGCTTCCGGCACACCGCCGGCCTCGACCGGCACGTCGGCCCCCGGCGGCGGAACCCCGCGAGCCGCGAGCGGTGGATCGTCAACAAGCTGCGCGCCCTCGGCTCCTGGTACACGAAGGGCATCGACCGGGGCTCGCACCTGCGCACGGCGATCAACTCCGCCCCCTCGCTCGACGCGCTGCGCGCGGTCATCCGCGACTTCTTCGCGCTCGACGACCCGCCGCCGGCCCCGGGCCCGTTTCCCGCCGCGGCGGCAGGGCCGCCGTCGGGGCGCGCGCCGGCAGAGGCGTGATCCTCGATCTCGACGCCGCCCGCGCCGCGCCCTCGTTCGACAAGCTGTGGCGGGACGTGAGCTCGCTGCTGACGGAACCGGGACGATCGACGTGATGCCCAGACTGATAGAGAGCCCCACCGTGGTTCAGGCGGCCGGCAACCTGCCGAAGCGCATCGAGGAGTACGCCGGACGGGTGAACTCCGCCCACGACGACGTCAGCATCGCCCGGATGGTCTCTCCCGCGGGGTGGATCGAGCCGGGGCAGCGGCCCGAGTTCCGCGAGTTCACGGTGGTGCTTCGCGGCCTGCTGCGGGTCGAGCACGAGGCGGGGGTCATCGACGTGCGGGCCGGGCAGGCGATAGTGGCCGAGCCCGGGGAGTGGATCCGCTACTCGAGTCCCGAGGCCGGCGGGGCGGAGTACGTCGCCGTCTGCCTGCCGGCCTTTGCCCCCGACACCGTTCACCGGGATCCGGCCTGAGCCTGGTCGCCCGTCCGAATCCGGCCTCGAGCGCAATCGGGTTCCGGGCGCCTCCCGCCGGGCGGGCGAGATCCGGGGCACCGGGACGGCGCGCCGCCCCCAACCGCCCGGGTGCGGCACGCAGGGCAGATTGGCGTATCATGCACGGGGTCGCGGCAACGCTCCGCGGGCCGGCTGGAGACTCGCCGGCCGGCGCGCTCGGCGCGCCGCGGAGAGACGGTACGGCGGACCGCTCGGTCCGCCTTGCCTGCTTGGGAGATCGGTCATGAAGAAGCTGGGCAACGACCACGACGCCGGCGCGGGGCCGGAATGCTGGTGCATGGCGATGTTCCGTCCCCTCGCGCGGCTTCGTCCCCTCGCTTGGCTGGTCGCCGCCGCCCTGGCCGCGGCCCTCGGCGCCGCCGCGGTCCTGGCTGCCGAGCCGGGTCCCGACGCGTGGGTCGACGACCTGACGCCCATCACCGCCGCCGACTGGAGCTACGACCGGGCCGCGCACCTCGTCGAGCGCGCCGGCTTCGGGGCGACGCCGGCCGAGATCGAGCGGCTGGCCGCGATGACCCCCGAGGCCGCCGTCGACGCCCTCGTCGAGTTCGCCGCCGTCGACGGCGCCGCCCCCGCGTTCGAGTCCTCGCCGATCTGGGACCCGGGGATGGACCCGTTCCCGAAGAGCCGGGCCGAGGCGGTGCGCATCGCGCGCGAGACGGGGACGTCGATGGGGGTGGCGATGCTGCCCGAGGGCGAGTCGCGCCGGCTCCAGCCCGTCGTCAACACGTTCTTCTACGGCCTGCGCGCCAACGCCATCGAGACCCAGCGGCTCGCGACGTGGTGGGGCGAGCGCATGCTGACGACCCGCCGGCCCCTCGAGGAGAAGCTCACGCTGTTCTGGCACGGGCATTTCGCCACCGGCGCCGGCAAGGTGCGGGACGCCCGCATGATGCACCGCCAGAACGAGATGCTGCGGGTCAACGCGGCCGGCAACTTCCGGGACCTGCTCGTCGGCATCCTCACCGACCCCGCGATGCTCGTCTACCTCGACAACGGCGAGAACCGCAAGGACCACCCCAACGAGAACTTCGGGCGCGAGCTGCTCGAGCTGTTCACGATGGGGGTGGGCAACTACACCGAGCGGGACATCCGCGAGGCCTCCCGCGCGTTCACGGGGTGGACGAACGACGGCGTGGAGTTCCGGTTCGACGCCGACAACCACGACTTCGGCGAGAAGACCTTCCTCGGGCGGACCGGCCCCTTCGACGGCGAGGACATCATCGACATCATCCTCGAGACGCCGGTGACGGCCGAGTTCATCGCCGGCAAGCTCTACCGGTTCCTGGTGCGCGAGGAGCTCGACGCCGCCACCCGCGCCGCCCTCGGCGACACGTTCCGCGAGGCCGGCTACGAGCTGCGCCCCCTGCTCCGGCGGATCTTCCTGTCGAGGGACTTCTACAGCCCGGCCTCGGTGGCGACGCAGATCAAGAGCCCCGTGCAGCTCGTGGTCTCCACCTACCGGAAGCTCGGCCTCACCCGGCTGCCCACCATCCCCGACTTCAACCGGCTGACGGCGGGCCTGGGGCAGACGCTGTTCAACCCCCCCAACGTGGCGGGGTGGGCCGGCGGCCGGACGTGGATCACGCCGGCCCTGCTCCTCGAGCGGGGCAACCTGTTCCGCGGCGTCCTGTTCCCCGACCGCGACGGGTTCTGGGCGCCCGACCGGAACGTCCCCGGCATCTACGCGCGGGTCGGCCGGCGGATCGAGCAGGGCATGAACATCACTGCCGCCACCCAGGAGGGCGGCGACGCCGAGTCGAGCCGCCTCGTCGACCGCGACGAGGAGTACAACACCCGGTACGGCGGCTACATGGGCTACGTCATGGCCTTCGATCGGCTGATCCCGATTCCGAGGGCAACCGCCGACCTGGACCTGTTCGCCCTGGTGACGGCGGCCGAGGTCACCACGGCCGCGGCCGTGGTCGACCACTTCGTGCGGCGGTTCCTCCGCGTTCCCGTCGGGGACGCCGCCCGCGCGGTGCTCGTCGAGCGGCTGCGGGAGGACTTGGGAGGCGACCGCGTGCCGCCGGCGGGCCCGCGGGTGGAAGGGGCGTTGCGCTCGCTGCTCTATCTCGTGCTGAGCGCGCCGGAGTACCAGCTCGCGTAGGACGGGTACGGGATCGACCGGGCCACGTGCCACGCGCGGGAAACCGAAGGAGTGGCTCGGCAAGCTCGCGTCGACCGCCGGGCCTGGCGCGGCAACTCGTCGTCTGACGCTTGGGTCGCGGCATCGCCGCCCGACCCGCAGGAGTTACGCGTCGTCTGCGGTGCAGACACTTCGTCGTACTAGTGGAGAGAGGAACGATGACTATCCGCCATCTCAACGGCTGTGGGCGCTCGCGGCGCGACTTCCTGCGGAAGGGCCTGTACGGCATCGGGCTCACGGCGGGGCTCCCGGTGCTGCTCGACCGGACGTCGGCGGCGCTGACCGCGCAGGCCCTCGAGGGCACGAGCGCCGAGAGCCGTCCCGAGCGCATCCTGGTCGTCGTCGAGCTGTCCGGCGGCAACGACGGCCTGAACACCGTCGTCCCCTACGGCCACGACGAGTACTACCGGGTCCGGCCGAACCTCGGCGTCCGGCCCGCCGACGTCATCCCCCTCGCCGACGGCTACGGGCTGCACCCCTCGATGACCGGCTTCGAGCGCCTGTACAAGGAGGGCATGCTCGGCGTCGTGCACGGGTGCGGGTACGACAACCCGAGCCTGTCGCACTTCTCGTCGATGGGCTTCTGGCACACCGGGGTGCCCAACGGCGGCGAGCCCCTCGGGTGGCTGGGCCGCCTCGCCGACGGCGTCTACGACCACGACGCCCAGGGCAACATGATCGTCAACATCGGGACCCGCCAGTCGCTGGCGGTGCAGGCGCGCCACCACCAGCCCCTCGTCTTCAACAACCCCCGCAGCTTCCGCCGGGTGGGCACCGAGACGGAGAAGCAGGCCATCGAGCGGCTGCGGCCGAAGGCCCCGGACAACCCCGCCCTCGATTTCCTGGCGTCGACGGCGGAGAACGCGGTCGAGAGCGCGCAGTTCGTCCGGGAGGCGTCGGCCGCGTACCGCACCCCCGTCGACTACGGCATCGGCGGCCTCTCGCCGCAGCTCCGGCAGGTGGCGGCGCTGATTCACGCGGGGATGCCGACGCGGCTCTACTACGTCGCCTACCAGGGCAACTCGTTCGACACCCACGTGCACCAGGCCGACCCGCACTCGCGCCTGCTCGCGTACACCGCCGACGCGATCCGGGGGTTCATGGACGATCTGAACCGCATCGGCCGCGCCGGCGACGTGGCGATGATGGTGTTCACCGAGTTCGGCCGCCGCGTCGAGGAGAACGCCAGCCTCGGCACCGACCACGGCACCGCGACCCCGATGTTCGTCATCGGCTCGGGCGTCGCCGGCGGCCTGCACGGCCGGCACCCCAGCCTGACCGATCTCGACGACGGCAACCTGAAGATGACCACCGACTTCCGGCGCGTCTACGCGTCGATGATCGAGGGGTGGCTCGGGTTCGACGACAGCGCGTCGATTCTCAAGGGCTCGTTCGAGCCGATGCGGTTGTTCGCGTAGAGTCTGGAACGGTGGACCGGAGTGGCGGGGCTGCCCCCGCCGTCTTTGTTTACCGGGTAAAGTCGAGAAAATCCGTGAAGTGGTGTGCAGCTTCCGGCCACATGTGCCGATACGTGGAGCATGGCCGGCAAGAGCGGCGGAGGCGGCGGCTCGGGGGCGCCCCGGCGAAAGCACGATCCGCGGGACAAGCGCATCGAGCAACTCGAGAGGGAGATCGCCAAGCTGAACGAGGACTTGGCGCGCACCTCCCGCGACCGAGACCGCTGGAAGCGACGTAGCGAGAACCTCAAGAAACAACTCGATGAGGCCCGCCGCGCCGGCAAACGGCAGGCTGCACCCTTCGCCAAGGACCGGCCGCAAGGGTCGGGCAAGCCGCTCGGCCGACGGCCCGGGGCACTCTACGGCCGACAAGGTTCCCGACGCTGCCCGCCGAAGGTCGACGAGATCCACAGGGCGCCGGTGCCGACGGCGTGTCCCGATTGCGGCGGTGCCGTTGAAGTGACCCGCGTAGCCTCGCAGCATCAGGAGGAGCTCCCCCGAGTCCGCCCCATCGTGCGCCGCTTCGACATCGAGATCGGCCGCTGCTCGCGGTGCCGGGGGCGCGTCCAAGGCCGCCACCCCCTCCAGACCTCCGACGCCCTCGGGGCGGCCGCGGTGCAGCTCGGCCCCGGGCTCGCCTCACTCGTCGTGGAGTTGCACACCGAGATGGGCATGCCGCTGGCCAAGGTTGCCGGCCTGCTGCGGACGAGGCTCGGCGTGCGGGTCACCGCCGGTGGCCTCGTCCGTCTGCTGCATCGAACCGCGCGCGACGCCACGCCGGCCTACCGGGAACTCTGCCGGCAGGTCCGCAACGCGCCGGTGGTCACGCCGGATGAAACGGGCTGGCGCGTCGCCGCCCAGCCCTCCTGGCTGTGGACGTTCGTCACCCCGGAGACCACCGTCTACGCCATCTGCCCCGGCCGCGCGTTCGACGATGCGGCCACCGTGCTGGGCACCGACTACGCCGGCGTGCTCGTACGCGACGGGTGGCAGGTGTACCGGCGCTACAAGGGCTTGCATCAGAGTTGTATCAATCACCTGCTACAACGTTGCACCGAGCTGGAGCGGAAACACCCCTACAGCCTCTGGGGCCCCAAGGTCAAAGCCGTGCTCCAGGCCGGCCTCGACGTGCGCGACCGCTGCCGGAACGGCGAACTGGCCCGTCACGGTCTCGACTCGCTCCGCGGCCGGCTCGAGGCCCGGCTCACTCGGCTGATCGACGCGCCGCCACCGTTGCCAGACGCCAAGCGCTTTGCCAAGCACCTCGCCAACGAATTCCCCGCCGTGTTCCTCTTCCTGCGGGACCCGTCGATCGACGCCACCAACTGGCGGGCCGAACAGGCCATCCGACCCGCGGTGGTCATCCGCAAGGTGTGCGGCGGCAACCGCACCCGCAAGGGCGCCGACACCCAGCAGGTGCTCTCGACCGTGGTGCGTACCGCCCGCCAGCGCCGTCTCGACCTGCCAACGCTGACCGCCGGGATATTGCGCGCCCGCGAACCCGCCATTCCCGAGGCCTTCGGGCTCCCGCCGCCGCCTGCGTAGCCGGGTGACAGTCGCACTGCCGCTTTCAGAAACGCGTCCCGTTGCCGCTGCTCGGGCGCCGCCGCGCGGCGCGCGCCGATTCGCCGACCTTGCGCGCACAGTGCCCGATGGGGCCCGAAGCGTCCGGCCGACGACGCGACGGAACACGTCTACCGACCCACCGACCGACCGCCGATGGCCTCCGTCGCCTGTCACGTCACGCCGCCGGTGGTCGTCGTAATCGCCATGAACCCAACGCGTCAGCCGAACCAACCGCGGCGCGACTTCAAAGATCCCTACTCCTTCACGCTGATCACAGCCCGTACCGACCCGGTAAACGAATACCCCCCGCCACGGTACTGGCGAAGTCAGCCTGCGAGCATCGCGTTCAGGCGGTGCTGCCACTCTTCTTCGTCCACGACCTCGAAGCGCATCACCTTGTTGCGCATGGCGGGCACGAATTCCGCCCAGTCCGCCGTCCGCGCATGTTCCGAACACACGTCGAACACCGAGCGCTTGTACTCGGTGTCTTCGGACCGTCCGAGGTGAACGCCCTTCGTTTCGACCACGAACACGCGGTGGTATTCGTCGTCCGTGTCGGGTTCGTCAGGCTGTAGCGTCAGGATGAAGTCGGCGTAGATGCGGCGCGGCTTCCAGCCCTGCACGTAGTAGTCCTTGCGCGAGCGATTCCGGTACCAGAAGAACAGCCGGGCCTGCGTGTCGAGATAGGTGGCGACCTTGTTCTCCAAGCCGTTCAGCTCGTCCTCGGTGATCACGTCGAAGAGGTTGCGTTCGTACGGCCCGCCGTCTTCGCGGTTCGCGCGCTTGGCATGGGGCATCTCGATGCGCTGCGGCAGCCGAGTGAACTTGAGGTCGTCGGTCACGACGATGAAACGCATCGCGCCCGATTCCAGCAGTTCGGCGAACACCTGCCGGGACAGTCGATCACGCTCCCTCTCCAATTGCCTGCGGAGCTCCTCCAGCACGAACAGGTAGTTGGCGGTCACCTGCTCGCGGGGGTGCTTCTCCAGCAGGGCTCCGAACACCCGCCGGGCGGCGTCCGCACCCCGCCAGGGATTCGGCATGGCGTCGAGCAGGTGGCCGGCGGCGAAGCAGTAGTCGATCGGAGCGTCGTCCGACTCCGCGTCCGCGCGCGCCGCATCGGCGGTAGTCGCGGCGAAGGTCGCATACAGCGGGTGCGCGTCGAGTCCCGCGCGCAACTCGACGTCCCGGTCGCCGGCTCCGAGTTCGATGTCGAAAAGGGGCGACAGATCCGTGTCGTCCCAGGGTACGCGGGACAGGATGTCGGTCTCGTAGCTGACGAGACGCCATTGCCGGCCGTCCCTGATCATGAACGCGGGCAAGACAAGCTCGGCGGCCGCCCGCCCGTAGCGCCCTCGCGGCCCGGCGACGAGCATCGCACCCGGCTGGGCGGTGTCTTCGTCGGAGGTGATTCGACCCTCGAGGTCCTGCAGACCCTCCAGACCGAAACCCCTGCGCACCTCCTGCAGCAGGTCGACGCCGCGGCGCTGGAAGCAGTACACGTAGCTCTCGTCGAGAGCGGCGACCCGGGTCTTCGCGGCGTACGGCTGGCGGAGGATTCGGCCCACGAGCTGCGTCAACGCGTTCCTGGAGCCGGGATTCGTCAGAATCGTCAGGATGTAGGCGAACGAACAGTCCCAGCCTTCCTGCAGCGCCTGCTTGGTGATGATGAAGCGGATGGGACAGTCGCGCGAGAGCAGGCCGCCGGCTGCGTCCACCGCCTTCAGCTCGTCGCGCCCGCTCGTCTTCACCGCGATCTGGTCGGCGCTGAGCCGGGGATGGCGGAGGAGGTAGTCTCGCACGTCCTCGGCATGAATCACCCCCGCCCGCCGTTGATCCCGGCCGGTTCGCTCGACCTGCACGAGACAGATGGGTCGGATGTAGACGCCGGTGTCCGCCTCGTGCTGCCGCGCCGCCTTCTCCAGCGCTTCGCGGCGCTCGATCGAGGCGAGCAGCGTATCCTGCCAGCTTGCCTTCGCCTTGTTGACGATGTGCAGGTCCAGCTTGATCATTTCCTCGGCGTTCAACTCGCTGCCGGAGATATCCACCAGCACGTTGGCGCCCTTCGGCGGCGTGGCGGACAGCTCGACGATCATGCAAGGGTTGAAGCCCTCGAGCGTCGCCCTGGCGAGCGGGCCCCACGCCTTGTGGCCCTCGTCGAGGATAATCAGCGGCTGCAGGAGGCGCAGCACGTTGCCGAGGGATGTCTTCACTTGCCCGCCCCAGACGCCGCCGGACTGCTCGAAGGCGTCGAGGTTCGGCACACGCGCGCGCAGAGCCCGGTGCGCGTCCGCGTCGTCGTCCGGCGGGAAGAACCGATCGAACCCCCCCGCGTCGCGGAACATCCGCAACCGCTCTTTGGTCTCGCTGTTGGCGGACGGCAGCATCAACAGCAGCACGCACAGGCGTTCGTCCACGTCCTGGGGGCTGAAGCCGCTCGTCTTCTCCAAGACCAGCGTCCGTCCGGCCGACGCCACGTCGAGCTGCTGGCGATACGGATGATCGCGGTCCTTCAACGCCCGTAGCGTTTGGTCGTAGATCTGCGTGGTCGGCACGATCCACAGCACGAGACCGGTCTGCCGGCGCCGGTATCGGGCGTGCACGCAGTCGATCACCTTGGTCGCGAGCAGGGTTTTGCCCCCACCGGTGGGAATCTTGAGGCAGAACGACGGCAACGGCTCTCCCAGCCCGTTCCTGCGCGACAGGTAGGACCGGCTCGGCGGCGTGCTCTCCCAGGTCCTCCCCACCCAATCGAAGGTCAGCTCGGGGTCGCTCTCGCGCGCCTTCGCCGCCTTCTCGCGCCACATCGCAAGCCGCTCGACGAAGTCGGCGACGGAGTCGAGCGCGCGCTTCTGATACTCCTTGAGGATCATCGCTCGAGCTTCTCGACCGATTCGTAGATCTCGAACGGCAACTGCTGGAACCTGATGCGGTAGTGGTGCAGCATGTCCTGATCGAGATACTTGGTGGGCGCGAAGACTAGCTTCGGGCGTTTGCCGCCTGAGAGCTTCCTGGCGATGTTCTGGGTCAGGGCTAGGTTCTTCAGTTCCTCGACGTCGTCCGTGTAGATGAGGAACACGTCGTAGACGCGGCTCCGGCCAATGAACCAGCGGTCCCGGCGCACCTTCTCCGGGTCAAACTCCTCCCCAGTCGCTGTGAAGAAGACATACCCGGCCAACTTCTCGTAGCCCGGCAGGTTCGCCGGATCGAGCAAAGCCTCCTTGCGCAGTGGCGCCCCGAGCTCAAGATAGCTGAAGACGCCGCCGAGTCCTGTTCTCACAGATTCGTCCTTGGCCAACGCGACCCCCTTGGCGACCCGTCGCACGCGCTCGGCGGTGATCGAGTCCACGTAGTCCTCGCACTCGACCAACACGAAGCGCCGGTTGCCGCCGTCCTCCTTGTTCAGGGCGAGTACCGCGTGGGCGGTGGTGCCGGAGCCGGCGAAGGAGTCGAGGACAATGGAGTCTTGGTCCGTGGCAAAGGAAAGAACTTCACGTATCAGTTCGGACGGTTTGGCGTACTCGAAAATCCGTTTCTGCTGCGGAAATATACCCTTGAGCTCGTAAGAGCTGAGTCTCGTGTCGAGTTCTATCACGCTGGGGAGCTTGGACTTGTATTCACTTGCATAGAGCTTTATTTCAACGATCTTGTTCTCGTCTTTTCCAAAGAGAATCTCATCGTTCCGAAGCTTCTCCAGCATTGTGTCGTGTGGGAATCTGTACCCCATCAATGGTTGTTTGCATGGTCTGCCAGTTGCAGGGTGAATAACGTCGTAACGATAGCCTTCCTTTCCAGGGTTGTGAACACTCTGGCTACCCGTATAAACTCCACGATTGTCGATAAAACGATACCGGTCAAGAGGTTTGAGTTGGGCGCGGTTTTCCTTGAACCACTTCGCGTACTCTGTCTGTCTTTCAGCATCATCATGGTATTTGTTTATGAATTCTTCCCCGACGGCAATCAGCTTCTCCTTTACGGGCAGAGAGGCTGAGTGCCAGGTCTTCTCGAGATGATCCTTGGATGCCGCGTAGCAGGCGATGTACTCATGCTCAACGCTTATGTTCGTTGGATTGTTGTCGGTAACGTTTCTCCAGATGATCATTCCGACGAAGTTCTCTTCCCCGAAGACCTCGTCCATGAGGCACCGCAGCCGATGGACCTCGTTGTCGTCAACGGAGACAAAAATCGCGCCGTCGTCGGCCAGCAGCTCGCGCAGCAGCTTCAGCCTCGGCAGCATCATGCAGCACCACTTGTCGTGGCGGGTCAGGTCTTCGCGGTCTACCACCCGGCCGAACCACTCCTGCATCATGGGGGAGTTCACGCGATCGTTGTACTTCCAGCCCTCGTTGCCGGTGTTGTACGGTGGATCGATGTAGATGCACTTGACTTTGCGGTGATAGGTCGGTAGCAGCGCCTTGAGCGCGAGGAGGTTGTCGCCTTCGACGATGAGGTTGTCGTGCAGGCTTGCCTTGCGGCTCGATCCCTTGGCCCGCACCGGCGTCAACTCGTGGAAGGGCACTCCCAGGTGGAAGTTCTCCACGAACACCCGGCCCTTGAACTGGAGTGATGGCATCGCGAGGTCTGGGTCCGGTGTCCTGCCTGGGCCTCTGGACGCAAGTTCCGGGGACGTGAAATCGCCTCCACGGAGCGCCTTGGCCATTGTCGCACAACGTCTTTATATGTCAACAGTTTGCGTGGGCATGTGGACTCTATTGTCCATGGCGCTGCGGTATGCTTGCAGTCAGCGGGCAAGAGCCCGAGCGGGCGGGGCTTACGAGTCGCGACGGACAGGCGCCCGTCTGCCGTCGGTTCCCTCCAGCCGCTTCAGCTTCTCGACCAGGGTGGTCCGCTTGAGGCCCAGCCGGCGGGCCGCCTGCTGCCGGTTCCCGCCCGTGTCGTCGAGCGCCCGCCGTATCAACCGGCGTTCGATGCCGGCGATGTACGCGGCCATGTCGAAGCCTTCCTCGGGGATGGCGGGCAGGTCCGCCGGCTCCGACAACGAGGCCTGCTGCAGCTCCGGCGGCAGGTCGTCGACGTCGATCCACGCGCGGGTCCGGCTCAGGGTCAGCGCGCGCTCGATCGCGTTCTCGAGCTGGCGGATGTTGCCCGGCCACCCGTACGCCATCATTCGGCGCATCGCGGCCTGCGTCACCGTCACCTCCCGCGACCGGCCCTGCTGGCGGCCGAAGGTCTCGAGGAAGTGCCCGACGAGCAGGGGGATGTCCTCGCGGCGTTCCCGTAGCGGGGGGAGGAAGATGGGGATGACGTTCAGGCGGTAGTACAGGTCTTCCCGGAATCCGCCCTCGCGGACCATCTGCGCCAGGTCCGCGTTGGTGGCGGCGATGATGCGGACGTCGATCCGGATCGGCCGGTCGTCTCCGATGCGCTCGAACTCGCGTTCCTGCAGCACCCGCAGCAGCTTCGCCTGCAGGGGGGCGCTCATGGTGCCGACCTCGTCGAGAAACAGCGTGCCCTCGTGCGCCGATTCCAGCCGGCCCTGCCGGCTCGAGACGGCCCCCGTGTAGGCGCCGCGGACGTGTCCGAAGAGCTCGGACTCGAGCAGGGTCTCGGGCACCGCGCTGCAGTTCAGGGCGACGAAGCGATGGCCGCGGCGGGGGCTGTTGTGGTGTATCGCCTTGGCCGCGAGCTCCTTGCCGGTGCCCGTCTCCCCGGTGATGAGGACGGTGCTCGGGCTCGCCGCCACCGTCTCCAGCAGGTCGAACAGCTCGCGCATCCTCGGGCTGCGCCCCACGAGGCCCTCGAAGCGGTAGCGCTCCTGGATCTGCGACCGCAGATACGCGTTCTCCGACCGCAGGCGGCGCTGCTCGAGGGCCGACCGCATGACGTGCAGCAGTTGGCCGAACTGGAACGGCTTGGTGATGAAGTCGGCCGCCCCGCGCTTGATCGCGGCGACTGCGTCCGTGACGGTGCCGAAGCCGGTCACGACGATACAGACGATGTCGGGATACCGTTCGAGGGCGGCGTCGAGCACCGCGGTGCCGTCGATGCCCGGCAACCGCAGATCCGTCAGCACGACGTCGAAGGCGCACTCGGCCAGGCGCTCGACCGCCGCCTCTCCGTTGTCGACCTCGACCACCCGGTAGCCCTCGGCCGCGAGCCGCTGGGCGGTGACCTCCCGCAACGAGGCCTCGTCCTCCACCAGCAGCACCGGGACCTCGCGTTCAGGCATGGGCGCCGGCCTCCCTCACCCCTGGCCCGCGACGCCGGCGCGGGCCGGCTAATGGAAGGGTCGTCAGTGGCCGATACCATCCTTGAGCCGGCCCGGGCGTGAAGGCGAAGGCGAGACCGGGCCGGGCGAAACGCGAGCGTCTGTCATGATTGGCGATAGAAAAACCCTCTCGATCGCGCAGGCGTGCGAGTTGGTGGGAGTCAGCCGCCGCACCATCTACAACTGGATCGCCGGCGGCAAGGTCGAGTACGTGCGGACGGCCGGCGGTTCGGTGCGGATATTCGTCGATACGCTTTGGCGTGACCCGCGCGCCGGAGCCGCCCCGAAGGAACCGCCGCACGCGGATTGACGGCGGACCGGTCCCGCGTATCGTTCCCGTGCCCCGGCAACGATGGACATTCCCCAGATGGACCAGCCGACCGAACTCGGCGCTCTCTTCCATCGGTTGAACAACCAGCTCGGCATCATTCTCGCGAACGCCGAGCTCCTCGACGCGCAGCTCGAGGACGACGCGAGCCGCGCGCGAGCGTCCCAGATCGTGACGAGCGTCGTCGAAGCGATCAGCGCCGCCCGCTACATCCAGGAACGTTTCCGCAACTGAGCTCTCCGGCACCCGGCCGGTCCTCCGGCCGTCCACGCCGATCGACCCGCCCAAGGATCCGCCGCCCCGACCGTCAATACGATGACAGATCGGCTCGCACCACGTCAATTCCATGACGGCTCGTCCGTTCCTGCCCCGGGGAGGATCCCTGGGGGCAGACTGCCGGGTGTGGTAGATAAACTGCTTGTTGACAGTAGGTTGCAGGGATTAATGTTTCGTGACGGCCTTCGTCGACGGCGCTCGTCGTGAACTGGCACACAGTTTGCCTTGATCGTCCCCAGCGTGGCGGCTGCCTCTTCCCGGCAGGCAGCGCGCCGCGGTTGACCAGGAGGCGATCATCATGAAGGCGCAAGCAACCGACGGCAAGGACCACGACCGCATCGCCGCGGGCGTGCCGTTCGTGGAGGCGATGGCGCGGCGCATGGCGGCTTCCATGCCGCACTCGATAGACCTCGGCGACCTCGTGCAGGACGGCATGATCGGGCTCATCGACGCGGCCCACCGGTTCGACGAGGGGCGCGGCATCAAGTTCGAGACGTTCGCGGAGCGCCGTGTCCGCGGCGCGATGATCGACGCCCTGCGCCGCGACGCCTGGCCCCGCGGGGTCCGCAAGGTCCGGCGCGAGCTCGAGGCGGCCCGCGAGAAGCTGCGTCACGAGCTCGGAGACGAGCCGTCGCTGGCGAACCTCGCGCAGCACATGGGATGCGACGAGGCGGCGCTGAGCCGGACCATCGTCCGCATCAAGGCGATCGAATCGACATCGCCCCTCGCCTCCGTCGACCCCGGGCAGGGCGCCAACCTGCCTCCCGTCATGATGCCGCCGGAGCAGCCGAGGCCCGACCGCGTCTGCGAGCAGGGCGACGTCGCCAGGCGGGTGCGGGACGCCATCAAGGCGCTGCCGGCCCGCGAGCGGAAGGTCATCGGCCTCTACTACTATGGCGACGTGACGATGAAGGAGATCGGCAGCGAGATCGGGGTGAACGAGTCGCGCGTGTCGCAACTGCACGCGCGCGCGGTGCAGCGCCTCCGCAAGGAGCTGGGCCCGGACCTCGATCCCCGGGCGATGGCCGCGACGACGACCGGCGGGAGACCGGCGGGCCGCGGCCGGCGGCGCCTGAACATGGCGAAGGCCCGCGTGCCCCCGGTCGCGGAAGCGGCCCCGTCGCCTGTCGCCCGGCAGTCGAACGCCGCGTGACCCCCGGCCCGCCCCACGGGCCCGCCGGTTCCCGGCCCGGCGAACGGACTCCCGGCGCCGCCTGGCGCCCAGCCAACCCTCGAGGAGTCCGCGCCGTTCCACGGCGCAGACTCCCTACCTCATCACCTCGTGGGCCATGCGGAGCAGGTCGCGGAGCCGGAACGGCTTGGCCAGCCATCGGCATCCGCTCTCGACGAGAAAGCGCTCGGCGTCGGTGCCCGCCACGTCGCCGGTGACGAAGATCATGCGGCGGGCGAGCGAGGGGTTCTTCTCGCACAGCCACCGGTAGAACGCGCGTCCGTCGAGCCGCGGCATCTTGAGGTCGCAGATGACGAGGTCGAAGGACTGGGCCCCGACGCGCGCGCGCGCCTCTTCGCCGTCGGCGGCGCGTTCCACGCGGTAGCCGGCGTCGGCCAGCGAGTCGGCCACCGCCGCCGCGAGGGCCGGCTCGTCCTCCACGAGCAGGATGCCGGCGCCGGGGGTGGGCGCGGGCTGGAGGGTCGGCGCCGGCGCCGCGCGGGACAACCCCGCGCGGGCGGGGAACGACACGAAGAACGACGCGCCGGCGCCGGGCGTCGACTCCACGCCAATCCGGCCCCCGTGCTCCTGAACGATGGCGTAGGCCACGGTCAGCCCGAGCCCGGTGCCCTTGCCGACCGCCTTGGTGGTGAAGAAGGGATCGAAGATCCGGTTCCGGACGGCCTCGGGAATCCCCGGCCCGTCGTCGTTGATCTCCAGCGTGACCATGTCCTGGGCCTCGTCGTACCAGCTTCGGGCGACGAGCGACCCGCGGCCGTTGGCGGCCAGCATCGCGTGCTCGGCGTTGATGATCAGGTTCAGCAGCACCTGCTTCACCTGGTGGGGGTCGGAGAAGATGGGGGGCAGCCCGCCGGCGAGGGCGTCGAGGGTCGAGATGTTCGACACCCGCTGCTCGTAGGCGCGCGAGGCCAGGGTGTCGTGCACGATCTCGTTCATGTCGACGAACGCGCGCGTGGTGTTGCGCTTGCGGGCGAACGTCAGCAGGTTCCGCACGATCTTGGCCGCCCGCTCGGCCTCGCCGAGAATGGTCTCGACGCCGCGCTTGGTCTCGGCTTCGACGGGGCGCGCGGCCAGTCGTTCGGCGCACGTCAGGATGGTCGCCAGCGGGTTGTTGAGCTCGTGGGCCACGCCCGAGATGGTCTGGCCGAGGGCCGCCATCTTCTCCGACTGCACCAGCTCGAGACCCGGGTCCCGCCCCTGCGCCTCGAGCTTCCGCCGCTCGCTGACGTCGCGCACGAGGGCGTCGAGGCGCGGCGGGCGCGACTCTTCCGCCGCGCGCAGGGCGGCGTTGACCTCGACCCACATCGAGCTGCCGTCGACCCGCCGGAGACGGACGAGGTAGTTGCTGACGGTGCCGTCGCGGCGCAGCCGCGCGATGAAGTCGGCGCGGGCCCGGTCGTCGAGGAACCGTTCGGCCGCGAACGGCCGCACCCGGTCGTCGGGCTCGTCCGGGTCGAACCCGAACATGAGCTTCAGGTGCGGGTTGGCGCCCAGGGTCTCGACGCCGGCGGCTTCGAGGGCGCCGACGTAGATGCCCTCGGGGATGGAGTCGTACAGCCCGGCGAGCAGCTCCGCCGGCGGGCGTGGGGAACCGCGCGGACCCATTCAGGATGGTCACGGCGGGCTCCCCGGGCACGGGTCACTCGGACCGCCGACGTACCCGGGGAGCCAGGTCTTCTTCAGTCGCCACGCGGCGCGGGCGGCGTCGGCGTGGCGTAGGCGGACTGGGACGCGTACTTGTTCATCACCGCGTCCTGAATGTCCGAGGGCGAGGCGCCAAGGGCATGCATCTGCATCGCGTCACGCGCGACGGCAAGGCAGTGCGATCAGGTCATGCCGTGGATGTCCCACTCGGTCACGGCCCCGTTCGGGGCCCGCGACTCGACGAAACAGTCCGTGTTGCCCACGTGCCCGTCGGTCTGGCCGCAGCCGCAATAGCAGGGCACGTAGTCGAGCACGTCCGGGTTCCGGGCCGCGAACACGTAGGCCTGCCTCATCAGGTCGGCGGGGCCGGCGGTCTGCGGCACGTAGGGGAGCGGCGGCATCGGCAGTCCCTCGAGGTCCTCGCTGTCGAACCGCGGGGCCGCCGACGCCGGCCCGCCGGCGGTCCCGGCCGTCGCGGTGGAGGATGCAGGGGCCGCCGGTGCCTCGCCGGCCTGCTCGGGGGCCACCGGGGTCCGGTCACCCCCCAACAGGAAGAAGGCCCCGGCGCCGGCGACCGCGACGACGGCGAGAGCGATCAGCGCCCACCGCCCGCCGCTCGAGCCGGTCTCGACCGGGGGGGGCGCCGGAGGGGGCTGCCTGGGCAGCTTGCGACGTTGCTTGGAAGCCATTGGCGCATTCTATCAGAAGGCGATGCGCCGTCGTGGCGGCCCGGCTCAGCCGGGCTGCTGCGCGGGGCCGAGGGCGAAGGTCATGCGGCCGTCGAGCGCGATCCTGCCGTCTTCGGTCTTCGCGATGCCGTGCAACTGGCCCATGCGGCTGCGCAGGCGCTTCACGTTGACCTCGATGTGGACGACGTCGCCGGGACGGGCCGGGTGGCGATAGCGCACCCGCTCGATGCCGACGATGTAGATGAGCTTCTCGCGGTTCTCCGGCTTCGAGAGTATGAGGATCGCGCCCACCTGGGCGACCGCCTCGGTCAGGATCGTCGGTGGCAGCACCGGGCGCTCGCGGGGCCGGCGCGTGAGGTACCGTTCGTTCAGGGAGACGTTCTTGATGCCGACGATGCGCTTGTCGACCTCGAACTCGGTGATGCGGTCGACGAGGAGGAACGGATAGCGATGGGGGAGAATCCGCTCGATGGCGGCGTAGTCGAGCGGCAGGCTCAACGGCTCCATCGGGGCGTCACGTCAGGACGACGCCGGCGTGGCGGTCTCCGTCCCCGTGGCGGAGCCGGTCTTGTCGTGGGTGCCGGTGGCGGCGGCGGGGACCGGTTCCGCCGCCGAGGCGTCGGCGGGCAGCAGCGGCGCCAACTGCGCGGCGACGATCGAGGCGGTCGCCTGAACCGCGTCGCTCGACTCCCAACCCTCGCGCAGCTCGGCCGAGAGCACGCCGACGCAGCGCTCCGACACCATCAGCGGCGCGGCCAGGGCGCCCGCGTCCGACCCTTCCGATTCGACGACCTGAATGCGCCCGGTGGTGAACGCGGTGGCCGTCGGGTTGGTCCCGACCTGCGGAATCGAGCCGATGCGCTCCAGGGTTCCCGGGGCGTATCCGTGTCCGATGGCGGGCTGAAGCGCCCGCGCGTTCTCGTTGCTGACCCAGACGATGAGGCCGCTGGCGTTCATCAGCGCCGCGGTTCGCGCCAACAGGCCGGGCAGTTGATCCCGGGTCGTCAGGTTGCTGAAATCCGTGCACAGCTCCGCGGTGGCGGCGAGGTCCGGCGCGGCTTCCGGGGCGGACGGCTTCCGCCCGGGTTTCTCGCCGCCGTCGCCGGCCGCTGGCGGGGCCGCTGCCGCCGCCGCGTCCCCGCTGTCGCCCGGGGGCAGATCGAGCTCGTCGTCGCCCGAATCGTCGTCGAGCGACAACAGCGACAGTCCGTTGGTCTCGGCGACGTGGTACTCGCCGTCGTCGGGGGACGCATCGTCCCGGTCCGAGGAGGCGCCCGCCGGCGCGAGCACGAGCATCGACAGGACGATGACGACCACGGCCGTCCACATCATCCTCGACTGGTTCGCCCGCGCGGTGCTCATCAGGTCGAGACGCGACGTGCGCTCCTCCTGCTGGGCCGCCTGCACGTGCGCGAGGGCGCGATCGACCAGATCGAACCCGTCGCTGAAGATCAGGTCCGATGCCTGCAACGGTTGATCGGAAGCGATGTACTCGCGGGCTCGTTCATCCAGGTCCCGGAGGTCGCCGACCGCCGCGACCGCATCGTCGAGGGCCGCGAGGGTGTCCGGGTTGGAGACCTGCCGCTTGAGGTTGTCGAGGCTGCCGAGGACCTCCTGGAGAAGGGTCTCGACCCGGGAGGCCCAGTACTCGCCGTCCTGGCCGTCCGCGACATGGCCCTGCTGGGCGCTCCGCAGCTCGGCGAGCGTGAGGTTGAGCGTCCAGCCGAGGTCGGTGAAGACCCGCTCCCCGCCCTGCTCGTCGGCGAGGGCGGTGTTGGAAAGGCGGATCTGGTTACCCGCGAAACCCAGCGTCGCGAGTGCTACGATGACGACGACGGTGCGAACCCAGCGGCTCCCCATAATTGGGAGGCTACTATACCACCGTTGGCGCCAGAGTCGTGCGCATCGGCGCACGCCACGGCCGGCGGTCCTTCGCTCCCCGTGCCGGCGGGCTCGGCGCGCGACAGGCTCTGACGGTGCTGTCTCCGCTTGCATTCATCATCAATCCGGTTGCCGGGTCGGCGCGGCGCGGGAGCGGGCTCGCCGATCTCGTCGGCGCGATCCGACGGCGTTGCGCGGCCGCCGGCGCCGACCACGAGGTGGCCTTCACGGCGCGGCCGGGTCACGGCCGCGAGCTCGCGGCGGCCCTCGCGGGACGCGGCTTCTCCCCCGTGGTCGCGTGGGGAGGGGACGGCACCGTCAACGAGGTGGCCTCGGCGCTGATGCGCGGGAACGCGGTGCTGGGCATCGTGCCGGCGGGCTCGGGCAACGGCCTGGCGCGCGAGCTCGGCATCAGCCTCCGGCCCGAGGAGGCGATCGACACGGCGTTGCGCGGCCGCGACCGCGTCATCGACGTGGGGGAGCTGGGCGGCCGACCCTTCGTGAACCTCGCGGGGGTGGGGCTGCCGGCGTCGGTGGCCGACCTGTTCGCCCGCCTTGCCGGCCGCGGGCTGGCCGGCTACGTCCTGGCGACGGCGCGCGAGCTGCTCCGCTACCGGAGCGAGCGGTACGCCGTCGCGACCCGCGAACGCACCCTCGAGCAGCCGGCCCTGTTCATCGAGCTGGCGAACGGGCGGCAGTACGGCAACGGGGCCGTCGTCGCGCCCCACGCCCGCCTCGACGACGGGCGCCTCGACCTCGTGTGGGTGGATCCCATCGGCCCGGCGAGAGCCGCATGGGGCCTCTGGCGCCTGTTCAACGGCACCATCGACCGCCATGCCTACGTGCATTGCTCACAGGTCGACCGGGTGACCATCTCCGCCGATCGGCCGCTGCGGTTCCATGTCGACGGAGAGCCGGTGCAGGGCGGGTGCCGCCTCTCCGCTACCGTCCATCCGGCGGCCCTGCGGGTGCGGGTGCCGCCGCCGACCGGCGGGTGAGCCCGCCGTCGGTCCCGCGGCCGCGGCGGAACGCCGCTTCGCATCGAGAACGGCGCGTGGCGGGAAGCGTCGCCACCCGTTGCCGCGGGACCCCCCGGGGGGCGCCGGGCCCGCTACCAGTCCCAGCGGCTCTCGGCTTCCTCCCAGAGCGCGTAGCACTCCTGCGCCATGCCGGCTTCGCCGAACTCGTTGGGAAGCATCGACATCATGATGCTGTAGTCCGGCTCGATCCGCTCTCCGTCCCGGTACCAGGACGAGGTCACGTGGCCCTCGAGCGGCCGCCCCTCGTTCTCTACCAGCTCGGTCGACTCGATCAGCACCCGCCACGAGGCGATGCCCCCCTCGCCGTCCGGCCCCATGAACGTCAGCTCGTTGCCGTCGTGCTCGAAATCGGTCACGCCTTCGATCGCCTCGAGCTGCTCTCCGAAGGAGGCGACGAGGTTGACCTCGCCCGGCTGCATGGCGCAGGCGCCCAGCACCGGGACAAAGACCAGCAGCAGGTTTCGGAGACGTTCAGTCACGGCTCTGTCCCTTCTGGCTGGCGGCCGCACCCTCGTCCCCCCGCGACAGGGGCCCGGCTCGCGCGGATCCGTGCGCCGGCCCGGTCCGTGCTCCGGTCCGACTGGAACACGGCGTCAGTCGCCGGCATCGGCGATCCGGGCGTCCGCCCGGGGACGCAGAATCGCGTACGTGGGCAGGCCGATGCCGTCGAGATGCTTCAGCACGTCCCCGGCCGGCGAGGCGTCGAGGTCCTCCGCCTGGAACTTCACCTTCACGTAGTCCTCGAGCCCGGCCTCGACCTCCGGGGCCTTGAGGGTGGTGCGGTCCATGGTGAGGCAGTTCTTGCACCACGTGGCCCACATGTCGACGAGCACCAGCTTGTCCTCGGCCTTCGCCTCGGCGAGGCCCTGACCGAGGGAGGCGTGCCAGCCTTCCTCCAGCAGCGCCTGCACGCTGCTCGCGACCTCGTCGGGATCGACCCAGCGCTGCGCGAACAACCCGTAGCCGATGTAGCCGTAGTACACCGCGGTGCCGAGGATGAACACGCCGAAGGCGTGCTTGACGTGGACCATCCAGGCCCCCGGCTTCGGCATCCACGACAGCCCCGCCCCCGCGATGGGCCACGGCAGGGCCATCCCGATGCCGAGGACGAACGGCAGCGCGAGGGCGATCGTGGTGCCGGTGCCGTAGAGGTTGCTCGAGAACACGATGACCTGGATGACCACCGGCGCCACGCACGCGCCGGCGAGCAGGGCCGCGACCGCGCCCATGCCGAACGCGACGAGGAACGACCCGGCCCGGTCGCCCCCGCCCGCGAACCGCGACTGCAGCCGCGAGAAGTCGATGGCGAGGACGTCGAACATCGCCAGCCCGAGGACGACGAAGAGGGCCGCGATGCCGACGTTGAACCACGGCGACGAGTTGATGGTGCCGAACGACCCGGCGGTCAGGATGACGACGAGGCCGAGGCCCCCGTAGACGAGGGCCATCGCCGCGCCGTAGGCGCCGCCGAGGGCGAAGCCCCGCAGGCGCGAGCCGGCCCTGGCGCCGGCGCCGATGATGGCCAGGTTGATGGGGATCATCGGCAGCACGCAGGGGGTCAGGTTCAGGGCGAGGCCGCCGATGAGTATCAGCAGCAGGATCGCCAGCGGCCCGCGGCCCTCGAACCAGCCGCGCTCGCCCTCGCCCGACTCCGAGGCCGCCATGAAGTCGAGAAACGCCTCGGTGCCGAGGTACCCCCCGGTGCTGCCGAGCACCTCGAAGTCCTCGAGGGCGGCCATCACCGACAGGTCGTCGAGGACCGGCGCGGGGGCCGCCGGCGGCGTCGCCGGCGCGTCGCCGCCGGGGTCGGTCATCGTCAGCCCCGCGAACAGGTCCGCCCTCATCGTCGTCAGCGGCCGGCTGTCCGGCGCCACCTCCACCGCGAACTCGACGGGGGCGTTCACGGGGTTGAAGCACATCCGGTCGTTGCACGCCTGGTAGCGCAGCGTGCCGGGAACCGTGTAGGCGCCGGGGGCCACGGACGCGCCCACGCGCAGCGCCGCCCCGATCGTGAACGCCTCCTCGAACACCGCGAGGGGCTCCTCCACGCCGACCTGCTCGAGCAGGATCGCCTCGGGGAAGGCCACCCCCTCGAGGGTGAACCCCTCGGGCGGATCGAGCCTCAGCACCGTCGGAATCAGGAGATCGTCGAGCGGGGCGTCGGAATTGACGTGGTAGCCGGGGTCGAGGGCGATGTCGAGCCCCACCCGGGCCGTCGTGCCCGCGTGGACCGCGTCGGTCTCGCTGGCCGGATCGATCAGCACGGTCGGCGGCTGGGCGAGGCCGGAAGCCGCCAGGCCGGAGAAAAACAGCGTCAGGACAGGTCTTGTCCAGCCGCGGAACGAGATTGTCGAGCTCACGGTTGCCTCCCATGCACCCCAGGGCGCACCGTCATCATATCGCCGTCGGCGGCGCGCGCGCTCCCCGCGTCGGACCCGGTGCCGCGGGCGGACCCGCTACCGGTCGATGTTCGCCAGCGCCATGCGGTCGCGGTTCACCGACACGCGGCGCACGCGACCCCTCGCCGGCAAACGGTGCTCGGTCACGCGCTCGGTCACGGGAACCACCGCCGATTCCTCCTGGCCCGACCGGTACTGCACCGTCACGGTGACCGGCAGCTCGAAGAGCCGCTCGCTCCGCTGCTCGAAACGGAGCACAACCTCTTCGCCGCTTCCCGTCCTCTCGGTTCGCGACGAGAACCGCACGTCCGGCAGGGCCGCCTCGTGGATCCACCGGTCGAAGAACCGGCTCAGCGATCGCCCCGCCTCGATCTCGAACGCGAGCTGCAGCGCGTCGGTGCCCGCCTTCCGGAAGCGCCACTCGTGGTAGAAGCGGCGCAGCCCCGCGAAGAACGCGTCGTCGCCGACCAGCCGGCGCAGCATGTGCAGCACCATCGCGCCCTTGTTGTAGACCAGGGCCCGGAAGATCCGCGGCTCGCGCTCGAGATGGCCCAGGCGGTAGCCGAGATAGACGGGCCCCTCGTCGGAGTGCCGCATCGCCCAGCTCCGCATCCGCTCGATGATGTCCTGGAAGACGTCGGGCCCTTCGTCGTGCTCCGCGTAGAGGGCGGCGAAGTACTGCGCCAGCCCCTCGCTCAGCCACTGCTCATGGTAGTTCTTCCAGCCGACCGCCTGTCCCCACCACTGGTGCGCTATCTCGTGAGCGAGGAAGAAGGGCGGGAAGCCGGTGAAGACCGCCGGATCGGTCTGCCAAGTGACGACGGCGCCCGGCTGACGGGGCAGCTCGTGGTTCATCAGGGCGAAGTAGGCGGGGCTGTGCCCGCCGGGGAGGCGGCTGTCGGTGAGGGCCAGGGTCATCGAGGGGTACGGAATGTCCCCGAGGACGGACGCGTAGAAGGCGGCGATGTCCGCGGCGCGCTCGGCCGTCTCGTCGATGTCGTCCGCGCTCCGCGGTGTGCCGTAGGCGTCTATCGCGAGGGTGCCGTAGAAGACGCCCCCCTCGGCCTGCGCGGTCGCCGGCCGGGGCGCGGGGTCGTCGAGCCGGATCTGCCGGGCCGGCGAGGGGTGATCGTCGAACCGGGAGATCACCGCCGACAGGTAGCGCGCGGGTTGGAGGGCGGTGAACGAGAACTCGCGGGGCCCGCCGCCCGCACCGCCGTCCGCCACCGGCGGGTTGGCGCCGGCCGGGACGCCGCTCGCCACGACGCCCCACCCCGGCGGAACCGACAGGTCGAGGGTCGCCGTGGCGTAGTCGGTGACCAGCGACTGCGGGTACCAGTAGCTGCGGTTGCTGTAGATGTAGCGGGGCTCCCCGAGGCCGAAAAGCCGCTCGCGCTCCTCGAGCCGTACCGTCTGCCTCCCGATCCAGTTCTCGTCGAGCTCCTGCGCCGCGAGATCGCCCTCGTAGGTCACCGTCACCGTGAACTCGGTGCCGCCGCCGACCTCCTCGGGCAGGTTGATCACGAGGTTGTTCTGCCCGTTCATCCGGAAGAAGAGCAGGGGGCCGAACTCGTTCGAGGTGACCGAGCGCACCGCGAGCTCGTCGGCCAGGCGCAGGCTGAACGACGTGATCGGCAGCCCCTTCACCTGCGCCGCGAGGCGGGTGGTGCCCACGATGCGGCACTCGACGAACTCGCGCCTGGCCCGCAGCCGCTGCTGGGTGAAGCCCAGGGGCTCGAACGACGCGCTGATCTCGTAGTCGAGGATGTCGAGCGACACCGAGTCGTCGTCCCCGAAGTAGCGTCCCCGGGTCGCCCGCTTCCGGGCCGACGGGTACAGCGAGACGAGGCGGTTGGTTTCCCGCTCGAACAGCGAGATGTCCTCCGGCTGCCGGACCGACTGGATGTAGGTCAGAGTGCCGTGGTCCTCGGTGCGGACCTCCGCGAGAAGGTCGCCGCGTCCCGGCGGGAGGGACCAGACGCGGGGGCTGATGTCCGACAGGTCCAGGGTGAACGACAACGGCACGAACTCGTCGAGCACCGCCTCGGCGTCGCGCAGGGTGCCCTGGTCCACCCCCCGCGGCCGCAGCGCGCCGGTCGACACCCGGGTCCGGAACGCGTCCGGGTGCAGCCGGACGAAGGCCGCCTCGAACTCCGCCTCCAGCGCCTCGCGCCCGCTGAAGATCTCCACCTGACGGCGCTCCGCCTCCGGCTGCGGCGCGAAGCGCATGACCCCGTCGCCGAGTAGCACGACGCCGGTGACCCCTTCCTCGGTCTCCGCCACGAACGCCGACCCCTCTTCCAGCGTCAGCGTGAGGTCCTCGCCGGTGACGACCAGGTCGTCGGCGGCGTATTGCTTGGTGGGGGTGAGACGCAGGTGGCGCAGGTTGTCGACGGAGTCGACGGCGTCCTGGTCGAGGATGCGCCATCCCCGGCCCGCGTCCTCTCGCACCACGTCGAGGCGCCAAGTCTCGAGCCGGCCGCGCGGGCCCGACTCGAAGAACAGCTCCACCATCACCCGATAGCCGTCGCCCTCGGGATGGCCGTCGAGCGCGGCCTCGAAACGCGTCGTGGCGGTGATCCGGTCGACGCCGGGCCGCACCTGCTCGTTCGCGAACTGCACGGTCGCCTCGCGGTCGGCCGCCGGCGACGCCAGGGCCGCGTAGGCGCCGGGGTCGCCGGACAGCATCGCCGCCTCCAGCGCCTCGACGAGCGGTTCGTAGCCGGCGGGCTCTCGCGCGCCGTCGACGAGCGGTTGGGCGCCGCCCGGATGCGAGAGCAGAAACAGGAGCCCCGCCGCGCCAAGCAGTCGACACCAGTTCATGGCTGGTTCACCCCACGCCCCATCTTATATCCGAATGGCGCCGGGAAACCGCGGGCCGGGTCGAGCCCGGCCGGATGCACCGGAGGTGACCGCCATGCGCCCCGAGGGTCGGTCGACGTGGTCGTCGCGGCAAGGCGCCGGGGCGGCCGCGGAGCCGGTCGATGCGCTCCGGGCCAGGCCCGGCGGCCACCGCCCTCGGGCCGGGATCGCGGTGATATGCTCCCGGGCATGGCGATTCGTACCGAGCTCACCCTGCGGCTGGAGAACTCGCCCGGGGCGCTGGCGCGGCTGTGCCAGGCCCTGCGCGACGAGAAAGTCAACATCCTCGCCCTGAGCCTCGACGCGGCCGGTGTCGTTCACCTCGTTCCCGACAATCCGGTCCACGCGGCGGGGCTGCTGCGGGGGCGCGACTACGCGGTCGACGAGCGGGAAGTGCTGTACGTCACGGTGCCCAACGGCCCCGGCGCGCTGGCCTCGGCCACCCGCATGCTGAGCACCGCCGCCGTCAACATCGACTACGCCTTCGCGTCGGCCCTCGCCGATCACGACATGACCGCGGTCGTGGTCGGCGTCGACGACGCGCAGCGCGCCTCGACCGCGGCCGGCATGTGAACCCTGGCCGGAGCCGGCGGGCGCCGACCCGCCGCGCGCCGTCGGGAAGCGGATGAGACATGCGCGTCCAGATGGTCGGGCCGGAACCGGCGGCGCCGACCCGCCGCGCGCTGTCGGGAAGCGGATGAGACATGCGCGCCTGCACCGCCGGGCCGGGACCGGTGGTCCCCAGCCGCCGCGCGCCGTCGGGAGCGGATGAGACATGCGCCTCTACGTAGAGACGATGGACGCGGTGCTCGTCGACTACGACCACGACGGTCGGGTCGAGCTGGACGGCGAGGGCTGGTCCTCCCCGACGTTGCAGGAGCGTCGGGCCATCCTGCACGCCGCGCAACTGGAGATCGAGCGGCTGCAGGACCTCGTGCTCGCGCTCGAGGGCGAGGCCGGCGACTGACGGCCACTGACGGCCGGCGCGGCGCCGCCTCAGTGAGAATCCGGAACGGACGCGACGACGGAACGTCCGCGGGGAACGAGGCCGGCCGCCCCGGCAGGCTCCCGCACCGAGCTCCGGCGCCGGTACGAAAGGCAGGCGTCATGGACACGCTCCTTCGAGACCTCCGCTACGCCGTCCGCCAGCTCGCGCGGCAGCGCGCGTTCACCCTCACCGCGGTCGCGACCCTCGCCCTCGGCATCGGCGCCAACACCGCGATGTTCGGCATCGTCTACGGCATCCTGCTGCGGCCGCTGCCCTGGCCGGACGCCGAGGCGATCGTGCGCGTCGGCGAGTCGTTCGGGGGACGGGCGGGCGCGTTTCTCTCGAACCGTTCGATGGCCCTGCTCGAGGACGACGCGCGATCGTTCGAGCAGCTCGCCGCCTACCGGGCCGCCGCGGTCGACTGGGCGGGCCCCGACGGCGCCGTCACCCTGCGCGGGGCGCGGGTGTCGCCGTCGCTCTTCCCGCTGCTGCGGGCGGCCCCCCACCTCGGCCGCCTCTTCACCGACGAGGAGGGCCGGGCGGGGGCCGACCGGGTGGTGCTGCTCAGCCACCGCGCCTGGGTCGACCGGTTCGGAGCGGACCCCGACATCGTCGGCGCCGCCGTCGACCTCGGCGGCGACCCCTGCACCGTGGTCGGGGTGCTCGCCGAGGGGTTCTACTTCCCGAACCCGGACGGCGAGTTCTGGATGCCGTTCGTGGTTCCGCCGTTCACCCCGCCCACCCTCGACCCGTCGGGGCGGTTCACGGTCTCGGTGGTCGCCTTCAGCGCCCTCGGCCGGCTCGCCCCGGGGGTGTCGCCCGCGGAGGCGGCGACCGAGGCCGGCGCCATCCTGCAGCGCGACGACGGATTCGCGGCCGCGCGGGGCGGCGGCGCGAACCGGCCCGCCGACGGCGCGCCCGCCATCGAGGCCCGGGTGGTCCCCCTGCTCGAGCAGATGGTCGGCGGTTACCGGCCGGCCCTGCTGGCCCTGACCGGGGCCACCCTGCTCGTGCTCCTCATCGCCTGCAGCAACGTGGCCGGCCTGCTGCTCGCGCGCGGGGTGACGCGCCGGCGCGCGCTGGCCGTGAGCGCGGCCCTCGGCGCCGGCCGTGCCCGGCTCGTCCGGCAGCTCCTGACCGAGAGCGTGGTGCTGAGCCTGGTCGGCGGCGCGCTCGGTCTGGCCGCGGCGGCCCTCGTTCTGCGCGCGGTGCCGGCCCTCGTCCCCGGCAATGTCGCGCGGCTCGACCAGGTGGCCGTCGACGGGGTCGCCCTGGCGTTCAACCTCGGGCTCTCGGTCGCGGTCGGGCTGCTGTTCGGCGCCGCCCCCGCCCTCCAGTGGTCCCGGCTCGACCTCGTGCGCAGCCTCAACGAGGGGAGCGGACAGGCGGCCGGCGGCTTCCGGCTGCTGCGCTCGAACCGCATCCGGGCGGCGCTGGCGACGGGGCAGGTGGCGCTCGCCCTCGTGCTGCTCGTCGGGGCGGGGCTGCTCCTGCGCAGCTTCGTCGGGCTCGTCACCGCCGACCGCGGCTACGACGCGGCCAACGTGATCACCGCCGTCACCCGCAACCCCGACTTCCGCCCGCGGCGGGCGGGCATGACCCCCGAGGCGACGGCCGAGGCCCGGGCCGCCAACCAGCGGTTCCAGGACGCGCTCGTCGAGGCGGTGACGGGGCTCGAGCGCCTGCCGGACGTCGAGGCGGCGGGGGTGACGTCGCGCATCCCCCTCGCGGTCACCGACGCGGCGCAGTTGCGCACGCAGTTCCGCGTGGCCGGCCGCCCGGTGGCGGAGAACGCCGCCGACATCCCCCAGGCGTCGGTGCAGGTGGTCAGCCCCGGCTATCTCGAGGCGATGCGCCCGCGCCTCCGCGGCGGGCGCCTCCTGACGCGCCTCGACCGCGCCGGCAGCCCGCCCGTCGTCGTCCTCAACGAGACCCTCGCGCGGCAGCTCTTCGGCGCGGCGCCGGCTGTCGGCGAGCGGGTGCTGTTCGGTCGGGCCGACGAGCCGGCGGAGGTCGTGGGCGTCGTCGGGGACATCCAGTACCGGGGGCTCGCCATCGAGGAGTCGCGGGCCGATGCGTTCATTCCCCTCGATCAGGCGGAGGCGGTGGGGATGGTCGGCTCCCTTGCGCTCCCGATGGTCGCGGTCCGGACCGGCGGCGATCCCCTGGCCGTCGTCCCCTTCCTCGCCGAGGCGGTGAGCGAGGCCCATCCGCGCGCGTCGCTCGGCGCGGTGATGACGATGGCCGACCGGCTGTCGGCCGCCGTCGCGCAGCCCCGCTTCTACGCCGTCTTCGTCGGGTCGTTCGCGGCCCTCGCCCTCTTCCTCGCCGCGTTCGGCGTCTACGGCCTGCTCAGCTACACCGTCTCGTAGCGGCGCCGCGAGATAGGCGTCCGCATGGCCCTCGGCGCGCGGCGCGCGGACATCCTGGCCCTCGTCGTCCGGCAGGGCGGCGCCCTCGTCGCCGCCGGCGCCGCCGTCGGCCTCCTCGCGGCCGCCGCGTCGGCCCGTGTCCTCGAGCGCTTCCTGTTCGGTGTCGCCGCCAGCGACGGGCCGACCTTCGCCGCCGCCCCCCTCGTGCTCGTCGCGGCCGGGCTCGTCGCCTGCTGGCTGCCGGGCCGCCGCGCCACCCAAATCGACCCCATGCAGGCCCTCCGCGTCGAGTGAGGCGGGAGCGTCACACGACCCCCGCCCGCAAGTACCTCTTCAGGTCTTCCTTGGTGAGAATGCCGCGTTCCGGCGCCCGACGGGTCCAGTAACGCTGAAGCACCTTCATCGTCACGCAGTCGGGCAACGCGCCGCGTCTCCCTGTCGTCGCGCGCCATCTGCTCGTCGCGGAGGGCGGGCCGCGAGGGGAGGGGGGTCGGTCTTCCTCACGACGGTCGCCATGGGTGACATCGTAGTCGGAATGGAGCGCGACCCGCGCGTGGACCGGTCTATGCGTCGTCGTCGGGATCGTCGGCCGGCGGATTCGGCTCGACGTCGAACCGCAGGGTCTCGCCGTCGAGGCCGATGCGCACGGTGCCCCCGTGCTCGAGGCGGCCGAAGAGGATCTCGTCGGTCAGGGGGTTGCGCACCTCGGTCTGGATGAGGCGGGCGAGGGGGCGGGCGCCGTAGGTGGGGTCGTAGCCCTTTTCGGCGAGCCAGGCGCGGGCGTCGGGCTCGAGGGTGATGGCGACCCGGCGCTCGGCGAGCTGGGTCTCGAGCTGGAGGATGAACTTCTCGACGATGGTCTCGACGACGGCGGGGGGGAGGCTGTCGAAGGTGACGATGGCGTCGAGGCGGTTGCGGAACTCGGGGCTGAAGGCGCGCTCGATCGCCGCCTTGGTGCGCCCCTTGCCGCTGCTCGCGCGGTCGTCGCCGAACCCGATGGGCGCCGCGCTCGCCTCGCGCGAGCCGGCGTTCGACGTCATGATGACCACGACCTGCCGGAAGTCGGCCTTGCGCCCGTTGTTGTCGGTGAGGGTCGCGTGGTCCATCACCTGCAGCAGGATGTTGTAGACGTCGGGGTGGGCCTTCTCGATCTCGTCGAGCAGGAGCACCGCGTAGGGATGGGCACGGACCGCGTCGACGAGCAGGCCCCCCTGCTCGAAGCCGACGTAGCCGGGCGGGGCGCCGATGAGCCGCGCCACCGCGTGCTTCTCCATGTACTCGCTCATGTCGTAGCGCAGGAACTCGTTCCCGAGGTGGATGGCGAGCTGCTTGGCGAGCTCGGTCTTGCCGACGCCGGTGGGGCCGGTGAACAGGAAGCAGCCGGCGGGGCGCTCGGGCTGGCCGAGCCCCGCCCGTGCGCGCTTGATGGCGGTCACCACCGACGCGACGGCGTCGTCCTGGCCGAACACCACCCGCCGGAGGGCCTCGTCGAGGGTGCGCAGCCGCTCCTTGTCCGAGGCGGTCGCCTGCTTCTCGGGGATGCGGGCCATGCGCGCGATGACGCGCTCGATGTCGGCCGCGGTGACGCGGGGGAGCGGCGCGGCGGTCTCGTCCCCCGCGTCCGGCACGGCCACGCCATCCGAGGCGGCTGCCGTTCCGGCCGGCGCGCCGGCGCCGCCCGCCCGCGCCGCCGCGTCGGCCGGCCCTGCCCCGACGGTTGCCGCGATCCCGGTCGTGGTGTCCGCCGCGACCTCCGCCACGGTGACGGCCGCCTCGCTCGGCGCTTCACCCGCCGTGTCCGCTGCCTCGTCCGGCGTTGTGCTCCTGCCGCCGTCCGCTGCTCCTGCCGCCGTCGCGCCCGGCGCATCGTCGGCCCCGGTCACCGCGATGCCCGCGCCCGCCTCGTCGAGCACGTCGATGGCGCTGTCCGGCAGCCGCGAGTCGCGCAGGTGCCGGCGGGCCAGCTTCGCGGCGGCGCGCAGGGCGGCGTCGGTGAACGTCACCCGGTGGTGCTCTTCGTAGCGCGAACGCAGCCCGGTCAGTATCTCGACCGTCTCGTCGACGCTCGGCTCCTCGAGGACCACCCGCTGCAGCCGGCGCGCGAGCCCCCGGTCGCGCTCTATCTGCTTGAACTCGTCGAACGTCGTCGACCCGATCAGCCGGAGGTCCCCCGCCGCCAGCAGCGGCTTGATCAGCATCGCGAGGTCCATGGTGCCGCCGGTGGTGGCCCCCGCCCCCACCGTCGCGTGCACCTCGTCGATGAAGAGGATGGGCAGCGGCCGCCCCGCGAGGGCGTCGACGACGGCCTTGAAGCGCTCCTCGAAGTCGCCCCGGAACCGGGTGCCCGCGAGCAGCGCGGCGGTGTCGAGGGCGAAGATTTCGGCCCCCTCCAGGCGCGCGGGGACGTCGTCGTCCAGCAGCCGGCCCGCGAGTCCTTCCGCCAGCGCGGTCTTGCCCACGCCGGCGTCCCCCACGAAGACGGGGTTGTTCTTGCGCCGGCGGCAGAGGATCTGCAGGGTGCGCCGCAGCTCGTCGAGGCGTCCGATGAGGGGGTCGAGACGGCCCTGCCGGGCGCGCTCGGTCAGGTTGACGGCGAACGCCGCCAGGGGGTCGCGCGATGGGGCGGGGCCGTCGCCGGCCGGTCCCGCCGGCGCCGGGGCCGAGCGCGGCTCGTCCTTGCCCGCCGGCGCCTTGGTGATGCCGTGCGAGATGTAGTTCAGGACGTCGAGCCGGGTGATGTCCTGCGACTGCAGCAGCTCGGCCGCGTACGAGTTCGGCTGCTGCAGGATGGCCGCGAGGACGTCGCCGAAGCGGACCTCGTCCTTGCCCGCGCTCTGCACGTGGAGCACCGCCGTCTGCAGCACGCGCTGGAACGCCAGGGTCTGCTGCGGCTCGCGCTGCCGGCCCTTCTTCGACTGCTCGAGGCCGTCGAGGAACGTGTCGAGCGAGTGCCGCAGGGCCGGCAGGTCGGCGCCGCACGCGGTGAGGATCTTCTCGCCCTCGGGGTCGTGGGCCAGCACGTAGAGCAGGTGCTCGAGGGTCAGGTGCGTATGCCGGCGCACCGTCGCCTCGCGGTACGCGACGTTCAGGATCAACTCGATGGCGGCGCTGAACATGGCCGGTGCCGTCACTCCTCCTCGAGGACCGCCTGCAGGGGGAACCCCTCGCGCTTGGCCAGGGCCCGGGTGGTGGCGACCTTGGTCTCGGCGATCTCGTGGGTGTAGGTGCCGCAGCGCCCGCGGCCCTGCGTATGGACCTGCATCATGATGCCGTGGGCCTCGGCCGGGCCCTTGTCGAAGACCGACTCCAGCACCTGCACGACGAACTCCATCGTCGTGTAGTCGTCGTTCAGCAGGGTGACGTGGTAACGGGTCGGCTCGCGGGTCTTCCGGCGGGTCTCGTCGAGGACGCCGTGGCCGGTGCGTGGATCGTGGGCCATGCCTCTGCGATCAGACTATGGGGACGGCGGCGGCGTCAAGGCGGGCGCCGGCCGAGCGCCGGCCCGGAGGCGCTGGGTCCGCCGGTGGGCAGACGGGCGGCGACGACCGCGATCGGTCCGCCGGTTCGAGTGCCGCGGGCCTTTCGCCGCGGGTTCGTGGCCCGCCGAGCATAGTAAGATCCCGCTCCCATGCCAACGATCGCGCGCGGCATCACCTATGCCGACCTGAACTTCCTCGGCCAGCCCTGGCTCATCGCCACCGCCGTCCTCGAGGACGCCGGCGGGGCCGCCCTCGTCGACCCGGGCCCGTCGACCTGCCTCGACACCCTGCGCTCGTCGCTCCGCGAGCAGGGCATCGCGACGGCCGACGTCCGGACGATTCTCCTCACCCACATCCACCTCGACCACGCCGGGGCCACCGGCACCCTCGTGCGCGAGAACCCCGACATCCGGGTCTACGTGCACGAGGCGGGGGCGCCGCACATGGTCGACCCCGCCAGGCTGCTGCACAGCGCGAGCCGGCTCTACGGCGACGACATGGACCGGCTCTGGGGCGAGTTCCTGCCCGTGCCCGAGGGGAACGTACACGTCCTCGCCGGCGGCGAGCGCCTCGCGGTGGGCGACCGGCAGCTCGAGGTCGCGTACACGCCGGGGCACGCGTCGCACCACGTCAGCTTCCTCGACCGCGCGAGCGGGGTGGCGTTCGTCGGCGACACCGCGGGGGTGCGGGTCGGCCCCGAGCGCTTCGCCCTGCCCCCCACGCCGCCGCCCGACATCGACCTCGACACGTGGAAGGCCAGCCTCCGGCGCATCGCCGACTGGCAGGCCGACACGCTGTTCGTCACCCACTTCGGCCCCCACGAGGACGCCGCCGACCAGCTCGCGGGGATGAGCGAGCATCTCGACGGACTGGCCGCCCTCGCGCGCGCCGTCATCGAGGAGGACGTTCCCGCCGAGGAGCGCGCCGACCGGTTCGTCGCCGACACCCGGCGCTACCTGATGCGCCACATGCCCGAGGCGCAGACGGCCCTCTACGACATGGCCGCCCCGTTCTCGATGTGCTGGCTCGGGCTCGCGCGCTACTGGAAGAAGCAGGGCGTGGGCGCGCGCTGACGGCGCCGTTGGCGGCGATCGACGCGCGGACCAAACCGACCGGCGATCACCGTGGGCCGCGGAACCAGCCGGCCGCTCACCGCGCGCGCAAGGACGGACAGATGCAGCTCGGCTTCATCGGACTCGGGACCATGGGGCGCCCGATGGCGCTCCACCTGATGAACGGCGGCCACGGCATGGCGGTGTTCGCCCGCCGCGCCGAGTCGACGCGCCCGCTCGCCGACGCGGGCGCGGCGGTCTGTCCCACCCCCGCCGCGGTGGCCGGGCGCAGCGAGGTCGTCTTCACCATGGTGACGGGGACCCGCGACGTCGAGCAGGTGCTGCTCGGCCCGGAGGGCGTCGTCCACGGCGCGCGCCCCGGAAGCCTCGTCGTCGACACGAGCACCATCGACCCCACCGCCACCCGCGCCATCGCGGCCCGGCTCGGCGAGCGGGGCGTCGACATGCTCGACTCGCCGGTGTCGGGCGGGCCGCAGGGCGCCCGCGACGCGACGCTGACGATGATGGTGGGGGGACCGGCGGAAGCGGTCGAGCGCGCGAAGCCGCTCTTCGCCCTGCTGGGGCCCAAGGTGATCCACGTCGGCGAGTCCGGCACCGGCCAGACCACCAAGGCGTGCCACCAGCTCGCGCTCCTGGTGAACGCGCTGGGCGCGGCCGAGGCCCTGGCCCTCGCCGGCCGTTGCGGGCTCGACGTCGAGCGCGTGCGCCAGGTGATGATGGGCGGCATGGCCTCGAGCCGCGTGCTCGACGTGTTCGGCGCGCGCATGGCGTCGCGCGACTTCGCGGCGGGCATCGAGTCGCGGCTGTACCACAAGGATCTCGACATCGCCCTCCGCCTCGCCCACGACCGCGGCGCCGCCCTGCCCGCCGCGTCCCTGACCATGCAGTTCGTCAACGCCCTGATGGGGCGCGACCGGGGACGCGACGACCTGTCGGCGCTGATCACCGTGGTCGAGGAGATGAGCGGCGACAGGGCCGGCTCTCCGTCCACCACTGCCGAGTGAGGGCGGGACCGCCGGGGTCGTCGCCCCGTGCTCCGGCCGCGGTCGCGGCTCGCCCGTGCGTGCGGTATCCTTGGGGCCCATGACCACCCGATTCACGTCCGCCCTGCTGGCGGCGGGGGCGGCCGCCGTCCTCGCTGGCGCCGGCATTCTCGGCGCGTCGGGCGAGGCGCCCGCGGCGGCGGGAGCGTCCGTCGCGCGGCCGGCCCAGGCCGCCGACGCCTGCGTCCGCATCGCCGGGGCGGCCCTCGGCCTGCCGCACACCACCATCACCGTGGCCGAGGCGGTCACCCCGCCGTTCATGCCGCCCGAGACCTTCTCGTCGCGCGGCTTCACCGTCGACGACGTGTCGTTCTGCCGGGTCGCGGGGACCGCGAGCCCCGAGGCGGGCTCGGAGATCCGCTTCGAGGTGTGGCTGCCGCCGGCCGACGCGTGGAACGGGCGTTTCCAGGGCATCGGCTCCGGCGGCTCGGCCGGGGCCATCCGCTATCCGCAGCTCGCGGAAGCGGTCCGCAACGGCTACGCCGCGGTCGCCACCGACAACGGCCACACCAGCACGAGCGGCTTCGACGGGAGCTGGTCGCTGGGGCACCCCGTCCGCCTCGTCGACTTCGGCTACCGCGCCCAGCACGAGGCGACGGTGGCGGGCAAGGCGGTGACCGGCGCCTACTACGGCCGCCCCGCCGACTATTCCTATTTCGTCGGCTGCTCGCAGGGCGGCCACCACGCGCTGATGGAGGCGCAGCGGTACCCCGACGACTACGACGGCATCGTCGCCGGGGCCCCCGCCAACTACTGGGTCGGCCTGATGACCGGCGAGCTGTGGGCGGGGCTCGCGACCACGAGGACCCCCGGGCAGGACCTTCCGCGCGAGAAGCTGCCCCTGCTCGGCAACGCCGTGCTCGAGGCCTGCGACGCCCTCGACGGGCTCGCGGACGGCCTGATCGACGACCCCCGGGCCTGCCGCTTCGACCCCGGCGTGCTCGAGTGCGCCGGCGGGGACGGCGACGACTGCCTCACCGCCGGGCAGGTCGCGGCGGCGCGCGCCATCTACGCGGGGCCGGTGCGGCCGAGCACCGGCGAGCAGATCTTCCCCGGCTATCCGCCGGGCAGCGAGTGGTTCGAGGCCCCCGACGGCCGCGGTGGCTGGGGGCGCTACTGGGCCGGCATCGAGCAGCCCGGCGGCAGCACCGCCGAGTTCATGCGCTACAGCGTCTTCGAGGATCCCGACTACGACATCACGCAGTTCGACTTCGACGACGACTGGGTGCTCGCCAACAATCGGCCGCTGGGGGCCGGCGCCGACGACACCCTGGGCTCGGCCCTGAACGCGGTCGACCCGGACCTCTCGGCGTTCAAGGCCCGTGGCGGCAAGCTGATCAGCTATCACGGCTGGGCCGACGCCCTCATCACCGGCTACTACGCCGTCGAGTACTACGAGAGCGTGACGGCGGAGCTGGGCGGCCCGGAGGAGACGACCGACTTCTACCGCCTGTTCATGGCCCCGGGCGTCGCCCACTGCCGGGGCGGGCCGGGGCCCGACCGCTTCGACGCGGTGACCGCGCTCGAGCGGTGGGTCGAGGACGGGGTGGCCCCGGACCGGATGGTGGCGTCGAAGGTGGTCGACGGCGAGGTGACGCGCACGCGGCCGCTGTGCCCGTATCCGCAGGTCGCGCGGTACACGGGCAGCGGCAGCAGCGACGACGCCGCGAACTTCGCGTGCGTCGCGCCGGACTGAGGACGCGCGCACGGGTGGAGCGCCCTCGCGGCACGACCCGCGGCGGTATTCGGCGCCGGTGGTGTGCGCGTTGAGGCGGTGCCGTGCGGAGTGAGGCCGGGCAGGGAACCCCGCGGCGGGGCAGGGCCGCCCCAGCCCCGCGCACGTGCGGGGTGAGGTCGATCTGGTTGGTCCCGTCGAGGCTGGCCCCGCTCCCGCGCAGGCGCGGGTCATGCGAGCTGGGAAAACACTGGCCGGCAGATACGATTCGAATCGGTGAGAAGCAGTCAGGAGTGTACGAGATGCAGAAACGAACCTTCGGCGCCGTGCTGGCGCTGACCGCGCTGGCCGCTGTCCTGTCCGTTCCCGCCGGCGCCCAGCCGGCGTCGAGCGTGCCCCGCCTGCCCGACGGCACCCCGGACCTCCAGGGCGTCTGGGACTTCCGGACCCTGACCCCGCTGCAGCGCCCCGAGGATGCGGCGGCGGAGCTGACGGCCGAGGAGGCGGCCGAGGTCGAGGCCGCGGCGGTGCAGCGCGCGGTCGAGGCCGACCGGCCGAGCGAGGTCCGCACCGAGCCGCTGCCCGCGGGCGGCGACGTGGGCGCCTACAACAACTTCTGGTTCGACCGGGGGGCCGGGGTCGTCGACGACCGCCGGACGTCGCTCATCGTCGACCCCCCCGACGGCCGGGTGCCCGAGGCGCAACCCGGCGTCGACCGGCAGGGCCCCGGACCGGGGGCGGCGGCGCGGCCGGTCCGGTTCCGGGTCGGCGGCATCGGCAGCGACGGCCCCGAGGACCGCGGCATCGCCGAGCGGTGCCTGCTCGGGTTCAACACCGGGCCGCCCATCGTGCCCGGGGGCTACAACCAGAACATCCAGATCTTCCAGACCGCCGACCACGTGGTCATCCTCAACGAGATGGTGCACGACTCGCGCATCGTGCCCCTCGACGGCCGTCCGCCGCTCCCCGACGACCTGCGCCAGTGGCTGGGCAGCTCGCGCGGGCGCTGGGAGGGCGACACCCTCGTCGTCGAGACCACCAACTTCACCGCCAACACCGCCAGCTTCAACCCGTCCGTCGTGCAGTCCATCGGCTCGGGCGAGACGCTGCACCTCGTCGAGCGGTTCAGCCGCCTCGACGACGAGACGCTGCTCTACGAGTACACCGTCGACGACCCCGCCACCTTCACGCGGCCGTTCACGGTGGCGCTGCCGATGAAGCGCGGGTCGGCGATGTTCGAGTACGCCTGCCACGAGGGCAACTACGGCATGCAGAACCTGCTGTCGGGCGCCCGCGCGGAGGAGCTGGCGGAGTCGGGGCAGCAGTAGCGATGGCCAATGGTTCGCCGGTAGTGAGAGACAGTTCAGGAGTGTACGAGATGCAGAGACGATCCTTCGGCGCGGCGCTGGCGCTGACCGCGCTGGCCGTGGTCCTGTCCGTCCCCGCCGGGGCCCAGCCGTCGGCCGACGTGCCCCGCCTGCCCGACGGCACACCGGACCTCCAGGGGGTGTGGGACTTCCGGACCCTGACGCCGTTGCAGCGCCCCGACGACCGGGCCGACCAGGCCGAGCTGACGGCGGAGGAGGCGGCCGAGATAGAGGCCGCGGCCGTGCAGCGCGCGGTCGAGGCGGACCGGCCGAGCGAGATCCGCACCGAGCCGCTGCCGGTGGGCGGCAACGTGGGCGGCTACAACAACTTCTGGTTCGACCGGGGGGCCGGGGTCGTCGACGACCGCCGGACCTCGCTCATCGTCGACCCCCCCGACGGCCGGCTGCCCGAGACGCGGCCCGGCGTGGAGCGGCAGGGCGACGGCGCCGAGCCGGCGTGGCCGGTGCGCATCCGCGTCGGCGGCATCGGCAGCGACGGCCCCGAGGACCGGGGGGTCGCCGAGCGGTGCCTGCTCGGGTTCAACACCGGGCCCCCCATCGTGCCCGGGGGCTACAACCAGAACATCCAGATCTTCCAGACCGCCGACCACGTGGTCATCCTCAACGAGATGGTGCACGACTCGCGCATCGTGCCCCTCGACGGCCGGGCGCCGCTCCCCGACGACCTCCGCCAGTGGCTGGGCAGCTCGCGCGGGCGCTGGGAGGGCGACACCCTCGTCGTCGAGACCACCAACTTCACCGCCAACACCGCCAGCTTCGCGCCGTCCACCCGGGTGGCCATCGGCTCGGGCGAGACGCTGCACCTCGTCGAGCGGTTCAGCCGCATCGACGGGGACACGCTGCTCTACGAGTACACCGTCGACGACCCCGCCACCTTCACGCGGCCGTTCACGGTGGCGCTGCCGATGAAGCGCGGGTCGGCGATGTTCGAGTACGCCTGCCACGAGGGCAACTACGGCATGCAGAACCTGCTGTCGGGCGCCCGCGCGGAGGAGCTGGCGGAATCCGGGCAGTAGAGACGACCATCGCACCGAGAAGCCGGCGTCCCGCCCCGGGGCGTCAAAACGCAACAGGAGACCATTCAATGAAGCGCACCACTGTTTTCGCCCTTGCACTGTTCACCGCCACCCTCGGGCTCTCCGCCCCGGCGTCGGCCCAGGACGCGGGCTGGACCACCCTGCTCGACGGCTCGTCCCTCGACGGCTGGAACCAGATCGGCGACGCCAACTGGTCGCTCGTCGACGGCGCGGCCCAGGCCGACAGCGGCGCCGGGTTTCTCGTGACCCCCGAGTCGTACGGCGACTTCGAGCTCGTCCTGCAGTACGCGACCGAGGAGCCCGCCAACAGCGGCATCTTCATCCGCTGCGCCGACGCGACGAGCGTCACCGACCGCAACTCGTACGAGGTCAACATCTTCGACACGCGCCCGGACCAGACCTACCGCACCGGCGGCATCGTCCACATCGCCGCCCCGGCCAGCCAGGTCGACAGCCCCGGCCGCTGGAACACCTACGAGATCAGGGCCGAGGGCCCCCGGCTGCGCGTCTGGCTGAACGGCGAGGAGATGGTCGACGTCGAGGACGAGCAGTTCACCGACGGGCCCATCGCCCTGCAGTACGGCTTCGGCGTCGTGAAGTTCCGCAACGTGATGATCCGGGGGCTGTAGGACCGCCCGGGCCGGCTGCGCAGCCCCGGTGGCTCGATCGGTCGGCGATCCGGGGCTGCGGGCTGTCTGCATTCGCCAGGATACGGAATGGAAAGAGAGGGCGTGGACCGACGCCTCGTCGCGCGCTTGGCCGCCGCGCTGGAGGCACGCGAGGAGGTCACCCGCGGGGATCAGGCGCTCTCGCACCACTTCGATTTCCTCCCCCAACTCGACGAGATGGACGCCGCGCGCCGGCATGCCGCGGCTGCCGAGCACGAGCCCCGGCCGTGACTCCCGGCCGCGACCTCGTGGCCATCGGCTTCCTGCTCGGGTCGATCTCGCCGGCGCTGGCGACGGCCGGCGACGGCGAGTTCAGCATCCCTGCCCGGCGGGCCGAGCGGCCGCCCGTCATCGACGGCCACGTCAGGGAGCCCGAATGGCGGGGCGCGGCGCGGGCCGAGAACTTCCTGCAGTTCCAGCCGCAACGCGGCGCCCCGGCCGAGCTGCCCACCGTCGTCCACGTCCTCTACGACGACGAGTTCCTGTACGCTGGTTTCCAGGCGTGGGACCCCGAGCCGCCGCTGTCGCAGATGATCGAGCGCGACGACCCCATCTGGAACGACGACTCGGTGCAGGTCTTCCTCGACACCTTCCACGACCGGCGGACCGGCTACTACTTCATGGTCAACCGGCTGGGGACCCAGACCGACGGGCGCATCGCCGAGGACGGCGGCAGCAGCGACGGCGCGTGGGACGCCCCGTGGCGGTCGCGGGCGCAGCGGACCGACTACGGCTGGTCGGCCGAGATCGCCATCCCCCTGGCCTCGATTCAGTACCGGGCGGGCGATGACGTCACCTGGGGCATCAACTTCGGCCGCAGCCGTCGCCGGTCGCTCGAGCGCACGTTCTGGGCGGGGCCGGTCGACTACTGGGCGCGGCTCTCGATGGCCGGCACCCTCGTCGGGCTCGACCTGCCGCGGCAGTCGCGCCGCCACCAGGTCATCCCCTACGCGCTGTCGCGCGCCCAGGAGCGCGAGTCGCCCATCGGCGCGGTCGGGCTGGACGTGCGCTACGCCGTGACCCCGCACCTGTCGGCGTACGGCACCGTCAATCCCGACTTCGCCACCGTCGAGGCCGACCAGGAGCTGGTCAACCTGACGCGCTTCGAGGTCTCGCTGACCGAGAAGCGGCAGTTCTTCCTCGAGGGCGGCGAGCAGTTCGGGCAGGGCATCCGCACGTTCTACTCGCGGCGCATCGCCGACATCGAGGGCGGCGGCAAGCTGCTCGGCAAGCAGGGGCCGTGGGCCATGCACGTGCTCGCGGCGCGGGCCGAGCCGCTCCTCACCGGCAGCCGCGCCGGCTACGCGGTGGCCCGGGCGCAGCGCGACGTCGGGTCGCGGTCGAACGTCGGGGTCCTCTTCGCGAACCGCACGCTCGACGGCCTGAACCAGGGCTCGATCGGCGCCGACACCAGCCTGTACTTCACCGAGAACTGGGGCCTGACCGGCCAGTTCGTCCACAGCTACGGACAGTTCGACGAGGGGGCGACCGCGTTCTTCGCGCGGCCCGCCTACGACTCGGCGACGGCCCACTTCCACGTCGGCTACACGCACCTCGGCGACCGCCTCGCCGACAACGTCAACGCCATCGGGTTCATCTTCGACGACGACCGGCGGCAACTCGACTCGGCCCTGAACAAGACCGTCTGGCTGCAAGACGGCCCCGTCGAGCGCGTCCAGGTCGACTCGGCCTACGACGTCTACTGGGGGCAGACCGGCGTGCTGCGGAGCTGGCAGGTGGACGAGTCGGTGGCCGTCGACTTCCGCAACCGCTGGACCGCCACGGGTCGGCACAGCGAGGAGTTCAAGCGCTTCGAGCGCGACTTCCGCAACCGGCAGACCGGCCTGGAGATCGGCTGGAACACCCGGTCGTACCAGTCCTTCCGCGGCGGCGTCTCCACCGGCCGCAACTTCGACGCCGACTTCGTGCTCGCGAGCGCCGTGGCCCAGTACAAGCCGACCGACCGCACCTCGACCGAGTACGAGTTGCAGCGGCTGACCCTCGACCCCGACCCGGGCGGCGCCGGCACCTGGATCCACGTCGTCCGCGCCAACCAGTTCTTCACCCCCGACCTGTTCCTGCGCCTGTTCTTCCAGACCAACTCGGCCATCGACCGCCGCAACGTCCAGGCCGTCTTCGTCTACCGCTACCGCCCCCCGTTCGGGACGCTGCAGGTCGCCTACCAGCGCGGCACGGCCGAGTTCGGCCAGCGCTCCGAGCAGGGCCACACCTTGTTCGTGAAGCTCACGACGGTGCTGTGAGCGAGGGCGCTTCGGGGAACGGCGGCCGGAATTCCCGGTTCGCGATCCGTCTGGCGCCGATCCTGTGGTGGAATGGGGTGATCCGGCCGCGGCACCCGGCGCCGAGCAGCAGTCGTCTCGCTGGCCGCGGTGGAGGAACGAGGACACAGCCATGCGCATTCAGAATCGATCGCAGCCGCCCCGCGTCGTCGCCGGCGCACTCGTGACCGCCGTACTGCTGACCCTGACCCACGCCATGACCGCCAACGCCCAGAACCGCATGCCTCCGCTGACGGAGGCCGAGTTGTCCCCCGAGCAGAAGGCCGCCGTCGAGGTGTTCAGGGAGGCGCGGAACACCGACCGCGTCGGCGGGCCGTTCATGGTGATGCTCCGCAGCCCCGAGATGATGAACCGCGCGCGCAACGTGGGCGACTACGTGCGCTTCCGCAGCGCCCTGCCGCCCCGGCTCAGCGAGTTCGTCATCCTGCTGACGGCGCGCCACTGGACGCAGAACTACGAGTGGTACGTGCACGCGCCCATCGCCGAGCGCGAGGGGCTCGACGCGTCCATCATCGAGGCGGTCGCCGACGGGCGCCGCCCGACCGAGCTCGCCGCCGACGAGGCTGCGGTCTACGACTTCTGCATGGAGCTGCTGCGCAACCACGAGGTCAGCGACCCGACCTACGCGCGCATGGTGTCGCACTTCGGCGAGAAGGGGGTCATCGACGCCATCGGCATCCTGGGCTACTACCAGATGCTGGCGATGGTGATGAACACCGCGCGCACGCCGCTGCCGGACGGGGTGGAGCCGGGGTTGTCGTCGTTCCCGCGGTAGCGGACCTGGCCCTGGGACGGCCCGGCCGCGGCGTCGTGCGAGCATGGCCGGCGGGGCGTTCCCGTGCCGGCGCCGATCCGGGGCCGCGAGGACGGTAATCGCCTTTCCGCGGGCCGAGCGCGGACCCTCGCGGTTGGATCAGATACGCCCTCGCGCGCGGCGAGGACACCCCAGGGCCATCACGGTTCCGACCATCCGCCGTGGCCCGGGGAATGGGGGTCGTTCACCGTGCGGGTCGCTCGCGGGCGGTGAGCGCCGCCGCCGCCGCGAGCTTGTGCCTGGCCCGCCAGGGCGGCCCGATCGATCGACCCATCGCCGAGAGCGCGGCGTCGATGTCGTCGCGGCCGAGCACGATTGCCGCGTCGCGGAACACGCGCTCGCGGTCGTACCAATGCACGGACCATCCGCGCCCGTGGGCCGCGGCTGCGAGGGTCTCGCGGTACATGACGGAGTCGGCCACGGCCTGGGCGCGATTATCGGCGATGCGCTCCTCGGTCGTCGGCGGAAGCTCGGGGCAGACGCGGATCGCGACGCTCGCAATCTGCGCCGGCACCTCCGCGGCCAGCGCGGCGAGGCCCTCGCGCGCCCGCCGTGCCGCGGACTCCCGGACGCGCGCGACGAGCTCCACGGCCTCGGCGAGCGAGATCTCACGCGCCCACGGGCTGCTTCGGTAACGACCCACCGCCCACGACCCTTCATGGTGATGCGGGTGAGTCGGCAGTTCAGCGTCCGTCAACTCGATGCGGCGGCGGTCGAGCAGCTTGCCGTCAGGCGCGACGGTCACGAGCACCGCCGCGTTGCCGTGCTCGGCGACGCCGATCGCCGCAGTCTGCTTCATTCGTCCTCTCACCACGCCTCCCTCACCTCACGCGACCCGTCAAAGACGATAGTCCGGATGGGTGTGCTTCAGATGTCTTCGGCCGCGATGTGTCCGGTATAATGACCGGAAATGGGAGGGCCAAGTGTCGACCACTCAGAGCCGGGCTGTGCGCAGCTACCGCGAGCGACTGAAGCGAGGAGGCCGGGTGCGGTGCGAGGTCACGGTCTACCGTGACGATGCGGATCTCATTCGCACGGTGGCTGCCGTCCTCCGCGATCCGGAACGCGGGGGTCCGGCGCGCGCGCTGCTGCGCGAGCGCTTCGGCGTCCCCGCCACCCGCGGGTTCAAGGAACTGCTAGCCTCCTGTCCGCTGGAGGGTCTCGATCTCACCCGTCACCGCGACTTCGGCCGGGACATCGATCTCTGATGTTCCTGCTCGACACCAACGTGATCTCGGAGCTGCGCAAGGGCGATCGCTGCGATGCGCGGGTCGCCGCTTGGTATGCGGGTACCCGAGAGGCCGACTTGTTCATCAGCGTGATCGTGGCGGGCGAGATCCGGAAGGGGGTCGAACGTCTCCGTCCGCGCGATCCGCGGCAGGCGGAGGCTCTCGAACGCTGGCTGCATGAGATCGAGCGATTCCACGCCGACCGCGTCCTTCCGATCGATGCCCGGGTGGCCGATGTCTGGGGCCGGGTCAGCGCAATCCGCCCCGTGCCGGTTGTCGACGGGCTGCTCGCCGCCAGCGTCCTCGCGCACGACATGACCCTCGTGACGCGCAACTCGTCCGATGTCGAGGGTCTCGGCGCGGCGGTGCTGAATCCGTTCGACGGGTGACGCTGCGCGGGCTGGTCGGAATCGCAGCCCAGCGTCAATCCATGAGGCGCAGGACGGCGATTACGATACCGGCGACGGCGATGCCGGTCCCGACCGTCCACTTGATCAGACGCAGTTCAAGTGCGGCAATACGGGCGTCGAGCATGTCGGGCGTCACGTGATCGCGCTGCTCGGCGACTTGGCGGATGGCGGCAGTAATCGCATCGGCCTGTGCCGCGGTCAGCTCCGCGTCGGTCAAGCTGCGGGCGATTGCGTGCGTGTCGACCATGACAGAATGCAGTCCAGTTGGAAGCTCCGGGACCCATCAGGCCTTGAATCCGGTGTTGTTGGTGCCGCGTCCCGCCTGCTCGCCCACGGCCCTGCGGCGCGCGGCGCAGACCATCGCGACCGCGAGCAGTGCGATCGTCACGGCGGCGCCGGCCGCGCAATTCGCGCATCCCACCACCTGCCCGGCGAGCCCGATTTTCGCGCCGGCGTGGATCCAATGGCCATCGACTGCCAACCGGCCAGGGAGCAGTACGATCGCGTGCTGCACCACTATGATCAGACCCATCCACTGAGCCGGGGTCATCATCGGGTTCTCCTGCGGCAACCGCCTCTTCCGTCGGCGGCGCGCGGATCCCATTGTACCGCGTCAGCGCCGTCAGGCGTCCCGGAACTTCCGGCGGATCCAGTCCAGCGTCACGCGGTCGAACTCCTCGGGCTTCTCCTGCTGCGTCCAGTGGCCGCAGTCGGCGATGACGTGGCGCTCGAGGTCCGGGATGAACGACGGCATGCCGTCGGACGAGGACGGGCGCAGGATCGTGTCGTTCTCCGCCCCGACATACAGGCACGGCACGTCGATGTCGCCCGTCGGGGCCGCGCCGCCGCCGCCCATGTTCGCCCGGTAGTAGCTGAGGCCCCCGGTGAACCCGGTCGCCTCGAACGTCTCCACCCAGTAGTCGAGGACATCCGGGGGCATGATGAGCTCGCCCTGGTAGTTGCCCTCCTCGATCATCCGCAGCATGTCCATCGTCTTCTCGGCCGAGTCGGGCGGGTAGCCGCGCATGTTCTCGACGTCCCAGTACCAGCCGCGCCGGAAGATCATCTCGAGCGCCCGCCGCACGTCGCGCGACATGACCGCCTCGGCGCGGCCCGGCTCGAGGAACGTCGCCGCGTAGTAGTTCTCGGTGAAGACGATCAGCGGCTCCTCGGGAGGCTCGCTCGGCGGCGGGCCGCCCGACGCGGGCGTGTTCACGCCGATGACGCCGACGACGCGGTCCGGGTAGAGCCGGGGCATCGCCCACACCGCGGCCCCGCCCCAGTCGTGGCCGCAGAAGAGGGCCCGCTCGATGTCGAGGGCGTCGAGCAGCCCCACGAGGTCGTCGCACAGGCTCGGAATGGCGTAGCCCGCGACGTCCGCCGGCCGGTCGGTCAGCCCGTAGCCGCGCATGTCGGGGGCGATGGCGCGCAGGCCCGCCGCGGGGTACGAGCGCAGTTGGTTGCGCCACGAGTAGGCGAGCTCGGGGAAGCCGTGGACGAACACGACCGGCAGCCCCTCCCCCCGCTCGTACGCCGCCATCCGGATGCCGTTGGTGTTCACGAACTGCGGCTCCGGCATGCCGGGGGCCGGCCGCACCGCGGGCTGGCCGAGCAGGGCCGGGGGCCGGACGAACGGCGCGGCGGCGAGGGCGGCGGCGGTCCGGCCGATGAAGCGGCGGCGTGAGGGTGACAGGGGGACGGCGGTCCGGTCGATGCGTGTGCGGCGGCTATCGGTCACTGCGATCTGCTCCTTCTCCGGGATGCCGGATGGCCGGTTCCGGCCGGTTGGCATCGTCGCCGCATGATATCCTGCCGCGGGAGGGATATCCAGGAGGCGGACATTGCTGGTTGCGAAGTGGGGCAACAGCCTGGGCGTGCGGCTGCCGCGGGCGCTGGTCGACGACCTCGGCCTGAAGCCCGGCGACGATCTGCGGATTGTGGCGGCCACATCGACGCGCATCGAGGTCATGAAGGACGCGCGCCGCGAGCAGGCGGTCGACCGCATGCGCGCCCGCCGGCTGCGTTTTCCGGCCGGCTATGCGTTCGACCGTGACGAGGCCAACGCCCGATGAGCGCGTTCATCGACACCAACGTGCTGGTCTACGCCCAGGGCGCCGGTCCGAAGAGCGACACGGCGCGGCAGGTCATCCTGGCCGGCGGCGTCGTCAGCGTGCAGGTCATGAACGAGTTCGCGACCGTGCTGCGCCGCAAGTTCCGGTTGGAGTGGGACCTGATCGCCGACGCCCTCGCCGATGCCCGCGAGGCGCTCGGCCCCGTGCGTCCCATCGACGCCGACATCCACCTGCACGCCGTCGACCTCGCCCGGTCGCACGACTTCAGCTTCCACGATTCCCTGATCGTGGCGTCGGCGCTCGCCGCCGGTTGCGACACCCTGCTGACGGAAGACCTCCAGGCGGGGCGGCGTATCGCCGGACTGACCATCGTCAATCCGTTCACCTGAAAGGCTCGGCGAGCGGACGTCGTCGAGGTCGACCTTCAGGCCGGCGAGCGGCGGCGAGTGGAGCGTCTCTCCTCGACCGAGGGCGAGGGTGACCGCCCCGCCGCGCCGGCGGTCGCTCGAACCCGCGCCCTTCGCACTCCGGGCAGGTCGCGTGGGCGAGGGTGACCGCCCGCCACGCTGGCGGTGGGGGACGGTCACCCCCGCCGGATCGTCACTGCCCGTCCGTCGTGCCGGCGCCGGTCGCGAGGAAGCGGATCAGCTCGGCGTTGACGATGTCGGGCACCTCCTCGTGGGGGTTGTGGCCCACGTTGGGGATGAGGAACGCCTCGCCGTTGGGCAGGATCTCGGCCGCCCGTCTTACGTTGTCGGGGAAGCCGGGCCCGTCGATCTCGCCGCCGAGGATCAGCGTCGGGGTCTGGATGTGGGGCCAGTCGTCGACCACCGTGTCCATCGAGCGCAGGTTGCCGCCGAGCCGGCGCACGTAGGCCAGCCGCGGCCAGTCGCCGCTCAGCCGCTGGCCGTGGCGGATGCGGATGTGCTCGAGGAGCTCGGGCTTCCACTCGACGTAGCGGTTCGTGTCGGTCCGCACGTCCCGCTCGTAGGCGGCCTGCAGGTCGGGATCGGCCTCGATCTCGCCGTCGAACGGGGCGTAGCCGCGCCCCGCGCGCCGGTCGGTCAGGCCGACCTGGTTGACGGTGACGAGGTGCGTCGTCCGCTCCGGGTAGAGGAAGGCGAAGCGGGTCGCCATCTGTCCGCCGATGGAGTGCCCGACGATGGCCGCCCTCTCGATGCCGAGGTGGTCCAGGAGACGGGCCGTGTTCGAGGCGTGCAGGCTCATGCTGTAGGGCAGGATGGGCTTCGACGACTTGCCCCAGCCCAGCCGGTCCTTGACGACGACGCGGTAGCCGGCGGCGGCGAGGGCCTCGATCTGGCTCTCCCAGTACCAGCCGTAGTAGCTGCCCCCGTGCTTGAAGAGGACGGTGCGCCCGTTTGCGGGCCCCGTCGGCGCGACATCCATGTAGGCGAGGCGCACGTCCTGGCCGAAGACGCGGAAGTTCATGAACTCGACCGGGTGGGGGTACTCGTACCCCTCGAGGTTGATCGAGATCGGCCCCCAGTCGGCCGGCGGCTCGGCCGGCGGCTGGTGCGACTGGGCCGAGGCGGCGCCCGGCAGCACGAGGGCCAGCATGGCAGCGAGGGAGAGCGCGATGCGCACGCGGGAAATTGAATGTTCGATGGTCATGGATCCTCTCCTGTCGTTACGTGGTTGCCGATCCTAGCACCTCAGCCGTTCTCCAGCGGCGCCCGGGGTTCTTGCCGCCAGCCTGCGGCGCCTCGCCGCAGTCCTGCGGTGACGTCCCTCCCGGACTGCGGCGGTCGGAACGCTCTCACGCCCCCTCGTGGGAGCCGCTGCCGTTGCGGGGGAGCCACGACCGCCGGGGCTTGCGAACGGCGGGGACCTGAGCGATCATGGCGCTTTCCGGACAACGACGACAGCCTCCCAGGGAGGGTTGAGAATGGACCATCGTCGCCGAACCATCGTCGCGGTGCTCGCGGTCGCCCTGCTGGCCTCCGCGCCGGCCTTCGCCCAGAGCCAGTCGCAGAGCGCCCCCGAGGCGGACGCGAGCTGGGAGATGCCCCGCCTGCCGGACGGCCGGCCCGACCTGCAGGGCTACTGGACCACCCAGACCTTCACGCCGATGGAGCGCCCCGAGTACCTCGGCGACCAGGCGTTCTACAGCGAGGAAGAGTTCGCGCTGCTCCAGTCGCAGCTCACCGTCGACGGGGCCGACCCCCTGGCCCGCTTCGTCATCGAGATCGACGACCCCGAGGAGCGGGCGCGAGTGCTCGACCAGAGCCACCGCGACGAGAGCTACGTGCACTACGACAACGCCATCTGGCTCGCCACCCGGGTGCCGAAGGGGCTGTCGACCCGGCGCACCTCGCTCATCGTCGACCCCCCGAACGGCCGCATCCCGCCGCGCAACGAGCAGGCCCTCGCCCGGGCCGAGGCGATTCGCGCGGAGCGCGGCGACCGGGGGGCCTTCGACGGCTACGAGCTGCGCCCCCACAGCGAGCGCTGCCTCAACTACCGCTACAACGCGCCGCCCCTGCAGCCGCCCTCGTACAACGACATCCACCACATCCTGCAGACGCCGACCCACGTCGTCATCTTCACCGAGCAGAGCACCAACGGGCCGCGCATCGTCCCCATCGGGCAGCCGCCCATGTCCGACAAGATCCGCCAGTGGCCGGGTGACGGGCGCGCGCGCTGGGAGGGCGACACCCTCGTCGTCGAGAGCAGCCACTTCAACGACAAGAACCGGTGGCAGGGCTCGAGCCGCGACCTCAAGGTGGTGGAGCGGTTCACCCGGGTCGCCGACGATGCGATCCACTACACGTTCACGGTGGAGGACCCCGCGACCTGGGACCGGCCGTGGAGCGCCGAGGTGCCGATGATGGCCACCGAGGGGCCGATGTACGAGTACGCCTGCCACGAGGGCAACCACGACATCCGGCACATCCAGGAGGTCTACCGCAACATCGAGCGGCAGGAGGCGGAAGCGGCGCGCCCCTGACGGGGCGCGTTGGGAGTTTCGCTGGTGCGAAACTCCTGCGCGCGGCTGAAGCGCCCGTCGGCAGGTTTCCCTGGCGCGGAAAACCTTGCGCGGGAGGGGCTGCCGGGCGCGTTCGGTTTCGTCGGCGCGTGGTTGCTGCGCGGCGAGATGCCGGTCGGGTCGGCGCGATCGGCTGCGTGCCCTACCGGGGCGTCCAGTAGAACACTTCCCACGTGTGGACCGGCTCGTTCACGCTGGGGATGACCTCGCCCTCGAAGTCGTACCCCATGCTCATCCCGTTCTTCGCGGCGTAGCTCTCGAGGTAGGGGATGCGCTCGTCGCCGACGATCTCGGTCGCCCTCAGCGCATAGGTCGCGTCGCCGAGGCGGATCCACCCGTCGCGCCGCCCGCCCCGCACCCGCGCGGCCCAGTAGCCGCCGTCGGGCCGCGTGGCGGTGATCACCCCGCCGTCGTCGGTCGAGTACACGATGCGGATGACGAACGGGGGGAACCCCGCGAGCTTCATCAGCACCTCCCCGTGGTCGTTGACGGTGTTCCAGTCCGCGGGCGGCGGCGTCGCCTCGCCGCCGATCACCACGCCGGGAAACCGCTCGTAGGGCGCGGTGAGGGCATAGCCCGCCGCCGTCATGCCGACCAGCGCACCGACCACGAAGTACCACGTGTTCCTCGACAGAGTCTTCTTCGGCATGCGGTCCTCGCAGGAACGATACGGAACGATCATGCGCCGTGCGCCGAACGGGTTCGGCGCGTTCGCCGCCGGCGCCGCCAGGCCGCGATCATACGCCGAGCAGCGTGTCGTGTCCCTCGCCGCCAGCGCTGACGCCCTGGACGGGCCGCCACCGACCTGCGAGGATGGACGGCATGGCGAACGCCGACGACTTCCGCCGACTCGCGCTCGGCCTCGACGGGGCGGAGGAGCGCTCGCACGTGGGCGCGCCCGACTTCCGCGTCGGCGGCCGCATCTTCGCCACCCTCGCCCACGAGGCCCAGGGCTACGGCAACCTCATGCTCTCGCCCGAGGTCCAGGCGATGTTCGTCGGTGATGCGCCCGGGGTCTTCCTGCCAATCTCCGGCGGCTGGGGACGCATGGGCATGACGCACGTCCGCCTGGAAGCGGCCGACGAGGAGACCCTGGCCGGCGCGCTCCGCACCGCGTGGAAGCTCCGCGTCGAGAAGAACACGAAGGTCCGGCGGCCCCGGCCGGGCCGGCGGAAGTGACCACGGTCAGATGCTCAGGGTCGACTCCCGCTTCCGGGCCAGCACGAGGCCGAACAGCGTGCGCGAGACGAACACCGCGGTGAACACGTTCGAGACCAGCCCGAAGAACAGCGTCGTCGCGAAGCCCTGGATCGGCCCCGACCCGAACTGGTAGAGGAAGGCGGCCGCGATGAGCGAGGCGACGTGCGTGTCGAGAATGGTCAGGAAGACCCGGTCGAAGCCGGCGGCGACGGCGGTGCGCGGTCCCCTGGCGGCCGGCAGCTCCTCCTTGATGCGCTCGAAGATGAGGACGTTCGAGTCGACGCCGATGCCGATCGTCAGAATCAGCCCCGCGATGCCCGGCAGGGTCAGCTCCGCCCCGGCCGCGGCGACCCCGGCGAGCAGGATCAGCAGGTTGAGGCCCACCGCCACCACCGCGTTGACGCCCGAGGCGCGGTAGTAGAGCAGCATGAAGACCGCCACCGCCATCAGGCCGGCCATCGACGCGGCGAGCCCGGCGCGGATCGAGTCGGCCCCCAGGCTCGCGCCGATGGTGCGCTCCTCGAGATAGTCGAGCGACGCCGGCAGGGCGCCCGACCGCAGGATCAGGGCGAGGTCGGACGCCTCCTGCGCCGTGAAATCGCCGTGTATGCGCCCCTCGCCGCCGGTGATCGGCTCCTCGATGACCGCGACCGACTGCACGCGGCCGTCGAGGACGATGGCGAGGTCGCGGCCGACGTTGGCCCGCGTGAGGCCCGCGAACGCCCGTGCGCCGTCCCGGTTCAGCGAGAACCCGATGGCCGGTCGATTGAACTCGTCGACCGTCGCCCGGGCGTTGCGCAGGTCGCGCCCCGAGATCGGCGCCGCGCGGGGCACGAGGTAGAACACGTCCGGTCCGTCGCCGGCTGGGGCGTCCCCGGGCACGACCTCGAGCTCGGACGGCGACACCCCGCGGGTCGTCTCGAGGAGGCGAGCCCGGGACGACGCCGGCCCCGCCTCGACCAGGTTGAGTTCGAGGACCCCGGTCGAGCGGATGACCGCCTTCGCGCCCGCGACGTCCTCCACCCCCGGCAACTGGACCAGGATCTGGTCGCCCGCGGCGCCGTGCCGGGCGATGACCGGCTCGGTGACCCCGAACGCCTCGACCCGCCGCGCGATCGTGAGGCGCGCTTGCCGGACCGTCTCGTCCCGGCGGGCCTGCTCGACCTCCGGCCGCAGCCGATACTGGTGGACGCCGCCGCCGGCCGAGACCCGGTCGTAGCCCGCGAGCTGGTCGTCGGCCAGGCGGCGGAACTCGGCGCCCCGGTCGGGGGGCACCCCGTCGACCAGGATCTCGGTCGGCGACGCGGCCCGCACCGATCGGAGCGCGATGCCGTCGAGCCCGGCCCGCTCGCTCAGCCGCCGGGCTTCCGTTTCCGCCTCGACCTGCAACCCCTCGTCGGTGTGGACCCGCAGAACGAGGTGGACCCCGCCGCGCAGGTCGAGACCTAGCCGTATGGTCTCGCCCGGGGGCCACAGCACGCCCACCGCGATTCCCACCACGACCAGCACCGCGAGCACCCGCCACCGAAGCTGCTTCTTCATCGCTGTCCCTGTCTCCTGCTTCCGCCGGACGTGCCGGACCAGCCGGACCGCGCATTCGCGCGCAGGCCGGTGGCCGTCTACAGGCGTGGGTGCGGGGTCCGAAACGGAGGCCCGTCGAGACGCGGGACCGGAGAGGCGTTCCCGGCCCGGCCGCGCGCATGGCGCGGCCGCGGGGCGAGGTGGGACGCACGGGTCCCTACGGCCCGCGACGGGTTCGTGGCGAAGCCCCGTCGAAGCAGCTAGATCCGGAGACTGACGGTCAGCGGGGAGATGTGCTGGCGGGAACGGGGATTCGGCGCCCCCGACGACCCGGACGAGACGCGCCGCGGGCCCGCCGGGTGGATGGCGGCAACCGCGCGGAGCGCGCCCCCGCCGACCGACGCGCCGTCCACGAGGACCGCCCGCCAGGCGCGGCCGGCGGGCGCCGGTGGATCGGCGCTGGTGCTGGAGTGGTCGTCGGACGTCGGGGGCGCCGGGTCGACGTCGGCGGCCTGCCGACCGCCCGGGTCCGCCGCTGCCGGAGGCGCGAGCGCCGTCGGCAGCGAGCCCAGGAGCGCGACGACCGTCGCGAGGATCACCAGACGACGCATGGGCCCATCATACCGCGAGGCCCCGGACGAGCACCACGGCCGCCGTCATGGCATGCAGAGCCTGGTGGAGCGTTTCCTCGTGCGAGGGGCGAGGGAGACGGCGCATCCGCCGCGACCTTCGCTCGGCGGAGCGTCTTCCTGCGTGCGAGGGGAGAGGGGGAAGGCGCGTCCGTCGCGACCTTCGGACCACGGTCGCGGCAGGCGCGCTGTCGGTCGGGTCGTGCTCGATGGGCGGCGCGACCGGGGCCGCCATGGCGAGCGGCCCCGGGATGATGGTGTCGAGCCGGCCGCGCTCGGGCGTGGCCGGCGTCAGGTTCGGCGGTTGCCGATCAGTTGGTCATCTGCGACGACGGCCAGCGGTCGTCGATGGGCTTGGACGGATCGGCCGTGATCTTCAAGTCGGCGCAGTGATGATAGGAGTAGCCGCCCGGCACGTTGTACACGTGATCGGCCATGAACTGGATGACCTGCAGCGTGCACTTCTCGCAGTTGATGTTCGGGATGTCGATGTCGGCCTCCCAGGGATCCATCGGGGTCTCGGGCCGGAACGAGGCGCGCTGGTCGCCCACGGGATAGTGCGGGAACAGGCCGTCGGCGATGACCGGGATCTGCGGCGGGCTCTGAATCACGCCCCAGACCGAGTAGAGGCCCCGGTCGGTCCACTTCTCGACCGCGGTCGGATCCGCCGGCAGCTCGTTGCGCGAGTTCACCGAGAGCGCGACGCGGTAGTGGCCCGAGTGGAAGACCGTCTCCTGGATCTTCAGGTGCAGCTTGGACCCGCCGGTGACCTCGGTGACGATGCCGGACAGAATCTCGGCGTTGTCGCCGTTCGGGTTGCCGCCGCACGGTCCGACCTTCTGGGGGTTGCCGAGGCGGTCCAGGTTGATCCAGGGCGCCGGTTCCAGCAACTGGAAATGGGCGTGTGTGCCGACCGGCAGCATCACGAGTGCGGCAGCGAAAGTGAGCAGAACAGGCAGGCGGTACTTCATGTCGTCGTTCCTCCTCGACAGGCCGATGATCCGGTGGTTGGCGGATCGGCCGAGAGCACACAGGCGGCCGAGCGAGTGCCCGGCGCCCTTCGTGCGATTCGTCGCTCCACGGTGCCCGGTGACAATCGAGCGCCCTCCGGCGGGCGCCCGGGGCAAACGGTAGCACGAGTTCGCCGGAAGCCACAATCCCGCCCGGCGGGGCGCCTGCGAAGGCGGTGCCGGCATCGCCCTCGACCGGTCGGCCATCATCCGGGTGAGGGAGAGGTGACGCCGCCGGCGCCATTCTCACCATCGATCGGCGTCGGATACCTGGCCATCACTCCGTCCAGCGCGCCCGCAACGCCGCGCGGTCGACCTCGGCGCCCCGCAGGTACACGGCGGTGATCCGCCGCGTATTCATGATGTCGTCGAGGGGGTCGGCGTCGAGCACCACGAAGTCGGCGCTCCGGCCGGCCTCGACGGCCCCGGTCTCGTCCAGCCCGAACGCCCGCGCCGCCCGCGTCGTGGCCGCGACGATGGCCTCGGCCGGCGTCATGCCCAGCCGCACGAAGAGCTCCAGCTCCAGGTGATCGGCGTAGCCGAAGAAGTCGCCCACCGCGCCGGCGTCGGTGCCGAAGATGACGTGGTCGCGCAGCCGCATGAAGTTGTTGCGGACGACCCGGGCCCGTGCCTCGCCGGCGGCGGTCCGCGGGGGCGCGTCGTCGCCGGCCGCGGCGTCCCGGAGCATCGCGACGACCTCGTCCGGGACCTGCTCCTGGAAGAACGGGTCCTCGTACACCGGCCGCCGGTACGGCTCGCGCCGGGTGACCATGCCGATGGTCGGTACGATGAAGGCGTTGCGCGCCGCCACGAGCCCGAGGTACTCGTCGTCGACGGCCACGTCGTAGGGCATGTGGATGAAGCGCCGGGCGCCGGCCCGGAGCAGCCGCTTGTGGTCCTCGAGGGTGGTCGCGTGCGCGATGACCCGGACGTCCCGTAGCGCGGCCTCGTCGAGTGCGGCCGCGTAGATGTCCGGCGCCAGCTTCACCCGCGCGCCCCGCCGCTCGTCGCGCGAGTCCACCCAGATCTTCAGGATGCGGACGCCGCGCGCGGCCTCGGCCCGCACCACCTCGCGCGCCTCGGCGGGGGAGGTCACCGCGTGCAGCCCCCACCAGCCGGCGTCGTTCGTGAACCGGGGGTTCGGTCCGCCCCCGGGAGTCCCCACCCCGGGCGACACCAGGTAGCGGGCGCCCCCGACCTCGCCCACCCGTTGCGCCAGCCGCACCTCGAGGGCGACCTCCTCGAGGTCGCTGCCGGTCGAGATGATGGTGCCGACGCCGTAGTAGGCGTGGCGGTGCAGATGGTCGACGAGGTTCTCGCGGGTGAAGTTCTCCGAGCCCCAGCTCGCGTACCGCTCCCAGCCGAGGTGCGCGTGGGTGTTGACGAGGGCCGGCATCACCGTGCGCCCGGTCAGGTCGACGACCGCCGCCCCGGGCGGCGCCGTCACCTCGTCGGCGCTCCCGACCCGCACGATCACGCCGCCGCGGACCAGGAACGCGGCCTCCTCGATGACGCGACCGTCCCCGACGATCACCCGCGCGCCGGTGAACAGTTGGACGGCCGGGGTCGAGGCGGTGGGATCCGGCGGCTGGGCGTCGGCGCCGCCGGCGATGGCGGCCACCAGCGCGAGCCCCAGCGGCCCGCTGGCGCGCCGCCGCGCGGTGCTCCTGCGGGTCGGTCGAGTCGTCTTCTCGAGCATGGCTTCAACTCCGGCCGTCAGGACGGCGATCGACAACCCCTCACCGGTCGAAGGTCCACGTGCGGGGCTCGCGTCCCGGCTCGGGCCGCACCTCTTCGACCACGACGCGGGGCGTCTCGTCGCGCCGGTATCTCAGGACCCACCTCAGGCCGGCGCGGTTCGCCTCGGGCACCGGAATCTCGTGCGTCGCGAGCTCGGGCCCCTCGAAGACGTTGATCTCGCAGAGTTCCTCGCCGTCGCACAGCGCGATGGCCTCCTCGATCCAGTCCTCGACGGCCGCCCCGGAAGTCACCCAGGCTCCCCAGGCGTGCGCGGTGGTCCCCACCCAGCGGAACACCACCGGCTCGGCTCCCCCCGCCCCGCGGTCCTGCGCGGCCCGCGCCGGTTCCGCGACCGGCGCGGCCAGGCTCAGGACCAGCACCGACAGACTCAGCGTCAGCTTCATGATGTGCTCCCTCGGGGAACGATGTCGTCAAGCGGGTTGGCGTAGCCTACGGCACGACTCGCGAGTCAATCCAGGTGTGCCGCGCAAGCCCATCGATGGGAGCGGAGGGGACACCCGCTTCCGGGAGCGCGCCGTCGCGGAGTACGACGACGGCGTAGTGCAGTAGCAGCGTACCCGCTCGCTTGGCAGTGGCAGCCTGCGTGCTACCCGCGCGACTCGACGCGGAACGTCCACCAGCTCTCCGGCCGCGGCGTGTCGAGTGCCGGGGGTTCGCCGCCGCCGCCGGGCTGCCGGGCCTGAACGGCCGGCTTCTGCAGCTTCCGCATCCGGGCCGACCAGACGTGATCGAGCATGGCCGGGTCCATCTCGCGGTTGAGGACGACGGGGTAGACGACGCCGTCGAGACGGAGGCGGCCGGGGTGGTCCTCGGTCACGCGCGGACACCAGTACTTCTCCGTGCCGACCGAGCAACTGATGAAGAGATCCCCCTCCGGCGTCGCCATGCAGTTGACGTTCAGCGAGTGGGGCCTCAGCAAGAAGCTGACCTGGACCTGGCACAGCGGGACGTCGTTCGCGAAGCTCCAGTCGGTGACCGGCTCCTCGTGGGCGTCGCCCAGCAGCACGAAGCCCGGGGTGGTCTCGCAGGGGCAGTTCACGGTCCAGACGACGCCCCCGGCCGCGACCACCAGCCCTAGCGCGACGGCGATACCGAGGACGATCTGCCGGATCGACTTCGACGACAGGCCGGCGGCTCGTGACTGTGCGCTCATGTTCAGCCTCCTCGGGCTCCTTATACACCCGTTCGTGCTTCGCGCGCCATGGGGCTGACGACTCCCCCCGCGGCCGGCGCGGTGGTATCGTCTCAGGCACGCCGAAGTCAGTCAGGGAGCGCCGTCATGATCACGACCCGTCTCCGCCCGTTCCTCCGTTTCCCCCTCGCGGCGGTGCTCGCCGCGGCCGCCGCCCCCCTGCCCGCTACGGCCGCCGCCGCCCTGCTCGCTGCGGCCGCCGCCCTGCCCGCCGCACAGACCTTCGACGGCGAGCCCGACCCCCAGCCGGCGTCGGCCGACCTCGCCATCGTCGGCGGACTGCTCATCGACGGGCACGAGGGCCCGCCGCTGCCGGGGGCGGTGGTGCTGGTCGAGGGCAACCGCATCGTCGCCGTCGGCGGCCGCGACGAGCTGGCGGTGCCGGACGGCGCCGAGGTCGTCGACGCCCGCGGCATGACCATCCTGCCCGGCCTCATCGACGCCCACGTCCACCTCGACATCCTCGGCCACTCCGACTACCAGCACTGGCACGGGCGGTACCGCGAGGGCCGCTACGCCGAGATCATGGCCATCTCGACCCGGCAGCTCCTCATGAGCGGCGTCACCACGGTGGTCGACCTGGCCGGGCAGCCGGACGCCCTCGGACACATCAAGGCGCGCATCGAGAGCGGCGAGCTGGCGGGGCCCCGCATCGTGGCCAGCATGGGGTGGATCACCAACTGGACGGCCGGGCAGGTGGCCCGGCACCACCGGCGGTCGCACACCGTCAACGTTCGCACGGTGGACGAGGCGCGCGCCGCGGCCCGGACCGCCATCGCGCAGGGCGCCGGCATCGTCAAGGTGCACACGGGGCTGACCGAGGCCCAGCTCCGCGCCATCCGCGAGGAGGCGGACGCGGCGGGCATCCGCATCACGGGTCACGTGGGGACCCGCGACGACCTCCTCATGCGGATCCGCGCGGGCCAGGACGGCATCGAGCACCTGTCGCTCGGGGCCGGAGCCAGCCCCGCCATCGCGGCCGAGGTGTTGCAGGGCCTGGTGGACGAGGGGACGTACGTCATTCCCACCATGATCCAGACGGCGATCCAGGGCCGGGCCGTCGAGTGGCCCGACTGGCGGGACAACCCGCGGGCCCGCGCCCTGACGCCGCCCGACATCTGGGCCGACATCCGGCGCAGCATCGAGAACCCGCGCCGGTTCGGCTACTTCGGCGGCGCCCTGCGGGTGCGGCGCATCGACGAGATGGGGGCGAAGCTGCGCCAGCTCCACGACGCCGGCGTGCGGCTGCTCGTCGGCACCGACAGCGGCACGCCGCTCAACTTCCACACCGACGCCACCTGGCAGGAGATGGACCTGATGGTGTCGTACGGCATCTCCCCGATGGAGGTGCTGGCCATGGCGACGCGCCGCACCGCCGAGTACCTGGGCCGCGGCGACGAGCTAGGCACGGTCACGCGGGGCAAGCTCGCCGACCTGATCGTGGTCGACGGCAACCCGCTGCTGAGCATGCGGGATTTGCGGAACGTGGTGACGGTGGTGAAGGACGGCCGGGTCTACACGCCGTGAGGGCCGCCGGAACGTGCCGCTGAGCATGCGGGACCTGCGGCACGTGGTGACGGTGGTGAACGGCGGCCGGGGTCTACACGCCGTGGGGGCCGCCGGGAACAGTTGGCGGTACGCTCCGCGGCGTTCGACCGCCCAGGTCGGCTTCGATGCCCAACCGGTCCCAACTCTGGCCGGATGGACCCGGAAGAGCTGGCTGGCGCCGCCGTGGCGTACGTGATTCGCTCAGGATTCGCACTTCGGCCGGACGAAGCAGACCGACCGCGGAACCTGAGGAGGGAAGTGCGCCGGGCTTCACGGGCAGTGCCCGCAGGGCCGTGCGCTACGGGGGCGCGCGGGACCGGACCGTCGGCAGGACCACGGACACAGGGGCGACGACAATGAAGACACGCACGCTCGGAATGGCGGCGCTGGCGGCTGCGGCCGCGCTCACCCTGGCCGCCGGCGCGGCGGCGCAGGCCCCCGACCCCTACGACGTCGTGCTGCACGCCGGCGACGTCATGGTCGAGATGCGGGACGGCGTCCGCCTCGCCACCGACGTCTACCGGCCGGCCCGCGGTGGCGACCCCGTCGACACCCCCTTCCCGGTCCTGCTGCAGCGCACCCCCTACGGCAAGGAGGGGCGCGGCCTCGTCGACCGCGCCGCCTACTTCGTCCGCCACGGCTACGTCGTCGTGCTGCAGGACACGCGGGGCCGCTACGAGTCGGAGGGCACGTTCTCGAAGTACCACGACTTCGACGCCACCGACGGCCACGACACCGTCGAGTGGATCGCCGCCCTGCCCTACACCACCGGCGGCGTCGGCATGTTCGGCACCTCGTACGGCGCCCACACCCAGGCCGACGCGGCCAAGATGAACCCGCCGCACCTCGGGCCCCTGCTTCTCAACCAGGGGGGCATCTCCGATCCCTGGATGCACAAGGTGCGCAACCACGGCGCGTTCGAGCTGGGGCAGCAGTTGGGCTGGGCCTTCGACCAGCTCCGCCTGTCGCCCGATCCGGTGGTGCGGGCCGCCTTCGAGGCCGAGGAGGTGGGCGACTGGTTCGCGGCGATGCCCCTCCGCCGCGGCCTCAGCCCGCTGGCGGCGGCGCCCGAGTTCGAGGACTACGTGCTCGACCAGCTCACCCGGGCCGACCACGACCGGCCGAATGCCGACGTCCGGCACTGGACCCGCCTCGGCGTCAACTGGAGCGCCTACTACGGCCGCACCGCCGACGTCCCCATGCTGCACGTCGCCGGCTGGTACGACCCCTACGTCGGCAGCCAGTTCGAGAACTTCGCCGGGCTGTCCCGGGCCAAGACCTCGCCCATCCACCTGCTCGTCGGACCCTGGACCCACGGCGCCAACACGCGGTCGTACGCGGGCGACGTCGACTTCGGCCCCGACGCGGCGATTCCCGACTTCGCGACCGCGTTTCACCGGCAGTGGTTCGACCGCCACCTCAAGCAGATCCCCACCGTGGTCGACGACTGGCCGCCGATCCGCCTCTTCGTCATGGGCACCGGCGACGGCCGCCGCGACGCCGCCGGCCGGCTGGTCCACGGCGGCTACTGGCGCGACGCGCAGGCGTGGCCCCTGCCCGAGGCCGAGCCCACGCGCTGGTACTTCCACGCCGACGGCGCCCTGAGCCCGCGCGAGCCCGCCGACGTGCCGCCGACCACCTATACGTACGACCCCGAGCACCCGGTGCCGACCATCGGCGGCTCGTTCTCGGGGGTGCTGAAGCGCGGCGCCTACGACCAGCGCGAGCGCGAGTTCAGGCGCCTTGGGGGCGGCTCGGAGAACGGCTTCTACGGCTCGCGGCCCCCGTACCTGCCGCTCAAGACGCGGCCCGACGTGGTCGTCTTCCAGACCGAGCCGCTCGAGGCCCCGGTCGAGGTCGTCGGCCCCATCCGCGTCGTCCTCTACGCGTCGTCGACCGCCGTCGACACCGACTTCACCGTGAAGCTCGTCGACGTCTACCCCCCGAGCGAGGACTTCCCGACGGGGTTCGAGATGAACCTCACCGACGGCATCCTGCGGGCGCGGTACCGGAACGACCCGAGCCGGCCCGAGCCGATGACGCCCGGCGAGATCCACGAGCTCGTCATCCGGCCCTACCCGACCGCGAACCGCTTCAAGGCCGGCCACCGCATCCGCATCGACGTGTCGAGCAGCAACTTCCCGCGCTTCGACGTCAACCCCAACACCGGCGAGCCCCTGGGGCGGCACCGGCGCTCGGTGACGGCCGACAACTCGATCCACCACGAGCCGGCCTACCCGTCCCACGTGGTGCTCCCGCTGGTGCCGGTGGCGCCGGAGTGAGCCGCGGCGCGGTCTGTGGCCCCGCGCCGCCAACGTGCTCGCCAGCGGTAGAGCTGTCGAAGATGCCGGAGATCACGAACTTCCTCACGCCCGCTTTGGTGATCGCCTTGTTCGCATGGCTGCGAAGCGACATCCGGAAGCTGCACGACCGCCTCGACACAACCGCGAAGGACTTCAGCGGCCGCCTCGATGCACTCTCGAAGGACTTCAACGACCGCCTCGACGCAACCGCGAAGAGCTTCAACGAGCGCCTCGACGCGTCGATCAGAGACATCCACGACCGCCTGGACAAGCGGTTCGACGCGGTACTGCGGGAAATGGCCGACCTGCGAGAGCGCATGGCGAAAATGGAGGGCTCCCTGGAGGGCTTCCTGGCCGGGCGCCGCGACCGCGACGCAGCGTGAGCCGCTCTCCGGCGGAACCTGTCGTCAAGACCGACCCCGCCCCTACCGCACAAGGCGGTAGTTCTCCTGCAGCCCCGGCGCATGCACGGGCGGGCTGCCATACGGCTCGCCCCGGAGGAACTCGACGGAACGCCCTTGCGTGAGCGCGTTCAGCCGACCCGACGCGCTCGTGAAGGCCTCGAAGTCGGGCCCGTTGCCGCCCATGGCGACCGGGTCGTCGCGCACCGCGAGATAGTGCTCGAAGCTGGCGTAGCGGGCCAGGAAGTAGACCTCGTCGTAGTCCTCGTTCTCGACGGGGTCGCCGTTGGGCAGGTACGCCACCCGCCACAGGCCCACCGGCCGCACGCCGATCTTCTCCACGTAGGGCCAGACCCCATCGCGGGCGATGGCGTGGAACTCCTCGAAGGCGCCCTTCCTGATTCGGGAGTACTCGAGGGCGAGCAGGCCGTCGCCGGGCCGCGCCCGGCCCAGCCGCACCGGGTGGGGCGCTCCGGAATCCGGGTCGGCGCCGCCGTCGACCCGCTCGTAGCGTTCGCCGAGCCCGGGCATGTAGAGCGGGCGGGTCTCGGCCAGGTGGCCCTGCAGGAAGATGCCGCCGCGCGACCCCTGCTGGTACTGCCGGCGGGTGCGCAGCCCGTCCAGCGAGGCGTCTCTCAGGTCCCCGTCGCCCCCGAGCCGGGCGGCGCCGCCGGTGTCGCCGGCGAGGGCGCCGCCGCGGGTGGCCTGCCAGTGCTCGAAGCTGGCGTAGCGGGCGAACCGCAACGCCTCGTCCCGGCCGGGGGTGGCGTCGGCGCCCACGGGGTAGACGATCTCGAAGTCGCCCAGTATGCGGGCGCCCAGCCGCTCGAAGTACGGCCACACGCCCGAGCGGCTGGCTTCCAGCCAGGCCTCGTAGCTGCCCTCCTCGAGATAGGCGTGCCGCATCATGATGACTTCCTGCTGCCCCAATCCAGGCACGTCGTTGCGGACCGGGGTGGGCGGTTGAGCCCCCAGTGCGGGGCAGAGCGCCAGCACCGACAAGCCGACCACTACGCCGCCCCCGGTGCCTGATCGACGATTCGTCATGATCTCTGCTCCTCAGGTACCGACCCAAAGCGCTGCGTCCGGGCGCCGGCTCGTCCGGGCGCTGGAGAGCGCTCGGCGGCAGCCGGTTCACCTCGTCGATGATCGGCTCAACCCACGTGTCTCGTCTGTCCGAGGCGAAGCCCCGCCAGCATCCTAGTCCGGTCCAGAGCCGGCGACAACGCCCAGAGCCGAACGAGATGTTCCTCCGGCCCGTCCCTGGGTCGCGGACGCACGGATGATGACGTCGGCTGCAGCCGCGGCATCCTGCCACCCGACCGGCCGGGACGTTAGAATTGCGTCATCTCGCCACCGGTTCACCGTCGATCTGGAGCGCACCCATGCGTCATCGAAACGCTTCCGCCACCCTCCCGCGGTCCGCTGCCGGCATGCTGCTGGCCGTCATCTGCACCGCCGTCGCCGCCGCCCCGGCGCTGGCCCAGGCGCCCGGCGAGACGACGGTGCTCCGCGCCGCCCGCATCCTCGACGGGCGCGGCGCCGTGCTCGAGGACCGCGACCTCGTGGTCCGCGACGGGCTCATCGCCGAGATCGTCCCCCGCGGCGACGGCCGCGGCGACCGGGTCTACGACCTGACTGCCCTGACCGTGCTGCCCGGCTACATCGACACCCACGTGCACATCGGGAACCACTTCGACGACGACGGCCGGGTGCACCGGGCCGAGAACGACCCCAGCGTCGCCCACCTGACGCTGCACGGCGCCGAGAACGCCTACCGCACCCTGATGGACGGCATCACCACCATGCAGAGCCTGGGCTCGCCGCGGGACGCCGAGCTCAGGGCGTGGATCGACCGCGGCGAGGTGCCCGGCCCGCGGCTGCTGACGTCGCTCGGAGCGGTGCGCGAGGACACCGGCGGCCCCGACGAGATCCGGGCTTATGTGCGCGACCGCGCGGCGGCGGGGGCCGACGTCATCAAGGTCTTCGCGTCGACGAGCATCCGCTTTGGCGGCGTCACGAACCTGTCGGCGGCCCAGCTCGAGGCCGCGTGCGGCGAGGCGCACGCGCAGGGGCTGAAGGCGGTGGTCCACCTGCACCGGTCCGACGCGCTGCGGCTCGCCGCCGACGCGGGCTGCGACCAGGTCGAGCACGGCTGGCTGCTCGAGCCGGCCGACGTGGGGGTGTTCGTCGAGAGCGGCATGTACCTCGGCAACCAGATCGACCTGCTCTTCCGCAACTACGAGGACAACGGCGACCGCTTCGCCGGCGTGGGCGGCTACACCATGGAGGGGTTCGCCAACCTCCAGGCGGCGCGGCCCGGCGCCCTCGAGGTGTTCCGGCGGGCGGCGGCCACGCCGGGGGTGCGCATCGTCTACAGCACCGACGCCAACGCCGGCAGTCACGGCGCCAACACCGACGAGCTGGTGGCCTACGTCGAGCAGGGCGGCCAGGCCCCGATGGACGCGGTGGTCTCGGCCACCTCCCTCGCGGCCGAGTCGCTGGGCCTCGACGACCGCATCGGCGCCATCGCGGCCGGCTACGAGGCCGACGTCATCGCCCTCGACGGCGATCCCCTCGCCGACCCCGCCGCCCTCGGCCGCGTCGTCTTCGTCATGCGCGCGGGGCGGGTCTACCGGAACGACCCGCCGCGGGCCGAGCGCTGAGGCCCCCGGCCGGCCACTGGCGGGGGTCGAGGGCAGCGAGCCCCGGCGGACCCGCCACAGCGTCGACCCGATTCCGCCCGGAAGATGGCGGCTGTGTCGATGCGGTAAGCTACGAGCCAAGTCGATTCTCGAGCAAAGGAGTTGCTGGTGCGCGCCAACAGTGTCCGTGACGGAGCCCGTCTCGTCGTCCGGCTGTCGTCGATATTCGTCCTCGTCGCCCTGCTCGCGGTCCCTGCCGCGCTGGCCCAGGTGCCGGCCGGAAAGCCGGACGACGTGGGGCTGTCCGCGAAGCGTCTCGAGCGCATCGGCGAGATGATCCAGCGCTCCATCGACGCCGACCAGATCTCCGGGGCCGTCACCGTCGTCGCGCGGCGCGGGCACGTGGCGCACTTCGAGGCGCACGGGCTGATGGACCTCGAGGCGAACGCCCCGATGCAGAAGGACACCATCTTCCCCATCGCCTCGATGACGAAGCCGGTGACCGGCGTCGCCATCCTGATGCTCGTGGAAGAGGGGAAGGTCCGCCTGTCCGACCCCGTGTCCCGCTTCGTCCCGGAGTTCCGCGACACGAAGGTCGCGATGCCGCGAACCGACGCCGCGGGCGGGGAGGGCGCCATCTACACCGTGCCGGCCGACCGCGAGGTCACGGTGCATGACCTGATCACCCACACGTCGGGCCTCGTCAGCGGCGGCGCGGGAAGCGCGGCGGCGGGTCGCATCGCCCCCCGCGACACGACCGGCACGGTCGCCGACTGGACGGCCGCGCTCGGCGCGGCGCCCCTCGACTTCCAGCCGGGCACCCGCTGGGCGTACAGCGGCCTGGCCGGCATCGACACGCTGGGGCGCATCGTCGAGGTCGCCTCGGGGCTGACGTTCGACGAGTTCCTGCGGCAGCGCATCTTCGAGCCGCTGGGGATGAAGGACACCGCCTTCAACGTGCCCGACGACCGGAAGTCGCGCGTCGTGACCCTCTACGGGCGTACTCCCGACGGTCTCGCGCACCGCGCCGTGCCGGAGTGGGTGGCCACGACGACGCTGCACGGGGGCGGCGGCGGCCTCTGGTCGACGGCCGGGGACTACCTGCAGTTCGCCCAGATGCTCGTCAACCGGGGCGAGCTGAACGGCACCCGGCTGCTGGGCCCGCGGACCGTCGACCTGATGGCGTCGAACCATGTCGGCGACCTCTACGAGAAGGCGGGGCGCACCGGCGGGGGCCCCGGAAAGGGCTTCGGGCTGACCGTCGACGTCGTGCTCGACAACGCCGCCGCCCGCGGCGACCACCGGTCGACCGGCAGCTTCGGCTGGAGCGGCGCCTTCGGCACCACCTACTGGGTCGATCCCAAGGAGGAGATGACCGCCATTCTGATGGTGCAGACGCCGGGCGGCCCGCTCCGGGCCGACTTCCAGAACGCCGTCATGCAGGCGATCGTCGACTAGTGGACTGTGCTGGAGGAAAGCTGCCCATGGCGCGCCCCGTTTCGGCAGCAGTTGCCGACGAAGATCAGCGACAGGGCGGCAAAGTCAGCTCTGGGACAGTCAACTAGCGCGCGCAGTGGGAGGAACAGAACGATGACCAGATTCGCAACCCGCTCCGTCCTCGCGGTCGCTCTCGCGCTCGCGACCGCCGCCGGCGCCGCCGCGCAGGACAACTACGAGACGACGGAGATCGCGGACGGCGTCTACCAGTTCCGCTGGATCGCCCACAACGCGATGTTCGTGACCACGGAAGCCGGCGTCGTCGTCTTCGACACGATCAGCGTCGACGCGGCCCGGCAGCTCGCGGCCGAGATCCGCCGCACGGCGCCGGGCTCGCCCCTCGCCGCCATCGTCTACAGCCACAGCGACGCCGACCACGCCACCGGCGCCGCCGCCCTGATGGAGGCGATGGAAGCGCCCGGCGTCCCCGTCATCGCCCACGAGCTCGCGGTCGCCCCCATCGAGGCCCGCGGCAGCGCCGACCAGCCGGCGCCCACCGTCACGTTCGCCGACACGCTCCGCTTCCAACTGGGCGGGCGCTGGATAGAGCTCCACTACCTCGGGCCGAGCCACACCGACAACATCGCGGTGCCGTACATCCCCGACGTGGGCGTGGCGTTCGCCGTCGACTTCGCCTCGAACGACCGGGCGGGATTCCGCGACCTCGCCACCTGGTACTTCCCCGAGTTCTTCGACGCGCTGTCGGGCCTGCTCGGCATCCCCTTCGAGACCATCGTCTTCGGCCACGGGCCGGCGGGAGACCGGGCCTCGATCCAGCGCCAGATCGCCTACTACGACGACCTGACCGCGGCCGTCCGCGACGCCGTCGAGGCCGGGTTGACGGAGGACGAGGCGGCCGAGAGCGTCCGTCTCGACGCGTATGCCGGGTGGGGCAACTACGAGCAGTGGTTCCCGCTCAACGTGCGCGGCGTCTACCGCTGGCTGGCCGGCGACGGCGGGCAATGAGCCGCCGCTCGCGTCGATCCGGCCACATGTGAGGGCGTACCGTCGACCGGCCGGCGACGGTGGGCAATGAGCCGCCGCCCGTGTCGGTCCGGCCACGTGCGCGGGGCGTGCCGTCGACCGGCCTGCGCCGGCGGGCGCTGACTCGACCGCCCGCGTCAGTCCGGCGATCGCGTTGCGAAAGAGAGGACGGACATGAAACGGTGGCTGTCGATTTCCTTGATGGTCCAGTCCGCCGATCGCGCCGCGAAAGAGAGGATGGGCATGAAACGGTGGCTGTCGATTCCCCTGATGGCGGCGGCGCTCCTGGCGGTCGAGGCACCGGCGGAAGCGCAGCCGCTCGACGCGGCGGCGCGGCAGGACCTGCGCGCCGAGCTGGACGTGTTCTTCGACCAGTACTACGCCTGGTATTCGGCGGGTGCGGCCGACGAAATCGCCAGCCACGCCTACAACGTCCCGTACGTCCTCGGGGACGGCAGCGCGCTCGGGACGCGGGACGAGGTCAGTCGGTGGGTCGCCGATGCCTGGGCGCGCCTCGACGCTCAGGGGTACGCGGGGTCGGACATGCCCGACCGCAACATCTGCGTCCTCGGCGCCGGCTCGGCAATCGTCAGCGGCCGGGGCGTGCGCCGTCACCGGGACGGCGGCCTGTTGGGCGAGTACGGCTGGACCTACTCGCTCGTCAAGACCGGCGCCGGCTGGCGCATCGTCTCGATCTTCGGGCACGACCCCGCCCTCGCCGTGCGGTGCCCGTAGCCGGGACCGGAACCGGAACGATGCTCCGCTGACCATGACTCGAATCTCGGTGCCGCGGGGTCGGGGACCCGAGCGCTCGCCCCCAGGTTGCTCCCGGGCGGCCCGGTTCGAACCCGATCGTTCTTGCAGAGAGATGCTCAAATGAACGTGACGCTCAATCTGAACCGGGACCTCGGACACCGCCTGCGTCAGGCAGCCAAACACCGCGGTGTGTCCGTCGACGCGTACACTGCCCAACTTCTCGAACAGCATCTGCCAGGCGAGGGTAGCCGTGCAGATCTCGTAGCTGTGCTCCAGTCCTGGATGGACGAGGAGGATGCGCGTGAACAGCGAGCAACGGGCGACTACCTCGTTCACGCACTGGACGAAGACCGTCTGTCCCGACTGTAGGGTGCTTCGGCGATCCAGAGAAGTTGGACAAGTGGATTCAGGAACAGAGGGGGCAACAAGCGCCGTCGAAGTCAGCGGCTGACGTACGGGAGTACTACCGGTCATGCGGAATCGCAGTCGGCCCGACCGCCTGACCTACGTCCGATGGCTCGGCCGGCACCTTGCCCGTCGCAGCCCGGAGCGCTCCTTCGCCGGGCGGAGACGGTGCCACGTGCCGGCCGGACTGCCGGTCCCGCCGGGGCCGCTCGGCGAAGAAGCGCGCCAGCTTGAGCGCGCTCGCCATCCCCGCCGCGTTGTCGGTTGCCGCCTGGAAGTACCCGTCAACGTGCGACATGACGACGATCTGCTCGTCGGACATGCCCCGTAGCGTGGCCACCGTGTACTCGGTCGCGATGTTCTTCGGCTCGGCCGCCTCGAGCCGGAACGAGAACTCGAGCCCCCTATCGGTCCGCCGCCCAGCGCACGAACGACGGCCCCTCGATGCCGCGCGGCTCGCCGCCGTGCTCGGGGTAGACCGACGCCACGTAGATGTCGCCGTTGGGGGCCATCGCCATCTGGTGAACGTAGACGTTGGCGCTCGGAATGCGGAAGACCTCGTCGTCGGTCTCGGCGTCGACGACCACGAGGTCCTGCCGCCCCGGCTCGGACCCGGTCACCCCGGCGTAGATCCGGTCGCCGTACACCGCGACGCTCAACGGGAGCCCGGGCTCGGGCACGCCGTCCCAGGGGCCCACGTACTCGCCCTCGCGGGTGAACACCTCGAAGCGGCTGACGCAGCCGGGGACGGGCTCGAGGCGCTCGGGGGCTATCTGCCCCGGCGTCGTCACGTACGGGTGCAGGGCGGTGCCGCACACGTTGCCCACGATGAGGCGGCCGGCGGGGTCGAGGGCGATGGCGTGCGGAAGCGCCAGTTGGCCGGGGGCGGCGCCGAGGCCGCCGACCTCCTTCAGGTAGTTGCCGTCCGCGTCGAACCAGACCAGCCGCGAGTTCCAGTAGCCGTCGGAGACGACGACGCGGCCGTCCGGGAGGAAGGCCACGCCGGTGGGCCCGTTGAAGTGGCCCTCGTCGTCGCCGAACACGCCGTACTCGCCCAGCGTCAGCACCGCCTCGCCGTCGGGCGTGAGCTTCACGACCTGGTGCCCCTCGCGGTCGACGACCCAGACGAACCCCTGGGGATCGACGTACATCGAGTGCGGGCCGATGAACTCCCGGTCGTCGCCGAACGTGCCCAGAAACCGGCCCGAGCTGTCCCACCGCGCGACCGTGCCCCGGCCCCGGTAGCGGCTCATCGCCAGCGGGTGCGCGGCCCAGTGGTCGACGTCGCGGGAGATCGTGTAGACGACCCCGTCGGCCCCCACCGCGACGCCGGTGCCCATCTCGAACACCATGTCGGCGGGGTACCGCGGCCAGCCCTCGTCGAGGGCCCAGGCGTCCTGGGCCGCCGCGACCGCCGGCGCACCCCACGCCGCCCCGACCATTACCGCGACGACGAGCGCCGCCCCACTCGATCGAGCTCGCATCATCGGATCGCCTCCCGGCCGCCGGTTGCACGACACCGGCCTTCGTTGCCGGCGGGTCGCCCGAGTATAGCGTCCACGAGAGGACGGAAACCGCCGTGCCGGACACACGGGGCCTCTGACCCTTGGTCGACGACCTCTATCGGCGGATGCCCGAGGCGCGGCTCGCCGACGGCTCGACCGGCCGGTCCGACCCCCGTCGAGTCGGCTCGACCCCGAACCAGGTCGTCGCGGTCGAGCGCGCCGGCAACAGGTCGGCACCCGACCGCCTCATGTCGGGTGAGAGGCGACGGCGGTGATGCGGCAACCTGCGGGTCAGCCGCCTTCGGTTCTGCGGCGGGCGGCCGTGGTACGATGGCGGCTCGCATCGTGGCCGCCCTCGTTGCGGGTCCGTTGCGGGTGTTCGTTGCGGGTCCGCCGCCGGCAGATGGCAGGAGAGACGGCGATGAACCGTGCCCCGGGACCACGTCCGCTTCCTTGACCGTGCCCCGGGACCACGTCCGCTTCGTTCCGGCGCGCTCGGCGCGCTCTCGCTGATGGCGCCCAGCGAGTGGCCGCCGGACAGCCCGGACCAGACCGGCAGGACCTGCTCCGGGGACGCTCACCGAACTCGGGGGCGGTAGACCGCCCAGCCCCCCCACGGGGCCGGCTGCCGGAGGCTGCCATGTCGATGCGAGCCAGGCCGTTCGCCGCCGTGCTGATCTCGGGACTCGCCGTCGCGGCGGGCGGCTGCTCGCCGGCGCCGGCGGCGCGTACGATGGCGACGTTCACGCTCGAGGAAGCCACCATCGCCGACATCGGCGCCGCGTTCGACGCCGGCGTCCTGTCCTGCGAGGGGCTCGTCCAGCGGTACCTCGACCGCATCGCCGCCTACGACGACGCGGGGCCGCGCCTGAACAGCATCATCACCGTCAATTCCCGCGCGCTCGACGCGGCGAGGCGGCTCGACGAGGAGCGGGCCGCCGCCGGTCGCCGCGGTCCGCTGCACTGCATTCCGGTCCTGCTGAAGGACAACGTCGACACCGCGGACATGCCGACCACCAACGGGTCGGTCATCCTGAGGGACGCGACGCCCCCCGACGACGCCTGGGTCACGCGGGCGTTGCGCGACGCGGGGGCGCTGATCCTGGGCAAGGCGTCGCTGGGGGAGTTCGCCGGCGGGAACAGCTACAACTCGGTGGACGGGCAGACCCTCAATCCCTACAACCTGCGCCGGGGCGCCGGCGGCTCGAGCAGCGGCTCGGCCGTCGCCGTCGCCGCCAACCTCGCCGTGGCCGCGGTGGGGACCGACACGAGCACCTCGGTCCGCAACCCGGCCGCGTTCAGCGGCATCGTCGGCCTCCGGCCCACGACCGGGCTCGTCAGTCGGGACGGCATCGCCCCCAAGAACCTCACGTTCGACACCGCCGGCCCGATGGCGCGGACGGTGACCGACGCGGCCATCCTGCTGAGCGCCATGGCCGGCCCCGACCCGGCCGATCCGGACGGCCGCAGCGCCGAGGTCTATGCGACCCATCCCGCCGGCCCGGAGGCTGCGCGCCTCGACTACGCCCGGTTCCTCGAGCGGGGCTCGCTGCGGGGCGCCCGGCTGGGCGTCGCGCGGGACTACTTCGGGGGCGACCCCGAGATCGATGCGCTCGCCGAGGCCGCCATCGCCGCCATGCGGGAGCTGGGCGCGGAGATCGTCGACCCGGTGACGTTCGACGGCTCTTTCGTGGACGGCGTCAGGGTGATCGCCGACTACCGGTTCAGGGTGGACTGGGAGGCCTATCTCCGGACGTTCGGGCCGGAGGTCCCCAAGACGGTGTCACGGTTCATCGAGATCTACGAGACCGAGGTCGCCGGCTCGGCGCTCCCGGCCGAGGCGTCGGTGCTGGGCCTGCTCGACCGCGCCAGCCGGACGTCGACGGACCACCCCGACTACGTCGATCTCGTCGAGAACGTCCTGCCGCGCAACACGCGGCTCAAGCTCGCCGTCTTCGACGCCCACGACCTGGACGCGCTGGTCTTTCCGTATCACCCCGGCTTCGCGCCGCCCGTTCGCGATCCGACCGTCACCGTCGACGATCCGACCTGGGTGCCGCCGGGCGGCGTGCGGAGCCCGGCGACGCTGGCCGGGTACAGCTCTGTCGGCTTTCCCAGCATCGTCGTCCCCATGGGGTTCGGCTCGCAGGGGTTGCCGATGGCCGTCGGTTTCCTGGGCCGGCCCCATGCCGAGGGGGCGCTCATCGGGTACGCCTTCGACTACGAGCAGGCCACGACGATGCGCCGTCCGTCGCCGCTGGCGCCGCCCCTGCCGGGCGAGACCATCGAGTACTGACGCGCGGCGAGCGGTATCTCGGGCATGAACACGCTGCGTCCGGCGGTCGCGCGCCGCCGCTCCGCCTCGGGGCGGCGTGAGCGCAGCGGCGGCCGGTGTGCATCGCCGTCGCTCCGCCACGCGGCCTCGGGGCGGCGTGAGAGCAGCGGCGGTCGGTGTGCATCGCCGCCGTCGCTCCGCCATGCGGCCTCGGGGTGGCGTGAGCGCAGCGGCGGTCGGTGTGCATCGCCGTCGCTCCGCCACGCGGCCTCGGGGCGGTGTGAGAGCAGCGGCGGTCGGTGTGCATCGCCGTCGCCGGGCGACCGACCGCGGGCCAGGATTGCGGTCGCGCGGCCGCCGGCGGTCAAGGCGGGGGCCGGGCATCGCAGCCCGGCCTGGAGGAGGAGCACGACATGAATCGACTCTGGATGGCCGGTGCCCTCGCCGGTGTCGTCGCGTGGGCGGGTCCGGCCGCCGCGCAACCGCCGGATCGCGGTGCGTCTCGGCCGGACCGCCTCTCGGCCGCGGTTCGGGAGCTGGTCACGCCGGCGGGCCTCGAAGAGCAGGCGACCGCGATAGTGCGCCACCAGCGCCCGTCGGGGAGCCCCGGCGAGCGGGCCGCCATCGACCACGTCGTCGAGACCCTGCGCGCCGACGGCGTCGACGTCGAGGTGCACACGTATCAGGCGTACGCCAGCACCCCGATCGCCGCGAGCCTCGACGTGGTGGGCTCGTCGTTCTCGCCCGACGCGATTACCTACTCGTTCTCGGCCCCCGCCGACGGGCTCGAGGCCGAGCTCGTCGACGGCGGGAGCGTCCGCGACATTCCGGCCCTCGAGCGGGGCACGGGCGAGCGCCTGGTGCTGGCCGGCGACGTCGATGCCCCGGGCACGGCCGGGAGCCGCTATCCCGACGTGGCCGGGGCCATCGTCCTCGTCGACGGCAATCCGGGGGGGGCCTCGCTCGACCGACTGGCGATGCTCGGCGCGGTCGGGGTCGTGTATGCGCATCTGGAGGAGCGGCTGAACGACCTCATCGTCACGAGCACCTGGGGCACCCCCTCGCTGCGCAACTACCACCGGCTGCCGGCGATACCGGCCGTGCACGTCAGGCGCAGCGACGGCGACGCGCTGCGCGCGCGGCTCGCCCGTGGCGGGACGCGCGTGCGGATCACGGCCGAGGTGGACGTCGGGTGGCGCCCCCACCACCTCGCCGTCGCCCGCATCCCGGCCCCCGACCCCGACGCCCCGTTCGTGCTGTTCGGCGGGCACATCGACTCGTGGTACTTCGGGGGCACCGACGAGGGGGCGTCGAACGCGGCGATGGTCGAGCTGGCGCGGGCCTTCCATGCGAACCGCGGGCAGCTCCGGCGCGGCCTCGTCGTCGCGTGGTGGCCCGGGCACAGCAACGCCCGCTACGGCGGCTCGACGTGGTTCGCCGACCGCTACTTCGACCAGCTACGGACCCGGGGCGTCGCCTACGTCAACGTCGACGGCATCGGCCAGACCGGGGCCCGCCTCTTCGCCGCCTCCGCGAGCGCGGCCCTCGCCGGCCTCGCCGCCGACGTCGTGGCGGGGCGGACCGGGGAGGCCATCGCCCCGTCGCGGCCGGGGCGCAACTCGGACCAGTCGTTCAACGGCGTCGGTCTCCCGCTGCTGCAGCTCAATCACCGGCGGCGGGAGGAGGACGGCGGCTATTGGTGGTGGCACACGCCGGACGACACGTTCGACAAGATCGACTTCGACGTGCTGAAGACGGACACCGATCTCTACGCTGACGCGCTGGCCCGGCTGCTGGGCGCCCCGCGGCTCCCCGTCGATCTCGTGAGCCAGGTCGAGGCGCTGGGAACGGCAATCGAGCGCAGGGCCGAGGAGGCCGGCCCCCGCTTCGATCTCGCCGAGGTGGTCGGCCGGCAACGGCGCCTGCTCGAGCTGGTGGCGGAGGTCGACGAGTCCCTGCCGTCCGGCGCGCAGTTGGACTTGGCGCTCGTGCGCATCCTGCGGCCGCTGCATCGCGTACTCTATTCGCCCTCCGATCCGTACCACCCCGATCCCGGCCTCGACTCGAGCGCGCTCCCCGGCCTGTCTCCCCTGCGGACGCTCGCGACGTCCGATCCGGGAGCCGACGCGTATCGATTCGCCGAGGTCACCCTGTGGCGCGAGCGCAACCGGTTGCTCGAGGCGCTCGACACGTCGATCGACGAGACCCTGCGACTGCTCGGCCGCGTCCCTTGACGGGCCGGTCGCGCGCCCAGCCTCACCGAAAGCCGGGTCCGCACGGGCAGCGAAGAAGATGAAGAAGCTGGCAATCGCGGCGGCGGCGCTGGCGGCGGCGCCTGTGGCCGTAGCGGCGTCGGCCGGATTCGGGCAGGTGCGCGCGAAGCCGGCGGACGGGCGCCGGCTGCGCGGATTCCCCGCATTCCGGCCCCGGCCGGGCGGCGTCCTCACCGATCGCGATGGTCGGGGCCGTCGTAGATCCAGGGGCGGAGACGTCGGTCTCGTTCTCTCATCGCGTCGGCGCCGGCTCCGTGCTCGAGCCGTTCGAGCAGCGTCGTGTCCACGCCCTGAAGCAGGCTCGAGCGCCGTCTCGAGTCGATGCGGAAGGGAACGGGAGCCATGCCCGGGCGCTCGATCGACTGGCTCTCGAGGTCGACCGTCAGCGCGATCCGGGGGGCCGCGGCCACTCGATCCGCCAGCTCGTCCACCACCGGCTCGTCGAGCGTCACCGGCAGGAGGCCGAAGTCGAAGCAGTCGTCGTGGAACACCGGCCCGAAGCTCGGGGCAATGACCACGCGCATGCCGCACTGCCGGAGGCGGATGACCGCGAACGCCTGCTGGCTGCCCTGGCCGAAGTTCCGTCCCGCGAGCAGGATCGAGGCGTCGCGGTACGGTGGCCGATTGAGGACGAAGTCGGGATCCTCCGCGCCGTCGGGCCGGTAGCGGAAGCCGGGGAACGCGTGCCGGCCGGTCCACGACCCGTCGTGCCGGTGGGCGTCGAGGTGCACGTCGCCTCCGTCGAGGTGCACGGCGTGGAGGTCGCGAAGCTCCTCGCCGACCGGGGCGATGAGCTCGCTCTCGAGGTCCGGCTGCCGGAAGGGCGCCGCGATGCCGGTGTGCCGCACGAACCGCGGGTGTCGAGGCATGGCGTCGGGTTGCCCTGTTCCGGGGACGGTGAAGCTACCGTGCCGTCGTCGAGGCATGGCGTCAGGTTGCCCTGGTCCGGGACGGTGAAGCTACCTTGCCGTCCGCCAGACGCAGGAACCGTCGAAGACCGGGCCGCGTCCGCGTGCAGTCGGCAGATTCATGTCGGTCGCCGTCCTCAGCGGCCGTCACCGGGCTGCTAGATCCAGGGACGCTCTCCGCGCTCACTGCCTCAACGGCCGTCGCCGGGCTGGTAGATCCAGGGGCGCTCCTCCTGGTCCTGCTCCCGCATCGTCCTCGCCGCCGGCAGGTGAGGCTCGATCTCCTCGAGGTCGTGCAGGCCGTTCAGCAGCTTGTTCCGCACCCGGGGGTCGGTCTCGAACGGGATCGGGTCGCGCCCCGGCATCTCGATGAGCTGCCGCTCCAGGTCCACCCTCATCCTGACGCCGTGGTGTGACTCGACCCACTCGACGATCTCGTTCAGCGTCTCGCGGGGCAGCTCGACCGTCAGCACGCCGTACTGCACCGCGTTGGTCAGGAAGATCGGCCCGAAGCTCTCGCCGATGTAGACCCTGACGCCCCAGGCCACGAGGGGCCGGGTGACGCCGGTGACCCGCGAGCTGCCGGTGGCGTAGTTCTTGCCGACGATCATGATCGAGGCGGTCCGGTACGCCTCCTGGTTGAAGACGAAGTCGGGCCGCGGCGAGCCGTCGGCGTTGTAGCGGATGTTCGCGAACGCGGTGGCGCCCCGGTTGGAGCCGAGGCCGGCGCGGGGCGCGCCCAGGCCCTCGGTCAGGTTGGTCAGGGCCGGCGCGATGACGTCGGTGCTCACGTTGTCGAACATGAAGGGCGCGGCCAGGCCCTCGTGCGCCTCGAAGCGGTGCCCCCCGCGCTGGATGTTCTGCCCCATGGTCCCGGCCCTTTCTCGCCAATCATCGCTGAACGTGACGGGGTCGCGCCGCGGCCTCCCGCCCCTCCAGGCATCCGCGCCGTCTACGGCGCCGACTCCTCGCCCGCCAATCGCCGCCGAACGCGACCGCAAGGTCGCGCCGCGGCCTTCGCCTGGCGCCCAAGCAACCCTCCGGAGTCGGCGCCGTTCCACGTCACGAGCTCCTACAGGAACGTGCGCACGTCGGCGATGCTGCCGGCGATCGCCGACGCGGCGACGGTCGTCGTGCTCGCCAGGATGGTGTTCGTGTCGCGCCCCTGCCGGCCGATGTAGTTGCGGTTCGAGTTGGAGACGCACCGGTGGCCCGGCTCGACGTAGTCGCCGTTCGATCCGTAGCACTTCGAGCAGCCGGACTCGCGCCACTCGAAGCCCGCGTCCCTGAAGATGCGGTCGAGGCCCTCCGCCTCGGCCTGGGCCTTGACCGCGTTCGACCCCGGCACGACCCACGCCGAGGCGATGGTGGACGCGACCCGGCGCCCCTCGACGACGGCCGCGGCCGCGCGCAGGTCGCCGATGCGGCTCTCGACGCACGAGCCGATGAACACCTCGTCGATCGGCGTCCCGAGTATCGGCTCGCCCGGCGTGAGGCGGCTGTACTCGATGGCCTGCCGATAGGTGGCCCGCTTGCTCGGGGGGGCCTCGTCGGGATCGGGAATCCGCTCGCCGATGCCGATCGCGTGCTCGGGGTTGATGCCCCAGGTGACCTGCGGCTCCACCCCCGTCATGTCGACCGTTTCCTCCCGATCGAACACCGCGTCGTCGTCGGTGGGCAGGGTGCGCCAGAACTCGACCGCCTGGTCCCAGTAGCGCGCCGAGGGGGCGAACTCGCGGCCCGCGAGGTACTCCCAGGTCGTGTCGTCGGGGCTGACCATGCCCGTCGGCGAGGCCATCTCCACCGCGAGGTTGCAGACGGAGAAGCGGCCCTCCTGCGACAGCGCCCGCACCACCGGACCCGCGTACTCCACCGCGTAGCCGGTGCCCGAGTCGGTGCCGAGTTGGGCAATAGTGCGCAGGATGACGTCCTTGGCCCGGATGCCCGGACCCAGCGTCCCCACGATGTTCACGCGCATGGTCCTCGGGCGGCGCCGGATGACGGTGCCGGTGCGCAGGATGTTCTCGGAGTTCTCGCCGCCCCACGAGATCAGGCCCATCGCCCCGTGCGTGCAGGTGTGGCTGTCGCCCGCGCAGAGCACCATGCCCGGCTGGCTCAGCCCGGTCTCGGGGCCGACGACGTGCATGATGCCGAACCGCGGGTCGGACTGGCCGAAGGCCTTGGTGAAGCCGAGGTCCCTCATCTCGCCGGCGAGCTCTTCGTACGCCTGCCAGCCCCATCCCAGCGAGGGGTCGGCGTACCGCTCCGGCGAGGTGGAGACGGTGTGGTCGGGCACGTTGTAGAAGATCTCGGGGTTGCGGAGCTCGACGCCCTCGCGGACGAGCCGCATGACCTGGGTGGGGCTGCCGCCGATGCAGCGGTCCACCTGGAGCAGGTCGGTCTCGCCGCCGAGGTTCGTCACGACGTGGGCGTCCCAGATCTTGTCGAACATCGTCCCGCGCCGTTCCTGCGCCCGGAACCGCGCGAACAACGACCGGGGGTAGGCCGACACGAGAAGCCCGGCGCCGACCGACGTCCTGATGAAGTCGCGTCTGTTCATGGTGCCCTCCGCTGCGGAACCCGACGGGATTCGGTGCCTCGCCGGCCGTCGGCGACCATGATATCAACTGGTGACGGTCAGTCGGGGCGGCGTGACGGCCGGCGGGCCAGCGGTGCTGCCAGCCGGGGTGCCGCGCCGCCGGTGGGAATTCGGTATCCTCGATGCTCCGTGTGATCGGGGGGCCAGATGGTCTGCTCGACCGACGGCCGCGATTCGCGGACGGAGCGCGACCGGATGAGATGCGGCTCCGTGTGATCGGGGGGCCGATGGCCTGCTCGACCGACGGCCGCGATTCGCGAACGGAGCGCGCGACCGGATGAGATGCGGCTCCGCGTGGTCGGGGGGCCGGACGGCCTGCTCGACCGTCGGCCACGGTTCGCGAAGGGAAGGTGACGAGAATCACCTTGCCATGTGTCAGGCGCCCGGGGCGGCAGCCTCGCCGCCCCCGGCCGACCCGCACCAGTCCGGCGAGAAGCGCCGGCCCGGCGCTGCGTTCACGCCGTCATCTGGCCAGCGACTCCGTTCCGACAAGCGACCCCTGGCCGGCGGCGGGCGGAAAGCGCTCGCCGCGCAGCTCGGCCATCGTCATCGCGTTGGCCCGGTCGAGGGCGGCCGCGAACGCCCGCGTGCTGCGCTCGAGGCCGCTCGCCGGCACCAGCTCGGGCGCGTCGAGCGAGGTGTGATAGATGACGTGGTCGATGATGTGGAACGACGGCGCGTAGTCGCCGTTCTTCGGACCGTCCTCCAGGGCGTACACCGACACCCCGAACTCGCGCAGCGTATCGAAGATCATCTGCTCGAACGCCGCGCTGCCGAGCGCGTTCCAGCGAAACGCGCCGACGGCGTTGGCCGGCGTCAGCGCGTCGTTGTACATGTAGAGCAGCGTCTGCGCCGGATGCTCCATGGTCAGCTTCACCGCCACCCGGTCCCAGGGCCAGGTGTCGTCGATGCCGACGCCGTCGCGGCCGCGCGCGACCTCCCCGTGATGGTGGTCGGGGAACTGGATGAACTTCAGGGTGCGCGGCCGGTCCCGCCGGGGCCGCGCGGCGAAGAAGCGCGCGAGCTCGAGCGCGCTCGCCATGCCCGCCGCGTTGTCGGTCGCCGCCTGGAAGTAACCGTCGGTGTGGGACATGACGACGATCTCCTCGTCGGACATGCCCGGCAGCGTGGCCACGGTGTACTCGGTCGCGATGTTCCGCGGCTCGTCCGCCTCGAGCCGGAACGAGAGCGTGACCCGCTCGCCCGCGGCCAGCCGATCTCTGAGCGCGAAGCCCTCGTCCATGCTCAAGGTGAAGTGCGGGACCTCGCGCAGGCCCCCCTCGGGCTGAAACTGCCCGTTGCCGGGCACCCCCATCACGTTCACCACCATCGCCGCGCCCAGGGCGACCGCCCGCCGGTTGGCGTCGAAGAGCCCGGCGCGGCCGCTGGCCGAGTGGCTGCGGCCACCCGGGACGAAGACGCTGTAGATGACGACCGCCTTCCCTTCGACGTCGCGACCGATGAAGTCGGCCCCCGAGCCGACGCCGACCCACACCGCCTCGGCCGTGACGCCACGGGGTCCCGTGGCCTTCGTGCGGGCCACCGGGAAGGCCGTGGCCAGGGAGGTCGTCGAGCCGTCGCCGGCCCGGTAGCTGGCGGCCCAGTCGGCCGCCCGCCAGTCGGAGGGCAGCACGTAGGGAAAGTGCTCGACCGTCAGCCCGAGGGCCTCGAACTCGCGCGTCATGTAGGCCATGCCCTCGCGGTCGGCCGAGGTGCCGGGCAGCCGTCCCCACCACTTGTGCCCGGCGTCGCGATAGCGGAGGGCGATCTGCGCCAGCTCGACGACGTGCCGCTTCATGCGCGCGCCGTCGATGCCCGCATACTGCTGCTGCTCCGGTGTCAGCGGCCACACCGGATACTGGTCGTCGTCGAAGATCAGGCGGTCGCGGTCCCGGGGCAGCCCCGCGCCGTAGGTCGTGTCCACGCGGGGGCCCGGGTCCATCTGCGCGGGAGACGCCGCGGGAGCCGAGAGAACCGCGACCGCGGCCAGCCAGGCCAGCATCACGCCGTGCCGGCTCTTGCGTGTCGAACGAGCGGATCCGGGGGTCATGCAGTCCTCCTCCGTGGCGGCTCGCCGGAGGCGACGACTTCGGCGGAGAGGCCCGCCCGGCCCAGGCCCTCGCCGACTGCCTCAAAGCGCCTCGCCCCGGACCCACTCGGCGAGGCGAGAGGGGGGTCGCCTTGCTCCAGCGCTGCTCCTGGCTTCGCGTCGGCGGCAGCGCCTCGGCGCCGGCGCCGGTCACGAGACATGCGCGACGAGCAGGCTCACGGGCTCGGCCATCCAATGCGGCATGGTCGCCCGCGCCTCGGCCAGCTCGCTGATGTCCTCGGGGGACAGGACCGGCAGAACGGCTTGAAGCCCCGATCGGACCTCGGCCGGGCCGAGCCAGGCGAGGGCGCGGATGATCTCGCCCGCCCGGCGCCGGGGGGCCGCGAGCTGCCAGCGCGGCGCGTGCCGCAGCTCGACGTCCAGGTTGCCGAAGCGCAAGCGGCGCCCGCGACCGGAGGTGAAGTAGACCGACCGCACCGGGATCTGGGTGGTGAGGCCGAGCACGTGCGCCGCGGCGCCGCCGCCGGGGACGATGGTCACGTTCCACAGATCCGCGAGCGCCTGGAGCGCCTTGTCGACGTTCGGCGCGCAAGTCCCGAACCGGGTCTCGACGGGGCTCATGTAGACCCCTTGACAGATCCGCATGAGCCTCCCCGCGCGGGCGAGCCGAGAGAGCGCTTGATCGACTGCCGTGCGGCTGCCGAGATGGAGCAATGCACCTGCGCAGATCGGCGTGGCCTCCGGGAGCGAGCGGACGTGCGCCACGATACGCTTCGATACGCTGGACATGGCAGTATGCGCTGAGCAAGATTGTCAGAAACATGATATCGAGATTGACATTCCTCGACAAGGCTCAGGCATCTGGCGCCAGCCCGTTGCAACACCGTGCGATGCCGCCGCCGGCGCTGGTGGCCGCACGACTGGTGGCCCGCTTGACCCGCCGGGAGCCCGGCCGTATGGTGTCCGTGACTCTGGCCGACCCGATCTGCTCCGTCGGGCGCCACAACGAAGGAACAGCCTAATGCGGATTCTCTTCACCGGACTCGTCGCCGCCGTCGTCGCCTTCGGCATGCTACCCGCCGAGGTGGGGCGGGCCCAGGACGCGGCCTACCGGCTGGTGGCCGACTGGCCCACCCTTCCCGAGGGGGTCTTCTTCGGGCAGCAGCGCGGCTGGCCCGACCAGGCCGCCCGCGACGCGGCCGCGGCGGCCCGGCGCGCGGCCGGCGGCGGGCCGGGAGGACCGGGCGGGGCCCGGCCCGCGGCGCCCCCCATCTACGGGCAGGGCATCTCGGGCATCGCCATCGACGGAGACGACCACATCTACGTCTTCAACCGCGGCGAGCAGACGGTGATGGTCTTCGACCGCGACGGCAAGCTCGTGCGCGCGGGCGCCGAGCGCGACATGCACGGCGAGCGGGTGGCCGGGGGCTGGCTGCACTCGGGCGAGGTCGACTGGGACGGCAACGTGTGGGTGGTCGAGCGCATGAACCACCGCATCATCAAGTTCGACCCGACCCTGGAACGGGCGCTGATGCAGATCGGCGTGACGGGCGAGCCCGGCAACGGCGCCACCCACCTCAACAGCCCGTCCGGCATCCTGTTCACCCGCGAGGGCAACATCGTCGTCACCGACGGCTACGGCAACAACCGGGTGATCCTCTACGGGCCGGACGGCACCTTCATCAAGCAGGTGGGCCGGGGGCGCGGCGGGCCCGACGACAAGGGCGCCGGACCGGGAGAGTGGGACCTGCCGCACCAGGGCGCCGTCGACGCCGACGACAACCTCTACCTCGTCGACCGCGAGAACCGGCGCATCCAGGTCTTCGACAACCGGCTCAACTACGTCCGCGAGTTCGCCAACGAGGGCTGGAACCCCTGGGACATCGCCATCTCGCGCCGCGGCGACGACGGCTTCGCGTACATCGCCGACCACGCCGGCGAGCGCGTCCACAAGATCGCCCTCGCCGACGGCCGCATCCTCGCCACCTGGGGCGAGCCCGGCCGCGGTCCCGGCCAGTTCGACTGGGTCCACGGCATGGCCGTCGACACCCAGGGGGCGGTCTACGCGGCCGACACCTACGGCCAGCGCGTGCAGAAGTTCGTGCCGGTGGCGCCGTAGCCCGTGAACATACGCAACGGGATTCGCACTGTATTGCAGCGGCTCGCCACGCGGCGGGTAGTCATCTCGACGGTACTGGCCGCGCTCCTCTGTCTGGCTGCGTTCCAGTGGCGAGACGCCCGCTTGGGTGGTCTCGAGCTCCTCGACACCAGACAGTGGTACACCCCCGATCAGGCCGCCACCCTGTTCAGCGCGCTCGATCGGCTCGACCCGCGCGCGAGGACCGTCTACGGGTGGACCGAGGTGTCGGTCGACCTGGTCTTTCCGGTGGCGTATGGTCTGCTTCTCGCCCTCGCGCTACTCCGCCTCTTCGCAAATGGACGACCCCTCTACCTGCTGCCGGTCGCCGGGGCCGTGACCGATGTCTTCGAGAACGTCTCCATCGCGCTGCTGGCCGCGACCTACGACGGGGCACCGTCGTCCTGGACGAGAGTAGCCGCGGTCTTCACGCTGCTGAAGAGCGTACTGCTCCTGGCGGCACTGGTCGCGGCGGTCTACGGGACGATCCGATGGCTGTGGGTCTTTCGGCAACGCGCTGAGAGATGACCGTCCGGACGGAGATGTGCCGTCCGCGACAATCGCCTCGAGCCCGGATGCGCCCGACGACGCGCGTGAGACGTCACTGCCCGGGCGGCCGCCGGATCTCTATCGTGGCGGTGAGCCACTGGTCGGCGGCGGGGAGCTCCCACGACACGGGGCCGGAGGGGCCGGCGGTCCGGTGGCGCGTGTCCGAGACCGCCAGCGCCACCGCGCGGTCGGTGTTGCACCCGGCCATCGGCGGGCCGCAGCCCTCGGGATCGTCCGCGGCGGCGGGGAACGAGAGGATGTTCACGCGTTCCCCCGGCGGCACGTCGGACATCGCCGCCGTCTCGCGGACGAACGGCCCCGCCTCGTCCAGCTCGACGAGGGCGATGCGCAGAGCGCGGGACCCGTCGCGGGTGGTCTCGACGACCGGCGCCCTCACCGTGTCCGCCGACCCGCGCTGCTGGTTCGACGCGCCGATGGGCCGCTCGGCGTCGACGTTCGAGTACCGCAGCACGGTGGCCGCCGCCTGCCGGCTGCCGCCCCACGAGAACGCGGCGGTCGACTCCGATCCGTCGGCGATCCTGTAGAAGACGGTCAGTTGACACGCGGTACCCTGTCCGTCCGCCTGACACATGGCGTCGTTGAAGCCGCGGAAGCCGGGCACCACCGTCCATCCCTCGGGTCCGGAGGTGTTGGGGTTCCCCTGGGCGCCGAGGATCGCCACGAGGAGGTCCCCGTTTCCGTCCTCCCGGGACGGGACCGGGATCGACACGTCCCCCGCGCCGCTCTCGCCGGTCTGGCCGATCCCGGCGTCCTCGAAGTTCGGCGTCGGCCCGCACCCGACCGCGAGCAGGCTGATCAGGACGCCGCTGCACCACAGCAAACGGCGAGACCTCGCGTGCACGTGACGGGCCGGCCGGATTCGCATCGAGCACATGAGTGTTCCCCCCTTGGCTTCTCGGCCCCACGATAGCGACACGACGGGGAATCGTCAAACCCGAACCCGCGCGGCGCGCGGGCGGGGGTCGATCTGTAGCCGGTTCGCGTCAGGGCACCGGCCCGAACCCGCGCGGCGCGCGGGCGGGGGCCCCGCGTCAGAGGCCGCCCAGGGCCCGGGTCACGGTCCAGTAGACGCCGACCGCCGCGATGCCCAGCGACAGCGGTACCACCGCGGCGCGGCGGTACCACGGGGCGCGACGGGCCCAGCCGAGGGCCGCGAAGAGCCCCGCGATGACCGCGAGCTGCCCGCCCTCGACCCCGAGGTTGAAGCTCATCAGCGCCGCCGCGAACTCGCCGCGGGGCAGCCCCAGCTCGGCGAGGACACCGGCGAACCCCAGCCCGTGCAGCAGCCCGAACCCGAACACGAGCGCGAGCCGCCACGGCTTGAGCTCGCTCGTCACGAGGTTCTCGATGGCGACATAGGCGATGGAGAGGGCGATCAGCGGCTCGACGACGCGGGCCGGCAGCGAGAGCACCCCGACCATGCTGAGCCCGAGGGTGATGGTATGCGCCAAGGTGAACGTGGTCACCTGGGCCAGCATCGGGGCCAGGCGGGTGCCGAGCAGGAAGATGCCGGCCACGAACAGGATGTGGTCTAGCCCCTTGGGGACGATGTGGGTGAACCCGAGGCCCAGGTAGGTGCCCACGACCTGCCACCGGGTGGGCGGCGTGAGCTCGCCGAGCATCATCGGCTCGGTCTCGTACTCGCCGACGTTCCAGTAGGTGATGACCTCGTCGCCGCGGTCGCGGATGAGCAGCGGGTACGCGTCCATGACGAGCCCGTAGGCGAAGCTGAAGGTCTCGGCCCCGGGCGGCACCCGGCCGTCGAGCCGCATCACCCCGAGCAGCGTCCCGTCGAATGCGGTGGGGCCGTCCTCGGCGGGCGGCAGGTAGGTCGCGGAAACCGGGGCGCGCTCGCCGTCGAAGTACAGGTGCACCCACTCGGCGAAGGTCGGCTCCATCTCGGCGAGCCGGTCGTCCCGATCCGGGGGGTCGAGCCGGCCCGAGAGCCCGAGGCCGGAGAACGGCTCGACCCGCATGAGCAGCCAGCCGGGGTCGTTCATCACCTCGACGCGGAACGTCCCGTCGCTCTCGAAGGTGACGTGCACCTCGGTCAGCTCGAGCTCGTGCGCCCCCGCCACCCCGCCCGCAGCGGCCCAGACGAAGGCTGCAGCGGCGATGGCGGCCGGCCAGCAGCGGGACGACCGGCCCGGAAGGAAGTGCCGGCTCAACCTTCACCTCGGCGTGACAGGCAGGAGTCCGCGCGTCGGCCCTACGGCCCGGTCGCGAGGTTGGACTTGTGGGTCCAGAAGATGTCGACGCCCCCGAGGCTGTTGTCGTCACGGTACGAGAACCAGGTGAACGTGGTGCCGTCCGGCGGCAGGGCCGGGCACATGTCGGCGGCCGCGGTGTTCACGTGCGGCCCCAGATTGACCGCCGGCCCCCAACTGTTCGGCCCCGTCTGCATCGCCGACCAGATGTCCATGCCGCCCTGGCCGCCGGGGCGGGCCGACGTGAAGTAGACCCGGCCGTCGGCGTCCTGCGAGAAGTGGAACTCCTCGGCCGCGGTGTTGATGTTCGGGCCCTGGTTGACCGGCTCCTGCCACTGGCCGTCGGCGTCCTGCCGCGAGCACCAGATGTCGGATCCGCCGTAGCCGCCCGCCCGCCGCGAGGCGAAGCACAGGGTCTCGCCGTCGGCGAGGATGGCCGGGCAGTGCTCGTTGCCCTCGTCCGTGCTGATGGGGTAGGGGAGCAGCTCGGGCGCCGTCCACTCGCCGTTCTCCTTCCGGGTGACGAAGAGGTCGCTGGCGTTCCGGGGCTCGCTGGTGGCCAGCCGGTCCGACTTGAAGTAGATGGTGTTGCCGTCGGCGGTGATCCAGGGCTCGCGGTCGTCGCCGAGCCGTAGCGGGTCGACGTCGGTGGCGGGGGCCGAGTTGACGGGCTGCCCCATGTTGACCGGGGTGTTCCAGCGCCCCGTCTCGGCGTCGAACGTCGCGATGTAGAGGTCCTTGGGGTCGCCGGGCGCCGCCCCGAGATCCTCGCGGGCGCTGCAGTAGACCATGGTGCCGTCGGCCGCGAACGACAGCTCGCCCTCGGCCCACAGCGTGTTGATGGGCTCGCCGAAGTTGTGCACGGCGCGCTCGACCCAGCTCTCCTGCGCGGCCGCGGGGACCGCCGCGGCCAGGCAGGCGATGACGACTCCGATGCCCCACGCCGCGCCCGCAATCCGTCTCGTCATGTCCATTCTCCTCAAGTCAACCGATTCTGTTTCGGCTGCTCTGCCGCCGCCCGCGGGGGTACCGCCTCGCCTGACTCGGCTCCTGCCGCGGTTCGCAGGGAAGCGCTTCGCCCTCCGCCAGACGTCCTTTGCTCGGCGGCCTGCCGTAGCTCATGGGGAAGCGCTACCGCAGCTCGCGGGGAAGCGCCTCGCCCTCGAGCAGCAGGTAGAGGTGGGCCTCGAGCTGCTGCATGCCGGCCTCGCCGTCGAACGACAGTTGCCCGTCGCCGTCGGCGTCGAAGCCCTCCGCGATCTGATAGGCGAGGGCGCGGACGCGGGCCACGAGGGGCGCCGCGCGCCGGATCGAGACGGCGTCGGCGAGCTGACGGGCGAGCCCCGCCGCCTGCCGCGCGTTGGCGAGCAGGCCGGCCGCGATGGCGGAGACGTGTCCGGCATGGGTCCGGAGGCTGTCCGAGGCCCCCGCATCCGCGGCCGCCCGCTCCAGGTGGCTGACGAGCGCCTCGACCGCGGGGATCACCCCGAACCCGAGGCCGGGCCCCGACGCCCCCGCGGCCGGCTCGAGCAGGTGGAGCACGTGCCCGGCGTGCCGCCGCATCGCGCCGTAGTCGCTCAGGTCGCCGGCCGCGAAGTTGGCGTGCAGCACCAGCGTGCCGATCTCGGCCGCGGCGGTGGCGGCGAGGCTGCGCCCGCCCGGCGCGCCGGGGAAGGCGTAGGCGACGTGCCCCACGTGCGCGGGCGCGTTCCCGCCCGGCAGCGCGGTGGCCTCGCCGTTCGGCACGTGCTTCTCGATCATCCGGCGCCGGACGACGCCCCCGTAGACGTTGCCGGCCGAGTCGACGCCGACGCCCTCGGCGCCGCTGTGCTCGATGGCCGTCGGCTCGAGGTCGTCGATGAGGTACTCGACCGACCCGTCGCGCGCGCTGCCGACCCGGATGCCCTTCCTCCACCCGGGGTTGTCGGTGCCGTACGACTCGGAGTCGGCCACGTAGATGCGGTCGTCGGCGCCGATGGCGATGCCGCTCGGCCGGCCGAACTGGTACCAGACGTCGAGCAGCGTTCCCTCCTGGTCGAAGATCTGGATGCGGTTGTTGGCGCGGTCGCCCACGAAGACGCGGCCCTGCGAGTCGAACGCGATGGCGTGCGGCACGTTGAACTCGCCGGGCCCCGAGCCGGTGCCGCCCCAGGACAGGAGGAACGTGCCGTCGGCCGCGTACTTGGTCACCCGGTTGGAGCCGCCGGCGAAGCTGTGCCCCTCGGTGATGAAGATCTCGCCGCCGGGGGCGACGGCGACGCCGGTCGGCTCGTCGACCAGCGGCGGTTCGCCCGCCGTGCCCCGCTCGCCGATGGTCATGAGCAGGTTGCCCTCGGCGTCGAACTTCACCACCCGGTGCCCGCGCTGGTCGGCCACCCAGACGTTGCCCTCGCGGTCGACGTCGAGGCCGTGCGGGAAGTCGAACATTCCCGAGCCCCAGCTCGCGAGCAGCCGGCCCGACGGGTCGAGCTTCAGCACCGCCGGCTCGGTGCGCTGGGTGCACGAGTTCTGGAGGCAGCGGCTCAGCAGGTAGATATTGCCGTCGGGCCCCTCGTCGGCGCCGATGAACGAGGCCCGCTCGTCGTAGGCGCCGGGCACGTAGGGGTCGGGCAGCTCGCCCCACGGGTGCACGCGGGCGTAGGGGTTGGGCAGGTCGTTGGTCGGCGCCACCCGGGTCTGGTCCTGGAGTTGCGCGTGGGCGGGCGTGGCGGCCCCCGCCAGCAGCAGAGCCCCCGCCAGCGCGCCGGTGGTCAACGCAGGCAGCCAGCCGCCGGTCGACGAAGAAGACATCGGGTGCCGCATGAGCTGTCCTCCCTGGTTGTCAACGGATCGCGTCTTCGGCAGACACGGCCGCGAGCGCTCGACAGTCGGTGCCGCCCGCTGCCCGCCGGCCGGATCGTCTCCGGCACCGAGACGCGGCCGGCGCTTCCGGCCACCCGCCTTGTTCACCGTCCCCGCCCGCAAGCGGATGGCGCCCGGCTGTCATCGGAGCCGATCACTCCCGCCGCAGTCGCGTGGAATCGGCGCCTCGACGCTGGCCCCGGTCGCCCGACAACTGTAACATCGACAGTCAGCAGGACGCCGTGTCGTCCGGAGGAGGAACCCGATGTCACGAGGCACCGTCACGAAGCTCGCCGCCAGCGCGGCGCTCGCCGCTGTTCTCGGGGTGGGCATCGCGTCGTCGGCGCAGGAGCCGTCGCCGCTGTTCGAGCTGTCCCGGCGGCCGACGAGCACGATGTCCAACCCCTACCGCCTGATCGAGAACTGGCCGACCCTGCGGCCGGGCATGGAATGGGGGGCGGCCATCGGGCTCATCCCCGACGGCACCGGCGGCACGTGGATGATGTTCCGGTCCGAGCCGCCCATCAACTACATCGACGCCGACGGGCAGATCGAGAAGAGCTTCGGCGATGGCCTGATCGTGCAGGCCCACGGGTTCTGCATGGACGGCGACGGCAACCTCTGGGCCGGCGACAGCGGGCCCTTCGGCGACGATCCGTCGACGGCGGGGCGCGGCTTCCAGCTCCACAAGTTCAGCCAGGACGGCGAGCTGCTGATGAGCCTCGGGCAGGCGGGGGTGTCGGCGGCGGGGGAGGACACGTTCATCGGCCCGACCGCCTGCGCGGTGGCGCCGAACGGCAACATCATCGTCGCCGACGGGCACTGGCCGCGGCCCTCCACCGCCCAGCAGGACGGCGACCGGCTGGTGGAGATCACCCCAGAAGGCGAGTTCGTGCGGGCGGTGGGGCGGCTCGGGCTCGGCCCGGGCGAGTTCATGGGGCCCCACGCGCTGGCGTTCGACTCGCAGGGGCGGCTCTTCGTCGCCGACCGGTCGAACAACCGCGTCCAGGTCCTCGACGGCGACCTGAACTTCGTCGACGAGTGGCGGCACTTCGGCCGGCCCAGCGGCATCACCATCCTCGCCGACGACACGATGATCGTCGCCGACTCCGAGTCGGGGGCGTCCATCCCGGGTCCCCCGGTCGCGCCCGACGGGCCCGGCCGCTCGCCGCGGAATCCGGGCTGGCAGGTAGGCATCCGCATCGGCAGCGCGACGGACGGCTCGCTCCACCATTTCATCCCCGGCACGCGTCCGGAAGGGATGGCGGCCGACGAGGCGGGCAACATCTTCGCCGGCCTGACCAGTGGCTGCGACGTCAGCCCGTCCGGCGGCTGCCTGCAGAAGTGGGTGCCGCGTTAAGCGTGCTAGACTGGTCTTCAGATGCCGAACCGCGATGCGCAGTGGGTCATCGGAACGATGATCGTTCTCGCCGGGCTCATCGTCTGGCGCGTCGATGCCGGCTTCGCGGCCGTCAACGGCCGAATGGACCGGCTCGAGACCCGGATGGACCGGCTCGAGACCCGGATGGACGGAATCGAGACCCGGATGGACCGGCTCGAGACCCGGATGGACCGGCTCGAGACCCGGATGGACGGAATCGAGACCCGGATGGACCGGCTCGAGACCCGGATGGACGGCTTCGACGGGCGCCTGCGCAACGTCGAGATCGAGTTCGGCAAGGTTGACCAGAGGCTCCTCACCATCGAACGCGTCGTTCTGCCGGCGCGCGAGCAGTGAGTCGAAACCCAACCACAGGAGCGCGGGGGCGCGCCGCCCGTTGCGCGCGCCCCCCTTGGCGGGCTCGGCGGCCGTAAGACGCGGCCGCCTGCCGCTAGTCGTTCGTCTGAGCGCCGGCGCGCGCCGCCGCCATCTCCTCGTACTCGGCGTCGTCGAGATAGGTGATGCCGATCCAGGCGTGCGACATCTCGTCGACGCCCCGCGCGCCGAACACCACCCACTGGTCGGGGTCGGGGTTGATGCGGTTGGCGGCGGTGTTGTCCCACTTCGCGCGCAGCATCAGCACCGTGCCCTTCGGCAGCAGCGGCTGGGCGTCGTCGTCGTAGATGTACGCGATCTGCCAGTTGTGGTCGTAGCGGTTGACGTTGCTGAGCAACTCGCGGCGGCCGTCGGGGTAGAGCGCGGTCATCGACATCTCGGTGCCGCGCATGTGCATGTGGGGCCGGAAGCTCTGGATCAGGGCCGGGCGGTCCATGACGTACTGGTCCTCCAGCACGAGGTGCCCGTGCGGCGGGATGAGGATGTCGCTGGCCCGCAGGCGCTCGCGGTGGGTGCCGTCGACGTAGAACTGCCGCTCGCCCGCCGTCACCTTGGCGGGCGCCTCGCCCTCGGGATAGAGCCACACGCCGACCTCGGCGACCTCCGTCACCGGCTCGCCCACCGGGAAGTAGTGGAGGCTGAAGCGTAGCGTCGCCGGCCCGGGCGGCAGCAGCTTGCCGACCCCCTCGGGCAGCAGGTCCCACCGCTTGCCGATGCCCATGCCGACGAGATGGGTCCGCGGCGGCCGTTCGCCCTCGGCCGCCGCCGTGCCCCGCAACGAGGCGTGCCCGTGGTGCGTGACCCTGATGCCCAGCGGGTAGGAGGGCTTGAACTCGGCCGCGCGGATGTAGCGGGGCTCGTCGAAGCCCTCGAACTCGATCTCCGGGTTCCACCACTGGTCCTGCCCGTTGGCCAGCACGTCGTAGGGGGTCGAGCGGACGACGAGGTCGGGCGGCCGGCCCAGCATCGCCTCGACCTCCCAGGCGTCGGCGCGCGGGAACTCGAGCGGCTCGGGCAGGTCGGCGGGGTCGCCCTCGGGCGCGCCCGCGTCGACCCAGCGGACGACGGTGTCGATCTCGGCCGGCGTCAGCGAGATGTCGTTCTTGTAGTCCTGGATGCCCACCGTGGTGTCGAGGTGCCAGGGGGGCATGAGCCGCCGCTCGACCCGGTCGCGGATGCTGCGCGCCCAGGGGCGCGCTTCGCGGTAGTTGAGCAGCGACATCGGCGCGATGCCGGCCGGCTGGTGACAGTGCTGGCACGACCGCTGCAGGATGGGCGCGACGTCCCGGCTGAACGTGGGCGCCGCGTCGGCCGCCACGCCCGGGGCCTCGGCGCCGCCGCTCTGCGCCGCCGCGCCGCCGGCGCCCGCCAGCAGTAGCGCCGCCGCGAGCCCCGCGACCGCGGCGGACCGCCAGGAATGGAACCCTGCGCGCCTTTCGCCGCGAGCCGTTCCGTCCTGACGTCCGACGTCGAATCTGTCCGCCTTGGCCATGGTCTTCATTCTCCCTCCGACCGGTCTCCCGGCCGGTCACGATCGACGCTTGGGACCGTTGTCGATACTTGCCCGGTCTCGCGAAGCACAACCCGCAAGTCCTCGTTCAGAACGCCCGGGACACCGTGAGCCGTCGCGTCTTCCGTCGCCGTCCCTACGGCGCCACCGTGACCGGCACGAACCCGTTGGTCCAGCAGCACTGGAACTCGAAGTCCCGGATCACGTTGAACGCGAGGACCCGCAGCAGATAGTCGCCGGGCGCGGAGAACGTCGCGGTGGTGGCCACCTGCGCCCCGCCCGCTTCCGCCCAGGCAGCGGGCTCGACGCTGGCCGTCCGCTCCGCGAACGCGACGTCGCCGGGCCCCTGGTGCTTGAACCACTTGACGTTGATGGGGCGCTCCCCGCCCGCCTCCGCGTCGCGGGCCACCCACGCCGCGAGGTCGAGGGGCTCGCCCACCGTCGCGCGCCGCTTCTCGGCGGCGCTGATGCCCCGCGGCCCGCGTCCCTCCGGCCCTTCCGGCGCGAGGCGAAGCCGCGGCGAGACGCTCGACCGCCCCGGGAACTCCCAGCCGGCCAGCTCGTAGGCCGGGCTGGTCAGCCGCCCCGGCACCGACAGCGTCTGCCCGTGCGAGCGCAGCGTCCACACCACGTCGCGGCTGCCGAAGTCGGCCGGCACCGTCACCGTGAACGCACCCTGGTGGCGCCGGTCGTTCTCGGGGACCGCCTCGAACCGGGTCGGCTGGCCCCCGTCGAGCTCGGCCGGCTCGATGAAGTTCCCGGGCCCGAGGGGAATCTCCAGGGTCTCCTCGGTGTTCACGTTGAAGTAGCCGAACGACAGCTCGAAGGTGCCGTCGGGGTTCCGGTACCACCCCTCGAAGATCGGCACCACGGGGCCGCCCGACGGCCGCAGGAGCTGCAGCTCGAACTGCGTCTCGCCGGGGTTGGCCACCCGGCGCTCGGACGAACGTTGCGCCTGGGCCTGCGCGGCGCCCGTCACGACGATAATCGCCGCAAGGGCGGCCGCGGCCGGTCGCGTCTGTCTCATTGCGTTCCAGTACGCCTCCGGCCCGGCCGGAGGACTCTCCACCCGCAATCGGGAATCATAGCGCATCCCCGCGGTTCGGACACGCCGTCCCGACGAAGCTGGTTGGCCCGGAAGGCGAAGCGCGGCCACGGCCCGGGGTTGGCCGAATCGCCAAGTCGGCGATGGCGGGAGAAAGAGCCCTGCTCCGTCCAAGTGGTCGGGGATGCCCGCGGGAACGGGGCGTTGTGCGCCTGCTGGGGGACAGTCCGCCTGACGCTGAGGTGCGGCGCTCGTCGGCCGGCGCCTGCCGGCGTGCGCCGACGGCGGACGCCGCCCCGGCCATAACACGCGGAGCGGGTCGCCGCCGCCCTAGTCGTCACCGGCCGGGGGCCGGAGCTCGTCCGGCGTGAGCCGGCCGTCGCCGTTGCCGTCGAGCGCGCGTAGCGACTGCGGGGCCGATGCGATCTCCGCCTCGGAGACCGCGCCGTCCCCGTCCGTGTCGAGCGCGGCCATGAGCGGAACGGGCGGCCGCGCCGGTGCGCCGGCGCCCCCGGCTCCCGGCGGTGCCGCGTCCCGTCCTTCCGTTCCCGCCTGCCGCCGGTCGCCGGGACCGCCGGCCTCCTCGGTCATCAGCGCCAGGATCTCCGCCTCGGAGGCGGCGCCGTCGGCGTCGGCATCGGCGCGCGACACGAGGCTCCGGAACTGTGACGGCAGCTCCTCGCCCGCGAGCGCGCCGTCGGCGTCGGCGTCCATCGCCATGAATGCGGCCGTCGCCTCCGCCGGGGTCCGCGCCGGCCCGCCGATCGGACCGCCGCGGCGGGGAGGCCGCAGCTCGCCCCCGGACAATCGTCCGTCTCCGTCGCCGTCGAGCGAGGCGAGCGACGCCGTCGCCGCGTCGATCTCGACGGCCGAGATCGCGCCGTCCTCGTCGGTGTCGAGGGCGCGGAACGCCGGCAGGGCGCGGAGCGCGCCGTCGCCGTCCCCCGCCGCCCCGGGGGGGCCGCCTCCAGCTTGCTGGTCCGGCGCGGCGCAACCGTGCAGCCCCAGCGCCACCGCCAACGCCGCCGCGGTTCCGAACGTCAGCGTCCGTGATTGCATCGTCGACTCCCCGAGAGGCTCCCGTGCGCGGCGCACGGCCGCTCTCGCTTCGGTGTCCGGCAGGGCGTGGGCGGAGCTGCGCGTATCGATACCGGCGGGGCGGGGGTCGCACCGCCGGTGGAAGCGCAGCGGCGACTCTTCCAGGGGCTACACCCGCCCGAGGCCCCAGCCGAGGGACCCGTCCTCCAGCTCTTCCACCGTCTGGCCGAGGACGATGTCGAAGCGGGCGGTCAGCTCGCCGATCGTCGACCCGGGCAACGGGTCGAAGTCGACGAGAATCGTCTCCTTCGCCACCGGGTCCTCGATGCGCTGCGTCAGCCGGTCGCGGGCGTTGTCGGGGTGCCCGTTGACGAGCATCTGCGACGTGAAGAGCCGCTCCCCGTGCCGGCTCACCGCGAAGTGGATGTGCGGGGTGCGGAACACGCTGCCGACGATGTAGGGCACCGGCTTGATGGTGCGGAAGTAGTACTCGCCCTTCACGTTGGTGAGGAAGCGGCCGTACCCCTGGAAGTTCGCGTCGGGCGCCTGGCTCTCGTGGAGGCCGTTGCTGTGCCGGTAGTTCTGGTTGGCGTCGCACTGCCAGATCTCGACGAACGCGTTGCGCAGCGGCGTCCCCGCGCGGGTGGTGACGGTGCCGTGGAGGTGCGTGACCTCGCCGACCGCGGGCGTGATCGAGTCGTTGACGATGAGCAGGTCGTTGTCGGTGTCGAGGGGCATCTCGTCCGGGTAGAACGGCCCTTCGAGCGAGCGGCTGCTCGGCGTCGCCGTCAACTCGTCCGCGAGCACCCCCGGGGTCCACAGGACGACAGCGCCGACCGTGCCGGCCCGCAGCGTTCGCTCCAGGAAGACGCGGCGCGGCAGTCTCCGTGCGAGCCGCCGGTCACCTCGCGGAAACGGACGAATCGGCTGGGTCATGGTCTTCTCCTTGCGTGCGATTCCCAGGTTTGCGGCTCGACTCCGCAGTCGGTTGCGTCCCGTTCGTGACGCCATCATAGCCCCGCCGCGCGGCATCTTCTACCGCGGTGCTCGACGGCGTCGCGCTTGCACGAGCGGTCGAGGTCCGCCTCCAACCCGCTTCCCGGCGGGTTGCCCACGACACTCTTGTGGACCTGCGCCCGGCCAGGGATATTCCCTCCAGGCGGGCCTCCAATCCTGCCGCGAATCCGGAGCCCGCGTGGGACGAGCGCAGGCGTCATCGGCCGCGGTCGGGCTCGGCGCGCAGCGGGAAGCAGTGGCGCCCCGCCTCGTGCCGCGAGAACGGCCCAGCGCGGCGGAGCTCGCGCTCCGTGGTGGCCAGCGCGAAGGTGGCGCACAGCTCGTAGGCGGTGCCTTCCCCGGCCTCGTAGCCGTAGGGCTCGCGCGTCACCGGATCGGTGACGGCGAACTGCACGTCCGAGCCGCGCTGCAGCTCGTCGAGCGACTCGGGCAGCCGCTCGCGCGTCGCCTCGTAGCGGTCGACGGCCCGCGAGATGGCGTCGAGGTCCTGCGCGCGCCGCGCGTCCAGCCGCTCGAGGCGCTGGTCGGCCGGCGAGCCGAGGGCCACCAGGCCCCCGACCACCGCGAGCGCCACCGCCCCGGCGCCGAGGGCCGGCAGGGGGTCGCGGCGGCGGGGCGCCCGCGCCTTCCCGGGTTCGTGCTCCGCCTCGCGCAGATCGCGCAGGTAGTAGCCGAACGCCCCGCCGGCGATGGCGGTCACCGTCAGCGACTTCAGCACGAAGCGCGCCGTGAGCTGGCCGCCGAGAAAGCTGTAGACGAGGGCGGTGACGGCGCCGACCAGGACGCAGGAAGCGACGAAGAGGGTCAGGTAGGTGAGCTGCACGCGGATGCGCGACGCCCGGGCGCTGGGCTGGGCCTCGACGCCGCGGCGGATGACGCGGGTGACGAACGCGAACACCGGGCTCGCCACCACGAGCGCCGACACCGACAGCCGGAGCAGCTCGCGGATGACCTCCGGGGGAAGGCCGGCGGGGTCGGGCAGCGCGATGTCGATCAGCCTGAACAGCACCGCCCCCAGGTTGAAGGCGCTGACGAAGAGCGCCATGAACATCACGACGTACAGGAAGGCCTCGCGCGGCCGGGTCGAGACGGCCGGCCGCGGGACCGGGATCGGCGACTCGACGTCGGCGAACCCGGCCAGCGCCCGGCGAACCTGGTCCGCCGGCCACCCCGCGCGGACCAGGATGTCCTCGATCCGCTCCCGCGGCAGCCCCCGGTCGAGGGCCTCCCTGACGAAACCGACGAGCTCCGGGTTGAGCGCCATCCTCGTGCCTCCTTCCGCGGAGCGGGCGGCGATGCCGCCTCGCCCCCGCCTCGGGGCTGCCCGTCACCGCGCGGCCGGCCGCCGCCCCGCGGCGTCCCGAGCGATCTCGCGCGCCGCGGTTCGCGACCCTCGTGGTCCTCCAGTTCGGGCATTGCTGCGAACGCCAATGTAGAAAGCATGGACCATGCCAGGCGGCGGGCGCCCTCCCAAGTGTCCGGATTGCAGTGAGATGGGTCGACGAGCGGCGGGGTCGCACACCCGCACGCGGTGGCGAGACAGGACATGCAATGTCATGTCATATACAGAACACGTACACCAGCAGATCTGCGAATGCCGCGTCGACGGCAACCACGCCGTCCCGGTCGCCAACCGAGCACAGAACCCGTGAGGGCGGCCGGGTTCGGCCTGCCGGAGCGGTGGCATCCCTCGCGGCGCCGATTGAGCATCGCCCCTTCCCGGCCGGGCAGGTTCGCCTCGGCGGCCGTTCGAAGTACAGTAGCGGCTCGGCGTTCCTGCCGCGCGGCGGTTCCGGAATACCGCACGGGAGCAACCGATGAATCGACGATCGTTCTCGCGACCGGGGTCTCCGCCGCCGCGGCGGGGTTGACCGCGACCGGGTCCGCCGGCGCCCCGCGCGCTGCCGCGGCTGGCGTCCCGCCCGCGGCCAGGGTTCCGCCGGGCGACGCTCGACCTGGATGTAGGCAGTCTCGTCCCGGCAGGTACCGGTCGGAGACGGGCCGACCATGGGCGCGGTCGGCGTCCCGGCCAACCCGTGGACCCGGTCCGCGCCGGGCGACCCGTAGAGCCGGTCAGCCGCGGGCCGACCGGCAGATCTCGTCGGGAGACGGACCAAACGCCGTTCACTCGGCCTCCGCCCCGTTTCGCAAGGGAGTCCTCAGATGCCGCAATCAGGTTCCTCCGTTTCGGCCCTGCTCGTCTTCGCTGCCGCCGCGTCCTTCGCCCTGGGCGCGGTCGCCGCGCAGGCGCAGCCCGCCCGCGAGTTCGTGCCGGTCACCGACGCCATGCTCCAGGACCCCGACCCCGCCGACTGGCCGATGTGGCGGCGCACCCTCGACGGGTGGGGCTACAGCCCGTTGGATCAGGTGAACCGCGGCAACGTCGGCGAGCTGCAGATGGCGTGGTCGCGCGCCCTGCCGCAGGGCACCCAGGAGGTCACCCCCCTCGCCTACGGCGGCGTGGTGTACATGCCCACGCTCACCGACATCATCCAGGCCCTCGACGCGACGAACGGCGACCTCGTCTGGGAGTACCGCCGCGACCTGCCCGACGACGTCTACGAGTTCGTCGGCGGCAACGCCCGCAGCATGCGCAACATCGCCATCTACGACCGGCAGATCATCAACATCAGCGACGACGACTACGCCTACGCGCTCGACGTCGAGACCGGGGACGTCGTGTGGGAGACGCAGATCTTCGACTACCAGGAGACCCCCGCCGGCCACAGCTCCGGCCCCATCATCGCCGACGGCCGGGTCATCTCGGGGCGGAGCTGCCGACCCCGCGGCGGGCCCGAGTCGTGCGTCCTCGTCGCCCACGACGCCCGCACCGGCGAGGAGCTGTGGCGGCGGCGCACGGTGCCGGCCCCCGGCGAGCCCGGCGACGAGACCTGGGGCGGCGTGCCCTACGAGCGGCGGGTGCACGTGGGCTCGTGGATCCCGGCGAGCTACGACCCGGAGCTGCGGCTGATCTTCCAGGGCACGTCGGTCACCTCGCCGGCCCCCAAGTTCATGCTCGGCGGGGTCGAGAACACCCACCTGTACCACAACTCGACGCTGGCCCTCGACGTCGAGACCGGCGAGATCCGCTGGTTCTACCAGCACCTGAACGACCACTGGGACCTCGACCATCCCTTCGAGCGCCTCCTCGTCGACACCGCGGTCGCCCCCGACCCCGACGCCGTGAGCTGGATCAACCCGCGCATCCAGCCCGGCGAGGTCCGCAGAGTGGTGACGGGGGTGCCGGGCAAGACCGGCGTCGTCTATACGCTCGACCGCGAGACCGGCGAGTTCCTGTGGGCCACCCCCACCGTCTCGCAGAATGTCATCAACGACATCGACGGGGTCACCGGCGCCGTGACCGAGAACGCCGAGGTCACCTTCACCGCGCTCGGCCAGGAAGTGCTGGCGTGCCCCACCTGGGCCGGCGGCAAGGACTGGGAGGCGGGCGCCTACAGTCCCCTGACCAACACCATGTACATGCCGCTGCGCAACACCTGCGCGCGGATGCTCGCCACCGACGACGTCCGCAGCGAGCGGGCGCGGGCCCTGACCGCGGGCGGGCAGGGGGGCCTGGAGATATACGCCCTCGCGGCCCGGCACCAGATCACCCCCGGCGAGGACGATCTGGGCACCGTCTACGCGGTGTCGGCCGAGACCGGCCGCACGGTGTGGCTGCACGAGCAGCGCGCGGCCACCATGTCGGTCATGACCACGGGCGGCGGCTTGGTCTTCGGCGGCGACGTCAACGGCCGCTTCCGCGCCCTCGACCAGGAGACCGGCGCGGTGCTGTGGGAGATCAACCTCGGCTCGCCGGTGGTGGGCTTCCCCATCACCTACGCCGTCGACGGCCGCCAGTACGTCGCCGTCAACACCGGCGCCGGCGGCGGCATCAACCTCCGCATGACCCCCGAGCTGCGCCCCAGCGTGGGGAGCGTCCTGTTCGTGTTCGCGCTGCCTTAACGCCAGCTCTGGTCCGGGCCGGTCCGTATCTGTCCAAATATGCGGACTTCCAAGCGGAATAAGGGAAATTTACCCTCTCCCGGGTCCAGACCGGTCCGGGACGATCCACTTGAATCCGGGTCTTGACTGTGGGCGTACCGTGGGTGTAGTATTTTGGCTAGGGGAGGCTGGTTCCATGGAGAGACTGACAGCCAAGCGGGCCGAGACGCTACGGAAGCCGGGCCGGTATCAGGCGGGCGACACGGTGTACCTGGTCGTGGCCAGGGGCCGGACGGGCCGGGTCAACAAGCGATGGGTTCAACGGCTCCACGTCCAGGGGAAGCGGCGCGACATCAGCATCGGGACCTACCCGGCCGTCACGCTGTCGGAGGCTCGGGAGCGGGCGCACGACAACCGCCTGACGGCGAAGCGGGGCGGCGACCCGTCCGGGCGTGCGTCGACCGTGCCGACGTTCGCGGACCTGTCCGCCAAGGTCGACCAGGGGGGCCAGTGGTGCGGCAGTACCCGAGAGACGCGGCGGCGGACCCTGGCGCGGTATGCGGCGCGTCTGATGGGTCGACCCGTCGACCAGATCGACCGGGCGGCGGTGCTCTCGGTGCTCGGGCCGGTCTACCGCGACAAGCCCGCGACCGGCAAGCTCTTGCGCGGCTGGGTCCGGGGCGTGCTCGCGGCGGCGCAAGCTCTCGGGCACGTCGACGTGAACGCGGCGGGCGAAGTGATCGACGCGGCCTTGCCGAAGACCCCGAAGACCCGAGCGCATCGGCGGGCGTTGCCGTACGCGGACGTTCCCGCGGCGCTGGCGGCGGTCGAGGCGTGCGGGTCCGGTCCGGCCGTCAAGGCGGCGATTCGCTTCACGGCGCTGACGGCGGTACGGTCCGGCGAGGCTCGCGGGGCGACGTGGGGCGAGGTCGACCTCGAGGCGCGGGAATGGCGCGTACCGGCGTCGCGGATGAAGGCCGGGGCGGAACATCGGGTGCCGTTGTCGGATGCGGCTGTGGGCGTGCTGGAAGGCATGAAGGCGCATTCTGGCGGCGCGGCCGACTCGCTGATCTTCCCTGGCGTGGGCGGGCGGCGGCTCAACGGCACCACCTTGATCTACGCGCTGCGGAGAGCGACGGGGACGGATGCGGACGTTCACGGCTTCCGGTCGAGTTTCCGCACGTGGGCGGCGGAGCGGTCCGGGGCGACCAGGGACGTGGCGGAGCTGGCCCTTGCCCACGTGGTCGGCGGGGCGGTCGAGCGGAGTTACGCGCGCAGCGATCTGTTCGACCAGCGGCGCGGGCTGATGGACCGATGGGCCGCATTCGTGACCGGCCCCGTGCCTACCCGGTAACCCGCCGCCGCCCGCAGCCTGTAGATGTCGCCAGCGACGGTGGGTGACTACCTGCGCCGCGCCGCGGTGCGGCCGCTGCCGGACTGGAGCGCTGCCGGCTGTCAGCCACTCCGCGCGATTGACAGACTTGTCGCAGGGCCACTACCCTCCATCGACATGAGTGTGATTGCACAGGCTATCGCCGACCGCGAAGCCGAGGTCGAGCGTCTCCAGGCCGAGATCAAGTCGCTGACCGACGTCGAGCAGCTCCTCGGCGCCTCCGCCGCGCCGCCGGCACGGCCGCAGCGCTCCTCGAGGTCGAAGACGACTGCGTCGGCCACCGCAGAGAGCAAGTCCGACGCCAAGGCGCCGAGGCAGCGCCGGCCGATGTCGGCCGCGGAGAAGAAGGCGGTGTCGGAGCGCATGACCGCCTACTGGGCCGAACGCAGGAAGAAGGCCGCCAAGAAGTAGGCGGTGGTCAACTCGCGCGGCTGGCGGACGCGTGTCCTCGGCTCGACGGCCTGCCGGACCCGTGGCCCCCGGCCGCCATCCCGACCAACGGTCCTTGAGCCGCGTTGTCGTTGCGGGCCTTCGCGAAAGCGCCTGAACGCGGTCCACGCCGTCAGCAGCCGGGTTGTCGCGGGAGGAGGCCCCGTGGGGCAGCCTGGAGTCCGCTCCCGGACGCGCGGTAACCTGCCCGACGACGCCGTCGCCACCGCGGGGCGGGGCCTGAACGTGCGTTGACTCCATGGGTGGTCGCTGGCCCATGACTCCCTGGGTGGGGCGACATCGGCACGTCGGCGCGCCCAGCCACGACGACGTGCTGACCCCCTGCAGGAGCTTCGAGACGCGACGCTGGCCACCTACCTAGCCGAGCTCCACCGACCAAGGGGCGCGCGTCGGCGAATGCCGCGACCGCGGTGGCCGCAGCATGCTTCCGTCCCCGCCTCGCCGGCGAGGCCGAGCCTTGCTGGCGAACGTGGACCGCCCGGATCCTGGGCGGTTCATGACTTTCGGGAACCGCCTGCCTGTGGACCGCAGTCCATCTTCGGCTCCTATCCGCCCTGAAGAAGCCGGATTACGTACCCGACCACGCTGCCAGCCAGGCCGAATATGGCCTTTACGATGGTGGCTTCATGGCGTTTAAGTAGCCCCGCGTGCCTATGGCGTCTCTGCAGAAAGATCACATTCGGGCGTTGCAGGAGTAGAGTAGAGCCCACGAGTAGGGTGCCGACAACGGCACCGGTCACAATGCCGCGTGTAGCAAAATCAGTACTGATGATGCGCATGCCATACCACAACAACAAAGCGGTTGCAGAAGGCACGGTCATAAACCAAGAGGCAGACACAACTCGTGAAGTCCATGGGTGTTTTGTCGTCAAGAAGTCTTTTGCTTGTCGAAACGCCAGTTCATCAGTGGCATCGCAATTCAGAAACACGAAAGGACCTGTTAGAGAGAGCGATGACGTGCTGTAATTAGTATCGTGTGGCGTGGCGCAGAGCTTTAGCTCACGAATGCAGTCGCCATGCGCTTCGTGGAGGTCATCGAGCGTATCATAGATATAATCTCCGTACTCAAACGAGACGTGGGCTCGGCCGGACATGCTAAAGATGGATGCCAGGTGTTCTAGATCCTCTCTGTAGACCACAACCTTAGGGAGAGCAGCGTCGTAGCGGGTCGGGGTCTTCCGTCTCATCGGTTTACGTCCTCTAATTCGCTTTGTCTCGCGTTTTGCTGAAACCAATCTTGTCGCCCCCTGCTATCCGGGGCACCCTCACCCGGACTGCAGCGGGTTTCATGGGAAGTAAGCATATCACCTTCGGGGTTGTTGCGGAGAGAGGAACGCGCCCCGTTGTCGGCGAGCCGAGCGTTGCGGAACGCGGCCCATGGTTGGCGCGAAGGGTCTGCTCGTGGAGGCGAGGCGTCGCCCCGGCGTACGTCCGGCGGCGCATTTGCCGGCGGGGGCTCTTGCCGCCGGCGAGGCCAGGTGCCCGCGAGCCATACCTCGGGGCACCGTACGCGCCCCGATGGCAAATGGCGGACTCACGGGTTGCTCCGCCGCCCGCGTCCGTTCCCGTACCGGGTTACTGGAAGCGCAGGACCTCCATCGGTTCGATCCGGGTCGCGCGGAGCGCCGGGACGCAGCAGGCGAAGAGCGCTACGGTCACCAGTGCGAGCGGCGCCGCCACGAAGGTCAGCAGGTCGTCGGTGGCGATGCCGTAGACGAAACTGTCCAGGACGCGGCTCGAGGCCGCCGCGGCGGCGAGGCCGACGACGGCGCCTGCGGCCACCAGCGCGGCGCCCTGCCGGGCGACCAGCGCCAGGACGTCGCCGCATCGTGCGCCCAAGGCCATGCGAATGGCGATCTCCCCCCGCCTCTGGGCGACCGTGTAGCTGAGCAGGCCGTAGACGCCGAAGGCGGAGAGCAGGATGGCGAGGATCGCGAAGCCGCCGACCACCACGGCGTAGAAGCGGGGCTGGGCAACAGCGGACGACAGCCGCGCGTCCATGGTCGCCACCGTCGCCACCGACGCGCCGGGGCGCGCCTCGGCCACCGCCTCGCGGATGAACGGGACGGCGGCGAGCGGGTCGCCGGAGGTCCTCGCGACGACCATGGGAGAGCCGTGCTCGAACGTGGGGGCGGCGTCGATCTGCCGCACCGGGGCGTACGCCTCCGCCTCGGTTCCCGTGGCCGAGAGCGCGTCGTACATGACGTCCGCCACGATGCCGATGATCTCCCACGGCACGTCGTCTCCACCCGAGTAGATGGAACCGGCCCCGGCGAAGCGCACCCGTCGTCCGACGGCCGGCGCGCCGCCGAGCACCTCGCGCGCGAAGCTCTCGTTGACCACGAGGACCCGCGGAGCCCCGGTGCCGTCGCGGCGAGTGAACAGGCGCCCGCCGACGAGACGCAGCCGCATCGCGTCGAAGTAGCCCGGGCTCGCCACCCGAAGCAGCGCCTCCGGCAGCTCGCGCGGGCTGCCTGCAGCCGGGCCGCCGTCGACCTGCACCTGCCGAATCACGCTGCCGGCAGCCGCGAGCGGTAGGCCTGACGACACCCCGGCCGCCTCGACGTCCGGAAGGCGGGACAGCCGGTCCATCGCCTCGGCGAGCTCCCCGTAGAAGCGTCGCTTCGACGCTTCGTACTCGATGAACCTCTCCCATGGATCGAAGCGCCCGATGGCGAACGGGAACCTCGCATCGGCGGCGATCACCTGGGCCGGGTCGTAGCCGCGATCGAGAGTGACGAGGCCGACGAAGCTGCGCAGCAGCAGACCCGCCCCCACAAGCAGCACCAGGGCCAGCGCCACCTGCGCCGCGGCCAGCACCGCCCGTGTCCGGTTGCCCCGAAGCAGCCCGAAGCCGCCCGTGGCCTGCGCGCTCCCCTCGACGAGAGTGCGTAGCAGACGGCGGCCGGACCACTGGAGGGCCGGGACGGCGCCGAACAGCAGCCCGACGAACACCGACAGCCCCAGCGTGAAGCCGAGGACGACACCGTCGAGGCCGACCTCGTCGAGGCGCGTCACTGCGCCCGGCACCAGCGCCGGCACCGCGCGCAGTACTATCGCCGCCGTCGCCAGCCCCAGCACGCCGCCGGCCAGGCCCAGCAGGACGCTCTCGGTCAGGAGCTGCCGTACGATGCGGCCCCGCCCCGCCCCCAGCGCCCCGCGCACGGCCAGCTCGCGCCGGCGCGCCACCCCGCGCGCGAGCAGCAGCCCCGCCACGTTGACGCAGGCGATGAGCAGTACGAGCAGGGTGGCCCCCGCCAACGCAAGCAGCGCCGGCCGGTACGCGCCCACCATCTCCTCCAGCAGCGGAATCACCCGGGTCACCCGGGCGTCGCTCTCCAGGGCGTCTCGGCGGGCGCGGCCGCTTCCGTCCCGGCTCGAACGCCCGGCAGCGGCGCCGTCCATGCGCCGCAGGATGGCGCCAACCTCGGTGGCGGCCCGCTCCGGCGAAACTCCCGGGCGGAGCCGCCCCAGCACGATGGCGGTCGGCTCTTCGGCCCGGAGCACGTAAGGCGTCCAGACCTCCGCGCCGGGCCCAGGGAAGTAGAAGCCCTCGGCGAGCACGCCCACCACGGTGCGGGGCTCGTTGTAGACGTCGATGACGGTACCGATGACGTCCGGATTCGCGTCGAAGCGCCGGGTCCAGGCGTGGTGGCTCAGCAGCACGACCCCGTCCGCCCCGATCCGCGCGTCGCCGTCGGTGAAGAGGCGCCCGAGGTGCGGCCTCGCCCCGAGCAGCCGCAGCAGCGCGGGCGATACCGGCGCGCCCCACGGCCGGGCGCCGTCCGGCGCGATCCACTCGAACGTGACCGCCCCGTATGCCGCAAGCTGCTCGAACGACTCGGCCGCTTCCCGCACCTGCTCGATCGCGCGCGCGCTCAGGTACACGGGCCCTCCCGGTATTCTTCGAGGCTCCTGGCCGACGCGCACGATGCGCTCGCCGTCCGGGTACGGCAGGGGCCGGATCAGCACGCCGTAGGTGACGCCGAACATCGCCGTGGTGACGCCCGTTCCCAACGCGAGGATGATCACGACCGCGGTCGTGAACCCGGGGCTGCGCGCGAGGCCGCGCACGGCGTGGCGCACGTCACGCCCCAGGTCATCGAGCCAGCGCCAACCCCGAAGGCGATGCAGCCACGCGGACCACTTCACGGTTCGCACCTCCGGACGCAGACGGGAATTTGCCTTTCCGCCGCCGCTGGGTCCAGCGGCCCCGGGCGCGGCCGTCCGCGTCGGTCAACCGAATACCGCTTTACCCGACTGCAAGACGTAGCAGGCGACCAGCGCGAGCGGCGCCGCCACGAAGGTCAGCCGGTCGTCGGTGGCGATGGCGTAGACGAAGATGTCCAGAACGCGTCTCGACGCTGCCGCGCTAGCGAAACCGATGTCGGCACCGGCAGCGACGAGTGCAACGGCCTGCCGGGACGGCCAGCGCAAGGAACGTCGCCGCGCCGGGCGCCCAGGGCGGATGGCGACTACGCCATGTCTTTCAGCTTCTTGAGCGGCAGAACCTTCACGGAGGTGCTGGCCGGCTTGGGCTTCACGTCCATCGTCTCACCAGGCCGGAACGGATTCGGCACGTTCTTCCGGGCCCTTTGCGCGGGCTTCTTCACGACCTTGATCTTCATCAGGCCGGGTATCGTGCAAGCGCCGACGGCCCCTTTCCGGACATGGCGCTCGATGACCGATTCCAGCGCCTCGAAGACATCCGCGACCTGCCGCCTCGTCAACGCCGTGTTCTCCGCGATATCCGAAAACAGCTGCGTCTTCGTCATGGCCACGGTGAGTTTCTTGACTCTTGCCAACATTTCCTCCTTGGAGATGAGTGAACCGGTTCTCTCGCTCTTGCCCGCATGGTACCCCGATCCGGCGGGCCCGACACCTTGGGCTGGCGACTTCGGCTACGCCGCAAAAAGGGGGCGCGCCCCGGGGGGACAGTTCAGCGGTTGCCCTCCGCTCTCGTCATCTACCCACGAACCCCAGCCGCAACGATCCACCCCTCGCGGCGCCGCGGACTCGGGCGGACCGGGGAGGGGGGCAATCTCACGGGCTACCCCGAACCGTTGGCGGTCGCGCGTTCCCGATGGAAGCGCAGCGTCTGGGGGCATTCCGCCTCGGCCGCCGGCCACTTCGTCGTCGCCTTGCCCGTCGCCACTGAGGCGGCCGCCCTCGAGTTCGACCTGTCGCCTTGGTGGTGGACTCACAGATCTGCCGCCGCTGTCGCGATCGGCGAGCGAGCCGTTCGACCACGACAGCCGCACCGCCAGCCAGCGGCGCGGCCGGACCCCCGCGAGGGGCAACTGGCCCCCCCGGGACGCACGGTAGTTGCCGACGATTCCGACGGCGAGCGTCGGCGCCCGGTCCGGCTCGTCGACGAGCGGACCGTTTCGGTCCGCTTGACCTGCCCAAAACAGGATGTTCGCAGCCCGCGCCCTTCGGCAATTGTCGTCGAGTAGGCGCGGCGAGCGCACGGGTTGGAGGCTCCCCTTGGGCGTGTCGTCAACAGGGGTGGGAGGGTGGGCCGAAAAAGCTTCCCGCCCGCGGGGGCGGAGCAAGTCCGCTGACGGTCGTTTGACGGTGCAGGCGGCCATCGGATCGTACGAGCAGTGTTGGCAAGTCGGCTCGCGCGTTGCTACGGTCAGCGGCCTGGCCCGCGGGCGTTGACTCTGCAGGCGATGCGCGAGCGGCACCGTGGGCAGATTGAGCGTTGGCGTACTCTCGAAGTGGCGCTTCCGCTTCGAGACCGCCACGAGAGCGTCGTGGGACGACAGCCGCGACACGCTCCTGCACGAGGTCGCACACGCGATCGTCGGTGCCGGCCACGGAGACGACGCCGGTGGCGCACGGGCGCCCGGCGCACGGGCCGCCCGGCGAAGCGCTGCAGCGCCGTCGCTGACAGCCTGAAGCGGTCGATGGGGGAGCGTGGTCGAAAGCGTGCCGCCAAGCGGCCGGTTGGCGTGGTTCGCCTAGCGGCGGGGTGCTTGCTCCGGCCGCAACGGCGGTCAGTGCGCGGCGGTTGTGTTGGGCCAGTACTCGACGTTGAGGCGGTGGATCTCGGCCTCGTCGTCGAGGTCGTGGTGAGGAACGTTCGGGTCGTGGGTCGGCGGCGTGATCACGAGGAGCCCGAACGAGGTCCCGGCGGGAGGCGGGGTCGGCCGGCTGTCGATGTGATGGGCCAGGGCGAGCCGGGCGGCGGTGTCGACGTTCGGGGCGTCGACCTGGATGGCGGGCAGGTGGTCGAGGGCGACCGCGGCTTCACGCGGCCGGGCCTCGGTCTCGAGGAGGACTCTGTAGGTGGTCGGCATGTTGGCTGTCGCGCGGGCCGCTGGTGACCAGCCGGCGGCGGCCACGCGCGCGATCGCGACATCGTACACGGCGTCGGCCCGGGTCCGGTGATGCATGTCGGTTCCAGGCGCTCACGCGTCTGCCGTAGTCCTCGTCCGGGGACACTTCGGCGATGGAGCGGCGATGTTGCCTACACGTCGTCATCGGCCTCCCTCCTCGAAGCTGCGGACGTAGCGCGAGACGGTCCACGCCGCGATGCCGAGGGCCTTGCCGATCTTCTTGAAGCTGAGGCCCGCGTCGCGGAGCTCGAAGATGCGCGCGACGGTGTCGACCGAGAGCGGCGGGCGCAGATAGCCGCGCCCGCTGGACACCCGGCCCGGGCGTCTCAGCGTCGCCCGATCCGCCGGCAGCGGGATCGTGCGCGGGTCGTCCACGTCCGGGGCGTACTTCCCGAGATTCTTCCAGTCGAGAAGCGTGCGCTGCGGCCCCTCGGGCATGAGCTCCTCGAGGTCCTGGTCGAGGGCGCCGTCGCTGCCCCGCCAGACCACCTCGGCCTCGGCCACCGCGCCGGTGGTGGCTTCCCGCACCCGGATCAGCTCGGGCTCGGGCTCGCCGTAGACGACCGATACGCCGGTGACGTGCCCGGCGCCGGTCCGCCAGCTGACGTCAGCCAGCGTGGACTGGACATCGGGTCTGGCGAGCGCGGCGGCGAGCGCCGAACCCTGCAGCCGCAGCTTCGACTTGACGGTCAACGCCCGCATCGTGCAGCCGGCGTTGTCGATGGAGCGGACGACGACCTTGGCGCCGACCCGGTGAACGGTTCGTTGGGACATTGGTTCTCCTCTCTTCGGGGATGTGCGGCGGACGGGATCAACCCGCCGGCCGCGCCGAATGGCTGGGCGGTGTTCCTACGGGGGGCGAGATGGGTGATGGGGATCGACGGGCCGACGGCGGTCCCTGCGGGCTGGTGGCGGGGCGCGCACGGGATCGGCCCTGGGCGGGACGGGTCCGCGTAGGCCGCGGTCACGAGGCGTTCTGATGGAGAACGGCGAGGCTTGCGCCCGCCGTGGCCGCGGTGGAGCGGGCTGTGGAGATGCGGCCGGCGCTGAAGGCGGCGGTGATGCGGTGGATGTCGTGCGCGGTCGTCAGGATGGTCGCGGCGGCGGTGTCGTCCGCGGCGTGGTCCTCGTCAGGCGGGCCGGCCCGCTGCAACGCGGCGCCGGTGGCCGACCACGGGCAACGGTTGGCAGGGCGTCGCGGTTCCCGGTGAGGGACGTCATGCGCGGCCGCCTTTCCGGGCGAGGGCGCGCCGCCACCGCCGCCGGGCCGCGCGCGACCGGGGCTTCGCCGGGGCGTTCGGCCGCTCGACCTCCTGATCGGCGAGCCACCGCGCGACCGTTTCCGCGCTCGCGTGGCCGGGCTGCCTCTCGACGGCGCGACGCAGCGCCGCCGCAGGGCTCGTCGCCGCGGCCGCCCGCAGCTCGGCGACGACGCGCTTCGCGTTGGCCGGGTCGTGCTCGATCCACGCGTCGTAGATGACGGCCCCGTTCGGCGCCACCCGGTAGACGCGCCACCCGCGGGCGTCGGGGATGTCAGTCCTCACGATCACGGGCGCGCCGATGGGGACCACCGGGGCCTTGTCCCGCGTGCCGCGGAGCGGGTTGCCGTACGCGCTACCCGAGGGCCTGTCGGTTCCTTCGCTCACCGCGAGCTGTCGTGTTCGGACGGCGCCGAGCTTCAGCCTGCGCCCGGGCTCGTCGGCGCCGCCGTCCTCGCTCTCGAGGCTGCCGTGGATCGGGCGCCCCGGGGCCTCCTGCCCGAAGTCGGCGACCAGCAGCAGCTCGGCGCGCGCCGGCGCCTGCCGCGGGTCGATTCGCACCTCGTCCATTCGCGTTCTCCTTTCCCTGGGGAGGTTCGTGGCGGCCCCTTGCCGGTCGGGGTCTTCGTCCCTGCCCCGCACAGCGGGGCAGAAAAAAAGCGCGCATAGCGCGCGCGAAATTTTCCCGCCCCGGCCGCCTGTCTTCGACAGCGGCCGGGTGGACGGGGGGCGAGGGTCAAGGGGTCGGGGTCACATGAGGGGGCGATCGTACCTCCGACCCCGCCCCCACCTGTGCCGCCTGACGCGCCGTATTCCGGGAGGTCGGGATGGCGATCCGGCCGGCGCTCGTTCGCCGTCCGCCGGCTCGAACGGCTCGCCCACGGGGGCGTGGGTCGTCGGGTCAGAAGCTCGGTTCATGGCCCCGGTCCCGCCGCGGTAGGCGCCCGGGCGGCGACGCTGCCGGCGCCGGCCTGGACGACGTGTCCCCGCTCGGGACCCGAACCGGCCGCTTCCCCTCGGCGGGACGCTCGACCTCGCCATCGCTCCGGAGCGGCGCCCTCGAAGGCGGCGAGGGCGCATCGTGGCGCCGCATGGTCTCGGCCGGCGGGGTTCGGGCGAGCGCGGAGGGCGGCCGCCGCCTCGGCATGACCCGCTCGAGCTCGGCGGCCATGGCGGCCCGGACGACCCCGAACAGCTCGCCACGAGCGGCCGCGACTTCTTGCCGGCTCGGCGGGGCGGGACGCTCTCGTTCCGGCTTTCGGGTCATCCAGCGCCGCCGACGCGGCAGGGCGCTCCACTCGTCGAGAGCCTGGCGATGGCGTTCGTCGGCCGCCGCGCGCTTCTCAACCAGGCAGCGGTGTCTCAATCCGCCAGCCTCGGTCGAGCGACCGACCGAGGGCGCCGTCTCCCAGTTGATCTGCTCGAGGACCGCCCGCTGTGACGCCAGCGTCCCCGGCCGAGTGCCGATCGACGCCGCGGCAGCGATGAGGGTGTCCGTGGCCGGGGTGATGTTCCCCCATTGCCGGGCGGCCGTGCTGGCCGCGGTGATCAACTGGCCGGCCAAGTCCCGCTCCGCCGGTTCCCGCTCGGCCGCGGCGGCCCCCGCCGGTTCGACATGGCCGCCCGCAGAACGATCCTGATGGTGCGCCGCCTTCGACGGGCGAAGCCTGCGCAGCATCTTCTGCACCCGCTCCCGCAGCCAGTCGAACAGCCGCTTCACCAGGCCGCGTGACGCCGGCGGCTCGGGCCGCTCGGCCGCGAGCCCCCGGGCACGGGCGCGATCCGAGAGCGTCTGCGAAACGCTCCCGGCCTGCCGCCCGATATCGGTGGACCGGTTGAAGCCGGCGCCCGCGTCCCGCCACGCCGTGCTGGCGGCGCCGGGAAAGGCCCGTTCCGCCTCGAGGACCAGCCGATGCCGCCACGCCGGCGGCTCGTCGGGGTCACGGCCGTGCTCGGCGACATCGAGCGCGCGGTCGATGTCGCTCGGGCGAGTCCCTGTCCGCCGCCACGACGGATTCTGCGCGTCGAGGGCCGCGAAGAACGCCTCGCCTCCCCCGGGGGCGTCGAACAGCCGCTCCAGGCGAGAGACACGCCGCCCGGTGGCCGCCCGCTTGCGCTGCGCGGCCTCGGCCTGACGCCGCTCTTCCCGATCGCGCTCGGCCGCCGCGAGGGCGTCGTCGAGATCCGCCGTCCCGAACCGCCCGCCGCGCCTGCCGAGTTCCCGGCGGAACCGGGCGTCGGCCGCCTCGTCCGACAGCACGTCGCGAAGCCGCCCGAGACGCGTGTCGTCCGACTCGGCGGCGTCGAGGGCCGCATCGATGTTCCCGCCCGTTGTCGCGTCGTTGCCGTCCGCGTTCCACTTCGGATCGAGGTCGGCCAAGTTTGCGAGGTACAGCTCCACGCCCCCGGGCAGGCGGACGAGAGCCGTTCGGCGGGCTTTCCTCTCCTCTTCCCGCTTCGCCCACTGCGCCTCGGCACGGGCCCGCTCCGCTTCGCGCCGAGCGGTCGCTTCTCGCCGGGCCGCCGCTTCGGCTCGCCTCTGCTCCGCCTCCAGCGCCGCGAGCTCCGCGTCGAGCACCTCAAGCCTCCGCCTCCCTTCGGCCGCTTCCGCCGCGTCCCGCGCGTGCGCCGCCCGGGCCTCCCGGGCCGCAGCCGACGCCTCCTCGTACTCGACAACCCGATCCGGCTTCAGCTCCGGCGTCCCCGACGACCGATCCTCCCAGCGGTGCTTCGCCGCCGGCCCGATGTGCACTGACGGCGGGTTCAGCAGAAGACGTTCTTCCTCCGCCGCGTCGCCAGCCTCGCGCGCCCGCGCCAGTTGCGTGGCGTGGCTCTCCGACGTCACCCGGTCCGTCACGCCGGCCCGGTCGAACGCCACGTTCATCTCCGCCGCCCACGCTTCCCGCGTCTCCTCCAGCCACGCCTTCGGCTTCGTGCGCTCGCTCTTCTTCGCACCGCCCGCCGCCGGATCGCCCCCCTTCGGAGCCGCGCGCCGAAACCACAACTCCGCCGCCCGCTCCACCCCGTCGTTCACCCGCTCCGAGAACACCAGGTGCAGGTGCGGGTTGTCCGCCACCCCCGCCCTCTTCGAGTGGCCGGCGTGCACCGCCAGCGTGTACGGCAACTCGCCCGCCGTCACGTGCGACGCGAAGCTCCGTGCCAGATCGAGCCGCCCCGCGAAGTCCAGCGAGTTGGGCAGCGCCGCCGTCAGCGAACGGAAAAGGCGCCCGTTGCTCCGCTCGTGGCAGTCGGCCGCCGCCCAGTACAGCCGCGCGTCCGACGACGCGAACGACGGCATGCAGCCCGACTCGAGGTGCACCACCTCGTCCTGGCAAGCCGCCTCGTACTTGCCGGCGCGGCTGATGTAGTCGTACTTCGCCGCCGCCGACTGGCCGCTGCCGCGGCTGCCCGTCTTCACGTTGACGTGGCAATACATGCGCCCGTGCCTTTACGCCAAAGGCGTCTCGTCGCACGTCGGTTTCGCACAGCGAAACCGGTAAGTGCGCCCTTCGGGTTTCGGGGATTTTTCAGGCGGCGCTGTGGATCCCCGGGTAGTGGTGTCCGGTTTTGTACGTATTTGTCCATGTTTGGACCGCTTGAATTCATGATATATGCTTGACCAATGCAGACGTCAAGGCGTGCGGTTCAGATCGCGAAGATCAAGAAGCGGCGGCAGGACCTGGCAGCCAAGACGAGGGACGCCGACAAGCGACTCGCGGATCAGCTGCGTCAACTTCAGACGCACGAGACGAAGGCGGAACGCAAGCGGGAGACCCGGCGCAAGATCATCATCGGCGCCATCGTCCGGGCGGCACAGACATCGCAGACCGACATCAGCCTCGACTGGCTCGAGGAGCAGATTCAGGCCCTGACGCGGCGCGACGACCGTGCCCTCTTCGGACTCGACGGAGAGCCGTCCGCCGACGCCACCGAGGCAGGTGAGGCCGAGCCGGCGGCCTCACGGTCGGCCCCAATCACGCCCCGGCAGAAGAAGTTGTTGGCCAACCTCGTCGAGGAGCATCCCGAGCTCGCGCGGGAGTTCGGCGTCGACCCCGACGAGCCCGAGCTCGAGAAGCTCGGCAAGGCGAAGGCAACCTCCCTGATCGGCGCGATGCTCGAACGCGTCAACGCGCAGGCGCCGCCCGATGAACGATGAGGACTCGGGCGGCCGGTCGCCGGACGGTCACCGACCGGCGCCCGGTGGCCGCTGTTCGTGGGGGGGACATCGTCGCCGCGCTCCGTCACGCGGCGGCAAGTTCGGTCACGGCCCTCTCCTCGGCCCCACGCCTGGCGGGCCGGTCGACTTCTCGTCACGCGCGCCGGACTCGTCGCGAGACGCGTCCGAGCGCCGGGACAGCAACTGTGCCAACTGCTTCACGCTCTCGACCTGCTGCAGGAGATCCTGCATGTCGGAGCGCTGGACCGAACCCTGCTCGAGCCAGCCCGTGATCCGCCGGTTGAAGGAGGAGGCCGTCTCTTCGAGATGCTCCGCCACCGCAGCCTGGAGCTCCGGTTCCTCGTCGAACAGCGCCCGCCACAAGCCGGTGAGCCGGCCAGGGTGCCAGTCGGGAAGCCGGAACACCGGGGTCGACGTATCGAGCCAACCGCGGTACGCGGCCAGGATGACGCCGCGGTCGTCGACGTCCTTGCGCGCCCACCGCTCGGTGACCAGGTCCTGGTGGCCGTTCGGCTTGGGCGTGTCCCAGGCGGCCACCTCGTAGGTGGTCGCCGTCAGCCTGATCAGCCACCGCAGCCCTTCGCGCCCCTTGCGGTCCCGGAACCAGATCCGCTGACCGGGTTCGAGCTTCGCGCACGGAGAGACGAGGCAGAAATCCGCCGACCCGATGCCGGTCGGGACCATCGAGTAGCCGTAGTAGCTCACGTAGAACGCCTGCGGGTCGTCCAGATCCACCGGTGCCGGCCTCGTCTGATCCTGCTCTTCGCTCTCCATCAGGAAGACGTCCAGCGACGGCTGCGACAACACCCGCACCGGCAGTTGGACGCTTGGGTTGAAGCGCGTCAACGGGCGGGACGGTTCTCCGTCGTCGGCCTCGACCTGAACATCCCGCGGCGGACCGATGTAGAGCTCCAGGCCGAGGGCGCGGCAGATCTGCTCGACGCGGTTCAGGCGGGGGACGTGCCCCTTCAAGACTGAGCGGATGGCGTCTTGCGGCAGGCCGCTGTTGACGGCCGCCCGGTACTGGGATTGTCCTCTTTCCGCGAGCCGCCGCCGGACCGCCTCCGCGAAATCGATGGTCGCCACGCTGGAAAGTATACCGCCTCTGGAGACGAACGGGTACTTGACTGGACTTGCGATGATGATCCATCATCTTCTTCACATTTTCACAGCCATCCCGGCAGCCCCTCCCTGCATCGGGATCTTCGTCGGCGCGACGATTCGATTGCCATTCCCGTACTCGAACGCGCGGACCGGCGGGACGCCGTGAAGACAGGAGGTACTGGCGATGGCTCGACTCTTGACCGTCAAGCAGGTGGCGGCTCAGCTCGGCGTTTCGCGCTCGACCGTGTACAAGATGCTGGAGGATCGGGTGTTCCCGGCCGCACCGATCCGGCTCCCCAACGGCGGCCCTCGATGGCCGCAGGAGGTCGTCGATGAATGGGTCGATACCCGCAGATGCGACGGAGACCGCTCACCGCCGGCGCGATAGCCGCACGGCGGATGCGGTGGACGCGGCTCGTGACGCTGCCGACGCCGGGAGAATCGCGGGCCAGGATCTCTCCGTCAGCTCGACGGCGCGCCGGTGGGAGGGGCGAGCTGTACATCGTCGTCGGTGCCGTGGTGGCGCTGGCCCACGATGCGAAACCGGTGACCGAGGACGAGCTGACGTCCGGCGCTGAGCGCATGGCGGCCGAAGCAGACTTGTACCTGATCGAATGGTACGAACGGCGGCCCGACCAGGACACCGGGCCGACAGAATGAGCAGTCACGACACACCGCCGCGCTGGACGCCGAGAGAAACGGTCGGCGGGACGTGGTGACCGGAGGACGACACGAACCGGCCGAGCTCGTACTGGGGCCGGCTCGAAGGCGCGCATGCGGAGAGAGCGGGCTACGCGCCCACATCCCCCACCGAAGGGTCCCTGGTCGAGTTCGCGACGCGCCGGAAGCCGACCGCCGGCCGCTGGAACGCAACGTCCGGCCGGAGCCGGTCAGGCGCGTTCTCGCCGAGCTTGCGCCCCGACACAGAACCGCAGAGCAGCCAAGCAACTGCGCGCCGTAGCAGCAGGACCCGAGTCGAGTGTCGGCGCCACGCTGCGGAACAACCCGGCCCTCGTGGTGACCGGGGCCACGGTCAGCCCGGCTCGGTGTGCGGTGCTCCAGCACGAACCGGCCTATCCGCTCGAAACCATCGACTGCCTGATGCAGGAGGCGGAGGTGGACCACGACGAGGGCCACGTCCATGCTCGAGGACGCCCGCGGCGGTCGTCGCGTGCGCCGGCGCGGACCCGCGGGCCAAATGCCGCGCTCCGACCACGGGCTGCTGCCCACACCCTGCCAGATGCCCGCCGAACGGGCAACCGCCATCGTGCGGCGCCCAAGTACACGGGGTGGCGCTGGCCCAACCGTGGGGAGTACGATGATGCGTCACCTTTCACGAGTGTCGGATGGGTCGGCCCGTCGTTCGCAGCGGCGGCCCGACACTGTTCGCCAAGAGCCGGGTCCGTCACAAGCAGCCACTTCATCACCGCCGCCTACAGCCTGAACCGATCCCACGACACTTCTGACCCACACCCCCTCAGCCGCCCATGTCTCCCCCACGCCGACGACAAGTCTCCGCCCGCACGCAAAAAATGCTGTACGCCCTGAGCGGCAACCGCTGCGCGTATCCCCAATGCTCCACCCTCCTCGTCCAGACTACAACCGACGCCACCGCCGACGCCCAGATCGGCGAAATCTGCCACATCTACTCCGCAAGCCCCACCGGCCCCCGCGGCGACGGCGGACTGCCCAGTCACCGACTGAACTCTCCCGAGAACTTGGTTCTCTTCTGCCCTACCCACCACACACTCGTCGACACACAGCCCGATCGACACCCGGCCTCCTTGCTGAAACAGTGGAAGGCCACACGCGAGAACCACCAGCTCTCCACCATCACGACCGACCTTGCTCGGTCAACACCCATCGCCTCGTCCCTCGCTACCCGCCTCATCGATGCCAAAATCGACGAGGCCATGGACTCCCTGCGCAAGTCCCGCTTCCTGCGCGACTCCAAAACTGCTCCCAATGCCGCTGTCATCGCACAGAGGGTTCACGAAGGAGAATACTGCTCTGGGTCCGAACCCGTTCGCGCTCGCGCCCTAGCCTGGTGCGCCCGCCTTCTATCCTCCTCGGACCTGCCAGCTGCGCAGCGCATCCTCAGCGCGTCCCTCAACCTCAGCGCGTGCCCCGAAAACCAGGTTGCCCATGCCTTCTGCCTCTCCCACTCTGGAGACCGCCATGACGCCCTGGCTACCCTCGCACCCATCAACACGCCTCTGTCTCGCTCCGCCGCTCTTTTTGTCGTCGCCCATCACGATGGCGACGCCGCTGCCATTGCTTGGCTCCCCAATGCCGGCCTCGCGATTGGCGACCTCGACGCTGACGGCAAGGCCTTTCTGCTCGCAGCCCATCTTCGCCTCGAAAACTACGACGCCGCACACGATGTCCTTGCCTCCCTCACCGATACGGACACCGACGACGCTCCCTTCCTGCATTACCTCACAGGCCTTCTCCTCTTAGCGGGCACCGTACACGAAGAACTACGCCGTACGGTACTCCGCAGTACTCCCTTCGCCGCCCGCGAATTCGCTCTGGCCGCCACGCCCCAGGCCATCCAGGCCCGACGCCGCGCCCGCGACTGCTTCCTTGCCGCCGCCAACACAGGTCACAAGTATCACTGCGCGGAGTTCGCCAAACACGCTCAAGAGTATGCTCTGTGGATAGACCTCCGCGACCCAGAGCACGTCAACGACGGAAAGCGCCGCTTGGCCTCCCTACTCCAAGGTCCCCGACCAGAGCTCCGTTTCGTTCATCTCGGTCTGCAATTCGGCCTGGACCTCGACATACGGGCCATTGAGCAAGAAATCGCCCGCACTCTCGCGCTCCACGGTGGTGGCACCCAAGACGCCGCGCTTGCGAGATTCTCCCTGAGCCTCAACCAGAGCACACCTGCCGACCTCGCCGACTACATCTCACAACATATCGACCAACTGACTCCTCACCTCGACGAAAAAGCTGTTCGCCTTATCCAAATCGAAGCTCTTGCCCGTGCGAATTCCCGACTGCGTGCACTGGAATGCCTCGAAACGCTCCGCTCGCAAGCGCTGCTCAACGCCGCCGACGAGCAACGGATCCAACGCATACTCGACGAAACGGAAGATCAGGACCCTGTACGCAGTCGCGAAGAACAGTATCTCCGCACCGGAGCACTTGTCGACCTTCACATACTTGTCCGAGCACTCGAGGAAACACACAATTGGCCCCGCATGCGCGAATACGCCGCCCGTCTCTACGAGGCCACCAATTCACTCGAGGACGCTACGCGCTTAGCCACCGTCTTGTATAACGTCCGAGACTTCAAGGCTCTTCTCCAACTCCTCGAGGCCAACCCGTCGTTCCTTTGCGCCACTGACGACCTACGCCTACTGCACTGCCGCGCCTTGTATGAAACGGGCCAACTGCTTTCCTGCCGAGCGGCCATGGCAGACATCAAATCCAGAACCGAACCGCATTACCGACAGTTGCGAGTAGACCTCGCGCTCGCCCTCGGAGACAGAAACGAACTCTCACTCTTTGTGGCTGAAGAAGTAATCCACCGTGACCGTCGCACTCCCACGGAATTGCTCGCCGACGCCCAACTCGCCGTCCACCTCGGTCTGCCGGCCGCTCGCGACCTCATCCTTTCTGCGGCCCACCGAGGCGGCGATGATGCCAACATACTCACTGCTTGCTACTCCCTCGCCACCAGCTGCGGCTGGGAAGAGGAGTCTCTGCCGCGCGGGTGGATTCAACAGGCGCTGGAATTGTCGACCACCGACGGCCCAGTCCGTTCCGCCAGCCTCCAAGAACTTGTGGATCGTGCGCCGAAGTGGGCGCGGCATGAAGCTGACACTTGGAACCAATTGGCGCTTGGACAAATACCCGTTTTCGTGGCGGCACACGCGCTCAATCGCTCACTAGTCAAACTTCACCTGGCGCCTGCGCTTCTCAATTGCTCTCGAAGCGACCCCCGTCACCGCGATTTGCTACCCGCCTACAGCGGAGCCCGCGAACCCCTGCCCGCCGATCCTGCCCACAGTCTGGGCCTCACCCCAACGGCGTTGCTCACTCTAGGCTTCCTCGGAGCGCTCAACCGGGTCATTGACTGTTTTGGTGGCCTCCATATACCCCAGACCACAATGCCATGGCTCCTGCGCGAAGGGCGCGAAGTGTTGTTCCACCAACCGAGCCGTGTCAAAGACGCCCGTCGACTCCAAGATTTGGTCTCCGCGGGACGTATCCGGCCGCTCGTCTCTACGCCTGTGCCGGAGCCCACCCTCCTCGCGGAGGTCGGCGACGAGCTAGCCGTACTCTTGACGGAGGCGTCTGTCGGCCGGCCCGAGGACGCCCGCCAAAGGCTCGTTGTCCGGTCGTCGCCGGTTTACCGTGTCGGCTCGCTGATGGCCGATGAATGCGATTTGCGGCCTTACCACGGAACGCTCACCGGGTGCAAAAACGTCGTAGATCGACTACGTGACCTTGGCCGCTTGCCTGCCGCGGATGCCGACCGTGCGAATGCCTATCTGGCTCTCCATGAATCACCTTGGCCTACGGCGCCGACAATTCAAGCCGATGCTGTACTATACTTGGACGAACTGGCGATTGTCTACTTTACTCATCTTGGCATTCTCGATGTGGTTAGCAACGCAGGGTTTACCGTATTTGTATCGGATCTAGCGCTCAAGCGCACGTCGGAGTTGCTTGCTCATGACCAAGCTTCCGCCGACGTTGCCAACGTTATTGAGTCGATTACGACTATCCTTAGTCGCGGATTGGCGGAAGGCGCGGTTCAGGTGGTGCCGGCCGACCGCGGGTTCGACGTCGACGACGGGCCGATGACGGGACACCCTTCCCTGGCTCTCCCGGCATTAGGAGCGCGCTGTGAGGCAATTGTGACGGATGACCGATTCTTCAACCGCTATCCCCGTTACGAGGCGGGGGAGGACCGGGCGCGGGTTCACACGACCGTCGACCTTCTGGATACTCTGGAACATCGCGGCTTTTTGTGCACCCAAGACAAGTGGGCCTATTTGACGCGGTTGCGGACGGCTCAGTACCTCTTTGTGCCGGTCGACTTGGAAGAGGTTCTCCAGTACCTGCTGGCCTCAACCGTACTCGACGACGGTACCCTGCAGGAATCCATGGAGTTGAGGGTGCTCCGTGAGAACCTATTGTGCGTTCGTATGGGTATCCATTTGCGTGAAGACGACCAAGCTTGGCTCCGGCGCACTCTAGCCACGTTGGGTATGGCTCTCAAGCGCTTGTGGAGGAATAGTAAATCCATAGAGGAGGCTAGGGCGCGCTCCAACTGGATTTGGGAGCAAATTGACGCGCGCCATTGGGCCCATTGTTTCCGGTCCTCCGGTGCAGATGGCGCTCGCCAGATGCTGGCTGGTCTTTTGGCGGCTTTGGCGTTTCTCCCAGCGGAGGCCGCCGAGGATTTTCGACAGGCATATGAGCACTGGCTGACGGTTACTTGCGTGGAACCAATTAGGTTGGAAGATCCAGATCTCTACGACTGGGTGGTTGAGTTGCATCGTCGCGGTGTTGAAGAGGGTGTCATGCAATGTCTCAGGGAGGATCATGGAAATGCCGAATGAGCACGACATTCGGGCGGCCGTTGCACGGAACGCGTTGATGCAAGTAGCCCGTCCGGTGAGAGATAGCGTGTGTCTGGACGAAAAATTCTGCGGTAGGTTTGGCATTGATTCGAGGTATGTTGTCACGCTCGGGGAGGGAGGACCGTCGTTATCGCTGGAAGTCGTCGCGGCGGCAGTTCGGTCTGTGTTTGCAGGCGCGAGCGAGAAGCGGCCCAGAGACACTGACGGACGACGATGGACGCTGCGCAGGTCGAAGGGTACGGACGGCGAGTCAGGCATCACTTTGACGCGGCGCGGACTTCGCGTTTCTCTTGGAACGGAGTTCCTGGCGCTGTCCCCGAATCGCGGCGCGCGCTTGGAGTTCGCACGTGGTGTGCGTGACCTCGCCAAGTGGACCGCGCTGACTGGGACGGATTGGTTACGTGTTTTGAAGGAACGTGCGCTATCGGTGGATGAGTTTGTGGCGGTCAGGGCAGATCTAGAGGACACCCCCAATTCGCGGGGCGCGGTTCTGCGCCGCGGTGTCGAGGTAGGCCAGCTTACCTTGGCGATGCTGGTTCCAAGCGCGAGGCGATATTTTGAGCGGCTGGTGGGGGTATGGGAGGGAAGCCCTACGCTGGCGGAGTATTCCGCGAGGGAGGGACGGCGGCATCTGGCGGCCTTGGCGGATTGGCCGGGCAGTGAGGGGCTCTTGGCGAGCTTGTACTTGGGCTCTAACGCCCGACTTGTGGATAATATCGACGTAGGCGCCATCGCAGGGGCTGACCTGGCAGGAATGATGGAGGAAATCCGAAAGCGTGGCGACATCTTGGCTCAGGTGAGCGCCATTGAGATTGGATTTCGAGTACTGCAATCCCATCCTGAAGTGGCTGCGGCATTGGCGAGCCTCGTGGAGTGCGTTAGGGACGACGACGCGGAGCGCGTCGAGAGCTCGATAGGTACTTTCGCCTGTTTGTTCCATTTGGTCGAGTGTGAACTGTCGCGAGGTGGAGTATTCCGCCGTGAGCCCGCGTACTACCGGCGCGTTGCATCGTTGGCGCATGCAGCGTTTGTGCAGCGAGAGATTGGAGACTGGCTGTCGAATGGGAAATTTGGCGAATGGGCGTGGTCAAACAGTACGGCGCGGTGTAGAATGCAGTCGTATGTAGATCGACGAACATTGCCACGCTGGGATTGGAGATTCGGCGCTCCTAGTCATTTCAAGGCGGGTTTTGTACGTAGAATAGTGGACTGCGGACAGAAGATGGTTGGCACGCTACGACGCCACCCGGGCCTTCATGATGTCGTGCAGGGCTTGCCCGGTTGTCTCCACGACGAAGTGGCGGTGCAGGAGTTTCGAATGTTGTTGCCCACGCCGGTTGAGGGCCCTGAGTGTCGGTTACCGGCGATGACGGAAGAGACGAGCGTGGCACTTGAGGCGAAGCTTGCCGCGGGGCACCCGGAGGGCAGGGCTGTCTTGGAGCTGGGGGTCTGGGCGCAGATTGGGGAACTTGGGCCCGGTACGTTGGCGGTCGCGGTGCGTGCGCTGCGCGGATCGGAGTGGAAACTGACAGGGGTGCACAGTGAGGAAGAGTTGGGGGCGGTGATTAGGGCGGCAGCAGAGGTCGCTGCGATCTCCAGGAACGAGGATTTGGCGCAGGCCGTTATGAATCTGGTGCGTCGATATCGCGGTTCGAGTGGTGTGCGACTGTCTATGGGCGATGCTCTGGAGTGCATCGCTATTGCGGCTGCGAGCAAGGCAGAGTTGGTGGAATGGGCGCAGACGATGGGTGAGAGTCTTCGGGAGATGGCCTTTGGGGAACTGACACAGGAGGAGGGGCGGCTTCTTCAGACGTGGATCCGGAGTGTCGCGCAGATTGCACCGGAATTGTGGGTCTACTGCGGACAGGCGGACGCTGCTGTAGGCTCGTACACGTGGGGGACTCAGTAGCGATAGTGAGGCCTGCGTGGCGGGTTCGGTCGCGGAAGGGGTCTCTGTGCCCCGTTTGGTCCGCGGGTTTCGGAGGTGCTGCTTGCTGGTTCGGCCGCCGCCGAGTCTTGCGGAGATCGTTCAGTGGGGACGACAGGTTGCCGCGAGATAGGCCGCCCACTCGTCCATCAGCCGCCGACGACGATCGAGCCTGTCCGACCGCGCATACGGGGCCTCGACCTTGTTCTGGACCACGTGGGCGGAGCGCCGCCTCGATGACCTCGCGGGGGTGGTCCGTTTCCTCCGCCGCCCGGTGCCGGAACGACCGTGAGCCACGGCCGCGATCCGATGGTGCTGGGGCATCTTCGGCTGCGTCGAGGCCGAGACCGCCTTTCCGCTCCGCATCGGGAACACGAGACTGCTGGCGTGACCGGGCGGTCGCGCCGTGTCGAGCACCTCGACCGCTCGCCGGCAGAGGGAACCCGGTGCTCGTGCCTCGCTTTCGTCCGGCTGGCCGAAATGGTCCACACGCGGTTCTTCGGTGTCCATCTCGTGCGACGTCGTCAGCCGCACCTCGCGGGACCGCGCAACCGTCAGCACGAGAAACTCGAACGCGAGCTTCACGGCCGGCTGTGCTGATTCGGACGCCCGCACCACCTCGATGGCCGGGGCCGCGTCCCTGTGCGGCAGCGCCTGATGGTGCTGGACGATGTCGTTCTGCGGACCAGCACCGGGAGCCCGCGGTCGCACGGGTTGTCTTTCCGCAGGTCCATCGCGGTCACCCACTCCAGCACCGAGCGGATGCGCTGGCGGACGGCGCGGTGCGGCTCCGGCTTGACGTGCCAGATCGGCGTGAGGATCTCCAGCACGTCGGCCGTGTTGACCTCGGAAACGGGGCGGCGGCCGATGCGGGGGAAGGCGTACCGCTCCATGCTGCGCCACCAGTTCTGCGCGTTGCCACCGGCCGCGCCAGCCGCCGCGCTTCTGTTCGAGGACGCGCTCGGCGGCCTCGGCGAAGGTGGGCACGCCGCCGGCGCGGCGCTTCTCGGAGAGGGGGTCGCCGCCCGACCGCGCCAGCTTGCGGTTGGCGAGGGCCAGCTCGCGGGCCTCGGCGAGGGAGACGAGCCCGGCGGTGCCGAGTCCGGCGGTGCCGAGCCCCGACAGTGCCTGCCGCAGCAGATCGAGGTGCTGGCGGTGCTCCGCGTGTCAGGCGAGGAGGGCCGCGGGACGCTGGCACGGGCGGAAGCGACGACCTGGGGACGTGAGTCTGCGGGAGATCGACGGCGACCGGTTCGTGGTGCTGCCGGCCGGAACGCTGGACCTTCCGCCCTGGACCGTGGGCGGGCGGCCTGCCTTGAAGCTGTCGAGGCGAGTGAGGCGAACGTATGACCGAGCTAGAGCGGCAGTTGACGGCGGCCTTGGAGAAGTTGTCCGGGCAGTTCGAGACGGAACAGCGGCGGCGCGCGGGGCAGGTCGAAGCTTTGCAGCAGCGTGTCGAGCGGCAGGCCGCGGAGAACAGGACCTTGCGGTAGCTGGTCGAGCATTTCGGCGGGCAGGTGATGCGCTTGACCGGGGATTTGACGACGCTCGCCGAAGCGTTGCGCGGACGGTGGAACTGATGGAGCGCCGCGGACCCGAGCTCGACGATGGCCCGAGCCGCCAGCGTCGTATCGCGGCTCGGGCGCATGCCGAAAAACGTCCTCAAGCGATTCGGGCGTTCCGAGCGATGCGACCGGCTTCGCGAAGGCCGCTCATGAACGCGCCGTGAACCGTCTGACGGTGCTCGGCTATCGTGGCCTCCCCGGCGAAGAGCGGGCGTCCGCCGACAGGTTCGGCCAGCTCGTTCATGTCGTCACCGCTCGACCCCACCGGGATGAAGCTGTAGGAGCCACGGGAGTAGGGATCCCCGGCCCATTGCGTTGCGACAGTCGCGACCGGCGTTCGGAATCGGCCGGCCAAGGCCCCAACTCGAGCTGTCTCGCTGCGCCAGCGATCAGCTCTTCGCGCGACATCGTGGCCTGGGCCGTGGCCGCGAACGCGCCCGAGTAGATGCAGACGAGAGTCGGGGCGCCGGCGAACTCGCTGAGGTCAACGAACAACGGGAACGCCCGGTCGCCGCCGAATCCTGACAGTACCGCGAGCCCGTCGCTGAACGAGTCTCCCCAGAACCGCTCCTGGAAAACCAGCACGACCTTCTCGAACGTGCCGTACCGGAGCCGCTCGATGACCTCGGCCTTGGTCGAAGGGAGCGCCGGCTCGAACGCTATGGAGCCGGCCTTCAGAACGCCCAGCGGCACCGTCACGATGGCGTGGGAGGCGTCGATCGGGCCGCCCGCGGTCTCGACCGTGACGCCGTCGGACGAGTAGACGATCCTGGCGACCGGCGCTCCCAAGGCTATGTCGAGCCCCTGTGCCAGCGCGTCCACGACGGTGCGGTAACCGCCGTCCACGACGTGGTCTCCACCAGCCAGCTCTTCCGATCTCTCGAACAACACCGAGCGAAGCGAGAGCCGATCCAGCGGAGCGCCATTCACGGCCAGCGCCAGTTCCCCGGCAAAGCGAACGGCTCGGGCATCCGCCGCCGACGCGTCCAGTTGACGGGCGTAGCTCTCCACGGCTTGCCCCACGGCGACGTCCTCGCCGGCTGCGTGTCGTCCGGCAAGTCCGCTGAAGATGTCCTCGAGTCCGGAGAAGGCGGTCGCGGCCGCGCTGCCGGTCAGCCTTCGATTCAGCTCGACGTCGAAGAACACTCCGACATCCTGTTGGTATGGCGTCAGTCCGAGGCCCCTCGCCCTGGCGTAGTCCGCCACCGGGTTGCCTTCGGTGCCATGGAACCAGGCGGCGCCCAGGTCCACTGTGGCATTGCTCACGTCGGCGGTGTGCATCCGGCCGCCCACTCGATCCCGGGCCTCCAGAACACGCACGTTGAGGCCGGCATCGCGGAGTGCGCGCGCTGCTGCGAGGCCGGCGACCCCGGCGCCCACGACAACGATCGGCCGGTGATCGGCGGCAGCGGCGGTTCCGGGAGGCGGCGTGTCGCTGCTGAGTCCCGTCGTGTCACGGGCGAGACTGTACTCGGGGCGGAGGCTTCGAGCAACGGCCGGCGTCGCGGTGGACGTCGCGCCGGGGCGCATCACCGGCCGTCGCCGCCCGCCAGATAGGCCGCCCAGTCGTCCATGAGCCGCCGCCGCTCGAACAGGTCCGATCGCGCGTGGGCCGCCTCCGCCTTGTGGATCGCGATGGCCACTCGAGCACGGACCGGATGCGCTGGCGCACGGCCCTGGCTGTCTCGGCTTTGACGTGCCAGATGGAGCGAGACGCAGTCCGGCAGGGAGCGTTTCTGCAGCACGCGGAGGGCGGCACGCTTGCCGCCACGTTCGGGCTCCTGGCCGGGAGGCGGGTTGTCGGACAGTGCCGCGGGCGGCGTCGCTTGCCGGCGCGGCTCCGGCGATCCTCGGCACTTGTCGGGCTCACCGCTCCGGCGCTACGGGAGCGCGGGCCGGACGTCGCCGGACTCACCGCGCACTGGTGGAAGGACATCGCGGTGGTGGTGCGCCGCTGCGCGACCCTGGCGCGGGAGACGGTGGCCGCCCTGGCGGCGCACCTGTTGTCCGGCGACGTGCGTGAGCTACAGGACATGCTCGCTGACATCACCGTCACGGGACCCCGCTTCGATGCGGTCGTCCGCGGCGTTCTGCCGGCGGCGTTCCGTAAACGGCCAGCGCCGAGCGACAGTCGACGCTCGCCGACGTCCGCGAGAACCTCGAACGGGCGGTGGTTCGGGACATCCTCGGCCGGCGTCGAAACGTTGCCCGCACCGCCGGCAAGATGGGTGTCACGCGACAGGGCCTCGCGAAGCGATGGCCTGGCTCCGGATCGACCGGTTCAGTCCGGGCCGCATTCGGCAAGCGTTCAAGCTCGATGTCGGTCGCGCTCGTGGCGCAACTGAACCGATCGAATTCGCGTCCAAGCATATAGAGGAGCGAAGGGATGCAGAGTGCGCTCAGTGCGATCGGAGGCGGCTGCGATGCGGTGTGTTGGCGGCGGTTTCGGCGACCGTTTTGCTCGCGATAACTGGATTTATCGCGAGTAAAGATCCATCTCCAGACTGAAACGGATGCCATCCTACACGAGCCGAACGCGATCCGCAAGCCTGCCGCCTCGGACGCAACTCCCTGACACCGCTTGAGTTCCTCGGAACTCGCCGCGCCCGCCCGTCGTGACGGCCGATCCCGGCCGAGGACGGATCGGAGTGGGGCGCGCTCACGTTTTTGCTCGCGATAATTGCCTCGCCGAGCGCCCGTGACGAGCCCCCGAATGGCAGGCGCACGTCCACGCCCCGGTCGCCGCCGCTGGCGGCGTCACCGCCCCCGATTCCCGGCACGCGGCCTTCCTCAGCGCCGCTGCCGCTCGGCCAACTGCGCGGCGCCGCTGCGCCGCGCCAGCAGCCGTTCCCCGTAGCGCTGCACCATGCGCGTCGTCTTCCAGCGCCCCGACTGGAGGATGGCCGGCAGCTCGATGCCGCTGGCGATCATGTCCTGGACCGCCCCGACGCGCGTGCTGTGCCCGGCCAGCGTGTCCACGACATCGCCTGGAAGCCCGGCCCGCCGGGCCATCCGCTTGTAGATGCGCGGCACCTGGCTGGCGTCGAGCTTCTCGCCTACCGTGCCGTCCTTGCGCACGGACCGGAACAACCGACCGTCACGCACGCCGCCCAGTTCGAGCCACGTCTTGACGAGCTGCACGGTGTCGCGCGCCAGGTAGAGCGTCGCGCCTCGCCCGTCCGGGTCGGTCTTGCCAGAGCGCACCAGCAGCGTCGCCGTTCCGTCGATTTCCTCCAGCAAATCAGGCACTTGCAGCGACACCAGCTCGGTCCGCCGCAGTAGCGTGTCGTAGCCCACGGCCAGCAGCGCCCGGTCCCGGGCGTCGATCAGCCGGTCTCCGCCCGCCTCGATCAGCCGGTTCCTGAGCGGCCAGGTCAGTCCCCGGACCTGCGCCTGCCGGCGTCCCCGGCCGCGGTGCATCCGCTTCAGGGCGAAGCGGACCGAGGTGTTGTCGAGCGGGCTCGGGTACCGCAGCGCCCGGTGCAGGGTGGCGATGCTGGACACGTAGCGGCGCACCGTCGCCGGCGTCTTGACGCGAGCCATCTCGTCGATGAACGCCACTACGTCGGCGGCGTCAGCGGGCAACGCAGCCCGGAAGTGCCTCCGGCACCAAGCCGCGAATATCTGTACATCCGATCTCAGAGCCCGTTCCGTGTTCCGGCTGAACGCGCCCCTGGCCGCCTCGAAGTAGGCGGCCAACGTGTCTCCCACCCTCGTTACCTGACCTCGTTCGAACGAGCGTTTCAAGTCGCAGTCCGTCTGCGAACTCAGCATCCGGCGGCCTCCCGTCAGTCCGAAAAGCCGCGAATTTTACTCGCGATAAATCCAGTTATCGCGAGTAAACCGGCCGCGCGGAGCGGCGGAAGTGAGGAACCGGCGATGAGGACCGACAGGATTCGACATGTTGTGGCTGCTGGTCTGCTGGCCACGCTGTTGCCGTTGCCAGCCGCGGCGCAAACGCCCGACCCGGACTTGCTGACTGGCCTGACGTTCAACGACGGTGTGCGGGACCTGCCGATCGAGCCGAACACCGCGGGCGGGTCCGGTTTCGGCGGCCCGCATCTGATTTACCAAGTGCACGTGCCGCCCGGCGTACGCAGGGTCACGGTGACGCCGACCTGGACGAACAGTCAAATCACCGGCATCAGCGTGGGCGTACGCGACATCACCTACGACAGGAGGACAACTGCGCCGTCGCATTGGGCCGCCAGCGACAGCGGCACGGGCAAGGAGCTACGCCTGGAGCGGGGCACCACCCCAACGTCGTGGGGCAACGGCTCGACCCAGCTCATTCTCGAGCTCGCGGGCAGTACCGCCGTTAACGGCGTGAGGTACCGGTTCTTCCTCACGCACAACAACGACTGGAAGTCGGCCAACGACCGGCTGAGCAGGCTGAGGATGAGTACTGGCACCGGAGGGAACGGGGAGAACGCGCCGCAATTCTATGGTGCCGGGGCAGGGCTGCTCGGTGCCTCGGGGGCGGCGACCGGAGGCACGACCCTCGCCGGGGCGCGGCAGAGCTATGCGCAGCAGGCCGCGGCAAGCACGGGCACGGCGGTTGTGCTGAATCCGCCGTTCAACGACGAGATCTACGCGTACACCGCGCGGGTACCGTCGGATGTCACGCAGGTGACGCTGGATGTGACGCCGAGCGATCCGTCGGCGACGGTAACGGTAAACGGCGGGGCGGCGACTCGGCCGGTGCCCGTTTCGGTCGGCGAGAACCGCATCGAAGTGGTGGTGACGGCGGAGAATCCGGCCTACAAGCGGACCTACACGGTGACGGTGACGCGGGAGGCGGCGCTGTCGTCGAACGCGAACCTGGCCGGCCTGACGGCGGAAACCGGCGCGGACGGCGCGTATGCGGTGCTGGACATCGGCGCGTTCGCGGCGGACACCACGAGCTATGCGGCCACGGTGCCCCACACGACGACGCACGCGCGGCTGACGGCGACAGCGGCCCACGCCAAGGCGACCCTGAAGGCCGGCATCGGTTCGGATCTGTCGGCGGTGACGAGCGGCTCGGCCAGCGCCGCCATTGCCCTCGCGTCGGGCGACAACGCGCTGGCGGTGGAGGTGACCGCGGAGGACGGGACGACGAAGACCTACGCCGTGGCGGTGAGGCGGTCCGCGTCGCCGCCGCTGACGGCGGCGTTCGAGGACGTGCCGGAGGAGCACGACGGCGAGGGGCGGTTCGTGGTGCGGGTGCGCTTCAGCGAGGCGCTGGGCGCTGACGGTTCCGGGCCTTCGAGGAAGTCGTTCGACGTGCGCGGCGGCCGCGTGAACAACGTCAAGCGGCGCGGGGACGGCCTGTGGCGCGTCCGCGTGAAGCCCGACTCGTGGCGCGACGTGACGGTGACGCTGGCCGGCGGCCGCGACTGCGGCGCGGCGGGCGCGGTGTGCACGGCGGACGGCCGGGCGCTCTCGAACAGCGCCGAGGCGTCGGTGGGCGGTCCGGTGCGGATCCGCATCCAGGACGGCAAGGCGCGGGAAGGCAAGGACGCGGGGATCGACTTCGCGGTGACCCTGAACCGGGCGTCGTCGGAGACGGTGTCGGTGGACTACGCGACCGCCGACGGCACGGCGAAGGCGGGCGAGGACTACACGGCGGTGTCCGGCACCCTGACCTTCGCGGCGGGCGAGACGGAGAAGACGGTGCACGTGCCGATTCTCGACGACGACATCGACGAGGGCCGCGAGGAGTTCGAGATGCGCCTGTCGAACGAATCCGGCGCGTACCTGCGGGGCATGCACAAGAAGGCGACGGGCACGATCCGGAACACGGACCGGGTTCCGGCGGCGCTGCTGGCGCGCTTCGGGCGGGCGACGGCCGAGCAGGTGGTGACGCAGATCGAGGAGCGGATGGCGGCGCCGCGGCGGCGGGGCTTCCGGGCGCGGTTCGCGGGTCGGGAGCTTCAGCGGGGGCAGGAGCGGGACTTCGCGCTCGGCCTGGTGTCGCAGTTCGCGCCGATGGGAATGGGCTCGCACGCGGGCGCGGCCGCGATGGGGATGGGCTCGCACGCGGCCGGGGCCGGCGCCTTCGGCATGAGCACGGGCAGCATGAGCGGCGCGATGGGCATGGCCGGCATGGGCGCCGCGGGCGGCGCGATGAGCATGACCGGCATGGGCGGCATGCCGGGTGCGATGGGCATGACGGACCAGCATGCGCCGATGGGCGGCTACGGGCCGGCGGGCGCCGCGCACGGCGGCCTGTTCGGCTCGATGGGGATGGGGGGCGACCTCTTCTCCAACTCCGAGCTCGAGCTGAACCGCGAGAGCCGCGGCGGCATGCTGTCGCTGTGGAGCCGCAGCTCCCGGTCCCACTTCAGCGGCATGGAGGACGCGCTGTCGCTCAACGGCGACGTGCGGACCACGATGGTCGGGGCCGACTACTCGCGCGGCGCGCTGACGGTGGGCCTGTCGGTGGGCCGCACGCTCGGGCTGGGCGGCTACCGCGGCACGAGCGGCGGGCAGATGAGCACGTCGATGACCGGGGTCTATCCGTGGGTGGGCTATCAGGTCAACGACCGTGTCTCGGTGTGGGGGACGACCGGCTACGGCACCGGCGCGCTGAGCCTGACGCCGGACGCCGCCTCGGCGCTGGAGACGGGCGTGTCGATGATGATGTCGGCGGTGGGTACTCGGGGCGAGCTGTTGGGCTCGCGGGCCACCGGCGGGTTCGCGCTGGCGTTCAAGGCCGACGCGCTGTGGGTCGGCGCGGCGAGCGACATGCTCGAGGGCCCGGCCGGCCGGCTGAACGCCTCGGAGGCGGCGGTGACGCGGGTGCGCACGGCGCTCGAGGGCTCGCGGGGCTTCACGCTCGGCGGTGGCCGGCTGTCGCTGAGGCCGAGCGTCGAGGTGGGTGTTCGGCGCGACGGCGGCGATGCCGAGACGGGCGCGGGCATGGACGTGGGCGGCGGCCTCGCCTTCAGCGATACGGTCACGGGGCTGTCGCTCGACGTGCGGATGCGGACGCTGGTGGTGCACCAGGCGGAAGGGTTCTCCGAGCGCGGGCTGTCGCTGTCGTTCGGGTGGGACGCGACGCCATCGAGCCCGCTGGGGCTGACCGCCCGGGTGGCCCCGTCGTGGGGCGGTTCGGCGCAGAGCGGGGCCGAGGCCCTGTGGAGCAGCCAGACGGCCTACGGCATGGGCTCGCACCAGCTCTATGGGTCCGGCGGGCAGGTCGCCGCCGAGGTGGGCTACGGACTGCCGGTCGGCGCCCGATTGGTGGGCACGCCGCGCGTCGGGTTGACGACGTCGGAGTACGGCCGGGACTACCGGGTCGGCTACGGCCTCGGGGTGCTCGACCGGGGGAACGTGAACTTCGAGCTCGGGGTCGACGCGCAGCGGCGGGAGAGCCCGATGCACGGCGGGGCCAGCAACGGGTTCATGAGCCGGGCCACCCTCGGCTGGTAGGGCGGTCCGCGAGCTGCGGACGCCGTGCGCGAGCCTTCATGGCCAGCTTCGAGTACCGGGCGGACGGGCACCACGTCGATGACGCAGGGAACCTGATCACCTGCACGTACGTCGACTTCCGCGACCCGGGGGCGCGGCGTCCGGTCACCGCCCTGCGGAAGGCGTCGTCGGAGCGGCGGGCGATCCCGGGCTGCGAGACGCTCCGCATCTCGAAACCGGCCTGCTTCTCCGAACAGGGCGGCGGCCTCGCCGCCGCCCGCCAAGGGCACTACAGCACGAACGGCTGGGTGTACTGCGCGTCGATCGAGGCGGAGACGCCGGACGAACGCGCTGCGTGGCGCGCGGCCATGCCGGCGGGCCGCGATGCCGTGTCGCGCATCCGCCGGCCGCGGGCGTTCGCGCGGGCGCTCGGCGCGATGGCGGCCGAGCAGGCGGGGCCCCGTGGGCGGGTCGTCCTGCTGCGGAGCGCGGTGGACGGCCGGGCGTTCTGCACGGCCCACAAGAGCCAGACGGTCTACCACGGCCCCGTCGCCTACACGGACGACCTGCAGGGGCGGCTCGCGGGCGCGTCGTCGGACCTGGAGCTCCTGTTGCTGCTCGTCTTCGTCAAGGACGCGGCGCGCAGGAGTCAGCGGGAGTACCGGTTCGCGGTGTGGGCCGAGCGGGAGCCGGAGGAGGACCGGCTGGACCTGGCGGTGTCCCACGGGCTGCTCGATGCGATGTGCGGGGAGCGGCCAGGACCGGCGGCCGGCGGCCTGGTGCCGGTGGGCGGGACGGAGTACTCGGCCGTCGAGGACGCGGACGGCGACGGTCCTTCAGGAGCGCGGCCGCGCGTGGAGGTGCTCCCGATCCGCGCCGAGCGCGGCAACCCGGCGGTGGCGCCGCGGCCTCAGGACGTCGAGACGGCCGCAGGCGAACCGGGCGAGGCGGCTGCGCGCGCGGCGATCGAGGCGATGCGGGTTGCGGTCGACAGGCCGGCGGCGGGCTGCAGGAGGGACGCCGCCGCCGCGGCGTGGCACGCCGAGGCGGTCGTGCGATCCTTCTGCGCGACCTACGGCGGCGCCGTCGCCGCCGTGCGCGTCAACGATGACAGCTTCATCGTGATCACGGCCGAGGTTCCCGGGGACGACGTGACCGAGACGACGATCTCGGTCGGGCCGGACGGCACGTGCGCGTGCCGGGTCGGCGGCGTGGACGGGCGCCTCGCGGTCGCGGCGCTCGATCCCCGGTCGTTCGAGCGGGCGCTGAGGAGCCGGATGGCGGAAGCCGGGGTCCAGGCCCGCGGCGGCGGCGCGGGTGGTTGATGGTTGCCCGGTACGCGGCGGCGTCGCCTTCAGCGATACGGTCACGGGGCTGTCGCTCGACGTGCGGATGCGGACGCTGGTGGTGCACCAGGCGGAAGGGTTCTCCGAGCGCGGGCTGTCGCTGTCGTTCGGGTGGGATGCGACACCGTCGAGCCCGCTGGGGCTGACGGCGCGGGTGCCCCCGTCGTGGGGCGGTTCGGCGCAGAGCGGAGCCCAGGCCCTGTGGAGCGGCCAGGCGGCCTACGGCATGGGCTCGCATCAGATGTACGGGTCCGGCGGGCAGGTCGCCGCCGAGGTGGGCTACGGACTGCCGGTGGGCGCCCGCCGCGCGTCGGGTTGACGACGTCGCAGTACGGCCGGGACTACCGGATCGGCTACGGCCTCGGGGTGCTCGACCGGGAGAACGTGAACGCTTCCGCCGGTCGCGTTGACGCGGCGATTTCCTGGCCCTTTGCCGGGACTACGGCTCGGAGCGCGTGATGGTCAGGATGGTCGCCGCCGGCCGGCGCACCGGGGCATGGAAGTTGCCCGCGAGCGTTGGACGGTCTGGAACGCAGAGCAGATGCGGACCGCAGTCGAGTACGTAGAGCACCGGCGTCCCGGCCGCTGCCCTGCGCCCCCCGGATCCACGGCGTCCTCCGGTGGGTCGCGCCGCGTTGGCAGTCGGTCTTCGTGAACGCGCCGAAGGACTGTCGAGGTGCCGGACACAGAGCCAGATGCGGAGCGCCGAGTACCTCGCGGACGGGCACCACGTCGATGACGCGGGGAATCTGATCGCCTGCACGTACGTCGACTTCCGCGACCCCGCGGAGCGGTTCCCGATCACGGTGCTGCAGAAGGCGTCCGCGAGCCGGCACGCGATTCCGGGCTGCGAGACGATCCGGATCTCCAAGCCGAGCTGCTTCGTCGACCACGGCGAAGGCCTCGCCAGCGATGGCGAGGCCCACCACGGCACGAACGGCTGGATCTACTGCGCGTCCATCGAGCCGGAAACGCCAGAGCGGCAGGCCGCCTCGCGGGCGGCGATCCCGGCCGGCTGCGACGCCGTCTCGCCCATCCGCCGTCCCCGGGAGTTCGCGCGGGCACTCGGCGCGATGGTGGCCGAGCAGGCCGGCCCGCGCGGCCGGATCGTCGTGCTGCGAAGCGCGGTCGAGGGCCGGTCGTTCCGCACGGCCCACAAGAGCCAGACGGTCTACCACGGCCCCGTCGTCTACCTGGACAACCCGGTTCGGCGTCTGGAGGGAGCATCGTCGGAACTGGAGCTGTCGCTGCTGCTTGTCTTCCTGAAGGACGCCGCACACCGCGCCCAGCGCGAGTACCGGTTTGCCGTGTGGACGGAGGACGACCCGGTGGAGGACGCACTGGATCTCGACGTATCGCCGGCGCTGGTCGACGCCATGCGGAAGCCGCGGTCACAGCCGGAAGGCAGCGGCTTCGTGCGGGCCGGCGCGGCGGAGTACTCGGCCGTCGAGGAGCTGGAAGGCGACGGCTCTTCACGAGCCCGGGCGCGGGTCGAGACGCTGCCGGCCTTTCTTGGTGCCGGCAACCCGACCGTCGTGCCGCGGCCGCACGACGAGACGCTGCCGGGCGAACTGCGGGAGACGGCGACGGTGCGCGCGGCGGTCGAGGCGTTGCACGAAGCGGTCGGCATGGCGGACGCGGGATGCAGGAAGGACGCTGCGGCCGCGGCGTGGCACGCCGAGCCGGTACTGCGGCTCCTCTGCGGTTCGTTCCGTTGCGAGATCGCCGGCATGCGAGTCAGCGAGGAAGGCTTCATCGTCGTCACGGCCGAACCGTCTGCCGCCGACGCGGCCGAGGCGAGCATCACGGTCGGACCAGAGGGGACCTGCGCGTGTACGGTCAGTGCCGGCGACATGCATCTCGCGTGCACGGCACCGGACGTGCAGTCTTTCGAGCGGGCCCTCAGGGAGCGCCTGGCGCGGGCCGGCGTGCTCGACTCGGGCCGGTGAGCCGTGAGCACACGCGGGCACCCGCGCGATTCTGCCCCCCCATTACCGTAGCGAGCGCCGTGTCCGGGAGACGAGACAGGGTGCGACGTGCGGCCGTCGACGCGCTTCCCGGATGCACAGGACGTCCCCGCGCAACTCACGCGAGAACGTGTCCGCTCCGTGGCGGAGCTAGGCCACCGCGAACGGCGCGGCGACGGCGGGCGACGACTACAGGAAGGCCAACGGCACGTTGACCCTCCAGGCGGGCGAGCGGACGACGACAGTTGCGGTCGAGCTGCTCGACGACGACCACGGCGAGGGCGAGGAGAGGTTCACGGTGACGCTGTCGAACGCCTCGGGAGCGGTCATCACTGACAGCGAGGCGACGGGAACGATCGTGGGCTCCTGCTGTTCGGCCTTCGGCGACGCCATAGCCAGCGTGCGCGTGAGCGAGGCCAACTCCATCGTGAACACGGCAGATCTCGCTGGAGACGGCGTCGTCGAGGTGAGCATCGCCGCGGGGGTCGGCGGGCCCCACAGGACCGACCAGTTTAGGTCGCAAGTCGCACCTCCGTTGACCGCAAACCGCGGCGCCGGAAACCGCCGTTTCGTACGTGGCCCATACCACATGCCACCGGCGGGCAACGAACGACCACTGAAGCCGGCCAGCCTGGACTGCGGGTGTGACCGGCGCATCTTGGACGGGGCGCGCTTGCGTGCGCCATTCCTCCCGGCAGCGTGTACAATTCTCGCCCGGCCATTCACCAATCCGCGCCGACCACCATCGACCCATGGCCGCGCACTGCATGACCATGACCGAGATGCCGCGGGCCCGGCACGCGATGCAGAAGCCGAGTGGCTCCGAAGGGGACGCGTCGGGGCGGCCACGAGGTCCAGAGGACCGCAAGAACGTGGTCCCACAGCAGCGCCTCCGACCAAGGTCGAGGCGCTGCCACCTAGCGCGCAGGCCGTTCTCGATAACACTCCGGCCCCGAGGTACGGGTGCTATCTCTCCCGATTCGGGCCCCTTCGGACGACCAGAGAGGACCGCAGTGAGCCACGTACAGGAAGACCCTAAGAGGCAAATCTCCCATCTTCAGCAAGTTCTTTCGAGCAACAAGAGGCCACTCGGGCTCTTCTTCGGGGCCGGTTGCCCGACCGCACTCCGTGCAGATGATGGGAACCCACTAATTCCGGATGTCACTGGCATGACCGCAGGTGTTCGCAACGCTTTGGCGATATGTCACAAGTACGCGGACCTTCTACAGACGATCGATGGACACTTCGCGGCGGACGGCAATGACACGCCCACCGTGGAAGACATGCTGACCCACGTTCGAGCCCTCCACGCTGTAGCAGGCAGCGAAAAAGTGCGAGACCTATCAGCCGAGCAATTGGACAGCTTAGATGACAAGATATGTCTCCTCATCAACCAGTCGGTTGACAAGCCCCTGCCCGACAACGAGACACCATACCATCAAGTAGCCGCGTGGATCGATGCCATATCCCGCAGCCACCCGATTGAGCTGTTCACCACCAACTACGACCTGTTGATGGAGCAGGCGCTAGAACGGTGTCGTATACCTTACTTTGACGGATTCGTGGGTGCGCATAGGCCGCTCTTCGATTCCAGAAATATGGAAGAGGATTTACCGCCCAGGTGGGTGCGTCTGTGGAAACTCCACGGATCCGTCAACTGGTATCAGAATGACCACGCCGACATATTTCGAGGTACCACACAGGAAACCAACCGAAAACGAATTATCCATCCATCCCACTTGAAATACCAGGAGAGTCGCCGTATGCCCTACTTGGCCATGATTGATCGACTGCGCGATTTTCTACGAGATCCCAGCAGCGCACTCATTCTCTGCGGATATTCTTTTCGCGACGAACACATAAACGACACGATTCTTCAAGGTCTTGAATACACACAAACTGCAGTCGCGTTCGCACTGCTCTTTGAGAATCTTGACAAGTACTCATCCGTTGCCGTTGCGGCGGTCGATCGGCCAAATCTAATCGTACTAGGCAGGGACGGTGGAATAATCGGTGGCCAACGGCTGAAGTGGATAGAGATGAATGCTGAGTCGCCCATGGCCGATGAAAGCAAGTGGATAAAGTGGGTCCCGTCGACTGACGGTAAGCGGGCGGCTACACTCACGCTCGGTGACTACCGCGTCTTGGGGCGGTTCCTTCAAGAGCTTGCTGGACACGTGCGCCGCCAGCCTGGGGGCGACACCTATGTCTAGTGGCCCGACCTACTTGGGTCTAATACAAGACGTGCAAGGCGCGACGATAAGTGTTGCGCTCGATAACAAGACGGTCTCCGGCTTGGTCTTCATAGACGGGCGCGGCTATCGCATTGGACAGGTTGGGAGTTTTGTCCGCGTCCCGATAGGGTTGACTGACCTCTTCGGAATCGTTTCTCAGATTGGTGCCGGAGCCGTCCCGGATGCCCTGGTCAACATCGAGCCGTACGGCCATCGGTGGTTGAGAGTGCAGCTCATCGGCGAGAGCCAACGAGGAGGTGAATTCAGGCGCGGGATTTCCCAACACCCAACAATAAACGACGAGGCGCATTTGGTCACAGAACAGGATCTGGCGCGAATTTACGGCCGGCCGAACGCACCGAACTGCGTTCGTATTGGCAGTATTGCCAGTGCAGAATCTATTCCTGCATTGGTCGACGTCAACCGCTTGGTGGGGAGGCATAGTGCCGTTCTGGGCTCGACGGGTGCCGGAAAGTCCACGACCGTAGCGAATCTCCTGGCGTCTCTTTCGGATCCCAACCGATATCCGTCGTCGCGCGTGATCGTCTTCGACATTCATGGTGAGTATTCGGTCGCGCTGAAGGACCGTGCAACGGTATTTCGAGTAAATCCGGCACCGAAGAGCGACGAGAAACAACTTTTTGTCCCATACTGGGCATTGAGCTTTGATGAGTTGCTGGACGTGACGCCTTTTCGAGGTGTGAAAGATGCAGACCGCGCAGCTCTTGTGGAGGAAGTGAAGAGACTCAAGTCTGCATCGCTGGATATGAGGGAGCGTCCAGGCGTTACTCGGGATACCATGACCGTGGACACGCCGGTTCCCTTTAGTATCCACCGACTCTGGTATGAGCTCTATCGTCAAGTTTGTTCGACACACACGACGCAGGGCATCAACCAGAGTTCTGACACTGAAGCGATAGAGACGGATGCGGACGGTAACCGGCAACTGGGCGCGATTATGGAGGTGAGGCCGCCAATCTATCGGCCTATTACGACGGGTGGCCCTAATCGTGTATTTCTGAGCGGTTCGTCACTGAATATTCGAAGGCAGATTCTGGCGACTCAGTCGCTCCTGCGAGACACACGGTACGATTTCCTGTTTCGGCCGGGTCCTTGGTGTCCGGAGCCCGGCCCCGAGAAGCTCGACGCACAGCCGGAGAAAGACATAGCCGACCTGTTGGAGTTGTGGTTGGGTAACAGCCGGCCCATTAGTGTTCTCGACCTCTCGGGGATTCCGGCGTCGATACTGATGAACTTGATCGGAGTGCTCTTGCGTTTGTTGTTCGATGCACTGTTCTGGGGACGTCGGCTTCCGGAGGGCGGAAGGGCCCGGCCTTTGCTAGTTGTGCTTGAGGAGGCTCATTCGTATTTGATGTCTGGAAAGGAAGGACCGGCGGCCATTGGCGCACGGAGGGTGGTGAAGGAAGGTCGGAAATATGGTATAGGAGCTATGATTGTGAGCCAGCGACCGTCGGAAATTGATTCGACGATTCTGTCGCAATGCGGCACGACATTTGCGATGAGGCTGTCGAATACAAACGATCGGTCGCACGTGACGGGGGCTGTGAGCGATAACCTGGAGGGTCTTCTGGAGATGTTGCCAGCGTTACGTACAGGCGAGGCGATTGTTGTTGGGGAGGCCGTTCATTTGCCGCTGCGGGCGTTCATTGAGGAGCCGGCGAAGGGTCGGCGGCCAGATAGCGATGATCCGAAGGTGTATGATCCGGAAGGCGAAAGGGGCTGGAATCGTGCGAGACGGGAAGAGAATTACGGCGATGTGGCTGAGAGATGGCGAGGCGAGGCGTCGTGAGACAGATTGGGGAGAATATGATGAATAGAGAGGCAGTGGAATCTTCTCATTTGATGTCCGTTGGCTATGATACGGACTCCTTGACTCTTGAGGTCGAATTCCAGGACAGCTCGATCTATCAGTACTTCGATGTTCCTGAGATGGTCTGGAGAGAATTGATGCAGGCGAGTTCGAAGGGTGTGTACTTCCATGCAAATATTAGAGATAGCTATCGCTATGTGAAGCTGTGAGGACGCGGCGGTATAATCGGAGGCGAGGGAGGCCGATGGGCGTGGAGGGTGGTTTGCTGAGTGGTTGGTAGCACCCGGTGGCGCCAGTCGATGGCCTGAATGCTGGTCTTCTTGACCATGCGCAGAAGATCGGCGCGTGACTGGGACGTTCCAGGCAGAATGCGATGATGGTGCGTCGTGACGATGCGGACGGGCAACCGCCCGCATCACGCTGTTCCTCTCCAGCGGGTGCAAGTCCCGCCTCGGTAGGCGCCGGAGCGCGGAGTAGGTGGCCCCAGGCACGGCTGGAGACGGCCGTGGGCGGAGCGGGGCGTCGAGAGGCTCTTCGGAGGAACAAGTCCGCGGGCGGCAACATGAAGTGAAGCCTGTATCCTGGACAGATTCACAACCCGAGAGCCGAGCCGCTCATTTCACGGCGAAGGCCACGCGTGCGGCGAACCACTTCGAGCAGCTCGACCGGTACGTGACGGAACGCGTGCGCGGCTTGCTCCCCAGAGGGGCGGGGTCGCGTCTGGCGGCCGGGCGGGCGGAGGTCTGGCGTGGTCCGTTCTTCGAGGCCCTGGGGCTCGTACGCCTGCGCGGCACGATTCGGTATCCGGGGGCGGTGTATGCTGCGACCTGAAGTCCACCTGGAAAGCCGTGTGGGGAAATCCGCATGCACGGTTTGAACGGGGTCTTGCTCAGGCGGCCGGTTGTCGCGGCCGACGCCAGTGAGATCGACCTGTGTCGGACCGCGTTGGTGTGGAAGTCGAGGTCGTTGGACGGCATGTAGCGGCCCAGCCAGTGCGGCCGCAGGTCGGGCTAGTGCCAGACGGGCTGTGGGACGTCCGCGCCGGACCGGCATCGTCGGCGGGCGCTTCGACGATTCGGATCGTGCGGCCGGTCGACATCTCGTGCGGGGAGGCGTTGGCGGCGGCCGCGGAGCTTGCGCTGGCACGCCTGGGCTGGCTAGGGACGCCGGGGCCCGCCTCGGAGGACGGGCCGCGGGCGGGCGCACCCTCCGCGACGCGTTCGCGGGGGTCCACGAAGGCGGATACTGGCAGCGGGACAGCAAGCGGAGCGACATCGGGTTCACGTCGGTTGTGGGCGTGACGGGAACGGCAGACGCTGAAGCTGGCGCTCCGTACTGCCAGCCGTTTCGGGTACTGCCAACCATTTTCTGACCCGGTGGGACCCGTTCGGCCGGGAGTTTAGCCAATAGGACCGGGGTTTTTCTGAGATTCTGACCGGAGCGTGAACCGATTACGCGTCCGCGTCCGGCACGCCGATTTTCGTCGCGGGCGAGACGGAGAAGGCGGTCGCGGCGCATCACGACGGCGCCGCGGAGGAGGACGAGACGCTGACGCTGTCGAATCCGTCGCCCGGCGGACGCTCGGCGACGCCGAGGCGACCGGAACGATCGCGGAGGTGGCGCCGCTGAGGGCGTGGTTCTCGGGGTGCTGGCGGAGCACGACGGGACGGCGTTCGAGTTCGAGCTGGCGTTCAGCGCCGAGGTGAGGCTGAGCTATTGGAAGCGGAAGGACGGCTCGACGCTCGGGACGGGCGTGTCGATGATGATGTCGGCGGCGGGGACGCGGGGCGAGCTGATCGGCTCGCGGGCCACGGGCGGCTTCTCCGTGGCGTTCAAGGCCGACGCGCTGTGGGTGGGCGCGGCCAGCGACTGCTTGACGGCCGGACCGGCCGGCTGAACGCCTCCGAGGCGGGGTGACGCGGGTGCGCGCGGCGTTCCGGGGTTTGCGGGGCTTCATCCTCGGCGGCGGCCGGCTGTCGCTGACGCCGAGCGTCGAGGTGGGTCTGCGGCGCGACGGCGGCGACGCGGAGACGTGTGCCGGCATGGACGTGGGGGGCGGCCTCGCGTTCAGCGACACGGTCACGGAGCTGTCGCTCGACGTGCGGGTGCGGACGCTGCTCGTGCACCAGGCCGAAGGGTTCACCGACCGCGGGATGTCGCTGTCGCTCGGTTGGGACCCGACGCCCGTCGAGCCCGCTGGGGCTGACGGCGAGGGTCGCCCCGTCGTGGGGCGGTTCGGCGCACGGCGGGGCCGGGGCGTTGTGGGGGCAACCAGATGGCCTACGGCATGGGCTCGCAGCAGATGTACGGGTCCGTGCGGCCAGCTCAACGCGGAGGTGGGCTACGGGCTGCCGGTGGGCGCCCGGTTCGTGGGAACGCCGCGCGTCGGGTTGGCGACGTCGTAGTACGGCCGGGAGTACCAAGTCGGTTACGCCCTCGGGGTGCTGGCGCAGGGCCGGGTGCACTTCGGGCTGGGCGTCGACGCGCAGCGGCGGGAGAGCCCGGAGCACGGCGAAGCGAGCAACGGGCTGATGGGCCGGGCGACCCTCGGTTGGTAGGCAGGCTCCGGGAGCATCGAGTCGCGGATGCGGCGCCCAAGCCTTCATGGCCAGCTCGAGTACCCTGGCAGACGGACACCACGTCGATGACGCGGGCAACCTGATCGCCTGCACGTTCGGCGACTTCCGCGACCCGGCGGAGCGGCTTCCGATCACCGCATTGCGGAAGGCCTCGTCGAAGCGGCATCCGCCGGCCGCGGGAGTTCTCGCGGGCGTTCCGCGCGATGGTCGTCGAGCCGGCCGGCCCGTGCAGGCGGATCGTCGTGCTGCGAAACGCGGTCGAGGGCCGGATGTTCTACACGGTCCACAAGAGCCAGACGATCTACCACGGTCCCGTCGCCTATCTCGACGACCCCTACGGGGTCTGGAGAGCGCGTCGTCGGAGCTGGAGTTAGCGCTGCTGCTCGTTTTCCTGAAGGAGACCGCCCGCCGCGCCTAGCGCGAGTACCGGTTCGCCGTGTGGGCGGAGGACGAGCTGGCGGAAGACACGCTGGATCTCGGTGTCTCGGCGGCGCTGGTCGACGCGAATGGGGAAGCCGCGGCCGGAGCCGGAAGGCAGCGGCTTCGTGCCCGGGCCGGCGGAGTACTTGTCGCGGGCGCCGGTCGAGACGCTGCCGGCCTTCGTCGGCGCCGCCGCCGCGGTCGCGCGACGTGGAGACGCCGCCCGGCGACCCGCGCGAGACGGTGGCCGGCGTATGCGGCGGTCGAGGCGCTACGCGAAGCCGTCGACGCGGCGGACGCGGGCTGCAGGAAGGACGTGGCAGCTGCGGCGTGGCACGCCGAGTCGCTGCTGCGGTTCCTCTCCACGGCGCTGGGTGGCCGGGTCGCCGGCGTGTGGGTGAACGAGGACGGATTCATCGCCGTCACGGCTGAACTGTCCGCCGTGGTCGAGGCGAGCATCGCCGTGGGACCGGAGGGGAGCTTCGCGTGCACGGTCAGCACCGCGACACGCATCTCCCGACTTGCGGTCCTTCGAGCGGGCTCTCAAGGAGCGCTTGGCGGAGGTCGGCGTGCCGGCCTCGGGGCAGCAACCGTGAACGCTCGCCGACACCGGCGTGATTCCTGCCCCAACCACCCGACGAGCGCCGTATCCGGGAGCCGAAACAGGGTGCGGCGTGCATCTGTCGACGGTCCCTGGCTCCGCGGGGGTCAGTCAAGTGGCGTATGATTGGACCGTCTGGGACGGTAGCGGACCAACCTCGAACGGCTCGGTCAAGCGTGGGTGGAATCGTGGGCGTACCCGCCGCAGTCTGACCGCAATCCCAGTAAATTCGGGGATTTATCGCTGTATTCGTGCTATCGCTGCCGGCGGGTGGGTAGGTGGTCCGCGGGATGGCCGAGGCGGCGATGGGGCAAGTGGGGAACCGGCCGGCATGCCCCGAGGCCCGCCCCGAGCGAGGTCCAGGTCGATCGGGATGTTCCTGTCGAGCGGCATCCGAGGTGCTGCCGGGCGCGCGCCTCGGCAACGGAGAGCGTCCCGCCGCGCCGCCTCGAACCGGCTCGTCGTGCCGCCAGGTCTACAGCACCGCTCTCAGCTCGGAGATCCGGAGGATCAACATGAGGGGCTCGCGATCCGAGAACGGTCGGAAGCCGAATCGTTCGTAGAATCCCTTGGCTTCGTCGTCGAGTGCCTGGACGACGAGGGCGCGCGCACCGATGACGTCGGCAGCCGCGAGAGTTCTCCTGGCGGCATCGACCAGGAGGTCGGCGCCCAGGCCTCTCCCGCGATAGCCGGTGTCCACCGCCAGTTGCCCGAGCAGGATCACGGGAATCGGTTGGGGCATGCTCCGCCCGACGCGCGACGAGACCCGTCGCCGTTCCACGGAGCTGGCGGCCAGGCTGTAGAACCCGATCACCCGGTCGCCGTCGCAAACGACGTAGGTTCGTGCGCCGCCCTTCGCCTCGTTCAGTCGAGCCTTGCGCCGCAACCAGGCATCGAGGCTCCCTGCTCCCGAGTCGAACCGCGAGACGTCATGTCGTTCGCTGAGGGGCTCGGGCGCGGTCATCGCTCCCACAGCGGCCGCCGCGCCGACTGTCTCTTCAGCCGATCGTTCGGCGCCACCGGGGCATCGAGCGCGGCCACGAACGCATCGTACGCCTCGTCGTCGAGCGCGATGATCGGGCGCTCGGCCAGCGTCTCGATCGCCGCCGCTTCGCTCGATCGGAGCACGAACTCCGTGCGGGTGACCCCCCGAATCGCCGCCGCCCGATCGATGAGCGACAGGCGCTCGTCCTTCATTCGGAAATTGACCTGCCCCACGTGATCCTCCTCCGCCTCCCCTCAGCGGGGTACGCTCCCACGCAGCGTATGTCATTTGTATAGACGCCGCCCGTCGGATGTCAAGACCGATCAGCCGCCAGCCGATGGCGCCGCTCGCCGGTCCGGATCCGCCATTCACCGAAAAGCGCTGGCGCCGTCGCGCCACGGGGCGGCAGGATGGATGTCAACGACCACCGAGGAGGTGCACGTTGACCGATTCGCTCCGGAACCACGACGAAGGCCGGCGCTCCGGGCGCCGATCGCGCATCGCGTTCGGACCGCTCCTGCCGGGCATCGTCCTGACCGCGGTGGGCCTTGCGTTCCTGCTCGACAACCTCGGCCTCGTCGACAGTTGGGCCATCCTGCGGTTCTGGCCGGTGATTCTGCTCGCGGTCGGCCTCAGGAACCTCGTCGACGCGAGGGACCGCGGGTCGGCGGTGAGCGGCACCCTGCTTGCCGCGGCGGGGGCGCTGCTGCTGCTGAACAGCCTGAACCTGATCGACGTGGACCTCTGGGACCTCTGGCCCCTCGTCCTCGTCGCCGTCGGCGTCCGGGCCCTGATCAACGTGCTGTCCGATTCGAAGGGGCTCGCCGCGGTCACCGAGTCGGAGGAGTCGGCGGCGGCGTTCCTCGGCGCCGTCGAGCGCCGGAACCGGTCGGCCGACTTCCGCGGCGGGTCCGCGTCGGCGTTCATGGGCGGCGTCGACCTCGACCTGCGGGAGGCGGACATCGCCGAGGGGCGGGCCGTCATCCACGTCTTCGCGATGATGGGCGGCGTCGACATCCGCGTGCCCGAGGACTGGACCGTCGAGTTGGGGGTGACGTCGCTGATGGGCGGGGTGGAGGACAAGACGCGGGGTCCGGCGGTGGCGTCCAAGCGGCTGGTGCTGAAGGGGACCGTGTTCATGGGCGGGATAGAGATCCGCAACTGACGGACCGGGGAGTCGCCAGCCACGGGCTGCCGGGGGATGGACAATGACCAGAGGACCGTACGTGGGACGGGGGCTGATGGGAATCGCGGCGATCGTGGTCCTGGGCGCGGCGCTTGCCGAGATGGGCGCCACGCGGGAGCCGGGCGGCGAAGAGTCGGCGGTGTCGCGCGCCGGCCGTCTCGACGCCTTCGCCTTCATGGGCCGGCATGAGCAGCGCGTCGTGACCGGCGCGTTCCGCGGTGGAGACGCGGTGGCGGTGATGGGGCGACTGGTGGTCGACCTGCGCGAGGCGGAGATGGAAGGGGACTCGGCCGTCATCGACGTCCGCGTCGCGATGGGCCAAGTCGACGTGCGGGTGCCCGAGCACTGGGCGGTCTCGTCCAACCTGGGCCCGGGGCTGGGCGGCGCGTCCAGGATTCGCGCCGCCCGCCCCGAGGCGATGGCCGGCGCGCCGGTGCTGACCCTCCGCGGGCCCATGCTCATGGGGGCGGTGGTGGTCGGGAACTGAGCCGTGCATCCCATCCTCGGGTCGGCCCGGCGGCGCAACCTCTACCTGGCGTCCTGGGCCGTGATCGGGACGCTCGGCGCCGTCGCCTGGTCGGCCGCGAACGCCGGCGCCGTCGCCGGCATCGCCGTCGCCCTCGCGGTGGTCGTGCCGCCCTGCCTGGTGCTGGCGTTCGTCTGCCTGTCAGCCCGATACCCCTGCCGCGCCGCGCCGCTCGAGGCCGGGTCGCTGGCCCGGACGCTCGCCATGCACGCGGGCGCCGGAATGGTGGCGGCGACCGTGTGGGTCTCGGTCTGGGCCGGCTGGACGGGCGTGCTGGCCGGCCTGCCCGCGTTCGGCGACGCGGTGCGCCTCACGCCCGCGCAGCTCGCGGCCGTCGCCACCGCCGGGGTGCTGCTGTTCTGGCTCTCCAGCCTGCTGCACTACCTGCTCGCCGCCTTCGAGCAGTCGCGCCGCGCCGAGGCGCGCGAGCTCGGCCTGGAGGTCCTGGCGCGCGAGGCCGAGCTCAAGGCCCTGCGCGCGCAGATCGACCCGCACTTCCTGTTCAACGGCCTCCAGTCGATCAGCGCGCTGACCTCGGCCGATCCGGCCGGCGCGCGGCGCATGTGCCTGCTGCTGGCCGACTTCTTCCGCAGCAGCGTGCGGCTCGGGGGCGAGGACGAGATACGGCTGGAGGATGAGATGGCGATGGTCCGAGCCTACCTCGACATCGAGAAGGTCCGCTATGGGCCGCGTCTCGATAGCGAGATCGTGCTGGAGCCCGGGTGCGGCTCGTGCCGGGTCCCGCCCCTCATTCTCCAGCCCCTGGTCGAGAACGCGGTGCGGCACGGCATCCGCCCCCTCGTCGACGGCGGCGTCGTCCGCGTGACGGCGCGCTGCGACGAGGCCGCCGTGCGCGTGCGGGTCCGGAACCCGTTCGACCCCGAGGCGGCGGAGCAGGCGGGGACCGGGGTGGGCCTCGCCAACGTCGAGCGGCGACTCGCCGCGCGTTTCGGCCGCGAGGCGGTCGCCCGCTGGCGGCGCGAGGGCGGCTGGTTCGAGGTCGACCTGCGCTTCCCGCGCATCGAGAAGGCTGGCGCGTCGGGAGAGGATGCCGGCCCGGTGGGGGAGGCTCGCGGGGCGGTCGCGGATGCCCGCGCGGCAGGAGAAGAAGCTCGCGCCGGGGGCGGGGACGCCCGCGCGTCGGGGAAGGGTGCCCGCGAGTCGGGAGAAGATGCAGGCGCGGTGGGCGGGGATGCCCGCGGGTCGAGAGAAGATGCGGACCTGGCGAGAACGCCGTCCCGCGGAGGCAGCCGGTGACCTCGCCCGCGCGCCGCATCCGGGCCGTCGTGGTCGACGACGAGGAGCTCTCGCGGGTGCTCGTGCGCGAGTACGCCGCCGCGCACGACGACGTCGAGATCGTGGCCGAGTGCGCGAACGGGTTCGAGGCGGTCCGGGCCGTCAACGACCTCCGGCCGGACCTGGTCTTCCTCGACGTCCAGATGCCCAAGCTCGACGGGTTCGAGGTGCTGGAGCTGATCGGGCCCGCCGTCGGCGTGATCTTCGTCACCGCCCACGACGAGCACGCCCTGCGCGCGTTCGAGGTCCACGCGGTCGACTACCTGCTGAAGCCCTTCGGCCCCGAGCGGTTCGCCGAGGCCATCGACGAGGCGCGGGGGCGGCTCGCGCGCGCGCAGCCGACGCCGGTCTCGCGCGTCGTCGCCAGCGCGCGCCCGGCGGGCGCGTACCTCCGGCGCATCCTCATCCGCACCGGCGCGCGGGTCGACGTCGTCCCCGTCGGCAGCGTCGACTACGTCCGCGCCCGCGACGACTACGTGGGCGTCGTCGCCGGCGGCCGGGAGAGGCTGAAGCAGCAGACCCTGGCCGACCTCGAGCGGCAGCTCGACCCGGCCCGGTTCGTGCGCATCCACCGTTCGTACCTGCTCAACGTCGACCGCCTCACCCGGCTCGGGCCGGCCAGTCGCGACAGCTACGTCGCGGTGCTCGCCGACGGAACCGAGCTGCCGGTCAGCCGCCGCGGCTACGCGAGGCTGAACGAGCTGCTGTGAGGCGCGCGCTCGTCCATGGCCGAGATACTCGGCGAGCAGCCTCGGCTCGCCTCATCGGGATTCCCGGTAACCAGCGCCGAAACGGGGGCGTCTGCGGGTAGCCGTGGGGAACTGAAATAGCGGCCCCCTCGGGCGCCGCTGTCATGACCGCGCCTGGGTACCGTACGCCAACTGGGCCGCGTACTCATGTCGGCGTCGATCATCGGCAACCGTTCGTTTCCGGCCCACGAGATCCGCAAGTACCGGTAGACACACGGGACGCAGGACAACCCGGGCACGGGTTCCCCGTTGAATCGGGTCCGAAATCCCAATCCGCGCCTCGCGGGCCGCGGGGTTCGTGGTGGCGTACAGAATCACTGCGGTCCGGCAGTGCGCTTGACTCAACGCGTATACACTGAGCTGGTACAGCATGCCAGCCGGCAGGTTCTGTTCCCACAGATCCCGGTACTTGGCATCCGCGATGGCGACGACACGGCCTCGTCGCCACAGTACATAGTCAGGCTTTGGCGTTGGCGACCGCTGTTGTCGGGGATTGAAGTCGGGGTCATAGCGAAACACATCCCGCAACCGGTACTGCGGCACGAGGGTCGCGTCCTCGAGCCATTCGCGAAGGAAGCGTTCCAGGGCATCCTGAAACAACGGGTTCATGTCGAGCAGATAGCCAGACAACTCGGCCCGCTCGGCACCGCCAACGAATCCGACGCCGGATCCAGCCACCAGCAACCGAATCAGGGAAAAGGCCGTCTCGTAGGCACTCGTCAGACGGCTCGCATTCCGGCGAAGCGCCCGAAAGGTGTCCTGGGTCAACGCCACCGCTTGCACGCGCCCCGTCAGCGTGGCAATGAGTCGCAAGACCCGCGACTTGACTTCAGGAGCGACAGCCACCCGTGCCGCGAGATCGAGGCCCGCCAACAACACGCGATTGGGGAGCACGTTCTCCTGCCGCTCGTCGAACCGGCACGACAACGTCCCCGTCGTCACGGGTTCACGCGCGAGCCGCGAGAAGAGGATCCGCCCGCGGGGATTGGCCAAGGAGCACTGACGTGTCTTGTACGCGCGGCAGATTCCCGCCGTGAGCAGCCGAGAGATCTCCGACCCCAATCTGGAGACGATCAGGTCTTGAAACGTCGACGTGGTGAGAGCCACGTCGTGCTTGGGTAACAGGCCGACCGGGAAGCCGACCGCGTAACTCAATAGCTCGGAGAATGGACGTGCCGCGAGCTTCGGCGCGATCCTGAGAGTGAGGGAACCCAGGCGAATGGACCCCACGTACGACGTGGTGGCGACCGCCACTCCGTCCCTACGCTCCTGCACCGCGACCATGGGCTGGTGGTTGAGGCGAGTCAGGATGGCTCGTTCCCGCGGTTCCAAGCCGAGGCTGAGATTGCGCAGTTCCGCGTGCGACTCCGGGTTCGCACGCTGCCACTCCAGCAGATCGAGCGTCGGCACCGCTAGGTGTCCTCCTCTTCGTCGTCTGCACTCTCAGCCGCATCCTCCTCCGTGGCGGCCTGAGCCGCCACAGCCGTCGCAGAGGCACTGACGTCCGGCGTCACGGCAAGGATCGCACGGACCAACTCAGGTTGCCTCCGGGGCTCGAACAGTTCGGACTTGAATCGACGCCCAGCGACATCCACCAGCCCGGGCCCCAGGATGCGTTCCAATGCATCCCATTCTTCGTAACAGTATTCCTCGAGCAGGGGAAGAACATCCTCCTGGAGGACGCAGGCGAGGCGCCGGAACTCGCGAATCGGGCGTCCAGCGGACATGAGATAGGAATGACCGATCTGAAGATTACGTCCGTCCCTACCCGCATGCACTGCAACCTGCTGATTCAAGGCAGCGAGCCAGGGGCCGAGGGCGATTCCCTCGATCACGGCATTGCCTAGCGTGGCGGGATCGGGCATGAGTTCGATGAAACCGAAGCGCCGGCGCAAAGCGACATCGAGCAAAGCGATCGAACGATCCGCGGTGTTCATCGTACCGACAATGAACACGTTGCTGGGTACGACGAAGCGCTCATCGCTCAGAGGCAGCAGAACCGCCGAGCCGCGCTTGGGTTTGTCCAGAAGCGTTACCAATTCGCCGAAAATGCGCGGGATGTCGCCACGATTGATCTCGTCGATGATCAGATAGTAGCGGCCTTGGGGGTCGTCCGACGCCGCACGACACACCCTCCGGAAGATCCCTCGCTGGATGGTGAAGCTCAGTTCCCCAGCAGCAGTAGTGGTGGGGCGGAAGCCCTCGATGAAATCCTCATAGCCGTAGCTCGGGTGGAACGTGCAGGCGCGAACGAAAGCGTCTGGCCGATGGCCCATCACCCGTTCGCGTTCCTTCTGCGACAAGTCAGCGAATCTCACGCCGTAGTTCCAGAGGGCGGCGAGGTTCTGAGCGGCTTGCTCGGCCCAGTACGTCTTGCCGGTTCCCGGGGGACCGTAGAGGATGGCCTGCCCCTTGCGATTCAGGAGGTCCTGAATGCGGCCGACGGTTCCACCATCGGACCACGGGACATGCTTGATGCGGCCTCGGGGCGAGGTGGGGGGCGGACGATTCGGCTCCAACACACGTCGTTCGATGGCGATCCAATTGTCGAAGTGCTTCCGGTACTCGTGCACGGCTGTGCGAAGCCCCTCGGTGGTGGGTAGGCGCCACTTCGCGAGATCGATCCACTTGACGGGGCGCTCGTGCGGAAACTCCTCGCGCGGCGAGTACCGATAGGTACCGTTCACCCGTCCGACGGCGAGCACGCGTGCGCCATCGCAGGCGAGCACGATGTCGCCGTCAACCATGCGTTTGCAGAAGCTGGTTAGTTGCTGTACCGCGCGGCGGACGGTGGCCGGGGTTGCTGGATAGAGTGCGGCGAGGCGTGATTCGACAGCATCACGAAATCTCTCGTGCTCCAGCAACGGCGAGAGGTCGCCGAGTTTCGGCCAACCGACAGCCACGACGGATTCCCGGCGCATGCGGTGCCAGTAATCGGGGCTGTTGTCGGCAGTACGAGTGCGGACGCTCCAGTAGCGGTGCGGGCGCCCGTTGCGGTGGTTCAGCACGGTAGTCAGGTGGTTGATTGGCCATCCGAGGGTTCGGGCCATGAAGAGGAAGCGAGAGGCGTTGACGTATCTGCCCTGGTGGGGCCAGGGCTCGAGCAAGAGCTTGGCGAGGTGAAAGCGCTGATGGGACAGGGAGTGATAGTCGTCGAGTTTGTCGGGGTGGATCAAAGAGAGGTACTTGTGCCCCCACGCGGAGTCCTCGACATCTGGCGCGACGCGCGCCAATTCCTGTTGTAGTGTCAGATAGTCCTGAGTGGAGGCGCCGGGCGGAAACTGGGCGAGAAGGCGGGAAGCAGCGAGGAGCTGATCGCGATCACGGTGGGCGAGCATGACAGCCTCTGGGGTCGAAATCGCGCGTTGCAGCCGCGGAGAGCCGGTCATCCACTCACCGGTCTCGTGACGACGGTAGAAGCCGTACTTGAGAGCGGAACCTCCGGCAATGCTTCCGAAGATCGAGGGAAACTCGTCGTCATCCTTGAATTCGAGCCAGTAGATCAGCCCGTCGCGTCTGGTCTCGTGGATGAGTGAGAGCAGCGCCTCGCCGTCATGGGCCAATAGTGCGGCCGGGCCGAATCGCGCCTGGAAGGTCTGATAGTACTGTTGGAGCTTCTCTGGAGGCGGCAGTTCACCGCTGGCACGAAGTTGGTCGTACACGCGCCGGAGGCCGCGCTGCAAAATTGGGTGGAGTTCAACGCGGTCGGTCATCGTCATCGGGTACGTGGCGGTTGGCCGTCGTGGTCCAGGGGACCAGTGGGCGGGTCTGTTGTGGGGCCGGCGGGAGGGGGCGTGCACGGCATCGGCTGAGGAGGTCCGAGAGCGGGACAGGGTTGAGCGTCATTTGGCCGACCGACGGACCACGGAGGCTGGTGAGGTGCTGCGAGCTGCCTTCGCAAGGGCGTCTTGCGACGTGGTGGGCAAGGCGGGCAGCGAGGCGGAATCAACGACGGTGAACGGCCACGCGTCAGGCCGGGGAGGGAAAGGCGTGTGGGCGACATCGACGTCGACATTATAGAGCTTGGCGGGTGGTAATGGAACCCAGGGGCGCTGGTGTCGAGGGGCAGGCCGGCAAGGTGGTGGAGGGTGAGCGTTTCGACGATGAGGTGGAGTCGGGGTCGACGGGCAACGGTGTTCGACCGCGGGGCGGCTGGATCCGGTCGTGGTAGGTATTGGTCACCGTGGAGGAGGTTCGCGGTCGGCCGGCCGTCGCTCGCGGCCGGGGCTGGGGGACGGGGCCGAGATGTCGGAACGGGGAGCTGACAATGGCATCGTTGGCTGGGCCGCGTTCTGCCGGGCGAACGGCGGCCGTGGGCGGGTGATCGGCTGTCAGGGGCGATCCGGTGGCACCGGGTGCCATCGGGCCCGGAGTCGATGGTTCGGCGGGACATCCTGCCCCCGTGGGCCCGTGGGCCCGCACGCCCCGCATCGGCGGCTGGTTGCGGGGATTGGTGGGAGCCCGCAGACCGCCATGAGTCGCCGTGGGGAGCAAGGGCCCGCCAGGCACGTTCGTCAGCGGCCGACGGGAACGTGGACGCACGGCGCCACGGCGGTTGCGCTGTCCAGGTGCAGCTTCTGGTCGTCGAAGAAGATGTGCGGGCGGAAGGTCTTGAGAATGCGCGACTTGTCCATGCCCCCGAGAAAGAACGTCTGGTCGACCGTGATGCCCCACGCTCGAAGCGATGTCACCACGCGCTTGTGAGAGGGCGCGTTCCGGCTGGTGATGATGGCGACCTTGAGCCTGCGTTCGTAGTGTTGGGCAGTTGCGGCGCGCGCCTTCTCGATTTCCTGAAGCTTGGCGATCTTGACGAAGAGCTCCTGGACGGGGCCGGTGTCGTGCGGGATGTCCGCCTGTTCGCTCTCGGATCGCTGGAATGCCTCGAGTCCGTCCGATTGGAACACCTGCTCTGCGGAATCGTCCGCCAGGACGCCGTCGAAATCGAAGGCGACACGAAGCTCAACGTCATCCGAATCATCGTTGATCACGCTGTCGAGTACGAGGCCAGCAGGGTATCCGGCCATGATCGCTTCCTCCACGTTACGCTCGTTCGCTGAGAGAAAAATACTGGCGTTGAAGTCGGGGATGTACCGAAAGGGCGGGTTGCCGTTGAGAAACGCGGCACGCGTGATGTCCAGACCGTACGCCTCGATGGAATTGAACACGCGCAAACCCGTGTCCGGGTCGTTCCTGGACAGAAGAACGACCTCGACCGGGGAGTCGTCCGGTGACCGATTGAACGACAGCAGCCGCTTGATGAACGGGAACGCCACGCCGCGCTCCAACACTTCGTCCTCGTGCTCCCGCTGGTACCGCCGATAGGCGTCCTCGCCCTGCTGCCTGAACACGCGGTCTGCTTCCCCCAAGTCGAAAAGGGCGCTGGACGCGATCGCGACGACGAGCTTCTGCTCGATCTGGAATGGCATTCGTCCTCGATGGCGAGTGCTCGCTCGAAACCGGCGCTTGCGAAGCCGTTCATGGCGGTCCTCAACCCGCGATGCCGCTAACGGTCGGGGCGCAGCCCGCGGTTCGCCAGGAGGTCCTCCACGGTCCCGGCAATGGAAATGCACGTGCCGTGCCAGTCGATGGCGCCGACCTCGGTCCCCACGGTCTGCCTGCGGCGGCGTCGATTTCCGCAGGCGGTTTTGAGCCGAGGGGGCAACTTCGGTTGACGGAAGTCGATCGAACGAGCATGACGGAATGATACCGCCAACGGGTACATCGAGGCCGGGTCGGTCGACTGCGTCGACCCGGGACGGGCGGGCGTTCGGCCGCGGGCGGCGCGCCGGCGCATGCCTGGCCCATCGTCATGCGCACGGGCGCCGGGGTGGACGTGGTCTGCGCCGCCAGCGTCGACCGCATAGGTGCCCCGGAGACTGCTCAGGCGTCGGCCAGGCACAGCGAGACCCCCAACGGTCATCCGGCTCCCTGCCGTGCGCGGGCCGGGGGTGCACGCGGCGCCCGTTCAGTTCGTCGGCCCGGTAGTGATACGCTGAGTAAGTCGTTCCCTCGCCGGTCGGTCGTCGCCGGCGCGCCGACCTGACACCTTGGAGCCTTGGACCCCGCGAGACCGACGCCATGACACTCGACGCCGTCACCGACTTCATCAACACCAACCGCGACCGCTACGTGCGGGAGCTGACCGAGTACCTCGCCATTCCCAGCATCAGCGCGCTGCCGGACCACGCCGCCGACGTGGCCCGCTGCGCGGAGTGGACGGCGGCCGAGCTGAAGCGGGTCGGGCTCGAGAACGTCCGGCTGATCGAGACGCCCGGCAACCCCGTCGTCTACGGCGACTGGCTGCACGCCGAGGGCGCGCCGACCATCCTCTTCTACGGGCACTACGACGTGCAGCCCGTGGACCCCGTCGACCAGTGGGAGTCGCCACCGTTCGAGGCGACGGTGCGGCAGGGGGAGATCTACGCCCGCGGCGCCGCCGACGACAAGGGCCAGATCTTCATGCACTTCAAGGCGGTCGAGGCCTGCCTGCGCGAGGGCGGACGGCTGCCGGTGAACATCCGGCTGATTCTCGAGGGCGAGGAGGAGGTGGGCAGCACCCACCTCGACGGCTTCGTGCGGTCGCACAAGGACGAGCTGGACGCCAGCGTCGTCGTCATCTCCGACACCCCGATGTTCGACCGCGGGGTGCCGTCCATCTGCTACGGCCTGCGGGGGCTGACCTACTGCCAGATCGACGTGCGGGGCACCGCGAGCGACCTCCACTCGGGCTCGTTCGGGGGCGCCGTGGCCAACCCCGCCTTCGTCCTCGCCCAGATGCTGGCGCAGATGAAGGACCGCGGCGGCCGGGTGAAGATTCCCGGCTTCTACGACGACGTGCGGCCCCTCTCGGACGCCGAGCGGGCCGAGTTCGCGAAGCTGCCGTTCGACGAGCGGCGCTACCGCGCCGAGCTCGAGGCGCCGAAGCTGTTCGGCGAGACGGGGTACACCACCCTCGAGCGGCTGTGGGGACGGCCGACGTTCGAGGTCAACGGGGTGCTCGCGGGGTTCACGGGGGAGGGCGCCAAGACGGTGATCCCGGCCACCGCGATGGCCAAGGTGAGCATGCGTCTCGTGCCCGACCAGGACCCGGCGAAGATCGGCGAGCTGTTCGAGGCCTACGCCCGGAAGGTGGCGCCGAAGACAGTTGACGTCACGGTCACCCGCATGCACACCGGCAAGCCGTGGATGACCGACTTCGACAACCCGTTCGTCCGCGCCGCCGGGCGGGCCATGGAGGCGGGGTTCGGCCGGGCGCCGGTGTTCAACCGCGAGGGCGGGTCGATCCCGGTGGTGGCGACGTTCCAGGAGGTGCTCGGCCTCCCCGCCGTCCTCTTCGGCGTCGGCCTGCCCGACGAGAATGCCCACGCCCCGAACGAGAGGCTCGACCTGGGCAACTTCCACAACGGCATCGTCGCCTCGGCCGCGCTCTACCGCGAGATCGGCGCCCTCGGGGGGTGGTGACCCGGCGTCGCGGGGTGCCGGGGGGCGGCACGGTTCCCTCCTCGCGGCGATGCACCGGGACGATCACCCCCCGCCGGCGGCCACACCCACGCCCGCGTGCTCGATGAGCTCGCCCCGGTACTCGCCGCGCCTCCGGCCCCCGCGGGGCATCCCGCGTTCGACCAGCCGGCCCGCGTGCCGGTAACCGTGGAAGTGGAACGGAATCCCCTCGCCGAACCACTGGCGGGGCGAGTCCTGCAGGTGGAGGTGCACGTGGGGCTCGCTGCTGTTGCCGGAGTTGCCGACGCGTCCGAGCAACTGTCCTGCCGCCACCCGGCCGCCGACCTCGACGGCGACGGTGCCCGGCTGCAGGTGGCCGACGAAGAGGAACTCGCCGGGAGCGACCTCGATGCCGACGTGGTTGCCGAGCCCCGCCAGACCCCATCGCCGCGCGCCTATCGCGACCTCGGGCTCGCCGTCGAGGGTCGAGAAGACGGTGCCCGCGGCCGGGGCGTACACCGGGAGGCCGTAGACCAGATAGTCGTCGAGCGCGACCCCGTCGGTGCGGAACGTGCGTCCGTCGCGGGTGACGACGAAGTCGTAGGCCCACCGCTGGTCGGGCAGGAACACGTGGTAGTTGACGTCGGCCGTCGGCCCGCCCCACGCGACGGTCACGGGGCCGTCGAGGGGCAGCCGGAACGCGACGTGGCTCGGCCGGTCGTCGTACGACGACGGGTACGGGTCGTACACCGGCAGCGTGAAGATGACCGTCACGAGCCCGACGTAGCCGAGCACGTGCCACCCGTTCATCCCGTGCTTCCAGCGGCGGGCCGACCGCAGCGAGGCGACGAGCAGCCCCGCGGTGACGATGGCGAGGGCGATGGGCGCCCCGTACCAGATCCAGAGCGCGATCCGTCCCGGGCGCGCCCACAGCGTCAGCATCAGCAGGGCGTGCAGCACGACGACGCCGCCGGCGACGCGCACCCAGCCGTCGAGCACCCGCCGCTCGGCGGGGTCGATCCGCGGCAACGGCCGCAGGGGCCGCCGCGGCCGCCACGAGGGTTCAGGCATCGAGATCACGCTACGGTTCGGGGCACGGCATGTCAACCGGCCGCCTTGGGGGCGTCTGCACGGCCTCCCGTGGCTCGCGGGAACGCGGCCCGCAGCAGGGGCGGCGTGGCGAGGGTCGTCACCATGACCGTGGCGACGATGGCCGCGAACGTCTCGCCGTCGAACACCGGTGTCCCCGCGACCATGGCGGTGGCGCCGACCCCGGCGAAGATCAGCCCCACCTCGCCGCGGGGGACCATGCCCAGGCCGACCGCCCAGCGGTTGAGGCCCTTCTCGCGAACGGCCAGCGAGCAGACCTGCTTGCTCGCGATGGCGGCGACGCTCAGGACGGCGGCGAAGGCCAGCACGCCGGGCGAGGCGAACGAGCGCAGGTCCACCTGCAGGCCCATGTAGACGAAGAACACGGGCACGAAGATGGTGCTGACCGGCGCGATGGAGCCGCCGATGCGGTACCGCTCCTTCTCCTTGCCGAAGTGGCGCGCGATCGCGTCGTCGACCGCGAGTCCCGCCGCGAAGGCGCCGACGATGTCGGCGAGGCCGGCCAGCTCGGCCAGGGCCGCCATCAGGAAGCAGTAGGCGACGGCGAGGACCGGCGGCACCGTCGGGGAGCGGGCGAGGCGGACGACCTGCATGAGGGGGACGAGGACTAGCCGGCCGAGCGCGACCGCCCCGGCCAGGAACGCCGCGGCCTCGGCCACGATGAACAGGAGCGGTCCGATGGAGATGGCGGCCGTCCCTCCCGCGTCGGCCGCGCGCACCAGCCCGAGCACGATTGTCAGCACGATCAGGCCCAGCACGTCGTCGACGATGGCGGCCCCGAGAATGACCCGCGACTCGCGGGCGTGGGTGAGCCCGAGGTCCTTGAGCACGCGGGCGGTGATGCCGACGCTGGTGGCGGCGAGGCTGGCCCCGAGGAACAGGTGGACGTACCAGGCGGCGTCGGGCATGAAGAGGGAGGAGACGGCGTAGCCGAGGGCGACGGGCGCGACGACCCCCATCACCGCGACCCCGACGGCGGACGCCCCCATCTCCAGCAACTCGTCGAGGTTGCTCTCGAGCCCGACCTGGAAGAGCAGCAGGATGACCCCGATCTCGGCCGCGATGGCCAGGAAGGGCGCGGTCTTCAAGGCGTCGAAGAGCTCGATGCCGGTCAGGCCGATGTTGCCGAGGACGATGCCGAAGAGCAGCTCGCCGAGCACCGCGGGCTGGTTCAGCCGCTCGACCAGCTCGCCCCCGATCTTGGCGGCGACGAGGATGGCGGCGACGGCGAGCAGGAAGGGCGTCGTCTCGCCCTCCCCGGCCCCGCCCTGGGCCGCACCGGCCGCGGTCCAGGCGCCGAAGACGACGGCGGGGACGAAGAGAGAGCACCGGCCGGGGAGGCCCGGGCAGGGCTGGCGTCGGTGCGGGACGCGCGGCGCCGAACCACTCATGCGGGCTCCTTCCCGACGACACGGACGGGAGCCGGAACGTCATCGCGACCCGCGGCGGGTCGGCGTCCGGCGTCGGCCGCGCGGCCGCTCGGGCGCCCGCACCGGCCGGATTGTTCGACGGTCGCTGCCGGCGTGTCAAGCCTGCCACGAGTCACGAATGTGACGCTTCGCGCGGGCCGGGAGACTGCGCCCTGGAACGGTGCGATACTGACGGGCCATGCGCATCGCGACCTGGAACGTCAACGGCCTGCGCGCCCGCCTCGACTTCATCGCGCACTGGCTGAAGAGCCGCGAGCCCGACGTGGTCGGCTTGCAGGAGCTGAAGACGACCGACGACGAGTTCCCCCACGACGACTTCCGCGCCCTCGGCTACCACGCCGTCGTCCACGGCCAGAAGAGCTGGAACGGGGTGGCGGTGCTCAGCCGCACGCCGGCCGAGGCGGAGACCCGGGGGCTGCCCGGTCGCGAGGACGACGGGGCCCGCCTGCTCTGCGTCCGGGTCGCCGGCCTCCGCTTCGCCACCGTCTACTGCCCCAACGGCAAGACCCTCGACCATCCCGACTTCCCTCTGAAGCTCGCCTGGTTCGAGGCGCTGCGCGACTACCTCGAGGAAGTGGACCGGGACGCGGCGTTCGTCATCGGCGGCGACTTCAACATCGTTCCCGCCCCGCTCGACGCCTGGGAGGGCGAAGACGCCGACGGCTCCATCTTCTGCACCGTCGAGGAGCGCTCCCGGTACCGGGCGCTCCTCGAGCTGGGGCTGACCGACCTGTTCCGCCACCTGTATCCGGACGAACGGAAGTTCTCGTGGTGGGACTACCGCGGCGGTGCCTTCCACCGCGGCCTGGGGCTGCGCATCGACCACCTGCTCGGCACCGCCGCGGTGGCCTCGCGCGTGCGCCGCGTCGAGATCGACCGCGAGTACCGCAAGAAGAAGGACGGCAACATCGCGTCCGACCACGCCCCGGTGTTCGCCGACCTGGACTGACTCGTGCGGGCGGACACGTCAGCGTGGCCGCTCGACGGCCCTCCCGCGGACCATGATGACGTCGTCCGGCTGCACCGGATCGTCCTCGGTGACCGCGCGCGAGACCAGCCGCCCGTCGACCATGCGCTGGATCTGCAGCTCGTCGGCGGAGCCGCCGTCGGCGTATCCGCCCGCGGCCGCGACGGCCCGGCCGACGGTCATGCCTGTCGACCAACCATAGCGGCCGGGCGACTCGACGAGGCCGAAGATGCTGAACGCGGGAGGACTCGATTCGGGCTGAGGTCGTCCCTCGGCTCCAGCGTCGGGGCCGGGCCGGCCCGGCGCGGGGTCGCCCGGCGCGGGCGTCGTCCCGAGCAGGAGGACGGCGCCCAGGGCGAGGGCCGCCGCCGGTCTTGGGAGCGCGCCGCGCATCTTTTCTCCGTCGAGGGGCCGGGAGTCTGCGCTATGGGAGGCGGCGCAGACTCTCGGTGCGGGGTTCGGTCGGGCGGCAGCCGGGGCCGCGTGGCGATCTCGGGGCTACGGCAGCCCCAGGGTGAGGACGGTGTTGGTGGCCACGACGGTCACGTACTGCCGGCCGTCGATCTGATACGTCATCGGGCTCGCCCGGATCGGCCGCGGGGCGTCGTGGCGCAGCAGGATCTCCCCGGTGGCGGCGTCGAGGGCGTAGAACCCGCCGTCCTCGACCCCCTGGAACACGAGGTTGCCGGCCGTCACCATGTTGCCGCTGGCCCCGATGGCGCTCTGCGCGGGCAGGATGGTCTGCCAGGTCTGCTCGCCGGTGACGGGGTCGTAGGCCGAGACGGTGACCTCGGGCGGGAACGCCTCGGTGAGGCGGTCGAGGCTCGACAGGCTCTCGGTGTGGCCGCGCGAGTCGGGCCCCGGCTCGAGGGTGTCGCCGACGGGGTTGACCACGAGCGCGATCGCCCCGTTCTTGCCGGTGACGTAGACGAGGCCGGTGGCGGGGCTGAACGACGGGGCCCCGAAGCTCGAGCCGCCGTGGGGGACGATGACCTCCTTGCTGATCCAGTAGGGGCTGTAGAGCTGGCTCGACCGGGCCATCAGCTCGGGGTCGTCGACCTCGACGAAGGTGGCGCAGAGGGGCGTCATCGGCACCCCCGCCGCGTTGTAGGGAATGGGCTGGGTGGGCCACACCTGCTCGTCGGGGACGTCGGTCTCGGTCGGCACCACCGTCTCCACCATCGGGTGCAGGGGCTCGCCGCTCTCCCGGTCCCACAGGTAGAAGAGGCAGTTCTTGCCGGCCGCGGCGACGCCCCGGATCGTCTCGCCGTTCTCACCCGTCACGTCGAAGAGCACCGGCCCCGTCACGTGGTCCCAGTCCCAGAGGTCGTGGTGCACCGCCTGGTAGTACCAGCGGAGCGCGCCGGTCTCGAGGTCGAGCGCGATGGTGGCGTTGGTGAACAGGTTGATGCCGGCCCGCGCCGACCCGTCGTAGTCGGGCGAGGGGTTGCCGGCGTTGACGTAGACCAGGCCGAGGTCGGCGTCGACCGCCGGCTGGGTCCAGATGCCCCCGCCGGCCCGGGCGCCGTAGCCCCAGGTGTCGCGCGCGATCTCCCAGCCCTCGTCCTGCGGGCCCTGGGGAATCGTGTTGAAGACCCACCGGATGGCCCCGGTCTCGGCGTCGGTGGCGATGACCAGCCCGCCCGGGATGTGCCCCTCCGACAGCGCCGCCGCCACGTACAGGGTGCCGTCGTGGTGGGCGGGCGGGGTGGTGATGCGGTAGCCGATCTGGACGGGGTCGAGGGTCGGCGGGAAGTCGTCGGGGTACTTCAGTTGCAGCGCGTTGCTGACGACGGGCAGCACGCCCCCGTCGCCGAACGACTCCACCGCGGCCCCGGTGCCGGCGTCCCGCGCGTAGAGGTCGTTGCCGCGGTAGGCGTAGATGTTGCCGCCCGCGAACGTCGGGCCGCGCACCGGGCTGCCGCCGGGCGAGCCCGCGTCGAGGGGCGACGACCACAGCTCGGCCCCCGTCGCCGCGTCCAGGGCGAAGAGGGTCGAGCGCGAGTGCAGGTACATGACGCCGTCGACGACCAGCGGCGTGGCTTGGGTGATGTTGTCGGCCGGTCCCGCGACCCACGTCCACCGCTCGACGAGCCCGCCGACGTTCGTGGCGTCGATCTCGTCGAGGGGCGCGAACCGGTTGTTGTCGAGGTTGAGGTTCTGGCTCGACCAGTCGAGGGACGGCGCCTGCGCCCATGCCGACGGGGCGCTGCCGGCCGCCGGCGCCAGCACGAGCAGGGCAGCGACGTAGCTTGCGAGTTTCACCCTTCCTCCTGTAACAACTCAAGAGTCCCGGCCCGCCCGACGATTCCGGCACCGCGGCAGGTGACCTGTCGTTCGCGCCGGTGTTTCGATTGGCACCGCTTCGCTGCCGGACCGGTCGTTCGGGGCCCGACGATTTCGCATCGTCACTGCTCCGTGGACGCCGCCGCTTCCTCGGCCCGGGCGCCGCTCAGCGAGTTGGGCACGGCCCAGTTGCCCTCGTGACACGCGTACTCGTACTGCTGGTAGGCGTCGTCGCGCTTGTAGGGGAAGGCGACGGTCCACGGCTCGGCGTAGGTCTCGGGGTCGTCGACGGTGAGCGTGTAGTTCAGGGTGTCGGCGTCGGCGAAGGTGAAGCGCTCGATCATGCGCCGGCCCTCGTGCTGCGGCGCGCGCGAGCCGGGCGCCCGCATGTTGCCGACCGCCTTGAAGTTGGCCGACTCGATGACGAGGGTGTTGCCCTCCCAGCGGCCGCGGGGGTCGCCCTCCCACTGGGTGATCTTCGCGTCCACGTGGTCCCCGCCGTCGATCGGGATGATGCGCGCGTTGTGGATCATCTCGCTGTGGATGATGATGTGGTCCTCGTTCTGCACGATCAGCTTGCCGTTGTTGTAGGCGGTGGGCATCATCATGCCGAAGACCCCCCGCGACAGGCAGCGGTCGCCCGACTCCATGTTGGCGGCCTGGTCGTGCAGGTGGTCGCGGTAGTAGCGCACGCTCTCCTGCGCCCGGGGCGTCAGGTCCGGCCTCCGGCCGTCCGGGGGATGGACGATGAGGGCCGGGGCCTCGCCCGCCACCGGCTCCTTCCAGAACCAGTCGAACCAGTAGTTGGCGTAGGCGCCGACGCCGCGGCTGTTCTCGTGGCCCTCCCACTCGACCGCCTTGGCCCGGTCCGAGCGCGCGGTGAACAGCTCGAGGCGCTCGTCCGCCGACAGGTCCCGGCCCACCAGATCGGGCGACAGCTCCAGGGGCACGTGCGACGAGCCGACGTTGTTCCACATGCCGTTGATGTCGGGGTGCCCGTTCGCCAGCCGCGGGGGCTCCCAGTCCTGTCCGGACGAGGTGGCGGGCGCGCCGACGAGCGCGACGAACGCGGCCAGCAGGACGCAAGAGAGAGGCTTCATCTGGACCTTCCTTTCCGAGAGTCGCCCCATTGTACGGCAATGCGGCAGCGGGGACGCCGGGCCTCAGAACGCGATGCGCTCGACGCCGTCGACCCGGTCGAAGTGCATGTCGTTGCTCAAGAGCGGGAGCGCGTGCTGGCGGGCGAGCGCGGCGATCCAGATGTCGTTCGACGGAATGGGGTTGCCGGCGCGCTTCAGTTCCAACCGGACCTCGGCGTAGACGGCGGCGGTCGCGTGAGTCACGGCGGCGATGTCGGCTGCTGGCACATAGCGGTCCAGCCAATCTTCGTACCGCCGACGCCGGCTCGATTGCCGAATGCCGAAGCAGTACTCGCCGAGGACGATGCTCGGCACGACGAGCCGGCGGGCGGACCGCAACGGGGCTTGGACGGCCGCGAACCCCTCTGCCCACGCCGATAGGGCGTTGGTGTCGAGAATCATGCGGTGTCTTCAGGCTCCAGCTTTCCGAACTCCTCCTCGATGATGGCGTTGACACGGCGGTGTTCGCTCGACATATCGGACAGCGCGCCGAACCCGGCCATCCAGGGAGGCTCCGATTCTGGCCCGGTTCTCTCGCGGGCGCAGCGACGGAGCTTCTCGTCGAGCGCCTCGGTGAAGAGCTGCTTCAGGGTGGTGCCGCGGGCGGCGGCGAGGACCTTGGCCTGCCGGAACGTGGCGTCGGGCAACTCGATGGTGGTCTTCACGTCTTGCATATTTCCATATTTACGGTTCCCGATCAACGCCACCGTCTCGACGCTCGGGCTCGGCGGGCTCGGCGGGAGCTGGGGTCACGGCGGGCTCGGCGGGAGCTGGGGTCACGGCGGGCTCGGCGGGAGCTGGGGTCACGGCGGGCTCGGCGGGGGAAGGTGCCGGCGGTGCCGCGGGCGCGCCCGTGGTTCCGTTCGGCCGGTCGCTCTGCCGCTGATAGAGGTACGACGCGGCCAGGAGCAGCAGCCCGAGGACCACGCTGCTGGCGATGCGGTAGACCGAGTCGAGCTGCGAGAAGTCGACGAGGAACACCTTGAGCACGGTGACGCCGAAAATCACCAGGGCGAGGTAGCGGACGGGGGCGTAGCGCCGCCGGATGCCGGCCGCGGTCAGGGCGGCGGCGTAGGCGGCCCAGGTCGCCGACAGCATCATCTGCATGGCGAGCTCCGCATTGGCGGCGATGCCCTGCCGCAGCTCCCAGAACGCGCGGATCTCCATCGACAGCGTGAACAGCAGCAGCGCGTTCGCGCCGACCACGGCGGCGGCGAGGGCCGGCTCGCGGTGCGGGACGTCCCGGTCGGCCCGCCGGTGCAGCCAGGCGACGAGGGCCAGCACGCCGACCACGAACAGGCCGAGGAGGGCGCGCCGGTTGAGGATGACGGCATGGGCGGCCGGCACCGGCGCCGCCATCGCCGCCATCGCCAGCAGCGCCGCCGCCGCGAGCAGCCCGGCCCCGGCGGTGCGGATCCATGCACGCCGCTCGCGGATGCCCACCCAGGACAGGCCCCCCGCCTGGGCCGCGCACGCCAGGGCGCCCCACGCGCCGTCGAGCTGCAGGCCGATGGCCGCCACCGCGAGGGCCGCGGCCAGCACCAGCACGTGCATCGCGGCCCCGAGGTCGATGCGCCGCACCCCGGCCGCCACCGCCCACCACGCCACCGCCAGGAGGGCCGTCGCCAACCCGGTCGCGGCGGGGAAGTGCGGCTCGAGCACCGCCTGCAGCCCGAACGCGAGGCCGAACCCGTTGACGGGCACGAGGACGACGTCGGCCGCGTGCAGCGGCCCGCCGCTCCGCCGCAGCAGCTCGATCTGGGCGGCCGCATGCAGGCTCGCGACCGCGATCCAGGTCACGACGGCGGGGAGCAGCCAGGTGCCGTCCTGGTCGGCGCCGGTCCAGCCGAGCAGCGGCCAGGCCACCAGGGCCCAGAGCCCGACCCGGGCCCACATCGCGCCCGCCCGAGCCGCGATGGCGACCCCGGCGCCCGTCACCGCGATCAGGTAGACGAGGAACGCGAGCCAGTGGTCGCCGAGGATGCTCAGCGAGGCGGCGTGATACCAGAGCGGGGTGGTCGCCAGCGCCAAGCGCGTCGCGCCGGCGTACGGGCGGGTCGACTCGCGCGACCGGTACAGGACCCAGAGGAACAACGCCGCGTACAGCGTCAGGAACAGCTCCGTCCGCAGCCAGGCGCCGGGCTCGTAGAAGCGGAGGTACCAGACCGAGACGGTCAGCCCGGTGAGCAGGAAGCTGGCCAGGGTCAGGGCGGGCCAGTCGCGCCGGTGGGCCAGGTAGACGACGGCGGCGACGAGCAGGGCGACGTAGGTGAACAGGACCATTTGCGCGTCGGCGCCGCGCCCGACGAGAAAGGGGGTGGCGAACCCGCCGACCACCGCCATCATGGCGAGGGGCTGGGCGCGCAGCCGGTCCGCCTGGAACGCCGCGAAGGCGGTCACCGCCACGAGCATCGCGAAGCCGGTGGCGGCGTCGACGAGGCCGTACAGGTTCAGGGCCGCGTAGGCGGCGAGGTACCAGGCCGCGACCCCCCCGCCTGCGAGCGTCGTGCCGAACCGCGCGTGGCCGCGGGCCGCGAACCGACGGCCCGACACGATCAGCAGCCCGCCCGCGAGCACCCCGGTGCCGACCCGCATCGGCTCCGTGATCCACTGGTTGACGAACGCGTAGCGGATGAACAGGCCCACCCCGACGACCAGGGTGGCCACGCCGGCATAGAGCATCCAGCGGGTGCCGATGCGGGTCTCGAGCAGCAACGGCTCCGGCTGACCGTACGGGGATGCGAGGGCCGGGTCCTGCCCGGGAGGCGCCGAGGCGGATGCCGGGGGAAGCGGGGCCGCGGCCGGCGTGGGGGGGGCTGCGCCGGCCGCCACGCCGCTGGCGTCGGCCCATGCGCCAGCGCCCTGGCCGGCCCCGGCCGGCGTGGGGGGGGCTGCGCTGTCCGCGACCTCGCTGGCATCAGCCGGTGCGCCTGGGCCCGGGCCGGTCCCGGCCGGCGTGGGGGTCGCGTCCCCAACGAGCCGGCCCGCCGCCTCGGGCGCTGCCGTCCGCGGGGGCGCCTCTCCCTGCATCCACCGTTCGAGGCGCGCGAGGCGGTGCTCGATGTCGAGGACCCGCGCGCGCACCGCCGATGCGTACAGGAAAGCGACGATCGGCAGAATGAGCGTCAGGACGAACCCGACGACGGCGGCGAGCAGGACCTCGATCATGGGCATGGCTGGTGCTTCTCCCGCCCTCCCCGGTTCAGCCCGAGAGCCGGCCGGGCGCCTCTCCGGCGACGGCGGCGGGCAGGACCTCGATCATGGGCATGGTTGAGGTCTCACCCGCCCTCCTCGGCTCAGCCCGAGAGCCGACCGAGCGCCTTTCCGACGACGACGGCGAGCAGGACCTCGATCATGATGGGCATTGGTCTGGGGAACTCCCGCCCCCTCGGCTCAGCCCGAGAGCCGGCCGAGGGCCTCGGCCGAGGCCGATTCCGGCCATACCGGCGCCGGGGCCGCCACGTAGCCGGCGTGGGCCAGCCGGCTCTGGAACCAGGCGGTCTCGGTGGCGCAGAAGAGCAGCTTGCCGGCCAGGTGCGCCACCACGTAGGCCTGACCGGCGAGGAACGCCCCCCATGTCGGGGTCACGGCCGAGACGGCCGGCGCGGCGGCCGCGTAGACGCCGATCACCGCGGCCAGCACCATGCCGTTGGCGGCGTAGAGCCCCACGCAGGAGGCGGGGTGCCGCCGCACGAAGCGCCAGCCGGCCAGCAGCGCCCCGATCATGCTGCGGCGGTCCTCCACCACCGCCCGCACCCGGGCGTAGTCGAACACGAGGCCGACCAGCGCCAGCAGCAGCCCGAAAGCCAGGTAGCCGAGCACTCCGGCCGCGGGCATGCCGCCCCCGGGGGCCCGGATGCCGGCCAACCAGGGGTGGACGGTCCGGAAGAGCGTCCAGTACACGACGCCGGCGATGAGGGCCAGGCGCACCAGGCGCGGTCCGTAGACGCCGCAGGCGGCGAAGAACCCGGCGCCGCGGGTCGGGCGGTTCCGGGCGTAGCGGTCGATGGCGCCGGCCGAGAAGAGGGTCCAGGCCGCGAGGTAGGCGATGACGACCGCGGCGAGAGAAGGGTCGGGGCCCTCGCCGTCGAGCAGGACGCGCAGATCGACGATGGGGGCGTCCGTCCCCGAGAGCCCGTCTGCGCACGGCCTGCCGTCGACCGGGTACACCGCGTTCGAGAACCGCCACCAATGGAGCGGAATGCAGCCGGCCGCGGAGCCGCCGGCCGGCTCTTCACGCAGGGCCGTCCGGAGCCCGTGCTTCAGAAGCAGCCCCGGCGGCAGGGCCACCGCGACGGTCAGCATCGTAGCGCCGGCCAGGACCATCGGTGCCCGCGCCACGCGCCGCACGCCGTCCCCCAGAGGCGCGATGAACGACATCACACCAGGAAGCCGCGGGGCGGCGGGTCGTCCTGACGCCGGGACGTCCAGCGCGTCACCCGACCCGCCGCCCCCTCGCCGGCGGCCGGTGGCGCGGCCGACGCGGGACCGGCGGGAGCGGCCCGGCCCATGGGTCCGGCGCGGCCCGGGAGCCCCTGGTCGAACCCCGCGTCGCGCTTCGCGGGTCGAATGCTGCGGAGACCTTCGCCGCGGGCCCCCGGGGCGAGACCGCCGTCGGCGAGCCGTCCGCGAACGTGCTTGGCCATGGCCGCAACAGTATCACCCCCTGTCGGTCGCCCGGTTGCCCACGCGCACGAAAAAGGGGCGCTCCCGGAGGAGCGCCCCTTCGACGAGACGGCGCGCGCCGGGCCGGCCCGCGCGGTCAGCGGTAGTCGTCCCGCACGGGATGGAACACGTCGATGATGCGGCACCGGGTGATCGCGCGGCCCGAGTGGACGGCGTTGGGCGGGATGACCGCCACCATGCCCGCCCCGAGCCGCTGGGTCCGGTCGTCGATGGTCAGCTCGAACTCCCCGTCGAGCACGTGCGCCACCTGCTCGTGGGGGTGGGAATGCTCGGGCAGCTCGGCCCCGGCCGCGATGGTCCAGGTGACGGTGGTCATCGTGACCCCGTTCGCGAACCGGCCCACGAAGCCCGGCATCGGCTCCTTGCGGGCCATGTCGGTGGGCGAGAGGAACGCCACGGCTCAGTCCCTCAGCCCGAAGGTGAACACGACGTTGCCGGCCGCGATGGTCACGTACTGCCGGCCGTCGACGGCGTAGGTGATCGCGGCGGAGTGGACGCGCCGGCCCACGTTCATGTGCCACAGCTCCTCGCCGCTGACCGCGTCGAGGGCGAAGAAGTAGCCGTCGACGCTGCCGCTGAACACGAGGTCGCCGGCGGTGGCGGTGACCCCCGCCGTCGACCGCGGCTGGATGGCGTACTCCCACCGGACGTCGGCGGTCCGCGGGTCGATGGCGCGGATGGCGCTGTGGTAGTTGTCGGCCGGCAGCGGCCGTTGCGAGCCCCCGCCCGTGAACTGGTCGCCCTCGACGTACTCCTCGTCGCGCTTGTAGAAGATGTCCTCGCCGTCGTAGGCCTGCACGTAGAAGAGCTCGGTGCGCGGGCTGAACGCGGGCGAGAACCAGTTGGTGCCCCCGCCGACCGGCGGCGAGACGAGGGTGCCCTCGGGCGTCGGCGCGGTGTTGGGCACGCGGATCGGCCGGCCGTTCGAGTCGAGCCCCACCGCCCAGGTCTGCTTGGCGTAGGGCTTCCCGAGCAGGAACTCGCCGGTCTCGCGGTCGATGGTGTAGAAGAAGGCGTTGCGGTTCGCCCACATCATCACCTTGCGCTCCTCGCCGTCCATCGTCAGGTCGGCGAGAATCGGCACCTGGATGGCGTCCCAGTCGTGCACGTCGTGCGGCGTGAACTGGAAGTACCACTCGAGCTCGCCGGTGGTGCCGTTGATGGCCATGGCCGAGTCCGAGTAGAGGTTGTCGCCGAGCCGCACGTCGCCGTTCCAGTCCGGCCCCGGATTGCCGGTGCCCCAGTAGACGATGTCGAGGTCGGGGTCGTAGGCGCCGGTGATCCAGCTCGACGATCCGCCGGTGCGCCACGAGTCGCCCGCCCAGGTCTGGTTGTCGGGATGGTCGGGGCCGGGAATCGTCCACGCCCGCCAGACCTGGTCGCCCGACGCCGCGTCGTACGAGTCGATGAAGCCCCGGATGCCGTACTCGCCGCCGGCGACGCCCGTCACCACCTGGTCCTTGACGACGAGGGGAGCGGCGGTCTTGCTGTAGCCCGACCGGTGGTCTTCGGTCTCCGCGTCCCACACCAGGTTCCCCGTGCGGGCGTCGATGGCCACGAGGTGGGCGTCGAGGGTGCTCATGTAGAGGGTGTCGCCGAGAATGGCCACGCCCCGGTTGTTGCGCCCGCAGCAGATGCGCAGGTCGTCGGGCAGCGGATGGTCGTAGCGCCAGTACTGCCGGCCGGTGGCGGCGTCCACCGCGACCACGTTGCTCGGCGCCTCGGTGATGAACATCACCCCGTCGACGACGAGGGGGACCGTCTCCGCCCGGTCGAGCTGCGGGATCTGATAGGCCCACTTCAGCTCGAGCTCGCCGACGTTGCGGTTGTGGATCTGGTCGAGCCGGCTGTAGCGCTTGGCGTCGAGGGTGCCCGAGTACATCAGCCAGTTCTCGGGCTCGTCGGCCGCGTTCAGCAGGCGCTCCCAGGTGACGGGCGAGAACGAGGGGCCGTCGCCGGACCCGGCCTCCTGGGCGGCGGCCGGCGCCGCGACGAGCGCGGCCGCGAGGACGATGGCAAGCCGTTTCATGATCAGGTCTCCTCCCGTCGGAGCGAGTACAAATACGCGACGAGGTCTTCCACCTCGTCCTCGGTCAGGAGGGCGTTCACGCTGGGCATGATCGAGCTCGTGACGCGCTCGTACGACCGCACGCCGCCCTTCGAGAACGACCAGAGGTCCTCGTTCTCGTCCATGAGGCGCATCGTGAAGGTGTCCTCGCTCATGCGCAGGCCCTCGACGACCGACCCGTCCTCGCGGGTGACGCGCAGGGTCCACCAGCGCGGCGCGAGGTCCTCGTCGGGGGTGCGGAGGTCGCTGACCAGCTCGTCGGGGTCGCGGCGGTCGCCGACCCGGGTCAGGTCGGGGCCCCGCCGGCCGCCCTCGCCGCTCACCATGTGGCAGCTCGAGCAGTTGCCCTTGCCCTCGAACACCATGCGCCCCGCCGCGACGTCGCCCGGCAGGTCGACGGCGGGGGTGCTGTTCAGCGAGTTCAGGTAGCTCACCACCATCCACACCGACTGGTCGGTGGCGTTGCGGCTGATGCCGATCATCTGGGTGTTGGGGATGCCCTCGCGGACGATGCGGAACAGGCCCGCGTCGGTGCTGGCGCTGGTGAAGCCGTTGGTCAGGGCCGGCCCCAGCTCGCCGCCGTCGCCGGTCTGGCCGTGGCAGCGGGTGCACTGCTGCTGGTACAGCCGCTGGCCCATCCGGATGTCGAGCGTCGTGGTGAACGGGTTCTCGGTGGTCTCCTGAGCGCGTGGGGTCGCCGGCGCCGTCACGACGAAGACGGCGGCCAGCACCGCCGCCGCCGGAATCGCCCACAGGATGCGCGTTCGCATGATGCCCTCCGGTAGTCGGTTCGGTGTCGGTGCGGTCCTCCCCGCACGTCGACACGCACTGATAGCACGAGGCTCGACCGGCGGTCGCCCGAGGTTGCCTGGAGCGTCCAGGGGATGAACCGCACCCCGGAACGAGAGCCTCCCGCCCTCGGGGCACGGCCTTCGGGAACGGTTCCTGCCGACAGAGCCGTCGAATGCCTGACGATATCACGCAGCGTGCCGCCCGCGCCACGAATGCCGCCCCGGGCCGCGGGGCGTGCAGGACTTTCTCGTCGGTCGCGGGACGCCGCGGAAGCTCGCCGATGACCGTGCGCCCGGCGCCGCCGTTCAGCCCCGCCCCTCAGAGGGCGGCGATGCGGGCGGGCAGGTGGACTACGTCGGTGACCGGCAGCACCGTGATGCCGGGGTCGACGGGGGCGGTGACCGTGCCGCGGCGGTCTCCAGTCGGAGCAAGGGGGCGCGTTCGAGCACGTCGCCACTTGTGCCGGAGAATTCGGATCCGCTGGTCCGAGATTTCGTTGTTCTGCAGGCGCTCAGGTGACTTCCCTGCCGCAGCGGTTCCTTCTCCGGCGCACTCGAGGCCTGGAGCGAATCCTCCCGGGAGCCGCTCCAAAAGCTGGTCGGGGACAATCCCGCCGACCCGCGGCTGACGTCCGGCCCCATGTGTGTATCATTACACACGTGGACAGCGCGGCGATCATCAAGCGGCTGGTTCGTGACGGCTGGCGCCGTGTCCGCGCCAGTGGAAGCCACCGCCACTACGCGCACCCGACGAAGCCGGGCGTCGTGACCGTGCCGCACCCGCGCAAGGACATCCGCGTCGGCACGCTGCGGAACATCTTTCGTCAGGCCGGCTGGGATTGGAGGGAGCGCTGATGCGATATCTGATCGTGCTCGACGGCAGCGAGCCGGGCGTCGGCTACGACGTGACGGTGCCGGACCTGCCCGGCTGCACGTCCGCCGGCGACACGCTGGGCGAAGCCGTCAACAATGCCGCCGAGGCCATCCGCGGCCATGTGCAGACGTTGATAGAGACCGGCCAGCCCGTGGGCGTGCCGACCGCCGCCCCGCCGGCCGACCTGCCGCCCCGCCACCTCGTCGGCGTCGTCGACGTCGACCTCGAGAGCGATGCGGCGCCGCTTCGCGCCGTCCGGCTGAACGTGTCGATACCCGCGACCGCGCTTGCGCTGATAGACGCCGCCGCGAAGATCGCCGGGACCTCGAGATCGGCGTTTCTGACGCGCGCCGCCCTGACCTACATCGAGCGCGAGGCCGCTCGGAAGTAGACCTGCCCGCGGGATCGAGACGGTGCGCACGACGATGGGTCCCGCGAGGCCGCGTATACTGCCGGGCGTCGATGCCATCGTCGCCCGGCACGCCCCGCTACCGCTTCGCCGGCCACACCCTGTCCCCCGCCCGAAGGACGCTCGTCCGCGACGGCCGGGAGCTGCCGCTGATCCCGCGCTGCTTCGACCTCCTCGTCCTGCTCGTCGAGCGGCGGAACGAGGCGGTGTCGAGGCACGACATCCTGGACGCGGTCTGGAGCGACGTGGCGGTCACCGACGGCGCCCTCAGCCAGGCGGTCCGAATCCTCAGGCGCACGCTGGGCGACGATCCGCGGGAGCCGACGTTCATCCGCACGGTGCCGCGCCACGGCTACCGCTTCGTCTGCGACGTCGTCGAGGAGCCGGACGAGGGGCCGCCTGAACCCGTACCAACCGCCGCGGAGCCCGTGCGGGCGGCGGCGCGGGAGTCGGGCGCGAGCCCTTCCGGGCAGCCGGCGCGGATGGCGGCGACCGCGACCGGTGCGAGCACCTCCTTCGACGAGGCCCTGGAGGCGTTGCTCGACGACGATGCCGGCGACGCCGAAGCCGCGGAGGCCCGGCGGCGGCAGGCGGCCGAGACCCTGCATGAGCTGGGCACGGCCGAGGCCCTCGACCGGCTGGATCGCAGACCGGGGCACGCGGTGGCGCGCGCCTACCTGCGCGAGACCCGATGGGACGTCCCGGGTGCGGGGCCGGTCCCGCTGCTGGGACACCCGGGCTGGCCGGCTGCCGCGAGAATCCTGTTCCTGCTTCGCATCCGGCGCGTGGCCCGGCTGGCGGGGCGCCGGTGGCTCGCCGCGGCCGCCGGTGGCGCGGCCGCCGGGGCGGTCGCCGGCTTCCTCGGCGGTCTCGTCCTGCGTTTCGGACCCGGGTCGACGGCCGGCGACGGCGTGCTGCTGATGTTGCCGCTTCTCGGCACCGCCGTCGGCGGCGTCGCGGCGGCGGGGGTCGGGGCCGGTCTCGCCGCCGCGGAAGCCGCCTTTCGCGCGCGGCGACGGCTGGCCCTCGTCGCGTCCGGCGCGGCAAGCGGTCTCGCCGTCGCCGCCGCCGCCCACCTCCTGGGACGCCTCGTGCTCGAGGGCCTGTTCGGCCGCGACCTCTCGCCGCTGACGGGGGCCGTGGAAGGCCTGGCCCTCGGGGGAGCGGTCGGGCTGGGCTACGGGGTGGCCACGCCGACCGCGGAGGGCGGCATGGCCACCCCGCACGGGCTCGCCCGGGTCCGCGTCGCCCTCCTGACCGGGCTCGCCTGCGCCCTGGCGGCGGGGATGCTCGGCTGGAGCGGCCGCTTCCTGGGGGCGATGAGCCTCGACTTCATGGCGCAGACCTTCCCCGGCTCGCAGGTCGGCCTCGCGCCGCTCGCCCGCCTCCTCGGCGAGCCGGCGCCGGGGGTCGTGACCCGGGTCGCCATCAGCGCCTTCGAGGGCCTGATGTTCGGCTCCGGGCTGGCCGCGGGGCTGACCAGACGGCCCCGCTGAGCGCGCCGCCCGGTGTTGCGCGCCGGCAACAATCCCGAGCTGCAACCGCTCCCGTGTGCCGCTCCCGCTGCTGCCCCGTTGCTCCGCACCGGCGGGCAATGGCCAAGCGACCGCCGGATCGCGCCGTCCCTTTTGGCGGAGCCCGGCGGGTTGTCTTGCCCGGCTCTCAGCGGAATATCACCGAACCGTCACCTCCCGCTCATGTATCGGGGCGGCCCTCCGTCGATACTCACCGCAAGCAAAGTCCTGTCGCGGCCCCGCCGCCGACAGGCAACGGGCACCAAGGCCAAGGCAAGACACCAGAACCCGCGCGGCGACCGACGTCATACGCGCACCCGGGAGGGACACACGATGCAACAAGCGCTCGGCTCTCTGCACGACCGGTTGGCTCCCGCCGAGGAGATCTTCTTCACGTGGCTGATGCGGGTGTTCGCGGCCGGGACCCTCGTCGGTTCGGCCTGGATCGACGACGCGCCCCCACTGGAACTCGCGGCCGCGGTCATCACGTTCTACGTCGCCGTCCGGGTGGTCACGCAGCTCGGCCGGCTGGCCGCCGTCGCCCCCTTCGAGAACCGGCCCTTGCGGGTGATCTTCGCCGTCAGCGCCCTCGTCCTGCTGGGTCTGTCTTTCCTCGTCGTCGTCACCCTCGTCGATCACCTGACCTTCTCAATCGCGGGCTGAGGACCGGGCCGGACGCGTTCGCGCCGGCCGGAGTTCCGAGGTCCCGCACGGGACGGCGGTCGGCAGGCTGAAGAGAGGCATGAGATGGAACCACCGGTGAATGGCCTCCACGTAGGGCTGATCATGGACGGCAACGGCCGCTGGGCCTCGGCGCGCGGCCTCCGGCGCACCGAGGGTCACCGCCGCGGGGCCGACGCGGTGCGGCGCGCGGTGGAGGCGGCGCCGGGCCTCGGCGTCACGACGCTGACGCTCTACGCCTTCTCCGCCGACAACTGGCGCCGGCCCGCGGCCGAGGTGTCGGTGCTGATGACGCTGCTGGAGTCCTTCCTCGTCCGCGAGCGCGCGGACTGCCGGCGGCAGGGCGTGCGGCTCGCGCTGATCGGCCGGCGGGACCGTCTGTCGCCCGCGCTGATCCGAGCCATCGAGGAGACGGAGCGGGCGACGCGCGGCGGCGCCAGTCTCTACCTGCGGCTGGCCGTCGACTACTCGGCCCGCTCGGCGATCCTCGCCGCCGCCGGCGCCCTGGGGCCGGGCGAGCCGTGCGACGAGCGCGGCTTCCTGCGGCGGGTCAATCGCGCGTGCCACTCCGATCCGGACACCCCGCCGGTCGACCTCGTCATCCGCACGAGCGGCGAGCAGCGCCTGAGCGACTTCCTCCTGTTCGAGGCGGCCTACGCCGAGCTGCTGTTCACCGAGACGCTGTGGCCCGACTTCGACGGCGAGGACCTGCGCCGGGCGGTCGAGGCATATCGCCGCCGCGAGCGCCGTTACGGAGGACTGGCCCGGGACGAGGGTGATCGGGCAGAGCCGACGTGCGAGGGATCTTCGCGGGATCCGCACCGGGGAGCAGGCGACCGACAACGCGGTCGTCGGTACCTCAGAGCGGCGTGTCGGTCGGGCGGCTGACCGGCGTCAGGCCCCCGGCCGGGGCACCTGCAGGTCCTTGCAGATCTTTCTCGCGAGTCCTGGTTGATCTCGTTGTGACGGGGAATGGTCGCGGCCTTCCTGGCCGCCCGGTTGACGTACACGGTGTGACTGCGGCCCTCGCGCAGGAAGGCGCATCCGTGCCGCGCCAAGTGCCGCAGCAGGTTCCGGCGCTTCACGCCGTCACGGTGAGAGGTTCCCTGATGACCGCGGCGCCGGAAGCACCCTCCCGGGCGAGGATGCGGTTGGCTTCGACCACCAGGGCGACGGCTTCGCGGAGGTTCGTGCGGGCTTCTTCCAGGGTGGCGCCCTGGGTGTTCGCGCCGGGGAACTCCTCGATGAAGGCGATATAGCCTTCAGGGACCTTCCGGAAGACGGCGGTGCATTGCAGGTTCACAACTGGCTCCGCACGATATGGTCACGGAACGGTCAGAGCGTTCCGCGGCCCCATGCCCTGCCGCGAGCCCACATCGTCTGTAGCCGGCTTCAGACCCCTCTGACGGATCACCGGGGCGGCTGTGGTTGTCCCCGCAAGTGGGGTGTTTCCCGGTGCCTGCAAGAGCTTGCTCAATGCAGGTCCTCCTCGTCCAACGATTCTTACCGCCCGGCCGGCTGCAAGGTCAGGCGGTGCGCGGCGTGCTCCTCCACCGCTTCCCGCGTGTAGAGCAGCGGGAAGTACTGGCCGTTGCCGAGGTTGTCGGCGAGGTTGCCGTAGAAGGGGCTGCCGGGCTGGGCCGACTGGCCCGGGGCGTTGCTGGCCACCGACCGGTCGGGGTCGGCGAGGTCGATGATGCGGCGGAAGTTGGCGCCGGTGGCGTTGAGGGCGCCGAAGCCGCCGGGGCGCTCGACCGCGGGGAGGTCGAACTCGGGGACGAACATGTGCTGCAGGGCGCTGGCGTGGACCCGGCCGTGCCGCCACTCCTCGCGTTCGGGGCCGAGCTCGCGGGTCAGCCGCTCGATCGCCGCGGTCAGGCCGGCCGCGATCAGACGCCGGCGCTCGGCCTCCGGCTTCCCGGGGTCCCGCGCGCCGGCGTCGACCTCGGCGTTCCAGCGCACGTAGAGCGCGCCCGCGGCGCTGTCGCGCGACACGGTGGCGTCCCACTCGGCGATCAGCCCGCGCGCCCAGTCGACGTCGGGATCGTCCGACGTCCATCCCTGGAACGCGGGGATGTCGCGCTCCGCGGCCAGGAGCCGCGCGTCGTGCTGGATGCCCTTGTGGTCGTCCACCGAGAGCGTCTCGCCGGCCCCGAGAATCTGGTGCAGGCGCGCGATGCGCGAGGTCTCGACCCCCCGCGACGAGTGGTAGAAGACGGGGCGGCCCTCGTAGCCCGGCGGGTGGACGTTGTTGTTGGCGGTGGCGACGTAGCCGCGCTCGGGATTGAACTCGCGCGGCAGGTCCTCGCGGAACCCCTTCCACTCGTAGTCGCCGTTGCCCGGCACCGGCAGCCGCCCGTTCCAGCCGTCGCGGTCGGGCGTCAGGCCCGTCACCTGGAGGGCGATGTTGCCGTCGGCGTCGCCGCAGACGAGGCTGTGCGTGGGCACCAGCCAGTGCATCGCACGGTCGAAGAAGTCGGCGCAGCTCTCGGCCTGCGCGAGCTGGAAGCTGCCCTTGTAGGCGGCGGTGCCCGGCTCCTGCACCACCGACCGCACTGCGTAGGCGACGCCGTTCTCGAGGTCTTCGTAGAAGACGGGGCCGTGGCGGCTGAACTTCAGCACGACGGGCTCGGGGTCGCGGCCCTTGACGGGGATCTCCTCCTCGATGATGCGCAGCGGCTCCCAGCCGTCCTGCCACCGCACCATGTCGGGCTCGTCGGGGTGCAGCTCCTCGACGTAGACGTCGACCATGTCGGTGCCGGCGAAGGTGAAGCCCCACGCCATGCTCGCGTTGCTGCCGGCGTCGACCCCCGCGAACGGCGGCTCGCCGCCCCCGATGACGTTCCATCCGGGCGCGTTCAGGTGCACGAAGTAGCGCAAGGCGGGCATCTCGATGCGGCGGTGGGGGTCGTTGGCGAGAATCGGGACCCCGGTCGGCGACCGCGCGCCGGTCATCACCCAGTTGTTGCTGCCCTCGGTGGCGACGACGCCGGGCAGGACCCGCGCCGCCCGCGGCTCCCGCGGGCTGACGAGGTCGCGGTACGGCTCGACGATCTCCAGGGCGGGCAGCCGCCCCGCCGTGAACGGGTCGCCGTCGCCGGCCCGCATCGCGTCGAGGATGTCCTCGGTGATGATGGAGACGTCGAGGCCGTCGGGCACCACGAGGTCGTCCCAGGGGTCGGGGGCGAAGCGCCGGTTCGCCTCCTCGGCCCCGTAGCGGGCCACGTTCAGCGCGAGCTGCATCTCGTGGAGGGCGTGGCCCCGCACGCTCGGCACCCCGAGGGCGGCCCAGCGCAGCACCGCGGTCTCGGCCGTCCACGGCTCGGGCTCGACGCCGGTGAGCTGGAACTCGACCGGCAGGTTGTCGCGGTTCTGCTCGATGAACGCGTTCACGCCGTTGGCGTGGGCGGTGAAGAGGCGGTGGGCGTCGGGGTGGTAGCTGGTCCACTCGGTCTCGTCGAACGGCCCCCGGAACATCATCAGCCGGGTGCGCCGGTCGTAGTCGAGGGCCTCGGGCCCGAAGACCTCGGCGAGCCGTCCCTCGCGCCAGCGGCGCCACATCTCCAGTTGCCACAGCCGGTCCTGGGCCATGACGTAGCCCTGCGCGAAGAACAGGTCGTCGTCGTTCTCCGCGTAGATGTGGGGGACCCCCCACTCGTCGCGGATCACCTCGACCGGCGCCTTCAGCCCCGGCACCGCGAGCTCGCCGTCGATGGTGGCGAGCGCGCGGTGCGCGAGGGCGTCGAGCGGCTCCGGCGTTTGGCCGGCGGCGTCGCCGGCCGCCGCCGATGCCGCCAGCGCGACCAGCGCCACCCGGGCGGCGTGCGACCACGCGGATGCGAAACGCCCCGATGCCCGTCCGGTCCGAGTATCCATGAAAGCCATCAGTGATCCGTTCTGGAGAAGTAAAAGGACACGATCAAGGTAATCAGGGGAAGCACGCCGATCTTGAACAACTCGAAGATCGCCTGGAGCGCGGCGTTGTCAGGATACCTGGCATAGGCGATGAAGATACCGACCGTCAGAACGCCGAGAAACAGAAGCAACTGGCGGGCGAGCCTGAGGCGATCTGCTTCATCGACGGTGTCGGCCCTTACTTCCGAATAGAGGCTCTCGATGTCGAGTCTCTCAGCGTCGTCAGATGCCGGGCGGTTCCCATCGGCGACCGGGGCGCGGTTGGTCTCCGACATTACTGCGTGCCCCTAATATGCACCTTCAACGACGCCGACCGCGCGGAGGCGCTTTTCTTCGTCTTCTTCCACGACCCCCAGAAATCTGCCCTTTGCCCGCTGGTCCCTGGCCAAGGCGAGCAGGGCGATCGCGCGGCTCAGTGCTTGCGCCTTGGTGATGTTGTTCGTCTTCGCGAAATCACGCAGAACTTCATCGGCCGCTTTCGACATCCTGAGATGCATGTCGCTCATGTCGATCCTCGCCTGCAAACAACCAGCTTAGTCGCGGGTTGCCCTTCGGTCAACCAGAGTGCCGCGACGCCCGGCCATCCGGATCTGCCTGCGCCATCACCAGAACAGGCTGCGGACCATGCGCAGCCCGATCAGCAGGACCATCGGCGAGAAGTCGAGCCCGCCCATCGGCGGCAGGGCGCGCCGGATGGGGTCGAGCAGCGGCTCGGTCAGCGCGTTCGTGAAGTTGGCGACCGGGTTCGTCGGGGGCAGTTGCATCCACGAGGTGACCACCGCCACCAGCACGATGAGGGAGTAGATGTCGATGAGCTGAATCAGCAGCGGCATGATGCCCTCATCCGGCGGTGCGGACCGTCTCGTAGGTGGGGACGCCGTGCTCGTCGAACCAGCGGAACGCGGCGGCCGGCGCGTCGCCCGGGGTCACCGTCACCTCGAGGAAGCCCCCGGTGGGCTCGGGCGACGAGAAGGGCTGCACGATCAGCCCGTCGGGGTCGTTCGACCCGGGGTCGCCCGGCGCCCGGCCGAGGCGCGCGTTGGCGTCGACGAGGGCGCCCGTCGAGAACTCCTCGAACCCCCGCGGGTGGATCGAGTGGTACTGCCAGTGCCGGTCGCCGCTGACGATGTAGAAGTGGTTGTCGAGGAGGCCGTTCTCCTCCAGCCAGTCGAAGAACCGGTCGCGCTCGTACTGGAACCCCATGGGGTTCGAGTGGTTGTCGCGCTTGAAGGGGTCGTGCCCCAGCGCCTGGCGCCCGGCCTGGTCGGCGTCGTCGGGGCCGATCATCGGCGTCGGCGAGATGAGGATCTTGAACGTGGCGTCGCTCGCGAGCAGCGTCTCCTGCAGCCACGCGAGCTGCTCGGCCCCCCACATCGTCTTGTCGGGCCCCGGCTCGGCCATGTTCGGGCTGCGGTAGTCGCGCCCCTCGGTCAGCCAGATCTGCAGGTCGCGCGTGACGCGGTGGGTGCGGTAGGTGCGCGGGTCGGGGTCGTTCGGGTCGACGATCGGCACCTGCTCGAGGAACGTGGCCCGGCCCAGCTCGGGCGACGGGTCGGGCTCGAGCTCGACGGTGTTGTCCGAGTCGTTGAAGCGGTAGTCGTGGTCGTCCTTCTCCCAGTAGGTGGGGACCGAGGCGAACAGGTCGATGAACCGCGGTTGCACGAACTGCTGGTGCCACTTCCTGCGCAGGAACGACTGGGTCCGCTCGAACTCGCTGAACGGGGCGTCGTAGTAGACGTTGTCGCCGGTGCCGACGAAGAACGCCGGCTCCCTGGCCAGGATCGAGGCCAGCCCGGGGTAGCCCAGCGGCCGGTCCTCGGGCGAGCCGGACCGCGGGCGGTCCCCGTGGAAGAGGGCGTAGTTCATGCCCGTGACCACCACGAAGCTCACCTCCTCGGCCGCCTCCGCCCCGGGCAGGGTGCGGAACGAGCGGGTCGGGCCGAGCCGGGTGTTCTCGGCGGTGGGGCCGTACTCGAGCCGGTAGAAGTAGCGGGTGCCCGCGCTCAGCCCGTCGACGGCGGTCTTCACGATGTAGTCGCCCTCGGCGGTGGCGTCGAGCCACGCCGTCGTCGTCGAGTCGCCGAAGTCGTCCGCGACGGCCAGCTCGAAGCGTGCGGTTCCCGGCGCCCCCGCCACGTCGCCGTCGACGAGGCCGTCGAGCGTGGTCAGCCGCGACTGCAGGATGACGCTGTCCGCGGTCACCTCGCCGGCCATCTCGCCCTGGCCGTTGGTGATGGTGATGGGGTCGGGCGCGGGGCCGCCGCAACCCGCCAGCAGGCCCAGGCCGAGTGCCAGTGCCACCGTCTTCGTCATCGTCGCCCCTCCCGGAACCGGCGCGCCGCCCGGTGTGCGCCCGCCGTTCCGTCGCGTGCTCGCCGCATCCCAGACCTGCATCCTACACGCACCGGCCGCCGGATGCCATGCGCGGCGCTTTTCCGCGGCGGCGGGGGCGGGTGCGCCGGGCTCGCCGGAGGGCGCCGCGTCCTCCATCGGTCGGGGTCTTTCATCGATCTGCAGGCCCCGCGGGCGGATTCGCTCTCGCATGGGGGCGGCGCCACCTCACCTGTTCAAGGGAAACGGCAGCCCGTCGAAGCGGTAGCCGAGGTGCCAGGCGATGTAGTCGTGGCTGAAGTCCTTGCCCCGCCCCGCCGACGGGTTCGCTTTCGCATGGGGGCGGCGCCGCCTCACCTGTTCAAGGGAAACGGCAACCCGTCGAAGCGGTAGCCGAGGTGCCAGGCGATGTAGTCGTGGCTGAAGTCCTTGCCCCGGCTCATGAACCGGAAGCTCACGTCGCTGAACCAGCGTGCGCCGAGGCGCATGATGGTCCCCACCCGGTAGTACGGGGCCGGCCGCTCGTCGGACCGCGTGCGCGCGAGGTGGGTCCCGAAGTGCAGGTAGATGGAGAACGGGCCCGCGATCTGCTCGTACCCCGTGTAGAGGCCGAGGCTGCCGCCGCCGCTCAGATCGGCATCGGGCGCACGCGCGGTGCCGCGCGGCCGGCCCGTCTCCAGCGACCCTTCCAGGCCGCCCCCGACCTGGCCGAGGCGGTAGAACCGGCGCCACACCGACCCCTTGAGGGCGGCGACCTGGACGTACCCGCGCGGGCCGAACCCGTCCTCGCGCCAGAAGAACCCGACCCCCCGCACCGCGAGCCCGCCGTCGAGGCGCGTCTCCCAGCCGTCGACGAACGGCGGCCGGTCCTCGCGCCGCCGCGGCGGCCCGCGCACGCCCAGGCTGCGCTGGACGGCGACGCGGGGGGCGGTCACCGTCAGCCCCCGGTTCGGGCTGCCGACCCCGCCGTTCGAGAAGTGGTTGAGCGAGAACCCCGCGAGCAGGTCGAGGCGGTCGCTGAGGCGCCGCCGGGCCTGGAAGCCGAGGTCGACGTAGCTCGTGAGCCGGGTGGTCGGATGCCGCTCGAAGGGAAAGTCCTCGAACGCCGGGGGGTTCCAGCCGCCCGTCACCCCCATGCCGATGGTCGTGAGGATGTCGACGCCGGCGATCGTCGGCAGGATGGGAGTCTGGATGAACCCGTACACCGACACCGGCCGGCCCCGGTCCGTCGGCCCGCCCCCGAAGTCGGCGAACTGGATGCCCGCGCCGTAGGACGGGAAGCGGTAGGTGTGGTGCCACAGCGCCGACCCGTCCGTATGCCTCACCAGCTCGACGCGGTAGGAGCGGAACGAGTTGCGCGGCAGGGGGTGCGTCTTGCCGACGACCCCGGGCTGCAGGTCGAAGCGCAGGGACCAGTCCTCGGGCGCCTCCGGCCGGAGCTTGCGATGCATGGCGCGGAACGCCCTCGGCAGGAACCAGTCCGCGCCCGTTTCAGGGCCGGAGCCCTGGACCGCGGCGGGGGCGCCCGCGTCTTCGTCGTCCGCCGGCACGAACTGGCCCCCGTCCGTCTCGGGGGCGGATTCCTGGATCGTCGCAGGGGCTCCGGCGCCGTCGTCGTCCGGGGACTGGGCCGCCCCGGCCGCGAGCACGGGGCACAGCAGAAGCCCGACGAGGGTCAGGAGACGGTCACGCACGCCAACAACCCGGTAGTCCGCCGCCCGCCAGTTTCCCCACCGACCCGTCAAGCCCCCGGCGTCCGTCCTACGACGCCGGCTCCTCCGGCAACGCCAGCGCGATCAGCTCGGCGTTGCTGCCCCCGCTGCCGACCGCGACCAGCAGGTACTGCCGGCCCTCGTGGCGGTAGGTCACGGGGTTGCCCCCGGGCGGTGCCGGCAGGTCGACCGAGCCGAGATGCTCGCCCGTCGCCTTGTCGTAGGCGCTGATGGTGCGCGAGCCGGCCGCCACGTCCTCGTAGCCGCGGCCGCCGTGGTTCATGATGAGCAGCGACGGCGTCACGAGCGGCCCCGAGCTGATGCCCCCGCCCCCGCCGAGAGGCGGCAGGTTCAGGTGCGCGAGGGCGGGGTGGTTCCGCGGGCCGTCGCCGTGAGGCTGCATCCACGCCCGGTCGCCGGTGGCCAGGTCGAGCGCCGTCACCCGCTTGTAGGGCGGCTTGAACAGCGGCAGCCCCCGCGGCCCCGGCAGCCCGACGCCCCACGGGTCGGTGAAGTAGCCCACCGTCGCCGGCGCCTCGTACTCGACCACCTCGACGACGATGAGGGTGCTCGACGACGACACGAAGAGCCGCCCCGTCTCGACATCGACGGCCGCCCCCTGCCAGTTCGCGCCTCCGCCTGCCCCCGGCACCTGGATGAACGGCGTCTCCGCCCCGCGCAACACCGGCGGCGAGAAGATCGGCCCGAACCGCGCCCGGCTGCTCACCAGCTCGAGGGCCTCGGCCTTCAGCTCGGGCGTGAAGTCGATGACGTCGTCGATGGCGATGCCCTGCCGGTCGAACGGCGGCGGCTTCGTGGGGAACGGCTGGGTCGGGGAGTACCACTCGCCGGGCACGCTGCCCTGCGGCACCGGGCGCTCCTCGATGGGCCAGACGGGCTCGCCCGTCGCCCGGTCGAAGACGTAGGTGAACGCCTGCTTGCTGACCTGGGCCAGGGCCTTGACCTCGCGGCCGTCGACGGTGATGTCGACGAGGTTGGGCCCGGTGGGGAAGTCCCAGTCCCACAGCCCGTGGTGCACCGCCTGGAAGTGCCATTCCCGCTGCCCGGTCTCGATGTCGACGGCGACGATGCTCTCGGCGAACAGGTTGTCCCCCGGCCGCATGCCGCCGTACCAGTCGTTCGACGGGGTGCCGGTGGGCAGGTAGACGAGGCCGAGCTCCTCGTCGACGGCCATGTACGACCAGACGTTGGTGTGCCCGCTGTAGCGCCACGACTCGTTCTGCCACGAGTCGACCCCGAACTCGTCGCCCTGGGGGATGGTGTGGAAGATCCACTTCATCTCGCCGGTGCGGGCGTCGTAGGCGCGCACGTCGCCCGGCGACGCCTCGCGCAGGGTGATGTAGGTGTCCTGGATGATGCTGCCGGTGATGATGGTGTCGCCCGCCACCGCGACCGGCGACGAGTACGTCATCCGCGACGCGTCGATCTCCCGGTTGTAGCCCTGGGTCAGGTCGACGTAGCCGCCCTCGCCGAAGTCCGGGTAGAGCTCGCCGGTGCGGGCGTCGAGGGCCACCAGCTTCAGGTCGTGGTTGGACATGAAGATGCGGGCGTCGCCGCTCTCGCCGTCTTTCCAGTACGAGAGGCCCCGGTGGTGCCAGCCCATGTTGGGGGGGCGGTCCATGTCGTCGTAGATGCGGGGGTCGTAGGTCCACACCGTCTCGCCGGTGCCCGCGTCGAGGGCCGCCGCCTGCCCGAGGGCGGTGCTGACGTAGACCAGCCCGTCCGCCATCAGCGGCGACGACTTCATGGCGCTGGGGCGGATGCGGTCGTGCTCCTCGGCCACCGCGCGCGACAGCGACGTCCATCGCCACGCGACCTCCAGGTCGGTGAAGTTCTCGGCGGTGATGTCGTCCAGCGGCGAGTACTTGGTGTTGGCGGCGTCCCGGCCGAAGTGGTGCCACTCGCCGTCGGGCACCCGCGACTGGGCGCCGGCGGGCATGGGGGCGAGCGCCAACACGGCGGCCAGGGCCGCGCACGGGACGAGGAATCGAAGCCGGGTGCCGGTGTCCATCGAGCCTTCTCCTGTGTCGCCGAATCCTGCTTGCCGCTTTCGCCGGCCGTCTCCTTTCGGGAGCTCCGCGTCGGTTGCTTGCCGCGTCGTGCCTACTCCGGCCCGCGCAGGTCGAAGAGCGGCTCGGCCACCGTCATGCCCGCCCGATGCGCCTCGGCCGCCGCGACCACCGCTGCGAGGGCGTCGGGGCGCTCGGCCGCCACGTCGTAGCGCTCGCCCACGTCCTCCCCGAGGTGGAAGAGCAGCGGCGGGTCGTGGTCCGCCCGCTCGGGCGGGAGGCCGTAGCGGCCCTGCGTCGTGAAGTGCGCCTTGTACGGTCCCAGCCGGAAGGCGAACAGCTCGCCCATCCGGTAGTAGGCCATCGACTCCCGCGGGGGAGGCCCCGTGCCCAGCAGCACCGGGCTCAGGTCGACGCCGTCGATGGGCCGGTCGTCGGGCACCGCGCCGCCGCCGAGGGCGACGGCGGTCGTGAACAGGTCCATGGCCGAGCCGATGGCCTGCGTCACCCCGGGCGCGATCGTCCCCGGCCACCGGAACAGGCCGGGCACCCGCATGCCGCCCTCGAAGGTCGTCCCCTTGCCGTGCCGCAAGGGGCCGGCCGAGCCGCCGTGGGTCTCGTAGCTGATCCAGGGACCGTTGTCGCTGGTGAAGACCACGAGGGTGCGCTCGGCGAGGCCGAGGCGATCGAGGGCCTCGAGCACCTGTCCCACCGCCCAGTCGATCTCCTCGATGACGTCGCCGTAGACCCCGGCCGTGCTCCGGTCCCGGAAGCCCTCCGACCGGAACAGCGGCATGTGCGGCATCGTGTGGGGCAGGTACAGGAAGAACGGTCCGTCCTGGTTCGCCTCGATGAACGACACCGCCTCCTCGGCGTAGCGCCGGGTGACGGTGTGCTGGTCGGCGGGGCGCTCGACCACCGTCTCGTCCCGCATGAGGGGTACGTGCCAGTAGTCGACCCGCGGGTCGAACATCGCGGCCCGGCGCCCGGGGCCCGACGGCACCCGCCAGTCCATGTCGTTCGAGTAGGGGATGCCGAACCAGGAATCGAAGCCGTGCCGGGTCGGCAGGTACTCGGGCAGGTGGCCAAGGTGCCACTTGCCGACGATGCCGGTGGCGTAGCCGGCGTCGCGCAGCGCCTCGGCCAGGGTGATCTCCCCGGCCGGCAGCCCCGCCCGCGAGTCGGGGAAGAAGACGCCCTGCCGGCGGCCGAACATCCCGCTCCGCAGGTGGATGCGGCCCGTCAGCAGGGCCGCCCGGCTCGGCGAGCACACCGGCGCCTGGCTGTAGAAGCTCGTCCACCGCTGCCCCTCCGCCGCCATGCGGTCGAGGTGGGGGGTGCGGATGTTCGGGTGCCCGTACGACCCCAGGTCGCCCCAGCCGAGGTCGTCGGCGGTGATGATGACGATGTTGGGCGGCCGGTCCCCGCCCGGCTGACCGGCGGTCTCGCCGGCGAGGGGCGCGGCCCCGCGGCTCGACGCCGCGAGCAGGGCGAGGCCGCAGATCGCGGCCAGCGGCGTTCTCCAGCGTCTCGGGACCGCATTCCTGCTTTCGGGCATCGGCGCATTATAGTACGGCATCCTGCGGACTACCTCGGCGGGACCACGCGGCGCCGTGGCCGCCACGGTTGGCGGTGCCATGTCCGTCCGCGGGCCCGGCCGGCCGTGAGACGCGCCGGCGGTGATCGGCGTGCAGGGCTGCAGCTCCCGCGATCGCGACCTGCAGCCGGCGGAAGCCGGGATACGGAACCCGTTCCGATGACTCCACTGACCCGCGCGAAGCTCTCGGTCATGATGTTCCTGCAGTTCTTCGTGTGGGGCGCGTGGTCGGTGCCGCTGGGGACCTACCTCGGCGAGGCGCTCGCGTTCCCGGGGCAGCAGATCGGGCTGGTGTTCGGGACGACGGCGGTCGCCGCGATGATCTCGCCGTTCTTCGTCGGCATGGTCGCCGACCGCTGGTTCGCGACCGAGAAGCTGCTGGCGGGGCTGCACGTCGCGGGCGGGGCGGTGCTCTTCCTCGCGTCGACCCGCACCGCGTTCCCCGCCGTCTACGGCGTGCTGCTGCTCTACGCGCTCTGCTACATGCCGACCCTGGCCCTGACCAACTCGCTGTCGTTCCGGCAGATGGCCGAGCCGGCCCGCGAGTTCCCGCCCATCCGGGTGCTGGGCACCATCGGCTGGATCGTGGCCGGCCTCGCGGTGGGGTTCCTGCGGCTCGAGGACACCCAGCGGCCGATGCAGATCGCGGCCGCCGCCTCCGTCGTCCTCGGGCTCTACTGCCTGCTGCTGCCGCACACGCCGCCGAAGCGGGCGGCGGCCCGGGTCACCGCGCGGGACGTGCTCGGGCTCGACGCCCTGCGCCTGCTGCGCGAGCCGTCGTTCGCGGTGTTCGTGGTCGGCTCCGCGCTGCTGTGCGTCCCCCTGCAGTTCTACTACGCGTTCGCCAACCCGTTCCTCAACGAGATCGGGGTGGTGAACGCGGCCGGCAAGATGACCCTCGGGCAGATGTCCGAGATCGGGTTCATGCTGGCGATGCCGTTCTTCTTCCGCCGGCTCGGGGTGAAGGGGATGCTGCTCGTGGGCATGGCCGCGTGGGTCGCCCGCTACCTGCTGTTCGCGTGGGGCGACAACGGGGCGATGGTGTGGATGCTCTACGGCGGCATCCTGCTCCACGGCATCTGCTACGACTTCTTCTTCGTGACGGGGCAGATCTACGTCGACGAGAAGGCCCCGCCGGACCTGCGGGCGGCGGCCCAGGGCCTCATCGCGTTCGTGACCCTCGGGGTCGGCATGTTCGTCGGGTCGTGGCTGTCGGGGCTCGTCGTCGATCTCTACGTGGAGGGGGCCGGCCACGCGTGGGGCCGGATCTGGATCGTGCCGGCGGTGTGGGCGGCGGCGGTGCTGGCGCTGTTCGCCCTGTTCTTCCGGACCCGGCCCGCCGGTCCCGCCCCCGTGGCGGCCTCGGCGGCGGCCGCGTGACGGGGATGGGGACGGCGCAAGTCCCGCCCCCGTGGCGGCCTCGGCGGCGGCCGCGTGACGGGGATGGGGACGGCGCAAGGCGCAAGCGTGCAGCGGGGCGGTGCGTCGGCGTTCACGTGAGTGTCCGGGGCTGCCGCCAGCGGCCCTGATCGGGACGCGTTGGCGAATCGGCGGAAACACCGGCGGATCGATAATCGAGGACGGCGCCGCCGGGCGCCGGACGGCGAGCGCGAGACGCGGGCGCCGGATGCGAGGACGGGCATCGATGCAGGACAGGACGCGGTTCTTTCCGTTTCTGCGGTACGAGGACGCCCCCGCCGCGTTCGAGTGGCTCCATCGGGCGTTCGGGTTCGAGAAGCAGATGCTCGTCCCGGGGCCGAAGGGGACCATCGCCCACGCGCAACTGCGCTACGGGGGGAGCGTGGTCATGATCGGGACGGCCCAGGACGACTTCATGAACATGAAGAGCCCCAAGGCGGTGGGCGCGGTCACGCAGGGGATCTACGTCCAGGTGGACGACATCGACGCCCACCACGCGCGGGCGAAGGCGGCGGGAGCGGAGATCGTCATGGAGCCCGAGGACACCGAGTACGGCTCGCGCGAGTACGCGGCGCGCGACCCCGAGGGGCATTTCTGGAGCTTCGGGACCTACCGGCCCGAGACCGGCGCTGCCGCGGACGGCGGTCCTGGGGATGCAGGGTCGGGCGAGGAAGGAGCGATTCGTTGACAGCGTTGCGGAACACGTCGTGCGCGTTCATCGGGGCGGGGGCCATGGGCGAGGCGATGATCGGCGGCCTCGTGCACCACGACCTCGTCCCCCCGGAGGCGGTCACCGCGTCGGACCCCCACGAGAGCCGGCTCGGCGCGGTGAAGGAGCGGTTCGGGGTTCGCACCACCGGGGACAACCGGGACGCCGCCCGGAACGCCGACCTCGTGGTGCTGTCCATCAAGCCGCAGGTGCTGTCGGCGGTCTGCGACGACCTGCGGGGGGTGCTGCGGCCCGAGGCCCTGGTCATCTCCATCATCGCCGGGGCGCGCATCTCGTCCATCGCCGACGGCCTCGGGCACGACGCCATCGTGCGGACCATGCCCAACACGCCGGCCCAGGTCAGCGAGGGGATGACCGTGTGGACTGCGACCGAGGCGGTGTCGGCCGAGCAGCGCGAGCAGGCCGGGGCCCTGCTCGGCGCGCTGGGGAAGCACCTGTACGTGGGCGACGAGGCGTTCCTCGACAAGGCGACCGCCGTGAGCGGCAGCGGCCCCGCCTACGTCTTCCTGCTGATCGAGGCGCTGATCGACGCCGCCGTCCACCTCGGCTGGTCGCGCGCCGCCGCCCACGACATGGTCATCCAGACCGTGCTCGGCGCCGCCGTGTACGCCCGAGAGACGGCCCTCCACCCCGCCGAGCTGCGCAACCGGGTGACGTCGCCGGGGGGGACCACCGCCGACGCGATCTACCAACTGGAGGAGGGCGGCTTCCGCACCGTGCTGAACAAGGCGGTCACCGCCGCCTACCGCCGCAGCGTGGAGCTGGGGGGCGGATAGCGCCCGCCCCGTCCCTGCCGCAGGGGCCGCGTGGACGCCCGGGGGCCTACTTCTTCTTGCCGACGAGCACGAAGATCATCACGATGTGGAGCAGGAACGCCCCCGCGGTGACGAGCAACACCAACAGGATCGGGTTCATCGACTGGGTCCTCCCGGAGCCGGCGCCAGGCCGGAACGCACGCTTGATGAAACGAACGGGCAGACTGAGACACGTCGGGAGTCTCGCCACCCGCCGCCTTGCGGCCGTGAGCGGATCTCCACGGCACGCGCATTGTATCCGGTTCGGGCGCTGAACCGTTCCCGATTTCACGCAAGGCCGACCGCCGGACTCCCCACGGACCAGACGTCTGCACGTTCTACGGCGCAGGCTCCTGATCACGGCGCAGCCGCCGCCGGGTCAACGCGCAGCTGCCGCCGGGTCAACGGCGCAGCCGCCGCCGGGTCAACGGCAGGTGCCTGGTCACGGCGCAGGTGCCTGGTCAAACGGTGGTGCGCGTGACGCCCAATTGCGGTGCAGGTGTGCCTGGTCACGGGTGCAATGTGCCTGGTCATGGCGAAGGTGTGCCTGGTCAAGGCGACGGCGCAGTGCCTGGTCACGTCGCAGACGCCTCGTCGCCGGTGAGTTCGTCGCCCACCGCCTCGCAGGCGGCCAGCTCCCAGCCGTGGAACACCACGGCCAGGCCGACGTGCCGCACCCCCGGCTGGCGGCCGCGCAGACCGGGGTCGGCCAGGTAGCCGCGCAACTGCGTCCGGGCCGCCTCGAGCCGCGACGCCACCGCCGATTCGTCGGCCGCCTCGCCGCGCTTCAGGTACTTGACCTCGACCACGTAGCCGTAGCGGACGTCCGGGTACCGGACCAGGAACGGCTCCAGGTGCAGGTCGGCGTAGCCCTTGCCGAGCTCGCGCTCCGAGTGAATCAGGAAGTGGTCGACCAGGCTGAACCAGGCGGCCAGGAACGCCTGCACCACCTTCTCGCCGTTCAGGTAGTCGCGGATGCCGGTCTGCGCCCCGATCGCCTCGGCCAGGTACTCCAGCGCGGGCCGCCACGCACCGCGGTAGGCCATGTGCCGCACCAGGTTCGAGAACCGGTAGTGACTGACCGAGAAGACCCCGACGTCGCGGTAGCCGTCGCGCAGGTAGCCGTACATCAGCCGCCGCACCGTCTGGTTGGGGATGCCGAGCCGCGTCGCGCCGTTCGCCGAACCGCGGATGCTGAGCAGGCCGAAGTAGTACAGCAGCGACAGGAAGTTGTCGGGCTCGACGAGCTCCTCCAGCGGGAAGCTCAGATTGACGTCGGCGTCGGCGCCTCCCTCGCCGGCGACATGCCGCAGCAGGTCGAAGTTGCCGTTCAGCTTGGCGCCGGCCTCCCGGCTCGTCACCAGCAGGTGCCGCAGCTTGCCGTAGTCGATGCGCACGTTGACGTCGATCAGGCGCCGCGGGACGCGCCCGGTCGAAATGGCCTCCTTGAGGTAGTAGAGCACCATGTCGGTGTTGTAGACGGCGCCCTCGGCCTCCTCCGCGAACCGGTAGCCGTCGTACCACTCCCGCATCACGTCGAGCGCCGTGTCCACGTCCTGGTTCAGGGCGCCGCCGTCCCGGTAGGTGGCGAGCAGGCCCCGCACCTCCGCCTCCGTGAAGCCGAGCAGGTCGTTGAACCCGGGGCTGAGGCTGATGTTCTTGCCGATGTTGAAGCCGCTCGTCACGTCGTCCATCGTGATGGGCGAGACGCCGGTGATGAACAGCCGCTCGAGGCCGCCGCCGCTCTCGCCGGCGCCCGCCTTCAGCGTGGCGAAGAAGTTGCGGAAGAAGCCGCCGCCGTGCGTGAACGACTCGTACGCCTCGCGGCCGTGGTAGGCCAGCACCGTGTTGGCGAAGTTGTCGTACTCGTCGATGAGGCAGTACACCGGGATGCCGTGGTCGCCGGCCCAGGCGAACAGCTCGCCGAGCCGGCCCTCGGCGTCGGCGGGGGCGAGAATGCGCCGGACCGCGGCGTCGGGAAACAGGTCCGCGTTGCGCTCCAGCGCGCGGCGGATCACCATGGCGCAGTAGGTCTCGAAGCGTTCCCGCAGCGTCTCCAGGGTGTCGTCGAAGGCCGAGAAGTTGAACCGCAGGATTACGTAGCGCGAGCGGTCGTCCGTCGGTTCCCGGCCGATGTCTGTACCGTCGAAGACGGCGCCCCACTCGTCGGCGCGGCTGCGGTCGTAGTAGTTCTCGAGCACCGACACCCAGAGGCTCTTGCCGAAGCGCCGGGGCCGGATGAGGAAGACGTAGCTCTCCTCCTCCAGCCGGCGGAGGAACCGCGTCTTGTCGACGTAGAGCCAGCCCTTCAGGCGGATGCGCCTGATGTCGGCTTCACCGTAGGGGATGCGTGGGTGGGCCGTGGCCATCCGTGGCGGTCCTCGTTGCCGGCGCGGGACGACGTCGTGCCCTGCTGCGCTCCGTCCCGCTCGACGGCCGTGGCGGCCCTCGTCGTCGTCAGACCGGTCAGCGGGCACGTCGATCATGCCACACACGGTTCGCGGCACCTGGCGCACGCGGACCGGGGTGCGCGCGGCGCCCGGCCGCCGATCCGCGGTCGCGAATCGGTCAGGCATGGAAAATGCGTGTATCAGTCGCATGCAGGACACGACAGATCTCGACGACGGGTGCGACGTGAGGAGGCGACACGGCCGGCGGCGGCATCGGTGCGACGCGCGCAAGATGCTGGCGGCTGCGCTCGGGACGGGGCCGGCCGTGGTGGGGCGGGCGCCGGGCCGGAGGGCCGTGGGCGGCGCAGTGCTGGTCGGGCCGGTGCTCCTGGCGTTCGGCCGGTACACGGCGGGCGCACGGTGCCGGCTGGCCGCGGCGGTCCGGTGGCTGCACGAGCACGGCGCCGGCCGGGTCGACGTGGTGCTGCGGGACGCCGGAAGTGCGCTCCTGGTCGCCTGGCCGTGCGGGGTCGCCGCGCGCCGGCCGCAGTCAACCGAAGGTGACGCCGTGCGCGCTGCCATCGGCGTGCCGGCCCGCCTGGAACGAGCGCGCTCCCGGGTGCGTTCAGGCGGTGCGAGCCGAGCGGGCCGACCCGGCCGCCGTTGATCTCGAGAGCGGCGCGGTGTTGCGCGCATGCGCAGCCAACCCACGCCACGAGCCCGAGCTTTATCTTGTTGACCCGATAGCATTCACGCCATGAATGCTGTCTGCCGATTCGACTGGCATTGGGAGGCTTGGCGGTGGAGGTTCGCGGTCGCCGGCTAGTGCCAATGGCGTGTCACGTTCCAACTCTCGGACGTGGTTACCGCGCGCAGTCGTTGACGAATCACAGCGACCCGTGCCCGAACATTCAGCCATGACGCAGCACTGGCCGCGGCCCGCGGGGCGGGTTGCCGGTTGCCGGTCTATAGCGCAGACGCCGGAACCGCCGGCCGCATGCCGGCGAGGCGCGCGTCGATGATCGCGACGGCCTCGCGCATGATGCGGTCCACGAGCTCGCGGCAGGTGGGGACGTCGTGGATGAGCCCCGCCACCATGCCGGCCGACCAGACGCCGGCGTCGGTGTCGCCGGTCTCGAGGGCCTGCTTGCCGCGCTCGCCCGAGACGAGGTGCTTGATGTCGTCGATGGTGGCGTTGCCGCCGGCCTCGATGGCGTTGACCTCGTCGGAGACGGCGTTGCGGAACACCCGCGCGGTGTTGCGCAACGAGCGGAAGATGAGGGCGGTGTCGCGCTCGGTGGCGGCGACCAGCGCCTGCTTGACGTTGTCGTGGATCGGGGCCTCGCGGGTGGCCATGAACCGGGTGCCCATGTTCATGCCGTCGGCCCCGAGGGCGAGGGCGGCGACGAGGCCGCGGGCGTCGCCGAAGCCGCCCGAGGCGATCATCGGGATGCTCACCCGGTCGGCCGCGCACGGGATGAGGACGAGCCCGGGGATGTCGTCCTCGCCGGGATGCCCCGCGCACTCGAACCCGTCGATGCTGATGGCGTCGCAGCCGATCTTCTCGGCCTTGATCGCGTGCCGCACCGAGGTGCACTTGTGAACGACCTTGATGCCGGCCGCCTTGAACGCGGGCAGGAACCGCTGCGGGTTGTTGCCGGCGGTCTCCACGATCCGGATGCCCGACTCGACGACGGCCTGCGCGTACTCCTCGTAGGGGATCGGCTTCAGGGTCGGGAGAATCGTGAGGTTCACCCCGAACGGCCGGTCGGTCATGCCGCGGGTGCGGGCGATCTCGCGCGTCAGGGCCTCGGGCGAGGGCTGCGTCAGCGCGGTCAGGAACCCGAGGGCGCCGGCGTCGGCGACGGCCGAGACGAGCTCGGCGACGCCCACGTTCTGCATGCCGCCCTGCACGATGGGGTGCTCGATGCCGAAGATTTCGGTGAAGCGGGTCGAGATCATGGTCGGAAGCGGGTCGAGATCATGGTCGAGGCCGTGCAGCCTGGGCCTTGGGCGCCTCGGCTCCAGACTGGCGCCCCCCGGGCGCGGTGCGACGCGGGGCTTCACCACGGGTTCCCGGGAGGGTCGGCCGCCGGCGATCAGGTGGTCAGGGTGAGAACGGGATGTCGTTCAAGGCATCGAGGTCGTTCGAGAGTGCGACGTCTCCGGCGGGGAACCGGTTGCCGGCGAGGATGAAGGCGACGAGGCTCGCGGTCTCGTCGTTCGACAGGCTGCCGGGCGCGTCCTGCGGCATCTCTTCCTGGATCAACTGGAACAGCTCGCCGATGGAGCGGCCCTCCCACCGGTTCCTGAACGTGTGGTCGCCGAGCAGGGCGGCCATCTCGGGCACGAACGCGCTCAGGGTGCCGTGGCACGAGACGCACTGGTCGTCGTACAGCCCCTCGCCCGCGTCCGCCTGGGCCGACGTGTAGAGGCCGTCGGCCTGGCCGCCGGCCGAGATTTCCCCGGTCACGACGACGAGCGCGACGCCCGTCGCGAGAAGAAGCGCACGCATGGTTCGGTCTCCGGCGACAGACGGGAAGCCCGGAGGCTCCCGTCTGCCCCGTTCGCCGACTCTAGTCGTCGTCGACGATCAGCGTCGCGTTCCGCTTGGGAACCTGCCCGCCGGTCTCGATCTTGGTCACCAGCTCGACCGTCGCGATGTCGATGACGGCAACGTTGTTGTCGCCCGACATCGAGATGTACGCGTACTTGCTGTCGGGGGTGATGGTGACCCAGTTCGGCGAGTGGCCCACGCGGACGCCGCCCACGAGCTCGCGCTCGGGCAGGCTGTAGACGTACACGCTGCTGTTCAGGCTGCTGTTCGCGACCAGGTACTGGCCGTCGGGGGTGACGCCGATGCCGTGGGCGGTGTTGCCGCCGTGCCCCGGGGTCCGCTCGTTGTTCGGCAGCTCGGGGTACTCGACGCGGTCGACCCACTTGCGGGTCTCGAAGTCGAGCACGCCGAACCCGTTGAAGTTCGAGAGCTGGGCGTAGATGTGCTTCGTCGACCCGTCCTCGTTGACCTCGAAGGTCATCGGGCGGATGCCGAGGTCCGAGTAGGTCGTCCACACCGGGAAGTCCTGCTCGGTGCTGACGACGGTGATGTTGCGCCCGCCGACCATGCCGGCGATGGCGTACTTGCCGTCCGGCGTCACGTAGGTGTTGTGGACGCCGCCGTGCACCGAGATGATGGCGGTCATCTCCTCGGTCTCGGTGTCGAGGACCTGCAGCGCCCCCGGCGACTCGGCGATGGCCGTGTAGACCTTGCGGCCGTCCGGGGTGATGGCGATGTTGTTGGGCCGGCCGATGAGCTCGACCTGCTTCGTGACCTCCAGGGTCTCCATGTCGACGATGTCGACGGTGTCGTCGGACTCGTTGGCGACGTAGAGCTTCTTGCCGTCGGGCGACGGCGCCGCCCCGTGGGCGCGCTCGATCCCGTGGATCACGCCGATCACCTCGTTGGTGAGCGGGTCGATGACGTGCACGTTGTCGCCGGCGCTGTTGGTCTGGATGATCCGGACCGTCTGCGCCGCCGCCGCGACCGGGATGACGAGGGCGGCGATCGCCGCCAGGACCACCAGTCTGCGTGTCGTGACCATTGCTCGAACTCCTTCTCTGTAAAGCGCGTTCCCGTCGGTCTGTAAAGCGCGTTCCCGTCGGTTGCTACTCGGTCTCCCCGAGCACCCAGGCCGAGAGGGTCTGGAACCAGGGGTCTTCCTGCGAGGTGAATTGGCGCCCGCCGTTGTGGAACTCGTCGCCGCCCGCGTCCCGCTCGAGGGGATGCATCAGCAGCCGGCTCTCGAGCGGCGCGCCGGGGACGACGAGCCGCTGGAGATTCTCGAAGTTCATGCGTGACTGCTCCTCGGTCCAGCCGTCGGCGCCCCGCTCGATCTCCTCGAGGAACCCGACCCGGCCGCCCTCCGCGTGGCACACCACGCAGCGGGTGAAGCCCGGCTTTCTCTCCACGAAGATGGGTTCCACGTTCGCCTTGTAGTACTCGAAGTCGAGGGTCGGGGTCGACTCGGATGCCTGCGGTTGCGCCAGCAGCGCCATGAGAGCCAGGACGATCGTCATGGAGGCCTCCTTGATGTCTGTCCCTGTCGCCCCGGGCCGGAGTCACGACAGGGCCGGGCGTGGCAGCGCCCTTCCGGCGTCACGAACGCGCGCGCGGCCCCGGTGCGGCTCGTCGACGCCGCCGGCCGCGTGATCGCCGTAGAACCGGGTACATATCACGTTTGCCGCCCGCCGGGGTCGGAAGAAAACAGGACGAGCCGCCACCGTCTTCCAGGGCCCCCTCCGCGAGCCGCCGCCGGACGGGGCAAGAATACCACCGCCCGCGCGCCGGCCTGCGGCGAACCTCGGCAGACCCGCCATGATACAGCGGATCGGACCGTCCCGCTTGCCTCCGGCGCCCGGTACGCCGACAATGATGGCAGCCCCGCGGCGGGACGCCGCCCTGCGGCGCCCGGGTATGCCGACAACGATGGCAGTCCCGCGGCGGGACGCCGCGCCGCGTTCGACGCGGGACTGCCGCCGCGGGCGTCGGAAGCCGCGGGCGGTCGAATGATGGCAACCCCGCGTTGGGCCGTGTTCGACGCGGGACTGCCGCCGCGGGCGGTCGGAAAGCCGCGGGCGGTCGAAGTCGCGCTGTCGGAAGCCGCGGGTTGTCGGAAGCCGTGGGTCGGGAATGGAGACGGGGCCCGGATCCCGGGAAGACGGAAGGTCCGCATTGCAGAATCACATTCGGGTCGAGCCGGTGACGCCGGTCATCGGGGCCGAGGTGTCCGGGGTCGACCTGAGCGCGTCGCTCGCCCCCGACGCCGTCGGCGCCATCCGCACCGCGCTGATGAAGCACCTGGTGCTCTTCTTTCGCGATCAGCGGCTGACCTGGCCCGAGCACAAGGCCTTCGGCCGCCTCTTCGGAGACCTGCACGTCCATCCCGCCGCCCCCAAGGACGCCGAGCATCCCGAGATCCTGGTCGTGCACGCGGACGGCGACTCGAAGTTCGTGTCCGGCGAGCTGTGGCACTCCGACGTCTCGTGCGACGTCGATCCCCCGATGGGGAGCATCCTGCGCGTCGAGCAGGCGCCGCCGTCGGGCGGCGACACCCTGTTCGCCAGCATGTACGCCGCCTGGGAGGCCCTCTCCGACCGCATGCAGCGGCTGCTCGAGGAGCTGACGGCGGTGCACGAGGGCCGGCAGTACTACATCGGCCGCTACGGGGGCGACAACCTGCGCGACGGCGTCTACCCGTCGGCCGAGCACCCCGCGGTGCGCACCCATCCCGAGACCGGCCGGTCCGCCCTCTACGTCAACCAGGGTTTCACCACCGGGTTCAAGGAGCTCAAGCGGGCCGAGAGCGACGCCCTGCTCGCGTTCCTCGTGCGCCACTGCTCGGCCCCCGAGTTCCAGTGCCGGTTCCGCTGGCGCGCCGACTCGGTCGCGTTCTGGGACAACCGGTGCACCCAGCACCACGCCGTCTGGGACTACTACCCGGAGGTCCGCCACGGCTACCGGGTCACCGTCCAGGGCGACCGGCCGTTCTATGCCCCGGCCGCTCGCGCCGGGCAGGCGGCGGCGGGGGCGGCCGCCGGCTAGGCCTCGGACCGCGCGGTGCGTGGGCACGGCTCTTGCTTCCCATGACCGCATGGAGCGACGAAGGCCATGAGCGGATCGGCGGTCGACCGGGGAGCTCGCGAGCGGGGCGGCGTCGACGTGGACGGCTTCGTCCATGCCCTGGCCAGCCGCCGCCAGGACCTCCATCAACTGATCGTCGACACCATCGCCGGCGCCGTGACGGCGCGGCGGGCGGTGCTCGCGGTCGGTGACCACGCCGGCGAGAGGTTGACGGTCACCGCGACCCGCGGGGGTCCCGCCGCGCCCGCCACGGGCTCGGTGATCGCGCCCGGCGCGGGAATCACCGGGCGGACCTTCGCGACCCGGCGGCCCCACCTCGTGTCCGATGCCGCCGCCGAGCCGGGGGAACCGTGGTTTCCCTCTCGCGGCGGCTCGTGCATCTCGGTGCCGCTGGTGGCCCGGGGTTCGACGCTCGGGGCCATCACCCTGGCCGACCGGGCCGGCGGGCAGCCGTTCGACGGGGCCGATCTGGCGGCGGTGCAGGGGTTGGCCGCGACGGCCGCCCTCGCCCTCGCCTACGAGCGGGTGGAGAAGGTCAAGAACCGCCTCGAGCAGGTGGTAGCCGTCGATCCCCTCACCGGGCTCCTCAACCGCGGCGGCCTCGACGCGCGGCTTGGCGAAGAGCTCGACCGGGCACGCCGGCACCGCGAGCCGGTGGCCCTCGTCGCCATCGACGTCGATCGGTTCAAGTCGCTGAACGACGCCCTCGGCCACCCCGCCGGCGACGCCGTCCTCAAGGGGCTGGCCGCCATCTTCGACGACTCGGTGCGGGCCGGCGACCTCTGCGCCCGCTTCGGCGGCGACGAGTTCGCCATCGTGATGCCCCGCACCGCCGCCGCCGGCGCGTGCCAGAGCGCGGACCGGATCCGGCGGCGGGTCCAGGACTACTGGCCCGACGCGGTCTCGCCGCGCCCGGCCGGCCTCCGCGTCACGGCCAGCTTCGGGGTGGCGGTGTCGGGGGCCGACACCACGCCGGCTTCGCTCGTCGAACGGGCCGACCGGGCGCTCTACACGGCCAAGGCCAACGGGCGGAACCGGGTCCAGCTCGGCGCGGGGGCCTGATGCGGCCGTCCGGAGGTGCGAAGGGGGGCGCCGCACGGCCCGGATCCGTAGGTGGAACGGAGCTATGATCGAGGCATGATTCGAGTGGACGTGGCGGATGCCGACCACGGGCTCGCCGACTGTCTCGAATCGGTCGAGAACGGCGAGACCGTGGTGCTGTGTCGGCGTAGCGTCCCCGTCGCGGAGATTCGACCGGCCCCTGGCAGCCGAAGCACATCGAGATCGGCGGCGCTCGTCGAGGCGGCGGGCGACCATCGGGAGGTCGCAACCGCTCTGGAGCTATCGGGCCACGGCGCGATCGCCGCCCGGCTCGTTCACCTGCAACGACTCGTCGACGACGACCCTGAAGAGCCCGGCATCCCCATCGAGTCGCTACGAGGACTGGCGTCGTTTCTCCTGAACGAGCCGCGTTTGCCGAGGCCGCGCCTCGGCGTCGGCCCGGAGGGCTTCGTCCAGGCGGAGTGGCGTGTTCCCGAGGACGGGATGCTCGCCCTGAAGTTCCTGCCCTCCGGGTTCATCCGATTCGCGGCTGTCTCCGCCCCTGTCCAGCCCGGCATCGAGCGTCGGCGCGTCAACGGGACCCTGCCGCCAACCGACGTGTCGGATGCGATCCGGATGTTCACCGACCTTCTCGTCCAGCCTGCCGATGAGCGACAGGACCATCCCTGACCGCGACCATCTGTCTCGGGTGCTGCAGGCTCCGTGGCGGACGTGTCACGTGGTACGCTGTCCCGCATGAAGAGCGAAAGAGGGTGGCTCGTGGGTGTCGGTACGGTCATGGCCGGCCTGATCCTGGCGTGGGTCGCGGCGCCAACGGCCGCCTTGGCCCAGCCCGGTGCGGCTGCGGCGGCGGCCCCGTTGACCCTGGACGCCTTCCGCGGCGACGGCGCGGCGTGCTACGACCGGTCGGTGCAGCCGCAGACCACGGTCGTCGACAGCCACATCCATTTCCGGCCTTTCGGCGGGCCCGCCGTCCCGTTCGAGGAGATCGTGCAGTACCTCGAGGCGACCGGCGTCCTGTTCGCCAACGTCTACGGCATCGGCCAGATGCTGCCCGCGTCGTCCTCGTGCACCTACTACCTCGACTGCCCCGGCACGCCGTTGGCGCCGACCCTGAGGAACGACTTCGTCAACGCCGCCAACGCCGTGGTGAAGACGCCCGAGGGCCTCCACCTGACGCTGGCCATGACCTTCCCGGACCTCACGGACCCCGACTCGGTCCTCGACGGCATGGCGTTGCTCGACGACGAGTACCCCGGCCTCTTCCGATGGATGGGCGAGGTCAACCTGGTCAAGCAGGCGGTCTTCGCCAACGGGCGGGGGCCGGTGCCGGCCGAGGCCATCGACGGCTGGGCCGGCTTCATGGCGGTGCTGCGCGAGCGCGGCATTCCCATCGCCATCCACGCGGACCTCGGGAGCGACGACGAGCCGACCCTCTACCTGCCGCTGATGGAGCAGGTGCTGAACACCTATCCGGACAACCCGATCGTCTGGGTCCACATGGGGCTGTCGCGCGAGCTGACCACCATGGACCCGGCGCGGCACGCCGAGCTGATGGCGTCGATGCTCGAGCGCTACCCCAGGCTGATGCTCGACATCACGTGGCGGGTCCTCGACGACGCCTACTTCTCGACCCCGGAGGGCCGCGCGGCCTACGTGCCGTTCCTGAACGCCCACTCGGCGCGCATTCTCCCCGGCACCGACTTCCTCGCGTCGCGCGACAAGGACTTCGACGTCTACCGCGAGGAGCTCGAGGTCAACAGCCGCATCCTCGGCCACCTCGACGACGAGGCCTTCCGGAACATCGCCCTCGGCGAGAACTACTTCCGCCTGCTGGGGCTCGACTACGAGGCGCCGCCGGTCTGCTCCGCCACGCGGTGAACCGACCGGCGGGCTGCTGACGACGACGTCGTCAGCAGCCCAACTCTTCCTGGACGATCGACGGCCGCTTGTCAATCAGCGCGAGCAGCACGCGCGCGGGACCCCTCCGGGCGCCGGCGGCCCTGCTCCCAGTTCTCGAGCGTGCCCGGCGGGATGCCGATGCTGCAAGCGAAGGCGGGTTGCGACAGCCCCGTCTTGGTCCTGATCGCGACGACATCGGGATCGGGCACCTCGACTCGATGCACGGCGAACCCGACGCGGTCGCCGTCGAGGTAGGCCCGTGCATCGTCGAGCCCCGCCGCGATCTTGTCGAATGCCTTGGTCATGAGGGGTCCCGGCCGTGCCCGTTCACCCCCCGAACAGCCCCACCACGGTGATCGCCACCGTCACGCACACCGCGGCCCCGAGCGTCATCCAGATGCCCACTTTGGCCATGTCGCGGATGGAGAAGTACCCCGCCGAGTAGGGCAGCACGTTGGTCGGGCTCTCCGTGACGAGGATGAACGCCAGCGTCGAGGTGAAGGCGGCCGGCGCGGCGATGGTCCAGGCGTCGAGGCCGAGGTCGAGGGCGAGGGCGAGCAGGATCGGCATGATGAGCGAGCCGGTCACGGTGTTGCTCGAGAACAGCAGGTGGAGCGCCGCCACCGCGAGGACGATGACGAAGGGGCGCAGCACCGGCGGGATGAGGATGAGGTTGCCGAGCAGGAGCTGGGCGAGCCAGCGGGCGGCGCCGGTCTCGAACACCATCAGCCCCAGCGACAGGCCGGCGACGATGAGCATCACCCCGCCCCAGTCCATATTGGCCTGGGCCTCCTTCCACGACATGACCCGGATCATGGGGAGGAACAGGGTGAGGCCGCCGGCGAGGGCCACCGCCTGGACGGGCGGGTCGACGAGGCCGCCGGTCAGGTCGGCGAGCCACGGGGTGACGAGCCACGCGGTGATGGTGAGCGCGAAGATGACGAGGGTCTTGCGCTCGACCGGCTTGAGGGGGCCGAGGGCCTCGAGCTTGGCCTCGATCTCGCCCTCGCCGTAGGGCAGGGTCTCGATCTCGGGGGGGAAGATGCGCAGGAGCAGCCACCAGCCCACCGGGATCATCAGGATGGCGGCGGGCACCCCGAGCACCATCCACTGCCCGAACGAGACGGTCACGCCGGAGATCTCCTCCAGGTAGCTGAGGGCGAGCACGTTGGCGGCGGTGCCGGCGGGGGTGCCGATGCCCCCGATGAGGGGGCCGTAGGCGCACGAGATCATCAGGGCCCGGCCGTAGTTGCTCTGGAGCGGCTTGAGACCGGCGTCCTTCAGCACCCCGACGCCGAGGGGCAGCATGACGGCGGCGACGGCCATGTCCGTGATCCACATCGAGAGCAGTGCGCCCACGATGAGGAAGCCGAGCAGCACCCGGTCGGCCCGCGTGCCCGCCCGCAGCAGCACGTGCAGCACCATGCGGGTGCCGAGCCCCGAAAACGTGAACCCGGTCGAGAGGAAGAGGACCCCGATGAAGAACACGATGAGGGGGTTGCCGAACCCGGCGTTCACCGCCGTCGCGAAGTCGGTGATGCCGAAGGCCGCGATCAGTATCACGACGAGCAGCGAGGTGACCGCGAACGGCATCGCCTCGCCGACCCAAAGCGTGACCGCGAAGAGCAGTATCGCCAGGCAGGTCTTGCCCTCGGCGGTCAGCGGGATCAGCTCGCCCGCCCGCTCGAGGGGGGCGGGCGTCGGCAGCAGGTGGACCACGGCCATGAGGACGGTGGCGCCCGCGAGGATGAGGAGCGCCCGGTAGTCGCTGGTCGGTGCGTTGGGGTTGGACATGGTCGACGCCTTCGCTTCGAGTGCTCCGCCGGCTGACGCGCCGCGCCCGTCGTACAGGGATTCGGGACCGGAGGCTCGGGGGATGATACTGCGGCGGGCTCGACGGCGGCCTCTCGCCAGCCGCCCGCGTCTCCGATCCCGCGGTCTCCGATCCCGCGGGGAGTCCGGTCCGATCCCGCGCGGGGAGCCCGGTAGCTCTCCGCCACGCGCGATCAGGCGCGGTCCGGGGTTGGTCGTCGTGCTGGTCGGCGCCGCGCTCACCGTCGGGCCGGCGCCTCGGTACGTCAGGCGCCCACGGCGATCAGCCCTTCCGTGAGCCGGCGCCTCGGTACGTCAGGCGCCCCGGCGATCAGTTTCCCCGTGAGCTTTCCGCCGCCGGGCGGCGCACCGCCATCACCAGGGCGGTTGCGGCGAGCGCCGCCCCGAGGCCGAGCATCGCCGGGCTCAGCCCCGCGATGCCGCCTTCACCGGCCGCGAGCCGGACCGCCGCGAACACCGCGACCCCGGCCGCGATAGAGGCGAACACCTCGGGCGTCCGCACCCGGCCGACGTACAGCCCCACGATGAGGGGCACGAACAGGGTCACCGTCAGCACCGTGTAGAAGATGCTGAGGGCCGCGATGATCGAGCTCAGCGCGATGGCGAGCGCGGTGGCCCCTGCCCCGCCCGCCACCGCGGCGCCGCGGGCGACCCGCAGCACGCGCGCGTCGCTGGCCCCGGGGTTCAGGAACCGCGCGTAGAGGTCGCGGGACAGCGACGTGGCGAGCATGAACAGGATGGCGTCGGCTGAGCTCAGCTCCGCCGAGAAGACGGCCGCGAGCCCGAGGGCGCCCAGGAGCGGCGGCAGGGTCTCGATGAGCACGGTGGGCAGGGCCAGGTTGTGGTCGTCGAGGTCGGGGGCCACGGTGCGCGCCATCATGCCGAGCAGCGCCGGGGCCGCCGCGAACACGAGGAGGGCGGCGGCGTTGAGCCCCACCCCCACCCGAACCGCGCGGTCGTCGCGGGCCGCGTAGACCCGCTGCAGGATGCCCGGCGAGACGATGAACGACGGGCCGATCATGGCGAGCAGGAACCAGCCCGAGCCGCCGCCCCGCCACGGGTTCCAGTAGCCGTCGATCTCGCGGGTCTCGGCGAGCACGTGCGACAGCCCACCCACCGAGGTCAGGACGAGGGGGCTGACGACGAGGAAGCCGGCCAGCAGCACCACGAGCTGGACGGCGTTGACCCGCACCGAGGTCAGCAGCCCCCCGGCCGTGAAGTACACGGTGACCGCGGCTCCCCCGACGAGCGACCCGACCCACGGGTCGAGCCCGCTCACGGCGTGGAGCACCGCCCCCATCGCGATGATCTGTCCCGCGAGGATGGCGAGGGTGGCCACCCACAGGAGGGCCGCGATGAGGGCGCGCACCTCCGGGCCGTAACGGTGCTCGAGGAAGTCGCCGACGGTGTGCAGGTCGTGGGCCTCGGCGAGGCGCCGCAGCCGGGGGCCCACCCAGAACGCCAGGAAGAGCGAGCCGATGCCCGCCGACCCCACCCACCACCACGCGCTGAGGCCGTCGCGGTAGCCGAGGGCGGCCGCCCCCATCGTCGATCCGGCCCCGATGTTGACCGCGAGCAGGGTGGTGAAGAGAAGCCCGGGGCCCAGGCGCCGGCCCGCGACGAAGAAGTCGCCCGGCCCCGCGACCCGCCGCCCGTGCCACAGCCCCACCGCCATGAGCAGTCCCGCGTAGGCGAGGATGACGGCGAGGTAGAGGTTCACCGGATCACGGACTGGCCGCGAGGTCCCGCGCGGCGGGGTAGCCGGGGATGCCGTCGGCCGCGCGCACCGCCCGCACGATGGCCTCGGCCATCGCCTCCGCCGCGAGGGCGCCGACGGTCCCGACGCCGACCGGCCCGTCGAGCCGCCCCGTCGCGAGGGCGAAAATGGCGTCACCGTCGGCGGGCGTGTGGGCGGGGACGATGGCCCGGGCGAGGCCGTCGTGGGCCATCCGCGCCACCGCGGTCGCCTCCGCCTGGGTCAGCGTGGCGTTGGTGGCGACGATGCCGAGGGTGGTGTTCTCGCGGGGCCGCCCGCCGCCGCCCGCTCCCGCCCGCAGCAGGGTGCGCGCGTCGGCGAGGCGCTCGCCGTCGGCGGTCCTCACCCCCGCCACCACCCGGCCCGTCGCGGGGTCGACGATGTCGCCGATGGCGTTGACCGCGGCCAACGCGGCCACCACGAGCCCGTCAGGGACAGTGATCGCCGCGGATCCGACGCCGCCCTTCATCGCCCGCGCCGCTCCGCCCAGCTTCCCCACGGTTGCGCCGGCCCCCGCCCCCACGTTGCCCTCCGCCACCGGGCCCGCGGTGGCGGACGCGGCGGCCCGGTAGCCGCAGTCGGGGCCCGGTCGAATCGTCGGGTCGCCGACACCGAGGTCGAAGAGGATCGCCGCCGGCACGATCGGGACTCTCGCGACGCGAGTGTCGTAGCCTATGCCGCGCTCCGACAGGTATCGCACCACCCCGCCGGCGGCGTCCAGCCCGAACGCGCTGCCTCCCGCAAGGACGATCCCATGTACTTGTTGAACGGTCTTGGCAGGGTCGAGCAGGTCGGTCTCGCGAGTTCCCGGGGCTCCGCCCCGGACGTCGACCCCGGCGACCGCGCCCGCCTCGGCCAGCACCACGGTGCAGCCGGTGGGGCGCGCGGCGAGGGTATGGTGGCCGACTTCGAGGCCGGCCACCGCGGTCAGCCCCTGGTGGGGCTGGGCGGATGGTGCGGGCTGGATCGCGAGTCCTCCCACGAGACAGCAGACGACGGCGAGCATGCGGCGGCCCATCGCTGGGGTCGGTCTTCGTCGAGGTTCCCCGATGATAGCCCGGAATCGCCGCCGTGCGGCACTGCCCGCGCCCGCCCCGCCGGGTCTGCGCGGTCTACTCGTCGTCGTCGGTCTCGATGCGCTGCAGGGTCTCGCCGGCCAGGTAGCGCTCGTACTGCTCGTCGGTCATGAACGCGACGTCGGTCCAGCCGTGGCCCATCTCGTCCATGGTCCGCGACCCCCAGCCGATCCAGCCCGAGGGGTCGGGGTTGTGGCGGTTGTTGGCGGTGTTGTCGTGCCACGACACCGTGTGCAGGATCGTGCCCTTCGGGAACACGTGCGGCGTGTCGTAGGCGTAGACGATCTGCCACGTCTGCTCGTAGTTGACGACGTCGGTCAGCACCTCGCGGCGGCCGTCGAGGTGAATCGCCTCGAGCAGCATCCGGCTGCCCCGGAAGTGCATGTGGGGCTGGAAGCTCAGGATCAGCGCCGCCTGGGGCAGCGGCCAGAAGCGCTCGTGGCGCGCCACGGTGTTGGGCGGAATGCTCAGCAAGGCGACCCCGTTCAGGGTGTTGTCGTCGATGAGGAGCCCCGTCGGCATCCGGTCCGCGTGCAGGGGGAGGTCGTAGCCGGCCGCGAGCAGCCGGTCCTCGACCGCCTCGCGGTTCAGCCGCCAGTCGTGGCCGATGCCGGTGCGGATGCGGTGGGCGGTGACGATCAGCTCGGGCACCTGCCCCTTCGGGTAGAACTTCACGCCGACCTTCTGCCGGTCGATGGTCTCCTCGCCCCACGGGTGGTAGTGGGGAGCGAACCGGAACAGACCCCCCGCCGGCAGCTTCCGCCCCGTGCCGTCGGGATAGTACTGGCCGGTGCTGCCCATGGCGTACTCGATGAGGTCGATCTCGCGCGTGTTCGACCCCATGCCGAGCCGGAACTCGTCGCGGTCCTCCACCGTCTCGGGCACGCTGACGTAGACGTGCGAGTGGTGCACGCAGCAGTACGCCTCGGGGATGATCTGCACCCACTTCACGTAGCGGTCCTCGGTCAGCCCCGGGTCGACGATCTCGGACGGGTAGAAGTCGGGGCCCTCGGCGGGAATCTCGAAGCCCTTCTCCATCTGGACGATGAGGTCGGGCTCGCCGTAGGTCCACTCGTCGAGGGCCGCGAACTCGAGGGGCGGGGGCGCGTCGGCGGGGTTGCCCCGCGGGGCGCCGGCCGCGACCCACTCGACGATGGTGGCGATCTCGGCGTCGCTCAGCGACGGGTCGGCGACGTACTCGCCGATGCCGCGGTCGATGTGCCACGGCGGCATCTGGCGGGCGACGACGCGGTCGCGGATGGCCCGCGCCCAGGGCCGCGTCTCCTCGTAGGTCAGCAACGACATCGGCGCGCCGGTGCCCGGCCGGTGGCACTTCTGGCACGAGCGCTGCAGCAGCGGCAGCACGTCGCGGGTGAAGGTGGCGCCGTCCTCGGCCTGACCCGCGGCGGCGGCGTTGGGGCCGAGCAGACCGGCCGCGATGGCGATGGCGACGGCAGCGGCGACGCGTGTCGGGACGACGCGCATGGTGATGACCTCCAGCAGGGACCAACCGAACCGGTGCCGTCCAGTCTAGTGGAACTGCGCCCGCGAAATCCACCGTCGGGGCGCCCGCCGATGGCGGCCGCCGCTTGTGGCGGATCGCGCCCTCGTGATAAATGGTTCGATCGGCATGAAGGATCCAGGGAGAAGGAACGACATGACCGTCGGTAGTACGCGTCTCTCGTCGGGGCTGCCGGCGGTGCTCCTGCTCGCGGCGGCGGTGGCCGCCGGCCCGGGGGCGCCCGCCGCGCTCGCGCAGAACGAGCCGGTCTATCCGGTGTACGACGGGTTCACCGTCACCGAGGACGGGCTGTACGTGCTGTCGTTCGCCTACTTCAGCCACAACTTCGAGCCGGTGACGGTGCCCCCCGGCCCGCGGAACCGGTTCGAGCCGGCCGCCGCCGACCGCGGGCAGCCGACGACGTTCCTGCCCGGGCACCACCGGTTCCAGTGCATCATGGTCCTCGGCCCCGACTTCGCGGGCGGCTTGCGATGGACGCTCGACCATGCCGGCGTCACGACCGCCACCAGCGAGGACATGCTGCAGTACAACTGGGAGTTCGAGGAGCGCTCGATGGGCCGCCTGATGCGCGACGTCGATCCGGCCGCGGCGCCCCGCGGCGTCTGCCTCAACCGGTCGCCCACGGTGCGGTTCCTCGGGCTGCGGAACGGTCCCGGGGGCGCCCCGCCGGAGGTGTCGGCGGCGATCGGGGAGGAGCTGAAGCTCTTCGGCAGCGTCCGCGACGAGGGGCTGCCCCGCGACGGGGACTTGGTGAGCCGGTGGCGGATGCTGAGCGGCCCCGGCGAGGTGACGTTCAGCGCGCCGGACGAGCCGCGCACGCTGGCCTCGTTCGATGCCCCGGGGCGCTACGAGCTCGAGCTGTGGGCCGGAGACGGCGAGCTCGACGCGTCGAACCGGGTCGCCGTCACCGTCGCGCCCGCGCCGTGAGGGTCTGCGCCGGACCGAATGGAGCTTGTCGCGGTTCGCCCCGGCAGACTACAATTTCAGGTCCTCAGGAAGGGACACCGTGCGCGTATTCATCGTCAACCCCAGTCACTTCTCGTTCGGCGTATCCGTCATCACCCCCCGCTGGCTGTACGTGCTCGCGGCCGCGACCCCCCGCAAGTGGGGCGATCCGATCGTGGTCGACGAGTGCCTCGAGCCGTTCGACGACAGCCGGATCGAGCCCGGCGACGTCGTCGGCGTCGGCATCCACACCGGCAACGCGCTGGTCGGCTACGCCCTCGGCAAGCGGGCGCGCGAGCGCGGGGCGTGGGTCGTGTACGGCGGCATCCACGCGACGCTCTATCCGGAAGAGGCGCACGAGCGCGGGGGCGCCCACGCGGTGGTCAAGGGCGACGGCGACCTCGCCTGGGGCACCGTCATCGACGACTGCGCCCGGGGCGAGCCGGAGCGCATCTACGACGCCGGCCAGGTCGACGCCGGCCGGTTCAAGCCCGCCCGCTGGGACCTGCTCAATCGCGAGGACTACATGTGGGCGTCGGTGCAGACGGTGCGGGGCTGCCCCAAGCACTGCTCGTTCTGCTCGGTGTGGCGCACCGACGGGCAGAAGCCGCGCCAGCGGCCGGTGAACCCCGTCGTCGAGGAGATCGTCGAGTTGCGGCGCATGGGGTTCCGGTTCATCGCCCTCGCCGACGACAACTTCTATCCCGTCACCCTCGAAGACCTCCGCATGGCCGACCGGCGCGAGGACAAGACCCGCTACGAGCAGCTCAAGGCCCTGCGCGACGAGCGCTTCGAGCTGATGGCCCAGCTCGAGAAGCTGCCGAAGGACCTCGTGTTCTACACCCAGATCACGATGGAGGCGGCCGAGGACCCCGAGTTCCTGAAGGCCATGCGCCGCGCCCGCATCTACGGCGCCCTCGTCGGCGTCGAGGCGGTGACCCCGGACGGCCTCAAGGACGTCTACAAGGACTTCAACCTCGCGGGCGAGGAGCTCGTCGAGCGGCTGAAGCTGTTCAAGGCGCACGGCGTGCACGTCCTGGGCTCGTTCATCTTCGGGCTGCCCAGCGACCGCCCGAGCACCTTCCAGGCGACCCTCGACCTCGCGCGCCGCGCCGACATCACCTTCGCGCAGTTCGTGACCCTGACGCCGTTCCCGGGCACCCTCGACTTCGAGCGGTGGGAGCAGGAGAACGCCGAGAACATGCCGCACGTCGACGGCATCCCCATCTCGCGCCACTGGCTCATCCCGCAGTCGAAGCGGCCCAAGCTGATGACCCCCCATCCGGTGATGTCGGGCGAGGAGATCCGCGTCCACACCCAGCAGGTCTGGGACAACTTCTACAGCGTCAGGGAGGCCTGGCGCCGCTCGTCGGTCGTCAAGTCGCTGAAGGCCCGCCTCGCCTTCATCCTGGTCTCGAAGCTCTACCGCCAGATGTTCGCCAACACCGGCCTCTCCACCGACAGCGCCCGCGTGTCGCGTTCCACCCGCTGGGCCCGCCTGATGGCCAAGCCCGCCCACCGCCTCTTCGCCGCCGAGCCCATGCCCGACCTCCAGGTGCCAGCGCCGTAGGACCCATGGAGAACGCCCCGCCGGATCGCGGCGGCGCTGCCGTCGCCCGGCCGCCACGAGCCGGCTGGGCGGACGCGGCGCGGCGAATGCATGCGGCCGGGGACGACCGGCTTCTGGACGCGCCGCAGTCGAGCACCTTCGACGATCAGGAATGGGAGTGGCAGTCAGGCGTGCGTATCGACCCGGATCACCGCTCTTCGGGCTCCCCGTAGATTCAGCCCGCGCAGGTCCTGCCACGAGAATCCGCCGCGGTGGCGTCGCCGACGCTCCAGTCGGCAAGCCGGTAACGGTGACGGGAGGGAGGCGACGCGGCCCGGAACGTGCATGCTGTCGGGGGCGACCGGCTCGACCCACCGCAGTCGAGCACCTTCGACGATCAGGACAGGGAGTGATAACCTGCGAAGGGTGGGGCGGGGGCTTCGCCCGGGCGCGATCATCGGGAGCGCACCGCCACGGCCGGCAACCCGCCCGACCCAGGCGATAGCCACCATTCTGACCGATGCCGAGAGTTGAGGCCACCCCTAATCCGGACGTCCTCAGGTGGGCTCGGGACAACGCCGGTTATGCCCTTGCCGACGTCGCCCGGCGACTCCGAACCTCTGAGGACCGCGTTCGGGCATGGGAGGAACGCGGCCAGCGTCGGCCGACCTTGGGCCAACTCCGCAAGATCGCGGCGATGTATCGCCGTCCCCTGGCCCTCTTCTACCTTCCGGAGCCACCCCGCAGCTTCGAGCCGATGCGCGACTTCCGCCGTTTGCCGGGCGTCGCCCCGACGGAATCCCCCGCTCTGCGCCTGGAGATCCGGAAGGCGTGGGAGCGCCGAGAAATTGCCCTCGAACTCCTTGGGGACCTCGACGAAACGCCGCCGGAGATCCCCGTGGCCGTGACGCTCGATGACAACGTCGAGGATGTCGCCACCCGAGTCCGGAAGTGGCTTGGCGTTTCGTCGGACCAGCAGACGGCATGGGGCGCCGCCCCGTACACGGCGCTGGGCGAATGGAGAGCCACCCTGGAGGCCCATGGCGTTCTCGCCCTTCAGGCCACGGGCATTGCCCTCAAGGAAATGCGCGGATTCTCCATTGCTGCGCGCCCCCTTCCGGTTGCCGTGGCCAATATTCGGGATGCCCCCCGAGGCCGAGTGTTCACGTTTCTTCACGAGCTCGTCCATGTCCTCCTTCACGAGAGCAGCCTGTGTGATGAACGCGACGTCGGCGGAGTTCACAGAGAGACGGAGGACTTCTGCAACCGCGTTGCCGCGGGGATTCTCGTTCCCGAGATCGAGCTTCGCAAGTCCGAACCCGTTGTTCGTCACGCGCATGGCGCCGCTTGGTCAGAACGCGAACTGTCCGGTTTGTGCCGGCGCTTCGGCGGGGCAAGCGAGGAAGTTCTGTTGCTTCGGATGGTGCGGTTCGGTCTGACGACGCAAGCGTTCTACCGAGAACGACGTGATCATCTTCGCCAACGTTACGCCGAGAAGCAGGAGGCCGATCAGGACGGCTTCGTTCCGCCGCACCGCGTGTCGATGGCCGCCCTCGGCCAGACCTTCATGAGACTCGTCCTCGAGGGCTTCGACAGGGAGATGATCTCCGCCAGCGACGTCGCGGACTTTCTTGGCATGCGCCTGAAGCATCTCGACGAGGTGCGCGGCGAGATGCAACGACGCGCGTCCTGACCACGATGGCCGTCTACAGTTGCGACACCAGTGCCTTTCTCGATGCGTGGGTGCGACACTATCCCCCGGACACGTTTCCTGGGGTATGGGAGCAGTTGGGCAATCTCGCTGCCCAAGGTCAGCTCCTGTTCATCGATGAAGTCGTGGAGGAATTGGGACGCAAGGACGACGGCGCACGAGAGTGGGTCGACGCTCGGCCCGAGTCGATTGTCGCCATAGATGGTCCGATTCAGGATGCCGTGACGAGTCTGCTCCGCGACCATCAGCGCATGCTCGATACCCGCCGAAACAAGTCGGGTGTCGATCCGTTCGTCATCGCTCTCGCGCAGGTTCGGGGGTGTTCGGTCCTCTCCGGGGAACGCAGCACCGGTAGCTTGCAGAGGCCCAAGATTCCAGACGTTTGTGCCGCTGTCAATGTTGGCTGTGTGAATCTCCTGGACATGTTTCGCGCGGAGCGGCTTCAGTTTCGGTAGCGTGGCCAATAGGGCGGCAACGGCCGCCATTCCGGCTTCTGGGGGGCTCGCGGACGGACAATAGCTTGGCGAAGCCCGTCGAGACCAGTGCGGCGAAACGCCCTCAGCGATGCTAAGGGAAGATCGGCAAATACAGTGTCGTTCTCACCTCGCTCCACTAGCCGACATAGATCTCTCCTCCAGCGGTCCGTCCTTGGAGCCCACGCGCGGCAATCCGAAAACTCGCCATTGTTCGCAACCGCGATGATCGCGTTCAGTTGCACGCCGGCGGTCTGTATCAAGTGATCGTAGGAGGCGGTGTCCTGGTTCCATGAGGGGACAGCAACGAGTTCCACGCGTCCAAGCAAGTCCGAGAGCCTGCCAGCTTCGATTAGCTCGCTGCATATCAGCACAGATAAGCGACCGTAGGGGCTGTCTACCACCGTCCGTGGCCGAACCATACCGTGGGTAACCGGAGGAAAGCCGACGCGACGCATTTCCAGCTCCCGCCTCTCTACGCGGGCAGGATACAACTTGGTCCAAGGCCAAGCGGCTGCCGACTGCCATGGCCCAGGCATAGCAATCCAAGCTTGATTGAAAACCCAGGGATGATCGCGATGGTGCAGGTACTCTAGGCCCACGACCAAGCCAAATAGTCCCCATCTCGCGATGTAGTTCGCGATGGGCCGAAACCAGTCGCGGGGCAGCGACAGTTCGGGCAAGATCAGCAGATTGTGTCGTCCGGGTTCGCGCCTAGCCAATCGTGAAGTGGCGTCCAGGATTTGGGTCACGCCTCTCAAGCGAGCGACCGTGAGCACGGGCCTGCCGACGGTCGAGCCGGTGACAGGGGTTGCGCATCCAGCAAATGCCTCTGGAGATGACAGCAGATTGCCGAGAATAAGCCGAGGGTCTCGCACGGAATGTTGCAGGTCGAGGGGGCCAGGGGGAATCCGTACCGTGCGTTCATCGATCACGCGACCAACCGGATCAGTATATTGCGTGCCACGGATCGCGTTGACGAGCGCAAGTAGTCGCATAAAGACATCACTCCCAAAGCCGGTCCGTTCGGAGCGATACAGCCATCGACAAGCGATGTCGAAGTAGGATGGAGGCCGGGTGCAAAGAAAGAGGCGCGATGCTCGAACAGCCCATGGCCGGTCGCCGAGTGTTTGACAGATCTGGACAAACTGCTGGATATCCGTTAGTTCGTATTCGTTTACCGGGTCCGTACGGGCTGAGATCAGCTTGAAGGAGTAGGGATCTTGGAGTCGCGCGGAGATTGGCTCGGCTGACGCGTTGGTTTCATGGCGATTGCGACGACCACCGGGCTGCGTGACGTGACAGGCGACGGGGCCATCGGCGGCCGGTCAGACGTGGTCGATCAAATCGGCGGCCGGGCGCTTCGGGCCCCATCGGGCACTGCACGGGGCAGGACCGCCGCATCGGCGCGTGCCGCGCGACGGCGCCGAGCCGCGGGAACGGGGCGCGTTTCTGAAAGCGGCAGTGCGGCTGTCCCCCGGGCTACGCGGGCGGCGGCGGAAGCCCGAAGGCCTCGGGAATGGCGGGCTCGGGGGCGCGCAGCATCTCGGCCGTCAGCGTTGGCAGGTCGAGGCGGCGCTGACGGACGGTACGCACCACGGTCGAAAGTACCTGCTGGGTGTCGGCACCCTTGCGGGTGCGGTTGCCGCCGCACACCTTGCGGATGACCACCGCGGGTCGGATGGCCCGTTCGGCCCGCCAGTTGGTGGCGTCGATCGACGGGTCCCGCAGGAAGAGGAACACGGCGGGGAATTCGTTGGCGAGGTGCTTGGCAAAGCGCTTGGCGTCTTTCAACGGTGGCGGCGCGTCGATCAGCCGACCGAGCCGTGCCTCGAGCCGACCGCGGAGCGAGGCGAGACCATGGCGGGTCAGTTCGCCGTTCCGGCAGCGGTCCCGCACGTCGAGGCCGGCCTGGAGAACGGCCTTGACCTTCGGGCCCCAGGGGCTGTAGGGGTGTTTCCGCTGTAGCTCCTGGCAGCGTTGTAGCAGGTGATTGATACAACTCTGATGCAAGGAACCCTTGTAGCACCGGTACACCTGCCACCCGTCGCGTACGAGCACGCCGGCGTAGTCGGCGCCCAGCACGGTGGCCGCATCGTCGAACCCGCGGCCGGGGCAGATGGAGTAGACGGTGGTGTCCGGGGTAACGAACGTCCACAGCCAGAAGGGCTTCGCGTCGACGCGCCAGCCCGTTTCATCCGGCGTGACTACCGGCGCGTTGCGGACCTGCCGGCAGAGTTCGTGGTAGACCGGCGTGGCGTCCCGGGCGATTCGATGCAGCAAACCGACGAGGCCACCGGTGGTGACCTGCACGCCGAGCCTCGTCCGCAGCAGGCCGGCGACCTTGGCCAGCGGCATGCCCATCTCGGTGTGCAACTCGACGACGAGCGAGGCGAGCCCGGGGCCGAGCTGCACCGCAGCCGCCCCGAGGGCGTCGGATATTTGGAGGCGGTGGCGGCCCTGCACGCGCCGCCGGCACCGCGAACAGCGGCCGACCTCGATGTCGAAGCGGCGCACGATGGGGCGGACTCGGGGGAGCTCTTCCTGATACTGCGAGGCTACGCGGGTCACCTCGACGGCACCACCGCAGTCGGGACACGCCGTCGGCACCGGCGCCCTGTAGGTCTCGTCGACCCTCGGCGGGCAGCGTCGCGAACCTTGTCGCCCGTACTCCGCCCCGGGCCGTCGGCCGGGCGGCTTGCCGGACCCTTGCGGCCGGTCCTTGGCGAAGGGTGCAGCCTGCCGTTTGGCGGCGCGGCGGGCCTCATCGAGTTGCTTCTTGAGGTTCTCGCTACGTCGCTTCCAGCGGTCTCGGTCGCGGGAGGTGCGCGCCAAGTCCTCGTTCAGCTTCGCGATCTCCCTCTCGAGTTCCTTGATGCGCTTGTCCCGCGGATCGTGCTTTCGCCGGGGCGCCTCCGAACCGCCGCCTCCGCCGCTCTCGCCGGTCATGCTCCACGTATCGGCACATGCACCCGGAAGCTGCACACCACTTCGCGGATTTTCTCGACTTTACCCGGTAACCGAAGACCCGTTAGTCTCCGGTTGAGCTTTTCATCATTGTGACCAAATTCGACGGTACCTGGGGTTGCTTCGTAGGGATTGGGCCCGAAGGCGTCATCTTCTCGATCGAAAGCCCTCAAGTCCGCTGCGGCTAGGAGACGCGCGCGTTGAAGGAAGGCCTGGGAACGGACGGGTCGCGTGCGCTCGATGACGCCGTCGGCGCGGAGCCAGGGTGGGAACGGCGGTGAATCCTCACGAGGGGAGCGGATTACACTACAAATCGCTTCCATTCGCCTGGCGTGGAGATAATTCCGAAGACCGATCCAGGCGAGAGGACTGGAGATGCGGCGACCGCGATGGTAAAGTCGTTGGACAGATTTCCGCAGGCGGTCGGTGTCGCCCCAAGTGACATCCATGTAGTCAAGTAGACGACGCGCGTCTTCCCAATCTGCGGCCCGAATTCCGAGGCGAAGCATACGCAACGCCGCTTCAAAATGTTCTACCCAGTCGCCGTCTCCCTCAAGAAACCTGAGGACCTCTGTTAGAGCGGACTGAACCAAATCGGCGGCGTGCTTGCTGTTGACAAGGATGGAAACGCGCTCTAGGGTTCGCAATCTGGTGGAAAGCGCAAAGTGTTCAAGGCGGGAACGGTCGACGTCGCGCAGTGCGGTCAAGGGGCGGCCGGGCGCGCCCACGCGGACGAGATTCTGGAAGGTGCTTTCGGAGAGAACAGAGGGGTCCAGGAATGCGCGGCGTTCACTGACTAGGCGACCGAAGTCGTTGCGGATGGCAAGGAGGAAGTCTCTGCCAGGAGTGCCGATGAGATGATGAGCGCGACATTTTGCTCGCTGTATGGTTAGTGCGTATTCCGGTCCAAACCGATCACTGATTCCGGTCCAAACCGATCACTGATTCCGGTCCAAACCGATCACCGATTCCGGTCCAAACCGATCACCCTCCGTCGGAGCTGAGCGGCGCGGGACGACCCGCCGGCCGTGAGACCCTCCCGCTTTTGCAGGAGGGACGAACGCTGGCGAACAGGAGGTTGTCCATGCGCAAGATTCGAGACGTGCTGCGGCTGTACTTCGCCGCGGCGTTGAGCATCCGGGCCATTGCCCGCAGCCTGGGGACGTCGCCGTCGACGGTGGGCGAGTACCTGCGCCGCGCCAAGGTAGCGGGGCTGAGTTGGCCCGTACCCGAGTCGGTCGACGATACCGGCCTGGAGCGCCGGCTCTTTCCGCCGCCGCCGCCGAGCCGCACGGCGCGGCCGCTGCCGGACTGGAGCGAGGTCCACCGGGAGCTGCGGCGGAAGAGCGTGACGCTGTCGCTGCTCTGGCAGGAGTACAAGGAGACCCATCCCGAGGGGTTGCAGTACAGCTGGTTCTGCGAGCAGTACCGGGCCTGGGCCGCGAAGCTCGACCTGGTGATGCGCCAGGAGCACCGCGCCGGCGAGAAGCTGTTCGTCGACTACGCCGGGCAGACGGTGCCGGTGGTCGACCGCGAGACCGGCGAGGTGCGGCAGGCGCAGGTCTTCGTGGCCGTGCTCGGGGCGTCGAGCTACACCTACGCCGAGGCGACGTGGACGCAGACCCTGCCGGACTGGACGGCGTCGCACGTCCGCGCCTTCGCGTTCTACGGCGGGTGCCCCGAGCTGGTGGTCCCCGATAATCTGCGCTCCGGGGTCAGCCGCGCCCACCGCTACGAGCCGGACCTGAACCCGACCTATCACGACCTCGCCCGCCACTACGGCGTGGCCGTCCTGCCCGCGCGAGTGCGACGCCCGAGGGACAAGGCGAAGGCGGAAGTGGCCGTTCAAGTGGTGGAGCGGTGGATACTCGCCGCCCTCCGCCACCGCACGTTCTTCTCGCTGGTCGAGCTCAACGCCGCGATCGCCGAGCTGCTCGAACGGCTCAACACCCGACGGTTCCGCAAGCTCCCGGGGTCGCGGCGCTCGCAGTTCGAGCAGCTCGACCGGCCGGTCCTGCGCCCGCTGCCCGACAGCCCCTACGTCTTCGCCGAGTGGAAGGCCGTGCGGGTGGCCACCGACTACCACGTCGAGGTCGACGGGCACTACTACTCGGTCCCGCACGCCCTGGTCCGCCGTCAGCTCGACGTCCGGCTGACGGCCCGCACCGTCGAGTGCTTCCATCGCGGCCAGCGCGTCGCGAGCCACGTCCGCTCGCCCCATCGGGGGCGCCACACCACCGCGGCCGAGCACATGCCCGAGAAGCACCGCCGGATGGGCGACTGGACACCCGACCGCTTCATCGGCTGGGCCGAGAAGATCGGACCGGACACCACCGCGCTGATCACCGCCGTCCTCGCCCGGCGGCATCCCCGGCAGGCCTACCGCTCCTGCATCGGGCTCCAGCGCCTGGCCAAGTGCTACGGCGACGCCCGCCTGGAAGCGGCCGCCGCCCGCGCCCTCGCCGTCGACAGCTGCAGCTACCGCGGCGTCGAATCGATCCTCCGGCACCGACTCGACGAGGCCCCGGCCGCGCCGGCCGAACCCGCCGAGCCCGTCGACCACGACAACATCCGCGGCGCCCACTACTACCAGTGACGCCTGAAGGAACTCCCAGATGCTGACTCATCCGACCGTGGACAAGCTCCTGCAACTCCGCTGCGCCGGGATGGCCAAGGCCCTCGCCGAGCAGCTCGACGCCCCCGAGGTCGAGGCCCTGTCGTTCGAGGAGCGGCTCGGGCTGCTCGTCGACCGCGAGATCACCGAGCGCCACTCGCGGCAGCTCACCAACCGGCTCCGCCGCGCCAGGCTCAAGCATCAAGCCTGCATCGAGGACATCGACTTCCGACACCGCCGCGGCCTCGACCGCCAGCTCGTCCTCTCCCTCGCCGACGGGCGCTGGGTCCGCGAACACCTCAACGTCCTCATCTGCGGGCCGACCGGCATCGGCAAGAGCTGGCTCGCTTGCGCCTTCGCCCACAGCGCCTGCCGCAACGGCCACAGTGCGCTCTACGTGCGCGTGTCCCGGCTGTTGAGCGAGCTGGCCGCCGCGCGCGCCGACGGAAGCTACCCGAGGCGGCTCGAGTCGCTCGCCAAGACCGCGGTCCTGGTGATGGACGACTGGGGGCTGACCCCGCTCAGCGCCGAGAACCGCCTCGACCTGCTCGAGGTGCTCGAGGACCGCCACGGCGTGCGCTCGACCGTCGTGACCAGCCAGCTTCCCGTCGACAAGTGGCATGACGTCGTCGGCGACCCGACCCTCGGCGACGCGATTCTCGACCGGCTCGTGCACAACGCCTACAAGCTCGATCTCAAGGGCGACTCGATGCGCAAGCGGCGCCGGCCCTCGACCCGAACCGGGAGCCCGGACTCATGACCACCGTCCCGCGCCGTTTGGTGACGACCGATGACCGGCCGGACAACCCGGGACCGCTTCCGGCCCGCCCGCCCGAAGCCCGCGACGCGGGTCCGGGCGGGCACGGGGGCCGCACCGGGCCCCATGCCCCCGCGTCCGTGCCCTGCCCGACCCGGGCCGGCGCCGCCACGGGGGGCTGTGGACGCCGCCGCTCCCATGGACGCAAAGAGCGCGCCCACAGGAGCTTGGAAAACCGCAAAGAACGCGGTTTCCCACAGCGCCCACAACCCATCGTCCTTCTTCGAAATCTGGAAGAGCACCGGGCCGGGCCTCACGGACCTGCCGAGCATTCGTCGCGTTCGGTCTCACCAACTGGTCCGCGAGCGGATCGAGGTCCGCTGCACGACCACCACCGTCGAGGTCTTCTTCAAGGGCCGGCGCGTGGCCGACCCCCGGCACCTGCGCCTGGGTCACCGCCGCCACAACCTGATCGTCACCGGAGGGGGCTCCCGATCCACCTGCCCCGGTCCGTTACGTAACGGTGGAGGATAGTCTTGTGGCATTGACGAACGCGGAGCGGCAGGCGCGCTACCGGGAGCGGCGGAAGGCCGGCGAGTCCCGGATCCGGTATCGCCGGCCGGCGGACCGGAGACCGCGGCCGGAGCAGTGGGACGACGCGGTGCGGACGCTCCTGACGCTGCAGGACCAGTACCGGGCGTGGCGGGACGCGTTGCCGGAATCACTCGCCGGGTCCGCGACCGCGGGGTTGCTCGAGGAGGTCTGCGAGCTGGACCTGTCGGTACTGGAGGCCGTCGAACTGCCCAGGGGCTTCGGGCGTGACGGCTAGGACCATCGGCGTCGGCTCGGATAGCAGCTATCGGCCTTGCGGCCCGGCCTGGACGGGGCGTCCCGGCCGTCCACGACGACTCCCCGGACGCAGCGGACGGCCGGGATTCCGGAGGGTGCGGCGGACCGGAGCCGCCGTCCCGCGGTTGCAGTCGGCGTCGACCACGGAATCTCCGTCGTTGTGAAGGGGGCACGGGTAGAATCTCAAGCGCCCAGTCGCCGAACCGACTGGGAGGGACCGAATACGCACATGAAGGGAGACTCCATGCGATAACCCCGCCGACCGGCGGCGAGAAGAACCGAGAGAAGCGCGACTCATGATCAGGTCCCGCGTCGCCTGCTCCGAACGGGTGATCGGTTTCGGCCGGAATGGGTGATCGGTTTCAACCGGAACGGGTGATCGGTTTCGGCCGGAATGGGTGATCGGTTTCACCGGAATGCGCAGTTAGTTTGGAGCCGTGTCGAAGTAGTTCGTGGCCTTTGAGTTGAAACGCGCCGGCTTGGACCGTGACGTGCGGGATGTATGTGGTGATGACGCGATCCAAGTCGCCGGGGTCAGAGTCGTCGGTGCGGGCGACGATGACGAAGTCGTCGACATAGCGGCGATAACATCGAGTTCCGGGATGGCGTTCGATGGCTCGGTCGAGAGTGGTCAAGGCCAAGTTGGCGACGAGGCGACTGGTGAGACATCCGATGGGAATGCCTGTGGGCCAAGGGAGTCCGGTTCTTCGGGCGGCGAGGTGACGAAAAGTAGAGTAGAGGCGCAAGAGCGAAGAGGCGGCGCGTTGGTATGCGGGAAGGTCGACCTCATGGAAGGAAGAATGGAGTTCTTGTAGGAAGGCGGGGCTTATGAGGAAGGAAGGGTCAATAGTATCGTAGAAGTCAGCGAGGTCGGCGCTGAGTACGAGAGCGGCGCCGTTCTTGCGAATTGCGCGGAGGGCGGCATCGATGTGTGCTGTGCGAAACTCCTCATAGCGCCGGGGCCAGTACTCGAAAAGCCAGCGACGGGTGGGAATTAGTCGATTGTGGCGGAGGTCGAGACGATAGCCGATTGCGTTACGGGAGAGGAGTGACTCAAGGGCGGGCCCGAATTCCCAGAGAAAGAGGACTTCTACGATAGCACATTCGGGACTGGGTATGTAGCGGACTTGCACGTCGAGGTCGGCGGAGGGGCGGAGCGGGCCAATACGCGTTACGTTTGGTGCGTCAGGACGAAAGAGGTCGGGGTGGGGGGAACGGAGTTTCTTTGGAGTTATCCAGAGATTGCCGGGGGGTAGATTGTCAAACCAGGTGTTGTTTGGGAAGAGAGCGGTTGCGAGTGCATCAAGGCGGTTGGGTAGGTGTCGCTCGAAGCGGGCGAGGTCGAGCAGGCCGACGCCTCGTCGTTCGAAGAAGAGTGTGGTCTTGGCTTGGCGGTAGGCGAGGAAGAGTTCGTCGGGAGTTGGCAAGGTCGGGGGCCAGTTTTGGCGTTGGGTGAACGCACGTGCAGGCGATCATGGAGGCGTAGTCATTTAGCGGAGTGGAGGTGTGGGTGGACCGGAGGGGGCGCCCGCGGCCGGCCGCAGGTGCTCGAGGGTGAAGTCGAGCATCTTCTGCCGCAGGTGGGCGTTCTGGTCGGGGTCGACGATTCCGTGGCGCTGGCGCGGGTAGAGCATCAGGTCGAACTGCTTGCCGGCCTTCTGCAGCTCGTAGGCGAACTGCAGGGTGTTCTGCATGTGGACGTTGTCGTCCATGGTGCCGTGGATGAGGAGCAGGGCGCCGTGGAGGTCGGCGGCGTTGAAGCGGGGCGAGCTCTCGCGGTAGCCGTCGGGGTTGTTCTGCGGCGTGCGCATGTAGCGCTCGGTGTAGATGGTGTCGTAGTCGCGCCAGTCGGTGACGGTGCCGCCGGCGATGCCCATGGCGAAGCTGTCGCTGTGGGTCAGGGCGTAGCTGGCCATGAACCCGCCGTAGCTCCAGCCCTCGATGCCGATGCGGTCGGGGTCGACCCACGGCTGCTCGCGCAGCCACGCGATGCCGTCCTCGATGTCGGCGAGCTCCTGCTTCCCGAACTGCTGGTAGACGGGCCAGGTCGACACCGCGCCCTTGCCGCTCGCGGTGCGGTTGTCCATGACCCAGACGACGATGCCTTGCTGGGCCAGGAGCTGGTAGAACAGGTTGGCGGTGCCGCCCCAGCGGTTCCGGACCTGCTGGGCGTGGGGGCCGCCGTAGGTGTGCTGGAACACCGGGTAGCGGCGCGCGGGGTCGAAGTCGGGGGGCCGGATGAGCATGGCCTCCATGACGAACCCGTCGCGCGCCGTCACCTGCAGGAACTCGGGGGACGACAGGCGGTAGCTCTCGAGGGCGCGGACGCGGTTCCCGGCGATGACCCGGGCCTCGTCGCCGTCGGCGGCGTGCAGGCGCACCTGGATCGGGGTCTCGACGTCGCTCCACGAGTCGATGTACCAGGTGAAGCCGGGGCTGAAGCGGGCGGCGTGGGTGCCGGGGCGCTCGGACAGCCGGGTCAGGTCGTCGCCGTCGAGCCGGACGCGGTAGACGTCGCCGCCGATGGGGCTGCGGCGGGTGCCGGAGAAGTACACCCAGCCGGTGTCCTCGTCGACGCCGTGCAGGGTGCGCAGCTCCCACTCGCCGTCGGTGACCTGCCGGATCAGGTCGCCGTCGGCACGGTAGTGGTACGCGTGCTTCCACCCCGAGCGCTCGCTGAGCCAGAGGAACGTCCCGTCGTCGAGCCACCGGGGGTCGCCGTTGACGGAGACCCAGGCCGGGGTGGTCTCCCGGAACAGGTGGGTCATCGCCCCGCTCGCGGGCTCGGCGAGGTTCAGGTCGAGCCAGGTCTGCTCGCGGTTCTGCACCTGGAAGACGACTTCGTCGCCGCCGGGCGCCCAGCCCACCGAGACGACGAGCATGTCGGTCGGGGTGTAGCGGCCCAGGTCGACCCACGTCGTCTCGCCGCCCGCGGCGGGGACGACGCCGAGGCGGACGAGCGGGTTGCGGTCGCCGGCCTTGGGATAGTTGGTGTGCTCGAGGCCGAGGCGGTAGGGCAGGTGGTCGACGACGGTGAACGCCTGGACGGGGCTCTCGTCGGTCTGCAGGTAGGCGAGCCGGGCCGAGTCGGGGCTCCACCAGAAGCCCTTGAAGTTGCCGCGGCCGTAGATCTCCTCCTGGTACACCCAGTCGAGCTCGCCGTTGAGGAGCTCGACGCCGTCGCCGCCCTCGGTGAGCGCCCACTCGCGGCCGGTGTCGACGTCGACGACGGCGAGGTCGTAGTCGCGGACGAAGGCCACCATGCGGCCGTCCGGGCTGAAGGCGGGCATCTTCTCCTCGGCGGGGTCGCGGGTCAGCCGCCGCACCTGCACGTCGTCGGCGCCCTGCCTGTCGAGGTGGTAGAGGTCGCTGGAGATGTTCATGACCGCGGCAGAGTGGTCGGCGTTCCAGACGAAGCGCGGGCTCCGCGCCGCGCGGCGGGCCGCCGCTCCGCCCATGCCCGGCAGCTCGGCGAGCGCCTCCTCGAGGGCGGCGCCGTCGAGGAACGTCTCGGCGTCGCCCGTCGCCGCGTCCACCGACAGCAGGTTCGTGCGGCCCGAGGCGCGTTCCCGCTGGAGGTAGTGCTCATCGTCGATCCAGGTGAGCCCGATCGGGACGTCGCCGTTGAAGTCGACCCGCCGGTCGGGGTGGTAGATCGCGTCGATGGTCAGCGCCTGCTGCTGCGCCGCCGCCGGTCCGGCGAACGCCAGCGCCGCGAGCAGAGTGATCAGCGCCGCGCCGATCGGGCCGGGAAGCCCGTGGCGACCGTCCTGCCGCCGTCGACCGGCTCTGCATCCCGTGCGGAAGGCCTCTCTCGTCGGAGCTGGGTCGCTCCACGCCTGCCCATGTCGGACGTCTCGATGCCAACGGGTCATCATGCCTCTCCTTGCAGCACGGGACCGGACGGTTCCGTCCGGGATAAACTGGCGCAAGCGGGCCCCCCTCGCGTCCGGGTGCCGATCTGGATGTCCGCGCCGGGGGGCGGTAGACTGCCGGGGCAGTCCCGGGCTGCCGGCGGTCGCATGCGATTTGCAGGCAGCCCGTGGCGAATTCCCGCTGCATTCGAGTGCAACGCGGGTTCCCACCAAGGCTGCTAGCTTAGCAGAGATGAACGCGGCGACGCGGCCGCGAACGGGGAGGTTCCATGCGGTATCAGAAATGGCTCGGAACGGCGGCGGCCCTGGTCATCGCGGCGGCGCTCGGCGCGCCCGCGGCGGCCGCGCAGGAGGAGGGCGAGCGCCGCCACCTGCTGGAGCGTATCGACGACGCCTCGGTGGTGCAGCTCTACGCCGACGGCTTCGAGGCGCTGTCGCTGCGCGAGAAGACGCTCATCTGGCACCTCTACCAGGCCGCGCTGGCCGGGCGCGACATCTACTACGACCAGCGCTACGAGCACAACCTCGAGATGCGCGAGGTCCTCGAGGAGCTCGTCACCCATCCGGACGGGGTCGACGGCGAGACGCAGGCCGCCGTCGAGAAGTACGCCAAGCTCTTCTGGATCAACACCGGCCCGTTCAACAACCTCACCGCCCGCCGCTTCGTGATGGAGACGACTCCCGCCGCGTTCGGCGACGCGGTGCGGGCGGCGGCGGCGGACGGGGCCGAGTTTCCCCTGCGCGACGGCGAGGACCTCGGGGCGATGGTCGAGCGCCTGACGCCGCTCTTCTTCGACCCCGACTTCGAGCCCATCGTCACCAACAAGACCCCGGGCCCCGGCGAGGACATGCTGCTGGCCAGCGCCAACAACCTCTACAAGGGCGTCTCGATGGCCGACCTCGAGACGTTCGACGAGGAGTACCCGCTGACCTCCCGCCTCGTGAAGGTCGACGGCCGGCTCGTCGAGGAGGTCTACAAGGTCGGCGGCAAGTACAGCGACGAGATCTCCGAGATCATCGGCCACCTCGAGGCGGCCGTCCCCTACGCGAGCGAGGCGATGGCCGAGGCGCTGCGTGCCAACATCGCCTACTACAAGACGGGGTCGCCGGTCGACCAGCGCGTGTACGACATCGCCTGGGTCGAGGACCAGGACTCGACGGTCGACACCATCAACGGCTTCACCGAGGTGTACATGGACGCCCGCGGGGCCAAGGGGGCGTGGGAGGCCCTGGTCTTCTACGTCGACCCCGAGAAGACGGGGGCCATCCGGACCATCGCCGAGCACGCGCAGTGGTTCGAGGACCGCATGCCCTGGGACCCCCGCTACCGCAAGGCGGGGGTGACCGGCATCACCGCCAACGCCATCGAGGTCGTCATCGAGATCGGCGACGCCGGCCCCCTGACCCCCATCGGCATCAACCTGCCCAACGACCAGACGGTGCGCGAGCAGCACGGCAGCAAGTCGATCTCGCTCGCGAACGTCATCGAGGGCTACGACCTGTCGCAGCCGGGCGGCTACCGCCAGGAGTTCGCGTGGACCGAGGAGGAGGCCGAGCGGTCGCGCGTCTGGGGGAGCCTCGCGAGCGAGATGACCACCAACATGCACGAGGTCATCGGCCACGCCTCGGGGCAGCTCGCGGAGCGGCTCGGGGGCTCGGCCCAGCCCTACCTGAACGAGCAGTACTCGGCCCTCGAGGAGGCCCGCGCCGACCTCATCGGCCTCTACTTCATCGCCGACCCCAAGCTCGTCGAGATCGGGGTGCTGCCGGCCGACGCGCACGAGGACATCGTGCTCGCGCAGTACGAGGCCTACACCCGCAACGCCCTGCTCCAGTTGCGGCGCATGCGCGAGGGGAACCAGATCGAGCAGGACCACATGCGCAACCGCCAGGCGATCGTCCACTGGCTGATGGCCAACACCGAGGCGATCGAGCGGCGGGAGCGCGACGGCAAGACCTACTACGTGATGGTCGACGCCGAGGCGTTCCGGGCGGGGGTGGCGACCCTGCTCGCCGAGGTGCAGCGCATCAAGTCGGAGGGCGACTACGACGCGGCCCGGACCCTGTTCGAGACCCACGGCATCTACTTCGATCCGGCCCTGCGCGACGAGGTCGTGGCCCGGGTCGACGCCGTCGGGCTGCCGTCGTACTCGGGGTTCGTGCAGCCCCGGCTCGAGCCGGTGCTCGACGACGCGGGGGAGATCGTCGACGTGGAGATCTCCTATCCGATGGATCTGACCGCGCAGATGCTGGAGTACTCGGGCAAGCGGCTGCCGTAGAGGCTACCGCAGCCAGCCCGGCGGCACCCCGGCCCGCCGGGCCTCGTCGCGCAGGTCGATGATGGCCCGGGCGAGCTCGTCGGCCTCGGCCTCGGTCGCTTCGAGCTCGTCCAGCGCCGCCGCGCGGTCCTGCTCGAGGGCGGCGCGCTGCGCGGGGTCGTCTCGGGCGGTGAAGTCGGCCCAAAGCCGGTTCACGCGGGTCTGGAGCTCGGCGGCGCGGCGCTCGGCCTGCTCGAGGGCCTGCCGGGCCTCGGCCATGCGGTTGCGCCACCGTTCTTCGTCGCCGGCGCCCGCGGCCTCGGGGGATGCGGCGGGGGTCGCCGGCTCCGTCGCCGCCGCCCCGGACTCCGCGCCCGCGTCCCGCGCCTGGTCGTCGACGCGCATGGTGAGCCTGCCGCTGTAGACGAGGTCGGCGTCGGTGTAGACCCTCGTCGCCGGCGCGTCGGGGCCGGCCTGCCGCGCCAGCGCCTCGCGGCGCAGCCGTTCCTGCCGCGCCACCTCGACGAGGGACTGGGCGGCCGCGGTCGCGGCGGCGGACGACACGAGGACGAGCACGGTCAGGACATGCGATGTGAGCAGCTTCATGGGGTTCCTCGGGTTCCGGAGGCCATGTCGTTGCAGGAAGCATGCCGGTGAAACGAACCGGGCCGCCGGCTCGTCCTTCGACGTGCGGGCGCAGCTCCTGCCAACCGACAGGGGCAGTCGCGCCGGGGAGACACCGCGCGGATGAACGTCGGCATCGTCTGCTATCCCACCGTCGGCGGCAGCGGCATCGTCGCCACCGAGCTCGCCAAGGCCCTGGCCCAGCGGGGGCACGAGGTGCGGCTCATCAGCACCGAGGTGCCGTTCCGGGTGCCCGACTTCCAGGTGGGGCTGGTCTTCCACGCCGTCCACACCCCGGGGTATCCGCTGTTTCGCGAGCCGCAACACCTGTTGTCGGTCGCCAACAAGATCGTCCAGGTGAGCCGCGAGCACCGCCTCGACGTCATCCACGCCCACTACGCCATCCCGCACGCGGCGGCGGCGTACCTGGCCCGGCAGATTCTCGCGAACACGGCGGGGGCGCGCGTGCCGCGGGTCATCACCACCCTGCACGGCACCGACGTGACCCTGATCGGCAGCGACAGCTCGTACTCGGAGACGGCGGCGTTCTGCATCGACCAGTCCGACGGGGTGACCGCGGTATCCGACAGCCTGCGCGCCGACACCTACCGGCAGCTCTCGGTGCGGGCCGACATCCGGGTCATCCCCAACTTCCTCGATTGCGACATCCACCGCCGCTCGGAGGACGCCGCCCTGCGCGCCCGTTTCGCGGGGGACGGCGCCGTCCCCCGCATCGGGGCCGCCGGCCGCGACGGTGTCGCGGAGGGCGCGGCGGAAACGCGCCTCGTCATCCACGTCTCGAACTTCCGGCCGGTGAAGCGCATCGAGGCGGTGATCGACGTGTTCGACCGCATCCGCCGGCGCGTGCCGTCGAGGCTGCTCCTCGTCGGGGACGGGCCAGACCTCGACCCGGCGGTGCGCCGGGCCCGGGACCTCGGGCTCGCCGACGCCGTCGTCTCCCTCGGCGAGCAGGAGCAGGTGGTGCCGCTGCTCTCGGTCGCCGACCTGTTCCTGCTGCCGTCGGCGCAGGAGAGCTTCGGGCTCGCCGCGCTCGAGGCGATGGCGTGCCAGGTGCCGGTGGTGGCGTCCCGCGTCGGGGGGCTCCCCGAGGTGATCGAGCACGGGGTCACCGGATTCCTCCACCACCCGGACGATCTCGAGGGCATGGCGTCGAGCGGCGTGGCCCTGCTGACGGATCCGCCGCGCCACCGCGCCGTGGCGGCGGCCGGGCTCGCGGCCGTCCAGCAACGGTTCTGCGTCAACGCCATCGTGCCCCGCTACGAGGCCTTGTACACCGAGGTGCTGTCGCGCGAGCCGGCGCTCGCGGGCTGACGCCCAGCGGTTATACTCGGAGGATCATGATGAAGAGACGCGCGCTGGCGGCAAGCGGCGCCTTGCTTGTTTTCCTCGCCCTGCCGGGATCGACCCCGCGAGCCCAGCCGGCGGAGCCGGCCAACGGCCGGACCGAGCTCGGGCTCGTGCTGCGGCAGCTCAACAACGCCGGCACGTTCATGTCGGCGGTGGCCCACCCCGACGACGAGATCAACGGGCTGCTGGCGCTGCTGAGCCACGGCCAGGGGGTGCGCACCACCCTGGTCAGCGCCACCCGCGGCGACGGCGGGCAGAACGAGATCGGCCCCGAGCTCTTCGAGGCCCTGGCGGTGCTGCGGACCGAGGAGCTGGAGGCCGCGCACCGCCTCGACGGGGCCGAGCAGTTCTTCACCCGCGCCGTCGACTTCGGCTACTCGTTCAGCCGCGAGGAGACGTTCGAGGCGTGGGGGCGCGAGATCATCCTCGGCGACTTCGTCCGCCTCATCCGTACCATCCGGCCCGACGTCATCGTCGCGATGAGCCCGGACGGCGAGGGGGGGGGCCAGCACCACCAGGCCTCGGCGATCATCGCGCGGGAGGCCTACGAGGCCGCCGCCGATCCGGCCCGGTTCCCGGAGCATCTCGCGGACGGGTTGCGGCCGTGGCAGCCGAAGAAGTTCTACTTCCGCGACGGGTTCCCCGCCTTCCGCTTCGCCGGCGGGTTCGGGCGCACCGGCGGCGGGCCCGGCGGGCCTCCGGGCTTCGGCGGTAGCGCCGCGTCGGCGGGCAGGGTCTCCATCGACCTCAGCCGGTTCGACCCGCTGCTGGGCCGTGCGTATGCCGAGATCGGGAGCCACGCCCGCGGCATGCACAAGTGCCAGGGCATGTCGCCTCTCGTCAGCCTGCCGGGGCCGGCGTCGATCCGCTATCGGCTCGACGCCACCGTCATCCCTGGCCACGCGGGGCGGGAAGAGCGTTCGCTCTTCGACGGGGTCGACACCTCCATCGTGGGCCTCGCCCGCCACGCCGGCCCCGAGCCGCCGCCGGCCCTCGTCGAGGCGCTGGCCGGGCTGGCCCGCCACGCCGCCACCGCCCTCCAGGTCTACGAGCGGGGCGCGGCCGAAGCGCAGCGGGTGACCCTGCTCGCGGGGCTCGGGGCGGTGCGCGCCCTCCGGGACGACCTCGACACGTTCGGCCTCTCCGACGAAGCGGCGTTCGAGATCGACTTCCGGCTCGCGCGGAAGGAGGCCCAGTACGAACGCGCGGTGGTGCTGGCCCACGGCCTGCGGCTCGAGGTCTTCGCCGACGACGGCGTCGTGACCCCCGGTCAGGGGATCACGGTGATGGCCCAGGTGGCGAACCACGGCGGCGACCGCGCCACCGTCGAAGGGGTCCGCTTCCGGGGCTTCGACGCGGCCGCGTCGACGTGCGGGACCGGTGCCCTCGCCCCCGGCGCGGTGTACCGTTGCGAGACCCCGCTGAGCCTGCCCGCGGCGGCGGCGGCGACCGACATCTACTGGGAGCGGCTGCCCGACGCGGCGCGGTACCGGTTCGACGACGACGTGCCGTTCGGGGCGCCGTTCCGGCCCACCCCGTACCGCGCCGCCTTCGAGCTCGACTTCGGCACCGCCACGGTCACCGTGGAGCGGCCCGTCACCTTCCGCTACGGCAGCGACATCTTCGCCGGCGAGAAGCGCATGGAGCTGCACGTGGTCCCGCCGTTCGCGGTCGAGATCGCGCCCGAGATCGCCATCGCCCCGGTGGGCGCGGCCGCGCCCCGCGACGTGCGGGTCACCGTCCGCAACGGGGGCGTCGGCGCGGCCAGCGGAGTGGTCATGCTGGATCTGCCCGACGGTTGGCGGCAGACGCCGGACCGGATTCCGGTGGCCTTCACCCGCGAGGACGAGGCACGGACGGTCCGCTTCGCGGTCGAGCCCGCCCCGGACGCGCCGGCCGGCGACTACCGCATCGGGGCGCGGTTCGAGTCCGGCGGCGAGCGCTTCGACCGCGGCTACCAGGTGGTGGAGTATCCCCACGTGGCGCGGCGGCACCTCGTCCACGCGGCCGAGACGGCCATCAAGGTCCTCGACGTCCGGCTCGACCCGGATCTCCTGGTCGGCTACGTGGACGGGGTCGGCGACGAGGTGCCGCCGGCCATCGAGCAGCTCGGGGCGCGGCTCGAGTACATCAGCGGCGACGAGCTGCGGTTCGGCGACCTCTCCCGCTACGACGTCATCGTCACCGGGGTCCGGGCCTACGAGCGGAACCTGGTGCTGCGCGCGAACAACGACCGGCTGCTCGAGTACGTCGAGGCGGGCGGGACGATGGTCGTGCAGTACAACAAGTTCGAGTTCAACGACGCGCAGTACGGACCCTATCCGGCCCGCGTCGGCCGCGGCCGCGTGACCGACGAGTACGCGCCGGTGCGGGTCCTCGCGCCCGACCACCCGGTGTTCGGCTATCCGAACGCGATCTCCGACGCGACGTGGAGCGGCTGGGTGCAGGAGCGCGGGCTGTACTTCCTCGGCGACCGGGACGGCGCGTACACCGACCTCGTCGAGCTGAGCGATACCTTCCCGTTCAACCCCGGCGACAAGCGCGGCGCCCTCGTCGAGGCCCGCTACGGCGAGGGGCGCTGGGTCTACGTCGGCCTCGGCCTCTGGCGCCAGCTCCCCGCGGGCACCCCGGGCGCCTACCAGTTGCTGGCGAACCTGCTGAGCCTGGGCGGCGACTGAGGCTCAGTCGCGGAGGGGGTTCGGGGGGACGGGGAACGAATTCACCCTGCACTGGCGCGTACGCGCCGGCCGGAAACACGGATGAAAGGCACCGAGACCAACGTGTGGCCGGCCGGCGTGATCACCCGTTCCATCGGGGTCGGCGGAGTGATGGCGTCGCCGGCCCCTTCCGCCTCGATCACGTAGTCGCGCAGCGCCTCCTCGGCGTTCACGAGGACTTCGTCGACCGAGGCGCCCATGGCGACGATGCCCGGCAGGTCCGGAAAGGTGACGCCCCAGGCACCCTTCTCGCCATCGATCAACGCAGGATATCCGGCCATGGCGAAGTAGGCGCCCCCGGCCCGTCGGCGCAGGCCTTACGGCTCCGACAGCAGGTAGACGTCGCCGGTGGGCTGCGCCGCGCCGCCGGCGGGCTCGATGGTCACCGCCATCGCCGCCGGCGTTACCCCCTCCGGGATCTGCAGGGTCACGGTGGCAGAGCCGCCGGACTCGGGGAGGAGCAGCGCGGCGGGGACGGGGGCGGCCTCCGGGGTGACGAACCAGAGCTGGTAGGTCTGGCCCTCGGGCAGGGGGGGGAGTCCGGTGGCCAGAAAGGCCATCAGGCCGGCCTCGGTCCACAGGGCGCGTCCCGTGCCGACGGGGGCGAGCGGCTGCCCGGCCAGGGTCAGGGACCGGACCGTCGGATCGATCGCGATCGCGATCACCTCGTCCCGCCGGGCGGCCTCGAGGTCGGCGACCGTCGCTTCGAGCTCCAGAATGTCGGCCCGGGTGCTGGCGGACTGCGCGTCCGCCTGCAGGTCGGCGATCTCCCGGTGCAGCGCCGCCACGTAGGATCCGCCGCCGCCGGCGACGGCGACCAGCAGGAGCGCCACGAGCCAGAAAAGGGGGCCGAGCCCCGACCTCTTCGACGCGGCCGGCGGACTCGTGGCCGGTGCGGGCTCGGAAGGCGTCCAGCCCGCGACCTCGCGCAGCACCCGCTCGCGAAGGGCCGGCGGCGGGTCGACCGGGACCGCCGTCTGCGGCAGGAGGTGGGCCACCGGCAGCAGCGACTTCACCTCCCTGACGCAGTCGAGGGAGGCTTCGAGGTGCGCCTCGAAGCGGCTCCGCTCGGCCTTGCCGAGGGCCCCGAGGGCGTAGAGGGCGGCCTGGTCGTCGAATCCGCCGGGCGTCGGCTCGGTCATGCCGTCAGCGTCTCCCGCAGCTTCATCAGGCCGGCGCGTATGCGGGTCCTGACCGCCTCGGGCGGCTGCTCGATGCGTTCGGCGATCTGGGCCGCGGTCATGCCTTGGAGACCGGCGAGCTCGATGGCGGTGCGCTCGATGACGGGCAGGTCGGCCAGCGCCGCCCGCAGCCGGGCCACCGCTTCGTCCGACAGGGGCGGGCGCTCGTCGGCGATGGCGGGCATCGGCACGTCGATGACCGCGGGATCGTCCGGGGGGGATGCGGACAGGGCCCGAAGCTGCTCGATGGCGCGGCGGCGGGTCGCCGCAAGGAGCCCGGACGCCGTTGGCTCGGCGTCGCCGTCGGCCTCCACCATGCGCGACCAGGCGTCGGCGAAGACCGCCTGCACCACCGTCTCCGCCTCCCCCTGGTCCTGGAGGATGCGCAGGGCCAGCCCGTACATCGCCCGGGCGTGCCGGTCGTACAGCCGCTCCAGATCGCGTGGGTAAGCCTCGGCCATGTAGGGGATTTTACTTCACCGCCTCGGCGCGCGGGTTGGTTCAGAGGCCGCTTTCGTGGTCGCCGGTGGTCGCGGACCGCCCGATGCGGGTGGAGGCGCGGGCGGTTCCGTACCCGGCTGGTTCGTGCTCAGCCACTCGTGGACGCGCTCGAGCACGGTCGCGATCGCCGCCCGCTGGCGCTTCAACCGGGCGCGGGCGCGGAGCGGGGTCTGCCGGGTGGCGAGGAACGCGCGCACGAGCCGGACGACCGCGGCCTGCCGCTCGATGGCGCTCAGCCCCGTGAACGCGAGGCCGACGAGCCCGACCGCCGTCGCCGCCCCGATGCCGCCCCCGAACCACAGGCCGCTCGCGACGGACAGGGCCGCGATCCACGCCCCGTAGACGACGGCGCCGCCCAGGACCTCCCAGGCGGCGCGGCTCTGCGGCTCGGGGGCCTTGCCGCTGAGCGCCCACGTGCCGTAGTACGGGACCGCGAAGCACACCAGGGCGAGAGCGGCCAGGGGCCCCGTCACGAGGGCGCGGCCGCCTTCCCGCAGGACGAACCGCAACACCCGGCCCGCCGGCATCCGCCGGTCGAGGTCCTGCTCGCGCAGCCCGAGGGCGCGGAGCTGCTCGTCGTGGGCGAGCACGTCGGCGAGGATGGCGTCGTAGCGGTCGGGGTGCTCCTCGCGCAGGCGGTCCATGCCCCGCGCGATCAGCCGCCGCCGGCGCACCCGCTCGGCCGGGTCGCGCGAGACCCCCCGGGCGGCGGCGTAGAGGCGGTCGACGCGGTCGACGAGCGGCAGGTCCGCCCGTGGGTCCGCCTCGATCATCACGCGGCGCAGCCGGGCCGCGATGCGGTCGGTCAGGATGCGGGTGGCGCGGTGCGGGTCCGCGCGGAAGGTGTCGACGAGGTCGCCGGCGCCGAACGGCCGGCCGTACAGCGCGGTCATCCTCGACCGGAACATCGGCAGGCGATCGAAGTTGAGCCCGACCGGCACGATGGCGACGGGCCGGCCGGCCGCGGCGGCGGCCAGCGCCATGCGCGCGGCGCCGGTCCTCAACGGCTCGAGGCGCCCGCTGACGTGGCTGATGCCCTCGGGGAAGAGGCAGATGGCGTCCCCCCCGGCGAGGGCCCGCTCGACCGCCGCGAACGTCTCGACGTTGCGCGACGTGTCGACGCCGGGGTCGATGCGCCGGTACACGGGTATCGCCCCCGACCGGCGGACGAAGGGGCTCAGCACGTGCCGCTCGAAGAGCGTCGACTTGGCGAGGAACCGGACCGGCCGGGTGGCCGTGCCCTGGATGACGGCGGGGTCGAGGACGGTGTTGGGGTGGTTGGCGACGAGGAGGACGGGGCCCTCGGGCAACGGCGGGCCGACCCGGTCGATGCGGTAGAAGATCGACGTCCCCAGCACCGCGAGCCGCCAGAGCACCGGGCTGCCGGGATGCCGGCGGTCGGGCGGCCTCCCGTCGGGGGCGGGCATGACGGGCGCATTCTAGCAGCCCGCTGCTACCGTCGCGTGGCCGCGAAACGCAGTCGGACGTAGTCGACCACCCACGTGCCGTCCGGGCGCTGGATGCGCGGGGCCAGCCGCCCCCGCATCTCGGCGAGCAGGGCCGGCCGCTCCGGCTCCGCCACTGCGGCGATGAACGGCTGGGCGAACACCTCCAGCCAGTGGACCACGTCGCCGGGCAGCGGGGTGGGGCGCGGGAAGCGCTCGATGGAGTCGACCCGGAAGCCGCGCCGCTCGAGGCGGGCGCGGTACTCGTCGGCGGTGGGGAAGTACCAGGGGTCGACGACGGCGCTGTCGACGCCCCGCGCCGCCAGCGCCTCGGCGAAGCACTCCCGGACCGAGGCGACGCAGCCGGCGCCGCCGCACTCGGCCACGAACCGTCCGCCCGGCCGCAGGGCCCGCCAGACGGCGTCGATGGCGGCGTCGGCGTCCCGAACCCAATGCAGGACGGCGTTGCTGAACACGGCGTCGAACTCCGCGTCGAACGGAAGCTCGCAGGCGTCGACGATGCGGGCGTCGAGCCCCCGCTGGAGCGCCGCCCACACCTGCTCGGGGCTGCTGTCGACGCCGACGACCACGCAGCCGGCGTTGCGGAACCGCTCGGTGAGGGCGCCGTCCCCGCAGCCGAGGTCGAGGACGCGCTCGCCGGGCTGGGGGGCCAGCAGGTCCACCACCGGCGCGCCGAGGTCGGAGACGAACCGGGCGTGAGCGGCGTAGGACTCGGGGTCCCAGTGCTGAGTCATGGCGTTGTCGTCGAGTTCGGTCCGGAACCTGCGTCCGCGGAGCGGATCACGGTTGGGGCTCGGAGTACCGTGGCCTGCGGCTTCTCGCGCCCCGCGCGGACCACCCTGCCTCTGCACTCTCCCACCGGACCTCACGTCGGTCGGCGCCGGACCGACCGCCGGCATCCTGCGCAGACCGGCCCTGCCTCTGCACCTTCCTACGGAGCAGAATCCCGGGCGTAGTCGAGGGCCCCGGTGTAGATGGCCATGCCGACGACGGCGTCGATGCCGGCCGCGTCGAGGGCGTCTATCTCCTCGCGGGTGGTGATGCCGCCGGCGGCGGTGACGCGCCGGCTCGTCGCCGCCGCCACCGCGCGCGCGGCGTCGAGGTCGGTGCCGGTCATCAGCCCCTCGCGGTCGACGTGGGTGTACAAGAACTCGCCGCAGTACGGCTCGAGCTGCCGCACCGCCTCGACCGCGGTCACCTCGACCGGCTCGGTCCAGCCGCGGATGACGACGCGGCCGGCCTTGCTGTCGACCGCGCCGATGATCTTTTCGACGCGGACCGCGTCGGCCAGCGAACGCGCGAAATCGAGGTCTGGCCGGCCGTCTCGGAAGAGGGCCGAGCTGACGATGACCGCCCGCGCGCCGTAGCCGAGCACCGCCTCGGCGCGCGCGACGGAGCGGATGCCCCCGCCGACGCGGCAGGGCAGCCGGGGGGCGACCTGCCGGACGAGCGCGTCGTTGTCGCCGGACCCCATGGCCGCGTCGAGGTCGATGAGCTGCACCTTGGGGAACCCGGAGAACCGCGCGACCCAGCCGTCGAGGTCGTCGCTCTCGATGGCGAGCCGCTCGCCCTGCACGAGCTGCACCACGCGGCCGTTCTTGAGGTCGATGGACGGGATCAGCATGGCGTCGGGTCGGCCGCCTCGGGTGGGGTGCCGGCCGCGCGCGCGACCGGCCGCGGCAGGCGCACGGGGATGCCGTGCGCGTGCAGGTGGGCCTTGAGGTCCTCGACCGCGTGCTCGGCGTAGTGGAATATCGAGGCGGCGAGGGCGGCGTCGGCCCGGCCCGCGGTGAAGACGTCGACGAAATGGTCGAAGTTGCCGGCGCCGCCCGACGCGATGACGGGGATGGGCACCGCCGACGACACCGCCGCCGTGAGCTCGCAGTCGAAGCCCTGCTTGGTGCCGTCGCGGTCGATCGACGTCAGCAGTATCTCGCCGGCGCCGCGGTCGGCCGCCTCGCGCGCCCACTCCACCGCGTCGCGCTCGGTGCCCTGCTGGCCGCTGCGGACGTAGATGCGGAAGCGGCCGCCCTCGCGCTTGGCGTCGATGGCGACGATGACGGCCTGGCTGCCGTAGCGCCGGGCGAGGGTGGTGATGAGCTCGGGCTGGGAGAGGGCCGCGGTGTTGATGCCGACCTTGTCGGCGCCGGCCTCGATGGCCGCCTCGGCGTGGTCCTCGCCGCGGATGCCCCCGCCGACGCACAGCGGCAGGAAGATCTCGCGCGCGACGGCGCGGATGGTCTCGGCCAGCGCCTTGCGCCCCTCGATGGTCGCGGTGACGTCGAGGATGACGACCTCGTCGATGCCCTCGCGGTTGTAGCGGCCGGCGAGGGTGGCGGGGTCGCCGGCGTTGCGCAGGCCCTCGAAGTTGATGCCCTTGACGACGGCGCCGTCGCGAACGTCGAGGCAGGCGATGATGCGTTTCGACAACATGGCGCGTCTCAGGGGAGCGTGGCGGGAGCCCCGCCGCGTTCGACTTCGACCATCTACGTAATCCCGGTTCAGTTCCCCCGGGGCACCCGGCGCAGGAAGTTGCTCAGTATGCGGAGGCCGACGTCCGACGATTTCTCGGGGTGGAACTGCACCCCGCCCACCGCGCCGCGCTCGACCGCGGCCGCGAAATCGGCCCCGTAGTGGGTCGACCCCACGCAGCTCTTCGTGACGGGGGCGGCGTAGGAGTGCGTGAAGTAAACCTGGTCGCCCTCGTCGACGCCCTCGAGCAGCCACGAGTCGCGGGCGCGGTGCAGCGAGTTCCAGCCCACGTGCGGCACCTTGAACGCCTCCGAGGCGCCCTCCTCGTCGACGATCAGGCTGCACGTGCCCGGCAGCAGCTCGAGGCCGGGGTGACCGGGCGCCTCGGCGCTGCCGTCGAAGAGCCACTGCATGCCGACGCAGATGCCGAGCATGGGCCGCTCGCGCGCGATGTGGTCGCGGATGGCGGCGCGCCAGTCGGCGCCGAGGGCCGCCGTGACCTCGAAGTTGCCGACGCCAGGGACGATGACGCCCGCTGCCGCCTGCAGGTCCGCCGGGGCGGCCGGCGTCGTTACCGGCGCCCCCAAGTGGGCGAGCGCCTTGCGCACCGACGTCAGGTTCCCCGCGCCGTAGTCAATCAACGCAATCATCGCGCGATACCGTGCCCCCGCTATTTCTCGCTCGCGAGCGGTTCCCCTACCGACCATGACCGACAGTGCGCCGGCCGTGCTCCGTCGCACCCCACGTTCCGCGGCCGTTCGCGCCCGAGGCGACGCAAGTCCGATTCATGTCGGCATCCCTACATCAACCCCTTGGTGCTCGGCAGGCGCTTCGCCATGCGGTCGTCCTTGTCGCACGCCACCCGCAGCGCGCGCGCGAACGCCTTGAAGATGGCCTCGACCTGGTGGTGGGTCGACCGGCCGTAGAGCACCTTCACGTGCACGTTGGCGCGCGCCCCCAGCGCGAAGCCCTCGAAGAAGTCGTGCAGCAGCTCGGACTGCAGGTCGCCGACGAGCCTCACGCGCAGGCGCAGGTCGACCACCGCGTGGGGGCGCCCCCCGAGGTCGATGGCGGCGACGCCGAGGGTCTCGTCCATCGGCATGACGAAGTAGCCGGCGCGGTTGATGCCGCGCCGGGTCCCGACAGCCTTCGAGACCGCCTCGCCGAGGGCGATGCCGACGTCCTCGACGGTGTGGTGCTGGTCGACGTCGAGGTCGCCGGTCGCGTCGATCCGCAGGTCGAACGCGCCGTGGCGCGCCACCAGCTCGAGCATGTGGTCGAGGAAGCGGATGCCGGTGCTGACCTCGTAGCGGCCCTGGCCTTCGATGCCCAGCCGGACGGTGATCTGCGTCTCGGTCGTGTGCCGCTCGATCCTCGCGCGTCTCATGGCAGCATCCCGCCGTTCACGGCGGCCAACGGCGTCATCGGCTTCCCTTCACGCGCACCCGCACCGACTCGGCGTGGGCGGTCAGCCCCTCCGCCTCGGCGAGGGTGAGAATGGTCGGGGCCAGGGCCTCGAGCCCCTCGCGCGTGATGCGCTGCGCGCTCTGCACCGACACGAAGTCCGACGCGCTGAGGCCGCCGCGGAACCGCGCCGCGCCCCCGGTCGGCAGCACGTGGTTCGACCCCGTGGCGTAGTCGCCGGCCGCCTGCGCGGCGTGCGGGCCGACGAACACGGTGCCGGCGCGGGTGGCGCGCGCCGCGACCTCTTCGTCGAGGCATACGAGGTGCTCGGGCGCGATGTCGTTGGCGAGGTCGACGGCCTCGTCGAGCGAGCGGGTGACGACGATGACGCCGTTGCGCTCGATGGACGTTCGCGCCGGCCCGTCCCCCGGCAGCCGCTTCTCGACCTGCCGGGCGACGCGCGCGGCGAAGCGGCGGTCCGGAGTGAGCACGATGGACCGGGCGTCGGGGTCGTGCTCGGCCTGCGCGATGAGGTCGGCCGCGATCCAGCGCGTCTCGCCGCGCGCGGCGACGATGACGATCTCGGTCGGGCCGGCGTGGAAGTCGATGGGGCAGTCGGCCGACACCAGCGCCTTGGCGGCGGCGACCCACGCGCTGCCCGGCCCGACGATCTTGTCGACGCGGGGGACGGTGGCGGTGCCGTAGGCGAGGGCGGCGACGGCGTGGGCGCCGCCGAGCCGGAACATGCGCGTGACGCCGGCGATGGCCGCCGCCGCGAGGGTCGCGGGGTCGGGGCGCGGGCAGGCCACGACGACCTCGGGCACCCCCGCGACCCGCGCGGGGACCGCGGTCATCAGCAGCGACGACGGCAGCGGGTAGCGTCCGGCCGGGACGTAGCAGCCGACCCGGCCGAGGGGGGTCACGCGCTGCTCGATCTCGACCCCCGCGGTGACCGTGGTCCGCCACCCCCGCGGAAGCTGGCGCCGCGCGATGCGCCGGATGTGGCCGGCCGCGGTCCGCAGGGCCGCCCGCAACTCGGCGGGGACGGCCTCGAGCCCCGCCCGCATCTCCTCCGGCGACACCTCGACGGCGCCGTCGAGGCCGTCGAAGCGACGCGCGTAGCGCAGCAGCGCCTCGTCGCCGGAACGCCGGACCGCGCTCACGATACGCGCGACCCGGCGGGTGAGGCCGGGGTCGACGTCGTCGCGGCGGTCGACCAGGCGCCGGACCGCCGCCCGATCCGACGAGTCTACGATCTGCATCAGAGCACGATCTTGTTGAGCGGAAACTCGACGATGCCCTCCGCCCGCGTCGCCTTCAGCTTCGGAATCAGCTCGCGCACCGACGACTCCTCGATGATCGTCGACACCGCGACCCATGCCTCGTCGCTGAGGGGGGCCACGGTCGGGTCGTGCAGGGCCGGCAGCAGCCCGAGCACGGCGTCGAGGTCGGCGCGCCGCACGTTCAGCATCAGGCCCACGCGGCCCTGGGCCTCGATGGCCGCGCGCAGCAGGAGCGCAATGTTGTCGATCTTGGTGCGCTTCCACGCGTCGTCGAGGGCGGCGGGGTTGGCGATGAGCTGGGGGTTCGACTCGATGACGGTGTCGATGATGCGCAGCCGGTTGGCGCGCAGGGTCGAGCCGGTCTCGGTCGCCTCGACGATGGCGTCGGCGAGCAGCGGCGGCTTGACCTCCGTCGCCCCCCACGAGAACTCCACCTCGACCGGCACCTGGAGGCGCTCGAAATACGCCTCGGTCACCCGCACCAGCTCGGTCGCGATGGTGGCGCCGGCGAGGTCCTGCGGCGTGCGGTACTTCGAGTCCTCGGGCGCGGCCAGCACCCAACGCACCTTGCGGAAGCTCTGCTTCGAGTAGACGAGGTCGGCGACGTCGACGACCTCGTCGCCGGTGGCGGCGTGGTGCTCGGCAATCCAGTCCTGGCCGGTCAGCCCCGCGTCGAGGGCGCCGTGGGCGACGTAGCGCGCCATCTCCTGGGCCCGGATGAGCGTGCACTCGATCTCGGGGTCGTCGATGGTCGGATAGTAGGAGCGCGAGCTGGTGTAGATGTTGAAGCCCGAGTGCGCGAACAACTGGATGGTCGAGTCCTGCAGCGAGCCCTTGGGGATGCCGAGCCGTAACGTCCTGTCAGCCATGATCGATGCGTGAGCCGTGATGTTCGAGGCGCCGGCCCGGATTCACCGGGAAGAAGGGGCCGCGGCCCCGCCGTCGGCGACCGGCTCGAGCGTCTTGAAGAAGCAGGTCCGCTCGCCGGTGTGGCAGACGTTGCCCTCGCCGTTGCGGGTGACCTTCAGCAGCACCGTGTCGTCGTCGCAGTCGACGAGCATCTCCCGCACGGTGAGGGTGTTGCCCGACGTCTCTCCCTTCATCCACAGCTTGTCGCGGGTGCGGCTGAAGAAGGTGGCGAAGCCCGAGCGGCGGGTGAGGTCCAGCGCCTCCTGGTTCATGAAGCCGACCATGAGGACCTCGTTGCTCGTGGCGTCCTGCACGACGGCGGGGATGAGTCCGTTCAGCTTCGAGAAGTCCATGTCGTGTTCTCTCTCGCGCCGGTGCCCGGATCGCTTGCCCGGTGGGCCTCCAAAAAAAAAGCCCCGCCGGGGTTGTCGGCGGGGCGGTCGCATGCGTTGGGCGGTGACGGGCGGTCGAGCTACCTCACATGCAGATCCGCAGCCCCGCCCCGGTGGACGGTGGGCTGCGCCGTGTGGTGGCCGTGCCGCGGCATCGTGATCTGGAGTACCCTATCCGACGCGGTCTGGCGTGTCAAATCGCGCCGAACCGGGGCGCCCCCGGCGCAGGCCGGAATCGGCGTGGTGAAGCGCAATGCCTGAGAATGCGGGGTCCGGCGGCGGACGGTGGGTGGCCCTCCACTCGGCCAACGTGCGCATCTGCCACTGGATCAACGTCGTCGCCGGCGCCTACCTGCTGCTCAGCGGCATCCACATCTTTCTCGACTTCCCCGAGCTCTACTGGGGCCACACCGGCTACCAGGGCTACCCGGCGATCTTCCGGCTCGCCGACTGGGGCATCTCGTGGGACGAGGCGGGGGCGATGGGGGACCGCCGGTGGGGGCGGAACTACCACTTCACCTTCGCGTGGGTCTTTCTCGTCAACGGGCTCGTCTACGTCGGCTGGAACGTCGCGACCGGCCGCTTTCGCGAGCGCCTCGTGCCGCGTCGGGACGAGCTCGGCGCCGCGCACCTCGGGCGCGACCTGCGCGCGCATCTCCCCTGGCGCCTGCGCGCGCGCAGTGCCGCCACCAGCTACGGCGTGCTGCAGAAGGTCTCCTATCTCCTCCTGCTCCTGGTCTACGTCCCGCTGATGACGCTGACGGGGCTCGCGCAGTCGCCCGGCTTCACGGCCGCTATGCCGTGGCTGCTCGACCTGTTCGGCGGCCGCCAGTCGGCGCGGACCCTGCACACCATCGGCACCCTGGTCTTCGTCCTCTTCGTCGTCGTGCACGTGCTGGAGGTGGTGGCGGCCGGCGCCGTCAACCGCATCCGTGCGATGATCACCGGCAAGCTCCGGTTGCCCGCGGAGGAGTCATGAGCACGCCGATATCCACGCCGCGTCGCATCGCCCGCCCCCGGACCCTCTCCCGGCGACGCCTGCTGGCGCAGGTGCCCGCCCTCGGCACGCTGATGGCGGCCGGATGCTCGCGCGACGTCTACGTGCCCCCGCACGTCCGCGGCGGCCTCGTCGGCGCCGCCGACGTGCTCACCATGAGCACCAACCGGCTGCTGCTCCGCGACCAGCCGCTCGCCCGCGAGTACGGACCCGACGACATCGCCCCCGACTTCCCGACCTGGGGCCAGACCAACCCCGACGACGAGGAGTACCAGCGCCACCGGCGGGAAGGGTTCCGCGACTGGCGCCTGCCGGTCGGCGGGCTCGTCGGCCGCCCGACGTCGTTCTCGCTCGACGACATCCGGCGGCTGCCGTCGCGCACGCAGATCACCGCCCACGTCTGCGAGCAGGGCTGGTCGGCCATCGCCGAGTGGACGGGCGCGCCCCTGCTGCAGGTGCTCGAGGCGGCGGGCGGGCTGAAGCCGGAGGCGCGCTACGTGATGCTCGACACCGTCGACGGCTGGTACGAGGGCATCGACCTGTTCGAGGTCGTGCACCCGCAGACCATCCTCGCCTGGGGCCTCAACGGCGGGGATCTCCCCGTCGGCAACGGCGCGCCGCTACGGCTGCGCGTCGAGCGCCAGTGCGGCTACAAGAACCTGAAGTTCCTGAAGTCCATCCAGGCCGTGGACTCGATGGCCGGCTTCGGCCGCGGCACCGGCGGCATCAACTCCGACTGGGGATTCCACTGGTACGCCGGCGTGTAGGCGCGTTCACGCACCGATCGCCGCCCTCGCCCGGCACCGGACGGCGCGTGGACCTGGTCGCTCGGCGGAGCCCCCGGGGAACCCGTGATGGCAGCGGGATGCACCGCCCGTCGGTTACAGCGGGGGCCCCGTTCGCCATGGTCCCCGGGGGAGCCGAGAGCCCCGGCGTACGTCGGGCTGATGGCGGCGGCGTGACGGCGCCCGGCCCGTTGCGGGCCGGCGTCGCCCCCGCGGCGGCGGGCGGATGCGTCCCCGCGACGCGGTGACGTTCGCACGAGGGGCACTTTGCCGATACACTAGAGCGCTTGCTCCGGGGGCGGAGCAGGATTCCACGGGGTTTCGTACGTAATGGACGGGAGCCGCGCGCCGCGGCTTCCGGATGAACGCTGCATGCGCGACAGGATTCCGCGGCCGTTGGGACGTCGATACGGGCGCGGCCCTTCGTGGGCCTCGCCGACCGGGCCCGGTCTGCGAGTCCGCCTGCTCGCCAGGGTCGTTGCCGTCGCGGCGGGGCTCGCCGCCGCGGCGGGGCCCGCGGCGGGACAGGTATCTCCCACGGTGGTCGTGGCGCCGTTCACGAACGTGAGCCGGCAGCCGGCCGACGACTGGATCGGCGCGGGCATCGCCGAGACCATCGCCGTCGATCTGCAGGACGCGGGGCTGGAGGTGGTGGCGCCCGCCGCGGCCGACCCGAAGCATCTCGGCTACCGCGGCGCGCCGAGCGGAGCGCTCGACCCCACCGCCGTTCTCGACGCCTATCGCCGCCACGGCGTCGCGTGGATGGTCGACGGTACTCTGCAGCGGGTGGGAGACGCCGTTCGCATCACCACCCGGATCGTGGACGTCGCGACCGGCGCGGTCGAGTTCGGCACCCGGGTCGACGGCGAGGTCGCCGACCTCTTCGACCTCCAGGACGAGGTCGCGGCGGCGCTCGCGGCGCGACTCTCGGCGGACGCGGGCCATGGGGCCATGGCGTCGGCCCGGAGTGCCCCGGCAGGTTCCGCGCCCACGTTGGCGCCGGGTCGACGGGGGGCGGTCCGGCCGTCGCCGGCGCCCTGGAACGCGCCGGCCCCGGGCGTCGCCGCCGCGATTCCTCCCGTGGCGCCCCGGAACGCGCCGGCCCCGGGCGTCGCCGCCACGGCTCCTCCCGCGGGCTCCGGGCTTCGGCCCTCGGCGCCCGAGCTTGCTCCCGCCGCTCCCGGCGTGCGGCCCGCCGCCCCCGCGGCCGGGCTCGAGCAGCCCGTCAGCGGCGCCCTGGCCTTCGGGGCGGCCCCCGCCGGCGGGTCCGCGCCGCCCGGAGACGCGCGCCCGCGCCAGCGCGGAACGGGCGGCGGAGGCGGTTTCGCCCCCACCCCGCTGGACCGCCCCACCGCGGTCATCGGGCGAACGAACAACCCGCCCGAGATCGACGGGCGGCTCGACGACTCGGTCTGGGAGACCGCCGCCCACATCACCGACTTCGTCCAGATCGCGCCGGTCGAGGGCGCGCCGGCGTCGGAGGACACCGAGGTGTGGATGGCCTACGACGCCGACCATCTCTACTTCGCGTTCTACGCCCACTACACGCGGCCCGAGACCATGCGCATCAACCGGGCCGACCGCGAGGAGATCCGCGGCGACGACCGCATGGCCATCCTGTTCGACCCCTTCCTCGACCAGCAGCGGGCGTACCAGTTCGAGGTGAACGGCTACGGCGTGCAGGCCGACTCGCTCGTGAACGCCGACGGCAGCACCGGGTTCTCGCGGTCGAGCGGCAGCGGGTCGGCGAGCCGGGGCAGCGGTCCGCGGCGCAGCGGCGGCAGCGGCATGAGCAGCTCGGGGCAGTTCGGCATCCGCGGCGACGACTCGTGGAACGCGCTGTTCGACACCGGCGGCCAGGTCGTCGGCGACGGCTGGACGGCGGAGATGCGCATTCCGTTCAAGAGCCTGCGGTACCCGTCGCGGGGCGCGGGGCAGCCCCACCGCTGGGGCTTCCAGATTACCCGGGTCATCCGCGACAAGTCCGAGGCGCAGTCGTGGTCGCCGATCTCGCGGGGCGTGGCCGGCCAGCTCACGCAGTTCGGCACCCTCGAGGGCCTGTCCGACATGTCGCTGAGCCGCAACCTCGAGCTCCTGCCCGAGGTGACCGGGTTCAGGCTCGGCTCGCTCGACACCGGCAGCGGCGAGTACTCGACCGACGACCCCACCGGAGAGCTGGGGTTCGGCGTCAAGTACGGCATCACGCCGAACCTGACCGCCGACGTCACCTACAACCCCGACTTCTCGCAGATCGAGTCGGACCGGCCGCAGATCGAGACCAACCAGCGGTTCGCGCTGTTCTACCCCGAGCAGCGCCCGTTCTTCCTCGAGGGGCAGGAGATCTTCCAGACCGCGACGCCGCTCACGCTGGTCCACACCCGCACCATCGTCGACCCCCGCTTCGGCGGCAAGCTGACCGGCAAGGTGGGCCAGACCACGCTGGGGGTGGTGGTGGCCGACGACGAGGCGGCGGGCCGCTTCGACGACACCGCGCACCCGCAGTACGGCACCAGCGCCCAGACCGTCCTCGGCCGCGCCCGCTACGACTTCTACGCCGAGTCGTATCTCGGGGCCATCATGACCGCGCGGGAGTTCGGCGCCGACCACAACCGGGTGGCCGGCATCGACGGGCGCTTCCGGCTGGGCCGTACGCACCGCGTCAGCTTCCTCGCGGCGGGCTCGGAAACGCAGGACGAGGCCCTCGGCTCGCTCTCCGGGGGGGCGTTCGAGGCCGACTTCTCGAAGCAGGGGCGCAACGTCAGCTACAACGTGGCCCACAGCCGCATCGATCCGGGCTTCCTCACCAGCACCGGGTTCCTGCCCCGCGTCGATTTGCAGCAGACCAGCGGCACCGCGGGATACCGGTGGTGGCCCGAGTCGAGCCTGATGACGTGGGGGCCCTCGGTGACCTACCTGCGGCTGTACGACCACTCGGGCGTGCTGCAGGACGAGCAGATCCAGGGCATGGCGAGCTTCTCGTTCCGCAACAACATGGCCCTCACCGGCATGGTCAACCGCGACCTCGAGCGCTACGGGGCCGTCGACTTCCGGAAGACCGGCTTCGGCTTCTTCGGGGTCATGAGCGCGCGCATCCTGTCGATTTACGGCGGCTACAACTGGGGCGACGGCATTCTCTACGACAGCGACAGCCCCTACCTGGGCTGGTCGACGGTCGGCAACGTCAACTTCCGTTTCCAGCCCACCTCCCGGCTGCGGACGGAGTTCACCATGGTGTCGAGCGACTTCGTCGAGCCGATCTCGCAGACCGACATCTTCAACGTCAAGATCTTCCGCACCCGCACCACCTACCAGTTCACCGACCGGCTGCTCGCCCGCTACATCATGGAGCACAACACGTCGGCCGCGACCCTGGGCAACAACGTGCTCTTCACCTACCGGGTGAACGCCGGCACCGTCATCTTCCTCGGCTACGACGACCGCTACCGGCAGGGCATGCTCATCGACAGCCTGCTGTTCCCGACCACCGAGATGCTGCGGACGAACCGCGCCTTCTTCGGCAAGATCTCCTATCTGTTCCGCTACTGACCTTCACGCCGCCCATCCACTTGTTCCAGGTTGTCACGCTCCGCGGCCGGCGCCGTCCGCCGCGGTCGAGCGGCATCGGAGGCGGCCACCCGGCCGCCTCGCCGCCGCGGGGGCCCCCATGAGCGAATCGGATCCCGGCATCACCCTCGGCATCGAGGAGGAGTTCTTTCTCGTCGATCCCGAGACGCGCGACCTGCTGTCCGATCCGGACCGGCGCATCTTCGAGGCGTGCGAACGGAACCGCGGCCCGCACAACGCGGTGCCCGAGTTCCTCCGTTCGCAGATCGAGACCGGCACGAAGGTCTGCCGGACGGTGGGCGAGGCGCGCGACGCGCTGCGCGAGACCCGCCGGCTGGTCATCGAGGCGGCGGCCGAGTACGGCGCGTCGGTGATGGCCGCCTCGACGCACCCGTTCGCGGCGTGGCGGGCGCAGATGGTCACCCCGAAGCAGCGCTACGAGCGCTTCGTGATCACGTTCCAGGAGAGCCTGCGGCGCCTCGTCGTCGGCGGCATGCACATCCACGCCGGCTTCGGCGATCCCGACTCGCGCATCCGGGTCATGACCGCGCTCCGGCGCTACCTGCCGCTACTGCACGCGCTCTCGACCTCGTCGCCGTTCACGGGCGGCCGCGAGACCGGGTTCAAGAGCTACCGGCTGACCATCATGGGGGCGATTCCGCGCACCAGCCTGCCCGGCCCGCTGTCGACCCGCGCCGACTACGACCGGCTGGTGGGGGCCTATCAGCGCATGAAGTTCATCGAGAGCGCGAGCGAGCTGTGGTGGGACATCCGTCCCTCGGAGGCCTTTCCCACCGTGGAGATGCGCATCTGCGACACCTGCCCGCGCATCGACGACGCGGTGAGCATCGCGGCGTTGTACTCGTCGCTCGTCCGGCACCTCGTGCGGCTCGATCGCGAGGGCCGGCTGCCGCCCGAGCCGCCCACGGAGATCATCGGCGAGAACCGGTGGCTCGCGCAGCGCTACGGCGTGCTCGCGTTCTTCGGCAACGAGGGGAGCGAGGGCCGGGTGGACATCGAGGAGTACGCCGCCGTCCTCGTGGAGCGGCTCGCCGACGACGCCCGCGCCTTGGGCTGCGAGCCGGAGCTGCGCCGCGTGCTCGAGATCATCCGCGACGGCACCGGCGCCGACCGGCAGATAGACCACTTCCGCCTCCGCCGGCTGGAGGGCGACACCGAGGAGGAGGCGCTGCGATCCGTCGTCGATCTCGTGGTCGCCGAGACGCGGGAGGGCATGGCGGCGGGCGCGTAGCGCAACGCTGCGGCTTTCGCGGCGCCGGCTCTCGCGTCTCGTCGAGGGGCGGGTGATCGGCCCGTTCCCGAGCTGTCGCCGCCTCGGCGTTCACCGCCCACCGTCCTGGCGCGCGTGGCGATCGGCCCGTTCGAGCCGCTTCGACGTTCACCGCCCGCCGTCCCGGCGCGCGCGGCGATCGGCCCGCTCGCACGGTTCCCCCGCTGTCGCCGCCTCGACGTTTCGCCGCCCGCGGTCCTGGCGCGCCCGTGGCGAATCGGCCCGCTCTCGCCGCCTCGATGTTTACCGCCCGCCGTCCCGGCGCGCGCGTGGCGGCGGATCCAGAGGCAGGGCGGTCGACGCCTTCACCTCGTTGACGACGATGCTCGTGTGGACGCGGTCGACCCCGTCGATCCGCATCAGCCCCTCGAAGAGCACCGTCTCGAGCGCCTTGTGGTTCGGCACCACGATCTTGATCAGGTAATCGGACTCCCCGGTCAGGTAGTGGCACTCGAGGACCTCGGGAATCCCCTGCACCTCGTCGCGGAAGCGCGCCACGCAGTCGGGGCGGTGGTGGGCCAGCTTGACCTCGACGAAGCAGAGCAGGTCGAGGCCGACCGCCTCGCGGTCGACGAGCGTGGTGTACCCCCGGATGACCCCCGCCGCCTCCAGCCGCCGCATCCGCCGCTGGAGTCCCGGCGGCGACAGGCCCAGCCGTCTCGCGAGCTCGACGCTCGTCGCCCGGCCGTGCCGTTGCAGCAGCCCCAGCAGCCGGCGATCGAGGTCGTCGAGCCGCGGCGGCCAGTCCCCGCCGCCCGCCCCCGTCGCCCCCGGTTTCTTCGTTCCGGGCGGGCTGTCCGCCGATGATCTCGCTGGAGAGTTGTCTTTTTTAGGTGCCATACCCATTAAAGTTAATAAACAAACGCATTATCGTCAACACGAGATTTTTGTTGTTGAATTATCCAAAAAAATGTTGCTATCGTGAGTACATGTCAGTCGCCACGCTCGATCGCCCGGAGATTACCGCCGCCGCGCCGCGCCCCGGATCGGCAGGTCGCAGCACCCCGGTCCCCGCCGGTCCCCATTCTCGGCAACGTCCCGATCGAGGCGTCCGCTCGCGCCTGCGCGAGCTTGCGCTGCTGCCCCCGCAGCCGGGGTTCGTGTCGCTCGCGGGGGGCCTCCCCGCCCCCGAGCTGATACCCCGCGCCGCCTACGCCCGGGCCCTCACCGACGTCCTGGCCGACGACCCCGCCGCGATGCAGTACGGCCCGCCCCACGAGCCGCTCCGCGAGCGCATCGTCGAGCTGATGCGCGAGCGGGGCATCGACTGCGACCCCCGGCAGGTGCTGCTGACGTCGGGGGCCCAGCAGGCGCTGAGCCTCGCCGCTCAACTGCTGATGGCGCCGGGGGGCGACGTGCTCACCGAGGAGCACGTCTACGCCGGCCTGCGCCAGGCGTTGCTGCCGAACCGGCCGTCCTTCCTGACCGTCCGCACCGACCCGGGCACCGGCATGGACGTCGACGGCGTCCGGGCGCTGCTGGCGCGGGGGGCGCGGCCCGCGTTCATCTACGCGATGGCCGACACCCACAACCCGTGCGGCGTCCGCCTCGGCCGCGGGCAGCGCCGGGGTCTCGTCGCGCTGGCGCGCCGGTTCGGCGTCCCCGTCGTCGAGGACGACACCTACGGGCTCCTGCGCTACGACGGGGACTGGCTGCCCGCCCTGCGCGCGCTCGACCCCGAGTGGGTCGTCTACGCCGGCAGCTTCTCGAAGATCCTCGCGCCCGCGCTGCGCCTCGGCTGGCTCGTGCTGCCGCCGCGCCTCGCGGCCCGGGCCGGGGTGCTCAAGGAGGCGGCCGACCTGGAGTGCTCGGCCCTCACCCAGCGCGCGGTGGCGCGGCTGCTCCGTCACGGGTTCGCGGGCCATCTCGACCGCATCCGCGCCGCCTACCGGCGCCGGCGCGACGCGATGCTGGCCGCGCTCCGCGACCACTTCCCCGAGGGCGCCCGGTGGACGCGCCCCCCCGGCGGCTTCTTCGTGTGGGTCGAGCTGCCGGGCGGGCTCGACGCCGACCGCGTCTGCGACGAGGCGCTGAGCGAGGCCCGCGTCGCCGTCGTGCCGGGGTCCGCCTTCGCGGTGGCGGCGGGGGCGCCCGCGAACCGCCTGCAGCTGAGCTTCTCGGGCTGCGCGCCCGACGACATCCGGACCGCCGTCGAGCGCCTCGGACGGCTGCTCCATCGGAGACTGCGCCATGGCTGACCGTTTTCCCATTCGCCGCCTCGACCACTCCATCGGAGACCGCGCGGTGGCCGACCGTTTTCCCATCCGCCGCATCGACCACATCGAGCTCCACGTCGGGAACGCGCGGCAGGCCGCCGCGTTCTACCGGCACGCGTTCGGCTTCCGCTTCGCCGCCTACCGCGGCCTCGAGACCGGCTGCCGGGAGACCACCTCGTACGTCCTCGAGTGCCGGGCGATCCGCTTCGTGCTCACGAGCGGCCTCGCTCCCGACCACCCCGCCGCCCGGTTCGCGCATGCGCACGGCGACGGGGTGGCGGTCGTCGCCCTCGAGGTGCCCGACGCGGCGTACGCCTTCGCGGAGGCGCGCCGGCGCGGCGCGGCCGGGGCGGCCCCGCTGGTCGAGGAGCGCGACGCGCACGGCGTCTTCCGGTCCGCGGCCGTCCGCGCCTACGGCGACACCGTGATCCGCTTCGTCGAGCGTCGCGGCTACGACGGCGTCTTCGCCCCGGGGTTCGAGCCGCACGGCGTACCCGAGGCGCCGGCCGACGACGTCGGGCTCGCCGCCGTCGACCACGTCGTCGCCAACGTCGAGCTGGGCCAGATGGACCGCTGGGTGAAGTTCTTCGCGGAGACGATGGGGTTCAGCGAGATGCTGCACTTCGACGACGAGGCCATCTCCACCGAGTACTCGGCCCTCATGTCGAAGGTCATGCAGGACGGCGGGGGCCGCATCAAGTTCCCCATCAACGAGCCCGCGTCGGGCCGCCGCAAGTCGCAGGTGGCCGAGTATCTCGACTATTTCGGGGGTCCCGGCGTGCAGCACGTCGCGCTCGCGACCCGCGACATCGTGGAGACCGTCTCGCGGATGCGCGCGCGCGGCCTCGCGTTCCTGCCCGTGCCCGACGCCTACTACGACGACCTCGGGGCGCGCGTCCCCGCCGTCGCGCCGTACGTCGGCGAGCTCGCCCGCCTCGGCATCCTCGCCGACCGCGACGAGGACGGGTACCTGCTGCAGGTCTTCACCCAGCCCGTCCAGGACCGGCCGACGCTGTTCTTCGAGGTCATCGAGCGGCGGGGGGCGAGGGGCTTCGGGCAGGGCAACTTCAAGTCGCTCTTCGAGGCGATGGAGCGCGAGCAGGCGCGCCGCGGCAACCTCGTCGAGGCGGTGGCGTCATAGCCGCCGCCCGAGGCGGGGGCCGGCTCGCCGAAAGGGAGGAAGACCATGAGCGGCAGGAGCTTCGAGGCGTTCAAGGACACCGTCGACCGCGAGCTGATGCGCCACCCGGTGGTGACGGACAACGCCTACACCGCGTGGTTCGCGGAGGGCCGCGTTCCCCTCGACCACTTGCGGCACTTCACCGTCCAGTTCTCGGTGTTCTCCAACCAGTTCCTGCTCGCCGCCCTCAACCGCGTCATCAACGCCGGGACGCTCGAGGCGGCGCGCGAGAGCAAGGAGATCCTGCTGAACGAGCTCGGCGTCATCTATGCCGACGGCGGGCGCGCGGTCGCCGGGGCGGGCGCGCGCGCCGGCGTGGGGCCGGTCGACGCCGACCGCGAGGGCGACCCCGCGCTGGTGTCGACCACCGGCACCGTGGACGGCGGCACGTTCCGATTCCGGGCCGCCCACTTCGAATGGCTGCTGCGGTTCGGCGCCGCCCTCGGCCTCGGGTTCCGCGACATGGGCCAGCGCCGCCACGGCGACCCCGGCACCCTGTTCTTCTGCGACGAGCTGTTCCGCCTCTACGGCAGCGCCGACTACAACGAGGCGATGGGGGCGTCGTTCGCGGTCGAGAACTGGGCCGCGGCCGGTTTCTGGAAGGAGCTGATCCGGGGCCTCGAGCGCGTCAAGGCCGAGCAGGCCCCGGCCCTGCCCCTCGCGTTCTTCACCTGGCACGACCGGCTCGAGGAGAACCACCGCGACCACGTCTGGCACGAGCTGCGGGCGTGCCACGACTCGCCCGCGTTCGAGGGCGACGCGTTCATCGCCGCGGGGGTGACCATGCTCGATGCGGTGGGGGCGTTCTGGGACGGCCTCTGCGACGCGCGGCCGCGGGGCAGGGGAGCAGACCTGCTGGCAACTGCCTAGACCACGTAAAGGCCGGGGACGGGACGGCCGAAACCAGACTGTAACGGTCTCCATGTCCCTTCACCCGGCCATCCTGTCCCACGGGCGCGACCCGCGTCCGGCCGCCGCGGCGTCCATCGGCGAGCTCAACGAGCGGTCGCTGCACCGGGCGCTGAAGGCGCGCTACGCCGCCGGCGGCGGGGCGACCGAGCAGGCCGTCGACGGCTTCGTCGCGGACGTGGTCGCCGGCGGCCGCCTCGTCGAGATCCACACCGGCGGCTTCCGGCCCCTCAGGCGCAAGCTGCCGCGGCTGCTGGAGCGGCACCCGGTCACCCTGGTGCATCCCGTCGCCCGGGACCGCTACATCGTCAAGGTGCCGGCCGACCCGAACGCGCCCCCGACGCGGCGCCGGTCGCCGAGGCACGGCTCGGTCTTCGACGTCTTCCCGGCCCTCGCCAGCGTCCCGGCCCTGCTCGCGCACCCCAACCTGACGCTCGAGGTGGTGATGACCGTCGAGGAGGAGGTGCGCGCGTTGACCGGACGCGGCAGTTGGCGCCGCCGCGGCTGGGCCATCCTCGACCGCCGGCTCGTCGACGTCGTCGAGACGTTCGCCGTCTCGTCGATGGCCGATCTGTTCGCCCTGCTCGACACCGGCCTGCCGGAGCGGTTCACGACGCGTGACGTTGCCGCGGCGATGGGGTCGTCCCGACGCCTCGGCCAGCTCGCCGCGTTCTGCTTCCGGAAGGGCGGCGCCAGCGAGGTCTGCGGCAAGGAGGGCAACGCCCTGGTGTACCGGCGCGTCGGCTGAGTGGGGCCTGCCGGGGGAGCACTTTGCCGATTGCCAGCGTCGGCGACCGCGGAGCGGGCTGCGACCGGGCACCGGGAATCTCGTAGCGGTAGATGTCGCCGGTTGTCTGCGCTCCGACTTGCATCGACCCCCGGCCGCCGACTTACCTGCGCAGTCTCACGCCCGCTCAGCGGTAGCGTTCGAGGTAGGCCCGCAGCCGCGCCGCCTCGGCGGTCGCCGCGGGGTCGTGCTCCACCTGGTGGAGCCGGGTGCGGACCACGAACAGGTCCATGTCCTCCTCGCTCGGGGGTGTGTCGCGATCGATGATCTCCTGCACCTTGCGCGGGAAGAAGGCGCCCCAGTCGGGCCGGCGGCCGTCCACGTCGGTGAAGCCGTACTCCTTCGCCAGCCCCCAGCTCGAGAACAGGCCGCCGCTCTTGGCCCCCACGTCGGGGTCGGCGGCCAGCGCCGCCACCGCCCGGCCGACGTAGCACGGCGTCTCGGACTCGGCGAAGTAGGGGTCGTCGGCGATCGCGTCCCGCCAGTTCGCCTCGGCGACGCCGAAGTGGTCGAGCACCGCCTCGGACCGCAGCATGCCCGGCGTGAGGGCGAGGGCCGTCACCCCGTGCGCATGCAGGTCGGCCGCCATCGCGTAGGCGAGCCGGATGACCGCGTTCTTCGCGAGGTCGTAGAAGAGGTTGCCGCGGTAGCCGAGGGTGTCGCCGTCGGTGACCTCGACGACGAGCCCGGCGTTCCGCTCGACCATCAGCGGCACGCCGTGCCGGCTCGTGACGATGTGGCTGTGGACCGCGCGCTCCAGAAGCTGCAGCCCCTGAGGGGTGGAGAGCTCCCAGAACGGCTTGCCCCACTCCGTGAGGGCATCGCCGCCCCAGACGTCGTTGACCAGCACGTCGAGCCGGCCCTCGTCGGCGCGGACGCGGGCGAACAGCCGTTCCACCTCGGCCTCGACGGTGTGGTCGGTCCGGACGGCGATGCCGCGGCCGCCCGCCGCCGTCACCAGCTCCGCCGTCTCGTCGATGGTCTCGGGCCGGCCGGCGGTGGCGGGCCGCCCCCGCACGCTGCGGCCGGTGCAGTAGACGGTGGCCCCGGCCGCCCCCAGCATGCGGGCGATGCCCCGCCCGGCGCCGCGGGTGGCGCCGGCGACGACGGCGACCTGGTTCAGGAGGGGCTGGTCGGGCATCGGGGGGTCCTTCGCGTTCGGGCCTGTCGTTCAGTCCGCCCCCCGGCCGTGCCCGCTGCGGGGACGCGCCCGGCCCCCGGGCTCCCCCCGCGGGGCCGGGCACACCCGCCCGTTCCAGCAGCCAGCCCTCGCCGCGAGGGGGCTCCCCCGCGGGGCCGGGCACGACCCCCCGTTGCCGCTGAGCGCCGAGGGTCTCGACAAGGACTCCCGCCGCACATCCCCGGAGCCCGGCCGGTCGGTCTGACGTTGCGGCGCGAGGGTCTCTGCGGCGCCTGACCTCGAGCCTCTCCGTCAGAGCCTCAGCAAGGGGCGGTCCGGCGACTCCGTCAGAGCCTCAGCAGGGGGCGGTCGGGCGACTCGGGGCGCGGGCCGAGCGTCCGAGTCACGCAGTCGGCCACCAGATCGAGCTGCTCCATGACGACCTGACCGACAAGGGCGTCGGTGCCCGCCGGAACGACGACGCAGTTGACCGGCATCCAGCGGTCGCCGATGCTGACGGACACGGGGCCGGCGACCGGCCGCTCGCCCCGTCGTCCGTCGGCATAGGCGCACGCGACGCTGCCCACGACCTCCAGGCCGAGCCGCTCCACGACATCCTCGGGCAGCGCGAGCATCACCGCGCCGGTGTCCGCGACCGCCTTCACGGTGACGCGCCGGATATCGGCCTCTTGCAGATGCCCCGCCTTGGCCAACTCGCGGTCCCCCACGTTCTCCAGCCCGACGTCGACGACGATTTCGCCCATCGCAGATCTCCTTCACCCACTCTACCGCATCGACTCGACCGCGGCGCGGCCGCCACACGCCCGCCCGCCGCCGGCCGAAGCGCCATGCGTCGGAACGCCGGCATCTCGTCCGGCCACTCGCGCCACGAGGCGCGCCCGGCGGTCTCTCCGCAAGACCAAGCTGCAAAACCAAGGCCAGGAGTTGCTGCGCGAGTATTTGGAACGGTTCCGGTGGCGGGGCGACGGATTCCACGTACCCGTCGAGCCAGAGTTGCAGCAGATCGGACGCTCTCAGGAATTCGTCGTCCGATGTTGCCAGGAAGAGACGGTTGCGAGCCGTTCCGGGTCGAACGCGGATTCGCGACTCACGGCTCGCGGCTCAGGGTGGCGGAACGGCCGTCACGAATCCTGGAGCGCCGACGGCTCATGAGCGGAGGCGGCCAAGGGTGAGGCCTCGCTGATCGAGGGCGGCTCGGAACGGGTCGCGGCGCGATCGACCGGGGCGTCGGCGGTACCCTCGAAGTCGCTCCGCCGGAAGATCGGGATGTAGTGCTCGACTTCGCGGCGGATGTTGGCGGCGCCGTCCTGCTCTCCGCGGTCGACAAGGGCCATCGCTCCGACGACCTTGCAGCCGGCCTCGCGCGCGGCCTTCACGGCCTGGAGCAGCGACCCCCCGGACGTGACGACATCGTCGACGATGACGACCTTGGCTCCCTGTGCGGGCGGATTCTCGATGAGGCGCTTCGTGCCGTGGCTCTTCGGCTGCTGTCGGACGTAGAAGCCCTGGATCGGGCAGTCTCGCACCTGCGAGAGCACGATCATCGCGCTCACGATCGGATCCGCCCCGAGCGTCCGTCCCCCAACGGCATCCGGACGCTCGGGAAGCCGGTCGAGCGCATCGAGGAAGGCCTGCCCCGCGAGGTACGCCCCTTCAGCGTTCAGCGTTACCAGCTTGCAGTCGAAGTAGAAGTTCGACTTCGCGCCGGTGCTGAGCGTGACCTCGCCGGTCCGCCGGGCTCGGGTCGCCAGCAGGTTCCGGAGTCGGCGCGTTCCCGCCTGGGTGTCGTTCATGGCTCTCCCCTACCGAACGGTGACGACTTCGATGCGCGGATTATACGTCCCAACGCTCCTGCCCGGTGAGGGGGCTGCGGCAGCTCGCCTCGCCAAGTGCGCGATTGGACGACCGCTGTCGCCGCCGCGCTTTCGGAGCCGCAGGCGGGATCCGGGCCGCCGCCGCCCGGGCCCAGGCGATGGCGGTCCGAGTGACCTCTCACGTTCTCCAACCGAACAGGCACCGGCGGCCGGACGGGACCGCTCGCGGTCGAGATCGCGGTCGTACAAGATGTCAGAAAACGCGCCAAAATAATGCTGTTTTTGGAGCCAAGTGTTTTTAGTACAATATTTTACATCGCCATGAACGGCGTCAAAAAACATGTCAAGGTGGATGTCATGGACTGGCAGCGGTTCAGCTTCGAGTACCGGCTCGGCCTCGACGCCCTGACTTCCGGCCTGATCCGGATCGAGGCGTCGAGGGAAGCGGCCGTCAATCTGGTGCTGCCGCCGGACTGGAAGACGCAGCTCGATCGGTTGAACCGGGTGCGCGCCGTTCATGGCACGACCGCCCTGGAGGGCAACCCGCTGTCCGAGGCGGAGGTCGGCCGGCAGATCGATCTACTGGCGTCCTCGTCGGCGTCTCCTGCGCCGCCGTCGAGGGACCAGCAGCAGGTGAGGAACGCCGGTCGGGCGCAGGACTGGGTCCGCCAGCGATTCACGCCGACGGCCGCCTCGTTGCGGCGTTCCGACATCCTGCGGATGCACGAGCTGATCACGGAGGGGTCGGACGAGACGGACAACCTGCCGGTCCGCCTGCGGACGCATTCGGTGGTCGTGGGGACGGAGACGCTGGGCGGCGTGCATCGCGGAGCCCCGCCGCAGGACGTGTCCGGACTCGTCGATCGGTTCGTGGAGTTCGTGAATTCCCGAGCGTTCATGGCGGAACACCCCGTCGTGCGCGCGTTGCTGGCGCACTTCTTCCTCGTCACGATCCATCCGTTCGGGGACGGCAACGGCCGGGTGTCCCGCCTGGTGGAGGCCGGCATCCTCTTCCAGGGCGAGTACAACGTCTTCGGGTTCTACGGCCTGTCGAACTACTTCTACCGCCATGGGGACCAGTACAAGCGGCTGCTTCAGCAGAGCCGGCGCACGCAGCCGTTCGACCTGAACGCGTTCATGGCGTTCGGCGTGGAGGGGTTCGCGGCCGAGCTGAAGGGCATCAACAACTTCATCAAGACGAAGCTGAACCGCGTCGTATACCGGACCACCCTGGTGAAAGCGTTCAACCAGCGGGCGGGCAAGCGCCGCCGGGTCATCAACCAGCGCGAGTACAACCTCCTCGACTTCCTCCTCCGGGAAACGGAACCGATCGATCCCTTCGCCGAAGACCCGTCGCTGAAAATCGAGTACTCTGAACTTCGTCAGGTGCCGTACGTCAAGGGGGTCTACCGGAACGTGACGGCTCGCACCTTCCATCGCGAACTGACCAGGCTGGCCGAAATGGGGTTCATCAAGTTCTCGGTTCAGGAACAGGAACCGACGATCGAGATCGACTTTGGGGCGATCGGCAGGTACTGACCGGCTGCGGCCCGAACCACGTGGTCAACTCCGAGACGAGCTTGAGAACTGATCCGCCCCCTCCGCCGGCCGTCGGCCGACGAGCCACGCCGAGGGGGTGCGCTCCCACTGCGCCGCCGTGAACACCGGGACGGGCTTGCCGTCCATCATCGGACGGGACTCCTGCGCATCGCACGGTACGACATCATCGCCCTGCGGTTCCGCCAGGCGCCCAATGACTCTGCCGGGCGCCCGCGCCGTTCGGGCGTCGCATACTCACGGGCGAGTTTGCCGAACCGGGCAGCGTCGGAAGGCTCAGGTCCGATGGCTGTCCCGCGGTGCCTCCTTGGCGATCATCACCTCGGTCGCCTTGATCAGCGCCGTCGCCTCGTCTCCGCGTTTCAGGCCCAGCTCGTCGAGGGCGTCGCGGGTGATGACCGCGGTCAGCCACTGGTCGCCGATGCGGAGGCGGACCTGGGCGACGAGGCCCTCGCGCCGCACCTCGTCGACGATGCCCTGGAGGCGGTTGCGGCCGCTGATGCGGACGAGGACGCCGCCGCCGGTGGCGCCGCTCCTGGCGCGGGCGGGCGGCCCGTCGGTGCGCGCGAGCAGGCGCTCGACCTCGGCCTCGGCGATGCGGTGGTGCCCGCCGGCGGTGCGGGTGGTGCGGACGCTGCCGCGGTAGATCCAGTGCTTGAGCGTCGAGTAGCCGATGCCGAGACGCTCGGCCGCCTGTCGTACCGTCAGCGTGGCCATTTTTGCTGCTCTCTCCCGCCCCGGTCGCACGCTATTCGATTTAGGTCTGGTCGAAGTCACCCTGAATCGTTTGGTGAATCGGATTGAATCATACTATATTGTGCTGATGATTGGCTGGCCAACGGCCACGCGCGGTGCAGGTGACGCGCGTTTTCGGCATGGCGTAGCGGAACGGGAGGCCGTTGCGAGCTGGCACGGAAGCGGACTGTCGCCGGACCTGCCGACTCGGCGAGGGGGGGAAGCACGGCAAGCCGGCGCGAGGCTGGACGGCGGGGGGAGTCGGGCGCGGCATGGGGCGGAAGAACGGGAAGCTGTTGCGAGCTGGCACGGAAGCGGACTGTCGCCGGACCTGCCGACTCGGCGAGGGGGGGAAGCACGGCAAGCCGGCGCGAGGCTGGACGGCGGGGGGAGTCGGGCGCGACCGTGGCCGCGGCATGGGGCGGAAGAACGGGAAGCCGCCAAGAGGCACGGCCAGCGCCGACAGGTAGCCGCGAGGGCGGCGGTCCTGGGTCTTCTCGGCGCCGCGGTCCTGACGGCCTGCACGGGTCCGGGAGCGTCGCCGGCCGACCGGGTCCGGGTGTCGGCGGCGGTCAGCCTGACCGAGCCCCTGGCGCGGGCGGCGGATGACTTCGAGCGCGACACGGGTACCGCGGTCGAGCTGAACCTCGCCGGTTCGAGCACCCTGGCCGCGCAGATCCTGGCCGGGGCGCCCGTCGATCTGTTCATCAGTGCCGACGAGCGGCAGATGGAGCGGGTGGCGGCGGAATCGCTGGTCGACGCGGAGACGCGGGTGGTGCTGCTGTCGAACCGCCTCGCGGTGGTGACGCCGGTGGGCGAAGGCGCGGCGCCGGGCAACGCGGCCGGGCTGCAGGCCGAGGCGTTCCGGCGTATTGCCATCGGCGACCCGGCCGGCGTGCCCGCCGGGGTCTATGCCCGCCGCTACCTGGCGTCGCTCGACCTTTGGGACGCGCTGGCCTCCCGCACGGTGCCGACCCGCAGCGTCCGGGCGGCGCTGGCCGTGGTCGAGGCGGGCGACGCCGACGCCGGCATCGTCTACCGCACTGACGCGCGGTCGTCCGACGAGGTCGCCGTCGCGTTCGAGGTGCCGGAGGACGAGGGGCCGGCCATCGCCTATCCGGCCGCGATTCTCGCCGACGCCCCGAACCGGGCGGGGGCGGCGCGGTTCCTCGACTACCTGCAGGGCGAGACCGCCCGCGACGTGTTCAGGCAGGCCGGCTTCATCGTGCCGGACCGCCTGCCCGTCTCCCGGGCCGCCGCGCCATGAACGACGTTCTCTCCGTCGCCCTGTTCACCTCTGGCATGGCCGCCGTGGCCACCGCCGTCATGCTGCCGCCCGGCCTCGCGGTGGCGTGGCTGCTCGCCCGGCGTCGCTTCCCGGGACACGCGGTGCTCGAGACCCTGGTGTCGCTGCCCCTGGTGCTGCCGCCGGTGGCGACGGGGCTCATCCTCATCACCGTCCTGGGACGGCGGGGGCTGCTCGGGGGGCTGCTCGAACGGATGGGCATCGAGGTGATGTTCACGTGGCGGGCGGTGGTGGTGGCGATGGCGGTGATGGGGCTGCCCCTGCTGGTGCGCTCGGCGCGGGCGGGGTTCGAGCAGGTGGACCGGCGCTACGAGCAGATCGCGGCGACCTTGGGGGCGCGGCCGGCGCGGGTCTTCTTCACGGTGAGTCTGCCCCTGGCCCGTCGGGGGGTGCTCGCGGGGGCGCTCCTGGGGTTCTCGCGGGCGCTGGGCGAGTTCGGCGCGACGATCATGGTAGCCGGCGCCTTGCCCGGCACGCGGACCATCGCCGTGGCCATCTACACCTACACCGAGACCGGCCAGGACGCCGCCGCTGCGGCGATGCTGGCGGTGTCGGCGGCCATCGCCTTCGGCGCCCTGCTGGCCTCGAACCGGCTGGTCGCGCATCGAGCCGCCTGACGCCTGTACGACCATGACCGGAACGCCTGACGACAACGCTCATCGAGCCGCCTGACGCCTGTACGACCATGACCGGAACGCCTGTGTACGACCATGATCGGAACGCTTGCCGACAACGCTCATCGAGCCGCCTGACGCCTGTACGACCATGACCGGAACGCCTGACGACAATGCCGTCGCGCGCCGGCCGGACGCGCGGTTCCCGCCGGCCCCGCACGAACCGCCGTCGGCCGGCGAGCCGCGCGGCACCGGTGCGGCCGGCGTCATCACCCTCGACTTCGCCCTGCACCAGGGCGGCTTCGTGCTGGAGATGCGCGAGCGCATCGACGCGCGGGTGGTCGCCCTGTTCGGCCCGTCGGGGGCCGGCAAGACGACGGTGCTCGAGTCGATCGCGGGGCTGCGCCGGCCCCGGCGCGGGGTCATCCGCATCGGCGAGCGCACCCTCTTCGACGCCGAGGCCGGGGTCGACGTGCCCTGCCACCGGCGACGCATCGGCTACGTGCCCCAGGACCTCGCCCTCTTCCCCCACATGAACGTCCGCCGCAACATCCTCTACGGCGCGGGGACGGGGCCGTCCGGCGAGCTCGAGCACGTCATCGCCCTCCTCGAGCTCGGCCCTCTGCTCGACCGCGCCGTCGCCGGCCTGTCCGGCGGCGAGCGCCAGCGCGTGGCCCTCGCCCGTGCCCTCGCCGCGTCGCCGGCCCTCCTGTTGCTCGACGAGCCCCTCGCCGCCCTCGACGCTACCCTGCGCTCGCGCATCCTGCCCTACCTGGAGCGCATCCGCGACGATCTGGGGACACCGATGCTCTACGTGTCCCACGCCGAGGCCGAGGTCCGCGCCCTAGCCGACTGGGTGGTGGTGCTCGACGCCGGCCGTGTTGTGCGGTCCGGGGCCGGGTTGTGACTGGCCGGGAGCAGCAGGCGCAACCCGGACTCGCGGCCTGCGATAGGATCGGCATTGGAGTCCGCTTGTTCCTGAGGTGACAAGTGACCATGCCGACCGCAGACGTCAATCTGAACGAACTCAAGGCCAAGGCGGCACGGATGCTCGCCAGGATGAGGGACTCGGAACACGAGTTCATCCGGCGCAACGGAGCGCGGCAAGCGCGGTCGTGCAGGACGGTGCCGCGCACGAGAGCCAGCGAAGCGCACTGCTCATGTTGGTGCTCATGGTGCAGGGCGAGACCGACATCCAGGCGGGACGGACGATTCCGCAGGATCGGGTGTTCGCGGATATCGCGCATCGCCTGACCCGACTGGAGGATGGCTGACTCGAACGTCCGTGGACCGCCGGCCCGGTCAGAGACCACGGGCTGCAGTTCGGGAAGAGACCGTGAACTGGAGAAACCACATCACCGTCGATCCCGGGATCTGTCACGGCAGGGCCTGCATTACGGGTACCCGGGTCATGGTGACCACGGTTCTCGATAACCTCGCGTCCGGTCTGGACCCGGACGAGATCACCAGAAGCTACCCGTCACTGACTCGGGAGTCCGTCCGGGCTGCGGTCTGCTACGCTGCGGAGCTGGCGAGGAGCGTGTGATCTCGATATCCGGATAGGAGTTCGGCTTGCGATTCAAGCTGGACGAGAATCTGCCGCTCGAACTGGCGGAGCTGTTCCGCCGAAGCGGACATGATGCCCAGACCGTCCTCGACGAAGGACTTGCCGGCGCGAGAGACGCTGGCATCGCGTCAGTTTGCATTCGCGAACGCCGGGCCGTCGTCACGCTCGACATGGACTTCGCGGACATCCGCACGTATCCACCGTCCGAGCACGCAGGAATCCTGGGCTCGATGCCGCTGTGGCACTACCTGCGGGGCTACCCGTTCCTGTGCGGCATGACGGGGACCGCGCAGGATGCCGCGGCGGAGCTCGAGGAGCTGTACGAGCTGGAAACGGTCGTGGTGCCCACCCACCGCCCCATGATCCGCGTCGATCGGCCCGACGTCGTCTTCACCCACCGCGAGGCCAAGGAGCGGGCGGTCGTCGACGAGATACGCCGGGTGCACGCCCGGGGGCGGCCGGTGCTGGTCGGCACCCTCACCGTGGCCGAGTCGGAGCGCCTGGCGGCGCGGCTGCGCGCGGACGGCGTGGCGTGCGAGGTGCTGAACGCGAAGAACGACGCGGCCGAGGCGCGCCTCGTGGCGCGCGCGGGCACGCCGGGCGCGGTCACCATCTCGACCAACATGGCCGGGCGCGGCACCGACATCCGGCTCGGCGGCGCGGACGAGGCGGAGCGCGAGCGGGTGGTCGCGCTCGGGGGCTGTACGTCAGCGGCACCAACCGGCACGAGAGCCGGCGCATCGATCTGCAGCTCCGGGGCCGGGCCGGCCGCCAGGGCGACCCGGGGGAGTCGCGTTTCTTCGTGAGCCTCGAGGACGACCTGCTCGTACGCTACGGCATCCGCAACTTGATTCCCGCGCGGTTCATGCCGGCCCGCCAGGACGGGCCGTTGGACCACCCGGTCATCCGTCGCGAGATCGCCCGCGCGCAACGGATCGTGGAGGGCCAGAACCAGGAGATCCGCCGCACCCTCTCGCGGTACAGCGAGATCGTCGAACAGCAGCGCCGGCGCCTCATGGACCGCCGGCAGGCGCTGCTGAACGGCTCGGCCGTCCCCGACGTCTGGCGCGGCGTACCCGAGCGCCAGCGCGCCCTGGTCGAAGCCTGCGGCGCCGAGGCGGTGCGCTGGGCCGAGGTCGCGGTGACCCTGCATCATCTCGATGGGTCCTGGGCCGAGCACCTCGCCCGTTGCGCCGATCTGCGCGAGGGCATCCACCTCGTCCAGCTCGGCCAGCAGGATCCGCTGAGACGTTTCTACGACCGCATGGAGGTGGAGCTGGTCGCCGCGGTGCGCGGCGAGCTCGACGCGGTCCGCGTGGACAGCGGTTGCGTTGACCTCGGGGCGGTGGGCATCAAGAGCCCGGCGTCCGACCTGGACCTACGTGGTGAGCGACAACCCGTTCCGCGACCAGATCGGCCGGCTCCTCACGGGACCGGGACGGACGAGCGTCGCGATCTTCGCGCCGATGTGGTTCATGCCGCTGATGATCGCGTGGGGCCTCGTCGACCGCTATCTGCGCAAGCGGCCGCGCCGCCGGGCCGATCCGTATCGGTGAGGTCGGGCGCGCCAGGAGCCCGTGGCGTCACCCCGCGTCGCACGGAGGCCGCCGAGGCACAGGATGCACCGCCCGGGCGAATGCCGTTGAGGTCCCTTCATCGCCGCTGACGGGCCGCTGCCAGGAACCGCAACTACACTCACGGGGCGCGGACGCACCGTCCGCCCCCTCGGAGACTCAAGCAGGTCGTTCAGCGGCACTCAGCGGCGCCGCGCTCCACGCCGAGCACGTCAGCCGCGGACCGGACGTCCAGAGAGCCGCGTAGCGTCCCAGGCGTCGGGGCCTGCGGCCGCGCCTGTGGCCCGACCGGCGCTGGGGCCTGCGGACGCCAACTCCCACCGACGTCGCCCCTGCACTTGCAGATCCCGCTGGGGCCCGGCCAGAATGTCCCGTGCTCCCCACGAAACGGACTACAATTGGCAGTCGGGTGGCTCCAACACGGCCCCCAACCGCCAATCCGGTTGAACTCCGCTTCGAGATCGGGGGGGGGGCGATCCGCGACGGGGAGAAGAAGTGGCCATGAACTTAGCAAACGCGCGTGTTCATGCGAACAGGATGGACTGTGACGCGACGCAGTTGGCAGGAGTCTTTTGCGACCACGACGAGACCGCCCTCTTGAAGTTCCGCCCCAGCCACGCAACCAACCCCCTACGAGTGGTACTCGCTAACCCAATCGACGTGGACCACCGGCGGCAGCTAGCAATCATCGAGCATGAACTTTTCCTGTCTCCACTGCCTGTAGAGTTCGAGCAGGTCACCGATCGAGAGGTGATCGCGAGCCTCCCTGAGGCGGGTATTGCGATCTCCGGAGACGACGAAGACGACGCACTAGACAGCCTGATAATTGTGCTCCGCGAGACTCTCGAGGACTTCCTCGCGGAGGAGGACAACCTCGGCCCAGAGCCCAGGAGGCAACTAGGGATCCTGCGTGCCCGACTGAGATTATGAAGAAGCGGCAAGTGGAGCAGATTACGACGAAGCTGGGGGCCGAGCGCGAGGAGGGTGCCAGACATACCAAGGTTAAGGTGCGCTTTGAGGGTCGAATCGTGGCCAAGTACAACATCCGTAGGGGCTCGCACACCGATCACAGCTTCGTCCCGAGCCAACTGTATCTGTCTAGGACAGACGCTGAGAGGCTGGCCGCATGCACCATGACCGCAAAGGAGTACTTCGGCGTACTTCGGGAAGCCGGTCGATTGGATCCCGTGGCCGCGGGCGGAGCGCAGTGAGCGCGACGCTTGACACGGAGACTAGTGTGATGAACGAGATCTTGCAGTACGTAACACCACTTCTCGGCATACTGTCCGTCCTAGTAGCTTGGCTGGTACTTGTGACCTCATGGCGCGCGTTGACCCGCAGTGTCACGCCACAGATCGAGTGCTACTTGCGTCCACGAGAATCCAGCCAAGTGTTCGACCTAGTGCTTGCGAACTACGGCATGGGGTGCGCGTACAACGTCCAGCTGGAACTACAGGTAGACGAAGATGACTTCACCGCACACAGCGTAGTAATGAAGGGATGGCGCTCCACTGATGCACCGTTCGCTCTCATTGAACCCGGCGGTCGCGTCACGAATCTGTTTGGTATGGGGCCATCCCTGGTGGGGGGCGACACCCCAGCGCTGAAGCCCTTCACGGCGAAAGTCACATACGAATGGCAGCCATTCTGGTCACGGCGCTCGAAGACTGAGCGCAAACTGCGCACGGTAGACATCCGGGCGTTCAAAGGACTGGTACCGGAATGGAAGAAAAATGAGCTCGCAGAAATCCTCAAGAAGGGTTTGAGTGAGGTAGCAAGAGCTGCTGAGGGCTCTCAGAGGCCTCCCATTCCCGCTGACCGAAAAAGTACGGACACAACGTCCTTAAGGCGAATGGAGTCAGCCATGCCCGATCTGTTCGCAGAGATGCGGTCAGACCTGGCGGAACACCCACTAAAGCGAGAGTTCATCCTGATTCCGAAAGGGGCGCTCTATAATGCGGGGAGCAAAAAACCTCTCGTGTACTGCTACGAAGACCATCCCGACCTCGACGACAAGGTCGGGTTGCTGGTAAACGAGGGGGCCATCGCCGACATCACGTACAACAGCGTCGACAGGTACGTTATATCTGAGTCGCTGGCCGGCTACCTGAGCAACGATAAATGACGAGACCGGGTGTAGCGTCTATCTCCTGGGCTGCAGAGACGATCGAGGTTACCGCGATCGGCGATAGCGCTGCCAGCTATATGCCCACAGGCCAAGAGGAAGAAACCACTGAAGGCGATCACGAAGCCGTAGAACAACTCAGGTCTCTGCTGGAAAGAGGGAGCCGTGAAAGGGACAGGAACGGGACCGGCAGAGACAGCGCTGGTCCCGCAGTAGGCGCTCGCAGCGGTCCTCCTCGTGGCGAAACGCGGCCCGGCCCCGGTGCTTCTTGAGCTGCTGCAGGAGCGTCGTCCGCGGGAGCGTCTTCTGGTTGCCCGACGACGCACCTTTCCGACGCCAAAGAGCCACTCGATGTCGCGCCGGGTGAGGAACGGCGGGTCGAGTTGCTCGAGCTGGCTGGATGGCGTCGGGGATGGCGAGGAGCCACCGGAGCTTCGCGGGCATCGTGATGTTCCTCACGCGCCGACGACCAGGCCACCGGCGACGCCGTGAACGGCCCTCAACCGGTCCGCCGCGGCGAGGACTTGCACGCCGGACCCAGCGGTCGGGACGACGTCGCAGCGAGCTCGTCGACGCCGGCCGCCGCCCCCCCCGAACCCGTCACGGGCCGCCCGCGGCCGAGACGGACGTTCCGGGGGCGAACAGGTGACCAGCGCCGCCTTGAGCTGACGCTGGCAGCTCCGGGACACACGCCAGCCCGAAGTTGACGGAAGCGCCGGTATCAGACCCAACAACCGGGCGGAAAGTGCGCCCCCATCGATGGGCCTGTGCTCGCCCGCGTTGAGGTCTACCGCTGGACCCGCCTCTTACGCTGAGCCGACAAGCCCGCGCGCCTCCATCCCAGCCGTCATCTTAATCTCCCTTGGTCACTTCCTTGATATTCTTTGTTCCACGTTCTGTAACAAGTGCAGCGGTGAACAGGCCAATGGCCACAATTACCGCGACCCCCACGGCGACCAAGCGATAGTCCTTAACGACATCGATCAGTATACCAAGCGCGAAAGTTCCAGCGCTAGAGGCCGCAACGACGCACCGATGGGCTACCTTCTCCCGGAACCCGATGTTTTCCATTTCAGGATCAAGAAGCGTCCGACTACCGATACGTCTCGTCCCATGTCGCTCAACGACAACGTCATCTGGTGACGCGGTCCGCACACCATCGCGGCCGATCCTGATGTCATCATCCCTGGAGGGGGTGTCCTTGTCACTGATCATCTTTTCCCCACTCCTTTACCGGCGGAAGAACGTTGAGTGCTGAGACGTTAAAGAGGCGGGTATGGCCGCAATTGTTGCACACGATTGGCACGTTCGGGTATGAGCTGCGGCCCGCGGGTAGCTCTAGAAGCCAAATGAGCTGTGGCTCTAGAACGCATGACTGTTTTGTTTTGCATTGATCGCATGTGCCCCTTATGCCTTTGTCATGCAAAGCCGCAGCTATTTTAGTTTGATCGTCGTCGGTTAGTCTACCGTCTCTGCTAGGCACTCTGTTGCTCCCGAATGATGGTACATTATCGACTCCTCTCGGACGCCGCATAGACCTAAATTTTAACACCATCGTGCCGGCCACCCCGTTTGCAGCTCTCCCGTCGATTCCCCGTACGCCTCCGGCGACGCGCCTCGCCGCTCCTCAAGACGGGTGGCGGACTCACGGACCGCCCCGGAGCGACGGCAACCCACCGCCGCCGGCCGCTCGGGAATGGGACGCGACGTCAGTGTGACGCCGCGCGGTTACGCCGGGTGCGTGATGTCGGTGCCGGCACGTCGGTTGATCCTCGCGTACAGCTTCACGGTCAGCTCGACAGGAGCGAGCCGTATTGCGACTTCGCGGAGGCGGCAGGCGATGGGGTTGGTGGTTCGCATGACTCTCGCCGTCCGGCGCCCCTGGGCCACGAGGGCTGCCGTCTTGGGGCGCCGCTCGCGTTCGTACGTCTGCAAGGCGTCCGCGACGCTCGCGCCGTCGGCGAGGACCTGACCCAGGGCGACGGCGTCGACGATCGCCTGGGCCGCGCCCTGTCCGGTGTGAGGCAGCAGCGGATGCGCGGCGTCCCCGAGGAGGGTCACGACGCCCTCGCCCCAGCGCGGCAGCGGGTCGCGGTCGACCAACTCGTCGCAGCGCAGCTCTTCGGTGTTGGACGTGACGGCGCGGAAGGTGGCATCCAGGCGCGGTGTCATGTGCGCCAGGATGGCCGCGGGGTCGCGCGTGTCGGACGGGACGAGCTCGCGGGCGAGCGACAGGAACCAGTAGATCCCGGTGTCGCTGGCCCGGACGAGGACCGACTCGAGGCCCGGGCCGAGGTACATCACGCCCGACAGGTCGCCGAGATGATGCGCGGCGGTGGACGCCCCCCGCACCGCGATGATCCCGCACGGCCTTGGAGGCGGCTCCGACGGATGGAGGGCGCGGCGAATGACGGACCCTGTGCCGTCCGCCCCGATCAAGAGGTCGCCCTCGGCCGTGTGGCCGGATGCGGTTCGGACGGCAACCCGGTCGCCGTCCGCCGTGAACCCGGTGACTTCGCTCCCGAACGTGATCGCGTCCAGGCCGGTGGCCTCGAGCAGCGCGCCGTGGAGCGCCGGGCGCAACGCCACGACCATCGGGCCGCCGAGGACCTCGTCGGCCGCCGGTAGCTCGAGACGTTTCAGAACCGTGCCGTCCATGCGGCGAAGCTCGCCGCGCGTCGGGGCGAAACCGCGGGCCAGAACGACGTCCGCGACGCCCAGTCGCCGGAGCGCGGCGATCGCGTTCGGCGCGACACCGAGCCCGAAGCCGAGCTCCCGCGCCGCTGCCGCGCGCTCGAACAGCCGAACGTTCCAGCCGGCCTGCCGCAGCGCGATCGCCGCCGACAGTCCGCCGATGCCGGCGCCGACGATCAGGGCGGTGCGCTTCATTGCAAGTTGCATCCGGGAGCGCCCGGGTCGGTTCGCAGGTTGCATCCGGGAGCGCCCGGGTCGGTTTACAGGTTGCATCCAGGAGCGGCCGCGGCGGGCTGCTCAACCGCGATAGCGGCGCGACCCGCCGTCGCGGTGCCAGAGTCGCAGCATGAGGCGCCTGCTCGCCGGATCGTCGACGTAGGCGGTGCGCCCGTGGCCGCACCAGCGGTTGTTCACGAACTGCAACTCGCCCGGCCTGAGGGTGAACTCGCAGCACAGGTCCGGGTCCTGCACCACGCGGGTCATCGTCTCGAACGCGGTCCGCGTCACCTCGTCCATCTCGACGCCCGCGGTCTCGTAGCCGGCCGGGATGGTGAAGTGGGTGTAGCGGCAGCGCAGGTCGGGCCCGAGCTCGAAGACGGGGAAGAACACGGTCTGCGGCTCGTCCGGCCAGAAGTCGCCCTGCCGGTCCTGATGGAAGGGGAGATAGAGCCGTTTGAGCAGCCGCGGGTGCTCGGCGAGAAGCGCGTTGTGGACGGAGCAGAAGCTCACGAAGCGGCTCGCCCCGCCCTCCCGGGCGGCGCGCAGGCAGAGCAGGCTCACGTGGTCGGGCGGCGCGTGGTTGAACGAGTTGTCGACGTGCGGGGGCTGCGCGACGCTGGTGCGGTAGCCGCGCACCCCGATGCGCTTCTTGACGCCGGTGTCGGTCACCTCCACCAGGATCTCGCCGTCGCGGGTCTGGACGACGGGACGGCCGACCATCGACGCGAGCAGCCAGAACACGGCCTCGATCCGGGGGCGGCCGGCGAGCCTCTCGATGGGGATCCGGTCCACCACCGCCACGCCGGGGCCCTCGTCCAGCCGCCGGCGCACCTCGCCCAGCAGGCCGCGGCAGGCGTCGAGCTCGTAGTCCCCGGAATCGAGCAGGCAGGTCGGTAACGGGTCGCGCTCGAGCGCGCGCGCCAGCCGCTCGATCTCGTCGAGGCAGCTCGACGGCAGCGCGATCCGCCAGTCGCTCTCGCGAATCGTGCGGCGGGTCCAGGCGCGCGGGCCGGTGATCGGCTCGCGGATCATGGGCGGCGCCGGGGCTCGGGCGGAGCGAGGCGCGGCTCGCATCGAACCGGCCGATCAGCGCGCGCGCGAGTGTTCGCGGAAGAACGAGACGATCCGCTCGCTGGTCCCGCGCGGGTACACGTGGGCGCCGGGATGGATCCAGGTCATGACCGGCGCCGCCGTGCCGGCTCCGTACACCGTGCAGCCGGCGCCGCAGCCGGTCGCGGCGTCGACGCCGTTCACGTCGATGGCGACGGCTATCGCGGCTTCCTGATCGGAGAAGCGGACCACCCGGTCGCTCTCCCCGGCCACGTGGAAGACGGGCCGGGGCACGGTGGGCCGCACCGACGGCCGGAGCCGGGCCGCCACCGGGGCGTAGGCGGCGAACACGCCGGGTCGCTCCGCCCACAGGAGGTAGGCGAACATCCCGCCGTTCGAGTAGCCCGTCGCGTAGATGCGGTCGTCGTCGATGGCATACGCCTCGCGCAGCGACGCCAGGGCCGCGTCGACGAGCGCGAGGTCGCGGTTGCCGCCGCCGGGCTCCACCCGCCAGCCGGGGAGGCCGCGGCGGGTGGGGAGACCCTGGAAGTACACGACGACGGCGTCGGGCCACGCCACGTGCAGGTTCGTGTACTGGAAGTTCTGCGCGTTGTCGCCGAACCCGTGGAACGACAGGATCAGCGGAGACGCCTCCGCTCCGGCCGACGCCGGAGCGTGGACGATGGCTTGGCGCGTCTCGCCGTCCACCTGCCAACTCATGACCTGCGCGGCGGCGTCGCGGACGCCGGGAATCAGCAACAGGCCGATCACGGCCACGTGCGCCAGACGCATTCTCATCGGTGCCTCCACCTTCGCTGACGACGGTATCTGCTGGCCGTGCCCTTTGGTCCGGACTTGGCTGCCCGTGGCGAAACCGCGCGATGTGCCGAGCCGGAAGGGTGCCCTTGGGCACCGATGCCCAGCACCGTGAACAGCAGCGGTCCAATGCAACGGGACCCTTCCACCGGTGCTCCTACACCCCGATGCCCAGCACGCTGAACAGCAGCCACGACACCAGCCCCCCCACGACGGTCATCGACAGGCCCCACGCCATCAGCTTGTTGAACAGGTCGCGGGTGTCCACGCTGGGGTGGGCGGCGGCCATGCACAGGGCGCCGAGGGTCGACAGGGGCGAGACGTCGACGAGGTGCCCGCCCACGTTCATCGCCGAGGCGAGGGCGATGGGCTCCACCGAGAGCCGCTGCCCGAGCTCGGCCACGGTGGGGAGGAACGCGGGCAGCACGACCCCCGAGGTGCTGCTGTAGATCGAGATGAACCCGGTCGACGCGGCCATGATGAACGTGGGGGCGATGGCCGCGGGGCGCTCGATGAGGTCGGTGAACAGGTCCAACCCGCCGGTCTGGCCGAGCACCTCGATGAGCACGGTGACCCCGCACACCATCATGATGACCCGCCACGGCATGATCTTCACCGCCTCGAGCTCGTCGCCGGCCTTGAGCAGGCTCAGCAGCACCGCCCCCGCGAACGCCCCGAGCCCGACGTCGACGTCGAAGAAGATGACGCTCACGATGAGCGCCGCGATGACGGCCAGGGTGACGAGATGCGTCTGCGAGAACGTGACGGAGCCGGCGTCGTCGACGGCGTCGGTCCCGTCGCTCGACGGCACGTCCACCGCCCCCTCGTGGTAGCGGCCGAGGAGCTTCAGGCCGCCGAAGGCGAAGTAGGCGGTGAACACCACGACGGTGTGCGCCATCATGTTGTTCAGGTAGTTGTAGAGCTCGTACCCGCCCATCCCGAACTGCTCCATCACGCCGTTCACGATGACGCCGGTCGGCGCGATGGGCGAGAGCGACCCCGCGTTGGCGCCCATGCCCGTCATGATCGCCATCAGGAACGCGGGCACCCCCACCTGTCCCGCCACCGCCATCGACATGGGGGCGATGATGGCGGTGGCGGCGATGTTGCCGGGCCCGATCGACGCGAGGAGGAACGCGAGCAGGAAGAACATCATCGGCATGACGCCGACGTTGCCGCGGGCGTAGCTGACGGCGCGGTGGGCGATCCGGTCGAGGGTGCCGTTGAGCTGGGCCATCGAGAACAGCAGGGTGACGCCGGCCAGGGTCAGGAAGAGCCGGGCGGGGAAGCCCGCCATGACCTCGCGCGCGCTCATCCCGGCGACGTAGACGCCGACGAGCCAGGCGAGCGAGATGGCCAGGAAGCCGACGTGCAGCCGGATGGTGCAACTGACGACGATGGCCACCGCGAGGGCGCCGAGGGAGATGGCCGCGACCGGGTCTACCGAGCTGAACAGGTCCATGGCGGGCGATCATATCGCGGATGGCGGTGCCGACTCGGCAGTAGTGCCGGGCCGCACGGAGGAGCCCGGGGTGAACCCGGGAGCTTTCCCCGGCGGGGCACGCGGACTGCCCGCTTCATCGGTCGGCGCGGCTGGGACTCCGGCCCTCGCCACGGTTACAGGGCTGTCCCGCCGCCGCACGGTGGGGGTTGACCCTGTGCCGCGGCCGCGCCATCCTCAGACCGCCGACCGATGTTCTTCTACCTCGCCCATCACGGAGACGCGCTTGGGCCCGCGGAGGATCCCCAGCGGCCCCTGTCCCCCCACGGCCGCGCCCAGGTCGACGCCCTCGCCGCCCAGGCGGCGGCGCGAGGGGTGCGCCCCGCCGCCATCTGGCACAGCGGCAAGCTGCGGGCCCGCCAGACGGCCGAGGCGTACTGGCGCGCCTGCAACGCGCTGGCCGAGTTCACGGCCACCCGGTGGGCGCAGCCCGGCGACCCCCCGCGGCTCGCCGACCTGATCGAGGTCGAGACCCGCGACGTGATGCTGGTGGGCCACATGCCCCATCTCGACCGCCTGCTTCGCCGGCTGCTGGGCGAGGACGAGGGCCAGCCGCCGTTCCCCGTGAACGGGCTGGTGGCGGTCGAGCGGGTGGACGAGGCGTGGGTCGAGCGGTGGCGCCTGGCCGCGCCGCCGGCGTGAGTCGACTCGCCACCGTGGAGCTCGAGTTTCGGCGGTCGGCGAGCGCCGAGGTGTCGCTGCTCCGTCGGCGCGAGCGGTGCGGGGGCGTCGCGCCGGCCCGCCCTTCGTCGCCTTCGGGTCCGCTGGGTACCCAACCGACCCTGCAGGAGTCCGCGCCGTTCTACGGCACGGACTCCTGGCCGGCGTGTCGCCTGCGAGGGCGGTCGTTGCGGCGGCGGGTGTCGGCCATGACCGTGAGGCCCGCTTTTCGGGGAGGGGAAGCCGGGCGGCCCGTCAGGCCGGCCGCGGGCCCTGATGAAGCCGGTCGAGGTGCTCCTGCAAGAGCTCCCACGCCCGGCGGACGTGGCGCTCCTCGGTGCGGATGTGCCCGACGGCCAGCCGCAGGGCGAAGCGGCCGTCGAGGCGCGTGTGCGACAGGAACACCTCGCCGGTGGCGTTCACGGCGTCGAGGAGCCGCGCGTTCAGGTCGTCGAGATCGCCGGCCGGCTCGGCCGGGTTGGCGCGGAAGCAGACGACCGAGAACGGGGCGGGGGCGAGCCGCTCGAAGCGGCCGTCGGCGTCGACCCACTCCGCGAAGAGCCGGGCGAGCCGCATGTGCTCGGCGAGGCGGCGGCGGATGCCGTCGGCCCCGAAGTAGCGCAGCACCATCCACAGCTTGAGGGCGCGGAAGCGGCGCCCGAGCTGCACCCCGGTGTCCATGAGGTTGCGCGCCGCCCCCGGCTCGCGGCTCTGCAGGTAGTCGGGGGTCAGGGCGAAGGCTTCCTCCAGCCGGTCCATGCGGCGGCAGTAGAGGGCGCTCAGATCGAAGGGGATGAACAGCCACTTGTGGGGGTTGACGACCAGCGAGTCGGCGCGGTCGCACCCCGCCAGGGTCTCCTCGTGGCCGGGCACCATGGCCGCGGCCCCCGCGTAGGCGGCGTCGACGTGCAGCCACAGCCCCTCGCCGGCGCAGACGTCGGCGATGGCCGGCACCGGGTCGACGCTGGTCACCGCGGTGGTGCCGACGGTGGCCACCACCGCCAGCGGCGTCATCCCTTTCCGCCGGTCGTCCTCGATGGCGGCGGCGAGGGCGTCGGGCCGCATCCGGAAGCGCTCGTCGGTGGCGATGCGCCGCAGCCCGTGGTGGCCCAGCCCCAGGGTCATCACCGCCTTGTCGACCGACGAGTGGGCGTGCTCGGAGCAGTAGATGCGCGGCGCCGGGAGGTCGGGGCGGCCGGCGAGGCCGCGCTCGCGCACCTCGGGCACCGCCTGCCGGGCCGCGGCCAGCGCGTGCAGGGTCGAGATGGAGGCGGTGTCGTAGATGACCCCCTCGAAGCCGTCGGGCAGCCCGAGCAGGCGCCGCAACCAGCCCAGGGCCACGCCTTCGAGCTCGGTCACCGCCGGCGAGGTGCGCCACAGCATGCCCTGGGCGTTGAACGCGGCGCTCAGGAAGTCGGCGAGGATGCCGGGGCCGCTGGCGCTGATCGCGAAGTAGGCGAAGAACCCGGGGTGGTTCCAGTGGGTCAGGCCGGGGACGACGATGCGCTCGACGTCGTCGCGGATGGCGCTCCACGGCTCGCCGGCGTCGGGCGCGGCCGGGGGAAGGGCGTCGCGGACCTCGTCCGGCTTCACCCGCGACAGCACCGGGTAGCGCTCGGCCTCTTCCAGGTACCGCGCGATCCAGTCGACGAGCTCGTGGCCGGCCTGGCGGAACCCCGCCGCGTCCATGTCGCCGAGGTGGGGCGGTGACGGGGGTGTCGGCTGACCGCCGGGGGGGTGTGCGGACATCGGCCCTTGCCTGTGCGCCCTCCTCACGCCTTGTAGGCGGACGCCTCGGCGATCCGCCGGCGCCCTTTGGGCGCAGTGCAACGCGGGGCTCTCACCACGGGTTGCCTGGTGTGCGCGGACCGAAAATTGTAGCATCAGGTTTCGGAGGTGCCGGGGCGGAGACCGGGGGCGGCAGACGCCCCGGGTCGGCGGCCGTGTCCCGGCCATGTCGGCGCACGCCAGGAGCCCGTGGCGAACGCCGCTCTAACACCGCGCCCGAAGGGGCGCCGGCGGGGCGGCAACGCGCGGACGCATCACCGGTCGGATGCAGCGGCGACTTTCCGCGGACTCCCGGGCGCGGGCGCACGGAGGAAACTGGTGTCAGAAGCAGCAGTAGTGCACACGAGCAAGCTGCGGATCGAGCGTATCGGCGGTCCGCTGCGGCATGCGTATCTCGAGGGTTTCGACGAGCCGATCCGGTTCGGCGTCCACGGGGGCATCAAGGCGTTCTACGGGGTCGAGCCGCCGGAGGACGTGCCGGCCACCCTGGACTACATGGTCGGCGCCGTCGGCGGTTGACTGCTCGGCACCCTTGCACGCGCACTGGAGGTGCGCGACATCCCGGCACCGACGGACAAGCTGCAGGCCAGCGTCGAGGGCGACATCCAGGCCGTCGACAACGTGCTGCGCATCACCACGATCCGCGTGCGGTACCGCATCCGCGTCCCCGCCGGCACCCTCGAGAAGGCGCAGCGGGCGGTCGACACGCACGCGACGAAGTGCCCCGCCGCCAACAGCGTGCGCGGGTGCATCGACCTCGACATCGACGCCGACATCAAGGAGGAGTGAGCCCGCCAGGCCGTGCCTGGCATGCTCTTGGCATATCTCCCTCGCGGAGGTTGCCGAGGACGCCGCTTGCGGGTGGCATCGCCGAGGCGCGGAGGTCTGCTTCACGCCTGCGGGTCGGGCGGAGGGGGGGCGATGTTCAAGCGTGAATGGGTGAATGCCGGCGCGGCGGTCGTCGCCGCGATAGCGGCGGTCGGGGTGCTGGTGGTCAGCATGATCTCCTTGGCCGCCGGCTTCGCGGCCGACGTGCAGACGTCCATCGACACCGTTCGGACGGAGATGCGGACATCGATCGAAGCCGCGCAAACGGAGATGCGGGCGTCGATCGAAACCGCGCAAGCCGAGAACCGGGCGTTGATCGAAGCCGCGCAAGCCGAGAACCGGGCGTTGATCGAAGCCGCGCAAGCGGAGAACCGGGCGTTGATCGAAGCCGCGCAAGCCGAGAACCGGGCCGCTCACGCGGAGCTGGGCCGCAAGATCGAGAGCGGCGGAGAGCGTATCGACCGGCTGTACGAGTTGCTGCTGGCCCAGGCGAACCCGTAACGGCGCGCGGCACCGGAAACAGTGGTTGGCGCGGCCGGCAACGGCGGTGGTCGTGGCCGCCAGCCTGCGCCCCCGACGGCATCTTGTCCGCGGAGACCTGGGCGCCGCGCGTTCCGCCGGGTCGGTCGATCAGCGCGGGCTCAACACGAACGCGATGGCGGACAGCGGCTCCGGGGCTCGGCTGGCGGGCCTTGGAGGTGTCGGCTCGTACAGCGTGATGCCTTCGGCGGAATCGGCGGAATCGATTGCCTGGCTCGACTGGGGAGCCGGCGCCTTCGCCCGCTCCGCGGCGGAACAGAAGCCGATACTGCTGTTCATCGGCGCCGCGTGGTGCCGGTGGACGGCGGAGATGGACCGGTTCAGCTTCCGCGACCCGCGCGTCGTCCGGCTCGTGGCCGACCGGTTCGTGCCGGTGCGGGTCGACGCCGAGCGGCGGCCCGACGTCAGCGCGCGGTACACCCTGGACGGGTGGCCGACCATCGCCTTCCTCACGCCTGACGGCGACCTGCTGGGGGGCGGCACCTATCTCGACGCCGACGCCCTGACGCGGGTGCTGGCCGATGTGGCCGAGGCGTTCGCCGAGCGGCGGGCCGACATTGCCGTCCGCGCCGCCGCCGCTCGTACTGCTGCGTCGCCCGGGTTCGAGGTGGCTCCTCACGGAACGACGGCTCGCGGCGGCCGGGCGGCTTCCGCCGGGCGGCAGGGCCCTGGCGGCAAGGCGGAGCGCTTCGGGGCGGCGGATCGTGAGGAGAGGTCGGCCAGCAATGCCTGGGCGGCTCCCGCCGGTGGGCCGGGTCCCGGCGGCCGGGCGGATCGCACCAGCGTCGTTGCCCCGTCCGACGGTCGTACCGCCGACGACCCCGGGCTGGACGACGATGCCGGGCAGTGGCTGCGCGAGCTGCTGCTGGGGCGCTTCGACGAGACGTCGGCGGGCTTCGGCGAGGGGCCCAGGCGGGTCGAGGCCGACGCCCTCGCCGCGGCCCTCGGTCTGTGCCGCGAGACCCGCGACGCCGATCTCTCGCGCGTCGTCACCCGCACCCTCGACGCCATGGCCGGCGGGGGCCTGTGGGACCCCGTCGACGGCGGCTTCTTTCGCTACTGCGCGGGGCGCGACTGGTCGGACCCGGCCCCCGAGAAGCTGCTCGCGCCGAACGCGCGCCTGCTCGGTCTCTACCTCTCCGCGTCGACCCTCTTCGAGCGCGAGGACTACGCCGATCGCGCGCGCGCCCTCGTTCGCTTCGTGCACGGGACGCTGGCCGACCCCGAGGGCGGGTTCTTTGCGAGCCAGCGCGGTGCGCCCGACCCGGACCGGCCCGGGCATTCCCCGGCGCCGGGGGCCGGCGCCGTCGACCGGACCGTCTACACCGACGCCACCGCGGTCATGGCCTCGGGCTATGTGCACGGCGCCTCGGTGCTCGCTGACGACTCGCTGCTCCAGTTCGCGGCCGAGTCCGTCGACCGCGTGGTGATGGCCACCTACGAGCGCGGCGCCGGTGTCGGGCACGCGGCGACCGGAGATGCGAGCCCGCGCGGCCTCCTCGCCGACCAGGTGCTGGCCAGCGCCGCCCTTCTCGATCTCTACGAGGCGACCGGCCAGCCCGTCTATCTCGACATGTCCCGCGAGCTGATGGCCTACTGCCGCCACGCCCTGTGGGGCGAGACCGGCGGCTTCGCCGACCGGGATCCCGCGCTGCAGGGGCCCGACGCCCCGGTCGGCCTGCTGCGCGACCCCGTCTACCCGCTCGACCTCAACTGCCGCGCCGCGATGGTCCTTGCCCGCCTCGCCGAGCTGGCCGAAGAGCCCGACTACCTGGACCTCGCTCGCCGTACGCTGACGCGGCAGACGCCGTCGTACCGCGGCCTCGGGCTCGACGGCGCCGCCTACCTCCTGGCGCTCGATGCGGTGTCCGGCGAATCGTCCCGGCGATGAAATCGATGTCAGATCGACCCGCGCGGCCGAGAACCGAGACTCACGTATTGATGTCGTGCGGATCGACCTCGATCACGCCCTCCGGATCGCCGCGCGGCTCGAAGACGAAGAGACGCTTCGCGAGATCGAGCAGCGCAAATGACGCTCGTCGATCTCGCAGCCCTCGCCATCTCCCACGGTGCCACGCTCGTCTCCTTCGACAACGATTTCGCCCGGTTTCCGAACCTGCGCCGGGCCCATCCGGAGCGCCGGAAGTGACGCCGCGGACCTGTCGCTGAGGCGGGTGAGCCGTGGTACACTCCGTCGCTTTGGAGGTGCCGTGACCGTCGATCGCCCCACGCTCCCCGCGCTGCACAACGTCGCGACCCGGCTCCGGATCGAGTCGGTCCGGGCCACGAGCCGGGCGGGGAGCGGCCATCCCACGAGCTGCTGCTCGGCCGCCGAGATCATGGCGGCGCTGTTCTTCGGGCAGATGCGGTTCGACCCGCGGGACCCCGGCCACGAGGACAACGACCGCTTCGTGCTCTCGAAGGGTCACGCGGCGCCGGTGCTCTACGCGGCGTGGGCCGAGGCGGGGGCGATCGGGCGGGACGAGCTCGCGACGTTGCGCGAGATCGGCTCCGACCTCGAGGGGCACCCGACGCCGCGGCTGCCGTTCGTGGACGTGGCGACGGGCTCGCTGGGGCAGGGCATCTGCGCGGCGGTGGGCATTGCCCTGAACGCGCGGCGCATCGGGTCGGCCTATCGCACCTACGTGCTGCTCGGCGACGGCGAGTCGGCCGAGGGGTCGGTGTGGGAGGCGGCGCAGGCGGCGGCGGCGATGGGGCTCGACAACCTGTGCGCGATCACCGACGTCAACGCCCTCGGGCAGAGCCGGGCCACGCAGTGGGGGCACGACATGGCCGCCTACGAGCGGCGGTGGCGGGCGTTCGGCTGGCACGCGCTGGCGGTGGACGGGCACGACCTCGCGGCCCTCCTCGACGCCCTGGACGAGGCGGCGCGCACCGCTGGTCGGCCGACGATGATTCTGGCGCGCACGCTCAAGGGCAAGGGCGTCTCGTTCGCCGAGGGACGTGACGGCTGGCACGGCAAGCCGTTCAAGGGCGACGATCTCGATCGCGCGCTGCGGGAGCTGGACGGCCAGCTCGGCGCGCCGACGGAGAATCCGCCGATTCCGGCGCCGCCGGCGCGGGCGGGCGCACCGGCCCCCGCCGAGGAGCTGCGTCTTCCTGCCTATGAGCTCGGCGCCAAGGTGGCGACGCGCGAGGCCTACGGGGCGGCCCTGGCCGCGCTGGGAGCGGCCGACCCCCGGGTGGTCGCCCTCGACGCCGACGTGAAGAACTCGACCTTCAGCGACCGGTTCGAGCAGCAGCATCCGGAGCGCTTCTACCAGACCCACATCGCGGAGCAGGTCATGGTGGGGGCGGCCCTCGGCCTCGCGAGCCGCGGCGCCATCCCCTTCCCGTCGACGTTCGCGGCGTTCCTCACCCGGGCCGCCGACTTCATCCGCATGGGGGGCATCGGCAACGTCAACGTCAAGCTCGCGGGTTCGCACGCCGGGGTGTCGATCGGCGAGGACGGGCCGTCGCAGATGGCTCTCGAAGACCTCGCGATGATGCGGGCGGTGCCGGGGTGCGCGGTGCTCTATCCGTGCGACGCGGTCAGCACGTCGGCCCTGGTGGCGGCGGCGGCCGCGCACGACGGCATGACCTACATCCGCACGTCGCGGCCCAAGACCCCGGTCGTCTACGCGGCCGACGAGGCGTTCCCCATCGGCGGGTCCAAGACCCTGCGCGAGAGCGCGGAGGACGCGTGCACGGTGGTCGCGGCGGGGGTCACCGTCTTCGAGGCGCTCGCTGCCTGCGACACGCTGGCCGAGGCCGGGGTGCGCATCCGGGTCGTCGACGCCTACTCGCTGCAACCCATCGACGCCGACGGCCTCGTCGCCGCCGCGCGCGCCACCGGCGGCCGCCTCGTCACCGTCGAGGACCACTACGCGGCGGGCGGGCTGGGCGACGCGGTGAGCGACGCCGTCGCCCCGCACGGCATCGGCGTGCGCCGCCTCGCGGTGCGCGACGTGCCGCGCAGCGGCAAGCCGGCCGAGCTGCTCGACCGCTTCGGCATCTCGGCCCGCCACATCGTGGCCGCGGTCACCGCCCTCCTCGACGCCGGGCGGAGCGATTAGGCCACGGCCTGAGCGCCTGGCGCGGTCGCCGTCCCCACCGCACGAATTTTCGCTTCATTCCCGTCGCCCGCATCAGCGCCCCGAGTGCGGTTCCGGGTGTGTCGCGCCGCATGGCGCCCCTGCCGCATTGCACCGCGTGCATGGCGCCGCGAACCTTTTCCGGCCGGATGCGTTCCTTGTCCACAGGACCCGGAAGCGGACGAAGCCGGGCGAGCCGGGGACGCGGATTGTCGATGGACATTGACGAGGCGACGCTCGTCGAGCGGTGCCGCGGGGGCGACGACCTGGCGTGGGAGTGGCTGGTGCGGCGCTGCCAGGGACGGGTCTACGGGCTGGCCTATCACTACCTGGGCAGCGTCGAGGACGCCCGGGACGTGGCGCAGGAGGCGTTCGTGCGTGTCTACCGGCAGCTCGGGACCTTCGACGGGGACCGCTTCATGGCGTGGCTGCTGCGCATCACCCGCAACCTCTGCATCGACCAGCTTCGCCGCCGCAGGACCCGCCCCCCGGCAGAGGACGTGCGGGCCGACGCGGAGGACGACGCGACGCCGCGGGACACCGCGCCGAGCCCCGAGCAGGCGTGGCTGGCCGACGCGCGCACGAGGCTGGTCCACCAGGCGCTGCAGCGTCTGGATGGCGTGAACCGCGAGGTGATCCTGCTCAAGGACATCCAGGGGCTGAAGCTCGGCGAGATCGCCGGCATGCTGGGCCTGCCGCTCGGCACCGTGAAGTCGCGGGCGCACCGCGCGCGCCTGGAGCTGGCGCGGCAGGTCCTCGCGATCGACCCGTCATACGGCGGCGCGTCGCGCACGGATGGTGAGCGATGAGCTGCGACCGGTTCAACGACCGTCTCGACGGGCTGCTCGCGGGAACATTGCCCGCGGACGAACGGGCGTGGGCGGCGGCGCACGCCGCGGGCTGTTCCCGGTGCGGGGAGCTGTACGCTCTACTGGGTGAGGCGTCCGCGCGCAAGCCGGTGGACGTTCCCGGCGATCTGACCGACGCCGTCCTTTCGCGAACGAGCGGGCCGCCCTGCGAGCGGGCGCGCGCCTGCCTGGGCGATCTTCTCGACGGCACGCTCGACCTTGTCGACCGCCAGCTCGTCGAGGCGCATCTGCGACACTGCGACGGCTGCGCGGCGCTGGCCGCCGCGGCCGCACGGCTGCGCGACGACCTGCCGGCACTCGCGGAGCTGCCGCCGCCCCCGGAGCTCGCCGGCGCGGTGCTCGCGCGCACCCGCGGGCGGATCGCGCGACGACCCTCGGCGCTCGGTCGATGGTCGGATACCGTCCGCGGGCTCTTCGCGAGGCCCCGCATCGCCTGGGAGGCCGGCTGCGTCGCGGCCCTCCTGTTCTGGCTGATGTTCGGTGCGTCGTGGTCGCCGCTGCGGGCCACCGCGGTCGAGGCGCGGGTCCTGCTCGAGCAGGGCGTGTCCGTGGCGCGCGACGCGGGCGCCGGTTCCGTCGCGTCCGTCAACCGGGCGATCGCCGCGGCGAGCGCGCGGACCGTGCGCGTCGCCCACGACGTGAGCGGCGTCGCGGGGCGGTTCGCCGGCCCCTGGTACCGCCGCGTCGCGGCGGCGGCCCCGGACCTCGGCCGGCATTGGCGGCAGCTCGCCCGGGCGCTCGAAGACCGCGACCTGTTCGGCGGCGTGCACGCGCTGCGGTCGCTGACCCGGGACGCCGGCGCGATGCTGGCCGAGCTGCTTTCCCCTTTCTCTTCCAACGCGGCCGCGGACGACGTTTCGCGTCCGGCCGAAAGGAGCGGACCATGAACGGTTCTCCCGAGCACCCCGATGCGCCGGCGGCGTCCTCGACGCCTCCTGTCGCCCCCGCGCCGACGGCCCCCGCGGTCTCCTCTCCGGCGATCCCGGCCGTCCCTGCCGCGGCGGCTCCCGCGGCTCCGGCCCCGGGGGGAGCGGCGGGTGCCGCTCCTGCCGCGCAGGCCCCGGTCCCGCCGGCGGGAGGCGCTTCGACGTTCGCCGCGTCGTCTCCGCTCCCCGTCGGCCAAGCCGTTCCCCCGAGCATGCAGGGCACGGCGCCCCGTTTGCACCGCAAGTCGCCGTTCCTCGCGGGCCTGCTGTCGCTGATGCCGGGGATTGGCCAGGTCTACGTCGGTTACTACAAGCTCGGCTTCATCCACATCGCCGTGTTCGCGACCATCATCGCCCTTCTGGCATCCCCGTCGTTCAGCGCCCTGAGCCCGGCCCTGGGAGTATTTCTGGGATTCTTCTTCATCTACACCATCGTCGATGCCTGCCGGCGCGCCACCCTGTACAACCTGGCCGTCGACGGCGTGCGGGGCATCGATCTGCCGGACATGAACGGGTTGCCGCCGAAGCTCCAGGGGTCGGTCGGCGGCGGCGTGGCGCTGATCGTGGTCGGCGTCCTCCTGCTGTCCAACACGTTGTTTGGGTTCTCGCTCGACTGGCTGGAGAACTGGTGGCCGTTGGGGTTGGTCGGCCTGGGGGCTTGGCTGGTCGTGAAGGCGAGGCAGGAACGGCGCGACGCGGACCCGCCGGCCGGCGGCGGCGAGTCGTGACGCGGATGAACCCTTTGGAGCCGCCTGAATCCGGTTGTTGCGCGGCTGGCCGGTTTGCTCCGCGGGGTGTCGGCGTGGCCTCGCGCTTCCCTCCACGCGCGGGCAACTGCAGCAGGAGAGCCGCCGAAAGCTCACACAAGGGTGATGAGAAGCACGACGCCGCGCGGCCGGGCGGCCCCGGCGTGCGCCGCGCGACTCAGTCCCGGACGGCGTGCCACTCGGTGACCCCGGCCGGGCAGCCCGGCGGTCGCAGCGTGCGCCGCGCGACTCAGTCCCGCACGGCGCGCCACTCGGTGACCCCGGCCGGCGTTCGGGCGGTGCCGCTCATGGTCGCGCCGCCGACGTGGCCGGTGTAGGAGACGCCGCCGGCCTCGAAGCCGATCTCCTCGCCCCGGAGGCGCCCGCCAGAGATCGGGACGGTCCCGTCCGCGGTCCGGAGTTCGCCGGACAACTCCTGGAAGCGCTGCTCGAGTACCAGCTCGCCGCCGCCCATGCGCCAGGCGCCGTCCACCTTGGCGGGGACGATCCACAGCAGCGACGTGCACCAGGTGGGGCACGGGTCGAGCACCACGGTGGCGTCGGCGGCCCACCCGGGGGCGTCGGGGTCGGTTTCGGACCCGCGGAGGTCCCACGTGTTGGAGACGATGCGGGTGCCCGGCCGCAGGTCGAAGAGGGCGGGGCGCAGCCGGTAGTTGATGTCCGGCAGCAGGAACATCGTGACCACGGTGGCCGGGGAGAGATCGAAGTCGAACAGGTCGGCGGCGACGAACCCGGTCCGGTCCGCCACCCCCGCCTCGGCCGCGCGGCGCTCCGCCAGGGCCACGAGGTTCGGCGCGAGCTCGACCCCGATGGCCCGTGCGCCGAGGCGGGCCGCCGCGATGACGAGACGGCCGTCGCCCGACCCGAGGTCGACGACGAGGTCGTCCGCGGCCACCTCGGCCATCTCCAGCATCTTGTCGACGAGCACGTCGGGGGTCGGCACCCAGGGGACGTCCTTGCCCTCCTGGCCGATCTCGGGCTCGGGCACCGGCCGGCCGGGCGCCTCGGGTGGCTGCGGTGCCGTTCCCGGCGGCGACCACGGAGCGCCCGCCAGCAACAGGATGGTCAGGACGGCAGTTCGCGGGAACGCGCGGGGCTGTCGATTCGCCGCCGTAGGTCGGAGCGTGCAGGGCTGACTCGGCATCGCGGGCGGGCCCCGGGCATGTGGCGAAGTTCCTGCCGCGTTCGATCTGCGACGTATCCGGCTGACTGCGGGTCTCGCGCCGTCCTCCGGCGCCGGGCGGTGCGCCCTCCGGTCTCCGTGCCGGGGTCTTCCGTGCACTCGGGACGGTTCAGCGCACCGCGTCGCTCTCCCGCCGATCTTCCGGCCCGTTCCGGCCCCACCGGCGCGGGACGGTTCAGCGTACCGCGTCGCTCTCCAGGCGGTCGTCCGGCATGAACCGGTCGCGCGCGGGCATGACGACGCCGGGCAGGGTGGCGGCGTTCATCACCGCCTGGTCGTCGACGATGTCGTTCCGGTTCAGGATCCAGGCGACGAGCCCGTATACCTCGTCCGGGGTCAGCGTCCCGGGGGCGTTGCCCGGCATCGCGCGGTAGATGTAGTCGTAGAGGGTCGTGGCGTACGGCCAGTAGTTGCCGACGGTGGGCGGGCGGGCCGCGGGGTCGCGGCCGACGACGGGGGCGGCGATGCCGCCCTCGCCTTCCGCGCCATGGCACGCGCGGCAGGCGCGGTCCCAGACGCGCGCGCCGTCGGCGACGGTGCCGCCGCCGAGGGGCAGCCCGGCGCCGTCGGGGCGGACGTCGATGTCGAGGGCCGCGATCTCTTCCGCCGTCGCGGCGCGTCCCAGCCCCAGCGGGCCCGCCGCGCCCGGTTCGGGCGGCTGCGCCGCCGCCCCGGGAGCACCCGCCGCCAGCAGCAGAGCCAACCCGAGAGCGAGCCGGAGCGCCCGGCCCGCCGGTCGGGCCGCCCGGCCGGAGCCCCACAGGGTGGCGTCCCGTCTGCGCGGGGTGGTGGCGCGGTTCATGACCGCAGCCTCTCCGCCCCGAACAGCACCCGACCGTCGGCGCCGACGGTCCACGAGGTGATGGGGTTCCAGTGATACCGGGTCCCGAGCCCCCGGGCGGCGACCAGCGCCTCCCAGGTCGGCTGCACGTAGCCGGTCTCGTCGGTCGCGCGGCTCAAGATCTCGGCCGCGCCGCCCTCCCAGCGCCACGGGACGCGGAACCGCACGTGGGCCTTCGGCAGCACCGGCGCCTGCAGCTCCGCCTCCTGCCAGGTCGCGCCGCCGTCGGTGCTGACGTCGACGCGGGCGATGCGGCCGCGGCCGCTCCAGGCGAGCCCGCGGATCTCGTGCCAGCCGGGCTCGATGACGCGGGGGAAGGCGGGGTCGGTGATGATGGATCGCGCGTCCATGACGAAGCTGAACTGGCGCGAGCGGCTGCCGTCGCCGAGGGGGTCGGTGTACTTCGACGTCTCCTCGCGGGTCATGAACGGCCCGTCGGCGAGCTCGATGCGCCGCAGCCACTTGACGCTGGCGTTGCCCTCCCACCCCGGCAGCAGCAGCCGGACGGGATAGCCGTTGCCGGGCATGAGGGCGTCGCCGTTCTGCGCGTAGACGAGCATGGCGTCGTCGAACGCCTTCTCCATGGGGACGCTGCGGGTCATCACCGCCGCGTCCTGCCCCTCGGCGAGGAACCAGGTGGCGGCGGCCTGCGCGCCGACCTCGCGGAGCACCGTCGACAGCAGGACCCCCGTCCACTCGGTCTGGCTCGTGAGCCCGCACACCATCTGGGGCAGGGTCTCCGGCCCGCCCCGGCGAAGGTTGCCCGAGCACTCGAGGAAGCAGATGCGCGACGTGGCGGGGAAGCGCTTCAGGTCGTCGAGGGTGAAGACGGTCGGGCGGTCGACGAGCCCGTGCACGAGGAGCTCGTAGCGGTCGGGGTCGATGGCGGGAATGCCGCCGTGGTGTCGCTCGAAGTGCAGGTCGGCCGGGGTGATGGTGCCCCGCAGGTCCTGCAGCGGCGTGCGCGACGACGTCGAGCTGGGGTCGCGCCGCGGGTCCACGAAGGGCGAGCGCTGCCCGCGCTCGCTCGGCAGCGGCCCGGGCCGCCGGGTGGTCTCGATGGCCTGCTGCGCCGCCGCCGGAACCGCCGCCGCCCCCACCGCGCCGGCCGTCCCGGCGAGCACTTCCCGGCGGGTCAGGCCCGTCCGCCGCGGTCGAGAGGAGTCTGCCGATCGTTCGCGGTGCGCCATGGCTGAGCCACCCCCTTATGGGTCGATTCCAAGCCGTCCCGGCAGCGGGGCGGCGCGCTACAGCCGCGACGGTCGAGGAGGTCGAGCTGGCTGCCGGCCCGCCGCCGCCCTACCGTATCAGCCGGTATTATGACGCACTCCGACGCCGAGCGGCCCGAAACGGGCGCGGGGAGAGGCTGGCCGGGAGAGCGTCGCCTGCGGCTCCGCTCACCGCCCGACCCTGCCGGGAGTCTGCACCGTTCTGCGGCGCCGACTCCTCTAGGCGGTGGGGACCGAGAGCGACCGCAGCGCCCCGATGACCTCGTCGGGCTCGGGGAACCGCTGCTCCTTCTGCTTCGAGAAGATCAACTCGCCGTCCGCGACCACGTCGAACTGTCCGCGGCCGCCGACCAACACGTCGGTCTCGACGCCGAGCGCATCCTGAATCGCGGCCGCCAGACTGGTGGCCTTGGGCAGGTAGTTTCAAACCTTGCAGTAGCTGATCGACACTTTCATGGTGCCGCGATCGTACCGCAACGCCCCGGCTGGTGCAACGGTCGCCCCTCGCCAGTGCCACCCGGTCCCGCCCGCGCCCGCGCCACCGCCTGGACGTCATCCTCGAGGTCCACGGTTCGCACGGCGACGGCTGGTGCAACGGTCGCCCCTCGCCGGTGCCACCCGCTCCCGCCCGCGCCCGCGCCACCGCCTGGACGTCATCCTCGAGGTCCACGGTTCGCACGGCGACCGGCGTCAGGGCATCAGGCCCGCGACCCGGGTGCTCACCCGGTAGAGGCCGGTCTGCGCGGTCATGTAGAGGGTCGTGCCGTCGTTGCCGAACGCCGCGTTCGCGGGCTGCTCGGCCAGCCGCACGGTGCCGAGATGGTCGCCCTCCGGACTGATGACCACGATGCCGCCGGGGCCGCTCGCCCACAGGTTCCCCGACGCGTCGACCGCGAAGCCGTCGGGCACGCCGCCGTCGGCGCTGTCCGTCAGGTCGAGCAGCACGCGGCCCTCGCCGACCCCGAGGTCGTCGTCGACGGCATAGGCCATCCACTGCCGGGCCGCGCCGTCCGAGTTGGCGACGTAGAGGGTGCGCTCGTCGGGCGAGAGCCCGATGCCGTTGGGCCGGGTCTGGCCGTCGGCCAGGAGGTGGACCGAGCCGTCGGGGTCGAGGCGGTAGACGCCGTTCCAGTCGAGCTCGGCCGCCTCGGGGGAGGCGAGGCCGTACGGCGGATCGGTGAAGAAGGCGGCGCCGCTCGAGTGGTAGACGATGTCGTTGGGGCTGTTGAGGCGCCGTCCCTCGTAGCGGTCGGCCAGCGTGATGCGGGTGCCGTCGGCCTCGATCCGCGCCAGGCGGCGGTTGCCGTGCTCGCACAGCACGACGCGGCCGTCGAGATCGAGGGTCAGCCCGTTCGAGCCGCCCTGCCCGCCGGTCTCGAGCTCGGGCAGGAACACCGGGTTCAGGAACACGCTCGTCCCGTCCGCCTCCGACCACCGGTACACGGTGTCGGCGGGGATGTCGCTGAACAGCAGGTGGCCGTCGCCCGCATCCCCGACCCACACCGGCCCCTCGATGAACTGGAACCCGTCGGCGACCCGCTCGACCGTGGCATCGGCCGCCACCAGATCGTCGAGGCGCGGATCGAGCCGCTCGACGGTCCCCGCTTCGCCCGCCGCCGGCTGCGCCGCCGCCGGCCGCACGAACGCCGCCGCCACGATGAGAATCACGCCAAGACCGATTGCCGTCCGTCGTCTCATGATTCAGTCCTCTCGCAGAGTCTGCGGTTCCAGAGTCGTGACATGATAGCGCCATGCGTGTTGCGAGCGTGTTGCGGAGGGGCGGGCCAACGTAGCGGCCTGTTCCCGGCGAGGCGCCAGGGTCGCCACGAGTGGACGGACGAGATCGTGCATCCGACGTCCGTCGCGTCGACTGGAACCGGCGTGGGGCGGCGTTCTCCGGGCCCCACCGGTGGATGAGCGTCCGATGTCCGAACGGCGTCGACTGGAGTCGGTTCGCGGGGTCGTCCTCGACCTCGACGGGACGGTGTAGGACGATCGCGGGGTGGTTGCCGGAGCGGCCGAGGCGATCGCGACGGTTCGCGCCGCCGGGTTCGGACTGCGGTTCGCCACCAACACGTCCCGCTATCCGCGGAGCATGCTCGTCGAGCGCCTGCGCGGCCTCGGCGTCGCGGCCGAGCCGGACGACGTGCTCACGGCGCCGCGCGCCGCCGCGGCGTGGCTCGCCGCCGAGGGCATGTCGCGCGTCGCGCTCCACGTTCCCGCCCCGACCCTCGAGGAGTTCGCGGGCTTCGACGCCGACGAGGAGCGCCCGGAGGCGGCCGTCGTCGGCGACCTCGGCGACGACTGGACGGTCGACCGGATGAACCGCCTCTTCCGACAGGTGTTGAGGGGCGCGCGTCTGCTGGCGATACAGAAGAACCGCTACTGGCTCCACGGCGGCACGTTGCGCATGGACGCGGGGCCGTTCGTCGCGGCCATCGAGTACGCGACCGGCGCCGCCGCGGTGGTGGCCGGCAAGCCCAGCACCGAGTTCTTTCGCGCCGCCGCGGCGTCGCTCGACGTGCCGCCCGCCGCGGTGCTGGTGGTCGGTGACGACGTGCGCGCCGAGGTCGAGGGCGCCCGCGCCGCCGGCTCGCTGGGCATGCTGGTCAGGACCGGCAAGTTCCGCGAGTCCGATCTGGATCATCCGGCGGTGTCGCCCGACCTGGTGATCGACTCGGTGGCCGACCTGCCGGCCGCGCTCGGCCTCTGAATCACCTGTCAGGATCGCTATCGCTTGGAACGCCTTGTTGGGGTTCGCGGTGAACCACAACTACGCCCTCGGGACCAGTTTGTTGGAGGGTCGATGAGTGGATTCGCCGCGCGCCCGAGAGCGGGCGGCCGCGCACGTCCCCTCGGCGGCAAGTGGGTCGGAGTGGCGCCCGACCGCCCGGGGAGACAGATGGCGGTGGGGCTCGCCGTCGCCGGCGGCGGCGGGCTCATCGCGAGCGGCGCGTGGGAGCCTTCGCGGGCCGTCGACGCGCTCGCCACGGCTGGTGCGGGGTTCATGCTGCTGGCCCGGATCACCGCCGGCTCCGGCGTTCCCGGATTCGGATCTCGTTGAGCAGGCGCTGCGGCCCGGGAGCGCCGGGGACCAGCCGCACGAGGGCCGAGGCGAACTCGCTCGCCTCGCTCCACCGCTGCTGGTCCATCAGCAGGCGGGCGAGGGCGAGCACGACGTCGGGGTCGCGGTCGTCGCGGCGGCGGGCCTCGCGCAGCGACGCCTCGGCCTCCTCGATGCGTCCTGCCTGCTGCAGCGCGAGCCCGTAGTTGTAGTGCACGCGGGCGCGCGCGGCGGGGACGGCGGCCTCGGCGAGGCTCTCGACCGCCTCGTCGAGGCGCCCCTCCTCGGCGAGCAGGAGGCCGAGCGAGTAGTGCAGCTCGGGCTCGTCGGGGTCGTGGTCGATGCCCCCCCGCAGCACCGTCTCCGCCTCGGGGTTGCGCCCCTGGGCGTTGAGGAGGTTGGCGAGGTTGAACCGGGCCGGGGTGAACCGGGGGTCGAGGGTGAGGGAGGCGCGGTACTCGGCCTCGGCCTGGTCCTCCGCGCCCTGGCGCTGGCGCACGACGCCGAGGCCGAGGCGGGCCGGGGCCATGTCGGCGACCGCGGCCTGGGCGTCGAGGTACTCGGCGGCGGCGGCCGCGAGGGGGTCGCCCGGCACCGGCGCGCCGTCGCCGCTCCACGCTTCGGCGAGGACCCGCGCCGCCTCCACGCGCACCGCGCGTACCGGGTCGGCGAGCAGCGGCTCGAGGGCCGCGCGCCTCGCCGGCAGTCCCAGCGGCTCGAGGCCGCCCGCCGCCGTCGCGCGCACCAGCGGGTCGGGGTCGTCGAGGACGGTGCGGGCGGCGGCGACGCCTCCCCGGCCGAGCGAGCGCAGCAGCTCGAGGGCGGTGGCGCGCACGATGGCGGGCTGGTCGGGGTCGGCCGCGAGGGCCGCGAGGTCCGGTTGCGCCGCCGCGTCGCCGGCCCGCCCGGCCGCGAAAGCGGCGGCGAAATGCGGCGGGGGCGGGGCGTCGGACCAGTCGTCCACCGTTGCGGCAGCCCACGCGTCGCCGCGGTCGTCGTGGCAGCCGGTGCAGGGGTTGGGGGTGCCGAGGGCCGCCGACAGGTCGGGGCGGGGCACGCGGAAGCCGTGGTCGCGGCGGGGGTCGACGACCATGTAGGTCCGGTCCGGCATGTGGCAGCTCACGCACTGCGCGCCCGGCGAGCCCGGCTCGTGACGGTGGTGCGCGGGCGCGTCGTAGCGGCCGGGCGTCAGGGTCGGGAACCGGTCGGCGGGCCGCTCGCGGTGGCACTGCGTGCAGACGGCGTTGCCGTCGGCCCGCAGGGTCAGGCGGTGCGGGTCGTGGCAGTCGGTGCAGCGCACCCCGGCCGCGTGCATGCGGCTCTGGACGAAGGAGCCGTACACGTAGACCTCGTCCAGGATCTGGCCGTCGGGGTGGTAGAGCCCCGCGGCCAGCCGCGCCGGCAGGAAGTCGTCGAGCAGGGGGCCGCCGTGCGCGGCCACCGGGGTGAGCTGCTCGCGGCGCGAGTGGCACGGGGCGCAGGCGTCGAGCTCCGGGGCGGGGTCGTCGGGCCGGAACGGCGCGACGAGGCCCCACCCGTCAATCGGAACGGCCCCTCTGCCGCCGCCGGCGTCGGCCGCGACGGTGCCCCCGCCGCCCGCCGGGACGTCATCTCCGCCGCCCCCGCCGCCCACCGGGACTCCACGCTCATCGCGCCCGCCGCTCGCCGGGACGCCACCGTCATCGCGCCCGCCGCTCGCCGCAACCTCGCCGCCGCCAGCCAGAGCCGCGTGCCGCGCGCCGGGGCCGTGGCACGCCTGGCAGCCGACGTCGATCTCGGCCCAGGTCGTGTCGTAGGTGTCCGAGCCGACGTCGTAGCCCTTCCGCAGGTCCGTCGAGTGGCAGGCGGCGCACTGCAGGTTCCAGGTCTGGTAGCGGCCGGTCCAGTGCAGGGGGTCGTCGGGCTCGATCCGCTCGTCGGGGTAGAGGTGGAACCACCGGTTCCGCGCGGTGTCCCAGGCGATGGGCAGGCTCTGGAGGCGCCCGCCGGGAAAGGGGGCCAGGTACTGCTGCAGCGGCTCGACCCCCAGGGTGTGGGTCAGCTCGAAGTCGTCCGGCGTCCCGTCCGGGCCTTCGGTGTTGACGAAGAAACGGTCGCCGCGCCGGAAGAACCGGGAGGTGACGCCGTGGTGGGTGAAGACGGCGTCGTCGAAGTCGCCCAGGACCGTCTCGGCCGTCGCCACCTGCATGGCGAGGTCGTGGTGCGAGCCGGTCCAGGCGTCGAACTCGGCGCGGTGACAGGCCGCGCAGTCGGCGTCGGCCACGTAGGCCACGCCGGAGGCGTCGGTCCCGCGCGACTGCCGGGGCCCGTCGCCGCCCGGCGGGGCGCAGGCGCCGGCGAGCGCGGCAGCCAGGACGGCCGCGGCCGTCGCGCTCGCCGGCCCGTGGCGGAAGGCCCCGATCGTCAGGTCGCGCCGCCTCACCGCATCGTCTGCAACTGGTTGTGGACGCGCAGCACGCCGAAGGTCTGCCGGGCGATGGTCTCCATCTCGCGGCGCTCTATCTCGCCCTGGACGTATCCGACGAGGGTGACGACGCTGCGGTCGACGAGGATGCGGAACGGGGGGTTCTTGTACGACGCGAACCGCTGGAAGTGGATGCTGCGGAAAATCTGCTGCGCGAGACTGTTCCGGAGGCGGTTGTCTCCGGTCGACGGGCTCATCTGGACGATCTGGTTCTGCACGTCCTGGACGCCGCGAACCTTCGCCACCCGCTCGAAGACCTCGTCCCGCTTGTCGCGCTCGCTCGTCACCCGGCCGATCAGGGTCACGACCCCGTTCTCGACCCGTCCGTCGAGGTAGTCGAAGACGGTGTAGTACGGATAGTTCAGGACGGCGCGGGAGACGCCGCCGATGATGCTCTCGTCGCTCCCCTCCGGCAGCGTGATCTCGGCGACCACCGTCTCGACCCCGTCGACGTCGAGCGCGCGCCGTATCGCCTCGCTCTTCAGCCAGAACGTGTCGAGCCCGCCGGTCAGCGTGACCTCGCTGCCGTTGACCGCGACCTCCAGCCGCCGGAGGCCGCGCTCGCGGCGCAGCTCGTCCCGCACGCGTTCGAGCCGTTCCGACGGCTGCGCCGCTGCCGGTGCGGCCTCGGTCACGAGTCCGGCCAGAAGCAGCAGGCCGGAAACGGCGATGGACAGATGGCGGTGCATGGGTGTCTCCTCTTGCCGCGTCGACGCCTACACCCCGGGCACCGCGTTGCCCGCGATGTACACCGACTCGAGGCTGTGCGTATTGCCGATGTCGTCGAGCGGGTTCGCGCCGAGCACGAGGAAGTCGGCCCACTTGCCGGCCTCGAGCGAGCCGAGGTCGCCGTCGACCTGCATGCAGCGCGCGGCGTCCGAGGTGGACGCGACGATGGCCTGCATCGGCGTCAGCCCCGCCTCGACCATGATCGCGAGCTCGCCGTGCTCGAAGTACCCCTGGAACCGCGCCGCGGGGCCGGTGTCGGTCCCCATCGCGATGGGGATGCCGGCGTCCGACAGCGCCTTCAGGTTCGCCTTGGCCACCTCGAGCTGGGCCTTGTAGGTCTGGGCGCTGGTGCTGTTCTGCAGGCGCTCCTGGTAGGCGGGGTCCTCGAGGGCGGCGACGACGTCGGGTGCCGCCTCCTTGAGGAAGAACGGATCGTCGAACCACTCGGGACGCGACTCGTACACGTAGGTCGAGACCTCGCGCATCAGGGTCGGGCAGTAGCAGACGCCGGTTTCCCGGAGCTGTGCGATCAGCTCGTCGTCGACCGGGAGGTCGCGCACGCTGTGCGCCAGCAGGTCCGCGCCCGCGGCCAGCAGCCCCTTGGCGTCGTCGAGGTAGTACATGTGCGCGGCCAGCCGCAGGTCGTTCTCGTGCGCGGTGTCGATGACCGCCTGATACGTCTCCGGGGTCATCTTGGTGCTCGCGCCGAGGTTGTCGTCGACGCGGATCTTCACGATGTCGGACCCGAGCGCGATCGCCGCGTTGGCCTGCTCGATGGCCTCTTCCGGCGAGGGGCCGGTGGGGATGTTCCCCGAGAGGTAGAAGCGCGCCTCGTCGATGTCGGGATCCGCCTGCTGCCGGTCGCGCACCGCCACGCCCGCGGGGCCGTCGCCGCCGAGGCTGAACACGGTGGTGACGCCGTAGCGGGCGTACAGCGCGAGCTGCGCCTCGACGTGCTCCTCGGTGTAGAAGGACGGATCCGCCTCGAGGCCGCGCACGTTGTTCACGTGCCCGTGCGCGTTGATGAGGCCCGGCATGATGGTCCTGCCGCCGACGTCGATCTGCTCGGCGTCGGCCGGCACCTCGACCGCGTCGGCCGCCCCGACCGCCTCGATACGGCCGTCGCGCACCACCAGCACGCCGTTCTCGACGGCGTCGGCGCCCGTGCCGTCGATGATGCGCGCGCCCACGAAGGCCTGCAGGCCCGGCGTCATCTCGACCTGCGCCTCGCCGCAGGCGGCGACGGCGACGATTCCCAACCCCAACAGGACGGCAAGACCTTTCGCGTGCATTCCTTACTCCTCCCGCAAGCATCCGTTCGAATCGTCCCGGCCCTCAGCCCGCCGGGAGCGTCGTCAGTCCAGGACCGGCCCCGAGCCCAACTGCTCGAGCACCTCGCCCAACTGCTCGATCTCTTCGCCGTACTCCGCCCAGTCTCCGTCGCGCTGCGCCTGCAGGGCGCGGCGGTAGTGGTCTCCGGCCTGCGATACCAGCCGGCCCGGCGCTGCGGCCAGAGTATCCGGCGCCGGCTGGGCCGGCCCGGCGTCGGCGATCAGCGTCCCGACCGGGGGCATCCTCTCCGGCGGCGCTCCGGCTCCCGAACCGAAGAGGCGGCTCAGGGCCCCGTCGAGGGTCTCCTCCATCGCGATCTCGTTCTGATACGCGACGATGACCTGCTTCAGCTCGGGAATGCGCCCGCCCGAGGCGCGGAGGTACAGGGGACGTATGTACAGCAGGGCCTCTTCGATGGGGATGACCAGCAGCGTGCCCTGAATGACCTCCGACCCCTGCTGGTCCCACAGCGTGAGCTGCGGCGAGATGTCCGGATCCTGGTTGACCCGGGCCACGATCTGGCTCGGCCCGAAGACCACCTTCTGCTTCGGGAACTGGAAGACGAGAATCTTGCCGTACTGGTTGCCGTCGCTGCGGGCCACCATCCATGCCGCCATGTTGTTCTTGCCGCGCGGGGTGAACGGCAGCATCTGGATGAACTCGGCCCGCGGCTCGCCGGGCAGGCGCATCATCGTGTAGTAGGGCTGCATCTGCTCGCCGTCGATGACCGGCACCTCCCACTGGTCCTCCCGGTTGTAGAAGACGGCGGGATTGGTCATGTGGAACGTCGAGTAGATGGCGGTCTGCAGGGTGAACAGCCCTTCCGGATAGCGGATGTGCCGCCGCAGGTCCTCCGGCATCGCGTCGAGGGGCTGGAGGAAGCCGGGGAAGATGGCCTGCAGGGTGCGGGCGATGGGCTCGTCCGGCTCGGCGAGATAGAAAGTCGTCGTGCCGTTGTAGGCGTCGACCACGATCTTCACCGCGTTGCGTATGTAGTTGATGCGGTTGGAGGCGGGCGTGGCGTAGGGATACTGACCGCTCGTGGTGTAGGCGTCGAGCATCCACACCAGTCGGCCCTCGGAGATCACGAGATAGGGATCGGTGTCGTAGCGGAGGAACGGCGCGATGGTCGTGACCCGGTCGATGATGTTCCGGTGATAGATGATGCGGCTCTCGCTGCGCAACTGGCTGCTCACCAGGATCTCGTAGGCGCGGAAGCGCGCCGCGAACAGCAGCCGGCGCAGCAGCGACGACATCTCCACCCCGCCCGACCCGTCGTAGCGGGTCGAGACGTTGTCGTCCCCCTGCGGGTAGTGGAACTCGTCGGTGCCGGTGTTGACGATGACGTAGTCGTTCGACAGCTCGCCGAAGTAGATGCTCGGCTGCTCGACCTCGAGGTCCACCGACGACGTGGGCGGGAGGTCCCCGATGAACAGGACCGGCAGCCCCTCCTGCGTGACCTGGTTGACGGGGCCCATCGCCACCCCGAACCCGTGGGTGTACTGCAGGCGCTCGTTGACCCAGGATCGGTTGGGCAGGCTGTCCGAGTTGAGCTCGCGGCTCGACAGCATGATCTGCCGGTACTCGCCGTCGATGAAGTAGCGGTCGTTGTCGACCGAGGCGAAGTCGTAGTAGGTGCGGATTTCCTGGAGCTGCCCGAACGTGTCGAGCAGGGGCTCGTGGTCCCAGAGCCGCACGTTGTCGATGGTGTCCCGGTTGTTCTCGATGTCGGCCAGGGCGAGGGTGGCGTCGCCCGACACCTCCCGCTCCTCGACGTCGTCGAGCGCGAACGCCTGCCGCGTGGCCGCGATGTTGTGGGTGAGGTAGGGGGCTTCGCGCTGCTGCTCGTCCGGGGTCACCACGAGGCGCTGCAGGGCGACTGCGCCGACGTTCCCGCCCACCGAGATCAGCGCGTAGAGCCCGATGGCGGCCATGAGCGGCCGGTTCCGCGGGGTCAGGGCGGAGATGACGCTGAGGCCGGCGCCCACGAGGGCCGCGGCCAGCAGCACCCGGAAGACCGGCACCCGCAGCATGACGTCGACGTACGACGCGCCATACACGGTCCCGGCCGGGGTGGTGAGCACCCGCGGGATGTCCAGGTACGCGCCCCAGGCGAGCAGGAGGAAGAGGCCCGCGATGATCAACCCCAGATGGCGCCGCGCGTCGGGGCCGATTATCGGCCCGCGCGCGGGGTCGATGCCGAGCTGGTTCGAGATGACGTAGACGGTCGCCGACCCCAGCAGCGAGAGCATCACCACGGCCAGCGCGAGGTACCGGACGAGGTCGATGAACGGCAGGGAGAAGACGTAGAAGCCGATGTCGCGGCCGAAGAGCGGGTCCGCCTGGTCGAACGGGACCGCGTGGCGGAACTGCAGCCACGTGAGCCACTCGTTCGAGGCGAAGGCGCCGAGGAAGAGCGCCATCAGGGCCGCGACCCCCGTCCCCAGCCGCTGCAACTGCTGCGGGGTCAGCACCACCGCCTGAATCTCGCCGTTGCCGGGGAACAGGGTGTAGGGCTGCCGGAAGCCGCGGAGGGCGAGGCGGAGGTTCAGCGCCAGCCCCGCGAACGCGCACAGGAACACCACCGCGCCCAGCATCAGCTTGGTGCCCAGGGTGCGCGTGAAGATGCCGGTGTACTCGACTTCGTTGAACCACAGCCACTCGGAGAGCAGGTCCAGCGCAGACGGCACGACCATGAACGCCGACAGGAGAACCAGCAGAAAAACGAGTCTCGCAGGCATGGCTCAAGCCTCTGGCGGCACGCTGCCGCCACCAATCTACCGCAACAGTAACATGACTTCGGGGAAACGGGGCGGTTGGACGGCGCCCGCGCGGGTCGCGGTGGCCGCCGGTCCGGCGGGCGGCCGCCGCGCGAAGGCCGCACCGACGCCGCGACGGATCGAGCCCGCCCATCTTCGCCTTCGGCTCCGCTCGACGCCCGACCAACCCTGGCGGAGTCCGCGCCGTTCTGTGGCGCAGATTCCCTGCTATTCGAGCACCGTCACCCGATCGCCGTCGACCAGGTCCTCGGGGCCCTCGACGACGACGCGTTCCCCGGCGGTGAGGCCGGAGACGACCTCGACCTGATTGCCGACGCTGGCGCCGAGCCGGACCGCGCGGCGTTCGACGAGGTCGCCGCGCAGCACGTACACGACGTCGCGGCCTTCGCGGCTGCGCGCCGCGCCGGCCGGGACCAGCAACCGGGTGGCCTCGGCCCGGGGTTCGGGGGGCTCGTCCTCTAGGAACGCGACGTTGACGCCCATGTCCGGGAGGATGCGGGGATCGAGCTCGTCGAAGGCGATGCGCACCAGCACCGTGGCGCGCTGCCGGTCGGCGGCGGGCACGGTGGTGATGACGGCGCCGGGGATGTCCCAGTCGGGATAGGCGTCGAGGTTGGCCACCACCCGCTGGCCGTCGCTCACCCGGTTGATGTAGCTCTCGTTGACGTCGACCTCGATCTCGAGCGAGTCCATGTCGACGAGGGTGCTCACGCCGGTCCGGGTGAAGCCGCCCCCCGCCGACACCGGCGAGATCATCTCGCCCTCCTCGGCGTCCTTCGAGATGGCCACGCCGTCGAACGGGGCGCGGATCACCATGTCGTCGAGCTGGGTGCGGAACACGTCGATCTCGCGTTCGGCCACCACCACCTGCTCCCGCGACAGGGCGATGCGCGCGGCGAGAGAATCGACCTCGGCGGTGTCGGTGTCGAGGTCGGCGGCGCCGACCACCCCTTCCTCGACCAGCCGCCGCGTGCGGGCGAGGTTGAGCTGCGCCTCGTTCAGCCGCACCTCCTGCTCGGCGATGGCCCGTCGCGAGGCCACGAGCCGCGCCTCGGCGAGGGCGAGCTGCGAGCGCACCGTCGAGTCGTCGAGCCGCGCGAGGACCTGTCCCTCGCGCACCGTCATGCCCTCCTCGACGGGCACCGCGACGAGCTTGCCGGTGACCTTCGACGAGACCGTCGCCTGGCGGCGCGCGGTGACGTAGCCGGAGGCGTTGAGGACGGCGGCGTCGGCGGGGGCGACCGTCGTCTCGCGCGCCACCGCGGTCGACACCGCCGCGACCTGAGCCGGTCCGGTCCACCACCACCCGCCCGCGCCGGCGGCCGCGAGGAACAGGGCGGCCGGGGCCAGCCACCGCCACGGCGACCGGGGGGAATCGTCCCGGCGTTCGATTCTCAGGCCGTCGAGCGAAGGGGGTGCGGCAGTCACGGGTCTGAATTTCGTTGGAACTTCGGCCGAAATATGCGATCAACTAACTGTACCATGCCGGGTGAACGGCGTGGCGGCGTTGCAGTGTTCGACGGGACGCCGGGCCCGGCGGTTCCTCGGGGCTCGCGGTGGTGGTCCGGGCTTGCAGACGATCATCCCGCGCGGCGGCGTGGCTCGCCGGCTGCCCAGGCGCGACGGGTGCCCTCGTCGCGCCCTGCCGCGGGCGGATGTCCTTCGGTCGGCCGGCGTCCTCGCGGGTGTCGGGACGACGTGGGCTTCGTCACGTCAGGGCGGCCCGCCCCGGCGCGTCCATTCGTCGCTCCGCCCCGGAGACGGCCGGAGGGCATCACAGGAACGGGCTACAGCATGAGCGACCGCAAGTACCGGCAACGGGGCTATCAGGACGACTACGCGGGCCGAGAGCCGGACGAGCGGCCCCGTCAACCCCGCGGCGACGGCGCCCCGCGCAGCGTCATCAACCGGCAGCACCGGCCGCCGAACATGCCCGGTTTCCACGACGTCATGCGGTGCGCGCGATGCCGCCGCACCCTGCGTACGGCGATCGGGCCCGCGACCACCTGTCCCGCGTGCGGGGCGTACCTGCACTGCTGCGCGCAGTGCGCCTCGTTCGACAGTGGCAGCCGCTTCGAGTGCCTGCAGCCGGTCCCGGCCCGGATATTCCCCAAGGACGCTCGCAACGACTGCATCCATTTCTCCCCGCAGGTGACGGTCGAGCGCCAGACGCGCTCGGAACCCCCCGCCGCCGGTCCCCGGAGCGCCCGGCAGGCGTTCGACGATCTCTTCAAGTGAGGGGCCCTCAGGCGGGGTCGCGGAACGCTGCCATAATCTAGGGGTATGAACACCCGCACCCCCGCCGATCTCGAAGCGGCGCTCGCCGACCTCGCGGCGCCGGTCAGGCTGCTGTTCTTCACCCAGACCTTCGGCTGCGACACCTGCGTGCCCGCGCGGCGCATCGTGGACCGGGTCGCGTCGCTGTCGGAGCACATCACCGTCGACGAGTTCAACCTCGTGCTCGACCAGGACGCGGTCCAGGCGTACGGCATCCGGCGCGCGCCCGCCATCGCGGTCGTCGGCGAGGCCGACACCGGCATCCGGTTCTACGGCGTGCCCGAGGGCCACGAGCTGATCTCGCTCGTCGACGCCGTTCTCCTCGTCGCGTCGCGCGACTCCGGCCTGAGCGACGAGAGCCGCGCCCGGCTCGCCGAGGTCGACGAGCCCCTCGACATCCAGATCTTCGTCACCCCCACCTGACCGCACTGCCCCCAGGCGGTCAGCCTGGCCCATCGGATGGCCCTCGCCAGCCCCCACGTCACCGCGTCGGCGGTCGCGGCGGCCGAGTACCCCGACCTCGTTCACCAGTACCGCGTGACCGGGGTGCCGAAGACGGTCGTCAACGAGCGCACCGAGATTCTCGGCGCCGTGCCCGAGGCCGAGTTCGTCAGCCAGGTGGTGGGGTCGCTCGCATGAACGCGTGGGGCGGCCGGATGGTCGTGCCGCGGGCGGCGGGGCTGATGGCGCCGGGCCTCGTGGCGGGGGCGGTCGGATGACCGCGCGGGGCGGCCGGGTGGTCGCGTTGCGGGCGGCGGGGCTGATCGCGCTCGGCCTCGCGGTGGGGGCGGTCGGATGACCGCGCGGGGCGGCCGGATAGTCGTGCTGCGGGCGGCGGGGCTGATCGCGCTCGGTCTTGCCGCGGCGTGGCTCATGCCGCGCCCCGGCGGGCAGGCCGGCGTGGCCGGACAGGCCGGCGCGGGCGGGGCCGACGGTCCGCCGGTCGCCTACGAGCTGCGCTTCCCCCGGCCGCAGCAGCGCTGGATGGAGGTCGCGGTGACGGTGACGGACCTGCCGCCCGGGCCGCTGAGCATGCGCATGAGCACCGCCTCGCCGGGACGCTACGCGAGGCACGACTTCGCCAAGAACGTGTTCGAGGTACGGGCGGCGGACGGCGCGGGCAACCCCCTCGACCCCGTCCGGTTCGCGATGGCGCGGTGGGACGTCGGCGGTCACGACGGGACCGTCCGGTTCACCTACCGCGTCTACGGCGACCGTGTGGACGGCACCTACCTCGCGATCGACGACACCCACGCCCACCTCAACATGCCGGCCAGCCTCCTGTGGGGGGACGGGCTCGAGGACCGGCCGGCCACCGTCCGCTTCGAGCCGCCGCCCGACCGCGGCTGGCGGGTGGCCACCCAGCTCTATCCGACCGGCGATCCGTTCGTGTTCACCGCGCCCAACCTGCCGTACCTGCTCGACAGCCCGGCCGAGGTGAGCGCGTTCGCGGAGCGGACGTTCACGGTCGCCGACCCCGCCGACCCCGGCCACCGGCCCGTGTTCCGCATCGCCATGCACCACACCGGCAGCGAGAGCGACCTCGACCGCTACGCCGAGGACGTCGAGCGCATCGTGCGCGAGATGGTCACCGTGTTCGGCGAGTTCCCGCGGTTCGAGACCGGCCGCTACACGTTCATCGCCGACTACCTGCCGACCGCGTCGGGCGACGCCATGGAGCACCGGAACAGCACCGTGCTGACCGCGCCGGCGACGCTGCGCGGGCAGGGCCGGCGCCTGCTCGGCTCGGTGTCGCACGAGTTCTTCCACGTCTGGAACGTCGAGCGCATCCGCCCCCGGTCGCTCGAGCCCTTCGACTTCGAGGACGTCAACCCGTCGGGCGAGTTGTGGCTGGGCGAGGGCTTCACCAACTACTACGGGGCGCTGATTCTGCAGCGGGCGGGGCTCGCGGCGCTGCCGGAGACCCTGGCCCGTTTCGGGTCGGCCATCGAGACGGTCGAGCGCGGCCCCGGCCGGCGCTTCCGGTCGGCGGCGGACATGAGCCGCCTCGCCCCGTTCACCGACGCCGCGACCTCCATCGACCCCACCAACTGGGGCAACTTCTTCATCTCCTACTACACGTGGGGCGAGGTGCTGGGGCTGGGGCTCGACCTGATGCTGCGCGCCCGCGCCGCCGACGGCGTCGGCCCCGCCGTCACCCTCGACGACTACATGCGGCTGCTCTGGGAGCGGTTCGGGCGGGGCGGTGCCACGACGCCGGGGGTGGTGGACCGGCCCTACACGGCGGACGACGTCCGAACGGCGCTGGCCGGCCTGACCGGGGACGAGGCGTTCGCCCGCGAGTTCTTCGAGCGCTACGTCGACGGTCACGAGGTCCTCGACTTCGCGCCGCTCCTCGATCGCGCGGGGCTGGTGCTGCGGCCGCGGGCCCTCGGCCGCGCCTGGCTGGGCGGGCCGGCGCTGCGGTTCGAGCGCGGCGGGGCGCGGGTGGCGGCTCCCCTCGCGTTCGGGACGCCGCTTCACGACGCGGGGGTGGCGCGGGACGACCTGATCGTCGCCCTCGACGGCCGCGGCGTCTCGTCGCCGGCCGGGCTCGACCGCCTGCTTCGCGATGTCGGCGACCGCCGGCGGGTGGCGGTCCGCTACGAGCGGCGCGGCGAGCCGATGACGACCACGGTGGCGGTCGTCCCCGACCCCACCCGCGAGCTGGTGTCGCTCGAGCAGCTCGGGCGGCGTCCGACCGCGGCCCAGAGCCGGTTCCGGGCCGCGTGGCTGGGTTCGAAGGCGGGGTTCTAGCGCCCGCGGTGGAACCCCGCGTTGCACCGAGAGCAGCGAGGCGCCCGCCTGACAAGGCGTGAGGAGGGCGCATATTGGGCATATGTAACCGACGAACAACGCAGTCAGGCGGGATGCATCGCTGCTCGAACGCAGCGGGGACTTCCACCACGGGCTGCTAGAGCGCGAGATGGACAGCCAAGTCCGGGATCCGGTTTGCGGCATGCGGGTCGACCCGGCGAAGAGCCGGTTCAGCCACGAGCACGACGGACGGTCCTACTACTTCTGCTGCGGCGGGTGCCAGGCCGCGTTCCGGGCCGACCCGACCCGGTTCGTGGCCGTCGCCCCCGCCGCGGGGGCCGCAGCGCCGGCCGCGAAGCCGGCGGAGGACCTGCCTGAGACCGCCACCGACCCGGTGTGCGGGATGTCCGTGGACCCCGCCCGCGCCGAGCATTCCCACGCCTACAGCGGGCAGACCTACTACTTCTGCTGCGCGGGCTGCCGGGTGAAGTTCGAAGCGGATCCGGACCGTTACCTGGTCCCCGCCTCCGGCCGAGAGGCGGGATCGGGCCACGCCGCCCGTCCCGCGACGGAGCTGCCGTCCGACAAGGCGGCGGAGACGTGGTTCTCGTGCCCGATGTGCGCGGGGGTGCGACAGCTCGGGCCGGGGGTGTGTCCGAAGTGCGGCATGGCCCTCGACCCGGAGCTGGGCGCGGACGCCCTGCAGCCGACCGTCGAGTACACGTGCGCGATGCACCCGGAGGTCGTGCAGGACGGGCCGGGGGTGTGCCCGAAGTGCGGCATGGCCCTGGAGCCGCGGACGGTGGTGCCCGAGGCCGCCAACCCCGAGCTCGACGACATGACGCGCCGGTTCCGGTGGGCCGCCCTCGTCGGCTTCCCCGTCTTCGCCCTCGCGATGGGCGAGATGCTGCTCGGCGAGCGCGTCCCCGCCGTGATCGGCCGGACCGCGTCGAACTGGTTGCAGCTCGCGTGTGCGACCCCGGTGGTGTGGTGGGCGGGGTGGCCCTTCTTCGCCCGCGCCTGGGCGTCGGTCACGAACCGCAGCCCCAACATGTTCACCCTCATCGCGCTCGGGGTGGGAGCGGCGTACGCCTACAGCGTCGCCGCGACCGTCGCACCCGGCCTGTTCCCCGACGGGTTCCGGATGGCCGGCGGCGTCGAGCCGTACTTCGACACCGCGGTGGTCATCGTCGCCCTGGTGCTGCTGGGGCAGGTCCTCGAGCAGCGGGCGCGCGGCCGGACGGGGGCGGCCCTGCGGGCCCTGCTGGGCCTGGCCCCGGCCACCGCGCGCCGGGTCACGGGCGGGCCCGGGGAGGCGGAGGGCCGGGAGGAGGACGTGCCCCTCGCGGCGGTCGCGGCCGGCGACCTCCTGCGGGTGCGCCCCGGCGAGCGGGTGCCGGTCGACGGGGTCGTCGTCGACGGGGCGAGCGCCGTCGACGAGTCGATGCTGACCGGCGAGCCGCTGCCGGTCGAGAAGGGACCGGACGCGCGGGTCGTCGGGGGGACTCTGAACGGGAACGGGACCCTGCTCATGCGGGCCGAGCGGGTGGGCGCCGAGACGCTGCTGGCCCGCATCGTCGCGATGGTCGGCGAGGCGCAGCGCAGCCGGGCCCCGATTCAGCGCCTCGCGGACCGCGTCGCGGCCCTCTTCGTTCCCGCGGTGGTGGCGGTGGCGGTGCTCGCCTTCGCCGCCTGGTCGGTCTGGGGGCCGGAGCCGCGCCTCGCGCTCGCCCTCGTCAGCAGCGTTGCGGTGCTCGTCATCGCTTGCCCTTGCGCCCTCGGGCTCGCGACCCCCATGTCGATCATGGTGGGCACCGGCCGGGGGGCGGGCGCCGGCGTCCTGATCAGGAACGCCGAGGCCCTCGAGACCCTCGAGCGCGTGGACACCCTCATCGTCGACAAGACCGGCACCCTCACCGAGGGCCGTCCCGCGGTGGCGGCGGTGCTCCCCGCCGACCCCGGCATGGCCGCGGACTCCGCGGGCGGGGCCACGGGCGACCCCGAGACCGCGACGGTTCCCGCCGACATCGCCGGCGAGGACGGGTTGCTGCGGATGGCGGCGGCCCTGGAGCGCGTCAGCGAGCACCCCCTGGCCGACGCGATCGTGCGGGCCGCCGACGCCCGGGGCCTCACCGTGCCCCCGGCCGCCGACTTCCGGGCCGAGATCGGCCGCGGGGTCCGCGGAACCGTCGACGGGCGGCCGGTGACGCTCGGCACGCCGGAGCTGCTTGCCGCCGTCGGCGTCGACGCCGCGCCGCTCGCCGGCCGCGCCGACGACTTGCGCCGCGACGGGCAGACGGTGGTGTTCGTCGCCGTCGGCGACCGGCTCGCGGGGCTGATCGGGGTCGTCGACCCGGTGAAGGCGACGACCCCCGAGGCGGTGCGGCAGTTGCGGGCGGAGGGGCTCGACCTCGTCATGGTCACCGGCGACAACCGGGTCACGGCCGAGGCGGTGGCGGCGCGGCTCGGCATCCGTGAGGTCGTCGCCGGCGTCCTCCCCGCCGACAAGCGGCGCATCGTGGCCGAGCGCCAGGCCGCGGGCCGGGTGGTGGCGATGGCCGGCGACGGCATCAACGACGCACCGGCCCTGGCCGAGGCGGCGGTGGGCATCGCCATGGGGACGGGGACCGACGTGGCGATGGAGAGCGCCGGCGTCACCCTCGTGCGCGGCGACCTGCGGGCCATCGCCCAGGCGCGCCGGCTGAGCCGCGCCACCATGCGCAACATCCGGCAGAACCTGTTCCTCGCCTTCGTCTACAACACCGTCGGCGTCCCGGTCGCGGCCGGGCTGCTCTACCCGGTCATCGGCCTCCTGATCAGCCCCATCTGGGCGAGCGCCGCCATGACCCTGAGCTCGCTCTCGGTCATCGCCAACGCCCTGCGGCTCCGCCGGGTCGAATTGTAGGCGCCCCGTCGACGCGCCGTCGGCGTCACTCGCCGAAGAGGTGGTCCACCGCGAGGGCGAGATCCGGCGGCCTCTGTAGAACGCCTCGGTTTCTGTCCGAGACACCGACAATCACGTGCCGATTCAGGCGCCCCAGCGCCCGTCGGGGCCGCGGCGGACGTCGACGACCATCGAGCCTCGGGTGGGGGGGCGGGCGCCGGTGAACGACCCGATGAACCACGACACCAGCCCCACCGCGAACGCCCCCAGCATCGCCGAGAAGAACGACGCGACGCTGAACCCGGGGACGAGGAACGCGGCGAGGCCGAACGCGAGACCGTTGACGACGAAGTAGAAGAGCCCCAGGGTCAGCACCGTGAACGGCAGGGTCACGAGGAGCAGCAGCGGGCGCACGACGGCGTTGACGAACCCGAGGACGAGCCCGGCGAGGGCGAGCGAGAAGAGGCCGTCGACCCGGACGCCGGGGAGGACCCAGGCGGCCACGCCGAGGGCGACGGCGGTGGTGAGCCAGTGCGCGAGGAACAGGGTGCTCATGCCGGTGCCTTCCCGCCGGCCGCGGGCGGGAAGATCACCCCGGGGGCCAGCTTGTTCTCGGGGTCGAGGGCGCGCTTGACGGCCCGCATCCGCTCGATGCCGGCGTCGCCGTGGAGCAGCCGCAGCAGCGCCTGCTTGACGGGGCTGCGGCCGACGCCGTGCTCGGCGAGGGGGCAGCCCCCGAGGCGGATGACCTCGCGCCCGCACTCGAGGATCGCCTCCTTGCCCCCCCGCACGTCGTCGGCCGAGCGGGGAATGACGTTGGGGTGCAGGTTGGCGTCGGACAGGTGCCCCCACACCGCGTGGTCGAGGCCGCGCGACTCGAAGGCGGCGCGGAAGAGGCGCAGGCAGTCGGGGAGCTTCGGGAAGGGCACGATCATGTCGGCGGCGGTCTTCTCGATTGTGCCATCGACGGTGCGCCTGGCGACAGCCACCTGCCGGTTCACCGCCTCGGGGACCGCCTCGCGGAGGGCGAGCAGCTCGGCCGCCCGAACCGTCTCGCCGGGGGCCGCGAGCTGGGTGCGGTCGAGGAGGCCCTCGGCCTCGAGGAGGCGGCAGAGGTGGACGACGGGGCCGGCCGGCGCCGTCGTCGACGCCGCGAGGCCGATCTGGTCGTGGACCTCGCCGGCGGTGGTGCCGGGGGGCAGCTCGACCTGGAGAAGGAGCGCCGCGCCCGCCGCCGCCGGAACCGATACGCGGGAGCCCGGGCCGGTGCCCGCGGCGCGGACCAGCTCCAGCGACCGCCGGTCGAGGTACTCGATGGCCGCGACGTCGAGCCCGGCCGGATCGGCCCGCCGCCGGGTGTCCATCGAGACGTCGCGGAGCCGGCCCGCCAGGGCCGTCGCCCGGTCCTCGCCCTCGAGGAACGTCATGACCACGCAGACCTCCGGCCGCCGGGGCAGGACGTCGAGGGTCACCGAGGTCACCACCCCCAGGGTGCCCTCCGAGCCCACGAACAGGTCGACGAGATCGAGGTCGGGGGCGGCGTGGTAGCCGGCCGAGCACTTGGGCACGCGGGGCAGGCGATGGTCCGGGGCGGGGACCACCATCTCGCCCTGCGGCGTGTCGATGACGAAGCGGCCGTCCGCCGCCCGCACCTGCCCCCGCTCGAGGTCGAGCACGTCGCCCGAGGCGAGCACCACCGTCAGGCGGCGCACCCAGTCGCGCGTCGTGCCGTGCTTGAACGTCGCGGCGCCCGCCGCGTTGGTCGACACCACCCCCCCGACGGTCGCTCCCTCGAACGTGGGGACCGGCGGATAGGCCTTGCCGGCCGCGTCCAGGACCTCGCGCAGGGTGGTCAGGGCGACGCCCGGCTCCACGGTGATCCGGTCGTTCTCGAGGTCGCCGACGGCGTTCATCCTCGACGTGCTCAGCACCAGCTCGCCCATCGGGGTCGCGCCCCCCGTCAGGGACGACTGCGCGCCGACCGGCAGGATGCGGGCGGCGCCGCGCACCAGCGAAGCGCACTCCGTCTCGTCGCGGGGGAACGCCGCCGCCGGCGCATGGCCGCCGGGGTAGTGCGCCGCGTCGTCGAGGAAACCGGCGACGTCGTCGGTGAACGGGACCGGCGGAGCCTCCGCGCCGGTGCGAGCGGGGCGGGTCCGGATGCGGTTGGTCGTCATTCGGGTCCGATCACGGGGTTTCCGCCGCACCGGGCCCCTCGCCGCGGCACGCGGCTTCACCACGGCTCACCGGCCACGGGGGCTCGGCGACGGGACACGACGGACCGGGTCCGCCACGGGATCATGATAGAGTGGCTTGCTCGTTCCGAACAGGCCGGCAATCGTACCGGGAAACGCCGCCGGTCGCCCTCTCTGCGCAGCACCGACGTTCCTCGCGGGTCGCGGTCGAAAAGGCGGGGCCCACCGCGGACTGGCAGTCATCACGAAAGGTTCCTCCCATGTTCCAGCGGCTTCTTGTTCTCGGCGCCGTCCTCGCGGTGTCCGCGGCGTGCGGCGCGCCCACGCTCGCGCAGTCCGACGACGAGGTGGTGGGGCGCGTCGGCGACCGGGCGGTCACCATGGCCGAGCTCGACGAGGCGTGGCGCAGCAACGACGCGCCCTCGCGGATGCGCATGCTGCAGGAGCTGTACGAGACCCGCAAGCGCACCCTCGACATCGTCATCGGCGAGATCCTCATCGAACGCGCGGCCGTCGCCCGGGGCACGTCGCGCGACGAACTGCTCGCGCAGGAGCTGCCGGCGAGGACCCTGCCCGTCACCGACGAGGACGTCACCCGCGTCTACGAGCAGAACCGGCGCGCCTTCCCCAACATGACCGAGGAGCAGATGGCGCCGCAGATCCGGGCGTTCCTCGCCCAGCAGCGGCCCATGCAGGCCCTGCACGCGTACATGGCCGAATTGCGGGCGGGCGCCGACGACATCCGGGTCGAGCTCGAGCCGCCCCGCACCCCCGTCGAGGTCGTGGAGGGCGACCCCGTCCTCGGCCCCGCCGGCGCGCCGGTCGAGATCGTGGAGTTCTCCGACTTCCAGTGTCCGTTCTGCGAGCGGCTGACCGGCACCCTCGACCGCCTGAAGGCGGAGTACGGCGACGACATCCGGCTCGTCTTCAAGGACTTCCCGCTGCCCAACCACGCCCAGGCCTTCAAGGCGGCCGAGGCGGGCCTCTGCGCCAACGTGCAGGGCAGGTTCTGGGAGCTGCACGACGTGATGTTCTCGGAGCAGGACGACCTCGAGGTGGACGACCTGAAGCGGCACGCCGGCGAGCTGGGCCTCGATCAGGCGGCGTTCGACGCGTGCCTCGACAGCGGCCGCTTCGCCGAGCAGGTCAGCGCCGACCTGCGGTACGGCGAGTCGCTGGGCGTGCAGTCGACGCCCACCATCTTCATCAACGGCCGCGCGGTGATGGGGGCGGCGCCGTACGAGGTGTTCGACGAGATCGTCCGGGACGAGCTGGACCGGGCGCAGTGAACCGGTGCCCCGGCGCCTTCCACTGAACGGCACCGCGGGCCGCGTGCGCCGACGGCGCGCGACCTCGACATGGCCGCGGTTCCCGGGCCTCTGAATTGGGGGCGGCGCCGCGGCCGCGTCAGACGAGGGGGATTCGTACGGGCTGGCCGGCCGGGGGTCGGCGACGGGTGAGCGGGTCCGGCGGGGAGCCGGCCCGCTCGTAAGCAGGACTCAGTCGGCCGCCGCGGCGATGCGGGCGCCCTCGGTGGCGAGGAAGTCGTCGAACTCGGCGCGGCTCTGGACGGTGACGAAGCCGCGCATCCGGTAGTGGCCGAGGCCGCAGAGCTGCGAGCAGTTGACCTCGTAGTCGCCGGCCACCGTCGGCACCCACCACACCGGGATCTCCATGCCCGGTATCGCATCCTGCTTCACCCGCATCTGGGGAATCGCGAAGCTGTGGATGACGTCGAGGCTCGACAGGTACACGATGACGGGCTCGTCGACCGGCAGGTTGAGCTGGTTGATGGTGGCGACGTCGTCGGCCCCGGCGGGGTCGCTCCGGTCCAGGCCCGTCGCGTTGGTCGGCGTGATCAGGCTCGCGTCGCGGCGCCCGAACATGCCGTCGGGGCCGGGGTAGATCGAGTGCCACTCGAACTGCTTCGCCACGACGTGCACCACCGTCGCCCCATCCTCGGGCGGGAACGCGTTGACGCGCACCGTCCACGCGGGGATCGCGAAGAAGATGAGGATGATGGCCTCGACGACGGCCACGCCGATCTCGAGGCGGGTCGAGGTGTGGCTGGTCACGCCGGTGTAGTCCGCCTTCGGGTTCGCGGACGCGCGGAAGCGGATCAGGGTGTAGACGAAGAAGATCCCCCAACCCACGAACAGCACCGCCATGAGCCAGTGGACGATGACGATGATCCGATCGATCTCCGCGGCATGAGCCGAAGCCTGCAGCGGCAGTCCGAGAAATTCCTGCATCGATGCACTCCCTCGCCCGTCACGTAGCCCCGCGCCGGCGAACGGCGTCTCGGGGCTACGAGTGGCTCCTGGCCTGTGACGACGGCGACAGGTCGACGCGCTCGCCGATCGCCATCCTCGATCGCTTCAAGAGGTAGAGAAAAAAGCGGGCGAAGCAGCCCAGCACGCCCGCGGTGATGCCGATCATCACGAGAATGCCCCAGCTCGCGCCGATCGACATCGCCGAGTTCGGGTCGCCGAAGCAGACCGGGCAGGCCCATCCGGTCTGCGGCGCGGCCAGCACGAGCCCCGCCGCCACCGCCAGCGTCCGCAGCATGTGTCGCGATGATCCCAGCATCTCAGCGCCTCGCATCCTGTTCCGGGCTCATTTCAGCCCGATCTCGCGCGTCTTCCGAACGAACCGTACCGCGTAGGCCGACAGCAGTCCCGCCGTCGCCAGCGACCCGACCGCGGTGACGAGATGCCAGCCGGTGCCGCGGGCCGTTCCCCAGGTCACGCCGCCCCACACCGCCATCATCAGCGTCAGCCCGATGGACGCCACGATGAAGAGGACGTGGAAGCCGCGCAGCGACATCAGTGCGCCTCGTCCCCCGCGTGCGCCGCGTTCGCGTTCGGCAGCGGCTTGTGGACGCCGTAGGTGTCCGAGACCGTGAAGATCGGGATGAGCATGAGGGCCAGCCAGAAGAACACGGTCAGGGCCAGCGCGATGGCGAGGGTCCGGCTCTTCTCGTCGACCAGGTGCATGAAGTAGCTCACCACCAGCGAGCCCTTGGCGGAGGCGATGATGAGGGCGATGACGATCGCCAGCGGCACCGCCACTTCGATTAACGAAGCGAGGACGGTCACCACCGTGAGGACCGCCAGCGCGCCGGTGACCTTCATGTAGATGTCGATGTGCTTCTTGGTTTCTTCAGCGCTTCCGCTCATGACGCCTCCGCAGTGTCCGGGAACCCGCCCCGGGCGATCGGGCCGGCGCCGTCCGCCGGCCCCGGCCGCCCGTCATCCGCCCTGGTCCGCCAATCGCCGCCTTGGCTCCGCTTGGCCTACAGCAGGTAGAGCACCGGGAACAGGAAGATCCAGACGAGGTCGACGAAGTGCCAGTACAGACCCGCCGCCTCTATCCGGTTCTCGAACATCTCCCGCTTCTCGTGCCACATCCGGCTGCCGGGGCCCCAGAAGTAGCTGTTCACGGCGACGCCGCCCACGATGTGCAGCCCGTGCAGCGCCGTCATCGTCCAGTAGATGGCGAGGAAGGTGCTGTGCGAGGGCAGGTGGTCGTGCGACACCTTGTCGTAGTACTCGAAGCCCTTCACGACGAGGAAGATGAGCGCGAGCAGGATCGTCGCGCCCATGTACGTCTTGTACTTGGCGAAGTCGCCGAGCTTGAGCGACGCGAAGCACATGACCATCGTCACGCTCGAGCCGATGAGGACCGCGGTGTTGAAGGCCCCGATCGGGATGCTCACGTACTCGGCCCCCAGCGGCCAGTCGACGCCGCCCACCCGCAGGATGACGTAGGTCGAGAAGAGCCCGCCGAACAGCATCACCTCGGAGGCCAGGAAGAGCCAGATCCCGAGCTTGACGTTGTTCAAGCCGGTGTCCGGCCGTTCGGCTACGGTGTACGGAATTTCCATCCTGGTTACCTTCTGCAGCTTCGCGGGCGCGGACTAGGCGCCGGTCGCCTGTCCCTGCATGGAGTAGTCCTTCGGGGCGCCGGGAACGCTGTACTCGTAGGGTCCCCGGTGCGCCTCGGGCGGCGCGGTGAAGTTGCCGTGCGGCGGCGGCGACGGGGCCTGCCACTCGAGGGTGGTCGCCTCCCACGGGTTGTCGTCGACCTTCTTCCCGTTCCGGATGCTCCAGAAGAAGTTGACGATGAAGAAGATCTGGAAGAACCCGAGGGCCCAGGCGCCGTACGACATCACGGCGTTCCACTCCATGACCTCCTGGGCGTGCGCGTACTGCATGCCGCCGTCGTAGAGCCGCCGGTTCACCCCGACGAGGCCGGTGATGAACATCGGCATGAACACCACGTTGATCGCGATGAACGAGCCCCAGAAGTGGATCTTGCCGAGCACCTCGTTCATCACCCGGCCCGTCGCCTTCGGGTACCAGTAGTAGAGGCCGGCGAACAGCGCGAAGATGGTGCCGGGGGCCACCACGTAGTGGAAGTGGCCGATCACGTAGTACGTGTCGTGCAGGTGCAGGTCGGGCGCGGAGAGGCCCAGCGGCAGCCCCGTGAGCCCCCCGATGCCGAACATCGGCAGGAAGGCGAGCGCGAACAGCATCGGCACGTTGTAGCGGATGGACCCGCCGTACAGCGTGATGAAGAACGCCGACAGGATGATCACCGACGGCACCGAGATGATCATCGTCGTGGTCTGGAAGAAGGCGCTCATCGTCGTGCCCATGCCGGTCAGGAACATGTGGTGCGCCCACACGATGAACGACATGAACCCGAGGAAGACGATCGACGCCACGAGGACGCGGTAGCCCCAGAGCGGCTTCCGGGTGTTGTTGGCGAGGATCTCCGCGACGATGCCCATCGCCGGCAGGATCAGGACGTAGACCTCGGGGTGGGCCAGGAACCAGAACAGGTGCTGCCAGAGCAGCGGGCTCCCGCCGCCGCTGATGTCGAGGGGGCCCTCGGTGGTGACGAGCCCGCTCGGCATGAAGAAGCTGGTCTCGGCCACCCGGTCCATGAGCTGCAGGATGCCCGCGACCTCGAGGGGCGGGAACGCCAGCAGGAGCAGGAACGCGGTGACGAGCTGCGCCCACACGAAGAACGGCAGGCGCGTGAAGCTCAGCCCGGGGGCCCGGAGCTGGAAGGTGGTGACGATGAAGTTGATCGAGCCCAGCAGCGACGAGGTGATCAGGAAGATCATCCCGACGAGCCACCACGTCTGCCCCTCGAGGGCGATGACCGACAGGGGCGCGTACGAGGTCCAGCCCGAGTTCGCGGCCCCGCCGGGCACGAAGAAGCTGGCGAACATGACCACGCCGCCCAGGAAGAACGCCCAGTAGCTGGCCATGTTCAGCCGCGGGAACGCCATGTCCGGGGCGCCGATCTGCAGCGGCAGCACGTAGTTGCCGAAGCCGCCGACGGCGAGGGGCACGACCCCCATGAACACCATGATGGTGCCGTGCATGGCCCCGAGCTGGTTGTAGAACTCGGGCAGCATGATGCCGCCCGGCGCGTTGGCCTGCCCGAGGAAGTTGCCGATGAACGGGATGGGCGCGCCCGGGTAGGCGAGTTGCCACCGCATCACCATCATCAGCGAGAAGCCGAACAGGAGGAAGAGCATGGCGGTGATCGCATACTGGATGCCGATCACCTTGTGGTCGACCGAGAAGACGTACGCGCGGAGGAAGCTCAGCTCGTGCTCGTCGTGGGCATGCCCGTCGTGCGCGGCTTGCGAGACATGTTCGGCGGTGGTCACGTTCTCCAACGTCGTGACTCCTTTCTGGACCTGCCTGCGATCCGGTCGCCGCCGCGGCCGGCGGCGCGGGTCGGGCGTGAGGCAGCGACGTGACCGGCGCCGGTGCCCGCGGACCCTCGAGGGGGGCGGGCGGCGTCGCGATTCCCGTCTCGATTCAGCACTCGGCGACAGCTTCGGCGACGCCGGGCCGGCGAGAGCCCGCCCACGTGCATCGATTCACAAACATCTGTCGCCCGCAATTCTATCGGCGCCGACTTCCCCGCGCAACCCTGCCCGCCGCGGCGCGTTCGCGGGCGCCGCCGCCGCGCCGGCGGGTATACTCTGGGGCCGACGGCCATGACCCAGCAGCCCGAGGACGTCCCGCGCGTGCTCGACACCCGCGGGGAAGAGCCCTTCGCCGCCACCTACGCCGCCGTGCTGGTCGTCGAGGCGCTGGTGCTCGCGGCGTTGTGGGTCTTCTCGCGGCACTTCTCGGGGTAGAGCCTGCGCCGCGGGATTCGGCGCCTTTCCATGCATCCCATCGACTGGATCATCATCGGCGGCTACCTCGCCTGGGTCCTGTACGACGGCGTGAAGCGGTCGAGGGGGACCGACGCGGTCGAGGGGTACTTCCTCGCCGGCCGGTCGCTGCCGTGGTGGGCGGTCGGGCTGTCGGTGATGGCCACCCAGATGAGCGCCATCACCCTCGTCGGCACCACCGGGCAGGGCTACGCCGACGGCATGCGGCTGGTGCAGATGTACTTCGGCCTGCCGCTGGCGATGATCGTCCTGTCGGTGACCCTCGTCCCGTTCCTCTACCGGGCCCGCGTCTTCACCGCCTACGAGTACCTGGAGCGCCGCTTCGACCGGAAGACCCGGGCCCTGACGAGCCTGATCTTCCTCGTGTCGCGGGGGCTGGGGGTGGGCGTGATCATCTCCGCCCCCGCGGTGGTGCTGTCGGTGGTGCTGGGGTGGAACCTCACCCTCACCGCCCTCGCCATCGGGGTGCCGACGACCTGCTACACGATGCTGGGCGGGGTGCAGGCGGTCGCGTGGGCCGACGTCAAGCAGATGGTCATCATCGTGGGCGGCCTCCTCGCGGTGGTCGCGGCCCTCGTCCTCGGGCTGCCGGGCGGGGTCGGCTTCGCCGACGCCATGCACCTGGCCGGGGCGGCGGAGCGGCTCACCGCCATCGACTTCTCCGCGGACCCGGGCGAGACGTACACGTTCTGGTCGGGCCTGCTCGGCGGGCTCTTCCTCGCGCTCGGGTACTTCGGGTGCGACCAGAGCCAGGTGCAGCGCCACCTGACCGCCGACTCGGTCGACGCCGCCCGCCGGTCGCTGCTGATGAGCGCGTACTGGAAGATCCCCCTGCAGGCGCTGATCCTGCTGACCGGCGTGCTGGTGTTCGTGTTTCACCTGTTCAACCCGGCGCCGATGCTCTTCCACCCCGTGCAGGACGCGGCGGCGCGCGACGGCGACCGGGCGGCGGAGTACGCGGGGCTGGAGGCGGAGTTCGCGGAGGCGCTCGAGGACCGCCGGGCCGCCGCCGACGAGATGCTCGCGGCGCGACGCGCCGGCGGGGCGGCCGTGGCGGAGACCCGCGCGGCTTTCGCGGCCAGCCAGGCGCGGGTGGGGGAGGTCCGCGGCCGGGCCGCGGGCCTGGTGGAGGAGGCCACCGGCGAGGCCTACACCGACGTCAACTACGTGTTCCCCACGTTCATCGTCACCCACCTGCCGGTGGGGCTCGTGGGCCTGCTCATCGCGGCCATCTTCGCGGCCGCGATGTCGAGCGCGGCGGCCGAGCTGGCCGCGCTGTCCACCACGAGCGTCATCGACTTCTACCGGCGGTACCTGAACACCGGGGCGACGGACCGCCACTACCTGCGGGTGTCGAAGGTCGCGACCGCCCTGTGGGGCGTGGTGGCCACCGTCTTCGCGGTGTTCGCGGCCAACCTCGGGTCGCTGATCGAGGTCGTGAACCAGGTCGGGTCGTACTTCTACGGGTCGCTCCTGGGGGTGTTCGTGCTCGCCGTCGGGTTCCGCCGGGCCACCGCCGACGGCGCCTTCGTGGGCCTCTTCGCGGGCATGGCGTCGGTGGCCCTCGTCGAGAGCGCGGCCGACGTCTCCTTCCTCTGGAACAACGTCATCGGCACCGTCGCGGTGGTCGTCGTCGGCCTCGCGGTCAGCCGGCTCCGGCCTGGCGCGTGAGGCGCCCCCGGCGTTGTCGGCCGGCCGTGCCCCGTGATATGTTGATATGCGACCGTTTTGGTCGGCAATCCGGTTCGGGGGTTGCCGGTCGCCCTTGCCGGGCCGGGAGAGCGTCATGAGCACCGCGATCCAGACCGTCGAAGAGCTTGCGAAGCAGGAATACAAGTACGGGTTCACCACCGACGTCGAGACCGACTCGATCCCCGTCGGCCTGAACGAAGAGGTCATCGAGATGATCTCGGCGAAGAAGGGCGAGCCGGGGTGGCTGCTCGACTGGCGCCTCGACGCCTTCCGCATCTGGTCGAAGATGACCGAGCCGACGTGGCACAACGTGCGCTATCCGCCCGTCGACTACCAGGCCATCAGCTACTACGCGGCCCCCAAGAAGAAGCCGAAGCTCGAGAGCCTCGACGAGGTCGACCCCGAGATCCGGGCCACCTTCGACAAGCTCGGCATCTCGCTCGACGAGCAGAAGCGCCTGTCCGGCGTCGCCGTCGACGCCGTCTTCGACAGCGTCTCGGTCGCCACCACGTTCAAGGACACGCTGGCCGACCTCGGCATCATCTTCTGCTCGTTCTCCGAGGCGGTGCGCGACCACCCCGAGCTCGTCCGCAAGTACCTCGGCACCGTCGTGCCGCACACCGACAACTTCTTCGCCGCCCTCAACTCGGCGGTGTTCAGCGACGGGTCGTTCGCGTACATCCCCAGGGGCGTCAAGTGCCCGATGGAGCTGTCGACGTACTTCCGCATCAACGCCGCCAACACCGGCCAGTTCGAGCGGACCCTGCTGGTGGCCGACGAGGGGGCCGAGGTGAGCTACCTCGAGGGCTGCACCGCCCCCCAGCGCGACGAGAACCAGCTCCACGCCGCCGTGGTCGAGCTCGTGGCCCTCGACGACGCCACCATCAAGTACTCGACGGTGCAGAACTGGTACCCCGGCGACAAGGACGGCAAGGGCGGCATCTACAACTTCGTGACGAAGCGGGGCAAGGCCCTCGCCAACGCCAAGGTCACGTGGACCCAGGTCGAGACCGGCTCCGCCATCACGTGGAAGTACCCGAGCTGCATCCTGCAGGGCGACAACGCCGTCGGCGAGTTCTACTCGGTGGCGGTGACCAACAACCGGCAGCAGGCGGACACCGGGACGAAGATGGTGCACCTGGGCCGGAACACCCGCAGCACCATCGTGTCGAAGGGCATCTCGGCCGGGCACGGCCAGAACACCTACCGCGGCCTCGTGCGCATCGGCAAGGGGGCGCGCGGCGCCCGCAACTTCTCGCAGTGCGACTCGCTGCTCATCGGCGACCGCTGCGGCGCCCACACCTTCCCGTATCTCGAGGTGAAGAACACGTCGTCGCAGGTCGAGCACGAGGCGTCGACGTCGAAGATCGGCGAGGACCAGATCTTCTACTGCCGCCAGCGGGGGCTGTCGACCGAGGACGCGGTCAACCTGATCGTCAACGGGTTCTGCAAGGAGGTCTTCCGCGAGCTGCCGATGGAGTTCGCGGTCGAGGCCCAGAAGCTGCTGAGCGTCAGCCTCGAAGGCAGCGTTGGATAGACGTCGGCTGTCGGATGAAGTGGACGGGGAATCGATGCTCGAGATTCGCAATCTGCAGGCGAAGGCCGGGGACCGGCAGATCCTGAACGGGATCGACCTGACCGTGAGCCCCGGCGAGGTCCACGCCATCATGGGGCCGAACGGCTCCGGCAAGAGCACCCTGGCGGGGGCGCTGGCCGGCCGGGACGGGATCGAGGTCACCGCGGGGTCGGCGACGTTCAAGGGGCAGGATCTGCTGGACCTCGACCCCGAGGAGCGGGCGCGCGAGGGCCTGTTCCTCGCGTTCCAGTACCCGGTCGAGATTCCCGGCGTCAACAACGCCTACCTCCTCAAGGCGGCCCTGAACGAGGTGCGCAAGCACCGGGGGCAGCCAGAGCTCGACGCGATGGACTTCATGGTCCTCGTCCGGAAGCGGATGTCGCTGCTGGAGATGGACGACGCCCTGCTGAACCGGCCCGTCAACGACGGGTTCTCCGGGGGCGAGAAGAAGCGGAACGAGATCTTCCAGCTCGCGGTGCTCGAGCCCACGCTGGCGATTCTCGACGAGACCGACTCGGGGCTGGACATCGACGCCCTCAAGACCGTCGCCGGCGGGGTCAACGCCATGCGGAGCCCCGAGCGCTCCATGGTCGTGGTGACCCACTACCAGCGGCTGCTGCACTACATCGTCCCCGACTTCGTGCACGTCCTCTCCAAGGGACGCATCGTCAAGTCGGGCGGCAAGGAGCTCGCGCTCGAGCTCGAGGAGAAGGGTTACGGCTGGCTCGACGCCGAGCCGGCGGCGGCGACCGCGTAGCGATTACGGAACGTCTCATGCCGCAGATCGCCATCGGCGCCGACAGCTACGCCGCCCAGTTCGCGGCCCTGAAAGGGGCGGCCCCGGCCGCTGGTCCCCTGGGGCCCCTGCGAGACGACGCGTTCCGCTGCTTCGACCGGCTCGGGTTCCCCACCACCCGGCTCGAGGAGTGGCGGTTCACCAACATCGCCCCCATCGTCCAGACGCCGTTCCAGGCGCCGGCCGCGGCGGAGGGGCCCGGCCGCGAGGCCCTCGACACGCTGCGCCTGCCGAGGTCCGGCGGGCCGGAGCTGGTGTTCGTCAACGGCCGCTTCGCGCCGGAGCTGTCGGACGCGTCGGGCCTGCCGCCCGGGGTCCGCGTGCGCGGCCTCGCGGCGATGGCCGGCGAGGCGGGGGGGCTCGACGCCGTCGCGCCGTACCTCGGGCGCCTCGCGCGGTTCGAGCGGCACGCGTTCACCGCCCTCAACACCGCTTTCCTCGGGGACGGTGCGGTCATCGAGGTGGACGGCGGCGTGGTGGTCGAGAACGCCATACACCTCCTCTTCGCGTCGTCGAGCGGGGCGGCGCCGGTGCTCAGCCAGCCGCGGGTGCTGATCGTGGCCGGGGCGAGCAGCGAGGTCCGGGTGGTCGAGAGCCACACGGGCGCCGGGGAGACCCCGTACCTGAGCAACGCGGTGACCGAGGTTTCCGTCGCCGAGAACGCGGTGGTGGACCACTACACGGTGGTGCGCGAGGCGGACGCCGCGTTCCACGTGGGCAGCCTCGCGGTCCGGATCGGCAGGGCCGGCAACTTCTCGTCCCACGCCATCACCGCGGGCGGGGCCATCGTGCGGAACGAGGCCGCCGTCGTCCTCGGCGGCGAGGGCGGCGAGTGCACGCTGAACGGGCTGTACCTGGCCGACGGCCGTCAACTCGTCGACAACCAGACCACCATCGACCACGCCATGCCCCACTGCGACAGCCACGAGCTGTACAAGGGGATTCTCGACGGCCGGAGCCGCGCCGTCTTCAACGGCAAGATCATCGTCCGGCTCGACGCCCAGAAGACCGACGCCAAGCAGTCGAACAAGGCGCTGCTGCTGTCGGAGGACGCGCAGATCACCACCAAGCCGCAGCTCGAGATCTTCGCCGACGACGTGAAGTGCACCCACGGGGCCACGGTCGGCCAGCTCGACGCGGACGCGATGTTCTACCTGCGGTCGCGCGCCCTGTCGGAGGCGCAGGCCCGGCAGCTCCTGATTCACGCGTTCGCGGCCGACCTGCTCGGCCACATCAAGGTGGAGACGATTCGCCGCCAGCTCGACGCGTTGCTGCTCGAGCGGCTCCCGATGAACGGGAGCACGTGACGGCGGCCTGGAGGCCCGTGGTGGAACCCCGCGTTGCACCGCGCCCGGAGGGCGCCGGCGAGGAGCCGAGAGCGCCGGCGGACGGCAGGGCGGCCGCGCGGGGCAGGACGCGACGAGACCGCGTGAGCCGCGCGAGGTGCATCGCCGGCCGGACCTTGGCCCAAGGGTGTCGATGACCAGCGTGACCGCATCGGAGCCTGCCGTGCTCGACGTGGACCGGATCCGCGGGCAGTTCCCCATTCTCGCGCAGACTGTCCGCGGCAAGCCCCTCGCCTATCTCGACAACGCCGCGACCACCCAGAAGCCGCGGCCGGTGCTCGACACGCTGGCCCGGTACTACGCGGCCGGCAACGCCAACATCCACCGCGGCGTCCATGCGCTGAGCGAGGACGCGACCGAGGCCTACGAGGGCGCCCGCGGCAAGGTGGCGGCCTTCCTGAACGCGGCCGAGCCGGCCGAGATCGTCTTCACCCGCAACGCCACCGAGGGCATCAACCTCGTCGCCCAGACCTTCGGCCGCAGCCGCCTCGGCCCGGGCGACGAGGTGGTGATCTCGGGCATGGAGCACCACTCCAACATCGTGCCGTGGCAGATCGTGTGCGAGGAGAAGGGGGCGCGGCTGCGGGTGGCGCCGTTCTCCGACGCGGGAGAGCTGCTCGTCGACGAGCTCGCGGCGCTGCTCGGGCCGAGGACCCGGCTCGTGTCCATCGTGCACATGTCGAATTCGCTGGGCACCGTCAACCCCGTCCGGCGGGTGGTCGAGCTGGCCCACCGGCAGGGCATCCCGGTGCTCGTCGACGGGGCCCAGGCCGCGTACCACATGCCCGTCGACGTGCAGGCCATCGGCTGCGACTTCTACGTCGTCACCGGGCACAAGCTGTACGGCCCGACCGGCATCGGCGCCCTCTACGGCCGCCGCGCCCTGCTCGAGGCGATGCCGCCCTACCAGGGGGGCGGCGACATGATCAGCTCGGTGACGTTCGAGAAGACGACCTACAACGAGCTTCCCCACCGGTTCGAGGCGGGCACGCCCCACATCGCGGGGGCGATCGGGCTCGGGGCGGCGGTGGACTTCATCACCGGGGTCGGGTTCGACGCCATCGCGGCCCACGAGCGGCGCCTCCTCGCCTACGCGACCGAGGCGCTGTCCGCGGTGCCCGGGCTGCGCCTCGTCGGGACCGCCGCCGACAAGGCGAGCATCCTGTCGTTCGTGCTCGAGGGCGTGCACCCCCATGACATCGGGACCATCGTGGACGCCGAGGGGGTCGCGATCCGCACCGGCCACCACTGCACCCAGCCGGTGATGGACCGGCTCGGGGTGCCCGCCACCGCCCGCGCCTCGCTCGCCATGTACAACACGACCGGCGAGGTGGATCAGCTCGTGGCGGCGCTGGCCCGGGTCAGGGAGCTGTTCGGGTAGGGGCTCCCGCCGAAGACGGAGACGACATGTCCGATCTGCGGGACCTGTATCAGCAGGTCATCCTCGACCACAATCGCAGCCCGCGCAACTTCGGGCGGCTGGACGACGCCGACCTCCACGCCGACGGCCACAACCCGCTCTGCGGCGACAAGCTCTCGCTGACCGTCAAGGTGAGCGGCGACCGGGTGACGGACCTGCGTTTCGAGGGGTCGGGCTGCGCGATCTCGAAGGCGTCGGCGTCCCTGATGACGGAGGGCGTGAAGGGCCGGACCCTCGACGAGGTCCGCGGGCTCTTCGACCGGTTCCACCGGCTGGTGACCGACCAGACGGCGCCGGCTGACGACATCGACCTGGGGAAGCTGGCGGTGTTCGCCGGGGTTCGCGACTATCCCGCCCGCGTCAAGTGTGCGATCCTGGCGTGGCACACCCTGCGGGCGGCGGTGGACGACCTCCACGAGGTCGTCTCGACGGAGTAGCCGCGATTCGTCTCGGTGACGATCCGCATTCCGGGCCAGGAGCCTGCGCCGTGGCATGGCGTGGACTCCTGGAGGGTTGGTTGGGCGCCCGGCGGAGCCGAGGGCGACGATGGGCGGGCAAGGGGAGGCATCGCCAGTGGGAATCTTCAACTTCAAGGCGTCGGCCCAGGGCGACGATCCCGCGTCCGTTGCCGGACCGGCCCCGGCGACCCCGCCGGCCGCTGCCGGACCGGCCCCGGCGACCCCGCCGGCCGCTGCCGGACCGGCCCCGGCGACCCCGCCGGCCGCGCCGGCGACGGCGAGCGCCCCGGGGCCCGAGCCGCCCCGGCCCATCCTGCCCAGCGAGCCGCCGGCACCGCCGCCGGCCGTCGCCCACGACCCCATCGAGCCCGATCCCCTGAAGACGCTCGAGCTCAAGCCGAAGCTCATCGAGGCGCTGTCGACCGTCTACGACCCCGAGATCCCCGTCAACATCTACGAGCTGGGCCTCATCTACGACGTCGACGTGAACGCCGAGGGGCTCGTCGGCATCCGCATGACCCTGACCTCGCCGGCGTGCCCCGCCGCGCAGTCCCTGCCGGGGGAGGTGAAGGCGAAGGCGAAGGGGGTGCCGGGGGTCAGCGACGCCTGGGTCGACGTCGTCTGGGAGCCGCAGTGGGACATGAACAAGATGTCCGACGCGGCCAGGCTCCAGCTCGGGCTGCTGTAGCGGCCGGTCCGGCCCCGGCGGCGGGGCGATTGCCGGCGGCTTCGCGGCCGGGTCGTCCGGCCTTGCGAGAGCCCGCGGTCGGCCGCCGCCGGCCGGACCTCGCGGTCGCGGGGCATCCCGTCGACACCGGCGCTCCGGCGCCCCCCGTTCCCCCCGGGTTTCGATCCCGGCGGGCGACCCTGCCCCGCCGGCCGGCGCCCCCCCGGCGACGGTTTCGCGGCTTTTCGGTTGCACCCCCGGGTTTCGATCCCGACCGGCGACCCTGCCGCGCCGGCCGGCGCCCTCACGACGGTTTCGCGGCCCTTCGGTTGCGCCCTTGCCGGGTTTGCGACAGAATGCCCCCCTGTCGGGTAGTGTTCCCTTGCGGCAGGCGTATTCGACCCCGTTGCGCCGAAGTCCGTTGCGGGTCCGTGCGCCTTCGGTCGGGCCGCTCGTGGTCTTCTCGTTCGTGGGCGAAAGGAGTGCGGACTCATGAAGTGCTGGAAGTACCTTCTGGTCGTATCGTGCGCCCTGTTAGTCGGCTGTGGACCGGCAACGCCCGAGCTGGGGCTGCTCGAGGAAGCGGCCGAGGCGATGGGGAGCCTCCGCGCCGTGAGCGAGACGACCGGCGTCGTCCTCGAGGGGTCGGGGCGGACGTACCGCCTCGGCCAGAACCCGACCCCGCGGGCCGACCTGCCGTACTACGAGATCGAGAACTACCGCCTGGCCATCGACTTCGCCAACGAGCGGTGGCAGCTTCGGCAGGACCGCACGACGACGTTCTTCACCGGGAGCCCCCTCTTCGGCGTTCGCCAGACCTTCGGCCTCGACGGCGACGTCGCCTACGACGAGGGGGACGACGACGGGTTCGTGCAGGCGTCCGACCGGGTGGCGTCCCAGCGCCGGGCCGAGCTGTACCACAACCCCCTCGGCATCGTGCTGCTCGGGCTCGACGAGACCTCGACCGCGAGCAACCTGCGCGACGAGGGCGGGGAGCACGTCGTCGACATCGCGGCCGCCGACGGTGCCCAGTTCACCCTCTACGTCGACGTGGACACCCTGCATCCCAGCCGGGTCGTCTCCGCCCGGTACCACCCGATGCTGGGTGACGTCACCTACGAGACGATCTTCGAGGACTATGCCGAGTCGGGCGGGCTGGGCGGGTTCCAGGCGCGTCTGACGCTGCCCCGGCAGTACACCGTCAACCTCGACGAGTACACGATCGCCGAGTACCGGGTGACCAGCGACACCCAGACCGCGGTCGGCGACCTGTCGGTCTCGGCTGCCCCGCCGCCGTCGGACGAGATCGTGGTCGAGTCGGAGGAGGTGGCCAACGGGGTCTGGCACCTGACGGGCGGCTCGCACCACAGCGCCCTCGTCGAGTTCGACGACTTCCTCGCCCTCATCGAGGCGCCGCAGAGCGAGGCCCGCACCCTGGCCGTCATCGAGCACGCCCGCGGGCTGGTGCCGGACACGCCGCTGCAGTACGTGGTGAACACCCATCACCACTTCGACCATGCCATGGGCATCCGCGCCGCCGTCTCCGAGGGGCTGACCGTGATCACCCACGAGATCAATGCGGGGTTCTTCGAGGACATCGTGGCCCGGCAGCACACCATCGAGCAGGACGCCCTGGCCCGGAACCCGCAGCCGCTCACGATCGAAACGGTGAACGGCGACGACACCTACGAGCTGAGCAGCGGGCGCCGTACCCTGGAGATCTCCCGCATCGTGGGCGACCAGCACAGCGACGGCATCGTGATGGCGTACCTGCCGGCGGCGCGCGAGCGGATCCTGTTCGAGGTGGACTCGTTCTCGCCGGGGGCGGCGGAGGCGCCCTTCGCGGCCGCCCTGCTCGAGAACATCGAGGAGAAGAACCTGCGCATCAACACCATCGTGCCGCTGCACGGCCCCGGCACCGCCACCCTCGACGATCTCGAGGAGGCCGTGGAGCAGGAGGGACGGCGCTAGGAGTCTGCGCCGTAGAACGGTGCAGACTGGTTGGTTGGGCGGTGAGCGGAGCCGTAGGCGACGCTCTCCGTCCGCGGCTCGACTGAGCATCGGATGCGCGCCGGCTCCCGCCTCGCCGGGAGCCGGCGCCGCCCGATCCGCCACGCCATCGCATCCGGTCGTCCTTCGCCCGCAATGTCCATGTCCACACCCACGCCGATACGGGAACGTGTGCGCGTCTTCGCTCCCGCCACCCTGTCCAACCTCGGCCCCGGCTTCGACGTGCTCGGGCTCGCCATCGAGGAGCCGGGCGACTTCGTGGACGGGGAGTGGTCGGACCGGCCCGGGGTCGAGATTGCCGGCATGCGGGGCAACGCGGACCGGCTGACGACCGACCCGGCCCGCAACGTCGTGGGCATCGCCGCCTCGGCCGCCCTCCGACTCGCCGACGCCGGCGCCACCGGGCCGCGGCCGCCCGGCGTCCGGCTCTGGCTCGACAAGCGCATGCCGCTGGCAAGCGGGCTCGGCAGCTCGGCCGCGAGCAGCGTCGCGGGGGCCCTCGCGGTCAGCGAGCTGCTCGGCGGGGCGTTCGATCGGGACCAGCTCATCGCGTGCGCGCTGGAGGGCGAGCGCGCGGTGTCGGGCGGGGTCCACGCCGACAACGTCGCCCCCTGCGTGACCGGGGGGTTCGTCCTGATTCGGAGCTACGACCCGATGGAGCTCCTGTCGCTGCCTGTTCCCGAGGCGCTGCGCGTCGCCGTCGTGCACCCCCACACCGCGGTCTCGACGGCGGAGGCGCGGCGGCTCGTGGCCGAGCGCCGCTTCGCCATCGGCGACGCGGTGGCCAACCTCGGCCAGCTCGCGGCGATGATCACCGCGCTCCACCGGTCGGACCTGGCGCTGCTGGGGCGGTCGATCAGCGACGCCCTCGTCGAGCCGGTCCGCGCGCCCCTCGTGCCGGGGTTCGCCGAGGCCAGGCGGGCCGCCCTCGAGGCGGGGGCCCTCGGCTGCTCGCTGTCCGGGTCGGGCCCGTCGGTGTTCGCGTTCGCCGCCTCCGACGACGAGGCCCGCATGCTGGCCGCCCGCATGGCCGACCGGTTCCGCGAGGCGGCCGGCCTCGACTGCGACTGCTATGCCGGCGGCGTCAACGTGCGCGGCGCCCGCCGCGTGGATGACGGCGCGTGAGCGCGTGGCGGAGAGGGCGGCGGTCGTGGGTGCGGTGACGCCGGCGCAGTTGAGCGCGTGGCGGGGAGGGCGGTCGTGGGCGCGGTGACGCCGGCGCGGTTCCCGATGCCGGTCCGCAGCCGGCGCGCGTGGTGGGGAGGGCGGCGGCCGTGGGCGCGGTGACGCTCCATCGGTCCGCGAGCGCGGCGGCGCGGCTGGCCGCCGCCCACCGCTTCGTCGAGGGCCTGCCGGCGGCGTCCGAGGCGCTCGTCGTCGGCGCCTCGCGCGACGCCGTCGATGACTTCGTCCGCGACAACGCGGCCCGCCGCGGCGCCGCGTTCGGCCTCCACCGCTTCAGCCTGCGCCGGCTCGCGACCCGCATCGCAGAGCCGAGCCTCGCCGCCCGCGGGCTCGCCCCCGCCACCCGCCTCGGGGCCGAGGCGGTCGCCGCCCGCGCCGCCTTCGAGGCCGCCCGCCCCGCCGCCGACGAGGCGGGGAGCGGCGGGCTCGGGTACCTCGCGCCGATCGCGAAGCTGCGCAGCTTCGGCCGGACCCTGGCGTCGACCCTCGAGGACGTCCGCGCGGGCGGGGTCGCGGCCGATGCGCTGTCGGCGTGCGACCCGGTGGGGGCCGACCTCGACGCGCTGTCGCGCGAGTACGAGCGGCAGCTCGCCGAGGCCCGTCTCGTCGATCTTCCCGAGCTGTACCGACTGGCCGCGGCGGTGGTCGAGGCCCGGGAGCCGGTCGACCTGCCCCTCGACGTGCCGGTGGTGCTGCTCGACGTGCCGGTGCACGCCCGCGCCGCGCTCGGCCTCGTGGCGGCCCTCGCCGGCCGGGCCACGCGGCTCCTGGCGACGGTCCCGCGGGGAGACGACCGGAGCTGGGCGGCGCTCTGCGGGCTGCCGCACGCCGAGGCGGCGGCGCCGACGGCGGAGGGGGCCGCCCCCGCCACCCCGCTGGCGAGGGTCCGCAACCGGCTCTTCGAGCCGATCGCGACGCCGGACCCGAAGGACGCCGGTTCCGCCGGCGCCGGGGTGTCGTTCGGTTCGGCCCCGGGGGAGTCGCGTCGGGAGGACGCCGGCGCGGACGTCACGTTCTCCTCGGCGCCGGGAGAGGAGCCCATCGCGGCCGCGGAGGCGGAGGACGCCGGCTCCGTCGGCGGCGAGGTCTCGTTCTTCTCGGCCCCGGGGGAGTCGCGCGAGTGCGTGGAGATCGCCCGGCTGGTGCAAAAGGAGGCCGCCCGCGGCGTGCCCCTCGACCGGATGGCGGTGGTGCTGCGGTCGCCGCAGGTCTACAGCGGGCTGCTCGAGACCGCCCTGCGGCGGGCCGGCGTCGAGGCCTGGTTCGTCCGGGGCACCCGGGCCCCGGACCCCGCCGGCCGGGCGTACCTCGCCCTGCTGGCGTGCGCGGCCGAGCAGCTCTCCGCCCGCCGGTTCTCGGAGTACCTGTCGCTGGGGCAGGTGCCCGAGCCCGATCCGGAGGGCGCGCCACCGGCCGATCGCGCGCGGTGGGTGCCGCCGGACGAGGCCGAGCAGGTGCTGCCGGCCGCCGCCCTGCCGGTGCAGGGCTCGCTGTTCGACGTCGCCGACCTCGATCCGGACCACGACGACCCGGACCCGGGGGCTCCGCCCGACGCCGACGACCGCCCGGTCGTCGGGGGGACGTTGCGCGCCCCCTGGCACTGGGACCGGCTGCTCGTCGAGTCGGCGGTCATCGGTGGACGCGACCGGTGGGCCCGCCGCTTGGCGGGGCTCGAGCAGGAGCTGCGCGTCCGCCTCGAGGAGTGCGCGGCCGACGATCCCCGGTCGCCGCGGGCGCGGCGGCTCGAACGCGACCTCGTCGATCTCGGGCACCTGCGCCGCTTCGCGCTGCCGGTGATGGACCGGCTCGACGCGTTTCCGCGCGAGGCCCCGTGGGGAGACTGGCTCGACCGGCTCGAGTCCCTCGCCCCGACGGTCCTGCGCCGGCCCGACCGGGTGCTGGGGACCCTCGGCGAGCTGCGCCCGATGGCCGGCGTCGGCCCCGTCTCGCTGACCGAGGTGCAGGACGTGCTGGCGGAGCGGCTCACCGAGCTGCAGGCGGAGCCGCCCGCCCGGCGCTACGGCCGGGTCTTCGTGGGCGGCCCGGAGCACGTGCGGGGCCGCGTCTTCGATGTCGTGTTCGTGCCGGGGCTGGCCGAGCGCATGTTCCCCCAGAAGCCCCGGCAGGACCCCATCCTCCTCGACGACGTCCGCCGGCGGCTGAACGCGCCTGAAGGGGCGGCGCTGTCTCCCTTGGGCCTGCCGGTGCTCGACGATCGCGCCGCGCAGGAACGGCTGCGGCTGCGCCTCGCCGTCGGCGCCGCCGCCCGGCGGCTCCACCTGTCGTACTCGCGCCTCGAGCTCGGCGAGTCGCGGCCGCGGGTGCCGTCCTTCTACGCCCTCGACCTGGAGCGCGCCCGCACCGGCCGCGTGCCCGACTTCGCGATCACCGAGCGCGAGGCGTACGAGCGCGTCGAGTCGCGGCTGGCGTGGCCGGCCCCGAAGGACCCCGCCGAGGCCATCGACGACATCGAGCACGATCTCGCGGTCCTCGGGCCGCTGCTGCGGCAGCAGGACGCGCCCGAGCCGCGGGGGCGGGCGCGCTACCTCCTGGCCCTCGAGCCGGCCCTGCGCCGGTCGCTGCTGACCCGCTGGGCGCGCTGGACGGCGCGGGCCTGGAGCCGCTACGACGGCGTCTACCGGCCCGAGGCCGGTGCGCGGGCGGCCCTCGACGCGCATCGGCTGACGGCGCGGCCCTACTCGGTGACCGCCCTTCAGCGCTTCGCGGCGTGTCCCTACCAGTTCCTGCTGGCCGCCGTCCATCGCCTCCAGCCGCGCGAGGAGATCGAGCCGCCGGAACGGCTCGACCCCCTGACGCGGGGGCGGATGTTCCACGAGGTGCAGGCCGAGCTGATCCGCGTGCTCGAGGCCCGCCGGCGGCTGCCGGTCACCCGGGAGCATCTCGCCGAGGCCTGGGCCCTCCTCGACGAGACCCTCGACGCCCTCGCGGCCCGCTATCACGACGATCTGGCCCCCGCCATCGACCGGGTCTGGGCCGACGAGATCGAGAAGCTGCGCCTCGACCTGAAGGGCTGGCTCCAGCAGGTGGCGGACGAGGGCGGCGAGTGGGTGCCGATTCGGGCCGAGTTCGGGTTCGGCTTCGCCCCCGGCCCGGGGCGGGACCCCCGGAGCGAGGCCGAGCCGGTGCGGCTCGACGGCGGCTGGAAGCTGCACGGCGTCGTCGACCTCGTCGAGGCCCGGGCCCGGCCGACGGCGGCCGGCGAGCTGCGGGTGACCGACCACAAGACGGGGAAGGACCGAACCGCGGACCGCATGGTGGTCGGGCACGGGGAGGTGTTGCAGCCGGTGCTGTACGGGCTGGCCGTCGAGCAGGTGCTGGGGCGTCCCGTCGCCGAGTCGCGGCTCTTCTATTCGACCCTCTCGGGAGGCTACGGCGTCCGGTCGGTCTCTCTCGACGACACCGCCCGGCGTCACGGCGCCGAGGTGCTCTCGATCGTCGACAGGGCGTTCGAGGACGGGGTCATCCTGCCCGCCCCGCGCCGGGGTGCCTGCACCTGGTGCGACTACCGCGTGGCGTGCGGACCGTGGGAGGAGGTCCGCGCGCGGCGCAAGGACGACACGAAGCTGGTCGACCTGCAGGCGTTGCGGAGGCTGCCGTAGTGCCGGGCCCCGAGCTCGTCGACGCCGCGGCGCGCGCGCGCATCCGGTCGTCGCTCGACGAGAGCCTCCTCGTCGAGGCGGCGGCCGGCACCGGGAAGACGTCGGAGCTGGTGACCCGCATCGTCAACGTGCTGGCGAGCGGCGCGGCCGAGGTCGGCGAGATCCTCGCCGTGACCTTCACCGAGAAGGCCGCCGGCGAGCTGAAGCTGCGACTGCGGGAGGGGCTCGAGCGCGCGCGTCGAGCGGTGTCGCCCGACGGGGAGACGGCGTCGGCCGCGGCCCGCCCCGAGAACGTCGAGCACGCCATCGCCCATCTCGAGGAGGCCCAGGTCAGCACCATCCACGGTTTCTGCGCGGACCTGTTGCGCGAGCGGCCGGTGGAGGCGAGGGTCGACCCCCGCTTCGAGGTGCTGGCGGACTCCGCACCGGTCTTCGGGCAGGCCTTCGACGCCTGGCTCCAGGCGTCCCTGAGCGATCCGCCGGAGGGGCTCCGGCGGGCGCTGAGCCGCCGTTCCGCGGGCGGCTTCGGCGAGCCGGGAGCGAAGGAGCGGCCCACCGAGCGGCTTCTCGCCGCGGCGTCGAGCCTCGCCGAATGGCGCGACTTCCAGACCCCGTGGCGCCGCGAGCGCTTCGATCGGCCCGCCATCATCGATCGGATCGTCGGCCACCTCGTCGATTTCGCGGAGTTGGCGGAACGGGTGACGAACCGCGGTGACCGCCTGTACCTGGACGTGCGCCCGGCCCTGCTGCTGGCGCGAGAGATCCGGGGGCAGGACGCCCTGCGGCCGGCCGGCCGGGACTACGACGCTCTCGAGGCGGACCTCGTCGAGCTGGCCGGGAACCGCCGGTTCACCAGCCCCCGGAAGGGATCGGGGGCCCGCTACGGCGTGGACGTCCTGCGCGAGACGGTGCTCGAGCAGCACGGTCGGATGGTGGACGTGCTGAGGGACTTCCGCCGGGTGGCCGACGCGGACCTCGCCGCGCTCCTCCGGGACGAGCTGCAGGCGCCGATCGCGGGTTTCGGCGAGCTCAAGCGCGACGCCGGCCGCCTCGACTTCGTCGACCTCCTCATCGAGGCGCGGAACCTCGTGCGCGACTGCGACGCGGTCCGCGCCGACTTCCAGCGCCGGTTCACCCGCATCTTCGTCGACGAGTTCCAGGACACCGATCCGCTGCAGGCCGAGATCCTCCTGCTGCTCGCGGCCGGCGACCCGGCGGAGCGGGACTGGCGCCGGGTGCGGCCGGCGCCGGGGAAGCTGTTCATCGTCGGCGACCCCAAGCAGTCGATCTACCGGTTCCGGCGGGCGGACGTCGGGGTTTATTGGGAGGTCAAGCGCCAGCTCGAGGCGGCCGGGGTGCCCGCCCTCGCCCTCACCACCAGCTTCCGCGCCGTGCCCGGCATCCAGCGCCTCGTGAACCGGGCCTTCGCGCCGGTGATGTCCGGCTCCGGCCGCCCGCCCGCTGGCGCCAACGGCCGGGGCCCCGACGGCGCGGACGGCGGATCGGCGCCCGGCTCCGCCCGCTCGCCCGACGGCGACGGTCCCCACCAGGCCGACTACGTGCCGTTGTCTCCCCATCGGAACGACCCGGCGCGGCAGCCCGGCGTCGTCGTGCTGCCCGTCCCCCGCCCCTACGGCCGGTGGCGGGTCGCCGCCTCCGCCATCGAGGCCTCGCTGCCCGACGCGGTCGGCGCGTTCGTCCGCTGGCTCGTCGCCGAGAGCGGCTGGCGGGTGACGGAACGGCGGTCGCCCGGCGAGGGCGCGGCGGGCGAAGGCCCGGGGCCGCCGGGGGTCCCGGTGGCGGCGCGGCACGTGTGCATCCTGTTCCGGCGATTCGAGACCTTCGGCAGGGACATGACCCGCCCTTACGTCGACGCCCTCGAGGCGCGGGACCTGCCGCATCTCCTCGTGGGCGGCCGGGGCTTCCACGACCGGGAGGAAGTGACGACGATGCGCGCCGCCCTCGCCGCCGTCGAGCACCCCGACGACGAGCTCTCCGTCTTCGCCACCCTGAAGGGGTCGCTGTTCGCGGTCGAGGACGCGGCCCTGCTCGAGTACCACCAGCGCTTCGGCCGGCTGCACCCCTTCCGCATCCCGGCCGAGCTCGCGGCCGGAGAAGGCGGCGACGCCGGCCTGCGCGAGCGGCTGGGGCCGATCGCCGAGGCGCTGGAGGTGCTGAAGGGCGCCCACCGGCGGCGGAACGTGGTGCCGGTGGCGGAGACCGTCGGTCGGCTGCTCGAGGCGACCCGCGCCCACGCCGGCTTCGTCATGCGGCCGGGGGGCGAGCAGGCCCTCGCCAACGTGCTCCTCGTCGCGGAGCTGGCGCGGCGCTACGAGGCGGGGGGCGGGCTCTCGTTCCGCGGGTTCGTCGAGCAGCTCGAGAACGAGGCCCTGGCCGGGCAGGCGGGGGAGGCGTCGATTCTCGAGGAGGGCAGCGACGGGGTGCGCATCATGACCGTGCACCGGGCCAAGGGGCTCGAGTTCCCGGTGGTGGTCCTCGCCGATCCGACCTGCCGCCTCCACCGCAGGACGGCGGGCCGCTTCATCGACCCGGCCCGCGGGCTGTGCGCGCTGCGGCTCGCCGGGTGGCCGCCCCTGGACCTCCTCGACCACGAGGACGAGGAGGTGGAGCGGGACCGCCAGGAGGGCATCCGGCTCGCCTACGTCGCCGCCACGCGCGCCCGCGACCTGCTGGTGGTGCCGGCCGTCGGCGACGGGCCGTACGAGGGGGGATGGCTCGATCCGCTCAACCCCGCCGTCTACCCCCCGCCGGCCGAACGCCGCGACCCGAGCCCGGCCCCCGCCTGCCCGCGGTTCGGCCGCGACAGCGTGATCGAGCGGGCGGACGGCGACGCCGCCGGCCCCGACACCGTCGCGCCGGGCGGGTACCGCTTCGACGAGGACGGCGCCGGGGGCGCGGCCGTGGTCTCGTTTCCCGCCCCCGGCTCGCGCCCCGGGCCGGGGGCGTCCGCGCCTGCCGCCGTCGGGGGCACGGCGCCGGCCGACTCTGGAGGGTCCACGCCTCCGGGCTCCCGAATGTCCGCGCCTCCGGGCTCCGAGGCGTCCGCACCTGCGGGCTCCGGGGCGACCGGCTCTGAAGGGTCCACGCCTCCGGGCTCCGGGGCGTCCCGGTCGCGGACCGGCGGCGGCGAGCCCGCGGCCGGGTACTCGGTCGTGTGGTGGGACCCCAACGCTCTGGAACTCGACGTCGAGGCCCGGTTCGGCATCCGACAGGCGGAGCTGTTGTCGAAGGATGTCCCGCAGGACGTCGTCGACGGGGACCTCGACCGCTACCGCGCTTGGCGGCGGCGCCGCGACGACATGGTGGCGGAGGCGTCGGTCCCGAGCGTCGAGGTGGTCACCGTGACCGAGCTCGCGCGCCGCCAGATCGCCGACCTCGTGCCGGCGTCGGCGGCCGAGCCCGAGCTGCTGGAGCTCGACGGCCGAGGCCGACGCCCCGCCGGTCCGCGCTTCGGCGCCCTCGTGCACGCGGTGCTCGCGGCGGTTCCCCTAGACGCGGACCGGGGCGCGCTCGGACAGGTCGCCCGGCTGCAGGGCCGGCTGCTGGGGGCGTCCGACAGCGAGATCGAGGCGGCGGCGGAAGCGGCGGCGGCGGGTCTCGCCCACCCCCTCTTCGACCGCGTCCGGCGGGCGGCGGCGGCGGGCGAGTGCCGGCGCGAGGCGCCGGTGACGATGCGAGGCGAAGACGGGGTGGTCGTCGAGGGCGTCGTCGACCTCGCGTTCCGCGACGGCGAGGCCTGGGTCGTGGTGGACTTCAAGACCGACCAGGAGTTGCAGGCGGGCCTCGACGTCTACCGCCGCCAGGTGCAGATCTACGCCGAGATGGTGGCACGGGCGACGGGCGATCCGGCGCGTCCGGTGCTCATGCGGGTGTGACGGCGCGCCGTCGCCGCGGCGCCGTCGGTCGCGTGGCCCACGCGCGGCATATAATCGAGCCGAGCGGGACTCGGGGGACTGGAGCCGCACGTGAGCAGGAAACGACACAAGAGACGCGGACCGGCGGGGGGCGGCGCCTCCGCTCCGGCGGCCCCCCCACGATCGTCGCGGGCCTGGGTCGCGGCGGCGGTCCTGGTGGCGCTCGCGGGCGGCAGCGTCCTGCTGTGGCGCTCGCCCTCGGCGTCGCAGGCTTCCCCCGGCGGGCCCGTTTCGGCGGCGTCGACGGCTGCCCCCGCGGCGGCGCCGGCCACTCCCGTCGCCGCGCCCGAGCCGGACGTCCGCCTGCGGCGCGTCGAGGTGCTGCGCGAGCTGTCGCACGAGCGGGACGCCTACACGCAGGGGCTCGTGTGGTGGGACGGGGTGCTGTTCGAGAGCACGGGGCGCGAGGGCGAGTCGACCCTGCGCCGGCTCGACCCGCGGACGGGGCGGGTCGAGCAGCGCATCGACATTCCCCCGCAGTACTTCGGCGAGGGGCTGAGCCTCGTCGACCGGCGGCTCATCATGCTCACGTGGCGGGCGCAGCGCGCGTTCAGCTACGACCGCGACTCGTTCGAGCTGCTCGACACCTACCGCTACCGGGGCGAGGGCTGGGGGCTCTGCTACGACGGCGACCGGCTGATCATGAGCGACGGCAGCGACCGGCTGACGTTTCGCGACCCCGTCACCTTCGAGCCGATCGGCGAGCAGCGGGTCCGGCTGCGGGGACGGCCGCTGTACGAGCTGAACGAGCTGGAGTGCGTCGACGGGGCAGTCTACGCCAACGTCTGGCAGACCGACTTCATCGTCCGCATCGATCCCGCCGACGGCCGGGTCACCGACTACATCGACGCCGCGGGGCTCTTGCAGGGCGCCGACCGCCTCGGGGCCGAGGTGCTCAACGGCATCGCCTGGGACCCCGAGGCCGACACCTTCTACATCACCGGCAAGTGGTGGCCCAAGATGTTCGAGGTGCGCTTCGTCGAGGCCGCGTCCGGGCGTTGAGGCCCTCGGCCTTCGCGTGTTGCGCGATGCTCGCCGACATCGGCGAGTTCGCCGTCCGGCCGCGTCCGCCTTCGTGCGTGTTGCGGCGGCTCCGGTAACGATGAGCCGAGGAGCTTGCGCGGGTGCGGCCGGCGGGGCCCTGCCGGCCGAGCCATCGTCAGGCATGCGCAAGTCCATCACGTCCGGGTAAACCGCAGTCACGCGCGCCGACCGCGGGCGCCGGCTGAGCTATCGTCAGGCATGCGCAAGTTCAACACGGAGGGGCCGGTAGTCGCCGACAGGCACTACTGCATCCCGCCGTTGGAGCGCGTGGACCTCGACGATGTCCTGGGGCTGATCCGGGACGAGCGCTACTTCGTACTGCATGCGCCCCGGCAGACCGGGAAGACCTCGACCCTGCTGGCGCTGCGGGACCTGCTCAACGGCGGCGCCGAGGGCGATTTCCGTTGCGTCTACGTCAACGTCGAGACCGCACAGCCGGCGCGCGAGGACGTGGGCGCGGCGATGCGGGCCGTTCTCGCCGCCCTCGCCCGGCAGGAACGCATCACCCTGCGCACAAGCCGCCTGCAGGCCGTTTGGCGCGAGGCGCTGGCGGACGCCGGTCCGCACGAGGCCCTGCAGGAGACTCTGGGGCGCTGGGCTGAAGCCGACCCCAGGCCGCTGGTGCTGTTGATCGACGAGATCGACATGCTCATCGGCGACACGTTGCTGGCCGTGCTCAGGCAGCTCCGCGCCGGCTACCCGAACCGCCCTCGTCATTATCCGCAGAGCGTGGTGTTGTGCGGCATCCGCGACGTGCGCGACTACCGCATCCGATCGAGCGCCGAGAACGCCGTCATCGCCGGCGGGAGCGCCTTCAACGTCAGGGCGGAATCGCTGCGCCTCGGCGACTTCGGCGAGGCCGAGGTGCGGGCGCTGATCGCGCAGCACACCGTCGAGACGGGGCAGCCTTTCTCGCCGGCCGCCGTCGAAACGGTGTGGACGGGCGCCTGCGGCCAGCCGTGGCTGGTGAACGCGCTCTGCCGCCGGGCCTGCTTCGACAACAAGGCGGGGCGCGACCGCGCGCGCGCCATCGAGGTCGACGACATTCTCGAAGCGCGGGAACACCTGATCGAGAGCCGGCAGGTCCATCTGGACCAGCTCGCGGACAAGCTGCAGGAAGACCGCGTGCGACGCGTCATCGAGCCGCTGCTGACCGGCGCCGGCGACAACCGGTCGTCGAGCCGGGATCTGGAGTACGTCCGCGACCTCGGGCTCATCGCCCGCGAGGACCCGCCGCGCATGGCCAATCCGATCTACGCCGAGGTCGTGCCGCGCGAGCTCACCTACGCGGTGCAGGCAACGCTGAACCAGGACGCCGCCTGGTACGTGGGCGCCGACGGCGCGCTCGACGTGGACAAGCTGCTGGCCGCCTTCCAGGCCTTCTTCCGGGAGCACTCTGAACACTGGGTGGAACGCTTCGACTACCGGGAGGCGGGTCCGCAGTTGCTGTTGCAGGCGTTCCTGCAGCGCATCGTCAACGGCGGCGGCCGTATCGAGCGCGAGTACGGCCTCGGCCGGGGCCGTACGGACCTGCTCGTCGTCTGGCCGCGACGAGGCGCCGGACGACGGCAGGACGCGGCCGACCGGATCGTGATCGAGTGCAAGGTGCTGCACGGGAGCCTGGAGCGCACCGTCGCGGAGGGGCTCGTGCAGACGGCCGCCTACGCGGACCGCTGCGCCGCCCGCGAGAGCCACCTGGTGGTCTTCGACCGCTCGCAAGGCAGGGCGTGGGAAGAGAAGATCTTCCGCCGCCAGGAGAACGTCGACGGCCGAACGATCGCCGTCTGGGGAATGTAGTCCGGCCGCGATCCCGCTGCGTAGCGGCGGACCAGCACGCGGGACCGATACCGCATGTCGGCCCCGGTCGCCGGAGTCCGACATGTCCGGCGTCGCAGGCGCCCGACAGCGCCTGCCGCACCCGCGCATGCGGCTGTGCTATGCTGCCCCTCGGGCTGTTAAAACCCCTGTAACATCCCGGGGGCTGACGCCTGCGGGCTGCGCGGATCGTGACGGGTCTCTTGAACGGGAGCAGTCGAGTGCGGCTACCGGTATTCGCGCGCGCCGGAGTGACGGCGGCGACCGTGGTCGCCGTCGGGTGGGCGGCCCTTTGGGCGGCCGGGCACCTCGCGCCGCCGGCCGGTCCCGAGCCGGCCCGCTTGGCGGCCCCCGTTCCCGAGGTTCTTGCGTCGGCGTCGGCGGTTCCCGCCCCGCCTCGCCTCGCCGGCCTGGCCCGCCGTGCCGCGGGGGCGCCGGCCGAGCAGCTCGAGGGCCTGGCCCGCCGCCCCGCGGGCCCGCCGGCCGCGCAGCGGCAGCCGATCTTCCGGCGTAGCGACATCCGCCGGTCGTCCCGCGGGAACCTCAACGCCGACGCCCGCGAGTTCTTCTTCACGCGCGCCGTGTACAACAGCGGCTACCGCTGGAGCTCCTGGGCCACCGACTACCCCAAGGCGGACCGCCAGTTCCTGATCATCCTCGAGCGGCTCATCGACCTCGACGCCTACGAGGCCGAGAACGCGGTCCGGCTCGACGACCCCAACGTGCGCCGGTTCCCGTTCCTGTACGCCCTCGAGGTCGGGGACATGTACATGAGCGAGGCCGAGGCCGAGGGGCTCCGCGACTACCTGCTCGCGGGCGGGTTCCTCATGATCGACGACTTCTGGGGGACCTGGGAGTGGGCGAACTTCGAGTCCGAGATCCGGCGCGTGCTGCCGGAGCATCCGATCGTCGACATCCCGCTCGACCATCCGATCTTCAACACCGTGTACAACATCGAGGAGATCGTGCAGGTCCCCTCGATCGGCAACGCCCAGGGCGGCCCGACGTGGGAGCGCGACGGCTACGAGCCGCAGGTCAAGGGGATCTTCGATGACGACGGCCGGTTGATGGTCATCATCAACTGGAACACCGACATCGGCGACGCGTGGGAGTGGGCCGAGAGCCCCTACTACCCGTTGCGCTACTCGACCTACGCCATCGAGATCACCATAAACATCATCGTCTACGCGATGAGCCACTAGGTCCCGAGCCATGGTCGACGCCGCGTCCCAGGGCCGTTTCCCGCCCCGTTCCACGGGGTGTTCTCGCGATCTTCGCGTTTCGCGGACTTCGCGGCCGGAACGCTAGATGTTCGAGTTCCTGTTCAAGTACAGATCGCTGGCGTTCGAGGAAGGCGTCTTCGCGTTCCGGCCCACGGCCGCGACGTACGTGGCGACGCTCCTCGTCCTGGCCGCGGCGGTGGTCGCCCTGCGCACCTACCGGCAGGTGCGGGCGAACAGCCGTCCCGTCGACCGCGGCATCCTCACCGGCATCCGGCTCGCCATCCTCGCCCTGCTCGTGGTGTGTCTGTGGCGGCCGGTGCTGGTGCTGTCGCAGGTCGAGCCCCAGCAGAACTTCCTCGGGATCCTCGTCGACGACTCGCGCAGCATGCAGATCGCCGACGTGGAGGGCGAGTCGCGCGCCGACGTCATCCGGCGGGAGCTCGGCGACGAGAGCCCGCTCTTCTCCGCCCTCCGGGACCGGTTCGCGGTGCGGCTCTTCGGCTTCTCGTCCGGCACCGACCGCGTCGGCGCGATGGGCGAGCTGGCCCACGACGGCACCCGGACCGACGTCGGCCAGGCCCTGACCCGGGCCTGGGAGGAGCTGTCGGGGGTGCCCCTGTCCGGCCTCGTGCTCGTCACCGACGGCGCCGACAACGCCGACGGCGCCATCGAGGAGACGCTGCTGCCGCTGCAGGCGGCGGGGGTGCCGGTGTTCACGGTGGGGCTCGGACGCGAGGCGTACTCGCAGGACATCCAGATCAGCCGCGTCGACACGCCCCGGTCGGTGCTGAGGGGGGCGGCCCTCGTGGTCGACGTCGTCGTCGCCCAGACCGGCTACCGCGGCGAGCGGGTCAACCTGGTGGTCGAGGACGAGGGCCGCATCGTCGCCGACGAGACGGTCACCCTGCCCGCCGACGGGGAGCCCACCACGGTGCGGGTCCGCTTCACGGCGGCCGACGCCGGCCCGCGGCTGTTCACCTTCCGCATCGCCCCGCAGCCGGACGAGATGGTGACGCAGAACAACGAGCAGAACGTGCTCATCGTGGTCGAGGACACCGCCGAGAAGGTCCTCTACTTCGAGGGCGAGCCGCGGTGGGAGGTGAAGTTCCTGCGCCGCGCCGTCGCCGACGACGAGAACCTGCAGCTCGCGGTCCTGCAGCGCACCGCCGAGAACAAGTTCATGCGGATGGGGGTCGAGTCGGCCGAGGACCTCGTGGGCGGCTTCCCCCGCACCCGGGCCGAGCTGTTCGAGTACCGGGCCCTCGTCCTCGGGGGCATCGAGGCCAACCACTTCACGCCCGACCAGTTGCGGATGATCGCCGACTTCGTGGGCGAGCGCGGCGGGGGGCTGCTGATGCTCGGGAGCCGCCGCTCGTTCGCCGAGGGGGGCTACGCCGGCACCCCGGTGGCCGACGTCCTCCCGGTGGTGATCCCCGAGCAGGCGGCCGACGACGAGAGCCGCTTCTTCGTCGAGACCGCGGTGCGGCCGACGCGGCCGGGGCAGACCCATCCCGCGACGCAGATCGCCGAGACCGAGCAGGCGTCGGCCGCGCGCTGGCTCGAGCTGCCGCCCATCACCCTCGTCAACGCCGTGCGCGAGGTGAAGCCGGGCGCGACCACCCTGCTGACGAGCGACGACGAGTCGCTCGTGGTGCTGGCGTTCCAGCGCTACGGGGCCGGCAAGGCCCTCGCGTTCCCCATCCAGGACTCGTGGATGTGGCAGATGCACGTCGACATCGACGTCGAGGACCAGACCCACGAGACGTTGTGGCGGCGACTCCTCCGGTGGATGGTCGACGGCGTGCCCGACCAGGTGGTGGCGGACGTGCCGGCCGAGCGGGTGGAGCTCAACGAGCCCCTGACCCTGGGGGCCGAGGTCGACGACGCCAACTACGAGGAGATCAACACCAGCCAGGTCTCGGCCTGGATCACCGACCCCGACGACGAGCTCTTCGAGGTGCCGATGGACTGGACCGCCGACCGCGACGGCGAGTACCGGGCCAGCCTGACCCCCCGCAAGGAGGGCCTCTACGAGGTGCGGGTGGAGGCCACCCAGGACGGCGAGCTCCTCGGCACCGACACCACCTACGTGCGGGTGGCCCCGAGCGACGCCGAGTACTACGACTCGACGCGGCGCACCGCGTTCCTCGAGCGCATCGCCGACGAGACGGGGGGGCGGTTCTACACCGCCGACACCATCGACGGGCTCGCCGACGACATCCAGACGGTGGGCGGCGGGGTCACCGTCATCGAGGAGCGCGACCTGTGGGACATGCCCGCGGTGCTGCTGGCGTTCCTGCTGCTCGTGGTCGGAGAGTGGGGGTACCGGCGGGCGCGGGGGCTGGCATGAGCCGGCGCCATCGGCGGGGCGCGGAATTCGCCCCGGGTTGCCTGCGCGCCGCCCTGGTTCTTCTGGTCCTGGCGGCTCCCGCGGCCGCGCAGCAGACCCACGTGCTCGTCGTCACCGGCCTGAGCGGCGACCCCGCCTACGCCGAGCAGTTCCACGGATGGGCGACGACGCTCATCGACGTGGCGGCCGAGCGCTACGAGCTGCCGCCCGAGAACATCACCTGGCTGGCCGAGCGGGCCGACGTCGACGCCGACCGCGTGGACGGGCGGTCGACGAGCGAGAGCGTCCAGGCCGCGGTGAGCGCCATCGCGGAGCGGGCCGAGCCCAACGACCACGTCCTCATCGTGCTGATCGGACACGGCAGCTACCAGAACGGCGAGTCGCGGTTCAACCTGCCGCGGCGCGACCTCACGGCCGGCGACTACGCCCTGCTGCTCGACGAGCTGCAGGCGCAGCGGGTCACGTTCGTCAACACCGCCACGTCGAGCGGCGGGTTCATCCAGGCCCTCTCCGGCGAGGGGCGGACGGTGGTCACCGCGACCCGTAGCGGCGGGCAGTGGAACGAGACGGTCTTCGGGGGCCACTTCGTGGCCGCGTTCGCGGACGGGTCGGAAGAGTCGGACCAGAACCGCGACGGCCGCGTCTCGGTGCTCGAGGCGTTCGAGTACGCCGTCGCCCAGGTGAACCGGTTCTACGAGGCGGACGGGCTGCTGCAGACCGAGCACGCCCTGCTCGACGACAACGGCGACAGCGAGGGCACCCGCGAGCCCGACCCCGTGAGCTCGGACGGGGCCCTCGCGCGCACCTTGTTCATCACCGCCGGCGAGGGCGCGGGCATCCCCGGCTGGCCGGAGGACCCGGCGCTGCGCGCCCTCTACCAGGAGCGGCTGGAGATTCAGGAGCAGATAGAGGCGCTGCAGGCGACCCGGGGCGGCACCGACGAGGCGATCTACCAGGCGGAGCTCGAGAAGCTGCTGGTGGCCATCGCCCTCAAGGGTCGCGAGATCCGGGAAGCGGAGGCGGCGGCCGGGGAGGAGCCGCGCTGATGCGGACGCGGGCGCGTTGGCTGGCGCTGGCCGTGCTGGCGGCCGGCATCGCCGTCGAGGCCGGCGACGATCCCCCCCGACCCCCGGTGTCCGGTCCGGAGACCTTCGACGGACGGTTCGTGTTCGCCCGCATCCGCTACGCCGACGGCTACGTGGGCGGCGGGTTCGCCTACCGCCAGGACCTGCCGTGGGCCCACGACTACCCGCAGGCCGAGGCCAACCTGATGCGGATCCTGGAGGCGATCTCCTTCGTCAACCCGTACCTGGGGCGCGACGGCGGGACCATCCTCACCCTCGACGACCCGAACCTGTTCAAGTACCCGTTCGCGTACATGTCCGAGCCGGGGTACTGGACGATCGTCTCCGACGACGAGGCGCGCGGCCTGCGGAACTACCTGCTGAAGGGCGGCTTCCTCATCTTCGACGACTTCCGGGGCGACTGGCACTGGGAGAACCTGGAGGCGCAGATGCGGCGGGTGCTGCCCGATCTGCGGTGGCTGCCCCTCGACGCCACCCATCCCGTGTACAACTCGTTCTTCGACATCGAGACGCTCGACGAGTACGAGCAGGCGTACCCCGGCTACGACCCGTTGTTCTTCGGCCTGTTCGAGGACAACGACCCCGACGGGCGGCTGTTGGCGGTGGCCAACCACAACAACGACATCGGCGAGTACTGGGAGTACTCGATGACCGGCTGGTACCCCATCGACCTGTCGAACGAGGCGTTCAAGCTCGGCGTGAACTACATCATGTACGCGTTGACCCATTGAAGCCGCCGGGCGGCCGCGGGCCTCGCCGGTTCGGGCGGCGCGGCGGCGGAAGCCGCGGTCCACGGCGAGGCCCCCGTCGCAACGCGCCCGGCGGGGGCCGGCGGCCGCCCGGGCGGCCGCCTGAGAGAGACACACGAGAGAGCAAACGCTGGTCGTATCGACCGGGTAGCAGGGCAGTCAGGCGGGATGCATCGCCGCTCGCATGCAGCGGGGATTCTCGCCACGGGCTGCCAGGGAACGGAAGACTGCGACGGCCCCCGCGGCCGAGGAGAGTGTCCGCCGTGAACGAATTCGCCGATCAACCGACCGACCTCGAAGATCCCGACGACATCGCGCTGGCCGACCGCATGAAGGCCGGACGCGAGCAGATCCTCACCGAGATCCGCAAGAAGATCATCGGCCAGCAGCGGGTCATCGAGGAGACCCTGCTGACCCTGTTCGTCGGCGGCAACAGCCTCATCATCGGGGTGCCGGGCCTCGCCAAGACCCTGCTCATCCAGACCATGGCGCAGGTCCTCGACCTGAAGTTCGCGCGCATCCAGTTCACCCCCGACCTGATGCCGTCCGACATCACCGGCACCGACATCATCCAGGAGGACGCCGAGACCGGCGGCCGCAAGATGGTGTTCGCCCCCGGCCCGGTGTTCACCAACGTGCTCCTCGCCGACGAGATCAACCGGACCCCGCCGAAGACCCAGTCGGCCCTGCTCGAGGCGATGCAGGAGCACCGGGTCACGGTGCAGGGCCGCACCTACACCCTGGACGAGCCGTTCTTCGTCTTCGCGACCCAGAACCCCATCGAGCTCGAGGGGACCTATCCCCTGCCCGAGGCGCAGCTCGACCGGTTCATGTTCCACATCGTCATCGAGCATCCGCCCGAGGACGAGGAGATCGAGGTCGTCCGCACCACCACCGGGCTCGCCGAGCCCGAGTACCGGCACGCGGTCACCGGCGCCGACCTCGTCGAGTTCCAGAAGCTGGTCCGGAAGGTGCCGGTGTCCGAGCCGGTCATGCGCTACGCGCTGGGCCTCGCCCGGACGAGCCGGCTGAAGGGCGAGGGCGCCCCCGACTTCAGCAAGTGGATCGCGTACGGGGCGAGCGTCCGCGCCGCCCAGTACCTGACCCTCGGCGGCAAGGCCCGCGCCCTGACCCAGGGCCGCTACCACGTGAGCTTCGAGGACATCCGCGCCCTCGCCCATCCCGTGATGCGGCACCGCGTGCTCCTCAACTTCCACGCCGAGTCGGAGGGCATCACCACCGACCAGATCATCGACCAGCTCATCGAGGTGGTGCCGACGCCCGTCTCGCAGATGTAGCCATGGCGACCCACGCTCCCCCCACGTCGCCCGGCGCCCGGTTCATCGATCCGAAGGTGCTGGCCCGCGTCGGCAGCCTCGAGCTGGCCGCCCGGTTCGTGGTCGAGGGGTTCATCAACGGCCTGCACAAGGCGCCGTACCTGGGCGTCTCCATCGACTTCGCCGAGCATCGCGGCTACATGCCGGGCGACGACATCCGGCGCGTCGACTGGCGGCTCTGGGCCCGGACCGACCGGTTCTACGTCAAGCAGTTCGAGGCCGACACCAACACCAACTTCTCGGTGCTCTTCGACGTCTCGAAGTCGATGAGCTTCGGCAGCCACGAGCTGACCAAGCTCGATTACGGCCGCTTCCTCGCCGCCTGCCTCAGCTACCTCAGCACGAAGCAGCGCGACCGGGTGGGCATCGTGACCTTCGACGACGACATCGTCGAGCGGGTGCCGCCGTCCGCCAAGCACTTCGAGGTCTCGCTGCACACCCTCGACCGGATGACGGCGGGCCGGCCCGGCGCGCTGGGGCCGCCCCTCTACAAGGCGACGGAGTTCTTCAAGCGGCCCAGCATCGTCGCCATCATCTCCGACTTCTACGAGGAGCCGGAGGAGGTGTTCGACGCGGTCAAGCCCCTGCGCTTCGCGGGCAACGACGTGATCATGTTCCACGTCCTCGACCCCCACGAGGTCGACTTCCCCTACGACGACTCCGTCAGCTTCCAGGACATCGAGACCGGACGGAAGGTGCCGGTGGTGCCCGACAAGCTGCGCGACCAGTACCGCCAGCTCGTGCAGGACCACATCGAGGCCCTCACGAAGCTCGCCAACCAGAACCGCATCGACTACCACTTCATGAACACGCGGGTCCCCCTCGACCACGCGCTGTTCCGGTACCTGGCGATGCGGCACAAGCTGACCAAGGGGCGCTGATGGCTCTTCCGGCTCCGCTGCTCTCCGCGGCCGCGCGGTTCCGCCAGCCGGCGCGGCACAAGCTCGCCAAGGTGCGCTGATGGCTTTTCTCGCTCCCCTGTTCCTCGCCGCCCTCGCCGCCCTCGCCGCCCCGGTGCTGCTGCACATGATCCAGCGGCAGCGGACCGAGGTCGTCGAGTTTCCGTCGCTGATGTTCGTGCGGAAGATCCCGTTCCGCTCGCTGCGCCGGCAGCGCATCCGCCACTGGCTGCTGCTGCTGCTGCGGTGCGCGGCCCTCGCCCTCATCGTCGCCGCCTTCGCGCGGCCTTTCCTGAGGTCGACGGCCCTCGCGGTGGCCGGCGGCGGTCGCGAGGTGGTCGTGCTGCTCGACCGCTCGTGGAGCATGGCCTACGGCGACCGGTGGGACCGCGCCCGCGCCGCCGCCCGCGGCGTCGTCCAGGACCTGGGGCCGGAGGACCGGGCCACCGTCGTCCGGTTCGACAGCGGGGCCGAGGCGGGGGCGCGGTCGACGAACGACCGGGCCAGCCTCCTCGCGGGCGTCAACGAGGCCGAGATCGGGGCCGCCACGACCCGCTTCGGGCCGCCCCTGCAGCTCGCCCAGGGCATCCTGGAGGACTCCGACCTGCCGCGGCTCGAGGTCGTGCTCGTCAGCGACTTCCAGCGGACGGGCATCGACAGCGCCGCGAACACCCTGCTGCCCCCCGGCACGGTGCTGACGCCGGTGGCGGTGGCCGACGAGGCGGAGACGCAGAACGTCAGCGTGGTCGGGGTCTCGGTGCAGCGGGACACCTTCGCGGGGGCGGAGCGCGCCGCGGTGACGGCGAGGCTCGCCAACCGCGGGTCGGAGCCGGTCGAGCGGATGCGGGTCGCCCTCGAGCTGAACGGCTTCGAGCTCGAGGCGCTGCCGGCCGCGGTCGAGCCGGCGAGCGTGGCCAGCGTCACCTTCGCCCCGTTCACCATCGACGACGCGGCGATGCCGGTCTCGGTGCGCGCCCAGGCCGACGCCCTGCCCCACGACGACGTCCTCCACTTCCTCGTCTCGCCGGGCGACGTGGTGTCGGTGCTCGTCGTCGTGAGCCCCGGGGAGCCCGAGTCGAGCCTGTACCTGGAGCGGGCGCTGGCCATCGGGACGAGCCCGTCGTTCGCGCCGGTGGTGCGGTCGGTGGACGAGCTGACGGTCGAGGACGTCGAGGCGGCGTCGGTGGTGGTGCTCAACGACGTGGCTCCGCCGTCGGGCGAGCCCGGGGCGGCGATGACGCGTCTGGTCGAGGGCGGCGGCGGGCTCCTGGTCGTGCTGGGCGAGAACGCCCGGTGGCCGGGCGGCGACTTCGAGCTGCTGCCGGGGGCCGCCGGCGAGCCGGCCGACCGCGACGGCCGCGGCGGCGTGCTGGGCTTCGTCGACTACACGCATCCCGTGTTCGAGCTGTTCGGCACCCCCCGCAGCGGCGACCTCACCACCCCCCGCTTCTTCCGGTACCGGCCTTTCGACGTGCAGGCGGACGCGGCGGTGCTCGCGCGCTACGACAACGGCGACGTGGCCCTCGCCGAGCGCCCCCTCGGTGAGGGCCGGGTGCTGGTGTGGACGTCGACCCTCGACAGCTTCTGGAACGACTTCGCGCTGAAGCCGATCTACCTGCCGCTCGTCCACCGGGCGGTCGAGTACCTCGCCTCGTACCGGCCGCCGACATCGTGGCTGACTGCGGGGCAGGTGCTCGACCTGGCCCAGTACCCGGGTGCGGACGGCCTCGACCTCGTCGACGGCAACCTCGTCGTCCGGGACCCGACCGACGACCGGGTGGCGGTGGGGTCGGGCGGGCGCGACGGCCGGTCGGGCTTCATCGATCTCGTCGAGCCCGGCTTCTACGAGATCCGCGACATCGACGCCGAGGACGCCTCGGTGGTGCGGGTCGCCGTCAACGTCGACCTCGCCGAGTCGAACCTCGCCGTCGCCGACCCCCAGGAGCTCGTGGCCGCGGTCACCGGCCGCGCCGCCGGCGACCGCACGGTGGCCGGCCAGCGCGAGCTGCGGCCGGAAGACCTGGAGCGCCGGCAGACGATGTGGTGGTACCTCCTGATCGGCGCCATGGGCTTCCTCGCCACCGAGACCGTTCTCTCGAACCGCCTGTCGCGCCGGGCCCTCGACCCGGACGCGTGACCCCGTACGCCGCGGACCTCCTTCATCGGGTTGCCGGCAGCCGCCGGCCGGCGCGGAGCCCCCGCTTCGGGCAGCTCTTGGGCTCGATGGCTCTGAGTGTGATAACGTCTGTGCCATGGACATGCACATGAGAATGCACCTTGAGGTGGACGACGCGCTCGTTGCCGAGGTCGATGCGCTCGCCGGTCCGCGGGGCCGGAGCGCGTTCGTGCGGGAGGCGGTGCAGGAGGCCGTCGACCGGCGCCGCCGCGCCTACCGGATTCGCCAGTCGGCCGGCGCGGTCCGGGACGGCGGACACGAGTGGGACGCGAACCCCGCCGACTGGGTGCGGCGCCAGCGGTCGGGCGACCCGAAGCGGGTCGGATGACGCGATGCTCGTCCTCCTCGATACGACGGTCCTGATCGACTACCTGCGCGGGCGGCCCGCCGTCGGCCGGGTCAACGCCCTGCTCGATCGCGGCGACCCGCTGTGCACGACGCCGATCAACGTCGAGGAAGTGGTGCGGGGGCTGCGGCCGGAGGAGACCCCCGCCGTGGACGCTCTCTTCGACGGCCTCCGCATCGTGCCCATCGAGCGCGAGGCGGGCCGACGCGCCGGCGAGTGGCGGCGACGGTTCGCGGGTCTGGGGACGACGCTCTCGCAGGCCGACTGCCTGATCGCGGCGGCCGCGTGCTCGACGGCGGCCGTGCTCGCCACCGGCAATCCGCGGCACTTCCCGATGACCGAGATCGCGGTCGAGCACTGGCCGGTCGGGGAGTGAACGGCTCGAGCGGCGATTGCGACGCGATCTGCCCCCGGCTCCGTCGACCGCGAGACGACGTACATCACCGCCTCTGTCTCACCGCCCGGCAGAAGCTCAGTCGAGCTTGCGGGCGTTCAGCGTAACGCGTTACAGTGCCCTGCATGGGCGAACGACAGAGAGGTGTGGCGGTGGCTCCCGCCGAGCGGATGCGGGCCCTGCGAACGCGCCGCCGCGGGCGGGCTGAGCGCGAGATCCGCATCACCGTGCCGGACGCCCGCCGGGGCGAGGTGAGGACGCGGGTGGCGGAGGCCGTCGCCCGACTCGATCCCGTCGCCGAGTCCGAGGCGCTGGCGTGGAACGAGGCCGTCTCGGACTTCGATGAGCATCAGCCGCGGTGACGTGGTGGCGGTTGCCGCCTCCGGCGACTTCGGCAAGCCGCGCCCGGCCGTGGTTGTCCAGAGCGACGCGTTTCCGGAGGAGCATGCGTCGGTCATCGTGTGCCAGATGACGTCCACCCTGGCCGATGCCCCCGATTTTCGGATCACGATCGAGCCCTCCGAGACGAACGGCCTGCAGCGGGTGTCTCAGATCATGGCCGACAAACCGGTGACGGTTCGACGCGGGCGGGTCAGCGCCCGGATCGGACGATTGGACGCCCGGGATGTCCGCCGTCTGAACCGGGGCCTGGCGTTCTGCCTGGGCCTGTCGGATTGACGCTTCGGCGTACGACCAGCGCCTGGGCGGAGGTCTCGTCGACATACCCGGTGGGGGACAGGCCCCGCGCCGTCTGCCAGCGGCGGATGGCGGTCCGTGTGCGGCGGCCGATGATGCCGTCGAGCGGGCCGGGGTCGAAGCCCTGCTCCCGCAGTCCGCGCTGGATGAGCCATTGCGCCTCCTGGTCCAGCCCCAGCGCCGCCTCGGCCGCCGCCCCCTCGGGCCGCGCCCGCGGGCCGGCCGGCCGCTCGAGCGTCGCCGGCCGGCCCGCGGCCGGAGGCGCCGTCACCGCCGCCGCCCGGCCGGCCGCCGCCGGCCGGCTCGTGTCCGGGGGCGCCGCTTCCGCGCCGGACGCGCCGCCGGCGGACTCCCCCGCGGCAGCGGCGCCACCGGCCACCGTCCCGGCCGGCGGGACGAACCTGAACCAGCCGGCGAGGGTGTCGACGATCCCGGCCGCCACCATGTCCGACCCGTAGAGGCTCAGGTGCATCCCGTCGCCGGCGTGGACGATGCGGGTGCGGCCGTCCACCTCGGCCCGCGCGCGGGCGTTTCCGTCCGCGTCGGCGGTCATCGCGAAGGTGTCGACGAAGTACGCCCCCGCCCGCTCGCACGCGGCCCGGGTGACCGTGTTGATGCGGGCCATCTTGCTCTGGTGGTAGTCGTTCCGCATCGCGGGCATGCCCAGTATCACCACGGGCACGCCCTCGTCCGCGAAGAGACCCACGAACGCTTCCAGCCGGGCGCCGTACTCGGCGTCCCAGGCGTCCGTGAAGAAGGGGGCGACGGCCCGGCCGGTGTCCCGGTCCGTCAACCCCTGGCCGTCGTTCCCCCCGAACTGCGCGACCACGAGGTTGGGCCGGAAGTCCGCGTTCAGCTCCAGCGCCCTCGCGTTCCAGTCGAAGTAGTCGGGCCGCGCCATCCCCGTGGAGTGGCGCCCGTGGCGCAGCACCTCCACCCCCAGGTCGTCCTCGAGCCGCCGCTCCAGGGCGCGCCCGAGGTCGGTCTGGATCGAGGAGGCGCCCACGAGCAGCACGCGCCGCGGGGCCGGGACGGGGGCAATGGGCTCGGCTTCGTCCGAAGCGTCCGCGGGGGTGGTGGCGATGGACTCGGCCTCGTCCGAAGCGCCCGCGGGGGCGGCGGTGATGGACTCGGCCTCGTCCGCAGCGTCGGCCGGGCTGGCGGCGATGGCGTCGGCCTCGTCCGCAGCGTCTGCCGGGGCGGCGGCGACCGTCGGCGGAGACTGCCGTCCGCCCACCGTGAACGAGGTCCCGTAGAAGGCGCGCTTGCGCGCTTCCAGCGCTCCCCGCAGACGCGCCAGCCCCGTCACGGCGCCGATGCGGTCCAGCGCGGCGGTGGCCGCGACCTGCCACCTCGGCCCCTCCCCGAGCGCGAAGTTCCTCTCCGCCTCGGCATGCAGCTCGCGGCCGACGAGGGCGCCCATGCCGAGGGCCAGGCCCCAGCCGAGGGCCAGCATCGCCCACGGGGCGAGCGACGTCGTGCAGCGCGGGTCGCGGGGAGACAGAGGAGAGGCCACTCGGGGTTCTCCCTGGAAGGCGGCTCCGGCCCAAGCAACGGCCACCGTCCATGATAGCAGACGCTCCGGAGACGCCCATGAGCCTGGATCAGAAGCGGAAGTAGGCGTTCGGCAGCACGCCGACGGGCCGCACCGCCAGCAGCAGGAAGAACATCGCGAGCCAGAACGCCCAGCGCAGCGGCAGCGGCAGCGCCTCGCTGCCGCGCACGAAGCGGGCGCGAACCGCGTCTCCGACGAAGTTGAGCGCGAAGCCGGCGAGCGTCAGGGGCAGCAGGAGCAGCGAGAAGCCGCCGCCCCGCAGCCCCGGGGTGCACATCCGGACGAGGAACACCCGGGCCGTGGCCAGATCCGAGCACACGAAGAACACGCGCGACGTGCACACCACGAACATCGTCCACGTCCAGCCCCGCAGCCACTCCAGCGTGGTCGGTCGGCGCGCCGTGTCCTCGCCGCGCGCGCGGCGCCGGTCGAGCAGGAGCTTGTAGAGGGCCAGGGCGGCCCCGTGGACGGCGCCCCAGAGGACGTAGCCCCATGTCGCGCCGTGCCAGAGCCCGCAGAAGACCATGGTCAGGAACAGGTTGAGGAGGACGCGCGGCTCCCGTCGCCGGGACCCCCCGAGCGGGTAGTAGATGAAGTCGCGCAGCCACCGGCTGAAGGTCATGTGCCAGCGGCGCCAGAAGTCGCCGACGCTGGCCGCCGAGTAGGGGTTGTTGAAGTTGTCGGGGAGCTCGATGCCGAACAGCAGCGCGCAGCCGCGCATGAGGTCCACGTAGCCGGAGAAGTCGCAGTAGATCTGCGCCGTGTAGCCGACGAGCGCCACCCACAGTGCCGCCGCCGTGTAGTTCTCCGGGGCCTGGAAGGCGTCGCTGACGCCGAGGTCGAACAGCAGCGACGCGATCACCATCCGCTTGAACAGGCCCGACAGGATGAGGGAGACGGCGAGGGGCAGCTTCTCGATGCGGGCCGGCGCCCGCGCCTCGATCTGCGGCAGCAGGTCGCGGCCCCGGCAGATGGGACCGATCAGCAACTGGGGGAAGAACGCCATGAACAGCGCGAAGTCGAGGAGGCTCTTCGCCCTCGGCCCCGACCCGCGGTGGACCTCGATGAGGTAGGCGATGGCCTGGAACGTGTAGAACGAGATGGCGACCGGCAGGACGACCTGCGGAATCGTCAGGCCGGCGCCGAGCCCGAGGGCGAAGACCGCGTCGTTGACCGTCTCGGCGAAGAAGACGGAGTACTTGAACCAGGCCAGCGCCGCGAGGTTCGCCCCCACCGCGACGGCGAGCCAGCGGCCTCGCCGGGGCCCCGTCTGCCGGCAGACGACGCCGGCCAGCAGGTGGTTGCCGACGACGGAGAGGGCCAGCAGCCCCACGAAGTCCCAGCGGTAGCTGCCGTAGAACCACGCGCTCGCCGCGATCAGCAGCAGCTTCTGCGCCGTGCGCGACGGCGCGAGCGCCCAGAAGGCGGTGAGCGTCAGCAGCAGGAACAGCAGGAACTCGGCGGACTCGAAGGGCATGGAACGCGGTGGCTGGGCCCGTCGGGCGCCGCCGGCGGTCTGCGGACCCGCGTCCATTCTACCCGCGGCGCTCGTTCACCCCTCGTCAGAAGGTTGAAGAATCGGATCGGTATTGGGATAAGATGGGGACCCAGACCCGTCCGTCGAGGAGAGGGCACCCATGCTGAGCAACCTGTGGTCGTCAGGCGGCCCGGAAGACCTGGTCGACGTGATTCGGCGCGTACGGAACCGGTGGCGCATGCGCATCGCTCTGCGCGGGCTCGCGGTCGTGCTGGCGGCGGGGCTCGGCGCGTTTCTCGTTTCTTCGTACGGTCTCGAGTTCTTCCGGTTCTCCTCGGGGTCGGTCGTCGCGTTCCGTCTCCTGACCTGGCTCACGGTGGCGGGGCTGGCCTTCTGGTACCTGATCCGGCCGCTGGCCCGGCGCGTGTCGGACGAGCGGGTGGCGCTGTACGTCGAGGAGCACGAGCCCTCGCTCGACGCCAGCGTGCTGAGCGCGCTGGAGGAGACCAAGCGCGGGGCCCGCACCGAGAGCCCCGACTACTCCGCGGCCCTCGTCGAGCAGCTCGTGCGCAACGCCGTCGAACGGTGCCACGACCTCGATCTGGGGTCCGCGGTCGAACGGCAGAAGATGCGTCGGTCGTCGAGCTGGCTCGCCCTCGCATCGGCCGCCGCCCTCCTCGCGTTCATCCTGGCGCCGTCGCAACTGCAGCACGGCGCGGCGGCCCTGATGGTCCCCGCCGGGAGCCTCGACGAGGCCAGCCCCTACAGCATCTTCGTCGAGCCGGGCGACGTCACCATCGCCCGCGGGGCCGACCTCACGGTGACGGCCCAGCTCGTGGGGTTCGAGACGAACGAGGTCAACCTGTTCATGCGGTCCGCGCCCGGCGCGCCGTGGGACCCCGTGCCGATGATTCCGCAGGACATGCTGGACGGCGCGCCGCCCCCGCTCGGCGCTTTCGACACCGTCCTCTTCGACATCCGCGAGGAGACCGAGTACTACGTCGACGCGACCGGGGTGCGCTCGGAGACGTTCACGGTCGACGTCATCGACCTGCCGTACGTCGACCACCTCGAGCTCGAGTACCACTTCCCCGCGTACACCGGGCTCGAGCCGCGGCTGATTCAGGACGGCGGGGACATCGCGGCCCTGCAGGGGACCGAGGTCCGCATGGCCGTGTTCCCGACCATGGGGACCCCCGCCGGCCGGCTCGTGTTCGACGAGACCTCGGACGCCGACCTCGCCCTCCGCGAGGACGGGGTCCTGACCGCCTCGTTCATGATCGAGGAGGACGGCTTCTACCAGGTCGAGCTGGAGGGGCCGAGCGGCGAGCTCGTGGAGGCGTCGCCGCGCTACACCATCGACGTGCTCACCGACCAGGCGCCGTCGGTCATGTTCGTCAAGCCGGGGCGCGACACCACCGCCAACGCCATCGAGGAGGTGTTCCTGGAGGCCCGCGCCGACGACGACTTCGGCGTGCGCTCGCTCAGCCTGACCTACTCGGTCAACGGCGGGCCCGAGGAGACGGTCGAGCTGTTCGACTCGGAGGAGGGCGGGCTGCGGGAGATCTCGGCCGGGCACACCCTCTTCCTCGAGGAGTTCGACCTCGAGCCCGGCGACTTCGTCTCGTACTACGGGAGCGCCGGCGACAACCAGGGCGAGGCCGGCCGGGTCGTCAAGAGCGACCTCTACTTCGTCCAGATCCGGGCGTTCCGGCGCGACTTCCGCGCCGCCCAGTCGCAGGGCGGCGGCGGAGGCGGCGGCGGCGGCGGAGGCGGTGACGCCCGCGCCCTGTCCGAGGCGCAGCGTCAGGTCATCTCGGCCACCTTCAACGTGATTCGCGATCGGGACACGTTCACCGACGACGAGTTCCGCGAGAACCTCGTCTTCCTGACCCTGGCCCAGGGGCGGCTGCGCGAGCAGGTCGAGACCCTGGTGCGGCGCATGAACAGCCGCGTCATGCCCGCCGACCCCGCGTTCCGCTCGATCCTCGCGGTCCTGCCGCGTGCGGCCGAGGAGATGCGGTCGGCCGAGGCGGCGCTCCAGGAGCAGGACGTCGACGGCGCGCTGCCGGCCGAGCAGCGCGCCCTGCAGCAGTTGCAGCGGGCCGAGGAGGCCTACGACGAGGTCCGCGTCCAGCAGGGCGGCGGTGGCGGCGGCGGAGGCCGGGGCGGCCAGACCGCGGCCGAGGACCTCGCCGACCTGTTCGAGCTCGAGCTCGACAAGCTGCAGAACCAGTACGAGACGGTGCAGCGCGGGCAGCAGCAGGCCTCGGACGACGAGGTCGACGCCCTGATGGAGCGGCTGCGCGAGCTCGCCCGCCGGCAGGAGCAGGAGGCCGAGCGGCAGCGCCGGCGGGCGCGGGGCGGCCAGACCGCGCGGGCCGGCGGCGGCGCGTCGCAGCGGGTGCTCGCCGACGAGGCGGAAGAGGCGGCACGGCGGCTCGAGCGGCTCGCCCGCGAGCAGCAGTCGCCGCAGATGATGCAGGCGGCGCGGCGGCTGCAGGAGGCGGCCGACGCCATGCGCCAGGCCGCCGCGAACGCCGACAATCAGGGCTTCGCGGAGGCGGCGGCGGCCCTCGACCGCCTGCGCGAGGTCGAGCGCCAGTTGCAGGGGCAGCAGAGCGAGCGGCTGTCGCGCGACATCGAGGACTTCCAGCGGCGGGCGGCGGAGCTGTCGGCGGAAGAGGCGGACGTGGCCGGGCAGGTGTCCGGCCTCGGCGACCTCGACAACCAGGAACGGCTCGAGCGCATCGGCCGCCTCACCGAGCGGAAGAACGAGATGGAGTCGCGGGTGGCCGACCTCGAGCGCGACATCGACTCGACGTCGGCCGAGTTCCGCCGCGAGGAGCGCGGCGCGTCGACCGAGCTGCAGGAGGCCGCGAACGGCATTCGCGAGAGCAAGCTCAAGGAGAAGATCCGCTACTCGCGCGGCCTCATCCGCGCCCGGTCGCCGGCCTACGCCGAGCAGTTCGAGGCCGAGATCGGCAACGACATCCGCGATCTCGAGCAGCAGCTCGCCGAGGCGGGCGAGGCGGTCGGCACCGCCGGGGCGACCGGGCTCGAGCAGGCGCTCGACCAGACCCGCGATCTCATGCGCGGGCTCGAGTCGCTCGAGCAGCGCATACGGCAGGGTCAGGCCCGCGCCGAGAACGGCGAGCGTCAGGAGGGCCAGCCGGGTCAGGAGGGCCAGCCTGGGCAGGAGGGCCAGCCGGGCCAGGAGGGTCAGGCGGGCCAGGCCGGCCAGGAAGGTCAGGCGGGGCAGGCCGGCCAGGAGGGCCAGAACGCGCAGGCGGGCGGCCAGCCGGGCGGCGCGCAGGACGGCGCCGGCGGCAATCGCTTCGGGAGCCCGTTCGGCTGGGGCGGCCCCGGCGACGCGCGGCCCGGCGACTGGGCGTTCGACCCCCGCGACGTGCGGCAGTGGCAGCGCGAGTTCCGCGAGCGCGGGGCCGACGCGCAGGAGCTGCAGCGGATGCTGCGGGCCGAGAACTTCGGCGACGTGGGCGATCTCGCCGAGATCATCCAGGCCATGCGCGAGCTCGACGACCCGCGCATCTATCAGAGCGCCGAGGCCATCGCGCGCATGCAGTCGTTCGTCATCGAGGAGCTCAAGCGGTTCGAGTACCGGCTCCGCCGCGAGGTCGACGGCGACCGCGAGGACCTGTTCCTGGCCAGCAGCGACGAGGTCCCCGACGGGTTCCGCGAGCTGATCGAGGAGTACTTCCGGGCGCTGGCCGAGGAGTAGCCCTCCCGTGAGGCGGCGAGCTGATCGAGGAGCACTGCCGGGCGCCGGCCGAGGAGCGGGTCCTTGGGCGAGGCGTATTGCGGCCGCCGTGGTCGCGGCGGTGCTGCTCGGCGGATCGACCGTCGCGGTCGCGCAGTGGGGCTGGCGGCGAATGCCCCCGCGCTATCCGTCCGCCGAGCCCACCCACCGGCTGTTCACGTTTGCGCGGGGGCTCTACCAGAGCACCCACCGCGAGCGGGGCGGCCAGGGCTGGCACACCGACTACCCCGACGCCGACATCAACTTCTCGATCCGGCTCTCCGAGCTGACCCACGCCCCGGTCGGGGTCGACCGGCGGAACGAGCCCGACCACGTCGTGGTGCGGCTGACCGACGCCAGGCTGTTCGAATACCCATTCCTGTTCATGTCCGACGTCGGCACCCTCTGGCTCGACGCCGAGGAGGCGGAGCGCCTCGGCGCCTACCTGCGCAAGGGCGGCTTCCTGTGGGTCGACGACTTCTGGGGGCCGTACGCCTGGGAGCAGTGGGCGGCCGAGATCGGCAAGGTCCTGCCGCCCGGGCAGTTCCCCATCGTCGACATCCCCATCTCGGACCCGATCCACCACGGCATGTTCGACATCGACGAGGTGCCGCAGGTGCCGTCCATCCAGCACTTCCGGCGGGTCGGGGGCATGACCACCTCGGAGCGCGGCTCGCTGAGCGCCGAGGTCCACGTGCGGGGCATCTACGACGACCACGGCCGCCTGATGGTGCTGATGACCCACAACACCGACATCGCCGACGGCTGGGAGCGGGAGGGCGAGGACTACGAGTTCTTCTACCGCTTCTCGGTCACGTCGTACGCCATCGGCATCAACTTCCTCCTGCACGCGATGACGCATTGACGGCCGGCGGCCCGTGACGGACGGAACCTGCGTCGCGCCCGCGGCCGGTGGGGCGTCCGCCCGACGACGTGCGACGAGGGCCGGCCGCTCTCTCGACGGTGAGCAGATTCCGTGACCACGACACAGCAACCCCTACTCGAGACGGTCGAGCAGCATCCGGAGCGCACCGCCGACGCCGCGGTGATCTGGCTGCACGGGCTCGGCGCCGACGGCCACGACTTCGCGGCGCTGCCGCCGCAGTTGGGCATGCCGCCGGGGTCGGCGATCCGCTACGTCTTCCCCCACGCGCCGGAGATGGCGGTCACCCTGAACATGGGCATGCGCATGCGGGCGTGGTACGACATCGTCAGCCTCGACGCGCGCGGGCAGGACGAGGCCGGCATCCGGCGCTCGGCCGCCGCCGTCGACGCGCTGATCGCCCGCGAGATCGAACGCGGGGTGCCGTCGACGCGCATCGTGCTGGCCGGCTTCTCGCAGGGGGCGGCGATGGCCCTCTTCACGGGGCTGCGGTATCCCGAGCCGCTGGCCGGCATCGTCGCGCTGTCGGGGTACCTGCCCCTCCACGACGCGCTGGCGGACGAGGCGGCCCCCGCGAACCGGGACATCGAGATCTTCCAGGCCCACGGGCGGCACGACGAGGTCGTCCCCCACGCGCTGGGGCACGGCAGCGCCGAGCGTCTGCGGGCGGCGGGGTACCGGGTAGACTGGCGCGAGTACACGATGGCGCACCAGGTGTGCCTGGAGGAAGTCCAGGACATCGGGCGCTGGCTCGCGGGGCGGCTGGTTTCGGAAGGGGTCGGCTGACGGAGACCGGCGGGCGCGGGAATCGTCGGAAGGGGACGGCGCGGAACCGGTCGTTTCAGAGTTGGGGAATTGCAGATCCGCACCGGTCGCGGGTCGGGAGGAAGACCGTGCGCAGGCTGGTAGCAGCGGCGGGAGTGCTCGCGTGCGTCGGGTGCGGGGGCGCGGCGGACGAGACGGGGAGCGGGGCGGAGATTGCGGCGGGCATCGGCGCCGACACGCTGATAGCCGGCATCGAGCGGCTCGCCTCGGACGAGTTCGGGGGGCGGGCCCCGGGGTCGGTGGGGGAGACCCTCACCGTCGACTACCTCACGGAGCAGTTCGCGGCGCTGGGGCTCGAGCCGGGCAACCCCGACGGCACCTGGGTGCAGGACGTCCCGCTGGTCGGCATCACCCCGCAGCCGGGCGACGGCCTCGTCGTCTCCGCGGGCGGCGAGACCCGCACCCTGGAGCCCGGCGCCGACTACGTCGCGGCGACCAAGCACGTCGTCGACGCGGTCAGCGTGTCCGACGCGGAGCTCGTCTTCGTCGGCTACGGGGCGCGGGCGCCCGAGTACGACTGGGACGACTTCGGCGACACCGACGTCAGCGGCAAGATCCTGCTCTTCCTCGTCAACGACCCGCCGCTCGACGACGCCTTCGGCGGGCCGGCCATGACCTACTACGGCCGGTGGACCTACAAGCACGAGATCGCGGCCGAGCTCGGGGCGGCCGGCTCGTTCGTCATCCACGAGACCGGCCCCGCCGGCTATCCCTGGGAGGTGGTCGGCAGCACCCCGTACGCGGAGTCGTTCGACCTCATCGCGGCCGACGACAACCTGAGCCGCGCCACCGTCGAGGGCTGGGTGCAGCGGGCCACCGCCGAGATGCTCTTCGAGCTGGCCGGGCTCGACTTCGAGGCGGCGAAGCAGCAGGCCGCCGACCGCGCGTTCGAGCCGATCCCCCTCGGCGTGACCGGCTCCATCGAGATTCGGAACGAGCTGCGCACCATCGACTCGCAGAACGTGCTGGCGCGCATTCCGGGGACCGAGGCCCCCGACGAGGTGGTGATGTACGTCGCCCACTGGGACCACATGGGCACGGACGAGAGCCTCGAGGGCGACCAGATCTACAACGGCGCCGCTGACAACGCCACCGGCACCCAGGGGCTCGTCGAGATCGCCCGCGCCTTCATGGAAGGGGAGCCGCCGCGGCGGTCCATCGTGTTCCTCGCCGTCACCGCCGAGGAGCAGGGGCTGTTGGGGTCCCGCTACTACGGCGAGCAGCCGCTGTATCCGACCGCCCAGACCGTCGCCGCCATCAACATGGACGTGCTCAACCAGTGGGGGCGCACGCGCGACATGACCATCGTCGGCATGGGGCAGTCCGAGCTCGACGACGTCGCGGCCGAGGTCGCGGCCCGGCTCGGGCGGGTGCTGAACCCCGACCCCGAGCCCGAGAAGGGGTTCTACTACCGCTCGGACCACTTCTCGTTCGCGCGGGTCGGCATCCCCGCGTTCTACGGCGACCCGGGGATCGACTACATCGACAGGCCGCCCGGCTACGGCATCGAGAAGCGGAACGAGTACAACGCCAACGACTACCACGCGGTGTCCGACGAGGTGAAGCCCGACTGGGACCTCTCCGGCGCCCTCGAGGACCTGACGTTCATGTACCACATGGGCGCCCGCCTCGCCGCCACCGACGAGTGGCCCGCGTGGAGCGCCACCAGCGAGTTCCGGGCCGTCCGCGAGGAGCAGCGACCGGGCGAGTAGGTCCGCCCCGGTCTGGAGGCCGGTAGTCTGCCGCCACGTGCGACAGGCCCGCACCTCGCACGGACAGCGCCGAGTCTGCGGCGCCGGCCCATCCCAGCGGCGATCCGGGGGGGTGATGGTCCCGCCCCCGGGTGGCGCGTTTCCGTCGTTGTGGGACGCTCGCGGCGATCTCGGGTGCGGTCTTCTTGCTGGTGGCGTTGCGCGGCGTGCTGGCTGCCCATCCGCGCCGCGTGTCGACCGGCCGATTCGCTTCGGCCGGAGCGACGCCCACGCATCGCGTTCTCGCACCGCCATGCGCCGATTCTCCTCCTACGGCCCCGTCGACACCGACCTGCACTTCCATGCGCCGAGGACGGCCTTGGTTGAACGCGTGCTGGCCGCCCTCGTCGGCGGTGGGGGTCCGGAGAACGGCGGGGGGTATATCACCGTCTGGGCACCCCGGCAGCGCGGGAAATCGTGGATCATGGGGCAGGCGGTGCGGCGGCTACGGGACGATCCGCGGTATCGAGGGCTGGACGTCGTCGCCACCAGCGTCGAGCGCCTGAAGACGGTGAGGGACGCCGACGTGGTGATCGGGCGCATCGCGGCGGACATCGCGGGCGCGTTGGGCGTCGACGCGGGGCCGATTCGTTCGGCGGACGAATTCGACACGGTCTTCAGGGCGGAACCGGGGTCGAAGCCGGTCGTCCTGGTGCTCGACGAGTTCGACGCCCTGCCGGCGGAGGCCATCGAGGGCATCGTGGGCGTGTTCCGCCACATCCACGGCCATCGGCGGCTGCAGGCGGGCCGGCCGGGCGGGGAGATGGACTACCGGCTGCACGGGGTGGCCCTGGTCGGCGTGCGGAGCGCCCTCGGCGTCGACAGCGCCACGGGCTCGCCGTTCAACGTTCAGCAGAGCGTGCATGTTCCGAACCTGACGGAAGATGAAGTCGGCGGCATGTTCGCGTGGTACGAACGCGAGAGCGGGCAGGCGGTGGAGCCCGGCGTCGTCGAGCGGGTGTACCGCGAGACCCGTGGACAGCCGGGCCTGACCTCGTGGCTCGGGGAGCTGCTGACGGAGACGTACAACCGGCGGGGACCGTCCATCACCGTCGAGGACTTCGACGCGGCGTACGCGGATGCGGTGGACGCCCTGCCGAACGCGAACGTGCAGCACCTCATCGGCAAGGTCGGGGAGGCGCCGTACCGGGACGTGGTTCTCGACTTCTTCCAGACGGGGGAGAGAAGGCCGTTCCACTTCGACGAGCCGCACGTCAATTTCCTGTACCTGAACGGCGTCGTCGACCGCGAGCCGGCGGCGGACGGCCGGCAGTACGTCCGGTTCTCCTGCCCGTTCGTGCAGAAGCGGCTGTTCAACTACTTCTCGTCGACGCTCGCCGGCTACACCGGTTCGGTGTTCACGGCGTTCGAAGACCTGTCGGACACGATTGGCGACGCCGGGCTCGACCTCCGCTCACTCCTGCGGCGCTTCGAGCGGCACCTGCGGGCGAACCGCGAGTGGCTGCTGAGCGAGGCGCCGCGCTGCCGCGACCTGCGGGTGTTCGAGGCGGTCCATCACTTCGTCCTGTACTCCTTCCTGGACCGGTTCCTCCAGCCGCGGGGCGGTCGGGTCTACCCCGAGTTTCCGGCCGGCAACGGGGCCATCGATCTGCTGGTCCGCTATGCCGGCAAGGTCTACGGCCTCGAGGTGAAGAGCTTCACCGACGCGTTCGGGTACCGGCGCGCGCTCGGGCAGGCGGCGCGGTACGGCCGGCAGCTCGGACTGGACAGGGTCACGCTGGTGTTCTTCGTCGACGCCGTCGACGACGCCAACCGCGATGCGTACGAGGCGGCTCACGTCGACGAGACGGGGGTGACCGTCGATCCGGTCTTCGTCGAGACGGCGTGAATCGCAGCCCCGTGCGCCTGCGCACGGGGGCGGGCACGGCGACTGGTCCGGCTACCGCCCGGCCCGCACGGACCCGTCCACCCGCGCACGCGGGCGGTTGGGGGAGAGGCGGGTGATTCGAGCGCAGCAAGAGCGAACTTGCGGCACTCCATCGCCCGCGCACGAATGCGGAGATCATGCCGTCCAGTTTTCCACGCGCAGGTTCGGCACGCGGCGGAACTCTCCGGCGTTGTTCGTCACGAGGGTCGCGTCCACGCTCAGGGCATGCGCCGCAATCAGCAGATCGTTCGCGCCGATGGGCTGGCCCCGCGTCGCGAGCGCGTGGCGAATCTCGCCGTAGTGTTTCCCTGCCCTGTCGTCGAACGCGACGACGTCGAGGTCGAGCCGGAAGGCTTCGAGCTCGCGCGCGTTCCGCGCCACCCGGGCTGAGTGGGTGACGCCGTAGCACAGCTCCGCGTACGTGATCGCGGAAACGCATATCTCGCCGGCGTTCGCCTCGAAGCGTTGTCGCAGCGTGCCGTCGCGTTCGTTGATGAGGTAGATGCAGATGTTCGTGTCCAGCATGAACATCAGCGAATCCCGTCCCGTTCATCGAGCGGCGGCTCGCGTCGCTCCGGCAGGGACCCGCGCGTGGCGGAATCGAAGTACGCGCTCCAGTTCTTCCCGCGCGGCCGCAGGGTGAGACAATTGCCTTCCTTGATCACCTCGACCTCGGACGTGTCGAATCGACACGGCGCGGGCAGGCGGACCGCCTGGCTTCGACCGCTCCAGAACACCTTGGCGATGCCCCGATAGTCCACCGTCCTGTCCATGACCCGACTCCTTCCTTTGGAATATCTCATGATATATACCATGGCCGGGCTCGTCGAGGGAATCTGCCGCTCGTTCGGCGAACGGCTCGCCGCGGGGGCGGCGTCACGACCGTGAACGTGCACCCGAGACGCGTCACGGGCCCGCTGCCGCGGGCCGGGGTGCGATTCGGCGCCATCATGCGGTGCGGCGGCCTCACCGGTGGTGGCTCGCGCCCGAACGGTGACCGAGTTCGCGGTCGTACGGTTCGGCGAAGGCGCGCCGACAAATCGAGCGGCCCGGTTCCGGGACGCCGCGGGCTCGCGGCGGTGGGCCGGGGTCCGATTCCGGCCCTCGTTCGGGCCGCAGAAGGGGTAGACTTACGGTACCGCCGGTTCGCTGGCGGCTGGCGCGTGGAGTATCGGCTGCGTTCGCTTCACGAACCGGAGGAGCTGGGACCATGTCGAGAACCTGGGCGGCCTGCGTCGTCGGGCTCGGCGTAGCGGCGGCCGGCGCGGGTCATCTGCACGGGTACGCCGGTTCGCTGACCGCGCCGCCCGCGCCCGTCTCCCGGTCCGCCGGAGCCGCGCAGGCGCAGGCGGCGGAATCCGGCCGCGCGCCGGAGGCCGAATCGGTCCGCGCGGTCCTCGACCGCTACTGCGTGACCTGCCACAACCAGCGGCTGCGTACGGCGGACCTCGCCCTCGACACGATGGACCCGGCCCAGGTCGGCGATCACCCCGCCGCCTGGGAGCAGGTCGTCCGGAAGCTGCGCACGGGCGCCATGCCACCCGCTGGTCGCCCGCGGCCCGAGACGGCCGCCTACGCCGCCGTCGCCTCGAGCCTCGAGACGGCCCTCGACCGCGTCGCCGCCGCCGACCCCAATCCGGGGCGCACCACCGTCCACCGGCTCAACCGGCGCGAGTACGCCAACGCGGTGCGCGACCTGCTGGCCCTCGAGGTCGACACCACGACCCTGCTGCCGGCCGACAACGCGGACCTCGGCTTCGACAACATGGCCGACATCCTCTCGGTGTCGCCGGCCCTGCTCGACCGCTACATCTTCGCGGCGCGCCGCATCAGCCGGCTCGCCGTCGGCGACCCCGGCATCGAGCCGACCACCGAGACCTGGGTCCTGCCCTCGATGCGGTTCCAGGACCGCCGCATGAGCGAGGACCTGCCGTTCGGGTCGCGGGGGGGCGTCGCCATCCGGCACAACTTCCCCCTCGACGGCGAGTACGACGTTCGCATCCGGCTGCGGCGCCAGCTCTACGACTACGTGCGCGGCCTCCAGAACCGGCAGAAGCTGGAGGTGCGGCTGGACGGCGAGCGGGTGGCCGAGTTCACCATCGGCGGCGCGCCCGGCACGCCGCCGCCGCGCACGTTCGCGGGGGCGGTGCTCGGCGACCGCGCGTGGGAAGAGTACGCCCTGCACGCCGACGACCACCTCGAGGTCCGCATCGCGGCCCGGGCGGGGCCGCGGGTGCTCGGGGTCTCGTTCGTGCAGGGGCGGTCGGAGCGCGACGGCGTGCTGCAGCCCCGGGCGACCGGCAAGGTCCTCGCCATCGCCGAGCGCTGGAGCTCGACGTCCGAGGCGCCCGAGGCGGCGGTCGACCAGGTGAGCATCGCCGGTCCCTTCGACGCCACCGGCCCCGGGGAGACGCCGAGCCGCGAGCGCATCCTCACGTGCCGGCCCGCCGGCGCCGCCGACGAGGCGCCGTGCGCGCGCGAGATCCTCTCGACCCTCGCGCGGCGGGCGTGGCGGCGGCCGGTGACCGGCCGCGACCTCGACACCCTGCTGGGCTTCTACGAGGCGGGGCACCGCGACGGCGGCTTCGAGGCCGGCATCCGGCGCAGCCTCGAGAGCATCCTCGTCGACCCCGAGTTCCTGTTCCGCGTCGAGCGCGAGCCGGCGGGGGCGCCGCCGGGGACCGTCCACGCCGTCAGCGACCTCGAGCTCGCCTCGCGCCTCTCGTTCTTCCTGTGGAGCAGCATCCCCGACGACGAGCTCCTCGACGCGGCCGCCCGGGGGGAGCTGCGCGACTCCGTCGTGCTGGAGGCGCAGGTGCGGCGCATGCTCGCCGACCCCCGCGCCCACGCGCTGGTGGACGGGTTCGCCCTGCAGTGGCTGGCCCTCGGCACCCTGCCCAGCGTGGTCCCGACGCCCGAGCTCTATCCCGAGTGGGACGACAACCTGCGCGAGTCGTTCCGGCGCGAGACCGAGCTCTTCGTCGCCGACCAGATACGCGGGAACCGCAGCGTCCTCGACCTCGTGCGGGCCGACCACACGTTCGTCGACGAGCGGCTCGCCGAGCACTACGGGATACCCAACGTCTACGGCAGCCGGTTCCGGCGGGTGAGGTTCGACGACGGCGTGCGCGGCGGCCTGCTCGGGCAGGGCAGCATCCTCACCGTCACGTCGTATCCCACGCGGACCTCGCCGGTGCTCCGCGGCCACTGGCTGCTCGAGCACCTGCTCGGCGCCCCGCCGCCGCCCCCGCCCCCCGACGTGCCGGACCTGCCGGACCGCGGCGAGGGCGGCCGGCCCGCGTCGGTGCGCGAGCGGCTCGAGCAGCACCGCGAGAACCCTGTCTGCGCCGCCTGCCACGCCCCCATGGACCCGCTGGGCTTCGCCCTCGAGCACTTCGACGCCATCGGCAAGTGGCGGGCCACCGGCGAGGGGGGCGACCCCATCGACGCGTCGGGCGTCTTCCCCGACGGGACCGAGTTCGAGGGGCTGGCCGGGCTCAAGGCCATGCTCCTGAGCCGCGACGAGCAGTTCGTGCAGACCGTCCTCGAGAAGCTCGCCACCTATGCCCTCGGCCGGGGGCTCGAGCACTACGACATGCCGGCCGTCCGGCGCATCCTGCGCGAGGCCGCGCCCGGCGACTACCGGTGGTCGGACCTCGTGCTCGGCATCGTCGAGAGCACGCCGTTCCAACTGCGGAGATCGGAATCATGATGATCACGAAGAAGGCCATTCCTCGTCGCACGGTGCTCCGCGGCGTCGGCGCGACGCTCGCGCTGCCGCTGCTCGACGGCATGGTGCCGGCCCTGACCGCGATGAGCCGGACCGCGGCCGCGCCGGTGCGGCGGCTGGGCGTCGTCTACGTGCCGAACGGCATCGTGATGGAGCAGTGGACGCCGCTGGCCGACGGCCCCGGCTTCGAGATCACGCCAATTCTCAAGCCGCTGGCGCGGTTCCGCGACCGCCTGCTCGTGGTGTCGGGGCTCAGCAACAAGGGGCCCGACAACATCCACGAGACCGGGGCCACCAGCTTCCTGACCGGCGTGCCCCCCAAGCGCACCCAGGGCTCGCAGCTCGGGGCCGGCGTCTCGATGGACCAGCTCGTGGCGCGGGAGGCGGGCCGGCACACCCAGCTCGCGTCGCTCGAGCTCGCCCTCGAGTCGGGCGACGACGTGGGCACCTGCGGGGGCGGCTACACCTGCGCCTACACGAACACCATCTCCTGGCGGAGCGCGACGACGCCGCTGCCCATGGAGACCAACCCGCGGACGGTGTTCGAGCGCCTGCTCGGCGACACCGGCGGCACCGACCCCGCCGCCCGGCTCGCGCGCATCGAGCAGAACCGCAGCCTGCTCGACGCGGTGACCGACAAGGTGGCGCAGCTTCGCCGCGACCTCGGCCCCCGCGACCGCCACAAGCTCGGCGAGTACCTCGACGCGGTGCGCGACATCGAGCGCCGCATCCAGAAGGCCGAGGCCCAGGTCGACCAGCCGCTGCCCGACATCGCGGCCCCCCTGGGGGTGCCCGCCTCGTTCGACGAGCACGCGAAGCTGATGTTCGACCTGCAGGTGCTGGCCTGGCAGACGGACCTGACCCGCGTCGTCAGCTTCATGATCAGCCGCGAGTACAGCGGCCGCACCTATCCCGAGATCGGGGTGCCGGAGGCGCACCACCCGACGTCGCACCACCAGAACGACCCCGACAAGCTCGACAAGCTGACCCGCATCAACACGTACCACACCACGCTGCTCGGGCACTTCCTGGACCGGCTCGAGGCGACGCCCGACGGCGACGGCACGCTGCTCGACCACGCCACCGTGCTCTACGGCGGCGGCCTCAGCGACGGCAACCGGCACTCGTCCGAGAACCTGCCCATCCTGCTCGCGGGCGGCGGGGCCGGCGCCCTCGACGGCGGGCGCCACGTGCGGTGCCCCGACCCGACGCCGATGTCCAACCTGCACGTCACCTTGATGGACAAGCTGGGGGTGCCGGTGGAGCGCTTCGGGACGAGCAACGGAGAGATCGGGGAGCTGTCGGCGGTCTGAGGTGTAGAGTCGTACGTCGTACGTTGTTGCGGAGATCCGTCGGTCCCGAACAGACTGCCGGCCATCGTCGTCGCGTCGAATCGAGCCCGGGCTCGCAGCTTCAGGCGGGGAACACAGAGCGCGTCGGAGGCGAGGCATGCGCACGAGAGGCATGGGCCGAACCGGTGAACGTCCACGCGCGGGAGCGGGTCGCGTTCCGTGGGCGTGCCCGGGCGCCGGCGGCGCCGACCGTGGCGGGGGGACGACGGTCACCCGCCCTGCCGCCCGCCCGCTCGAACCTGCCGGGCGTTGGGGTTTCCTGGCAGGAGGCGCCGTTCAGCGGGGCAGATTCCTGCTCGCCGGGTTTCTCGTCGCGGCGGTGTCGTCCACCGCGGTCGCCGAGCCGCCCGACCTCCGGCTCCTGAACGCGGTCCGCGAGATCGACCACGCCACGCTGCGCGCGCTGCTGCAGGAAGAGGTCGACGTCGACGCGGCGCAGCCCGACGGGGCCACCGCCCTGCACTGGGCCGCCTATCTCGACGACGTCGAGGCGGCGCGGCTGCTGATCGAGGCCGGCGCCTCGGCGGATGCCGCGAACGAGCTCGGGGCCACCCCGCTCTACCTCGCGTGCGAGAACGGCAACCCCGCGCTGGTCCGGGCCCTGCTCGAGGCGGGCGCCTCTCCCGACGCCGCCCTGCCGAGCGGCGAGACGGCGCTGATGACCGCCGCCCGCACCGGCAGCGCCGGCGCGGTGGCGGCGCTGCTCGCCCACGGCGCCGACGTGCACGCCCGCGAGGCCATGGAAGAGCAGACCGCCCTGATGTGGGCGGTGTCGCAGCGGCACCCCGGCGTGGTCGAGGTCCTGCTCGACGCCGGGGCGGACGTGCACGCGCGCTCGCGGGTCCGGCCGGTGGTGGTCGCCCACTCGCCCCGCACCGGCGCGCCCGGCGCCGTCCTCACCGTCGACGAGGGCGGTTACACCCCGCTGCTGTTCGCGGCCCGCAGCGGCGACCTCGCGTCGGCCCGGATGCTGCTGGCCGCCGGCGCCGACCCGAACGACACCGCGCCGGCCGGCACCAGCGCCCTCGTCGTCGCCACGCACAGCGGTCACACCGCGCTCGCCGCGGCCCTGCTCGCCGCGGGCGCCGACGCGAACGCGTCGGAGGCCGGGTACACGCCGCTGCACGCGGCCGTCCTCCGCGGCGACGAGGGGCTGGTGGGGGCGCTGCTCGCCCACGGCGCGGACCCCGACGCCCCCCTCGAGCGCGGCACCCGCTACGCGCGCCAGGGCAAGCTCTTCTCGCTGGACACGGCCTGGACCGGCGCGACGCCCTTCTTCCTCGCCGCCAAGTTCGGCGAGGGCGGCATCATGCGCCTTCTCGCGGAGAGCGGCGCGAACCCCCACGCCGCCCTCCACGGCGGCGTGACCCCTCTCATGGCCGCCGCCGGCATGCTGACCCGCGGCTTCGGCCGCGCCGGCAAGGACCGCCGGGGCCGCGAGATGGACTCGGCCGAGATGGAGGTCGCCCTCACCCAGGACCCCGACCTCCGCCCCGTCATGGGCAGCGGCCTCGAGGCCGTCAAGGTCGCGGTCGAACTGGGCGCCGACGTCAACGCCGCCGACGCCAACGGCGACACCGCCCTCCACCTCGCCGCGTTCCACGGCTTCGAGTCGGTGGTGCGCTTCCTCGTCAGCCGGGGGGCCAGGCTCGACGCCGAGAACCGGCGCGGCGAGACGCCGCTCGAGCGCGCGCTGAGCCCCCGCGCCCCCGCCCGCCTCACGCGCAGCCTGACCGACTACTCCGACACCAGCACCGCCGACCTGCTGCTGGCCCTGGCCGCGACGCGGTAGCCGGGGCGCTGGTCCGAAGGATTCGGAGAGGTCGACGCCCACATCAACCGCTCGCCGCGGGAAGCCGGAGGCCCAGGGCGCACGCCGGCCGGGCGACCCGCGGGGTGAACATCCAGGACCACGACGGGATGGCCAAGCGGTATCAGGGGTGGCAGGTGCTCAGGGCGATCGAGAGCTGGAGGCGTAGCGTGATGGATCACTACACGTATCGCGTGACCTGGTCGCCGGAAGACGGCGAGTACGCGGGCCTCTGCGCCGAGTTCCCATCGCTGAGCTGGCTGGCGGCCACTCCCGAGGAGGCGTTCTCGGGCATTCGCACGCTCGTGCGCGAAGTCCTCTCGGACATGCACGCCAACCGCGAGACGCCGCCGCCCCCGCTCGCGGATCGCGCGTACAGCGGGAAGTTCCTGGTGCGCGTTCCGCCGGAGACCCAGCGGGCGCTCGTGTTGCGAGCGGCGGAGGATGGCGTCAGCCTGAACCGGCTGGTCAGCGCGCGCCTGGCGGATTGACGGGTCGCTCGTCTGCTCCGGGGCTGACAGGCGGGCGCCCGCAAAGGGCCGTCGTCGGAATCCGATCGCGTGGACGCGGGCTGGTCGGAATGCCCCGGACTCGCCGTCGCGGAGTATCCTGGAAGGTGCGTCCCGCGGTCGAGCGCCGGGCCGGCCGCTCCCACTGCCGGTGGCCGCGGTCGCTTTGGCACGCGGATTGCTCTTCCTGGACCGGAGGCGGTCGCGCCGACCGTCCGGACGGGGAGGAATGACGATGGATGCGACGATACTGGCGGTGATCGGGACGGGAGTGGCGGGCATCGGCACCGCGACCGGGCTGTTCGCAGCTCTGTGGCGCGTGCAGCAGACCGGATTCGCCACGCTGAACCGGCAGATGGAGAATCAGTTCGCGGCGGCCGACAAGCGCTGGACGGAGCGCTTCGAAGGGCTGGAGAAGCGCTTCGAGATGGCGGAAAAGCACAACCGCGAACGCTTCGAGATGGCGGAAAAGCACAACGACGCGGCCCACGCCGCCATCTGCGAGCGCATCGACAAGCTCGACCAGCGCACCCACGCCGACGCCGTCGCCCTGAACAACCGCCTCGACGCCCTGCACGGCCGCTTCGACAACCTCTACCGTCACCTCACGGGCGCGCCGCCCGACACCGGGCCGTCGTCCGGCGCCGCCCCCGCCGGATAGCGTCCGAGACGTCTCGCTGATCGTCAGGCTGAACAGGAGCAGCGGCTGGACAAGGCATGTTCGGTCGACGCTTTGGAGTCGCCAGCTTGGGGCGGTCGGCGGTCAGCGTGGGCCGGCGGAGCTCCGGGCGGTCAGGATGGACTCGACGAGCAGATCGAGGATCACGATTCGCATCGGCGCGGTCCGGTCGGATTGTCCCTGACGCTCCCCGGAGGAGTATGCTGGAAGGCGGCCTCTCGCGGTCGAGCCGCCGAGTCGTCCGCCCGCGACCACCGGCCGTGGTCGCCTGTGGCACGCGGATTGCTCCTCCCTGGGCCGGGCGCCCGGCGGTCGCGCCGACCGTCCGGACGGGGAGGGATGACGATGGATGCGACGATACTGGCGGTGATCGGGACGGGAGTGGCGGGCATCGGCACCGCGACGGGGTTGTTCGCCGCCCTGTGGCGCGTGCAGCAGACCGGATTCGCCACGCTGAACCGGCAGATGGAGAATCAGTTCGCGGCGGCCGACAAGCGCTGGACGGAGCGCTTCGAGGGGCTGGAGAAGCGCTTCGAGATGGCGGAGAAGCACAACCGCGAACGCTTCGAGATGGCGGAAAGGGCCAACCGTGAACGCTTCGAGATGGCGGAAAAGGCCAACCTCGAACGTTTCGAGATGGCGGAAAAACACAACGACGCGGCCCACGCCGCCATCTGCGAGCGCATCGACAAGCTCGACCAGCGCACCCACGCCGACGCCGTCGCCCTGAACAACCGCCTCGACGCCCTGCACGGCCGCTTCGACAACCTCTTCCGTCACCTCGCGGGCGCGCCGCCCGATACCGGGCCGGTCGGCGCCGCCCCCGCCGGATAGCCCGGCGCGCCACGAACCCGCTGGCCCGCACCCCTGATCAGCGTCGAGAGTTCCGGTTGTACCACTGACCTGACAAGGCTGCCGGCGACATCGAGTGCTTGCCGCATCAAGGCTGAGGGCCCAGAGCGGTCGTGACCGTCATCCTCGGCAAGGCCGCCGACGTCACGGCACGCTCGGAACCGAATTGCCCCGCACGTCGGTCATGTCGTGATAGCCCGAGGCGCGGGCGCGGCCCTCGTGGGCGTTGGTGTAGAACCCCGCGGTGTGCAGGGTGATGGTGATCTCCTCGGTGCCGACGTTCTCCCAGTACCAGCCATGGATGCCGGTGAACGGGGCGGTGTAGGCGCCGTGGCCATTCTCGAGGGCGCGGGCGTCGAAGCTCTCGGCGTAGCCGGCGGGGGCGCCGTCGGGCGCGGCGTGGAGGTTGTATTCCACCGGCCCGCTCGCGTTCCAGGTGAACAGCATGGTGCTGCCCTCCTCGAGCCGGTAGAAGTACTCCACCCACTCGGCCGGATAGAGGCTCAGCTCGGCCTGGTCGACGCGGTACTCGCCCTCCGCGGGGGCGATGGGCTGGGCCTGGCCGAGGGCGAGCAGGCCGAACAGCCGGCCGGTGCCGAGGGGGTCGACGGCGTACTCGGCCGGCAGGATGGCGCCGAACAGCACCGCGGCGGCGGTGAGCAGGGCGCTGCCGGTGGTGACGAGGATCTTGCGGCGCGAGGGCGGCGGCACGTCGGTCATGGCAACACCCTTGGAGCGAAGAGCCCGATCAGGTAAAAGGCAGGAACCCCACCATCCGGATGCCCGCGCGAGGTCGGCGGCACGTCGGTCATGGTGACACCCGTGGAGCGGCGGAGGACCCGGTTACGAGAACAGCACGAACCCCACCAGTTGGACGCCCGCGAACAGGAAGCCGCCCACCATGAGCGCGGTGTTGGTGGCGAAGCTCCAGCGCGAGAAGCTGGGTCGGTGGCGCCAGTAGCCGAGCACCGCCACGACCCCGAACAGGGCGAGGATCTGGCCCATCTCGACCCCGACGTTGAAGCTCAGGATGTTGGCCACGAGGCCGTTGTCCGACACCATGAACTCCTGCAGCTTGGTGGCGAGGCCGAGCCCGTGGAAGAGCCCAAACACGAGGACCGCGATGCGCGTGTCGGGGGCGATGCCGAACACGCGCCTGAACCCGCCGACGTTCTCGAACCCCTTGTAGACGACCGACAGCCCGATGATGGCGTCGATGACGTAGGCGTTGACGTTGACGTCGGCGAGCACCCCGTAGAGCAGGGTCAGGCTGTGCCCCAGCGTGAACAGGCTGACGTACAGGATGACGTCGCGCAGCCGGCGCAGGAAGAAGATGACCCCGACCAGGAACAGCAGGTGGTCGTAGCCGGTCACCATGTGCTTGGCGCCGAGGTACAGGAACGGCCCCGGGGCCGGCCCGTCGACCGACTGCACGAACCCCGCGTTGGCGCCCTCCATCGGGTGGGCGTGGACGGGGGCGTCCAGGACGGCGGCGGCGAGCCCCACGGCGAGCAGGCAGGCGATCAGCGTTCTCGGCATGGGCACAGTTTATGCCAAACGCGGCCGGTTCGGGCTCTCGGCGTTGGCGACCCGTCGCGGACCGGCCGGGAGGGAGTCACGAACAGGCAGTGTCGACGAGCGAGGGGGGCGCGGCGACCCGGGGCAGGGTTTACCGCGGCGGCCTGTACCGCGTTTCCGCAATGCGTTCCCGGCACCGCGACGGCTGAGTGCCGGCGCCATGTCTCCGGATTCTCCGGCGCGGCTCCGGAACTCCCGCACCTCGTGTCCGAAGGGAGGCCGGCACGCCTTCGGATTGCCGCGCCGCTCCGGCGCTCCCGGGCGCCTCCCGCCGCGGGTCCGGCTGCGCTAGAATCAAGGATTACGCTCTACGAATACGCCCCTTGCGGGGACCAGCGGGAACTCGCAGCATCAGGAGATCCGTACGCGCCATGGCGAACTTCCACTATCAGCCGCTCTTCGAACGGGGCGCCGACGACACGCCGTACCGCAAGCTGACCGCCGACGGCGTGTCCACCGTCACCGTCAACGGCCGCGAGTTGCTCACGGTGGAGCCCGACGTGCTCCGCCAGGTGGCCCGCACCGCGTTCGACGACGTCGCGCACCTGCTGCGGACGGCCCATCTCGCGCAGCTCCGCTCGATTCTCGACGACCCCGAGGCGTCGCAGAACGACCGCTTCGTCGCCCTCGAGCTGCTGCGCAACGCCAACATCGCGGCCGGGCGGGTGCTGCCGGGGTGCCAGGACACCGGCACCGCCATCGTCATCGGCCACAAGGGCGAGAACGTGGTGACCGGGGCCGACGACGCCGAGGCGCTGTCGCGGGGTGTGCACGACGCCTACGCCGAGCGCAACCTGCGCTACTCGCAGATGGCGCCGATCGACATGTTCACGGAGAAGAACACCGGCTCGAACCTGCCGGCCCAGATCGAGCTCTACGCGGAGCCCGGCGACGAGTACGAGCTGCTGTTCATCGCCAAGGGGGGCGGGTCGGCCAACAAGACGTTCCTCTACCAGGAGACCAAGGCGCTGCTCAACCCCGAGACGCTCTTCGCGTTCGCGGAAGAGAAGATGCGGTCCATCGGCACCTCGGCGTGCCCGCCCTACCACATCGCGCTGGTCGTCGGCGGGCCGTCGGCCGAGTTCACCCTCAAGACCGTCAAGCTCGCCAGCACCCACTACCTCGACAACCTGCCCACGTCGGGCAACGAGCACGGCCGGGCGTTCCGCGACCTCGAGATGGAGCGGCAGCTCTTCGACATCTGCCGGAACATCGGCATCGGCGCCCAGTTCGGCGGCAAGTACTTCGCCCACGACGTGCGGGTCGTCCGGCTGCCGCGGCACGGCGCCTCGTGCCCGGTCGGCCTCGGCGTCTCCTGCTCGGCCGACCGGCAGGCCCTGGCGAAGATCACCCGCGAGGGCGTCTTCCTCGAGCAGCTCGAGGAGAACCCGGCCCGGTTCCTGCCCGACGTGACCCCCGACGACCTCGGGGGCGACGTGGTGCGCGTCGACCTCAACCGGCCGATGCCCGAGATCCTGGCCGAGCTGCGACAGTATCCGGTGGCGACCCGGTTGTCCCTCAGCGGGCCGATGATCGTGGCCCGCGACATCGCCCACGCCAAGCTGAAGGAGCGCATCGACCGCGGTGAGGGCCTGCCCCAGTACTTCCGCGACCACATGATCTACTACGCCGGCCCCGCCAAGCGGCCCGAGGGGCGCCCCTCGGGGTCGTTCGGCCCCACCACCGCGGGCCGCATGGACTCCTACGTCGACCTCTTCCAGAGCCACGGCGGCAGCATGGTGATGCTCGCCAAGGGCAACCGCTCGCGCCAGGTGCGCGAGGCGTGCGGGAAGCACGGCGGCTTCTACCTCGGCTCGATCGGCGGCCCCGCCGCCCGGCTCGCCGACCACAGCATCAAGAAGGTCGACGTGCACGAGTACCCCGAGCTGGGCATGGAGGCGATCTGGCGGATCGAGATCGAGGACTTCCCCGCCTTCATCGTCATCGACGACAAGGGGAACGACTTCTACGCCGAGCTGATGGAGAAGAAGCCGGCCGCGTTCGTACGGCCATGACCGTCCTCTGACCGCAAACCCGACCGAGGTCAATTTGGCCTCTCACCAAGCTCATGAACCCAGACGACCTCGTACCACCGCTCCTTCTTGGCGCGATTCAATGAACATGTTCCCGCGAAGTGGACGGCACCTTTGGATCCGAACTCATGTCAACTTGGCATCACGGCAGCGAGACCCCCTACGACAAGCCAGAACGGCTGGTAAGTCCTTATTACCATCCGTTGCCTCCGGTCTTTTCCTGCGACCAGTGCGGGGAGACCCGTTCTTCCAAGGACGAGCTAAGGCAGCACAGATTCGAAGCCCATCCGTTACACAAGCCGATCCTGTTTCTTCAGGGTCGCGAACTGGGCAACCACATAACCCGCATCACGCTCCCTCTAGCCGCCGATGACGTCCACCAGAATGACTGCGACCGAGCGTTCCTCAACGGAAGAGAGATTCCGGTCTCATCGATTCCTCAAGAATTGGCCCTGCTTTCTTCCGGCGCATGCCGACTTGAATTGATAAAGACTGGCGTTAGCGTAGTATTCAAGCTCAGCTTCGACATCGCGTCGGTCGACGACCTCGCCGGCGTCGAACGCCGGTTTTGCGAGTTCGCGAGCGACCTTCGTCGCCAGCCACTCAACAGCCGCTCGATCGATACCTTCATATCCGATACGGAAGTCTTTACAACGGTCGCGAGCTACGTTGATGGCATTTGTGAGTATTTGTATGGACTCCAGACGAAGACAGGCGGCCTGGACGCAGCACGGCCCAATAGCGAATACGTCAACCGATTCAACAAATCAGTGGATGCACTTGCGGCCTACAAGCGGCCTCTGGCCAATATGATTGTAGCGGCAATAGAATTCCACTTCAATCATTTTCCGGAGGCCGCCCACCTGGTAGCCGGCCGGGGTGGTCTCGGACACGCGGCGCGTACCTATGCATCGTGGATCTTGGGCCAAAGGCTTGAATCACGGACGGATACGGTTCCGAGCGTCGAGCTTGACGACCTGGAAGTGGCGATTGTGGATGACGTGACTAAACAGATCTTGCGTTGGGTTGGCTGCTCCCTGCAAGAGTTGTCCAGATGCTCCCGGGTATCAATAGAATCTACTCTCCAAGGTCACCCTGGGGCGTACGACGGCCCCAAGATGCATATGCTATTGGCGGAAATGTCCCTTGCCGTTGAGGACGTAGCAGGGGTAATCCGGCACGCCAAGGCGCTGCATAACGTCGCGGGATTTGAGAATTGGGCGACGTCAATGCTCTCGCGAATTCGATAAGGGGAACACGATGAACGCATACGACCGCGGTGCTGGCAAGTCGACCACGGGCGAAACCCTGGAGCGTCCGGTCAAGGTCGCAGAAGCGGTCCGACACGGCAAAGCAACGGTCTCGGACGGCGACAGCGAGAGAGCTCCGGGGAGGCCTGATCGGCGCGTATCGGCAGCAAGTGGTCTCGTTCGCGCACACAGTGGCCCCCGGAATGCTGTCCGCGATGGGCATACTGGCATCGGGGCCAATCACTCCGCAGAAGTTAAGATGCGCACCACCGGTAAGGTTGCGGACTCTTCTAGTTCCCGTGTCGTCGATCAGGTGGTGCCGCCGGACGAGGACTCAAAGCGGGGACGATCAACAAGGCGAAAGCGGATAGGGAGCGTGGCCGACTTAGTAAGCGGTTGGTACGGTAATGCGAAGAAGAAGACTCTCAAGACGCCGACCAAGGCAGAACTGCGTGCGATGTCGGTCGCGTGGAGACTGGATGAAACGCAGGAACGGCACCTGGTGAAATTGGCGTCTGCCGATAGGACATTAGACAAGACTCGTCAGTTGTTGCTTCTCGTAGTAGGAATGCAGCAAGGAGCTGTTGCCAGCACCTTGCAGAGGTTCGCGGGGCTGGTCCTTCAGGAGCATCCGGTGTTCCACACCTCTTCATTCACAACGATATTCGGAAACACTAGTGCGACGGTGAATACGGGTGACGCTCTTGAGGAAAGGGATGCAACGAAGCTCATTCATTTGGTAATGGGCAATGAGCTGCGGCTCTTGTTCACAGTGAAGGAGTTAGGGCGGAAGAGGACAGCGGAATTGGCGCGATGCAGACATAACGCGGTATGCTGCATTTTGATATGGCTGTATCTGACGGACCGAATGAGGCTTGGTACTGCGGTGGACTACGTGCGAGAGCATATTTGGGCTCCCGCTGTCGGTGAACATACGACGGAATCGGAGATGTTGTGTACGGTGATGGGGGCTCGTGATGTTGCAGCGGCTGGGGTGGCGTCGGCGCTGCTGGAAGCACGACTACGGGATCAGGCGGCTAGCGTGTCGGCAGCGCGTGCGGCAGAGGGGCGCGCAACGGAGCGGGCGCGGAATGCAGATGCGAAGTTGACGGAGGTGTCGGCTCAGCTGACGGAGGCGCGGCAGAACAACGGGGTTCTGAAGGGGCAGTTGGAACGAGAGCGAGGGGCGCGAGCGGAGGAGGCCTCGGCGTGGACGGATGAGTATCAACAGTTGCGGGGAGGCGTCTTGCGTCGACTGCGGGAAGAAGTGTCGATGCTGGAGGACGGTTTGCATGCACTGAAGCGCGATCCACCGAAGGTGGGCGTCATGGTGGACCACGCGGAGAGGGTGTTGGATAGCTTGCGGCGGGAAATGGAGCGCTTGCGGAGGTGATGAGCATATGAAAATCGTTGGCTTCGACTTCGGTACAACCAATAGTCTCATTTCTGTCGTGCGCGGAAGACGAGTAGTGAATTTCCTGGACGAAGAAGAACGGCCGATTCCCTCGGTAGTGTGTTACGAGGGTGGGCGAAAGATCTTGGGTCGGGAAGCGAAGCAGCGACTTGCGCAAGCCGGTTTGGGCGTGTACCGGAACATTGTGCGATCACCGAAGAGGTACCTCGGACGTGATGGAGTCACAGTTGAGGGGGTGGAACGGAGTCCTGTAGAGATGGTGGCGGATCTTGTTGGCCACGTGTTGGAGCAGGCGAGGGCGAGCGGCGGGGTGCGGGCGAGAGATTTGGGAAGAGTCGATGGCGCCGTCGTTACAATCCCAGTAGATATGGATGGCGTGAGGCGGCGCGCGCTTCGCGATGCGTTCAAGCGCGCAGGACTGCGTATTGTTCAGTTCATTCAAGAGCCGTTCGCGGCATTGTACGGCTTTTTCCGAAGGGAAGATTTGGCGGCGGCTCTAGGTCGTTATGACGGGAAGCTTGTGCTAGTGTTTGATTGGGGTGGCGGGACGCTGGACTTGACGTTGTGTCGGGTGAAGAACGGGGCTGTGGTACAGATCAGGAACGATGGCACGGATGAGGTGGGAGGGGACGTCTTTGACGAGATGGTGATGCACCGGCTTGAGCGCAATGTGCGGGCGGCAAAGGGATTGGGTGATGCGGTAGAAGTGCGGCAAGGGGCACGAGAGCGGCTGTTGGATCGGTGCGAACGAGGCAAGATCGATTTGACCTCCCGACCGACGGTGGAGATCCACGTGGCGGATTTTTTTGTTGGTGCGGAGGATGAGGATTTCGATCACACGTTGGATCGGGATGCGATGGAGAAGATCGTGGGACCCCTGCTTGAGAAGGGGTTCAGACGCATAGAGAGCATACTGGCAGAGGCAGACTATTCTCCGGAGCAGGTCGCGCTTTGCTTGGCGACGGGTGGCATGTCAAATATGCCGGCAGTTCGACGGCGGCTGCACGAGTGGTTCGGAGCTGGGCGAGTGGAGATTCCGGACGGGACAGCAACGCTGGTGGCGGAGGGCGCGGCAAGAATTGCGTCGGATGGGGTCGGGTTGACGTTGGCGAAGAGCGTGGAGCTGCTACTGGCGCGGGAGGCATATTTGCCCTTGGTGAAGGCGGGGACGGCGATGCCGAAGGAGGGGGACGTCCAGGAGGAGGTTTTCCATCTGTACTGCACGGATCCTCGGGACGGTACAGCGAAGTTTCAGATTTGCGCGCCGGTGAAGACAGGAGGAGGAGTGAGGAAGGGCGACCGGCGAGTGCCGCTAGAGGTCGTGACCGTGAGGGTGGATGAGAGGGCGCGGGCGTTTGGGGAGCGCTTGGAACTCGGAGTTCGGGTCGATGACGATCTGATTCTCGGGGCGCACGCGCGCTCGCTGAACGCGCGAGATGAGGACCGCTGCGAGATTCACGACCTGGAGTTCGGGCTGGAGTTCCCGGAGGGAGGGCGAAAGGGGGATGTCGGCGGGACAACGGCAGACGGCGACGATGAAAAGGGGGGAGCGGAGGCGAGGGGCGCCATCACGGTACGAGGCAATGTGGCGGATCGGGTGGATGACAGGCTGGTTCCTGGCGAGTTTCTGTACACATACAAACGGTACTATTTTAGTGTGCAGCGTGATCCGCCGGAAGAGCAAGTGTACGAGAAGACGTATTATGAAGCGTGTGCGGGATGCGGGCGATCAGCAAACGATCCGGCTTGTCAATGTTGAACGTGGTCGGTGGCGGTGGGCGGTGGAAGGGACAGGGTGCTGGGCTGTGAATGGGGGGTGGGGCGTGCACGAGTACCCCGAGCCGGGCATGGAGGCGATCTGGCGGATAGAGAGCGAGGACTTCCCCGCCTTCATCGTCGTCGACGACAAGGGGGAACGACTTCTACGCCGGGCTGATGGAGAGGAAGCCGGCCGCGCGTTCGTGGGGCCGTAGCCGCGCCCGGGACTTGGCGGGTCAGGGTCCGTCGGTCGCCACGGGATCGATCCGTTCCACGAGTTCGAGCGCGTCGAAGTCCCGGTCCGTCGAGAGGATTCGGCGGATTCCCCGATCCTCCATGGTCGCCACGTGCACCGCGTCTCGGGCGGACAACCGGGGGTAGTGCGCGAGCAGGTCCAGCGCTCGCGCGGTGTGCCGCTCGGTGATTGGCACGATCTCGGCGCAGATCTCCGTCGCGGCCCGGTAGACGGTGCGAGCGCTGGCGGGACGGCCTATCGAGAAGTAGCGGTGGAGGATCTCCTGCAGCACCTCGGCACTCGTCGTGAGCGTCACGCGTTGCTCGACTGCCGCTTGCAGGGCCGATCGGCACCGGTTGCGGCGTGCCGGATCGTCGCCCGCCAAGTACATGAAGACGTTCGTGTCGACGAAGACCGTTTCCGCATCGACCATCATCGGCTCGGCATCGTTGACCGCGGCTTGTCCGCGGTCTCCGCGGCGCCTCGGGAGTCGTCGGGATCGGATGCGCGCTCTCCGGTCTTGAGTCGGCTGTACTCCCGCTTCCACTGCGCCCAGTCCGCCGGGGCGGGCGCCGGCTCCATTGCGTAGAGGTCGTCGATGGCCGCGAGCTGGCGGCGTCTGGTCTCGGGCTCGACGCAGTACTGCTCAATGGCCTCCCTGACGACGGCGGCGAGCTTCCGTCCGTTTCGGGTCGCGACTCCGTGCAGAGAGGCGTACTGCGTTTCGTCAAGCGTGACCTGGACCTTGCGGGTCTTCATGTCCACAAGCGTAAAGTGTCAGATCAGGAGTGTCAATAACAATGTGTCTGGCGCGCACACACTCGCCGCCGGGAGTTCGGGGTCGCCCAGCGCCCCGTCGCCCGGCCTCTGCGTAATGCCGCGCGCTCGGTGTGCGGTCGGGCTTGGGCATCCTCGACCAACGGTGCTATCGTGAGCCGTTCTGCACCGGTTTCGTGACATGGGCATCCTGAAGATGGCGTGGCGCAACATCGGGCGCAACCGCCGGCGGACGGCGGTCACGGTGGGCGCGATGACCCTCGGGCTCTTCGCCATGGTGGTCTACATGGCCATGATGGAGGGGATGCTGAACGACATGGAGGAGACCATCGTCGAGATCGACCTCGGCGACCTGCAGATCCACGCGCCGACGTATCTCGACGACCCGTCGCTCTACACGGTCGTCGACGACGTCGACGCGCTGCTCGGCAGGCTGGATGCGGCGGGGTTCCGGGCGAGCGCCCGCCTCGTCGGGGCGGGGCTCGCGGCGGCGCACGACTCGGCCGCCGGCGCGTCGCTGCGCGGCGTGAACGTCGAGGACGACGCGCGCGTCAGCGTCATCCCGACCCGGCTTGCCGAGGGGGCGTGGCTCGACGATGGCGATCCGTTCGGCGTCGTGGTGGGGCGGCGGCTCGCCCGGTCGCTCAACCTCGCCCTCGGCGACGAGCTGGTGGTGCTGAGCCAGGCCACCGACGGCGGCATCGCCAACGATCTCTACACGGTGCGCGGCATCCTCGGCACCGTCAGCGACGGCGTCGACCGCGCCGCCGTCTTCCTCACCGAAGGGGCGTTCCGCGAGCTCTTCTTCATGCCGTCGGGGGCGCACGAGATCGTGGTGCGCAAGCCGGACGAGCTCGATCTGGACGCGGCGCTGGAAGCGGCGCAGGGTCTGGCCCCCGGCCTCGACACGCGGTCGTGGCGGTCGCTGGTGCCGACCATCGCGACCTACCTCGACTCGGCCCGCGCGGCGATTGGCATCATCTCCGCCGTCGTCTACATCGTCATCGCCATCCTCATCCTGAACGCGATGCTGATGGCGGTGTTCGAGCGCATCCGCGAGTTCGGGGTGCTCAAGGCGCTGGGGGTCGAGCCGCGCCAGGTGCTGGCCCTCATCTTCGTCGAGAGCGCGCTGCAGACCGGCCTCGCCCTCGTGGCGGGCATGATCCTCACGGTCCCGATGCTCTGGTACCTGAGCGAGTTCGGCATCGACACCGGCGCGCTCGGCGGAGTCACGGTCATGGGCTCCACGTTCGCGACGGTGTGGCGGGCGTCGGCGTCGTCGGCCGCGTTCGTCATTCCGACGATGACCCTCGTCGTGCTGGTCCTCCTGGCGGTGATCTACCCCGCCCTGAAGGCGGCCCGGATCAGCCCGGTGGAGGCGATGCGGCATCAGTGAGCCACGACCCGTGGCGGCGGCGGTTCCGGCGGAGGCGAATGGCAGGCCCGGAAGCAGGGAAGAGAGGTGGACGATGAAGGGCAGCAGTCTCGCGAAGATGGCGTGGCGCAACCTGTGGCGGAACCGCCGCCGCACGGTCATCACCCTCTCGGCCATCGTCTTCGGCGTCTTCCTCGCCGTCATCATGATGGCGATGCAGGACCGGAACTGGGAGGACATGATCCGGCTCGCGGCCCGGCTTGGCGCCGGTCACGTGACCTACCAGCACCCGGAGTACCTGGACAGCCCCACCCTGTCGCGCCCCGTGTCGGGGACCGGCGAGCTGACGCGCCTCGCCGAGGGCAACCCCCGGGTCATCCGGGTCGTCGAGCGCATCACCGGGTTCAACATGCTGTCGACGGCGCGCGACAACGTCGGCGCCGGCTTCATCGCCGTCTCTCCCGAGGACGAGGACGAGGAGACCCTGTCGCTCCTCGAGGCGGTGGTCGAGGGCGAGTTCTTCGCGTCGTCCCACGACCGCGGCATCATCCTGGGCGAGCGGCTCGCCTCGAACCTCGACGTCGAGCTGGGGTCGAGGGTCGTCTACACCCTGACCGACCGGGAGGGCGAGATCGTGAGCGACCTCGCCCGCGTCACTGGCATCATCCGCACCGGTTCGCCGAGCGTCGACGGGGGCATCTGCCTGCTGCCCATCGGCACCCTGCGCGAGACCATCGGCTTCGGGCCCGACGAGGCCATCCAGGTCGCCGCGTTCGTCGACGATCAGCGCGTCACCGACCGCGTGTTGGCGGACCTCGCGGCCGGGGCCCCGGCCGGCGTCGCGGTCCTGCCCTGGCACGAGCTGCAGCCGGACCTGGCGGTGTTCATCGCCATGAAGGTCGGCGGCGCGAAGGTCATGATGCTGCTGCTCGCGGTGCTCGTGGCCGCCGGCATCTTCAACACCCTCTTCGTCAGCGTGATGGAGCGGCTGCGCGAGTTCGGCATCATGCTCGCCGTCGGGTTCAGCCCGTCGCAGCTCTTCCGGCTCGTGATGCTGGAGAGCGCGTGGCTCGCCGTCGTCGGCCTCGCCGGCGCCGCCCTCGTCACCATCGGGCCGTACCTCTATCTCGCCTCGACCGGCATCGACGTGTCGGGCCTGATCCCGGCCGAGCAGATGGAGGTCGCCGGCGTCGGCATGTCGACGACCATGCAGGTCGGCATCTACGGCGAGAGCGTGGTCCTCATCGGCGTCTCGGCCCTGGCTGCGATCATGCTGTCGGGGGTCTATCCGGCCTGGAAGGCGGGGCACGCCGATCCGGTGGAGACGATTCGGGTGGTCTGAGGAGCTGCGGCGAAGCCTCACGTTGCAGGAGACCCCGAGAGGTGATCCCTGATGAGCGGTGACAACGGTACCGACCCGGTCGTGGAGTTGAAGGAGGTCACCAAGGTCTACCAACAGGGCGACCAGCAGGTCGAGGCGTTGCGCGGGCTGACGATGGCGGTGGGGAGCGGCGAGTTCACCGCGATCTGCGGTCCGTCGGGCTCGGGCAAGACGACCGCCCTCAACCTCATCGGCGCGCTGGACACGCCGACCTCGGGGACCGTCCGCCTGGAGGGCGCGGACCTCGGGACGCTGTCCCGCCAGGAGCTGAGCCACCTGCGCCGCGACCGCATCGGCTTCGTATTCCAGGCCTACAACCTGCTGCCGATCCTGAGCGCCTACGAGAACGCGGAGATCGTGATGGCGGTGCAGGGGGTGGCCGAGGAGGAGCGACGGTCGCGGGTCATGGAGCTGCTGGCCCGCGTCGGGCTCGAGGGGCTCGAGGACCGGCGCCCGTCCGAGCTCTCCGGCGGGCAGCAGCAACGGGTCGCCATCGCGCGGGCGATCGCGGCGGGGCCGGCCGTGGTGCTGGCCGACGAGCCGACCGCCAACGTCGACTCGACGACCGCCGACGCGCTGCTCGAGATGATGGAGACCCTGAACCGCGAGCAGCAGGTCACCTTCCTCTTCTCGACCCACGACCCCCGGGTGATGGCGCGGGCGCGCCGCCTCGTTCGCCTCGTCGACGGCCGCATCGAGAAGGACGAGGTCCGCGGCTGACGGCGGGCCCCGCCAAGCCCCATCGGCGGATGCCGGCCGGGGGCCGGCGGGGCCGGTCGTGCGTTCCGGCCGGTCTAGTGGCCCGGAATCATGATGTGGGCGGTGGTGGTGCCGACGGCCATGAGCCAGGCGCCGCCCTGGCCGGGGTTGTCCGGCAGGCCGAGCGAGTCGGGGGTGGCGCCGGGCACCGCGATGGTGGTGTGGGTGCGGGCGCTGGCCTGGTCGGGGCCGTTCATCGAGATGAACACCGAGCCGAACTCGGGCGGCACGCGGGTGCCGTCGCGCTCGGCCGCGTCCACCATGGCGCGCTCGGCCGCCGCGTCCTGCCCCGCCTCGGCCCGAAACTGCCGGCTCTGGGCGACGCGCTCGAGGTTGCCGACGCTCGTGCACTGCACCGCGAAGGGCTGCCGCCGGGCCTCGTCGGACCGGTGGTAGCAGACGAGCCGGTTCGTGCCCTCCTTGAGCGTCTCGTAGGTGAAGTCGGCGTTCCACTGGATGACGGCGGCGGCGTCGCGGGCCCGGACCGGGGCGGCCGCGAGGGCGCCCTCGATGAGCTCGGCGTTCGATTGCGCGTGGGCGGCGGTTGCGGCGGCGGCGATGCCGAGGACGAGCAGCGCGAGTCGCTTCATGACGGATCTCCCTTCGAGGTGACGAATGTACGCGGCGATGTTCCGTTCATCATAGACGTTCCGTGTGAAGGGGGCGTTTCGTTCCGCCGCGCGTCCGGCCCGTGCCGGGACTACGGCGTTCCGGGGGCAGGTGACGGCGCCCGGCGCAGTCTGGCCGCAGGTTCTGCACGGTGCCGCTTGCCGCGACGCCCGACGCAGCGCGGGCGTCGTGTCGCCCGTTGCCGGGGCGGAATTGGGGATGTGGACGGCCGCCGGTCCTGATACAGTGCGCTCGTGCCACAGGATCCCGTGAAGGCGTACGGCCGGGAACCCCAGTCGCTCCGTCGACGGCCCCGCGCCGGTTGCTGTGCCGTCGTCCTCTTCGCGGCGGTCTTCGCGGCGTGCGCCGGCGGCGTGCGCGACGAACGGCCGGCCGGCGCGCTGGCGCCGACGGCGGCCGGGTTTCCGCGGGGGGCGCTGACCCTGCTCGCCCCCGCCAACCCCGGCGGCGGCTGGGACCAGACCGCCCGCCAGATCCAGCAGGTGTGGACCGAGGCCGGCATCCTCGGGGTGCCGGTCGAGGTGGTCAACCGCGGCGGGGCCGGCGGCACCATCGGGCTCGCCGACCTCGTGACCCGCCAGCGCGGCGACCCGCACACGGTGATGGTGTTCGGGCAGGTCATGCTGGGGTCCATCCGCACCAACCGCTCGCCGGTCTCGATCGACGACGCCGTGCCCCTCGCGCGGCTCCTCGACGAGTACGAGGTGGTCGCGGTGCCCGCCGGCTCGCCCCACCAGACCCTCGCCGACCTCATCGAGGACTTCCGGGCCGAGCCCGAGCGGGTGAGCTGGGCCGGGGGATCGGCCGGGGGCATCGACCACATGCTGGCCGGCCTGCTCGCCCTCGCCGCCGACGTCGATCCCACCCGCGTGAACTACGTGGCCCACTCGGGCGGGGGCGAGGCGGCGGTGGCGGTGATGGGGGGGCACGTCACCGCGGGCATCTCCGGCTTCGGCGAGTGGAAGGCCCACGCCGAGGGCGGCCGCATGCGCGTGCTCGCGGTGTCGTCGGCGGAGCGCATCCCGGGGAGCGACGTCCCGACCATCCGAGAAAGTGGGCTCGACGTGGTGATCGCGAACTGGCGGGGCGTCCTCGCCCCGCCCGGCATCGACGACGAGAGCCGCGCCTGGCTCATCGAGGCGCTGGCGCGGCTGCGGGCGTCGGACGCCTGGCGGGACATCCTGCGCAGGAACGACTGGGAGGACAGCTTCCTCGCGGGCGCCGACTTCGAGCGCTTCCTCGAGGAGGAGACCGCCGCCGCCGACGAGATCCTGCGCTCGATAGGCCTCGCGGGGCCGGCGGGGTAGCCGGCGGTGCCGCCGATGACCTCGGACCGGGCCTTCGCGGCGGCGGCCCTCGCCGCGAGCGGCGGCTATCTCGCGGCCGGCCTGACCATCGCCGCCCCGGCCGGGGGCTACGACCTCGTGGGACCCCGCACGTTCCCGCTCGCGATCGGCGCCGGCCTCGCCGCCTCGGCGCTCTGGATCGGGTGCCGCCCCGGACCCCCGGCCGACCCGGCGGCGATCGACTGGCGGGCGGCGGCCATCAGCGCCCTCGTCTTTCTCGCCTACCTGGCGTGCCTCGGGCCGCTCGGCTACCCTCTGGCCACCACCGGGTTCATCGTGGCCGAGTCGCGGGCCCTCGGCAGCCGCGCCTGGCGCCGCGACCTCGCGGCCGGCGTCGTGATCGCCGGCGCGGCGTACCTGGGATTCCGGGTGCTGCTCGGCATCCGCCTGCCCGCGGGGCCCTTCGGCTGAGGTCGAGGCCTTGAGCTTTCTCTCCGATTCGGCCTGCGGTCGGCTTCGGTGCCGCCCTCACGCCCGCCAACGTGCTGCCGCGGTCGGTCGGTTGCGGCACCGCCCTCGCGTCCGCGAACCTGCTGCCGGCTCGGTCGGGGCGGTGAGGTGAGGTCTTGACGCTGCTCCTCGATCAGCTCGCGGTCGGCTTTGGCGCCGCCCTCGCGCCCGCGAACCTGCTGCTGGGGTTCGTCGGGGTCACCCTCGGCACCGCCATCGGGGTCCTGCCCGGCCTCGGCCCCGCCCTCACCATCTCGATGCTGCTGCCGCTGACGTTCGGCCTCCCGCCGGTCGGCGCGTTCATCCTGTTCGGGGGCATCTACTACGGCGCGATGTACGGCGGGTCGACGACATCGATCCTGGTGCGGATGCCGGGCGAGGCGTCGAGCGTGATGACCGCCCTCGACGGGTTCGAGATGACCCGGCAGGGGCGGGCGGGCGCGGCCCTGGCCACCGCCGCCGTCGGCTCGTTCGTCGCCGGCACCTTCGCCACCGCGATGCTGATGCTCCTGGCCCCGGCCCTCGTGGAGGTCGCGCTGGGGTTCGGCCCCGCCGAGTACTGCGCGCTGATGCTCTTCGCCCTCACCGCCCTCGGGGGGCTGTCCGGCGGCTCCCGCGCCAAGGGGGCGTTCGCCATCTGCCTCGGGCTGGCCCTCGGGACCGTCGGCATCGACGGCCAGACGGGGCAGCCGCGCTTCACCTTCGGGGTGGCGGGGCTGCTGGGGGGGATGAACGTGGTGGTGGTGACGGTGGGGCTCTTCGCGGTCGGCGAGGTGTTCTGGTACGCGGCGGCGCGGCGGGCCGCGGGTGAGGCGCGGGCGGCGGTGGCGGGGCCGGTGCGGATGACGCGCGAGGAATGGCGGCGGTCGTGGCCGGCCTGGACCCGCGGCACCCTCATCGGGTTCTTCACCGGCGTCCTCCCCGGGGCCGGGGCCACCGTGGCGAGCTTCCTGTCGTACGCGGCCGAGCGCCGGGCCGCGGGCCGTCCCGACCGCTTCGGCCGCGGCGCCATCGAGGGGGTCGCGGCACCCGAGGCGGCCAACAACGCCAGCGCCGGGGGCAGCCTCGTCCCTCTGCTCGCCCTCGGGGTGCCGGGGTCGGGCACCACCGCGGTCATGCTCGCGGCGTTCCAGCTCTACGGGCTGCAGCCGGGGCCGCTGCTGTTCACGCAGGACTCCACCCTCGTGTGGGGGCTCATCGCCAGCCTCTACGTCTCGAACGCGCTGCTGCTGGTGCTGAACCTGCCCCTGATCGGGCTGTGGGTGCGCCTGCTGCGGGTGCCGCGGCCGCTGCTCTTCGCGGCGGTGCTGGCGTTCTCGACCCTCGGGGTCTACACCCTGAACAACAACCTCTTCGACGTGGCCGTCGCCTACGGGCTGGGGGTCCTGGCCGTCGCCCTGCGGCGGCACGCCGTCCCCCTCGCGCCGATCGTACTGGCGGTGGTGCTGGGGCCGCTGCTCGAGCAGGAGTTCAGACGGGCGATGGCGATCTCGGTCGGCGACCCGACGGTATTCCTGACCCGACCGGTCGCCGCCGCCATCCTCGTGCTGACGGTCCTGGTCGCGGCCGGTCCGGCGCTGCTTCGCGCCGGGGCATCAGCCCGCGCGGGTCTCCGCCACCGGCTCCGGTGATGGCGATTCCGACCACTTCTGGAACGCGCGCCTCATGTTCCGCACCGCCTGCTGCAGGCGCTGGCGGTTCTCGATGAGGGCGAGCCGCACGTGGCCCTCGCCCTCGGGGCCGAAGCCGCGCCCCGGCGACACCGCGACCTCGGCGTCGTCCATCAGGCGGCGCGCGAACTCCATCGAGCCCATGGCGCGGAAGCGCTCGGGCAGGGGCGCCCACACGAACATGCCGGCGCGCGGGGCGTCGAGGTCGGCCCAGCCGATGCGCCGCAGCCCGTCCACCAGGGTGTCGCGCCGCTCCTGGTACCGGGCGGCCTGCTCGTGCGCGAACTCGTCGCACTCGCGCAGCCCGATGATCGAGGCGATCTGGATGGCCTGGAAGATGCCGTAGTCGTAGTACCCCTTGATCTGGCCCAGCGCCCCGATGATCGTCGGGTTGCCGGCGCAGTAGCCGATGCGCCAGCCCGCCATGTTGAACGTCTTCGACATGGTGGTGAACTCGACCCCGATCTCCATCGCGCCGGGGGTCGCGAGGAAGCTCGGGGCCCGGTAGTCGTCGAAGCAGACCTGCCCGTAGGCGAAGTCGTGCACGACGATGAGCTCGTGCCGGCGCGCGATGGCCACGACCTCCTTGAAGAACTCCGGCGCCACGCAGTGCGCGGTGGGGTTGTGCGGATAGTTGAGGAAGAGGACCTTGGGCCCGGGCGAGAGCTGGCTCGATGTCTCGCTGACCCGCTTCAGGAACACCTCGTCGTCGGCGACGGGCACCCCGAGGTAGCTGCCGCCCGCGAGGACCACGGCGTAGGCGTGGATGGGGAACGACGGGGCGGGCACCAGCGCGGTGTCGCCGGGGCCGAGGAGGGCGAGGCAGAGGTGGCTGAACCCCTCCTTCGAGCCGATGGTGGCGATGACCTCCTTCTCCGGGTCGAGGCGGACCCCCCAGTGCTTGTCGTAGTACTTCGCCACCTCGCGGCGCAGGTTGTAGAGCCCCGCCGCGGCCGAATAGCGGTGGTTCCGCGAGTCGTTGACCACCTCGCAGAGCTTGTCGACGATGGGCTGCGGGGTGGCGTCGGTGGGGTTGCCCATCGCCATGTCGATGACGTCGATGCCGGCGCGGCGCTTGCTCGCGAGCAGCGCGTTGATGCTGCCGAACATGTAGGGAGGCAGCCGCGACATGCGCTGGCTGAGGTCGATAAAGCCGTTCTCGTCGTTGGTCATGGGGCTGCCGCCGAATCCGCCGGCGGGGTCACCGCGGGCCGCCGTTCCCGCCCGGGGGCGGGTCCGTGTTCTCCGACACCGTGACGTCGAACTGCCGGTAGTTGCGGTACCGCGCGGTGCCGACGGTGCGCCGGCCGTCGTCCTCCTCGACGCTGTCCTGCATCTCGACCGGGACCCAGAGGTTCAGCCGCGGCTCGAGCCCGAACGTCACCCGGGCGGAGGCCTCGGTCGCCGGCCGCGCGCCGCGGACCTCGGGGTGGCGCAGCTCGAACTCGGTCTCGATCACCCGGCCCGATTCGGGGTCGAGGCAGAAACGCCCGCGGGCCGGCAGGCTGATGCCCTGGAAGCCGCGCGCTATCGTCGGGTACGCGACCTCCTGGAAGCTCACGTCCCAGGCCGTGTCCACGCCGGCGCAGCCCGCGCGTCCCGTGCGCATCCACTCGAAGTCGAACCGATCGACGTTGGCGGGATGGAGGAAGAAGAGGGAGTAGGTGGGCACGTTGAACGTGCGGCCGGTCTCGCCCAGGTTGTAGCGGGCGCTCTCCTCGCTGATGCGGCGGGCCTGGGCGATGGCGCTCGCCCGGCCGTCGGCGAGCAGCGACACCAGACGGTTCCCCCGGTTCTCGAGCTCCCGGCCGTTGAGCTCGACGGCGTCGCGGAAGCCGACCCACTGGCCCCCCTCGTCCACCCGCATGAGCAGGAACTCGGACACGAGCTGCGAGTGGGCCGGGTTGGCGCTGTTGTCCCGGTAGTGGGTCTGCCGGTAGTCCTCCTCCATCACCACGTTCGAGAGAACGTCCACGTACTCGGCCACGTAGGCCGCGGCCCGGCCGATGACCTCGTCGAGCCCGGGTGGTTCCTGCGCCGAGGCGGGCGCCGTGGGCAGGCCTGCCCCCAGTGCAGCCGCCAGCAGACCGGTCCCGAACGCCGGCCGGCGACGCGTGCTCCCGCCGCGTCCGTTCCGCGGATGCGATATGCCGTCCGTGCCGGTGTTCAAGCTCACCAGTGGGATTATAGTGCCGGGTCCGGAACCGGGAGCCCGCACGCCGAGGTGTTGTGCCTCCTGGGCGGGTAGGTGTCATAATGACACCATGCCTGGCATTCACGTGCGCGATCTGACCGATGAGACGATGCGGGCGCTGAAGCGCAGGGCTCGGGCGCATCATCGATCCGTTCAGGGCGAAGTGCGGGAGATTCTCGTCGAGGCGGCGCGGGCAGCGCCCCCGGAGGGAGGTTACGGCCCCATTCGACTCCACCACGCGGACATCGGAGGCGACCGGCCCTGGAAGCGTGAGGACATCTACGGTGATGACGGCCGGTGAACGGCTGTTCTGCGACACCAACGTGCTGCTGAGCGCCGTCGACCGGCGGCGCGAGCTGCATGCGCAGGCGCTCCACGTGCTGAACGTGCTGCCTGACCGGGGCGTTGCCCTGTGCGTCAGCGGTCAGATCGTGCGCGAGTTTCTCGTCGTCTGCACGCGGTCGGTCGACGCCAACGGGCTCGGGTTGTCTCGGCCGGCCGCGGTGCGCAACGCCGAGGCGATCGTGGGCCGCAGCACGGTCCTCGAAGAGAACCGAGGGGTGGCCGCTCGCCTGCTCCAGATCGTCCGGACTACAGCGTGCACGGGCAAGCGGCTTCACGACGCCAACGTCGTGGCGACAATGCAGGAGCACGGACTGACCCGCCTGGTGACGGCCGACGTGAGCGACTTCAGGCGGTTCGACGGGGTCGAGCTCGTGGACTTGGCGGAGCTGCCCGCGGACGCCGCACGGTCGGGACCCGATGCCACCAACTGAACTACCAAGAGGCCCATACCATGGACAGACGATCATTCCTGAAGCTCGCGGCCGCGAGCCCGGCGCTGGCGAGTTCCGGCTACGCTAGCGGTACCGCGGGCGGCTCGCAGGCGCTCGGCTTCAATTTCTACTCCCCTCTCGCCGAAGCGTGGTATCGCGCTGGCGACTACTTCGACTGGACCTCGACGACCCCCAACAACGAGGGCCGCCGGGTGAGGGTCTTCCACCGGACCTTCGGCGACCGCGCCAACCCGGCCCTGGTGCTGCTGCACGGTTATCCCACGTCGAGCTTCGACTTCCGGGAGATGATCCCCTTCCTGGAGGACGACTACTTCGTCGCCATCCTCGACTTCCCCGGCTTCGGCTTCTCGGACAAGCCCCAGGACGGCTACTCGTACATGCTCGAGGACGACGCGAAGCTCGTCGACCATTTCGTCCGCGAGATCGTGGGACTGACGCGGTTCAATCTCCTGACCCACGACCGCGGCGGCAGCGTCGGCTTCGCCTTTCTGGGCAACTACCTCGCCCTCGACGAGAAGGCCTACGAGATCACCTATCACTTCATCTCCAACGGCGGGCTCTTCCTTCCCCTCGCCAACCTCTTCCAGGGCCAGTACGACATCCAGCACGCGGTGCGCGGCCCCGAGCTGATCCGGGAGCAGCAGGCCCGGCCCCGGGTGACGGAGGGCACGCCGCAACAGGTCGCCAACGCCGACATCCAGGCGTTCAACGACGGGATCGGCGCGCGGCTCTACGTCGGCAAGTACCTGCTGGAGAGGACCGCGAACGAGTACCGCTGGCTGGACAACCTGCGGGAGAGCCCGATACCGACCGCGCTCATCTGGGGGCTTCTCGACACCGTGAACCCGCCCCGCATCGGCAACCACATCTGGTACGAGTACCTCGACAAGCGGGCGGTGGAGAGCAGCTACTGGCTGCTGCCGACGGCCGGCCACTACCCGCAACGGGACGAGCCGGAGGAGATGGCGGGGATCGTCCGCGCCTGCCTGGAGGCGGGCATCCCCGCCCCCGAGGAAGAGAACGCGTTCATGCGGGCCCTGGCCCGGAACCGGACCGCGACCTCACCCGTCTACATGGGGCGCTCCATCATCGAGAACGTGCACTTCCCGGGCGCCGTCGCGTACTCGCCGGACGGGTACAGCTTCTGACGCGTGTCCGCCGCGCGGAACGGCCGGTGCGCGGCGGCCGCGTATTCTCCCTCGTGGCGCCCTGTCAGGCGGGCGTCTCGCTGCGGTCGGTGCACGGCGGGGTTTCGCCGCGGGCTGCTACGGGCGTGTTGCCGGCGACGATGATGGGGCCGGCCGCCACCAGCTTCTTGCCGCGGGCGTCCACCCTCAGATTCAGGCCCTCCAGCGTCCGCGCGCCGAGCAACTGCAGATCGCCCGGCTGCCCGAACACGACCTCGTCCACCGTCAGCGTTCCGCCGGCGCGGACCACCGCGAATCCGATCGAGCGCACGATCTCCTGGCCGTTGGCCATGACGAAGCGCAGGTCCTTCTTCTCGGGCTCGATGCCGATCCGATCGAGGTGCTCTTGACCGATCCAGGTCATTTCGCTGCCGGTGTCGACGATGACGTCGGGCACGCGGACCGACTTGGTCCGATCCCGGTAATTCTCGAGCTCGCACGCCACTCTGAACAGGCCCATGGTCTCCAGTCTCTTCCCAGCCGCCCCGAAAACAGCCTTCTCCAACGATAGTCGATTCGGCGCCGTCCCTCACGGCCCCTTCGCAGAGACAGTAGGCGCCGACTGTGGGCGGGGGCGTTCAGGAGCGTCGGCCGCGGGGACGTCGAGGCCGACGGCGCGCATGATCGCGAGGGCGTTGCTGCGCGTGACCGGCCCCGGCTTGAGGCGGTAGTCGAAGTGCATCTCTCCAGCGGCCAGGTGGTCGTCGAAGTGCACGTTGCGCGCGGCCGGCGCCAGCCCGTCGGCGATCTCGGCCAGCGACAGGTCGTGGGTGGTCACGAGGCCGAGGGTGGGCAGCTCGATCAGCGAGCGGAGCAGGCCGTGCGCGCCGTCGCGGCGGTCGTGGGAGTTCGTGCCGTGGAAGAGCTCGTCGAGCAGGAACAGCATGGGGCCGGTGCGCGCGGCGGCGACGATCCGGCCCAGGCGGAGCACCTCGGCGTAGAACCGGGACCGGCCCGCCTGCAGGGAGTCCTCGATGCGAAGCGTCGCGCCCGGGGTCAGGGGCGACAGGCGCAGGCGGGCGGCGCGCACCGGGGCGCCCATCAGCGCGAGGACCGCGTTGATGCCGACCGATCGCAGCAGCGTGGTCTTGCCCGACATGTTGGAGCCGCTGACGATCAGGACCCGGGGGGCCTCGCCGAGGACGACGTCGTTCGGGACCGCGGCGTCGGCCGGCAGCAGGGGATGCGACAGGCGCTCGGCTTCGTACACCGGCCGATCGCCGGCGTCGGCGATCTCGGGAAACGGATCGGCGGGGTGCTCCCAGGCGTAGGTGCCGAGCGCCGCGAGCGCCTCGAACTCGCCGGTGTCGCGCAGCCAGCCGGCGACGCGCGGGCCGTGCCGCCGCCGCCACGCCTCGACCGCGAACGCGCAGTGCAGGTCCCAGAACAGGAGCACGGCGACGGGCAGGAACATGATGTTGTGCTGCCAGTCGTGCCATTCGACGACGCGACGAAGCCGTCGGGCGGCGTCGTAGACCTCGCCGTCGGGCGCCGCAAGGGACGCGTGGAGCGCCTGCAGCCGAGCCGCCCCGTACGACTCGCCCCGGAGCACGCGACACACCTGCCCGAGGACGAGCAGCTCGCGCGAAGGCTCGTCGGCGCCGTGCATGATGCGCGTCGTGCGCGCGTGAAAGCGATACCGGAAGACGGCGGCGGCGACCAGCGCCGCGAGCAGCGGTCCGAGGGTGGTTCCGCCCTGGAGCCAGGCGGCCAGTGCGGCCCCGATCAGCGCGGTGAGTCCGATGGCCGCCAATCGGGGCCAGACCGCCTGGAGCTGGTCCTCGCGGGTGGCCCACGCGGCGAGATGCGCCGGCCGCACGGCGGTCCGCATGTCCTCGGCGGCGACGTTGATCTCCTCGCGCAAGGCGACCCGCGGCCGCAGGTCGCGGACGGCCGCCTGCCGTTCGGCGATCTCGGCGGGGCCGGCCGGCGTCTTGAGCCAGTCGGCCAGCGTGTCTTCGCCGGCCTGCGTCCGCGCCGTGCACAGGAGCTGGAAGAGCGAAGCGTCGCCGAACAGGTCGAGGTCCTGCGCGTACAGGTGCTCGGCATCGGCGAAGCGGTCGCCGGTGGGTCCCCGCCCGGGCCACCGATCCTCGATCCGCGCGATGCCGTGCTCGTACCAGGCGACGGCGCGCGACGCGCGCGCCTCGGCGAGAAGCAGCCGGTCGTGCCAGACGACGAGGGCGGCGAAGGCGCCGACCGGCGCGGCGAGCCACCACGCGGACACCCAACCGCCGAACGCCGCGCCCCCGGCGACCAGGGCTCCCGCCGCGAAGGTGAGCAGGCGCGCGTGGCTCAGGCGGTCCGCCTGCCGCCGCCACGCGTCGCCGGCGCGCCGGCGCTCGGCGAGCAGGCGCCGATACGTCGTCAGGTGACTGTCCTGCATGAGGGCTGCCCATGCCGCGGCCCCGTTCTTGCCGCGATGCCGGGGCGTGTCGTCGGCCGGACGGGCAGGCTCGTTCGAGGGCAGCTCCAGGGTCCGTGGTGAGACGCCGCGTCGCGCCGGGCCGCGGAGGTTGTCCGCGAGCGGGAGGCCGCCCCCGCGACCTGGCGCGACTACGGGCATCAACGGTGCGGCAGATGGCGGTCGAACCACTCGACCATGGCGCCGATGTAGTCGGGCGGGTTCGTCGCGCCGGGGAACGTCGGCCCGTGCCCCGCGCCGGGAATGCGCAGCAGGTCGACGGGAACGCCGGCCTTATCGAGCGCCGCCTTCATGACCTCGGCGTTGCGGTAGGGCACGACGGCGTCGGCGTCGCCGTGGATGAGCAGCACCGGCGGGTCGTCGGCGGTGACGTGGGTCACCGGCGACGCCGCGACGAAGCGCCGGTACTCGACCGAGTCGGTGCGGTCGGAGCGGCGGAACCCGAACAGCGGGTGGTTGCTCCCCGCCGACGAGAGGGTCAGGTCGGTCGGCGCGGCCCGCGCCACCACCGTCTGGACCTTCGCGCTCTCCCGGTTCACGGGGCTCGCGTCGTCGGCGTCGCCGTGCCCGTCGAGCACGCCGAGCAGGCTCACGAGATGACCGCCGGAGGACCCGCCCATCGCCCCGATGCGCTCCGCGTCGATGCCGTAGTCGGCCGCGTGATGGCGCACGAAGCGCACCGCCCGCTGCGCGTCCTCGAGATGGGCGGGATGCCGGAACCGCGGCGACGCGCGGTGGTTGATGGCGAACACCGTGTAGCCGGCCGCGGCGAGGGGGACGGCGTAGATGTCCTCCTGCCCGGTCTCCTTCAGCGGCGTCGCGTCGAGGCCGAGCTCGCGGGTCCAGCCGCTGCCGGAGATGAACACGATGCCGTACCCGTTCGGCTGCTCCGGATGGTAGACGTCCATGAGCAGCGCGAGCCCGGAGTACATGCCGAAGACCACGTTGCGGTCCACGCGCTCCTCGGCGCCGGCGAGTCCGCCGGTCAGGACCATCGCGAGGATGGCGGCTCCGATCAGTCGTTTCATGGATCTGCTCCTTGCCCCGTCCGGCAGGACGCTCGTGTCGACGGCATTGATCACCGTCCGCGAATCGCCTCGATGTAGTCGTGCGTGCTCTCGCCTCGGTGGAGAACGCCATACACGCGATCTACCGGATGCCTCGTCGCACTTGCATGCGGGCCTGCTTCGGCGTGACGTCGTCCTCGCCATCCCTGGCCGAGTTCGACGCCGTCCGTGCGCGGCTGCGGGGCGCCTTCGGATCCGGGGTTGCGCTTGCGCATCGGCATCTGGACTGCGAATCATACCGCGGCTTGCGTTCCGGCGATTCCTGGTCCGTGGGTGCCGTGCGCCGGTCCCGGCTACGGTTCTTCGTCGGCCAGCGTGAACACGAAGAGCCCGTGTCCCCCTGCGTCGGGGCGCTGCTTGTCGGGCGTGAGCTGCCCCGAGATGCCGCTCCACAGCGAGGGGTCGGTTCCCACCGGAATCGCCAGGTACTGCCGCCCGCCGACGGCGTAGCTGACGGGGAACCCCGACACCGAGCTCGGCATCCGCGTCTGGAAGAGGATGTCGCCCGACCGCGCGTCGTGCACGTAGAGGTTCCGGTCCCAGTCGCCGGCCACCACCAGGCCGCCCCCCGTCGTGAGCACCGCGCTGTCCATGGCGGTGCGGGTGCGGTGGCGCCACAGGACCTCCCCGTACACGTCGATCGCGACGAGCTCGCCGACCCCGTCGGGCCGGTCCGGGTGCATCAGGTGGGCGCGGCGCGACAGGCCCACGCCGCCCCCGCCCTCGACGAGCTCCGGCCCCGGGCCGAAGGTGGTGCGCTCGCAGCTCACGAGCAGGGGCACGTAGAAGGCCCGCGTGTCGGGGTGGTAGGCCATGGAGCGCCAGCTCTTGAAGCCGGCGATGCTCGGGCAGAACTCGAGCTCCACGCCCTCCTCGGGAATCATGCCGGGGCGGTAGGTGACGGCGCCGGTCTCGGGGTGGACGTCGAGGATGGTCTGGTAGCCGAGGTCGTGGGCGGCGAGGAAGCGGCCCGTCGTGCGGTCGAGCTCCCAGAGAATGGCGAGCTTGCCCATCTTGAAGAGCGAGCGCCCCCCGTCGTGGTCGACGAGGAGGTTCTCGAACGTCTCGTCCATGTCGTGGGTCTCGCCGGGCAGGAGCTGGTTGTACCAGACGATGTTCCCGCTCGTCGGGTCGAGGGCGAGCACGCTGTTGGTGTACAGCGCGTCCCCCGAGTGCCCCCGCTGGAACCGCGCCCACGGCTTCGCCTGCGCCGTCGCCCAGTAGATGAGATTGGTGTTCGGGTCGAAGCTGCCCGCCGTCCAACTGTCGCCGCCGGTGCGGAACATCAGCGGCGTGTCGCCCCACGTGTCCCCCCCGGGCTCGCCGGGGCGCGCCACCGTCGACGTGCGCCACACCTCGTCGCCGGTCTGCGCGTCGCGCGCGGAGATGAAGCAGGGCATCTCCTTCGCCTCGTGGTACCACTCGCAGCCGTTGGTGCTCGCGATCACGTTGCCCCGGACGACGATGGGCCCCGCCGTGTAGCGGAACCCGAGCCGGTGGTCGGCGCCGGCGACGTTCCAAACGACGTCGCCGGTCCGCGCGTCGAGGGCGACGATGTGGGCGTCGACCGTCGTCAGGTAGACCTTGTCGTCGTAGATGGCGAGGTTCCGCGTGGTCACGATGCCGGTGAGGTCGGTCTCGTGCTCGTGCCGGTAGCGCCAGCGCAGCTCGCCGGTGGCGGCGTCGAGGGCCTCGACGATGCCGGGGGGACTGGCGACGTAGAGCACGCCGTCGTAGACCAGCGGGTTCGGCTCGGGCCGCCCCTCGGACGACAGGGCCCACGACCACGCGAGGCGCAACCGGTGCGCGTTGCCGGTGTCGATCTGGTCGAGGGGGCTGTAGCCCCACCCGTCGAGGGTGCGCCGCCAGTTGATCCAGTCGGCGGGGTCCGGCTCGAGCAGCATCGCCTCGGTGACCGGGGTGAACGACGGTTCCTGCGCGTGGGCCGGCAGCCCGTGCGCGGCGAGGGCGCCGGCCAGAATCAGAGACTGCGCTGCGATTCGCATGCGTCTTCCTCTCCGCTCGGCGCGCGTTCCGGCGCGCCCCGACCTGTCGGAAGCGGCTGCCCTCCCGTTCGGAAACCGGCACATGCCGGCTCCCGGACACCCCCCGGCAGGCTATCATGATCCGCTTTCTGGCGGGGACAGCGCCGGCCGAGCCCCCGGGGCGGTGGGGGGCGCTGTAGCGCGGTCTGCCGAGATCGACGGCGGCCGACCAGGCGGGCTCGGCGTCGGACGAGCGAAAGCGGAACCGACTGAGGAGCATGGGCGGGCTGGGTACTCATCACGAGCTCGTACCCATGTCCCATTCGGAGACGTTCTCCCGATCTGGTTGCTGTCAGTATCTAGCGCGACGGGCGGGCTCCGGACAACGGAAGTCATCGCCGGATGAGGGGCGTTGGGGGACGTGAACGGGCTCAGCGGTCCGGCATGGCTCTCAGCAGGAACTGATCGAACAGCGGAACCGTGAACGCGGTGTCTCCGTGCGCCGGGCTGTAGATCATGCCCTTGGCGATGAGACCGGAGCGGCGCGGAGCGACCGATTCCACCTTGACCCCGAGCGCGGCCGCGATGTCGCCGGAGCGATGGCGACCAAGCCCGAGAATCGCCATCGCGCGGAGGTAGTCCTTCTCCTTGGGTGTCAACCGGTCGAACCGGACGCGGAAGAAGTCGCGGTCGAGCGTATCGATGACGCTCGATCGGGCCGCGGCGACATCGTCGTCGGTAATCGGGTTCGCCGGCGCCGCGTTCCAGACGTGATAGCCCCACTCCTGCAGGAAGTAGGGGTAGCCGCCGGATTCCGTCACCACGCGGTCTACCGCGGCAGAGGTCAGCTCGACGCCGAGCTCACCGGCCGGAACCGCGATGGCGGCGGCGGCTTCCTCCGGCGGCAGCGAGCTCACGGCAGGGAACTCGAAGAGACGCTCGGCGTAGGACCGGGCGGCGCCGACCAGCGCCGGCAGTTGAGGCAGGCCGGCGCCGGTCAGGATGACCGGCAGTCCGAGCTGCGTCGTCCGGTGGATGGCCGTGACGAGAGCGGCGAGCTCGTCGCCGGACAGGTACTGGACCTCGTCGACCGCCACCATCAGGCCGGAATCGCAGGCGCCGGCGGCCTCGCCGGCCGCAACGAGGAGATCGGTCAGGTCCTCCGCCAGCAGTCCCGAATCGGCCCGCCCGGCAAGGGCATCCACGCCGACGGCGATCGACGACGCCCCGTCCGGCAGCTTCAGCGTAAGCGTGAACGACTTGAGCACGCCCAGTGCGGTGGTGACCGCCCGGCTGGCGCGGCTGTTCCACTCGAGCAGGATCCTCCGCAGCCGCACCGCCAGCAGCGTGCGGAAGTCCCCGTTCTCGGGCGCCTCGATGAACCCGACCTTCACGCCCTCGGCTTCCGCGATCTCGGCGAATCGGTTCAGGAGCACCGTCTTGCCGACGCCTCGCAGGCCGACGAGCATGCAGCTCTTGCCGGACCTGCCGGTCAACGTCCGTCGCAGGGTCACACCGAACCCGTCGATCAACTCGTCGCGACCGATCAACGCGGGCGGGCGCGTACCCGCGCCCGGCTGATACGGGTTCTGGAGACGGTCCATGATTGACAAACCTTACCACGTCTTATCTCCATACAGATGTTTTACCGTGCTCCAGCATAAGGTCGTAACCGCGCGCGCGGGGCCTGAACATGCGCGCCTACTCCGCCCGACTCGGCCGAGGACGATGGACGTGCTCGGATGGCGGCGCGCATCGCGAAGCTGAGGCCGCGGCGGCCTCTCGCCTCACTGCAGTGCTGACACCGCGGCGCGCAGCTCCGTCAGGTGCGCCGCCCTGCAGCGACAGTCCGAGCATGGCCGTCGCCAGCAAGGTCGCGTGCGAACACGTCACGAGGAGCTCACTTCGCCCAGTCCCTGAACCCCTTGCCCTGCTCGGCGAGCCGCTTGAGGAGCGGCGCCGGCTCGAGCCACTCGCCGTGCTCGTCGTGGAGCCGGCTCATGGTGTCGTAGATGGTCCTGAGCCCCACGAGGTCGGCCCAGAACATGGGGCCGCCGCGGTAGCGGGGGAAGCCGTAGCCGTGCATCCAGATGACGTCGATGTCGCTGGCGCGCAGGGCGAGGCCCTCGTCGAGGATCTTCGCGCCCTCGTTGACGAGGGGGTAGAAGAGCCGCGGAACGATCTCCTCGTCGGCGACGGTGCGGCGGGCGATGCCGAGCTCGGCCGACACGCCGGCGATGAGCTCGTCGATGACGGGGTCGGGAATCGGCGTGCGGCTGCCCGGCTCGTAGCGGTACCAGCCGGCCCCGGTCTTCTGCCCGTAGCGCCCCATCTCGCAGACGCGGTCGGCGATGGGGGAGTAGCGCAGGTGGGCGGGGCGAGTCGCCGCCTGTGCCTTGCGGACCCGCCAGCTCACGTCGAGGCCGGTGAGGTCGTTCATCTGGTAGGGCCCCATCGGCATGCCGAAGTCGTAGACCACCTTGTCGATCTGCGGGGGCAGCGCGCCCTCTTCGAGCAGGAAGTCGGCCTGGCGGCGGTAGGCGTAGAGCATGCGGTTGCCGACGAAGCCGTCGCAGACGCCGACGAGCACGCCGATCTTGCCGAGGGTCTTCGACAGCTTCATGACGGTGGCGATGGTCTCGCGCGAGGTTCGGGCGCCGCGCACGTTCTCCATCAGGCGCATGACGTTGGCGGGGCTGAAGAAGTGGGTGCCGATGACCCGTTCGGGCCGCGACGCGGCGGCGGCGATGGCGTCGACGTCGAGGGTCGAGGTGTTGGTGGCGAGGATCGCGTCGGGCTTGCACACGCGGTCGAGCTTGGCGAAGACCTCCTTCTTGAGGGGCATCTCCTCGAACACCGCCTCGATGGCGATGTCCGCGGCGCCGAGGTCCGCGTAGTCGAGGGTGGGGGTGATGCGGGCCAGGCGCGCGTCCATCTCCGCCTGTGTCAGCCGGCCCTTCGACACGGTGGCGGCGTAGTTCTTCCGGACGGTCGCGAGCCCGCGGTCGAGGGCCTCTTGCGACGACTCGAGCACGGTGACGGGCAGGCCCGCGTTGGCGAGGCTCATGGCGATGCCGCCGCCCATGGTGCCGCAGCCGACGACCGCGGCCGACGCGATGGGGCGCGCGGGGGTGTCCCTGGGCACGTCGGGGATCTTGGCGACCTCGCGCTCGGCGAAGAACGCGTGGCGCTGCGCCGCCGACTGGTCCGACGCGCGCAGGCGCTGGAAGACCGCGCGCTCGTTCTTCAGGGCCTCGGGGTAGGGCAGGGTCAGCGCGGTCTCGACGCAGTCGACGCAGGCGTAGGGCGCGTCGAAGCCGCGCGCGCGCTTCGCCATCCTCTTGCGGAACTCGTCGAAGATCCCGGGCCGGCCGCGCGCCGCCTCCAGGTGCTCGGTCAGTTGCGACGCGCGCCTGAGCGGCGCGCCGCTCGCCGCGAGGTCGCGCGCGCGCGCCACCGCCGTCTCCTCCAGGTCGCCCTCGACGCGCTCGTCGGCGAAGCCCAGCGCCACCGCCTTGTCCACCGGATGGAGCTTGCCGCCCACGATCACGTCCAGCGCCGCCTCGACCCCGATGAGCCGGGGCATGCGCTGGGTGCCGCCGGCGCCGGGCAGGATGCCCAGGGTCACCTCCGGCAGGCCGAGCCGGGTGCCGGGCGCGGCGAGCCGCACGTGGCACGCGAGGGCCAGCTCCATGCCGCCCCCGGCGGCGACGCCGTGGATGGCCGCGACCACCGGCTTCGGCGACGCCTCGACCTCGTCCAGGATGGCGGGCAGGTGCGCGGCCCCGGGGGGCGGCGGGGCGCTGAACTCGCGGATGTCGGCCCCCCCGCAGAACATCCGGCCCGCCCCGCAGACGACGATGGCGGCGACGGAGTCGTCGGCCAGCACCTCCGCCATCCGCTCGCCGAGGGCGGCGCGCATGGCGAAGCTGAGGCCGTTGACGGGGGGGTTGTCGAGACGCAGCAGCGCAACGTCCCCGCGGCGTTCCAGTTTAATTGAGCTTGGCATGTGCGATCTCCTTGAGGACCCGGGGATGCCGCCGGCGTTACGGAGCGCCCCTGAGCGCGCCCGCGAATCCCTACCGTGTGAACAGGATGCTGTGGAGAAGTCCGGATTCGGCTACGTTCCGCGAGACTTGGGTGACGACCCCGTGCCGCACCCGTTCCCCAGTTCTCTGCTCATAGGGCTCTTGCCGGCCTTGAGTGAATCAAACTTCAGAGACCCGGGAAATCAGAGGGTCGTCGCTCAATCTGCCGGCACGAAGTACACCGTTAACGCGCGCGGTGTGCTTTCGGACGGGATGAGCCACCTGGTTGCTCACCACAACGATTCCTTCTGATTTCAGTACGCCAACCACTTGGTCAACCAGGTTTTTCATGTGGCCGGGCAGTCCTCGCCTTAGGGCACCCAGCTTTCTTCCCCCGCCGGCCTGCAAATAGAGCTTCCTAAGTACCGTCAGCAGTACTTTCTGCCCGTCCGGGATCTTCAACTTAAGCACGGCCGCGTTGGTGGACGCGTCGTCAAAACCATCAAAGTGGCAGTTTCGAAACATCTCCACAGGAAGACCGTCTTCGGATGGCACACCCATTACCCGACCGACCACACATCCTTCAAATCGCAACAACGAGTTTGTGAGGCCCCGCCCGACGCTAACTGTGTCGATCAAGCAGCCATGGACGGTGAGTCGGATGACCGCGCGCTCTTCGAGATCGATGGCGTGTAAATGAGCGTCGTTCACCTCTAGCTGCTGGCAGTCTACTATCTCGTCGTCGCTTGACAGTTCTAGGACGATTGCGGCACAATCTGCGATCAACTGGCCAACGAAAGTCCTGTCATAATCTTTCGAAAAGAGCTTCGCTGCGGCGAGAACGGTGCTGGCTTCGTACCCGTGCTTTCGCAACATATACGCAGCCATACGAACGCCATCCCGTGTGAGGCCGGCTGCCCATTTTCGGCCGACGAGGGGTGCGGAGTTCTCCATTATGGCTGTGGCGACCGCCCCGCCCTGTAGTGCCGCCAACATATCGGAATCCACGAAAGACCGTGCCATCGGGTCTTGGTCACGAGCCGTGAGGCCAGGCAGACGCTGCAGTTGCATGAGTACGGCCTCACCTGCAACGTCACCGATTTGAGATTGATACACTTCCGCGAGATCAGGCCCCGTGATTGGTCTCGTGCCGGTTGCAGACTCGCGCACCATGCATGCTAGCGCTTCGAGAACTCGTCGAATAGCGCGATCTTCCATTGCAGCGCCATGTTCCGCCTCTCTCTTACAGACGAGAGTCAGGAAGGAATCCCATGCGTACCCAAATCCGTGTGATGCGTCGATGGCCAATACCTGATCTAGCAGATCTTGATGCGCCAAGTAGCCGAGAATGAGTGGCTTTCGAGGAAGCCAGTCCGGCAGCGACTGCGTCGTGGCTCTGCGGCGGAGAAATGAAGCAGCTTGGTCCTCAGTGAATTCGCCAATCCGAACGATAACGAGCTCGCGATTAGCAATTCCGAGACTGTGGGTTAGTTCACTAAGGTTGTCGAAATAGTGATCACGTCCACAGAGCAGCACGCCAGTGCCTGCGGGTGCCTTGCCGACAAGGTCGCGTACGGCCTTTAGTGCTTCATGGCGCGCTTGGCGCATGAAGTTGCGATTAGTGGGAGTTGAGATGGTCTGTGCTGCGAGTTCGTCGAAACCATCGAGCAGCAGGTAGACCATGCCCGCACGCCATGCGACAGTGAGGTGATGACGTGGCTGAAAGCCTATGGACTGAGCATGACGCTCGAGGATTTCGTAGCCGAATATGGCGCCCCAGTGTTCGCGACAATTGATGGCCACGGGTGTCAGTGGGGCTCGCGTGTCCGTGGACGAGTTGCGAGCTAGCGTGAGAAAGACCTCTCGGGTGGTGAGGCTCTTGCCTGCGCCGAATGGGCCGAGCAGAACTACGCTCGAACCGTTTTCGAGTAGCTCGACGATGTCGTTGATGGTAACAGGGCCTGCATCTTGAGAGTGACCGAGTATAGGTGTACGTTGGGCGTGCATTGGCAGAGAGACATACTCGTCATCGGGAACAGTTATGCTGCCGTCGCGGAGGTTGCGAGCAGAGCCGAAGGCCGCTGGTTTGCGCTTATTGAAGTAGTCAGAGCCATTGAAGAACCGTCGCTGAAACTGGGCGTGGGTGAGTGCCGACACACTGTGCCTTTGGGCAACGCCAGTTTGTTCGGCCTCGAGTTGCCTCTGGGTTATCAACCACTTCTGGATGGGTACGTCACGTCTGCTCTTGCGCTCTTTGTTCTCGGCTACATTGAGCTTCCTGACGTCGTCTTTGACTTTGTCGAGTCGTCCGCTCGTCGTTATCATCAACAGATGGGTAATGTCGGGGAGTCTTGCGATGCCGTCGAGTTCATAGAGGGGAGGAGTATTGTACCATTTGGCTTGACATGCGCCAGGGTCCAGGTTCCAAACCGCCTCGGCGGTGCGGCGAACTTCGTCCTCGAAGAGCCTGTTGGGATGGGTCATTAGTCCTTCGATATTGCGGCGTGGGTGCAGATGGCCAGTTGGCGTGGCCGTCAATCCAGCCTGGCGAGCTCCGCCGGGCCGACGGGTTCGGCGGGGCCGTGGAAGATGGCGTTGAACAGCAGCTTGAAGGTGCCGCGGGTCTGGGTGCGGAAGGCTATCTGGCTGCCCGTCGTCACCACCTTGCCGGCCCCCACGTCGAACGCCACGACGTTGGCGCGGTTCCGCAGCCACTCGTCCCCGAGCAGCCAGCCGCTCGCGACCATGTCCTCTTCATCGGGATAGCGCGAGACGGTCTCGGCCGCGATGTCGAAGCTCGGGGTCAGGCGGTAGGCCTGGTCGAAGCGGAAGAACACCGGCCAGCGCTCGGGCATGCCGAACGCGACGGGGTGCCGCGGGTCGAACTCCTGCTTCAGCAGCGTTCCCGGCGAATAGAAGAGCGAGGTGGGCTCGACGACGCGGTCGCGCAATGTCCCGAGCAGTTGGGCGGGGCTCCGGAACGCGTCGCGCAGGGCCTGCTGCGCGTCCTCGTCCTCGGGCGCCGCCGCGGGCTGGGGGGCGGTCGGCAGCACCGGCTCGATCGGAAGATCCAGCAGGGCGCGCGCGGTGCCGACGGCGCTGCCCAGGGCCACCAACGTGCCGCCGTCCCTCACCCACTCGGCGAGCTTCCGCCACCCCGCGTTCCCGACCCCGAACGCCCAGCGCCACGACTCGTCGTGGCGCTCGGGGTCGAGGCCGGCCACGATGCTGCGGCGGGTGGTGCCCGACGGCAGGACGATGACGTCGTAGCGGTCCGCGAGGTCGCCCTCGAAGTCGAGCGACGAGACCTCCAGGTGCCCCAGCTCGTACTGCTCGAAGAGCCAGCGCATCCAGCCGCCCGGCATGTTGTTGGCGGCCCGCCACAGGCCGATGCGGGTCGGGGAGCGCAGACGGAAGCCCGGAAGCGACGGCGCGGCATCGGCGCCGTGCACCCGCAGCCCGGTCTCTCGCGACACCGTCTCGAGGATCGAGCCCGCCTCGGGCGACGGCGGCACGAGCCAGGCGCCCGGGGCATGCTCGCGCCCGCCGCTCGCGAAAGCCTCGGCCGCGCGGTACACGGGCACGCCGGCCCGCTGCAGGCGCGCTGCGGCCAGGAACCCGGCGTTCGATCCCGGCCCGATAACGTAGGCCCAGTCGGGCGCCTCGGGCATCGGCGGGGCGTCGGGCCGAATCTCCTCCCACCGGACGAGGTCGGCCCGCACCGGATGGTCGATCTGCTCGACGTCGACCCCCATCAGCAGCCCCAGGGTCTGCGCGGTCACGTCGTAGGGGGGGATGGGGGGACCGCCGGGGTAGTAGCGCAGGTCGGGGTAGACCTGCCGCTCGAGCATGGTCTTGGCGAACGCGCCGGCGGGCTGGGCGAGCCGGATTACCCACGAGCCGGCCGGAAAGCGCCGCCCGCCCGCCGTGAACCGCGCGCGGGCGCGGTGTATCTCCACCTCGCCGGTGTGCAGCAGCTCGAGGAGCTCCCACGTCGCGTAGGGGTCACGCTGATCGGCGGAGATCACGAACGCCCAGGGCGCCTCGTCGCGGCTCGTCCAGTCGCGGTGCACCCGGTAGTAGTTCTCCATCCAGTCGACGCGGTTCCGCGCCACCTCGGTGAGCCCCGCCCAGGCCGCGGTGAGCCCGTAGTCGACGATGTCGCCGAGCCGCCACACCCCCCGGTCGTAGGGCACGGGGAAGTTGATGCGGGCCTCCTGGGGGCCGAGGGGCACGTCGGACCCGGCCGGGTTCACGTAGGGGTCCGCGAGCCGGGCGCTCGCGATCTCGGTGAGGATGCGGGGCTGGCCGTGGTAGAGCATGTACTGCCGCGCCGGCGCCCACAGGTCGTACTGCTGGCCGTAGACCACCCCGCTCTTGTTCTCGACCGCGAGGGCGGCGGCCATCGCCATCCCGATGCGGGCCTGGCCCTGGAGCAGGAGGGGATGGATGTTGGGGTCGTGGGGGTCCTGGAAGGGCGGTACGAACATGCGCGCCCCGTTCGGCCCCATCTGGTGCATGTCGTGGGTGACCTGCGGCTTCAGCTCGCGGTGGATGTCGAGGGCGAGCCGGGTCTCCTTCTGCGTGAACATGAACCAGTCGCGGTTGTCGTCGTGCCCCGTGTAGTGGTGGTACAGGTCGGGATAGGTGCGGTCGTAGCTGGTGCCGCGGGTCTCGTACCAGTGGTCGATGACGAGGTGCTGCCCGTCGGGGTTCTGCGACGGCACCATGAGCAGAACCACGTTGTCGAGGATCTCGGCGATCTCGGGCGACCGCTCGGTGGCCAGGCGGTGGGCCACTTCGATCAGGGTCTGGGTGGTGCCCACCTCCGTCGCGTGGATCGTCGCGTAGAGGAAGTAGAACGGGACGCCCTCGCGGGCCAGGGCCATGGCGTCGGCCTCCGACAGGCCGCGCGGGTCGCCGAGCCGGTGGTTGATCTCGACGAGCCGGTCGAGGCGCGCGAGGTTGCGCGGGGCGCTGATGGTGGCCATCACGTAGGGATGGCCCAGGGTGCTCGTGCCGCGCTGCTCGTAGGTGATCCGGTCCGAGCGCTCCGCGAGGAGCTGCAGGTACTCGAGGATGCGCGGATAGCGCGCGAGCTCGCCGTCGGTCCCGATCTCGAAGCCGAACCAGTCGGTCGGATGCGGGATGTCCGGGGCCTGCGCGCGCGGGCCGGCGGTCGACGCGACCGACAGCACGACGATCCAGACGGCGGTTCTGATGTGTCGCATGGCCTTGCGCCGGGTCCCGTCGCGGGGACCACCGCGTGCCCGTCCGGGCGGGTCGTTCGCGGCCCGCTTGCCGGAGCTGCCCGAGCGGGCGATCTCGAAACCGGCAGGTTACCACGATCCACGAGTCGTCCCCGGGTGCGACGGGCGGCGCCAATCGGAGACGACGGGCGCCACGCCGCCCAACGTCCTCCCGGGCTCGATGGGCGGCACTGTCGCCGGCTCACGCGCGATGCCCGTTCTTGACACCGGGCGTACCTGCCATCGACACTCGGAGGAGGGCCGGTCGGGCGCGAAGCCGCGGGACTTCCCGGGGAGTCGGCTCGCCGCCGGGGCGCCGGCAACACGACCGAGGTTCGCCCGGCGGCCCGTGGGCCGCGCCGGGGAACCGGGACCGCGGAGGCTGAGGATGACGCGAACCCGACGGTTCCGCCGGGGGGGCCTGATCGCCTTGGGGGCGGCTGCTCTTCTCGCGGCTTTCGCGCCCGGCGCGGCCGGCCAGGACGATGCCGCCGCGGACCGGGCGGCGCTGGAAGCGCTGTACGACGCGACGGGGGGCGGGGGCTGGACGAACCGCACCAACTGGAAGACGGCGGCGGCGCTGGGCGACTGGCACGGCGTGACGACCGGCGCCGACGGCCGCGTCACGGGCCTGAACCTCCACCGGAACGGGCTGGCCGGCCCGCTCCCGTCCGCGGTGGGAGCCCTGACGCGCCTCGAGTCGCTCGACCTCGGCCGGAACGGGCTGAGCGGCCCGATCCCCGCCGCCCTGGGAAGCCTGGTCGAGCTCGAGCTGCTGATTCTCTCCCGCAACGACTTCACGGGCCCGGTGCCGCCCGCCCTGGGCGGCCTGGTCGACCTCGAGATCGTCTCCCTCGGCTCGAACGCCCTGACCGGTCCCATTCCGGACGCCCTGGCGGGCATGGCGACGGTGAAGGAGCTGTTCCTCTACGACAACCACCTCACCGGTCCGGTCCCGGCGTGGGTGGGGGATCTGGCCGGCCTCGAGACGCTCGTCCTCTCCTTCAACCCCCTGACGGGGACGCTGCCCCGGAGCCTGACCCGGCTGTCGGGCCTCGCCGACCTCGACATCAGCGAGACCGATGTCTGCGCCCCCGGCGACGACGACTTCCGGGCGTGGCTGGCCGGGATCGACGACTTCTCGGGGGCGACGTGCAACGGCCCCCCCGAGGCCGTCGGCACGATTCCGGCACAGGCGCTGACCGAGGGCGGGGTGGCCGTCGCCGTGTCCATGGAGGCCTGGTTCAGCGACCCCGACGACGACGAGCTGACCTACGCGGCCGTGTCCGACAACGCCGTCGCCGTCACCGCCGTGGCGTCCGGCGACGCCGTCTGGCTCGCGCCGGGTACGGCGGGCGCCGCGACGGTGACGGTGACCGCGAGCGATACGGACGGCCTGAGCGCCACCCAGGCGATGGCGGTGACGACGGCCGGGGCGGCCGGCCCCGGGAGCGACCGCGAGGCGCTCGAGGCACTGTACGACGCGACCGGCGGCACGGATTGGACGCTCGCCGCGAACTGGAAGACGGAGCTGCCGCTGGACTCGTGGACCGGTGTGACCGTCGACGAGGACAGCGGCCGGGTCACCGGGCTGGCTCTCGTCGACAACGGCCTCACCGGCCCGATCCCGGCCGCTCTCGCGGGGCTCCGGAGACTCGAGGAACTGGACTTGCGCAGGAACGGGCTGACCGGTCCGATCCCCGCCGCTCTCGGCGACCTGCCGCGTCTCGAGGTGGTGAACCTCGAGTCGAACGACCTGAGCGGACCGATTCCGGACGCACTCGAGCGTCTGACGAACCTCCGCCGGCTGCGCCTCTCCTGGAACGACCTGAGCGGTCCCGTTCCGGCCTGGCTCGGGAACCGGGTCGGGTTGCGGACGCTGTACCTGCTGGGCAACGACCTGACCGGCGGGATCCCGGACGGGCTGCGAAACCTGGTCGACCTGGAGGGACTGGGTCTCTCCTGGAACGACCTCAGCGTCGGCCCCGTCCCTACGTGGTTGGGTGACTTGACCCAGCTCCGGTGGCTGTACCTCTCCAGGAGCGGGCTGACCGGTCCGATCCCGAGCGAGCTCGAGAGGCTGAGGGATCTCCAGCAGCTTTGGCTCGGCTTCAACGAGCTGACCGGCCCGCTCCCGGCATGGCTGGGGGAGCTGCGCGAGCTCGAGGATCTCTCCCTCGAGAGCACCGCCCTGACCGGGCCGGTCCCGGACACGCTGGGAACGCGGGAAAGCCTCTCGATGGTCGACCTGTCCTACGCGTGGGGGCTGTCGGGACCACTTCCGGGCAGCCTGGGGGGCCTGGAGGCCGAGGACGCGAACCTGGATCTCTTCCTCACCCGGCTGTGCGCGCCGGCGGCATGGCTGGACCGGCCGGAGGCGATCCGGTTCGACGGCCGGCTGTGCGAGGACGGTCCCGACGTCACCATCGACGTCGCCGTCGTCTACACGCCGGCCGCGCGCGAGGCGACCGGCGGCGCCGCCGAGATCGAGGCGCTGATCGACCTGATGGTCGCCGAGGCCAACCAGGCCTACGCGGCGAGCGGGATGCACCATCGCCTGGCGCTGGTTGGAAGGTCCGAGGTGCCGTACGACGAAACGGGTGACTCCCTGCTCGATCTCAGGCGCTTCGCACACCCGTCGGACGGCCACATGGACGAGGCGCATGCCCTGCGTGGCCGGGCCGGGGCGGACCTCGTCCACCTCATCGTCGATGCCGACAAGGCCGACGTCGGGGGCATCGCCTACCTTGCCGGGGCCTTCGGCCTCACCGTCCACCTCGGCGGCGGCACGGTCTTCACACATGAGCTGGGGCACAACATGGGGCTTCGGCACGACCGGTACACGTCGGGCCGCGTGGGCCGGACGCGGACGGATCCGGCGTTCGGCTACGTGAACCCGGCGGGGGCCGCGGCGGGGGCGGTCCGGTCCAGCCGATGGCGCACGGTCATGGCCTACAACCGGCAGTGCACCGACGTCTACGCCGTCTGCTCGCGGTTGCTCCGCTTTTCCAATCCGCGCCAGAGCTTCAACGGCGCTCCCCTGGGGGTTCCCTTCACCGACGGCAGCGCGTCGGGTCCCTCCGGTCCGGCCGACGCGGTGGCGGCTCTCGAGGCCGCGGCGCCGGCGGTGGCGCGTTGGCGGGACCGGCCCGACGACGCCAACCAGCCCCCGGCGGTGGTGGGCGCCCTGCCCGACCGGGACCTGATGCGGCACGACAGGCTCGACCTCGACCTGTCGGCGGCGTTCGCCGACCCCGACGGCGACCCGCTGCGGTACAGGGTGTCGTCGTCGGCGCCCGGGGTGGCGACGGTCCTCGCGACGGGCGCCCGCGCGACGTTGGCGGCGGTGGGCATCGGCGCGGCGACCATCCGGGTGACCGCGGCCGATCCCGGCGGGCTGAGCGTCACGCGGTCCTTCGCGGTGACGGTGGCGATGGGCGACAACCTGCCGCCGACGGTCGTGGGCGCGCTGCCGGACCGCACGCTGCAGCTCGGCGCGACGCTGGACCTCGACCTGTCGGTGGTGTTCGCCGATCCCGACCAGGACCCGCTGACCTTCGCGGCCTCGTCGTCGGCGCCCGAGGTGGTGACGGTGCTCGCGTCGGGCGCGCGCGTGACCCTCACCGCGGCGGCGCTGGGCGCGGCGACGATCCGGGTGACCGCGACCGAGCCCGGCGGCCGGAGCGTCGCGCGGTCGTTCAGGGTGACGGTGACGCGGTCGGCGCCGTTCACCGACGACCCGCTCCGGCCGGGGGTGACGCCGGTCCGCGCGGTCCACTTCACGGAGCTGCGGACGCGCATCGACGCCCTGCGGCGGCCGGCGGGGCTGGGGCCGTTCGCGTGGACGGACCCGGTCCTGACCCCGGGAGAGACGCCGGTCCGGCTCGCGCACCTGCTGGAGCTGCGGGAGGCGCTGGCCGAGGTCTACGCAGCAGCGGGCCGGTCCGCGCCCGGCTGGACGGACACCATGCCGGTGGCGGGGACGACCGCGATCCGCGCGGTGCACCTGACCGAGCTGCGGGCCGCGGTGATGGCGCTGGAGTGAGGCGGCTCCCGCGCCGGTGGCTCGCCGCCGGCTGGTATGCTGACGGGCACGGGGGGACAGCATGTACATGGACAGGCTCGTTCGGGCGTCGTTCGCCGCGCGCGGGACCGCCGCCGCGCTCGCGCTCATCCTGGCGGCCGCGGCCGGCGCGCCGGCCCAGACACCGCCGGCGGACCGGGCCGAGCGGCACCGCGTGCCGGCCGACTTCATGAGCTATCAGGGCGCCGGATGGCTCGAGCGGGCCGAGCGCGAGCTGGAGGAGCAGCCGGAGGCGGTGCTCGACGCCATGGGCCTCGAGCCGGGCGACGTGGTCGCCGACGTCGGCTGCGGGTCGGGCTACTACGCCCGCCGCGCCGCCGGCCGGGTCGCGCCGGGCGGGCGCGTCTACTGCGTCGACATCCAGCCCGAGATGCTCGACATCATGCGCGAGCTGGCCGAGCGCGACGCGGCGACGGGCATCGTCCCGGTGCTGAGCGAGCCCGACGACCTGAAGCTGCCGGCCGCCTCGGTCGACTGGATCGTGCTCGCCGACGTCTACCACGAGATGTCCGACCCCGAGACGATGCTCGCGGACATGCGCGCGGCCCTCGCCCCCGGCGGGCGCGTCGCCCTCCTCGAGTACCGGATAGAGGACGGCACCGGCGACAACCTGAAGTCCGACCACGCGATGTCCGTCCGGCAGGTCCTCGCCGAGTGGCTGCCGGCCGGCTTCGCCCTCGTCGACCTGCACGAGTTCCTGCCCGGGCAGCACTTCTTCATCCTGAAGGCGGCGGGGGACGACTCGGTCACCGGCGATCCCGTCCGGAACCTCGATCTGGCGGAGGCCCTCGCGGAGGGCCTCGTCGAGGCCGAGGCGCGGGGGGCGGGGGAGACCGGCGTCACCGTCCGAATCCGGAACCTCTCCGGCGGGCCGCTCGTGGTGACGATGCCGGTCGGCGTGTCGTTCCCGGCCGAGGGCGGTCGGCGCGACATGGTGTCGCGGCGCGATGCCGTCGTCCGGCTGTTCGACGCCGAGTGGCACGACTGGGCGGTGCGCTCGGTGGGGCGCCAGCCCGACCGGCCGGCGGCGCGTCCCGGCGACGGCCTGCGGATCGAAGCCCCCGAGACCCTCGGGGTCCTCGAGGAGCTGATGTACGTGATGCAGGTAGGCACCTACCGGGTGTCCAACTCCCCGCTGCTCTACATCCCCCGCACCCACGGCATCGAGCAGGCCGCGGCGTGGATTGCCGAAGCCGACCCCCGCTACGACGATATCGCGCGTGCCCTGCGGGACGAGCGCATGCCCGCGCAGTACGCGGTGGCGTTCGCGCTCGTCTACTGCGACCTCGCGGGCATCGACGTCCGGTCGCGCCGCATCTGGGCCGACCGCGAGCGCGTCTTCGGCCCGCTCCGCGATCAGGGGCTGAACGTCTGGTACCGGATCAAGACGCGCTGAGGGGAGCGGCCGCGACGCCCGGGAGACCGGCCGCGGGCCGGCGGCGCACGCCGCGCATTCATCCGCTCGTCCGCCGGGTGAAGGGTACCCGTCACCGGTGTGGCGGTCGGCCGTTTTGCAGGTCGCCAGAGGTGTCGGGGTGGTGGATTCGCAGGAAGCCCGAGAACTGCACGTTGACGACGACGTCGAGCTCGTCGAACACGCGACTCGTGGGCGACGCGACGGCCGTACGGGCTGGCATGTTGAATCGCAGGCGAAGGCCCACCGGCAGCCGGCCGCGACCGGCCGTCAGCGCGCGGTGAGGGTCTCCGAGCGCACCGTCAGGTCCTCCACCCGGTCGCGGTCCACGGCGACGCCGAGGCCGGGCCGGTCGCGGGGCACCGTCACCAGGCCGTCCGCGTCCATCGTCCACTCGGGGCTGACGATGTCCGCCTGCCAGTAGCGGGCGCTGGGGCTGAGGTCGCCGGGCAGCACGAAGTTGGGCAGCGAGGCGAGGGCCACGTTGGCGGCGCGGCCGACGCCGCTCTCGAGCATGCCGCCGCACCACACGGGGATGCCGGCGGCGGCGCACCGGTCGTGGACGGCCCGGGCCGCGGCGAGGCCGCCGACGCGGCCCGGCTTGATGTTGACGATGCGCCCGCTGCCGAGCTCGAGCATGTCGTCGACGCGGTCGAGGCTCGTGATCGACTCGTCGAGGCACACCGGCGTGGACAGCCGGCGCTGCAGGGCGGCGTGGCGCACGAGGTCGTCGCGGCCCAGGGGCTGCTCGATCATCATCAGCCCGAAGCGGTCGAACCCGGCGAGGTGGCCGAAGTCGGCCGTCGTGTAGGCGCTGTTGGCGTCGGCCATCAGCGGCGCCCCGCCGCCCACCGCCTCGCGCACCGCGGCCAGGTACGCCACGTCGGCGCCCGGCTGCACCTTGATCTTCGCCTTGCGGTAGCCCTGGGCGAGGGCGCGGCGCACCACGTCGACCAGCCGTTGCGGGTTGTCCTGGATGCCGATGGAGATGCCCGTCGCGATCCGCGGGCGCGTGCCCCCGAGAAGGGCGGCCAGGCTGACCCGCGCGCGCTCGGCCGCGAGCACCCACACCCCCATCTCGACCGCCGCCTTCGCCATGTAGTGGCCGCGCACCGCCGCCTCGAGCCGCGGATGCAGGGCCTCGGGGCCGTCGAGCGGCTCGCCGAGGGCCAGCGGGGCGATCCACTCCCGGATGGCGAGCCACGCGGTGTCGATGGTCTCGGGCGAGAAGTAGGGGCGCTCGCCGGCGACGCACTCCGACCACGCCGCCGTCCCGTCGACGTCGCGGGTCTCGAGGAGGAGGATGCGCCGGAGGTCGGCGGTGCCGGAGGAGATGCGGAACGGCTCGACGAGGGCCATCCGGATCTCGCGCAGGGTGATGGACTGCAGTCGGATGCTCACGCGGGGTCACCGTGCTCGCCAGCCTCGCGTGGAGCTGGCATTGGAAGTGGCGGCTGCCGGCTGCTCACGCCGCCGAGTTGCAGTCGGCTGCTCACGCGGGGGTCGCCGTGCTCGCCAGCCTCGCGTGGAGCTGGCACATGGAAGTGGCGGCTTGCCGGCTGCTCACGCCGGCGCCGCCGTTTTCACCAGGTAGAACCACCGTCCTGCCGCGTCCCGGTCGAGCCCGGCGATGCCGGGATCGTCGAGGCGGTCGCCGAAGACGCGGCGCAGGTGCCGCTGCCATCGCCGGGCCTCTTCGGGCGCGGCCGCCTTCAGGTGCTCGATGTCGGCCGGCAGCTCCACCCGCAGCCACGGCACGCGGGGCGGCCGCGCGGGCTCGACGGCGGCCGGCGGCGCGGTGACGACGGGCGCGGTCCTCGCCGCGGCCGGTGCGACGGCGGGCTCGCCGTCGAGGATGCGTTCCACCGCGGGGTCGCGCAGCCGCCACTCGACGATCAGGCGGTCGGTGGCGAGCCCGCGGTGCAGCACGCTGCCGGTGTCGCCGTACATGTCCGGCACGTACTCGACGGGCATCGCCCCCAGCTCCAGGAGGTTGAGGCGGGCGTTGCGCGCCACCAGCGGATCGAACGACCAGTAGACGTGTTCCACCCCGTCGGCCAGCAACTGCCGGCGCTGGTGCAGCTTGAGCCGCCTTCCCAGGCCGCGCCCCCGTGCCTCGGGCCGCACCGCCAGCATGTCGGACCAGTGGGCGGGTACGCCGCCGCGCACGCCGCTGATGCCGAAGACGAAGCCGACGAGCCTTCCGTCGGGTGCGAAGGCCCCGGCCGCCACCGCCCCCACCCGCTGGCTCACCTGGAGGATGGTGGCCGGCACCACGTCGACGAAGTCGCGGCCCCAGGTGTCGCGCTGCAGCTCCACGCCCGCCTCGCAGTCCTTGCGGCTGCTCAAGGGGCGAATGGTGACGTCGTCGGCCGGCACGCGCGTTAGGATACCGGAGAAGCCGATGCTCCGGTCGTCCGAGGCGGCAGCCTCCGCCGGCCCGGTGAGGGTGGTGACTCCGATGCGAACGCGAATCCCGGTCCTGCTCGCCGTCTTGCTGGCCGCCGCCTCGTCCGGGTCTTCCCGGGAGGCCGGCGACGCGCCTCCCAACATCGTGCTCGTCATGACCGACGATCAGGGCTGGGCCCAGGTCGGCTTCCACGGCGACCCCGTGCTTCGGACGCCGCACCTCGACCGCCTCGCGGGCGAGAGCGTGGAGATGACCCGCTTCTACGTCTCCCCGGTCTGCGCGCCGACGCGGGCGGCCCTCCTGACGGGGCGCTACAACTACCGCACCGGCGTCGTCGACACCTACATCGGGCGCGCCCTGATGGAGCCCGGCGAGGTCACCCTCGCCGAGATGCTGCGCGACGCGGGCTATCGCACCGGCATCTTCGGCAAGTGGCACCTCGGCGACAACTATCCGCTCCGTGCCGCCGACCAGGGGTTCCAGGAATCGGTGGTGCACCGCGGCGGGGGCATCGGGCAGCCGTCCGATCCGCCCGGCTCGGACTACTTCGACCCGATCCTGTTCCACAACGGCGAGGAGAAGCAGTATCCGGGGTACGTCACCGACGTCTTCTTCGACGAGGCGCTGCGCTGGATCGGCGACGGCGGCGGCGCGCCGTTCTTCGCGTACGTCCCCACCAATGCGCCGCACTCGCCGTACCTCGTTCCCGACGAGTACCGCGAGCCGTACGCCGCGCAGGGGCTCTCGGATCGGGACGCGCGCATCTACGGCATGATCACGAACATCGACGACAACGTCGGCCGCCTGCTCGCGCATCTCGACGCGCACGACCTGGCCCGCGACACCCTCGTCGTCTTCATGACCGACAACGGGCCGACGACGCGCCTGTACCACGCCGGCCTGCGGACGCGGAAGGGCAGCGTCTACGAGAACGGCATCCGCGTGCCCTTCGTGGTCCGCTGGCCCGCGCGGCTCGCCGCGCGCAGCGTCGACACCGTGGGCGCGCACATCGACCTCGCGCCGACCCTGCTCGCCGCGGCGGGGGTCTCCCCGCCGCCCGGCCTCGCGTTCGACGGGCTCGACCTCCTGCCGTTGTGGGAGGGCCGCGACGTGGAGTGGCCCGAGCGGAACTACGTCGTGCAGTCGCATCGCGGCAATGCGCCCGAGCCGCACCGGGCCTTCGCCGTCATCGGCCCGCGCTACAAGCTGGTGCAGGCGATGAGCTTCGGCCAGCCCGCCCCGCCCGACGCGCGGTTCGAGCTCTACGACCTGCTGGAGGACCCCGGCGAGACGGCCGACCTCGCCGCCGGGCGCCCGGACATCGTCGAGCGGTTGACCGCCGCCTACGACCGCTGGTTCGACGACGTGTCGGCGACGCGCGGCTACCATCCCGTGCGGTTCGCGATCGGCAGCGACCGTCAGCCGCACGTGACCCTCACCCGCCAGGACTGGCGCATGGTGTCGACCCCCGACGGCTGGGGCCGGGACCAGCCGGTGCTCGGGGTGTGGGAGGTCGACTCGCACTCGGCCGGGCCGTACGAGGTCACCGTCACCTTCGCGACGCCGGCCGCGGCCGACGGCGCCGCCCGAATCGCGTTCCGCGGGTTCGAGCGCTCGATGCCGGTCGCCGCGGGCACCGGGCAGGTCCGGTTCGAGGACGTGCGGCTGGAGACGGGTCCGGGCGCGTTCGAGGCCAGCCTCACGACGGCCGGCGGGGAGCCGCGCGGCGCCTGGCACGTCGACGTGGCGCGCCGGTAAGGACAGTGATCGATACAAGTCTGTCAACTGCACGCAAACGCGGCCTGTTTTCTGCGGGTTTCCGCGCTTGGCACGTGGCAAGGCAATTCTCGTCAGCATCCTGAGGGGAAGCACTGTGAGACGTTCGCGATTGTCCCGGCGCTTCGGCCGGCGGCCTCGACCGCGCCGGTCGTGGGTGGCGCGTCTGCGCAGGGCCTGCCTCGCCCTCGGCCTCCTCGGTCTCGTCGCCCCGCTGCTCGTCGTGGTGACCCTGCGGTGGGTGCCGCCGCCGACCACCGCGTTCATGATGCGCAGCGCCCAGGCGCGGGCGGACGCGCCCGGATGGACCGCGGCCGGCTACCGCTGGACCGCCTGGGACGACATCGCCCCCTACGCGGCCCTTGCCGTCATCGCGTCCGAGGACCAGCGCTTCCCCCGCCACCACGGCTTCGACGTCGACGCCATCCGCCTCGCCCTCGAGGAAGCCCGTCAGGGCGAGCGCCTGCGCGGGGCCAGCACCATCTCGCAGCAGACGGCCAAGAACCTCTTCCTGTGGCCCGGCCGCAGCTTCGTCCGCAAGGGGCTGGAGGCGTGGCTCACGGTCCTCGTCGAGCTCTGCTGGAGCAAGCAGCGCATTCTCGAGGTCTACCTGAACGTGGCCGAGTTCGGCGACGGCCTCTTCGGCATCACCGCCGCGAGCGAGCGCTTCTTCGGCAAGCACCCCGCCGACCTCGGCCCCGACGAGGCGGCGCGATTGGCCGCTGTCCTCCCGAATCCCACGTGGCTGCGCGCCGACGACCCGTCCCCCTACGTCCGCGCCCGCGAATCGTGGATCCGCCGGCAGATGGACGCCCTCGGCGGCGTCGCCCTCGTCGAGTCGCTCGCCGGCCGTTGACAGCGGGGTCTGGACGAGGGGTCGCATGGAGACACGCATCGGGAAGTGGGGCAACAGCATGGCCCTGAGGATTCCGCAGTCCGTCGCCGCCCGCGTGGGCATCACGTTGAACGCTACGGTCGAGCTCACGCCACGCGGCGAGGAGCTGATCGTCTCGTTGCTGCGGCGGCCCGGTACGGAGCTGGAGGACTTGCTGGCCCGCGTGACCGAGGAGAATCTCCACGGCGAGGTCGAGACGGGTGCCTCGGTAGGCCGCGAGGCATGGTGACGTCGTCTCACCGCAGCCGCCGGAAGCCTGGCAATCGGTCAGTCGCTGTCCTCGCCGGCGCGCCGCTGCAGAGCGGCGCGGCCCCGCGGCGAGAGCTCGTAGCCGACAGGGAGGCTGACGGTGAGCCCGAGGTTCTTGAGCTTGCGGATCTGCGGCTTCAGCCAGTCCTTCTCGCAACCCAGCCGCCGGGCGAGCGTCCGGGCGGCGACGCCGGGGCCGGCCTCGATCTCGGCCAGCACGCGCAGCGTCCACGCACCTGTCGGCGACCTCGCGTCGAGCCGCGTCAGGCGGCGCAGGAGATCGTCGGCGTCCGTTTCCGAGAGCTCGTCCTGCCGCCGGAGCGCGATGCGTGGGTCTGCGCCGGCGTACTCCACCGAGATGCGATAGAGCTGTCCCGCGCGGGGGCCGAGATCCTCGAGCAGCGCGGCTCGTGAGGCGTAGCCTGCCGACCTCGCGTCGGCATCGGAGATGCCCGATTCCGCCACCGCGGCGACCTCGATGATGTGGAGCACGCCGAGGGCGGTGCGCAGGCTGCCGCCGGTGCGGACCGTCGGTCTTCGCCAACGGCGGAACACGAGGGAGATCTCTCCCCGCACGATGCGCTCGAGCGCGGCGGTCCGCAGCAGCACGGCGTGCCCTCGGTCTTCGGTCGTCAACGCTCCTCGATCCGGGCCGACGACGGCCCCGGCCCTGAGCGCGTCAACGCTTCTCGGTCAGCGCGGCGACGATGGCGCCGGCCCTGAGCGCGTCCGGCGTCGTCAGGCAGGTGGGCGTGGCGACGTTGTCGCGGGTCAGGATCAGCAGTTGGCGATCGTGGTCCACCTCGACGTCGAGGATCTTGCCGATGGGGAACGAGGTCACGCCCTGGTGGACGAGCGCCACCCGACGGCTCGTCACCACGAGCGTGCCCTCCTTGTCGATCACGTAGCCACGCACCTTGTAGCGCTGCCCGCCCCGCGAGAACGACCGCAGCAGGCGTCGCTTCAGCAGCCGCCCTTCGCCCTCCAGGTGGCACACCTCGCGGCTCGAGCGCGGCGGGCCCATCCGCGCCGGCGGGCCCGCCCTGCCGGCGGCGGCCGCTGCCGAACGACTTCCGGTAGTAGACGCCGCCGCGCCCCCCGTGCACGTAGCCGCGTCCTTGAGAAGACAGGCCGACGCGCGCCCCTGTCACCCCGAACGACGCGCCGATGCCGCTCTTCGACAGGTTGAACCGGATCGGCCCGGCGCGAAACGACTTCCTGAGATAGAAGCCCAAGTCCTGATCCTCGGGTCGCTACCGCCCCGCATGCGGTTGCGCGGCTGTCAGAGGAGCTTCTCCAGGTAGCAGACGTCGCGGAAGCCACCCTCGAGTCTCACGTGCCTCCTGGCCGTGCCGACCATCTCGAAACCGAGGTTGCCGTAGAAGCGCAGCGCCCGCCGGTTGTCCGCGAGGATCTGGATGGCGATCTTCCCGTAGCCTCGCGCGCGAGCGAAGGCGAGGGACGCCTCGGCGAGCCGCGGCCCGATGCCGCGTCCGCGGGAGTCCGCCCGCATCCACGTGCCGACGGTCGCCACGTGACGCATCGAGTCGGTGTAGCGCGCCGACGCGTCCGGCTCGATGCTCTGGATGCCGGCGATCTCGCCGTCCATCTCGGCGACGAACAGGGCGCTCCGCTCGCACAACCCGGCGATGAAGGCCCGTTCCTCCTCCACGGTGAAGGGGCGGGTCAGCGCCGTGTGCTCCCCTTCCAGGATGACCGAGTTGAGCACGGACGCGACCGCCGCCGCATCGTCCGGCGTCGCCTTCCTGACGACGGGGTCCGTTCGGGAGTGAGGAGTCATCGAGCGCCGGTCAATCTCGGGGCCCTGCGATTCAGGAGGCCCGGCCCGGCCAGCCCGTCGCGCTCCAGAGCACGACCGCGGCGGCGGCGACGTGCTGCACCATCAGGATGACCACGGCGGCGCCGGTGGCGCCCGGAAACGCCGCGGCGCCGCCGTCGGTGAGCATATAGAGGTCGGGGACCAGCGACACCAGCAGCGCGACCACCACGATGCGCTGGAACAGGGGGACGGGCCGGGCGGACAGCTTCTGGACCGCGACCGCGACCCCCAGTCCGGCGGCGACGCCGACGAAGGTCAGGAACACCGTCGGCCCCGTCGTCGCCAGGGGCTCGAACTCGGCCGGCACGTCGAAGGCCGCGAGCCCCGCCGCCCGCACGACGAGATTGGCCGCCACCGCCCCGAGGATCGTTCGCAGCCACACCGCCCAGGCCCGAGGCCCCGCCGCCGCCAGTCTGTTCGCGTCCATCGGGTCGTCCTCCCCTCCCTCGTTCCTGTACGCGGCTCCAACTTTCCGTACGGCGGTCCCGGCTGGAATCGTGCTGTTCACCGCCGGGAGGCTCGCAGCTTCTCCAGGGTATTCGCGACGTGGGCAACCGCGTTCTCTGCGCCCTGCGCCTCGAAGGTCTCCAGGACGGTCTCGGCTTGGTCCATCTTTCCAGCTTCAGCGTACGCGCGGATCATCTCCGAGGCCAGGACCGCCGACGCCGGGTTGGACGCCCACGCGGACTCGATCCGGCGAATGGCCTCCGCGTTTTCGCCCAGCGCCCGCAGGTGCGCCGCGTCTCGCAACGCGGAGAGGGCGCCGTACTCGGGGTGCGCGGGCAGGGTGGCCTGGAACCACGTGCGCTGCTCGTCGAAGTCGAACCGAGGCACGGGTGATCCGTTGGCCTCCATCGCCTGGAACACCTTGGGCAGTCCGGAGAGCCTTCCCTCCGCCAGTCCCAGCTCCTTGAGGAGCTCGCCGATGCGGCGGTTGCGGGCGGGTGCAGGCGGCACTGCCGCGTTGGGCGCCAAGTGGTGGGACTCGATGCCCGGGACCGGTCCAGGATAGCTGATGACCTCGATGCGACCGGGGTGAAGATAGACCTTGGTGGGCTCGGGCTGGTCGACGTCGTAGCCGCGGTGGTACACCGCGTTGACGAGCGTCTCGCGGAGGGCCGGCAGCGGATAGCTGACCCAGCCGCGCACTTGGCTCCGATCCCGTTGCTTCTGCAGGTGGAACGTCGAGAGGTTCTCGAGGTAGTTCAGGCAATCGCGAAGCTGGTCGACGAGTCCACCCTCGAACGTGCGTTCCTCCTGCACGTCTCCCGCCCGATCGGCGGCGAACTGGACGACTTCGATCTTGGCGCCGCGGAACCACTGCGTCGGCGCCGTCGAGAAGAAGAGGAGCCCCGCGTTCCGCGGCACCTCGTGATCGTTGACCCGCACCACGAGGCGCATCCGGCGATAGACGTCCCTCTCGTCCGGCTGGTCGAGGAGACCGCTGCGGATGTCGCGCAGGTGCTCGCGGACCTTCGCTTCGCGCAGATCCTCGACCTGTGCGTCCAGCGCCCGGCGGTCGTCCCAGGGGACGCGGGCCGTCTGCTGAACGAGTCCGGGCAGCACGCCGCCCCGTTGCTCGGCGTCGACGGTCTCGGCCCCGAGTCGGACCCAGAACCGGCTCTGCCGGTCCCCGGTGGCGGGCGCGCGATGGGGCCTCGTCTCGCTAGCCGGGGCCCAGACGACCAGGATGATCCGATCGTCGACCGTCTCTGGCGACAGGATGGGCTGATAGGGCGGATCGAGCCGGTTGCAGTTGCCGCGAATCCACTGCTGCGCTGTTTCGAGCTCCGTGGCGGACAGACCGGCGGGGGGCAGGGCGGCTCGTCCGTCCTGCTCCGCGACGCCGATGATGACGTAGCCTCCGTTCAGGTTGTGGTAGTCGTTCGCGAAAGCGCAGATCGTCCGAAGGGCCTGGGGGCCGGTCCTCTCCGGATTCCACGACGCCTTGAACTCCACCCGCTCGGACTCGACCCCGCGACAACGGAGGAGATCGTCGAGGTTGATGGGGAGGATCGTGCTCATGGGTTCAACGGCGGCAGCTCGGCTCGCCCGCGGCTCGACGGCTGGGAAGCGGGCGGATCGGAGGCCGACGTCAACGGACCTCGAACGACTCGACCTCGAGCCGCCCGGGGCCATCCGGCGCATGGTCCCAGCTCCCGCTCACCGTCAACAGGCGGTCGCCTCCCTCGCTCACCAGGGCTACGGTTGGCTCGCCCGCGGCGAGCGGGAGGGCGAAGTCGGGCGACAGGGCGAGGGCCGGCGTACCGTTCGCGTCGGTGAGGTGGCCGACCGCGATGATCCGCATGCCGTCGGGCATGAAGCCGGCGCTGCGGACGGTGTCGCGCACGGCGGCGAGGTCCAGGCGATGGCCGGGCTCGACGGTGACGACGATGCGTCCGTCGGCCGGTCGGACCTCGACGCCGGCAACGTGATCCAGGCGGTTCAACCGGCGTTCCAGTCCCAGGGCGCACGAGGGGCACGACAGCTCGGCCTCGACGGTCACCGCGACCATGCCCGGCTCGTCGGGTGACTGCGGTGCGGCGTCGGCGCGCGTCGATGGCAGACCGAGCAGCAGCGCGGCCAGTGCGAACGGTAACGCCGAGGGTGAGGTCGTTCCGACGAGTCGAGGTCGGTTGCGCATCGCCGATTCCATCGTCTGCCTCCCGGGTGGGTGGCGGGTCTCCCCGCCGCTTCGGCAATGATACGTGGGCATCGCCGCGGGAGGCCAATTCCGCCTGATGGGCAACCGGTCGAACTTCGGCTTCCACGACCGGACGGTCGGCCCCGATCCCCGGCGAACCCCCTGGGCCGGCGTGGTCGAGCGCTTGTGATCGTCCCGCGTCGCGCCCGCCGGACGGATGCCCGGGCGTGCTTCTGCCGCGGCGGGTCGGACCCCGTTTTCCGCGCCCGCCGCCGTCAGAAGCCGATGACCAGCGCCGTCCGGAAGATGGTGTCGAGGCGGTCCTTGCGCACGTGGTTCGTGCCGAGGGTGATGGCGACGCCACCGTCCGCCACCGTCTCGAAGCGTTCGTCGCCGTTGACGGGGACGCCGTCGGGGTCGATCACCTCGACGCGCGCGATCACCGCCGCCTCTTCGCCGGCCGGCTCGTGCTCGTACAGCCACTGCAGGCCGACCCGCAGGGCGAGGTGGTTGCTGAGGGCGACGCTCAGGGCGTGGACCATGTTGAACGAGTAGTCGGAGGCGGCGGTCAGGTTCACGTTGGCGGTGAGCTCGTTCTCGTAGACGGCTGCCGCGCCGAGCCGCTGCCGGTAGTCCCAGCCGAGGCGGGCGCCCGCGAAGCGGGGGTCCTTGCCGGGTTCCGCGGTCTCCTCGATCCGGTTGGTGTAGCTGGCCGCGTAGCTGGTCGCGAAGCGCAGGTTCTCGCTGTCGCGCCAGACGTTGCCCACGCCCGCGAACGCGGTGTAGCGGTTGAGGATGCCGGCGTCGCTGTTGCGGTCCCAGCTTCCGCCGGCGTTCCAGAAGAACCGCTCGCTGAACTCCATCTCGTAGCGCCCCGAGAGCAGGTAGTTCTCGACCTCGGCGTCCGCCGGGGGCCGGACGAGGCGCGTCTCGGGGTTTCGGGGCAGGGCGGTGATCGGGAACCGCACCCCCGGCGTCACGAGGAGGAAGCGGTCGCCGGCGGTGCCCGAGCGGATGCCGTTGAACCGGACCTGGAGCCGCGACGACTCGCCGAGGCGGCGGACGGTGTTGCCGACCCCCAGCGTCCGCGCGCTCGAGTTGCCGCCGGTGAGGGCGAGGCTCAGCTCGGTCTCGTTGGTCCAGCCGGCGGCCGTCTCCCCTTCGTTCTGGGCGCGGGCCGGCGGGGCGGCTCCGAGGCCGTGGAGGGAGGCGAGCAGCAGGGCGACCCGCGCCGTGTTCTCCATACTGCTATCATTACAGGTTGCACTTTCCGCCCGCGCCGCGAAGGGCGGGCGCACGATCGTACGCATGCATCACTCACCCGACCCCGGCGGCCCGCGGCACGGCTCGACGTCGCCGACGAGGCAGGGCCGTCCATCGCGGGCTGCGAGGCGCGGCCTCGCGAAGGCCGCCCCCGTTCTCCTCGCCGTGGCGCTCGTCGCGGCGACGCTCGCGTCGGGATGCTCGCTGCGGACGATGGCGGTCAACGCCGTCGTGCCGGTGCTGGCCGACCCCGCGGCGTACCTGTCCGAGGAGGACCCCGAGCTGGTCCGCGAGTCGCTGCCGTTCCTGCTCAAGACCCTGGAGTCGATCATCCTCGCCGAGCCCGAGCAGGACGAGGCCCTGGTCTCTGCCTGCTCCGGGTTCACCCTGCTGGGAAACGCCTTCCTGCAGGTCGACGCCGACATCGCGAGCTGGGACGGCGAGTACGACCGCGAGATCGAGCTGCGCGACCGCACGTGGAGGCTCTACGTCCGCGCCCGCGACTATTGCCTGCGCAGCCTCGAGCTGAGGTACGAGGGCGTCGGGGACGACCTGCGCGAGGACGCCGAGGCGGCCCTCGCCGTCGCCGGGGCCGAGGACGTCGAGGTGCTGTTCTACCTGAGCGCGGCGTGGGGGCTGGCGATATCGAACGCCCTCGACCAGCCGGACCTCATCGCGGATCTGCCGGCGGTGCGGGCGCTCCTCGAGCGGGCCCTCGAGCTCGACGAGGACTACGGGCAGGGCTCGATTCACGCCGCCCTCATCACCGTCGAGTCGCTGCCGGCGCAGCTCGGCGGCTCGCCCGAGCGGGCCCGCGAGCACTTCGAGCGGGCGGTCGAGCTGTCGGACGGGCTCGACGCCGGACCCTACGTGACCCTCGCGCTCGGCGTCTCGGTGCCGGAGGAGAACCGGGCCGAGTTCGAGGATCTGCTGAACCGGGCCTTGGCCATCGATCCGGACGAGGACACGAGCCGGCGCCTGCTCAACGTCGTGAACCAGAAGCGGGCGAGGCTGCTGCTCGACCGCGTCGACGACCTGTTTTTCGAGTGAAGGTCCGAGCCGTGGAACGGCGCGGACTTCCGCAGGATTGGTTGGCGGACGGCGGGGCCGCACGCGGCGCCGTCCGGGCGAGAGGAGAACCGTTCGATGAAATCGCGATCCCTGGTGGTCACCGTGGTCCTGGCGGCGCTGCTGGCGGCGCCGGCGATGCTCCTGGCCCAGCGCGCGACCCGCATCCAGCTCGGGTCGATCCTGCCCGCCAACTCCATCTGGGACCGGTCCCTGAAGGAGATGGCGGTCGAGTGGCGCGACGAGACCGACGGCCGGGTGCAGCTCCGCGTGCAGAGCGGGGCGTTCCGCGACGAGGCGGCGCTGGCCCGCCGCCTGAGGCGGGGCCGCCCGCAGGCCGCCGTCTTCGGGCTGCCCGGTGACATCCACGAGGCGTTCAGCGTGCTGAACATCCCGTTCTTCTTCGAGTCGGACGAAGAGGTGATGCACGTGGTCGAGGCGCTGACCCCGACCTTCGAGCGGATTCTCGCCGACGAGGGGATGGTCCTGCTGAACTGGGGCCACGCGGGCTGGGCCCACTTCTTCACCGAGAGCCGGGTCGAGAGCCTCGACGACCTGCGGCGGACGAAGGTGTTCACGGCGGCCGGCGACGACCGGATGCTGCAGTGGTACAAGGAGAACGGGTTCGACCCCCAGCCCCTGGCGGTCACCGACGTGCTCCTCGGTCTGAACACCGGCCTCATCAACGCCCATCCCAGCCCGCCCTACGTGGCCCTGCTGTTCCAGTGGTTCGACCAGACCCCGTTCATGCTCGACGTGCCCCTCGCCCCGGTGCTGGGGGTCACGGTGATGGCGGAGCGCACCTGGAACCGCATCGACCCCGGGGACCGGCAGGTGCTGCTGGCCTCGGCCAAGCGGCTCGAGGAGCAACTGCTGCTCGACGTGGCCGCGCAGGAGCGCGAGTCCATCGAGGAGATGAAGCGGCGCGGCCTCAACGTCGTCGAGATAGACGACGCCGGGAAGGCGGCGTTCCGGGCCGTCGCGGCGGAGATGACCGCGTCGTGGCGGGGCGACCTGATTCCCGCCGACGTCTACGACATGGCGGTCGACGCGCGCGACGCCTTCCGGGCCGGCCGCTGAAAGAGGGATGGCGGGTGATGGTCGTCGGCGCCCCGACGAGCCCGCAGACCGCCGAGCCTCATGACTGAGAGCGCCCCCGCCGCCTCGCTCCCGGCCCCGGTCGTCCGCGCCCTCGGCGGGGCCGAGCAGGCCGTCGCCAACCTCGCGCTGGCCGCGATGGTGGTGCTGCCGCTGGCCGAGATCGTGGTCCGGCCGCTCGTCGCCGGCGGCATCCCCGGGTCCATCCAGTTCGTCCAGCACTTCACCCTCTGGGTCGGCTTTCTCGGCGCCGCCCTCGCCGCGCGCGACGGCAAGCTCATCGCCCTCGCGACGGCGACGTTCATTCCCGAGGGGCAGGCCCGCGACGGCACCCGGGTGTTCGCGGCCGGCGTCGGCGCCGCGGTGTCGATGATCCTCGCGGCCGGGGCCTGGGACCTGATGATGCTGGACCGCGAGGACGGCACCATCATCGCGGCCGGGGTGCCGGTGTGGGTCGCGCAGCTCGTCCTGCCGGTCTCGTTCGCGGCCATCGCGGCGCGGCTCGCGTGGCGGGCGTCGCCGGCGTGGGGGGGGCGGGCGGCGGCGGGGCTCGGCATCGTCGTCGGGCTCTGGCTCGGCCTGTCGGAGGGCCTGCTCGCCGAGGTGCCGCGCTGGCCGCTCATCTCGCTGGTGCTCGCGGCGGCGGTGCTCGGGGCGCCGATCTTCACGGTGCTGGGCGGGGCCGCGGTGCTGCTCTACCTGGGCGACGGGGACCTGCCGGTGCTCGTCACCATCGAGACCTACTCCCTCGCGGTGCAGCCGCACCTGCCGGCGATTCCCCTGTTCACCCTGGCCGGGTTCATCCTCGCCGCGGGGAAGGCCTCGGAGCGGCTGCTCCGGGTGTTCCGGGCCGGGGTGGGGTGGATTCCCGGGGGCACCGCGATCGTCTGCGTCCTCCTGTGCGCGTTCTTCACGGTGTTCACCGGAGGCTCGGGGGTCACCATCCTCGCCCTCGGGGGCCTGCTGTTCCCGGCCCTCCTGAAGGACGGCTACCGGGACCGGTTCTCGCTGGGCCTGCTCACCGCGTCGGGGTCGCTGGGCCTGCTGTTCCCGCCGGCGATGCCCCTCATCCTGTACGCGATCGTCGCGCAGGTCGCGCCCGACGACCTGTTCGTGGCGGGCATCCTGCCCGGTCTGCTCCTGGTCGGGCTGACCGCGGCCTGGGGCATGCGCGAGGGCGTCGTCACCGGGGCGGGACGGCGCGACTTCGGGTGGCCCGAGCTGCGGGCCGCGCTGTGGAGCGCGAAGTGGGAGCTGTCCATCCCGTTCGTGGTCCTCGGGGTGCTCTTCAGCGGCTACGCGACCCTCGTCGAGACCGCCGCCTTCACCGCGCTCTACGCCGCCGTCGTGCAGGGGGTCGTCCACCGCGACTTCCCGCTCGGGCGCGGGCTCTACACGGCGTTCAGCGAGTGCGTCGTGCTGGTGGGCGGGGTGCTGATCATCCTGGGGGTCGCGGTCGGCTTCACGGCCTACCTGAACGACGCCGAGGTGCCGTACCTGCTCGTGGAGTGGGCCGACGAGCACATCGGGTCGCGGCTCGTCTTCCTGCTCGCCCTGAACGTGTTCCTGCTGCTGGTCGGCTGCCTGATGGACATCTTCTCGGCCATCTTCGTGGTGGTGCCGCTGGTGGTGCCGGTGGCCGAGCAGTTCGACGTCGACCTGCTGCACCTCGGCATCATCTTCATCGCGAACCTCGAGCTCGGGTTCCTCACGCCGCCGGTGGGGCTGAACCTGTTCCTCGCCTCGTACCGCTTCGACCGCCCCCTGCTCGAGGTCTACCGCGCCTCGCTGCCGCTGCTGCTCATTCTGGGGGTGGGCGTGCTCATCATCACCTACGTGCCGTGGCTGACCCTGGGGCTCGTCGAATGGCTGCGCTAGGAGCCTGCGCCTTGGAAGCGTGCGGACTCCTGGAGGGTCGGTTGGCCGCGCAGCGGAGCCGTCGGGGGACGATTGGCGGGGCAGGAGCCTGCGCCGTGGAGCGGTGCGGACTCCTGGAGGGTCGGTTGGGCGCCCAGCGGAGCCGCCAGGCGCCGGTTGGCGCGCCAGAGGGCCGCCGCGGAACCGTGCGTTGCGCCGGTCGGGCGCTACGCGGCGCCGGCCACGCTTCCATCGACTCGGAGCTCGCGCGCCGGGCCTTCGTTTCCCGTCGGATCGACCCTGCGAGAGCCCGCCGCGTCTTGCCGTCCAGGCTGCGGGCGCACTCCGCCAATCCCGGCAGGACGCCGTGAACGACCCGGTCCTGGCGCTGCTGCGCGATCTGGTGGCCATCGACTCCGTCAACCCCGCGCTGTCGCCGGGGGGCGCCGGTGAGGCGGCCGTCGCCGAGCACGTCGCCGTGGTGATGCGGCGGGCGGGCCTCGACGTGGCCGTGACCGAGGCCGCGCCCGGCCGACCCAACGTGGTCGGGGTGTTGGAGGGTCGGTCGCCGGGGCGCACGCTGATGCTCTGCGGGCACCTCGACACCGTCGGGGTCGAGGGGATGCACGAGCCCTTCACGCCGGTGGTGCGCGACGGTCGGCTCTACGGCCGCGGCGCCCAGGACATGAAGAGCGGCGTAGCGGCGATGATCGACGCGGCGGCCCGCCTCGCCCTCCGCGGCGGGTTGGCGGCCGGCCGGCTGCTGGTCGCGGCGGTCGCCGACGAGGAGCACGCCAGCCTGGGGGCCGACGCCCTGGTGCGCGACCACGCCGCCGACGGCGCGGTGGTGACCGAGCCGACGGACCTGCGGATGGCCACGTGCCACAAGGGGTTCGAGTGGGTCGAGGTCGAGACTCGCGGCCGCGCCGCCCACGGGAGCCGCCCCGCCGACGGACGGGACGCGATTCTCCGCATGGGCCGGTTCCTCGCCTGTCTCGAGGCGGTCGACGCCGGGCTCGCGGCGGGGCCGTCGCACCCCCTGCTGGGGCCCGCGTCGCTCCACGCCTCGACCATCGCAGGGGGGCGCGAGCTCAGCGTCTATCCCGACCGGTGCCGCCTGTCGTTCGAGCGCCGGACGTTGCTGGGCGAGCCGCCGGACGCGGGCCTCGCCGAGGCGCGGGAGATCCTCGGCGCGCTCGCGGGGGAGGATTCCGAGTTCGAGGGCTCGGCCCGCCCCCTCTTCACGCGTCCCCCGCACGAGCTCCCCGCCGACCACCCCCTGTGCCGGGCGCTGGCCCGTGCGCTGCGTCGGCGGGGCGAGGCTGCCGACCCCACCGGCATGTCGTTCTGGACCGATGCCGCGATCCTGTCGGGGGCGGGAACCCCGGCGGTGCTGTTCGGGCCCCGCGGGGCCGGCCTGCACAGCCGTGAGGAATATGTCGAGATCGATTCCGTGCTCACGTGCCGCGACGCCCTGATCGACCTCGCGCGGGACTTCTGCTGACGTGCCGGCCTCCGGGCCGGGGTTCTGCTCCCGCCGGCCAGCCGGGCGAGAACAAGGGTCGCGCGCCGCCTGCCCGAGGTCGCCGGAAGCCGGGCGCCGGGCGGGGCTTGGCCTCGGTCCGCCAGCCGCCGCGGCGGCGGTCGCCGGAAGCCGGCGGGGGGCTGGCGTCTCAGTGCGTCAGCCGGGAGCCGCCGCGGTCGTGCAGCAGGTGGTCGAGGGTGCGCGCGTAGTAGCGCAGGATGTGGCGGTTGCGGACGCGGTAGCGGTCGCCGTCGACGGCGATGACGCCCCGGGTGACGAGGGGCTCGGTGGCCTGGTCGACGGCGTCGCGGCCGCATTCCACGGCGAGGTTGGCCGCCACGTGGCGGAGGGCGTCGAGGAGCTGGTCGATGCGGTCCTCGAGGTCGCGCCGCCGCGTGGAAGGCCGCAGGGCGGCGGCCACGAGGGCGGTCGGCAGCACCTTGTAGAGCCGGCCGATGGCCTCGCGGGTGCGGCGGGTCAGGGCCACGAGGTCCTGTCGCGACTCGGGGGCGACGGTGGCGAGTGGGATGGGCTGCCCGAAGGTGACGAACGCGCGCGTCCGGTACCCCACCGCGAAGTTCACCATCTCGGCCACTTCCGTCGTGAAGAGCCGCTGGCGCCGCTTGACCCGCTGGCGGGCCAGCGTCTGGTCCTCGAGCACGAGGTCGTAGGCGATCCCGACGGGCACGATCACGACGTCGGGGCGCCGGGCCTGCAGGACCGCCTGCAGCAGCCCCGTCTTCAGGGTCTTGAACTCGCCGCTGTAGCTGCGCCCGCCCTCGGGGTAGAGGAACAGGTCGTGCCGGTGCACGAGCTCGGCCACGTACGCCCGAAGCGTGGCGAGGTAGGCGGGGTCGCGGGAGTTGCGGCGAATCGGGACGGCGCCGGTCACGTAGCGGTTCAGCAGCCCCATGGCCCCGTTGAACAGGTTGATGCCGGCCGTGATGACGGGGGGGCGGATGCCGTGATCGTCGAGCACCACGAGCTCGACGAGGTAGTCCATGTGGCTCTTGTGGTTCGAGGCGTAGACGACCCGGTGCGATCGGGCGGCGGCCTGGGCCCGCTCGACGTGCTCGGCGCGCGGCTGTATCTTGCGCAGGATCGGGTACAGGGGGTGCTTCAGGGCGCGATACATCTGGTATCGCTGGGTCGTCCTGAGCTCCTTGAGGTAGGCGGCAATCCGCTCCTGCGCCTCGTGGGGACTCAGCCTCGTGCCGCCGCGGAGGTACCGCGCCACCTCCTCCCGCGACAGCACGGCCTGGGTAATCTCGTCGTCCACTCTGGAAACTATACCACCGGCCGGGCGGCGGGACGGGTGGGCCGAAGGCCGGCCCGCCGGGTCAATGGGGCGCCCGGCGGGCCGGAGGCGATGATGGGCCGGCTATCGCGGCGCCATGACGAAGACCGGGCGCGACAGGCGCACGGTCAGCCTCGATCCCGCCGGCAGCACCGCCGCGTCCGCTTCTCCGTTCAGGGCGGCGGCGGTGCCTCCCGCGGCGCCGATCGAGCCCCCGATGGCGGCGCCGCGCTCACCCCCGAAGATCGCGCCGAGAATGGACCCGGCGACCGCCGCGCCGCCGATCTTGGCGACGCTGTCGCCCCCCGGTGACTTGCCCTCCCGGTAGATGGTCTCGGTGGAGAGCCCGACCTCGGCGCCGTCGTCCATCAGCAGGGTGTGGAACCGCACCCCGAGCCGGGACGCCGAGCGGAGCCGGCCGCCGGTCTCGACGAGGACCACCGAGCCCCGCAGCCGCGCGCCGGAGGGAATCGCCACCCGGTGGCCTACCTGCACGTCGCGGATGACGCGGGCCTCGACGGCGTCCTCGACCCTGGCGTTCCGGGTGGAGACGGCGGAGTCGAGCTGGATCCCGATCACCGAGTCGGCGGCGACCTCCAGCTCGTCGAACGACGGCCACGGATCGGCGGCGACGACGGGACCGGTGCTCCGGGGGGCGAGGATGCTGGTGCCGGCCAGCGGCGCGCGCGGCGGCTCGACCCGCGGCGGTGCGGCGGGCTCCGGGTCCCGTCCCTGGTCCGGCGCGGGGGGCGGCCCGTCGGCCCGGACCCATCCCTCGACGACGGGGAGGTCACCGGTCGGACCGGGCGGCGGGTCACCCGCCACGCCGCCGCGGTCGCCGGCACCGCGACTCGGCTCCGGCGTCGCGCTCCTTGTCGGTGCGGGACCCGGTGCCGGTGCGGGCTCCGGTGCCGGTGCGGGCTCCGCGCGCGTCGCCGGCGGGGCCGTCGGGCGCGACCGGGGGCGTGAATCGGGGGCGGCCGGCCCGGCGGCGGCCGCGGGCGCCCGGCGGGCCGTCGATGCGGCCGCGGCGGCGGGCCGCGGGGCCGGAGGCTCGGGCCGGGGCGTGGGGGAGAGCGACGCGCGCCGAGGCGCGGGCCTCGGTTCCTCGCGCGGTGCGACCGCTGCCGGCTCGACCTCGATAGCCGTCTCGGCCGCGGCGTTCGCGGCCGGCGGCATCTCCACGACGGGAGGCGGCCCGGCTGGAGCGACCGCGGCTTCGGTGGCCGTGGACGGGGGCGCGAGCCCGATGGCATGCCGCACGGCGAGGTAGGAACCGAAACCCGCCGCCGCGACGGCGGCGATGGCGATGCCGGCTACCGCGACTATCGGTTTCGTCATCGGGGGTACGTCCTTTCTCTCTCTACGCGCATGATAAAGCAATTGTCGTGCCCGCTCGCGCGGAATCGCCGCTCCGAAGCGGCACCGGTGGTTCCCTGCCCACTGTCGCCGGTGGATCCTGCCCACTGTATCGGTCGGGCGAGCCGTTTCCGGGCCGTGGGAGCGTCATCGGCGGGTGACAGTCGGCGGCGGGAGGGGACAGTGTGGGAGACTGGAGGCATGTCTGCGGGCGAGCGACCGGACGTCATCGTCATCGGGGCCGGCATCATCGGCTGCGCCGTCGCCTGCGAGCTCGGCCGGCGCGGGGCGGCGGTGCGGGTTCTCGAGAGCCGGGCCGTCGGGAGCGGGGCGACGCAGGCGTCGGCCGGCATCCTGGCCCCGTACACGGAGGCGGATCGGCCGGGTCCCCTCCGCACCCTGTGCGCGGAGAGCCTCGGGCTGTGGGACGACTTCGTGGGCCGCGCCGTCGCCGACAGCGGCCGGGACGTGCTCTACGAGCGGACCGGGACCCTGGAGGTGGTCACCGACAAGGCGTCGATGCGCCGGCTGGAGCGGACCGGACGCGCCCTGACCGCGGCGGGGGTCGAATGCCGCCTGCTGACGGCGCGCGAGGCCCGGGCGGCGGAGCCCTCCCTGGGGGCGGCGGTGGCCGGGGCCCTGCTGGTTCCGTCCCACGGATTCGTCGGGGTCGCGACGCTCATGGAGGCGCTCCGGGAGGGCGGGGCGGCCCGGTACGGCGTTTCCTTCCTGACCGATCGGCCCGCGCGCCACGTGCAGGCGAGCTCGGATGGCGAGATGGTCGTCGAGACGGCGGCGGGAACGTTGACCGGCGACGCGGTCGTGCTGGCGGCGGGAAGCTGGTCGGGCGGCGCCGCCGGCACCGCCGGGGCGCTGCCGGTGCGGCCGGTGCGCGGCCAACTGCTGCAGCTTGCGTGGTCCGGGCGCCCGCCGGCCCGGGTCGTCTGGGCCCCGAGCTGCTACGTGGTGCCCTGGCCCGGCGGATCGTTGCTGGTGGGGGCGACGGTCGAGGACGTGGGGTTCGACGAGCGCGCCACCGTCGCGGGGGTGGCAGGCCTGATCGAGGCGGTCGCCGGCGTGCTGCCCGCGGCCCGCGATGCCGGGTTCGAGGCGGTCCGCGTCGGCCTGCGCCCCGGGACTCCCGACGACCTGCCGGTGGTGGGGCGCTCGGCGGCGCCCGGGCTCGTGTACGCGACCGGCCACTACCGGAACGGGGTGCTGCTGGCCCCCTTGACCGCCCGCCTGGTGGCCGACCTGCTGCTCGACGGTCGGGAAGACCCGCTGCTCGCGGCCGTCTCGCCGGCCCGCTTCGAGGCGGCCTGACGGGCACCGCGGGACCGCGTCCGCCGCTGGCGCTGCTCGCGGCCGTCTCCCGGCCCGCTTCGAGGCAGCCTGACGGGCACCGCGGGACCGCGCCCGCCGCGGGCACTTTCGGACCGCACGGGAGAAGTGATAACCTCTCGGCGGCGCAGGCACAGAATGCGTCGGAGCACCTCCCGGTGGGCGCGGCGCGCCGGGGCGGGGCGACCTATTCGTTGCGGAGCGAGACAGGATGGAACAGGTTCACTTTGCAGCCCCGGTCCGCCGCTGGGCGGAGACTCGACGGCTCGACGCCTGGCTCACGCAGCCGCTCGGCGTCTTCCTGGCGTTCACGGCGTTCATCGTGTATTCCACGTGGGCGGCGTTTCAGGGCGAGTACTATCACTCGGGGCCGTATCTGTCGCCGTTCTATTCGCCCGAGATCTTCGGAGACTCGCCGCACAGCCTCCTGGGGCCGAGGCCGGGCTGGTGGCCGAATCCGGTGCCCTTCTCGCCGGCGTTCCTGATCTTGTGGGCGCCGGTCGGCTTCCGGCTGACCTGCTACTACTATCGCGGCGCCTACTACAAGGCGTTCTGGCACGACCCGCCGTCGTGCAGCGTCGGCGAGCCGCGATCGAGCTACTGGGGCGAGAACTCGTTCCCCCTGATCGTGCAGAACCTGCACCGCTACTTCCTCATCTTCGCGCTGGCGCTCCTGGTGTTCCTGAGCCTCGACGTCTGGAACGCCCTGTGGTTCGAGGACCCGGCGACCGGGGCGGTGTCGTTCGGCATCGGGGTCGGGACGCTCGTCCTCGCGACGAACGTCGTCCTGCTCGGCGGCTACACGCTGGGGTGCCACTCGCTGCGGCATCTCGTCGGGGGCAGGTGCGACCGTATCGCGGGTCTGCCGATCCGCCGTCCGACCTACGACTGCGTGAGCTGCCTGAACAGCAGGCACATGCTCTTCGCCTGGATGAGCCTGGTCTGGGTCGGCTTCTCCGACATCTACGTGCGGCTCTGCGCGATGGGCTTCGTGACGGATCTCCGACTCCTGTAGGAGCCTGCGCCCTGGAACGGCGCGGGGGCCTGTCGGTTCGGGTTGGGCCGGGCAGCGCGCGGCATGCGCCGCTGCCCGGGCGAAGGGCGCGACCGCCGCCCGGGTTCGTTCCTCCCGAGGGGGCGGCCGACGACGGGGCGGCGGGCGATGGACGAGGGCTGCTCGAGGCGCGCTGCCGGGTCGCCCTGGATGAAGATGGCCGAATGGACAACGAATACCAATCCTTCGAACACGACGTGCTGGTGATCGGGGCCGGCGGGGCGGGGCTGCGGGCCGCGATCGAGGCGTCGGCGGCCGGGGTCTCGGTGGGGCTCGTCTGCAAGTCGCTCCTCGGCAAGGCGCACACGGTGATGGCCGAGGGGGGCATGGCGGCGTCCCTCGCCAACGTGGACGACCGCGACGACTGGACGGTGCACTTCGCCGACACCATGCGCGGGGGCCAGTACTTGAACAGTTGGCGCATGGCCGAGCTGCACGCCAGGGAGGCGCCGGCGCGGGCGCGCGAGCTCGAGGCCTGGGGGGCGGTGTTCGACCGCACGAAGGACGGGCGCATCCTGCAGCGGAACTTCGGGGGCCACAAGTATCCGCGGCTCGCCCACGTCGGCGACCGGACCGGGCTCGAGATGATCCGGACCCTGCAGGACCACGGCGTCCACCAGGGCATCGACGTGCACATGGAGTGCACCGTCGTCGAGTTGCTGAAGGACGGCGACCGCGTCGTCGGGGCGTTCGGCTACGACCGCGAGCGCGGCCGCTTCCAGTTGTTCAAGGCCCGCGCGGTGGTGCTCGCCACCGGCGGCATCGGGCGCGCCTACAAGGTGACGAGCAACAGTTGGGAGTACACCGGCGACGGGCACGCCCTCGCGTACCGGGCCGGGGCGGAGCTGATGGACATGGAGTTCGTGCAGTTCCATCCCACCGGCATGGTGTGGCCGCCGAGCGTCCGCGGCATCCTCGTCACCGAGGGCGTGCGCGGCGAGGGCGGGGTGCTGCGCAACAGCGACGGCAAGCGGTTCATGTTCGAGGACATCCCCGAGCCGTACCGGAGCTCGACCGCCACCGACGAGGAAGAGGGCTGGCGCTACACCCAGGGCGACAAGAAGGCGAACCGCCCTCCCGAGCTGCTGACCCGCGACCACGTGGCGCGCTGCATCGTGCGCGAGGTCAAGGAGGGCCGGGGCAGCCCCCACGGCGGCGTGTTCCTCGACATCGCGTGGATCAAGAAGCGGCTGCCGAACGGGGCCGAGCACATCCGCAAGAAGCTGCCGAGCATGTACCACCAGTTCAAGCAACTCGCGGGCATCGACATCACCGAGGAGCCGATGGAGGTCGGCCCCACCACCCACTACGTGATGGGCGGGGTGCGCGTCGACCCCGACAGCCAGATGTCGACGGTGCCGGGGCTGTTCGCGGCGGGAGAGTGCGCGGCGGGGCTCCACGGCGCGAACCGGCTCGGCGGCAACTCCCTCTCCGACCTCCTCGTCTTCGGCCAGCGCGCGGGCCGGTACGCGGCCGAGTTCGCGAAGGAGCAGGCCCCGGCGAAGCCCGCGCAGGACCGGATAGAGGCGGTGGCGCGCGAGGCCCTCGCGCCGTTCGAGCGCGGGGGCGGCGATGCCGAGGGGCCGTACCAGGTGCAGTACGACCTGCAGGACATGATGCAGTCGCAGGTCGGCATCGTGCGCACCGAGGAGGACATGCAGAAGGCCATCGACGCCTTCGAGGGGCTGCGCGCGCGCGCCGACCGGGTCGGGGTGCAGGGCAACCGCGAGTACAACGCGGGGTGGCACACCGCCCTCGACCTGCGCAACCTGCTGATGGTGTCGGAGGCGGTGGCGCGTTCGGCGATCCTCCGCAAGGAGAGCCGGGGCGCCCACTTCCGCGAGGACTATCTCGAGAAGGACCCCGAGCAGGGCCGGCTGAACACCGTCATCCGGCGCGGCGACGAAGGCGGGATGCAGGTGACGCAGGAGCCGATCTCCGAGATCCGGGCCGACCTGCAGCAGATCATCGAAGACAACAAGTGACGGCGCGCGGCGCGGGGCGGCCCCGCGCGTGCCGAGCGGAGACCGAGGCCGGCGGCGACGCCGGCGGGCGCGCCCGGGCGTCTACGGGGCGCGCACAGCGGAGACAGCGTGATGAGCAGCGCGACATTCCGGATCTGGCGGGGCGACTCGGAGGGCGGCGAGTTCCAGGACTACACCACCGAGGTGTCCGAGGGCATGGTCGTCCTCGACGCGGTGCACCAGATCCAGGCCGAGCAGGCCAACGACCTCGCGGTGCGCTGGAACTGCAAGGCCGGCAAGTGCGGGTCGTGCTCGGCCGAGGTCAACGGCAGCCCCAAGCTGATGTGCATGACCCGGCTCAACTCCCTGCCCCTCGATCAGCCGGTGACCATCGAGCCGATGCAGGCGTTCCCCACCGTCCGCGACCTCGTCACCGACGTGTCGTGGAACTACGAGGTCAAGAAGGCCATCAAGCCGTTCGCCCCGCGCGAGCCGGACGCGGCGGACGGCACGTGGCGCATGGAGCAGTACGACGTCGAGCGCGTGCAGGAATTCCGCAAGTGCATCGAGTGCTTCCTGTGCCAGGACGTCTGCCACGTCCTCCGCGACCACCGCCTCCACGGCGAGTTCATCGGGCCCCGCTTCTTCGTCTACTCGGCCGCCCTCGAGATGCACCCCCTCGACACCGCCGACCGCACCACCGAGCTCGCCGACGACCACGGCGTCGGCTACTGCAACATCACGAAGTGCTGCACGAAGGTCTGCCCCGAGGAGATCACCATCACCGACAACGCGATCATTCCCCTGAAGGAGCGCGTCGTCGACAAGATGTACGACCCGATCACGAAGCTGCTGCGGATGTTCAGGTCGTAGGGTCCGGTCAGCGCCGGCCGAATTGTGGGGCAAGGTCATGGCTGGCATGACTCGCCGGGGACAGGCGGCGGTGCTTGGGTTCGTCATTCTGGCCGTGGGCCTTCAGACGGCGTGTGACAGCCCCACGCAGCCAAGCCCGACAGTCGGCGTCACCGTGTACGAGCATCCCGATTACCGGGGCGAGTCGTACACGTTCAGCAGCGACTTCCACAATTTCGATGATCTGCATGGTCCCTGCGCGCGGATTTTCGATCCGTCGCAAGGGAGTTGGGACGATTGCGTCTCTTCCGTGCGGATTGCGGAAGGGTGGACGGCCACCGCTTTCGAGCGTGACGATTACGGAGGCCAGACTCTCGCCATCACCTCCGACATCAGAGACCTCGACGACGTAGCGGGTCCGTGCGGCGGCGATTGGGACGACTGCATCTCGTCGATACGGGTGACGCCCCCCGGCTAGTTGGTTGGGCGAGAGCGAACGAAACCATCTCAGGCTGACGCGGACCGACTGCGAGAGGCGGCCCGAATACGCGACGAGCGACGGGGATGGCGGGTTCCAGACATGGCTGCGGTCAGTCGTCAGTTGGCCGAGTTGTTCATCGCTGACTGACGGACCGCCACATACGGCCATGGAGACAGAGTTTCGCAACACGTCGCACGGGGCGGACACCGTGATCTACCGCCGTGACTGTGTTGATGGAATGCGGGAGTTGATCGAGCCGGAGTCGATTGACGTGGTCGTGACTTCACCCCCGTACAACCTTGGCATCGCGTACAGATCCTATGACGATACGGTGCCACGGGCAGAGTATCTGAATTGGATCGCGGTCTGGGGCCAGGTTGTCGAACGGGTCTTGAGTCGCGGCGGCTCCCTCTTCTTGAATGTGGGAGGCAAGCCTTCAGAACCTTGGGGTCCATTCGAGGTCCTCGAACGCCTGCGGGAGCGCTTTGTTCTGCAGAACACGATCCACTGGATCAAGTCGATAGCCATCGATGCCGACCTCGTCGGCGCGGCTAGCGGCCTGACCCAGAATGTCGCCATCGGGCATTATAAGCCGATCAACAGCAAGCGGTACGTGAACGATTGTCACGAGTACATCTTTCACCTGACGAAGGCCGGCGACGTTGAGCTGGATCGACGGGCTGTCGGCGTCGAGTACCAGGACAAATCGAATATCGTCCGGTGGGGCGCGGCGAAGGGCGACTTGCGATGTCGGGGCAATACCTGGTTCGTACCTTACCGCACCATTCAGAGCCGCGACCGGGAGCGTCCGCACCCGGCCACATTTCCGATCCAGATACCGGTGATGTGCATCCGGCTGCATGGAACAGGACGGGTGAGGCGGGTCCTGGACCCGTTCCTGGGGCTCGGACACAGTGCACTGGCGTGCAAGGCGCTTGGCCTTTCCTTCGCCGGGTTCGAGTTGGATGACGGCTATTTTGCCGATGCGTGTCGGTTGATTGAGACGTTCGAGCCGGCCGCGGTCGACGCGGGTCGATCCAGTCAGTTGGCGTTGTTCTAGCGAGCCGTGGTGGCGGCGGGATGGCGGGACGGGGTGACGTCCGGGTGATGTCTCCGGTAGCGCGGGGACATCGCGGGCAACTCATTGGCTGGTCGCACTTGCCTGCCTGCAAGACGTCGTGGATTCGAAAACCATGCCGGGTGGAGGCCGCGAATCGGCGTGAGCTGCGCCGATGCGCCACCAACCCCGTCAGATCACGATCGTGATGTCGGCGCGGCGGCCGGCTTCCCGAACGTCCGCGAGGAACGAAGGGTCGCGCCGGCCGTCGCGGACCGCGATGATTCGCAGATCGTCGGCGTGCACCCGGTCTCCGAAGAAGAGGCAGGCGTCGTCGGGGTCGCATTGATTCGATGTCCACACCAGCCCCTCGACATCAGGAAACTGGTCGTGGACGGCCCGGGCCCACTCGGCCGTCCTCGGGTACTGCCGCGGGGAACTCGCGATCAGCGCCTCCCGGGAAACGCGCCACCTTGCCAGGTCGGGCGTGCGGAGGTTGGCGAGCCGGATGTTGCGCCGCAGCTCAAGTACGGCGTGGGCGCTGCCCGTGACCCGATCCAGCGCTACGGACTTCCACCGCGCCCGCGCGGGCACGCGAGCGGCGATGTCGGCTGCCGCCGCCCGCGAGGGGGTGAAGCCCGTTCAGTCCCTGGGGGTCGAAACGGGTCACGCCCACGCACACCGCGACGTTGGCGACCAGGGCGACGACCCCGGCGTGGACGTTCCATGGCTCGGGGTGACCCGCGGTGAGGAGGGTGGCGTAGACGAAGGTGCCGGTGACCATGCCGGCCAGGGCCGCCCGCGTGGTGAGCCGGTCCCAGCTCACGCCGAGGATGAAGAGGGGGGCGACCTGGGCGAGGATCTCCATCTTGAGCTCGGTGAGGCCCCACAGGGTGATGCGCGGGTCGAGGGCGATGGCGACGAGGCCGGCCACGAGCACCCACGAGACGAGCTTGCCGGCCCGCGTGAGGCGGGCCTCGTCGGCTCCCTGCAGCACCGTCGTGCCCAGCACGTCCTTGGCGAGCATGGACGAGAGGCTCAGCAGCACCGAGTCGGCCGTCGACATGATGGCGCTGACCACCGCGACGATGACGATCAGGCTGAGGACGTAGAGCAGCGGCGAGCTCGATCCCCACTCGGTGAGGAGGAGCGGCAGCACCTGGTCGCCCGCGACGGGGCCGGCCGCGGCCAGCCGCTCGATGGCGAGCACCCCCACCAGGAAGACGGGCCCGGTGGTGACCATCGGCAGGAACACCATGATGCCGAACGAGCGGCGCAGGGCGGCGCTGTCGCGGGCGGCGTAGATGCGCTGGATCGCCTGCGGGTAGACCGCGCCCGAGAAGCCGATGAGGGCGAGGGTGCTGAACCAGTTGCGGCAGACGTCCCAACCGGGGACGGCGACCTTCTCGGGGGCCTCGACCGCGAGCCACGCCGTCACGTCGGCCACGTGCGACGGCCCCGGCACGGCCGCGAGCAGCAGCCCCGTCAGGCCCGTCACCAGCATCAGCCCTTGCACGAGGTCGGTCCACGCGACCGCCCGCATGCCGCCGACGGTCTCGTAGACGAGCACCACGAGGGTCAGCAGGACGACCCCCGCCCAGTAGGGCACGGCCCCCCCGGAGAGGCCGGCGGTGATGTGGCCCATCGCCATGAGCTGCGCGAGCAGGTAGTTGGAGATGGCGGCGACGAGGAGCAGGTTGGCGAGGAGGGTGAGGGCGGGCGAGCGGAAGCGGTGGGCGAGCCAGTCGCCGGGGGTGACGAAGCGGTGCCGCCGGGCCAGCCGGTGGAGCCGCGGCGCGTAGAGCAGATAGGCGACGATGATCGCCATCATGAAGCCGACGCTCATGACCCACGAAAAGCCGAGGCGGTACGCCTCGCCGGGATAGCCGATGAGGGTGTTGCCGCTGTACTGGGTCGCGTAGAGGGTGAGCAGCAGCACCGGGCCGGTGAGCTGGCGGCCCGCCAGATAGAAGTCGGCCAGCGACTCGCCGGTGCGCCGTCGGCGCGCGGCGTATCCCACCCCGAGGATCGCGGTCAGGTAGAGCCCGACGGCCACGACCGCGCCGCCGCCCAGGGACTCGGTCATTCCTCGGGCCAGAGGCGGTGCACCACGAAGGCGGTGAAGACGGCGACTGCCGCCGTCGCGGCGAGCGAGAGGACTACCCAGTGGGGCAGCCCGAGCCAGATGCGCAACGGCCCGTCGCCGGGCAGGTACCAGGGGACCGACAACGCGAAGAGCACGACGTAGACGGGCCAGATCCAGGCCGGGAAGCCGCGGCGCCGCTCGTCCACCGGTGCGCGACGCGGAGCGGGGGCAGGATGCGCCATCGCCCCGATCATCCGTCCCCGGCCTGGGGATATCAACCTTCAGTCGGATTCCGTTCGCCGGCGGGCGCGCTCCCGCGTTGGCTCTAGGCTGACGAAACGGCGGATGAGATGGTCGTTCCGGGGTTCCGCGCCGGCGTTGCGGAGGGGCGCGTGCGCCGACGCGTCATCGACGCTCCCCTGCCCGACATGGCCGCGGCGAGTTGGGGCCCGGAGTCGGATTGCCGCGTCCCGGTGCGTCGATCCCGGCCGGGGCCAACGCCGTTCCTGACAGGTCTCGCGGCGGGTCGGCCACGTTCGGCGAGTCGAGCTGGAGACGGCGGCGCGCGACGGCCGGCGGGATCGGCGGTGTGGTGATATGGTGTCGCCTTCGACCGATCTCTCGCAGGAGGAGTGCTCCATGTCCGTGACGCGACTCGCTACGGTACGCGCCGTCGTCTTCTGGCTGGCGGCAGGTCTGGCGGCCCCGGGGGCGGTGGCGGCGCAGGATCAGCCGCCGGAGCCGACGCCGGAGGAAGAGGAACAGCAGGAGCAGACGGCCGAGGACGCCGACGAGGACGAGGAGGCCGAAGACGAGCGGCCGCGGCGAGGCGGCCGGGACCGCGACGACGGCATCGAGCCCTACGACGAGGTGATCACCGACGAGGCCGAGACCGACGAGGGCGTGTTCCTCGTGCACCAGCTCGACGACAAGGTGTTCTACGAGATCCCGGTCGACGAGCTGGGGCGTGAGTTCCTCTGGGTCAGCCAGATCGAGCGCACCAGCGAGGGCGTGGGCTACGGCGGGCAGGCGCTCGGGAGCCGGGTCGTCAAGTGGGAGCGCCGCGGCGACCGGGTGCTGCTGAAGAGCGTGTCGTACGCGATCGTCGCCGACGAGTCGCGGCCCATCGCGCGGGCGGTCGAGGCCGCGAACAACGACACCATCCTGCGGGCGTTCGACATCGAGGCGCTGTCCGAGGCGGGGGCGCCGGTGATAGACGTCACCGCGCTCTTCAACACCGAGGTGCCCGAGTTCAGCGCCCGGTCGCGGCTGCAGGCGCGCGGGTTCGCGCGCGACCGGTCGTTCGTCGAGTCGGTGGTGTCGTATCCGCGGAACATCGAGGTGCGGGCCACCCACACCTACACCGCGCCGCCGGCGTCCACCGCGGGCAACCGGCCGAGGGTGGTGTTCCGCCGCGGCATGCGGCCGGGCAGCGCGACGGTGGTGCTGCACTACAGCATGGTGAGGCTGCCCGACGAGCCGATGATGCCGCGGCTCTTCGACGAGCGCGTCGGCTATTTCTCGGTGCGGCAGATCGACTACGGCCGCGACGAGCACCGCTCGCCGCGCCGGCGCTACATCACCCGCTGGCGGCTCGAGAAGCAGCAGGCGGACCAGGCGCTGTCCGATCCCGTCACGCCGATCACGTTCTGGATTGATCCGGCGACTCCCGCCAGGTGGGTGCCGTACATGAAGGAGGGCGTCGAGGCGTGGCAGCCGGCGTTCGAGGAGGCCGGGTTCAGCAACGCGATCGTCGCGCGCGAGGCGCCGTCGGCCGAGGAGGATCCCGACTGGAGCGCCGAGGACGCGCGCTATTCCGTCATCCGCTGGCTGCCGTCGACGGTCGAGAACGCCTCCGGCCCCCACGTCAACGACCCGCGCACGGGGGAGATCCTCGAGGCGGACATCCAGTTCCATCACAACGTCATGAACCTGCTGCGCGACTGGTACTTCGTGCAGGTGGGGCCGCTCGACCCGCGCGCGCGCACGCTGCCCCTGCCCGACGACCTGATGGGCGATCTGCTCGCCTACGTGGTGGCCCACGAGGTGGGCCACACCCTCGGCTTCCAGCACAACATGAAGGCGAGCTCGCTCTACCCGCACGAGCGGGTGCGCGACCCCGAGTGGGTGCGCACGATGAGCCACACGCCGACCCTGATGGACTACGCGCGCTTCAACTACGTCGCGCAGCCCGAGGACGGCATCGCCCCCGAGGACCTGATTCCCAAGATCGGCCCCTACGACAAGTGGGCCACGCGGTGGGGCTATGCGCCGATCGCGGGGGCGGAGACCCCCGACGACGAGCGGGCGACCCTCGACGCGTGGGCGCGCGAGCAGGACGAGACGGTGTGGCTCCGCTTCTCGACCCCGGGCGCGCGCGGCGCCGACCCCGGCCAGTTGACGGAGGCGGTGGGCGACGCCGACGCGGTGGCGTCGACGGCGCTGGGGCTGAAGAACCTCGAGCGCGTCGCCGCGATGCTGCTCGACGCCACCGCCGCGCCGGGCGAGCCCTACGACGACCTCGACGAGCTGTACGCGCGGCTCGTCGGGCAGTGGACCCTCGAGATGAACCACGTCGCCGCGGTGGTGGGCGGCGTTGACTCGCAGCAGAAGCACCACGGCCAGGACGGCGTGCGGTTCTCGACCATCGCGCGCGACGTCCAGGCCAAGGCGGTGGCGTTCCTGAACGACCACGCGTTCATGCCGCCGGCGTTCCTGACCGATCCGGAAATCCTGCGCCGCATCGAGCCGGTGGGGGTGCTGAACCGGATCCGGATCAGCCAGACCCGGGTGCTCGGGACGCTGCTGTCCGCGACCCGGCTGGCCCGGCTCGTCGAGCAGGAGGTGATAGACGGCGACGCCGCCTATCCCGCCACCGAGTTCCTGGCCGACGTGCGCGGCGGCGTGTGGAGCGAGCTGGACGAAGCGGAGGTCGGCGTCGACGCCTATCGCCGGAACATCCAGCGCGCGTACCTCGACCTGATCGAGGGGCGGCTCGCCGGGCCGTCGCAGGCCAACGGCGACGCGGGGCCGTTCCTGCGCGGCGAGCTGCGCGCGCTCGACGCCTCGGTCGTGCTCGCCCTGGACCGGACGTCGGACCGCGCGACCCGGCTGCATCTCGAGGACGTGCGGCATCGCGTCGCGCGGACCCTGGATCCCTCCGCGGCACGGGCCCCCGGCCGCACCGCGAGGCCGGCGTTCGCGGATGACCTGTTCGAGCCGCTTCACGACGGATTCGATCCCTGGAATCCGCTCGTCGGCGGCGTCGAGTGGTGCTGGCCCGACTACGCGGTGCACGTGCACTGAGGCGGAGAACCCGTCATGGAATGGCTGTTCAACCCCGAGATCTGGATCGCCCTCGTCACCCTCACCGTCCTCGAGGTCGTCCTTGGCGTCGACAACGTCATCTTCATCTCCATCCTGTCCGACAAGCTGCCCCACCACCAGCAGAAGCTGGCCCGCCGGGTCGGCCTGGGGCTGGCCATGCTGTCGCGCATCGTCCTGCTGATGTCGCTGAGCTGGATCATCGGGTTGACCGAGCCGCTGTTCGCGGTGTTCGGCCGGGAGGTGTCCGGCCGCGATCTGACGCTGCTCGGGGGCGGGCTGTTCCTGCTCGCGAAGTCGACCTACGAGATTCACGAGAGCCTGGAGGGCGAGGAGGGGCACCGATCGCGGAAGACGGCGACGTTCGCCGGCGTCATCATGCAGATCCTGGTGCTCGACGTGGTCTTCTCGCTCGACTCGGTGATCACCGCGGTGGGCATGGTGGACCAGCTCGGGGTGATGGTCGCGGCGATCATGATCGCGGTCGTCATCATGCTGATCTCGGCCGAGGCGATCAGCGCGTTCGTCAACGAGCGCCCGACCGTCAAGATCCTCGCGCTGAGCTTCCTGCTGCTGGTGGGGTTCTCGCTGGTGGCGGAGGGGTTCCACCAGGAGATTCCGAAGGGCTATCTCTACTTCGCGATGGCGTTCTCGGTCTTCGTGGAGCTGATCAACCAGCGCATCCGCCACGTGACGCCGGTGCACCTGAAGAAGCCGATCACGTCGTGAGCCACCACGCGGCGGCGCCGACCAGGACGCCGAGCACGGTGTCGGCCGCGTAGTGGTACCGCCCCACCACGGTGGACAGGGCGATGGCCGCCGCCGTCGCGACGAGCGGGACGAGCAGGCCGGGCAGCAGCTCGGCGGTCGCGAGGGCGGCGGCGACGGCGGTGGCGGCGTGGCCGCTCGGAAACGTGTTGACCTGAATCGAGGCGCGGTCGAGCACCGTCCGGTTCAGCCGCCGTAGCGCCAGGTTGCGGTCGTCCATCGACCCCGGCGGCTCGATGGCGCGGGGCGGGCGGGTCTGAATCCACGGCAGCAGGCCGTAGCACGCGAACGCCGCGAGCAGGACCGCGGTCCAGTACTGGTCGGCCTGGCCGCGCAGCCCGGCCCCGTGGATCAGCGCGAAAGTGACGGGGACGAACGGATAGGCGAACAGATACGCGAGCTCAAGCAGCTCGAGCATGGGGGCCGGGGTCCCTTTCACCAGCGCGTCCAGCCGCAGCCCGCCGAGCACCCGCCCGTCGAGCCCCAGCAGCCGGTCCTCGAACGCGGGCATGGGCAGCCGGAAGAAGAGCCCGCTCATCCAGTAGCCCTGCAGCAGGTAGATGCACGGCACCCAGTCGCGCGCGATCCGCATGGGGAGCTGCAGGCGCAGTTGGGAGAGCACGAACACCAGGCCGATGCAGACCAGCCCGACCACGAGGACGCGGCTGCGGCGGCTCGCCGGCAGCGGCTGGACGCGGGCGAGGACGATGAGATAGGCGAAGAAGCCGCAGACGATCCACTCGCTGGCGCGCATCGGTCCATCGTGCCAGCCCGGTGGGGCGGATGCAAGACCGCAGGGCGACCGCGCGGCCTGCGGTCGCGTTGGGAGTTTCGCCGGCGCGAGACTCTGGCTCCAGCGCCCGGGTGCCCGGTCGGGGGTTCACACTCTGTCGGCGGCGACGGCGGCCGCCTCGTCGACGGGCGCCGGCTCGGGGACCGGACGCGCCCGGTCGGCCGCCGGCTCCGGCAGCCGGCGGAACAGCCGCACGAGGAGGACCAGCGACACCGCGAACAGGGCCGCGCCGAGGAGGAACGGCGCCCCCGGCAGGTGGACGGGCGCGCGGGCCGAGGTGAAGTAGCTGAAGAGCCCGGCCGTGAAGAGAAGCGGCGCCGCGATTGCGGTCAGGCTGATCAGCGCGGTCAGGGCGCCCTGAATCTTCCCCTGCTCGGAGGAGGGCACGGCGCCGGCCACGAGCCCCTGGATCGTCGGGTGCGCGACCCCCGCCACCGACCCCAGCACGATGATGACGAGGACCACCCAGCCCGCCGACGCGAGGCCGTAGCCGAGGAACGCGAGCATCGAGACGCCGATGCCGAAGAGAATCGCGCGCCGCTCGCCGAGGCGGGCGACGATGGGCCGGACCAGCAGCCCCTGCACGAAGGCCGCCATCACCCCCACGAGGGCCAGCGTGAGGCCGTTGGCCTGGGCGTCCCACCCGTAGCGGTAGCCGGCGTGCAGCACCCACACGTTCTCGAGGCCCCGCTGGGCCAGCGACGCGAAGATGAAGACCACCGCGATGCCGGCCACCAGGGGATAGGCGCGCAGCCGCCGCAGGCTGCCGAACGGGTTCATCCGGCCCCACGAGACGGGGCTGCGCTGGTCGGGGGGCAGAGACTCGGGCAGCACGAAGTATCCGTACAGCCAATTGACGAGGGCCAGCCCGGCCGCCACGAAGAACGGCAGGCGCAGGTGGATGCCGCCCAGCAGGCCCCCGAGGGCGGGGCCGAAGATGAAGCCCATCCCGAAGGCGACGCCCACGAACCCGTAGTTGCGGGCGCGGGTCTCGGGGGTCGACACGTCGGCGATGTAGGCGTTGGCCGTGGTGACGCTGGCCCCCATGACCCCGGCGACGGCGCGGCCCAGGAAGAGCCAGCCGATGGTGGGCGCGAAGCCCTGCACGAGGTAGTCGACGCCGAACCCGAACAGCGAGCCGAGGATGATCGGCCGGCGGCCGAAGCGGTCGGAGAGGGCGCCGAGGACCGGTGCGCACAGGAACTGCATCAGCGCGTAGAGGGCGATGATGACCCCGTAGTAGAGCCCCGCCCGCGAGTCGTCCCCGGCCGTGAACTCCTTGATGAGCTCGGGCAGGACGGGAATGATGATGCCCAGGCCGAGGATGTCGATGAACAGGGTGACGAAGATGAAGATCATCCCCGCCTGACGGTTGCGTCGTCCGAATGCCATCTCGTTCCCCGGTGCCGCGACACGCCGATCTCCCGCTCGATCGGCGAGAGGGCCAAACGCTCAGTATGTCACGAGCGTCGGCCCCGGCCCGCCATCGTCGTCGCCTTCTCTGCTCCGTTTGGCCCCCAACCGACCCTCCCAGGAGTCCGCGCCGTTCTACGACGCAGATTCCTGGTCGGCGGGCGCGGCCGGGAGGGAAGCGGAGGATTCCAACTTGACGATCGAGACGTTGGCCCACCCGTAGAGGGCGGCGACCACGGGGTTGATGAGGTTGAAGAAGCAGAACGGGGCGTAGGTCAGGGTGGCGACCCCGAGGGTGCCGGCCATGTACGCGCCGCACGTGTTCCAGGGGACGAGCACCGACGTGATGGTGCCCCCGTCCTCCAGGGTCCGCGACAGGTTGCACGGGTCGAGGCCGCGCCGCTCGTACTCGGCGCGGAACATCCGCCCCGGCAGCACGATGGAGATGTACTGGTCGGACGTGACCACGTTGGTGCCGAACGCGGTGGCCAGGGTCGCCATGGTGAGGCTCCCCGCGCTCCGCACCGCGCGCAGGATGCGCCGCGCCACCGCCTCGAGCTGGCCGGTCGACTCCATGACGCCCCCGAACACCATCGCCGACATGACCAGCCAGATCGTCGTCAGCATGCTGCTCATCCCGCCGCGGCTGAGGAGGTCGTCGAGGGCGGGGTTGCCCGAGTCTAGGGCGAACCCGTCGAAGAGGGCGATCCAGCACCCCTTGACGATCGCGACGGGCCGCGAGAGGCCGGGCTCGGCCACGAACGCCACGACCGTGTCGCCCTGGAAGAGCCCCGCGAAGACCGCGCCGGCCAGGGCGCCGGCGAGCAGCGCGGGGAGCGCGGGGACGCGCCGCAGCACCAGGGCCAGCACCAGGGCCACCGGAACCAGCAGGTGGGGCCCCAGCACGTACTGGGCGTCGAGCGCCTCCAGCACCACCGCGAGCTCGGCGGTGGTGGCGGGGGCCGGGGCCACGAGGCCGGCCGCCGTGAACAGCACCAGCGCCGCCGCGATGCTCGGCCCCGTCGTCCACGCCATGTGCCGGATGTGCGTGAACAGGTCGGTGCCGGCGACGGCGGGGGCGAGGTTGGTGGTGTCGGACAGGACCGACATCTTGTCGCCGAAGTACGCGCCCGAGATGATGGCCCCCGCGGCCAGACCCAGGTTCAGCCCCTGCGCGGTCGCGATGCCGACCAGCGCGATGCCGATGGTGCCGGCGGTGGTCCACGAGCTGCCGGTGGCGACCGAGACGAACGCGCAGATGACGCAGGCGGTGGCGTAGAACACGGCCGGCGACAGCACCAGCAGCCCGTAGTAGATCATCGTCGGGACGACCCCGGCGAGAATCCACGTCCCGATCAGGGCGCCCACCACGAGCAGGATGAGGATGGCCCCCATCGACACCGAGAGGCTGCGGCGGATGCCCTGCTCGATGGCCGGCCACGCGTGCCCGTTGCGCAGGCCCACCAGGGCCGCGGCGGCCGCGGCGAGCATGAGGGCAATCTGGTTCGGGCCGCTAGACGAGCCGTCGCCGAAGAGGTAGACCGAGCCGGCGAGCAGGGCGACCAGCAGGCCGAGGGGGCCCAGGGCCTGCAGGGCGGTGGCGGGCCGTACGGTGTCGGGGTTGGGGTCGGCCATGCGGTTTCAGGGCGCTCATGCCAGCCCGCCAATCGTCGCCTTCGGCTCCGCTTGGCGCCCAGCCATCCTACAGGAGTCCGCTCTACGGCGCAGACTCCCGGCACGCGGGGTGCGCCGGCCGGACGAGCTGCTGGACGTCTACCGTTCGCGCCGGCACGCCGGCCGGACCGGGCGCGAAAGGGTCGCGGCGGGGCCTCGTGACTGGCGGCTTCGGTCCGGACTCCCCGGAGCCTCGTGAGCGCCGCGCTCGTGCTCACCGCTCCCTGAAGATGTCGAGCGGCAGCAGTGCCGTCACCCCGACGTTGGGGGCGTCGACGAGCTGGGCGATGCGCAGGTCGACGGCGACGCTGGCCACGACGTAGGCCTGCTCGGGGGTCAGGCCGTAGGTCGCGGTCATGTAGTCGATCATCGCGAGCAGGGCGTTGCGCGCGGCGAGGGAGACGTCCTTCGAGAGGTTGCGCAGCCCCGCGATGCGTTCCGAGGCGCCGAGGTAACGCATGTCGGGGGGCACCTCGCCCACGGCCTTGAGGGGGAAGCCGGTGGTGGCGTAGAAGCGGCGCGAGGGGATGTCGAGCACGCGGACGGGGCCCTCGAAGTGGGGGCCGCGGGTCAGCGCGGGCCCGTCGGTGATGAGCCGCGTGGTCACGGTGAAGTCGGCGTCCATCTCGATTGCGGTCCCGGAGACCTCGCCGTCGCCCTGCGCGAAGTGGGGGTCGCCGATGGCGAGGCCGCAGCCCGGGACGTAGCACGGGAGGTAGACGGTGACGCCGACCTGGAGGTAGCGGATGTCGAGGTTGCCGCCGTGCTCCCGCGGCGGGAGGGTGCGCAGGCACTCGTCGGCGTGCGACCCGCCGGGGCCGCAGACGGCGGCAGGCGAGGCGTGGAGGGCGTGGGGCGGGAAGCCGGCCCCGCCGAGGGCGCGCAGCTCGGCCTCGCGCGACAGCATCGCGGCGTGCTGCTCGGGGCCGGGCAGCACGGTGAGGATGCCGGGGAAGCTGGCGTTGGGGATGCGCACGCCGGGCACGTCGTCGCTGACCGCCTCGGTGCGGTCGAGGCGCCACTCGGCGCGGAACGACCCGGTGACGTGGTCGGAGACGAACCCGATGGGGCTGACCGACGTGTAGCCGAAGCGCCCCGGGGCGATGTCGAGCAGGGTCACCGCGAGCACGTCGCCGGGCCCGGCCCCCTCGATGTGCACTGGCCCGGTCAGGGGGTGGACGGTCCCGATCTGGGCGTCGCCCTCGCGTGGATCGTCGTAGGTGCTCGCGGGGTCGAGGTCGAAGTCGCTGGCGTTGCGCACCCGGAAGACGATGGTCTGCCCCGGCTGCGCGCGCGCGGCCATGGGAATGGCGGGGTGCAGCCGGTTGACGCACTGCGGGTCCTCGCCGCAGTGGCGTCCCTCGCCACCCACCACGACGATGCCGTCCTGGGCCGCCGCCGGGGCCGCGGCGGGCAGCAGGCACGCGGCGATGCACGCGGACAGCCAACCGATGAGCCGGAGCTTGCGATGCGTTCGTCGGGGGCGTGTCGCCATGGCTGGTTTCCCTTCGCGGTGCCGGCATGCGCCGGAGTGGTCGCTGTCGTTCACGCCGTACTCGGGCCGGGAGTCTGCGCCGCAGGGCGGCGCGGACTCCCGGCGGGTTGGTTCGGCGCTGCCGGGGTCGCATTCGACGCCGGAGCGGGGGCGGCGCCGGTCTCCGGCACCGGTTCCGCCGACTCTCGGGTTCCTTCCGGCGACGGCGCGTCCGGCAGTCGCATCAGTTCGAGCGCTTCGGCGGTGTCCGCGACGGCCGCGTCGACGGCGGCGACGGCGCGCGCCGACTGTCGCACGGTGCGCGCGGCCCAGGCCGCTAGGGCCGCGCCGGCGCCGGCGATCCACGGCCAGTACGGGGCCGGGCCGGCGGCGGCCCCGGCGAGCGCGGCCCCGGCGATGCACGCGCCGAGAAGCCACAGCCTGGGGGTGGCCCGCAGCCGGCGCGCGAGGCGAACGAGGCAGCGTCCGTCGCGATGCTCCTCGACGAGCGCGCGCACGTGCAGCCGCGCCCAGCGGTTGAGGCCGACGGCGATGTCGCGGTCGGCCTGCCAGCCGTCGTCTATCTCGACCGTCCGCACCTCGCGCACCCGCTCGAGTCGGGCCGTCAGTTGCGCGAGCAGCGTCTCTGCCGCGACCCAGGTCTCGCTCCAGTAGCGCCGCGGCAGGGTGTGGCGCGAAGCCGCCGCCCACAGGTCGCGGACGCCGCCGGTCGCGGCCGGGGCGCGTCGCCCGTTCGCGGGGGGCCGCAGCACCTCGGGCGGGGACATCGCGCCGCGCAGGCGGCCCCACGCGCGCGCGAGGGGCTGGACGAAGTAGAGCCCGGCGATGCGCGACCGGTAGAGGATGCGGCTCAGGCGGCGCGGGCGGCGGACCAGCGGCGGCAGCCCCTCGATGTCGGTGACGCGGGCGTAGCGCGCGCAGCGGGCGACGGTGGTGCCGAGGGCGCCCGTTCCCACCGTCAGCAGCGCGAGGGCCAGCCCGATCTGGCTCGTCAGCAGGGTCGCGGCGCCGAGCCCGATCAGGGCGGCGGCGGCGACCTGCCAGCGGGCCGAGTGCGGCATGAAGGCGAACGGATAGGTGTCGATGGTGTAGACGGACGGGAACGGCGCGGTGCCCCACGTGCCGCTGTTGACGCGGGCCCGGGTGAGCGAGCGGTGGAAGGGCAGCGGCCCGTAGATGCGCCCCCGCCAGCCGATGTGCAGCCCCTGGAACTGGTCGGGGTGGTGGGGCTTGAGCCACGACTCGCCCTCCCCGTAGCCGACCTGCTGTCGCCAGTACGCGCGCAGCGACGCGCGGTGGCGGTGCCAGACGAGCGCGGACGGCGCGAACCCGATCTTCCACCCGCGCGCCTGGAGGCGCCAGCAGATGTCGACGTCATCGCCCGCGCGCAGGTAGATGGGGTTGAAGCCGCCCACCTCGAGCAGTGCGTCGCGGCGGAACGCCATGTTGCAGCCGGGCACGTGCTCGGCGATGCGGTCGTCGAGCATGACCTGGGTGGGGCTGCCGGGTGCGCGCGCGATGCACTGGGCCATCGGGGGGTCGTCGGCGGGGACGAGGTTGGGGCCGCCGGCGCCCACGACGTCCGACGTCAGGAACGGCCGGACGAGGTGGGTGAGCCAGTCGGGGTCGACGCGCACGTCGCCGTCGGTGTAGGCCACGATCTCGCCGGCGGCGTGCTCGAGCCCGACGTTGCGCGCGGCGCTCAGGCCGCCGTTGGGGATGTCGAGCACCCTGACCGACGCGTGCCGGCGCGCGATGTCGCCGGTGGCGTCGCGCGAGCCGTCGTTGACGAGGATGATCTCGTAGTCGGGATAGGTCAGGTTCTCGATGGACGTCAGACACTCGTCGATGGTGGCGGCCTCGTTGTAGGCGCACACCACGACCGAGATCCTGGGCCACGTGCGCCGCTCCGCCTCGGGGAACGGCGCGTCCGCGAACGCGCGAACGACCGCGCCGAGGGCCGGCTTGGGCTTGCGCGCGGCGTCGACGAGGCCGAACGCCCAGTCGTCGACCGGCCGGCCCCCCCGCCACCACTCGTCGGTCCACGCGAACACCACCGCCCCGCACGCCCCCTCGGAGAACGCGGTGCGGACGTGCATGGCGGCGATGGCGGCCTGGCCGTCCTCGCCCTCCCGTCGGCTGTCCGCCCCCGCCTCGGCCAGCAGCAGCGGGCGGTGGCCGGCGAGGTGCTGCAGCCGGGCGATGTAGCGCCGCAGGTCCGCCTCGGCGTGCAGGTAGACGTTGAACGCGCAGACGTCGAGGAACGGCAGCGACAGGTACTCGGTCGGCGGGTAGTTCACGTAGGTCAGCAGCGCCTCCGGGGCCGCCGCCTTCACGTCGTGGTAGAGCTCGCGAATGAAGCGCTCGACACGGGCCTGCCCGTGCCAGCGGACGATGGGGGCGGGAACCTCGTTGCCGAGGGCGAAGACGAGGGCGGCGGGATGGCCCGACAGCTCGCGCACCCGCGCGATGATGTCTTCGCGGATGCCGCGGCAGAGGTCGGGGTCGTCGAGGAACGCGACGTGCTGCGGCCAGGGCAGGCCGATCATCATGCGCAGCCCGTGACGCGCGGCCTCGTCGAGCACCCGGGGAGCGGGCAAGGTGTAGGCGCGGACGGTGTTGAAGCCCGCTTCCCGCATCCGCGCGAAGTCCGCCGAGACGACGTCGGGCGGGGGAAACTGGTCGCCCGCGGCGTCGGGTGCGAAGGTGCCGTAAGAGACGCCCTTGACGAGAAACCGATCGCGCCCGACCGACAGGAACTTGCCGTCGACGGCGACTCGCGTCTCGGGGACCGCAGTAGTCATTGGGGGAAATACGGGAGTGGCGCCGGTCCCTTCGCGCCCGAGCGACAGGAACCCGCCGTCGACGGCGGCTCGCGCCTCGAGGCCGCGTCGTCATCAGGGACGACGCGGGGGCGCCGGGTCCCCGACGGCGGGGGCGCGCCGGCGCCGCCCGCGGCGTCACGCGCGTCCTCTACTCGTCCTCGCGGATCGTCGGATACTCGATCCCGAGCTGCTCCAGGTAGGTGTCGTAGCGCGACGGGTCGAAGTAGTACTGCTCGAGCTGCGGCTTGAACGTCTGCATGATCTCGGCGTTCAGCCAGATCGCGGGCTCGTCCTCGGGCCGCAGGAACGACGTGTACTCGGTGTCCGCCTGCTGGACGTTCTCGAAGTAGTCGCGCGCGTCGTCCGCCAGCGACGGGGTCAGGAGGATGTCGAGCAGGGTCCGGGCGAAGACCTTGGCGCCGGCGGTGGCCCCCTGGTGCGCGATGGGGGTGGCCATGGCGATGGTCTTGTTCCAGTTGTGGTTCTGTCCGCCGGGGATGTTCGACGGGAAGCGGAGCACCACGGTCGGCACCACCCACGAGATGTCGCCGATGTCGTCCGACCCGCCGCCCCGCCGCTGCGAGTCGGGGATGTCCTCGCGGCCCCGCAGCTCCTCGCCGATCCCGGTCGGGAGCCCGCGCTCCTCGACCCCGAGCTCCTTCTGCAGCGCCCGGGCCAGACGCTGGTCCTTCTCGCTCCACTCGGGCATGCCGACCTCGAGCATGTTGGCGTGCATCGCCTCGGCGAGCGGCCGGTTCATGTGCTGCGGCCAGGCGGCGCCGAGCACGCGCGACTGGACGGTGGTGGCGGTCATGAGGGCGGCGCCGTCCGCCATCTGGTCGCCGATCTCCCACATGCGCATGATGCTGGGATAGTCCGTCTCGCGGAAGAAGTACCAGACGGCGGCGGTCGGCGGCACCACGTTGGGCTGGTCGCCGCCGTCGGTGATGACGTAATGCGAGCGCTGCTGGATGCGGAGGTGCTCGCGGCGGAAGTTCCAGCCGATGTTCATCAGCTCGACCGCGTCGAGGGCGCTGCGCCCGTCCCACGGCGAGCCGGCGCCGTGGGCGCTCTCGCCCTCGAACAGGTACTCGACCGACACCATGCCGTTGCCCCCGCTCTCGCCCCAGCTCGTGGTCATGTCGCTGCTGACGTGCGAGTAGAGGACGATGTCGACCTCGTCGAACAGTCCCGCCCGGACGTAGTAGGCCTTGGCCCCGAGCTGCTCCTCGGCGATGCCCGGCCAGATGACGAGGGTGCCGGGCAGGCCCTCGCGCTGCATGATCTTCTGCACCGCGAGGGCCGCGGTGATGTTGAGGGCCTGGCCCGAGTTGTGCCCCTCGCCGTGGCCGGGGGCGCCGGGGACGAGGGGCTCGCGGTACGCGACGCCGGGCTTCTGCGAAGACTGGGGGATGCCGTCGACGTCGGTGCCGAGGGCGATGACCGGGGAGCCCGAGCCCCAGGTGGCCCACCACGAGCTGGGGATGCCCGCCACGCCCTTCTCCACCGTGAACCCGTGGTCCTCGAGGATGCCGGTGACGTAGCGTTGCGTCTCGAACTCCTGGAAGCCCAGCTCGCCGAAGCTGAAGATCATGTCGACCATCTGCTGCGTGAAGTCGCGGCGGCTGTCGACGTCGACGACGACCTCGGCCTTGAGCTCGGCGAGCCGCGACGACTCCTGCCGCGCCGCGGCCGTGGTGGTCGGCGGTCCGGGCTGCGGGAGGGAGAGCAGGACGAAGACGCCGGTGGCGGCCGCGGTGGCCCAGGTGAAGGGTGCAAGGCGCATGGCGTTCCCCCGAAGTGGAGTTTCCGGTTCCGACGAGACGGATCGCGCTCGCATCGACGGAGCGTCGAATTCGTGATCCTATGGCATTTCGCCCGGTTCCGCACCCGCGATCCGCGCGGCGGGTGCACGACAAGGCAGTGGTGCGCCGCCACGCAAGCGGTACGCAAGGCCTCGGGTGCGAGCACCGAGCGCTGCCGCGGCGTGTTCGCGAGCGCCGGCCCGGCCGCACCCGTGAATCGAGCGGCCGGCCGGGCCGGGAGCCGTCGCCTCACCAGGGTGTCGTGCGCCCCCGCGGCGAATCGACGCGGGGTGGTGTTCCGTTTCCCCTACCGGTGAGAGAATGGATCGCGGGAGCGGGGCCGCCTCGCAACCGTCGCCGGCGGCTCCGGTTGCCGGTCGACCGACCCTGCCGGGGTCTGCACCGTTCTGCGGCGCAGACTCCCGGGCCGGATCCACCATGCGCTACGCCGTCACCACGTTCGGTTGCCGGGTCAACCAGGCCGATTCGCTGCAACTGGAACTGCAGCTTCGCGCCCGCGGCGCCGTGCCGGCTCCCGTCGGCGAGGCCGACGTCGTGGTCGTCAACAGTTGCTCGGTGACCGCGGCGGCGGACCAGGGCGTGCGGCAGGCGCTGCGGCGGGTGGCGCGGGAGAACCCCGACGCGCGGGTGGTCGCCACCGGCTGCTACGCGACCCGCGCCGGCGACGAGATCGCGGCCCTGCCGGGGGCGCCCGAGGTGGTGCGGAACGACGACAAGGAGACCCTCGTCGACCGGCTGCTGCCCGGCGCCGCGACCACCGCGGAGCGCTTCGGAGACGGCGCGGGGCCGTGCGGCGCCCTCGTGTCGCCCTCGAGCATCGGCCGGGTGGCGTTCATGCTCCGCGTGCAGACCGGCTGCGACGAGGCGTGCTCCTACTGCATCATCCCCACGACGCGGGGGCGCGGCCGCAGCCTCGAGCCACGCCGCGTGCTCGCCGCCCTCGACCACGCGGCGGCGAGCGGGTTCCACGAGGTGGTGCTGAACGGGGTCCACCTCGGCTCGTACGGGCGCGACCTCGACCCGCCGTCCAGCCTCACCGCCCTGCTGCGGGCCGTCGACGGCCATCCGTCGGACGTGACCTGCCGCATCAGCTCGCTCGAGCCGATGGACTGTCCGCCCGAGCTGGTGGACCTGGTCGCCGCGAGCGGCCGGTTCGCGCCGCACTTCCACCTGCCCCTGCAGCACGCGAGCGACCGCATGCTGCGGCGCATGCGGCGCCCCTACACCCTCGACCTCTATCGGCGGGTCGTCGACCGGGTGCGCGAGCGGATGCCCCACGCGGGCCTCGGCGCCGACCTCATCGCGGGGTTCCCCGGCGAGGGGGAGGAGGATGCGCGCCGCATGCTCGACTACGTGGCGTCGAGTCCCCTGACCTACCTGCACGTCTTCCCTTACTCGCCCCGCGAGGGCACCGAGGCGTCCGGGCTGCCGGGCCGGGTGCCGGGACCGGTGGTGCGGGAGCGGGCCAGGGCCCTGCGCGACGTCGGGGCCGATCTCTCCCGCCGGTTTCGCGAGGGCCAGGTCGGCGCGGTGCGGCCCGGGCTGACCCTCGACGGGGGTGCGCTGGTCGCCACCGACAACTACCTGAAGGTGCGGGTGCCCCCCGCCGGCGCCGCCAATCGGCGGGTGCGGGTGCGGATTACCGGGGCCGACCCCCTCGCCGGCGTGCCGGTGTCCTGACGCGGGGCGGCGGTGGGGTTCTGGCACGTTCCTTTCATGCATTTTTCGATGTGCTCCGCACGGGGCGGGGTGTACGGGGGATCAGGGGGCCGAGTCAGGCTGTGCGATACTGGCGGGCACCCGTTGCGAGAGAGGGTCGCACCATGAGTGCCGAGCTCGTCACGCTCGTCGTCGGTATTCTGACGCTGGCCGGTGGACAGATCGCCACGTTGCTGGTTGTCGTCGGCCGGATGGACCGGCAGGCGGAACAGGTGAACCAGCGTTTCGACCGTTTCGGTGAAGGCGTCAACCGACGTTTCGACGAGATGAACGACAGCGTCAACCAGCGTTTCGACGTGGTCAACCAGCGTTTCGACGCCATGGGCCGCGAGTTCGCGGAGCTGCGCGAGCGGATGGCGCGGCTGGAAGGCGTCATGGAGGGCTTCGTCGCCGGCCGCCGTGACCGCGGCGTCGCCTGACTCCGGTCCGGGCGGCGCCTTATGCCGAAGTTCGCCGAGTCTCCAGGAGCGCATCATGAGAATGTCCACGTGGTCGGTCGTCTGCCTGGCCGGGGGGCTCCTGGCCGTCGCGTCCGCTCCGGCGCGCGCCCAGTACGGCGCCACCGGCGGCGAGTGGCGCGCCTACGGTGGCGACCAGGGAGGCACCAAGTACTCGCCGCTCGACCAGATAGACGCGACGAACTTCGAGGACCTGCGCATCGCGTGGCGCTGGCAGTCGGCCGACGGCGCGCTCGACCTCGAGACGCTGCGCGAGCGGCTCGGACAGTTCTCGATCCGGGGGTTCCAGGCGACGCCGCTGATGATAGGCGGCACCCTGTACCTGTCGACGGCGATGTACCAGGTGGCGGCCCTCGACGCCGGCACCGGCGAGACCCGCTGGGTGTACGACCCGCAGGTGTACCTGGAGGGCCGGCCGACGCACGGTTACGGCTCGCGGGGCATCGCGTACTGGGCCGACGAGGAGAGCGGCGACGAGCGCATCTTCTGGGGCACCAGCGAGGGCTGGTTGCACGCCGTCGACGCGAAGACCGGGCAGCCCGTGCCCGGGTTCGGCGCGGGCGGCCGCGTGGACCTGACCGAGGGCATTCCCCGCGCGGACCGGAGCGAGGTGAACTACCAGGGCCGCAACCTGCTGCAGGTCAAGTCGCCGCCGGTGGTCCTGCGCGACGTCGTCGTCACCCCGACCATCATCTCCGACTTCGTCATCCGCCGGGAGGCGCCGCCGGGCTGGGTGAAGGGCATCGACGCCCGCACCGGCGACACGCGGTGGGTGTTCCGCACCGTGCCCCAGGCGGACGACTTCGGGGCCGACACCTGGCTGAACGAGTCGTGGCGCTACTCGGGGAACGCCAACATCTGGCCGCCGATGAGCGCCGACGAGGAGACCGGCTACGTGTTCCTGCCGACCGGCACGCCGACCAGCGACTACTACGGCGGGCACCGGCCGGGCGACAACCTGTTCGCGGAGAGCATCGTCGCCGTCGACATGGAGACGGGCCAGCGCATGTGGCACTTCCAGGCGGTGCACCACGGGGTCTGGGACTACGATTTCCCGGCCGCGCCGAGCCTCGTCGACGTCACCGTCGACGGGCGGCCCGTCAAGGCCCTCGCGCAGGTGAGCAAGCAGGGGTTCACCTACGTCTTCGACCGGGTCACCGGCGACCCCGTGTGGCCCATCGAGGAGCGTCCGGTCGAGACCGACACCGACCTCGAGGGCGAGGTGCTGTCGCCGACCCAGCCGTTCCCCACGAAGCCGGCCCCGTTCGAGTACCAGGGCATCGGCATCGACGATCTGGTCGACTTCACCCCCGAGATCCGGGCCCTCGCCGTCGAGGCGGTGCGCAACTTCCGGCTCGGGCCGCTCTTCACGCCGCCCATGCTCAGCGTCGAGGGCGGCCTGCAGGGCACCATCCAGCGGCCTCACATCGCGGGCGGGGCGAGCTGGAGCGGGTCGGCCGTCGACCCCGAGACGGGGCTGCTGTACGTGCCGTCCGAGAACCGGTTCTCGGTCATCAAGTACTACACGCCCGACCCCGCCGAGGGCGGCAACCTGCGCTATACCCAGGCCGATTTCGACAGCGGCACCCAGCCCGTCATGCCCCAGGGGCTGCCGCTGCTGAAGCCGCCGTACTCGCGCATGACCGCCATCGACCTGAACACCGGCGACCACGCCTGGATGCAGCCCAACGGCGACGGCGACCGGCTGCGCAACCACCCGCGGCTGCGCCACCTAGACCTGCCGCCGCTCGGCGGCGAGGGCCACGGCGGTCCCCTGCTCACGCGGACCCTGCTGATCAGCGCGCTCTCGGCCGGCGGGTCGGACGGCGGCCCGCGGCTCGTGGCGCGGGACAAGGCGACGGGCGAGATGCTCGCCTCGCTCGACCTGCCGTCCGGCGCCATCGGCACGCCGATGACCTACATGCACGAGGGGGCGCAGCACATCGCCCTGACGGTCGGCGGCGAGGTGCCGGAGCTGATCGCGTTCCGCCTGCCCTGACGGCGCGACCGCGCGACCTGCGGTCGCGTTGGGAGTCTCGCTGGCGCGAAACTCCTTCCGGCGAGGGCTGCCGGCTCGGCAATCGCCGCCTGGCTCGGCTCGTTGTCCGCCAGCCGCGCAGGCGAGGGGCGGGCTAGCTGTTCAGCAGGGCCGCGGCCTGCTGCGCGGACGAGCGGCGGGGGCCGCCCTCCAGGATGAGCTGGCCGCACGCGGCGCGGATGTCCCGCCCCCGGCTCTTGCGGACCGAGACGGTCGTCCCGCGGGCGGCGAGGCCGCGCGCGAAGCGGTCCACCCGCCGGTCGGACGGCCGCGCGAAGGGGATGCCCGGCGCGGCGTTGAGGGGAATCAGGTTCACCTTGGCGCGCAGCCCGCGCAGCAGGGCGCCGAGCCGCGCCGCGTCGGCGGCGGTGTCGTTGACGCCGTCGAGCAGCACGTACTCGAACGTGATCCGGTCGCGGTGCTTCAGGGGAAAGCGGCGGCAGGCGCCGACGAGGTCGGCCAGGCGCTGGTTGCGGCTCGTCGGGACGAGGGCGTGACGCATCTCGTCGGTCGTGGCGTGCAGGGAGACCGCGAGGTTGGGGATCCAGGGCTCTCCGGCCAGCCGCTCGAGGCCCGCCGGCAGGCCCACCGTCGACAGGGTCACCCGCCGCGGGGTGAGCGCGAGCCCGCTGGGCGCGGCGAGCATGCGCAGCGCCTTCATCGTCGCGTCGTAGTTGTGCAGCGGCTCGCCCATGCCCATCAGCACGATGTTGAAGCGGCGGTCCTGCAGGTCGAGCTCGCGGGCCAGCACCCGCACCTGGCCCGCGATCTCCCCCGCCGTGAGATGCCGGGCGAGCCCCATCTTTCCCGTCAGGCAGAACCGGCAGCCCATCGCGCATCCGACCTGCGTGGATACGCAGAAGGTCATCGCCGGGGTGTCGGGGATGAACACCGACTCGATGCCGCGCCCGTCGGCGAGGGTGAACTCGAACTTCGTCGTGCCGTCCGCGGAGAGCTCGCGGCCGGCGATGCGCGGGGTCGAGAAGGACAGGGTGCGGCCGAGGGTCTCGCGGAGCGGCCGCGAGAGGTCGGTCATGCCGTCGAACGCCTCCAGCCCGCGGCGGTAGACCCAGCGGTAGACCTGCCGGCCGTGGTACGGCTCGACGCCGAGGCGCGACAGCGCCTCCTCCAGCTCGTCCGGATCGAGCTCCGCGAGGTCCGGGGGCGCGTCGGCCATGCATCAACGGTACCATGCCGCCCCCGGGAGCCGCGGTGAAGGGCATCGCCGCCGTCCGAGCGGCGATGCGTCCCGGCTCGGCGCGTCGCTCCCCGGCCGCGCATGCCCGGGACGCGCCCCGTTGCGCCTCGCCGCGTGGGCGCCGCTCCCCCGTCAGCGCCCTCCCCGCGGGTGCCGCTCCCCGCCAGCGCCCTCCCCCGCGGGCTCCCGGCTCCCCGCCGTAGGTTGATGCGTGAAGCGGTTCGTGATACACTCTCCGCGTCTTAGTCGGTATCTAAGTATCTCTATTCAAAACCACTTACGGTCAGCGTCGGCCCTTGGACCCCGACGGCGGACGGGCTGTGTCATCCATGGTTGTCTGCGAGCAGTTCGACAACGGATTGCGTCTCCTGACCGAGCCCATGCCCGGGGCGCGCTCGGTCAGCTTCGGGGTCTGGCTGACCCGCGGGTCGCGGCACGAGCGCGCGGCGCACTCGGGCATCGCGCACCTCGTCGAGCACATGCTCTTCAAGGGCACGACGACGCGGTCGGCGCGGGACATCGCGCAGGAGATCGACTCGATCGGCGGGCAGCTCGACGCGTTCACGGCGAAGGAGTGCGCGAGCTACTACGTCAAGGTGCTGGACGAGCATCTGCCCCGCGCCGTCGGCGTGCTGGCCGATCTGCTGCTGCGCCCCGCGTTCGATCCCGAGGAGGTGGCGCGCGAGAAGAAGGTCGTGCTCGAAGAGATCAAGATGGTGGAGGACACCCCCGACGATCTCGTGCACGAGCTCTTCACCCAGCGCTTCTGGTCGGGGCACCCCCTGGGCCGGCCGATTCTCGGGGTGCCCGCCACCGTGGGTCCCATCGACAACGCCACCCTGCGCGACTACTTCACGCGGGTCTACACCGCCGGTAACCTGGTGATTGCGGCGGCCGGCAACGTCGAGCACGCGGCGGTCCGGGACCTCGTGTCGGAGGCGTTCGCCGACGTCCCCGCGCACGGCGACACGGTCCCCGTCACCCCGCCGACGGCGGTGCCCGGGCTGACCGTGCGCGACAAGGCCATCGAGCAGTGCCACGTCTGCCTGGGGGTGAGCGGATACCCCCAGCGGCACGGCGACCGGTACGTCTGCTACCTGCTGAACATCGTGCTCGGCGGGTCGATGAGCTCGCGGCTCTTCCAGAACATCCGCGAGCGGCGGGGGCTCGCCTACGCCGTCCACAGCGGCCTGGTGTCCTACCAGGACGGCGGCGCGCTGACCATCTACGCCGGCTGCGACGCGGACGCGTTGCGCGAGGTCATCGACCTCGTCGTCGCCGAGCTGAGGGACCTGCGCGATAACTTCATCCCGGCGGAGGAGCTGCGGCGGGCGCAGGACCACCTGAAGGGCAGCCTCGTGCTCAGCCTGGAGAGCTCGTCGAGCCGGATGTCGCACATGGCGCGGCAGCAGATGTACTTCGGCCGGCAGTTCACGCTGGAGGACACGCTGCGCGGGGTCGAGGCGGTGACGCGGGAGGACGTCCGGCGGGTGGCGCGCGACCTGTTGCTGCCCGGCTCGCTGTCGGGGACGGTGCTCGGGCCGGTGAACGGGATTGAGCTCGGTGACGATCAGCTTGCCCTGGCGTAGGAGCAGGAGTCTGCGCCGCGGAACGGCGGCGGCTCCGGTAGGGTCGGCTGGGCGCCGGGCGGAGCCGTCAGGCGACGATTGGCGGGCTGGCTGCCGGCGTCTTGCCGCGCCGCGCCGGGCCGGCGGATCGGCCGGCCGGGTCGCCGCGCCGCAACGCGTTGCGGCGTGCGCCGGGGCCGTCGAGTGATGCCTGTCCTGCTGACGGTTCTCGGCAGCGGGAGCGCGGGGAACGCGACGCTGTTGCAGCACGGCGTGTCACGGCTGCTCATCGACGTCGGGCTGAGCTGCCGCGAGACGGCCCGCCGGCTGGGTGCGATAGGGGTGGCGCCGGAGAGCGTGACCGCCGCGGTCATCACCCACGCCCACGGCGACCATACGCGCGGCGCGGCCCGGTTCTCGCGCCGCTACGAGGTGCCGGTGCACGCGACCGAGGCCACGCGCGCCGTCTGGCCCGGCCCCGACGTCTGGTCGTGGAGCGGGCTCGACTGCGACACGCCGGCCGACATCGGCGCCTTTCGCGTCACCCCGTTCGAGGTCTCCCACGACGCCGACGCCGAGACGGTGGCGTTCCACATCGAGACGGCGGCGGGGGGCATCGGTTTCGCGACCGACGTCGGCGCGGCGACCGCCGCCCTGCGGTCCCGGTTTCGGCGGTGCCGCCTGCTGGTGATGGAGTCGAACCACGCGGAGGACCTGCTGCGGGTCGGCCCGTACTCCGCGTCCACCAAGGCGCGCATCGCGGGCGAGCGCGGCCACCTGTCGAACGAGGCGCTCGCCCGGTTCGTCCGCGAGGACCTCGGGCCCTCGGTGGAGTGCCTGGTGCTCGCCCACCTCAGCCGGGTCAACAACCTGCCCGAGCTCGCCGCGATGACCTGCCGCGAGGCCCTCGATGCGTCGGGCCGATCCGATGTGCGGGTCGTCGTGACCCGCCAGGACCGGGTGACGGAGACGGTGCGCCTCGACGCCCGGGACGCGTGTCCCGGCGCCCTCGCGGGGCGTCAGATCGCCCTGCCCTTGCAGGTGTCCGCAACGTCATGATTCCACGCTACACCAACCCCGAGATGGGTCGCATCTGGAGCGACCAGCGCAAGTACGAGACCTGGCTGCGGGTCGAGGCCGCGGCGGCCGAGGCGATGGCCGCCACCGGGCTCGTGCCCGAGGCGGCGGCGCGCGACATCGCCGCGTGCGTCGGCGTTCGGGCCGAGCGCGTCGACGAGATCGAGCGGACCACGCAGCACGACGTCATCGCGTTCACCACCGCGGTGGCCGAGCAGGTGGGCCCCTCGGCCCGCTGGCTGCACTTCGGGCTGACGTCGTCCGACGTGCTCGATACCGCGCTCGCCCTGCAGATGCGCGAGGCGTGCGGGCTGATCCTGGCCGGGCTCGACGGGGCGGTCGCGGCCGTGGCCGAGCGTGCCCGGGAGCATCGCGACACCCCGATGATCGGCCGCACCCACGGCGTGCACGCCGAGCCGATGACCTTCGGGCTGAAGCTCGCCCTGTGGCACGCGGAGCTCGGTCGGGCCCGGACCCGGCTGGAGCGGGCGCGGGAGGTCGTGAGCGTCGGCAAGATCTCGGGGGCGGTCGGCACCTACGCCCACCTCGAGCCGGAGATCGAGCGGCGGGTCTGCGCCGCCCTCGGGCTGACCCCGGCCCCGGTGGCGTCGCAGATAGTGCAGCGCGACCGACACGCGGAGCTGCTGGGCGCCCTCGCCATCACCGGCGCCTCGATCGAGAAGTTCGCGGTCGAGGTGCGCGGGCTGCAGAAGACCGAGATCGGCGAGGTCGAGGAAGGCTTCGCGAAGGGCCAGAAGGGCTCGTCGGCCATGCCCCACAAGCGCAACCCCATCGGGTGCGAGCAGTTGACGGGGCTGGCCCGGGTGCTGCGGGCGAACGCGATGGCCGCCCTCGAGAACGTGGCCCTGTGGCACGAGCGCGACATCTCGCACTCGTCGGTGGAGCGCGTCGTCATCCCCGACAGCTTCATCGTGCTCGACCACATGCTGCGGCGGTTCGCCCGCATCGTGCAGGCGCTGGTGGTGCATCCCGAGCGGATGCGCGAGAATCTGGAGCGGTCGCGCGGCGTCGTCTTCTCGGGCACCGTCCTGCTCGAGCTCGCGCAGCGGGGGGTGTCGCGCGAGCAGGCCTACGCCTGGGTCCAGCGGGCGGCGATGCGGTCGCACGACGAGCGACTCGACTTCAAGGCCCTCCTGGCCGAGGACCGGGAGGTGATGGCGGTGCTGTCGGGCGCCGACCTCGACGCGGCGTTCGACCTCGAGCGGCAGTTGCGTCACGCCGGCCCCATCGTCGACCGCGTGCTGGGCGGGGTGGCGTCGGAGAGCGTCGGCGGCGGACGAAGTGGTCGAGACCCGGCCGAAACGGAAACTCCGCAGGGCAGGGCGTAGAGGCGTAGACACGGGCCTGGGTGGAATCGGGGTGTCGGCACTGGATAGGGGAACCCGCGGCGTGAGAACGAGAGTGTTCGTGACCCTTAAGCCCTCGGTGTTCGACCCGCAGGGCCGGACCATCGTCGAGGCGCTCGCCTCGATGGGGTACGGCGCGGTTCGGGACGTGCGGCAGGGGAAGTACTTCGAGCTGGACATCGACGCGGAGACGCCGGCGGCGGCGCGCACCCTCGTGACCGAGGTAGCCGACCGGTTGCTCGCCAATCCGGTGATCGAGAGCTACCGGGTGGAGGTGGACGGTTGAAGTTCGCCATCGTCCAGTTCCCCGGCTCGAACTGCGATCACGACGCCTATCACGCGGCCAGGCACGTGCTGGGGCAGCAGGCGGAGCTCGTCTGGCACAAGGACGCCGACCTGCGGGGCGCCGACGCGGTCGTGCTGCCGGGGGGGTTTTCGTACGGGGACTACCTGCGGACCGGGGCCATCGCCCGCTTCTCGCCGGTGATGGGGCGGGTCCGCGAGTTCGCGGACGCCGGCGGGCCGGTCATCGGCATCTGCAACGGGTTCCAGGTGCTGCTCGAGGCCGGCCTGCTCGAGGGCGCCCTGCTGCGGAACCGCCGGTTGAAGTTCCTGTGCCGGCACGTCCAAGTCCGCGTCGAGGAGACCGACACCCCGTTCAGTTGCGGGGCGGCGGCCGGGCAGGTGCTGAGGCTGCCGATCGCGCACGGCGAGGGCAGCTACCACGCGGGGCGGGAGACGGTGGACGCCCTCGAGGCGAACCGGCAGGTCGTCTTCCGCTACTGCGACGCCGACGGCGCCGCGACGGACGCCGCCAATCCCAACGGGTCGCTGCGCGGAATCGCCGGCGTCTGCAGCCGCCGCCGCAACGTCGTGGGGCTCATGCCGCATCCCGAGCGGGCCTGCGAGTCGGCCCTCGGCAGCGAGGACGGCCGGGTGGTGCTCGAGTCGGTGGTGGCGGCGATGGCCGCGACGGGTGCCGCGTGATCGAGCAGGCCACCATCGACGCGCACGGGTTGAGCGCGGAGGAGTACCGCCGGCTGGTGGAGATTCTCGGCCGCGAGCCGACGCCCACCGAGCTGGGGATCTTCTCGGTGATGTGGTCCGAGCACTGCAGCTACAAGAGCTCGCGCCGGCACCTGCGACGCTTCCCCACGGACGGACCGCGGGTGCTGCAGGGGCCGGGGGAGAACGCCGGCGCGGTCGACATCGGCGGCGGCCTCGCGGCGGTGTTCAAGATCGAGTCCCACAACCACCCCTCGTTCATCGAGCCCTACCAGGGGGCGGCGACGGGCGTCGGCGGCATCATCCGCGACATCTTCACGATGGGGGCGCGGCCCATCGCCCTCCTCGACTCGCTGCGGTTCGGCGCCCTCGAGGACGAGCAGGGCCGGCCCGCCCCGGATACCGTCCGCCTCGTCGACGGCGTGGTCGCGGGCATCGCCGGCTACGGCAACAGCATCGGCATCCCCACGGTGGGGGGCGAGGTCGCGTTCGAGCCGGGATACGCCGGCAATCCGCTCGTGAATGTGTTCTGCCTGGGGGTGGCGAAGGCCGAGCGGCTCGCCAAGGGGGTCGCCTCGGGGGCCGGCAACCCCGTCTACTACGTGGGGGCGAAGACCGGGCGCGACGGCATCCACGGGGCCACCATGGCCTCGGCCGAGTTCGACGACTCCTCCGCCGACAACCGGCCCGCGGTGCAGGTCGGCGACCCGTTCATGGAGAAGCTGCTGCTCGAGGCCTGCCTCGAGGTCATGGAGACCGACGCGCTGGTCGGCATCCAGGACATGGGCGCGGCGGGGCTGACCTGCTCGACCTGCGAGATGGCGGCCCGGGGGGGGACCGGCATCGACATCGACGTCTCGCGGGTGCCGCAGCGCGAGACCGGCATGACGCCCTACGAGATCATGCTGTCGGAATCGCAGGAGCGGATGCTGCTCGTGGTCCGGCGGGGGCGCGAGGCGGAGGTCGAGCGGGTCTTCGACAAGTGGGACCTCCACGCAGTGCGGATCGGCGAGGTCACCGGCGACGGCCTGCTGCGGGTGCGCGACCGCGGCCGGGTGGTGGCCGAGATTCCGAACCGGGAGCTGGCCGACGCCGCCCCGCTGTACGACCGCCCGACGCGGTACCCCGACTATCTGGACGAGGCGCAGCGCCTCGACCTGTCCGCGCTGGACGTTCCCCCCGACCTGACCGGGACCTGGCTGGACCTGCTGGCGGCGCCGGTCATCGCGAGCAAGCGCTGGATCTACCGCCAGTACGACCACATGGTGCGCACCAACACGGTGGCCCTGCCCGGTCTCGGCGCCGCGGTCGTGCGCATCAAGGGGACCGGCCGCGCCCTCGCGATGTCGGTGGACGGCCACGGCCGCCACGCCTGGCTGGACCCGCGCGAGGGCGGCCGCCTCGCGGTGGCCGAGGCGGCGCGCAACGTGGCCTGCGCCGGGGCCGAGCCGATCGGGGCGACCAACTGCCTGAACTTCGGCAACCCGGAGCGTCCCGACATCATGTGGCAGTTCGTCGAGGCGGTGGACGGCATCGCCGAGGGGTGCCGCGCCCTCGGCATTCCCATCACCGGCGGCAACGTCAGCCTGTACAACGAGACCGACGGGCAGGCCATCGATCCCACGCCGGTGCTCGGGCTGGTGGGGCTTCTCGAGGACGCCGGGCGGGTGCTGACCCGCCTCTTCCCGGCCGCGGGGCTCGACGTGGTGCTGCTCGGGGATGCGATTCCGGATCCGGCCGGGGCCGGCGGGCTCGGCGGCAGCGAGTACCTGAAGCGGGTGCACGGGCTGGTGCGGGGACGCCCCGCCCCCGTCGACTTCGACCGCGAGCGAGGGCTGCAGCGCCTGGTGGTGGATGCGGCGCGCCGCGGGATGGTATGTTCGGCCCACGACTGCGCGGAAGGCGGACTCGCGGTGGCCCTGGCCGAGTGCTGCATCGAGAGCGGGGGGATCGGCGCGCGCGTCGATCTGCCGGGGCCGAGCGGCCCCGACGGCGGTTTCGGTGTCGTGCGCGCCCTGTTCGGCGAGGCGCCCTCCCGGGTCATCGTCTCGGCGCCACGCGCGGAACGGGCCGGGCTGCTGGCGCTGGCGCGCGATCTCGGCGTGCCGGCGTCGGTGATCGGCCGCACCGGGGGCGGCCGGGTGACGGTGTCCGTGGCCGGCGAGGTGGTCGCCGACGCGGCGCTGGCCGAGGCCGAGCACGCCTGGGCGTCGGGGCTGGCCCGCCACTTCGAACCGGGGGCGGTGCAGGCGTCCGCACCGTAGCACCGCGCGGACTCGTGGAGGGTTGGTGGGGCGCCAGCCGGAGCGGTCGGGCGACCACCAAGGCGGGGCAGGAGTCCGCTCGCAGAACGGCGCGGACACCCGCGGGGTCAGTGGGGCGCCAAGCCGGAGCCGCAGGCGACGATTGTCGGGCTGGGACGGCGCGGATTTCCGGAGGGTCGGTCGGGGGCCGGACGCGGCCGTCGGGCGACGGATGGCGGGTTGGTCATGGGCGACGACAAGTTCCACGACGAATGCGGCGTCTTCGGCATCCACGGGCACCCGGAGGCGCCGGCCCTGACCCGTCTCGGGCTGTACGCGCTGCAGCACCGGGGCCAGGAGAGCGCCGGCATCGCCACGAGCGACGGCGAGCGCCTGCATCTGACGCGGGCCATGGGGCATGTGTCGGAGGCCATCGACGAGACGACCCTCGCTGCCCTGGGCGGCGACACCGCCATCGGTCACGTGCGGTACTCGACGGCCGGCGACAGCCAGATCGTCAATGCGCAACCGCTCCTCATCGACTGTGCGCACGGCGAGATCGCCCTCTGCCACAACGGGAACCTCATCAACGCGGCCGAGCTGCGCGAGGATCTGGTGCGGCAGGGGTCCATCTTCCAGACCGGCAGCGACACCGAGGTCGTGCTGCATCTCTACGCCCGGTCGGCCGCCGATACGCCCCCCGACGCCGTCGTCGAGTCGGTCCGGCAGGTGCGGGGGGCGTTCTCGCTCGTCGTCCTGACCCGCGACTTCCTGATGGCCGTGCGCGATCCCTACGGGTTCCGCCCCCTCGTGCTCGGCGCCCTCGGCGACGCGAGCGTGGTGTGCTCGGAGACCTGTGCCCTCGATCTGATCGGGGCGGAGTACGTGCGGGACATCGAGCCGGGCGAGCTGCTGGTCATCGGGCGCGACGGCCCGCGCTCGTTCCGGCCGTTTCCGTCCGCCGCGCCCTCGCACTGCGTGTTCGAGCACGTGTACTTCGCCCGGCCCGACAGCGTGGTGTTCGGCCAGAGCGTCCACGAGGTGCGGACCAACTTCGGGCGGCTGCTCGCACGCGAGATGCCGGTGGACGCCGATGTCGTGGTGCCGATACCCGACTCCGGCATCTGCGCGGCCATGGGCTACGCCGAGGCGGCGGGGCTGCCGATGCGGATGGGGCTCATCCGGAACCACTTCGTGGGCCGGACGTTCCTCGCGCCGCAGCAGGAGATACGCGGGTTCCGGGTGCGCGTCAAGCTCAATCCGGTGCGGAGCGTTCTCGCGGGGAAGCGGGTCGTGCTCGTCGACGACTCCATCGTGCGGGGAACGACCAGCCGCAAGATCGTCGGGATGATCCGCGCCGCCGGCGCCCGCGAGATCCACATGCGGATCAGTTGCCCGCCGACCGTGTCTCCGTGCTACTACGGCATCGACACCCCGAGGCAGTCGGAGCTCATCGCCGCCAACCACGCCGTCGAGGACATCTGCCGCTACGTCAAGTCGGACACGCTCGCCTATCTCAGCCTTGACGGGTTGCGCGAGGCGGTCGGGGCCCGGAACGGGGACTACTGCACCTCGTGCTACACCGGCACCTACCCCGTCGCGGGCCCGAAGGACGCGGAAGCCTACATGCAGATGGCGCTGAAGCTGCCGGACGTGCCATGACGACCCGGGCCGCCCTCGACTACCGGTCCGCGGGCGTCGACATCGACGCCGGCGCGGAGGCGGTGCGGCGAATCCGGGCCCTCGCGCGCGGGACGTTCACCCCTGGCGTCCTCTCGGAGATCGGCAGCTTCGGGGGCCTGTTCCGTCCGGACCTGACGGGGCTGGCCGACCCCGTGCTCGTGTCGAGCGCCGACGGGGTCGGCACGAAGCTGAAGGTGGCGTTTCTCGCCGGCCGGCACGACAGCGTCGGCCGCGACCTCGTCAACCACTGCGTCAACGACATCCTGGTGCAGGGAGCGAGGCCCCTCTTCTTCCTGGACTACCTCGCGACCGGTCGGCTCGCGCCCGACGTCGCCGAGGCGGTGGTCCGCGGCATCGCGGCCGCCTGCACCGAGAACGGCTGCGCCCTCCTCGGCGGCGAGACGGCGGAGATGCCGGGGTTCTACGCCGACGGCGAGTACGACCTCGCCGGCTTCATCGTCGGCATCGCCGACCGCGCCCGCCTGATCGACGGCCGCGGCGTGCGCCCCGGCGACGAGGTGATCGGCCTGCCGTCGAACGGCCTCCACACCAACGGCTACTCGCTCGCCCGCCGCATCGTGTTCGATACGCTGGACCTGAACGTCGACTCGGTGCCGGAGGGGCTCGACGGGCCGGTGGGCGACGTGCTGCTGCGGACGCACCGCTCGTATCTGCCCCTGGTGTCCCCGCTGCTCGCGGAGGCCGGAGGGGCCGTCAAGGCCATGGCCCACGTCACCGGGGGCGGCCTGACCGACAATCTTCCCCGCGTGCTGCCCCCGGGCGCCGCCGTCGACATCGACCGCGGCGCGTGGTCGCCCCCGCCGGTGTTCGCGTTCCTGCAGCGCCACGGCGGCCTCGGCGACGCCGAGGCGTTCCGCACGTTCAACATGGGCATCGGCCTCGTCGTCGTCTGCGCCCCCGGGGAGCGCGACGGCCTGCTCGGGTGGTTCCGCCGCCGCGGCGAGCCGGGCGCCGCCGTCATCGGACGGGTCACGGCCGGCGACGGCGCGGTGCGGTACCAATGACCGGTGCGACCGCCGCGGGTCCGGGCCCCGGCGCGGGACGCGGGGGGCCGGCGAACCGCCGTCTCGGCGTGCTGATCTCGGGGCGGGGCAGCAATCTGCAGGCGATCATCGAGGCCATCGCGGCGGGACGGCTGGCCGCCGAGATCGCGGTCGTCATCTCGAACCGGCCCGACGCCCCGGGGCTCGAGCGCGCCCGTCGCGCGGGCATCGAGACGGAGGTGCTGGACCACACCGCGCACGGGTCGCGAGAAGCCTACGACCGCGAGCTCGCGGCCGCCCTGCGCCGATACGACGTCGCCCTCGTCTGCCTCGCCGGGTTCATGCGCCTCCTCGGCCCGGCGTTCGTCTCCGCCTTCCGCGACCGCATCCTGAACGTCCATCCCTCGCTGCTCCCCGCGTTCCCCGGCCTGCACGGCCAGGAGCAGGCGTGGCGCCACGGCGTCAAGGTCGCCGGCGCCACCGTGCACATCGTCACCGCCGAGCTCGACGCGGGGCCGATCGTGCGGCAGGCGGCGGTGCCGGTGCACGAGGACGACACCCCCGATACCCTGTCGGCCCGCATCCTGAGCGAGGAGCACCGCATCTATCCCGAGGCCATCGGGGCCGTGCTGGACGGCGGCTGGCGCGTCGAGGGGCGCCGGTTCGTGCGCGCGGGCGGCTTGCGCGGCGCCGCCGGCCAGTGATCCGGCTCGCGTTCTTCGGATAGACTGATCCGATGCCTGCCGCCGCGGGGACCGTCGCCGAGCAGATGGCCTACCTGACCAAGGGGGCGGTCGACGTCGTGCGCGAGTCGGAGCTCCGCTCGAAGCTCGAGGAGGCGGCGCGGAAGGAGCGGCCGCTGGTGGTCAAGGTCGGCTTCGATCCGACGGCCCCGGACCTGCATCTCGGACACACGGTGCTGATCCGGAAGATGAAGCACTTCCAGGACCTGGGCCACACCGTCGTGTTCCTCATCGGCGACTTTACCGGGCTGATCGGCGACCCGACCGGCCGGTCGAAGACCCGGCCGCCCCTGACGCCGCAGGAGATCGACGAGAACGCCGACACCTACCGGGCGCAGGTGTTCAAGCTGCTCGACCCCGACCGGACCGTCGTCGAGTTCAACAGCCGCTGGCTCGGCGCGCTGCGCAGCGAAGACTGGATACGGCTCGCGGCCCGCTACAACGTCGCCCAGATGCTCGAGCGCCGGGACTTCCGGCAGCGGTACGAGCAGGGCCGGCCCATCGCCATCCACGAGTTCCTCTATCCGCTCGCGCAGGCCTACGACTCGGTGCACCTGGCCGCGGACGTCGAGCTCGGGGGGACCGATCAACTGTTCAACCTGAACGTGGGCCGCGACGTCATGCCCTCGTTCGAGCTGCCGCCGCAGGTGGTGATGACGGTGCCGCTCCTCGTGGGCCTCGACGGCGTCGAGAAGATGTCGAAGTCGGCGGGCAACTACGTGGGCATCACCGAGCCCCCGGACGAGATGTTCGGGAAGCTGATGTCGATCTCCGACACGCTGATGTGGAGTTGGTACGAGCTCTTGACCGACCTCCCGGTGGTGGAGATTCGGCGCTTGCGGGCGCAGGTCGACGCCGGCGACCTGCATCCCAAGCGGGCGAAGCAGGCGCTGGGCCGCCGCATCGTCGCCGATTTCCACTCCGCCGACGCCGCGTCGGCCGCCGAGCGCGAGTTCGAGCGGCGGTTCAGCGGCGGGGCCCTTCCGTCCGAGCTGAAAGAGCGGTCGGTTGCCGTGCCTTCCGACGGCGCCCCGCTGCCGGCGGTGATGGTCGAGGTGGGCTTCGCCGGCTCGAACAGCGCCGCCACGCGGCTCATCGAGCAGGGCAGCGTGCGGGTCGACGGCGAGCGGATTCGCGACCGGGCGGTCCGGCTCGCGCCCGACGCCCGGCCGTTCGTCCTGCAGGTCGGCAAGCGACGGGTCGTCCGGGTGGTCCCCGGCCGCCCCGCGTGAAAAAAGTTGTTGACAGGCCCGAGTGCTGTGGTAATCTAGCACGGTTCCCCTGCGGACTGACCCCGTGGTGGAGCGGCCGGCCGAACCCGTTCGGGCCGGCGCCGGTTCTTTGAAAACTGGATAGGACGACGAGAAGCACACTCGTCGAGTATCAGCCTGACACTCAGACTGAACGACGGAGCCATCATGGCTCTCTCGTTGAAGTTGTCCGACGGCGGCCCGCGAGGGCGGCCCGAGGCCACGCCTTTAACTTGAGAGTTTGATCCTGGCTCAGAATCAACGCTGGCGGCGTGCCTTATACATGCAAGTCGTACGCGAAAGCGGCCTTCGGGCCGCGAGTAGAGTGGCAAACGGGTGAGTATCGCGTGGGTGACCTGCCTTCGAGTGGGGGATAACCTTCCGAAAGGGGGGCTAATACCGCATAACATCCCGCCCTTGGATGGGTGGTGATCAAAGTCGGGGATCTTCGGACCTGGCGCTTGAAGAGGGACCCGCGTCCGATTAGCTTGTTGGTGGGGTAGCGGCCTACCAAGGCGACGATCGGTAGCCGGCCTGAGAGGGCGGACGGCCACACTGGGACTGAGACACGGCCCAGACTTCTACGGGAGGCAGCAGTAAGGAATTGTTCGCAATGGGCGCAAGCCTGACGACGCAACGCCGCGTGGAGGACGAAGATCTTCGGGTTGTAAACTCCTGTCAAGCGGGAAGAACAGCGTGCGGGTTAATACCCCGTGCGCCTGACGGTACCGCTGAAGGAAGCCCCGGCTAACTCCGTGCCAGCAGCCGCGGTAATACGGGGGGGGCAAGCGTTGTTCGGAATTACTGGGCGTAAAGGGCTCGTAGGCGGCCAGCCAAGTCGGACGTGAAATCCCTCGGCTCAACCGGGGAACTGCATCCGATACTGGTTGGCTTGAAGCCGGGAGAGGGATGCGGAATTCCAGGTGTAGCGGTGAAATGCGTAGATATCTGGAGGAACACCGGTGGCGAAGGCGGCATCCTGGACCGGTCTTGACGCTGAGGAGCGAAAGCCAGGGGAGCAAACGGGATTAGATACCCCGGTAGTCCTGGCCCTAAACGATGAATGCTTGGTGTGGCGGGTATCGATCCCTGCCGTGCCGGAGCTAACGCATTAAGCATTCCGCCTGGGGAGTACGGTCGCAAGGCTGAAACTCAAAGGAATTGACGGGGGCCCGCACAAGCGGTGGAGCATGTGGTTTAATTCGACGCAACGCGAAGAACCTTACCCGGGCTTGAAGTGCGAGTGACAATCGGCGAAAGCCGACTTCCGCAAGGACACTCGTAGAGGTGCTGCATGGCTGTCGTCAGCTCGTGTCGTGAGATGTTGGGTTAAGTCCCGCAACGAGCGCAACCCTTGTTCGCTGTTGCCATCAGTTCGGCTGGGCACTCTGCGAAGACTGCCGGTGACAAACCGGAGGAAGGTGGGGATGACGTCAAGTCAGCATGGCCTTTATGTCCGGGGCTACACACGTGCTACAATGGCCGGTACAGAGCGTCGCGAACCCGCGAGGGGGAGCCAATCGCAAAAAGCCGGTCTCAGTTCGGATTGCAGGCTGCAACCCGCCTGCATGAAGCTGGAATCGCTAGTAATCGCGGATCAGCATGCCGCGGTGAATACGTTCCCGGGCCTTGTACACACCGCCCGTCACATCACGAAAGCTGGCTGTACTAGAAGTCGCCGAGCCAACCCGCAAGGGAGGCAAGCGCCTAAGGTATGGTTAGTGATTGGGGTGAAGTCGTAACAAGGTAGCTGTAGGAGAACCTGCGGCTGGATCACCTCCTTTCTAGAGAATCCGGAGCGGCGTTGCGTCGCTTCCGGCATCCTCAGATCGATCTGGTGCTCGAACGCGTTCGTCCCTCGCCCGCCGAGGCGAGGGCGGCCGCCGCGGCCCCGAAGGTCGGGTTCGGAGTCGTGGAGCGTGCGTCGTCCTGTCCAGTTTTGAGAGAATCGGCATGTCGATGCAGCGCGCCGGCCGGGAGTCGGCGGGCGGCACCATGCGGTGTCTTTCGATGGAGGGCCTGTAGCTCAGCTGGTTAGAGCACACGCTTGATAAGCGTGGGGTCGGTAGTTCGAATCTACCCAGGCCCACCAGCTCTGGGCTGAAGTCGGCGCCGCGGCGGTCGACGGAGCGACTTGGCCGCGACGGGGCGGATAGCGACAGGTTCCCTGGGGAATTAGCTCAGCTGGGAGAGCGCTTGGTTTGCAACCAGGAGGTCACCGGTTCGAGCCCGGTATTCTCCACCAGAACCGCTCCCGCGGGGGCGCGGCGGTCGGCGGAAACGAGGTCGGCCGCAGTCGGCTCCGCGGAATTCGGCGACGGACGGCGGCCCGACAGGCTCGACCCGCGCCGGGTCCCATCCGGTGGTTCTTTGACAACTGAATATCCTGCAAACGGTAGTTTTTTCCGACCACACACGCAGTGTGTCAAGCGGTCCGGTGGCGTCGTGCTCTTCATGCGGGGTTTAATCCCGGCTCGAAGCGCGGGGCGGCACCGGTTCCGAGGGTTGAAGGTCAAGCTACTAAGGGCGTACGGTGGATGCCTTGGCGCCAGGAGTCGATGAAGGACGTGGCAAGCTGCGATAAGCTTCGGTGAGCCGCAAACAGGCGTTGACCCGGAGATTTCCGAATGGGGAAACCCACCTCGGTTAATACCGAGGTATCCATGGCTGAATACATAGGCCATGGAGGACAACGCAGGGAAGTGAACCATCTCAGTACCTGCAGGAACAGAAAACAACAGTGATTCCGCTAGTAGCGGCGAGCGAACGCGGAACAGCCCAAACCGTCGTGCATGCACGGCGGGGTTGTAGGGCCTGCCGGACCTTCGGGTCGGCGAGTCACAAACCAGCGCGCTAGTCGAACGGTCTGGAACGACCGGCCATGGAGGGTGAGAGCCCCGTAGACGAAAGCGCGCTGGCTCGCTGGGCAGGTTCCTGAGTATCGCGGGACACGTGGAATCCCGTGAGAATCTGCGAGGACCATCTCGCAAGGCTAAATACTCCCTGGCGACCGATAGTGAACCAGTACCGTGAGGGAAAGGTGAAAAGAACCCCTGCTAGGGGAGTGAAACAGTACCTGAAACCGTATGCCTACAAGCAGTGGGAGGGCTATGCTGGCGCTTCGGCGCCGGAATGCCTGACCGCGTGCCTTTTGCATAATGAGCCGGCTAGTTACTCTCAGTGGCGAGGTTAAGCATCGAGCGAGCCGCAGCGAAAGCGAGTCTGAACAGGGCGTTCAGTCGCTGGGAGTAGACGCGAAACGAGGTGATCTACCCTTGGCCAGGGTGAAGCGCGGGTAACACCGCGTGGAGGCCCGAACCAATATCGGTTGAAAACGGTTTGGATGAGCTGAGGGTAGGGGTGAAAGGCTAATCAAACCTCGTGATGGCCCGTTCTCCTCGAAATAGCTTTAGGGCTAGCCTCGGGAGGTTGGCGCTGGTGGTAGAGCACTGGATGGACTAGGGGGCCCACAAGCTTACTGAATCCAACCAAACTTCGAATGCCAGCGACTCATATCCCGGGAGTCAGACAGTGGGGGCTAAGCTTCATTGTCGAGAGGGAAACAGCCCAGACTACCGGCTAAGGTCCCCAAATCTGTGCTAAGTGGGAAAGGATCTGGAGACGCCGAGACAACCAGGAGGTTGGCTTAGAAGCAGCCATCCTTGAAAGAAAGCGTAATAGCTCACTGGTCAAGCGGCTCTGGGCCGACAATGTAACGGGGCTCAAGCACAGTACCGAAGCCGTAGATTGCCGCGCCCTGCGGGGGGCGGCTCTGGTAGAGGAGCGTTCTCTGGGCAGAGAAGTCAGACCGAAAGGACTGGTGGAGCGCAGAGAAGTGACCCTGCCGGCATAAGTAGCGATAAGAGAGGTGAGAATCCTCTCCGCCGAAAGCCTAAGGTTTCCTGAGGAAGGTTCGTCCGCTCAGGGTTAGTCGGGTCCTAACGTGAGGCCGAAAGGCGTAGCGGATGGATATCAGGTCAACATTCCTGAACTACCTGAGAGACGTTATTACGATGGGGGGACGCAGGAGGCTAGCCCAGCCTACGATTGGATGTGTAGGTTCAGGCATGTAGGGGGATCCGCCAGGCAAATCCGGCGGGTCGCGACACCCTGAGGTGCCATGGCGAGGCCGTAAGGCCGCAAAGTGGGTGACGCCACGCTGCCGAGAAAAGCCTCTAAGGAGTCTCTCGGGTACCCGTACCGCAAACCGACACAGGTAGGCGAGGAGAAAATCCTCAGGCGCGAGTGTGAACCCTCGTAAAGGAACTCGGCAAACTCGCCCCGTAACTTCGGAAGAAGGGGTGCTCCATTAGCGTGATGCGGCGAGCCCGCTGAGCGCGAAGGAGTTGCAGTTAAGAGGCCCAGGCGACTGTTTACTAAAAACACAGGACTCTGCCAAGTCGAAAACGACGTATAGGGTCTGACGCCTGCCCGGTGCCGGAAGGTTAAAGGGAGGGGTTAGCCGCAAGGTGAAGCTCTGAACTGAAGCCCCGGTAAACGGCGGCCGTAACTATAACGGTCCTAAGGTAGCGAAATTCCTTGTCGGGTAAGTTCCGACCTGCACGAATGGCGCAACGATCTGGGCGCTGTCTCTACGAGGGGCACTGCGAATTTGTGGTACCGGTGAAGACGCCGGTTGCCCGTGGCTAGACGGAAAGACCCCGTGCACCTTTACTACAACTTAGTAGTGAGTGCTGGCGTGTTATGCGCAGGATAGGTGGGAGACGTTGAACCGGGCCTCTTGGGGTCCGGGGAGTCAACGGTGAGATACCACCCTTAGCACTCTGGCGCCCTAACCTCGCTCTGTTATCCAGAGCAGGGACATTGCTAGGCGGGTAGTTTGACTGGGGCGGTCGCCTCCCAAAATGTAACGGAGGCGCGCGAAGGTTCGCTCAGGCTGTTTGGAAATCAGCCGGAGAGTGCAAAGGCAGAAGCGAGCTTGACTGCGAGACCTACAAGTCGAGCAGGTGGGAAACCAGGCCTTAGTGATCCGGTGGTTCCGCATGGAAGGGCCATCGCTCAACGGATAAAAGGTACGCCGGGGATAACAGGCTTATCTTGGCCAAGAGTTCACATCGACGCCAAGGTTTGGCACCTCGATGTCGGCTCATCGCATCCTGGAGCTGTAGCAGGTTCCAAGGGTTCGGCTGTTCGCCGATTAAAGCGGTACGTGAGCTGGGTTTAGAACGTCGCGAGACAGTTCGGTCCCTATCTGCCACGGGCGCAGGAGATTTGAGGGGGGCTGTCCCTAGTACGAGAGGACCGGGATGGACGGACCTCTGGTGTACCAGTTGTCGCGCCAGCGGCAGCGCTGGGTAGCTACGTTCGGAAGGGAGAAATGCTGAAAGCATCTAAGCGTGAAACCCTCCCCAAGATGAGATCTCCCCGAGCTTCGGCTCCTGAAGGCTCCTGGAAGATGACCAGGTGATAGGCCAGGTGTGTAAGGCCCGCGAGGGCTTGAGCTGACTGGTACTAATCAGCCGTGAGGCTTGACCTTGTCCTCATTTCGCACTGTGTGCGGGCGGGGGAGGCTGCCGTTTGCAGGATATTCAGTTGTTGCTGGACGCCCGGCATATGTCCGGGGTCCGGCGTTCTCGGTTCTTTGACAGACGGGGCCACGTTCGGTTCGGCCCCCTGCGTTTCCCGGTGGCAATAGGAGAGGGGTCACACCCGTTCCCATGCCGAACACGGCCGTTAAGCCCTCTACCGCCGATGGTACTGCACGGGAAACCGTGTGGGAGAGTAGGTCACTGCCGGGATTTTTCTCCGACGCCCGGGGTCGCATGAGGCCCCGGGCGTTGGCTTGTACGGGGGGGATGCTGCCGGGAGGCTCGGGCGGGCGCGCCCTCGAGGAGGGGCGAGCGAGTGAGGGGCGCGGCGCCCGGGGGGGCGGCGGTGCGGCGGAGGGAGCAGCGCCTGGCGGGCGGTCGGGTCGGGGCCGGGAGTTGGCGCACACGGGGCGAGACGGACGTGAGGACACAAGCGAGGCGGCGCGCGGGCGAGGGCGGCGTTCCGGTGGAGCTGGCGGGCGAGCGGAAGATCCGTCACCGCAACAAGGTCTACTATCGGTTCAACCACTGGCCGATCTGGGTCTTCGTTTTCTTCATCCTGCCCGGTCCGCTGACGCTGGACCTGTTCGACCGGGGATTCGACGGGCGGATGGCGTTGTGGCTCGGGGCGGTGGTGGTGGGCACCGGCATCGCGGGCATGCGGGGTCGGCTGCCGGGGTGTGAGGCGCGGCCGTACATCATCCGATTCACGGAAGATCGTCCGAATCCGCTGTACCGGCGGGTGTGCTATACGTGCGCGTGGAGCGCGGTCGTGTCGTTCGGGGTCCTCAACCTGGCGGGGCTCGTGGCGGCGGTGGTGACGGGGGTGTGGAGCGTGCGCCAGATGTACGAGGCGGCGTACTTCCCGCTGGCCGGCGCGGTGTGGGCGCTGGGCGCGTTGGGGCGCCTGCCTCGGGTGCAGCCGTCGACGAAGGGAGAAGGGCACGAACGGCGGTACTTCTACGGATCGGTGTGGGCGATGTGCATCGCGCAGCCGGTGCTGTGGGGCCTGTGGCGGGGGCTGCCGCCGGGGCGGATGGGCGACGTGGTGAAGCTTGGCGCGTTCGTGGGCATTCTCGCGTTCGTGGGATGGCTGTCGTACCGCGGCAAGCTGCCGCGAACGCGTCCGATCGTGCCGGGAGAGCTCGCGGTGTCGGACTGAGGGGCGGCGAGGGACGGGCGCCGGGTCGGCCTCGCGTGCTGGACAGTGGTCAATGGTGGATTGGCAAGCGCGCGCAGGCGCGCCCCCGGTGTGCGCCCGTGGGGGGGGCGACAGATGGGAAGGTGATTCGGGTCAGCGTTCGAAGCGCCGGGCAGACGCCGGAGAGCGGGGCGGGCGCGGCGTCGGGGGCGCGGCTTTCGGGTGGGTCAGGAGCGCGACGTCAGGAGGTGCCAGGCGTAGCGCAGGGTCACGACGGCGATGGGGATGCCGACGAGCACCCAGGCCCACTTGTAGTCGTCGGATCGGGCGTACCCGTAGGCGATGAGCCCGAGCAGCAGGAGGTTGAGGCAGACGCCGATCGCGGTGTGCTTGTTGGCGACGGGGTCGGCGTCGCGCGGAGGCGGAGAAGGCGGAGTGGTCATGCGCGAGTCCCCGCTTGGGACCGGAGCAGGCCCTTGATTCGCCGGTCCGGGGGCGATGCCGGGTCGCGCGGGCCGCGCTCGGGGTCGGCGGCGGCGCGGACGCGTCAATTCTAGCAGGCCGGTGGGGAGATCGGCAGGCGGCGGCCGACGACGGGGCCGGCCGCATGCTCTTGGCGGCGATGGAGAGGGGCAGGTTCGCGGGTGGAGCCGGGCGCCCCCGTGGGGGCGCGGATTCCGTTAGAATTGGCGCATGATGCGCGTGCGAGCCTGTCTCCTCCTCGTGGTGGTCGTCGCGGCCCGCGGCGACGCATTGACCGGACAGCAATCGGGGTTCGACGCCTGGTTCCTGGACAAGACCATGCGGCTGGACTACGTCCATTCCGGCGGGCTGGGGCAGGAGATCTTCGCCCTCGACCAGGTAGTCTCCGACGGACCGTGGGCGGGCAGCCGGACCCGGCTCGTCGACGACCTCAATCTGGGGAAGTACCGGTTCGAGGTGATCGACCGGCGGACCAACGGGGTCCTGTACTCCCGTGGCTTCGCGTCCATCTACGGCGAGTGGGAGACGACGCCGGAGTACCGCGAGGTGCACCGCAGCTTCCACGAATCGCTGCGGTTTCCGTGGCCGAAGGCCCCGGTGCAGGTCGTGCTCGAGGGCCGGAACGCGGACAACAGCTTCCGCGAGCTCTGGTCCACCGTCGTCGACCCCGCCTCCCGGTTCGTCAACCCCGCGGATCGCGAGCCCGCTGGCGAGGTGTGGCCCCTCTTCGAGAGCGGGCCGCCCTCGGAGAAGGTCGATCTGCTCGTGATCGGCGAGGGGTACACGGCGGCCGAGATTCCCAAGTTCCACGCCGACGCGACCCGCCTCGTGAACGCCCTGTTCGAGGAGGAGCCGTTCCGCAGCCGGAAGAGCGACTTCAACGTGTGGGGCCTCGACCTGCCGTCGGCCGAGTCCGGGGTGACCCGGCCGCGGGCGGGCGAGTTCCGGCGCACCCCGTTGTCGGTCCAGTACAACATCTTCGATTCCGAGCGCTACGTCCTCACCTACGACAACCGGGCCCTCCGGGACGCCGCCTCGGCCGCGCCCTACGAGTTCATCGAGATTCTCGTCAACGAGGATCAGTACGGGGGCGGCGGCATCTTCAACTTCCAGGCCACGGCGGCGGCCGACACCGGGTTCGCCGAGTACGTGTTCATCCACGAGTTCGGGCACCACTTCGCGGGGCTCGCCGACGAGTACTACACCTCGGACGTCGCCTACGAGACCGGCGCCGCGTTCCTTCCCGAGCCGTGGGAGCCGAACGTCACCGCCCTGCACGATCCCGAGCGGGTCAAGTGGGGCGACCTCATCGAGGCGGACACCCCGGTGCCGACGCCGTGGGACAAGGCGGCGTTCGAGGCCGGCAGCGTCGAGGCGCAGCGGCGCCGCGGCGCGCTGCGGGCCGAGGGCGCGGCCGAGACGGTGATGGACCGGCTGTTCACCGAGCAACTGGAGCGGGAGACGGCCCTGCTCGGGGGCATGCGGTACGCGGGGCGGGTCGGGGCGTTCGAGGGGGCGTCCTACGAGCCGACGGGGCTCTACCGCTCCGAGGTCGACTGCATCATGTTCACCCGCAATCCCGTCGGCTTCTGCCGGGTCTGCAGCAGGGCCATCGAGAACGTCATCGACCAGTACGCCAGACCGTGACCGGCAGGCGGTTGCGGAGGAGGCGGTTCCCCATGTCCGTGAATGCGCAGTTCCTCGCCGAGCTCGAGCGGATCGTCGGGCACGACGGCCTCGTCCGCGACGAGGGCGAGCTGTCCACCTACGAGTCGGACGGGCTGGTCTCGCACCGCTCGCGGCCCCGGGCGGCGGTGCTGCCGGAGACGGCGGAGCAGGTGCAGGCGGTGGTGCGGCTCTGCCACCGCGACCGCGTTCCCTTCGTGGCGCGGGGGCAGGGCACCGGGCTCTCGGCCGGCGCCCTGCCACATCCCGACGGCGTGCTCATCGTCATGACCCGCATGAACCGGGTGCTCGACGTCGACATCCCGAACCAGCGGATCACGGTCGAGCCGGGCATCATGAACCTGGAGGTCACGCGCCGGGTGGCCCCCGACGGCTACTACTACGCGCCCGACCCGTCGAGCCAGGTCATTTGCTCGATCGGCGGCAACGTGGCCGAGAACTCCGGGGGCGCCCACTGCCTCAAGTACGGCTTCACCGTGCACCACGTGGTGGGGGTCGAGGCGGTGCTGCCCGACGGCGAGATGGTCCATCTCGGGGGGCCGGCCCTGGACAGCCCCGGCCTCGATCTGCTCGGGGTGCTGGTGGGGTCGGAGGGGACCCTGGCGGTGGTCACGAAGGTGGTCCTCCGGCTGCTGCGCCGTCCCGAGTCGGTGCGCACGCTGCTGGCCGCGTTCGATTCGACCGACGGGGCGGGCAACGCGGTCTCCGACGTCATCGCCGCCGGCATCATCCCCGCCGCCATCGAGATGATGGACCGCACCACGATCCGCGCGGCCGAGGCCGCGGTCAGCCCCGGCTTCCCGGACGCCGAGGCGGTGCTCATCGTCGAGCTCGACGGCCCGGCGCCGGAGGTGGCGGCGCAGTTCGGGCAGATCGAGGCGATCTGCGACCGGAACCGCGGCTGGGGGGTGCAGGTCGCGCGCGACGAGGACCAGCGCGCCCGCATCTGGCGGGGCCGCAAGGCGGCGTTCGCGGCGATGGGGCGCGTCGCCCCCAGCTACTACGTGCAGGACGGGGTGATTCCCCGCAGTACGCTCCCCGAGGTGCTGCGCCGCATCCGCGACCTCGAGAAGCGCTCGGGGCTCACCATCGGCAACGTGTTCCACGCCGGCGACGGCAACCTGCACCCGCTGGTCTGCTACGACGACGCGGTGGAGGGGCAGGCGGAGCTGGCCGAGGAGGTCGCCACCGAGATCCTTTCCTACTGCCTCGACGCTGGCGGGTCGCTGACGGGCGAGCACGGCATCGGGGCCGACAAGGCCTGCCACATGCCGAAGATGTTCGACGAGGCGGACCTGGCGACGATGCGGCTGCTGCGTCGCGCGTTCGACCCGGCGGACATCTGCAACCCCGACAAGCTGCTGCCGACCCCGCGATTGTGCGGGGAGGTACCGGGGCCTTACCGCGCCCATCCGGCGGAGGCGGCGGGGCTGGCCCAGCGGCTGTAGGCGAGGCCCTTCGCCACCGCCTTCCGGAGATGTCATGACCGAGGTCGTGGAACTGCGCGACGGGCTGATCGGACAGATCGACGCCTGCGCCGGCGGGGCGGTGGCCCGGCCGGGCACCGACGGCGACGGTATCGACGGCGTGGTGCCCGGTGTCGTGGCCGAGCCGGGGACACCCGAGGCGGCGGCCGCGGTGCTGGGATGGGCCTCGGAACACGGGCGTTCGGTCGTGGTTCGCGGCGGGGGGACCAAGCTGGGCTGGGGCGCCCCCGCGGGCTCGATCGACGTGCTGCTGTCGACCCGCGGCCTCGACGCCGTCGAGGCGCACCGTCATGGCGACCTCACGGCCACCGTGCAGGCCGGCGCGGTGCTGGCGGACGTCAACGCCGCGCTGGCCGCGCACCGCCAGTGGCTCCCCCTCGACGCGCCCCACGCCGAACGGGCGACCATCGGCGGCATCGTGGCCGCGAACGACAGCGGTCCGCGGCGGCAGCGCCACGGGGCCCCGCGGGACCTCATCATCGGCGTGACCCTGGCCCGGGCCGACGGGGTGACCGCGAAGAGCGGCGGCATCGTGGTGAAGAACGTCGCGGGCTACGACCTCGCCCGATTGCTGACGGGGTCGTTCGGCTGTCTCGGGGTCATCCTCACCGCCACCTTCAAGCTGGCCCCGGCGGCGGAGGCGTCGCGCACGGTGCGGGTGACGCTCTCCGAGGCCGGGCAGGTCGAACGCGTCGCGACCGCGCTGCTCGACCACGGGTCGACCCCGACCGCGGTCGAGCTGTCGTGGCCGCCGGCCGCGATGCTCGTCCGTTTCGAGTCGGCCGCGACGGTGGCGGACGAGCAGGCGGAGCGGGCGGCGGCCCTGGCCCGCGCCGCGGGCGGCGCCGCCGACGTGCTGGCGGAGGCGGAGGAGGCCGAAGCGTGGCGCCGCCACGAGGCCCGGGTGTTCGGGGGCGAGGGGACCATCGTCAAGCTCGTGGTCCTGCCGAGCGACCTGTCGGCCACCCTGGCGTGGCTCGACGAGTCGGCGCGGGCGCAGTCGCTGGACTGCGCGCTGGTCGGCCGGGCGGGCCTCGGGGTGCTGTGTCTCCGTCTCGCCGGCCCCGTGTCCGCGCAGGCGTCGCTCGTCCGCGCCCTGCGCGAGCGCCTCGACCCCGGCCGCGGCAGCGCGATCATCCGGCAGGCCGAGGGGGAGCTGCGAAGTCTCGTCGACGTGTGGGGACCGCTCGGCGACGGCTTTCCCCTGATGCAGCAGGTCAAGCGCCGGTTCGACCCCGGCGGCATCCTCAATCCGGGCCGCGGCCCCGGCGGGCTCTAGCAGCCCGCCGTGCCGTCGGCTCCCGGGGGACGTCTCCCCGCCTCCGAGGCGGAAACCCGCGTCCCGGTGTCCAACTGGTACCCGATTGCGGAAGGCGCGAGGGCCTTGGCCCGGCCGGTACGGTCCCCGCAGAGCTCTTCGGGCTTCACGATGAGAGCCGGCCGGGCCCCTTGCTCCCACGTTCCCTCCACAACCCGGCCGGGCGCGGAGGGCGCACGCCACCGGCGCGCCCCTATCGCCCTGGCCCGCCGGACGGCAAGGGCACGCCGCGGATGGAGGCGTCCACGAGCTCGACGAGGTGGTAGGTGGGCGGACGGTGCCCGGTCGTCTCGAGACGGTTCGCGATCTGCAGCAGGCAGCCGGGGTTGCTCGAGACGACGGCCTCCGCGCCGGTGCTCCGGATGTTGCGCGCCTTGCGGTCTCCCAGCTCGCCCGCCGCCTCGGGCTCGACCAGGTTGTAGATGCCGGCCGAGCCGCAGCAGATGCCGGCCTCGGGAACCTCGCACACGGTGAGGTCGGGAATCGCGCCGAGCACGCGCCTCGGCTCCCGGCTCACGCCCTGGGCGTGCTGCAGGTGACAGGCGTCGTGGTAGGCGACCCTGAGCGGCAGGGGGCGCCGCGGCGCCCGGGGCTCGAGCTCGTCGAGCACCTCGGAGATGTCCTTGCACTTGTCGGCGAGGGCGCGGGCGCGCTCCGCGTAGGCCGGGTCGTCGCGCAGCAGGTGGCCGTACTCCTTCAGCGTCGACCCGCAGCCGGCGGCGTTGATGACGAGGGTGTCGACGTCGGCCGCCTCCGCCTCGAAGGCGTCGATGAACCGCCGCGCCATGTCCGCCGCGTCTCCGTCGAGGCCGGCGTGGAGCATCAGGGCGCCGCAGCACCCCTGGGCGCGGGGAACCACGACCTCGCACCCCTCCGCCGCCAGCACCCGGATCGTCGCCCGGTTGACCTCGTCGAAGAAGACCCGCTGCACGCAGCCGAGGAGCAGGCCGACGCGGCGGCGCGGCGTGCCCTCCGCGGGCACCCGGGCCGGCGGTTGCGTCCAGCCGGCGCTCAATGAGACCGGGGGCAGGAGCGCCTCCATCGCGCGCAGGCGGGCCGGCAGCAGGTTCAGCACACCGCTCGCGCGGACCAGCCGTTGCAGTCCCGACCGCTGATACGCCCACAGCTTGCCGATGCCCAGGCGCATGCGGCCGGGGTACGGGAACAGCGAGAAGATCAGGCGCCTGAACAGCCGGTCCGCCCAGGAGCGGGCGACCTTCCGCTCGATCTGGGGCCGGGTGGCCTCGAGCAGCTTGTCGTACTGCACCCCGGAGGGGCAGGCGGTGAGGCACGCCATGCACCCGAGGCAGGTGTCGAAGTGACGGGCGAAGCGGTCGGTCACGGCGGTCTCGCCCTCGAGGCCGCCCTTGATGAGGACGATGCGGCCCCGCGGCGAATCGGTCTCCCGGCCCCAGAGCATGTAGGTGGGGCAGGTCGGCAGGCAGAACCCGCAGTGCACGCAGTCGGCGACCAGGGACGGGTCGGGCGGGGCCTGGGCGTCGAAGGCGGATCTCGCGCCGCTCGAGGCGGCGTCGAACGTGGATGCGCTGGTCACCGGTTCAGAACTCTCCGTGGGATGCGAGCAGGCGAGCGCCGCCGGCGCGGTACCGTTGCCGCATCGTACCCCGACCGGCGGCGCCGAGGCCAGCGTCGGCGACCTGGGGTGCACGACACCATTGGTGAGGTGACGGCCTCCGGTCCTGTCGGTCGCTCGATTTCACGGGAGCGGCTGGGCCGGCGCTCGCGAACACGCCGCCCGTGGGGGCTTCGGCGCTCGCACACGAAGCTCCGTGCCGCTTGCGTGCCGGCGCGCCGTTTCTTGTCGTGCACCCCGCGCCTTGGCGGGGTTCGCTGGCGCGAGCCTCCGGTGTCTCGCCTTCGCGACCGCGCGGCGGGCCTCCGGCGGTGTACCGGCCGGCCGCCGGCGCGGCACGCGTCCGGAAACGGTCGGACCGCTGTATGATCCCCGAGCCGCGGCGCCTTCCTCGCGCCGTGTCAGGCACGGGCGTTCTTCCGTCCGTCGTCGCTCCCGGCGTGGGCCGGCGCCCTCGTGGTCCGGAGCGACGGGTGTTCCACGGGCCGCCGGAGCAGGCGACCCGACGACGGCGGCAGGCGAGTGCCGCCGCAGACGAGAGCAGACATGACGAGAGCGATTCGCATTCACGAGCACGGCGGTCCCGACGTGCTGCGGTGGGAAGAGACCAACCCCGGCTCTCCCGGGCCCGGTCAGGCCCTCATCCGCCAGACGGCGGCGGGGCTGAACTTCATCGACGTCTATCACCGGACCGGCCTGTACCCGGTCCCGGGGTGGCCGGCGATCATCGGCAACGAGGCGGCGGGCGTGGTGGAGGCGGTCGGCGACGGGGTGACGGAGGTCGCGGCCGGGGACCGCGTCGCGTACTGCATGAGCCTGGGCGCGTACACCGAGCGGCGGGTCATCGACGCCGCGCGCCTCGTGCGGCTGCCCGACGCGATCGGCGACCGTCAGGCGGCGGCGATGATGCTGAAGGGGTGCACCGTGCAGTACCTGGTGCGGCGCATCCACCCCGTCGGCCCGGGCGACACCATCCTGCTGCACGCGGCGGCCGGGGGGGTCGGGCTCATCGCCTGCCAGTGGGCGAAGCACCTGGGGGCGACGGTCATCGGCACCGTCGGCAGCGACGCCAAGGCGGAGCTGGCGCGGGCCCATGGCTGCGACCACCCGATCGTCTACACCCGCGAGGACGTCGTCGAGCGGGTCCGCGAGTTGACCGGCGGCGCCGGCGTGCCCGTCGTCTTCGACTCGGTCGGGAAGGACACCTTCGCCGCCTCCCTCGACTGCCTGCGGCCGAGGGGGCTCATGGTCAGCTACGGCAACGCCTCGGGGGCGGTGGAGCCGTTCAGCCCGGGGCTGCTGGCCGCCAAGGGGTCGCTGTTCCTGACCCGGCCGACGCTGGCCAGCTACATCCGGACGAGGGCGGAGCTCGAGGAGACCACCCGCGAGCTGTTCGAGGTGGTCGAGAGCGGCGCCGTGAAGGTCGACGTGAGCCTCGCCCTGCCGCTCGAGGACGCGGCCGAGGCGCACCGCCGGCTGGAGGCGCGCGAGACGACCGGGTCGACGGTCCTGGTCATGGAGGGAGAGTCGTGATGAACCTGACGAAGAACATGCGCATCTTTGCGGCGGGTCTCGTGGTCGGCGGTCTCGGCGCCGGCGCCCTCGGGACGGTGACGGCCCAGCCCGACGACGGGCGTCGGGCGGTGAACCTGCCGGGCCGGACGGCGGCGAACCCGTTGTTCAGCGACGCCATCCAGGTCGGGGACACCCTGTACCTCGCCGGCCGCCTCGGCCTCGACCCCGAGACCGGGGCCCCTCCCGCCGATGCAGGGGACGAGGCCCGGATCGTGCTCGACCAGATTGCCGCGGTCCTCGCCGAGGCCGGCATGACCATGGACGATCTGGTCAGCGTGCAGGTGTTCTGCTCGGACGTGGCCCTGTACGACGACTTCAACGCCGTCTACCGCACCTACTTCACCGCCGACCCCCCGGCGCGGGCGTTTCTCGGCAGCGGCACCCTGCTGCGCGGCGCGCGGTTCGAGGTGATGGGCATCGCGGTTCGGAGCTGAGGGACATGGGGGCCGCCAATCGACCAGGCCTCGCCGTCGCTCTCGTCCTCCTGCCGGCGGCCGGGCTGTCCGCGCAGGCCGGGGGGCAGGCCCCCCCCGATCTCGGATGGGTGCGCATTCCCGCCGGCAGCTTCGAGATGGGGTGCGTCGAGTCAGACCCCGACTGCCTCGACATGGAACGGCCCCGTCACCCCGTCCGCTTCCCCGTGCCCTTCGAGATGATGGCGACCGAGGTGACGGTCGCGCACTATTTCCGGTTCGTGCGCGACACGGGGCATCGCGCCCCCGCCGCGCCGGGCTTCGCGCAGACCGGGGACCACCCGGTGGTCCTCGTGAGCTGGGACGACGCGACCGCCTTCTGCACGTGGGCCGGGGCCCGGCTTCCCACCGAGGCCCAATGGGAGTACGCGGCGCGGGCGGGCCGGCCGGGCCTGATCTACGGATGGGGCGACGCGATCTCGCGCGACCGCGCCAACTACGGGGCGGAGCAGTGCTGCGCGGGGGCGGTCGGCGGGGCCGACGCCTGGATGAACACGGCGCCCGTGGCGTTGTTCCCCCCGAACGATTTCGGCCTCTTCGACATGGCCGGCAACGTCTGGGAGTGGGTGGACGGCTGGCTCGACGACGACTACTACGCGACGTCGCCGCTCGTCGACCCGCCGGGGGCGGCGGACGGCTACGCGCGCATCGCCCGCGGCGGGTCCTGGCTGAACTTCCCGGCCGCCCTCCGCACGTCGGTCCGCCTGCCCTTCGCGCAGACCGGGCAGACCAGCAACGTGGGCTTCCGTTGCGCCCGCGCCGCGGGCGCGGCCGCGGCCGACTAGCCCCGGGGGGTGAGGAACCGCATCGTCCCGGCGGCGCGTCGGGGCGGGAGGCGAAGCCCATCCGCGGTGAGTCGCGGCCCCGCACGGTTCTGTCGCCGCCCCCTGGTCTTGCGCGGGGCGGTGCCGGCATGCGATTCTCTGGGGGTTCTGTCGACCTCCCGCGGGGCTGCGGTCGGGTGAAGCCCGGAGCGGGACCGCTGGAGCGGTTCCCCGCGCCCGGGAGTCGTGTCGGAGGACGGCGCATCGCCCAAAGTAGAGGAGCGAACGATGAAACGTGCTGGCCAGGGTAGCTCGCGGCGGCGGTTCATGAAGCAGGCGGTGCTCGGGGCGGGGGCGGCCACGGTGGGGGCCGGCACGACGGCCCTGGCCTCGGCGGCCGAGGAGGACGTGAGCCCGATCACGGTGCCGGCCGAGTTCGAGGCGGCGAAGCACGCCGCGCTGCCCGAGCTCGACTTCCCCATGACCGGCGCCCAGGTGTTCGCCCGCGCCTGCAAGGCGGAGGGGGTGGCGGCGCTCTTCTGCTGCCCCGGCAACTACTCGGTGGTGCACGCGATGTCCGACACCGGCATCCCCACCTACGGGGGCCGGCACGAGGGGTCGATGTGCCACGCCGCCGACGCGTTCACCCGGGTCACCGGGGAGATCGTGGCGACGTCGGGGACCGAGGGCCCCGGGTTCACCGACATGATCTGCGGCATCGCCGCCGCCAACTCGGCGCGGTCCCCGATCCTGGTCCTGGCGAGCAACAAGACGATCTTCGCGGAGGACACCGAGCGCGGCATCCAGGACGCCTACCAGCAGCCGACGACCGAGGGCATGCGCAAGTACGGCAAGCGGATGATCACGCCGGCCCGCATCCACGAGTACGCCGGCTACGCGTTCCGGCAGCTCCGCAGCGGCGTGCCCAAGCCGGTCCACCTCGACTTCCCGGCCGAGATCGCCAACGCGCGGTTCCGCGACGCGAGCGAGATCGAGTACTACTTCGACAAGGCGCAGTACCGCACCGAGACCCGGCCGCATCCCGACCCCCGGGCCATCGACCGGGCCATCGCGATGCTCGGCGAGGCCGAGCGGCCCATCATCGTCTCGAGCAACGGCGTCTTCCACAGCCGGGCCTGGGACGCGTTGCGGCGGCTCGCCGAGCGGGCCCACATCCCGGTGGTCGAGTCGGGCGCCACGAAGGGGCAGTTCCCCGCCGACCACGAGCTCTCGGTGGACACCGCACCGCGCGCGCTGGCGAGCGCCGATCTCGTCCTGCTCGTCGGCCAGTACTGCATGCCGACCCTGGGCGAGTTCGCGTTCGGGCCGGATACCCGCTACATCCGCATCGACCCCTGCGCCGAGGACATCGGCCGCAACCTGCCCATCGACCTCGGCATCGTCAGCGACGAGCGGGCCGCCCTCGAGGCCCTCGCCGACGGCGTCCCCCGCATGCGCCACGAGGCCTGGGTGGCGGAGGTGGCGGAGGCCCGGGCGCAGTTCGAGGCCCAGAACGACGAGTACTACCGAATCGGGCTCGGCTACGACGACGCGGTGCATCCCGCCGTCATCGGGAAGGAGCTGGCCGACTTCGTCCACCGCGGCCCGCTGCCGCCCGACCGTACCACTCTCGTTCAGGGGGGCTACGGCATCGCCCGCTACACCCGGCGGTACCTCCGGGCGTTCCGCCCCGGGCAGATCATGAACGGCGCGTACCAGTACGGCGCCATCGGCCCCGACGTCGGCTATACCGTCGGCGTCGCCGCCGCGGTGCGGCAGGGCACCGGCCCCCAGGCCGACTACCAGGGGCATCCGGTCATCGCCGTCACCGGCGACGCGGGCTTCGGCTATACCGGCATGGAGATGGAGACGCTGTCGAAGTACCGCATGCCGGCGGTCATCGTCGTCTACAACAACAACGCCTGGGGCACGTGGCAGGGGCAGCGCAACAACCAGGTGGGGCTGCCGGTGCATTTGTTCCAGGAGAACCTGCGCTACGACAAGATGGGCGAGGCCCTCGGCGCGCACGGCGAGTACGTGACCCGGCCGTCGGAGTTCCGCCCCGCGCTGGAGAGGGCCTACCAGGTCGCCCTCGACGAGAGCCGCCCGTCGGTGGTCAACGTGCAGGCGAAGAAGGAGTTCTGGCTGCGCGACCAGTATGCGCCGGGCTTCCTCGGCAAGATCGAGCCGGGGGTGATGTCGTACTACCACTAGGAACGGGAGCGCGGCTTCAGGCCATGCCGGGCGGTGAGCGGCGCGGCGGGGCGGCGCCGGCCGGGCCGGCGGCCGGGCACACTACCAGGAACGGGAGCGCGGCTTCGGGCCATGCCGGGCGGTGATCGGCGCGGCGGCGCGGCGCTGGCCGGGCCGGCGGACGGGCACATCTTGGGGCGGGAATCCGGGCGCGGCGCTTCGCCGTCGGGTGCGCGGCCGCGCGGGCCGCACGCGGCGGAGTCCGATCCGTCCCACGGGGACGGGGAGAAACGGCGGGTCCGCCGGACGCCGCGGGTCCGCCGGACGCCGGAGCAGTCGCTGGCCGTCGTGCGGCAGCAGTTGCAGGCCTACGCCGACCGGCGGGTCTTCAGCGGGTTCAGCGAGGGCCGGCCGGTCGCGGGCCGGCACCGGTTCCGCTTCTCCTGGCTGGGGACGGAGCCGCTCACGCTCGACTACACGCCGGCGACCGGGACGTTCGTCTTCCGGGCGTTGCTGCCCAACGTCCCCGCGCGGTCGGCACTGTATGCGGATCTCGCGGCGTTCGTGTCAGGCCGCTCGTCGACCCGTCTGCCCGAGCACCGGCGGGTCGAGCGGCGCCGCGCCCGCGTACGCTGCATCCCGGCTCGGGGCGCGGTTTCCGTCGAGCTGGTCGCGACGCGGAACTTCCACGACTATGGGGTGAATCGGGTCGTCAACCTCGTCCACGAGGTCTTCCTGTATCTCCAGGAGTATCGGCCCGAGTACCTCTGGGCGAACTTCGCGGCGCCCGAGGAGTGAGCAGAAGGCCCGCGGCCCCGGCGGCCCCGGGCACGAGGAGGCGCGCCGCCCCGGACCGCGCGGGTCGAACGAAGGCACAACGGGCGAACTTCGCGGCGCCCGAGGAATGAGCGGAAGGCCCGGCGGCCCCGGGCACGAGGGGGGGCGCCGTCCCGGATCCCGCGCGTCGAACGAAGGCACGACGAAGGCACGGAGTCGCCAGCGCCGGCGGCGGGCGGAGCAGACAGGCGGAGAATCAGCCATGACCCGATCCACACGTCCCGGCCGGCTCGCGGCCGCGGTTTCCTCGATCTTCGCCGCGGCCGTGGTCGCGGCGGCCCTCGCCGCGTCCGCGAAGCCGCTCCACCCGCCCGAGCCCCACCGGCAGACCGAGGGGCAGGTGCTGGAGAACCCCGTGCCCGCGACCGCCGACTCCGTCGCCACCGGCCGCCAGTGGTACGTGTTCATGTGCCGCGAGTGCCACGGCAACACCGGCCTCGGCGACGGCGACATGGCCCACGCGGGGGGCGACATCCCGGACTTCACCGACGACGTGTGGCTGCACGGCTCGCGCGACGGGGATCTCTTCCGCGTCATCAAGGAGGGGGTGACGGCCGACATGCAGCCCTACGCGGAGCGGCTCGACGACGAGGACATCTGGCACGTCGTCAACTACCTGAGGACGCTCGCCGACCGCCGCTGAGGCGGTTGCGCCGTCCGGCCGCCGGGGCGAGCCCGGCCGGCCGACGCCCGAGACGATGCCCAGCCCGATCGTCTACCGCCCCATGGAGCCGGCCGACGCCGAGGCGGTGTCGCGGCTGATCGCCGAGTCGTTCAGCGAGTTCATCGGGCCGGAGTACACCGAGGAGGGCCGGGCCGAGTTCCTGCGCCACGTGGAGCCGGCGGCCCTCGTCGAGCGGATGCGGTCCAACCACCTGCTGCTGGTGGCGATGGCGGGCGAGCAGCCCGCGGGCGTCATCGAGCTGCGCGACAACGACCACGTGTCGCTGCTGTTCGTCGATACCCGGCACCAGCGGCACGGCGTCGCGCGCGAGTTGCTCGCGCGCGCGCTGGCCATCGCCCGCCCCGCCAAGCCGGGCCTCGACCGGGTGACCGTCAACTCCTCCCGTTTCGGCGTTCCCGCCTACGAGCGCCTGGGGTTCCGCCAGACCGGACCCGAGCGCACCGTCAACGGCATCGTCTTCATTCCCATGGCCCACCGGATCGAGACCGAGGAGTCCTGAGACGGCGGGTCTCGCGCGTCGCGCGGCCGGCGCTGGTCGGCTAGGCGACGACGCGCAGGATGGCGAAGACGAGGCCGGTGGTGAGTCCCACGATCACCAGCACCGCCGCCCCGATGGCGCGGTAGAACTCGCCCTTGGTGACCATGTGGTCGAGGCGGGTGGAGACCACCTTCAGCTCCGTGTCGAGCTTTGCGAGCTTGGTATCGAGCCTCGCGTCGATCGCCTGCAAGTCGGCGGACGTCGCAACGGTTTCGTTCATCGCCCGGTACATCGTAGCAACTATTGCATCCGCGTGGGCCTCGGGGATGCCTGCGTCCCGCAGACCCTTGAAGGCGGCGCGTGTATCGAAAGCGGCAACATTCACGACAATCCCTCCTCACTCTACAAGCCGTTTCCGCGTCTTGGCAAGGAGATCGGGAGCAAGGAGCCTGCCAGCTTGTCGGCCGCCGTTCGCGTGCGTGCCCGGCGTGGCCTTCAGGGGACCCGGGGGGCGGGGTCACCGGTTCCCGCCGGCTCCCGGCCGGGCATGGTCCAGGGCGTTCCGGCGGGGGGAACCGACTCCACGCCGAGCCCGTACCGGAACACGAGCCGACCGCCGTGCAGGGCGGTCGCGGCCAGGAGGACGAGTCCGACGAGGGAGAGCGCGCAGGACGCCGCGAGGGCCCACCGGGCTGTCGTGCCCCAGATGTAGGACATCGCGAGGCGCAGCGAGGCGAAGAAGACGAAGAACCACGTCGTGCGGTCGGCCCACGCGAAGTGGGCCGTGACGGCGAGACCGGCCTCGGGGGTGACCCGGACCGCGGCGGCCGCGCTCAGCCCGCTGAAGTACGCCGCCATCGCGGTGAACGCTCCCGCGCAGTAGAGCCAGGTGGCGGCGTCGCGGGCGGCCGGCCGGGCGGGCCGGAGCAGGCTCAGCACGTCGGCGGCGGCGGCCGCGGCGAGGAGCGCGATCGGAAAGTGGACGAGGAACGGGTGCGGGTTGGGCGCCCAGTCCGGCATGGGGCTCGGGGGTGGCGACGGCGCCCCATGATACACCGTCGTCCGCCGGCGTCCGGCCGTGCGCATCGGTTCCGGGGCGCTTCCGGCCGGCTCGACCGGTCGCGCATCGTGATAGACTCTGCGCTACCGCCTGTTGGCGCATTCACGGAGTCTCGCCGATGTCCGGCCATTCCAAGTGGCACTCGATCAAGCACAAGAAGGGCGCGGCCGACGCGAAGCGCGGCAAGCTGTTCACCCGCATCATCAAGGAGCTGACCGTCGCGGCGCGTGACGGCGGCGGCGACCCCGACAGCAACCCGCGCCTGCGGACGGTCATCGCCGACGCGAAGGCCGCCAACATGCCCGCCGACAACATCAAGCGGGCCATCCGGCGCGGGACCGGCGAGGAGCCGGGCGTCCACTACGAGGAAGTGACCTACGAGGGCTACGGCCCCGGCGGCGTGGCCCTGATGGTCGAGGTGCTGACCGACAACAAGAACCGGGCCGTCGGCGAGGTCCGCCACCTGCTGACCAAGCATGGCGGCAATCTCGGCTCGACCAACAGCGTCGCCTGGCTCTTCGACAAGCGGGGGTACGTGCTGGTGGACCGGGACGCGGTCGACGAGGAGTCGCTGATGACCGCGGCCATCGACGCCGGTGCCGACGACTTTCGCGACGACGGCAGCCACTGGGAGATCATCAGCGCGCCGGAGTCGTTCGACGCGGTCGCCGCCGCGGTCCGGGCCCTCGGGGTCGAGCCGGCGTCGGCGCAGGTGGCGATGCTGCCGCAGAACTCGGTGGTCCTCGAGGGGAAGCCGGCCCAGCAGATGATGAAGCTGATGGGCGCGCTCGAGGATCTCGACGACACCCGCCACGTCTGGTCGAACTTCGACGTCAGCGAGAAGGAGATCGAGGCCTCATTGGCGTGAGGATCTTCGGGATAGACCCCGGCTCCGAGCGCACCGGATACGGCTGCATCGACTCCGACGGCAGTCGGTGCGAGTTGGTGGCGTGCGGCGCGATCACGGTGCCCTCCAATTGCCCGTTTCCCGACAGACTCGCCTGCATCTTCGATGCGCTGGCCGCGATGCTGGCCGAGCACCGGCCCGCCTGCGTCGCCGTCGAGGAGGTGTTCCACGGGCGCAACGCCCGCAGCGCGTTGAAGCTCGGCCAGGTCCGGGGGGTCGCCTTGCTCGCCGCCGCCCGGGCCGGGCTGCCGGTGGCCGAGTACGCGGCGGCGTCGGTCAAGCAGGCGGTGGTCGGCTACGGGCGGGCGGAGAAGAGGCAGGTGCAGCGGATGGTGGGGCTGCTGCTCGGCCTGGACGAGCCTCCCACGCCGCACGACGCGTCGGACGCGCTCGCCGTCGCCGTCTGTCACGCCTATGCCGGCGCGCCGGCCGCGTCCACCGCATCGGCGGGCGGCGCCAACGCCGGGGTGACGTCCTGGCGCCGGTTCCGGGTGCCGGGGTGACGGATGATTGCGCGGCTTCGCGGTCGGATCGCCGAAAAGCACCCCCATCGCGTGACCGTGGACGTGCACGGCGTCGGTTACGAGTTGCACATCCCCCTGTCGACCTACTACGGCCTGGGCGAGCCGGGGGCCGATGCGGTGTTCCAGGTCCATACCCACGTCCGCGAGGACACCCTGGCCCTGTTCGGCTTCGCGACCGCCCTCGAGCTGCGGATCTTCGAGCAGTTGATCGGCATCTCGGGCATCGGCCCGCGGCTGGCGCTGGCGGTGCTCTCGGGCATCGAGCCGGCCGAGCTGGTGCAGGCGGTGGGCCGCGGCGACGTGCGGCGGCTGACGGGCATCCCCGGCATCGGCAAGAAGACGGCGGAGCGCATGGGGCTGGAGCTGCGGGATCGGCTCCCGCCGGTCCTCGAGCCGCATCGGGGGGCGGAGGCCGCCGGCGAGCCGGGGGCGGCCCGCGGCGACCTGGTGTCGGCGCTCGTGAACCTGGGCTACGGCCGGCCGTCGGCGGAGCGGGCGGTGGACGCCGCCCTCGGCGCCGGGGACGGCTCGTTCGAGCCGGCCCTCCGGCGGGCCCTGAAGGAGATCGCGCGGTGACCGCGGAAGATGCCTCGCCGCGCGTGGTCAGCTCGGCCCGGCTGGGGGACGACGACCAGTTCGAGGCGGGCCTGCGTCCGCGCAGCCTCGACGCGTACATCGGCCAGGACCGCCTGCGCGAGAACCTCGGCATCGCCATCGCGGCGGCGCGGCAGCGCGGCGACGCCCTCGACCACGTCCTGCTCTACGGCCCGCCGGGCCTCGGCAAGACGACCCTGGCCCTCGTCGTCGGCCACGAGCTGGGGGTGGCGGTGCGGACCACGGCGGGGCCGGTGCTCGAGAAGCCGGGCGACCTGGCCGGCATCCTGACCAACCTCGCGGAGCGCGAGGTGCTCTTCATCGACGAGATTCACCGGATGAGCCCCGTCGTCGAGGAGATCCTGTACCCGGCGATGGAGGACTACGAGCTCGACATCGTCATCGGGCAGGGCCCCGGCGCGCGGTCCGTGAAGGTGCCGCTGAAGCCCTTCACGCTCATCGGGGCCACGACCCGGGCGGGGTTGCTGACGTCCCCGTTGCGGGCGCGGTTCGGCATCGTGCACCGGCTCGACTTCTACCGCGCCGAGGACCTGCAGGAGATCGTCCGCCGATCGGCCGGCATCTTCGACGTGCCGATCGAGGACGCGGCGGCGGTCGAGATCGCCGGCCGGTCGCGCGGCACCCCGCGGGTCGCCAACCGGCTGCTGCGCCGCGTGCGCGACTTCGCCCAGGTGCGGGCGGACGGGCGGATCACGCGGGACGTCGCCCTCGCCGCGCTGAAGATGCTCGACGTCGACACCAACGGGTTCGACGAGGCGGACCGCCGGTTGCTGCACGCCATCATCGACAAGTTCGGCGGCGGTCCGGTGGGGCTCAACAGCATCGCGGCCGCGATCAGCGAGGAGAAAGAGGCCATCGAGGACATCTACGAACCCTTTCTGATTCAGATCGGGTTCCTCGACCGGACGCCGCGCGGGCGCGTGGCGACCGCCCGCGCCTACGACTACTTCGGGGTGCCGGCGCCGAGTCGCGGGGGCCGGTTGTGGTAGGCACGTCGGCGGCGACCACCCGCGCGCGTCGCCGGGAGCCCGTGGCCGGACCTCGCGCCGCCACGCGGAAAGCGGGGCCCCCGCCGTGGGCTCCCGGACGGGACACCAGATGAGCAACGCCATCGCCAGCCACCGGCCGGGCGCCCTCCGGCCGGTCCGCATCGCCTCCCTCGGCACCTACGTGCCGCCCCGCGTCATGACGAACCAGGATCTGGAGAAGCTCGTCGACACGTCCGATGCGTGGATCCTGAAGCGGACCGGCATCCGTACCCGCCACATCGCCGACGCCGACGCCGCCACGTCCGATCTCGCGGTCGAGGCCGCGAACCGGGCCATCGACGGGGCGGGGCTGACGCCCCGGGACATCGGCTTCCTGGTGGTCGGCACGACCACCCCGGACATGTTCTTCCCGAGCACCGCGTGTCTCGTCCAGGACCGCATCGGCGCCGCCGGGGCCTGGGGCTTCGACCTCGGGGCGGCCTGCTCGGGCTTCACCTACGCGGTCACCACCGCGGTGCAGATGGTGGCCGGCGGGACCCACGACCACGCCCTCGCGATCGGGGCCGACGTCATGTCCCGCATCATCGACTACCAGGACCGCGCCACCTGCGTCCTCTTCGGCGACGGCGCGGGGGCGGTGGTGGTGTCGCCGGCGACGGACCCCGAGCTCCGGGTCATCGACTTCGCTCACGAGGTGGACGGCAGCGGGGCCCCGGCCCTGCGCATGCCGGCCGGGGGCAGCCGGATGCCCGCGACGCGCGAGACGGTCGAGCAGCGGCTGCACTACGTGCATCAGGACGGCGCCGCCGTCTACAAGTTCGCGGTGCGCAAGACCCGGGACATCAGCCGGCGCGTGCTCGAGCGCAACGGGCTCGGGCCCGGCGACGTCGACCTCTTCGTGTCGCACCAGGCCAACCGCCGCATCATCATGGCCGCGGCCGATCAGCTCGGGCTGCCGGAGGAGAAGGTCATGATCAACATCGACCGGTACGGCAACACCACCGCCGCCACGATTCCCCTCGCCCTCGCCGACGCGATAGCGGAGGGGCGCCTGAAGAAGGGCGACCTCGTGCTGCTCGCGTCGGTGGGCGCCGGGTTCACCGTCGGCGCCGTGCTGTTGCGTTGGTCCTGCTAGTGGACTGTTCTGGAGGAAAGCTGCCCATGGCGCGCCCCCTTTCCGCAGCGGTTGCCTACGACAGTCAGCGACAGGGCGGCAAGGTCGGCTCCGGGACAGTCCGCTAGTTGACTGTCTGAGGAAAGCTGCCGATGCCCCTGACGGTTCCCGCGCGCGTGCCGGGCGCGATTCTGCGGCGGCATGGCGAGGTTCGTTCAAGGACAGTCCACTAGTTGATTGCGACAGTCGTAGTCTTGCGCCAGCGAGACTTCCAACGCGACCGAAGGTCGCGCCGCCGCCATGCGCGTCGCCGACTTCGACTTCGACCTCCCCGCCGATCGAATCGCCCAGACCCCGGCGGCCGAGCGCCAGGCGGCCCGCCTGCTCGTCCTCGACCGCGCCGCCGGCGGCCTCGAGCACCACACCGTCGGGGCCCTTCCCGCCCTCCTCGCGCCGGGCGATCTGCTCGTCGTCAACGACACGCGGGTCGTCCCCGCGAGACTGCTGGGACGGCGGATGCCGAGCGGGGGGGCGGTCGAGTGCCTGCTCCTGTCCCCTCGCGGAGACGGGTGCTGGGACGCCCTCATGCATCCCGGGCAGCGGCTTCGCCCCGGCGCGCGCGTCGTCTTCGAGCGCGGCGGGCGCCGGCTGTGCGGGGAGGTGCTCGCCCGCCGGTTTCACGGCCGCCGCACGATCCGCCTGTGGACCGAGGACGGTGCCGCCGTCGACGAGGCGATCGACCGCGTGGGGCACGTTCCCCTGCCGCCGTACATCCGGCGCGGCGACACCCCCGTCGACGCCGAGCGCTACCAGACGGTGTACGCGACGGAGCGCGGCTCGGTGGCGGCGCCGACGGCCGGCCTGCATCTGACCACCGACCTGCTGGAGCAGCTTCGGCAACGGGGGGTCGGGGTGGCCCGGGTCACCCTGCACGTCGGCTACGGCACGTTCGCCCCGATCCGCGCCGACGAGGTCGAGGCGCATCGGGTCGACCCCGAGCCCTACCGCGTGCCGCCGGAGACCGCGGCGGCGGTGCGCCGGGCCCGCCGGGAGGGCCGGCGGGTGGTCGCGGTGGGGACCACCACGACCCGGACCCTCGAGACCGCGGCCCGGGCCGGGGGCGGCGAGGTGCGCGCCGGCGACGGCGTCAGCGACCTCTACCTCTATCCGGGCGCCGCGTTTCACGTCGTCGGGGGGCTGCTGACGAACTTCCATCTGCCCCGGTCCTCGCTGCTGATGCTGGTCAGCGCGTTCGCGGGGTGGGAACGGATCCGCGGGGCGTACGCCGAGGCGTTGCGCGCCGGCTACCGGTTCTACAGCTACGGCGACGCGATGCTCATCCTGTAGCAGACCAGGGGAAAGCCCCTGCCGCATCCCGGCCGCGACGCGTTTCCCCGGTGACGCCGTTCCGGGGCCGGCCCGCCCGGCCGGTCCCGGCGACGCCGGCTTCGCGAGGGCGCGCCGGGAGGAAGAGGTGCACGACAGGTAGAGTGGCGCGAAGCCGCGCAGCGCGGGACGTGCCCCTCCCGGGGTGGCGGGCCGCGCGGTGGACCAGGGGTGGTCGTCCGGGCGTGCGTCGTGCACCCGGGATGGCGGCGGGCGCTCGTCGAATCCTGATACAATGATCGACGCCAGTTACGCCGGTGTAGCTCAGTTGGTTAGAGCACGCGGCTCATATCCGCGGCGTCCGGGGTTCAAGTCCCTGCACCGGCACCATTTCTCTCGTCTCCCGGCCCTTCGGTCAACGGTACAGGGGAGCCCGAATCTGACCGTTCCCAGGCTGGCCCCCGGGATCCGCCCGTGTCACTCGCCGACCGCGTAGCCGCGTCGGTGGAACGGCAGGCGTTGATCCCGTGCGGGGGGCGGGTCGTGGCGGCGGTGTCGGGCGGCGGCGACTCGGTGGCGTTGCTCCATCTCCTCGCGGAGCTGGCCGAGCGTTCCCTCCTGACCCTGGCCGGCGTGGCCCACGTCAATCACCGGTTGCGCCGGCCGGCGTCGGACGAGGACGAGCGCTTCTGCCGGGACCTCGCGCGCCGGTTCGGCGTGCCCTGCCTCGTCGAGTCGGTGGCGGTGGCCGACGTGGCGCGGGCGCGCCGCGTCTCGGTCGAGCGCGCCGGCCATCACGTGCGCCACGCCTTCTTCGCGCGGGCGGCGGCCGAGCTGGGGGCCGGCCGGGTGGCGCTGGGGCACACCATCGACGACCAGGCGGAGACGGTGCTGCTCCGCCTCATCCGCGGCGCCGGGGCGGCCGGGCTCTCGGGGATGCGGCCGCGGGCCGGGTCCCTGGTGCGGCCGTTGCTGGAAGTCGGCCGGGCCGAGCTCCGCCGCTATCTCGCGGACGGCAGGATCCCGTTCCGCGAGGACGCGTCCAACGCCGACCTGCGCGTGCCCCGGAACCGGGTGCGGCACGAGCTGCTGCCGCAGCTTCGGACCTACTCGCCGCGCGTCGTCGAGGCGCTGGCGCGTCAGGCGGACATCGCGCGGGCCGACGAGGCCTGGTTGAGCCGCCGGGCAAACGAAGCGGCCGCCGATCTCGTCTCACAGGAGAGGGGCCTCGTGGTGCTGGACGCGGCCGGCCTCGCCGCGCTGCCCCCGGCCCTCGGCCGCCGCGTGGCGCGGGACGCCCTCGCCCGGATCGAGCCGAGGCGGCGCGAGATCGGGTTCGACGCCATCGAACGGGTGCGGCGGACGGCGGCGGGTGGTCCCGCGCGGACGGACCTGCCGGACTGCCGGGTGGAACGCGCGGCCGGCCGCGTGCGTCTCGTTCCCCGCCGTGGCCGGACCGGTCCGGCGCCGCGCCCCGGCTTCGCCTATCGGCTGGCGATTCCCGGCGAGGTCTCGGTGCCGGAAGCCGGGGTGCGGGTCCGGGCCGAGGTCGTCGAGGCCGCGGCGGGCGCCCGCGTCGCCGGCGGCGGGCGGACGGCGGTCGTGGCCTTGCCGGCGGCGGCGCCGCTTGTCGTCAGGAGCTGGCGATTCGGGGACCGGTACCGGCCGCTGGGCCTCGGCGGACGCAGCCGGAAGCTCCAGGACCTGTTCGTGGATCGCAAGGTCCCCCGCGACGAGCGCACGCGCATTCCGCTCGTGCTCGACGCCGACGGGCGCGTCGTCTGGGTCGTGGGCTTCGGGATCGGCCACGATTTTCGCGCCGGCGAGGGTGACGAAAGCGTGTTATTCTTGAAGGTCAGCGGTTTGGGGGAGATTCTGTGAACTCGACGACACGCAGCCTGCTCTTCTGGATGCTTCTCGTGGTCGTGGTCCTGGCTATCTGGAACCTGTCGTCCCAGTTCCGGGCCGGCGACGACGACGTCGCGTTCAGCGAGTTCATTCGGTGGGTGGAGACCGGCCAGGTCGACCGGGTCGAGTTGTCGGGCAACGAAGTCACCGGAACCGACTCGAGCGGCGAGCAGTTCCGCACCTATGCGCCGCCGCAGTACGAGGGGCTGGTCAACCAGCTCATCGAGCGCGACGTGCGTCTCGAGGCCCGGGAGGCGGCGGGCAGCCCGTGGGCGACGCTGCTGTACTCGTGGGCCCCGATCCTGCTCGTCATCGGCTTCTGGGTCTTCTTCATGCGCCAGGTCCAGAGCGGCGGCAACAAGGCGCTGTCCTTCGGCAAGAGCCGGGCCAAGCTGTCGTCGAGCGCGCAGAAGAAGGTCACCTTCAAGGACGTCGCGGGCGTCGACGAGCCCAAGGAGGAGCTGCAGGAGATCATCGAGTTCCTGCGCGAGCCCCAGAAGTTCCAGAAGCTCGGCGGCCGCATTCCCAAGGGCGTCCTCCTGATGGGGCCTCCGGGAACCGGCAAGACCCTCCTCGCGCGGGCCGTGGCCGGCGAGGCCAACGTGCCGTTCTTCTCGATCAGCGGGTCCGACTTCGTCGAGATGTTCGTCGGCGTGGGGGCGTCCCGGGTCCGCGACCTCTTCGAGCAGGGCAAGAAGAACGCGCCCTGCATCGTGTTCATCGACGAGATCGACGCGGTCGGGCGGCACCGGGGCGCCGGCCTCGGCGGCGGTCACGACGAGCGCGAGCAGACGCTGAACCAGCTTCTCGTCGAGATGGATGGTTTCGAGTCGAACGAGGGGGTCATCCTCGTCTCGGCCACCAACCGCCCCGACGTGCTCGACCCGGCCCTCCTGCGGCCCGGCCGCTTCGACCGCCGCATCGTGGTGAACCGCCCCGACGTCAAGGGGCGCGAGGGCATACTCGGCGTCCATACGCGCAAGATTCCCCTCGCCGACGACGTCGACGTGCACGTGCTCGCGCGGGGGACCTCCGGCTTCTGCGGGGCGGACCTCGCCAACCTCGTCAACGAGGCCGCCCTCAACGCCGCCCGCTACAACCAGAAGACGGTGGCGATGCAGGACTTCGAGTTCGCCAAGGACAAGGTGATGATGGGGTCGGAGCGCCGCTCCCTCATCATCAGCGACGAGGAGAAGAAGGTGACGGCGGTGCACGAGGCGGGCCACGCCCTCCTCGGCGTCGAGCTCGAGAACGCCGACCCCGTCCACAAGGTGACCATCATTCCCCGCGGAATGGCCCTCGGCGTCACCCAGCAACTGCCTCTCGACGACAAGCACAACTACTCGGCGGAGTACCTGCACGACCAGGTCGCGGTGCTCCTGGGCGGGCGTATCGCCGAGGAGGTCACCAACACGACGGTCACCACCGGGGCCGGCAACGACCTCGATCGGGTGACGGACCTGGCCCGCCGGATGGTCTGCGAGTGGGGCATGAGCGAGACGGTGGGGCCCCTCACGTTCGGCCGCAAGGACGAGGAGATCTTCCTGGGCCGCGACTTCGCGCAGCACAAGGACTACAGCGAGGAGACCGCGATCCGGATCGACCAGGAGATCAAGCGCATCGTCACCGACAACTACGAGCGGGCGCGGTCGATTCTCGAGGGCAAGAAGAGCGAGCTGTTGCGCATCGCCGAAGAGCTGTTGACGCGCGAGGTGCTGTCCGGCGATCAGGTGCGGCGCATCGTCGCCGGCCAGACGCTCGAAGAGCCCGTGGCTCCCGCCGCGCCCTTCGTCTCGGACAAGCCCGCCAGCCCGGAGGCGGCGCGGCCGCCGGTGGTGCCGCCGCTCGGCAAGCCGCTGCCGCAGGAATAGAGGCATCAGGCGGCCCGCCTCGCCATCCGCGGGCCGCCAGCACCCTGCCGCATCGGGCAGGGGGTCCGCTGCTCCGTACATCGAGAGACAGGTTTCCGCCGCGACCTCCGGGGGGCCTGTCCGCGCCGTCGAGGGGATAGTCCGCGATGCAGGTTCGCCGCTGCTACACGCTGCCGCTCCCGGCCGGCCCGCCGCTCGTCCTCGGAGAGCGGACGCTGGTGATGGGGGTGGTCAACGTGACCCCCGACTCGTTCTCGGACGGCGGCCGGTGGCAGGATCCGGGACGGGCGGCCGACCACGCCCTTGCGCTGGAAGCGGCCGGCGCCGACCTGCTCGACGTCGGCGGCGAGTCGACGCGGCCCGGCGCCGATCCGGTGCCGGCGGCGGAGGAGCTGCGGCGCGTCGTCCCGGTGCTGGAGCGGCTGGCCGGACGGCTCCGGGTGCCGCTGTCCGTCGACACCTCCAGGGCGGCGGTCGCGCGGGCCGCCGTCGGTGCCGGCGCCGCGGTGGTCAACGACGTGTCGGGTCTGCGGCGCGACCCGGGTCTCGTCGGGGTGGTGGCGGAGAGCGGCGCCGCCCTCGTCGTCATGCACAGCCGCGGGCGTTCGCGCGACATGTACCGCGACGCGTGCTACGGCGACGTCGGGGCCGAGGTGGCGCGCGAGCTGCAGGCGTCGATCGCGGCGGCCGTCGCGGGCGGCGTGGACCGGTCGCGGATACTCGTCGACCCCGGCATCGGCTTCGCCAAGCGGACGGGGCAGTCCTACGCCGCCCTGGCCGCGCTCGGCCGGCTCGCGGCGCTCGACCGGCCCATCCTCGTGGGGCCGTCGCGCAAGTCGTTCCTCGCCGGGCGCGCCGACGGCGGGCCCGCGGATCGCGACTGGGCGACCGCCGCCGCGGTGACCGCGGCGATTCTCGAGGGCGCCCACGTGGTACGGGTGCATCGGGTCCGGGAGATGCGGCAGGTGGCCGAGGTCGCGGACCGGTGCCGGGGCGCCCTCGAGGCCCGCCGGCGGGTCCTTGCGGCGGAGACGGCGGGGGCGCAGCAGGTCCCCGCGCTCGCCGAAGCGTCGAGGTCGGTGTGATCGAGAGCCTCACCGGGCTGTTGCAGCCGAGCCGGATCGGGTGGTGGGATCTGCTGGACATCGCGATCGTGTCCGTGCTGATCTACGAGCTCCTGAAGCTGCTTCGCCGCACCCACGCCGTCCAGATCCTGATCGGCGGCGGGCTCATCGTGCTGCTCTACTACGCCGCCCAGTTCACGCCCCTGCACACCCTCAACTGGCTCATCGGCGACATGTTCGGCTATGCCGTGTTCGCGGTCATCGTCCTGTTCCAGGGCGACATTCGCCGCGCCCTCGCCCGTCTCGGCCGCGCGCCGTTCTTCCGCTACGTGAACCGGCCGGCCGCGATCGACGAGACCATCGACGAGGTGGTGGTCGCCCTGCGCATGCTGGCCGAGCAGAAGACCGGCGCCATCGTGGCCATCGAGCGGTCGGTCGGCCTGCGCAACTATGTCGAGAGCGGCATTCAGATCGACGCGAGAGTCAGCTACGACCTGCTGCTGACGGTGTTCCAGCCCGGTTCACCGCTGCACGACGGGGCGGTCCTCATCCAGCAGGACCGGATCGCGGCCGCCGCCTGCTTCCTTCCCTTGAGCGTCGACACCCCGGTCGCCCGCAAGTTCGGGACCCGCCATCGCGCCGCCATCGGACTGAGCGAGGAGACCGACGCCATCGTGCTCGTCGTGTCCGAGGAGACGGGACTGGTGTCGCTGGTGGTCGACGGGCAGATGGAGCCGGACCTGCAGCCGGAGCGGCTGCGCTATCGCATCGAGGCCCTCATGCAGCATTGGCCGTTCGGGCGCGGGCGCCGGGCCGCGGTCGGAGGGGAGTCGTGACGACCCTCCGAAAGCTGGGGCTCAAGCTCTTCTCCGTGGCCCTCGCGGTGGGGTTGTGGCTCGCCGTCTCGGGCGAGCCCATCGCCGAGCGCGGGGTGCGGATTCCCGTGGCTTTCGAGAACCTGCCCGAGTCGATGGAGATTCTCGGCGATCCGCCGGGGAGCGTCGAGGTGCGCCTGCGGGGCCCCTCGGGTACCCTGCGGCGCCTCGAAGCGGGCGACATGGCCGCGATCATCGATCTCGAAGCGGAGCATGCCGGGACGAGGATGTTCGACATGAGCTCCGATCGCGTGCGGCCCCCCCTGGGAATCGACGTGACTCAGGTGATTCCGTCGACCATCTTGTTGACCCTGGACGTGTCGGCGAGCCGGGTGGTGCCGATCGTCCCGGAGGTCCGGGGGGCGCCGGCGGCCGGCTTCATGGTGGGCGCGGTCGAGGTCGAGCCGGCCAGCGTCGAGGTGGAGGGGCCCGAGAGCCGGCTGCACGATCTGGTCGAGGCGATGACCGAGCCGATCGACGTGACCGGCATGTCGGTGCCCATGCGACGGATGGTCACGGTCGGCGTCGACGACCCGTACCTGCGGCTGGTCACGCCGGGGTCCGCCCGGGTGACGATTCCCATCGTCCGGATCCCGGGCGGCGGCGCCCGCACCGCGACCGGCGCCGCCCGGAGCGGGTGGGACGCGCGGGACTGAGCGGTCCCTGCATCGATGGCCGGCCGCCTGTTCGGGACCGACGGGGTGCGGGGCATCCCCGGCGAGCCGCCGCTGGACCGGGCGACGCTGATTCGCCTGGGGGCCGCCGTCGCCGCGACGTGCCGCGGCGGCTCGGGTCCGCGCCGGGTCCTCATCGGCCGCGACACGCGCGAGTCCGGAGAGTGGATGACCGAGGCGCTGGCCGAGGGCGTGGCCGGCGCGGCAGCGGGGCCGGTCGATGCGGGGGTGCTCTCTACGCCCGCGGTGTCGTTCCTGACCCGGGACGGGGGCTACGCCGCCGGGCTGGTCGTCTCCGCCTCGCACAATCCCTATCGGGACAACGGTGTCAAGGTGTTCACGGCCGGCGGCGAGAAGGCCGGCGCGGACCTCGAGGCCCGGATCACCGCGTCGGTCGCCGAGGCCGACCCGGTGCCGCCGGCCGCGTCGTCAGCGCCGGTCGAGCGGGTCTCCATCGCCGAGGCCTACCTCGATCACACCGCCGGGATTCTCCGGGGGGTCGAGGTCCCGGCCGCGTTCCGGATGGCGATCGACTGCGCCAACGGCGCCACGAGCCGACTCGCGCCCGCGGTCCTCCGCCGCCTCGGGCTCGCCCCCGTGGTCCTGCACGATCGACCGGACGGGCGGAACATCAACCGCGGCTGCGGCTCGACGCATCCCGCCCCCCTCGGCCGCGCCGTCGTCGAGCAGGCTTGCGACCTCGGGGCCGCCTTCGACGGCGACGGCGACCGCGTCGTGCTGGTGGACCACCGGGGGGCGGCGGTCCCGGGCGACGCGGTGCTGCTCGTCGCCGCCCGCTGGCTCGCGGCGCGGGGCCGCCTTCCGCATCGGGGGGTCGTGGCCACGGTGATGAGCAACATCGCCCTCGAGCAGGCCCTGGCCGCCGAAGGCGTCACGCTGCATCGCTGCGCGGTGGGCGATCGGCTCGTGCGGGAGGAGATGCGGCGGCGCGGGCTGGCCCTGGGGGGCGAGCAATCGGGGCACGTCATCTTCGGCGACCACCTGCCGACGGGAGACGGGCTCGCCACCGCCCTGATGATCGTGCGGGCGATGCTCGACAGCGGGCGGCCGCTCGCCGATCTGGCCGCCGACCTCGCGCTGCGGCCCCAGGTGCTGCTGAACGTGGAGGTGCGCCGCCGCGCAGGGCTCGACGAGCTGCCGGGGGTGTCCGCGCTGGTCGAGGCGGCGGCGGGGGCCCTCGGCCGCGACGGCCGGGTGCTGGTGCGCTACTCGGGCACCGAGCCGCTGCTCCGGATCATGATCGAGGGGCCCGACGAAGCGCGGATTCGCGGCCTCGCGGAGGCGATTGCGGAGCGCGTGCGGGCCGAGATCGGCGTCGAGCCGGGCGTCCGCGGGTGACCCGGGGGGCGCTCATCGCGGCGCCCAATGGCCGGTCGACGCCCGCGGGTTGCGCCGCCGTCGGGGCTTCGGCGCTCACGCACGAGGCCCTGCGTGCCGCTTGCGTGGCGGCGCACCACGCTCTGGTCGTGCACCCCGGGCGAGCCGTCTGTGGACGGCGTGACGGTGCGTTGCTATGATCGAACGGTTCCGGCCCTTGGCCCGTCAGGTCCCGATGAATCGAACCGAGGCGCTACCTCTCGCCGTGTCGCTCGTGCTCGCGGTCGGCCTCATGGGCTGGATCGTCTGGAGCCAGCGCCCCGAGCCGCCGCCCGCGGCGGAGGAGGCGCGGGCCGCGCCCGCCCCGGCCCCGGCGGCGGCCCCGCCGGAGCCGGACGTGCCGGAGCCGCTGCCGATCGACGCGGACCGCGCCGCCGCCCTGCGCGCCGCCGCCGACGAGGCGCCCGACGACGTGCAGAGCCGCGTCGACCTCGGCAACCTCTACCAAGAGGCGCGGCGCTTCGAGGACGCGGCCCCGTGGTTCGAGGCCGCCTTGTCCCTGAGCCCCGATCTGGTCGAGGTGAGCACCGATCTCGGCGTGGCGTACTTCTACCAGGGGTCGGTCGACCGCGCCCTGGCCCAGTTCGATCGCTCGCTGGAGATCGACCCGGCCCACGCCGGGACGCTGCTGAACGTCGGCATCGTACGGTACTTCGGCAAGCAGGACTTCGCGGGGGCGATCGAGGTGTGGGAGGAGCTGCAGCGTCTCGCTCCCGACACCCTCGAAGCGTTCGCGGCGGCCGATGCCATCGAGCGCCTGCGCGCCGCCGCGCACCCGTGATCCCTCGCGGCCCGGACGTCCGCGCCGCGAGACGGTGCGGGCGCCCGGAGGGCCGCCCCGGCGCGAAGCGGAGCCGCAGGAGCTTCGCGTCGCCCGGAGCTTCCCGCGCCGCCGCCGGTGGCGCCGCCGCGGCAGGGTCGTGCGCCGGCGGATTCCTGGCTGGGTGACGACATGGCGCTTGGCTGGCTCATTCGGTTCCTCGTCGCGGCGGTCCTGGTGCGCATGGCCTGGAAGTTCTTCAGCGGGCTGCTGGAGGGCGCGGCCGAGCGCCCCCGCGTGGCCCCGAAGCAGGGCGTGATGCTGGTGCGCGACCCCGTCTGCGGCACCTACGTCGACAGGACCCGGGCCGTCAGCGCGCGCGGCGGCGGCGAGGTGCACTACTTCTGCTCGGAGGACTGCCGCGCCGAGTACCGGCAGGCCCGGCGCGGCTCCGCCGCCCGCGCCTGACGCGGGGGGCCGCGACAGGGACGCGATGGGCAACGAGGAGCGGCTGCGGGCGGACATCGTCGAGGTCGGCCGCCGGCTGCACGACCGCGGCTTCGTGGCCTCGAACGACGGCAACATCAGCGTCCGGATCGGCGACGACCGGCTCGTGACCACGCCCACCGGCGTGTCCAAGGGGTTCATGACCCCGGACATGATGGTGACGACGGACCTGTCGGGCCGCAAGCTGGCCGGCGACCGCGAGCCGTCGTCCGAGCTGCTGATGCACCTCGCCGTCTACGAGCACCGGCCCGAGGTCCGGGCCGTGGTTCACGCCCATCCCCCCACCGCGACCGGCTTCGCGGTCGCCGGCATCGCCCTCGACCGCGCGGTCCTCGCCGAGGTCGTCTGCACCCTCGGCAGCATTCCCATCGCCGACTACGGTACCCCGTCGACGAGCGAGCTCGCCGACGCGGTGCGGCGTCACATCCGGGCCCACGACGGGCTGCTGCTGGCCAACCACGGGGCGCTGACCATCGCCGACGAGGTCTACGCCGCGTACTACAAGATGGAGACGGTGGAGCACTTCGCCCGCATCAGCCTCGTGGCGCGGCAGCTCGGGCGCGAGCACCTGCTGTCGCGCGAAGAGGTGGACCGCCTGCAGGGGCTGCGGGACCGCTACGGCATCGCCGCCCCCGCCCCCCTCTGCCCCCCGGACGGCGGCGCCGACGAGGACTGCCAGGTGCTGGAGGCGCCGTCGAGCCCCGGCCGGAGGCTCGTCGACCCCGACGCCTCGGCCCCCGCGTCCCCGGATGTTCCGCCTTCGTCCGCCGACGGGCCGCGGTCGGGCGGCGGCGTTCCTGGTGACGACGACGAAGTTCGACTAACATACCGCGAGTTGACGGCGCTGATTGCGGACGCCGTCACGCAGTTGCGCTAGGAGTCTGCGCCGTAGAGCGGTGCGGACTTCTAGCAGGGTTGGTTGGGCGCCAAGCAGAGCCGAAGGCGACGATTGGCGGGCGAGGAGCCCGTGGTGGAACCCCGCTCGGCACGGATCGGCGGGGGCTTCACCAAGGGCTCCCAGATGCGCGGGAGGCGTTGTGATGGGTGAGGCGCTCGGCATGGTGGAGACGAAGGGGCTCGTCGCGATGATCGAAGCGTCGGACGCCATGGTGAAGGCCGCCAACGTCACCCTCGTCGGCTGGGAGAAGATCGGTGCCGGCTTCGTGACCGCCATCGTCCGCGGCGACGTGGCGGCGGTGAAGGCGGCGACCGACGCGGGGGCGGCGGCGGCCCGCCGCGTCGGCGAGCTCGTCTCCGTGCACGTCATCCCGCGTCCCCACGCCAACCTCGAGGACGCCCTGCCCATCGGCAAGAGCACCGGCTCGTAGACCAGCGGCTCCGTCGCCATGATTCTCGGCAAGGTGGTGGGGACGGTGGTCGCGACCCGCAAGGACGAGCGCCTGTCCGGCAGCAAGCTGCTGCTCGTGCAGCCGGTGCAGCCGGACGGGTCGCCGCGCGGCGCCCCCCTCGTGGCCGTCGACACCGTCGACGCCGGCGCCGGCGAGCGGGTGCTCGTGGTCAGCGGCAGCTCGGCCCGGATGGCCGAGGGGATGACGGACCGCCCCGTCGACGCCGCCATCGTGGGCATCGTCGACACCGTCGACCTCGACTGACGCATGGCCCCGGCAATGACGAAGATCGTGAGAGGCGCCTCGATCGGGCGCGCCGGAGTCTGGTAATGCAGCTTGCACGGGTCATCGGGAACGTCGTTGCCACCCGGAAGGACCCCGGGCTGGCGGCGGCGACGCTGCTGGTGCTGCAGCCGTTGTCGCCGGCCCGCGAACCGGTCGGGACGCCGCTGGTGGCCGTGGATTCGGTCGGCGCGGGGGTGACCGAGGAGGTGTTCTTCGTGCGCGGCCGGGAGGCGTCCCTGCCGTTCCTGCCGCGGCAGGTGCCGGCCGACGCCTGCGTCACCGGCATCTGCGATCACTGGAACGCCGGCGCCGAGGGGTCGTCGAGCGAGGCGCCGTCCGCGGGGACGGGCGGGCAGGAGTAGACGGTGCGGCTCGCGCGCGTGGTCGGGTCGGTCGTCGCGACCCGCAAGCAACCCTCCCTGACCGGCGCCCGGCTGCTGCTGGCTCAGCCGCTCGATGCCGGCGGCGATCCTGCCGGAGACACCCAACTGGCGATCGACGCGGTGGGCGCGGGCCCCGGCGAGATCGTGCTGCTGGTGCTGGAGGGGCGCGCGGCGGGCGCCGCGCTCGGCCGGCCCGGCGCTCCCGTCGACGCCGCCATCGTCGGCATCGTCGACCCGCGCGATCCGGCCGCACCCTGACTCCACCCTCCCGGAGCCCGTGGTGAACCCCGCGTTGCACCTGTCGAATGCAGCGGGGCTTCGCACGGGCTTCCCTGAGGAGGACAGCCTCTGCGCTGTCGACGACCGATGGACCAGACGACGCCAGCCGTCCTCGTGACGCGCCGCATGCCCTCGTCGGTGCTGGCTCCTCTCGAGGCGGCCTTCGCGGTCGACCGGCACGACTCCACCGAGCCGCTGTCGGGCGAAGAGCTGCGCGAGCGCATCGCCGGCAAGCACGGTCTCGTCTGCATGTTCGACGACCGCATCGACAATGCCGTCCTCGCCGCCGGCGACCGGCTGAGAGTGGTGGCCACCGTCGCCGTCGGGTTCGACAACATCGACGTCGCGGCGGCCGCGGCCCGCGGCATCGTGGTCGCCAACACGCCGGACCTCGTCACCGGGGCCACGGCCGAGCTGACGTGGGCGCTGATTCTCTCGGTGACCCGCCGCCTCGGCGAGGGCGACCGCACCATCCGCGGCGGCGCGTGGCGCGGCTGGACGTTCGAGTTCCTGCTCGGCTCCGAGCTGCGCGGCAAGCAGCTCGGCGTCGTGGGGGCGGGGCGCATCGGCCGCGCGGTGGCGGCCATCGCCCCCGCGTTCGGGATGCGGGCGGTCTTCGCGGCCCGCCCCGGACGCGCGGCGGCGCCGGGGGGCGGCGACGGGCCGGTGCTGTCGCTCGACGAGCTGCTGCTGACCTCCGACGTGGTGTCCCTGCACGTGCCGCTGACGGCCGAGACGAGGCACCTCGTGGCTCGCCGGACCCTCGTCCGCATGAAGCGCTCCGCGGTGCTCGTCAACACGTCGAGGGGCGGCGTCGTCGACGACGAGGCCCTGGCCTGGGCCCTCGACGAGCGGCTCATCGCCGGCGCCGGGCTCGACGTCTTCGAGGGCGAGCCCCGCGTCCACCCGGGGCTGGTGGGGCGCGACAACGTGTGCCTGACCCCCCACCTCGGCAGCGCCACCCGGGAGACCCGCACCGCCATGGCCCAGCTCGCGGTGCGCAACGTCGTCGACGTGCTGCAGGGCCGGCCGGCGGTCACCCCGGTCGAAGGGCCGTGACGGCGTTGCCGGGACCGGGGAACATGCTGACCGTCAACGAGATCTTCTACTCGATTCAGGGCGAGTCCGACTACGCGGGCCGCCCCTGCGTCTTCGTGCGCCTGACCGCCTGCGACCTGCGCTGCGTCTGGTGCGACACGCCCTACGCGTTCCACGAGGGCCGCAAGCGGGCCGTCGACGACGTGGTGGCCGAGGTCGAGGGCTACGGCTGCCGGCTCGTCGAGATCACCGGCGGCGAGCCCCTGCTGCAGCCCGACGTCCATCCCCTGATGGACCGCCTGCTCGCGGGCGGGGCGACGGTGCTGCTCGAGACCGGCGGGCACGTCAGCCTCGAGCGGGTGCCGGCCGGCGTCGTCAAGATCATGGACGTGAAGTGCCCCGGCAGCGGCGAGTCGCACCGCAACGACTGGGACAATCTGGCCCGGCTCGCGGGCCGCGACCAGGTGAAGTTCGTCATCGCCGACCGCGCCGACTACGAGTACGCCCGCGACGTCGTGCGCCGCCATGCCCTCGACGCCCGCCCCGCCGCCGTCCTCTTCTCGCCGGTGCACGGCGTCCTGCCCCCCGAGCGGCTCGCCGAATGGGTGCTCGCCGACCGGCTGCCGGTGCGCCTGCAGGTGCAGCTCCACAAGTACCTGTGGGGGCCGGAGACGCGCGGGGTGTAGGCCGTCATGACCGATGCATCGCAACGTCCCGCCGTCGTGCTGCTCAGCGGCGGCCTCGATTCGTACACGGCCGCCGCCATCGCTCGGGCCGACGGGTTCGCGCTGTTCGCGCTGACCGTCCGCTACGGCCAGGTCCACGCCTGCGAGCTCGAGGCGGCCCGCCGCGTCGCTCGCGACCTCGAGGTCGCCCGCCACCTCGAGATCGAGGTCGACCTCGCCGCGTTCGGCGGCTCGTCGCTGACCGGCGACGGGGCCGTCGAGCAGGACCGGCCTCCCGAACGCCCGGGCATCCCCTCGACCTACGTGCCCGCCCGCAACACGGTGCTGCTGTCCCTCGCCCTCGGCTGGGCCGAGGTGCTCGGGTCCGCCGATCTGTTCATCGGGGTCAACGCCCTCGACTACTCCGGCTACCCCGACTGCCGCCCCGAGTACCTCGAGGCGTTCGAGCGGACGGCCCGGCTCGCCACGCGGGCCGGCGTCGAGGGCGCGCGCTTCCGCGTCCACGCGCCCCTGATCGACTGGACCAAGGCGCAGATCATCGCCAAGGGCGCGTCGCTGGGGCTCGACTACGGCCTCACCCACAGTTGCTACGTCCCCGCGCCGGACGGCCGCCCCTGCGGCCGCTGCGACAGTTGCCAGCTCCGCGCCCGCGGCTTCGCCGAGGCCGGCCTGACGGATCCGTTGTCGAGGTGAGAGGCAACGGCCGGCCCGGGCGCAGGCACGCTCCAGACCGACCGCAAGGGTTTCGGGGAAGCCCGACTCAGGCTTCGAGGACGGCGTTCAAGGAGATGGTGGCGTTCATCAGCTTCGAGATCGGGCAGCCGCCCTTCGCGTTGTTGGCGGCGGTGTCGAACGCCTCCTGGCTCGCGCCGGGGACCCGCGCCGTGGTCTCGAGGTGAATCTTCGTCACCGTCGGGCCGCTGTCGAGCATCTCCAGGGTCACGGTCGCGGTGGTGGTGACGTGGTCGGGGGTCAGCCCCGCCTCGCCGAGCTGGGCCGAGAGGGCCATCGAGAAGCAGCCCGCGTGCGCGGCCGCAATGAGCTCCTCCGGGTTCGTGCCGGCGCTCCCTTCGAACCGGGTGGCGAACGTGTACGCGGTGTCCGACAGCTCGCCGCTCGCGCTCGAGATCGCGCCGCTGCCGCCCTTCAGGTTGCCCTTCCAGACGGCCGATGCCTTGCTGTCCATGTGTCCTCCTGCGATTCCGGTGCCGCGCCCGGCGGGGCGTGGGCCGGACGGTGTCCATAGGTCCACGAGCCCCGGCGTGCAGACGCCAAGGCGCACAGACTCTAGATCGTTCGGTCGCAAAGCGCAACCGGCGCGAGAGGCGCGCCGGGAGGGGAGGCCGGCGGCGGGGACCGCGCAATCGTGGCGGGGGGCAACGAGGGGGGACGGGTCGCACCGCGACGATGCTACTGCAGCAGGACCGGCAGCCTGACGATCCGGTCGGCGTCGACGGTGACGACGAGCGCGTGCACGCCGGACGGCCAGCGCCCGTCGGGCGACACGAAGAACACGTCGCCGCGAACGCCGCCCCGCGCTTCGACGCGGAGGATCCGGTCCGGCGTCCTGTCCGATTCCTCCACCCCGAAATCGAACCGGTGGAACCCCCTGTCGATCCGGCTCCGGGGAAAGGCGAAGCTCAACGTGTCGGGCCAGCCGGCCCGCTCGTTCACCAGCCGCCGGACGCCCTCGAGGTCGCGGCGGCGCTCGCTCTCCGTCGCCGGCCGCGCGGCGAGCCCGTCCCGGCGGACCAGCGCGATGTCCTCCCGGCGGATGCTGAGCGTCTCGGTCGCGGCGAGATCGAGGCTGACGACCAGCCACGGCGAATCGTGGTGGCGTTGCGAGTAGCGGTACGCGGCGCTGGCCAGCACGACCCCGTCGTCGTAGACGACGAGGTACGGTTCCCCGAAGCGGACGTCGGGGAACCGGGTGTGGGGAAAGTCCCCCTGGTCGAGGCGGAACGGCTGCGCCCCGGCCGCCGCGACGCACGTCAGCACCGCGACGCCGACGGCGACGATTCTCAAGGGCCGGCCGGCGGCGACGAGGGTCCGCGTCGGCATGCTCTCGCCTTGTTCCCGTCTTTCGTCCGACGCGGATGCTGCAGCGTCCCGGCCCGCCGCCTGGCCCACCAATCGTCGCCTGCGGCTCCGCTTGGCGCCCAACCAACCCTGCAGGAGTCCGTGCCGTTCCACGGCGCAGACTCCTGGTCCGCCAACCGTCGCCTGTGGCTCCGCACGGCGTCCGGCCAACCCTGCAGGAGTCCGCGGCGTTCCGCGGTGCAGACTCCTAGCGCAGCCAGACCGGCAGCCTGATGATCCGGTCGTCGTCGACGGTGACGTCGAGCGCGTGCACGCCGGCCTTCCAGCTCTTGTCCGGCGAGACGAAGAACACGTCGTTGCTGACGCTGCTGGGAGTGCCGAATCGGTCGCCGCTCTCTTCGAACCGGCGGACCCCGGGGTCCTGGAACCGGAGGGCCCGCTGCAAGAAGTAGTAGCCGCCCCGGGTTCTCTCCGCCGGAAAATCGAAAAAATCGAACCTCACCGTTTCGGGCCAGTTGACCCGCTCGTTCAGCAGCCGCCGCAACCCTTCGCGGTCGTCGCGGCGCTCGCGCTGCGTTGCCGGCGGCACCTCGATCCCGTCCGGCCGAATCAGGACGATGTCCTCCCGTCGGATCTCCAGGTTCCTCCACACCCGTTCGGATCGAGCGATCCGGAGGGTGACGACCAGCCACGGCGAATCGTGATGGCGCTGCGAGTACCGGTACGAGGCGCTTGCCAGGAAGTCGCCGTCGTCGTACATGACGAGGTAGGGCTCTCCGAACCCGGCGTCGGGGAAGCCGGTGTTGGGGAAGTCCTCCAGGCTGAGGCGGAAGGGCTGCGCCAGGGCCGGCGCGCCGAATGCCAGCGTGGCGATCGTCGCGAGGAGGACTCCCCGGACCAGAAACGAGGCGACGGTTCGGGGCTTCGGCAAGGCTGCCTACTCTCGGTTGTCCGACGACCCGGTTCCTGAATGCTAGTCACGCGGGGATGCGACCGTCAAGGTCCGACCGGGGGGCGCCAGACTGTACGTCGTGCGGCCAGGGGGTGATGCTCGGCGACCGGCCGCCGCGGCCCGCCCGCGGAGCCTCGGTCGCCACCGAGTGCCCGCACGCTGTCGCCTGGCGGCTCGGCCGCCCGTCCAGCCAACGGGGGGTGACCGCTATCCGCGGTGCGCCCGACGTCGCGAGGTCGGCACCCTCGGGCCGCCTCTGGACCGTCCCGGCGCGACCCCGTATGATGACCGACACGCGCGGCGGGGGCGCCGCCGCCCGCGCCGGGATCTCCGCGGCCGCCGCTCCGCCGGCGGGCCGCGGGTCGACGGGAGGTCGATCATGAAGAAGACGGCAGGACTGCTCGCGCTCCTCCTCGGGCTGGGCGCGGACCCGGGCCTCGCCCAGACGGCGGAAGACCTGATCAACGACGCGCGGACCCCCGAGGACGTGCTCATCCACAGCATGGGCTACGACCGCAAGAGCTACAGCCCCCTCGACCAGATCGACAAGTCGAACATCCACCGGCTGGTGCCCATCTGGAGCACGAGCCTGATGAACCAGTCGGGCGAGCTCGCGGCGCCGGCCATCCACGACGGGGTCCTCTACGCCATCAACGGAAGCTGGACGTTCGCCATCGACCTCGAGACGGGCCGGCAGATCTGGCGCACCCCGGTCGTCCTCGAGGAGGGGGCGCGGCGGCGCAGCAGCTTCAACCGGGGCGGGCCGGTGATCTACGAGGGCCGGCTCTTCCGGGTCACCGTCGACAACCACGTCCTCGCCCTCGACATGGAGACCGGCGAGGAGCTGTGGAACGAGAAGTTCGCCGACGGGGCGGAGGGCTACTACGCGACGGGCGCCCCGATGATCGCCAACGGGGTCCTCATCTCGGGGATGTCCGGCGGCGAGTCGACCACCCGCGGCTTCCTCGACGGCTGGGACCCCGCCACCGGCGAGAAGCTGTGGCGCCGCTACACCATCCCCGGCCCCGGCGAGCCCGGCCACGAGACGTGGCCCGCCGACAGCGACGCGTACCTGTACGGCGGAGCGCCGACGTGGCGCACCGGCTCCTACGATCCCGAGCTCGACCTCGTCTACTGGGGGACCGGCAACGCCGAGCCCTACGACCCCGCGACGCGCGGCGGGCTCGACAGCCTCTACGCGTCGACGGTCCTCGCCATCCGCCCGAGGACGGGCGAGATCCACTGCTACTACCAGTACACGCCCAACGACGTGTACGACGTGGACGGCATCGACGAGCAGGTGCTGGCCGAGCTCGAGGTCGACGGCGAGATGCGCAAGGTGATGATCCAGGCCAACAAGAACGGCTTCCTCTACACCGTCGACCGAACCGACTGCTCGCTCATCGCCGCCCACCCCTACGTCTTCGTCAACTGGGCCACCCACATCGACCTCGAGACGGGCCGGCCGGCGCTGACCGACCTCTACCGCGACTTCCTGGCCGGCGAGGAGGTCTACATCTGGCCGTCGCGCGGCACCAACGCGGTCCCCATCGCCTTCAACCCCGACACCGGCCTCATCTACTCGACGACGTGGCACGTGCCGCGCATCCAGCGCCTCCTTCCCGAGCCGCAGGAGTTCGTCCTCGGGGCGAGCTCGACCGGGGTCACCAACCGCTTCCCGGTGGTCGAGCCGGGCGACCTGCTCGGGCACATCGTGGCCATCGATCCGCTGACCGGCGAGAAGAAGTGGGAGATCCCCATGCACGACTTCCCCAGCTCGGCCGGGGTGCTCGCCACCGGCGGGGGGCTGCTCTTCACCGGGAAGATCACCGGCGAGTTCGTCGCCCTCGACGAGGAGACCGGCGAGACGCTCTGGGAGTTCCAGACCGGGTCGAGCGTCAACGCGACCGCGGTCACCTACACCCTGAACGGCCGGCAGCAGATCACGGTGGCGTCGGGCCTCGGGGGCGGGCTCGCCAACCGCTACGCCCGCGGCCTCGTCCCCGCCGGCGGCTCGATGTGGACGTTCGCGCTGATGCCCGAAGAGGAGCCTGGGCGGTAGGAGCGCGGGCGAATCGCGAACGCGCGGCGCTCAGCCGGGAGTCTGCGCCGTAGCACGGCGCGGATTCCTGGCGGGTTGGTTGAGCGCCAACCGGAACCGCCGGCGGCGTTGGGGCGGGTCGGCGCGGATTCCGCCGGGGGGGCGGCGGCGCGGCGGGAGGCGCCTCGGGTCAGGGGGCCGCGGTAGCGGCGTCCCGGAGGGGCTCTAGGGCCTCGATGGCGTCCTCCCAGCTTCGGGTGATCACCCGGGCGGCGCCGGGCTCGTCGCCGCTCACCGCGAACACGTCGTCGCCGGTGCGGCCGACGGTCACGCTCTCCCGCTCGCCGTCGGCGAAGGTGACGGCGACGGTGGCGGCCGGCGCGTCGAGGCCGGTGCCGTCGCGGGACGGTTCGAACGACTCGGCGCGCAGGTTGGACAGCTTGGCGAGCAGGTCGTCGATGTCGGCGCGCTCGACGTCCCCGGGGTCCGGCGCGGTGCGGCGCCAGGTGTCCGTCTCTTCCTCCCCGGCCGCCTCCTCGAGGGCGAACGTCCAGCGCTCGCCCTCGTGCTCGATCTCGAGGGCGGTGGCGTTGAAGGGGCGGAACGCGAACAGGTCCTTCCGCCGGTACTCGTCGACCCCCTGCTCGAGCTCGGCGGCCAGCGACTCGTCGACGGTGAACACCAGGTCGCGCGCCCCGTCGCGGGCGTACACGGTCCCCGCCGGGGTGGTGTCGCCGAGGAGCAGGGTCGCGGCCGAGCTGCCGAGGCCCACCGTCACCGTCAGCCGCGGATCGTCGAGCCCGTACGGCCCCAGGGCCTCGGCGTCGGCCGACTCCGCCTCGATGGCGCTCATCCGGCCGTTGCTCAGCCGGCCCACGAGGCCGTCCGTCACCCCGAGGTCGGCCCGGGCCTCGATGGGGCTCACCAGAGACCACTCGCCGTCCGCCTTCCGCAGCCGGACCGCGACTTCCGGTCCGGAGACCTCCAGCGAGTCCACCTCGTTGCGGGTGATGTCCAGGATCGACTTGTCCCGGAGGTCGAACGTGGTCTGGTCGAACGTCGTGTCCAGGAAGCCGGAGATGAGGAAGACGCGGTTCGAGCCCGCGACGGTCGCGTAGAGGTCGTTGCCGGCGGGGCTGCGCTCGCCGATGAGGAGCCGGGCGTCGGTGCCGTCGGTGGTCGTGAAGCCGACCTCGATGCCGGGCTCGGCCAGCCCGAACGCCTCCAGGTCCGGCGCGTCCCCGGGCTCGGCGACGACGCGCTGCACCTCGAGGCTGGCGAGGCTCGACGACAGCGAGACGACCTGGGTGACGTCGACGTTGACGGGGAACGGCTCGACGATCCGCCACCGGTCGCCGTCCTTCTCGATGACGGTGCGGTCGCCGTTGCCGGCCGTCACCGACAGCGAGTCGATGTCGTCGGACTCGACGTCGAACGCCGCCTCCAGGGGGTCCGGGGTCCCCGCCGGCGGCCGCTGCGACTCGACGAAGTAGATGTAGGCGCCCAGGGCCAGGGCGACCACCAGCAGGACCAGCGTCGATCGCGCTCCGCGCATGTCGTTCAGCCTCGGCCGGTCCTCAGCGCCGGCTCATCCAGGTGTAGACGCCGGCCCCCAGGATGGCGGCGGGCAGCAGCAGCACCGAGAGCCAGAAGAGGCGGCGCTGCGCGCTCGCGGTGAGGGTGAGCCGGCGGTCCTCCGGCTCGCGGGCCCGGATCGAGATGAGGTTCTCCTGCCGGGCCAGCCAGTTGACGGTGTTCAGGAACATGTCGCGGTTGCCCTGAATGCCGACGACCCCGTTGCTCGCGAAGTCGGAGTCGCCGATCACCGCGAGGCGGGTCTCCGGCGGCGCGGGGTCGTCCCCGCCGCCCGCCCCCGGCGCGCTTGCGGCGCCTTCGGTGTCCCCGTTCTCGTCGGGGCCCCCGCCGTTCCCGGCTGACTCGTCACCCGTGCCGGCGGGCGAGGGCGCGGGGGCGGAGACGGCCATCCCTATCGAGACCGGGCCGGGGCGGTCGCCCGCCTCCTCGTTGAGCTCCACCTCCCCGGTGGCGAGGCTGTCGATATCCGCCTCCTGCCAGCTCTGCGGGCCGGTCTCGATGAACGGCTGCGCGATGCGGCCGTCGGGGGCGCCCGACGCGGCCGACACCGACCGGGCCAGGGGATAGGCGGTCAGCAGGTTGAACCGTTCGGTGATGGGATGGAACGGATAGCTCGCGGCGACCGGCACCGACGCGTCGGCCCCGAAGAGCTGTCCCACGCCGCTTGCGTCGACCACCACGTCCGCGCCCGCCTCGATGCCCCACTCCCGCACGAGGCCGAGCAGGCCCTCCGGGGCGGGCTCGTCGCCGGTCAGGGGCGGGTCGAGCAGCAGCAGCAGCTTGCCGCCGCCGTCCAGGTACGCGCGGAGGGCGTCGACCTCCCCCGGCAGCAGGTCGGTCTGCGGCCCCGCCGCGACCACCACCGTGGCGTCGCCGGGCACCGCGCCCTGCTGGGCGAGGACCAGCGACTCGACCTCGAAGTTGTCGAGGGCGAGGGCGGCCGAGACCGTGCCGTAGCCGTCGCGATCGGTCCCGGCGTGGGTCTTCTCGCCGTGGCCCTCCAGGAAGTAGACGGTCTGCTCCGCACCCTCCACGACCGTGATCAGGGCGTTCGTCAGGTCCTGCTCCGCGTCCGACTCCACCCGTTCCACCCGGCCCTCGTACTCGAACACGATGGTGCCGTAGGTCTGCACCTCGTACTGGCGGGCCAGCATGGGCTGCCGGTCCGCGTCGATGTAGTCGACGGTGACGCGGCTCGTCTGGTACGCGTACTCGTCGAGCCGGTCCCGGTACCGGGGAAAGTCGGGCTCCCGCGCGAAGACCCTGATCCGCACCGGCCCGGCGAGGGTGTCGAGCACCTGCCGGGTCTGGTCGGACAGCGAGTACTGCCCCCCCGCGGTCAGGTCCCAGCGCAGGTTCTGGCGGGCGAGCACGTAGTTCACGGCCACGACGATGGCCGCGACGAGGAGGATGCTGGTTCCCGCGAGGGCGCCGTAGCGGGTCTGCCGCCGCTCGAACGACCGGCCGACCTGGCGCCAGTGCGCGGCGCCGTAGAGGAGGATGCACGCGAGGCCGGCGAGGGCCAGCGTCCGGCGCACCGCCTCCAGGTCCGGCGCGACCAGCCACGCGAGCACCGCCGCGAAGACGAGCAGGGAGCCTGCCCAGCCGAGGAAACCGAAGATTCTGTTCAGCATCGGGGTGGGGCGGCCTCAGCCGTTCCAGCGTTCCTGGTCCATCGACTTCGCGGTCAGGAACAGGCCGACCACGATGAAGCTGAGGTAGTACGTCACGTGCTTCGTGTCGATGACGCCCTTCGAGAAGTCGTCGAAGTGCTCGAGGATGGAGAGGTACGCGAGCACCGCCTGGGACGTCGTGCCCGAGGCGTCGCCGATCCAGTTGATGATCCAGAACAGCAGCAGCACCGCGAAGGTGGCGACCCCCGCGACGATCTGGTTCTTCGTCGTGCTCGAGATGGCGAGGCCGACGGAGATGAACGCGCCCCCCATCAGGAGCAGGCCGAGGTAGCCGCTGGCGATCGGTCCCCACTCCGGCTCGCCGTACCAGAACAGCAGCCCGACGTGAAGCAGGGTGAGGGCCAGCATCAGGCAGTACAGGGCCATCGCCCCCAGGAACTTGCCCAGGATGATCTGGAGGTCCGTCAGCGGCGACGTCAGCAGCAGCTCCATGGTGCCCGAGCGCTTCTCCTCGGCGAAGGAGCGCATCGTCAGCATCGGGAGCAGGAACAGCAGGATGACCGCGGTGTTGCCGAAGAGCGGCCGGATCATGAACTCGTTGATGTTGACGACCTGCGGCCCCATGCCGAACTGGCCCATGCTCAACTGGACCATCACGTTGACGCTCGCCACGTAGAACCAGCCGAACAGGAGGGCGAAGAACACCAGCAGCACGTAGGCGATGGGCGAGACGAAGTACGCCCGCAGCTCCTTCCCCGCCAGGGCCAGGATGTTACCCATTCGTCCGCTCCTCCGCCTCGGTCGGCTCCGCGCCCTCGTCGGGCGCGCCGGCATCGCGCCCGGGCCCGCCGTCGCCGGCCGCGGCCTCGGGCGGGGCGCCGGAATCGGTCCCGTCCGGCCCGCCCGCCTCCTCCTCCGTCGTCAGTTGCAGGAAGATGTCCTCCAGGCTCAGTTGCTGCGCCCGCAGCTCGAGCAGGCCCCAGCCGTTCGTCACCACGGTGCGCGACACGTCGCGCCGGACGTCGCGCCCGGGGGCGATCTCGATCTGGAATCCCGTTGCGCCGTCGCGCCGGTCGGCCGCCGCCACGCCGGCCACGCCGGGCACGCTCCGGAGGGCCGGCACGGGGTCGTCACCGCCGCTGTCGACCTGCAGGTACAGGCTCTGCGAGCCCTGCAGGCGCGCCGTGAGGTTGTCGGGGCTGTCGACCGCGACGACCCGGCCGCGGTTGATGATGACGACCCGCTGGCACGTCTGCGAGACCTCGGGCAGGATGTGGGTGCTCAGGATGACGGTGTGGTCGCCGGCGAGCTCGGTGACGAGCCGCCGCGTCTCGATGATCTGCCTCGGGTCGAGCCCGGCCGTCGGCTCGTCGAGAATCAGCACGTCCGGCTCGTGGAGCAGGGCCTGGGCGAGGCCGACCCGCTGCCGGTACCCCTTGGAGAGGGTGCCGCAGAAGCGCTCGGTCATGTCGGTGACGCTGGTGCGCTCCATCGCGGCGCCGACCCGCGCGGCCCGGTCGCCGGCCGCGATGCCGTTGATGCGGGCGACGAAGTGCAGGTACTCGCCGACCGTCATCTCGGGATACAGGGGCGGCGTCTCCGGCAGGTACCCGGTCCGCCGCTTGGCCTCGATCGGCTCGTCGAAGACGTCGAAGCCCGCGACCCGGGCGCGGCCCTCGGTGGCGGGCAGGTAGCCGGTCAGGATGCGCATGGTCGTGGTCTTGCCGGCGCCGTTCGGGCCGAGAAAGCCCAGGATCTCGCCCGGCTCGACCTCGAAGCTGAGGTCGTCCACGGCCGTGAACGAGCCGTACCGCTTGGTCACGTGCTGCACTTCGACCACGATGCGCTCTCCCTCGCGAGCTGCCCGGACGCCGCCGTTCCGCGCCGCACCCGCACGCCGCCCGCCAATCGTCGCCGAACGCGACCGCGAGGTCGCGCCGCGGCACCGCCTGGCGCCCCCGACCGACCCCGCCCGGCGTCCACGCCGTTCCAGGGCGCGGACCCGCGGCCGCGGAACGGGCCGGCCGCGCCTGTGGATGATGGTTAGACGCAGAGCCTGGAAGAAAAGACGTCCAACCGGCCCAGGGTGCCAGCGTATTGTAGTGTCCGCCTCCGCCCGTCCGCAACCGGCGCCGGCGCGGTTCCGGGCCCTCGGCTCACGGCTCCTCCTCGCCCGGCGGCATGTCCTCGAGGTGCCGGTCGACGTAGTCGTCGATGGCGGCCTGGTCCGCGGGGTCCACGCGCTCGAACTGCAGGCCCATGCCGACGCGCGGGTCGCTCCACGCCACCCGGCACTGCGCTTCGACGTCGAGGGCCGATCCGGGGAGGCGGAACCGGGTGTGCACCTTGGCGGGGGGCCGCAACGGGTTCATGGTGCGAACCGCCAGTCCGCCGGCGCCGATGTTCAGGGTCACCGCGGTGGCGATGGTCTGGTCGACCCGGTACGAGACGGGGATGGCGAGGACGACGCGCGGGCCGCTGCGCCGGTTGAAGTTGTCGGGGAAGAGGTGCGGGGCCAGCGACGGCAGCACGTCGTGCGCGTCGCAGTGCTCGTTCACGTAGCCGGCGACGCCGAGGGGTGCGAGGGCGCGCACCTCGGCGGCGCTGTCCACCGACCCGCTGAAGACGATGATCGGGAGCCGGGCCGCGCGCGCGCGCACCTGCCGGAACAGGGCGGCCCCGTCGTCGGCGAGCCGCAGGTCGAGAAGGAGAAGGTCGATCGGGGCTTCCTCGCGGCCGAGGTGGTCGAGCAGCGCCGCGGTGCGGGTGGCCTCGACCGTGCGGTGCGCGGCGTCGTGCAGGGGCCCGGAGAACCGATCACGGATGCCGCCGTCGCCGGTGGCGAGGAGCACGGTGCGCGCGCCGGTCGTCGAGAGGGTCACGGGAGGACATCGTAGCACCGCGTCCGCGGCGCGGTCTCCATGACCGGTTTGACAGATTTCTCGGTTCCTTTGTAAGCTGTGCGCCTCTGGTGTCGTGTATCCGCGCGATGGGCGTCCGGGGCGCGTGATTCAGACCTCGGGCGGGGCGTCGCGGGAGACGCGGATCAGGGGTGACGAGGGAGCATACCGGCCGACCGGACTTCGGTTCCGGGTCGTCGGGATGCCGCGCCGGTTGGAAAATACCGAGGCTGCGGTTGTCAGGAGCTGCCAGTCCCCCGGGATGCCTGTCCAGCGGTGCCGGGGCGCTGAGAACAGGAGACGCGACATATGAAGTCGTCAAATTGGCTGGTCACTGTCTGTCTGGGCCTCGTGCTCGGGCTGGGCGCCGCAGGATGTGCGGACAATCCGCCACCCGAGCCTCCGCCACCGCCTCCACCGGCGCCACCGCCGCCTCCGCCACCGCCTCCACCGCCTCCGCCACCGCCTCCACCGCCTCCGCCACCGCTGACGGAAGAGGAGCTGTTTGCGCGAATGTCGCTGGACGAGCTCAACGACTCGGCGCCGCTCGCGCCGGTGTACTTCGAGCTCGATCAGTCGGAGCTGCTGCCGGCGGGCCAGGCCACCCTGCAGCGCAACGCGGAGTGGATGCAGCGGTGGACCTCGACCACGGTGCTCGTCGAAGGACACTGCGACGAGCGCGGGACGAACGAGTACAACCTCGCCCTCGGCGAGCGCCGTGCCGCCTCCGTCCGCGACTACCTAGTGAGCCTCGGCGTGGCCGCGGGCCGCATTCAGACCACGAGCCGCGGCGAGGAGTCGCCGTTCTGCATGGAGTCGACGGAAGGCTGCTGGTCGCAGAACCGCCGCGGCCACTTCAACATCATCGCGAAGTAGGACCGGGGGGGCGCGTGCGCCGCCCCCCGGTTCACCCCGTCGGTCGGCCCTGATGAACGGGTGTGTGTGCGGGTCCACCCCGCCCATGCCCGTTCCGTATGTATGTACGCGCGGGCCTCGATTCACCCCTGACGCGGGGGCGGCGCGAACCCGCGTCAGGGGCGCCGGGACGTCAGGGTCTCCACGAGGTCGGCGAGCCCGATGCGGGTGCGGGCGACCTCGACGCCGTCGGCGAGCAGGACCGGAACATGGTGGCGGTACCGTTGGAGGAGCGCCTCGTCGAGCGAGATGTCCACCTCGTCGAGCTCGCACGCCACCTGACCCTGCACACGGCGGATCACCGCCTTCATCTCCTCGCAAAGCCGGCACCCGGGGCGGGTGTAGAGCGTCAACTGCATGCCGCCTCCGGCGTGGACCCCGCGTCGCGGGTCGAGAGGTCGAGCGAGCCGACGACCTCGGTCACCGCGGCCATCCCGTGGCGCTCCAGGTAGCCGGTCAGGCCCGCCAGCAGCTTGTCCCAGATGAACGGGTCGACGAAGTTGGCGGTGCCCACCTGGACCGCGGTGGCGCCGGCGATGAGGAACTCGAGGGCATCGTCGGCGTTCATGATGCCGCCCATGCCGATGAGGGGAATCGACACCGCCTGGCGGCACTCGTGCACCATGCGGACGGCGATGGGGCGGATGGCGGGGCCGCTCAGCCCCCCCATCACGTTCGAGAGCCGGGGGCGGCGGGTCTCGACGTCGATGGCCATGGCCAGGAACGTGTTGACGAGCGAGACGGCGTCGGCCCCGGCGTCGCGCGCCGCCGCCGCGAACGCGGCGACGTCGGTCACGTTCGGGGTCAGCTTCGGGACGAGGGGGAGGCGGGTGACCCGCCGCACCGCGGCGACGACGTCGTGGGTCCCCCGAAGCGAGCAGCCGAACATCATGCCGCCCTTGCGGATGTTGGGGCACGAGATGTTCAGCTCGATCGCCCCGACCCCCTCGGCGTCGTCGAGAATCCGGGCGACCTCGGCGTACTCGTCGATGGTCGAGCCGCAGATGTTCACCATCACCACCGCGCCGCGCCCGCGCAGCGCCGGCAGCTTCTCGGCCACGAAGCGCCGTACCCCGATGCCCTGCAGGCCGATGGCGTTCAGCATGCCGCTCGGGGTTTCGACGATGCGCTCCGGCGGGTGCCCCTCGCGCTCCTCGAGGAACAGTCCCTTGACCGCGACCGCGCCGAGGGTGGAGAGGTCCACGACGTCGGCGTACTCGACGCCGTAGCCGAAGCAGCCGCTGGCCGCGATGAAGGGGTTCGCGAGCCTGAGCCCCCCCCCGACGTCCACCGACAGGTCCACGCTCATGCGGCGCCCAGCCCGTCCCACACGACGGTCCGGCCGTCGAAGACCGGTCCGTCGAGGCAGGAGCGGACGAAGTGGGGGACCCCGCCGGCGCGCCGCACCGGCACGACGCAACTGTAGCAGCCGCCGAGGCCGCACCCCATGACCTGCTCCAGCGACACCTCGGTCCGGCGCCCGTGGGCGTGGGCGAGGTCCGTCACCGCGCGCATCATCGGGGTCGGCCCGCACGCGTAGAGCCGCAGCGGGGCCGCGGGGTCGAGCCCGCGCAGGGCGCGTTCCAGGGGCGCGGTGACGAGCCCGTGGTCGCCGCGGCTCCCGTCGTCGGTGGCGAGCTGCAGCCGGACCCCGAGGCGCCGGAACGCCTCGAGGTGGAACAGCTCGGCGGCGGAGCGGGCGCCGTAGAACAGCGTCGATTCGACGCCGCGGGCGCGGAGCGCGCCCGCGAGGGTGTGGAACGGGGCGAGGCCGACGCCGCCGGCGACCATCCACGCCCGCTCCGGCGGGGCGGCGGGAGAGAACGGCCGGCCGAGGGGGCCGAGGCAACGGACGGCGGCCCCCGGCTCGAGGCCGAAGAGGGTGCGGGTGGTGACCCCGATCCGCTTGTTCAACAGCGAGAGCCCGGTGACGCGTCCCTCGCCGTCCTCCAGCACCTCGAAGACCGAGAAGGGGCGCCGGAGCAGCGGGTGGTCCCCGAGGCCGGGCTTGACCATCACGAACTGCCCCGGCTCGGCCCGTGCCGCGACGGCCGGCGCGGCCAGCCCGAGGACGTTGTAGTCGGACGACAGGCGGGTGTTCGACAGGACGATCGCGTCCACATCGACGGGCATGACGCGGCGATCATAGCAGCCCGCGGGCTGCCGGCAGAGACGGCCGGGGAGCCCGCGTCGGCGCGGCCGGGAGCGCGCGGGGGAAACGACGAGACCGGGAGGCGCCGCCGGGCACGCTGCCACGCAAGCGGCGCGCAAGGTTCGTGTGCGAGCGCCGAGCCCCCGCGGCGGCGTGTTCGCGATCGCCGGCCCCGGGCCGCTTCCGTGAGTCGAGTCGCCGACCGGGCCGCGGGCCGCCGCCCCACAATGGTGTCGTGCGCCCGAGCGCGCGGGCACGGTTGCGCCCCGTCGAGGCGCGGCGCTACAATGCGGAGGCTCTCCCGCCGCCCGCGGCAGACGAACCGGTGCGGGGCGGCGACCCGGCTGCGATTCCCGTCCATCGTCGGTTGCGCCGCCCGGAGCCGCGGAGGTCCCGTGCCGGTGGTGATGGCGGCCGAGCAGGTCGCGCGCACGATTACCAGAATCGCCCACGAGGTGGCCGAGCGCCATCGCACCTTCGGTGATCTCGCGCTGGTCGGCATCCGCACCGCGGGCGCCCCCATCGCGCGCCGGCTGTCCGACGAGCTGCACGGCATCACCGGCGTCCGCGTGCCGACCGGGGCCCTCGACATCACCCTGTACCGGGACGACCTCATGCGCAGCCAGGTCGGGCCGCAGCCGATCCTGCGCCGGACCGACATCGACTTCTCCATCGACGAACGCCGCATCCTCCTCGTCGACGACGTGCTGTACACGGGCCGCACCATCCGGGCCGCCCTCGACGCCCTCATCGACTTCGGGCGTCCCCGCGCCATCGAGCTCGTGGTGCTCGTCGACCGGGGGCACCGCGAGCTGCCGATCAAGGCCGACTACGTCGGCAGGACCGTTCCCACCTCGCGGGAGGAGAGCGTCCAGGTTCGCCTGGAGGAGGTCGAGGGCCGGGACGAGGTGGTCGTCGAGCGATGACCCCGACCGCCGAGCCGTCGCGCCGCGCCGTCGATCCGCCGTTGCGGCTCGACGTGCCGGCCCGCCTCCGCACGAAGGACCTGCTGAGCGTCGGGGACCTGTCGCCCGACGAGATCCTGCTGATTCTCGATACCGCGGAGGCCATGAAGGAGGTCGGCACGCGGTCGATCAAGAAGGTGCCGGCCCTGCGCGGCCACACCGTCGTCAACCTCTTCTTCGAGCCGAGCACCCGCACCCGGACCTCGTTCGAGATCGCCGAGAAGCGCCTCAGCGCCGACACCGTCAACATCGCCTCCAGCGGATCGAGCGTCTCCAAGGGCGAGACGTTGGCCGACACCGTCCGCAACCTCGAGGCCATGGCCCCCGACATGATCGTCCTGCGGCACGCGTCGGCGGGGGCGGGGCACCTCGTCGCCCGCCTGTGCGGGGCCCGCGTCATCAATGCCGGCGACGGCATGCACGAGCATCCGACCCAGGCCCTGCTCGACGCCTTCACGATCCGCGAGCACAAGGGCGGGTTCGCCGGGCTCAGGGTCTCCATCATCGGGGACCTGCTCCACAGCCGGGTGTTCCGCTCGAACCTGCTGCTGCTCCGGGCCCTCGGGGCCGACGTCTGCGCGTGCGGGCCGGCCACCCTGATGCTGCCGGACATGGCGCGGCTCGGGGTGCGCGCAACCACGTCGGTGGACGAGGCGGTCGAGGGGGCCGACGTCGTCATGCTGCTGCGGGTGCAGCTCGAGCGCATGCGCGGCCACTTCTTCCCGTCCCTGCGCGAGTACTTCCAGCGCTTCGGCATGACCGCGGACCGGCTGCGTCGCGCCGCCCCCGATGCCATCGTCATGCACCCGGGGCCGATGAACCGGGGGGTCGAGATCGCGCCGGAGGTCGCCGACGGCTCCCGGTCGGTCATTCTCGAGCAGGTCGCCAACGGGGTCGCGGTCCGAATGGCGGTGCTGTACCTGCTGGCGGAGAGCCGCCGGAGAGAGCCGGGGGCTGCGCCAGGCGGTCCGGAGCTCAACGTGGTGGAGGACCCGGAGGCGCGGTCGGTGCGGGTGCCGGTGTCGAAGCCCGTCCCCGACGGTGTCGGGCCCGATGGTGAGAGCGGACGAGATCGAGCCGGTGGGTGAACGGATCACGATTCTGAAGGGGGGGCGCGTCGTCGACCCCGCGGCGGGTCGCGACGGCGCCGCCGACGTGCTGATCCGCGACGGCCGGGTCGCGCGGGTCGGCCCCGGCCTCGAGGTGGAGCCGGGGGCCGTGGTCATCGACGTGCCCGACGGCTGCGTGGTGTGCCCGGGCTTCGTCGACATGCACGTCCACCTGCGCGAGCCCGGGGCCGAGCACCAGGAGACGATCGCCACCGGGGTCGCGGCGGCGGTGGCCGGGGGCTTCACCGCCGTCGCGTGCCTGCCCGACACCGAGCCCGCGAACGACGAGGCCGGCGTGACCGGCCTCATCCTCGCGAAGGCGGCCGAGGCGGGCCTCGCGCGGGTCCACCCGATCGGGGCGGTGACCGAGGGGCGGGTGGGGCGGCGGCTCGCGGCCCTCGGCGAGCTGCGCGACGCCGGATGCGTCGCCGTCTCCGACGCCGGGCGCCCCGTGGCCGACGCGATCCTCATGCGGCGCGCCCTCGAGTACTCCGCCATGTGCGGCATGGCGGTCATCGACCACTGCGAGGACCCCGCCCTCACCGACGGCGGGGTCGCCCACGAGGGCGCGGCGGCGGCGCTGCTGGGGTTGCGCGGCATGCCGGCGGCGGCCGAGGAGATCGCGGCCGGGCGCAACGTGGCCTTGAGCGCGCTCACGGGAGGGCCGGTTCATCTCGCCCACGTCAGCACCCGGGGTACGTTGCGGGCGGTGCGGTCGGGGAAGGCGCGCGGGGTCCCGGTCACCTGCGAGGTCACGCCGCATCACCTGACCCTGACCGACGAGCGGCTGGCCGGCTACGACACGAACTGCAAGACCAACCCGCCCCTGCGCGGCGCCGCCGACGTCGAGGCCCTGCTCGCCGCCCTCGCCGACGGCACCGTCGACTGCGTGGCCACCGACCATGCGCCGCACCATCTCGACGAGAAGCTCGTCGAGTTCGACCGCGCCCCGTTCGGGGTGGTCGGCCTCGAGACCGCGGTGTCGGTTTGCCTGGACCGGCTCGTGCACGCGGGGCACGTGCCGCTGGCCCGCCTCGTCGGGCTGCTCTCCGCCAACCCGGCCCGCATCCTCGGGGTCGAGGGCGGCGCCCTGACCGAGGGGGCGCCGGCCGACGTCACCGTGCTCGCCCTCGACCTGCCGGTCACCGTCGACCCCGGCGCGTTCCGCTCCCTCGGCCGCAACACGCCCTTCGACGGCTGGTCGCTGCGGGGCGGGGTCGCGGCCACGATGGTGGGCGGGCGGACCGTCTACGTCAACGACGCCGTCGCCGGGGCCGGCGCTTTCAACGCCGCGGCCGCCGCCATGTACCGCCCCGATGCCGAGCACCGTCCTGACGCCGCGGGCCGTCCCGACGCCACGCGCCGCCCTGGCGCCGCGGGCCGTCCTGACGCTGCGGGCCGTCCTGGCGCCGCGAGCGGTCCTGACGCCGCCGGCGGGGCCGGCGCGCCCGGCGGCGATGAGGGTGTCCGCGCTTTCGGCGCCCCGCCTCGCGCCTGATGCCCCGCCGCCGCGTGCCGGCCGCCGCGCTCCGCCGTCTCGCGGCACCGCTCGATCGACTGTACCGGACGTTCGATCACCCCGAGTCGGCCGTCGATCCCGTCCACCTCCTTCGACGTTATCCCGCGTCCGAGGACCGCGAGGTGGTCGGGTTCTGCGCGGCGGGGCTCGCGTTCGGCCGGGTCGCGGCGGTGCTCGAGTCCATCGAGGCGGTGCTCGCGGTGCTCGGCCCGCGCCCGGCCGCGTTCGTGCGCCGCTTCGACCCGGCGCGGGACGGCGCCGCCCTGCGCCCGTTCGTTCACCGCTGGATCCGCGGCGCGGACGTCGCGGCCCTGCTGTGGATCCTCAGGCATATGCTCGCGGCGTCGGGCTCGATCGAGCGTTTCTTTCTCGAAGCGGACGACCCCGCCGCCCCGGACGTCGGGCCGGGGCTGGACCGGTTCGGGGCGCGGGCCCTCGCCGTCGACCTCGCGCCGGTCTACGGCCGCGACCCGCGGCGGCGGGTGGCGTGGTTCTTCCCGCGCCCGGCCGGTGGCAGCGCCTGCAAGCGGCTCAACCTGTTTCTCCGGTGGATGGTCCGCCGCGACGGTGTCGACCTCGGGGCCTGGTCGGGGCTCGCGCCTTCCCGCCTCGTCGTCCCCCTCGACACCCACGTGATCCGCGTCGGACGCTGCCTGCGGCTCACCCGCTACCGCAGCCCCGGCTGGGCGATGGCCCGCGAGATCACCGACTCGCTGCGGCGGCTCGACCCCGGCGACCCCGTCCGCTACGATTTCTCGCTGTGCCATCTCGGCATGATGGACGCCTGCGGGTTCGAACGGCCGCAACGCGACGACCGTTGCCCGCTGCGGGGGCTCTGCCGGCCCGGCGGCCGCCGCCGTCTCCGGCCGCCGGGACCCCTGGTTCGGGGCTGAGAGCGTTGCCGCGGCGCCCGCTGCGTGGCCGTGGATGCGGCGTGCGACCGCGTCGGGGCCCGGACCGGCCTTGGGAGTCTGCGCCTTGGAACGGCGCGGACTCCTGGGGGTGGCTGGGCGCCAAGCGGAGCCACAGGCGATGATTGGCGGGCTGGTTCAGGCCCGGCGCGACAGCGTTCGGCTTCCGGCGCGGCCGAGAGCAGAGCCCGCGCCAGCACGGGTCGTCACGCCGCGTCGGCCGATCACGGGATGACCCCGCCCAGGGGAATCTCCTGCACCGCTTCGAAGTCCACCAGCGACCGGATGTAGTCGAGAATGGCCTGCTGCTCGGTGTTGCGCGCCGTCGCGAGGTCGCGCTGGGCCTGGAACACCAGGAAGTTGGTCGACAGGCCCACCTCGAACTTGCGCTGCTCGGCCTCGAGGCGGCGCTCCGCCAGCTCTCGGGAGGCGCGGGTGGCCTCGACCCGCTGCAGATTCGTGCGAACATTCCGGGCCGCGTCCCTGACCTCGGTGGCGATGCGCAGCTCGAGGCTCTGCCGGCGCGCCTCGTGCCGGGACCGCTCCAGCCGGGAGCGCTCGAGGGCGGCGTCGGCCGCGCTCGTCCCGAAGGGGTAGGAGACGGTCACCCCCACCGTCCAGTTCGGGAACTCGTTGGCCAGGATATCGCCGAGGGTGCTGCCGAACGACCGCTGCTCCGTGCCCACGACGGTGCCGGGGAACCCGCCGGCCCGGATCAGCCGCTCCCCGCCCTGCCCCGTCAGCCGGTAGTCGACCCGCAGGTCCACGGCCGGCAATTGCTGGTTGCGGAAGTAGCGGATGTCGGTGTCGGCGATCTCCAGGTCCTGGTCGAGGGTGCCGAGGTCGGTCCGGTTCAGGAGGGCGCTGCGGACGGCGGCGTCGACGTCGATCTCGCGCGCCTGCAGCACCGGGCTGTCGCTGGGCTGGAGGCTGATCGACCAGAAGTCGGGCGTGTCCCGCGGGTCGAACACCAGGGTCCGCAACTGGTCCTCGGCGCGCTCGAGGTCCGCCTCGGCGCGAATCACCGCCTCGATGTTCCGCGCCACCTCGTTCTCGGCCTCGACGATGTCGATGGGGGCCATGGTGCCGACCTCGACCCGGGTGCGGTTGTTGCGCAGCGACTCCTCCGCGAGGGCGAGCGACTGGCGCTGCACCTCGAGGAACGACCGGGCGAACACGAGCTGCCAGTAGGCGTTGCGGACGGTGCGCTCGGTCAGGACGACGATGCGCCGGAGCTCGATGTCGGAGATGTCGCGGTTCGCGCGGCTGATCGCGATCTGCTGGCGGAAGACGTCGATGCCGAAGTTGCGCACCAGCGGCTGGGTGTAGTTCAGGTTCAGGTTCGACTGGAGTTGCGGGTTGAAGCTCGTGAAGACGCTCGTCGTGGTCGATCGTCGGCCGGTCCAGCCCGCCGAGTACTGGCCGCCCTTCCAGGGCACCTGCTGCACGATGCCCACGTCGTCCTGCACGAAGCGGTTCGTCACCACGTCGCCGCCGTCGAAGATGTTGCCGGCGGGGCGGTCCCAGTCGTCGCCGGTGATGGTCGTCGACAGCTCGGGGGCGTACACCGACCGCGCCTCGGCGACGAACGCATCCTGAATCAGCGGGTTGATGCGCTCGACCCGCAGGTCGAGGTTCTGATCGAGGGCCAGGGTCACCGCCTCTTCGATCGACAGGCGGCGCACCGGTCGGCCCGGCTGGAGGGCGGGCCGGGGCAGGACGACGCCGCCCGCGGACGCCGCGGCGGGCGGCGCGGCGTCGGCCGGGATTCCCGCCGGCGTCTGGGCGTTGCCGCGCGTGGGGTGCAGGCCCGCCAGCGCGAGCGTCATGAGCAACGTGACCACCAGTCTGCGCATCTCCATCTCCTGACACCGAAGCGTTGTTCCGGCATCTCCGCCGGTCGGCGATGGCATGAACGCCGCCTCCCTCGGACGACGTGCCGCCTTCTGTAATATGACGTTCGCGAAGGGCTCAAGTTCTGGCCGGCCCGTTCCGCGCGGGACCGCGGGGCGGGATCGGCCCCGTCCGCGCGGGGGCGGCCCGCGCCGCCGGCGGTCGCCGTTACCGCCGCGGGAGGTCCGCGCGCGGCGGCGTGACGCGGGCCGGCGGCGCTTCGGGGACCGTAGAGGCCGGCAGGCGCTCAGACCTCCGTCAGCCGCACGACGCGGGTGATGGCCTGCGACAGCCGCTCCCAGCTCTCCGATTCCTGCCGCAGGTACCGGCGGCCGGGCGGCGTCAGGGCGTAGGTCTTCCCGCGCCGGCGGTTGCTCGTCTCCCGCCACTCGGCCTCGATCCAGCCCTGCTGTTCGAGCTTGTGGAGGGCGGGGTAGAGCGAGCCGTCGCTCACCTGCAGCACGTCGTTCGAGACCTGCTTGAGGCGCTGGCTCAGGGCCCACCCGTTCATCGGCTCGAGATCGAGGATCTTCAGGATCAGCAGATCGAGCGTGCCCTGCACGAGGTTGGACGGCTTGGTCATGCGATACCTCGGTTACCGAGTATACCATCCGCCGCCGCGCATCCGGGGGGGATGAAGCGAGAGCTCCCGGAGGCACGCGTCGGCGTGCGTCCGGACGGGGCGTCGAGGAGCCAGACGTCCGGCCCGGCCGCCGCCGGTGCCGCGGCGGGAGGTATACTCCGGTCCGGCCCCGCGCGCCCGCGGTGAGGCCGGCCGACGTGCGGGCGCTGCTCGACCGGTACTGCTTCGCGTGCCACGGCGACCGGTTGCGTTGGCGCCCAACCAGTCTTCCAGAAGTCCGCGCCGTTCCGTGGCGCAGACTCCCGGCGGCGGTCGTGATGCGCACGCTCAAGCTGACCGTGGCCTACGACGGCACGGAGTACGTGGGTTGGCAGCGGCAGGCGGCCGGGGCCTCGATTCAGGGGTGTCTCGAGGCGGCGCTCCGCGACATCGAGGGGTCGCCGGTCTCCGTGTTGGGCGCGGGACGGACGGACGCCGGCGTCCATGCCCTGGGCCAGGTGGCGGGGGTCCGCCTCGAAGCCGGCATCGCCCCGGGAGCGCTGGCCCGCGCGTTGAACGCGAGGCTTCCGGCCGACATCCGCGTGGTCGCGAGCGAGGCGGCCCAGGACACGTTCCACGCGCGCTTCGACGCCGTCGCCAAGTCCTACCGCTATCGTCTCTTCCACGGCCCGGTGATGAGCCCGTTCCTCCGGCGATATGCCTGGCACGTCCGCGAGCCGCTCGACGTCGAGGCCATGACCGAGGCGGGCCGGATGCTGGTCGGCGAGCACGACTTCGCCGCGTTCCAGGCCGCCGGCGGCAGCGTGCGCACCACCGTGCGCACGGTGTTCGGGCTGACGGTGCGTCGGGCGCCGCCCGCCTCGACCGGCCCGGACGCGGGCGGCGCGGACACGACCGTCATCGAGGTGCGGGGAAGCGGCTTCCTCCGGCACATGGTCCGGACCATCGCGGGGACCCTCGTCGACGTGGGCCGGGGCCGGCGGGGCCCGGGGGAGGTCGAGCGGGCCCTGCGGGCCGCGGACCGCGCCGCGGCGGGGCCGACCGCGCCCCCCCGGGGCCTCTTTCTGCTCGGGGTCGAGTACCCGTGGTGAGGACGCCCGGGGCGGCGCCGGCCCACGGCTCCCGCCCGGGCCGGCCGCCGCCGCGGAGCCCGCGGGCGAGCCCGCCGCCGCGTTCGACCGGCGATGGGTCCCGCCGGCCCCTTCCACGCCGCCGTGACCTGCGCCGCGTTCGACCGGCGACGGGTCCCGCCGGGCCTCTGCCACCCCGCCGTGACCCGCGCCGGCTTGAACGGGGCGCGGGCGGTTCCGTATCATCAAGCGTGGGCGGTTGCGGCCCGCGGTCCGGCCGGATCGCGCGGCGGCCCCCCGAACAGTGCGCGGATGAGTCTCCAAGATCTCCTGACCTGGGCCCCGGTCGGCTCGCGGGAAGCCTCGCTCGCCCGGGAGGTGGACTTCGACCGCCTGCCGATGCACGTCGCCGTCATCATGGACGGCAACGGCCGGTGGGCGTCCCGCCGGCACCTGCCCCGCGCCGAGGGCCACCGGGCGGGCATCGACTCGGTCCGCGACGTCGTGGAGGCGTCCGCCCGGCTGGGCATTCGGGTCCTGACCCTCTACGCGTTCTCGGTCGAGAACTGGAAGCGCCCCCCCGCCGAGGTGTCGGTGCTGATGGGGCTGCTGAAGAAGTACCTGTGGCTCGAGCTCGAGAGACTCCACGACAACGACATCCGGCTGCAGGTCATCGGCTGCGAGGACGGGCTGCCGGCCGACGTCCGGCGCGAGCTCGACGCGGGCCGCGAGCGCACCCGCGGCAACCGCGGCATGCTGTTCAACATCGCCGTCAACTACGGCGGGCGGGCCGAGATCGTCGAGGCGGCGCGGCGGGCCATCGAGAACGCCGTCCGTCCGTCCGACCTCGACGAGGGGCGCTTCGCCGAGCTCCTGTACACGGCCGGGCAGCCGGACCCCGATCTGCTCATCCGCACCAGCGGCGAGATGCGGGTCAGCAACTTCCTGCTGTGGCAGATCGCGTACTCGGAGATCTGGGTCACCGACACGCTGTGGCCCGACTTCCGCGCGCGGCACCTGCTCGAGGCGATCGTCAGCTACCAGAAGCGCGACCGGCGCTACGGCGGCATCACCCAGCCGGTGGCGGCCGGCGGGTAGAGCGGCAGCCCATGACTTCCCCCGGATTGGAGGCGAGGGGTCCGGTGAGAGGGCTCGCGGGATGAAGCGCGTCCTGAGCGCCCTGACGCTGCTGCCGGTGGTGGTCGCGGTGATCCGGTTCCTGCCGCCGCCGGCCACCGTGGCGCTGGCGTCGGTGGCGGCGTTGCTGGCGCTGCACGAGTACGCCGGGCTCGCCGCCGCTCTCGGCGCCCGGGTGTACCGCGGGGTCGCGGCGGTCGGCGTCGCCGCCACCGTGGCTGGCGTGGCGTACGGCGCCGCGGCGGCCGTGCTGCTGGCCGCGCTGCTCGCCGTCGGCGCGGTGAGCCTGTCGGCGGGGCGCGGCGACCGGGTGCTCGGCGACGCCGCCGCGACGGCATTTCCGTTGCTGTACATCGGCCTGCCGCTGGGGGCGGTCGCGGCCGTGGGCACGTCGGCCGGCCCGGTGGCCGTCCTCTTCCTGCTCGGGTTGATCGTGGCCAGCGACACCGCGCAGTACTACGGGGGGCGGTGGTTCGGGCGCACGCCGCTGGCCGCCGCCGTCAGTCCCGGCAAGACGGTCGAGGGAGCCCTGTTCGGGCTGGCCGCGGGGGCCGGAGTGATGGCCGCGGGGGGCTTCTTCGCGCACGCCGCGTTGAGCTACCGGCCGGCGCTCGGCGCGCTCCTCGGCTTGGCCATCGCCGGCCTGGGCATCGCCGGCGACCTCTTCGAATCGCAGCTCAAGCGCGGGGCAGGCGTCAAGGACGCCTCGGCGCTCATTCCCGGCCACGGCGGGATGCTCGATCGCATCGACAGCCTGCTGTTCGCCGGGCCGGGCTTCTACCTCATGCTGCAGCTCCTCTGCCGGGTGTACCGGTGATGCGCGTCCGCGGCGGCGTCCGCCGCCGGCGGAGGAAGGCCCCCCCGCAGGCGATCGGCGCTGTATCCTGCCTGTCCGCGCTGCTCCTCGGTCATCCAGGCCCGACAGGCTCCCTCGCGACGCCCGGTCCGTCCCGGGTCTCTCGACTGCCGATGCCTTCGCCGGTCCCGGGGCGGCGCGGCGTTGCACTGCCAGGGGCTGCTCGTGCGGTTCGACGGCAAGCGGTGGAGCAACACGCGTGAGACGCATCGCGATTCTCGGGTCGACGGGCTCCATCGGCGTCAGCGCGCTGTCGGTGGCGGCGGCCCATCCGGAGCGGATCGAGGTCGTCGGCCTCGCGGCCGGCGCCAACGCGACCCGGCTCGCCGAGCAGGTGGAGCGCCATCGGCCGCGGGTGGTCTCGACCGCCGCCGACGCGGGGCTGGCCGCGGTGCGGGCGGCGCTGCCGGCCCCGGCGCGGGCCGGCATCGAGCACGCCGCGAGCGGGGCCGAGGGGCTGCTCGCGGCGGCCACGCACCCCGCCGTCGACCTCGTGCTCTTCGCGACCACCGGGACCACGGCCCTCGACGCCGTCTTCGCGGCGATCGAGGCGGGGAAGACCATCGCCCTCGCCAACAAGGAGATTCTCGTCATGGCCGGCGGCCTGGTCATGGCGGCGGCGGCCCGGCGCGGGGTCGCGGTGCTGCCGGTCGACAGCGAGCACAACGCCATCCACCAGTGCCTGCACGCCCGCCCCGCCGGCGAGGTGCGCCGGCTGGTGCTGACGGCGTCCGGGGGGCCGTTCCGCGGCTGGAGCGCCGAGCGCCTCGCCGGCGTCCGCCCCGTCGACGCCCTCGAGCACCCGACCTGGCGCATGGGCCGCAAGATCACCGTCGACTCGGCGACGCTGATGAACAAGGGGCTCGAGGTCATCGAGGCCCGCTGGCTCTTCGACACGCCGGCCGACCGCATCGACGTGGTCGTGCACCCGCAGTCGGTGGTGCACTCGCTGGTCGAGCTGCGCGACGGGTCGGTGATCGCCCAGCTCGGGGTCACCGACATGCGCCTGCCCATCCAGTACGCGTTCTCCTGGCCCGACCGGTGGGACAGCGGGCTGCCCCCGCTCGACCTCGCCGCCTGCGGCCGGCTCGAGTTCGCCCCGCCCGACCTCGACCGCTTCCCGTGCCTGGGCCTGGCCTACCGGGCGCTGCGCGGCGGACCGGCCCTGCCGGTGGCCCTCAACGCCGCGAACGAGGTCGCGGTCGCGGCGTTCCTGGCCGGGCGCCTCGCGTTCACCGCGATCCCGCGGGTCATCGCGGCGGCCCTCGACGACGCGGAGGAATCGGCGCCGCCGGACCCCATGATCCTCGACGACGTGCGGGCCGTCCACGCCCGCGCCACCCGGTATTCCCGCCGTCGCACCGGCGAGTTACAATCGAAGCGATGACCACCCTCCTCGCCTTCCTGTTCGTCCTCGGGGTGCTCGTGTTCGTGCACGAGCTGGGGCACTTCCTCGTCGCCCGGTACCACGGCGTGCGCGTCCTGACGTTCTCGCTCGGCTTCGGGCCGAAGATCCTGCAGACGAAGCGGGGCGACACGGTGTACTGCGTCAGCGCGATCCCCCTCGGCGGCTACGTGAAGATGGCCGGCGAGACGGTGGAGGACAAGCGGGAGGGCCGGGAAGACGAGTTCCTGTCCAAGACCAAGTGGCAGCGCTTCCAGGTCCTGATCGCCGGGCCCGCGATGAACGTGGTGCTCGCGGTGGTGGTCATGACCGTCGTGCTCCTGCAGGGGGCCCAGGTGCCGCTCTTCGAGGAGGGGCCGCCGGTCATCGGGTCGGTGGCCGAGGACTCCCCCGCGGAAGGGGCCGGCATTCTCCCCGGCGATCGCATCCTGACCGTGGCGGGGCGTCCCGTCGACACCTGGGAAGAGCTGATGCTCGCGGTCGTGGAGCGCCCGGACCGCGAGGTCGAGGTGTCGCTGCGGCGCGACGGCGCGGTCCGCGCGCTGCGCGTGACGCCGGTCGGTCAGGGAAGGTACAACCTGGGCGATCTCGGCGTCGGGCCCGAGTTCTCGCCCCAGGTGATCGCGTGGTCGCCGCAGGCCACCGCCGCCCGCGACGCCGGGATCGAGATCGGCGATGCGATCCTGGCCGTCGATGGCCGGAGCGTCACCCAGCAGTCGTTGATCGAAGCCATCAACGCCAGCGCCGGCGCGCCGCTGACGTTCCAGGTCCGGCGGGAGGGCGTCACGCGGGAGGTCGCCGTGGCCCCCGAGCGGGTCGGCGACGCCTGGATGATCGGCATCAGCTTCAGCCCGTACGAGGTGCGCATCGTCGAGCCGGGGCTGTTCGAGGCGTTCGCGCTCAGCCTCGAGCAGAATCTCGAGTGGTCGCAGCTCATCTTCCGGACCCTGTGGGGGCTGCTGACGCGGGAGACCCCGGCGTCGCAGCTCGTGGGGCCGGTGGGCATCGCCCAGTTGTCCGGCGACGCGGCCCAGGTCGGATGGGTGACGCTGTTCCAGCTCATGGCGATGATCAGCCTCAATCTCGGCATTCTGAACCTCCTGCCGATCCCGATCCTCGACGGCGGCCACATCACCGTCCTCGCGATGGAGGGCATCGCCCGCCGCGACTTCAGCGTGCGGCTGAAGGAGCGGATGCTCCTCGCGGGCTTCGTGGTCCTGATGACCCTGATGGTGACGGTGATCTACAACGATCTGACGCGCGTCGCGTGGATCGAACGCCTGATGATCTGGCGGTAGTGCGCGCGGCCCCGTGCCCCTGCGCCCCTGCGGGGGCGGCGGGAGCTTCGCCGGCGCGCCGTTCCGGCGGCCCCGGGTCCCTGATCGCCTTGCGGTCCGTCGAGAGCTTCGCCGGCGCGCCGCTCCGGCGCCCCGGGCCCTGATTGCCTTGCGGTCCGTCGAGAGTTCCGCCGGCGCGGAGCTCCGGCGGGCGCGCGGCCCCTGGCTCCCTCTTGCGGTTCAGCTCCTTCTCCCGCCAGTCCTCCCTGCCGGCGCTCCGCCGCGAGCTGCCGCCGACGATGCGCCTCGCGGGGCCGATCGTCGGGGCGGAGCTCGGCTGGATCGCGATGGGCCTCGTCGACATCGCGATGGTGGGCCGGCTGGGGCCGGCCGAGATCGGCGCGGTGGGCGTGGGCAGCGTCCTCTGCTTCGCGGTCGTGGTGTTCGGCATCGGCATGCTGCTGGGGCTCGATCCCCTGGTGGCGCGGGCCCACGGGCGGGGGCGCCCCGACGATTGCCGGCGGTGGCTCGTCCAGGGGACGGCCCTCGCGGCGCTGCTGGCGGTGCCGCTGACCCTCGCGGCGGGGGCGGTGGCCGCGAGCCTCGGCGCGTGGGGCATGGACCCCGCGGTCCGCCGGCTGGCCGCGCCGTACTTCTCGATCGTCCTGCTGAGCGTCCTGCCCCTGCTGCTCTACACCGCGTTCCGCCGGTACCTCCAGGCGGTCGGGCTCGCCGCCCGGGTGACGGCGGCCCTCGTCAGCGCCAACGCCATCAACGCCGCCGCCAACTGGGTGCTCATCTTCGGTCATCTCGGCCTGCCCGCCCTCGGGGTCGACGGTGCGGCGTGGGCGACGGTCGTCTCGCGCCTCTACCTGGCGCTGTTCCTCGCGGCCGCGATCTGGCGCCACGAGCGTCGTGCCGCCCACCCGTGGCCGCGCCCGGAGCGCCGCCGCATTCGCCGCCTCGCCATGCTCGGGCTGCCCGCGGCGGGGCAGGTGAGCCTGGAGTTCGGGGTGTTCGCGGTGGTCACCGCCCTTGCGGGGCGGCTGGCGCCGGCCACCCTGGCCGCCCACCAGATCGTCCTCAACGTCGCCAGCGTGACCTTCATGGTGCCGCAGGGCGTCGGCGGGGCCGGGGCGGTCCGCGTGGGACACGCCGTGGGCCGGCGCGACCCGGCCGGCGTTCGGCGGGCGGGGTGGGCCGCCCTCGCCCTCGGGGCCGCGTTCATGAGCGGCGCCGCCCTGCTCTTCGTGCTGGCCCCGCTGACCATCCTGCGGCCGTTCACCGACGATCCGGCGGTGACCCGCGCCGGCGTGGCGCTGCTGCTCGTGGCCGCGTTCTTCCAGCTCTTCGACGGGCTGCAGGCGGTGGCGACGGGGGTGCTCCGGGGGGTGGGCGATACCCGCACGCCGATGGTGTGCAACCTCGCCGGTCACTGGCTCGTCGGCCTGCCCGTCGGCTACTGGCTGTGCTTCGTCGCGGGCTGGGGCATCGTGGGCCTGTGGGTCGGGCTGTCGATCGGCCTCACGTTCGTCGGCGCCGCGCTCGTGACGGCGTGGTGGCGCCGTACGAGGCCGGGGCGCGCCGAGCTCAGAGCACCCGGTCGCGAATCGCCCGGGCCAGCCCCGCCTCGTCGTGACCGTCGGTCAGCGGCCACCCACAGCGCTTGAGCTCGGCCACCGCGTTGCCCATGACGACGGGGTGCCCGGCCAGCGCCAGCATGTCGAGGTCGTTGAGGTTGTCGCCGACGGCCATGATCCGGGCCCGCGGGACCCGTCGCCGGGCCGCCCAGTCCCCGAGGGCCGCGCCCTTCGAGCAGCCCTCGGCGGTGACGTCGAGGAGGGAGAAGTCGCGCTGCTCGTACTCGGTCAGGGTGACGGTGAGGCGGCGGGCGCAGGGCAGCCCGCGCACCCGGTCCGCGAGGACCCGCATGTCGGCGACCCCGCCGGTGAACGCGACCTGGACGGGGTCGGCGTCGAGCGCCGTCTCGAGCGGCTCGACCCTGGTCATGTAGACGCGGTTGCGGTCGTAGTAACGCTGCCGCTGCGGATGCGACCAGTCGATGCGCTCGTAGGCGTACTGCCGGGCGTCGGACCGGTCGAAGATCAGCGCGGCGCCCTCGCGGAAGGACCGGGTGTCGACGATGAGGCCATGGGCGAGGTCCCGCGGCACGGGGCGGAGGGCCAGCGTGTCCCCGTCGCGCGTCTTGACGAGGGCGCCGTTGTTGACGATCAGGGTCACGGGGGCGTCGAGCCGCTCCGCCACCGGGCGGGCGTGGTGAAAGGCGCGCCCGGTCGCGAGCACGACGTCGACGCCGCGCGCCGCCGCGGCCCGGATCGCCTGCCGGTTCGCGTCGGGCAGGCGGCTGGCGCTGTCGAGGAGGGTGCCGTCGATGTCGACGGCGATGAGCCGAACGGGTTCGGGGAGCGGCATCAGCCCGCCGGCTTCTCCGTGTAGCGCCGCGCCACGTAGTCGTCGACGAGTTGCCGAAACGCGTCGGCGAGTTCCTCGTACGAGCCGCGGAGGGTGACGGCGTGGCGCCCGTCGACGTAGACCGGACAGGTGGGCTCCTCGCCGGTGCCGGGGAGGCTGATGCCGATGTTCGCGGCCTTGGACTCGCCGGGGCCGTTGACCACGCAGCCCATCACCGCGACGCGCATCTCCTCGACCCCCGCGTGGCGGGTCTTCCACACCGGCATCATGTCGCGCACGTACTGCTGGATGCGCTCGGCGAGCTCCTGGAACGTGGTGCTGGTGGTGCGGCCGCAGCCGGGGCACGCGGTGATGCTCGGCGCGAACGACCGCAGTCCCAGCGACTGCAGCAGCTCGCACGCCGCGTAGACCTCCTCGCGCCGGTCGCCGCCCGGCCGCGGGGTCAGCGAGACCCGGACGGTGTCGCCGATGCCCGCCGCGAGGAGCACCCCCATCGCCGCCGCCGACCATATCTGGCCCTTCATGCCCATGCCCGCCTCGGTCAGCCCGAGGTGCAGGGGCTGGGTGGTCTCGGCCGCGAGGCGGCGGTAGATCGAGATGAGGTCGGTGGGAGACGACACCTTGCACGAGATCACGATCCGGTCGGGGCCGAGCCCCGCGTCGATGGCGAGCGCGGTGGACTCCACCGCCGAGATGACCATGCAGTCGTTGATGATCTCCTCCGAGGTGCGGCCGAGCTGCCGGTCGGTGTTCTCCTGCATCTTCGCCATCACCAGGTCCTGGTCGAGCGACCCGCCGTTGACGCCGATGCGCACCGGCTTCCCGTTGTCGCGGGCAATCCGGCAGATGGTGGCGAAGTGGTCGTCCCGCCGGGCCCCGGTGCCGACGTTGCCGGGGTTGATGCGGTACTTGTCGAGGGCCCGGGCGCAGTCGGGATGCCGCGAGAGCAGGAGATGGCCGTTGTAGTGGAAGTCGCCGATGAGGGGCGCGCGGCAGCCCGCGTCGAGCATCCGCCGCCTGATCTCGGGGACCGCCGCCGCCGCCGCCGGGGTGTTCACGGTGACCCGCACCAGCTCCGACCCCGCCTCCGCCAGCTCGACGCACTGCGCGGCGGTCGCCGCCGCGTCGGCGGTGTCGGTGATGGTCATCGACTGCACCACGACGGGGGCGCCGCCGCCGATCTGGACGTCGCCGACGCGGACGCCGGTCGTGCGGTGCAGCCTGACGGTGCTCATGGGGTCGCGGAATCCGAAGGCCGGCCGGCGTGGTGCCCAACGACTGCGTAGCGCCGTTCCGGACCCGGCAAGCTCATCCGGGCAAGCGTACCACACGCCTCGGTCCGTGCGCCTCGCGGCCAGCCCCGCGGGCCTGCCGGCGGAGACCCAGGGTTCGAACCGTCAATCAGCGGGTCCCGGCGGCCCGCGGGCGCCGGCGGCGCATTCCCCGGAGGACGTCGCGGGCGGCGGTGACCGTCTCGTCGACGTCGCGGCGGGTGTGGGCGGCCGAGAGGAACCAGCCCTCGAACTGGGAGGGGGGCGGATAGACGCCGCGCGCGAGCATGCCGCGGAAGAACCGCGCGTAGGCGGCGGTGTCGGCGGCGGTGGCGCCTTCGTAGTCGCGCACCGGCGCGGCCGTGAAGAACGGCGTCAGCACCGAGCCGAGCCGGTTGATCTGCACGTCGATCCCCGCCTCCCGCGCCGCGTCGGCGAGGCCGGCCGCGAGGCGGGCCCCGAGCTTGTCGAGGCGTGCGTACAGATCGGGCGTCAGCTTCGACAGGGCCCAGCCGCCCGCGGCCATCGCCAGCGGGTTGCCCGACAGGGTGCCGGCCTGGTACACGGGTCCCGCCGGGGCCACCTGCTCCATCAGGTCGCGCCGCCCGCCGTAGGCGCCCACCGGCAGCCCGCCGCCGATGATCTTGCCGAGGCAGGTGAGGTCGGGGCGGACCCCGAACCGCTCCTGGGCCCCGCCGGCGGCGGCGCGGAAGCCGGAGATGACCTCGTCGAAGACGAGGATCGCGCCGTGCTCGTCGCACAGGGCCCGCAGCCCCTCCAGGAACCCCTCCTCGGGGAGGACGACGCCCATGTTGCCGGCCACCGGCTCGACGACGAGCGCGGCCACCCGGTCCCGATGGCGGCGGAGGATCCGTTCGACAGAACCCAGGTCGTTGTAGCGCGCCACCAGCGTGTCCGCCGCCACCGACCTCGGGATCCCCGGGCTGGTGGGGACGCCGAGGGTGGTGGCCCCGGACCCCGCCTGCACGAGAAAGGCGTCGCCGTGGCCGTGATAGCAGCCGGCGAACTTGACGACGCGGTCCCGGCCCGTCGCCGCCCGCGCGAGCCGCAGCGCGCTCATCGCCGCCTCGGTGCCCGAGTTGACGAACCGCACCCGCTCCAGCGACGGCATGAGCCGCCGCACCGCCGTCCCCAGCTCCACCTCCGCCGCCGTCGGGGCCCCGAAGCTCGTGCCCTGCTTCGCGGCGGCGGCCAGCACCCGGGTCAGCCCGGCCGGGGCGTGCCCGTGGATGAGGGGGCCCCACGACATGACGAAGTCGACGTAGGAACCGCCGTCCTCGTCCTCGATGCGGGCCCCCCGCCCCCGTCGGATGAACGGCGGGGCGCCGCCGACGGCGGAGAACGCGCGGACGGGGCTGTCGACGCCGCCCGGGAGGATCTTCTTCGCGCGGGCGAACAGGCGGGCGGACTGGCGGCGTGCGGCAGTGCTCATCGGCGGGGAACGATATCACGGCCGGCGGGGGGGCGGTCCGTGGCGGAGCCCCGCGCCGCACCCCGGAGGGCGCCGGCGAACCCGCGAGGCGGGGTGCATCGCCGTATCGATGCCGCGGGGACTTCGCCACGGCCGGCCGGGCGGGTTGATCGGGCGGAGTCGAGAATGCCAGAATGCGGATATCGAGTAGGCAGAATCAGCCGGGACGCCGGGCGCCTCGCGGCGCCCGGTCCGGCCAACCGATCCTTTCGGGAGCCCTCGCCGTCTCGTGACGGCGCCTCCCCGGAAGGACAGGAGACGACGGATGAGCAGGTGGTTGACCGTGTGCGGTGCGGCGGCGGTGTCGGCGTTCGTGTTCATGGGCGGCGCGGCGGTCGAGACCGCGTCGGGGGTCGGGGCGGTGCTCCCGGCCGCGATGCAGGAGGCCTCCAGCTCGACCCTCGACGGCGTGTTCACGTCGGCCCAGGCGCGCCGCGGGCGGCGGGTCTACAACCAGAACTGCGCGTCCTGCCACGGGCAGGAGCTAGGGGGCGGCGAGATGGCGCCTAGCGTCGCCGGCGCCGGCTTCATCGTCTACTGGACGGAGGTGCCGGTGGGGGTCCTGTTCGACCGCATCAAGATGACGATGCCCGAGGACGGGCCGGGGCGGCTGTCCGACGAGGAGTACACCGACGTCGTGGCCTACATGCTCGACCGGAGCGACTATCCGTCCGGCGAGACCGAGCTGCCCGCGGACAAGGCGGAGATGGACAAGATCATGATCGTCGCCACCGAGTGACGCCGGCCGGGCCGGGAGGGGACCTCGAGTGCGGCGGCCCCGGCGCGGACGCGCCGACTACCCTTTCGGCCCAGCCAGGGCCCGCGCCGCCTCCCTCGCGTAGTAGGTGATGACGATGTCGGCGCCGGCCCGGCGGATGGCGGTCAGCGTCTCCATCATGACGCGCCGCTCGTCCAGCCAGCCGAGCCGCGCCGCCGCCTTGGCCATCGCGTACTCGCCGCTGACCTGGTAGGCCGCGGTCGGCCGCCCGAACCGGGCCTTCACCCGGTGAATCACGTCCAGGTAGGGCATCGCCGGCTTGACCATGACGATGTCCGCCCCCTCCTCGATGTCGAGGGCCACCTCGCGCAGCGCCTCGTCGGTGTTGGCGGGGTCCATCTGGTGGGTCCGCCGGTCGCCGAACGCGGGGGCCGAGTCGGCCGCGTCCCGGAACGGGCCGTAGAAGGCGGAGCAGTACTTGGCCGCGTAGGACATGATGGACACGTCCTCGAAGCCCCGCGCGTCGAGCCCCTGCCTGATGGCCCCGACCCGCCCGTCCATCATGTCGGACGGGGCGACGACGTGAGCGCCGGCCTCGGCGTGCGACACCGCCGTCTCCACGAGGTGGTCGACGGTGACGTCGTTGAGGATGGTCTCGCCGTCGAGGATGCCGCAGTGGCCGTGCGACGTGTACTCGCAGAGGCAGACGTCGGTGACGACCGCAACGTCGTCGAGCCGGCCGCGTATCGCGCGTATCGCGGTCTGCACCGGGGCGGCCGGATCGGCGGCGGCGGTGCCCTGCTCGTCCTTGTGGGCGGGCAGCCCGAACAGCAGCACCGCCCGCACCCCGTCCGCCCGCGCCGCGGCGGCCTCGTCGACCGCGGCGTCGACCGAGAGCTGAAAGACCCCCGGCATCGACGGCACCTCCCGGCGCACGCCGCTTCCCTCGCACACGAACAGCGGGTAGACGAGGCCGCCGGCCGAGAGCCGGGTCTCGCGCACGAGGTCGCGGATGGCGGCGGTGCGGCGCAGCCGCCGGGGGCGGTGCAGGGGGCGGGCGGCGCCCCCGCGCGGCGCGCGGGCGGCGGGTGCGTCGGCGACGCCGATGTCGATGGCCATCAGGCTTCCTCCTCGGTGGCATGCGGGGCGCGGCGTGCCCCCAGGTGTTCGACGGTCGCTTCGATCAGCGCCGGCACCGTGGACTCCGCCGGCATGATCGTGGCGGCGATGTTCAGCCGTCGCGGCGTGCCCCCCGGTGTTCGACGATCGCTTCGATCAGCGCCGGCACCGTGGACTCCGCCGGCATGATCGTGGTGGCGATGCTCAGCCGGCTCGCCGCCTCGGCCGTCACCGGGCCGATGCACGCGACGTCGACGTGCCGCAACAGGTCCGCCGCCCGAGCCTCGCCGATCGCCCGCGCGAAGTTCCTGACGCTGGACCCGCTCGTGAACGTCACCACGTCCACCCCGCGCCCGCGCAGCATCCCGCGGATGTCCGGGCCCTCGCCGCCGATCTCGGCCGGCACCGTACGATAGGCGGTGACCGCGGTCACCTCGGCCCCCGCCCGCCGCAGCTCCGCCGGCAGCAGGTCGCGGGCCAGGTCCCCGCGCGGCAGCAGCACCCGGACCTCCGTCATGTCGCCCTGCCCCCGCATGGCGCGGATGACCCCTTCGGCCCGGTACTCGTCGGGCACCAGATCGACCCGCAGCCCGTGGCCCGCGAGGGCCTCGGCGGTGGCCGCGCCGACCGCGCAGAGGCGCGGGCCCGCCAGGCCGCGGATGCCGCCGGGGTCGGCGGCCAGGCGCGCCGCGACGCGGGCCACCGCGTTGACGCTCGTGAACACGACCCAGTCGAACGTCCCGATACGGTCGCACGCGGCGTCGAACGGCCCCGGGTCCTCGGGGGGCGCGATCTCGATGGTCGGCACCTCGATCGCCTCGGCTCCCAGGCCCTCGAGCCGCGCCACCATCTCCGCCGCCTGGACCCTCGCGCGGGTCACGACCACCCGCACTCCCGCGAGGGGCAGGCGTGCACGATCCCCAATCGCCTCGTGGATGCGCCCCGGGGTGTCCATCGGCGTCCCCGCCGGCGACGGCAGTCGTCGACGGCCGTTCTTCGGAGCATCGTAGCATCCAAAGGGTTTAGAGTATGTGGAGCCCGCGGGCCCGGTCGGCGGCGGGAGGCCGCCGGCCGGCGTGGCGGCTCGGTTTCACGGTTACCTGGATGCACCGACGATGAGAACGATCTCGCTGGCCGCGGTGGCGCGCGCCCTGGACACGATGCTGGACGGTCAGATGACCGCGCAGGCCCGTATCGCCGCGCACCTCGTCGCGGCCGAGGAGGCGGCGGGGCACGACGCGGCGCGGTTCATCGAGACCCTCGACGCGGTCGCGGCGGACACCGTCCTCGACGAGGTGTGGATCACCGACGAGCGGGGCGTGGTCTATCTCACCAACGTGCGGGACGACTCCGGCGCGCCCATGCCGTTCGAGTTCTACCCCGATCCCGCGTTGCAGCCCCAGGCCTGGGAGTTCCACGCGCTCCTGTCGCTGCCCGTCGACGCCGACGGCGTCGTCGCCCAGGCCGCGCAGGTGCGGGAGATCGACAACGAGGTCTACAAGTACGTGGGGGTCAGCGGCGTCGACCGGCGTCGCATCGTGCAGGTCGGCAACGCGCTCGCGTTCGAGGAGCAGGCGCCGAGCGACGCGTACACGTCGCCGGTGATGACCGCGGTGCTGGCGGCGTTCGGCGAGCCCGATCTCCTGAGCGCCGCCCACACCGACAAGCTCGCCGAGATCCGGCCTGTCTTCGAGGCGATCCTCGGCCGGCAACTGGTGGTCCAGGCCACCCTCGTGGATGCGTTCGTGGCGGGCGCCGAGGCGGCCGGGTGGTCCCCGGACGAGGTCGACGCGAGGTTGCGGCGCATCGTGCGCTCGACCCCCACCGGCGAGATTCGAGTCCTGGCGCCGGGCGGCGGCGCGACCTACTCGAGCGGTTCGAGCGACGGGGGCGATGGGGGGTCGGCGGCCGAGGGGCGGAGCGTCACCGAGCACCCCATCGCTCCCCGCGCGTCCGACGGCGCCCTCTACAAGTACGTCGAGGCGGTGGGAGCGGGGTCGGGACGGGTCGTGCGGGTGGGACTTCCGATCGACGACGGCTCGCTCGTCTCCCCCCGGTTCGACGCGGGCGCCGCGGGTTGATCGGCCTTCGCCGGCCGCGGTGCGCAGGGCCGCTTCCGGAATGGGCCCGGCGCCGTCCGCGAGCAGGCCGCGGGCGACCCTCGCCCCGAGCGCCGGCGTCGGCGCCGCATCGGCGGACCGGGTCGCTCAGCCTTCGCCGGCCGCGGCGCGCAGGGCCGCTTCCAGAATGGGCCCGGCGCCGTCCGCGAGCAGGCCGCGGGCGACCTTCGCCCCGAGCGCCTGCGCCGCATCGGCGGACATCGCGGCCTCGCGGCGGAGGTGTTGCGCCCCGTCGAGGGAGGCCACCATCGCCCGCAGGCGCAGGCGGTCGCCGTCAGCCTCCGCGAGGGCGCCGATGGGCGCGTGGCACCCGCCGCCGAGGGTGGTGACGAGGGCGCGCTCGGCCGTGAACGCGGCGCGCGTCGGTGCGTCGTCGACGGCGGCGAGGGCCGACCCGGTGTCGGTGTCGCCGGCGCGGGTCTCGACCGCCACGATGCCCTGCCCCGGCGCGGGCAGGCAGGCGTCCGCGTCGATCGGCATCGAGACGCGGCCGCCGAGGCCCAGCCGCTCGAGCCCTGCCACCGCGAGCACGAGCAGGTCGTGGTCGCCCGCGTCCAGCTTGCGGAGCCGCGTGCCGACGTTGCCGCGCACGAGGCCGAACTCGGCGCGGGGCCATGCCCGACGCAACTGCGCGACCCGCCGGACGCTCCCGCTGCCGACGCGGGGGGCGGCGCCGCCGTCCGGGCCGTTTCCCACCGCCGACAGCGTGGACGGCGGCGCGACCCCGGCCGGCAGCACGACGGCGTCCCGGGGGTCCGCCCGCGGCAGGACCGCGGCAATCGCGAGCCCGGCCGACAGCTCCGCCGGCATGTCCTTGGCGCTGTGGACGGCGAGGTCGATGTCGCCGCGGACGAGCGCCTGCTCGATCTCCTTGACGAAGACGCGCTTGCCGCCGACCTGCGACAGGTTGGCCTCGCGGAGCCGGTCGCCGGTGGTGGTGATGACCACCAGCTCGCACTCCCGTCCGCTCCGGGCGCGAACGCGGGCCGCCACCGCGTTGGCCTGCCAGAGCGCGAGGTCGCTTCCGCGGGTCCCGAGCCTCAGCCGGTTCACGAGGCCACCGGGGTCTTCGGCGACGCGGACGGTGCCGGCGCCCCGCCGATCCCGACGGCGCGGGAGGCGGAGTCCTCCCCGTCGGGGCCGGAACCGTTTCCGTCCAGATCGAAGAGCCGGGTCACGGTCTCGGCGTACCGGGTCGCGGTCGCCGCGTCGCCGGCCGACTTGAGGCGCTCGGTCGGCGTCAGCAGCAGCTTCTGGACGAGAAGCCGCGTGATCTCCTCGACCCGGGCCCGCGCCTCGGGGGTGAACCGGTTCAGCTTGGGCTCGAGGCGTTCGAGCTCGGCCCGGCGCACCGCCTCGAACCGGCGGCGCAGGGCCACCACGGTGGGGATGGCCCCGCGGGAGCGGAGCCACGCGACGAACTCCCCGGCCGCGTCCGAGACCATCGTCTCGGCCCGGGTCGTCTGCTCCTGCCGCCGCGCCAGGTTCTCGCTGACGATGGTGCGGAGGTCGTCGATGTTGTAGAGGAACACCTGCTCCAGCTCGCCGCAGTCGGGGTCGACGTCGCGCGGGAGGCCGATGTCGATGACGAACAGCGGCCGGTTCAGGCGCGCGTGCATGACCTCCTCGAGCCGCGCCCGGGTCAGGACGGGGGTGGCGGCGCCGGTGGCCGTCACCACCACGTCCACCCGCAGTAGCTCGTCGTCGACGGCCGACCAGTCCACCGCGACCCCCTCGACCTTGCCGGCGAGCTCGGAGGCGCGCGCGAGGGTGCGGCTGGCGACGGCGATGCGCCGCACCCGTTGCGACCGCAGGTGGGTCGCGGTCAGCTCCGCCATCTCGCCCGCGCCCGCCACGAGCACCGAGAGTCCCTCGAGGTCGCCGAAGATCTTCCGGGCGAGCGAGATCGCGGCGTAGCCGACCGACACCGCCCCTTCGCCCAGGCCGGTGTCCGCGCGGACCCGCTTGCCGATCGTGAACGACCAGGGGAAGAGCTTGTTCAGCAGGGTGCCGGTGCACTGCTCGCTCGCCGCGGTGGCGTAGGCGTCCTTGACCTGGCCGAAGATCTGCGGCTCGCCGACTACGAGCGAGTCGAGCCCCGCCGCGACCCGGAACAGGTGCTGCGCGACCTCGCCGTCGGTGCGGGCGTACAGGTGCGGCGCGAGCTGGTCCCCGGGAACCTCGTGAAACCCGCTCATGAAGCCGGCGAGGTCGTCGCGCGCGGCCTCGGGGTCCTCGCACGCGACGTAAATCTCGGACCGGTTGCAGGTCGTCAGCACCACCGACTCGGCCGGCGACGGGCGCAGCGCGAGCTCCCGCAACGCGGTCACGACGCCGCGCTTCGAGAAGTCGACCCGCTCGCGCAGGTCGACGGGCGCCGTGTGGTGGCTCACGCCCAGCAGCAGCAGGTTCATGCCCGGATCAGAAGTTGTGGCTCTCCGTCAGGAAGTACCCCACCGGCACCAGGGTCACGAGGACGATGGAGAATCCCAGGGTGGACAGCCAGGCGGCGCGGCGGCCGCTCCATCCGATGACCCGGCGGGCATAGAGCTCGAACGAGTAGACGGCCCAGACCAGCACCACCATGAAGATCTTCGGGTCGGAGAGCGACATCGCGAGCACGCGGGGGTCCGACGTGCCGGGCTGGAGCCGCAACACCCACACCACGCCGACGGCGAGGCCGACGGTCAGGAAGAGCCACCCGATGCCCACCGCGCGGCCGTTCATCGCGTCCACCGCGTGCAGGGAGGGCAGCCTCGCCGCGAAGAACCCGAGCTGCTTGGACTTCAGCTCGCGGAACAGCAGGACGTAGGTGATGCCGACGACGCACGCGAGCGCGAAGGCGGCGTAGGCGAACAGCAGCGAGAGCACGTGGGCCGCGAGCAGGGGGCTGTCGAGGATGGGGGCGGGCTCGCTCACCGTCGCGCTCAGGCTCGAGATGGTCTGCAGCCCCACCAGCAGGGGGGCGATGAAGACGCCGAGGGCGCGCTCGTCGGTGGTGACCTCGGTGTAGAGGTAGGCGACCGCGAGCAGCCACACGAACGCGGAGATCGCCGAGGCGGTGTCCACGAACGGGAGGTGGCCCATCTCGACCGTCCGCATGCCGATGACGAACGTGTGGACGAAGGCGGCGGCGGACAGCGAGGCGGTCGCGAGCCGTCCCGCGCGCGGGCTGCGCCGCACGAAGAACACGGCGTAGACGGCGCCCGCGGTGAAGTAGAGGAGAAGCGGGAGAATCGTCATGGGTTCGTGACCGCCCGCCCGCCCGGCGACCCCCGGGTCGGGTCCCGGCGCCGCCGGGGGGGCGCCGGTCTTCGCCCGCGGCCCCGCCCGGCCCGCGGCGTCCGCGGCTAGTTCATCCTCGGCGCGTAGTAGCCCTGCTTCGTCCGCGCCGCGACCTCGGGCTGGTCGATTCGGACGACGAGCCGCCTCCACTGGCCGTCGCGCAGCGGGTTCTTCGACGTGTACCCCAGGGTGTACTGGCTCGACAGCTCGTCGGATATCTGCCCGTAGATGTCCGCCAGATCCTCCACGCGCTGCGGGAAGAAGGCCCGGCCGCCGGTCTCCTGCGCGAGCTGGCGCAGCACGAAGTCGGCCTCGCGGAACCCGCGCCGGGTGCGGATGTCCCGCGAGCGCAGCCCGATCGAGTAGATGACGGTGTCGGACCGCTTGGCGAGCTCGAGGACCTCGTCGAAGTCGACGAGGCTGGAGGTGTCCTCGCCGTCCGAGAGCACGACGATGGCCTGCCGCCGGATCTCGCCGGTGGCGGCCGCCGCGATCTTGCCGAGCTCCTTGAGCGAGATGTAGATGGCGTTGTAGAGCGAGGTCGAGCCGCCCGCCGACGTGCGGCGGATGGCCGCCGCCAGCTCGTCGACCGAGTTGGTGAAGCCCTGGCGGATCTCGACCCGGCTGTCGAAGTCGATGACGCTGGCCAGATCCTCCTCGCGCAGCCGCTCCGAGAACCCGATGGCGGCCTGCTGGGCGGTCTCCATCCGCTCGGTCATGCTCGCGCTCGTGTCCATCAGCAGCGAGAGCGCGATGGGGAGCTGGGTGCGGGTGAAGAACGTGATGTCCTGCAGCGCGCCGTCCTCGTAGACCTGGAACCGCTCGACGTCGATATCGGTGACGTAGCGGCTGCTGCGGTCGGTCACGGTGACGTTCAGCGAGACGAGGTCGACGCCGGCTCGGAAGGACGGTTCCTGCGACGCCGCCTCCTGGGCGCGCGCCGCGGCCGTCGCGGCCAGTCCGGCGATGGCCGCCGCGGCCAGGACGAGGCGGAAGCGCCCCGCGCTCTCGCCGCCCGCCCCCGGCCGGCGGCGGCCCGGGCGCGTGGCTCCGGGGCGGCCGCGGCCGGTCCCGAAGCCCGGGGGGGAGAGGCGCGCGGCGGGTCGGCGGCGCCGGGAGGCGCCGGTCGGCGCTCGAAGTCCGGTCGTCATGGGCTGCCGTCTCCTGTCCAGATGTCCGGGGTTCCACGGGCCGTCAGGTCCGCCCGCCGCATCCGCACCGAGATCGCCTCGGGCGGGATCAGGCCGGGCGGCCGCGAGTACACGACGCGGTACTGGTTCGTCATCACGTCCGCGAGGGCGTCCATCGCGTCGGGCACCGCGGTGCTCAGCAGCAGGTCGTGGCGCTGGCCGCCGGTCGCCTCGGGCAGTTGCGCGAGGGCCCGGTCGCGCTGGATGACGTCGCCCGAGAAGCCGAACGGATCGCGGCGCAACGCGGTGTTGCCCCGCTCCTGCACCACGACCACGTGGGCCGCGACCCCCGAGGCCTGGAGCGCCTCGCGGGTCCGCTGATAGTCGTATCGGCTGAAGTCGAGGCCTTCCGAGGCCACCACGACGATCGCCGGCCGGGCCGCCTCGCGCCGTTCGAACCCCCGCGCCGTCTCCACGAGCGCGTCGAGGAGGTAGGCGGCGCTCTCGGGGTACGAGAAGACGAGGCCGATGCCGTCGCGGAGACGGTCGAGGCGGCGGGTCGACTCCACGAGGACGCGGGGCGGGCCGCCGTAGCTGATGAGGGCGACGTCGTTCCGTACCGCGAGGACCGGGAACAGCCGTTCCAGGCCGTTGCGGATGTCCCGGATGGCGAACGCCGCCGACGCGCTCGTGTCCACGAGCACCGCCACCTGCATCGGGGTCCGCGCCGGCCCCGCCCGCAGGACCTCGCGCTCGACGCCGTCCTCCTCGACCACGAACTCGGCGGGGGCGAGGTCCGGCACCGGCGCCCCGTCCTCGTCGAGGACGCTCACGAACAGGGCCCGCTCGTTGTCCTGTCCCCGGAGCGGGGCCGCGAGCACGCCGGCCAGGCAGGCGGAGGCCGCGAGGGCCGCCGCGAGTCCGGGGCGGCGAAATCGGGGCGTGCGGCGGCGGTTCGCCCGCCGGGCCGCCGGTCGCTGCATGCGCAGAATCCTCCAGCCTGACTCCACCCCCCGAAGTATAGCCGCTTTCTCATCGGCGGCGTGCGCCGCGAACGGCCGGCCGGCGCCGTCGCGGCGGCGGGTCCGCGACCGGCGGGTGCCGCCGGCGGGACGGCGGGGCGGCGTCCGCCGGTCGCCCGCCGTTGTTGACCCCCCGCGCGCGCATGCTATAAGATTTCGGCTTCCGCGACCGACCCCGCCGCATCGAAGCTCTCCGGGCAAACGGCTTGCGCTCGCAGGGGGTGTCGATTCATCCGGTCGCAACGGACTGTACACGGGGTGAGATCCGATGATCGAGGCGTATGTTCCGGTCCTGCTGTTCGTCCTCGTCGCGATCGGCTTCGCCATCTTCACGTTGATCGTCTCGTCGCTGATCCAGTCGTCGCGCTACAACAAGGTGAAGCTCGAGCCCTACGAGTGCGGCATCGAGCCGGCCACCGACGCGCGCGACCGCTACAGCGTCCGCTACTACCTGATCGCGATGCTGTTCGTGATCTTCGACATCGAGACCGTGTTCATGTTCCCGTGGGCGGTCATCATGGACGAGCTGCTCCTGTTCGGCCTCATCGAGATGCTCGTCTTCCTGTTCATCCTGGTGCTGGGCTACGTCTACGCGTGGCGCAAGGGCGCGCTGGAGTGGGCCTGAGCCGGGGACGCGTGAGCGGCGGCGGCCGCGCGCGAGAGGCCGTCGACGTTCTCCGGCGAGGCGGCTCCGTTCCGCGACGCCGGGCCAGCGGGGCAGCCGGAGTTTTCCTGGACCATGGCAGACGAACCGAAATCGGGTGAACCGGCGGCCGAATCGCCCAGTGCGCGGCCGCCCGAGGCCGGGCCGCCGTCGGAAGCCGCTTCGGGAGCCGGCCCGGCCGCCGCCGCGGCGAAGCGGGCCGCGCCGGCCGCCGCATCCCCGGCCGAGGGGTCGGAAGCCGCTTCCGCGGCCAAGCCGGCCGCGAAGCCGAAGCCGGCCGCCACCGCGAAGCCGACCGCCGCTGGCGCGAAACCGGCCGCCGCGGCTGCGAAGTCGAAGCCGGCCGCCGCGGCGAAGCCCCGGCCCAAGCCGAAGCCGAAGGCGCCGCCCGAGGCGCCCAAGGGGCCGACGGATCCGCCGCCGCCGGACGACCTCGGGAAGCCCGCGTTCCTGGCCGCCCTCGAGGCCGCGCTGCCCGACCGCATCCAGCAGCTCTCCTGGTGGGTCGGCGACTGGACGGTCATCGTCACGCCCGAGGCCCTGCCCGAGGTCGCCGCCTTCCTCAAGGACTCCGACGAGGGGTCGTTCGACTACTGCGCCGACCTCACGGCCACCGACTGGCCGCCCCGCGAGAAGCGTTTCGATGTAGTGTATTGCCTGTATTCGACCCGGCGCCGGCAGAGGGTGAGGGTCAAGGTGCGGGCGGCGGCCGGCGAGCCGGTGCCGTCGGTCACGGGGTTGTGGCCGGCCGCGAACTGGCTGGAGCGCGAGGTGTGGGACATGTTCGGGGTGAACATCACCGGGCATCCCGATCTGCGCCGGATCCTCATGCCCCCGGAATGGCAGGGGCACCCGCAGCGCAAGGACTACCCGCTCGAGGGGCCGGGCGAGCTGCTGCTCGAGAGCCCGATGGAGTGGCTGCGCCTGCGCAACGTCCGCGACGAGGCCGAGATCGAGTGACCCAACCATGACTGCCCAGGCAGCGGCGGCGCCCGCGGCGGCGCCCATCTTCGACACCGACGAGCTCGTCATCAACATGGGGCCGCAGCACCCCAGCACGCACGGCGTGCTCCGGGTGGTGCTGCGCCTCGACGGCGAGCGCGTCGTCGACGCCGACGTCGTCATCGGCTACATCCACCGCGGCATCGAGAAGCTCAGCGAGAACCGCGACTGGACGCAGATCATCCTGCTGACCGACCGCATGGACTACGTGGCGGCGGCCACCAACAACCTCGGCTACTGCGAGACCGTCGAGAAGCTGATGGAGATCGAGGTGCCCCGGCGCGCCCGCTACATCCGCACGGTCCTCGCGGAGCTGCAGCGCATCGCGAGCCACTGTCTCTGGCTGGGCACCCACGCCATGGACATCGGGGCGATGACCGTGTTCCTCTACGCGTTCCGCGAGCGCGAGCTCGTCCTCGACCTCTTCGAGGACTACTGCGGGGCCCGGCTCACCTACAACTCGATGCGCATCGGCGGGCTCCCCCTCGACATCCCGACCGGGTGGGACGTCAAGGTCCGGGCGTTCTGCGATCTCATGGAGGGGAAGATCGACGAGTACGAGACGCTCCTGACCAACAACCGCATCTGGCTGGAGCGCACGCGCGACATCGGGGTCATCTCGGCCGAGGACGCCATCGGGCTGGGGCTGTGCGGCCCCCCCCTGCGCGGGTCCGGGGTCTACCGCGACGTCCGGAAGGACGAGCCCTACGCCGCCTACGACGAGATGGACTTCCTCGTGCCCCTCGGCACCCGGGGCGACACCTACGACCGGTACCTGATCCGGCTCGAGGAGTTCCGGCAGTCGATCCGCATCATCCGGCAGGCCCTCGACGGGCTGCCGGAGGGGCCCATCATGGGCAAGGTGCCTCGCCTGATCAAGCCGAAGGCGGGCGAGACGTACCACGCCATCGAGTCGCCCAAGGGCGAGCTCGGCTACTTCATCGTGAGCGACGGGCGGGCCACCAACCCCTACCGGTTCCGGGTCCGGCCCCCGTCGTTCTGCAACCTGCAGGGCCTGCGGCCGCTGATCATCGGGCACCTCGTGGCCGACGTGGTGGCCCTGATCGGCACCATAGACATCGTGCTCGGCGAGGTCGACAGATAGATGATCGACACCATCGTCATCCCGCTGGCGAAGATCGCCATTCTGCTGAACGCGGTGCTCGTGGCCGTGACGTTCATGACCCTGCTCGAGCGCAAGGTCATCGCGTGGGCGCAGTCGCGGCTGGGGCCCATGCGGGTCGGGCCCTACGGGGTGCTGCAGGCCATCGCCGACCCCATCAAGCTCATCCTCAAGGAGGACATCACCCCGGTCCGGGCCGACCGGGCGATGTTCACCCTCGCCCCGATCCTGTCGCTGGTGCCGGCCCTGGTGGTGTTCTCGGTCGTGCCGTTCGGCGGCGACGAGCTGTTCTACATCACCGACATCAACGTCGGCCTGCTGTTCATCATCTCGGTGACGTCCATCGGCGTCTACGGCATCATCCTCGCCGGCTGGGCGTCGAACAGCAAGTACCCGCTGCTCGCGAGCCTGCGGGCGTCGGCCCAGCTCATCAGCTACGAGATCGCGGTGACGATGACCCTCGTCAGCGTCATCCTGACCGCCGGCACCCTGAGCATGGTCGGCATCGTCGAGGCCCAGCAGGAGGCCGGCCTGTGGTTCGCGTTCGTGCAGCCGGTGGCCTTCGCGCTCGTGTTCATCGGCGGGCTCGCCGAGACCAACCGGGCCCCGTTCGACCTCCCCGAGGCCGAGCAGGAGCTGACCGGCGGCTTCCACACCGAGTACAGCGGCATGCGGTTCGCGCTGTTCTTCCTCGCCGAGTACGCCAACATGATCGTCATCTCGGCGGTGGTCGCGATCCTGTTCTGGGGCGGCTGGCTGCGGCCGTTCCCCAACGTCGAGGCGCTGGCGTTCCTCGACCTGATTCCCGGCTGGATCTGGTTCTTCGGGAAGATGTTCGTGTTCCTCTACATCTTCATCTGGATCCGGGCCACGCTGCCGCGCTACCGCTACGACCAGCTCATGCGGCTGGGATGGAAGGTCCTCATCCCCATCGCCATCGGCAACATCGTGGTGACCGGCGTCCTCAAGGTGCTGCTCCAGTAGACCCATGGCCGAAGCAATCGCCTTCTACACGCTCGCGGTCCTGATTCTCGGGTTGGGGGTCGCCGTCATCACCACCCCGAAGACCGTGCACAGCGTGGTGTTCCTCGTCCTCAACTTCCTCTGCGTGGCGGTCCTCTACGTCGTGCTCCGGGCCGAGTTCCTGGCCGTCATCCAGGTGCTGGTGTACGCGGGCGGCATCGTCGTGCTGTACCTGTTCGTGGTCATGCTCGTGAACCTGAAGCGGGCCCCCGAGGCGCACGAGGACCCCCGCCGGCTGGCCCGGCTCGGGCTCGCGCTCTCGGGGGCGGTGCTGCTCGAGCTGGCGGGCATCGTGGTCTACAGCTACGGCCGCGTGACGCCGGCGCCGGCGCCCGCCGCCGCCGGCCCCCTCGCCGGCGCGGGCAACACCGAGGAGCTCGGCTGGCTGCTCTACACCGACTACCTGATTCCGTTCGAGGTGGCGTCGGTGCTGCTGCTGGTGGCGATGGTCGGGGCCATCGTGCTGGCGAGACGAGAGTCGTAGACGATGGAAATCACGCCGGCGCACTACACGGTCCTGTCGGCCGCGCTGTTCAGCATCGGGGTCATCGGCGTCCTCGTGCGGCGCAACGTCATCATCATCTTCATGGCCATCGAGCTGATGCTCAACGCCGTCAACATCAATCTCGTGGCGCACGCCCGGTACCTGGAGAACCTCGCCGGCCAGGTGTTCGTGGTGTTCGTCATCGCGGTGGCGGCGGCCGAGGCCGCGGTCGGGCTGGGCATCCTCCTGGCCTTCTTCCGGAACAAGGAGACCGTGAACATCGACGAGATGAACATCATGCGCTGGTAGCGCGCGACGCCTCTTCCCCCCGACATCAATCACGACAGACGATGGATCTCATCTGGCTCATCCCCGTGCTGCCCGGCATCGGCGCCGCCCTGAACGGGATCTTCGGCGTGCGCTACTTCAGCAAGCAGACCGCGGCATACATCGCCTGCGGCACCATGGGCGGCGCGCTGCTCCTGTCGCTCTACGCGTTCGTGCTGCTGCTGGGGCAGGAGCACCGGGAGCACGTCGTCGAGCTCGCCCAGTGGATTCCCCCGATCGCCCTCGAGACGGCGTCGGGCATCGGCGCGTTCGAGGTGCCGTGGGCGTTCCGGCTCGACCCCCTGTCGGGGATGATGAGCCTCATCGTCACCGGCATCGGGTTCCTCATCCACGTCTACTCGGTCGCCTACATGGACCACGAGCCGCGGGGCGGCTACGTGCGGTTCTTCTGCTACCTCAACCTCTTCTGCTTCTTCATGCTGACGCTGGTGCTCGGCAGCACCTTCCTCGTCATGTTCGTGGGGTGGGAGGGGGTCGGGCTCTGCTCGTACCTGCTCATCGGCTACTGGTACCACAAGAAGAGCGCGGCCGACGCCGGCAAGAAGGCGTTCGTCGTCAACCGCATCGGCGACTTCGGGTTCATCCTCGGCATCTTCCTCGTCTTCTTCACGTTCGGCACCCTCGACTTCCGCGCGGTGGCCGAGGCGGCGGCGGGGATGCCGATCGAGGAGGGGACGTTCGGGGTCATCTCGCTCATCTGCCTGCTGCTGTTCGTGGGCGCGGTCGGCAAGAGCGCGCAGATTCCCCTCTACGTGTGGCTGCCCGACGCCATGGAGGGCCCCACCCCGGTGTCCGCGCTCATCCACGCGGCCACCATGGTCACGGCCGGCGTCTACATGGTCGCCCGCAACGCGGTCCTGTTCACGCACGCCCCCGAGGTGATGTTCATCGTCGCCGTCATCGGGGTGCTGACGGCGCTGATGGCGGCGACGATCGGGCTCGTGCAGACCGACATCAAGCGGGTGCTGGCGTACTCGACGGTCTCGCAGCTCGGCTACATGTTCCTGGCCACCGGGGTCGGCGCCTTCGCGGCCGGCGCGTTCCACCTCATGACCCACGCCTTCTTCAAGGCCCTGCTCTTCCTCGGCAGCGGCTCGGTCATCCACGCGATGAACGAGGAGCAGGACATGCGCAGGATGGGGGCCATGCGGCTGTACATGCCGGTGACCTTCATGACGATGGGCATCGGCACCCTGGCCATCGCCGGCATCCCGCCGTTCTCGGGCTTCTTCAGCAAGGACGAGATCCTCTACCGGACGTTCCTCGAGAGCCGCTGGCTCTGGGCGCTGGCCGCGGTCACCGCGGGGATGACCGCGTTCTACATGGCGCGCCTGATGTTCATGACGTTCTGGGGCGAGTACCGCGGCCCGGCGTGGGGCGGCGCCGGCTACGCCGGGGCCCAGCACGAGGCGCACGGCGGCGGCGGTGATGCGCACGGCGATGGCGATGCGGCCGGCGATGGCGACGCGCACGGCGATGACGACGCGCACGGCCACGCCTGGCACGGGCCGCACGAGTCGCCGAAGCTCATGACGCTGCCGTTGCAGTTGCTGGCCATCGGCGCCATCGTGGCCGGCTTCGTCGGCGTGCCGGCGGCCCTCGGCGGGTACAACTGGATCGAGCATTTCCTCGAGCCGAGCTTCGTCGCCGGGGCCGCGCACGCCGCGGAGGAGGAGCACCACTACGCCATCGAGTGGGGGCTCATGGCCCTGTCGGTCCTCGTCGCGGCCGGCGCCATCGCCTTCGCTTGGCGGCTCTACGTGCAGCGCCCCGAGGAGTCGGAGCGGCTCGCATCCGACTTCGCGGGCGCCCACCGGGTGCTGACCAACAAGTACTACGTGGACGAGCTCTACGACGCGACCGCGGTGAAGGGGACGATGGGCAGCGCCAGGGGGCTGTGGACCGTCGACCGCAACGTCGTCGACGGGGCCGTGAACGGCACCGGCTGGACCACCCGGGCGTCGGCGTGGGTGTCGCACGTCGTGGACAAGTACGTCGTCGACGGGCTCGTGAATCTCGTGGGCCGGATCTGCGCCGAGGGCAGCTACCGGTTCCGGCACGCGCAGACCGGCCTGATACAGAACTACGCGGTCGCGGCGCTGTTCGGGGTCTTCGCGTTCGTGACCCTGTACCTCGCCGCCCGCTACTTCGGGCAGCAGTAACGAGCGGGGCCCTGCCGGGCCCGAGACCGCATCGAGAATCGGCTCATGAGCAACTTCCCCTATCTGTTGTCGCTGATCATGTTCACGCCGCTGGCCGGCGCCGTGATCCTGCTGTTCGTGAACAAGCGCAACGAGGACACCATCCGCTGGATCGCGAACGTGACGGCCGGGGCCGGCTTCCTGGTGTCGCTGCCGTTGTGGTTCTCGTTCGACGCGGCGGGCCCCGAGTACTGGCAGTTCGTCGAGCGGCTGCCGTGGATTCCGTCCATCGGGGCCGAGTATCACCTCGGCGTCGACGGGTTCAGCGCGCTCCTGGTGCTGCTCACGACCCTGATGGGGATCATCGCGATCCTCTCGTCGTGGACCGCCATCACCGTCCGGGTCAAGGAGTACTACGTCTTCATGCTGGTGCTGCAGACCGGCATGATCGGCGCCTTCATCGCCCTCGACTTCCTGCTGTTCTTCGTGTTCTGGGAGGTCATGCTGGTGCCGATGTACTTCCTCATCGGCATCTGGGGCAGCGACAACCGGCTCTACTCGGCCATCAAGTTCTTCCTGTTCACCCTCGTCGGCAGCGTCGTCATGCTGCTCGGCATCCTCGCCGTCTACTTCTACAGCGAGTCGGTGACCGGGGTCTACGCGTTCGACATCACGCAGTTCCACGAGCTGAACATGCCGTTCGACCTGCAGTGGTGGGTCTTCCTCGCCTTCTTCCTCGGGTTCGCGGTCAAGGTGCCGATGTTCCCGTTCCACACCTGGCTGCCCGACGCCCATACCGACGCCCCCACCGCGGGCTCGGTCATCCTGGCCGCGGTGCTCCTGAAGATGGGCACCTACGGCTTCATCCGCTTCTCGCTGCCCATCCTGCCCGAGGCGACGGTGGCGTTCGTGCCGTGGGTGGCGGCGCTGTCCATCATCGGCATCATCTACGGGGCGCTGGTGGCGATGGCCCAGCACGACTGGAAGCGGCTCGTCGCGTACTCGAGCGTCAGCCACATGGGCCTGGTCATGCTCGGCATGTTCGCCCTGACCCCCGTCGGCATCACCGGCAGCATCGTGCAGCAGTTGAACCACGGCATCTCCACCGGCGCCCTCTTCCTCATCGTCGGCATCGTCTACGAGCGCCGGCACACGCGCGAGATCGCCGAGTACGGCGGCCTGTCGAAGATCATGCCGGCCTTCGCGGCGGTGTTCCTGATCATGACGATGTCGTCCATCGGGCTGCCGACCCTCAACGGGTTCATCGGCGAGGTGCTGATACTGCAGGGCATCTTCGTCGTCAACATGTGGTGGGCGGCGGCGGCGGCGACGGGCATCGTGCTCGGGGCGGCGTACATGCTGTGGCTCTACCAGCGGACCATGTTCGGCACCATCGACAACCCGAAGAACGAGAACCTGCCGGACCTCAGCATCCGCGAGTGGGCGACCTTCGTGCCGCTCATCATCCTCGCGGTGTGGATAGGGCTCTATCCGAAGCCGTTCATCGACCGCCTCGACACCTCGGTCGACCACGTGATGTCGCGCGTCGACAGCGAGTACGACCCGGTCAACGCGGAGCGCTCCGAGGCGGCGGCGCCGGTGGCGCTCGCCCGGGGCGACGGGTCCGATGACGCCGGCGCGCCGGTGCGCGGGGGCGCCCGATAATGCCCGAGGGATTCTCCGCGCTCGACTTCTACTACATCCTGCCGGAGATCGTGGTCACCGGCGGGGCCCTCGTGGTCCTCCTGCTGTCGGTGGTGACGCCGCGCCGCGACGACGTGCTCCTCGGGGTGTCCCTCGCCACGGTGGCCGCGAGCCTGTACTGGGTGGCGGCGTTCGCCGGCCTCGACGTGACCGCGTCCAAGGGGCTGCTCGCCATCGACGGGTTCGCCGCGTTCTTCAAGGTCGTGGCCCTCGGGTCGGCGGCGGTGACGATGCTCATGTCGTCGCCCTACCTGCGCGTCGAGGGCCTGCGGGCCGGCGAGTACTACTTCCTCATCCTCTGCGCCACCCTCGGCATGATGTTCATGGCGAGCGGGATGGACCTGATCACCCTGTTCATCGGGCTCGAGACGATGGCGGTCTCGTTCTACGTGCTCGCCGGCTATCTCAAGCCCAACCCGCGGTCCAACGAGGCCGCCGTCAAGTACTTCCTCCTCGGGGCGTTCTCGCTGGGGGTCCTGCTCTACGGCATGTCGATCCTCTACGGGGTCACCGGCACCACCGGCCTCGAGGGCACCGCGGCCGCCCTCGCCGGGCAGGACTCGAGCCCGCTGCTGGTGCTCGCGGTGGTCCTCGTGGCCGCCGGCATGGGCTTCAAGATCGCGGCGGTGCCGTTCCACATGTGGGCGCCCGACGTGTACGAGGGCGCACCGACCCCGGTCACCGCGTTCCTCTCGGTGGGGTCGAAGGCGGCGTCGTTCGCCATGCTCATCCGGATCTTCATGGAGGGCCTCCCGTCCCTCGGCGCGGAGTGGACGGCCCTCTTCTGGGGGCTCGCGGTCGTCACCATGACCGTGGGCAACATCGCCGCCCTGACCCAGAGCAACCTGAAGCGCATGCTGGCGTACTCGTCCATCGCCCACGCCGGCTATCTGCTGATGGGCGTGGTCGCCGGCACCCAGCGCGGCGTGGCCGCGATGCTCGTCTACGTCGGCGTCTACCTCTTCATGCAGCTCGGGGCGTTCGCGGTCGTCGCCGCGATGCGGCGCAGCGACGTCGTCGGCGACGAGCTGAAGGACCTCGCGGGCCTCTCCCGGCGCAGCCCGATGATGGCCTTCGCCATGCTCTTCTTCATGCTGTCGCTCGGCGGCATTCCCCCCACCGCCGGCTTCATGGGGAAGGTGTGGCTCTTCGGCGCCGCCATCGACGCCGGCTTCGTGTGGCTGGCCGTGATCGCGGTCGCCAACAGCGCCGTGTCGTTGTACTACTACCTGCGGGTCGTCGTGTTCATGTGGATCAACGACGAGACCGCCCCCGCCGCCTCGCCGCTGACGCTCGGCCCCGCGATGACCGCGGCCCTCGTCGTCGCGGTGGTCGGCACCGTCGTGTTCGGCCTCTATCCCCAGTTCCTCTTCTCGAGCGCCGAGGCGGCCGCGACCGCCATCGAGGGCCTCGGCGCCGGCTCGGCGGCCCTGCGCTGACCGCCGGGTCAGAGACACGTCATGCGGTGTCGTGCTTCGCGATCCACTCGCGAAGAGCGTCGTTCATCCGCGTCTGCCAACCGGGGCCGCCAGCCTTGAAGTGATCGAGCACGTCCTGTGAGAGACGGATCGTGGTCGACCGCCTGGGGTTCGCGATCCGCGGCCGGCCGCGGCGAACCGTCGCCTGGGCGAACCGCTCCGGCCAGCCGTCCGTGGAGAGGTCCGGAGCGGCATCCTCGTCAAAACCTCGGTCCGTAGTGCGTTCGTTCCCGCTCATTGGCCTTCCTGACGCTGATGATCCGATACGCTCCAGCACGCGGTGTCCAGACGAGGACCACCATGGTGGACCCGGGAGAGCGGGTCGGATGCCGGAGGCCGGGAGCCCGCGCCGGGAGCGCGGGCTCTTGCAGGCTCCCCGGGTCTAGTGCCGTGCGTCGATCTGGGCGAGCGACTCCCTGATCAGGGTGTCGTTGTCTTCCGGCGTGAGGTTCTTGCGGATGAGCTTCGAGGCGATCTGCAGGGACAGGTCGACCGTCTCCCGGCGGATCTCCTGCATCGCCCGCGCCGTCTCCTGCTGGATTTGGCGCTGGGCCGCCGCCACCACGGCCTCGCGCTCAGCCACGGCCTGCTGCCTCGACTCTTCCTTGAAGGCCTCGGCCGCGCTGCGGCTCTCGGCGAGGATGGACTGGGCCTCGACCCGCGCGTCCGTGATGACCTTCGTCGCCGTCTCCTGGGCCTGCGCCAGCTCCTTCCGGGCCTGCTCGGCCTCGTCGAGCGACTTCCGGATGGTCTCCTGGCGCGCGTCGAGCGCCCGCAGCAGGGGGTCCCAGGCGTACTTGCGCAGGGCCCAGAGCAGGGTCAGGAAGGTGATGATGGTCCAGATGTACAGCCCGACATCCGGCTGGACCAGCGGATTATCCATGAGTCGCTCCCTCCTGCGGTTTCACCCGTCGCGTTCCGGAGAATGCGCCGGTCACCGCATCAGGACGACGACGAAGACGAAGACCTCGGCGAGAATCGCGACCCCTTCGAGCAGGAAGAGCGGCAACTGCACGGCCCCCGTGATCTGCGCGGCGGCCGAAGGCTGGCGTGCGATGCTCTCGGCGGCGGCCGCCGTGAACCGCCCGATTCCCAGACCCGCGCCAATGACGATCAAGCCGAGACCGATCGCAACGCCGGCGATGTACAACAGTTCCATGCAGTCAACCTCCGTTCGAGTGTGCCGTCTCGTTTCGATGAGCGTGCCGTGGTTCGAGGAAGTGGTCGCTAGTGGTGCACGTTGATGGCCATGCCGACGAAGACCGACGTCAGCAGGGCGAACACGTAGGCCTGGACGAGGACGACGATGATCTCGAGGGCGAGGATGCCGGTCGCCAGGGGCACCCCGACGAAGGCGCCGACCCCCACCGAGAGCAGCGGGCTTCCGAACTGCTGGTTGAAGATGAAGACCAGCGACAGGATCGCGAGTATCGCGATGTGCCCCCCGCTCATGTTGGCGGCGAGCCGCATCGTGAGGGCGAACGGCTTGACGAACATGCCCATGACCTCGATGGGAATGAGCAGGATGTAGATGGGCCAGGCCAGGCCGTGCGGCACCAGGTTCTTCCAGTGCGTGATGAAGCCGTGGGCCAGGCTGCCGGCCACGATGATCGCGAAGAAGGTGATGGTGGCGAGCGCCGCCGTCACGTTGTAGTTGGCGGTGGCGGTGGCCCCGCCGTGGAGCATGCTGTTCAGCAGCGACTCCTCCGACGTGTGCAGAATCGCCTTGTCGACCAGGCCGAGCACCTCGAACATCGGCACCAGGCCGACCGCGTTCGCGGTCAGGATGAACACGAAGAGGGTCAGGATCAGCGGCGTCCAGGTGTTGACCCACTTCGCGCCGACGTTCGGCAGCACCATCGAGTCGCGGACGAACTGCACCACCGCCTCGAGCGCGTTCATGAACCCGGCCGGAATCGGACGCTCCTGCGCGAGGAAGCGCCGCGTCGCGAGGGTGATGACGAGGAACAGGAAGCCCGCCACCAGCCACAGCATCATCACGTGCTTGGTGACCGAGAAGTCGATGCCGGCGATGTGCGGCCCGTGCAGGATCGGGTGGTCGAGCGGGCTGTTCGCGATGTGCTCGATGATCACCTCGCCCGCGTCGTACTCGCCTTCGCCGTGCCCGCCGGCGGCGTGGTCGGCGGTGGCGTGGGCGTCCTCGACGTGCGCGTCCTCGGCGTGCTGTGCGGCGTTCATCATGATGTCCGGTGGCGGCGCCGCGTCAGCGCCCCGCCGACGGGGTCGCGCCGGCGTTCACCAGCAGGGTCCTGAAGTACAGCGCCTCCGAAACCTGGAGGGCGACGAAGTAGAAGGTGAAGCTGAGCGTGAAGGGCACGGGCTCGACCCGGAGCAACCCGACGACGACGGAGACGTACACCGCGTAGAACACCAGCTTCACCGCGAAGGCGGCGGCCATTCGCGCCGTGAGGCGGGTCACGTCGGCGCGCACCGTCCGTTCGACGAGCCGTATCGTCGCCAGTCCCACCAGGAGCGGTGCGGCCATTCCCAGCAACGCCGGCGTGGCCGCCTCCGGCGCCAATGCCGCCGCCGCTCCCCAGGTGAGCACGCACCCCGCCGCCAGCGCGGCCGACAACTTCATGGCTTCCAGACCGTCTTCGCCAGCTCGTAGAACCCGACCACCATTCCCGTCAACAGACCCGCGAGCAGGAACCACGGCTCGGTCTCCGCCCACCGATCGACCAGGTGCCCCACCCCCCCGAGGAGGAGGATGGCCCCGATCAACGTGTACCCGGCGGAGGCGGCCGGACCCGCTCGACGCACGTTTTCCTGCAAGGCCTCGAGCGATCTCGCGAGAAAATGGTCGTCGGGGTCGGGCATAGTGAGCCCCGATGGCGAGCGTGCGCGGCTGTGTCTCTCAGTCCGCCGTCGCCGTCAGGTCACGGTGCATGCCCATAGGATGGCCGTTCCCACGCCCGCCACAAACGCATAATCGTAGCAGGGGGCCGCCTCCGTGGCAAGGGTAGCCGGCGCGGGCTCCCGAACGACGATATGCGCCTCTTCGTCGTCCGGCCCGGTCCCGCGGAGCCGGAGCGGGAACGAGGCGCCGGTCGTCCGTGTCGGGGAGATCGGTGATGTCGCGGGCGGGCACCGCGCCGGGGCCGTCAGTACGCGGCGGCGGCCGTGATCGCCCGCAGGATGTCGTCGGGCTGCGGCAGGATCGCCTCCTCGAGGTCGGGGTGGTAGGCGACGGGGCAGTCGAGGGCGCCGACGCGCTTGACGGGGGCGTCGAGATGGTCGAAGAGTTCGTCGGCGATGCGGGCGGCCAGCTCGGCCCCGAACCCGCACGTCAACTGGTCCTCGTGGGCCACCACCACGCGGCTCGTGGCGGTCACCGCCGCCGCGATGGCGCTCCAGTCGCAGGGGGCCAGCGTCCGCAGGTCCATCACCTGCACGCTCACGTCCTCGCGGGCCGCCCGTTCCGCCGCCAGCAGCGACCGCTGGACCAGCGAGCCCCAGGTGATCACGACGACGTCGGTCCCCTCGCGCCGCGTGCTCGCCCGCGCGAACGGAACCTGGTGGTCCGGCCCGTGGTACGCGGCCTTGCTGTAGGTCTGGCGGTAGAGGTGCTTGGGCTCGAGGAACAGCACCGGGTCGTCGCAGCGGACGGCGGTGCGCAGCAGCCCCGCCGCGTCGGCCGCGTTCGACGGATAGGCGATGCGCAGCCCCGGGCAGTGGGCGAAGATGCTCTCGCCCGACTGGCTGTGGTACAGCGATCCGCCCCGCAGGTAGCCGCCGATCGGGGCCCGGATGACGAGCGGGCACGAGAACGCGTTGTTCGACCGGTAGCGCAGCATCGTCAGCTCGTCGCGGATCTGCATCATCGCCGGCCAGATGTAGTCGAAGAACTGGATCTCGACCACCGGCTTCAGCCCGCGGATGGCCATCCCGACGGCCCGGCCCACGATGTTGGCCTCGGCCAGCGGCGAGTTGAACACCCGCTCGCGCCCGAACCGCCGCTGCAGCCCGAGGGTGGCCTTGAACACCCCGCCCTTGCCCGGCACCGCCGACAGGACCTCGGCCCGGCTGCAGTCGGCCACGTCCTCCCCGAACACGACGATGCGGGGGTCGCGGGCCATCTCGTCCTCGAGGGTGCGGTTGATGGCCGCCACCATCGTGATCGGCTCGCCCTCGGGGGCGCCGGGCACGTCGAAGCGCCCGGCCGCCGGGTCCACGTCGGGCGAGTACACGTAGCGCAGCGCGGTGGCGGGGTCGGGCGGGGCGGCGGCCAGCGCCTCGTCGGCGGCCGTCCGTATCTCGTCGTCCACGCCCGCGGCCAGCCGCGCCAGCTCCGCGTCGTCCGCTATCTCGTGCCCGGTCAGGAAGGCGGCGAGCCGGGTGATGGGGTCGCGGGTCCGATCCGCTTCGCGCTCCGCCTCGCTCTTGTACTGGCCGTCGTCGTCCGACTCGGAATGCGAGTGCAGCCGCACCACGCCCGCCTTGACGAGGACCGGGCCGCGCCCGCCCCGCGCGTAGGCGAGGGCCCGCCGCATCGCCTCGACGCTCGCGAGGGTGTCGGTGCCGTCGACGCTGACGACCTCGAGCCCCGGGAAGCCCGACACGAGGCGGGCGACGTCGCCGCCCGGGGTCTGTATCTCCACCGGGACCGAGATGGCGTAGCCGTTGTCCTCGATCAGGTAGATCACCGGGAGCCGGCGCGTGCAGGCGGTGTTCAGCGACTCCCAGAACTCGCCCTCGCTCGTGCCTCCCTCGCCGAGCGACACGTAGACGACGTCGCCCTCCGAGCCGGCGCCGGCGGCGTCCGCGACGTCGGGAAAACGGAGGAACTGACAGGCCTCGGCGCACCCCACGGCGTGGAGGCACTGGGTCGACACCGCGCTGGACGGAGAGACCAGGTTGAGGGCCGCCTTGCTCCAGTGGGCGGGCATCTGGCGCCCCCCCGACGACGGATCGGCAGCGGCGCCGACCGCCGCGAGCAGCATCTCGCGGGCCGTCATGCCCAGGGCCAGGGCGAGGGCCCGGTCGCGGTAGTAGGGGAAGAACCAGTCGCGGCCCGCCGTCAGCAGGGTGCCCGCCGCCACCTGGATCGCCTCGTGGCCCGCCCCGCTGATCTGGAAGAAGCTCTTGCTCTGCCGCTTGAGCTGCAGCTCCTTCTCGTCGAGGCGGCGCGCCATGAGCATCGTGCGGTAGAACCGCAGCAGCTCATCCCGCGACAGCCCGCCGTACAGCCGCTGTGAAGTCGCGGCAGGCGCGTTCCCCGAGCCCGTCGAGCGCTCCATGGTGCAATCCTGCGTGCCAAAGGTGGGACCGATGGCTGGCCCGCATTGGCGGTAGATTATAGCATCGCGGCGACGGCCGGCCCCCACGGCCGGCCGGCCGCGGCTTCCGACGATGGCCAGCGAATACGACGGCGTGGTGACGGCGTGGGACGATCTGGCGCTCGAGAAGATCACCGCCCTCATCTCGCGGAAGGCGGTCGCCGGCGCCGGCCAGACGCTGGCCCAGGTCTACCTGAAGCGCGGGGCCCTCGTGCCGCTCCATGCCCACGACGGCGAGGAGCTGATCTACGTCCTCGACGGGATGCTCAGGCTGCGGCTGGCGGGGGACGAGGTCGTCGTGCGCGACGGCGAGGTGGTGCGCGTCCCCGGGCGGGCCCCGCACCAGATCGAGGCCCTCGCGGACACGTTCGCGCTGGCGGCCCGTGGTGAGACCCCGCGTTGCACGAGAGCAGCGAGGCGCCCGCCTGACAAGGCGTGAGGAGGGCGCATATGGGGGATATGCAACCGACGAACAACGCAGGCAGGCGGGATGCATCGCCGCTCGAATGCAGCGGGGCTTTCGCCACGGGCTGCCCGCGGCCCGGGCGCGTCAGTGAACCGTGCCGTCCCAGTCGTCGCGCGGCGGCACGACGCGGAACCTGCGCCGCAGGCGCCCCATCTTCCACTGGAGGTACCGGTACTTGATCTCGGCCTTCAGCCCGAACCGGCCGAGCCGCGGCAGGCCGATCCCCGTGCCACCCTTGAGGTAGAGGTAGCCGACGACGAGCCCGGCGAGGTGGGCGACGTGGGCGACCCCGGCGTCGCGCGGCACCGACAGGAAGGCGATGGCCCCGATGATCATCACGAAGTACCGGGCCGGGATCGGGAACACGAAGAACACCAGGATCGGCGCGTTCGGATAGTAGACGGCGAACGCCATCAGCAGGCCGTAGATCGCCCCGGAGGCGCCGATGGTCACGCCGTGGTACGTCGGGTCGCTGAACGCGAACGGCAGCAGGCCCGCGACGATGGTGGCGACCCCGGCCCCGACGCCGGTCACCAGGTAGAAGCGCAGGAAGTACGCCGGTCCCCACAGGCGCTCGAGCTGGACCCCGAACATCCACAGGACCAGCAGGTTGAAGAAGATGTGCCCGATGCTCCCGTGCAGGAACATGTAGGTGGCGGGCTGCCAGAACCGCAGCCCCGTCACCACCGCCTCGGGGCGCAGCCCGAACGCCTCGACGAGGAGGCGGCCGAGGGGCGGGACGAGGGCGCCGGCCACGAAGACGCCGACGTTCGCCCAGAGCAGCATCTTCACGGCCGGGGTCATCGGACCGGGGCCGAACGACATGCCGGACGGCTGGGAATGGTAGTACCCGCGGGGCATCGCCGGCCCATCGTACCACGGTCGGGGGTGGCCGGCCGGGGCGGAGCGGCGCGGCCGGGATGTAGCGCCCCTCGAATGCAACGGGGACCGTCGCACGGGGCGGTCAGGGCGCAGACTCCCGGCGCCCTCCGTCTTCGCCGGAAGGCGGCCGCGCGGCGCGCAGCCGGCCGAGGATCTGCGCGCGGACCTCGTCGAGCTCGGTGATGCCGAGGAGCCGGGCGGCGACGGCCAGCACGATCAGGCCGAGGGCGATCTCGCCGCCGAGCACGAGCGCCTCGATCAGGAGGCCGCCCTCCGCCGCGAGCTCCTCGACGAAGCCGTCGACGGCGCCGACCGCCGCGCCCATGGCGCCGGCGGCGAGGCAGATTCGCGCGAAGCGGTCCGCGAGGCGGCGCGCGTCGATGCCGCCGAGCCGGCGGTGCAGCAGCACGAGCAAGCAGCCGGCGTTGAACCACGACGCGAGGGCCGTGCCCAGCGCGAGCCCGGGATACCCCATGATCCGCACGAGGACGAGATTCAGCACGACGTTCAGGGCGACGGTGACGACGCTGACGAGGGCCGGCGTCAGGCTGTTGCCGAAGGCGTAGAACACCGGGGCGGTCAGCCGCACCGCCGCGTAGCCGACGATGCCCGGGGCGTAGCACACCAGCGCGGGCGCCGTCGCCGAGGTGTCGGCCGCGGTGAACTCGCCGTGCTCGAACTCGAAGACGAGCCGCACGATGGGGGTCGCGAGCACCGCGAGGCCGACCGCCGCCGGCACCATCACCGCGAGCATCAGGCGCAGCCCGCGGGACACGGTCTCCCGCACCGCCGCGAGGTCGCCGCCGGCGGCGTGCCGGGACACCGCGGGCAGGGTCACCGTCGCTATCGACACCCCGAGCACCCCCAGCGGCAGGTACATCAGCCGGAACGCGTTGGTAAGCCAACTGACGGCGCCGGTGCCCTCGCCGGTGGCGAGGTAGGTGTTGACGGCCAGGTTCACCTGCAGGGCCGCCCCCGCCACCGTCGCCGGCCCCATCAGCCCCACGACCTCGCGCAGGCCCCGGTCGGCCGGGTCCAGGGCGGGCCGCCAGCGGAACCCCTCGCGGCGCAGCGCCCACCACTGCGCCGCGATCTGCCCCGCCCCGCCGGCGAGCACCGCGCCCGCGACCGCCGCGATGGGGTCCATGCCGTCCTCGGGCATCAGGGGCACGACGACGAGGGTGGCCGCGATCAGGCAGACGTTGTAGGCGGCGGGCGATAGCGCGGGGACGAAGAAGCGCCGCAGCGAGTTGAGCATGCCCATGCACGCGGCGGCGACCGCGACCAGGGTGAAGAACGGCAGGACGATGCGGGTCAACTGCACGGTCAGCTCGAGCTTGCCGGGGACCTCCTGGTAGCCGGCCGCGAACAGGCGGGTCAGGGGCTCGGCGAAGACGATGCCGGCGGCCGCGATGACCCCGGTGACCACCACGAGGGCGTTGATGAGCTGGGCCCCCAGCCGCCACGCCGTCTCGCGGCCCTCGCGGGTCAGGCGCCGCGTGAAGACGGGCACGAAGGCGGCGTTCATCGCCCCTTCCGCGAAGAGCTCGCGCAGCAGGTTGGGCATGCGCAGGGCCACGAAGAAGGCGTCCATCCGGTCGCCGGCCCCGAAGCGATAGGCGAGGGCCTGGTCCCGCACCAGTCCCAGCACCCGGCTGGTCAGGGTGGCGAGGCCCACGACGCCGACCGAGCGGGTGAGGCCGTCGCGGGTGGGGTCGGGGGGCGTCATCGTCGGGGACGCGCCGGGGCGCCGCGCCTTGCGGGCCCCGGCGCCGCGCACGATCTCGTCGAGGGATTCCCGGCGGGGCTCACGTGGCGAACCGGAAGTTGACGACGTCGCCGTCGCGGACCACGTAGTCCTTGCCCTCGAGCCGCACCTCCCCGTGCTCGCGGCACGCGGCGTGCGAGCCGTCCCGGGCCGTCAGCGCGTCGTAGTGGACGACCTCGGCGCGGATGAACCCCCGCGCGATGTCGCTGTGAATCTCGCCCGCCGCCTCCTGCGCCGCCGTCCCGCGCGGAATCGACCACGCCCGGCACTCGTCCTTCCCCACCGTGAAGAAGGAGATGTAGCCGAGCAGCCGGTAGGCCGCCCGGACGACCCGGTCGAGCCCCGAGTCGGCGAGGCCGAGGTCGGCGAGGAACCCGGCCCGGTCTCCGGGCGGCAGCTCCGCTATCTCCAGCTCGATCTTCGCGCAGACGGGCACCGTCTCGATCCTGCTTCCCGACAGGGTGCCGGCGAGGCCCGCCCGCGAGACGGCCCCCTCCGGGTCCGCCACGTCCGCCTCGTCGAGGTTGAGCACGACGAGCAACGGCTTGGCGGACAGAAAGCTGAAGCCCCGCAGCCGCCGGGCGTCGGGCGCGTCGAGGGCGAGCGCGCGCAGGGGCCGGCCGTCCTCCAGGGCCGCCCGGCAGACGTCGATGACGCGCAGCTCCGCGTCCAGCTCGCGGCTCCGGCCCTTCTTCATGTCCTGACGGATCTTCTCGACCCGGCGCTCGGCGACCCCGAGGTCGGCCAGGATCAGCTCGTCCTCCAGTTGCCGGGCGTCCCGGGCCGGGTCCAGGCTGCCCGACGCGTGCGGGACCCGCTCGTCCCGGAACATCCGCAGCACGTGGAGCAGGGCGTCGGCGTTGCGGAAGCCCGACACGTCGAGCATCGCGGCGGCCGAGCCGCGGCCCGCGAGCTCGCTCAGCTCGATCGTGGCCGGCACCCGGCGCCGCGGGTCGAAGAGCGCCGTCAGCCGATCGAGGCGGGGGTCCGGCACCTGCGCGACGCCCACCTGCGACCCCGCCCGGCGCGCCGCCGGCGCGGATTCGCCGGACGCCTGCGTCAGCAGGCGGAACAACGTGGTCTTCCCCGTCGACGGCAGCCCCGTCAGTCCGGCCCGCAGCATGATTCCCGTCGTCCTTCCTCCGCCGAACGGAAACGCGAAGATAAAACGTAAGTCATAGATTTCACGACACTTGTTGACACTGGCAGTGGTCGTTCTCTATAGTGTGGTGGAGTTAATTGGACCTCAGTGGAGTCTGGTGGTGCTTCGGGGGAACTATTCGGTCAAGATCGACGAGAAGGGACGACTGAAGATCCCCGCGGCGTTCCGGTCCGCCATGCAGGACCGGTACGGCACCCAGGTGTACGTGACCTCCCGCAAGCACGAGGGCGTGGTCGTCAACATCTATCCGATGCCGGTGTGGGAGGAGATGGAGCGCAAGCTGGCGACGCTGCCGCCGTCGCTGCCCGAGCTCGCGCGCTACGTCGACCTCGTGAACTACTACGGCCAGCCCGGCGAGATCGACAAGCAGGGCCGGGTCTCCATCCACCCCCTGCTGCGCGAGTCGGCGGCGATGGCGGGCGAGGTGGACGTCCTGGGACAGCTCGACCATCTCGACGTATGGAATCACGAGCGCTTCTCGACGCGCATGGCGAACGAGCCGTTCACGGACGCCGATGCCCGGAAGCTGTCGGAGTACGGCATCTGATGGCGACGATCCTACACGAGCCGGTCCTGCGGGCGGAGACGGTCGAGCTGCTCGAGCCGGCGGGGCGCGGCCTCGTCGTCGACTGCACGGTGGGGACCGGGGGGCACGCGGCGGCGCTGCTCGAGGCGGGGGCGGACCGGGTCGTCGGGCTCGACCGCGACGCCGAGGTGCTGCCCCTCGCCCGCCGGCGCCTCGCCGCCTGGAAGGACCGCGTGGACCTGGTGCACGCCGACTACCGCGGCCTCGACGACGTGCTGGACCGGCTCGGGGTCGAACGGGTCGACGGGGCGCTGGCCGACCTCGGGTGCTCCTCCGTCCAGCTCGAGGCCGAGGGGCGGGGCTTCAGCTTCCGCCGCGACGATCCCCTGGACATGCGCATGGACCGGACGGCGGGCCCCACCCTCGCCGACCTGCTCGCCGAGGCGACCCCCGAGGGATTGGCGGACGTCATCTTCGAGTACGGCGAAGAGCGCCGCTCGCGTCCCATCGCCCGCGCCATCGTCGCGGCGGCGGCCGGGGCGGGCATCGGGACGACGGCCGAGCTCGCGGCCGTCGTCCGCCGCGCCGCGCGCTACCGCGGGCGGTCCCGCATCGACCCCGCGACCCGCACGTTCCAGGCCCTGCGCATCTGGGTCAACCGCGAGCTCGACGGGCTCGACGCGTTCCTGCGCGCGGCCGCGGGTCGCCTGAGGGCGGGCGCGCGGCTCGCCGTCATCAGCTTCCACTCGCTCGAGGACCGCATCGTCAAGCGCACCCTGCGCGAGCTCGAGCGCGGCGGCGAGCTCGCGCTGCGCCTTCTGACCCGCAAGCCGCTGCGGCCGGCCGAGGAAGAGCTGGCCCGCAATCCCCGCGCCCGCTCGGCCCGGCTGCGGGCGGCCTGGAGGGTGGCGTGAACCAGCAGAACCTCGACTTCCGCGTCACCCGCGACATCCGCAACGCGCCGATCGTGCGCGAGATCGACCGGCGGCGGCAACGCGAGCTCTGGCGGTCGACGGCGGTGGGGGTCTGCTTCGTGGCCGTGACCCTGTTCTCGGCCTGGCAGAACTTCGAGCTGATCAGGACCGGCTACGACATCGAGCAACTGGAGCAGGAGCGCTCCGAGCAGCTCGACCTGAACCGGCACCTCCTCCTCGAGATCGAGACGCTGAGCGCGCCGGAGCGGATCGAGCGCATCGCGACGGCCGAGCTGGGGCTGGCGCCGCCGGCGGAGGCCGGCGTGCAGGTGGTCGAGCGCCAGGCGGCCTCGCCGCCGCCCGACGGCGCGGTGATGGCGGACCGGGGCGCGGGGGCGGGCATGGCCCCGCTCGCCGCTCGTTGAAGGCGACCATGACACGCGACCGAGGCCCGGCGGCCGGCCATTGGCGGGAGGTCCTCCACCCGCGGGTGCGGGTCGCCGCCTGCGTCATGGTGCTGTGGGGAATCGCCATCGCGGGCCGGCTCGTCCAGCTCCAGGTCGTCGACCACGACTTCTACGTCGAGCGGGCCGGCCGCCAGCACGAGCGCGCCATCGAGACGCCGGCCCGGCGCGGCGAGCTCCTCGACCGCGGGGGGCGGGTGCTCGCCTGGGACGTGGCCGCCGACACCGTCGTCGCCGAGCCGCGGAAGGTGGTCGACCCCGCGGGGACGGCCCGGCGGCTCTGCGCGGTGATGGCGTGCACGGCGGATCGGGAGGCGCGGCTCGCGTCGGTCCTCGCCCGGAACAGCGCCTTCGCCTACGTCGAGCGGCAGATCTCGCCGCGGGTCGCCGAGCGGCTGCGCGACCTCGACCTCGACGGCATCGGCTTCCTCAGGGAGAACCGGCGCTACTACCCCAACGGACGCCTCGCCGCGCACGTGCTGGGCCACGCCGGCGTCGACAACCAGGGCCTCCACGGCCTGGAATCGCTGTACGAGGAGGCCCTCGCGGGCGAGCCGGGGAGAATCCTGGTGCAGCGCGACGCCCAGTTGCAGGCCTTCAGCCGCGTCGAGCGGCGGCCGACGGCGGGCGTCTCGCTCGAGCTCTCCCTCGACAGCTTCATTCAGCACGTCGCCGAGCGGGAGCTTCGCGCCGCCGTCCGCGAGCACGACGCCGACGGCGGCAGCGTCGTGGTCCTCGACCCGCGTACCGGCGACATCCTCGCGCTCGCCAACGAGCCCACGTTCAACCCCAACGCCTGGCGGGGCGCATCCGCGGACGCGCGCCGGAACCGGGCGACGCAGGACGTCTACGAGCCGGGATCGACCTTCAAGATCGTCACCGCCTCGGCCGCCCTCGAAGAGCAGGTGGTCCGGCCCGGCGACGTCATCGACGTGAGCCCCGGCGTGATCTACTTCGGGGGGAGGCCGATCCGCGACTTCCGCAACTACGGGGCCCTCACCTTCGCCGACGTCATCGTCAAGTCCAGCAACGTGGGGACGAGCCAGATCGGCGTGGCCCTGGGCGTCGACCGCCTGAACCGCTACGTCCGGCGCTTCGGCTTCGGTCAGACGAGCGCCCGCGACTTCCCGGGCGAGAGCCGCGGCATCGTGCACGACCTCTCCCGGCTCCGCGAGGGCGAGCTGGCCCGCGTGGCGATGGGCTACACCGTCTCCGTCACGCCGCTGCAGATGGCGGTCGCGATGAACGCGGTCGCCAACCGCGGGGAGGTGCTGGCCCCCCGCCTCGTCCGGGCGGAGCTGCGCGCCGGCGTTCGCGAGGAGATTCCGGTGCGGGTCGTCCGGCGGGCCATCAAGGCGCGGACCGCGGCCACCCTGACCGGGATCATGGCGGACGTCGTCGCCCGCGGGACGGCCCGGGCCGCCCGCATTCCCGGCTACAGCGTCGCCGGCAAGACGGGCACGGCCGAGAAGCTCCTCCCCGGCGGCGGCTACTCCCGGACCGACCACGTCGCCTCGTTCGGGGGGTTCGTGCCGTCCACGCGGCCCGAGCTCACCATTCTCGTCATGGTCGACGGCGTGCGGGGGTTCGGGGGAGCGGTGGCCGCCCCCGTCTTCCAGCGCATCGGCGAGTCGGTCCTCCGGCATCTCGGCGTCGCGCCCGACCTGGACGCGGCGCCGCCGCTGCTCGTGCCCCCCGGACCCGCCCCGTTCCCGGGCGCGCGGACCGTCCTCGTGCGCGCGGACGAAGGAGCGGAGGCGGCCGGCCCCCGCGCGGCGGGGCCCGGCCTGATGCCCGATCTGCAGGGGCTCGGCGCGCGGGCGGCGGTCGCGGCCGCGACCGGCATGGGCCTGTCGGCCCGGCTCAGGGGGCGCGGGGTGGTGGTCGGGCAGGCCCCGGCGGCGGGCGAGGCGATCGTTCCCGGGCAGGCGCTGGTGCTGACGCTCGAGCGCCGCGGGGCGGGGGCGGGGTCATGACCGTCGGCGACCTGATGCCGCGGTTGTCGGGCCGGGTGGACGCCGGAGGGCCGTGTCCGCCGGTCGACGCGGCGGTGCTGGCGCGGGACGCGACGGCCATCGCCTTCGACTCGCGCCGGGTCGAGCCGGGCGCGGTGTTCGTCGCCATCAAGGGGGAGCACGCCGACGGCGCCGACTTCGCCGACGAGGCGGCGCGGCGCGGCGCGGCGCTCGTGGTGTCGGAGTCGCGCGCGCGGCCCGGAGCGGAAGGGCGGTGGGTGCAGGTGGCCGACGCCCGGCTCGCCCTCGCCGAGCTGGCCGCCGCCTTCCACGGCAACCCCAGCCGGGAACTCACGGTGGTGGGGGTCACCGGCACCAACGGCAAGACCACCACCACGTACCTGCTGGCGGCCATCTTCGAGGCGGCGGGCCGGCCGTGCGGCCGCATCGGGACCGTGACCTACCGCATCGGCGCGTCCGAGTCGGAGGCGCTGCACACGACTCCCGAGGCGCCGGCCGTGCAGGCCCTCCTGCGCGAGATGGTCGAGCAGCGCGTCGCCGCCTGCGTGATGGAGGTGTCCTCGCACGCGTTGTCGATGCGCCGGGTGGACCGCACGCTGTTCAGCGGCGCCGTCTTCACCAACCTCACGCGCGACCACCTGGACTTCCACGCCGACATGGAGGGCTACTTCGAGGCGAAGCGCCGCCTCTTCGACATGCTGCCCCTCGGGGCGCCGGCGGTCGTCAACCTCGACGACCCCGCCGGCCGGCGGCTCGCGGGCCTGGCCGGCCGCCCCGTGACCTACGCGGTGGACCGGGACGCCGAGGTGCGGCCCGAGCGGGTGGAGTCGACGCGCGCGGGGACCCGGCTCGACGTCCGCACCCCCCGGGGCCGGCTCGAGCTGCGCTCGCCCCTGCCCGGGCGGGTCAACGCCTACAACGTGCTCGCCGCCGCCGCCGCCGCCCTCGCCCTCGACGTGCCGCTGTCGGACATCGAGCACGGCGTGGCGGGGCTCGACGGCGTGCCCGGCCGGTTCGAGGTGGTGTCCTCGCCCGACGACGACGTCTGGGTCCTGCTCGACTTCGCCCACACCGACGACGCCCTGCGCGGGGTGCTCGGGGCGGTGCGGGAGCTCGCCGCCGGCCGCCTCGTCAGCGTCTTCGGTTGCGGCGGCGACCGGGACCGCGCCAAGCGTCCGCTGATGGGGGCGGTGGCGGGGAGGCTCAGCGACCTCGTGGTGCTGACCTCCGACAACCCGCGGTCGGAGGACCCGGACCGCATCATCGACCAGATTCTGAACGGCGTCCTCTCGACGGCCGGCGAGACGGGGTGCCGGCACCTGGCCATCGCCGACCGCCGCGCCGCCATCGAGCGGGCCATCGCCGAGGCCGAGCCGGGAGACGCGGTGGTCATCGCCGGCAAGGGCCACGAGCGCGAGCAGGTCATCGGCGACGTGCGGCTGCCGTTCGAGGACCGCGTGGTCGCCCGGGAGGCGCTCGCGGGCCGTCGGGCGAGGGCGGGGGTGTCGTGAAGGGGCCCGGACGGCGTGGATCGCCGGGCGGCGGGGCGGCCGGGGCGGGCCGCGGGAGATGGCGGAGCCGTGGTCGATGACGTTGGGCGAGCTGGCCGGGGCCGTCGGGAGCCGGCGCATCGCGGGGCCGGCCGAGGCCCGCGCCGCCGGCGTCTCCATCGATTCCCGCTCGATCCGCCCCGGCGATCTGTTCGTCGCCATCCGCGGCGCCCGCTTCGACGGCCACCGCTTCGTGGGGGATGCGGTGGCCCGCGGCGCGGCGGCGGCCCTCGTCAGCGATGCGGCGGCCCTGGGCGCGCCGCCGGCGCCGGGGGTCGTCGTCGATGACACCCTGCGCGCGTTGCAGGCGCTGGCCCGACGGGTCCGGCGGGACTCGGGCGCCCGGGTGGTCGCGGTGACCGGCAGCGTCGGGAAGACCACGACCAAGGAGCTGTCGGCGGCGCTGCTCGGGACGCGGTACCGCGTGTTTCGGAATCGGGGCAACCTGAACAACCACATCGGGTTGCCGTTGTCGTTGCTGGAGTTGCGGACCCGGCCGGAAGTGGCGGTGGTGGAGCTCGGCATGAGCGGCCCCGGAGAGATTCGTCGACTCGTGGAGATCGCCGAGCCCGACGTGCGGGTGTGGACCAACGTGGGCGAGGCGCACGCCGAGTTCTTCCCGTCGATCGAGGCGATTGCCGACGCCAAGGCGGAGATCCTGACCGGCGCGTCGCGGGACGCGGTGGTCGTGGCCAACGCCGCGGACGACCGGGTCATGCGCCGGGTGGCGGGGTTCCCGGGGCGGGTCGTCACGTTCGGCGTCGACGTCGAGGCGGAGGTGAGCGCGAGCGGCGTCGAGGACCTCGGGCTCGACGGCGTGCGGGCCCGTCTCCGCACCCCGGTCGGGGCGGCGCCGGTGCGCACGCGGCTGCTCGGCCGCGGCAACCTCGCGAACGTCCTCGCCGCCGTCGGCGTCGCGCTGACCTTCGACGTGCCCCTGGCCGCCGCCGTGGAGCGGGCCGCCGCGGTCGAGGCGCCGCCGCACCGGGGCCGGATACACCGGCTGGCCGGCCGCGTGGCCGTGATCGACGACTCGTACAACTCGAGCCCCCTCGCGCTGGAGACGGCGCTCGCGACCCTGGCCCGCGGCCGGGCCGGACGACGGGTGGCGGTGCTCGGCGAGATGCTCGAGCTCGGCGCCCGCTCCGAGGCCCTGCACCGGGCCGCGGGCCGGGCCGCGGCGGCGGCGGGGGTGGGCCTGCTGCTCACGGTCGGCGGGGAGCCCGCGCGGGCCCTCGGCCGCGCCGCCGTCGAGGCCGGCGCGCCCGCGGCCGGGGTCCTCCACTGCGAGACCGCCGAGGAGGCGGCGTCGCGCGCGGCGGCGTCGGTCCGCGACGGCGACGTCGTCCTCGTCAAGGGGTCGCGGGGGGTTCGGACCGATCGGGTGGTGACGCGGCTCCGCGCCGACCGGGCGGCGGGATCGGAGCGGGCCTGATGCTGTATCACCTGCTCTATCCGCCGCTGAACGTCGTCCAGTACATCACCGTGCGGACCGCCGCCGCCGGCATCACCGCGTTCCTGATCAGCCTCGTCGTGGGGCCCTGGCTCATCCGGACCCTCCGCGGGTTCCAGATCGGCCAGGTCGTGCGGGACGACCTCGCCGGGCACCGGTCCAAGGCCGGCACCCCCACCATGGGGGGGGTGCTCATCCTGACCGCGGCGACGGTGCCGACCCTCGTCTGGGGCGACCTCACGAACCCCTACGTGTGGATCGCGATCCTGTCGATGATCGCGTTCGGGCTCGTCGGCTTCCTCGACGACTACCTGAAGATCGTCCGCCGCGACCACAACGGGCTGCGCCCCCGGTACAAGCTCCTCGGCCAGGCGGCGGTGGCCCTCGCCGTCGGCCTCGCCCTGCTGTGGATGAGCGGGCGCGAGATCTACGGCACCGAGCTCGTCCTGCCGTTCTTCAAGCAGCTCACCCCCGACCTCGGCTGGCTGTACGTCCCGTTCGGGATGCTGGTGATGGTGTTCTTCTCGAACGCCGTCAACCTGACGGACGGGCTCGACGGCCTCGCCATCAGCCTCTTCATCGTCGCCGCGGCGGCGATGACCGCGCTCGCCTACGTCACCGGGCACGCGACCTTCGCCGAGTACCTGCTGCTGACCCACGTGGCGCCGGCGGCGGAGCTCACCGTGTTCTGCGGCGCCCTCGTCGGGGCCGGGCTCGGGTTCCTCTGGTACAACTCGCACCCCGCCGAGATCTTCATGGGCGACGTCGGGTCCCTCGCGCTCGGGGGCGCCCTCGGCACCGTCGCCATCCTCATCAAGCAGGAGCTCCTGCTGCCCATCGTGGGCGCGGTGTTCGTCATCGAGCTCCTCTCGGTCGTCATCCAGGTCGGGTCGTTCAAGCTCACGGGCCAGCGGGTGTTCCGCATGGCCCCGCTCCACCATCACTGCGAGCTGATCGGGTGGAGCGAGCCGAAGGTGATCAGCCGGTTCCTGATCGCCGCGGTGGTCTTCGCCTGTTTCAGCCTCGCGACCCTGAAGCTGCGATGAACGCGTTCTCCGTGCGGGGGTCGACGGTCGTGGTGATGGGGGCGGCGCGCAGCGGCGCGGCGGCGGCCCGGCTCCTCGCCGACCGCGGGGCGCGGGTGGTCCTGAGCGAGCGGCGCCGCGAGGTCGCCGAGCCGGTCCGGCGCCTCGCGGACGCCGGCGTCGAGCTGGAGCTCGGCGGTCATCGGCCCGGCACGCTGGCCCGCGCCGACCTCGTGGTGCTGAGCCCGGGGGTGTCGCCCGCGCTGGCGCTGTTCGACGGCGTCCGGCGGCGGGGCGTCCCCCTCATCAGCGAGCTCGAGCTGGCGAGCCGCTGGCTGCGGGGGCGGCTGGTGGCGGTGACGGGGACGAAGGGCAAGTCGACGACGGTGGTGCTGGCGGGCCGCATGCTGGAGGCCGGGGGCCGGGACGTGCTGGTAGGGGGGAACGTGGGTACCGCCCTGAGCACCCAGGTGGACGGGTCCACGCCCGAGACGGTCCACGTGGTCGAGGCGTCGAGCTTCCAGCTCGAGCTGACGGACACGTTCCGCCCCTCGATCGCGGTGCTCCTCAACCTGCATCGCGACCATCTCGACCGGCACGAGGGCTACGCCGCCTACGCGGCGGCCAAGGCCCGCATCTTCGCCAACCAGACCGGGTCCGACACCCTCGTGGTGAACGCCGACGATCCCGAGGTTCTGCGGCTGGCGCGCGAGAGCCGCGCCCGGCAGGTGCCCTACGGCCTGTCGGCGCCCGTCGACGCGGGCATCGCGGTCGCCGGCGGGGCCATCGTCCGCCGGACCGCGGCCGGCGACGACCCCCTGGTGCCGCTGTCCGCGGTGCACCTCATGGGCCGGCACCTGCTCAGCGACGTCCTCGCCGCGAGCGCGGTCGCGAGCCTCGTCGGGGCGTCCGCCGACGAGATGACCCGGGCCGTCGACGGGTTCACCGGGCTCGACCACGCCCTCGCCCCGGCCGGCGAGGTGGGCGGCGTGCGCTTCGTCGACGACTCCAAGGCGACCAACGTGGCGGCGGCGCGATGCGCCATCGAGAGCTGCGGCGACCGGCTCGTCGTCATCATGGGCGGACGCTTCAAGGGGGGCGATCTCGCGTCGCTCGTCCCGTTGCTCGAGCAGCGGGCCGACGCGGTCGTCGCCATCGGCGAGATCCGGGGACGGCTGCGCGAGACGTTCGAGGCGGCGGTGCGGGTCGTCGAGGCCGCTTCGCTCGAGGACGCGGTCCGCGCCGCCTACGGGCTGGCCGCGCCCGGGGGGGCGGTGCTGCTGGCGCCGGCGTGCGCCAGCCTCGACATGTTCAGGGACTACGCGGAACGGGGCCGCGTGTTCGTCGAGGCGGTGGGCCGGTTGCGGAAGGAGGTCGAAGGGAAGCGTGAGCAGTGAGCAGTCATCAGTCGTGTCGCGGCGGAGGAGAGTCGACCGCTGGGAACGCAGGCTGCCTCGGTCTGCGAGGTCGGTGTCTTCTCCTCGCGCGCGGCTGATGACTGCTGACCGCTCACGCTTCGAATTGTCGGGTCGAGGCGCCCCGGACTTTAGGGCCCGCGGTGAAACCCCCGTGTCGCGCTTCGCCGGTGGACGGCGGAGGGGGCGTTCGCCACGGGCCGCCTCGGCCGTCCGCCGTCACCGACTGCGACTACGACTATGGCGCGAAAACTGAAATCGGACAAGGTGCTGTTCCTCGCCACCCTGCTGCTGGTCTCCGTCAGCGTCGTGATGGTCTACAGCGCTTCGGCCGTTCTCGCCATGGACGACGAGCAGCCGTCCTGGTTCTTCCTGCTCAAGCAGGCGGTCTGGGCGGTCCTCGGCATCGGGTTGCTCGGCGCCGCCATGCGGGTCGACTACCGCCTGTTGCGGCATCCTGTCGTGACCGGGGGCGGCCTCGCGGTGTCGGTGGCGGCCCTGGTGGCCGTCTACTTCTTCGGACCCGAGATCAACGGCGCACGCCGGTGGATCTTCGGCATCCAGCCCTCGGAGTTCGCCAAGGTCGCGGTCATCGTCTTCGTCGCGGCCACCCTCGAGCGGCGCACGGCGTCCGTCGACAGGGTCGTCCGGGCATTCGCCCCGACCGCCCTCGTCACCGGCCTCGTCTGCGGCCTGATCGTGATCGCGCCCGACTTCGGGACCGCGTTCACCCTGCTCATGATCGTCGGCGTGATGGTGTTCGCGGCGGGGCTGCCGTACCGTCACCTGGCGGGACTGACGGTGGTCCTGGCGCCGCTGCTGGTCGCGTTTCTCGTCAGCGCTCCCTACCGGCTCGAGCGGCTGGTCGCGTTCCTCGATCCCTGGGCCGACGCGCAGGACACGGGGTACCAGCTCATCCAGTCGCTGATCGCCGTGGGCACGGGCGGGGTCCTGGGCCAGGGGCTGATGGCCGGCGTGCAGAAGCTCTTCTACGTGCCGCATCCCCACACCGATTTCATCTACGCGGTGATTGCCGAGGAAACCGGACTGGTGGGGGCGTCGGTGGTGCTGTCGTGCTTCGCGGTCATCCTGTGGCGCGGCCTCGACATCGCGGCGACGGCCCCCGACCGGTTCGGGGCGTTCCTGGCCCTCGGCATCACCATGATGGTGACGTTCCAGGCGTTCTTCAACATCAGCGTCGTGCTGGGGCTGCTGCCGACCAAGGGGATTCCGCTGCCGTTCGTCAGCGCGGGCGGCTCGTCCCTGCTCATCAACCTGCTGGCGATGGGCATTCTGCTGAACGTCTCCCAGCACACGTCCGAAGCGCGAAGGATGCCGATGGTGCGATCCGGATGACTGCGGTGACGGCGGGACGACGGGCCCGCGCCCGGCTGTCCGTCGGGGGGCCGCGGCGTGGAACGGTGCCGGCGCCCGGAGGGTCGGTCGGGCGCCGGGCGGAGCCGTCAGGCGGCGACTGGCGGCGGGAGGCGGAGCGGGCGATGTCCGGACCTTGCGTGCTGATGAGCGGGGGCGGGACCGGCGGGCACCTCTATCCCGGCATCGCGGTGGCGCGGGAGCTCCGGCGCCGCCGCCCGGGGGCGCGCATCGTCTTCGCGGGCACCGGCCGCGGCGCCGAGGCCCGGACCGTCGACGATCAGGGGTTCGAGCACGTGCTGATTCGCAGCGCCGGGTTGAAGGGCACGTCCTGGCCGGCCCGCGTGCGGGGGTTCTCCCTGCTGCCGGTGAGCGCCTGGGACGCCTGGCGGGTGATCGGCCGGGTCGGCCCGGATCTCGTCATCGGGCTCGGCGGGTACTCGGCCGGCGCGGTCGTCCTGCTCGCGGCGCTGCGCCGGATTCCCACGATGGTGCTCGAGCAGAACGTGAAGCCGGGCATCACCAATCGGCTGCTGGCGCCGGTGGTCAGCGCCGCCGCCGTGTCCCACGACGCGACCCTGCCGCAGTTTCGCGGCAAGGGCTTCGTGGCGGGGAATCCGGTCCGGCCGGAGTTCTTCGAGCCCACGGCGTCCGAGGCGCCGCCGGGGCCCCCGCCGGCGCCGCCGACGCCGCGCCCGCTGCACGTGCTGGTGCTCGGGGGCTCGCAGGGGGCCCACGCCATCAACCTGGCGATGACGGCGGCGGCGCCGGTCCTGGCCGCCTCGGGCGTCGCCCTCGCGGTCACGCACCAGACCGGCCGGCGCGATCAGGGGCCGGTGCAGGAGGCGTACGTCCGGGCCGGGGTGCCGGCGCGCGTCGCCCCGTTCTTCCAGGAGATGGCCGACATCATGCGCCGGGCCGACGTCGTGGTCAGCCGCGCCGGCGCGACCACCCTCGCCGAGCTCGCCGCGTCCGGCCGCCCGTCGCTGCTGGTGCCCCTGCCCGGCGCCGCCGACGGGCACCAGCAGGCGAACGCCGAGGTGCTGGCGGAGCGGGGGGCGGCCGAGGTGTTGCCGGAAGCCGGCCTGAGCGGCGATCGGCTGGCGGCCCGCGTGCTCGCGCTCGCGGGGGACGACGAGCGGCGCCGCCGGATGGCGGCGGCGGCCCGGACCCTCGCGAGGCCGCGCGCGGTCTCCGTCATCGTCGACCGGGCCGAGGGCCTGATCGGAGAGGCCGGCAGCCCGTGGTGAAGCCCCGCGCCGCACCGTGCCCGGAGGGCGCCGGCGAGGTGCCGAGGCGCGGGATGCATCGCCGCTCGAGTGCAGCGGGGACTTCGCCGCGGGCGGCCGGCGGCGCGTGAGCGGGTGGCCGAGCACTCATCCGGGGAGCACCGGCCGGAAGCGGGGCCGGGGGCGGCCGTCCACGGCCTCCCCGCGAGCGCCCGCCGGGTGCATTTCGTGGGCGTGGGCGGTGTCGGCATGAGCGGTGTGGCAGAGATGATGAGCGGGCTCGGCTACCGGGTCAGCGGCTCGGACCTGACGGCGTCGGCGGCCACGGAGAGGCTGCGGGCGCGCGGGATCGAGGTCGGTGTCGGCCACGACCCCGCCCGGGTCGCCGGGGCCGACGCCGTGGTGGTCTCGGCCGCGGTGCCCGCCGACGACCCCGAGGTCGCCGAGGCCCGGCGCCGCCGCCTGCCGGTGGTGCCGCGCGGCGTCATGCTGGCGGGGCTCGCGGCCTCGCGGTCGACGGTGGCGGTGACCGGCACGCACGGCAAGAGCACCACGTCGTCGATGGTGGCGGTGATGCTGGCCGAGTGCGGACTGGATCCGGCGGTCCTGGTCGGGGCCCGGGTCGATGCCTTCGGGAGCAACGCGAGGCTCGGGGACGGGCCCCACTTCGTGGTCGAGGCGGACGAGAGCGAGCCGTCGCTGCTGGCCCTGCGGCCCCGCGTCGCGGTCCTCACGAACCTCGAGCCGGAGCATCTCGACCACTACGGGACGTTCGACCGCCTGCGCGACACCCTGGTCCGCTTCGCCAACCGGACCGTCGAATCGGGCGCGGTGGTGGCGTGCGGGGACGACGCCGGGGTCGCGGGCCTCCGGGACCGCATCGAGCGACGCGTCGTCACCTACGCGTTGGAGGACGGGTCGGCCGACGTCGTCGGCCGGGAAGCGGTCTGCGGGGCCGACGGCTCGCGGTGCCGCGTGCGGTTCAGCCGGGGCGGGCGCCCCGAGACGGCGGGGCTGGAGATCGCGGTGCCGGGAAGGCACAACCTGCTCAACGGCCTCGCGGCCTTCGCGGTGGGTGTCGAGCTGGGGCTCGCGCCGGAAGCGGTCGGGGCCGGCCTCCGGCGGTTCACCGGGGTGGGCCGGCGGTTCGAGCAGCGCGGCACGGCGGCCGGCGTGCGGGTCGTCGACGACTACGGTCATCATCCGACCGAGATCGCGGCGGTGCTGGCGACGGCCCGGCGGCAGCCGCACGGCCGGCTGGTGGTGGTCTTCCAACCCCACCGGTACTCGCGGACGGCCCGGTTCCTCGACCGGTTCGCGGCGGAGTTGGCGGCCGCCGACGTCGTCGTGCTCGTGGACATCTTCCCGGCGGGGGAGGCGCCTCTCCCCGGCATCACGAGCGAGCGGCTCGCCCGCGCGCTGCGCCGCGAGACGGACCGGCCCGTGCACCACGTCGGCGGCCTCGACGAGGTCGCCCCGCTCGTGGCCGGGCTGGCGCGGCCGGGCGATCTGGTGCTCACGCTGGGGGCCGGACCCGTCGGCGGGGTCGGCGGGCGTCTCCTCGAGGCGATCGAGACGGCGGCCGGGAGGCCGGGGGAGGCATGAGCATGGCGCCCCTCGACGTGGTGTCCACCCGGTCGCCGGCCAACGCGCTCGAGCCGCCCCCCCCGCGCCTGCGGCGGCTCGCGGCCGGCGTCAGGCGGCACTGGGCGCGGGTCGCGCGCGGCCTGATCCTGGCCGGCGGCCTGTCCTTCGGCGGATGGATGGCGGCGACGGAGCTGCCCGGCGCCCCGTTTCTCGCCGTCGACGACATCGTGGTGCACGGCAACGAGCAGTTGTCGGCGGGGGAGGTGCTGGCGTTGATGCCGGGTCTGCGCGGCGCGGCCATCCTGTCCGTGGATCTGGACGACCACCGGCGGCTGCTCTCTGCGTCGCCGTGGCTCACCGGGGGCACGCTGCGCCGCCGGCTGCCGTCGACGGTCGAGGTGTTCGTGACCGAGCGCCGGCCCGTCGCGCTCGCGCGGTTCGGCGGCCGGCTCTTCCTGCTGGATGCGTCCGGGACGGTCGTCGACGGCTACGGGCCGCGCTTCGCGCATTTCGATTTCCCGATCGTCGACGGCCTGGAGAAGGAAGGGGGGGAGGGAGCGTCCGTCGTCGACCCGGAGCGCATGGCGCTGGCCGCGCGGCTGCTCGCGGAGCTGGCGGGCCGGCCGGACATGCTCGATGCGGTCTCCCAGATCGACGTCGCCGATCCCGGGAACGCGGTGGTGCTGCTCGATGACGACGTGGTGCTGCTGCAGCTTGGCGTGGAGCGCTTTCTCCCGCGGCTGCGACTCTACGCCGAGCTGGCGCCCTTGCTGCGCGAGGAGGTCCCGGACATCGACGCGGTCGATCTGCGCTTCGACCCGCGGGTGTACGTCCGTGACCGGGCGCACGGGCGCGGGCCGGGCGATCGGCGGCAACCGGCCTGGAACCGGCGGGTCGCCGGGGTCGCCGATACGGCCGCGGCCGGTCGGGCGGCTGGTGCCTTTGCGTCGCGTCGTTGAGGCACGAACGGGGGGTCCATGGCACGCAAGGAGAACCATCTCGTCGGCCTCGACGTCGGCACGTCGAAGGTGGCGGCCGTCGTGGCCGAGCCCCTCGACGACGGCGGCCTCGACGTCATCGGGGTCGGGGTCGTCGAGGCCCAGGGCATCCGGGGCGGGGTCGTCGTCAACGTCGAGGCCGCGGTCGAGACGATCAAGCGGGCGATCGAGGAGGCCGAGCTCACCGCCGGCGTCGAGATCGACTCGGTCGCCCTCGGCCTCTCCGGGGCCCATCTGCGGGCATTCAACAGCCGCGGGGTGGTGGCGGTGGCCGATCGGGACCGCGAGATCACCGGCGGCGACGTGCGGCGCGCGATCGAGGCCGCGAAGGCGGTGACCCTTCCGAAGGGCCGCGAGATCGTGCACCTCCTCGCCCAGGACTTCGTGGTCGACGGCCACGACGGCGTCAGCGCCCCGATCGGCATGACCGGCTCGCGCCTCGAGGTCAACGTGCACGTGGTCACCGGCAGCATCTCGTCGACCCAGAACATCATCGCCTGCGTCAACCAGGCGGGGGTGGCGGTCGCCGACATGTTCATCGAGCAGCTCGCGGCGAGCGAGTCGGTGCTGACCAACGCCGAACGCGACCTCGGGGTCGCCCTGGCCGACATCGGCGGCGGCACCACCGATCTCGCGATCTTCGAGCGCGGCAGCCTGTGGCACACCGCGGTCGTGACCCTGGGCGGCGGCCACTTCACGAACGACGTCGCGGTCGACCTGCGGATGCCGATTCCCGAGGCCGAGCGGATCAAGCGCCTGCAGGGGTGCGCGCTCGACGCGATGGTCGAGGAGGACGAGCGCATCGACGTGGCGAGCGTCGGGGGGCGCCCGCCGCGGGAGATGTCGCGGCGCGTGCTGTCCCGGGTCCTGCAGCCGCGCGCCGAGCAGTTGTTCCACAAGCTGTGGGACGAGATACGGCGCGCCGGCTACGAGGACTCCCTGAACTCGGGCATCGTGCTCTGCGGTGGGGGGGCCCTGCTGGAAGGGATGGCGGAGATCGCCGAGCAGATCTTCGACCTGCCGATCCGACGCGGGTGCCCGGCCGGCGTGGGCGGGCTCACCGATCACGTCAGCAGCCCGGCGTTCGCGACCGCGGTGGGGCTCGTGAAGCACGCGCACCGCCGCCAGCAGCAGGAGCAGGCGCACGAGAGCTGGTGGAGCGTCGACCGGGGCCTGACCCGTCGCCTGAGAGGGCTGTTCCGGTTCCTGGGGCGGGCCCGAGGCCGCAGTTGGGCATGACCGGGCCCGGGGGGCCGCGCCGTGTCGCGGCGCAGCTCCCGGACCGGAATGCGGGCCGCGCGGCAGCGGCCGCACGTCGGCGGAAGGACAGGCGGTCCGTGGCAAGAGCGCCGCGTTGCAGGAGCGGCGAGGCGCCCGCCCGACGAGGCGTGAGGAGGGCGCATGTCCGGCATGTGCAACCGACGAACGACGCAGTCAGGCGGGACGCATCGCCGCTCGAGTGCAGCGGGGACTCTCGCCGCGGGCTGCAGGGGGGAGTAGATGGAATCTGCTACTGAGCATGGAAGTTCACCGGTCGACGAGGCCGCTCGCCGGGAGCCCGCCGCCGACCTCGACGGTCCGCGCCTGACGATCCACGACCCGGTCGACGCCCTGGGGGCGCGGATCAAGGTCATCGGGGTCGGCGGCGGGGGCAGCAACGCCGTCAACCGCATGGTCCGCTCCGGCGTCACCGCGGTGGAGTTCATCGTCGCCAACACGGATGCCCAGGCGTTGAGCCACAGCGAGGCGCCGCTGTGCATCCAGATCGGGGCCAAGCTGACGAAGGGGCTGGGCGCGGGGGCGTCGCCGAGCGTGGGGCGGCAGGCGGCCCTCGAGGACACCGATCAGATCATCTCGGCCCTCGACGGGGCCGACATGGTCTTCGTGACCACCGGTCTCGGGGGCGGCACCGGCACCGGGGCGGCGCCGGTCATCGCCAGCCTCGCGAGCGAGCTGGGCGCGCTGACGGTGGCCGTCGTCACCAAGCCGTTCAAGTTCGAGGGGCGGCGGCGGCAACTGCAGGCGGAGCGCGGCCTCGCGGAGCTGCGCGACTGCGTCGACACCATGATCACGATCCCCAACGAGCGGCTGCTGGCCACCACCGACCGCTCGACGACGCTGCCCGAGGCGTTCGCCACCGCCGACGACGTGCTGCGGCAGGCCATCCAGGGCATCTCCGACCTCATCCTCAAGCCCGGCCTCATCAACCTCGACTTCGCCGACGTCAAGGCGATCATGTCGGGGGCGGGGCTGGCGGTCATGGGCACCGGCGTCGGCCACGGCGAGAGCAAGTCCGTCGACGCGGCGACGCAGGCCATCTCCAGCCCCCTGCTGGAGGACGCCACCGTCGAGGGGTCCCGCGGGGTGATCATCAACATCACCGGCGGCCACGACCTCTCCCTGACCGAGGTCCACGACGCGACCTCGATCATCCAGGAGTCGGCCCACGAGGACGCCAACATCATCTTCGGCGTGGTCATCGATCACGACGTCGACGACGAGGTCAAGGTGACGGTGATCGCGACCGGGGTCGGGGGGGCGGACGCCGGGGTCTCCAAGCACGCCCGGGCGACCGCCGACACCCCCGTGGACCTCCAGCAGTACGCGGACTGGAAGGACGACGCGACCGCCGCCGAGGCGCCGGCCCGCGAGTCCCCGTTGCGGCGCCCGCCGGTCATCACCCTGCCGTTGCCGTCGTCCGGGACGAACGGGGACGCGGGAGAAGAGCCGAAGCCCGAGATCGACGTGCCGCTCTTCCTGCGGCAGCGCGCGGAGTAGGGGAAGGCGGGGACGCCCGGGGGTCGGTCTTGCGCCCGGCCGGGCCGCGGGCCACGACGGGCGGGCCGGGTCACCGCGCCGGGCCGTCGGCCGCCGGCTCGGCCGCCGGCGGATCGGGCGGGCGGTCCGGGTCGTGGTACAGCAGGCGCAGGCAGCTTTCGCAACGAATCAGCTCGGTGTTGAGCAGGACCTGATTGAACACCTGCGGGCGCAGCCGGACGTTGCACACCGTGCAGTGCCCGTTCCTGGCCTCGACCACGGCCAGGCCCCGGCGCCGGCCGGCTATCGACTCGAAGAGCCGCAGGCTGCCGGCGCCGATGCTCCCGGTGAGCTTCGCCCGCTCGTCGGAGGCGCCGTCGAGCCGCCGCTCCATCGCGGCCCGCTCCTCCTCGAGCTCGGCCCGCTCGCGCTCGACGGCCGCCGCCTCCTCCCGGTCCGCGCGCTCGGCCGCGTCGACGGCGGCATCGAGCTCGTCGGCCTGCAGCATGTGCTCCAGCATCGTGTCCTCGAGCCGGGCCACCTCCGCCTCGGCGGTGGCGATCTCGTGCTGCATGGCCGTGTACTCCTTGTTGGTCTTGACGGCCATGAGCTGGTCCTTGAACCGGGCCAGCCGGCCCTGGACCTCGCCGAGTCGCTTCTCGACCTCCCGCCGGCCCTTCCGCTCTTCCTCCTGCTGCCGTCGGGCGTCCTCGGCCCGGGTGCGGCTGGCGTGCAGCCGCGCCTCGAGCGCGGTCATCCGTTCGGGAATGGCGGCGACCGCGCGCCGGGTCTCGACGGCGGCGTTGTCGAGGCGTTGCAGGCGGATCAACCGTTCGAGGTCGGGCAGCATCGGGGGTCACGTCCTCCAGGGCGTCGCCGCGGTCGGGGCAAAAAAAACCCCGCCGGGAAGGCGGGGCAGGCACGCCGCTCGCGCGCTCGTCGAGCGTGCCGGCGACACGCGCAACAGGCTGACAGGCATCGCGTTGCAGCTCCTTCAGGTGGTGGGCCCACCAGGATTCGAACCTGGGACAGACCGGTTATGAGCCGGCGGCTCTACCGCTGAGCTATGGGCCCGATCGGGACCGGGCGAAACTACCCGCCTACGTGCCCTCGAGGAACGCGCGCAGCCGCCGGCTGCGCGACGGATGCCGCAGCTTGCGCAGCGCCTTGGCCTCTATCTGGCGGATGCGCTCGCGGGTCACCGCGAAGTTCTGACCCACCTCTTCCAGCGTGTGCTCGCTGCCGTCGCCCACGCCGAAGCGCATCTTGACCACCCGTTCCTCGCGTGGGGTCAGGGTCCGCAGCACGCTCTCCGTCTGCTCCTTCAGGTTGAGGTTGATGACCGCGTCGGCGGGAGAGACCTCCTGCCGGTCCTCGATGAAGTCTCCGAGGTGGCTGTCCTCCTCCTCGCCGATCGGCGTCTCGAGCGAGATGGGCTCCTGGGCGATCTTCAGCACCTTGCGGACCTTGCCGACGGGGATGTCCATGCGCTCGGCGATCTCCTCCGACGTCGGCTCCCGGCCGAGCTCCTGCACCAGCGCCCGCGACGTGCGGATCAGCTTGTTGATCGTCTCGATCATGTGCACGGGGATCCGGATGGTCCGCGCCTGGTCGGCGATGGCCCGGGTGATCGCCTGGCGGATCCACCACGTCGCGTAGGTCGAGAACTTGTACCCGCGGCGGTACTCGAACTTGTCGACGGCCTTCATCAGGCCGATGTTGCCCTCCTGGATGAGGTCGAGGAACTGGAGGCCGCGGTTCGTGTACTTCTTGGCGATCGACACGACCAGCCGCAGGTTGGCCTCGACCAGCTCCTTCTTGGCCATCTCCGCGAGCATCTCGCCCCGGAAGATGGCGCGGTGGGTCTGCTCGATCTCCGGCACCGGCTGCTGGAGCTCCTGCGCCAGGGCCCGCAGCCGCGCGCGCAGCTCCCGCTGCCGCCGCGTCAGCCGCTTCCGGTCCTCGTCCCGCCGGGGGGGCCTGGTCTTCAGCTTTCGATCGACGTGCGCCAGCTCGCTCTGGATCGCCTGCACGCCTTCCACCGCTTCCTTCGCGCCGTCGGTCAGGCGCCGCTTGATGCCCTCCGTGAGCTCGAGCCCGCGAACGAGGCGGGACAGCGCGACGCGGGCCCGCAGCACGCTCCGGTAGCCGCGCCGGTACTTCTTCTTCTCGCGCTTCGAGATCTCGCCGAGCAGCGTCTCGCGGCGCCGGGCCTCCTTGCGGGCCTTCCGTATCCGCTCGATCCGATCCAGCACCGTACGGGACAGGCGGCGCAGCTTCTCCTCGGTCATCTCGTCGTCCTGAAAGACGACGAGCTCGCGAATGGTGCGTTCGCCGGCCTTCAGCTTGTCGCCCATGTCGATGACCTGCTGGACGACGACCGGCATTCGCGACACCGCCTTGATGATCGACAGCTTGCCGCGCTCGATGCGCTTGGCAATCTCGACCTCCCCCTCGCGGGTCAGGAGGGGCACCGTGCCCATCTCGCGCAGGTACATCCGGACCGGATCGTTGGTCTTGTCGATCGCGCTCGGCGTCAGGTCCAGCTCGATGTCCGAGCCTTCGCTGCGGCGGTCGAGCAGCTTGTCCCGCTTCTGCTCCGAGTCGACGACCTCGATGCCGGCGTTGTCGAACGTCGTGTAGAGCTCGTCGATCTCGTCCGACGTCGTGATGTCCGGCGGCAGCAGCTCGTTCACCTCTTCGTAGAGCAGGTAGCCTTTCCGGAAGTCGGTTTCCCGCTCCTTGCCGATCTGGATGAGCTGCCTGACCTCGTCGTACTTTTCTTCTAGCGACAAAGGCATTCCCTCCTGGGCAGTGCGCCGGGTGACCGTCATCTCAGCGATTCCAGCCTGGCGGAGAGATCGAGCTTCTTCCGCCACAGCACGTCGATCTCGGCGAGGGCCGACGGCGTGCCGAGTTGCTGGCAGCGGTCGATCTCGTCCTGCACCGCCGCGCGCTGGCGCTCGCAGGCCCGCCGCCTGAGCTCGTGCCCGCAGTCCGCGGCCGCCGCCGGCGGCCGGTCGCCGGCCCCCACCCTCGCCATCCAGTCCGCCTCCTCCGTGCTCAGGCGTTCCCGGAGGGCGTCCTGCACCGCGGCGCCGGGCCAGTCGGCCAGCGACCGGGCGGTGGCGAGGATCGGCTCGACGGCCAGGCCCGCGATGTCGTCGTCCTCGAGCCCGGCGATGGTCTCCATCGCCGCCGCGGTGTCCCGCGCCAGGGCCCAGATGAGCCCCTTCTCGGCCGGCGTCACGCGCCGCCCCGTCGCCACCCGGCGTTCGTCGACGGTCGTCCGCCTCGCCACCGCCGCCCGGCGGATCTCCCGGCGGGCGACGTCCTCGAGAATCCCGGCGCGGTGCGCGAGGCTGTCGGCGAACCGGTCGCGCTCGGCCGCGTCCGGGATGCGCGCCGCCACCTCCAGCATGCGGGTCACGAACTCCCGCCGGTGGTCGCCGCGGCGGAGGTCCCGCGCCGCCGCCTCGCGGTCGAGCACGTACTCCAGATACGGCCGCGAGGCCCGCAGCGTTTCCCGGTACCGCTCGACCCCGTGCTTCCGGATGCACGTGTCGGGGTCCTCGCCGTCGGGGAGCGTCGCCACGCTGACCTGCAGTCCCCGGGTCATCATCAGCTCGCCGGACCGGACCGCCGCCCCCGCCCCGGCCGGATCGGGGTCGAAGCTCACGACCACCTTCGACGCGAATCGCTTGAGCAACCGGGCCTGCTGCTCGCCCAGGGCGGTGCCGCAGCAGGCGACGACGGGGGCGACCCCCGCCTGCACCGCCTGCGCGAGATCGAAGTACCCCTCGACGAGGATCGCGTACCCCGCCTCGCGGATGGCGCGCTTCGAGACGTGCAGCCCGTACAGGGTGCGCCCCTTCGAGTAGATGGCGGTCTCCGGCGAGTTCAGGTACTTCGCCGCCTGGTCGGGGTGGAGGGCCCGCGCCCCGAACGCGACCACCGTTCCGCTGTCCCGGGCGATGGGAATGACGAGCCGGTTCCGGAACCGGTCCGCGAGCGGCCCCCCGTCCCGGGAGACGGCGAGCCCGCCGCGCACGAGGAGATCGTCCGCGTAGCCTCGTTCGCGCAGGTGCGCGGTCAGGCGGTCGCGGGCCGGCGGGGCGAACCCCAGCCCCAGCCGCTGCGCGGTCTCCGGGGTGATGCCGCGGGCCGCGAGGTGGTCCCGGGCCGCCTCGCCCCCCGCCTCGGCCAGGCGCGCCGCGAAGAACTCCGCCGCGGCCTCGTGGACGCCGACGAGGGCCTCGCGCTCGGCCTCCGCCGCGGCGTCGCGGTCGGTGGCGGGCTCGGGGACCCGGACGCCGACGCGCTCGGCGAGGTGGCGCACCGCGTCCTGGAACCCCAGCCTCTCCTGGAGCTCGACGAACTTGAGGACGTCGCCGCCCACGCCGCACCCGAAGCAGTGGAAGAAGCCCTTGTCGGGATGCACGTTGAACGAGGGCGTCTTCTCGGCGTGGAACGGGCAGAGGCCCACGTAGCGGGCCCCCACCCGCCGGAGGGGGACGGTGGACTGCACCACCTGCACGATGTCCGCCTGCGACTTCAGGTCGTCGATGAACGACTGGGGGAACAGGCCCATGTCAGCGGATCATTCCTTCAGCTCGGCGATCGTCACGGCGCCGCCGCCGTCCTCGGGGGGCGCCGCCGACACCCGGCGGACGCAGGGGTGCGTGTCGAGAAACCGCTTGATCGAGCGCCGCAACTGCCCGGTGCCGTGCCCGTGGACGAACCGGACGGTGCGGGTCTCGCTCATCAGGGCGTGGTCGAGGTGCTTCTCCACCCTCGACAGGGCCTCCTCGACCCGGCAGCCGATGACGTTCAGCTCCTCGAGCGGGCCCGCGGGCTCCTCGACGTGGATGGCGACCCGGCTGTCCGGCCGCCGCGGCGCCCGGGGGCGTCCGCTCGCGGCCCGCAGTGCGGCGAGGGGCACGCGCAGGCGCTTGCCGTTCACCTCCACGTCGGCGTCGGCGCCGTGCAGCGACCGCACCGCCCCGTCGACGCCGAGCGTCGACACCGTCACCCAGGCCCCGACCTCGACGTCGAGCGACGGCGCGGCGGGGGCGGGGGGCGGCTCGTCGGCCGGAACCTCCATCTTCCGCGCGACCTCTTCGAGCGCCGACTGCGCTTCCGCCCGCAGGGCCCCGCTGTCTCCCGTCGACAGGGCGCGCTCGCGGTTGTCGATCCGGCCCGCCGCCTCCCGCTCCAGCGCCGCGACCCGTTCGCGCAGGCCGCCCACGATATCGTCGATCTCGCCGCGGGCGCTCCGGAGCCGTTCGCCCAGCGACTGCTCGAGCCGTTTCCGGCCCGCCGCCTCCCGTTCTTCGAGCTCGCTCTCGCGGCCGGCCATCCCGGCCGCGCGCGCGGCCAGCGACCGTTCCCGTTCCGCGAGCTCCTCGCGCAGCTCGTCGAGCCGGCGGCGGTCGGCGTCGATCCGGGCGAGATGCTCCGCGAGCTGCGCCTCCCGGGCGCTGCGCCGGTCGGCGGCGGCGGCGATGATCTCGGGGGCGAGCCCCAGCCGCCCCGCGATCTCGAGGGCCAGGCTCCGGCCGGCCGACCCGTAGATCAGCCGGTAGGTCGGCGCGAACGTCTCGGGGTCGAAGCCGAACGCGGCGACCGCCGCCCCCGCCGTCGTGGCGCCGTAGGACTTGAGCACGTCGTCGTGGGTCGTCGCGACGACGTGGGCGCCGCGCGCGCGGAAGTGCTCGACCACCGCGCACCCGAGCGCCCCGCCCTCCACCGGATCGGTGCCGGCGCCGACCTCGTCGAGGAGGACGAGGCCCGGGAGGGCGAGCCGGCGGTCCATCGCCACGATGTTGCTCAGGTGCCCCGAGAACGTGCTCAGGTTGGCGGCGATCGACTGCTCGTCCCCGATGTCCGCGAACACCGACCGGAACACCGGGAGCACGGAGCCCTCGGCGGCGGGGACGTGCAGGCCGGCCTGGGCCATGAGAACGAGCAGCCCCGCCGTCTTGAGGGCGACGGTCTTGCCGCCGGTGTTCGGCCCGGTGACGATCAGCGCGCGGTCGGGCGGCCGCATCACGATGTCGACGGGGACCGGCTCGTCCGGCGCGTCCGCGCGCGGGGGCGCCTCGAGCCGGCTCGTCACCGCGGTCATCAGCAGCGGATGTCGGGCCGCCCGCAGCTCGAAGGTCTCGTCGGCGGCCAGCGTCGGCTCCACCGCGCCGACGGCGGTCGAGAAAGCCGCGCGCGCCTGCACCATGTCCAGGTCCGTCGCCGCCGTCAGGGTCCGCCGCAGGTCCGCGGCCCGCCGCCGGAACCCCGACGAGAGCCCCATCAGCACCCGCCGGACCTCGTCCTCCTCGTGCTGCTCGAGGGCCACGATCTCGTTGTTGAGGTCCACGGTGCTGAGCGGCTCGAGGAACAGGCTGGCCCCGCTCGTCGAGCTGCCGTGCACGATGCCGGGGATGGCGGTGCGGTGCTCGGAGCGGACGACCAGCACGAACCGTCCGTTGCGCTCGGTGACGACCCGTTCCTGCAGGTACCTGGCCGTGTCGCGGCCCCGGAGGAACGACTCGAGGTTCCCCCGCAGCCGGTTTCGCTGCTTCCGCAGGCGGCCGCGAATCGTCTTCAGCTCGGGGCTCGCGTCATCGTTGACCTCGCCGGCGGCGTCGATCTTCCGGGCGACGTCCTCGCACTCCCGCGTCCAGCCGGCGCTGCCGTTCGCGATCGCGGTCAGGGCCGGATAGGGCCCGCCGCCGGCGGTGCGGACGGCCTGACACGACCGTTCGAGCGACTGCAGGAAGTCGGCCAGCTTCCGCAGGTCGATGGCGGCGAGGGGGTGCGCCTCGATCGCGAGCCGCGACAGGATGGCGGCGAGGTCGCGCGGGGCCTCGAGGGGAAGACCGCCTTCGTTGGCGGCGAGAAAGCGGACCCCTTCGGTGGTGTGGGCGAGGGCGGTCTGGACGGCCCGCCGGTCGGTGAGGGGCCTCATCTGCGCGAGTGCGTCGGCTCCCAGCGGAGTCAGGGCATGACTGGCGACCACCTCGATCACGCGGTCGAACTCGAGGGCCGTCTGGGTTCCTGCGTGCATCGCGGTAACGGCGCCGGTGCTGTACGGACGCTGACCCGGTCCGGGTCCTGCGGGACGTCCGGCCGGGGCTTCCGAGCGGCCGCGGCGCTCGAGGGGTCGGAAGCGCAGGCTACGGAACAAGAAAGAATATCACGGAGCCACGACGCGCTCAACCGCCCGTGGCGAACGGCCCCACTGCGTTGCTTCGTTCGTCGTTGCCCATGCCCGACATGCGCCCTCCTCACGCCTCGTCGGGCGGGCGCCCCGGCCCTTCGCCGGCGCCCTTCGGGCGCGGTGCGACGCGGGGCTCTCGCCACGGGGCGTCACGGCCCGATCCGGTTGATGAGGCTGGCCATCGCGGCGGCCCCGAAGCCGTTGTCGATGTTGACCACCGCCACCCCCGACGCGCAACTGTTCAGCATCGTGAGCAGGGCCGCGACGCCCCCGGTGCCGGTCCCGTAGCCCACGCTCGTGGGCACGGCGATGACGGGGGCCGCGACCAGTCCCCCCACCACGCTCGCGAGGGCCCCCTCCATGCCCGCGACCACCACGATGACCCGGGCCCGCTCGAGGCGCGCCCGTTCCGAGAGCAGCCGGTGGAGGCCGGCGACCCCGACGTCGTAGAGCCGGTCGACGTGGTTCCCCATGACCGCGGCGGTGACCGCCGCCTCCTCGGCGACCCGCTGGTCGGCGGTGCCCCCCGAGACCACGAGGACGGCGCCGCGGCCGGCCGCCTCCCCGTCCCGGACGCGGCTGATGACCCCCGCCTCGGCGTGGAAGACCGCGTCCGCCACCCGTTCCCGCACCGCGTCGAACGCGGCGGCGTCGGTCCGGGTCACCAGCAGGGTCTGGTCCGCCCCGACGATCCGGGCCGCGATCTCCGCCACCTGGCCGGGCGTCTTGCCGGCCCCGAAGACGACCTCGGGGAAGCCCTGGCGGATCGCCCGGTGGTGGTCGACCCGGGCGAACCCGAGGTCCTCGAACGGCGCGCGCCGCATCGAGGCGGTCACCTCTGCCTGGGCCGCGTCGACGCCGAGCGCCCCGGCGCGGACCTGTTCCAGGAGTGAACGAAGCCGCTCGGGTTCCATGCCCCGATCATACAGACGCCCGCGGCGGGAGCGCGGCCGGCGCGCCGGGGTCCGCCCGCGCCCGCGCAGCCGCGTCACGCCATCGACCGCTGTCCGGCAGGCGGCCGCGGGTCCGCCCGCCCGGCCGCGCCTGCACGCTCATCCGCCCCGTGTCCTGCCGCGCGGGTTCGCCCGCGTCCGCGCAACCGCGCCCGGCCCCGCCGTCCGCGCGCTCCCCCGTCCGTGCCGACGTCGCCGGTGGGGCGGTTGCGGTTCGCGGCCCGGACCACTATTCTTCGGGACCCATGGCCACACGGTCGACGGCGGCGGGGCTCGACGAGGTCGTCGCGGCCACGTCGCGCATCTGCCATATCGACGGGCGGCGCGGCGTGCTCGCGTACCGCGGGCACGACATCCACGATCTGGCGCGGCACGCCACCTTCGAGGAGGTTTGCCACCTGCTGTGGCGCGGCCGGCTGCCGACCCGGCCCGAGCTCGGCGACCTGCAGACCGAGCTGGCCCGCCACCGCGCCCTCCCGGAGCCCGTCCTCCGGCTGCTCCGGTCGCTGCCGCCCGGCGACCTCATGGACGCGGTGCGCTCCGGGGTGTCGGTGCTCGCCCACCACGATCCCGACGCGGGCGACGACTCGGCCGCCGCCTCGCGGCGCAAGGCGGTGCGGCTGACGGCGCAGACCGGCACCCTGGTGGCGACGCTGGGCCGGCTCGCGGCGGGGGGCGCGCCGCTCGCACCCGACCCGGTGCTGGGCCACGCCGCCAACTTCCTCTACCTGCTGACCGGCGAGCGCCCGAACGCCCTCGCCGCCCGCGCGTTCGACGTGGGGCTGATTCTCCACGCCGACCACGAGCTCAACGCGTCGACGTTCGCGGCGCGGGTGGCGGCGGCCACCCTCACCGACCTCCACTCGGCCGTGGTGGCCGGGGTCGCGGCGCTGAAGGGCCCCCTGCACGGCGGGGCCAACGCCGCCGTCATGCGGATGCTGCTCGCCATCGGCGACGACGCGGACGACCGGCGGGTCGAGGACGCGGTCCGCGGCATGCTCGCCGGCAAGCGCCGGGTGCCCGGCTTCGGCCACCGGGTCTACCGCACCGAGGACCCCCGCGCCACCCACCTGCGCCGGATGTCGCGAGACCTCGGCCGGCAGGCGGGCCGGCCCCGCTGGTTCGCGATGTCCGAGGTCATCGAGAAGGTGATGAAGGACGAGACGGGGATAGACGCCAACGTCGACTTCTACTCCGCGTCGACCTACCACGTGCTCGGCATCCCCGCCGAGCTGTTCACGCCCATCTTCGTGGCGAGCCGGGTCGCGGGCTGGACCGCCCACGTCCTCGAGCAGTACGAGAACAACCGGCTCATCCGGCCCCGCGCGGAGTACGTGGGGCCCGATTACCCGCAGCCCTTCGTGCCGCTGGCCGACCGGCGGGCCGTCGATCCGTAGCATCGCCGGGGCGCCGCGGGTCTTCCCGCCGGGCCGCGACTCCCGGCTTCCGGGGCCAGGCGCGCTTCGTGCCGGTCCGGCGGCGGCCGGGCGGGGCCGGGCCGCGACTCCCGGCTTCCCGGGCCGGACCCCGCGCGACACGGGCCGCCCGCGGGTCGCGCCGCGCTCGACGCCCCGCGCCGGATATAATGACGGTCCGTCCATGGACCAGCGCCGCATCCGCAATTTCTCCATCATTGCGCACATCGATCACGGCAAGTCGACGCTCGCGGACCGGTTCCTCGAGCTCACCGGCGCCCTGCGCCCGCGCGAGATGGAGGCCCAGGTGCTCGACTCGATGGACCTCGAGCGCGAGCGCGGCATCACCATCAAGGCCCACTCGGTCCGGCTGAGCTACACGCCCGAGGGGGGGGAGCCGCACGTCCTCAACCTCATCGATACGCCGGGGCACGTCGACTTCTCGTACGAGGTGACGCGGGCCCTGACCGCGTGCGAGGGGGCGGTGCTGCTCGTCGACGCCTCCCAGGGGGTCGAGGCCCAGACCGTCGCCAACGCCTATCTCGCTGTCGACCAGGACCTCGAGATCCTGCCGGTCGTCAACAAGATCGACCTCCCGGGGGCGCAGCCCGACGAGACGACCCGGCAGATCGAGGACATCGTCGGCCTCGACGCCGCCGACGCCATCCTCGCCAGCGCCAAGGAGGGCGCGGGGGCCCGGGCCGTGCTCGACGCGGTGGTCGCGCGCGTGCCCCCGCCGGCCGGCGACCGGGACGCCCCGCTCAAGGCGCTCATCTTCGACTCCTGGTACGACTCGTACCGAGGAGTCGTCGTGCTGATCCGCATGGTCGACGGGGTGATCCGACCGAGGATGAAGGTCCGCCTGATGGCGCGGGGGCAGGACTACGAGGTCGAGCAGGTCGGGGTGTTCTCGCCCAAGCCTCTGGTCGTCCCGCAGCTCGGGGCGGGGGAGGTCGGCTTCGTCATCGCGGGCATCAAGACCGTCGGCGACGCGCAGATCGGCGACACCCTGACCGAGGCGGCGCGTCCCGCCGCCGAGCCCTGCGCCGGCTTCACGGAGATGAAGCCGATGGTGTTCGCGGGGCTCTACCCCGTCGAGGGGCACCAGTACGGCGACCTGCGCGAGGCCCTCGAGAAGCTGCGGCTGAACGACGCCTCGTTCTTCTTCGAGCCCGAGACCTCGAACGCGCTCGGCTTCGGGTTCCGGTGCGGCTTCCTCGGCCTGCTGCACCTCGAAATCATCCAGGAGCGGCTCGAGCGCGAGTTCGACATGGACCTGGTGACCACCGCCCCCGGGGTCCTCTACCGGGTCACCACCACCGCCGGCGAGACGATCGAGGTCGACAGCCCCGCCAAGCTGCCCGACCCCGGGAACATCGCGGCCCTCGAGGAGCCTGTCATCACCGCGATGATCCTGACCCCGTCGGACCACGTCGGCGGCATCCTGCAGCTCTGCCAGGAGAAGCGCGGGGTGCAGAAGGGGCTCGAGTACATCGCCTCGAACCGGGTCATGATCACCTACGAGCTGCCGTTCAACGAGGTCGTGCTCGACTTCTACGACCGGCTGAAGACCCTGTCGCGGGGCTACGCGTCGCTCGACTACCACGTCACCGGCTACTGGACGTCGCCCCTCGTCAAGCTCGATCTCATGGTGAACGGCGACCCCGTCGACGCCCTGTCGGTCATCGTGCACAAGGAGTCGGCGTACGCGCGGGGCCGGGCCCTCGCCGTCAAGCTGCGCAAGCTCATCCCGCGGCAGATGTTCGAGGTGGCGATACAGGCCACGGTGGGGGGGCGTATCATTGCCCGTGAGTCCGTCAAGGCGCTCCGCAAGAACGTGCTCGCGAAGTGCTACGGCGGCGACATCACCCGCAAGCGCAAGCTCCTCGAGAAGCAGAAGGAGGGCAAGCGCCGCATGAAGCGGGTGGGCCGGGTGGAGATTCCGCAGGAGGCGTTCCTCGCGGTGCTGACGGTGGACACCGAGTGAGGGCGGCGCCGCGGTCGGTCGGGGCGGCGCAACCGAGCGAGCGGTTGGATGGCGGCCGGCCCGGGGCAGCGGAGCCGCGGGGCGGCGGTGTCCGGGCAGGGACGAGCGACATGGCTGGAGACACGTTCAGGAAGTCGACCGCGCGCGAGTACTTCGAGTCGATCGTCATCGCCGTCATCCTCGCCCTGTTCGTGCGCACGTGGGTCGTGCAGGCCTTCAAGATCCCCACCGGGTCGATGGAGGAGAACCTGCTCATCGGCGACCACCTCCTCGTGAACAAGTTCGTCTACGCGCCGTCGGCGACCGGGCTCGAGCGGGCGCTCCTGCCCATGGGCGACGTCGCGCGCGGCGACGTCCTCGTCTTCAAGTTCCCCGAGGACCCCGAGCGCGACTTCATCAAGCGGGTCGTCGGCCTCCCCGGCGAGACCATCGAGGGGCGCCGGGGCCGGGTGTTCATCGACGGGAACGCCATCGACGAGCCCTGGCTCGAGCCGATGCGGCCCGACGGCCGGCTGCCGCTCGACGTCCGGGGCACGTTCGGGCCCACCGCCATCCCCGAGGGCCACCTCTTCATGATGGGCGACAACCGCGGCGACTCCGAGGACAGCCGCTACTGGGGGCCGCTGCCGGCGGAGTACGTCAAGGGCCGCGCGTTCATGCTCTACTGGTCGTACGAGTCCGGGGCCGACTTCTACACCGACGTCGGCGTCGGCGCCACCCTGCGCCGCCTCGGCTCGGGCGCCGCCCACTTCTTCACCCGCACCCGCTGGGACCGCCTGTTCATGGCGGTGCCGTGAGTGACCCGGCGCCCGGCCCCGGCCGGGCCGTCAGGCGACGCCGGGGCGGGTGCGCCGGCCGAAGATGGCGGTGCCGACCCGGACCATGGTCGCCCCCTCCTCGATCGCCACCTCGAAGTCGTGGCTCATCCCCATCGAGAGCTCGTCGAGCCGGACCGGTTCGGGGGCGCCGGCCTGCAGCTCGTCGCGGAGCGCGCGCAGGCGGCGGAACCACGGCCGCGCCGCTTCCGGGTCGTCCGACCAGGGCGGCAGGATCATGAGCCCCCGCAGGCGGACGGCCCGGCACTCGGCCGAGGCCTCGACGATGCGGCGCGCCTCGTCCTCCCGCGCCCCGTGCTTGGTCGCCTCCCCGGCGAGGTCGACCTGAACGAGGAGCTGCGGCGACCGCCCCGCGTCGGCCGCGGCGCGGTCGAGCCGATCGAGGAGGGCGGGGCTGTCGACCGAGTGGATCCAGTCGAACGCGACGGCCCTGCGGGCCTTGTTCGACTGCAGGTGCCCGACGAGGTGCCAGCGCACGGGCAGCGCCGGCGTCGCGGCCTGCTTGTCGAGGGCCTCCTGGACCCGGTTCTCGCCCAGATCGCGCAATCCCGCCGCGGCCGCCGCCTCGACATGGGCGACCCCGAACGTCTTCGATACGGCGACGAGGCGGATCTCGTCGGGGCCGCGTCCGGCCGCGCCGGCGGCGCGGTCGAGCCGGGCGCGGACGGCGGCGAGGTTGGCCGTGATCGCGGCTTCGAGTTCCATCAGCGCCGGAGGGCGCGCAGCCGCTCCCGGGCCACCGCCGCGTGCTCGCCGCCGGGGGCGGCGCCGACGTAGCGGGCGAACGAGCGGCGCGCGCCCGCCGTGTCGCCGCTCGCCTCGTAGGCGAGCCCCAGCCAGTAGTGGGGGTCGGCCAGCGTGGGGTCGGTCTCGGACGCCTGGCGGAACAGCCGCAGCGCCTCGCCCACGTCGCCCGAGTCCCACGTCGCGATGCCGCGGCCCAGGGTCTCGCGGGCCGCCGCGCGTCCCGCCGCGAGCCGCCGCACCGCGATGCGGTTCGCCTCGCCCCGCGCGGCCGCGGCCGCCTCGGGGCGGTCCTGGCGGGTGAAGATGTCGGCGAGCCCGTAGTGGGCGGGGGCATAGTCGGCCCGGATGGCGAGGGCCTGGCGGTAGGCGGCCTCGGCGTCGGCGTAGCGGTTCAGACGGCTGTGCGACACCCCGATGTTGAAGTGGCAGTCGACGCAGGTCGGGGTGACCGCCAGCACCGCTTCGAACTGCGCGATGGCGTCGTCGTAGTTCCCCTCCCGGTTGGCCCGGACCCCCGCCGCGAACGCGGCGGCGGCGGTCTGGTCGTCCTGCAGCGCGCGCAGCCACGGGGCCGCGGTCCGCCCCGCCTCGAGGACGAAGCGCACGTCGACGGCGCCGTCGGGATGCACGAGCACGCGGAAGATCTGGTCGCCGAGCTCGGCCTTGCCGGCGCTGACGCTGTACTGCCCGGGGGCGAGGTCGACGTCGCGGAAGCGGCCGTCGGCGTCGGTGACGGTCTCGACGCCGGTCTCCTCGGTCTCCAGCGAGACCACGGTCACCGTGGCCCCGGCCACGGGCCGGCCGTCGCCGGTGGTGACGCGGCCGTGCACCGAGCCCGTCGACTGGGCCCGCGCGGCCGGATGGGCCAGGCCCAGGACCGTCACGACCACCGCGAGGCGCAACCCGGCGGCCGCCGCTTCGCGGCACCGCCGCCCGCGCAACCTGTCGCGCGCGGCATCGGCGCCTCCATGCCGGGAGTCGGCTCTCACGGCGTCGTCACCTTCCCTTTCACGTCCGGGGGGGCACTGTTCCGAGTTTACACCCTCCGCCGCGCCATGAACGCCCTGACCCGCGCCAGGTCGTGCACGATGGGCGTGGGCGGCAGCGAGGCGAGAAAGCGGCGCCCGTACCCCTTGCTCAGCAGCCGGGGGTCGAGCACCGACAGCACCCCGCGGTCCCGGCGGTGCCGTATCAGCCGGCCGAGCCCCTGCAAGAGGCTGAGGACGGCCAGCGGCACCTGGTACTCGTCGAACGGGCTGCCCCCGCCCCGGGCGATCGACTCCATCCGCGCCGCCGTGATGGGGTCGCCGGGCGGCGCGAACGGCAGCTTGTCGATGATGACGCAGCTCAGGGCGTCGCCGGCCACGTCGACCCCCTGCCAGAAGCTCGAGGTGGCCAGCAGCACCGCGTTCGGGGTCGCTCGGAAGCTGCGCAGCAGCACCGGGCGGGGGGCGTCTCCCTGGACGAGCAGGGGCCAGGGGCTGGACGGCGCGATGAGCCGGTGCACCTGCCGCATGTTGGCGTAGCTCGTGAAGAGCACGAAGGCGCGGCCCTCGGTGGCGTCGAGCAGGGCCCGGACCTGCAGGGCGGCGTCGCGGGCGAACCCCGGCGACCGGGGCTCGGGCATCTCCCGGGGCAGGTACAGCACGGTCTGCGCCGCGTAGTCGAACTCCGACGGGAGGCGCAGCTCGACCGCGTCGCCGATGCCGAGGCGCGACCGCTGGTAGTCGAACGAGCCGTCGACGGCGAGGGTCGCCGACGTCAATATCGTGCCCTGCAGGCGTTCGAGCAGCAACTCCCGGACGATGGACGACACGTCGATGGGAGACGCCCGCAGGAACGTGCCCCGGCCCCGCCGCTCGAGGAAGTACACGAGACGGTCGTCGCTGGCGTCGAGCACGAGGTCGACGTCGTCGGCGACCTCGCGGGCGCGGCGCCCCAGGGCGCGCAGGTCCTCGCTGACGTTGGGGAACGACTCCACCGCGGCGTCGAGCGCCCGCGCCGCGCTCGCGAGCTGCCGCCCCGGCTCGGCCGCCGGCTCGAGCACGTCGGCGTCCAGGCGGGTGCGGTCGGCCTGCGCCCGGTGCAGCCGGACCGTAGCGAAGAAGACCGCGGCCCGCCGGTCGATCTCGTCCAGGGCCCGGTACAGGGCCTGGGCGGCCTCGGCGTCCTCCTCCAGGTCGCGGCCGGTCCAGCGGCGGCCGTCGCCGACCAGCCGCTCCAGCCGGTAGTTGCTCACCGAGACGCCGAAGTACTGCGTCGCCACGTCCTCGAGCTGGTGCGCCTCGTCGATCACCGCGTAGGCGTACGACGGGATGACCTCGCCGTAGGCCGACTGGCGCACCGCCGCGTCGGCGCACAGCAGGTGGTGGTTCACGATGACGAGATCCGCCTCGGCCGCCCGTTGCCGCATGCGGGTGATGAAGCAGTCCGCGTGCTGCGGGCACTCGGTGCCGATGCAGGTCTCCGAGGCGGCCGAGATCTCGCTCCAGAACGGCAGGTCCTCCGGCAGGTCCTCGATCTCGGCGCGGTCGCCGGTCGAGGTGCGCGCGGCCCACGCCGCGATGGCGTTCACGTGGCCGCGGTCGGGAGCGAGGCCGAGAGGGTCGCCGTCCCGAAGGGCCTCGAACCGGTGCAGGCAGAGGTAGTTCCCCCGGCCCTTCATGTAGGTGGCGGTGAAGTCCACCCCCAGCGCGCCGCGCAGGGCGGGGAGGTCCTTGTCGAATATCTGGTCCTGGAGCTGCTTCGTGCCGGTGGAGACGAGCACGCGCTGGCCGCTCAGGATCGCCGGCACCAGGTAGGCGAGGGTCTTGCCGGTGCCGGTGCCGGCTTCCGCCAGCAGGACCCCGCCGTCCTCGAAGGTCCCGGCCGCCGCCGACGCCATCTCCCGCTGACCGGCCCGGGGCTCGAACGACGGCAGGGCCGACGCGAGGGGGCCGTCCCCCGCGAACGCGGCCTCGACCTCGTCGACGAGGGATCTTCCGAGCGGCTCGGCACGGACCCCGGCGGGGTGGGCAGGGCGGGGATCGCCGCCCGGCGGCTCCGTCTCCTCTTCCGGGCGTCTGCGCCGTGGAACGGCGCCGCTTCTCTTCCGTGGGCGCTCGCTCCTCCGTGGGCGCTCGCTCCCCGGAAGGTCGGCAGGGGCGGCGGCGCCGCGCGCGGGGGAGCCGTCGGGCGACGGCCCCGGGGCCGCGGTCCGCCCGGGTGCTACGGTGCGTCCGGGTACAGCGGGAACTTCTGGCACAGGGCTTCGACCCCCGACCGCACCTCGGCCGCCACCGCGTCCGACTCCGGCGCCGCGAGCACCCGGCTGATCCAGCCGGCGATCTCGTCCATCTCCGGCTCGGCCATGCCCCGCGTGGTCACCGCGGGGGTCCCGATGCGGATGCCGCTGGCCACCATCGGCGGGTTCTCGTCGAACGGGATCGCGTTCTTGTTGACGGTGATGCCGGCCCGCTCCAGCGCCGCCTCGGCGACCTTGCCGGTGATGCCGCGCGAGAACACGTCGACGAGCACGAGGTGGTTGTCGGTGCCCCCGCTCACCAGCCGGAAGCCGGCCTCCCGCAGGGCCGAGCCGAGGCGGGCGGCGTTCCGGACGATCTGCTGCTGGTACTCGCGGAACGCGGGCTCCGCCGCCTCCCGGAGGCACACCGCCTTGGCCGCGACGACGTGCATGAGGGGGCCGCCCTGGACGCCCGGGAACAGGGCCCGGTTCACCGCCTTCGCGTGCTCCTCGCGGCACAGCACGAGGCCGCCGCGGGGGCCGCGCAGGGTCTTGTGGGTGGTGGTGGTCACGATGTCCGAGTGGGGGACGGGGCTGGGGTGCAGCCCCGCCGCCACCAGCCCCGCGATGTGGGCCATGTCGGTGATCACGTACGCCCCGACCTCGTCGGCGACGGCCCGGATGCGGGCGAAGTCGATGACCCGGGGGTAGGCGCTCGCCCCCACCATGATCAGCTTCGGGCGGCGCTCGCGTGCCAGGCGGTCCAGCTCGTCGTGGTCGATGCGCTCGTCGTCGCGCCGCACCCCGTAGGGCACGATGTCGTAGAGCTGGCCCGAGAAGTTCAGGGGATGGCCGTGGGTCAGGTGCCCGCCGTGCGCGAGGTTCATCCCGAGGACGGTGTCGCCGGGGTCGATCAGCGCGAAGTACGCGGCCATGTTGGCCTGGGCCCCCGAGTGCGGCTGCACGTTGGCGCGCTCGGCCCCGAACAGGGCCAGGGCCCGCTCGATGGCCAGCGACTCCGCCACGTCGACGTGCTCGCAGCCGCCGTAGTAGCGCCGTCCGGGGTACCCCTCGGCGTACTTGTTGGTCAGCACCGAGCCGGCCGCCTCGAGCACCGCCCGGCTGACGAAGTTCTCCGAGGCGATCAGCTCGAGGCCGGTGTTCTGGCGCGCCGTCTCGTCGGCGAGGACGGCCGCGATGGCCGGGTCCGTTTCCGTCAGGGGGCGCTCGCGGGTGCTCAGGGTCGGTTCGGTGAGAGGGTTCATGCGATCCTTCGGTCCCGGGCCCCGGCCGTCGGCGCCTCGCCCGCCAACCGTCGCCCTCGGATCCGCTTGGCGCCCCAACCGGTCCCGCGGGAGTCGCCGCCATTCCACGGGCGCAGACGCCGGGGCTCCGATTGCCGCCCCACCGACCGCCGCGGGAGTCGGGACGTCCTGGCCGGAGGCTGCCCGCCGCGGCGCAGACCCCGGCGCCGCGAGGGAGAATCAGGCGGCGCGGCAACTCCGAATTGTACTACGGCCGGCCCGCGGCCTCCGGTTCCCGGGCGTGCTCCGGCCGGCGGTTTCGCGTGCTATAGTCGGCCCATGGCGCAGAAATCCACCCTCCCGTCGTCACCGTCCGTCCGGTACGAGGACGCGTTCCCGAGCTCGCGTCAGGTCCTCGTCGATGGAGACCGCGTCCGCGTGCCCATGCGGGAGATCGCCCTGTCGGGCGGCGAGCCGCCCCTGCGGGTCTACGACACCAGCGGGCCCCGGGGCGGCGACGTGCGGCGCGGCCTGCCGCCGTTGCGCGAGGCGTGGATCACCGGCCGCGGGGGCGTCGAAGCGCGGCCGGATGCGGCGGGGCCCGGGGCGGCGGGGCTGCCCGGCGCGGGCCGCCGCCCCCGCCGGGGGACGGCCGGGGTCACCCAGCTCCACCACGCCCGCCGGGGCGCCGTCACCGAGGAGATGGAGTTCGTGGCCCTCCGCGAGGGCTTCGCCCCCGAGTTCGTCCGCGACGAGGTGGCCCGGGGCCGCGCCATCATCCCCGCCAACATCAACCACCCCGAGCTCGAGCCGATGGCCATCGGCCGCAACTTCCTCGTGAAGATCAACGCCAACATCGGCAACTCCGCGGTGTCGTCCTCCATCGAGGAGGAGGTCGAGAAGCTGCGCTGGGCCACCCTGTGGGGCGCCGACACGGTGATGGACCTGTCCACCGGCCCCGACATCCACGAGACCCGCGAGTGGATCGTCCGCAACTCGCCGGTGCCCATCGGCACCGTGCCCATCTACCAGGCCCTCGAGAAGGTCGGCGGCCGGCCCGAAGACCTGACGTGGGAGATCTACCGCGACACCCTGATAGAGCAGGCCGAGCAGGGGGTAGACTACTTCACGGTGCACGCCGGGGTGCTGCTCCGCTACGTCCCCATGACCGCCCGCCGGGTCACCGGCATCGTGTCCCGCGGCGGGTCGATCATGGCCAAGTGGTGCCTCGCCCACCACGAGGAGAACTTCACGTACACGCGCTTCCGCGAGATCTGCGAGATCATGCGGGCCTACGACGTCTCGTTCTCGCTCGGCGACGGCCTGCGCCCGGGGTCGATCGCCGACGCCAACGACGAGGCGCAGTTCGCCGAGCTGAAGACCCAGGGCGAGCTGACCCGCATCGCCTGGGAGTACGACGTGCAGGTCATGAACGAGGGGCCGGGGCACGTTCCCATGCACCTCATCCGCGAGAACATGGAGCGCCAGCTCGACTGGTGCGACGAGGCCCCGTTCTACACGCTGGGGCCCCTGACGACGGACGTCGCCCCCGGCTACGACCACATCACGTCGGCCATCGGGGCCGCGATGATCGGCTGGTACGGCACCGCCATGCTCTGCTACGTCACCCCCAAGGAGCACCTCGGCCTGCCCGACCGCGACGACGTCAAGGCGGGGGTCATCGCCTACAAGATCGCCGCCCACGCCGCCGACCTCGCCAAGGGGCATCCGCGGGCCCAGGCGTGGGACGACGCGCTGTCGAAGGCGCGCTTCGAGTTCCGCTGGGAAGACCAGTTCAACCTGTCGCTCGACCCGCTGACCGCGCGCGCCTTCCACGACGAGACCCTGCCGGCGGAGGGGGCCAAGGTCGCCCACTTCTGCTCGATGTGCGGCCCCAAGTTCTGCAGCATGGAGCTGACCCAGCAGGTGCGCGACTACGCGGCCGGCAAGGGCATCGACGCGTCCGACGCGTTCGGCGCCGGCATGCGCGAGAAGTCCGCCGAGTTCCGGCAGGAGCGCGAGGTCTACGTGCGGACCGCCGCGAAGCAGGGCTGAGGGCTGCGAGCGACTGCGCGCCCTGCGGGCGCGTGGGGAGTTTCGCCGGCGCGAAACTCCTGCGCTTGCGTGCCCTGCGGGTGCGTTGGGAGATTCGCCGGTGCGAAGCTCCTCTTGTGCGTTCGAGCGACGGTGCCGCCGGCCGGGTTTCCGCGGCGCGAGCCGCTAGCGCCGCGATTGCGGGGGGGACGGGACGATTTGTATGATCGTCCTGAACCGGGCGGGCTCACCGCCGGCGGGGTTCAGGTACCCCTCCGACCCGTTCCACGCATAGTCCTTGACGGTCACGCTCGGGGGAAAGGCCATCTCCCGCTCGCGGAAGCGCCCGACCTCGAAGATGTGGGTGGGGGGGGCGTCGAACACCCGGTTCCCGCGCTCGCGCAGGACGTTGCGGTAGTAGCGCACCATGGCCTCGAAGTCCGAGTTGGTGCCGAAGAGGTAGTAGCGCTGCCGGCGTCCGGCGTCGTACGAGGTGATGAACTGCGCCGCGGGATAGACGGGAAACCCCAGCATCGCCGCCGTGGGCGCCGCCTCGGCGGTGGCGGCCGCCGGGGCGGCCGGCGCCTGCGCGGGGTCCTCGCCGCGCGGCCGGGCCTCGTCGCGGGCCGGCTCGGACTGGCCCGGCCGCGGGAACGGCCGGGGCACCGGCCGGCGTTGCGGCTCGCCGGCGGGCGCCGCGTCGAGCGGCCCCGAAGCCGCCAGCAGGGACACGAGACAGCCTCCGACGAGGGTGCGGAAGCGCATGCCGACATTATGCGGCCGGGACGGCGGCCGCGCAACCCGACGGCGGGCGGCCGGCAGTCGCCGCCGCGACCGGGCCTTGCGGCATCCGGCCTGACCGCGTCACCCGCCGCGGGCCGACGCCGGCGGGCCCCCGGGTCGACGGCCGCCCGGCCGCGCCGCGTCGACACGCGGGCCCGCCGCGATGCGCTCGGGACCGGCGGCGCGCCGCCGCGCCGGACCAGGAGTCTGCGCCGTGGGGAAACGGCGCGGACGCCTGCAGCGTCGGTTGTGCGCCAGGTGACGATTGGCGGGCCGGGATCGAGTACGCTGGAAGACGATGGGCACCGCACTGGACACGTCGAGCGCCGCGGTCGAGCAGGCGCTGCTCGCCTACTGCGAGTCCCGGCGCGAATGGGTCGTCGAGACCACCCTCGCCCTCGCGCGCCTGGAGTCGCCCACCAGCGACAAGATGGCCGTCGACAGTTGCGGCCGCGAGCTGCGGGAGCGCATGGAGGCGATCGGGGGGACCGTCGCCCGGCTGCCCCAGGCGAAGGCCGGCGACCATCTCCGGGCCGAGTTCGGGAGCGGCGACGACCAGGTGCTCCTGCTCGGCCACTTCGACACCGTGTGGCCGGTCGGACAGCTCGCGCGCATGCCGCTGGAGTTCCGGGACGGCCGGCTCTTCGGACCGGGGGTCCTCGACATGAAGGCGGGCGTCGCGATGGGCCTGCTCGCGGCCCGCGCCGTGCTCGAGGCGTCGCCCGTCTCGGGCCGCATCGTCATGCTGTGGACCTCGGACGAGGAGCGCCGCAGCCGCACGTCGCGCACCCTCATCGAGGAGGAGGCGCGGCGGAGCCGGGCCGCCCTCGTGCTCGAGCCGGGGCTCGCCGGCGGGGGCGTGAAGACGGCGCGCAAGGGCTGCGCCGAGTTCCACCTCGCCGTCCACGGGGTCTCCGCCCACGCCGGGGTCGAGCCCGACAAGGGAGCCAGCGCGGTCCACGAGCTCGCCGCCCAGGTCGTCGACCTGCAGCGGGTGCGAGAGCTGGCCCCGGACGTGTCGCTCAACGTCGGGACGATGAGCGGCGGCACCCTGCCCAACGTCGTCGCGGAAGAGGCCCGCGCCGTCGTCGATGCGCGGGTCACGGCGGCGGCCGACATGGACCGGGTGCTCGACTTCGTGCGGAACCGGACCCCCACCGTGCCCGGCACCCGCATCGAGGTGACGGGCGGGTTCGACCGACCGCCCCTGGAACGAACCGCGGCGGTGGCCCGTCTCTACGAGAGGGCGCGCGGCATCGCCGGCCGGCTGGGCCACGAGCTGTCGGAGGGCGCCACCGGCGGGGGATCGGACGGCAACTTCACGGCCGCCGTCGGCACCCCCACCCTCGACGGGCTGGGGGCGATGGGCGCGGGGCCGCACGCCCTCCATGAGCACATCGAGGTCGACTCGCTGCCGTGGCGCGCGGCGCTGGTGGCGGGGCTCGTGGTCGACGTGCTGGGCGACGGCCCGTCGCCGGCCGCTTGACCGGGGGCTCGAAGGACTTGACCGGGGGCTCTAAGGAAGAGGTCCTGACAGACCGGGGAAGAGGCAGGAAGAAGGAGAGCTGCAACCCATGGCCAACTCGGTGAAGACGGTCGTTCTGCTCGGTCTTCTCAGCGGGCTCCTGCTCGTGATCGGCGAGCTCCTGGGGGGGCAGGCCGGCCTGATGTTCGCGTTCGTCATCGCGGTCGCCATGAACTTCGGCTCGTACTGGTTCTCCGACCGCATCGTGCTGCGCATGTACCGGGCCGAGCAGGTGGGGCCCGGGCATCCCCTCCACGAGATGACCGCGCACCTCGCGAGCCGGGCGGGGCTGCCGACCCCGAAGGTCTACGTCATTCCCGACGACTCGCCGAACGCCTTCGCGACGGGGCGGAACCCGCGGCACGCGGCGGTGGCGGCGACCCGCGGCATCCTGCGCCTGCTCGACCGCGAAGAGCTCGAAGGGGTGATCGCCCACGAGCTCGCCCACGTGAAGCACCGCGACATCCTCATCGGCTCGGTGGCCGCGACCATCGCCGCCACCGTCATGATGGTCGCCCGCATGGCGCAGTTCGCGGCGATCTTCGGCGGGTTCGGAAGCCGGGACGACGGGGAGGGCAGCAACCCCCTCGCCCTCATCGCCACCATCATCCTCGCGCCCCTCGCCGCCGTCCTCATCCAGTCGGCGATCTCCCGCTCGCGCGAGTTCGCGGCCGACCGCGGCGCCGCCGGCATCGTGGGCAGCCCGCACGGGCTCGTCCGGGCTCTGCGCAAGATCGACGCGGGCTCGCGGCGGGTGCCCATCGACGCCAGCCCCGCCACCGCCCACATGTTCATCGTCAAGCCGTTCTCCCGCGCCGGGGTGATGTCGCTGTTCAGCACCCATCCCCCGACCGAGCAGCGCGTGGCGCGCCTCCTGCAGATGCACTAGGGAGGCTCCCGTCGCCGGCGCGTCGGCTCAGAGCAGCCCCGGTTGCCGCGGCCCCGGCTCGGGGGCGTCCGGGGCCTCCGCCTTCTTCGCGGCGCCGCCCCGGGTCGGCAGCCGGTGCCGGCGCCGCATCAGCTCCAGCGCCCGGTGCACCTGGTCGCGGTAGCCCCGCGGGGCGTACTTGCCGGCGTAGAGCCGGTCGACGCGGGGCGCGAGGTCGGGGAACTCGCGGTCGAGAAACCGCAGGAAGTGCTCGCGGGTCCCTCCTTCGAGGTGGAGGACGACGGCGCCGCAGAACCGGGCCCCATGGTCGGCGATGGCCTTGACGGTCCGCTCCATCTTCGCGGGGTGCGAGGTCAGTCCCGGCACGATCGGGGCCACCAGCACCCCCGCCCGGATGCCCCGGTCGGCCAGCTCCCGCACCGCGCGCAGCCGCTGCAGGGGGTGGGCGGTGCCCGGCTCGAGGGCCGCCCACGCGTCCTCGTCGACGGTCGGCACGCTCACGTGCACGGTGCACTCGGTCCTTCGGGAGAGGTCCTGCAGGAGGTCGGCGTCGCGCACCACCATCGGCCCCTTGGTGATCAGGCCGACCGGCGCCGGGCGCTCGACCAGGGTCTCGAGCACCCCGCGGCTGAGCCGGTAGCGCCCCTCGATGGGCTGATACGGATCGGTGGCGGTGCCGAACCCGATCGGTCCGGGGCGCCGCCGCGGCCTCGCGAGCTCCCGCCGGAGCACCTCGACGAAGTTCACCTTCACGAGAATGACCGACGCGAACTCGTCGCCCGCGTCCAGCTCCAGGTGCGGCTGGTACCGGCGCGCGAAGCAGTAGTGACAGCCGTGGGTGCAGCCGCGGTACGGGTTCAGGGTCCATTCGAACGGCATGCCCCGCACGCGGTTCAGGGCCGAGCGGCAGGTCACCTCCTGGTAGCGCGCGTCGTCGGCCCGGCGCACCGCGGCCGGCAGATCGGCGGGGCGGGCGGGGTCGCCGGCGCGCCCCTCGCGGACCCGGTCCGCGACCTGCCGCGTCGTCGGCCGCGGGGGCGACAGGTCGAACAGGGTCGCGGCGGCCCGCCCGGGCCCGATATTCGGTTTTCGTTCGCCCATCGGCGCATGGTGCACCGGGCGCGCCCCGCGCGTCAAGGGGCGTACGGAGGGGTCTCGCCCGCGAGCACCCCGCGCCAGTAGCCGAGCAGATCGGACAGGGTCTCCGACAGCGGTCGCCGGGGCTCCCACCCCAGCTCCGCGGTGATGCGCGACCGGTCTCCGAGCAGCACCGGGTTGTCGCTGGGGCGCAGGCGGTCGGGGTCCTGCCGGATCGCGACGGGGACCCTGGCGAGGGCGAGCAGGGCGTCGAGCACGTCGGCCATGCGGTGGGCGGCGCCCGAGCAGACGTTGTACGGCCGGCCCGGCGTCCCGCGGGCCATCAGTGCCCGGTAGGCCCGCACCGTGTCGCGCACGTCCGTCAGGTCGCGGCGCGCCTCGAGGTTGCCCACCGAGAGCACGGGCTCGGCGAGCCCCGCCTCGATGCGGGCAATCTGCTCCGCGAAGCTCGAGGCGGCGTAGGCGGCGGCCTGCCCCGGGCCGATGTGGGTGAACGACCGCGTCAGGACGACGGCGAGGCCATTCTCCCGGGCCGCCTCGATCCCCACCCGTTCCTGCTCGAGCTTGCTCGCGCCGTAGGGGCTGACCGGGCCGAGGGGCGCGTTCTCGTCGAGGGCGGCGGTCGAAGGCCGGTACACGAGCGCCGAGCCGGGAATCAGGACCCGGGGAGGGGCGGGCAGGCCGCCGAGGGCCGCCAGCAGGTGCCCGGTGCCCGTCACGTTGCCCCGCAGGGTCGCCTGCCGCTCGGCCCACGACCCGTTCACGTTCGCGATTCCCGCGCAGTGATACACCCGGGTCGGGGGCCGCTCCGCCACCGCCCGCCGCACCGCGGGGCCGTCGAGGAGGTCCACGTCGCGCCAGGCCGCCCGGGCGGGGCGCGGCCGGGGCGGCGCCGCCTCGTCCCCGGCGCCGCCCCCCGGCGGCCGCCGCCACGCCAGCAGCGCCGCGTCGGGCTCGGCCCGCGGCAGGAGGGCGAGCAGGTGGCTGCCGACGAAGCCGGCCGCGCCGGTGACGAGGATGGTGTCCGGCACGGTGCGAGGGCCGTCAGTACTGCCGGGACCCGGTCCCGGGGCCGAAGGCGCCGAGCAGGTTGGCGAACGTGCCGAGCCCGGCCAGGGTGAACGAGACGTTGAGGCGCTTGTCCTGTGCCGCCCGCGTGCGGAAGAACCCGAGGTTGGCGAGGTTGTAGGTCTGGTACTCGACGCTGAACCCGCAGCACTGCGCGTTGTAGTACGCGAGCATCCGCTGCTGCACCATGCGCCCGAGCTGCACGTCGTAGTTGAACTGGTAGACGCCTCCCCACTTGTTGTCGCGCGCCCGGAAGTTGGTGAACGAGTTCAGGGTGTGGTCGAGGTAGTCCTTGTTGTCGAATCCCGAGAGTCCCTCGATGAAGCGGCGCTGGCTCCACCCGGTGCGCTGGAACAGCCGGTCGCTGAACGCGATGTCGGCGTCGGCCCGGATCGTCCGCAGGGCCATGAAGTGGGTGTCGTACTCGGCCCGCAGCGATCCGGTCATGCCCTCGGTGATGGCGGCGCGCACCGTCAGGGCGAGCGGCGACAGGTTGCTCGGGGCCGTCTGCTGGAAGCTGGTCAGGAACTGCTGGTCGAACTGCGAGGCCCGCTCGTCGGTGTAGTAGGTCTGCTCGACCCCGATCGTCAGGAACTCCTGCGCCCCGCTGTCGCCCCGCCGCGCGTACAGCCGGTTGTCGATGCCGTAGCGGAGACGGGTCGTGTTGCCGACGATCGAGTCGGTGCTGTCGATTCTGACGATCTGATCGAAGTTGTCGACCGCGCTGGTCCGCTCCACCGAGACCCACGGCTCGATGAGGTGCTTCATCCGCTCGGAGTAGCCCGTGTTGGGCGTGTCCCAGATCTTGACGAACACGGGGCCGGTGATCTCGGTCGCCAACTCGAACATCGACCGCGAGACGGGGGTGCCGACCTGCTCCATCGTCGCGAGGTCGATGCTCTCCCGCCAGTGGGTCCGGCGGAACTGCGCCGAAGAGTTGAACGTCAGGAAGGGCCAGCGGGTGAACGGCACGCGGACCAGCGGCGTCACGTCGAAGCGGGTCAGCCCCGAGTCGGTCACGGTGTCGCCGACGCTCTGCTGCTGGAGCAGGTTGGCGTACTCGCTCTCGAAGCCGTAGTAGACGGGCAGGGTCCCGATCTGCCTTTCCGACTGGCTGAACGAGAGGCGCGGCCCCGCCCCGTGGAGCGAGGCGTCGTCGAACCCGAAGAACGTCTCGCGGAAATCGAAGGTCCCGTTCAGCGTGTACGCGTCCCAGGAGCCGGTCACGTTGCCGCCGTACGAGCGCGAGCTGTTCGTCGCCTGGAAGATGTCCCGCTGATACGTCTGCTGCACCTCGATGTCCGAGAAGTAGTCCACCTGGCCCCGCGCCTGGATGGCCTCGGTGAACGTGTGCTGCAGATTGCCGCGCATCCTGAAGCTGCGGCGGGCCGGCAGGAGCTCGTCGCCGCCGCGGAAGGGGTCGGGGGCCGCCTTCTCGTTCAGCAGGTACGCCTCGGCGTCGCCGCGGCCCTCCCCGAGCACGTAGCGGTACTCGCCCCCCGTGCCCTGGCCGGTGGCCGTGAGCCAGTCGTGGAAGACCGTCGCGTCGTGGCTGCGGTTGATCGCCCAGAAGAACGCGTTGCTGATCGACTGCCCCTGCACGGTCGAGGCGCCGTAGGTCGGCATCAGGAAGCCGGTGGCGCGGTCCTCCCCCTGGACCGGGTAGTACATGTACGGCAGGTAGAAGAGGGGGACGCCCTTCACCAGCAGCAGCATGTGGCGCAGCCGGGCGTACTCGTCCAGGTCGATGTGGACCGAGGTGGCCCGCACCTCCCAGCGCGGGGTCGGCTGGATGCACGAGGTGAAGCCGCCGTTGGTCAGCCGGTAGCTGCGCGTGCCGGTCTTCTCGATGAGCTCTCCCCAGAACCGCATCTCCGGCTCCTGGGTGCCGAACATGCTCAGCTCGATGTCCTCGACCAGCTCGGTGGAGCCCGACGCGCTGAAGAACATGCCGGTCCCCAGCTCGTAGTCGAACTCCGCCCGGTCCGCCGCGAGCCGGGCGTTCTCGCTCGAGAACACGACGTTGCCGGTGGCCACGAGCAGCGACTCGTCGGTGTAGATGTTGGCGTCGTCGGCATGGAAGCGCCAGCTTTCGCCCCCGCCGCCGTCAATCTCGACCTCGCCGCTCAGCCACAACTGGTTGGGCGCCACCCGCTCCCAGTGGAACTGCCGCGACCCGCCGATGGCGGCCGGGAGGTCCTGGGCGCCGGCCGGGACGGCGGCCGCGAGGGCGGCCGCGAGGGCGAGGGCCCCGGGGAGCGGGCCCGGCCGCGCCCGACCGGCGCAACGCGGGGTTTCGCCACGGTTTCCCAAACGGACAGGGCGGTTCATGGAGGGAGGGGCGCTGAGCGAGTCGCCGGAGCCCGAACGTTCCGAGAATACCACGGCTCCCGCGCGCCGCGCGCGGGTTGCGCCGCGGCGGAGGGCCCGCGGCTCCTCACGCCTCGTCAGGCGGGCGCCTCGCCGCTCTCCGTGCAACGCGGGGCTTTCGCCGCGGGCGGCCGCGGTTCACGCCGCCGGCGCAGCTCCGCGAGCAGCTCGCCCACGAGGAAGATGGAGCCGGTGGCGCAAACGGTGTCCGCCGTGCGCCAAGCCGCCTCGAGGGCGCGCCGGGGGTCGTCCGCGACGGTCACGGGGAGCCCCGGCGCCCGCGCCCGCACGCAGTCCGCGAGGGCGAGGGCGGGGGTGGCCCGGGGGCTGCCCGGCGCGGTGCAGACGATGCGGCTCGCGCAGGGGGCGAGGCGGTCGACGATGCCGCCGGCGTCCTTGTCGCGCATGACCGCGCACACGATGGGCAGGCGGTCGGGGAACGCGCCGCGCAGGTGCCGGGCCAGGGCCGCCGCCGCCGCCGGGTTGTGGGCGGCGTCGAGCAGGACTGCCCCCCGCCCGGGCAGGCGGACGAGGTCGAGGCGCCCCGGCCACGCGACGTCGGAGAGCCCGCGGACGATGGCCTCGGGCCCGACGGGAAGGCCGGCGCCGGCCAGCGCCTCCAGCAGGCGGATGGCCCCCGCCGCGTTGGCCCGCTGATGCGCGCCGGCGAGCCCCAGGGGGAACACGGGGTAGCGGCGCCGGGGCGTGGCGACCTCGATGCGGGGGCGCGGGCCGTCCTCCCGCACCGCGACCGCGGTGTCCCTCGCCGCCTGCACGAGCCGCGCGCCGCGGCGCCGGCACGCGTCGTCGATGACCGCGAGGGCCGGCGGCGCGGTCTCGGTGGTGACCACCACCATGCCCGGCTTGACGATCCCCGCCTTCTCCGCCGCGACGGCCTCGAGGGTGTCGCCGAGGTGCTCCCGGTGGTCGAGCCCGATCGACGTGATGACCCCCGCCGCCGGGGTCACCACGTTGGTGGCGTCGAGCCGTCCCCCCAGGCCGACCTCGACCACCGCGACGTCGATCTCCGAACGCCGGAACCACGACAGCGCGATGGCCGTCGCCGCCTCGAAGAACGTGGGAGGCTGGCTCAGCCCGCCCTCGCGCAGGAGCGCGTCGGCCTGCCGCAGCACCCCGGCCGCCTCCTCGCGCAGCGCCGCTTCGCCGATTGTGCCGCCGTCGACCGTGAAGCGCTCCGTGATCGACACGAGGTGGGGGGAGGTATAGCGGCCCGCCCGGTACCCCGCCGCGCGCAGGGCGCTGTCGAGCATCGCGGCCACCGAGCCCTTGCCGTTCGTGCCGGCCACGATGATGGACGGGTAGGCCGCCTGGGGGTCTCCGAGGGCCGCCATGAGGCGCCGGATGGTGTCGAGCCCCGGCCGGATGCCGAAGCGCTCGAGGCCGAGCAGGCGATCGAGGGGGTCGCGGGGGTGGTCGTCGAACCGATCGTCCGGCTGCATGGCCCTTGCCGGCGCGGCCGCCGGCCCCAGGGCGCCACGGCGGTCGGAAGCGGCCGGAAACCGCATGATATCGTATAGCCGCGCGGCGTCCGCGGCTCCCGGCGGCAGCGATGTCAGCATCCATCTTCCTACCCGGTCGCCTCTCCAGGCTCGTCGCTGCCGCGTGCATCGCCGCCGTCGTGGCGGGCTGCGCGTCCTCGCCGTCGTCCGTCGAGGCGCCGGCCCCGGCGACCCGCGACCAGAAGCTGGCCTGGATTCTGTGGCTCGAAGATCAGCGGCGGCTGCGCGATCCCGCGTTGCCGCCCCTCGACCTGCCGGCCGCCGGCGGCGGGGAGGGCGGGCCCGGCGCCGCGGCCGGCTTCGCGCCGGCGACGGCCCCCGACCTCCTCGGGCTCGCCCGGGACCCCGTCGGTCAGGTCCGCTATCGGGCCGTGCAGGCCATCGGCCGGGTCGGGCTGGCGGCGGGCGGGCCGGCGCTGGCCGGGGCCCTCTCCGATCCCGAGCCGGACGTCCGGGCCATCGCCGCCTTCGGGCTGGGGCTGCTCGGCGATCCGACCGCGGCCGGGCCCCTGATCGCCGCCCTCGAGGACCCGTCGCCCCTCGTGCAGGCGCGGGCCGCGCACGCCCTCGGCCGGCTGCCGGCCCGGGAGGCGGCCGGGGCCATTCAGGCGATGGCCGCGGCCCACGTCACGGTGGCCTACGACGTCGATCCCGACGAGATGGGCTATCCGTTGGGCCCCCGGGTCGAGGCGTTCCGGTCGGGGGTCGGCGCGCTGGCCGCGCTGGGCGACTTCGACGCGCTCGCCGCGGTCGTCCTCGCCGAGTCCGGCGATCCCCTCCTCTGGTGGTGGCCGGTCGCCGATGCCCTGGCCCGGGTCGGCGACCCCCGGGCGGCCGCCCCCCTCCGCGTCCTCGCCGGCGTCGGCGGCACCGTCGGGGTCGCGCTGGCCGCCCGCGGACTGGGGGCGCTCGGCGACGCGTCGGCGGTCCCCGTCCTCGTCGAGCTCCTCGACCGGGACCGGCGGGACCCGAGGGTCGTGCTGGCCGCGGTCCGGGCGCTGGGCGCCGTCGGCGACGCGTCGGCGGCCCCGGCGCTGCGCGACCTGCTGCGGAGCCGCGACCTCGACCCGGGCCTGCTCATCGCCCTTCTCGACGCCCTCGGCGCGGTCGGCGCGCCGGAGACGGTCGAGATCGCGATCGAGCTGCTCGCGCACGCCGCGCCGGCGGTGCGGGGGGCGGCCCTGACCGCCCTCGCGGAGCTCGATCCCGATTCGTTCCTGCTGCTCCTGTCGGGCCTGCCGCCCGACCCCCGGTGGCGGGTCCGCGCCGATCTCGCCCGCGCGCTCACCCACGCCGATCCCGACGCGGCCGCCTTTCGGCTCTCCCTGCTTCTCGACGACGAGGACCGGCGGGTGGTGCCCGCCGCCCTGCAGGCCCTCGCCGCGGTCCGCGCCCCCGGTCTCGACGCGCTGCTCGTGAACCATCTCTCGGACGCGAACGCGGCCGTCCGCGAGGCCGCGGCCCGGCTGCTCGGCGACGTGGGCGGCGCCCGGGCCGTCGAGTTCCTCGCCGCCGCCTACCGCAACGAGGTGAACGCGGCGTCGCCGGCGGCGCGGGCGGCGGCCGTCGAGGCACTGGCCCGCATCGGCGGCGGCCCCGCCCTCGAGGCGCTACGGGACGCGCTCGACGACCCCGACTGGGCGGTCCGGGTCGGGGCCGCGGCGCGTCTCGCCGGTCCCGGCGGCCCGGACGATCCCGCCCGCGAGATCCGGTCGTCCCCCCTGCCGCAGCCCCTCGGGGCGTACGACTCGCCCGAGCTCGTGCGGCCCTCGGTCTCGCCGCACGTGTACGTCGACACCGACCGCGGCACCGTTCAGATCGAGCTGGCCGTCAACGAGACGCCGCTGTCGAGCGGCCACTTCATGCGCCTCGCCCGGTCCGGCTACTACGACGGGATGCTCGTGGACGAGGTGGCGGCGGACGGGCTGGTGCGCGCCGGCGACCCCCGCGCCCGCGCCGACGGCGGGCCCGGCTACCGCGTTCGCGACGAGCTCGGCCCGCGGCCCCATGTGCGGGGGACGGTCGGCCTCGCCCTCGACGGCCCCGACACGGGCAGCAGCGGGTTCTTCATCGCCGCCTCCCCCCAGCCCCGGCTCGACGGCCGGTACCCGGTGCTCGGCGCCGTGATCGCGGGCATGGACGTCGTCGACCGCCTGCAGCGCGGCGACGTCATCCGCTCGGTCCGCGTGTGGGACGGGCGCACCCCGATCGAGTAGCCGCGCGGCCCGGCCCGGCGCGAGACCCCCGCCCTCAGGGGCCGCCGATGCGGGACTCCCGCCGTTCCGCGTGCCGCTCCAGGGCGAGCTCGATCAGCCGGTCGAGCAGCGCCGGGTAGCCCACGCCGCCGGCCTCCCAGAGCTTGGCGAACATGCTGATGGTGGTGAACCCGGGGTGGGTGTTGATCTCGTTGACGAAGATGCGGCCGTCGCGGTCGAGCAGGAAGTCGACCCTGGCCATGCCCGCGCAGTCGATGGCCCGGAACGCCGCGACCGCAAGGGCGCGAATGCGCTCCGCCTCGCGGGGAGCGAGGTCCGCGGGGACGATGGTCCGGGACCGGTCGTCCAGGTACTTCGCCTCGTAGTCGTAGAAGTCGCCGGCGGGGACGATCTCTCCCGGCACCGACGCCTCGGGCTCGTCGTTGCCGAGCACCGCGCATTCGATCTCGCGGCAGGGGACCACCCCTTCCTCGACGATGATCTTCCGGTCGAACTCCGCCGCGTGGTCGATGCCGGACGACAGCGAGGCCCGGTCGTCGGCGCGCGAGATGCCCAGGCTCGACCCGAGGTTCGCGGGCTTGACGAACAGGGGATGGTCGAGGCGCGCGCTCACGTCGGCGAGGATCGCCTCGCGGCCCCGCCGCCAGGCGCGGCGCAGCACCGTCTCGTGCTTCACGACGGGCAGGCCGGCCGCCGCGAACAGCGCCTTCATCACCGCCTTGTCCATCCCCGCCGCGGCCCCGACGACCCCCGCCCCCACGTAGGGGATGTCCGCCAGCTCCAGCAGGCCCTGAAGGGTGCCGTCCTCGCCGTAGGGTCCGTGCACGATCGGGAAGATGGCGTCCAGGTTCATCGTGCCGGCCAGCGCCTGGCCGTCGTCTCTCGAGGAAGCGGGCGGGCCCGCGGCGCGGCCGACGACCATCAGGGTCTCGTCGCCGGGGCGGGCGATGGGGTGCACCTCGCGGCCGTCGCGCACCGCCCGCCGCGCCTTCCGCGCCCGCCCGATGGTCTTCGCCGCGGACTCGTCGGCGGGGGGGTGGTCGGCCACCGACCAGCGGCCGTCGCGCGAGATGCGGATGGGGACGGGGTCGTAGCGCTCCCGGTCGAGGTTGGCGAAGATGGCGGCGGCCGAGGCCAGCGACACCTCGTGCTCGCCCGAGCGGCCGCCGTAGACGACACCGATGCGAAGCCGTCTCACTGCGCTGTCCTCGCCCGCGGGAGCGTCGCCCCGGCGGCTCCCGCGTGGCGACCGACCGAGGCGGCCGCTGCCCGCGGCGCCGACTCCCCGGCCCGCCAATCGCCGCCCTCGGCTCCGCCTGGCGCCCCGACCCGACCCCCGAGGTCGGCGCCGTCGCCCGCGGCGCCGACTCCCCGCCCCGCGGGCTCCGCGAACGCGTAGTATACGCCGGGAGCCGTGGGGTGATGCCGCAGTCCGAATCCGGTCTTTCGTTCCGGGTGACGCACCGCGACGGGGAGGCGCGGGCGGGGGAGATGGACACCCCGCACGGGGTCGTCCGCACCCCGGCGTTCGCGCCGGTGGGCACGCGGGGGGCCGTCAAGGGGTTGACGCACCGCGACGTCGTCGGCCTCGGCGCCGAGATGGTGCTCGCCAACACCTATCACCTGCACCTTCGGCCGGGCGCCCGCCTCGTGGCGCGGGCCGGCGGCCTCCACCGCTTCATCGGCTGGGACCGGCCGATCCTCACCGACAGCGGCGGCTACCAGGTGTTCAGCCTCGGCGACCGCCGCACGATCGACGAGGACGGCGTCTCGTTCCGGTCGCACCTCGACGGCAGCCGGCAGCGGCTGACCCCCGAGAGCGCGACCGACATCCAGGCCCGGCTCGGCTCGGACATCGCCATGGCGTTCGACGAGTGCACCAGCTTTCCGGTGTCCGAGCCCGAGGCCGAGGCCTCCATGCGCCGGACGCTGCGCTGGGCGCGGCGGTCCCGCGCTCGGTTCCTGGCCCTCCGCGACGACCCCGGCCGTCTGCGCGGCGAGGTCACCAACCCCGGCCAGGCGCAGTTCGGCATCGTGCAGGGCAGCGTCTACGAGGGCCTGCGGGAGGCGAGCGTGCGGGGGACGACGGCCCTGGGGTTCGAGGGCTACGCCATCGGCGGCCTCAGCGTGGGCGAGCCGGTGGACGTGATGTACCGGGTGGCCGCGGGCACCGCGCGCCTGCTGCCCGACGACCGCGTGCGGTACCTGATGGGGACGGGGATGCCCGACGACCTCGTCGAGAGCGTGGCCGCCGGCATCGACCTGTTCGACTGCGTGCTGCCGACCCGCAACGCCCGCAACGGCCAGCTCCTGACCCGCGCGGGGCCGCTGTCCATCAAGCGGGCGGAGTACGCCGACGATGCGCGCCCCCCCGATCCCGGGTGCCGGTGCTACACGTGCCGGCGCTACTCGCGGGCGTACCTGCGGTATCTGCACGTGGCCGGCGAGATGACCGGGAGGACCCTCAACACGCTGCACAACCTGCACTTCTACCTTGACACGATGCGCCGCATGAGGGAGGCTATCTTGTTCGGCACGTTCGAATCGTTCCGGCAGCGCTTTCACGAGACGTTCTCCCGCCGGCCGCGTTCTTGACGTCGCCGCGGGCGCCCCTGACGCCGCCGCGGGCGCCCCTGATGTCGTCGCGGGCGCCCCCGACGGGCCCGGCGATTGAAGACCACCGATGCCTGACTCCGGCCTCCCGACGCTCTTCGCCCAGGCCTCGCAGGGCAGCCCGCCGCTGTGGGCGCAGTTCCTGCCGTTCGCGCTGATTCTGGCCATCTTCTACTTCATCATCCTGCTGCCGATGCGTCGGCGGCAGAAGAAGGTGCAGGAGTTCCGCGACGCCCTCAAGGTGGGCGACCGGGTGATCACGACGAGCGGCATCTACGGGTCCATCACGAAGCTGAACGACCGGTCGGTCCAGCTCCAGGTGGCCGACAAGGTGCGCATCGAGGTGTCGCGGTCGGCGGTCGGGGGGTATCAGGGGCAGGAGCCGGTGGCCCAGGACTCCGGGGCGATGTAGCCGTCCGCGCCGCGGAACGGCGGGGCGCCCGGTGGTTCCGGACGCGGACGCATCACGGATCGAGTCATGAGAAAGAACCTGCGCTGGAAGATGCTGACCATCCTGGCGGTAGCGGCCGCGGCCGCGTTCGCCATCTATCCGCCCGAGGACCAGGTGCGGCTTGGCCTCGACCTCCGGGGCGGCGTCCATCTCGTCCTCCGGGTTCAGACCGACGACGCGCTACGGGTCGAGACCGAGACCAACGCCGAGCAGTTGAGGGAGCAGGCGAGCCTCGTCGGCATCGAGCTGCTCTCGGCCGGCGCCGCCGCCCCGACGGAGATCCGGGTCGAGGGCGTCCCCGGCGAACGCGACCAGGAGTTCCGCGGCATCGCCGACGACCTGTTGCAGGTGAGCTACGACCGGCGGGCCGACGGCCCCGGCGCCTACACCTTCGGCATGCTGCCGGGCATCGAGCGCCAGCTTCGCGAGGAGTCGGTGCGCCAGGCCCTCCAGACCATCGAGCGCCGCGTCAACGAGCTCGGCGTCGCCGAGCCCATCGTCGCCCCCCACGGCGTGGCCGGCGACCAGATCCTGGTCCAGTTGCCCGGCGTCGAGGACGTGCAGGGGGCGAAGGAGATCATCCGCTCGACCGGCCTCCTCGAGCTGAAGCTGGTCGAGGACGGCCCCGCCCTCTCGCGCGAGCTGCTGCTGCAGGCGAGGAACGGCATCGTGCCGGCCGACATGGAGGTCGTGTCGGGGGCCGACGAGTCGCTCGGCGCCACCCCCGGCTCGACCGTCTACTACCTCGTGCGGCGGGTGGCCCCGGTGACGGGGCGCGATCTGCGCAACGCCCGGCCGACCATCGACGAGTTCAACCAGCCCGCCATCAGCTTCTCGTTCAACCGCGAGGGGGCCCGCAAGTTCGGCAACTTCACGGGCAGCAACGTCGGGCGCAACCTCGCCATCATCCTCGACAACCGGGTCTACTCGGCCCCCGTCATCCAGGAGCGCATCGCCGACGAGGGCCGCATCACCGGCACCTTCACGACGGGGGAGGCCACCGATCTCGCGCTGATCCTGCGGTCGGGCGCCCTGCCCGCGTCCCTCACCTATCTCGAGGAGCGGACGGTGGGGCCGAGCCTGGGGGCCGACTCCATCCGCGCCGGGGTCACCGCGTCGGCCTCCGGGCTCATCGCCGTCGCCCTGTTCATGCTCCTCTACTACCGGCTGTCGGGCATCAACGCGGTCGTCGCGGTGGGGATGAACCTGCTCATCCTGCTCGGGTGCATGGCCTACGTGGGGGCCGTGCTCACCCTGCCGGGCATCGCCGGGTTCATCCTCACCATCGGCATGGGGGTCGACTCCAACGTGCTGATATTCGAACGCATCAAGGAGGAGCTGGGCTCCGCCAAGGGGGTCCGGGCGGCCGTCGCGGCCGGGTTCGACCGCGTCTTCCTGACCATTCTCGACACCCACATCGCGTCGCTCATCGCCGCCGCCTTCCTGTTCCAGTTCGGCTCGGGGCCCATCAAGGGCTTCGCGACCACGCTGTTCTTCGGCCTCGTGTCGAACGTGTTCACCGCGGTCTTCGTGTCGCGCACCATCTTCGAGACGGTGCTCACGCGCCGCCGGGAAGCCTCGTTGAGCATCTGAACCGCGGGGCCCGCTCTGCCTGATCCGATTGCACCGCCGCCGGCCGGCGCGGCCGCGGCCTGAACCATCCGGGACACCGACGCGCGTATGCCCATCTTCAAGAACCCCAACTTCGACTTCCTCAAGTGGCGCTGGCCGGCCGTCGGCCTCTCGTGCCTCATCATCGCCGCCGGGGCGGCGATGGTGGCGCTGCAGGGGGGGCTGGCCCTCGGCATCGACTTCTCGGGCGGCACCATCGTCATCGTGCAGTTCGACGAGCCCGTCACCGAGGACCAGGTGCGCGGCGCGGTGGGGGACGCGGCCGGCGAGAGCGTCGTCCAGCAGTACGGCGACGCCGACTCCAACGAGATCCTGATCCGGCTGCCGCAGAGCGGCGACCCCGAGGAGGGCACGAGCCTCGAGGAGGGCGCGAACGCGGTCGTCGCGGCCCTCGAGGAGAGCCCCATCGGCGGCTTCACGGTCATCGGGCAGGAGCTCGTGGGGCCGGTCATCGGCGAGGAGCTGCAGCGCCGCGGGGTCAACGCCTTCGTGTTCGCGATGCTCGGCATCCTCGTCTACGTCGCCTTCCGCTTCCGGTTCAGCTTCGCGGTGGGGGCGATCATCGCGGTCGTGCACGACATCCTCGTGACGCTGTCGATGCTGACCTTCTTCGGCTTCGACCTGTCGCTGGCCGTCGTCGCGGCCATGCTGACCATCACCGGCTACTCGGTCAACGACTCCATCGTCGTGTTCGACCGGGTGCGCGAGAACCTCCGGCGCATGCGGCGCGACGCGTTCGACAAGCTCGTCAACGCCAGCATCAACCAGACCCTGAGCCGGACCATCATCACCTCGGGCACCACCGCCTTCGCCGTCCTCGCGCTGTTCCTCTTCGGCGGCGAGGTGCTGCGGGGCTTCGCGTTCACGATGCTGGTCGGGGTGCTCAGCGGCACCTACTCCACCATCTTCATCGCGGCCGCCGCCGCCATCGTGATCAGCGAGCGCCGGGCCGCGCGGCGGCTGCAGGCCGCGCCGGCGGCCGCGACGTCGTCGTCCGCGAGCTCGAAGCCGAAGCGGCGCCGGGGGAAGTCGTCGAGGGCCCGCGCCCGCGCCTGACAGCCGCGGGCGGCCGAGCACCTGACGCGGCCGGGCGGGATGCGCCGCCTCTCGAACGCGGCGCCGATTCGCGCTTCCGGGCCGCCGCCCGACCCTGACGCCGCATGACCCCCGCCCAGGCCGTGTGGCTCGGCATCGTGCAGGGGCTGACCGAGTTCCTGCCCACTCTCGAACGCGGCGCCGATTCGCGCTTCCGGGCCGCCGCCCGACCCTGACGCCGCATGACCCCCGCCCAGGCCGTGTGGCTCGGCATCGTGCAGGGGCTGACCGAGTTCCTGCCCATCTCCAGCTCCGCCCATCTCATTCTCGTCCGCGAGCTGTTCGGTTGGGACGCGGGGGCGGCGGAGATCCCGTTCGACGTGGCCTGCCACCTCGGCACGCTGGCGGCGGTGCTCGCCTACTTCCGCCGCGACGTCCTCGCGCTCGCGGCGGCCGCTCCCGGCGCCCTCACCGGCGGGGGCGGCGACGCCGCGCGCACGGGACGCCTGATCCTGCTCGCGACCGCTCCCCTGGTCCCCCTGGGCCTGCTCCTCTCCGGACACGTCGACCGCCTGCGCGGGCCGGCGGTGGTCGCGGCGACGCTGGCCCTCGGCGCCGCCGCGATGCTCTGGGCGGATCGGGGCGGGGCGCGCTCGCGGCGGGCGTCGTCGCTCTCGGCCGGAGACGCCCTCATGCTCGGCTGCGCGCAGGCGGCGGCCCTCGTGCCGGGGGTCTCGCGGTCGGGCGCGATCATCACGGTGGCCCTGCTCCTGGGGCTGTCCCGGCCCGAAGCGGCCCGGTTCGCCTTTCTCCTCGGCATTCCCGCCATCGCCGCCGGGGGGCTGCAGGCGGCGCGCATGCTCGGGGGCGACGGCATCGCCGCGAACGCGCCGGCCCTGCTCGCGGGGCTCGTCACCTCGGGCGTCGTCGGCTACCTCGCGGTGGCGGGGCTGCTCCGCTATCTCTCCCGGCACTCGCTCGCCGCGTTCGCCTGGTACCGGCTCGCGGTGGCGGCGGCGCTGGCGCTCGGACTCGCGTTCGGACGGTGAGGGAACGCGGACGCCGCGGGCTTGCACGGGCGCACTTGGGCGGAGTCTCGCGCCAGCGAAGCTCCCGACCCGCAGGGGTCGCGCAGCCGGGCCGCCGGGTCTGTCGCGCTGGAGTTCGCGCCGGCGAAACTCCCCACGCGACCCGCAGGGTCGCGCGGACGCCGCGGGCTTGACAGCGGCACGGGCGGCTGCTAGGTTTGCGCGTCCTCAGCAGGGACGTCTCGGGCGATTTCCCCGCGGTGTCGGGCGGGGTGCGCCCCGCGTCGGATTCCCCGGCACACCGGAAGGCACGGAAGCCAAGGTCGAGAATGGACAACTCACTCTACGTGCTCCTCGGGGTCGGCGCGCCCATCGCCGCCGCCCTCTTCGCGCTCTCCCTCATCCGCGCCATCAACGCCCACGACGCCGGCACCGAGCGCATGCAGCAGATCGCGGCCCTCATCCGCCGCGGCGCGATGGCCTTCCTGCGGACCGAGTACAGCGTCCTGGCGGTGTTCGTCGTCGTCATGTTCGGCGTCCTCGTGCTGTTCCTGCCCGGCGACTCGCTCCTCGTCGGCGTCAGCTTCCTCGTCGGGGCGTTCCTGTCCGCGACGGCGGGATGGATCGGCATGCGCACCGCCACCGGCGCCGCCGTCCGGACCACCGCGGCGGCGCAGACCAGCCTCGCCGGGGCCCTGCGGGTGGCGTTCTCGAGCGGCGCGGTCATGGGCCTGACCGTGGTCGCCCTCGGCACCCTCGGCATCGCGCTGCTCTACTGGCTGTACGGCGGCCTCGACGGCCGCGGCCCGTCCGCCGTCGGGTCGCTGCTCGGGCTCTCCCTCGGGGCGTCGTCCATCGCCCTGTTCGCGCGCGTCGGGGGCGGCATCTTCACCAAGGCCGCCGACGTCGCCGGCGACCTGTCCGGCAAGGTCGAGGCGGGCATTCCCGAGGACGATCCCCGCAACCCCGCGACCATCGCCGACAGCGTCGGCGACAACGTCGGCGACGTGGCGGGCATGGGGGCCGACCTCTTCGAGTCCTACGTCGGCAGCATCATCTCGTCGGTGGCCCTCGCGTGGGCCCTCACCGCGGCCACCGCCGCCGACCTGTGGGGGGTGGGGGAGAGCGGCTTCCTCGCCCTGCAGGCCGATCTCGCGGTGTTCCCGGTGTTGCTCGCCGGCTTCGGCATCGTCGCCTCCATCCTGGGGACGTTCACGGTGCGGACCGACGACGAGAGCCAGGTGCAGGGGGCGCTGCTGCGGGGGCTCATCGTGGCGTCGGTCATCGTCGTCGGCGGCGCCGCCGCCCTCATCTCGGTCACCTCGGTCCCCTGGCCGGTCATGGGCTGCGTGGTGTTCGGGGTGGTGGCGGGGGTCGTCATCGGCAAGCTCACCGAGTACTACACGGGCAAGGACATGCCGCCGGCCAGCCACATCGCCGAGCAGTCCGAGACCGGCCCCGCCACCAACATCATCGCGGGCCTCGGGGTCGGCATGATGTCGTGCGGCTACCCGGTGCTGGTCGTCTGCTTCGCCATCTTCTTCAGCTATCAGCTCGGCGAGCTCTACGGCATCGCCATCGCCGCCGTCGGCATGCTCTCGACGCTCGGCATCAGCCTCGGCGTCGACGCCTACGGGCCGGTCGCCGACAACGCCGGGGGCATCGCCGAGATGAGCAAGTGCGAGCCGTTCGTGCGCGACCGCACCGACGCCCTCGACGCCGTCGGCAACACCACGGCGGCGATGGGCAAGGGCTTCGCCATCGGCTCGGCCGCCCTCACCGCCCTCGCCCTGTTCTCGACGTTCCAGGCGACCGCCGCCGACAACGTGGCCCAGGCCGGCGGCGCCGGCGCGTTCGACCCGCGGCAACTGAGCCTCGAGCTGACGAACCCGAACGTGCTGATCGGCATGTTCATCGGGGGCATGCTGCCGTTCATCTTCTCGGCCCTGACCATGAACGCGGTGGGCCGGTCCGCCAACCAGATGATCGAGGAGGTCCGCCGGCAGTTCCGCAGCATCCCGGGGCTGCTCGAGGGGACCGCCGAGCCCGACTCGGCGCGGTGCGTGGCCATCTCCACGCAGTCCGCCATCAAGGAGATGATCCTGCCCGGCCTCCTCGCGGTGGTGGCGCCGGTGCTGACCGGCTTCGTGCTGGGGGTGGCCGGCCTCGGGGGGCTGCTCGGGGGCGCGCTCGTGACCGGCGTCCTCATGGCCCTGATGATGGCCAACGCGGGCGGGGTCTGGGACAACGCCAAGAAGCTGATCGAGGAGGGCCACCACGGCGGCAAGGGCTCGGAGCCGCACAAGGCCGCGGTCATCGGCGACACCGTCGGCGATCCGTTCAAGGACACGGCGGGGCCGAGCCTCAACATCCTCATCAAGCTGATGACCATCGTCGCGGTCATCTTCGTGCCGCTCGTCGTGGCCTGGATGCGCTAGCCGTTGGCCGGGCGGAAGGGGAAGGCGGCGGGCGGTGACTTTCGCGTTCGGACTTGCGTTGACACCGGTTTGGTGTCTGCATATAATTCGTCCCTCTCATCGTGGAGCGATTCATCCCCTAACGGGGCGCAGGAGGTTGCCTGTGGCAGGTCAGATGTTCGGTGAAATCGCGAATCCGTCGATCAAGATCGGCGCGCAGAAGTGGTACACGGTGCCGGTCTCCATGCTGGCGCACGTGGTGGCGATCGCCGCCGTCCTCATCGTGCCGCTGCTCGCGGCCGAGGCGTTGCCGCAGGTGCCGTCGATGATGGCCTTCGTGGCCGCGCCTCCGCCGCCTCCGCCGCCTCCGCCGCCTCCGCCGCCCCCGGCCGCGCAGGCGGTCGAGGCGCCGGTCGTGGACATCAACCCCAACGCCGCTCCCATCGAGGCCCCGGCCCAGATTGCGCCGGAGACCGGCTTCGACCTGTCGAGCGTCTCGGGCGTCGCGGGCGGCATCGCCGGCGGCGTCGTCGGCGGCATCGTCGGCGGGCTGCTCGAGGCCCCGCCGCCCCCCCCGCCACCGCCCGAGCCGGTTCGCGTCGGCGGCAACATCCAGGCCCCGACCAAGGTGACCAACGTCGATCCGCGCTATCCCCCCGTCGCCCAGGCGGCCCGCGTCCAGGGCGTCGTGATTCTCGAGGCGGTCATCGGTCCCGACGGCCGGGTCACCGACGTGAAGGTGCTGCGCTCGGTGCCCCTGCTCGACGAGGCGGCCATCGAGGCGGTGCGGCAGTGGACGTATACGCCGACGCTGCTGAACGGCGTCGCGGTTCCCGTCATCATGACGGTGACGGTGAACTTCCAGTTGCGGTAACCGGCGCGCGAACGAAGGACCGTGTTGTGGGCGGCGGGGAGCCGGTCGTCCGGCGCCGCGGCCCGATGATGTGAATCGCAGGTAGGAGGCACAATGGATCTTCTGGAACTCTGGGAACAGATGGGCATTCCCGTCAAGGCCCTCATGATCTTGTTGGGGCTGATGTCGATGTGGTCGATGGGCGTCTTCTTCGAGCGGCTCTTCACCTTCACGCAGGCCGGAAAGCAGTCGAAGGCGTTCGCGCCCCAGGTCGCCAAGCACCTGAAGGACGGTCACCTGAAGGACGCCATCGCCGTCTCGCAGTCGAAGAACTACAAGTACAGCCACCTCGGAAAGGTCGTTCTGGCCGGGCTGCAGGAGTACCAGTTCCAGAAGGACGCCGGGGTCGAGTTGAGCCGCGACGACGTGATCGACAGCGTGCGCCGGGCCATCCAGCGCGCCTCCGCCCTCACCGCGGCCGACCTCAAGAAGGGGATGGGGTCGCTGGCCACCATCGGGGCCACCGCCGTGTTCGTCGGCCTGCTCGCCACCACCCTGGGCGTCATCAACGCGTTCCAGGGCATCGCGGCCACCGGGTCGGGCGGCCTCGGCGCGGTGTCGGCCGGTATCGCGGAAGCGCTCGTCGGGACCGCCATCGGGCTGTTCGTGGCGATTCCCGCGGTGTGGTTCTACAACGGCCTCACCACGCGCATCGAGTTCTTCAACGTCGAGATGGACAACTCGTCGTCCGAGCTCGTCGACTACTTCATCAAGAAGGCCGACTAGGGAAGGCGGCCACGCTTGCCGGGGCCGCGCCCCGACCGCGCACCGCGCTGTCGGAGCCGCGGCTCCCTCTGAATGACCCGGAGCGGACCGAGGAGACACACCCATGGGTATGCAAGTAGGCGAGAAATCAGGGGCAATGAACTCGGAGATCAACATCACGCCGCTGGCCGACGTGATGCTGGTTCTCCTGATCATCGTCATGCTGATCGCGCCCCTGTTGCAGAAGGGCGTCGACGTGACCCTGCCCGAAGCCTCGAACACCACGGACAAGCCCGAGAACGACACGCAGACCGTCCTCGCGGTCACCGCGGACGGCCGCTTCTACGTCGACAGCACGCAGACCACCGAGCTGGAGTTGCTGACGACGGTGCAGACCACGCTCGAGCGGAAGTTCGAGAAGATCGTGCTGATCAAGGCCGACCAGGACGCGCAGTACGCCGACGTCATGGCCGTGCTCGACCGCCTGCAGCGCGCGGGCATCGAGGACATCGGCCTCATCACCGAGCGGAAGGTCGGCAGCGGCGGGATTTCCGCCGGAGGAGAGTAGTCGATGGCCAAGAAGCACCACGGGGCGGACACCGTCGTCTCCGCCGAGAGACCGCAGTCGACCGCGGAGATCAACATCACGCCGTTCATCGACGTGCTGCTGGTGCTGATCGTCATCTTCCTCGCCGCGCTGCCCCTGTCCCAGCGGGGACTCGACATCAACCTGCCGCTCGAGACGCGGGGCTCGACGCAGTCGGCGGTCGACTCCAGCCAGATCGTGCTGCAGTACACGGCTGACCGCGTGATCACCGTGAACCAGCAGCCGGTGCCCATTCAGCGGCTCCAGTCCGAGCTGCGGGGCATCTTCGAGCAGCGCCGCGAGAAGACGATGTTCGTGGCCGGCGCCGGTACCTTGCGCTACGGCGAGATCATCGAGGTGATCGACGCCGCCAAGGGCGCCGGGGTCACCAAGGTGGGCATCGTCACCGAGGCGATGCGCCGGGCCGGCGGGGCCGACGCGCTGTAGCACCCCCAAAGACGGTCCGTCGTTCGGAACACGAAGGCGCGGCATGCGCGAGCATGCCGCGCCTTTTTTCGTGTTTCTCGCAGCGGGCCCGCCGGCCTGAGGCGCGCTTGGTTCCACGACGCATCCTGGACAAAGGGACGTCCGACAACTCCGTCTGGGGTATGCTCCAGCACCGGCGGGGCGGCTTGCGGCGGGGACGTGAGCCGCCGGGGGAGGAGAAGCCGGCTTGTTCGGGGGTGCTTCAGCCGAGCAGTCGGAGGGATGGCCAGCAGGCCTCCGAGGATCGCGAAGCGTCTGGATGAGCATCGCGCGGCAGATCCGGGCCTCGGCCGCGGAGACTGCCGCGGCGGTGTGTTCGCGGAGGTTGTCGATCGTCGTATCGAAGTGTTCCCTGGTCGGATGGTCGTCCCGATCGGCCATCGAGCGTATGGCGCTGACGATGGCGTCGGCGTGGCCCCGGGTGATGCCCGCGTCGGTCAGCGAGCGAATGATGGCGACGGCGTCGTTGAGTCCTTGGCGATGATCGCCGAGAGGGGAAGGCAGGCGCCTGCGGCCGATGCGCAGGCCACCGGGAGGGAGGAGCCTGCCCCGGCCGCAACCTCGCCCCCGTACGTGAAGAGGCCGGGTGCGGTCCCATGGGAACCGGCACCCGGCCTGAGGGGTGTCGACAAGTTGACGGCCGGGCGGCGCACGCCCCGGCCGCGCGGGGTTAGTTGCCGGCGCCGGCGCCGCCGCTCCGCAGTTGCTGCAGCTCTTCGGCGCGGTCACGCAACTCGTCCGCCTGGTCGATCAGATCCTCCCGTTCGCGGACGTTGTCGGTCAGGTTGGCCTGCATCCGCAGCAGGATGTTCTTGTAGGTCAGGGCCTCGACGTAGTCGGCGTTCAGCTCGAGGGCCTTGTCGGTCTCGGCCAGGCCGAGCATGACGTACTCCATCTCCTGGTCCTCGTCCAGGGTGAAGTCGCGGAACGCCTTCTCCCAGTAGTAGGTCGAGATGGTGTAGTAGGCCTCCGGATTGTCCGGCTCGAGCTCGGCGCGTCGGCGAAGGGCCGCGATCGTCTCTTCGAACTGCTCGTTGCGGTTGTAGTACCCCGCGAGCTGGAGCTGCGCGGCGGGGTCGTCGGGCCGCGACGCCGTGATGTCCAGCAGCACTGACTCGGCCTGGTCGTAGAGTCCCGAGTCCTCGTAGAGCCGGGCGAGGCGGTAGTAGTTGTCCGGGTTCTCGGGATCGGTGTCGATCATCGTCTGCAGCACGACCTCGGAAGAGGCCGGGTCGTTCGCCTTGTCGGGGCCGTAGGCCTCCACCAGCCACTGCAGCGACAGGGTCTGCAGCTCGAGGTAGGTCTGGCGCTCGGCCGACGTGATGTAGTTCTCGATGGCCCTCTCGAGCATCTCGTCGTTCTCCGGCTCGCCCCGCAGGGCCGGCCGGAACTGCTGGTCGTAGCTGTTGGCCAGGTAGAAGTAGGCCTCGACCAGGTCCGGGTCGTTCTCCAGGACCTCTTCGTACAGCTCGGCGGCCAGCACGTAGTCGCTGCGCTGGTACTGGGTGTGCGCGTCCTTGATGACGCGCAGCGCCCGGAGCTGGTCGAGCATGTAGCAGGATGACGTCGACAGGGCCACCAAGGCTACGAGAACGAGTCTGATGGCGAGCGATCGGATTTGCATGGCGGTCCCCTTCATCACCGTCGGTCGTGACTTCTCCCCTGCGGCAACCGGTTGCTGCTCCCCTGCGGCAACCGGTTGCTGCCGTCGATGTCTTGGACACCGGCGGCCGCCTTTTGGCCCGCTTCCGAAACGAGCGTCCCTTCTCTCGGGCGTTTCCCGTCCGTTCCCGCCGGACGGTACATACGCTGCCAGAGAACCACGCCCGTACCGGCCGCGGCCCACGAAAGGCAGATCAGTATAGTGAAGCGAAAAACGTCAAGTCAAGGAGACTTCCCGGTCGAGGTGCGGAATGCGCCCCTGCCCGTCCGCGGCGGCACCCCGGCGGCGCCCTTTCCCGGACCCGGCGAGCCGCGGTATCCTGCTCGACGCACCGATGAGCAGCTTCGACACCCTGATCGACAAGGCCCGGGCCTCGAACCCGCACGCCGACACCGGCCTTCTCCGCCGCGCCTACGACTTCTCCGCGGCCGAGCACGCCGGCCAGAAGCGGCGCTCGGGCGAGCCCTACCTCGTCCATCCCCTCGAGGTCGCCTCCCTCGTCGCCGACATGCGGCTCGACGACGTGGCCATCGCGGCGGGGCTGCTGCACGACGTCGTCGAGGACACCCTGACCACCATCGAGCGCGTGCGCGAGCTGTTCGGCCCCGACGTCGCCCACGTCGTGGAGGGCGTCACCAAGATCAGCTCCATCTCGTTCTCGACGAGCGAGGAGCGGCAGGCGGAGAACTTCCGCAAGATGCTGCTCGCCATGGTCGACGACATCCGCGTCATCCTCGTGAAGCTCGCCGACCGGCTGCACAACATGCGCACGCTCGACCACCTGGGCGAGGCGCGGCGCCTGATCATCGCCCAGGAGACCCTCGACATCTACGCCCCCATCGCGCACCGGCTCGGCATGCGGAAGGTCAAGGACGAGCTCGAGGACCTCGCCTTCAAGCACCTCGACCCGAAGAGCTACGAGACGACGCGGGCCTGGGTCGAGCGGCGCCGCAAGGCCACCCGCAAGGCGGTCCAGGGGCTGCGCGAGACCCTCGAGCGGACGCTGGCCGAGGCCGGCGTCCCGTTCGCCCGCATCGAGTCGCGCATCAAGCGGCTCTACGGCATCCACCAGAAGATCAAGCGGCAGCGCATCCCCCTCGAGCAGGTCTACGACCTCGTCGCGCTCCGGGTCGTCACCACGTCGGTCCACGACTGCTACGCGGCGCTCGGGGTCATCCACCAGACGTGGTCGCCGGTGCCGGGCCGGTTCAAGGACTTCATCGCGATGCCGCAGGCCAACCGGTACCAGTCGCTGCACACCTCGGTGGTCAGCGACGGCGGGGTGCCGTTCGAGGTGCAGATCCGGACCGAGGAGATGCACGAGGTGGCCGAGAACGGCATCGCCGCCCACTGGAAGTACAAGGAGGGGCGGATCGGCGTCGACCCCGACGAGGAGCACTTCGCGTGGCTGCGGCAGCTCCTCGAGTTCCAGCAGGAGCTGCGCGACCCCGGCGAGTTCATCCACGACCTCAAGGTGAACCTCTACCCCGACGAGGTCTACACGTTCACCCCCCGGGGCGAGGTCAAGGCCCTGCCCCGCGGCGCCACCCCCATCGACTTCGCCTACAGCGTCCACACCGACGTCGGGCACCAGTGCGTGGGGGCGCGGGTGAACGGGCGCATGGTGCCGGTGCGCACCCGGCTCGCGAGCGGCGACATCGTCGAGGTGGTGACCGCCCCCGGCCACACCCCGAGCCGCGACTGGCTCAACTTCGTCGTGACGTCCCGCGCCCGCAACAAGATCAAGCACTTCATCCACGCCGAGGAGAAGCTGCGCGCGGTCGAGCTGGGGCGGAAGCTCTTCGACAAGGAGCTGCGGCGGTTCAACCTCAGCGCGAAGTCGGTGCTCGTGCCGGAGGCGCTCGGGCGGGTGGCCGAGGAGTTCAAGGTGGCGCGCGGCGACGACCTGTTCGCGGCCATCGGCTACGGCAAGGTGCAGGCGCGGTCGGTGCTCGACAAGCTGGTCCCCAGCGACCTCGACGAGCAGACCGGGGGCCGGTCCATCGGCACCGTGGTGCGCCGGGTGCTGCGTCCGAGCGAGGACAAGGTCAAGGTGCGCGGGTTCGACGACCTGATGGTCTTCCGGGCCCGCTGCTGCAGCCCGATCCGGGGAGAGAAGATCGTCGGCTACGTCACCCGGGGCAAGGGCGTGTCGGTGCACGCGGCCCGGTGCCGCAACGTGCTCAACCTCCTCTACGACCCCGAGCGCCGGATCGACGTGGTGTGGGACAAGCAGGCCGACGAGGACGGCTTCGTGGTCCAGCTCGGCATTCAGGTCGAGGACCGGCAGGGGATGCTCGCCGACGTCACGTCGAAGATCGCGGGGCTGAGGACCAACGTCCTCAAGATCGAGGCCACGAGCAGCGACCACCACGGACGCATCAACGTCACCATCGAGATCGCCGACCTGAAGCACCTCCAGCGCATCGTCAAGGTGGTGCGCGCCGTCGCGGGGGTGCTCGAGGTCGAGCGCGTCATGAGCGCGGGGTAGGGAGTCTGCGCCGGATGGCGCGGATTCCTGGAGGTCGGTCGGGCCGCCATCCTCGCGCAGGAGCTTCGCGTCAGCGGAACTCCCCAGGCGACCGCAAGGGGTCGCCCGGCTAGAAGCCTGTGGTGAAACCCGCGTTGCACCGAGAGCAGCGAGGCGGGATGCATCGCTGCTCGAATGCAGCGGGGACTTCCACCACGGGCTGCTGCTAGGCGTAGCGGTCGGGGGGCGCTCCCAGGTCCGCGACGGCGTCTATCTCGACCTCGACGCCCTTCGGCAGCGCCGCCACCTCGACCGTCGCCCGGGCCGGGGCGGGGGCGTCGAAGTAGCTGCCGTACGCCTCGTTGACGCGGGAGAAGGAGCCGAGGTCCGTCAGGTAGATCGTGGTGCGGACGACGTCGTCGAAACCCGCCCCGGCCGCCTCGAGGACGGCCCCGAGGCTCTGCATGACCCGGTGGGTCTGGGCGGCGACGTCCCCCTCGATGACCTCGCCGGTGGCCGGGTCGAGGGGAATCTGGCCCGAGACGAACAGCAGCGACCCCGCCCGCACCGCCTGCGAGTAGGGGCCGATGGCGGCCGGGGCGCCGTCCGTCTCGATGGCCTGGCGCGGCATGGGGCTGCCGGCTACGCCGCCTTGACGATCCGGTTCGAGCGGATGCAGCGGGTGCAGACGCGGATGCGCTTGACGCCGCCGTTGACCACCGCCTTCACGCGCTGGATGTTGGCCTCGAACCGCCGCCGCGTGACGTTGTGCGCGTGACTGACGTTCCGCCCGAAGGCCGGGCCCCTCCCGCAGATGTCGCAACGTTTTGCCATGATGTCGTGTCGATTCCGATTTCACCAATCCGAACCTGCAAGTATATCAGAGGCGCCGGTCCCGGAGGCCGGAGGGGCCGCCGTCAGGGAACGATGATGCGGGGCTCGTCGCCGGCCTCGTCTCGGCGGTCCGGCTTCGGCACGCCGGCCGCCGGCTTCGCCAGCCGGCCCGCCAGCTCGAGATAGGCGCGTCCGCCGCCCTCGAGGGCCTCCCCGGCCCCTGCCGCGGCCCGCTCGACGCACCGCAGCACCGACGCGACGTCGTGCTCGCCGGCCTTCGGACCGCCCGCCGCCGGGGGGTCGTCGAGCAGGGGCTTGAGCTCCTGCGAGAGGCGCTCGGCCGGCGGCGACGACGCCTGGTGCTCGTAGATGATGCCCTTGCTCGCGGTCTCGTAGGTCTTCGCCAGGGCCTCGGCGCTCTCGCGGACGGTGCGGTCGTCGAGGGGCAGCCGGCCGGCGCGGTCGATGCCGTGCAGCACCTGCTGCACGAAGAAGAACAGCTCGTACTGCCGCGGCTCGAGGCCGGCCACGATGGGCAGGAGAAAGCGGGCGTCGCGCTCCTGCCGGCGCTGCACCACCGCGGGGGGGTGGCTCTGCGCCGACGCGAGATAGCGGCAGTCGGCGGGGCAGCGTATCTCCGTCAACCGCTTCGTGGCGCAGCAGACGGTGCAGATCTCCCGCTCGAGGGCGGGGCAGGTTCGCCGCGCCCGGCGCCGCCGGCACAGGGGACAGAGAGGTGCGCTCATGCGTGGTCGGGGGCGCGGCCGGCGCCGCCGGGCGTTCCGCCGCGCCGGTGGGAACGGGCGTTGGCGTTCGGCGCCCCCTCCCGTCGCGTGCCCCCCGTGCGGGGGAGCCCGTCCGGCGCATTCTACATCCCCGCGACCCCCGGCGCACCCCGGCGGGCGGGGGCGCGGGCGCCGGTCCGGCCGCCCGTCGTCACCGCGCGGCTCCGGCGGCGTCCGCCGCGTCCTCTCCCGATGACAGTGTGTTGCGACCCGTTGAAACCGTACGGCCCAAATCGTCGTCTAAGCATTTACGAGCGAGGTTTCCATGGCGCCAACAGTGCACTGGAATCGGTGAGCGCAGCTCGACGGAGCGGCGACCTGCTCCTTTCGCGGTTCGGATTCCAGCTCGAATCACTTCGTTTCAGCGGGTGAGGCGGCTCGTGTACCGGTTGCGATGACTTGGCATCCAATTTGCTAGAAAAACACCAGGGGCTCGCGGCCGAACGACGGCGCGGGCCGCTCTGGAGGCGTCGAAGCCGAGACGACTCGTGCAACTCCAGCGAGGCTTGGGAGGGGCCACAAAATGAACACCCATGCACGCGGCATGACGGAAGCGCGGTTCGACGAGCTGCGCCGCATGCTCGAAGAGCGCCGCGACGAGATCGCGGGCGCGGTGAAGGACAAGATTCGCGACGTGCGCGCCGATGCGACGCGGTCGGGTGGGCACCGCCCGACCGACGTGAACGGAATGCCGGAAGCGGACATCCACGAGGACATCGAGTTCGCCCTGCTCCAGATGAAGACCGAGACGCTGACCAAGATCAACGCGGCCCTCGAGCGGCTGGAGGAAGGCACCTACGGCTACTGCTACGAGTGCGGCGAGGAGATAGCCGGCCAGCGGCTGCGGGCGCTGCCGTTCGCGGCGCGCTGCCGCGACTGCGAGGAGATGCACGAGGTCGAGCTGGACCGCGAGCGGACGATCGAGATGCGCGGCAAGGCGGTGTCGCTCTTCGGCCCGCCGTCGAGCTGATCCACGTGCCTGGATCCGGCGCCCGCGGCCGCGGGCGCCGGCGTCGGCCCTCGTGCGGGCCCGCGTCCGGTCGCACGAGGGCTGCTACACTCTCCCGGGGACCGGAGGGAGAGCGCGCCCGCCGGCCGGTCCGGCGGAACCGGGGAGAAGCCACACGATGAGCGACGAGCCCGAGCTGCTCGAGGACGGTTCCGGCCGCGTGTCGATACCGTCCGAGCTGCCGGTGTTGCCCCTGCGCGACACGGTCCTCTTTCCGAACTCCTTCATGCCCCTCGCCGTGGCCCGCGAGAGCTCGGTGCAGCTCATCGAGGAGGCCATCGCCGAGAGCAGCCTCGTCGGCGTCTTCACCCAGCTCGAGCCGGGCACCGAGGAGCCCACCCAGGAGGAGCTGTACGCCGTCGGGACCCTGACCCACATCCACAAGATGTTCAAGCTGCCCGACGGCACCCTGCGCCTCATCGTGCAGGGGCAGTCGCGCCTGCACCTCGACGAGGTGCTGGCGACGAAGCCGTACATCCGGGCCCGGGTGCGGGCGGCGGCGGAGGTCCTGCGCGAGCCCGACCGCCTCGCCATCGACGCCCTGCAGCGCAACGTCAAGGGCAACTTCCAGCAGGTGGTCTCCCTGTCGCCGCTGCTGTCCGACGACCTCCAGGCGCTGGCCGGCAACATCACCGACCCCGGCAAGCTCGCCGACTTCATCGCGTCGAGCCTGACCACCATCCAGACCTCGATCCGCCAGGAGGTGCTCGGCACCCTCGACGTCCGCCAGCGGATGGAGCAGTTGAACCGCATGCTCATCAAGGAGCTCGAGGTCCTCGAGCTCGGCTCCAAGATCCAGTCCGAGGTGCAGTCCGAGGTCGGCAAGAGCCAGCGCGAGTATCTGCTGCGCGAGCAGATGAAGGCCATCCGCAAGGAGCTCGGCGAGGACGACGAGCAGGCCAAGGAGATCGAGGAGATCCGGGAGAAGATCGAGGCTGCGGGCATGCCCGAGGCGGTGCAGAAGGAAGCTCTCCGCGAGCTCGACCGGCTGTCGCGCATGCCGGTGGCGGCGGCCGAGTACACCGTGTCGAGGACCTATCTCGACTGGCTCGTGGTCCTGCCCTGGAACGTGCGGACCGACGAGGTCATCGACCTCCCGCGCACCCGGCAGGTGCTCGACGACGACCACAGCGGGCTCGACAAGGCGAAGGACCGCATTCTCGAGTACCTCGCGGTGCGCAAGCTGAACCCCGCCATGAAGGGCCCCATTCTCTGCTTCGTCGGCCCCCCGGGGGTCGGCAAGACGTCGCTCGCGAAGTCGATCGCGCGCTCGCTCGATCGCAAGTTCGTCCGCGTCTCGCTCGGGGGCATGCGCGACGAGGCCGAGATCCGCGGGCACCGGCGCACCTACATCGGTGCCCTCCCGGGCCAGGTCATCCAGGGGCTGCGCCGCGCCGAGTCGAAGAACCCCGTGTTCATCCTCGACGAGATCGACAAGCTGGGGGCCGACTTCCGCGGCGATCCCTCGTCGGCCCTCCTCGAGGTGCTCGACCCCGAGCAGAACAACACGTTCCGCGACCACTATCTCGACGTGCCGTTCGACCTCTCCGAGGTGCTGTTCATCACCACCGCCAACGTGCTCGACCCCATCGCCCCGCCCCTGCGCGACCGCATGGAGGTGCTCGAGCTGCCCGGCTACACCGAGGACGAGAAGCTGCAGATCGCGACGGAGCACCTCGTCGGGCGGCAGGTCGGGAACCACGGCCTGACGGGCGAGCAGATCGCGTTCTCCGACGAGGCGCTGCGGGCCGTCGTCCACGGGTACACCCGCGAGGCGGGGGTGCGGAACCTCGAGCGCGAGATCGGCGCGCTCTGCCGCAAGGTGGCGCGCCGGCACGCCGAGGGGAACGACGAGCCGGTCGAGATCACCCCCGACACCGTCGGCGACATGCTCGGGGCGCCGCGCTTCGAGGACGAGGAGGTGGCCGAGCGGACCCGCAACCCCGGCGTCGCCCTCGGGCTCGCATGGACGCCGGCCGGCGGCGACGTGCTGTTCGTCGAGGCCACCCGCATGCCCGGCAAGGGCACCCTCACCCTGACCGGGCACCTCGGCGACGTCATGAAGGAGTCGGCCCGCGCGGCCCTCTCGTGGTTCCGGGGCCAGGCGGCCGCCTACGGCGTCGACGCCGCCTTCTACCAGGACGCCGAGATCCACCTCCACGTCCCGTCCGGCGCCATTCCCAAGGACGGGCCCTCGGCGGGGGTCACGATGGCCGCCGCGGTGGCGTCCGAGCTGACGGGCCGGCCGGTGCGCGGCGACGTCGCGATGACCGGCGAGATCACCCTGTCGGGCCGCGTTCTGCCCGTCGGCGGCATCAAGGAGAAGGTGCTGGCCGCCCGCCGCCACGGGGTCACCGAGGTGCTCCTGCCGAAGCGGAACGAGAAGAACGTCAACGAGGACCTCAGCGACGACCTCCGCCGCGACATGACGATCCACCTCGTCTCCACCATCGACGAGGTTCTCGAGCGGGTCCTGCAACCCCCGACCGCCCGGCCCGCGGCGGCCGGCGCCGGCGGCGACGCCCCCGGCGTCCACGGCACCGTCCAGTGACGGCCCTCGAACCATGCTAGGCTTGTCGTAATGGAAGTTGTCGTGCCCTGGCTCACGCCCGCCTTGGTGATCGCGCTCTTCGCGTGGCTCCGATCCGAGCTCATCAGCCGGACCGACAAGCTCGAGAAGCGGTTCGACGGCATCGAGAAGCGGTTCGATGGCGTCAACGAGCGGTTCGAGGGGTTGACCCGCGAGATCGCCGACCTGCGCGAACGCATGGCCAGGCTGGAAGGCGCCCTCGAGGGATTCCTGGCCGGCCGCCGTGACCGCGACGCCGCCTGACACACGCTCCCCGTTAGTCTTTGCCGCCCCCCCGAGCGCGCCGCTCCCGCAGGTCGTCGACCACCGCCTGCAGGTCGGCCGGCAGCGGCGCCTCGAACTCGACCCGGCGGCCGTCGCGCGGGTGCGTGAACGCGAGGCGCCAGGCGTGCAGGAACGGCCGATCGAGCGAGGCGAGGGCCCGGTGGTCGGCCGCGAGGTGGCGGCGGACCCCGCCGTAGAGGGCGTCGCCCGCGATGGGGTGGCCGATGCTCGCGAGGTGCACGCGTATCTGGTGGGTGCGGCCGGTGGCGATGGCGATGGTGGCGAGGGTCAGGCCCCGCAGCCGCTCCGCCCCCGTGATACGGGTGACGGCGGTGCGGGCGCGGCGGGCCCGGGTCGAGATCTTCTTCCGGTCGACGGGGTCGCGGCCGAGCGGCGCGTCGATGCGCCGGCCGGCGTTCAGCAGGCCCCACGCCAGCCCCAGGTACTGCTTGTCGACCTCGCGGTCCGCGAACTGCCGCGAGAGCTCGGCGTGGGCCGCGTCGTGCTTGGCGACCACCATCACCCCCGAGGTGCCGCGGTCGAGGCGGTGCACGATGCCCGGGCGTTCTTCGCCGCCGATGCCGCTGAGCCCCGCGACGTGGTGCAGCAGGGCGTTCACCAGGGTGCCCCGGTCGTGCCCGGCCGCGGGATGGACGACCATGCCGGCCGGCTTGTCGACGACCACGAGGTCGGGGTCGTCGTGCAGCACGGTCAGCGGCAGCGGTTCCGGCGCCGGCGTCGACGGGGCGGCGGGGGGGACCTCCAGATCGACCACGTCCCCCGCGTGCACGGCGTGGCTCGCCCTGACCGCCCGCCCATTGAGCAGCACGTGGCCGTCCCGGATCAGGCGCTGGACCCGCGACCGCGACAGCTCGGGAACGACGGCGGTGACGAAGTGGTCGAGGCGGGCGCCGTGGTGGTCGCCGGTGACCTCGAGGCGCTCCGTGTCGGCGGGAGGCATCGGCGGCGGCGGGGAAGCTACCTCCGGCCCGGCTTCGCCCGCGGCGCCGGGGCCTCCGCGGCCGCGTCGCGCCGCCCGAGGCGGACGAGCATGACGATGCTCGCGGGCACGAGCAGGGCCGAGACGAACTGCGAGGTCGGCAGGGTGTCGAAGACCATGCCCCGCGGGTCGCCGCGGAAGAGCTCGAGCACGATCCGGGCCACCGCGTAGAGCAGCACGTAGGTCCAGAAGGTCCGGCCCGGAAACGCCCGCCACCGCCGCTCGCCGGCGAGCAGCACGCCCAGGATCAGGAGGACCGCGATGGACTCGTAGATCTGGCTCGGGTGCAGCGGCACGCCGAGGGGAGTGCCGCTGTTGGCGGCGGCCAGCGTGCTCGAGAAGGTGATGCCCCACGGCGCCTCCGTCGGCCGCCCGAAGCAGCACCCTGCGAGGAGGCAGCCCATCCGGCCCACCCCCTGGGCCATCGCGATGCCCGGCGCGAACAGGTCGCAGGTGGTCCAGAGGGGCATGCCGTTCCGGCGGATGTACCACCAGCACATCGGCACCGCCAGCAGCAGCCCGCCGTAGAACACCCCGCCCGCCATCAGCAGCGCGGTCAACTGCGAGGGGTCGGCCGCGTACCGTTCGAAGTCCACCACCACCAGCATCAGCTTGGCCCCGACGACGGCGCTGATGATGCCGACGATGCCCAGGTCCACGATACGCTGCTCGTTCAGCCCGGCTCGGCGGGCCCGCTGCAGGGCGTACCACAGGGCCAGGAAGTACGACCCGCCCAGGATCACGCCGTAGCTGTAGATGTCCAGGGGGCCGAGCTCAAACAGCAGTGGATACATCGTCGGGGCTCCGGATCAGGTCCAGAATCAGCAGGCCGGCCCCGACCGTAATCGCGGAGTCGGCCACGTTGAACGCCCAGAAGTGCACGCTTCCCCAGTAGACGTCGACGAAGTCGACGACGTAGCCGACCAGCGCCCGGTCGATGAGGTTGCCGACGGCGCCGCCGACGATCAGGGCGAGGCCGGCCCGCGCGAGCGTCGCCCGCGGTCCGACCTGCGACGCGAACCACCCGACGGCGGCGAGGGCGAGCAGGGCCATGCCCGTCATCAGCACCCGCTTGTAGGGCAGGTCGGCGAGGTTCAGGAAGCCGAACGCGGCCCCGGTGTTGCGCACGTGCACCAGGTTCAGCAGCCCCGGTATCACCTCGACCGAGTCGTACAGCGCGATGCCCGCCCGCACCAGTTGCTTGGTGACCTGGTCGAGGACCACGATGGCCACGCTGGCCGCGGCCAGCACGTTTCGGCTCGGAAACGGCGGGGTCACGGTGCAGACTCCCTACGCGACGCTCGCGGCCATGTCCGCGAGCGCGTTCGTGCATCGGGCGCAGACCGCGGCCTCCGCCGGGTCCGGCCCGGCGCCCGGGGGCATCACCCAGCGCCAGCACCGGGGGCACTTGGCGCCGTCGGCGCGGCCGACCTCGATGCGGGCGCCGCCGTCCCCGTCGCGGTGCACCGCCGCCCCGTCCTCGCCGCCGCCGGCGACGCCGTTGCGCAGGGTCACCTCCGACGTGATGAACAGCGTCGCGAGGTCGTCGCGGTGCGCCTCGAGCAGGTCGGCCAGCCCGCCGTCGGCGGTCAGGGTCACCGCCGCCTCCAGCGACGTCCCCACCACCTTGTCCTGCCGCAGCCTCTCCAGCTCGCCGTTCACCGCGTCGCGCAGGCCGAGCAGGCGGTCCCACCGCGCGATGAGGTCCCGGTCGACGAGCGACCCGGGGTCGGCGGGGAAGTCGGCGAGGTGCACGCTCTCGGCGTCCGTCCCCGGCAGGTGGCGCCACAGCTCGTCGCAGGTCACCGGCAGAATGGGCGCGAGCAGCCGGGTGACGCCCTCGGCGATGGCGTGCAGCGCGGTCTGGGCCGACCGGCGGCCGTGGGCCCCGGGGCCGAGCGTGTAGAGCCGGTCCTTGGAGATGTCCACGTAGAACGCGCTGATGTCCACCGTGAGGTAGTTGTTCACGGTGTGCACCACCGCCTGCAGCTCGTAGCGCTCGTAGGCGCGGAGCACCCGGGCCGCCACCTCCCCGTAGCGGGCCAGCGCGTAGCGGTCGACGTCGAGCAGCTCGCTCCGCGGCACCGCGTCCGCCGCCGGGTCGAAGTCGTAGAGGTTGCCGGCGAGAATCCGCAGCGTGTTGCGGATCTTGCGGTACGCCTCGACGATGCGGTCGAGGATGTGGGGGCCTATCCGCACCTCCTCGCGGTAGTCGACCATCGCCACCCACAGCCGCAGTATCTCGGCCCCGCTCTGCCGGATGATGGTCTGGGGCTCGACGGTGTTGCCGATCGACTTCGACATCTTGCGGCCGGTCTCGTCGACCACGAAGCCGTGGGTGATCACCTGCCGGTAGGGGGCGGCGCCGCGGGTTCCGAGGGCCACGAGCAGCGAGCTGTGGAACCAGCCCCGGTACTGGTCGCTGCCTTCCAGGTACACGGTGTACGGCCACCCCAGCTCGGGATGGTCGCAGAGCACCCCCAGGTGGCTCGACCCCGAGTCGAACCACACGTCGAGGATGTCGCGCTCGCGCTCGAACTCGGCCCCCCCGCACTTCGTGCACCGCAGGTCGGGGGGCACGAACTCGCCGGCGTCCCGCTCGTACCACGCGTCGGCCCCGTGCTCGGCGAAGACCGCGGCGGCGCGGTCCGTCAGGGCCGTCGTCAGCACCGCCTCGCGGCACTTGGTGCAGTAGACGGCGGGAATCGGGACCCCCCACGACCGCTGGCGCGAGATGCACCAGTCGGGCCGGTTCGCGAGCATGCCGCGGATGCGCTCCTCGCCCCAGCCCGGGAACCACTCGACCTCCCGGATGGCCGAGAGGGCCCGTTCCCGCAGCCCGTCGGTGTCCATGGCGATGAACCACTGCCAGGTGGCGAGGAAGATGACCGGGCGGTGGCAGCGCCAGCAGTGCGGGTAGGTGTGGTCCACGGTGTCGCGGTGCCACAGCCGGCCCGCCTCCTCGAGCGCCGCCTCGACCTTCGGGTTGGCGTCGAAGACCTTCTCGCCCCCGACCACCCCGACGTCGTCGTCGAAGCGGCCCGACGGCCCGATCGGCGCATAGATGTCGAGCCCGTAGCGGACCCCGGTGGCGTAGTCGTCGGCGCCGTGACCCGGCGCGGTGTGCACGGCGCCGGTGCCCTGCTCCAGGGTCACGTAGTCGGCGAGCACGCCCACCGAGTCGCGGTCGTAGAGAGGGTGGCGGAACGTCGCGCCTTCCAGGTCGCTTCCCTTCAGGGTGGCCAGCGGCGCGCCGAAGTCGCGCCCGATGGCGGCGGCGGTGGCGTCCCGGAGCTCCTCGGCGATGATCACCACGGCGCCGGCGGCGGCTCCACCGTCGGCCCCGGCGGCTCCGCCGTCGGCTCCGGCTGTGGCTCCGCCGTCGGCCCCGGCTGCGGCTCCGTCGTCGGCCCCGGCTGCGTCTCCGTCGTCGGCCCCGGCTGTGGCTCCGTCGTCGGCCCCGGCTGCGGCTCCGCCGTCGGCCCCGGCTGCGGCTCCGCCGTCGGCCCCGGCTGCGGCTCCGCCGTCGGCCGCGGCGCCGCCGCCGTCGCCGACCGCGTAGACCCCGTAATCGAGGCCGGGGTGGAACGCCACCGCGAGGTTCGACGGGATGGTCCACGGCGTGGTGGTCCAGATGAGCACCGACACCGGCCGCCCCGCCAGGGCCGGGACCTTCTCGGCGAGCGCCGTCGCCGACGCCGCCCGCATCGGGAACTCGACGTAGATCGACGGCGACCGGTGGTCCTCGTACTCCACCTCCGCCTCGGCCAGCGCGGTGCGGCAGTGCAGGCACCAGTGGACCGGCTTCTTGCCCTTGTAGACAACTCCCTGCTCGACGAAGCGGCCGAGGGCGCGCACGATGGCCGCCTGGTAGTCCGGCGTCATCGTCCGGTACGGCCGCGGCCAGTCGCCCGACACCCCGAGGCGCTGGAAGTCGGCCGACTGCCGCTCGACGAACTTCTGGGCGTAGCGGCGGCAGGCGCGGCGGAAATCGGCCACGCTCATGTGCCGCTTCTTCCCGCCGAGCTCCTGGTCCACCTTCAGCTCGATGGGCAGCCCGTGACAGTCCCAGCCCGGCACGTACGGCGCGTCGAACCCCGCCATGGTCCGCGACCGCACGATGACGTCCTTCAGCACCTTGTTCAGCACGTGCCCGATGTGGATCTTCCCGTTGGCGTAGGGGGGGCCGTCGTGCAGCACGAACCGCGGCGCCCCCGCCCGGCGCTCGCGGATGCGCTCGTACAGCCCCATCTCGTTCCAGCGCGCGATCACCGCCGGCTCCGTCTTCTGGAGGTTGGCGCGCATCGGAAAGTCGGTCCGAGGCAGGTTCAGGGTGTGCTTCCAGTCAGCCATCGGGTAATCTCGCCATTGTAGTGCATGCGGCGGGGTTCATCGGCGGGGGGACATGCGGCCTCGAGCCGACCGGCGGCCGCGCTGCTTGCGCCTGCGCCTGGTGCATGCCATGATTCGAAGGTGCCCGGCAACGATGCGAAGTGGATCATCGGTACCTTGGGGGGGCTGCTGGTCGTGATTGGCGGCCTGCTCCTTGCCCAGAATGCCGGCCTGGGCACGCAGAACGCCGCCATTCGCGCCGAAATAGCGGAGCTTCGCACTGACTTCCGCCGCCTCGATGACCGTTTGCGGGCGGTCGAGATTGCCCTCGCCAAGGTCGAGCAAAGGCTGGAGACCCTCGAACGCATCATGCTGCCGGCCGCCGATCCCGCCGACCGGGACGAACAGGAGTAGCGTGGTGCCGGACCACGCCGGTGCTGCCGGTAGCGGTAGCGCAAGACGCAGTTCCGCCCGGGTTGCCTTGGAGCCGGGCCGGTCTATCGCCGAGTTCACACCGCCCGCCGACCGGACGAAGGCGTCCGAGCGCGCGGCCGTCTACGATCGAATGATGGCCCGGTTGGATGAAGGGGTCTCGCTGGGCGGCGTGAAGATCGATCGGGACGAGATCCACGAGCGCAAGGACCGTCAGCCCTGCGGTTCCAATTGACGCCCAACCGACCCTGCCGGGAGCCTGCTCCGCGCGTCCACGGCGCGGACGCCTACCCCGGCGGCCAGTCCATGCTGCGGCCCGCGAGCAGGTGCAGGTGGATGTGGAACACCGTCTGGCCGGCCCCGCGGTTGCAGTTGAACACCGTGCGGTAGCCGTCGGCGGCGTGGCCGTGCTCGCGGGCGAGGCGCGCCGCGCAGAGGACGAGGCGGCCGAGCAGGCCCTCGTCGCCGGCCTCCGCGTCGTTCAGCGTCGAGATGTGCCGGCAGGGGATGACCAGCACGTGGAACGGCGCCTGGGGGTTGATGTCCTCGAACGCCAGCACCTCGTCGTCCCGGTAGAGGATCCTGGCGGGAATCTCCCCGCGCACGATCTTGCAGAACAGACAGTCTTCGACCATGTCGTCGGCTCCCGGTGAGGCCGGGTTGGGCCCCCGGCCGCCCGCGTGGCGACCGGAACCTCGTTCATTCTACCGGCCGGGCGGCGCACGACCGGCCGGGCCGCGCATCTCGCGGTCGCCCGCGGAGCCGGGCCCCGCCGTCGCCGACCGATGCGGGTCACGCCGCAAGACGGCGGCCCGCCGGTATTGGTGCGACTCGGCTCCCGCCTTCGCCATCATCCTCTGGCGGCGGCGCTCTCCGGCCCGGCCCGAGCCACCACCGCGCGGGGAGTGCCCCGGCCGGCGAACCGGGGTCACGGCGCGTCGGGCCTGGCGACCACCGCGCGGGGAATGCCCTGCAGGTCGGGGCGAACGTCAACCACCCGCATCCCCGCCCCCCGCGCGGTGTCCGCGGTTTCGGCGCTCTGCCCGACCCCGATCTCCATGATCAGCCACCCCTCCGGCCGCAGGCGGTCCGCCGCCGTCGCGACCAGCCGCCGCACCGTGTCGAGGCCGTCCGGGCCGCCCCGCAGCGCCGCCGCCGGCTCGTGGTCGCGCACCTCCGGGGCCAGGGTGTCGATGACCGCGTCGGGGACGTAGGGCGGGTTCGAGACGATGAGGTCGAAGGGCCCCGGCAGGCCGTCGAGCAGGTCCGTGTGATGGAACGTCACGCGGTCCGCCATCCCGTGCCGCGACGCGTTTCGGCGCGCGATCGCCAGCGCGTCCGGGCTGATGTCGGTCGCGGTCACCCGGGCGCGGGGCAACTCGCGGGCCAGAGCGATCGCGAGGCAGCCCGAGCCGGTCCCGACGTCCGCCAACGCCCACGCCGCGATTCGATCCCCGAGCCGGGCGAGGGCCGTCTCGATGAGCAGCTCCGACTCGGGCCGCGGTACGAGCACGGCCGGGGTGACCTCGAGGTCGAGTCCCCAGAACTCCCGTCGGCCGGTGATGCGGGTCACCGGCTCGCGGCGGCAGCGCCGCGCGACGAGGGGCTCGAACCGGTCCCCGAACCCGGGCGGCGCCGGCTCCCGCCACCGCGCCAGGTACGTCGCCCGGTCCCAGCCCAACGCGGAACGGGCGAGCACCTCGGCGTCGAACGCGGCGTCCCGCGCGTCGATGCCCGCCTCGGCCAGCCGCCGGGCCGCCTCGGCTACCCGTTTCGCCAGCGTCATGACGCAGCGCGACCTTGCGGCGACGATTGGCGGGCTGGTCGTACGCCTACAGGAAGTCGCGAAACTGCTGCTCGCTGAGACCCGCGTCCCGAACGATACCGCCCATCGTGTACGCGTTGACGGGATTGTGCCTGGGAATGGTCAGGATCCGGCTGCCATCCGTCATCACGACGTGTCTGCCCTGCCGAGCTACGCGAAAGCCTGCCTTCTCGAGGGCGCGTACCGCGTCCTTGTGGTTCACACCCGGGATCTTCGGCATCGCTCAGATGGCAACTTCAATCTCCCGAATGGTGACGCCTTGGAGGAGTTCGTCTCGCGTAGCCAGGTACTCCTGGATGGCGACCCGGATGTTCTGCACGGCCTCCTGTTCCGTCGCCCCTTGCGACCAGCAGCCGGGAAGCCCGGGAACCGACACGCTGTACCCCTCGTCGCTCCGCAAAAGTGCGATCCGGTACTTCATGGTTCTCGATCCACTCCCGGCCGGAGACTCCGGCGCCCGCGCTACTCCGGCAGCGCGAACACCCACATCACGCCGCTACCCTGGGGCAGAGTGGTGCCGGTGAACCGCGCGTACGAGGTGGTCTGGCCGATGCGGCCGCCCGCCCCCACCGCGAGGTACTGGCGCCCGTCGACGGTGAAGGTCACCGGGGCCCCCGAGATGTCGCCGTTCAGGCGGGTCTCCCACAGCCGCTCGCCGCTCTCGGCGTCGAGGGCGAAGAGGCGGCGGTCGGCGGTGCCCCCGAAGACGACGCCGCCGGCGGTGGCCAGGGCCGAGGCGGTCATCGCCGCGCCGTTCTCCGTGCGGTACTCCCAGGCCCGCTCGCCGGTCACCGGATTGAACGCCACGAACTCGCCGATGTAGTCGTAGCCCGGCACCATCTTCGTGCGGCTGCCCATGCCCCGGAAGACGCGGCCCGGCACGTACTCCTCGGAAACGAACGTCACGTCCATGCAACTGTTGTTGATGCCGCTGTAGTACAGCCCGGTCTCGGGGCTGAAGCTCGGCGAGTTCAGGTTCCGGGTGCCGTGGAAGTGGGGGCACACCTCGAACACCTTGTCCGAGTCGACGTCGTCCAGGGTCGGTATCTGCGCCGGGTTGTAGATGGGGCTGCCGTTGTCCGTCCACCCCTCGATGATGTTGTCGTAGCCGGTGCGGAACGCGTTGATGAACCGGCCGGTCTCGCGGTCGAGCACCACCCCCCAGCCGATCTTGCTCGTCTCGATCAGCGCCTTGCGCTCGACCCCGTTGATGACGAGGTCGACGAGCATGCTCTCGTGGGTCGCGTCGAGGTCCCAGTTGTCGGCCGGCACCACCTGGAAGTACCACTCGATCTCGCCGGTGTCGATGTCCAGGGCGAGGATCGAGTTGGTGTAGAGGGCGTCGCCGGGGCCGCGCAGGGTCGACGCCCACGGCGTCGGCTGCCCCGTCCCGAGGTAGGCGAGCCCCAGCTCGGGGTCGTAGCTGATGGTGTTCCAGGTCAGGCCGCCCAGGGGCGGCACCTCGCGCTCGGTCCACGTCTCGTAGCCCGGCTCGCCCGGCCGCGGCACCGTGTAGGTGGTCCACAGGTGCTCGCCGGTCTCGGCGTCGTGGGCCACCACCTGGCCGCGGCCGCTCCGGTCGCCGCCCGCGAAGCCCAGCACCACCTTGCCGTCGGCGATCAGTGCGGGATGGCTGTGCCCGAGCCCGGTCGAGTAGTCGCCGGTGCTCACCTCCCAGCGCTGCTCGCCGGTCCGCGCGTCGAGGGCCACGAGGGCCGCGTCGGCCGTGCCCCAGTAGACGGTGTCGCCGAGCACCGACACCCCCCGGTGCCGGCCCAGGGCCTGCGACTGCTCGATGTCCTCGGGATAGCTGCGGGTGTGCACCCACTCGACGTCGCCCGACACTACGTCGAAGGCGGTCACCCGGCCGCTCCCCTCCGACACGTACATCAGCCCGTTGGCCACGATCGGCGTCGGCACCCAGCGGCTGTTGTCGCGCATCGACCACGCCCACACGAGGCGCAGGTCGCCGACGTTGTCGCGGTTTATCTGGTCCAGCGGGCTGAACCCGGTCACGTCGTAGGTGCGCCGGTAGCTCAGCCAGTCGCCGTCCTCGGGGTTAAGCAGCCGCTCCTCGGTAATCGGCTCCCACTCACGCTCCGCCGGCTGCCCGAACGCGAGCCCGGCCAGCAGCAGGCTCGCGCCGGCCACGCACGCCAGCGCCCATCGCCAGCCACAACACATTCGCATCGCCCTGTCTCCTTCTTCCGCCGCTACTGCGGCGTCCTCCGCCCCGTCGGCGTGCTGCGGATCATCGCCCATGCCCGCCACGGGCGCAACCGCGCGGAAGTCACCCCTTCACGCACACCACCTGCTTCAGGGTGTGCACCACGTCCACGAGGTCCGACGAGTCGGCGATGACGGCGTCGATGTCCTTGTAGGCGGCGGGTATCTCGTCGATGACGCCGCGGTCCTTCCGGCACTCCACCCCCGCCGTCTGGCGCTCGAGGTCGGCCACCGTGTAGGCGGCCTTCGCCTGCGACCGGCTCATCCGCCGCCCCGCCCCGTGGGCGCACGAGTCGAGCGCCTCCTTCGACCCCTTCCCGCGCACGATGTACGAGCGCGCCCCCATGCTGCCGGGGACGATGCCCAGCTCGCCGCGCCCCGCGCGTATCGCGCCCTTGCGGGTCACGTAGACGGCCTCGCCGAAGTGCTCCTCCTCGGCCACGTAGTTGTGGTGGCACTCCACCGCGGTCCCGTCGACCCGGAAGGGCGGCAGCCTGGTCCGGAGGGCGGCGAGGATGCGCGCCATCATCAGGCGCCGGTTCTCGAGGGCGTAGCGCTGCGCCCACCGCACCACGTCGACGTAGTCGCGGAAGTGGTCCGAGCCTTCCTCCAGATACGCGAGGTCCTTCGCGGGCAGGCGGGCGAGGTGCCGCTCCATGTCGCGCTTCGCGAGCCGGATGAAGTAGCGGCCCAGCGCGTTGCCCGTGCCCCGGCTGCCCGAGTGCAGCATCACCCACACCCGGTTCGCCTCGTCCAGGCACACCTCTATGAAGTGGTTGCCGCCGCCGAGGGTCCCGAGCTGCCGGGGCCACTTCGCGCGCACGTCCCGCACCAGCGAGCCGACCTTGGGGTGGCGCTCGACGATGCGCTCGAGCCCCGGCCGCAGCGCCTTCAGCACGCCGGAGTCCGCCACCGGCTCGTCGTGGGCCGCGAACCCCACCGGCACCGCGTTTTCGATCGCCTCGCGCACCCCGCGCAGCGAGTCGGGCAGCCGTGACGCGTCGAGGGTCAGCCGGGCCGCGGCCATCCCGCAGCCGATGTCGACCCCCACCGCGGCCGGGATCAGCGCCCGCCGGGTCGGGATGACCGACCCGATGGTCGCCCCGATGCCCACGTGCACGTCGGGCATCGCCGCCACGTGCCCCACCACGACGGGCAGCCGCGACACCGCCGCGAGCTGCTCCATCGACTGGCGGTCGACGTCGTCGGTGAAGACCCTGACGGGCACCCCGCCCCGCTCGATCACCTGCCGCACCGGCATTCGTCGTCCTCGTCGCTGACCCGGTTCTGACCGGCGGTGCAAGAGCGATGGCTACCGGCGGCCCGAACGGGCGAGGTCGAGAACCAGCCGGAGGGGGCGGTTGCGTTTCGCGCGGTAGGTCGCGAACCCCCGCCGGTCCAGTGTCAGCACATCGTACACGTCCAGGGTTTCGGCCAGGCGGACGAGGGTGCCGTCGGCGTAGTCCATCGGCGTATCGTGGTATCGCTCCATCAGCGTGACGACATCGTCGAGGGACGGCGGCGTGCTCAGGTCGTACACGGCCGTTGCCGTCGCGTGCAGGAAATCGAGCACCCGGCGGGGTCCGGTCGGTGCCGCCGCGACGAAGTGCATCGCCTCGGTGACGACCGCGCTCGATGTCGCGAGCTGGCCGGTGAAGTCGTCGAGGCACGCCGACACCTCGTCGTGCGCCGGGTCCCGGGCGAGCAGGTAGGCGACCAGCGGACCCGTGTCGATGAGCCACGTGGTCACGACCGCCAGTTCCGGTCCCGCAAGTGGCTGCGCCACGGGTCGCTCGATGTTCCGGGCAGGTCGAGGGCGCCCCGCAAGTGCCCTGCGCGCGCCTTGACGGGAAGCTCCTCGACCGCCCGTTGCAGAACCTCCCGCACGAAGGCGGACACAGTCTTGCCCTGTGCGGCGGCTCGCTCCGCGATGGCCGCCCGCAGTGCCGCGTCCGCACGGACAGCGATTGTCTGACGCATGAATGACAGTGTACTACGCCTCACCCCCCCGACGCCCAGCCGTGGTTGAGCCGCAGGTAGTAGAACGCGCCGTTGTAGCCGAACGGCGTGTGGGCGCTGAAGCGGTTGCCCTTCTCGCGGGCGATGGGGTTCTCCTCGGGATCGTTGCTGAAGGCGTTGCGGCCGCCGATGGTCAGGGTGGTGGACGGGCCGACCGGGTACGAGGCCTCGAGGTCGACCACCGCGTCGCCGTGGTAGAGGTAGAGGTCGCGCGCGTCGAACCACTCGTCGTACCAGCTCACGCGGGCCAGCAGGCTCCAGCGCCCGACGGCCTGCCGCACGGTGGCGTTCCAGCGCGTGCCCGGCACCGCCTCCTCGAGCTGGCGGATGCGCGTGTCGTCGAGCACCGCGGGGTCGAAGCGGGCGACGGCGGTGGCGGTGCGGTTGAGGAGCAGGCCGAACGTGGTCCGCCCCCCGAGGCGCGGCGGCGCCCAGCTCGCGACGAGGTCGAGGCCCTGCGTGACGGTCTCGAAGTGGTTGGTGAAGAAGCGGAAGTTCTGCAGGTTGGCGGCGCTCGTCACCCCCTCGGCGACGAGGGCGTCGACCTCGGCGGGGTCGAGCTCGAAGAGCTGGGTCAGGGCGAGCCGGTCCGAGAGGCGGATGCGGAAGTAGTCGGCGGTCAGGCTGAACGCCCCCGCGTCGACGACCGCGCCGGCCGTGAAGTTGACCGAGCGCTCGGGCTCGAGCGGCTCGCCGCCCCGCAGCCGGGCCACGCGCGACGTCGACGGGATGGTCCCGTTGTTCACGAGGTCCATCAGGGCGTGGTCGTACTGGGTGGTGACGTTGAACGCGTTCTGCTGGCCCGGCGTCGGGGCCCGGAAGCCGGTGCTCGCGCTCGCCCGCAGGGCGGCGGCGGGGGCCAGCCGCACGCGCCCCGAGAGCTTGCCGTTCGTCGCGGTCCCGAAGTCCTCGAAGTCCTCCAGCCGCAGGGCGCTCCCCAGGGTCCACGCGTCGTTCCCGCCCCGCACCTCGAGGTCGCCGTAGACGGCGGCGTTGGCGCGGCTCCAGGTCCCCGCCGCGATGGGGCTGAACCCGGGGAAGCCGTTCGACCCGGCGCTGAAGCCCTGCGCCGCGTAGGGGCCGATGCGCCACGACGCCTCGTCGCCGAGGCCGATCTCGAACCGCTCGTTCCGCCACTCGGCCCCGCCCGCGAGGTTGACCCGGTCGTTCACGGGGAAGCTGAGGTCGAGGTTCACGCCGACGTCGTCCTGCCGGTAGGCGCCGGGGTCGAACACGGTGGGGCTCTCCGGCCCCAGCGACGCGTTGACCGTGTCGCGGATGTGGAAGTCGGCGGTGCTCGAGCCGACGCCGGCGCTCGCGTCCCAGAGCAGGCCCCCCGCGAGCTCGCCGCGCAGCCCCGCCACCGCCGAGGCGTCGAGCACCCTGCCCCCGAACTGCGGCGTGAAGCCGCCGGGAAAGCGCTCCTGGAACGAGAAGCAGCCCGGGTCGGCGAGGACCCTCGCGAGGGCCGCGGGGTCGGGCCGCGCCGCCGTCACCGGCACCGCGGGGCAGCCGGCCGAGCCGTCCGCCACCCCGTCCGCGGCGTCGACGACGTCGCCGACGAGGAGGCTGCGCCCCCCGTCGGCGCTGAACACCGCCGACCGGGTGTTGGGGTTCCGGAAGAAGAAGCCGCTCTCCACCGTCCGTTGCGCGTAGTTGGCGTAGCCCCAGGCCTGCACGCCCCCCGCGAACAGGTGGCCGAAGTTGCCCCAGAGCTTCAGGTTGTCGTCGACGCGCGGCGAGCCCCAGACCTGGGCGGGGTCCTTCACGTGGGTGTTGCCGGCGGCGATGAGGGCGGCGGCGTCGTCGCGCTGCACGCTGCGGCTGGTGGCGCCGGTCTCGCCGTACTCGAGGCTGAGGTTCGCGAAGCCGTTCTCCCCGAGGGGCAGGCCGGTGTTCCCGGCCACCGTCCACGTGCCGCCGTCCCCGGCCGCGTGGCCGCCGGTGTGCAGCTCCAGGCTGCCCCCCGACCGGTCGTCCTTCAGCAGGAAGTTCAGCACCCCGGCGATGGCGTCCGACCCGTACTGCGCCGCCGCCCCGTCCCTCAGCACCTCGACCTGCCGGAGCGCGATCGAGGGGATGCTCGAGATGTCGGGCCCCTGCGCCCCGTCGGCGACGCCGTTGCCGATCCAGGTGATGACCGCGCCCCGGTGCCGGCGCTTCCCGTTCACGAGCACCAGCGTGTGGTCGGGGGCGAGGCCGCGCAGGGTGGCGGGGCGGATGAGCCGCGCCCCGTCGCCGACCTGCGTGGGGCTGACGTTCCAGGACGGCACCAGGGTGCGGAGCTGGTCGCCGACGTCGGTGTCGCCCTGGGCGGCGAAGTCCTCGACGGGGATGGCGTCGATGGGCACCGCCGACTCGGTCACCGACCGCGGCCGGGCCCGGCTGCCCACCACCACCACGCGGTCCTCGAGCTGCACCGCCATCTCGACCTCGAGGGCGGCGACGGCCCCCTCGGCCGCCGGCACCCCGCCGCGCACCACGGTGCGGAACCCGGCCAGGGTGAACGTCACGTCGTACAGGCCCGGGGGCAGCCCCGCCATCGCGAACCGCCCGTCCGCTCCCGTCACCGCGGCCCGCGTCTCCGCGCCCCCCGCCGCGCGCACCTCCACCGTCACCCCCGGCAGCGCGAGGCCGGTGGCGTCGCGCACCGCGCCCTCGATGGCCGCGGTCTGGGCGCCGGCCGCGCCCGCCGCCAGGGCCGGCCCGAGGGCGGCCACGGCGGCCGCCGTGCGGATGCGCGCACGCGTCATGCCCGCGTATGGTAGCCGGTCCGCCGGGGCACCGGGGACTCACGGGGACTCACGATGTGCGAAAGGCGCGCGGAACCTTGCTAGAATGGCGTCGAAGCTGGTTTTCTGAATCAGCGTTCCCGGCCGCCGCGGCGGTCGGTGCACGCACTGTCCAGGAGGATGCCGATGACGTGCAAGCGGACGCCCACCCGAACGTTCCTTCTTGCCTGGCTCGCCGCCGCCGCGCTCGCGTTCGCGCCCGGCGCCGCGCACGGCCAGGACATTTCCATCAGCGGCACCGTCACCGACACGACCGGCGGCGTGCTGCCCGGCGTGACGGTCGAGGCGCTCAACCAGGCCACCGGCGAGGTCACGACCGCCTTCACCGACGGTACCGGCTCGTTCGCGTTCGACGCGCTCCTCCCCGGGTTCTACGATGTGACGTTCGTCCTGCCCGGGTTCAGCACCGCCGTCCGCGCCGGCGTGATGGTCGAGCCCGGCCTTCCCGTTACCCTCGACGTCGAGATGGGCGTGCTGCTCCAGGAAACGGTCGCGGTCGTCGGGACGCGGGCGGAACCGCGGTCCGTCACCGCCTCCCCGGTGCCGGTCGACGTCATCCGCGCCGAGGACTTCACGAGCCAGGGCGACGTCGACCTCACCAACCAGTTGCGGACGGTCGTCCCGTCGTTCAACGTCAACACGCAGCCCATCAGCGACGCCGCCACCATCGTGCGGCCGGCCAACCTGCGCAACATGGCGCCCGACCACACGCTGATCCTGGTCAACGGCAAGCGCCGCCACCGCGCCGCCGTCATCGCCTGGCTCGGCAACGGCATCGCCGACGGCGCGCAGGGGCCGGACCTGTCGGCCATTCCGTCCATCGCCCTGCGGCAGGTCGAGGTGCTGCGCGACGGCGCCGCCGCCCAGTACGGCTCGGACGCCATCGCCGGCGTCATGAACTTCGAGCTGAAGAACGCGCGCTCCGGGGGCAGCATGGAGTTCCGCACCGGCCGGTACTTCGACGCGAACGACGGCGACCCCGCGACGTGCGGCCCCATCGGCCGATCGTGCAACGGCATCGGCGGCAACGCGCCGAGCTTCACGTTCGCCGGCAACACCGGCCTCCCGCTCGGTCCGGAAGGGTTCCTGAACCTCAGCCTGGAGTACGGCGGCACCCAGCCGACCAACCGCGGGGTGAACGACAGCGGCACGCTGGCGGTGATCAACGGCGGCAACGAGAACGTGCGCACCACGTCGCGCGTCTGGGGCTCGCCGCTGATCGAGGACGACCTGAAGCTGTTCGCCAACTTCGGCACCGGGGGCGACCGGGCCGAGTTCTACGGCCACGCCAACTACGCCAGCAAGACGGTGACCGGCGGCTTCTACTACCGCAACCCGAACAACCGCGGGAACGTGTACTCGGTCGACGGCGGCCAGACGCTGCTGGTGGGCGACGTGCTGCAAGCCCAGGGCATGGGGTCGGCGAACTGCCCGACCGTCGCGATCACCAACGGCACGCCCGACCCCGCCGCCTTCAATGCGGTCCGCAACAACCCGAACTGCTTCACGTTCCACCAGCCGTTCCTCGGTGCGCCGGACGGTCTGCCGGGCGGGTTCACGCCGCAGTTCGGCGGCGACGTCTACGACTACTCGCTGGTCTCCGGCGTGCGCGGGGCCACGGCGACCGGGCTCAACTGGGACATCAGCGGCAGCACCGGCCGGAACCACGTGCAGACCTTCATCTTCGACACCGTCAACGCCTCGCTCGGCCCCGACAGCCCGACCCGGTTCGAGCCGAACCTGCTGCAGCAGACCGAGACCAGCCTCAACGCCGACATGTCCTACGCCGCCAGCGACATGATCAACGTCGCCGGGGGCCTCGAGTGGCGGAACGAGCAGTACCACCTCGGCGAGGGCGACCCGGCGTCGTGGGCGATCGGCCCGTACGGGAATCAGGGCTTCAGCTCCGCCTCCAACGGCTACAACGGCACCCGCCCCGAGAACGCCGGCACCTGGGACCGCGCCAACGTCGCGGCGTACGGCGACATCGAGATTCACGGCACCGCCAACGAGTGGAACCTCGGCGCCGCCGTCCGCATCGAGGACTTCTACGACAGCTTCGGCACCACGATGAACAGCAAGCTGTCGGGGCGGTACGGGTTCACCGACACGTTCGCGATGCGCGCCGCCGTCAGCAGCGGGTTCCGCGCCCCGACCCCCGGCCAGCAGAACGTGCTGAACGTGACGACCGAGTTCGACTACGACCTCGGCGATCTGATCAACAACGGCACCATTCCGTCCACCTCGCCGGTCGCGGCGCTGCGGGGCGGGGTGCCCCTGCAGCCGGAAGAGTCGATCAACTACTCGCTCGGGACCGTCGTCGACACCGGGCCGTTCACCTTCACCGCCGACTACTTCCGCATCAACGTGTCCGACCGGCTCACCATCACCAGGAACTACCGCCTCTCGCCGGACGAGATCGCGACCCTGGTCGCCGGCGGCATCGCCGAGGCGGGCAACCTGGCCGCGTTCCGCTTCTTCGTCAACGACTTCTCGACCCAGACGCAGGGGCTCGACCTCGTCGCCACCTGGACCCCGCCGGCGATCGGGGGACGGACGACGTTCAGCGGCATCTTCAACTACACCAATACCGCGGTGACCGAGTTCAGCGAGGAGCACTTCGACGCGGACCGCGTCACGTCGCTGACCCTGGGGCTGCCGAGGTCGCGCTGGAACGTCGGGGTCAACCACACCGCCGACCGCTTCGCCCTGATGGCCCGCCTGCACTACTACGGCTCCTACTGGGACCGGGAGGACGCGCGCTCGGCGCTGGGCGCCGCCATGTCGTACATGTACGACCTGTACGCCGGCAGGCCGCTGCTCGACCTCGAGATCAGCTTCCCGTTCAACAACGCCACGCTCTCGGTCGGCGCCCAGAACGTCCTCAACACGTACCCGGACGAGAATCCGGGCGCGATCAGCGGCGTGGGCAACCGCTACGGCCAGTTCGGGCCGTTCGGCTTCAACGGCGGCTACTACTACACCCGCATCGGCTTCGGGTGGGGCTCGTAGGGCTCGACGCGAACGCGAAAGAGAGGCCGCGGAATCTCCGCGGCCCCTCGACGGTGGACCGGAGAGCATCGACGGGCGGCGTTTCCGCCGGACCGCGTCGGCAGCCGGTGTCCTGCGCGTTGCGGACTCCCGCGGGCGGACCGGGCCGGCGGAGCCGCCCGCCGCGCCGATTCACGGGCGCGCGGCCGCGCCCTGAGGGGAGCAAGTGCCGATGGAGCAGGCTCGGGGTGCGTTCGCCGTCGTCCTCCTCTCGCTCGCCGGGGCGGCGCTGGCCCCGGCGGCGGCCCTCGCCCAGGAGGGCGCGGTCTCCGGCACCGTCACCGACACCACCGGCCTCGTGCTGCCCGGCGTCACCGTCGAGGCGCGCGGCGCCCCCGGCGGCCCGGCCCTGACCACCGCCACCGACGGGGCCGGCGCCTTCACCCTCGGGGGCCTCGAGGCCGGCGTCTACGAGCTGACGTTCACCCTGCCCGGCTTCCAGACCGTCGTCCGCGGCGGGGTGGCGGTGGGGGCGGGGGCCGCCGTCACCGTCGACGTCGAGATGGCGGTCGAGCTCGCCGAGCGCGTCGTCGTCCTCGGCAGCCGCGCGCAGCCGCGGTCGGTCACCGAGTCGCAGGTGCCCATCGACGCCATCCCCTTCGAGGACGTCATGAGCCAGGGGGCCACGACCCTCGACTACCAGTTGCGCAACCTGATTCCCTCGTTCAACGTGGCGACGCACCCCATCAGCGACGCCGCGACCCTCGTGCGGCCGGCGAGCCTGCGCAACCTCTCGCACGACCACACCCTCATCCTCGTGAACGGCAAGCGGCGCCACCGCTCGTCGGTCATCGCGTGGTTCGGGGGGGTGACCGACGGGGCGCAGGGGCCCGACATCTCGACCATCCCGTCCATCGCCCTGCGGCAGGTCGAGGTGCTGCGCGACGGCGCGTCGGCCCAGTACGGCTCCGACGCCATCGCCGGCGTCATCAACTTCCTGCTGAAGGACGACCCGTCCGGGGGCAGCCTCGAGTTCAACACCGGCACCTTCCGCCCCGGCGACGGCGACTCGTACAGCCTCGCCGGCAACGTCGGCCTGCCCCTCGGCGAGACCGGGTTCGCCAACCTCAGCCTCGAGTACGGCAACGCCAACCCGACCGACCGCAGCGTGCAGCGCGCCGACGCGGCCGCCCTCGTCGCCGCCGGCAACACCCACGTGCGCGACCCCGCCCAGGTGTGGGGCAACCCCCGCATCGAGGACGACCTGAAGCTCTTCGGCAACTTCGGCCACCTGTTCGCCAACCGGGTGCAGCTCTACGGCTACGCCAACTACGCCGACAAGAAGGTCACCGAGGGCTTCTTCTTCCGCAACCCCAACTCGCGGCAGAGCATCTACAGCCTCGACGGCGGCGCGACCCTGCTCATCGGCGACGTGCTGCAGGCCCGCGGCCTGGGCTCGGCCGACTGCCCCGTGGTGCGGGTCAGCGACAACGTGCCCGACCCCGACGCCCTCGCGCGGGTGTTCGCCGACCCGAACTGCTTCTCGTTCCAGGAGATCGCGCCGGGCGGGTTCACCCCGCAGTTCGGCGGCTGGGTCACCGACGCCTCGGTGGTGGCGGGGGTGCGGCGCATCAGTGACAGCGGCCTCACCTGGGACGCCAGCGCCAGCTTCGGCGCCCACGAGTCCGACTTCTTCTTCCGCAACACCGTCAACGCGTCGCTCGGCCCCGACACCCCGCGCGACTTCGACCCCGGCCTCTACCGGCAGGAGGACGTCAACCTCAACGTCGACGTCTCCTACCCCGTCTCCGACCGGGTGAACGTGGCGGCCGGGGCCGAGTGGCGCGACGAGAGCTTCGAGACCGGCGCCGGCGGGCGCCCCTCGTGGGAGGTCGGCCCCTACGCGGCGCAGGGCTTCATCCCCGCCTCGAACGGCTTCCCCGGCTTCCCCGACTACACCGCCGGCACGTGGACCCGCAACAACGTCGCCGCCTACGGCGACCTCGAGATGCAGGGGCTCGACGGCCGGTGGAGCGCCGGCGCCGCCGTCCGGGTCGAGCACTTCGACGTCTTCGGCAACACCACCAACGGCAAGCTGTCGTTCCGCTACGCCCTCGACGACGCGGTCTCGGTGCGCGGCGGGGTCAGCACCGGGTTCCGGGCCCCCACGCCGGGGCAGCAGAACGCCCTCAACGTGCAGACGACCATCGACCCCGACACCCTCGAGCTCGTCGACAGCGCCACCGTGCCGTCGACGTTCCGGACGGCGGGCCTCCGGGGCGGCAAGCCCCTCGAGCCCGAGTCGTCGGTCAACGCCACCGCCGGCCTCGTCGTCGACACCGGCCCGTTCACGCTGACCGCCGACTACTTCCGGGTCGACATCGACGACCGGCTCTCGCTGTCGAGCATCCTGACCCTGACCCCGGACGAACGCACGCTGCTCCTGTCGGAGGGCATCACCTCGGCCGGCAACCTCTCGTTCTTCCGGTTCTTCGTCAACGACTTCTCCACCGGGACGCAGGGCGTCGACGTCGTCTCCACGTGGACCCCGCCCGCGCTGGCCGGCGACACCGTCTTCAGCCTCACCCTGAACTACACCGACACCGACGTGACGCAACGGTCCGACTACCTGAGCGACGCCGACGTGCTCGCCATCGAGCGCGGCGTCCCCCGGTTCCGCTGGAACGCCGCCCTGAACCAGCAGGTCGGGGGGGTCGGGCTCCTCGGCCGCCTGAGCTACTACGGCCCGTGGATCGACTACTACTACGCACGGCTGTGGGTCGACGCCGCGGCCCCCATCCAGGACGCCGCCTTCATCGTCGACCTCGAGGCCACCGTCCCCCTCGCGGCCGACGTCGGCCTCTCGGTGGGCGGCCAGAACGTGTTCGACGTCCTCGCCGACGCCCCGCAGCCCCTGGTCGACGTCCTCGGCTCGCGCTTCAGCCCGGTCACGCCGTGGGGCCTCAGCGGCGGCTACTACTACGCGCGCATCAACTACCGGTGGGGGCGCTGAGGCGCAGGGCGTCCGTGCCGGCGCCCCGCTAGCGCCGGGCGTCCGGCGCAGACCCGCCCGCCGGTTTCGCCAGGTAGTCGGCCCAGTCGTCCATCAGCCGCCGGCGGCGCGCGAACAGGTCCGACCGCGCATAGGCGGCCTCCACCCGGTTGCGCACCTGGTGGGCCAGCGCCGCCTCCACGACCTCCCGCGGGTGATCCGTCTCCTCGGACGCCCAGTCGCGGAAGCTCGACCGGAAGCCGTGGGGAACGGCGTCGATGGCCAGCTCGCGAAGCGGGTCCGACAGCGACATGTCCTTCAGCAGCCTTCCCCGCGCCCCCGGGAACACCAGTTCCCCGCCGTTCCCGAACGCCTGCGCTTCGTCCAGTATCTCCACCGCGCGGCGGCACAGCGGCACCCGCTGCTCGCGGTTCCCCTTCATGCGCTCGGCGGGGACCGTCCACACCCGGGCCGCCCGGTCGACCTCGGGCCACCGGGCCCCCCGCACCTCGCCCGACCGGGCCGCGGTCAGCACCAGGAACTCGAACGCCAGCTTCACGACCGGCCGCCGGTCCGACCGGCGCACCTTCTCGACCGCCGCGGCGACCTCGCGGTGCGGCAGCGCCGGCATGTGCCGCGTCTTCTCGCGCTGGCGCCCGAGCAGGCGGGCGATGCGGTTGCACGGATTGTCGCCGCGGTAGTCCATCGCCACCGCCCACTCCATCACCGCGTCGATGCGCTGCAGCAGACGACGCGCCGTCGTCGGCTGGCTGTGCCACAGGGGGCGGAGCACGTCGAGCACGTGGGCGCGGGTCACCTTCGACACCCGCAGCTCGCCCAGGTAGGGGAAGACGAGCCGCTTCAGCCCCGACATCCAGTCGTGGACGTACTTCCGGCTGCGCCAGCCCGACCGTATCTGCGCCCACACCTCCTCGGCCGCGGCGGCGACGGTCGGCGTGTCGGCGAAGCGCCGCCTCTCGGTGACCGGGTCGCCACCCCCGCGGGCGACCCTCCGGTTGGCGAACGCCCGGGCGCGGGCCTCGTCGAGCGAGGTCATGGGGTACCCGCCGAGGCCCATCTCGCGTCGCCGGCCCTCGATGGTGATGCGCTGCACCCAGCTCCGGCTCCCGGACGGCTGCACGTCGAGGTACAGCCCGTTGCCGTCGCAGTAGCGCCCGGCCCTGTCGACCTCGCGCACGAAATCGGGCGACAGCGCGTTCTGCGGGTGCCGCCTCCGGGGCTTCGTCTTCCGCGGTTCCGTCGGTGGTGACATCGTGACGCCTTCCCCCGTATTTTCTCGGCCATTCGAGGTTGAAAAATCGGCCATTGTAGCCCGCGGTGTCGCCGCCTCACGAAACGGGCGGCCACGTCGGAAGTCCCCATAGCGCAATCACTTGCGCGCCTCCCGCTGGAAGTGCATCGGCACGGCCCCCGGTCGGGGGGCGGACTGATCCTCCCCCATGTCTCCTGCAGGCGGCTGGCCTTGCGGTGATTGGCGGGTGTCTGGCGCGGATTCATCGCTCCAGCTCCCCGCCGATGTCATTCGGTCGAGGGTCGACGCACGAAGCCCGGCGCGGACGAATCCGGACCGACCGGAGGGGCGACACGAGGGCTCGTTGCGAGACGCGGAAGGCGGAAGACAGATGCGGAGCGGTAGTCGGCACCGGGGGGAGGCACGTAGCGTGATTTGGTGCCCCCGTTGCCGGAAGAGCAGGCGGCGAACCGCCGCAAGTTATTGACCTCACGCGCCTTGCGGCGGCGCAGTCACGGCCGTTACCCAGTTCGTTCCCAATTTCCGGGCGGGACGATGGAGGCCGAGGACGGACAACAGATGAGGAGCGGCAGTCGACAACACCGGGGGGAGGCAGGGGGCGGAGGATACGGTTTCCCCCCGCTGCTGGCGACAAACGGACGGATTCACAAGGGAGATTGCGACATGCGGACAGGAGCGATTTTCGCGAGAGGCAGTTGCAGGGCGCTGAAGTGGGTGGCGTTGTTCGGGGTGCTGTTCGCGCTGGGGGTCGGTGAGGCTTCGGCCCAGCCGTCTCTGGTCGTGAACGCGCCCAGCACCGTGCCGGAGGGCGCCAACCGGGTTCCGGTGACCGTGCAGCTCAAAGTGCCGGCCGAGACCGGCGTTGGCGCCATTAGGGCGGAAACCGTCACCGTCACCCTGACGTTGACCCCGCGGCCGGACAGCGGCACTGGCCTGCCCGCGGACCGCGGGAAAAATGCCGAGTTGGGCGAAAACCAGGACGCGTCCTGGGCCGCCGGCGAAACTGGACAGGTTGTCACTGCTACGGCGGGGACGGTGGCGATCACGTTCAACAACGTGGGCAACGCCGCCTACGACCGGACCGAGCGGGCGTACCTGAACATCGGGAGCGACACCGACGCGGAGGACGAAGAGCTCGTCATCACGAGCGTAAGTACGTCCACCAACACCGACCCCGACACCGCCATCACTCCCTCGGGCGAGGACGAGAAGGTCAAGATCGTCGACGCCCAGACGCAGACCTATACGCTGGCCCCGACGAACTTCGGGACAGAGAACACCATCAACGAGGGCAAGAACATACCGCTGACGCTGACGGCCGACCCGGCCAAGACTGTCGACGTCTCCCTCAGGGTAACCCTGGATTCGGCCGACGACTCGGACTATGGGCTGGATTCCGTCAACAGCACCAGCGAGGACATCACCGTGCCGGGCAACGTGCTTGATGACGGCACTGCCCCCACCACGCCCGTCGGAATAGGGACCGTGACGCTCTTTTCTCAAGAAAACGACGAAGACCGGGTGGACGACACCGTCACCTTGATGACGGCGTACACCGAGGGGGACAAGAGGGGCAAGCCGGCGGCTGAAGATCTGGAGATTTTGGTGCGGGACCAGCACAAGCTGCCTAAGGTCAGCCGGGACGAGGACATCGAGGTCGAGGACGACGAGGGCGAGAAGAGCGACGTGACCATGCTCTATGAAGGCCAGACGGGGACGGTGACCCTGATGGTCAACCGGACGGGCGACGGCGTGCCTGACAGCGAGGACATCACGGTTGAGCTGTCGCTGGGGATGGGCAGCACTGCCACCCGCCAGGACTACCGGCTGAATCCGGACGAGGTGGAGATCGAAGGCTCGGGGGAAACAGGCACGTTCGAGCTGGAAGCCCTGATGGACGAGGACGTCAGCGCCGACGGAGAAACGCTGGTGTTGATGGCCACGGTGTCGGGCGACGAGGACTTCGGGCCCAACCCGGATGATCCCGTCATGCTGGATGCGATCACCATCAATGACCGGACGGCCAAGAAGATCTGGCCGAGGTCGAAGGACGAGGCCTACGCGGCGATCAACGAGGCGCGGGCGGAGGGTGCAGGAGACAACGGTCTTTGGAACCCTGGCGAGACGATGACCCTCATGGCAGAGGATCTGTTCGACTGGCCAGAGACGACCACGAACGTCGTTCTCGGGAACGCTATCAGTGAGGACCAGCAGATCGCTACCGCCGCCACCTCCAACGACAGCTTGGCGATCACGGCGAGGTCCGGCGGGATGACCGAGATCAGCGTCACGGCGACGGTGATTGCCGAGTCGTCGAGCTTCATGCCCTCACAGACTGTCTCCAATGTGGCCAATGTCAAGTTCTCAGTCAGCGTGGATGCTCACGCGATCACCGGAAGGCCCCAGGCGGATGTGGATGCGGCAGTGGAGGCGGCTATCATCGAAGAGGGCGGCAATCGTTTTTGGAGCTTGGACGATGGCATGGTGATGGTTCCCTTGGAGAAGCTGTTCAACGTGCCTGACGGTGTCTCGCCCGACTATCTGGCGGAGTCGTCAGACGACGATGTGGCGATGGCGAGAATCTCCGGCGACGACATGTATGTGAACCTCACGCACGTGTCAGCTGGGGACGCTACCATCATGGTGACCGCCGTCGATACCGATTCTGGCGCGACCGCCTCCGTCCGCTTTGACATCAAGGTCTATTCGACGGTGGGCGCCAGGGTGAAGCCCCAGACCGAGGTGGATGAAGTGTTCGAGACCGCAGGAGCCGGCGACTTGGTAGCCCAAGGATCCTCGATCAGCGTCGACATGAGCGAGTTGTTCGTTGTCGCAGAGGACGAGGGCTGGAGCGCCCGATACTCGGCGGAGACCAGCGACGCCGACGTCCTCATGACGAGCGTCAGCGGGACGATCCTGACCCTCACGCCCGGCAGCGATCCGGCCGGGGGTATGGCGACGATCACCGTAGCGATAACGGCCATGCATGAGGACGGCCGCCGGGGCGTTTTTGTGCACCCGCGGGCCGTGTACGAGGCGACGGTCGGCGAGCTGGCGCAGATGCTCACGATCACGTCCGATCCGATGGACATGGTCGAGGAGGGCGGCAGCATCACGGTGACCGCGATGCTGAACCAGAACGCGACCGGCGACATGATCATCCCGGTGGAGGTCACGGGTCCGGCCACTCCGGCGGAAACCAACATCCTGCTCATGGACGGCATGGACGAGGCCAGCGTCATGCTGATGGCGAATGACGACCACGACCCGATGTCGGACTGGAACGACATCGTCATCGTGGTCTCGCATGCAGCCGTCGAGGGTGGCGCCGCGGTGATGACCCTCAGCGTGACCGAGAACGACTCGGAAATCGACTACACGCTGTCCGGGCCCGACGACATGAACGCCGTCGAGGGCATGGAGTACACGATCACGGCGGAGGCCAGCTCCGCGGTCCCGATGGAGACCACGGTCGAGATCATGCGTGACCGGGCGGCCAGCACCGCCGATGACGACGACTACACGGTCGAGAACATCACGATCATGGCCGGCGAGACCATGGGCACGACCATGCTCATGGTCACCGAGGACGACATGCCAGACGGCGGCACGGACGACAACATGAGCGAGTCGCTCGTGCTGTTCGGCATGGTCGGCAATATGCAGACCAACGACGTGAAGTTCTACCTCTGGGATGCCGCGGTGCCGGCCCTGCCGGTCATCGCGCAGCTCCTGCTAGCGGCCTTCCTGGCCATCGGCGGTTACCGGCGCTACCTGAGGCGGTAGCGCCGTTCGGCGGCGGCGTTCGCGACTCTCCCTTGCCCCCTCTCCCCCGACGCCCCGGGGGGGAGGGGGTTCTTTTTCGCCAGCGAGGCAACTGCCCGCGGCTGCACGGCGCCGCAGGCCAGCGCTCCGAGCATCGCGCTCGACAAGCTGTTCGGCCTCGTGGCGCTAGGCCCGCCGCGGGAGGCGCGCGGGGTTCCCGCCGCCGGCTCGGGCCCTTGTCCTGCTCGGCAACAGCTTCGCGTTGATCGTGCTGTTGGGATTCGACTTCAACGAGTTCCGGTTGGCGCTGTTTCGGGCGTGTCCGTTGGTTTGCTACGGCGTGGCAGCGCTGTGGGTGGCGTTGGGCCTCGAGTGGCTGGCAGAGCGCCTGCCGGGCTCGGCGGTGGGCCGGTGGGCCGCGCGCACGGCCGGGGTCCTGCCGGCCCGGCGGCCCGATCGCGGGCCTACCGACCGCTGGGAACGGGCGCGCCGCAATGCGCTCTGTTCGGCGTGGTTCTGGCGATGGCGTGGGCGCTGTACCGCGAGATACGCTTGGGCCGGACCGAGGTTCGGACCGAGGTCGTGGAGCTCGTGAACACCATCCGGGCAGAGGTCGGCGAGCGCTTCGACCGCGCGGAAGCTGCCAACCGCGAGCGCTTCGAGATAGCGGAAACTGCCAACCGCGAGCGCTTCGAGATAGCGGAAACTGCCAACCGCGAGCGCTTCGAGCAGGCGGAGCGGTCGAACCAGCAGGCCCACGCCGCCCTGGCGCGGGGCATCGAGCAGGCCGAGGGCGCCAACCGCGAGAGACACGCCGAGGTGCTTCGCGCCCTGGGGGCGTTCCGCGACGAGGTCCGAACGTGGCGCGTGGAAGTGCACGACCGTCTCGGCCGCGTTGAAGCGCAGGCCATGGCGCCCCCCGCCGCCGATTGAGCGGCCGGCGGCGCGAACCGCCGAACCTGCGGGCGGCCTGGCGGCACAGCCGCGACCGTTCCTCGTGGGGATGCGGCTCGACGTCGGGCAGGCAACACTTCGAGCGGGGCCGCTTGGCCTTTCAGGATCGGTCGTCCAGCCGGCCTTCATCGCCGACGCGGGCGATCAGCTCGGCCGCCGTCGCACATTCGATGATCCAGTCGCCGACCTGCGCGAGGCGGTCGGGGTCGGTGACGCCGGCCAGCGCCGCGGCCAGCCGCTCGGACGTGTCGTCGCCGAACTTGCGGGCGGCCAGACGGCACAGCAGGGCGCGGCCCTGCTCGATGCCCTGCGCCCGGCCCTGCTCGATGCCCTGCGCCCGGCCCTGCTCGATGCCCTGCGCCAGCCCTTCCTGGCGCCACTGCCGCGGCCACTGGCTCACCCGCTCTTCAAGCGTCATCCTCGCCTCCTCCACCGTGGAGATCGTCGGCGGCGGGTCGCGCGGCGCGAGGCGACGCATCAACCGCTCCAGCCATTTCGCGAACACCAGGTCGAGGCGTTCCTCGCCCGGCGCCCACCCCCGGCGACCGAGCGCCACCGCCACCCGATGCAGGTCCTCCATCGACCGGCTCTGCTCCAGCGCCGCCACCGCCGCCATCAGGTTGCCCTCGGGGGCATCGTCGCTCCGTACGCGCCGCTCGTCAACAACGACGTAGCGTTGCGCCGGCTGATACGGGGCCAGCGACGGCGCGACCGGCGCGATCAGCTCGCCCACCTCGCGCGCCGCCCGCCACGGCGCCGCCCCGTTGTAGAGCACGAGCAAGAACGGGGCCAACCTCGGAACGGCCGGCGTTCACGGGGGCGGAAGGATGGGCGGGCGGCCGACGGCGCAGAAACTGCAACGCCGGGGCCGTGCGGGGGTGGCGCTCACGTCAACGGCCGTTCAGCGGCGGGGGGGCGTCCGGATGGGCGCGGCCCGCGGGGACGCTGCGGGCGCCACCGTGATGCCGGAGATGGGCGACAAGGGGAGAAACGGGGAGACGGCGAGCCCGGGTCCGGGTAGTAGAGGAAGATCTGGAGCTGATGGCGGCCGGCGTCGGCGGCCGCGAACCTGTGCGGTATCGAGAACCGGTTGCCGGCGATGGAGTCGCACTCGAAGAGCTGTGCACGGAAGGTGCCGGGGAGCGTCCAGGCCGCGCAGGCATGGGTGAAGTCGTCGCGCTCCATCGTGGTCACGGTGCCCGCAATCGTGACGCTCTCGCCGACCGCGATGCGCGCGGGCACCGGCGCGTCGAGCTGCACGCCGCGGAACTCTCCCGGCGCGACGGGCATGTCGCCGGTCTCGACCGTCGCGGCAATCTTGGCCGCGCTCGTCGGCGTCACGTCGGTCCGTAGCGGCACGGCGCCGCCGGTGGCCTCGAAGAACGAGGGAACGCCCTCCCAGGTGGTCGTGCCCGCGGTCGCCTCGTGGCGGGCTGCGAAGAAGTTCCAGTAGCTGATCTCCTCGGCCGACAGCAGCCCGTCGCGCGACACCACCACCGACACCCGCGACCAGGCGTCGTCCACCGGTCCGCGGCGCGGGCCGTGCTCGGCGAGGATGTCGTTGACGTGCACGCGGCGCCAGCTCCCCTCGATGGCGGTTCCCGCCGCCGGCGCCGCGGAGTCGGCCTCGTCGAACTGGCCCTGGTTCTCGAACACGAGAAGCCCCGGCACCGCCTCGGGCCCGATCAGCCCCACAACTCCGGCATGAAGAGGTTGACGACGTGGCTCGCGTACTGGGTCTCGGCGTTGGTCTGCGTCACCTCGGCCGCGGGCACGTTGAGCGGGGCCGTGCGCAGCCGGATGGGAAACCGCCGGGTGCCGCCGTCGCCGTCCGCCGCGTCGGCGTCGCCTGGGACCAGCAGCACGCCGAGCTGCACGTAGGGACGGTCGAAGCCGCGCCGCTGCTAGCCGATGGTGTCCCACAGCGCGGCGTCGTCCCAGCTCGGCCGAAGATCCTGATCAGATGTCCGGCGATGGCGGTGGTTCCGGTCCGCCGCCATGTCTCCTGGACGAGCCGCTCGTCCTGATTTCGGCCGCCAGCGCGTCGAGCTCGGCATCGTTCAGCACTCGGCGGCCTCGGACTCTCGATGCCGTTCGTCTGCAGCCTCCGGTCCGGCGGCCCGCCAGCCGGACACGCAGGACCGTCAGCGTCTCGTCCCGCCCTTCGCGGACCGACCCGGCCGCGCCCGGCTCCTGCTCCTTCACCGAGCGGGCACTTGCTCGGAAGCTCGTTCGCGCTCGTCGCTGCCTGCAGGTTCCAGGCCTGCGCAACGCCCGGCCCACCTTGACGTGCAGATGCTCGGCAGACCGGCCAAAGAACGTGGGAGAAGGCGGCCAATCGCCGCAAGCTCCTGACCGCAAACGCCTTGGGGCGGCGCGGTCGTGGCCGTTACCCAGTCCGCGCCCAATTCGGGGCGGGGACGCAGGAGGCCGAGGACGGACAGATGCGGAGCGGAAGTCGACAACACCGGGGGGAGGCAGGGGGCGGAGGATACGGTTTCCCCCCGCTGCTGGCGACAAACGGACGGATTCACAAGGGAGATTGCGACATGCGGACAGGAGCGATTTTCGCGAGAGGCAGTTGCCGGGCGCTGAAGTGGATGGCGCTGCTCGGGATGGTGCTAGCGCTGGGAGCCGGGCAGGCTGCGGCTCAAATTACAGTAGACGGGCCCGATGAATTGACCGAGGGGGTTGCTGCGACCTTCGAGGTGGAGTTCGACCTTGAGCTCCCCGCATCGACTACCGCAGGCACTCTGATTCTCAGGGTGGCCGCCACAGGCGCCACCCCGGCGACTCATGTCATCAGAGTCAACTATGACGCCAACACAAGCACCACCGATGTGGTGGAAACCACGGAAGAGCGTAGCTTCACCATCACGCCTAGTAGCGATGATGATGCTGACGACGGGACCGTTGGCTTGGCGTACACTCTGGACACAACCTCGCTCTTGACTCACAACGGGGCCACCCTGGAAGCTCCGGCTGATCAGACTGCAATCACAGTCAAGGATGACGAGACCCGGGGCTACATTCTCCAGCTGATCACGCGGGCGGAGAACCGCCAGGAAGCCAAGGAAATCGAGTACCGGATCGAGGCGACTCATCCGTTCGCGACGGGGGCAAGCCAGACCGTGGAACTGGAACTCGATAAAGCCTACGTGATCACTGGATCTGTCACCGCGGGCGCGAACGCCGGCGAAGCCACCGCCGCATTCAGCGACTCCGCTCAAGGCCCCTTTTCACTCATGTATACGGCGCCGAAAGACGATGACACCGACGACCAAGTTGTCACGCTGACGGCTTATTGGGGAACAAACCGAAACCCCGGCACGGCATCCCATTCAGTGAGGCTCGTGGACCCGGATGATGACCCCGACCCCGCCGGCGTGACGTTCACAACCGAGCAAGCGGACATCTCCGCGACCGTGGGTATGGCGGTTTCTCTGCCGGCCCTGCCTGCCGCTACGGGCGGAATCGCGCCAATCACCTACACGACGACAGCGCTGCCCCCGGGGTTGATGTTCACCGCGTCGACCAGGATGATCACCGGAACGCCGACCATGGCGGGGACGACGGCGGTCACCTACACCGCGACCGACAGCGCTACGCCCACCCCCGACACGGAAATGATGACGTTCAACATCGTCGTGGCGGGCGGCACTACTCCTCCCCCGACCACCGCGGCGGTGGGGACCTTCTCGCTGTCTGCGTCGAAGGACATGACAGAAGGCCAGAGCCTGGTGCCCGTCAGTGTGACTTACACAGTGCCGGCCGTCGCGAGGGGTACCCGAAGCGGGGTGGCCACGGTGACCGTGTCCGTGATGCAGCTCACCGACGCGGAGATTTCGACCTCCCAGGGCGCAACCATTGCAGTGCTGGAGTCCATGCAGCCTCCGGTGACCCGCGCCGAGCTGGGAAGCGGCGTGGGGAGTGCTGCCCAAGCCGTCAATCTGACTGCCGCAGGCTCGGACGTGGAATGGATGCCCAACACCGTCGGAGACGTCACCATTAGCAATTCCACTGGTATGGCGATGTTCGTCTTCGACTACGGGGAAGATGCCTTCAACAAGACGCACACCGCATACCTCAGGACTCACCGGGATTCGGACGATGCGGAAGACGAGCTGTTCCATCTGGAGGCCATGACCGCACATACCGGCGTCAGCCGCAAGACCGGGAACAAGAACGTGGTGGTCAAGATCGACGACGTGCAGACACAAACGTATGAAGTGGACTTTCCCGGCAACAACGACGACGAGATCAATGAAGGCCAGGCGGCGGGGCTGGAGGTGGTGGCAGTACCCGACCGGACCGTTGACATTCCCTTCAACGTGACGCTGTCGGCAGACAAGGACGTCACCGACTACTCCCTCGACAGCAACCCCGCAGCGATCAGTCAGAACTACACCCTGATGGCGGGGCAGACCAAGGCATTCACGATCAACACGAAAGCGGTCGATGGCGACCGGGAGGACGACACCGTCACGGCGTTGGTGCAAACGATGAACCAGCCCGGGACGCAGCGGCCGTTGGTGGAGCCGTCGTTCGAGTTGGACGTGATCGATCTGCACAAGCTGCCCAAGATCACGCTCACCAAGATTCAGGTTCCCGACGCGGACGACAAGCTGCAGGATGCGACCGCCATCCCCGAGGGCAAGATCGGGACGGTCACGTTGACCGCGGACCGAAGCCCTGCCGATGTGCCTGACAGCGAGGTCATCACGGTCACCCTGAGTCACGCGGACGAGAGCACCGCCGATACCCGGGACTACACGCTCGTCGGCGGCTCGGAGGTGAAGTTCACCGCGACCGGGAAGACCACGACGTTCAAGGTCGACGTGGACGCGGACGAGGATGTCCGGGGCGAGTCTCTGGTGCTGGTGGCCGCGGTGGAAGGCACCAAGGCCAACGGGCCGAACCCGGACGATCCCTACAATCTGGCTGCGATTCCCTTCGGCGACGAGACCGTCAAGCATATCCAGGCAAAGTCGTACGCGGACATCGAGGCGGCGAGAGACAAGGCGAGAACGGAGGGCGCCGGCGCCAACGGGCTGTGGGAGCCCGGCGAGACGCTGACCCTCAAGGCGTCCGATCTGTTCACGTATGCCGCGACTGCGACCGTCAATCTCAGCGTCGGCAGGGACCACGACTTGACCGTCCTGAGCGCCGCCACCTCGGGCGACATGGTGACGGTCACGGCGCAGGGAGACGGGGAAAGCCCCATCAGCATCACCGGGACCGTGGTCACCGCCTCGCCGCTCGAGGTCACGCAGACCACCTCGACCGAAGTCACGGTCAAGTTCCCGATCATGGTCGACGCGCCCGCGATCACCAAGAAGGACAACCTGCAGGCGGTGGCGGACGCGGCCATCGCGAAGGCGGCAGAGGCCTCGGCGAACGGCATCTGGGAGCCGGCGCCGAACGGCGCGGTGGCGATGGTGGCATTGAGCGATCTGTTCGACGTGCCCGAATCCATCAACGACGAGTATCTGGCCCGGTCGTCGGACACCGCCGACGTTCAGGCGGCGATCTCCAGCGACATGATGTACGTGGAGCTCACGCCGATGGGCGCCGGGATGGCCACGATCACGGTGACGGCGGTGGATTCGGACCGGCCGGGCAATGCGGTCACCATCGACTTCACCGCTACGGTGGTGGCGCAGGCATCGATCCGGGCGCTGTCGCAGGCCGAGGTCGACAAGGCGTTCATGGACGCGGGCGCTGGCGACCTGGTGGCGCAGGGAGCGGCAATCACCCTCGACGCGAGCGGGTTGTTCGAGGTGGGCCCGGGCGTGACGCCCACCTACTCGGCGGCGTCGAGCGACGCGGACGCCCTGATGGCGAGCGTCGGCGGGACGATGCTGACCCTCACGCCGGGGCAGGCTGCTGCCGGCGGCATGTCGACGATCACGGTGACGGCGCTGGACGCGGCCAGCGGCAGCCACGCCTCGGTCATGCACATGGCCACGGTGGACGCTCTGCCGGCGATGATCACCGTCTCGACTGACCCGATGGACATGGTCGAGGAGGGCGGCAGCATCACGGTGACGGCGATGCTGAACCAGAAGGCGGCGGCCGACATGACCGTCACGCTGCAGGTCACGGGGCCGGCCACGCCGGCCGAAGCCGAGATCATGCTCATGACCGGCATGGAGTCGGCCTCCACCATGCTGATGGCGAGCAACGACTACGACCCGATGTCGGACTGGAACGACATCGTCATCGTGGCCTCGCACGAAGCCATCATGGGCGGCTCTGCGGTGATGACGCTCAGCGTGACCGAGAACGACTCGGAGATCACCTACACGTTGGCGGGGCCCGAGGACATGAACCTCGTGGAGGGCTCGGAGTACGAGCTGACGGTGACGGCCGAGCCCGCGGTGCCGATGGACACCGAGGTGATGATCATGCGCGACCGCGCCAACAGTGACGCGGACGAGGACGACTACACGGTCGAGCCGATCATGATCATGGCCGGCGAGACCAGCGGGTCGACCATGTTGATGGTGACGGAAGACAACATGGACGATTCGGGTCACGCCTCGCCCGAGATGCTGACGCTGTTCGGGATGGTCGGGAACATGCAGACCAACTCGGTGAGCGTCTATCTCTGGGACATGGCGGTCCCGGCCCTGCCGGTCATCGCGCAGCTCCTGCTGGCGGCCTTCCTGGCCATCGGCGGCTACCGGCGCTACCTGAGGCGGTAGCGCCGTTCGGCGGCGGCGTTCGCAACTCTCCCTTGCCCCCTCTCCCCCGACGCCCCGGGGGGGAGGGGGTTTCTTTTTGCCAGCGAGGCATTGCCCGCGGCGTACGCGGTGGCGGCCGGCGCCGCGGCGGACCGACGCGGTCGCCGCTTGCGGGGAGCTCCTGCCCGCGCGACGCGCCGGCGCTGGTATGATGCGGGTCGGCCGGTTCTACCTGCGCGTTTTCGTCGGCGGGCCGACGGGCGAATGCGGGCCGAGGCGATGACGACCAAGCGGAGGAAGAAGCCCACAGCGGCGGCCGGCGCGACGGGGCGCGCGGCCGCGGCCGGCCGCGGCCCGAGCCCCGGCGCCGGGCGCGGCCCGGGCCCTGTCACGACCGGCCGGTCGGACCGCGCCGCCGGCCCCGGTGTCAACGGGGCCGCGGCGTTGTCGTGGAGCCGGCTCGACGCGGCGGCGCTGGCCGCGGCGGTGCTCGGCCCCTTGGCGCTGTACGCCGCGACCCTGCCGCGCACCGTGGTGCTCGAAGACGACGGCCTGTTCCTGATGGCCGGCGTACACCTCGGCGTCGCCCACCCGCCGGGCTATCCGCTCTACACGCTGATCCTCCACCTGTTCACCCGCCTGCCGTTCGGCGACCCCGCCGTCCTCGGACACCTGTCGAGCGCGGTGCTCGGGGCGCTGGCCTGCGGCGCCGTGTACTGCTGCGCCCGGCTGCTGCGGGCATCGCCCCTGCCGGCCCTGACCGCGGCGTGGCTCTTCGGGGTGTCGGAGCAGTTCTGGTCGCAGGCCATCATCGCCGAGGTCTACACCCTCAACGCGCTGCTCTTCTTCGCCACCTACGCCCTGGTGCTGATGGGCGCGCGCGACCCGCGCCGGCGATGGCCCCTCGCGTGCGCCGCCGTCGCCTGGGGCGCGGGCCTCGCCAACCACTGGCCGCTGATGGTGCTGGCCACGCCGGGCCTGGTGCTGGTCCTGCTGCCGGTCTGGCGGGACGTGCTGCGCCGTCTGCCGGGCCTGCTGGGCGTGGCCCTCGCGAGCGCGTGTCTGCCGTACGGCTGGATGGTCTGGCTCTCGCACCAGGCGCCACTCGTCAGCTTCTACGGTTCCATCGACACCTGGAGCGAGCTGTGGTTCTTCGTCAGCCGGGCCGGCTACAGCGGCGTCGACGTCAGCCCCAGCGCGGGGTGGGGCGACCGCTGGGCGTTCGCGGCGTGGTTCGCCGCCGACCTCGTGCGGCAGACCACCCTGCCGGGCTTCGCCCTCGCCCTGGTCGGCCTCGCGGCGCTGGCCCGCCGCGGAGGGCGCGCGGGGTTCGCCGCCGCCGGCTCGGGCGTCCTCGTCCTGGTGGGCAACAGCTTCGTGCTGATCGGGCTGTTGGGGTTCGACTTCGACGAGTTCCGGTTGGCGCTGTTTCGAGCGTATCCGTTGGTTTGCTACGGCGTGGCCGCGCTGTGGGTGGCGTCGGGCCTCGAGTGGCTGGCAGAGTGCCTGGCGGGCTCGGCGGCGGGCCGGTGGGCCGCGCGCGCGGCCCGGATTCTGCCGGCCTGGTGGCCCGATCGCGGGCCTGCCACCCTGGCGGCGCTGGCCGGCGCGGCGCTGGTGATCGTGTCGGCATCGGCAAGCTGGCGGGCCAACGATCGCTCGGACAGCGACTTCGCCGAATGGTACGCGGAGGTGATGTTCGATCTGCTGCCGCCCGACGCGGCGCTGTTCGTGCACGGCGACGCGAGCGGCCCCCTCGGCTACTACCATTACGTCGAGGAACGCCGGCCCGACGTCACCCTGTACAACCTGCACGGTCTCGTGTTCGCCAACCGCCTCTACGATCCCCGGCTGCCGCCGGAAGAGAAGGCCCGGGTGCTCGACCGCTTCGTCGGCTCGACCGAGCGCCCCGTGTTCCTCGACCTCGACGCCGACATCCTGCCGGGAGACCGCCTCCGCCGCTACTACGGCTTCGTCATGGAGGTGCTCGACGAGGGCGAGCCCGGCACCATACAGCTCATACGCCATCCGCGGGGCGAGCGGTACTTCCTCGAGCTGCTCGACCGGCAGCCCACCGACCGCTGGGAACGGGCGCGGCGCAATGCGATCCTGTCGCACTACGCGGCCTACCTGGGGCTGATACTCCTGTCGGGGGCGCCGATTCTGCTCGAGCCGACCGAGCCGCTGTTCCCCCTGACGGACGACTGCTACCCCTGCCTGACGGGTCTGGCCGAGGCGTTGCTCGAGAACTGGGACGACGGCGCCTTCGCCCACGCCGACCGGATCGCCGGGTGGCTGACCCGGGCCGAAGCGCTTCGCGACCAAGCCCTCACCAAGGGCGCGTCGGCCGACCTTCCCTTCCTGCAGGGCCGTCTCGCCGAGTTGACCGGTGACGGCGCCTCCGCTGCCGGCGCCTACCGGCGGGCCTACGCCCTCCATCCGCATCCCCAGGGCGAAGCCGCCGACGCCCTGCGCCGCCTCGGCCTCGCGCCCTGACGGGCGCGTGGAGACGGAGGTCTTCATCGAGCATGGACACGCGCCCGCGGGACCGCTCAGCCACCGGGGCGGGGGCGCGCCCCCGATTGGGGCGCCCCCAGTCCGGGCGCCACCGTGATGCCGGAGATGGATGCGCGGGGAAACTGCGGATCCGAGCCGGGGAAGAAGAGGAAGATCCGGAGCGTATGGTGGCCGGCGTCGCGGCCGGTGAAGGTGTGGGAAACCGAGAAGCGATCGCCCGCGATCGAGTCGCACTCGAAGATGCCGCCGGCCTCGTCCGCGCCGTAGCGGTTCCAGGCGGCGCAGGCGATGGTGAAGTCGTCTCGCTCGGTGGTGGTCACCGCGCCCGCAATCGTCACCGTCTCGCCGACGGCGATGCGCGCGGGCACCGGCGCGTCGAGCTGCACGCCGCGGAACTCTCCCGGAGCGACGGGCATGTCGCCGGTCTCGACCGTGGCGGCAATCTTGGCCGCGCTCGTCGGCGTCACGTCGGTCCGTAGCGGCACCGCGCCGCCGGTGGCCTCGAAGAACGAGGGAACGCCCTCCCACGTGGTCGTGCCCGCGGTCGCGGCGTGCCGGGCCGCGAAGAAGTTCCAGTAGCTGATCTCCTCGGCCGAGAGCAGCCCGTCGCGCGACACCACCACCGACACCCGCGACCAGGCGTCGTCCACGGGTCCGCGGCGCGGGCCGTGCTCGGCGAGGATGTCGTTGACGTGCACGCGGCGCCAGCTCCCCTCGATGGCGGTTCCCGCCGCCGGCGCCGCCGCGTCGGTCTCGTCGAACTGGCCCTGGTTCTCGAACACGAGAAGCTCCGGCACCGATTCCGGCCCGATCAGCCCCATGCGGTAGAGGGTGGTCGGATGCAGCATGGCCGGGGCCGGCGTCCGCTCGACCGCGTACGAGGTTCCACCGCCGACGGCCGCCACCCGCCGCGTCACGTCGAGCACCGCGCCGGCGTAGACCTCGCCCGGATGGAGCAGGGGCGTGTGGCTCTCGGGGTCGCGCCCGGCGCGGTCGATGCCGCCGGCCAGCGCCGACCAGTCCCAGTAGTCGACCCACTGGCGGCTGATGGCGCGCGTCGACGAGGCGTTGGACGTGAACGCGACGTTCGGATAGAGCTCGACGGAGCGGAGCACGCCGGCGCTGCCGTACGCCTCGGTGTCGTCGAAGACGGGCAGGGCGCCGAGGCCCGCAACGGGGTTCCGGACGTTGTGATGGAACGCGTCGTAGGGCACCACGTGCTGCTGGCGGGGAATGAACGCCATCGACGCGTACTCGTCGCTGAAGTGCGCGTAGAAGCGTCTCGCGACGTCTTCGAGCTCGTGGCCGTAGTCGCCCTGCGAGAGTCGGCGGTCGCCGAACTCGGGCATGACGAGGTTGACGACGTGGCTCGCGTACTGGGTCTCGGCGTCGATCTGCGTCACCTCGGCCGCGGGCACGTTGAGCGGGGCCGTGCGCAGCCGGATGGGGAACCGCCGGGCGCCGCCGTCGCCGTCCGCCGCATCGCCGTCCGCCGCGTCGGCGTCGCCCGCGACCAGCAGCACGCCGAGCTGCACGTAGGGGTGATCGAAGCCGCGCCGCTGCCAGCCGATGGCGTCCCACAGCGCGGCGTCGTCCCAGCTCGGCCGGAAGACGCTGATCAGGTGTCCGGCGATGTCGGTGGTCCCGGTCCGCCGCCAGGTCTCCCGGACGACGTAACCGTCGGCGGCGGCGCTCAGGGACGGGCGCTCGAAGGTCAGCGTCGGGACGTCGCCGGCGACGAGGAAGTCGTCGAGCGAGAGCCCGCCGGCATGGTCGGCGCGGAGTAGCCGCGGGTTCTGGTCGTACCAGAGCGGTGCGGGCAGCGCGGGCTCGGCCGTCTGAGGCATGACCGCGGGGGAAGCGAAGCCCGACCGCACCTGACGCTCGAGCAGCGCCGGGGCGCCACCGATGGAAGGCGGTTGGTCGATGGCCGGCCGTGCGACCGGCGCGGCCTGTCGCGCCGACGGCGATTCCGCCACTTGCGCGGCCGGCGGCGGCGCCAAGGTCGTCAATGCCGCGGCGATGCCGAGCACGCCGATGGCCCGGGCAAATCGGCGACCGCGCCCCCGCCGAGAGCCTCCAACTGCCGACGCCAAGCATGGACCCCGCCCGCGCCGCGGCATCGGCCCGGCCGAGTGCTCGTCGATGCTCGGACTGCTCCCTTCCACCGTCATGACACTATAACGCATATAGCACCAGATGTGTTTTCTTTCACACTCGAAGCGGCTCGGCGCCGCCGCCCAGTCGCGGAAGCTCGAGCGGAAGCCGTGGGGCACCGCCGCGAGGAAGCGGACGCGACGCCTCGTACGGTCATTCCAGCGCCACTACCGCGGCGCGCAGCTCCATCAGGTGCGCGGCCCTGATAGGGGTCGTCCCCGGCACCGGCGCCGGGTCGGTCCAGGTCGGCGTCGAGAGCCCCGACGAGGCATAGGCCGCCGCGAGCGCAGACCGCAGCTCCAGTAGATGCATGAGCCTGACCGGCGTCACGCCCGGCGTCAGCACCGGGTCCGTCCAGGCGAAACGCTCCAGACCCGCCGCGCTCCGCACCGCGTCGATCCGCGCCCGCAGCTCCGTGAAGTGGACGGCTTTGAGCGGCGTCTCCCCCGGAACGAGCACCCGATCGGTGAACGGCGCCGGCACCGTCACCGGGAACGTCTGCGTCGCCGACGTGTTCGACCCGCCGGTGTCGGTCGCCGTCACCGTCACCGTCGCCGTCCCCGGCGCCACGGGGGCTACCGTCACCGTGCTCCTGGACACCGACACCGTCGCCACCCCGGGCGACGACGACCTCGCCGCGTAGGTCAACACGTCGCCCTCGGGGTCGCGGAACGCTCCCGACACCTCCACCGACACCGGCGCGTCATCTGCCCCGATGGTCAGTGGCGCCAGCGTGCCAACCGCCAGGGGCGGGCGGTTCGACGAGCCGGTCACCGTCACCGTGAACGACTGGGTCGCTGTCGTGTTCGAACCGCCGGCGTCGGTCGCCGTCACCGTCACCGTCACCGTCCCCTCCGACACCGGCGTCACCATCACCGTACTGCCCGACACCGACACCGATGCCACGCCAGGCGCCGATGATGCCGCCCCGTACGTCAGCCGGTCTCCGTCGGGGTCGCGGAACGCGGCCGACACATCCACCGCCACCGCGGACTCGTCGATCGCCAGCGTCACCGGCGTCAGCGTGCCGACCGCCACGGGCGGGCGGTTCGACGAGCCGGTCACCGTCACCGTGAACGTCTGGGCCGCCGTCGTGTTCGAGCCGTTCGTGTCGGTCGCCGTCACCGTCACCAGCGCTGTGCCCTCCGACGCCGGCGTCACCGTCACCAAGCTCCCGGACACCGACACCGACGCCACCGATGGCGTCGACGAACTGGCCCCATAGGTCAGCGCGTCGCCGTCCGGGTCACGGAACGCGCCCGACACCGCCACCGTCACCGCATCATCGTCGCGCTGAATCGTCATCGGTGGCAGCGTGCCCACCGGCTCCGGGGGGCGGTTCGAAGGGCCGTTGACCGTCGCCGTGAACGACTGGGTCGCACTCAGACCACCAGGGTCGGTCGCCGTCACCCGGATCGTGGCCGTGCCCTCGCCCACGGCAGTCAGCGTGACGCGCGCGCCGGCCGCTAGCACGGTTACCACCCGCGGTGCCGACGACGACACCGTATAGGTCAGCGCGTCGCCGTCGGGGTCGGCGAACGCCTGCGACACGTCCACGTCCAGCGTGCCGCCCACGTCCGACAGTCGCCGGTCCGGCAGGGTTCCGACCGCGGTCGGCGGCAGGTTGAGCCCGGCGGCGCGGGCCCGCCACAGCGCCACGGCGGGACCGGTGGCGTTCAGTACCGCCGCCGCGTCGGCGGGGCCGGTCACGCCGGAGCCGTCGCCATACCGAATACCCAACGTGTCACCCTCGTGGCTCTGGCGTGGATTGGAGAAGCGGAGCAGCCGAGGGCATCTAAGACCGGCGTCGTCGCACTGGTCCCTGTAGGCCATGATCGTGCGCCAACGACTGGATTCCGGGGCACCCGCGGCGAACGCCCGCTGGTTCACGTACCCGTACGCGGGATGCGTGGACACATCTGCGGTGTCCGGGTTGTTGTGCACCTGGTAGCGGTCGTGCAGAAGCGCCAGGTTGTGCCCCACCTCATGCCCGAAGATCCGGCCGCCGCCGTTGTAGATGTCGAGCCCGAAAGGGCCCCCGATCTGGGCTCGGCCGCCGAAGTCGGATTCGCCCACGACGAGGTGCAAGAGGTCGGCCCCGACCCCATCGCGCAGATCATGCAGCGCGTCCAGGTGGCCGTCCGACGGCTCGGCAAGACGGCGGAGATCGACGAGCGAGTCGCCCGTCTCGGTATACGACACCTCGGACCTCTCCACCAGCACCAAGCGGTGATCGACACCGCTCTCGGCGTAGGCTTGGTTGGTTTCGGCGACCATGAGGTCGATCTCCGCCGCGATCTCGGCGGCACCGCCCGAGGCGCTCCGTGCAGCCGGGGTATAGACGACGGCCACGTCGACCGTGACGTCCGCAGCTCCACAGAGCCCCCCGTTGAACTCGATCGTTGCGAGCCAGGCTTGCCAGTCGGCCGGCGCACACGCTCGGGTGAAGAAGATGTCCAGCTTCGCGAGAGGCGACTGCCGAAGATCGGGCGGGAGGGAGCCCGAGAGGCCCCAGTTGTCGCCGAGATCGAGTTGCTCGAGATTCGCCAGGTTGCCGAGCTCGGGCGGAATCGGACCGGTCAGCTCGTTGGCTGCGAGGTACATCCTCTCCAGGTTCACGAGGTTGCCCAACTCACGGGGAATGGAACCGGAGAGACTGTTGTACCAGAGGTACAGCCATCGGAGACGGGGCAGGTTCCCCAACTCCGGCGGTATCATGCCCGTCAGATCGTTGTTCCCGACCTGAAGGTACTCCAGGTTCACCAGGCTGCCCAGCTCGTCCGGAATCGGACCCGTCAAGCTGTTCCGGAAGAGGACCAGGGCTCCAAGACGCGACAGCTCACCCAACCGTGGTGGGATGGGACCGCTCAGCTCGTTCCTCTGCAGCCAAAGCCACCGCAGGTGGTGGAGACCAGCCAATTCGTCCGGAATGCGCCCCGTCAGGCCGTTCGAGTCCAACTGCAGTCCCACGACCCGGCCATCGTCGCTTGTCGTCACGCCGAACCACTCACTCAGCGGCGCGTCCGTCTTCCAGCTCGTGCTGTCCGTCCAGTCCGCGCCGCCGGTGGCGTCGTACAGCGCTTCCAGTGCCGCCCGGTCCGTCGCGATGCTGCCGTGCGTATCGGCCCGCGGCGCATCCCCGGTGGCGCGGAACGCGGCTGGTAGCGGCGGCACCAGATCGACCGGAGCCGGGAACCCGCCGTCGGGACCGGGCGGCGGGGGCTCCGCTGCCTCCCATCCCCGGCCGGGAATCGGCTCGCCGGGCGGAGGCAGGCGCGACGGGTCTACCTCGCTGACGGCGTGCAGCCCCCGTCCCGCCGGCCGAATGCGGTAGGTCGCCTCGGGGGTCCGCACCGAGCCCGCCACCACCTCGCCGTTCACGACCAAGGTCATCGTCCCCATCTCGACCCCCGCCAAGGGGCCCGACAGCGAGTAGCCGCCCGAGAAGGTCGTCGCCACGCTCCGGACGAGGCCGGTGAACGACGCGTCGTCGAACAGGTTCAACGTCAGCACGCCCGACGGCGCGGCTGGCCGCCCCCCTTGGGCAGCGGCGGCGGTGTCCGCCGACGGGGTGAGCTGCCCGAAGTCGACGGCGACGAGGCGCCGCCGCAACGTGATGGAATCGGGATCGGTCGGGAGACCGCGAGCGATGGCGGCCGCGGTTGGCGCCACCTCCCTGAACAGGCCGGTGGGCTGGCCAGCCGCCTCGGCGGCCGCCAGTCCGGCCAGCAGTGCCGCGGCAAGCGCCGTCGAGCCGCGAAACGCCCCCACGTTGCCGGACACGCGCCGCAGCGCGCCGTCGACGACAGCCCGGAACAATCGTCCAGAGTCCATGCCCACAAAGTCCTCCCGCCACCGGCACTCACACGGTTGAGGCCCCAACCGCTGTCACCCCCGGCGCGACCGGCGCCGCGGCGCGTCTGACGCACAGAGCCGCAAGAGAACCTCCCCGTGCGTCTCCCGAGCCAGCCCGGTAGCCGACGAGACCAAGGCGTCTCCGCCATAGCCAATAGCAATCGACTCGGCAGCTGCCCACCGGCGACGACTGCGCTCGTTGAGCACGGGCGCCACTGCGACGTACTTCTCAACAATGGTCGCTTCCAAATCCAGGTCGCGCTTCACACGGCAAGTATGGCCGGCATCGAGAACACGAGGACGCTGCTGCCGCGGAGTTGCCGCGCCGTTGCGACGGCGGCCCGACCCGCTTCAGCAGGCGCCGAAGCACCTTCTCGTCGAGCGGCTCCGCCCGGTGCTGGACCGGCGTGGGGCGTTTCGGCGGCGCCGTCGTGATCGGGTCGCCGGCCCGGTTGTCCTGCTCCGCCGGCGATGTAGCTGGCGTTCCGGCGACCGGCTTGCGGGTGGGCACCCACCCGCGAGCCGACCACGTCTACCGCGCCAAACGTCGCCACCCGTAGCCGACCAGCGCGAGCAGGAGCGTCAACGACCCGGCGAGGGGGAGGGCTGGTACAGGCGTCATGCCGTTCACCTTGTAGTTCGGGTCGTCGTTGAACGTGAAGTAGCCCAGATCCAGGTTGGCGTCGTTTCCGGTGCCGTCCCGCATCGTTCCCCCGTTCAGATCGATCGCGTCAGCGAGAATGCTGAGGCCGTTGTCGTCGCGGTCGGTCTCCTGGACGACGTACTCGAACAGCAGGGTGGCTGTGCCCCAACTCTCGTGGAATGCGGCGTACCGACTCTCCGAGCCGATCTGGAGCGCGAAGCGCGGCAAACCGGTCACTACCACGCCCTCGTCGAACCGGAGGCCCACCGTGATCGTTTCGCCGGCGCGAAACGCGCCGCTCACCGGTGCGTTAGCGATGTACGCATCGGAGACGACGGGCGCGTGGTCGTCGGCTCGGCTGCCGTCGACCTTGCGGCTGGGGTCATCGGGCAAGCCGGCGTGGTCCAGGCGGGCATCCACGCTACCACCCCAGGCTTGTATTGAGCCGCCGTTGAGGGTCAATGCGTTGTCGGGGACGCTGATCCCGTCGTCGTCGACGTCAGATGGTTGTACGACATACTGGAAGTAGACGTGGGCCTGCTCCTCGGGGTTGTGGTAGCCGCTGAACGGCAGCAGCTCGGCGGCCCTCAGCGTCGGGAGATGCTCGGCCTGCCTTGCCTGCTCCCCTATCTGCAGGGTGAGCTGCGGCGCGCCGGTGGTCTGCACCCTCCGTGTGAACGTGGCCACTGCAAAGATCGTCTCGCCGGCTGCGTAGGCGTCCTGGCTCGCCGGGAATCGCGAGAAGCGCACACGAGCCACCGTCGGCACCGTCGATGCCCCGTCCACCCTGCGATTGGAGTCGGCGGGCAGGGCGTCGTGGGTCAGATCCGCATCGTTGCCGTCGGCGTCCCTGATGGACCCGCCGTTGAGAGTCAGCGCGTTGGCTGGCACGCTGAATCCATCCTCGTCGACGTCGGAGGCCTGGACGATGTACTCGAAATAGAGCCTGGTACCTTGACGCCTATGGAGATCCGCTTGGCGAGTTTGGCCTCCCACGTCGATAGCGAGCTGAGGTAAACCGGTGGCCTCGACGGGCTCGGAGAACCGCACAACGACTATCAGTACCCCGCCGCGGATGAAGACACCTCCGGGTGTCCGATTCGCAGCCAAACCCGCTATCGTGGGGACGGCGTCCAGACGCCCGTCCACCCTGCGGCGGGGGTCGTCCGGGACCGCCTCATGCGCAAGGTCCGCGTCGTTACCCTCCGGGTCCCGGATGGTCCCGCGGTTGAGCCTCAAGGCGTCCGCGGGGATTCCGATCCCGTCGTCATCGACGTCAGAGGCCTTCACGTAGTACCTGAACCAGAGCGAGTCCGGCCTGGTAAAGTAGAGATCGGCGGAGCGAGTGCGACCGCCGATTTGCAGCACAAGCCTGGGATCGCCGGTCACGGCGAAAGGCCTGTTGAACTCGACCACCGCCGCGATCTCGTCACCGGGGCCGTACGTGTCCCCGTTCGCCGGGCGGTTGAGGAAGCCGACTCCCGTCACGGATAGGGGGAGGGCCGTCGGATCGATGCTCCCGTCCACCCGGTGTGCTGGGTCGTCGGGCTTCCCGGGTAGGCTCAGATCGGCGTCGCGGCCCGCGCCGTCCTTGATAGCGCCTCCGTTGAGGGTGACCGCGTCCGCCGGGATGGCGACACCGTCGTCGTCGCGGTCCGAGGCTTGGACGAAGTACTCGAAGTAGAGATACCGGCTCTCGCCCTGGTAGGTGTGGATGGTTCTGAACTCCGCGTACCGCGTGTCGTCGCCGATCGTTAGCGCCAGCTGAGGCTGCCCGGTGACCTCGAAATCCACTCGGTTGGCTCGGGCGTGCAGCCGGATCCGGTCGCCGAGCAGGTAGACGCCGTCCGTCGCCTGCGAGATGAAGTAGATGTCCTCCAGTGCAGGTGCCGGGTCGTCCTGTGCGAATGCGGAGCCGCCGATCGACAGGAGAATGCAGGTGGTGACCGCTGCGGTGAACTTCACCCTCTGGCACCCGAGGCCGGGTGTCGGATCGTTGAACATGCTGCCCTCCTCGGCCACTCCGCCCTCCAATGGAGGCGCTCTCGGTGGCCACCAGATTCCACAGGAACCTTCAAGAATTTCCGGATGCCGATGACGCCCGTGGCATTGGCCGATAACCTCGCCGGTCAGCACGTTCAACGCGGCGAACAACGTCGTCGTGCCATGCCGCTTGTAGTCAATGCGTCATGGTGCCGCGGTGCGGCTGCAGGCCGTTCGCGTCCCAGATACGCTGGATGGTCGAGCGGCTCACGCCGGCCGCCTTGGGCATCGAGCGGCAACTTCACTGGGTGGCGCTCGGCGGCATCTCGTGCAGCGTGGCATGCACGATGGCCTTCACCGCTCCCGTCCACGTCAGCATCGCTGTCTCCGTCGTGAATCCGCCGAAGGGTGGGCGGTGTCCGCCCGGTCCGCTTCCCCCGGTCGCTGCCGTCCAGGTGCGCTCGGCCTGTCCGTGTCGAGAGGCGGCGCCAGCGCGCCTTCGGTCTCTCCCCGCCGCCAGCAGCCAACGGCAAGGGCACAAGAAAACGCCCCCTCCCCCCCGGGGCGTCGGGGGAGAGGGGGCAAGGGAGAGTTACGAACGCCGACGCTGAACGCTACCGCCGACGATACCGGCGGTAGCCGCCGACGGCCAGGAAGGCCGCCAGCAGGAGCTGCGCAATGACCGGCAGGGCCGGAACGGCAGCATCCCAGAGGTAGAAGCTCACCGAGTTGGTCTGCATGCCGTCGACCATCCCGTAGAGCGTCAGCATCTCCGGCGAACCCGAACCGGAATCCGGCTCGCTGTCCTCAACCGCCATCACCATGGTGGTGCCGGTGGTCTCGCCGGCCATGATCATGATCGACTCGGCCGTGTAGTCCGCATCGCTGGCCGTGCTGGCCCCGTCGCGCATGATCATCACCTCGGTGTCCGCGTGGACCGCGGAACTCGCTGTCGCCGTCAACTCGGCCGACATGCCCTCGACGAGGTTCATGTCCTCGGGGCCGGACAGCGTGTAGGTGATCTCCATGTCGTTGTCCTCAATGGAGACCATCACCGTCCCAAGGCTCATGTCGCCCATGCTGGCGTTCAGCGTCAGGCTCTCCATGCCCTCGACGTCGTAGTCGTCGGTGGCCATCAGCGCGAGCGAACCCATGGTCTCGCCGGCCATGATGGTGATCAGCGGCGGGTCGAGGCTGTAGTCGTCCGCGCTGGCCGAACTGGCACCGTCGCGCATCAACATCACCTCGGTGTTCGCGTCGACCGCCTTGTTCGCAGTCGCGGTGATCATGACGCTGGCGCCCTCGGCCACCGTGTCGGCCGCCGCGGCGACCGTGACAGACAGGGGCAGGTCAGCGACCGTCACGTGGGACATCGCCGTGGCGATGTCGCCGCTCGCAGCGTCGGTGGCCGTCACCGTGATGGTGGCCATGCCGTCGGCCACCGGCATGAGCGTCAGCATCATCCCGCTGCTGCTCGCCGAGACGACCATCTCGTCGCTCGACATGCCGGAGTAGCTGGGCGAGGCTTCCTCGGCCACGTTGAACAGCATGCTCATGTCGACCATCGCGGCGTCGGTGCCCTCGATCCAGTCGGGGCCGCCGGCGGCCGTCGCGATGGCGGTGGCAAACACCGCATCCACCTGCTCCTGCGACTTCGCCGTGACCGTGGGCTCGTCCACCGGAGCCTCGTCGTTGTCGGTCACCATGACCTCGATCTGCATGGAGCCGTCGATCCCGGGGCCGCTGGCGATCACCGTCAGCGTCTCGTCCATGTAGTCGTCGTCTTCCGACGCCATCAGCTCGACCGAGCCGCTCATCATGCCGCTCGCGATCGTGATCGCATCCGCGACCGTGTATGCATCTTCGTCTCCGACGACGACCAAGCCGATCATGGTGTCCTCGGTGACCGCCCGGTTCGCGGTCGCGGTGAGCATCGTGCTGGCGCCTTCCATGACCTCCATGGGATCGGCCTCCACCATCACGCTCAGATCCGCGAGCACGACGTTCACGGGGAACATGAGTTGGGCCTCGTCCGCCTCGGTCTGGGTGACAACCAAGGACGACGACTTGGGGGTCGCCTTCGCGATAACGGTGACCTTGGACTCTCCGGCGCCTACGGCCGAGACCATCACGGCTTCACCGCTGGCGGACGCGGTCGCCGACGGGCCCTCCACGCTGATCCCGAACGACACGGTGACGGCCATCGGGTCGTACATGAACAGGTCGCTCGTCATGACCGAGAAGGAGTCGCCAGGGTTCAAGGGCTCGTCGTCCTCGCCCCTCTGCGCCTTGATCGCGTCGTACGCATCGTCCTTCACGGAGATCAGCGGCATCGTCTTGTCCGTGATCGGGATCGAGAACTTCCCGATCGAGGTCTCGCTCCCTCTCCGCGCGTTGCTGCCCGACACCACGATGTCCAGCATCAGATCCTCGGGGCCGATGTCGTCGTCGTCACTCCGCGCCGACAGCTTGATCTCGTCGTCGTCGTCGTTGGTCTGCTTGCCGGAGGTTCTCTCCTCCAGCGTGACGCGCCCGCCCGTGAGGTCGTAGTCGACCACCTGCGTCGGGTCGGCCGGCCTGATTTCGACTGAGAGCGCCTCATCCGTGATGAAGGTCCCTCGACCGCGGTCCACGGTGATGGTCAGGAAGACCGGGTCTCCGCCTTCCACGAGCTCCTCGACCTCCTCGCCGTCCTCGTTCTCCGCCATGGCCATGATGTCGTCCGCGTCGGGAAGGCCGTGCTCGTCGCGTACGTCGATGTCCAAGGCGTCGGCCAGCTCCGAGTTCCGCCCGGCCCCCGTGAACGCTCTCAGGGTGATCGTGTCGGTCATGCGGTTCCCGTCACCGTTGGTCGCATTGTGCGTCTGGGAAATGGTTATGGCGCGGTTATTCGTCCCAGTCGTCCCAACGGCGGGATCGATCGCTGTGTTCCGAGTAGCTGCACCAATAGTCGCCTGCGAGGAGCCCGCAGTCGAACCTTCCCCCAAGGCCGCGTAGCCCGAGGCTGCCTTGCCGTCCGCGCCGTCAACGTACAGCGTGATCGTGGCGTTGTCGTCGTGGTGCGGAGGGTCGGCCTTGAGATCGACCATGATGTCCGCGAACTCCTTGGGCGGGTTGGTCGACGTGTGCGCCCTGTCCAGGGTCAGCGTGTAGGCCTGCTCCTCAGTGTCCAGGATGGTGAACTTGGCTGTGTTGCCCACGCCATCGTCCGTAGCCGCAACCGCACCAGTCGGCAGCGTGACCGTGTTGACCCGCAGGAAGACGACCTCGTCTTCTGCATCGTCGTCAGAGTTTGTGCGAAACGTGACTTCGCCCGTGGCGGTACGCCCCCTCTCCCCGCTTCCCGTGTTGGGGTCGAAGGTCAGGACCACGTTGGTGTTGGTGACAATCGCGCCATCGTTGGGCTGACCGTTCACGCCGAACTCGCCCGTGGTGTCGGTCTCCTGGGCATCCGTGGCTATGGCGACCACGACGGTGACCGTCCGGAGGGCGTCGGTGAGGGTTGTCGGATCGGCGTCTGCGTCTCTTCCGCTGAGTGTTCCCGTCACCTTGACGGTGAACGTCGCTTCGTCACCCTCGTCCACCGTCCGCGGCCCGCTGATGCTGGCTGTGACGTCCGTCAGCGTCTGCTGCGCCAACGCCGTCCCCGAGGACGCGGCCAGCAGGACGAACACCGCGCCGAACAGCGCCGTCCACTTCAGCGCCCTGCAACTGCCTCTCGCGAAAATCGCTCCTGTCCGCATGTCGCAATCTCCCCTCTTTGTCCGTCCTGTCGTCGCCGGCCGTGGCGGAAAACCAAACCATCCGCCCCCTGTCTCCCGCTCGTGTCGGCAATCGATCCGCATCTGCGCCTACGCCTCCCCGCGAGTGAATTGCACACGGACTGGGTGACGGCCCCGCGGGGCGCCGTCATAAGTCCCGGACAGCCAACGAGTTACGCGCCGCAACGGCGTTCTCCCTTGAATCCGTCCGTCTGTCGCCAGCAGCGGGGGGAAACCGTATCCTCCGCCCCCTGCCTCCCCCCGGTGTTGTCTACCAGCGCTCCGCATCTATCCGTCCTCGTATCCGTCCTCGGCCTCCTGCATCCCGCCCCGAATTGGGCGCGGACTGGGTAACGGCCACGACCGCGCCGCCCCAAGGCGTTTGCGGTCAGGAGCTTGCGGCGATTCGCCGCCTTCTCCCACGGCAACGGGGACACCGAATCACCCTGCGTGCCTCCCCCCGGTGCCGACTGCCGCTCCGCATTCCGTCCTCGATCTCTTGCGTCCTGCCCTGACTTGGGCACGGACTGGGTAACGGCCACGACCGCGCCGCCCCAAGGGGCTTGCGGTCAGGAGCTTGCGGCAACTCGCCGTCTACTCTTCCGGTTCTTGGGTACGGTCTGCCGGGCGCCTGCGAGTCAACGTGGGCCGGGCGTCGTCGGCGGCCTGGAGTCTGCGGTCGGCGACGAGCACGAGGGACCCCTCGTGCAGGTGGCGCGCTCGTTCAGGGAGGGGCAGCCGGGCGCCGCGGTGTCGGTCCGCGAAGGGCGGGACGAGGCGCTGACGGTGCTGCGTGTCCGGCTGGCGGGGCTCCGGGAGCGGACGCTGAAGCGGCGGACGAAGGCGGCCGACTCCGGCAAGGGCGCGCTGATGAGGCCGAACGGCGACGGTGCGCCAATCGGCGCGGTTTCTCGGAACGCGGACGGCTCGGGCAACACCGTCGTCGGCTACCAAGCCGGCAACCGGAACCGCGCGGGGAGCGACAACGTGGCGAAGCGACGGGGCGGCCGGGTGGCCTCTTCCGTGCGGTGGCGCCGGCGGGGGTGGACCGCGGTCCCCGGCGCCGAGACCGCTACCGATTCCATCACGTTGCGGCGGCGCACCGGCATCGGCGAAAGCCGCCGGGAACAGCTACCCCCTCCGCCTGCCGCCGCCGCGCCAGTCGTCGACTCTACTCCCCTCCCGCAAACGACCCGATCCCCCCTGTGCGGCGGCCGCCCGTGGGCAACCTCCAACATCGCAGAACTTGGAATGTCATGTTTTTGCCACCAAACACGCCCGAGTTATCGCCCATTAGTCACACATTTTCTGAGATCATGCCCAGAGTTGGAACCGAGAGTCGATACCGGGCCGCACGGGCCGAAGAGGGGGCCGGGCTTCCGGCCCCCAAGTCCGGCTTCCCCGTCGGGGCGTGACCGGACAACCCAGCGAAACCGCCGTCGTCAGAAACGGCGAAACCTCTACGGGCGGAACCCGTGGTCGAGCTCGAGGCCACGTGAGGCGACGCGACGCCGCCCGAACGGAATCGCAGCAGCGATGCAGAGCTTCTTCGGTCATCTGAAGGCGTTCGCGAAGCGCCATCCGCGACTGCGGTCGCTGGTCGTTCGGGTCCTGGACCGGGTGCTCTATCGCATCGCGCTGTTGCCGTTCCGGCGACCACAGAAGCCGGGATCCACCGCCGAAGACCCGGAGTTGCTGAAGCGCACGGACGAGTACAACGCCGCGGCCGAACGGTACTTCGCAACGTACGCCGATGCCTCGCAGCTTCTCGACAAGCCGTTCAGCGACGTCGAGGGCTTCTCCGAGCACCTGATTCGCGTCGGAACCCTTCTGTCGGCGGCGCGCATCCGCCCCGGGGACACCATCGTCGAGATCGGCGCCGGCACCTGCTGGCTCTCGCGCCTCCTGAATCGGTACGGATGTCACACGGTCGCCGTCGACGTGTCCCGGACGGCGCTCGACATCGGCAGGAAGCTGTTCGAGCGGGAGCCGTCCACGGACTGGTCGCTCGATCCTCGGTTCGTCGCGTACGACGGCCGCACGTTGCCGCTGGACGATGGAATGTGCGACTGCGTAGTCGTGTACGACGCATTCCACCACATTCCGAACCAGCGTCGGCTGCTCTCCGAGATGCGTCGGGTGCTCCAGCCGCACGGCATGGTGGTGATGTCGGAGCCCGGGGTCGGCCATGCAGATACGCCGGCCAGCGTCGCCGAGCGCGCGACGGGAGTGCTCGAGAACGAGCTGGTCGTCGCCGACATAGGCGCGTTGGCCGCCGCTGTGGGCTTTCGCGATTCGTCCCTGCTCGTGTCGACGCCGTTCTTCCGCTACGAGCTGCCGACCGGAGAGCTGGGTGCTTTCGTGGGCGGCGCAGGATTCTCCGAGTATTGGAGCCGTTTCTCATCTCACCTGATGGTGCACCACTGCATCCTCCTGCACAGGGGGACGGCCGGGCCGACGACCGCCCGGCTCGGTGACGCGGCCCTCCTGGCCGACATCGGTATCGTCGGGCCGTCGAACGGCCGCGGTCTGCAGCCGGCCGGCCAGTCCGGCCACGCCGTCGTTTCCGTCGAGAACCGCGGCGACGCCGTGTGGCTCCACGCCGAGGGCCGGGGCTGGACACGGCTCGGCGGCCACCTGTCCGCGGTGAACGACGGCATCCGTGAAATCGTCGACCACGACTGGTTGCGGGTCGGCCTGACACGGGACGTCGAACCCGGGGACCGCACGGCCGTGGACGTCGAGCTGCCGGCCATCGACCGCCCGGGCTCGTACGAGGTCGAGCTCGACGTCGTTCTCGAAGGCGTGACCTGGTTCGCCGAGCGCGGCTCGCCCACCACATCGCTGCGTCTCACCGTCGAGTGACGATTGCGCACGGCCGCGATGCCCAGGTTCCTGACCAGCTTCGAAATCGTTGCGGCGCCGAGCGCCTTGCCGCGGACGGCCGGGAACATCAGCGCCTCATCGCCGGCCTCGTTGCTCTGGAGTGAGGCGTGGCGGGACGGTAGCGACACCGCCAAGTAGAGGTGGCCGGCATGCTACCATTCGACCGCGATGAGAACGTGCGTATGCTCGATGGCGCTGGTGGTAGTTCTGTTGAATGTGGACGCACGCGCGGACGTGCTGGAACAGGCGAAGGCAGCAGCGCGTGAGCTCGGAGCGCAGACCGCGCCGGTACCGCGACGGCCGTCCTTCGGGCGGCTGATGACGGGGTTGGCGATGGCTTCCGTGGGTGGCCGGTTGCTCTGGTATCGTTTCGAAGACAAGGACTGCCGAGAGCCCGAAGGCCCGCGATGTGACATCGTGGCCGCAGCCGGAGCGGTCGGGCTCGTGGGCGGCCTGCTCTTGATGACCGTGCTGGTCGATGTCCCGGCGGCGCCGTCCGTCACCATCACGCCGCAGCTCGGTCGGGGGGCGGTCCAGGCCGTCATCGGCTTCTGACCTGGCCCGTTGGAGGCCGCTCTCAGCTCGAGCCCCCAGCGCCTCGACGGACACCTGCCGAGTTCTGGTGCTCGCCGCCGGTGTCGGATGGCGAGTCGCGTTCGCCGCTCCTGGCCCTTGCGGCCCGCGTCGGCCGACGGGGTTCGGACCCCGGCGTTGGTTCGCTCTTGGCGCGGTTGGCTTGCCGCCCCTGCTGCATATCGATGCCGCCGCTGAACCTGGCTCCTTCCGAGATGGCGATGCGAGGAGCCTTGAGGTCGCCTTCGACGCTCCCTTCGGCGCTGATGGAGATGGTCTCGGTCGCCTCGATGTTGCCGATGACCTCGCCCAGAACGACGACTGACTTGGCGAAGACCTGCGCCTGAACGCGCCCGTGGGCGCCGACGGTCAGGACGTGCTGCTTCAACGTGATCTTGCCCTCGACTCGCCCCTCGATCGTCAGGTCCTCGCTACCGTGGAGCTCGCCCTCGACGACGACCGACTTGCCGATGAGCACGTTCTGGTTCGCGTGGCTCCCCGCCGGGCCGGCGGGGTCCGTCGTGCCCGTAGCCTGAGAGGGCACCCGCTGGTTTGGTTCTTCCCGCTTCCACATGCCCGCTTCTTCTCCAATCACGCGGCCGACAGAGAGGGCCTTGTCCGAGGCATGACAAGCGCTCGCAGGGTTGCTCCGCAACATCGTGCGCGTTCAGGACGCAACCCACTCGCACCCTCAGGCCGAATCGTTCGGCGAGCCGCCGACCGCCAACAGCGGCGAAACACCCGGCTCTCATGCACGGCACAGAAGGGTAACATCGTGGCTGTGATTTGGGTGTGACTCACGGGCTCATGGCCGTGCTCTTTTTGTGACCCATGGCGTTTCTGTATGGATCCGGCTGCTCGCAAGCAGCGACGTGAAAGCGGCGAGACCGCTTCGAGCCGGAGCCCGCAAGCTACCGCCCGCTGGCGCGACCGCGCGCACGGGTGAGCGGCGCGCCACGGCTCGCGTTCAGCTTCGAGATGCGGCCCTCGTTCGCCTCTATCTGTCCCCGCAGTTCGGCGGGGCTCTCCTCCACCCGGCTCTCCTTGCCTGTTGCGGCGGGCGGAGGCGCCCGATACGCAACCCTCAACGTGGCACAGCACTTGAATTATTCACACAATCATCGCCACTAGAACCTCGGATATCACACACATATCGCATTTCGTTTTGCTATTATTCGTTGAACGTACGCGGAGGCTTTTGCGGCGTGGCGGCGGTCGCGCCGGGGATGACAGCGGTTCGGCGTCGCGACCCGGTGGGTGTCGGTGGCGGAGGACTTGTAGCCCATGGACTCTGGAGGGTTGTTTCCGGGCTGTCTTCGACGGCGCGTTGCGCCGCGCGTCCGGCGCGCCGCGGCGTTTCGGGGCTCGACGGCGCTTGCCGCGGCGCTGCTGGTCGGGCTGGCCGCCGCCGAGTCGGCCGGCCAGCCCGGCGGCCTGTTCCGGGAGGTGACATCCGCCGCGGCGGCCATCGCTCCCGGTCTCCCGGCCGCTTCAGACGCCATCACGTTGCGGCGGCGCCTCGTCGCCATCGACTTCGAGCAGCTCACGCCGTCGGCGGACACCGCCGCCGCGGCCCCCGGGGGGGCGGTCGCCGCGCCGTCGGGCGTGCTGACGTTGAACCTGTTCGACGACGCGTCGTTCACCGGCCTCGTCCGGAGCGTGGCGCCGACCTTCTCGGGCGGCTACTCGCTGTCGGGCCCCCTGGCGGGGGTCGAGATGGGGACGATGACCCTGGTGGTGAACGGCGAGGTGGTGGCGGGCTCGGTGCGGACGCCGGCGGCAACCTACCGCATCCGGCCGGCGGGAGCGGGGCTGCACGCCGTCAGCGAGGTCGACCTGTCGCGCCTGCCGCCGCTCGGCGAGCCGATTCCCGGCCGGGGATGGGAGCAAGAGGAGCTTCCGCCGCTCGGTCCCGACGGCGGATTTCCGGCCCCCGTCGAGCCTCGTCTCGCGCCGCCGGGCCCCGCCGCGTTCCGCGCCACCGGGGATGCGCCGCGCGCCGATGCACAGGGCAGCATCGCGACGGACCGGGCGGCGCTGGAGGCGTTGTACGACGCGACCGACGGCCCGAATTGGACGGACAGCACGAACTGGAAGACGGATGCGCCTCTGGGCGAATGGTTCGGCGTGACGACGGATACGGACGGTAGGGTCACGACTGTAGTGCTCCGTGAGAACGGGTTGGCCGGCCCGATCCCGGCCGAACTGGGTAGTTTGGGGAACGTCTATTACCTCCAGCTCTACGGCAACGAGTTGACGGGCGCAATCCCGGTCGAACTCGGAAACCTGGCGAACCTCGATGCGCTGGCGCTGGCGGAGAACGAGTTGACCGGCGCGATTCCAGCCGAACTGGGACGCTTGACGAACGTCAGAGCCCTGGTCCTGGCTGACAACGACCTGACCGGCGCAATCCCAGCCGAACTGGGGAACCTGACGAATCTCGTGGGACTGAACCTGCGTTCCAACAACCTGACCGGCGCAATCCCAGCCGAACTGGGGAACCTGACGAACCTCAAGACGCTGTACCTGGAGCGCAACGACTTGACCGGTCCCATCCCGAGCGAGCTGGGCAGCCTGACGAATCTTCAAGCGTCGCGGCTCTCGTACAACTGGGGCCTGACGGGACCGATGCCGCAGGGGCTGCGGTCCTCGGCTCTGGAACAACTGGATATCTTCGCGACCCAGACCTGCGCGCCGGCCGCATGGCGGGACTGGCTGGGGACTCCCAACTGGGGAGACACTCGTTATTTCAAGGGGCGGTCGTGCGAAACGGGAACGGACGTCACGATCGACGTGGCCGTCGTCTATACGCCAGCCGCCCGCGATGCGGCAGGCGGAGTCGGCGCGATCGAGGCCGAGATCGACCTCATGGTTGCCGCGACCAACCAGGCCTACGAGGCGAGCGGAGTTCACCACCGGCTGGCGCTGGTGGAGAGGTCCGAGGTGTCGTATACCGAGACGGGCAACGCTTACCTCGATCACGACCGTCTTGAGGATCCATCCGATGGCCACATGGACGCGGTGCACCTCCTCCGCGACCGAGTCGGGGCCGACCTCGTCCATCTCGTGGTCGGCGAGTCCAACGTGGCCGGTTTAGCTTCCTTGGCTGGTGCTTTCAGCCTTGCCGTGCGTTGTTGTTTCGCGCACGAGCTCGGACACAGCATGGGGCTCCAGCACGAGCGCTATCAGGTGCACCACGATGAAGGCGGGGTGAAGCCGCATCCGGCGTACGGCTACGTGAACCAGCGTGCGTTCGAACCGGGCGCCGCGCCGTCGAGTTGTTGGAGCACGATAATGGCCTACGGAGCCCAATGCCGTGATGAGGGTCTCCGTGCCCTCGGGGTAACGCGTTTCTCGAATCCGCGTCAGCAGCACGAGGGCGACCCTTTGGGCGTCCCCTACACGGGGAACGGCGAGTCCGGCCTCACGGGGCCGGCCGATGCGTCCGCGGTGCTCAACGTCACCGGCCCCGCCGTGGCCCTGTGGCGGTACCGCCCTCCCGGGCTCAACCTCCCGCCGACCGCCGTCGGAACCCTGCCGGACCGGCGACTGTCGGACGTGGGCGGCACGCTGGACGTGGACGTGTCGCGGGCGTTCGCGGACCCCGACGGCGACGCGCTGACCTACGCGGTGTCGTCGTCGGCGCCGCGGGTGGTGTCGGTGCTCGCGGCCGGCGCCCGCGTCGTGCTCACCGCCCTGGCCGAGGGCACGGCCACGATCCGCGTGACCGCGTCCGACCCCGGCGGCCTGAGCGCGACCCAGACGTTCTCAGCGACGGTGGGGAGCCGTTCGGCGCCGTTCACCGACCCCGAGATCGTGCCCGGCCTGACGCCTGTCCGGGCCGTCCACTTCACGGAGCTGCGGACGCGGATAGACGGCCTGCGCACGGCGGCGAGGCTGGGCCGGTTCGCGTGGACGGACGCGGTCCTGACGCCGGGAGTGACGCGAGTGCGGTTGGTGCATCTTCTGGAGCTGCGGTCGGCCCTCACCGAGGCGTACACCGTGGCGGGGCGGTCGGCCCCGCGGTGGGCCGACGCAGCACCGGTGGGCGGGACCACGCCGATCCGGGCCGCCCACCTGATGGAGCTGCGCGCCGCGGTGCTGGCGCTGGAATGACGCGCACGAGCCGGCGCGTCGGCGTCTGGAGTTCCTCGAGACGCTGGAGCCCGCGAGCGCCATCGTCTACGTCTCCGGCGGTCGGCCACCTGCTCTCCCTTTTTGAGCGTCTGCCGATGCGGTCAGGAGCTTGCGGCGATTGAGGAGACAACCAGTGAAGGAAGAGATCCGTTCCAGGCTATGGGCGAAGCTGGCGCTGGCGGCCGCGACGGTCACGGTCGCAACCGGCGCATCGGGACAGCCGTTCGAGGGAACGGTGTTCATCTCGCCGGATGTGCTCACCGGCGCAGATCCGACGTCGCTGGCCGGCGTCTCCTACACCGGCCGCGGCGAGCGGAGCATCTTTGACCGGCGTGTCGACGAGTGGATCACGGTCGACGCCTACCTGTTCGACGCGCGGTACGCCGGCGGTGTGATCGAGTTTCAGGTCAACCCGGAGTTCGGCAGCGCCGAGGCGGCACGAGCAGAGGTCGACGTCTACGCCCCGGTGCTCGGGCGTCTGCCGGCCGTGATGCTCTCTCGGGCGACCTCGGTGCAGGTGAACGCCGGCCGGGAGCTGTTCGGCGGGAACGCCGACGGGAGCTTCCTGATTCACACCGGCCAGGGCGCGGAGTACTTGCGGGACGGGTTCCTGGAAGAGGTGCTGTTCCACGAGGCGGCGCATGTCTCGCTCGACGTCGATCACACGGACTCGCCGGGCTGGCGGGCGGCACAGGCGGCCGACGGCGAGTTCATCTCGACGTACGCCCGCGACTTCCCCGACCGTGAGGACGTGGCCGAGAGCGTCTTGCCGTACTTCGCGGTGCGATTCCAGCCGGAGCGGCTGACGGCCGAGCAGCAGGCCGTGGTCGAGGCGACCATCCCGAACCGAATCGCGTACTTCGACCGCCAGGGGCTCGACTGGTCGCCCTACCGGCAGACCGTGCCGGCCATGCCCGGCGGCGCCGTCATCGTCCTCGCGGCAGCGCTGCTGCTGAAACGGAAGCCGAGATGATCGGGGCGGCCTGATCGACTTCAGCGTGCGGGGCTTCGTCGGACTGGGCACGGCCGCCCTCTCGAGCGAAGCCGGATTCAGCGCAGGCTGCGGCCCCGCCGGCGGCATCTTCAACGATGACCTGTCCGGCATCGTCAACGACGGCGGGTGGGGCATGCCGATTTCGCGAACACCAGGTCGAGGCCGAGCCGGCGGAGGGTCGGTGTACCGGTTCCCTTCAGCCGCCCGCCCGGTCGTCGCCGCGGACGCGGGCGAGCAGGTCGGCCCCCGTCTCACACTCGATGATCCAGTCGCCGACCTGCGCGAGGCGGTCCGGGTCGACGACGCCGGCCAGCGCCGCCGCCAGCCCCTCGCCCGCGGCGGCGTCGAACTTGCGGGCCGCCTGACGGGACAGCAGGGCACGGCCCTGCTCGATGCCCTGCGCCCGGTCCTGCTCGATGCCCTGCTCCAGCCATTGCCGCGGCCACTGGCTCACCCGCTCTTCAAGCGTCATCCTCGCCTCCTCCACCGTGGAGACCGCCGGCGGCGGCGCGTCGCGCGGCGCGAAGCGACGCATCAACCGCTCCAGCCATTTCGCGAACACCAGGTCGAGACGCTCCTCGCCCGGCGCCCACCCCCGGCGACCGAGCGCCACCGCCACCCCGTGCAGGTCCTCCATCGACCGGCTCTGCTCCAGCGCCGCCACCGCCGCCATCAGGTTGCCCTCGGGGGCATCGTCGCTCCGTACGCGCCTCTCGTCAATAACGACGTAGCGTTGCGCCGGCTGATACCGGGCCAGCGACGGCGAGACCGGCGCGATCAGCTCGCCCACCTCGCGCGCCGCGCCAGCCGCCCCAGCGGTCTGAGCGCACCGCGGCTGTGGCAGCCGGTCGGCGGGGTGCTTCAGGAGCAAGAAACGGGGCCAACCTCGGAACGGCCGGCGCGCACGGGGGCGGACGAATGGGGGGGGCGACGGCGCAGGAACTGCGACGCCGGGGCTGTGCGGGGATGGCGCGCACGTCAACGGCACCGGGCGACCTGGGATGGCGGGCTGACGACCGGCGCGGCATGTCGCGCGCCGCTCTCAGGGGGAGGTCGGCGGCACGATGGGCTCGACGCGATCCAGCTTGCCCCGAACGACCAGGGCTTCGAGCAGCCCCTCGATGCGGGACTGGCCGGCGAGCAACTGCTTGACGTCGGCCTCGACCGCCTTGATGTCGGCCTCGACCGCCTTGATGTCGGCCTTCAGCTCTCGGCGCGTATCGCCCATCTCCTTCTTCAGCTCCCGGTGCGCCTCGTCGTTGTTCCTGATCTGCCGCTGCAGGAACCACAGCGCGAAGCCGAGCAGGGCGGCGATGATCGCCAGCAGCGCGGTGACCGCGGTGGCCGACGAGAGGGAGATGGCAGGGGCGGCTGCTGTCGCCAGCAGGAAGGGCATCATCGGGATCGCCGAGGGTCTTCGACTTGGCCTTTTCAGGATCGGTCGTCCAGCCGGCCTTCATCGCCGACGCGGGCGAGCTTCGTCGAGCAGGAAATACCGCTGCGACGGCTGGTACGGTGCCAGCGTCTCGTCGGTGACCCCGAGCAGGTCGGTCACGTCCGTCGGGGCCGTCCAGCTCCGCCGTCCATTGTAGATGACGATCGGCAGCACCGGCGCCGCGGCCAGCCGCTCGGACGTGTCGTCGCCGAACTTGCGGGCGGCTTGGCGGCATGGCAGTGCCCGCTCCCTCACGCGGCCAGGAGCAAGAACGGGGCCAACCTCGGAACGGCCGGCGTGCACGGGGGCGGAAGGATGGGCGGGTGGCCGACGGCGCAGAAACTGCAACGCCGGGGCTGTCCGGGGGTGGCGCTCACGTCAACGGCCGCCTGGCGACGGAGAGGACGGCCGCGGCATGAGGTAGCCGACGCCGCGCCGGTTGAAGATGTAGGCGGGGCTGGCCGCGCTGTCGCCGAGCTTGTGGCGGAGGTTGCGGACGAAGATGCGCACCAGGTTGGCGTCGGCGTTCTCGCGCCTGGTCCAGACCCGGCGCAGCAGGGTGTCGAAGGTCACCACCCGTCCCGCGTCGAGCGAGAGCACGCGCAGCAGCTCGTACTCGGTGGCGGTGAGGTCGACCTCATCCCCGCCGACCGTCACCCGGTGCTGCGCGTAGTCGATGGCGAGCTCTCCGAGCACGAACGGCTCCGGCTCGGCGTGCCGTCTGAGCGCCGCCCGCACCCGCGCCACCAGCTCCGTCGGCGAGAAGGGCTTGGCGATGTAGTCGGCCGCGCCCGCCTCCAGCGCCTGCACGACCGTCTCGTCGCGGCGGTAGGCGGAGATGAAGATGACCGGCTGGTCGGACAGCTCCGGGACCTGTTGCATCAGCTCGAGGCCGTCGTTGCCGGGCAGCACCAGGTCGAGCAGGACGAGTTGCGGCTTCTCGGCCCGGATGACGCGCGCCAGGTCGTCCGGCGCGCCCGTCACGAGCGGGGCGTACCCGGCCGCCGAGAGCGCGTCGCGGACGAAGCGCAGCGCCCGCGGGTCGTCGTCGACGACGAGGACGCGGGGCGGCCCGTCCCGGTCGGCGGCCGGCTCCGGTCTGGCGGCGTGGCCCGCCGCCGCGGCTCCGGGCTCGCCGGCTGCGGGAACCGTGAACGTGAACGTCGTGCCGCGGCCGGGGCCGGCGCTCTCCGCCCGGATACGCCCGCCGTGCGCCTCGACGAGCCCCTTGCAGATGGCGAGCCCGAGGCCGTGGCCCGCCGTGGCGCCCTCGCCGGCGCCGGCGTGCCTGCGAAAGAGATTCGACAAGCGTTCGGGCGCCATGCCCGGCCCCTCGTCGGCCACCGAGACCGCGACATGCGCCTCCTCGCGGGCCGCCGCGACCCGAATGGGAGACGACTCGGGAGCGTGCCGCGCCGCGTTGGCGAAGAGGTTGTTGAGCACCTGCACGATGCGCCGCCGGTCGGCCATCACGGGGGGCAGGCCGGCGGGCAAGTCGACCAGGACGGCGTGACGGCCGCCGCCGCTCAGGAACGTGGTTCTCGCCCGCTCCACCAGGGCCGCCACCTCCGAGGGCTCGGTCGCGACCGAGAGCGTGCCCGACTCGATGCGCCCCGTGTCGAGCAGGTCGCCGATCAGGCCTCGCATGTGCCTGGCCTGCTCGACGATGATGCGGTGGAACTCGCGCATCTCGGCCGGGTCGAGTGCCGCCGCTTCCTCCAGGAGGGTCGTCGCCGAGCCCTTGATGGCGGCCAGCGGCTCGCGCAGCTCGTGGCTCACCAGGCCCAGGAACTCGGTCCGCAGCCGCTCGATCTCGTCGAGCGGCGCGAGGTCCTGCATGGTCACCACGAACGAGCGGATGGCGCCGCCTTCGGCGCGGATGGGCGTGGCGTTGATCAGCGTCCGGACGCTGCGCCCGTCGGGGACCGAGAGCACGACCTCCTCGGCGCGCACCGTCTCGCCCGTGCCGAGCGCTTGTGCGAGCGGAAGCTCGCCGAGCGACACCTCCCGCCCGTCGGCGCGGCGGAAGGCGATCACCTCCAGGAGCTGCTCGAGCGGACGGCCGGGCGTCCGCAGGCTCTCCACGATTCGCCTCGCCTCGCGGTTGAACGACACCGCCCGGCCGCTCGTCGCGTCGAAGACCACGACCCCGACCGGCGATGTCTCGACGAGGGCCGCGAGGTCGGCCCGCGCCTGCTGTTCGGCGCGGTGCGTGCGGGCGTTGGTGACCGCGGCCGCGGCCTGGGACGCGAACAGCACCAGCACCTCTTCGTCGTCGTCGGTGAACTCGTAGCCGTCGGCCTTCTCGGCGAGGAAGAAGTTGCCGACGTCGGCGCCGCGGTGGCGCATCGGCGTGCCCTGGAAGGTCCGCGAGAAGGTCCGCGCGGGCGCAATGCCGAGCGAGCGGGTGTAGGCCGAGAGGTCGGCGATGCGGAGAGGCCCCGGCAGCTCGCGCAGGTGCTGCAACAGGCGGATGCTGCCGGGCCAGACCAGCAGCTCCTGCTGCTCCTCGGGCGTGATGCCGGAGAAGACGAAGTCTGCCGGCGCGCCCGCCTCGTCGACCGTCACGATGACCCCGTAGCGGGCGCCGGTCAGCCCGCGTGCGCTCTCGACCACCTCGGCGAGCACGGTGTCGAGGTCGAGCGTCGCGCTGATGCGCAGGATGGCCGCCGTCAACGTGGAGATGCGCTCGCGCAGCGCCTGGTTCTCCTGCCTCTGGTCGCCGGAATCCGTCAAGGCCCCTCCTCGCCGATTCGGCTCGAATCGCGGTGCCGCAGCAACGGCGGAAGCGCGGACCCACTTCGGGCGCTTCGGCGACATCATAACGCAGAATTCATGAAATCGACATGGAAATTTCTGCTAAATACACACCCATTTAATGAATGGTCTTCTATGATGGAAACCATCGTGCGTCGTGACGATGCGGACGGGGAACCGCCCGACCATCGCGTTGCGGGAGGGGAGCCCTAACCCGTTCCGTATGAGTGATTTGACTTTAGCTGGAGAATCCGATGCAGGCAAAATCCCAGTCCCGGCTCGTGAAGTCGCCTCGTCCGGCCGAGCATCAGGCGAACGCGCCCGAGAAAGCTCCCGTTCTCACGATTCCCGAGATGAAGTCCGATGACTGGAACGACATGAAGCCCGATGCCCACAACCGCCGGTCTGGACAGAACCCCGGGTACGGGCGGCAGGGATGCCGGCGGCGTCCGGCCGCCGCCACGCCGACGCCGACCGACGCCGCGAGGGTGGGCGGTGCGTACTGACCGGCGGCGCGACCGACCCCGGATCCGCCCGAATATCGGCAGGTACGCCGGCCGGGACCCCATCCTTCGCCGTCAGGTCCAACCCTCGTGTTCGATCAGGCGCTCGACGTGCGCCAGATGGTGCCGGCCGTGCCAGGCATAAGCGCCGACGTTGACGGCCAGCGCGATGGGTCCCGACTCGGGGTGCACGAACTCGCGCTGGAGTTGCGCCCAGGTCAGGCTTCTCAGCAGGACCGCCCAGCGGCGGTGAAGGGCGTCGAGGAGGTCGAGGGACGGGCCGATCGGGCCCCGGGCGTCCGGCAGCCCCGCCCAGCCCTTCTCGTCGTAGGCCTTGATGACCGGCCGGTCCTCGGTCAGCGCCCACTTGAACCGGACCAGGCTGTTCATGTGGCTGTCGGGAAGATGGTGCACGACCTGCCGGACGGTCCACCCGCCCGGGCGGTACGGCGTGTCGAGTTGGCCGCCCGTCAACGCCGAGACGGTGCGCCGCAGGTCGGCCGGCAGCGCCGCGATGTCGTCGATCCAGGCGGCCACCTGGTCGTGGGTCACCGGGTCCGGGGGCAAGAACTCCCCGATGGGATAGCGTGGGTCGGGTGTCGGTACGGTCATGGCTTCGGGAAGTGTACGATCCCGTTGCCGCCCGGTGGACGGCGATCGGCCCACCGAGGCACCAGGAGACGAGCGTCATGCACCGATGTCGGTGACGCTGATCGGGGTTCCACGCGGATCCTCCGCGAGCGCGGCGACATCGGGTCCGTCGCGTACGGCGCCCCAGCCGTCGTCGAGCTTGCAGGGTTTCCAGCCGGCGAGGGGTTGTCTCGTCGGCGCCTTGAGGTCGGCCGGCAGTTCGCGCAGTTCGGGTTCGATGCGGATCTGGAAACGTCTGTACGTCGCATGACATGACACAGCAGCACGAGCGGGCGTCGAAGCCTTCCTGCAAGGAAATAATGCACCCTGAGCGACCCCGGTCGGTTCGGGCGTGAGACGCGCTGCCCCCGTTCCTGTGGGGGCAGGAAGTCTTACGGCCCGGGCCGGGGTCGCTCAGGGTACTTCAACCGGTTCGGGGGCTAGCCCCCGGGCGATCCGAGTTTCGCTCCAAGCTACTGTGATGATTGGACTTGACGTCTCTCGTTCCCTAGCGCCTCAGGATCCGACGTACGGCGCACGTCAACTTTCTGACGTTTCCGGCCTGGGGGCAGGAACCGAGGCGCTTCGGGGGCAGGAACTCAGCCGCGATTCCTAGTGGTGTGATCGTATGGACGGCGAGGGCGCGCGGCGGGATGTTCCGGTTCGGCGATGTGCTTCCCGGGTCCGCCATCGTCATCGCCCGCGCCGCCGGCTTCGGGCCGTACTTCAGCGAGTTGAGGGTCGAAGCAGGCAAGCAAAGCGACGTGGGGATCGGACTGCTGCGGGAGGCGGCCACGAGCGGATTCGTCCTCGATGGGAACGGGTGCCCGGCCGTGGACGCGCGCGTCCACGTCGGTTACCGCCGGACGCTGCCGGGCGCCGGGCTCTTCTCGGCGCTGACCCGCGGCCGCACGGTGACACGGTCGGACGGGGCGTTCATGGTAGCCGGTCTGGTGCCGGGTACGCGGATCTCACTCCAGGCCCAGCGCGGCGGGGATCTGTCCGACATCGTGACCGTCACCGTCGAGCCCGGGATGGAGCAGCTTGGACTCGTCCTGCGCCTGCGCTAAGTAAGCCCGGATACTCGTCGCTGGTCTCCGGGCCCCACCGGCGGCGCGCTCGACCCGCGAGGATGCGCCCTGGAGCGGCGATCTCGCGCCCGCGCGCCCGCGCGCCCGCCATCGCTCTGGAGGCCATTCCACACCGAACTCGCTCGCGGTTGGCCGTGGCGGGGGCGTCAGCTCAGAGGGCGCGCCGGACTGCTGTCGCGCTCGGTCACGCCCGGCGACACCAGCCGCCCCGCGGTCCGACACGACGAGGCGGCAGCGGTTGGCGTCGAGCGCGGCTCCGAGGCGGGGCACGAGCCATCGAGCGGCCCAGCTCGTCGAGGGCGACAGGATCGGACTCGCCGCCGCCGGGCAGGGTCGGAAGCCACACGGGGCGCCTCTCGAAGCGGCGCGGTCTGGAACACGCCCGCCGTGTGCGGGCCGCGGGGGAGAGGCTGCACGGTTCCTCTTGGGATCCGATAGCGGGGATTGAGTTAACCTGGGTGCGGGAACCCACGGTTGGGTCGAGCCGACATTGTCGAGGGAGACGACCGAGTCCATGTTTGCGACCGCATCGGACGGGAATGCCGCTCGTGACGCCAGCCAGGGCGAACGAGGCACGCCATGGCTCGGCGATCTGGGCCGTGACCTGCTGCACGCCGTCCGCGGCCTGCGGCGAAGCCCCGGCTTCGCGGCCAGCGTGGCCCTGATGCTCGCGTTGGGCCTCGGCGCGACCACCGCGATGTTCGGCATCGTGTACGGCGTCCTGCTGCGGCCGCTGCCGTACCCGGACGCCGCCACCATCGTCCGCATCGGCGAATCGCTGGGGTCGGTCGGCGGGTCGGACATGTGGCTGTCGAACCGCTCGATGCCCCTGCTCGAGGAGAACGCTGAGTCGTTCGAGCAGCTCGCCGGGTACCTGGAGATATCCGCCCGATGGGCGAACCTGGACGGCGCCACCTTGTCCGGCGCCTGGGTCACGCCGTCGCTGTTCCCGCTGCTGGGGGCAAGACCCCGGCTGGGGCGGCTCTTCACGGAGGAGGAAGGGCGGGAAGGCGCGAGCCCCGCCGTGCTGCTCAGCCACGGCTTGTGGACTACGCGCTTCGGATCCGATGCGGACGTCGTCGAGACCCTCGTCGACCTCGACGGCGAGCTGCACACCGTCGTCGGCGTGCTCCCGGAGGGGTTCGGCTTCCCGAATCCGGACAACGAGTTCTGGACGCCGTTGGTCATCCCGCCATTCGTACCGCCGAGCGCGGACGACTCGGCGGAGGTGCGCACGATCGTCTCGCTCGTGTTCGGCGGGCTCGGACGACTTCGCCCCGGCGTGTCGCCGGAGCAGGCGGCCACGGAAGCGCGCACCATCCTACAGGCGAGCGCCGCCGGCATCATGGCGCGGTCGGGCGCGGACCAGGCATCCGGGGACGGGCCCGAGGTCGCCGTCCGCGTGGTGCCGTTGTTGGAGGAGATGGTCGGCGAGTACCGGCCGGTGCTGCTGGTGCTGACTGCGGCCACGGCGCTCGTCCTGCTGATCGCCTGCATCAACGCCGCGGGACTGCTTCTCGCGCGTGGCGTGACGCGCCAACGGATGTTCGCCCTCTGCGCGGCGCTCGGCGCGGGTCGAGGCCGGCTCGTGCGGCAGCTCCTGACCGAGAGCGTGGCGCTGGGCCTGACCGGGGGCGTGCTCGGCCTGGCCGCGGCGGCCGTCGTCCTGCGCGCGGTGCCGGCGCTCGTGCCGGTCGACGTCGCGAGGCTCGACGAGGTGGGCGTCGACGGGGTGACGGTCGCGTTCACGGTCGGGCTGTCGGTGCTCGTCGGTCTGCTGTCGGGTGCGGCGCCGGCCCTGCAGTGGTCACGGCTCCATCTGGTGCGCACGCTGAACGAGGGGAGCGCGCAATCCGCGGGCGGCTTCCGGCTGCTGCGCTCGAACCGGTCGCGGGCGGTGCTGGTGATGGCGCAGGTGGCGCTCGCGCTGGTGCTGCTGGTGGGCACCGGCTTGCTGCTGCGCAGCTTCGTGGGACTCGTTACCTTCGACCGAGGCTACGACCCGGCCAACGTGGTTTCCACCCAGGCGTTGTTTCCGTTCTCGAACCAGCCATCCATGGCGCCCGAAGCGCGGGCGAACTCGCAGGATCGTTACGGGCGGCTCCACGAGCGGCTGCTCGACGAGATGACGGCGCGGCTGGAGTCCCTTCCGGACGTCGAAGCGTTCGGGTTGTCGAGGAGCCTGCCCTTCGAGAGCAACTGGGACCGTACGAGCGAGACGCGGCTCCGCGTGGCCGGTACCCCGACGCCGAGCGGTTGGAACGAGGTGCCGCGTCCGAAGGTTCGGGTCGTGAGTCCCGGCTACCTCGAGGCGATGCGGTTCCGCCTCCACGACGGCCGCACCTTCACTCGTCTGGACGGATCCGCGAGCCCGCGCGTCCTGGTGGCCAACGAAACGCTGGCCCGCGAGCTGTTCGGGAGCGGGCCGGCGGTCGGCCAGCGGGTGGTGTCGCCCTTTGGGGAACCCTGGGAAGTGGTCGGCGTCGTGGGGGACGTCGTGTACACAGGCCTCGAGCTCACGGCGGAGCCCCAGGCCGAAGCGTTCTTCCCATTGGCTCAGGCCCGCGCCGAGCAGGGGTTCGGCTACAGCTCGGCGATATACGTGGCCGTCCGGACGACCGGCGACTCGCTGGCGGTGGTTCCGTTCCTCCGCGAAGCCGTAACCGCGACGGATCCGCAAGCGAGGCTCGGCGCGGTGATGACGATGGAGGCGCGGCTCTCGACTGCGGTCGCGGAGCCTCGCTTCTACGCGGTCTTCGTCGGGTCGTTCGCCGGGCTCGCCCTGCTCCTCGCGGCCCTCGGGATCTTCGGGCTGCTCAGCTACACGGTGGCGCAACGCCGGGGCGAGATCGGCATTCGCATGGCGCTGGGGGCCCGGCGCGGCGACATTCTCGCGCTCGTGGCGAGGCAGGGCGCCGCGCTCGTGGCCATCGGCGCCGTGGCCGGCCTGGCCGGCGCGGCCGCCTCGAGCCGCGTTCTGGAGAGCCTGCTGCATGGCGTCTCCAGCGACGACCTCCTGACGTTCGTGGCCGCACCGCTCGTGCTCGTGGCGGTGGCCCTGGTCGCCTGCTGGCTCCCCGCGCGGCGGGCGACGCGGGTCGATCCGATTGAGGCGCTGCGAGTCGAGTAGAGGGACCTGACAAGGCCGACCGTCTGGAGGCGGGAGAACCTGGGCGAGCGACTCATCGGCGATCTCACGGTCCGAGGGCTCAGAGCCGTCGTCGACTACGAGACCGGCTGACGCTCCACCAGGGAGATCTGGCTGACGTAGCTGGGCGGACGCGTCGCGGTCGGCGGGGTCGACCTCGATCCGGGCGACGCGCTACGGGCTCGACGACGGTCTCGGTGCGCGGCGAGCGCCACCGTGCCGTCGACGTTCCGGACGGCGGGCCTGCGGGGCGGCAAGCCCCTCGAGCCCGAGAAGTCGGTCAACGTCACGGCCGGCCTCGTCGTCGACACCGGCCCGTTCACGCTGACCGCCGACTACTTCCGGGTCGACATCGACGACCGGCTCTCGCTGTCGAGCGTCCTGACGCTGAGCCCGGAAGAGCGCACGCTCCTCCTTCCTCCTCAAGAAGTGACGATTATGACCAGCCGGCCATAATCGTCACTCTCTCGTGTCTGGCTGACACTCTGAGTGTCCCCGTTGCTCCGCTGTTGCTCGGATCGCGGGGGTAGTGCCTGCAACTCGACCCGTACCGTGCGCGTGGACACCCGCCGCAATCAACGCAGATCGAAGCGGTCCAGGGTCATCACCTTGGTCCATGCCCTGACGAAGTCGCGCACGAAGTCCTCCTGCGCGTCGTCGGCCGCGTAGAACTCGGCAACCGCGCGCAACTCGGAGTTGGAACCGAAAACCAGGTCAGCCGGAGTAGCCGTCCACCCGAGCCTGCCCGTGGTGCGATCACGGCCCTCATAGATGCCCTCGGTGGATGCCTTGGTCCACTGCGTCGACATGTCGGTCAGGTTGACGAAGAAGTCGTTGCTCAGCGTGCCCGGCCGGTCGGTGAACACGCCGTGAGGGGAGCCTCCCGCGTTGGCATTCATGGCCCGCATGCCGCCGACGAGCACCGTCATTTCAGGCACCGTCAGGTTCAGCAGAGCCGCCCTTTCCACCAGCATCTCCGCCGGGGATCGCGGGCTGCCGGCCGCGAAGTAGTTGCGGAAACCGTCCGCGGTCGGCTCGAGCGGAGCAAGCGACTCCCCGTCGGTCTGCCTCTCCGAGGCGTCCGTGCGACCCGGCGCGAACGGCACGTCCACGTCGATCCCTGCGCTGATAGCCGCCCGCTCGACGGCGGCGGCGCCACCGAGAACGATCAGATCCGCCAGCGAGACCCGTTTGTCGCCGGACTGCGCGTCGTTGAAAGCGCTCTGGATAGCCTCCAGGATCTCCAGCACACGGCCGAGCTCGGCCGGGTCGTTTGCGGCCCAGTCCTTCTGCGGCGCCAGACGAATGCGGGCCCCGTTGGCGCCCCCCCGCATGTCGGTACCGCGGAACGTGGACGCCGAGGCCCAGGCGGTTCTCACGAGGGCGGCGTTGGACAATCCGGAACTCAGAATCTCGGCTCTCAGCCCGGCCGCATCCCGTGCGTCGATCAGCGGGTGGTCGACTTCGGGAACCGGATCCTGCCACAGGAATTCCTGGTCGGGCGCGAGATCGCCGAGGTAACGCGACCGCGGCCCCAGGTCGCGGTGAGTCAACTTGAACCACGCCCGGGCGAAAGCGTCCTCGAACTCTTCCGGGTTGTCGAGCCAACGCGAGGTGATCGCCCGATAGGCCGGGTCGACCTTCAGGGCGAGGTCGGTGGTGAGCATCATCGGCGCGTGGCGCCTGGACGGATCGTGGGCGTCCGGCACCAGGTCCGATGCGGTGCCGTCGGCAGGTTTCCACTGGATCGCACCGGCGGGGCTGCGAGTCTGCACCCACTCGTACGCGTACAGGTTCTCGAGGAAGTTGTGGGTCCAGGCCGCGGGGTCGAACGTCCAGGCACCCTCGAGGCCGCTGGTGATCGTGTCGGCGCCGTGGCCGGTCCCGTACGTGTTGCGCCAACCGAATCCCTGGGCCTCCACATCGCCGCCCTCGGGTTCGACACCCACGTACGTGGCCGGATCGGCGGCGCCGTGGGCCTTGCCGAAGGTATGCCCGCCGGCAATCAGCGCAACCGTCTCTTCATCGTTCATCGCCATGCGGCCGAACGCCTCGCGTATGGCGTCGGCGGCCGCCTGCGGATCGGGGTTGCCGCCGGGGCCTTCGGGATTCACGTAGATCAGGCCCATCTGCGTGGCGCCGAACGGACGCTGCAGCGCGCCGTCCTCGTCGCGTCGGTCGAAGGCCAGCCACTCGCCTTCAGGCCCCCAGTTCACGTCGTCGGGTCGCCAGGCATCGATGCGACCGCCGGCGAAGCCCAGGGTCTCGAAACCCATGGACTCCATGGCGACGGTTCCGGCGAGAACCAGCAGGTCGGCCCAGGAGATCTTGCGGCCGTACTTCTGCTTGATCGGCCAGAGCAATCGGGTCGCCTTCTCCAGGTGTGCGTTGTCGGGCCAACTGTTGAGCGGGGCGAAGCGTTGCAGGCCACCGTCGGAGCCGCCGCGACCGTCGATGGTTCGATAGGTGCCCGCACTGTGCCACGCCATGCGGATGAAGAACGGCCCGTAGTGACCGTAGTCGGCGGGCCACCAGTCCCGGGAGGTGACCATCAACTCCTCGAGATCCGCCACCAGCGCATTCAGGTCGAGACTCTCGAACGCTTCCGCATAGTCGAAGTCTTCGCTCAGGGGACTGGATTCCGGAGAGGTCTGGCGCAGCGGGTCGAGGCTCAACCTGTTCGGCCACCAGTAGTCGTTGGTCGGCGCACCGTGCTGGGCCAGGGCCGGGTTGGCTGGCAAAACCAGACAGCTCCCGATCAGGAGCAGGGCAAGCAACGTGGTCTCTCGCTTGAGCATCGCGGTCGTCTCCTTCGAATAGAGGCCGTCAGTGTGGGTCGCCGAAGCGTCACCCGGATGGGCGGTAACGCGCACGGACCGAGACTCCAGCGACGACTGCCGGCCGACTCCATGGTGTTTCCAGTCTGAGACCCGCCTGGTTGACACGTCAAAGACATTGTCGCTATCATGTTGATAGGCTGTAGCTATCAACAATGAGTCACTACGACTTCTCGCTTCGGCAGATTCAGTACGCGGTGGCGGTGGCAGACCTGAAGAGCTTTCGCCGGGCGGCGGAACGCTGTCACGTGTCGCAACCCGCGCTGAGCTCGCAGGTTGCGGAGATCGAAGCCGCGCTGGGAGTCCGGCTGTTCGAGCGCGATCGTCGAGGTGTGATGATCACCACGGCGGGAACCGAGCTGATTGAACGCATGCGGCGCGTTCTCGTCGAGACGGACGATCTGAGCAGGGCGGCGCGGGGGTTCGTGGACCCCCTGGCGGGCACGCTGCGAATCGGCGTGATACCGACCATCGGACCCTACCTGCTCCCGGCCGCCGCGGCGGCACTGCGGAGAGAGCTGCCGCGCCTGGCGTTGGCGTGGCTCGAAGACAAGACCGAAGCGCTCGTTCGCCGGGTCCGTCTTGGAAAGCTCGACGGCGCGCTTCTTGCTTTGGAGTCCGACATTGGGGACCTGAGCTACGAGACGATCAGGCAGGATCCGTTCGTGCTTGCGATACCGCGGGACCACCGTCTCGGAAGCTCGTCGACACCAGTACCCTTCAGCCGCTTGCGGGGTGAGCACATTCTTCTGCTGGATGAGGGGCACTGCTTCCGGGACCAGGTGATCGAGCTCTGTCGCGGAAGAGGGATCGAGGAGCACGGTTTTCGCGCGACGAGTTTGCCGACGCTGGTGCAAATGGCGTGCGCGAACATGGGCATCACCTTGCTGCCGCTCATCTCGGTGGCTACGGAGACTCTTCGGTCCGACCTCGTGACGCGTCCGATAGCGCGACCGGAGCCATACCGGACCATCGTGCTTGCCTGGCGACGGCAATTCGCTTTGTCGGAAGCGATGCGGAAGATCGCTCGGACGGTACAGAGCGCGATCCAGGACATTTCATGACCGCGGGATCGATTCCCATGCGTACTCCGGCATACCTGGGACATTGGGGCGGAGACCGGTAGGCAGGTGCGGCAGCGCATCGACGCCGTCGTGCAGTGGACGGTGGCAACGGATTGCGGCGACGACAACGCCTGCGATCGACGTGGCCCGATGTCGCTTCGACCAGAACCGCGAGCGGTCGTCGCACGCTTCTTCCCGATAGCCCACGCCGGCCTGCGGCGTCCGGCGAACGCAAGACATCAACGCCGACAGCGTTCTCGGGGTGTCTGTCATGGGCGGCCCCGCGATGGGTGTGATTCGGGCTGTGACATGAGGACGTCACCTCAATCACACGCCGACGCGGCGTGTCCTCATCGGTCCGCCGGTTTCGGCATGAGGTAGCCGACGCCGCGCCGGTTGAAGATGTAGGCGGGGCTGGCCGCGCTGTCGCCGAGCTTGTGGCGGAGGTTGCGGACGAAGATGCGCACCAGGTTCGCGTCGGCGTTCTCGCGCTTGGTCCAGACCCGGCGCAGCAGCGTGTCGAAGGTCACCACCCGTCCCGCGGCGAGCGAGAGCACGCGCAGCAACTCGTACTCGGTGGCGGTGAGGTCGACCGCATCCCCGCCGACCGTCACAAGGCCCCTCCTCGCCGATTCGGCTCGAATCGCGGTGCCGCAGCGGAAGCGCGGACCCCACCTCGGGCGCTTCGGCGACATCATAACGCAGAATAATGAAATCGACATGGAAATTGCTGCTAAATAAACACCCATTTAATGAATGGTCTTCTATGATGGAGGCCATCGTGCGTCGTGACGATGCGGACGGGGACATGAAGCCCGATGCCCACAACCGCCGGTCTGGACAGAGGCCAGCCGAAGAGTGGTCGCGGTCGTCGACCGCGCTCGGCCGACTACACCCAGTGGAATCATGAAAAGCAACGTCTCCGGGAAACCACTCGACAACGCCCTGCTCGAACACGGCGTGTTGACCCTCTCCAGCGACGATGGTCCGACGCTTCGCATCCACGTCGACGACATTACCGCCGTCACGTTCGACGACGGGGAGAGCAAAACGGTCATCATCACGGCCGGCGGGGTTCGGCTCTACGTCGACGGACTGGACGTCGATGCCGTGGCGGCGCGCTGGCTGGATGCGCTCAGGGCGCAGCGGGAAGAGGACCGGCTGCGCCGAATCGGCGTCGAGCTGAACGTCCCGCGGGCTGGCCAGGTGAGAAGCCGCTGACTGCCTGGACCGCCCCCCAACCGGGCTGCTTGCGGGACGGGTTCCTGGAAGAGGTGCTGTTCCACGAGGCGGCGCATGTCTCGCTGGACGTCGATCACACGGACTCACCGGGCTGGCGGGCCGCACAGGCGGCGGACGGCGATCCCCACGCCGGCATGCTCCGGTTGTCGCCTTCCTGCGGTTGTCGCCTTCGCCCCTGAACATTTCCGCCCGAGTCGGCAGACTAGGCTGCGCGACCTGGCCGTGCTGTAGCCTCGCGCCCCGCGCCGTCAGCACGGGCACGGCAACCCGCTCGCGTGTGCTACGCTCGGGTTGGGCGTCCGGGCGCGAGGACCGATGGCTCGTGTCCGGGGGGCCTTTCCCGCGTTGGCAACGGTCTTGCTTCCGGTATGGCGACGCCTCGTTACCGCGCCCGTGGCGGGCGGACGGTCGAGCCGCGGGGGAGAATCATGAGCACACCGGAGGTCATCAGTCTGTTCGGCGTCGTTCTGGCGATGGTGTGGGCGCTGTACCGCGAGATACGCCTGGGCCGGACCGAGGTTCGGACCGATGTCGTGGCGCTCGTGAACACCATCCGGGCAGAGGTCGGCGAGCGCATCGACCGCGCGGAAACTGCCAACCGCGAGCGCTTCGAGCAGGCAGAAACTGCCAACCGCGAGCGCTTCGAGCAGGCGGAGCGATCGAACCAGCAGGCCCACGCCGCCCTGGCGCGGGGCATCGAGCAGGCCGAGAGCGCCAACCGCGAGCGACACGCCGAGGTGCTTCGCGCCCTGGGGGCGTTCCGCGACGAGGTCCGAACGTGGCGCGTGGAAGTGCACGACCGTCTCGGCCGCGTTGAAGCGCGGGCCATGGCGCCCCCCGCCGCCGATTGAGCTGCCGGCGGGCGCGAACAGCCGAACCTGCGGGCGGCCTGGCGGCACAGCCGCGACCGTTCCTCGTGGCGATGCTGCTCGATGTCGGGCAGGCAACACCACCTCGCGCGCCGCGCCAGCCGCCCAGCGGTCTGAGCGCACCGCGGCTGTGGCAGCCGATCGGCGGGGTGCTTCAGGAGCAAGAACGGGGCCAACCTCGGAACGGCCGGGGCGCACGGGGGCGGACGAATGGGGGGGCAAACGTGCAGGAGTGGACCAGGGAATGGGTCGCCCAAGGCCGGGAGGAAGGCCGGGAGGAAGGCCGGGAGGAAGGCCGGGAGGAAGGCCGGGAGGAAGGCCGGGAGGAAGAGCGCAACCTGCTCTGCCGGCTCGCGGCCCGCAAGTTCGACGCCGACGCCGCCGGGCAACTGGCCGACGCCCTGGCGGGGGTCAGCGACCCGGCGCGCCTCGCTCAGGTCGGCGAGTGGATCATCGAGTGCGAGACGGCGGCGGACCTGATGGCCCGCGTCCTCGAGGCAGAGACCGAAGTGGACTGACGGGCGCCGTTCCGAGCGATTCAAGCGCCTGGCACGAGGACCGATGGGTCGTGTCCGGGGGCCTTTCCCGCGTTGGCAACGGTCTTGCTTCCGGTATGGCGACGCGTCGTTACCGCGCCCGTGGCGGGCGGACGGTCGAGCCGCGGGAGAGAATGGTGAGCACACCGGAGATCATCAGTCTGTTCGGCGTGGTTCTGGCGATGGTGTGGGCGCTGTACCGCGAGATACGCCTGGGCCGGACCGAGGTTCGGACCGATGTCGTGGCGCTCGTGAACACCATCCGGGCAGAGGTCGGCGAGCGCATCGACCGCGCGGAAACTGCCAACCACGAGCGCTTCGAGCAGGCAGAATCTGCCAACCGCGAGCGCTTCGAGCAGGCGGAATCTGCCAACCGCGAGCGCTTCGAGCAGGCGGAGCGGTCGAACCAGCAGGCCCACGCCGCTCTGGCGCGGGGCATCGAGCAGGCCGAGAGCGCCAACCGCGAGAGACACGCCGAGGTGCTTCGCGCCTTGGGGGCGTTCCGCGACGAGGTCCGAACGTGGCGCGTGGAAGTGCACGACCGCCTCGGCCGCGTTGAAGCGCGGGCCATGGCGCCCCCCGCCGCCGATTGAGCGGCCGGCGGCGCGAACCGCCGAACCTGCGGGCGGCCCACGTCCACCCGCTCTTCAAGCGTCATCCTCGCCTCCTCCACCGTGGAGACCGTCGGCGGCGCGTCGCGCGGCGTGTAGCTTCGTCGACCCGCGCCGTCAGCACGGGCACGGCAACCCGCTCGCGTGTGCTACGCTCGGGTTGGGCGTCCGGGCGCGAGGACCGATGGGTCGTGTCCGGGGGCCTTTCCCGCGTTGGCAACGGTCTTGCTTCCGGTATGGCGACGCCTCGTTACCGCGCCCGTGGCGGGCGGACGGTCGAGCCGCGGGAGAGAATCATGAGCACACCGGAGATCATCAGTCTGTTCGGCGTGGTGCTGGCGATGGTGTGGGCGCTGTACCGCGAGATACGCCTGGGCCGGACCGAGGTTCGGACCGATGTCGTGGCGCTCGTGAACACCATCCGGGCAGAGATCGGCGAGCGCATCGACCGCGCGGAAACTGCCAACCGCGAGCGCTTCGAGCAGGCGGAGCGGTCGAACCAGCAGGCCCACGCCGCTCTGGCGCGGGGCATCGAGCAGGCCGAGAGCGCCAACCGCGAGAGACACGCCGAGGTGCTTCGCGCCCTGGGGGCGTTCCGCGACGAGGTCCGAACGTGGCGCGTGGAAGTGCACGACCGTCTCGGCCGCGTTGAAGCGCGGGCCATGGCGCCCCCCGCCGCCGATTGAGCGGCCGGCGGCGCGAACCGCCGAACTGGAGGAGTTACGGAGCATGCTGGCCGAAAACGTGCAGGATTGGACCAGGGAATGGGTCGCCCAAGGCCGAGAGAAAGGCCGAGAGAAAGGCCGGGAGGAAGGCCGGGAGGAAGAGCGCAACCTGCTCTGCCGGCTCGCGGCCCGCAAGTTCGACGCCGACGCCGCCGGGCAACTGGCCGACGCCCTGGCGGGGGTCAGCGACCCGGCGCGCCTCGCTCAGGTCGGCGAGTGGATCATCGAGTGCGAGACGGCGGCGGACCTGATGGCCCGCGTCCTCGAGGCAGAGACCGAAGTGGACTGACGGGCGCCGTTCCGAGCGATTCAAGCGCCTGGCACGAGGACCGATGGGTCGTGTCCGGGGGCCTTTCCCGCGTTGGCAACGGTCTTGCTCCCGGTATGGCGACGCCTCGTTACCGCGCCCGTGGCGGGCGGACGGTCGAGCCGCGGGAGAGAATCGTGAGCACACCGGAGATCATCAGTCTGTTCGGCGTGGTGCTGGCGATGGTGTGGGCGCTGTACCGCGAGATACGCCTGGGCCGGACCGAGGTTCGGACCGATGTCGTGGCGCTCGTGAACACCATCCGGGCAGAGGTCGGCGAGCGCATCGACCGCGCGGAAACTGCCAACCGCGAGCGCTTCGAGCCGGCGGAAACTGCCAACCACGAGCGCTTCGAGCAGGCAGAATCTGCCAACCGCGAGCGCTTCGAGCAGGCGGAAACTGCCAACCGCGAGCGCTTCGAGCAGGCCGAGCGGTCGAACCAGCAGGCCCACGCCGCCCTGGCGCGGGGCATCGAGCAGGCCGAGAGCGCCAACCGCGAGCGACACGCCGAGGTGCTTCGCGCCCTGGGGGCGTTCCGCGACGAGGTCCGAACGTGGCGCGTGGAAGTGCACGACCGTCTCGGCCGCGTTGAAGCGCGGGCCATGGCGCCCCCCGCCGCCGATTGAGCGGCCGCCTACGGCTCGCGGGCGGGCGCGTTGGTTGTTCCCGGGTGGGCCCGGCCGATGAGCGCCGCCATGAGGGTCTGCAGGGTCGCCTCGATGGCGTCAACGCGGCCCTCCAGCCTGTCGAGCCGGCCGGAGAGCTTGGCGATCATCCAGCCATTGAACAGGGCCCCGGCAGCCGCGAGCACTGCGGATACCGCAGAAACCAGGGTCAAGGTTTCCATGGCGTCTCGATCCTACCACCGGCCATGCCCGGCGGCGCCGTCATCGTCCTTGCGGCAGTGCTGCTGCTGAAACGGAAGCCGAGATGACGATCCCCACGCCGGCGGGCGGGTGGCCGTGTGGGAGTTTCCGCGGATGGCGACGATGGGTTTGCCGGGGGTAGCTCGTGCCGTGTTGGCGGCGGCGGGCTGCGCGATGTTCCCGGCGGGCGCGGTCGCGCAAGGTGCCGTCGCGACGGAGCGGGCGGCGCTGGAGGCGTTGTACGAGGCGACCGGCGGCGCCGATTGGGTGGACGGCACCAACTGGACGACCGACGCGCCGCTGGGCCGGTGGCACGGGGTCTCGACCGACGACCGCGGGCGCGTCGTGGCGCTGGATCTTGGCAACAATGGCCTGGTCGGTCCCATTCCGCCCGAGTTGGCGGACCTGGCGCACCTCGAGCGGCTGTCCCTGCAGACCAACGGCTTGAGCGGTCCGCTTCCGCGCGAGCTGGCCGGTCTGGCGAACCTCACGGATCTGCACCTGCGCTGGAACAACCTGACCGGCCCGGTCCCCGCGTGGCTGGGCAGCCTGGCGAGCCTCTGGAGGCTGGACCTCGGCGACAACTTCTTGACCGGCCCCATCCCGCGAGAGCTGGGCAACCTGGTGAACCTCGAGTGGCTGATGCTCCACGGGAACGCCCTGACCGGCCCGGTCCCCGCGTGGCTGGGCCGTCTGGCCAACCTCAGGCTGCTGTTCCTCGGCTACAACCGCTTGACCGGCCCGATCCCGCGCGAGCTGGGGAACCTGGTGAACCTCACGTTCCTGGCCCTCGAGTGGAACGTTCTAACCGGCCCGATCCCGGCGTCGCTCGGCCGTCTGGTGAGCCTGGATGCGCTGCACCTGCACGGGAACGAGCTGACCGGGCCGATCCCGGCCTGGCTGGGAAGCCTGCCGAACCTCACGGATCTGTCCCTCGGCGAGAACGACCTGAGCGGCCCGGTCCCGCGTGAGCTGGCCGGTCTGGACCTCACGCACCTGAGCCTCGCCGGCAACTGGGGCGTGTCGGGGCCCCTCCCGCCCGGCCTGCCGCTGGCCCGTCTCGAGGCGCTCGACCTCTTCGTCACCCGGGCGTGCGCGCCGGCCGCCTGGCGGGACCGGCTGGCCGCCATCGACTTTCGCGGGCGGCTGTGCGGGACGGGCGCGGACGTCACGATCGACGTGGCCGTCGTCTACACGCCGGCGGCGCGCGAAGCCGCGGGCGGCGCCGCCGCCATCGAGGCCGCGATCGACCTGAGGATGGCCGAGACCAACCGGGCCTACGAGGCGAGCGGGGTGGGCCACCGCGTGGCGCTGGCGGACAGGTCCGAGGTGTCGTATGCCGAGACGGGCAGCGGCTTCGTCGACATCGACCGGCTCGCGAACCCGTCGGACGGCCACCTGGACGGGGTGCACGGCCTGCGCGACCGCGTCGGGGCCGACCTCGTGCACCTCATCGTCGGCGAGTCGGACGTGGGCGGCATCGCCCTTCTCGGCGGCGATTTCGGCCTCAGCGTCGAGGAGAGCGACGGCTGGGTCTTCGCGCACGAGCTGGGACACAACATGGGGCTCCGGCACGAGCGCTACCAGGTGCACCACCACCAGGACGGCGTGGGGCCGCATCCGGCATACGGCTACGTGAACGAGCGCGCGTTCGAGCCGGGCGCCCCGGCGTCGAGCTGCTGGGCCACCATCATGGCCTACGGCACGCAGTGTGCGGATGCCGGCCTCGACGTCCGCAAGCTGGACCGCTTCTCGAATCCGCGCCAGCGCCACGCCGGCGAACCGCTGGGCGTCGCCTGGGGGGCCGGCGGGTCGGACCCCGTGACCGGCCCCGCCGACGCGGCCGCGGTGCTCGACGCCACGGGTCCCGCCGTGGCGTTGAGGCGGGACCGCCCGTCCCCCGCGGGCGCCAACCGGCCGCCGGCGGGGGTGGCGGGCACGTTGCCGGACCGGACGTTGACGCGCGGCGACACGCTCGACGTGGACGTCTCGCGGGCGTTCGTCGACCCGGACGGCGACGCGCTGGCCTACGCGGTGTCGTCGTCGGCGCCGCGGGTGGTATCGGTGCTCGCGGCCGGCGCCCGCGTCGCGCTGACCGCCCTGGCCGAGGGCACGGCCACGATCCGCGTGACCGCGTCCGACCCCGGCGGCCTGACCGCGACCCGGACGTTCTCGGTGACGGTGGAGGGCCGCTCGGCGCCGTTCACCGACCCGGAGATCGTGCCCGGCGTGACGCCGGTCCGCGCCGTCCACTTCACGGAGCTGCGGACGCGGATAGACGGCCTGCGCACGGCGGCCGGGCTGGGCCGGTTCGCGTGGACGGACCCGGTGCTCAGGGCGGGAGCGACGCGGGTGCGGCTGGTGCATCTTCTGCAGATGCGGTCGGCCCTCGCCGCGGCGTACAGGGCGGCGGGGCGGCCGGCCCCGCGGTGGGCCGACGCGGCGCCGACGGGCGGGACGACGCCGATCCGGGCCGCGCACCTGATGGAGCTGCGCGCCGCGGTGCTGGCGCTGGAGTGACGCGCACGAGACGGCCGCGTCGGCGTCCGGAGTTGCCGTGGCCGGCGCCGTGGAGCTGGCCGTCCCCCGCCTCTCGCAGGCCCTGTCCCTCGCCGTCGCGTACGAGGTCGCATTCTACGAGGCGGCCTGCCACGCCGTGGCGCTGGTTTACGGCGGCGATACGTGTACAATGAGACACGCTCGTGTCGGTCGTGATTCACGGGGATTGTGTCTGCATTTTCCGCCATGCTCACCAAGAAGCAGCTCGTGCGTCTCCGCGCGGCGACGTTGCCGCCGGGGTCGAATCGCGTCGGTCTGGCGATCTCGCTGGCGGGCGTCTCGCAAGGGACGGTCGGTCGGGAGGTCGGGATGTCCCAGGCGTACGTGAGCGACATCGTTCGCGGTCGGTACCGCACCATCACCGTCGTGAACGCGCTCAGGTTCGCCCGCTACTTCGGTTGCCGCGTCGAGGATCTCTTCGCCGACTCCGACTAGACGGCTTCCACGCCCGGGCGAGGACGTGCAGGTAGAGCCGGCCGAGGTGGCGCAGGTAGTCGAGCTGCTGCCGCCAGCGCAGCTTGCTGTGGCCGCGGCGGCGGTCGTCGAACGCGATGGGCACCTCGTGCACCCGCAGCCGGCCGCGCACCATCAGCTCGAGGCCTATCTTGAAGCCGACGGGGCGGAGGGTGGCCGGGTCGGGCAGGGCGCGGCGGTCGACGGCGAAGAACCCCGCCATGGGGTCGGCGCAGCTCACGAGGGGCGCCGCGAGCAGGGTGGCGACGCGCGAGTTGAGGGTGCGGGCGAGGCCCCAGTCGCCCGCCGTCGACGCGCCCGCGACGTAGCGGCTGCCCACCGCCATGTCGCAGTGGCCGCCGTCGAGCGCGGCGAGCAGGTCGGGGATGCGCTCGGGGGGGTGCGAGAGGTCGGCGTCCATCACCACGACGCGGTCGTGCCGGCTGCGCGCGATGCCGTCGAGGACGGCCCGCGACAGGTCGGGCCGCCCGCCGCGGCGCACCACCATCCGCACCGGCAGCCGCGCGGCGAGCCCCGCCGCCACCGCCTCGCTGCCGTCGCGCGAGTCGTCGTCGACGAACAGCAGCTCCCACGCCGGGCCGCGGCCGGCGAGGGCGCCGGCGACGCGCTCGGCCAGCGGCTCGAGGTTGGCGGCCTCGCGCAGCGTGGGCACGACTATCGACACCGCGGCGGGGTCGCCGGCTATCGACACCGCGGCGGGGTCGCCGGCGGGAGGAAGCGGGGGCGGAACGGCTGGCCTCACGGTGCTTCGCCGATCGTCTGACGACACGGTGTCGGCGCCCGTGGCCGGCGATGCGGAACCGCACGGCCGGTTCGACGCGGCGGTCGGCCGCGACGGCGGCGGTTGTCGCGTCGCGGTGGGCGTCGTTCAGGCCGTCGGTCACGTCGTCCGCGGCGCGTCGCCGCCGGGACCCCCGGCCTCCTCGGAGAATACCGCGTCGCCGCCGGCGAGGGCAAAGCCCGCGCCGCCCCGGCGCCTCGACGGCGCGGCTGACGGTTGTCGCGGCCCCCGGTCGGGCGCCGGCGTCACGGGCGCCGCCCGTCGCGCGGACCGCGTGCGAGGCCGAGATGGGCGGCCCAGTCGTCCATGAGGCGGCGCCGGCGCTCGAACAGGTCGGACCGCGCGTAGGCGGCCTCGACGGGGTTGCGCACGGTGTGGGCCAGGGCCGCCTCGACCACCTCGCGCGGGTGGTCGGTCTCTTCCGCCGCCCAGTCGCGGAAGCTCGACCGGAACCCGTGCGGCACCGCCCCGATGCCGAGCTGCTTCAGGAGGCCCGACAGCGCCATGTCCTTCAGCGGCCTCCCCCGCGACGTCGGGAACACCAGGGGGCCGCCGGGGCCGAGCCCCCGCGCCTCGGCCAGCACCTCGACCGCCCGCCCGCACAGCGGCACCCGGTGCTCGCGCTTCGCCTTCATGCGCGTCGCCGGCACCGTCCACACCGCCCCCGCCGCGTCCATCTCGCGCCACTCGGCCCCCCGCACCTCGCCCGAGCGCCCCGCCGTCAGCACCAGGAACTCGAACGCCAGCTTCACCACCGCCCGCGCCCCCGCCCCCCGCACCGCCACGATCGCGGCCGCGACCTCGCGGTGCGGCAGCGCCGGCATGTGGCGCACCCGGTGCTGCTGGCGGCCCAGCACGAGGTCGACGCGGCCGCACGGGTTCACGTCGCGGTGCCCCATGGCCACCGCCCACTCCATCACCAGCCCGATGCGCTGCAGGAGCCGCCGCGCCGTCGTCGGCCGGGCGTGCCACACCGCGCGCAGCGTCTCGATGACGTCGGCGGTGGTCACCGCCCCCACCGGCATCTCGCCGATGACGGGGAACGCGATGCGGCTGAGCCCCGAGAACCAGTCGCGGCCGTAGCGGGGGCTGCGCCAGCCGGGCCGCATCTGGCGCCACACCTGATCGGCGGCCTCGGCGAAGGTGGGCTCGCCGGCGGCCCGGCGCGCGCCGAGGGGGTTGCCGCCGGCGCGGGCGAGCCGGCGGTTGGCGAGGGCCTGCCCGCGGGCCTCGTCGAGCGAGACGAGGGGGAAGCTGCCGAGGCCGAGCTCGCGCCGCCGGCCGTGGACGGCGAGCCGCTGCACCCAGCTTCGGCTGCCCGAGGGCTGCACGTCGAGGTAGAGGCCCTGGCCGTCGCAGTAGCGGCCGGGCTCGGCCACGGTGCGCACGAAGTGGTGGGTCAGCGCCCGCTCGGGGCGCCGCCCGCGAGGCGCCGGCTCGAGTCCGCCCGCCGCCGGCGCGCTGGCTGAACCCTGTTGACGCGGTTTCGGCTCCTGCTCTCGGGTTGCGTGCAGCAACGGACTACCCATCCTTTCTGGTTCCGGGAAGAGCTGGTCTCACGAGGCCGGGCGAAGGGGGACCGCGGAACGCGCCGGAGAGGCGGACCGGCGGACGCGGCCGCGCTCGACCCGCGGGGCCGACCGGCCGCGTTCGACCCGCGGGGCCGACCGGCCGCGGGCTCCGCCCGCCGCCGGCCCCTACAGGGCGGGAACGGCCGCACGCGGCCGCACGTACGGCGTGGAGAATCGCGCGCGCGGCTGCATTCGGCCCGGCCGCCGCCCGCCGCCGGCCCCTACGGGGCGGGAACGGCCGCACGCGGCCGCACGTACGGCGTGGAGAATCGGATGTGGCGTGTGAAAGAAAACACGGTATAGTGCTATACCGTGAAAGGCGGGAAACAGGAGCGGGCGGGGGTGGAAAATCAGCGTCGCGTTGCGCGACGTTCAGCACGACGCGGTGGTGCCGGTGCGCCACGGTCTGGAACGGCCGGGTTGCGTCTGGCGGGTCCCCGGCGGCGGGAGCTCGACGACCGCCGCGTGACCACCGAGGGCATGATGCGTCATGGTGACGAAGGACCTCGCATCGACCGCCAACGCGCCCCGAGCCGCCGAGCGTCGCCAGCGGCCGGTGGGCGCCGGTCGCGGCCGAGACGCAAGAGCCCCCCTCCCCCCTGGGGCTTCAGGGGAGAGGGGGCAAGGGAGAGTTGCGAACGCCGCCGCCGTCCGGCGCTACCGCAGCAGGTAGCGCCGGTATCCGCCGATGGCCAGGAAGGCCGCCAGCAGAAGCTGCGCGATGATCGGCAGGGCCGGCACCGCGGCATCCCAGAGGTTGAAGCTGACGGTGTTGGTCTTCATGGCGCCGACGCGTCCCTCGAGCGTCAGCATCTCCATGTCCTCCATCATGTCGTCTTCCACCGCCATCACCATGGTGGTGCCCGTCATCTCGCCGGCCATGATCGTGATGGGCTCGGCCGTGAAGTCGGCGGGCGAGGCGGTGCCCTCGGTCTGGATCAGCTCGACCATGGTGTCTTCGGTGACCGCCCGATTGGCCGTCGCCGTCACCATGCCCGACATGCCCTCGGCGATGTTGATGTCCTCGGGCCCGGACAGCGTGATCATCAGGTCGGCCAGCTCGACCATGACCGGGAACGTGAGCTGGGCGACGTTGGCGCTGTCCTGGGTGATGACGAGCGAGCCGGCGGCCATCGTCGCGGTGGCGGTCACCGTGACCTTGGCCTCTCCCGCGTCCCTCGCCATGAGCGTCACGGCCGCGCCGCTGGCCGACGCGCTGACCGCAGCGCCTTCCACCGAGACCGCGAACGAGACGTTGTACATGTCCGCGTCGTACATGAACAGGTCGTCCGTCATGATCATGACTTCGTCGCCCGGGTTCAGGGGGTCGTCGCCCAGCGCCGTCTCGATGGCCTCGTAGGCGTCGTCCTTCACCGAGACCTGCGGCGTCGTGGCGTCCTCGATCATGATCTCGAACATGCTCATGACCTCTCCGGGCCCGTTCTTCTCCGTGGCGCCCTTCGTCGTGAGGTGCAGCATGAGGTCTTCCATGCCGATGTCGTCGTCCGCCGCCGCCCAGAGCTTGAAGTCGGCGGACTTCTTGCCGGTGCCGCTGTCGATCTCGATCTCGGTGGGCTCGACGCGGTAGTCGAAGGCCTGGCCCGGGTCGGCCATCACGGCCACCTTCAGCTTCTCGCCGGAGGGATAGCCGGTCGTGCCGCGGTCGACGGTGACCGTCACGTGGACCGGGTCCCCGCCCTCCATGATCGACATGGTCTCCGTCTTGGTCTTCTTGCCCTTGCCGTCGTCCGTGAAGGCCATCGCCGAGATCTTGTCGGCCATCGGCAGCCCGTGGATGTCGGCGACCTCGATTTCGAGCGGGGTCACCCGGTCGATGTCGGTCCCGCCCCTGACCGCCTTCAGCGTGATCGTGTCCATGTCGCGGTCGCCGTCGGTTTCGGGCGGCGTGATCACGATCGCGGCCATGGGGCCGTCGTTGTCGTTCTCGGTGGCGTCGGCACCGAACGTGTGGCTCGAGTTGTCGACCATGTAGCCCTCGGCGCCGACGACGCTGATGGCCGTGACGTGGTTGAGGTCGACGGGCGCGGGATCGGCCGTGAGGGTGACGTTGATGGCCGACCCTTCCTTCGGCGAGTCCGTGGTCAGCTTCCACTCGAACAACTGGTCGTCGGTGTCGTTGATGGTGACCTTCTGGGCGCCCGTGGAGGCGGCGACGAGCGCCAGTGCGGCGCCCCCCTGGGCGGTGACGTTGGTCTCGTCGGTGTTCGCCAGGGCGTACGTGATCTGGAGGCCCTCGTCCTCGGCATCGAGGTCGGGCCGCGTCTGCACGGTCAAGCTGCCGGTCAACGTTCGACTGACGGCCTGGGCCGTGCCGCCCGTGGGGTGCGGCTGAACGATCAAGGTCAGGGTCGTGGGCACGACCGCGTCGTAATCGGCCGCCTCGGCCACGGTCAGCCCCGCGGCCTTCTCGGCGTCCGAGAGGTCGGTGGCCGGCAAGGAGTCGTCGGTTCTGACGGCGAGAGTCGGGGTGACGGTGATGGTCGACGCGGCGGCCAGGCCGGGCCCGACGGAGATCTTGGCGCTCACCGAGATCGTCAGACGCCCGCCCTCGTCCACGGTCTTGGGCGTCGTGACCGTGACCTGCGCGGCGGCCTGTGCGGCCCCCAGCGCGAACACGACGCCGAACAGCCCCATCCACTTCAACGCCCGGCAACTGCCTCTCGCGAAAATCGCTCCGATACGCATTGCGCAATCTCCCTTGGTGAATTCGTCCTCTCGCATGGCAACGGGGATGTGGATCAGTCCGCCATGTCGGCGGCCCGCCGGCGCCGTTCCGCCGCGTTTGCGAGAGCCTTCAACTTCATGATTCGTAAAGGAGTTACGCCCCATGAAGACGTCCGGAAACCGCCCCTTCCCGCCCGCTGCCGGGGGGGCCGCTTTTCCACCGGAAATGAGGGGAAACGCGGCGGGTAAACGGCTGCCCGGCCCGCGGCGCGAGCCCGAGTCGACGCCGCGCGGGCGGCGCCCCGAGCGGGCGCTGAGCCACCACTTCGTGCGCACCGTGGCCGAGCCCGGCCGCTACTGCGACGGCCAGGGCCTCTACCTCGACGTGCAGCCCTCGGGCAGCCGGAGCTGGGTGCAGCGGCTGGCCGTCGACGGCCGGCGCCGCGAGATCGGCCTCGGCAGCTTCCCCCTCGTCTCGCTCGACGAGGCCCGCGGGCAGGCCCTGGCCAACCGCCGGCTCGCCCGCGCCGGCGGCGACCCCCTGGGCGGGCGCCGGGCCGCCGGCGAGCCCACCTTCGCCGAGGCCGCCGACTGCGTGTGGCGCCAACTGCGGCCCGGCTGGCGCTGCCCCCGCTATGGCCGCGACTGGCTCGCGGGGCTGACCCGGGTGGCCTTCCCCGTCATCGGCCGGATGCCGGTGGGGGCGGTGACCACCGCCGACGTCATCGAGACGCTGCGCCCGGTGTGGCACGCCCGGCCGACGACGGCGCGGCGGCTGCTGCAGCGCATCGGGCTGGTGATGGAGTGGGCGGTGGCCATGGGGCACCGCGACGTGAACCCGTGCGGCCGCGTCGACCTCGTGCTGGGCCGCCAGCAGCACCGGGTGCGCCACATGCCGGCGCTGCCGCACCGCGAGGTGGCGGCCGCGGTCGTCGCCGTGCGGGGGGCGGGGGCGCGGGCGGTGGTGAAGCTCGCGTTCGAGTTCCTGGTGCTGACGGCGGGGCGCTCGGGCGAGGTGCGGGGGGCCGAGTGGCGCGAGATGGACGCGGCGGGGGCGGTGTGGACGGTGCCGGCGACGCGCATGAAGGCGAAGCGCGAGCACCGGGTGCCGCTGTGCGGGCGGGCGGTCGAGGTGCTGGCCGAGGCGCGGGGGCTCGGCCCGGGCGGCCCCCTGGTGTTCCCGACGTCGCGGGGGAGGCCGCTGAAGGACATGGCGCTGTCGGGCCTCCTGAAGCAGCTCGGCATCGGGGCGGTGCCGCACGGGTTCCGGTCGAGCTTCCGCGACTGGGCGGCGGAAGAGACCGACCACCCGCGCGAGGTGGTCGAGGCGGCCCTGGCCCACACCGTGCGCAACCCCGTCGAGGCGGCCTACGCGCGGTCCGACCTGTTCGAGCGCCGGCGCCGCCTGATGGACGACTGGGGGGCCTACCTCGCCGGGCCGGGCCGCGGCCGGCGGCTGCCGGGGCTGTGACGGGCTGCCGTTGTGGCGGGAGCCTTCTCGAGGCCTGGACGCTCACCGGCGGCGCGCCGTGGCCGTGACGCCGTCCGGCGTCACTCGGCTCCCTGCGCGGCTACCGGCATGCCGCTCGCCCCACCGTGCGACGGCCTGGGGGCCGGCGGTTTCGGGGTCCGCCCCATGAAGCCGAACCGCTCCAGCGCGGCGCGCATGAGGGTCGTTTCCGCCGTGAGCTCGTCGAGGCGCTGGTCGATGGAGTCGAAGCGCTGGTCGTTCGCCGCGAGGCGCTGGTCGATGGCGTCGAAGCGCTGAAGGACGGCCGTCTGGAACTCCCCATCGGTCATGAAGCAAGGCTACCCCGGCCGCATGCTCGACCGCAAGCGCCGGCGCCGCCTGATGGCGACTGGGGCGCCTGGCTCGCCGGGCACCGTCATCGACCCTCGGCCCGCGCGCGGGCCGCCCCGCCAGCGGCGCAGGGGTACGGGTGGGCGTCGACGACCACCTGCTGGAGCTCTACGAGGACGACCACGACCGCGGCGACGATGTCCTTGAGGTTGTTGAGGCCCGAGAACAGGCTGACCTTCGAGAACCGGCTCACGCCGGTGAGCAGGACGGATGCCGGGTCCATCGTCGCTCGAGGGCCTCGTTGGCGCGGACGGGCCTGTGGGAGCAGCCCGTCGGTCCCAAGCCAGCCATGAAGGTAGCACGTTCCCTGTCGTGCCATCCGCCGAATGGCGCCGACCGAACGCAACCTGCATCGCCCCCTGCAGGCGGGCACCGCCCGGTGCGGGGGGCCGAGTGGCGCGAGATGGACGCGGCAGAGGCGGTGTGGACGGTGCCGGCGACGCGCATGAAGGGGAAGCGCGAGCTCGGGTGCCGCTGTGCGGACGGGCGGTCGAGGTGCTGGCCGAGGCGCGGGGGCTCGGCCCCGGCGGCCCCCTGGTGTTCCCGACGTCGCGGGGGAGGCCGCTGAAGGACATGGCGCTGTCGGGCCTCCTGAAGCAGCTCGGCATCGGGGCGGTGCCGCACGGGTTCCGGTCGAGCTTTCGCGACTGGGCGGCGGAAGAGACCGACCACCCGCGCGAGGTGGTCGAGGCGGCCCTGGCCCACACGGTGCGGAACCCGGTGGAGGCGGCCTACGCGCGTTTCGACCTGTTCGAGCGCCGGCGCCGCCTGATGGGCGACTGGGGGGCCTACCTCGCCGGGCGGGGCCGGGGCCGGCGGCTGCCGGGGCTGTGATGGGCTGCCGTCGCGGCGGGAACGCGGTATTCTCCGAGGGGGCCGGGGTCTTCCGCTTTTCCTTCCCGGCCTCCGGGCTCGTTCCTGTCGCCCGGGTCGAATCCCGGATCTCGGGTGATCATCCAGATTGTCTTTGACCCTGTTGGCCCTTGCTCAGCGATTTCGATGGCAGATGAGGTGATCGCGTCGACTTGGGTCGGCTCGTTCAGCTCGATGAACCGCTCGACTCCTGTCTGTCGCATCCAATCTCTCAGGTCTGGGGCGTTGCGGGCGTTCGTCGCCAGCGTGTTCGTCGTGCCGTCGTGGCATTTTGTCCGCCACTCGAGTTGTCTGTTCTCGTAGTGCAGGTCGGCGGCCGTCCACGTGGCGTTCTCCGTTGCTTGGGCCGCGTGGCCGGCGGGGTTGGCCTGGATGTGCGCGAAGCGCTCCGGGACATCCCTGATCTCGGTTCTGGCGTCCCTCGCGTACGTCTGGGCGGTGTCCCGCCACTTCTTCCTGAGGGTGCTCATTTCCTCGAGCGGCTCGAGGTTGACAGCCGTTTCGAGGCTCTGCCGGTCGATCTCCATGGCGACCGCGAAGTCGTAGAGATCCCTGACTGGTGCCTTCCGGCTCGCCCGGTTCGCTTTGCCGTGGAGGATCTGGGCGTTCGACTCGACGTACTCGGCGCGTCCGTCTATCCGCGCCTGGCGTTCGCTGCCTTCCGGGTAGCGTTCCTCGCCTTTCTTTCTCTGCCACAAGTCGAGCTCGGATCGCGGGAAGGAGATGACGATTTGCCGTACTCCCTGGTATCCGCCGGTGGCGCCAAGTTCCGTCATTGAGGTCATGAAGTGCGGGCACCGCTTCGCGATCAACCGGTCGGCGGCCGAGGGCGCCAGTTGGAGATCGATGTCGGTGCTCGACCGGTGCTTGTACCGCGCGGTGAGTATCGTCCCTCCGGTCATCGTCCAGCGTTCGTTGTCTCCGAGGATCTCGCGCATCGCATCTTCTAGCCTCGGTCCGATCTTTTTCCAGAGCGTGCTTGCCGGTTCCGGGAGGGTGAGTGTTTCCATCGTGTCCTGCTCAACCTCGCCGGCGCCGGTCCTTCGCCGGGATGAGGTGTCGTCTGGCCGCGTGCTCGTTGAGCGTTCGCACCTTCTCCGCGTCGGTGAACCCTGCGTTGCGCATCGCGTTGGCGAGCATCCGCCAACTGTAGACCCGTTCGGCCCAAGCGAACCAGTGTTGCTCCACTGTCGCGTAGTCCAGCCATGTCCGGATGGCGTGAGCCTGCTCCCTGGTCGGCGTCGTCGCCCGCATGCCCTCGTAGAGGGCTCGGCTGGTTGGTCGCTTTCGGTATCCCCCGCACCTTGAGTGGAATACCAGGTTGACGATGTTCGAATCTCTCCCCGTAGTCGAGCGATCGCCCCAAGGCAGAGTCTCCGCCCAGTCCTCGGGCGCGAGGTCGTCGTCGAAAGCTTCCGGGGGTCCGGGCGTCGCCGGCAGCCTGTCGGGATGCGGGGTGAGCCGGAAGCTCTTTGCGGCTGGCACTGCGCGGTCCCGACTCCTTTCGCGGGCTACCTGGGTCGTCATCGTCCTCATCCTCGGTTTCCAGGGTGCTGGCGTCAAGTTCGCTGCTCGGCAGTCGCCGTCGCGTGGCCGAACTCCACGCCGATCAGGTGGACCGCCCGTCCCCGGCCCTCGTGAGATGGGGCAGCAGGCTCTCGTTCAGGCTCTCGCGCACCTCCCGGTTCGGGTAGCCCAGCCGGTAGTACCAACCATGAAGGTAGCACGTTCCCTCTCGCGCCATCCGCCGAATGGCGCCGACCGAACACAACCTGCATCGCCCCCTGCAGGCGGGCACCGCCCGGTGCGGGGGGCCGAGTGGCGCGAGATGGACGCGGCGGGGGCGGTGTGGACGGTGCCGGCGACGCGCATGAAGGCGAAGCGCGAGCACCGGGTGCCGCTGTGCGGGCGGGCGGTCGAGGTGCTGGCCGAGGCGCGGGGGCTCGGCCCCGGCGGCCCCCTGGTGTTCCCGACGTCACGGGGGAGGCCGCTGAAGGACATGGCGCTGTCGGGCCTCCTGAAGCAGCTCGGCATCGGGGCGGTGCCGCACGGGTTCCGGTCGAGCTTCCGCGACTGGGCGGCGGAAGAGACCGACCACCCGCGCGAGGTGGTCGAGGCGGCCCTGGCCCACACCGTGCGCAACCCCGTCGAGGCCGCCTACGCGCGGTCCGACCTGTTCGAGCGCCGGCGCCGCCTGATGGGCGACTGGGGGGCCTACCTCGCCGGGCGGGGCCGCGGCCGGCGGCTGCCGGGGCTATGACGGGCCCGATGCGGCGCCGGCCTGCCGCCGCCGGTGTCGGCGGCAGCCGCCGAGGGCCGGCAGGGCCGCCAGCAGGAGCCTGCCCCCAGCACGCCGGTTCGGGGCTCCCCTCCCGATGGGAACACGTGCGCCGCCTTCCAGACGTACTCCACCACTTGGATGATGTCGAGGATCACGTCAAGAGCCGATCCAACGGCATTTGACAATTCATCACGGCCGACTAATATCGATCACTGTCCCAACCAAAGGGAAGCTGGCGGCGGCAGCTTGGCGACCTGCGCCACTTCGGCCGGCTGTACACCCGCGTCCTGATGGCCCGGGCACTGCGTCTGTCGCCGCCACCCCGATAATGGCCAAGGCAAAGCGAAGGAAGGGCACCCGTCTCGGCGCCGCTCGGCGGCTTGCCCCGGCGTCTGCCGAAGGAAGCCCGGCTGGTGGCGCGCAAGCGCGCCCGGCCATGCCGCTCCCGGCCGGCCGGCTCGACGCGGCGGCGCTGGCCGCGGCGGCGCTCGGCCCGCTTGCCCTCTACGTCTCGACCCTGCCGCGTACCGTCGCGCCCGAAGACGACAGCCTGTTCCTGATGGCCGGCGTGCACCTCGGCATTCCTCACCCACCGGGCTATCCGCTCTATACGTTGATCGTCCACCTGTTCACTCGATGGCCGTTCGCCGACCCGGCGTTCCTCGGGCACCTGTCGAGCGCAGTGCTCGGCGCTCTCGCCTGCGGCGGCGTATACGCGTGCGCGCGGCTGCTCCACGCCTCGCCGGTGCCCGCTCTGACCGCCGCCTGGCTGTTCGGCGTCTCGGAGCAGTTCTGGTCGCAGGCGATCATCGCCGAGGTCTACACCCTCAATGCCCTGCTGTTCTTCGCCACCTACGCCCTGGTGCTGCAGGGCGCCCGGGACCCGCGGCCCGGATGGCCGCTTGTGGCGGCCGCGGTCGCCTGGGGGGCGGGTCTCGCCAACCACTGGCCCTTGATGGTGCTGGCGACACCCGGGCTGGTCGTGGCGCTCCTGCCGGCTTGGCGGGATGTGCTGCCCCGTCTGCCGCGGCTGCTCGGGGCGGCCCTTCTGACCGCCGCCCTGCCGTACGCGTGGATGGTCTGGCTGTCTCAGCAGGCGCCGCTCATCAGCTTCTACGGCTCCATCGACACCTGGAGCGAGCTCTGGTTCTACGTCAGCCGGCAGGGCTACAGCGGAGTCGACAGCAGTCCCAGTTCCGGCTGGGGCGACCGCTGGTCGTTTCTGGGTTGGTTCGCCGCGGATCTCGTGCGGCAGACGACCCTGCCCGGATTCGCGCTTGCGCTGCTGGGTCTGGGCGCGCTGGCCCGAGCTCGCGACCGCGCGGGGATGGCTGTCGCGGGCTCCGGTCTCCTCGCCCTCCTCGGCAACAGCGTGGTGCTGATCGTGTTGTTGGGATTCGACTTCGATGTGTCCAAGGTGGCGGTGTTCCGGCCCTATCCGCTGATCTGTTACGGCGTGGTGGCCCTGTGGCTGGCCGCCGGCATGCAGTGGCTGATCGACCGTCTGCCGGGCTGGGCTGCGGCCCGTTCTCCCGCGGCTGCGGCCAGTACCCGCGCACCTGGGCTCGCCGGCTGGACGGTGGCGCTGGGGGCGCTGGCAGGCGCGGCGCTGGTGGTCGAGTCGGCGTCCGCGAGCTGGCGGGCCAACGACCGCTCCGACAGCGACTTCGCCGAGCGGCATGCCGAGGTGGTGTTCGGCCTTCTGCCGCAGGACGCAGTGCTGTTCGGCTACGGCGACTACAGCGGGCCCGTCGGCTACTACCGCTACGTCGAAGAACGGCGGCCCGACGTCTCGATGTACAACCTGCAGGGCCTCGTGTTCAACAACCGCCTGTTCGACCCCTTGGCGGCGACAGAAGAGAAGCAGCGCGCCCTGGATCGTTTCCTCGGGTCCACCCAACGGGCGGTGTTCCTGTTTCCCGATTCCAGAATCCGTCCCACAGAGCGCGCATTCAGGCACCACGGCTTCCTGTTGGAGGTGCTCGAAGAGGGCCCATCGAGCGTCCATCCCGCGCGCGACCCGCGCGCGGAGCGGTACTTCCTGGAGCTGCTGGATCGGCGGCCCGTCGACCGCTGGGAACAGGTGGAGCGCAACCACCATCTGAGGTACTACGGGCAATACCTCGGGCTAGTCGTCCTGGTCGGCTCGCTTCCCATGGAGCCGCTGGAGCCGCTGTTCGAACGTGCACGGGACTGCTACGCGTGTCTGATGGGGATGGCGACCATGATGCTGTCGAATGGCGCCACCGCCCACGCGAACCGGATCGCATCGTGGCTGGCGGGCGCCGAGGCGCTGCATGACCAGGCGCTCAGCAAGGAAGAATCCGCCCTGCTTCCTTTCGAGCAGGGCCGTCTCTCCGAGCTGACCGGCGACGCCGCAATCGCGGCCACCCAATATCGACGGGCTTATGCCCTCTATCCCCACCCCCAGAGCCAGGCCGCCGACGCGCTCCGTCGGCTCGGGCTCACTCCGTGAATGCCCGCCCCTCGCACCAACTAACCCCGCCGCCCCACGGCCCGGCCTGGGGATTCCTGATAGGCTACGCGGCGATGGAAAGAGGTGGAGCGAGCTCGCCAGCCCGAGGACGAACGGGCGCGGGCATGCAGTGGCTGCTCGACCGCGTGCCGGGCCGCGGCCGGCGGCTGCTGGGGTTGTGACGGGCTGCCGTTGCGGCAGGAGCCTTCTCGATGCCTGGACGCTCCGCCGACCTCGATGTCGAAGGTGCTGTCGACCGAGCCCGCGCCGTCTCGTGTTGCTCAACCGGCGAGGAACCCCCGCGTTGCGAATATCAGGGCGACCACGACGACGGCGATGACGATGCCGGCCACGACCGCCCGCCGGCGTCGCCGCGGTTCGGGAAGCACCTCGCCCTTCTCCAGCAACCGTATCATCACCGCGATGTTGCTGTCTCGCGTGTAGGCCGGCCGCCGCTTGCTTCGCTCGGGCACCTGTTGCGACCCGTCGGGCTCAACCACCGGCACCCTCCGCGAATGTGGCACTCGTCCGGGCGGGGACGGGCCGTCTCACCACTTGGCCCGCGCGATTCTCGGACCCGTCGACTTGCCGATGCCCAGCAGATATTCCCGGATGCGCCCGAGCATCGACCGCATCTTCCCGGTTGCCCGGTCGCGGTAGCCCTGGACCGGGTCGGCCTCGGCCTCGTCGAGCGTTGCGAGCAGCCGCACCGCCCGGCCGGGGCGCTCCTCTTCGAGGACGCGGCAGAGGGCCCCGAACGCCCGGTTCAGCCCCGCCACCATGCCTGCGAGCTCGTCGTCCCGGCCCTCGGCGGCTTGCGCGGCCCGCTCGAGATCGGCGAGCCGGTTCTTCAGGTCAGCCAGCATCCTTGCGCCTCCCGTGCGATTCCAGCGCCCGCCATGCCGACCGCCGGTCGATCTCGCGATGGAGCACGGCCTGAGGCCGGCAGGAGCCCGCGGAACGATTCGGCCCCCGGAAGGAAGAACCCCCTCCCCCCCGGGGCGTCGGGGGAGAGGGGGCTGTGGGAGATTACGAACGCCGCCGAACGCTACCGCCGCCGGTACCGACGGTATCCGCCGATGCCCAGGATGCCCGCCAGCAGGAGCTGCGCGATGATCGGCAGGGCCGGGACCGGATAATCCCAGAGGTAGAGCGTCACCTCACCCTCGACCTCCATGTCGCCGGCCATGGCGTAGAGCACGAGCTCTTCCGGCATGTTGTCCACGTTCTCCATGATGTCGTCTTTGACGGCCATCACCATGGTTGTGCCGCTCATCTCGCCGGCCTCGATCGTGAGCATCCCGACCTCGTAGTCGTCCTCGCTGGCCGTGCTCTTGGACCGGTCGCGCATGATCATCACCTCGATGTCATCGGCGACCTTCTGGTTGGCCGTCACCGTCAACGTGGCGCTGGCCGGCGTGCCGTTGGCATGCGGCATGTCGCCCTCTACGAGGTTCATGTTGTCCTGGGGTCCGGACAGCATGAGCACGAGGTCCAGCTTGTCGACCATGATCTCGAACGTGACGGTGGCGATGTTCGCCGAAACCTGCGTGGACGCAGTCTTGGCCGCCGTCGTCGCCGTGACCGTGACCATGGTCGTTCCCGGTCCCATCGCCTTCACGGTCACGCCGGTCGAATCGGCCTCGGCCATCACGACCTCGGTGTCCGCCGACATGGCGTCAGCCGAGATGTTGAAGCCCGTGGAAGGCAGCTTGAACAGGTTGCCGAGCATGATCGACACGTCGTCGTCACCCGCCGTCCACAGGTTGTCGGCGCCTTCGGCCTCGTTTCTGGCCTCCGTGACCGCCAACTTCACCTCGGCATCGGACTTGGGCTCGACGTTGAGCGTCGTGGTGTCGACCAGCGTCACCGACAGCATCCCCTTCATCTCGGTTCCGCCGCCGTTGACGCTCTTGCTGCCCTTGACCATGGCGTCCAGTACGAGCATTTCCTCACCGATGTCGCCGTCGCCGCCCAGCACCTCCAAGGTGAACGTCTTGGACTGGTCGTTCGAGTCGCCGCTGATGCTCACGGATGAAGGTGTGAGGCGGTAGTCCTCGGCCATGGCGACGCTGCTGTCCGCCAGCGGCAACGTGACGGTCACCGTCTCGTCGGTGATTTCGCCGGACGGCTTGTTCCGGTTGGCCTCCACCTTCACCTTGTACTTGGTGCCCTCTGCCAGTTCCGTCAGCGGACCGGCGCCGCTCTCCGTCATGGCCGTCACCGTGATCTCGGGCAGCTTGTGGACGTCCACCACCGAGATCGTCGTCGAGGCCACGACCACGCCGCCGATCACCGCGTTGACGGTGACCTCGTCGTCCATCCTGTCGCCGTCGCACGTGCACGCTGCGAGGGGCCGCCTCCGAGGAATGAGCTGGAACTGGGCGGTGACGCCCGCCGCACCCGCCGGCAGCAACATGGTGTTGCTATCGTTGGGGAACAGCGCCGAGTACGACGAATGGCTTGAAGTCAGCGTGACCCTCGTCATCAGGTCGTCAACCCGCCGGAAGTTCGGCGTGAAGTGCACGGTGCTGACGGTAGCTCGATTGCCCGCTTCGTAGATCTTGCTGGGCACCGCCGTCAGAGCATAGCCTTGGGTATGGCTGTCATCGATCCAGAAGAGTTTCTCCGCCCCACCGAGGGTGCGAGCGATTGACGGGTGATCGCTGCTGGGCTCGAACATCCGGTTGTCCGGGATGACCTGCAGAAGAAGCACCTCGTCCTCCGCATCGTCGTCCGTGGTGGCGTAGACCGTGACCTGACCGGAGCTCTGGCCGGCCTGAATCGTCAGCTCGCCGGCGACGTTGGCGTCGTAGTCGGCGGTGTCCAATTCTCCCGACAGATCCGTGCGAACACCACCCGACTGCCTGCTCGGGATGGAGGGGAGGACCCCTGTCACTGCGCCGGACGGCGTGTTCTGGCGCGTATGGCTCTTGCCCACCAGACGGAGCTTGACCCTTACGAACTGCCCCGCCGGTACTGGCCCGGTGAGAGACACCGTCGCCTGGGCTTGGCCTCCTTCTCCGATGGTACCGATCGAAACAGAGCGGATACCTCTTGCTGGCCCGGCTGCCGGCGTCACGGTCACGATGTTCGACACATCGCCAGGGCCTGCAGCGTTGCGGGCTCGTACCTGGAAGCTGTAGGTGACGCCGTTCATCAGGCCGGTCACCGTGTACGTCCACATCGTGCCCGTCGCCGTCGCCAGCGTAGTGAGGGGCATCCAGGCGCCAGGGGTACCACCAACGGTCTGCTGGTACTCGTAGCTCGCGACCATGCCTCCCGTCGTCGGCGCAGACCAGGACAGAGTCGCGGTCTTGTTGCCCGCAACTGCAGTCAGGGTGCCCGGCATGCCCGGAACCACCACTGCAGCAACCGGCGTCACCGTCACGATGCTCGACGCAGGGCCCCCGCCCGCGGTGTTGACCGCCCGCACCCGGAAGGCGTAGGTGGTGCCGTTCGTCAGGCTTCTCACCGTGTGCGAAGTGGTCGTTCCCGTGCCCGTGGACATCCAGCCAGCGCTGACACCACCAACGGTCTGCTCGTACTCGTAGCCGGTAACCGCGCCGCCCGTCGTCGGCGCAGTCCAGTCCAGCGTGACGTGGGCGTCACCCGCCGTCGCAGTCAGGGTGCCCGGCATGCCCGGAACCACCACTGCAGCAACCGGCGTCACCGTCACGATGCTCGACGCAGGGCCCCCGCCCGCGGTGTTGACCGCCCGCACCCGGAAGGCGTAGGCAGTGCCATTCGTCAGGCCGCGCAACGTGAGCGTAGTGGTCGTTCCCGTGCCCGTGGGCATCCAGCCACCACTGACACCACCAACGGTCTGCTCGTACTCGTAGCCGGTAACCGTGCCGCCTGTCGTCGGCGCACTCCAGGACAGCGTGACGGAGCCGCTACCCGCCGTCGCAGTCAGGGCGCCCGGCATGCCCGGAACCGCTTGCACCACGACCCGGAAATCGCCCTCTATTTCTTCCGGTGGCGTATCGCTGTCTGTGGCTGTCCATTTGACGATGGCCGTAGTGCCGTTCGGGACTGTCGGTGATCCGGTGATCTTTCCAAAATCGGCATTGGTGGGGTCAGTCGACGCGACGGTCAAGCCGGCAGGCAAGGGCGCGGTCGTGTCGATGGCATAGGTAATCGTACCCCTTCCGCTGGCACCGGTGACCTTGGGCAACGTCGCCGCGGGTGATGCGGCGGTGTAGGTCGTGCCGGACATCACAGCGAAATCCGGAATGGCCGGCAGAACCGGGGGGTTGTTTTCCTCGGTCACGGCGGCGGTGAACGTGGCCACCTCGTCCGGGTCCGCATCGGGGTCGCTGGGGGTGTCCGGCCTCATCAACCTGAGCGTGGCGGTGCTGGGCGGGGTGTAGACCAGGTTGTCCCCGGGAGCGAGGGCGTTATTGAACTGGATCGTGAACGACCTGGTACCCGGACTGGCCGCTGGCAGACCCATGACACTGACCACGGAGTTGGTACTCACGGCGAAGGCGCCGTCGGGCACGTTGCCCCACACATTGTGGCTGAATTCCACCACCACGATCGTTTCGCTGTAGCTGTTCGCGGTGGTGTGGGTCGTGGCCGTCTGCGCCAACCCGTCGCCGCCCGCGAGGAAGAACATCACACCGAACAGCGCCATCCACTTCAGCGCCCGGCAACTGCCTCTCGCGAAAATCGCTCCTGTCCGCATGTCGCAATCTCCCTTGTGATTCCGTCCGTTTGTCGCCAGCAGCGGGGGGAAACCAGACCATCCGCCCCCTGCCTCCCCCCGATGTCGACTACCGCTCCGCATCTGTCTTCAGGCCTCCTGCGCTCCGCCGCGAATCGCGCACGAACGAGCGGCGGCGAGGCCGACGAACGCCTACCGCCACGGGTTGCAGAAATCTCCGGTGATGAAATAAAATTCGCGAAATGGCCGCGGGGGTTATCGGATCAGTCCACCATCGCCAGCGGTATGTCGGGACCGGGGACTGGGCTTGTAGCTCCGTAACGCTATTTGGTGTAGTGGTTTACAGGCTTGACCCCGGATCGTGCGGCTGAGTATAACTTTAGCGTGAATTTTCCACCGATTAGGGCAGGATAACGACGGGAAGAACGGTGGAAAGCGGTACGAACGACGGCGAGGCGGGGGCGTAGAGTGACCGACACGCGATTAGGGGCACCGGGAAAGCGACATCCGAGGAATGCGCTGTCGGAGGCCTTCGTGCGCACGGTCGCCGCGGCCGGCCGCTACTGCGACGGCCACGGGCTGTACCTCGACGTGCAGCCGTCGGGCAGCCGGAGCTGGGTGCAGCGGCTCTTCATCCACGGCCGGCGGCGCGAGCTGGGGTTGGGCAGCTTCCCGCTGGTCTCGCTCGACGAGGCCCGGGCCCGGGCCGTCGACAACCGCCGGCTCGCCCGCGCCGGCGGCGACCCCCTGGCCGAGAAGCGGCGGGCGCGCGGCGTGCCCACCTTCGCCGAGGCGGCCGAGCGGGTGTGGAGCCAGGTGCGGCCGGGCTGGCGCAACCGGAAGTACAGCCGCGACTGGCTGTCGGGCCTGAAGCGCTACGCCTTTCCGCGCCTCGGCCGCATGCGGCTGTCCGAGGTGAGCCGCGCCGATGTCATCGAGACGCTGGCCCCGGTGTGGCACCGGGCGCCGACGACGGCCCGGCGGTTGCGCCAGCGGCTGCACGCGGTGATGGAGTGGGCGGTGGCCATGGAGTTCCGGGCCGACAACCCCTGCGAGCGCGTCGAGCAGGTGCTGGGCCGGCAGCGCGCGAGCGTCGAGCACATGGCGGCCCTGCACCACCGCGAGGTGGCGGCGGCGGTGGAGGCGGTGCAGGGGGCCGAGGTGCGGCCGGTGGTGAAGCTGGCGTTCGAGTTTCTGGTGCTGACGGCGGCGCGGTCGGGCGAGGTGCGCGGGGCGCGGTGGACCGAGATGGACCGGGCCGGCCGGGTGTGGACGGTGCCGGCGGGCCGCATGAAGGCGAACCGCGAGCACCGGGTGCCGCTGTGCGGGCGCGCGGTCGAGCTGCTCGAGGCGGCGCGGGGGCTGGGCGACGGCGGTCCCCTGGTGTTCCCGGGCGGCCGCGGCCGGCAGCTCAAGGACATGGCGCTGTCGGGGCCGCTGAAGGACCTCGGCCTCGGCGCCGTCCCCCACGGCTTCCGGGCGAGCTTCCGCGACTGGGCGGCGGAAGAGACCGACCACCCGCGCGAGGTGGTCGAGGCCGCCCTGGCCCACACGGTGCGCAACCCGGTGGAGGCGGCCTACGCGCGTTCCGACCTGTTCGAGCGCCGGCGCCGCCTGATGGACGACTGGGCCGGCTATCTGGGCGTCGCGACCGGCGCGGGGCGCCGCGGCGCCGACGGTCAACTGCGCTTGGCCCTCTGACGGCGTGGGCGCCGGCGAGACCCGGGCGGCGTGCCGACGGGCCGTGGCCGGACGACGAGGCGCCTCGCGAGCGCAGCGCGCGGCCGTGGGCCCACCGCGAGACCCTCATCGACTCTCGGCCCCCGCGCGGGCCGGCTCGCCCGCGGCGCAGGGGACGACCTGCCCGCGCACCACCTCGAGGTACTGCTCCCAGTCTTCCATCAGGTGCCGGCGACGCTCGAACAGGTCGGACCGCGCGTACGCCGCCTCGGTCTGGTTCCTCACCACGTGGGCCAGCGCCGCCTCGACGACCTCGCGCGGGTGGTTCGTCCGCTCGGCCGCCCAGTCGCGGAACGACGACCGGAAGCCGTGGGGCACGGCCGCGATGCCCAGGCGCCGCACCAGCTTCGAGAGCGCCGCGGCGTCGAGCGCCCCGCCGCGAACCGCCGGGAACACCAGCGCCTCGTCGACGGCGTCGTCGCCCGCCCCGCGAAGCCGCTCGGCCTCGCGCAGCACCTCGACCGCCCGGCCGTGCAGCGGCACCCGATGGGCCCGCTTCGTCTTCATGCGCCGCGCCGGCACCGTCCACACCATCGCGACGAGGTCCATCTCGCCCCACGTCGCCAGCCGCACCTCGGCCGAGCGCGCCGCCGTCAGCACGAGGAACTCGAACGCCAGCCGCGTCCCGACCCACGCGTCGGCGTTCCGGGTCGCGGCCACGGCGGCGGCGACCTCGCGGTGGGGCAGCGCCGCCCGGTGCTGCACCGGCGTGGGCCGTTTCGGCAGCGCCGCCGTGATCGCGTCGCCGGCCGGGTTGTGCTGCCGGTAGCCCTGCGCGATGGCCCACCGCATGACGGTGCCGATGCGCTGGCGGACCTTCCGCGCCGTGACGTGCCGGGTCGTCCAGATGGGCAGCAGCGTCGCCATGACGTCGGCCGTCGTCACCTCGTCGACGGTCTTGCCGCCGAGGTGGGGGAACACGTGGTCGCGCATGCTGGACCACCACTGCTTGGCGGTGTTGCCGCCCTCCCGCCACGCCCCGCGGTAGATGTCGAGCACCTTGCCGGCCGCCAGCTCGAAGGTCGGGACGCCCGCCGCGTCTCGCTTGCGGCCGAGGGGGTCGCCGCCCCGGCGCGCCAGCTTGCGGTTGGCGAGGGCCTTTCGCCGGGCCTGGGCCAGCGAGACCAGCGTGTAGCTGCCGAGGCCGAGCCCGCGGGACCGGCCGCGGATGACGAGGCGCTGCACCCAGCGGCGGGCGCCCGAGGGGTCGACGTGCAGGTAGAGGCCGTTGCCGTCCGCGTAGCGCCCGGCCTCGGCGACGTTCCGGCAGAAGTCGGCCGAGAGGGCCTTGTCGGGGTGCCGGCCCCGGCGCTTCGTGCCGCGGGGCTTCCTGGGCAGTGTGTTCATGACGCTGTCGACCGCGGCCGATGCCGGCGCCCGGGCTGCGCGACGGGAGCCGCTGAGGTATGCTCGCCATCTGATGGTTCGACGTTCCCGCAAGGCCCGGCGGCAGCGCCGCCGTGCCAATGCCGCGATCACCGACTACGCGGAGCCGCGGTTCGCTATCAACCCGCTCTCGACCGAGCGGAGCCTGTCGGGAGGCAGGCCCGCGGTCACGTTCCACACCCTGACCTGCCGGCTCGTGAGGCCCGACGCGCGGTACTTCACCGCCGTGGTCGAGGTGGAGGAGTGGGTGGGGGCGACGCCCTGGACCCTCGTGCCGTGCGTGCTGTGCAACCCGCGGGAGGAGGCGTCGTGACGGGGCGCCGGCCGACGTCCTGCGCCACGTCTCCCCATGCCTCGTCGCGGCCCGCGGCGACGGGGCGCCGCGAAGACGCGCGTGCCGCCTGTTCCTCGTCGCGGCCCGCGTCGGCGAGGCGCCGCGAAGACGCGCGTGCCGCCTGTTCCTCGTCGCGGCCCGCGTCGGCGAGGCGCCGCGAAGACGCGCGTGCCGCCTGTTCCTCGTCGCGGCCCGCGTCGGCGAGGCGCTGCGAAGACGCGCGTGCCGCCTACCACTTGGCTCGGGCGATTCTCGGGCTCGTGAACTTGCCGATGCCCACCAGAAACTCCTGGATGCACCCGAGCGTCGACTCCATTCGCTCCGTCACCCGCTCGCTGTAGCCTTCCACCGGGTCGTCCGCCGCCTCGTCGATGGCCGCCAGCAGGCGCGCCGCCGTCCCCGGCCGCTCCTCTTCGAGGACCCGAAAGAGGGCCCCCAGGGCGCGGTTCAGGCCGGCGACCATGCCGGCGAGGTCCTCGTCCCTGCCCTTGGCGGCCCGCGCCGCCCGGTCGAGCTCGGCGAGCTCGCCCTTCAATTGACCCAGCATCCCTTCACCTCCTGTGCCTGTCGTCCCACCGTCCGCCGCCGGGCGCTCCCCCGGCCGCCGGCGCCGCCGTCATCTCCACCTTCAGGCCGTTGCCGTCGAGCGTGTCGTCAGCAGAGAGCTGCGCGGCCGCCTCTCCGCTCCCGAGGGCGACGACGACGGCGAGCGGCGCCGCCCGCTTCGAGTCGTCGGGTCTGCCGTTCGAGAGACATGTTTCAGGTATCGGCGCCAGTGCCGTGAAACTGCACACCATTTTGCACGTCGTTATCATCGTTGCGCGGCAAAACGTGATAGGGTGTGCCGCTGTCGGCCGTGCGATGAAGGACACGCGCGCGGCCTGCGGAGCACGGATGCCCCGCCGACGAGGAGCACCCGGCCCGGACCGATCGGGTGGATGGCCGGCGCCCGCATCGGGGCGGCCGGGGTGGCGGCGCCGGCCGTCGTGAGGAGCACCCGGCCCGGACCGATCGGGTGGATGGCCGGCGCCCGCATCGGGGCGGCCGGGGTGGCGGCGGCACCGGCCGTCGTCAGGCGGCTACCAGCGGAACCCGCGGAGGCGGCGCGACATGGCCGAACGACCCATCGTCATCCTGCACGGCTGGAGCGACACGTCCCGGACCTTCGAGCCCCTGGCCCGGCTGCTGCGCGCCCGGCTGGAGCGCGAGGTGGCCATCGTCTCGCTCGCCGACTATGTGAGCATGGAGGACGAGGTGCGCTTCGACGACGTCGCCGAGGCGATGGACGTGGCGTGGCGCCGCCACGGGCTGCCGCGGCGCAAGGGGGCCGTCGATGCCGTCGTCCACAGCACCGGCGGCCTCGTCATCCGCGACTGGCTCGCGCGGCACTACGCGCCGGCCCGGGCGCCCGTGAAGCACCTCGTCATGCTGGCCCCCGCCAACTTCGGCTCGCACCTCGCCCACAAGGGCCGCTCGTTCATCGGCCGCGTCTACAAGGGCTTTGTCGCCAAGAAGCCCGAGGGGCGGGCGTTCGAGACCGGCACCCACATCCTGCGGGGGCTCGAGCTCGCCAGCCCCTACACGTGGCGGCTCGCCGAGCGCGACCGCTTCGGGCGCGGCGGCACCATGTACCGGCCCGGCAACGTGCTGTGCACCGTGCTCGTCGGCAACCGCGGCTTCCGCGGCATCTCGTCGATCGCCAACGAGGACGGCTCGGACGGGACCGTGCGCGCGTCGACCGCCAACCTGGAATGCGTGCGCATCGGCGCGGTGTTTCCCGCGCGGCCGCGGTCGGGCGGCCTCGGCGTCGAGTACACGCTGGAGGAATCGTCGGGGTCGACCGCGTTCGGCCTGCTCGAGCACCACAACCACGGCACCATCACCCTGTCGCACCGCCGGCGCCCCATCGGCGAGGGCGGGCGCGACACCCCCGACGGCGACCTGCTCGACAAGATCGTCCGCGGGCTGACCGTCGACGACGACGGGTTCGAGGCGTGGCGGCAGGAGCTGGACGCCGGCAACCGCGCGCTACGGCCCGAGGCCCCCCGCCGCGACGCCCGCAACCACGGCTTTCAGAACACCGTGGTGCACGTGCGCGACCAGTACGGGGTGGGCGTCGACGACCACCTGCTCGAGTTCTACGAGGACGACCACGACCACGGCGACCTCGTGGCGCGGCTCTTCCACGAGTCGGCCATCCGCAAGGTGCACAAGTACTCGGGCGACGCCTCGTACCGCAGCGTCTACGTCGACTGCACCCGCCTCGCCCGCACCATCGACAAGGTGCACGAGGCCCTGAGCCTCAGCATCACCGCCTATCCCGAGCTCGACGAGCGAACCCCGGTGGGGTTCACCACCCTCGGCACCGGCGGCCGGGGCGGCGTCCGCATTCCCCGCGACGCCATCGCCCGCTTCTTCGCCCCCCACCGCACCGCCCTCGTCACCCTGCAGCTCACCCGCCAGCAGTCGGAGGCGACGTTCCGCTTCCGCGAGCACCGGGGGTAGGCGGTCAGGTGGGGCGGTCCCGCTCGGCATGCTGCCCGGCCGGGCGCGCCGAACCGAAACCGCGTTCGTTCGGCCTCCACGGCCGGCGCAGGGCGCAGGACGGCGGTTACGGGGAAGGGTCGTCGCCCGGGTCGCCGGGCGCGGCCATGCGGTAGCCGACCCCGCGCTCGGTGAAGATGTAGGCGGGGCGGGCCGCGTCGTCGCCCAGCTTGCGGCGGAGCCGCTTGACGAAGGCGCGCAGCAGCTTGGGGTCGCCGGCCCGCCGCCCGCCCCACACTTGCCGCAAGAGCGCGTCGACCGTCGACACCCGCCCCCCGGCGGTCGAGAGCACCCGCAGCAGCTCGTACTCGATGGCCGTCAGGTCGACCCGGCGGCCGGCCACCGTCACCCGGCGCTGCTCGTAGTCGATGGCGAGGTCGCCCACCCGGTAGGGGACGCGCTCGGCGAGCCGGCGCAGGGCCGCCTGCACCCGCGCCGTCAGCTCGGTCGGCGAGAAGGGCTTGACGATGTAGTCGGCGGCGCCCTGCTCGAGGGCCTGCGCGATGGTCTCGTCGCGGCCGTAGCCCGAGATGAAGATGACCGGAACGTCGGCCAGCCCGCGGATGCGCTGCATCGGCTCGATCCCGTCGGCCCCGGGGCGCGCGGGGTCGAGCAGGACGAGCCGGGGCTTCTTCGCCCTCACGAGCTCGGGCAGCTTCGCCGGGTCGTCCGCGGCCAGCGGCGCATAGCCCGCCGCCGACAGGGCGTCGCACACGTAGCTTAGCGTCTGGGGGTCGTCGTCGACCACCAGGACGGGCGTCTGGTGTCGCTCGTCGCGGGACCCGGCCGGCGCGCCCCCGCCGGCATCGCCGCCGCGGGTGCCGCCGCCGCGGGCACCGCCGCCGCCGCGGGCGCCGCCGGCCGCCGGCGGCGTGGGGGCGGCTCGGGCGAGCAGGTCGGCGATGAGGCTGCCCAGGTGGTCGGCCTGCTCGTCGATGATGCGGAAGAACTGCAGCATCTCGGCCGGGTCGAGGTCGGCCGCGGCGCCCAGCACCGTGGCCGCCGAGCCCTTGATGGCGGTCACGGGGACGCGCAGCTCGTGACCCACCGCGCCCAGCAGCTCGGCCCGCAGCCGCTCGAGCCTCTCGAGGTCGGCCTCGATGCGGGCGATGCGCCGCCGGAGCGCCTCGTTCTCCCGCCGCAGGTCGTCGGCACTCTGCAAGGGTCCACCTCGTCGCCCCGGCGCGGCCCGATTCTACCCGGTCTGCCGCGCCGGGGAGGCGACGGCACCTCGTCACAGGTCGGCGGGCGGCGCCGGACGGTCCCACCTGTCGTGTGCGTCATTGATTACCTCCGCGAGATCGGAGACGATCGCCGGCGCGCGGGGAGGCCCGAAGCGATGAGCGGACATCATCCGTGGAACGAGTTGACCAGGCACTTCACCCCGGAAGACCGGGAGATCGTCGAGGTCGGCGCGGCCGAGATCGTCGCCGACAGCGACCGGCGTGAACGTGAAGCGGGACGGACTGCCCGCCCGGCCCGCGTCTCTACGCAAGGCGGCGCCACCGCGCCGGCGAGCCCGGATCCAGCAGCTCTCCGTCCGGACGGGTAGAGCTTTCATCGCCGTCGCCATCTCCTGTCCACGATGTCGAGTTGATCGACTACCACTGACGGAGGGACTCACCAGTACCACGACACGGACGTCGTCGACGGCTGGCGCTGTGGGAGCCGTACGCGCAGGGTACTCGTCGCAGTCAGTCGCCGGAGGGTGGCGTCGGCGCGGACGCGGGCCGACCGGCAATCAGCGTGAGGACGGTCTGCATCGTCGATTCGAGGGCGTCGACGCGTCCCGTCAGCCGGTCGATCTTGCCGTTGACGATGAGCACGCCGATGCCCGCGGTGACGGAACCGACGGCGCCGATCACGGCCGCAATGGCTGTGAGGGTTTCGACCATGTCATCAAGTATACGCGCCCTCAGACCGGCGTGCGCACAGTGGAGCCGCTTGACGACGGCGCGCAGCAAGCGACATCATCGGAAGAGGCGACATGAGCGAAGCAGTCACCGCGGCCCCGCGGCAGGACTCGGCTGAGCGCCGTCGAGCGACCTACCAGGACGTGCTCGATGCCCCCCGCCATCGGGTCGCCGAGGTTGTCGACGGCGTGCTCCACACGAACCCGCGGCCGGCCATGCGCCACGCCCACGCCAGCTCGTCGCTGGGCACGAAGATCGGCGGTCCTTTTCACCACGACGCGGGTGGCCCCGGGGGCTGGTGGATCATCGACGAACCGGAGTTGCATCTGGGCGATGACATCCTCGTACCCGACCTCGCCGGTTGGCGGCGCGAGCGGATGCCTCTCTTTCCCGACGCGCCGTACGCCACGCTGGCCCCCGACTGGGTGTGCGAAGTGCTCTCGCCGTCGACCCGGAAGCTCGACCTCCACGGCAAGCGCGCGGCCTATGGGCGCGAACAGGTGGGTCATCTGTGGCTCGTCGACCCGGCCGACCGCACCCTGGAGGCCTTCGAGCTGCGCGAGGGCGAATGGGTGCTGATCGCCACCGCGCAGGATGACGCTCCCGTCCGCGTCCGACCCTTCGACGCGGTCACCTTCAGCCTCGGCGATCTCTGGCCGCCGAAAGTCGCCCCCGCCGAGTAGGTTGGCGAGGCCTGGCGACCTCGGGTCGTGTGTCCACTGGACCGACCGGCAGGCACGACGCCATGACGACGGCAACGCCAAGGCGAGACCCCGATGCACGGCCACGGGCGACGTACCAGGACGTCCTGGACGCGCCGCCCCACGAAGTGGCCGAGATCGCCCCGTTCGAAGCCGTGAGCTTTGGCCTGGCCGACCTCTGGCCCTGACAACGACCAGCGGCGAGTCCTTTGGCGGGCGCCCGACCCCTCACCGCCCTCGCGGAGCCGGATGCGGTACCATCGATGATGAGGGGAGGTTCCGCGGACGAGCTCGAGGTCCGCGCAGGCGGCCCCTCTGGCACCCATGCCGCCTGGGGCGCTACACTGGTAGCGCCGATGTCCGACGAACGCAAGAACGGCCTGCACCTTCCCGATCTGTCGATCAGGAATTTCCGCGGGATCGATCGTCTCTCCATCGGGCGATTGGGCCGCGTCACCCTGCTCGGAGGTCGGAACGGAGTGGGCAAGACCACCGTTCTCGAGGCCGTACGTGTCCATGCGGCGCGAGGGCGCGCCGGCGTGTTGTACGACTTGCTGAACAAACGTGAGGAGTACGCAACCGCGCTCGACGACGATCACGACCCCGTCGCCTCTCCGGACTACGCCGCCCTTTTTCACGGTCGGGCCCCAACCCCGGATCAGCCCATCACGATCGGCCCGCAACCCGGGACCGACGACCTTCGCATCGCGATCTCCACACCAAGCGACTTGTCGCCCGATCAGAAGGAGATATTCGTGGAGTTGTCGACGCGCGACGAGGTCCAGGGGCTCATCAAAGTTTCTTACCGCGGTGAACAGAAACTGCTCTGGCTGCCTGTCGGGCATGATTCCCGCTTCACCCGGCCGCGGCGTTATCCGCGCAGTCTGGTCCAGTCCAGCATGGAAGAAAGGGAGTGGCCACTCATCGAATGCGAATCCCTGGGGCCGGGCCTGCCGGCCAACAGCAAGCTCGCCCGCTTTTGGGACAGCGTGGCCCTGACCGACAAGGAGGACCTCTCACTAGAGGCATTGCGCCTGACGGGTGACGGCATAGAGCGCGTCGCCGTAGTCGGGGACGAGGAGCCTGCCTACCGCGGAAGCGGGATTGGCCGCCGCGTGGTCGTGAAGCTCCGGGGACACTCTCGCCCCGTCTCCCTCAAGAGCCTGGGCGATGGCATCACGCGCCTGTTCGCAGCCGGGCTCGCCCTCGCTCATAGCCGGAACGGTTTCCTGGTGGTTGATGAAGCGGAAAACGGGATCCACTACACCGTTCAGCGCGACTTCTGGCGCATGGTTCTGTCTGCCGCGCACCAACACAACGTGCAGGTGCTGGCAACCACCCACAGTAGCGATTGCGTGAGGGGTTTCGCGAGAGCGGCGGCCGAGATCGAAGAAGTCGAGGGTGTCTACTTGCGCCTTGAACGAGAGAACGACCAGGTGCGGGCCATCGAGTACACCGAAGAACAACTCGAGACCGTGGCCGCCCAAGGCATCGAGGTCCGGTGAGCCTGCAATGCTCGACGAGTTGCCGGCCCGCAAGGTCCTGCTGGTAGAAGGAGCCAGCGACGAGCACGTCGTTCGGCATCTATGCCGGCGTCACCAGAACATGCCAGCATTCGACATCATCGACAAGAGGGGATTCCAGAACCTCAAGTCAGCAATCGGTCCGGAAATAAAAGTGTCCGGCCGGACTGCCCTCGGCATTCTGGTGGATGCGAACGACCGTCCGACCGATCGGTGGGCGGAAATACTGCATCAGGTGGCGCAGGCTGTTGGGCAGGTGCCGACACAGATGGTGCGGTCGGGAACGATCCTCGGAGTGAGACCCCGAGTGGGGATCTGGTTGATGCCCGACAATCAGACGACCGGCGAACTCGAGAACTTCATCGAGCAACTGATACCTGTTGGTGATCCAGTCTGGCCACGGGCGCAAGAGTACATTGACGGCATCCCCGTGGCCGACCGGAAGTTCAAGAAGGTTCTGCGCGCACAAATCCACGCCTGGCTCGCGACGCGCCAAGAGCCTCGCAAAATGGGTGCAGCCATCGGCATTGGCGACCTGGATGCTGCAGCGCTACCCGCGCAACAGTTCAGCAACTGGCTTCGGCGGCTGTTCGGCTGAGAACGGGGACTGCGGCGGTTGCGGGGAATGCACCCAATGGGTCGGCAGCGCGCCAGCGCGGAGGGAGGTACAGTTCCTGCGCCTTGGCAGCCGCGAGAGCCCAGTACTCTGGGACCCCGCAGCGCCGTGTCCGGTCGTGGACGAGATCTCGGCCTGGAGGCGGTCGATCACGCCTGTTCAAGGAATCCAGGGGTGGTCCGGCGTCCGCCGGCGTTGCAGGAGTCGGTCGAGCCTCAGGTTTCGCTTTGTCGGATCGTCGGTGCTCAGAAGTCGATGCGGGTGCTGACGCCGAAGCTGCGCGGCCGGTTCGTCAGGTAGCCGACCCGGGCCAGCGTGCCCCGCTCCTGGTCGAGGGCCAGCAGCGCCAGCTCGTCGGTCACGTTGTCGACGAAGAAGGCGATGTCCCAGCGGCCGTTCAGAAAGCCGATGCGGGTGTTGAGGATGTTGTAGGCGGGCAGCTCCGGATCGAAGGTGAACGCGCCCTGCGTCAGCGGGCCGCCGACGTGCGCGCCGGGGCGCAGGGCCGGCGACAGCGCCGTCAGGTCGACGGAGCCGAAGCCCGCCGCCTGGTCGCCGACCTGCGTGTAGCGCGCGCCGACGTGCTGGAAGGTCCCGCTGACGTAGCCGACCCAGCCCCCGCCGGCCAGCCAGCGCCACGTGGCCGCCGCGGCGGCCTGGAAGCGGGGCGTGGTCGGCAGGCGCCGGCCCGCCTCGATGCCCGACACGACGCCCACCGTGCCGTCGGCATCGGTCGAGGTGATCGTCGACTGCAGCCGCGCGTCGGCGACGCTGGCCGAGACCGCGAAGTCGAAGAACGTGGTGGGCTGGGCGGCAAGCTCCAGCTCGACCCCGGCGCTGCGCGCGTCGGGCACGTTGAAGATGATGCGCGACGAGCAGGTGCCGGCGGTGAGGGTCGCCTGCAGGTTGCGGATGTCCATGTAGAAGCCCGAGGCGTTGAACGTGCCCCGGCCGTCCAGGAACGTCGACTTGACGCCCGCCTCGTAATTCCACAGCTCTTCGTCCTCCCAGGTGCCCCGGCCGCCGAAGGTGGCGAGGTCCGCCTCGGAGCAGATGGGGGTGTTGAGGGGGTCGTTGATGCCGCCGAGGCGGAAGCCCTTCGATACCTGCGCGTTGATCTGCGTCGCCGCGGTGACGTCGTAGCTGGCGATGACGCGCGGCGCGACGCCCCTCGCCGACGTCGTTCCTGCGCTGTCGAGCGGGTCGGCGAACAGGCCGTCGAACACCTGCGTGCGCTCCTCGTCGAAGTCGTACCAGCGGAGGCCGCCGGTCAGGCTGAGCCGGTCGGTGACGGCCACCGTCGCCTCGCCGAAGAAGGCGAGCTGCTCGAAGTCGTAGTCGAGATCGGAGAAGAACAGCTCCTCGGTGTCGGGATGGCCGGCCAGCGGGCGCGACCCCGACCAGACGAGGTCCGGGATGCCCGTCACCGCCCGCAGGAAGTCGGTGACGGCGGGGCCGTTGACGGCCACGTAGTCCTTCGCGTGGGCGCTCTGCCCGTACCGGCGCTCGGAGGCGCCGTAGAAGGAGCCGAACATCCAGTCCACCCGCTCGCCGCCGCCCGCGAGGCGGACCTCCTGCGTCAACCCCTCGGCGGTGGTGGCGTCGACGAGGGGAAAGTCGAGGGTGTAGCCCGCCTCCGGCGCGCCGAACGGGCTGAACGAGACGCTGCCGCCGAGCGCCGAGGCGTCGCGCACCACCTCGACGTCGCGGTAGGTGACGGAGGTGATCTGGGTCAGCACGACGTCACCGAAGTCGAGCTCGGCGGTCAGGTCGCCGAGCACGAACCGGTCCGTGTAGGGCTCGTCGATCTGCGTGAACTGCTGCCGGTCTTCCAGCGAGACGGCGGGCCGCGTGGTCGTGAACGGATTGGCGAGGATGTTGTAGGCGTCCATCCGGTTCCAGCCGTTCATCGACACGTCCTGGTAGACGAGCCGCGGCGTGAGCGAGACTTGCTCGTTGGGCTGCAGGAGCACCGCCGCGCGGGCGCCGGTGCGCCGGCCGCCGTCCACGTTCTCGCGGACGCTCAGGTCGGGCTGCACGGCGTCGACGAAGCCGCCGATGGCGGTGTTGTAGACGGCGACGCGGAGCGCCGCCGCCGACCCGAGTGGCACGTTGACTGCGAGCTTCGCGTCGTTGCCGAGCCCGCCGCCGGCGAGCGAGCCGAAGCCGAGCTCGCCCGTCCCCTCGGTGACGCCGAGGACCGGCTGGTTAGTGATGTAGCGCACCGTGCCCGACAGCGAGCCCGACCCGAACAGGGTCCCCTGGGGGCCGCGCAGCACCTCGACCCGCGACATGTCGAACAGGTCGAGGTCGGGCGTGAACAGCGACATCGAGACCACCGACTCGTCGAGGTAGACGCCGACCTGCTCCTTGACCCCCGGCTGGTCGCGCACGATCTGGCCGGCGGAGACGCCGCGCATCGCGACCTGGCTCTGGCCTGGGCCGAGGTTCTGGACGGAGAAGCCGGCGACGTTGGCGGAGACGTCCTCGATGGTCTCGGCCCCGCGGTTGCGCAGGGCCTGCCCGGACGGCGCCGCCACCGAGAACGGCACCGCCTGGACGTTCTCCTCGCGCTTGCGGGCGGTGACGGTGACGGTGACCTCTTCGGCGAACTGCGGCGCTTCGTCGGCCTCGGCCTGCTCTTGCGGCTCGACCGGCTGCGCGGTCGCGGTCAGTGGCGCGGCCAGCAGCAATGCACCGAGCACCCCGGCATGTCCAAAGTTCCTCATTGCTCCCTCCAACGCTCCGGGCGGTCCCGTCGGAAAGTCTATACCTCTGCCGCCTGACGAGTTGGAGGGCTCCCGTGGTGGCGAGCCAAGCCACGGACCCAACGACCGGCGGCGACCGGTGTGCGCGCAGTGGAGCCGCTTGACGACGGCGCGCAGCAAGCGACATTATCGGAAGAGGCGACATGAGCGAAGCAGTCACCGCGGCCCCGCGGCAGGACTCGGCTGAGCGCCGTCGAGCGACCTACCAGGACGTGCTCGATGCCCCCCGCCATCGGGTCGCCGAGGTTGTCGACGGCGTGCTCCACACGAACCCGCGTCCGGCCATGCGCCACGCCCACGCCAGCTCGTCGCTGGGCACGAAGATCGGCGGTCCTTTTCACCACGACGCGGGTGGCCCCGCATGAGAAGTGAATGCGCGTCTTCAAGACCAAGGCGTTCGACCGGTTCGCGCGGCGCGAGCGGATCACCGACGACGATTTGCGAGAAGCTGCGCATCGAGCCGATCACGGTGAGATCGATGCCGATCTCGGCGGCGGCGTGATCAAGCAGCGCATTGCGCGTTCGGGCGAGGGGAAGTCCGGCGGGTTCAGAACCATCATCCTGTTCCGGCGGAAAGGCAGGGCCTTCTTCGTTTATCCGCCGAGACGAACTCCAGGCCTTCCGTGCGCTCGCTCGCGAGTTGCTGGGTCTCGAGGACAGGGATCTGTCGGTGGCGGCAGGGCGTGGAGCGATCAAGGAGATCGAATGACATGGATGAACAGTATGCGAGCCCCGCGCTGGGGGCCGTTCACGAGGCCGCGCTGGATCTCGCCGAGGCGGGCGTCCTCGAGAAGCGGACCATGAAGACCTTCGACGCGATGTGCCTGACGCCGGTCGAGAGCCTCGATCCGCGACAGATCAAACGGATTCGCCTCCGGGAAGGGGCAAGCCAGGCTGTCTTCGCCCGGTATCTGAACGTCACCCCGGGACTGGTGAGCCAGTGGGAGCGCGGCGACAGGCGCCCGCGTGGCGCTTCACTCAAGCTGTTGACCCTGGTCGCCAAGAAGGGCCTGCACGCGGTCGCCTGACCCGGATCGGCCGCGTCGCGCCCGGCGTGGTCGCCGGCCGGTGGTAGTTGCCGTTGCGGAGCGCTTCTACCGCGACTACGTCCCCCGGGCCGATGCGACCCAGGATGAGTACCTCCGCGAGATCGGAGACGAGCGCCGTCGCGCCGGCGCGCGGGGAGGCCCGAAGCGATGAGCGGACATGATCCGTGGAACGAGTTGACCAGGCACTTCACCCCGGAAGACCGGGAGATCGTCGAGGTCGGCGCGGCCGAGATCGTCGCCGACAGCGACCGGCGTGAACGTGAGGCGGGACGGACTGCCCGCCCGGCCCGTGTCTCTACGCAAGGCGGCGCCACCGCGCCGGCGAGCCCGGATCCAGCAGCTCTCCGTCCGGACGGGTAGAGCCTTCATCGCCGTCGCCATCTCGTGGGGCGGTCCGTGAGTCTGCGGCCGCTCGGTGAAGATGGCACGCGCCGTCATCTTCACGGGAGTCCCGTCCTTCCGGCTGCCCGACCGCCGCGACGGCTGGCGTTGTGGGAGCCGTACGCGCAGGGTACTCGCCGCAGTCAGTCGCCGGAGGGTGGCGTCGGCGCGGACGCGGGCCGACCGGCAATCAGCGTGAGGACGGTCTGCATCGTCGATTCGAGGGCGTCGACGCGTCCCGTCAGCCGGTCGATCTTGCCGTTGACGATGAGCACGCCGATGCCCGCGGTGACGGAACCGACGGCGCCGATCACGGCCGCAATGGCTGTGAGGGTTTCGACCATGTCATCAAGTATACGCGCCCTCGGACCGGCGTGCGCGCAGTGGAGCCGCTTGACGACGGCGCGCAGCAAGCGACATTATCGGAAGAGGCGACATGAGCGAAGCAGTCACCGCGGCCCCGCGGCAGGACTCGGCTGAGCGCCGTCGAGCGACCTACCAGGACGTGCTCGATGCCCCCCGCCATCGGGTCGCCGAGGTTGTCGACGGCGTGCTCCACACGAACCCGCGTCCGGCCATGCGCCACGCCCACGCCAGCTCGTCGCTGGGCACGAAGATCGGCGGTCCTTTTCACCACGACGCGGGTGGCCCCGGGGGCTGGTGGATCATCGACGAACCGGAGCTGCATCTGGGCGATGACATCCTCGTACCCGACCTCGCCGGTTGGCGGCGCGGGCGGATGCCTCTCTTTCCCGACGCGCCGTACGCCACGCTGGCCCCCGACTGGGTGTGCGAAGTGCTCTCGCCGTCGACCCGGAAGCTCGACCTCCACGGCAAGCGCGCGGCCTATGGGCGCGAACAGGTGGGTCATCTGTGGCTCGTCGACCCGGCCGACCGCACCCTGGAGGCCTTCGAGCTGCGCGAGGGCGAATGGGTGCTGATCGCCACCGCGCAGGATGACGCTCCCGTCCGCGTCCGACCCTTCGACGCGGTCACCTTCAGCCTCGGCGATCTCTGGCCGCCGAAAGTCGTCCCGGCCGAGTAGGTTGGCGAGGCCTGGCGACCTCGGGTCGTGTGTACACTGGACCGACCGGCAGGCACGACGCCATGACGACGGCAACGCCAAGGCGAGACCCCGACGCACGGCCACGGGCGACGTACCAGGACGTGCTCGACGCACCGCCCCACCAGGTGGCCGAGATCGTCGATGGCGCGCTGTACACCAATCCACGGCCGGCCGCGCCGCATGCGCTGGCGGCCTCGGCGCTCGAGATGGATCTCGGCCCGGCGTTCCAGTTCGGCCGCGGGGGTCCCGGCGGTTGGTGGATCATCGTCGAGCCCGAGCTGCACCTCCGAGACGACATCCTCGTCCCGGACCTTGCAGGCTGGCGCCGGGCCCGGATGCCGAGCTATCCGGAAACCGCGTACTTCACGCTCGCTCCGGATTGGGTCTGCGAGATCCTCTCGCCATCGACCCGCAAGCTCGACCTCGAAGCCAAGCGCCCGGTGTACGCACGAGAGGGTGTACGCTACCTGTGGCTCGTCGACCCTGCCGAGCGCACGCTCGAAGCGTTCGAGCTCACCGCAGGGAAGTGGGCGAGGATCGCAGCCGCTGCCGACGACGAGCCCGTCCGGATCGCCCCGTTCGAAGCCGTGAGCTTTGGCCTGGCCGACCTCTGGCCGTGACAACGACCAGCGGCGAGTCCTTTGGCGGGCGCCCGACCCTCGCCGCCGGGGTCGGCGTCACGCAGGCCGCCTCGGCCAAGCTCCAGGACGTCCTGGACGCGCCGCCCCACGAAGTGGCCGAGATCTCTGAGCCCTCGGGCAGCCAGTCCCGCGGGATTCATTGAACTCCGGGTGACGGGACACTCTAGATCTAGAAAGCGAGACGGAACGGTAGGTAAATGTTGGTGCCCGGAATCTCGATCTCCATGTAGTCGGTCATGGAGCTGCCTCGGCGGAAGGCAAAGGTGCCGCCCCGCGCCAGCACCGACCAGGTTGTGCGATAGAAGCGGCCGGCACCCGACAGGTACGGACCCAGCGCGCCGTAGTATGAGATGAGTCGCCTCGCGTCGCTGGCGTAGGTCAACGAGCCTCCCGTCTCTCCCGCCATCCTCGACAACACGCCGATGTCCACGCCGGCCGAGAGCGCGACGGTGTGGAGCGGGATGTTCTGCTGCTTGGCGTACTGGATGGCGTCGTTGAGCGACGCCCTGCTCGAGGTGTCTTCTCCATCGGTGAACACGATGACGACCCGGTTCGTGTTGTTCGCGTGAGTCGCCGTGGTAGCGACCGCCAACCTGCTTGCGTCGTACAGGGGAGTGCCGCCGCCCTCGAGGTCCGGCAAGCTGTCGAGCGCTGTGTCGAACGCCGACGGAGCGCTGCTGAACCGGCTGCCGTTCGAAGTGGTCCAGAGGGTGACGGGGCTGTGTGGCAGGTTGCCGTTGGACGCGAACGCCATCAGCCCCACCTCGTCGCCGACGCCGAGATTACGCTTGAACACTTTCGCAGCGTCGATGCGCACGTCCGTCGGGTCGGTTCCGGTGATGCTACCGCTCTGGTCGAGCAGGAACATCGCCGAGTACCGGCCCGCACTCGACTGCGTGTAGACCTGAACGCCGGTGAGACTGTAGTCCAAGTGGGTCCCGGTGGTGCCGAGCTCACGGTCGTCGAGCAGGAAGTCCGTGTCGCTCAGCGTCAGCAGCTCCGAGTCTGAGCCCACCACGAACAGATCGACGGTGAACGTCGCCCACCTGCTCGTAGACCACCTGACGTTGGACTTGAGAGTCCCACCCGAGGGCGGCGGAAACCCCAAGGCTTCACCCAGGTGTGAGGTCGCCACGAACACGTACTTGCTACCGTTGTGAGCGATGTCCAGAATCTCCCGGCCCTCGCGACGGGCGTACTCGTAGGAAATCCATCCCCCGAACTGTTGAGAAGGTCTTGATACCAATTGCGTCATTACCACCACCCAGATGCCGTTGCCATAGTAGAACTCAGTGATATCGTATCCGTCATTCCAGTTTGCCCGGACAAAATCTCCCGGCCAACTAGTGGAGGTGGTATAGACTTGGCTACCGAACGATGGCACGTCTGATGCGACCACCACCCACCACCCGTTTCCATAGGCCACGTCGGTGATGTGATGTCCGCGGTCCTTGTACTCCCGAATCTTCGCGGAGAGTGTCGCAGACCTGGCCCACCCATACCCTTGAGCGGGTAGGTTCAGTCCCCCGCTGGTCACTACTAGCCATGCTCCGTTGCTGTAGGCGACCTCCGTGATGTCGTTTCCGGCGTTCCATTGCTCGCTGATGAAGTCCCTGGGCCAAGACGAGCTCGCGCCGCTGTGGGCCTGACTTTCGTATCCTGAACGGCTGGACATCACCACCGCCCAGTGTCCGCTGCTACTACCAGCAACAGAAGTAATGCGCCATCCTTCATCCCAGCCGTCCTCAATGGTTTTTGTCGGCACGCTGGTCGAAAACTCGAGGTCGACGTTCGCAGCCTGAGCGCCCAGATCGACGTGCGCGATAGCGGTAGTCACCAGCACGATCAAGATTCCAACGACGCCACGAGCTCGTCCCCTGTATCCTGGTCCCCGATGCAGTAGAAACCTGGAAGGCTTACGTTTCATCTTGACGCTCCAGAGCTGAACAGCATGACGACGGCACATGTCACGCCAAATGACAGAAGAATAGCTCCCCCAACAGAGCTACTGGTCGTGCGGGTGCCTTGGGGTCCAATAGTAGAGTCGAGGGGAGGCGCGTTGCCGGTAGGGCGCCCGTGGCGCTTCCGGTGCTTTCGCCCCGGGTCGCAGGCCGACGCCCTTGGGTACGTTTCCTCCCCCCGCTCTCCGAACCCCGGCGTGCCGATTTCCGGCACCGGGCTCTCCAGTGGAATCATGCGGCTCGCACACGGGTTCCCGGTCGTGACCGGCGGTCGGGTCTGGCGAGCTGTGGCACCGAGCCCGCACTCTTGCGCCGGTCGGCCAGTGCGTCGCCAGGCCTGTTGGCGCCCTGACGGCGGCGACCGCTCGATCCTGCGCGCCGCGACGGCGCCGCCACGGGCCGCTATCGCGGCGTGACCGGTAGCCGCGTGCATCGACAGCACGAGCGTCAGCAACACGACGGACCCTTCATGTCGCATTCCTGCATCTCCCGGACATCCAACCCTCCCGGCGCTCTGCGCGTAAAGAACGAACGCCGAGCCGGCAACAGTCCTCATGGTTGGTGCGCCTGCTTGGCTTCGGAACGTATCGCGGGGAGGTCGGGCTCGTCAAGGGGAGCAACGGTGTCCCTGGTCATTGTCTCCTCGGGTCTCGGGGGTCTCGCGGGGCAACTGGGTCAATCCGGCCACGTCATGAGCCCTTCGTCGTTCGCCGCGGCTGTCAGATCGTCGTCGAAGCAGGCGAACAGGACGCTCTCGTCGAGGTCCGTGAGCCTCTCCGCGCAGATGAGGGCGGCTGCGAGCTGTACGGCATCGTATGCCCGCAGCCCGTGCTTCGATGCGGGCGATGCGCTGCCGGAGCGCCTCGTTCTCCCGCCGCAGGTCGTCGGCACTCTGCAAGGGTCCCCCTCGTCGCCCCGGCGCGGCTCGATTCTACCCGGTCTGCGGCGCCCGTGGAGGCGACGGCGCCTCGTCACAGGTCGGCGCAGCAACGACGCCGGACGAAGCTGATGAGCCGGGGGGCGTCGACGACGGACGTGGCGCGGGCCCGAGACGGACCTGGTCCGCGGCGCACGGGCGCACGGCGTCCCGCCCCGCTCCGCCAGCCTGTCGCCGTGCTGCAGGAGATGCTGCGGGCGCGGCCGGTGGCCTGGATGATCCGCCGACGCCGGTTCAGGTGGACTTTGCTATGAAATTACCAGCACGCCGGAAAGACTGCCACCTGTTGTAGAGTACTTTTAGTGTCAGTTATCAAAATTACCAGCAAAAAGTCGAATGGACACCGCCCATGAGGATTGACAGCCACAACCACTTGGTGCGATAACAGCCGCTCCCGACGTATGACAGCGACTGGTTGACGGCCGTATCTCTATTTCCCGCCGCGTTAGTCATGCAGAATCAAGGAGGATGGAATGCAGTCAGAGGCGCAAGTGAAAGCACACATCGCGATGAAGGCGGCGGGGGACGACGATTTCCGCGCCCGGCTCGTCGCCGATCCCCGCGCGGCCGTCGAGCAGGAAACCGGCTTGCGGTTTCCGGAAGGCTACCGGATTCACGTGCATGAGGAATCGGCCACCGACGGACACATGGTGCTGCCGCCCAAGCCGGAGCTCAGCGTGGAGCAGCTCGACCGCATCACCGGCGGGATGGCGGGCGGGGGTGACCACGGTTGGTAATCCCACGCGTCGGTTAGCGGCGTACCGGCGACGGCCCCGCGTCGCCCCCGGCAATCGCAGGCAGGCCGACCGCCACGGATTCGCCGACAGGAGCCCGCACGGTGGTTGAGACGGCGGATGTCGGCACGTTGGCCGCCCTGGTCGATACGCGTGACGACGAAGATGCGCGGCGCGCGGCCGGCGTGGACTCCGGGCGCATCCTGTACAGAATGCCGCGCGCGGTCGCCGCGCCGAGGGCGGTCCGGGACGTGCTGGAGATCGTGCGCTGGGCGAACCGGACCGGTTCGGCCGTGGCCCTCCGCGGGACGGGCCATACCCAGGCCGGGCAGTCGCTGACCGGGGGCGGCGTGCAGATCGACATGCAGGGCCTGGACCGGATCGGCCCTCTCGACGAGGGGCGCCAGACCCTGCAGGTGCAGGCGGGCGCCACCTGGCGCGAGGTGGTCGGCTACGCCCGGCCGCGTGGCTGGATGCCGAGGGTGCTGACGAACAACCTGGACACCACGGTCGGCGGCACCCTCTCGACAGCCGGTGTCGGGCAGTCCTCGCACCGCTACGGCACGCAGGCGAACAACGTCGCCGAGCTGGAGGTGGTGACCGGGGACGGGCGCCTGCTGCGCTGCTCGGCAACGGAGAACACGTCCCTGTTCGACGCAACCCGGGCCGGATTGGGCCAGTTCTCGGTCATCACCCGGGCGCACGTCGCCGTCCGCCGCGTGCTGCCGCGCGTGCGGACGTTTCGGCTCGCCTACGACGACCTGGAGACCCTGATGCGCGATTTTGCGCAGATCCTGTCGCGCGGCCGGTTCGACTATCTCCTTGCCCGGTGCCGGCGCCGGGGCCAGCGGTTTCTGACGGAGGACGACGACTGGCCGGTGGCCGGGGACTGGTGCTACCTCATGGACGCCAGCGTCGAGTTCGACGCCGAGCCCGACGAGGCCGGGTCGCTGGCCGGCCTCGACCACCGCCGTGTGGTCAGCACTGTCGACCGCGACGTCGTCGAGCACGCCGATCTGCCCGAACCGATGCCCTTGCCGGCGGTGCGATACGCGGCCAAGGCCCTGAGCGTCCCGATCACCGAAGCCTACCTGCCGTGGGGCGCCGCGGCGGCTTGCGTGACCCGTCTCCTGGATGCGTTTCCACCGCCGCTCCTGGCGAGCACCAGCGTCGTGCTGCGGCCGCTCGGCATCGAACCGACGCCGATGCTCATGTTGCCGAGAACGGGACCCATCCTCGGCTTCGGCGTATTCCCGTACATCCCGTCAGCGGTGCTGGATGCGGCCCTGCCGATCATCGAGAACGCGGGGCGGCAGCTCGTGGCCGCGGGCGGCAAGCGCTACCTCACGGGCTGGGTCAGACGGAACCACGACGAGTGGCGGGCCCATTTCGGGCCGCGATGGGCGACGGTTCTGCGGTGGAAGGCGGCGTTCGACCCGAACGCCGTCCTCAGCAACGGGTTCCTCCGCTATGGTCCCGACGCATGACGGGCGGCGGCATCGCGGCGACGCGAGCAACTTCGACCGGTGACGACGACGTGGTCGGCGGTCCGGACTCCACGACCCCCTGGGACGTGCTGGCAGGTGGAGGCGAAGTGTCGTTCGCAGACGTCCTGCGCGAGCTGCAGCCGCTGTTTCCCGCGTCCCTGCTCGCCGGCGCGGGATGGACGCGCCTGCTCGAGCGGGTCACCGAGCTGCCCGCCGCCGCCGCCGCGTACTTCGGCTTCGAGTTCCGGCTCGGCGACCCGGACCCGTCCGCGGACGTGTGTGTCCCCGTTGCGTGGAACATCGCCGCGACGGCTGCGCGGGAGACGCCGGTGGCGCGGCGCTTCATTCGGGAAGCGCACCGCCGCGCATGTCCCCGGCCGTCGAGGACGGCCCTCGCGCGCTGCATCGGCGGGTTTGGACGCGCGGACTCGGCGCTGGCGCGCTGGGCCGAGGGCGCGCTGCTCGAGTACGACGTCGGCGCGCGCGGCGGGGTCGGCCGCAGCACGCCCGGAATCTACTTCCGGCTGCGGCGAGGGCCCGGGCCGTCGGGGCACGACGTGAAGGACAGCGCTCGCCGCCACGTCGCGCGCACGCTGGCGAACGCCAGCGGGTGGACCGCGGACTTCGCGGAGCAGCGCGAGGTGGAGCGGGCCATCGATGCCGTGCCGCGGGGCGCGCGAATCGCCCAGGCCGGCGCGATGCCGGACCGCGCCAGCCGGGCGATCCGTCTCCTCGTCCGGGACATCGAGCCTGGTGCGGCGCCGGACTTTCTGGCGCGGTTGCGCTGGCCCGGCCGGATGGCCCTGGCCACCGGAATCCTGACCGATCTGCTCGCCGTCAGCGCCAGGTTCGCGCTGTCGTTCGACGTGACGGCGCGCGGAGTGGGGCGGCGCCTCGGGCTGGAGATGTACGCGGGCGGAGACCGCGGGTGGCAGGGCACCACTCGCGGCGATTGGCAACCGTGCGTGGTCGGACTGGTGGAGAAGGGCTGGTGCACCGCGTCGAAGGCGCGCGGTCTGCTCGCGTGGCCCGGGCGCCGGAAGATGTACGCCGACAACGCGGTCTTCCTCGCACACCAGGGCATCAACCACCTGAAGGTCACCGTCGCCGGAGACGCGGTGGAGGCCAAGGGCTACGTCGGCATGGGCCTCCTTCCGCTGCTGACCGGCGCGTGACAGCCATCGGGGAACAGAGTGCGATCGTTCGACAAGTCGTTGTTTCGCGAAGAGGCGATTGCCAGCCCGGGGAAGACCGAACGGCTGGACGTGCTGCCCCAGGTGACGGCCCCGCACGAGTGGGCGATTCTGGCGGGCCTGGCGCTGGTCCTGCTGGGCGTCGGCGCGTGGTCCGTGTTCGGCAGCCTCGAGCGCCGTCTGACGACGGAGTGCCTGCTCGTACGGCCCGGAGACCGCCGCGCGGTGCTCGCCGAGCTGTCGGGCACCGTCACCGACGTGCTGGTCGACACGGGCGAAACGGTGCGGTCCGGACAGGCCATGGCCCGGGTGCGGCGCCCGGAGCTGCGCCGCGCCATTCGCATCGCGCGCGCGCGAATCGACGCGCTCGAGGCGCGCGCGGCGGGAGGGCGGTTGCAGGCCGCGCGCGCGGAGCTGGCCGATCTGGAGCTGATGGAGGCTGTCGGCGACGTCATCGTCAGTCCCTGGGCGGGCGCGGTCACGGCGCTCGCGTTGACGCCCGGCCAGCCGGTCACGGCGGGGGCCGAGGTCGTCCGGGTCCGCGCCGGAAGCGCCTCGGGCACCGAGGCGGTGGCGTTCATCGCGCCGGCGCGCGCCGCCGAGGTTGCCGCGGGCATGACCGCCCGCGTGCTGCTGCCGGCGCCGGACGGGCGGCGCCCGTCGGTGCTGGAGGCCGATGTGCGAGAGGTCGCCGCGCGTCCGGCGCCGGCGCCCGACTGGCTCGCGGGGTTCGGGTTTCCGGTGCCCGAACGAGGTCATCTGGTCCGGCTGTCCTTGCGGAGCGCGCCCGACCGGGCGCTTGGCGACGGCGAGCCCTGCCGGCTCGACATCGTCACCCGGCGCCAGGCGCCCGTCCGTTTTCTGGCGCGGGGCGGGGGCGGCTGATGCCGGGGCGCGGCAGCCGGAAGAAGACCGGGCGCGCGCAACGGCGCGTGCGGACGCCGGTTCTCCTGCAGTTCGACGAGACCGAATGCGGCGCGGTCTGTCTGGGCATCGTGCTCGCGCACCATGGGCGCTGGGTGCGTCTCGAGGAGCTGCGCAGCGCCTGCGGCGTCGGTCGCGACGGGAGCAGCGCGGGCGATCTGGCCAGCGCCGCCGGGCACTACGGCCTGCAGGTGCGGGGCTGGCGCCGGGAACCGGCGCAGTTGCGCCGGATCCGGCCGCCCGCGATCCTGTTCTGGGAATTCAATCACTTCCTCGTGCTGGAGGGCTGCGGGCCGGACCGCTTCTACCTGAACGATCCCGCGAACGGCCGCCGCAGCGTGAGCGCGGAGGAGTTCGACAGGAAGTTCACGGGCGTCGTGCTGACGCTGGAGCCGGGGCCGGACTTCCGGCCCGGCGGCGCCCGCGCCGGCGTCGTGCGCCAGCTCTGGCCGTGGCTGCGCGACGCCGGGGCGCCGCTGTCGTTCGCGATGGCGTGCGGGCTGCTGATGGTCCTGCCGGGCCTCGCGCTGCCGCTTCTGCTGAGCCTCTTCGTCGACCAGGTGCTTGGAGGCGGGGAGCGGAACTGGGGCCTCCTCCCGCTGGCGGCCGCCGGGGCGGCGGGGTCCCTGTACCTGCTGGCGTGGCTGCAGCAGCGCTGTCTGCGGCGGCTGGCCGTCCGGTTGTCCGTCGTGCGGGCCGAGCGCCTGTTGTCGCATCTCTTCCGCCTGCCGGTCCGCTACTTCGTGCATCGTTTCGCCGGCGAGCTGGCGGCGCGCGTGCAGCTCATCGACGAGGTGGCCACCGTCGGATCCACGCAGTTCGTCGGCATCGTCATCGAGGTCGTCACGAGCGCGCTGTTCCTGGCCGTGCTGGTGGCCGTCGATCCGCTGCTCGCGTTCGCCGTCGCCGCCGTCGCGGCGGCCGGCGCGCTCGCGATGCGCGCGGTGTCGCGGCGGCGGACCGACGAGAAGCGGCACATGCAGCGCGAGGGCGCCATTCTGACGGGTCTCGGGGGCGTCGCGCTGCGCTCCATCGACTCGTTGCAGGCGACGGCGGCCGAGGACCACTTCTTCTCCCGCTGGACCGGCCATCAGGCGCGCGAGCTGACGGCCCGCCAGCGGTTCTCGGAGTTGGGCCACCTCAACGCCGCCGCCCCGGGCCTGTTCATGATGCTGGGCGGCGCGGCGGTGATCGGACTCGGCGGCTGGCGCGTCATGGAAGGCGAGATGACGCTCGGCACGTTGATGGGGCTGCATGTGGTGGCCGGCAGCTTCCTGCGGCCGGTGGGCCGCTTCGTGCAGTTCGCCGACCTGCTGCAGACGCTGGACGCCGACCTGCAGCGGCTCGGGGACGTGTCGGATGCGGCCGAGGAGCCGACGCTGTCGAGGCCGCGTCGCACCGGCGGCCGTCTGGAGACGTTCGGGGGACGCCTGCGCCTGGCCGGACGCATCGAGCTGCGCAACGTCACCTTCGGCTATCAGGCCAACCGGCCGCCGCAGGTCAGGAACCTGAGCTTGACGCTCGAGCCGGGGCGGCAGGTGGCCGTGGTCGGCCCGAGCGGCTCGGGCAAGTCGACGCTGCTGATGCTGGTGGCCGGCGTCTACGCCCCCTGGTCGGGCGAGATCCTGTTCGACGGCGTGGCCCGGGACACCGTCCCCCGCGAGGTGCTGAACAGCTCGGTGGCCATCGTCGATCAGCATCCGTTCCTGTTCGCCGCCACGGTGCGCGAGAACCTGACCATGTGGAACCCGACGGTTCCCGAGCGGCAACTGGTCCGGGCGGCCGTGGATGCGCGCATCCACGACGAGATCACGAGCCGGCCGGCCGGCTACGACGCGGCGGTGCGCGACGGCGGCCGCAACTTCAGCGGCGGCCAGCGCCAGCGCCTGGAGATCGGCCGTGCGCTCGTTCCGAATCCGTCCGTGCTGCTTCTCGACGAAGCCACGAGCGCGCTCGACGCGGCCACCGAGGCGGACATCGAGGACGCGCTGCGGCGGCGCGGCTGCACCTGCCTGGTGGTGGCCCACCGCGTGAGCACGATCCGCAACTGCGATCGGATCGTCGTGCTCGCGCGCGGCGAGGCGGTGCAGCACGGCACCCACGACGAGCTGTTCGCCGACGAGGACGGCCTGTACCACCAGCTCGTGCGCGCCGGTTGACGACCCATGGCTCCCGCGAACCGCGCCCCGCAGACCCGGTCCGTGCCCGAGCGGCTCGCCGAGCTCGCGGCGTCGCTCGGTGACCCGCCGGGCGCCGGCGACCCGCTCCTCCGCCTTGCCGGCGAGGGCCTTGCGTGGTTCGTCGAACGGGGCGGCGTCGACGTCTTTCTGGTGGAATGCCGCGGCGGCGCCGTCGTGTCGAGCTTCAAGCACCTCCTGCGGGCGGGACCCGGCCGCCTGGTCTTCGGCGTCGGGGAGGCGGACGGCGAGGCGGAGACGCTGGCGGCCGTGGCCAGGCGGCTGCCGGGCACGGTGCTGCGCCGCGTCCGGCTGGATGCCCTGGTCGAACGCGGCGCCGGCGACGACCTCGCCGACCAGGTGGATGCCTGGATCTCCGCGATCTCGGCCGCGGTGGCCCGCGACGTCGAGCTGTGCCCGCATCCCGACAAGCTGCTCGGCCTGGGTGAGGAGGTCGCGGCCGGATCAAACTCGGTGCTGGCGGCCAGGAAGGGCCTCGTCTGGGTCGCGGCGGCCGGGCTCGACACCGTCGAGTTCATCGGTGCCGGCCAGGTGCTGCCGACCGGTGCGGCGGCGATTCCGGTGACCCTGGAGAGCTGGATCAGGCTGGACGCGCCGGCGCGGCTCGCCGGCCGGTCGTCTCGCGATCTGCAGGCGGCGCGCGAGCTGCTGCCGGCCCTGGCCGGGTTCCACCGTCTGGCGCTGGACGCCGAGCGGTTCAACCGGCGCCTGCTGCTCGTCGACGAAGCCAATCTGCAGGTCTCCCGCGCCAGCCGCCGCCGCCGGGACGCGGCCCGCGCACGGCGCGAGCTCCTCGGCGTGCTCGCCCGCGACGTGCCGGCCACGGACGGCGGGGAGGTCCTGCACGCCGCGCTCGAGGCCATCGGGAGACACGAGGGCATCGACTTCCGGTTCCCGGACGACGGCGGCGCATTCCGAGACGCCGCGTCTCCGCTGCATGACATTCTCGATGCGTCGGGCGTCCGGTGCCGGCAGGTCCGGTTGGCGGACGACGATCGCTGGTGGCGCGGAGACAGCGGGGCGCTGCTCGCCTTCCGGCGCGCAGACGACCAACCGGTCGCGCTGCTGCCGCGCGCCTGGGGGCGTTACCGCCTGGTGGACCCGCGCAGCGGGCGGCGCGCGCGCGTGACCCGCGAGCGCGCGCGGACGCTCGCCCCGGAGGCTTGGTGCTTCTACCGGCCGCTGCCCCCCGGCCGAGCGGCCAGAGCCGCGGACCTGCTCCGCCTCGCCGTCCGGCGTCTGCTTCCCGACGGTCTCGGGCTCCTGTCCGCCGGCCTCGCGGCCGGCCTGGCCCTGCTGACCCCGGCCGTCGGCGCGGGCCTGCTCGCGGACCGGGTAATCCCGGCCGCCGCCGACGGCGAGCTGGTGCAGGTCACGGTGGGACTCCTCGTGCTGGCCGCCGTCGCCACCCTCCTGCGGATGCAGCAGGGCGCAGCGCTGATGCGGATCGAGGGCCGCGTCGCGGCCCGCATCGGCGCCGCGACGTGGGATCGCCTCCTCGGGTTGCCGAGGCGGTTCTTCGAGCGCTTCACCCCCGGTGACCTCATCGTGCGCGTCGCCGTGTTCCAGGAGCTGCGCGAGCGGATCGCCGGCACCGTGGCCGCCGCCCTGCAGTCCGTCGTCTTCCTGTTGCCGGCCTTCGTCCTGATCTTTCTGTACGACGTCCGACTGGGCCTGTGGAGCTTCGGACTCGGCCTGCTCTCGCTGGCCGCGTTCGTGATCCTCGGCCTGCGGCAGGTCCCTCTGCAGCGCCGGTTCAACCGCGTGAGGCGGCAGATTCTGGGCGATCTGTTCCAGTTCATCAACGGCATCGGCAAGCTGCGCGCGCTCGGCGCGGAAGATTCCGCATTCGCCCGCTGGGCCCGCGGCTACCGCGAGCAGCAACGCGCGAGAATGCAGATCGGCCGCTTGAGCGAGCATCTGCTGGCGTTCAGCGCGGCGGTGCCGGCGATCGGCGGCGCGGTGTTGTTCGGCGCGGCGCTGTGGGGCGGCCCGACCTCGGTCTCCGTCGGCGACTTTCTGGTCGTCTATGCGTCGGCGATGGTCTTCTACGCGGCCATCGTCGGTCTGGGCCAATCGTCGGAGGCGCTGGCCGGCATCATCCCGGCCGCCGAGCAGGCCGGGCCCATACTGGAAGCGTCGCCGCGGACGTCGGCGGCGGACGGCGCGCGGCTGGAGCTGCGCGGCGACATCCGCTTCGAGCACGTCGGCTTCAGCTATGCGAGAGGCGACCGTCCGGTTCTCGACGACGTCTGCTGGCACGCCCGGCCCGGCGAGTTCGTCGCGATCGTCGGTGAGACGGGTTCCGGCAAGAGCACGCTGCTGCGGCTGGCGCTGGCGCTCGAGGAGCCCGCGGTGGGCGCGGTGTACCTGGACGGCCGCGACCTCGCGCACCTCGACCGCCGCACCGTGCGGCGCCAGCTCGGTGTCGTGCTGCAGGACGGGGTCCTGCAGCACGGCAACGTGCTCGACAACATCATCGGCGTCTCCAACGAGCTGACCATCGACGACGCCTGGCGGGCGGCCCGCCTCGCGGATGTCGACCGCGACATCGAGGCGATGCCGATGGGGATGTTCACCCCACTGGGCGGCGGCGGCGCCGTCTCCGGCGGCCAGGCCCAGCGCATCCGGATCGCGGCGGCCCTCGTGGGCAATCCCCGGATCCTGCTGTTCGACGAAGCGACGAGTTGGCTCGACGCCCGGAGCCAGGCCAGCGTCATGAAGAGCCTCCACGCCCTCGCGGTCACGCGCATCGTCATCGCGCACCGTCTGTCGACGATCCGCCACGCCAATCGAATCTACGTGCTGAGCGCCGGACGCATCGTGCAGCAGGGCGGTTTCGACGAGCTGTTCGAGCAGGAGGGCCTGTTCCGGGAAATGATGCGGCGTCAGATTGCGTAACGCCCAGGACCTCCAGCCCATGCAGCGCGCAAGCGAGTGGTTCGCGCGGAATCCGGTGGCCGCCAACCTGCTGATGGTGTTCATCGTCGTCGGCGGCCTGATCGGCATGGACCGCGTGCGCGGCGAGACCTTTCCCGACGTGGCGCTCGACACGCTGACCGTCGAGGTGCCGTACCGGGGCGCCGCGCCGGAAGAGGTCGAGACGGCGGTCTGCGTCCGCATCGAGGAGGCCGTCGAGGGCATCGAGGGCATCGAGGAGATCGTCTCCACGGCGTACGACGGTCTCTGCGTCGTGGTCGTCGAGGTCGCCATGCACGCCGACGGCCGCGGCGTGCTCGATGACGTCAAGACCCGGATCGACGCGATAGAGACATTTCCCGAGAGGGCCGAGAAGCCGATCATCAACGAGGCGCGGACGCAGATTCGCGTGGTCGACATCGCGGTGTCGGGACGGGTCGACGAGCTCACCCTCAAGCGGGTCGCCGAGCGCGTGCGCGACGATCTCCTCAGCCTGCCGGCGATCACGCAGGTCCGGTTCGCCAGCGTGCGTCCCTACGAGATCTCCATCGAAGTCTCGGAGTCGGCGCTGCGGCGGCACGGATTGACCTTCGACGACGTTGCCCGCGCCGTGCGCCGGTCGTCGATCGACCTGCCGGGCGGATCGGTCCGGAGCGAGAGCGGCGAGATCCGGCTGCGCACCGTCGGGCAGGCGTACAGGGGCACGGAGTTCGAGGACCTCGTGCTTCTCGCGCGCGGCGACGGCACGCGGTTGCACGTGGGCGACGTGGCGACGGTGGTCGACGGGTTCGCCGAGACCGATCAGTTCGGGCGTCTCGACGGTGAGTCCGCGGTCGTCCTCTCGGTCCTGCGCACCGGCGGGCAGAGCGACATGGTCATCTCCCGCGCGGTGAGCGACTACCTGGAACGCGAGGTCCCCATGCTTCCCGAGGGGATCCGGCTGACGAGGTGGATGAACCAGGCGGACGCGTTGATCGACCGGCTGGGGCTCATGCTGCGAAACGGCGTCGCGGGTCTCGCCCTCGTGTTCGTCCTGCTCGCCGTGTTCCTCGAGCTGCGCCTCGCGTTCTGGGTGTGCCTGGGCATCCCCATCTCGTTTCTGGGCACGTTCATGCTCATGCCGGGACTCGACGTGACGGCCAACATCGTGTCCACCTTCGCATTCATCATGGTGCTCGGCATCGTGGTGGACGACGCCGTCATCGTCGGCGAGAACGTCTACCGCCACCAGCGGCGCGGGGGCGCCCCGCTGGAGGGCGCGCTGACGGGCGTCCGGGAAGTGGCGACGCCGGTCCTCTTCGCCGTCCTGACCACGGTGGCGGCGTTCGCTCCGCTGCTGTTCGTGCCCGGCATGCTCGGCAAGATGATGCGCTACGTGCCGCTGGTCGTCATCCCCTGCGTGCTGTTCTCGCTGATCGAATCGCTCAACATCCTGCCGGCGCACCTGGCCCACCCGCGGGCGGCGCGGCGGGGTCGGTGGTCGCGGTTCCAGCGCGCTCTGGCGGACGGGCTCGAAGCGTTCACCGACCGCGCGTACCGCCCCGCGCTGGCGGCGTGCCTGCGCTGGCGCTATCTCTCGCTCGCCTCGGGGGTGTCGGTGCTCGTCATGACGGTGGGGCTGGTGGCGGGCGGCCGCGTCGCGTTCCACTTCTTCCCCGCGCCCGAGGCGGACGTCGTCTACGCCACGGTGGCGATGCCCCTGGGCACGCCCCCGGCGGTCACCGCGGCCGTGGCGCAACGCCTGGAGGACAGCGCCGCGCGCCTGCGCCGCGAGGTCATCGAACGGGCCGGGCCGGATCCCCTGCGACACGTGCTGAGCGTCGTCGGCAACCAGCCGCTCGGCGTGGCGCCCGGGCCGCTGTGGAGCAGGCCCACCGAATCGTCGGGACACCTCGCCCAGGTCATGCTGGAGCTCGCGCCCGCCGGCGAGCGCGGCCTGCGGGCCGAGCAACTGGGCCGGCGCTGGCGGGAGCTGACCGGGCCGATTCCGGAAGCGGTGGAGCTCCGCTTCTCGGCGTCGGACCTGCTGCCGGGCGAGGAGGTCGATGTGCAGTTGGTCGGCGCGGACTCGCTGCAGTTGCAGGCGGCCGTCGAGCGCGTCAAGAACGGCCTGCGCGGTTTCGTCGGCGTGCACGACGTCAGCGACTCCTTCGCGGGCGGACCGCGGGAGATGCGGATCGGCATCAAGCCGGTCGCCGAGGCGCTCGGGCTCGCGCTGGAGGACGTCGGCCGGCAGGTGCGGCAGGCGTTCTACGGCGAGGAGGCGCAGCGCATCCAGCGCGGCCGCGACGACATCAGGGTCATGGTGCGTTATCCGACCGACGAGCGCCGGTCGCTCGGGGACCTCGAGAACATGCGCATCCGAACCCCGGACGCCGACGAGGTCCCGTTCGGCTACGTGGCGGCGCTGGAGACCGGCCGGGGCGTGTCGACCATCAGGCGGGTGAACCGGAGCCGCGCGATAAACGTCACGGCGGCCCTCGACGAGACCGTCACCTCGGCCGGCGCCGTCTACGCCGCGCTCGCGGCCGACGTCATGCCCGCGATCGAACGCGATCATGCCGGCGTACGCTACTCGTTCGAAGGGTCGCAGGCGGACCAGGACGCCGTGGCCGGCAGCCTGCTGGTGGGGTTTCCGCTCGCGCTGTTCGCGATCTTCGCGCTGCTGGCGGTTCCGCTCGGATCCTACCTGCAGCCGCTGATCATCATGAGCGCCATCCCGCTCGGATTCGTCGGCGCCGTCGGCGGGCACATCGTGATGAACGAGGACCTGACGATGCTGTCGATGATGGGCATCGTGGCCCTTTCGGGCGTCGTTGTGAACGACAGCCTCGTGATGGTCGACTTCATCAACCGCGAGCGCCGGCGGGGCGGCAGCCTGCCGGCGGCCGTGCAGGAAGCCGGCGTGGCACGGTTGCGGCCCATCGTGCTGACCTCGGTCACCACGTTCGCGGGACTGGCGCCGCTGCTGCTGGAACAGGGCGCGCAGGCCGATTTCCTGAAGCCGATGGCCATCTCGCTGGCGTTCGGGGTGTTGTTTGCCACCGTCGTCACGCTGGTGTTGGTGCCGGCCGCCTATCTGGCCCTGGATGACATCGAACGGCTGCTGAGGCTGCCGTCCCGCCGGCCGGATCCGGCGCGTTGATCGCGACCCGGCTCTGGCCGGGGCCGAGGTTCTGGACGGAGAAGCCGGCGACGTTGGCGGAGACGTTGCCCACTACCCCTTTTGTGACGCCGTCGTAATATGCGGCGGATGACATTCGAGTGTTGGATGTCCGTCCGGAGACATTAGGATGAAAGCGCATGCAGATGATCAGGAGCTCGTCGGGCACGTGGAGTCGGGGCCCAAGGTGAGGGGTGCGCCTTGGCCTGTCACGCTGATGCTGGGTGTGCTCGTGTCGGCATTGACCGCCCTTCCGCCGCCGGCCGGTGCGCAGCTTGCGAACGATGATCCGCAGTCCGGGGGCGAGGCGGAGGCGCTGGTCGAAGAGCTGGGCCGCGCGCTCGGGATGACGCCGGCCGAGATCGAGGCCCTGGGATTGTCGCCCGCGGAAATGCGCGGCCTGCTCGCGGGGTTCGCGGAGGAGACGGTGGTCGTCGGCTCGCGCGCGCGGCCGCGCAGCGCGACCGAGTCGGCGGTCCCGGTGGACGTGTTGTCGGCCGCGGACCTCGTCCGGCGGGGGGCCGGCGACCTGAGGGACCAGCTTCGCACCATCGTCCCGTCGTTCAGCGTCAACAGCCAACCTATCAGCGGGGGAGCGACGGTGGTCCGTCCCGCCATGCTCCGCAACCTGGCCCCGGACCACACGCTGATCCTCGTCAACGGCAAGCGACGCCACCGATCGTCGATCATCGACTGGCAGGGCGGCAACGGCGTGGCGTTCGGCTCGCAGGGGCCGGACGTCTCCGTCATCCCCGCGATCGCGCTCCAACAGGTGGAGGTGCTGCGGGACGGAGCGGCGGCCCAGTACGGCTCGGACGCGATCGCCGGGGTGATGAACTTCCAGCTCAAGGACGCCCGCTCCGGCGGGTCCGTCGAGCTCGACACCGGGACGTACCGCGCCGGCGACGGCGAAACGGCCCGGTTCGCCGGCAACGTCGGCCTGCCGCTCGGGGCCGCCGGGTTCGCCAACCTCAGCCTGGAGTACGGCAACGCGAACCGGACCGACCGCGCCGCGCCGCGCCGGGACGCGACCGCGCTCATCGCCGCCGGCAACACGCACGTCGAGTCGGACAGTCCGCAGATCTGGGGAGACCCGCAGGTCGACGACGACCTGAAGCTGTTCGGCAACTTCGGCTACACCCTCCCGGCCGGCGTGGAGGCCTACGCCCACACGAGCTACGCCAGCAAGACGGTGACCTTCGGCATCTTCTACCGGAACCCCAACACCCGGCTCGGGGTGTTCAGCAACGACCGCGGCCGCACGCTGCTCGTCGGCGACGTGCTCGCCGCCGACGGCATGGGCTCGGCCGACTGTCCCACCGTCCGGGTCAGCGACAACGTGCCCGACCCGGTCGCCCTGCGGCAGGTGTTCGACGACCCGAACTGCTTCACGTTCCAGGAGGTGTTCCCGGGCGGCTTCACGCCGCAGACGGGAGGCACGGCGGCCGACGCGTCGCTGGCCGGCGGTCTGCGCGGCTCGACGGCCGGCGGCTTCGACTGGGACCTGAGCGGTTCGCTCGGCGTGCACCGGACCGACTTCTTCATCCGCGACACCATCAACGCGTCGCTCGGCCCGGCCTCGCCCAACGCGTTCGACGTCGGCGCGAACCGGCAGCGGGACGCCGGGGTCAACTTCGACGTGTCGTACGCGGCCACCGACCGGGTCAACGTCGCCGCCGGCGCGGAATGGCGCGACGAGCAGTTCGGCCTCCGCGCCGGCGACCGCGCGGGCTGGGAGATCGGCCCGTACGCGGCGCAGCGCTTCATGGCGGGCTCCAACGGCGTCTTCGCCTACAGCCCGGCGCAGGCGGGCACCTGGAGCCGCCGCAACCTCGCGGCCTACGGCGACCTCGAGGTGGCCGGCGCCGAGGGCGCGTGGACGCTGGGGGCGGCCGCCCGCGTCGAGGACTTCGAGGACTTCGGGACGACGGCGAACGGCAAGGTGTCGGGCCGCGCCGGCTTCGTGCGGGGCAGCGTGAGCACCGGGTTCCGGGCGCCGACCCCCGGCCAGCAGAACGGCCTGCACATCCAGAGCTGGTTCGACCCGACGGTGGGCGACCTCGTCAACAACGCGGTCATCCCGTCGACCTCGCCGGTGGCCCGGCTGCGCGGCGGTCGGCCGCTCGGTCCGGAAGAGTCGGTCAACTACACCGCCGGCGTGGTGTTCGACCGCGGGTCCTTCACGCTCACCGCCGACTACTTCCGCATCGACGTGTCCGACCGCATCGGCATCACGAGCAACTTCGTCCTGACGGCGGCCGAGATCGCCGAGGTCGTGGCCGGCGGGTTCGCGGCGGCGGAGAGCGTGAGGAACTACCGGTTCTTCACCAACGCCTTCGCCACGACGTCGCACGGCATCGACGTCGTCTCGACGTGGACGCCGCTCGCGCTGCGCGGGAACACCGTCGTCAGCGCCGTCTTCAACCACACCGACACCGAGGTGACGGACAACGCGCTCGGCCTGCTCGACGGCCGCCGCCTCGCCGAGTACGCCTACGCCCTGCCGCGCACCCGCTGGAACGTCGGGGTCACGCAGCGCTTCGGGCGGGCGAGCCTCCTGGGACGGCTCAGCTACTACAGCGGCTGGTACGACTACGACAGCGGCCGCGGGGAGGTCTTCGATCCCTCGGGCGGCCTCGCCCAGGGCTTCTTCGACGGCCGCCCCATCGTCGACGTGGAGCTCGGCGTCGACCTCGGGCGGGGAGCGACCCTGTCCATCGGCGGGCAGAACGTCCTCGACACCTACTCGCAGGAGTCGGTCATCGCGAATGCGGTCGGCGAGCGGTACAGCGAGTACATGCCGTGGGGCTACAGCGGCGCCTACTACTACGCCCGCATCGGCTACGGCTGGGGCGACTGAGCCTGCCGCTTGGCCGGCGACCTCCGCCCTGATCGACGAGGCTTGCGGCGTGACCGGCAATGATCCTGGACGACACTCTGGACGCGGTCGGGAGCCGCACGTATCTGAACGATGCCGCGAAGGCCGATGTCGTAGTGGCAGCCGTCGCTTCCCTGTTGACACTTGTCGCGGACATCGCGTTCGAGCGACGATCGCCGTCGAAGAAGCCCGAGGCACTGTTCGGACCGCCCTCGGAAGGCGCCGCTTGGCACGACGTCCTGGCGAAGCTGAACCGGGTCGGCAACGGCCCCAGGCTTGAAGCACAGCTTCGCTCACATCACGATATGGCGGTGCAGGCGTTGGGCTTCGGGCTATGGCTGCCCACCGACACCTCAGGCTCACGCGGTTTCGACTGGCAGATCGGGGCGACTGCTGGCCCGACCGTGGCGCGGCCGGCAGGAACGTCGGATCGTCTCTGCCAGCGCGGCGACGCCGACGGAGCACACCGGTTGCTCGCGGAGCCGGATGCAGTGCTACCCGCGCAACAGTTCAGCAACTGGCTTCGACGGCTGTTCGGCTGAGAACGGGACCGGGGCGGTTGCGGGGAATGCACCCGCGGGTGTTCCGTGCCGGCCTGCGCCTGGAGTCCCAGCCGCTCATGATTCCCCTCCGGCCCGGGTCGACATCGCAGATATCCGTGACGCTGACGCCGTCGATGGCGTTATAGCCGATCACGTGCTGCTCACCGATTCCCAGACCGACGACGCCGGCGCGCAAGCGCGATCCCGATGCTGGTGGCGACATGCTCTTTCGGAAGTGACGCCCGCTCAGGGCCAACCATTGGTTCCCTCGGATTGAATACCAGAAGCGGATGCCGTGGCAAGCACGGGCCATGGCCCACGCAGCCGAGGTCGCGCCTCCGAATCGCCCGAGGCTACCGGTGGGTGCCTGCGCCACTACCGATATCTGTCGTTGCCTTTACCTACTGCTCAAGCGAGGGTAGAGAAGTGGACGGGCAGGGCCGGTGGGTGCGCCGTGCGGAGAGTCTCACCGGGAGGGAGGGGACGCAACGTGTTCGAGGTGAAGGCACATGCAGATGATCAGGATCTCGTCGGGCACGTGGAGTCGGGGCCCAAGGTGAGGGGTGCGCCTTGGCGCGTCACGGTGATGCTGGGTGTGCTCGTGTCGGCATTGACCGTCCTCCCGCCGCCGGCCGGTGCGCAGCTTGCGAACGATGATCCGCAGTCCGGGGGCGAGACGGAGGTGCTGGTCGAAGAGCTGGGCCGCGCACTCGGGATGACGCCGGCCGAGATCGAGGCCCTGGGATTGTCGCCCGCGGAAATGCGGGGCCTGCTCGCGGGTTTCGCGGAGGAGACGGTGGTGGTCGGTTCCCGCGCGCAGCCCCGGAGCGCCACGGATTCGGCGGTCCCGGTGGAAGTGCTGTCGGCCGCGGACCTCGTCAGCCAGGGGGCGGGCGACCTGAAGGACCAGCTTCGCACCATCGTCCCGTCGTTCAGCACCAACACCCAGCCGATCAGCGGCGTATCGACGGTGGTCCGTCCCGCCATGCTTCGCAACCTGGCGCCGGACCACACGCTGGTGCTGATCAACGGCAAGCGCCGTCACCGCTCCTCGATAGTCGACTGGCACGGCGGCAACGGCGTGGCGTTCGGCTCGCAGGGCCCGGACATCTCGGCCATCCCCGCGATTGCCCTGCGGCAGGTCGAGGTGTTGCGCGATGGCGCGGCGGCCCAGTACGGCTCCGACGCGATCGCCGGCGTGCTGAACTTCCAGCTCAAGGACGCCTCGGCGGGCGGCTCGGTCGAGCTGAACACCGGGATGTACCGGGCCGGCGACGGGGAATCGACCCGGTTCGCGGGCAACGTCGGCCTGCCGCTGGGCGCCGCCGGATTCGCCAACCTCAGCCTGGAGTACGGGAACGCGAACCTGACGGACCGGGCCGCGCCGCGGCGCGATGCGACTGCGCTCATCGCCGCCGGCAATACGCAAGTGCCCTCCGACCGTCCGCAGGCCTGGGGAGACCCGGACATCGACGACGACCTGAAGGCGTTCGGCAACTTCGGCTATACCCTGCCTGCCGGCGTGCAGATGTACGCCCACACGAGTTACGCCCGCAAGAAGGTCTCCTACGGCGTCTTCTTCCGCAACCCGAACACGCGCCTCGGGGTGTTCAGCAACGACCGCGGCCGCACGCTGCTCGTCGGCGACGTGCTGGCGGCGAACGGCATGGGCTCGGCCGACTGCCCGACGGTCACCGTCACCGGCCACGTGCCGGACCCGGTCGCCCTGCAGCGGGTGTCGGACGACCCGAACTGCTTCACGTTCCAGGAGCTGTTCCCCGGCGGCTTCACGCCGCAGACGGGGGGCACGGTGACCGACGCGTCGCTCGTCGGGGGGGTGCGCGGCCTGACCGCCGGCGGCTTCGACTGGGACCTGAGCGGCTCGCTCGGGCTGCACCGGACCGACCACTTCGTTCGCAACACCATCAACGCATCGCTCGGCCCGATGTCGCCCAACGCATTCGACGTCGGCAGGAACCGGCAGCGGGACGTCAACGTGAACATCGACGGGTCGTATGCCGTCACCGACCGGGTCAACCTCGCGGCCGGCGCGGAATGGCGCGAAGAGCAGTACGGCCTGCGTGCGGGCGACCGCGCGGGGTGGGCAATCGGCCCGTACGCGGCGCAGGGCTTCATGGGCGGCTCCAACGCCGTCTTCGCCTACAGCCCGGCGCAGGCGGGTACCTGGAGCCGCCGCAACGTCGCGGCCTACGGCGACCTCGAGGTGACCGATCCGGGCGACGCGTGGACGCTGGGCGCGGCGGTGCGCATCGAGGACTTCGAGGGCTTCGGGACGACGACCAACGGCAAGGTGTCGGCCCGCGTCGGCGTCGTCCGCGGCAGCGTCAGCACCGGCTTCCGGGCGCCGACCCCCGGTCAGCAGCACGGCCTCCACATCCAGAGCTGGTTCGACCCGACGGTCGGCGATCTGGTCAACAACGCGGTCATCCCCTCTATCTCGCCGGTGGCGCGGCTGCGCGGCGGCGCCCCGCTAGAGCCCGAAGAGTCCGTCAACTACACGGCCGGCGTCGTGTTCGGAACCGGTCCCTTCACGCTCACCGCCGACTACTTCCGCATCGACGTGTCCGACCGCATCGGCATCACGAGCAACTTCGTCCTGACGGCGGCCGAGATCGCCGAGGTCGTGGCCGGCGGGTTCGAGGCGGCCCGGAGCGTGAGGAACTACCGGTTCTTCACCAACGCCTTCGGCACGACGTCGCAGGGAATCGACGTCGTCTCGACGTGGACGCCGCTCGCGCTGCGCGGAAACACGGTCATCAGCGCCGTCTTCAACCACACCGACACCCGGGTGACGGACAACGCGCTCGGCCTGCTCGACGGCCGGCGGCTCGCCGAGTACGCCTACGCGCTGCCGCGCACCCGCTGGAACGTCGGCGTGACGCAGCGCCTCGGACGGGCGAGCCTTCTCGGCCGGCTCAGCTATTACAGCGGCTGGTACGACTACGACAGCGGGTACGGGGAGGTCTTCGATCCCTCGGGCGGCCTCGCCCAGGGCTTCTTCGACGGCCGGCCCATCGTCGACGTGGACCTCGGCGTCGACCTCGGGCGGAGCACCACCCTGTCCATCGGCGGGCAGAACGTCTTCGACATCTACTCGCAGGAGTCGGTCATCGCGAACCTCGTCGGCGAACGCTACAGCGAGTACATGCCGTGGGGCTACAGCGGCGCCTACTACTACGCGCGCATCGGCTACGGCTGGGGCGACTGAGCCGGTCCGGTGGGCCTTCATCTTCTCCACCCGTCCCGTCTCCCGGTCATTGGCGTCGACCGCGATCAACATCGCCTCGGGCGGGCTGGCTTCATCATGCATGTTGTGTACGGCTGTCGGGTTCCACCGCGCTGTCAGGGACGTTAAGTACATCGGCTTGCCCATGTGTGTCAAGCGGTCGACCGGGGGTTCAGCGCCCTGTAACCTTATTGTCTTGTTGGCATTCCTCGGTGTTGATCGAGCATTCGAGGGCCTGCAACTATAATTTAGCTAGGTTTGAAAAAACACGGACTTGCGGCCACCCGGCCGGCGGCGGGCATCCCGGTGCCGTCACGCGGGGCAGGTGCAGGCCGAGAGACGCATCGACGGGGCTTGACAATGCCCCGCGCATCGATCAAGAAGATAGGGCATGCTTGCGGCGCGCTTCTACCTGGTGCTTTGCGTTCCGGGCGCCATACTGCTGCGCATGCAGATGCCGGTGCCCGCATTTCGGGCTGGCGGTGGGCGCGGTAGTACCGATGCACCCGGCGGCGGGTTGGGGCGGGAGCGGTCGGCGTAATCCGACGGTGGCACGGGGCGCGGTTGGGGCACACCGGCGGACGGGGGGAAAGGGCTGTATCGCGACGCCGCGGACGGAAGTGAAGCCGGAGCCTGGGCTGTTCTGGGGAGCTGTAGCATTGGCCGGTATACCGGAAGGGGAGCCTGGGGAGAGGACGCGGCGCGGGGACCTCGCGTACCAGAGCGCGGCCCTTGGCGGCGTGTCGCGAACATTCGCACTGACGATACCGGAGCTTCCGGAAGACCTGCGCGACGCGGTCGGCAACGCGTATTTGCTGTGCCGGATCGCGGACTGCATCGAGGACGAGGCGGCGTTGACGGCTCCGGAGAAGCGTCGATTCGGCGAGCGTTTCGTGGACGTTGTTGCTGGGCGGGAGGACGCAACGGCCTTTGGGGGTGATCTGACGAGAGCCTTGTCGTCGTCGACAACCGGCAGCGAGCGCGATCTCGTCGCCAACACGGTGCGGGTGGTGCGCATCACGCGGGGGCTTCGAAGAAGACAGCGCCAGGCGATTGCCCGATGCGTTCGCATAATGGTGGCGGGGATGTCGGAGTTTCAGCGGGTCGACACATCCGCGGGTTTGAAGGATGTGCATCAGTTGAATCGATACTGCTACGTGGTCGCCGGCGTGGTGGGAGAGATGCTCACGGACCTGTTTTGCGACCACTCGATCGAGATCGAGGAAAGACGGGAGAGCCTGATGCCGTTGGCGGTGTCGTTCGGCCAGGGTCTCCAGATGACGAACATCCTGAAGGACGTTTGGGAGGACCTCGATCGTGGTGGTGCCTGCTGGTTGCCGCGTGACGTCTTCAACGAAGCGGGATTCGACCTGCGGCGACTGCGGGCCGGACGCTACGACCCGGCGTTCGGCCGGGGAGTCATGGAGCTCGTCCGTATGGCACGAGGGTATCTGAAGGACGCGTTGCGGTTTGTCGAGCTGGTCCCGGTGAGGGAGGACGGTATCCGGCGTCATTGCGTCTGGGCGCTGGGAATGGCGGTGTTGACGCTGCGGCGCATCGTGGCGAAGCCGACTTTCGGAAGCGGGAGGGAGGTCAAGATCTCGCGGCGAAGCGTTCGGGCCGTCGCGACGCTGGGGAGTTGGGCGGCGAGGAGCAACCTGGCGCTCGACATCCTGTTCAACGCGCTCGTCCGCGGTTTGCCGGGTTCCGCGAAGAAATCGCTACGTTCGTCGGCCTGACTCGGATTCTCCGTCTGTTCGCGACCCTGAGAAACGATCGAGCAGCTCGGCCACATGGCTCGGGAGGTTGTTGTCACGCCACACGCGTTCACCTTCATCGGCGTGCCCCAGCTCGGCCAGGTAGTAGGACAGCAGCGCCGACATGTGATGCGACAGGCTCTCGATGCCGGCGGTGCGTACGTCGTCGACCGTTCTTGCGAGAAGCGGGACGACGGCGTCGCGACGGTGCTGGGCGAAGGTCAGCTCGGCGCTCACGGCGACCGCGGCGGCGTAGACGGCGACCCAGACTCCTCGCACTTCCGTCATGCTCTGCAGCGTTCGCTGCTGGATCGGCTTCTCGATGTTGCGCTCCAGGTCCAGCTCGATCGCAAGGACGTCGGTGCCCACCGTGAGGCAGGGATCGGAGGAAAACGACTTCCGCGCCCGCCGCCGCGCGCGGCGGTACCAATCCGTAGCCTCCTGTACCGGCCCCTGGGCCATGGCGGACATTCCGAGGCAGACGCTCACGAAGATCTCGCCGAACCGGACGTCGTCTCCGAACTCGGCCAGCGCTCGCAGGCCGTGCTGACGGCTCTGGTCGAAACGAGCGCGCTCGAGGCAGACGAAACAGGCCATCGTGTGCCGTGCGCGAGCTACGGTTCCCGGTGGTTCGCCGTCACCCTCGGTCCCGTCGGCCGCGGGCAGTCGCGAGTCGAGGCGGTCCGGCGGCAACCTGTCCGCGCCGCCGACCAGCCAGGTGGGCGCGGTCCTCCGGCGACAGGTCGCGCAGCACGCACACCCCGATGTAGTTGTCGGTGAGATGGTCCGCGCTCGCGTCATGCCCCCGGCCCCGGTGCGTCCGCTGGTTGCGGTACAGCGTCACCGCGACCGGCCAACCGGCCGTACGCTTCTCGACCGCGGCCAACTCCCGGCGGGACAGCCCTCCCTGGAAGAACGTGGCGATGTCGGCCTTGGAGAACCGCAGGTCTCCCGGGCCCAGAACCAGCGCCGCGTCGTTGAGGACGTGGGGCGCCAGCTCGAGCCCGGGGTCGGATCGGAACGCCATCGCGACGTGGAGGTTGCGGGGAGCGCGCTTCACGAGCAGGTCCACGAGCTGAACCGTGCGGCGCGGCAGCCGGTCGACTTCGTCGAGCACCAGGAGACACGGTGCCGCATGCAGCTCGATCGCGCGGGCGAGCGTCCCCATCTGCTGCACCGCCGGCGATGAAGACCAGGCGTCGTGCGCGTTGAGAAGAGTCAGGTCGAGACCGGCGTGCTCGAACGCGGCGGCGAGGTAGCTTCCGAACAGGTTCGGCGTATCGTCTTCGTCGAGCGAGATCCAGCCGACGAGCAACCCCTGGGCCCGCGTGCCCGCGGCGAGGTCCGCGAGCGCGGTGGTCTTGCCGAACCCGGCCGGCGAGCGGAGCACCGTGAGTCGCTGCTCCAGTGCTCCTGCAAGACGTTGCCGCAACGGCGCTCGGCTCAGGTATCCGGCCGGCGGCTCCGGGGCGAGGACCTTCGCCCTGAGCAGCCATGAAGGAACGTCGCTCGACGCCGAGCCACCCGGTCCGGCGGCCGTGGGAGATCCGCGTCCGTCAGGGTCCGCCATCATCGCAATTGGTACGAACCGACTCTACCCACCACGCGGGGCCGACCGCCCCCAATCTCGCATCGTCGGTAGTGGTCACGTGCCAGCGGGCCAGTATAGAGCCTCCCCTGCATGCTTCGTAACACGCAATATCGGTAGTGGTCAACGGGGCCTGTTTCAGTTTGAGCTACCGACCCCGTGCAGCGCCGGCCGGGACGGAACGGTGCTACGATGGTGAATGATGGCCGGCCGCCCCATCGGCAGGGCCTCGGTGGAGCTCGGAGCAGTCATGCGGACCCGGCGGATGGAGCAGGCTGCTGCGCAAGGACATCGTCGGCGGCGAGGCACTTTCGACGTGGTGACCGAGAGTCTTCGTCACGACATCCAACTGGTGGCCGCAGCAGCGGCCACGCGTTCGGAACGAAGGCGGTAGCGCCGGCACGAGGACGCGAATGCTGAAACCGGTCGTCGTCGATCAGGTAGAGCTGGACTGGGAAGGCTGGAACGCTCCGGCCGGCGGCGACCGGAGCGCGGTACGGTGGAAGCTGCTCGTCAGCGGTGAGCGCGGCCCGAGCGCAGGGCTCGTCACCGGGGTGGGCGAGGTCGCCCCGGGTGGGGTGCTGCCGCCGCACTACCATGAGTCCGAGGAGACGTACTACGTGGTCAGCGGCCGTGGCCACGTCGAGATCGACGGCGTCCGCCGGGACGTCGGTCCGGGAACGGCGGTCTTCATTCCCCCGAACGCCAGGCACGCCCTGCATTGCACCGGCGCCGAGCCGCTGGTCTTCGTCTTCACGTTCGCGCGCGACCGCTTCACGGACGTGGTCTACTACTTCGGCGAGTAGCGGCGCCTCGTGAAGCGGGACGGACGTCTTGGGACCGTCGCCGCGGTCGGGGTCGGAAGTGGTAAACTATCGCCTTTGCGGAGCCCGCCGATAATCGGGTCGGAGCGCCGGCCCGGGCGGGGCGGGCGGCTTGCGTCCCGGCGGGGCAGGGTCGACGGTGAGGAACAGCGCGTGACTGCACACCACTTCGTGGGCGAGGGCGGCTACTCCGAGCGGCTGCGGCTCGCCGCGGGCGACGTCGAGGGCCTCTTGGCGCAGGTCTCGGCCGAGGTCGACGCGGCCGGCCTGCGGGTGATGGCCGAGCAGGCGGTGCCGTTCCCGGGCGGGGGCGCCACCCTGGTCTGGGTGCTCGCCGAGTCGCACCTCGTGCTGCACCTGTGGCCCGAGGAGGACCACGCCACCCTCGACCTCCACATCTGCGACTACCGCTCGGAGAACGAGGCGCGGGCGCGCCGGCTGCGCGACGCCCTCGACCGGTTCTGCTTCGCGCCGGGGTCCTCGGCCTGGACCGAGCTCGCGGTCGGCAGCCGTCGGTTGGTCGGTGCCTGAGGCGCAGCCGACGCGCCGGGCGCCGGGCGCGACCGGCGACGAGCACGCGGAGTACAAGGGCTTCTGGGCCGACGTCGGCGAGAACTTCCCCGACCTCGGGCGGGCCCGGTCGACCGCCCAGTACCGCTACGACGAGCGCTGGCTGCTGCGCACCTTTCTGCCCGCCCTCGCCGGGCAACGCGTCTTCAAGACCGATCTCTGGGACGAGGCCAAGAACACCCGCATCCTGCGCTGGGCCGCCGGCGAGGGGGCGCGGGCGTTCGGCGTCGACATCTCGCCGGCCATCGTCGCCGACGCCCGCCGCGGCTTCGCCGACGAGGGCCTCGTGCTGAACGGCGTGCAGGGCGACGTGCGCACCCTGCCCTTCCGCGACGGCAGCTTCGACGCCATCTACTCGATGGGCACCGTCGAGCACTTCGACGACACCGACGGCGCCCTCCGCGAGATCTTCCGGGTGCTGCGCCCCGGCGGCATCGCCATCATCGGCGTGCCCAACCGCCGCGATCCCTTCCTGCGCCCCCTGCTCGTCGCCCTGCTCTACTACGTGGGCCTCTACGGCTACGGCTTCGAGAAGTCGTACTCGCGCCCCGTCTTCCGCCGCATGCTCGAGCGGGCCGGGTTCACGGTGACGGCCGAGACCGGCATCCTGTTCGTCCCCGGCTGGCTGCGCATGGCCGACCTCTTCTGCCACACCTCGCGGTTCCCCCCCCTGCGCTGGTGCGCCCGCCTCACCGGCCTGCTCTGCGCCCCCTTCGACCACGCCTCGCGCCGCTGGCCCCGCCTGCGCCGCCACGGCTACCTGCTCGCCACCGTCGCGGTGCGCCCCGAGGGGGACGGCGCCGCGGCCGGCGGCCAGGCGGCGCGGTGACGGCGGCGGACCCCTACGCCGACACTCGCAACGCCGCCCACGAACACAATCTCGTCGAGCAACGGCTCCAGCACTCGCGCGGTGGCTTCCAGCAGTTGGAGGTTGGGATCGAGTCGTCGCGGCCGATCGGTGCGACCGGCCGTGAACATCGGTGGTACAGTTGTCCCCGGCCCGGGGAGCGCGGCACGCTCGGGGGAGGGCAGACACATGCCGAGGAGCATCATCTGGACCGTAGTCGTCGCGCTGGCGTGCGCGGCGCCGGCCCTGGGGCAGCCGCCGTCGCTCGAGGAGTTTCCCGACACCCGCTTTCGCGAGGCCGCCGTCGCCGAGTACGACGACGGCGCCCTGCAGGTGGTCGCGTCCTACGCCCACGCGCAGGTGCGGCACGAGTCGCGGTGGCTGTTCATCCAGGTCGGCTTCGGCACCATGGAGTCGATGTCGGTGAGGCCCGACGACATCGCGCTGGTCCGGCCCGACGGGGTCGAGGTGCCGGTGGCGGCCGTGCGCGACCACCGGAGGGACATCGGCGGGGTGCGGCAGCTCCAGAACGAGGTGAACAACTTCCACCACCGGGTCGTCGACTACATCAGGCAGCCGGCGGGGTTCCGGTTCTTCTTCGGGATGCACCCCCGCGGCGGGGTCCCCGACCGCATCGCCCGCATCGGCCGGCAGCGGCACGCCTGGGGCGACCTCTACTTCGTCTCGCCGGACGGGACGTGGCCGGCCGGCGTCCATGCGCTCGTGGTCCGCGACGGCGACGAGGTCATCGCCCGGCTGCCGGTCGTGCTGGAGTAGCGCCGGCGGCGCAGTTGCTTCGTCTCGCCGGACGGGACGTGGGCGGCCGGCGTCCACGCGCTCGTCGTTCGCGACGGCGACGAGGTCATCGCCCGGCTGCCGGTCGTGCTGGAGTAGCTTCGGCGGCGCAGTCGTGCCCCGCCGCCGCGCGCGGTTGACGGGTTCTCACCCCGCGGGCGGGCCGGCGTCGCGCGTGATTGCGTCGGCGCCGTCGAGCTGGTCGCCGCGTCCGCTGCGCTTGCGAATCGTCGCGCGGCGGCGGGCGCGTGGCGACCGCGTCGCCGGTCGACGGTATAATCCCCGATATACCGAGCATCGAGAGGCACCGACCGATGGACAACGCCCCCCCGCCCCGCGCCGAAGACCGCGAACCGGCCGCCGACCCCGCCGCCCGGGCGGGCGACGGCGGGGGCGGGCTGCGGTTCGCGCTGACCATCGGCGCGTGGTTCGTGGGCCTGTTCGGGCTGATGCGCCTGGGGTGGGTCGAGAGCAACCTGCTGACCCCGTTCGCGCAGCTCCAGCAGCGGGTGGCCGAGCAGCTCATGGGGGTGAAGTCGGGCATGCTCTACGCCGACGCGAGCTGCAGCGGCGGCGACCCCATGGCCCTGTGCATGGGGGCCATCTTCGCGTATCCCGCCGCGTGGGGCTCGCGGCTGCAGGGGGCCGCGGTGGGGCTGGCCGCCATCACCGCGGTCAACGTGGTGCGGCTCGGCTCGCTGTCGATGGTGGCCGAGAACCGGACCCTGCTCGACGTGCTGCACCTCTACGTGTGGCCGGGCATCCTGATCGTCGTCGCCGCCGCCTACGTCTACCGCTGGATGGACCGCCAGGGGAGCCGCCCGGGCGGCGTGGGCGGTCCCCCCGCGGCCGGGGCGCCCGCGGCCGGGGCGGCGGCCGCCGTCCCCGTCGGCGCGCTGCCCGTGCTCGGCGGCGTGACCCGCCGCTTCCTGGTGCTGACGGCGGTGCTCGTCGCCGCCTACTTCGCGGCTGCGCCCTTCTTCTACGGCAGCGACCTCGTCCGCGTGCTCGCGGGCTGGGTGGCGTTGACCGGCGGGGCCATCCTCACCGCCGGGGGCACCGAGACCACCGTCATGGGGGCCGGCCTCTTCACCCCGCACGGCGGGTTCCTCGTCACCCAGGAGTGCGTCTTCACGCCGCTCATCCCCGTCTACCTGGCCGGCGTGCTCGCCGCGCCGCTCACGCCGTGGCGCCGCGCCGCCGCCCTCGCCGCGACCCCGGTCATCTTCTTCGCCGTCGGCGTCTCCCGCGTCCTCGTGCTCGCGGTGCCGGTCAACGTCGTCGGCAACTACGAGGTGGCCATCCACGGCTTCTCGCAGACCCTGGTCTCGGTGCTGCTCGTCGTCGCCGCCGCGGTGTGGACCGCCGGCAGCGCCCGGCCGGGGGCCGTGCGCGCCCTCATGGCGGTGGGCGCGGGCGTCGCCGCCGGCTTCGCCGCCGCCCCCGTGCTGGGCTTCCTGCTCGGCGGCGGCGCGGCGGGGCTGCAGGCCCTCACCGGCCACGGCCACCCGTTCGTCGACGAGCAGGGCGCCGCCGCCGTGATGCCCGCGTTCCAGATCGGCCTCTTCGCCGCCCTGTGGGCCGCCGTCGCCGGCCGCGCCAGGTGGCGCAGCGCCCTCGTCGGCGCGGGCCTCCTCGCGGCCAGCCAGCTCGTCCTCGCCTTCCTCGTCGGCGAGATGGCCCAGCACGGCGGCTTCAACCCCCACGTCGCCCTCATCCGCGCGTGGACCGTCGTCGTCCCCCTCGTCCTCGTCTGGGTCCTCGCCCGCCCCGAGGGCGCCCCCGTCTGGCGCGCCTCGCCCGCCCCGGCCCCGGCGGCGGGGTGACGGCCCGCGGCCCTCTGACTCGCCCGTTCCGCGACAGCGCCCGCAACCGCATCACCGCCCGCGCCCCCGGCGGTCGGGGGGCATCCCGACTTCCAGGAACGCGGACACCAGTCGCACGAGCATCGTTCTGCGGACGCGCCGCCGGCCATCCAATTGGTGAACGACCGCGGATAGCGATTTGCGGCCGCAGGTCTGCCGGCCCGGCGCCGTCTCGCGGCCTGGGCGCCCGTCTGGGCGACTTGACGAATCCTTGGAGAGAACGTGACCGGTGGGCCCGTGCCGCGCCGACGCCCGGTGGCGTCGGCGCGGCCGGTCGGTTCGCCGGCCGGCGCAGGTGGCGCGCCGGCCGACTGATGCGCCGTCAGGCGAGGATGCCCTGGACGATCTCGCCGTGCACGTCGGTGAGCCGGAAGTCGCGGCCCTGGAACGCGTAGGTGAGCCGCGTGTGGTCGATGCCCGCGAGGTGCAGCATCGTCGCGTGCAGGTCGTGGATGTGCACCGGGTCCTTGACGATGTTGAACGCGAAGTCGTCGGTCTCGCCGTAGACGGTGCCGGGCTTGACGCCGCCGCCGGCCATCCAGATGGTGAACGACCGCGGATGGTGGTCGCGCCCGTAGGTCTCCTCGGTCAGCCGGCCCTGGCAGAAGATGGTGCGGCCGAACTCGCCGCCCCAGATGACCAGGGTGTCGTCGAGCATGCCGCGCTCCTTGAGCTCGGACACGAGCGCCGCCTGCGGCTGGTCGACGTCCTTGGCCTGGGTCTGGATGCGCCGCGGCAACTGGGTGTGGTGGTCCCACCCGCGGTGGAAAAGCTGCACGAAGCGCACGTCGCGCTCGGCCAGCCGCCGCGCGAGGAGGCAGTTGGCGGCGAAGGTGCCGGGGGTGCGCGAGTCGGGCCCGTAGCGCTCGAAGACGCTGTCGGGCTCGCCGGACAGGTCGGTGAGCTCGGGCACCGAGGCCTGCATGCGGTAGGCCATCTCGTACTGCGAGATGCGGGTGGTGGTCTCGGGGTCGCCGAACGCCTCGCCGTCGAGCCGGTTCAGCTTGCCGAGGTCGTCGAGGAAGCGGCGCCGGAGGCCGCGGTCGACGCCCGGCGGGTTCGACAGGTAGAGGACGGGGTCGCCGGTCGAGAGGAACTTGACGCCCTGGTACTCGGACGGCAGGAACCCGCTGCCCCAGAGCCGGTCGTAGATGGGGTTGCCGCCGCGGTTGGTGACCATGGCGACGAAGGTCGGCATGTCGCTGTTCATGCTGCCGAGCCCGTAGGACAGCCACGCCCCGACGCTGGGCCGCCCCGCGAGCTGGGCCCCGGTCTGGAAGAACGTCACCCCGGGATCGTGGTTGATCGCCTCGGTGTGCATGGTCTTGATGAAGCACAGCTCGTCGGCGATCTTGGCGGTGTGGGGCATCAGCTCGCTGATCCACGCCCCCGACTGCCCGTGCTGCTTGAACTCGAACGTCGAGGGCACGACCGGGAAGCCGGCCTGGGTCGCGGTCATCGGCGTGAGGCGCTGCCCCTGCCGGACGGAGTCGGGCAGATCGGTGCCGCGCAGGTTGGCGAGCTGCGGCTTGTACTCCCACAGGTCGTGCTGCGACGGCGCGCCCCCCTGGAACAGGTAGATGATGCGCTTGGCCTTGGGGGCGAAGTGGGGCAGCCCCGGCAGGCCGCCGGCGTCGACCGGGGCCTGGGCGATCAGATCCTCGCTGAAGAGCGTCGCCAGGGCCGCCGAACCGATGCCGGAGCCCGCGAGCTCGAGAAACCGCCGCCGGGTCATTGCCTGCTGCAGTTCGGATAGGGGTGCCATGGTCAGTCCTTCGTGATGGTGCGGTCGAGGTTCATGATCATGCTGGCGACCATCGTGTACGAGGCCAGCTCGGCGATGTCGAGGGTCTCGTCGCGCGGGGTGTCGCCCACGTTGACGAGCTCGAGCGCGGCCCGGCGGTCGGCCTGGTAGCGGTCGAGATAGTCGTGGAAGCTGCCGGCCAGCACCGCCTCGTGGTCGGGCTGCGGCCGGTGCTGGGTGGCGAGGCGGTAGGCGTAGGCGATCTTGTCCTCAGGGGCCTCGCCGCCCTCGTGGATCATGCGCTGGGCGAGGTGCCGCGCCGCCTCGACGTAGGTCACGTCGTTCATCAGGTTGAGGGCCTGGAGCGGCGTGTTGGTGCGGTCGGTGCGGACGATGCACGTCTCGCGCGTCGGCGAGTCGAACGCGAGCATCGACGGCGGGGCGAGGGTGCGCTTCCAGTAGGTGTAGAGGCTGCGCCGGAAGAGGTCGTCGCCCTCCGACTGCACGTAGGTCTGGCTGGCCCCCGCCTCCCACAGGCCCTCGGGCTGGTAGGGCTTGACCGACGGCCCGCCGATGCCGGGGACGAGGAGGCCGGACACGGCCAGGGCCTGGTCGCGGATGAACTGGGCCGGCAGCCGCATGCGCGGCCCCCGGGCGAGCCGCCGGTTCTCGGGGTCGGCCTCGAAGGCCCCGGGGGCGATGGTGGAGTCCTGCCGGTAGGTGGCGCTGGTGACGATGGTCCGCATGAGCTCCTTGACGTCCCAGCCCGAGTCGACGAACTCGGTGGCGAGCCAGTCGAGCAGCTCGGGGTGGCTGGGGAAGTCGCCCTGCAGGCCGAAGTTCTCGCTCGTCTTGACGATGCCGGTGCCGAAGAGCATCTGCCAGAACCGGTTCACGGTGACCCGGGCCGTCAGCGGGTGCTCGGGGTCGACGAGCCAGCGCGCGAAGCCGAGCCGATTGGCCTCGGCCCCGTCGGGAAGCGGCGGCAGGATCGCCGGCACGTTCGGCGTCACCCGCTCGCCGGGCACGTCGTAGGCGCCGCGGATGAGCCGGAACGTCTCGCGCGGCGGGTTCATCTCGTCCATGACCATGACGGTGGGGAAGCTCTCCCACATGGCCGCCCGCTGGTCCTGGAGGTCGTTGAGGTGGCGCCACGCGTCCTGCACCTCGGCGTCGGCATACTGGTCGAGGTAGGCGAGGCGGATCTTCTCGGCCTGCCCCGGCGTCCGGTCGGCCGGCGCGATGCGCGCGATGTCGGGCAGCGTCTCGGCCGTCGCCACCACCGCCGTCTGCTCGGGCGTCAGGGCCTCGACGTAGATGCGGACGTCGTCGATCCAGCCCCGGAACCGCGGCCGCGAGTCGGTGCCGCCCGAGCCCTCCGGCGGCGGCCCGCTCGCCCCGATGCGCAGCGGCTCGTCGCGCGCCCGCATGGGGTTGTTGATGCCGTCGAGCAGGGCCACCGTCTCCTGCTCCGCGCCGTCGACGTAGATGCGGAAGCTGTCGGGCACGCGCTTGCCGGTGTAGGTGACCGTCACGTGCTTCCACTCGTTCAGGGGCAGGTCGTCGACGGTCTCGACCCGCACCCCGTCGTCGGCCCAGCGCTGCGACAGGTTGATGCGCACCTTGCCGTCGATGAGGTACAGCCCCCAGCCCCGCTCGCCCTGGTCGTCGGCCAGCGCGCGCGACACGATGACCCCGTCGGGGGCGGTGGAGTGGACCCACGCCGACAGCGTGAACGGGTCGTCGTAGGTGAAGTTGGCGATGTCGCCGGCGTCGATGAACCGCTCGCCGTCGAAGCCGTGCGCCTCGCCGACGCGGCCCGGCACGAAGCGGGGCGAGCCGTCGACGAGCCGGACGTTCACCGGGAACTCGACCAACTGGGGCTCGGAGTCGCCGCGCAGCCCCGCCGTCACGTTCGGCGAGACGTAGACCGGCTCGGACGTGTAGATGCCGGTGAAGTCGCCGTCGAGGGGATAGTGCACGAGCAGCTTGTCGCGCAGCACCCAGTCGACCCGCCCGGCGTCGGCGAGGGTGGCCTCCCACGCGCGCTGGGCCTCGGCCGCCGCGTCCTCGAGCTCGGCGAACGTCTCGCGCGCCTCGTCGACCTCGAGGTCGAGCCAGCCCAGCTCGGCGAACTGGTCGTCGGTCGGCGCGGTGATCATGGGCGGCGAGTTGCCGTACTTGAACGCCTTGCCCCGCTCGGGCACGTTGTTGAAGTAGGCGAAGATCTCGTAGAACTCGCGCTGCGACACCGGGTCGAACTTGTGGTCGTGGCAGCGGGCGCACCCCAGGGTCAGCCCCATCCACACCGTGCCCGTCGTCGACACCCGGTCGACCACGTTCTCGACGAGGAACTCCTCGGGGATGATGCCGCCCTCGCCGTTCTGGCTGTGGTTGCGGTTGAAGGCGGTGGCGATGCGCTGGTCGAGGGTCGCCTCGGGCATGAGGTCGCCCGCGATCTGATCGATGGTGAACTGGTCGAACGGCATGTTCGCGTTGAACGCGTCGATGACCCAGTCGCGGTAGCGCCACATCGAGCGCTCGGCGTCGGTCTGGTAGCCGCTCGAGTCGGCGTAGCGGGCCGCGTTGAGCCACTCGACGGCCATCCGCTCGCCGTAGCCGGTCGAGCCGAGCAACCGGTCGACGGCGTTCTCGTAGGCGTCGGGCGAGTCGTCGTTGAGGAACGCGGCGAGGTCGGACTCGAGGGGAGGCAGGCCCGTGATGTCGAGGCTCGCCCGGCGCAGCAGCGTCACCCGGTCGGCCTCGTCGGCCGGCCCCAGCCCGTCGGCCTCGAGGCCCGCGAGCACGAAGTTGTCGATGGGGTTGCGCACCCACTCGGCGTCGGCCACCGGCGGCACCGCCGGCCGCTCGGGCGGGTTGAACGCCCAGTGTGACGCCCACTCGGCCCCCTGGTCGATCCAGAGCCTGAGAGTGTCGATCTCGTCGGCGCTCAGCGCGTCCTCGTCGGTGCCGGGCATGACCGGGGTGTTCAGGCCCAGCCGGTAGGGCATGCGCACCCGCGCGTCGTCGGCCCCCACCCGGTGGATGAGCAGGCTCTCGTCGGCGTTGCCGCGGACGATGACCGGCCCCCCGAACTGGCCGCGGTCGGCGAACGGCCCGTCCTCGACGTCGAGCCGCAGCCCGCGCTGGCGGCCCTCCTCGTCGGGCCCGTGGCACGTGAAGCAGTTCTGCGACAGGATGGGCCGGACCTCGCGGGCGAAGTCGACGATGCGCTCGGGCAGGGCCGGCGCGTCGGCCTCGGCCAGCTCGCCGCCGTAGGCGGCGCCGCCGTCGATCCACCGGCGCACGAGGTCGATCTGGTCGTCGGTCAGCGACCGTCCGGACGAGACCGGCGGCATCTTCATGACCTGGTCGCCGGTGGTCAGCCGCTGGAACAGCGGGCTCGCCTCGGCGTCGCCGGGCACGACGACCCGGTCGATGAACGCCTCGGTGTCGAGCCGCAGGTCGGCCTGCCGCGTGCCCTCGCTCGGGCCGTGACAGGCGATGCACGCCCGGGCCAGCACCGGCCGGACGTCGCGGTTGTACTCGAGATCGTGCGCGGGCTCCTGGGCGGCGGCCAGGGAGCCGCCGAACGCCACCGCGACGACGGCCAACGGAATCAGAAGGCGAGGTACGGTCGTGTTCATGGGCATCCTCTCAGCAGTGCATGGTAGGGCGACGGACGGCCGGTTGCAAGCCTTTATTGCGCCCCGTCCGGGGGCCCGTCTGGTACCATCGCGACTCGATGACGGGAACGCCGGAGTCGGGAACCGCTCGTGTCGTCGCATGAGCCGAACCGGGCGCTCTTGCGCCGAATCCTCACCGGCCGCTCGGACGCGAATCTGCGTTTCGAGGACCTGCGTGTCCTGCTTCGGGTCCTCGGGTTCGTCGAGCGCGTACGGGGGAGCCATCACGTGTTCAGGCGGGAAGGCGTCGTAGAGAAGATCAACCTGCAGCGCGACGATGGCCACGCCAAGCCCTACCAGGTTCGGCAGGTGCGCCGGGTAATCCTGAAGCACGGGCTGGAGGTGAGCGAGTGACGCACAAGTACGAGATCATCCTCTACTGGAGCGAGGCCGACGAGACGTTCGTGGCCGAGGTCCCCCAGCTTCCCGGCTGCATGGCGCATGGCGACACGCAGGAAGTCGCGCTCGACAGCGTCAACCGGGCGATGGACCTCTGGATCGACACCGCGAGGGAGTTCGGCGACCCCGTGCCGGAGCCGAAGGGCGAACGCCTGATGCTGGCGTGACGGGGGACGCTCGGTGGTCAGCGCCCAATCACTCGCTGACCATCCAGAATGGCGCCAGGGAAGGGTCCTTGATCACACTCCGCCCGGCCAGGTAGCAGTAGACACTGGTCGGTATCGCGTTCAACGGCCGGGAGCCCGGCCATCGCGATACCAACCGTTCCCGGGTTCTGGTCGTGACGAGCACCGCGGCGTCTGGGTGCCGGCCCGAGAAGTCCGCGAGGCTCGTGAGCTCTGCCGGACTCCGCGCAGGCCTGTCGGACCACTTGACGTCGAGGCACCAGCGCGGCGCCTGCCTCCTGTCGAGGTGCACGACGTCGACTTCCCCTTGCGTTCGGCCCCTTCGCCAGCGTGCGTAGCGCAGGTCGACGTCTGCGTGGAACCACTGGGCGAAGACCGCCGTCTCGGCCAATGGGCCCATCGCGTCGTCGTCCGCGGTCACCGGACCGAACAAGGCGCCCCGCAGGGCCGGGGTGGTGAGGTATACCTTGAAGCCGGTGGCGCGCTTGAACCGGCGGGCATCGTGGTCGATCCGATGGACCACCTTGACGAGGAACGCCGCTTCCAGGTACTCCAGGTAACGCTTGAGCGTCGGCTTGGTCACGCCCGAGTCCTTCGAGAGCCCTACCAGCGATACCTCGCCGGCCGTGTTGTGCGCCAGAGTCTTGAACAGCGCGTTCAACTCCTGGACGTCCTGGATGCCGTAGAGGCTCGGGAGGTCGCGCAACAGGACCTTCTCCACGATGTCCCCGCCGATGTAGCGGCCCGGGTCGTCGCGCACGGCCTCGGACAGCGCCGCTTCCGGATAACCGCCGAAGTTGATGTAATCGACGAAGTGCCCGTTGAGCACGGTGATGCCGCCCTTCGCGACTTCGCTGCGGCCGTCCGGCGTGTCCTCGATGAGGTCGGCTTTGTCCAGCAGATCGAGGTACTCGTAGAACGTCAGCGGAGGAAGCAGGAAGTCGGTGAACCGCCCGGCGCCGGACTCGATGCTCTTGAGCCTGAGCGCCGCGGCGGCCGAGCCGGAGGCCACGCAGCGGACATCGGGGTTCGTGTCGACGAACACCTTCAGATGGCGTTCCCAGTCTCGGAGGTACTGGATCTCGTCCAGGAACAGCATCCGGGGGATTCGGGCGCCTCCGCTTGCTTCACGGAGTTCCTGGGCGAGCTCCTCGATGGACAGGCGCGTGTAGAGCGGTTGATCGAGCGAGACGTAGGCGATGTCGCGGGGCTCGTACCGACCGTCGCCGAGCAGTCGCGCGATGATGTGGTGCAGCAGCACCGTCTTGCCCACGCGCCGGGGACCCATGAGGACCACCGCGCGGCGGACGTCGGTCTGCTCCACGAGACGCCGGAAGCGCTCGAAGTAGGCACGCCGCTTCAGGGCCGCGTAGTCGTCGCGGATGCCGCCGCCGTCCCACCACGGGTTGTCGGCGCGCATGCGGCTGCGGACCTGCTCTTCGGGAATCCGGCGCATGCACCAAGGCTAACAGGGCGGGCCGAGGAGGTCAACTAGAGAAAGTCAACTTTGCTTAGGCGTGTCCGTCGGGACAACGCCAACAGACACACGGGGTTAGGGTGACTCGGGAGCATCAGCGACCGGGCCGCATCGACGAGGTGACGGTCACGACTCTGTACTCTCGGTCTCGGAGCTGAAGTGTCAGCGACATCGGCCGCATCGACGACGTACCCCTTCAGGTCACGGTATCCCGGTCCCGATCCCGGCGTATCGTGGCGCTACTTTCCCTGGAGGAGTGCAGACGTTGCCGCAGCGCCCGCGCTCGGGCGACGAATCCTCCCCGACCGGACAGGATCTCGTCGAAGAGGCGGCCGTCGCGCTCCGATGGCTCCGGCGGCGAAGTGGTCGACGCCAGCTCCAGGAAGCGGCAGAAGGGATTGGCCAGGCGCATCTGTTCCGGGGTACGGCAGTGCGGCGTGAGGAGAGCCGGGCTCGCGACGATGGCGGCGACGCAGCGGGCACGGGAGGTCGCGACGTTTAGGCGGTGGAGGCTGTAGAGGAACTCCATGCCCCGCGGGGCCTCGTCGGCGGTCGAGGTGGCCATGGAGAACAGCACGACGGGCGCCTCCTGACCCTGGAACTTGTCGACGGTGCCGACCCGTGCGCCCTTGGGCAGCCTTGCCCGCAGGGTTGCCACCTGCGCGTTGTAGGGGGCCACGACGAGGACGTCCCCGAGCGTCAGCGTCTTCCGGACGCCCTGCCTGTCGATCCAGGCGGCGTCGGCGTCGAACAGCTCGCGGATAAGCGCCGCGACGCGATCCGCCTCCTCTTCCGAGGCGTTCGTGTTGCCGGCGTGCTCGACCGGCACGAAACGCAGGCCGTGTCCGGCCAGCGGCCCCGGGCCGACCACCGTCTGGCGGGCGAGGTCCTCTCGGGCGAGGAGCCGCTCTTCGTAGAACTGCTCCGAGGTGAACGTGCAGACGTCGGGGTGCATTCGCCAGGTGTGGTCTAGGAAGATGCCGCGGGCGGGGTCGACGGTCGCCGATTCTCCCAGGAGATGGCCGAGGGCCGAGACGTCGGCGCCGGGTGGGTGGACCCCGTGGATGGGCTGATCGAGCTGGCGGGGGTCGCCGAGCAGGACGAGGCTCGCGCCAGCCTGGCAGACGGCCAGCGTGTTGGCCAGACTCATCTGGCCAGCCTCGTCGATCACGAGCGCGTCGACCGTGCCGGCCATCTCCTCGCGCGCCCACAGCCAGGCGGTGCCCGCCGCGAGGTTGGCCTCGCCCGTGGCGAGCGCCTCGGCCACTTCGTCGTTGGAGTCGGTTTGGACGATGCGCTCGTGGGGGCAGCCGTCACCGTCGTTGGCCTTCTGGATGCCGCGGACGTCGACCGGCATGCCTTGGGGCGTTGCCCCCACTTCGCGCCCGGGCGGACCGCTCTCGTGGGTCGCCCTGTCGACCGGCTCATGTCTTCCCCGTCCGTGCGGGTCGGAACGGTCGTCGGCCGCATCGCAGATGGCGCCGAGCAGGTTGGAGATCACTCTGTGGCTGTTGGCGGTCACCCCGACCCGCTTCCCGCCGGCCAGGAGGTCGAGGATCATGCGAGCTCCGGTGTAGGTCTTGCCGCTGCCGGGCGGGCCCTGGACGGGGAGCACCGAGCCGTCGAGCCGCGGGGCGATCCGACGGACGGCGGTGAGCGGGGTCTCGCCGCCGGCGACGAGGCTCGACCCGTTCGTTCGGCCCGCCTCGGCATCGGGCGCCTGTCGCCGGCGCATCGGTGGCTGGTCGGCTTGCGGAGGGTCCGGCTCGTCGGAGCGGAGATCCGGTTCCTCGCCACCGCCTGTCCGATCTCCGGAAGCCAGGTGGCCAGCCGGTGGCCCGAGACGCGGCGGTACCCGGCGCAGCAGGTCGAAGGCCATCCGTCGTTGGCCGTCCGGCGCAAAGCTGGTCGACACGACGCCGGCCGCGAGGCGCGCGATGCTCTCCCGCAGCACCCTGTTGTTGACGATGTCGAGCGGCACCAGGGCCGTCGGGTGCGGAACCGGCGAGTTGCGTCCTCGCTTCAGGTCGATGGTGCGGGCCGTCTCGTCGATATCGACCACCGTCCCGCAGAATCCCCGCTTGAGATCGTCGGACTCCGCGGTGTCGGGGTTCTTGGGCGAGTCGCCGACCTCGATCTCGTGCGTCTGCTCGGGGAAGCGGTAGCGATGGACGACGGACCGCTTTACTTCCGACACGTCGCCGTCGTAGATGAGCGCCCCGATCGTCGCCCGGCTCTCGACGTGCTCCTCCTCGGTGAAGCCGCAACGGTGGAAGAACTCCCACCACGTCGACTTGTCCTCGCGCCGGTGGAACTCGAGCAGGTGCGCCAGCAGCCGCCGCGTCCGCTGTCCGTCGTCCATCTCCGCCTCGTCGGCCGGCAGCCCCGCCATGAGCGCCTCGAACAGCGCTGCGACCTCTACCGCCGGTTCCTGCTCCCGGTCGCGTTCCTCGTCACGGCGCTCCGGCCGCGGCACCGGCTGCCCCGTCGAGGCTTCCAGCTCGCGCCGGCGCTCTTCCAGCCATTCCGCGAGTCGTAGCGTCGAGAGGCAGTCGTCGCGGTTGTAGCCCTCGATCTCGGCGCGAAGCTCGTCAGGCGTCCCTGCGGCGTCGCCCGACTCGAGCCGCGCCTCGAAACGGATGAGGGCCCGCGTCGCCCCGCGCAGGTCCACGTGGCGGACGAAGCCGTAGAACGGCTCCAGCCGCTTGATCGAGTAGCTCTCGACCGAAGCCCGCACCCCCTGTCGGACCACGCGGTGGAGGTCGACGAAGACGCGCCCGCGCAGCAGCCGGTCGACATGGTCCTCGCGGGTCGCGTAGCGGCTCATGAGGCGCTTCACGGCGGTGGTCTCGTATGCGCCGTAGTGGTAGACGTGGAAGCCGGGATGCCGCTCCCAGCCGGCCATGACGCGGTCGATGAAGCGCTCGAACGCGGCCTTCTCGCCCGCCGCGTCGAGCGCCCAGTCCGCGACGTACCCGCCGTTCCTGGCGGCGACGCCGAACAGGTACTCGAGGCCGCCGTCCGCCGCGAACGGGTCCCCTTCGAGGTCGAGGAACAGGTCGCCCGCCGAGGGCTCGGGCAACGCCGCGAGCCCCTTGTCCGCCTCGACCGGCGTGACGAGCTCGTGGATGCGGCGGCCTTCCCGCCGCGCCCGGTCCTGCACCCGCGCCTGGTCGCGGATGCGCGCCAGCGCGCCGGCGCCGACGCCGTCCAATCGGGGGACGACCGGCAGGTCGAGCGCCCCCAGCGCCGCCATCGTCGTCACCCCTCGCTCGACGAGCCGAGCCCGATGGCCGCGCGCGATGCCGGCCACGAGCGACAGATGGTCGTCGGCGCGGCGCCGCTCCGCGCAGCTCTGCTTCCACTCGCAGAGGGCGCAGTGCTCGACCGGTTCCGGATAGGTCTCCGGCGGCGCCTCGGCGTGGGCCTCGAACCGCCGGCGGACGGCGCGGTAGTAGGCAGAGTACTCGACGACCCGGAAGCTCGTGCAGTCGCGCCCATCGCCGCCGCCGAGGGCCAGGTGCATCCTTGCCGGTTCGGTTCCCTGCACCAGGGCCAGCAGGTCCGAGTACAGGAGGAGCTGCAGCACCGCCTCGCCCTTCGCGCTGCGGGCCAGCTTCGCATCGAGCACCTCGTACGACCAGGCGCCCAGCGCGCTCGGCTCGTCGACCCGAAGCAGGAAGTCGGGATAGCCGCTCCAGCGGCCGTCTTCGTCCTCCAGGCGCCCCTGGTAGACGACGTCGGCCCCGCTCCGCATCGCGTCCCGCGTGCGGGTGGCGGTCGCGGTAGGGTCCCGGTGGGAGAACGGCGCGTCGGCCGCGGTGACGATCTCCACCGAGCGCCCTTCCGCCGCGAACCGCTCCAGGAGACGCCGTTCGTGCTCGATGCCGCGCTGCTTCAGAACGTCGCCGCGGGGGTCGTCGTACGGCGTCGGCCGTTCGAGCCGGCCCAGCGCGACGCCCCGGCGCAGGGTCGTCAGGTGACTGCAGGCGAGGTGGCGGCTGAGATCGGTGGCCGAGAACGCGAGCCGGCCGTCGGCGAGGCGCATGGGGCGGGACGATAGCACGGGGCGGTGTCAGGAGCTGTCAGCGCGGGCCAGGCACCGTGCGGGGACGCACGCCTGGCTGGCCCTGCGTCTGGTACCATGGTCCGCTTCCATGAAGCTGCACTACTACGCCGACACCGACAGCCTCCATGTCGACCTCGAGTCGGGACCGGGCATCGGCCAGCTCTTCGTTGAACCGGCCCATCGCCTCAAGGAGCTCGGCCGAGGGCATGGCGCCCGCTTCGCTGTCCTCCGTCGCCTTGACCAGCACGATGAGGCGCATCGTCGGTCTCCTGTCGCCGCGGCCGCATGCCGCAACGCGCAGTCTAGTCCCAGCAACCCGGCCAGGGCGGACGGGGCCTCGATGCCGGTGTCTGGCTCCGACAGCCGGCGGCGCTGGCGGTTGGTCAGGCACTCGGCGCGGCCGCCGTCATGGTGATGAACCGGCGCCGGCCTGAGGCGCTGCTGGCCCATCTCGATAGAACGTTTCCTCGCGAAGGACATCTCGACACGCTTGCATGAGGTCACCACTGCGGGATGACGTAAAGAAACTCCCGACAATTCCCCGCATCGGATTCAACGTGAACCCGGGGTTCGTTCTGGCGCCAATACGGACGATATGGTCCTTGGCCTCTTCGTCGGTCCTGACGACGATGCCCTCATCTCGAAGAATACCACCAACTCCCAGGGCCACGGCCAGAGGGCACCAGGTATGATTCGCAGGGTTGTAGTTGCAGCCGTCGACGACTATGGGATTATCACATTCCACGTGTTCGGCAAGCACCATCAGCTGACGCCGGGTCAACTGCTCAAGTCCCCTTCTCAAAGCCAGATAGCGCGGATCACTGGTCGAATCTTGAGTTTTGTCCGCCATGGCGCGAGTTCCTTCCAGTCGCTCTTGCCTTCGGGTCAACCCACCATGCCCATCATCAACATTGCTATGATGCTGCCCACGACGCTGAGTATGATGCTTACCATTCCCGTCGCCACATACGGAGCCGTTCTCTTGAGTCTCTCGATCCACCCGCTGGAGATTCCCTCTGGATCAGGGCGACGAGTCTGTACAGTACAGATTCCATCAGTCTGACCGAAGACTATGGCACAGAACGGATCTCCCGGCTTGAGTGGAATGCTGCCGGTGCCGGCGTTGAACACCGTAATGTAGAGCGTGTCGCTGTAATTGGGATCTACTTTCAGATTCGAGACAATCAGTCCCTTGGATGCCAACGATGCTCGAGAACATATGAACCCCAGTACTGCAGGTCCGGTCGTTATGTGTTCACGCGTCTCGAGAACGACACAGGTGTTCGGCTTGAGGATGAACTTCTCGTCCAACCTGTGTAGAGAGGCACCTCCGTCCCCGACGCGAACGCCCCTGATCGACAGGTCCCAACTCATTTCGGCCGCAACGGTCGGCGCAAGGGGCGTCAGTTTCCCATCAGGTACTTTCTCCTGCACTTTGACCTTGTGCGTCTGCCACTCCGATGTTCTGATGAAGGTCAAGTCTGCGATCTCCGTCTGCCACAAGTACCGAACCGCCTGCTCGTCCGCCTTGCGGACCGACACGCTGCATCACGCCAGCCTCGAAATGATAACCGCTATAGTGCAGCGTAAACGTGCATTCTGGGCCCTGTCAAGGGGGGCGCGGATCTTGGCGCCGTCAGCTTTCGGTTCGTGCGGGCCGTGAAGGTCTTTATCAGCACGATGACGCGCATCGTCTGTCTCCTGCCGCCGCGGCCGGATACCGCAACGCGGAGTCTATTCCAGCAGCCCCGCCAGGGCCGACGCGGCCTCGAGGCCGGTGTCCGACTCGGAGAGCTGACGGCGCTGGCCGCTCGTGAGCCACTCGGCGCGGCTGCCGGTGGCGCCGCGGGTCACGGCGAGGACGTGGTCGATCTGCTCGGCCACGGCGCGGACGTGGGAGATGACGGCGACCATGCGGCCGCCCGCGGCGACGGCGCCGAGGGCCTGGACGGCGGCGTCGAGGTTGTTGCGGTCCAGCGAGCCGAAGCCCTCGTCGAGGAAGAGGGACTCGAGGCGGCCGCCGCTGCGCGCCATCATCTCGACCATGCCGAGGGCGAGGGACAGCGACGCGATGAACTGCTCGCCGCCGGAGAGGCTGGCGGGGGAGCGCGGGCGGCCGGAGTCGCGGTCGAGGACCTGCCACTGCTCGTCGGCCTCGCCGGGGTCGACGAAGGCGTACCGGCCGCCGGTCATCTCGCCGAGCATCCGCGAGGCGTGGACGAGGAGGCGGTGGGAGCGCCGATGGGTGAGCCACTTGAGGAACGCGCCGGGCTTCAGGGCGTCCTCGAGGTCGGCGAGGGCGAGCGCGCGGCTCTCGACTTCCTGGAGGAGGGCGCGCAGGTCCTGCACGTCGTCGACGATGGCGGCGAAGTCGTCGGCCGCCTCGCCGGCGCGCCGCTCCGCGAAGCGGGCGTCCTCGGCCTTCGCGCGGGCGGCGGCGACGACGGCCTCGAGGTCGGCGAGGGCCATGTCGGACGGGTCGGGCGGCGACGGCGCGGATGAGGGGCGCGCATCGAGCCGCCTGCCGATGACGGCCAGCTCGGCGCGGGCGGCGTCGGCGCGTTCGGCGGCGGCGCGGGCCTGCTCGCCGGCGGCCTGCGACAGCGCCGACGCCTTCGCCTGAAGCGCGACGACGTACGACGCCATCGCGCCGGCCTCGCGGGTGGCGACGGCGGCGGGGACGTCGATGTCGAGGGCGAGCCGCTCGGTCGACTCGACGACGAGGGCGAGCCGCCCGGCCGACTCGACGAGGATGTCGCGGCAGCGATGGAGGGCGCGGACCAGGCGCTCGAGGGGAGCGTCGACCTCCTCGGTGCGGCGGCGGGCCAGGGCGGAACGGGCCTGCCGCGCGTCCTCGATCGCGCTTCGGAGGCGTTCGCGTTCGGCTTCGCGCGCCTCGAGGACCCGAGCGCGCGCCCGCGCCGATGCCGTCTGCTCGGCCACGGGCCGGATGTCGATCTCGTGCAGCTCCGCCGCGTCGGCGGGCACGTCGAGGGCCGGCCGGAACGGTTCGGCGACGGCCCGGACCGCGGTCCGGAGGCGCTCGACGGCCTGCGCGGCCGCGCGGCGCGACCGGTCCGAGAGGTCGCGCGCGCCGGTCGCGGCCTCGCCGGCGACGCCGGCCGCCGCCGCCCGGGCGGTGGCGTCGGCCTGCAGCGCTTCGGCCAGGTCGTCGTGCCCGGCGAGGCGCGCGGCCGTCTCCGTGCACACGGCCTCGAGGGGCGCGAGGAGGGTGTCGCGGTCGGGCAGCGGGGCGGTGGCGTCGAGCAGCGCCGCCTGGGCCGCAGTCAACGCCGTCGGTGCAGGGCGGGTCACACCGGCTTCCTGCGATGCGGCGGCCTCCGAGGGTACCCCGCGGAGGCCAACCTCCGGCGGTGCCGCGGGGGGATCGGCCTCCAACGGTGCCCCGGGGAGGCCGGCCTCCAACGGTGCCCCGGCAAGGCCGGCCTCGGAGGGTGTCCCGGCAAGGCCGGCCTCCGAGGGTGTCCCGGCGAGATCGGTCCCGGGCGGCAACGGGGCCGGGCCGGCCTCCAGCGCCAGCTCCCGTCGCGCCGCTTCGAGCGTCGCCTCCATGTCGGCGAGCGCGGCCTCGGCGCCGGCCGCCTGGCGGGCGAGGGCCTTGCCCTCGGCCTCGAGCGCGGCGACGGCGGCGTCAGCCTCCCGCGCCGCCGCGTGCGCCGCCCTGGCGACGGCTTCGGCGTCCTCGAGCCCGGCCGCGTCGGGGGCTTCCCAGTCGCGGGGCAGGTCGCGGCGGCAGATGGGGCAGGTGTCGCCGGGGTGGAGGCCGATGGCGGCGAGCGCCGCCGCTTCCGAGCGTTGCGCGGCCGCCAGGTGTTCGTCGGCCGCGGCGGCCTCGCGGGCCGCGCCGCGGGCCGTTTCCCGCGCCGCCGCGAGCCGGCGCGCGCCCTCGGCCGCTTCGGCATGGAGCGCATCGAGCCGCCTCCGGGCCGCGTCGCGTTCGGCCGAGCGCTCGGCGCACCGGGCGTGCTGCCGCTCGACGGCGTCGCGGCGCCGCCGCGCCGCCTCGGCCGCCTCGTGGAGGGGAGGGCGCTTCGCGGCGTGCCCGTCCGCCTTCCGCCGGGCCGCCTTGGCGCCCTCCGCCAGACCTTCCGCCTCGGCCCGCTTTCGCGCGGCGTCGTCGGCGGTGGCGCGCAGGTCGGCCGCCGCCTCCCCGGCGGTCGCGGCGAGGCCGCCGAGGCCGCCGAGCGCCGTGAGGGCCGCCGCGACCTCCCCGCTCGTCGCGCCGTCGTCGGCCGGGACGCGGGCCAGCTCTTTCTCGAGGCCGGCCTGCCGCTCCTCGCAGGCGGCTTCCTCTTCGGCGAGGCGTCGTTCGGCGGCGGTGATGGGGGCCAGCGTGCCGCTGACCCGCTCGATGTCGAGGTCGCGCAGCCGTTCGGCAACGCCCGCCGCCTCCTGCCGGGCCGTCGCGGCCGAGATCAGCGTGTCGTGGGCGGCGGCCGCGGCCCGTTCGTCCTCGGCGGCCGCGTCCGCGCTCCGGCTCGCCGTCTCGCGCGCCGCCTGCAGCGCGGCGAGGTGCGCGGCGGGGTCGTCGGGATGGGCCGAGGCCGCCTGCGCCAGCCGTTCGCGCAGCAGCCCGGCCTCGTGGCGGGCCGCGCCGGCCAGCGCGCCCGCCGCCTCGAGCTCGTCGGTGCGCCACACTTGGCGCAGGATGCGGCCGCGGTCGGCCGGCTTGTCCTCGACGAGCAGGCGGGCGAAGCGGCCCTGGGGCAGGACGACGGTGCGCAGGAAGGCCTCGCTGTCGAGCCCCAGCAGCGACCGGATGCGGTCGTTGACGGGCTTCACCTGCTCGACCTGCTCGGCCCCAGGGCCGTCGGTGTCGAGGCGCCGGAGCTGCGCGCTCGCCGGCCCGACCCGCCCCTGGCCGTCGCGCCGCAGCGCGCGCGCGACCTCCCACGTCTGGCCCGAGACCCGGAACCGGAGCACGACGCGGAGCTGCGTCGACGTGTCGTTCATCAGCTCCTGGTTGCCTTGGGCGGTGAACGTCGTCTGGCCGTAGAGGGCGTAGGTGACGGCCTCGAGGATGGACGACTTGCCGGCCCCGGTGTCGCCGACGATGGCGACGTGGTCGCGGCCGGTGAAGTCGAGGGTCACCGCGGACCGGAACGACCGCAGCCCCTGGATGGTGAGGCGGAGGGGACGCATGTCAGCTCGGCCTCCGATTTGCCCTGGCCGCGAAGGGCACGGGCGGCCGGCACGACGGCAGCCCTTCGATGGCGAGGTGGGGGAGGCCCATGTCGGCGGCCGCGCCGGTTTGCCCTGGCCGCGAGGGGCACGGGCGGCCGGCACGACGGCAGGCCTTCGATGGTGAGGCGAGGGGGCGCATGTCAGCTTCGGTTCGTCGCGGCGAGGCGGTCCAGGGTCTGCTGGGCGCGCAACGCGAGCGGGGTGAGGCCGAAGTCGGCGGGGGCGTCCTGCCCGGCGGTGCCGAGGGCCTCGGCGAAGAGGGCGGCGACCGCGTCGTGCGGGGCCTTGACGCCGCGCGCGGCGGTCGTGCGCCACTCGAGAAAGAGATCCTCGGGCGCCGGCTCGGACTCGTCCGCGCGGGCCGGCTCCACCGCCTTCACCGGGCGGTTCGCGAGGGTGTTGACGAGCTCGAACACGTCGCAGCCGGGCGACCACTCGGCGAGGCGGTCGGCGAGGTCGGGGATGGGATTGTCGGAGACGACCCGCGCCTTGAGAATGCAGCCGTCGAGGCCGCCGCCCGCGGCGCGGCGCTCGAGCTCATCGAGCGTGCCCGCGAACTCGGTCAGGGGCCGGCCGCCCGGTAGGTCGTGCGGCTCGACCCGGACGTCGTCGCCGATGGTCACCAGCACCGCCTGCTTGGTCTGCTCCTGCTCGCCGAAGTCGAGGGGGACGAGGGAGCCGGCGTAGCGTCCGCGCGCGGCCCCGCCGGGCAGGAGCTGGGGGTCGTGGATGTGTCCGAACGCGCAGTAGAGGGCGCGCTGCAGGCCCTCGACGTGGGTGGCGTAGTCGTCGCCGACGGTGATGCGCCGCTCCGACCTGCCGGGCCGCGCGCCCTGCACGTGGAGGTGGGCGGCGTAGAGCACGATGCCGCGCGCCCCCGCCGCCGCGTGCGCGTCGTCGAGGAGGCGCCGGTTGAGGGTCCTGACGCCGTCGGCGTAATCGCCCTCGAAGCGCGCGGGGTCGCCGGTGGCGTAGTCGGCGATGGCCCCGGGCGGGATGAACGGCACGCACGCCACGCCGATGGAAACGTCGGCGACGTCGGGAAACGTCAGGACCCGCGGCGCGGTCACCAGCCACAGCCGGCGCGGGGTCGCGGCGCCGGCCAGCTCGTCGATGACGCGCAGCAGCATCGACGAGTCGTGGTTGCCCGCGATGACGACGGTGGGCGCGACCTTCGTGAGCCGTCCGAGCGCGCGCACGCCGAGCTGCAGCGCCTCGTAGGGCGGGCGCGACGCGTCGAAGAGGTCGCCGGTGTGCAGGACGAGGTCGGGCCGTTCGGACTCGGCAATCTCCAGCAGCGCGCGCAGGGCCTCCACGTGATCCGGGGTGCGGTCGTGCCGGCCGAGCTTCGCCCCGAGGTGCCAGTCCGACGTGTGGAGCAGCTTCACGGATCCACCTCACCGGGGGCCCCGAGCTCTCGGCTGGCGGGCGCCCGGCGCCGCTCGGGTCGCCCCCACTCGAATGTCCGCCGCGCTCTCGGCGGCGTCGCCGCGCCGGGCCGCGTCACAGGTCCACCTCCGGCCCGGTCAGGGCGTCCATCGTGCTCAGGATGCGGTCGGTCCTTGCCTGGTCCGCCGCCGCGTCGGCCGCCGCCTCGTCGGGGTTGGTGGCGAACGGCGGGAACGGGAAGCGGACGGGGATGGGCTCGGGCACGATGGGCTGCGAGACGACCATGGTGCCGGGCATGAACCGGGTCGCGCGCTCGCGCAGGGCCGGGGTGAGGAAGCGGTAGGCGTCGGACTCGCTCGCGTCGAGCCGGCCGGCGACTTTCAGCGAGGCGTTGCGCGGCAGGGCCTGGGCCACGGCCGAGGCCGCCTGCTGGGCGCCGATGAGCAGCACCCCGAGCGAGCGCCCGCGCTCGGCGATGTCCACGAGCAGGTCGCGGAGGGGCGAGAAGCCGTGGGCGGGGGCGTACTTGTTCAGCTCGTCGAGCACCACGAAGCGTAGCGGGGTGCGGCCCGTGCCCTGCTTCTCGCGCCACACGCGGTCGAGCAGCGCGCCGACCACGAAACGCTGCGCGTCGTCGTGCAGGGTCGAGATGTCGACGACGTGGAGCCGGGCGTTCTCGGCCGAGACGGGCTCGAGGCGGCAGCCGACGAGGGGGGCGATGTGGCGGCGCAGCTTCAGCAGCCGCCGCAGGAAGGCCTGTCGGGTGCCCGACTGGGCGCGGCCGAACCACTCGTTCATGAGGCTCTCGTCGTCGGTGGCGACGACGCCCTCGAGCAGGTCGATCAGGTCGCCGAAGTCGCGCAGCACGTGCCCGGCCCCCGCCGGCGCCTCGTCCGGGTCGCGCTCGGCCAGCCGGTCGGGGTTGTAGCCGGTCTTCGGGGGGACCGCCTCGACGATGACCACCGCCCCCGTCGGGTCGCCCTCGAGCCGCCGCAGCCGCCGCAGGAGCTGGATGCGCACCTGCTGCTCGACGAAGCCGACCTGGGTCGAGCGCTCGTCGTCGGCGGTGAAGCAGAACTGCAGGAGCTGCTCGCGGACGAACTGCTCCGGCGTCCAGCCGTAGGCGCCGACGTCGGCGGTGTCGCGGGTTCGGACGTTGGCGACGATGGTCTGCGAGGTGCCGGACCGCCGCGGCGCGTAGAGGCGGACGGAGCGGAACGGCCCCGGCTCGTCGACGCCGAGGGTGCGCCACTTCGCGATCTCCTCGGGCCGCCCCGCGAACTCGGCGTTGGGGCGGTCGACGTGCAGCAGGTCCTCGCCCTTGGTGTTGAAGACCAGGGCCCGCACGCTCTCGCGCCCCGCCCGGCCGCCGAGCAGGTCCATGCCCTGGTCGGTCTCCAGGAGCTGGTAGAGGAGGAACAGCGCGTAGGAGGTCTTGGTGGCGACGCCGGAGATGCCCGAGATGGAGACGTGGCCGCCGGACCGGCCGTCGACGAAGCGCATGTCCGCGTAGACCGGGTCGCCGCCGAGGTCGAGGCCCACCGGCAGCTTGCCGCGGGTCATCTCGTCCTCGAAGAGGGCGACCTCGCGGTGCGCGCCGGCCGCCCGCGCGGCGGGGGCGCCGGCATGGGGGGCGACGAACAGCTCGGGCACCACCCGCAGCACGCGGACCTCGGCCCGCCGCACGTGCTCGGCCGGCAGCGTCGAGTCGACCACCCGGCCGGTGTCCGAGGGCAGGTCGGCCCCCTCGAACCGCGACCGCAGCTCGGTGACGATGCCGTAGTGGGTGACCCGCCGGCCGTCGGGCAGGTCGGTGGTCACCGCGAGCAGCTCGTCGAGCTGGATCACCACGTCGGGGTCGAGCACCACGTGGAAGGTGCGCGAGTCGCTCTCCACCGACCCGTCGACGAGCCCGATGCGTCCGCCGTCTTCGGTCATGCTCTCGTGTCCACCGGTCGCGCTCGTGCGCTCGGCGTGGCTGCCTACGCCGTTCGCCCTTCGCGATTGCGTCGGCGTGTCGCGCCCGCCGTCGTCGCTCATGCCTTCCCTTCTCCGCGGTTGCGCTCGACCACCGCCTCGCGCACCGCGCGCAGGGCGAGGCGGGCGTCGCCCTGCCGCCGGTGCAGGTGCCGCTCGAGGCCGGCGATGGGCGTCAGGTTCACCGGGGCCCGCGCGTCGCGGTGCAGCGCCGACGCGAAGCCGGGCAGCCAGCCCGCGGCGCGGTCGGCCGCCTCGACCGCCGCGTCGCGGCCGATGCCCGACGGCATCTCGACCCGGGCGATGCCCGCCCACGGGCCCGCCCATGGCCCGGGGTCGCCCACCCGCAGGTAGCAGCCGTACAGCCCGTCCTCCATCGCGAAGAGGCCCGACCGCTCGCCCGCCGCCAGCTCCGGCACCCGGACCCAGTGCTCGCGGGCGAGCATGCGGCGGTGGTGCGTCTTCACGTAGCCGGCGACGGGCAGACCCCGGCGGTGCCGGACGCCGTGCAGGGGCCCGTCGAGCACCGTCAGCCACCCCTCGTCCGCGAGCGCCTCGGCGATGTCCGCCTCGGCGTCGCGCATCAGGCGCCGGAGCTGCTGCCGCGCCGCCTCGACGTCGGCCCCGTCGACCGCGTACGGCGTCCACCGCCACCCGTCCCGGTGGTCGGGCAGGCGGACGGGGCGGCCGCCCGCGAAGATGGCGGCGCGCCCCGCCGTCACGCGGTCGAAGCGGGCCGGCCCGTCCCCGTCGACGAGCACCGCCCCCGCCGCCCAGCTTCCCGCCAGCCCCATGATCACCTCGCCCTCGGGGTCGGTACGGGTCAGCCGCGCCTCCGTCCGCATGGTGCCGTCCACGAACGCCACGCGGCGGGGGCCGTCGCCCCCAGGCGGCCGGTACGCCGCGAACGCCCCGCCGTCCTCGACCAGCTCGCACTCGACCGCGTGCGGCGAGTCATCCGCGGCCTGGAACCCGGCGCCGTAGGCGGCATCGAAGGCCTCGACGCCGATGGTGCCGGTCCGGTCCGCCGGGTCGATGGGGCTCCGCATCCGTTTCGGGCCATGCGCTCGCTCGCGGTGACGACGTCTGCGAGCGTAAGGCGAGGCGCTGACAGATCATGACACTACGAGGCATGATCGGGGTCTCGCGGTCGTGAGACTTGAATGAAGGCGAAGAGTATGGCCATACTGGGGCCATGGCCTCCACCACCATCAAGTCTACGTATTCGCTCGACGTCGAGTCCGTGCGGGCGCTCGAGGACCTCGCCCGCCGCTGGCGGGTGTCGAAGTCGGAAGCGCTGCGGCGAACCATCCGGAGTGAGGCCGGTCGGCAACCCGACAGGCGCCGGGATGCGTTGGCGGCGCTCGACGAGCTGCAGGCTTCGCTGCGCTCGCGCAACGTCGACATCGAGCAGTGGGCGCAGGAGGTCGAGGCCGGTCGGCAGGCCGCCGGCCGACGGCTCAGCTCCGAACCGCGATGACTCACCTGGATACGAGCTTTCTGATTCGAGCCCTGAAGCCGGGCACCCCGGAAGAGGCGAAGCTGCGGAAGCTCGTCGATCAGAGAGAAGTGTTGATCGTGAGTTCGGTTGCGTGGGCGGAGTTCCTGTGCGGCCCGCTCAGCAGTGCCGATCGAAGGAGGGCTGAGCGACTCGTCGAACGCCCGAAGGACTTTACGCCGGACCAGGCCGAGGTAGCCGCGCGGCTGTTCAACGAGTCGGGGCGGCGTCGCCCCATGATGGTCGATTGCATGATCGGGGCGGCCGTCCTCGCGGACGGCGCGAGAATCGCGACCTCGAACAGTGCCCACTTCAGGCGCTTGGCAGCCGCCGGCCTGAAGATGGCGTGAAGTCAGACCCCGCGCTCGTCGTAGCCGAGAATCTCGTCGGCGGTTCTCTCGCGCACAAGGCTGGCCATCGAGCGTTCCTCCAGACGCGCCTGCGTCCTCAGCGCCCTGGCCTGGGCCTCGGTCAGCCGGACCTGCATTCGTTTCATAATGCCGAACGGTCGCCCGATTTCTCCCTCAGCCGAACAGCCGCAACGCGGCGACGAGCAGGCCCGGCGCGGCCAGCCCCCACGTGATGGTGGTGCGCAGGGTGTCGATCTTGGACTCCAGGGCATCGAGGCGGGCTTGCACGTCGCGGCGGGTCATGTTGACGGTACTCTATCGTGCCGGTCCGCCCGCCGGTGGCATAATCGGCCAGGACTCGAACCCAGAGGAGGCGTCATGCCCGCATCCGATTGGCCGTCGTTCCCGTTCCGCCCCGCGCTCGTCGCGTGCGCCGTCCTGGCCGCCGTCCTGGCCGCCGTCGGCGCGTCTCTGGTCCTCGCGCAGGAGGGCCGGCCCGACCGCATCCGGCCCGTCACCGACGCCGAGCTCGAGAACCCCAGCCCCGACGAGTGGCTCATGTGGCGCCGCACCCTGAACGGCTGGGGCTACAGCCCCCTGGACCAGATCGACCGCGGCAACGTCGGCGACCTCCGCATGGTGTGGAGCCGCGCCCTGGCCAGCGACGGCCGCCAGCAGGGGACGCCCCTGGTGCGCGGCGGCGTGATGTTCATGCCCAACCCCCAGGACGTCATCCAGGCCATCGACGCGGTGACCGGCGACCTCGTCTGGGAGTACCGCCGCGACCGGCCCGACGACCTGGGCGACTACATGATCGGCAGCCTCATCGACACCAACCGCAACATCGCCATCCACGGCGAGCTGATCCTCGACACCACCATGGACGACCACATCGTCGCCCTCGACGCCGAGACCGGCGACGTGGTGTGGGACACCGAGATCCTCGACTACCGGGTGAACCCCGCCAACCAGACCTCGGGGCCGATCACGGCGGGCGGCAAGGCGTTCTCGGGGCGGAGCTGCGACCCCCGCGGGGGGCCCGAGACCTGCGTCATCACCGCCCACGACGCGGCGACGGGCGAGGAGCTGTGGCGGCGGCGGCTCATCCCGGGGCCGGGCGAGCCGGGGAACGAGACGTGGGGCGCGGTGCCGTTCGAGGAGCGCGGCCACGTGGGCTCGTGGATGGTGCCGAGCTACGACCCCGAGCTGAACCTGGTGTACGTGGGCACTTCGGTCACCTCGCCGGCCCCGAAGTTCATGCTGGGCGGCGCCGATCTGACCCACCTCTACCACAACTCGACGCTGGCGCTGGACGGCGACACCGGCGAGATCGTCTGGTACTACCAGCACATGAACGACCACTGGGACCTCGACCACCCGTTCGAGCGGCTGCTCGTCGACACCGCGGTGCGGCCCGACCCCTCGGCCGTGGACTGGATCAACCCCCGCATCCAGCCCGGCGAGGAGCGGCGGGTGCTGACCGGCATCCCCGGCAAGACCGGCATCGTCTACACCCTCGACCGCGAGACCGGCGAGTTCCTGTGGGCGCGGCCGACCATCACCCAGAACGTGGTCAGCGGCATCGACGGGGCGACGGGCGCGGTGACCGAGAACGCCGAGCTCATCTTCACCGCCGTCGGCCAGCAGGTGCTCGCCTGCCCCCACGCGAGCGGCGGCAAGGACTGGGAGGCGGGGGCCTACTCGCCGCTGACCAACACCATGTACATGCCGCTTCGCAACGTCTGCGCCCGCATGATGGCCGAGGACCCCGACACCCGCACCAACCGGCTCTACGCCATCGCGTGGCGCTCCGAGCTGGCCCCCGGCTACGACGACGTGGGCAGCGTGCAGGCCATCTCGGCCGAGACCGGCGAGGTGGTCTGGAACCACCAGCAGCGGGCCGCCACGATGGCGCTGGCCGCCACCGGCGGCGGGCTCGTCTTCGGCGGCGACGTCAACGGCCGCTTCCGGGCCTTCGACGATACGACGGGGGAGATTCTCTGGGAGATCAACCTCGGCTCGCCGGTGTCGGGCTTCCCGATCAGCTACGCCGTCGACGGCCGGCAGTACGTGGCGGTCAGCACCGGCTACGGCCGCTTCCTCGACCTGACCCCGGAGCTGCGCCCGAGCAGCGGCAACAACTTGTTCGTCTTTGCGCTGCCTTGATACCCAATGGTAGTCCGCACGCGTCCGGACCTGTCCAGAACAGACCATAAGTTGCTGAGTAGTAATCGTTTATGATTACTCGGCGCGGACTGGCCGGGTCAGGACGTGTGGCGAAATCCAGCCCAATCCCGTATATAATGGTGGAATGAATGTTGTAGCAAAATCCGCACCCTCGCCCCGCAGAACCAAACGCCGGGGCCGCCATCCCGACAAGGCCCTCTCGGCCGCCTTCGTCCGTTCCGCCCCTCCAGGACGCCACGCGGACGGCAACGGCCTGTACCTGTTCGTTCAGCCGACCGGAACGCGAAGCTGGGTCCAGCGGTTGGTCATCCGCGGCCGGCGCCGCGAACTCGGCCTCGGCGCCGCCACGCTCGTCCCGCTCGCCAAGGCCCGCGAGCAGGCCCTCGCCAACCGCATGCTGGCCCGCTCGGGTGGCGACCCCCTCTCGGAGAAACGCCGCGTCCAGGGCGTTCCCACCTTCGCCGAAGCCGCAGGGCGCGTGCTTGAGCAGAAGCGCGGCGGCTGGCGCGGCCGGTGGCACGTTCACAACTGGTGGCGCAGCCTGGAGCGGTACGTCTTCCCCCGCATCGGCAGCCGGCCCGTCTCCGAGGTCAACACGGCCGACGTGCTGGAGATCCTGTCGCCGATCTGGCACGTCAAGGCGGCGACGGCCAGGGAAGTCCGCCAGCGCATCCGCGCGGTGCTGGAGTGGGCCATCGCCCTGGACATGCGCGCCGACAATCCGTGCGACCGGGTGGTGCCGGTGCTCGGTCCGCAGAACGACATCGTTACGCACCGGCAGGCGCTGCCGCACCAGGAGGTGGCCGCTGCCATCCAGACGGTGCGGGACGGCTCGGCGCAGCCCGCCGTCCGGCTTGCGTTCGAGTTTCTGGTGCTCACGGCCGCGCGGTCCGGCGAGGTCCGGCACGCGACGTGGGACGAGATCGACACGGCCGGCGCGGTGTGGACGGTGCCGGCCACACGGATGAAGGCGAAGCGCGAGCACCGCGCCCCGCTGTGCGGGCGGGCGCTGGAAGTCCTCGACGCGGCGCGGACGCTTGGCGACGGCAACCGGCTCGTGTTCCCGATGCGGAGCGGGAGGTCGATCGCCTCGTCGACGTTCCCGAAGATGCTCCAGCAGCACGAGGTCGCGGCGGTGCCTCACGGCTTCCGCTCGTCGTTCCGGGACTGGGCTGCGGAAATGACCGACCATCCGCGAGAGGTCATCGAGGCGGCGCTTGCGCACGTCGTGCAGAACAAGGTCGAGGCGGCCTACGCCCGGTCGGACCTGTTCGAGCGGCGCCGGAAGTTGATGGACGACTGGGGAAGCTACCTCGGTGGGAATCACAGCCACGAGGGTGTTCCGGGCACTGCCGCCCGGGCGGCTCAGAGATTCTGAATCGCCCGCTATCTAGGGCCGTGTTTGACCCCCACCGTGGGTGTCAGGTGGTCGGCGAAACCGCATTCGCGGACTCACGAGGCCAGGCCTGCGGGTCTTTTCGCCGTTCACGGCGTTCTCGTACAGGTCCGCAGCCGGCAAGACTGTGCCCCTGCCTGGGAGTTCAAGATCGCCCGATGCGCCGATTCGTAGCTTGGGCCAGAGAGCCAAAAGCTTCGGGGGGAGGGGACCTACTGGGGTGAGACCGTGGACGCCATCGGCAAACACCACGCTTACCCCATGCCGATACGGCAGCGGATCGTCCGGCTCGATAATCGCTCTGACCGAAACCAGCGGCGGGACAGTCCCGGAGGCATTTCCTGCCGGCAAGGCTACCCACTGGCTCCAGCGCCCGCTCGTTTGAGAGACCGCCCCATCGCCGATCATTCCCCATTGGTGGAAGAAATCGAGGACGTGAGCCAAGCGGATCTCGACGGCGTCACCCTCACGAAACCAGCGCAACAATTTGCACCCGGCGGCCCCATCCCTCTGGGCGGTCCCGCCATGGAGCTGGTCGTTCCGAATAAGCCTGAGATCGCCGAACAAGTCCGTTTCGCCCCTGATCGCATCCTCGACGCCAGCCTCCCTCATTCCATCCTGCAACGCGCTCCGATAGCGGTTCTCCCACAACCCGAACACCTCGACGAGCCACCACTTCCCGATAGCTGCCTCCATGAACCCGCCAGGCTTGGAGTGGTCGTCCCACGACTCGCCGCCGAAGACCAGAAAACTCCGAAGTGCTGGGTACGCAAAGGGGATGTGGGCACCCGGATGCAAGTGGCGAACCCGGAGGTGGAATTGATGGACGCCATCAAGCATGTAGACCATGGCAGCGGTCCGCACGTTGACCTCGTGGCAGAACTCGCTCTCGACCCTGCTGATGCTCTCGTTCAAGCGGGCGGTTGTCTCATCCATGACAGGTTTCCCCAGGCTGATGGCGGTCCCGTGGGGGCCGGCTTCAGGGCGCGGGCCCGCCGGCTTGCGGTGTCGGGCTCGATGTAATCACCAGCAGCTCTAGGGTCGGCGCGTCGATTCCGACGACCGGCTCGGAGCTCTCTCGGGTGCGGCGCCGGACGTACACTCGTCCCGTGTCTTCTCGCGCTGCTGGCGATCCAGCTCGGCGAGCATCTCCCTGGTCTTCGCCTCGCTGCTGGCCACGCGCTCCGGCGACCAGTCCTTCGTCAGCTCGCTGAACGGTCTGCGCTTCATCGCTGCCATCCTCGCTCCGGCTGGAAGTCCCTCGCGGCGGAGTTGTTGCAGGTACCCATCATAAATCGCCTCGGCCGGTCGAGCCCGAGGCTCGGTCGGACCGATCGTCAATCACGCGGGCGGCCGGCGGTCCTGACGACGATGGTGTCGTCGGTCCGGCTGACGACGTCCACGAGGGTCGTGGTCCAGGCGTCGCCCTTGTTGTCGGTCACGACGATCGGGGTTCGCGGCAACTGGTCGCTGCCTGGGAGCTCGGCGACGCGGGGGCCGGAGAGGACGGCGCCCCACTCGCCCCCGGGGAGCCGGCGGGGCTTCCAGCCCTCGATGGGCGTCTTCGCCGGGTCGGGCTTCGGGGGCGGAGTCGCGGGCGTCTCGACGGGGACGGGTTCGGGTTCGTCGGCGACGTCGTCGGGGAACTCCTGGTCGAGTCCGTGCTGGACGAGGCGTCGCAACCAAGCGGAGACGTTGATGTCCTTCTCGGTTCGGAGCCTGTCGAGTCGCCGTCTGGTTAGGGGGTCGACGCGGAACCGGACGGCGGTGTCGGTGCCCATGAAGGCATGCTAGCATGAAGTGGCACGTGAGGTTACAAGCGGCGTCACGTGTCCGGCAGAATGTCGGATAGCCAGCCTACTCATTGTCATACAACCAATGACAATGAGGCTGGCGGGGGGCTGCGCCCCCTCGACCCCCGACGAACCCGAGGAGCGGGAAGTGCCCGATTCCGGTGAGCGGCAATCGCCGCGGCGGCGCAGCCTGGTGCAGGCGCGCGTGTCGCCACGGGAGCTCGCCTCGTGGCGGGCGAAGGCGGCGGCGGCCGGCGTCTCCTCGTCCGCCCTGCTGCGGCAGGCCATGGCCCGCACGGGCGTCTGGACCCCGACGGCGGTCGACATCGAGCGCGAGCGGGGGCGCGAGGTCGAGCGGGAGCGGACGCGGGAGCTGGCGCGCATCGGGAACAACCTCAACCAGATCGCGCGCTGGGCCAACGAGCACAAGTCGGCGGCCGACGCGGTCGAGGTGAGCCGCCACCTCGCGGCGATCGAGCTGGCGCTGCGGGAGCTGGCCCTGTCCGGCCGGCGGCCCTGATGCACCTCAAGTTCCTGGCGCGGGGCACGGGCTCGGCGGCCGCGGCGGCGGCGTACCTCCTCGCCAAGCGGGACGCGGCGGGCAGGGAGCGTGCGGCGGTCGAAGTCCTGCGGGGCGATCCGCGCGAGGTCGCGGCGATCGCCGACGCGCTCCCCTTCAAGCACCGCTACACGTCGGGCGTGGTCGCGTGGTCGCGGGACGACGCCCCGACCCCGGCCGAGGTCGAGCGTTTCGTGGACGCATTCGAGGAGCTGGCCTGGGCGGGGCTGGGAAAGGACCGCTACGCGTGGTCGGCGGTCGTGCACCGCGACCACGAGGGCGGGGTGCACGCGCACATCCTGGCGGCGCGCTGCGACCTGGCGAGCGGCCGCAGCCTGAACATCGCCCCGCCGGGGTGGCAGAAGACGTTCGACCCGCTGCGCGACGCCTTCAACTACGAGCACGGCTGGAGCCGCCCGGACGACCCGGCGCGGGCGCGTGCGTACCGGCCGGAGCCGTCCCGGGCGTCTCGGGACGCGACGGCGCTGCGGGCCGAGCTGGCGGTCGAGCCCGACCCCCGGCAATGGATCGGGGAGTACCTGCTGGAGCGCGTGACGTCGGGCGCGGTCCGGGACCGGGCCGGGGTGGTGGCGGCGCTTGGGGAGCTGGGCCTGGAGGTTACGCGGCAGGGCCGGCACTACGTGACCGCCCGTCATCCTGAAACGGGAGACCGTTGGCGGCTGAAGGGGGCGCTGTACGAGCACGATCTCGACGGCAAGCGACTGCTAGAGCAGCGGAAGGCGGAGCCGGCCGCCGGCCGCGATTCGGCCGATGGCGGCGACGACGCGTCGCGCGCCGCAGAAGCGTGGCGGGACGTCGAGAAGATGCGTTTGCGGCGCGAGGAGCACCACCAGGCGCGCTACGGCGGCGGAAGCCGCGCAGGTCGAGAGCGGGCGTCGGGCGCCCTGCGCGCCGTCGTCGGCGTCGAGCGGGAACATGGACCCGCCGCGGCTGCCCCGAATGGTCACGACCCCGAGCCTCTGGCCGAGCGTCTTCGTCGGGAGCTTGGGGACGCCGCCGTCGTTGCGGTCCAGGATTCCGGCACACCCCAGCGCACCGGAGGCGAAGCCGAGCTCCTGGCGACCAGGACCGGGGCGGCGCTGCTGCGGGCGCTCGACCGTCGCGAAGAAGAGGTCCTTGCGAGCGCGGGCAGCGACCGGCCGATGGCCGAGGCGGTCGAGGAGCTGAGTGAGCACGACTGGGACGGCAGCCTCTCGGCGCGGGCGCAGATCGTCGACAGGTCGACGGCGCTTCTGGAGCAGGACCGCGCGGAGATCGAGCGCGAGGAAGCGGCCCTTCGGGCGGACCCTGTCGGCGAGGCGCTGCTGCGCGATGCCCGGGCCGAGGTCCTCGGCGCCGCCGGCCGGGAGGGCGAGACCCTCGCCCAGCGCGAGCGCGTCATCGAGCGGGCCGCCGCGATGGAGGCGGAGGCGGAGCGGTGGGAAGAGGAGAAGACCGTCCGGCAGGAAGCGCTCGGCCTCGGCGGCATGGACCTGCTGCGGGCGCACCTGGCGGACATCGATCCCCGTTGGCGCAAGGAAGGCGGGCCGCCGCCCCGGGAGAGCACGCAGGCGGCCCTCGATGCGGCCGAGTCGGATACGGCGCGCCTCGATCGCCTTCGCGCCGCGTTGTCCGACGAGGCCGGGGCGGCCCGCTACGGCGAGGTTCTCGAGGAGAGCCCCCGCCGGTTCGACACGTCGGACCTCGACCGGGCGCTCGCGGCGGCCGAACGCGAGCGGGAGGAACGCCGACAGGTCGAGGCGCGGCGGCAGGCCGCGGCACAGCGGCGCCGGCGAGAGCAGCGGCTCTCCCGCCTGGAGCGGTTGCTCGGCGAGCCCGCGCCGGCCGAGGCGCTTATCGCGGCCCTCGACGAGCGGGATCGGTCGTGGCGCACGGCGGGCGCCAGCCCGGCCGGGATCGACGAGGCGCTCGACGCCGCCGAGGGAGGCCGCGGCGGCAGGAAGCCGCCGCCCTGGGCGCACTCGCTCGTCGTCGAGGCGGAAGCGACGTTCCCCGGCGCCCCCAGCGCCGCGTGGCGGGAGGCGGGCGATCATCTGGACCCCGCCACCGATGCCGGCCGGCACGGCCGGCGGGTCTCGCGGATGCTCTCGGATCGCGCCCGCGCGCGGGCGCTCGCGGTCGAGCGGCCCGAGCCGCCGGCGGCGCCCGGGCTGGTGAAGCGGCTCTTCGGCTGGCTGCGGGAGCGAATGGAGCGGCTGCTGGAGAGGTTTCGGCCGTCAAGCGCGGTGCGGCATGAGGGTGGCACCGATGCCGCTCGGGCACGAGCCGCCGCGGCCGAGAGGGAACGCGAAGAGCAGGGCATGGCTGGCAAGTTGATCGCCGCAGCCAGGACGGCCGCGCGGCGGTGGGGAAACATCGCCCCGGCCACCGACACCATCGTCTCCGCCGCGGCGTCGCTCGGCGCCCGGCGGGAGACCCCTGCGGCACAGCGCGCGGTCCTCGACCAGATCAACGAGGACACGGCGCCGTGGGTCGGTCGCGCGACCGAGTCTGCCGGATTGAGAGGCCGCTGCCAGGATCGGCGGGAGGCGGCGGCCGACCAGCGCCATCAGCAGGCCCTCGGCGAGTGGAGCGCCCTGCCGCGGCGGCGGCGCTGGATGACCCGAAAGCCGGAGCGAGAGAGTCCCGGCCTGCCGAGCCAGAAAGAAGTCGCGGCGGCCCGTGACGAGCTGCTGGGCGTCGTCAGGGCCGCCATGGCCGCCGAGCTCGAGCGGGTCGTGCCGAGGCCGAGGCCGCCGGCGGCGCCCGCCCGGACCCCGCCGGCCGAGACCGTGCCGCACCAGGGCGAGCCCTCGCCGTCTTCGAGGGCGCGTCAGCGCGATGGCGAGGTCGAGCGTCCTGCCGAGCCGGCGCCGCCAACGCCGCCGCGCGGGCACCGTCCGCCGCCGGACCGGGGACACGAACCGAGCTTCTGATCGACTCGGGCGGGTCTTGCCCGGTGAGGGCTGGTCCCCTATCCGCGCGGCTGGCGGACAGCTGACGAGCGCCGCCAGGGCTTCACCCCGACCTGCCGGAAAACGGCCCGGAAGGGTGCACAGGTGGGGGGCGCGGTCAGCGGTACGATCGCCCATCATGTGAACCCGACCCGTTGCCCCTCGCCCCCGGTCTGCCCGGCCGCCTGTCTTCGACAGGCGGCCGGAAGGGGAGAAATTCGCGCGCGCTATGCGCGCTTTTTTTTCGCCCCGCTGTGCGGGGCAACGACGAAGGACCCGGCCGGCAGGGGCCGCCACGAACTTCCCCAGGAAAGGAGAACGCGATGAACGTGACACTCGACCCGCAGCAGGTGCCGGCGCGCGCCGAGCTGCTGCTGGCCGCCGGCTTCGGGCAGGAGGCCCGGGGCCGCCCGATCCACGGCCGGCTCGAGAGCGAGGACGATGGCGACGGCGAGGCCGGGCCGCGGGGGAAGATCGGCGCGGTCCGGACGCGGCGGCTCGCAGCGAGCGAAGGGAGCGCCAGGCCCTCGGGCAGCGCGTACGGCAACCCGCTCCGCGGCACGCGGGACATCGCCCCGCTGGTCCCCATCGGCGCGCCCGTGATCGCGAGGGTCGACGCGGCCGACGCCCGCGGGTGGCGCGTCTACCGGGCAGCGCCGGACGGGGCCGTCATCTACGACGGGTGGATCGAGCACGACCCTGCGAACGCGGAGCGGGTCGTCGCCGAGCTGCGGGCGGCCGCGGCGGCGAGCCCCGAGGCGGCGCTGCGCCGTGCCATCGAGAGGCGGCCCGGCCACGCGATCGCGGACGCGATCGCGCGGTGGCTCGCCGGCCGGGAGGTCGAGCGGCCCGCCGCCCCGGCCAGGCCCCGGTCGCGGGCGGCCCGGCGGCGGTGGCGGCGCGCCCTCGCGCGGAAGAGCGGCCGCCCGTGACGCGCCTCACTGGAACCAACCCGCGCGCCGCCGGCCTCGTCGCCCGGCAGCGCCTGGATCCGCCCACGCCCCGCCAGGTCCTCGCCGCAGCCCGAACGATCGTCAACGCCCTCGGCCGCGCCCACCACGCGCCCACCACGAGCCCACCACGATCCGCACCCTGGAGCCGGGCGCCCACAGCAACCGTCCGCTGACCCGCTGAGCCGCCCGGGCGCACGCGCCCAACCCAATCCCACGCCCGCGAATTCCCTCGCGTGACGCACGCGAAGCGGGGAGAGGTGCGCCCCGCCGCCAGCCCGCGTGGATCGCCGTCGGTCCATCGACCGCGACCACCCATCTCGACCCCCCGTAGAAACGCCGCCCGGCGAAGCACCGCCCCCGGCAACCCGGCGCGGCAGGCGGGTAGTTCCCGTCCGCCGCACATCCCCGAAGAGAGGAGAACCATGTCCGAAAGAACCGTTCAGCAGCGAGTCGGCGCCAAGATCGTCGTCCGCTCGATCGACAACGCCGGCTGCACGATGCGGGCGTTGACCGTCATGTCGAAGCTGCGGCTGCAGGGCTCGGCGCTCGCCGCGGCGCTCGCGAGGCCCGATGTCCAGTCCGCGCTGGCCGACGTCAGCTGGCGGACCGGCGCCGGGCACGTCACCGGCGTCTCGGTCGTCTGCGGCGGGCCCGAGCCCGAGCTGACCGCGGTGCGGGAAGCCGCCGCCGGCCCGGCGGCCACAGGCGAGGTGGTCTGGCAGGGCAGCGACGGCGCCCTCGACCAGCGCCTCGACGAGTTCATGCCAGAGGGTCCGCAGCGGACGCAGCTCGACTGGAAGGACCTCGGCAAGCACGCCCCGGGCCGTGACGACCCGCGCAAGGCGCCGCTGCCGGCGGACCGGGCGACGCTCAGGCGCCCGGGCCGGGTGTCCAGCCGGCGCGGCTACCTGCGCCCGCCGCTCTCGGTCGACACCGTCGCGCGCATCTTCGAGCTCCGCAGCGAGGGTCTCAGCTTCAAGAAGATCGGCAAGGCCCTGGGGATCGCGGCGTGGACCGTCTCGCGCTACGTCCGCAGCTTCGAGGAGGGAGACCGATAACGGCCGCGCCCGCGCCCTGTCCCGGCTCCCGGATGCGGCCCGCGCTTCCGGTAGTCGGGGACACGAATCACGCCGGTGTCGGCGTGTGCTCACCGGTCACTGCCGGGAACCCGGCACGCCGACCTCCGCCAGGCGCTCCCTGAGAGCCCGCTCGAAGGACCGCACGTCCGGCGCCGTCGAAGCGAGATGCCTCTCGCCGGCGCTGACCGTGCACGCGCAGGTCCCGTCCGGTCCCACGGCGACGGTTGCCTCGACCTCGCCGGCAGACAGTTCGACCGTGACGACGATGAAGCCGTCCTCGCTGACTCGCACGCCGGCGATCGCGCAATCGAACTCCGCATAGAGGAACCGCAGCAGCGGCTCGGCGTGCCACGCCGCGGCCGCAGCATCCTGCCTGCATCCTGCGTCCGCCGCGCCGACCGCTTCGCGCAGCGCCTCGACCGCCGCATGCGCCGCCGCCGTCTCCCGCAGATCGCCCGGCAGCGTCTCGTCGTGGGGCCGGGGCACGACGGCCGGGTTGCCGGCCCCGAGGAAGGCCGGCAGCGTCTCGACCCGCGCTCGCGGCAAGCCGCCCTCTCCCAACTCCTCGACGGCGGAGTACTCCGCCGCGCCGGGCCGCACGAAGCCGCTGCCTTCCGGCTGCGGCCGCGGCTTCCGCATGGCGTCGACCAACGCCGGTGATACATCAAGATCCAGCACGTCCTCCGCCGGGTCGTCCTCCGCCCACACGGCGAACCGGTACTCGCGCTCGGCGCGCCGGGCGGCGTCCTTCAGGAAGACGAGCAGCAGCGACAGCTCCAGCTCCGACGACGCGCCCTCCAGGCGCCGGACCGGGTCGTCCAGGTAGACGACGGGGCCGTGGTAGACCGTCTGGCTCTTGTGGGCGGTGCGGAACGAGCGGCCCTCGACCGCGCTGCGCAGCACGACGATCCGGCCGCGGGGGCCGGCCTGCTCGGCGACCATCGCGCCGAGCGCCCGCGCGAACGCCCGGGGGCGGCGGATGGGCGAGACGGCGTCGCAGCCGGCCGGCATCGCCGCCCGCCAAGCGGCCTGTTCCTCGGGCGTCTCCGGTTCGAGGGACGCGCAGTAGATCCAGCCGGTCGCGGCGTGGTGGGTCTCGCCGCCCTCAGCGAGTCCTTCGCCCTGGTCGAGGAAGCAGCTCGGCTTGGAGAGCCGGATCGTCTCGCAGCCCGGAATCGCGTGCCGCTTCGCGGACGCCTTCTGCAGGGTCGTGACCGGGAACCGCTCCGCGGGCTCGCGGAAGTCGACGTACGTGCAGGCGATCAGGTTGCCCGCGTCATCGACGTGGTGCCCGTCCGCCAGGTACTCGGCGCTCCGCATCTGGCTTGCTGCGTGGCGCCTCGACAGTCCTTCGGGCGCCTCACGAAGACCGCCTGCCTACGTGGCGCAACCCGCCCGGGGGACGCCGTGGGTCCGGGAGCCGCAGGGCAGCGGCCGTGGCGCTGGCGCTCCACGACCGCTGCCCGCATCCATCCCCCCGTCCCGGGCCGTCCAATCGTCGCTCGCGGGCAACCTCCGTTCAGCCGTACGGCCGCGGCTCGTCACAGAGCCGCTCTACCAGCCGACGGTGCCCCGGCCCATGACCCCGTTGCTGGCCTGGCCCTGCGCCATCATCTCCCGCCGCTGCGCGTCCACGCCCACCTCGAAGTTCAGCTTGCCCCGGTCAACCGCCCCGAGGGCGTAGCCGACCCGGTAGTCCCGGCCGTACTGCGAGGTCGTCAACCCGACGCGCGGCGTCCCCACCAGGCGCGCGCCCACCGGCAGCCCGTAGCCCACCTCGGCGTTGAGCTGCCCGCCGGCCCCGTACATCTGGTGCGAGCCCATGCCGTAGGCCATCTGGTTGTTCCACAGCGTCTCGGCCCCGCCCATCGCCTGCCCGCCCCACGACGGGGCCACCCGCGCGTTCAGGCCCAGGGGGCTCGACGGGGTCGGGTCCCACCCCAGCGACAGCGACATCCCGCGCTCGGCGAACCCTTCGGCCTGATGCACGACCAGCGTCCGCACCCGCACGTCCAGCGACAACCCCGTGACCGCATCGGTGAAGGCGAGGCCGCCGCCCACGTCCATGCCCGCGCCCGTCTCGGCATCGCCGCCGTCCCGGCGCAGGCCCACCTCGACGCTCGGCGTCAGCGACAGCCGGCCGCCGACGAGGGTGTAGCCCCGCGAGCCCTCCAGCGCCGTGCGCACCCGCGTCACCCCGGCGTCGGAAGCGTTCAGGCGGCCCATCGCGCCGTCGACCAGGTCGCTGGCCGCGCCCACCCACAGCGCGTCGGCCTTGAACGCCAGCGCGAACCCACCAGTGGCCCGCACGCCGATCAGCTCGCCCCGCGTCCCCACCGCCGACATCGCCATCGACACGCCCGTCTCCATCGCCGAACGGTCCTCAGGCGTCAGGCTCAGCCCGCCGGTGCCGTAGCCGGTCACCCCCCACACCGAGACCCGCTCGTTGACCTGGTAGCCCACCCACGGGTAGAACCCGGTCATCGACGTCGTCATCTGCCCGGCGCTCGCGTCGCGCCGGTAGCCGCCCAGCCCGAGGGTGCGGCCCACCGACAGGCCCACCGTCAGCGCGCCGCGCGAGTAGTCGGCCCCGAACATCGTCGTCCGCACGTCGCCGTCGAGCGAGAGGGCGTCCTCGAGGCCGCTGAAGTACGACCGCGAGCTGCGGCTCCACACCGACAGCATGCCGCCGCGGCTCTCGCGGTTGAGCTCGAACTCGGAGTTGGAGAACAGGTCGCCGCCCATCCCCATCGAGCCCAACAGGCCGCCGCCGTGCATGCCGCCGGCCGGCCCGTAGCCGCCCATCGCACCCGGCACGGCGCCCATGCCCAACGAGCCGCCTGCGGCGCCCATGCCGCCCATGCCCATTGCGCCGCCCGCGGCGCCCATGCCGTTCATGCCGCCCGTGCTCACGCCGAAGGCCCCGGCCCCGCCCGCGTGCGGACCCATCCCCATCGCGGCGCCGCCCGCCGGACCCATGCCCATCGGGGCCGCGCCCGCGTGCGAACCCATGCCCATCGGCTGCGCGAGTTGCGTCAGGAAACCGAGCGCGAAGTCACGCTCCTGCCCCGACCGAAGCTCCCGGCCCGCGAAGCGCGCCCTAAAGCCCCGCCGCCGCGGCGCCGCCATCCGCTCCTCGATCTGCGTCACCACCTGCTCGGCCGCCGCACGCCCGAAACGCGCCAACAGCGCCCCCGGGATCAGGTCCGTGTTCCTGATGAGACCTTGCACCTCGCGGCGGCCGGCCTCCAGAGTCGCCCCCTGCGGGTTCGAGAACCGCAACAGGAAGTACTCCGTGCCCTCGTCGATCACGTCGTCGAGAATCGGCACCGACACGGACTGCCATGTCTCGCCCGCAGCGAAGGAGAGCGTGCCCGAGGTGGCCGTGTAGTCCACCCCCGCCGTCGCCGTCCCGGTGCTCGCCCACACGCCCGCGCCGTCCGCGGTCGCGTAGTCCACCGTCACCGTGTGCGACGCCGGGCCGTCCAGCCGCACGGTGAAGACGACCGCCTCGTCATCGCCCTCGCGAGCGATGGCCCGGTCCGTCAAGATGGCCGGGTTGTCCTCGTCGTCGTCGACCACCGTCACCGTCGCGCGCGCCGCATCGCCCACCGTGTAGCCGCCGCCGGCCGCGAGCGCCGCCACGACGCGGCCGTTCTCCTCGTCCGCCTCGTCGTCCACGGTCGCGACCGTGAAGCCCGCCGACGTGCTGCCGGCCGGGATCGTCACCGTGCGCTCGCCCAGCGCGGACGCGTCCGCGACGTCGCCGCTCTGGGAGACCGCCACCGTCACCGCCAGGTCCGCGGCCGGCGCCGGGTCGGCCGTCAGCGTGAAGCGGGCGGCCGCGCCTTCCGTCACCCCGCCGCCGGCCGCGACGGTCACCACCGGGTCGGCGGCCGGCCTGCCGCCCTCCATCTCCCACATCGCCGCCGCAACCTCCACCCAGCGCGTCCAGCCCCGGTCCGCATACCCCTGCGCCTCGGCCGCGCGCATCGGCGTGAGCGAGCTGTCCGCCACCGTCTCCCCGAACGCGAGCAGCGCCCGGTCCCAGCGGTCGGTGTGCGCCTTGTCGTGCGCCCACTGCGGGTCGTTGCGCCACTCGTACATCTTCGCGATCAGATCGGCGTAGGGACCGCTGGCTGGCCCCGGGCCACCCTGTCCCTGGGTCCCGCCGTCGTCGTCGGTGATCGTGACCTCAACCGAGGACGGCGTGCCCGCCGCCACCGACGGCGGCAGGCTGCTGCCCAGCGACACCGTGAACGTCTCGTCGTCGGCGTCGTCGTCCTGGTTCGTCGTCACCGTGCCCGACCCGCTCGTCGAGCCGGCGTTGATCGTGATGCCCGCCAGCGCCCCGTGGTCGCCCGCCTCCGCCGTGCCGTCGGTCAGCGCCAGCGGGATCGTCACGTCGCTCGACAGCGCCGACGACAGCGTCGCCGTCACCGTCACGCCGGAGCCCTCGGCCACCTCTCTCGGCGAGGCGGAGAGCGACACCGTCGGGGCCGCGCTCTGGCCGCCGGCGCTGTCGGCTTTGCAGGTTTCCAACGCCTCCAGCGTCGCCGTCACGCGCGCCCAGCGGGTCCGCATGAAGCGGCTCTCGTTGGCCTTCGACTCGGCCACCGTCAGCGGCGAGACCCCCGCGCCGACACGTTCCCCGAGCGCCGCCAGCACCCGGTTCCAGCGCAGCACGTGCGCCGCGTCCTGCGAGTGCGCATCGCGCCAGCCCTCGACCTCCGCCACGCTCACCGCGTTGGACGGCAGGTACGCCGCGCAGCGCTCCAGCGGCGACCCTGCCGTCTGCCCACTCGTGACGTCGTCGTCGGTGATCGTGACCGTGATCGGGCGCTGGATCTGGCCCGACAACACCTCCGCCGGCAGGTTGTCCACGTCCAGCCCCACCGTGAACGTCTCGTCGTCGGCGTCGTCGTCCTCGGCCGTCGTGATCGTGCCCGAGGTGCTCAAGAACCCGGCGAGGATCGTGATGCGTGCCAGCGTCCCGTGGTCCTCCGCCTCCGCCGTCTCGTCGGTCAGCGTCAGCGGTATCGTCACGTCGTTCGACAGCTCCGACGACAGCGTCGCCGTCACCGTCACGTCGGAGCCCTCGGGCACCGGGTTCGGCTCGGCGGAAAGCGACACCGTCGCCGCGCCCTGGCGCTGGGTCCCGCCGCTGCCGCCGCCCGTCGGGCAGGCGCTCCCGATGCTGAGCTGGACCGTGTTGTCGGCGGACCACCCCGGGTCGGTGTTCCGCCAACGGCCGCGGTACACGTTACCAAAAAAGTGAGAGATACCCGACAACGCGACCGCCCGCGTGCCGGCACAGAAGCTGAGGGCCTGAAAATCAGAGCCCGGCGCGCTTTGGGAGGTTATATAGAGGGTGAACGCGTGATCTTCCTGGTCAAAGATTTGAATAATGGTGTAATCTTGGCCACTGAGTGAGAAGTCGTCGTCCGTCAGGACCGAACTCGACGAGCATTCCTTACCTGTCTGTTCGTTATCGCAGCCGAAGCCGTAATCTTCGTTATTCGCTCGGAGCACCTTCGGAGTCAGGGTGGCCGACCAGACCGGGGTGACGGCCGCGTCGTTGTCGGCGACCGCCACCTGAGCGCTCGCCGCGCCGCCCACCGTGTAGCCGGTGCCGCTCCCGAGCGTCGCCGTCACCGACCCGTCCGGCTCGTCCGTGGAGTCGTCCACCGTCGCCACCGTGAACGCCGCCGACGTCGTTCCTGCTGCAATCGTCACCGTGCGCGCGCCGAGCGCGGAGGGTTGCGCGAACGTGCCGCTCTGGGTGACCGTCACCGCCACGCTGAGGTCCGACGCCGGCGCGGGCGCGGCGGTGAGCGTGAAGCCCGCGGCCGCGCCTTCGGTCACTCCGCTGCCCGCGGTCACCGTCACCACCGGAACGTCCGGGATCGTGTCGGCCGCGTCGTTGTCGGCGACCGTCACCGTCGCGCTCTCCGCGGCGCCCACCGTGTAGCCGGTACCGCTCGCGAGCATCGCCGTCACCGAGCCGTCCGCCTCGTCCACGGTGTCGTCCACCGTCGCGACCGTGAACGTCGCCGACGTGGCGCCGGCCGGAATCGTCGCCGTGGACGAGCCGATCGCGCGGCGTTGCGCGAACGTGCCGCTCTCGGAGACCGTCACTATCACGCCGAGGTCCGAAGCCGGCGCGGGCGCAGCGGTGAGCGTGAATTCCGCGGCCGTGCCTTCGGTCACCCTGTTGCCCGCGGTCACCGTCACCACCGGCACGGTCGGGGCCGTCTCGGGCGGGGTCGTGGTCGTGTCCTCGATGGTGACCTCGACGATGGAATGGCTCCGCACCACGTTCAGCGGCAGCTCCTCCGTGACCACGGCCAGCAGGAACTGCTCGTCGTCGCCGTCGACGTCGATGGTCGTCGCGAGGGTGCCCGTGGCGCTCGTCGCGCCGGCCGGAATCATGAGGCGCAGCCGGTGCGTCGCGATGTCGTCATGCTCCGCCGTATACCGGGTCGCGAGCACCGGTATCGTCACCTCGCTCGCGAGCGCCGCCGAGAGCGTCGCCGTCACCTCCAGCGCCGAGCCCTCGGGCACGGGGTTCGGCGTGACCGAGAGCGTCACCGTCGGGAGGTCGTCCTGCACCGGGTCCCCGCCGCCCGCGCCCTCGTCGTCGGTGATCGTGAGCTCGACCGAGCTCGGGGTGCCCGCCCTCAGTTCCGTGTTGTCCGCGAACTGCCGTTCGCCCGTCGGCAGCGTGCCCAGCGCCACCGTCATCGTCTCGTCGTCGGTGTCGTCGTCCGGCCACACGCTAATGCGCGCCGTGCCGGTCGACTCGCCGCGCCGGATGAGGACGTTCGGTTTGTCGAGAGTCCAGTCGCCGTCCTCGGCCGAGCCGTTCGTTCCCGTCAGCGGAATGACCGCGTCCGCTTCGCCATCCCACGGCCACGAGAGCGTAACCGTCGCCTCCGTCTCAACCCAGTTCTCGTCGCCCTCGAGCACCGGGTTCGGGGAGACGGAGAGCGAGGCGCTGATGGGTCCCCCCTTGTGGACTATTACCCCCCACGTGCGAGAGTAGCCCTCGGCGCGCGTCAGCAGGACCTCCACCTGTGTCCGGTCTTCGTCGCCGGCTGCGTTGTACGCGAGGCCGGTTGCCAGATTCACGGAGACGGAGCCGCCGGACGTGACGCTCTGCGATGCGGTGATCTCCGTTCCGCTATGCAGCTCCTTGGAACTCACGGTCGCCGTGCTGGAGCCGGTCCATGTGGGCGTGACGGTCACGCTGGTCGTGTCGCGCGGGACCGTCGCCGTCCAGCTGTGCGTTCCTAGCTTGGTGAGCGTGACCGGACTGCCGCCGACCGACAGCGACACGCTGTCAAACGTGGGGTTGCGCAGCTCGGGCGTACCCGTGCGGTGCACCCAGGGGCCGGCGCCGGCGGCGTTCACCGCCCGCACCCGCACCCGGTAGGCCACGTCGTTGGTCAGCCCCGTAATCGTCCGGGTGGTCGCCGTGCCGTGGTTCGTGTCGAACCAGCCATCGCGGGAGCCGCGGGGGTCCGACGCGGCGTCGTCGTCGACCGTGGTCGAGGAGGTGTAGTGCACGTCGTAGCCGGTGATGGCCGAGCCGCCGGTCGCCGCCGGCGCCGACCAGCTCAGGGCAAGCTGGCCGGAGCTCGGCGCGACTTCCAGGCCCGCGACCTCGGCGGGGGGCACCGCCGGCGTCGTCCCGGAGACGCGCACCCAGGGGCTCGAGCCCGCGGCGTTCACCGCGCGCACCCGCACCCGGTACGCCGTCACCGGCATCAGGCCCGTGAGCGAGTCCGAGGCCGTCGTGCCGCTGTGGTCCGCGTTCACCCAGCCGGTGGCGGGGTCGGAGCCGGAGGGGAACGCCGGCGCGCCGTCGTCGACCGTGGCCGAGCCGGTGTAGTGCACGTCGTAGCCGGTGATGGCCGAGCCGCCGGTCGCCGTCGGCGCGGTCCAGCTCAGGTCGAGCTGGCCGGCGCTCGGCGTGGCGCCCAGGCTCGTGGGCACGCCGGGCGCGCACGCGGTCCCGATGCTGACCCGAACCTTCTGGCCGGCGGACCACCCAACGTCGGTGTTTAGCCAGTTGGCACCGGCGTTGTCATTAGGGCCGAACCGTTCGAGGACTGCCGATGAAAACGCGTACGCTGTCGACCCGACGCACAGATTCAGTCCCGACAGGGCCGAATTGATGGTAGCAGTGAAACCGATGAACAAAAGGTCGCTCGGGCTAGAGTAATCGCCGAGTGCGTGGACCGAATAGCTTTGGCCGCCTGCCGTGAAGTCGGTGTCAGTGAGCCGCGAATTGCATTGGTTCCCGCTAAAACAGCCAATGCCGACTCCCGATTCGACCTGCGGCGTCAACTCCGCCACCCAGATGGTCTGCGCCTGGGCGGGCGCGGCGCCGAGCAGCGAGAGCGCGCCGAGCAGCAGCGCGAGGGCGGGAAGGCGACGGGGAACGGGGGCGGCGGTGTCCGGGGCGCGGTCAGGCTTGCACCGGGAGCTCCGTGCACCGTAGACGACAACCGGTTCTTCTCCTCGGCGACCCATCGCGTTCCCCCTGGACGGCCGTGCTCCTCGTGCTCCGCGTCGTCGCGGACGAGCAACCGCGGAGCCCCCGCCCCGACGGCACCCCAGCCGGCCGTACGACCGAGTTCTGCCAGCCGGTCCGCGCCCCGTTTGCTCGCGATAACTGGATTTATCGCGAGTAAAATTCGCGGCCTTTTCGGACTGACCGGGAGGCCGCCGGATGCTGAGTTCGCAGACGGACTGCGACTTGAAACGCTCGTTCGAGCGAGGTCAGGTGACGAGGGTGGGAGACACGTTGGCCGCCTACTTCGAGGCGGCCAGGGGCGCGTTCAGCCGGAACACGGAACGGGCTCTGAGATCGGACGTGCAGATCTTCGCGGCCTGGTGCCGGAGGCACCTCCGGGCTGCGTTGCCCGCTGACGCCGCCGACGTGGTCGCCTTCATCGACGAGATGGCTCGCGTCAAGACGCCCGCGACGGTGCGCCGCTACGTGTCCAGCATCGCCACCCTGCACCGGGCGCTGCGCTACCCGAACCCGCTCGACAGCACCTCGGTCCGCTTCGCCCTGAAGCGGATGCACCGCGGCCGGGGACGCCGGCAGGCGCAGGTCCGGGGACTGACCTGGCCGCTCAGGAACCGGCTGATCGAGGCGGGCGGAGACCGGCTGATCGACGCCCGGGACCGGGCGCTGCTGGCCGTGGGCTACGATACGCTGCTGCGGCGCACCGAGCTGGTGTCGCTGCAAGTGGTTGATTTACTGGAGGAAATCGACGGAACGGCGACGCTGCTGGTGCGCTCGGGCAAGACCGACCCGGACGGGCGAGGCGCGACGCTCTACCTGGCGCGCGACACCGTGCAGCTCGTCAAGACGTGGCTCGAACCGGGCGGCGTCGACGACGGGCGGTTGTTCCGGTCCGTGCGCAAGGACGGCACGGTGGGCGAGAAGCTCGACGCCAGCCAGGTGCCGCGCATCTACAAGCGCATGGCCCGGCGGGCCGGGCTTCCCGGCGACGTCGTGGACACGCTGGCCGGGCACAGCACGCGAGTCGGGGCGGTCCAGGACATGATCGCCTGCGGCATCGAGCTGCCGGCCATCCTCCAGTCGGGGCGCTGGAAGACGACGCGCATGGTCCAGCGCTACGGGGAGCGGCTGCTGGCGCGGCGCAGCGGCGCCGCGCAGTTGGCCAAGCGGCAGCGGCGCTGAGGAAGGCCGCGGGCAGGAAATCGGGAGCCGTGACGCCGCCAGCGGCGGCCGGGCGCGGACGTGCGCCTGGCGTTCGAGGGCTCGTCACGGGCACTCGGCGAGGTAGTTATCGCGAGCAATAATGTGAGCGCGCCCCACTCCGATCCGTCCTCGCTCGGGATCGGCCGTCACGACGGGCGGGCGCGGCGCGCTCCGAAGAACTCAAGCGGTGTCAGCAGGTTGCGCCGAGGGCGGCGGGTTTGCGGATCGCGTTCGGTGTGATGTAGAATCGGCGTCCGTTCGGTGTGGAGATGGATCTTTACTCGCGATAAATCCAGTTATCGCGAGCAAACAGGACGCCCGAAGCGGTCGCGGCTACACCCCATCGAACCGACTCCAAGCGCCCCCGGCGCGGCTGCACTTCCCCATCTTCGTTTCGCGCGCCAGTCCCACCTTCCGGTGAACCCTAGCGCACGTGCGCACGTCCTTGCGCCCCCAAATTTGTAGGTTTTTTCGGTTGACGGGTTGATCTTGCCGACGACCGTGACCTCGCGCCGCTCCCGCCGGCCCCGCAAGGAGGAGGAGTGGACGCGCATCCTCGTGGTCGACGACGACCCGCACGCCCTGGCGCTACGTTCGGGACACCCTCGCCGAGGCGGACTACGCCCCGGTCGTGACCGGCGACCCGGAGGAGCTGCCCGAGCTCATCCGCGCGCACAAGCCGCGGCTCGTCCTGCTCGACTTGGTGCTGCTCGGCACCGACGGCATCAAGCTGATGGAGGGCCTGCGCGAGCTCGAGGACCTGCCGGTCATCTTCATCTCGGCCTACGACCGGGACGAGACGATCGTCAGGGCGCTGGATGCGGGAGCCGCCGACTACATCTCGAAGCCCTTCTCGCCGTCGGAGCTGACGGCGCGGGTACGGGCGGCCCTGCGGCGGCGCGCCGAGCCGGAGCCCTTCATGCTGGGGGAGCTGGCGATTCACTACGAGGACCGCCGCGTCACCGTCGCCGGCCGCCTCGTGACGCTGACGATGACCGAGTTCGAGGTGCTCCGTGTGCTCTCGACCAACGCGGGACGGGCCGTGACGTACGACTCGCTGCTGCGCCAGGCGTGGGGCCAGCGGGAGCGCGGCTCCGCCGCCCCGAAGCTGGTACGCGCGATCGTCAGGGGTCTCCGCAGCAAGCTGGGCGACGACGCGGCCAAGCCGGCCTGGGTGCGGAACGTGCGCGGCGTCGGCTCGCATGCCCAGACCCGGCGAGGGGTGACAGTCGCCGCGGATACGCCGCACCGCGGCCGCCTGCGATCGCAACCGGCAGCCTCCGCGCCCGCTTCGCTCCTCTCCCTGTTCAGGCGAATCCGGCCGGCTCAGTCACCCCGCGAGCGTGGCCGCCGTCGGGCTTCAGCGCCGCCCGAACCAACCCCAATGCGCCGCCCCGGCGTAGAGCAGATCCTCGGGGAACCGGCCCTCGGCCGCCCCGGCGTCGAGCGGCCGGGCTCGTGGCGGCGACGACCCGCAGGTCGAGCCGGCGGTTGCGGTTCTCGCCGAGGCGGCGGGTCTCGCCGTCCTGGAGGATCCGCAGCGGCTTGGCCTGCGCGCGCGGCGTCAGTTTCGGCCACTTCGTCGAGCAGGACCGTGCCGCCGGATGACGGCTCCAGCCGCCCCTCGCAGCCACCGAAAAACGCCCCTGAGTTCCTGCCCCCTGAGCGCCTCAGTTCCTGCCCCCAGACCGGAAACGCCCGAGGGTCGACGTACGCCGTACCGCGGACCCTGAGTCGCTAGGGAACGAGAGACGTCAAGTTCAATCATCACAGTAGCTTGGAGCGAAACTCGGATCGCCCGGGGGCTAGCCCCCGAACCGGTTGAAGTACCCTGAGCGACCCCGGCCCGGGCCGTAAGACTCCCTGCCCCCACAGAAACGGGGGCAGCGCGTCTGACGCCGAACCGGCCGGGGTCGCTCAGGGTGCATTTTTCCCTCCGGGAAGGGTCCACCAGCGCCGGGCCGAGACCCGCCCCAGACCCGCCGCGGCCGGCCGCAAGACCCGCAAGGCGTCGGCCGCCCGCGACCGCTCCATCCCCCCAATCGCGACAGCCGCTTCAACGCCGCGCCCCCCGGAGACCCGCGCGACCACGGCCCGCGGGCCGACGCCTCGACCTCCGGAGAACCGGCCCATGGGGGGGCACGTGGCCGCCGCTCGACGGCGGCCACGTCGAGCTGTCGGTCGCCGACGAGGGGCCGCGGCGTCGCTCCCGAGGAGCTGCCGAACCTGTTCCGCAAGTACGCCGGGCGCGAACCGGGCGCGGGGTCCTCCGGCCGCGGTCTCGGGCTCGCCATCTCGAAGGGCATCGTCGAGGCGCACGGCGGGCGCATCCGCGCCGAGAGCGCCGGACCCGGCACCGGCACCCGGGTCGCCTTCACCCTGCCGGTCGCGGACGACGACCCGGCGGCGGCGCCGGCGGCCGGCGCCCGCCCGCCCGGCGACGGCGGCCGCGCCCGCGTGCTCGTGGTCGACGACGACCCGCGGACGCTGCGCTTCGCGCGCGAGGCGCTCGACGGGGCCGGCTTCGACACGATGGCCACGGGCAACTTCCGGGACCTGGCCCGCATCCTCGACGCCGAGCAGCCGGCGCTGGTGCTGCTCGACCTGGTCCTGCCCGGCAGCGACGGCATCGAGCTGATGGCGCAGGTGCCGGCGCTCGCGGAGCTGCCGGTCATCTTCATCTCCGCCTACGACCGCGCCGAGACGCTCGCGCGGGCGCTCGACGCCGGCGCCGACGACTACCTGGTCAAGCCGTTCTCGGCGACCGAGCTGACGACGCGGGTGCGCGCCGCGCTGCGGCGGCGGGCGGGGCCGGCGGGGTTCGCGCTCGGCGAGCTGGCCATCGACTACCGGGGCCGCCGCGCCACGCTCGCCGGCCGCAAGCTGGACCTGACCGCCACCGAGCACGACCTGCTGTGCGCGCTGGCCCGCAATGCCGGCGGCGTGTGCTCCTACGACGACCTGGCGCGCAGCGTCTGGGGCCGCAGCCGCATCGACCCGAAGCTGGTCCGCGCCTTCGTCCGGCGCGTGCGCGGCAAGCTCGGCGACGACGCCGCCGAGCCCGTGTACATCCTCACCGAGCGCGGCGTCGGCTACCGCATGGCACCGCCGCCGGACCGGTGAGGCAAGCGCCCGGCCGCCAGACCGGCGCGCCGCATCCAGCGTCGTACGTCCTGCCGAACCCCAGGCCCGAGCGGCCCCAATTCGCCGCGGCGGCGTGTGATTGGGACGACGGCCCCCCTGTCACACCCGGAATCACATCCCACCCGCCGGGCCGAACTCCCGGAACGCCCCGCGTTTGCCGGACCGATCGCGTCGTTCGGCAGGAGCGGGCGGCCCCATTTGCGCCGCCGTAGTGCCGGGAGCGACCCCTCCGAAACCTGCGGTTTCGCGGCGCTTGGGCGCTTCTCCGTCACACCCATCGCGCGGGGTCGCTCCCGGCAAACGGTTCCAGCCTGGAAGGGTGTCGGCGTCGCGGATTCGGCGACGCCCGGCCGCGCCGGGCCGGCGCGGGCTACCGCGAGGGCGCCGGGCCGAGCGGGTCGCGGCCCCGGGTCTCGCCGTCCTGGAGCACCCGCAGCAGCTTGGCCGGCGCGCGGCGCCAGCTCGGCCACCTCGTCGAGAAGGACCGTCCCGCCCGAGGACAGCTCCAGCAGCCCCTTGCGCGGATCATCCCAGTTGCGCAGCCGGCCGGTCAGAGCCGGCGCGGGGGCGGCTGGCGATGAAGTCGAGCACTTCCTGCTCGATCCAGCGGACCGCCCGGCTGCCGATGCGGATCGGCTTCGGAAACCGGGACTCGGCCATCAGCGCGTAGACAGCCGAGCGCGACAGCGCCGTCATGCGCGTCACGTCGCGGAGCGTGAGCAGTTTCGTGGTCATGTGCGGCTCTCCTTTCTCCGGTCCGGCGCTGCGTGGCGGCATCGCCCGGTCTCGCCGTGTCCGGTGAGGGTCGAGCATAGCACATGAAATCCCGTAAGCTATTGTGTAGTAATAACTTATTACCACTCATGTCCGGCGGGGAGCTGCCTGAACAACGCCGAGATCGGACTCCCCGCCGCCCGCCCTCATCTCTCGCCGAAGCCGCCAGGCAGGCCCTCGGGAACCGCAAGCTCGCCCGGTCTGGCGGAGACCCGTCGGCCGAGCCGCGGCTCGGAGGAGCCGGCGCGCGAACGGCAAGCGGCCCGACATCGGCGGTCGGGCGTCGCTGGTACAATGACCTGTACGGTTCGGAGGCGACTTTGATGGTCCCGTGGATTCCCGTTCAGGATGTGGGAATCGACGAGGGAATCACGGTCGGGTCAGTGACAGCAAGTCGAATAGAATGAATGACTTGCTGGAATCTGTATGCTCTCGCTGCCGGAGTAACGACCGATTCAGTAGCCGTTTCGGTTCAGGAAGTGGCGTTCATTACGAACGAACGCGAAAGTGAGTCCGGCGGACCCGGCATGATGCGGTCGTTCGAAGAGTACCGTGCCAGGGTCTTTCCAAACGAGACCGATCGCCGTCGGTTTGATTCGAACGATCGCATCCTCGGCGTTGCCGAGGGCCTCGTCCAGGGTGTCGCCGGCCGACGTGCAGCCCGGCAGGTCCGGCACCGTCACGCCGTGCGTCGACGACTGGCGCGGTGAGCGGCGTCGGGCCCGGCGCCGCCCGGCTCGACACCCGAGGCTGGTCGCCGCTGGTAGACTTGGGCATGCCTGCAATACAGCCCCACCCGGGTCGCCGGGCCTTCCTCGCGCTCACGGGCGCCGCCCTGGGCGCCGCGCCGCTTCACGCGCTCTCGAGTCGGGCCGCCGCGGCGATCCGTGGCCAGGCGCCGGCCGGCGGGCGGACGCGGGGCGGCGCGGGCTACGGCCCGCTGCGACCCGTCCGCGACGAGACGACGGGCCTGCCGCTGCTGCACCTCCCCGCGGGTTTCCGCTATCTGACGTTCGGGTGGACCGGGGACCCGCTGGCCGACGGAAGGCCGACGCCGCCCGCGCATGACGGCATGGCCGCGTTCGCGGCCGGCGGCAGCCGCATCCGGCTGGTCCGCAACCACGAAGTGCGGAGCGGCGGCGCGTTCGCCGACCGTCCGCTGTACGACGAGATGGGCGGGGGCGGCACGACGACCGTCGAGTTCGACACCGCGACCGGCACCGTGCACGACGCGTGGACCAGCCTCGCGGGCACCGCGGTCAACTGCGCCGGTGGCCCGACCCCATGGGGATCGTGGCTCACCTGCGAGGAAACGGTGCACGGACCGGGCTTGGACCCGTCGTTGCTGTCGTCGTTGCTGTCGCCGTCGCTCCCGCAGGACGTTCCCGGCTACCGGCGGCCGCACGGGTACGTCTTCGAGGTCCCGGCCGACGGCGCGGCGACGGCCGAGCCGCTCCGGGCGATGGGCCGTTTCGTTCACGAGGCGGTGGCGATCGACCCTGCCACGGGCATCGTGTACGAGACCGAGGACCGCGGGGCGTCGGGCTTCTATCGCTTCCTGCCCAACGAGGCCGGCAACCTCGCTGCCGGTGGCCGCCTCGAGATGCTGGCCGTCGCCGGCGCGCCGAGGAGCGACCTGCGCAAGGGCCGGACCGCGGGCGCCTGGCGGCCCGTGTCCTGGGTGCCGATTGACGATCCGGATCCGGCCGAGATTACCGATCACAGCGTCTTCGAGCAGGGCGCCGCCGGCGGCGGCGCGACGTTCGCGCGGCTGGAAGGCACGTGGTACGGCGGCGATCGGATCTTCATCGTGTCGACCGATGGTGGCGAGGCCGAGGCCGGTCAGGTCTGGGAGTACGATCCGGGCCGCGAGCGCCTGCGGCTGATCTTCGAGTCGCCGGGCAGGGACGTGCTGGACATGCCCGACAACATCTGCGTGAGCCCGCGCGGCGGGCTGGTGCTGTGCGAGGATGGCGGCACGGACAACTTCGTCCGCGGTCTGGCTCTCGACGGCGAGATCTTTCCGTTCGCCAGGAACAACGTCGTCCTCAACGGCGAGCGGAACGGCTTCGCGGGCGATTTCCGCGCCCGCGAGTTCGCCGGCGCCACCTACAGCCCGGACGGCCGCTGGCTCTTCTTCAGCGCCCAGACCCCCGGGATCACGTTCGCGGTGACCGGTCCGTGGGCCGGCGGCAGCCTCTAGCCAGACGACAGGGAACGACCGCTCGCAATCGTACCGTCGTCGTGCGCGAGCATTCTCCGGCGAGCAACATGCCGGTCGACGGGTGAGGCGATGGCGCCTCCAGCCAGCGCCGCTGGGCGGGCGGTGGTCGGACCGTGTCCTTCGCAGGCCGTCGAGGGTCGAGGCGTAGTCTGGGTCGCCGCCTTCCCGGGTCCCGGATGGTGGTCCGAGCGGTCGAGGCTCGCAGGACGAGCACGGGAGCACAGGGAAGATGACCGATGACACTCCCGACAGCGTCGGCGTCGACATCTCGAAGGCGCATCTCGACGCCTGCAGGGTCCCGGCGCGCAACGCAGCGCGATTCTCCAATGACGCGGCGCGGTTCAAGGCGTTGATCCCGGCGGCGCTGGCGGCGCTGCTCGCGGTCCCGGCCGCTGGCCAGACGCCGGATTCGGATGCGACGCTGCCGCGGACGCCGGACGGCCGGCCCGATCTGCAGGGCGTCTGGACGAACGCGACGATCACGCCGTTCGAGCGCGGCAACACGATGCCGTACACCGACGTGGCCGTGCCCGAGTCGGCCGCGGACAGGGCCGTCTTCACCGAGGAGGAGGCCGCGCTTCTCGAGGAGCGGACGAACGCCAGGCGGCCGGAGGTGCTGGGGGCGTACAACGTGTGGATGGACGCGGGAGATCGCCTGCTGTCGACGCGGCAGACGTCGCTGGTCGTCGATCCGCCCGACGGGCGCGTGCCGGTCAAGGCGTGGGCGGCCGCGGACCGGGAAGAGCGGATCGCGCGGCAGCGCGACGACTACCGCGCGATGAGCACCTGGGACCGCTGCATCACGCGCGGCGTGCCGGGCTCGATGCTGCCGACAGGGTACAACAACGCGTACCGCATTCTGCAGACGCCGGGCCTCGTCGTGATCCTGCACGAGATGATTCACGAGGCGCGCATCATTCCGGTGACGGATCGGGCGCACGTCGACGGTGCCGTCGAGCTCTGGACGGGTGACGCCCGCGCGCACTGGGAGGGCGACACGCTGGTCGTGGACACGACGAACTTCAACGACCGGGCGATGATCGTGACGAGCTCCAACGGCGGGCGCCTGAAGGGGCTCCCGGTCGGCGACGCCATGCGCGTCGTGGAACGCTTCACCCGCGTGTCGCGGGACGAGATCATGTGGGAGGCCACGATCGAGGACCCCGACGTGTACGACCGGCCCTGGACGATCTCGATGCCGCTGACGCGGGCCCCGGGGTACGAGATGTACGAGTACGCCTGCCACGAGGGGAACCAGGACGTCGCCATCTACCTGGGCGGCGGGCGCGCCGACGAGGCGGGCCGCTGACGGCGGGGCCCATACGGCCGGCCGGGCCGGCGCGCGGCTTCCTGCGAGATGCCTGGCGCTTGACCTCGATGAAGCTCATCGTTGGAGGGCGCGACGGCGCCGACGCAGGGGTGCTGAGCCTGGCGCCTCATGCGAGCTTGATGTTCCGCTCGATGACGGTCAGTGCGGCGCGGGTCAGGAACCCCGAGCGGGTGGTGCCGGCATGCCCTGCTGCACGGTCGATCATGTCGATCGCGTGGCCGGGGATCGACACGTTCAGCCGAACGGCCTTCCGCGGCGGATCGATCTTCTCGAGGTCGACGTCGACGACGCCCACCACCTCGTGCGAGCCCAGCTCGAGCGGCACGTCGCGAGACGGTGCCGGAAGCGGTCTCCCGTCCTCGACCAGCACGCCGAGATAGGACAGGATTGCATCCTCCGCATTGCCGAGGGCCTCGTCCAGCGTGTCGCCAGCCGACGTGCAGCCCGGCAGGTCCGGCACGGTCACGCCGTAGTCCGTCCGCCCCGGCGCCGTCTCGAGCACGACCAGATATCGCATTATCGGCCTCCCCACGCCCAGCCGGCCTGGCGGTAGATGTTCCGCAGAGTCCCGACCATCATGTCCTTGCGGGGATGCGGCACGACGACGATCCCGGACTTGCTGGGATGCGTGAACACGCGGTGGCTGCCCTTGCCCTTCCTCGGCATCCAGCCGTCGCGCTCCAGCCGCTTGAGGACTTCCCCGCTGCCCACGTTTGTGTATTTTACACAACGATGGCTGTCGGCTCCAGCCGGATGACGATGAGGAGGACGGCCGCCGTGCTAGAGTCGCCGAAGCCGGAGGACGTACCCCGAACGGAGGCCGACATGCGACCGAGGTGTCTCGTTCCCCGAATCGTCCGGTTCATCGCCGCGGCCCTGCTCGCGCTGGCGCCGGCGCCCGCTGGCGCCCAGGCCGAGCCGCCCGCGGCTTTCGTGCCCGTCACCGACGCGATGCTGGAGGATCCGGCGCCGGGCGACTGGCTGTCGTGGCGCCGCACGCCGGACGGCTGGGGCTACAGCCCCCTCGACCGGATCGACACCGGCAACGTCGGTGAGCTGCGCCTGGTCTGGTCGCGCGCGCTGACCGCGGGCAGCCAGGAGGGGACGCCGCTGGCCTACGGCGGCGTGCTGTACATGCCGAACCCGCGCGACGTCATCCAGGCCATCGACGCGGTGACCGGCGACCTGCGGTGGGAGTACCGCCGCGACCTGCCGGACGACGTCGACGACTACGTCGGCGGGTCGACGGTCAACCGGAACATCGCGATCTTCGGGCGCCACGTCATCGACACGAGCACCGACGACTACCTCTACGCCCTCGACGCCGAGACCGGCGATCTCGTCTGGGAGACCGAGATCCTCGATTACAGGGTCAACCCGGCCCGCCACTCGTCGGGCCCCATCATCGCCGGCGGCAAGGCGGTCTCCGGCCGGAGCTGCCGGCCGGGGGGCGGGCCCGAGGCGTGCGTCATCACCGCCCACGACGCGGAGACCGGCGCCGAGGTCTGGCGGCGGCGCCTGGTGCCGGCGCCGGGCGAGCCGGGGGACGAGACGTGGGGCGGCGTGCCCTTCGAGGAGCGCGTGCACGTCGGGTCGTGGATGGCGCCGAGCTACGACCCGGAGCTGAACCTGGTCTACGTCGGCACGTCGGTCACGTCCCCGGCGCCGAAGTTCCTCCTCGGCGGGATAGAGAGCAACTACCTGTACCACAACTCGACGCTGGCCCTCGCCGGCGCCACCGGCGAGATCGTGTGGTACTACCAGCACCTGAACGACCACTGGGACCTCGACCACCCCTTCGAGCGGCTGCTCGTCGACACCGCGGTGGCGCCGGACCCGGCCGCGGTGAGCTGGATCAACCCGCGTCTCCGGCCCGGCGAGGAGCGCCGCGTCGTGACCGGCATTCCGGGCAAGACCGGCGTCGTCTACACGCTCGACCGCGAGACCGGCGAGTTCCTGTGGGCGCGGCCGACGGTGGCGCAGAACGTGATCAGCGCCATCGACGGCGCGACCGGCGAGGTGACCGAGAACGCCGAGCTCATCTTCACCGCCGAGGGCCAGGAAGTGCTGACCTGCCCGACCTGGTTCGGCGGCAAGGACTGGGAGGCCGGCGCCTACAGCCCCCGGACCAACCGCATGTACATGCCCCTGCGCAACGCCTGCGCCCGCATGATGGCCACGCGCGAGGCGAGCATCCACTACGCGCTCGCGCTGCGCCACCAGCTCGCGCCGGGGACCGACCAGCTCGGCACGGTGCAGGCGATCTCGGCCGAGACCGGCGCCACCGAGTGGCTCTACGAGCAGCGGGCGGCGACGATGTCCCTCGTGGCGACGGGCGGGGGCCTCGTGTTCGGCGGCGACGTGAACGGCCGCTTCCGGGCCTTCGACGACGAGACGGGCGAGGTGCTGTGGGAGATCAACCTCGGCTCGCCGGTCTCCGGCTTCCCGATCACGTATGCGGTCGACGGCCGACAGTTCGTCGCGGTCAGCACGGGCACCTCCGGCACGGCGTCGGGCTTCATGCGCCTGACCCCGGAGCTGCGCCCGAGCAGCGGCAACAACCTGTTCGTGTTCGGTTTGCCGTGACGCCTGTTCGGCCAGCCGACCGGACCCGAAGCCGGGTCCAGGGGCTCGTCATCGGTGGATGGCGCCGCGAACCCGCACCCTCGGCGCCGCCGCGCTCGTCCCGCCCGCCGAGGCCCGCCGGGCCGGCCCTCGCCGCCCGCAAGCCGGCGCGGCCCGGGGGCGACCCGTTGGCCGGGGAGCGCCGCGTCCAGGGCGTCATGCCCTGGTGTCGCGGCAGCCCTTGGACAGGCCAATCGGCGATCGTTCGCGCGGCGCCAAGGGCTGAAGGGCGGCCTGCCTCCGGTCGTCGGCGCCGCCGCCCCCGGGACTGGACTCCAGCGCTCAGTGGATCGCGACCGGCACGACGGTCGATCCGGTGGCGCCCTCGATCTTCAGCGGCTGGACGACGAAGGCGAACTCGTGGACGCCGGCCGCGGCCAGCTCGGCCAGCCGCATCCGCTCGACGAGGTGGATGCCGTGGACCACCAGCATCATCTGGTGGATGGGCAGCGAGACTGCCGGATCGGGGTTGGGCGAGACCTCGACGGGCTGGTTGTCGGCGCCGAGCAGCATGGGGTCGTGCTCGACGAGCCACTCGGCGGCGGCGACGCCGATGCCGGGGTTGGTGGCCATGAAGCGATCGGGGTCGCTGTCCCAGAGCACGCCCCAGCCGGTGTGGATGAGCACCGCGTCGCCCGGCTCGAGGGCCACGCCCTGGCGGTCGAGGGCCTGCTGGAGGTCGTCGACGGTGATCTCGTAGGTGTCGGGCAGCATGTCGACGCCCTTGAGGGCGGCCACGTCGATGAGCACGCCGCGGGTCATGAGGGTGCCGACGTTCTCGACGCCGAGCCGCGTGAAGCCGTCGCGGGTCATGACCTCGTTCATGTCGACGCAGTTGTAGAGGCTGTCGCCGATGGTCTGGTGGGTGAAGCCGTCGAACTGCGTGCCCACCTGGCCCATCTCGGTGACGACCAGCTCCTCGTTCGAGCCGCGCCGGTTCGACCCCGCGAACGGGCCGGTCGGCTTGACGTAGAGGTCGAAGTGGCGGGCCCCGAGGGGCATCGAGGGCCTCAGCACCTGTCCGAGCTCGAACACCCGGCCGGTGCGTATCAGGCTCGCCGCCCTGAGCACCGACTCGGGGCCCATGTGGTTGGCGGCGCCGCGCTCGTCGCCGGCGCCCCACTTGCTGGGGCAGCGCTCGTCGGGCGGCGGCGGGGTCCACGACTGGGCGGCGGCGGGGGCGGCGGCGCCCCCGAGCAGGACGGCGAACGCGGCGGCGACGGCGGCAACGGTGGCGAATCGCATGAGCTCTCCTTCCGTGGTCGGTGTCTTCGGCCGCCGCTGATTCTACCGAAACGCGCCGCATTGCCAATCCGGCGAGGGCACGGAAGCTATCATTGCGGCTGGACCTGCCGGGGGAGGACGACATGCGCCATCGCGTGACTGGTCTGATCGGGGTTCCGCGCCCCCCGGCCCGGCGGCCGGCGGCTTGCGCCGCCGCGGCGCTCGCGATCGGCCTGGCCCTCGCCGCGGCTCCCGCGTCGGGGCAGGGGCCGCCGCCGCTGACGACGGCGGAGGGCGAGTGGCCGGGCTACGGCGGCGATGCCGGGCACACGCGGTACTCGCCCCTCGACGAAATCGACGCGGCGAACTTCGGCGAGCTGGAGATCGCGTGGCGCTTCCGCACCGACAACCTGGGGCCGGGGCCGGAGTTCAAGCTCTCGGGCACTCCGCTGATGGCGGGAGGGCGGCTGTTCGCCACGGGCGGCACGCGGCGCGCGGTGGTGGCGCTCGACCCCGCGACCGGCGAGCTGCTGTGGATGCACGCCGAGCACGAGGGGGCGCGCGGGGCCGCGGCGCCCCGCCGTCTGTCGGGCCGCGGGCTGGCCTACTGGACCGACGGTATCGAGGAGCGCGTCCTCTACGTCACCCTCGGCTTCCGCCTCGTGGCCCTCGACGCGGCCACGGGCCGCCCCGTCCCCGGCTTCGGCGACGGCGGCCGGATCGACCTGAAGGCGGCCGCGGTGGTGGGCGAGGGCCGGCCCATCGATCCCGTCACCGGCGAGATCGGGCTGCACGCGACTCCCACGGTGGCGCGCGACGTCGTGGTCGTGGGCGGTACCTTCGCCGACGCCCCCGCCCCCCGCACCTACAACAACACCAAGGGGCTGGTGCAGGCGTTCGACGTGCGGACGGGCCGGCGCCTGTGGACGTTCGACACCGTCCCCGGCCCCGGAGAGCCCGGCGTGGAGACGTGGCTGAACGACTCGTGGGGCGTCAACGGGAACAACGGCGTGTGGACCCAGATATCGGCCGACCCCGAGCTGGGCATCGCCTACCTGCCGGTGGAGACGCCGTCGGGCGACTACTACGGCGGCCACCGGCCGGGCGACAACCTGTTCGGCGAGAGCCTCGTCGCCGTCGACCTGCTGACGGGCGAGCGGCTCTGGCACTTCCAGCTCGTGCACCACCCCCTCTGGGGCTTCGACATGGCGAGCCCGCCGATACTCGCCGACATCACGGTGGACGGGCGGGCCGTCAAGGCGGTGGCGCAACCCGGCAAGCAGGCGTTCCTCTACGTCTTCGACCGGGTGACGGGCGAGCCGGTGTGGCCCATCGAGGAGCGGCCGGTGCCCGCGGGCGACGTGCCCGGCGAGTGGTACTCGCCGACCCAGCCGTTCCCCACGAAGCCCCCGCCCTACGACCGGCAGGGGGCGTCCATCGAGGACCTCATCGACTTCACCCCCGAGCTGCGGGCCGAGGCGGTGGAGCTGGTGTCGCGCTACCGGCTCGGGCCCATCTTCACGCCGCCCGTGGTCAGCCGGCCGGAGGGCCCCATCGCGACCCTCGGCCTGGGGGCCGGGAGCGGCGGCACCAACTGGCCCGGCGGCGGCTACGACCCCGAGACGCACCTGCTCTACGTGCCGTCGCGCACCGCGTTCTACTCGTGGGAGCTGATTCCGACCCCGGACCCGTCGGTGTCGGACATGCGCTACGTCAAGGGCACCGAGAAGTACGGCGTGGGCCACGGCGGCCTGCGCGACCTCCACGTGCGCGGCCTGCCCCTGGCGAAGCCGCCGTGGGGCCGGGTGTCGGCCATCGACCTCGACCGGGGAGAGATTCGCTGGCAGGTCCCCCACGGGGAGACGCCCGAGCGGGTCGCGAACCACCCCGCCCTCGCCGGCCTCGACATCCCCCCGACCGGCGAGGCGTGCATCCACCTCATCGGCCCCCTCGTCACGAAGACGCTGCTGGTGATGGGCGAGTGCGGCTACCACCCCGTCCCCGGGGGACGCGGGGCGCGGCTGCGGGCCTACGACAAGGCGACGGGCCGCGAGGTGGGCGCCGTCGTCATGCCCGCCCCCCAGTCGGGGTCGCCGATGACCTACTTCGCCGGCGGCCGGCAGCACATCGCCCTCGCGGTGAGCGGGCGCACCCACCCCGGCGAGTACATCGCCTTCCGCCTGCCGGAGTGACGCGCGGGCGTAACCGGAACCGCCCGCCTCGATCGTTACAGCCGGCCCGTCGCGTACTGGTGAAGCACGCTGGCGATGAGGGTCTGGTACGGCAGCCCTTCTTCGAGCGCCCGTTTCTGAATGGCGTCGAGGTCGCGGGTCGAGATCCGAATGTTGATCCGGCGATCCCGCGGACTACGGGGTCTTCCGGTCCGCGAGCAGGATGTTGTCGATGCGGGTGTTCACGGCCGCGATTTGGGCGGTCAGGTCGCGTCGCAGCTCGGCGATGTCATGCCGCATGTCGCGCCGGATCCACGACAGCGCTCCGACCACCGCCACCGCCGCGCCGATGACCTCGAGGTCCATGGACCTCCCATCCTATCCCGCCCGCCGTGTGCGATCAATAGCTCACCCCGCGGCCGGTCGCTGCAGGGCGTCGATGCGGCGCAGCACCGGTGGGTGCGAGTAGTGCAGGAAGACGTCGATGGGGTGCGGCGTCAGGTTGTTGAGGTTGTCGGCCGACAGCTTCTTCAGGGCGCTGACGAGCGGCGCCCCGCTGCCGGTGGTCTCGGCCGCGAAGCGGTCGGCCTCGAACTCGTGGCGGCGCGAGAAGACCTGCATGAGCACCGACAGCACCAGCTCGACCGGGGTGAAGAGCAGGCTGAAGAAGAGCAGCCCCGCGTAGACCGAGGGCTCGGTGACGTAGAACGCCGCGAACAGGCCCTCCTGCCCGAGGAAGAGCGACAGGATCCACAGCATCGCCCCGAGGTGGCCGATGGACAGGGCCATCTGCAGCCACACGTGCCGCTTCTTGTAGTGGCCGATCTCGTGCGCGACGACCGCGACGAGCTCGGGGACGGTGTACTTGTCGACGAGGGTGTCGAAGAGCCCGATGCGCTTGTGCTTGCCGAAGCCGGTGAAGAAGGCGTTGGCCTTGGACGAGCGCCGCGAGCCGTCGACGACGAAGATGCCCCCGAGGGGGAACTTCGCGGAGCGGGCGTAGGCGAGGATGGCGTCGTGCAGTTCGCCGCCGTCGAGGGGGGTGAAGGTGTTGAACAGCGGCATGATCCAGGTCGGGGCGATGAACTGCACGGCGAGGACGAACGCGGTGGCCGCCATCCAGCACCAGAGCCACGCCAGCGGCCCCGCCCACTCGAAGAACGCGAGGATGACCGCGAGCAGCAGCCCCCCGAGGACGACGGTGAGGGCCGTGCCCTTGAGCAGGTCGGCGACGAACGTCCCCGCGGTGGTGCGGTTGAACCCGTAGCGGGCCTCGATGACGAAGGTCGACCACGCCCGGAACGGGAGCCCGAGGACCGTCGACGCGAGGGCGAGCACGCCGATGAACGCCAGCCCGGTGACCACCGGGCCCTGGCCGAGCCCGCGGGCCCAGGCGTCGAGCCACGCGAAGCCGCCCGCGAACCAGAACGCGAGGACCACCGCGAGGTCGAACGCCCCGCGCGCGAGGCCGAAGCGGGTGCGGGTGGCGGTGTAGCGCCGCGCCCGGGCGTACTTCTCGTCGTCGAAGACGCCGGCGAACTCGGCCGGCACCGCGGGGCTGAACGCGCGGGCGCTGAGCAGTCCGGAGACCGCGCCGAGGAGGTATTCGCCGACGAGGGCGACCAGGATGACGATGGCGAAGGTGTTCATGGCTGCAGGGGTCTCTCCGCGAGGGCGCCTCTTCATTATGGCCGAATGGCCGACATGCGCGTCGCCGGCCATGCGCCGGCGCTGCTCGCCGGAGCGGCCTGCATCGCCCGAGCGCCGGCCTCGGCATTGGGGCGCGATGGCGCAACGCCCCGTCGGCGCGTCGGTCGTCCCGGCGTGCCCGCTTCTGCCGACATCCCGCGCCTCGCCCCGTCAGGTGGACGCGGTCTTCTCGACGTTCTTCATGAAGTCGGCGTCGATGGCGAGGCGGTCGTCGGCGATGTCCCACAGCTCCTCGGCGTAGGTGAGCTGGGGGCCGTGCACGAGCCACACGAGCACGCCCTCCTGCTGCGCCGCCTCGACCGCGGGCATGAGGTCGCCGTCGCCGGAGATGACCGCGGCGTGGTTGATCTGCCGCTTGGCGGCGAGGCTGGCGATGTCGAGGCCGACCATCAGGTCGACCCGCTTCTGCTGGAAGATGGGCTTGCCCTGGGCGTCGATGCCGCGGTGCATCAGCCGGCCCTCGCGCACCTTGTAGCGGGGGAGGCGCTGCAGCGCGTAGAAGAAGCGCTTCTTGCTGCTGAACCGGCGCTCCTCGTCCTCGGTGGGGGTGCCGCTCTGATAGGGCAGGCAGTCGTAGAAGTACGTGCGCAGCAGGTCGAGCGGCTCCTCGGTGCGCTCGCCGATGGTGTTCCTGACCTGGTTGCTCAGCTTCCCGAAGTCGACCCAGGTGCGGAAGTGGTGCTCGGCGAGGTAGGAGAGGTAGCCGCCGTCCACGAAAATCGCCAGCTTGGCCAATTTCAGCGTTCCTCTATTTTGGCGTCGAAATCGCTACGCGACGGACGGAGACGCCCCGGCGCAGGCGCGGACTGACGCGGCGAGCCCGCCGGTCCCGGCTCGAACGCATCAGTGAATACCGCGGAAACGCGGATTCCGCTTACTTCCTCTTCTCTGAACGCCGTTCCGGGTTCACTTCGAACCCCCGCGCCGCGTTCGGGGCTCGGCCGCGGCGGCCGATCCTCCTCTGAACGCCGTTCCGGGTTCACTTCGAACCCCCGCGCCGCGTTCGGGGCTCGGCCGCGGCGGTCGCCCTTCCTCCCGCGCCTCTCCGGCGGCAGCCGGAGATCAGCTCCCCGCCCGCTCGATCAGCCAGTGGGTGAACCAGCTCCGGATGCGCTCGAGCCGGTCGACGAGCAGCCACGGCTCGCCGGTCCGCGAGAGGCTGTGGCTCGACCGCGGATAGCGGACCAGCTCGGTCGGGACGCCCCGCTTCTTCAGGGCCATGAACCACTTCTCGCCGTCGCCGATCGGCGTGCGGTAGTCGTTCTCGCCGTGGATGACGAGGGTGGGGGCGCGGACCCGCTCGACGTGGGCGATCGGCGACAGGCGGCGGTACCGCTCGCGCTCTTCCCACGGGGCGCCGCCGAACCCGAACTCCAGGAGGCCCTGGGCGTCGGACGAGCCGTAGAGGCTGGTCCAGTCGGCGATCGACCGGCTGGTGACGGCGGCGGCGAACCGGTCGGTGGTGGCGGTGAGCCAGTTGGTCATGAACCCGCCGTAGCTGCCCCCCGACACCCCGATGCGCCGGCCGTCGATGTCGGGATAGGCCTCGAGGGCGGCGTCGACCCCGGCCAGCAGGTCTCCCGCCTCGATCTCGCCCCAGCCCCCGGTGATCGAGTAGGTGAAGTCGTGCCCGTAGCCGGTGGACCCGCGCGGGTTGGCGTACAGCACGAAGAAGCCCGCGTTCGAGAGGATGTGGAAGGTCCGGAAGAAGTTGTTGCCGTAGGCGCCGTGCGGCCCGCCGTGGATCTTGAGGACCATCGGGTACGGGCGGCCCGGCTCGTACCCGACCGGCTCGACGATCCAGCCCTCGATCTCGGTGCCGTCGTCGGCCCGCCAGCCCAGCGGCTCGGGCGGGCGCAGGCTGAGGGGGGCGAGCCACGCGTCGTTGAACGAGGTCACCCGGCGCTGGCGGCTGCCGTCGCCGGTGTTGACGAAGACCTCGGCGGGGGCGGTGGGAGCGGTCACCGTGTAGGCGATGGCGAGGCCGTCGCGGGTCGCCGAGACCGACCCCACCTGCCGGTCGCCGCTCGTCACCTGCCGGATCAGGTCGCCGGTCTCCGTCACCTCGAAGAGGTGGCGGTTGCCGCGGATGCCGGCGAGGAACCGCACCGCGTCGCCGCGCGGGGTCCAGGCGGGGGCGCCGGGCCGCATGTCCCAGTCGCGGGTGAGGTTGCGGGGGATGCCGCGCAGGGTGCCGTCGGCGGCGACGTCGACCACCCGGATGTCCGTCGGCTCGCCCCGCCCGCGGCTGTGGAGGAAGGCGAGCCGCCGCCCGTCGGGCGAGACGGCGGGGGCGGTCTCGCTGCCCGCGTCGGTGGTGACCTTTCGGGGCTCGCCGGCGTCGCGCCCGACCACGTAGATGTCGCTCGCGGGCTCGGTGGCGGTCTCGTCGTCCTGCCCCTCGTCGCCCGAGAAGTAGATGCGCTCGCCGTCGGCCGACCACACCGGCTCGCGCACGTCGAATCGCAGGTCGGTCCGCTGCGCCGCCTCGCCGCCCGCCGCCGGCGCCACGAAGAGCTGCCGCCGCGGCCGGGCCGAGTGGTGGGGCAGCAGGTCGGGGGTGCCGTCGCGCTTGTAGCGCGTGGTGGTGATGACCCGGCCGTCGAACCGGTTGGGGTCGAGGGTGCGGCTGATCGCGTCGGGCGCGACCCAGCCGGCGCGGTCGCGCGGGTCGTCGTCGACGGCCTCGGGGGAGGCCGTGTAGGCGATCCACGCCCCGTCGGGCGACCACGTGGGGGCGCCGCGGACGCCCTCGATGCGGTACGCCTCGCCGCCGGGGAAGGCGACGCGCGCGAACCACGTGTCGCCGTCGTCGTCGCCCCGGGGCGACCGGAAGCTCAGCACCCGGCCGTCGGGCGACCAGCGCGGCCCGCTCGCCTCGCGGGTCGGGTCGGTGAACCGGAACGGCTCGCCCTCGGGGCGGCCGCCGCGGAGCTGCTGCATCCAGATCTCGCGGTGCCGGCGGTTCTCCTCCTCGACGACGGTGGTGACGGTGAAGGCGACGAGGCCGCCGTCGGGCGAGATGGCCGCCTCGCCCACGCCGACCTCCGCGTAGTAGTCGGCCGGCAGGAGCCCCCGCGTCTGGGCCGCGGCCGGGGCGCCGACGCCGAGGAGGCCGACGGCCCAGCCCATGGCGCAGAGGGCGGCGAGTCGGAGCGTTCCCGGGACGGGGCCGAGGGTCCGGACGACAGGCCGATGATGCATGGTGTCCTCCAGGGGCAAGCCAGTGTAGCACCGCGCCGGGCGGCGCGGGAGATTCTTCGCATGGGCGGGCCGCCGCGTGTCCCGTTTCACATGGCCGGGGCCGGTCGGGTCCGGTAAGATACGGACATGGACGCTACCGCCTGGACGCTGGTCGGGGCCGCCATTGCGATCCTGGCCGCGATCGGCACATCGTTCCGGAGCCTGCGTGCCGAGATGCGCGCTCGGGGAAAGGACCTGGACGATCTGCGCGAGCGCATCGACGTCCAGGGCGCCGGCCTGCGCGAGCGCATCGACGCCCAGGGCGCCGGCCTGCGCGAGCGCATCGACGCCCAGGGCGCCGGCCTGAGCCAGCGAATGGAGGTCCAAGGTGCCGGCCTGAGCCAACGAATGGAGGCCCAGGGTGCCGGCCTGGTCGAGCGCATCGACGCCCAGGGCGCCGACCTGCGCGAGCGCATCGACGCCCAGGGCGCCGACCTGCGCAAGCGCATCGACGCCCAGAGCGAGCAGATGGGCCTGCTCCGCGAACGGATGGCCCACCTCGAGGGTCTGCTCGACGGCCTCCGCGAGGCCATCACCCAGCGAGTCGCGTGAAGCCGAGGGCCTGGGCCCTACTGCCCCCCGGCCGCGGCCTCCTCGGCCCGCGATCCCGCCATCATGTTCATCATGCCGTAGTTGCCCTCGTGGCACGCGAACTCGAACATCGGGCCGTCCGCCCGCGCGTAGGGCAGGGCCCCCGACCACGGCCGGGTCCACGTGTCGGGGTCGTCGACGGTGAACTCGTAGTGGAGGGTGTCGGGGCCGGTGCGCGTGAAGCGCTCGGTCACCCGCGCCCCCTCGCTGAGGTCGCCGCGCGACAGCGAGTGCTCGGGCCGGGCCCAGCGCCGGATGAACGGCTGGCGCAGGTTCGTGGTCTCGACCACGAGGGTGTCGCCGTCCCAATGGCCGCGCGAGCTGCCCGCGAACTGCCGGACGCCGTCGGGGAGGTGCGGCCGGCCGTCGAGGAAGATGACCCGCAGGTCGTGGATGTGCTCCTGCAGGATGATCACCCGGTCGGGCGTCTGGAAGAAGTGGTAGTTGTTGTTGTAGCCGGTCGGGAGGGTCGGGATGCCGCGGTACCAGAGGCAGCGCTCGCTCAGGCCCATCTGCTCGGGCCCGTCGGCGGGGACGCGGCCCTCGCGGATGTCGGCGATGCGCACCGACTCGGGCGAGGTGATGCGGGCCAGGGCCTCCGGGGTCAGCGGCGGCAGCCGGCCGTCGGCCGGGTCGGTGATCAGCGACGTGCGGGCGGTCCCCACCACCGACGTGCTCTGCTCGGTCCAGAAGCTGTTGTAGGCGCCGACGTTGCCGCCGACGGGCAGCGGCTCGGTCCTGACCTCGCTCGGCGCGTTCTGCTGGTCCACCCGTTGCTGGGCCTGCCGCTCGAGCGCCGCCACCTCCTCGGCGCTCAGGAACGCCTGGTCCGCGCGGTCCGCCGGCCGTTCCAGCGGGGTGATGGTGGCGTTGTTCCAGATGACCTGCAGGTCGGGGTCGCCCCACGGCGTTCGCGGCACGTCGTAGTCCGCCGCCGGGGTCTGCGCCCAGGCGGAGGGGGCGGAAGCGAGCGGTGCGGCCAGCACCGCGGCTGCGAGCACCGCCGCCGGCAGCGTGAACAGTCGTCGGCTCATCTCGGAAACCTCCTTGCCGTCCGACTCCCGCGGACGGGTCGACACCAGAATATACCCCGGCCGGCCGTGCCTCTGCTTGCTCTCGCCCCGCGTCGCCTGCCATGATGAGCGGATGCCGAACGCAATAGGCCGCCGGGCCGCGGGGGCGGGGCTCGTCCTGGGTGTCTGGCTGGGACTGGCTTCGGTCCTCGGCGGCAGCACCCAGCCGATACGGGCGCGCCAGGCGATGGTCGTCTCGCAGGACGCCATCGCGTCGGCGGTCGGGGCCGAGGTCATGCGCGAGGGCGGCAACGCCGTCGACGCCGCCGTCGCCACCGCCTTCGCGCTCGCCGTCACCTATCCCACCGCCGGCAACATCGGCGGGGGCGGCTTCCTCGTCTACCGCCCCGCCGAGGGCGAGCCCGCCGCCTACGACTTCCGGGAGATCGCGCCGGCGGGCTCGTCGCCCACGATGTTCCTGCGCGACGGCGAGTACGACCCGGTGCTGCACCACAATTCCCATCTCGCGGTGGGGGTGCCGGGCACGGTGGCGGGGCTGCACCTCGCCTGGACCGGGCACGGGAGCCTGCCCTGGGCGCGGCTGGTCGAGCCCGCGGTGCGGCTCGCCCGCGAGGGCTTCGCGGTGTCCGACGCCCTCGCCCGGTCGCTGGCCGGGGTGCTGCCGCGGATGGCCCCGTACCCGGCCTCGGTGGCCCAGTTCTCGAAGGACGGCGAGCCCTACGCGGCGGGCGAGGTGCTGCGCCAGCCGGACCTCGCGCGGACCCTCGAGCGCATCGCCGCCGAGGGCCCCGACGGCTTCTACCGGGGCGAGACGGCGGCCCTCGTCGAGCGCGAGATGGCCGCGAACGGCGGCATCATGACCCGCGCCGACCTCGCCGCCTACCGCGCCGTGCGCCGGGCGCCCATCCGGGGCGCCTACCGCGGCCACGAGGTGCTCTCGATGCCCCCCATCAGCTCGGGGGGGACCGCCATCGTCCAGATGCTCAACATCCTGGAGCACGACGACCTCGCGGCGTCGGGGTTCGGGTCGGCCGCGACCGTCCACCTGATGATAGAGGCGATGCGGCGCGCCTACGCCGACCGCGCGCGCCACCTCGGCGACCCCGCGTTCAACCCCGCGATGCCGGTCGGGCGCCTGACCTCGAAGGCCTACGCGGCGGAGCTGCGGGGGACCATCGACCCCGAGAGGGCCTCGGTGTCCTCGCCCGACTCGTTCGAGTGGCCGCGCGAGGGCGGCGAGACCACCCACCTGTCGGTGGTCGACGGCGCCCGCAACGCGGTGTCGCTGACCTACACCCTCGAGCAGGGCTACGGGTCGAAGATCACGGTGCCGGGGGCGGGGTTCCTGCTGAACAACGAGATGGGCGACTTCAACGCGGGCCCCGGCATCACCACCGACTTCGGGCTCATCGGCACCGAGCCCAACCTCGCCGGGCCCGGCAAGCGCATGCTGTCGAGCATGTCGCCGACCATCGTGACCCGGGACGGGCGCCTCGTGCTGGTGACGGGGAGCCCGGGCGGGCGGACCATCATCAACACCGTGCTGCAGACCATTCTCAACGTCGTCGACCACGGCATGAACGTGCAGGAGGCGGTGGACGCGCCCCGCATCCACCACCAGTGGCTGCCCGACGCGACCCGCTACGAGCGGTGGGGGCTGTCGCCCGACACCCTCGCCCTGCTCGAGCAGCGGGGCCACGCGATGGTGGAGACGCGGGTGCAGGGGGCGGTGTCGGCGATCCACTACGACGCGGAGGAAGACGTGCTGGAGGGGGCCGAGGACCGCCGCCGCACCAGCGCCGCCGTCGGCTTCTGACGGCCCGGCGGGCGGGAATCGGCGCCGTCGGTCGGAGAGGAGGCCCGGGCGTTCGAGCCCTGGCGAGGCGGAGACGGTTCAACAGCAGGAGGCCGCCCGGTGCAAGGTGCGGGATCCTGGAGGATTGGCAGCCCGGAGAGCGGAGCCGCGGGGCGACGGTTTCCGGCGTGCGGAACAGGAGACGGGAATGGCGATTGCGGAGGCGTTGCTGCCGGAGTTCGACCAGGAGGCGGCGGGGGTGCGGAGGACGCTGGAGCGGGTGCCCGCCGACAAGTTCGAGTGGCGGCCCCACGAGAAGTCGGGGACCATGATCTGGCTCGCCGGGCACCTCGCGAACCTGCCGCAGTGGGCGAAGCTGACGATGGAGGCGGACGAGCTCGACATGGCTCCCGGGGGCGAGCAGATGCCGCCGCCCCCGACGCCGGCCTCGGTCGACGAGCTGGTGGCCACCTTCGACCGGCACGCGGCCGAGGCGCGGGCCGCCCTCGCGGCGGCGAGCGACGCCGACTTCATGAAGCCGTGGTCGCTGCTGAGCAACGGCAAGGTGCTGATGACCCTGCCCAAGGCCGCCGTCATCCGCAGCTTCGTGATGAACCACCTGATCCACCACCGCGCCCAGCTCGGCGTCTACCTGCGGATGAACGACGTCCCGGTGCCGTCGATCTACGGCCCGTCGGCCGACGAGGCCCCGCCGGGGTTCTGAGCGGCGGGCAGGACGCGGGCGGCGCGTGGAGTACACCTACCATCCGCGGATCCTGGAGGAGCTGGCCGGGTTCGGCCTGCGCCCCCGCCCGTCGACGCCGCCGTCGCTCGCCAAGGAGTTCGTGAACGACCTCTACCGCCACGAGCTGCGGCGCCTGCGCCGGCAGCTCCGGTCGCGGGAGATCCCCAGGGAGGGCTACGCCGACCGCGTCGTGGCCCTGCGGAAGAAGTACTTCCTGCTGTCGATCCGGCTCGATCTGTGGGCGCGCGCCCGCCCCCGCCCGGACGTGGTCGCCTGAGGACCGGCATCAGCCCTGATTCCCCTCGCAAACGGAACGCCCGCTCAGTCGGAGCCCGAACGTTCGACGAGGGAGGGCAGGCCGGCGCGCCGGATCAAGCGATGGTGATCTCGCGGGACAGGTAGACGTCCTGGATCGCGTTCAGCAGCGCGACCCCCTCGGCCATCGGGCGCTGGAACGCCTTGCGGCCCGAGATGAGCCCGGTGCCGCCGGCCCGCTTGTTGACGACCGCGGTCTTCACCGCCTCCTTCAGGTCGCTCTCGCCCGACGAGGCGCCCCCGGAGTTGATGAGCCCGGCCCGGCCGAGGTAGCAGTTGGCGACCTGGTAGCGGGTGAGGTCGATGGGGTGGCCGGTGGTCAGGGCCTCGTAGACCCGCTTGTGGGTCTTGCCGAACCCGAGGGCGGGGTAGCCGCCGTTGGTCTCGGGCAGCTTCTGCTTGATGACGTCGGCCTCGATGGTCACCCCGAGGTGGTTGGCCTGCCCGGTGAGGTCGGCCGCGGTGTGGTAGTCGGCCTCGGGGGTCTTGAACGCGGGGTTGCGGAGATAGCACCACAGCACCGTGAACATGCCCAGCTCGTGGGCCTGGTGGAAGAGCTCGGAGACCTCCTGAATCTGCCGCCGCGACTCCTCGGACCCGAAGTAGATGGTGGCCCCCACCCCCATCGCCCCCATGTCGAACGCCTGCTCGACGCTCGCGAACCGGATCTGGTCGTAGGCGTTGGGGTAGGAGATGAGCTCGTTGTGGTTGAACTTGAGGATGAACGGGATCTTGTGGGCGTAGCGCCGCGACAGGGCCCCGAGCACCCCCAGGGTCGACGCCACCGCGTTGCACCCGCCCTCGATGCCGAGGCGGACGATGTTCTCGGGGTCGAAGTAGGCGGGGTTGGGCGCGAACGAGGCGCCGGCGGAGTGCTCGATGCCCTGGTCGACGGGGAGGATCGAGACGTAGCCGGTGTTCGCGAGCCGACCCGCGCCGAAGAGCGCCTGCAGGCTCGTCAGCACCCGGGCGGGCCGGTCCGACAGGGCGCAGCAGCGGTCGACGAAGTCGGGGCCCGGCAGGTGCAGGTCGGAGGCCGGAATCGTCCGGCAGCGATGCTCGAGCAGGGCCGCGTCGTCGCCGAGCAGCTCGACGACGGCGTCCAGCCCCGAGGTTCCGCGTTCGAGGGTTCCGGTAGTCACGGGGGCTATTCTCCGTTGCCCGGCAGGAGATTACAAGGCGGGGCGGGCGGCCGGGGCGTTGCCCCGGGGCCTCGGTCGGCGGTCGGGGCGGGACCGTCGCGCCGCGCTCGCGCAGAGCCCCACGCCGGGGGGCCGCATCGACCCGATCGGGCGCGCCGGCGCCTTTTGCCACGGACGGCCCGCGCCGGGTATGCTGAGAGGTTGATTGCCGTCCGGACATTCACCCAGGAGCACCCGATGCGCGAGCACCTTCTCTTCACCTACAAGTTCAACCTCGGTCACCTCGAGTCGCTGGTCAAGGACCTCAGCGCCGAGCAGATGGTCCAGCAGCCGCACGGGGTGGTGAACCACCCGGCCTGGACCCTGTGCCACCTCGCCTCGGCGTCGAACCACACCGGGGTGGCCCTCGGTCTCGAGTCGACCTTCCCCGCGGAGTGGGAGGAGGCGGGCAAGACCGGCGGCGTGCCGAGCGGCGACGCGTCGAAGTACCCCTCCCGGGACGCCCTGCTCGCCGAGCTGAAGAAGCAGCACGAACGCGTGACCGAGGCGGTGGCCGCCGCCGACCCCGCGGAGTTCGCGAAGGAGCACCCCGACGAGGGCACCCGCAAGTACTTCCCCACCCTCGGCGACTTCGTCGACTACCTGCTGTCGGCCCACGAGGCCAACCACATCGGCCAGATCGCGGCCTGGCGCCGCGCCATGGGGCTGAAGTCGGACGCAGGGTAAGCAGCCTGCGCCGTGAGGCCGGCGGCTCCGGGTAGAATGGTCGCCGGCTTTCGCGAGGATCGACGTCATGACCGAGAAGACAGACGCGCCGTCGGCGCCCGCTCCCCCCGCCGGGCGCCCGCCCGCGATGGCTCCCTTCGTGCCCGACCTGCTCGAGCACGGCGCGCCGGTGCGGGGCGTCCCGCAGACGCTCGACAAGCGGCTTTTCGTGCAGCTCCACGTGTTCACCGGCTGCGCCAGCGCGCGCACCGTCGCCGACCTGGTGCGGGACAGCGGCCTGGAGGCGGCGGTCTACGCCAACCTGAACGATCCGAGCGGGGTGGGCGTGGTGCTGATGTCGGAGGACCCGGCGCTGTTCGCGGAGGCGGCGCGGGGCCTGCTGTCGGGACCGTACTTCCAGACCCTGACCCCGCTGCCCGACTTCACCATGCTCGGCCGCACCTACTCGAGCGGCCGCGAGGCGGACCTCGAGGACTTCCTGCTGCACCGGGTCCGGCGCGGCATCCTGAACCCGGCCCATCCGTGGGGCATCTGGTATCCGCTGCGCCGCATCGGGGCCTTCAACCGGCTGCCGCGCGGCGACCAGGGCCGGATACTGATGGAGCACGGGACGGTCGGGCGCGGCTACGGCGAGCTGGGGTTGGCCGTCGACGTGCGCCTCGAGTGCCACGGCCTCGACCGCGACGACAACGAGTTCGTGATCGGCCTCATCGGCCCCGAGCTCTACCCCCTGTCGAAGCTCGTCAAGGACATGCGGCCCACCGTCCAGACCTCGGAGTACATCCGCGACATGGGCCCGTTCTTCGTCGGCCGCGCCGTCTACCAGTCGCCGCTCCCCGAGTCGTCCCGGTCCGAAGACGCCGGATACTGACGCCGCCTGTGCGATAATGCACGGTCACCGTCGAGGACTGTCGATGCCGGCGCGGCCCGCGGGTCGACCGCCAGGAGGAACTGACGTGAGAACCACCACACTCGTCGCCGCGTTCGTGCTGGGCTCGGCCGTGCTGGCGCTGCCGGGCGGCGCCGCCGCCCAGGGCACCGAGGCCCCGACGTTTGCCAACGACGTCGCGCCGATTCTCTACCGGTCGTGCGTGAACTGCCACCGGCCCGGCGAGATCGCGCCGATGTCGCTGATCAGCTACCGGGACGTGCGGCCGTGGGCGCGGTCGATCCGCGAGAAGGTCGAGACCCGCGCCATGCCCCCCTGGCACATCGACCGGCGCCTGGGCATCCAGAGCTTCAAGAACGACCCGTCGCTGACCGACGAGGAGATCGGCACCATCCTCGCCTGGGTCGACGCCGGGGCGCCGCAGGGCAACCCCGCCGACACCCCCGTGCCGCCGGAGTTCGCGCCGGCCGATTCGTGGCAGATCGGCGACCCCGACCTCGTCGTGCGGTTCCCGACCTACGAGGTGCCGGCGGCCGGACCCGACCTGTTCGGGAACCTGTTCGCCGAGATGGGGCTGGAAGAGGACCGCTACATCACCGCCATCCAGACCCGCCCCGTGGGCGACAAGGCCCGCCAGGTGGTGCACCACGCGCTGTCCTACGCGGTCGAGCCGAGCGCGGACGAGGCGGACATGAGCGGCGGGCTCTTCCTCGTCGAGTACGCCTCCGGGAAGCTGGCCGAGATCTATCCGCCCGACTCGGGGCTGCTGCTGCCGGGCGGGAGCCAGGCGCGGCTCAGCTACCACCTGCACTCGGTCGGCGAGCCGATCGACGCCGACGTCGAGCTTGGCATCAACTTCCTGCCGGCGGGCGAGACGCCGAAGTTCATCCGCTACTCGCGGCAGCTCGGGGGCTCGCAGAACGTGACCACCGGCATCCTCGACATCCCCGCCGGCGAGGTCTCGCGCTCGGACGGCTACGCCCGCTTCAACAACGCGGCGCGCATCACCATGTTCCAGCCGCACATGCACATGCTGGGCATCTACCAGTGCATCGAGTTCATCTACCCGACCCAGCCGGTCCGGGCCGAGACGGTGAACTGCGCGGGCTTCGACTACAACTGGCACATGAACTACAACTACGAGGACGACGTCGCGCCGCTGATTCCCGCCGGCACCATCCTCCACGTGTCGAGCTGGTTCGACAACTCGGCCGCCAACCGGGGCAACGTCGACCCGAGCAACTGGGTGGGCAACGGCGGGCGCACCATCGACGAGATGGGCTTCGCCTGGATCGGGTGGCACGACCTGACCGACGAGGAGTACGAGGCGGCGGTGGCCGACCGGCAGGCGGCGCGCGAGCGCACCGACGACGACTGATCGCGAGTGCGGCGTCAGGCGGCGCGCGAACCGCACCGACGACGAGTGATTGCGCGTGCGGCATCAGGCGGCGCGCGAGCGCACCGACGACGAGTGATCGCGAGTGCGGCGTCAGGCGGCGCGCGAACCGCACCGACGACGAGTGATTGCGCGTGCGGCATCAGGCGGCGCGCGAGCGTACCGACGACGGAGTGAGCGCCGGGAGGCATCGGTTGTGCCGACGGTCGCCGGCGCCGGGCGGAGGGCGCCCGTTGGACGGAGGGCGCGCGTTGGATGAAGAAGCCGGCGCGGGGCGAGGGACGTAATCGCTCCCGCGCCGGTGTGTTCGAGAAAGCCATGTTGAACCGGTCGAGACGACTCACGCCGTTGCTGGCCTTGGCCGTGGTCCTCGGCACCGCCGCCGAGGGGCGGGCCCAGGCCGATCCGCAGAACTTCCTGTTCAGCTCGGGGCAGTCGATTCAGCCGTTCTTCGACGGCTGGTCGCACCATCCCGACGGCGGCTTCGACTTCCATTTCGGGTACCTGAACCGGAACTACGTCGAGGAGCTGAACGTTCCCGTCGGCGCCGCCAACCGGATGTCGCCCGGCGACCCCGACCAGGGGCAGCCGACCTACTTCTACCCGCGCACCAACCGCCGGATGTTCAGCGTGCGGGTGCCGGCCGACTGGGGCGACCGGCGGCTCGAGTGGCAGGTCACGGTGGGCGACGAGACCTACCGCGCCCTCGGCTGGCTGCAGCCCGAGTGGGAGATCTTCGCCAACGCGGCCGCGGCGCGGGCCGGCGGCCAGGGGGACAACCAGCCCCCCACGCTGGCCGTCACCGTACCCGCGGGGGCGGCCGCCGGCGAGCCGGTGACCCTGAGCGCGGCGGTGACCGACGACGGCCTGCCGCCGCCGCGGCGCCGGGGCGGGGGCGGACGCGGGACGCTCGACACGTTCGAGCAGCGGCCCGGCGAGCCGACCCTGCCCGTCAACGTGCCGCAGATCCAGGTGTCGGCCCGCAAGCGTCCCCTCCGTACCCCGGTGGAGCGGGTCACCGTCACGTGGACGCAGTTGCGGGGAGCCGCCGGGGTGACCCTGGCGGCCGAGGACGACGCGCCGGACGGCTCTGCCGTGGTGACCGCGGTCTTCCCGAGCCCCGGCGAGTACCTGTTCCGGGTGCAGGCGTCCGACACCCTCGCCAACGCGGTGGAAATGGTCAGCGTGACCGTGCGGTAGCCTGGCAGACACGGCCCGTGGCGGCGGCGCCCGCCGCCCGGCCAGTCCCGAGGACACCGCACCGTTCGCCGCGCGGCTTCACTGGAATCGGCCGGGCTCGCGGCGCCCGCCCTCCTCAATGTCCTTTCCCGACCTGCGCGCGTTCCTCGATCGTCTTCGCCGCGACCGGGACCTGGCGCGGATCGATGTCCCCGTCGAGCGGTCCCTCGAGGCGGCCGAGATCCACCGCCGGGTGGTCGCGGCGGGCGGCCCCGCCCTGCTGTTCGCCAACGTCGCCGACGCCGACTTCCCGGTCGTGACGAACCTCTTCGGCACCGCGCGGCGGGCCGGGCTGGCGTTCGGCGAGCGGCCCGGGCGCCTGATCCGGCGGCTCGCCGAGCTGCCGGAGACGCTGATGCCCCCCACGCCGTCCCGGCTGTGGGGCGCCCGCGACATCGGGGGCGAGCTGCTCCGGATCGGGCTGCGCCGGGAGCGGCGCGGGCCGGTGACGGAGGTGGTGACGGACGACGTGCGCCTCGACCGCCTGCCCGCCCTGACGACTTGGCCCGACGACGGCGGCCCGTTCATCACCCTGCCGACGGTGTTCACCGAGCATCCCGACGGGCGCGGCCACAACCTGGGGATGTACCGGCTGCAGATCCACGACGCCCGCACCACCGGGATGCACTGGCAGATCGGCAAGGGGGGCGGCTTCCACCACGCGGTGGCCGAGGGCCGGGGCGAGGCCCTGCCCGTCACCGTCTTCCTCGGGGGGCCGCCGGCCCTGATGCTCGCCGCCGTGGCCCCGCTGCCCGAGAACGTGCCCGAGCTGATGCTGGCGTCGCTGATCGCGGGCGAGCGGCTGCCGCTGGTCGACGGCCTGGGCCCGCATCCGGTGCCGGCCCGCGCCGAGCTCGCCCTGATGGGGTCGGTGCCGCCGGGGATCCGCCGGCCCGAGGGGCCGTTCGGCGACCACTACGGGTACTACTCGCTGCGCCACAGCTACCCGGTCTTCCGCGTCGACCGGGTCGCGCGCCGCCACGACGCCATCTTCCCCGCCACCGTCGTCGGCAAGCCCCGGCAGGAAGACTTCTACATCGGCGACCTCCTGCAGGACCTGCTGTCGCCGCTGTTCCCCATCGTGATGCCCGCCGTCGAGCAGCTCTGGTCGTACGGCGAGACCGGCTACCACTCGCTGTCGGCGGCCGTCGTCAAGCAGCGCTACGCGCGCGAGGCGATGGCGAGCGCGTTCCGCATTCTCGGCGAGGGTCAGCTCTCGCTCACCAAGTTCCTGCTCGTGACCGACCGCCCCGTCGACCTGAGGGACTTCCGGGCGACGCTCGAGCACGTGCTGGCCCGGACCAATCCCGAGACGGACCTGTACGTGTTCTCCAACCTGTCGATGGACACCCTCGACTACACCGGGCCGGCCGTGAACCACGGCTCGAAGGGCGTGTGGCTGGGGCTCGGCGACCCCGTCCGCGAGCTCCCGGGCGAGTTCTCGGCGGCCGAGCTGCCCCCGGGGGTCGACGAGGTGCGGGTGTTCTGCCGCGGTTGCGTCGTGGCCGGGGGGAGGTCCGCGGCCGACGAGCCCGGTCTGCCGGCGCGGGTGGCGTCCCACCCCGCGTTCCGGGGGTGGCCGCTGGTGGTCCTCACCGACGACGCGGAACGCGCCGCCCGCAGCGCCATGAACTTCCTGTGGACGACGTTCACCCGCTTCGAGCCCGCCGCCGACGTCCACGCGGCGTCGACCCGGGTGGCCCGCAACCACCTCGTGCGCACCGCCCCCATCGTCATCGACGCGCGGCTGGCGCCGTCGTTCCCCGACGAGCTGACCTGCCGGCCCGACGTGGCCGCCACGGTGACCCGGCGCTGGCGCGAGTACTTTCCCGAGGGCAACGTCGAGATGGGCGACGCCGAGCGCGGCCACCTCGACTGAGCGGTATCAGGACCGGGAGAACCCCTTGCGGGCCGCCGATCTTCATCGGCGACGCGGTCTGCGCACCGCGTCGACCTCCGCGTTGATCTCGTCCAGCGACAGGCGATCCGTCCCCCGGTGCCGGGACGCCTGCTGGATGGCCGCCACCGCGGCCCGGGCGCGGGCGCGCCGCACCGCGCGCAGCGATTCTTCCAGGTGCTCTTCCGACGTCGCGGACAGCACCGCGATCGGTTTTCCGTGGGCGGTGACGACGAGATCCTTCTCGTCGGCCAAGGTCCTCCAGACCGCCGCGGATCGACCGCGCAGCTCGCGAACGCTGATGAAGCGCATCCTTTCGCACCCTCCTCCGAAAGCTGTATGGTAGTGTCGATCGTGATGCGATTGTGGCCCGTGAGACGTGGACCGACGACGTGGGCGGTGGCGGGAAGCCTCGTCGCGATGCTCGCGCTGGCCGTCCCTGCGCCGGCGGCGGCCCAGCAGGACGTCGAGCGCGAGAACCTCACCGGCATCCGCGACGTGAACGTGGTGGTCGCCGACCTCGCCGACGACGCCGAGGCGGCCGGGCTCACGCGGCGCGGCCTGCTCGACGCGGTCGAGCGGCGCCTCGAGGAGCGCGGCGTCCGGCTCGGCAGCTCGCGCCAGGCGGCCGACCTCTACGTGAACGTCACCACCCACCGCGGGGCCACCGGGCTCTACGCCTACTACGCCCGCGTCTCGGTGCAGCAGCTCGCCACGATCGAGGGCAACCAACTCCGGGCCTACGTCGACACCTGGGACATGGCCAGCCTCGGCACCACCGGCGGCGCCAACCTGCCCCGCGTCGAGGAGGTCGTGCTGCAGATCGTGGACCTGTTCTGCGACGACTACTTCGACGTGAACGACCGGCGGCGGTGACGGCTTCCCGCCGATCCCGACCGACCCTGGCTCAAGTCGCGGCCGCGGCGCCATGTTGTCTGCCACACGGACGTGCTAGTATGAAGACATGTCGCCGGAGATCGTCTCGGTAGTGCTGACCGGCGCCGGCGTGCTGCTCGGCGTGTGGCGGATGTTGGCGCACTACGAGGCCCGCAACGACGCGGCGCACGCGAAGCTGGGGCAGCGTATCGACACCGTGAGCTCGGAGCTGGGCCAGCGCATCGACACCGTGAGCTCGGACCTCGGCCAGCGCATCGAGTCGGTACGAGCGGAGCTCGGCGCCCGCATCGACACCGTTCGTGCGGAGCTCGGCGCCCGTCTCGACTCCGGGCATGCGGAGCTCGGCGGCCGCATCGATGCCGTCAACGGGCGCATCGACACCGTCAACGGCCGCATGGACACCCTGCTGCACGAGCTGGCCAAGCGCGGGTAGACCCCTCGTCCGCGCTCCGGTGCGGCTCTTCGCGCCGAACGCCTCCATTTCGATTCCCTTCGACGCCCTCCTCGGCCCCCCCAGGGGACGGCCACGGCCGCCCGGGGGAATACTGTCCACCGTAGCGCCTTCGCCGCCGCCTCCGGGACCGTCCACGGCCCTCCCCCCCGGGGGAATACTGTCCCACCTTGGCGTGCGCCTCCGCCGCCGCCTCCGGGACCGTCCACGGTCGCTCGGGGGAATAAGAGGATGGCCCCGGCGGTCACTGTCAACAGCAACCGACGAGCCGCGGACGCGCCGTCGGGCCGGGTCGCCGCCGTGTCGGCGGGGCATGCCGCCCGGTTTCCTTCCTGAACGCATGACGGGTCCGGCGCGCACGGCGACGCGGGTCGAGACCGATTGGAGACGACGATGAAGGTGCTGAACTTCCGGAAGACGACGTGGGTGGTGGTCGGTGTGCTGGTGACGGCGGGGACGCTCGTGGTCGCGGACATGGCGTGGAGCCAGCCGGACGGCGGCCGGCGCGGGGGGATGGGTCTGCGTGGACCTGGTGGGCCGGGCGGACCCCGTGGGCTGGGCGGGCCGGGCGGCCTGGTCTCGGTCCCGCTGGGCCAGCTCGGCCTGAGCGACGAGCAGCGGGACGCGGTGCGCGGCGTGCTGGAGGAGGGCCGCGAGGCGATGCGCGAGGCCGGGGAGCAGGCGCGGGCGTCGCGCCGGGCCCTCCGCGAGGCGGTCGGGACCGGCGGCGAGGTCGACGAGGACGCGATCCGGGCCGCGGCGGCCGACCTCGGGACGGCGCAGGGCGCGATGGCGCTCGCCAGGGCGACGGCGCGGGCGCGGATCTGGGACGTGCTGACGCCCGACCAGCGGACCGCGGCCGACGTGCTGCGGTCGGCGCGGGAGCAGCGGATGGCGGCGCGGCGCGAGCGGATGGAGGAGCGCCGCGAACGCTGGGAGGAGCGCCGCGACCAGCGCCGGGAACGCCGCGGCCGGGGGGAGGGCCGCCGGGGGCGCGGGCGCGACCAGTAGCGGCCGGTCGGACGTCGGGCCTCGAACGGCGCGGTCCCTGCCAGGGGGGCCGCGCCGTTTCTCGTTCGAGCGCCGGCGCGGTCTTGCCTTCACTGGCCCGAGCCGGCCAGGTCCGCCTTCATCTGCGTCCACGCCTGCCGCGCCTCCTCGACCGAGCCCTCGTCCTCGATGGTGGTGATGTCGCCGGGGTCGCGGTCGAGGATGACCGCGCGGAGCACCCGGCGCATGATCTTGCCGCTGCGCGTCTTCGGCAGCATCGTCACGAAGTTCAGCTCGCCCACCACCGCGATGGGGCCCAGCTCGCGCCGGATGGTCTCGATCAGGGCCCGGCGCAGATCGTCGGACGGCGTTTCGCCCTGCTTGAGGAGGACGAAGGCGGAGATGACCTCGCCGCGGGTCTCGTCGGGCCGCCCCACGACGCCGCACTCGGCCGCCGCGGGGTGCTTCAGGCACGCGCTCTCGACCTCGATGGTCCCGATGCGGTGGGCGGCGATCTTGATGATCTCGTCCGCCCGCCCCCCGAACCACAGGTAGCCGTCGTCGTCGATGTGGGCGGAGTCGCCGCTGAAGTAGACGCCCGGTATCTTCTGCCAGTAGTCGCGCCCGTAGCGCTCGGGCTCGCCCCACAGCGACGCGGTCAGCCCCGGGAACGGGCGCTTGAGCACCATGATGCCCTTCTCGCCGGGCCCGCAGGGCGCGCCGTCGTTGCGCACGATGGCGGCGTCGATGCCCGGCAGGGGCAGGGTCGCCGACCCCGGCTTGATCGGAAGCATCGCCAGCCCGTAGGGATTGCCGAAGACGGGGCCGCTCGTCTCGGTCTGCCACATGTGGTCGATGACGGGGATGCGCCCCCCGAGGACGGTGTTCTGCAGCCAGTCCCACGCCGGCGGGTTGAGCACCTCGCCGGCCGAGAAGATGCGCTCGACCCCGGCGTGGTCGACGCCCTGGAGCGGCGCGTCGCCGTAGCGCATGAGGGCGCGGATGGCGGTGGGCGACGTGAAGATGCCGGTGGCCCCGATCTCCTCCACCACCGCCCGCCACGTGCTGTCGGGCTCGGGATAATCCAGGGCCCCCTCGAACACCACCGTCGTGCAGCCGACGAGGAGGGGGGCGTAGACCATGTAGCTGTGGCCGACGATCCAGCCGATGTCCGACGTTGCCCACCACACGTCGCCCGGCCGCATCCCGAAGCACCAGCGGGCCATGCTCGCGATGTGCACCTGGTAGCCGCCGTGGGTGTGGACGGCGAGCTTCGGCCGGGCCGTGGTCCCCGACGTGGCGAGGATGAACGCCGGCTCGTTGGCCTCCATCGAGACCCAGTCGCCGGACTGCTCGGCCGCCCCCGCGAGGAAGTCGTCCCACGACATCTCGCGCGCGGGGTCGAGGGGCGGCGTCGGGTCGGCGCGCTGCAGCACCACCACCCGCTCGACGCCGTGCCCCGGCGCGCGGAGGGCGTCGTCGACGATCGGCTTCAGGGGCACGTCCTTCCCCTTCCGGTACGTGATGTCGGCCGTGAACACGACGCGCGAGCCGCTCGCGTTGATGCGGTCGGCGAGGGCCTGGGCCCCGAACCCCGCGAACACCACCGAGTGGATGGCCCCGATGCGCGCGCACGCCAGCATCAGGAACACCGCCTCGGGGCAGGTGGGCATGGAGAGGGTCACCCGGTCGCCCTTCCCGATGCCGAGGGCGCGCAGCGCCGCCGCCACCCGCGTGACGTGGAACCGGAGCTGCGCGTAGGTGCAGACCATCCGCTCGCCGCGCTCGTTCAGGTAGACGAGGGCGGCGCGCCCGCCCTCGCCGGCCGCCACGTGGTGGTCGACGGCGTTGTGGGCGAGGTTGGTGCGCGCCCCCACGAACCAGCGGAACGTCGGCGGGTCGGGCGCGTAGACCTGGTCCCAGGTGCGGAACCACGGCAGGCGGCGGGCCGCCCGTTCCCAGAAGCCCTCGGGGTCCTGGCGCCCCTCGTCGATCCAGCGCTGCACGATGGGGGGGATGATCTGCATGGTCTCGTTCTCTCCGGTTGGGGGGCCGTGGCGGAACCCCGCGTTGTCGCGCCGTCAGGCGGGCCGCCTGCGCCGCTCGAAGGCGGCGGGACCTCCGTCACGGGCTGCTAGACTCGTCCGACATGCCGCGCCGCGTCACGGTCGGGCTGCACGCCACCATCGTCGCCGTCACCGGCGACGAGCCCCGGGTGCTGACGGTGTCGGGCGGCGGGGACGGCGGCGCGCCCGCCCTGCCCTTCGGTCCCCTCGACCCCGACCGCCACCGCACCCTCGAGCTCGGCCTGCGCGCCTGGGTCCGCGAGCAGACCGGCATGGACCTCGCTCACGTCGAACAACTGTACACGTTCGGCGACCGGGACCGCGCGGGGGCGGGGAACGGCGAGGCCCGGGTGGTCGCGGTGGCCTACCTCGCCCTCGTGCGGGAGCGACAGCTCGCGGCCGGGCACCCCGCCGCGTGGGAGGCGGTCTACCGCTTCCTGCCGTGGGAGGACCGCCGGGGCGGCGAGCCGGCCCTGCTGCGGGAGGGCATCCGGCCCGCCCTCGATGCGTGGATCGAGGCGGCGCCGGCGGGCCGGGGCCGTCGCGAGCACCGGGGGCGCGCCGACATCACCTTCGGAACCGGGGCCGCGCCGTGGGACGCCGAGCGGGTGCTGGAACGCTACGAGCTGCTCTACGAGGCGGGGCTCGTCGCCGAGGCGCGGCGCGACCGCGGGCCGGGGACCGCGGGCGTGCGACAGCGCGATCGGCCCGGCCCGGCCGGCGTCAGCCTGGCCGGGGACGGCGGCGCGGCGTCCGACCCGGCGGCGTTCGGGGCGCCGCTGGCCCTCGACCACCGCCGCATCCTCGCCACCGCCCTCGGGCGCCTGCGGGGCAAGCTCAAGTACCGGCCCCTGGTGTTCGAGCTGCTGCCGGAGGCCTTCACCCTGCTCCAGCTCCAGCGGACGGTCGAGACCCTCGCCGGCGTCCGCCTCCACAAGCAGAACTTCCGCCGCCTCGTCGAGCGCGGCGCCCTCGTCGAGGGGACCGGCCGCGTCGAGCCCGCCACCGGCGGCCGGCCCGCCGAGCTGTTCCGGTTCCGCCGCGAGGTGCAGCACGAGCGCCCCGCCCCCGGGGTGGGACTCCCGGGGCTGCCGTCGTCGGGCGCGTAGCCCGCGCCCATCGTCGCGGGCGGCTCCGCTCGTCGCCCGCGGACCCCCACCCTCGGGGGAGTCCGCGCCGTTCCACCGCGCCGACCGGGCCGTCCGTGGCGTCACCGGCGCGGGTTCCCGGCTCCCGGCGGTGGCGCCCGCCGCCGGCCGCCTCTCCCTGTGAGACCCCGCCGTCGCAGGTTTGACAGCTCGTTATGCTCATGGCTAGAATAAGGGATTCTTAATCCTCATCGTGAGCACAATGGACAGCGACCTTCGACAGCAGACCGTTCCCGAGCCCGAGCCGCCCCGGCTCGAGTACACGCCGGCGGTGGCCGCCCGCACCGCGGACCTCTACGAGCGGGTCCGGTCGGTGATTCCCCCGGTGGAGTGGCCGGTCCACGCCCCCTACGTCGACGCCATCCGGCGCCTGAAGGCCGAGCGGGGGGCGGTGGTGCTGGCCCACAACTACCAGACGCCCGAGATCTTCCACGGCGTCGCCGACCTCTGCGGCGACTCCCTCGCCCTCGCGCGGCAGGCGGCCGAGACCGACGCCGAGGTCATCGTCGTGTGCGGCGTCCACTTCATGGCCGAGACCGCCAAGATCCTCAGCCCCGGCCGGACCGTGCTCATTCCCGACCTCGAGGCCGGCTGCTCGCTGGCGTCGTCGATCACCGCCGCCGATGTCGCGCTGCTGCGCGAGCGCCACCCCGGCGCCCCGGTGGTGACCTACGTCAACACGTCGGCCGAGGTGAAGGCGGCGTCGGACATCTGCTGCACGTCGTCGAACGCGGTCGAGGTCGTGGAGTCGCTCGGGGCCGAGCGGGTCGTCTTCCTGCCCGACGAGTACCTCGGCCGCTACGTGGCGGGCCGGACCGGGGTCGAGATCGTCCTGTGGCAGGGTCACTGCGAGGTGCACGAGCGGTTCAGCGCCGAGGACCTGCGCGGCTACCGGGCGAGCTATCCGGGGGTGCAGATCTACGCGCACCCGGAGTGCCCGCCCGACGTGCTCGCCGAGGCCGACTACGTGGGCTCGACGGCGGGCCTGCTGCGCCACGTCGACGCGGTGCGCCCCGAGCGGGTGGTGCTGGTGACCGAGTGCTCGATGAGCGACAACGTCGCGGTGGCCCACCCCGAGGTGGAGTTCATCCGGCCCTGCAACCTGTGCCCGCACATGAAGCGGATCACCTTGCCGAAGATCCTGGCGTCGCTCGAGCACATGCAGCACGAGGTGACCGTGGACCCGGCCGTCGCCGCCGGCGCCCGCCGGGCCGTCGAGCGCATGCTCGAGGTCGGCCGCGGGGCGGGGGGATGACGCTGGAGCGGGCGCGCCGATGACCGGGGACCTCCGGCGGAACCGCGCGGTCCCGCCGGCGCCCCTGCACTACGAGGCGCTGGTGCGCCGCGAGCTCGCCGCCGATCTGGGAGCGGCGGGCGACATTACCACCGATGCCGTCGTGCCCGCGCATCGCCGCGCCGCCGCGCGCATCGCGGTCCGGCGCGCCGGGCGCGTGTGCGGGCTGCGGTGCGCCCTGTTCGCGTTCGAGGCCCTCGGGCCGGTGCGGCACGCCGTCGAGCACGACGACGGCGCGGACGTGGCGGCGGGCGCGGTGCTCGCGACGGTCGAGGGTCCGGCCCGGGTCCTCTTCTCGGCCGAGCGGACCGCCCTGAACCTCCTCGCCCACCTCTCGGGCGTCGCCACCGCCACGCGCGACGTGGTCGAGGCGGCGGCGCGCGGCGGGCCCGCCCGCGTCGTCTGCACCCGCAAGACCACCCCCGGCCTGCGCGCCCTCGAGAAGTACGCGGTGCGGGTGGGCGGTGCCGCCAACCACCGCTTCGGCCTCCACGACGCGATGCTCGTCAAGGACAACCACCGGCTGATCGCAGGCGGGGTCGCCCCTGCGGTCGCCCGGGCTCGCGCCGCGGCGGGGCACCTGGTGCGGGTCGAGGTGGAGGTCGACGACTTGGCGCAGCTTCGGGAGGCCCTCGACGCGGGCGCCGACGCGGTCCTCCTCGACAACTTCACGATCGCCGACCTGAAGAAGGCGGCGGCGATGGCCCGCGGTCGGGCCCTGACCGAGGCGTCGGGGGGCGTCACCCCCGAGACCGTCGCCGAGGTCGCCGCCACCGGCGTCGACCTGATCTCGGTCGGCTGGATCACCCACGGCGCCCCGGCCCTCGACGTCGGCCTCGACTTCGCGGCGCCCTGACCGGATTTCTGTCGACGCTACCGCCGGTCACGCACGCAGAGCAGGGTGATGCACGATATCGCCGGCCGTCACCTGGGCGAGGAGGGATCAGGCCGGCCGTCCGCGAAGAGGGCCGTCATCCCCGCGCCGCCGAGCTGTCGGCTATCGGAGAGGTCGTGCGTGGCGCTCCGCAAGTTGGACGAAGCGGTCGGCCGTCGCATGCCCTCGAACCGATTGTCCGGCATGATCCAGACGCCGAACCGGGTACCGAGGGAGTGGGCGACCTGCAAGCCTTCCGCGGGAATCCGGTCCGGCAGTCCGGCGAACTCGTTGTCGCACCGGGTTTTCCAGCTCGTCCCACCGGGCCGTCGCGTCGCCGTTCGCATCGACGATGACGCCGACGGCTTCGCGCCCCGGCACCTTCACTGCATTGTTGATGGCCTCCGGCCTCAGGAATTCGTCGACGCTGCCCCACCACTCGATCTCTACCGGGTGGTTCGGAGGCCCCGGCCAAGTGATCCCGTTCGCTTCCATCAGGTACGGGATTACGTGCTTGTCCGTCGCACCCTCCACGAGCAGCGTCCGGGGGTGGGGGAGTCTCGAAGGCAACTCACCTGACCTCTACGCTCCGCTCCGCGGCGGCGACGATGGCCTTGCTGCTGTACCTGACCGCTTCTCCCCGCCTTCGATCGATCCGCTGTATCGTGACGTCATCCAACTTGGCGATTGCCGCCAGGCTCTCGTAGCAGTCTCGGCTGTGCGTCGTCGCGAACACCTGGACCGAAAGCACCGTGGCCTGCTCGCTGATCATGCGCCACATGTCTTCCATGACAGAGTAGTGAAGGCCGGTGTCGATTTCATCGACGAGCAGTACTCCACCCCTTGCGTTGGCGAGAGAGAGCGCCAGACCGAGCATCCGCCACATGCCGTCGCCCATGCTTCCTATGGGAACCCGGCCTGCGCCATCACGAAGCTTGACTACCATCCCGCCGGGCGAATGGAGATCGGCGCGGGCAGGTTCGTCCACGACGGGAGCGACACGCTCGACGGCCGGCTCCACGCTACGTAGCGCCTGCGTAATGGATTCTTCCGTGGGCGTAAGGACGAACTTGCTGAACGCCCGAACGACATCGGCCGCCGTCATCCCGCTGGTCCTGACGAACTGCACGGCTGGGCCCGTTCCGTTTCGGGCGTGTGCCAGCTTGGCCGAACGCGCGAGTCGCGAGCGGCGTCTGATTTGAGACGCAGAGAGGTATCCGTCATCGGTGAGAACGGCCCTGTAATCGTCTTCGGCGCCCGACCACTTGACGTGAAGGACGAGACGTTCGTCTTCGGCGCCCTCCGGTACTTCGGCACCCCACTCATCGTAGTCGCGACTGGTCGGGCCATCGAGGTACAAGGCCACCTTGTCGTTCCACTTCGCGGCATCGACATCCCCACTACGATCCGCCTCGATGCGTACCTTCTTGCTTCCCAACGCGTGATTCGAAAGAAAGTGCGACACGTCGAGAGCCACAGAGCGAGGCCCGGTCGAAGGCCCGGAGTCTCCCTCGCTCGCGTAGACCCACTCGCCCCGGCGATCGGTAATGGTCGATAGCACCGTCGGGTCGCCAGCCGACCGGAGCAACTCGATGCACTCCAGGATCGAGGTCTTGCCGCAGTTGTTGGTGCCGACGAGCAGGTTGACGCGGCCGAGCCCCTGCATCCGGAACGAGTCGAGGCCACGGTAGCCCTGAATCCGTATCGATGAGTACAACGCAGTCTCCGTGGAATCGCAAGCTCCTCAAGTATGACACGCCCCGGCCAACCGCTCCACGCCGTACCGCACCAGCGTCCCAACCGCCGCCGGCGGGCCGTCGTTGCGGATGGGTCGCGGCGTCTCGCGAGCGGCCCTCGTCGGCCCGCATCTTCGGTTGGTGGCGAACCGCCCGGATTCGGTACAGGATGTCGACACCGCAAGATCCTCGCTCCGGGCCTGGGGGGATTCTGGGTGACGCGAGCCCGATGGCTCGACAGCGCGCGGGGGGTGCACACGCCCAGCGTATAGAATGGACCGATGCGTCTCGTCTTCGAGCAGGTGCGGACCGGGGGCGACCGGAACTTCGGCTACCTGATCGGCGACCGGGAGGCGGGGAAGGGGGTGCTCGTCGACCCGTCGTACTCGCCGGCGGTGCTCGTCGAGCGGGCGGCCGCGCAGGGGCTGACGGTGACCCACGTCGTCAACACCCACGGGCATCCGGACCACACCGAGGGGAATCCCGCCGCCGTCGAGCTGACGGGGGCGCCGGTGGCCGCCCACCCCGCGGCCCCGGAAGCGCCGGACGTGGCGCTCGCGGATGGGGGAGAGCTGGCGGTGGGGGCGCTCGCGCTACGGTGCCTGCACACCCCCGGCCACTGCGACGACCACCTGGTGATGTTCGAGCCGGAGCATCGCCTGCTCGTCACCGGCGACCTGCTGTTCGTGGGCAAGGTCGGGGGCACGAAGACCGAGGCCGACGCCCGCACCGAGTGGGCGAGCCTGCAGCGGCTGCTCGACGTCGTGCCGGGACGACGCCACGGTGTGGCCCGGGCATGACTACGGGGCGCGGCCCAGCTCGACCGTCCGGCTCGAGCGGCGGACCAATCCGTTTCTCGTCTGCGAGGACGTCGACGCCTTCCTGCGGCTGCGCGTGGAGTGGCCGGAGTACAAGAAGCGGATGGGCTTGAAGTAGCGCCGGGCACCCGGACATCCGGGGCAGGCCCCGCCGCCGGTGAGCCCGGGCTCTTTGCCGCGCGCGGCCGGGTCCCGGTCGGGTCGGACGCGGCGCCGCGGGACATCGCCCGAGGTCACCGGTCGTACCGCCGGACGGCGACTCTGCCGTTTCCACCGCACGAGAACCGCCATGACGAACAGGGATCGAGCGAGTACGAGAGCCGCGGCCGGAGGATGGCGCGCGTCGTGTCTGGGGGCGGTGCTGCTGGCCGTCATCGTGGCGGGCGGTCTCGCGGGCTCCGGATCGCCGCCGGGCGTCGGCTCCGCTCGTGCGTCGGGGGCGGCCGAGACGGCGCAGTCGGGCCGCGCCACGACCCCGGACGGCACCGGCGGCGTCAACGCCTCGGAGACCCTCGACAAGCCCTACGTCGTGCTGGTGTCGTTCGACGGGTTCCGCCACGACTACCTGGACCTCTACGCCACGCCGTCCTTCGACCGGGTCGCGGCCCGGGGGGTGATCGCCGACGCGCTCGTTCCCCCCTATCCGTCGCTGACGTTCCCCGCCCACTACACCATCGCCACCGGCCTCCACCCCGAACGCCACGGCCTGGTGGGCAACCGCTTCTTCGACCCCGCCCGCGGCGCCGAGTACAGCTACCGCGACCGCGCCGACGTGGAGGACGGCACCTGGTACGGCGGCGAGCCCATCTGGGTGACGGCCGAGACCCAGGGCATGGTGGCGGCGGCGATGCTGATGGTGGGCACCGAGGCGGACGTCGGCGGGGTGCGTTCGACCTTCTGGACCCGCTACGCCGACCGTGGCAGCCACCGCGAGCGGGTCGACCAGGTTCTCGACTGGCTGGCCCTGCCGCCGGAGCGGCGGCCCCACCTCGTCACCCTGTACTTCTCGGTCGTGGACGGCGCCGGCCACCGCGCCGGCCCGGCGGCGCCCGCCGTCGGCGAGGCGGTGGAGCAGGTGGACGCCGCCCTCGGGCGGCTGCTCGACGGCATCGACGCGCTGCCGCACGGCGGCGCGGTGTCGGTGGTGGTGGTCTCCGACCACGGCATGGCCGCGACGGATCCCGACACGGTGATCGACCTCGAGGCAATCGCGGACCTGCGCGGCGTCCACGCCGTCGTCGGCCGGCCCGGCGCGAACCTGTTCGTCCCGGGCGGCGAGGCCCGCGCACGGGCGGTGCGCGACGACATCAACGACGGGACCGGGGGCGGGAGCCCGCTGGAGGGCGCGCGCGCCTACCTGCGGAGCGAGGTGCCGGCGGCGCTGCGCTACCGCGCCGATCCCCGGATCGGCGACGTGGTGGTCGTCCCCGACATCGGCGTGACGTTCGACGTGGGCTCGCCGCCGCCTCCCGGCATGCACGGGTGGGACCCGCGGCACCCGGACATGCACGGCATCTTCCTGGCCGCGGGGCCGGGCATCCGGCCCGGCCGGCGCATCGGCGCCTTCGAGAGCGTGCACGTGTACCCGTTCCTCGCCCGTCTGCTGCGTCTCGCCCCGAACCCCGACGTGGACGGCGACCCCGCCGTCCTCGCGCCGGTGCTCGTGCCGGCAAGGCGGTGAAGCGAGCCGCGGGTCCTGCTCGAGACCTGGCGCCTGCGCCGCAGGGGGCGCGGCCCTTGCCGGGTGCTCGGGCACCGAGCGGCGTCGCCGGGGGCGACTCGACCCGGCGTCGCGCGTGGAGCCGCCCGGATGCCCGGCGCGGCGGTTGGGCGGCGAACGGAGCGGCAATCGCCGGTCCGTCGGTCACGCCCGCTTGCGCCGGGGCCGGGCGGTCTTCGCGGCGGCGGCCCCGCTCGCCCGCGCCGGCTTCTTCTTGGCGGCGCTGACGCTGTCGAGGCTCTTGCGGAGGGCGGCCATGAGGTCGACGACCTTGGTCGGCGCCTCCTGCTCCTGCACCACGAAGTCCTCGCCGGCGACCTTGGCGTCGATGACCGAGCGCAACTGGGCCTGGTACTGGTCCTCGAACTCGCCGAAGTCGATCTCGCCCTCGAAGTTGCCGATGACCTGCCTGGCGAGGGACACCTCGGCGTCGTTGGGCTCGTCGGGCACGCGGTCGAGCTCTTCGATGGCGCTCATCCGGCGCACCTCGTTGGCCCGGCGCAGGGTGAACATGACCAGCCCGTTCTCGCGGGGCTGGATGGCCACCGAGTACTCGCGGCCCGAGAGGGCGAGCTTGCCGATGCCCGCCTTGCCGCGCAGCGCCTCGCGGATGACCCCGAACGCGCTCGACGCGACGTCGCCGTCGGGGGCCAGGTAGTACGGCTTCTCGACGTAGATCGGGTCGATCGAGTCCATGTCCGCGAACCGCTCGAGGTTGATGATGCGGGTCGACTCGGGGCGCGCCTTGGCGAGGTCGTCCTCGTCGAGCACCACGTAGCGGCCCCGCTCGAACTCGTAGCCCTTGACGATCTCGGTCTTGTCGATCTCGCGGTCGCAGCTCGGGCACCAGCGCTTCTGCTGCAGCCGCGTCTGGCACTCGCCGTGGAGCTGGTTGAAGCGGATGACCGCGTCCGCGCTGGTGGCGGGAAACACCCGCACCGGCACCGTCACGAGACTGATCTTGATGTGGCCCTTCCAGGTGGGGCGTGCAGCCATGTCGTCATCTCCCGGTGCGCCCGGACACCGCGGGCGGGGGACTTCCATCTTATCGGTTCCGGGGGCCGGTGGCAGAACCCCGCGTCGCAACGGGGGCGGCCGGGCCTCCACGTGGAAGGTGGACGACGAGACCATCGAGGTCGGCATGAAACCCCGCGTCGCAACGGGGGGCGGCCGGGCCTCCACGTGGAAGGTGGACGACGAGACCATCGAGGTCGGCATGAACCCCGCGTCGCACGGGAGGGGCGGCCGGGCTTCCACGGGGCGGCGGGGCGCCGCCCCGCTGCGGGGCGCCACGGGGCGGTGAGACCGTGATGGGCGGCGGGGCGCCGGGGGCTCCGTGCGCCCGGGCGCGACCGGCGTGGCGGGGACTCCTGCCGGCCGGCGTTGCGGCAGTGCAGCTCGACCCGTGCGCCCGGACGCGGCCCGGCATGGCGAAGGGGAAGCCGCATCGGGTCCGGCACGCTCTTCGGTTTCCGGGGGCGGCCGGGTATGCTGGTCGGCCGATGGGGGGACCAAGCGGGTTTCGTGCGGCGCCGGCGGGGCGATCTCCGCGGCCCGCGCGGGGAACCGATGTGGAGCGCGGGCCGGCGTGGAGCGAGGACATGGAGGCGTTGCGCCCGATGCTCGCGGTCTCGGCCGACGAGTCGGCGCACGATCGCCTGCTCGCGCGCGAGGACCTCGTCTTCGAGCGGAAGTACGACGGCATCCGTGCCCTCGTCGAGGTCACGCCGGCCGTCGGGCGCCGCGAGCCAAGCCGGGAGGGGGAGCCGGAGGTCCGCATCTGGTCCCGCGCGGGGAACGACAAGACCGCGCAGTTTCCCGAGATCGCCGATGCCCTGGTCGCGCTCGCGGCGGGGCTCGCCGGCCCGGTCGTGCTCGACGGCGAGATCGCGGCGGTCGACGCGGCCGGCGGCGCGCTGCCGTTCGAGCGCCTCCAGGGCCGCATGCACCGGCAGGGCCGGCCCCGCGCGCGGGCGCCCGACATCGACGCCGTCTTCATCGCGTTCGACCTGATCCGCGACGGGGAAGAGGACCTGCGGCCACGGCCCCTGACGGAGCGCCGGGCGCGCCTCGTCGAGCACATCGGCCCCGGGGCGGCGGGCGTGGTGCGGGTCGTGGCCAGCCAGTGCGGCGGCGGCCTCGCCCTGCGCGAGGAGGCGATGGCCAGCGACTGGGAGGGGCTGGTCGTCAAGGACCCCGCGTCGCGGTACCTGTCGGGCCGCCGTCACGCCGCTTGGCGGAAGCTCAAGCTGGTCCGGCGGCAGGAGTTCGTCGTCGGGGGGTGGACCGAGGGGCGGTCGTCGCGCCGCGGGTTCGGCGCGCTGCTGGTCGGCTACTATCCCGGCGGAACGCCGGCGGCGCCGACGGCGCGCGCGCGCCCCCCCACGGCCCGCGCATCGCCGACGGGGCCGCGGGGCGGGTCAGGCCTGCGAGGCGGGTCCGGAGGTCCCGGCGACGGAGGACGGGCATCGCCGGCGGGGCCGTGGGGCGGGTCGGACCGGCTGATCTACGCCGGGCACGTCGGGTCGGGCTTCAGCCAGGCGGACCTCGACGCCATCGGCGCCCACCTGCGGGCCATCGGTGTCGACGAGTCGCCGTTCACCGCCGTCCCGCCCGCCAACGAGCGGCCCCACTGGGTCGAGCCGAGCCTCGTCGTCGAGGTGAAGTTCACCCGCTGGACGACCGACGAGGTGCTGCGCCATCCCGTGTACCTGGGGGTACGGGCGGACATCGTGCCACGGGACGTGCGGCGCGAGGACGACCACGCGCGACGCACCCTCGAGTCGCTCCCGGCCGGGTCTGCCGCCGCCGGCCCGCCCCGTGCGCGTCGCGCTGCCGGGTCGCCTCCTGCGGGTACTGGCGCGGCCGGCCCAGCCCGTGGGCGCCGCGCTGCCGGGTCGCCTCCTGCGGGTACTGGCGCGGCCGACCCGCCCCGTGGGCGCCGCGCTGCCGGGTCGCCTCCTGCCGGCACTGGCGCGGCCGACCCGGCCCGCGCACGCCGCGCTGCCGGGTCGTCTCCTGCCGGGGCCGGCGGTCGAGCTCGTGCGGGCCGCGACTCCGGGTCGCCTCTTGCCGGCACTGCCGCCGCCGGCCCGCCGCGTGCGCGCTCCGCGCGCGGCAGCGCTGCGCGCGGGCCGTCGCGCACCGCGCGCGCGGGGTCGACCACGGTTTCGCCGACGCCGACGCCCGCTCCCGACCCCGCCGTCGACGCGCTCTGCGACCAGTTGCGCGCGCTGGAGTCGAGCCGGAAGCGCGGCGTCCTCACGCTGCCCGACGGCGCCCAGGTCCCGGTCGGCAACCTGCACAAGGTGTTCTGGCCCGAGCCGGGGCTGACCAAGGGCGACCTCGTCCGCTTCAACCTGCGCATGTCCCCGTACCTCCTGCCCGTCGTCGCCGACCGTCCCCTGGTCATGAAGCGCTTCCCGAACGGCATCGACGGCAAGTGGTTCTACCAGCACCGGTCGCCCGACGAGCTGCCCGAGGGCGTCCGGGTCGTGACCGTGAGCGAGAGCCTCGAGCGCGAGGACACCGGCGTCCCCTACCTGATCGGGGGGACCCTGCAGACCCTGGCGTGGATGGCGCAGCTCGCGGTGATCTCGCAAGACCCGTGGTTCTCGCGGCTCCCCGACATCGCCGAGGCGGACTGGGTCGCCCTCGACCTCGACCCCATGCCCGAGGCGCCGTTCGGCCGGGTCGTCGAGGTCGCCCGCTGGCTGCACGACGAGCTGGCCCGGCTCGACGTGCCCTGCCTGGCCAAGACCTCCGGCGCGTCGGGGCTGCACATCTACGTTCCCCTGCCCCCGGGCACGCCCTACGAGGCGGGCATGATCTTCTGCCAGATCGTCGCCACCATCGTCGCGTCGCGCCACCCCCGGGCCGCGACGGTCGAGAGGATGGTCAAGCGGCGCGCCGCCGACGCCGTCTACATCGACTACCTGCAGAACATCTACGGCAAGACCCTCGCCGCCGCCTACAGCGCCCGCGCCAGCTCCTTCGCGGGGGTGTCGGCGCCGTTGACCTGGACCGAGGTGCACGACGGCCTGAAGACCGGCCTGTCGCCGCGCGACTTCACCCTGGGGAACATCTTCGACCGTCTCGCCGAGGTCGGCGACCTGTGGGCGGGGCTGCGGGCCGGCGCCCCTGCCGACCTGCGCGCCGTGCTCGCGGGCCTGGAGGCGGGCTGAAGGGCGGCCCCTCGAAGGACTCGGCGCATCGAATGGCGGCGCTGTTCCCGGTCAGGAACGCGCGTCGAGCGAACCTTCGCGGGCGGGCGTCGCCCGCTGACTGCGGGTCGCCCGCCGCCGGCGCGCCTGGGCCAGCTCGTACGCGGCCTGCATGCGCATCCAGTGGTCGGCGGTTCCCCAGCCGATGCTCTCGAGCTCGAGGGCCATGTTCGCGGACACCCCCGACCTGCCGTTCAACACGCGCGACAGGGTTCCGCGCTCACAGCTCAGGCGGACCGCCGTCTCGCTGACCGTCCAGCCGGTCTCTTCCATGCTCTCGCGAATCAACTCGCCCAGGTGCGGGGGGTTCAGCATCGGGCCCACGCGCTCGTCGGTGCCGGTCATGGTCGGCGCTCCCGTCGTCATCGTCAGTGATAGTCGATCAGGTCGACATCCACGGCCTCGGCGTTCTCGAAGCGAAACACGACACGCCAGTTTCCGGAGGCGCGCACACTCCACTGCCCGGCCCGATCTCCCTTCAGCGGGTGAAGCCGGAAGCCGGGGGCGTCCGCGCTGGCCGGACCGGTCGCCTCCTGCAGCCTGAACAGAATACGCCGCAGCCTTGGCGCGAGAGCCGCGGGCACCCGCCCCGGGTCGTCGCGTGCGTGCAGCGCCCGCAGGCCCTTGTGCCTGACCTTCATCGATCGACTGTAGCGCATAGCGCCTCATGCCCCAAGGGGGAGTGCTCCCGCGCGGTCGTACATTGGCTCCGTGCGTTGACGGTCGTTGCGGTGTTAACCTGTCCGGCGCCGGTTCACTGCCGGGTCGATTGGTCGGCCGTCCTGGGGGGAGAGATGACGATGCGTCGAGTGTGCTGGATGCTGATGGCGATACTGGTGGTGGTCGGGCCGGCGGCGGCATCCGCCCAGACCGTCGACGCCGGCCGGGGCGAGCTGCCGGTGCATGTCCCGTCGAGCTACGACGCGGCCGCCCCGGCCCCGCTCATCGTGCTGCTGCATGGTTACACGTCGAGCGGCGCCGGCCAGGACACCTACATGCAGGTCAGCGCCCTGAAGGACGCCTACGGGTTCATCCTGGTCGCCCCCGACGGCACCCGGGAGGACGGCGGCAACCGGCCCCGCTTCTGGAACGCCTCGGACGCGTGCTGCAACTTCCGCGGCAGCACCGTCGACGACGTCGCCTACCTCGCGGGGCTCATCGACGCCGTCAAGGCCGAGTACGCCGTCGACGACAAGCGGGTGTACCTGTTCGGGCACTCGAACGGCGGGTTCATGTCGTACCGCATGGCCCACGAGCACGGGGGGACCATCGCCGCCATCGCGAGCCTCGCCGGCGCCGACCAGGGTCCCCGCCCCGCACCGCCGGAGCCCGTGCACGTGCTGCAGATCCACGGCACCGCCGACACCGCGATACCCTACGAGCGCGGGAGCTTCCGCGACGAGGCGGTCCCCGGCGCGAGGGACAGCGTCGAGAGCTGGGCCGCGCACAACGGCTGCACGGTGACCGGCGTAGACAGCGGCACCCTCGACCTCGACGGGGGGATCGACGGTCCCGAGAGCGACGTCACGCGCTACACCGACAGCTGCCGGCCCGGAGGGTCGGCCGAGCTCTGGACCATCGACGGCGGCGGGCACGTGCCGGCGCTCTCCGCGCACTTCACCCGGCTCGTCGTCGAGTGGCTGCTCGGACATCCGAAGCCGTGAAACCGCCGTGATACGATGCGGGAGCGGCTGGCAGTACCGGCTGGCAGTACCGGGTCGGTTGCTGCAAGCCGTTGATTCCCAATGCGCGCCCGTAGCTCAGCTGGATAGAGCGCCGGGCTTCGAACCCGTAGGTCGGGGGTTCAAATCCCTCCGGGCGCGCCACCTTCCCTCCCCGTCGACACGAACCCCGGCGCCGTGCGTCGGTGGCGGCGGGGTCGACGGGCCGTGGCCGCCGGACCGGGCGCGGCGCCTGCCCGACCGCGCGGCGGGCCTGCCCCCCGGGGCGGTGTCCGCCGCGGACCGCCGGACGACGTCGGCCGCGAGCGGCGCCCGAGGCCGCGGCAGTCAGAACCGGAACAGGCGGTTGAACTTGACGACGAAGCCGCGGTTGCGGAGGTCGAGGCCCCGGTCGGGGCGGAACCCGTTGGTGACGTCGCGGTCGTCGGTATACACCACGAACAGCTCGCTCCCGGGGCTGTACTCCCACCGCAGCCGCAGGTTGCTGCTGAACGAGTTGTCGGCCGAGTTGTACTGCAGGAGGCCGCTGAAGAACATCCACGGGTTGAACGCGTAGTTGACCCGGGTGACCGCGAGGTTCGACTGGAACTCCCCGAACGGGGTGTCGATCCAGTTGAACGAGACGATCGGCTCTATCGACATCTGCGGCAGCACCCCGATGCGCCCCTGGCTCAGCTCGAGGCTCGTCAGCCCGCCCCCGAAGTAGTCGCCCCGCCTCAGCGCCATCTGCCCGTTCACCCGGCGCTGCGCGCCGATGGCGTACGCCACCTGGTAGTCGGTGAAGCCGTAGACGCCCACCGGGATCGAGAAGTCGGCTCCGGGCGGCGTGAACGGCTCGACCAGCAGCTCGCGGTTGCCGGTGGCGGTGAACGACAGCCGGTCGCTCGACTCGAACTCGGTCTGGAACGCCAGCAGGCGCTGGCGCGTCTCGAGGTGGTTGACGTCGGCGGTCAGGATGTAGTCGACGGCCCCCTCCAGGCTGAACTGGCGCACGCTCTCCATGTCGGGCCGCGGGCTGAACCGGCCCGACACGTAGGTGCGCCGGAAGTTGTCGCGCCGCAGGAACCCCACCTCGGGCAGGAAGTTGTCCTCGACCAGCAGGTGGTCGACCTGCAGCCCGTAGCGGTCGGCCTGGTACTCGAACTTGCCCTGGTAGCTCGTGTCCTTGCCCTCGTACTCGGGGCTCGGCACCCGGGTCCGCGCGAAATAGCTGATGAAGCTGACGTTCTCGAAGAACGCGAAGGTGCCGTCGACCCCCCACGCCTGGCTCGCGTCCCCGGGCGCCGCCCGCGACACCGACCGGTTGGTGAACAACCCGCCGATCGAGCTGCGCCGCAGGATGTCGCGCCGCAGCCGCACCACCGTGAAGTTGGTCGGCTCGCTGGCCGAGACCGCCTCGTCGCCGGCGTGGATGTTCAGCGCGCCGACGTCGAACGGGCCCATCTTTCCGGTGACCCGCGCGCCGCCGACGATGGGCACCACGCGTCCCTGCTCCAGCCCGATCTTCCGGCTGTAGAAGAGCTGCGGCACGTTCACGTCGCCGAAGATGCCGCCCCCCGCCCCGCCCCCCGGTCCGCCCGGCCGGCCGGTGAGGCCGCCCCGCGCGAAGCCGAAGATGCCACGCCCCTCCAGAAAGAACTCGCGCTTCTCGGGGAAGAACAGCGGGAAGCGCGTCAGGTTGACCTGGCGCTCGTCCACCTCGACCTGCGCGAAGTCGGTGTTCCAGGTGAAGTCGGCGGTCAGGTTCTGGGTGATGCCGTACTTGACGTCGATGCCCCCGTTGCCGTCCCCCTCGTTGAGCAACGCCGGGTCCGCAGTGAGGTCGGTGGTGATGCCCCCGATGCCGTACGGCTTGATCTCGATGTTGCGGCTCGCCGGGGGCGGCTCGAGGCCGACGAGGGTGCCGGCGGCCGAGACCCGGAAGATGCCGGTCGGGCCGCTGCCGCCGCCGGCCGAGATGGGGATCCGGGTCAGGTAGACCCACTCGTTCTTGCGCCGGATGGAGCGCCGGAGCTGGATGCCCCAGAGGTGCGGCGGCTCGGAGCGGTAGCGGAGGGTCTTGAACGGAATCTCCATCTCGAGCGTCCAGCCGCCGGGGAAGCGGCCGGAGCGCACGTCCCACACGGGGTTCCAGTCGGAGTTGGGGTTGCCCTCGTTGGTGAACTGCGCGTCCGAGCGGGCCCCGAGGGGGTTGGTGGAGAAGTTGAAGCCGTTGCGGCGGTCGTAGAAGGTGTCGAAGAAGGCGGTGAACGTGTCGTTCTGGCGGAACTGGCGGGTGTCGCGGCGCATCTCGTTGGCGATCCACTGGCTCTCGGGGGCCGAGTCCCAGACCCGGGCGGAGACGTAGACGTTCGTCTCGTCGAACAGGATCCACGCGTCGGTCCGCTCTGTCGCGGGGGCGCCGGGGTTCGGCAGTTGCTGGATGAGGCCGGTGATGGGGGGCACCGTCTCGTAGACCGGCTCGTCGAGCACCCCGTCGAGGCGGAGCCCGCCGTCGAGGCGGATCGCGCGGACCGTGGCGCCGCCGTCCTGGTCCCGGGTCATCACCTCGGGCGCGACGGGGGCCGGCGGTCCGTCGATGAGCGACGCGAGGGCCGCGGCACTGCTTGCCGTGAAGCCGCCGGGAGCGACGGCGCCGGGCGCGCCCTCCCGCGCCTCCGCCCCTGTCGTCCCGGCTTCTGGCGCTCCCGCCGTCCCGACTACCGCCGCCCCGGTCCGGGCCGCCCCGATCGGCGGCGTCGGCGCCCGGGCGAGCGGCGCCGCCGCCGACCCCGTGCCGACCTCGCCGGGGCCGCGTGGCCCCGGCGGCGGGACCGCGGGCGCCGACGGCCTTCCCGCCGCCCCCGCGGACACGGCCCCCACGGGGGGGAGGGCCCCCGTGGGCGAAGCGTCTGCGTCGGCCGCCGAATCCGCCTCCGCGGGCGGCGCGAACTCGCCGGCCGCCGGCTCCTCACGAAGGGTCGGGGCCGCGTCGGCCGCTGTCTCCGGGCCCGACAGCGCGCGCAGCACGCGGTCCTGCAAGTCGAACAAGTCGTGCGCCGCGCCGTCGGCGATCGCGGAGCGGACGACCTCGCCGCCCGCCGTCGACACGACCCGGGCGGTGATGCGGAGCCGGCTGCCGAACCGCTGGTACGCGCCCACGAGCACGAACGGCGCGTCGAGGGCGCGGCCCGCGCCGACGGCCTCGTCGACCGCCACCGGCGCATCCGCCGGCGCGTCCGCCGCCGAGGGGAGGCCCCGCTGCGCGACGACCGCCGTCCCCGCCGGGAACCCGGCCGCCAGCGCCACGGCGGTCCCCGCGCCGATCCAGTCGTCGGCCGGTTCGCCGGTCAGGTTGACGAAGGGCAGGACGAGCACCGGCCCGCCGGCGTCCGGTCGCGCCGTCCCCGCCGGGGGCTGGGCCGCCGCCGTCGACGCGGCGAGGAAGGCCACGCCGAGAAGCCCCGAAGTGATGCGCCACACCCGCATTGACTGTCCCCTGCGCCGGTCGGTCCCGGTTTGCGGCCGAGCCCGAGGACCCCCCGCCGGACCAGGCTCCGTCGGCCGGTGCAGCTATCGGCTCCATGTCCCAAGGACAGTGAAGGGAATCACCTTGCCACGTGCCCAAGGCAGGAACCGCCGAAGCCGGCTGCATCCGGGTCGCAGTGGGCAACTTTACATCGATCACCGTCTAACCCCGGAGTCCGCACCGGGAGCCCGTCCCCCCCGACGGCGCCAGCACGCGCAGCCCGCGCGCGGCCTGCATGCGCCGGAGGGCGGACGCGCGGAGGTTGTCGCGGCCGCCGTTCCCCGCCGCGACTTCCCGCGAGAGGCAGCGCGCGTGCAGGCCGCAGCGCACGAAACGGACGACGCCGGTCGCGCCGAGGAGGTGCGCGCCGGCCACCAGGGCGGCCTGGTCGAGGGCGACGCCGCCGACCGTCCTGCCGATGAGGTCGCGCACGCAGGGTTCCAGCCTGAGCCAGTTCCGGGCGGTGTACCGCAGCATGGCCGCCTCCTGCGCGCGGCGGTCTCTCCGGAACTCGTCGTCTGAGTCGATGCCCCACGGGTTGTCCCGCCAGCGGCCGGCGGCGTCCTTGAGTCCGGCGTCCACGAGGGCGGCGCGGGTCATCTGATAGCAGCCGAGGGCCGAGCCGCCGGCGGGTCTGGCGAGGCAGTCTCCGCCGGTCTCGACCTCCTCCACCAGGGCGAGGTAGCGGGGGAAGTCGGCGCCGCTCCATCGCCCCGGTGGCGCGGCACGGGCGTCGGCGGTCTCGACCACGGCGGGGGACGTGGTGGGAAACGGACGCGGCACGGGCGCGCCCGCGCGCCCGGCCCCGCACGCCGCGGCAGCGAGGGAGATGGCGACCGGGATGGCGGGCGCCGCCCGGCGCAGCGTCGCCGTCATGCACCGGGCCGGGGATCGGCCGCGGCGGTCGATGCCCTGCGTCGCGAGGGCGGTGCGCGGGGTCGGGCGCCGCGGCGTCTCGATGCCCGAAGTGACGAGGGTTTCGTGGACGGACCCTCCGTCGCTCGTGCAGACCGGCCGCGCGATGGGCGCCATCGAGCTGTCTATCGACCGATCGACGTGAACCGGCCAGCCCGGCCGGCGGCGCGAGCGCCAGCGGCGACGTGAACCGACAGGTCCCGCCGGCGACGACGTGAACCGACCAGCCCGGCCGGCGGCGCGAGTGCCGGTGACGTCGGGCCGCGCGCGGAAACCGTCGGGTGGTACCATCGTGAAGGGCGGTGAAGGAGCACGCGGCCGGCCGTCGCGGACTCGCACGCTGAGGACGGCGTCATCCGACGAGCGGGACATCCGGAGCGGTCGCAGGGTCGGCAGAGGCGATAATGGTCCGGTCGTGTCGGACCGGTCTGGAGGAGAGGCAGCGATGAACCGCTCATCGAAGGAACGCGCGCGGCGGAACGTGGCGGCGGTTGGCTTGACGGCGCTCGTCGTCGGCCCGGGCATGGCCGCGCCGGGCGCGGCGCAGGCGCCGGAGGCCGGCGCCTACACCGCGGCCCAGGCGGTGTCGGGCCGCGCGATCTACGAGCGCGAGTGCGCCGTCTGCCATCAGACCAACCTGCAGGGCAGCTTCGAGGCGCCGCAGCTCGCGGGCGAGAGCTTCCTCCGGTTCTGGGCGGACCTGAGCCCGGGCGACCTGTTCGTCCGCGTCAGCGGGTCGATGCCGCCCGGCGAGGAGGGCTCGCTGACGGACGAGGAGTACGTCGACGTCGTGGCGTACCTGCTCGAGGCGAACGGCGCGCCGGCCGGCGCCACGGCCCTCGCCGCGACCGCGGACGTCCCCATCGGGACCCTCGCCGCCGGCGCGTCCCCGGCTGCCCCCGCCGCGGCCGGCGGTGCGACGGCCTCGGCCTCCGCGGCGGATGGCGTGGCGCCGCCGGCTTCCCCGACCGCGGCGGCGGGCGCGCCCGCGGCGCCGGAGAGCGGCGGCGTCACCCTCGCCGGCACGGTCGCGGGCTACCGGCCGGTCACCGACGAGATGCTGCGGGACCCCGACGAGGGCGACTGGCTGATGATCCGCCGCAACTACGAGTCGTGGAGCCACAGCCCGCTGGCCGACGTCGACCGCTCGAACGTCGGGGAGCTGGAGCTCGCCTGGGTGTGGGCGATGAACGAGGGCGGGTGGAACGCGCCGTCGCCGATCGTCCACGACGGGGTGATGTTCCTCGCGAGCATCGGCCCCGTCGTGCAGGCCCTCGACGCCGCCACCGGCGATCTGATCTGGGAGCACGAGGTGGAGGTGGCGACGACCGGCTACTCGGGCATGAGCCGGAACCTCGCCATCTACGGGGACCACCTGTTCATGGCCACCCCCGATGCCCGGCTGATCGCCCTCGACGCCCGCACCGGCGAGCGGGCGTGGGACACCGTGATCGCCGACCACGCCGAGGGCTTCCGCAACACGAGCGGGCCGGTGGTGACGGGCGGCACCCTCGTGCAGGGGCTGAGCGGCTGCGACCGCTACACGCTGGAGAGCTGCTTCATCAGCGGCTACGACGCCGCCACCGGCGAGCGGCTCTGGCGCTTCAACACCGTCGCGCGGTCGGACGAGCCGGGCGGCAACACGTGGGCCGACGTGCCCGACTTCCTGCGCGGGGGCGGCGACACCTGGATCACCGGCAGCTACGACCCCGGCCTCGACCTCGTCTACTTCGGGGTGGCGCAGGCCAAGCCGTGGGTGGCGCGGAGCCGCGGCATGACGGTGGACGACCCCGCCCTCTACACCAACTCGACCGTCGCCCTGCGGCCGGGCGACGGGGACCTCGCCTGGCACTTCCAGCACGTGCCGGGCGAGACCCTCGACCTCGACGAGGTGTACGAGCGGGTGCTCGTCGACGTGGGCGGGCGCAAGGCCGTCTTCAGCGCCGGCAAGCACGGCATCCTCTGGAAGCTCGACCGCGAGACCGGCGAGTTCCTCGGGCACAAGGAGACGGTGTACCAGAACGTCTTCGACCGCATCGACCCGGACACCGGCGCCGTCACCTACCGGCAGGACATCATCGACGCCGAGTTCGAGCAGCTCGTGCCGGCGTGCCCGAGCACCGCCGGCGGCAAGAACTGGCACCCGATGAGCTACCACCCGGGGTCGGGGCTGCTCGTCCTGCCGCTGGCGCAGTCGTGCATGGAGCTCGCCGCCCGCGAGGTCGCGTTCGAGCTCGGCTCGGGCGGCGTGGGGATGAGCTCGCGGCCGTTCCACGAGATGCCCGGCACCGACGGCAACCTCGGCAAGCTCGCCGCCTACGACGCGGAGACCCTGGAAGAGGTCTGGAGCATCGAGCAGCGGCCGACGTTCCTCACCGGGGTCCTCACGACGGCGGGCGGGCTCGCCTTCGCGGGCGACCTCGACCGCCGGTTCCGGGCGTTCGACGTCGAGACCGGCGAGGAGCTGTGGCGGGCGCGGCTCGGGACGTCGGTGCAGGGCTTTCCCATCAGCTTCCGCGCCGGCGGCCGGCAGTACGTCGCGGTGTCGACGGGCCTCGGGGGCGGCAGCCCCCGGTTGATGCCCCGCAACCTCGCGCCGGACGTGCGTCATCCGCGGAGCGGCAACGCCCTCTACGTCTTCGCGCTGCCGGAGGGAGCGGGGGAGGCCGGCGTACTGCCCGCGGCGCCGGCCTCGGCCGCCGAGGCGCTGGCGCAGCGGGACGGGAAGCCGGCCGCGGCGCTGGCGCAGCGGGACGGGAGACCGGCCGCGGCGGCCGGGGCCCTCGCGGTTCCCGCCGCGCCGGGCTCGTCGGCCGAGGCGCGCGCGATTCCCGAGGAGGATCTCGACGTGGTGAACGTGGCGGAAGAGGTGCTCGCGCTGGAGAAGCGCATTGAGGACGCCGTGCTGCACGCCGACGTCGCCTTCCTCGACGAGGTCTGCGCCGACGACTTCACCTACACGCACGGGGACGGCTGGACCACCGGCGGCGCCATCCTGGGCGTCGACCGGAAGCAGGAGTGGCTCGACTCGCTGGCCGGCCGCTACTCGCTCAGGGAGGTCGATTCCCAGCAGGTCGAGGTGCACGGCGACGTCGCCATCACGATGGGACGGCTGCGCGCCCGCAGCGGCGGGCCCGAGGCGGAACGGCGCAGCTTCAGCTTCTGGTACGTCCGCGTCTATGCGCAGCGCGACGGCCAGTGGAAGTACCTTTCGCACCGCACGGTCGACGGTCCCGTGTACGAAGACTGAGAACAGGAGCATCCCATGTCGATACGGACGAATCGGTCTGGCTGGCGGATTCCCGTCGTTGCCGCCGTCTTCCTCGTCACGGCGGTCGCCGCTTCCGCGCAGCAGGGCATGCGCGAGGGCGAGTGGCGGTACTACGGGGGGGACTCGGGCAGCACCAAGTACTCGGCGCTCGACCAGATCGACCGCGACAGCGTCGCCGACCTCGACGTCGCATGGCGCTGGCGGTCGGACAACTTCGGCCCGCGCACCGACTTCAACTACCAGGCGACGCCGCTCGCCGTCGGGGGCGTGCTCTACACCACCGCGGGCTGGCGGCGGAACGCCGTGGCCATCGACGGCGCCACCGGCGAGACGCTGTGGATGTACCGCCTCGACGAGGGCGAGCGCGGCGACGCCGCGCCGGTGCGGGCGAGCTCGGGCCGGGGGGTGGCGTACTGGACGGACGGGGAGGACGCGCGCGTCATCCACGTCACCCGGGGCTATCACCTCGTGGCCCTCGACGCCGAGACCGGCTACCCCGTCCCCGACTTCGGCGAGGACGGCGTGGTCGACCTCTACGACGGCATCTTCGACGGGCTCGACCGCCCCGCGGTGGAGAACGGCCAGATCGGCCTGAACTCGCCCGCCATGGTCGTCGGCGACGTGATCGTGGTCGGCGCGGCGCTGCGCGCCACCGCCCCCGCTCCCGAGTTCCCGGCCGGGTTCGTGCGCGGCTTCGACGTGCGCACCGGCGAGCAGCTCTGGATCTTCCACACCATCCCCCAGCCCGGCGAGTTCGGGAACGAGACGTGGGAGAACGACTCGTGGCGCTACAGCGGCAACACCGGGGTGTGGGCCCCGATGTCCGCCGACCAGGAGCTGGGCTACGTGTACCTGCCCGTCGAGACCCCCACCAACGACCTCTACGGCGGCCACCGGCCCGGCGACAACCTGTTCGCCGAGAGCCTGGTGTGCCTCGACGCGCGGACCGGCGAGCGGGTCTGGCACTACCAGCTCATCCACCACGGCATCTGGGACTACGACATCCCGACGCCGCCCGCCCTCGTCGACATCACCGTGGACGGCCGCGAGATCAAGGCGGTGGCCCAGGTGACCAAGCAGGCGTTCACCTACGTGTTCGACCGCGTCACCGGCGAGCCGGTGTGGCCGATCGAGGAGCGTCCGGTGCCGGCGTCGACGGTGCCCGGCGAGCAGGCGGCGGCGACCCAGCCGTTCCCCACCCGGCCCGCCCCGTTCGACCGGCAGGGAGTGTCGAACGACGACCTCATCGACTTCACCCCCGAGCTCGCCGCCGAGGCGCGGCGCATCGCGTCGGAATACCTGATGGGCCCCATCTACACCCCGCCGATTCTCGCGGGGCAGGACGGCCGGCGCGCCTTGCTGATGCTGCCCCAGATGACCGGCGGCGCGAACTGGCAGGGCGGCGCGGTGGACGCCGAGACCGGCATCCTCTACGTCGCCTCGGTCACCAACCCCACCGTCGCCGGCCTCGTGAACGACCCCGACCGCTCGACCATGGACTACGTGGGCGGCGGCGGCCGGCGCCGCGGGCCCGCCCTGCCGCAGGGGTGCGGCGAGATCGGCCCCCTCGGCCTGCCCCTCATCGCGCCGCCGTGGGGCCGCATCACCGCCATCGACCTGAACACCGGCGACCACCTCTGGATGATCCCGAACGGCGACACCCCGGACTGCGTGGCGAACCACCCCGCCCTGAGCGGCGTCGACATCCCGCGCACCGGCAAGCCGGAGCGGAGCGGCATCCTCGTCACGAAGACGCTGGTCTTCGCCGGCGAGGGCGGCGGCCTCTTCGCCACCCCGACGTGGGCGGGCGGGCAGATGTTCTACGCCTACGACAAGCAGACCGGCGAGACGGTCTGGGAGATGGAGCTGCCCAAGCGGCAGAGCGGTGTGCCCATGACCTACACCGTCGACGGCAGGCAGTACATCGCGATGGCCGTGAGCGCCCGCGGCGAGCCGGCCGAGTTGCTGGCCCTGACGCTGCCGTAGGGGAATCGCAACGCAGCCCACCCGGAAACCGCCACCGGCGGCTCCTCGTCGACCGAGGCCGCCGCCGGTGGCGCTTGCGTCTTCGGGCAGGACCCGCCGGGGCCGGACGGCCTGGTCGTTCCGGATTCTCGGCCGGAGTCAGTGCTCGGTCAGGTTGCGGAACGTCTCGGCCGGCAGGTCGAGGTGCACGGCGCCGAGGAGGCCGCCGTCGGCGTGGTCGAGGATGTGGCAGTGGAAGATCCACGTCCCGGGGCGGTCGTCGAAGCGGACCGCGAGGCGCACCGTGCGGTCGTGGGGGATGTCGACGGTGTCCTTCCACTCGAGGGGCCGGACCGGGGCGCCGGCCTCGTCGAGCACCAGGAAGAAGAAGCCGTGCAGGTGCAGGGGGTGCGACCACGCGGTGGTGTTGGTCACCGTCCACACCTGGGTCTCGCCGAGGCTCGCCAGGATCGGCTTCGCCTTCCAGAACGGCGCGTGGTCGATGCCGTAGGCGAGGGTCCCGTCGACGGGGTCCTCCTGCAGGGTCAGCTCGAGGTCGACCGGGGTCGCGCCCTCGAGGTCCCAGGGCTCGATGTCGCGGCGGGTGCGGGGTAGCGGGCCAGCGTCGTGGGGCGGCCCGTCGGCGAAGCGGAGCGTCATCAGGTTCTCGAAGTCGCGGCCGAAGATGCTGCCGTAGCCGCGGTCGTGGAGCAGCGAGCGCAGCAGCCCCTCGCCCCCCGGCTCGCCCGTCGGGGTCACCAGCACGTCGGCCCGCTCGCCGGCGCCGAGGACGATGAAGTCGTGGTCCTCGGAGTACTCGGTCAGGCCCCCGTCGCCGCCGATCTTGCGGAACACGTGCCCCTCGCCGAGGTCGAGGTTGAAGTAGCGGCTCTTGGCCGCGTTGACGATGCGCCAGCGTTGCGGCGCGCCGGCGCGCGCGACGAGCTCGGGCCGCCGCCGGCCGTTCACGAGTACCCGGTTGCCCTCGCGCCCGAACAGCATGCCGACGGCGCCGCCGGTGTCGGCCGGCAGCAGCTCGCCGTCGTCGGTGACGTCGATGTCGCTGAGGACGAGGACGAGGTCGTCGGCGACGCCCACCGTCGCGGCCTCGGCCGGGTCCTCGACGAGGAACGCGCCGTAGAGCCCGAAGCCCACCTGCGCCGCCGACATCACGTGCGGGTGATACCAGTAGATGCCCGCGTCGGGCACCACGAAGTCGTAGGTGAACGTCTCGCCGGGCTGCACCGGCGCCTGCGAGTACCCCGGCACCCCGTCCATGTCGATGGGGATGCGCAGGCCGTGCCAGTGGATGGTGCTCGGCCGCGGCAGGTTGTTGGTGAAGTGGACGATCAGCCGGTCGCCCACCTTCACCCGGATCATCGGGCCGGGGATGGTCCCGTTGTAGGTCCAGGCCTCGACCTCGAGCCCCGGGGCGATCTCGACCGCGGCCACCCGGGCCTCGAAGTCGAGCTCGACGACGTCGGGGTCGGGGTTGCGGTCGACGGCCTCGGCCATCCTGACGCCGGCGTCCCAGCCCGCGGGCTGCAGCGACTGCCCGGCGGCCGCTTCAGGCGCGAGCATGCCGGCAACGGCCGTCGCCGCGAGCACCCACCACCGCGCCCGCCGTGTCCGCGCCGGCGCCTCTCCGTTTCCTCGATCTCGTTCGCGCATCCCCCCGGGAACGTATCACAGCCGTGTTGGGGGCGGGTCCCTCCCTCGCCGCGCCCCGGGGCCGTGTTGAGCGCGCACCGGCGGCTCGGATGCGGCCTGGCAGCTCCCTTCCAGGCCGGAGGTCCGTCAGGTCGAAGCGCGCGGCGTCGGTGAAAGGGCGCCACCGCCGGCGCGAGCTGGGCGGGGCCGTCGAGCCGGCCGTGGCCGCCATCGAGCCACCCGGGCCGCCCCGCACGGATCCCGAGCCCGAGGACGACCGTCCGCGGCGGCCGCGGAGACCAGGCGGTCCGGGGCCACGGCACGGGCGTCAGCGGAGCTGCGTCTCGGCATCGATAGAGGCTTGTCGCGACGACTCCCTGCAGTCTTCGAACGGAACGATCTTTCTTCGACCGAGGTCCGTCATTCGCTGTTCTTCAAACGGAACGATCTTTCTTCGACCGGGTCCACATTCGCCGTCCCGGTACATCGAATTGCATTGAGTCTCAATGTCATCATTAGATCAATGGGATTGAGTCTCACTTCCAAGTTGGGAGCGGGCGCCCTCTTCTGATATAAGTACTCGCAGACTGTTGCAGACCGCATGAATGCGAACCGGCGAGCAGTGTTGGGCCCGTCGAGCAGGTATCCCGCGCACGGTCCGGGGAAGCCGCCGCGCACCGCGACACCGACCGAGAGGAGGCAGCCATGCAGGGACAGACCCAGGTGATCGACGTACTGAATCGCGCGCTGACCATCGAGCTGACCGCGATCAACCAGTATTTCTGCCAGGCCAAGATGTGCGCCAACTGGGGATTCCACGACCTCGCGAAGAAGCACCGCGAGGAGTCCATCGGCGAGATGAAGCACGCCGAGCAGCTCATCGATCGCATCCTGTTCCTGGAGGGAACCCCGGAGATCGCGCGGTACGACGTCATCCGGGTCGGCACCGACATCAAGGAGCAGATCGAGAACGACCTGGAGCTGGAGATGAAGGGCGTCGAGCACTACAACGAAGCCATCGCCCTGTGCACGCAACTCGGGGACAACGGCACCCGCGAGGTTCTCGAGCCGATTCTCAGCGAATCGGAAGAGCACGTGGACTGGGCCGAGACGCAACTGTTCCGGATCGAGAAGGTGGGTATCGAGAACTACCTCGCCGAGCAGATGGGCGGGCACGACCACTGACCGGGGCGGGCCGCCGGGCCTTCGTGCCGGCGGCGCTCCGCGGGTTGCTGCCGAATCAGCCGCCGGTGGCTCGGTCGAGGTCCAGCGACGCCTCGACGACCGCGGGGTCCTGCGCGACGCCTCGACGACCGCGGGGTCCTGCGCGGCGGCCGCCGCTCGCGGGGCAAGACCCGTGGCCGCATGCATCGGCGGAACGAGCGCCCGCAACACGACGACGAGCAACCTCTCATGTCGTGTTGCCGCTTCTCCCGGTGGACCCCCACCGCCCCTCGGCGCTCTACCCAGCAGACCCGTAGACGCACCATCGCCGCCGGCGCAGAACGCGGGATCTCTACAGGGCCGCGCCGAGGACCTCGCCCGCCTGCAGCGAGATGCCGCCCCGCGCCGGGGTGCGGGAACGGCCCGAACGCGCGTCTCGAGGTGTCCGAAGAGTGCCACATCGCCTGGCGCATCGGGGATCCCGTCGACGCGGATGGCCGGACGTCTTCGAGGATCGGCGTTGCTTCGAACAGCGCCGTGAAATGCAGTTGCGCTCGCGCCAACGGTTCCCTCACACACGGCTGTCTTACCTGCCCGCACGATTTCCCGAAGGTGCGTTTTTTTGACAATGGAATTATTGCAAAGGCAGGACGGACTCGGTGTTCTCCGTCCAACTGGTCCGTATGTTTCGGCCGCACTCAATGAAATTACCAGAACGGCAGGCGTTTGACGCTTCGGGATTCGACATCGACGCATCGACACGAGCGAATCCGTGCTCTACACTGCCGACAAATGAGCGTCCGGTGTGTAGCCGTGCAACTCGGCCAGGAGGGTGGTTCATACGTGGCTGGCCGCCCCGCTGGTGCGCGCGCCTCGGCTGGCGCGAGGCTGGAGAGCCGACGGGCCTGCACGATTCCGAACTTTCCTGATTGCCGTCGGCGAACACGACCGGGAAGCCGAACTTGTCCATGAGATGACGGCTCACCGGAAGGGGATCCTGCACCGCGCATTCTCGGTCTTCGTCTTCGACGAGGCCGACCGCCTGCTGTTGCAGAGGCGTGCTGAACTCGTCGTCGGCGGCCTGACCGCTCTCGTCTGCTGCCCCGTTGTGTTCGCCGCGACGGCGCAGGACGAGGACGGGTCGATCTGGGGCGTCGTGACCGACGAGCTCGGCGGCCTGCTGCCCGGCGTGACGGTCACCGCGCGGAGTCCCGCCACCGGCATCGCGCGCAGCGGCGTGACCGGCGACGTCGGCAGTTACGAGGTCACGCGGTTGCCTGCGGGAGACTACGAGGTGACCGCCGCCCTCCCCGGGTTCCGCGGCGCCGCGGTCACGGCCACCGTTGCGGGGGCGGAGACCATCGTCGACTTCGTCCTGTCCATCGCGCCGCTGGCCGAGACCGTCACCGTGACGCGGTCCGGGCAGGGCCTGGGCGACGTGGCCAACGCGGTGACGGTGCTGGGTTCCGAGGCGCTCGGCTTCACCGAGCGGAAGGCGTCGCTCGACGAGGCGCTGCGCGGCGTTCCGGGCCTGACCGTCCAGAACCGGCGCGACTACGGGCTGACCGGCGGCGTCGCCCTGAGCGTGCGCGCGCCGCCCGCCGAGCCCAACCTCGGCATCCGCGGGCTCGCCGTCATCCAGGACGGGATTCCGCTGACCACCACCGACGGGACCACCGAGCCGGGCAGCGTCGACCTCGGGGCGGTGCGGCGCATCGAGGTCATCCGCGGCCCGAGCTCGGTGCTCTACGGCAACGCCGCCGGCGGGGTGATCAGTCTGGTCACCGAGATCGATACGACGCGGCGGTTGACGATACGGCCGGACCTGCAGTGGGGCAGCTACGGCTACCGGCGGCAGCAGCTCCGGGTCGACGGCCGCAACGACCGTGGCACGCGGTTCATGGGCAGCGTCAGCCGCTTCCGTGCCGACGGCTGGCGCAACCACAGCCAGGCGGAGGTGCGCCAGGCCAACGTGGTCGTGCGGCAGACGCTCTCGACGGGGACCGAGCTGTCCCTCGTCTTCAACCACTACCACTTGCCGTTCGCCGCGAACCCGGCCTCTCTGACGGGGGTCGAGGCGGACGACCCGCGGCTGACGGCGGCCGAGCGGGGCGGCCGAGTCCCGGACCCGCGGCAGGCCCGCCCCTTCCGGGGCGCGACCGTCGCCGAGCAGAACTGGGGCGAATCGGCGGTGCAGAGGCAGGGCGGGGCGACCCTCGAGCACCGCTTCGGGGGAGCGCACGTGCTGCGCGCCACCGTCTGGGCCTCCCGCCGGCGCGTCGACACCGGCCTCGGCATCCGCGCCCTCGACCTGAGGCGGCTCGGCGCCGGCGTGCGGTCGGAGATCCAGGGCGCGGCCGAGGTCGGCTCCACGGCGATCGAGTGGACGGCCGGGGTGGACGTGTCGTCGAAGGACGAAGACCGGCTGGACTACCGCTTTCTGCCGCCGTTCGTCGTCGGCGCCACCGCCCACCGCGGCCCCCTGAACTTCGACCAGCGGGAGCTGGTTTCGTCGTCGGCGCCGTTCGGCCAGTTGAGCGTCTCGCCCCACCCCCGGGTCACGCTGACGGCCGGGGCCCGCTACGACCGCTATCGCTTCCGGGCCGTGGACCGGAAGCTCGACGACGGCGACCAGTCGGGGCGGCGCACCATGAGCGCCCACAGTCCCACCGCGGGCATGACGGTGGCGGTGGCGCCGGGCCTCAACGTCTACGGCAACTTCGCGACCGCCTACGAGACGCCCATCACCGCCGAGCTCGCGCGGTCGCCGGGCAAGCGGGGCGGGTTCAACCTCGAGCTCGACCCGTCTCGGCTGCGCAGCTTCGAGCTCGGCGTGCGCGGGCTGGTCGAGCCGGCGCGGCTGCGCTACGAGGTCGCCGCCTACCGTTCGCGTCTGCTGGACCGGATAGTGCCGGTGCGTTCCGGGGAGTTCGGGCTGTATTACGGCAACGTCGGCGAGACGGCGCGCAACGGCGTCGAGCTGTCGCTGAACTGGCGGCCGACGGCCAGCCTGGATGCCCGGCTCGCCTACACCCTCCAGGACTTCATCTTCCACCGGTTCGTGCTCGAAGGGATCGACTACACGGGGAACCGCGAGCCCGGCGCGCCGCCCCGCCGCCTGTTCGCGGGGGTCGACTACGCGGCGCCGTTCCGCCTGCAGGCGAGCGCCTCGGTGCGCCGGGTCGACGAGTACCTCCTCACCACCGCCAACGAGGCGGGAGTGACGAACTGGGCCTACACGGTGGTCGACCTGCGACTCGGATGGGGCGGTCGGATGGGCGACGTCGACGTGCAGCCCTTCGTGGGCATCGACAACCTCCTCGACGAGCGCTACAACGCGTCGGTCCTCACCGACGCATTCCGCGGCCGGCACTACCGGCCTTCGCCCGGCCGGGAGATCTATGCCGGCTTCACCCTCGGCGGCGGCGTGCGGTAGTGAGGCGTGCGTACCGCAAACCCTTGGGAGACCCCCGACACTCCGTCAGGAGTGCGGATCGAGGACTGAAGGAACAAATGCAGCGATTCGGACGCATCTTCCGTAGCGTGGCGTTCTCGGTGGTGGTCGGGGGTTTCGCCGCGCCTCCGGCGGCGGGCCAGGTGTCGGAGGTCTGGTTCGCCGAACCGTACGACGGGGCCATGTGGCACCGCGGCGACTTGATCCGGGTCCGGGTCGTGCCTGGGGTGCCGGTTTCGGTCTCCAATCTCCATCCGGTCCTGCAGTTGGTCATCGGCGAGAACACCCGGGAAGCCGAAGGCCGCTTCTTCCCGGACGGCAGCCGGGCCATCTTCTCCTACGCGGTGCAGACGGACGACGCGGCCCCGGCCGACGAGATCCGCGCGACGAAGGTGTCGGTGGGTGGCGTCGACATCGAGCTGAGCGGTTTCACCCCGACCACCTATGCCGTCGACGGCAGCTCCCGGGGCGCTCCGCCGGCGCTCCGCAGCGTCGGGCTCAGCTCGTTCTTCTTCGTGCCGGTTGACGGGGTGTACCGGCCCGGCGACGAGATCTACTGGCATGCCGCGTTTCACAAGGCGGTGACGGTGAGCGGCGCGCCGGTGCTGGCGCAGCGCATCGGCGAGGAGATGCGCGAGGCGCGCTACCGTCCCGACGTCCGGTCGCTCGACGGCCTGGTCTACTTCACCTACACCGTGCAGGCCGGGGACTGCGACATGGACGGGGTGGGCCTTCCGGCCAATGCGATCAGCGGCGGTTCCATCCGTGAGGCCGACGGCGCGCGCAAGGCTGACACGTCGCATCCTGCCCGGGATCCGTCGAGAGCGCCTCGGGAGGACGGCACCCGGCATGTGGTCTGCGCGGCGGTGCCGGCCCTGCCGGCACCGTGGCCGGCCCTGCTGGCGTCGCTCCTGCTGGCCGCCGGCGCGCGTCGCCGGGCGGTTCCTCGACGGGACCGCCGGCGCATCGATCGCGCGGAACCGGCGCCGGCGACCGGAAGTGCGAGCTGGCGCGCGGCCCCGATGGTGGCCGTGCTCCTGCTCGCGTCGACCCCGCTCGCAGTGGACGCGGGCGCGGCGCCTCAGGACGACGATCGGCAGGGGCAGGCGGAGCGCCCGGCGGGCGAGCTGGCCGACGAGTTGAGCCGGGCCCTCGGGATGACGCCGGCCGAGGTCGAGGCGCTGGGGTTGTCGCCCGGGGAGATGCGAAACCTGCTCGCGGGGTTCGCCGAGGAGACGGTGGTCGTCGGCTCCCGCGCGCAGCCCCGGAGCGCCACGGAGTCGGCGGTCCCGGTGGAGGTGCTGTCGGCCGCGGATCTCGCCAGCCGGGGCGCGGGCGACCTGAAGGACCAGCTTCGCACCACCATCCCGTCGTTCAGCGTCAACAGCCAACCGATCAGCGGCGGGGCGACCGTGGTCCGCCCCGCCATGCTGCGCAACCTCGCCCCGGACCACACGCTGGTCCTCGTCAACGGCAAGCGCCGTCACCGCTCCTCGGTCGTCGACTGGCATGGCGGGAACGGCGTGGCGTTCGGGTCGCAGGGCCCGGACATAGCCGCCATCCCCGCCATCGCGCTTCGCCAGGTCGAGGTGTTGCGGGACGGCGCGGCGGCCCAGTACGGCTCGGACGCGATCGCCGGGGTGTTGAACTTCCAGCTCAAGGACGCCCGTGCCGGCGGGTCCTTCGAGCTCGACACCGGGATGTACCGCGCCGGGGACGGGGAAACGGCGCGGTTCGCCGGCAATGTCGGCCTGCCGCTGGGGGCAGCCGGGTTCGCCAACCTCAGTCTGGAGTACGGCAACGCGAACCGGACCGACCGGGCGGCGCCTCGGCGCGATGCGCTCGCCCTCATCGCGGCCGGCAACCCGCACGTCCGCTCGGCGAGTCCTCAGCCCTGGGGAGACCCGGACGTCGACGACGACGTGAAGCTGTTCGGCAACTTCGGCTACGCCCTGCCGGCCGGGGTCCAGGCCTACGCCCACACGAGCTTCGCCCGCAAGACGGTGAGCTACAACGTCTTCTTTCGGAACCCGAACACCCGCCTCGGCCTGTTCAGCAACGACCGCGGCCGCACGCTCCTCGTCGGCGACGTGCTCGCGGCGGGCGGCATGGGCTCGGCCGACTGTCCCACCGTGACCGTCACCGACGACGTGCCCGACCCGGTCGCCTTGCGGCAGGTGTCGGACGACCCGAACTGCTTCACGTTCCAGGAGCTGTTCCCCGGGGGCTTCACGCCGAGGGTGGAGAGCAACGCGCTCGACGCCTCGCTCGCCGGCGGCCTGCGCGGCTCGACCGCCGCCGGCCTCGACTGGGACCTGAGCGGCTCGATCGGCATGCACGAGACCGATCGCTTCACCCACAACACGGTCAACGCATCGCTCGGTCTCACTTCGCCCGTCGGATTCGATATCGGCGCGAACCGGCAAAGGGACGTCAACGTGAACTTCGACGTGTCCTATCCCGTCACCCAGAGGGTCAACGTCGCCGCCGGCGCGGAGTGGCGCGACGAGCATTTCAGCACCCGGGAGGGCGACCGCGCGGGATGGGCGATCGGTCCGTACGCACCGCAGGGTTTCACGCCGGGCTCGAACGGCAGCCCCGCCTACGGCCCGGTGCAGGCAGGCGCCTGGGGCCGCCGCAACGTGGCGGCCTACGGCGACCTCGAGGTGGCCGACCCGGACAACGGGTGGACGCTGGGCGCGGCGGCCCGCATCGAGGACTTCGAAGACTTCGGGATGACGACCAACGGGAAGGTGTCGGGCCGCTTCCGGTTCGTGCGGGGCAGCGTGAGCACCGGGTTCCGGGCGCCGACCCCCGGCCAGCAGCACGGCCTGCACATCCAGAGCTGGTTCGACCCGACGGTGGGCGACATGGTCCACAACGCGGTCATCCCCTCCATATCGCCGGTGGCGCGGCTGCGCGGCGGGCAGCCGCTCGGGCCGGAACGGTCGACCAACTACACCGCCGGCGTAGCGTTCGGCGGGGGCCCCTTCACGCTCACCGTCGACTACTTCCGCATCGACTTGTCGGACCGCATCGGCATCACGAGCAACTTCACCCTGACGCCGGCGGAGGTCGCCGAGATGGTTGCGGGTGGATTCGAAACGGCGGAGACCGTGACGAACTACCGGTTCTTCACCAACGCCTTCGGCACGACGTCGCAGGGCATCGACATCGTCTCCACCTGGACGCCGCTCGCGCTGCGCGGAAACACGGTCATCAGCGCCGCCTTCAACCACACCGACACCGAGGTGACGGACAACGCGCTCGGCCTGCTCGACGGCCGGCGGCTCGCCGAGTACGCCTACGCCCTGCCGCGGACGCGCTGGAACGTGGGGGTCACGCAGCGCCTCGGGCGGGCGAGCCTCCTCGGCCGGCTCAGCTACTACAGCGGCTGGTACGACTACGACAGCGGGTACGGGACGGCCTTCGATCCGTCCGGCGGCCTCGCCCAGGGCTTCTTCGACGGCCGGCCGATCGTCGACGTGGAGCTGAGCGTGGATCTCGGGCGGGGAACGACGCTGTCCATCGGGGGGCAGAACGTCTTCGACACCTACTCGCAGGAGTCCGTCATCGCGAACCTCGTCGGCGAACGCTACAGCGAGTACATGCCGTGGGGCTACAGCGGCGCCTACCACTACGCACGCCTCGGATACGGCTGGGGCGATTGAGCCTGCCGTCGCCAGCGGGACGGGCTCGTCGGCAGCCTCGTCCTCTGCCGACGTGCGCGAGACGCTGGAGACCATCGAGTGTTTCGGCCGTGAAGCGCTCTGAGGCTCCTGCCTGAGACCCCCTCGGTCGCCCAACCCGCCGCCTTGCGGTCCAGGTAACGGCCCTGTCCATGCGTCAAGGTGTGATTCCGAAGCGTCGCACGTCCTCTGTTTCTGACAATTTCATGAGTACGGCTGAATCGGATTGATTGCGCAGCCGGATAACGCCAGCTCCTTTCTTGCTATGGCTATAATTCCTTTGTAAGGAATACCGCTGATCGTGGCCGCCTGTCCGCGGTTCTTGGCGACATGGCGGCATCGAAGCGGTCTGCGACCCACAGATTGCATTCTGCGCTAAGATATCTGAGCCCCGTGGAGTTCGAGAGTCAGCACGTCAAACCGCGGCGGCCGTCGGGCAATTCCGGATGTGCCCCGACACCTTCGAGTTGGCGGCTCCGCCGGCTGCCGCGCCCCCACGTGTCGTCGAAACAGGCGTGCGGTGCCCTGGGGCGGGTGACGCTGCGCCGCGGCTGCGGTGGTAGAAGAGCGGAATCGTCATGGGTGAGCGAGACGCGTTCGAGCGCATCCTGGAGTCGATCTGCGACGCCATGCTCGACGATGCGCGCTGGCCCGCCGCGTCCGCCCTCATCGACGAAGCGTGCGGCCTGACGAACAATGGCCTTCTGGTCGTCGAAGGCACGAAAGAGGATGCCCGGCTGTGTCCGCTCGGGCTCTACTACCGGGGAGAGCCCCGCAAGGACCTGGAGCGCGAATACCTGGAGGAATACCATCCCGCCGACGAGCGGGTGGCGCGCTTCCGGCGGCTGGCCGACGGTCGCCTCGTGCACGTCGGCGACCTCTACACGGCCGAGGAGCTGAGGACCTCGCCCACCTACAACGAGATGCTGCCTCGCGCCGGCGTCCGGGACGGCTTGAACGCGCGCCTCGAGGTGTCCGACGGCTGCCACATCGCCTGGTGCATCGGGGATCCCGTCGACGCGGATGGCTGGACGTCTTCGAGGATCACGATGATCACGGGGCTGCTGCCCCATATCCGTCAGTTCATCCGCGTCCGGCAGGCGCTGGTGCGCGCCAAGGCGAGGAGCACGACCGCGGCCGCCCTGCTCGACAACCCCCGCATAGGCGTCGTCCAACTGGACCGGCGCGGAGGGATCCTGGAGGTCAACGACCGCGCTCGCGGCATCCTGCGGAACGGCGACGGGCTGTCGGACCGGGACGGGATGCTGCGCACCCGTGCGCCCGACGACCAGGTCCGTCTCGAACGGCTGCTCGGCGAGGCGCTGCCGGCCGGCAACGCGTCTGCCGTCAGCGGGTCGATGCTCCTCCGCCGCTCGCCGGTGCTGCCGCCGTTCGTGGTGTACGTCAAGCCCGTTGGCGTCTCTCGACCCGACTACGGGGCGCGGGCGGTGGCCGCGTTGGTGCTGATCGTCGAGCCCGGACGTCAGCGAACCGTCAGCCCCGACGTGGTGGCCGGGACCCTCGGGCTGACGCCGGCCGAGAGTCAGGTGGCGGTGGGGCTGGCCGAAGGCAGGAGCGTGCGCGACCTGGCCGAGGCGGCGGGGCACACCGAAGGCGCCATCTACTGGCGCCTCAACCAGATCTACCGGAAGCTGTCCATCTCCCGCCAGGTGGACCTGGTGCGGCTGGTGCTGTCGCTCGGCGAGCCGGGGTGAGGACGCCGCCTGCGCCGTCACGACGTTGGGGAGCTTGCGGCGAGATGGACCTCGGTCCTCGGCCTGCTGCTCCGCGCGTTGGTCGATGGTCTTCCGGTTCGGCGAGGCGAACGCGGCTCGGGCAGGCTCACGAAGCCCGCGCGTGGCGGCGATGTCCCGTTGCGTGAGGAGGAGGGCGAGCGGATCTCGTCGACGAGAAGCTACGCACTCCCGACTCTCGGGGATGACGGCGGTCTGCGAGGCTCTGGCTTCCGCCGCGATTTGCTCTTGGCGCGGTTGGGCCGCTGTCCCGGCTGCATGTCGATGCCGCCGCTGAAGGTGGCTCCCTCGGCGATGGCGACGCGTGGAGCCCTGATGTCGCCGCTGACCGTCCCGCCGCTGCCGATCGAGATCCTCTCGGCCGCCTCGATATTGCCTGCGACCTCACCCAGAACGACGACCGACTTGGCGGACACCTGCGCTTGAACGCGGCCGGACGGTCCGATTCTCAGGGCATGCTGCCTCAACGTGATCCGGCCCTCCACCCGCCCCTCGATCGTCAGGTCCTCACTGGCGTGGAGTTCGCCGTCGACGACGATCGACTTGCCGATGCTCACGTTCTGATTCCCATGGTTCGTCGCCCGGCGGGCGGAGCTGATCGTGTTCGTGATCTGTGAAGTCGCCGGTTGAGCGGACCCTGCAGTGTAGAACACGGGAATCGTCCGTGTCGATACGTGGCGGTTCGAATCGGCGGCTTCATCAACGGCGGCACCTTTTTCTGGTGCCAATGGAATCATAGGGAACCGATGGGTTGCACCAGTACTCAGCTCATAAGTTGCTGTTGTGCCAACAAAACTATGAGGAAACGGCGAGAGTGCGACGCTTGGATGTGGGCCGATGACGTATGGACACGCAGGTTGACGTGTTCTAGACTGCCGGCCTTTAGCGCCCAGGAAGCCGTGGCAGGAACCCTTCGTGCAGCGAGAACGGAAGCCGTTGCGCCGATCGACAGCCCGCGAGGGTCAGGTCGGACCGAGCAGTATCTCGTCCGAGAGCCGGATGCGGGAAACCTGCACGTCCGGTTCGACGGGCGGCGACTGGAAACGGAGTCATGGCGGGGAGTGAGGCGCCTGGCGCCCGACGTCACTGGGCGGTTTTTCGACGGGATCATCCCATGCGGGCGCGGGTCGCCGCGATGGCGGTCGCCGCTTTCTGCACGGCGTTCGCGGGCGCCGCGGCGGCGCAGGGGAGCGTCGCGACGGATCGGGCGGCGCTCGAAGCCCTCTACAGGGCCACGGCCGGCCCCGGTTGGACCGACAGCACGAACTGGCTGACCGACGCGCCGTTGTCGGCGTGGTTCGGGGTCACCACGGACGACGGCGGCCGTGTCACGAAGCTGGATCTCGCCGGGAATGGCCTGGCCGGTCCTCTCCCGGGCGAGCTGGGGAGCCTGGCGAATCTCGAAGTCCTGTCGCTCTGGTTCAACGCGTTGACGGGCTCGATACCCGGCGAACTGGGAGCCTTGGCGAATCTCCGGGTTCTGTCGCTCTGGTCCAATGAGCTGACGGGCCCGATACCTGGCGAGCTGGGAGCCCTGGCGAATCTCGAGGATCTGTCGCTCTCCAACAACAGGTTGACCGGCCCGATTCCTGCGTCGCTGGGGAGCCGGGTCGGGCTCTTGTTCCTGGAGCTCTCCGGAAACGCCTTGACGGGTCCGATACCGAGCGCGCTGGGGAACCTGGTGATCCTCCGTCGTCTGGACCTCGGCCGGAACAGGTTGACAGGTCCGGTCCCGCCGTGGTTGGGGAGTCTGACGGAGCTCAAGGACCTGATCCTCGCCGCGAATGCCCTGACCGGTCCGATCCCGAGCGAGGTGGGGAACCTGCGGGCCCTGCAGACGCTGGACTTGTCCTACAACTGGGGCCTGTCGGGGCCGCTTCCGGCCGGGCTGGAGCTTCCGAGTCTCGAAGAGCTGGACATCCTGGTGACCCGGGCGTGTGCGCCGGCCGCTTGGGAGGGCCGGCTGGCGGCGATCGCGTTCAACGGGCGGCGGTGCGGGTCCGAGGCCGAGGCGACGCTCGACGTGGCCGTCGTCCATACGCGGGCCGCGCGCGAGTCGGCGGGAGGCGCCGCCGCGAGCGGGGCGGAGATAGACCTCATGATCGCCGAGACCAATGAGGCCTACGCCGCGAGCGGGGTCCGGCACCGAGTGGCGTTGGTGGAAGTGTCCGAGGTGTCGTACGTCGAGAGCGGCGACGTCGGCGTCGACTTCGCGCGTCTCGGCGATCCGTCCGACGGTCACCTGGATGAGGTGCACGCCCTGCGCGACCTGGTCGGGGCCGACCTCGTGCACCTGATCCTCGGCCGAGGGGAGCGCGTCAACATCTGCGGCATAGCCGTCGTCGGTGGCGCTTTCGGGGTCACCGTACAGGGGTGCGGCGGCCGGATTTTCGCGCATGAGCTCGGGCACAACCTGGGTCTCGTGCACGACCGGTACACGAACCACGGCTCGGCCGACGGGGGGCACGCGCATCCGGCCTACGGATACGTGAACCAGCGCGGGCTCGCGGCCGGGGCCCCGGAGGCCAGCCGCTGGATCACGATAATGGCCTACCGTAACCAGTGCGGCGCCGCCGCCGTCGAGTGCCACGAGCCGCTCCTCTTCTCGAATCCGCGTCAGCGTCACGCCGGCGACCCGCTCGGCGTCGCCTTCGGTGACGAAGCGGGCCCGGCCGACACGGTGGCCGTCCTGGAGACCACTGCGCCCGCGGTGGCGGCATGGCGGGACCGCCGGCCCCGCCGCGCCAACCGCCCGCCGGTCGCGGTGGGCTCCCTGCCGGACCGGCGGCTGGTCCCGCGGGGCATCCTGCCCGTGGACGTGTCGCGCGCGTTCGTCGACCCCGACGGCGACGCGCTGGACTACGCGGTGTCGTCGTCGGCGACGCACGTGGTGACGGCAGGCGCCGCCGGCGCCCGCTTGACCCTCACGGCGGTCGGCGCCGGGGCGGCCGAGATTCGGGTGACGGCGACCGATTACGAAGGCCTGGGCGCGACGCAACCGTTCACGGTGACGGTGAGCCTGTCACCGCCATTCACGGACGACCCGATTCGGCTCGGCGTGACCCCGATCAAGGCCCTCCACTTCACGGAGTTGCGGATGCGCATCGACGCTCTGCGCCGACAGGCGGGGCTGGAACGGTTTCCGTGGACGGATCCGGTCCTGACCGGCGGGGTGACGCCGGTCAGGCTCGTGCATCTGCTCGAGCTGCGGACAGCGCTCGCGGAGGCGTATGCGGCGGCGGGCCGGGCGGCGCCCCGCTGGACCGACGGGGCGGCCGCGGGGGGGACCCCCATCAGGGCTGTACACCTGATGGAACTCCGCGCCGCGGTGGTGGAGCTCGAGTGAAGGTGCCCGGGCGCTTTCCGGACCGCGCCGGCGACGGGGAAACGGCGCGGTTCGCCGGCAATGTCGGCCTGCCGCTGGGGCAGCCGGGTTCGCCGACCTCAGCCTGGAGCACGGCAACGCGAACCGGACCGACCGGGCGGCGCCGCGGCGCGATGCGCTCGCCCTCATCGCGGCCGGCTGGTCCTCGAGATTGACCGCGTCGGTCGCAGGCGGTGAATTTTCAGGGCATGCTGCTTCAACGTGATCCGGCCCTTGACCCGTCCCTCGATCGTCAGATCCTCACTGGCGTGGAGTTCGCGCTCGACGACGATTGACTTGCCGATGCTCACGTTCTGACTCCCATGGTTCGTCGCCCGGGAGGCGGAGCTGATCGTGTTCGTGACCTGTGGAGTCGTCGGTTGAGCGAACCCTGCAGTGTAGAACACGGGAATCGTCGGTGTCGATACGTGGCGGTTCGATCGGCGGCTTCGTCAACGCCGGGTTTTTTCTGGTGCCAATGGAATCATGGCGCGACGTACGGATTGCGCCAGATACCCTCATCAAATTCCTGTTGTCCCAACAAAATTATCAGACACGGCGAGAGTGCGACGCTTCGACGTGGGCCGATGACGTATGGACACGCAGGTTGACGTGTTCTAGACTGCCGGCCTTGACCGTCTAGGAAGCCGTGGCAGGAATCCTTCCGTGCAGCGAGAACGGAAGCCGTTGACGGAGCGTGTCGTGGGGCGAGCTGCATCGGGCGTTCGGAGAGCGAGGAGGTGATCGTGGCAGGCGTTTGCATCGGGCGTTCCGCGAGTGCGAGGGGCCCGAGTTCATCCGGACCTGTCATGGTGTGCGGGGCCGGTAGCCGTCGATGGCCGCGCGGGGCCGTCGCCGCCGCCGTGCTGTGCGCCGCCGTGGTCGGGGGCCTGCCCGGCGGCGGCGTTGCGTTCGCGCAGGTCACCACCGTCTGGTCGGCGACCCTGACCGCCGGAAGGGACGCATTCGGTGGCGACGTGTGGGGCTGGCGCTCGATCGGAGTCGCGATGAACGGCGACAACCTCACGGACACCACGGTCACCTTCGAGGGTGTGGATTACCCCCTGTACTCGATACTCGTCGTCCAGGTCACGGACTTCAACGAACGGCTCATCCTCTCATTCAGCGGCGTGAGCGCCGGCTCCGAGCTTCTCGACCCGCGCGTCCAGAGGGCGATGGAATTTCGCGTCGGCGGAGATTCGTTCAACCTGGGGGATGCGCATGGCATGACGTTCACTCGCGGTATCCTGTCCTTCAACTGGGACTTCACCGATTATTACTGGACGACCGGCGATGAATTTGCCGTGAGCCTGGTGGACACCAGGCTGAAGATAAGCTCGGCCAGGGTCATCGATCCGTACTTCGTGGAGGTGACCTTCAACAAGAACCTGCGAGCGGCCGCGCCGGGGAACCTCGTCTCGATCAACGTCGGCGGCAGGCGGTATCCCATGGGTACCACCATAGTGAACTGCAGAAGAGTCGGTGGCCAGAACTTCGGTTGCTCGGGTACGGAAGCCGCCAAATGGTTGTGGATTCAGCTCCAGTGGCCCATCTACTCGGGCGACACCGTCACGTTCAGCTATTCGCCGGACGCGACGGGAGGCAGCAAGCTGGTGGACCGTGCAAGGGGAGACCCGTTTCCCGAGGTGAGGAATTACCCGGTCACGAACAACAGCAGCGCCGGCAAGTCGACGGTAACGATAGAGAGCATCGGAGCGACGGCCCCCGAGGGCGGCAGATTCAGCTATCGGCTCAGGGGGACGGCGAACGGCGCGATATGGCCCTCGTCGAGCAAGACGGTCAGCGGGAATGCGGGGCAACACACCTACAGCATGAAGTACGTGGGGCCTCCGGTAACCGTGAAGTACAGGTGGAGGGATGCGTCGGCCGGCGGCCTCGCGGAGTCACGCATCGAGCTCCAGCGCGCGGCCCGGGACGGCAACAACTACTGGGACATCGAGGAGCTCGTCCAACGCGATGCCGCCAACGGCCCGCTGACCGTCAGGGTCGCACCGGGGCACGCCTACAACGTCGGGACCGACAGCTCGATATGCATCCGGATCACCGGGAGTCCGAACGGTCCCGCGTGCTCGTCGAGTCAGGTGAGCGCCGACCCGCTGACGGCGGAGTTCGACGAGGTGCCGGGCTCGCACAACGGCGCCGCGTTCGACTTCCAGGTCGAGTTCAGCGAGGCCGTGTCGGCAACCGCGGAGCAGGTGCGGAGCGCGTTGAGCGCGACCGGCGCCACCGTGACGGCCGCGGCGCTCGCCGACGGCAGCGACACGGTGTGGAACCTCACCGTCACGCCGTCGGGTACGGGGACCGTCGAGCTCTCCCTGGGACTGACGGAGAGCTGCACCGACACGGGGGCGATCTGCACGGCCGACGGCAGGAAGCTGTCGAGCCCCGTCTTGCATCAGGTCGCCTTCGCCGCCCGGTTGTCGGTGGCCGGGACGGAGGCGACCGAGGGTGACGACGCGGCACTCGACTTCCCGGTGACCCTGGCCCCCGCGGTGAGCGGCACGGTCACGGTGCAGTACGCCACCTCGGACGGGACCGCGACGGCCGGCGAGGACTACACGACGACCACGGGGACGTTGACCTTCTCGCCCAACGAGACGGCCAAGACGGTCTCGGTGCCGATCATCGACGACACCGAGGAGGACAGCGGCGAGACCGTCACGCTGACCCTCAGCAACCCGACCGGCGCCGTGCTCGGCGACGCCGAGGCGACGGGCACCATCCTGAACACGGAGACCTCGACGGCGGCGGCCCTGACGGCGAGCTTCCAGGACGTGCCGGCATCTCACGACGGCGACAGCACGTTCACCTTCGGCCTGCGGTTCAGCGAGGACGTCGCGGACCTGAGCTACGTGACGTTGCGCGACGACGCGTTCGAGGTCGACGGCGGGGAGGTCGCCAACGCCCGGCGCAAGACCAGGGACAGGAACCAGAGCTGGGAGATCGACGTCGAGCCCGACGGCAGCGGCGCGGTGACGATCACGCTGCCGGCCGGCGCGGTGGAGACGACCGACGGCCGGTCGCTGGAAGCCGCGGTGTCGGCGACGGTGGCGGGCCCCGGGCCGTTGACGGCCAGCTTCGGGGACGTGCCGGCGTCGCACGACGGCGACGGCGCGTTCACCCTCGGCCTGCAGTTCAGCGAGGACGTCAAGGGCCTGAGCTACGTGACGCTGCGCGACGACGCGTTCGAGGTCGACGGCGGGGAGGTCGCCAACGCCCGGCGCAAGACACAGGGCGAGAACCGGAGCTGGGAGATCGAGGTCGAGCCCGACGGCAACGGGGCGGTGACGATCACGCTGCCGGCCGGCGCGGTGGAGACACGCGACGGCCGGTCGCTGGAAGCCGCGGTGTCGGCGAGCGTGGCCGGTCCGGTGGGCGTGTCGGTGGCCGACGCGGAGGTCGACGAGGCCGAGGGCGCGCTGCTGGCCTTCGCGGTCACGTTGAGCCGCGCGGCGGAGGTCGCCATGACCGTCGACTACGCCACGTCGGACGGCACCGCGCTGGCGGGCTCGGACTACACGTCGGCGAGCGGCACGCTCTCGTTCGCGGCGGGCGAATCGTCGAAGACCGTCGAGGTGTCCGTCATCGATGACGATCACGACGAAGGGGAGGAGACGCTGACGCTGACGCTGTCGAACGCCTCGGCCGGCGTGCTGGGCGACGGCGGGGCCACGGGCCGGATCAAGAACCACGACCCGCTGCCGCTGGCGCTGGTGGCGCGGTTCGACCGGGCCGCGGCGGTGCACGTGGTCGAGCAGGTGGAGGCGCGGATGGAGGCGCCCCGGGGACCGGGCTTCGAGGGCCGCTTCGCCGGCCGTCGGCTCCGGCGCGGCGCGGAGCGGGACTTCGCGCTGGGCCTTCTCAACCAGCTCGGTGGCGTCGGGGCCGGGGCGGTCATGCACCAGCCGGCGGGCGGCTGGCCCGCGGGCGCCGGGGCGTCGTTCGGTACGGCGGCGACGGGTGCCGGCGGCGTGCAGGCGACGCTCGCGCCCCTGGGCGCGATGGCCGGCCCGCACGGCGGCCTGAGCGGCGGCGGCATGCTCGGGGCGGGCTTCGGCGGCGGCGGTGTGCCCGGGGCGGGCTTCGGCGGCCGCGGAGAGGTCGGGGCCGGCTTCGGCGGCGGCGGAGCGCTCGAGGCCGGCGGCGGCGGAGGGCTCGGGGCCAGCTTCGTCGGCGGCGACATCCTGACGGGCTCCGCGCTCTCGCTGAGCCGCGAGACGCGGCAGGGCGGCATCGTGTCGTTCTGGAGCCGGGGGGCGAGGTCGCAATTCGCCGGGCAGGACGGGGCGCTGTCGCTCGGCGGCGACGTGCGCACGACGATGTTCGGCGCCGACTACGCGAAGGGGCCGCTGGTGGCGGGCCTGTCGCTCTCGCACAGCCGGGGTGTGGGCGAGTACGCCGGGACCGCCGGGGGACGGGTGGCCTCGGCCGTGACCGGCCTCTACCCGTGGCTGGGCTACCGGGCGACCGAGCGCGTCACGGTCTGGGGCGTCGCCGGGTACGGCGCCGGCGGCATGCTGCTGACGCCCGACGGGGCGCCGGCGCTGGAGAGCGGCTTGTCGATGGCGATGGCCGCGGCGGGAACGCGGGGCGAGCTGCTCGCCGGCGGCGCCGGCGGCTTCGAGCTGGCGTTCAAGGCCGATGCGCTGTGGGTCGGCACGTCGATCGGCGGGGCGGACGGCCCGTCGGGCCGGTTGAACGCGGCCGAGGCCGCGGTGACCCGCTTTCGGACCGGGCTCGAAGGTTCGCGGGCCTACACACCGGGCGGCCGGGTGTCGTTGACGCCGAGCGTCGAGGTCGGTCTGCGGCACGACGGCGGCGACGCGGAGACCGGCGCCGGCATGGACGTGGGCGTGGGCCTGGTCGTGTCGGACGCCTCGACGGGGCTGGCGGTGGACGTGCGGGTGCGGACGCTCGTCGTGCATCAGGCCGACGGGTTCCGCGAGCGGGGCATGGCGGTGTCGCTGAGCTACAACCCGACGCCGTCGACGCCGCTCGGCTTCGCGGCCCGGCTGGCGCCGTCATGGGGCGGTGAGGCGACGAGCGGGGCGGAGGCGCTCTGGGGACGCGAGACCCTGGCGGGGATGGCGCACGGCGGCTTGGCGCAGGGCGGCCGCCTCGACGGTGAGGTCGGCTACGGCCTGCCGGTGGGGAGCCGTCTCGTGGGGACGCCGCGGGCCGGCTTCGGCACGTCGGAGTACGGCCGGGACTACCGCATCGGCTACGGCCTCGGGGTGCTCGACCGCGAGAGCCTGAGCTTCGACCTGGGGGTGGACGCGCAGCGGCGGGAGAGCCCGATGCTCGATGCCGCGGACATGGGGTTCCTCGGCCGGGCCACGCTGGGGTGGTAGGCGGTGCGGCGGGCAGGAGATCGCCGTCGCATCGATCGCCGGAGATCGATCTGTTCGGTACGGACGAGGGAAGACCGGAATGATGTCATCGAACGCAGGCGCCGCTCGCCGGGACGTGAGGTACGAGCCCGACGAGAGGCCTCCCAAGCTGCTGTCGCTGGGACTCGGGATGCAACACGCGATGATAGCCGCCCCGAGCATCGTGCTGAGTCCCACGATCCTGATTCAGTCCGCGGGCGGGAGCGCCGAGTACCTGATGTGGGCGGTGTGCACGGCACTGGTGATCTCCGGCGTCACGACAGCGCTGCAGGCCGTGCGCGTTGGGCGAATCGGCGCCGGCTACGTGATGCTGATGGGCACCAGCAACGCTTTTCTTGCCATCAGCGTCTCGGCGTTGGAATCGGGCGGGCCGGGGCTGCTGGCCACCCTGATCATCGTGTCGTCCCTGTTTCAGTTCGCGCTGGCGGCCAGACTGTCGGCGCTGCGGCGAATCTTCACGCCCACGGTGGCCGGCACCGTCGTGATGTTGATTCCGGTGACCGTGGCGCCGGTGTTCATGCGCAAGCTCGGCGACGTGCCGGAAGCGGTCTCGCCCGCCGCGGCGCCCGTCACCGTCTGCGTGACGCTGCTCGTCGTCCTCGTCATCGCGCTCCGCGGTTCCGGCCTGTTGCGTCTGTGGGGGCCGGTGGTCGGCATCGTCGCGGGTACGCTGACCGGGGCACTCGCCTTCGGGCTCTACGATACGGCGGGCGTTCGCGACGCGAGCTGGATCGGTCTGCCACCTCTTGCCTACCCGGGCCTCGATCTCGGCTTCGGTCCCGAGTTCTGGGCCCTGTTGCCGGCCTTCGTGCTGGTGACCGTCGCGGGCGCGATGGACACGCTCGGTGACGGCGTCGCCATCCAGCGGGTGTCGTGGCGCCGACCGCGCGCGGTGGATTTCCGGGCGATCCAGGGCGCGATGGCGGCGGACGGCGTCGGCAACCTGCTGTCGGGGCTGGCGGCGACGCTCCCCAATACGACCCGTGCCTCGGGCATCTCCGTCGTGGAGCTGACGGGCGTAGCGGCCCGCTCGATCGGCATCTGGATCTGCCTCGTCTTCGTCACCATCGCGTTCGTTCCGAAGGCCATGGCAGCGATTATCGCGATTCCCGGGCCGGTGGTCGCCGGCTATTTCGTTCTCCTGGTCGCCAAGCTCTTCATCTTCGGCATCGAGATCCTTCTGCACGACGGTCTCGACTATCGCAAGGGCGTGGTGGTCGGTGTCGCGTTCTGGATGGGCCTCGCGTTTCAGCTCGACTGGGTCTTTCCGGAGTACTTCCAGGGGCCGTGGAGCGCGCTGATCGGCAACGGCATGACGGTGGGAGGCCTGACCGCGATCGGGCTGACGCTGCTCGACGAGTTGACGGGGCCGCGCCGCCGGCGCCTGCGCGTGGCGTTGGGCGCGGACGCTCACCCGAAGGTGGACGCGTTCCTTGCGAAGCTCGGCGCCGCGAAGCGATGGAACGAGGATCTGATCGAGCGGGTCCGGGCCGTCGGCGAGGAGACGCTCCTACTGCTGATGCAGCGGGACGAAGAGCGTTCGGGAGCGGACACGCGGCGTCTGCTGCTGATCGCGGGCGGCGAGGGCGAGTCGGCCCTGTTGGAGTTCATCGCCGCGACCGACGAGACCAACCTCGAGGACCAGTTGGCGGTGCTGAGCGAGCAGGCAGCGGGCGGACGCATCGAGCAGGAGGTGACCCTCCGGCTACTTCGGCACTACGCTTCCTCGGTGCGCCACACGCAGTATCACGACACCGACGTGATCACGGTTCGCGTGGAGCCGACCGACACCCGTTGAGCCGAACCGTGCCGGCACCGTGTTGATCCTGCAGAGGTCTCGCGTCGACGCGCGTCCGCCTGCGGATTCTGAGCGCCGTCGATACCGTTCGGACGCGATTGCCGGGGTAATGAACCCGACCGACCGGGCACGCTTTTACCAGCGCGGTCGGGTGGGCGGCTCGGCCCCCGCGGGCGGCGGACGCGACCGACGTTCGTCGAGCGCAATTTGACCGGTCACGCCCATCTGTCCTGCGCCGACCTCCCGCCATCGTAGCACCCGCTCTCGCCGAACCGCTGCCCGAGCCGCCGTCACGCAACCATTCCAGGTCCGCCGGATCACCAGCTGAGAGAGTCGATACCGATGAGTGTTCTCGCCCGCTTGCGCTCCTTCCTGACAACCGCGAGCCGCCGGCAGCGCTACGAGGATGCGCTCGACGAGGAGGTTCGCTTCCACCTCGAGGAGTACGCGGCCGACCTGGCTCGTTCCGGCGTGCCCGCGCGGGAGGCGCGTCGACGCGCGCACGTGCATTTCGGCAGCCGAGAGCAGGTGAAGGACGCCTGCCGCAGCGAACGCGGCCTCCGCGTCGCCGAAGAGTTGGAGCGGGTCGCGGTCAACGTCCGGCTGGCCGGGCGGTCGCTGCGCAAGACTCCGGTCGCCGTCGGCGCGGCCGCCCTCTCGCTCGCCCTCGCGATGGGAGCGAACGCGACGATCTACTCCCTCTACTACCAGCACATGCTGGCCCCTCTGCCGGTGCCGCGACCCGAGCGGCTGGTGAACCTCGAGGCGCCCGGACCGAAGCCGGGGTCGGTCTACTGCACCGAGGCGGGCGGATGCGACGAAGTCTTCAGCTACCCGATGTACCGGGACCTGCAGCGGGAACAGAACGCGTTCACCGACATCGCCGCCCACCACCCGGCCCGCGCCCACGTGTCCTACGGCGGCCGGAGCGCGAGCGTCTGGGCGTCGTGCGCCTCCGGGTCGTACTTCCCCACGCTCCGACTGAGCCCAGCCGCGGGGCGCCTCTTCGGCCACGAGGTCGACGAGCCGATCGGCGTGCACCCGATCGCAGTCCTCGGCCATGACTTCTGGGTCTCCGACCTTGCAGCAGCAGCCGACGTCGTCGGGGACGTCCTCCTGGTGAACGGCCGCCCGCTGACCATCGTCGGCGTCGCCCCGGCCGGATTCCGGGGCACGACGAGCCTGCTCCCCCCGTCGGTGTACGTGCCGCTGCCCACGTGCGGCACGCTCGCCTCGGACAGGACCACGGTCCCCCGGGAGCGTCTCCGGGATCGGCGGGCGTACTGGCTCTACCTCTTCGCCCGCCTGAAGCCGCGCGTCTCGCTGCCCGAGGCGCGCGCCTCACTGGAACCGCGGTACCGGAGCATCCTCGCGGAGGTGGAGGCCCCCCTGCAAGCGGACCTGAACGACGCGGGCCGAACGGATTTCGTCACCAGGCCGCTGGTGCTGCGGGACGGAAACCGGGGTCAGAGTCAGCTTCACGACAACCGCCGGGTCGACGTCGCGTTTCTTCTCCTCCTGGGCGTCACGATCGGGGTGGTCCTGGTCGCGTGCGCCAACGTCGCCAACCTCCTGCTGGCCCGCGCCGAAGCTCGCCGCCCGGAGATGGCGGTGCGGCTCTCCCTGGGCGGGTCGCGCCGGCACGTGCTGGCCCAGTTGCTGACCGAGTCATGCCTGCTTGCTCTCCTCGGTGGAGTCTCCGCCTTGGGCGTTGCGTACGGGACGCTGCGCCTCATCGGCGCGCTGGTGCCGACGGAGGCCGCCGGACTCGTTTCGTTGACCCTGGATCCCATCGTGGTCCCCTTCGTGTCCACGATCGCCGTCGGCGCGGGTCTCCTTCTGGGCATCCCGCCCGCCCTCCACGCCACGCGGACGAAACTCGCAAGCGTCGTCCCGAACGACGCCGAACCGCGACCCGCCAACCGGGTGGGCGTGGGTTTCGTGGCGGCGCAGTTCGCCCTGCTGACGGTGCTGCTGACGACGACCGGGCTGATCGTCCAGAGCCACCGGAACAGCGCCAATCGCAGCGACCGGGGCTACCGGGTGTCCGACGTCGGCATCTTCCGCGTGGCTCCCGGCCTCAGCGGTTACGGTCACGTGCGCGCTCGAGCGGTGCTGGAGGAGATCGGCAACGCGCTGTCGGCACAGCCCGGCGTCGCCGGCGTCACGACCAGCACGATCAACACCGCCACCGGGGAGGCCGAGGTCGTCGAGGTCGCCGTCGAGGGATACGCCGGGGGACCCGGCGCGGACCGAACGACGCATCTCAGCTCGGTCGGAACGAACTACTTCCGCACGCTCGGAATCGGGCTGCTGGCGGGACGCTCCCTCTCGGCTTCGGACACCCTCCGAACGTCGCGGGTCGCGGTGGTGAACCAGGCCTTCGCGCGCAAGTTCCACCTGGAGCCGAACCCCGTCGGAACGCGGTTCGCCATCGGCCGCCTCGACGCCGAGCCCGACATCGAGATCGTCGGTCTCGCGGGTGACGTCCGGCCGCTGCCGCGGCGTCCCGCCCCGCCGATCGTCTATCTCGCTCACCGGCAGGGCGAGGACGTCGGTCGCGCCTGGTTCCACGTTCGGACCGAGTCGCCGATCGACGAGGTGCTCGACGCCGTTCCAGCGCTCGTGGCGACCGTGGACCCGGACCTGCCGGTGACCTTCCTCCTGCCGATGACGTCGCTCGACTACCTGAACGAACCCGTCGCTTCGCTTGCTGTGTTGTCGGCGTCGTTCGCGATCGCCGCCGCGCTCCTGGTGGCGGTCGGACTGTACGGCGTGCTGGCCTACCGCGTGGCGTCCCGGACACGCGAGTTCGGCCTGCGCCTCGCGCTCGGCGCCGATGCGGTACAGGTGCAGCGGATGGTGCTCGCGCCGGTGGCGCGCGTGATCGTCGCCGGGAGCGCGTTCGGGGGCCTCGCGGCGTGGGGCGTGGGCCACGCCGCCCAGGCTGTGCTGTACGAGGTGGAGGGCCTACCCCCGGCCGTCATCGGCGCCGCCGTCGCGGGATTGGTCGTGGTCGCCTCGATCGCCGCCTTCGTACCCGCACACCGCGCGTCACGAATCGACCCCCGCACCGCTCTCCGACACATGTAGCCCCCGAGGGCGCTGCGGCGGCGTTCAACTCGCTTGAACCGAGGGCGAAAAATGTGGAGCGACGACGGGTTGGCGATCATCATCGAGGGTCGGCGCGAGAGCTGGCCCGGCAGGCCGAGGACCCTGACCCCTCGCGACTCAGGCCGGGAGCCCAACGGGCGGATCCCCGATGCACCAAGCGATGTGGCAGCCGTCGGACACCTCCAGACGCGCGTTCAAGCCGTCCCGCACACTGGCGCGGGGCAGCATCTCGTTGTAGGTGCGCGAGGTCGTCAGCTCCTCGTCTGTGTAAAGGTCGCTGACGTGTACCAGGCGACCGTCGGCCAACCCCCGGAAACGCGGCACCCGCTCGTCGGCGGGATGGTAGTTCTCCAGGTACTCGCGCTCCAGCTCCTTGTGGGGCTCTCCGCGGTAGTAGAGCCCGAGCGGACACAGCTGGGCATCCTGCTTCGTGCCTTCGACGACCAGGAGGCCATTGCCCGTCAGGCCGCACGCTTCGTCGATGAGAGCAGAGACGGCAGGCCAGAGCGCATCGTCGAACATGGCGTCGTAGAACGACCTCAGCATGCGCTCGAACGCGTCTCGCTCACCCATGACGATTCTGCTCTTCTACGACCGCCGCGGCTTGACGTGCTGATTTTCAAACTGCACGGGGCTCAGATATCTCAGCGCAGAGTGCAACCTGCCAGCATCGCCCCCACGACGCCGCGACCGTGGCGAACGCAGCCGCATCTCTTTCCAATGGAATTATAGCAATAACACAACCGTCTCAATCAGTTTCGACAGCACCTCAACAAAATTACCAAGAAACGGCGAGCGTGCGGTGCTTCGCGGTTGGACTTGAGGGATCGACACGGACAGCTCTGTGTTCTACACTTGGCGGCGATGAACGTCCACAGTGGAGTCGCGTACGCCACTACCTATTTTTCTTTGGCCACTGCCCGCGGCGCGACGCGGAGCGAACGCGGGGCCATCATCGTTGGCGGAGACCGGGGCTGTGGTTGGGCCCGCCTTGGGCCGGAGCCGTCGTGAACGGGTCTGCTGAGTAGAGCGTCCCCGACAGGCGGTCGGAGTCCACCCGGGAGAAGCGCGGGAATGCGACATGAGACGTTGCTCGTCGTGGTGTTGCTGGCGCTCGTTCCATCGATGCATGCCGCCGCGAGTCTCGCCCCGGGAGCGGCGTCGGCCGAGCAAGATCCGCTGGTCGTCGAGGCGTCGCTGAACCTCGACCGAGCCACCCGGCGGCTGATTCAGCAGCAACTCCGGAACGAAGGCTTCGACCCCGGTACGCCGGACGGCCTGTTCGGCCCGCGGACCCGTGGCGCGATTCGCGATTGGCAGCGATCGCGGGGGGCACCGTCGACGGGATACCTGAACCGCGCGGAGGCAGACCTCCTTCGACCCGCCGCCCCGACGCCGCCAGCAGAGCTGGTAGCTTCCCCGCCGCCCCCCGCGGTTCCCGAGATCTCCACCGCGGCCCGAGGTTCCGCCACCACCGAAGTCGACCCGCAGAGCACCGCCCGGACGAACACCGAGCGTCGTTCACCGGCTGCGCCGGCGAACCTCCAACTGCCACCGGAGATCCTGGTCGACCGGCATCTGCTGCGCGCGGAAAGGCTGCTCGCCGCCGACCCCGCCGCCGCCCTCGAGGCGATGAACCAGATCCTCGCCCTCCGCGACGAGCACGATCTCGTGTTGGAGGACGGCTTTCGTTTCCAGTACGCGAGAGCCGCCTTCGCGGCCGACCGCACGGAGACGGCGATCGCGTCGCTGAACGAGTACCTGCTGGCCGCCGGCAGGGCTGGCGAGTTTTACCGAGAGGCACTGGAGCTGCTCGATTCCGCCGAAGTACGGTTCCACCGCGAGGAAGTGGAGCGGCGGCGGGCCGACGTGGAACGGCGCCGTGCCACCCGCTGGCCCCCCGGCCACGTGTTTCGGGACTGCGAAGCCTGTCCGGAGATGGTGGTGATGCCCGGCAGCCGTCTGGCACTCGGCCGCTACGAGGTGACCGTGGGGGAGTACCGCGCCTTCGCGTCGGCGACGGACGGCGGTGCGGGCGGCGGGTGTGAAACCTTCTGGGATCGTGGCGATTCCTGGCAGAACCCCGGTTACGCCCAGACGGATCGCCATCCCGTGACGTGCATGAGCTGGGCGGACGCTCACGGCTACGTCTCCTGGCTGAGCCGGACGTCGGACACGCCGTACCGGCTGCCGACCTGGGCGGAACTGGTGCAGGCGTCGGAAGGTTCTCAGCCCGGGTGCTACTACCGCGACTCCACAGGCCGTGATGGTGCAGCCTGTCCGGTCGGCACGTACGGCGCCAGCGCCTTGGGCCTGTCGGACATGCTCGGCAACGCCCGAGAGTGGGCGTCGGATTGCTGGGAGGACGACTGTCGCGGCGCCACAAGGGCGCACGGCGGCTCCTGGGGCGAGCCCCGCCGCTTCGCCATTCCCAACGCGAGCTTACCTCAGCCGCCGGATCGCCGGCTCGACATCTTCGGCCTTCGCGTTGCGAGGACGCTGGAGTGACCGTGATGCCGAAGTTAACGCAAGAACCGTTATCCGACACACCGGTCACGGCCTACGAGTTGAGCCACGACTTCCTCGGCCGTCTCACCACCGAGTGAAATCAATGTCCCGGCCGCTCCCCTGGCAGCGCCGCCGGAGGCAGAACGCTCCTTGGCTGCGGCCAGCCGCGGGTCGTCCCTACCTCTGGCTTCCGTTTCGTACGAAAGGACTCCCATGACTACCACCAATCTCCCGGATGCGAAGCATGACCGCGTGTGCCTATCTTGTGGGCGCTCCAACCATTGGGCCCGCGTACGTTGTGACTGTGGAGCGGATCTCCGCGTGTATTCACAGACTCGTGCGCCTAACGCACTACCGGCACGTTCGACCGTTCACGCGTTGCCCTTGCTGAACGAGTGCATTTCTCTTGTCTTTCGCAATGGGGCTGCGCTCGGATCTCTCGCGACGGCGTTGGGGCTAGTAAATTGGGCGTTTTGGTGGGTACTTCTTGGCAAGCTGTCTACGTTATCACTGAGCGACCTTTTTTCTGTTCCTGGCATTCTTTCAACGCTATTCTATTTCGAAGCGTTTCGCATTGGCTCCCATCACGTGCTCTACCACACTCGCCATGGTCGCAAGGTTGCCATTACGGAATTGGCAAACTTCGTCCGACGTACCCATAAGCAGTCACGCCACCAGTGGGTGGTTCTGGGGGTTGCCTTAGCGGAGGACGCAATTGTGATGTTGCCAGTTCTTGTAGCGATGACTGCGGCTCGGGTTCCGGAGCTCCAGATGGTAATTCAAGGCGTGCTTGGATTGCTTATTTTTCCTGTGGCCCTCAGATTGCCGCTAGCGCTGCCACTGGCGTGTGTGTGCCCTATGGGCGTTCGTGCGTGCTTCGCACGCGCCGCCGAATTGACTCATGGGCATGGGTGGGTGATCTTCCGCATATATATGGTGATGGGCATTGTTTGGGTCGGTAGCGTTGCTGTATTTGGATCGCTTTTGGCATTGCTGATAGACCCCACCGCCGTCACATTTGCTATTACAATGCAGGTTTTCGGCTGTGCTATTGGGTCAGTATTCTCAGTAGTACCGGCTGTCCTGCTTTATGACCTCCTGCCGACCCACCGTGACCCGAACACCGTGCGACTTGAGTTGGCGGAGCGCACAACTTCCGAATTCTCTGAGATAGATGTGACGGAGCTGAGCCGGTCGCGGAGCGGTACAGAGCTGGAGATCAGCGTTCAGGTAGGCAACGATAGTACCCACCGACCACTTGGCAGCTTAGGTTATGGTACCGGCTGGCTGCAGATTAGCGCCGATGGCGTCACGAGCATACTAAATGTCAGCATGGAGGTTGTTGAGGAACGCCATAATCAGGTGCGTATCGGACTTGTCCATCGCGATTTCGGTGATGTATTTAGCCGGCTTTTCTGTCCGTCCGTGGGGACCTGGGTAGACAATTCGGTGCGCCAGACCGACATTATAACCCGCGCCGCATGGAGGTACTTGGAGGCACTCGCGTTTATCGTACTTGCAATCATTACGCTGACCGGCGGTGCGCGGACTCAATCGCGCTGGAGTTCTTGTGCCGAGGGTGTGGAAACGGTCGAACGATTTAGAGAAGCTGGTTTTTCGACATACAGCGAGGTGGAGGCCCAGAGGTGGGGCTGCAGGTGGATTCTGGTTGGAGGAACCTTGGCGTACGGAGTGACAGGCATCAGCGCTTGGTTCGTCTTGCGGAAAGTGCTTGGGGAGCGGGCGAAGAAGTAGGAATGGTGGGCGGGGAATAGAATTAAGAGATGGCGCGTCGTGACGATGCGGACAGGAAACCGCCCCGCATCACGCTGTTCCTCGCCAGCCGGTGACGGCCGTGGGCCGAGCGGGGGCGTCGAAAACCTCTTCGGAGGGAGCAAGTTCGCGGGCCGCAACATGAAGTGAAGCCTGCAGAAGGCACGGACATCATAAACGAAGATTGTTCCATTGACTTCCAGCAGTTTGGCGACCCAGGGGTCGTCCCAATGCTGGAGGAGCTTGTTGAACTTAACGTTAGTTTGCGTGGCATTTCCGCAACGCTCGGTCCGTTGACCGGCGTGTCTTTGGTAAACGCGGATCTGGAAGGAGCGCAGTTTCTGATGTCTGAACTTGAAGATACCGAATTCTCAGGTTCTAAACTCACCGACGCGTTTTTTGGTGTTCAGATCTCTATTCCGCTGAGTTCATCGGTGAAAATACGCACTTGGAGAATACTGTCTTCGTGGCATCGTCTCTCACAAAAGCGGACTTCTCTGACGTGAAATTCACGGGCGGCAACTTCGCTCATGCCAACTTAGTTGATGCGAAGTTCGTGAATGCGCATCTTGCGAACGTGGTTTTTGATGGCGCTGATCTTTCTGGGGCGGATTTCACTGGAGCGACAGGACTGAAGCAAGAACAGATTGGGAAAGCGTGTAATGCACCCAGGTCGGGGCCTCTTGGTCTACCCGGCGAGTGGGCAGGTCCACGACTGCCGTCTGGTGGCGAATCGTGTCCGACGCCCTATGAGGGGTATGGCCCGCCGGTGCCTTTATGGTAATGTGCTTGTGTGCGTGAGAAGTCGACATGCCGGCCGGTTGCGTTCATCAGGAGCCCGTGACCGGGATGGTCGACGGGCGACGCACGCAAGGCGGCGGGCAGGTGATGGCTTCGCCGGAATTTTTGCTGCGCGGCTCAAACTGCCTGAGCCAAACGAGCCGCGTCACGTCGGCGTCGGCCGTTGTCGGCGCTGCGAGCCTACCGCGAACACTGCGCGGCCGGGCGCCGTTGGCGTCCTGCCCGATACGCCGCTCGAGCTGGCTGATGGCGTCGGGGATGGCGAGGAGCCACCGCGGCTTCGCGGGCATCGTGAAGTCCTCACGCGCCGGCGACCAAGCCGACCGGCGGCGACGCCGTGAACGCTTTCGACCGGTCCGCCGCGGCGAGGACCTGCACGACCGCCCCCGCCGTCGGGACGACGGCCGGCTCGAGGTCGGGGCCGGTGAAGGCCGCGCCGGTTCCGGACCAGATGGAGGCCTCTGTCCCGAGGTCTGCGATGAGCTCGGCCGCGGCGGCCGTCGCGACGCCGCCGCCGGGGTTGAGGCCGGGGTGGCCGAGGGGCGCGACGAGCTCGTCGACGGCGGCCCCGGGACCGCGGGACCCGCCCCGGACCCCCGCGGTCGCGGCGGGCGTTCCGGGGGCGAAGAGTCCGCGAAGCGACGGGCTCGAGGCCCTCGGTAGACCGGGTGGATTCGCCCCCGGAGCCGATCCGGGCCGCTCCCCCCCCGGACCCCTGCAGATCGGGGTCAAGCCGCTGTCGGTGTTGAAGTTGGGGACGATTTCTGGCCCAGGCCGTGACGCCGCCGCGCTCATCATGTGCGCGGCCGCGACCGCACCAGCTCAGAGGCCTGAAGAGACCGCACTCACTCGAGCGCCAGCACCGCCGCGCGTAACTCCATCACCTGCACCGCTCTGATCGGGACCTGCCCCGCCGCCGCGACATCCGTCCAGCCCGGCGACGACCGACCCGCCACCCGATAGGCTGCGGCCAAAGCCTCGCGCAGCTCCAGCAGATGCACGAGCCTGACCCGCGTCGCGCCCGCCTTCAGGGCCGGATCCGTCCAGGGGAACGCCTGCAGCCCTCCCGCTCTGCGCAGGACGTCTATGCGCGTCCGCAGCTCCGTGAAGTGGACGGCCCGGACCGGCGTCACCCCTGGCTGGATCGGATCATCGGTGAACGGCGTCGATACCGTCGTCGTCGACACCGTCACCGTGAACGACTGGGTGGCGCTCAGGCCGCCGGGGTCCCTCGCCGTCACCCGGATTGTCGCCATGCCCTTGCTCACAGCCGTCAGAGTCGCCACAGCCGCCCCCGCAGCGCGGGCCGTCACCACGCGCGGGGCCGACGACGACACCGCGTAGGTCAACGCGTCGCCGTCAGGGTCGACGAAAGCCCGCGACACGTCCACGTTCAGCGTGCGGGTCGGCGCGAGAGTCCGGTCCGGCAGGGTTCCCACCGGCACTGGCGACTGGTTCGCCGGGGCGCTACACCGAACCGGGCCCGCGGGCGTGGTGTTCAACAGCGCCACGAACGTCGTGTAGTCGTCGTCCGTCCCGTAGTGCCCGTCGGGTCCGTCGTGGTGCTGTGGGACCACAAAGTCGATCACCGAGTCGCCGTCCACGTGCATCGGCACGGTGAAGTACCCGAAGTAGCGGTCCTCACCCGCGAACGGCTCAGGTGGCATCGCCCGGAACCGGCCACTTCCGTTGTTGACGTAGACGAGCGGCGCTTCAAGCCTGATCGGCGACCTAGTCCGCCACATGACCAGGTCATCGCAGCCGTCGCGGTCCACGTCGTGCATCTCTGCCTCCGCGATGTTGTAGTTCTGGCTGCCGTCCTCCAAGCGCCCCCGCATCGCTGCGCTCTGGTCACCCATGCGGGCGTTCGTCTCGTCGACGAACGATGTCCCGCCGCGGTTGACGAGCACCTGCACATGGCGCCCGTCCGTCTCCCCACCGAGCTCGGTGCCGCGCGTGTGCGTGAGCAGGAGATCCTCGAAGCCGTCCGCGTTGACGTCGTAGCCGGCCACGCCGAAGACCCGTGTGAAGCCGCCGTGGAATGCCGCATGCGGCAGCTCGATCCGCACCGGATAGTGGCCGGTGCCGTCGTTCAGCAGGACGATGCTGAACTGGCTGACTCGCTCCTCGTTCCGGATCTGGCCGAGCACGAGGTCGAGGTCGAGGTCGTTGTCCAGGTCCACGAAGTGGCCGCCGTGGTACCGCCAGTACTCCGGTGGCCAGTTGTGGCCGACGAGCTGTGATATGCGGTCTTCGCGGTCGGCCGTGAACGTCCCGTCTCCGTTGTTCACCATCAGGTGGCTGTCAACGTTGGCGCCGCCCTCGCTCTGGACCCATAGGTCTACGTCGCCGTCCCCGTCGATGTCGCCCGACGTCGCCATCTTCAGATGCAGGTCGGCGGGGCCGGAGGCCGGCGGGGCCGGCGGATCTCGCTGGTGCTCGCGTTCGATCGCGTCCGCCAACGCGGACGATGCCCGAAACACGCCGTCGGCATGGCTCAGGAACAGTCTGTGGCGGGTTGCCGTACCCGAGACTGTGCGCGTCCACGTATGCGCCGGCGTCGAAGACAGCGAAGTCTTCCTGGCCGTCGCCGTTGAAGTCGTCCGCGACCATGATCGGGTTGCGCGCTTCGATCGTTCCGTCGACCAGCTCCGGCGCGTGCCTGAAGTTGCCGTCTCCGGCGCTGACGAACACGTGCAGAGGCGTCTTCGTGAGCCGGTCCTCGGGACGCTGCCCGACGACGTACTCGTCGCGCCCGCCGGCGATGATGTCGTCGCGACCGTCGCCATCCAGGTCTGCGACCCCGAGCACGTAGTCGAGCCGACCGAGCCCGGGCTCCGTCACGACGCGCGAGAAGCTCACGCGATGTTGCGCATGGGCGGTGGCGTACGAGAGGACGGTCGCCGCAATAACTGCCATCGCGAACCGCTGTGAGGGAAAACCCATACGGCATACCTGCGGGTCTCGACCCCGCCGCAGGACGTGCGCAGCCAGCGCCTCGCCATCCTCGAGTACGCGCGGAAGCACGACTTCCGCATCGACTTCATCGAGGCGACCGCCTCCGGACAGGCGCCCGAGAAGCGCCGACGGCTCGACGAGCTGACGAGCGTCCTCGGCCGCGGCTACCGCCTGGTCGTCAGCGAGCTCTCGCGGCTCGGCCGGTCGCTGGGTCAGATCGTGACCATCCTCGACGCTCTCGCCAAGGCCGGCGTCGCCTTCATCGCTCAAGGAGAACATCCGGGTCGAGGGCAAGCGCGACATCCAGACGAAGGTCATGACGACGCTCTTCGGGCTTTTCGCCGAGGTCGAGCGCGACCTGATCTCCGAGCGCACCCGCGAGGACCTCGCCCGGGCCAGGTTCTCGGGCCGGAAGCTTGATCGCCCGAAGGGGTCGCTGGGCGTTTCACGGCTCGACGGCAAGGAGGACGAGAGCCGGCGCTTCCTCGATCTGGGCGTCTCGAAGACCGCCATCGCCAAGCTCACCGGCGTGTCCCGGACCGCCCTCTACAGCCGCGCGCCCTGCCCACTCCCCGCCGATGACACCATCACCGAGGCCGCTGGGGGGCAAGCCCCCCAGATCCCCAAGATGTAAAGAGTTGAGGGTTAAAGACTTAATCCAGCGTCCTCGACACGCGAAAACCGCCGTCGTCGTTCCGGCGGCCGGCGGTGCTCCCGGCGCGCGCGCCAGGCCGGAGGCTCTCGGCAATGCAGATCCAGCAGCCGCCTCGAACCACACGACGGCCGCAATCGCCTTCCACACAGTCAGACGTCCACTCCCACACGTTCCCCACCATGTCCGATAGGCCTGCGGCGTTCGTGCCGTTTGTGCCCACCTCGCACGTGCCCTCACCGCTGCCATCACGGAACGCTCGGAATCTGTCCCCGCACCCTGTTGGCGAGCCGACTGCCGCTCGCCCCCACTCCGCCTCCGTCGGCAACCGATAGTTCGCCCCCGTCGTCCGGCTCAGCCAAGACGCATACGCCCGAGCATCGTCCCAGCTCACATACACAACAGGATGGCGGTCCGTCTGCCGAAACCGCTCGTGGTCCCGCCACCGATCGTCCCCCGTGCCCCCCGTCGCCGACACGAACGCGCGATACTCCCCCACCGTCACCTCGTAACGGCCAAGGGCCAAGCGCCCGCCCGGCAGCACCACCATCTCGGGACACTCCGCGCAGTCACGAAAACGTCCCCCAGCACGGCGCGGTGCGTCCACGCCGGCCGCGCCCCCGAGCGCCGCGCCGACACCGCCCGACACCCGGGAGCCGGTGGTCGGTGAGCCCACGCCGCTGGCAGAACGCCCCGCCGACGCGGGCGCATTGCCGCTCGGCGACCGCAGCGCAGCCAACCGATTCTCGGCCAACCGCCGGAACACCCCGTTCGGGAACACCTCCAGATACGCCTCGAAGTCCGCAGGGTCCGTGCTGTTCACGATCGACTGCCAGAACAGGTTCTCCTGCTCCGCGCTGGCCGGTGACGGCTGCTGCTGTTGTGCCGGGGAAGCGGCAGGCAGCGCAGCCGAGGCTCCCGCCGACGATACAGCGGCAACCGGCTCACGCTCCCGGAACGTCGGCTGACCCGTCACCGACGGCCGTAGAGACGACAACGACGCCGCGTCCAGATACCCCGTCGCTCGCTCCCCACGAGACGTCTGCCAGCTCCGGATCGCTGACCGCGTTCGCGGGCCGAACATCCCGTCAGCTCCACCCGGGTCGAACCCGGCGGCCTGCAGGCCCTCCTGAACCTGACGACGCGCCGCACGGTCCAGACCCAGCCCGTCCTCGACCACTGGGCCGTTGCAGCCCCACACCCGAACGAGGCAACCCGAACCCCCTCGCGAACTGCACTCCCCAAGCGCCGCCTGTTGCGCCGCGCCCGACAACGAGTACGACTCCGCCCACCCAACCGCCGTGCTGTCCGCATCCTGGTCCGCCGCATACGCCGCGCAGCGCTCGAACGTCAGAACCACCAAGCACCCCGCGCCGCATTCCCGCAACGCCGCCGCCTGCGCCGACCCCGTCGTCTCGTAGTCCACCGCCCAGCCGTACTGGTCCCCCTGGCGCTCGTCGATCGCCAGCGCCCCAACCGGGGTCTGGGCCGCGGCCGGGGCCGCCATGTACACGGTCGCGCAGAGAAAGAAAGCCGCGCCGGCAATGGTCTTCATGGCTGTTCCTCCTCTAGCCTGCGGAGAGGACGTATCACGGGGCGGGGCGGCGAGGAGCAGCGATCTCGGCAGAGAGATTTCCCGCCGCGCCGGTCTGCTGCGACTCGACGTTCAACTCATACCGATCGTCACGCTACGACAAACGCTAAGTACATCGGCTTGCTTGTGTGTGTCAAGACCTAGATTCAGGATGTTTCCACGTGAGTTACCAAAGGGTTTATTGGCATGGCGTTCGTATAGCTTCGTATTAGCGTTGGCATGTCCTGGTTATGGCAATAATTTTATCGGTGAAGCGAGGCGTTGCGGACACGAATCGACAACAAGGGTGACGCGGGTCAGGGGCTCACCGCACCTGCTGGCAGGAAGCGCGCTGAAGGCGTGGGGCCGTACGGCGCCTACCCTCCTCGCGCAATGTTCGCGTCCTCCCGAGCTCCGGCCCCGAGGTCGGCTCGCCCTCCGTCGACGGGCGCGGGCAACCAGCAACGCCAGCTCAAGCGCCGATGACGATCGCAGGAACTGCATCGACGCCCCGAGCTCGGGTTGCCGGCGTCGTGTGTTCCGACCTCCGACGGTTATCCTGGAGAGGGATCGCTCGGCGAGCTACGCTCCTCGGCGGACCTCGTCGGCGCATCGCCGCAACCGCAGTTCGCGGCGTCCGCGGGTCGCCAGGGTCGAGTCGGCCGCAGCCGGCGACCTCTGAGCAGAACTCCCCCGCCCGGTTCTTGTTGACAGAACCGCGGCTATCCCGACCCAAGGGACCGGCGGCCCGTCCTCCCCCCCCCCGCGGCCTGCACATGGCGGCCGATGTCCTCCAGGTCGCGCTCACACCGGGAGGCTGGCCGCGTAGCGTCCGACCTTGCCGCGGGGGCGAGTCCGATCTCGGCGCCGCGGCGACGGCGGCCCTGGCGCGGGCAGGGAGCGTCAGGACGGTCGGCAGGGCGGTGACCCGCGCGGTCCGGCGCGGCTGCGGCTCGCCCGCCGTCCTCGCGGCCGCGCTCGACCCGATGCGCACGCCGCGACCCCCCGTGCGCCAAGCGCCGGCGAACGCCGCTACCGCGGTGGCCGTGGCGGGCTTCCGCGCCCGCCTCGCCAGCGAGCCGAGGCCCGCTGGCGAACGGACCGCCCGGGTCCTGGCTGGCTACCGCCGGACGGCCGGCGACCGCAGCCGCGGGCTGGGCGTGCGATCATGCGGGGCCGCGAAGCTCGCCGCGGTCCTCGCCACCTGCCACCAGCGACACCCAGACCGGCCGAGGCCGCGAGAGTCCATCCGCGTCGCACGCGAGCGCAGCCAGACCGACGCCCCTGCAGGGAACCCAGCCGCCACGCTACGATGGAGGCGTCCCCCTCTACGAACGAACCGACATGAACAACAACCCACTACCCTATCCCCTCGCATGGTCGACCGGATGGCCAAGAACGCGGGGCGGCGACCGGGAGCGGTCCCGGTTCAGGAACGCTCGCGCCGTCGACAACCAGCTCGCGATGAGCGACGCCACGAGCCGCCTGATTCGCGAGTACCGGCCGACGGCGACGGCGGCCCGGTGGTGAACCGGAATGTCGTGGCGTGGAGTGAGACCTGGGACTTCGTCCACGGCGACGAGTTCAAGTGGGGGCCGCATATCCTGGCCGTGGAGGCCCTGCGCTCCATACCGTTGAGCGACCGGCTGAACATGAAGGTCGGGGCCACGATGGTCCTCCCGTTCCACATTCAGCCGGTCGTGCTGTTCGCGTGCAGATTCTGACGGACGATGCGTAGCATCCGGTTGAGGCAGGGTCGGCGCCAACGATGGTGATCCCCAGGACACCACGACGCCGCCAGCCCACCCACATCTTCAACGTCCGCGGCGGCGGCTTATCGCACGCGGAAGCGGCGGTAACCAGCGAACAGGCTGACACCCACCCCTGCTGGCGCCGGATCCGTTCAGATCACCATATAGGCTCGATCTCGTCGACCGTCACCGTGTCCGCCGTTCGGTCGTAGAGCTTCGTCGTCTTCGGCGATGCGTGCCCCGCGATCTGCTGCGCGTGCTCGAGCGTCCCCCCCGTTCGACAGGTACGCCGTGATCCCCGTCGCTCGGAACGTGTGGCAGCACGTCGAGGGCAGGAGCCCCGCGGCGGCCGCCCGCCGCTTGATTATCGCCAGGACCACCCGGCGCTCGAGCGTCCGTCGGCACGCGTCTCCTTGTGGGCATCCCGCCCGCCCTCCACGCCACGCGGAGGGAACTCGCAAGCGCCGTCCCGAACGACGTCGAAGCGCGACCCGCCAACCGGGTGGGCGTGGGCTTCGTGGCGGCGCAGTTCGCCCTGCTGACGGTGCTGCTGACGAGGACCGGGCTGATCGTTGGTAGCGGCAACATGAAAAGGGACCCCATGGCCACTTGAAAAGGGACCCCCTGAGCACTCGGAAACAGCGGCCCCTGGCGATGATCGACGGGGCGAGACACGGTCGTCTCGTCGACCGAGCCAGGAGGGACGCGGAGGTGATCAGGATGACCCAGTGGGCCGAGGTCCGCCACCTGCATCTGGTGGAGGGTGTGCCGAAGAAGGAGATCGCCCGGCGATTGAAGCTCGACGTCAAGACGGTGCGGCGGGCCATCGGCCGGTCGACGCCACCGGTGCGGGTGTCGCCGCCGCGGCCCAGCATCCTGGATCCGTGGCGGGAGCGGATCAGGCAGTGGCTGGGCGAGGAGCCGCGGTTGACGGCGAAGCGGATTCGCCGGCTGCTGTTGCCGTTGGCCGGACCCGTCCCGGCGCGCACGGTGCGCCGCTACGTCGCGGTGCTGCGGGCAGCCACCACGAGGCAGGAGGCCTTCGTGCACCGTAGCGTGCGCCCCGGGACCACCCTGGAGGTCGACTTCGGCGAGTCGTGGGTCGACATCGCGGGCGTGCCGTGCAAGGTGAAGTACCTGGTGGCGACGCTGCCGTTCTCCAACGCGTACTTCGCCAAGGCGTACCCGGTCGAGCGGCTCGAGTCGCTGCTCGACGGCATCGAGTCGGCGTTCCGCTACTACGGGGGCGTGGTGGAGCGCGTCATCCTCGATAACACCTCGCTGGCGGTCAAGGACGTGTTGACCGGTCGGGACCGGGTGCAGACCGAGGCGTTCGAGGCGTTCCGGGGCGGATATCCGTTCCGGGCCGAGTTCTGCGCGCCGGCCAAAGGCTGGGAGAAGGGTTCCGTCGAGTGCGGTGTGAAATACGTCCGGAACCTGGTGTTCCGGCCGCGGCTCGCGGTCGAGAGCTGGGCGGCCCTCAACGCGGCGATCATCACCGAGCTGGAGGCCGACCTGCCGACGCGCCAGCTCGAGGATGGGCGCCCGGTCGAGGAAGCGTTGGCGGAGGAGCGCCGGCGCCTGCGGGCGATGCCCGCCCACCTGCCCACCACCTGCCGCGTCGTCGCGCGGGTGGCCGACAAGTTCGGGCACGTCCGCGTGGACCGGGTGACGTACTCGGTGCCGATCCGCCATGCCTACCGGCCGGTGTGGGCGAAGCTGTATCACGACCGGGTAGCGATCGCGGTCGGCGCCGAGGTGGTCGCCGAGCATCGCCGGGCGTTCGTCCGGGGCGCGAAGGTCCTCGATGCGCTTCACGTGCTGCCGTTGCTCGAGCGCAAGCACCGGGCCGTGGCCGAGGCGACGGCTCTCCTCGACTGGCGGCTGGCCCCGGTGTGGCAGCAGGCGCGGGCGGAGCTGGCGAAGCACACCCGCAAGCCCGATCAGGAGTGGGTCCGGATGCTGCGGTTGATGGAGTCGCACCCGACCACGGCCGTCGAGCGCGCAGTGAGGACCGCGATCGAGCGCCATTCCCCGCGTCTGGAGACGGTGCGGCTCATCCTCCGACAGCAGGAGGCCGGCCCGCCGCCGGTGTGCCCGCCGGTCTCGGGCGTGCGTCCGGAGCTGGCGCGGATCGCGGTGCCCGCGCCGAGGCTGTCGGCGTATGACGCGCTGGTGGAGGGCTCCCGCTGATGGCTGCCACGATCACCGAGCCCCCGCATCTGGCCGCGGACCTGAAGGCGCTGTACCTGTCGACGGTCGCGTCTCAGTGGCGGCCCCTGGCCGAGCAGGCCGTCCGCCAGCGTCAGGCGCCGGCCGACTACTTGGCGCAGTTGGTGCACTTGGAGGTGACCGCACGGCGGGAGCGCCGCATCCAACGCCGCATCCAGGACGCCCGCTTCCCGACACTGAAGACGCTGGACGCCTTCTCGTTCGAGGCGCAGCCGGACCTCGACCGCGACGCGGTCCTGCAGGTTTTCGACTGCCGCTTCGTCGCCGAGGCCGCCAACGTCGTGTTCGTCGGCGGGGTCGGCACGGGGAAGACGCATCTGTCCATCGCCTTGGGGATGGCCTGCTGTCAGCACGACTACCGGGTGCGGTTCGTGACCGCGGCCGAGCTGGTCACCATGCTCGTCGAGGCGCAGCAGCAGGGCCGGCTGGCCCGCAAGCTCGCCCAGCTTGCCCGCTACGACGCGGTCCACGTCGACGAGCTGGGGTACGTCCCGCTCGACAAGACCGGCGCCGACCTGCTGTTCGGGTTCATCAGCGAGCGGTACGAGCGCCGGAGCCTGGTGGTGACGACGAATCTGCCGTTCGCGCGCTGGTCCGAGGTCTTCCTCGACCCGACGGCGGCCGCCGCGGTCATCGACCGGGTCGTGCACCACGCGACGGTACTGCAGACCACGGGCGGCAGCTTCAGGCTTCAGGCCGCCAAGCGGAACCGGTCGCCGGGCGCCGGCCGGCGGGGGGGCCGTTGATGTCTCCGGGGCGCGCGCCTGCTCGACGGCGACTATCTTGCCGGTCGCCGCGGTGGCGACGGGCCGGTCGCGGGAGCATCCGCGGATCGGTTGACACCGCCCGTTTCCCCACCGGGGACGGGTTGGTCACGGATGCGCAGGTCGGCGATTTGCGCGGGAAGCGGACGGCGCCGTCCGCGCTACCCGCCGAGCGCTCTACACGTACACGGCGACCGACGCGGGCCGGGCGACGGCGGGCCCGCCGTCGCCCGGCGTCGTGAACGTCCGGGCGCCGAGCCGCCCGTCACCGGTCCGTTACGTAACGGTGCGGAGTGGTCATGGCCTTGACGAACGCGGAGCGGCAGGCGCGTTACCGAGAGCGGCGGCAGGCCGGCGAGTCCCGGGTCCGGTACCGCCGGCCGGCGGACCGGCGGTCGCGGCCACAGCGGTGGGACGACGCGGTGCGGTCGCTCCTGGCGCTGCAGGACCAGTACCGGGCGTGGCGGGACGCGTTGCCGGCATCGCTTGCCGGGTCCGCGACCGCGGAGTTGCTCGAGCAGGTCTGCGAGCTGGACCTGTCGGTGCTGGAGGCCGTCGAGCTGCCCAGGGGCTTCGGGCGTGACGGCTAGACCGCCGGCGACAGCTTCCCCTTGGTGGCCACGAAGCGGAGCCGGCGCCGGCATCCGGGAAGAACGGAGGCCGTCGATGATGCTGACCCGGGCTGTCGGGCCCATCAGCATGACCGTGTGCTCGCCGGCGTCAAGGCGCGTCGCTTCGCTCCGCCCCCGCTTCGCGGGGCTGACGGCCTTGACGCCGGCTGCGCGCACGGTCCCGGGCGAGCCCGCCGACAGCCCGGGAACGCTCAGACAGGGAGGGCCCAGAATCTGATGCGTTGACGGATACTTGGGGGTCCCTTTTCACGTGGCCACGGGGGTCCCTTTTTCAGTTGCCATTTCCACTGATCGTCGGTCTCGCGGGTGACCGCTGCCGCGGCGTCCCGACCCGCCGATCGTCTACCTCGCCCCGGCCTGGATGCTGTGCACTGCTCGGATCGAGACGGACCTGGAGGGCCTGCGCTGGTCGTTGGTGAAGTACTTGGCTTCGTACCTGTCGCTGGCACGTACCGCTCGTGGCAGGGCGCCCACTGCTACTTGCCGGTCCGACCGGCCTCCGTTGCTCCAGCCGTCGGCGCGGGGCCTCCAGGAGAGTGTTACTTCTTGTGGTGCGCTATCGGTCCATGTTAACTTCTGTCTGAGTCCCATCGGGTTCGCGGATGATCCAGGTGCCGACTTGCTTCCCGTCGACGAAGGAGCCAGCGTAAACTCTGGCATTCGTAGAGGTGCGGAGCACCCAGTGCCCATCTGGCTTGCCATTCACCATTTCTCCGGTGCCCGTCTCCCAAGTCTCCCAAGACTCGTCATCCCACGTCCACCTAGCCGTTCCCTTTCCTTGGGCCAAACCCTCCTTGCAGCCTCCAGACCATGTCACGCTTGAGGGCGGCTCGGGGCCAGGATTCCAGATGTAGCACCCCGGCTGCCCGGGTATTTCCTGCCAGCACTCCCCGCTACTTGGCTTGCCAGCGCACATCTCCGCGGGGCGAAGCCCAGCCCGCGCCACTCGCAGCCTCGTAAGCCGCAGCTCTGCGAGGGTGCGGAAGATGCCGTCCGGGAACAGCTCCAGGTAGGCCTCGAACTCCTCAGGGGCGGAGCTGTCCCGGATCGACTCCCAGAAGACTGTGTCGTGCTCCGGGGTCGGCTGCTGTGCAGCAACGGGCTGCGCAGGGCCGGTGATCAGTAGCGTAAGCACGAGTGCAGCCCGCATCGAGTGTCTCGGCATCGGTCCTCCTCTCAACAAAGGCTTGAACACCAGGTTGTCAGGTCGTACGCTCCAGTCGGTCAGCCGCTCGAGCGTCCTCCTGGGTCCTGCCCGTCTTCTTCGGCTTCCGCTCATCTTGCCTCGCACTGGTCGTCTCTCCGTCGGGCTGGTGCTTCGTAGTGCTTCGTCTACCGGGAGAGTGTCGCTCTGGCGATCGCGCCGTGGGTTGCGCCCCGCAGGTGCGTGTCCTCGCGCCGTTGCACGTCCAGGCTCAGCTCGAGTTGGAGCGTCCCGGCGTTGGGCGACCGAAGTCCGTACCCGACGTCGTACATCCGGGCCCGTCTGGTCGTGCTGAACCCGATGTGCGGCATGCTCATGAAGCGGCCGACCCCGAGGCCGTACCGGAGTTGGCCGGCCAGGCGGCGGTCCCGTTCGCCGTAGCCGAAGCCCGTCATCGTCTCTCCGCCCCAGAGCGTGTGGGCGCTGCCGGTCGCGTTCGCGCCCGAGGCCGGGGTGAACCTGCGCTCAGCCCTTCGGTCCTGACCGCTGGCTCCCGCCCTTCCTCGTGAGGATCATCTGGCCGGCTCCGTAGCCGCCCACGCCCCATACGGTCAGCCGGTCCGCCGTCAGGTAGCCGATCCACGGGTACAGGCCCGTGAGCGCCGAGGTCACCTCGCCCTCGCTCACGCCGTTGCAGGTCCCGGTGCCCAGGCTACGCGTGACGGACGCGCCCGTCATGATGCGGCCCCTCGCGCAGTCGGCTCCCACCATCCTGGTGCAACCTCGCTGCCCATCGAGATCTGCGCTGGGCGTCCCGTGAAGCTCGACTGTGCCGCCTGGGTCGACACCGACAACCTGCCGCCCAGCATCTGCCGGCTCAGCGCGAGGCCGGCCCGATCCAGGGGTCGTCGTCCACCGGACCCGGCATGCCGGTGATGTGCCGCCCCCGGCGTGGATTCCCGGCGGGCCGCCCGGCAGCATGTCGATCCCGTTCCCCGCCGGCCCGGTCCAGGCGCCCGGAGGTCAAAGCGACGCCGTCTCGACGAGCGCTGGCTTTGATCGACTGGATCGCGCCCCACGTCGACGTCCTCGGCATGGGTATGGTGCGTGACGCCGCCGCCTTGGTCGCCTGCCGGTCGTCAGGCGCTATGGCGGTCTGGACCGCCCGCGCTACCGATATCGTCCGGTGGAGACGGCTCGGCGAGGCGCTGGCGGCGATGAGCTCCAGCTCTGGCTGTTCTAGCACACCGGAATCGTCGTGTCGATGCGGGGAAGTTTGCTCCCGAAGCATCGCACGCCCACGTTTCTAGTAATTTCGTTGAGTACGACTGCAACTGATTGAGAGATAGCTGGAGAAAGCCGGGGCTTTTCTTTGCTCTCGCTATAATTTCATTGTGAAAATGCATTTGAAGGTTCCCGTGCCCGGGAACCTTCAAATGAGGTCAGTGGATGTAACCTGCGGCGGACAGAATGTCCAGTTCTCTCGACGGCCCGGCAGTGGCGAGGCGCGGCCGCTCGACGAGCCAACTCTACGGCATCGCCTCCAAGGACGCTGCGACCCTGGCCGGCCTGCATGAGTTGGGAGGACGCTCACGCGTATGTCTCCTGGTTTGAGCCGGACAAGTGGACGCGCCGTACCGGCTGCCGACCTGGGCGGAACTGGTGTGGGCGTCAGACGGGTTCTCAGCCCAGGTGCTACTACCGCGACTCCCGTCCGTGGTGCTCGGGCGGCCTGCTCGAGCGGCGTGAGGGTCGAGCCGGAAGCCGAGTCTTCGGCCGGTGACCCCGAGGAAGCCTGCTGACGATTCACTTCGCGGTCGACCAATGGAATTGTGGCGATACGTATGGGTTGAACCAGTTGACTTCATCAGATTCCGGTTGTGTCGATAAAACTACGAGGAAACGGCGAGAGTGCAACGCTTCGATGTGGGCCGTGACGTATGGACACGCAGGATGACGTGTTCTAGACTGCCGGACCTTGGACGTCCAGCCGTGGCAGGAATTCTCTCCGTTGCAGCGAGAACGGAAGCCGTTGCCTGGTGGATACGAGGCTGAAGACAAACTCGGCCGGGGTCAGCGATCCGTACTTCGTCGCGGTGACCTTCAACAAGGACCTGGCACCGGCCGCACCCGGAAATCTCGTCTCGATTGCGCGGGCATGGGGTTCCTCGGCCGGGCCAAGCTGGGGTGGTAGGCAATGCGGTGGACAAGAGATCGCCGGCGCAGCGATCGCGCGGAACCGGCGCCGACGACGGGAGGCGCGAGCTGGCGCGCGGCCCTGATGGTGGCCATGCTCCTGCCCGCGTCGACCCCGTTCGCCGTGGACGCGGGCGCGGAGCTTCAGGACGCCGGCCGGCAGGGGCAGGCGGAGCGCCCGACGGGCGAGCTGACCGAGGAGCTGGGCCGGGCCCTCGGGATGACGCCGGCCGAGGTCGAGGCGCTGGGGTTGTCGCCGGCGGAGATGCGGAACCTGCTCGCGGGGTTCGCCGAGGAGACGGTGGTCGTCGGCTCCCGTGCGGAGCCTCGCAGCGCCACCGAGTCGGCGGTCCCGGTGGACGTGCTGTCGGCCGCGGACCTCGCCAGCCGGGGCGCGGGCGACCTGAAGGACCAGCTTCGCACCATCATCCCGTCGTTCAGCGTCAACAGCCAGCCGATCAGCGGCGGCTCGACGCTGGTCCGCCCCGCGATGCTCCGCAACCTCGCCCCGGACCACACGCTGGTCCTCGTCAACGGCAAGCGCCGCCACCGATCGTCGATCGTCGACTGGCACGGCGGCAACGGCGTGGCGTTCGGCTCCCAGGGCCCCGACATCGCCGCCATTCCCTCGATTGCGCTCCGGCAGGTCGAGGTGCTGCGGGACGGCGCGGCGGCCCAGTACGGCTCGGACGCGATCGCCGGGGTGTTGAACTTCCAGCTCAAGGACGCCCGCTCGGGCGGCTCGGTGGAGCTCGACACCGGCATGTACCGCGCCGGCGACGGGGAAACGGCGCGGTTCGCCGGCAACGTCGGCCTGCCCCTCGGGGACGCCGGCTTCGCCAACCTCAGCCTGGAGTACGGCAACGCGAACCGGACGGACCGGGCCGCGCCGCGGCGGGACTCGATGGCCCTCATCGCCGCCGGCAACCCGCACGTCGTCTCGGACCATCCGCAAGCCTGGGGAGACCCGCAGGTCGACGACGACCTGAAGCTGTTCGGCAACTTCGGCCACGCCCTCCCGGCCGGCGTGGAGGCCTACGCCCACACGAGCTACGCCAGCAAGACGGTGAGCTCGACCGTCTTCTACCGGAACCCGAACACGCGGCTCGGGGTGTTCAGCAACGACCGCGGCCGCACGCTGCTCGTCGGCGACGTGCTCGCGGCCAACGGCATGGGCTCGGCCAATTGCCCCACCGTCACCGTCACCGACAACGTGCCCGACCCGGTCGCCCTGCAGCAGGTGTTCGACGACCCGAACTGCTTCACGTTCCAGGAGGTGTTCCCGGGAGGCTTCACGCCGCGGAGAAGAAGCACGGCGGCCGATGCGTCGCTGGTCGGCGGCTTGCGCGGCTCGACGGCCGGGGGCTTCGACTGGGACCTGAGCGGTTCGCTCGGCGTTCACCGAGCCGACTTCTTCACCGACAACACCATCAACGCGTCGCTCGGCCCGACCTCGCCCAACGCGTTCTACATCGGCGCCAACCGGCAGCGGGACGTCAACGTCAACCTCGACGTGTCGTACGCGGTCAGCGACCGGGTCAACGTCGCCGCCGGCGCGGAATGGCGCGACGAGCAGTACGGCGTGCGCGCGGGCGACCGCGCGGGCTGGGAGATCGGCCCGTACGCGGCGCAGCGCTTCATGGGCCGTTCCAACGGCGCCGTCACCTACGGCCCGGCGCAGGCGGGCACCTGGAGCCGCCGCAACCTCGCGGCCTACGGCGACCTCGAGGTGACCGCCGCCGACGGCGCGTGGACGCTGGGGGCGGCCGCGCGCGTCGAGGACTTCGAGGACTTCGGGACGACGGCGAACGGCAAGGTCTCGGGTCGGGTCGGCTTCGTGCGGGGCAGCGTGAGCACCGGGTTCCGGGCGCCGACCCCCGGCCAGCAGCACGGCCTGCACATCCAGAGCTGGTTCGACCCGACGGTGGGCGACCTAGTCAACAACGCGGTCATCCCCTCGATCTCGCCGGTGGCGCGGCTGCGCGGCGGTCGGCCGCTCGGGCCGGAACAGTCGGTCAACACCACCGCGGGGGTGGTGCTCGACCGCGGGTCGTTCACGCTCACCGCCGACTACTTCCGCATCGACGTGTCCGACCGCATCGGCATCACCAGCAACTTCGCCCTGACCGCGGCCGAGATCGCTGAGGTCGTGGCCGGCGGGTTCGCGGCGGCGACGAGCGTGAGGAACTACCGGTTCTTCACCAACGCCTTCGGCACGACGTCGCAGGGCATCGACGTCGTCTCGACGTGGACGCCGCTCGCGCTGCGCGGCAACACCGTCGTCAGCGCCGTGTTCAACCACACCGACACCGAGGTGACGGACAACGCGCTCGGCCTGCTCGACGGCCGGCGGCTCGCCGAGTACGCCTACGCCCTGCCGCGCACCCGCTGGAACGTCGGGGTCACGCAGCGCCTCGGGCGGGCGAGCTTCCTCGGCCGACTCAGCTACTACAGCGGCTGGTACGACTACGACAGCGGGTACGGGGAGATCTTCGATCCCTCGGGCGGCCTCGCCCAGGGCTTCTTCGACGGCCGGCCGATCGTCGACCTGGAGCTGAGCGTGGATCTCGGGCGGGGAACGACGCTGTCCATCGGGGGGCAGAACGTCCTCGACACCTACTCGCAGGAGTCGGTCATCGCGAATGCCGTCGGCGAGCGTTACAGCGAGTACATGCCGTGGGGCTACAGCGGCGCCTACCACTACGCGCGCCTCGGATACGGCTGGGGCGATTGAGCCCGCCGTCGCCAGCGGGACGGGCTCGAGTCGCTCGGTTGACCACGCCACCGCCAGCTCAGGCCTGAGCGGACTCCACGCGCACCACGACGACGTCCGTGTCGTGGTACTGGTAGTGGCGCACCGACGACGCGTAGTGCTGCAGCAGCCGAAGTGACACCTCCTGCTCCATCAGCCCGCCCGTCGCCGGCTGGCCCAGCACCGCCATCTGGTCCTCGAGATTGACCGCACCGGTCGCGGCGATGAACTCCAGCACCGCGGCGTCCCCCTCGGCACGGGCGATCAGCAGCAGGCGTCGCTCGCCGCCGTCCGCCCGGTGGCCGCCCTTTTCGATCAGCAGCAACAGCGCTTCCTCGCCGACCGCGCGAATCCGCTCGACGAGCTCGTCGTTCCACCGCTTGCGGGCACCCAGCCCGGCGAGGTACGCGTCGATCTTCGGATAGGCGTCGACGGTCAATGCGACCCGCAGGCGCTGTCGCCGCGGTCCCGTCAGCTCCCGGAACAGCGTCAGCGCAATGACGGTCAGGCCGCCGACGGTCATGCCGTTTCCGATCAGCTCGCTCAGGGCCCCCTGGAAGTACTCCGGGAAGATCCAGTCGAGCTCGAACGCGATGCCGATCCAGAACGCGAGACCCACCACGAGGCTGTTGCGGTAGTCCAGAGCCTCGTTCTGGAGGATCTTCAGGCCGAACATGAAGAGCAGGGCCAGGATGACGACGAAGTAGGCGGCGACCACCGGACCGGGTATGGCGACGAACACGGCCGCGAGCTTCGGGACGAAGGCCATCGCCGCGAAGAGCAGCCCGACGCAGACGCCCACGGCGCGAGCGGCCACCCCGGTGAGCTCGACGATAGAGATGCTCGAGGCGTAGGTCGTGTTGGGAACCGTGCCCGCGAGGCCGGACAGCAGGTTGCCCACGCCATCGGCGAACATCGCACCCTGTATGGACCGGAAGTCGATGGCGCGCGGCCTGCGCCAAGACACCCGCTGGACGGCGATGCCGTCGCCTAGCGTGTCCATCGCGCCGACCAGCGTCACCAGCACGAACGCGGGCAGGAGGGCCCAGAACGCCGGCCCGAAACCGAGATCGAGCCCGGGATAGGCGAGCGGCGGCAAGCCGATCCAGTCCGCATCGAGAATGCCCGCGGTGTCGTAGATCCCGAACAGCCCGCTGGTCACGCTGCCCGCGACCATCCCTGCGACCGGTCCCCAGAGCCGCCACAGCCCGGCGCCGCAAAGCGCGATCACGACGATTACCAGCAGTGTCACGCCCGCGGTGACCGGCGCCGCCGCCGGCGGCGCCCCGGCCGGCACGGCCGAGAGGTTGTCGAGGACGAGAGAGGACAAGGACACCGGAATCAGCATCAGCACGGTCCCGGCCACCATCGGGGTGAAGACGCGCCGCAGCACCGACAGTCTCGCGGCGAGGGCGAACTGGAACAGGGACGAGATGATGATCAGGGTCGCGAGCAGCCCCGGGCCTCCCTGTTGCAGCGCCGTCACGGAGATTGCGAGAAAGGCGCTGCTGCTGCCCATCAGCAGCACGTAACCGGCGCCGACGCGTCCGATCCGCGCGGCCTGAACGGCGGTGGTGATGCCGGAGATCACCAACGCCGCCCAGACGGCCCACGACAGGTAGGCGTCGCTGCCGCCCGCGGCCCGAATCAACAAGGTCGGCGTCAGCACGATGCCCGGGGCGGCGAGCATCGCGTACTGGAGACCCAGCCCGAGCGCGAGGAGGTTCGGGGGGCGCTCGTCCGGCTCGTAGCGGACATCCCGGCTCACGTCGACGGTTCTCGATGTCATGGTTCAGATTGTCAGCGCTTGGCGATGCGGGGAAGCGTGCCTTGCTCGGCGCGGCCAACCAGCCCGGCGCGGCGGACCGGAAGGACCCTTCGACGCCAACCTCGTCGACCGCGCTCTTCGGCGATGCGGGGTCATTGTCGCACAAGTAGCCGGTTCGGCGCGGAGGAGGTAGACGTCGGCATCCACCGGAGTCGCTCATGCGCCATTGGCTGGGACTCAGGGGGCCGCGCGGGGTGTCGTCAAAGGAATTATTGGAAGGGCACCATCATGCGTCGTCAAGCCAACGCTATACGAACGCCATGCAAACAAATCCTTGGTCGACTCGCGTGGAACACCCTGAATCCGGGTCTTGACACACACAAGCAGCCGATGTACTTACGGTTTGTCTCAACGTGACGATCCGAAGCCGGAGAGCCTCCCGCCGGCCGCCGTGTAAGGTGTGATGTTCGACATGCCAGAGGCAATACTCACGGTCTGCGGCGAGGCACTCGCCGACACGGGAGGAGGGACTGCGCGCGTTCCCGGGGGCGGCGTGCCCGTACGGCCCGGGCGGCGCACTCGCCGCATCCGTTCGGAGCCGGCCGCATGACGCACGGCCTGCGGATGCCCCCGGACCTGATGCGCGAGCTCGCGAAGCACGTCACCGAGGTTCTCATCGAACGGAGCGCAGGGTTGCCCGCCGAGCGCGCCTGGGACGGCGAGTTCAGGCAGGATCTCGCGGAACGGCTGATGGAGGATCCGCCGGAGGCGGGCCGGCCCGCGCGCGAGGTCATCGACCGCGCGGTGCGGGACGTGCTGCAGCCGGCGATGCGGCTCGACCATCCCCGGGCCTTCGGGTTCGTACCGTCGGAGCCGACGTGGCCGGGCGTGCTGGCCGACTACCTCGCCACCGGGTTCAACATCAATGCGGCCACGTGGCTGACCGCGAGCGGTTCGAGCCAGCTCGAAGCGGTGGTCATCGACTGGTTCCGCCGGTGGCTCGGGTACCCGGACACGGCGGGCGGGGTGATGACGAGCGGCGGCTCGGCCGCCGCCCTCGACGCCTTCGTGGCGGCGCGCGAGGCGGCCGGGCACCCGGCGCAGGCCACCGTCTACATGGGCGATCAGAGCCACAGCGCACAGGCCCGCGCCGCGCGCATCATCGGCATCCGCCCCGACCGGGTTCGCGTGCTGCCCACCGGCCCCGACTTCCGCGTCGGTCCCGGCGTCCTGGCTTCCGCCGTGGCGGCCGACCGTGCGGCGGGGTGCACGCCCATCGCCGTCTGCGCGGACGCCGGCTCGACCAGCACCGGCGCCGTCGATCCGCTGGACGCGATCGCCGACTACTGCGCGGCGGAAGGCATCTGGCTGCATGTCGACGCGGCGCACGGCGGCTTCGCGGTCCTCACCGAGCCGGGCGCGCGGGTGCTGCGCGGCATCGAGCGCGCCGATTCCATCGGCGTGGACCCGCACAAGTGGCTCTTCCAGCCGTACGAGGCGGGCTGCCTGCTCGTCAAGGACGTCCGGACCCTGGAACGGGCCTTCGCCATCCACCACGACGTCCTGCAGGACTCGGTTTGGGGGGCGAACCACCCGAACCAGACCGACCACGGCCTGCAACTGAGCCGCCGCGACCGCGCCCTCAAGATCTGGATGTCGGTGCAGATCTTCGGCGTGGCCGCGTTTCGGTCGGCGGTGGCCAAGGGGATCGAGCTGGCCGAGGGCGCGGCGCGGCACGTGGCGGACAGCCCCGTCCTGGAGCTCATGGCTCCCGCCTCGCTGGGCATCGTCTGCTTCCGCGTCAACCCCGCCGGCGGGGCCCTCGCGGAGAAGGCGCTGCACCAGCTCAACCGGAAGGTGCTCGCCCGCGTGTTCTGGGAAGAGCGTGCGTTCATGTCTTCGACGCTGCTGCACCGGAAGTTCGCGCTGCGGATGTGCGTCATCAACCACTCGACGACGTGGGCCGACGTGCGCGAGACGCTGGAGGCCATCGAGTGTTTCGGCCGTGAAGCGCTCTGAGGCGTCGGTCGATGGTCTTCCGGGTTCGGGGAGGCGAACGCGGCTCGGGCGGGCTCACGACGCCCGCGCGTGGGCGGCGATGTCCGGTTGCGTGAGGAGGAAGGGTAAAGCGGATCTCGTCGACGAGAAGCTACGCACTCCCGATTCTCGCGGACGACGGCGGCCTGCGAAGCTCTGGCTTCCGCCGCGATTTGCTCTTGGCGCGGTTGGGCCGCTGCCCCGCCTGCATGTCGATGCTGCCGCTGAACGTGGCTCCGTCGGCGATGGCGACGCGTGGAGCCTTGATGTCGCCGTTGACGGTCCCGCCGCTGCCGATCGAGATCCTCTCGGCCGCCTCGATATTGCCGGTGACGTCACCCAGAACGACGACCGACTTGGCGGACACCCGCGCTTGAATGCGGCCCGACGGTCCGATTCTCAGGGCATGCTGCTTCAACGTGATCCGGCCCTCGACCCGTCCCTCGATCGTCAGATCCTCGCTGGCGTGGAGTTCGCCCTCGACGACGATTGACTTGCCGATGCTCACGTTCTGACTCCCATGGTTCGTCGCCCGGGAGGCGGAGCTGATCGTGTTCGTGACATGTGGAGTCGTCGGTTGAGCGAACCCTGCAGTGTAGAACACGGGAATCGTCGGTGTCGATACGTGGCGGTTCGATCGGCGGCTTCGTCAACGCCGGGTTTTTTCTGGTGCCAATGGAATCATGGCGAGACGTACTGATTTCGCCCGATACTCTTGGTCAAATTCCTGTTGTCACAACAAAATCACCAGAAACCGCGAGAGTGCGACGCTTCGACGTGGGCCGATGACGTATGGACATGCAGGTTGACGTGTTCTAGACTGCCGGCCTTGACCGTCTAGGAAGCCGTGGGCAGGATCGTGTCGGACGTATCGACCGGGCTGGCGGTGGGCGTGCGGGTTGTCGTTGAGCGACAACCCGACGCCGTCGACGCCGCTGGGCTTCGCGGCCCGGGTGGCGCCGTCATGGGGCGGCGAGGCGACGAGCGGGGCGGAGGCGCTCTGGGGACGCGAGACGATGACGGGGATGGCGCACGGCGGCTTGGCGCAGGGGCGGCCGCCTCGACGGCGAGGTCGGCTACGGCCTGCCGGTCGGGAGCCGTCTCGTGGGGACGCCGCGGGCCGGCTTCGGCACGTCGGAATACGGCCGGGACTACCGCGTCGGCTACGGCCTCGCAGTGCTCGACCGCGAGAGCCTGAGCTTCGACCTGGGGGTGGACGCGCAGCGGCGGGAGAGCCCGATGCTCGAATCGACGTGCCGACCCACAGGGCATCGGCCTTGAACGCCAGCTCGAAGCCGCCGGCACCGCCGGCGAGCAACTCGCCCCGCGTCCCCGCCGCGGCCATCGCCATCAGGCACCGGCGTCTCCCACAGCATTCCCACTGCGGCCGCTACCACCAGCGCGCGCGTCAGCGTAGCGGCCGCTCTCCGCGCGCCCGAGATGTGCCCGTACGACCGACCGATTTGTCGAGCCGACCAGCGCCGGACCTCGTTCTTCCTGCGTTCACGAACTCCGGTTGTTTCTGTCCATGTGCCTGCCTGTGCCGTGTGGACTCAGTCTGCAACGACCGCTTCATCAACCGCTTCCGTTCTCGCCGCACGGAAGACGCTCCCGCCGCCGCCCCCCAGACGGCCCGAGGGTCGGCAGCCTAGAGCACGCCATCCTGTGTGTCCACACGTCATGGCCCAACGCCGAAGCGTTGCACCCTCGCCGTCCCGAGAGTTTTATTGGCACGACAGGAGATCGCTCTTGGTTTACCGGGCAAAACGCATCGTGCATCTATGATTACATTGGATATCAGAAAAAGCGTCGCTGGTGCGGCTGGTGCTGTCGCTCGGCGAGCCGGGCTGAGGCCGCCGGCTGTCTCGCCTGCCCAAGCGATTCCCCGGGAAGGCGTGTTTTTTTCCAGCAATGGAATTATGGCAAGAAGCAAGACGGACCCGGTGTTCTCCGTGCAACTGTCCGTAGACTTCGCCCGCACTCAATGGAATTGCCAAAACGGCAGGCGTTTGACGCTTCGGGATTCGACATCGACGTATCGACACGAACGAATCCGTGCTCTACACTGCCGACCGACAATGAGTGTCCGGTGTGTAGCCGCGCAACTCGACCAAAAGGGGGTTCATACATGGCTGGCCGCTCCGCAGGTGCGCGCGCGCGGGCTGGCGCGAGTCTGGAGATCCGACGGGCATGGACGATTCCGACACCTTGCTGATTGCGGTCGACGAACACGACCGGGAAACCGGATTCGTCGGCAAGATGACGGCTCACCGGAAGGGGATCCTGCACCGCGCATTCTCGGTCTTCGTCTTCGACGAGGCCGGCCGCCTGCTGTTGCAGAGGCGGGCGGACCGCAAGTACCACTCCGGCGGCCTGTGGTCCAACACCTGCTGCAGCCATCCGCGGGCGGGAGAGTCTCTGCTCGAGGCGGCCCACCGTCGGCTGCGCGAGGAAATGGGCCTCGACTGCCCGCTCCGGGCCGTGTTCGGCTTCGTCTATCGAGCCGCGTTGGACGGCGGGCTCGTGGAGCACGAGTTCGACCATGTCGTCGTCGGTCGGTTCGAGGGTGTTCCCGCGCCTGACGAGCGCGAGGTGGGCGCATGGAGGTGGGAACGCCTGGCGGCGATCCAGTCACGGCTCGCCGAAGAGCCAGGGGCGTTCACCGCGTGGTTCAAGCTGGCGCTCGACGGCCTTCTGGCGCGCGGTCTTCCGTAGTTGCGCGTTCAGGACGAATGAACGCCGCCTGTCGACTCCGGGAGCCGTCGGGCGCGCTCGTCGTGCGCGACAGGCGAGGAGTGCATTCCAGCGTGCCGCTCGCAACCCCTCGAACGCGTCGCCTTGCGCGGGCCGGCCGCCGCATGTTGTCGACCCTGGCGGGCTGCGTCTGCGCGGCCTGCGCGCTGTCGCCCGATGCCCGGTTGCCCGAGCTCGCGTCGGAGCCGCTGCCGGAGCCGCCCGGCGTGTTCGCCGAAGAACACGCCCCCGGCCCCCACACGCCCCTGGAATGGTGGCGGGCCTTCGCCGACCCGGTGCTCGACGAGGTCGTCGAGACGGTGCTCGACTCGAACTTCGACATGGCGGGCGCGGTTGCGCGCGTCGAGCAGGCGCGGGTGCGGGCCCGGCTGGCCGACGCCGCGATCGTGCCGGCGGTCGGGGTGCGCGCGGGGGCAGACCGCTTCGACGTGCCGGTCAACGCCGGCATCGGCGCGCAGCTCCGGGAGCTGGGGCTGGAGGACGTGCTGGGCGACGGGGCCGGGGGCTTCACCCTGCCGGAGCGGCTGGGGCTCGCCACGTATTCCCTGAGCGCGGACTTCGCCTACGAGCTCGACTTCTGGGGTCGTGTCGGCCATGCGTCGCTGGCGGCGGGGGCGGAGCTGCTGGCCTCGGAGTGGGACGCGCACGCGGCGCGCATCGGCGTGCTGGCGGAGGCCGTCGCGGCGTACTTCGACATCGCCGACGCCCGGCGGCAGATGGCGATCGCCCGCGACACCGTCGATGTTCTCGAGGAGCGGGAGCGGCTGGCCGAGACCCGCTACGACCGCGGGCTGACCGACTCGCTGGATCTCTACCGGGTGCGCGAAGACCTGCGCAACACCCAGGCGGGTCTGCCGCAACTGGATGACCGGCTCGCCGGGGCCGAGGCGCGCCTCGCCGTGCTCCTGGGGGGCTACCGGGAGGACGTGGCGGGGCTGCTCCCGGACAGGCCGGCCCCGGTGCGGGCGGCGGACCCGGTGCCGGTGGGGGTTCCCGCCGATCTGCTGCGGCAGCGTCCGGACGTGCGGGCGGGGCGGCACCGGCTGGAGGCGGCGGGGCACGACATCGACGCGCGGCGCGCCGAGCTGATGCCCTCGCTGTCGTTCACGGGCTCGATCGGGCTTCAGACGACGGACGCGGCCGGGCTCTTCAACGTGCAGCAGTGGTTCGGCAACCTGCTGTCGAACCTGCTCGCGCCGGTCTTCGACGGGGGCCGGCTGGCGGGCAACGTCGCCCTCGCGCACACCCGCTTCAACGAGATGGCCGCCGCCTACGGGCAGACCGTGGTGACGGCCGTCAACGAGGTCGAGGCGGCGCTGGCCGGCCTGCGCAACGAGGGCCGGTGCCACGCCCTGCTCGCGGAGGCGCGAGAGGAGGCGCAGGCGACCCTCGACCTGCGGTCCGAGCGCTACGCATCGGGGGTGGGCGGCTACGCCGACTTCCTGGACGCGTCGCGCACGGTGCTGAACGTCGAGTCGGCCCTCGCGGCGTCGGAGCGGAACCTCGCCCTGGCCCGGCTCGCGGTGCACCGCGCGCTGGGAGGGGCATGGACCGCCCCGGAGCCGGTCCCCGGAGAACCGCTGATGGCGGCGTCTCTGCCGGCGGGAGGACCGGGGGATCTGCCGGCGGAGGACCGAAGGAGTAGATGAGTCGACGAACGGGCTACCTCGTGGCCGCCGCCATCCTGATCGGATCGGCGGCGGCGGCCTCCTTCATGGCCTCCCTGCGGCCCGAGCCGGCCCGCCGGGAGCCTCCCTCCCGGGCGCCCTTCGCGGTCACCGAGCCCGTGACCGTTGGCGCCGGCCCCATCCCCGTGTACGGGGCCGGGACGGTGCGGCCGCGCGCGGAGATAGACGTGGCGGCCGAGATCAGCGGGCGCGTCGTCTGGGTGAGCCCGGCTTTCCAGAGCGGCGGACGTATCCGCCGGGGGCAGGCGCTCTTTCGACTCGACGACGCCGAGCACCGCCACCGGGTGGAGCGGGCGCGCGCGGCCGTCGCCGGGCAGGAGGTCGAGCTGCTGATGGTGGAGGAGGAGGCCCGCATCGCGCGCGATCAGTACGAGCGGTTCCGGCGCCGCCAGGGAGACGGCGCGCCGGCCGCCGACGCCGGTCCCCTCGCCCTGTGGGAGCCCCAGGTGGAGGCGGCGCGGGCCGTCCTGGAGATGGCCCGCATCGCGGTGGCCGAGGCCGAGCTGATGCTCTCGCGCACCGAGGTGCACGCGCCGTTCGCGGGCTGGGTGAGGAGCGAGTCGGTCGACGCCGGCCAGTTCGTGGCGGCCGGCCGGGCGGTGGGCCGCCTCTACTCAGCGGACGCGGTCGAGGTGGTGGTCCCGCTCTCCGACGCGGACGCCGCGCTCATACCCGGTCTGTGGGACCTGAGGGCCGGCGACGCGGACCGTCGGGTCGCGGTCCGCGTCGTCGCCGAGTATGGCGAAGCCAACCATGCCTGGGCGGGTTACGTCGACCGGGTCGAGGCGGCTCTCGACCAAGCGACGCGGACCCTCGACGTGATCGTGCGGGTGCCCGACCCCTTCGCGGGCGGGCTCCCGGTGGAGGGAGCCGGGCTGCGCGCCGACGTGGGGGAGGGCGGCGGCGAGGTTCGGAGCCCGCCCCTGCTGGTGGGGAAATTCGTCGACGTCGAGATTCGGGGCCTAACCCCCGACGACTACTTCCGGGTGCGCCGCGCGGCCCTCCGGCCCGGCGACGAGGTGTGGGCGGTGCGCGACGGTGCGCTGACCATCGTTCCCGTGCGCGTCCTGCAGCGTTCCGACGACGACGTGTACCTGACCGGCGCCCTGCGCGCGGGCCAGCCGGTGGTCGTGGGGGGCATCGAGATCGCCACCGAGGGGATGGCGGTGCGAACGGCGGCCGGGGGGGACCGATGAGCCCGGACGGCCTGTCGGCCGAGGAATCGCGCGGCCCCATCGCCTACATGGCGAGGAACGGCGTTGCCGCCAACCTGCTCATGTTCTTCATCGTGGCGGGGGGGCTGCTGTCGCTTCCCGGCCTGGTCCAGGAGGCCTTTCCCACGGTCTCCCTGAATGCCGTCGAAGTCTCCGTGGCCTACCCCGGCGCCACCCCGAGCGAGGTGGAGGAATCGATAGTCGTCAAGATCGAGGAGGGAGTCGCGTCGCTCGCCGGAGTCCGGGAGGTGACGTCGGTGGCGGCGGAGGGGTTGGCCTCGGTCGTCGCCGCGCTCGAGACGGACGCCGACGTGGGGCGCGTGCTCGACGACGTCGAGTCGGCGGTGAACCGCATCCAGACCCTCCCCGCCGGGGCAGAGCGGCCGGACGTCCGCGAGATGACCAACCGCCAGAGCGTGATCCGCCTGGTGGTCTACGGCGACGTCCCGGAGCGCGCGCTCAAGGAGCTGGCCTACGGCATCGAGGACGAGCTCGCCGCGCTTCCCGAGGTTTCCTACGTGGAAACGAGCGGAGTGCGCGGCTACGAGATATCCATCGAGGTGCCGCTCCACCGCTTGCGGGCCCTCGGCCTGACGCTGACGGACGTCTCGGACGCGGTCCGCCTCGGCGCCCTCGATCTGTCGGGAGGCCGAATAGAGACGAGGGACGCGCAGGTGCGGGTCCGGACGACGGGGCGGCGCCACGACCAGCAGGACTTCGAGGACATCATCGTCCTGAGCCGTGCCGACGGGACGGTCGTGCGCCTGGGCGACATCGCCGAGGTGCGCGACGGCTTCGAGGACGTCGACCTGCTCGTTCGCTACAACGGACGGCAGGCGGCGTTCGTCGAGGTCTACCGCTCCAACGACGAGCAGGTGATGGAGGTCGTGGCGGCGGTCGAAGAACACCTGAGTCGCCGGGTGGTCCCGGCGCTTCCCGCCGGGGTGGCGGTCGAAATCTGGAACAACGACGCGGAGGTCTACGAGAGCCGGCTCGATCTTCTCCTCGAGAACGGGGCGTTGGGGTTCCTGCTCGTGCTCGGGGCGCTGGCGCTGTTCCTGGAGATCCGGCTGGCGGCGTGGGTGGCGGCGGGGATCGGGATTGCCTTCCTCGGCGCCCTGTCCGGCGCGCTGGCCTTCGACGTCTCCATCAACACGATCTCGTTGTTCGCCTTCATTCTCGCGGTCGGCATCGTCGTCGACGACGCCATCGTCGTGGCCGAGAACGTGTACGCCGAGCGCCGGAAAGGGGCGCCGGGGGTGGTCGCGGCGACCCGCGGCGCCCGGCGGATCAAGCGGCCCCTGATCTTCGCGGTTCTCACCACCGTGGGCGCCTTCGCGCCTCTCCTGCTGATTCCGGGCCCCATCGGCGCGATGATGCGCCCGCTCTCCATCATCCTGATCTCGGTGCTGCTCGTCTCCCTGGTCGAGTCCCTGCTGGTGCTGCCGAACCACCTCTCCCACCTGCCGGGTCCCGACCGCGCGCCCGCCAACGTCGTCGAGCGCTTCTTCTCCCGGGTGCAGCGGGGGGTCGACCGGGAGTTGAGACGGTTCGTGGAGGGGCCTCTCGACCGGGGGCTGCGGTTCGCCACCGGCAGCCCCGCGGTGGTGCTCGCGGGCGGCGGCGGACTGATCATGCTCTCCGTCGGTCTCGTCGCGTCGGGCGCCGTCGGCGTGATCTTCATCGAGGCGGTCGAGTCGGACATCGTGACCGCCAATCTGGTGATGCCGGACGGGACCCCGGCGCGACGGACGGGCGAGCTGGCCCGGGAGCTGGAGGCGGCGGGGCACCGGGCCCTCGATCGCCTGTCCCGTGCCCGGCCCGCGGAGGCGCCGGACCTGCTCACCGGTGTGAATCTCGCCGTCGGCGCGAGGGCCCGCACGCTGGGAGGCTCCATCGAGCAGGAACCGGCCCTCAACCCGCAGGCCAACATCGCCGCCGTCGAGTTCAGGCTTCTCGGTGCCGAGGAGAGGGACATCCGGGCGGAGGCGTTCGCGCAGGCCTGGCGCGACGAGGCGGGCGACATGCCCGAGGCCCGCAGCCTGACCTTCGGGGCCGACCTGCTCGACCTGGGCTTTCCGGTGCATGTCGAGCTGTCGCACCCCGACCCCGACCGTCTCGGTCCGATCGCGGCGTCGGTCGTGAACGAGCTTCGCGAGCTGAGCGGGGTCTTCGACGTGCGCTCCGACCGGACCGCGGGCGTCCAGGAGCTCCACGTCGAGCTGCGGCCCGAAGCGCGCACCCTCGGGCTCACGCTGGACGCGCTGGCGCGCCAGGTCCGCGCCGGGTTCTTCGGCGACGAGGCCCTGCGGGTGCAACGGGGACGCGAGGACGTCCGGGTGTACGTGCGCCTGCCGGTCGAAGACCGGGACTCGATAGCGGACCTCGAGGGCTACCTCGTTCGCACCCCCGACGGAGCCGAAGTTCCGTTGAGCCGCGTCGCCGCGGTCAGCCTGGGGCACTCGCCGTCTTCGATTCGGCGCAAGAACGGCCGGCGCGTCGTCACCGTGACTGCCGACGTCGACGCCGGCGTGATCACGGGCGGCGAAGCCGCGGGGGTCCTCACCGGCACGGTCCTGCCGGAGCTCGCGGGCGTCCATCCGGGCCTGACCTACGCCTTCGGCGGGCAGCAGCAGCAACAGGCGGAGTCGTTCGGCGCGTTGAACCGCAGCCTGATGCTGGCCCTGCTGGCGATCTACGCGCTGCTGGCGATTCCGCTCGGCTCCTACGTCGTGCCGCTGATCGTCATGGCGGCCATTCCCTTCGGAGTCGTCGGGGCGATTCTGGGCCACCTGGTCATGGGGATCAGCCTGAGCTCGGCCTCCCTGTGGGGCATCATCGGACTCACGGGGGTGGTGGTCAACGACTCCCTCGTGATGATCGACTTCATCGGCGAGCGTCTCGGGCAGGGGGCGCCGGTGAAGGCCGCCGTCGTCGACGGGGCGAAGGGCCGCTTCCGCCCCATCATGCTGACGTCGCTGACGACCTTCCTGGGCTTCACGCCGCTGATCTTCGAACGGAGCATTCAGGCGCAGTTCCTCAGTCCGCTGGGGGTGTCGTTGGGGTTCGGCCTCCTGTTCGCCACGGCCATTCTGATGATGGTGGTGCCGGCGCTGGCGGCGCTTTACTTCGGAGCGACGTCGTGGAGACCGGCCTTGCGCGAAGCGGCCACGGGCGCGCCGCCCGCGTCGGGATGAGGCGCGAAGAGGTTCTGCCAGGAGTCAGCGACCTGGAACCGCGCGGAATCCTGCCGGGTTGGTTGGGCGCCGGGCGGAACGGAAGACGAGTGGCGGGCCGGAGCCGGCGGGGAGCGCGGGACGATTGCAGGAAGGGAACGAGGGTCGAATGCAGGACGGAAAACCGAGTCTTCCCCCGGGTCCGAAGGGACGACGGCTGCGCAACCTCCTCGACCGCGGGCGCGATTTTCGCGGCCAGATGGCCCGCTTTCGAAAGGAATACGGAAAGATCGTCTTCTACGAGCTTCCGGGGCTGCGGTTCTGCGCCCTGTTCGACGCGGACCTCATCAGAGAGGTGCTCGTCGAGCAGGTGGACAAATTTCCGGCCTTCTCGGACCCCGCGGGATTCGGGGTCATCGAGACCCCGTGCATGCCTCGGGACAACGGCCCGCACCATCTGCAGGTGCGCGACGTCTTCGGCGGGGCGTTCACCGAGGACCGCATGCGCGCCTACGCCGATGTCATCGCCGAAAACGTTCGGGCGGCGAAAGAGAAGTGGCGCGCGGGACAGGTCCTGGACTACAAGCTGGAGATGGGGCGCCTGACGTGCAGCGCCCTGCTCGATTCCATTCTCGGCCGGGAGCCGCGGGTGCCGCCCGAGGTCGCGTGGGACGCGGCGGCCGCCGTCAAGCGGGACTGGGGGCTCAGCTACTTCCCGGGGTCGGGGCTGATCAAGAGCCTGCCGCTCCCCGGCAACCGGCGCGCCCGCAGAGCCCTCGAGGCGATGGACGCCGCCGTGTACGGGGCCATTGGGCGGGCGCGCGATGCCTCCCATGCCGGCGGCGACATCGCTTCCCACGTCGTTCGGACGGCGGATGGGCAGAAGGGATGTCCGTTCAGCGGCGGCGACCGCGAGATCCGCGACGAGATGTACATGATCGTGCTCGGCTCCGTCGACTCGCCGATGATGGCGCTGGTCTGGTCGCTCGATCTGCTCACGCGGCACCCGGACGCGCGCGTGCGGTTGGAACGGGAGGTGGACGAGGTCCTGGGGGACCGTCCCATCACCGGCGCGGACTACGGCAGGCTCGTCTATACGCAGGCCGTCTTCAAGGAGAGCGCCCGCCTCTCGCCGCCGTCGTACGCCAGCACGTCGCATTGGCGCCAGGCGTCGGCAGACTGCGTCGTCGGCGGCTACCTGATTCCGAGGGGCGCCATCGCCCAACCGTGCCTCGGCGAGTCGCAGCGCGACCCGGCGCACTGGGAACGCGCGGACGAGTTCAGGCCCGAACGCTGGCTGGACGGCTCGCGGTCGTTCCACCCGCCGCACGCCTATACGCCCTTCTTCATCGGACCGCACACGTGCCTCGGGGATGAGTTCGCGACCGTGCTGGTGGTGTTGACCCTGGCCGCCTGCGCTCAGGGAATGCGTCTGGAGCGCACTTCGAACGAGCCGTTCAGGGCCGAGTTGCTGGGGCTCGGCGTGAAGGGGCCCGTGCCGGTGACCGTGCGCGAGCGCAGGCCGGTGCGCGACGGTGGGGGGACGGCGCAATGAATCACTCTGCACGCGGCAGGCCGGCGTTGCCGCCGGGGCCGAGAGGGCGTCGCCTGTGCAACTACTTTCTGCGCCTCTTTCGCTATGCCGACTTCATGGAGCGGCTGCACGAGGAGTACGGCGACATCGTCTACTACGAGCTGCCGCGTCTGAAGTGCTGCGCGGTGTTCGACGCCGACCTCATCCGCGAGGTTCTCGTCACGAGAGAGCCGCTGTTCCCGCCGTGGGCGCCCGGCGGCCGGGAGCCGAACAAGCTCATGGAGTACGGCTGCCTGCCGGTGCACACCGGCGAGGAGCACCGCCGGCGCAGCGACCTCGTGAGGACGGCGTTCGCCGGCGACCGACTGAACGGATACCGGCAGGTCGTCAGCGAGCAGGCCGCGAAACTTCGAGACCGGCTGCGGCCGGGAAGCGTCGTCGATCTCCGGTCGCACGTGGAACGCTACGCGTGGGACGCGGTGGTCAGGACGGTCATCGGCCAGGACGTTCACCGCGATCATGGGTTGCGCATCATGAGGTTGTTGAAGGCGGCCATGCTTCTGGATCTCCTTCCGTTCGGCGAATCGCTGAAGAAGGTCGGTCCGAAGCCGCCCACGGCGGCGCTCGACGAGGCCATCTACGACGCCATTCGCAGGGCCCGTACGTCGTCCCATGAGGGCCGCGACCTCATTTCACATCTCGTCCGGGCGGCCGACCAGGGCCTCGCCGACTGGTCCTACGAGAACGACCGGGCCCTCCGCGACGAGATCATCGCCTTCATGTGCGCGTTCACGGACGCGCCGACGACGGTCGTTTGTTTCGCCTTCCATCACCTCGCCCGCAATCCGGAGGTGCGCCGTCGAGTGGAACGGGAGGTGGTCGGCGTGCTGGGCGATCGCCCGGTGCATGCGGCGGACTACGACCGGCTCCCGTACCTGCAGGCGGTGTTCAGGGAGACGCTCCGGCTGGAGCCGCCGGCCTACGTGATGCGGGCCAGGGAAGCGCGGGAAGACTGCGTGCTGGGTGGGTATCTCATTCCGAAGGGGACCCTGACGTATGTCGGCATGCGGGTGCTTCATCACAAGGACCGGCACTGTGAGCGCGCCGGCGAGTTCCGGCCGGAACGTTGGCTGGACGACTCGGGGCCGTGCGGTCCGCCGCGTCCGGAGCACGCCTGCATTCCGTTCGGCGAAGGCCCGCACAGTTGTTCCGGGTCGGACCTGGCCGCGATGCTGTTCGTGTTCGCGGTTGCGGCCGTCACGCAGCGTCTTCGGCTCGAGCCGACGACGAGCGCGGCCCCGGCGCGGGAGAACATCGGCGTCGGGGTGTCGGGCTTTCGGGTCAAAGTCGAGGAACGCGCCGGGGCGCAGGCAGTGACGGGTTCGGCGGCGCGGTGAAGGAGCGGAAACACGCTGGCATTCGCGTGCGCGCGCGGCCGGTGCGGCAATGAAATGGAGTGGCGCCTTGGGAGAGACCGGGCTGAAGATACCCTCCTGTTACGTTGACGGCTACGAAGCCGCCCGGAGGGTGGACCCCGAGTTCGCGGAGATGTACATCCGCCACACGACCGTCGGCGATCCGGCGGCGGACGCCGTCGTGGAAGAGCTGGCCGCCATTGCGACGCCGAGGCAGGTGCACGGCATCATCGCGGCCACGCTCGAGCACTGGGACGAGCTGCCCGCCGACACGCCGGAGTCTCTCCGGCGCCTCGTCGCCGAGTCGGCGGTGGTGCCGGGCTGGTTCGACCCCGAGCTGGCCATGAGCGCGACGCGGGCCTTTCTGCGGAACTCGGACATGGTGCTCGGCGGCCTGATCGCCGGCGCGATCATCGAGGGCTTCTCGACGCTGATCAGCAAGTCGTTCCGCATTCGCAGCCGCATCGTCACGAACGGCGTTCGCCGCCTCAAGCAGAACCTGCTGCAGCTCCTCGAGCAGTACCTGCCGGGCGGCATGGAGCCGGGGGCCGACGGGTGGACGCTGAGCCTGAGAATCCGCCTCGTGCACGCGCAGGCGAGAATGCTGATTAGGAAGCAGTCGGACGAATGGGACGCCGCGACGTACGGAATGCCCCTCAGCGCCGCGCACATGCTCCTGGGCGCCGCGACCTTCTCGGGGCGGCTGATGCAGCACGTGACGCGCCTCGGCGGCGACTTCGATGACCGGGAACGCGAGGCGTACGTCCACGTCTGGCGCTATACGGCCCGTGTCATGGGGGTGCCGGAGGACATTCTGTTTCGCGACTTCGCGGCGGCGGTCCGGGCATTCGAGGTCGCGGTGCGGTGCGAGCCGCCGCCCGACTTCGATTCGATCATCATGGGCAACAGCATCATCAACAGCGCGCCGATCGTGCTGGGCTTCACCGAGCCGGCGGAACGTCGCTCGAAGGCGGCGTACGTCTATCAGGTGTCGCGGGAGCTGATAGGCAACGAGCAGGCCGACAAGCTGAGGTTTCCCAAGGGGAAGCTGAAGAAGGAGCTGCCGTTCCTGCAGCTCAGGAACTTCGGGGACCGGCTGCTCCGACTGGTTCTGCCGCCCCTGGGCCGGCGGCGGTCGAGCGCGCGCCTCCTGGACATGCTGGAAGTGTCGGACCTGGGCCAGTACGAGCACTCGTACAGTCTGCCCAACTCGGTGTTCGACGAGGATTCGCGCGCCTGGTAGCGAACTGCGCCGGAGGCCGACGGACGGCTCCACGTCGGGGCAGCCCTGAGTCCACCATCGCCGTGGCGGGGGATCGTCCGGTCGTCCGCGCCTGCTTTCCGAGGAACGGTTCTGGCCAACCAGCGGCTGGAGCCGGTTTCAGGATTCGCAATCCCGGCGCGGCCAGCGGTTCACCCTGGGTCTATTTTGGTGAGCCGCCAGGGACTCGAACCCCGAACCCGCAGATTAAGAGTCTGCTGCTCTACCAGTTGAGCTAGCGGCCCACCGTCCGACCCCATAGCGTAGCACGCATCGGCCCCTGACAGCACGAGCGGCCCGGTCCGGAGTTCAGTCGCGAGTGTCGTCGGGGTCGTGTTCTCACGTTGGCCGCCGGATTGATCCCGACCACGGACGGCGCCCGGGTCGGCGTGCCGGGCGCTGCGCCGCAACCCTTCTTGCCGAGTGCGCGGGGACGCCTGCGCCCGATCCTGCGCGTCATCGCTACCCGCGGTGTGATTCAGGCCGGCCGACGCAGTCCGGGGGGCGCCGGTCACCTGTCATCCTCGATAGAGCCTGATACTTGACTCTGTCCAGAATACGTGATGCACTTGGGGGTGGTGAACGAGGACGCCAAGCGGCTCCTGAGGCGGCACGGGTTGCAGGTCACGGCCCAGCGGCTGGCCGTGCTGCGGGCGGTGTCGACCCACCCGCACGCCACCGCCGACGAGCTCGCCGACGACGTGCGGGGGAGCATCGGGTCGATTTCCCGCCAGGCGGTGTACGACACGCTGGGCACGCTGGTCGGGAAGGGCCTCGCCCGGCGGATTCAGCCGGCGGGGTCGCCCGCACGCTACGAGGACCGCGTCGGCGACAATCACCATCACCTCGTGTGCCGCGCCTGCGGCCTCATGGTCGACGTCGACTGCGCCGTCGGCGAGGCGCCCTGTCTCACCGCCGCGGACGACCACGGCTTCGCGATCGACGAGGCCGAGATCGTCTATTGGGGGTATTGCCCCGGCTGCCGCGTTCGTCGCGGCGCCAAGAACGGAACCATCGAGAACAGAGAGGATTGAAGGACATGCACGACACGGCTGAGGACAAGACCGCGAGCCAGGGCGGGTGCCCGGTGATGCACACGGCGGCCGGGGCCGCCGCGAACCTGCGCTGGTGGCCGGATCAACTGAACCTGAAGGTGCTCCACCAGAGCTCGCCGGCGGCCGACCCGATGGGCGAGGCGTTCGACTATGCCGAGGCGTTCAGGTCGCTCGACCTGGCCGCGGTGAAGAAGGACATCGAGGCGGTGATGACGACGTCGCAGGCCTGGTGGCCGGCCGACTACGGCCACTACGGTCCCCTGTTCATCCGCATGGCGTGGCACAGCGCCGGCACCTACCGCATCCACGACGGCCGCGGCGGCGGCGCCTCGGGCACGCAGCGCTTCGCCCCCCTCAACAGTTGGCCCGACAACGGGAACCTCGACAAGGCGCGGCGGCTGCTGTGGCCGGTCAAGCAGAAGTACGGCCGGAGGCTCTCTTGGGCCGACCTGATGATTCTCGCCGGCAACTGCGCCATCGAGTCGATGGGCCTGAAGACGTTCGGCTTCGCCGGCGGGCGCGAGGACGTCTGGGAGCCCGAGGAGGACATCGACTGGGGCTCCGAGACCGAGTGGCTCGGCGACGAGCGCTACAGCGGCGACCGGGACCTCGCCAAGCCGTTCGGCGCGGTGCAGATGGGCCTGATCTACGTGAATCCCGAGGGGCCCAACGGCGAGCCGGACCCGGTCGCCGCGGGCCGGGACATCCGGGAGACGTTCGGCCGGATGGCGATGAACGACGAGGAGACGGTGGCCCTCATCGCCGGCGGCCACACGTTCGGCAAGACCCACGGCGCCGCCCCGGACACGCACGTCGGCCCCGAGCCCGAGGGCGCGGCCATCGCCGAGCAGGGCCTGGGCTGGAAGAACGCCTTCGGCAGCGGCAAGGCCGGCGACGCGATCACGAGCGGGCTGGAGGGCACCTGGACGCCCACCCCGACCACTTGGGACAACAGCTTCTTCGACACCCTGTTCGGCTACGAGTGGGAGCTGACGAAGAGTCCGGCGGGGGCGCACCAGTGGGTGCCGGCGAACGGCGGGGGCGCGGGCACGGTGCCGGATGCCCACGATGCGTCGAAGAAGCACCCCCCGGTGATGCTGACGACGGACCTCGCCCTGCGGATGGACCCGATCTACGCGCCGATCTCGAAGCGCTTCCACGAGAACCCCGACGAGTTCGCGGACGCCTTCGCGCGCGCGTGGTTCAAGCTGACCCACCGCGACATGGGGCCGGTCTCGCGCTACCTCGGCCCCGAGGTGCCCGACGAGCCGCTCCTGTGGCAGGACCCGGTGCCCGCCGTCGACCACGCGCTGATCGACGCCGAGGACGCGGCCGCCCTCAAGGGCCGGATCCTCGGCTCGGGGCTGACGGTCTCCCAGCTCGTCTCGACCGCGTGGGCGTCGGCCTCGACCTTCCGCGGCAGCGACAAGCGCGGCGGCGCCAACGGGGCGCGCATCCGCCTCGCCCCCCAGAAGGACTGGGCGGTCAACCAGCCGGCCGAGCTGGCGAACGTGCTGGGCGTCCTGGAGGGCATTCAGGGCGACTTCAACCGCGCGCAGGCGGGCGGAAAGAAGGTCTCGCTCGCGGACGTGATCGTGCTGGGCGGGTGCGCCGCCGTCGAGCAGGCCGCCAAGAGCGCCGGGCACGACGTCGAGGTGCCCTTCTCGCCGGGGCGGACCGACGCGGTGCAGGAGCAGACCGACGTGGAGTCGTTCGCGGTGCTGGAGCCGACCGCCGACGGGTTCCGCAACTACCTCGGGAACGGACACCGGCAGGCCGCGGAGGCGCTGCTCGTGGACCGGGCGCAGTTGCTGACCCTGAGCGCGCCCGAGATGACGGTGCTCGTGGGCGGCCTGCGCGTCCTGAACGCGAACGTGGGGCGGTCCGACCAGGGTGTCTTCACGAAGCGGCCGGGGGCGCTGACCAACGACTTCTTCGTCAACCTGCTCGACATGAACACCGCCTGGGAGGCGAACGGCGACGGGTTCGAGGGGCGCGACCGCGGGACCGGCGAGGTCAGGTGGACGGGCACCGCCGTCGATCTCGTCTTCGGCTCGAACTCCCAGCTCCGCGCCATCGCCGAGGTCTACGCCTGCGACGACGCCCAGCCGGCCTTCGTGCGCGATTTCGTGGCCGCGTGGGACAAGGTGATGAACCTCGATCGCTTCGATCTGGCGTGATTCCGGCGCGGTGGCCGGCCGTCACCCGCGGCCGGCCACGCCGAAGAAGCGGCGCCAGCTCATCGCGATGCCGGTCCAGACCATGACGGCGGCGCCCAGCGATACGGCGCCGGCGATCGACTGCCCGACGACGCCGTACACCTCGCCGGTGTGCGCGTACCGCAGCCACCGGCGGGCCTTGAAGCCGGGGCTGAAGGTGGGATAGCCGCCGCGGCCGACGAGATCGCCGGTGGCCCGGTCGAACAGCAGGTCCTCGCGCTTCGACGGCTGGCGGCCGTTGCCGCGGTCGACCGCGACCACGACGGGGTCGCGAGCCGATTCGGGCAGGCTGATGGTGAGGGCTCGCCATCCCGGCGTCCCGGCGACGGCCTTCGCGGCCAGCGCCTGCAGCTCGACCGGCGGGCCCGTCGGGTCCGGCGTGACGGGCGGGTCGCCCCGCGTCACGGATGCGGACTGCTGCGGCGACTGCTGGAACGGCGGCGCGTCGCCGGCCAGCCGGTGGACGAGGTCGGCGGCCCACTGGTAGGAGATGGTGGCCCCGCTCGCGACGATGACCGCGAGCGGGACCGCCGACCAGAAGCCGATCACGTTGTGCCAGTTGAAGTCGCGGGCCCGTCCCCGGAGTCCGCGTCGGAACCACAGCGCCCGCCTCCAGGCGGCGCGGCCTCCCCGCGAAGGCCACCACAGGTAGACCCCGCTCAGGAGCAGGAACAGGAAGCCGAGGTTGGCGGTCGCCATGATCGTCCGGCCGACGATGCGGTACTCCCCTTCGAGGGCGAACCACCGGTGGACGTACATGACGCCGCGGAGGAAGCGCCCCGTCTGCGTGTCGCCGCCGCCCCGCCGCTCGCCGGTGAAGCGGTCGACGTGGACGGCGGCGCCGTCGCCGAGCCCGAGGACCGCGGGATCCCGCGGATCCCGGCTCAGGGCCACGGACGCGACGAGGCCGGCCGGCGTCTCGCCGCCGGCGCGCGCGATCAGCTCGTCGAGCGCGAGCGGGGCGGCGTCGGGCGCCGGGTCGGCGCGATAGCCGCGAAGCGCCCACCGCTCGAGCTGCTCCTGGTAGGTGAGGAGGACGCCGGTCACCGCCATCACGAGGACGGCGACGGCGGCGGTGACGCCGACAGCCAGGTGGATCCAGAAGATCGCCCTGCGCAGGGACATGTCCGGTCGGGTCTCTGGACGGCAGGCCGCGGCCGGGGGCTGCGGCTGGTTCGGTCGGTAGCCCGCCAGTCGTCGCCTGCGGGCTCCGCTTGGCGCCCGACCGACCCTCCAGGAATCCGCGCCGTTCTGCGGCGCCGACTCCTGGGCGGCGGCCGGGGTTTCGGCTGGTCACCGCGCGAGGTGGGCCGACGCCGTCGCGCGTTCTACGGGGCGCCGTCGGAGTCGGTGGCCTGATCGGAGTCGGTGGCCTGATCGGAGTCGGTCGCCTGGTCGGAGTCGGTCGCGGGCGAGCCCGCGTCGCCGCCGCCGTCGGAGTCGGTGCCGCCGGGGCAGGCCGCGGTCAGGGCCGCCGCCGCGGCGACGGAGCCGGCCGCGACCGCGCGCGAGAGAAACGAGCGGCGGTCGACCCGCACGCTGGTGATGTCGTCGTCGGTCAGCGACATCGGCGATTCCGGGGTATCCGCGCCGAGCTTCCGATCTTCCGGGTTCCGCATCACGTTTCTCCTGAGTCTGTAAAATGAAAACGAGTCTCAGTATCGTAGTGGGGCCTGCCGGGGTTGTCAACTCGTGATCCGATCCCGGGGAACCGCCCGACCCCGGGCGCGATCGGCGGCAATTCGGCTGCTCGCGATCCGATCCTGGGGAACCTGACGCCGGCGCCATCGGCGGCAATTCGGCTGCAATCGCACGGAGTGCACAAATGAAGAGGACGGACCACTCGGCTGCTCGCGATCCGATCCTGGGGAACCTGACGCCGGCGCCATCGGCGGCAATTCGGCTGCAATCGCACGGAGTGCACAAATGAAGAGGACGGACCACACCGAGCCGGAACCGCCGGTCGACGGCGGCGGGACCGCGGACCGCGACTGGTACGCCTGGCTCATCGACCCGCTGCCGACGGCCGAGTTCGAGCGCGACTACTACGAGCAGCGGCTCCTGCACGTCCCGCGCGCGTCGCCGTCCTACTACGCCGAGCTGCTCTCGGTGGCCGACCTCGACGTCGTGCTGGGCACCCACTCGGCCGGTCACCGCGACATCAGCCTGGTCCGCGGCGACGGCGACGGGAACGTCCCGTCCCGCGAGTACACGAACGACGCCGGCCGCGTGCATCCCCTCGAGGTCGCGAGGTTCTTCGACGGCGGCGCGACCGTCGTCTTCAACCAGCTCCACAAGCGGGTGCCGGCCCTGGCGCGGCTCTGCGTCGCCCTCGGTCGGCGCTTCTCGTCGCGGGTCCAGACCAACGTGTACCTGACCCCGCCCGATGCGCAGGGCTTCGCCCCCCACTGGGACACCCACGACGTCTTCGTGCTGCAGGTGAGCGGCACGAAGCGCTGGACGATCTACGACACCAAGGTGAGGCTGCCGCTCCGGGGCCAGCGCTTCGTGCCCGGCACGCCGCCGGGCGACGTCAGCGACGAGTTCGAGCTCGGCCCCGGCGGCGCCGTCTACCTGCCGCGCGGCCTCATGCACGCCGCCCGCTCGACGGGCGAGTCGTCGCTGCACGTCACGCTGGGGCTCACCGCGTTCACCTGGGCCGAGTTCCTCGTCGAGAGCGTCACCGCGGCGGCGCTCGAGGAAGAGTCCCTGCGCCGGAACCTCCCTCGCGGTTTCGCCGACGAGGGGTTTCCCGCCGCCGAGCGGGAGCGGCTGTTCGGCGAGAAGCTGGCCCTCGTGCGGTCGCGGCTCGACCCCGAGGCGGTGTGGCGCCGCTTCGCCGACGAGGTGCTGGCCACCGACGTCCCGTTGTTCACCGACCTGCTCGGCCAGCGGCTCCGCCGCGACCCGCTGACGCCCCGCTCGCGGGTGCGGCGCCGCGCCGGGCTGCTCACCGAGGCGGTGACGGAGGACGGGACGTGCCTGCTCCGGTTCTGCGGGCGCGAGCTCAGGCTGCCGGTCGGCGTATGGCCGGCGCTGCGCTTCGCGACCACGGCCGGCGAGTTCGCGGTCGGGGACCTGCCCGACTGTCTGGACGCGGAGGGGAAGCTGACCCTGGTGGCGCGGCTGGTCAGGGAGGGGGTGCTGCAGCGGGCCGGCGTCGCGTCGTCGTAGACGCGAAACGCGCGCTCGCGGTGGTCGACGAAGCAGCCGCGGGAGGGCGGTGGTCGCCGCCGTGGTTCCTGACGGGAAGCGGTCGTCACCCGATGTCGGTGCCCGATCTCAACCCGCCGTCAGAACCACGACAGCGAGCACCGCCGCCCCGCGCGTCCGCCGACAGCGTAGTCCCGGCTTGTGTCGGTGGCGTGACGGTTCGATGTCGGCGAGGTTAACCGGCCGTGGGGTCACGCGCCGCCGCCGGCCCCGTCCGCGCCGGCGGCCGTCCCGCCCTGGCGGAGGCTCCACGCGATGCCGAGGTGGGCCGGCAGGGCGAGGGCGAAGAACATCGCGTTGGGCTGGGTCGAGGCCGGCGCGAGCTGCCAGACGAGGCCGCCGAGCCCGAGGGCCGCGACGGCGGTGGCGAGGGCGCGGGCGCGTCCCCGCCAGGCCTCGCTCCGGGTGGAGAGGGGCAGCAGGACGGCGAGGCCCAGCGGCAGGGGATTGACGAGGAAGAGGTTCTCGTTCCACCACGAGAAGACGTGGTCCGTGGCCAGCAGCAGGGCGAGGATGGTCCCGGCCCCGCCGGCCGCGAGCGACCACCCGGCCGCGAGGGCGAGGACGCCGCGGCGCAGGACCGGCGACGACCGGACCCGCCGGGCCCCCGCCGCCGCGAACAGGGCCCCGAGCACCAGCCCCAGGGCAAGATAGCGGCCGAGCCAAGCGGGCGGCTCCGCCGGCTCGGCCGGGCGCGTGGACGAGTACAGGACTTCTTCCCCCCGCACGAGGGGTCGGGTCTCGCCGTCGCGGGTGATGCGGACCCCTCGGATGCGGTCGCGCAGGGCCAGGGGCAGGAACAGCTCCTCCCACGCCGAGATCGGCCGGTCGGCGGGCGAGCCGAGCGCGAGGTCGGCCCCGGTGTAGACGAGCGGATCGACCTGCGTGAGGCGCCGCGCGTGGTGCCGGTAGCTGAGGCCCGTCGCCTGCCCCTCGAACGCGCGGCTCAGCGCGCCGCCGAGCACGCGGTCGAGCAGGTCCCGGATGCGCGTCGAGCAGTTGTCGAGGAAGTACTGGTAGGTGAAGTCGCGGTTGCGCGGCAGGGCGTTCCGGTTCGCCGCGTCGCGCAGCGTCGCCTTCTCGGCCGGGGTGAGGTCCAGCTCCTGGAGGACCACCTCGCGGTCGGTCTCGCGGTAGAAGTCGAGCACGACGTCGGTCCGCTGGCGCGCCACCATGTAGAGCATGCGTCCCTGCAGGAAGCGCGCCATGAAGTCGGCCTGCCGGAAGTCGAAGATGCCCCAGTCGTAGGAGTAGTCGCGTCCGGTGCGGGTGTCCAGCACCCGCAGGGCGTTGTGGCCGTAGTGCTCCCACACCGCGTCGCCGGGGCCGGCCGTCACCAGCCAGACGCGCAGCTCGTCGCCGCGCTCGCGCGGCTCCGACGGCGCGCTCGCGGCGGGGCTCGCGGTCCCCTGGTCCTGGGCGACGGGCCGGGCCTCGCCGGCTGTGGCCGGCCCCGCGCCGGGCAGCAGGAGCGCGGCCAGCAGCAGCCGGGCGGTGGGCGCGGGCCGCGGCCGGCGAGACCGGGCGGGGCGGCGGACCGGGAACAGGACGGGGTGCGGTGTCGTAGACATGCTCGGCTCATATAATCTCCCGGAGACGGTGTTTCCGCAGCCGGCGGTCCGCGACGGAGAACGGGGCGGACCCCGGAGGGCCGGCCGGGCGGCCCGTCGGAGGCCGTCGCGCGACCCCGTGGTCGCGTTCGGAGTTTCGCGGACGCGAAACTCCCGTGGCGACGATTCCCGAGAGGCAGTTGGGAGGAGACCATGCCGCATGCGTGTCGAGTGCTTCTGGCGGTGGGGCTGGGCGTGGTGTCCGCCGCGGCCGCCGAGGCCCAGGAACGGACGTTCAGCCGGACCATGGAGTTCCAGGCCGGCAGCCGGCTCGCGCTGGAGACCGACCGGGGAAGCGTGCGGCTGACGTCGTGGGACCGCCCGTCGGCCGAGATCGTCGCCCGCATCGAGCCGCCTTCGGGCGTCGACGACGACTACGCGCGCGAGGCGGTGGACGGCACCGCCATCGAGGTGCGGGGCAACCGCCGCTCGGTGCGCGTCCGCACCGACTACCGCGGGGTGCCGCGGCGCGGCGGGCTGTTCGGGAACCGGCGGCTGCCGCGGGTGCACTACGAGATCCGCGTCCCGAGGGAGGCGGACCTCGACCTCGAGGTCGACCGGGCGGCGACGACCCTCGAGGGATTCGAGGGGCGGCTGCTGCTCGACCTCGACCGGAGCGACCTCGAGCTCCGGGACGTCGAAGGGGCCCTGACGCTCCAGCTCGACCGGGGCAGGTTCCAGGCGAGCGGCCTCGCGGGGTCGATCGCCATCGGCCTCGACCGCGCCCGGGAGGTCGTGCTCGACGGGGTGCGGGGCGACCTGCGGCTCGACGCCGACCGCAGCGACGTGGTCCTGCGCGACCTCGCGGTCGAGGGCGACTCGGCGGTCGAGATGGACCGGGGCGACCTCGACGTCGAGCTCGCCGCCGCCGGCGCCGTGACCGTCGACGTCTCCACCACCCGCCGGTCCGGCTTCTCGAGCGACCTGCCGGCGACCCTCGAGTCGCGCGGCGGCGACTTCCGCGGGGACGTCAACGGCGGCGGCCCCGTGCTGCGCATCGAGGCCGATCGCGGTGCCGTCCGCGTGCGGATGCACCAGGACTCGGCGCGGTAGAGACGCACGCAACGCTTCGCACGTCGGCAGGTGAGGCGCCGACCACTCGATTGGGCGCCTGACGGCGCGCCGCTCTCCGACTTGGGTCTGCCGTCCTCCGCGTTCGCCCCGGGAGTTCTCGCCGCGCGAAACGGCGCCGAGACGGGCCGTTGCGGTTGGGGCCGCCGGTCACGCCGCGGGTGGCCGTCGCCGGCGGGGCCGCGGCCGCATCACGTGGCCGTCGCCGGCGTCGCGGTAGCCGAGGGCCTCGACCACCGGCAGGACGTCGCCTCGGGGGCAGGAGAGCCGGCGGCGCACCGGCTCGTCGGGGTCGAACCGGCCCTGCCGGGCGAGGCGCCGGAGGTCGCGGACGAGCCGTTCGAGGACGTCGGCGCGGACGGCGCGGGAGCCGGCGACCGGGAAGCCGACGGCGGTGTAGAGGGCGGGCGGCCGGTCCGGCTCCGCCGGCATCGACACCGCCGCCGGCGGAGGGTGGACGGCCTCGGCCTCCGCGCCCCAGAACGCCGCCGCCAGCGCCGTCCTTCGCGCGACCGGCCCCGCCTTCAGCGATCCCCGCAGGTAGACGACGTGCAGGCCCAGGCAGATGCCTGCCTGCCTGAGGAGCCGGCGCTCGGCCGGGGTCAGGGCCTGGAGCTGCGCGCGCGCGTCGCGGGCGAGGACGGTGCCCAGACCCTGCTCGAGCTGGTAGACGACGCCGCGCCCGGCCGCCCCCAGGTCTCCGAGGCGGTCGGCCCGCAACGGCGCGAGGACCTCGCCCGCGAGGTCGCGGGCCGCCGCCACCAGGCGCCTCTCGACGCGGCGGCGGAGCCCCCGGGAGGGGGTCACGCCGTCGGACACCACCACGTTCGGACGGAGCAGGTCGGCGCCCCGCACCAGGCGTCCGACCAGCCTTCCCGCGAAGCGGATGTGCGCCCCCGCGTCGATCTCGATGCCCTCGTGCGGTGCGTCGATGAGCTGCTCGAGCCAGCCCGCGGGCCGCGCGGACGCGGGGGACGCGTCGGGCACGAGCCGGGCGAGGACCGCGAACGGGCCGGCGTCGCGGAGCCCGGCGTCGTCCCGGGGGAGGGCCTCCCGGGGGGCGTTGCGGCGGGGGTCGACGAACCGCTCCACCAGCCGCTCGTGGAGGGCGTCGCTCAGCCGGTCCTCGATGGCCCGCGTGCGCGCCTGCCAGTGGCCGGGGTCGGCGACCCAGGCGGGGCGGTGGGCGATGTACGTCCAGGTGCGGATGAACGCGAGCCGTGTCAGCAGGTCGTCGACGTCGCCGCCGGTCCGGTCGAGGCGGCCGATGCGCTCCGCGAGCCAGTCGGCCGAGAGCCGGCCCGACCGACCCGTCAACTGGCGGAAGACGTCGCCGAGCAGCGCCGCGTGGTCCTCGAGCACGAGTTGCCGGTAGTCGGGAATCTGGCAGACGTCCCAAAGGAGCCGGACGCCCGGCTCGTCCCGCGCGCGGTCGCGGACGACGGGGTCGAGGGCGAGGCCGCACAGGGCGTCGTGGTCGGCGCCGCGCGTCGCCAGCCGCAGCCCGGGCCGGCCCGGCCGCCGGTGGAGCGAGGCGATGAGGGCGTCGAGGCCCGAGAAGTCGAGCTCGCGGTTGCGCCACATCACGCTGCGGGCGGCGGGAAAGCGGTGGTTCTCGACGGCCCGGATCACGCGCGGGGCCAGCTCGTCCGCCGGCGCGAGGACGCCGAACGTGCCGTCGTTCAGGTGACGGCCGGCCCGGCCCGCGATCTGACCCAGTTCGACGAGGTCGAGGTTGCGGCTCGTGCGGCCGTCGAACTTGGTGAGCTCGGCGAAGGCGACGTGGTCGACGTCGAGGTTCAGCCCCATGCCAATGGCGTCGGTGGCCACGAGGAAGTCGACCTCGCCGCTCTGGTAGAGGGCGACCTGGGCGTTGCGGGCGCGGGGGGACAGGGCGCCGAGCACCACCGCGGCGCCGCCGCGGCGCGCCCGCACCCGCTCGGCGAGGTCGTAGACCCGGGCCATCGAGAAGGCGACGACGGCGGTGCGGGGCGGCAGCCCGCCGACCTTCAGGCGGGTCCGGTGGCGCAGGGTCGAGAGCCGGGTGTGGCCGCGGACGGTCACGTCGGGGACCAGCGCCGTCACCATGCCCCGCACCGTGTTCGAGCCCAGGAACCAGGTCTCGCGCCGGCCTCGGGCGTGCAGCAGCCGGTCGGTGAAGACGTGCCCCCGCTCGGGGTGGGCGGCGAGCTGAATCTCGTCGACGGCGAGGAAGTCGACGGTCCGGTCGAGGGGCATCGCCTCGACCGTGCACACCCAGTAGCGGGGGGCGGCCGGCACCCGCTTCTCCTCCCCGGTGACCAGCGCCACCGCCTGCTCGCCGGCCCGCACCGTGAGGGTGTCGTAGACCTCCCGGGCGAGCAGGCGCAGGGGAAGCCCGATCATGCCGGTGCGGTGCTCGAGCAGCCGCGCGACCGCGCGATGGGTCTTGCCGGTGTTGGTCGGGCCGAGCAGGGCGACCAGCGGGGGGCCCGACGGAGGAGGTTGGACAGGCACGGCGATGCCGTTCGTGGGGCCGCGGTATGCGCAGCGTCGGGACCGGCCGCCGGAACGGCTCCGGCCGCTCCGGCGGGGCGGCCGGCTCGTCGACAGCCGCGTGACGGCTCCGGCCGGCCGCCGCGTGACGGTTCCGGCCGGCCGCCGCGTGACGGCTCCGGCCGGCGCCCCGACCGATCCTGCAGGAGCCGGCGCCTTCCGCGTTGCAGGCTCCCGCGTCGAGAGTTCGGCAGGGGCCCCGGGGGCGGTTTTACCACGGCCGGCCGGCGCTCGCGAGTTTGCTAGAATAGCAGGCTACGCGCCGAGCAGGCCTGCGTATCCGGCTCGCCGCTTCCGGGCCGTTCACATCAGATGAGACTACGTGCTTCCACCGGCCGCCGCACCCGTCCGGCCACCGCCGCCGCGGGTTTCGCGCTGCTCTGCGTCTCGGCGGCGGCTCCGGGCGCGGCGCAGCCCCCCGTCACCGCCGTCGTGCCGTTCACCAACGTCAGCCGGCAGCCTGCCGACGACTGGATCGGGGCGGGCATCGCCGACACCGTCGCCGCCGACGTGCAACGGGTGGGGATGTCGGTCGTGGGCGGGGGCGGCTGGTCCGGCGCCGCGACGGGGGTCGGGGCCCGCGGGCCGGGCGCGATGGCCGCCTGGCACGACCGGGGCGTGAGCTGGCTCGTCGACGGCACGTTGCAGCGGGTCGGCGACCGCCTCCGCGTGACGACCCGGGTCGTCGACGTGGCGTCCGGCGCCGTCGCGTTCAGCACGCGGGTGGACGGCACCTGGCAGGACCTGTTCGAGACGCAGGACCGGGTCGCCGCCGCCGTCGCCGACTGGCTGGCGTCGCGGTCCGCGTCGCCGTCGTTCCGGACCGCGCCGCGGCTCTCCCGGGCCGCGCCGCCGCCCGAGGCGCTCGTCGCCCGGCGTCCGAACGCGGGGGCGCCGGCCGAGACCCGCGCCGTTCCGGCCGGAGCGGCGCCGGCCGCGAGGGTCGGGTCCGGGCCGCGCAGGGCGCCGGCGCCGCGTAGCGCACCGGGCTCGTTTCCCGCCCCGGGTCCAGGCTCGGCCGGGGTCGGCGCCGATCCCTTCGCCGCGGGCGGGACGGCCGGATCGGGGAACGGGGTGACCGGCGCCCTCGACCTGCCCGGCGCGGACCGCGCGCGCCCGCCGAGGACCCGCGATGCGCAGCCGCTGCGGCGGATCGGCGGGGGCGGGTTCGCGCCCGGCCTCTTCGAGCGCCCGACGGTGGCGCTGACGCGGACCGCCAGTCCCCCGGCGATCGACGGTCGGCTCGACGACTCGGTGTGGGAGACCGCGACCCACGTCACCGACTTCGTGCAGATCGCGCCGGTGGAGGGAGCGCCCGGGTCGGAGGCCACCGAGGTGTGGATGGCCTACGACAGCGACCATCTGTACTTCGCCTTCTACGCGCACTACACGAACCCGGGCATCATGCGCGTCAACCGCGCCGACCGCGAGGAGATTCGCGGCGACGACCGCATGGCGGTGCTGTTCGATCCGTTCCTCGACCAGCAGCGGGCCTACCAGTTCGAGGTGAACGGCTACGGCGTGCAGGCCGACTCGATCGTCAACGCCGACGGCAGCACCGGCTTCTCGCGTTCGAGCTCGAGCTCGTCGGCGCGGCGCGGCGGGGGCGGCGGCTCGCGCGGGCGGAGCAGCAGCAGCGTGTCGGGGCAGTTCGGCATCCGCGGCGACGACTCGTGGAACGCCCTCTTCGACACCGCCGGCCGCATCGTCGACGACGGCTGGATGGCGGAGATGCGGATTCCGTTCAAGAGCCTCCGCTATCCGTCGCGCCCGGCCGGGGTGGGCCACCGCTGGGGGTTCCAGATCACCCGCATCATCCGGGGCAAGTCCGAGGCGCAGTCGTGGTCGCCGATCTCCCGGGGGGTGGCGGGGCAGATCACCCAGTTCGGCCAGCTCGAGGGGCTGTCGGACCTGTCCGCGAGCCGGAACCTCGAGTTCCTCCCCGAGGTCACCGGGTTCCGCACCGGGTCGCTCGACACCGCCAACGGGGTGTTCACGGACAACGATCCGAACGGCGCGTTCGGGCTCGGCGTCAAGTACGGCATCACCCCCAACCTGACCGCCGACTTCACCTACAACCCCGACTTCTCGCAGATCGAGTCGGACCGGCCCCAGGTCGAGACCAATCAGCGGTTCGCGCTGTTCTACCCCGAGCAGCGCCCGTTCTTCCTCGAAGGGCAGGAGATCTTCCAGACCGCGACGCCGCTGACCCTGGTGCACACCCGCACCATCGTCGACCCCCTCTACGGCGGCAAGCTGACCGGCAAGGTCGGCCAGTCGACCGTCGGGGTGCTCGTGGCCGACGACCAGGCGCCGGGGGTCCTGCTCGGCGCGACCGATCCGCGGAGCGGCACGTCCGCCCCGACCGTGATCGGCCGCGCCCGCTACGACCTCTACTCCGAGTCCTACGTCGGCGGCATCATGACCGCCCGCGAGTTCGGGGACGACTACAACCGCGTGGCGGGGGTGGACGGCCGATTCCGGCTCGGCCGGAACCACCGCGTCAACTTCCTGGCGATGGGATCGGACACCGTGGACCGGGAGATGGGGGCCCTGTCGGGGCCGGCCATCGAGGCCGACTTCTCGCGCGAGGGCCGCAACCTCAGCTACAGCGCCGCCTACAGCAGCATCGACCCGGGGTTCCGCACCCTGACCGGGTTCCTGCCCCGCGTCGACCTGCGCCAGACGAGCGGCAACATCGGCTATCGCTGGTGGCCCGAGTCGTCGATCCTCACGTGGGGGCCGTCCGTGTCCTACCTGCGGCTCTACGACCACGCCGGGGTGCTGCAGGACGAGCAGATCCAGGGCATGGCGAGCTTCTCGTTCACGAACAACATCTCGTTCACGGGGATGGTGAACCACGACCTCGAGCGGTTCCAGGAGGTCGACTTCAAGAAGACCGGCTACGGGTTCTTCAGCGGCATCAGCGCGCGGCTGTTCTCGCTGTTCGGGGGCTACAACTGGGGCCACGGCATCCTCTACGACGAGGTCAATCCGTACCGGGGGCAGTCGGTCTCGGGGAACGTCAATTTCCGCGTGCAGCCCACGTCGCGGCTCCGCACCGAGCTCCGGACCGTGTTCAGCAGCTTCGTCGACCCCGTCGGCGGCGCGGAGATCTACGACGTGAAGATCCTCCGGGGGCGGACGACGTACCAGTTCACCGACCGGCTGCTGCTGCGGCACATCCTGGAGCACAACACCTGGGACCTGACCCTCGGCAACAACGTGCTGATGACCTACCGCATCAACGCGGGCACGGTCCTGTTCCTCGGCTACGACGACCGCTTCCGGGACGGGATGAAGATCGACAGCGTGCTCTTCCCGTTCATGGCGTACCAGCGGACCAACCGGGCGTTCTTCGGCAAGGTCTCCTACCTGTTCCGCTATTAGCGGACCGTCTCCGAAGGAGAGCCGTCATGCCCTTGGCCGCGCGCGTGCTCGCGATTCGACGACCGGACGGCAAGTGGCTCCAGGACAGTCCATCGGTCAGGCCGGCCGATGTCGCGTCGGCGGGGCTCGCGGGGATCGATTCTCCGTTTCCTGAGAGCCGATGACCGACACCACCACCAATCCCCGCCTCACCATCCGTGGCCTCACCGCCCGGCCGGTCCTGTTGCCCCTCGAGCGCCCGGTGGTCGCGCGCATCGCCACCATCCGCGAGTGGCCGATGGTGCTCGTCGATCTCGAGACCGAGGAGGGGGTCGTCGGCCGCAGCTACCTGGAGCCGTACATCCCGAAGGCGATGCGCTACCTCGTGCCCGCCCTCGACGATCTCGGCGAGCTGCTGCGGGGCCGGGCGGTGGCCCCCGTCGACCTCTACGAGACGAGCCGCAAGTCGCTGCACTTCGTCGGCTACGAGGGGCTGTCGGCAATCGCCGTGTCCGCGGTGGACATGGCGGCGTGGGACGCCCTGGCGAAGGCGGCCGGCCAGCCCCTGTGCGTGCTGCTCGGCGGCTCGGTCGCCCCGGTGCGGGCCTACAACAGCAACGGGCTGTGGCTGCACGAGCCCGCCGCGGTGGCCGAGGAGGCGGTCGCCCTGCGCGAGGAGGGCGGCTTCGAGGGCCTCAAGCTGCGCATGGGGCGGGCGCGCTTCCGCGACGACCTCGCCGCCCTCGACGCGGTGCGGCGGGCGGTCGGCGACGACATGCACCTGATGGTCGACTTCAACCAGGGGCTCGACCTCGCCGAGGCCCTCGAGCGCTGCCATGCCCTCGACGGCCGCGGGCTGACCTGGATCGAGGAGCCGGTGGTGTACGACGACCTCGACGGCTACCGGCGCCTCGCGGCCGAGCTCGACACCCCGATACAGATCGGCGAGAACTTCTACGGCCCGCGCTCGCTCTACCGCGCCCTGCAGGCGCAGGCGTGCGACTTCGTCATGCCCGACTTCATGCGCATCGGCGGGGTGACCGGCTGGCTGCAGGCGGCGGCCATCGCGGGGGCGGCGGGGGTGCCGGTGTCGACCCACCTGTATCCCGAGGTGGCGGCCCACGTGATGCGGGTCACCGAGACCGCCCACTGGCTCGAGTGGCAGAGCTGGGCCGACCCGGTGCTGCAGCGGCCCTACGCGGTGGAGGGCGGGGAGCTGCACATTCCCGACACGCCCGGGGTCGGGCTCGAGTGGGACGAGGCGGCGGTGGCCGCGCACCGGGCGTAGCCGTGCGCCGAAATGAAGGCTTCTCCCGGGCCGCGGCCCGCCGGCGGTTGCGGGCGGAGCCGCGGTAGAGAGATACTATCTGGTCGAGTTCAGAGGCAGTCGGCCGCGTTCCCGGGGTGGAACGCGTCTTCGAAGGAGAGTCTGCGATGAGCGCCATGCGTGTTTCGGGACTTCTGGTCGCCGGTGTCGTCGGTCTTCTGCTCATGGCCCCGTCCGCCGCGAGCGCACAGTCGGCTCCGGCGTCCGATGCCGGGGTCACCTTCGCGCGGGACATCGCGCCGATCCTCCAGCAGAGCTGCCAGCAGTGCCACCGGCCCGCGTCGGTGGCCCCGATGTCGCTGCTCACCTACGCCGAGGTGCGCCCCTACGCGCGGGCCATCAAGACCCGGACCGCCCTGCGCAACCAGCGCGGCGCGATGCCGCCGTGGTTCATCGAGCGCGACATCGGCATCCAGCACTACAAGAACGACATCTCGCTGAGCGAGGAGGAGATCGAGCTCATCGGCCGCTGGGTCGACGCCGGCGCGCCCCTCGGCGACCCCTCGCACATGCCGCCGCCCATCGACTTCGGTGACGAGAACGAGTGGGAGATCGGCGAGCCCGACCTGATCGTCGAGTCGCCGTTGGTCACCGTGCCCGCCGCCGGCCCCGACAAGTGGACCAACCTCGGGACCGTCCCCATCGGGCTCACCGAGGACCGCTACGTCGCCGCCGTCGAGGTGAAGGAGTTCAACGACATCCCGCCCGACGGCACCGGCGACACCGTGGGCGGGCGCTACGTCTTCCACCACATGACCTACGGGGCGGTGGTCCCCGAGGGGGCCGACCCCGCCGACGCCACCCGGTTCCCGGTCCACGAGGTGGGGCGCAACGCCGACATCTTCCCCGACAACGCGGGGCGGCTGCTCAAGGCGGGCTCGTCGCTCGAGCTCGAGACGGCCCACCTGCACTCGAACGGGCGGGAGACCAAGGCGCACCTGAAGTTCGCGTTCAAGCTGCACCCGAAGGGCTACGAGCCCGAGATCCGGCACGCCCGGACCCTCGTCGGCAACGGCGTCGACATCGACATCAAGCCGAACCAGACCTCGCAGGAGCTGCACGCCTACCGGGTGCTCGACGAGCACACCCGCATCGTCTCGTTCGAGCCCCACCAGCACGCGCCGGGCACCCGCATGTGCCTCGAGGCGATCTGGGGCCACAACATCGAGACCCTGTCCTGCGTCGGCTACGACCACAACTGGGTCAAGCAGTACATCTTCGACGACGACTACGCGCCCCTGCTGCCGAAGGGCACGATCGTGCACATCATCGGCTGGCTGGACACCACCGTGGCCAACCGCAACGTCGCCGACCCGCGCAACTGGTCGGGCGGCGGGCGCCGCTCGGTCGCCAACATGTTCATCGACCTCGGCGAGGCCCTCGAGCTGACCGACGAGCAGTTCGAGCGCGAGATGGCCGAGCGCCGCGAGCGCCTCGGCCTCCAGCCGGGCGATTACCTCATCGGCTGTCCGCTGTGCATGGCCGAGTTCCCGTCGCAGCAGGTGCACGTGGACGAGGGCAACGACCAGCCATGAGGGTGACCGAAGCCGCGGCCGGCCGTCCGTTCGCGGGGCGGGACGGACGAAGGCGGCCATCAGCCATGAGAGCGCCCGGGAGTCGAGTCGTCCGGTCGGGTGCGGTCGTCGCGCTGCTGACGCTGGCGGTTGCGGCGGCGGCGACCGCCCAGACCCGCTTCACGTACTCGCGGGGGCAGAGCGTGCACCCTGCCTACGAGGGGTGGTGGCCGAACGAGGACGGCACCTTCCGCATGTACTTCGGCTACATGAACTCGAACTGGGAGGAAGAGTTGGACGTGCCGATCGGGCCCGACAACCGCATCGAGCCCGGCGGGCCGGACCGGGGGCAGCCCACGCACTTCTATCCCCGGCGCAACATGTTCCTCTTCACCATCGACGTGCCCGCCGACTTCGGCGACCGGGAGATCGTCTGGACCCTGACCACGAACGGCCGGACGGAGCGCGCGTACGGCTCGCTGCGCACCGACTACCTGCTCGACGCGCAGACCATCGCGACGGAGATGGGCGCCAACTTCGGGCGCATCCGCGACGAGTGGCGGGACAACCGGCCGCCCGAGCTCGCCCTCCGGGTGGACGAGCCGCGGACGGTGCGGGTCGGCCAGCCCCTGAGCCTGGTCGTGTTCACGAGCGACGACGGCATCCCGTCGGGGAGCTACGCGCCGCCGGCGGCCGAGCCCGGCGAGCCGCATCCCGCCTACCGGCCTCCCCAGCAGATCGTGCCGGGGAACCCGCCGGGGCTGCGGTTCTCTTGGATCGTGTACCGGGGCGACGCGTCGAAGGTGCGGTTCAGCCCGCGGCAGCTCAAGACCTGGCAGGACACCCGGGTCTACTCGTACTCGCCGTGGTCGCCGCCCTACATCCTGCCCGACGTGCCCGAGGACGGGCGGTGGGAGGTGTACGCGACGTTCGACGCGCCCGGCACCTACGTGCTGCGGGCGATGGCCGGGGACAGCGCGCTGACGACGAGCGAGAACGTGACGATCACCGTCACACCCTGACGCGGCAACGTCGCTCGGATGTGCCTGGCGACGAGGGGCGCAGTAGAAGCGGCTTGCGGGTTCGTCGGGGGTGGCGGCGCCGGCGACTTGGCCGGACCTGAGACTGAAGAGGTGACGCCGCAGGCAAGCCACCTGACCGGGCCATGAGAGCCGGTCGCAGCGGCGGCGACGAAGGCGGCGGAAGAAGGAGACTGACGACGATGACGAAGTGGCAGAGCGCGCGGGCCGGTGCCGTGCTGACGGTGTTCGTGCTGGCCGCCGGTTCGGCGGCGGCGCAGGAGGTGCCGCGCGCCTTCGACGGAAACCCCGACCTGAACGGGGTCTGGCAGGCCATCGGCACCGCGCACTGGGACATCCAGGACCATCCCGCAAGCGCGGGGCCGCCCGACATGGGCGCCATCGGGGCGATTCCTCCCGGCCAGGGCGTGGTCGTGGGCAACGAGATCCCGTACCGTCCCGAGGCCCTCGAGCAGAAGCAGCGGAACTTCGAGAACCGGTGGACCGACGACCCCGAGGTGAAGTGCTTCATGCCGGGGGTGCCGCGGGCCACCTATCTGCCGTATCCCTTCCGCATCATCCAGGGCGACCGGAAGATCATGTTCGTCTACGGGTTCACCGACGCGAACCGCACCGTGCACATGGACCAGGAGAACCCCGAGCCGCCGCCCCTCGACACCTGGATGGGCCGGTCGCACGGGCGCTGGGAGGGCGACACCCTGGTCGTCGACGCCCAGGGCTTCACCGGCGAGGCGTGGTTCGACCGCGCCGGCAACTACGCCAGCAACGGCCTGAGCGTCGTCGAGCGCTACACGCCGATGGGGGCGAACGCGATCTGGTACGAGGCCACCATCGAGGACCCCAACGTGTTCACCCGGCCCTGGACCATCGAGATGCCCCTCTACCGGCGTCTCGAACCGAACGCGCAGGTGCTGGAGTACAAGTGCGTGGAGTTCTCGGAGGACCTGATCTACGGGCATCTTCGCCGGGTGCCCACCCGCTGACGAGCCCGCGCGCCCCGGGGGCCCGGTCGCGAGACCGCGGGGTTTCCGCCGGGCGCTCCGCTCCGTCGATTGAGAGGCATCGCACGATGAACCGAACCAGAAACGTCCTGCTCGCCGCGGCCGCCGCGGCGCTCGTTGCGCCCGCGCCGGCCCTCGCGGCCGACTACCACCACGTGCAGCTTACGACGTCGAACGCCACCGAGGCGGTGGGCTGGTACACGCGCTACCTCGACTGCGAGCCCGTCGCCGACCGCGACGACGCGGTCCTGTGCGGCGGGGCCGAGCTGGTGTTCGACTCGCGCCCGACCCTCGGCAGCAGCCAGCGGACGGGCATCGACCACATCTCGTTCTCGTACCGCGACCTGACCGCGAAGATGGGCGAGCTCGAGGCGGTCGGCGTGCGCGGCTCGGGGGTGCGGCTGCAGCGGTTCGAGGACGGGTCGACCCTGCGCGACGTGCCCGGGCTGTACCAGCACGGCTACATCTTCGATCCGTGGGGCACCCGCATCGAGCTCGTCGAGGACGCCGACACCCTCGGGTTCCACCACATCCACCTGAGCGCCACCGATCCGGCCGCCACCCTCACGTGGTACCAGGAGCGGTTCGGGGGCGAGAGCGCGCGGCTGGGCGACCAACTGGACGGCGTGCGCATGGGCGACGTCTGGCTCTTCGCGATGGAGGCCGAGGCGCCGCCGGCGCCGACGGCGGGCCGCTCCATCGACCACATCGCGTTCGCGGTGCCCGAGATGGACGCGGCCGCGGCCGAGTTGCGGGCGGACGGCGTCGCGTTCCTGAGCGAGCCGGCGGTGCCCGAGGGCGGCCGCACCGCCGCCCGGCAGGCGTTCATCAGCGCCCCCGACAACGTCCGCGTGGCCGTCGTCGAGGAGGGCTTCGCGGGCGTCGACGTCGCCTTCGACGCGCCGGTCGACATCACCACCGAGCTGCGCGAGTACACCGTGCCCCGCACGCCCTGGGGCGTCCCCGACTTCCAGGGCGTGTGGACCGGCGACGCCGCCCACGGCATTCCCCTCGAGCGGCCCGAGGACCTCGCCGAGGCCGAGGTGCTGACGGCCGAGCAGGCGGCGGCGCGGCGCGAGCGCGGGACCCTCGGCAGCATCTGGGGCTACGAGTCGGAGTGGCGCGACACCACCCTCGGCTACGTGCGGTCGGCGCCGTCGCGGCAGGTGGCGATGGTCGTCGACCCGCCCGACGGCCGGCTGCCGGCGCGCACCCCCGAGGGCGAGCGGCTCCTCGCCGAGGCGCGGGCCGCCCGCCGGCCCATCGCCGCGGGCCCCGAGGACCTCAGCTCATGGGTGCGGTGCATCACCCGCAGCCTCGTCCCCACCCCGGGGGTCTACAACAACGGCCTCCAGATCGTGCAGGGGCCGAACCACGTCGCCCTTCAGCGCGAGATGATTCACGAGACCCGCGTCGTCCCCACCGACGACAGTCCCCACGTCGGCGACGACATCAGGTCGTGGCTCGGCGACGCCCGGGGCCGCTGGGAGGGCGACACGCTGGTCGTCGAGATTCGCAACTTCAACGGCAAGGCGCCGTACCAGGGGTCGAGCGACGCGCTGACCATGACCGAGCGGTACACGCGCACCGGTCCCGACACGCTGGAGTACCAGTTCACGATCGACGACCCGGTGGTGTGGACCCGGCCGTGGACCGGCATGTTCACGTTCGTGCGGGACGAGACGCAGTACGAGCTCGTCGAGTACGCGTGCCACGAGGGCAACTACGGGATGACCAACATCCTGAGCGGCGCCCGCGCGCGCGACGCGGAGGCGGCGGACGACGGCCGGTAGATTGAATCGGGAGCGGTCGCCGCATCGGGGCGACCGCTCGATCGGACGCGATCGGTGGAATCGGACGGCAAACGACGCTCCGGGCGCAAGCGGGCTCGGGCGCGATCAATCGGTTGGACGCGAGCGGCGGGTTCGAGCGTCGGCCGATGTCGTCGCGAGGATGGACCGGACGCGACCGCTGGATCGGACGATGGATTGAACGGCGGCCGCTACGCGGGGCGGCGCATTTTCCAGGAGCGAGGTAGGGGCAATGCGAAAGAACGTAGTCATGGTGGCCGTGGTCGTCGGGATCAGCCTGCTTGCGGCGACCGCCCAGGTCGTGGCGCACCACGCGTTCGCGGCCGAGTTCGACGCCAACCGGCCGGTCCGGCTGCAGGGCACGATCACCCGGATGGAGTGGATCAACCCGCACTCGTGGATGCACCTCGAGGTGACCAACGAGGACGGCACCGTCGAGAACTGGATGATCGAGGCGGGCCCCCCGGGAGCCCTGGTGCGCCGCGGGTGGCGGAAGGACTCCGTGATGCCCGGCACCGAAGTGATGGTGGAGGGTTATCAGGCCATCGACGGCGCCTTCCGGGCCAACGGCCGTGACGTGACGTTCCCCGACGGCCGCCGGCTGTTCGCGGGCTCGTCCGGCACCGGCGCCCCGCTCGACGGGCGCGACCCGACCGAGCCGCGCCGGTAGGAGTGAGTGTGCGCCGTGAACGGCGCGGAGTCCTGGAGGGGTTGGGTGCCAGGCGGAGCCGCGGGCGACGATTGGCGGGCGAGGCAGCGGCGTCGCGCCGCAGGCTGCGCCGGGGCTGTCGACGTCGCCGGCGCGGATGACGGCGATCCGGCGCGCGGGGCGGCGACCGTGGACCGTCTCGCCCGCCGGAAGCCGGCCGCGGTTTCTCGTCCGGCGGTCGCGGGACGCCTGCCGTCGCCCTGGAAAGCGCGTGGTGCAACCCCGCGTCGCAACGAGAGCGGCGAGGGGTTCCGCCACGGTCTCGTGGGGCTCGTCGCCGCCGCCCTGGCGGTGGCGGCGGTCGCCGGCGCGCAGCCTCGACCGGCCGCACCTCTTCCTTCGGGGGCGTCTGCCCCGTTTGGCGCACCGCGCCCCAACGTCGTCCTCTTCCTCGTCGACTAATGTGGAGTGATCGGTAATGTGAAGTCGCGGCGGGGAGTGGCGCTGAGCCCCGGCTGCAGAGGGCCGCCGGACTCCACATTACCGATCGCCCGCCTCAGAGTGCCTCAAGCCATTCGAGCACCGACGCGTCCGTGCGCCACGGGGCCGGCCCCGCGGTGGCGCCGGCAGTAGGGCGAGCCTTGGCAAGCGCCTCCCGCTTCATGTCGAGATCAACGGTCGCGTACCGGTGCGTGGTCGTGACGCTGGCGTGGCCGAGCCACTGGCTGATCGTGACGATGTCGACGCCCGCCCGGAGCAGGTGGACTGCCGTGCTGTGCCGCATGCTGTGGGGATGGAGGCGCTTGGCGCGCAGGGTCGGCACGGCGGCCTGGGCGCGAGCGCAGTACTTCCGCAGCAGGTAGCGGACGCCGAATCGGGTCAGCCGCACCCCGCGGTGATTGCGGAAGACCGGCTCGTCGGATTGCAGCTCGCGATCGCGCTCGGCGAGCAGGGCGCGTAGCAGGTCGGCGGTCTGGGGCCACAGCGGGCAGACCCGTTCCTTCCGCCCCTTGCCGTGCAGGCGGACCTGCGCGGGCGTGTCCAGGCGCAGGTCGGCGATGCACAGGGCGACGATTTCCTGGACCCGCGCGCCGGTGTTGAACATGGTGGCGAGGAGGGCGTAGTCGCGGCGGCCATCGACGGTGCCGCGGTCGACGGCGCGGAGGACGGCCTCTATCTCCTCGTGCTCGAGGTACTCCACGGGACGGCTGCCGGTCCGCTTGAAGGGAACGGCGAGGACGCGCTGACAGTGCGCGAGCCGTGCGGGGTACTCCATCGCGCAGTACCGGAAGAACGCGTGGATCGCGGCGAGGCGCACGTTGCGGGTGGCGGCGCTGTTGTACCGGTCGGTCTCCAGATGCTGAAGGAACGCGAGAACCGGCTGCGGGCCGAGGTCGTCCAGGTCCAGTTGGATGACGGACCGCTGCGACCGGGTTGCGACGAAGCGCAGCAGGAGCACGAGGCTGTCCCGATAGCTCTGGATGGTGTGGGGACTCGTCCCCCGCACCCGGGGCAGATGGTCGGCGAAGAACGCCCGGAGGGCTTGCGCCAGATCGTTCGGGACGGCGGTCATCGCGCACCTCCCGCGCCGTCGGGTCCGGTGACGAGGTCGCCGCAGTGGTCGGCGAATCTCGCGCTGGCCGCGGCCGCGAGAGGCTCGACGAACTGGAGGTAGTAGGCGGTCGAGACGATCGAGACGTGCCCCATGTAGGCGGCGAGGAAGGGCAGCTTCGCCTGCACGTCGAGTCCGGCACGGTACCACCGGAGGAGCGCTTTGACGGCGAATGCGTGACGGAAGTCATGCGTGCGCGGAAGATGACCCGTCGCGGTCCGGATGCCGGCCCGCCGGAAGAGTGCGCTCATGGCGCCGCCGAAGCCCCCGCCGCTGTAGCCGCCGGTAGGCGGCTGGCGATGCCAGAGGAGCGGAGTCTCCGCCGCGGCCGGCAGTCGCCGCCGGCCGCGGATCTCGATCAGGTGCTCGACCTCGCGGGCGGTGTCCGCCGACAGCGGGACGAGGCGCGACTTGTGGAACTTGGACTCGCGGATCGCCAGCGTGCGCTGCGGCAGGTCGTAGTCTCCGACGGTCAGCCGCGTCAGCTCTCCGCGTCGCAGCCCGGTGGTGGACAGCAGCACGATCGCGAGGCGCCTGTTCTCGGGACAGAGTGGCGAATTGGAGGTGCGGGCCAGCGTGCGCGCAACGGCCAGCAAGTGGACGATCTCGTTGTCGGTGAAGATGTGCGGCCGGATGGCCTGGCGGACCGGCGGAAACAGCCGCTCGTCGGGAACGAAGCAGCCGGGCTCGCCGCGCCGGCGATACAGGCACAGGTTTCGTACGACCCGCATGCGACCTCGACGCGTGACAGAGGCCAAGTGCTCCAGCGTGAGACACCAGGCGGCGAACGTCTCGGCGGTGAGATCGACGCCGCGGGCGGCGAGGAACCGATCCAGGTGCCCAAGCACCCATTCTTCCGCTGCATACTGGCGGCCCAGCGCCCGCTTGAGCGTCAGGTAGCTTCGGATGGAGGTGGACAAGCCGGAGTTGAACGTCGTCATGACGCCACCCCCGGCGCACCGCGGCCGACCGTGGCCGGCAGAGGCAACGCGACGTCGCGGAGGTCGTCAACCGCCAGGCGGAGGTACACGCACGTGCTTTCCAGGGTGCGATGGCCCAGGAGGTCCCCGATCGTCTTGAGCGACAGGCCGGACCGCAAGAGGTGCACCGCGTAGGAGTGCCGCACGCAGTGGGGCCCCTGGAACGGAATGGCGAGGCCGCTTCGCTTCGACCACGCCTGGAAGGCCTCGGTGACCGCCGTCGGCTTGAGGACGCCGGTCGGCGTGCGGCAGCGGAGGAACAGCTCCCGATAGCTGCGCGGCGGCGCGGCTTGGAACGGAACGCGCTGCCGACGCACGTTCAGGACGGGGCGTCCGTGGCGGAGGTAGTCGAGCAGCGCGGTCCCGACCTCGTCGGTGAGCGGCAGCCAGAGCGAGCCGCGTGTCTTGCGCTGCGGGATGCGCAGCCGCTCCGCTCGCCACTCCACGTCGTCGAGCGTGAGCGTCACGACCTCGCATGCGCGCAGGCCGTAGGTCGCCATGAGGAGGAAGACCGAGTAGTCGCGACGCCCCATCGGGGTCGCGCGATCGATCGAGTGCAGCAGCGCCCGAACCGTGTCCCAGGGCAGCGCCCGCGGGAGCTGCTCGCCGCGATACACGCGGGGCGTGTCGATCTGGGCGTCGAGCTCGGTCGGAATCTCGCCGGCGGAGGCCAGGAACCGGAGGAAGGCTCGGAGGTGGCCCACCACATGCTGGAGGGACGCACGCGACTGGCGGGGGCCGACGGCGCACAGGAAAGCGTCGAGATCCTGACGGTCGAGCGTGGCGAGCCGCGTCGGGTGGGTCTCGTAGCCGATGTGGGCCAGGAACTCACTCACCGTGCGGCCGTGGTGCGCCACGGTCCCGGGCGCGAACCCTCGGACTTGCTCCAGGTAGGCCCTGTAGGCGGCCACTCGCTGCTCGATGCCGGTCAACGCGGGCGGCGGATACAGCGCCAGCTCGGACTCGCAATATTGCTCCAGTTGCCGCACCAGAACCGCGAGATTGGGGTCCTCCTGCGAATCCGCGGGAGCACAGGCCCGCAACCGCGCCCGCGTCACGCTCGCCAGGGTCTCCACGTCGCGTTCCTGTAGACGGTGAACAAGGCGTCGCGCCGCACAGAAATGCTCGCGGACGCGTTCGGCGCAGTAGCCCTGCTCCAAGAGCCACGTGCCGTAGCCGTCCAAGACCGGACCGAGAATCGCCAACGACGTGTACCGCCGGTGCATCCTGGGGTACAGCTCGATCACCATCGGGACCTCCCGGGAAGGCGGTGCCGGGATCGGCACGGTCCCGATGCTACGTACGTAATGTGGAGTCCTGGAGGGTGTATCGTCGCCTCCGCCGAGGCGCGGGGCGATCACTGCACATTACCGATCACTCAACATTAATCGAGTAATGTGGAGCTCCACATTACTCGACGATCTCGGCTACGAGGCCCTCGGCGCCTACGGCGGTGTCTCCTACGACACGCCGCGGCTCGACCGGCTCGCCGACTCGGGCATGCGGTTCACCCACGCCTACGCCCAGCCCCTGTGCTCGCCGTCCCGGGTCAAGATCATGACCGGGCGCTACAACCGCCGGAACTACACCGAGTGGGGCGTCCTCCCGCCGGGCGAGATCACCTTCGCCAACCTGCTGCGCGACGCCGGCTACGCGACCTTCGCCGCCGGGAAGTGGCAGCTCACGGGGCACGAGCTGCTGTGGCCCGTGGACGAGCCCTGCTGCCTGGGGGAGGGCCAGACGCCGGAGGAGGCGGGCTTCGACGACTACCTGCTCTGGTACCTCCACGGCAAAGGCCGGCGCTATGCCGACCCCCAACTGTGGAGCCCGGCCGGCGGCGCCGTCGTGACCGGCGGCTACGGCCCCGATCTCCTGGCCGACTTCGTCCTCGAGAAGATCGCCGAGCAGGCGGCCGAGCGGCCGGAGCAGCCGTTCCTGGCCTACTTCCCGATGGTGCTGACGCATGCCCCGTTCGAGCCGACCCCGGCGAGCCCGGCGTGGAGCGTCGACCGCCGCGCCCGGGACCCCGCGCACTTCGCCGACATGGTGGCCCACGTCGACGCCGTCGTCGGGCGCGTGACGGGCGCGCTCGACCGCCTCGGCATCCGCAACGAGACGCTGGTCCTGTTCACCGCCGACAACGGCACTCCCCGGCAGATCACGAGCCGCATGGCGGACGGCCGCACCGTGCGCGGCGGCAAGGGCCGCACCACCGATGCCGGCACCCGGGTGCCGTTCATCGCCTCGTGGCCGGGCACGATCGAGGCTGGTGCCGTGTCCGACGCCCTCATCGACCTCTCCGACTTCCTGCCCTCCCTCGCCGAGCTCGCCGGGGCGCCTCTGCCCGGCGACCGCGTCGTCGACGGCCGCAGCTTCGTCCCCGTCCTTCGCGACGAGTTGGAGACGGCGCGGGATTGGGTCTTCACCGACTTCCGGCCGCGCTTCCCGCGCTTCTCGGATGCCGCGTTCGTCCAGGACCGCCGCTTCAAGCTGTACGAGGACGGCCGGTTCTTCGACGTCGCGGCCGACGTGCAAGAGCGGCATCCGCTGCCGGCGGAGTCGCTCTCGGGCGATGCGGCGGCCGCCCTGGCCGCGCTGCAGGCGGTGCTGGATCGGCTGGCGGAGTAATCGCCGGGTGGTCGGCGGACGTGCCTTCGGTGAGCGCGGTGCGGCTTGGGGTTCAGAGCGAACGCTCGAATCGCCGCGACCGCCCTGGGTTACCCGGCCAGGTCAAATCCCCCGGCTCGCCGCAGGGCGCGGTCGAAGGTGTATGTCGTCGACGCTCCCGCTCGCGCGGCGGATGCGCCGATCAGGTAGTCGGAGAAGTCTCTGTTGCCCGACTCGTAGTCGCGAAGCGCTCCGGAGACGGCGCCACGGTCGAGAAACGCGAAGACCTTCGCGTGCAGCAAGTGCCGCAGCGTCTGGACGATCTCGAGCTTCGGGACGCCGTACACCGCGCCCATCACCCATTCCAGCTCGCACAGGACAATATCCGGCAGCAGCACCTGGTCGGACCGGGCCACGGCGCGGTCGACCAGGGCCTGCGCTTGCCGGGCCTGCCGGGCGTCGTCGTTCAACAGCAAGCGCAGCAGGACGTTGGTGTCGAAGGCAATCACCGGACCGCGTACTTCGCGGCCGCGCGGCGGCGAAGCGCCGCGCGAACCTGCTGGTCGTCGACCGGGTGGCCCTTGGCGTACTCGGAGAGCAGGCCTCGTAGCGGGCGCGGCTCGTTCAGGACCCGGCTGACCCGTAGCCGGCCGTCCTCTTCGAGCTCGAACGCGAGGCGGTCGCCCGTCTCGATTGCCAGGAGCGTGCGGACCTGCTTCGGAATCGTGACCTGACCCTTGCTGGTGACCTTGGCGGTGTTCATGCCCTGCTGCCTTACCGAATCAAATAATGGAAGAAATCGTAATGCGATCTACACGTTGCGTCAAACCGTCGCCCGGACGTGGCTGGTAGAGTGCACTCTCTATACGTGCAAGCGCCTACGAACCGGTGGAACTGGAACGGGTTCGTCCGACGCCGTCCCCGGTGCAACGGCCGGTCGCCTTCGGGATGACTTGGCGCGCCGTCCGCGTGTCGAGCCGTCGATCCTCTTGGGGACGTCACTGTGGCCGCGCGGAATCCGTGGTCGAGTCCCTGCAGCGCGGACGCGGCCCGGCTCAGTGCTCCGAGTACCGGGTCAGGTGGTCGACGAGCAGCGACGACATCGCCTGGGGCGCGAGGTCGGGTATCCAGTGGCTGACGCCTTCCAGGACCTCGAAGCGGTACGGTCCCTCGACGTACTCCCCGGTCAGCACCGCGCCGTCGATGCACAGCGCGGTGTCGCCGTCGCTCCAGGTGAACATCGTCGGCACGTGGACCGGGCCGACAGCCGGTCCCTGCAGGTTGCGGTCGGCGACGTTCGCACGGTACCAGTTCAGGGCCGCCCCGAGGGCCGGCTTGGTGCCGAGCACCCGCACGTACTCCTCGACCGCCCCGGCGTCGATGCCGGCGAAGATGCCGCGCAGCAGGGCGTGGTCGTTGGCGAGGAAGGCGTCCTCGGAGTCGGGCTGCACGAACACGTCGAAGTAGGACGACGCGGCGACCTGGCACGAGTCGGGGTCGTTCAGCACCCGCGCGAACGCGTCGGGGTGGGGAACCGACACCGGGTTCGCGGTGATGACGCGGTCGCGCGCGGCGATCGCCACCCCCCACGCCACCGCCGCTCCCCAGTCGTGACCGACGACGTGGAAGCGGTCGGCGCCGATGGCGTCGGCGAGGCCGATGACGTCCCCGACGAGCAGCGGCAGCGCGTAGTCCTCGACCCGCGCCGGTCGCGCCCCGGACGAGTAGCCGCGCTGGTCGGGCGCCACCGCCCGGAACCCCGCCTCGCCGAGGGCTCGGAGCTGATGCCGCCACTCGTACGACGTCTGGGGGAATCCGTGGAGAAGAAGCACGACCTCGCCGTCGTCCGGCCCCGCCGTCCGCACGTCGAACGTGAAGCCGCCGACGTCGATCTGCGTCATCGTGATCCCGTCGTCGGCCTGACTCGTACCCGCGCCGGCGGCGACCGGTTCGCCACCGGCCGCGGTCCGCCCGGCCACGTCCGGTGCGCCCCACCCCGCGACGGCCAGTCCCGCCACGCAACAACCCATCGCCATCCGACGAATCGATTTCTGCTTCATTGCTCGCTCTTGCACTCCAGTGGCCGGCGCCGGATCTGCCGGGCCGGCGACAAGTTCGGTCCCGCTTCGCGTGGCACGGGCCTCTCGGCTCACGGCGGCGGTCCGCGACACGCCCACGCCGAGCCCCCCGCCTCGCCGCAGGCTCCCCAGCGCAAATCGTCGTCTCATGCGGGACGCCCGGTCAAGCACGACGACCGTGGGCGACGGCCGGTCGGCCGTCGCTGCTATCCTAGCCGACAGCCTGGCGTGACGGGCGCAGCACGCGTCGCGAAGCACGCTTGGCCGGAGGATCCATGCAGCGAATGTCCAACCCTGCTCGCGGCGTCGGTCGGTTGGCGGTCGGCCTGGTGGTCGCGCTGGCCGTGGCCGGTCCCGGGGCGGCGCAGTACGGTGCGCCCGCAAACGGCGAGTGGCGGACCTACGGGGGCGACCTCGGCAGCACCAAGTACTCGCCCCTGGATCGGATCGACCGCGAGAACTTCGGCGATCTCGAGATCGTGTGGCGGCGGCAGTCTGCGGACACCGTGCTGAGTCTGACCATGCCCGACGGCTCGGAGTGGCGCGCCACTCGCGGCTGATCTTCGCCGAGCTGAACCGCCGCGACCCGGAGCGGTGGCGTGACGGCCAGCCCCCCCACCCTCACCAACCTCAAGGCCACCCCCCTGATGGTCGGCGACCGGCTCTTCATCAACATGCCGACGTCGGCGGCCGCCGCCATCGATGCGCGGACGGGCGAGACGCTGTGGGTCTTCACTACGAGGAGGGCACCACCACGATGAGCGCCCGCTGGAACCAGCGCGGCGTGGCGTACTGGTCGAACGGCCCCGACCGGACCGACGAGCGGGTGTTCTTCGGCACCGGCAACGGGTATCTCGTCTGCGTCGACGCCGGGACCGGGCGGCCGTGCGCCGACTTCGGAGACGGCGGCCGGCTCGATCTGATGGAGGACATCCCCCGCGCCACGCGCGGCGAGCGCGACTGGTTGAACGCGCTGCTGTACTCCGTCCAGTCCCCGCCCATCGTGTTCGGCGATACCGTCGTGACGCCCATGTCCATCTCCAGCTACAACAACCGCAGGGAGATGCCGCCGGGCTGGATGCGCGGCTTCGACGCGGACCCGCTGGACGTTCCACACGATTCCGCAGGGCGACGAGTTCGGCAACGACACCTAGGGCGGCGATTCGTGGCGCGAGACCGGCAAGGTGGGGGTCTGGACGATGATGAGCATCGACCCCGAGCTCGGCTACATCTACCTGCCCCTGAACACCGCCGCGCCCGACTATTACGGCGGACACCGTCCCGGTGCCAACCTGTTCGCCGAGAGCCTCGTCGCCCTCGACCTCGCGACCGGTGAGCGGGTCTGGCACTTCCAGATCGTGCACCACGGGCTCTGGGACTACGACCTGCCGGCCGCCCCGAACCTGATCGACGTCACGGTGGACGGCCGGCCGATCAAGGCGGTGGCGCAGATCACCAAGCAGGGCTTCACGTTCGTCTTCGACCGGGTGACCGGCGAGCCGGTCTGGCCGATCGAGGAGCGCCCGGTGCCGACCGACACCGACATCGAGGGCGAGGTGCCGTGGCCGACCCAGCTGTTTCCGACCCGGCCGGCGCCGTTCGACTACCAGGGGGTGGCCATCGACGACCTCGTCGACTTCACGCCCGAGATACGCCGGATGGCGGTCGAGGCGGTCGCGCCGTACCGGCTCGGCCCCCTGTATACCCCGCACAGCCGACGGGGCACCATCGTGCGGCCCGGTTTCAGCGCCGGAAGCTGGGGCGGCGCCGCCGTCGATCCCGAGACCGGCATTCTGTACGTGCCGTCGGGCAACCGCTACACCGTCAAGCACTTCCGAACGCCAGAGGCGGGCGAGGACACCACCCTGGCGGTGCTCGAAGCGCGCGGCGCGCTGACCCACCGCCCGCAGCTCCCGCAGGGCCTGCCGCTGTTCAAGCCGCCCTACTCGCGGATGACGGCCATCGACATGAACACGGGAGAGCACCTGTGGATGCCGCCCATGGGCAACGGCGACCGGATCCGCAATCTCCCCATGCTGCGCCACCCCGACCTGCCGCCCCTCGGCGGTGACAGCGGACGCGTCGGCCCCGTGCTGACGAAGACGCTGTTGATCTACGCGCTGACCACGGGCGGCGCCGACGACGGTCCGCGCCTGGTTGCCTTCGACAAGATGACGGGCGAGGAGATCGCGTCCGTCGATCTGCCAGGCGGGGCCATCGGTACGCCGATGACCTACCTGTCGGGTGGGCGGCAGTACATCGCGCTGACCGTCGGCGGCGGGCGCGTGCCGGAGCTGATCGCGCTTGCGTTGCCGGCCGCCGATCCGGACCGTTGACGCTGGCGTCCCGGCCCCCTGGTGCGCTTACCCTGCATGAGACCCTGGTCTCACGGGGCAGGTGCTTCGAGCGGGCGGATGGCCCGCAGGTCAATCCGACGAGCGGCTATCGGACCCGTCGTGTCATCGTCCGTCGTATCAGCCGGGACAATCCTCGCACTTGCCGGCGGCAGAGCAGCCGGCGTTTGTTTTCCGCTATTCTCTTGGGGTGACCACAGCCCGAAGGCAATTCTGGAAGACCCGGCACGACTGGGCCAACTCGACGACCCGCATCCGCGACCTGCCGGAGCATCACGCCTACGCCGCCGCGCCAGAGGATACCAACTACATCGACATCTCCGAACCCGCCCGAGCCGCGTGCCGCCACGCCGTCCCAGTCCACGAGCGGACCACCCGCCGCGTGAGGTCCCGCCACCAGCGGCTCGTCCTCCACGGACGCTCAACCGCCCATTGCCGCGTCATCCGGCTTCTCGGCGGGTCGATGGGGGCCGACCCTCGTCGACGCCTTCTCTATCCTAGTCAACCCGGCCGCCTGGGGACCGCGGGTCCGACGGTTTTCGTCGTGCCCGCCGACGACAGGCTCGTCGTCAACGCTCGGGCACGGACCGCGACCGCGCCTGCTCAGCTCGTCAGCGACAATCCGGAACCACCACGCGTGACCCATAGTACCAGGGCGACGATATCCCTTGGAACTAGGCACGTCACCTCTCTGTTTGGTTGCGAAATGTCAATAAGAAACCACTATGTGGAGGCTCTCCATGCGATCGCGCAGCAGTACGGTGAAGCTGCTCCTAGAGTCTACATCGACCCCGATGCCTCCCTGCAGACGACAGTTGGATATACTCGGAGGCACGTCGTCGAGCACGACAAGCCGCACTATCGATACGACTACTATCGCAATGCGCTGTCTTACGCAATGCGCCGCCTCGGCTTCGATCCTGCGAACCGCCGTATTGTTCATCTGGACATCGCCTGCGGACCGGGAGTATTTTCCTGGGTAATGCATGACCAGATGGCATCGCAGAACACGCGTAACCCTGACCAAGTGGACTATTATGGGTACGATCATTCCCCCGCTATGATTCAATTGGCGAATCTATTTCTCCAACACTTGCCCGTTCGGTACAGATTTCACGGCTTCTCCAACCTTGTCGAGATCTCGACGGAGTTAGCGGATCAAGACCTCTCCAATTGCGATGTCGTGGTTTCGTTCGGCTACGCCCTACTTCAGGTCCGCGACAACCGCACCGCCTTGAGCGACTTCGCTAGACTGATCGCTTGTGTACTGCCGGCCTACTCCTGCATCGTGGTCGCAGCCGACGCACGCAACGATGCTGAAACTCGCGCGGCCTTCGCTAGCCAGTGCGATGCACTGCGTAATGCCCTGATTGATGTGGGAGTGTCTCTCGAAGAACGGTTGGTAACTACGGTGGGCAGCATCATGTCTGCTCGACTCAGGAAGGATTAGAAGAAATGGCCGCCAATGGTCAGTTGAACATGTTCGATACCGAGACTTCCGCCACGCTGCCATTGCCGGAGCATCTAAACTACGGCATTCACGAACGCGGGATGCATAGGATCCGGGGAATACATGGCCTGTACTATTGCCACGGATTCCTAGATGAGCACGCTGAACGCGCCTTAATAGCATTCATCGATGCCAACCCGTGGCTCACAGACCTGGAACGTCGCGTCCAGCATTACGGTTGGCGATACGACTATCGCACAAAGTCGGTCACTCCCGATATGAACCTGGGACCGCTGCCGGATTGGGTTGAGGAGGTCGCGAAGGGCCTGTATGCCGAAACGGGTCTATTCGATCGCGTGCCAGACCAAGCGATTGTCAATGAGTACCAGCCTGGTCAGGGCATCGCCTTGCATGCGGACCGGCAGTGTTTCGGCGATACGGTCGCTACCCTATCGTTGGGCGATGATTGGGAAATGCGGCTGCGGCCTGTAGGGGGAACAGCGAGCGAAGACAGGCGGATCATGCTCGCACGTGGATCCGTACTCTTGTTGACTGAGGACTCACGAACACGGTGGATGCACGGCATAGACAAACGCAGGTCGGAAAAGAGCGTTGTCGGTCAACGTGGCCGCCGCCGGCGTTTGTCGTTGACCTTCAGAACCATGCTCGCTCCATGAGCGCACTGATCGTCCTGCGGCGCTCCTTCCGGCGTCGGTCGGTTGGCAGTCGCCCGTGGCGGCCGCACCGGAAGGCGGCGAAGCTCATCCCGAGTTGTACTCCCTGTCTGCCGCCGAACGCACCGACGGCTGGCTGTTGTCTTCTCGAACGACATCCCGCCCGCCGGCCTCGGCGTTCGGCGCACCCGACGTGCATCCGCGGCCGTTTGCCGCGAAATTCCCGCACCAGATCGTCGTCAAGGACGCGGCGCTCGTCAAGATTGAGTTAGAGTGTCGATGAGACCAGTGCCTCCCGTGAACCGCCGTCTGGAGCTACTCCGCGCGAAGGCCCGGGGATGCGCCGAGCGCCTCCTCCAGGACGTGCGGGCCGCGCTTCGGGGCATGCGCCGCAACCCGGGCTACGCCTCTGCCGTGGTCCTCATCCTGGCCCTGGGCATCGGCCTCAACGCGGCGATGTACGGACTGCTGTCGCGGCTGTTTCTCCAGGCGCCGCCGCACGTCGAGGATGCGGACGGGATTCAGCGCGTCTGGGTGCGGGGCCGCGGCGACATGCTGGTGCCCCCGCTCGCGGCCGTCCCGCGCGACCGCGTCCGCTGGGCCGACTTCGCCGCGCTCGCCGACGACGCCGGGCAGCTCGCCGCGGTCGCCGGCTACACGGCGCCGAGGCGCTTCTACGACGGCCGCGGCCAGGCCGCCGAGGCGCTGCAGGTGTCCTCGGTCACCGGCGGCTTCTTCGCCCTGCTCGGCGCGCGGCCGGCCCTCGGGCGGCCCATCGCGCCCGACGACGACGATCTCGCGTCGCCGCCGGTCGCGGTCATCGGCCACGGCTACGGGGAGCGCCGCTTCGGCGGCGCCGGCGAGGCGCTCGGCGCCACCGTCACGATCGGCGGCGTCGCCTACGTGATCGTCGGCGTGATGCCGCCCGGCTTCTCGGGCCCCGAGCCGGACGCCACGGACGTCTGGCTGCCGCTGCAGATCGCGGCGCCGAACGACTACGAGAGCTGGCGCGAGTCCAATCTCTGGTCGCTCGGCCCGCTGGTGCGCCTTGCGCCCGGGGTCACGGCCGGGGCCGCGGCGGCGGCGGCGACCGGGAGGTTGCGTGCGGCGCGCGCCGGCTCGCCCCGGAAGGACCCCGAGGCCGTCGTCGTGCTCGGCGCCCTCCTGAGGACCCGCGGACCGGCCGCCCTGGCGGGCGACATGCGGCTGCCGCTGGTCGGCGGCGGCGTCGCCCTGGCGGTGCTTCTCATCGCGGCCGCGAACGTGTCGAACCTGCTGATGCTGCGCGTCGCCGCCCGCCGGCGCGAGCTGGCCGTGCGCCACGCCCTCGGCGCGGGCCGGTGGGGCGTCGGACGTCTGCTGGTGACGGAGAGCGTCGTGCTCGCCGCGGTCTCCGGGGTGGCGGCGCTGGGCGTGGCCGCGGTGGCCGGCCGCGTGCTGCGGGTCACGCTGCTTCCGGGCCATCGGTGGGATCCCGGTCCCCTCGACGTCACCGCGATCGGGTTCACCGTCGCCGCGGTGCTCGCGGTCGGTTTCGCGGCGGCGCTGCTGCCGGCCGTGTACGCCGCGCGGAGCCGGAGCCTGACGAGGCTCGACGGCCTGCGGGGCGCCCGCACCCAGGGCGGGCCGGTGCGCACCGGCCTGATCGCCGCGCAGGCGGCCCTGACGCTGGTGCTGCTCGACGGCACGGCCACGTTCCATCGTTCGTTCGAGGCGGCGCGCCGGGTCGACGTGGGCTACGCCAGGGAGAACCTGCTGACCGTGGAGTTGGGCGGGTGGAACGACCCGCCGGTCGCCGAGGGCAGGGTCGACGCGCTGGAAGCCCGCGTGCGGTCCCTGCCCGGCGTGCTGGACGTGGCGCAGGCAACCAGCGCGCCGCTGACGACGGCCTGGGCGCTCGGAGAGGTGCGCGCCGAGGGCCTCGACCGGCTTCCCCGCATGAACGGGCCCTACGTCAACTACGTGACCCCGAACTTCTTCCGCGTGGCGGGCCTGGACATCCGCGCCGGGCGCGGCTTCACGGCGTGGGACCGCGCGGGGACGCAGAAGGTCGCGGTCGTCGACACGGCGCTGGCCCGGCTCGTCTGGCCCGGGCAGAGCGCGGTCGGCCGCTGCCTGTTCGTGGGACGGGAGGCGTCCGACTGCACGACGGTGGTCGGCGTGACCGAATCGCCCCTCGAGTTCGGTCTGCAGGACGTCGACCGGCTTCCGCACTACTACCTGCCCCTCGACCAGGCCGCGGCCGACGCCGGGACGGCGGAGAACCTGACCCGGCTTCGCAACCTGATCGTCCGGACCCGTGGAGATCCCGGGCGCGCGACGGCCCCCGTGCTCACCGCGCTGGCCGAGCTGTTTCCGGACCTGCCGGCGGACCGCGTGCAGAGCCTGCCGGCCGTCTTCGCGCCGCGGATACGCCCGTGGCGCATCGGGACCGGCCTCTTCGGCGCCGCTGCCCTGTTGGCGGTGCTGCTCGCGGCCTTCGGCCTCTACGCGGTCATCGCGTTCGGCGTGCGCCAGCGCGAGCTGGAGTTCGGCATCCGGCGCGCCCTCGGCGCCCGGGCGGGCGACCTCCTCCGGGCGGTGCTCCTGCGGGCGCTCTCGCTGGTCGTCGCCGGCATCGCGGCGGGAGCGTTGGTGGTGCTCTGGGTCGGGCGATGGCTGGCGCCGCTTCTCTTCGACGGCCGGAGTCCGCGGGATCCGCTCGCGTTCGCCGTTGCGGCCGCGGTGCTGGTGACGGCGGCCCTGGCCGCCTCGTTCGGCCCGGCGGTCCGGGCGGCGCAGGCCGATCCCCGGCAGGCGCTGCAGGCGGAGTAGTCGCCCGCTCCGAGGTGATGGCTGTCAGACGCCCACGAGCGGAGCGAGGTCAGTTAGCGCCGACACCACGTGATGCGCGTCGAAGCCGAGCTCCTCGGAGGGCTCGCCCGCGGTGCGCTGAATCCAGAACGTGGTCAGCCCGGCCGAGGCGGCCCCGGCGACGTCCCACGCGTTGGACGACACGAAGCCCAGCACGGACCGGTCGACCCCGAGCCGCTCCGGCCCCAGGTTGTAGACGCGCGGGCTGACCTTGAAGATCTTGACCTCCTCGACGCTGATGATGGTGTCGAGAAGGGTGTCGATGCCGGCGCTCCGCGCCGCCGCCTCGAGCATCCGCGGCTCGCCGTTCGAGAGGATCGCCAGCTTCACGCCCCGGTCCCTGAGCGCCTCGAGCCCCGGCCTGACGTCGGGGAAGGCGGCCAGCGTGAGGTACGCCTCCATCAGCCGGTCGCGCCGCGCCGGGGTCAGGTCGAGCCCGAGGCCCGCCGCCGCGTTGACGAGCGCGTCTCCGGTGACCAACCAGAAGTCGCGGTGCCGGCCCATGAGGCTGCGCAGCAGGCTGTACTGGAGCTGCTTGGCGCGCCAGCGCTGGGCCAGGGCGTCGCCGTTGCCGGGGAACAGCTCCTCGCAGAGCGCGGTCACCGAGAAGACGTCGAACAGCGTGCCGTAGGCGTCGAACGCGAACGCCTCGATGCCCTCCGCGCGTCCCTGAACACCTCCGGCGCGAGCCGCCTGATGGCGCCGCGGGTCCAGGAAGTCGAACGAGAGCGGCGTGATCCCCGCGCGGCCGGCGTCCCGGCTGGTCGCTGTCGCGATCCCCGCGCCGGCCACCGGCAGGGCGCCGACAGCCGCGCCCACCGTCTTGACGAACCGCCTGCGGCTGCTGTGCATGGTTTGTGCCTCCCTCGCGGGTCGCAAGCATACTCCGGGGGCAAGGCGGGATGGAAGCTGGACGCGTGCTCGCGACCTGATCGGCCAGGAAGGAGTCGCCCGGCGGCTCTTGCCCCGAGCGCGCCGCGGCGTTGCACGGTCCTGGTGGCTCGGCGGAACCGCGGATCGCGCGCAACCTTCTCGCCGCCGGCGGTGGCGGGCACGCGCCGAGCGCCTCCGCGGCGGCTCGTCAGAGCAGCGCCACGATTGCGGCCGCGAACGCCCGCAGGTCGCCGAGGTTCCGCCCGATCACCTCGTGCACCTGCCCGTGGTCGACCGTCCAGTACACATGGACCAGGAGATTGCGGAACCGGGCCATGCGCTGCAGCCGCTCCGTGAGGTCGGGGGCGAGGATGCCCGCCTCGCCCAGAATGGCGAAGCAGCCGGCATAGTCCTCGGGCGTCTTCCGCAGGTGGCGTGCCGACACGTGATAGCAGAGGGCGAGCGCCGCCTCGATGGCCACGAGCAGGCGGTAGCACGCCACGTCCTTCGCGTCCCCATCGGCAAGGAAGTCGGCGAGCGGCCTGGCCGCGAGCGCTTCGAGGCGCTGCACGGACTCTTCGATCTCGTTGCAGCGCGCCCGCACGAGGTCCGGGTTGAGGGTCACGCGCCGAACGCCTCGACGGTGGCCCGCCGCAGGAGGGGCGCGATGTCCAGGTACTCGCGCATCGTCCGCTCCATGCAGTTCGCCAGCAGCTCGTCGTCGCGGCTGATCAGCAGGCGGCCGGTGCGGAAGACGTGGTAGCGGAAGGCGAGCGTGGCGTCGTCGAGCGGGCGCACGTCGACCGGGAAGGCGGCCTCGCGGGTCAGCCGCACCGCGAGGTCGAGCGCGCGCGACAGGCGCCGGTCCGCCGTCGCGGCGATATGTACGCCGACGTCGATGTCGTGGAAATCGTCCTCTGTCAGGAAGGAGCCGTGGAGATAGGCGAAGACCACGCTGGGCTCGGCCTCCAGCGTGGCGGTGAGGTTGCCTGCCGCCCGCGCCCGCTCGGCGGCCTCCGCGCGGTAGAGGCGTCGCATGACGTCATCCGGATCAGGGCCGGTTCGCCCAAGGACAACGGTACACCAAACTCCCCGCGCGCGTCTGGCCCGTCCGCCCTGGCCCGCCAACCGTCGCCTTCGGGCTCGCTTGGCGCTCAACCAACCTCAGGGAGTCTGCGCCTCGCGCACGAGGCGGCGCCGTTCCACGGCGCAGACTCCTCGTCCGCCAGCCGTCGCCTTTCGGCTCCGGCCCAACAATCCTCCAGGGAGTCTGCGCCTCGCGCACGAGGCGGCGCCGTTCCACGGCGCAGACTCCTATGCCAGCGACAGCACGTCGAGCCGGCCGTTGCTGTTGCCGATCGGGTCCATCGGCGCCCCGAGGGCGTCCATGACGGCGACCAGCAGGTTGGCCATGGGTGTGTCCTCGGCGTACTTCAGGTGCCGGCCGCCCTTCAGGCCGCCGCCGGCCCCGCCCGCGAGCATGACCGGCAGGTTGACCGGCGCGTGGGCGTTCGAGTTCGACATGCCCGCGCCGTAGAGCAGCAGCGAGTGGTCGAGGAGCGAGCCGTCGCCGTCGGGGGTCGACCGCAGCCGGTCGACGAACTCGGCGAAGAGCGACACGTGGTAGGTGTTGATCTTCGACATGGTGGCGATCTTCGCCGGGTCGTCGAGGTGGTGCGACAGGGGGTGGTGGGCGTCGGGAATCCCGATCTCGGGATAGGTCCGCCCGCTGATCTCCCGGCCCACCATGAAGCTGGCCACCCGGGTGAGGTCGGTTTGCCACGCGAGGAGCTGCAGGTCGAACATCAGCCGCATGTGCTCCTGGAAGGTCGCGGGCACGCCGGCCGGCTGCTGCACGAGGGGCAGGTCGCGGTCGCTCTGCTCCTCGGCCATCTGGATGCGCCGCTCGACGTCGCGGACCGCGTCGAGGTACTGCGCGAGCTTCTGGCGGTCGTCGGGGCCGAGGCCGCGCTCGAGGTCGGCCGCCTTCTCCGTCACCGAGTCGAGGATGCTGCGGTCCTCGTCGAGCCGGGTCCGCCGCACCGCGGGGTCGGTGCTGCCGCTGTCGCCGAAGAGGCGCTCGAAGACGGCCCGGGGGTCGTTCTCCATCGGCAGCGGCGTCGTCGGGTTGCGCCACGAGATGGTGTTCGTGTAGGCGCAACTGAAGCCGGCGTCGCACGAGCCCGCGAAGTCGCGGCTGTCGAGGCCCAGCTCGAGCGACGAGAGCTGCGTCTCGCGGCCGAGGGCCTGCCCGAGGAGCTGGTCGATGGACGTGCCGGACTGGATCTCGGCCCCGTCGGTCTTGCGGCCGGGCACGCCGGTGAGGAACTTGGTCGACGCGCCGGCGTGGGCGCCCCCGCCGGGTCCGGGGTTGAGGCCGGTCAGCACCAGCGTGCGGTCGCGGTGCGGGGCCATCGGCTGGAGGATCGGCGAGAACGCGAAGTCCCGGCCGGTGGCGGCCGGCGTCCAATGCTCCATCGCCATGCCGTTCGGCACGTAGACCACCCCGAAGCGGCGCATGCCCCGCGCCGGCGTGTTGCGCACGGCGGAGAGGGCGGGGACCATCCCGTCGAGCAGGGGCAGGGCCAGCGTGGCGCCGAGGCCGCGGAGGACGGTACGCCGGGGAATCGCTTTCCTCGTGATGATCATGAGCCTTGCTCCGCAGTTCGAATGGGCTTGATGTGCAGACTTCGATCACGACGCGGCATGATCGATCATGAGCCTGTGGTCCGAATCCCATGAGCCGGTGCTCCGAGCCGGCGCTCCGAATCCCCATGAGCCGGTGCTCGAAGCCCGTGAGCCGGTGCTCCCAAGCCTCATGAGCCTGTGCTCCGCAGTTGGAACGGGGGGCTGTCGACGATGCCGAGGACGATGGCGGACCAGCGATAGCCGTCGCCGGCCGCGTCCCGGGCGATCTTCCGGATCGTGGGGTGGTCGTGGTGCTCGATGCCGCGGCCCAGCGCATAGGCGAGCAGCTTCTCGGTGACCGTGCGCACGAGGGGCTCGGGGTCGTTCACGAGCAGCGCGCGCAGCCCCGCGAGGCCCTCGAAGGCGTCGCCGGTGGGCATGGCCCCGCTCGCGTCGATGGCCTCGTGCCCGTCCGTGGTCCGCCACCGGCCGATGGCGTCGAAGTTCTCGAGGGCGAACCCGAGGGGGTCCATCGGGGCGTGGCAGCCCGCGCAGGCGGGGCTCTCGCGGTGCATCTCGAGCAGCTCGCGCACCGATGCCGGCTCGCCGCCCGGTCCGCGCTCGGGGAACGAGGGCACGTCGGGCGGTGGCGGGGGCGGGGGTACGCCGAGCAGGTTCTCGAGCACCCACTTGCCCCGCAGCACCGGCGAGGTGCGGTTCGGATACGACGTGACGGTGAGGAGGCCGCCGTGCCCGAGCAGGCCGCCCCGGCGGCGGTCGAGGGTCACCCGGCGGAACCGGTTGCCGTAGACGCCGGGAATGCCGTAGTGGGCGGCGAGCCGCTCGTTCACGAACGTGTAGTCGGCGTCGAGGAGCTTGGCGAGGCCGAGATCCTCCCGCATGACGTGCTCGACGAACAGCTCGGACTCGCGCCGGAACGCGTCGCGCAGGTTCTCGTCGAAGGTCGGGAAGATGTTGGGGTCGGGGGTGACGCTGGGGATGTTGCGCAGCAGCAGCCACTGCCCGACGAAGTTCTCGACCAGGGCCGACGACCGCGGGTCGGCGAGCATGCGGCGCACGTGCCCCTCGAGCACGCCGGGGTCGCGCAGCCCGCCCCGGACCGCGTCGTCGAGCAGCGCCTCGTCGGGGATGCTGCTCCACAGGAAGAACGACAGCCGCGACGCCAAGGTGAGGTCGCTCACCGGATACGCGGTGCCGGGAGCGGCGTCGACGGGGTCGCGCTCGACCCGGAACAGGAACTCGGGGTCGGTGAGCAGGCGCTGGAGCGCTAGCTGGATGCCGGCCTCGAAGCCGTCGGTCCGCGCCCGCCGCCCGTAGAAACCGAGCAGCAGGTCGACGTCGCCGTCGGTCACCGGGCGCCGGTAGGCTCGTCGGGCCAGCCCTCCCAGGATCTCGCGCGCGCACGCCCCGGCCTCGTCCCCGCGGTCGGGATGGCACGAGAAGAGGGCGCGGCGGCTCGCGGTGTCACCGGGGCCGTCCACGGCGTACGGCCCGCCGATCTCCACGCTGTCGACCGCCGCGTTCCCCTGCCAACGCTCGTTGATGGCGAGGGGGAAGCCGGTCTGCCGGGGCTGGAGGACGCCCTCCGTCTCCCAGTGCTTGCGCTCGAACGAGACGCCGACCACCCGCTCGCCCGCCTCGGCGTGGAAGCGCACCTCGAGGTCCTCGTCGGCCCCGAGCACGTAGGTCTCCCAGTCGGGATGGCCGAAGAGCGGGGTGTTCCCGGCGAAGCTGGCCGGGGCGGCGGTGGCGTGGGCCGGCGCTCCGCCCCCGACCGTGAACCGGGTGACGAGCCGGCCGTCGACCCGCACGTCGAGGTGCTGCGGGGTGCCGAGGCCGCGGATGTAGTCGGTGTACGTGCGCTGAAGCCGCAGCCGGACGGAGTACTCGCCGTCCACCGGGAAGCGGTGGCGCACGGCGATGCCCCCGCGCGACCCGAACGGGAGGTCCTCGCTCAGCCGGTCGTCCTGGTACAGCAGCAACGGGACGCGGTGCGTCTCGACGCTGGGCACCGGCGGCGCCAGCCCCACCGCGAGCCGGCTGATCTTGCGCGCCGCCGAGAGGTAGCGTTCCAGCAGGGCCGGCGAGACCGACAGCACCGCCGCCATGTTGTCGAAGCCGTGCTCGTCGGCGTCGTCGGCGGGCAGGAGGGCCGAGACGTCGACCTCGACCTGGAGGAGGTCGCGCACCGCGTTGCGGTACTCGGCCCGGTTCAGGCGGTGGAACGTCTCGGTGCGGCCCACGCCGGGGTCGAGGGCGGCGGCCCGGTCGAGCCCCGTCTCGAGATACGCCACCAGGGCCCGCGCGTCGCCGCGGTCGGGCCGGGGACGGCCCGGCGGCGGCATCGCGCCGACCCGCAGCTTGCGGATGACGTGCTCCCAGATCGCCGCGTCGCCGGCGACGTCCGACAGGTCCGCCGCGTCGAGGGCGAGTCCCGCCGTGCGCAGCCGCTCGTTGTGGCAGACGACGCAGTAGCGATCGAGGGTGGCCCGATGCGGCGAGGCGTCCGCCGCCGGCTGGGCGCTCGCCGCCGCGTCGTCGCCGAGCAGCAAGCCGGAAGCGCACAGCACGCCGGCGAGGGCGGCCGCGACAGACACTCTCCGAACTGAAAGGGTGGCTCTCATTCGGCTCCACCAAGCGGTGCGGCGAAGGATGCGGGGCGACCGCCGCTGAACCGGCGCCCTACGGGCTTCTCTTGATCAGCTTGAGCCTCTTGAGGTCCTTCTCCGTCCATCCCGTCGACTCGATCAGCGCCTTCAGGAGCCGGGGGCCGTACGTCTTGCCCGGATGATAGTGAACGACGACCCGTGTGCGGCCCGCACGGTTCCGGGCGTGCTTCACAAAGCCTCGTGTCGCACCGCTACGGTTCTCCTCGTCCCATCCGTCTTTGGCCAGGGCTCGAATCAGGTCATCCGCGGTTCTTGCCTTCAGTTGCTCCCAGGCGCGGCGAGAGATGGCCACGGCACCTCGACATGCTGCAAGATGGCACCGGCGGGCGCGATGTACGTCGGAATCGGCGGAAGACCGTCATCAACTACGCAATCAGGTCCTACCGGGAGCGGATCGCCATGCCGTTCCAGAGAATCCAGGTACCAGCGCAAGGCATCGGATGTCCGCTCGAGCGCTTCCTCCGGGGTCTTGCCGTCGATGTGAAGCCCCTCGAACGCAGGACAGTACGCATGGAATCCGTCGCCGTCAGGCTCTACGACAACGGAAACCCTGATTCTCATCCGTCTTCTCGCACAGATTTGCTCCCTGCCGCGCCGGCAGGTACGGTCGCAAACGCCTCGCCGCCGGTTTCCTGCTTCCAGGTTTCCGTGAAACGTAGTGTCCCGGTCGGCGTGCGCCTCGTCCGCGTAGCGTTCATGAGCGTAGCAGCGAGCGAAACCTGGCGTCAACAGCCGGCGGGCGTTGCCAGGGAATGGGGGCCACGATAGCATGGCGCCATGCAGGCACGAACCAGTGCGCCCGCTCGCGTCGTCGTCGTTCTCGTCGTCGGCCTTGGGCTGGCGTTCACCGGTGCGGGTGAGACCCGCGCCCAGACCGGAGAGAGCCCCCTCGCCGACGCCGCCAAGCGGCAGGACGGGGCCGCGTTGCGGGCACTGCTGCGCGAGGGGGCGGACGTCGACCGGCCCCAGGGCGACGGTGCGACGGCCCTGCACTGGGCCGCGTACCGGGACGACGTGGAGACCGTGCGCCTGCTGCTCGCGGCCGGCGCCGCCGTCGATCCCGCGAACGCGCTGGGGGTGACGCCGCTGTGGCTGGCCGCCAACAACGGCAGTCCGGCCGTGGTCGAGGCGCTGCTCGCCGCCGCGGCCAATCCCGACCGGGCCTTGCCGGCGGGCGAGACGCCCCTGATGACCGCGTCGCGCACCGGCAGCGCCGGGGCGGTGCGCGCGCTGCTCGCCTACAGGGCCGATCCCCACGCGAGAGAGCACGCGCACGGGCAGACCGCGCTGATGTGGGCGGCGGCCCAGGGGCACCCCGAGGTCGTGCGGCTGCTGCTGGCGGCCGGCGCCGGGGTGGACGACCGCTCGGAGGTCTATCCGCAGGTCGTGAGCTCGTCGGGCAACGCCGACCGCAGCGGGGTCTTCGAGGTGATGCAGGGCGGCTACACGCCGCTGCTGTTCGCGGCGCGGAGCGGCGACGCCGCCTCGGCCCGGATTCTCGTGGCGGCCGGGGCCGACGTGGACGCCGCCGCCGCGAGCGGCACGAGCCCGCTGGTGGTCGCCGCACACAGCGGCCACGGCGCCCTCGCCGCCTTCCTGCTCGCGGCCGGCGCCGACCCCGGCGCGGCAGACGCCGGCTACGGCGCCCTGCACGCGGCCGTCCTGCGCGGCGACCCCGACCTGGTCCGCACCCTGCTCGCCCACGGCGCCGACCCCGACGCGGTCCTCGAGCGCGGCACCCCGGCCCGTCGCGTCAGCGCCGACTGGCGGCTGCCCCACAACATGATCGGGGCGACGCCGCTCTGGGTCGCGGCCCGGTTCCGCGAGCCGGCGATCCTGCGCCTCCTCGCCGAGTACGGCGCCGACCCGTCGCATCAGCTCGGCGGCGAGACCGCGCTCATGGCCGCGATTCAGGGCGGCTCGAACCGGGGCCGCTTCGGCATCGCGCCTCCGGATCGGGACGAGGAGGCCCGCCGCACCCGCGAATCGGTGGCCGCCGCCCTCGACGCCGGCGCGGACGTCGACGCCCGGAACGGGAACGGCGACACCGCGCTGCACCTCGCCGCGTCCCGGGGGCTCGACGACGTCGTCGCCCTGCTCGCCGAGCGGGGCGCGGCCCTCGACGCGAGAAACGAGAACGGCCAGACCCCGCTGGGCCTGGCCTCGGGTGCTACCGCGGTGGTGCTCGCCGATCTCGGGGCGACCGACGGGGGAGCGGACGCGTCCACCGTGGCCCGGTAGTCGCCTGGACACGCATACCGCCGCCGCGCGCGCCTGCGGTTGTTGGGCGGCCTTACGTTTGGCGTATTACGCCAACCGTCGTGGACTCGCATCGTGATCCGGTCGTTCGGAGACGGCAAGACGCGGCGCCTGTTCGAGGATGGGCGGCAGAGAGGGTTCCGCGGGCTCGACTACGAGCGGGCGCTGATGCTGCTCGATGCTCTCGATGCGGTGAAGTCGCTCACGCCGTTGCGCGTCCTGCAGGCCGCTCGGCTTCACCCGCTGGCCGGCCCGCGGCAGGGACGGTGGGCCATGACGGTGAATGCGCGGTGGCGCGTCACGTTCCGGTTCGACCAAGGCGACGCGCACGACGTGAGCATCGAGGACTACCACCGAGGATAGGGTGGGGGGCATGGGACGATCGCGGACTCATCCAGGGGCGATGCTGCGTGCGGAGCTCGATGCGAGGCGAATGAGCGCGCATCGGCTGGCGCTCGCCATTCGTGTTCCCGCGAACCGCATCACGGCGATCCTGCGTGGAGATCGCGCGGTGACGGCCGAGACGGCGGTGCGGCTCGGGCGCTACCTGGGCACCGGTCCCGAGTTCTGGATGACCCTGCAGAGCGCCTACGAGATCGCCGCCGTCAACCGCGAGAAGGGCCGTGCCATCGAGAAGGAAGTGCCGGCGGCGGCAGAGAGGGTCACAGCCGGCTGAAGAGGAGCACATCGCGCCTGCGTCACGGCGCGACAGCGGCTGCACTGGAACTTCCGCATCGGGACGTGATGCCGCCGCGCGACCGCTACTCGCGCGCCGCCATCAGCTCGCCGAGGAGGGCCGCGGTGTGGGGGGCCTCCTTGAAGGTGGCGGTGCGGAAGACGCCCCGGGCGATGCGCAGGGGGGTCCAGCCTTCGACGTTCTCCTGGTCGAAGGTGTCGGCGCCATGGGCGACGAGCAGCTCGACGATGGAGTTCGCGCCCCGGTAGGCGGCGCCGTGCAGAGGGGTCTCGCCGCGCTCGTCGACGGCGTTGGGGTCGCCGCCGAGCTCGAGGGCGAGCTCGACGCAGGCCAGGGCCTCGGCCTCGGTGCCGGGGTCCTCGCCCGGGGAGTGGATGCCGACGCCGGAGGCGACCATGAGCACGGTGGTGCCGTCCTCGTTGGTCAGGGTGGGGTCGGCCCCGAGGTCCACGAGCACCCGCATGAGGGGCGCGTCGGCGAGCCGGGCCGCCATGAGCAGGGGGGTGGCCCCGATGCGGTTGAGGGCGTTGCGGTAGCCGTTGCGGGGCTCGGCCGTCATGCGGGCGTCGACGTCGGCCCCGCGCTCGACGAGGGCGCGGGCGAAGGTCAGGCTGTCCATCGTGCCGGTGGTCACCGGGCCCGGGGGGTTGAAGCCGAAGTTGGGCATCCGCACCCAGGTCATCGCGTGCAGGGCCGTCCAGCCCTGGCCGGCCCCGTCGGGGTCGGCGCCGAGGTCGACGAGGAGGACGCCGAGCTCCCAGTGGGCGTTGGTGGCGGCCAGGACCACGGTGTTCATGCCGTCGGGGAGCCGGTCGTCGGGGTCGGCGCCCGCCGCGATCAACCGCCGCACAGCCTCGATGCGGCCCGCCCGCACCGCGAAGAGCAGGGCCGTGAAGCCGTGGGGGGCGGGGCCTTCGAGCCCAGTGCGGAGGGGGGTCGCGGGGACGACGGTGCGCGCGTGGACGTCCGCCCCCGCGTCGATGAGGGCCTGCAGCGTCTCGACGTGGCCCTCGGCCGCCGCCCACATCAGGGCGGTCTGGCCGGCGCGCTGGGCCGCGTTCACGTCGGCGCCGTGGGCGACGAGCGTCCGCACCGCGTCGGCCCGCCCCGCCCGCGCCGCCGTCAGCAGGGCGGTCTCGCCGCCGGCCCCCGGCGCGTTGGGGTAGGCGCCGGCCCGCAGCAGCGTGTCGAGCATCGGCGCCGAGCCGTTGGTCGCGGCGAGCGCGAGCGGGGTGACCCCGAAGGCGTTGGCGGCGTCGGCGTCCGCGCCCGCCTCGAGCAGGATGCGCGCCACGCCCGGCAGGTCGAGCCGCGCGGCCCAGTGCAGGGCCGTCGTCCCGTCGGCGGCCGGCCCCTTCACGTCCGCGCCCTCCGCGAGCAGCGCCCGCACCGCCGCCGGGTCTCCGGCCCTGACCGCGTCCAGCAGCGGCGGATCCGCCGCTGCGCCGGCGGCCGGCCCGGCGGCCAGGAGGCAGGCGAGAAGAGCGAGCGGAACCGATGCGGCGGGACCGGGGCGTCGAGTGCGGGACCGAAGCGGCATGGAGTGCTCCTTGTGGACGATGCGCCTATCCTACCGCGATTGCGACGGGCCGGCGCCCGGGGGGCGCGCGCCGAGACCGGCACGGCTCTTGCTCTTCATCGATGCTACGATGGCTGCGCGCACGTGGCGGTTCCGCGAGGCGCCGCGCCGTCGGGGAGCGGAGGGACGATGCGCACCGGGCGGATGGAACAGCGAGTGGAGAGAGTCGAACATCGCGTCGATCGGATCGAGCAGATTCTGCCGACGCTGGCGACCAGGGACGATCTGCAGGCGGCGATCAGCGGCTCGGATCAGCGCATGCGCGCGCACGTTTTCGAGTCGATCGAGGCGTCGGAGCAGCGCATGCGGACGCATGTGTCCGAGTCGATCGAGGCGTCGGAGCAGCGCATGCGGACGCACGTTTCCGGGTCGATCGAGGCGTCGGAGCAGCGCATGCGGACGCACGTTTCCGAGTCGATCGAGGCATCGGAGCAGCGCATGCGGACGCATGTTTCCGAGTCGATCGAGGCATCGGAGCAGCGCATGCGCGACGCGATCAAAGCATCGGAGCAGCGCACGCGCACCGAGCTGCGCACTCACTTCGACGTGGTCGCCGAGGGCATGCGGCACGAGATCCGGCTGGTTGCCGAAGCCGTTGCCGGGCTCTCCGGCCCGAGGCGGTAGCCTCCCGACCGGCGAGGCGTGCGTCGACCGGCGGGTCGCTCGTCCCCGGGTGGCGCGGAAGCCGACGCTCCACGTGCGCTCGCTCCTCCGACCAGAGGTCCCGACCGCGTGGCCGCACTCTACGGGAGCGCTCCGGGAGCGCCGCCCCGACTCCGAAAGTGGTAGACTGCCCCCGGTTGCCGCCGTGTGCCGCGGCTCGGGGAGGGCGTTCGTGAGAATTCTGTCCGCGCCGGTCGCCGCCGTGTTGTTGATGGCGTGGCCCGCCGCCGGCCAGCCGTCTGACACGCCGGAGCGCGCGCTGCTCGACCGCTACTGCGTGACCTGCCACAACGACGCCCTGCGCACCGCGGGGCTGGCCCTCGACGACCTCGATCTCGCGAGCGTCGGCGACCACGCCGACGTCTGGGAGAAGGTCGTCGGCAAGCTGCGGGCGGGCATGATGCCGCCGGCGGGACGGCCGCGGCCGGACGGCGCGGCGGCGGCGCGGCTCGTCGCCTATCTCGAGACCGAGCTCGACCGGGCCGCCGCCGCCCACCCCGACCCCGGGCGGAGCGCGGCGCTGCGGCGCCTGAACGGCACCGAGTACCGCAACGCCATCCGCGACCTGCTCGACCTCGACGTCGACGTGGCGGCGCTGCTGCCGGCCGACGACTCGAGCGCCGGCTTCGACAACGTCAGCCTGGGCGGGCTCGACCCCGGCCGGTTCGAGCGCTACCTCGCCGCGGCGCGCAGGATCGCCCGGCTCGCGGTGGGCGCCCCCGTGCGGTCGCCGGTCGCCGACACGTTCATCGTGCCGTCCGACCTGAACCAGACCGGCCACGTCGACGGGATGCCGTTCGGCACCCGCGGCGGGGCGCAGTTCGACTACAACTTCCCGGTCGACGCCGAGTACGAGCTCCGGGTCGAGCTGGGCAAGAGCTGGAACACCAACCGCATCGGCGGCCTGCGCGAGCCCCACGACGTGGCGATCCTGCTCGACGGGGCCCCCGTCGACGTGCTGACGGTGTCGCCGCCGGCCCGGCGGCAGGCGGCGACCCAGAGCCTGCTCTATCAGCGCGACGACCGGCCGGCCGACGCCGACCTCTTCGTGCGGGTCCCGGTCGGGGCGGGTCCGCACACCATCGGGGCGGCGTTCGTCAGCCAGGGCGGCGAGCTCGTCGAGCGCCACCGGCAGCCGTTCGAGAAGGTGCACATCACGGTCGGCGGCGACCAGCGCACGCAGCCCAACGTGTACGCGATCACGGTGACGGGGCCGTTCGACGCCACCGGCCCCGGCGACACCCCGAGCCGCCGCCGCATCTTCACGTGCCGGCCGGTAGAGGACGGCGCGCCGTCCTCCGCGTCCTCGCCCACGACGTCCCGCCGGCTGGCGAACGGCTCCGCGTCGGCGGACACCGAGCCGACCGGCGTCGGGCCGGCCGCGGCCTTCTCCGATGAGCGGGCGTGCGCGGCCGAAGTCCTCCGGACCCTTGCCCGCCGCGCCTACCGCCGGCCCGCAACGGACGCCGACGTCGACCTGCTGCTCGGCTTCTACGATGAGGGCCGGGCGGACGGCGGCTTCGACCAGGGCGTCGAGATGGCCCTGCGCCGGCTGCTCGTGAGCCCCGAGTTCCTGCTGCGGGTCGAGCGCGACCCCGCCGGGGCCGACGGGCCGTACCCGGTGAGCGACCTCGAGCTGGCGTCGCGGCTGTCGTTCTTCCTCTGGAGCAGCCTGCCCGACGACGAGTTGATCGGGGCGGCGTCGCGCGGCGAGCTGCGCGACCCCGCGGTGCTCGAGGCGCAGGTGCGGCGCATGCTCGCCGACGAGCGCTCGGCGTCGCTGGTGACGAGCTTCGCGGCCCAGTGGCTGTACCTGCGCAACCTGCCTGCGGTCTCGCCCGACTTCATCGTCTTCCCCGACTTCGACGAGACCCTGCGCCGGGCCCTCCGCCGCGAGACCGAGCTCTTCTTCGAGAGCGTCGTGCGCGAGGACCGCAGCGCCCTCGACCTCATCACCGCCGACTACACGTTCCTGAACGAGCGTCTCGCGCGGCACTACGGCATGCCCGGGGTGGCCGGCAGCCGGTTCCGGCGCGTCTCCCTGCCGCCCGGCAGCCCCCGGGGCGGCCTGCTGGGGCACGGCAGCATCCTCGCGGTGACCGGCTACGCCACCCGGACCTCGCCGGTGGTGCGGGGCAAGTGGGTGCTCGAGAACCTGCTCGGCACCCCGCCGCCGCCCCCGCCCGCGAACGTGCCGCCGCTCGACGAGGCGAAGTCGGCTGCGGTCCTCTCGATGCGCGAGCGCATGGAGGAGCACCGTCGCAACCCCGCGTGCGCCGCCTGCCATGCCCTCATGGACCCGGTGGGGCTGTCGCTCGAGAACTTCGACGCCATCGGCCGCTGGCGCACGCTGACGGCGGGGCTCGCCCCCATCGACGCGACGGGCGGGCTGCCGGACGGGACGACCTTCGACGGGGTGGCGGGGCTGCGGCAGGCCCTCCTCGACCGCTCCGACCAGTTCGTGCGCACCCTCGTCGACAAGCTGATGACCTATGCGCTGGGCCGCGCGACCGAGCACTACGACGCGCCCGCGGTCCGCGCCGTCGAGCGCGGGGCGAAGGCCGGCGGCTACCGGTTCTCCGACCTCGTCCTCGGCATCGTGCGGAGCACCCCGTTCCAGATGCGGCGCCCCGACCCGGTCGGAGCCGCCGCCGCCAACGAAGCGTCCGCCCCGGCCCTCGCCGCCGCCTCGCCCGCGGCCGGGGCCTCGCCGGTTGCCGCCGCTCCGCCATCGTCGGCTACCGCGCCAGCGCTGGCCGCCGTCCATCAACCGAGACCGATCCCATGATCATCACCAAGACGCATCTGCCTCGACGGACGTTCATCCGGGGGATGGGGGCCACTCTGGCCCTGCCGCTCCTGGACGCGATGGTGCCGGCCCTCACCGCCGCCGCCAAGACCTCGGCCAACCCCGTGCGCCGCCTCGGCTTCATCTACTTCCCGCACGGCTCGGTCACGTGGGCGCCGGACGGCCAGAACCAGTGGACGCCGCCGGGCGAGGGCGGAGCGCTCGAGCTCTCACCGATCCTGTCGGGCCTCGACCCGGTGAAGCACCAGATGCTCGTGCTCACCAACATGGAGCACAAGAACGCGCAGGGCAACGGCACCGACGGCAACGCCGAGCACACGCGCTCGAACGCGAGCTGGCTGAGCGCGGCGCGGCCCAAGATGACCGAGGGGGCCGACGTCCGGCTCGCCACCACCGTCGACCAGATCGCGGCCCGCGAGCTGTGCCGCGACACGCGCCTGCCGTCGCTCGAGCTGACCCTGGAGAACAGCTTCCTCGTCGGCAACTGCGACAACGGCTACAACTGCGTCTACGTCAACACGTTGTCGTGGTCGTCGCCGACGACGCCGCTGCCGATGGAGAACAACCCCCGCATGGTGTTCGAGCGGCTCTTCGGCGACGGCGGCACCGTCGACGAGCGGCGGGCCGAGATGCGCCGCGACCGCAGCATCCTCGACTCGGTCTCCGACGACATGGCCCGGCTCGTGCGCAGCCTCGGCCCCGGCGACCGCGCGCGGGTCGACCAGTACGTCGACGCGGTGCGCGAGGTCGAGCGGCGCATCCAGCGCGCCGAGGCCCAGGCCGGCGACTCGGCCCTCGCCCTGCCGGACCGGCCCGTCGGCATTCCCGAGACCTACGACGAGCACGCCCGGCTGCTGTTCGACCTGCTGCTGCTGACCTGGCAGGCCGACATCACCCGCGTCTTCAGCCTCCAGCTCGGGCGCGAGCAGAGCGCCCGCACGTTCCCCTGGATCGGCGTCAACGAGGGGCACCACGCGGTGTCCCACCACCAGGACAACCCCGAGAAGATCGCGGCCATCGGCAAGATCAACGCGTACCACGTCTCGCTGCTCTCGTACTTCGTCGAGAAGCTGGCCGCGAGCCCCGACGGCGACGGGTCGCTGCTCGACCACTCGATGGTCCTGCACGGCAGCGGCATGAGCAACGGCAACCTCCACGACCACAAGAACCTGCCCCTGGTCCTCGTCGGCGGCGGGGCGGGCCGGCTGCGCGGCGGCCGCCACATCAAGTTCCCCGAGCTGACCCCCATGGCCAACCTGCTCCTGGGCCTGCTCGACAAGGCGGGAGTGCCGGCCGACCGCTTCGGCGACAGCACCGGCCGCGTCGACCTCGAGCCGCTGTCGCTGACGTCGGACGGGTAATGCGCGGGGGAGCCTGCCCCCCCCCGCGGCGGATTGTCCTTCCTGGAGTGACGAATCCCCCGTGATTCGTCACTCTCGCAGTGATGACCTTCCAGGCATCCTGCCCGGCCTTGCGGGTATGCCTGCCGGGCGAGCTCGCCGAGTCGCTGCAACCACCCTCGACACTGAGTGCGGGAGATGCCGCGGCGTATCGACCCGCGCCGCCCCGGTTGAGCACGTTGCGATAGCGAAAGGCTATAATGCCTTACTGTCGGGTCGGGGCCGAGGGGAGATCGGACATGCCCATCACGTTGACCGTCACCGCCAAGGGACAGATCACCCTGCGAAAGGAGGCGCTGGAGCACCTGGGGGCGCGCCCGGGCGACAAGGTGGACGTGGACCTGCTCCAGGACGGATGCCTCCGGCTCAGAGCGAAGCGGGGGACGCCGGCGTCGGTCGTCTTCGGCATGCTCGCGCGACCGGGAACCGCGCCACGGTCCATCGAGGACCTGAACGAGGCGGCCGCCGCGGGATGGGCGGGAGAGGCGTGAAGATCACCGCCGACACGAACGTCCTGGTGCGGGCGCTCGTGCAGGACGACGTGGAGCAGGCCCGGGCGGCGCAGGCGTTGCTGTCGCGCGCTACCGTCATTGCGGTCCCGGTGCCGGTCTTCTGCGAGCTCGCCTGGGTGTTGAGACGCGCTTACGCACGAGGCGCCGGCGATATTGCAGCGGCGATCGAGGCGATAGCCGGAATCGAGGCCGTCGTCACCGACCAGCCGGCGGTCGAGGCCGGCTTGGCCATGCTCCGGGCGGGCGGCGACTTCGCCGACGGAGTCATCGCTCACGAGGGCGAGAGGCTGGGGGGAGCCGTCTTCGCCAGCTTCGACCGACGAGCGGTCGCCAGACTGAAGCGTAGCGGCGAGCAAGCGGCCGATCCCGACCAACTGACCGCCTGAAGCGGTTCACTGGCCGCCCGCCGCAAGTCGATCAAAGCGGTCAGCCGACCCGCGCTCACCGCCCAACTAGCCCTCCAGCAGTTCACGACGTTCCACGGCGCGGACAGCTACGGTTCGTTCGACGCGTTCAGCTCGATGTTGCGCTGCCCCCCGAGCATCAGCGGCATCGAGTAGTTCCCCTCGTGGCAGGCGTACTCGAACATCGGCTCGGGATTCAGGGCCAGCGGCACCGACGCCGTCCACGGGCTCGTCCACGTCTCGGGGTCGGTGACCGTGAACTCGTAGTTCAGGGTGTCGGCGTCGACGCGGGTCAGCCGCTCGACGAGCCGCGCGCCCTCGGTGGTGTTGCGCCAGCGCCGCTTGGCGTCGAAGTTGCGGGTCTCGATGACGAGGGTGTCGCCCTCCCAGCGGCCGCGCGAGTCGCCCGACCACTGCCGGACGTCGGGGTCGAGCCGCGGCCGGCCGTCGAGGGGGACGATGCGCGCGGTGTGCACCATCTCGGTCACGATGACCACGTGGTCGGGCGTCTGGAAGAGCTGCATGTTGTTGTTGTAGGCGCTCGGCGTGAACGGCGGGCCGGCGTTGAAGCCGAGGATGCAGCGCACGCCGGCGCTGAAGTCCTCCCACGAGCCGGCGGGGTTCTCGCGCAGGTGGTCGCGCCGCTCGTCCGCGCGCCGCTGCGCGTCCGCGGTCATCGCCGGCATCCGGCCGTTCGGCGGATACGTGATGAGCGAGGTGCGGCGGGTCTCGACCGCCCGCAGCCCCCGGTCCATCCAGAAGTTGTTGTAGCCCCCGACGCTCCCGCCGGCCTCCGTGCGGCGCGGCGCCGCCTCCCACAGGCGGACGTCGCGGGCCACCGCGTTCTGCTCCAGCTCGGCCGCTTCCTCCTCGGTCAGGAACTCCCGGTCGGCGAGGTCCTCGGGCCGCTGCAGCGGCGTGATGCTGCGGAAGTCCCACACGCCCTGGAGGTCCGGCCGCCCCCACGCCGTCCGCGGGGCCTCGTCCTGGGCCAGCGCGAGGGCGGGCGCGAGCGACCCGACCGCGAACACGAGCGCCGCGACGCCGACGAACCTGCGACAGCGTTGACTCATGTCAGCCTCCTCTGGATTGGATGAGCCTCCATCATAGCAGCCCCGTCCTGGCCCATGACGCGGGGCGCCCAGCGTGACGAAGGCGGCATTCCGAGGTCGGAACAAGGTCTGGAAGACCTGATTTCACGGACCCACAAGGGAAAGCGGCTTCGCGCCGCGGCCGTCCTGCAGCTCGGGGCACCCCGGAACAAGCGCCGAGACCGGCGCGGTATACGCTCGGTGCGTGAAGTGTCCACTCGCGAGGACGTTCGGCGCGCCGAAGCGGCGTACCCATCCTGATGAAGTTCCCTGTTTGCCGCAGGATACGAAGACTCGTGACTTCACGCCAGAGTTGGCACGCTTCATGCTATCGATAGGTTCAGTCAGGAACGCCGCCGCGCGCCGGGCCTCGGCCGGCCCGGTCGGGCGCGGCGGTCGCGATTACTTGGAAGGGGAGGAGAACATGAGAGCGACGGTTCGGAGGCGAGTGGATCGAGTGGGTATCGTGGCGATGACGGCGGGAATGCTGGCGCTGACGCTGGTCGCGACGGGCGCCGCGGCGAACGACACGGACGACGCGCTGCGGCAGGCGGTCGAACGGCGGCTCGCGGATCAGGCGGCGGTGGCGGACCGGGTCGAGGTCACGGTGCGCGACGGCGAGGTCGCCCTGGCCGGCACCCTCGCGACGCTCTGGGACAAGGAGTGGGCGATCGAACGGGCGCGGGGGACCGACGGCATCCTCGACGTCATGAGCGATCTGACCATCGCGATGCCGGAGACCGACAAGGAGCTCGGCAACGCGGTGGGGCAGGCCATCGTGCGCTATCCCTACTACTCGGTGTTCGACTACCTGGACGTCACCGTCGAGGACGGGGTGGTGACCCTGCGCGGCGACGTGACCGCGCGTCCCGACAAGCCCGCCGACCTCTACGAGCGCATCTCGAAGGTGCGCGGGGTGCAAGCGATCGTCGACGAGCTCGAGGTCCTGTCGCCGGGCATCCACGACGAGCAGTTGCGCCACCGCCTCGCCCGCGCGCTGTTCGGCCACCCGCAGTTCGACCGCTACCTCGGCCTCGCGCCCCGGATGTCGATCATCGTCCGCAACGGCTACGTGACCCTGAAGGGCGTGGTCTTCGACCAGGCGGACCGGATTCTCGCGGAGAGCATCGCCCGCCGGGCCTTCGGCGTGGTCCGGGTGATCAACGAGCTGGAGACCCGGCAGGAGCTCCTCGAGGCGAGGCAGGGCGAGGAGGCCGCGCCGTAGAGGGAGTCTGCGCCCCCGGACAGGGTCAGACTCCCGCACCGTCCGGCTTGGCTGGGCGGTAACCGGAGCCCGAGGCGACGGTTCCCGTCCAGCCAGTTGCCGGCCGCGGGTCCGTGCCCGGAGCCTCGCTGGCGTTGTGTGACGCAGACGTGGTGGGGTCTGCGACCCTCCCACGGAACCGCCCAGCCGTCAGGATCAGGACTGTCGATGTCCATGGCGATGAGGTGTCCGGGGAAGTCCGCGCTGTCGGGGTGCACCTTCCGAGTCCGCCGGTGGGCGTCGCCGGGGTCGGCCGGCGCCCGGGCCGGGCTCGGATCGGCGACGTTACCACGATTGCCGTGCGGGCACGGGGGCACGGCCTGCGTGCTATTCTCGGGAGCGGTCCGTGGGAGCCGAGATGGGTCTGATACACACGGAAGTGGAGTTGTCCAATCCGGGCGACCGCGGGCTGGCCGCCCTCCGGGTCGTGGCCCAGGTCGACACGGGGGCCATCACACGCTCTCCGGGCTAGCGTCATGCTCGTCAGAAGCGCCCGTGACACACGACGACGGTTCGGGTCGCTCCTGGCCGCCGCGGCAACGGCCGCGCTGTGGATGGCCGGGACTGCCGATTTTCGCGCCCAGCCGGCGGCGGATGTCCTGCTGATCGGCGGCTTCGTCCACGACGGCTCGGGACAGCCGCCCGTCCGGCGGGATGTCGGCGTGACGGGCGAGCGCATCAGCTTCGTCGGAGACGCGGCGGCGGCCGGCGTCGATGCCGCCACCGTCGTGGACGTCGAGGGGCTGATGGTCACGCCGGGCTTCATCGACATGCATTCGCACGTCGAGCTGACCGAGGACTACGGCCGGGACGCGCTGCCGTTCCTCCATCAGGGCATCACCACCGTGGCGATCGGGCTCGACGGCGGGGGGACGCCCGACGTCGCCGAGCTGTTCGCGGGGCTCGAAGGGCGCATCGGGGTGAACGCGTTCGCCTACGTGGGTCACGGCGAGATCCGCGAGCGCGTCATCGGCGCGGACGACCGCGCGCCCACGCCGGCCGAGCTCGACGAGATGCGCGCGCTGGTCCGGCAGGCCATGAACGAAGGGGCGTTCGGCCTCTCGACCGGGCTCTTCTACGTGCCGGGCTACTACGCGACCACCGAGGAGGTCATCGAGCTGGCGCGGGTCGCGGCGGCGTTCGACGGCATCTACGACACCCACGATCGCGACCTCGGCGCCAGCTACCGGGGCGTCGGCTATCTGAACTCGATACGCGAGGCGATCCGGATCGGCGAACAGGCAGGGCTGCGCGTCATCTTCAGCCATTTCAACGCACAGGGCGCGCACAACTACGGCCGCGCCCCCGAGGGGGCCCGCCTGATCGAGGAGGCGCGCGCGCGGGGCGTGGAGGTGGCGGCGGCGCAGCACGTCTACACCGCGACCCAGTCGAGCCTGGCCGCCTATGCGATTCCGCGTTGGGCCTCGAACGGCGGCCGCGACGAGATGCTCGAGCGGTTCCGCGACCCCGAGACCGTCCGCCGGCTCGACGTCGAGACGATGGAGATGCTGGCCATCCGCGGCGGCGCCGGCAAGCTCCTGTTCGCCGACCCGCGGCCCGAGCTGAACGGCCGGACGCTCGCGGCGGTGGCATCCGGGTGGGACCTGCCGGTGCCCGCGGCGGTGCGGCGCATCCTCGCCGGCGGCAACGCGGCGGTGATGAACCTCGACCTCTACGACATCGAGAACACCCGCTACCTGGCCCGGCAGCCGTGGATGATGACCTGCACCGACGGCCGCACGCCGTCTCCCGCGCAGAACGTCACCCACCCGCGCGTCTTCGGCGCCTTCACGCGCAAGCTCCGACAGTTCGTGGTCGACGAGCAGGTCATCACGATGCCGTTCGCCATCCGCAGCATGACCGGCCTCGCCGCCGACTTCCTGCGCCTGGACGACCGCGGCTACCTGCGCGTCGGCGCCGTCGCCGACGTCGCGGTGCTCGACCGTGACCGCATCCGCGATCGCGCCACCTACGAAGACCCGCGACAGCACGCCGAGGGCACGGTCCACGTGCTCGTCAACGGCCGCTTCGCGATACGCGACGGCGAGGCGACGGGCGCGCTGGCCGGCCGGCCGATTCGTCGGCCGACGCGGACGGGCGGGGTCGCTGCCGGCGGGTGATTTCCGCGACCTGCTCCGGACCGTCGGCGCGACGCGGTCCCGCGGCGTCTAGTCCTGTCGGTACTCGAACGACTTGCTCGGATGGGCCGGAGGGGCGGGAACGGGCAGCGGCTCGTTCTCGATCTTGTCGAGCAGGTAGGCGATGGCGGCGTCGAGCTGCGCGTCGCCGCCGTTGAACGTCGCGTGCGGCAGGTTGTCGACCACGATATCGGGGACCACGCCGATCTGCTCGATCAGCCACTCGCCCTCGGGGCCGTACACCCCCATGCTGGGCGCGCGCGCCAAGCCGCCGTCGCTGAGCCGGTTCGACGAACCCAGCCGGATCTCGCCGCCCCAGGCGCGCATGCCGATGACCGGACCCACCTCGACGAAGCGCAGTGTCTCCCGGTCACGGTCGACAACACGACGGGCCGCAGCACCGGTCCGATGCGTCGGAGCTTCGCGATCACTCGGGTAACGCGAACACGAACAGCGTGTTGCTCCCGCTCGGAGTGGTCAGCTCGGGGGTGAGCTGCAGGAACCCGGTGCCCTGGGTCAGGCCGCCCGAGCCCACCGCGAGGTACTGGCGCCCGCCGACGCTGAAGGTCATCGGCCGGCCGCTGACCGGTCCGTTCAGGATCGTCTGCCACAGCACCTCGCCGGACTCGGCGTCGAACGCGCGGAAGCGGCGGACGACGTCGCCCGAGAAGAGCAGGTTCCCGCCCGTCGCGAGCACCGACCCGTAGATGGGGGCGCGCTGCTCGTAGAGCCAGAGGGTGTCGCCGGTCGACGCCAACACCGCCTCGAGGCGGCCCACCGGCGCCGTGTCGGGGTCGACGTCCGGCCGGTGGCGCACCTGGACGCGGACGTCGTAGCCGTCGCTCGGCCCCGCCACCTCGACCGACATCGCGATGTCCATGCAGGCGTTGTTCAGCGGCATGTAGAGGGCGCCGGTGTCGGGGCTGTAGGCGCCCGACGGCTGGTTCTTGCCGCCGAGCAGGTGGGGGCAGGCGAACGCCGGGTCCCGGACCGACACGGGCGCCGTCGACTCGTCGAACGCGGGGCGTCCGGTCGCGAGGTCGAGCCCGGTCATGATGTTCTGGTAGACGGTGGGCCGCGCCCAGAGGAACTCGCCGGTGGCGGCGTCGAGGGTCCAGATGAGGCCGGTCTTGCCGGGGATGCCGGTGATGACCTTGCGGCGCTCGCCCGGGGTCACCGCGGGGTTGATCCACGGCACCGAGGCGGGGTTCGGCGACACCTCGGTCTCGACGATCATGCGCTCGTAGACGTGGTCGAGGTCCCAGTTGTCGCGGGGCAGGTGCTGGAAGTACCACGCCATCTCGCCGGTGTCGGGGTCGAGGGCGAGGGTCGAGTTGGTGAAGAGGAGGTCCGCCTTGCCGGCCCCGCGCAGCGACTCGGGGAGGGGCGCGGGCGGCCCCGTGCCCCAGTAGACGAGGTGGAGATCGGGGTCGTAGCTGCCCACCATCCACGCCGAGGCGTGCCGCCGGGCGGCGCGGGGCAGGCCCCCCCAGGTGTCGCCGCCGAACTGGTCGGGGGTGGCCGCGGTGTTGACGCGCCACAGCTCCTCGCCGGTGTCGACGTCGTGGGCGGTGATGAAGCAGCCGCCGGGTCGCGGGCTCGACGGGTTGCAGCGCGAGCCGTTGATGACCTTGCCGTTCACGATGGTCGGCCCCGCCGTCTGCGCCACCCGCTCGCGGTAGTCGGCCCGTTGGGTCTCCCACACGAGCTCGCCGGTACGGGCGTCGAGGGCGACGATGTAGGCGTCGTTGGTGGCGAGGAAGATCTTGTCGCCGTAGATGGAGACGTTGCGGTAGCGGTAGCGGGTGCCGGTGACGTTGGCGATGTTCTCGGGCAGGTTGCGCCGGTACTGCCACAGGAGGTCGCCGGTGGTGGCGTCGAGGGCCTGCACGATGTCCTCGACGTTGGCGAGGAACATCACGCCGTCGTGTACGATCGGCTCGACCTCCTGGTAGCCCTCCTGCATGGCCCGCGACCAGACGAGCCGCAGCTCGCCGACGTTGCCGGCGTCGATCTGGTCGAGGGGGCTGTAGCCCCACAGGGCGTAGCCGTTGCGGAAGCCGATCCAGTTCTCGGGCGCGGGCTCGCGCAGCATGGCGTCGGTGACGGGGACGAAGTCCTCGAGCAGCTCCGGCACCGGCGCGGGGTCCGGCTGGGCCGCGGCGCCGGCCGGGAAGGCGAGACTGACGCCCGCGAGCAGGCTGACGCCGAGGAGGAGTGCGCGCGGGCTGGTTACCATGGGTCCACCTTCCAGGTCTGAAGCGATCCGGGGTTCCTGGTTTCCTCGTCGATCCTCATCAGGCACGAGGGTGTCGCCGCCCCTGGCTCCCTCGGCGGTCTCGGTGCATCGGGGCCTCCGGACGGGCTACTCGACCGAATCAGGTTCGAAAATTATATGGCCCGCCGCCCGTCGACATCACCGGATGCGGCCCACCCGTGGCAAGATCGCCCCGCTTCCGGCCCTGACGGCCCGGCGAGCGGCGCGGCCCTCGTGCTGCGCCGGGCTCGACCGACAGCAGGGGAGCGGGTCCGGGCCGCTTGCGTCCGACCGTTGCGAGGAGAGGCATGAGAGTGGCGAGTGGAGCGAGAGGACTGCTGCTGGCCCTGGCCGTGGCGGTGGGGCCGGCCGGCACGGCCCTGGCCCAGGAGCCGGACGCGGCTCCGGGACGGGACGGTGCGCGGGCCCTGGTGTTGCGGGAGCAACTGGCCCCGTTCGCCGGGCCGGCGCGGCGCATCCTCGGCGGCGACTGGGAGCGGTTCCGCGGCACCCTCGACGCGCTGGCCGCGCAGGAGGCGCGGCAGCGCGGCCTCGCCGGCGAGGTCGACTTCAGCTTCAGCGCCGACGAGACCGGGGACTTCAGCGGTGGCCCGGGCAACGAGACGCTGTTCGGCCTGCGCGCCGGCGCCCGGCTCGGCGGGGGCGGCTACCGGTCGCGGGTGCGGCTGCTCGGCGACATGCGGGCGCTCATCCACGACAACGTCTTCGAGCAGGACTTCAGCCGCGTGCGGCTCGGCTACGACCACCGGCGCACCGACCACCTCGGGGCCTTCGCGTTCATCGAGCGCTACTCGGACGACGCCATGAGCATCGCCTCCCGCTACGAGATCGGAGGCGGGGTCAGCATGGGGGTCGACCTGTGGCCGCGACGGGACGACGAGGCGGGGGCCCGCGCCCTCGCCCACCTCGCGGCCGCCGGTCCCGGGGGCTTTCGCTGCGGCGTCGAGCGGCTGCGCGCCGGCTTCGACCCCGGGGACGGGGCGCCGTCGGCGGCCTGCGTCCCCCTGGGCGCGGCGCCCGCCGCCTCCCCGGTCGCCGCGGACGGCGGGAACCAGGCGACGGCCGGTGTCTCCACGGCCATCGGCGGGCGCGGGAACGGCGCGGCGGTCGGCGCTCCGGCGTACCGGCCGGCGGCCGGCGGCCCCAGGCCCGATCCCGCCGTCTTCGACGACCTCCTCGACGTGGTGGACCCGCTCGAGCGGGGGCTCGCCGCCCGTCAGGCGATGGTGTCGCTGTCGCTGGGGGTCGGGGTCTTCTCCGAGTTCGAGAACGCCCTGATCGAGACCCGGGTCTCCCCCCTCGACCCCTCGACCGGCGGTCCCGCGGCTTCCACCGTCCTCCTGCCGTCGCGCTACCTGCGCGTGCCGGGCCGCCACCGCTACCGGCTCCTGCTCTGGCCGACCATCGCCATGCGGCCGTTGACGAGTCTCTGGATCGAGTTCATACCGTCCTTCAAGCTGCCCATCAGCTCCCCGCGCCGCCTCCCCGACGGCCTGCTCGCCTACCGCATGGACTGGTTCGCGCGCATCGACTGGCGGCCGCGCCGCGACGACACCCTCGCCGGCCGGACGAAGCTGTTCGTCAAGTTCGACTACTACAAGAACCCGGGGCCGCCGGTGGTCGCGGAGGCCCTGTCGCCCGAGGCGGCCTTCGAGCTGCTCTTCTACCACCGCGCCGGCGCGTCGAAGAAGCACCGCTTCGTGTCGCTGGGGATCTCGTTCGACCTGGGCTCGCCCTGAGCGGCGCGCGATCTATGATCGACCCGTTCCGCCACCCGAATGGTGGAGACCTGTCGCAACCGCAGAAAGGAGGACCCATGGCCTCTTCGAGACGACGGTTCCTGACGACGTTGACGACGGCGGCGGCCGGCAGCGCGGCCCTCGGTGGGCGCGCGGCCGCGTGGAGCGGACCCGCGGTCCGGCCGGCCGCACCGGACGGCCTTTCGCCGCAAGAGCTGCTGGAACGGCAGCTCTCCCAGCCCGCCGCCGGCGCGCCGGGCGCGGCCGCCGCCGCCCAGGCCGACCCCCGGATGCCGACGCCCGAGGAGGTGCAGTCGTGGTACACCGACCGCCGCAACTGGGGGCGGTGGGGCGACGACGACGAGAAGGGCGCCATCAACCTCATCACCGACGAGAAGAGCGCGGCGGCGACCCGGCTCGTGCAGTCGGGGCGGAAGGTCTCGGCGAGCCGCGTCTTCGAGCCCTCGCAGCAGTTCATCCGCAAGAGCCCGCGCGAGGGCGGCGGCGGCGCGGTGTCCGACTACTACGGCTTCATCTACCACGGGCAGACCGTGACCCACATCGACGCCCTGTGCCACATGTGGGAGAGCGACGGCATGTGGGGGGGCCGCGACCCCGACGTGGAGGTGACCACCCAGGGCGCGTTCTTCGGCGCCATCGACGCGTGGTCGGACGGCATCATCACGAAGGGGGTGCTGCTCGACGTGCCGCGCCACCGCGGCGAGCCCCACGTCACCCCCGGCAACCCCGTGCAGGGCTGGGAGCTCGAGGAGATCGCCGCCGCCCAGGGGGTCGAGGTCGAGCCGGGCGACGCCCTGCTCGTCTACAGCGGCAAGGACTCGTTCGTGCGGGCGGGCGGCGAGTACGGGGGCGGCGACCGGCCGGGGCTCGGCGTGACCTGCGCCAAGTTCATCCGCGACCACGACGTGGCCCTGCTCGGCTGGGACATGATGGACGCGCGGCCCGACCCCTACGGGCTCACGTTCCCCGTCCACGGCGTGCTGTTCAACTACGGGGTGGCCCTGCTCGACAACGCCCTGCTCGAGCCGCTGGCCGAGGCGTGCGCCGAGGAGGGGCGTTACGCCTTCATGTTCATGGCCCTGCCCCTGAAGGTCGCGCGAGGCACCGGCAGCCCCGCCAACCCCATCGCGATGTTCTGATCGCGCATCGATGCTTGTCGCGCGCCCTCGGTCGCCGCACGGCCGAGGGCGCGCGCGTAACCCGGGAACAACCGTCTCGCTGAAGGGGTCCGGCCTTCGAGGTTCCCCGCTCGCCCTGTCAGGTGACCTTGCTGCGGAGCCGCCGGCGGGGCAGCCAGCGGCCGACCTGCGAGACGTACGTCGCGTATTCGTCGCCGAACTCCCGCCTCAGCCGCGGCTCCTCGTAGAGCCGCACGAACAGGGTGAAGAAGACGAACAGCGCGACCGCGTAGGCGAGAAGGACGGCCGCTCCGAACAGGGTGGCCCAACCGACGACCACGCTCAGCGACGCGACGTACATTGGATTCCGCGTGTAGCGGTAGAACCCCCGTATCACAAGGCGTTTCGGCGCATCGATGGGTGCGGGGGTTCCACTCCCATACACCGCGAAGTCCCACGCGGAGCGCAGATACAGAACGATGCCGAGCGCGAAGAGGGGCAGGGCCAATCCGAGCGTGGCGCCGTTGGCGGCCGTTCGATCTCCGGCGAGGACGATCGGAAGGAGAACCGCAAAGGTGCCGGGCATCGCCACCGTGAACACGGCGGTCTTCAGGAACAGCTTCACGTTGTCACCCTGCAGGGTCCTCGCACGGGCCGCGGGACCCGAAAGGGATCGACACCTGCCCCGCGACCTCGCCGGTCGAAGACAGCGCGGCCTCTTGCCGCGGGGCTCCTAGCCCTCACCGACGGGCACGAACGACAGGAAGCGCCGGGGGTTGTCGACGAGCATCTGGTGGATGGCCTCCTCGGGCACCCCGGCGTAGCGCAGCTTGGGCACGAACTGCATCAGCACCGACGACCAGCCGTGGCCGTAGTACCGCTTGAACTGGCGGACGTTGCCCTGGTCGGACGACAGCAGGATGTGGTCGATCAGCCCCGCCTCGAGCAGGTCCTGCACCATCCGCACCTTGTCGGCGGCGGGGATGTCGGACCGGCTCATCTCGTGGCCGAGGGTGTCGAGGCCGATGAACGCGCCGCGGCGCGCCACCTCGCGGTGGGTCGCGAGGGGGTCGTGCTCGGGCCGGATGGTGGCCATGTGGCCGATGACCACGCGGGAGAGGTCGACGCCCGCGCCCTCGATCACGTCCATCTGCTCCATCGCGCAGCTCGGGCAGCTCTCGTGCGGGGTGTGGGTGAAGATGGGGATGCCCGTCCGCAGGTGGGCGCGGGCGACGGCGCGGTGCACCTTGCGCTCGTCGGGGCGCATCTGGAGCGACGAGGCGATCTCGCCGAAGGCGCCCCAGCGCTGGGCGTCGGCGTCGGCCACCAGCTCCTCGACCAGCTCGTCCTCCGACATCTCGGCCACCCGCACCGGGTAGATGGCGAAGCCGATGTCCTCGAAGTAGCCGCCGGCCATCACGATGCGGACCTCGCTCTGCGCCGCGATGGCGTTCAGGTGGTCCACCTGCTCGGGCGTCCGCCGCCCGGTGGCGGCGTCGACGATGCAGCCGAGCCCGTCGAAGGCGCAGGCGCGCAGCTCCTCGACCGCGAGCTCGACGTCGCCCCGGCCGACGTGCTCGTGGAAGAGGGTGGCGCCGTCGGCCAGGTCCTCGGGGGCCATGTCGCCCTGCAGGGTCCGGATGATGGCGCCGGCGGGGAAGTCGGGCGGGGCCACGCTCGAGAAGGTCTGCTGGGCCCGGGCGGGGACCCCGCCGGCCGCGGCGGCGAGGCCGCCGGCGGCGGTGCCGAGCAGGCGCAGCGCGTCGCGCCGCGAGCAGTCGCCTCGGTTCGGGTGTTTCGGGTTGGTCATGGCGCTCTCCGTTCTCGCTGCCCGCGTGCTCTGGCGGGGCGGGCGGGACTCGGTGCACAGGGTACTACGGCGGCTCGGCAGGGACCTCGACCGCGCCACGATACAATGCGAGGCCTGTCGCGGCGACGCGGTCGGGCCGGGTCCGCCGGCAGGGTGTCGTCGCCCCGGCTTCCATCTGCCCACGAGGAGGTTGCCATCGTGAAGCGCACCATGCGGTCGGCGGTCGTTCTCGGCGTCGCGGGCGCCGTCGGTTTGCTCGCCGGTGCCGGCGGGGTCGGCGTGTCCGCCCAGGGAAGCGGAGAGCAGGCGGCCGCCGCGTCCGACGCGGGCGACTGGCCCATGTACCGGGGCGACCCCGCCGGGACGGGGTTCTCCCTCCTCGACGGGATCACCGCCGCCAACGTCGCCGATCTCGCCGAGGCGTGGACCTACTCGCTCGCGCCGGTGGACGAGGGGGCGCGGGGTCCGAACTCGCAGGCCACGCCCATCGTCGTGGCCGGGGTGATGTACCTGCCCACCGCCGACCGCGTCGTCGCCCTCGACGCGGCGAGCGGCGGCGAGATCTGGCGGTACGCCCTCGACGGGGCGCGCCCGTCCCGCCGCGGCGTGGCCTGGTGGGCCGGCGGGGAGGGCGCGGACCCGCGCATCATCTTCACCACCGGACAGCACCTCCGCGCGCTCGATGCGGCCACCGGCGCGCCCGTCGAGAGCTTCGGCGAGGGCGGCGCCGTCGACATGGTCGTGCCCTACAACTCGGTGCCCCTCGTGCACGGCGACGTGGTGGTGGTGGGCGCCAACACGCCCGCCGGCACCATCGGCGGCATCGGGAATGCGCGCGCCTTCGACGCCCGCACCGGCGCCCCGGTGTGGGAGTTCAGCTCGGTCGCGCAGCCCGGCCAGCCCGGCCACGACACCTGGGGCGGCGACAGTTGGCAGGGCCGGCTGGGGGCCAACGCGTGGCCGTTCTACTTCTCGATGGACACGGAGCGCGGGCACGTGTATCTGCCGCTGGCGTCCCCCATCCCCGGCGACTACGGCGGCGACCGGCCCGGCGACAACCTCTACGGCAACTCTCTCGTCGCCGTCGACATCGCCACCGGGGAGTACCGGTGGCACTTCCAGACCATCCACCACGACCTCTGGGACGCCGACCCGCCGGCCCCGCCCGCCCTCTTCGACATCCCGCGGGACGGCGGGACGATTCCCGCCCTCGGCGTGACCACCAAGTCGGGCTATCTCTACATCCTCGACCGCGAGACCGGCGAGCCCGTCTACGGGGTCGAGGAGCGGCCGGTGGCGGCCAGCGACGTCCCCGGCGAGGCGACCGCGCCCACCCAGCCGATACCCGTCAAGCCGGTCGGGTTGTCCAAGCTCACCTGGGACCCCGACGACCTCGTGACCGGCGAGGACACCTCGCCCGAGCACGCCGCCGCGTGCCGCGACCTCGTCGACAGCCTCGGCGAAATCTACAACGCCGGTCCGTTCACCCCTTGGGTCTACCGCGCCCCCGGCGCCCCCCTTCGGACCACCCTCTCGTTCCCCGGCGGGGTCGGCGGCGCCAACTGGGGCGGGGTGGCGGTGGACCCCGCGACCGGCTATCTCCTCGTCGTCACCCAGGACCTCGGCGCCCTCGGCTACGTCGAGGCGGCGCCCCCGGAGCATCCCGTGCCGTACCGCAAGGGCGCGCAGCGCCCCGCCAGCTTCGCGGTGCAACTCGGCGGCGCGACCCTGCCGTGCCACCGCCCGCCGTGGGGCCGGCTGACGGCGGTGGACGCGGCGACCGGGGACGTGGCGTGGCAGGAGGTCCTCGGGGTCACCGACGGGCTGCCCGAGGGCCGGCAGGCCACCGGCCGCCTTATCCGCGCCGGCGCCATCACCACCGGCAGCGGCCTCGCGTTCGTGGCCGGCACCGACGACGCCCGCCTGCGCGCCTTCGAGGCGGCGTCGGGCCGCGGCCTGTGGGAGGCGCGCCTGCCGGCGCCGGGGAACGCGAACCCGATGACCTATCTGGGCTCGGACGGCCGGCAGTACGTGGCGGTGGCGGCCACCGACACCCTGGTCGTGTTCGCGTTGCCTTAACGCTGGCGCTGGTCCGTGTAGGTCTGGATCTGTCCAGATATGCGGATTTACAAGCGCAAATAATGGAAATTTATCCTTCTGGCGATCCAGGCCGGTCCGGGTCGATTCGCCCCAATCCGAGACTTGACTGTGGGCGTACCGTGGGTTTACTATTTCGGTCAAGGGAGGCTGATTCAATGGAAAGACTGACAGCCAAGCGGGCCGAGACGCTGCGGAAGCCGGGCCGGTACCAGGCGGGCGACACGGTGTACCTGGTCGTGGCCAAGGGCCGGACGGGCCGGGTCAACAAGCGATGGGTTCAACGGCTCCACGTCCAGGGGAAGCGGCGCGACATCAGCATCGGCACCTACCCGGCCGTCACGCTGTCCGAGGCTCGGGAGCGGGCGCACGACAACCGGCTGACGGCGAAGCGGGGCGGCGACCCGTCCGGGCGTGCGTCGACCGTGCCGACGTTCGCGGACTTGTCTGCCAAGGTCGACCAGGGGGGGCAGTGGCGCGGCCGGACCCGAGAGACGCGGCGGCGGACCCTGGCGCGGTACGCGGCGCGTCTCATGGGTCGACCCGTCGACCAGATCGACCGGGCGGCGGTGCTCTCGGTGCTCGGGCCGGTCTACCGCGACAAGCCGGCGACCGGCAAGCTCTTGCGCGGTTGGGTCCGGGGCGTGCTCGCGGCGGCGCAAGCTCTCGGGCACGTCGACGTGAACGCGGCGGGCGAAGTGATCGACGCGGCATTGCCGAAGACCCCGAAGACCCGAGAGCATCGGCGGGCGTTGCCGTACGCGGACGTTCCCGCGGCGCTGGAGGCGGTCGAGGCGTCCGGGGCGGGTCCGGCCGTCAAGGCGGCGATCAGGTTCACGGCGCTGACGGCGGTACGGTCCGGCGAGGCTCGCGGGGCGACGTGGGGCGAGGTCGACCTCGAGGTTCGGGAGTGGCGCGTACCGGCATCGCGGATGAAGGCGGGGGCGGAACATCGGGTGCCGTTGTCGGATGCGGCTGTGGGCGTGCTGGAGGGCATGAAGGCGCATTCTGACGGCGCGGCCGATTCGCTGATCTTCCCTGGCGTGGGCGGGCGGCGGCTCAACGGTGACACCTTGATCAAGGCGTTGCGGAGAGCGACGGGGACGGATGCGGACGTTCACGGGTTCCGGTCGAGTTTCCGCACGTGGGCGGCGGAGCGGTCAGGGGCGACCAGGGACGTGGCGGAGCTGGCCCTTGCCCACGTGGTTGGCGGGGCAGTCGAGCGGAGTTACGCGCGCAGCGATCTGTTCGACCAGCGGCGCGGGCTGATGAACCGATGGGCCGCGTTCGTGACCGGCCCCGCGCCTACCCGGTAACCCGTCACCCCCACCACCTCGGTGCGCGTCATGTCGATGTCGATGGTCAGACCCACCGCGCCCGGGTCGGCGCCCGGCCCTAGTCGTGGAGTTTGGCGGGTGGCAGCCGTGGAGTCTCGAACCCCGTATTGCGACCCTCCCAGCGGCCGCGGCAGGTTGCCGCGGCCGAAGCTGGATCGCGACAGTCCCGTTCGACGGGCTGGCGACTGCCGACGAAACAAGCGACTACCCTCTGCAGCTACGGAGAACTCCTTGGCCGGAGCGTACTTCCTGGCCTTCTGGTACGCTCTGAAGCGAGCCCGCCGTGCCGGCCTGGACGAGCAGCGCATCGCGGACCTGAGCATCGTCAGCGCCGTACGGCTGGGCGTGTGACTGAGTCGCGGGGATAGTACCAACGGCATGGCGTTCTGGCTGCCCGTCGGACTGGTCGTCGTCATTCTGGCGGGCTTCAACCTGTTGGCGCGCCGCCGCCAGCGAAAGCTCCTGGAGCGCTTGCGAGCCGAGTGGGGGCGCCCGGCGGAACGGGTGCGGGACTTTTCGGAGATCTCGCACTATCACCGGGTCTTCACAGTGGACCGCGAGTCCCCGCTTGATGCGCGTACGGGGGAAGATCTGAACCTCGACGCCGTGTTCGCGGTTCTCGATCGGACTGAAAGCGACATCGGCCAGCAACTGCTCTACCACCGGCTCCGAACGACTCCCACCTCCGACGATCTTGCCGCGTTCGAAGCGCTGATGACCCGACTCTCCGAGAATGCGGCCGCGCGGGAGAGCATCCAGGTGTCGCTGTCCCGCTTGCGCGGGCATCCCGGCCAGGTGTGGTGGCTCACGCAGCCCGGCATACTCCAGACCAAACGGGGAGATGTGATGTTCCCGGTTCTGGGGCTCGTCGTGCCGGTCGCTCTGATGTTGAGCGTCGTCTGGCCGACGGCGCTCGTGGCGGTGATCCTGGGGGTCGTCGCCAACATGATCGTGCGGTACGTGACAGCCCTGCGGCTGGGCCCTCCGTTGGGTCCTTTTCGACAAGTGGCCCCGTTGCTCGCCGTGGCCGAACTGGTCCGTCCCCTGATCGCGGCGCACGGCCTACCTGTCGGCTCCGGCCTTTCCTCGGATCTGGCTCGCATGCGCCGCCTCCGGCGAATCGCCCGTTGGGTAGGCCATGACCCGATGGCGTCGGATGACCTGACCGATGCGATTCACGAGACCGCGAACATGCTGTTCCTGCTGGACCTCTGTCTGCTTGTGTTCGCGTCGAGGGAGATCCGGGCGCATGGCCCGGCGCTGCTCCGCACGGTCGCTTCGGTTGGGACGGTCGACGCCGCCATCAGCGTCGCGTCGTACCGCGTCGGCGCTACGGGTTGGACTCGTCCCGTCTTCGAGTCGCAATCCGGCACCTCGACGATGCTCGGGCTGCGGCACCCGCTGCTACCGGGGGCGGTGCCGAACTCCGTTGAGCTGGCACCGCCACGGGGGGTGCTCATCACCGGGTCGAACATGTCTGGCAAGTCTACGTTTCTCAGGACCGTCGGTGTGAACGCGATTCTGGCGCAGACCATCAACACCTGTCTGACGACGAGCTACCGTGCGCCCGTCTTCATCGTGCGAAGCCTCATCGGCCGGAGCGACGAGCTGACGGCAGGCCGGAGCTACTATCGGGACGAAGTGGAAGCCGTGCTCTCGCTCGTGAGGGCAAGTCGAAGCAGCCGCCCGCACCTCTTCCTGTTCGACGAGCTCTTCCGCGGCACGAGCACGATCGAGCGCATCGCCGCTGCCGAAGCGACGCTCGCGGAGCTGATCCCCGGAGACACTCAAATCCCGCCACCCCATATCGTGATCGCGGCGACTCACGACCGTGAGCTCGTCGCGCTGCTGGAACGGACGTACGCTTCGTACCATTTCACGGACAGCCTTGACGCCGATGGGCTGTCGTTCGACTACGTGCTACGTCGAGGGCCCGCGCGGTCCTGGAACGCGATAGCCCTGCTCAAGTCGTGCGGCGCTCCGTCGCGCCTCGTCGAACGCGCCCTGGTCCGTACCGCAGGTCTTGCCGAGCAGCGTCGTCCCGGCGGGACGGGATCGACGGCGACCAACCTTGCGCCACCCGAGAAACTGCCCCGCGGCCCACGCGTACGCCACGCGCGTGCTCTGGTTCGCGATCTGCCTCCGTAACCGCGTCGACCGCCGGCGTGCGTACCCCGTCTCTCCACCTCGCCCCAGAACGAGGCCCGGCCGCGGCCGCGATGGTTCTTTGAACCGCGGCAGGAGCTTCGTCCGCAGGAGCGTCCTCCGGTTGTCGATGAGCTCGGCGCCGAAGGGTTCGCGTGAGCGCGGCGGCGCACCTTGCGGACGCCGAAAAGCCGCTCGATGTTGCGCCGCGTGAGCACGGTACCGTCGGGCCGATCAAGCTGGCTGATGGCGTCGGGATGGCGAGGAGCCACCACAGTTTCGGTGCTCGATGACCTGTAGCGGGGCGCGGGGCCGACGAGGTCGTTGGCCACGAGGCGGGCGGTGGGGCGCGGGCTCGACATCGTGGCCGCGCGCCGCTGCCGGAAGCAGGCGGCGAGGACAGCCGCCCCCGGAGGCGCACCCCAGCTATAGCGGGTCGAACGTCGCGCTCCCACCTCGGTCGCTGCCCCTCGTCCAGAACGAAGGAAACGGCGGTCACCGCCGGGTTCTCGATGGCCGGTCGCAGCAGCGCGTCGAAGAGTGGCTGCCGCTCGAACATCGACAGGCAGACGTTGAACCAGACCATGTTCCCCTTGGCGTTGCGCGAGAACTCCGCGCTCGCACGCCGCAGATCCCGCGGGCCGACGACCATCACGTCCGGGGGCTTCGCGCTCCGGGCCAGACTGGCCCAGCAGGCGCTCGCCGCAGTCCACGCCCGCCGCGATGCGCCGCTGGCCGTGGTCGGACCGTAGCGACCGCAGGAACATCGCGGCGAGAAGCACCAGCGTCATCACCGACAGCACCTCGGTCTCGATGACGTGGAGAAGGTGCAGCACGATGGCGATGACGGCAGCCAGCACGCCGGCGACGGCGTTCCACTCGATCTTCAACATGCGGTGCATCAGCACGGACCTCCAACCGAATCGTCGCCGATCGGGGCCGCCAGGCCATCACGGCGATGACCGCGAGGTCGACGAAGAGCAGCGGGGCGAAACCGGCGCACTGTTGGACGAAGTTTCTCGTAGAGGCTGGCCGACAGGCCGTTCACGGTGCGCCATCGCGGAACTTCCTGCCGTCCTTCCGTCGCGAGCCCGTGCGGCCGCGGCGGTCGAGCTTCCAGACGACGAGCGTGCTATCCTGAACGGAGTCGCCCTGCGGGACCCAAGCGAAAAGCGCGGGGCCGGGAGAAACATGAGGTGCCTGCGATGCGACGCAATTTCCTGGGCGCGTTCGCCGCCGCCATGCTGACCGCCGCCCCGGCGGCGGCACAACACGAAGACGCACGATCGCGCGTCTACACGGCTGTCGGAGGAGCGTTCGGGGACGGACCCTTCATCATGGCCAGCGCGGGCGCGGGCATGCGTCTGACGCGCCACCTTGGGTTGGACCTCGAACTGGTCCATCTCTCGGGGGTCGGCGGCGCCGATCGGGGCACCTGGGCCTTCTCACCAGGAATCCCGGAGCATGCCGGCCCGTTCTTCTCTCCGGCGACGGTGGAGCGCCCCGGGCTGGACGTGACGACGTTTCTGGCGAAGACGGTCGCCGAATTTCCAGTCGCCGATGGGCGGGTGTTTCCGTACCTGGCGGCCGGCGGCGGAATCGGGAGGGTGACGGAGCGGTTCGGCGCCGCCGACGCTCCCCTCCCGTGGGTAATGGCGGACTCCATCGCGAACCCGGCCTCGCCCGCCGCGGCGAACGCAACCAGGATCGAAAGCGATAAGGTCAACGGAAGCAACTTCTCCGATCCGATGTGGTTCACGGGGCTGGAGAACCACTCGGCCTTGGGACTCGCCCTCTCTCTGGGCGGCGGGGTCGATGTCCGACTATGGCGCGGCCTGGGGATCGGCGTCGACGTCCGGTGGCTCCGGATCCTCCTGACCCACAACCACGTCGACACCGCGCAGGTCGGGCTGAGCACCAGCTACAGGTTCTGAGCAAGAGAGGCAGCAGAGCGGACCCGCGACCGCAGAAGCCCGACCGATGCGGGGGAAACCCACCCCCGCCATCAACGCCGCCGCCACGACGGGAGTCGTAGCGACGGCCAGGTGTTCCAGCACCACCCTCACGGTCGGCATGGGCAGCACGCCCATCCTGCGGTCGCCCGAAGTCCTACGGCAGCTCGACGTAGAGGGCGTCGAAGTCGACGTCGCAGATCGGCCCACCCTTTCGGCCGCGGACGGCGGTCCTTGGGGCGCACGACCGTCCGGCCGGCCCGCGGAATTCGACGTCGCTGACGGCTGCGGGTGAGGCGGTGGTCGACAGTCAGCCGCCATGACGGCGGGGTGCTTCCGGGCCCGCCTCGCCGGGAGCCGGATCCGCCGGGGAACGGACGGCTCCGGGTGCTCGCCCGAGGTACGGGCTCGGTGGACTTGGCGGCCGTTTCGCATCTGCCCCAGCGGACGACGGCGCACCGCGGCCGCGATGTCGAGTCCGACCTTGTTCGCCTTCGAGTGCGGTTGTCTCGACATCGTGATCGCGGGGAGCTCCTCTTCCTGGCGGGTGATGCGGCGAAGGGAGGTGAGCGCCCTCCGGTGGCCAATGTCGACGAGCAGGGCGAGGGTGCCCCCCTGCCCGCGTCCGTTCCAGCACCGCCCTACTCGAAGCGCAGGACTTCCATGGGTTCGATTCGGGTCGCTCGACGCGCCGGCACGTAACAGGCCAAGACGCTGCGGCGACCAGCGCGAGCGGCGCCGCCACGAAGGTCAGCCGATCGTCGGTGGCGACGCCGTAGACGAAGCTGTCCAGAACGCGGCTCGACGCCGACGCGGCGGCAAGACCGACGACGGCGCCGGCGGCCGCGAGGGTGGCGCCCTGCCGGACGACCAGCGCGAGCACGTCGACGCGGCGGGCGCCCAAGGCCATCCGGATGGCGCTCTCTCCCCGCCTCTGGGCGACGCTGTAGCTGAGCAGGCCGTAGATGCCGAGGGCCGCCAGCAGGAACGCGAGCGCCGCGGCGCGTTGCACGCTTGCCGCCACGTTCGGGCTCGTGGCCGGGAGGCGGGTTGTCGGGGCAGTGCTGCGGGCGGTGTCGCTTGCCGGCGCGGCTCCGGCGATCCTCGGCACTTGTCGGGCTCACCGCTCTGGCGCTACGGGAGCGCGGGCCGGACATCGCCGGACTCGCCGCGCACTGGTGGAAGGACATCGCCGCGGTGGCGTGCCGTTGCGCAACCCTGGCGCGGGAGACGGTGGCCGCCTTGGCGGCGCACCTGTGGTCCGGCGACGTGCGGGAGCTACAGGACGTGCTCGCTGACATCACCGCCACGGGACCCCGCTTCGGTGCGGTCGTCCCAGGCGTCTGCCGGCGGCGTGCCGTAAACGTAAACAGCCAGCGTCGAGCGACAGTCGACGCTCGCCGACGTCCGCGAGAACCTCGAACGGGCGGTGGTTCGGGACATCCTCGGCCGGCGTCGAAACGTCGCCCGCACCGCCGGCAAGATGGGCGTCACGCGGCAGGGCCTCGCGAAGCTATGGCTTGGCTCCGGATCGACCGGTTCAGTCCGGGCCGCGACCGCTCGGCCCCGCGCCGTCGTTGAGCCTGATTCGGCAGGTGTTCAAGCTTGATGTCGGTCGCGCTCGCGGCGCAACTGAACCGATCGAATTCGCGTCCAAGTAAATAGAGGAGCGAAGGGAGGCAGAGTGCGCTTAGTGCGATCGGCGGCGGCTGCGATGCGGTGTGTTGGCGGCGGTCTTGGCAGGCGTTTTGCTCGCGATAACTGGATTTATCGCGAGTAAACATCGTTCCACACCCAATCCAGCGGAACGGTAGCGTACTCTCGCGCCGTGATGCAACTTCGCCCTGCCGGCTAGTCGTAAACCGCTGAAAACGCTGGTGTTCTGTCCGAGTGATGCTGCGTCGGCCTGCGTGGCGGCCGCGCCGTGCCGGCGCCCGTCGCCGCGAGGTGTACGGGAAGAAGGACGGGATTTTGCTCGCGATAACGTCACGCCCGGCGTCCGGAGGGGAGCCCCTGAAGGGCGGGCGCACGTCCACGCCCGGCCGTCGCCGCTGGCGGCGTGACGGCCCGTGTTCCACGGCGGGGCGGCCTTGTTCAGCGCTTCTGCCGCTCGGCCAGCTGGGCGGCGCCGCTGCGCCGGGCGAGAAGCCGCTCCCCGTAGCGCTGGACCATGCGCGTCGTCGTCCACCGCCCCGACTGCAGGATCGCCGGCAACTCGATGCCGCAGGCGATCATGTCCTGCACCGCCCCCACGCGCGTACTGTGTCCGGCGAGCGTGTCCACGATGTCGTCGGGAATCTCGGCCCGACGGGCCATCCTCTTGTAGATGCGCGGCACCTGGCTCGCGTCGAGCTTCTCGCCGACCGTGCCGTCCTTGCGCACGGAACGGAACAGCCGCCCTCGGTCGACGCCGCTTAGCTCGAGCCACGTCTTGACGAGCTGCACGGTGTCGCGCGCTAGGTAGAGGGTGGCGCCTCGACCGTCCGCGTCGGTCTTGCCCGAGCGCACCAGCAGCGTCGCCGTTCCATCGATTTCCTCAAGTAAATCAGACACTTCCAGGGACACCAGCTCGGAGCGCCGCAGCAGCGTGTCGTAGCCCACGGCCAGTAGCGCGCGGTTCCGGGCGTCGATCAGCCGGTCTCCGGTCGCCTCCAGGAGCCGGTTCCGCAGCGGCCAGGTCAGTCCCCGGACCTGCGCCTGCCGGCGGCCCCGGCGGCGGTGCATCCGCTGCAGGGCGAAGCGGACGGCGGCGCTGTCGAGCGGGTTCGCCTGCCGGAGGGCCTTGTGCAAGGCCGCGATGCTGGACACGTAGCGGCGCACCGTAGCCGGGCGCTTGACCCGTCCCATGTCGTCGACGAAGGCCACCACGGTGGCGGCGTCGGCGGGGAACGGCGCCCGGCAGTGTTGCCGGCACCAAGTCGCGAAGACCTGCACGTCCGCCCGCAGAGCCCGTTCCGTGTTGCGGCTGAACGCGCCCCCGGCCGCCTCGAAGTAGGCGGCCAGTGGGTCACCCCCCTCTGTGTCGTGGTCGCGATGGAACGAGCACTCCAGCTCGCATGTCGTCTCCGAACTCAGCATCCGGCGGCCTCCGGGTCCGTCGAAAAGACCGCGGATTTTACTCGCGATAAATCCAGTTATCGCGAGCAAAAGGCCGCTCGGGCCGGCAACGCAAGGAGCAGAAATCGTGTCGTCTACCGCGTACCGCGCGACGGAGCTTGTTGATCCTGTGCTGAATCCCATGGCGCGCCAGCGCCTGCCTCTGATCCCCGCCGCGCCGCTGGTAGGCGCCCTGTTCCTCCTTGCGGCGGCTCCTGCCGCCGCGCAGCGAACTGTCCCCGACGGCCCGCGGAACGTGCAGGTGGTTGTAAGCGATTCGGCGTTGATGCTGACTTGGCAGGCGCCGTCGTCCTGGGGCAGTTTTCCGGCGGCCGGCTACCAGATCGACTGGGCCGAGGGAACCTCCGCCCCGGCCCACTCTTCAACAGATTGGAAGAGGGCTGTCCGGCCGGATCTGGCTGCTGACGCCACCAAGTTCATCTTTGCCGACCGCACCTATGGGACCACGTATCACTTGCGGCTCCGGGCGTTCACTGCGAATCCCGGCGACCCTAGCGACACATTGCCCAGCTCTTGGGTCGCGAAATCCGGCACGCCGTCTCATTCGCACGGTCCGCCCCCCGGCAAGCCGACGCTGGCACTGGTGACGTCGGGTCAGCATGCGCAGACGGCGACGACGCTGAGCTTCACGATCCCGTGCGTGTCGCCGGGCAGGGCGCCGGTGACTGACTACGTGCTGCGGGCGGAGAAGACGGGCAGTTCGGCCCTCACGCAGTACTTCACCGTCCCGTCGCCGTGCCGCGCCATCACGGTGACGCTGACGGGCCTGGAGAGCGCGACGACGTATCGGGTCAGGGCGTTTGCGCGGAACCTCCGCGCCCGGTACAGCGAGTGGTCCGACTACGTCCAGGGCACGACGGTGGCGCTTCAGATCGGCGGCGGCGGCAACAACGATCCGGAGCCGACGGACCCGCTGACGGCGTCGTTCGAGCAGGTGCCGTCGGAACATGACGGCAAGGCCGCGTTCGATCTGCTGGTGCGCCTCAGCGAGACGGTGGGCAACTTCAGCAAGTCGCCGCGCAAGTCGTCGTTCGCTGTCCGGAACGGGCGCGTGCGGAGCGTCGAGCAGGCCGAGGCGGGTCTGTGGCGGGTGCGGGTGAAGCCCGACTCGTGGCGGGACGTGACGGTGAGGCTCGCTGGCGGGCGCGACTGCGACACCGAAGGCGCGGTGTGCACGCCGGACGGGCGGGCGCTGACGAACAGCTCAGAGGCGTCGGTGGGCGGTCCGCCGGTGCGGATCCGAATCCAGGACGGCAAGGCGCGCGAAGGCAGGGACGCGGGCATCGACTTCGCGGTGACCCTGAACCGGGCGTCGTCGGAGACGGTGTCGGTGGGCTACACGACCGCCGACGGCACGGCCAAGGCGGGTGAGGACTACGAGGCGGTGTCCGGCACGTTGACCTTCGCGGCGGGCGAGACGGAGAAGACGGTGCACGTGCCGATTCTCGACGACGACGTCGACGAAGGCCGCGAGAAGTTCGAGATGCGCCTGTCGAACGAGTCGGGCGCGAACCTGCGGGGCAGGCACAACACGGCGACGGGGACGATCCTCGCCGACGACAACGGCGAGAGCGCGGCCCCGACGGTGTCGCTCTCGGCCTCGCCGAGCGCGGTGGCCGAGGGCTCTGACGTGACGGTGACGGCGACGCTGTCGTCGACGCTGTCGAGCGACGTGACGATCCCGCTGTCGCTGTCGCACGGGACGGCCGAGGACGGGGACTACGGCTCGCTGTCGGGCATCACGATCCTCGCCGGGTTCTCGAGCGCCACGGGCACGATCACCACAACCGATGACGGCGACGCCGACGACGAGACGTTCACGGTGGCGCTCGGCACGCTCCCGCCCGGCGTGGAGGCAGGCAGCTCATCCTCGGTCACGGTCACGATCACCGACGACGACGTGACCCAGGAGCAGACGGCAGGGACGCTGATGGAGCGTTGCGCGTCGTATCTGCCGTCCAATGCGGTGAGCGTGTCGGAGGTCACCGGCTGGCGCGATGCGCACTCCCATGACGCGGCGCACGTGCTGCGCTGGAATCGGGTGCTGAAGGCGCTCGGGGAAGATGTCGGCGCGGGGGTCTCGCCGATGACGGTGGCCGAGGCGAAGGCGAACGAGGGCCGCTTCATGCGGAGCCGCTGGGCGCGCGTGACGAAGACGCTGGAGGCGATACAAACATGCCTCGCCAACAGCGGCCAGAACTGGGCCCCGACGGTGCTGGGACTGGCGGATCTGAGCAACGAGACGGGAATCACCTACACGCTGTCCAGACCGCTGGACCCGAACATCGTTGAGGGCGAGTCGTACGAGCTGACGGCGACGGCCAGCGCCGCCGTCGAGGCGGACACCACGGTGGAGATCATGCGAGACGCGGCGGCCAGCGATGCCGACGAGGACGACTATAGCGTCGAGCCGATCCTGATCGAGGCGGGCGAGACCACCGGGGCCACCATGCTGATGGTGACGGCAGACGACCTGCCGGACGGCGGCACCGGCACCAACCGGGGGGAGACGCTGGTGCTCTTCGGGTCTGTCGGCGGCATGAAGATCGGCGACCTGACGTTCACCATCTGGGACGCGGCGGTACCGGCCCTGCCGGTGGGCGGGGCGTTCCTGCTGGGACTTCTACTGGCGTGGCGCGGCGTCGTGCGGGCGGGCATGCGGGGGCGGTGAGCAGGCGCGGCGAGGACGATGAATCTGCCGCCCCACAGGACTGGCTGCCCGTCCAGGCGCGCCGCGCTGGACCAGGGAAGCTGAGCTTCGAGCCGGGGGTTGACGCACAGCGGCGGGAGAGCCCGGAGCACGGTGAGGCCGGCAACGGGTTCATGGACCGGGGGACGCTCGGCTGACAGGCGCGGCGCCGGAGGAGCGAGCCGCGGCGCCGTGCGCGAGCCTTCATGGCGAGCTTCGAGTACCTGGCGGACGGGCACCACGTCGATGACGCGGGCAACCTGATCGCCTGCACCTACGTCGACTTCCGTGACCCCGCGGAGCGGTTTCCGATCACGACCTTGCAGAAAGCCTCGTCCAAGCGGCACGCGATCCCGGGCTGCGAGACGATCCGGATCTCGAAGCCGAGCTGCTTCGTCGACCAGGGCGAAGGCCTCGCCAGCGATGGCGAGACCCACCACGGCAAGAACGGGTGGATCTACTGCGCGTCCATCGAGCCGGAGACGGCCGAGGAGCAGGCCGCCTGGCGCAGGGCGATGCCGGCCGGCTGCGACGCCGTCTCGCCCATCCGCCGGCCGCGGGCGTTCGCACGGGCGCTCGGCGCGATGGCGGTCGAGCAGGCCGGACCCCGGGGGCGGATCGTCGTGCAGCGCAGCGCGGTCGAGGGCCAGGCTTTCTGCACGGTCCACAAGAGCCAGACGGTCTACCACGGCCCGGTCGTCTACGTGGACGACCCGGTCAGGCGACTGGAGGGCGCGTCGTCGGAGCTCGAGCTGTTGCTGCTGCTCGTCTTCCTGAAGGACGCCGCGCGCCGCGCCCAGCGCGAGTACCGGTTCGCCGTGTGGGCGGAGGACGAGCCGGCGGAGGACGTGCTGGATCTCGACGCCTCGCCGGCGCTGGTCGATGCCATGCGGAAGGCGCGGCCGCAGCCGGAAGGCAGCGGCTTCGTGCGGCCCGGCGCGGCGGAGCACTCGGCCGTCGAGGAGCTCGGAGAAGGCGGCTTGCCGCGAGCGCGGGCGCGGGTCGAGACGCTGCCGGCTTTCCTCGGCGCCGGCAACCCGGCCGTCGTGCCGCGGCCCCACGACGAGACGCTGCCGGCCGATGTCCAGGAGGACGCGGCCGTGCGCGCCGCGGTCGAGGCGCTGCGCGCAGCGGTCGGCGCGGCGCACGCGGGAGGCAGGCAGGGCGCTGCAGCCGCGGCATGGCACGCCGAGCCGCTGCTGCGGTTCCTCCACGCGGAGTTCGGTTGCGCGATCGCCGGCATGCGAGTCAGCGAGGACGGCTTCATCGTGGTCACGGCCAAGCTCGCCGGCAACGGCCCGGTCGAGGCGAGTATCGCGGTGGGACCGGACGGGACCTGCGCGTGTACGGTCAGCGACGGCGACAGGCATCTCGCGTCGACGGCGCGGGACGTGCGGTCCTTCGAGCGGGTCGTCAGGAAGCGTCTGGCGGAGGTCGGCGTGCCGGGTCCGGGGCAATGACCCGTGAGCACGGGGGTCAGTGCACTGTCGCCTGACACCTCGTCATCGGTCTCCTTCCTCGAAGCTGCGGACGTAGCGCGAGACGGTCCACGCGGCGATGCCGAGGGCCTTGCCGATCTTCTTGAAGCTGAGTCCCGCGCTGCGGAGTTCGAAGATGCGCGCGACGGTGTCGACCGAAAGCGGTGGGCGCAGAAAGCCCGCGCCGGCTGGACACCCGGCCCGGGCGCCTGAGCGTCGCCCGATCGGCCGGCATCGGCGCCCGGCGCGGGTCGTCGACGTCCGGGACCGTACTTGCCGAGGTCCTTCCAGTCGAGGCGCGACCGCTACGGCCCCTCGGGCATGAACTCGTCGAGGTCCTGGTCGAGGGCGCCGTCGCTGCCCTGCCAGACCACCTCGCCCTCGGCGACCGCGCCGGTGGCGGTTTCCCGCACCGAGATGAGCTGGGGCTCGGGCGCGCCGCAGACGACCGAGACGCCGGTGACGTGCCCGGCGCCGGTCCGTCAGTTGAGGTCAGCCAGCGTGGACTGAACGTCGGGCCTCGCGAGCGCCGCGGCGAGCGCCGAACCCCTGGCAGCCGCAGCTTCGACGTGACCGTCAACGCTTGCATCGTGCAGCCGGCGTTGTCGATCGAGCGGACGACGACCTTGGCGCCGACCCGCTGACAGCCAAGCGGGCCGAGACGCTGCGGAAGCCGGGCAGGTATCAGGCGGGCGACACGGTGTACCTGGTCGTCGCCAAGGGCCGGGCGGGCCAGGTCAACAAGCGGTGGGTTCAACGGCTCCACGTCCAAGGGAAGCGGCGCGACATCAGCATCGGCACCTACCCGGCCGTCACGCTGTCCGAGGCTCGGGAGCGGGCGCACGACAACCGGCTGACGGCGAAGCGGGGCGGCGACCCGTCCGGGCGTGCGTCGACCGTGCCGACGTTCGCGGACTTGTCCGCCAAGTTCGACCAGGGGGGCCAGTGGCGCGGCCGGACCCGGGAGACGCGGCGGCGCACTCTGGCGCGGTACGCGGCGCGTCTCATGGGTCGACCTGTGGACCAGATCGACCGGGCGGCCGTGCTCTCGGTGCTCGGGCCGGTCTACCGCGACAAGCCCGCGACGGGCAAGCTCTTGCGCGGTTGGGTCCGGGGCGTGCTCGCGGCGGCGCAAGTTCTCGGGCATGTCGACGTGAACGCGGCGGGCGAAGTGATCGACGCGACATTGCCGAAGACCCCGAAGACCCGAGCGCATCGGCGGGCGTTGCCGTACGCGGACGTTCCCGCGGCGCTGGAGGCGGTCGAGGCGTCGGGGGCGGGTCCGGCCGTCAAGGCGGCGATCAGGTTCACGGCGCTGACGGCGGTACGGTCCGGCGAGGCTCGCGGGGCGATGTGGGGCGAGGTCGACCTCGAAATGCGGGAGTGGCGCGTACCGGCATCGCGGATGAAGGCCGGGGGGGGGAACACCGGGTGCCGTTGTCGGATGCGGCTGTGGCGGTGCTGGAGGGCATGAAGGCGCATTCTGAACGGCGCGGCCGATTCGCTGATCTTCCCTGGCGTGGGCGGGCGGCGGCTCAACGGTGACACCTTGATCAAGGCGTTGCGGAGAGCGACGGGGACGGATGCGGACGTTCACGGGTTCCGGTCGAGTTTCCGCACGTGGGCGGCGGAGCGGTCAGGGGCGACCAGGGACGTGGCGGAGCTGGCCCTTGCCCATGTGGTCGGCGGGGCTGTCGAGCGGAGTTACGCGCGAAGCGATCTGTTCGACCAGCGGCGGGGGCTGATGGACCGATGGGCCGCGTTCGTGACCGGCGCCGTGCCTACTCGCTAACCCGCCCCCGCCCGCAGCCTGGAGATGTCGCCGGCGACGGTGGGCGACTACTGCGCCGCGCCAAGGTGGCGGGGCTGAGTTGGCCACGGACTGCCCCCACGTCGCCGCCGGCGGGTGGCGGGCCATGTCTCCACGTCGGCCAGTTCGACCCGGGCGCCCGGCGGCTCCAGCACACGCGCGTCCCCACGACGCTACTGGACGAGGCTCTGTTGACAGACAACACGAAAGGGATCCATCATGCTCGTGTAGAGAGACAACATGACTGAGTCGCGGGCCGACGTGCCGTACGGCGTGCTCGACCTCTTCGTCCTCAAGACCCTCGACGCGATGGGGCCGCTCCACGGGTTCGGGCTAGCCCGCCGCATCGAGCAGACCTCCGGCCAACGGCTCCAGGTCAACCAGGGGTCGATCTATCCGGCCCTGCTGCGGCTCGAGCAGAACGGCTGGATCCGGTACGAGTGGGGCACGTCGGAGAAGAACCGGCGCGCGAAGTACTACGCGCTGACCGACGCTGGCCGGCGCCAGCTCGACAAGCAGGTGGAGAGCTGGGAGCGGACGGCGGCGATCGTCGCGTTGTTCCTGGAGGCGACACCATGATTCTCCGGCGATGGCTGGCGAGCGTGAGGACGCGCCTGCGCGGTGCCGCGGCCGAGCACGAGCTCGACGACGAGCTCCGCACCCACCTGGAGATGGCGGTCGAGGAAAACCTCGCGCAAGGGATGAGTGAACGGGAAGCAGCCCGAGCGGCGCACCGCGACCTCGGAGTGGTCTCTGCGGTCAAGGAGGCCCACCATCAGGCCGACAGCTTGTACTGGCTCGACACGCTGCTGCAGGACCTGCGCTACGGCGTGCGCATCCTGCGCCGGTCGCCGCGTTTCGCCGTGGCCGTGGTCCTCGTCCTGGGCCTCGGCGTCGCCATGACCACGACGGTATTCGCCATCGTCGACAGCCTGCTGCTGAACGCGGTGCCGTTCGCGGAGCCGCATCGGCTGGTCGAGCTGAACCGGTGGGGACCCTCCGGCGGCGGTCCCTCGCAGCCGGTCGCGATGGTCGAGAACTGGCGCAACGAGGAGACGCTATTCGAACGGGTCGAGACGTACGGCCGCGTCGAGGGCGTCTTCAGCGGCGGCGGCGAGCCGGTGACCCTGCAGGGCGCGCGCGTATCGCCGGGCATGTTCCCGCTCCTCGGCATCGCCCCCGAGCTCGGGAGGGCTTTCGCGCCGAACGAGGCGGGGAATGCGATCGCCATCATCAGCCACGCGGGGTGGCAGACCCGTTTCGGCGGGGACGCGGGCATCGTCGGCCGCCCGCTGCGCCTCGGCGACCGCGTGCTCACCATCGTGGGGGTGATGCCGGCGTCGTTCCGGTTTCCCGACGCGGACACCACCTTCTGGGAACCCTTCGAGGCAGGCCGGGGCGGCCCGGACGGCATCGGCCCGCCCTTCGTGTCCGTCCTCGCGCGCCTGGCGCGGAACGTGTCTTTCGAGCAGGCCGATGCGCGGGCGGCCGCGCTGGCTCCCCAGTGGAATCCCCGGTGGGCCTCGACCGGGGTCACGACCCGGCTCAGGTCGCTGAACCAGTTCGCGGGGCTTGGCGTCGATGCGAGCATCAGTTGGATCCAGCAACGGCGCGGCGCGCTGTTCCTGCTGTTCGGCGCCGTCGCCTGCGTCCTGCTGATAGCGTGCGCCAACGCCGCGAATCTGTTCCTGTCGCGGGCCCTGTCGCGCACGCGCGAGTTCGCGATCCGCGCCGCCGCCGGGGCCAGCCGGCCGCGGCTGTGCCGGCAGCTCCTGACCGAATCGGTGGTCATCTCGGCTCTCGCGGGGATGGCGGGCCTGGCCCTCGCGGCGGGGCTGGTCGGGGTCGCCGCCGCCGCCGTGCCGCCCGACCTCGCCCGCCGGCTGCTGAACCCGATCGACGTGGACGCGCGGGTGGCGTCGTGGGCGGTGCTGGCCGCGCTGCTCGCCGGCCTCGCGGCGACCCTCCCGCCGGCCCTGCGCACGGTCGGCCGCGATCTCGTGCGGCCGATCCAGGGGCGCGGGTCGGACGCCCCGGGCGGCCACAGCCGGCTCCGAGGCGGGCTCGTGGCGGTCCAGAACGCCCTCGCGGTGGTCCTGCTGGTCGGCGCGCTGCTGATGGGACGCTCGCTCTGGACGCTGTTCTACGTCGACATCGGCTGGACCGCGGAGAACACCGTCGCCCTGGAGCCGCGGTTGTCCGACCCGCGGTACCAAGGGCCGGACGCGCGCTCCCGCTTCCTCGCGCAACTGGCCGAACTGACGGCGGCGGTGCCCGGCGTGGAGACCGCCGCGCCGGCCGAGCAGGTGCCGTTCCTTCCCTCCGGGTTCTCGTTCGGCCCGATAGAGACCGACGGGGCCAGCCTCCCCGGCACGCCGGTCACGATCAATCGCGTGACGGACCGCTATTTCCCGGCGGCGGAGATCCCCATCGTCCGGGGACGCGGGTTCGCCGCGGTCGCCCCCGGCGACGATTCCGCCATCGTCAGCCGAGACCTCGCGGACCGACTGTGGCCGTCCGGCGCCGCCGTCGGACAGCGCCTTCGGATGCCGGGGCTGTCTGCGCTGAACGACGGCAACTGGCTCACGGTGGTCGGCGTGGCCGGCCCCGTCCATACGCAGGGATTCGACCTGGACCGGGCGGACCCGTATGAGATCTACCTGCCGTTGGCCAACCGCGGCATGTCGCCTTGGGGCGGGTTCGTGCTGGTGCGGACCGCCGCGGGCGGAGACCCGATCGATCTGCTCAAGCAGCAGGTGTGGCGCCTCGATCCCGCGCTGCCGGTCACCGTGCACGCCATGGACGACGTGGTCGCCGCCGCCCTCGCCGAGCCGCGCTTCTACACGACGCTGCTGGCCGCGTTCGCCCTGCTCGCGGTGCTCCTGGCCGGCGCCGGCCTGTACTCGGTGGTGGCCTACGAGACGAGCGTGCGGACGAAGGAGATCGGCGTGCGCGTCGCCCTCGGCGCCACCCGCGGCGCTGTCGTCCGGCACGTGCTCGGCCGGTCGCTGCTGCACTCCGCCGCTGGCGCGGCCATCGGCCTGCTCGGCGCCCTCGCCCTGACCCGGCTGCTGGCGCCCCTCCTGTACGAGATCGAGCCGACCAATCCGCCAGCGTTCGCGGCAGCCGCGGCCTTCCTGCTTGCGGCGGCGGTCGCCGGCGCGTGGCTGCCAGCCCAGCGGGCGGCCCGCACCGATCCCATGGAGGCGCTACGCGCAGAGTAACGCGCCGGGCCGCTGGTGGGAACGAGTCCTCGCGGTCTGCTCCCGGACACGCGCCCCGAGGTTGACACATGCCCCCTTATCCGACCCAGGACCTCGCCCGCAGGGCCTCGTCGCGCACCCAACGCCGCGACGCCACCGTGCCACCGGGTGAGCTCGCTGCGCACCAGCTACCGGTTCTGACCAAGAGCGGCAGCCCCGGTAGGTGATGTCGGCCGCTACACCGACGATCTCCCAGGGTACGTCGACCCCACCGGAGCCGGCAGAGCCGGCGCCGACGAAGCGCACCTGCTGCCCGACGGCCGGCTCACCGCGCGCTACGTGACGACGATGGAACGACGTTCTTGAGGTGGTGCTGCCCGACGTCGGCGGGGCCACCCCCACCCGCGCGCGAAAGCCGGCGCGACTCGGTGTTCCCCCCGGCCCGCCCTTGCCGGCGCGGACAGGGCGTGCGCGGCGCGGCAAGCCGCCTCCCAGCCAACGCCGTCCGCCCCGGTCAGGCCGAGGTTGGCATTGCCCCGGTTGGCGGTCGTTGTCGCGTGTGGACGGATCTTGGCCATGACGCGGTCGCGCGGGGAAGCGCATGAACTCCCGGTCGGGGTCGTCCGTCAACGAATAGTAAAGGAGCCTGCACGACAAGGGCGGGGGGTGGGTGAGCCGACACCCGTACAGCAGGAGCATCCGTATGGATTCGATCGAACGCTACAGTTACGTTTCCGCGCGGATCATGCTGGCCGCGATCTTCCTGCTGACGGGCTACGACAAGCTCGTCGACGTCGACAACGCGGCGGGCGACATCGCCGAGATCGGGCTGCCGTTCCCGACGCTGCTGGCGTTCGTCGCCGGACTCGTCGAGTTCGTCTGCGGCGTCTTCCTCGCCCTGGGCAGAAGGACGGAATGGGCCGCGGCGGGTCTGCTGCTGTTCCTCGTCCCCGTCACGGTGCTCATGGAAAACCCGCTCCGGGCGGACGCCGACTTCGGCACGGTCATCGACTTCCTGAAGAACCTCGCCATCATGGGGGGGCTGCTGATGGTCGTCCTGACGGAGTACCGCAATGCGAACCAGTGAGAGGAACCGGACGATCTTCAGGGTGTTCACGGGCTTGCTGGCCTTCCTGATGGTCGGCAGTGCGGGAAGGGCGTTGTTCGACTATGCGTGGGCACAGGAGTCGTTCGTGCACCTGGGTTATCCGACCTACATCATCTATCCGCTGGAGATCGCCAAGTTGCTCGGGGTGGTCGCGATCGTCAGCAACAGGTCATACTTCCTGAAGAACCTCGCGTACGCGGGGTTCTTCTACCACCTGCTTCTCGCCCTGAGCGCGCACGTGGCCGCTGGAGATGGACCGGAGATGATGATCGCGTCGGCTTCGGGGTTGGTGTTGCTGGCGGGTTCGTACCGCTTCGACCGCCGGCAGGTATCGAGCGGCGGCTGATGGCCGCTCGACGGTCTCGTCCTCCGATGGTAGGGCAATGGCGGGATGTCTAGACGAGCTGACCGACGAACGTCGGAGATGGCGAGGAGCCACCCGGGGGCTTCGCGGGCACCGTGCAGGTCCTCAGAACCAAGTGCCACCGTGCCGTCTGGCGGGGGCGTGGACGGGGTTCGCGCGGGCGACGTCGTCCAGGAGTCGACCCCGCTGTCCGATGCGCCTGTGGCCGCGCCTCAGGCCTACTCCGGGGCGCTGCGCCGCCTCGACAACTGGCTCAAGGGGCCGGCCCCCTAAAGGACGCGAACGCTGGCCACCTACCTCGCCGAGCTCGGCGACTAGGCGCGTCTCTCCTCCTCGCCGCGGAACGCGGCCCGGCCCCCTGGAGCTTCGTGCGCGGGAGCGTCCTCTGGTTGCCGACAAGCTCGGCCCCGAGGGTCTTCATGAGCGCGGCGGTGCGCACCTGCCGACGCCGAAGAGCCGCTCGATGTCGCGGCGCGTGAGGAGCTGCGCGGTCGAGCTGCTCGAGCTGGCTCCGTCTCGACGCCGCCGGCGGACGCGCCCACGGCGGCCCCGAACCGGGCGCCCGGAGGGTCGCGGCGAGCGCGTCGACGCCGGCCGGCGGATCTCCAGACCCGTCCGGGGGCCGCCGCGGCCGAGGCTGGCGTTCCGGGCGCCTGCCCGACCGGGGCTGTCGCGCCGGCCGCCCGGCGAGGTGGCGGCGTCACGGGTCAGTGTCATGATCTGTCACCGTGGCGTCGTATGCCGCAGTCGGTCGAGGGCACCTCCGCCGTCGAGACCGCCCGGCACGAACAGCGCGAGGCCGTCGACGCGGCCGACCTCGACCGCGCGGCCGTGGCGATCGAGCGCGCCGAGAAGGCCATCAGCGACCTCGACGCGGACAGCACCGGGCCCTTGCTCACGTACGCGATCGGGGAGTGGGCGGAGTAGACTGAGTGGGAAGACACAATCACCATGACCCCAGAGATATGGACCATCCTCGGCACCGGATTCACGCTCGCTGCGCTCGGCAGCACCGGTTTCACCCTGCTGTGGCGCTACGTCACCCGTGCCGAACAGCGCATCGAGGCCCGGTTCAACGAGCTGAAGACCGACCTGAAAGCCGACCTGGGCACGGTCAAAACCGACCTGAAAGCCGACCTGGGCACGACCGTCGCCGAACAGAGGGCGCTCGGCGCGCGCATGCACACGCTCGAGATCCAGATGGCAAAGCTCGAAGGCTTGCTTGAGGGACTACGCGAAGCCCTGACCGGGAAACGCGTTGCGTAGAGGCCCGCTCCGATACCTTCGAGGCCGAACCGGCGTCCAGCATCGGTGGGGCGGACTCACGGGCTGCCCCCCCGCCCGCGTCCGCTCCCGTACCGGGTTACTCGAATCGCAGGACCTCCATCGGTTCGATCCGGGTCGCGCGGCGCGCCGGGACGTAGCACGCGAAGAGCGCTACGGCCACCAGCGCGAGCGGCGCCGCCACGAAGGTCAGCAGGTCGTCGGTGGCGATGCCGTAGACGAAGCTGTCCAGGACGCGGCTCGAGGCCGCCGCGGCGGCGAGGCCGACGACGGCGCCTGCGGCCACCAGCGCGGCGCCCTGCCGGACGACCAGCGCGAGGACGTCGCCGCGTCGTGCGCCCAGGGCCATGCGAATGGCGATCTCCCCCCGCCTCTGGGCGACCGTGTAGCTGAGCAGGCCGTAGACGCCGAAGGCGGCGAGCAGGATGGCGAGGGCGGCGAAGCCGCCGACCACCACCGCGTAGAAGCGGGGCTGGGCAACGGCGGACGACAGCCGCGCGTCCATGGTCGCCACCGTCGCGACCGACGCGCCGGGGCGCGCCTCGGCCACCGCCTCGCGGATGAACGGGACCGCCGTGAGCGGATCGCCGGAGGTCCTCGCGACGACCATGGGAAAGCCGTGCTCGAACGTGGGAGCGGCGTCGATCTGCCGCACCGGGGCGTACGCCTCCGCCTCGGTTCCCGTGGCCGAGAGCGCGTCGTACATGACGTCCGCCACGATGCCGATGATCTCCCACGGCACGTCGGCTCCACCCGAGTAGATGGAACCGGCCCCGGCGAAGCGCACCCGTCGTCCGACGGGCGGCGCGCCGCCGAGCACCTCGCGCGCGAAAGTCTCGTTGACCACGAGGACCCGCGGAGCCCCGGTGCCGTCGCGGCGCGTAAACAGGCGCCCGCCGACGAGACGTAGCCGCATCGCGTCGAAGTAGCCCGGGCTCGCCACCCGAAGCAGCGCCTCCGGCAGCTCGCGCGGGTCGCCTGACGCCGGGCCGCCGTCGACCTGCACCTGCCGAATCACGCTGCCGGCACCCGCGAGCGGGAGGCGCGACGACACCCCGGCCGCCTCGACGGCCGGAAGGCGGGACAGCCGATCCATCGCCTCGGCGAGCTCCCCGTAGAAGCGTCGCTTCGACGCTTCGTACTCGATGAACCTCTCCCATGGATCGAAGCGCCCGATGGCGAACGGGAACCTCGCATCGGCGGCGATCACCTGGGCCGGGTCGTAGCCGCGATCGAGAGTGACGAGGCCGACGAAGCTGCGCAGCAGCAGACCCGCCCCTACGAGCAGCACCAGGGCCAGCGCCACCTGCGCCGCGGCCAGCACCGCCCGCGTCCGGTTGCCCCGAAGCAAGCCGAAGCCGCCCGTGGCCTGCGCGCTCCCCTCGACGAGGGTGCGGAGCAGACGGCGGCCGGACCACTGGAGGGCGGGGATGGCGCCGAACAGCAGCCCGACGACCACCGACAGCCCCAGCGTGAAGGCGAGGACGACACCGTCGAGGTCGACCTCGTCGAGGCGCGTCACCGCGCCGGGCACCAGCGCCGGCACCGCGCGCAGTACTATCGCCGCCGTCGCCAGCCCCAGCACGCCGCCGGCCAGGCCCAGCAGGACGCTCTCGGTCAGGAGCTGCCGCACGATTCGGCCCCGGCCCGCCCCCAGCGCCCCGCGCACCGCCAGCTCGCGCCGACGCGCCACCCCGCGCGCGAGCAGCAGCCCCGCCACGTTGACGCAGGCGATGAGCAGCACGAGCAGGGTGGCCCCGGCCAACGCAAGCAGCGCCGGCCGGTACGCGCCGACCATCTCCTCCAGCAGCGGAATCACCCGGGTCACCCGGGCGTCGCCCTCCAGGGCGTCTCGGCGGGCGCGGCCGCTTCCGCCCCGGCTCGAACGCCCGGCAGCGGCGCCGTCCATGCGCCGCAGGATGGCGCCAACCTCGGTGGCGGCCCGCTCCGGCGAAACTCCCGGGCGGAGCCGTCCCAGCACGATGACGGTCGCCTCTTCGGCCCGGAGCACGTAGGGCGTCCAGACCTCCACAGTGGGACTGGGGAAGTAGAAGCCCTCGGCGAGCACGCCCACCACGGTGCGGGGTTCGTTGTAGACGTCGATGACGGTGCCGACGACGTCGGGATTTGCGCCGAAGCGCCGGGTCCAGGCGTGATGGCTCAGCAGCACGACCCCGTCAGCCCCGATCCGCGCCTCGTCATCGGTGAAGAGCCGCCCGATGTGCGGCCTCGCCCCGAGCAGCCGCAGCAGCGCCGGCGAGACCGGCGCGCCCCATGGCCGCGCACCGTCGGCCGCGATCCACTCGAACATGAATGCTGGGTATGCCGCAAGCTGCTCGAACGACTCGGCCGCTTCCCGCACCTGCTCGATCGCGCGCGCGCTCAGGTACACGGGCCCTCCCGGCATTCTTCGAGGCTCCTGGCCGACGCGCACGATGCGCTCGCCGTCCGGGTACGGCAGGGGGCGGATCAGCACGCCGTAGGTGACGCCGAGCATCGCCGTGGTGACGCCGGTTCCCAACGCGAGGATGATCACGACCGCGGCCGTGAACCCGGGGCTGCGCGCGAGGCCGCGGACGGCGTGGCGCAGGTCGCGCGCCAGATCGTCCAACCAGCGCCAACCCCGAAGGCGATGCAGCCACGCGGACCACTTCACGGTTCGCACCTCCGGACTCAGACGGGAATTTGCCTTTCCGCCGCCGCCGGGTCCAGCGGCCCCGGGCGCGGCCGTCCGCGTCGGTCAACCGAATACCGCTTTACCCGACTGCAAGACGTAGCAGGCGACCAGCGCGAGCGGGCGCCGCCACGAAGGTCAGCCGGTCGTCGGTGGCGATGGCGTAGACGAAGATGTCCAGAACGCCTCTCGACGCTGCCGCGCTAGCGAAACCGATGTCGGCACCGGCAGCGACGAGTGCAACGGCCTGCCGGGACGGCCAGCGCAAGGAACGTCGCCGCGCCGGGCGCCCAGGGCGGATGGCGACTACGCCATGTCTTTCAGCTTCTTGAGCGGCAGAACCTTCACGGAAGTGCTGGCCGGCTTGGGCTTCACGTCCATCGTCTCACCAGGCCGGAACGGATTCGGCACGTTCTTCCGGGCCCTTTGCGCGGGCTTCTTCACGACCTTGATCTTCATCAGGCCGGGTATCGTGCAAGCGCCGACGGCCCCTTTCCGGACATGGCGCTCGATGACCGATTCCAGCGCCTCGAAGACATCCGCAACCTGTCGCCTCGTCAACGCCGTGTTCTCCGCGATATCCGAAAGCAGCTGCGTCTTCGTCATGGCCACGGTGAGTTTCTTGACTCTTGCCAACATTTCCTCCTTGGAGATGAGTGAACCGGTTCTCTCGCTCTTGCCCGCATGGTACCCCGATCCGGCGGGCCCGACACCTTGGGCTGGCGACTTCGGCTACGCCGCAAAAGCGGGCGCGCCCGGGGGGGACAGTTCAGCCGTTGCCCTCCGTTCTCGTCATCTGCCCACGGACCCCAGCCGCGACGAGTCCACCCCTCCCGGCGCCGCGACTCGGGCGGACCGGGGAGGGGGGCAATCTCACGGGCTGCCCCGAACCGTTGGCGGTCGCGTGTTCCCGATGGAGGCGCAGCGTCTGCGGGCATTCCGCGTCGGTCGCCGGCCACTTCCTCGTTGCCCCGCCCGTCGCCACCGAGGTGGCCGCCCTCGACCTGTCGCCTTGGCGGTGGACTCACAGATCCGCCGCCGCTGTCGTGATCGGCGAGCGAGCCGTTCGACCACGACAGCCGCACCGCCAGCCAGCGGCGCGGCCGGACCCCCGCGAGGGGCAACTGGAATCCACCCCCGGGGACGCGCGGTAGCTGCCGACGATTTCCGTGGCGAGCGTCGGCGCCCGGTCCGGCTCGTCGACGAGCGGACCGTTTCGGTCCGCTTGACCTGCCACAACAGGATGTTCGCAGCCCGCGCCCTTCGGCAATCGTCGGCGAGTGGCGTGGCGAGCGCACGAGTTGGAGGCTCCCCCTGGGCGTGTCGTCAACAGGGGTGGGAGGGTGGGCCGAAAGAGCCTCCCGCCCGCGGGGGCGGAGCAAGTCCGCTGACGGTCGTTTGACGGTGCAGGTGGCCATCGGATCGTACGAGCAGTGTTGGCAAGTCGGCTCGCGCGTTGCTACGGTCAGCGGCCTGCCCCGCGGGCGTTGACTCTCCAGGCGATGCGCGAGCGGCACCGTGAGCAGATTGAGCGTTGGCGTACTATCGAGTGGCGCTTCCGCTTCGAGACCGCCACGAGAGCGCCGTGGGACGACATCCGCGACACGCTCCTGCACGAGGTCGCACACGCGATCGTCGCTGCCGGCCGCGGAGAGGACGCCGGTGGCGCACGGCCGCCCGGCGCACGGGCCGCACGGCGAAGCGCTGCAGCGCCGTCACCGACAGCCTGAAGCGGTCGATGGGGGAGCGTGGTCGAAAGCGTGCCGGCAAGCGACCGGTTGGCGCGGTTCGCTTGGCGGCGGAGTGCTTGCTCCGGCCGCAACGGGCGGTCAGTGCTCGGCGGTTGCGGTGGGCCAGTACTCGACGTTGAGGTGGTGGATCTCGGGCTCGTCGTCGAGGTCGTGGTGAGGTACGTTCGGGTCGTGGGGCGGCGGCGTGATCACGAGGAGCCCGAACGAGGTCCCGGCGGGCGGCGGGGTCGGCCGGTTGTCGATGTGATGAGACACCGCGAGCCGGGCGGCGGTGTCGACGTTCGGGGCGTCGACCTGGATGGCGGGCAGGTGGTCGAGGGCGACCGCGGCTTCATGCGGCCGGGTCTCGGTCTCGAGGAGGACTCCGTAGGTGGTCGGCATGTTGGCTGTCCCGCGGGCCGCTGGTGGCCAGCCGGCGGCGGCCTCGCGCGCGATCATGACATCGTACAGCCGCACGGGCGTCGGTCAGGGTCCGGTGATCATGTCGGTTGCAGGCGCTCACGCGACTGCCGTAGTGCTCGTCCGCGGACACTTCGGCGATGGGGCGGCGAGTTCGGCCAGGGCCTCGAGGGCGGTTTCGATGTGTCCACCTCGTCATCGGCCTTCCTCCTCGAAGCTGCGGACGTAGCGTGAGACGGTCCACGCCGCGATGCCGAGGGCCTTGCCGATCTTCTTGAAGCTGAGGCCCGCGTCGCGGAGCTCGACGATGCGCGCGACGGTGTCGACCGGGAGCGGCGGGCGCAGATAACCGCGCCCGCTGGACATCCGGCCCGGGCGTCTCAGCGTCGCCCGGTCCGCCGGCAACGGCGTCGTGCGCGGGTCGTCGACGTCCGGGGCGTACTTTCCGAGGTTCTTCCAGTCGAGGAGCGTGCGCTGCGGCCCCTCGGGCATGAGCTCCTCGAGGTCCTGGTCGAGGGCGCCGTCGCTGCCCTGCCAGACCACCTCGGCCTCGGCCAGCGCCCCGGTGGCGGCTTCCCGCACCCGGATCAGCTCGGGCTCGGGCTCGCCGTAGACGACCGATACGCCGGTGACGTGCCCGGCGCCGGTCCGCCAACTGACGTCAGCCAGCGTGGACTGGACATCGGGCCTGGCGAGTGCGGCGGCGAGGGCCGAACCCTGCAGTCGCAGCTTCGACCTGACCGTCAACGCCCGCATCGTGCAGCCGGCGTTGTCGATGGAACGGACGACGACCTTGGCGCCGACGCGCTGAACGGTTCGTTCGGACATGGTTCTCCTCTCTTCGGGGATGTGCGGCGGACGGGATCAACCCGCCGGCCGCGCCGAATGGCTGGGCGGTGTTCCTACGGGGGGGCGAGATGGGTGATGGGGAGCGACGGGTCGATGGCGGTCCCCGCGGGCTGGTGGCGGGGCGCGCACTGGATCGGCACTGGGCGGGACGGGTCCGCGTGGGCCGCGGTCACGAGGCGTTCTGACGGAGTACGGCGAGGCTTGCGCCCGCGGCGGCCGCGGCGGAGTGGGCTGTGGAGATGCGGCCGGCGCTGAAGGCGGCGGTGATGCGATGGATGTCGTGCGGGGTCGTCAGGATGGTCGCGCCGGCGTTGTCGTCCGGGGCGTGCCGGGGCACGGCGACGGCGCCGCTCCACGCCGCCCTTCGGCGGGCGTGGTCGTCGTCAGGCGGGTCGGCCCGCTGCAACGCGGCGCCGGTGGCCGACCACGGGCAACGGTTGGCAGGGCGTCGCGGTTCCCGGTGAGGGACGTCATGCGCGGCCGCCTTTCCGGGCGAGGGCGCGCCGCCACCGTCGCCGGGCCGCCCGCGACCGGGGCTTCGCCGGGGCGCTCGGCCGCTCGGTCTCCCGGCCGGTGAGCCACCGCGTGAGCGCTTCCGCGCTCGCGTGGTCGGGCTGCCTCTCGACGGCGCGGCGCAACGCCGCCGCGGGGCTTGCCGCCGCGACCGCCCGCAGCTCGGTGAGCGCCAGCTCCGCGTGGGCCGGGTCGTGCTCGATCCACCCGTGGTACATGACGCCCCCGTTCGGCGTCACCCGGTAGACCCGCCACCCGCGGGCCTCGGGGACGTCCGTCCTCACGATCACGGGCGCGCCGATGGGGACCACCGGGGCGTTGTCCCGCGTGCCGCGGAGCGGGTTCCCGTACGCGCTGCCCGAGGGCCTGTCGGTTCCTTCGCTCACCGCGAGCCGCCGCGTCCGGACCGCGCCGAGCTTCAGCCACGGCCCGGGCTCGCCCGCGCCGCCGTCCTCGCTCTCGAGCCGGCCGTGGATCGGGCGGCCCCGGGCCTCCTGCCCGAAGTCGGCGGCCAGCAGCAGCTCGGCGCGCGCCGGCGTCTGCCGCGGGTCAAGCCGCACCTCGTTCATCGCGTTCTCCTTTCCCTGGGGAGGTTCGTGGCGGCCCCCTGCCGGTCGGGGTCTTCGTCCCTGCCCCGCACAGCGGGGCAGAAATCAAGCGCGCATAGCGCGCGCGAAATTTTCCCGTCCCGGCCGCCTGTTTTCGACAGGCGGCCGGGTGGACCGGGGGCGAGGGTCAAGGGGTCGGGGTCACATGATGGGTCGATCGTCCCTCTGACCCCCCCCCACCTGTGCCCGCCTCTGCGCCGTATTCCGGCAGGTCGGGATGGCGCCCCCGCCAGCGCTCGTTCGCCGTCTGCCGGCTCGAACGGCCCGCCCACGAGGGCGTGGGATGTCGGGTCAGAAGCTCGGTTCATGTCCCCGGTCCCGCCGCGGCGGACGCCGGGGCGGCGATGCTGGCGACGCCGGTTTGGACGACGTCTCCCCGCTCGGGACCCGAACCGGGCGCTTCCCCTCGGCGGGACGCTCGACCTCGGCATCGCTCCGGAGCGGTAGCCTCGACGGCGGCGAGGGCGCGTCGTGGCGCCGCACGGTCTCGGCCGACAGGGCTCGGGCGGGCTCCGAGGGCGGTCGCGGCGGCCTCGGCATGACCCGCTCCAGCTCGGCGGCCATGGCGGCCCGGACGACCCCGAACAGCTCGCCACGAGCGGCCGCGACTTCTTGCCGGCTCGGCGGGCCGGGACGCTCTCGTTCCGGCCTTGGGGCAAACCAGCGCCGCCGCCGCGGCAGGGCGCTCCACTCGTCGAGGGCCTGCCGATGGCGTTCGTCGGCCGCCGCGTCCTTCTCACCGCGGCAACGGCCTCTCAATCCGTCAGCCTCGGTCGAGCGACCGACCGGGGGCGCCGTCTCCCAGTTGATCTGCTCGAGGACCGCCCGCTGTGACACCGGCGTCCCCGGCCTGGCGCCGACCGACGCCGCGGCAGCGATGAGGGTGTCCGTGGCCGGGGTGGTGTGCCCCCACTGCCGGGCGGCCGTGCTGGCCGCGGCGATCAACTGGCCCGCCAGGTCCCGCTCCGCCGGCTCCCGCTCGGCCGCGACGGCCCGTGCCGCTTCGATATAGCCGCCCGCAGAACGATCCTGATGGTGCGCCGCTCTCGACGGGCGAAGCCTGCGCAGCATCTTCTGAACTCGCTCCCGCAGCCACGCGAACAGCCGCTTCACCAGGCCGCGTGACGCCGGCGGCTCGGGCCGCTCCGCCGCGAGCGCCCGGGCGCGGGCACGATCCGAGAGCGTCTGCGACACGCTCCCGGCCTGACGCCCGATATCGGTGGACCGGTTGAAGCCGGCGCCCGCGTCCCGCCACGCCGTGCTGGCGGCGCCCGGAAAGGCCCGTTCCGCCTCGAGGACCAGCCGATGCCGCCACGGCGGCGGCTGGTCGGGGTCGGGGTCACGATCGTTCTCGGCGACATCGAGCGCGCGGTCGATGTCGCTCGGGCGAGTTCCCGTCCGCCGCCACGACGGATTCTGCGCGTCGAGGGCCGCGAAGAACGCCTCGCTTCCTCCGGGGCCGTCGAACAATCGCTCCAGTCGAGAGCGGCGCCCGGTGGCCGCGCGCCGCTTGCGCTCGGCGGCCTCGGCCTGACGCCGCTCTTCCCGGTCGCGCTCGGCCGTCGCGAGGGCGTCTTCGAGATCCGCCGTCCCGAACCGCCCGCCGCGCCGGCCGAGCTCCCGACGGAACCGGGCGTCGGCCGCCTCATCCGACAGCACGTCGCGAAGCCGCCCGAGACGCGTGTCGTCCGACTCGGCGGCGTCGAGGGCCGCATCGATGTTCCCGCCCGTCGTCGCGTCGTTGCCGTCCACGTTCCACGTCGGGTCGAGGTCGGCCAGGTTGGCGAGGAACAGCTCCACGCCCCCGGGCAGGCGGACGAGAGCCGTTCGGCGGGCTTTCCTCTCCTCTTCCCGCTTCGCCCACTGCGCCTCGGCACGGGCCCGCTCCGCTTCGCGGCGTGCGGTCGCTTCGCGCTGGGCCGCCGCTTCGGCTCGCCGCTGCTCCGCCTCCATCGCCGCGATCTCCGCGTCGAGCACCTCAAGCCTCCGCCTCCCCTCGGCCGCTTCCGCCGCGTCCCGCGCGTGCGCCGACCGGGCCTCCCGGGCCGCAGCCGACGCCTCCTCGTACTCGACAACCCGATCCGGCTTCAGCTCCGCCGTCCCCGACGACCGGTCCTCCCAGCGGTGCTTCGCCGCCGGCCCGATGTGCGCTGACGGCGGGTTCAGCAGAAGACGTTCCTCCGCCGCCGCATCGCCAGCCTCGCGCGCCCGCGCCAGTTGCGTGGCGTGGCTCTCCGACGTCACCCGGTCCGACACGCCAGCCCGGTCGAACGCCTGGTTCATCTCCGCCGCCCACGCTTCACGCGTCTCCTCCAGCCACGCTTTCGGCTTCGTGCGCTCGCTCTTCTTCGCACCGCCCGCCGCCGGGTCGCCCCCCTTCGGAGCCGCGCGCCGGAACCACCGCTCTGCCGCCCGCTCCACGCCGTCGTTCACCCGCTCCGAGAACACCAGGTGCAGGTGCGGGTTGTCCGGCTTGCCCGCCATCTTCGACAGCCCCGCGTGCAGAACGAGCGTGTACGGCAATTCACCCGCCGTCACGTGCGCCGCGAAGCTCCGCGCCAGATCGAGCCGCCCCGCGAAGTCCAGCGAGTTGGGCAGCGCCGCCGTCAGCGAACGGAACAACCGCCCGTTGCTCCGCTCGTGGCAGTCGGCCGCCGCCCAGTACAGGCGCGCGTCCGACGCCGCGAACGCTGGCATGCAGCCCGACTCGAGGTGCACCACCTCGTCCTGGCAGGCCGCCTCGTACTTGCCGACGCGGCTGATGTAGTCGTACTTCGCCGCCGCCGACTGGCCGGTGCCGCGGCTGCCCGTCTTCACGTTGACGTGGCAATACATGCGCGCGTGCCTTTACGCCTCAGGCGTCTCGTCGCACGTCGGTTTCGCACAGCGAAACCGGTAAGTGCGCCCTTCGGGTTTCGGGCCTTTTTTCTCGTGGCGCCGTGTGACCCTGGGAGCTCGTGGTCGTTTTTCCCCGTTGCGATCCGTTTTGCTTGGCGGGATTCATGATATATTCCGAATCATGCAGACGTCAAGACGCGCGGCTCAGATCGCCAAGCTCAAGGAGCGGCGCCAGGAGATTGCGTCCAGGGCGAGGGACGCCGACAAGCGGCTCGCGGATCAGCTGCGTCAACTTCAGACGCACGAGTCGAAAGCGGAACGCAAGCGGGAGACCCGGCGCAAGATCATCATCGGGGCCATCGTCCGGACGGCACAGACGTCGCAGACGGACATCAGCCTCTGTTGGCTCGAGGAGCAGATCCAGGCCCTGAAGCGGCCCGACGACCGCGCCCTCTTCGGTCTCGATGGAGAGCCGTCCGCCGACCCCGCCGAGGCGGGCAAGGCCGAGCCGGCCCCGCCAATCACGTCCCGGCAGAAGAAGTTGCTGGCCAAGCTGGTCGAGGAGCATCGCGAGCTCGCGCGGGAGTTCGGCGTCGACCCCGACGAGCCCGAGCTCGAGAAGCTCGACAAGGGGAAAGCGACCTCCCTGATCGGCGCGATGCTCGAGCGCGTCAATGCACAGGCGCCGCCCGATGAACGATGACGACTCGTGCGGGCGGCCGCCGGGCGGCCGCCGACTGTCGCCCGGCAGCCGTCCGTTCGTGAGAGTCGTCAGTGTCGAGCCGGTGGTGGGAAGTGAGCGGAAGGGCGGGTCGTCGAGGACGACGGAATCGGCCGGCGGGGACACCGCCGCCGGGCTCCGTCACGCGAGGGCAGGTTTCGTCACCGCCCCCTCCTCGTACCCGCGCCCGTCGGTGGGCCGGTCAACTTTTCGTCACGCGCGCCGGACTCGTCGCGAGACGCGTCCGAGCGCCGGGACAGCAACTGTGCCAACTGCTTCACGCTCTCGACCTGCTGCAGGAGATCCTGCATGTCGGAGCGCTGGACCGAACCCTGCTCGAGCCAGCCCGTGATCCGCCGGTTGAAGGAGGAGGCCGTCTCTTCGAGATGCTCCGCCACCGCAACCTGGAGCTCCGGTTCCTCGTCGAACAGCGCCCGCCACAAGCCGGTGAGCCGGCCAGGGTGCCAGTCGGGAAGCCGGAACACCGGGGTCGACGAATCGAGCCAACCGCGGTACGCGGCCAGGATGACGCCGCGGTCGTCGACGCCGTTGCGCTCCCACCGCTCGGTGACCAGGTCCTGGTGGCCGTTCGGCTTGGGCGTGTCCCAGGCGGCCACCTCGTAGGTGGTCGCCGTCAGCCTGATCAGCCACCGCAGCCCTTCGCGCCCCTTGCGGTCCCGGAGCCAGATCCGCTGACCGGGTTCGAGCTTCGCGCACGGAGAGACGAGGCAGAAATCCGCCGACCCGATGCCGGTCGGGACCATCGAGTAGCCGTAGTAGCTCACGTAGAACGCCTGCGGGTCGTCCAGATCCACCGGTGCCGGCCTCGTCTGATCCTGCTCTTCGCTCTCCATCAGGAAGACGTCCAGCGACGGCTGCGACAACACCCGCACCGGCAGTTGGACGCTTGGGTTGAAGCGCGTCAACGGGCGGGACGGTTCTCCGCCGTCGGCCTCGACCTGAACATCCCGCGGCGGACCGATGTAGAGCTCCAGGCCGAGGGCGCGGCAGATCTGCTCGACGCGGTTCAGGCGGGGGACGTGCCCCTTCAAGACTGAGCGGATGGCGTCTTGCGGCAGGCCGCTGTTGACGGCCGCGCGGTACTGGGATTGTCCTCTTTCCGCGAGCCGCCGCCGGACCGCCTCCGCGAAGTCGATGGTCGTCACGCTGGAAAGTATACCGCCTCTGGAGACGAACGGGCACTTGACTGGACTTGCGATGATGATCCATCATCTTCTTCACATTTTCACAATCATCCCGGCAGCCCTCCCTGCATCGGGATCTCGTCGGCCGCGACGATTCGATTGCCATTCCCGTACTCGAACGCGCGGACCGGCGGGGCGCCGTGAAGACAGGAGGTACTGGCGATGGCTCGACTCTTGACCGTCAAGCAGGTGGCAGCCCAGCTCGGCGTTTCGCGCTCGACCGTGTACAAGATGCTGGACGATCGGGTGTTCCCGGCCGCACCGATCCGGCTTCCCAACGGCGGCCCTCGATGGCCGCAGGAGGTCGTCGATGAATGGGTCGACACCCGCAGATGCGACGGAGATCAATGAGGGCCATCCGGAGCGGCGATCGGCTTGGACCTGATCCCGGCGAACCGACTCAACCGGCTTACCGACGTGGCGCCCGCGACTGACGGAGGGATGCCCGGAGCCCCCTGCGGCCGACTATGACAGGTGCGGGTCGACTGCCCAAGGGAGCACGGCGTTTCCGTTGCGGTCGATCCGTTCTCGGACGATCTCTGCCGAGAGAACGTCGTCGATGCGGTCTCTGGCGGCTCGTGCCCGGTCGAGAATCCGGCCTCTGGCGTCGGGGTCGTGCTCCCAGATCACCTCCTCGAGGCACTCCAGCACGGCTGCCCTCTCGACCATCACCTTGGGGTGGTTGTAGAGCCAGCGCACGAAGCGCGGGGCCTCGGGGCTGCTCCGCCAGAGGGCGCCGTAGCGGTTGGTGTAGTCCAGCGCCGCCTCCGGCTCGTTCCAGTTGGACCCGTGCCAGACGGGCAGCGGCATCGGGCTGACGCTGTTGCACAGGATCTCGGCGATGTAGGGGTTCTCCACGAACCCGTGCCGCAGGCTCGTCGCGGCCGGCGCCCATCGCTTGGCCCGCAAGTGGAGCAGGCCCAGTTCGTACCGATAGGCCGGGTACACCGCTCCGTGCTCCTGCAGGATCAGTCGCGCCTTGGTCTCATCGCCGGCGCGCAAGTACTCCGAGCCGATCAGCAGCCGGACGCCCTGGTTGTCGTTCGGGTTCCAGGAGAGGATTCGCTCCAGGAGCTCGATGCCGGCGCGCCTGTCGCCTTCGTCCAACCGCACGAGGGCCAGACCCATCGCGGCCCGCAGGAATGGCCGGTTCTCGAGCCAGGACCACTCCAGTCGTCCCGTGAAGTCCTTCGGCAGCGCCTTCAGGCCGATGCCCATGGCTCGTTCGCAGGCGGCGCCCGCTTCCTCCAGACGGTTCGCCTCGCGGAGAAACATCCCCAGGTGCGCCAGCGCATCGATGTGGTCGGGCTCCTGCTCGGCCAGCGCGTTGAGCCGACGGAGCATCCCCCGCTGCTTCACCCTGCCCGCGTCGTGCGCTTCGAGCAGCGCGACCAGCTTGTCGGTCGTCCGCTCGTGCGACTCCGGGAAATGGAACAGCCCGTACTCGCCCTCGGTCTCGACGTGCACCGCCATCAGCGCCTTACTCCGTCCTCTCGCGACCACGCATCGACACCCGCCACCGCCAGTTCCATGCTGAGCCGCCGCATCTCCTGGCGAACCGACGCTCGGACAGTGATCGATATGGATCTGTCAACTGCACGCGGCCGCAGCCCGTTTTCTGCTGCCTTCTGGGCTTGCCACGTGGCAGGGTTGTTTCCGTCACCGTCCCGAAGTGGCCGCTGGAACCAACGCCGGCAAGGCCGCCGACGAGGCTGCGTGAAGTGCCAGCCTGCGGTCGGTGAGCAACCTGGCTCAGAGCTCGACCCGGCTCAGTGTAAGGTACCCAATCGGTCTCGATGCCTGCGACCCAGCCCCCCGTCGATTCCCGCGTGGTCCGCGAGCGCCTCGTCGAGACGCTACGGCTCGATCTGGTCGGTCCCCGGGCGGGACACGAGTTGGATGACGAGCAGCTGCCGGGCCGGGAGCGCCCGTCGAACTGGTACGTCGCCGGCTTCCTCATCCCGACCGGCACGCCCCCGGAGCGGAGCGCCGACGCGGACGAGGACGACGACCTCGACACGGTTCCGGAGTCGGCGGGTCTGGGCGAGGAGTCGAACGATGAGCGGAAAGCGGCGCGCAAGGCGTTCTTCCCGTCGTCGATCGGGCTGAGCTTTCTCGTGGGCGCAGCTTGCCGTGAGCTGGCGGTGACGGTGCGCTGGGGCGACTACGCGCCGGCCGAGATCGAGGAAGCGGGCGGCGGCAAGACGTCGGTCTGGCGGCGGACTCCGCACGAGGCAGTGCTGACGGTTCCTCTCGGCGGAGACGCCGGGCCGTTGGTGCGGGATGTTCCCGGCTCGGGCGGGCTGCAGCTTCACGTCGTCGAGCGGCCGATCGGCGTGATGGGGACGGACGGCGCGGAGTTGGCGGCCGGCACGCGCTCGGCGTCGTGTTTCCTGGTGAACCGGCGTACGCCCGACGAGGCGCAGCCCGACTGCGCTTATGCCTTCCAGGCCGAGATCGAGGTGCGGGCGGACGGGGGCTTCGTGCCGCGGCCGGACCTGCGCGGGGCGCACGCGGCGGAATGGGACGACCAGGTCGCCGACCTCCATTACGCCGAAACGCCGGAGTACGCGACCGGGCACGGGGTCTCGGCCGAATGGGACCTGGAGGACGGCGGGTGTCGAGCCATCCGCACCGCCTGGGTCGGCGCGGCCGAGGTGGAGAAGACGGCGGCGGCAGACGTGCCCGGGGTCGAGCTGTCGATGGAGGTCCTGGGGCGGCTGGACGGCGGCTCCGCGGCGGAGCGGTCGCTCCGTCCCCTCGTCGAGCAGTACCGTGGCTGGATCGAGGCGCGGCGGCGCGAGGTGGCGGGCGGTTCCCTGCCCGGTGCGCGACGGGAGACGGCCGAGCAGTTGCTCGACTACGCGACGGTGGCGGCCGACCGCATGGCCAGCGGCGTGGCCCGGCTGGGCGAGGACGCCGATCTGCTGGACGCCTTCCGGGTCGCGAACCGGGCGGTGGCGCGCGCCCTGCGCCAACGGCTCGGCGACCAGATCGGACCCGACGGGCCGCGGTGGCGGCCGTTCCAGCTCGCGTTCCTGGTGCTGAACCTGCCCGGCCTCGCCGATCCAAAGGACGGCCACCGTGAGACGGTGGACCTGCTGTTCTTCCCGACCGGCGGAGGGAAGACCGAGGCGTATCTGGGGCTCGCCGCGGTGGCGATGGTGCTGCGGCGCCTGCGCCATCCCGGCGACGAGGGGCTGGCCGGCGCCGGCGTGAGCGTCATCATGCGCTACACGCTGCGGCTGCTGACGCTCGATCAGCTCGCGCGGGCGGCGGGGCTGGTCTGCGCTCTGGAGATGGAGCGGGGCGAGGCCGGCGGGCGGTACGGCTCGTGGCCATTCGAGATTGGCCTCTGGGTCGGGAAGGCGGCCACGCCGAACATCCTCGGCCGGAAGGGCGACGGCCGCCCCGACTCGGCACGCGCGAAGGTGACGGCGTTCAAGAAGAACCCCGACCGCAACCCGTCGCCGATCCCGCTGGAGAACTGTCCCTGGTGCGGGCACGAGTTCGAGCCCGAGTCGTTCGACCTCCAACCGAACGCCGATCAGCCGAACGAGCTGCGCATCGTCTGTGCCAACTGGGAATGCGACTTCAGCGGCGACCGTCCCTTGCCGGTCATCGGGGTGGACGAGCCGCTCTACCGGCGGCTGCCCGCGTTTCTCATCGCGACCGTCGACAAGTTCGCCTCGCTGCCGTGGGTGGGGCAGTCGGGCGCACTCCTCGGCGGGGCCGACCGCGCCGATGCAGATGGGTTCTACGGCGCCGCCGAACCGGCGCAGGGGAGGCGGCTGACGGCGCCGCTCCCACCGCCCGACCTCGTCATCCAGGACGAGCTGCACTTGATTGCGGGGCCGCTCGGCACCATGGCCGGCCTCTACGAGACGGCGATCGAGGCGCTCGCGGTGCGCGAGATCGACGGACAGGTCGTCAAGCCGAAGATCGTCGCCTCGACCGCGACCGTGCGCCGGGCGCAGGACCAGATACAGGCGCTGTTCGCGCGGGGATTGACGCAGGTGTTCCCCCCGCCGGGGCCGAATCGCCGCGACACGTTCTTCGCCCGGACGGTGCCGTCGTCGGAGACGCCGGCGCGGCGGTATGTCGGCATCGCCTCGCAGGGTCGCAACCCGAAGGTCCTGATGCGCCGGGTCCTGCTGGCGCTGATGGGGGCGGCGCAGCAGGCCTGGCACGAGGCGGGGGGCGACGGGAACCCGCGGAACCCCGCCGACCCCTACATGACGGCGCTGGCCTACTTCAACAGCCTGCGCGAGCTCGGCGGGGCGCGGCGAATCCTGGAGGAGGAGGTGCGCACCACCGTCGCGCGCTACGGGGCGCGGCGTCGGGTCGGCGAGACGCGGCGCCTGTTTCGCGACCGCACCGACTTCTCCGAGCCGGTGGAGCTGACCTCGCGCGTGTCGACCGACCAGGTGGCCGAGGCGCGGCGGCGGCTCGAGTGCCGGTTCGACGACCGGCGCAACCGCGTCGACTGCGCGCTGGCGACCAACATGATCTCGGTCGGCCTCGACATCCCGCGCCTCGGGCTGATGCTGGTGCTGGGGCAGCCGAAGGTGCACGCCGAGTACATCCAGGCGACGAGCCGCGTGGGGCGTTCCGACGAGGGCCCGGGACTGGTGGTGACCCTGCTCAACGTCCACAAGCCGCGCGACCGTTCGCACTACGAGCGGTTCCGCCACTATCACGAGACCTTCTACCGCTCGGTCGAGGCGGGCAGCGTGACGCCGTTCTCGCCGCGCGCCCTCGACCGCGGCTTCGCCGGGGCGCTGGTGGCTCTGGCGCGCCACCTCGAGCCGGCGTTGACGCCCGCGCGCGGGGTCGAGCGCATCGGCGACGTGCGCGCCGCCCTCGAGCCGCGGCTGCTCGCGGCGTTCGAAGGCCGGGTCGCGCAGCAGGCGTTCGCCGAGGACACCGAGCGCGACGAGCGGATGCGGAGCGTGCAGGACCGCGTGGGCGACCTCCTCGACTCGTGGCGGCGGGTCTTCGACGACTATCACCGGGACGGCGTCGAAGTGCAGTATCAGCGCTACGAACTGAAGCAGCCGAAGCCGCTGTTGCGCGAGATGCTGGACGAGCGGTTCGAGACCGAGCATCACCGGAAGTTCCGCGCCAACCGCTCGCTGCGCGACGTCGAGCCCGAGGTCAACCTGTATCTACACGACCTGCGCGCGCCGCGGTCGACGGAGGGGGCGTGAGGCAGAAGACGCATGCACGGATCCCCCGCAGCGAGGTAATCCTGTGGGCGCCGGAGCGCGCGGGGGCATCGTGAGGCGAAAGGCGCACGGGCAGGTTCGCTGCAGCCAGGTCATCACCACCTACGGCCCCGGCGCCCTGATCGACCTGCCCCAGGAGTCGGCGATCGTGGCCGGGCTCGACGAGTGGCCGCCGGCGCACAAGCTGGAGGAGGTCGACGAGCCGCGGCTGGCCCGGAAGCTGCGGACCATCACCGGCGTCGCCGTGCCGCGGATGGTGGTGCCGCCGCCGGTATCGTCCGACCCCGGCGCAACGCCGGTGGGCATCGGCGCGTGGCGCTTTCCCGAGTGGTTCGTCGTCCAGGAGGCGGAGCCGGGCGACGGACATATCCGATCGCGGCGGCTGGTGCACCGGAAGGCCCTCGACGACCACCGCCGTTTCGAGGGCCGCCCGGTCGTGGCCACCCGGTTCGTTCGCGCCTGCCCGCGGGGGCACGTCGACGACGTCGACTGGCGCCGGTTCGTGCATGGCCCCCGTAGCGACTGCCCGCCAACCCGCGCGCTGTGGCTCGACGAGCAGGGGACCACCGGCGATCTGGCCGATCTGGTCGTGCGCTACGAGTGCGGTGCGTCGCGCCGCCTCTCGGACGCCAGCATGCGGGAGCACACGCCGCTCGGGACCTGCTCGGGCGCGAGGCCGTGGCTCGGGCGCGGCGCCAACGAGAACTGCAACCTGCCGAGCCGGCTGCTGGTGCGCACCGCGTCGAACGCCTGGTTCCCGCAGGTGGTCAGCGTGCTGTCGCTGCCCGAGCGGGGGTCGGCAGTCGAGACAGCGGTGCGGGAGCTGTGGGACGACCTGCAGATCGTGGACGACGCGGCAGACCTCGCGTTCATGAAGAAGAAGCCGAAGGTGGCGGCGGCGCTCGCCGCGTTCACCGACGACGAGATTCTCGCGGCGATCCGCTCCGTGAAGGGCGCCACCCCGGGAACCGAGCGGTCCGTGAAGGAGATCGAGCTCGAGGCGCTGCTCGCCGCGCCCGAGGGCTACGGCGACGACGTGCCCGTCGACCAGAACTTCCACGCGCGCAGGCTGCCCGACTCGGTGTGGCGCCGGTCCGGGCGCAGCGCGGGCATCGAGTCGGTCATCCAGCTCCACCGGCTGCGCGAGGTGCTGGCCCTGGCCGGGTTCACCCGGTTCGAGGCGGTGACGCCGGACATCCACGGCGAGTACGAGTCGGACGTCGAGCGCGCCGCCATCGCCATCGAGCCGGGCTCGTTCCCGGCGGTGGAGAACCGGGGCGAGGGGCTGTTCCTGCGGCTCCGCGCAGACGCGGTCGACGCGTGGCTGCGGCGGCCCGCGGTGCGGGAGCGTCTCGACGCGCTCGGGCGGGGCCACGCCCGGTGGGCGCTGCAGCGGAAGCACGCGCGGCAGTTCCCGGGCGGCCCCTACATCCTGCTGCACACCCTGTCGCACCTGCTGATCCAGTCGCTGGCGATGCACTGCGGCTATCCGGCCAGCTCTCTCCGCGAGCGCATCTACGCGGAGGACGATCGCTACGGCCTGCTGATCTACACGGGCAGTCCCGACGCGGAGGGGACGCTGGGCGGCCTCGTGCAGCAGGCGCGGCGGCTCGAGGAGCACCTGCTGCGCGCACTCGCAGCGGGCGGGCTCTGCTCGAACGACCCCACCTGCGCCGAGCACTCGCCGGGCGACAGCATGGCCGAGCGGTGGCTGCACGGCGCCGCCTGCCACGCCTGCGCGCTCGTCGCCGAGACGTCGTGCGAGATGCGCAACGACCATCTCGACCGGGCCCTCGTGGTGCCGGTGCTCGGCGTGCCCGACGCCGCCTTCTTCGGCCCCGCGGCATGACCGAGGTGCTGCTGGGGCTGCCGTCGCATCTGCGCAAGCGCCTCGAGTCGGCCCTCGAGGCGGGCACCCTCGGGCCGCCCTACCGGCCGGTCGCGGTGCGCGCGGCGTTGGGCGGGGCGCCGGAGAGCGAGGCGGTAGCGGGAGCGCTGGGCGAGCTGGCGGGCCTCGGCGTCCCCGGGCCGGCGTGCGCGGCCTGGCTGCGCGGCTTCGACCGGGCGGTGGGGCGGCGGCCCGCGCCCGACTTCGTGTGGTCGGGGCCCGAGGTCGCCGGCCTCCACGCGCGGGACACCCGGCGGGTCTACGAGGAGCTGCTCGGGTCGGCGGCGCGCTCGGCGTGGGTCGCGACCTACGCCTTCTTCGACGGCCCGCGGGCGTTCGAGGTGCTGGCGCGGCGGATGGACGAGACGCCGGGCCTGACCGTCACGCTGCTGCTGAACGTCCAGCGGCGGAAGGGCGACACGACCGGCGCCGATCACCTGGTGCGGCGGTTCGCGGACCGCTTCTGGGATAAGGAGTGGCCGGGGGCGGCCCGACCCCGCGTCTTCTACGACCCGCGCTCCCTCGACCCGGATGGCGGGGCCGGCGTCCTCCACGCGAAGGCGGTCGTCGTCGACGACGAGGCCGTCTTCGTGACGTCGGCCAACCTGACCGAGGCGGCGCTCGACCGCAACATCGAGATCGGCCTCCTCGTCCGCGACCGGGCCCTGGCCGCGACCATGACCCGTCACTTCACGACGCTGATCGAGCGGTCGCTGCTCCAGCCGTTGCCGGCGTGACGTTCGTCTAGAATGTCGGCGGCCAGCTGTCACCTTCCCTGGTCCTTCGCGCGCGTCATGGCTCGACCCGATCTGATCGGCACGCTTCCGGAACGGCCTCCCGAGGTCGGCGAGCTGGTCCAGGTGCGCTCTCGCCGGTGGCTGGTCGAAGAGGTCACGCCGTCGGAGACGTCGGGCCAATCTCCGCTGGTGACGCTGGCCTGCGCGGACGACGACGCCCAGGGGCAGGCCCTGCGGGTCTACTGGGACTACGAGATCGACCGCCGCATCCTCGAGGAAGAGGGCTGGGGGCACCTCGCCGAGAGGGGCTTCGACGACCCGCGCCGGTTTGCGGCGTTCCTGCACACGCTGCGCTGGCACTGCGTGACGGCCACCGACTCGAACCTGTTCCAGTCGCCGTTCCGCGCCGGCATCCGCATCGACGCCTACCAGATGGAGCCGCTGCGCAAGGCGCTGCGGCTGCCGCGAGTCAACCTGTTCATCGCCGACGACACCGGGCTCGGGAAGACCATCGAGGCGGGCCTGATCGCCCGCGAGCTGCTGCTGCGCCGCAAGGCGAAGACCATCGTCGTCGCGGCCCCGCCGTCGGTGCTCGAGCAGTGGAAGGGCGAGCTGGAGGACCGCTTCGGGCTGGTGTTCGAGATTCTCGACCGCGCCTACCTGACGCGCATGCGGCGCGAGCGCGGCTTCGGCGTCAACCCGTGGATGACCCACAGCCGGTTCCTCGTGTCGCACAACCTGCTGATCGATCCGGGCTACGCCGACCCGATGCGGGCGTGGCTCGGCCCCCTGCGGCCTGGCAGCCTGCTCATTCTCGACGAGGCGCACCACGCCGCGCCGTCGAGCGGCGGGCGCTACGGCATCGAGTCGAAGTTCACCCGCGCCGTCCGCGACCTCGCGGGCCGTTTCGAGCACCGGTTGTTCCTGTCGGCCACGCCGCACAACGGCCACTCGAACAGCTTCTCGACCCTGCTGGAGCTGCTCGACCCCTACCGGTTCACCCGTGGCGTCAAGGTGCGCGGCCGGAAGGCGCTCGAGGACGTCATGGTCCGGCGCCTCAAGGAGGACATCCGGGTGACGCAGGGCGGCTTCCCCGAGCGGCGGGTCGAGCGCGTGCTCATCGACGGGCTGCCGGTGGACGCCCCCGAGTTGGCGCTGTCGCGGCTACTCGACGAGTACCGCACCGCCCGTGAGCGGCGGCATGCCAACGCCTCGGGCAAGGCCCAAGCCGCGGCGGGCCTGCTCGTCGTCGGCCTGCAGCAGCGGCTGCTCTCCTCGGTCGAGGCGTTCGCGCGCAGCCTGGCGGTGCACCGGCGGACGGTCGAGCGCCACTGGGAACGGGAGCAGGAGCAGGCTGCGGCCGGCAAGGACGAGACGCGCGATTCGGCCGCGACCGCGGGGCAGCCGCCCCCGCGAGAGGCCACGGCGACCGGCCAGCCCCGTGCGCCGGAGGCGGTGGCAACGGAGAAGTCCCGTGCGCCGGAGGCGGTGGCAACGGGGCAGTCCCGCACGCCGGAGGTGGCGGCGTCGCCGGACGACGAACACCGACTCTTCCTCGTGCCGCCGGCCGCCGACGACGAACGCGGCGAGCAGGATCCCGAGCTGGCCGAGGCCGAGGAGGAAGCGCAGATCAAGGCCATCACCGAGGCGGCCGAGTCGGGCGCGCCAGATCGCGGCGCGGAACAAGCGGAGCTGTGGCGGCAAGAGCAGGCCCTGCTCGACCGCATGGAGGCCATCGCCGAGCGGGCCCGGCACGTGCCCGACGCGAAGACCCGCCAGCTCGTCGACTGGATCCGCGAGCGGATGTGCCCCGAGCTGCCGCCGTTCGGCGAGCCGCTACGCGGCCGGCCGCCGCGCTGGAACGACGGGCGCGTCCTCGTCTTCACCGAGAACCGCGAAGGCACCAAGCGCTACCTGCGGAACATCCTCGAGCAGGCCATCGCGGGCACCGACCGCGCCGACGAGCGCATCGAGGTCATCGACGGGCTGATCCAGGGCGCCCGCCGCAAGGAGATCCAGCGCCGGTTCAACGCCGACCCCGCCGTCGACCCGTTGCGCATCCTGCTTGCCACCGACGCGGCCCGCGAAGGGCTGAACTTCCAGGCCCACTGTGCCGACCTCTTCCACTTCGACCTGCCGTGGAACCCCGGCCGCATCGAGCAGCGTAACGGCCGCATCGACCGCAAGCTGCAGCCGGCGGCCGAGGTGCGCTGCCACTACTTCGTGCTGCCGCAGCGCGAAGAGGACAAGGTGCTGGAGGTGCTCGTCCGCAAGACCGAGACCATCAAGCGCGAGTTGGGCAGCCTGTCGAAGGTCATCGACGACGATGTCGAGCGGCGGCTGCGGGGCGGCATCCGCCACCGGGACGCCGACCGGCTGAAGCACGCGATAGAGGCGGCCGATCTCGACGAGGTCCGCCGGCAGATCACCGAGGAGGAGCTGGAAGCGGCGCGCGACCGGCGGGACGACCTGACGGAGCAGGTCGAGCGGTGCCGCGGCCTGCTCGAGCGTTCGCGGACCTGGGTGGGGTTCGAAGCCGAGCCGTTCCGCGACGCGCTGTCGTGCGCGCTGGAGCTGCTGGGTGCCGAACCGCTGGCGCGAGACGGAGCGGGCAACGGCGGCGGCCAGGGGCGGGCGACCTGGAGCTTCCCCGCCCTCGACCGGCGGACGGGGGCCGACCCGACCTGGGCGGCGACCCTCGACACCCTGCGGCCGCCCCGCCGGCGCGACCAGAAGCTGGCCGACTGGCGGTGCGAGGCGCCCATCCGGCCCGTGGTCTTCGAGGACGCCGGCGTGCTCGGCGACGACACTGTCCACCTGCACCTGGAGCAGCGGGTGGCCCAGCGCCTCCTCGCCCGGTTCCGCGCCCAGGGCTTCGTCCACCACGACCTGTCCCGGGCCTGCCTCGCCCAGGCTCGCGACTCGATTCCCAGGGTCGTGCTTCTCGGGCGGCTCTGCCTCTACGGGCGCCGGGCCGAGCGGCTGCACGAGGAGATCGTCCCGCTGGCGGCGCGCTGGGTGGAGCCGGCGCGGCGGAGCGACCCGCTCAGGGCCTATGCCCGCGAAGCGGAGACGCGCACCCTCCAGTTGCTGGAGCAGTCGCTGGCCGACCGACCGGAGCGGATGCCGCACGAGGTCATCCGTACCAAGCTGCTGGCGGCGGCGCCGGGCGACATCGAGGAGCTGCTGCCGCAGCTCGAGCCGCGGGCCGACGAGATCGCCGAGCTGGCGACGCGCCGGCTGAGGGAGCGGGGCGAGCGGGAGTCGCGCGACCTGGAAGAGACGCTTCGCCGCCAGCGCGAGCGCATCGTCGAAGAGCTCGACCGCCACGAAGGCCGGTACGCCCAGATCACCCTGGACTTCGACGACGACGAGCGGCGCCAGCTCCAGACGAACATGCGCTACTGGCGCACTCGCCTCGACCAGTTCGACCGCGACCTGAAGCAGGAGCCGGGGCGGATCCGAGCGTTCTACGAGGTCCAGGCACAGCGGGTGGAACCGGTGGGCCTCGTGTACCTGTGGCCCGAGACGAACTGAAACGTCCCTGCTCCCCGTGGACGCCCCATCCGGCGGGGAACGGCATCGGGCTCGCTGTTGTCGTTGGTCTGGATCCCGGCGCGTGTCGATGACGGGCAACCTGTCTGTGCCCAGGCCTTCCTGGCAGGGCGGTCACGCCGGATAGAGAACAGGTGGACTAGTATTTTATTGTGTGCTATATTCTAGTCCACTAATGTGATTCCGAAGGGCTGGCTGGCTTGGCAGAAACGGACTACTCTAGAAGCGTTGATGACGAAATATTCCACCTTGCTCGGGTCGCGCTCGGGGGCCGTCCCCAGGACGTCGCCGTGCTGGTCCGGAAGTACGCTCGGCGCTACCGATCGACGGCTCCCGAGCTGGCTGAGCGGCTCACGGCGCTCCTGCGGGACAACACCCCCCGCGTCAGTCCGACGCGCCGCATCGAGCCAGGAGCTCTACCGGTCGACGGAGACTCCCGGCTTCCTCTGGTCCGGATGATCGAGACACCGACCCTCGAGACCGAGCCGGTCTACGACGCGCGTACCTGGGCCGCCGTACGACAGGTCGCCCGCGAGCGCGAGCAGAGCGAGCGGCTGGCGCAGGCGGGGGTGGACCCGACGCGGTCCGTCCTCTTCACCGGTCCGCCGGGCGTCGGCAAGACACTTGCCGCCAAGTGGATTGCTCGTGAGCTCGGGCAGCCGCTAGCCATTCTCGACCTCTCTGCCGTCATGAGCTCCTTCCTCGGGCGGACCGGGGGCAACGTCCGGGCCGTGCTGGACTTCGCGCGCGACCACAACTGCATCCTGCTCCTGGACGAGCTCGACGCAGTGGCGAAGCGCCGGGACGATACGAGCGAGATCGGAGAGCTGAAGCGTCTGGTCACGGTGCTGTTGCAGGAGATCGACGAATGGCCACCGAACTGCCTGCTCCTGGCCGCGACGAACCACGCGAAGCTCCTCGATGCGGCCGTGTGGCGACGGTTCGAGGTCGTCGTCGAGTTCCCCTTGCCGGAGCCGGAGGTAGTAGCGGCGGTCCTCCGCGATCACCTCGATCTCGACTCGATTTCCCCGTGGCCGGTCGTTCTCAGCCGCGCTCTCGCTGGGTCGTCCTTCAGCGACGCGCTTCAGGCCGCGAGCCTGGCCCGACGGGTGGCCGCGCTCGATGGGTGCAGTGTGGAGACCGCTTTGGAAGGCGTCCTCCACGACCTCGTGAAGTCGCTGAAAGGCGCGCGGCGTCGCCAGTTCGCAGTGTCCCTGGCCGTGGACGGAGTCGTTTCACAGCGTCGGGTCAGCGCGATCACGGGCGTGAGTCGCGACACCATCCGCAAGCACCTTCAATCCGCTGCCGCGGGAGGGGCTTGCTAGGGGATGCCCGAGAAGCGCAACTATCTTCTCGGCTTCGGTGAGCGTCTCACCGCTCAGGTCGAGATCGGCGGCGGTGGCGGACCGAAGGAGCCGCCGTACAGCTTTGAGGAGGCACAACGGCGTCTCGAGCCGATGCTCGCGAACGCGGCCTCGGCGTTCGACGCGCTTCCGGAGAAGGCCTGCCCGAACGGCGAAGCGGTAGCCTCCGTCACCCTGCACCCCGAGTACTACGCCAAGAGCTACTATCCCTCGGGCTTCCTGCGGTCGGCCGGCCTTCGAGCGGTCGGCAGCCGGGCACGCACGGTTCGGCCTGACAAGCGCAGCCGCGGCCGCGAGCCCGAGGAGGCGGTGACCACGGAGCTGTTCGTGGCCGGCAGCCGGTCGTCCTTCCACCGGCTGGCCCACCAGGTGCCACGCTGGAGGCAGGACTCGGCCGGCGCCAGGCATCTTCCGGCGATCGAGCGAGTCTCGGCGTTCGAGGCCCAGCACCGTATCCGCCGGATCACGAAGGGCCGGCGTGCGTTGCCCCTCGAGGTTGTCCTTCACGCGAGCGAGAGGCCTCGCGATCGCTTCATCCTCGCGGCGTTTGAGGCATACCTGCGGGATCTCGGTCTCGTTCCGGATCTCGAGCGCATCTTCTTCGCCGGCAGGCTCTGCTTCTTGCGCCTGCTGGCGTCTGGGCAACAGGCCCGTGAAGTCGCCCGCTTCTCCTTCCTGCGTGTCGTGCGGGAGATGCCCAGACTGCGCACCACCCACCCGATCCTGCGCGGCGAGCCTCCGCCAGAGCGGAGCATCGAATTGCCGCAACGAGATGTACTCGACCCGAATCTGCGGGTCGCGGTCTTCGATGGAGGGTTGCCGGAGACGAGTCCGTTGACGTTCTGGGCGAACGCCCTCGATGGACCCGGAGTAGGCGAGTCCGAGCCCGAGCTTCTGCGGCACGGAGCGACCGTGACGTCGGCCATGCTCTTCGGCTCGGTCGCCGAGGATCAAGCCGAGCGGCCTCTGTGTCGCGTCGACCACCACCGCGTGCTCGACAACAACTCGTATGACGATCCGTTCGAGCTCTACGAGGTCCTGGAACGCGTGAAGTCGGTGCTGGCGCAGGGCAACTACGAGTTCTTCAACCTGAGCGTCGGGCCGGCCCTGGCGGTTGATGACGACGAGGTTCACGCCTGGACGGCCGTGCTCGACGAGCACCTGTCGGACGGGCGCACCCTGGCCACCATAGCTGCCGGAAACACCGGCGAAGAACCGGAAGATCCGGCCCTTCAGAATTGGCGCATCCAGGTGCCGTCCGACTGCGTCAACGGTCTCTCGGTCGGCGCGAGCGACAGACTCAACGGGGACTGGGCTCGTGCACCCTACAGCTCGAAGGGACCGGGGCGATCACCGGGGATCGTGAAGCCGGACCTCATCGCCTTCGGTGGCAGCCGGCAGGAGCACTTCTGGGTCGCCGACCCCGACACGCCCGGCCGACTAATCGCGACGGCCGGTACGAGCTACGCGGCGCCGATGGCGATGCGTTCCGCGCTTGCGGTACGAGCGCACTTCGGGGCTGTTCTTGGCCCGCTCGCCATCAAGGCACTGCTGATCCATAGCACCGATCCGGGCGCGCAGCCACGGGAGGAGTCCGGATGGGGCCGGCTGCCGCCGAACCTCGACGATCTCGTCATCTGTCCGGACGGTTGCGTGCGCGTCGTCTATCAGGACGAGATCACCGCGGCCCGCTACCGGCGTATCCACCTGCCGTTGCCGCAGGACAAGTTGACGGGGAGGGTGCGCATCACGGCGACCTTCTGTTTCGCGACCCCGGTAGATCCCGAGCATCCGGGCAACTACACGAAGAGTGGGTTGTCGGTCGTGTTCCGCCCCAACAGGTCGAAGTTCAGCCGCGAGGACGCGATCCACGCGGACACAGCTCCGTTCTTCCAGCCGGCCGAGCTCTACGCGACGGAGCGGCAGCTCCGAGGGGACGCTCACAGATGGGAGACGTGCCTCCATCGGCAGGTGGGCAAGCTCGCGCAGAGCCTGAATCGACCGGTCTTCGACATCCACTACAACGCGCGTTCGGAAGGCCGCGACGACGCCAGTGCCGACAAGATCCGCTACGCGCTGGTCGTCACCGTGGAGGCGCCGCGGGTGAAGGACCTGTACGACCGCGTGGTGCGGACCTACCGAGCGCAACTCCAGCCGCTGATGCCGATCATCGAGGTGCCGGTCCGCTCCGGCACCGGCTGAGACCACTGCGATTCCGGGAGAGACTACCAATGGCGCGTTCCACAATTGGTACACTACGAAGCGCGTCCCGGTCGCGTAGCGCCGCGTCGAAGCGGCTGATCGCCAATCCCATTGCCTTGACCGCGCCGACATAGCCGATGCCGAAACGTGACCCCCAGATCGACGCTCACCTGGAGTGGATCGGCTTCGTCCGGCCGACGGGCCTCGTGGTGTCGGCGCCGGCCCTGGTGCGGGCGGGGGCGGTGCTGCCGCGCGACCCCGAGGGGCAGCGGCGGCTGCGGGCGTGCGTGGCCGAACGGCGGTTCCGGCCCGACGGCGAGCCCGAGCCGTGGCTGCCCGACTTCCCGGCGTTCGCGGCGTCGGTGCTCGGCTGGAGCTTCTCGCCGAAGGGCTACGCGGGGACGGCCGAGAGCCCGGTCCCGCCCGAGCTGGAGACGCCGCTGCAGGAGGGCGGCGAGGTGCTGCGCCCCGACTTCGCGGTGCGCGAGCGCGACCCCCGCGACGACGGGTCCCGGTGGCAGCTCCTGGTCAAGGCGATCGAGCCCGGCGACGACTTCGACCGCGTCGCCGGCGGGGCGGGACGCCTGGAGGTGTCGGCCCACGGCCGGATGGAGCGGCTGCTGCGGCAGACCGGGGTGCCGGCGGGGCTGCTGTCGAACGGCCGCACCCTGCGGCTCGTCTCGGCCCCGCGGGGCGAGAGCTCGGGCTGGCTCGACCTGCACGTGGCCGACATGGTCACCACCGCGGGTCGGCCCATCGTGGCGGCGCTGCGGCTGCTGCTGAGCGAGACGCGGCTGCTCGCCCTGCCCCGCGACAAGCGCTTCGCTGCGCTGCTGGCCGACAGCCGGCGCTTCCAGAACGAGGTGAGCGAGCGGCTGGCCGAGCAGGTGCTGCACGCCCTGTACGAGCTGCTGCGGGGCGTGCAGGCGGCCGACGACGCGTGGGACCGCGAGCTGCTGCGCGAGGCGCTGGCCGAGCGCCCCGACGACGTCTACCACGCGCTGCTCACGGTCATCCTGCGGCTCGTCTTCCTGCTCTACGCGGAAGAGCGGGACCTGCTGCCGGAGGGCGAGACCTTCGCGCGCCACTACTCGCTGGCCGGCCTCTACGAGCGCCTGCGCGAGGACGCGGCCCTGCATCCCGACACGATGACCCAGCGCTACGGCGCGTGGGCGCAACTGCTGGTGCTGTTCCGGCTGTTCCACGACGGGGCCGAGGCCGACGGGCTGCAGCTTCCTCGGCGCCTCGGGGTGCTCTTCGACCCCGACCGGTTCCCGTTCCTCGAAGGCCGCCGAGCGGGCGGGGCGCGCCAGGGCCACGAGCGCGTCGAGCCGCCGCTGGTCCCCGACGGCACCGTCTACCGGGCCCTCGACAAGCTGCTGGTGCTGGACGGCGAGCGCATCTCCTACCGCGCCCTCGACGTCGAGCAGATCGGCTCGGTCTACGAGACGATGATGGGGTTCCGCATCGAGACGGCGACGGGGCGCTCGGTGGCGATCAAGGCGCAGAAGAAGCAGGGGGCGCCGACCACGGTCGACCTCGAGGCGGTGCTCGGCGAGGCGGGCGGCAAGCGCGCCAAGTGGCTGCGCGACCGGACCGACCGCGCGCTCACCGACAGGGTGCGCAAGCCGGTGGCCGCAGCCCAGAGCGTCGCCGACCTGCACGCGGCCCTGCAGCCGGTCATCGACGCCGCCGCCACCCCCGACCTCGTGCCGGCCGGCGCGATGGTGCTGCAGCCCAGCCAGGCGCGCCGCCGCTCGGGGTCGCACTACACGCCGCGCGAGCTGACCGAGCCCATCGTGCGCACCGCCCTCGAGCCGATCCTGGCCCGGCTGCGCGGCCCCGGCGGCGAGCCGCCCGCGCCCGAGGCGATCCTGGACCTGAAGGTCTGCGACCCGGCGATGGGCTCGGGGGCCTTCCTCGTCGAGGCGTGCCGCCAGCTCGGCGACGCGCTGCTCGACGCGTGGCGCGCCCACGACGCGGCGCCAGCGATGGCGGCAGGCGACGACGAGGTCGTGGTGGCGCGCCGCCTCATCGCCCAGCGCTGTCTCTATGGCGTCGACCGCAACCCGATGGCCGTCGACCTCGCCAAGGTGTCGCTGTGGCTGGCCACGCTGGCGAGGGAGCACCCGCTGACCTTCGTCGACCACGCCCTGCGGCACGGCGACTCGCTGGTGGGGTTGACGCAGCGGCAGATCGAGGCGTTCCACTGGGAAGACGGCGCCGAGCCGCTGCAGCAGGGGATAGAGACCATCGAGCTGCGGAAGTGCGTGGCCCGGGTGGCCGAGTTGCGGCGGCAGATTCGGGAGGCGGACCAGTCGGTCTCCGACTGGAACCTGCGTGACTGGTGGGACGAGGCGCGGTTCGAGCTCAACAAGGTGCGACTGTTCGGGGACTTGGTGGTTGCCGCGTTCTTCGAGGGGGGCAAGCCGAAGGAGAGGAAAGCTAGGCGCCACGCGTACGCTAGCGCGGTGTTCGCCGGCGAGTTCGCGGACTACCGCCACTCGATCGAGCGGCGCCGCCGGGAAAGCCCACCGCTGGCGCCGTTTCACTGGGAGATCGAGTTTCCGGAGGTCTTCGAGCGGGTGCCTGCGGCCACAGCTGAGCCACGGAGCGCGCCGATTGCCCATTCCCGGGGTTTTGACACCATCATCGGCAATCCGCCGTTCGCGGGGAAGAACTCCGTGGCGGCGGGCAACGTCGCCCAGTATCCGGACTGGCTGAAGCACGCCCACGCCGAGAGCCACGGCAACGCCGACCTCGTGGCCCACTTCTTCCGACGCGCGTACGACCTCGTACGCCAGATGGGTGTGTTCGGTCTGATCGCCACCAACACCATCGCCCAGGGAGACACCCGGGCCAGCGGGCTGCGCTGGATCTGCAAGCACGACGGAGAGATCTTCTCCGTGCGGAGGCGGGTCAGGTGGCCGGGGCTAGCGGCGGTGGTCGTCAGCGTAATCCACGTCGGGAAGGGGCCGGTGTCCGATCGGAAGCGGATCGACGGTCGGGACGTCGAGCGCATCACCGCGTTCCTGTTCCACCGTGGCGGTCACGACGACCCCGCGCGGCTGGCCGAGAACGCCGGCAAGAGCTTCGTCGGCAGTTACGTCCTCGGGATGGGCTTCACGTTCGACGACACCGACACGAAGGGTGTTGCGTCATCGCTGGCCGAGATGCGCCGCCTCGTCGACAAGGACCCGAGCAACCAGGAGGTGATCTTCCCGTACATCGGAGGGCAGGAGGTCAACACCAGCCCCACACACGCTCACCACCGGTACGTCATCAACTTCGGTGAACGGGGGGAGACGGAGTGTCGGGAACGGTGGCCCATGCTGATGGGAATCGTCCAGAATCGGGTTAGGCCCGTGCGCTTGAAAGATAAGCGGGATGTACGACGCAAGTATTGGTGGCGATTTGCCGAGACCACGCCCGCACTACTGCGCGCGACCTCGGGAAAAGATTACGTACTCGCCCAATGCCGCGTGACTTCGTGGCTGTCTTTTGTGCTACTCAACCCCACATTCGTATTCGACGTCACCCTGAACATATTTCCACTGCCAGCGCCCTTGGCCGCTTTTGCAGTGCTTCAGTCCAACGTGCACGAGACGTGGGCTCGATTCTGTGGCTCGTCCTTAGAGGATCGCCTTCGTTATACTCCCTCGGACTGCTTCGACACGTTCCCCTTTCCTCACGACTGGAGGGACAATTGTGCCGTTCGGACCGCTGGGCAGGAATACTACGAATTCCGCTCTGGGCTAATGGTACGGAATCAAGAAGGTTTAACCAAGACCTACAACCGCTTCCATGACCAATTCGACGATGACCCTGACATTGCAAGACTCCGCGATCTTCACACAACGATGGACCGGGTTGTGCTCGACGCCTTCGGTTGGAGCGACATTTCGGCCGAGGGGCATTTCTCGCGAGAACCCGGCCAGAGGGAGACGGCCGGTACAGCGCGAACGCCGTCGCGCTATCGTTGGCCAGATGCCGTGCGGGAGGAGGTTCTCGCGCGGCTCTTGGAGATCAATGCTGAACGCGGCGGTAGACACCAAGCCCGGTCGCAGCCGGGTCGGCGAAGGAGATGACCAATGTGTCGTGGGTTCGGCCAACATCTTCTTCTCGGCCCGAGCCCGGAGCGCCGAGTACTCGCCGAGCCGTGGCATCGGCCGCGACGTCATCCGCATCGCCGCGGCCGTACGGCGAATCGTGAGCGGCCAGCAGGCCGTTCGGTGGCACGGCCCCGGGGCAGCACATTCCTCTGTTTGGAGCGGGCAGGCGCCCACGGTTTTGCGGTCGACCCCCGGGGTCTGGGCCAAGACCGCAATCGGCCCGAGAGCGTCCGGCTCAGGACGGATCTCGTGCAGCGGGCCAGTCGGACCAACCGACCTCTTGAGCGTTCGTCGACCGTGCAGGACCGCGGCCCTGCCCATATTCTAGCCCCGCGGCCTATTGGACCGCCGACCCATCAATCACTCTGGTCGCATTGGCTCGTTGGTGACGGTAGGCTGGAGTCAGGCTTGATGCAATTGATCCGTCGACCGCGACGACCTTTCGGCCGACCTCGCGGACGAGGACGCAGAGCCTTGGAGTGAACGATGAAGATGGTGCGTGTGTGCCTTTGCCAACTCGAGAGCCATCCCGCCATCTATAGCGGCGACGTGGCCTACCTAGAGGAGCCGTTCGTTTCCCCGACGTCACGGGTTTCCCTCTCTGGGTTAAGTAGGCAGGGCTTCGACGTCGACCCAATGCAGAAGCGCGTTCGGGACGCATACGTGGCGTGGTCTACCGCGCGACTACGGGCCATCATGAGCTTTCTGGAGAACATCGACCCCAGGCCTGACGTGGTCCTCTTTCCGGAAGGGGGGGTGCCGATTGAATGCTTGCCTGTCCTTCAATCTTGGTCCAGTACGTCGGGCGCTACCATACTCGGAGGAACACACACGCCTCTGAACACGCCGGAAGCCGCGCGCTACTATGCGACGGTTGGAATAGACGGCAAGCGTCGAAAGCGCGAAGTTCAGGGGGTGTCCGGCTGCGTGCTGCCTCTCGTACGAGACGGAAAAATCTCACTCCTTCCGAAGATGATGCTATCACCATTCGAGAAGACGGACCTTGTAGACAATACGGAACCTAAACCGGTTCATCGTGTGTATTCAATCAACACTCGATCGCAACGCCGCGTGCAACTGCTTCCATTAGTGTGTATCGAAGCGCTACGCGACCCAGAAGCCAAGAGTCGCTATGACCTCGTCGGCATCGTCTCCTATGAACGCAAGCCGAATCGATTTCAGTCCTTCATCGACCAACAGGTGCAGAATCGCAAGCCTGTACTCTACTGTAACGATGGCTGTTTCGGAGGGACCCGGATAGGAACGGTTCGTGACACTAGGACCGCAAGCTGGTTGCACGATACATTTCGCGATGGGCTTCCGCCAGGTGACAGTCTCTTAGTTGTAGATCTCGACCTCAGCGTGACTACAGTTCAGGTAGGGACGTCTGACCCGGAAGTTTCCACCAAACTCGTGGCCTTAAGCTCTATTGTGGGTGAGGAATCCAGCGCGCATGAGGCTGCACGTGGACTCGGCGAAGCAAGACGCCAAAGCGAGGGTCTGCCGCGGGCGACGTGTCTTGCTGAAATCGCGACTAGCGAGGGCTTGACGGAATTGCAGCGGGAACGACTACGCTACCTCGAAGAGCGGGAACGCCGGGGCGTGCCGTCGGCGGACTGGTGGGGTGCACTCGGCAAGGACTGTGTTATTCCGGGCCACGGTGGGCTCCGGGAATTGGAGGGCAGTTTGGCGGCCGCGTGCTGCGACCACTTAGGGAATCTGCTCGTGGGTGCGCGGATTGGGACGAAAGATGGCGACAGTGTGTTTGTGGAGTTTTTTCGAGAGTGCAAGAGTCGATCAAGTGGTTCGGCGACGGCGGTCACGGAGTCGGTTGGGGCAGAGGCGCAAAGCGTGGTTGACCGGGAAGACGAGACGGTTCGGATTGCTGAGTTCCTTGACAGTGGCGATTCCACTGTGTTGGAGGTCAGCGGCCTGTCGCAAATTGGCAAGTCTTGCGTGGTGAAGAAGGCGTTGGCGCAATCGGGAGTAGGAGGCGTGCATCGACTGCGACTGACGGATACATCCTCGGCTGACTATATTATATACGAATTGCTGCGGAGGCGGGTCGGTAAGCCGGAGCCACCGTACGAGGACGTGAGAGAGGTTGTAGGTGGAAGCGCGTTTGAACGCGCGCTTCAGGGGTTGCGAGTACTAGTTGTGGAGGGGGCGCACCACTTGGTTGCGGACGGGGGATGGCGCGACTCTGACGTGGGTGTGACCATGGAGTGCATGGTCGCGCGTGCTGCGGAATTGAATTTTAAGATCATTCTTGAGACGCAACGCGAGCTGCCTCTGGACTTGGACGACCCTGCGTTGAGGACGCGGCTTCGGGTTAGAGGGCTACAGAAGACTCAAGGGCGCTTTGGGCGGGCGATCTTTGACGCTCAGTTGCGACGAGTTGGCTTGACTCCAGACGTCATTGCGGAGGAGGAGAAGATCGAGATAGTCGAGAAACTAGGCGGACATCCGGTGGCTATTGCGCTTGCTGCGGACGCGTGTTATGGCGAGGGCGGGCAAGCGGTCGTTCGCGACTTGAGAGCGCGACGGGGTGCCTTTTGGGGTTTCGTCCAGCGGTTAGTTCGGATGTTGAGTCTAAACGACCAAGACGAGATCGTTCTACGTAGTCTCACGCTAGCTAGGGCGGCGGTGCCAAGGGGCGTGGTTCTGGCGGCCGCGGGATTCGCGGCTGGACCGGTTTTGCGGAACTTGATCGCGCTCGGTGCTGTGGAGGTAGGAGAGGATGGGCAGGTGGAAATTGCTGGAGCGCTGCGTGAGTACTTTGAGGCGAGCGAACTTGCGCCAGATGTTAGGGAACAATTTCATAAGGCGGCCGCGAACGCTTTTGCAGAGGTAGCAAAAGGGCCTTCAGGGAGCCTGGATGCAGCGATCGAGGCTGAGTTCCATAGTGGCGTAGTCGGTGCGCGAGCGCCTGTAGATTCGAAGTTGATGGATGGTGCCTTAGCGACTGCGAAGGAGCAGTTTAGGGCGGGGCACTACCGCGCCGCGGGACGTGTATTGGAGGTGCTGATGAGGAAGAGGCGGAGCGCAGAGATCGTCGGCTTGGCGGCGCGGATTGCAGCGAGGTGCAGTGAAGATGCGAAAGCAGTTGATTACGCGCGGGAAGTGCTCGTGGCGAACCCGAGAGATACTCGGCTATTGGCGGATCTTGGAAAGATTGCATTGAGTCAATACCAGGATGACACGTTGGCGAAAAAGATTCTGAAGTTGGCGCGGGACGTGGGTATAGAGGACGTCAGTATGCTCATGTTCGAGGCGCGCATGTTACTTAGGCGAAACAAGCTCTATGATGCAGAGACGGTATTGGTTCGAGCAAAACAGATTACGCGGTTTAATGCTTGGCCGTACTATTACTTGGGGATTGCGTACTATCGGATGGGTAGGTTGGATGATGCTATCACGGTGCTGGAGGATGGCCGTGACTTCTTTTATGAATCGAATGCTCGGAGCCGTAGAGCTCTTAATGCAATTCGGACGCAGTTGGCGGTGGCGTACCTCTTCGCGGATGAGGTGGACGCAGCGAGTAGGATTCTGGATCCGTTGATTGAGGAGGATCCGGGCCCGGAGGCGGCTCGGGCGTACGCCGCACTGACGATCAAGCGCGATGGGATACAGCAAGCGGAGAAGGCGTTCAAGCGGCTGCGGGAGGCCAGCATTCGGAACAGGTTCGAGCGATGTCAGTTTCATTTGTTCTACGGAATGTTTCAACTTGCGATCAAAAATCGGCACGAAGCTCTGGAGCAATTTTCACGAGCCCATTCCGCGGATCGATCTAATGTCTACGTCATGATTAGGTGGGCGCAGACGCTTTTCGATGTGGCTAACGAGCACTATTTGGCAGGTAACGAGGTTTATGAGGCCCACGTGGCAGATTGCGGCACTTTGGTTGATAAGATACTGAGTTTCGATGCGGACAATGAGGAAGGAGTGAAGTTGATGAACGCTCTGTACCAAAGGTTTGGATGGCGGGCGGAGGAAGGAGACGATGTGTGAGGGCGCGGGCGGGGGGCTTTCGAGGATGCGGGGGTGTAGCTGGGGCGGCGGTTGGCGGCGGCGATTGGTGGCAGCCATTGAGCGCGAGGTAGTTGGTGATCGGAGGAGAAGACTTTGTCGAGGTGCAGGAATGGACCGGTTGGGGGGGCGTCAAGTGGGAGTGTCGGGGCCGGGGCTCGGGGGAGAATGGGGCGGAGAGCCCGGCTGAGCTTGGGCCCAAGGGCGGCAGCTCGGGCCGGAGAAGGAGTTGGGGGCGGCTTTGGGGGCGAGTCAAGGGCGAACGGGATGGGGCGAGGGCAGGGCGAGCTGATTTGGGCGGGGACTGGGGACCCAGGGGGATCTTCGCGGTCGCAGGTCTCGGTGTTGGCTCGCGCTGACGAGGAAGGGTCGATCCTTGTTGCGTGCGCAGTCGCGGTCAGCTTGGTGATACGGGCCGCGGGGGCGGACGCACGGGAGGGCTGGCGGCGGTTTCTTGATGGCACGCTTGGACCGGTCGCGGCCGAGGTCGGGGCGGAGCCTAGAAGGAGGTTGGGCTGTCGGCCGGCTCGATCTGGGCGTGGATCGCGTCGGGTCTACAGGGCAGGGCTCGGGCATTCCGGCGGCTTCGGGAGGGGCGGATGGGTCGAGTCAGAGGAGTCAGAGGCGCGGGCGGTGCGCGAATGGGAATCGGCCGGGCAGGGCGTCGATCTGGCGGCAAGATCGCCCGTTGTGCAGGACATCCAACCGTCAGGGGTGGAAATGGTTTGGGCATGGGGCGTTTCAAGCAAGCGGAGTTGTTCGGCTTGGGGGGGGCTGGTGTCGCAACCGCAGAGCGTTCTGTTCCCGCGTGCCCGCCCGGCGCGCACGGCCCCGGGGGGACGACGGCTCCCGCCCGTGGAGCGACGGTCGCGCGTGGGTGGAATCGTGGGCGTACCGGGCGAGGTCTGACAGAAACCCCAATGAATCCGGGGATTGTACGCTGTATTCGTGCTATCGTTGCCGTGAGCCGGCCGGCCCGCCGGCCGACAGTCCGGAGACGAGCAGGACGCTACGGGACATACGGAGCATGACCGCGGTCACCCGCGCCTTCAGCCGCCGGATGGCAGGCAACGTCGACCGGTTCGAGGAAGGGGAGAGCCTGCATGGCCGAATGCGGAGCGGCGACGACCGTCGCCCGTCTTCAGCCGCGGATGGTGCAGGCAACGTCGACGAGGTCCGAGCAAGGGGGAGAGCCTGCATGGCCGAATGCGGAGCGGCGACCACCGTCACCCGCGCCCTGGAAGGGGGAGAGCCTGCATGGCCGAATGCGGAGCGGCGACACCGTCACCCGCGCCTTCAGCGGCCGGATGGTGCAGGCAATCGTCGACCTGGCACGAGGAAGGGGGAGAGCCTCCATGGCCTACCGTCATCGTGAACGTCTGACGCCGGTGTTCGCCGCGGTCGGTCTTGCCGCCGCCGCGGCGCTCGGTGCGGACCGGGCTGCGGCCCAGGACCTCGCGCCGCCGGCCGAGGTCCGGGCGGTGATCGAGGGGACGTGGGAGCTCGTCGAGTGGCACGTGGGCGACCTCGTGCTGCGGCCCCCCGAGATGGAAGGGCGGTGGATGGTGCACGACGGCCTCGTCATGGCGACGCGCCACCGCAACGGCCCGGACGACTTCGAGTCGACGGCCGGGTACGGGGAGTACCGGTGGGGCCCGATGACGTGGACGTACGGCTACGAGCGGTCGGAGGATCTGCTCGGGCCGTCGCCCGACGATGTCCGGCTGACCGTGACCGGGTCCGACCCCATCCGCATGAGCACGTTCCGCATCAGCCGCGAGGGCGACATGCTCGTCCTCGACGGCGAGAGGCTGCGCTGGGAGTACGACGTGCCGGGCGGGACGTTCCTGCTCAAGACGAGCGGCGGGCGCCCGATTCGCAAGTACCGCAAGATCGCGTGGCCCGGGCCCTGACCCTGACCGGACGCCCATTACCGCAAGATCGCCGGCACGCCGACCCCGGCAACTGCAGCCTGATCGCGGTCTACCGGCTCGAGCGGTCGCCGCGCTCCTCGAGAAGCGCTTCCAGCTCTGCGAGGGCGTCCAGGTCCTTTGGCCGCCCCGCGGCGCGCTTCACGCGGATCAGTTCCGGCAGGTCCAGGCACCGGCATCGGCAGCCGAACATCTCCACCTGCGTACTGTGGGCCAGCAACGCCTCGTAGTCCCCGCCGCCGGTGACCTCGCCGAGCAGGTCGATGTCGCCGATGGCGGTGGTCAGCGTGAAGTTGAGGCCGCGCTCGATCGTCGCCCGGCTCCAGTCGAAGGGCAGGCCCGGCGGGGCGCCACGGGGGTACGGCGCGTGGGGTCGCAGGGCGTCGACGAGGCGGTCGATGTTGGCAGGGTTTCGCGCGTAGACGAACTCCACGGGCTGGATGAGCCGCGCCGATCCGTGAATCGTGGCCGCGAGGCCGCCGACGATCACGCACTCGATGCCGGAACCAGTGAGGAGTTGAATGACCGTCCTGAAGTCGGTCACCCGTCACCCTCCCGGGTGCGCCCCGCCCGCCGCGCCTGTGCCGCCAGCTCCTGCAGGGCGATGAGGTTCTCGAGCCGCTCCGTCACCGAGCGCCGGAGGTTCTGTCGGAGCAGCGTGCGGTCGAGGTCGCGCTTGTAGGCCTCGACCATCGGATCGGCACCGGCTTCGCCGGTTCGGCGCCCCGGGCGATCCGGAGCCGTCCCCTCGGACTCGCCGCCCACAGCGGTCCGCGACGAGCCGTCAGCGGGCATCGTCTCGCCATGGCGAGACGGTGTTCGGGTGTCGGGCCGCCCTTGAGAAAGGGGCTGCATCTCTTGCCGAGTTTAGCATCGGGTATCATCGGGAATCGTCGCGGGGCCGCACTCTGCGCAGGCGTGCGACACGCGCGATCCGTCGGTGTACGAACCATGGCCGGAACGGTGACGGGAGCCGTGAGGCGCCGACCCGGGCGGACCGGACGAGGGGACAGGACATGACTCCAGCGACGCGAGGGATGGTGATCGGGGCGGCGGTGCTCGTGGCCGGGGCCGCGGCCGGGACGGGGCTCGGCCAGACCAGCCGTCTGGACGGGGACGGCAACGTCCGCGAGGACGCCTACATCCGGATTCCGCTCTCGGACGCCGACCAGCGCTACGCGACGATAGACGGTGCGCGCCTGAAGGACGTCGTGCGCGAGGTCGCCGACATCTCCCTCGCCAACCGCGACGACCGCACGAAGTACTGGGGCCGCATCGCCGGCACGCGGGGCGAGGAGATGGCCCGCGAGTACGTCGAGCGGAGGTTCCGCGAGCTGGGGCTCACCGACATCCGCAACCAGGTGTTCGACCTGCCGACGCAGTGGTTCCCGGCCGGCCACGACATCCGCGTCGAGGCGGGCGGCCGCACGTACCGGTTCGACTCCATGGTGCCGGCCCTGCGCTCGAACCCCACCGACGGCGCCCTCGACCTCGAGGCGGTGTGGGTGGGCACCGGCTCGACCGCCGATTTCCTCGGCCGCGACGTCGCCGGCAAGGCGGTGTTCATCCACAGCATCCCCGCCCCCGGGTCGATGGGCCACTCGGCCGGCGCGAGCTGGGAGGACGCGATTCGCCGCGCGCAGGACCGGGGCGCCGCCGCCGTCGTCGTCATCTACGGCATCTCGGACAACTTCACCATCTGGCAGAGCCTCGGCCGCGACGTCACCATCCCCGGCGCGTTCATGGGCTACGAGGACGGCAACACCGTCAAGGAGCTCATCGGCGGCGGCGAGAAGGTGCGGGTCTCGATGCGGGTCGACGTCGACTACCGCGACGGCCTGAAGACGGCCAGCGTCTTCGGCACCCTCCCCGGCACCACCGACGAGGACATCTACGTGCTCGCGCACCTCGACGGCTACTTCGAGGCGGCCCTCGACAACGCGTCGGGCATCGCGGTCATGCTGGCCCTCGCCGAGCACTTCGCGGCCCGGCCCGCGGAGGAGCGCCGGCGCAACCTCGTCTTCGTCGGCACCGCCGGCCACCACGTCGGCTCGCCCGGCTCGCGCTGGATGCACGACAACCGCGAGACGGCGCTCGCCGACGCCGCCCTGATGATCAACTGCGAGCACGTCTCGGTGAAGCAGACCGTGTACTGGGGCCCCGCCATGCGGATGACCGACATCCCGTCGCCGCGCCGGTGGTGGGTGAACGGCAGCGACCGCCTCGTCGACCTCGTCCTCGACGCCTACCGCACCTTCGGCGTGGCGGTCTGGGACCGCATGGAGGACCGGGCGGCGGGCGAGATGGGCAGCGTGGCGCGCGACCTGCCGTCGGTGCAGATCATCCGCTCGCCCGAGATCAAGCACACCGACCAGGACATCCCCGAGTGGGTGCCCGAGGCCGGCCTCGAGGCGGTGGCCCGCGCCTACGCGCGCATCGTCGACGACGTGAACCAGCTCGACCGCGCCGCCCTGCAGCCTGGGCAGACGACCGACGGGCAGTAGGGCGCTCATGGTGACGCTGACCCGACTGAGGCAGATGCTGGAGATCCTTCACCGCGTGAAGAAGGAGACCGGCGCCGGCTATTTCGCGGCCTATGCCTGGTTCCGGGCGGAGCCGCTGGCCGGCTTCGACGGCCTGACCGCCGACCGGCTCGTGCGCGAAGGGCACGCCGACTACGTCCACGCCTATCTCGATGACTTGGCGGACGGCGGATACGCCTGACGCGCGCCAGGCCTTGTAGATGTTGACTAGGCTCGTCGTCCGGAACTTCAAGCGCTTCGGCGAGGTCGAGATCGATCTCGGCAGCCCGGTGGTCTTCATCGGTCCCAACAACTCGGGGAAGACCTCGGCCATGCAGGCGCTGGCCCTCTGGGACGTCGGCCTCAAGCGCTGGAACGAGAAACGGGCCGGCAAGAGCACCCCGGAGAAGCGGCCCGGGGTGACCGTCAACCGGCGGGACCTCGTGGCGATTCCCGTCCCGGACGCCAACTTGCTGTGGCGCGATCTGCACGTGCGGGACGTGCAGCGTGTCGAGGGCCGGCAGCGCACCAGCAATATCCGCATCGCTCTCGTCGTCGAGGGCGTGAGCCGCGACCGGCCCTGGACGTGCGGGCTGGAGCTCGACTACGCGAACGAGGAGTCCTTCTACTGCCGGCCGCTCCGTCTGTCCGAGGACGGGACGGCGGGCCGCATGCCGGTGCCGGACGAGGCGGGGCATGTCCGCATCGCCTTCCTGCCGCCGATGTCGGGGCTCGCCGCCACCGAGACGCGCCTCGATCAGGGCGCCGTCAACGTCCGCATCGGCGAGGGCCGCACGGCCGAGGTGCTGCGCAACCTCTGCTTCCGGATTCACGAAGAGGAACCGTCAGCCTGGAACGCCCTGGTCGACCACGTCCGGAGCCTGTTCGGCGTGGAGCTCGACCCGCCTCGCTACGTTGCCGAGCGTGGCGAGATTGCGATGGCCTACCGTGAGCGTGGCGCCCGGCTCGATCTGTCGTCGTCCGGCCGGGGTCTGCAGCAGACGCTGCTCCTGCTCGCGTACATGTACGGGAATCCGGGCGCGGTCCTGCTCCTCGACGAGCCCGATGCGCACCTGGAGATTCTTCGTCAGCGCCAGACCTACCGCCTGCTCAACGACGTGGCGCGCGAGACCGGCAGTCAGATAATCGCCGCCAGCCATTCCGAGGTGCTGTTGAACGAGGCGGCGGGCCAGGACGTGGTGGTGGCGTTCGTCGGCCGGCCGCACCGCATCGACGATCGCGGCAGCCAGGTCCTGAAGGCCCTGCGGGAGATCGGGTTCGACCAGTACTACCAGGCCGAGCAGACCGGCTGGGTGCTCTACGTGGAGGGGTCGACAGACCTGTCGATGCTGCAGGCCTTCGCCGGGCGGTTGAGCCACGAGCGCGCTTCTCGAGCGTTGGAACGACCATTCGTGCGCTACGTGGGGAATCGGCCCCAAGCCGTACGCAGCCACTTCCACGGCCTGCGCGAGGCGCTCCCGGAGCTTCGAGGCGCCGCCCTCTTCGACCGGATTGGAGCCGAGGCCCCCGACGTCGATCCGGTCGAGCCCCTGATGTGGAAGCGCCGGGAGATCGAGAACTACGTCTGCACGCGAGGCACGCTGGAAGCCTGGGCCGCCGCGCCGCCGGACTCCGCGCTCGGGCCGCTGTTCACGGCGGCCGAGGCCGACCGGCGCCTGCAGGCGATGCGCGAGTCCATCGATGAAATCGAGTCGGCGCTGCAGACATTGCGCAAGGGATCGCCGTGGGACGCCGACGTCAAGGCGAGCGACGAGTTCCTGGATCCGCTCTTCCGGTCGTACTTCGCGAAGCTGGACCTGCCGAACCTGATGGCCAAGAAGAACTTCCACGAGTTGGTCGATTGCGTACCGGACAGCGACATCGATCCCGAGATTCGCGAGAAGCTCGACGCCGTTGCGGGGGTGGCCGAGCAGGCGAAGCCGGCGGGCGAAGACGGATGAGGTCGGAGACATGTGAACCGATGGGCTGCGCGCTGTCGCGCTGGATGCGCAGGGCGGATTCGATCCGCACGAACAGGGCGGGCTCGGAGGAGATCGGATCGAGACATGCAGACGTATCGTTTGGGAGCCGTTCTTCCGGACGCCTCGGCAGGCACACATGAGTAACGGGCGCATCGCGGTTGTCGGCGCCAACAGCGCCGTCGGGACGGCATTGCTGGCGCAGGTCGCGGGCGGCGGTGGGCTCGAGGCCGTGGCCGCGGTGCGGCGCCCGGCGGCGACCGAGGGGTTGCCCCAATCGCCGCGCATCACGCCCAGGGTGGTCGACTATGGCCGGTCCGAGAGCCTGATCGAGGCGTTCGCCGGGGCTGGCGCCGTCGTGCATCTCGCGGGCATCCTCTTCGAGAGCCGGACGTCCGACTACCGGTCGGGCAACGTCGACATCACCCGCGCGGTGGTCGAGGCGGCGCGGTCGGCGGGGGTGGGCCACATCGTCTTCATCAGCTCGCTGGGGGCCGACCCCCGGTCGCGGAACGGCTACTTCCGGTCGAAGGGCGAGGCCGAGCGCCTCGTCGCCGACTCGGGCCTCGGGGCCACCATCATCCGGACCCCGTTGCTGCTGGGTCCCGGCACCGCCGGCGGGCGCTCGCTGCTCGCCGCCGCGTCCGGGCCGTCGGCGCGCGTCCTCGGCGGCGGCGCCCATCGGCTGCGCCCCCTCGACGTCGACGATCTGTGCCGCGCCATCCTGGGTTGCCGCGAGGGGAAGGCGGCCGGCGTGCGGACCTGCGATCTGGTCGGGCCCGAGACCCTCACCCACCGCGAGTTGATCGCGCGCACCGCAGACCGGTTGGGCCGAGAGGTCCCGATCCGCTCCACACCGGTCCGGCTGGCCCGGCTCGCCGCCGGCCTCGCCGGCCTCGTCCGCGCCGGCGGCCTGACGCCGGCCGTGATCGACGTCATCACCTCGGACGAGGCGGTCGAACGCAACGCGGACGGCGAGCTGGGCATCACCCTCACCCCGTTGTCCGATACCCTGGCCAAGCTATGTCAGACACGCCCGAAGTGACGTCAGCGCCCGCCGCGTCCGGTGATCCCGCCCCCGCCGGGCCGGATGTCGACTCCGCCGTTTCGGGCGACCGGGCGCCGGAGCCCGCGCCCGGCGCATCCGGCGAGCCCGGCCCGCGGCAGCCCGCGCCCGCCGCGCCCGAGGCCACCCCCAAGGATGCCGGCGAGCCCGCGTCCGGTCCGCCCCCGACCCGCAGCCGGGCCGGCCGCGCGGCCTTCCTCCTGCTGGGAGTCGCCTGCTTCGCCTATCTGTACACCCGGCTGGACGGCGCGGCGGCGCGCGAGGGGCTGTCGCTCGCCGCGTACATGGCGCAGGTCTTCGAGAACGTCCGGTGGGGGGCCTGGGCCGCGCTGATGGTCGCCTACTCGGGGTTCTACTTCCTCATCGACACCCTGGTCGTGACCCGCGCCCTCAACTGGTTCGTCGCCCCCATCCGCTACCGCGACATCCTGCCCGTCCGGGCCAGCGCCTACATCATCTCGGTCTTCAACGAGCAGATCGGCAAGGGCGCCATGGCCTACTACCTGAACCGGCGCCACCGCGTGCCGGGCTGGGAGGTGGGCTCGGTGATGTTGTTCGTCATGTTCTGCGAGGTGTTCTACCTGCTGTTCTGGGCCACGGTCGGCTACCTCGCGGGGCCGGAGCTGCCCCCGGCGTTCGGCCTGGTCCCCTGGCTCGCGGCGGCCGCGGTGCCGGTCTTCGCCGTCTGGGTGCTGTACTTCCGCGGCGCCGTCCTGCCCGGCAACCGCCTGCGCGACCAGCGCATCTTCCACGCGTTCCGAGTCGCCGCCCTCCGGCACTACGCCCTGTTCCTGGTCCTGCGCTCGCCGGCCCTGCTGGCCGCGGTGGTCGTGTACACGACGGCGCTGAACCTGTTCGGCGTCGACGCGTCGTTCCTCGCCCTCCTCGGTTACCTGCCCGTCGTCTTCTTCGCGGCCGCGGTGCCGACCCCGATGCGGGCCGCCGCCATCACCTTCTGGGTGGTGCTGTTCCCCGAGAACGAGGGGCAGATGGCCGCGTTCGGCTTCGTGCAGCACAACTTCTTCATCCTGTTCAACGCCCTCATCGGCGCCGCCTTCTGGCCGCGCGCCCAGCGGGACCTGTTCGGGTAGGCGGGAGCCGGCATGGCCCACCTGCTGACCGCCGTCCGGCTGGGGCTGGCCCCGCCGCTGGCGGTCGCCTTCGCCCGGCCCGACTTCCTGGGCGCTGTCCTCGTGGCGGGGCTCCTCGCCGTGGCCCTCGCCACCGACTACGCCGACGGCATCGTCGCCCGCCGGCGGGGCACCGCGTCGGCCGCCGGCCAGCTCTTCGACCACGCGACGGACTGCCTCTTCGTGACCGCCGGCCTCACCGGGGCGGCGCTGGCGGGCGCGGTCCCCCTGGCGCTGCCGGTCCTCGTCGTGGTCGCGTTCGGCCAGTACGTCTTCGACTCCTACCTCGTGCACCGGCAGAAACGGCTGCGCATGAGCACCATCGGGCGGTGGAACGGCATCGGCTATTTCGTCCCGCTCGTCGTGATCGCGGTGGCGCGGCTGGAGGCGGTGCCGGGCGCGACGGCGACGCTGCTCCTGGCCGCCCGCCTCACCGCGTACGCGCTGATCGTCTCGACCGTGGTCTCCATCGCCGACCGCGCGACCGCCGCCCGCGTCGTGCGCCGAAGATAGGTGGAGGCTCAGACGGTATGGAGGGGGACGACGTGCGCCGGGGTCTCCGGACGGAACGGTCGGTCAGACGTCGACGCCCTGATCGGCGATCGCGTCGAGATCCGCACGGAACCGTGCTGCGTCGATCCGCGGCGCGGTGGTCGTCGCCTCGGCGGTGACGTCGCGGGGCACGAAGCGGCGTGGCGACACCGGCCTCAACTCGGCCACCGGCGTGCCGTTGCGGGTCACGATCATGGACTGACCGGCCTGGACGTCACGCAGGATGGCGGCGGACTCGTTGCGTAGCTGGCGCTGAGTGATGGTGCGCACCCCGCGATGGTAGCGACTGTGGCAACGGTTCCCATGGAGACGCGACCGGGTGCCCTCCCTGGCGGTCGCCGGCGGGACGGCAAGCCTCGTCGAGGGCGGGCGTTTCGAGTCGGCCGCGACTCGAGAGCTCACCGCGAGACGTTCTCGTACCACTTGAGGTTGGCGGTCCCGCCCCCGATGCAGACGAGGTCGATGCGGCCGTCCCCGTCGAGGTCCTCGGCCACGCAGGCAGAGGGCGACATGTCGCCGTCGTCGAGGACCTGGCGGGACCAGGCGGCGCCGTCCGGATCCGCCGCCGTGTAGAGATAGAGCCGGCGCGGGTCCCCGCGGTCGCCGGTCGCGATCTCGTCGCGGCCGTCGCCGTCGAAGTCGGCGGTGACGATGGTGTGGCTGCTGCCGATGCGGTCGATGACCTGCCGCGTCCACGCGTCGCCGTCCTCGCGGTAGACGACGACCTGCTCGCCGTGCCAGGGCTCGATGGTGGTGACGAAGGTGGCGTCGCCGAGGCGCCCGGTCTCGACCTCGCTCGCGCCGCTGCGCGGCCACGGGGCGGGATCGCCGGCGGCGATGGTGCGGCCGATCCATTCGCCGTCGATGTACTGGTGCAGGTGCACCCCCGCGAAGCTCGTGCTGAGCACGGCGTCGCGGTCGGGGTCCTGCCACGGCTTGACGAGCAGCCCGTGAACCACGCCCTGGCCGGCGTCGGGGACGGTGCGGCGCGCCCAGTCGTCGGGGCGGTACCAATAGAGCGGGACGGCGTCGCGGTACTCGGGCGCCTCCGCGGCGGGGCCGGAGAGGGGGGCGTTGATCAGCACGTCGCGCCCCGAGCCGTCGATGTCCCCCCACCGGACGCGGTGCACCGTCGGGGTGCGGTCGATCTCGCGGATGCTCCAGGGCTGCGTGGGGTCGCCCTGATGGGTCAGCAGCGACAGGACGCCGAGGCTGCTGCCGTGCGTCGTGCCGAACTCGTGGGCGACCACCAGCTCGGGGACCCCGTCGCCGTCGAGGTCGCGGGCGGCCGCGTTGATGGCGCGGTTCAACCCCGTGGTCAGCACGTGGCGCTCCCACCCGGGGTTCTCGTACCACGCCAGCTCGTCGAGGCGGGTCGACAGGGCGATGACGTCGAGCCGGCCGTCGCGGTTCAGGTCGACCACCACCGGCTGGTAGCCGCTCGCGAGCTCGGCGGCGATGGTGTGCGTCACGAACCGCGGTCCGGCCGCTGTGCCTTCCTGCGCGTGGGACGGAACGGCCAGGAAGGACGAAATCAGCAGCGCGAAGCCCGGCAGCATCGCCGTTTCGACACGGGACCGTTGCCTCATTTCCTCGACCCTCCTCTGAACGGCCGCTCGATTTCCCGGATCGGCCGGCCCGCGGTTTCCGGATTCCCGGTGGAACCCGCGCCCGGTCCAGGCGTTCATCGTCCGAATGGTCCGAACCCCGGCGTCACGGCCGGCGCGGCCCCCCATGCGGCGCCGACCGCCGGCCGGTCGATCCGCCACCGCACTGTTCCTGGCGCGGACCCCTACCCACGCGGAATCCACCGCCCGCCGAGCACCGTCCCGGCCGGGAAGAGGCGCTGGCGGTCGGTCCGCACGTTCTCGTAGTTGTCGACGAAGTCGAAGACGCCGACTCGCAGGTCGAGGAGGGTCAGGTCGGCCCGCGCCCCCACGTGGAGGGTGCCGCGGTCGTTCAGGTGGGGGAAGACGCGCGAGGCGTTGACGGTCGCGCACGCGACCACCGCATCGAGGGGCATCCCCGCGTTCAGGAACTTCGACATGACGTTGGGCAGGTCCACGACCCCCGCCACCGACCGGCTCGTGGTGTTGCCGTCGGTCGAGATGGTGTCGGGCCAGAAGCCCGCCGCGATAACCTGGTCGACGATGTCCCAGCGCACGTGCCCGACCCGCCCGTTGGCGACGTCGAACCACACCCCGCGACGCCGCGCCTCGAGCACCGCGGGATCCATGCGGCCGGCGTCGTCGACGATGGCGTTCGGGGGCGGGGCCAGCATGTGGGTGACCACGTCGCCGGGCTTCAGCAGGTCGAGCAGGGTGGAGAGCGGCGACGCGGTCTGGCCCATGTGGATCATCACCGGCAGGTCGAAGGCCGAGGCCGCGGCCTGGGCGCGGCGCAGGACCTCGACGTCGTCGGCCGCGACGCCCTCCGTCAGCCGCGCCTTGACCCCGACGACGATGTCGCGGTGCCGCTCGATGGCGCTCCTCGCGGCGTCGACGTCGGCGAGGTCGAGGTCCATGGTGTCGCCGCCGGGCAGGATGCCGGCGCGCCCGATGTTCACCAGGATGCGGCCCTGCTGGGGCGCCGCCCGGGCGACGACCACCTGGGGGTCGATGTCGTCGGCGCCCGCCGACCCCGCGTCGACCCACGCCGTCACCCCGTCCTCGAGGCAGATCCGCGGACCCTCCGGCTCCCGCGCGTAGTGGGTGTGGACGTCGATCAGGCCGGGGACGACGAAGCGCCCGCGCGCGTCGACGACCTCGGCCGAGCCGGCGGGAATGTCCGCTTCGACCGCCCGGATGCGCCCCCCGGCGATGGCCACGTCGAGGGCCGCGTCGACGTGCAGCGAGGGATCGAGGACGCGCCCGCCCTTGACGACCATGTCGTACGACTGCGCGAGCAAGCCGGTCGCGCGGGCGCCGACGGCGGCCCCGGCCGCGGCCCGCACGAACTGGCGTCGATTCATCAACATCTCTGGCCTCCCGGTGGATGTGCCGACATGGTGTGCGCCTTCGACCGGCGTGTCAACCGGGGCGATTGCCCCGCCCGGACCGGCTCGCGGCGCCGGTGACGTTGCGCCGATAGAACCCCGGACGGGCGCAAGCGGAAGGTCGGGGGCCGATTCTTGCGGAGCCGGCGCGACCGGGGCCTTGTCACTGCGTAGTGCGTTCGAACTCGACGGCGGTGCCGGCGGGCCTCGCCACCGCGTCCGACCGCGTCGCGGATCGCCTGTTCCCCCGAGTCACGCCTCGCGCGCGCGGCGGCGCGACAGGCGGCGGGGGCGGAGGCTCTGGCGAGGAACCAGAACGGCGATCGACCGGGCGCGGTCCCGCCGACCCGGCGGGGCGGCCCCGCCGCGGTGGTGGTGCCGTCGAGTCCTCGATGGGGCGTTTGCCTTGTAAATTGTCCACGACGTGGATAAATTGCAAGGGTGATCTACCGAATCGTCACGTCCGACGTCGAGAACGCCCTCGAGCGTCAGGCCGCGGTGGGGCTGATCGGACCGCGGCAGGTCGGCAAGACGACGCTCGCCCTCGAGATCGCGCGGTCGCGCGACGCGCTCTACCTCGACCTGGAGGACCGCGACGACCGCAACCGGCTGGCCGAGCCCGCCCTGTTTCTCGACAACGTGGAGGATCGACTCGTCATCCTCGACGAGATCCACCGGATGCCCGAGCTGTTCCAGACGCTACGGGGCGTCATCGACCGGGGCCGGCGCCGCGGGAAGGGCCGGAGCCGGTTCCTCATCCTGGGATCGGCGTCGATCGACCTGCTGCGCCAGTCGGGCGAGACGCTCGCCGGACGCATCGCGTACATCGACCTGGCGCCGCTCTCGCCGCTGGAAGTGGAAGACACCCGGGCATCGCGCGAGAGGCTGTGGTTGCGGGGCGGCTTTCCCGACAGCTTCCTGGCGGGGAGCGACGAGGACAGCCTGGCGCTGCGCCGCGACTTCATCCGCACCTGTCTGGAGCGCGACGTCGCGGCCTTCGGGCCCCGCGTGCCCGCCACGACCCTCGACCGGCTGTGGACGATGCTCGCGCACCGTCAGGGAACCACGCTGAACGCCTCGGTTCTGGCGCGGGCCCTGGAAGTGAGCGCGCAGTCGGTGACCCGCTACGTCGATCTCCTGGTCGACCTGCTGCTGGTGCGCCGGCTGCCTCCCCTGCACGCCAACGTCGGCAAGCGCCTCGTGAAGGCGCCCAAGGTCTACGTGCGCGACAGCGGCCTCGTGCACGCGCTGCTCGGCATCGGGTCGCTGGAGCAGCTCGCCGGGCATCCGGTGGTCGGCGAGAGCTGGGAGGGCTACGTCATCGAGACGCTGATCCCGGTGCTGCCCCCGCGGGCGCGGCCGCACTTCTACCGGACCAGCGCCGGCGCCGAGATCGACCTCGTCGTCGAGCACGCCGACGGCGCGCGCTGGGCGGTCGAGATCAAACGCTCGTTGTCGGCCCGGGTCGGCCGCGGGTTCCACCTCTCGTGCGAGGACCTCGAGCCCGCGCGCGCCTTCGTCGTGCACGCCGGAGACGACCGCTACCCCCTGTCGGAGAGCGTGGAGGCCATCGGCGTCCGCGAGATGGCCGGCGAGCTGCGCGGTCGCTCGTGACGGATTCCCCCGAGGCCGCGGGCTTGCAGCGTGCGCGGTGAATGGAAGCGCCCTGCGGAAATCGGGAAGGCGCATCCCCTGGTGGTTGATCCGCCCCCGTCCTCACGCCCGCCGCGCGCGGGTCGCCTCGAGGCCCTCGACCACCGCGCCGGTGATGGTGTCGAGCCCCACGCCGTTGGTCACCTGGGCGAACACGAACGGGCCGTCGCCGCGCATGTGGCGCGAGTCGCGGGCCATGACGTCGAGGTCGGCCCCGATGAGGGGCGCGAGGTCGGTCTTGTTGATCACGAGCAGGTCCGACTGGGTGATGCCGGGCCCCCCCTTGCGCGGGATCTTGTCGCCGCCGGACACGTCGATGACGTAGATCGTGAAGTCGGCGAGATCGCGGCTGAACTGGGCCGCGAGGTTGTCGCCGCCGCTCTCCACGAAGAGCAGCTCGGGCTCGACCCTGGTCATGAGCTCGCCCAGCGCGTCGAGGTTCTGGCTGACGTCGTCGCGGACGGCGGTGTGGGGGCAGCCGCCGGTCTCGACCGCGGTGATGCGGCGGGTCTCGAGGGCCTCGTGCCGCACGAGGAACTCGCCGTCCTCCTTGGTGAAGATGTCGTTGGTGACGACGCCGAGGCTGTAGCGGTCGCGGAGCCGCCGGCACAGGGCGAGGAGCAGGGCGGTCTTGCCGCTGCCCACGGGTCCGCCGATGCCGACCGTGAATGCGCGCTGGCGGTAGTCGCGCGCGTGCGGCTCGTCGCGATCGGCGTAGGCGCCGGGGCCGTGGTCGTGCGGCTGGTCGGGCATGAAGTGCATGTCGCGCGTCCTCCTCGACGACGAGCCTGCGCCCTGCGGCGGCAGGGGCGGCTCCTGATGCCAATTCTACGACTGGAACAGGCGCGAATACAGCCGGTCGTGGGCCCCCTGCAGCAGATCGACGATGGGTGCGGTCTGGCAGATCTCCTCGGGCGCGAGCCCCGCGCACGTCTCCAGCGTCGCGTCGAGGCAGGCCTCCGCCTCGTGCTGCAGCCGCTGCGCCCGGTAGCTGCCGACGATGCCGAGCCGGACCGCGGCGGCGAGGACGCCGCGGGCGGCGCCGTAGAGCACGGCCTTGCCCGCGGTCTCCCGCGGCAGCCCGATGGTGCGGAAGACGACCCCCGAGACCGGCGCCACGTGGGCCCGTCCCTGCCGGATCCGGGCCTCGAGGGCGGTCGTCGCCGCCGAGGGCCACACCCGGGCCGCGGTGGCGGCGAGGGTGCGCCCCTGCACCCGGCTCGCCCGGTTGGCGACGGCGTTGGTGAGGAACGCCTCGTTCAGCGCGTCCAGCTCTTCCAGCCGCTCCGGCTGCCGGTAGGCGGCGCCGGCGAGGGGCAGCGCGCCCCATCCCACCTGTTGGATCGTCTCCGTCAGGAACCGCCGCAGCGCTGCGTCGTCGTCCACGTGGCCGGCCTGCCACGCCGCCTCGAGGCCCCACGAGTGCGCGAAGGTCCCCACCGGAAACGCCGAGTCGACGACCTGCCAGGCGAGCCAGTCGGACATGTCGGTTTCAATGGCTAGCTTATGCCTTACGCTTCGGCACTCGGTCCGCGACTTCCACTTGCTCCGAAAGAGCGCGGAGGCCTCTGATTGAAATCGAGATCTGCTTCTCGCCTATGTTTTTTCGGTGTGAAAACTGCTCCTGTATGAGTTTCCCTGGACCATTAAAGACCTCCTCGAACTCACCATCCGAGTGCAACTTGAATCCCAAGTAGTAGTCAGGGCATGTCGTGAAAGTCAGGCTGTCCTTGAAGGTCGCCTTGATCTGGACTCGCCGTCCGTCGTGCATTTGAGCGTCGTGGTCAGGCACCGACACCTCGTCCAGGGTCAGGTCATACTCGAGTTCTGCGATCACTTCACCGATGTCGCCGACTAGGCGTCCATCGATCGTAAACGCGCGGCTCGGAAATGCTTCATGTAGACGCTTGATTCCGCAAAAGATGGAGGTCAGGGCCTCCTTTATTGTCGTTTGGGCAGCCATGAGCTTCGCTGTGTGGGGCTCTCCGCCGAGGTACTAGAACAGACAGTACCGCTGCGCGAGCGGCAGCACCGGCGCCGCCTCGGCCGTCAGCACCTCGCCGTCGGCCTTGACGACGTAGCTCTCCGGGTCGACCTCGATGCGCGGCAGGGCGTCGTTGAGCTTCATGTCGCGCTTGCCGATGGTGCGGCAGCCGCGCACCGCCGAGAGCTGCTTGGTCAGCCCGTAGCTCTCGGCCGTCCCCGTGTCGAGGGCCAGGGCCGAGACGAACGCCAGCGACGTCGCTCCCGTGGCCCGCCCGAAGGCCCCGAACATGGGGCGCATGAGCTGCGGCTGCGGGGTGGGGATGGAGGCGTTGGCATCGCCCATCTGCGACCACGCGATGAACCCCCCCTTGATGACCAGCTCGGGCTTGACGCCGAAGAACGCCGGCTTCCACAGCACGAGGTCGGCGAGCTTGCCCGCCTCGACCGAGCCCACCTCGTGGGCGATGCCGTGGGCGATGGCGGGGTTGACGGTGTACTTGGCCACGTAGCGCCGGATGCGCAGGTTGTCGTTGTCGCCCCGCTCGCCGTCGAGCCGCCCGCGCTCGTGGCGCATCTTGTCGGCGGTCTGCCACGTGCGGGTGACGACCTCGCCGACGCGGCCCATCGCCTGGCTGTCGCTCGCCATGATGCTGATGGCCCCGAGGTCGTGCAGCACGTCCTCGGCCGCGATGGTCTGCCCGCGGATGCGGCTCTCCGCGAAGGCGACGTCCTCCGGCGCGTTCTTGTCGAGGTGGTGGCACACCATGAGCATGTCGAGGTGCTCGTCGAGGGTGTTGACGGTGTAGGGTCGCGTGGGGTTGGTCGAGCTCGGCAGCACGTTGGGCTCGCCGCAGACGCGGATGATGTCGGGCGCGTGCCCCCCGCCCGCCCCCTCGGTGTGGTAGGTGTGGATGGTCCTTCCCTTGAACGCGGCCATCGAGACGTCGACGAACCCCGACTCGTTCAGGGTGTCGGTGTGGATGGCGACCTGCACGTCGAAGCGCTCCGCCTCGGTCAGGCAGCAGTCGATGGCGGCCGGGGTCGAGCCCCAGTCCTCGTGCAGCTTCAGCCCCACCGCGCCGCTCCGGATCTGCTCCTCGATGCCCTGCGGCATCGACGTGTTGCCCTTGCCGAGGAAGCCGAAGTTCATCGGCAACGGGTCGTTGGCCTGCAGCATGAGCTGGACGTGCCGGCGGCCCGGCGTGCACGTCGTCGCCTTGGTGCCGGTGGCCGGGCCCGTCCCGCCCCCGATGAACGTGGTCACGCCGCTCGCGACCGCCTCGAACACCTGCTGGGGCGAGATGAAGTGCACGTGGGCGTCGATGGCCCCGGCGGTGAGGATCATCCCCTCGCCGGCGATGGCCTCGGTCGTCACCCCCACCACGAGGTCGTCGCCCACCCCGGCCATGACGTCGGGGTTGCCGGCCTTGCCGATGCCCGCGATGCGCCCGTTCTTGATGCCGACGTCCGCCTTCCGGATGCCCGTCCAGTCGACGATGAGGGCGTTGGTGATGACGCAGTCGAGGGCGCGCTCGTCCGACACGCCGGCCGCCTGCCCCATGCCGTCGCGCAGGACCTTGCCGCCCCCGAACTTGCATTCGTCGCCGTAGACGGTGGCGTCGTCCTCGACCTCGGCCACGAGGCCGGTGTCGCCGAGGCGCAGGCGGTCGCCGGTGGTGGGGCCGTAGAGGTCGGCGTAGTGACGCCGGTCGATGCGGTGGGGCATGGCTACTCTCGGTTCTCGATGTCGCAGGCTTCTTCGACGCGACGGTCCGCGCGGTGGCGCCGGTCGATGCGGCCGGGCATGGGCCGCTCCCCGTTCTCGTTGTTCCGGGTCCCGTCGAGACAGCGGGCAGCGCAACGGCGGTCGAAGCGGCGGGGCATGGCTGCTACCGGTTCTCGATGTCTCGGTTCCCGTCGCCGGGGCGTCGGTCGATGCGGCGCCGCACGGCTATTCCGGCATCTCCAGGTCGCGGGTCTCGTCGACGGGGCCGCTCGCCCACGCGTTCCCGCCGCGGACGACGCGGTCGCCGGCGATGGGCACCAGGTTCACCGTCTTGCCCTCGCCCGGCTCGAAGCGGACCGCGGTGCCGGCGGGGATGTCGAGGCGGCGCCCGTAGGCGGCCTTCCGGTCGAACGAGAGCGCGCGGTTGGTCTCGTAGAAGTGGTAGTGGCTGCCGACCTGGATGGGCCGGTCGCCGGTGTTGGCCACGGTCACCGCGACGGCGTCGCGGCCGTCGTTCAGGGTGATCTCGCCGGCCTCGGCGAGGACCTCGCCGGGGGCGCCGGCCAGCGCCGACGCCGGCCGGCCCACCGCCGTCGCCGGCGCCTCGGGCGCGAGGAAGCTGCCGTAGAGGGCGAGGGCGTGGTCTCCGCGCTCGGCCGCGATGGGGTGGTGGACGGTCACCAGCTTGGTGCCGTCCGGGAAGGTGCCCTCGACCTGCACCTCGTCCAGCATCTCCGGGACCCCGTCGAGGACGTCCCGGGTGCCCAGGAAGCGGCGTCCGATGTCCATCAGGTCGGCCACCGACCGGCCGTCCCGGATGAGCTCCAGGAGCTGCGTCGCGATCAGCGCGATCGCCTCGACGTAGTTCAGCCGGACCCCGCGGGCCAGCCGCTTCTGGGCCAGGAACCCGGCCTGGTGCAGGATGAGCTTGTCGACCTCGCGGGGTGTCAGATGCATGTCGTCACCACTTGCGCGCCCACGCCGGAACGTCGCCCCGGTTCTGCCGGCCGGCGCGGCGTCGGATGCCTGTCGTCACCGTTCCCGGGCTCACGCCCGACAGATCGTCCTGATTCCGCTGGCCGCGGCGGCGTCGAGTGCATGTCGTCGCCATTCCCGGGCCCACGCCTGAGTGTCGTCCCGGTCGAGCGGCGCCGTGGGCCTGTCGTCACCATTCTCAAGCCCTCGACTGCCGTCCGCCCCCGGCCGAAGCGGTGCCGTGGGCCTGTCGTCACCATTTCCGCGCCCATGGGTTGTCGCCGAGTAACCCGGGCACGAAGCCGAGCAGCTCTTCGAGCACGGCGTCGACGTCCTCCACCGTGCGTCCAGCGAGGCGCAGGATACACCCCGCGTCACCCACCGGCGCGGCCGCGAGGAGCCGGTCGGCGCGCCGCCCGACCGGCTCGCCCCGGACCCGGGCGTCGATGCGTGCGGCTTCGTCCTCGAGGCCGCGGCCGATCACCATTGCCACCGCCAGTACGTCGTAGCGGCCAAAGCGGTCGGCGAGCGGGCCGTCCGACGCGCGCAGGGCGGTCGCGTCGTGCACGACGAGGCGGCCGCCGAGATGGACCACGGTGCGGCTGAAGTACTCGTCGAAGCGCCACCGCTCGCCCGACTCGCGCCGGCCCGAGGTGACCCGGTCGACGAGGACGAGCCGGGCCCCGGCGTCGAGGGCGATCCGCTGCGTCTGCCGGTAGCGGGACCCCGCGAAGCACACCACCGCGTCGGGAGCGGCGACGAGCAGGGCGTCCTCGCCGACTTCGGCGTCGAGGGCGGTCCGCGTCCCCCGCGGCGACCGGTAGACCTTGGTGGCCGACTGCGTCGACAGGAACGCGGCGGCCCCGGCTCCCACCGACGCCCGCACCGCGACGTCGTCGCCGTCGACGAGCCCGCCGCCGTGGCTCGACGTGTAGACCCACGCCGCGTGCCCGTGGTTCTTCGGCGTCAGCAGGCGCAGGGGGCTCGTCGCGTAGGCCCGGCAGACGACGCTGCGCCCGCCGATCCGCTCGACCGCCACCCGCCCGCTGCCCGGGCGCGCCGCCGCCCCGCGCGCCGGCTGCGCTCCGTGCGCCTGCGGTTCCCTTTCCGACGGCGGCTCCCCGTGTTCCAGCGGTTCTCCGCTGGCCGGCTGCGCTCCGTGCGCCTGCGGTTCCCTTTCTGACGGCGTTTTCCCGTGCGCCTGCGGTTCTGCGCCGGCCGGCCGCGCTCCGTGCGCCTGCGGTTCCCTTTCTGGCGGCGCCCCCCCGTGCGCCCGCGGGTCCCCCCCGGCCGGCCGTCCCCCGTGCGTCGGGGATGACTCGCGGGCCGGCCGCGGGTCGTGCCCTCGCGGCGCCCCTTCCGCCGTCCGCGCCTCACGGGTCGGCCGCGAGTCGCCGGGCGCGGCGGCGCCGAGCGCGGGCTCACACCGTGAGGTGCCTGCGGATCTCATCGTCGCTCAGGGCGTCGATCGGGCCGCCGGCCACCGACCGTCCCTTGTCGAGGATGTGGAACTCGCTGGCCACGCGGCGGGCGAACGGCAGCTTCTGCTCGACCAGCAGCACCGTCACCCCGGCCTCGCGGTTGAGCCGGACGATGATATCGCCGATCTCGTGGACGATGTTGGGCTGGATGCCCTCGGTGGGCTCGTCGAGGATGAGCAGCCGCGGCTCGAGCACCAGCGCCCGCCCGATCGCGAGCTGCTGCTGCTGGCCGCCCGACAGGTCGCCGCCGCGCCGCTGGAGCATCTGCTTCAGGACCGGGAAGAGCTCGAAGACGCGGTCGGGAATTCCCCCGCCGCGGCCGCCGCGCCGCGACCCGAGGCCGATGCGCAGGTTCTCCTCGACCGTGAGCTGCGGGAAGATCTCGCGCCCCTGGGGCACGTAGCCGATGCCCAGCCGCGCCCGGCTCTCGGGGGAGCGCGCGAGCAGGTCGGCGCCGTCGAACGCTATCTCGCCCGACTCCACCGGAATCAGCCCCATGATGCACTTCAGGAGCGTCGTCTTGCCCATGCCGTTGCGGCCCATCAGGCACAGGCGCGTCCCCGCCGCCACGTCGAGGTCGACGTCCCACAGGGTGCGGCTGCCGCCGTAGGACTGGTTCAGGCTGCGGATCTCGAGCAGGCTCATTCCTCCCAGGTTACACCTCGCGGTCGACGTGCCACCGCGTCCGGCCGGCGCGGCGGGGCCGGTCGAGGCCGCGGATCCGGAGCAGGTTCTTGACGCGCCACCGCGGTCGGCCGGCGCGGCGGGGCCGGTCGAGCGCGGATCCGGAGCAGGCTCATGGGGCCAGGTCCACCCGGGTGACGCGCGGGGCCGGTTGCCGCCTCCCCGACCGGCACGAGGTCTGTCGGCGCGCTCCGGCGGTCGAGGCCGTGGATCCGATGCAGGCTCATGCCCCCAGGTACACCTCGATGACGCGGGGGTCCGACTGCACCGCGTCCATGCCGCCCTCGGCCAGCACCCGTCCCTCGTGCAGCACCGCCACCCGCCGCGCGATCGAGCGGACGAACTCCATGTCGTGCTCGACCACCACCACCGAGTGCCGCCCCGCGAGCGAGAGCAGCAGCTCGCCGGTGCGCTCGGTCTCCTGCGGGGTCATGCCCGCCACCGGCTCGTCCACCAGCAGCACCTTCGGCTCCTGCATCAGCAGCATGCCGATCTCGAGCCACTGCTTCTGGCCGTGGGCGAGGGTGCCGGCCGGGGTGTCGCGCTTCGACGCCAGCCCGGTGGTCTCGAGCACCTCGTCGATGCGTTCTCGGTCGTGGGGCGTCAGGCGCGCGAAGAACGTGCGCCAGAACGACTTCTCGCCGGCGAGGGCGAGCTCGAGGTTCTCGAACACGGTGAGGAAGTCGAAGACCGTCGGCTTCTGGAACTTGCGGCCGATGCCGGCCTGCGCGATCTCCGGCTCGCTCATCGTGAGCAGGTTGGTCATGTTGCCGAAGAACACCCGTCCGGCGTCGGGCCGGGTCTTGCCGGTGACGACGTCCATCATCGTGGTCTTGCCGGCGCCGTTCGGCCCGATGACGCAGAGCAGCTCGCCCGGATCGACGTGCAGGGTGAGGTCGTCGAGGGCCTTGAAGCCGTCGAAGCTCACCGTCACCTGCTGCAGGTAGAGCACGTCGCCGGTCAGCACCGACGGCTGCCGCGCCGCCGCCGCCTCGCGTTTCTCGCGCCAAGGGTCGCGCCGGCCGGGAGCCGCGCCGGGACGAGGGGCGCCCGCCTTGGGCTTGGCGGTGGCGGTGTCGCCGGGGCGGGGGTCGCCGGTCATGCGTCCCGGCTCCTCGCCGGCAGCAGGCCGGCCAGCCCGCGGGGCAGGAAGAGGGTGACCCCCACGAACATCGCGCCGAGGGCGTAGAGCCACACGTCGGGCAGCGCCCCCGTGAACCAGGTCTTCGCGTAGTTCACGAGCACCGCCCCCGCCGCCGCGCCCCACAGCGTGCCGCGCCCCCCGACCGCCACCCAGATGACCACCTCGATGGAGTTGATGGGCTCGAACTCGCTGGGGTTGATGATGCCCACCTGGGGCACGTAGAGCGCCCCCGCCACCCCCGCGAGCACCGCCGACAGCACGAACACCCACAGCTTGTAGTCCTGCACGCGGTAGCCGAGGAACCGGGTGCGGCTCTCGGCGTCGCGTATCGCGCGCAGCACCCGGCCCGCCCGCGACGCGAGGACGGCCCGGCAGGTCCAGTAGCTGCCCCCGAGGGCGACCGCCGTCGCCGCGAGGAGGGCCGAGCGGGTGGCGTCGCTCTGGAGGTCGAACCCGAGCAGGTCCTTGAAGTCGGTGAACCCGTTGTTGCCGCCGAAGCCCATGTCGTTCCGGAAGAACGCGAGCATCAGGGCGTAGGTGAGGGCCTGGGTGATGATGGAGAGGTAGACGCCGGTGACCCGGGACCGGAACGCCAGCCACCCGAAGACGAACGCCAGCGCGCCGGGGACCAGGGCCACCATGACGAGGGCGAACCAGAACTGGTCGAAGCCGTGCCAGAACCACGGCAGCTCCTCCCAGTTGAGGAACACCATGAAGTCGGGCAGGACGGGGTGCCCGTAGACGCCCCGGGTGCCGATCTGGCGCATGAGGTACATGCCCATCGCGTAGCCCCCGAGGGCGAAGAACGCCGCGTGCCCCAGGCTCAGGATGCCGCAGTAGCCCCAGATGAAGTCGACGGCGAGGGCGAGCAGGGCATAGCTGAGGTACTTGCCGATGAGGCCCACGGCGTAGCTCGACAGGTGGAGCGGGGACGACTCGGGCACCGCCAGGTTGAGGAGCGGCGCGACGAGGGCCACCACGGCCAGCGACGCGAGGAACGCCACGCTGGCGCGGTCGGCGATCACGGCCGGCAGGCGCAGCGCCGGCGCCTGCATCATGCGCCCGCGGCCGTCCGGTCCGTCCGGGGGAGCCGAGGGCGGAGACGGGGCCGGCGTCGGCGCCGTCACCCCGTGCTCTCCACCGCCGGAGCCGTCCGGGGACGGGGCCGGCGTCAGCGACCTCATGACGCGTTCTCCGCCACCCGCTCCGTCGGGAGAACGTTCCGGGGAGGGCGCTTGCGTCGGCGTCTCCATCACACGCTCTCCGCCGCCCGCCCCGTCTGGGGGAACAGCCCGCGGGGACGGCGCTGGATGAACAGGATCAGCACCACCAGCACCAGTATCTTGCCGAGCACCGCCCCCGCGAACGGCTCGAGCAGCTTGTTGACGATGCCCAGCGACATGCCGCCGATGAGGGTGCCCCAGAGGTTGCCGACCCCGCCGAACACCACGACCATGAACGAGTCGACGATGTACGACTGGCCGAGGTTGGGCCCCACGTTCGTGAGCTGGGTCAGGGCCACCCCGGCCACCCCGGCGATGCCCGCGCCGAGGCCGAACGTCATCGCGTCGACCCACTCCGTCCTGACCCCCATCGCCCGCGCCATCGTGCGGTTCTGGGACACGGCGCGGATGTCGAGGCCGAGGCGCGTGTACCGCATGACGGCCAGCACCAGGGCGAACACGATGAGGGCGAAGAGGACGATGTACACCCGGTTGTAGGTCAGCGCGAACGCCTCGTTGAACCGCAGCGCCCCGCTCATCCAGGCGGGAGTGGTGACGGCGCGGTTGTTGGCCGAGAACACCGTCCGCACGAGCTGCTGCAGCACGAGGCTCACGCCGAAGGTCGCGAGCAGGGTCTCCAGCGGGCGCCCGTAGAGGAAGCGGATGACCGTCCGCTCGATGAGCACCCCCGCCGACCCCGCGACGACGAACGCGGCGGGCACCGCCACGAGCAGGGAGATGCCGATGTGGTCGGGCATCCAGAGCTGGACGACGTAGGTGGTGTACGCGCCGAGCATCATCAGCTCGCCGTGGGCCATGTTGATGACCCCCATCACCCCGAAGGTGATGGCGAGGCCGATGGCCACGAGCACCAGGACCGACCCGAGGCTCAGCCCGAAGGCCACCGTCTCGAGCACCGAGTAGACGTTGCGCCGCGAGTCGATCTGCCAGATGGCGTCCGTGGCGGCGGCCCGCACGGCCTCGTCGGGCTCGGCGAACCCGCCGTCGTCCGTGGTCCTGACCAGCGCCGACAGGCGGTTGTGGACGACGGGGTTCAGCCGGCCCGAGAGCCGCTCGACGGCGGCGAGGCGAACCCCGGGATCGGGGTCGTCGAGGGCCTCGACCGACAGCGCCGTCTCGAGCTCGAAGGCGACGTCGGGGTCGGTCTCGACCTCCGCCCGCCCGCGGAGCAGGTCGAGGGTGGCGTCGTCGAGGCTGCGCAGCAGCTCGCGCACCGCCTCGAGGCGCACGCCGGGGTCGGGGCTCGACGAGTCGAACCGGGCGATGCCGGTGCGCAGGAATCGTCGCAGCCGGTTGTTGGTGATGATGCGGTCCAGCCGGTCGGGCGAGAGGGTCCCCGCGTCGGCCAGGGTGGCGGGATCGAACAGTTGGAAGGTGGCGAGTCCCTCCTCGTTCGACTCGACGACGAACACGCGTCCATCGTCCTCGCGCTCGAACAGGCGGTCCTCGAGCAGGGCCGTGAGCACGTCGCGCACGCCGCCGTGCCCGGTCGCGAGCAGTCGTCCGGCGATCTCCTCCTTCTGCCGGAGGTTGGCGCCGGCGAGCTCGCCGACGAGGGTGCGGAACTCGTCGTCGCCGGTCTGCGCCGCGGCCGGATGGGCGGCCAGGCACGCGGCGAGCAGCAGCCACGCAAGCCGCCGTGCGCCGGAGACCCTCGCGGCCCGCCCGGCAACCGTCGCCCTTCGGCTCCGAGAGCCGCCCATCCCATCCCTCCAGTGGTCAGCCGCGGTTCCACGGCGCCTCGCCCGGCAAATCGTCGCCTTGCGGCCCCGGTTGCCGCCCGGCCGACCTTACAAGGAACCGGCGCCCCCTCGACGGCGGCGGCGCCGTTCCACGTCTCGGGCTGCTACTCGTAGTTCTGCCCCGAGCACACCTGCGTCTCGGTGTTGTAGTTGCCGCAGTTCAGCTCGACCCAGTCGGCCTCGGTGACCTCGCTGACCGGCAGGTAGTCCGACCACGCGTCGCCCGGCACGGTGCCGTCGGTCTCCCACACCACGTCGAACTGTCCGTTCGCCTGCACCTCGCCGATGTACACCGGCTTGGTGATGTGGTGGTTGGGCAGGACCCGCGCGATGCCCCCGGTCAGGTTGGGGGTCTCGGTGCCCGGCAGCGCCGCCAGCACCGCGTCGACGTCGGTGGTGCCTGCCGCCTCGACCGCCTGCGCCCACAGGTTGAACCCGATGTAGTGCGCCTCCATGGGGTCGTTCGTCGTCCGGTCCTGATTGTCGACGAACTGCTTCCACTTCGTGATGAACTCGCCGTTGGCCGGCGACTCCACGCTCTGGAAGTAGTTCCAGGCCGCGAGGTGCCCGACCAGCGGCGCGGTGTCGAGGCCCGACAGCTCCTCCTCGCCCACCGAGAACGCCACGACGGGGATGTCGTCGGCCGACACCTCCTGGTTGGCGAGCTCCAGGTAGAAGGGCACGTTGGCGTCGCCGTTGATGGTGGACACCACGGCGGTCGGCTTGCCGGCCGAGCCGAAGCGCCGGATGGCGGCCACCCGGGTCTGCCAGTCGGAGTGCCCGAAGGGGGTGTAGTTGATGTCGATGTCCTCGTCCGCCACGCCCTGCTGCCTCAGGTACGCCTCGAGGATGCGGTTGGTGGTGCGGGGATAGACGTAGTCGGTGCCCTCGAGCACCCAGCGCTCGATGCCGACCTCGTTCATCAGGTAGTCGACGGCCGGAATCGCCTGCTGGTTGGGGGCGGCGCCGGTGTAGATGACGTTCTTCGACGACTCCTCACCCTCGTACTGCACGGGGTAGAAGAGCAGGCCGTTGTTCTCCTCGAACACCGGCAGCACCGACTTGCGCGACACCGAGGTCCAGCAGCCGAACACCACGTCGACCTGCTCCGACTCGAGCAGCTCGCGCGCCCGCTCGGCGAAGAGCGGCCAGTCCGACGCGGGGTCGACGACCACCGCCTCGACCGGCCGGCCGAGCAGGCCGCCCTGCGCGTTCTGCTCGTCGACCATCATCAGGATGGTGTCCTTCAGCGTCGTCTCGCTGATGGCCATGGTGCCCGACAGCGAGTGGAGGACGCCGACCTTGATGGGATCGCCGGCGACGCCGGGGTCGGACCCGGACTCGCCGCCGCCGCCGCATCCGGCGAGGACGGCGGTGAGGCCCGCGACGAGACATGCATGCTTGAGTTTCATGAGTTTGGCTCCTGTGGATGAACGGATCGCTACATCTGCAACTGCAGGCCGAGTCCGACCTGGAGGTCGTCGGGGTTGACGGCGGTGAAGGCGGTGTCCTTCACGAAGATCATCACGCGCGCGTTGAACTGCCGGATGACGTAGTTGAGGTTGAATTCGGTGGTGGTCTGGTCGTAGTCGGGGCCCATGCCCTCCCGGAACCGGGCGCGGGCGAACTTGCCGAGCAGCTCGAACTGGCCGTCGCCCACGCGTTGCGGGAACAGGTAGGCGGCGAGCAGGTAGCCGCCGTCGTTGGTGAGGTATCGCGGGTCGTAGCCCCCGAGCCCGTCGTAGCGGGCCCACTCGGCCTCGAGGGTCGCCGCGCCGCCGTCGCCGACCATGCGCTCCACGAGGACGTCGAGGGAGTACGCGGACCCCGCGTCGGCCTGGGCCTGGCCGGCGAGGCCGAGGGCGAGGATGTTCCGCTCGCCGTAGTAGGTGCTGTTCAGGTAGTACCCCGGCTCGGCGTCCCAGAAGTCGACCTGGATGCGGCCCGCGCCGATGAGCGACGAGTTGCCGGTCGACGACAGGCCGTCGAACGCCCCCGCCGACAGCTTGACCTTGTCGAACTGTCCCCACCACGCGGCGCCGTTGTCGCGCCCCTGGAAGACGAAGGGATAGCCGTCCTGCACCCCGTCCGAGTACACCGCCCAGTGGTGGGCGAAGAACGGGCCGTAGAGGTTTGCCCGGTCGCTCGGGGGCAGGAACCGGCCCACCCAGACGTTGAACGTGTCCGACATCTCGAACTGGGCGACGGCGTCGAGGATCTGGAACGAGGTGTCCTGCGGCCCCGGCGCTCCCAGCGAGCCGCCGTAGGCGATGTCGGTGTTCACCATGAACTTGATCTTGCTGGTGGCCGCCCCGTTCAGGTACATGCGCAGGCTGTTCACCCGGAAGTGCTGCGAGGCGTCGGCGTCGTCCGAGGTGCGGTGCAGGAAGCTGGTCTGCAGGCCGCCGCCGATGGAGACCGGCGGCGGAGGGGCCGGCTCTTCCGCGTCGGCCTCCTGGGCGTGTAGCGGACCCGCCGCGGCGAGCCAGCCGGCCAGCGCCAGCAGCGCCGCCTTCCCCCCGAGTCGCCCGCGGTCGGTTGGGTGTCTGTGACTGAGCACGAACGATACTCCTTCGGTTGCGCGTTGCAGGTTGCCGGGAGGCGTGGGCCTCGGTTCGCGCAAGGTGGGGAAGCAAGGCGCGTGCCGGCTTTTCGGCGCGGGTGTCCCCGGCGGGATCGAAATGGGTGTTTTCTGCTTGGCGAGAGCTACGTTCTTGTTGGTTCAAGGGGCCGGAACGAGGCACCTTGAGATTGTGTTCTCGACATTCCTGTCGCCGGGATCTGCGGCGTTTCGACGTTCTTGTCGATTCCCGGGCCGGTGCGAGCGCGCCGGAGCCGCGTCGGAGGCTCGCGGGCCGGGCCACGACATGACGGGACGGTCGCATATCTCGGTGCCGGCTGTTACGATAGGCTGCCCCGCGGGTCGCCGGCGGGTCGCCGGGAGTCCGCGCTGCGAAAGCCGTGCGGGCGCCGGGGTTGGTTGGGGCGGCAATCGCAGCCGCGGGCGACGCGGATCAGATTCCACGGGAGTGACAGGAAATGAGAGTCGAAGAACGACGCGGGGCCGGCCGGACATCGCCCGTGGTGCTCGCGCTGGCGTGTGTGGCGGCGTTGGGCCTGCTCGTCCCGGCGGGCGCGGCGGCCCAGGGGCCGGGGACCGAAGACGGCGGGTGGACCTACCTCGGCGGCGACGCCTGGCACACCCGGTACACGACGGCCGACCAGCTCGATCCGTCGAACTTCGAGCAGCTCGAGGTCATCTGGCAGTGGAACGCGACCAGCTTCGGCCCCGCCACGGCGCGGGCCACGCCGTCCCTGGTCGGCGGCAAGCTCATCACCGTGGCCGGCAACCGGCGCCACGTGGTCGCCCTCGACCCGGCGACCGGCGAGCTGCTGTGGAGCTTCCGCGAGCCCAACACCTACCGCTACGAGTACTCGATGCGCAAGGGCTACGGAAAGGGCGTCGCCTACACCGAGATCGACGGCCGCGGGGTGGTGTTCATCACGTCGCCGGGCTTCTTCCTGCACGCCCTCGACGCCGACACCGGCCTGCCTCTCGAAGGCTGGGGGCGACCGGTGCCCCTCGACGGCTTCGGCGACACCGGGGCCGTCGACCTCGTGGAGGACCTCATCGCCGACTGGGGCCCGTGGACGAGCATGGACCGGCCCTACGACCCCTACATCGGCATTCCCCGCGAGATCGGCTACATCACCGCGTCGTCGCCGCCCATCGTCGTCAACGACACCGTGGTCGTCGGCAACTCGGCCGAGCAGGGCTACCTGCAGACCCGGGTCGAGAACGTGCCCGGCGACATCCTCGCCTACGACGTGCGGACCGGCGACTTCAAGTGGAAGTTCCACGTGATTCCCCGGCCCGGCGAGTTCGGGCACGAGACCTGGGAGAACGACGCCTGGCAGTGGATCGGCGACGTCTCGTCGTGGGCCCCGATGTCCGCCGACCCCGAGCTCGGGCTCGTCTACATCGTGACGAACGGCGCCACCATCGACTACTACGGCGGTCACCACCCCGGCGACAACCTGTTCAGCACGAGCATCATCGCGCTGGACGCCGAGACCGGGGAACGGCGCTGGCACTACCAGATGGTCCACCACGACATCTGGAACTACGACACCCCGACGGCGCCGGTCCTGATGGACGTGACCGTCGACGGGCGCGAGATCAAGGGGGTCTTCCAGGCCACGAAGCAGGCCTTCCTCTACGCCCTCGACCGTGAGACCGGCGAGCCCATCTGGCCCATCGAGGAGCGGCCCGTCCCGCCGTCCAACATCCCCGGCGAGGTGCTCTCCGAGACCCAGCCGTTCCCGACCCGGCCCGCGCCCTACGACCTGCAGGGGCGGACCGAGGACCACCTGATCGACTACACGCCCGAGATCAAGGAGATGGCGCGCCAGGTAGCGGAGGAGAACAACCTCTTCAACGGGCTGTTCGACCCGCCGACGCACACCGCCGACCCCGCGGGGCCGGCGTGGAACTGCCCGGGCGGCGGGGGCGGCACCAACATCACCGGGCCGGCCGTCGGGGACCCGGTCGCCGGCGTCGTGTTCGTGAGCTCGACGAGCGGTTGCTTCCGGCTGCAGGTCATGCCGGGAGTGGACTCGCCCCTCGAGGAGCTCCCGCAGTCGGGCACCACCCACACCGACTTCGCCGCCGTCGCGACGACGGTGCGCGGCAGCATCGAAGCGTTCACCATCGACGGGCTCCCGATCTGGAAGGGGCCGGTGGGGCGGATCACCGCCATCGACGTGAACACCGGCGAGCACCTGTGGGTGGCCCGGAACGGGGACGCCCCGCAGGCCCAGCAGGACACGATCCGAAACCACCCCCTCGTGCAGGGGCTCGAGGGCGTCGAAATCAACCGCGGCCGCGGCGGGAACACCGCGATGGTGGTCACGCCGACGATGCTCCTCGCCGGCGGCCAGACCGCCGACAACACGCCGCACCTCTTCGCCATCGACAAGCGCACCGGCGAGCGGCTCGGGGCGGTGGAGATTCCCGGCCTGACCCGCTACGGCATGTCGAGCTGGTCGCACGAGGGCCGGCAGTACGTCATCATCCAGCTCCGCGACGGCCTCGCCGCGATGGGCCTGCCCAGCGAGGACGACGAGGTCGGCGACGGGCACTGATCGCTTCGTCAACGGAGGAACAGGGGGCGCTCCTTGTCGGGCGCCCCTCCTGTCCCGCTCACACCAGCAGGGACCATCGGGGAACGCGGTCGTATCCGTCCCGTCCCCTCTGCGCGGAAGACCCGAAACAGGCCTTGGCGCCGCCGTCGGCACGGGACCATTCCCGACTGCGACGGAAACGCCTCCCAGCGTGGCTCTTGCCACGCCATCGCGTCGCATCGAGGGCGGGCCGGGACAGCGGCGCCGCGGGGGCGCGGGAGGAGAGCACATGCGTAGCGTGATGCGGCGAGGCCTCGGCATCTTCCTCGTCTGTTTTCTGTCCGCCGGCGCGTCCGTCCCGGCGCAGTCCGTCGCCGACGGCTACACGCCGGTGACCGAGGCCATGCTGCTCGACCCGCCGCCCGAGGACTGGCCGATGTGGCGGCGGACCTACGGCCACTGGGGGCACAGCCCCCTCGACCAGATCGACACGTCCAACGTCGGCCGGCTGCGGCTGGCGTGGGCGTGGACCATGGCGGAGGGCCGGCAGGAGACGACCCCCCTCGTGCACGGCGGGATGATGTTCCTCGTGCAGCCGTGCGACTTCGTCGAGGCCCTCGACGTGCGCGACGGCTCGCGCGTGTGGGAGTACCGCCGGGAGCGGGTCGACCATGCCGCCAACCTCGCCTGCGTCAACCGCAACGGCGCCCTCTACGACGACAAGCTGTTCATCGCCACCCACGACGCCCACCTCGTCGCCCTGAACGCCCGCACCGGCGAGGTCGAGTGGGACGTCGCGGTGGGCGACTGGACCATCGGCCAGCACTACTCCGGCGGCCCCATGATCATCAAGGGGCGCGTGGTTGCGGGCATGTCCGGCTGCTACCACCTCAACACCCGCTGCTGGGTGTCGGCCCACGACGCCGAGACCGGCGCAGAGGTGTGGCGGACGTACACCATTCCCGGCCCCGGCGAGTTCGGCTACGAGAGCTGGGGCGACGTGCCCGACGAGGACCGGCGGGGCGGCTCCGCCTGGAACTCGCCGAGCTTCGACCCCGGGCTGAACCTCATCTACACCGGCGTCGGGGTGCCCATCCCGTGGGGCTCGGTGCAGCGGGGCACCGGCGACGGCGACGTCCTCTACACCAACTCGACCCTCGCGCTGGACGCCGACACCGGCGAGATCGTCTGGTACTTCCAGCACATCCCCAACGACGAGTGGGACCTCGACCATCCCTTCGCCCGGCTCGTCGTCGAGACCGAGGTCTCGCCCGGCGACGTCGAGTGGCGGAGCGGCTCGATAACGCCGGGGCGGCGGCGCAAGATCGTGACCGGCATCCCCGGCAAGACCGGCATCGTGTGGGCCCTCGACGCCGCCACCGGGGCCTTCCTGTGGGCCCAGCCCACCAACGTGCAGAACGTCATCGCGGACATCGACGCCGAGAGCCGCCGGGTCATCGTGAACCAGTCGCTGAAGTTCCCGCAGGTCGGCGAGCCGGTCTTCGTCTGCCCGAGCGCGCTCGGTGGCATCAACTGGCAGGGCACCGGCTACCACCCGGGGACCAACGTGCTCTACGCGCCCACCAACAACGTCTGCATGGACCTGACCCTGAACGAGTTCCGCTACCGGCCGGGCCTCCACCACGGCTCGGCGCGCATCGCCCAGGTGCCGGCCCCGGACATGGGCGGGCAGATCGGGCAGTTCAGCGCCATCGACCTGACCACCGGCGAGCCGCGGTGGGTGTACCGGCAGCGGGCCGGCATCGGCGGCTCGGTGCTCACCACCGGCGGCGGCCTCGTGTTCGTCACCGACGACGCGCGCCGCTTCCGCGCCTTCGACGCCGCGACCGGCGACGTGCTGTGGGAGCAGATCCTCAACTCGAGCGCGGGCGGGTTCCCGGTGTCGTACCTGCACGACGGCGTGCAGTACATCGCCATCGCGTCCGGCGGCGGCATCAACTTCCGGGGGCTCACGCCCGAGATCCGGCAGCCGGGCGGCGGCAACATGCTCTTCGTCTTCAGGCTGCCCTGACCGGGGCCGGCCGAGGATCTCGCAGAACTCGGTCGGCGTTGCATCACGCCTGGCGGCGTCGTTTCGCGGAGCACCATGCTCCGCCATCACCCCTGTCCCCCACGCTCCCGCATCACGCGTCGTTGCGCGGGCGCCCTGCGGTCCGGCGCCCCCAGTCCCGACGCAATGCGGGGTTGCGCCAAGGATCCCGAGGCTCTTCATCCACCACGCCGGAGCCGGAGCGACGCTGTTACCGCGCTCCGATGCTGTCGTGGGCCGTCGCGCGCGGGTTGCATTCGGTGACCGTTCGGCTACACTTTGCGGACCGACACCGGAGACCGCGCTACGACTCGAGCCCGCGTCTCGGGCCTGCGAGGAGAGTTGACGATGACTGCACCGAGACCGGACACGAGCTCCCCCGACCGCGCCGCGAGCCGGCGCGAGTTCTTCAAGCTGCTGGCCGCCAGCCCGTTGCTGGGCGTGGCCGCGTCGGGCCTGCCCGCGAGCTGGCAGCGCGCGCTCGCGCACGAGGCGGGACGCCGCACCGCGACCGGGGCCGCGACGCCCCACTGTCCCGAGTGCGGGACGGTGATGCCTCGGTCGCTGGTGCAGCCCCGCTTCACCGCCTTCCAGGAGCCCGAGCTGCCGCCCCAGAACGCCATCGAGGACCAGTTGACGGGCCAGGTCGTCGAGTCGCCCGAGGAGGCCTTCAACGTGTGGGACCTCGAGCGCGCGGCCCACGCCACGAACCTGGCCCAGCACTGGGACTATCTCCACATGGGGGTCGACGACTACGAGACGCGGCGGGCGAACCGGGAAGGGTTCCAGCGCCTGATGATCCGTCCCCGGCGGCTCGGCGGCGCGCCGATGGGCGAGCTCGACACGTCGACCGAGCTCTACGGCCGCCGCTGGCCCTCGCCCCTCTTCCTGTGTCCGGTCGCGAGCCTCGAGGCCTATCACACGCAGGGCGAGAGCGGCGCCGCCCGTGCCGCCCGGGCGCGGGACATCCTGCAGATGCAGTCGCACCAGAGTTCGCAGTCCTACGCCGACATCGCCGAGGCGCGCGGCGAGCCGCACTGGTTCCAGATCTACACGGTGCCCGACTGGAACGTGAACAAGCGGGTCATCGACCGGGTCAAGAGCGCGGGATGCCCCGCCCTGGTGTGGACCATCGACCTCCTCGGCGGCAGCAACCGCGAGCTGCAGCGGCGCACGCTGTCCGGCGAGGGCTACGAGTCGGTGCTCTGCCAGAGCTGCCACCAGCACCACCCGGACTACGTCCGGCCGATGCGGGCGGGGCTCGGAGGGCCGGAGGGGCCGCGCTATCCCTACACCTGGGACTACGTCAAGCGCCTCAAGGACGCCAGCGACATGAAGGTGATCCTGAAGGGCATCATGACCGCCGAGGGGGCCGAGGAGGCCATCGAGCACGGCGCCGACGGCATCTTCGTGTCCAACCACGGCGGCCGGGCCGTCAACAGCATGTGGTCGTCGATCGACTCGCTGCCCGAGGTCGTCGGCGCGGTCCGGGGCCGCGTGCCGGTGTTCATCGACAGCGGCGTCCGCCGCGGCACCGACATCTTCAAGGCCCTGGCCCTCGGGGCCGACGCGGTCGGCATCGGCCGCCCCTACGTGTGGGGCCTCGGCGCCTTCGGCGAGGACGGCGTCGCCAAGGTCATCGACCTGATCCTCGCGGAGCTCCGGATCGCCATGCGGCAGACCCGGACGACGTCGGTCGGGCAGATCACCTCGCGCTTCGTCATGGAGGGGAAGAACCCCATCATGATGCGCGACAACCGCTTCGGCTTCGGGCTCTGATCGACTGGGGAGGATCCAGGATGCTGGTCGCACGTCGAACGGGTTTCTCTTTGCGGTTCGTGACCGCCGTCTGCCTCGGCTTCGCGCTGCTCGCCGGGTCCCCGGCGGCCGCGCAGCAGTCGACGGTCGAGTTCACCGTCTCCGGCACCTCGACCATCCGGGGATGGACCTGCACGGTGAGCGGGACGGCCGAGGTCACGCCCGGCTCGTCCCCGCCGGCCCCCGGCTTCGCGGACGGCGTCCGGACGGCCGCCCTCACCGTGCCGGTGGCCGACTTCGAGTGCCCCGACGAGACGATGACCGAGCATCTCCTCGAGGCGATGAAGCCGGCCGAGTTCCCCGAGATCACGTTCGAGCTCCAGAGCTACGAAGCCTCCGGCGGGGGCGCCCAGGCCAGCGGCAGCCTCACCATCCAGGCCGTCACCAGCCCCGTGAGCATCCCCATCTCGCTGTCGCCGGCGGGCGCCGGCGTCGGAATCGCGGGCGAGGTGAGCCTCGATATGACCGCCTACGGCGTGGAGCCCCCCGTCGTCATGCTCGGCCTCCTGCGGGTACGCCCGCAGGTCCGCATCCAGTTCGAGGGGCTCGTGGTGCCGTAGGTCCCGTCCGCGGGCGCACGACAGGAAGTGAGACGCGGCCGATCGATCGCAACCCCGCCGGCATCGCCACCAGGCTCTTTCCCTTCACCCGCAGAGGCCCGCGGGACCGTCGCGCAGCGGCACGCCAGCCGCGCGTCGTCGCCATGGATCCGGCCGTCGCGTTCGGGCGCGCCGTCATCGCCGGGTCGCGGGTCTCGACCGCGGAGGTGGCGGACCGCTACAAGGCCGGGGATTCCATCGCGGACCTCGTTCAGGACCATGCACGGACGTGGGCGGAAATCGAGGAGGCGATCCGGTGCGAGCTCGACCTCAAGGCCGCCTGAGCCCGTCTTCCTGATCGACCACAACCTCGGCACCAAGCTGGTCCCCGAAGCGTTGCGACACGCCGGCGCGACCGTCGAAGTGCTCACGGACCACTTCGGTCGAGTGAGAGCCGGTCGACGTCCGGTTCGACCGTGAAGACGCGGCGCCCGGCTCACGACGTGTGATAATCGGGGACACGCCGAGGGGCGAAGCCCGCTCATGCCAGAGGCCGACATGACGTCAGCGTCCGCGGTCCCGGCGCCGAGGAGCGCCGCCGAGCGCGTGCCGGACACCACGGAGGCACCCGCGCTCAGGAGCGGCGACCGGCTTGCGCGGTCCGAGTTCGAACGCCGGTACGCCCTTCGGCCGGACCTCGAGAAGGCGGAGTTGATCGAGGGAATCGTCCGCATGCCGTCGCCGGTCAGTCTGGCGCATTCCGGACCGCACGCGATGATTCAGGGCGTGCTTCTCGTGTACAGCGCGTTCACCCACGGAGTCCGCTGCGAGGACAACGCCACCGTGCGACTCGATCCGGACAACGAACCGCAGCCCGACGTGTTGCTGCGCATCGAGCCGGACGCGGGCGGGCAGTCCCGGGTGAGCGGCGACGACTACGTCGAGGGGGCGCCGGAGCTGGTGGTCGAGATCGCCGCGAGCAGCACGTCCATCGATCTGCACGACAAGCTGCGCGCCTATCGACGCAACGGCGTTCGGGAGTACGTCGTCTGGCGCACGCAGGAACGCCGTATCGACTGGTTCGAGCTGGTGGACGGCGACTACCGGCCCCTGCCCATCGACGGGGAAGGGGTCGGCCGCAGCCGGGTCTTCCCCGGTCTCCGCATCGCCGTGGCCGCGCTGCTGAACGGGAGTCCGGCCGAGGCGCTGGAGGCGGTGAACCGGGGCATCGGCTCTCCCGAGCACCAGCGTTTCGTCGCCCGGCTGGCCGGGACGCCGTAGCTCTGCCGCGCGGCTTCACCCCGGGGCGCCCCGTGGCGAAAATCCCCGCTGTCACGCCTGTGAGGCGGGCGCCTCGGCGATCCGCTGGCGCCCTCCGGGCGCGGTGCAACGCGGCGACTCACCACGGGCTGCAACGCGGCGCTCGGCCGAGGAAACCTCCCGTCGCCAAGCAGAGGCAACCCGCCGGATTCTGCTCGACGTCCGGGCTACGCTGCTTGCCTTCACGTCACTCGGCCGGCTCGATGCGGAGCAGGGCGGCTTCTCCGAGGGCCGGGTCGCGGCCGAGGAAGCTGCCGCCGGTCAGCACGTAGAGCAGGCCGTCGGGGCCCTGCTCGACGTCGCGGATGCGCTGCCGGAGATCCGCGAGCAGCCATTCCCGCCGCTGCTCCAGCCCCTGCCGGTTGAACTCGATGCGTTCGAGGTGGCCGGTGCGGGCGACGCGGCCGGTCATGAGCGAGCCGGCGAAGAGGTCGCCGCGCCACGCCGGGAACCGGTCGCCGCTGTAGAACACCAGCCCGGACGGGGCGATGGACGGGATCCAGACGATCTCGGGCTGCTCCAGGTCTTCCTGCCACGGCCGTTCCGACACGCGGAGCCCCGTGTACTCGCGCGAGTAGGAGACCTCCGGCCAGCCGTAGTTGCGGCCCGGCAGGATGCGGTTGACCTCGTCGCCCCCCATCGGCGCGTGCTCGCTCGCCCACACCTCGCCGGTCTCGGCGTGGATGGCGAGGCCCATCGGGTTGCGGTGGCCGAGCGAGAACACCTCGGGCGCGTGACCCTCCCGCCCCGCGAAGGGGTTGTCGTCGGGCGCGCTGCCGTCGTCGCGGAGCCGCAGCACCTTGCCGACGTGGCTCGCGGGGTCCTGGGCGAGGGGCCGGGTGCCGCCGAACGCCCCGCCGACGGTCATGTAGAGGCTCCCGTCCGGCGCGAACGCGAGCCGCGACGCGCCGCCGTTCAGCTCCGCGTCGGCCACGAAGACGTCGCGGACCTCGGACAGGGCGCCGCCCTCGAAGCGGCCGCGCGCGAGGGCGACGGTCGAGCCGTCCTCCGTCGGCTTGGAGTAGGTGAGGTACACGAAGCGGTTCTCGGCGAACTCCGGATGCGCCGCCACGTCCATCAGCCCCGCGAGCGGTCCCTCGGTGTAGACCTCGGGGACGCCGGCGAGCGGGATCGGGTCGAGCACGCCGTCGCGGATCTGCCGCAGCGTGCCCAGCCGCTCGGTGACGAGGATGCGGCCGTCGGGCAGGAACGCGAGGCCCCAAGGGTAGGTCAGCCCGTCCGCGACGACCGAGACACGGATGCGCTGTCCCGCCGCGGTGTCGTAGACCACGGGGGCGTCGGGCAGTGGCACCGCGGGAATCCCCTCGGCCGCGAAGCCCTGGCCTTCCTGGGCGTACGCTGCGGGCGACAGGAGCACGACGATAGTGAGTGCGACGAAAAGGACGATGCGCATCGAGCCCTCCCTGGGGGTACGCGAGAAGCCTCAGCCTACACCGGCCGCCCGCGCGGGCCAACCGCCAACCGCTCCGGAACTGCGCGGGACCCGCGTCGGTTGTCGTCCGATTCGGTTGGTGGCAGGATCACCCGATGAACAAGAAGCGACTTGCCTGGGGAGTTCCGGGACTCGTTCTGGCGTGCCTCGCGGCGTTGCCCGTGGTGCTCGCGCAGGGACAGCTCGTCGACCGCCCGAACGTCGTCCTCCTCATGGGCGACGATCACGGCTGGGAGGAGACCGGCTACAACGGGCACGCCTACCTGCAGACGCCGGTCCTCGACACCATGGCCGCTTCGGGCCTGCGGATGGACCGCTTCTACGCCGGGCACCCGTCGTGCTCGCCGACGCGTGGCAGCGTGCTGACGGGGCGCCATCCGGTGCGCTACGGCACGTTCGCGCCGAACTGGTCGATGCGGCCGGAGGAGATCACCATCGCCCACGTGCTGCGTGACGCCGGCTACGCGACCGGCCACTTCGGCAAGTGGCACGTCGGCACCGTGAAGGCCGGCTCGCCCCTCAACCCGGGGGCGATGGGCTTCGACGAGTGGCTGTCGCACGACAACTTCTTCGAGCTGCACCCGACCCTGTCGCGCAACGGGGGGCCGCCCGAGCGGTTCGAGGGCGAGAGCTCGGCCATCGTCGTCGACGAGGCCATCCGGTTCATCGACCGCGCGGCCGCGGACGGCAAGCCGTTCCTCGCCGTCGTCTGGTTTGGCTCGCCCCACGAGCCCTACCAGGGACTGGAGGAGGACCTTGCCCTCTACGACGAGCTGCCCGCGCAGTACGCGGACCGCATGGTCCCGTTGACCTCGAACGAGACCGGCCTCCAGATCGAGCGTCCGCTCGGCGACGTCCTGCGCGAGCGCTACGCCGAGATCACCGCCATGGACCGCGCCATCGGCACGCTGCGCGACCACCTCGACGAGGCGGGGCTGCGCGAGAACACCCTGCTCTGGTACAACGGCGACAACGGCACGCCCCGCAGCGGGCTGGCGGAGACGCCGCTGCGCGGTCTGAAGGGCACCATGTACGAGGGCGGCATCCGCGTCCCCGGCATCATCGAATGGCCGGCGCGCATCGCCGCGCCGCGCGCGACCGACGTGGCCGCGGTGACCAGCGACATCCTGCCCACCCTGGCCGCCCTCGCGGGGCAGCCGGTACCCGACCGGCCCCTCGACGGCATCGACCTCGGGCCCCTCATCGACGGCGGCATGACGTCGCGGCCGGCGCCCGTCTTCTTCTGGAGCTTCGCCGTCGGCGGCCTCGCGGGCCGGGACCACGACCCCTACATGGATCCCGCGCTGCAGGCGGGGACGACGCCCCTCGTCAAGCTGATGGACGGCATTCCGACCCGGAACTTCCGCAACATCCGCTATCCGGCCGTCGACGAGCGCGACTTCGCGGGCGCGCGCGTGCTCATGGGCGGCGACTACAAGCTCGTCGTCGACGGCTCGCGCGGCTCGGGCGTCGAGCTGTTCGACCTGCGCGCCGACCGGGCGGAGAGCCGCAACCTGGCCGCGAGCGAGCCCGCCGTCACGGCGGACTTGCGGCGCCGGCTGCGCGAGTGGCAGCGGGCCGCGCTGACCAGCCTGACCGGCGCGGACTACCGGGAGGACGCCGCGCCGTAGCGCGGCCGGCGCGCCCGTCGGTCGCGCGCCATCGGGGGGCGCCCGGCAGAGCCGCAGGCGACGGTGGGCGGGCTACGTGCGCCACCGGACGCGGAACGTCCACCAGCCATCGGGCCGCGGGGAGCCGAGGGGCACCGGCGGGTTGGCCGGCTCCTCCAGGGAATGGAGCTTGTCGAGCCTCGCGACCCATGCCATGTCGAGCTCGCCGGGGTCGACGATCCGCGTGAGGTGGACCGGGTAGACGTTGCGGTCGAGGCGCAGCCAGGCCCGGGGGTCGCGGATCGCGAAGCCGGACCAGAGCTTGCCGTCGCAGCTCGAGCAGCTCAGGTAGAGGTCGCCCTCTTCGTTCGCGAAGCAGTTCAGGTTGATGGCGTGCGGCCGGAAGCCGGCGTTGATCTGGATCTGGCACAACGTCACGTCGTTGGCGAACGCCCAGTCGTCGACGGGAAACGGCTGCTCGTAGCCGAAGAGGACGGCGCCCGGCGTGCGTTCGCAAGGGCAGGTGAACGACCACCCGTAGAACGCGGTCACCAGCAGCACCACCAGGGCCGTCGGTCCCCCGATCGCCGGTCGCTTCAACGCCTTCACCAGTCGTTCGCCGATTGCGCGTTCGTCACTCATCGGTTCGTCTCCTTTGTCCGGTCGGACTCGCCGCGCGAGTCGTGGACCGGGTTCGGTTCGTCGCGGATGTGTGTCGCCTCTCGCGTTCAACCATGTCGCGTGCGCCGGGGCGCGGCCTCCACGCGGACCGGGCCTCGGGTCGTCGCGGACTTCGCGTTACCCTTCCCGACCGACGGTCCCCTCGCCGGCCGCCTCGAGCCCGGGTCTGACCAGCGCCTCGCGCGCGCCGGAACGCGCCCACGCCGGGCTCGGCGTCTGCACCACCGGACGCAGGTCGGCGGCCCCGAACGACCGCGCCACCTGCCCGGCCGGGGGCTCGCCGTAGGTCGTGGACCGCTGCCGCGGGCTGCGGCCGGCCCGGGCGATCACCGCCTCCATTTCCTCCGGCGTCAGCTCCTGGCCGAAGCCCGCGCCGGCCGCCCGGGTGATGCTCTCGTTCATCAGGGTTCCGCCGAGGTCGTTCACCCCCGCCGCGAGGCAGGCGCGCACGCCGCGCGGCCCCAGCTTCACCCACGAGGCCTGGATGTTGGTGATCAGCGGATGCAGGGCGAGGCGGGCGACCGCGTGCATGAGCAGGGTCTCGCGGAACGTCGGGCCGCGCCGCGCCCGGCCCTTGAGATAGATCGGCGCCTCCATGTGCACGAAGGGCAGGGGCACGAACTCGGTGAACCCGCCGGTGCGCGCCTGCAGCGCGCGGATGCGCGCGAGGTGCCGCGCCCAGTGCCGGGGGCGGTCGATGTGGCCGTACATGATGGTGGCGGTGGTCTGGAACCCGACCCGGTGCGCGGTCTCCATCGCCTCGATCCACTGGCCGGTCGACAGCTTGTCGGGGCACAGGTCGCGCCGCACCTCGTCGTCGAGCACCTCGGCCGCGGTGCCGGGCAGCGTGCCGAGCCCCGCCGCTCGCAACTGACCGAGGAACGACTCGAGCGACACGCCGAGGGTGGCCGCCCCCTGCCAGACCTCGAGCGGCGAGAACGCGTGGACGTGCATCGCGGGGACGGCGGCCTTGACGGTGCGGCAGATGTCCAGGTAGGTGGCGCCGGTGTACTCGGGGTGGATGCCCCCCTGCATGCACACCTCGGTGGCCCCGCGTTCCCACGCCTCGGTGCTGCGGCGGGCGATCTCGTCGAGGTCGAGGTCGTAGGGCGCGCCCCGCAGGTTCTCGCTGAGCTTGCCCTTCGAGAACGCGCAGAACCGGCACTTGAAGTAGCAGACGTTCGTGTAGTTGATGTTGCGGTTGACGACATAGGTGACGTCGTCGCCGTTGACCTCGCGGCGCAGCGCGTCGGCCGCGCGCACCACCGCCAGGAGGTCGTCGCCGCGCGCGGAGAACAGCGCCGCGATCTCCGCCTCGTCGAGCCCGTCGCCGCGCGCCGCCTTCTCGCACAGCGCGCGCGTCGCCGGGGTCGGCGCCGGCGCGGCCGGGCGCGCGAGGCGGTCGAGCAGCGCGGCCGGCAGCACCGCGTCGGCGTCGCCGGGCGACCACGCGCTCTCCCGCGCGAACCCCTCGGCGTCGGAGGCCTGCAGGACCGCCGCGCGCAGCGGCTCCGCCACCCACGCGTCGAGGCGCCGCACGTAGGCGGGATAGACGGTGAGCCGCTCCGTCAGCGCCTTGCCCTCGCGCGCCGTCTCGCGCTCGAGCTGCTCGAGGTGCGGCCACGGCGCCTCGGGGTTGACGTGGTCGGGGGTCACCGGCGACACCCCGCCCCAGTCGTTGATACCGGCCCGGACGAGGGCGCGGTAGCCGTCCGGGGTCAGGTTGGGCGGCGCCTGTATCGCCATGTCGGGGCCGAAGACGAGCCGCGCGCAGGCGATGGTCCACTGCAGGTCCTCGAGCGTCGGCTCGGGCGCGTCCGCCATGCGGGTGTCCGGCTTGGCCCGGAAGTTCTGGACGATGATCTCCTGGATGTGTCCGTGCTCGTCGTGCAGGTCGCGCAGCGCGAGCAGAGCCTCGATGCGCTCCCGGCGGGTCTCGCCGATGCCGATGAGGATGCCCGACGTGAAGGGGATGGCCAGCTCGCCCGCCGCCCGCATCGTCTCGAGGCGCGCGGCGGGGTCCTTGTCGGGCGAGCCGTGGTGGACCTCGCCCCGTGCCAGCAGGCGGGGCGACGCGCTCTCGAGCATCAGCCCCTGCGACGGGCACACCTCGCGGAGGGCGATCAGCTCGTCGCGGGTGACGACGCCGGGATTGGCGTGGGGCAGCAGGCCGGTCTCGTCGAGGACGGCGCGGGCGGCGGCCGTCAGGTACGCGATGGTGGTGGGGTAGCCGAGGGCCTCGAGCTCGTCGCGGGCCTGCGGATAGCGCAGCTCGGGCTTGTCGCCCAGCGTGAACAGCGCCTCCCGGCAGCCGGCGCGGGCCCCCTGCCGGGCCACGTCGAGGACCTCGTCGAGGGTCATGTACCCCCGCTCGCCGGGCCGCGGGGGGCGGGCGAACGTGCAGTAGTGGCAGACGTCGCGGCACAGCTTGGTGAGGGGGATGAACACCTTCCGCGAGTAGCTGACGGCGCGGCCGAACCCGGCGTCGCGCAGGGCCGAGGCCCGCGCCATCAGCCCCGGCAGATCCGTCTCGCGCACGAGGGCCAGGGCGGCGTCTCGCGACGGTGGGGCGTATCGGCTCGTGTCCATCGTCGACGGCCTGGGCTGCGACCGGCGGCGGCCAGTCAGCGGTCCGCGCCGCTCGAGTACACGTCGTCGGTCACCGGCTCCATCCACTCGATGGGCAGCGGCTCGCCGGCGTCGTTCGGGAAGGTCACCGAGACGTGCGTGAGCGGCTCGTCGGGGGTCGCCCCGTGCCAGTGGCGGACGCCCCGGGGCAGGTACGTCGTCTCGTGCAGGCCGATCTCGCCCACCGGCTGGCCCTCGACCTGGTAACGCAGCCGGCCCTCCTTGACGAAGAGGAGCTGCGCGCTGTGGGTGTGCCAGTGGGTGCGGGCGCCGGCCTCGAAGCCGCGCGAAGAGACGTTGACTCCCTCCGAGGCGACCCGGAACGAGGTGCCCGTGAAGGTCGTCTGCGCCTGGCGGGCGTGGCCGATCAGGAAGAACGACGCGGCGCCGACCGCGCACGCCACGAGCCCCCAGCGCCACCGATCCGGCTGCTTCCGATGCATGGCAGACCTCCTCGTCTCAGGGTTGCGCTCCCGGCGGCGGTCGACGTTGACGCCGACCGCCCCATCCGGGAGATAATAGGCTACTTTCGTCCACAACGGGGAGCGGTCATGAACGCGACATCAGATCACGGCGTGCGTATTTCCCGCTGGCTGGCCGGCGTGCTGGCGGCGGTGGTCGGTCTTGCGGGGGCGGTCCCGGCCGCGGCCCAGCCGGCGGCGGAGTCGCCCACGTTCACGCGGGACATCGCGCCGATTCTGCAGCGGAGCTGCCAGAAGTGCCATCGGCCCAACTCGCTGGCCCCGATGTCGCTCATCACCTACGAGGACGTCCGTCCCTGGGCGCGGTCGATCAAGCAGCGGACGGGGCTGCGCAACCGCATGGGGGTCATGCCGCCCTGGTACATCGAGAAGGACATCGGCATCCAGCGCTTCAAGGACGACTGGTCGCTGAGCGACGCCGAGATCGCGGCCATCGCGACGTGGGTCGACAACGGGGCCCCGCGCGGCGAGCCCGCGGACATGCCCGAGCCGCCGCCGTTCATCGACATCGACGAGTGGGAGATCGGCCAGCCCGACCTCATCGTGTCGTCCCCGACCTTCGAGGTCGCGGCCGAGGCGCCGGACTGGTGGGGCGTGCTCGGCCAGGTCGAGACCGGACTGACCGAGGACCGTTACGTCGCCGCCGTCGAGTACAAGGAGCGCAACGACCTGCCGCGCGGCGTGCGGTCGGACACCGTCGGCGGGCTCTTCGTCGTGCACCACTCGGCGCTGTACAGCATGGGGCCGGACGACGATCCGGGGGACTTCTACTCGTGGCCGGTCCACGAGGTGGGGCGGAACGCCGACGTCTTCGACGCCGACGCGGGGCCCATCCTGAAGGCGCAGTCGCAGCTCCTCTTCCCGTCGACGCACCTCCACTCGAACGGCGTCGACACCACCGCCCGCATCGAGGTCGGCTTCAAGTTCCATCCCCGCGGCTACGAGCCCACCAAGGAGGTGGAGCTGCTCTTCTTCGGGAACGGCCCCGACATCGACATCCTGCCGATGCAGGACAACCAGCGGATGGACGCCTACTTCACGCTGCCCGAGAACACCAAGATCAGCGTCTACGAGCCGCACATGCACGCCCCCGGCGTCAGGATGTGCCTCGAGGCGGTGTGGGGCGACACCGTCGAGACCCTCAACTGCTCGGGCTACGACCACAACTGGGTGCGGGTCTACAAGTACGAGGACGACGCGGCGCCGCTGCTCCCGAAGGGCACCATCCTCCACCTGAGCGGCTACTTCAACAACACGCCGACCAACCCCAACGTGGTCGATCCGCGCAACTGGTCGGGGTCGGGCCACCGGTCCGTCGACAACATGTTCATCAACCTGATTCAGGCGATCTACATGGACGACGAGGAGTTCGCGGCCGAGGTCGCCGAGCGCGAGCGGCTGCGGGCGGCCGACGGGCGGTTGGACATCGGCTGCCTCGTGTGCGGCAGCGACTACTTCGAGACGCCGGTCGACGTCGACGGCGGCCAGTAGGCCGGTTCGGGGCGTGAGCATGTTTCGGAGAACAGCCGGCTGCCTTCCGTCATCCCGCGGGGTGGCGTTCCTGGCCCTGCTCGCGGCGCTGGCGGCGGGGCCGGACGCCCGCGCCCAGCAGTCGTTCGCGAGCGGGCAGAGCATCTCGCCCGCCTACGAGGGCTGGGTGCAGAACGAGGACGGGTCGTTCGACCTCGTCTTCGGCTACATGAACCGGAACTGGGAGCAGGTCCTCGACGTCCCGGTCGGGCCGGAGAACGCCATCGAGCCCGGCGGCCCCGACCGGGGCCAGCCGACCCGCTTCCAGCCGCGGCGGAACCGCTTCGTGTTCAGCGTCCGCGTGCCCGCCGACTTCGGCGACCGCGAGCTGGTGTGGACCCTCACCGCCAACGGCGAGACCCAGCGCGCCTACGCCACCCTCAGGCGCGACTACTTCATCGACGACCTGGTGATTCAGGCGAACTTCGGGGCGGCCGGCGCCGCCGGCTCGACCCCCGAGCTCGCGGAGAACGCCGCTCCCGTGCTGACCGTCGAGGGCGAGCCGACCCGCACTGCGCGGGTGGACGAGCCGCTGGCGCTCGCCGCGACGGTCACCGACGACGACGTTCCGCAGGCACGGCCGCTCGCCCCCGCGAACCCCCGGCGGCCGGGTCGCATCACCACCGACAGTGCGACCGGGCTTCGGTTCTCGTGGTTCGTCTACCGGGGCGCCGGGGGGGTGACGTTCGACCCGCCGCAGATCGTCACGTGGGAGGACACCCGGGTCGGGCACGACTCGCCCTGGTCGCCGGGCTGGTCGACCCCCGAGGCGCCCGAGGACGGCCGCTGGGAGACCGCGGTCACCTTCAGCCGGCCCGGCGAGTACGTCCTGCGCGCCCTCGCCCACGACGGCGGTCTCCAGACGTACCAGGACGTCACCGTGACGGTCACGCCGTAGATCACGCTGTTCCGTCAGGACGGCGATGACGACCCGCGGCGCCCGCGCAGGTTCGGTTCGCCGCGGGTTTCCGGAGACGGTTCCCACTCTTCTGCTTCGGGGCCAAGGTACTCGGCCGGCAGGTCGTTCGATCCGGCGCAGGTTTCCGGAGACGGTGCCTACAGGCCGAGCCAGAGCACCGCGGCGCCGCTCGCGGTGACGACGAGGCCGGCGGCTGCGTGCGCGAGCTCTCCGCCGCGATGCCGGGCCGATTGGCCGATCCACCCGATGCCGTGCCAGGCGGCGGTGACCGCGGCCAGCATCACCCCGATCGTCAGCAGCCCGAACACCCCGGCCACCGCCGCGACGGCCAGCCAGTCGCCGGCCAGCCCCGGCACGACCATCAGGGGGATGAGCGGCTCGCAGGGGCCGAGCACGAAGACGACGAAGAGCGCCCACGCGGTCAGGCCGCGGATGTCGCCGGCCCGGCCGCCGCCCGCATCCCGCCCGGCCTCGTTCCCCGGCGCCGCCCCGGGCGCTGACTCGAGCCCGTCGCCTGCCCGGACCCGCGTCGCCGGGGTGTTCCTGTCTCCGCGTACGCGGCGCCGCGGCCACAGGGCCCAGGCGGTGTACGAGAGACCGAAGGCGAGCAGCAGGGCCGCCGCCAGCTCGCCGCGGACCGACTCGATCCGGAGCAGCGAGTCGGTCGCGACGCCGAGGCCCACCCCCGCCGCGCCGATCACGACCGACGACGCGACGTGGCCGGCGCCGCAGACGCCGGTCACCAGCAGCGTCCGGCCCAGCGCCCATCCCCGGGCGCGCCCCAGGGCGGCGAGGGGCAGCGAGTGGTCGATGCCGATCAGGGTGTGGACGATCGCCAGCGAGGCGGCGGTTCCGAGCAGCACGGTCGTGGTCTGGACGGGATCGGGCATCTTGGCATGTGGAGGGCCGCGACGGTTCGGCGGCGTGCAAACGGCGCGACCCGGGGCCGCCCATGCGGGCGGCCCGGCGCCTGACGGCGGGCGTCTGCCGGTATCGGGTCAGGACGGTGATCGGTCGTGAGCCGCCGGCCGCGCGCGACGGCGGCTGTTCTCGCTGCGTCTGCGCGGCGGCGGGCTCGGCCTCGGGCCGGTGGTCCCTCTCGCCCCGCTGGCCCTCCCCGAGCCCGAGGCCCGGACGTGCGACGGGCTCGGCCTCGGGCGGCTGGTCCCTCTCACTGATCGGTCCGGGGCGCCGGGGAAACCTCGCGGAACATCTCCTCGACCGGGACCACCCGCACCCGGTCGGTATTGACGGCGATCTCGAACGCCTCGATCAGCGCGTCCTCGGTGCGGATCGCGTCGGTCACGGCGGCGTTGTAGGTGGGCGGCGACGGCTCGTTCGCGAGCAGGCGATCGCGGAACGCGGCGGCGTCGCGGGTGACGACGGCGACCGCGAGGTCGTCGGCCTGCAGGTGCCGGCGGATCGCGGCGTTGACGTCGTCGACGGTCAGCCCGGGCAACCGGCGCTGGATCTCGTCGATGAAGTACGCGGCGCCGTACGCGGCCGAGTCCATGTGGTAGCCGAGGCGTCGGCTGCTCGTCTGCACGTACAGCTTCGAGTAGTTGATCAGGAACTCGCGGGTGGCCTCGAAGTCGGCCGCGCTCAGGCCGTCGTCGACGAGGACGCGCAGCTCGCGCAGGGCCTGCCGCAGCGCGAAGTGGGCGTTGTGGTGCGGCACCGGCCGGATCCAGATGCTGAAGAACTGCTGGCGCCGCGGGATGTTCGGGATCGGCAGGCGCGACCCGCCGTCCTGGACGAAGTGCTCGATGTACGAGTAGTCGCCGTAGTTGAGTCCCCGCTGTCCGCGCATCTTGTTCATCAGCAGACCGTTGAACGTGCGGTGCTCGCCGAAGTAGGAGTTGGCGACCATCAGGGCGTAGAAGTCGTCGTCGGCGCGGGTGAGGTCGATGGGAAAGCCGATGGAGATCGCGGTGGCGATGGCGTCCTTGTCGACCAGCAGCAGCTCGACGCCGTCGAGGTCCCGCGGGGCCGGCAGATCGGCTGGCGCGTCGCCTCCCGCCGGCAGGCGGTCGAGCAGCTCGCGCTCGACCCGCTCGCCGAAGCCGGCGGGATAGCCGCCGGCGATGCCCGCGAGCACCCGCGCCCGCGTGTAGCGCTCGCGGTGGAACGCCCGCACGTCGTCGAGGGTCAGCGCCGCCAGCCCCTGCTCGGTCCCGACGGCGGGGGCGGCGTAGGGGTGGCCGGCGTAGAGCAGGGCGTTCAGGGCCTCCTTGCCGAGTTCCTCGTCGTTGCTGCCGCGCAGCGTCGACACCACGGTGTTGGTCAGGAAGTCGCGGTTCCGCTCGAAGTCGGCGGGGTCGAAACGCGGCTCGACCACGAGGTCGCGCACGATGTCGAAGAACGGGTCGAGGTGGTCGCGGTGCACCTCGCCCACGATCACCGTCATCTCCTTGTCGAACTGCGCCCGGATCGACGCGGACCACGGATAGAGCGCCTCGGTGATCGCCTCGTAGGTCATCGCCTCGGTGCCGCCGCGGCCCATCGTCAGCGCCGTCAGGGCGTTGAGCCCGTTCTTGCCGGCCGGGTCGTCGACCGACCCGGTGCGGAAGCCGACGCGCAACGTCACCAGCGGCGAGTCGGGCGCGGGCAGCGTGACGAGGGCGGAATCGGACTGGCCCGCGGTCGACACGCCGGGGCCGGCGCCCGCGAGCGCGAGGACGAGGCCGGCTGCGACGAGCCGCGCCAGCCGCGCGCGCCGGGAGGGCGCGGCCCCGCCGCCGGCTCCCGGGCCGGGGGTGAGCGACGGGCGGCGTCGAAACGCGGGCGTGCATCGAGAACGCCGCGCGGAGCGGGAACCCGAACCACCGGTTTCGGCCCGGCGGTGTCGAAGAGGGACTGCAGCCGTCATCGGGTTTCCTCCTGGGTCAGCACGACCTCCGTCCGGTTGGTGTCGGCGAAATAACGGTTTGCCACCATCCGGATGTCCTCCGGCGAGACCGCGTCGTAGAGCGCGTAGACCCGGTTCACGGTCTCCGGGTCCTGCGTGAGCTGCAGGTAGTGTCCCAGCGTCTGGGCGATGGCGCCCGGGTTGTCGAGGCCCATCGCGAACGCGTAACGCATGTGCGACTTGGTGGCCGCAAGCACCGCCTCGTCGACCGGCTCGGTCTTCAACCGCTCGATCTCGGCGACCACCGCGTCCCGCACGTAGTCGACCCGGGCCGGGTCGGTGATGCGCGCGATGATCGTGAACAGCGGCGCGTCGCGGCTGTCGAGGGCGCCCCCCTGCAGGGCGTCGACGACCTGCTCCTCCAGGTACAGGTGCCGGAAGAGGGGCGAGGTCTGCGAGAACAGGAGCTGCGAGAGGACGTCGAGGGCGGGCATGTCGATGCGCTCGTCCGAGAACGCCGGCGCGTGATAGCCCATCATCAGGAACGGCAGGGTCGGGTTGGGCCACGCGATGCGGGTGGAGCGCGTCTCGGTCTGCGGCGGTTCCGCCGGAATCTGCGGCTCGAAGCCGCCGCGCTCCCACCCCCCGTAGTACTCGCGGGCGAGCCGCTCGAGCTCGGCCTGGTCGAAGTCGCCCACCACGACGACGATGCAGTTCTCGGGCCGGTAGTAGCGGTCGTAGAACTGCAGGCTGTAGTCGTAGTGGTTGGGCATCTCCCGGATGTCCTCCAGGAACCCTATCGTCGTGTGCTTGTAGGGATGGGTGGTGTACGCGAGGTCGTGCAGGGTCTCGCGCAGCAGCGCCACCGGGTTCGAGAAGTTCAGGTTGTACTCGCCGAGGATGGCGCCGGCCTCGGTGCGGAAGTCCTCCTCGGAGTACCGCAGGTTGCGGAAGCGGTCGGACTCGAGGTCGACGATGGTCTCCAGCGCGTCCGAGCTCGCCACGATGTAGTAGGTGGTCCAGTCGGTGGTGGTGAACGCGTTCGAGTCGGCCCCGATGCGCTTGACCACCGCGTTGTAGGCCTCGGTGGGGTACTTCTCGGTGCCCCGGAACATCATGTGCTCGAAGAAGTGCGCGTAGCCCGAGAAGCCCGGCTCGACCTCGTTCCGCGAGCCGGTGCGCACCACCGTGTAGTAGGCGACGATGCCGGGGCTGTCGTAGTCGACCCCGACCACCGTGAGCCCGTTGTCGAGCTCGAACGTGGTGACGGGGAACGGGAAGACCTCGCGGCCGGCCTGCCCCGCCGCCGCGGTCGCGACGGCGAGCACGAGGACGACGGCGGCGAGGCCCTGACGCGTCCTTCGCATGGTGACTGTCTCCTGTCGCAGGGCCGGGCCCGTTCGCGCGGGGCCGGCCGCCGACTGCAACCTCCAAGTATAACGGTTCCGTCGCTCGTGCCCGCGTGAAGCGTCGCCGCCGGCGGCCGCGGCCATGATCGGTCGCCTCCGGGCGCCGCTTCCGCGCCCCCTGAGCGTGGACCGCCGCCTTCCGGCGGTCCGATTGCCGCCTTCCGGCGTCGTCCGATTGCCGCCTTCCGGCGTCGTCCGATTGCCGCCTTCCGGCGTCGTCCGATTGCCGCCTTCCGGCGTCGTCCGATTGCCGCCTTCCGGCGTCGTCCGATTGCCGCCTTCCGGCGTCGTCCGATTGCCGCCGGCCCTTCCCCCGGCATAGACTGGGAGGGAGGGGCGCCGCCCGGCGAGAACCGGTCCGTTGTGGGGTCGGACGCCGGGCCCCGGCTGCCACCGAGGAACCGAAAATGCGTACCGCTCCGCGACTCGTCATGGCGTCGGCCCTTGTGGGGGTCGTGATTCTGACCACGGGCCGGCCGGCCGGCGCCCAGTTGTTGCCGGGAGAGTTGTCCGTCGCGGTTGGCGATTCGGCCGGCGTCGACGAGTTGCGGCAGTGGGATGCGACCATCGACGGGCTGACGCGGAGCGGCGAGCTCGTCGTCGTGTCCCGCCAACCCGACCGCAGTCTGGCGGGGCGAACCCACGAGTACCTCGCGCAGTTCCACCAGGGCGTGCAGGTGCACGGCGGCGGCGTCTCGCGGCAGCTCGACCGGGGCGTGACGGTCTCGCTTTTCGGCACCCTCTACACGGATATCGATATCGACACCGCGCCGGTGCTGAGCGCCGGGGAGGCCGCGAGCCGCCTCGTGCAGCGGATCGGCGCGGCCGCGGGGGACGGCCTGCCGGGGGAGCTGGTCATCCTGCCGCTGGTGGGCGGCTCGTACGAGCTGGCGTATTCCCTGATGATGGACGACTGGTACACTTACTTCGTATCCGCCGTCGACGGCGTCGTCGTGCGGAAGGAAGCGGCGTTCCACGCGCAGTCCGCGGTCGGGACCGGCGCCGGGTTCCTCGGCGACACCAAGAAGATCAGCACGACGCAGGAGGGCGGGCGGTACGAGGCGCGCGACGGCCTGCGCCCCGGCGAGATCGTGACCCTCGACGCTGGCTTCGACGTGGAGCGGCTCGTCGAGTTGATCGCGCCGGGGCCGTTTCGCGTCCAGCGCTGGACGTCGCGCGACGTCGGAGCCGACGCCGACAACATCTGGGACGACTCGGCGGTGGTCGACGCCCACGTGCACATGGGCTGGACCTACGACTACTTCGCGCAGCGGCACGGGTGGCCAGGGCTCGACGGCCGCAACGGCCGCATCATCAGCATCGTCAACAACAGCTTCCTCAACGCCCTCGCCGCCCCGCCGCCGCTCGGCCCGGAGGGCACCGGCGTCTACGTCTTCGGCCAGCGCCGGGTGGCCCGAGACTCGGAGGAGACGCAGCCGCGCGTCGCCCTGCACACCGTCGCGCACGAGCTGATGCACGGCCTCACGTACTTCTCGGTCGCGCAGCGGGCCGGGGGGCCGCTCTCGAGCGGGAGCGTCACCGGGCGGCTCGGACCGACGAGCTTCGAGTGGCAGGGCGAGACGTACACCTGCCCCGAGACCCAGTTCCTCTACGAAGTCGAGCCCGAAGAGTTCGTGCCGGCCCCGGCCCTGTGCGGCGACGACGGAGAGTTCATCATCGCCTCGGCCCACGAACGCGCCATGAACGAGAGCTACTCCGACATCTTCGCGGTGTCGGCCGGGTTCTTCCATGAGGGGGCGGGCGCCGCCGGCACCTACGAGTACGGCAGCGAGTACGCGGCGGGAACGCTCCGGTCGCTGTCGGACCCGTGGTCGGTGCGCCTGCAGACGGGGGTCTACCAGCTTCGGTACGAGTTCGCCCTGGGCGTGAACCCGACCGACGACCGGTTCGTGTTCTATTCCGGGGCTCTGTTCCAGAACGCGGAGCTGCTGGCCTGGGTCCCGGAGTGGTGCTGCTACGGCGCCGAGCACTGGAACTCGACGATCCTGAGCCACGCTTTCTATCTCGCCATCGAGGGGGGCACGAATCTGGCCACCCAGATTACGGTGGAAGGCGCCGGCGCCGCCAACCGCGAGCAGGTCGAGCGCATCTTCTTCCGCGCCCTGACCGAGCTGATGCCCCAGCGGGTCCGGCTCTGGGTGGCGGCCGACGTCATCCGCCAAGCCGCGGCGGATCTCGCGGCCGGCACCGCCACCCAGCAGGCCGTCGAGCAGGCGTTGGTCGCCGTCGGCCTGCCGCCGCTGCCCCCGGAGCCCGCCGGCTGAGGTGCCCGACAACGGGCAGGCCCCGGACCACGCCGGCCGGGTGGGCATCCCGCCCGGCGCCCCCCCAAACGGCTCCGGCTGGCCGTGACTGACCGAAATCTGTTTGTCATCTGCACGTCCATCCGCAAGACCACCTGCCAGGCAGTCGCCCTGGCCAAACCGGAGCCCGTTCCGAGCGTCCATCAGGCGAGTCCGGCGTGCTTGGGCTGAGCCGGGCAACCGTGGGGGGCCTGCGCATTGCCCGAACGAGCCGCTGGTGGCAAGTGTATTTGTTATTCAGGCGTCCAAATATAAAATACACTTGTGATCGGACGCACCCCCTGGCTGGACCGGATAGCCGCCGCCTGGTCTCGCCGAACCGTCGTCTGGCTCTCCGGGGTCCGCCGCGTCGGCAAGACCACGCTCGCCCGCATGTTGCCGGACGCGGTCTACCTGAATTGCGACCTGCCCTCCGTCGAGCGCACGCTCGCGGACCCGGAGCTGTTTCTCGACGGGCAGGCGCCTGGTTCGACGCTGATCTTCGACGAGGTGCACCGTCTGGCCGATCCCAGCCGTCTGCTGAAGATCGCCGCCGATGCGTACCCTCGGCTCCGGGTGCTGGCGACGGGCTCCTCGACGCTCGCCGCGACCCGCAAGTTCCGCGATGCGCTCACCGGACGGAAGGAGTCGGTCCACCTGTGCCCCGTCCTGTGGGATGAATGCGCGGACTGGCTCGGGGCGCCGGACCTGGACCGCCGCCTGCTGCACGGCGGACTGCCCGAGCCCCTGCTCGCCCCGCAAAAGGCCCCGGTATTCTTCACCGAATGGCTCGACGGATTCTATGCGCGCGACATCCTGGAGCTGTACGCGGTCCGCAACCGCCTCGGGTTCCTGACGTTGTTCCGCCTGCTGATGCGCCAGAGCGGCGGTCAGCTCGACTACGGCCGCCTGGCGAAGCGGAGCGAGGTGAGCCGGCCGACGGCCATGTCCTGGGTCGAGGCGCTGGCGACCGCCCATGCCGTGCATCTGCTCCGTCCCTTTCACGGCGGCGGCGCGCGCGAGATCGTCAGCCGCCCGAAGTGCTACGCCTTCGACACCGGCTTCGTGACGTGCGAGAAGGGATGGGACAGCATCCGGGACGACGACCGGGGCCTGTTGTGGGAACACCTCGTGCTGGACACCCTCCGCGTCCGGTTCGGGGATGCGCAGGTCTTCTACTGGCGGGACAAGTCGCACCGGGAGGTCGACTTCGTCATCCGCCGCGGCCGTGACCGTGTCGATCTCGTCGAGTGCAAGATCAACCCGGACAACGTCGAGGCCGTGGCGATCGAGGCCTTTCGCGAGCTGTATCCGGCCGGCGACAACTATGTCGCCAGCCCCGGCGCGACGCGTCCCTACCGCACTCGACGGGGTGGGCACGTACTGACGGTCTGTGCGCCGGCCGCGGTCCGCTGAGTCTCATGGCGCTGCCGGCGATGGCCGGCTGCCGTCTCGGGGAGCGCGGTCCGCTGAGTCTCATGGCGCCGCCGGCGATAGCCGGCCTGCTGCCTCGGGGGGCGGGGCGCCGTCGGCGATGGCGAGCAGCGCGGTCCACAGCTCGGGCAGGCCGTCGCCGCGCTTCGCCGAGACCGGCAGCACCCGGTGGGCGAGCGCCTTCTCGTGCGCCCGCAGCTTCGTCTGGCGGGCGGAGCGCGCGAGGCGGTCGATCTTGGTGGCGGCGACGACGAGGGGCATATCGAGGCCGGTCAGCCAGCCGAGGGCGTTGCGGTCGTTCTGGAGTCCCGGGTGGCGGACGTCGACGAGCAGGACCGCCCCCATGGGCGCGCGCGGCGCCGGTGGGTCGGCGGGGCCGCTTCGTGCCGCGCGGTCCGCGGCCGGTGTGGTATCGCGGCGGAAGTAGCGCTCGGTGAGGCGGTCGAAGACCCGCGTGCTCTCCGCCCCGCCGCGGGCGTAGCCGTAGCCGGGGAGGTCGATGAGCAGCAGCTCGCCGCGGCGCCGGGCGAGGACGATGCGGTAGACGTTGAGGAGGCGGGTGGTGCCGGGGGCGCCGCCGGCCCGCGCGATCTTGCGGCGCGCGAGGGCGTTGATCAGGGTCGACTTGCCGACGTTCGACCGCCCGATGAGGCTGACCTGGGGAAGCCGCGGGTCGGGGAGCGGGCTGTCGGCACCGACGCTCTTGACGAACTCCGCGGTGTGAATCTTCATCCGCCGGGGGGGACCGCGGCCCGGACGTCGGCCGTTCCGCTGATCAAACGCGACCGCCGCCAACGAGAGGCCGCCGAGGCTGCCGCGCGGACGCCCGGAGAAGGCGGTCGGGCGGGAAGCGCGGCTGCGAGCCGAATCTTCCGGGCCGCCAGCCCGCCAATCGTCGCGCCTTCGGCTCCGCCTGGCACCGGCCAGCCGCGCCGGGAGCCCACGCCGTTCTGCGGCGCAAATCTCCTGGCTAGTGCATCACGCCGCCGTCCGCGGTGGTCGCCGACTCGACGTCCTCCCCGGCCGAGAGCAGCGACACGAGCGGCTCGGCGAGGGCGATCTTCAGCACCTCGTCCATCGACTCGACGAGGTGCAGCTCGAGGACGTCGAGCACCGGCTTGGGGATGTCCGCGAGGTCCTTCTCGTTGTCCTTCGGGAGGATGATGGTCTTGACGCCGGCCCGGTGGGCGGCGAGCACCTTCTCCTTGACGCCGCCGATCGGCAGCACCTTGCCCCGCAGGGTGATCTCCCCGGTCATCGCCACGTCGCGGCGCGTGGGCACGCTGGCGAGGTTGGACACGAGCGCGGTCGCGAGGGTGATGCCGGCCGAGGGCCCGTCCTTGGGAATCGACCCCTCGGGGACGTGGACGTGGACGTCGGTCCGCCGGTGGAAGTCCTTCCGGATGCCGAACTCCTCGGCCTTCGACCGCACGTAGCTCATCGCGGCCTGGGCCGACTCCTGCATGACGTCGCCGAGCTTGCCGGTCAGGGTGAGCCGGCCCTTGCCGGGCATCAGGGTCGACTCGGTGAGCAGCAGCTCGCCGCCCGCCTCGGTCCACGCGAGGCCGGTCGCGATGCCGACCTCGTTCTTCTCCTCCGCCGCCTGCGGCCGGTAGCGGGGGACGCCGAGGTACCCGGTGATCTGCTCGCCGGCGATCTCCTCCGAGAACTGCCTGCCCTCGAGGACCACCTTGCGGGCCACCTTGCGGCAGATGGTGTTGACCTCGCGCTCGAGGCTGCGGACCCCCGCCTCGCGGGTGTAGCGCCGGATGATGGTCTCGAACGCCTCGTCCTTGAACTGGATGTTCTTGTCGGTGAGCCCCGTCGCCTTCACCGCCTTGGGGGCGAGGAAGGTCCGGGCGATCTCGATCTTCTCGAGCTCGGTGTAGCCGGCGAGCTGCAGCACCTCCATGCGGTCGCGGAGGGCCTGGGGGACGGTGTGCAGCACGTTGGCGGTGCACACGAACATGATGTTCGACAGGTCGTACTCGACGTCGAGGTAGTGGTCGAGGAACGTGTGGTTCTGCTCGGGGTCGAGGACCTCGAGGAGGGCCGCCGACGGATCGCCCCGGAAGTCCATCGACATCTTGTCGACCTCGTCGAGGAGGAACACCGGGTTCATGGTGCCGGCCTTCTTGATCATCTGGATGATCTGGCCGGGGAACGCCCCGATGTAGGTGCGGCGGTGGCCGCGGATCTCCGCCTCGTCGCGCACCCCGCCGACCGACAGCCGGACGAACTTGCGGTTGGTGGCGCGGGCGATGGACTTCGCGAGCGACGTCTTGCCGACCCCCGGGGGGCCGGTGAACGTGAGGATGGTGCTCTTCGGCTTGCGGACGAGGGTGCGGACGGCGAGGAACTCGAGGATGCGGTCCTTGATCTTCTCCAGGCCGTAGTGGTCGGTGTTGAGAATCCCCTCGGCCTTCTTGAGGTCCCGGCTCTCGCGCGACTTCTTGTGCCAGGGCACCGCGATGAGCCAGTCGAGGTAGTTGCGCGAGACCGTCGCCTCGGCCGACATCGGGGGCATGCCCTCGAGCCGCTTCAGCTCCTGGGCGGCCTTCTCCTCGACCTCCTTGGGCATGCGGGCGTCCTCGATCTTCTTCTTCAGCTCGTCGAGCTCGCTGCCCTTGTCCTCCTTGCGGCCCAGCTCCTTCTGGATCGCCTTCATCTTCTCGTTGAGGTAGTACTCCTTCTGCGCCTTCTCCATCTGCTTCTTCACGCGAGACTGGATGCGGCGGTCGACCTGCAGCTTGTCGACCTCGGCCTCGAGGAGGCTGGCGATGCGCGTCAGCCGCCCCAGGGGCTGGACGATCTCGAGCAGGTTCTGCTTCTCCTCGACCCCCACCCCGAGGTGGGCGGCGATGGTGTCGGCGAGCTTGCCGGCGTCGTCGACGCGGACGGCGGCGATCATGGCGTCGTAGTGCAGGTTGTTCGACAGCTTCACGTACTGCTCGAACAGCGAGACGACGCGGCTCATCGCGCCCTCGATCTCCTCGTTGGTGTCGTCGGGCTTGGGGACGAGCTTGGCGACGACGCGGTAGAACCCCTTGTCTTCCTTCCACTCCACCGCGCGGGCCCGCTCGAGGCCCTCGACGAGGACCTTGATGTTGCCGTCGGGCAACTTCAGGCTCTGCACGATGTTGGCGATGCAGCCCATCGTGTAGATGTCCGTCGGCTTGGGGTCGTCGACCACCGCGAGCTGCTGCGCCGCGAGGAAGATGCGCTTGTCCTTCATCAGGGCGTGCTCGAGGGCCTGCGTCGACGACGGCCGCCCGATGACGAACGGGATCATCATGTGGGGAAAGACGACCACGTCGCGCAGCGGCACGATCGGGAGCGTTTCGTAGACTTCCATCAACCAGCCTTTTCGATGACCGTGATCGGGTCGCCCTTGGCCTGCACGACCTCACGGGTGATCACGCACTCGCGGACCTTCTTCTGGCCCGGGAGGGTGTACATGATGTCGAGCATCAGGTCCTCGATGATCATCCGCAGTCCCCGCGCGCCGATCTTCCGATCGAGCGCCGACTCGGCGATCGCCTCGAGGGCGTCCTCGGTGAACTGGAGCTTGACGTTCTCGTACTCGAACAGCCGCTCGTACTGGCGGGTGATGGCGTTGCGCGGCTGGGTGAGAATCTGCATCAGGGCCGGCTTGTCGAGCTCGTGGAGGGCCCCGATGACCGGCAGCCGCCCCACGAACTCGGGGATCAGCCCGTAGCGGATGAGGTCCTCGGGCTCGACGAGCTCGAGGGTGGCGCCGAGGTCGCGCTCGCGCGAGGTCTTGATGTCGGCCCCGAAGCCGAGCATCTTGCGGCCCACGCGGCGCTGAATGGTCTGGTCGAGCCCCACGAACGCGCCCCCGCAGATGAAGAGCACGTTGCCGGTGTCGATCTGGAAGAACTCCTGGTGCGGGTGCTTGCGCCCCCCCTGGGGAGGCACGTTGGCCACTGTGCCTTCGAGGATCTTCAGCAGGGCCTGCTGCACCCCCTCGCCGGAGACGTCGCGGGTGATCGAGGGGTTCTCGTCCTTGCGGCAGATCTTGTCGATCTCGTCGATGTAGATGATGCCCTGCTGGCACTTCTCGATGTCGCCGCCGGCCGCCTGCAGCAGCTTGAGGACGATGTTCTCGACATCCTCGCCGACGTAGCCGGCCTCGGTCAGGGTCGTCGCGTCGACGATGGTGAAGGGGACCGACAGGAGCTTGGCGAGGGTCTGGGCGAGCAGGGTCTTGCCGGTGCCGGTGGGGCCGATGAGGAGGATGTTCGACTTGGTGAGCTCGGTGTCCTGCCGGCTGCGCGACTGCTTCTGGATCTCGACGCGCTTGTAGTGGTTGTAGACGGCGACCGAGAGCTTCTTCTTGGTCTGCTCCTGGCCGACGACGTACTCGTCGAGGAACTTCTTGATCTCCTGCGGCACCGGGAGCGACGACCGGCCGCCGCGGGTCTCGAACCGGCTGTCGTCGGCGATGATGTCGTTGCAGACCTCGACGCACTCGTCGCAGATGAAGACGGTCGGGCCGGCGATCAGCTTGCGGACGTCGTTCTGGTCCTTGTTGCAGAACGAGCAGCGCAGAATCTCGGGCTCACCGGTTTTCTTGGCCATCTGTCACCCAACGCCCGGCCGGGCGAGGCGGATCCGCCGCTCGGGCGGCAACCGCCCCATGGGGCCGCCGCCGCGGCATGCGACCGGCTCGGTTGCCCCCCTGGCGCGGTGGTTCCGCGGTCGCTTGCTGCCGGTGCGGTCCCTCGTCACGCCCTGCCGGGCGGGGCGCCTCGGCGCACCGTCGCCGCGCGGGTCCGCCGCGGGCGGCTAGGCGCGCTGCCTGACCACTTCGTCAATGATACCGTATTCGCGGCTCTGGTCCGCCGTCATGATGTAGTCGCGCTCGGTGTCCTCCTCGATCCGCGCCAGGTCCTGGCCGGTGTGCTGCACCAGCAGCTCGTTGAGCCGCGTCCGCATGCGGATGATCTCCTTGGCGTGGATGTCGATGTCGCTCGCCTGCCCGGCCAGCCCCGACATGAGGGGCTGGTGGATGATGATCCGCGAGTTGGGCAGGCTGTAGCGCTTGCCGGCGGCGCCCGCCGCCAGCAGCACCGCGGCCATCGACGCCGCCTGTCCGATGCAGTAGGTCTGGACGTCGGGCTTGATGAACTGCATCGTGTCGTAGACGGCGAGCCCGGCCGAGATCGACCCCCCCGGACTGTTGATGTACAGCACGATGTCGCGGTCGGGGTCCTCCGCCTCGAGGAACAGCATCTGGGCGATGACGAGGTTCGCGATGGCGTCCTCGATGGGGGTGCCGATGAAGATGATGCTGTCCTTGAGCAGGCGCGAGTAGATGTCGTAGGCGCGCTCGCCCCGGTTGGTCTGCTCGACGACGACGGGAATCAACTGGTTGTGGACCTCGGACATGTCGTTTGCGCGTCTCGTGTCGGGTAATCCGGCGCGGCGGCCGGGTCGCGGCGACCCCGCGGTACGGTGCCTGCGGTTCGTCTCGCGGATGGTCGCGTCGCGGTCGGGGGAATGGCGGCTGGAGCGGGAGCGCATGCTCACGCGGTCACGATGGTAGCACGCGACAAGAGCAAGTCAATCGCCTTCTCGCGCCGCAGGCTCTCCGCGAGCCGGGCGACGCCGCCGTCCCGGTCGAGCCGGGCCCGTACCGCGGCGGGGGTCTGGCCCAGCCGTTCCGCGTGGCGCGCGAGCTCCTGCTCGACGTCCTCGTCGCCGACGCTGACGTCCTCGCGCCGCGCTACCTCGTCGAGCACCAGCGAGGCCCGCACCGCCTCGAGGGACGGCTCGCGCTGCTCCTGCCGCAGGGCGTTCCAGTCGACGTTGGCGGTCCGCGGGTCCATGCCCTGCTGGGCCATCGCGCCCGCGACCTGCTCGAGCCGCCGGGCGATCTCGCGCTCGACGAGGGCGTCGGGCACCTCGGCCGTGAGCCGCCCCGCGAGCTGCCGCAGGAGGTCGCGCCGCACGCCGCGCCGGGTCTCGATCTCGGCCTCGCGCCCGAGGTCGTCGGCAATCCGGGCCTTCAGCTTCTCCAGCGACTCGAAGCCGCCCACCGACTTCGCGAACGCGTCGTCGAGGTCGGGGAGCTCGCGCCGGTGGTGCTCGCGCACCGTCACCTCGTGGGTGACGCGCCGGCCCGCGAGCTCGGCCGGGGTCGAGCCTTCGGGATAGGTCAGGTCGAACGTCTTCGAGTCGCCGACGGCGAGGCCCGCGAGCTCGTCGTCGAGACCGGGCGGGTTGCCCTCGACCCCCAGCTCGACCGTCGCCCGCTGCTGCGGCTCGCGGAACCCGCCCGCCTCGCCGTCGTCGCCGGCGGCGCGCCGGGTCAGGTCGAGGATCGCGATGTCGCCGGTCTCGAGGGGGCGGTCGGTCACCGGCACGACGCGGCTCGCCCGCAGCCGGAGCTGCTCGATCGCGCGTTCCTCGGCCCCCTCGTCGGGGGCCACCGGCCGCCGCCGCAGGGTCAGCGCGTCGTAGTCGAGGGCGGTGATGGCCGGCATCACCTCGAAGAGGGCGTGGAACGTGAGCGGCTCGCCCTCGTCGATCGAGATCTCCTGCACGTCGGGGCTGTCGACGGTGCTCACCCCGTGCTCCTCGAGCGCCGTCTCGACCGCGGCCGGCACCAGGTCGCTCGCCGCGTCGCGCAGGATGTCCTCCTTGAAGCGCTGCCGCACGATGTGCATCGGCACCTTGCCGGGGCGGAAGCCGGGCAAGCGGGCGCGCCCGCGGTGGCGCCGGGCCAGCCGGTCGATCGCGGCGTCGACGTCGGCCGCGGGGATCTCGACGTCGAGACGCCGCCGGGTCTCGCTGAGCTCGGTGATTCCCGACTTCATCTTCGGTTCATCCGGACTGGTGCGAAAGGGGGGACTCGAACCCCCACGGCCTTCCGGCCACCGGATCCTAAATCCGGCGCGTCTGCCAATTCCGCCACTTTCGCAGGGACTCGCGCCGTCGGTCTCCGAGGCGCCTGCACGACACGCTCCGGCGCGACCCCGGGTCGTTTCTCAGGCTACCACACCGGTGTTCGGGGTCCGGTCGCCCCGGTCGCGGGCACGTCCCGCCACGTGCGGCGGGGCTTCCCGCCGAGGGTGCTGTGGTAGCCTTTCACGGCCCTGCGCCGCGGCCGGAGCCCGCGGCGGGCCCCGCGCGGCGGCCGGACCGGGAGGGGATCTACGCATGGATCGGGCGCGTCGGCCGGTGGTGGACAGGGAAGCCAGCATCACGTGGTTCCGGAAGACCCGCGACCGGACCGCGGGCCTCTTCGACCTGTTGAGTCCGGACGCCTACTACGAGCAGCCGATACCGCTCCGTCATCCGGTGGTCTTCTACGAGGGGCACATTCCCGCGTTCAGCGTGAATACCCTCATCAAGCGGGGACTCGGGCGGCCGGGCGTCGACGCCGGGCTGGAGCTGCTCTTCGCCCGCGGCATCGACCCCGAGAGCCAGGCCGCCGCGGACGGGGCCGCGGTCGCGTCCTGGCCGAGCCGCGAGACGGTGCGGCAGTACGCCGCCGAGGCCGACCGGATGATCGCGGACGCGATCGAGCACGCCGACGTCGAGCGCGATGGGCATCCGGTCCTGCACCGCGGCCAGGCCGTGTTCACCCTGATAGAGCACGAGGAGCTGCACCAGGAGACCCTGGCGTACATGTGGCACCGGCTGCCGCCGGCCCTGAAGCGCCGCCCCGCGGACGCGGAGGTGGTCGGCGGGGCGGCGCCGCCCGCCGTCGACCGGGTCTCCGTTCCCGCCGGCCGGGCCACGCTGGGGGCGGAGCGGGACGCCATCCCCTTCGGCTGGGACAACGAGTTTCCCACCCTGGCGGTCGACGTGCCCGCGTTCGCCATCGACCGGCACAACGTGACCAACCACGCGTTTCTGGAGTTCGTCGAGGCCGGCGGCTATGCCGACCGCCGGTGGTGGACGGAGACGGACTGGGCGTGGCGCGAGGCGGCGGGCGTCCGGCATCCCGCGTTCTGGGTACGCGAGGGCGACGCCTGGCGGTGGCGGGGGATGTTCGAGACGGTGCCGCTGCCGCCGGCTTGGCCGGTGTGGGTCACCCAGGCCGAGGCGGCCGCCTACGCGCGCTGGCAGGGGGCCCGCCTGCCGACCGAGGCCGAGTTCCACCGCGCCGCCTACGGGTCGCCCGACGGCGTCGAGCGGCCCCATCCGTGGGGCGACGAGCCGCCCGACGGCACGCGCGGCCATTTCGGCTTCCGGGGATGGGACCCGGTGCCGGTGGGCTCGTTCCCCGCCGGCGCGAGCGCGTGGGGCGTGCACGACCTCGTCGGCAACGGCTGGGAGTGGACCTCCACGGTGTTCGACGGGTTCCCCGGCTTTGCGCCCATGGCCTCGTACCCGGAGTACTCGGCCGACTTCTTCGACGGGCTGCACTACGTGATCAAGGGGGCGTCCCCGGCCACCGCGACCGGCCTCGTCCGGCGCAGCCTGCGCAACTGGTTCCGGCCCCACTACCCGTTCGTCTACGCCGGATTCCGCTGCGTGGAGGACCTGCCGCGGTGACCGCCTCCACGCGCCCCCTCGGCACGCCCGTTCGCGCGGGCGTCACGTGTCCGACGGCGCTCCCCGCGGCTTCGGTCCAGCCCGGACCTGCGCCCGGGGTCCCCGGTCGAGATTCGCGATGGATGCCGGCGACGTCATGACGGTGGCGGTCCGCGGTCGCCTCGCGGCCGACGTGCGGCGCGATCTGGGCCGGCCGCGGAAGCAGCTTCAGCCCCGGTATCTCTACGACGCGCTGGGGTCGCGGCTCTTCGAGGCGATCTGCGCCCTGCCCGAGTACCGGATCACCCGGGCCGAGCAGCGGCTGCTGGCCGCCCACGCCGGCGAGATTGGCGCCGGCCTCGCGGCGCCGGTTACGATCGTCGAGCTGGGGGCGGGCAGCGGCGAGAAGCTCGCGCAGATCGTCGAGCCCCTGATGGCGTCCCGCGTCCCGGTGCGGGTGGAGCTCGTCGACGTGTCGGCGACGGCGCTCGAGCTGGCCGCCCGGACGCTGTCCCGCTGGCCCGACCTGCCGGTGACGGGCCACCGGACGACCTACGAGGACGGGGTCGAGCGGGTGGCGGCGCGCCGGCGGGGCGAGGGCGCGGTGCTCGCCGCGTTCCTGGGGTCGAACATCGGCAACCTCGACCCCGCCGAGAGCCAGGCCTTCGTCGGCGCGGTGCGGTCGGGGCTGCGGCGGGGCGATCGCTTCCTCCTCGGCACCGACCTCGTGAAGCCCGAGGCGGAGCTGGAGCTCGCCTACGACGATCCGCTGGGGGTGACCGCCGCGTTCAACCTGAACGTGCTCGCTCGCCTCAACCGGGAGCTCGGGGCGGACTTCGATCTCGATGCGTTCGCGCACCGCGCCGTCTGGAACGCGGCGGCGTCGCGCATGGAGATGCACCTCGAGAGCCTGCGGGCGCAGACCGTCGAGATCCCCGGCGCCGGATTCTCCGTCGATTTCTCGGAAGGGGAGTCGATCTGGACCGAGAGCTCGTACAAGTACGAGATCGAGGACGTGGGCGAGCTCGGGGCCGCGGCCGGGCTGGCCGTGACGCGGCAGTGGGTGGACGAGCGCGACCGGTTCGCGCTCACCGCGTTCGAGCCGCGGGATTCCGCACCGTAGAGTAGAGCCGCGCGAATCGGCGCCGTAGAGAGGCGCCGGAGCAACGTCGATGAGCCGCGAGGAGCTGTTGCCGCGCCGGGCCATGCGCTCCCTGGTGATCGCCGCCAGCACCATCGTCGTGGTGGCGGGGCTGCGCGAGGCCAGCGAGATCCTGCTGCCGTTCCTCAGCGCGCTCTTTATCGCCGTCGTCAGCCTGCCGGTCATGGCGTGGCTCCAGCGCAACCGCGTGCCGACGTGGCTGGCCGTCATGCTCACCGTCCTCGCCGCCGCCGGCGTGGTGAGCGTCCTCGGGGTGGTGGTCGGGCAGTCGGTGGGCGAGTTCGCCCAGGTCGTCGCCGACTCGCAGTACCAGCAGCGGTTCGAGGAGCTGGCCGGTCAGCTCAGCGCCTGGGCCGAAGACGTCAACCTCCCCTTCGCGGACCGGGGGCCGTTCGAGCTCGTCAACCCCGAGGCGGTGGTGAACCTGCTCGGCGGCACCCTGGGGGCGCTGGCGGGGCTGCTGCAGGATGCCTTCCTCGTCCTCCTCGCGGTCATCTTCATCCTCGTCGAGGCGGCCGGGTTCCGGCACAAGCTGCGCGTGGCGTTCGGCGATCGGGGGGGCAACCTGGAGCGGCTGGAACAGATGGCCCAGCAGGTCCAGAAGTACCTCGCCGTCAAGACCGTGGTCAGCCTCGGCACCGGGTTCCTCGCGTTCGCCTGGGTGTGGACCCTCGGCATCGACTTCCCCCTGATGTGGGGGTTCGTCGCGTTCCTCTTCAACTACATCCCCAACATCGGGTCCATCGTCGCCGCCGTCGGCCCCTCGGTGCTGGCCCTCGTGCAGGTCGACCTGGGCACCGCGCTGGCCGTCGCCGCCGGCTACGTGGTGCTGAACATCGCCTTCGGCAACATCCTCGAGCCGACGCTGCTGGGCCGCAAGCTCGGGATGTCGGTCCTCGTCGTGTTCCTGTCGCTGGTGTTCTGGGGGTGGGTGTGGGGGCCGATGGGCCTGCTGCTCGCGGTGCCCATCACCATGACCTTCAAGATCGCGTTCGAGAACACCGACGACCTGCGGTGGATCTCGGTGCTGCTCGACGCCAAGCCGCGGGCGCGGGCGGTGGCGGGGACGCCGGGGTCCGAGTCGGCCGTAGCGGTCGGGACGCCGGGGTCCGAGTCGGCCGCAACGGTCAGGACGCTGGCGCCCGAGTCGCCCGCAGCGAGCGCAGCACCGTCCGATGCTCCGCGTGGGCCGCGAGCGCCGACGCGTACTCCGGCTGCGTGAAGCCGAGCTCCCGGGCGATCTGTCCCGCCTGCGACTCCTCGATGGTGCTGATGGCGCCGTCCGACGCCGCCACCGCGAAGACGCAGTCGAGCAGCTCGAGACGCTGTTCGTCGGTCGCCATCTCGCGGAACTCGCGGGTCACCAGGTAGTTCTCCGTCCCCCCGAACAGCCGGGCCTGGTGCTTGGCGATCTCGACCAACAGCACCGCCTGCGCCTCGGGCAGGTGGCCCAGCTTCCGCACGATCTCGCGCATCGCCTCGGTCTCCTCACCGGTGATCCGCGAGTCGGCGTGCGCGACCCGGCTCAGCACGTAGGCGAACGCCGCGAGGAAGCGCGCGCGCTCGGCCGGCAGCGACTCGAGCTCGGCCACGATGCGCTTCACGGTGTCGGTGTCGCCGCGTTCGGTGGCCGCCGGCTTGGCGGGGACCGCCCGCAGCATGTCGAGAATACCCACGCTGGATCTCCGCTGATTCGCCGTCGATGGTCGGCACGCTTCCGGTTCGGCGGACTCTTCATGGTACAGGAATGTCGCGCAGCGGAAAGTCGACGGCGCAGTAGGCGTCTGGCGTCATCCGCCGGCGCCGACCACGCGCGCCGCGCGACCACCGCGACCGCCGCGACCGCCCACAGGTCCGCGGCGATGATGGTCGAGAACATCACCACCGGCCCGTGCCCCGCCGCGCCGAGTTCGCCCGTCGTCATTCCCGCGACGGCCATCGCGCATCCGATCGCCACGCTGGCCGGGACCATGCGGCGCGGGAGATCGTCGAGCCGGGTTCGGTGGCGGACCCGGCCGACGCCGGTCCCGGGGGAGGATCCCAGGGAGGATCCCCGCGCTCCACAAGGAGCACCGACATCGTGTTGGCCGACGACTTCGACTTCCAGTACGCGCAAGTGGCCTTCGCGGCCGGACGGACCCAGACCGCCATCACGTCGTTGAACGAGTACCGCGTGACCGTGGGCCGTGAGGGCGAGCTCTATCGAGAAGCGCTCAAGCTGCTCGATTCCGCCGAAGTGCGGCTGGAGCGGGAGGAAGCGGAACGGGGGCGGGCTCGTCGCCGGGCCGACGCGGAACGGCGCCGGGCCGACGCGGAGCGGCGCCGCGCCGCCCGCTGGCCCCCGGCCACGTGTTCCGGGACTGCGAGACGTGCCCCGAGATGGTGGTGCTGCCGGGGAGCGCCGTGGCGCTGGGCCGCTACGAGGTGACCGTCGGAGAGTACCGCGAGTTCGCGTCGGCGACCAGCGGTGGGGTGGCCGAGTGGACCTCGCCCTGCCCCGTGGACGACTGTGGGCGCCGTTACGCGTCCATCGGTCTCCGCGTCGCGAGGGCACTGGAGTAGCGCGAGTTAACAGGATACCGCTTATTGGACCCACGAGAATCCCGGCCTTCTCCACGACAACCGACCGAGGCACCGCCACGGCGACCTCGGCGGCACGATTCGTTCCATCACTGCGTATCATCTCCACCCAGTTGGACATTCACGATGTCCCTGTGTATCCGCATTTTGGACGGAGACGGCCAGGCCGACGGTTTACATCCGCTCGCCGGCGCCCGGTTGACGGCCCAGTGTAAACTGATTCCATACGGCTACCGTGCACGCCTCACTTGGCGGTGGTCCTGAGGACCCGTGGCCCCGCTAGGGAGCGAGAGACCTTTGGAGACCCGATGATGCCCCTCCTGCTGGCGGATCGGTTTGCTGATCCGCACTAGACCCGCCCACTATGCGTTTCGACATCTTTGCCAAGCGAGGCAAGCCTCCGACGGACGTCCTCCGCCATGATCTACCGCGAGAGCTGCGAGTGCAGATCTGGGGGATTGTGGCGGAGGCAATCACGGAGGCTGGCTACGTCGACAATAGCCGTCATCTGGGGCGCACGCGGTTTTACGGCCGCCTTCACAACGGCTTGGCGCACGAGCTCGGCCGTCTCACCCTGTCCGAGGACGGGCGTGACGCACGTGCAAAGGTGCGACAGTTCATCTTGGACGATAGCCCCGAGTGCGTTCTCTCCCTACTGTCTGTGCTGTTCTCGCTGTTGCGAGATGGTGCGACTCTGTCTCGCGGCAGAGCCGCCACTGCTGCGGCGGAGGAGTTGAATCATCGCTTCCGGGAGCATGGAGCGGGCTACAGCGTGGAGGACTTTAGGGTGGTCAAGGTGACTTCCACCCATCTCCACAAGGAAGTCGTGAAGCCCGCTCTAGCTGTCCTCCACGCGCCGGACCTCGCTGGCGCGGACGCCGAGTTCCGCAAGGCTCACGAGCACTATCGACACGCCCGACATGAGGAGGCGATCACGGACTGCCTCAAGGCGCTGGAGAGCACGTTGAAGGTGATCTGCACTCGTCGCGGGTGGCCGTTCGATGACAAGAAGGACACGGCGAGCCGGCTGATCGACATCGTCTTCGACCGCGGCCTGGTCCCGGATCAGATGAAGAGCGAGTTCGGTGCCCTGCGCGCCGTGCTGGAGAGCGGGGTTCCGACGATCAGGAACCGAACCGGAGGGCACGGTGCCGGCGTGAAGCCCCGCGTGGTGCCCGAGTCCCTGGCCGCCTACGCGCTGCACCTGACTGCGGCGACGATCCTCTTCCTTGCCGATCTGGAGAAAGGGCGTTGACACCAACAGGCACGGACGGCGCGGAGAGAAGGCCGTGACTGTGTCCGGGCCCATCACCCGCCCCGAGACCGAGGCCAACAACGGACGGCCCGACTCCGTCGACACCGACCCCGCCGGCAGCATGATCCGTCACGTCGTCGTTCGAAGGACGGCCGCACCCGTTGATCTTCCAGCGCCGGTTCTCGCCCTTCACCACGAACTCAGCCGAGCGCACGCTGCCGCACCCGTCACCGTGAACGCGCTTGTCCCTCAGCGTACTCCCCCCCACGTCAGGCATCCCTTGCGGCATCGAAAGGTGGCGGACTCACGGACTGCCCCGCCTTCGGCCACCGAGCTCGTCCTGTCGCCAGCGGCTCCGAGTTGACGAGCGCCCTCGGCCGCGGCGACCGCCTGGTTCGTCAGGGAACTCTCGAGGCTCGGCTGGTCGCTGGACAGGCTCATGCCGAGTTCCGGATGCGGGCGGGGCCCCGAGGTCTTGACTGAGAGCGGTGACGACGAGAATCTCGAGGTCCTCGCTCGTGCTCCTGACCTTCGACACGAGCGAGGTCGAGGGCGTCGAACGCGTTCCTGCCACGAGACGCCGGTGGAAGGCAGCCGGGCTCTACCGCAGGTTCGTGGCGACGCCGCTCAGTTCGTGTTCAATGTCCGGGCCGGTGGCACTCGCAAGGCGCGGGCCGTCGGCACGAGACAGGCGACCGCCCCGAGTCCGAGGACCGCGACGGCGGCGCCCCCGAGCACGACCGGGTCGAGAGGTGCTACCCCGAACAGCAGCGCATCGATGAACCGGGCAGCCGCGAGGCCCAGGACGAGGCCGGCGGCCAGGCCGGCGGCGACCGGCCGCAGCCCCTGCGCGCACACGTGGCGGACGATGCGGCTCCGTGTGGCGCCGAGAGCCAGCCGGATGGCGAACTCACGACGGCGGCGGACGGCACGCTGGGATACCGTGCCGAAGACGCTGAGGCAGACGAGCACGAGCCCACCAACGGCGAAGCCGGCCGTCACCTGCAGCAGGAAACGCCGCACGGCGACGCTCTCCGCAAGCACGTCGTCGAGCACCCGCACGTTGCCGACGGGAAGCAGCGGGTCGAGGCCGCGCACCGACTCGGCCACCGCGGCGAGGACCGTGGCGGTATCGGCCCCCCCGCGTGCGACCACGGTGGCGTTCGCCGGCGCGAACTCCCAATACGGGAGGTAGGCGACGAGGCCGGGGTCGACGTCGAGCCCGAGGATCCTCGCGTCGCCGACTACCCCGACCACCTCCTGCGAGGGGCGGTCGGGGCTGTTCCCCCGGCGGAAGCGCCGGCCGATCGGATCCTCGCCGGGCCAGAGCCGCGCCGCCGTCTGCGCGGTGACGACGGCAACCGGGCGGCCACGATCCTGCCCGGTGAAGAGACGGCCGCGGGTGAGGACCATCCCGAGGGTGTCGAAGTAGTCCGGGCTGACCAGGCGGTAGTTGCCGACGAGCCCGGCCAGCTCGGCCGGGTCCGCCGGCGTCTCGCCCGCGGGCACGAGGGCCTCGACGAACGCCTCGCCTTCCAGGGGCAGACGCTGCGTGATGCCGGTCGACGCGACCACGGGCTCACCCGCCAACCGCGCCAGGAGGTCGTCGTAGAGTCGGATGCGGCCCTCCGGGTCGTAGCGGGACGCCGGCGGATTCAGATCGACGGCGACGACCGCGGCCGCCTCGAACCCCCGATCGACCCCCGTCACGCGCAGGAAGCTGGCCAGCAGCAGCCCCCCTGTCACCAGCAGCACCACCGTCAGCGTGACCTGAACGCCGACCAGTAGATCGCCCAGCCGGTGCCACGAGCCGTCGCTCCCGATCCGCGCGTCGGCTTTGAGGACCGCAGCCGGAGCGGTGCGGCTGGCGCGCCACGCCAGCGGCAGGCCGCAGCCTATCGCGCTGAGCGCGGCCGCGACCGCGGCCAGCGCCAGCGCGGGCCCGTCGATGCCGACCTCGCCGAGGCGCGGCACCTCGAGCGGGGCCGCCGCGACCGCGAGGCGCAGGCACGCGTGCGCGACGGCCACGCCGACGACGCCGCCGAGCCCGGCGAGGAGGGCGCTCTCGGCGAGGACGTGCCGTACCAGGTCCCCGGCACCGCCCCCAAGGGCGCTCCGGACCGCGAGCTCGTGCCGCCGGTGCAGCCCGCGCGCCGACAGCAGGCTCGCCACGTTGACGCACGCCACCAGCAACACCGCCGCGACCGCGGCCAGCAGCCATCCCAAAGGAGTGCGCACGTCGCTGGCGATCTGAAGGTCGAGGGGCGTGACGATGGGCGTGATGGTGAACGGGGCCTCGCCGAAGGCGTCGCGGGTCAGCGCGGTCAGCTCCGGGCGCGCCTGCTCGGCCGAGATACCCGGCGCAAGACGCACGATCGCCGGGTAGTCGAACTCGCCGAACCGGCTCGCCTGCTCCGGCGTGTAGCGGAGCGGCTGGAAGATCTCCGGAGGACCGCCGCCGCCGGCCGAAAGCGGCGTGAGCCGATCCAGGTCGGGAAGCCAGAGCGACTCGGGGAGCACGCCGATCACCTCGACCCGTTCGTCGTCCAACGTGAGCACGCGCCCGACGATGCGCGGATCGCCGCCGAACGCCCCCTGCCAGACGTCGTGGGTGAGAACCCCGACGCCGGGCTCCCCGACGGCGGTGTCGGCGGCCCGGAACCCCCGGCCGAGGGCCGGCGCCACGCCGAGCAGGTCGAGGAAGTTCGCCGTCACCTGCGCACTCCGGAGATCCCGGGGCTCGCCCGCATTCGTCAGGGTCGACCGGGACGGACGGACCGCCGCGACACCGGCGCAGACGTCCCGGCACCTGGCCCACGCCTCGACCGCCCGCAGGTTGGCGGGAAACGCGGGGAACCGGTCCTCCATCTCGCGGACGTGGATCTGCACGGTGACGAGCTGGCCCGGATCCTGGAACGGCAGCGGCGACAGCAGCACGCCGTGAACGAGGGAAAAGACCGCGGTCGACGCCCCGATACCCAGCCCGAGCACCGCGACCACGACGGCGGTGAATCCGGGGGTGCGGCGCAGCCCCCGGGTCACGTGACGCAGGTCCCGGCCGAGCCCGTCGAGCCAGCGCCACCCCCAGACGGCGCGCGTGTCTTCCCGGATGATGGCCGAGTTCCCGAGCCGGCGGCGAGCGGTGCGGGCCGCGGTCTCGGGGGCGACGCCAGCGTCCGTCAGCCGCTCGCGCTCGAGCTCCACGTGCAGGCGCATCTCCTGCTCGAGGTCTTCGTCCGCTCGCCGACGGCCGAGGTAGGGAACGATGCGGAAGAGCCAGGCCCGCCACGACATCGGTCAACCTCCTTCAGTAGATTGCCACCGCTCCGCCGCCCACGTCGACGCGCTCTGCGGACCGCCCTTGGTGGCCGGTGACCCTGATGGCCGCCGACCGGGCCCCTGCCGACGCCGCGATGTGGATCTCGACGCCCTCGACGTCGAGCTGCGGCGAGGGAGCCGACCTTCGAGGCGAAGGCGCGGGCCGATAACGAGCCGATTGCGCGAGGAGGTGCCCCGGAATCCGGGGGGTTTTCGGCCCTCGGGAGGTTAAGTGGAGTCGACGACTGGCGCGGTGGCGGTAGGACGGGGGGGTAGCTGTTCCCGGCGGCTTTCGCCGTTTGCCGGTGCCTCACTCCTCGCCGTGGCTCCGTTTCCAGTCGCCGCTCGTCGAACCGGACGTGCGGATTTCCCGCATCCGGCTCTCGGACGAGATCATGCCTTCGCCCACGGAAAGCTCGCCGTCCGCTTGACAAGGTGCGTAAGCCCGTACCCCTTCCGGAGTCGCTCGTTCGGGAATCGCACGATTCCGGTCCGCACCTTGTGCTTTCGACAGAGCCACCGGCGCAGCCGCCGCGTCGCGTGCTCGTCAATCGCCGCGTAAGCCGGACTGACCTGCCCCAAGGTGAAGTAGTTCGCCCAGCCCGTCATCACACGGTTCAGGCGCGCCACCACAACCGCCGGCGGCAGCAGCAGGTCACGCGGCGTCGTCAGCTCGCTCACTCGACGGCAGATGCTCCGGACGCTCTCCCGGCTCGGACGCGTGCCGATGTAAGCGGCACCCGTAGCCGGCCGGTAGTTGCGCCCAATCCGGTAGCCGAGGAACGACTTCGCGGTGCTCGGCCGAGCGCCGGCGGCAGAGATGCTGACGGCGGTCGAGGGCCTGATGCGGCGTCTGAAGCTGCCGATGAACGCCGAGAAGACCCGCTGCTGCCGGGTGCCGGAGGAGCCGATGACGTCCGCGTAGTTGACGATTTCCGCCTTGAAGCGCCGGGCAAAGCCCAGCACCTTCCAGCCCAGGATGAAGCGGCGCATGTAGATGTTGCTGAACAGCGGCGAAATCGGGGCCCCCTGCGGGGTTCCCTTCCGCTCCCGACGTGCCCGGTTCGTCCGGCGGCGTCCGCCGCGCCCGTCGTCCTCCTCCACCGCCATCTCCAGCCACGCCTTGACCCAGCCCAGCAACCGCCCGTCGCTCACGCGGCGGGCGATGGACCGGAGCAGTTCGGCGTGCGGGATTTGACCGAAGTAGTCCGACAAGTCGCCGTCTACCACCTCCCGGTGGCCCGTCGTCAGCAGCCGGTGTACGCGCCTGACCGCGTCGTGCGCGTCCCGGCCCGGCCTATAGGCGTATTGCTCCGGTTGCAGGTCGGCCTCGAAGATCGGCGACAACACCAGCATCGCCGCCGTCTGCGCCACCCGGTCTCGGAGACACGGAATGCCCAACGGCCTGAACTTCCCACGCTGCTTCTTCGGGATGAGGACCTGCCGAACCGCACGCGGCCGGTAGGTCCCCGCCTTCAGGTCCCGCGCCAGTGCCCCCAGCCACTGGTCCACCCCGAACGACTCGATGTCCGCGACCGTCTCGCCGTCAACCCCGGCCGCGCCGCCGTTGCGGCGCACGGCCTGCCAGGCGACGGCGAGGACGTCCTCGCGCCACACCTTGTCGCTCAGCGAGTAGAACCGGAGGCCCGGAGCTCCCTTCGCTTTCGCATGTAGCGCCCTCTGGAGTCGCTGAACACGTTCTGAGGCGGTTAGGCTCGCGCCAGTCCCCACGTCCCTTCCTCCGTCATGCGCCGCTCTCGAACTGAGGCTCCTTCCCTCCACCGGCGTTACCCGGCTTCACCGGTACTACGGGCCTCTCCGCCACCCTGGGCGGCCCGACCTGACCCTCGCGGGCTGTCGGTTGGCGCGTGCCACGCCACCGCCAGGGCTTCCCGTGTTGCGTCCGTCCCCCTCTTCCACACGTGCCGCCGCCATTACCCCGGCGGAACCGGTCGGTGCTTGCGTCGCTCGCTTCCCGACCGCTGGCAGCCTTCCCCGTCTTACGGGCGGGTCGGCTTCCGCATCACTCGTTTCGAGGCCTGCGCAGCGTTCACTCACGTTGCAGCCCGTGTGGTCGCTGAACCGCCCTGGGCGGCCCTTTGTCGTCGGAGTGCTTCAGCCGATGTCGTTGCCTTCATCGTCCGCTCCGACTGCTACCGGCTGGAGCGACAGTTGCCGGGCGGGATTCGCACCCGCTGTGGAACGGCGCCTTATCACGGCGCACCATCAGGTCCCGTTATCGGACCCTGGGCCGCGCCGACATGCCGAAAGCCTTCCCCACACGGACCCTCATCCGGGCGACCCGGGACGGCTACCAGCTCTGGGAGCTGCCCGGGCCGGGAATCGGCCACGTGCCGACCTACCGCGTCGACCAGGACGGCCGCCTGGTCGGCGAGTTCCCGACCCCCGCAGCCGCGGCGACCGCCATCGTGACGGACCGCGGTCGGCGCTACCGCGACTTCGAGCGCGCCTGCGCCGAGGCCGGCGCCGGCGCGGCAAGGCCCGCGTCGTGAGACTGCCTATAGGTGTCAAGCTCCGCCGCTGTCGACGGGCTCGCCGACGGGGCCTCGGCCGCCGCGGTCGGCTGCGACCGCGGCCCGCACGATGGAGCGAACCTCGGCCGCGGTGGGCGTCGAGGGCCCGGGTGAGGATAGCGGCCCCTTTCGAGTTCCGCGGCGGGGTCCGCCTCCGCGAGCGCGGCGCCGACGTCGGCCAGCGTCTCGAAACCGTCCGGCGGCTGTCCTCGGTGCCCCCCCGGATGGGGCAAGGGTTCGCGCGCGGGGTCGCCTCCTCGTCGCTGAGCCGCGTAGCGGGTCCGCTCACCGACCCAAGGATTCTGCGGGTTCCGCGCCCCGGACGAACGCGGACAGCGCCCGCCCGACCCGGACTTCCGCCGCGGCCTCGCCGATCGCCTCCAGCGCCCGGTGCGCCGCCAGGGCCGCCCGCTCGACGTCGGCCGCCGCGTCCGGGGTCAGCTCGGGGCGCGGGGTCGCGTCGACGTTCGCCGCGGCCAGCGCCCGGCCCGCTGCATCGAGGTGCTTCAGCGCCGCGGTCCAGTGGTCGGCCGGTTCGGGGGCCCCGCCGTCGACAAGCGCGGCGACCCCCACGCCGAACCCGGCGGCGATCGCCGTCAGGGTGCGGGTGCTGGTCGGGTCGCCCCGCAGGACCGCGCCGACCGTATTCGGCCTCAACGATGACCGCGACGCCAACTCGCCCTGCGTCCAGCCTCGACGTTCAAGGTGCGCGCGGATCCCGGCCGCCCATGGCTCCTCGTTCGCCGCATCCTCCGGTACCCCCGCGTCGCTGTCGGCCGTCGAGGCTTCGGCGCCGTCCGTCGAGGCGTTCTCGACCGGCAGCAGCCGCACGTTCGACGCCTGGTCGCCCCGGCCCGTCGTGATGACATCGCCGATCTCCACCGCCCGGCCGTTCAGCGCCGACCATTCCCCCCGGGTCGCCACCCCGCCGTGCTCGTCGGTTACCTCGGAGCCGAGGACGAAGACGTCGTCCTCGCGCCCCTCGACCGCGATGAACCCGTAGCCCCGAGCCGCCGCCTGTCCGCGAATCGCCAGCACGCCTCTCAACATCGTCCGTCCCTCCGGTTCCGCCGGCCGCCCCGCTTTCGGTCCGCGCCGCGATCATATGCAGCGTCTCGCCCATCGCGTTCCAACAGTGGGCTACCGTCTCGATGGCTTCGTGCTTCGGCCCTCGGACCGCGGCCGCGGGGTTCACCAGGAGGACCTGGCTGACGACGAGCCAGTCGCAGAGCATGCGGATCGCGGCCAAGTGCTGCTTCACGGTCGGCGCCGACCCTGGGTGCGTCCGGATGTAGGCGGCGACGTGGAGCGGCGAGACCGCCTCGAGGCGGAGCCCCCGGGGCCCGCGTCGACGATTCACCCGTGGCAACGAGATCGCCGCCGAGCTCGCCAGCACGCCCGACGTCGAGCAGGTCTGCCAGCTTCAGCTCATGGTCTCGGCGGGCGACCAGGCGCGCCTCTGGTTTGCCGACGAGCTCGGCAGCGTCGCCGCCCTGACCTTCGACACACCGTTCGACGTCGCGCCGGGTGAGCAGGGTCCGATCGAGCTGCTCGAGCTGGCTGATGGCGTGGGGGATGGAGAGCAGCCACCGGGTTCGCGGGCACCCGTCGAGGTCCTCAGCGCCAGGGGGCCGCCGGACCGCCTGGCGGCGGCGTGGACGGGTTCGCGCGGGCGGCGGCCGGGACGTCGTCGACCGGCCGGCCGACGCGCCTGTGCCCCGCCTGGGCCGGTTGAGCGTCCGGTTCGGAGGGTAGAGGCCGGCGGCGGCGGTTCCGGGGCCGGCTGGAGGCCTCCTCCTCGACGCCGGCGGCGCGCGCGACCGCGGCGGCTTCGACGGTCCCGGCGCCGACGTCGGGGCCCGGGCGCCCGAGAGTCGCGGCGAGCGCGTCAACGCCGTGACGAGGACAGCAAATACCCCGGCGGACCTTCAGACCCGTCCGGGGGCCGCTACGGCCGAGGCGGGCGTTCCGGGGGGCCTGCCCGGCCGGGGCTGTCGCACCGTCCCGGCCCCTTCTTCACCACGGTCGCCTTTCTCGGAGCAGGTGACCGGCTCCGAACTCGACGACCTAGTCGTCGGGGAACGGTAGCGCGTCGGAGCTGCAGGGGAGCTACGCGAGCTACACCGCGGCGATCTCGCCCGAGGGGGCTCGGGCGCCGGCAACCCGAGCGCCGCTGCGGTGCAGTTCTCGATTCATCGCGGACCTTGACGCCGGGGCCGGCTCGGCGACCGCGCTTGCGCTTGTTCGAGATCCAGGGGTGGCACCGTCGCCGAGGACGACCTGTCGGACGGCGTTGGCGAAGCCGCACCGTTGCGCCTCGCGATGGGCGCGTTGGGGCTCGCGCTCCATCGGCCGTCCACGCCGTCGCCAGCTTGACTCTCGCGGGTCTTGGCGGAGCCGTCCGGCTGCTTACCGCGGCGCCCGCCGCGACCTCGGTCGGTCGGCACCGGCACGCCGGTCCCATCCAGCCCCTGGGACATCGTGGGCGCCAGCGCCGGTGCGGTCTGCTCGCGGACCAGCGCCGCGCGGGGGTACCCGAGCGACCCATGACGCTCCCACATCACACAAATATCACCTAAAACAGCTATTAACTTACCATCATTATCACCCAATGCTTGCGGTGGCATGATTTGCGTTGCTGTAGAGCTATACTCACCTGTACCAAAAGAGGGAGAACTGCTCTGTCCATCTGGAACGACGGGGGCGTCTGCAAGACGGAACAGGCCTGCGGGGCACTCTCGGGCTGCGGTGGCGACAGGTCAGACGGCCCCGACGCCGCTCCCGCCGCAAGAACCTTCCGGCAACCAGGGCTGAGAGAGTACATGGCCACCACACATGACGGTGCAGTTGAATCGAGCGCAACGAGGGGGACGGACATGAGCATGAGACTACTAGCGGCAACCCTGATCGGCGCGGCGACGTTGTTTGGTTCGGCCGTCAGCGTGGCCGGACAACCCGGACCGTGGGAGAGCTGCTTCCCGCCGCCCGAGGAGGAGTATTGCTTAACAGTCACCTATACTCCGCCCAATACACTCACAATGGTATGGGATGATGTTTCGGACCTGCCTTGGATCACCGCCCACGGCTTCGTATTCGACTACTACCAAGTGAATATCGGCGGACTCGGCGGGGACGGCTCGAGAACTCCGTTACACGAGTCGACAGCCACGACCTTCAGCTATACGATTGACTGGGAGGGCATTGAACCGGGCACTACGACTGGAGCCTGGGTTGCCATTGACGCGGTTGACGCTGACGGTAACAGCGGCTTGGGTGCGGCTATTTTCCTCTGGAGGGTTAGGTTTGAGTTACGCCGACCAGACGACGAACCGCAGGCTCCGACGGCTCCGATGGGGTTGACGTTGACCGCGGGCGACGGCTCGCTCCTTAGCACCTGGACAGCCCCGGTGAACGATGGAGGCTCAGCGATTACCGGCTATAGGGTGCAGTGGAGATCCGGGATCGAAGACTGGAACTCTCGGAGCCGAGAGGCGACTTCCACGACGACCGAGCACGAGATTAGCGGCTTGACCAACGGCGTTACCTATACTGCCCGCGTCGCCGCAATGAATGCAGGGGGTGTCAGCCCGTGGTCCACGGAGGTGACGGGAACGCCGCTCCGCGACGGCATGACCGCAACGTCTGTGGACCGTGAAGCCCTCATGGCACTCTATAACGCCACCGACGGACCTAACTGGCGGACCAACACCAACTGGGGTACGGATGAGCCGATTAGCACGTGGCACGGCGTGAGTGTGAATAGTGATGACGGGCGGGTGAGGCGCCTGGAACTTTCCGTTAACGAGCTGGCGGGTTCCCTTCCTCCAGAGTTAGGCAACCTCAGCGGAGTGACGAGTCTTAACTTTCGGCGTAACGAACGGCTGACAGGTCGGATTCCCCCGGAGTTGGGCAACCTCGTTTTTTTGAGGAGCTTGAACCTCGCGTTCGGCGGCCTGACGGGACCGATTCCGGCGGAGTTGGGAAATCTGGGCAATTTGCAGGAGCTAGACATTTCGCACAACGGAGACGGGATGACGGGCCCGCTTCCGCGGGAACTGGGCAGCCTCAGCAACCTGAGATCATTGGAGTTGAATAACAACAACCTGACGGGGGTTGTGCCGCCGGAGTGGGGTTATCTGGCAAACCTGACACGCCTGGACCTATCATACAATAGTCTCGTGGGTCAGCTTCCGCGCACATTCCTGCAGATCGATCCGCGGGGCGCTGTGCTGTGGTTCGCAATTGGCAGCAATGCCGGCCTCTGTGTGCCGCGAGATGCGGAATTCGACGCTTGGTTGGAGCAGATGCCGTTGTTCTCCGGGGAGCGTTGTACGGAGCCGCCGACTCTCACCGTTCCGGATGCCCCGACGGGATTGGTGCTGACCGCTGGTGACCGCGCGCTGGTTAGCACCTGGATGGCGCCTGTGAATGACGGGGGCGCGGCCATCGCCAGCTATAAGGTGCAGTGGAGGTCCGACGACGAGAACTGGGATCGGGCTACCCGAGAGACTACGACCATGACGACGAGGCACGAGATTGGCGGTTTGACCAATGGCGTTACTTATGCGGTTCGTGTCGCTGCGGTGAACGCGGAGGGCCCCGGGGCGTGGTCGGGCGAGGCAACGGGGGTGCCGAACGCGCGCCACGTTGTGGAGGCGCATGACCGTGATGCTCTCATGGCGCTTTACAACGCGACGGACGGCCCCAACTGGCGGAACAACACCAACTGGGGTACGGATGAGCCGATTAGCACGTGGTACGGCGTGAGTGTGAATAGTGATGACGGGCGGGTGAGGCGCCTGGAACTTTCCGTTAACGAGCTGGCGGGTTCCCTTCCTCCAGAGTTAGGCAACCTCAGCAGAGTGACGAGTCTTAACTTTCGGCGTAACGAACGGCTGACAGGTCGGATTCCCCGGGAGTTGGGCAACCTCGCTTTTTTGAGGAGCTTGAACCTCGCGTTCGGCGGCCTGACGGGACCGATTCCGGCGGAGTTGGGAAATCTGGGCAATTTGCAGGAGCTAGACATTTCGCTCAACGGAGATGGGATGACGGGCCCGCTCCCGCGGGAATTGGGCAGCCTCAGCAACCTGAGATCATTGAAGTTGAGTAACAACAACTTGACGGGGGTTGTGCCGCCGGAGTGGGGCTACCTGGCGGACCTGACGCGGCTAGACTTAAGTAGCAACAGCCTCGTGGGTCAGCTTCCGCGAACATTCCTGCAGATCGATCCGCGGGGCGCTGCGCTGTGGTTCGAAATTGGCAGCAATGCCGGCCTCTGTGTGCCGCGAGATGCGGAATTCGACGCTTGGTTGGAGCAGATGCCGTTGTTCTCCGGCGAGCGTTGCGCGGCGACGGTAATTGCGAGGACCCAAGAGGAGGTGCAAGGAAACGTGAACGGCGCGATCGCGGCTGCCACGAACGGCACCGGGTTATATGCGGGCGGGACGGGGGCGGCGGTACCTCTCGGTGCCCTGTTCATGCTGCCGGCTGGCGGCTCCGGGTTTCAGGGATTCAGCTACGCGGGGTTTGCGTTTACCGGGGAATCCGAGCGGGCGGAGGTGGTCGGCGTGGAAATTCAGAATGGGATGGACGGTCCGGAGATCCTGTTGACTCCGGGTCTCGAGGCAGGCTCAGTGTCGGTCGCGGTGGAAGCGCGCGTGGAGGGACGACCGGCAACGGAACCGGCGGCAGCGATGGTGGCTTTTGACGTTGAGGTGCAGGCGACGGTGCCAACGGTTCCGGTAAGCGCGACGGTGTTGCTGGCGGTGTGTTTGGCGGTAATGTCGAGGCTGTATGGCAACCGACATCAAATAGGGCGCCGCGGCTGACCGGTCTCAGCGTGACTGCGCTTTGCTGTCGGTGTACGGCGAGAGCAGGCTGGAGGTGCCCGCAGGGGGTGGCGATTGAAAGTGGCGGCGGTCTCCAGGCCGGATCGAGTCCGGAGGTTCTCGGCCGCGCGGAACAGAATCCGCCGCGGCCGAGGCGGTCGCCGACGGGTCCCGGGGGCCACCCGACGGTCGCCGTGGACGAGTTCGACGTCGTAGAGGCTCTCGCACCCCGGTCTCGTCGCGGGCGTTGACGTCGCGCCGGGCGCCGGCGCTGAGCTCGTGGCAGGTCCTCGGACGGGGGCCTCCAGGCGGTCCGGAACCGGCGCGGCCCGCCGCGATGTGGAGCGGGGTCGCGCCAACGCCGGGCCGGGGCCGGCGGCGCCGGTGGCCCTCGCGGTCGGCGCTGGCTGGGAGGCGGCTGGCCGCGCCTGCGCACGCCCGCGGCCGCGCCGCAAGGGCGAGCCAGGACACCGAGTCTCGCCGGCTCTCGCTGGCGTCGGCGCCGGTGGAGGGCGGCCCGCCGCGGGGCCACGCCACGACGTCGGGCCGCACCACCCCGAGAACGTCGTCCATCGTCGTCGCGTAGCGCGCGGTGTAGTCCGCCTCGGCAGCTCGTCGCCGAAGCTCTCGGCGACATCGGCCTCGTGGCCCGACGGCAGGAGCACCGTGGCCATCCGCTCCCGGCACGCCCCCAACACCTTCGCCGTGATGCCGCCGACCGGCTCGACCGTGCCCGTGAGCGTCAGCTCGCCGCTCATGCTCACGTCGCCCCGCGCCACCTGGCCGAAACGAGGGGCGACGGCCAGCGTCACCCCCGCAGACGAGCGGGTTCGGCGAGCGCACCCACGCCATCCCGACCTCCGCCGACTCCCGCGCGTTATCGGTCCGACGGTTCCGGTGACCTGCAGCTTCCCGCGGCCGGGAAGGCACGCCGCTTCGACGAGCAGCACTTCACCGCCGCTGGCGCCGGTTGCGGCCAGACTCAAAGCGGCGCCGGGGTCGCCGGGTCCGGGACCGCAGCATTCGCATCTCCTAACGGGTCGCGATCATGCGGCCACGTGCCATGGGGGATCGATCGGCTGCTCGAACCCTCCCGCAAACCGCAAACGACCCGCGCAGGGGTGGATGTTGGGGCACGAAGACGCTTCAGATCACGATACGCTCGATCTCGTCGACCGTCACCGTGTCCGCCGTCCGGTCGTAGAGCTTCGTCGTCTTCGGCGAGGCATCGTCGCCGCCCTGGCCTTCGACACGCCGAAGAGCCGTTCGACGTCGCGCCGGGTGAGCAGGGCCCGGTCGAGCTGCTCGAGCTGGCTGATGGCGTCGGGGATGGAGAGCAGCCACCGGGGTTCGCGGGCACCGTCGAGGTCCTCAGCGCCAGGAGGCCGCCGGACCGCCTGGCGGCGGCGTGGACAGGTTCGCGCGGGCGGTGGCGGCCGGGAGGCGTCGACCCGCCGGCCGACGCGCCTCTTGCCCCCCTGGGCCGGTTGAGCGTCCGGCTTGAGGTCGAGGCCGGCGTCGGCGGTTCCGGGCCGGCTGGAGGCCTCCTCGTCGACGCCGGCGGCGCGCGCGGCCGAGGCGGCTTCGACGGTCAACTGCGCCGACGTCGGGGGCCGGGCGCCCGAGGGTCGCGGCGAGCGCGTCCACGCCATCCGACGGACCTTCAGACCCGTCCGGGGGCCACTACGGCCGAGGCGGGCGTTCCGCGGGTCCTGCCCCGACCGGGGCTGTCGCACCGTCCGCCCCCATCCGGTGCGGGAAGAGTGCGGGAAGCGTGGTCAACAGGTGCGCAGGTGTGTTGGCGGCAACTGTAAATTTCCCATTCGTGGCAACCGAAAACTGCACATTATGACCAGCTGGTCATAATGTGCAGTTTTCGGTTGTCATTGACAACACCCCTTAGCCGGTGCCCCACTGGAGCGTCGCGATGGTGGTGGACCTCACGAACCGCCCCCGGCGGGGGAACTTCACCTCGTCGAGCCCGGCCGCGCGGCCGGGCTACGCTGCTGGTCCTGGAAGCACGAATCTGTGGGACCGGCACGTCGTGGCGCTTCCCGCCTGCCGCCGCATCAGTTGATCAACACCCCATCGGGCGACGCGTACCTGGCCTTCGCGCTGCCGTGATCGACGGATGGGCGGACCGCGGGTAGCCGGCGAAGCGGCAAGCGACTACGGTACCGACGCCTCGCGCATCTCGGCCTCAAGAATCACCACCGCCTCCTTGAGTCTGCCGAACGCCATCATCCCGACGATGTCGAACTCCGGCGGCACGTCGTTCAACTCACGCTGCAGCGTGCCGGCCCGCATCGTCGCCAACAGGATATAGCGAAACCGCCGGCCCTCGGGGTCGAGCTTCATCGTCACGACGCCGTTGCCGACGAACGCCGTCTCGCCGCCCGGCGTCGCAGCGAACCGGTAGCCGGCCGCGCCGGCCCGGTTGAGCTCTTCTTCCATCGAGCCGGTCTGGTTCGTGACGACCAGTCTGAACCGCTCCTGCACCGGCTCCTGGGCGAGAGCGGGCGAACTCGCCATCACGACAACGAGGCCGCTCCAGATCCACCAGCGCTTCCCCATCGCATCCTCCAGTGTCAACGTCGTCAACGGTTCCATCTCGTCCTCCACCTGTCGCGGTTGGTCAGATCACGATACGCTCGATCTCGTCGACGGTGACTGTGTCCGCCGTCCGATCGTAGAGCTTCGTCGTCTTCGGCGACGCATGCCCGGCGATCTGCTGCGCGCGCTCAAGCGTCCCCCCGTTCGACAAGTAGGCCGTGATCCCCGTCGCCCTGAACGTGTGGCAGCACGTCGAGGGCGGCAGCCCCGCGCTCGCGGCGCGTCGCTTGATCATCGCCAGGACGACCCGGCGCTGCAGCGCCCGGCCCGTCAACCGGCGCCCCGCCGGGTCGACGCTCTGGAAGAGCGCCGCCTTCGGCTCTTCGAGCGCGGCCGTCTCAAGGTACTCGTCGAGAGCCGCCGCCGCGCGGTGGTGGACCGGGACGTCGTGCCGCTTCCCGCCCTTCTCGTGGAGCCGCAGCCACCCCCGGCTCCCCTGCCCGAAGTAGTCCTGCCGCCGCATCCCGAGGACCGCGCTCACCCGCGCGAAGCTGTAGAGCATGACGCAGAGCAGCGCCCGGTCCCGGAGCCCGGCCAGCGTGCCCGTGTCGATCGACTCGAGGAGCTTTCCTCGGCTCCGCCGGGGAGAGCACCGGCGTCGCCCCCCGGGTGACCACGTGCTTCGGGCCCCGGACGGCCGCCGCGGGGTTCACGGGGAGGACCTGGCTGACGACGAGCCAGTCGCAGAGCATGCGGATCGCGGCCAGGTGCTGCTTCACGGTCGGCGCCGACCCGGGGTGCGTCCGGATGTAGGCGGCGACGTGGAGCGGCGAGACCGCCTCGAGGCGAAGCCCCCGGGCCTCGCACCACCCGAGAAACTGCCCCGCCGCCCGCGCGTACGCCGCCCGCGTCCGCTCGTTCGCGATCCTTCCGGCGAAGAACTCCACGAACTTCCCCACCGCCGTCGGCCCCGCATCGACGATCACCCGCGGCAACGCGAGCGCGGCCGAGCCCGCCGGCACCACGCCTGAGGTCGCCTCCGCGGCCGCGGCCGCGTCGACCGCGGCGTCTCGACCACCGGCACCAGGGCGTCCGTCATTCGTTCACCACCTTTCCCCCGCCGCCACGACCGACGAGCGCCTCGAACCGCTCGTAGTCGTTCACGAGTGCATGCGCCAACGCGTAGAGCTGCTGCACGGCGTTCTTCGCCCCGTCGAACCGCACTTCGATCCGGTCCTGTTCGACGGTGACGCCCTCGGGTAGGCTGGCCAGCTTCGCGCCGAGGGACTCGACGGGCAGCTTCACGCGGATCCCGGTCAGCCGCGCCTGCCGGAGCTCAGCGACCAAGCGCTGCCGACGTTCCTCCTCGTGCCGTCCGCGGCGGTGGAGCCACTCCCGAGACAGGCCGCTAGAAGTCGACGGCCATGCCGATGTGCAGGCTCACCAGGTCGATCGGCGACCGCGTCGTTTCCAGCGTCACCGCGTCCTCGTGGCGAACCACCGCGCCCTTCGTCAGGTACTCGACGTCGCCGCCCGTCAAGTAACGGAGTCCGACGTCGAGACTCAGCGTCGCTTCGCTTCCCGAGACCAGGCCGACGGCCACGCCCCCGCCCGCCCCGGCGCTCGGCGCAAGATCGCCGAGCAGGGTCGAGCCGGAGCGCCCCTCGTCGGCATTGCGGAACGAGGTGCGCGTGAACACGTATCGGAAACCTACGAGTCCCTCGACGTACGGCCGCACCCGCCCGGTCTGCGGCTGCACCCGGACGAGCGCGTGCGTCTGCAGGAAGTGGTTGGTGGTGTTCACGTCGGTCAGCACCTCGGGCACGGCGGGGGTCAGGGGCAGGCGGCGCGTCTCCTTGCCGTACTGCAGGTAGCCGAGCTCCGCCCCGACCGCGATGGGCGTGCGGCCGATGTGGCCCGTGAAGTCCAGCCCCAGGCCGGGGCTCGCGCCGACGCGGTCTCCGAAGTCGCCGACGGGGACGCCGCCGAGCGGCCGCGCGGCGAACCGGAAGCGTCGGAACGCCGTCGGGCCGGCTCCGAGCGGTGCAGGCGGGACCGGTTGCCCGACCTCCTGCACCGGGGCCGGGGAGATCGCCGGCTGCGCCGCGGCGGGTGACCCCGCGGCGAGCAGCGCGCAGCCGGCAAGGCCGCCGATGCAGCGAGCCGCGCGCGTCATGTGTGTCCTGCGCGTTCCAGACCCGGGCTGGTTCCTCATGACGGTCTCCCTCCTGCTGCCTCTCGCCGGGCACGCGGCGTCACCGTTCATCCCGGCCCGGCAACTCGACCCCGGTGTCCGCAAGACTCGTGCCACGGTCGAGACGGCCTTTCAAGTCTGTGCGTGTCAGTGGTTTGACGCCAGCGAGCGTGTCCGTGCGCACAGGTCGTGTGACCTGTCCGGGTGACGATCCGTGACCTGCCCGGGTGACGATCGCGCTGGTCTTCGGTCCGGTCCGAGTTGGCGCGTCTTGACATCGACTCGTACGACCATCATGGTGTGTGCATGAGAAAGACGTTCACCCTGGACGACGACGTGGCGCTGGTGATCGGTTTCGTACTCTTGCTCGTCCTGCTTCCGGAGGCGCCCGCGGCGGGCCAGGACGCAGGCGGAGTCGTGACCGTCGAGACCGGGCGGCTCGCGGGAGCGCCCTCGTCGCTCGGCGAGGAGGTCATGGTCTACCGGGGCGTGCCGTTCGCGGCCCCGCCGGTGGGCGGGCTGCGGTGGCGTCCCCCCGAGCCGCCGGCGGCGTGGGAGGGCGTGCGCGACGCGACCGAGGCGGCGCCGGCGTGCATGCAGAACCCGCTGCCCGCCGCGGTTCAGACGTTCTACGACGCGGGCGTCGACCGCATGGACGAGGACTGCCTCTACCTGAACGTCTGGACGGCGGCGGGGCCGGACGACCGCGCCCCCGTGCTGGTCTGGATCCACGGCGGCGGGCTGTCCATCGGCAACGGCGCCGACATCACATACGACGGGACGCGGCTCGCGCAGCGCGGCGTGGTGCTGGTGACCATCAACTACCGCCTCGGCGCGTTCGGCTATCTCGCCCACCCGCTGCTGAGCGCCGAGTCCGGGCACGCGGCGTCGGGCAACTACGGCCTCCTCGACCAGGTCGCCGCCCTCGGCTGGGTTCGGCGGAACATCGCGGCGTTCGGGGGCGATCCGTCGCGCGTGACCATCTTCGGCGAGTCGGCCGGCTCGTGGAGCGTCAACCAGTTGATGGCGACTCCGCTGGCGCGCGGCCTCTTCCACGCCGCCATCGGCGAGAGCGGCGGCGGCTTCGGCCCGCGGGGCGGGGCCGCGCCCCGGGCGGAGATCGAGGCGGCCGGTGAGCGGTTCGTCGAGGCCCTGCTCGGCGACGGCGCGGCGCCGTCGCTCGAGGCCATGCGGGCCGCGACCGCCGACGCGGTGCAGGGCGTCGCGCCGGAGCTGGTCCGGTCGACGGCGAACGTCGACGGCTGGGTCTTCCCCGACTCCGTCCACGACATCTTCGCGGCGGGGCGGCAGCACGACGTGCCGGTCATCGTCGGCTCGAACGCCGACGAGATGACCATGCTCGGCGGCGCGGCGGGGGCCGAGACCGTGGAGCAGTACCGCGAGACGATACGGAACGAGTACGGCGAGCACGCCGACGCGCTCCTCGAGACCTTCCCGGCCACTACCGACGAGGAGGCGCGGCAGGCCCGGATGGCGAGCGGCACCGACGCCACCTTCGGCTGGGAGATGCGGACCTGGGCCCGCATGATGGAGACGGTCTCGTCGCCGGCCTACCTCTACTTCTTCAGCCGTGTCCCCCCGGCGCCCGACGCCGACCGCTACGGCGCGTACCACACGGCCGAGATCCCCTACGTGTTCGACAACTTCGGGGTCAGCCCCCACCCCTACGCCAACCGCGACTACACCGACACCGACCGGCGGCTCTCCGATATCCTCGCCTCGTACTGGGTCAACATGGCCGCCACCGGCGACCCCAACGGCGAGGGGCTGCCGGAGTGGCCCGTCTACGACCCCGAGGCCGACGCCGCCCTCCACGTCGGCGACACCATCACCGTCGAGCGGGGCATCCGCAAGGAGCGCCTGGACTTCTTCGACCGCTACTATGCGGCGCAGCGGGAAGGGGGCGAGTGAGGGCCGGCGGATGCCTGAGCGGAAGCAGGAAGGGAGTGACGGAGGAGGTGCTGACCGTGCGGGTGTCAGCGGCCCAGCTCGTCCTGAACGATCGAGGGCCGCTTGTCGATCAGCGCGAGCAGCACGCGGGCCGGCCCCTCCGGGCGGCGGCGGCCCTGCTCCCAGTTCTTGAGCGTGCCCAACGGAATGCCGATGCTCCGGGCAAAGGCTGGTTGCGAGAGCCCGGTCTTGCTTCGGATGGCGACGACGTCGGGCCGGGGCACGTCGATCTCATGCACGGCGAATCCTGTGCGGTCGTCCTTCAGGTAGGCACGCGCGTCGTCGAGCCCGGCCATGATCTTGTCGAACGCCTTGGTCACGACTTTCTCCTGTAGTCCGCTGCAAGCTCCTTGGCCGCGGCGATCATCGCCGTCCGTTCACCGGCGGTGAGATTCGCCTTCTCGTTCTTGGCGAAGACGGTCAGCAGGAACAAGGGGATGTCCTCACCGGCGGACAGGAACACCACGCGGGCTCCGCCGCTCTTGCCGCTTCCCGGACGAGCGATCCGGACCTTGCGGACACCGCCGCCGAGCGGTACCCCCGCGTCGGGATTCTCGGCCACCATGCTGACGACCTCAGCGCGGAGGTCGACGGACAAGACCCTCCGGGCCGCCGCGAGATAGGCCGGTGTCTCGACGACGGTCCGCGGGCGGGCCATGCAGGAACAGGATAGGCGCCATTGGCGCCTGCGGTCAACGGTGGCCTGGAGGTCCGCTCGGCGGGTTCTGCGGCACCGTGTAGAACACCGGTTGGTGAACTCCGGCCCGAACCGTGATAGCGAGGGCTCGACGTCTCGATGGCGGAGGTCCTACCCCCGCGGGGCACCGCGCCGCGAAACTCGCGCGCTTGCACTTTATGCTTGACAGCTTTTCGCAGCCAGTCCGCATGATTTCCGCGACGCGATCAGAAATGCCCTCTGAACACCGCTCAGTCGCCGTAGGCGGCACGACGCCGACCGGGAGACCGAATCTGCCGCCCCACGGGCCGTCCGGGCCGCTGACGCGAGTACAAGCCGCTCAAAATCAATGGGTTACGATGGGGCATGCACCTCGCAACGATACCCGACCTCCCTGCACCCCCGCTGCCTGGCACGCGGGACGGAGTCTCGATGGCAGACGTCCTACCGCCGCCGGGGCACGCGGCGGGCGGGGACGGAGACTCGCGTGTCGCCGGCGGGGCTCGCGAGCTGGCGCTCCAGGGCCGTGAAGGCATCGATCAGCTCGGGCGCCTCGAAGGTGCGGTTGCGGCGGCCCGCGTTGGCCTGGGTGAGTACGCCGGCGACCACGAGGCGGTCTATCGCCTGGCCGGTGACCTGGAAGGACCGGTCGATGAGGGCCGCCGCGGTGGACGCGGTGAGGACGGGCGCGGCCGGCAGCGCCTCGATGAGCCGGCGCGCCGCCGAGTCGCGGCGGGGGTGCCCGGCGCGCTCGATCAGGCGATCTCCTCGTCGTTCTCGGCCACCACCGTCGTTTCCTCCGCGTGTCGGGCGGCCTGTCGGACCGCGGCGAGCACCGAGGTCGTGTCCATGTCTCGTGCGCTCAGGTGCGCGTTCAGACCCCATCGTTCGAAATCGACCCCGGCTCGGTCGGGCGTCGTCGTTCGCCTTCTGCGGGCTCCGCCCACGGTCGTCGTCCGTATCGTGATTCGGCCGCCTCCGGCGGTTATCGCGAGCTCCCGGTAGCGGGCGTTGCCTACCGCCTCCGCCGCCAGTCGCCCCAGCTCGGGGAAGCGCAGCTCGTCCGCCCGGCTGACTCCCCGTAGCGCGATTCGAGCCCACGTCTCGGTCTCTTCCCGCCGGTCCGCCCAGTCGTCCGTCACGATCAGGATGCTCCGTCGTGACCGGGCGTTCACCGCGTCTTCGAGCGCCCCGGGCGCTTTTCTTGCGGCCATCCAGAGGTCGAACATGTCGCGGACGGTCCGCTTGTCGGCCCGGGCCAGCTTCCCGTCGAGGATCTGGGTCGTTCCGAGCGTCCACTCCCGCCGTCCGTCGACGATGGCTTCGGTTTCGCCTCCACCGATGCCCGGTTCGCGCCCCCAGATCTGAACCGCCTCTCTCGCGTACCGGTCCCGGCTCGGGAGCCATCCGCTGTAGATGTTGGCGTGCTCGTCGATGCCCGACCGTCCCCCGAGGTCGTTGATTCGCTGTCGCAGCTCCTGTCCGGCTTCACCGGCCAGGAGCTCGATTCTCACGTGTTCCGGCATCTGGATGTCGACGTCGAAGCTCTGTCTGTGCCGCCACCGCGCCGCCAGCACGGTGCCGCCGCCGAGACAGTAGCGTTCACCGGGCGCGATGCGCGCGATCGCGTTCTTCACGACGTCCCGGGTTCTCTCCCACGTCGTTCGCACCGGCTCGGGGAGCGTCAGGTTCTCCATCGGTCGTGTTTCGTTCCGCCTTCGTCAGCCCGTGGTGAAAGCCCCGCGTTGCATCGAGAGCGGCGAGGCGCCCGCCTGACAAGGCGTGAGGAGGGCGCATATTGGGCATATGTAACCGACGAACAACGCAGTCAGGCGGGATGCATCGCCGCTCGAATGCAGCGGGGACTTTCGCCACGGGCTGTCGTGTCCCTGGACTCCTCGTCAGCGTGCGTCGGGCGGGTACTCGGGAACCTCGTGCCCGGGTCTGGGCAGTGCCCTGGTGTTCAGGAAGAGCGTCGCCGGCGCCCGTGTCAGGCCTGCCCGGTGGAGGGCCCCGACCAGGCTCCGCCACGTGTACGCGCCCTCGGCTCTTGCCCTCATCATCAGGAGCGGCGTCGCCTCGGCCGCCCAGGTCTGGAGCAGCGCCTTCTGGCGCGCGGTCGGCGTCTCCGCCCGGACCGCGTCGTAGAAGTCCTTCGCCGTGGGCTGCACCCTCCAGCCGGCGCAGCAGTTGACGATGTGCATCCAGACGGCGGTGCTGTTCTCGCCGGTCTCTTCCGGCGCCGTCGCCGCCCGGATGGTCTCGGCGGCCCGCCGGTCCGGAGCGTTGTCGCTGAATCGTTCGGCCGGCAGCAGGCGCGGATAGCGGGCCTGGATCTCCAGCTTGCCGGTGCGCTCGAGGATGCGTCGGGCGACGTCGTCGGGGACGTCGACGACCTCCTCGACGTCGTAGTCCCCACTCAGCGGATAACGCAGCTCGGGGTCGGGCCCGTCCACGTACGGCAGCATCCTGACCGTGGTCATGTCGTACCTCTCCGACTCCAGGGTGGTCGTCGGGTCCGGTTCCCGGCTTGCGCGACCAGACGGCGACGTCAGGCTTGCCGGTCGCCATCGTCCCCCCGGGGGGTAGCGTACCACCCGAGCCTGACATCGGCTCGACGCCGGGTGAGAAGAGCCTGCCGCTCTGGCCGCCCATGCGCACGGCCGCGCCCCGGCTATCAGACCTACCCCCGGCGGGGTCAATCGATCGGGCCGGTAGACCGGCGGTCGCGTCGGGTCATCCGGCGGCGGCGCCCTCCCAGCGCCGTTCTTCCAGGCTGGCCATGGCCCCCTTGTTCAAGGATGGTGCATATCCCGGAATACAGGCGGGCCTCGTTCAAGGTTCGTCGACCGAGCGCGACCCATGGAGCCTGATTCCAACACCAGCTTCTTGCGCTGACAACACAATGTTCGAGGTTCGTCGACCGACCGAGGGACCGCCGCAACCGGATCGGCTCAGTGGAGTCTCTCGTCGAAGAACGCCAGCGCGCGCGAGCGGTACAGCTCGGGGGCGGCCGACCACACCCGGTCGTGGCGGGACCCGGGGAAGATCCAGAGGTCCCAGACGGCCGGCCCGGCGGCGGCGGCGATGCGCCGGGCGTGGTCGACGGGGATGAGCCCGTCCGCCTCTGCGTGGATGACGAACAGCGAGCGGGGCGGCAGGCCCGCGACGGCCTCCTCGGGGTTGAGAATCCTCGTGTCGAGGCCGAACAGCTCGCGGCCGAAGTAGAGGATGGCGGGGTTGAAGAAGCCGGGCAGTCCGCTCTCGCGCGGCAGCTCGCGTGCCAGCAGGTCCTCGAGGCGGGCGAAGCTGCTGTCGGCGACGATGTTGCGCACGTCCGGCGAGGCGGCGGCCGCCAGCAGCACCGTGGCCGCGCCCATCGAGTGCGCCCAGAACCCCATCCGGTCGGGCGTGAACCCCCGGCTCTCGAGATACGCGACGGCCCCCAGGACGTCGCCCTGCTCGTCCGCGCCCAGCGTGTAGCGCGTCCCGTCGGACAATCCGTGGGCGCGGAAGTCGAACAGCAGCACGTTGTAGCCGCCGGCGACGAGGGCGGCCGCCTGCGCCACCAGCTCGCCGAGGTCGCCGGTGCGGCTCGAGCTGCGACCGTGGACGACGACGACGGCGCGGTCGCTGCCTTCGACGGGCAGGAACCAGCCGCGCAGGACGGTGTCGTCCACTGTGCTTGAGAAGGTCACGTCCTCGTAGGACAGGCCGAGGGCGACCGGCGATGACGCCAGGGGGCGGCGGTACGGCTTGGTCAGCCGGTCGGCGACGAACATCGACACCGCGCAGTAGCCCACGACCGCGATCACGACGCCCGCGGACAGACCGACGAGGAGGCGGCGCCCTCGTCTTCGGGGCGGGCGGGGCTGGCCGGACGCGGCGACTCGCATTGACACGGACTCCGGGCGCTGGCTTCGATCTCGTTGCGGTCGTTCGACGTGATTGTACCGGGAGGACCCGGCCGCGTCCCGAGCGCCTGGGGCACGGCCGGGCGGTGAGGCGGCCGAACCTCGTTCCAGCCTCGTTCCCGCGGCGGTGACGGTGAGCCGAGTCCGGGACCCTCGGGTTCCGCCACTGCTGCGCGACGACGCGGTTGCTCGTCGGTGCGTGCTTGTTGACAGTCGCCAGGTCCTGGCGCATAGTTCTGTGCGATGACCATAGGAGAGGGTCGGACCGACGTGCTCCAGGGCACCCTGGACCTGATGGTGCTCAAGACGCTCGACGTCATGGGGCCGCGGCACGGGTACGGCATCGCCCGGCGCATCGAGCAGGTCAGCGACGACCTGCTGCACCTGAACGAGGGCACGGTGTACGCCTCGCTCCTGCGGCTCAGGCAGCAGGGCTGGATCGAGGCGATCTGGGGGCGCTCGGAGAACAACCGGCGCGCCCGGTTCTACGCCATCACCGCGGCGGGGCGCCGGCGGCTCGCCGCCCAGACGGAGGACTGGGAGCGCATCGCCGGGGTCATGGCGCGCCTCCTGCGGCTGTCTCCGGACCCATGACCCCGTGGCGACGCGTGGTCGGGTTCGTGTCTCGCGTGCGGGACCTGTGCGCCCGCCGCCGCCTCGCTCGGGAGGCGGAGCAGGAAATCGAGATGCATCTCGACCTGCTCGCCGAGCAGTACGTGCGGGCGGGAAGCACGCCCGCCGAGGCGCGCCGGCTGGCCCGGGCGAAGTTCGGCGGGGTCGTGCAGGTCCGGGAATCGCTCAGGGACCAGGCGGGCTTCCCGATGCTCGAGTCGGTGGTCCGCGACTTGCGGTACGCGGCGCGGGGCCTGCGGAGGAACCCGGGCTTCAGTCTCGTCGTCGTCCTCACGCTCGGGGTCGGCGTCGGCGCGAACGCGGCCGTCTTCAGCTTCGTCGACGCGGTGCTGCTGCAGCCGCTGCCCTATCCCGAGGCCGACCGGCTCGTGGCCGTGCAGGAGACCAGTCCGCCGGCACCCTTCCTCGTCACGCCCGGCGACTACATCGACTGGAGGGAGCGCAACGAGGTTTTCGAGGCGCTGTCCGGGTACATGTACAGCGTGTCCGGACTGACCGCGCCGTCCGGCGACGCCGAGCTGCTGTACACCGTCGCGGTGTCGTCCGACTTCTTTCGGACCCTCCGAGTGCGGCCCCTCCTGGGCCGGATTTTTCTCCCGGACGAGGACCGGCCGGGCCGCGACGGGGTCGTGGTGCTCGGTCACGGCCTCTGGACGCGGCGCTTCGGAGGCGAGCCGGACGTCGTCGGACGCGAGGTCGCGCTGGACGGGCGCCCCCGCACCGTGATCGGGGTGATGCCGCCCGGGTTCGAGTTTCCGCCCGGGGGCCGCGACGTGTGGGTCCCGCTGGTGCTCACCGAAGCGGGTCGGGCCGATCGGCGGAACCATAGCGTGGTGACGGTGGGCCGGCTCCGGCCCGAAGTGACCCTGGAGCAGGCGCGCGCCCGCATGGCGGCCCTCGGCGTCCGGCTCGCGCAGGCCCATCCCCGCACCAACACCGGCCGCGGCGTCGAGGTCGTCGAGCTGCGGCACCAGCAGCGCGGGGTGACCGGTCCGTTCCTCGTCCTCGGCCAGTTCGCGGCTGTGCTCGTGTTGCTCATCGCTTGCGCCAATGTCTCGAACCTGCAGTTGGGCCGGATGACCGCCCGGAGCCGGGAGATGACGGTTCGCGCCGCCCTGGGGGCCGGACGCTGGCGCATCGCAAGGCTCGTCGCGGCCGAGTGCCTGCTGCTCGGGCTCGTCGGCGGCGGCGTCGGCATCGGGGTCGCGACGTGGGGCGTCGGCGTGCTCAGGGACAGCATCTCGCCCGAGATGTCCCGGTGGATCCAGGGCTTCCGGGACATCGGCGTCGACTGGCCGGTCCTCGCGTTCTCGCTCGCGGCGGCGGTCGCGGCCGGCCTCGTGGTCGGCCTCGCCGCGGCGTCCGGGGCGTGGCGGCCCGCGGGGATGGGCGCGCTGCGGGAAGGTACCCCGACGGGCACGGCGGGCCGGGCCTCCCTGCGGCGAGTTCTGGTGGCGGCGGAGGTGGCGCTGGCCGTCGTGATCACCGTCTCGGCCGGGCAGGCGGTCCAGGGCTTCCGGTCGCTCCACGCCGGCTCGAGGGGGTTCTCGGCCGAGGGCGTCGGGACGATGCTCATACGACCGCCCGACGCGCGGGTCGAGGACTCGCGCGGCGTCATCGACTTCTTCGGCGACGTGCTGGCGCGAGCGTCGGCGGTCCCCGGCGTCGAGAGCGCGGGCCTCGTCTCGATGCTGCCGGCCAGCCTCAGGCACGGTCCGACGGTCGAGCTTCGCATCGAAGGGCGGCCCGAGCCCGGACCCGGCGAGACCCCGCTGGCCGACGTGCTCGTGGCGAGCGGCGGCTACTTCCGGACGGCGGGCATTCCCCTCCTCGACGGGCGCGCGTTCGACGCACGGGACGAGGTCGGGGAGGACGGCGGCCTCGTGGTCGTGGTCGGCGAACGCCTGGCCCGGCGGTACTGGCCCGGCGAGAGCCCGTTGGGGAAACGGCTGCAGGTGCCGGTCATCGCCGCGCGCGGCGAGTGGGCGACTGTGGTGGGGGTGGTGGGAGACGTCCGCCAGAACTGGTTCGAGGTCGAGCGCCCGTTCCTGTACCTCTCGGCCCGTCAGTTCGCGAGCCGCCAGATGTATCTGACGGTCCGGGCGGCGGGCGCCGTGGAGCGCCTGCTGTCGGACACCGCCCTCGCCCTCAGGGGCGCGGATCCGGCCTTGCCCATCTTCGAGGGAAAGCCCCTGAGCGTGGCGGTGGACGCGGGGGTCGCGGGCGTTCGCGAGGTGGCCGCGGTCATGGGCGTGTTCGGCGCGCTGGCCCTCCTGCTCTCGGCCATCGGCGTGTACGGGGTGACGGCGTACTCGGTGAGTCAGCGGGAGCGGGAGCTCGGCATTCGCATGGCGTTGGGGGCAGCGCCGCGCGCCGTGCTCGGCGCGGTCGTGGGGCAGGGGCTCGGAACCGCGGCGATCGGCCTCGGCATCGGCGCGCTCGCGGCGACGGCCGCGACCCGCCTCTCCGCCGGCCTCCTGTTCGGTACGAGCGCCGACAGCGCGGCCGTCACCGGGCTGGCGTCGACGCTGGTCTTCGCCACCGTGCTCGTAGCCTGCTGGCTGCCCGCCCGGCTGGCGGTGCGCGTGGATCCCGTGCGGGTCCTGCGGGCCGATTAGGGAGTCTGCGCGGACGGACGGCATCCTTCCTCGCAGGAAGCGTCGCCTTCCGCAGGGTCGGTCGGGTGCGGCAGCCCGAGCCGCGAGCGACGACGGGGAGAGCGCGGGAATCACGGGCGACGACGGGGAGAGCGCGGGAAACCGCGGGGCCCCCGTCGCGGGCTCCCGCGGATTGCCGGTCGGATGCAGGGGAGCGATCATGTGGCGGCGCATCATCGCGTTCGTCTTCCGCCTGAGGAACCTCTTCGCGCGGCGCCGGGTCGTCCGGGAGGCGGAGCAGGAGATCGAGATGCACCTCGACCTGCTCACGGCGCAGTACCGCCACGCCGGCCGGTCTCCCGGCGAGTCGCGCCGGCTTGCCCGCGCCAAGTTCGGCGGGGTCACGCAGCTCAAGGAGTCGCTCAGGGACCAGGCGGGGTTTCCGATGCTCGAATCGATTCTGCACGACGTGCGGTACGCCGTTCGCTCCCTGGTCCGTCAGCCGGGGGTGACGGCGCTGACGGTGGGCATGCTCGCCCTCGGTCTGGGCCTGAACGCCGCGGTGCTGGCGGTCGCCTACGGCGTTCTGTGGCGTCCGTTGCCGTACCCGGCCGCGGACCGGCTGGTCACGGTGGCCCGGGTGAACCTGACGTGGGGCGGGGAGTTCGGAGTAGCGCTCGACCGGATCGACGAGTGGAACCGCCGTCTCAGGACGGTCCGGGTGGCGGGCTACAACGCGCGGGAGCGGGTGGTGCGCGGCGCGGGGCCGACGCGCGTCAGGGAGGTGGCCACCGTCAGCGGGGGCTTCTTCGAGGTGATCGGGGTGCCGGGCGTCGAAGGCGCGGTTCCGCGCCTCGTGGGCGGCGACGGCCGGGCCGTGGTGAGCGCGGCACTGGCCCGCGCCGTCGAGGACGAGACGGGCCGACCCGCCGTCGGTCAGGCGGTGACCATCGGGGACGGCCGCTACGACGTGGTCGCCGTGATGCCCGCCGGGTTCGCGTTCCCGTCGGCCGAGGTCGACGCCTGGGTGGCGGACCGGCCGGACTTCAGGGGGGATGGCGGCACCGTCGGGCGCATGCGGGACGGCGTGTCCCTCGCCCAGGTTCGGGACGACGCCGCCCGGGTCGTCCGCGAGGACCTCGCCGCCCGCGGCTCCCGCGTCGCCGACCGGTGGGACGCGGCGGTCACACCGGTCGAGGAGGCGCTGCTCGGCGACGTCCGGCCCGTCCTGCGGGTGTCGGTGGTGGCGGCCCTGCTCGTGCTCGTCGTGGCGTGCGCGAACGCGGCGACGCTCCTCGTCGGACGCTCGGCCGCCCGCAGGCGGGAGTTCGCCGTCCGCATCGCCCTCGGCTCGGGGCTGGCCCGCCTGGTCCGGGCCGCGCTGGTCGAGGGCCTGGCGCTGGCCGCGGGTGGGCTGGTGCTGGGCCTCGCGGCGGCCTGGGCCGGCCTGCGGCTGCTCGCGGCGGCGGCCGTCGGCGTGATGCCGCGCGTCGGCGCCGTCGCCCTCGATCCGCCGGTCGTCCTCACCGGCATCGTGCTGACCCTGCTGGTGGGCGTGGCGTGCGGCGGCGCCTCCGTCGCCGGCGCCGTGACCCCGCGCCGCGCGGGGACGATGCGGGGCGTCGGCGCCACCCTGCGGGTCGGCCGGGCGGCGACCGGCTCGCGGGCCGCCGGGCGGCTGCGGGCGGGCCTGGTGGCGGGGCAGATCGCCTTGTCGATCGTGCTGCTGAGCGGCGCCGGACTGCTCGTCCGCACCGTCGAACGGCTGCTCGACGAAGAGGCCGGCTTCGATCCGCGGCAGGCGCTGACGGCGCGGCTGATGCTCGCCGACACATCGTTCATCGGGGGCGACGCGCAAGCGCAGACCGCGTTCGTGGACACCCTGCTGGAACGGGTGCGGGGGTTGCCGGGGGTGCGGGCGGCCGGGGTGGGCAGCGTGCTGCCTCCTGACGACGATCCCGTGTCCGTGGAGCTCGTCTATGACGTCGGCAGGGACGACTCGGCGAGGCGCGAGATCGTCCTCTCGTTCGGCGCGGTGACCCGCGGCTACTTCGCGGCGCTGGGTGCCCGGCTGCGGGACGGGCGCCGGTTCGATGCCGGCCACGACCTCGCGGAAGTGTCTCCCGTGATGTTGAGCGAGACCGCGGCGCGTTTCATCCACCCGAACAGGGACCCGATCGGCCGTCCGATGTCGTACGGCGACATCGATGCTCTCGACATCGCACAAATGTCGCCGGTCATCGCCGTCGTCGACGACATGAAGTACGCGGGGCTCGCGGCGCCGCGAGGCGGCTCGATCTACGTCCCGTGGGCGCGGGTGCCCACCGGCGTGTCCTACCTCGTGGTGCGCACCACCGGCGATCCGATGGCGCTGGCCCCGGCGGTTCGCGACCTCATCCGCACCCTGGACCCGTTGCTGCCCGCCCCGGACGTGCGGTCGTTGGAGGACCACGTCGCCGGCTCGATCGCCGGGCGGCGGCTGCGCGCCCTGCCGGCGGCCGGCTTCGCGGCCCTCGCGCTAGCCGTCGCGATGGTCGGCCTCTTCGGCGCCCTGGCCCGGGCCGTCGTCGAGCGGCGGCAGGAGCTGGCCGTCCGCGCCGCCGTCGGGGCGACCCCGGGCCGGCTCGTCCGGCTCGTTCTTCGGAGCGCCGTCGCGGTCACCGGGGTCGGGCTGGCGGTTGGGCTGCCGGCGGCGGCCGCGACGGGTCGCGGTCTCGCCACGCTGCTCTACGGCGTCGGTCCCTACGACGCGGCCACCTTCGTGGCGGTCGCCGCCGTCGTCGTCCTCACCGCGCTGGCCGCGTCGGCGGTTCCCGCGTGTCGAGCGGCTCGGCTCGATCCGATGATTGCCCTGCGGGCGGAGTAGTCTGCGCGGTGGACGGAGCGGACTCCCGAAGGGTCGGTTGGGCGCCAAATGGAGCCGAGAGCGACGATTGCGGGCCAGGTAACGTCGAGCGTGTCGGCAAGAGCCGACGCGCTCGGATAGTGGTTGGAGCGGACGCACGCGTCGATGCTCGATTATCGACTTGGGTGGGCGGCCATTGGATCTGCTGATTCCGAAGGTCCTCGACTTCACTTCGTTGAACGGGTGGATCTCGCTCGCATCCCGCCCTGCGCAAGTGGCAGCCGCAGGGCCGGATAGCGCGGGGTGGCGATTGGTCCGCGGCTGTCGCGGGTCTTCCCGACGTCCCGCGGACTGAGGAGGCGGGTCATGCTTCTCGACCGATGGCGGCGCGCATGGCGGGTCCGGCTGGGGATGCTCTTCGACCGGCGTCGCGCCGACCGCGAGCTGGAGGACGAGCTGCGGCATCACGTCGCGCTCGCGACGGAGGCCCGCCGGGCGCGGGGCGTCCCGCCGGCCGAGGCGCGGCGGCGGGCGCTGGTGAGCCTCGGGGGGCTCGAGTCGGCCCGGAACCACGTTCGCGACGCGCGGTTCGCGGCGGCCCTCGTGACGAGCTGGCAGGATGTCCGCCTCGCGGCTCGCGGCGTCGTCCGCCGGCCGCTCGCCTCGGCGGTGGCGGTCGGCACGCTGAGCCTCGGCCTCGCGTCGGTGACGGCGCTGTTCGCGGTCGTCGACGCGGTGATTCTGCGGCCCATCGGCGACGACGATTCCCGGCTGGTCCGGATATGGAAGGACGACGTCGAACGGGGCGGCGGGCTCCTGTTTCCGATCTCCTATCCCGAGTACCTGGTATGGAAGGACGAGGCGGCCAGCTTCGACGCGCTCGCGGCCATCAACTATGCCGACGGCGCCACGACCGCCGTCCTGATCGATGACGAGCCGGTCACGGCCAACCGGGTGCTGGCCTCGGCCGGGCTTCTGGGCGCGGTCGGCGCGAGGCCGGCCCACGGGCGCCTCCTCGAGGCCGCCGACGACGTCGAGGGCGCCGCACCCGTCGCCGTCGTGAGCCACCGCTTCTGGCGACGCGTGAGCGGCGACCCGGCCTTCGTCGGTCGCCGCCTCAGGTTCCCCGGAGATGCCCCGTTCACGGTCGTCGGGGTCCTGCAGCCCGACGTGAACTACCCGGTCGACGCCGACATCTGGCTTCCGCTCGTGCCCGCGTACGCCCGCGACCCCGACGCGACCCTCGACAGCCCGCGGACCCGACAGTTCCACGTCGTGGGGCGGCTCGCGCGCGGCGCGACCATCGGCGGGGCGCGGTCCGACCTGGCGGTCGTCCACGGGCGCCTGAGCGCGGCGCATCCCGAGGACTACCCGCGGATGCCGATCGTGGTGACGCCGTTGCTCGACACCGTCGTCGGTCACGTCCGGCCCACCCTCGCGCTCCTGCTGGCCGGCGCCGCGCTCGTGTTCCTCGTCGCGGGGGCGAACGTCGCCATCCTGCTGCTCATGCGGGCCGAGTTGCGCCGCGTCGAGATGGCCGTGCGCTCGGCGCTGGGCGCGACCCGCGGACAGCTCCTGCGGCAGACCGTGATCGAGGCGGCGGTCCTCGGGGTGGCGGGGGTGGGCGGGGCCCTGATACTGGGCCGCGGACTGCTCGCGCTCACGAGCGCCATCGATCCGGGTCACGTGCCGCGCATCGACGAGGCGTCGCTGGGTCCGGAGGTCCTGGCGTTCACCGTCGCCGCGATGACGGCGTGGGTCCTGGCGTTCGGCACCGCTCCCGCGTGGCAGACGCGCGCGGGGAGACTGCGCGGCCTTCTCGCGCAGCGCTCCGCCGAGCCGTCCCGCGGGACCGGTCGGCGACTGCAGGCGATGGCCGCCGCCCAGTTGGCGTTCGCGGTGGTCGTCCTCGTCTCGGCCGGTCTGCTGGCCCGGTCGCTCTGGCAACTGCAGTCGATCGAGCGCGGGATGGAGACCGACGGCGTCGTGACGACGCGCATGTACCTGCCGTCGCAACGCTACGGCACCCCCGACGAGGTCCGCGCGTTCTACGACCGCGCGGTCGACGCGGTCGAACGGCTGCCCGGCGTGATCTCGGCGGCGCCGTTCCACCTGCCGCCGGGGACGGGCACGACCGGCCTGAGCTCTCCGTTCCAGTTCGAAGGCCAGACGCCGGACGACTCGGCGACGAACGAGTGGGCCAACTGGGACATCGCGACGCCGCGGTACTTCGAGACGATGGGGATCCCGATCGTGAGCGGGCGCGCCTTTGCGCGCACCGACACCGCCGATGCGCGGCGCGTGGCCGTCGTGAGCGAGAGCGCCGCCGCGCGCTACTGGCCCGGCGAGGAGCCGATCGGCAAGCGGGTCCGCATCAGCCCGCGGTTCGAGTGGGCGACGGTGGTGGGGGTCGCCGCCGACCTGAGGTACCGCGAGCTCACCAACAACTGGATGACGGTCTACTTTCCGGCCCCGCAGTCGTTCCACTTCCAGCCCGGCAACCTCGCGATCCGCACCGGGCGGCCGCCCTCGACGCTGTTGTCCGCCATTCGCGACACGATTCGGGCCATCGAGCCGTCGATACCGATGGACACGCTGACGCCGATGGACGAGCTGCTCGGCGCGGAGCTCGCCCGCCCGCGGCTTGCGGTGCAGGTATCGACCGCCTTCGGACTGGTGACGCTGGCCCTGATCACGGTCGGCCTGTTCGGCACGGTGGCGTTCGACGCGAGGCAGCGGCGGGTCGAGATGGCGATACGCTCGGCCCTGGGGGCGAGCCCGCGCGCGCTGCGACGTCTCGTCGCGGGGCGCGGGCTGCGCATCGCGACGGCGGGCGTGGTCGCGGGCCTCGCGGCGACCGCCCTGGGAGCGCGCGCCCTGGCCGCGGTGCTGTTCGGCGTCGCCCCGCTCGATCCGGTCACGCTGGCGTCGGTCTCCGGCGGGCTGGCGCTCCTGGCCGTTCTGGCCTGCTGGATTCCCGCCCGACGGGCGGCGTTCACCGACCCCGCGGAGGCGCTCCGAAGCTGCGAATGAGAGGCAAGCCGGACGGAGCCGCCCCCCGGCCTCGAAGCCCTACGGCCAGAGCATCCGCCACTCGGTGAAGTACTCCGCCTCTCCCCAGGTGACGCGGAGCGTGCCCGATGGGATGGCGCCCTCCTCGGCCGGTAGGTCGGGCTCGAGCGTGACGGCCAGGCTGTGGATCGGCCCCGCCAGCCCCCGCCGGCGCATCGGCGTCCGGCCGAAGTCGAACGACGGGTCGTAGTCGGTGCCCCAGTGCCGGGTCTGGCGGCTGACGATCAGCTCGCCCCCGTCCTCGCGCGGGAGCATGAACAGCGTGTACTCGCCCCGCGGCACGTCGAGGTCGCCGAAGCGGACGTCGAAGTCGAGGGTCAGGCGGGTGGCCCAGTTCGCCCCCAGGCGCCAGACCTCGCCGTAGGGCACGAGCCCCCCGAAGATCGCGCGGCCGCGGGCGTGCGGCTGGCCGTAGTCGATGGTGATGCGCGACGGGCCCGAGTGGGACGGCGTGTAGGTGAACCACCCGCCGTCGCGAAGCACGCGCCCGTCGAAGGTCACGCTCGTCGTCACCCGTCCGCTCGGCGCGACCCTGGGGCGGGGTCCCTCCCCGTCCTGGGCGGCGAGCGGCGCGGCGATCAGGAGAACCGTCAGCGCGACGAACGGAGCCCGAAGGCGCGGGAGTCTGCGCCGAGGACGCGTGCAGGTTCCCCGCGGGGCCGGTCGGCCGGCACGCTCGCACCCGGGCGGCGGTTTCCGGACCAGGATGAACATGGCATCATTCTACGGCCAGTCCGCGCGCCTCGACGCGTGCGTGTCCGCCGGATGGGAGAGCGTTCGCCCGCACCGGCCACGAACGCCCTCGGCGCCTGATGCGCGCGTTGACGGGACAAGAGAGGGTCCGTCCGTGCCCGCCGCAGGCGCCCTTGTCCCGTCGACGCGGTGCGTCGACGGGACAAGGCGGGCCGTCCGCTCCGGTCGCGGACGCCCACCGTGCCTTGACGGGCGCGCCCGCGGGATGAGAGCCTGAATTCCCCGCAAGCTGACGAAGATGGATGCCGACGCGATGCCCCGCGATACAGAACCGTCCGTGGTAACGTGTGAGGCGTCAGGCACTGGTTCCCGTTGTGGCCAACACGCTACCCATACGGCCGAACGAGGAGAGAACGAGATGTCCAACAGGATCACGCCCGTGCCCGCCGCCGGCGCCTCGAGCGCGCTGCCGACAACGTCTCGCCGAGCCTTTGGGCGAGGTCTCGGCCTGTCGGCCGCCGGACTTGCGCTGACGGGATGCTCCGCGTCCGAGCCCTCGGCCGACCCGGCGCCCGCCGACGCGGACGCCGACCAGGAGCTCGTGCCGGCCCAGGATGCGGCGTCGCAGGCTGCCGTCACTCCTGACGCCGCCCTCGCGCTCCTCACCGACGGCAACGCGAGATTCGTCGCCGGGACTCCTGCCCGTCGCGACTACGGCGATCAGATTCGAGCGACTGCCGCCGCGCAGTATCCGTTCGCGGTCGTGCTCGGGTGCATCGATTCCCGGGTCCCCATCGAGACGGTCTTCGATCAGGGGATCGGGGACATCTTCGCGGCCAGGATCGCCGGCAACATCGTGAACACCGAGATACTCGGCAGCATGGAATTCGCCTGTCGACTCGCCGGGTCGAAGCTCGTCGTCGTCCTCGGCCACACCTCGTGCGGCGCCGTGAAGGGGGCCATCAGCGCCGCCCGGCTCGGCAATCTCACGCAGCTCGTGCAGAAGATCGATCCGGCCGTGGAGGCGATCGAAGGCGAGCGCGACGTCGACGACGCGGTGTACGTCGACGGGGTCGCCGAAGAGAACGTGCGCATGGTGATCGCGGAGATTCGCCGAGACAGCTCCGTACTGGCCACGATGGAGCAAGAAGGAGAGATCCGAATCGTGGGCGGGATGTATGACGTCTCCACGGGCGCCGTGCGCTTCATCTGATCCCATGCCGCGCGCGTTGATCGGCGCCCTCGTTCTCGCCGGGGCGGTGCTGTCGCCGGGTGCGGCCTTGGCTCAGACGCCGGTCGACCTGGACCAGCTCGGCGCCTGGTACATGCTGTTCTGGTCGACTCGCTTCGACGACTCGGCGGTGGGACTGCAGGGTGACGTGCAGCACCGCAACTGGAATGCGGGAACCGACCTGGAGCAGTTGCTGATCCGTGGCGGCCTGACCTACGCCCTGCCCGAAGTCCCGGTGCTGGTGACGGGCGGGGTGGCGCACATCACGAGCGGCGCCTTCGGCGACAGCGACGAGACCAGCGCGGAGCGGCGCGTGTATCAGGAGGCGCTGGTTCGTCAGTCTCTGGGACGGGTCGTTTCTCTGCGCCACCGCTACCGGTACGAACAGCGTTGGGTCGACGGCCAGGACTTCCGGACACGGTTTCGCTACGCCCTGTTCGGCAATGTCGCGCTGAACGGACGAGGGACCGGCGACGGGTCGATTTACCTGGCGCTGTACAACGAGGTCTTCATCAACGGGGAGCTCGAGATCGGGCGAGGCAGGACCACGGAGCGCTTCGACCGCAACCGGTTCTACACCGCGCTCGGCTTCGGCGTCAGCGACCGGTCCCAGGTCCAGGCCGGCTACATGGTCCAGACGACACCCGGCGGCTCGAAGGGGCAGTTGCAGATCAGCCTCCACGCATCCTTCTGAGTCGTCTGGCCGACCGCTTGCCACGGTTCTACTGCAGGCGCCGCAGGAAGTCGGCGGCGACCTCCGCGGGGTCGGCGCCCTGCTCGTCGACGGCCAGGTTCATCCCCCGCATGGCGGGGGCGTCGATGGTTCCGTCGAGCCGGCCGAGCGCGGCCAGCACGTCGGGGGCCTCGCGGGCGAGTCGCGCGCTGACCAGGACCATGGCGTCGTAGGGCGGGATGGCCCCGCGGTCGTCCTCGAGCAGGGTCAGGTTGTACGCGGTGATGCGGCCGTCGGTGGTGAAGGCGCTGATCAGGTCGACCGCCCCCTCGGCCGCCGCCTGGTACATCAGCGCGGGGTCCATCGTGCGGCGCTCGCGGAGCTCGAGCCCGTAGGTGTCGCGGATCGCGGTCCACTCCGGCCGCGAGAAGAACTCGTAGTCGCCCCCCATGGCGAGCTGCGGCCCGACCGGGGCCAGATCGCTCAGACGGGCGAGGCCGCGCGCCTCCGCGTCGTCCGCCCGCATCGCCACCGCGTAGGCGTTCTCGAACCCGAGGGTCGCGGCCACCACGATGCCGTAGGCGTCGCGCAGGTGGTCGGCGACCCCCGCGAGCACCGCGGCGCGGTCCTCGCCCGCGGTGTCGCGGCCCAGTTCGTTGGCCCAGAGGGTGCCGGAGTAGTCGACGTAGACGTCGACGTCGCCGGCCGCGAGGGCGTCGAAGACCACCATCGACCCCAGCGACTGGAGCTGGGTCGTCGCGCGCCCGGTCTCCGCCTCGACGAGCCCGCCGATGAGGTGGGCCAGGATGTACTGCTCGGTGAACGTCTTCGCGCCGATGGCCACCGGCCGGTCGGCCCGGGGCAGGAGAGTCGCGGCGAGGGTGAGGCCGGCATAGAGGTAGAGCGCCGCGACCCCCGTCGCGGCCGCCGCCTGCCGCTTCCGGCCCCCGCGCCCGTCGGCCGCGAGGCAGCGCACGAGCCCGTCGAGGACGAGGGCGAGCACCGCGGCGGCCGCGCACCCCACGAGCACCGAGGCGTAGTTGCGGGTCTGCAGGCCGCTGAAGATGTAGTTGCCGAGGCTCGTCGCCCCGACCGGGGTCGAGAGGGTCGCCACCCCCACCGTCCACACCGTGGCGGTGCGGAGCCCGGCCACGATGACGGGCATGGCGAGGGGCAGCTCGACGCGGCGGAGCTGCTGCCACGGGGTCATGCCGACGGCCCGCGCCGCCTCGGTGAGGGCGGGGTCGACGCCGGCGATGCCGGTGACGGTGTTGCGCAGGATGGGGAGAACGCCGTAGAGGGTCAGGCCGATGAACGCGGGGAGGAAGCCGATGCTCTGCACCCCCAGCCCCGCCAGCAGCGGCACCATCACCGCGAGCAGCGCGAGGCTCGGCACGGTCTGGATGACCGCGGCCGTCCCCAGGACCGGCCGCTCCAGCCACGCCACGCGGGTCACCGCCACCCCCGCCGGCAGGCTCACCGCGGTGCTGCAGAGCAGGGCCAGCAGCGTGAGCTGCAGGTGGGCGGTGAGGTACTCCGGCAGCAGCGCGAGCTGTTCGCTCATGCGTGGCGACCCCCGGCGGTGAGCAGCGAGTCGACGACCCGGGCGTCGCGGCACGGCGTGTCGACGAGCTGCCGCACGTAGTCGTCGGCCGGCGACCGCATCAGCTCGGCCGGCGTGCCGACCTGCACGAGCCGGCCGTCGCGCATGACCGCGATGCGGTCGCCGAGCACCAGCGCCTCGACCATGTCGTGGGTGACGAACACCGCGGTCACCGAGAGCCGTCGCCGGATGCGCACGAACGACTCCTGCAGCCGCTGCCGGGTCAGCGGATCGAGGGCCCCGAACGGCTCGTCGAGCAGCATGACGCGGGGCCTGGCCGCGAGCGCGCGGGCCACCCCCACGCGCTGCTGCTGACCGCCCGAGAGCTGGTCGGGGCGCCGGTCGCGGACCGCCGCGGGGTCGAGCTCGACCAGCTCGAGCAGCTCGTCGACGCGGCGGCGGACGTCGGCCTCGCTCCAGCCTAGCAGGGTCGGGGTGACGGCCACGTTCCGGGCGACGCTCATGTGGGGGAACAGGCCCACCTGCTGGAACGCGTAGCCGATCCGGCGGCGCAGCTCGTGGGGGGGCAGCCCCGTCACGTCCTCGCCGCCGACCTGAACGCTGCCGCTCGACGGCTCGATCAGGCGGTTGATCATCTTGAGGGTCGTGGTCTTGCCGCAGCCCGACCCCCCCAGCACCGCCAGCAGCTCACCCTCGGCCACCGACAGTGACACGTCGTCGACGACGGCCTGGTCGCCGTAGCGCTTGGTCAGTCGCTGGAGCTCGATCATGTCGATGCGGACTCCTGGCCGTTCGGGGCCGGGGCCTGGAGCTCGAGCAGCAGCGGGTGCTCCAGGCGCTCGGCCACCCACCGCAGGAAGCGCACCGCGTCGGCGCCGTCGATCAGGCGGTGGTCGTACGACAGCGACAGCGGCAGCATCGGCCGGGGCTCGAACCGGTCGCCGGTCCAGACCGGCGCCGGCGCCGACCGGGACATCCCGAGGATGGCCACCTCCGGGTGGTTCACGATCGGCGTGAACGCGGTGCCGCCGAGGCCACCGAGGTTGGTGATGGTGAACGTCCCGCCCTCGAGGCGCTCGCGGGGGAGGCCGGTGGTGCGCGCCGCCGCCGCCACCTCGGCGATCTCGGTCGATAGCGCGGCCAGGCTCTTCCGGTCGGCCTCGGGGATGACCGGCACGATGAGCCCCCGCTCGGTGTCGACGGCCACCCCGATGTTGACGTACCGCTTGTAGACGATCTCCTCGCGCTCGGTGTCGAGCGACGCGTTGAACTGCGGGAACTCCCGCAGCGCCGCCGCGCAGACGGCCACCGCGAACGCGGTGACGTTGAGGGGCAGCTCGGGCGCCGTGCGCTTGAGGGTGCGGCGCACCGCCTCGAGTTCGCCGACATCCGCCCGGTCGTGCTGGGTGACGTGCGGCACCGTCTGCCACGACGTGCTCATCCGGCGCGCGACCGCCCGCCGCACGTTGCGCATCGGCTTGCGCTCGACGGGGCCCCAGCGGGAGAAGTCGGGCAGCGCCGGGGCGGCCGGCTGCCCCGGACCGGCGGGTGGGGGCGCGGGCGAGCGCAACCGCTCCATCGCCCGCCGGGCGTGCGCCTTGACGTCGTCGAGGCTCACCCGGCCGTTCGTGCCCGAGCCCTCCACGGCGTCGACGTCGACGCCGATCTCTCGCGCCAGCTTGCGCACCGACGGGGCGGCAAGTGCGCGGCGCCGGGGTGTCGCGGACCGCGGTTCGGGGGGCGCCGGCTCGGCAGCCGTAGCCGGCGATGGTGACGACGCCGGCGGCGCGGCGGACGGCGGTGGGGGAGACGACACCGGCGCGGCCATGGGCGCCGGCGCGGCGGGCGCGGCGGCCGCGGGAGAAGCCGGAGCGCTCTCCGGTGCGGCAGCCCCGTCCCGGGCAGTGGGCGCAGGGGGCGTGGTCGCGGCCGGAGGAGGAGCCGCCGGGCCGGACGGGCCCGGTGCGGCGGCGGCTGCAGGCGGCGCCGCTGCACCTGCAGACCGCGCCGCCGCGTCTGCCGCCGTGGTCGCATCCGCCGCCGGCAAGTCCGCGCTCGAGTCGGATGACGCGCCGTCAGATTCGATTGCGGCGATGAGCCCGCCCACGGCGAGGGTCGCGCCCGCCTCGACCGCCACGGCCGCGACGGTGCCGGCGACCGGGGACGGCACCTCGACCGTCGCCTTGTCCGTCTCGATCTCCAGCAGCGGCTGGTCGACCGCCACCGATTCCCCCGGGGCCACGAGCACCCGCACCACGTCGGCGCGTTCCACGCCCTCACCCAGCTCCGGCAGTCTGACCTCTGTCGCCAACCGTCTCTCTCCGTGCAGGTGGCCCCGGACGCTACGCTTCGCCGTCAGGTCGTCGCGGCGTGCGGGCGGCTGCCGTCCCGCGGCGGCATCGCGCCTCGATCGCGTTGCTTCTCGGACTACGACCCATCGCTCTGCCGAACGGCCGTACTCACCCCTCGCCCCTTGCGGCCCCGGCATTTCGCGCTTGCCCTGCCGGCGTCGTTACACCTTGCGGTCCCGGCGCGGCTCAGCTCACGGCCGGGTCCGGCTTGTCGGGGTCGATGCCGAGATCGGCGATCGCCCGCGCCACGACCGCCGCCTCCACGGCGCCGTCGCGGGCCAGGCCATCGAGCGTCGCCACGGTGATGAACCGCGCATCCACCTCGAAGAACTCGCGCAACGCCTCGCGCGTGTCGCTGCGCCCGAACCCGTCGGTGCCGAGGCTCACCAGCCGCGCGTCCACCCACCGCCCGAGCGCGTCGGGCAGCGCCTTGACGTAGTCGCTCGCCGCCACCACCACCCCCGGCGTCGCCCCGAGGCACTGCGTCAGCCAGGGCACGCGCGGCGGGTCCAGCGGGTGCAGCCGGTTCCAGCGGTCGCAGGCATGCCCGTCGCGGTGGAGCTGTCCCCAACTCGTGACGCTCCACACGTCGGCCGCCACGTCGTAGCCCTCCAGCAGCGTCTGGGCTTCGAGGGCCTCGCGCAGTATCGCCCCGCTGGCGAGAAGCTGCGCCCGGTGTTTTCCAGGCTCGCGGGCCGGTCTCAGCCGGTACAGCCCCTTCAGGATGCCCTCGCGAGCGCCCTCGGGCATAGCCGGCATCGGGTAGGCCTCGTTCTCGACCGTCAGGTAGTAGAACACGCTCTCGCCGTCGACGTACATGCGGCGGATGCCGTCCTCGACGATGACGGCCAGCTCGTAGGCGTAGGCCGGGTCGTAGGCGAGCAGGTTGGGCACCGGGCTCGCCAACAGGTGGCTCTGGCCGTCCTGGTGCTGCAGCCCCTCGCCGGCCAGCGTCGTCCGCCCCGCCGTGCCCCCCACCAGGAACCCCCGGCAGCGCGAGTCGGCGGCGGCCCAGATGAGGTCGCCGACGCGCTGCAGCCCGAACATCGAGTAGAAGATGAAGAACGGGATGGTGTTCACCCCGCGGGTCGCGTAGGCGGTGCCCGCCGCGATGAACGAGGCCATCGACCCCGCCTCGGTGATGCCCTCCTCGAGGATCTGCCCGTCCTCGCCCTCGCGGTAGTAGAGCAGGGTGGCGTGGTCGACCGGCTCGTAGAGCTGCCCCGCGTGCGCGTAGATGCCCACCTGCCGGAACAGCGCCTCCATGCCGAAGGTCCGCGCCTCGTCGGGGACGATGGGCACGATCAGCTCGCCGATCTTCGGGTCGCGCAGCAGCCGGCTCAGCAGCCGGGCGAACCCCATGGTCAGCGACGCCTCGCGCCCGCCGGTGCCCGCGTGCAGCTCGGCGAACGGCTCGGCCGGCACCTCGCGTAGCGGCGCGGCCCGGCTCCGGCGCCGGGGCACCGGCCCCCCGAGGGCCTCGCGCCGGCCCCGCAGGTACGCCATCTCCGGCGTGTCGCGGCCCGGGGCGTAGAACGGCAGCGCCGCGATCTCGTCGTCCGACAGGGGGATGCCGAACCGGTCGCGGAACGCGCGCAGCTCGTCCTCGTTCAGCTTCTTCTGCTGATGGGTGATGTTGCGGCCCTCGCCGCCCTCGCCGAGCCCGTAGCCCTTGATGGTGCGGGCGAGGATGACGGTGGGGCTGCCCTGGTGGGTCGCCGCCGCCGCGAACGCCGCGTGCACCTTGGCGGGGTCGTGCCCCCCGAGCCGCAGCTTCTTCAGCTCGCCGTCGGTCAGGTGGCTCACGCGGTCCTGCATCCCCGCCCAGAAGTGGTCGCGGATGTACGCGCCCGACTCGACGGCGTACCTCTGGTACTGCCCGTCGACCGTCTCGCTCATGCGGCGGACGAGCTGCCCGTCGCGATCGTCGGCGAGCAGCGGGTCCCAGTCGCGCCCCCAGATCACCTTGATGGCGTTCCAGCCCGCCCCGCGGAACGCCGCCTCGAGCTCCTGGATGATCTGCCCGTTGCCGCGCACCGGCCCGTCGAGCCGCTGCAGGTTGCAGTTGACGACGAAGATCAGGTTGTCGAGCTGCTCGCGCGCGGCCAGCGTGATGGCCCCCAGCGACTCCGGCTCGTCGGTCTCGCCGTCGCCCACGAACACCCACACCTTGGCGTCCGAAGGCGGCAGCAGGCCCCGGTCCTCCAGGTACCGCTGGAACCGGGCCTGGTAGATGCCCATGATGGGGCCGAGTCCCATCGACACGGTGGGGAACTCCCAGAAGTCGGGCATCAGCCACGGGTGCGGGTACGACGACAGGCCCGGCCCCCGCAGCTCGCGCCGGAAGTTCTCGAGCTGCCCGGGGGTGATGCGGCCCTCCAGGTAGGCGCGCGCGTACACCCCCGGCGCCGCGTGGCCCTGGTAGTAGACGAGGTCGGCGGGCTGGGTGTCGGTGGTCGCCCGGAAGAAGTGGTTGAACCCCACTTCGTAGAGGGTCGCGGCCGACGCGTAGGTCGAGATGTGCCCGCCGATGCCGTCCGCCTCGCGGTTCGCGCGCACCACCGTCGCCAGCGCGTTCCACCGGATGAGGCTCTTCAGCCGCTGCTCGAGGTCGCGGTCGCCGGGATAGGCGGGGTCCTCCTCGGCCGGGATGGTGTTGACGTAGGGCGTGTTGGCGGTGAACGGAAGCTGCACGCCGGCGTGCTCGGCCCGGCGGGTCAGCTCCTGCAGCAGCCGGCCGGTCGCGGTCAGCCCGTGGTGGTCGATGACGGCGTCGAGCGAGTCGAGCCAGTCGCGTATCTCGTCCCGGTCGAGGTCGGGGAGGTCCCGTGTGGTGTCGGTCATTGAAGTGTGTCGAGCGGTCTGCCGCGATTCGACTCCCGCCGGGGGCCGATCGCGTCTACGCGTCAGAGCTTCGTTTCATCTCCCAACGGCAATCAACGCGTGACCCGCTTCCTCGAAGTGTCGATCGAGCCCCAGCACGTCGTCGATTCGCTGCTGCCGCATGAATTCGAGGCTCACGCAGTCGACGAGGCTGAGCCGGCGGCGGTCCTCCCGTGAGAGGCGCCGCATTCCGCGCTTGTGCAGATCCTCCTTCACCCACTCTATCGAGAGTAGCGGGTGCACGTGCTCGTCGAAGTCCCGCACGGGCTCGAGCCCGATGCGATGCTGCAACAAGGCCACCGTCTCCGCCACGACGTACGAGGTCGTCCGGAGCGGCCGTTCCCGCGCGACGAGGTCGCGGAACGCCCGGACCACTTGGACGTGACTGGCCTCGGAACCGACGAGGAGGGCATACAACCCGGAAGTGTCGACGAAGACGCTCACGACCCGTACGCCTCGCCGAGGTGCCGATCGTGATTCCGGGCCACGTCGGTATCCCCTTGCGGGTCGTGGTACTTGCCGCAGACGGCGAGCGCCGCCCGCACGCGATCATCGCGCGACGGCGCCGTCATCTCGCGGTCGAGCTGCGCGTCGACGCAACGTCGCACCGCTTCCGCCAGCGAAATACCGAGCCGGCCGGCGTAGCGCGTCAATCGCCGGTGCTGATCTTCGGCAAGCTGTATCTGAGTACGCACCATGATGTAGTCAATATAACATCACCGCGGCGCCGGGGTTCTTCGCGGGCCGTTCCCGCGTCACTTGTCCGTCAGCACCCGTCGTACCTGCTCCGGATCGAGGGACAGCGCTCGCGCGATCGCCTCTGCGTCCTGACCCAAGCCGTGAAGCTGGTGGATCGAGCGCGACAGCGCCAACTCCGCCTGCGCCTTCTGTCGCTCCGCCTGCGCCTTCTCCTGCTCCGCCTGCGCCTTCTCCTGCTCCGCCCGTTCGGCCCGCCGTCTCTCGGCCTCGGCCCGCTGCCGCTCGTACTCCGCCTGCATGCCCAACGAGACGGAGTCGAGCAGCAACTGGTCCTCGCCGTCCATGAAGCGCCGGACGTCCTCCTCGGCCGCCGCCCGCTGGAGCTGCCGCAGCACGAACCCGTACTCCTGCGGATAGGCCGATTCGTCGATGCTCAGCACGTGCGCCCCGCCGCGCGCGACCGGCGTCGCGCCCTGGTCGAAGATCGACAGAATCCGCTCCAGCTCGTCCCGGCGCCGGTCCCGCAGCCGCGGGATCTGCACGATGTGGCTGCGGTGGTGGATGCCCGCGACGAACGGATGGTCCGCGTCGAGGGCAGTCCCCGTGCGCCGCGCCGTCACCTGCGGGCACACGTCCAGCACCGCCTCGTCCGACACGCCCAGGTCGTAGCCCAACAGGTAGATGGTGACGATGGGCACCGCCTCGCGCCGTCCAGACGGGTGCACGACCACGTTGTCGGGGTTGCAGAGCTGCTGGCCCAGATACGCGCGGAAGCGCTCGACCGCGGTGGGCGCGTTGGTCTTCTGGATCTCGATCAGCACGGTCCGTCGGCGGCCCTCCGCCGTCCGCACCCGGGCCGCGAAGTCCATGCGGAACAGGGCCAGCGGCGGCGCGGACGGCGCGTCCTCCGCGCGTTCCGTGTCGCGGGGCGTCGCGCGCTCCTGCGGGCGCAACTCCAGCGACTCGACCTGCATGTCGGCGATCCGGCCGACGAGCAGCCGCGCCGCCCGATCGTCCTGCATCAGGTACTTGAACGCGGCGTCGTAGATGGGGTTGGCGATCTCCATGCGGTCGTTTCAATCCGCCTCGACGGCGCCCCGGTCGTCGACGGCCCGGTCGTCGGCGATCTCCATGTCACCATTGAACCGTGGCCCCCGCCGATGCGTCAACCGCGGTCCGACGGGCCATTCCTCATTCGAGGCCGGCGGGTTCGGCCATCGACGACGTGCCGCGAGACCCGACCACTCAACCGGGAGGGATCGCCTTGTCGAACGGCGGGACATGGTCCGCAAGATCGATCCATGAGCACTTGTCAGGTCCACCGCCGCTGGGATGTCGGGATGGGAGGGATGGCCATATATATGTACTGAATTTCGGTAAAATAGTACGTCATGTACGCCAGATTGCTGCCCACTCCCACGCGGCCGATCTTCCTGTTCGGCCCCCGCGGCACCGGCAAGACCACCTGGATACGCGACCGGTTTCCGGATGCGGCCACCTACGACCTGCTCGACACCGGCGAGGCGCTACGGCTGAGCAAGACCCCCGGCGCGCTTTACCGCGAGCTGGCCGACCGGCCCCCGGGATCGTGGGCGGTCATCGACGAGGTGCAGAAGGTCCCCGAGCTACTGAACGAGGTGCATCGGCTCATCGAGGGCCGCGGCCTGCGCTTCGTGCTGTCGGGCTCGAGCGCCCGCAAGCTGCGCCGCCGGGGCGTCAACCTGCTGGCCGGGCGCGCCCTCAACCGCAACCTGTTCCCCCTGGTGTCGGCCGAGCTCGACTTCGACCTCGACGTCGAGCGCGCGCTCGCGTACGGCATGCTGCCGATGGCGGTCACCGGCGAAGACCCCGCCGACTACCTGCGGACCTATGCCGAGACCTACCTGATGCAGGAGGTGCAGGCCGAAGCGCTCACCCGCAACCTCGGCGCCTTCGCCCGCTTCCTGGAGATCGCGGCCCGGCAGAACGCGCAGGCGACCAACGCCACGTCCATCGCCCGCGACGCCGGCATCGACCGCCGGACCGTGCAGAGCCACTTCGAGATCCTGAACGACACGCTGATCGGTTTCTGGCTGCCGGCCTGGAAGCTGAAGGCGGCGACGAAGCAGGTGCGGCAGAGCAAGTTCTACTTCTTCGACGCCGGCGTCGCGCGAGCGCTGTCGGGCCGCCTGCCCTACGCGCCGTCGCAGGAGGAAGCCGGGCCGCTGCTGGAGACGTTCGTCCTGAACGAGATCCGCGCCTTTCTGAGCTACTCGGGCCGCCACTACCGGCCCTGCTACTGGCGGAGCTACGACAACGCCGAGGTCGACGTGCTGTGCGAGACCGCGGCCGGCTTCGCCGCGATCGAGATCAAGGCGGCGCGGCGCTGGGACCGGCGTTTCAATCGGGGACTCCGGCGCGTGCAAGAGAACCTCGGCGACCACGCGACGACCTGCTACGGCGTTCATCTCGGACCGCGCCCGGCCCGCTGGGACGACGTGCAGGTGCTGCCGGTGCTCGACTTCCTCGAGCGGCTGTGGAACGGCGAGGTGCTGCGCTGACCGGGATTCGGTCGCCGGGCCGCCCGACGCGCCACAGGATGGAATCGTCGCCGGGTCGGACATGCAGGTCAGCCGCCCCGGTCCTCGGCGTTGCGTTCCAGCCGGCGGTGTTGCTCGGGTCAGAAGCGGAGTACGGCGTAGAGGTCGGCATGCTCGAACGCGGACGCCATCCGGTCGATGTCCCGGCGCGCGGCGCCCAGGCCGGCGGCGACCTCGCGCCACTGCGAGACGGAGGTTGCGACCTGCCGCGCGATGGTCTTCGCCTCGTTCATCTCCAACCCGTAGGACTCGACGGTCGCCAGCACCAGCTCGACCGACGCCGAAGGATCGTCGGCGTCGATCGCCGTGGACAGCACCCGCGGCTGGATGTCGGCGGGCACGGGATTGAGATCGTAGACGGGAGACAGGTGCCAGCCTCGGTGGTCCGCGTAGAGGAAGCCGTGGTTGCGCAGGTGGTCGTCGACGTTGGATGTCAGCACGTTGAAGACGATGCGCCGCCACAACTGTCGCAGGTCCCGCCTGGGCCGGGCGCCGTGACGGCGCAGCGCGTCGGCGATTTCCAAATAGGAATGCGCCTCGCGCTCGGCGGCGCCGAGCATGCTCATGGCCGAGAGGAACGGGACGCGGCGACCCGCGCGGCGGTCGAAGCGCCGGACGATCAGCACGTGCCGGCCCGCGATGTTCTCCAACCGCCGCTCCGGCGCGTCGATGCCGCCCCTCTCGGCGAGCGCGAGGGCGACCGCCTCCCACAGCACGACGTTCAGGTCGTCGTGGGCGTGCGGGAACTTCGCGATGGCGAGACGGCCGTCCGGGTCGCGAACGGCGACCTTCGGGCGTGCGCCACCCAGGGAGGAGCCCGGGCCGAGGAGAAGCCGGAGGTCTTCATCGCCTTCCGTTGATCAACGACAATTATTTTTGCCGGTTGCCGCGGCGGCGATCGGCCCGTCGCGGGGGTACCCGCGAGACGTGTGACACTGCCCGTTTTCCTCACGGAGGACGGGTTGGTCACGGATGCGCAGGTTCGGCGATTGCGCGAGAAGCGGATGGCAAGCAAGACGTTGGCAGCGGCCGCCGCGGCGGCTGGGATGAGCGAGCGGGCGGCGCGCAAGTGGCAGAGCGGGCCGTTGCCGTCGACGGCGAAGGCGCCGCGGTGGTGGCGCACACGGGAGGACTCGTTCGCCGACGTGTGGCAGTCGGAGGTCGTGCCGCAGTTGGTGGCCGACACCGCCGGCCGGCTGCAAGTGCTGACGGTGTTCAAGGCGCTGTGCCGCCGGTACCCGGGCCGCTTTCAGCCGGGCCAGCTGCGGACCCTGCAGCGGCGGATCCGGGAGTGGCGGGTGCAGTACGGTCCCGACCGCGAGGTGTACTTTGAGCAGGTTCCGGTCCCGGGTCGGGAGGCGGCGTTCGACTTCACCGACCTGAGCGACCTGGGGGTGACGCTTCGGGGCGTGGCGTTCCCGCACCTGCTGTTCGAGTGGGTGCTGAGCTACAGCCGATGGACGTATGTGGAGCTGGCGCTGAGCGAGACGTTCGAGGCGCTGGTGTCGGGCCTGCAGGGCGCGCTGTGGACGCTGGGAGCGGTGCCGGCGGTGCTCCGTCACGACAACCTGTCGGCGGCGACGCACGAGCTGAGGCGTAGCGGCGGTCGTCAGTTGACGGCGCGGTTCCGGCAGGTGCTGGAGCACTACGACCTGCTCTCGTCGCGGATCCAGCCGGGGAAACCGCACGAGAACGGGTGGCCGAGCAGGCGCACTTCCGGACGGCGACGGCCATCGAGCAGGCGTTGCTGTTGCGGGGCGAGCGGGACTTCGTCGACGAGGCGGCGTACCTGCGCTTCGTGCGTGCGGTGGTCGACGAGGAGCGGAATGCGCCGGCGGCGGCTCGGCTGGCCGAGGAGCGTCCGTATCTGCGGCCGTTGCCGTCGGGTCGGGTTCCGGAGTACACGACGTTCCAGTGCCGGGTGCGGAAGTGGAGCACGATTCGGGTCGGCGGCCGGGTCTACTCGGTGCCGTCGCGATTGATCGGTCACACGGTCGAGGCGCGCCAGCATCCGTCGACGGTGGAGGTCCTCTACAGCGGCCGGGTGCTGTGCACGATGCCGCGGCTGCGGGGCTCGGCGGAGCACCGCATCGACTACCGCCACATCATCGGGAGCCTGGTCCGGAAGCCGGGGGCGTTCGCGCGGTACCGCTTCCGGGAGGAGCTGTTCCCGTCGCTCGTGTTCCGGGCGGCGTATGACGCACTCGGCCGGACGCATGGCGAGCGGGCCGACGTCGAGTACGTGCGCCTGTTGCACTTGGCGGCGACGACCAGCGAGCGGCGGGTCGAGGCGACGCTGCGCGCACGTCTCGACGCCGGCGGTCCCTGCGACTACGCCGCCGTTCAGGCCCAGGTTCGTCCGCCGGTTCCGACCATCCCCGTGATCCACATTCCCCGCCCGGATCTCGCTCAGTACGACGCGCTGATCGCCGGAGGTCTGCACAGATGACGCCGCTGAGCACGCAGTTGACATCGCTGCTGACGCAGTTCGGGCTGACGACGGCGGCCGAGGAGCTCGTGCCGCGGCTGACGCAGGCGGGCCACTCCGAGGCGATGCAGGTGCTGGTCGAGGTGTTCGAGGCGGAGGCCGAAGCGCGCCGTCAGCGCCGGATCACGCGGTTGCGTCGGGCGTCTCGGTTGCCGCCGGGCAAGACGTTCGAGACGCTCGACACCGGGAGGTTCCCGGCAAAGGTCACGCAGCAGTTGGAGACGCTGGCCACCGGGGCGTTCCTCGAAACGGCGACCAACGTGCTCGCGTTTGGCCTGCCGGGCGTGGGCAAGAGCCACGCGCTCTGCGCCGTCGGGCACGCGCTGGTCGAGGCCGGGCACAGCGTGTTGTGCGCCCCAGCTTACGCCCTGGTGCAGGAGCTGCTCGGCGCGAAACGCGACCTCGACCTGCCCCGCGCCCTCCGCAAGCTCGACCTCTTTGAGGCGATTCTGCTCGATTAATGTTGAGTGATCGGTAATGTGCAGTGATCGCCCCGCGCCTCGGCGGAGGCGACGATACACCCTCCAGGACTCCACATTACGTACGTAGCATCGGGACCGTGCCGATCCCGGCACCGCCTTCCCGGGAGGTCCCGATGGTGATCGAGCTGTACCCCAGGATGCACCGGCGGTACACGTCGTTGGCGATTCTCGGTCCGGTCTTGGACGGCTACGGCACGTGGCTCTTGGAGCAGGGCTACTGCGCCGAACGCGTCCGCGAGCATTTCTGTGCGGCGCGACGCCTTGTTCACCGTCTACAGGAACGCGACGTGGAGACCCTGGCGAGCGTGACGCGGGCGCGGTTGCGGGCCTGTGCTCCCGCGGATTCGCAGGAGGACCCCAATCTCGCGGTTCTGGTGCGGCAACTGGAGCAATATTGCGAGTCCGAGCTGGCGCTGTATCCGCCGCCCGCGTTGACCGGCATCGAGCAGCGAGTGGCCGCCTACAGGGCCTACCTGGAGCAAGTCCGAGGGTTCGCGCCCGGGACCGTGGCGCACCACGGCCGCACGGTGAGTGAGTTCCTGGCCCACATCGGCTACGAGACCCACCCGACGCGGCTCGCCACGCTCGACCGTCAGGATCTCGACGCTTTCCTGTGCGCCGTCGGCCCCCGCCAGTCGCGTGCGTCCCTCCAGCATGTGGTGGGCCACCTCCGAGCCTTCCTCCGGTTCCTGGCCTCCGCCGGCGAGATTCCGACCGAGCTCGACGCCCAGATCGACACGCCCCGCGTGTATCGCGGCGAGCAGCTCCCGCGGGCGCTGCCCTGGGACACGGTTCGGGCGCTGCTGCACTCGATCGATCGCGCGACCCCGATGGGGCGTCGCGACTACTCGGTCTTCCTCCTCATGGCGACCTACGGCCTGCGCGCATGCGAGGTCGTGACGCTCACGCTCGACGACGTGGAGTGGCGAGCGGAGCGGCTGCGCATCCCGCAGCGCAAGACACGCGGCTCGCTCTGGCTGCCGCTCACCGACGAGGTCGGGACCGCGCTGCTCGACTACCTCCGCCACGGACGCCCCGTCCTGAACGTGCGTCGGCAGCGCGTTCCGTTCCAAGCCGCGCCGCCGCGCAGCTATCGGGAGCTGTTCCTCCGCTGCCGCACGCCGACCGGCGTCCTCAAGCCGACGGCGGTCACCGAGGCCTTCCAGGCGTGGTCGAAGCGAAGCGGCCTCGCCATTCCGTTCCAGGGGCCCCACTGCGTGCGGCACTCCTACGCGGTGCACCTCTTGCGGTCCGGCCTGTCGCTCAAGACGATCGGGGACCTCCTGGGCCATCGCACCCTGGAAAGCACGTGCGTGTACCTCCGCCTGGCGGTTGACGACCTCCGCGACGTCGCGTTGCCTCTGCCGGCCACGGTCGGCCGCGGTGCGCCGGGGGTGGCGTCATGACGACGTTCAACTCCGGCTTGTCCACCTCCATCCGAAGCTACCTGACGCTCAAGCGGGCGCTGGGCCGCCAGTATGCAGCGGAAGAATGGGTGCTTGGGCACCTGGATCGGTTCCTCGCCGCCCGCGGCGTCGATCTCACCGCCGAGACGTTCGCCGCCTGGTGTCTCACGCTGGAGCACTTGGCCTCTGTCACGCGTCGAGGTCGCATGCGGGTCGTACGAAACCTGTGCCTGTATCGCCGGCGCGGCGAGCCCGGCTGCTTCGTTCCCGACGAGCGGCTGTTTCCGCCGGTCCGCCAGGCCATCCGGCCGCACATCTTCACCGACAACGAGATCGTCCACTTGCTGGCCGTTGCGCGCACGCTGGCCCGCACCTCCAATTCGCCACTCTGTCCCGAGAACAGGCGCCTCGCGATCGTGCTGCTGTCCACCACCGGGCTGCGACGCGGAGAGCTGACGCGGCTGACCGTCGGAGACTACGACCTGCCGCAGCGCACGCTGGCGATCCGCGAGTCCAAGTTCCACAAGTCGCGCCTCGTCCCGCTGTCGGCGGACACCGCCCGCGAGGTCGAGCACCTGATCGAGATCCGCGGCCGGCGGCGACTGCCGGCCGCGGCGGAGACTCCGCTCCTCTGGCATCGCCAGCCGCCTACCGGCGGCTACAGCGGCGGGGGCTTCGGCGGCGCCATGAGCGCACTCTTCCGGCGGGCCGGCATCCGGACCGCGACGGGTCATCTTCCGCGCACGCATGACTTCCGTCACGCATTCGCCGTCAAAGCGCTCCTCCGGTGGTACCGTGCCGGACTCGACGTGCAGGCGAAGCTGCCCTTCCTCGCCGCCTACATGGGGCACGTCTCGATCGTCTCGACCGCCTACTACCTCCAGTTCGTCGAGCCTCTCGCGGCCGCGGCCAGCGCGAGATTCGCCGACCACTGCGGCGACCTCGTCACCGGACCCGACGGCGCGGGAGGTGCGCGATGACCGCCGTCCCGAACGATCTGGCGCAAGCCCTCCGGGCGTTCTTCGCCGACCATCTGCCCCGGGTGCGGGGGACGAGTCCCCACACCATCCAGAGCTATCGGGACAGCCTCGTGCTCCTGCTGCGCTTCGTCGCAACCCGGTCGCAGCGGTCCGTCATCCAACTGGACCTGGACGACCTCGGCCCGCAGCCGGTTCTCGCGTTCCTTCAGCATCTGGAGACCGACCGGTACAACAGCGCCGCCACCCGCAACGTGCGCCTCGCCGCGATCCACGCGTTCTTCCGGTACTGCGCGATGGAGTACCCCGCACGGCTCGCGCACTGTCAGCGCGTCCTCGCCGTTCCCTTCAAGCGGACCGGCAGCCGTCCCGTGGAGTACCTCGAGCACGAGGAGATAGAGGCCGTCCTCCGCGCCGTCGACCGCGGCACCGTCGATGGCCGCCGCGACTACGCCCTCCTCGCCACCATGTTCAACACCGGCGCGCGGGTCCAGGAAATCGTCGCCCTGTGCATCGCCGACCTGCGCCTGGACACGCCCGCGCAGGTCCGCCTGCACGGCAAGGGGCGGAAGGAACGGGTCTGCCCGCTGTGGCCCCAGACCGCCGACCTGCTACGCGCCCTGCTCGCCGAGCGCGATCGCGAGCTGCAATCCGACGAGCCGGTCTTCCGCAATCACCGCGGGGTGCGGCTGACCCGATTCGGCGTCCGCTACCTGCTGCGGAAGTACTGCGCTCGCGCCCAGGCCGCCGTGCCGACCCTGCGCGCCAAGCGCCTCCATCCCCACAGCATGCGGCACAGCACGGCAGTCCACCTGCTCCGGGCGGGCGTCGACATCGTCACGATCAGCCAGTGGCTCGGCCACGCCAGCGTCACGACCACGCACCGGTACGCGACCGTTGATCTCGACATGAAGCGGGAGGCGCTTGCCAAGGCTCGCCCTACTGCCGGCGCCACCGCGGGGCCGGCCCCGTGGCGCACGGACGCGTCGGTGCTCGAATGGCTTGAGGCACTCTGAGGCGGGCGATCGGTAATGTGGAGTCCGGCGGCCCTCTGCAGCCGGGGCTCAGCGCCACTCCCCGCCGCGACTTCACATTACCGATCACTCCACATTAGTCGACTAATGTGGAGCTCCACATTACTTGATGACCTGGGCTACGTTCAGCAGAGCCCCGACGAGGCCGAGGTGCTGTTCACGCTTCTGGCCGAGCGCTACGAGCGCCGCTCGGTGATGGTGACGAGCAACCTGATGTTCAGCCAGTGGGACCGGATCTTCCGCGACCAGATGGCCACGGCCGCGGCGATCGACCGCTTGGTCCACCACGCGGTCGTGATCGAGTTCGACGTCCCGAGCTATCGAACGGACCGGTCGCGCCGCAAATCACCGCCGGCGCCGGCCCCCCGCGGCCGTGCTCCCGGTCCGCTGCTGCCCCGGGCCCGCCGACGGTCGACCTCGTGAACGTCTTGCCGATCCCGGGTGCCGAGTCTCCTTTCCCCGGTCCGTTACGTAACGGTGTGGAGTAGTCGTGGCGTTGACGAACGCGGAGCGGCAGGCGCGTTACCGGGAGCGACGGCAGGCCGGCGAGGCCCGGCTCCGGTACCACCGGCCGGCGGACCGGAGGTCGCGGCCACAGCAGTGGAACGACGCGGTGCAGATACTCCTGGCGCTGCAGGACCAGTACCGGGAGTGGCGGGACGCGTTGCCGAAATCCCTCGCCGGGTCCGCGACCGCGGCGTTGCTCGAGGAGGTCTGCGAGCTGGACCTGTCGGTACTGGAGGCTGTCGAGCTGCCCAGGGGCTTCGGGCGCGACGGCTAGACCACCGGCGACAGCTTCCGGTTGGCGCCCTGAAGCGTAGCCGGGCGCCGGTATCCGGAGGCCGTTGATGCCCGCGGGTCGTGTTCCTCGGTTCGGACCCGCCCCGGACGCCGCAACTTGTCGGGAGGTCGGCACGACGTAGCTGCGGGACGGACGGCGTGTCAACGCGCTGCGCGCGTCCTCCGCGATGCTACGGCCCTGCGGGTGACACGCCGCCCGTCCCGCCACTCAGATTGCAGTTATGGGCCTTGCGGCCCGGCCTGGACGGGGGCGTCCCGGCCGACCACGACGACTCACTGGACGACGGCGACCGAGAGGACTCGGGACGGCGTGTCGGACCGGAACCGCGGTCTCGCCGTGGTAGTCGGCGTCGACAGGGCCAGCCGCTTCCCGGCGGAAACCGCCGCTGGCGCCCGGTCCGCCATCACCGTTGTTGATCTCGATCCACGACGAGCGGAACCGGCAAAAATGGTCGTCGTCAAGCGGCAAAAATAGTTGACGCTGAACATCCGTGTTCTCGATGAAGCGATCCGCGCTGGCGAGCAGGCGCGGCAGCTCCACGAACGGCGGAATGCGGGTGTGGCCGGGCTCGGCGCGGAACGGGCCGGCGGGGTCGGTGGAGAACCGAAGCGCCCCCTGGCGGGCTTCGTCGTCGACCAGCAGCAGGACGTCCGCCTCGGAGAGGGCTCGCGGCGCGCGGCTCTCCTGCCGGGCGCGGCGGCGTTCCGCCCGCCGCATCAGGAGACGGCCCCAGCGGTCGGGCATCGAATCGCCGACGGCGCCGAACAGCGACCGTCCGGGCGCGGTGTGAAACGGACCGGGCGCGAGCATCAGGGCGGGCTCGAGGGCGAAGCGCTCGGGATGTGCCAGCCACCCCGGGTCGTACTCGAACGACGCGCTTTGCCGGCCCTTGCGGGTCCGGCACCACAGACGTCCGACGAAGGCGACCGCCCCGTGCAGGTCGAGGGAAACGAGGATCTCCCGGTCCATCAGCCGTGCGCCGCGGGGTTCCGCGGGTGTCTGGCGCGAATGCGCTTCGGCAGCGCTTCCGCCTCGAGATCCAGCCCGACCACATCGCGCCTCGCGTCGGCCAGCTCGCCGACGCCCGCCTCCAGACCCAGCACGAACAGCACCGTCGCATAGACGCCCAGGGAGACGCCGGGGTCGCCCTTCTCGACCTTGTGCAGCGTCGTTCGGCTGATCAGCGCGCGCTCCGCCATCGTCGCGGTGGGGATACGGCGGCGGCGCCTGGCGTCGCGGATGTCGGCGCCCAGCTTGCCGAGCACGCGGCGTACCGGCAAGGGCAGGGACAGGTTGCGGGCGCTCATCATAACGTCCATTATACGTGTCTTAATCTATTTTTTTGGCTGGATATGCGGACGTTAGACGGAATGCCCGCGGCACCGCGCACGGCGGACGCCTGCCAGCATCGCCGATGTCGCGACGGGGCGGTGCCGACCACAAATACGGTATCCTGTGAAGCCATATGAAGACCACCATCGAGCTTCCGGACGATCTCTTCGTTGCCGCGAAGATGCGGGCCGCCGAATCGCGAACGACGCTGCGCGCCCTGGTCGAGCGTGGTCTCCGCCGCGAGTTGCGCGGCGATCGGCGCAGCGGTCCGGCGGCGCGGTCGAGCATTCGGTGGGTGACGGTCGATGGCGGTCTGCCGCCGGGAGTCGAGCCCGATGACCGCGCGTCCATGAGCGACTGGATTCGCAGGAATCGATGATCGCGCTCGACACGAACCTCCTGGTCTACGCGCATCGGTCGGCCGTCGCCGAGCATCGCTCGGCGCGACAGGCCATCGTCCGGGCGCGCACGTCGTCCGGCGGATGGGGCTTCAGCCTGCCCGTCGTCGGTGAGTTCTGGAGCGTGGTGACGCATCCGACGGCGGCGGGCCGGCCCTCGGCTCCCGAGGAGGCGCACCGCTTCATCGTCGCACTGGAGGCGGCCGGGGCCGAGATCTGGACGCCGGGCGCCGGTTTCGCGGCGCGCCTGACCCAACTGGCGATCGATCTATCCGTCACCGGCCCTCGGATCTTCGATCTGCAGATCGCGCTGATGGCGTTCGAAGGAGGAGCGACCGAGCTGTGGACGGCCGACCGCCGTTTCGTCTCGGTGCCCGGGCTCCCGGTCGTGCCTGCGTTCCAAGCCGCTGCGAAACCAGATGAAGACCATGACAACGATTGACGCCAGGGCCACGCGGGGATCCCGGGAAAGGAGAGTGGATGGAGATACGCATCGACGACGGCGGGGTGGCCAACGGGCTTTCGGCCATCCTGATCGACGGCCGCGAAGCGGGACGGCTCGTCCCTACGCCGACCGGCTTCAAGGCCAGGATGACGCGCTGGCTGGCGTACGACGACCAGGAGTTCGGGAACATCACGAACGCGCGGGCGTTCTTCGAGCGCGAGTTCGCCGACGTTGAGACAAGCGAACCCGCACCGGAGCGCGAGCGCACGGAGATCGCCGTCTCGGCTGGCGACGGGGTCGATTCCGGCCCGACGACGTGGATCCTCACGGCCGACGGCCGCGAGATCGGACGGCTCGTCCCATACGGCCGGAAGGGTGCCCTGAAGGCGCGAATGAGTCTGTGGACGGCGTACGACGGGACCACGTTCGCCGACGCCGACGCCGCGCGTATGTACTTCGACACCGAGTTCAACGGCACGCCGCAGGAGGCGACGCCATGAAGATCACCATCACCAATGACGAGGGCGAGGTGTTCGTCATCCACGAGGTGGGTCAGCAGTGCGCCGCCTACCTGGGACACCTGATCGAGCCTCGCTCGTTCCCGACCCCGGTCCCCGAGACCCAGCCCGAGGACGCCGACGCGCAGGAAGTCGTCGACGACATCCTGACGGCGTGCCGCAACGAGATCAACGATCCCCGCCACGGTGCGACGACGCCCTACGAGGACCCCGAGCAGCGGCCCGGCTGGGCCGGCCCGCGGCCGAGTGGATGACTCGACGAGGGCTGCTGGAGGCGCTCGGGCGGCTGAACATCTGGCAACAGGGCGACAGGCGGGCGCCGCACAAGCCGCTGCTTCTGTTGCTGGTACTGGGGCGGGTGCGGCGGGGCGAACGGCGTCTCGCCTCGTACGAACAGGACGTGCACCAGCCGTTGGCGAAGCTGCTCAGAGACTTCGGGCCGCCGGTCAAGGGCGGTGTCTCACCCGATCGTCCCTTCTGGCACTTGCAGTCCGAGCGGTTGGAGTCCGGCGAGGCCGCCGCGGGCGGTGCGCTCTGGCAGGTCACTTTCGACGACGAGCATTTCTCGCCTGCGTTGTCGGAGAAGCCGCGGGCGGCGGCGCTGAAGCGCCACGGCGCGGTGGGCGGGCTGGCTGAGCCGCTGTACCGGCGGCTGCGCCGGGACCCGGCGCTGGTCGAGGCGGCGGCGGAGCTGCTGCTGGACGGGCACTTCCCGGAATCGATGCACGACGCCATCCGGGAGCGGGTGGGGCTGCGGCGAGAGACGGCTGGTGGAGCGTCGTTGGTGCGGGAGCAACGGGAGGCCGACGAGGCGGCAGTGCCGCGTCGGCCGCGCGATCCCGACTTCCGCGACGCGGTGCTGCGGGCCTACGAGCGGCGCTGCGCGGTGTGCGACTTCGACCTGCGCATCGCCGATGACCTGTTCGGCCTGGAAGCGGCGCACATCAAGTGGCATGCGGCGGGTGGGCCGGACCTGGTGCCGAACGGCCTCGCGCTCTGCACCTTTCACCACAAGGCGCTCGACCGGGGCGTCATCGGTCTGGAGCCCCGATCCCGTGAGTATCGCCTGCTCGTGTCCAACGAGTTGACGGGGCGGAGTGCGGCTTTCAGCGACGTGCTCGGCCTGCGCGGGCGGCCGGTGCGTCCGCCGCAGGAAGAGGCGCTGCAGCCCGATCCGCGCTTCGTCGACTGGCATCGCCGCGAGGTGTTTCGCGGCGAGCCTCGAAGCCGGCCCCGTGCGTGAAGAGCCGGAGACCCGTGATCATCGTCAGCGGCCCGAGGATCAGCGACGTGGGCGGGGGGCGGCATCGGCAGGAGGTGTTGCGGGGGCGACATCGGGAGCCGGAAGCGGGAGGACCCGGTGACCGCGAATGGTGACGCGGTGGTCGGAGAGGGTCCGGGACCAGCCGTCGCGGGTGCCGATGGTGGTGGTGGCGTCGAGCAGGCCGAGGCGCTCCTCGCGGGCGGTCAGGCGGGCGAAGCGGGGGCGGGCGGGGTAGTCTTCGGCGACGAAGCGCTCCTTCCGGTGGAGCACCGGGGGATTGGCGGAACGCGTGTAGTCGCGGTAGTGCAGGCGGAGGCTCTTGAGGTCGGCGACGATGCTGCTCCGCAGGGCGGGGTGGGCCACCCGGTCGAACGACTCGTAGACGAGGTACGACACGCGGGGCCGGCGGCGGGAGAGCTTGACGAGGGTGAGCCCGCTGACCTCGCCGGCGAGCTGGCGGCCGCAGCCCTCGTAGACTCGCAGCAGCGGGGGCAGGTGACCGACCGCGGTGTGGTGGACGTAGAGGGCGTCGGGCAGCAGCTTGCCGACCGGCGCGTCGCGGCAAGCGCGGTCCACCGCGTCCTGGTTGCCGGCCGAGAAGAGGAGCGTGTCGGCGGCGGCGCAGCCCGACTTGTAGGACCCGAAGAAGGCGCGGACGTCGAGCCGCAGCGCCTCGGGGAGGGCGCCGAGGCGGGGGCGCCGGGGGAACGCGGCGAGAGCGAGGTACACGAGCAGGTCGGCGCGCGCCTGGTCGCGGATGGCGTCCCAGCGGTCGGGTCCGGTAGCCCGCCTCAGCATGGAGAACGCCCGGGCGACGCTGCCGAAGTCGCGTGCCAGTTGCGGCGCAGTCGGCAGCTCCCCGGTGGCGGGAAGACGCCCGCGGTCGGTGAAGAACGCGATGAGGGGCTCGAGGAGGTCCTCGTGGTCGGCCACGAGCTCCCGGCATTCCTCGATGCCGGGGGTCCGCCGGCGGCGGGAGACCCGGCCGACGGCGAACGACTGCTCGTCGGCCTCGTCGCGGAACACGTAGAAGATGCCCGGAGCGGCCGCGACGGGACGGCGGCGGAGCACGCGCTCGATCCAGGTGCGAAGCTCCTCCTGCGTGAAGAACTTCTGGAACGTGCGCTTGCCGGTCACGATGCCGTCGCCCTGGAAGTCGACGGCGGCGTCGGTCGCCTCCCAGTCGAGGCGGGCGGACACGATGAGGAGCTTGCGGGCGAGCTGCCAGGCGGCGGCGAGGACGACCAGGCGGTCGTCGGGATCTTCGACGACGTTGACGATGTAGCCGAGGTTGACGACGTCGGCCGGCGTTCGCTCCTCCTCGGGGAAGAAGGCCGGGTCCCAACCGGACACGGCGATGCCCATCTTCTGCAGCCGCAGCAGGTCGTCGCCGCGCCCGCAACCGTAGTCGAAGAACGTGCGCCCGGGATGGAGGAGGTTGTCCTGGAGCGCGAGGGCGACGGGCCGCGACAGCGCGGTGCGGCGGATGGCCGTGCGGTCGGCGCGTGTCGCACTCATCGAACCCTCCGGCGTCCGCGCCGGGTGTCGTGGCGCGGCCGGGCTCACCACTCGTTTCCGCGACCCTGCGACCGAGCCGATTCCCTTCCGATGGGCCGGTTCGCGGCGCGGCCGGGCTCACGCCGCTCGCTTCTGTAGGTTCACCCCACTCGCTTCTGCAGGCAGGCGAAGAAGCGGTCCATCATCATCTTCGAGACGCTGCCGAGCAGGCGCTGGCCGACGCGGGCGATGGTGCCGCCCACCTGCACCGTGCCTTCCACCGTCACCTCGGTGGCGCCGCCGGTGTCGCGCAGGGCGATGGCGGCGCCGCCGTTGACGAAGCCGGGCTTGCCGCGGCCCTCGACGGCGAGGCGGTAGGCGTTCGGGGGGTCGAGGTCCTGCAGCTCGACGGTGCCTTCGTAGCGGCCGGTGACGGCGGCGATGCCCATGGTGAGCACGGCCCGGTACTTGTTGTCGCCGGCCGGCTCGAGCGACTCGAGGCCGGGCAGGCAGGCGGCGACGGCGTCGATGTCGACGAGGAGGTCCCAGACGGCCTGCGGGGACGCATTGAACGTGTAGCTGGCGTTGATGTTCATGGCGATTCGGTGGCGGCTGACGACGAGCCGCGGCCCCGTCGCCAGTCCGTGCCGTCCCGCGTCCCGGTCGCCGGTGCGAGCTGGCGGCGGGCGGGTCGGCGGTCGACGAGGCGGTTCAGGTGCGCGGCCAGCGACTCGAGGCTGGCGAGATTGTGCACCGGGAGGAAGTCGTCGATCCAGGGCAGGGCGGCCTGCATGCCGCGGGTCAGGGGGCGGTAGCGCGGAGACCCCAGCAGCGGGTTGAGCCAGACGAGGCGGTGGCAGCTTCGCTGCAGCCGCGCCATCTCGCGGCCCAGGCGCTCGGGCTCGCCGCGGTCCCAGCCGTCCGAGATGAGGAGCACGATGGGGGCGTGGCTCATCACCCGCCGCGCCCAGTCGAGGTTGAAACGGCCGAGGGCCTCGCCGATGCGGGTGCCGCCGGACCAGTCGGGGACGTGGCGGGGTAGCGTGGGCACCACGTCGTCGACGCCGCGCCGGGCGAGGCGCTTCGTCACCCGGGTCAGGGTCGTCGAGAAGAGGAACGTCTCGACGTGGTCGAACCCGCGGGCGAGGGTGTGCACGAAGTGGAGCAGCATGCGGCTGTAGCGCTCCATCGAGCCGCTGACGTCGCAGAGCAGAACCAGGGGGCGCGGCCGCGTGCGGCGGGCGCGCCGGGGCAGGACGACGAGCTCGCCGCCGAAGCGGAGGTTGTGGCGGACGGCGCGGCGGACGTCGATGGTCGGGCCGGCGCCGGGCCGCCACCGCCGCGTCGTCCGGGTGGCGGGGGACCACTCGAGGGCCGACATCAGGGCGCGGGCGTCGGCGATCTCGGTGTCGGTGAACGTGGCGAAGTCCTTGGTCCGCGAGACCTGCCGCGCGCTGTAGGTCATCGCCGCCACCTGCTCGAGCCGCAGCAGCGGGTCCTCGCGCCCCTCGGCCTCGCCCGGGGCCGGGGCGTCGGGAGGGACGTCGACCTCGGGCGGCGCGAAGCGGCGGCGCTCGCCCATGGCGCGCAGATCGCGGGCGGTCCGTTCGCCCCGCGGGGGGCGCCAGAACAGGCGGAACGCCTCGTCGAAGACGGCGAGGTCCTGCGCCCGGCGGACGAGCAGGGTCCGCAGGGTGTGGTAGAAGTCGGCCCGCCGGCCGACGTCGACGTGGCCGAGGGCCTCCGCCACGTCGAGCATGCCCCCGGCCTGCACGTCGAGGCCGAGCGCGTGCAGCAGGCGGCCGAAGCGGAGGAGGTTGCCGAACAGGTGGCCCGCGGCGCGCGGGTCGTCGGGGCTCAGCTCGGGCGGTCGGCCGCTCATGCGCCCCCGGCCGCGCCGGCCGGCAGGAGGCTGCGCTCGAACAGGGCCTGCGCCCGTTCGCCGCGTATCGCCTCCAGGTCCTCCTGGGTCTTCAGCACGAGGCCCAGGGTCTCGTCGATGGTCGCGCCGTCGAGCTCGCGGCGGTCGAGGGCGACGAGGGCGGCAATCCAGTCCAGCGTCTCGGAGACGCCCGACACCTTGTAGAGCTCGGCCGTGCGCAGCTCCTGCACGAAGCGGGTCACCTGCTCGGCGAGGCGGGCCGGCGCCTCGGGCACCTTCCCGGTGACGATGCGGTACTCCTTCTGAAAGTCCGGGTAGTCGATCCACCAGTAGAGGCAGCGGCGCTTCAGCGCGTTGTGCAGCTCGCGGGTCCGGTTCGAGGTGATGACCACGATGGGCGGGGTCGACGCGCGCACCGTGCCGAGCTCGGGAATGGTCACCTGGAAGTCGGAGAGCAGCTCCAGCAGGTACCCCTCGAACTCCTCGTCGGCGCGGTCGAGCTCGTCGATGAGCAGCACCGGCGCCCGCGCGCCGGTCGACTCGAGGGCGCGCATCAAGGGGCGCTTGATGAGGAAGTCGGGGCCGAAGAGGTCGCGGGCCACCGCCGCGCGGTCGACCGGCCCCTCCGCCTCGCGCAGCCGGATCTCGAGGAGCTGGCGCGCGTAGTTCCACTCGTAGACGGCGTGGGTGACGTCGAGCCCCTCGTAGCACTGCAGCCGGATGAGCTCGGCCCCGAGGCCCTGGGCGAGGACCTTCGCGACCTCGGTCTTGCCGACCCCCGCCTCGCCCTCGAGGAGCAGGGGGCGGCCCAGGCGCAGGGCGAGGTAGATCGACGTCGCGAGGCCGCGGTCCGCGACGTAGGCCTCGCGCGACAGCAGGGCCTGCAGCTCGTCGATGGACGCGGGCAGGGCGGGCGCCGGGGGGGTGTCGGTCATCGTTGCGGACAGTCCGGTGGCGCAGGTTTCTCGATCGATGGAGTCGACGGGTGGGGGCGGGGCGGCGCCGATGCCGCGACGCCGCTCCCCTCTGTCGCCGGTGGCCGGCCGAGGCTCAGCTCCAGGGCCACCACGAGCCGCCGCCCTGGCCGGAGCCGTCGGACGGGGGCGAGGCCGAGGGCGGAGCCGGTCGGAGCGCCGCCGTGAGGGCGCGCTTGACGCAGACCGGGGCCATCGCCCGCCGGTACTCGGCCGACGCGTAGATGTCGCCGATGAGATCGTCGCCGAGGTCGTTCGAGACCGCCGCGGCGGCGGCGGCCACGGCCTCGGCCGTCGGCGCCTGGCCCGACAGGGCCTGCTCGACCGAGCTCGCACGCGCCGCCGCCGGCACGAGGCCGCCCAGAGCGACCGCGACGCTGCCGACGGCGTCTCCCTGCCGCTCGATGGCGGCCGCCACCCCGATCACTGCGTAGCGCGAGGCGGGATGCGAGAACTTCTCGTAGGCCTGTCCCTGCCCGCCCGGCCGCGCCGGCACGTCGATGGCGGTCACGATGTCGTGCTCGCCGAGGGCGGTGGCCATCATGCCCTGGAAGAAGTCGCCGGCCGCGATGGTGCGCTCGCCGTCGTCGGTGGCCACCGCGAACGAGGCCCCGAGGGCCACGAGCACGGTCGGCAGGTCCGACGCCGGATCGGCGTGGGCCACGTTGCCGCCGATGGTCCCGCGGTTGCGGACGGCGGGGTCGCCGATGACCCCGGCCGCGGCGGCGAGGGCCGGGGCGTGCCGCGCCACGTCGGCCGACGCCGCGATCTCGGCGTGGGTGGTCAGGGCGCCGATGCGCAGCCGGCCGTCGGCGGCCGAGATGCCCTTCAACTCGGCCACGCGGCCGATGTCGATCAGGGCCGAGGGCGCCGCCAGCCGCAGCTTCAGCAGGGGGATCAGGCTGTGCCCGCCGGCCAGGAGCTTGGCGCCCGGATGCGCGCGCAGCAGCCGGCCGATCTCGGCCACCGAGTCTGCCCGGTAGTATGCGAAGTCTGGTGCGTACATCGCCCTATCCTTTCGCCTGCCTGGCGTCCTGAATGGCCTGCCACACCCGCTCCGGCGTCAGCGGCATCCGGACCGACGTGACCCCCAGCGGCCGCAGCGCGTCCATCACCGCGTTGTAGACGGCGGCGGTCGAGGCGATGGTGCCGGCCTCGCCGATGCCCTTCACCCCGAGGGGATGGTGCGGCGACGGGGTCACCGTCGACAGCACCTCGATCTCGGGGAGCAGGTCGGCGCGGGGCAGGGCGTAGTCGAGCATGCTGCCGGTCACGAGCTGGCCGCCGTCGTCGTAGACCGCCTCTTCCCACAGCGCCTGCCCGACGCCCTGCACGACCCCGCCGTGCACCTGGCCCTCGACGATCACGGGGTTGATCTGCGGCCCGCAGTCGTCGAGCGCGACGTAGCGCTTCAGGGCGACGGCCCCGGTCTCGGCGTCGACCTCGACCACCGCGAGGTGGGCGCCGAACGGGAACGTGAAGTTGGGCGGGTCGTAGAACGTCGAGGCCTCGAGCCCCGCCTCGACCCCCTCGGGCATGTTCCACGCCACGTTGGCCATGAGGGCGATGTCGCCGATGGTCTTGCTCTGGTCGGGTGCCCCCTTGACGAAGAACTTGCCGTCCTCGTATTCCATGTCCTCGACTGCGGCCTCGAGGAGGTGCGCGGCGATGACCTTGGCCTTGTCGCGGATCTTGCGTGCGGTCAGGGCGAGCGCCGCCCCGCCGACGGCGGTGGTGCGGCTGCCGTAGGTGCCCCAGCCCATCGGGGTGTTGTCGGTGTCGCCGTGGAAGACCTTGACGTCCTGGGGGTCGACCCCCAGCTCGCTGCCCACGATCTGGGCGAAGGTCGTCTCCTCGCCCTGGCCGTGCGGCGACGCCCCGATGAACACGTGCACCTTGCCGCTGGGGTGGAAGCGGACGATGGCGCTCTCCCAGAGGCCCCCCTGGAACCCGATGGCCCCGGCCACCTGCGACGGGCCGAGGCCGCAGATCTCGACGTAGGTGGCGAGGCCGAGACCGGTGTAGGTGCCGTTGGCCGGGCCCGCCTTCTGCTTCGCGCGGAGCCCCGCGTAGTCGGCGTGGGCCATCACCTTGTCGAGGGCGCCGGGATAGTCGCCGCTGTCGTAGGTGAGGGTCGTGACCACATCGTGGCCGTCGTCGAACTTCGGGATGAGGTTCTTCTTGCGGACGTCGGCGGGGTCCATGTCGAGCTTCGCGGCCAGCACGTCCATCATGCGCTCGAGCATGAACGTGGCCTCGGGGCGACCGGCCCCCCGGTACGCCTCGACCGGCACGCCGTTGGTGTAGACGCCGTAGACGTCCTCGTGCACCGCCGGCAGGGTGTACACGCCCGACAGCATCAGCCCGTGCAGGATGGTCGGGATGCCCGGGGCCGCCGTCGACAGGTACGCGCCCATGCCCGCGTGCACGGTGCAGCGCAGGCCGAGCACGGTGCCGTCGTTCTTCGCGGCCAGCTCCACGTGCTGGACGTGGTCGCGGCCGTGGGTGGTCGACTGGTAGTTCTCGCTGCGGGTCTCCGTCCACTTGACGGGGCGGTTGAGCTTCCGGCTGCAGAACATCGTGAGGAAGTCGGCGGGATAGGCCGCGATCTTGCTGCCGAAGCCGCCCCCCACCTCGGGCGCGATGACCCGGATCTTGTCCTCCGACAGCCCCAGCACCAGCGAGGTGAGGAACCGCACGATGTGCGGGTTCTGCGTCGTGTTCCACACCGTCAGCTCGCCCGTCGCCCCGACGAAGCTGGCCAGCGCCGCCCGCGGCTCCATCGCGTTGGGGATGAGCCGCTGCTGGATGATGCGGTCCTTCACCACGACGTCGGCCCCGGCGAACGCCGCGTCGACGTCGCCGCCCGCCACCTTCCAGTGGAACGCCTGGTTGCCGTCGATCTCGTCGTGCAGCTTCGGGGCGCCCTCGGCCGCCGCCGCCTCGGGGTCGGTCACCGACGGCAGCGGCTCGTAGCCGACGTCGATGAGCTCGAGGGCGTCCTCGGCCTGGTAGCGGCTATCGGCCACCACCACCGCCACGATGTCGCCGACGAAGCGCACCACGTCCTTGGCCAGACAGTGGTAGTTGGCGATCTTCAGGTCCGAGTCGGGCAGGAGCCACGCGCACGGCGCCGGCTGCAGCCCGCCCTCGGTGTCGGCGTGGGTGTACGCCGCGATCACCCCGGGGGCGGCCGCCGCCCTGCTGGTGTCGATGGAGGTGATGCGCGCGTGCGCGTGAGGGCTGCGCAGCATGGCCGCGTGCACCATGCGCGGCAGCGTCAGGTCGTCGGTGTAGGTGGCGCTGCCGGTGATGAGGCGCGGGTCTTCCCGCCGGCGGATGCCTGAACCGAAGATGCGTGTGCTCATGGCTGACCTGCCGTGGTTCCGGCGGCCTGGCGGACCGCCCGCACGATGTTCTGATAGCCGGTGCACCGGCACATGTTGCCCTCGAGGCCGTGGCGGATCTGGGCGTCGTCGGGGTTCGGAGTGATCCGCAGCAGCTCGAGCGACGCCATGATCATGCCCGGCGTGCAGAAGCCGCACTGCAGCCCGTGCTTCTCCCAGAACGCGTCCTGCAGCGGGTGCAGGGCGTCGCCGTCGGCGAGCCCCTCGATGGTGGTCACCTCGGCGCCGTCGGCCTGGACCGCGAGGGCGGTGCACGACTTCAGGGAGGCGCCGTCCATCAGCACCGTGCACGCCCCGCACTGGCTCGTGTCGCAGCCCACCTTGGTGCCCGTCGACGCGATGACTTCGCGCAGAAAGTGCACCAGGAGCAGCCTCGGCTCGACCTCGCGGTCGTACCGCTGTCCGTTGACGGTGATCGAGACGGGGACAGTCAACCCGCACCTCCCTGGCGTCGGAGACGCCCGCTGGTCTTGAATGTGACGGAATTATAGCGCCGTTTCGGAACGCGCCACGCCGATGCCGATGGGTAGTGGTCCGGTCTCTTCGTCCCCTGCGCTTGCAGGCCGAGCATGGCGGCTGATACGCTCCGAGGACATGAGCGGGCACACCGACGCCGAATTCGACGCCCTCAGGGCTCAACTCGCCAACGAGCGGGCGGTCGAACACGCCGCCTCCGCCGACCGAAGGGCGAGAGACGCTGACCGCATCGCCCGGTGGGTACTCGGGATCGCGCTCGCTCTCGTAGCCCTCTTCGTGGTCCAACTGCTCACCATGGAGCAACGCATCATCAACGCAGTTGTCGATCAGTTGGCCCCGCTCCTCGCACCAGCGATACCGACCGGCGGGTAGCCGTTCCCCGTCCTCGTGCCTTCGTCTTCGTCATTGAGGCGCGGAATTCCTGCCGGCGCACACTCGATGCGCCCGAGGCCCCGTCGTTTACGGCGTCGCCGTCAGAACGGCACGCCGGCCCCCACGTAGAAGACCCGGCGCCACCGGGGGGCTTCGGTGGAGGCGCCGGGCGGGGCGTCGGGGTCGGGGACCGCGGCCAGCCCGACGCGAAGCCGCAACGGGGCCTGGGGGACGAAGGCGAGCACGTCCGTCGTCAGCTCGACGCCGAACGACGTCAGTGGGCGCCGCCCCGCCGGCGCCGCGGGGGCGAACGCCGCGCCGACGCCCCACGCGTCGCCGGCGTCGACGAAGGCCGAGGCGAACAGGCGGTCGAGGTGCAGCCCCCAGGTGCCGGCGCCCCGGTTGACCAGCGCCAGCGGCGCGCGGACCTCGACCGAGGCGGACCAGGCCCGGCGCCCGGCCCGGGCCGCGACGTCGTGGCCGCGGACCGCGAACGGGCCGAAGTGGCCGCCCGCCGAGAAGTACCCGGTGCGGGTCGCGGGACCGCGCGCCGCGCCCCCGCTGGCGCGGACCGCGAGCACCGGGGCCGCGAACCCCGGACCCGGCAGCGGCAGGTAGGCCCGGAACCGGCCGACGAGGTCGTCGGCCGAGCGGTCGCCGTCGGTCGTGCCCGCGAGCCCCGCCGGCACGTCGAGGTCGCGGCGCGTCCGGGCCGTCAGGTCGATGGCGGCGCCGCGCGCGTTTCCAAGCTGGAACGCGTGCGACCGCGCGGTGGAGACGTTCAGCGCGACGGCGAGCTCGCTCGAGGTCGCGCCCGGCCGCGCGAGCCGGTAGCCGCCGCTCGCCTGCAGGTCGGCGTCGAGCACCTCGCGGTCGCTCCGCACCAGCCCGGCCGAGAACGTCAACCCGACGAACGTCCGGTAGCCGGGGCGCTGGATGCGCACCGACGCCGCCACGCGCCGCCGCCGATCGAGGACGAAGTAGGTCTCCGGCTCGCCCTCCGCTTCTGGCGCGTCGCTCACCCTGACACCGTCGTGCCCCCAGCCCTGCGACGCCGCGAAGCCGAGCGTGGGGTTTCCCAGTCCCCGATACTCGTACGAGACGTCTCCCGCGCGCCGGCCCGACGTGTAGAGGCGGGCGCCGCCGGCGTAGGCGTGCCTGCCCACCACGTCGAACATCGCGGTACCGCCGCCGAACGCGTAGCCGAGAAGCTCGGTGCGCGGCGCCTCGACGTCCCCGACCGTCGTCTTCGCGACCGCCACCGGCGGCCGCACGTCGGGAATCCAGTAGGTGGGCCACAGGGTCGACAACGGCGAGTAGCCCCGCACGGCGTCGTCGGCGCGGCCCGGCCCGCGTTCGTCGCCGGCATCGTCGGCCTGCGCAGCGCGGCCCGCGTTCCGCGACGCGGCGGGCGCGTCCCCGGGGGCGTCGTCCGTTCCCGGGTTCGCGGCGACATCGGCCGCGGTGGCTGCGGGGGTGTCGTCCTGGGCCGTGCTCGCGGCGGCCGTGTTCGCGGGCGCGTCGTCGGCGAGGGCGCCCGCCAGGAGGGGGTGGGCGTCGTCGTCGAAGCGTGCGGCCGGCTCGGGCGCCAGCGGGGCGCGGTTGGGCGCGAACGGGACGCGTTCGATCTCCCAGCCGTCGACGTGGTAGCCCGAGAAGTAGAGCCACTCGCCGGCGGGGTCGACGCTCGGAAACGCCGCCCCCGTCCGCACGTTGGTCAGGAGGCGCGGCGGGCCGGCGGCACCGGTGCGGGGGTCGACCTCGGCCGCGAGGACGTTGGGGATGCCGGTGCGGTCGGACGACCAGACGAGGTGCCGCCCGTCCGCGCTCCACGCCGGGGCCATGTCGAGGGCCCGGTCGCGGGTCACCGCGTGGACGAGCCGCCCGTCCGCGTCGAGGACGACGACGTCGTGCCGGCCCTCGGCCCAGCGGCTCGCCGCGATCCACCGGCCGTCGGGCGACACCGCGGGCCAGGCCCAGTAGGTGTCCGCGGCCGGGGCGACGAGCTCCTCCAGGGCGCCGTTCCCGAGGTCGACCCGCACCAGGCCGTTGGTCCCCCCGCCGTCCATCACCGCGACGGCCCAGCCGCCGCCGGGTCCCGCCGATGGCGCCGCGACCCGGGCGCCCTCGGTGACGCGCCGCACCGTTCCCCCGCTGTCCAGGACGTGGATGTCGCTGTAGTGACGGTAGCGGTCCGTGAACTCGCGCTGCGAGAACACGATGCCGCCGTCCGGCAGGAAGTCGAACCGGGTGAGGTGGTTCGTCCGCGCCAGCGTCGACGCGTCCCCCCCGGCGGGGGGCACGGCGACGAGCCTCGGATCGGACCGCCCGTCCGATCGGACGTAGACCAGCGGGCCGCCGTCGGGCGAGACCGCGGCATGCAGCGCCTGGCGTGCGCCGCTCGTCAGCGCCTCCGGCTCGGTGACGGGGCCGAACGCGGCGAGCTCGTCGTCCAGCCGTTCGGCCCGTGCGCGCATCTCGTCGCGCCACGCGTTCCACTCGCTCGTCAGCGAGACGTCGTCGAGGACGCGCCCGGGCAGCCGCCCGTTGCGCGCGAGGTCCTCGACGAACCGGGCCATGACGCCGCTCCCGTGCTTGTCGAGCAGGTACTCGAAGAACAGCGACCCGTACACGTAACGGCGGCTGCCCCCGGGCCACTGGGGAGAGTAGCCCCCGGCCGTGCCGAGGGACTCGAAGCGCCCCTCGAGCGCCGCCGTCCGCAGCACCATCTCGTGATAGGTGCCGTGCACCCGGCCGCCCGGGGTCAGGGCCGACTCGTACCAGGTCGCGAGCCCCTCGATCACCCACCCCGGGACGTTCGAGCCCGGGAAGGTCAGGATGGACGGCTGCCGGCCGAACAGGGCGCGGAAGATCCTGCCGAACCACCCGGTGTAGTCGAGGTGGAAGACGTGGGCGAGCTCGTGGACGACGAGCTGCTCCAGCCAGTCGTCGAAGTAGCCCAGCGCGAGGTGGTCGGGCGGGGGGCGCGCATGGAGCACGATGCGGTTCGACGGCGACACACGGGCAGAGCCGTTCGAGACGTCGACGTGGTCGGTCAGGACGATGTCGATGGTTCCGCCCGGACCCGCGCGGAACGTCGCCGACAGGGCTTCGTGGGCGCGCTCCGCCACGGTCCCCGCCCTTCGCGCCAGCTCCTCGAGGTGCTCGGGGAAGGCGATGCGAAAGTGGGCGGTCTCGATGGTTCGCCACGCCTCGTCGGGGGGCACCTGGGCCGCCGCCGAGCCCGGCGAGACGAACAGGCCGGCAATCAGCGCCCACGCGGCGGCCCGCCCCGGCCGCGTCACGCTCCCGTCCGGCAGCTCGAACGCCCTTGTTTCCTTCAATTTCTCCCGGGCTCCCCGCGACAGACGCTCCGGCATCTCGAGAAGCACGTGTCGTGCCAACCCGTTCGGGAACCGCGGCGACCGGCCGAGGCCCAAAACGGCGAGCGTCCACCGTCCACTCTGGAGGACAGGTGTCCCTTCGCCACTACGGATGGGACGGCTCCTCGAACCGCGCGGCGAGGGCGCGGGACTCGTCGACGCCGATCAGCTCGTTGAATTCGTCGAAAGCCATCAGCCGGTCGTCGGCGCCGCGGGTGGCGCCGGCGGCGTGCAGGTGCCGGTAGACGCCGGTCAGGGCCTGCGCCGACGCGTAGAGCCCCGCGACCGGGTACAGGATCAGGTCGAACCCCAGCGCGGCGAGCTCCGACCGGCCGAGCACCGGCGTGCGCCCCTGCTCGACCATGTTGGCGACGGTGGGCCGGGGCGCCCGCCGGCCGATCTCCCGCAGCTCGTCGAGCGACCGGGGGGCCTCGACGAAGGTGGCGTCGGCGCCGGCCTCGCGCGCCGCCTCGGCCCGCGCCAGCGCCTCGTCGAGCCCCGCGGCGGCCAGCGCGTCGGTGCGCGCGACGATGAAGAAGTCGCGTCCGCCCCGGGTGTCGACCGCGGCCCGGATCTTCTCGAGCCAGGCTTCGCGCGCGACGACCTGCTTGCCCGCCATGTGTCCGCACCGTTTCGGCCACACCTGGTCCTCGAGGAAGCAGCCCGCCGCCCCGGCGTCGACGAGCGCGCGCACGGTGCGGACCACGTTCAGGGCATTGCCGTAGCCGGTGTCGGCGTCGACGAGGACGGGGATGTCCACCGCGCCGCAGATGTGGCGGGCCCGCTCGACGATCTCGGTCTGCGTGAGCAGGCCCAGGTCGGGCTGGCCGATGAACGTGGCGGAGACGGCGTAGCCGGAGATGAAGGCGAGGGGAAAGCCGGCCCGCTCGGCGATCTTCGCCGACAGCGTGTCGTAGACGCCGGGGAAGACGAGGGACCCGTGCTCGTCGAGGATCCGCCCGACGCGGCCGGGGTTGGGGTGAGTGACGGGGGTTGAACCCGCGACATCCGGAGCCACAGTCCGGCGCTCTACCACTGAGCTACACTCACCATGCGATGACCGCGAGGCGCCGCCGGGGCGGCTGGCGCCGGGAACGCCGTCGGTCCTGGGGGAACGGCGCCGGCGTCGCCGGCGCAAGGCGCACCGTCCTTTCCATTCTATGCGCCCCCGCCGCGATCCGTCCACCGGCCGCCGGACCGGGGCCGGCCCGCGCGACGTACCGAGGGGCGCACCGGTCGACGGCGGGGACCGCGCGCGGCGGGCGTCGCGTTCGGCGCCCGGGACGGCGCGGCGGGTGTCGAGTGAAAGCGCGTGAGGCGTCCCGACCGCCGGGCGGCCGGCACCGGGTAAACTGGTAGCCGAACCTCGACTTCCATCGAGCCGCCGATGACCCATCCTCCGCCGGTTCTCGAGACCCCCTGCACCGACGAGGCGCTGCGCGCGGTCCGCGTGCTCGCCGACGCCTACAGGCTCACCGCCGATCCGCGCGACGCCGACCGGATTCTGAACGGCATCCTCGACTGCGTCGCCCGGCTCGTCGACTACGACTCGGCCGCGGTGTACGTGCTGGGCAGCTCGGGCCGGCACGTGCGCCACTACTGGTGGCGCGACGAGTCGGGGGCGGTGCCCTGCCACGACGGGGCCCTGGAAGAGGGGCGGCCGGTGGCCCGGGCCATCGACACCGGCGAGCCGGTGGTGCTGGACGAGACCATCGATCCCGCCGAGGGGGGGCCGTGTCACCGTTCCGGCCTCGTCGTCCCCCTGGTGGGGTTGCACGAGGTGATGGGGGCGATCGAGCTCCACTCCCGGCAGGCGGGGGCCTACGAGGCCCGCGCCATCGAGCTGCTGATGCTGCTGGGCACCGTCATCGCCGGCACCATCGAGCAGTCGCGCATGCGGGAGGAGGTGCGGGCCAAGCGGCGCATCGACGCCGAGATGCTCGTGGCCCGGCAGGTGATGGAGGATCTCGTCCCGCGCGACATTCCCGCCCTCGACGGGTTCGACATCGCCGGCGTCAACGAGGCGTCGTTCGAGGTGGGCGGCGACTACTACGAGTTCATCCAGTTGCCCGAGGACCGCTGGCTCATCATCATCGCCGACGTGGCCGGCAAGGGCATCGCCGCCGCCCTGCAGGTCGCGGCCATCCGCGCCTCGATCTACGCGCTGGTGGGGCGCGAGCTGGCCATCCGCGCGGTCATGCGCCACGCCAACCGGTTCTTCCACGACTCGGTCGACGCCGGCCGCTACGTCACCCTCTTCTACGCCGTCCTCGACGTGCCGACCCGCCAGATCATCTACGTCAACGCCGGCCACCAGCCGCCGCTCGTGGTGCGCCCGGACGGGTCGGTCGACAAGCTGTGGAGCGGCGGGGTCCCCATCGGCATGTTCGAGTCGCCGCGCTACTTCGAGGGCGGCGCCCGGCTCCGCCCCGGCGACCTGCTGGCCCTCTACACCGACGGCATCGTCGAGTCGGCCAACGCCCACGACGAGGAGTACGGCCACGACCGGCTGGCCGCGACGATGCACGGGGCGAGAGGGGAGAGCGCCGGGGCGATCTGCCGTCGCGTCATGGACGACGTGCGCCGGTTCTCGTTCGGCAGCCCCGACGACCGCACGCTGCTCGTCCTGAAGTCCACCTGAGGGCGCTGTCGGGTAGTGTCTCGGTCCGGTACGCGCCGCCGCGAGCCAGCCCGCCAATCGTCGCCTGACGACTCCGCCTGGCGCCCCGACCAACCGTACAGGAGTCCGCGCCTTCCTGCGGCGCAGACCCTGCTAGTGCTGCGCCTTCAGCAAGGCCGAAAGCACGGAATGCTGCGTCTTGCTCTGCTCGTCGACGCGTCCGGTGAGCACATCGACCTTGCTGTCGAGGGCGTCGATCTTCTCGGTGTTGGTGTCGATCTTCTTGCTGTTGCGCAGCCCGACGACAGCGCTGATCACGGCTCCTACCGCGCCCCCCAGCGAGATGAACAACCCGACCAGCACGACCGCATCGTTCACCCTTGCCTCCTGCGTCCGGTGGGCCGGCCGAAGCACTGTCGGTCGCGACAGGCGCCCGGGCTGCGCCCTGCGTCGATGTTCACACGAGCGTGCCAACTTTCACGCAGGAAGTCAACCCGACGCCACGCAGACCGACATGATGTCGCCGGCGAATCGGCCGGGCTGGAAGGCTCGCTGGAGCCGGGCTGGAAGGCTCGCTGGAGGGCGGTCGTCGCCGGACGTCGCGTCCGGGACGTTCGACTGACCAATCCGGGCCGGCCGGTTCTCACCGGCCGGCCCGGCAGGCGTGTGAGCGTCATGCCGCGACGCCCGCCGTAACTCGTCAGTCCGCGTTGCGCGTGCCGTGGTCGTACTGCCGGTAGTGCTCGGCCAGCAGGTCGCGGCCGAAGTCGCCGGCGAAGTCGCGCCACACGCTGTGCACGTGGTTGGCGTTGCCCTGGGTGTTGTCGTACTCGATCAGGAACGTCGGCCCCTGGATGCGGTAGTAGTGGGGCTCGCCCTGGGCCTCGCCGCCCATCCACACGAACCGGATGCCGTCGAGCCCGGCGTCCTGCACCTCGGCCAGCCGCTCGTGGGCGACGGGGGCGGGCTGGGCGCTGGCGTACTCCTCGATGATCGACCACAGGGCCGCCTGCTGGTCGGCGTCGAGGTCCTTGTGCGTCACCCCGAAGTCCTCGAGCAGGGTGACCCGCCGCTGGGCGCGGGTCAGGATGTCGCTGGGCGCCTCGTCCGAGAGCTTGGCCGCCTTGCGCTGCTCGTCGTTCAGCGACGCGAGGAGGTCGCGGGCCTGGTCTTCCTCGCTGCCGAGGACCCGCAGGCCCTGCCGCGGCCCGCCCCGGACCTCGGCCGGGTTCGAGCCGAAGAACTGCGGCGTGGCGGCGATGGCGCTGCCGTCGACGATGGTCCAGTTCTGCGAGATGTGGTGCCCCTCGTAGCGCCAGCCCCAGGTGTTCCCGTCGCCCGGCTCGCCGAAGATCATGAAGAAGTAGAGGTCGGGGTCGCGGATGTCGCGGCCCTCCTGCTCGTACAGGATCTGCTCGAGCTGGCGGATGACCTCGGACTTGGTGAACCCTTCCTCGCTCAGCCCCGCCCGCACGAGGTCGAGGGCGGCGGCCCGCTGCGAGCCGGTCATCATCTTCAGCGAGACGCCCTTGCGCTCGCGCGGGATGAAATGCCAGTCGAAGCGGTCCTCGCCGTCGAACGGGAACCGCACCGCGGCCTCCTGATCGTCGTTCAGGGTGTCGAGGAACCGCGCCGCGGCTTCCGCCATCGCCGACGCGGGATCGGCGGGCTGTTGAGTGAGCGTGATGGTGCCGAGCAGCACGACGAGGCAGGCGACGTTGAAGATGGTGCGAGCCATGACCTTCCTTACCCCCTTGCGCCCGCCCCGCGGTGCCCGGGCACCCGGCGCGCGGCGTGCAAAGACCGGATTCCGAACGCGAGCCGGAGCGTACCTCCCACGGCAGGGCGAGTCAAGACGGCGCCCGCACGCCCGGACGATTCCCGGAAACGGCTACGAACCGACGGGGACGGCGCCCGGTTGATCGAGGGCGTCGTCCACGGTGGGGCGAATGTCGAGGATTCTGTAGAGTCCGGTGACCCGGAAGACCTCGGAGACATGCGGGATGAGGCCGGCCACCCTGAACACCCGGCCCCGGGCCTTGGCCGACCGGGCGCCCAGGATGAAGGCGCGCATGCCCGAGGAGGCCACGAAGACGAGGTCGGCGCAGTTCACGACCACGTTGGAGCCGGACTCGGTCAGGTTCAGGATCGACTTCTCGACCTGATGCGCGTTCCCCGAGTCCAACCGACCCGCGAGCTCGACGACCTGGAACTCGGCCGCAGGCGCCTTGACCTGTCGAGTCGACAACTGGAGAACGTCGGTCATTGCACACCATCCCCGGGAGGAGAGACGCGGTCGGCCGCCTCCCCCCGCGGCACGGCCATGACGGAGCGGTCCCGGTCGTACCGGCGCTCGAGCGCCACGACGTTCCGGTCGCCGTCGCGCCGGTAGCGCATTTCCTGCGCGAAGGCCTGGACCAGGCAGAGCCCCAACCCGCCGACCGGCAGATCGTCGGGGTCGGCCCCCCGGTCGAGATCGGGCGTCACGAAGGAGACCGGATCGAACGACTCGCCCGGCCAGTCGAACACGAGCCCGACGCGCTCTCCCGAGAAGGCGACCGAGACGCGGAGCACCGCGCCGGGGGCCGGACGGGCATGCCGGACCACGTTGGCGACGAGCTCGTCGACGACGACGCTGAGGCCGTACACGACTGCGCCCGGCGCGTCGTGCCAGCGCCCGACGGTCTCGATCATCGAGATGAGGGGGCCGATCTCGCCGAGCCGGGCCGGAAACTGAACGGAGAACTGATCGCCGGCCAGGGTGGGCGAGATGGGGCCGACGCGGCCCGGAACGGCGGGAATCGTGTTCACGGCTACACCAGCGGTCGCGGAGAGCGTCCCGCACGAACGGCTCGGCGGCGCACGCCGAAACCGCAGTATACGACGGAATCGGCCGGTCCCGGCGAGCCGGCGTTCAGGGCGCGGAGTTCCGGTAGACGACGCCGCCCTTCATGACGAACCGCACGTCGCGCACGGCGGCGACGTCGTCGAGGGGGTTGCCGGCGACCGCGACGAGGTCGGCCTCGTATCCCGGTTCGATGCGGCCGATGGTCTCCGCGAGGCCGAGCGACTCGGCCGCGAGGGACGTCGCCGAGACGATGGCCTCCATCGGGTCCTGGCCGCCGTCGCGGACGCGGTAGACGAGCTCCTCGGCGTTGCGGCCGTGGGCGCCGGCCACCGCGTCGGTGCCGTAGACCACCTTCACGCCGCCGTGGTCGAGGGTGCGCCGGAACGTCTCGTAGCCGGTGGTCCGCGCCTCCTCCATCAGCGCGAAGCCCTCCTCGGTGTAGTTGCCGCGGCCGATGAAGCGGTCGCGGTTCTCGAAGTAGTTGGCCCAGAGCAGGTGGACGTGGGGGTCGAGGTACGTGCCGCGCTCGGCCATGAGCTCGATGACCGCGTCGTCGTAGCGGTTGCCGTGCTCGATGCCCCCGCAGCCCGCCTCGATGGACGCGGTCAGCCCGTCGGTGCCGTAGGCGTGGACCACCGTGCGCAGCCCCACCGCCTGCGCCTCCGTGCAGACGGCCTCGAGCTGCCCGGGGGTCATCACCAGTCCGCCGCCCTCGCGGATGCTCGCCGAGGCGAACACCTTGACCACGTCCGCCCCGTCGTCCTTCAGGCGGCGCACGAACGCGCGGATCTCCTCCGGCGACCCCGTGCCGGCCCGGACCGCGCGCAGCGAGGTGAGCACCCGGGGGCCGGGCAGGACCCCGCGGGCGATGGCGTCGCGCAGGTCGCGGTCGGCGGGGCTGCCGAGGCTCTGCACGGTGGTGAAGCCGGCCATCAGGGTCGCCCAGGCGTTCTCGGCCGCGTAGAGGATGGTCTGGGCCGGCGTCTCGTCCGGGTCGGGGTCGGCGCGCCCTTCGGAGTTGAAGTGCGAGGTCAGATGCACGTGGGTGTCGATGAGCCCCGGCATGAGGGTGAGCCCGGACAGGTCGTAGGCGACCGGCCCGGCGTCTCCGCCCGCGGGCGCCGGCTCGACGGCGCTGATGCGCGATCCGGTGACGCGCACGACGACGTTCTCGCGCACGTTGCCGAGCCCGTCGAGGAGCCGGCCGGCCCGGATGGTGACAGTGTCCTCCTGCGCCTGGGCGGCGGCCGCCGCCAGCGTCAGGCCGATGACCGCGAGTGCCGTTCTCATGCCGTCTCCTCCTGCCTTCTATCCGTCGTCGGTCAGCCGGTTCGACCGGAACGCCCGCATGGCGCGTTGCGCCGACTTGTCGCGGCGGTGCTCCTCGAGCCGCGCCAGCTCTTCGCGGCGTTGCCGGGCCGCCTCGCGTTCCCGTCGCAGCCGGCGGAAGCTGTCGAGGCGGGCGGCGCTCAGGCGTCGCGTCTCGGCCGCGCGCCGCACCGCGCACCCCGGCTCGCTGTCGTGTCCGCAGTCCCGGAACCGGCACCCCGCGGCCAGCGCCCGGATGTCGTCGAACGCGTCGTCGAGCGCGTCCGTATCCTCCCACAACTGCAGCTCGCGCATGCCCGGCGTGTCGATGAGCAGGCCCCCGTCGGGCAGGAGAATCAGCTCGCGCTGCGTCGTCGTGTGCCGGCCGCGGCCGTCGCGGCGCCGCACCTCCGCGGTCCGCTGTCGTTCGTGGCCCAACAAGTGGTTGATGATGGTCGACTTGCCGACGCCGGACGAGCCGATGAGGGCGCCGGTCCGTCCCGGCGGGAGATGCTGCCGCAGGGGCTCGACCCCGCCGGGGCCCAGGGCCTCGATGACGTGCAGGGGGGCCTCGGGGGCCAGGGCCGCGGCGGCGGCGCGGCGGTCCTCGCGGTCGGGGCAGAGGTCGGCCTTGTTGAGCACGAGCACCGGCGCGGCGCCGCTGTTCCGAACGGCCACGAGATAGCGCTCGATGCGCCGGAGGTTGAAGTCGCCGTCGAGGCCGCTCACCAGGAGCACGGTGTCGACGTTGGCGGCGACGAGCTGCCGGCGGGTCGGCTCGCCGGCCGCCTTGCGCGAGAAGCAGTGGCGCCGGGGCAGCACCGCCTCGATGGTCGCGCTGTCGCCGTTCGCGCCGGGGCGAATGGCGACCCAGTCGCCGACGACCGGACGGGCGTCGGAAGCGGCGGCCCGGTGGCGCACCCGGCCCGCGACCTCGGCCATCACCTCGCCGTCGGCGGTGCGGAGCTGATAAAGGGCGTTGTGGGCGACGGCGACGCGGGCCGGCCGCAGGCCGCCGTCTGCGCACGCCTGGAGAGCGGTCTCGAACCGGTCGTCCCACCCCAGGGTCTCGAGCGTCAGCACATCGATGCGTTCCCCGCGGCCGGACAACGGTTCCGGCCGTCTCGAATCCGCGCGGGCCGCGCGGGCCCCGCGTCGCGCTTCGGCGGCGTCTTGCCGGCGTCGCCGCCGAGCCCGGCTCCGGCTGGGCCGCGGGTCGGAGCCCGCGGACGCACGGGCTGCGCGCGTCCGGGTCTCGTGGGCCCGGCCGCCGCGATGAGCGCCCCGGCCCTCGGAATTGACGCGCGGGCTGCGCGCTTCCGGTGTCTCGTGGGCCCGGCCGCCGCGGTGAGCGCCCCGGCCCTCGGGGGACGCGCGGGCTGCGCGCTTCCGGTGTCTCGTGGGCCCGGCCGCCGCGGTGAGCGCCCCGGCCCTCGGGGTGGACGCGCGGGCTACCCGCTTCCGGTGTCTCGTGTGACCTGGGTCACGCTGCCGAGGAGGTACTCCAGGACGATGCGGTCGCCCGGCTCCAGGGTCTGATCGACCGCCTCGGGCCCCACCCGCGCCATCAGCACCTGGCCGTCCGGATCGTCGGCGTCGTTGAAGAAGACGTCCCACGACACCTGGCCGTGCACGCTGATCGGCTGGATCCTCCGGAGGATGCCGGGACGTGTTCCCTTCAACATGGCCCCGATCTTACCTTGGCTCGGCCTTCGAGTGATCCCCGTTCGGCCCCGTTCCATGGGGGGAACCCCGCGCCCCGCCCGCCTGACGCGCGATCATCTGCTTGAGCCGCGCTCTCGGCTCGGAAACCCCGCGCCCGTCCCGCCCACCGTCTCCCTGCGGCTCCGCCTGGAACACTGACGACACTGCCTTGCCACGTGCCGGGCGCAGAGACCCGCAGAACCGGCTGTACATGCAGCTCGCAGATTCATGTCGATCGCTGTCCTTGGCGCCCATCCGACCCTCCGGGAGTCTGCGCCGCTCTGCGCCGCAGGGTCCCGGCCGGGGCGACCGCATCGGAGAGCGGCAGGGTCGGATGCCCGGGGTCGGGCGGGGCGTCCTCCTCCGCCGACAGGTTGTGCATGGTCACCCCGAGCAGGCGGACGGGCCGCGTGCGGGCCTCGGTCCGGTCCAGCAGCCGCCGCGCCCGCCCGACGATCTGCCCGGCGTCGCGGGTGGCGGGGTCGGCGCTGTGGCTGCGGGTGACGGTGGTGAAGTCCGAGTAGCGCACCTTGATGGTGACGGTGCGGGCCGCGAGCCCCTTGCGCTCGAGCCACGCCGCCCCGCGCCGCGCCAGCCCGTCGAGCTCGCGGCGGATCTCGTCCGGATCGGTGAGATCGGCCGGGTAGGTGTGCTCCGAGCCGGACGACTTGACGACGCGGTCGGGGCTGACCGGCCGGTCGTCCTTGCCCTCGGCGAGCCGGCGCAGCCAGTCGATGCGGCTGCCGACCGCGCGCCGGAGCACCTGCGGATCCGCGGTGCGCACGTCGACGAGCCTCACCACCCCGGCGGCCCGGAGACGCTTCGCGGTGACGGGGCCGACCCCCCAGAGCGCGTCGACCGGGAGCTGCCGCAGGAAGGCGTCGACCCGCTCGACGGGGATGACGGTCAGGCCGTCGGGCTTGTCCCAGTCGGAGGCGATCTTCGCGAGGAACTTGTTGGGTGCGGCCCCGGCCGAGACGGTGAGCTTCGTCTCGTCGCGGATCCACCGCTTCAGCCGTCGCGCCACCGTCGTGGCGAGCGGCTCGTTCCAACTGTTGCTCGTCACGTCCAGGTACGCCTCGTCGAGCGAGAGGGGCTCGACGAGGGGGGTGACCGAGCGGTACATGTCGAAGATGCGGTCCGAGATCGCCCGGTAGCGGGCGAAGTCGGTCGGCACCACGACCAGCTCGGGGCAGAGCCGCACCGCCCGCGCCATCGACATCGCCGAGCGCACCCCGAACTTCCGGGCCTCGTAGCTCGCGGCGGCGACCACCCCGCGCCGGTCGGGCCGCCCCCCGACCGCCACCGGGCGGCCGCGCAGCGCCGGGTCGTCGCGCTGCTCCACCGACGCGTAGAACGCATCCATGTCGAGGTGGAGGATGCGGCGCACGGGAGAAGCCACGGCGAAAGTCTATACTTGATCTCTTCATCATGGCCGACGATAAACTGCGGAAGACGGCAAAGAGACCGCTCGCCTCGCCCGGCGCCTGGCAGGAGGCGCGGGTGCTGGTGCACGCCCACCGCTACCGGCTGGCGCTCGGGCTGGCGCTGATGCTCGTCAGCCGGGCGGCCGGCCTCGTGCTGCCGTGGATGTCCGGCTACGTGGTCGACGACGTCATCGGCCAGGGCCGGGCCGATCTCCTCCTGCCCCTCGCCCTGCTCGCGGCCGGGGCCACCGTGGTCCAGTCCGGCACCGGGTTCGCGCTGTCCCAGGTGCTGGGGGTGGCGGCGCAGCGCGCCATCACGGAGATGCGCAAGCGGGTGCAGCGGCACGTGACCCGGCTGCCCATCGGCTACTTCGACGCCACGCAGACCGGCGTCCTCATCTCGCGGGTGATGACCGACGCCGAGGGCATCCGCAACCTCGTGGGGACCGGCCTGACCCAGCTCGCGGGCGGCTTCATGACCGCGACCGTCGGCATCGGGGTGCTGTTCTACCTGAACTGGCGCCTGACCTCGGTCACCCTGCTCATCCTCGTGGTCCTCGGGGCGGCGATGGCGATGGCGTTCTCGCGGCTGCGGCCGCTGTTCCGCGAGCGCGGGAAGATCAACGCCGAGGTGACGGGGCGGCTCGCCGAGACCCTCGGGGGGGTGCGCATCGTCAAGGCCTACAACGTCGAGAAGCGCGAGCAGCGGGTGTTCGCGGGCGGCGTCCACCGGCTGCTGCGGAACGTGGCGAAGACGGTGACCGGGGTGTCCGCCACCACGTCGGCCGCCTCCCTCGCCATCGGCGTCATCGGGGCGCTGATGATCGTCATGGGGGGGCAGGCGATCATCGCCGGCGCGTGGACCGTCGGCGACCTGCTGCGGTACCTGCTGTTCACGGGGGTGGTGGTGGCGCCGGTCATGCAGATCGCGTCCATCGGCACCCAGATCACCGAGGCGTTCGCGGGGCTCGACCGCATTCGCGAGATCCTCGGCACCCCGACCGAGATCGACGAGGACGCGTCCCGGCAGCCCGTGGGCCGGATTGAAGGCCGCGTCGCCCTCGACCGGGTCACGTTCTCGTACACCGAGGGGGTGCCGGTGCTGAAGGACGTCTCGCTCGAGGCGCCGGCCGGCAGCACCACGGCGCTGGTGGGGTCGAGCGGGTCGGGGAAGAGCACCCTGGTCAGCCTGATCATCGCGTTCAACCGGCCCCAAGCGGGGCGCGTGCTCGTCGACGGCCGCGACCTCGCCGACCTGCGGCTGGCCGAGTACCGGCGGCAGCTCGGCGTCGTGCTGCAGGAGAACTTCCTCTTCGACGGGTCGGTGGCCTCGAACATCAGCTTCGTGCGCCGCCACGCCACCCGGGCCGAGATCGAGGCGGTGAGCCGCATCGCCCACTGCGACGAGTTCATCCGCGGCTTCCCCGACGGCTACGACACCATCGTCGGCGAGCGCGGCATCAAGCTGTCGGGGGGGCAGCGGCAGCGGGTGGCCATCGCCCGCGCGATCCTCGCCGACCCCCGCATCCTCATCCTCGACGAGGCGACGTCGAGCCTCGACAGCGAGAGCGAGGCGATGATCCAGGACGGGCTGCGGGCGCTCAGGCAGGGCCGCACCACGTTCGTCATCGCTCACCGGCTGTCGACCATCCGCAGCGCCGACCAGATTCTCGTCCTCGAGCAGGGCGAGATCGTCGAGCGGGGGACCCACGCCGAGCTCTACGCGGCGGGCGGCCGCTACCGGGAGCTGCACGACACGCAGTACAGCCTCGAGCAGAACCGCTTCATCAACCCCGGCGAGGACTTCACGCCGGAGCTCGATCTGGTGGGGGCATCCGGCGGGCACGGGACAGGCGGAGCGCGGGGCGCCCGCCACGGTTGAACGGGCAAGCGTCACCCCTGCTCGGGCAGGGGACGGTTACCTTCTGCGACGCAGGAGGGCAGTGGGTTACAGTAGAGCCATGACGAGATCCACGCTTGCATGGGGGGTCGCGTGCGTCGTCGCGCTGGGGCTGGCCTCGGCGGTCCAGACCCCCGGCCGCGCGCAGGGGACGGGGACGATCCGCGGGGTGGTGACCATGGCCGACCCGCCGCCGCCCGCCACCCTCGCGGTGAACGCCGACCAGGCCGTGTGCGGCGACAGCGTGCCCGACGAGGCCATCGTCGCCGACGCGGCCGGGCACGTGGCCAACGCCGTCGTGCGGCTGACCGGCGTGCCCTGGCCGGCCGAGCGGCCGTCGCCCCGCATCGACAACGCCGGCTGCCTCTTCGTCCCGCGCGTGCAGATCGCCCCAACCCGCAGCCAGGTGCTGGTGACGAGCCAGGACGACACCCTGCACTCGACCCACACCTACGACGACCGCAACCGCACCGGCTTCAACATCGCCATGCCGTTCCCCGGCCTCGAGGTCAACCGCCCCCTGCGCCGCCCCGGCGTGGTGCGCGTCGAGTGCGACTCGCACGGCTGGATGCGCGCCTGGATCGTCGTCAGCAACGACCGCGGCGCGGTGAGCGGCCTCGACGGCGTCTTCGTGCTCGACGACGTGCCGGCCGGCGACCACGAGCTGACGATCTGGCACGAGCGGCTCGGCGCGGCGCCGCGGACGGTGACCGTCCGCGCCGGGGAAACGACCGAGGTCGTCATCGTCCTCGCCCGGACGTGACGATCCGCGGAGTGACGAGATGACGGTACTGGTCTCACTCAAGCGGTGGTACCCGCTAATCATGGCGAGCCTGGTGATCGCCGTCGCGTATTGGGGCTGGCCGGTAGAGGTCATGGTGTTCGCGTTGGCAGGGTCCTTCGTGTTGATCGCGCGTGATCGGTGGGCCCCGGAGTTCCTCGCGGGCGTTCTCGCCGCGAGCGCGTACTGGTACGGGGGCTGGCGATGGGGAATCGCGGGGCTGTTGGCGGCCGCGCTCCTCGCGTGGGGGCTGCGTCGCCGGCAGGCCGAACCTGCCCTGTCCCCCGGGGACGGACGAGGCTGATTCCGCCAGCCAAGCGCCTGTTGAAGGGGCGACCGGAACACGGAACCGAAGCATGGCCCACCAATACGTCTACACGATGCACCGGCTCGGCAAGGCCTACGGCCCCGGCCAGGAGGTGCTGAAGGACATCTCGCTGGCGTTCCTGCCCGGCGCCAAGATCGGCGTGCTGGGGCTGAACGGGGCGGGCAAGAGCACCCTGCTGCGGATCATGGCCGGCGAGGTGGGCGACTTCAGCGGGACCGCGTTCGTGTCGGAGGGCGTCAGCGTCGGTTACCTGCCGCAGGAGCCGCAACTGAACCCCGACAAGACCGTCAAGGGGAACGTGGAAGAGGGGGTGGCCGAGCACAAGGGCCTGCTGAAGCGCTACGACGCGGTGACCGCGAGCTTCAACGAGGGGCTGACCGGCGACGAGCTGCAGGACGCCATGGACGAGCAGGGGCGCCTGCAGGACGAGATCGAGGCGGCCGGGGCGTGGGACCTCGACTCGCGGGTCGAGCAGGCGATGGACGCCCTCCGCCTGCCGCCGCCGCGGAGCGCCGTCACCCACCTGTCGGGGGGCGAGCGGCGTCGCGTCGCCCTGTGCCGGCTGATGCTCCGGGCCCCCGACCTGCTGCTCCTCGACGAGCCCACGAACCACCTCGACGCCGAGACGGTGGGGTGGCTCGAGCGGCACCTGCAACAGTACAAGGGCACGGTGGTGGCGATCACCCACGACCGTTACTTCCTCGACAACGCGGCGGGCTGGATTCTCGAGCTCGACCGCGGGGCCGGCATCCCGTGGGAGGGCAACTACTCGTCGTGGCTCGAGCAGAAGCAGCGGCGGCTCGAGATCGAGCAGAAGCAGGAGACGCGGCGCCGGCGCACGCTGGCCCGCGAGCTGGAGTGGATCCGGATGTCGCCCCGCGCCCGCCAGGCGAAGGGAAAGGCGCGGCTGAACGCCTACGAGGACCTGCTGAACCAGGACGCGGCCGAGCGCATCGAGTCGGCCCAGATCTACATCCCCCCCGGCCCCCGGCTCGGGGACGCGGTCGTCGAGGCGCGGAACCTGCGCAAGAGCTACGGCGACGCGTGCCTCATCCAGGACCTGACGTTCACCCTGCCCCCGGCCGGCATCGTCGGCGTGATCGGGGCCAACGGGGCGGGCAAGACCACCCTGTTCCGCATGATCACCGGCCAGGAGGCCCCCGACGCCGGCACCCTGACCCTCGGCGAGACCGTCGAGCTCGGCTACGTGGACCAGAGCCGCGAGCTCGACCCCGACAAGACCGTGTGGGAGACCGTCTCGGACGGCGACGACGAGATCCGCCTCGGCTCCCGGCGGGTCGCCTCGCGCGCGTACTGCTCGTGGTTCAACTTCAAGGGCCGCGACCAGCAGCGCACCGTCGGCACCCTCTCGGGGGGCGAGCGCAACCGCGTGCACCTCGCCCGGCTGCTGCGCGGCGGGGCCAACCTGCTGCTCCTCGACGAGCCCACCAACGACCTCGACGTCGACACCCTCCGCGCCCTCGAGGACGCGCTCGTCGCGTTCGCCGGCTGCGTGGCCGTCATCAGCCACGACCGGTGGTTCCTCGACCGCATCGCCACCCACATCCTCGCCTTCGAGGGCGACAGCCAGGTGGTGTGGTTCCAGGGCAACTACCAGGACTACGAGGCCGACCGCCGCCGCCGCCTCGGCTCCGCCGCCGACCGGCCCCACCGCATCAAGTACCGCCGCCTCGTGCGGGCGTGACGGCCGACAGGCAGGCGCCCCTGGTCGATTGCGCCGGACCGCATCCAGTACCGCCGCCCCTCGTGCGGGCGTGATTCTGCATGGGTCGAGAGCCCGTCGCGCCTGTCGCCGACCGGCCGTAGCCTGGGCACGACCAGAATCCTGGGCGTCGTCGATTGGTCCTGACCAAAATGCGATGGCGTAGATGTTGGTCGCATGCAAACGGCCGCGGCCTCTACGACGCCGTCCTCGCCGCGCACCTTGCGAACTACCGGCAGATGGCGTTCGACAGCGGCCCGCGGCAGGTCGGCAGGACCACCACCTGCCGCCGTACGCGGACGCCTTGCCCGGCGCGGGCGTTCGGCTTCAGTACAGCGCGGCGAAGACCGCGTCTGCGTCTACGACGTGCGGATCCTTGGCTGTCGCGGGAATGGCGGTAGTCCGAGGCGTGAACGCCGCGTCCACGACTTCCAGGTCGGCGATGCCGGGCACGGCCGGCGGGCCCGCGGGAGGCCGAAGGGCCTTCGGTGCCTCCGGTCGCGACCTCCACTTGGCCTCGCCGACGAGCACACGCCGGCCGTCGACGGAGCGCGCCACCACGTCGTGCTCCGGGTCGTTGCCGCGCCAGTAGCGCTGTGCCGGCTCCCACGGGCCGAGCGCGCCGAGGGGGCAGTCGGTTCGGTGCAGGAACGGCACGGCCATGCGGCACAGCTCTTCCCACGCCAGGGCTTCGAGCCGCGGCCGATGGCGGCGCCAGTACTCGAGCCGCGTTTCGGGCGGCGCTTCGGCGAGTGCGGTCCGGTGGGGGGCCACGACCCGGAACCACAGGCGCAGGAACGGGTCGTCGATGTGATAGAGGCTGCGTTTCGCGGAGCGGGGGTCGCTCCCGAACGGCGTCTCCCGGCGGACCAGACCCATCTCGGCGAGCGCGGCCAACGGACGGGCGAGGCTGGGGGCGGGGCGGCCGAGGCGGCCGGCGATCTCGCTGACGCGGTGGGCGCCGGCGCCGATGACGTCGAGCAGCGGGCGGAGGGCGGTGGCCGGCGGCACTTCCTCCATCAGCAGCCGGTCGGGCTCCATGTGCAGCGGACCGGCGGGGTCGAGCACCAGGGTGTCGACGGCGCGGTCGACGTCGCGGCCGAACCGTTCGGCGAGCTCCCAGTAGCGCGGCATGCCGCCCCAGAGCGCGTAGAGGGCGACGAGGTCGCGCGGGTCGGCGCCGGGGACGAGCTCGGCGAGGTAGCCCGGCTTCAGCGGGCGCACCGCGAACGCCTCGCGGGCGCGGCCGTAGAGCGGGGCGGCCGCGTCGAGCACCGCGCCGTGCATCATGCGCTGGCTCGATCCGCTCACCACGACCGTGGGCCGGCCCGGCGCGCCGTCGATCCAGGTCTGGAGGACGCCGGTCAGCGTCGGGTCGGCGGCGATCAGGTACGGCAGCTCGTCGAGCACGAACGGACCGGGCCAAGCGCTCCCGCCCGACTCGGCGGCGAGCCGCAGCAGGAACGAACGCCAGTCCGGGTACTCGACGTCGTCGAATCCGGGGAACCGCCGGGCCACCGCCGTGGCGAGGTAGCGCCGCTGCACGGCCGGCACCGATCGGTCGGCCGCCGCGTAGAGGCCGTCGTGGCGCCGCGACCACTCGACGAGCAGCCGGGTCTTGCCCACCCGCCGCCGTCCCCAGATGACGGCGAAGGCGCCGGGCTCCCCCAGGACCCCGTCCAGACGCCGCAGCTCTTCACCACGATCCAGAAAACGCACCGCTTTATTATGCACGTGAGCATTATGTCTACGCGCATAAATTGTCTCGTTCTGCCGGGTTGTTCACACCCCTGTTCGCCGCCGCGCGGCGGCAGAGCACAGACGTCGGCGGCGACGGCGCATTTCAGCGTTGGTTTTCGCCGAGGGCGGCGAACACGGCGGCCTTGTCCTCGAGGTCGACACACGCGTGCATCGCCTGGCTGGCCCAGTCGAAATCGGCCTCTGCCGGGTCAGCTCGCCGCGCGCGGAGTCGCTCGGCCAGGGGTTCGCCGGCCAACTCGTCCCGCGTGCCGCCATCCGTCTTCCGGGCCCGCGACGGCGAAGGTCGTGTGGGCATGATGCACGTTCAGTCGCGCGTCCGCACGACGTGCATGCCGATGGCGGCGACGAAGCAGGCGGCGCCGACGAGGTCGGTGGCGGTGGTGGCGTAGAAGAGCAGCAGGCCGCCGGCGACGGCGAGGGTGCGCTCTGCCGTCGTCGCCGCCTGCCGCAGCCACCCGCCGAGGCCCATGGCGAGGGCGAGGATGCCCACCGCCGCGGTGAGGACGGTGCGGGCGATGTCGGCCAGCGGCGCCTGCAGCAGGACGCCGAGCCCCTCGGGGCTGAGGGTGAACGCGAACGGGACGAGGAACGCGGGCAGGGTGTACTTCCAGGTCAGCATCATCGTCTTGAACGGGTTGCCGCCGGTGATGGCGGCCGCCGCGAAGGGCGACAGCGCCGTCGGCGGGCTGACCTCGGAGAGCACCGCGTAGTAGAAGATGAACATGTGGGCGGCGACGTCCGGCACCCCGACCAGGGTCAGGGCCGGCGCGATCATGACCGCCGCGATGATGTAGGACGCGGTGACCGGCACCGCGAGGCCCAGCATCCACACCGCCACCGCCGCGTAGAGCACGGTGAAGAACAGGTTGCCCCCGGCGAGGTCGACGATGATGCTCGAGATCTTCAGCCCGAGCCCGGTCAGGGTCACTACCCCGACGATGATGCCCGCGGTCGCGGTGGTGGCGGCCACCGCGAGCACCGCCCGGCCGCCGGTCTCCAGCGCGGTGGTCAGCCGCGCCGGCCGCAGCGCCGTCTCGCGCCGGACGAAGCTGAGGGCGATGGCCAGCATCGTGGCCAGGAACACCGCCCGGAACGGGGTCATGCCCGACACCAGGAACACCACGATGGCGACGAGGGGCACGAACTGGTAGCCCGACTGCCGGGTGAGGGTCCACACCGACGGCACGTCCACGTCGACCGCCTTCGTCCCCAGCCGCCGCGCGTCGGCCTCGATCATGAGGACGATCGACAGGTAGTAGAGCACCGCCGGCACGATGGCCATCGCGATGACCTGCAGGTAGGTGATCTGCAGGAACTCGGCGATGAGGAACGCCGCCGCCCCCATCGTCGGGGGGGCGAGGATGGCCCCGATGCCGCTCGCCGACAGGATGCCGCCGCCGATCTCGGCCGAGAACCCCGCCCGCCGCAGCATCGGCCACGCCACCGCCCCCAGGGTCACGGTGGTCGCGACGCCGCTGCCCGAGACGGTGCCGAGCAGGAAGCCCGACATGGTGACGGTGCGCCCCGGCCCCGCCCCGCTCGACGAGCGGCCGAACGCCGACATGGTCCACGTGATGAAGAACTGGCCGGCCCCCGAGTGCTGCAGCATCGCCCCGAAGATGGTGAACAGCACGATGTAGCTGGAGGCGACGTTCAGGGGCACCCCGAAGATGCCCTCGAGGGTCATGTAGAGGGTGCCCACCAGCCGGTCGATCGAGTAGCCGCGGTGGGCCATTATCTCGAGCCCCATGAGCTCGAGCAGGGGTCCGTAGTAGCCGTAGAGCAGGAAGGCGACGGCGGTGACGGGGAGAATCCACCCCACCGTGCGCCGGGTCGCCTCGAGCACCAGCAGGGTCGTGATGGTGCCGAACAGGATGTCGGGCCCGCTGGGGGTCGCGGCCCGGTAGACGAACTGGTCGAAGTCGACGATGGGCCACGCCAGCACGAGGACGGAAGCCGCGGCGAGGGCCCAGTCGGCCGCCGCCACCCGGCCGCGCCACGCGGGAACGGCGGGGTAGAGCACGAACGTGAGGACCAAGGTGATCAGCAGGAAGCTGACCCGGTAGATCTGCGGCTGGACGATGCCGACGACCCAGTACAGCGCGTAGAGCGACAGGCCCGCGGCGAGCACCGTCACCAGACGGGCCGGCAGCCCGCTCAGCTTCCGGGTCGGGACCTCGGCGTCCGGGTCGTCGCGCAGGGCGGCCGGCGGAGCGGCTGGATCGGCCAGGGGGGATCTCCCGGTTCGTGTCGTCGTGGGCGCCGCCCCCGCCCCGCGCGGTTCCGCCCGCATGCCCGCGGGAGCGGGCGACGGGCAAGGGTACTCGCTAATCCGGCCGGTGAAAAGGGGCCGTTCCCGGTCGCGGCCGGTTCACGCGAGGGCGCGCGCGTTCGTCGAACCGGATGCTGAGACGGGGCCGGCAGGGCCGGGACCGGCACTACGACCCGGGCCAGGCCCCCTGCTCTTCGTAGTACCGCACGGCGCCCGCGTGGAACGGCACCGTCGACCCCGTCACCGCGCTCTCGACCGACAGCTTCTCGGCCTCGGGATGAATCGCGGCCAGCTCGTCCTGGTGATCGAACAGGGCCTTCGTGATCCGGTAGGCCAGGTCCTCGGACATCTCCTCGTGCACCACCAGCACGTTGGCCACCCCGACCGCCTCGACGTCCCCGCTCATGCCCGGGTAGGTCGTGCTGGGAATGGTGACCCCGTGGTACACCGCGTCGCCGTAGTTCTCGTGCAGGAACGGCAGGGTATCGGTGTTGGGTACCAGCTTGACGGTCCGGCCCGGCGTCGAGGCGAGGTCGAGGACGGAGCCGGTGGGAACGCCGCCGCTCCAGAAGAACGCGTCGATCTTGTCGTCCTTGATGGCGTCGACCGACTGGGCTGCCCCCAGGCTCTGCTTGCGGATGTCGGCGTCGGGGTCGAGGCCGACCGCCTCGAGCACCCGGAGTGCCGTGATCTCGGTCCCGCTGCCCGGCGCCCCCGTCGACACGATGCGGTCGCGCAGGTCGGCGACCGACTCGATGCCCTTGCCCTCGAGGGTCACGAGCTGGTTCAGGTTGTCGTAGAGCACCGCGAGGGCCCGCGCCGGCACCGTCCCGAAGTCGGCGAACGCGCCGCGGCCTTGCGCCGCGTCGTCGAGCGAGTCGGCGAGGACGAACGCCAGGTCGGCGCCGCGGTTCGAGATGAACTTCAGGTTGTCGACGGTCCCCGCGGTGACCTCGGCCGTCGCCTCCACCCCCTCGAGGTGGTCGCTGATGACCTTGGCCACGCCGCCGCCATACGGGTAGTAGACGCCCCCGGTGCCGCCGGTGGCGACCGACAGCCGTTCGGTGAGGCCGCCGGCGCCCTGCGGGCTGCAGGCGACCATCGCGACGCCGGCGGCCACGGCCAGCGCGGCGAGCACGCGCAATACGGAGCGGGACACGGTCGTCGAGCGGTTCCTCTTCACAGTGGCACCCCCAGCCCGCCAACCGTCGCCGAACGCGACCCCGAGGTCGCGCTACGGCTGTCGCTTGGCGCCCAACCGACTCCGGGCGTCCGCACCGTTCCACGACGCAGACTCCCGGATGCCGGGACAGAGTCACCTATTCTAGCAGTCGAAGTGCTCCAGGACATGGGATATCCCGGTGGGCGGGACTTCTCGTCCTTCGGAGGGCGGGGCGATGTGCGACGAGCGGGCTCCGGGTCCTGCCGACGAACGCCGGGCCCGGTGTTGAATCCATCTCCTGAACAGGTTATCCTCGACACACATGGAGATCTTCGATGTGGTCTCGGGAATCGCCGCCGTGATCGGAGCGTGCGCCGGCCTGGTGGCCGCCGTTGGCGTGCTGGTGGTCAACGGCAAGTTGGACAGGCTCACCGGCCGCGTGGACGAGCTGAGCCGCGCCTTCAACAGTCACGTGAACGCCAGCCACTGAGATTCCATTCTTCACCGCCGGCTCGCGGCGCACTGGAGACCACCCTGGCCGTCGGCGCCGCCCTGGCCGTCGGCGTCGGCGTTGGGTGCTCTCCGGCTCGCCGACGGAACGGTTAAGATCGCTCGGGCAATGGTGCTCTCCGGCTTGCCGACGGAACGGTTGAGATCGCTCGGGCAATCCGTGGTGCGTTCGCATGTCCCGGGCCGCGTGCTCACCACGGCGGCGCTGACCGCCGCCGGGCGCCCTGCCGCTCGCCGCCCCGCCCGACGGGATCCGGAGGCTCGCGGGCATCCGTGATGCGTTCGCATGCCCTGGGCCGTGTGCTCACCACGGCGGCGCTGACCGCGGCCGCGGTCGGGCTCGCCTCGGCGGGTCAGACCGGCCTGCGCTTCGCCGTCACCCTCGATGCGTCGCTGCCCGCCCAGCCGCCGGGACGCCTGGTGGTGGTGATGGTTCCCGCCGGCCAGCCGGGCGGCGAGCCCCGGTTCCGCATAGGCGACACCGGTCGCCGCGCCGTGCCCACCCTCGGGGTCGATGCCCCGCCGCTCGCCCCGGGAGACCGGGTGACCGTGGGGACCGGCGCGGCCGCGTTTCCCATCGAGAAGCTGGGCGACCTCCCGGCCGGCGAGTATCGCGTGCAGGCGGTGCTGGCCACCAACCGCGACATCCGCCGCGTCGCCGCCCCGGGGAACCTCTACGGCGACATCCGGCGGGTGGAGCTCGACCCCGGGCGGCCGGCCGCGATCGACCTGCGGCTGACGCAGCGCATTTCCGACGAGCGACTGCCCGACGACACCGGGCTCCTGCGCTTCGTGAGCATCCGCTCCGAGCGTCTGTCCGCGTTCCACGGCCGGCCTATCCACCTGCGGGCCGGGGTGATCCTGCCCCCCGGGCACGGCGAGGACGAGGCGCGCCGCTACCCGTTGCGCGTGCGCATCGGCGGCTACGGCGCCCGGTACACCGGGGTGCGGCGGATGATGCGCCCCGGCTCGCCGTTCAGGACGGCGTGGCTCGACCCCGACGCCCCGCGCTTCGTGCTCCTGCACCTCGACGGGGCGGGGCCCTGGGGAGACCCCTACCAGGTCAACTCGGCCAACAACGGCCCCTACGGCGACGCCGTCACCGAAGAGCTGATCCCCTACGTCGAGGAGCGGTTCCGGGCCGGCGGATCGCCGGGCGCTCGCGTCCTCGACGGCGGGTCGACGGGCGGCTGGGTGGCCCTCGCCCTGCAGATCTTCCATCCCGACTTCTTCGGCGGCGCCTGGGCCTCGTGCCCCGACAGCGTCGACTTCCGCGCCTTCCAGCTCGTCGATGTCTACCGGGGCGGCAACGCCTACGTGGACGCCGACGGGGTGAGCGGCCCAGCGCCCGCAACCTCGACGGGAGCACCCGGTTCACCATGCGCCACGAGCTCCGGATGGAGAACGTGCTCGGGGGCGGCGACAGTTGGACCCGGTCGGGCGGCCAGTGGGGGGCGTGGAACGCGGTCTACGGCCCCCGCGGCGCGGACGGCTTCCCCGTCCCCCTCTGGGACCCCGCGTCCGGCGAGATCGACACCGAGGTGACCACGCGCTGGGAGCGCTACGACCTGCGCCTCGTGCTCGAGCGGGGGTGGGACACGCTGGCCCCCAAGCTGCGGGGCCGGCTGAACATCTGGGTCGGCGACATGGACGACTATTTCCTCGAGGGCGCGGTGCGCCGCCTCGACGCCTTCCTGCGGGACCGGCCGTCGATCGACGCCCGCATCGTCTACGGCCCCGGCCGCGGCCACTGCTGGACCGGCATCTCCCCGGCCGAGATGCTGCGCGAGATGGCCGCCCAGGTGGAGAGCGGCGGGAGATAGCCCGGTGCCAGGTTCTCGGATGCGTTCAGGGTTCCAGTTGCCGCTCTTTCCGCCACCGGCGCGCGCGGAGGCCCCGCCGCGCGTGGGGGCCCCGCCGCGCGTGGAGGCCCCGCCGCGTCCGGTTGCGCCGCCGCGTGTGGACGCCCCGCCGCGTCCGGCCCCGCCGCCGCGGTGGTCCGGCGCCATCACCGCCGACTTTTCCGGCGCCGCCTGCCCCGTCGGGAGCCGGGTGCAGTTCCGGTGGCGCGGCCAGACGATCGACGGGACGGTCGCCGAGTTGCAGCGTGCCCGCGCCGTCGTGGCGGCCGGCGACGACGCCCTGTGGAAGGTGCCCTACCGCCTCCTCGCCGTCATCGAACGGGTCCCGGAACGCGAGTGCACCCTGGCCGACGTCGAAAGCCTGGCCGTCGACCTTCTCGCCCGCCACAAGGCCGGCAGCGGGTTGCACGCCGACTGGGGCTTCGGCTTCGACCTGTCCACGTCGCGCGCCGGCGTCTGCCGCTACGACGACAGGCGCATCGACCTGTCGGTGAGCTACTGCCTGCGGGCGACCCGGGCCGAGATCGAGGACACCCTGCTGCACGAGATCGCCCACGCCATCGCCGGCCACCGGCACCACCACGACGACGTCTGGAAGGCGGTCGCGCGGGCCATCGGCTGCACCGCCGAGCGCTGCCACGACGTCGACCACACCCCGGCCCGCTGGCTGGGCGAATGCGGCTGCGGGAAGCAGTGGCGCCGCCAGCGGCTGAGCCGCCGGCTCCGGCACGGCGCGCGGTGCCGGCAGTGCGGCGGGGAGATCGCCTGGCGACTGAACACGGGCGGGGAGGCTCGGCCGTCAGCCGCCACCGGCTCTTCCTCCGGGGCCTGAACGTGTCGGGCGGGTGCCTGAACGAGTGTGAGCGATGAGTTCGAGTTACAACGGGCGAGCGCGAATCGCCTGGGCGGTGGCGACCCTCGTGGTCGTGCAGGCGATCGTGTGCGGCATCGCCGTCCTGCCGGTGCTGGCCCTGTGGGCGCCGCTCTTTGCCTGGGCCGCGGTCGACCCCGCCGTGCGGGTGGTGGCGGCGAGCTTCGCGGTCATCCCGTCGTACGTGCTCTTCGCGCTCGTGCTGATGTTCGCGTCGGCGACGGCCACCCGGGTGACGGGCTGGCGGACGCGGCCGGACGCCGCGATGCGGTTGGCCGACCTGGACTGGCCGGTGCTCGACTGGGTGCGCTACATGGTCGCGACCCACATCGTGCGCCTGTTCGCGGGCACGCTCTTCCGGGGGACGCCCGTCTGGAGCGCCTACCTGCGCCTGAACGGGGCCCGGGTGGGGCGCCGGGTGTACGTGAACAGCCTGGGGGTGAGCGACCACAACCTGCTGGAGTTTGGCGACGACGTGGTGATCGGCGGCGACGTGCACCTCTCCGGGCACACCGTCGAGGGCGGCTTCGTGAAGACGGGCCGGGTGCGCCTGGGCGACCGCGTCACCGTCGGGCTGGGCTCGGTGGTGGGCATCGGGGTGACGGTGGGTTCCGACGTGCAGATCGGGGCGATGAGCCTCGTGCCGAAGAACGTCGCCCTCGACGGCGGGCGCGTCTACGTCGGGGTGCCGGCGCGTCCCCTCGCTTCGGGGGCGAAGGCGGTCGATCGGCGCGGGTCGTCGAGCGGCCCTCGAGGAGAGGGGGCGGATGTCGGTTCTGCCGGGGCGAAGCCTGGGGAGGGGCAGACCGATACGACGGAGGTCTCGTGACCGCGTCGTTCAGGGTCGAGCCGATCGCGCCCGACGACATCGAGGGGCTTGGGGTTGCGGTGAGCGAATGGCGGACAGGCACGGGAGACCCTTCGTGACCCCGCCGTTCAGCATCGAGCCGATCACGCCCAAGGACGTCGAGGGGCTCCAGGCCGCGGTCGAGGCGGTGGCGCGCGAGCGGCGCTACCTGGCGGCGGTAGACGGCTTCGGCGTCGACGGGACCCGGGCGTTCGTCGACGGCCTCGCGCGTGGCGGCGGGGTGCAGCTCGTGGTGCGGTCGGCGGGGCGCGTGGTCGGCTGGTGCGATGTGCAGCGGCATCCCTTCGAGGGGTTCCGTCACGGCGGGGTGCTCGGCGTCGGCCTGCTGCCGGCGTGGCGAGCGCAGGGAGTGGGGGCGGTGCTGCTCGCGCGCACGCTGGAGGCGGCGGAGGCGGCGGGCATGACGCGGGTCGAGCTCGAGGTCTTCGCGTCGAACACGCGCGCGATCCGGCTGTTCGAGGGGGCGGGCTTCGTACGCGAGGGCATCAAGCGGCAGGCCCGCCTCCTCGACGGACGGGCCGACGACGTCGTGTGCATGGCTCGGCTCGCCTAGTCTGTCTGGCCCGCCGACCGTCGCCTGCGGCTGGGCCTGGCGCCCCGACCGACCCTGCAGGAGTTCGCGCCGTTCTACGGCGCAGCCTCGTGGCCCGCACCTCGTCGCGTACGGCTCGGCCTGGCGCCCCAACCGACCTGGAGTCTGCACCGTCCCGAGGCGCAGACTCCCGGCACCCCCAACCGTCGCCTGCGGCTCCGCTCGGCGCCCGACCGATCTGCCGGGCAGCCGGGCCCGTTCGCGGGCCGTCGGCCAGCCCCCGCGCCGGTCGACGCGGTCATCCCCTCGCCGGCAGCAGCTCGTGCCGCGCAACGCATCGCGGTGTCGAGAGTGACCGCCCGTTGGGCGTCCGCGGCCCCGTACCGCCGGAGAATGGTGCTATCGTATGGGGCACTGCTTTACGGAGCGCAGGCGGACGTGTCGCTTCACGCCGCCGGAGGAGGTATCGACCATGCAGCCGTTCGAGTCACGGCGTTCCCTCGTTCTTCTGTGCCTGGCCGGTCTCTTGCCGGCGCTGCTCGCGCCCGCCCCGGCCTTCGCCCAGGACGAGGCCGGCATCGCGGGCACCGTCGTGGACGACGTCGGGGGCGTGCTGCCCGGCGTGACCGTCGAGGCGCGCAGCCCCGCCCTCATCGAGCAGGTGCGCACCGTCTTCTCGGACGGCGCCGGCAACTACCGCATCACCAACCTGCCGTCGGGCACCTACTCGGTGACCTTCACGTTGCCGGGCTTCAGCGTCGTGGTCCGCGAGGGCATCCTGCTGCAGGGCGCGTTCGTGGCGGAGGTCGATGCCGCCATGGCCGTCGGCGGCGTCGAGGAGACGGTGACGGTGGAGGGCATCGTGCCCCTGGTCGACGTCAGGACCACGCGGCAGCAGACGGTCATGCCGGCCGAGCGCGTCAACGTGCTGCCGGGGGCGGCGGGCATCACCAGCGCCGCCGCCTACGTGCCGGGGACGACCCTCGGCGAGACCCTCGTCCCCGGCGACACCAACTGGAACAACCTGCCGAGCCTGCACGGCTCCGACCCCCTCGACGGCCAGCCCGCCATCGACGGCGTCAAGACCGGGGGGCAGCTCCAGGGCCGGAACGAGTGGGGGGCCGGCGTCGGCACCGTCACCAACGAGGCGATGGTCACCGAGGTGGTCTTCGACACGTCGTCGCAGTCGGCCGAGTACGCCCAGAGCGGCGTGCGGACGAACGTGGTGCCCAAGGCCGGCGGCAACGAGTTCTCCTACAACTTCTTCATGAGCGGCACGTCGGGAGGGTTCCAGTCGGACAACCTCAGCCAGGATCTCAAGGATCGGGGCTTCGAGTTCGCGCCGATCGCCTACCGCTACAGCTTCAACCCCGCGGTGGGCGGGCCGATCGTCGAGGACAAGCTGTGGTTCTTCGCCTCGATGATCGAGAACCGCAGCCAGCAGTACGTCCTCGACCGGTTCTGGGACCTCGACGAGCCGTCGACGCCGGACGGCGTCACCGACGACGACCTGCGGGCGTACACCTGGAGCAAGAACGGCAACTACAACATCCGCCTCACGCACCAGGCCACCCAGCGCAACAAGTTCACGTGGAGCTATTTCCAGGAGCCCAAGTCGTCGCTCTCCACCGGGGGCGGGGCCTTCGGCCTCCTGACTCCCGAGTCCTGGTACCTCTTCAACGGCAACCCGACGCGCATGCTGACCGGCCGCTGGACGGCGCCGGTGACGAACCGGCTGCTGCTCGAGGCGCACGGCTCGTTCATGCAGGCCGACGTCAACACCAGCCCCGTGGACCACGGCCCCGGCGTGTTCCGGATGCCCAAGATAGACTCTGCGTCGGGCGCCGAATACAACAGCTCGTTCCAGAACCACCACAACCACGACTTCCACCGCCGCGTGAACGCGTCGCTCTCCTACGTGACAGGCTCGCACAACTTCAAGACCGGCATCAACTTCGCGAACAACCGGACGGCCCTGGCGTACCAGGGGCCGGGGGACATCTTCCGCGGCATGTTCTTCAACGGGTTCCCGTTCGGGATCCTGGTGACGGGGAACGGCAACCAGCGGCAGGGGATCCACCAGGACTGCGACTGCGGCGTCTACGCGCAGGACGCGTGGACGATGGACCGGCTGACCCTCAACGCGGGCATCCGGTACGACTGGTTCCAGAACTCGGTGCCGGGGGGAACGCGGGAAGCCGGCTGGTTCGCGCCGGAGCTGACCCTGCCCGACCCCCTCGTCGAGAATATTCCGAACTGGCAGGACCTCAACGTGCGCTTCGGGGCGGCGTTCGACCTGTTCGGCGACGGCTCGACGGCGGTGAAGTTCTCGGGGGGGCGGTACGTGGCGAACGAGGGGACCGGCGTCACCCAGGGGTACAACCCCATCTATCCCTACAACCTCATCGACTACCGACCCTGGACCGACCTCAACGGCGACCTGACCGCGCTCAACCCGGACGGGACGCCCCAGCTCGACGAGATCGGGGCTTCGTTCAACCCCAACTACGGCACGTCGATCATCGACACCCAGTACGACCCGGCCCTGCCGCGCGCCAGCAACTGGGAGTACTCGGCCGGCGTCGAGCGTCAGTTGGGCAACGGCTGGGCGCTGAGCGCGATGTGGCACCGGCGCGTCTACACGAACTTCGACTGGGAAGACAACCTGAACACCTCGGCGGACGACTGGCACATGGCGGGCACGTGGACCGGGCCTGACGACCCCGATCTGCCCCCGAGCGCCCGCGGCGTGCAAGTGCCCATCTACGTCACCGCCCCCGACCTCGACATCCAGACCGGGAACGACCGCCAGACCCTCGCGGTGGGGGACTTCCGGACGTGGAACGGGTTCGAGGTGATTCTCGACGGCGAGCTCCCCCGCGGCGGCTTCATGACCGCGAGCGTCACCGCCGGCACGAACACGAACCACTTCTGTCACGAGGCCAGACAGGACACGCCGAACGACCTGCGTTTCTGCGAGACCCGGATGCCGTACCGGCCCATGGGCAAGCTGTCGGGGGCGCTGCCGCTGCCGTTCGACACCATGATCTCGGGGCTCGTCCAGGTGTTCCCCGGAGCGCCCATCCGGGCCACCTATGCGATCAGCGCGGACGATTTTCCCGGTCTCGTGAACCTCGGGAGATCCACCGACACCGCTATCCTCACCGTCCCCCTGATCGAGCCGGGCACGGCGTTCGAGGACTACACCACGGAGATGCAGTTGCGGTTCTCGAAGGTGGTCACCATCAACGACGTCCGCACGCGGTTCTACATGGACGCGACCAACATCACCAACCGGGCCCGGGTCACCGCCCGTGACCGGCACTACGGCGGCGGGGGCATCAAGAACCCGAGGTTCCTCCGGATCAACCAGATCGAGCCGGGCCGGAGGTTGTCGTTCGGCATGCAGATGTACTTCTAGGTGGGCGAATCCACGGGGAGCGTCGGGCGTCTCTCGTCGCCCGGCGCTCCCCTGGCTTGGCCACTCCCGGCTCGCACCGTTCGCACCGAGCAGTCGTGGCGGCAAGGGCGATGAGACGCCTTGCCCGCGCTCCGGCGTGCCGGCATGACGTGCCGGCCGCGTCTTGCTGAAATCCCGACCAGTCCGCAGCGGTCACCGCCCAAGGACTGTCCTGCCGAGGTAGCCATGCATTGCTCCCGCCGGTTTCTCCATGGCGTGTCCGCCGCCGCGATCCTGCTGCTCGGCCCGCCCGAGGGGCTCGCGCAGCAGGAAGAGGGCCGCATCCAGGGCCGGGTGTTCATCGAAGGGACCCGCGACCCCGTGGTCGGTGCCTTCGTCCGGGCCGACCCTCCCCTCTTCTCGCCCAACGGCGACCGGCTGCAGTTGGCCGAGGCGATGGAGACCGTCACCGACGACGGCGGCCGCTTCGCCCTGACGTGGATGCGCAGCGGCATCTGGAACACGATCGTGATGGCCGAGGGCTACGAGGACGCCCACTTGCGCATCGAGGTGACGCAGCGCCGGTCGAACGCGTGCACGCCGACCAAGATGCAGAACTGCATCCAGCCCATCGAGTACTACATGGTCCCGCTGAAGGCCGACGCGGAAGACCAGGTGGAGTCGATCCTGGCCGCGCTGGACATCGAGGAGACGGAGCTGGATCGGACCGTCGCCGAGCTCGGCGCCGCCGACGACGCCTACAACCGCCAGGACTACCGGACCGCCATCGACGGCTACGCGAGCCTGCTCGCGCGGTGGCCGCAGATGACCGCCCTGCACCAGGACATCGGCGACGCCCACCGGGCCCTGGCCCAGTACGAAGAGGCGATCGCGGCCTACGAGCGCTATCGGGCGTCCGCGCCGGGCGACGCGGCGATCGAGAGGAAGATCGCCCGGGCCCAGCTTCTGTTGGGCGACCTCGCGGCGGCCCGGGACCTCGCCGCGGCGGGGGGCGACGCGTCGCCCGAGGACCTCTACAACCTCGGCGAGGTGGCGTTCAGCGAGGGCGACATCGACGCCGCCACGGGCTGGTACGAGAAGTCGGCCGCCGCCGATCCCGCGTGGGCGCCCCCCGTCTTCAAGCTCGGCATGGTGGCGCTGAACCGAGGAGACATCGAGGGCGCCAAGGGGCTGTTCCAGCAGGTCGTCGACCTCGAGCCCGACTCGGAGGAGGCGGCGCAGGCCCGGGGCATACTGTCGGCGCTGCCCTGAAGCCGGTGCGGGCGCTTGCGGCGTGGAGTACGTGGCAGCATCACCCATCGCTGTCGCCGCGGCGCTGCCTGAAGCCGTCGAGAGCGTTTCGACGAGCCCGGCGTTGCGACCGGAACCGGCGGCGCTGCCCTGAGAAATCGGTTCGAGCCATCGGCACACAGGCCGGAGTTTCTGCAACCGGAGGTTCTCCACAATGACGGCCGAGACCACGCGATGTCGCTCCGTCGTCGGCGTTCTCGTCGCCCTCGCCCTCATCGTGTCCGGCGCACCCTGGAACGGCCACGTCGCGCGGGCGCAGACCCAGTCGTTCTTCGTCAGCTTTGCCGACGCCGCGGGCGCCCCCGTCACCGACATGCAGCGTTCGGAGGTGTTCGTCGAGACCGACGGCGAACGCAGCGTGGCCCTCAGCCTCGAGCCCATCCGCTGGCCGCTACGGGTGACGGTGTTCGTCGACAACGGCATGGCGAGCCCGCCGGTGCTCGACCACATGCGCGAGGGCCTGCGGCGCTTCGTGGACGCGCTGCCCGCGGACATCGAGGTGGCGATAGCGACCATGGGGGGACGGCCGCAGTTCTGGGCCCGGCATACCACGGACCGGCTCGAGCTCGAGGACGCCGTCGGCGTGATCGCGCCGGAGATGGACGGCGCGGCCAGCTTCCTCGATGCGCTCTACGAGGAGGCGGAGCGGCTGCACGAGGACGAGGCGGGCGAGTACTTCCCGGTCATAGTGATGGTCGCCACCAACGGCCCCGAGGGGAGCACCCGGGTGCGGGAGAGGCCCTTCCGCGAGATGATGGAGCGCCTGATCGCCAACCGGGCCGCCCTCCACACCCGCATGTACACCTTCACGTCGGTCACCGGGGTCAAGCAGGGCGGCGACCAGATGCGGTGGGCCATGGATATCGGCCGGGTGACGGCGGGCAGCTACGACGGGCTGAGCTCGGCCATCGGGTTCCGTACCCAGCTCCCGGAGCTCGCCGAGGACCTCGGCCGGAAGCACCGGCTGATGAGCAACCAGTACCTCCTGACCTACACGCCGCCGGAGAACGCGACCGCGCAATCGGTGGTGCGGCTGCTGACCACGCGGGCCGGAATCCGGATGACGCCCACGCGCGACGGGAAGATCCCGTAGGCGCCTGCCTCGCCGGAGGTGCCGGCTCCCGCCGCGCCGGCTCGCTGGCGGGGTCGAACAGGCGGTCGTCGGCGTCCGACCGGGCCGGGCCGAGTGCGTTCCGTCCGGCTCGGCGCCGCGGCTCGACGCCCGCCGTCGCGGTCCGTCTCCACGGGCCGGCGGGCTAGTTCAGGCTCACCTGTCGTTGAAAGTACCCCTCGCCGGCGCGTCGATTCGTCGTGTGATAATCGCGAGGTGCGCGCAATGCCTCGGCGCCCCGGCGGCCGTGCAACTGCCGCGTTGCTTCTCGCGGTTGTATTGACCGTCGGGGCCGGTGTCCCGCCGAGCGGCGTCGACGCGGCGGCGCAGTCCCCGTTGCCGCCCGCGGGCGCGGCGTGGTTCACCGACCGGGCTCAGGAGGCCGGTATCGACTTCGTGCACTTCAGCGGCGCGTCGGGCCAGCTCTACGTGAGCGAGATCCTGGGCCCGGGCGCCGCGATGTTCGACTTCGACGACGACGGCGACCTCGACGTCTACATCGTGCAGGGTCGGATGCTCCACCCCGGCGCGGCCATCGACCCGGCAACCGCCCCGTCCGAGGGAGCTCCGCCCGGCGACCGCCTGTACCGCAACGACCTCGTGGTGCGCGCGGACGGGACCCGCACCCTGCGCTTCACCGACGTCACCGCGGGCAGCGGTCTCGGCGGTGGCGCGTACGGCATGGGCGTCGCGGCCGGCGACGTCGACAACGACGGCCGGGTCGACCTGTACCGCACCGCCCTCGGGCCGAACCAGCTCTACCGAAACAACGGCGACGGCACCTTCACCGACGTCACCGGGCAGGCGGGCGTCGGGGATCCCCGGTGGAGCGTGTCGGCGTCGTTCGCCGACCTCGACCGCGACGGCTGGCTCGACCTGTTCGTCGGCAACTACGTCGACCACCGCCTCGACGCGCCCCAGCCCGAGTGCTTCACCCGCACCGGGGAGCGGGACTACTGCGGGCCGAGCGCGTTCGCCTCCGTGCCCGACCGGCTCTTCCGCAACCGCGGCGATGGGACGTTCGTCGACGTCACCGCCGCGGCGGGGGTGGCGCGAGAGTACGGCGCCGCCCTCGGGGTCGCGGCCTTCGACGCCGACGGGGACGGGTGGACGGACGTCTACGTCGCCAACGACGGCGAGCCGAACCAGTTGTGGATGAACCGGGGGAACGGGACCTTCACGAACGGCGCGCTGCTCGCGGGGGCGGCCCTCAACGACAGCGGCCGGACCGAGGGCAGCATGGGGGTCGACGCCGGCGACTTCGACGGCGACGGCGACGACGACCTCTTCATGACCCACCTGACGCGCGAGACCAACACCCTCTACGTGAACGACGGCCTCGGGCTCTTCGAGGACCGGACCGCGACCATCGGCCTCGGGGCGCCGAGCCTCGCCTACACCGGCTTCGGGACGGCGTGGCTCGACTTCGACAACGACGGCTGGCTGGACCTGCTCGCCGTCAACGGGGCGGTCCAGGGCAGTCACCGGCGGTTCGCCGGGGGGCGTGCCCCGGACGCCCCCGCGGGAGCGTCCGGGGCGCCGGCGCTCGACCAGCCCAACCAGTTGTTCCGCAACCTCGGGAACGGGCGGTTCGACGAGGTCACCCGGCGGGCCGGCCTCGTGTTCGGACTGTCGGAGGTGAGCCGGGGAGCCGCGTTCGGCGATATCGACAACGACGGCGACGTGGACGTCCTCGTGACCAACAACGCCGGCCGGGCGCGCCTGCTGATCAACGAGGTCGGCAACCGTGACCGTTGGATTGGCCTCCGGCTGGTCGGCGGCGCCGGCCGCCGGGACATGCTCGGCGCGCGGGTCGGCGTCTTCCGCGACGGTCCTCCGCTGTGGCGCCGGGTGAGGGCCGACGGCAGCTACGCCTCGGCCAACGATCCGAGGGTGCTGGTCGGGCTGGGCGATGCCGCCGCCGTGCGGCGGGTCCGCGTCGTCTGGCCGAGCGGCCGCGAGGAGGACTGGACGGACCTGCCGGTGGACCGGTGGCTGACGCTGGAGGAGGGCACGGGCCAGAGCCCGGAGTCTGCGCCCTAACCCGGAGAGCGTCGCCTACGGCTCCGCTCGCCGCCCAACCAACCCTGCTAGGAGTCTGCACCGTTCTACGGCGCAGACTCCTGGAACGGCGTCGCCGCCGGGCAGGGGCGCCGACGCCACGGTGATGGCGAGCGCCGGCATCGCAAGCGCGGCGGAAACGCAGGGTGGCGATTTCCGTGGGCTGGGGAATGACGGTGGAACGGAAGCTGTCGAGCGGCCTCGTGGCCGCGTGCCTGTTGCTCGGTGCGGCTGACGGTACCGCGGCAGGTGGTCCAATCGGGGCAACCGTCGCGTCGCAGGCAGACGGGGCGGGGCCGACTCCGACCGGCGGCGTCGGCGTGGCCGCGGCTCCACGCGCGGCGACCTCGTCACCGGCGGGCCCGGCCCAACCCGCGCTCCAGCCGGTCGCTCTGCCCGACCTCGGCCGTGTGCACGCTTCCGTTCGAGAGCAGCTCCGCGAGGCGTACACGGCGGTGACCGCGGCGGGGCCCGGGCGGCTCGGCGAGGCCTGGGGCGAGCTGGGCAGGCTGCTGATGGCCGGCGATTACCTCGACGAGGCGGAGCGCTGCTTCCGGAATGCCCACGTGCTCGCCCCCGACGACTTCCGCTGGCCCTACTACCTGGGGCATGTCTTCAGAAGCACGGGGCGGCTGACGGAGGCCGTCGAGCACTTCGAGCGCGCCCTGCGGCTGCGTCCCGACGATCTCGCCGCCCTCACGTGGCTGGGCCAGGTCCATGTCGACGCGGGTCGGCCGGAAGCGGCCGAGCCGCACCTCGCCCGGGCCCGCGTCCTCCACCCGGACACCCCGGCGGTCCTGTTCCAGCTCGGCCGCGCCGCCGCGGCCAGGCGGGACTACGCGACCGCCGTGGCGCGATTCGAAGACGCGTTGCGGCTGGAGCCCGCCGCTACGGCCATCCACTATCCCCTCGCCATGGCCTACCGGGGTCTCGGCGATCTCGAGAAGGCGCGAGCCTACCTGGACGGCAGCGGGGGCCGCGACGGCGATGGGGCCGGCGTCACCCTCGCAGACCCGCTGATGGCCGAGGTGAACACGGCGCTGCGGAGCCCGCAGGTCCACTGGGACCTGGGGCTGGTCGCCGGCGCGAGGGACGACTGGCCCGAGGCGGTGCGGCAGTTCCGCGAGGCGGCCCGGCTCGCGCCCGAGCTGCCGGTCGTGCGGTTGAACCTCGGCCTCGCCCTGAACCGCACGGGCGCCGCCCGCGCCGCGCTCGACCAGCTCGGGGAGGCGGTGCGCCTCGATCCCCGGCTGGCCGCCGCGCACTTCGCGATGGGAACCCTCTACGAGCGGAGCGGTCGTGACGAGGAGGCGGTCGAGCGCTACACCCTGGCCGCGACCCACGACCCCAACCACGCCGAGGCGCATCTCAGGCTGGCCGACACCCTCCGCCGGACCGACCGGCTCGAGGCGTCGCTGGCGCCCTACCGGCGGGCGCTCGAGATCGAGCCGGGCCGGAGGGAGGCGCGGTTCGGCGAGGCCATGGCCCTCGTGCGCCTGGCCCGCTACCCGGAGGCCGTGCAGCGTCTCCGCGCGGCGATGGATCTCCATCCCGGGGAGCCGGCGTTCCCGCTGGCGGTCGCGCGTCTTCTGGCCGCCGCCCCCGACCCGCAAGTGCGGGACGGCGCGGAGGCGCTGGCGCTGGCGCAGGCGGTGGAGGCAACGCTCAAGACCACGGCCGTCGCCGAGACGATGGCCATGGCCTTCGCGGAGCTGGGCCGGTTCGGCGAGGCGGTCGAGTGGCAACGAGCCGCGATGGCGGGCGCCGCGGCGGCGGGGCAGGCCGGGGCCTCGCAGAGGATGGCCGCCAACCTGGCCCTCTACCGCCTCGGCCGGCCCTGCCGGACGCCGTGGCGCGACGACGACCCCGAGCACCGGCCGGGGCCGACGGTGGAGCCTGGACTCCTGGATCCGCCGCCCGCGTTCTGAGAGAGGTCGGCTGTCCGGTAGCCGCTGCTCGCGTCCGGCCCGGTAGACCGGTTTCAGGGGATGTTCCCGTTGTCCGTCGGCATGGCCGCGATGCCCGTGCGCGCGGACCCCACCTGAATGCGCGGCTGGTCGGACGCGTCGTCCGGCGGCCGGTAGGTCACCCGGTACTGGTGGCTGGTCAGCCGGTGCCTCCGGGCGATGTCGGCGGCGACCTCCGGCAACAGCGTGCGGAACCGGGTGGACACGACCATCTCCTCGTAGCGGGCTCGCGTGGCCGCGGCGATGTCGCCGCCCCACTGCGCCTGGGCCCGGCCCAGGTTGCGGCCGACGCCGTAGGGGGAGGTGAACAACAGGGTGTAGACGGTCGCCGCGTTGTCGTACAGGCGGTCCATCGTTCTCTGCACCGCGTCGCCCCGGGCCCGGCGGCTCCCTTCCGATCCGGCCGTCGCGACCATCACGACGGTGGAGACGTACTGCCGTTCCCGGTCGTCCTCGAGTCTCTCCGCCTCTTCGTAGAGCGCGTCGAAGAAGGTCGCGGCGCCGCCCTCGCTGGCGAGCACGCCGATGGCGTCGGCGAGATCCTGTCGGTCCGTCGTATGCGGCACGCGGAACTGCGGGCGTCCCGAGAGGGTCGCGATCGCCACCTCGATGTCCGGCGGGAGCGCGTTCAGAAAGAGCCTCAGCCCCTCGCGAATGTCCGGCAGGGCCGCCTGGCTCTCCGTCGCGTTGTCGACGTACACCGTGACGCGCGCGGGCCAGTTGACAGGCTCGAGCTCGACGATCTCGCAGGCCACGCCGTCCCACTCGACGACCACGTCGTCGACCGTCAGGTCCGTGGTCGGCGTGCCCTCGAAGTCGGTGAAGGCGATGTAGAGCGACTGCTCCTGCGCCGACGCCACCGGCGCGCCCCAGGGCGCTCCGCCCGCGACGAGGCTGACCGCGATCACCGACCCGACGAACCACCGACGAGGTTTGCGTGTGTCCATATGAGGATGTTACGACGCCCGGCGTCTTTCGTTCACCAGCCGCGTCGTAGGCGCGGACGATGCCGGGAACGGCGGTGATGTTACGACGCCCGGCGTCATTCGTTCACCAGCCACCCGTCGCGGAGCTGGATGATGCGGCGGCCGTAGGCGGCGTTGACGTCCGAGTGGGTGACCTGCACGATGGTCGTCCCTTCGGCGTTGAGCCTCGTGAACAGCTCCATGATTTCGCGGCCCTGGTCGGAGTGCAGATTGCCGGTGGGCTCGTCGGCCAGGATCAGCTTCGGCTTGGCGATGAGGGCCCGGGCCACGCCGACGAGCTGCTGCTGCCCCCCCGAGAGCTGGCTCGGGTAGAGGTCCTTCTTGCCCACGATCTGGAAGCGGTCGAGGGTGTCGGCCACCAGGCCCTGGCGCTCGGAGCGGGGCACGTTCCGGTACGACAGGGGGACGTCGAGGTTCTCGGCCACGGTGAGGTCGTCGAGCAGGTGGTAGCTCTGGAACACGAACCCGATGTGGGTGCGGCCGAGGGCCTGGCGGTGCTTCGTCCGCAGGCTGTGGACGGGCTGGCCGAGGAAGTCGTACTCGCCGGTCCACGCCGCGTCGTGCATCCCGAGGATATGCAGCAGCGTCGACTTGCCGGCGCCCGACGGCCCCATGACGGAGACGAACTCGCCCTCGGCGATGTCCAGGGTGATGCGGCGCAGGACGAACGTCCGGCTGACGCCGTGGCTGAAGCTCTTCTCGATGTCGCGCAGCGCAATCAGGGGCTCGGGCATCATGGGAGCTTACCGCAACTGGTCGTGGCAGGATTTGGTAGCGATTGCTATCATTTGCGATCGAGTCAGGAGGCGCCATGCCGACCGTACAGGTGAATGCCCGTATCGACCGCGCGATCAAGGATGCGCTCGACACGTACTGTCGGACGCATGGCGTCGTGATGAATCGCTTCATCCAGGAGGCTATCGTCGATCGCCTGGAAGAGCTGGAGGACATCGAAGACCTGAAACGCATCCGTCACGAGCCGACCCGGCCGCTCGAGGACGTGCTCGCCGAGATCGAGCGTGATGGGCAGGTTTAGGATCCACGTCTCGGGCATGGCGGAACGGCAGTTGAAGAAGCTGCCTTCCGAGGCGCGCGACCGTGTGGTTCGCGCGGTTCGGGCGCTTGCGGACGATCCGGTTCCGAGAGGCAGCCGCAGACTGACCGGATACGACGACGTCTTTCGAGTCCGAATCGGACCCTACCGCGTGCTGTACAGCGTCGCCGCGTCGACCCTCACCATCCTCGTCCTCAAGATCGGCCACCGCAGGGACATCTATCGTTGAGCAGCGGCGCCTCGGCCGGCGGGCGGGGTGCAGGTTCCAGGCGTCCGGTTGGCGTCGGGTCCGTCGCCGCGGCGGGAATCGCCGGGGGGTGCCGTGTTCTACAATCCCCCGCCATGAGAGCCATGTTGTGCAAGGCGTACGGCCCGCCGGAGAGCCTCGTGTGGGAGGAGATCGACCCGCCGGCGCTCGACGAAGACGGGGTGCGCATCCGCGTCCGGGCGGCCGGGGTCAACTTTCCCGACCTGCTGATCATCGAGGGCAAGTACCAGTTCAAGCCGGACATGCCGTTTGCGCCGGGGGCGGAGGTCGCGGGCGAGGTCGTCGAGGTGGGCGCCCGCGTGACGCGGTTCGCGCCCGGGGATCGGGTCATCGGGATGACGCGCTGGAACGGCTACGCCGAGGAGGCGGTGGTGCCCGAGGAACGCTGTCTCCGCCTGCCCGCCGGCATGTCCTTCGAGATCGGGGCCGGCTTCCCCATGACCTACGGCACCAGCTTCCACGCCCTCGTGCAACGGGGCCGGCTGCAGGCCGGGGAGACGCTGCTCGTGCACGGGGCATCGGGCGGCGTGGGCACCGCCGCCGTCGAGATCGGCGGCTGCCTCGGCGCCCGCGTCATCGCGTCGGGCGGCAGCGACGACAAGCTGCGCGCCGTCGCCGAGCGCTACGGCGTGGCCGACCTCGTCAACTACCGGACGGACCCGGCGTGGAAGGACCGCGTCAAGGCGCTGACCGGGGGCGCCGGCGCCGACGTCATCTACGACCCGGTCGGCGGCGAGGTCTTCGAGCAGTCGCTGCGCTGCGTCAACTGGAACGGCCGTCTCCTCGTGGTGGGCTTCGCGGGCGGCGCCATCCCCAGCGTGCGCGCCAACCTCGTGCTCCTCAAGGGCTGTCAGATCGTGGGGGTCTTCTGGGGCGCCTTCGTCCGGCGCGAGCCCGAGGCGAACCGCGCCAACTTCGACCGGCTCTTCGCGTGGTTCGAGTCGGGCCGGCTGCGGCCGCTCGTGTCGCGCACGCTGCCGATCGGGCGGGCGCCCGAGGCCCTGCGCATGCTCGAGCGCCGCGAGGTCGTCGGCAAGATCGTCCTGACGACCTGACGCCGCCACCGCGGTCGCGCAGGCGCAATCGCGGGCGCCCCTGGCTCGTCCGGGCACGCCGACTCCGACGCGCAGCCGACGCGCCGGGCGCAATCCGGTGCTTGCGCGCTTCCCGAACCGGCGGGTCGGCGAGGGCGAGGCGCCGGGCGGCGTTTCCCGCGCTACCGCGCCGGCTCCGGCAGGGCGAAGACGTACAGCGTGTTCGTCGCCCCCGGCACCCGCCCGCCGCCGACGGGCACCGCCAGGTACTGCCGGCCGTCGACCGCGTAAGTGATGGGGAAGCCCTGCGGCGGCGACGGGAAGCGGGTCTGGAACAGCACGTACCCCGTCTCGGCGTCCATGATGTAGAAGTACCGGTCGCCGTCCGCGGTCACCACGAGGCCGCCGGCGGTGGTGAGGGCGGCGGCGAGCGAGCGCAGCCGGGTCGAGTGGCGCCAGCGGACCTCGCCGGTGTCGATGTCCATCGCCACGAGGTGGCCGTCGTGGTCGGGGCTCTTCGGGTGGGGGAGCCGCCCCGCCGACTGCCAGCCCGTCCACCGCGGGTTGCCGTAGTAGTAGAGGTCGCCGGTCGGGTGCGGCTCGCGCGCCACCTCGCTGAAGGTGCCGCGGACGCAGGTCGGGTGGATGGGGATGTAGAGCATCCCGGTGCCGGGGTGGTAGGCCGACGCGCGCCAGTTGCGGATGCCCTGGAAGTCGGGGCAGAACTCGAGCTCCTGGCCCGGCTCGGGGATGGTGCCGGGCCGGTAGGTGGCCCGCCCCGTCTCGGGGTCGACGTCGACCAGGGTCTGGTAGCCGAGGTCGTGGGCGGCGACGAACGCGCCGGTGGCCCGGTCGAGCTCCCACAGGATGCCGAGCTTGCCCATCTTGAACAGCGACCGCCGCCCGCGGTGGTCGATGAGGACGCTCTCGAAGACGTCGTCGAGGTCGTGGGTCTCGCCCGGCACGAACTGGTAGTACCACTCGAGGCGCCCGGTCGCGGGGTCGAGGGCCAGCGCGCTGTTCGTGTAGAGGGCGTCGCCCTCGGTGCCGCGCGACAGCCGCGCCCACGGCTTGGCCTGCGAGGTCGACCAGTAGGTGAGGCCGGTGGCGGGGTCGTAGCTGCCGGGAATCCACGCGTCGCCGCCGGCCCGGAACGTCGCCGGCAGGTCGCCCCAGGTGTCGCCGCCCGGGTCGCCGGGCTGGGCGATGGTCGACGTCCGCCACAGCTCGGCCCCCGTCTGCGCGTCGTGGGCCGAGATGAAGCAGGTGCCGTCCTTGTAGCGCTCGCAGCCGGTCATGCCCGCGATGATGCGGCCGTCGACGACGATGGGCCCGCTCGTGTAGCGGTAGCCGAGGCGGGTGTCGGCGACGGTGTGGTCCCAGACCACCTCGCCGGTCCGGGCGTCGAGGGCGACGATGTGGGCGTCGTTCGTGTTCAGATAGATCTTGTCGTCGTAGATGGCGATCGACCGTGTGCGGGCCCGGAACGAGTCGTCGGGCGAGCTCTCGAACGACTTGCGGTACTCCCAGACGGGGTCTCCGGTGACCGCGTCGAGCGCCTGCACGACGTTGAGGGGGCTCGGGAGGTACATGACGCCGTCGTAGACGAGGGGCGTCGCCTGGGCGATGCCGGGGGCCATCGTCCACGACCAGGCCAGCCCGAGCTGGTGCACGTTGTCCCGGTCGATCTGGTCGAGGGGGCTGTAGCCCCAGCCGTCGAGGGTCCGCCGCCAGTGCAGCCAGTCGGCGGGGTCGGGGTCGGCGAGCATGGCGTCGGTGACCGGCTCGAAGTCCCGGTCCTGGGCCGCCGCGGGGGGGGCTCCGGAGACGGCGGCGACCGCAAGCGCCAGGGCGCCGATCCACGGCCGGGCGGTTCCGCGCCAGGTCTTCGTGCTCATGCTCGCCTCCCAATCCTCGTCGTCGGCTCGCGGTTGTCCCGGCATTCCGAGAACCTCGGAGCGGTCACGTGTCATCGCCGTCCGATGGCGGGCCCTGCCCGTCCGCGTGCTCCCGCAGCGACGGTCCGTGCCCGTGCCTCAACCACCTCTCGTAGTCGACCTTCCGCCTCGCGGGATGGATGCTCCCCGTACTGTCGATGCACTCGGGGGTCAGATGGCACTCGTTGCGATCGAGGTTGTGGCTCTCCGCGACGTCGTAGAGCCAGTCCGCGACGTCACGGCACGGGAAGTAGGCATCGACACTGCCATCGGGTTCCAGGGTGCGCGGCAGCGGATCGTCTCCGGCGTCCCGTCCGAACAGCTCGACGGCCTGGTCGGACGCGTCCATGAGCTGGGCGGGCGGGTCGGCGTGGCGGGCGAGCTCGTCGCTCGTCCTGAGCCCTATGCCGGTCACCGTCAGCGGGTTCGGCCCGGGGTTGGTGACGGTGACGCGCAGGAACTCCAGCCCGGACTGGCGGTGGCTGCGCCAGCTCCAGCGCACCGCCGGCGGCGCCGCGGTGGCGTCCGTCTTCCCCTGAGCCGGGGGCGCATCCTCGATGGGCGAATCCGATGCCGGCGGCGTCGCGTCGAGAAGGGAATCTGATCCTGGCGGCGCGGCCTCGACGGGCGAATCCGGCACCGGCGGCGTGTCGTCTGCGTCCGGCGCCGACGGCGTGGCGTCAAGGGTCGAATCTGACGCCGACGGCGCAGGGTCGAGGGGCGATCCTGGAGTGGGAGGCGTGCTCTCGAGGGTCGAATCCGGCGCGGGCGACGTGTCGTCGTCGGGCGAACGAGGCTCCGCCGGACCCTGGTTCTCGAAACACAGCTTCCAGAACTGCGCAACCGCGGTCACCAATACGGTCGCAGTGAGTCCAGCGACGAGGTACGCCAGCACCAGTTCCCTCCCCGGTCGCGGATTCTCGGGACGCGACGGCCCCGCTCGGGACTCGAGCCGGGCCGTCCGCCGGTGACGAACGCTGACTCTTACGACCAGGTCAAGGTGCCGGTGCTCTGGCCGAACGAGTCCGTCTCGACCCCCATCTTCTGCAGCAGGGTCACGTAGAGGTTGCACAACGGCGCGTTGTGCTCGCCCTCGTGCGCCACGTGCTTCCCGTGCGCGAAGTCGCCGCCGGCGACGAGAATCGGCAGGTCGACCGGGGTGTGGGCGTTGGCGTTGCCGAGGTTGCTGCCGAACAGCACCGACGTGTGGTCGAGCAGCGACCCGTCCGCGGCGCCGCGTCCCGCGAGGTCGTCGAGGAGGCCGCGGAAGGCCTGGACGATTTGGGTCTCGACCCTCTTGAGCTGCCCGATCTTGGCCTCGTCCTGGCCGTGGTGCGACAGGCTGTGCTGGTCGCCGCTCACCCCCTGGACCTGGGGCACGACCCCGTGGTCGTGGATCATCAGGCTGACGACGCGCGACGAGTCGGTCTCGAGGATGAGCGGGATCATGCGCAGCATGAGGCCGATGCGGCCGATGAGGTCGGCCGGGTTCGGGATGTCGGTGGGCGGCTCGGCGTCGACGACCGGCTTGGGCCGGTCGAGCCATGCCTGCACCTCGGTCAGCTCCTGCTCGGCCGCCCGCACCGCGTCGAAGTAGGCGTCGAGCTTGCGGCCGTCAGCGTCGCTGACCCGGCCCCGCAGGGCCGCCGCCTGCGACTTGAGCCGGTCGAGGATGCTGCCGCCGTCGTTCAGGCGCTGCGCCTCGCGCGCGACCTCGTCGGGCGTGCCCTGCAGGAAGAGCTTCCCGAACAGCCCGGCCGGGCTCGTCTCGGCCGGCACCATCGCCCCGCTCGAGGTGAACGACTGGCTCTGCGCCGACAGCGTGCCCAGGACCACCGACGGGAACCGGGTCACGTAGCCGAGGTGGTTGGCGGCGACCTGGTCGAGCGAGATGGTGTTGCGGAACCCGTCGAGCCCGGGGCGCCGCGCCGCCGTCAGCCACGTGATCTCCGAGTTGTGGGGCTGGCGGCCGCTCTGCTCCTCGTGCGAGAAGCCCGAGAACACCGTGTAGCGCGACCGGTGGTCGTCGAGCAGCGACAGGTACTCGGACGCCTCGTAGCCGGCGCCGGCCGTCTTCGGGAACCACGACGCCGAGTAGAGCCCGAGGGTGCTGCAGACGGTCACGAGCCGCTTCGGGCTCGCCGCCGCGGCGGCGCGGGCCAGCGGCGGGGCCATCGACTCGAGCAGGGGCAGGGCCATGGCCACGCCGGAGGCGCGCAGGAACGTGCGGCGGTCGAGGGGGCGGGTCAACGTCATGGCTATCGGCTCCTGAAGAGGTCGCTCTGCACGACCTCGTGAATCATGCTTCTGACGGGGTAGCCGCGGCCGCCGAGCCGGGCCACGACGGCCTCCACCGCGTCGCGGTCGGCGAACTCGATCTCGGCCCCGGTGGAGTAGACCAGAAACTGCGAGGCGAGGTGGCGGGCCACCTGCTCGAGGTCGTTCCGCAGCATCAGGTCCTTGTAGTCGGCGATGCCCGCGAAGGCGTCGCCGGCCGGGGTGACGCCGCTCGGGTCGACCGGCGGGCCGTCGCTGAACGGCAGGTCCACGGTGAAGCCGCCGTAGTCCATCTGGCCGCCCGACGCCCGGTAGTTCGTCCGGAAGCCGCCGATCGGGTCGAACGACTCGAGGGCGAACCCGGGGGGGTCGATGACGCGGTGGCAGCTCGCGCAGACGGGGTTCCCGCGGTGCGCGGTCAGTTGCTCGCGGATCGTCGTCGTGCCGCGGGTGTCGGGCTCGAGCCCCTCGATGCCGGGCGGGGGCGGGGCCGGCGGCTGCCCCAGCAGGTTGGCGAGCACGAAGTTGCCGCGCGGCACCGGCGACGTCGTGGTGCCGTTCGCGGTCACCTTGAGGACGCTGGCGTGGGTCATCAGCCCCCCGCGGGGGCTGTCGTCGGGCAGGGCCACCCGGCGCATCTGCTGGCCCGCCACGCCCGACAGGCCGTAGTGCTCGGCGAGGCGGCGGTTGACGAACGTGAAGTCGGCCGCGATCAGGTGGTCGACCCCGCGGTTCTCGGCGACCAGCTCGCCCAGGAACAGCTCGGTCTCCCGGGCCAGCGCCTGCCCCAGCCGGTCGTCCCACTCGGGGTAGAGCCCGGCGTCGGGGGTGGTCGCCCGCAGCTCGTAGAGTCGGAACGCCTGTCCCGCGAAGTCCTCGACGAAGCGCTCGGCCCTGGCGTCGTCGAGCATCCGGTCGACGTGCCCGGCGAGGACCGCGGGGTCCGACAGACGCCCCGCCCGCGCCGCGTCGAAGAGCCGCTCATCGGGCATGCTGCGCCACAGGAAGTAGGACAGCCGCGACGCCAGCGCGAAGTCGTCGAGGGCGCCCGCGTCGCCGATCTGGTAGAGGAACGCCGGGGCGCTGAGAATGGCCCGCAGGGGCACGCGGACCGCCTCGAGGAACGGCCGCCCCTCGGCGAGCAGGGGCTCGGCGAGGCTGGCGTAGGCCTCGAGCTCACCCGCCTCGAGGGGCCGGCGGAACGCGCGCGGCGCGAAGCTCGCGACGACGTCGACGACGTGCTCGTAGGGGGCCTTGGTGAGGACGATCTCGCCCCACTCGTCGAACTCCACCCCGGCCAGCAGCTCGCGGGTGCTCGCCGGCGGCCACGCGCCGCCGGCGAGGAGCGGCCCGTCGAAGCTCAGCGACCGGAACGCGATGCCCTCGCCCGGGTAGTCCTTCATGCCGCCGTAGCCCTGGGAGGGATCGCCGGGCTGCAGGAGGGGCGCACCCTCGGGCGGCCCGTCGAGGTCCGCCACCGAGAGCCCGATCAGGTCCCCGGGACGCATGTACGGCGTCAGCTCCACCGTCCGCGGGCCCGTCAGGTCGAACGTGCCGATCAGCTCGTCGAGCGACGCCGCCACCCCCGCCATCCTCCCGCGGTACACCATGACCGTCACCGGCGTCTCCGCCTGGTAGGGGTAGGCGTCGACGGTGACGCGGTAGCGGCCCGGGGCCGCCGTCAGGTAGCCCTCGGTGGCGCTGTGGAACGTGTAGGTCGAGCCGAAGTCGAAGAACGCCGCGAACGCGTCGTCGAGCTTCTTGACGATGCCGAGCCCGAGGGCCCGGGCGTTCTCGATGACCGGCAGGTACTGCGACTTCACGTACTCGATCCTGTGACGGACCGGCTCGGGGCGGGGGCCGGTCCGGATGGCCGCGTCCAGCGCCCGGTCGGCCGCCTCCAGGTACGACCGCACGTGCAGCGGCGACATGCTCTGGTTCGCGGCCACGGTGTCGAAGCCGCCGGAGTCGGCCTCGGCCGGCAGGGTCTGCGACAGGTCGAGCCCCACCGCCTGGTCGACATGCAGCAGGTCCTGGATGGTGTAGGCGTACTCCAGCCGCGTGAGCCGCCGCAACGGGGTGCGCGGGCCGTTCCTGGCCGCGAGGTTGGCGTCGACCAGCGCCCGCTTCAGCGATCCGAGGGCGGTCTCGACCACCGCCGGGTCCGGCCGCCGGACGCCGCGGGGCGGCATCTCGCCGTTCGCCACCCGATCGTGGATGCGCTGCCACGCGCGGAACGTGGCCCGGTCGCTCAGGTCGTGGCCCAAGGTGGAGATGTCGAGCGGGGTCGCGGTCCGCGGGCCGTGGCACGTCAGGCACGACGTCTCGACGAGCGGCGCCACGTCCGCCTCGAACGACTGGGCGGCGGCGCCGCCGGAGACGGCCCCGGCCAGCAGCACCGCGAGGCACACCGAGTGCGTTCGCTTCATTCCTTCACCTGTCTCGATGACGATTCCTTCACCTGTCTCGACGGCGATTCGGGACTTCGATCCGGGCGCGGAATCTCCCGACGCCAAACCGCAATGATACCCAAAACGCGCGGCCGGCGCGACCGCTGCGCTCTCGCGTCGAGCCCCGACGCACCGCCGCCCGGCGTCGAGCGAGACCGCACCCGCATTCTTGAGGACCGAGAGACTCGCCACCCCCGGGCGCTTGACGCCAGCTCTTGCTGTCGGCGGATCTCGGGCGAGGCGGCGCCGCTTCAGAACGCACGAGGCCCAATCGACGGCCACCGCCCGCGGCGACCACCTGCGGGAGCGCACCCGGGGACTTGACATGGTACGGATTTGTACTGTATCGTGGGCGGCAATCACACGGAGCGCAACTCGGAACGCCGGCAGACATCAATGAGGAGGATGCGAATGATGCGACCAGCCACCACGACTTGCAGGGGAATCCGGCATTGAGCACTTCGGAGCTCTTCCGAAGGCTGAAGCGCTGGGCGCGCGAGCACGACGTTTCCTGGGAGGTGAAGAAGCACGAGAGCAAGGGTTCGCACCGCCGGGTCTATCTGGGCGATCGGAATACGACCGTGCCATGGACGAGGAGCTTGACGACGGGCGTAGTGCACGCCGTTCTCAAGCAACTGGGAGTAGATGACTTCTTCTGATCCGACGACCAATGAGACGGGTGGGTTCGGGAGGCGCCAGGGGCGCCTCCCGCTTCGCCCTTTGAACGAATTGACGGTGTATTACATGGATTTTGCCTACCCCGCGCGCTTCGACAGTGAGCCCGATGGGCGCTGCACGGTAACGTTCCCGGACTTGCCGGATGCGATTACGCAAGGCGAAGACCGGGACGACGCCATGGAAATGGCTGCCGACTGTCTCGCCGAGACCATCGGTGCCCGCATCGCGGAGCGAGCGGATATTCCGGCCCCGAGTTCAACGAAGCGCGGACACGTACGCATCACGGTTCCGGTGCACGTCGCGGTCAAGGCCGCGCTCTACGTGGCCATGAAGCAGGAGGGCGTCAGCCTGAGCGGGATGGCCAGGACCCTCAAGGGACAACCCCTTCAGGTGCGCCGGCTGCTCGACCCGGGCCGGGCATCGAGCATGAAGCGCATCGACGAGGCACTCTCCGCCATCGGCCGCAGGGTGTGCGTGTCGCTGGAGACCTGATCGCCGATTCATCGGCCGCTCGCGGGTTGACGGCTTCCGCCCATGGTCCCCGCATGACGGGATCGGACCCAAGCGCGGACGTCGCCGCTCGCCATCCGGATCAGAACGCGAACCCCATGACGTACATCGCGGTGCCGGTGGCCGAGGAGAGGCACAGGCCCACGAACGCGAGCTTGCCCCAGAGCCGGTGCCTGCGGCCGAAGGGGCCCGGCAGGGTGCGGGTGAAGCGCCGCCACGACATCGCGGCGAGGCCGCACCAGAGGAGGAACGTCGGCACCGCGACCGCGAGGTGCACGGCGAAGAGGCCGATCATCGCCGGCCCGTACAGCGAGCTCGCCCGGTAGGCCTCGCCGGCGCTGCCGAACCGGATGCTGATCTCCAGCATGAGGACGGCGACGACCGAAGCGGCCAGGAGGCCCGCCTGCAGATTCCGGTGCTCGCGGTGCCGGCGCCGCGCCGCCAGCCGCAGGGCGTAGGCCATGAGGAAGGGCGCGGCGACGAAGAAGACGATCGCGGCGTCGATGAAGGCGTCCGCCCGTGTCCCGAGGAACCCCGTGGTCGGCACGTGTCACTCCTTCTCTCGTTGGCGCAAGGCGCGGGCGGCCCGCCCGGCCCCTCACCAGAGTATCGGCGCCGGATAGCGGGCGATTTCCGCATCGGGCGTCACGATCGTCATTCCGTGCAGGATTGCCTGCGACACCAGCCCCCGATCGAACGGATCGGCATGATGAGCGGGCAGGAGCGCATCGTGGGCCGCGCAGCCCTCGTCGAACGCCAGCGGCTGAAGCTGCAGCCACTCGCGACGGCTGACCACGTAGCGCCCGGGCGGTTCCGGCAGCGGCAGCCTGCCCAGCCGATGCTTGATCGCGATCTCCCAGGCCGAGAGCGAGCTGAGGAAGACGGCGTTCTCCGAGGCCCGGCAGGCCGCGCGCGCGGGCGGCGACAGCCCGGGGTCGTCGGTCGCCAGCCAGAGGAACGTGCAGGTGTCGACGAGCAGCTTCACGAAGCTCCGCCCTGAGTCCCGAACGCGCGCAGCATCTCGTCGGGAAGAGGCTCGAAGAAGCTGTCGGGTATCTTCATGCCGCGATCGATGCCGACGGGCCGCTCCCGGGCCGGCAGCCCGGGCAGGGCCCGAATCTCGGCGATCGGCACGTTGCGCCGGCACAGCACGACCGTCTCGCCCCGTTCCACGCTCTCCAGAATCGCCGAGAGACGGGCCTTGGCCTCGGCGATGTTGATCTTGACCATGACGGCATAGTAGATCCTGTACTTGACTATGTTCAAGTACCGTTCTGCCCCGGCGCAGACCTGAGGCGGTCGGCGGCAGCTTCGTCGGACATGGGGCCGAACTGGCGCCGAACTGGTGATCGTCATGGCGGACGGGGTGCGCTCGGTTACACTGTCTGGCCATCGGAACGCCGGTGGCTGCGAGCGGCGCGACCGTCGCGATCGCCTCTCGAGCGACGCGCGCGCTGGTGCGCCCGGGAGGATCGGAGGGCCCGAGGTCGATGCGAGCGCTTGCCGAGATGCGCGCCGGCCTCCTGGTGGACGTGGAGACGGAAAGCTGTCGGGCAGCGGCCACGAGGAGACGACTCCATGATCGAGATCTTCTTCGAGGTCGCCGAAGACGAGGTGGACGGCGGGTACTCGGCGAGTGCCCTCGGGTACGGCATCCACACCCAGGGCGATTCGGTCGAGGAGGTCCGCGCCAACGTCAGGGAGGTCGTCGACTGCTACTTCGGCGATGATCTGCCGCGGCCGCGGTTCATCCGGTTGCACTTCGTGCGCGACGAGGTTCTCGTGGAGTGAGGTTGTCCGACAGGTGAGCGGCGCTGCGCTGCGAGCGTCGCTTCGACGCCTGGGCTGCGACGCCGTGCGACAACGAGGCTCCCACGTGCGGATCACGGCGCAGGTCAATGGTGACATCATGAGGTGCTTTCGGTGCTCCGAGCAGAGCGAAGACGCTGTCGAGCATCCTGTAGAGCGTCGCCCGACACCACGACATGGCCGTCGAGGAGCTTCTCCGTGAACTCGACCTCTGAACTCGAGCGGCACTCGGCTGCTTCGAGTACGCACCGGTCCTGGGACTTCCTGAGACACGGTGCCGGCATTCTGCCGGCGAGCAACATGGCCGATCCGCTACGCGGATCGAACCTCGGTCCCGCCGATCTGCTCGTCCGAGAGGCGGTCCAGAACAGCCTGGACGAGCGTCGGGTCGACAGCGACGGTCCGGTCCGGATTCGCTTCGAACGGCGCGTCCTCACCGGGTCGGACAAGCACCGCCTCGTCGATGCGCTCGAGCTGTCGGTTCTGGCCGATAGGCGACGGTACTTCCGAGGGGCGCACAACTGGTACGGGAACGGAGACGCGGTCCTCGCCGCGATCGCGAAACCCGATGCCCCGCTTCCGGTCCTGGCCGTCTCCGACTTCAATACGAACGGACTCGGCGGACACTGGAACCGGCCGCTATCCAGACAGGACCGGTTCTTCAACCTGGTGCTCTCCATCGGCGGCAGTCTCAAGTGGGAAGGCGAAGAAGAGGACGAAGAGGACGCCGTGCGTACGCTCGGGTCGTACGGCTACGGCAAGATGGTCTTCGCGCTGAACTCGGACATTCGGATCGTCGTGTACCATTCCACGTTCCCGCCCGACTCCCATACCGAAGGAGTGCGTCGCCGCGCGATGGCGACGGCGTTCCTGCCCCAGCACACCATCGAGAACACGGACTACGCAGGGCAGGCGTACTACGGAATCGACAGCCATGAGCCCGCGAACCCGCGGAGGCCGCTGGAGGGCCGCGACGCCAACGCCTGGGCTCGCTCCCTCGGTCTGCCGAAACGCTCGGAATCGGATCCGGGCACGACGGTCATGGTGCCCGCCGCGGCGGCTACGATGCAGGAGATCATCGAGAGTTGCGACCGGTGGTGGTGGCCGCGGATGCAGAGCCGCGATCCCGATCGGCGGGTGGAGTTCGAGTTCGTCGACGAGGGTGAAGTCCTGGCCGGCGGGAGGCCGCGTTCACGACCTGAACTGAGTCCCTTCATCGATTGCGGCAAGCTGCTGAAGGCACGTACGTTCGGCGACGGGTACGACGTCAGGCCCGTGAAGGTGCAGCCGCCGGGAGGCGCGCGCCAGTCCGGGCGGCTGGTGTTGAAGGCCGTGGCTGCGCCGCGGGACGGCGCCCAGGGCAATGATCTGACGAACCACGTCGCGCTGGTTCGCGACGGACTTGTCATCCGGTACGCGAGCGAGTTCGCACATGAGGACCGCCCGCCCGTGGTCGGAGTCTTCGAGCCCGATTCCGATACCGAGAGCATGCAGGCATTCGTCTTCTCCGAGCCGCCGGCGCATGACGATTGGGTCGAGAACGGGGACCGTCTGCGCGGCAAGTACGCCTGGGGCCGGGACTTCATCCGACTCACGAAGGGGAGGATCCGAAGTCTGACGCGGGATTTCCAGACGCGGCAGGAGATTGCGCCCGCGGTCGAAAGAACCGACGCCGCGGAATTCCTGCGCAGGGCGTTGCGCAACCTGTTCGTGCTTCCCGGCAAGGGCCGGCCGGCGCCGAAGCCCTCCCCTCGAGCCCGTGCGTTCACGATCGAGTTCTTGGACTCGGAAAGACAGAAGAACGGGAAGTCGCTGGAAGACGTCGTCGGTTTCCGCATCGGGTTGTCCGAGCACGTCCCGAACGACGAGGTTGCCGTCGACCTCGTGCTGGCCCTCGAGGTTCTGGCGGACGACGTCGGAAAGCCGATGGATACCCTGGCGCCTGCGGTCACGGTGCAGGAGCACGTTCACCGAGGATCCGATAAGCGGACCGTCATGCCCTTGACGCTGACGCGGGGTGAGCCGACTCTGGGGGAGGCCCGTGTGCCAGTGCATCCGGCCTGGAAGACCCGGTGGGCGGTTTCCGTCGAACGGAGATGAACTCGATGGCATCGTCGTCAATCGCCTGGAAGGCCGTCGAGCACTGTGTGGCTCAGCCGTTCCCGACCTCCGACCGTAGCCTGGCGAACGTGAAGTTCCGTCTCGAAGGGAACGAGGAACCGACAACCGATGAGGATCGCCGCATCGAGAGCGTGCAGGATTGGGATGGATTGACGCCGGAACTGTTCCTGGACGCGGATGCCGGGCAATTGTCGGACGACACCGGCGTACGCGCCGACGACATCGAAGTGTCCGTCATCTGCCGGGATCGGACCTTGTGCAAGTTCGAGCGGGCGGCTACCTGGCCGCTGCGGAGTCTGCCGGACGACGGCTGGTCGTTGAGTCGCGTCCTCGACCGATTCTCTCGTTCCACGCGGTTCGATGTGGTCGTCGTCGCGACCTTGCGGTCGGATTCGCCGGAACGGTCACGGGTGTCGATTCCGGCGGAGGCCTCGCTCGCGATGAAGTGCTTCAAGGTACGTGTTCGCGGTCGAGGACTCGACGTTCCGATCCGGTTCGTCGAACCAGCTCGACTGGTCGAGCACGGACTCGACCGCGGGTCGATCTGCTTCGTCCGCTGGACCGGTGACGACGTGACTCGGCCAGCGGGTGAACTCCTGGAGATCTGGCTCAACAAGGAGGTCGAGGACAAGTTCCGGGCCCTGAACGCGAAGAAGGCGGGCACGGCCGCGGCGCATATCGCGTCGAGTGTCACGGCCCAGGTCTACGCAGAGGTGATCGCGCAAGTCCTGCTCGCCGATGACCGTGAAGGTGAACCCGATAGCCTGATTCGAGTCGTGGGCGAACTCATGGAGAAGGAGCTGGGGCTGGGCCTCGAGGATGCGAGGCGGCAGTACGAGGCCCCCGGCGGACGGGCGCGCCTCGGGCCGTGGTCCTGGAAGCTGGCAGGCGCGGATGAGGCCTTCGCGTCGATGACTCTGTAGTGGACGAGCGGAGGAGGATCCGTATTGTCATATCCGTGTCTGGGTATCGAGGCCGCCAAAGCAGCGTACGAGGCGCGCGTGGGAGGCAGGTCGCAACCTCGCGACTCGGAGGCCCCGCTGCGCAAACCGGGTGCCGACTTCGACGAGTCGCGAGGGATCGACTGCCTGAACCAGTGCTGTGACCTGGCACTCACGGCGAGACAGGACGACTGGTCACCGTCGGAGTTCGACGGTCAGTGCGCGCCGCTCCTGCACCGCACGCTGGCCCTGCCGCCGATCGTGGCAGGAGATGCGGACTTCTGGCGGTGGCTGACGTTCTCGCAGGGAGGGCATGGTGCCGAGGTGGTCGACCTCCGTTACGGTGGCGGCCGCGGCAAACCATCATGGTCCCGCCCCGACGGTCCGGCCCGGCCGGTCTACTACGGGCTCGAGGACCTCAAGAAGGGGATGTTCGCGAAGCTGTGGATCTGCGCGAACGTGATGTACATCGAGGAAGCCGCGGACCCGTACGACGGGATCGACTACCCCGACGTCGACCTGTGGGATTCGCACGTGATCGATGTCAACTTCGGAAGTTCGGCGGTGATGGCTCGCGCCTTCGTGAAGTTCGTGCGCGATATGGGTATACCGCGGGGTGAGCCGCGCGATCCAGCGGCCGCGGCCGGCTTCCGGGATTTGGCGAAGGAAATACGACGACGGCAGGCGACCATCGTGTTCGAGATGTTCGACGAGCCGAACGCGCGACGGTGGGTCGAGGAATTGTGGAGGGATCGGAGGTCCTGGTGCGGGAAACGCTGATCGGGCCACCGAGCACTGCCAGGCAGGAGGGAGCGAAGCACGCACCGCCCGCGGCTCTCGACTTCACGCTCGACGCAGGACGGATCGTCCGCGAGGCAGTAGCCGGCTGTTTCACATCCACGTCCTGGATGCCCCATCGTCCCCCGGAGCCCGCGCGAGACGCGGCAGTACCGTGCCGTACCGCGCTGGCGAAGCGGTGGAACCTCGGGCAGATCGAAGGCGAGTCCGCGCGACTCTACCGCGGTCCGGGGCGGACCGAGGTCACCGTCGTCGATCTCTTCTGCGGCTGCGGAGGGTTGTCCCTGGGCGTGAAGCAGGCAGTGGAAGCGGTCGGATTGCGCCCGGTGTTTCTCTTCGCGGCGGACTCGTCCGGCGTGGCTCTGGATGTCTACCGCCGGAATCTGCGTCCGCTCGATAGCGCTCGGCAGAACGTGGAGCACCTCATCGACTATCGGCTGCGGATCCATGGCGATCGCTCACTGCCTGACATGGCGTCGGTAGAGTTGAGCGGCGAACTGTCGCCCTTGGCCGGGCATGTCGACGTGTTCTTGGCTGGACCGCCATGCGAGGGCAACTCCAACCTGAACAACCGCACTCGGCGTGTCGATGACCGGAACGAGCTCTACCTCGATGCCGTGGTCGCGGGCATCGCCGTCGGGGCCCGGGCGATTGTCGTCGAGAACGTGCCCGCTGTGCAGCGATCGAAGCAGGACGTCGTCGACCGCGCATTGGCGCTCTTGACGGCATCGGACTATCGGGTCGACGATAGCGGATTGACGCTGACCGCGTCGGATTTCGGGACGCCACAGGAACGGCGCCGACACTTCTTGATCGCCAGCCGGTCGGAGCGGACCGTCCGGACGTCCGATTTCGCGGGCCTGCGTATTCCGGCACCGACGGTGGCAGAAGCGCTGGATGGTCTGGGCGACGTGCAACGTCGAACGATTTTCGACGAGCCGTCGCAGTTGTCTGAAGAGAATCTCAAGCGCGTGCAGTTTCTCGTCGAACGTGAGGAGTACGACCTGCCTGACGACGAGCGCCCGGACTGTCACCGATTGAAGCGCCACAACTATGGGTCGGTATACGGTCGAATGCGGCCGGACGAGGTCGCGCCGACGATCACGACCGGCTTTCTCTCACCGGGCCGCGGGCGGTTCACGCACCCGTTCGAGGCACGGTCCTTGACGCCGCGCGAGGGCGCGCGGCTCCAGGGTTTCGGGGCGGACTTCGACTGGATCGAGCATTCGGGGGACCTGCACCGGTGCGACTACGCGAGCATGATCGGCTCCGCGGTGCCGCCGCAGCTCGGTTTCGCGGTCGGCATGGTCGCGCTGTCGACGCTGTGACGCCCGATAGTCCAGGAGGCGCAGCTCATGAGTTCTGGGTCGCCGTCGGCAACGCACTGGGCGTCGGCGAACGTTGAGACTCTTGACCTCACGATACGGGCATACAACTGTCTGCGGCGAGCCGGTGTGAGCACGGTCGGTGAGCTCGTCAGGCAGAGCCCGGGCGACCTTCTCTCGATTCCCGCCATGGGCCGCACCACCGTGGGGGTCATCCAGGATGCGCTGACGGCTCGGGGACTCAGCCTCGGCATGCAGGACATCGACGGGCGCACGTGTCAGGCGATTGACGCGTTTCTGGAGGCCATGGACTTGGTCCGGAGTCACGGGGTGAGTCGCGTAGCCGATCTCGTCAGCAAGACGCCGCAGGAAGTGGCGGCGTTGCCCGGCGTCGATGGGGAGGCGGCTCGGCACATCGAGGACGGTCTGGCGAAGTGGGGACTGTCGCTCGGTACTTGGTCGGCCCGAGACGTGACCGGCGATAGGACTGCGGAGGGCGTGTCCGAGGAGCGGTCGGAACCACGCGATGGAGCACAGACTGTCAGGGATGAGCTATTGCGCGCCGTGGAGGGCCTGTTGGCAGACCGGAAACCGAGCCTCTTTCGGTGCTTCGCGGCGTACCACAGCGTCGACGGACACGGCGGACTGACGTTGCAGGACATCGGGGATCGGGGCCCAGAATACGGCTTCGGGGCTCGAGTCAGCCGGGAGCGGGTACGACAAGTAATCGCGAAGGCCGAACGATGGCTTCGTCGGCGTGCCGATCGCATTGGGATCGCGAACTGGGCACGGGCGGTGAGCGATGCGCGAGAACGGGTTCCGACCACGATCGAGAGAGTGGTCGACGCATTCGGCTATCGATCGTGCGACGAACCTGCCGAGGTCTTCTCCATGCTTCGGGTGGTGGCCGATATCTTCTCCCGGGAGTTTCCATTCGACCTAGTGACGATTCGCGGCCGGGATGTCGTCAAGGACGATGGTGCTGTGTGTGTCGAAACGATGGACCTCGCGGCTCGGTTGACGGCCCTCGACAACGCCCCTTACTATGACACGACGGGAAGCGCAGAGGCGGTCGGCTGCGAAGTGGTCGCCCTGGAGAGGGTGGTCGGTGGGCCGTTCGGATGGGAGTTCCTCGACGAGGCGCGTCGGTACTTCTGGATGCCGCCTGGATTACCCCCGCGCGATCATGCGGTCACGGGCAACGCCATCCTGACGGGTCTATGCAAGGTGTTCTCGGTGGCTCGGGAGGCCACCAGCGTCGATCTCGCTCACGCCATCTCGCGGGACCGAGGGGTACGGAAAACGGTACCCCGGGAGGTGATCGAGCACATCGCGTTGAGGTCGGAGCTGTTCGAGTTGGAAGGCGGAGCCCTGCGGAGGAAGGCAGGCCAGGAGTGGTTCTGCCTCGGAGAGCGCGACCGGTATCTTCTTCGCGTTTTCAAGGAGCACGGGCGGGTGGTGTCTAGTCGGACGTTGTACTCGTCGATGGTCCGTTACGGGCTCACCAGGGAGAATGCAGCGACCGTTGTCGCGCACAGCCCGTTTCTGGTGCACGCGAAGGCGGGCCAGTTTCACGATGAGGGGATCTACAAGCTCGTCTGCCGAACCGAAGACGTCGTCATGGCCTTGGGGGAGGGTGGACGGGAGGGCACGGGACGGACCGGGGAAGCGGACCCTCACACCGAGGGTGCGGGGGATGTCGTACGGATTCCGGTCTCCCCCCGAGTGCGTTTGACGGGGAGCCATTTTGCGCCCGAGCCGATCAACATGGACGGCGAGTGGCGGGTACTGGGCGTGGACGGAACCGTCATCGGCGCCGTGACTCTCTCGGGTCGTCTCGTGGAGGGCTTGTGCTCGGTCATCGACGCCCTTGGACTGGAAATGAACGCCGTGCTGGATCTGAGGCGACACGGTGACGGCGACCTTCTCGCGGTCCGCGCATGAGCGACACCGTCGACCGGCAGACTCGATCGCGGATCATGCGGGCCGTGCCGCGGCTGCACACGCACCCGGAACTGCTCGTGCGCCGCGGGCTGCATCGCTTGGGCTTCCGCTTTCGGGTGGCCGACCGTCGGCTACCCGGAAGTCCCGACGTGAAGCTCTCGCGGTACCGCGCGGTCGTGTTCGTGAACGGCTGCTTCTGGCATCGCCATGAGGGTTGCCGCTATGCGACGATGCCCGCCTCGAATCGGGAATGGTGGGAGGACAAGTTCACGGCGAACGTGTCGCGCGACGCCAAGAAGGTCCGGCAGCTTCTCGACGCGGGTTGGCGGGTGATGGTCGTCTGGGAGTGCGCTCTGCGACAGAGAGGGTCGGCGCGTGACGACGTCATCGATCAACTGGCGGCGTGGATCCGCGGCGACGATGCGACCGGTGCGATCCCTCACCGGTCACCGAGTGGTGCAGCCGGTGCGCGGTCCGGCCCTGGTCCGACGTGAGGCACCGGGTCGCGACGCATCTGGAGAGAGGCAAGGCCGTTGGACGGCGGTTGTGCTGACGGCCGTCGACGACAGCCTTGAGTCGCGTCGGCACGTCCGTTGAGCGCCGCCTCGCAGACCGGCTGCGTGAGATTGGCGAGCCTGGTTCGGTACGATGAAAACTGTTGACGACAGGCGGCCGGCGCGCAAGGATCGCTTTGAAGAGCGGACGACCGTTTCAGGGGGTGTGAAGATGACGCGACGACTGCTTGAGTTGCTCGGGGTTGCGGCGGCAATCGCGACCGTCGCGGTGCTGCTGCAGGTGACACCCGTTTCCGTGCAGGGCCAGGAGCCGGACACGACCCCGTGGGGGCATCCGGACCTGGAGGGCATCTGGCTCGACGTGTACTCGACGCCGCTGGAGCGGGCGCCGGAGATCGGCGAGCGCGAGTTCGCCACCGACGAGGAGCGGGCCGCACGGGACCAAGCGGCGCTCGCTCGCCCGCCGATTCTTCCCAGCGGGGCCTACAACACCGTCTACACGTCGGCGAGGCCGGCCGGGCCGCGCACGTCGCTCGTCGTGGACCCGCCGGACGGGCGCATTCCCGCCCTGACGCCGGAGCAGGTCAGGCGGAACGAGATCGAGCAGGAGTGGCGCGTCATGCTCCTGCGCAACACCGAGACGTGCCGGAACCAGGCGCCGCAGTGCGCCGGGGGGGAGTACGGGCCGCCGTCGCCCCGCAGATACGAGACCACGCCGTACTACAACACGCGGGGCCGCATGAACCGCCATGACGGGCCCGAGGACCAGAGCCTCGGCGACCGGTGCATGTCGGGGCGCACCCCCGACCTGAACGGGTTCCGCCGCATCGTGCAGGGCGAGAACGCCGTCTCCATCGCCTACGACACCGGCCAGGGCCAGGGGTTCCAGCGCCTCGTCAACCTCGGCGGGAGCCATCCGCCCGGCCACATCCGTCTGCGCCACGGCGACTCGCGCGGCCGCTGGGAGGGCGACACGCTGGTCATCGAGACCGCGAACTTCTCGCACAAGTTCCCCTACCAGGGTGCGGCCGAGAACCGCCGGCTCGTCGAACGGTACACGCGGGTCGACGAGGAGACGCTCGCCTACGAGATGACCATAGAGGATCCGACGGTGTGGGTGGCGCCGTGGACGATCCGGCAGGAGCTGAAGCGGCAGATCGACCAGCAGAACCGCATCTACTACGAGCCGCGGTGCCACGAGGGGAACTACGGCCTGCCGGCGTTGCTCCGCGGCTATCGTCTGGACGACGAGGCGTTTGCGGAGGGCCGCGGTCCGGACCCGGCCTCCTTCTCCATCTACGACGCCGACCGCCTCCAGCGCTGAGCCTCCTTGGCCGGGCCGGGTTCAGCGGACAGACGGTCCGCCGCATGCACACCTGCGCGTCCGGGCAGCCGGATTGCGGCTGCCTTGGGCGTGAAGGGTTGCCTTGGGCGTGAAGGGCTGCCTTGGAGCGTGAAAGGCTGCCTTGGGCCGTGAAAGGGCTGCCTTGGGCGGTGAAGGGCTGCCTTGGGCGGTGAAAGGGCTGCCTTGGGCGTGTGAAGGGCTGCCTTGGGCCGTGAAAGGGCTGCCTTGAGGCGTGAAGGGCCTGCCTTGGGCGTTGAAAGGGGGACCCCAAGACCGGAACCGCGCGGAGCGGAACGGGTTCAACCCGACGCCGCAGGCTCGGCTGGAGGGACACTCGCGAGTTTCGGTGGCCGGATCGAGGTCATCCGAAGAAAGCGACCCGCGCCGAAACTCGCCCGCTCAGAGCCCGGCCCCGCAACCGAGGGGCCGGACCCCGACTTTACCGCTCGCCGTCGAAGACGGCCGACGGGTAGGCGGCGGCTACCTGGGAGGCGCCGCCACGGTGTCGACGCCGGGCCGCGCCAGCTCGTAGGGGGCGCCGGTGCCCGACGACCCGAGGAACAGCCTCGTCCCGTCGGGGAACGTGATGTCGCGGCCGTTCGCCCGGTTCGTGCCGTCCTTCGCCTGGTAGCCGTCGACGCGCACGTCGGTCCCGGGCATGAGCGACCGCCGCGTGAAGCCCCGCCGGAACAGCACGTTCGGCGTGCCCCCCTCGAACGCCCACTCCTCGATGGAGCCGTCGTCGAGCTCGACATCGATGTGGATCCAGACGTGGGGGTTGACCCACTCGACGCGCGTGACCTTGCCGCTGAACTCGACCGGCCGTTCCGCGTCGAACTCCGCCGCGAACGCGTGATGCGCCGCCACGGGCTCGGCGGTCCCCGCCAGCCCCAGACCGATCCCGACGACCGCGCTCACGCCCGCAATCAGTAGCTTCTTCCTCATGGGCCTCGGCCTCCCTGCCGTTGTTGCCTCACACTCGGTTTCGCGCATCCGACCGGTTCCCGAACCGCCGCCTCGGCGGGTGGGTGGTCAGCCAGCCCGCGTCCTGCGACCGCGAGGATGGCCACCCAACCAACCCTCCGGGAGTCCGCGCCGTTCTCCGGGGCACTTCGCTGGCCCGCCCATCGTCGCCTGCGGGTCCGCCGGCCGCCCCAACCGACTCTCCAGAAGTCCGCGCCATTCCACGGCGCAGACTCCTACCGCCGATACCACTCGTGCAGCGCGTCGCCCTCCGGAATCTTGCGCGTGATCTCGACGATCAGCATGTCGCCCTCCCACCGCTGCACGAGCTGCTCGCGGCGCAGGCTCCCGTACATGAACTCTTCGGCGAACTCGATGCACGGATAGTCCAGCACCGTGGCGTTCGGCTCGAGGCGCCGGTAGAGCGGCATGGCGATCGTCCACGGCTCGGTGAAGGTCTGCGGATCGGTGAGCGTCGCCTCGTACCAGATGGCGTCCGGCGACATCGGCGTGTAGCGCTCGGTGATCTGAAGGGCCTCGCTGTGGAAGTTGCCGGCCCGGTCGAGCCAGTTCTTGCCGTTGAACTCGGTCACCTCGACCACCAGGGTGTCGCCTTCCCACCGGCCGAGCGAGTGCCCCATGTAGGTCCAGTCGGGCGGCAGGTCGACCTCGTCGAGGTGGATGACGCGGGCCGCGTTCGAGAAGGCGAAGTTCATGTGGATCTTGTCTTCGCCCTGCACGATCTGGAACGGATAGGGCATGTACATCGCGCGCGGCGTGCCCGGCAGGTAGCACTTCAGCTCGGGGTCGCGGTCGATCCAGTTCGCGGCGTTCTCCTCCTTGATCTGGAGCGCCTCGGGCGTGTAGGGGATGGTGCCGTCGCCCTGCACGACCCCCATCGACCCCGGCACGCCGGCCGCGGCGCCCAGCGCCACCACCGGGGCCGCCGGCACCCGGGCGTACTCGTAGGGATAGACGCCCTCCTGCATCACCATGCCCGGCAGCGCCTCGTGGGCCTGCAGGTCCCAGTGCGCCTCGTTGAGGGCCTGCCACACGCCGTTGAAGTTCGGGCGCCCGTCGGGCGTCTGCGCCGGCCGCGCCGACGGGTCCGGGGCCTGGCTGGCCGAGCCGGTCACCCCGACGGCGACGACGGCGCCGATGCTGAAGGCGGCGAGGACGGTGACAACGGTCGAGACTCTGAAACGGCTACCCATCATCGATGCTCCCTGGTGACGAAGCCGCCCCGGAGCGGGCCGGGCTTCGTCGCCGCACGGCCGGCGGCGGCCCCGGGCCCCCGCCGGCGCATGGCCGACTTCGCTCAGTCCTGCAAACCCGTCACGCACGTGGCCGTGTCGAGCGAGAACGGGTCGGGGCCGCGCCCCTCCGCGAACGCCTGCTCGTCGACGCGGGCGCCGATGAGCAGCGCCGGCAGCCCGTAGTTCCCCTCGTGGCAGCGCGGCTCGTAGTAGATGCGGTTCTGCTCGTCGTTCTGGCGCTTCAGCTCCTGCCGGACCGTCCAGGGCGCCGTCCACACCGTCGGGTCCTCTATCGTCACCTCGTAATCGAGGGTGTCCTCGTCGATGCGCGTGTACCGTTCGACGAGGCGGCGGTCTGCGCCCGACTCGCGGTAGGTGAACTTGGGCGAGAAGTTCGTGGTCTCGACGACCAGGGTCCGGCCCTCCCAGCGGCCGCGCGAGTCGCCGTGCCGCAGGCGGACGGTGCTCGGCGGATGATTGCCGCCCAGGTTGACGATGCGGTGGTACCCCTGGCCCTGGCCGGTGTCGTAGCCGATGGCGACGGCGTCCTCGCCCTGCACGATGCGGCGGAACCCGTTGAAGTCGGGGGTGCGCCCCGACATGCACCGGTCGCCGAGGCTCTGGTCCTCGGGGCCGAAGTGGCGGTTCATGCGGCCGGTGTTGTAGAAGGGGACGACGTCGAACCGCCGCGGCGACGCGGGTCCGTACTCGCCGCCGGCGCAGCCGCTGCCCCCGAGGCGGCAGGTCTCGGTGCTGCGCAGCAGCATCAGGCGCCAGTCGCGCCGGGCCTCGTTGTCCCGCTGCGCCTCCGGCGTCAGGGCGGGGATGCGCCCGTCGGGCGGGTCGACCACGAGCGACGTGCGCGGGCCGGCCGGCCTCGCCGACGTGTAGACGGCGTTGTAGGCGCCGGCCACGTCCGTCCGTCCGTCCGTCCCCCGCCGGTCGCGCCCCGGGTTGACCATGCGGGCCTGGTCGCGCGCCTCGCGCTCGGCCGCGGTGAAGAGCTCGCGGTCGCCGACGCCGGCGGGCCGCTCGAAGGGCGTCGCGTACACGTCGAGCCAGATGCCCTCGAGATCGGGATGCCCCCACGGGGTGTCGCCCGGACCCTGCCCGCCGGCGGCGGGCTGCAGCAGCACCATGACCGTCGCGATGGCCGCCGCCACGCCGAGCGACTCGAACAGTCGTCGCTTCATCTCCGTACCTCCTGACCACTACGGCTCGTGCCGGGAGCGGCCCCGGGAATCGGAAATCCGGCTCCGTCGCCGGTGCCGACGCTCGCGAATCAGGTCGAATATACGCCCGCCGACACGGCCTGTCAAAACGCGAGCGCCGGGTTCGATCGCCGCGAGATGCCGGTCCCGCGACGGCGACACGAAGCTGCCCGGCCGGTCGCAAGCAACCGCTCGACAGCACTTTACAGGGACACCGACCCGCGCGCTACCGGGACACCGACCCGCGCGTGCCGCCGTCCCCGCGCACGCCGCGCCCTACTGCTGGGTCGAACCGGCCGCCTCCAGGTCCGCCGCGCGGGCGCCGGCCAGGATGTTCTCCAGCCCGTAGTTCCCCTCGTGGCACGCGTACTCGAAGAGCCCGCCCGGGAGCGGGACCATCGGAATCTCGGCCGTCCACGAGCGCGCGTAGGTCGCGGGGTCGGTCACCGTGAAGCTGTAGTCGATGCGGTCGGCGGCGACCCGCGTGAACCGTTCGACCACCTTCGCCTCGTTGCTGCCCGCGTGCACCAGGTAGCGCACCCGCTCGTCGCCCTTCGGGGTCAGGTTGGTCGTCTCGACCACCAGCGTGTCGCCTTCCCAGCGGCCGCGCGAGTCGCCCATCCACTGGCCGATCCGCGCCGGTGCGTGGGGGCGGCCGTCGAGGGGGATGATGCGCGCGTCGTGGATCATCTCGACGAAGATCACCACGTGGTCGGGCGTCTGCAGGATCTGGTAGTTGTGGTTGTAGAAGCCGGGGATCATGGCGCCCGGCATGCCCCGCGTGATGCAGCGGTCGTAGAGGTTCAGGTCCTCCCAGGTGTCGAACCGCGTGCCGTCGCGCATCGCCGCGAACGCCGCGTCGCTCTCGCGCACGCGCTCCGTCTTCGCCGGGTATCGCCCGTCGGGCGGGTCGACGATGAGGGACGTCTGGCTGGTCCGCACGCCGCGGTCGAGCCAGAAGTCGTTGTAGCCGCCGGTGCGGCCGGGCGGCGGCGGCGCATCCCGGGCGGCGTCGGCTTCCGCGTCGAGGGCCGCGCGCTCCTCGTCGGAGAGCACCGCGCGCTCGCCGAGCTCGATCGGCCGTTCGAGCGGCGTCGTGGTCCGGTTGGTCCAGATGCCCTGCAGGTCGGGGTCGCCCCACGGCGTGCGCCCCGGGGCCTGGGCGTCCGCCAGCCCCGGAAGCAGGACGACGGCGGCGAGTATCGCGATGACGTACCTCATGCTGCACCTCCTCGACGCGGCCATCATACCCGGTTTGCGGCCCGGCGCCTCTCGGATCTCTGCCCGGGCTCCTTCGAGCCGTGGTCCGGCGCTTCTCGAATGCCCTCCCCGCCCGCCTCCACCGGACTCGTCCGACGACGGGGGGCTCACGGCCGGGCGTCCGGCGTCCCGCGTTCGCGGACGCGGCGCTTCTGCTCGGATACCCGGACGTCGGTGACGAACATGAAGCCCGGCGCGTGCGAGATCATGAGCCGGGGCCGGGCGTTGCGCGCCACCACCTGGGAGGTCACGCCGCAGGCCCAGAAGACCGGCACCTCTCCCCGCCGGAGCCCCCCGTCCTCTCCCCAGTCGGGCCGGGCGAGGTCGCCGATGCCGAGCGCGGCCGGGTCGCCGGCGTGCACCGGGGCGCCGTGGGCCAGCGGCTGCTCGTCGCTGATGCGGATGGCCTCGTCCACCCGCGATTCCGGAATCGGCCTCATGCTGACCACGAGGCGCCCCCGGAACGGCCCGGCCGGCTCGCAGTCGCGATCGGTGACGTACATGGGGACGACGCGGTCCTCGTCCTGGTGCCGGAGCCCGATGCCGGCCTCCGCCAAGCCCGCCTCGAAGCCGAAGCTGCAGCCGAGCAGGAAGGCGGTGAGATCGGGTTCCCACACCTCCCGCACGTCCCGGCGCGCGTGGTCCGGCGTCCCGGGCCGGGCGATCCGGTACCGGGGCAGATCGGTCCGCAGGTCGGCGCCCGGCGCGAGCGGGCCGAGCACGGGGCGTTCGCTGGCCGCGAGCAGCGGACAGGGACGCGGGTTGCGCTCGCAGAAGGACCGGAAGTCGCCGGCGAGGGCACGCGGCAGGACGATCAGGTTCGCCTGCGCGAAGCCGGGGCAGACCCCGGAGGTCGTGCCGGTGAAGCGCCCCTCGCGGCAGGCGGCGCGAAGCTCCGCCGGATCGAGCCAGGGGCCGCCGGCGCCGTCCGCGTCGCGTTCGTCGGTAACCATCGGGACGCGCTCCATGGCCCGGGAGTATAGCTTTCCGTCGTCCGCGTGTCAGGGCGGCCGGGGACGCCCATGACCGGCCGCGCATGCCCGGCGTGGCTACCGCATGCCCCGCCCGGTCGAGGGGTAGGACCCCTTCAGCCCCCGGGCGGATCCTGTCCGACCGGGGCGGCTCTCGTCCGCGCGGTTGGGCCACGGCAGGTCCTCCGGCCAGTTGTCCGACAGGTAGCGGAGGGCCCGGTCTGCCCTGCGGGCGGTAATCGTGCTGCCGCGGCGCAGCCGGACGATCGTGTCGCCGCTCCCGGTCGCCAGGCGGGAGACGGTTCCAGCACTCCGGCCGGTGTGCTCGGCGAACAGCTCGACCAGGGCGACGAGGTAGGCGGCGGTCTTGTCCAACGGGGCCGTCCCGGTCGCCGTCGATGCCCGCGAGGCGCCGCGGGAGGCGGCCCGAGGCGCCCCGCCTGCCGACGCCGAATCCGTGTCGCTCCGCTTCGTGTCGAGGGCGGCTCCGATGAGGGTCGGGAGCTCGGCCAATCGGCGGTCGAGCTGGTCCAGGCGCCGCTCCAGAGCGATCCGGTCGGCGGTGAGCTGCCGTTCGATGCGATGCAGGCGGACGACCAGGTCCTCGTCCATGATTGCCTCAAGAACCCCGGCCCGCCGGTCCGGTCGTCGGCGCCAGCCGGTCGCCCGGGGGCGAAGCTGGCGTCGCGCCGGGCGGTCTCCGCAGGGTCGGACGCCGCGAGGTCGCCTCGAACGCCGCGGAGCGCCATCCGCCCGCGGCGGCCGTGGCGCGGTCGCCCGCGCCTCGACCTGGCAACGGTCGCGCATGATTGAATGCCACCATAGACGATGATGGCATAAATCAGGTGATGTTTGGGCGAGTATACGATTCATATAGTGATTATTGTGTGAATAAACAAGAAATCCGCGACCTCGACCGCCTGAGTACATCCTGGCCTTCACCGGACTGCGGCCTGGCGCGGATCGGGATTCGCGGGGTACGCCCTGCGGCCTGCGCCACCGCCACGACACCGCGTCGTATCGACCGGCGGGGACACGCGGCTGGTCGAGGACGTGCTCGGCCACTCCGACACGCGGCCGACGGGGCGCTATACTCTTGGCCGCGTGCCCGAGGCGATGAGCGGCCGCGTGCGTGAACAGGAGGCCCCGGTGACCGACAGCATGCGTGTCCCACGCCGTCGCGCGTTGCGCGTGCTCGGTGCGATGGCGTTGGCGCCGGCCGCCGCGGAGGTCGCGCGGGCGCTGGCGGGCCGGCGACTACCTCGCCGAGGAGCTGCGGAGCCGGCGGCGGTCACGGGGTCGGGAAGGCCGGATGCGGGATAGTCGGGACCGCCCCGCACCCCTCGACGGCATCCGGGTCGTCGATCTCAGCCGGGTCGTGTCCGGCCCCTGGTGCACGATGACCCTCGGCGACATGGGGGCCGACGTCGTCAAGATCGAGGAGCCGGGCCGCGGCGACGAGTCGCGCGCGTTCGGCCCCCCGTTCCTCGGGGGCGAGGCGCCCTACTTCCTCTCCGTGAACCGCAACAAGCGGAGCTGCACCGTCGACCTGAAGCACGAGGCGGGCCGGGCCATCGCGTGGCGGCTCGTCGCGGGCGCCGACGTCGTCGTCCAGAACTTCCGCCCCGGCGCCGTGGCCCGTCTCGGCCTCGACTACGAGGCGGTGGCGGCGCGGCATCCGCGGGTCGTCTACTGCTCGATCTCGGGGTTCGGCGAGGGCGGGCCCGACGCGACCCGCCCCGGCTACGACCTGATCGTGCAGGGCGAGTCGGGCCTGATGGACCTGACCGGCGAGGCCGACGGGCCGCCGTCGCGCGTCGGCACGTCCATCGCCGACCTCACGGCGGGGATGATGGCCGCCCAGGGCATCCTCCTCGCCCTCTACGCGCGTCGGTCGACGGGCCGGGGGCAGCACGTGCACATCGCGATGCTCGACGCGGTGGCGTCGCTGCTGACCTACAACGCCGGCAACTACTTCGCGTCGGGCGAGAGCCCCACCCGCCGCGGCAACGACCATCCCTCGGTGGTGCCCTACCAGACCCTGCGCGCCCGCGACGGGTGGATCAACCTGGGCATCGCCAACGACTCGCTGTGGGGGCGCTACTGTGACGCCGTGGGGCGGCCCGACCTGCGCGACGACCCGCGCTTCGCGGCCGCCCCCGACCGGGTGAATCACCGCGATGTGCTCGTGCCGATCATCGTCGAGCTCACCGCCTCGCGCACCGTCGCCGAGTGGATGGACCTGCTCGGCCGGGCCGGCGTACCGTGCGGCCGCATCCGCAACGTGGCCGAGGTGTGCACCAATCCCCAGCTCACCGGTCGCGGCAAGGTCGTCGACCACCCGCACCCCACGGCCGGGCAGGTGCGGATGATCGGCCAGCCCATCGAGCTGAGCGACACCCCCGGCCGCATCGACCGCGCCCCGCCCCTGCTCGGCGAGCACACCGACGAGGTGCTGCGTGCGGCCGGCTATTCGGACGAGGAGATCCGGGCGTTCCGGGCCGACGGGGTCGTCTGACTCCACAGGGCACGGCGGCCGGGAACCGCGGGATCCGCTCGGGGACGTTCCAGGCGGCGAGAGCGACGCGTAGTCGCGGCTCATCGCGCCGGGTTCCTCTGCCTTCCCGCCCGTCGGCGTCCTCTCGCCGGTCTCGGCTGCGACGCGGGGTTCACCAAAGGGCGCAAGGGCCCAAGGGCTGCTGGTGACGCGGCACGTGGTAGTCTGGGGGGCGGACCAGGTCGGAGAAAGGAAGGAGGGCGTGGACAAGGAAACGCTGACGCTGATCGTCGGGATCGTCACGGGGCTCATATCGCTCGTGGCGGCGGTGGGAGTACTGCTCGTCAACGCCAAGGTGGACCGTCTGACGGGCCGCGTGGACGCGTTGCAGGCAGTGATCACGTCGTTCGTGACCCGGTGACGGCGTGGCAAGCCGGTTCGCGATGTCAGGAGCAGGTCGAATGACTGTCAGGCGGACAAGTGTGCTGGCGTGCTGCCTGCTGATGCTGGCGATCGGTCGGGCGGCGCACGGCCAGACAGCGGAGTACGCGGAGGTCGAAGGATGGCCCGACGTGCCGGTCTCGGCCGCGGGCACCCCCGCCGCGTGGAACTTCGGGCAGGTGTCGGGGGTCGCGACCACCGCCAACGGGTACGTCCTGATGCTGCACCGCGGGGCCCAGCCGCTGATGCTGTTCGACCCCGGCGGGCGCTTCGTGCGGGCGTGGGGCGACGGTCTCTTCGACAACGGCAAGGTCGCGGGCATCGCCCCCGCCGACCGCAGGCCCGGGCAGTCGGGCTACACCGCCGTCTACGGGGCGGCGGGCTGCCACAACTGCGGCGCCCACGCGGTGCGGGTCGACCCCGACGGCGACATCTGGGTCGTCGACGCGCCCGGCCACGTCGTCTACAAGATGGACTTCCAGGGCCGCGTGCTCATGGAGCTGGGGGCCAAGGGCGTCGCCGGCCGCAGCCGCAACACCTTCAACCTGCCGACCGACGTCGCCTTCGGACCCGACGGCTCGATCTACGTCAGCGACGGCTACGGCAACGCCCGCGTCGTGAAGTACTCGGCCGACGGCGAGTACCTGCTCGAGTGGGGCAGCCGGGGAACCGGTCCCGGCGAGTTCGGCCTCCCCCACAACCTGCAGGTCGATGCCGAGGGGCGGGTCTACGTCAGCGATCGCGACAACCGTCGCGTGCAGGTCTTCGACGCCGACGGCGGTTTCCTCGCCGAGTGGCCGGAGATCGGCGGCAACTCGGCCCTGTTCATGACCGAGGATCAGCGCCTGTGGACCGGCGGCACGCTGCGCGACCTCGACGGCGAGGCGGTGGCGACCCTGCCCGGCGGCAACGGCGGGCACGGGATGACCGTGACCGAGGACGGCGACGTGTTCGTGGCGCAGCTCGGCGGCCGGGTGCAGAAGTTCGTCGGCGCCGAGGACGAGTAGCGGCCTGCGCGGGGCTGGACGGCCGGAGAGCGGTCGAGCACACGGGCGGGAGTTGTCTGGTCGTGTGCCGGGTTGCAGGAAAGCAGTCACGGGCTGCGCTCGGCTGAAGTCGGCGAGTCGATATCGAGCAGCGTCCCGAGCGAAGCCGCTCGGAAACGAATGCCGGGGACGGGAGTGGGCGCCGCCGGGCGCCGCCGGTCCCGGGATGACGCATACGGAACCGCGCAGATGGAGGAATGGTCGAGATGAGAGTACGAAGCCTTGCGATCGTCGGTGCGCTGCTGGTGGCGGCGGCCTCGGCCGGCGCCCAGACCTACGAGCCGCCCCGGCTCCCCGACGGCAAGCCCGACCTGCAGGGGGTCTGGGACTTCCAGTCGCTGACGCCGCTGCAGCGACCCGCGGACCAGGACAAGGCGGTCCTGTCGGCGGAGGAGATCGCCGAGATCGAGGCCAGGGCGGCCGAGAACAACGCCGCGGCCAACGCCCCCAGCGAGGTGCGCGACGAGCCGCTGCCGGTGGGCGGCAACGTCGGCGGCTACAACCGCTACTGGGTCGACCAGGACGCCTCGGTCGTCGACGACGGGCGCACGTCGCTCATCGTCGATCCCCCGACCGGCCGCCTGCCGGCGCTGCAGCCCGGGGTGGAGCTGATCGAGCTGTCGCTGGGCGAGGACCGGCCCGGCACCCGTCCCGTGCGGGCGCGGGCGGCGGGCATCGGGGCCGACAGCTACGAGGACCGCGGCCTCGCCGAGCGGTGCATCCTCGGGTTCAACTCGGGCCCGCCCATCGTGCCCGCCGGCTACAACCAGAACATCCAGGTGTTCCAGACCTCGGACCACGTGGCGATTCTGAACGAGATGGTGCACGACGCCCGCATCGTGCCCCTCGACGGGCGCGAGCACCTGCCCGACGGCCTCACCCAGTGGATGGGCGACTCGCGCGGCTACTGGGACGGCGACACCCTGGTCGTCGAGACGACGAACTTCAGCGACAAGACGGCCAGCTTCAATCCGACGGTGGCGCAGGCCGTCGGCACCGGAACCACCCTGCACCTGACCGAGCGCTTCAGCCGGGTGGCCGACGACACCCTGCTCTACGAGTACACCGTGGACGACCCGACCTCGTTCACCGCGCCGTTCACCGCCGCCCTGCCGATGAAGCGCGGCAACGGCATGTACGAGTACGCGTGCCACGAGGGGAACTACGGGCTGCTCAACATCCTGACCGGCGCGCGGGTCGCGGAGCTCGACACGGCCGAGCAGGAGCAGTAGGGCGGGAATCGTCGCCTGCAGATCCGCTTTCCGCACGGCCTGTCGGCGTCCCGCGTGAGGAGCGCGGGGCGCCGACAGGCTCGTCGGCGGCCGTCATCAGGTCGCCTTCCCCTTCCCTGCCCGCCGGACCCACTCCGAGGAGTCGGCGAGTCGGCGCCTTCCTGCCGGTGACGGCCTCGCCCGCCGGCGCGGACGCCTGCTCTCACCCTGCCGGCGTAACCAGCACCTCGACCGTCACGTCGTGGCTCCCCCCGCCGACCGTCACCCCCTTCAGGGGGCTGACGTCCTCGAAGTCGCGCCCCCACCCCAGGGTGATGTGCCCGCCCGCCGGCCGGAGGTCGTTGGTGGGGTCGAAGTCCACCCACCCGACGCCCGGGCAGTAGACCGACACCCACGCGTGCGACGCCTGCGCCCCGACGACGCCGGGCTTGGGCACCAGGTACCCGCTGACGTAGCGGGCGGCGACGCCGTGCGACCGCAGGCAGGCGATCATCAGGTGCGCGAAGTCCTGGCAGACGCCGTGGCGGCCCTCCAGGACCTCGGAGACGGGGGTCGACACGGTGGTCGCGACGGGGTCGTACCGGAACTCCCGGTGGATGGTCCGCATGAGCGCGTCGACGCCTTCGAGCAGCGGCCGGCGCGGGTCGAGCAGCGGGGCCGCGTAGCGGGCGTAGAGGCTGCCCCGCGGGGCGAGCGGCGACTCGACCTGGTACTCGACGGCGGCCAGCTCGCCCGCCGTCTCGCGCGTCCGCAGCCGGGCCACGGTCTCGGCCAGCGCCGGCGAGTCGAGGCCGGCCGCGGCGGGCGCCGACACCGACACCAGGCTCTCCGCCGTCACCCGCAGGTGGCGGTGCGCGTCCTGGATCGTGAAGGTCGTGGTGGCGTTGCCGAAGTAGTCCTCGCGCGTGACCGAGCCGCTTGCCGGCGGATCGATCACGAGCCGGGTGTCCCGCACGGTCTGTATTCCCCTCGCCCGCGGGGTCAGCCGCACCTGGTGCATGGACAGCGACACCGTCTCGGCGTACGCGTAGTGGCTGGTGTGCCTCACACGGTACTCGCGCCCGGGCGGCGGTGCGGTGCTCATCGGCTCGTCAGGGTCAGCCCCGCAGGACGGTGCCGATTCCCGGCGGGTTGGTCGGGCGCCCGGCGGGGCCGTCGGGCGACGAGGGACGGGCCAGGTGCCGGACCGGAACCGCGTGGGTGAGGTAGTCGCGGGTCAGCGCGTCCGAGAGGCCGCCCAGGTCCCCCTGGACCCGGTCGAGCAGCGCCGTCAGCGCGTGGCGCCGGCCCTCGCGCACCTCGCACAGCTCGTCGAGGTCGACGAGCTGGACGGCCGCGACGGCCGCGGTGACGAGCTTCGATTCCGGCGACGTCCGGCCCGGCGTGGGCGGGTCGGGCAGCTCCGCGACATGCTGCTTCAGCCGATCGAGCTGGAACGCCACGCCCCGCGGGTTCGCGTCGTCGAGCAGCAGGAGGTCGACGACGAGGTTGGCCCGCAGCGAGGTGAGATAGCGCGACCGGTAGGTGATGGCGCTGTCGGTGGCGTCGAGCAGGAGCTCGATGCGCGCCCGTTCGTCCTCGGCCACCGTCGTCAGCCCGTGACGCAGGAGCAGGAGCACCTGCAGCGCGCGCTCGAGCCGGCGCCCGATGTCGAGCAGGCGCCACCCGTGACCCCGGGTCATGCCCTCGCTGACGGCGCCGCTGAAGCTCGCGAGCATCATGACCATCTGGTCCAGGGTGCGGCGCAGGCCGCTTCGCTCCCGGCGGCCGGACCGGCCCGACCGGAGGTCGGACTCGAGGCGGCTGATGATGCGCCACGAGTCCGCCGAGAGGCGGTCGCGCAAGAGCCACGCCGCGTTGCGCAGGTGCTCCACCTGCCAGCGCAGGCCGCCGCGCCGGTCCGATTCGGATAGCATCGCCCCGACCGCGGCCTGCAGGGCGCGAACGGGCGGGAGGCCGGCGATGCCTGCTCCCCGCGGCACGTAGTCGAGGTCGGCGAGGAAGCTCAGGGCGCCGGCCAGCGCCGCCGTCGACCGGCGCGACGATTCCTCCGAGAGCAGCGGCATCGCCGCGCGCAGCAGCCGCACCGCCGCCCCCACCCGCTCGGAGTACCGGCCCAGCCAGAAGAGGTTGTCGGCGACCCGGCTCGGCAGATCGAACGTGGCCCGGCTGACGCCGATGGGGGACACGCTGGCCGGGATCAGCGAGCGGTGGGGCTCGGCCGTCTCGCCCACCACCCAGACGTCCTTGCTGCTGCCGCCGCCGAGCAGGGTCACGTCGAGGGAGCCGGTCGACGACGACACGCGGCCCAGTCCCCCCGGCAGCACGTCGTAGCCGTCGCCCTGGGACAGGGCGTAGACGCGGATGACGAGGAAGCGCGGGGAGAGGCCGCCGGCCACCCGGACCGGGGTCGTCGACAACGCGACCTGCTCCTGGGCCACGTAGCGGTGGGGCTGGCGCGCGATGCGGTCGGCGAGCCGGGCCCGCTGCCCCTCGGGGAGGCGCCGGCCGAAGGTCCGCTCCCGCCGCACGCTGGGATAGGCGGGCTTGATCACGAGGCGGTCGAGGCGGTCGAGAACGTGCGCGCGGGCCGCCTCGTCGCCGCACCACCACGTGGCCACCGACGGCAGCAGCAGGTCCGCGTCGAGGAGGCGGCGGCACAGGTCGGGGAGGAACGCCATCAGGGCCGGCGACTGCGCGACGCCGGCCCCCAGCGGGTTGATGACGGCCACGTTGCCGCGCCGCACCGCTTCCACGAGCCCGGGCACGCCGCTCTGCGACGGCCCCCCGAACTCCAGCGGGTCGCAGGCCTCCGACGGCTGGCTGCGCAGGATCAGGTCGACCGGCTGCAGGCCGCCCAGCGTCTTGATGTAGACGCGGTAGTCGCGGACGGTCAGGTCGGTGCCCTCGACGAGGGTGTAGCCCATGTAGCGGGCCAGGAACGCATGCTCGAAGTAGTTCTCCGACGCCGGCCCCGGGGTCAGGACGACGATGCGGGGGTTCTCCCGGTGCCCCGGTGCGCTCGCGGCGAGCGACATCCGGCGGGCCTCGAACGTGCCGGCGAGGCGCCGCACCTTCGACGCCACCAGCACGTCGGGCAGCACCGCGTTGACGACGATGCGGTTCTCCAGCGCGAACGCGAGCCCGGCCGGCGCCTCGGTGCGGTCGCCGAGCACCCACCAGCCCCCGTCCGGCGCCCGCACGAGGTCGGCGGCATAGAGGGGGAGCCAGCGTCCCGCCGGCGGCTGCAGCCCGTCGCATCCGCGCAGGAAAGCGGGGTTGGCGTGGAGCCAGTCCGCGGGCAGGGCGCCCTCGTGCACGAGCCGCCGCGGGCCGTAGAGGTCGCCGAGGACCGCCTCGTAGAGCCGGGCGCGCTGGACGACCGCCCGTTCCAGGTGGGCCCATTCGGCCCCGTCGATCACGCACGGGATGAGGTCGAGGGGCCAGGGGCGCTCCCGCGTGCCGCCCCCCCGGTGGACGTGAAACGTCATGCCGTTGTCGCGGATGAGCCGGCGGGCCTCCTGCGTCCGGCGGTTCAGCTCGTGCCGGCCGGCCGCGGCGAGGGCGTGGGTCATCGCCTCCCAGTGCGTCCGGCGGGCGCCGTCCCGTTCCACCATCTCGTCGTAGTGGCCGGCGAGGGGGGCGTAGGCGGGCGGCCGCGTCAAGGCTCCGCCTCCGGCGGCGCCCCGCCCAGGCGTGTCACCGTCACCGCATGGTCGAACTCGACCTCCGCCGGCGACACCGTGCCGCTGATGGGCGCGGCCGTCGCCGGCTCCGCCGTCGCCGCCACCGGCAGGTGGCCCTCGGCCGCGAGCAGGCCCGAGGTCGGGTCGAGCCCCACCCAGCCCGCCCCCGGCAGGTACGTCTCGACCCAGGCGTGGAGCTCGGCGGAGTCGCGGGACGGCCCCGGCGGTCCTTCGAGGGGCCTGACGTCGGGGACGAGCTGTATCAGGTAGCCCGACACGAACCGCGCGGCCAACCCCAGGTTCCGCAGGATCTGGGTAAGCAGCCAGGCGCTGTCCCGGCACGAGCCGCGGCCCCGGGCCAGCGTGTCGTCGCAGGTCCGGATGCCCGGCTCCATCCGGGTCTCGTAGTCGATGCGCCGCTCGATGTCTCCGTTCAACGTCACCAGGAAGTCCACGGTCGAGCGTGCCCGCGTGTCGACGTCGGCCAGGAACCGGCGCAGCTCGGGACCGGGCGGCTCCGTTTCAAGGCACGGGCGCAGGTCTTTCGCCAGCCACGGCTCGTAATCGAAGGGGAAGCGTTCGGCCGACGGCTCGAGGAAGAAGTCGAACGGGTTGATCACCGTCAGCTCGGCGACCAGGTCCACCTCGACGCGGAGCCGGCGCGCGGGCGTCCGGAAGACCGCGCGGGCGAGGTGGTTGCCGTGGGGGTCCTGCTGCCAGTTGAGGAAGTGGTCGGGCGGGTCGATGCGGAGCGAGTAGCGGGTGACGGGCGTGCGGCAATGCGGCGCCGGCCGCAGCCGGACGACATGCGGCGCCAGGGTCACGAGCCGGTCGTATTCGTACTGGGTGCGGTGGTTGACGGCGACCTGGGTGCCCATGGAACCGACGATGTGCGTGCACGCCCGCCGCCGACCGATCCGTGGCCGCGTTGTTCGAGGGTTTCAGCGCGGGATTCACGCGGTCGCGCCGGACGGGGCTTCCGGCTGCCCCGTCCGGCGGATTGGACTGCGCGGCGCGCGTCACTCGAGCTCGGCGTAGATCTTCTCGGCGTTGTCCTCGGCGCTGGTCAGGGTGCCCCGGCTCATCGCGTAGTTCGCGTAGCGCTCGGGGAGGTCGAGCGAGGCCGCGGTCTCCGCCGCCGACTTGCCTTCGGCCCTGCCGGCCTCGACGGCCGCGAGGAAGTCGCGGTTGAACTCGCCGAACTCGCGGAAGTCGGCCCAGCCCATGACCGGGCTGTGCCCGGGAATCACGGTGTCGACGCCCGAGATGCCGTCGGCCGCGGCGAGCACCGTCCTGCCGTAGTTGATCCCGCTGCCGCCGTTGTTCACGTCGATGTAGGGCGTGCCCTTCCACGCGAACAGGTCGCCGGTGTGGGCGACCCCGAGGCCGGTGAAGACCACGACGGAGTCGCCGCTGGTGTGGCCGGGGCCGAAGTGGTAGAGGTCGATCCGGTTGGCCCCGTCGAGCAGGGTCAGCCGGTCCTCGTAGGTCGTGCCCGGCAGGTACTCCTGCCCGCTGGCGGACTGGAACGCGGGCATGCGCTCCATGTTGGTCCGGGTGTTGACGTGGGCCACCACCTCGACCGGCTGCGCGAAGTCGATGTTGCTCCCCACGTGGTCGCCGTGGGTGTGGGTGTTGATGATCATCGTGACCGGCTCGTCGGTCACCGTCCGGACCTTGTCGAGGATGGCCTCGCCCCACCCGGGGTTCTTGGTGTCGACCAGCACGACGCCCTCGCCGGTGACGAGGGCCGCGGTGTTCCCGCCCCCGCCGGTGATCATGTACAGGTTGTCCTTGACGTGCTCGATCTCGGCCACGTTGCCCTGCGCCACGGGGCGGCTGACGGCGGCCGCGAGGCCGATCGCGACTACCGCGGCCAGAACTGCAATTCGTCTCATTGAAAGCCTCCGTTCATTCACGTTCCGGAAACGACGCCTCACTATACAACGGTCCGCCCGGCCAGCCGGTGGTCCAGCACCATCTCCTCGGTCAGGGTCGTCCCGAAGCCCGGCTCGGCGGGGGCCACGACCGCGCCGTTCTCCACCGGCGGCGACATCGCGTCGAGAATCGCCGAGCCGGCGGGGAAGCTCTCGGCCATGGTGCAGCTCGGCGAGATGAGCGCGATGGGGAGCCCCCAGGAGCTGGCGCCGCGGTGGGGGATGATCTCGAGCCCCGCCGCCTCGACGAGCCGCGAGATGCGGAGCCCCGCGGTGGTGCCGCCGCACCACGTGATGTCCGGCTGGAGGATCTCGGCCGAGCCGAGCCGCACCAGCACCTCGAAGCCGTGCTCGGTGTACTCGTGCTCGCCGCACGCGACGCGGGTCCACCCCGGGCCGCCGCCCCCGATGCGGCGCACCAGCTCGGCGTAGCCGAACACGTCGTCGGGCGACAGCATCTCCTCCATGAAGTAGAGCCCGGCCGGCCGCAGCCGCTCCGCCACCCCAACCGCCCAGTCGACGGTGCCGTTGCGCGAGACGCAGTCGGTCATGAGGTTGCCGTCCGGCCCCAGGACGTCGCGGGCCTCGAGCACCGAGTCGATGGCCCGGTCGAGCACGTCGGGCGGGGTCAGGGGGTTCACGGGCAGGCTGCGCTTGAAGTTCCGCACGCCCGCGGCGAAGCCCGCCGCGACGTCGCCCCCAGTCTGGTAGAGGGGGATGCGGTCGCGCGAGGCGCCCCCGAGCAGCTCGTGCACGGGCTGGCCCGCATGTTTGCCCGCGATGTCCCAGAGGGCGTTGTCCACCGCGCTCAGGGCCATCGCGAACACCCCGCGCCGCCCGTAGAAGATGGCCGACTGGTACATCTGGTCCCAGAGCTGCTCGACGTTCAGGGGGTCGGCGTCCATCAGCAGGTGCTTCAGGTGCCCGTCGATTATCTCGACGGCGGCGCTGCCCCCCGCCCCCATGCCGAAGCCGGTCACCCCCTGGTCGGTCTTGACGACCGCGATGATGGCCGAAGGCAACTGCTCGAACGGCCCGCCCCAGCGCCAGCGCCGGGGGTCGTCGTCGCCCGAGAACGTCGGCGCGTCGAGCAGCCCGTCCGAGCGCTGGTTGATGTAGATGGGGTAGGCGTCGACGGCGCGTATCCGCAGGGCGGGCCCCTGCGCGCGGGGCGCCCCCGCCGCACGTCCTCCCAGGGCCGCGGCCCCCGCCGCTTCCGTCCTGCGCCCTCCCAGGGCCGCGGCCCCCGCCGCGAACCCGCCGGCCGTCTGCAGGAAGCGTCGTCGAGTCGGCAGCGTCAGGTCTCGTGTCATCTCTGTGTCTCCGCGAACGGGGTCCGGCACCGCCCGGACCCGGATCTCATGACCATGCACCCGGCGGTGTTCCGGATCCTGCGTCATGGTATGCCCGGACTCGGCTGCTGTCGAACCGGATCCCCCGGGTAGACGTTATTCTGGTAGTGGTGATGGGCAGTGACCGGCTCGTCGGCGATGAGCGCAGCGAGGCGATGGCCTCGAAGTACGTCTGGTGGCAGCCGGCGGAAAGCACGCTGGCGGATCGGCGGCTCCTGCTCGCCCAGATGATGACGCTGGGCACCGTCGACGACGTCCGCTGGCTCCTGGCGCGGGTGTCCGAGGCCGACTTGCGCCAAGTGCTGCTCGATCCCCCGGTGGGCGTGTTCAATCGTCGCTCCTGGAGCTTCTGGCGCCGCCGGCTCGGCCTCGATCCGGCCGCGGGTCCGCCGTCGCGGCGGCTGCCGCCGCGATTGCCGCGATGACGTTCACGCCGATGCTCGACGTGCTCCCGGAAGCGCAACGCGCGCTCTGGCCGGCGCTCGGCGACGTGCCCGATTCGCTCGTCCTGTACGGCGGCACCGCGCTCGCGCTGAGGCTGGGGCACCGATCGTCGGTCGATTTCGATTTCTTCTCCTCGGAAACGCTGGATGTCGACGCGTTGTTCGAGCTGCCCGGTCTCGCCGGCGCCGAGGTCCTGCAACGCGAGCCCGACACCCTGACCGTTTCCACGAAGCCATCCGACCGCTTGCCGCCTGTCAAGGTCTCGTTCTTCGGCGGCATCGATACCGGCCGGGTGGGAGAGCCCCAGCGGACCGACGACGGCGTCGTCCTGGTCGCGTCGTTGCTCGATCTGTTCGGCACCAAGCTCAAGGTGCTCCTGCAGCGTGTCGCCGCAAGGGACTACCTCGACCTCGCCGCAATCCTGCGCGCCGGCGTACCGCTCGAAGACGGACTCGGCGCCGCCGCGGCGCTGTACGGTCACCGCTTTCCACCGATGGAGGCGGTGAAGGCCCTGGCGTACTTCGACGAGGGCGACGTGGCAGCGGTCGACCCGGCGACTCGCCGATTCCTGGTGGAACAGGCCGGTCGCTGGGATCTCACGGTGTCCACGATTGCCCGCGCCGCGAGCACCCTCACGTGAGGGATCCTGCCGTTCGGGCTCGGGACTCCGGGAGGGCGATCTGGCCGAGATGCGGCCGACCGGCCGCAGTCTTCTCGGCCTGCCGGTCGCGGGAGCGGTACGCCAGGGTCGGCAAGAAGTGACGGCCTACAGCGGGAGATGCGGGCCGACGTAGCCGATCTCGACTTCTCGTATGCTCGCGTCGAAGCGCAGATGGATGCGCCCGCCGCTCCCGAAGCGTGCGTGCCACTCGAAGATCACGCGAGCCCCGTTGACCGAGCGGAACCGCCGAGCCTCGCGGAGCGTAGGATGACTCATCACCCGGTTGCTCTCGGGGGTGACCTTGCACGTCCAGGACGGCGCCGCGCCATCGCGCCACGCACTGGCCGCCCTGTCGAGTTCCATCAGCCGGTTGACGACCGTCGACAGGACCCCGACGTTCAACGTCCCGCACTGGCGCTCCACGTCAGGGCCGAACGTCAGGTGAGGGAACAACTGCTCTCGTTGCCGCCAGAATGCTGCGGCGTCGCGCGGCGGCGGCAGGCGTTCGCGGTGGCGCTGGACGATGGCGGCGCCGTGCGGCGACCGGGCCAGGTTGTCAACCGCCTCTCCCTCTTCCACAAGAGAGCCGTCCGGCAGCAGCTCGAGGAAATCGACCGTGACCCGGTCGCGGTCCCACGCCGGCTCGGACGGTAGGCTGACCGCGATCGCGTCCGTGACGGCACACAGGAGGAGCGGTGCGCCGTCTTCCTCAGGCAGCGTCTTCTCTTCGCATCTCAGGAATCTATCCGCGGAGTCTGCCCCGACATCGCGCAGGAGCGGGGACTTCGCGCTCAACCGCATGAGGAACCGATACTCCTCCAGCGCCCCTCGCCGCCGCAGATCCTGATACGCGTCGAACAACGATCGACCCGGCGAGCAACGGACTTCGTGGACCGATCGGCACATCCGCAGGCTCGCGACCGCCGCGCCGTGCTGGACGAGCGCCGCCATTCCGGATGCGGTGTCCGCAAGCCACCCCACCGCCTCGTCGCGCCCGCAGGGGACCAGACTGGCGTGGTTCAGGATCATCTCGCGCACGTCGGATTCCCCGCCCGAGTCCTGCTACAGCCAGTCGCTCGGCTTCGCGATGGCTTTCAGCCCCGCCTTGCGGGCTCTGTCGGCGGCCGTTCTCAGCCGCTCCGGATCCGCCATGCGTGCGAGCTTCTCGTCGGCTTCGCGTTGGTTGCCCCGCAACAGGTCGTTGATGACGGACTTCGCTTTGACGTCCGAGCCCGGGCCGGCGAACGTGCGCCCGCTCTGCACGGGCTGCCCGGTGACCGGACACAACCGTCCGGTGCTGGGCGGCGCCGGCGTTGCGGTTGCCGCCGGTGTCGCGGCCGACTCCTGTGAGTCGGGGCGGCTCCGCGGGGCGAGTAGTCGCGCCAGGTTCTCGTCGTGCTGATCGAAGAACCCGCCCGGCCAGTGCGACAAGCGCCCGTCCGCGTCGACCTCCGGGGACGAGACGACCGTGCGCCCCCCGTCACGCTCGAAATAGTGGATGGCGGCGTCCGCCGGTGCGATCAGTCCATCGCGGACCGCGATGCGCACGCCGTCCATGAAGTGGTCGCTGTGGGTCTCGGCGAACACCTGGACCCCGGCTGCCGCCGCCCGCACGGCAAGCTCCGCCAGGCGGGTCTGTCCGCGGGGATGAAGATGCGCCTCCGGGTTCTCGATCAGGCACAGCGAGCCGCGCGGCGCCAGGAGCGCCAGCACGACAGGCAGCACGTAGGAAAGCCCGAAGCCGACGTTGGTGGCGCGGTGGCGGCGGGTCGCCACATCGCCGGGGCGCTCGAAGACGAAGCCGGCGATGACGGTGTCGGCGGCGCGTACCGACTCGAGCTGCAGGTGGGCGCCGGGGCTGACGTCCTGCAGCCAGTGGTCTACGGCGTCGACCAGCCGGCGCCCCGAAACGTCGCCGCAACGGGGATCGTCGGGCGGGAAAATGTCGTTCTGGTGCTCGTTCAGGAAGTTCCAGGCGTACTCGCCGCGGGTCCCCAGGTCGCCGCGGCGTGCCAGCATCTCGGACAACGGATAGGACTTGCGGGGGCCGACCCGTTCCGCCTGGACGTAGTGGCACTGTCCGCCGAACGGCGGGAACGCGCGCCAGAGCTGGGGGACTCCGGCCTCGACCGCCGGCCCGACGACCGACAGTTGATCGCCGGTCCGCGAGTACCCGAATGCCTGAGCCCAGCAATCGGGGGTCTCCCCGCGCTGCAATTCGAAACCGATGACTTCCTCCTCGGCGTCCTCGAACAACACGTCCGAGCCGGCGCCGAGATCGGTCAAGGCCCCGCCGAGCACGAGCCGCCCTTCCAGCAGATCTCCCGTCTGGAACGATTGCCGCAGGACCAGCAGCGCCTGAATGACGCTGCTCTTCCCCATCCCGTTCAGGCCGCACAGCAGGTTCAGCGGCGCGCACGGCAGGTCGAGTGCCTCGAAGCACTTGAAGTTCGTCAGTCCGATTCGCCGCAGCATCAGAGGAACTCCTGCACCAGATCCCGAATGGCGGCGAATCGTTTCCGAATCCGTCGGGTCGTGCCCGTGGACACGGAGATGGCCTTTTCGAACTCGGTGTCCGTGTTCAGTAGCGCCATGAAGCCCTTCCTTACTGCCTCACGTTGTGCCACGAGCCGCTCGATCTGGCCGGACGAGCAGCGCGCTAGCTGTACCGCCCACGTCTCGAACAGCGCAATGCTGATCTGGTTGCGGATCGCGCCCGGTCGGAAGCGCTTACGGAACGCGTCGTCTCCGAAAACGCGGGTCGCGGCCGCCATGGCCTTTTTGAAGTCCACTCCGAGGGTGTCCCGCCGGTCGGAAGCCATGGAGTTGATTGTCTTCATGGCTGCCTCGAGATGGCTGTCTAGGGAATCGGTCGCATATTGTTCCCACGGGTCCATGTAAAATGCGAGAAATCGAAGTACGCATTCGCGGTCAGCCATCCGGTTCGGTTTGACGGATCCGGCCGTGGCACTCAGGAACTCGGTGGAACTGGCCAGTCCCTTCAGGTAATCCCGGACCGGGCCCGGATTTAGGGCGTGGCGGATCTCCTGGCCCTTAAGCGGTGTTCCGCCGGTATTGATGCGACGGAAGATGTTGAACATGACCTCCGGCGGTGTCCCGGGTTCGATGACGTTGATGATGAATACGGTCTCGCTGATCCGCCGCTGCATCGCCCGTGGCAGATCGTCGTATCGCTGGCCATTGAGTTCGCCACGGTACTCGAGGCGCGTCAGAGGGAATTTGCCGTTCACGTAGTCACGAATGGTCGAGAGCCGCTGCACGCCGTCGACTACCGACCAGTGCTCTTCCTCGTTGGCCGCGACGTAGAAGACCGGGATCGGGATGCGTAGCAAGAGCGATTCGATCAGGCGACTCTTCTGTTTGGCGTTCCAGATGCCGGACATCCGCTGAAAGTCGGGTGCCAGATCGATCTCCTCGTAGTGGATGCGCGACATGAGTTGATCGACAACGACCTGCACCGTGTGGACCTTGATCTTGGCTGGGTCGAATGGGCGTTCGATGGCTTCTGGTTGTGGATCGTCCCGTTCGACCACCAGTCCCGTGTCGGGGTCGACTTCATCGCGTGGCGACCTGTCTTGTGTGGGTTCCGATGTGCCGGCGTGGTCTGGGATGGGCGATGTCTCGTCTTCGATAGAATCATCACGATCGACGGCAGCAGTAGAGTGCGAGGCGGCCATAGAGTGATCTCGCGGCAAGGGATTAGATGCACCCGTCGCATTCAGAGAGGTATCGGAGCTATCCAGTCCTCGGCGCGCGAACTGCGGACAGTCAGAGAGTGGAACGATTCCATTACGTGCAGCATGTCTCCATGCAGCTTTGTTATAGCGATCCTGAAGCGTCTGACCGGCCCGGCGTTTCAAAACAGTATCCGGAGTTCCGGGATTACGTTCGCGTAGGTCGGTGAGTATCCGGGCAGTTTCAAGTGCAATCTCACCAGCATCTGCCATTAGGCGGTCTTTGATTGCCTTGACGGCAGTCGGCATCGGTCGGCGCTTGGGCGTAGCGTGTTTGGCTTGGGTGGGAAGCGTGTCGCTGGCGCTACCGATAGCGACGAGGAACTCGCGCGACTGGCTGACACGAAACACGGTTCGCGGTGAATCAAGCGCGGCCTGCAACGATGCCGGCAGTCGGGACCGGCAGAGTGGCGCCTCTGCCCAGTCCACGGCTCGGCGATTAGAGTAACGATAGCCGTCGTGGTCTTTCGCATAGACACAGGGACCGGCTACTCGACCGTAGTACAGTGACTGATCGGTTTCGGGTGTGACGACATAATCACCAAGCGCCATTTCGAGACAGAACGCAGCGAGCTGGCCTATTTCGTTGGCGATGCGGCCCGGGGGCGCGTCAGGATACTCTTGTTCATAACGCTGGCGGATTGTACTGCGACTGCCGACGGCGGAGACGTCAAACCAGCCCACCGCGATGTACCTGCCGTTGAGGAAGCTGGTGCTGGTGCGTCCGTTGTGGGCGCGAACTACCCAGACGGTGGGCTGCGGGATGTCGTGTGTTGCGATGCTGGCGCGCGTCATTGGATCTAGTCGTCCGGGGCTGGGCGACACTCAAGGAAAAACGAGCACAGGTTCAGCCGATTTCGGGGAGCGCATGGTGCGGGGGCCGGGTGGACGTTGGGGCATGGAGACGGTGACGGAACAAGACACAGCGAAGACATCTTATCATCACGCAGCGGCGCTCGGTGGATGGTTCGGCCCCCGGGGGGGGGGGCGCCGGAATGAGGGCGGACCGCGGAGAACGTGGAGCGGCGAGGCCGGGATGTTGCTGTGGTGCGTTTCAGGCCGCGCGCGGCTGAGCTGAAGTCGGCCGCGGAAAGGGTCGATACTCGCCGGCGGTGGGAGTATTCCGCGGGCGGGGATGTCTTCGTCATGAGCGGGGACATGCGGTGGGTCGGGAACCCGCGGCGGTTTTCGGGGAGTGAGAACGGCGGGCGCACCCGTCAAGCTCAAGTGGTGGTGGTGTTTCTGACTAGCTCGGAAGCCGGCATGGACGGTCGGGCGCGGGCGGGCGGCGCGGCGCGGCGCGAAGGTGGCCCGGGGAGAAGGCGACGCCTTCTCCCCGGGCTTGGTACGGCTTCTGCGCGGACGCTACTCGCTCGGAGGTATCGCCTCCATCAGCAGCGCCAGGGCGTTGCGCAGGGCGCGGCCGCCGGCCCCGGCGCCGGCGTAGTGGCCCTGGCGCACGACGACGAGGTCGTGCGAGGGGACGATGAGCGTCGTCTGGCCGCCCGCCCCCGACATATAGTAGGCGTCGCGCGGCACGGGGAACGTGCCGGTGGTGTTGATCCAGAAGAAGCCGCCGTAGATGGGCCGGCCGTCCGCCTCCCAGGCCGGGGCGATGGTGCTGACGAACTCGGCGTAGCCCTCGGGCAGGATGCGCTCGCCGTTCCACACGCCGTCCTGCAGGTAGAGGTTGCCGAGGCGGGCCCAATCGCGGGCGGGGGCGAGCTCGTAGCCCTGGAGGAGGTAGTTCCCGTAGGGGTCGGTCTCGAGCACCATGCCGCGGATGCCGATCCTGTCGAAGAGCTCGCGTTGCGGGAACGAGAGGTAGTCGTCGCCGCGGCCCTCGACCCCGAGGCGGACGAGGTAGTTGGTCAGCACCGGGTCCGAGTTGCGGTAGCGGCCGATGGTGTTCGGCGGCCACTGCTGCGGGCGGGTCGCCGCCCACTCGAACGAGTTGACGGTGCCGGTATAGACGTAGAGGTGGTCGGGGTAGCCGAGGGCGGGGTCGAGGTCGGGGTCGGCGACGCCGCGGAAGCGCACGCCGCTCGACATGCGCAGGATGTCGGCGATGCGGATGGCCTGGCGCGGGTCGCCCTCGGTCTGCCACTCGGGCACCGGGGCCGGCTGCCACAGGTCGTAGACGCCCTGCTGAATGAGCACCCCCATGAGGGTGGCGGTGAGGCTCTTGCCCATCGACCAGCTCTCGAGGGGCGTGTGCAGGTCGATGCCGGGGCCGTAGCGCTCGCCGATGATGCGCCCCCGGTGGGTCACCACGAACGCCGCCGTCAGTCCCTCGGGCGGGTCGAATGCGGCGTCCACCGCCTCGGCCACCTTCGCGGCGTCAACGCCCTCGGAGAGGGGCGAGTTCGGTACCGCGTCGCCCATCGGCCACATCTGCGTCCAGGGGTCGGGCAGGGTGCTGGGGATGTCCACCGGCTCGAAGAACACGTCCTCCGCGTCGATGGGCAGCGCGACGCAGCCGTGGTCGCCGTTGAACTTCGCGGTCCGCACCACGCCGTCGGGCAGGGTCAGGCGCACCCGGCGCTCGTCCTGGTCGACCTCGATGCCCGTCACGTGCCGGCGCTGCTCGTAGGGGCCGCTGAAGAAGCCGACGTTCTGGGCCGCGAATGCGGGGTCGAGGCCGGTGACGAAGACGGCCGAGCACAGGGTCTTGGCGAAGCCGGCGGTGTGGTGCCACAGGGGGTCGCCGGGCGGGGCCTCGTACTCGGTGTCGAGCTCGGCTTCCGCCGCGCGGGCGAGCATCGCCTCGCGGCCCTCCTGGGCGGCGCTGTCGGCGGCCGGGCCCGCGGCCATCAGCAGTGCGACCGTCAGCCTAGCCGCGGGTCCCCGCGAAAAATACTGTCGTGTCATGGTGCCTCCTCCGTCGTTCGTGCCGTGTGACCGGACACTACCACGACCGGGCTGTTCGCGCACCTGCCCGGGACCTCGCGACGAGCCGCGCAGCGAGATGCAGAGGGGCACGGCTCGGCGGCCACCGTCTTCGTCGTTCGGTGCACGGTGGTCGGGGCCAACCTGATAGGATGCGGCGTTTCGCCGTCGTCCGGCGGCCCGCGGGTTCGCGGTCGGTCGGCGATCGGCATCACCGGCTGCCGCTCCGTGCTGTTCACCGACTCGACCTTCCTGCTCCGCTTCCTCCCGTCGCTGCTGGCCCTGTTCTTCCTCGCGTTGGCCGTCACGCCGCGGCGATGGAGGGAAGGGGGACGCCGCTTCGTCCTCGCCAATTCTGTCCTGCTGGCGGGAAGTCTGGCGTTCCTCTACTGCGGGGCGGGGCCGTTCGCGCGGTGGCTCGGGGGCCTGGCGCTGCTCGCGTGGCTGACGGGGCTCGCGACGGCCGGGGTGCGGCGGGCGGGAGGGGCGCCCGGCGGGTTCCGCCTGCTCCCGGAGGCGCTGCTCACGGTGGCGTTGGCCGGCGGCGCGGTGCTGTTCGGGGTCTTCAAGTACGCGAGACCGCTGCCGCCAGTCCTCGAGGACCCGGGGTTCGCGGTTCCCCAACTGCTGGTGCCCCTGGGGCTGTCGTTCGTGGTCTGCCACGCCGTCTCCTACGTGGTCGACGTCCACCGGGGCGAGGCGCCGGCCCAGGCCAATCCCGTCACCGCCGCGTCGTATCTGCTCTTGTTCCCCCTGCTGTGCGCGGGGCCGCTCGCCCGGTACCGCGACGTCGCGGCGCAGCTCGTGGAGCGGCGGGCCACGATGGCCGCGTTCGCCTACGGGGTGCGGCGCTGGCTGGTGGGGTTCTGGAAGGTGGCGTTCCTGGCCGCCGCCCTGGCGGGGCCGGCGGACGCCGCGTTCGCGCTGCCGGCCGGCGCGCTCGGCGCAACGCACGCGTGGCTCGGCGCGGCGTGCTTCGGGCTGCAGGTCTACTTCAGCCTGTCCGGCTACGCCGACATGGCCATCGGGTTCGCGCGCATGTTCGGGTTCCGGCTCGCCGAGAACTTCCGCTGGCCGTACGGGGCCGACTCGGTGACCGAGTTCTGGCGCCGCTGGTTCGTCACCCTCTTCGCCTGGTTCCGCGACTATCCCGGCCTGTCGCTCGACCCTTCCGGCGGGCGGCCGCTCGCCCGCGCCGGGCGTATCTTGCTGCTGTTCCTGGGCGTGGGCCTCTGGCACGGTCCGGGCTGGACCGTCGTGACGTGGGCGCTGCTGCACGGCGGGGTAGTGGCGCTGGAGCACGCCGGCCTCGCCGTGTGGCTCTCCCGCTGGCCGCGCCCGTTGCGGCACGGCTACGTGCTGCTGACGGTGCTGTGCCTGTGGGTCGTGTTCCGGGCCGACACGCTGCCCGACGCCGGCGTCATGTTCGCGGCGATGTTCGGGCTGAGTGCCGCGGCGGACGTCGCGCCGCTGGTCCTGACTCGTGTCGAGTGGGCGGCAGTCGTCATCGGGGCGCTGTCGGTGGTCCCGCTCTGGTCCGGGTTCAGCCGCTGGCTCGTCACCGTCGACGCCCTCACCACCTCTATCCTGTTCCTCGTCTCGACCAGCGTCCTCTTCGTCTGGCGCCGCCTGGTCGGCGTCGTCCTCTTTGTCGTGGGACGCCGCCGGCCGTGGGGTCGCTGACGTGGTGCGGGCTCACCGGGTCCGAAGCTCGGGGTCGCGGCACGTGGGGCGGACCGCCCTGTATTCCTCGACCAGGATCACGTCCTCGGCGGTAGGGCGCCGCGAGTCCCGCTGTCTGACCGACACTCGCGGGTTGAACGGGCTCTGCCCCCGAGGAGCGGGCGGCCTCCCGGCGCCCGGGAAGTTGCCGCCGCCCGGTGGCCGAAAGATGGGCGGCGCGGCGTTCACCCCGGGCAGGTCCGGGTTGATGCGGCCGGTCACCTGGATTTCCTGACCCTCGCGGCGGGCGATCTCCTCCAGCAGCTCATTGTCGCCCACCAGCAGGAAACGCTCGCCCTCGTTCACGAGGTTGTAGCTGTCGAAGGTCTGGCGGGCGCCGCCGCTCGCCCGCAGAAGCACCCCCTGCGGGCCTTCGACGACGCACCCCCGAACCGTGTTGGACTGGGCGAACGAGAGGGACGGCGCGAGCAGGACGGCGAGGAGAGCGAGGGCGAATCGCATCGTCACCTCCAGTGAATCGCTGGATTCCATTCTGACACACGTTTCGGACGCGCCGGCAGGCCGCGACCGGCAGGTCGCGAGATGGAGGATAATCGGGCTCTGGACTCCCGCGTCCGGTTCGGCCCGGCGGTGAGCGTTCCGCCGGGGGCCGCGGTCAGGCGGCACGGCCGTTCAGCGTCGACCAACGCACTGTGCGGTCGCGGTGGGGCGGGCTTCGGAATCGGCTGGGCGCCAAGCGTGGCCGCAGGCGACGTGTTGGCGTCGATGTCGAGATACACGGATCTCGATTGCAGGAGCAACGCCATGCGACTTGCCGGCACCCTCTCGGTCCTTGTGCTCGGTCTCGGTCTCGCGGCCGTCCCGGCGGCGGCCCAGGGCGGGGCGGACGATACGCTGGAGATCTACCTCGTCGACGTGGAAGGGGGCGAGGCGACGCTCTTCGTCGCTCCGTCGGGCGAGTCGCTGCTCGTCGACACGGGGTGGCCCGGCTTCGACGGGCGCGACGCCGACCGCATCGCCGCCGCGGCGGCCGATGCCGGCGCGACCGCCATCGACCACCTGATCGTCACCCACTTCCACGGCGACCACATGGGCGGCGCCCACCAGCTCGTGGAGCGGCTGCCCGTCGGAAGCTTCATCGACCACGGCACCACCGTCGACGAGGGCGAGCGCCAACTGGACGCCTTCGCCCGGTACGTGGACCTGCGTGAGACCGCCCGGCACGTCGTGGCCGCGCCGGGCGACCGGGTGCCTATCGAGGGGCTCGACGTCCGCATCCTCGCCTCGGCCGGCGTCGTGCTCGACGCGCCGCTGCCGGGGGCGGGGGGCGCCAACCCGTTCTGCGAGGGCTTCACCTTCCACGGCGAGGACATCACGAGCCGCTACGGCAACGCGGAGGACGACCAGTCGATCAGCACCTTCGTCGGCTTCGGCCGGTTCCGCACCGTCATCATGGGCGACCTGAACTGGAACCGGGAGCACGAGCTGATGTGCCCGGACGACCGGATCGGCGTCGTCGACCTCTACCTGGTGTCGCACCACGGCTCGGAGACTTCCGGCTCGGAGGCGCTGACCCACGCCATCGCGCCGCGGGCCGCGGTCATGAACAACGGCCCCCGCAAGGGGGGCGCCGCCCAGACGTTCGAGATCCTGCGGGCGGCGCCGTCGCCGCCGGACATCTGGCAGAACCACTACTCCATCCCCGCCGGCGACGGCAACGCGCCCGAGGCGTTCATCGCCAACCTCGACGAGGGCGTCGAGATGCCCGACGGCCGGACCGTCCACATGGGGGACGCGAGCTGGATCCGGATCTCGGCGCGGCGGGACGGGTCGTTCACCGTCACCAACAGCCGCAACGGGTTCAGCCGGGACTATCCGGCGCGGGAATAACCCGTTCTCCGCGGCGTCATTCGCGCTCCAGCCGCTCCTGCAGCCGGGCCAGCGCGTCCCGCGTGCGCGACAGCTCCGCCATCAGCTCCTTGTGCGTCGGCGGCGCCGCGAGCTCGCGCAGCCGGTCCTGCTTCGCCTCGTCGAGGCTGTTGATCACCACCGCGATGAACAGGTTGATGACCACGAACGTCCCCACCACCACGAAGCTCACGAAGTACGCCCACGCCCACCAGTGGTGGTCGAGGGCCGCGTACATGATGTCGGTCCAGTCCTCCAGGGTGACGATGCGGAAGAGCGACAGGAGCGAGATGCCGAGGGTGCGCCAGTGCGTCGGGTCGATGTCGCGGAACAGGTGGTAGCCGGCCACGCCGTAGACGTAGAAGACGATGGACATCAGCGCGAGCACGTTGAACATGCCGGGGACCGAGCGGATCAGGGTGGCGACGATGAGCCGCAGCTCGGGCAGCGCCGACACGAGCCGCAGCACCCGGAACAGGCGGGCGAGCCGGGCGAGGGTGGCCAGCTCGCCGGTGGCCGGCAGCAGGCTGACCGCGATGACCGTGAAGTCGAAGAGGTTCCATCCGTCCGCGAAGTAGTCCCGGAGCCGGGGCCACACCGCCGCCATCTTGATCAGGGCCTCGACGACGAAGATGGCGAGGAACGTCTGGCTGGCCAGCGCGAACGCCCCCCCGAAGCGCGCGGCGAGGGCGACCGACGTGTCGAGGCCGATGACCACGGCGTTGGCGACGATGACGGCGGTGACGCCGTGCCGGAACCACCCGGCGCCGACCGTCCGGCGGGCCCGGGCCACGAGCGGGCCGTCCCCGCGGGGCGGCGGCCCGGCCGGGCTCATGGGCTGCGAGTCTTCGCGACGGGCGCCAGTGGTCGACATGGGTCCCCAGATCCTATACGTGCGGCGTGATCGCCGAACGACTCCAGGGACGGCGGCAGATCGCGTCTGCTCGTCGTGCGGCCGTCGGGGTAAGAGTGGAGAGAGCGGGCGCGATTCGTCGCACCCGCCCAAGGGGAACTTCGGATGCTGTCCAGACGGCGTGACCACCACCGCCGTGAACGAGGCGTGGTGCCGTCGAGCGTGCCCGATATCTGGGCGCCGGGCGTGGCGGCGTCCGTGTCCCGTCGTCGAGCGCCTGGGGCCTGCAGACGCAGGGAACCGCTTTCGTTACCCGTTACCGGAGTGGTCGGCAGCCCGGAAGCGGTAGCGCGCGCTCGACCGCTTCGTCGCCGCCATCGACAGGCCAGGGTCGGTGTACCGGTTCCCTTCAGCCGCCCGCCCGGCCGTCGCCGCGGACGCGGGCGAGGAGGTCGGCCCCCGTCTCACACTCGATGATCCAGTCGCCGACCTGCGCGAGGCGGTCCGGGTCGGCGCCGCCGGCCAGCGCCGCCGCCAGCCCCTCGCCCGCGGCGGCGTCGAACTTGCGGGCGGCCAGACGGCACAGCAGGGCGCGGCCCTGCTCGATGCCCTGCGCCCGGCCCTGCTCGATGCCCTGCTCCAGCCATTGCCGCGGCCACTGGCTCACCCGCTCTTCAAGCGTCATCCTCGCCTCCTCCACCGTCGAGACCGCCGGCGGCGGCGCGTCGCGCGGCGCGAGGCGACGCATCAACCGCTCCAGCCATTTCGCGAACACCAGGTCGAGGCGTTCCTCGCCCGGCACCCACCGCCGGCGCTCGAGCGCCGTCGCCACCCGATGCAGGTCCTCCATCGACCGGCTCTGCTCCAGCGCCGCCACCGCCGCCATCAGGTTGCCCTCGGGGGCATCGTCGCTCCGTACGCGCCGCTCGTCAACAACGACATAGCGTTGCGCCGGCTGATACCGGGCCAGCGACGGCGGGGCCGGCGCGATCAGCTCGCCCACCTCGCGCGGTGCCCGCCACGGCGCCGTCCCGTTGTAGAGCACCACCGGCAGCACCGGGGGCCGGTGGCCGTCGGGCTCCAGCGCCCCGTTGCGAGCCAGCTCCTGGTAGAGCAGGGCGGTGCACTCCAGGATGCGGAGGGCCACGTCGGGGTCGTCCCGCGACTCGAACTCGAACATCACCAGCACGTGCAGCCAGGCGCCCCGGCTCCGGACCCGCCAGACGGTGTCGCAGCGGCGTGCTCGCCCCTCGTCGCTGACGAACTCGGCGGAGCGCTTGTCGAGGGTGGAGAAGTCGACGTCGTCGAGCCAGTCGCCGCCGACGAAGCCGCGGAGCAGGTCTTCGACGAGGCGGGGGAAGGCGAAGAGGCGTTTGTATTGGTCGTCGTGCATTCGGAACCAGCCCTGTCCCGGGTTCCCTCTCGGGCGGGGACCCGCATCGCTCGTCAGGCCGCCTCAGCCGCCCCGCCGGTCTCGCGGGTTGCGAGCGCGCGGCGGCTGCGGCAGCCGGTCGACGGAGTGCTTCATAAGCAAGAACGGGGCCAACCTCGGAACGGCCGGCGTGCACGGGGGCGGAAGGATGGGCGGGTGGCCGACGGCGCAGAAACTGCGACGCCGGGGCCGTGCGGGGGTGGCGCGCACGTCAACGGCACCGGGCGACCTGGGTGGTGGGCCGCCGACGAAACGGACGGCGCGCGTGCTGCTGTGCATCTACCACCGGCATTTGGTGCTGGCCCGCCTGGAAGCGAGACGGCGTCAAGGCGATCGATGATCGCGATCGCGTACCAACGCCGCCTCCACTCCTTTCCCGCGCGTAGTTCGCTCCGACGCCCGCGGCCCGAACGCTGCCGACGCGGTGGTTGACGGCGATGGAGGCGACGACCGCTTCCCGTTGGGCGTCGTTCAGGCCGTCCGTCATGTCGTCCGCCGCCCGAGTGCTCCAGGTCGTCGTACCGCTCGCGCCGGCAGCAGGCATGGAAGCGGGTCGGTGTTCACCTCCACGCCTCGGGGAGACGTCGAGCGCGAGGTAAGTGACTCACGGTGTCGGAGACGCGGATGAAGGCGAAGCGCGAGCACCGGGTCCCGTTGGCGGGGCAGGCCGTCGAGGTCCTGCGCGAGGCCGACTTGGCGGCGGCTACTGGTAGCGAAACGTCCGCGCCGCCGCGGCGGCGGCGGCGAGCGCGGCGGCGGCGAGGGCGGCCGCGTGGGGCAGGGCGGCGGCGGGGCCGTAGCCGAAGCTCACCAGCTTGTGCAGCGCGTCCATGGTCCACCCGGTGGGCAGGAAGCCGGCGAGCGCCTGCATCCACGCGGGGGTGATCTCGATGGGCCACCAGCAGCCGCCGAGGGCGGCCAGCGCCATCGTGCCCAGCACCCCGATGCCCGCCATCTGCCCCTCGCTGCGCGCGAGATTGCCGAGGAGGAGGGCGAGCGAGGCGTTGAGCCCGGCCCACGCGAGCAGGACGAGGCCCACCATGCCGACCGCGGCGCCCCAGTCCATCCCGAACAGGACGCGGCCGACGAGCATGGCGAAGCCGATCTGCACGACGCCCAGGGCCATGCGCGCCGCCCACTTGCCGGCCACGACGGAGGCGGGCCGGACCGGGGTCGAGGCGAGCCGGCGCAGCAGCCCCTGCTTCCGCTCGATGACGAGGGTGATGCCGCCGGTGGTCATCAGCACGAGCATCGTGAACATGACCATGGTGCCGGGAATGGCCTGCGCGTAGCCGGTCGGCGGCTCCTCCCGCCGCCCCGCGGAGCTGACCTGCAGGGTCACCGTGCGCGGCGCCGCCCCGAGGGCCGCGAACGTCTCCGCCGACGCGCCGCCGTCGAGGACCGACGCGGCCGCGAGGTCGGCCAGCACCGTGTAGACGGCGCGGCCCACGCGAAGCTGGTCGTACTGCCGGTTGAGATCGTCGCCGCGGCGGTCGAAGGTCAGCGTCGCCTGGTTCCCGGCGAGCACCGAGGCGGTCAGGTCGTCGTGGCCGGCCGCCGGCTGGGGCAGGGCCAGCCGCCGCGCGTACCCTTCCGCCTTTTCGGCCGTCGCCGGCGTCGCCACCGCGAAGCTCTGCTCCTCGAGCCGGCGGGTCAGCTCGTCCACGAGGAAGCCGCCCCCGTCCGCGCCGTGCAGCGCGATGGGGTCGGGCCGGTCGGGGTCCGGGGTTCCCAAACCGCCGGTCACGGTGCCGAGGAAGTAGAAGAAGAGCACCGGCATCGCGAACGTCCACAGCAGGGTCTCGCGGGCCAGGAGCATGCGGCGCAGGTCGTGCCGCGCGATGAGCCGGGCGTCCCGCCACATGATCAGCTCACCATCCGGATAACCGCGCGATGCCGACCCGGGCCTCCGGGGTGAACCCGGGCGTCTCCCCACATGGTCAGCTCACCAGGAATCCGCCGCGCAGGCGCCGCACCGAGAGCGCGAACGCGGCGGCGGCGGGAAGGCCGATGGCGAGGGCCGCCGCGAGCAGGCCCCCGGGGTCCGGCTGCCCCGCGACGATCTCCTTCAGGCGCACCAGGGCGAGGCCGTTCGGCGTCCACCGGCCGATGGCGGCCATCCACTCGGGCATCGCCTCGAAGGGGAAGAACGAGCCGCCCAGCATCACGATCGGGAACAGCACCAGGTTCGAGAGCATGCCGCCGGCCTGCTGCCCCGAGGCGAGAAGCTGCAGCAGCACGAAGTAGCTCAGCATCACCGCGCCCGCGAACGTGATCCAGAGGACGGCGAGGGGGGCGTGGAGCGGCGGCAGGTCGAGGAGAGCCATGCCGAGCGCCACCCCGACCACCGCGACCGCGCCGACGACCGCCCCGCCCGCGAGCAGCTTGCCGGCGAGGAGCGCGGCCATCGGCGGGGGCGCGGCCGCGGCGCGGCGCAGGGTGCCGAGCCGCTTCTCGTCCCACACGTCGCCGCTCATTCCCTGCGCGGTGAACAGGATCGACATGAAGATCATGCCGGGCAGGAAGAGCATGCCGATGTCGACGGCGCCGGGCGGCCCGTCCGTCTCGTCCGCGTCGGGCGGATCGACGAGCTCGACGGTGAGCAGGGGCGGCGACAGCGTGTCGCCGAGCTCCCGAAGGCGCGTGTTGATGGCGATGGTCAGCTCGGCGACGGCGTCGTCGGAGAAGAAGCTGCCGCCGTCCGGCGGCCCGTCCAGGATCCGGCGCGCGGGCTCCCCGAGCAGGCGCTCGCCGTAGAAGGCCAGCTCGACCGCGATCTCCAGCGCCTCCTCCACCATGCCGGGCAGGATGCGCTGGGCCGGGTTGGTGACGAGCCGGATCTCCGCCGTCCCCTCCCCGAGCACCGCGTCCTGCAGGCCGGCCGGCAGGACGACGAGGGCGCTGGCGTCGCCGGCGTCCATGATGCGCCGGCCCTCGTCGGGGTCCACCGGCGTGACGTCGAAGAGCTCGGCCATCGGTCCCTGCGCCGCGGCGCCGCCGACGAGGCCGCTCAGCAGCGACTGGTCCTCGTCGGCCACCAGCAGCCGTCCCCGCGGTGAGCCTTCTCCACCGGCGGTGACGAGGACGATCAGGCCGCCGATGGCCAGGGGCAGCCCCATCCAGATGAGCAGGCCCACCGGATCCGCGAGCTGCCGCCGCACGTCCTTGCGGGCGGTGGCGGCGATGAAGCGCCCCGTCACTCGCGCAGCTCCCGTCCCGTGAGGGTGATGAAGAGGTTCTCGAGGCTCGGCTGGCTCAGCGTGATCTCGGCGACTTCGCCCCCCGCGTCGGCGACCGCCTCCAGGATGGCCGGCAGCCGGCGCGAGGCATCGCCGGCCGCGATGAGGAGGGCGCCGGCATCGGCGCTCACCATCGCCGCGTCGCCGAGGGCGTCGACCGCGCCCCGCACGAGATCCGCATCGAACCTGCCGTTCAGCCGCAGGAGGTCGCGCTCACCCACCATGGCGCGCAGCTCGGCCAGCGTCCCGGCCGCGAGGATGCGGCCGTGGTCCATGATCGCGAGGCGGTCGCACAGCGCCTGCGCCTCTTCCATGTAGTGCGTCGTGTAGAGGACGCAGGTGCCCGCCGCCACCTGTTCGCGCACGAGGTCGAGCAGCCGCACGCGGCTCTGCGGGTCCACCCCCACCGTGGGCTCGTCGAGCAGCAGGACGCGCGGCCGGTGGACGATGCCGCAGCCGAAGTTCAGGCGGCGCTTCATGCCCCCGCTGTACCGCTTGACCGGCTCGCGCGCGCGGTCGAGCAGCCCGGTCAGCTCCAGCACCTCGCCGACCCGCCGCTTCAGCGCCGGCCCCCGCAGGCCGTAGGCGGCGCCCCAGTAGCCGAGGTTGTCGGCCGCGCTCAGGTCCTCGTAGAGGGCGAGCTCCTGCGGCACCACCCCGATGCACGACCGCGCCGCGCGCTCGTCGAGCACCACGTCGTGCCCGAGCACCCGAATGCGGCCCGACGACGGCGGCAGCAGGCCCGAGATGCAGCCGATGGTCGTCGACTTGCCCGCCCCGTTGGGCCCGAGCAGCCCGAAGATGCCGCCCTCGCCGGCGACGAAGCTGACCCCGTCCACCGCGACGAGGTCGCCGTAGCTCTTGCGCAGCGCGTCGACCGTGATCAAGGTTCCTCCTGCCCTGTTCCTACGTTGAACCCGGGGCCCGGGTTCAAGGTCGTCGATCGCGGATCAGCCGCGAAACGGCGATTCTCCGGCCGCGTTGTCGCGGCATGACCGCCGTGCTACGCTGGCGACATGGGGAGCGGGAAGCCGCTCGAGGCCGTCTGGAGGCCCATCGAGGACCTGCCGGCCGACGCCGCTTCGTGGGGATCGTCGCACTACCGGGAGCGCGTCCGGCGCTGGCAGGAGGCTCGCGCCCGGCTCCAGGGCCCGGGCGTCGACCGGACCCTGCTCGACATCTGGCTGCGGGAGCGGGCGCGCGCGTTCGCCATCGAGACCGGACAGATAGAGGGGCTCTACACGCTGCGGCGCGGGGTGACCCAGCAACTGATCGCCGAGGGCTTCGGCGGGGTGCGCGCGGCCCACGCCCTCGAGCCGGGTCTGTCGGACCGGACCTTGAAGGGCCTGCTGGAGGACCAGCACGCCGCCGTGGAGCTCGTCTTCGAGGCCGCGGCCGGCCGCCGCCCGCTGTCCCACCACACGATGAAGAGCTGGCATCAGCTCCTGACCCGCCACCAGGAGCACGCGGTGGGCATTCGCGACGGCAGGCGCGTGGCCATCCCCCTGCTTCGCGGCGACTACAAGATCCGGCCGAACAACCCGCGGCGGCCGGACGGCGTCGTCCACGAGTACTGCCCGCCCGAGCAGACCCGCAGCGAGATGGATCGGCTGCTGGACATGCACCACGGTCACGCGGACCGCGGCCTGCCGGCCGAGGTCGAGGCGGCCTGGCTGCACCACCGCTTCGTCCGCATCCATCCCTTCCAGGACGGCAACGGCCGCATGGCGCGGCTGCTGATGGCCTACGTCTTCGCCCGCGCAGGGGAGTTTCCGCCGGTCATCTCGATGACGCAGCGCAACGACTACATTCGGAACCTGGAGTGGGCCGACGGCGGTGACCTGCCGCCCTTCGTCGAGTACCTGGCCGACCTTGCCGCGACTACCACCCTGTCGGCGATTCGTGTCGCGGAGGATGTGCTTGGGGGGCGACCCTGGAGGACGCACGGCAACGGGGGGCAGACGGTGCGGGAATCGGAGGGTGAGTGGCGGTATCTCCCGCCGGTCTCCTGAGCTGCGCGCTAGGCGTCGCCCGTCTCCGGGGTAGCGCTCTTCGCCGCGCCCCGGACCCTGATCGGCCAGCGCGACGGCTCGTGGTGCTCCAGATACTCGCGCCGCGAGACCGAGCCGACGATCATAGACTTCGTCAGCCACCAGTTCCTGGGGCGCGCCCCGAAGATGATGTGGGCGAGGCTCAGCCCGGCCAGGGACAGGCCGGTCATGCCGTGGAAGACGTAGATCCAGCCCCACGCGCCCTCGGGGAGGATGTAGGGGTTGGGGGTGATGAACGGCGTGCCCATGCGCCACAGCATCACCATGCCGGTCAGGGCCACCGTGCACCCCACGAACGTCAGCACCAGGTGATACAGGCGGTTGCCGATGGGGTACTTGGCCGGGTGCGGCCCCGGCACCTCGTGGCCCGCCTCGCGCATGACCTCGGCCTTGAACTCGGGGATGTCCTTGGGGCCCACCCAGATCGACCAGAAGTCGAGGAAGAACACGGTGTGGAAGATGTGGAAGACGATGGCCCCGGTCAGCACCAGGCCCGCCGTGTAGTGGATGCCGACCCAGTCGAACCGCCACCCCATGATCGGGAAGAACGCGGTCCCCAGCAGCGTGAAGATGGACCCCGCCATCACCCAGTGGAACAGCCGCGCCATGAACGAGTGCCGCTTGATGCGCTTCGGCAGGCCGGCGTGCTTCTCTTCGAGAGCGTCCGTCTCCACCCTGGCGCGGACCCGGTGCGCCGACAGGATGACGTAGGACGCGTGCGCGACGAGAAAGGTGATGAAGACGAATATCGACACCCACAGGGCGTTCCAGGCCACATGGGTCAGCACCGAGCGTCCCCACGGATCGGCGGCGGTTTCGACAAGGCCCACGACGGTTTCCTCCAGTCCGCCCCTGACGCGTGCGTGCCGGGGAGGCTCGACGAGCGTGGTCGCGCGGTGACCCGCGGCAAGAGGATACTCTCCATGCGCTGATGCCGCTATCCAAGAGTGACCGCCCATCGGTCCCGGCCTTTGCGTTCGCCAGCCGGCGGTCCGAGCGTCCCGGCCGCAGTAGAATGCCGGCGAACTGCACCGGATGCCTGCGGCAGGCCAGGCAGGCTCGGGTCGCGTTTCCGGCCGACTGGAGGCGATCTTGCGCACAAGGGCAATCGTGGCGGCGTTGGTGCTGGGAGCTGCGGTCGTCGCCGGGGTCGGGCCGTCGCACGCGCAGGAGCGGCCGAACATCCTGTGGCTGAGCAGCGAGGACAACGGACCCGCCCTCGGGGCCTACGGTGATGCGTACGCCGACACGCCGAACCTGGATCGATTGGCCGAGCGCGGCACGATCTACCTGAACGCGTGGTCGAACGCGCCGGTGTGCGCGCCCGCGCGGACCGCGATCATCACCGGGATGTACCCGCCGGCCGTCGGGGCGCACCACATGCGCAGCCGGGTGCGGCTGCCCGACGGGGTGCCGATGTTCCCGCAGCTTCTGCGCGCGGCCGGCTATTACACGACCAACAACGCGAAGGAGGACTACAACGTCGAGAAGCCGGGCCGGGTGTGGGACGAGTCGTCGAACGAGGCGCACTGGCGCAACCGACCGGGGCACGGGGGGACGGGGGCGGCGCCGTTCTTCGCGGTGTTCAACCTGGGGATCACGCACGAGAGCCGCATCCGCCAGCGGCCGCACGAGGCGGTGCACGACCCGGCCGGGATGCGGGTCCCCGCCTATCACCCGGACACCCCGGAGGTGCGGCGGGACTGGGCGCAGTACTACGACCGGCTGACGGAGATGGACGCGCAGGTGGGCGAGCGCCTGGCCGAGCTCGAGGCGGCGGGGCTGGCCGGCGACACCGTCGTCGTGTACTTCGGCGACCACGGCGTCGGCCTGCCGCGGGGCAAGCGGTCGCTGCTGAACTCCGGGCTGCGGGTGCCGCTGATCGTCTACGTGCCGCCGCGCTTCCGCGAGTTGGCCGGCGACGGGTATCGCTCGGGGGCGAGCACCGCCGAGCTCGCGGCCTTCGTCGATCTGGCGCCGACGATGCTCAGCTTCGCCGGCATACGCCCGCCTGACCACATGCACGGGCGGGCGTTGCTGGGGCCGCATCGGGACCCGCCCGCGGAGTACCTGCACGGGTTCCGCGGCCGCATGGACGAGCGTTACGACTTCGTCCGCGGCGTGCGCGACCACCGGTACTTGTACGTGCGGAACTACGCCCCCCACCGCGTCTACGGGCAGCACGTGGCCTACATGTTCCAGACACCGACTACCCGCGTCTGGAAGGCGCTGTACGACGCGGGACGGCTGGAGCCGGCGCAGCGCCGCTTCTGGGAGACGAAGCCGGCGGAGGAGCTGTACGACCTCGAGGCCGACCCCGACGAGGTGAACGACCTCGCCGCCGATCCGCGGCACGGGGCGACCCTGGCGCGGCTGCGCGGCGCGCTGCGCGACCACCTGTTCGCCATTCGCGACCTCGGCTTCCTGCCCGAGCCGGAGCTGCTCGCGCGAAGCGGCGGCGGGGCGCCGTACGACCTCGGGCGGGACGACGACCGCTATCCCCTCGCCGAGATCGTCGAGATGGCGGATCTGGCGACCCGGCCCGGCGTCCCCGCCGTCCCGGAGTTGACGGCGGCCCTCGGCCATGCCGACAGCGCGGTGCGGTACTGGGGAGCGGTCGGCCTGCTCGCCCGCGGCGAGCCCGCCGTCGGCGCGGCGCGTCTGCGGTTGCGGGAGACCCTCGACGACCCGTCGACGAGCGTTCAGGTGACGGCGGCGGAGGCGCTGGGCCGGTTCGGGGCGGCCGAAGACCTGGCCCCCGCCCTCGATCGGCTGTTGTCGCGGGCGAATCTCGACGAAAACGACATCTTCACGGCGGTGCTTGCCCTCAACGCCCTCGACTACCTGGACGACCGCGCCCGCGGCGCCGTCGAGGCCATCCGGGCCCTGCCGCGCGAGCAGGCCGGCATGCGGCGACAGTACCGGAGCTACGTCCCGCAGCTCGTCGACAAGATTCTGGCCGACCTCGAGCCGTAGCGGTCCACCCGGGACGGGCTCCGGATTCAGGGGGCGACGTCGTCGACGGGCACGTCGCGCAGGCGCTCCTGCACGGTGCCGGGAATGCCGAGGTCGGTGTCGGCGCCGAGGCGGGCGAGGAGCTCGGCCGTCTCGGGCCAGCTCTGGAACTGGAAAGACTGCTTGGCCCCCTCCGCCATGCGGTAGGGGGTGCGGCCGCGGAAGTCGCGGGCGTCGATGTCGGCGCCCCGGGCCACGAGGTACTCGATGACCTCGTTCAGGCCCCGGAAGGTCGCGCCGTGCAGGGCGGTGAAGTCGGCCTCGTTGGTCGCGTTGACGTCGCCGCCGGCCTCCACGAGCAGGCGCACCGCCGCCTCCGCCGTCGGCGACCGCACCCCGCGGGGCTGCCGCGGCGTGTAGGTGGCCCGGCCCAGGCCGGCGGCCGCCATCAGCGGCGTGGTGCCGTCGACGGTGGTCAGGGTCAGGTCGGCGCCGGCCTCGAGCAGCCGCGTCAGTATCTCGGTGCTGCTGCCGGTGAAGCTGGGGATGACGCTGAACACCTGGCTGGGCGCGCCGTTCAGGTCGAACGCGGCCACCCAGAGGGGGGTGGCGCCCTGCAGGTCGCCGGTGCCGGGGGCGAACGGCTCGAACGCGCCCTTCCGCGGATAGCCGATGTAGGACATCAGCATCGCCCACGAGGTGATGCGCGCATTGGGGTCGGCCCCCGCCGCGAGCAGGGCGTCGACCAGCTCCAGCCTCTGGCTCGCGCGGAGCCGGCCGCCGACCCGGCCGTGGCGGCGGTACCAGTCGCCCAGCCACGTGCCGACGCCGCCGGCGGCGGCGTGCAGGGCGGCGACCCCGCCCGCCCGGTGGTTGGGGTCGGCGCCCTCGTCGAGCAGGAACCGGGCGAACCCGGCCTGGCCCGCGATGATCGCGAACGGCAGGGCGTGGGTGCCGTCGGACCCCGGCACGTTGACGTCGACGCCGGCCTCGACGAGGGCGCGGCCCATGGCGACGTCGCCGTTGCGCGCCGCGAACATGAGCGTCGTGAACCCGGCGGAGGTCTCCAGGGTCGGGTCCGCCCCGCGCGCGAGCAGCAGGCGCGCGACGTCGTGGTGGGGCGCCGCGAGCGCCCACATCAGCGCCGTGCTCCGGGTCTCGGCGGTGACCGCGTTCACGTCCGCCCCGCGGTCGAGGAGCGCCTCGACGATGGCGGCGTCGCCGGTGCGCGCGGCCGTCATCAGGGGGGTGAGGCCGCTCGTCCGGGCCGCGCCGGCGTCGGCGCCGCCGTCCAGCAGCAGCTCGACCATCGCGAGGCTGGCGTTCTCGGCCGCCCGCTCGAGCGGCGTCACCCCGTGGTCGTCGCCCGCGTCGGGGTCCGCCCCCGCCTCGAGGAGCCGTGCCGCGAGGGCGAGGTCGTCCCAGTGCGCGGCCCACGTCAGGGCGGTGGCCCCGTCGGGACGCCGCACGTTTACGTCGGCGCCGCCCGCGAGCCACGCCTCGACCGCGGCGGCGTCCTGCGCGGCCACCGCGTCGACCAGGCTCGGGTCCTGCCCGGCCGCGTCGGGCACGGCGCCGGCGGCGACGGCCAGGGACACCAGACAGACGACGGTGGCTCGCATTCCTCTCTCCTTCGTTCCGTGACGGTCCGGGTCGACCGCGCCCCCTATTATGACTGCCCGGCCGGTCGTGGTGACTTCCCCGCCGGCCTGCCCTATACTGCCCGTGATTCGCCGATATCGATGGGGGGCGCGAGCACCGCGCGTCCTTTCGGGGAGAAAGACCATGCAACGAGTGTCCGTCGCCGTCGTCGTTGCGGGGATCGTGCTGGCGGCCGGTGCGGCCTCCGGCCAGGACGTCCGGCTCGTCGACGCCGTCGCGGCCCGGGACGCGCAGGCGGTGCGGGCCCTGCTCGAGGCCGGCGCCGACGTGAACGCGTCGCGCGCCGACGGGGCGACGGCGCTGCTGTGGGCGGCCCACTGGGACGACGGCGACCTCGCGGGCCGGCTCATCCGGGCCGGCGCCGACGTGAACGCGGCCGACGACCACGGCGTGACCCCCCTCGAGCGGGCGGCCGAGAACGCCAGCCTGCCGATGGTCGAGCGCCTGCTGGCCGCCGGGGCCCGCGCGGACGTCGCGCGCACGAGCGGGCTGACGCCGCTGATGACGGCGGCGCGGACCGGCCGCGCGGCCGTGGCCGAGGTGCTGCTCGAGCACGGGGCCGACGTCAACGCCGCGACCCGCGAGACCCGGAGCACCGCCCTGATGTGGGCGGTGGCGGGGGCGCACCCCGCGGTGGTGCGCGCGCTCCTCGATGCCGGCGCCGACCCCCACCCGTCGACCGCCAAGGGGTTCACGCCGCTGCTCTACGCGGCCCGCAACGGCGACGTGGCGATGGCCGGGACGCTGCTCGCGGCCGGCGTCCACCCCGACGAGACGGGGACCGACGACACCCACGCCCTGCCCTACGCCATCGTCTCCGGCCACGACGAGTTCGCGCACTTCCTGCTCGAGCGCGGCGCCGACCCCAACGGGACGATGGCGGGGGTGCCGGCCCTGCACGCGGCCGCCGGCAGCATCTTCACGTGGATGACCGACTGGAACCGCCGCCACAACGACATCGACCGCTACGCCCGGTTCGGCCGGAGCGGCCTCGACTCGGACCGCCGGCTGCGCCTCGTCGAGGCCCTCCTCGCGGCCGGCGCCGACCCGAACGGGCGCATCACGACGTCGGCGATGATCATGAACTACATCGGCTATCCCCGGAAGGGCGCGTTCGAGCCGTTCGCCTGCGGCACCGGCGACCTCCGCGGGGCCACGCCGCTGTGGGTCGCGGCGTTCGAGCTGAACCGCCCCGCCCCCCGGTACTCCGGTGCACGCGGCTACAGCCCCAGCGGCGGCAGGATTCTCGAGGCCCTGCTCGCGGCCGGCGCCGACCAGCACCTGACCACCGACGACGGGACGACGCCGTTCATGGCCGCGGCGGGGCTCGGCCGCTCGACCTACACGCCGCGGGAGCCGCGGGGCGTCCGGTCGCTCGGCGCGGAGGCGGCGGTCCGCATTCTCCTCGAGGCGGGGGCCGACATCGACGCCGTCAACGAGGCCGACTTCACGGCCCTGCACGGGGCCGCGTTCCGCGGGCTGAACGAGGTCGTCGAGTACCTCGTGGCCAACGGCGCCGACATCGACGCCCGCGACTTCCGCGGCCGCACCGCGTACCGGATGGCCGAGGGGTCCAAGCAGTCGTTCCAGTTCCAGAGCTGGCCCGAGACCGCCGCCCTCCTCGCGCGGCTCGGGGCCAACACGCGGCTCGGCATTCCCGGCACCGTGCAGGAGCGCCTGCGCGACGTGCCGCGCGCGGCGGAGCAGTAGAGACGCTGACCGGAATCACCTTGCCACGCGCCAAGCGCAGGAAACCGCAGAAACGGGCTGCGCGCGGGCGACGTCGGCAACTTCGTTTCGATCACCGTCCCAGGTGTCTGCGCCATTCAGGACGGCGACGGGAATGCCTTGCCACGTGCCGCGCTCAAGAGCTGCAGAAACCGACTGCGTCGGGGATGTAGTTGGCGGGTTCTGATTCGATCTCCGTCCCTGGCGGCGCAGGCTCACGGCGGGTCGGCTGGTGTGGGGAGCGGAGCCGCGAGACCACCATCCCCCCCGGCGAACCTCCCTCGGGCACGTTCCGCACGCTGACTCCGCGGGGGCGAGACCGCCGCCGCACTCCCGTGCCAGGTCCGGCGTCCCGCGCCGCCGGCGAGGCGCCGGGGGAGGAAGGGGCAGGGAAATGGTCAGTGACGAGGTCCGGTTCATCTTCAATACGTTCTCGTTCCTCATCTGGGGCGGGCTGGTCATGTGGATGGCGGCCGGCTTCACGATGCTCGAGTCCGGCTCGGTGAGGACGAAGAACGCGTCGGTCATCTGCCTGAAGAACGTCGGGCTGTACTCGGTCGCCGGCATCGCCTTCTACCTCATCGGCTACAACCTGATGTACGTCGACGTCGGGAGCGTGATCGGCTCGGTCCGGTTCCTGTACGGACCCTCGGCCGACGAGATCGCCCTGCTCGACGGGCAGGCCGAGGCGCAGGCGGCCGTCGTCGCCAACGGCTACTCGGTGATGTCCGACTGGTTCTTCCAGATGGTCTTCGTCGCCACCGCCGCGTCCATCGTCTCCGGCGCGCTGGCCGAGCGGGTCAAGCTGTGGTCGTTCTTCGCGTTCACGCTCGTGCTGACCGCCGTCATCTACCCCATCGTGGGCGCCTGGACCTGGGGCGGGGGCTGGCTGAGCCAGCTCGGGTTCCAGGACTTCGCGGGGTCGACCATCGTGCACGGCACCGGCGGCTGGGCGGCGCTGGCCGGCCTCCTCGTCGTCGGCCCCCGGCGGGGCAAGTTCCGCAAGGACGGGACGGTCCGGGCGACGCCCCCGTCGAGCATTCCGACCGTGACCCTGGGGGTCTTCATCCTGTGGTTCGGCTGGTTCGGGTTCAACGGCGGCTCGGTGTTGGCGCTCGGCAGCGTCGCCGAGGCGGTCTCGATGAGCAACGTGCTGGTCAACACGAACCTCGGCGGCGCGGCCGGCTTCATCGCCGCCCTCGCCCTGTCGCGGCCCATTCTCGGCCGCGTCGATCTGCTCGGCGGCCTGAACGGCGCCCTCGGGGGGCTCGTCGCCATCACCGCCGGCCCCGACATCGTGCAGCACCCGTGGGCCCTGGTGATCGGCGCCATCGGCGGCATCGTCTGCATCGCCGCCATGCGGCTGCTCGAGCAGCTCCGGGTGGACGACGTGGTGGGCGCGGTGCCGGCTCACCTGTTCGCCGGCGTGTGGGGCACGCTCGCGGTCAGCATCGCGGCCGGCGGCCACTTCGGCGTGCAGCTCCTCGGCATCGTCTCGGTCGGCGCTTTCGTGTTCGTGCTGTCCTGGCTGGTGTGGATGGGCCTGGAGAAGACCGTCGGCGTCCGCGTGTCGGACCGGGTCGAGCAGCTCGGCCAGGACGTCGCCGAGCTCGGTATCGAGGCGTACCCCGAGTTCGTGCTCATGCCGGAGGACGACGAGGCGTGACGACGCGTCGTGACGCGATGGGGCACCATGAACGGATTGAGGACGACGAGGCGTGACGACGCGCCGTGACGCGATGGGGTACCGTGAACGGATGCGGCCGGCCGAAGGACCGGCAGCCCGCGCGCCCGTGGCGAAGCCCCGCGTTGCGTCGAGGCCGACGGTCGAATCAGCGGGCCCTTCGCCGCGCGGGCTCCTGGATCACGCCGCTCGCCCGGCTTGCGTACAGGGACGGAGGTGACCGAATGAGGCTCTTGGCAGCGAGTGTTGCATGCGGGTTGGCAGTATCGATGGCCGCCGTGGCGGGGACGGGAGCGCAGGAGCCGGCCGCCATTCCGCTCGACGCCGACGACATCGGCGGCGTCGTCACGAGCGCGCAGGGGCCCGAGGCCGGGGTCTGGGTGATCGCCGAGACCCGCGACCTGCCCACGCCGTTCGCGCGCATCGTGGTGACCGACGACGAGGGGCGGTACGTGGTCCCCGACCTTCCCGAGGCCGGCTACGAGGTCTTCGTGCGCGGCTACGGCCTGCTCGACTCCGAGCGGGTGGCCGGGGTGCGCGGGCAGCGCCTCGATCTCGCGGCCACCGTGGCCCCCGACCTCCGGTCCGCCGCCGCCGTCTATCCCCCCGCCTCGTGGCTCAGCCTCCTGGAGATTCCCGACGGCGACATCCCGCCGCTGCAGGTCGCGTCCACCGTCAAGTCGTGCCTGCAGTGCCACCCCCTCGGCAACGAGGGCACCCGGCGGATACCCGCGCACCTCGAGGACCTCCCGACCGACGAGGCTTGGGAGCAGCGGCTGGCGAGCGAGCTCTTCGGCGGCAGCATGATGACCGGCATGTTCCGCGGGCTCGGCGCGCAGGCCCGGATGTTCGGCCGCTGGACCGACGCCATCGCGGCCGGCGCCTATCCCGAGCCCCCGCCACGGCCGGCCGGGCTCGAGCGCAACGTCGTGATCACGGTCTGGGACTGGGCCACCCCCCAGGGTTCGCGCAGCGACTCGCAGGGCACCTACGCGTGGAACCCGACCCTGAACGCCGGCGGGCGCGTGTACGGCGTCCACCAGGAGGACACCATGCTGTCGTGGCTCGATCCCGCGACCCACGAGGTCGGCCGCATCGAGCTCGACGCCCAGGGGCTGCGCAGCATCGCCATGGACGGCGAGGGCCGCGTCTGGGCCACCGCACGGCTCGACCCCGGCGACGCCCCGCCGGACTTCTGCGGTCCGGGGTCGGACAACCCGTACCTCGCCAACTTCCGGCCCTCGGGGAGCCCCAAGCAGGCCGTCGTCTACGACCCCCGGGACGGCTCCGTCGAGAAGGTCCCTCACTGCCTCGCCGTCGACCACAACCACTTCACCGACGAGGACGACGCGCCCATCTACTTCGGCGTGAACGACACGGTGGGGTGGATCAGCACCGAGGTGTGGGACGAGACCGGCGACGCCGAGGCGTCCCAGGGCTGGTGCCCCGCCGTGCTCGACACCAACGGGGACGGCGTCATCACCGAATGGACGGAGCCCGGCGAGCCCATCAGCCCCGGCCTCGACCACCGCATCGAGTTCGGCTGCTACTCCATCGGGGTCGACACCAACGACGGCAGCCTGTGGTGCGCGGGCATCGGCGAGGACGACAACAAGCTCGTGCGGTTCGTGCGGGGCGACGACCCGCCGGCGAGTTGCATGGCCGAGGTCTTCGAGGCGCCGGAGCTGGACGTGCCCATGTTCAAGAGCGGCGGGGTCGCGGTGGACGGCGACGGCATCGTGTGGCTCAACTGGCGGGGGACGGACCAGGTCACCAGCTTCGACCGCAGCCGGTGCGACGTCACGAGCGGGCCCGGCGCCACCGGCCGCCACTGCCCCGAGGGCTGGGCCGTGCACCAGATGGAGCGCCCCAACCTGCAGGGCACGCCGTCGCCCATCCACGCCGAGATGATGTACCTGACCCAGATCGACCACGCCGACGTGCTCGGACTGGGGGGCGAGTCGGTGATCACCGGCCCCGTCAACAGCTACTCGCTGCAGGTGCTGATTCCGGCGACGGGCGAGTTCCTGGACATGGTCGTGCCCTATCCCAAGGGCTTCTTCTCGCGGTCGGCCCAGGGACGCATCGACGACCCCGACGCCGGCTGGAAGGGCCGGGGCCTCTGGTCGAACTACTCGACCTACACGCCCCATTTCATCGAGGGCGGCACCGGGCCCAAGATCGTCAAGTTCCAGATGCGGCCCACCCCGCTCGACCGGTAGTGTCGGCCATGCTCGGCGTTCTGGTCCGGAGGAAGCGCGGGAACGGGACCGGCTGACGCGGTGCGGGGTCGCCGAAGGGACGGTGTCAGGCGCCTGCGCGGCGAAGACCGCGCAGGCGCCTGGGCCGACTATCGGCCGTCAGCCGCGCTCGAGTCGGTCAGGCGCCACAGGTGCGACCGCGTGCGGATGAACAGGTTGCCGCGGGAGATGGCCGGGGTCGACATGGCCACCTCCTCCAGCTCGTTGGTGCCGACGACGCTGAAGTCGTTCTCGGTGTCGATGACGTAGGTGACCCCTTCCTCGCTCAGCACGAAGACCTTGCCGTTGTAGGCCCACGGCGAGGCGGTGAACCCGCCGGTGCCGCGCGCCACCCGCCGCCGCACCTCGCGGTCGAGGACCTGCCGCTCCGTGTAGTACTGCTCCTCGCCGGTGCGGGCGTCGTGCACGGTGTAGAAGCCGCGGTCGAGCAGGGTGAAGTAGTGGTCGCCGTAGACGAGCGGGGTCGGGTGGTAGGGGCCGGCCGTCTCGGCGTACCAGGCCACGTAATCGTTGGCGGTCTCGCCCGGCTGGAGGGAGATGTCGCCCTCGGCCCCGGGCCGGATGGCGTAGACCGGCCGCACCGCGTCGCCGACGTAGCCCGACATGACGTAGAGCAGCCCGTGGGCGCTGAACGGCTGCGGGATCGAGATGGAGTTCATCCCGCGGAACGACCAGATCTCGTTGCCGTCGAGGTCGTAGGCGCGCACGAGGTCGCTGCCGGTGGTGACGAGCTCGGTGCCGGCGTCGTGCTCCCAGACGAAGGGGGTGGACCAGTTGGTGCCCTCGTCGCGGTCGACGCGCCAGCGCTCGGCCCCGGTCGCGGCGTCGAGGGCGACGACGAACGACTGCTCGTCGTTGTCGTTGACGATGAACAACGTGTCGTCGTGGAGGGCCGGCGAGGCGGCCGGGCCCCAGCCGAGGCGCGTCTCCGCCGGGTCGAAGCGCCGCTCCCAGACGAGGTTGCCGTCCATGTCGAGGGCGAAGACGCCGACGTTGCCGAAGTAGGAGTAGACGCGTTCTCCGTCGGTCACCTGGGTGGACGACGCGAAGGTGTTCTTGAGGTGCCGGTCGAACTGCGGCGAGCCGGTGTTGACCTCCGTGGTCCAGACGACCTCGCCGGTCTCGAAGTCGAGCGCGAGGACGAGCCAGTGGTGCACGTCCCGCTCCCGCTCCATCAGGTCGCCGGGCCTGGCGGGGGGAAACGGACCGCCGGGCATCTCCTGGGGCGACCCGTAGGGGAAGTAGAGCCCCATGCGCGGCTCCTGGGTCTCGCCGTCGCTGACCACCGCGGTCAGGAAGATGCGGTCGCCCCAGACGACCGGCGACGACCAGCCGAGCCCGTCGACGGGGGTCTTCCACACGACGTTCTCGGTGGTGCTCCAGGTGAGGGGCAGGCGCGGATCGTCGTCGGCCGTCGCCAGGGCGTCGGCACCGCGGAACGCGGGCCAGTTCTCGTTCTCGGCGGCGAGGGTCGTGGTCGCGGCCAGCGCCGCCGCGAGCAGCGCCGCCGACAGGGTCACGCCGGCGAGACGGGCCGGCCGGAGATGCAGCGTCTGAAGTCGTGAAGACATGGGGGAGATTATATGCGGCCCGCGCGGCGATGCGCCCCGCGAAACTGAGATACTACGAGGGTGCGCGGGTTCGGGTGAGCCTGGAGACAGAGTGATGACGAAGCAAGCGAGAGCGATCGGTCGCCGGGAGGCGATGCGGGCGTTGGGGGCCGGGGCGGTCGGCCTGGGGTTCGGCGGGGCCGGCGCCGCGGCGAGCGCCCGCGGTCCGGCCGGCGCGGGGCTCCAGCCTGCCTCCGGACCGACCTTTCCCGAGGGCGCGGTTGTCCGCACGCGGCTGGGCGACGTGTCGCCCGACGACCTCGGGGACGGCGCGACCCTCTTCCACGAGCATCTCTCGTTCGCGTACAGCAGCCCGCCCTCCGAGCCGCGGGCGCCCGGCACGCCGCCGCCCCCGGCGCCCACCAACGACGAGATGGTCGATCTCGTCGTCGAGGAGCTGCAGATGGCCGCGTTCGACGGGGTGAGCTGCATCGTCGACTCGTCCATCGGCCCCCGCACCGGGCAGCAGCTCGCCAACCTCACGGCGATGGCGCGGCGGTCGGGGGTGCACGTCGTGCTCGGGGGCAGCTACTTCCTGCTGCGGTCCTATCCGGAGGAGATCGTCGGGCTGCCCGAGGAGGCGATTGCGGCGCGGCTGGTCGAGCAGGCCGGACGCGAGGGCTGGGGGGCGCTGGGCGAGGTCGGCACCTCGTTCCCCGAGATGCACGACGAGGAGCGGAAGATGCTGCGCGCGGTGAGCCGGGCCCACCGCGAGACGCGGCTGCCCATCTTCACCCACGTACCTCACGAGAGCTGCCCGTCGTGCGCCGTCGAGCAGCTCGACATCTACGAGGCGCAGGGGGTCGACCTCGCCCACCTGTGCATCGGCCACCAGTCGACGATCAAGCGCTCGGACGATCCCGGATGGGAGACGCATCGGGAGATCGCGCGCCGGGGCGCGTTCATCGGGCTCGACACCGTCGGCCACCGCATGAGCGCGTCGTTCATCCCCGAGAGCGAGAAGGTCGACATGGTGCTGAGCGCGATCGACGCGGGGTTCGAGGACCACGTCCTGCTGTCGTCCGACTTCGCCAACACCACCCAGCTCAAGGCCAACTGGGGCAACGGGTTCTCGACGGTGCTGGTGCAGTTCGTCCCGAAGCTGCGCTACCGGGGGGTGCCGGAAGAGACCATCCGGAAGATTCTCGTCGACAACCCGCGCCGGTGGCTGGCCTTCCGGCCGGCGGCCTGAGCGCCTGGCGGGCGCCCGCCCTCCACGCGCGTCGAGCAGACCGGGTGTGGAGCGCGAATGCTGCGTAGATGGGATAATGTACAGTTTCGAGCGGCAGGCGGCGCCTCCACCGGTGCACTCGGCGGGTGGCGGTCGTCGTTTGCGCGGTGCGTGAGAACATCCGAGTCAGCAAGCCGTCGGTGTGCGCCGCCGGCCGTCAAGTCCACGGAGAGTCCATGAAAGCCCTCGAGGGAGTACGTGTTCTGGACATGACGCATGTCCAGTCGGGACCGACCTGCACCCAGTTGCTCGCCTGGTTCGGGGCCGACGTCATCAAGGTCGAGCGCCCCGGCAAGGGGGACGCGACTCGGGGCCAGTTGCGCGACATTCCCGACGTCGACAGCCTCTACTTCACGATGCTGAACCACAACAAGCGCAGCGTCACCCTCAACACCAAGAGCGAGAGCGGGAAGGCCCTCTTCACGCGCCTGTTGCAGAGCTGCGACGTCATCGCCGAGAACTTTGCCCCCGGCGCCCTCGACCGGATGGGGTTCTCCTGGGAGCGTATCCAGGAGATCAACCCGCGCATCATCTACGCGTCGGTCAAGGGCTTCGGGCCGGGGCCCTACGAGGACTGCAAGGTCTACGAGAACGTCGCCCAGTGCGCGGGCGGCGGGGCCAGCACCACCGGGTTCCCCGAGGGGCCGCCGGTCGTCGCAGGGGCGCAGATCGGCGACTCGGGCACCGGCCTGCACCTCGCCCTGGGCATCGTGACGGCGCTCTTCCAGCGCGAGAAGACGGGGCGCGGCCAGCGGGTGGAGTGCGCCATGCAGGACGGCGTGCTCAACCTGTGCCGGGTGAAGCTGCGCGACCAGCAGCGGCTGACCCACGGGCCGCTGAAGGAGTATCCGCAGTATCCCCACGGCACGTTCGGGGCGGCGACGCCGCGGGCCGGCAACGCCTCGGGCGGCGGGCAGCCCGGCTGGATCGTGAAGTGCAAGGGGTGGGAGACCGACCCCGACGCCTACATCTACGTCATCGCCCAGGCCGCGGCTTTCGACGGGCTCGCGCGGGTGATCGGGCACGAGGACTGGTTGACCGATCCCGAGTGGAGCACGCCCGAGGCCCGATTGCCCAAGATCGACGAGATGTTCGACGAGATCGAGAAGTGGACGCAGACCCTGACCAAGTTCGAGGTCATGGAGGTGCTGAATCCGCTTAACGTGCCGTGCGGGCCGGTGCTGTCGATGAAGGAGCTCTCCGAGGAGCCGTCGCTGCGGGCGACGGGGACGGTGGTCGAGGTCGACCATCCGGAGCGCGGGGCGTACCTCACCGTGGGCAACCCCATCAAGCTGTCGGACTCGCCGGCCGACGTCAGGCGGTCGCCGCTCCTGGGCGAGCACACCGACGAGGTGCTGCGCGAGGTGCTCGGGATGGACGACGCGGCGATCGCGCAGGCCCGGGCCGATAGGGCGGTGTAGGACTAGGTCTCGGGCGGCCGCTCGCGAAGACCGGGCGGCGTCGACGCAAGGAGCGACATGAAGGTCTGCGTAGTCGGAGCGGGAGCCATCGGCGGCTACATGGCGGTGCGGCTGGCCCACGCGGGTCACACGGTGTCGGCGATCGCGCGCGGTCCCCATCTCGCCGCCATCCGGGCGAACGGGCTGAAGCTGATCGAGGGTGACCGGGAGCTCGTGGCGGCGGACCTGACCGCCACCGACCGCGTCGGCGAGCCGGGGCCGCAGGACGTCGTGCTCCTGGCCCTGAAGGCCCACCAGATAGTCCCGGTCGTCGACGACCTGCCGGCCCTCTTCGGCCCCGACACCGTCGTCGTCACCCTGCAGAACGGCATCCCGTGGTGGTATTTCCAGCAGGTCGACGGCGAGTACGCGGACCGCGTGGTCGAGACGGTCGACCCCGGCGGCGTGCTGTTCCGGGCCATCGACCCGGGGCGGGTCATCGGGTGCATCGCCTATCCGGCGGCCGAGATCGCCGAGCCCGGGGTGATCCGGCACATCGAGGGCAACCGCTTCCCGGTGGGCGAGCTCGACGGCCGCGACTCGGACCGGGTGCGCATGGTCTCGGGGCTGTTCGAGGAGGCCGGCTTCAAGTCGCGGGTCCTCGACGACATCCGGTCGGAGATCTGGCTGAAGCTGTGGGGCAACCTGACCTTCAACCCCATCAGCGCCCTCACCCACTCGACGCTGGTCGACATCTGCCAATTCCCGCTGACCCGCGCCCTTGCCGCCGCCATGATGACCGAGGCCCAGCAGGTGGCCGAGCGGCTCGGCGCCCACTTCCGGGTGGGGATGGAGCGCCGCATCGCGGGAGCCGAGAGCGTCGGCAAGCACAAGACGTCGATGCTGCAGGATGTGGAGGCGGGCAAGCCCCTCGAGGTGGACGGCATGCTCGGCGTCGTCGTCGAGCTGGCCGAGATGACCGGCGTCGAGGTGCCCACCCTGCGGGCCCTCCACGCCTGCGTCAGCCTGCTGAACCGGACGATCCAGGACGAGGGCGTGCGCATCAAGGGCGCGCCGAAGTAGCGGGGCTGGAGACCATGGGCATGCGATTGACGTTGGCGGTCGCGGCGCTGCTGGTCGCCGCCGGGGCGGGGGAGGCCCAGGAGAGCCGGACCACGGTGTGGGACGGGGTCTACACCGCCGAGCAGGCGGAGCGCGGCGAAGGCGTCTACAAGAGCCACTGCCTGAGCTGCCACCTGGCGGACTTCAGCGGCACCGAGGAGGCGAGCGCCCTCGCCGGCGAGCCGTTCATGGAGTCGTGGCGCGAGGACACCGTCGGCAACCTCTACACCCGCGTCCGTAACCTGATGCCGTTCGACGAGCCGGCCAGCCTGAGCGACGACGCCTACGTCGACAGCGTCGCCTATCTCCTGCAGGTCAACGGGTTTCCCGCCGGCGCCGCGGAGCTGACCGTGGCGGGGGCGGCGCACGTCCGCATCGAGGCCGAGGACGGCCCCGGCGACGTCCCGAGCTTCGCCCTGGTGAGCGTGGTCGGCTGCCTGGAGCGAGGTGACGGCGCGGACTGGGTGCTGGCCCGGGCCACCCGCGCGGTTCGCACCACCGACCCGTCCGATTCGACCGCCGAGGCCCTCGCCGCCCTCGCCGGGCGGCCGCTCGGGACCCGGACGTTCGAGCTGATGGCGGTCTATCCCGATCCCGCCGCCCACGCCGGCCACGTGATGGAAGCCAAGGGGTTCCTCATCCGGTCTCCGGACGGAGACCGCATCAACGTCAGCGCCCTCGGCATGGTCGCGGACGCCTGTGCTCGCTAGCCTGGACGATCTCCCGGTGCCGCGGGTTCGAGCCGCCGGTGCGGGGATGGCCGCTTGTCTCAACGTGAATAGAATCGTATTCTGTTCGTCATGAGCACCACCGTGCATCTCCCCGCGGATCTGCTCGCTTCGGTCGACAGGCGGGCGCGAGAGCTGGAGATGAGCAGGAACCGCTACGTCGTCCACGCCCTGGAGCGGGCGCTGGCGACCGAGACCGAATGGAGCGCGGCGTTCGTGGCCGAGTTGGCGGCGGCCAGGGACGATCTCGACGGACGCCGCGAGCTCGAGGACCTGCGGGCTGCCGTTGCGGCGGCCCGGACGCGAAAGGGTCCGCCCGCGTTGTGAAGTACGTGCTGGACACCAACACGCTCTCCTTCGCGATGGCCGGCGATCCGTCGGTTTGCGGGCGGCTGCTCAAGGAGGCGCGAACCGACGTGTTGTTGCCGCAACCGGTCATCTCCGAGGTCGAGTACGGCTTGGCGCGACTGCGGAAGTCGAAGAGGCGGGACCGGCTGCTCAAGCGTTTTCGGGCGTTCCTCGAGGAGATGCCGAGGGCGCCCTGGACCGACGCGGTCAGTCACGCGTTCGGCGTGGTCAAGGCGGAACTGGAGCGCCGAGGGGTCCGGATTGAGGACTTCGACGTCGCGATCGCTGCCCACGCGGTGGCGCTGGACGCGACGCTGGTCAGCGACAACGTCGATCACATGCGCCGCGTTCCCGGCCTCAGAATCGAGAACTGGCGTGCGGATTCCCCCGAACCGGCTGCGCCGAGGTAGAGTGCCGGGACGCCCGCGCCCTGCGGTGGGGGCGTCTACTGCCCGCCCGCCGGCCTCACCACCGCCACGCTGTTGACGTCCTTCTCGTGCTCGGCGCGGTAGACGCCCTGCTCGCGCATGTACCGGCGCAGCAGCTCGGCCGTGTGGTCGGCGCGCTTGACGGTGCCGGTGTAGTGCACGCCGTCGGCGATGCGGAGGGGCGTCCAGCCCTCGCGGCTCTCGGCCAGGAGGTCGGCCCCGCGGTCGACGAGGAACTCGACGATGGGGTTCGCGCCCCGCAGGGCGGCGCCGTGCAGCGCGGTGTATCCCCGGTCGTCGGCCTCGAGCACGCTGCGGTCGCCGAGCTCCCACGCGAGCTGTACCGCGTCGAACGCCTCCTCGTTGGTGCCCGCGCTCTCGCCCACGTTGAAGATGCCGACCCCGGCCGCGACCATCAGCGGCGACGCGTTGCCCTCGGTCGGCAGGCGGGTGTCGGCGCCGTGGTCGGCCAGGAGCTGCATCAGCGGCACGTCGGCGTGCTTGGCCGCGAGCAGGTAGGGCGTGGCGCCGATGCGGTTCAGGTTGTTCCGCTCGCGGTTGTTGAAGCGCCGGGTCTGGCGCAGGTCCGGGTCGGCCCCGTTCTCGAGCAGGAACCGCGCGAACTCGAGGGTGTCGAGGCTGTCGAGCAGCCGCACCGGGGGCATGCCCTTGCCGGAGTTCGGACGCCGCGTGTACGAGAGCTGGTGCAGCGCGGTCCAGCCCTGCTCGGCCGCGTTGGGGTCGGCGCCCCGCTCGACGAGGTGCTTGGCGAGCGAGAAGTGCCCGTTGGTGACCGCGATGACGAGGGCGCTGGTGCCCGCGGGGCCGCCCACGCCGCGTCCCGGCGCCGCCTCCGCTTCCGCCGACAGGGGGCGGATGGTGTCGTTCACGTCGGCGCCGGCCGAGAGCAGCGCGTCGACCGCCCCGGCCTGCCCGGCCCGCACCGCGAAGAGCAGCGCCGACCAGCCGGCGTCCGAACGCTCGTCGACCCGGGCCCCGAGCTCGATCAGGGTGTGCACGGCCCGCGCGTGGTTCTGGGCGGCGGCCCACATCAGCGCGGTCTGGCCGCGCCAGCTCTCGCGGGCGGCCACGTCGGCGCCGTGGGCGAGGAGCAGCCGCAGCGTGTCGACGTCGCCGGCGCGGGCCGCGGCCATCACCACCGTCTCGCCCTCGGGCAGGGTGGCGTTCGGGTCGGCGCCGGCTTCGAGCAGCGCGCCGACGATGGGGGCTTCCCCCCGCTCCGCGGCCAGCGCGAGCGGGGTCACGCCGTAGCGGTTCGTGACGCCGGTGCGGGCCCCCGCCGCCAGCAGGAGGCGAGCCGTCTCGACGTCGCCCTGGTAGGCCGCCCAGTGCAGCGCGGTGGTGCCGTCCACCTCGGCCGCGTTCACGTCGACCTGCTGCTCGAGCAGGGCGCGGACGGCGGCGGCGTCCTCTGCCCTGGCGGCGTCGACGAGCGGCACCGCGGGGGCGGCGCCGGCCGAGACGGCTGTCAGCAGCGCTGCGCCGACGAGGGACAAGGTCCGGATGGCGACAGGCCGCGACTCCGATCCAGGATTCGTGCGCATCGGTGGCTCCAGGTGTCACGGTCGGGCATTGGCCCGGCCCGCAATGAAGAACTGTATGCTACCGTTCCGTTCGAGCGATCCGCAACCGGGATGCGGAGGCGGCGGACTTTGCCGATATTGGCACGGCTCTTGCTCTGATTGGCGGCGCTTGCGGTGGTCCCGGTCCGGGGACCGGCTCGCGATCCACCGCCGCCATCTCGGGACGGAGGGAGCCATGCGCGCCGAGCAGATGAATCAGCGTGTCGAGAACTGCGAACGTCGGCTCGATCGAATCGAGCAGATTGTGCCGACTCTCGCGACGGGAGACGATCTGACGGTCGCCGTCGCGCCGTTGGCGACGAAGGAGGAGTTGCAGGTCGCCGTCGCGCCGTTGGCGACGAAGGAGGAGTTGCAGGTCGCGGTCGCGCCGCTGGCGACGAAGGAGGAGTTGCGGGCGGCCGTCGCGCCGCTGGCGACGAAGGAGGAGTTGCGGGCGGCCGTCGCGCCGCTGGCGACGAAGGCGGAGCTCGCGCCGCTGGCGACGAAGGCGGAGCTCGCGCCGCTGGCGACGAAGGCGGAGCTCGCGCCGCTGGCGACGAAGGCGGAGCTCGCGCCGCTGGCGACGAAGGCGGAGCTCGCGCCGCTGGCGACGAAGGCGGAGGTACGGGCTGCCGTGAACGAGTCGGAACAGCGTTTGCGCGTTCACTTCGACGTGGTCGCCGAGAGTTTGCGACACCAAATCCAACTGCTTGCCGAGGCGGTCGCCGCGCTCGCCGAGCGGCGACCGTAAGTCCCCGCCGCGTTCCGGGGTATCGCGTTGCGGCCCTGATTCCGCCGGTTGCCGGAAGGCTGCGTGGAGCAGACAAGTCCTTCATCCGAAGCGCAACCGCGTTTCCGAGTCGCGGTGCCGGGGCCCCTGCGGCCAGCTCGTATCTGCCGCCGGGGCGGCCGGGATCCGCCGCGGCCGGGCTAGAGCGCGCGGGCCGCCGGGTTGACACCTCGGGTGGAAGCTGTACGATCGCGGGATCGGTCCCCCATACCCGGAAGGCAGAGCAGCATGATGGCGATGGATCAGGCGTCCAGGCGAAGTTCAGGGTGGCTCGCCGGCATCGTGGTGGTCGTCGCGCTCGCCGTCGCCGGGTTCGTGGAGGCCGGTCCCTCGCAGGCGGCGGCGCCCGATCGCGGGAGCGAGATCGAAGGCCATGCCGCGCTGCTCCAGCGGTACTGCCTGACCTGCCACACCCAGCGCTTGATGGAGCGCGGCACCGTCCCCGTCGAGCTCGAGAGCGCCGACCTCGAGAACGTGCCGGCCCAGGCCGAGATCTGGGAGAAGGTGATCCGCAAGGTCCGCACCGGCACCATGCCGCCCCTCGGGCGCCCGCGCCCCGACGCGGCGGCGGCCGACCGCCTCGCGGCCTGGCTCGAGACCGAGATCGACGGGGCGGCGGCGGCGAGTCCGAACCCCGGCCGCACCGTGCCCCTGCACCGGCTGAACCGGACCGAGTACCAGAACGCCGTCCGCGACCTTCTCGACCTCGACGTCGATGCGGCGGCCCTGGTGCCCGCCGACGACCAGAGCTACGGGTTCGACAACATCGCCGGCGTGCTCAAGGTGTCGCCGACCCTGCTCGAGCGCTACATGAACGCGGCGCGCTTCATCAGCCGGCTCGCGGTGGGGGCGTCGCCGATGGCCCCCACCGGCGAGACCTTCCGCATCGTCTCCGACCTCTCCCAGTACGGGCACCAGGACGGCCTGCCGTTCGGCACCCGGGGCGGGCTCTCGGTGTCGTACAACTTCCCGCGGGACGGCGAGTACGACATCGAGCTCGCCATGCTCGACCTGTTCGCGGGCGCCCCGATCCGCGAGCCGCACCAGCTCGAGGTCAGCGTGGACGGCGAGCGGGTCGCCCTGTTCCCGCTGGCGCCGGTCGACCCGGAGCGGGACCAGGGCGCCGCCTACAACACCGGGCCCGAGGACCTGCGGGTGCGCGTCCCCGTCGCGGCCGGCCCGCGCACGGTCACCGCCACCTTCGTCAGGAAGACCGGCGCGCTGGCCGAGAGCCTTCGGCAGCCGTTCGACCGCCCCCACGGCGAGGGCGACTACCTGCTGTACGCGCCGCACCTGGGCACCCTCACCATCACCGGCCCGTTCGACGAGACCGGCATCGAGGACACCCCGACGCGGCGACGCATCTTCGTCTGCCGCCCCGGGAACGCGGCCGAGGAGGCGCCCTGCGCCCGTCAGATCCTGTCGGCGCTGGCCCGACGCGCCTACCGCCGTTCCGTCACCGGGCGCGACCTCGCCCCGCTGGTGGCCTTCTACGAGGAAGGGCGGATGGCCGGCGGCTTCGAGGCGGGCATCGAGCGCGCCCTCCGGGCCCTGCTCGTGAGCCCCGACTTCCTGTTCCGGGTGGTCTCGGACCCGCCCGGGGCGGAGCCGGGCACGCCCTACCGGCTCAGCGGCCTCGAGCTGGCGTCGCGCATCTCGTTCTTCCTGTGGAGCAGCCTGCCCGACGACGAGCTGCTGGCGGTAGCCGAGGCGGGCGGTCTCGAGGACCCCGAGGTCGTCGAGGCGCAGGTGCGGCGGATGCTCGCCGACCCCCGCTCCGAGTCCCTCGCCCGCAACTTCGCGGGGCAGTGGCTGCGCCTGCGCAACATCTCGGGGGCGCTGCCCTCCGACGTGCTCTTCCCCGACTTCGGCGAGAGCCTGCGGCAGGACTTCGTGCGCGAGACGGAGCTGTTCTTCGACAGCATCCTCCGCGAGGGCCGCGGCGTGACCGACCTGCTGACGGCCGACCACACGTTCCTGAACGAGCGGCTCGCCCGGCACTACGGCGTCCCCGGCGTCTACGGCAGCGACTTCCGCCGGGTGTCGCTGGCCGACGGCAACCGCCGCGGGCTGCTCGGCCAGGGCAGCATACTGACCGTGACCTCGTATCCGGACCGAACGTCGCCGGTGGGACGCGGCAAGTGGGTGCTCGAGAACGTGCTGGGGACGCCCCCGCCGCCCCCGCCGCCCAACGTGCCCGAGCTCGAGCCGGCCGAGGACACGGGCAGGGTCCTGGCGATGCGCGAGCGGATGCAGCAGCACCGCGAGAACCCGGTGTGCGCGAGCTGCCACCGCGTGATGGACCCGCTGGGGCTGGCTCTCGAGAACTTCGACGCGATCGGGCGGTGGCGCGGGCACATGCCCGGGGGCATCGCCATCGACGCCTCGGGCACCATGCCCGACGGCACCGCGTTCGACGGCCCGGCCGAGCTGCGCGGGCTGCTCGTGCGCGACCGGGAGCAGTTCGCCACGGTGGTGACCGAGAAGCTGCTGATCTATGCCCTCGGCCGCGGCATCGAGTACTACGACGCGCCGGCCGTCCGGCGGATCGTTCGCGGGTCGGCGGCGGACGACTACGGCCTCGCCTCGCTGGTGGTCGGCGTGGTGCGGAGCACGCCTTTCCGGATGCGGCTGGCCGGCGTCGCGGCAGAGGCGGAGTAGGGACTCTGCGTCGGGGGGCGGCGCGGACTGCAAGGGCGGTGATCGGTTAGAGGTGGCGCCGCCGCGAGTCGGCGGCGGAAGTGCGGTCGAAGAAGGCCGGGCAAGGATGTTGCGGCACGGCCACGGCTCCCGGAAGTGACGCGGCGACCCCTGCAGGGGAGGCGCCGATTCGTGTAGGATCGGTCGGGCGGGAATCGCGGCCGCGAGGCTGCGGTTCTCGGCCAGAACGTCGAGCTCGGGTCGAGGAGACTGACTGTCATGTTCATCAGCAAGATGGCGTTGCCCCGTCGGACGTTCCTCCGCGGCATGGGAGTCAGCCTCGCGCTGCCGCTGCTCGACGCGATGGTGCCCGCCGCCACCGCGCTCGCCAGCACCGCGGCGAAGCCGGTGCGCCGGCTCGGCTTCGTCTACATCCCCAACGGGGCGGTCATGAAGTCGTGGCAGCCGGCCGGCGACGGGAAGATGACCGAGCTGTCGCGGACCCTAAGCCCCCTCGCCCCGTTCCAGGACCAGGTCGTCGTCCCCATCGGCCTCAGCCAGAAGCAGGCCGAGGCCCTCGGCGACGGCAACGGCGAGCACTCGCGGGCCGGCACCGTGTGGCTGAGCGGCGTGCACCCGAAGGAGACCGAGGGCGCCGATGTCCGCAACGGTATCACCGCCGACCAGATCGCCGCGCAGCACATCGGCGGCGACACGCCGCTGACGTCGCTCGAGCTGGCGATGGAGCAGACCTACCTCATCGGCAACTGCGACAACGGCTACAGTTGCGTCTACACCAACAGCATCTCGTGGCGCACCGCCACCACCCCGAACCCCCACGAGACGAACCCGCGCATCGTCTTCCAGCGCATGTTCGGCGACGGCGGCACCCCCGAGCAGCGGCTCGCGCAGCTCCAGGAGGACCGCAGCATCCTCGACTGGGTGACGCAGGACATCTCGCAGCTTCAGAAGAGGCTGGGGGCGGCCGACCGCAACAGCGTCGGCGAGTACCTCGACTCGGTGCGCGAGATCGAGCGCCGCATCCAGGTCGCCGAGCGCCAGCACGGCGAGTCGGTCCTCGAGCTGCCCGACCGGCCCATCGGCGTGCCCGAGGACTACGACGCGCACGCGAAGCTGATGTTCGACCTGCTGGCCGTCGCCTTCAAGGCCGACATCACCCGCGTCTTCGTGTTCACCCTCGGTAAGGAGCAGACCAACCGCGCCTACCCCGAGCTGGGCGTGAACGCGGCGCACCACGCGGTGTCGCACCACCAGCACGACCCCCTCAAGTTCGAGCAGGGGGCCAAGGTCAACCAGTACCACATCGGCCTGACCGCGCACTTCCTCGACAAGCTGAAGTCGACGCCGGACGGCGACGGCAACCTCCTCGACCACTCCCTCGTCCTGCACGGCGGCGGCATCAGCGACGCCAACGAGCACTCGCACATCGACCTGCCGCTGGTCATGATCGGCGGGGCCGGCGGGGTGAAGGGCGGCCGCGTCCTGCGCCACTCGAAGGACACCCCGATGAACAACCTCCTCGTCGCCATGCTCCAGCGCGCCGGGGTCCCGGCCGAGAAGTTCGGCGACGCCACCGGCTCGCTCCCGCTCGAGCCCATCGAGCCGCTCGCCGGCGTGTAGCGTTCACGGGGCTGCACCGCATGACGGTGCAGCCCTGCATGCCCCGTACAACCTCAATCGACCTCCTGGCAGCGTGGGACTGTCGGTGCTGGAAGCCCGTAGCCGGCGGGCGGCGAGGGGTGGGCTGTGGCTAGTCGCGACGTCGACGACTACCGCCATGTCGGCCAGGAATGCGGGGGGGTAGCAGGCGGCTACTGGCGACGTCGCCGATTCTGCAAGACGGCCTGCATCCAGGCAACGTCGCCGGTGAGCAGCTTCTTGACGTCCTGCTTGACGTCATCGAGTTCTTTCTTGACGCCGTCGATGTTCCTGGCAATGGTGTCGTGGGCGGTAGCGTTCTCCGCCCGGGTCCATTCCAGTCGAACGACGAGCCAGACGAGGGCCAGCAGCACGCCGACGTCGGCGACGTTCACGCCTTCCAGGAGTCTCGCCAGGATCGCCATGGCGGAATAACGATAACACGCACGTGGGTTGACTGCGACACCTGACGGGCGTGCGACGGCGGCGAGGCCGTCGCATTTCGCTGGCCGCGAACCCGCGCGAGTGCGGTCCGCTCGGGGCTGCGGCTCTTGCCGTCACGCTTTCGCCCTGGCGGGCAGCGCTCGGCGTCGGGCGGGGCGGCGACGGGAGATCACGGATACGTGTAGGCGCCCTGGATGCCCAGCGGCAGGCCGATTATCCAGTAGGCGATCAGGAACAGGGTCCAGGTCACCAGCAGCACGACCGAGTAGGGCAGCATGAGCGACGCCACGGTGCCGATGCCCGTCGACTTGACGTAGCGTTGGCAGAAGACCACGACCAGCGGGAAGTACGGCATGAGGGGGGTGACGATGTTGGTCACGCTGTCGCCGACGCGGTAGGCGGCCTGGGTCAGCTCGGGGGCGATGCCGAGGCTCATCAGCATCGGCACGAAGATGCTCGACAGCAGAGCCCACTTGGCGGAGGCGGAGCCGACGAACAGGTTCACGACCGAGGTCAGCAGGATGATGCCGACGATGGTCACCTGCGGGGGCAGGGCGAGGTCGCGCAGGAAGTTGGCGCCCTTCAGGGCGATGAGCAGGCCGACGTTCGAGTTGTTGAATGCGGCGATGAACTGGGCGGCGAAGAACGCCATCACGAGGTAGTAGGACATCGTGCCCATCGCGGCGGTCATGCCCGCCACGATGTCGCGATGCGTCTTCACGGTGCCGGCGACGTAGCCGTGCACCACCCCCGGAATCAGGAACAGGAGGAAGATGAGGGGCACCATCATGCCCATCAGGGGGGCCGCGAAGCTGGTCAACGAGCCTTCGTCGCCAGGCGCGCGGAGGGACGAATCTGCCGGGAGCGCCCACAGGGTCAGCAGCAGGAGCCCCGCGACCATGGCCCCGGCGCCGGCGAGGAAGCCGCGGCGGTCGTCGGCCGTCAGCTCCTCCATCTTCGGCATCTCGTCGGGGTCGCCGTCGACCGGCGTGTCCTGCAGGCGCGGCTCGATGACGCGGTCGGTCAGGTACCAGCCGACGCCGATGACGAGGAGCGAGGAGACGGCGGTGAACCCGAGGTTGCTCAGGGGGTTGACCATCCGCTCGGCGTCGAGGATCTGGGCCGCCTGCTGGGTGAACCCCTGCAGCAGCGGGTCGATGCCCGACGGGATGAAGTTGGCCGAGAACCCGCCCGAGACCCCCGCGAAGGCGGCCGAGATGCCGGCGAGCGGGTGCCGCCCCGCCGCGTAGAAGATGACCCCGCCCAGGGGGATGACGAGCACGTAGCCGGCGTCGGCCGCGGTGTGGCTGACGATGGCGGCCAGGATGAGCATCGGGGTGAGCAGGCGTGGCGACGTCCGGCCCAGGATCAGCTTGAGGCCGGCGTTGATGAAGCCGGTCTTCTCGGCCACCCCGACGCCGAGCAGCGCCACCAGCACCACCCCCAGCGGCGCGAACCCGGTGAAGGTGGGGACGAGCTGCACCAGGAACGTGGCGAGGGCGGTGCCCGTCAACTGGTTGGCGATTCGCAACGGCTCGCCGCTACGCGGGTCGATCTCGGCGAACTCGACCGGGGCGAGGAGCGCCGAGGCGATCCAGGTTAGCACCAGCAGCAGCAGGAACAGGATGGCGGGGTCCGGCAGCCGGTTGCCGAGCGTCTCGATGCCGTTCAGGGCGCGGTCGACGAAACCGCCCGGTGCGGCGGCCGGTGCCTTCGGCCCGTCGGATTGTTCCTTTGCCATGGATGAGCCTCCGCCTGCCGTCGCGCTCCGGCCATACTCCGCGGCGCCGTCAGTCGAGCACGTCGAACAGGTAGCTGTACTTCAGGATGACGCTGCGGCCGGCGTAGGAGGGGATGAAGTCGCCGAGCCCGTCGGTCTCGTTGTAGACGAAGAAGAGCCCGGTGTTGGCGTCCTGCAGCCAGCCCACGCGGAAGTTCACCGCCCAGAGGTCGGCGCTGTCGTTGTGCTGCAGGAGGGTCTGGGCGTAGAGCCGCGGCGAGAAGTTGTAGCCGATGTCGATGCTGCTCAGGTTGGTGACGGTGCTGCCGCTGGGCAGGTCGATGTCGTTCCGGCTGTAGCTCAGCGACAGGTTGAAGGTCTCGCCGTAGCGCGCGTTGATCGACGGCCGGATGGTGACGATGTTGCCGTTGAAGAACCCCGCGGTGGTGGCCCGGATGCCGGCGCTGACGGGGGCCGACCGGTTCGAGTTGTACGAGTAGGTGAGCTCGTTGAAATCCCAGCGGCCGGCCGGCACCGTGAGGCCCGACACCGTGAAGTCCTCGAACACGTACTCCTGTCGGATGTCGTAGGCGACCCCGGCCGACGAGCTGTCCTCGAACTCGCCGTTGTAGTGGAGATGGACGTAGGTCGTCTCCATGATGCCGTCGAGGTTCCAGAACCGCGTGTAGCTCATGTGCGGCGTCAGCTCCTGGTACCTCAGGACGTTGTCGTCGGGCCGGGTCGTGTTGTAGAGCGAGAAGTCGACCTTCCGAAACCCGCCCCAGCGGCGGAGGTAGCCGACCTCGGGATTGAAGTCCTCCCCGTTCTCCTGATAGCCGGCTCCCACGCGCCAGGCCTCGGAGCTGTACTGGCTGGTCACGCTCACGGCGTGGTCGCGCCCGTCGCGGCCGGGCGTCTCGGTACGGGCCATGTAGCCCTGCACCATGCCGTTCTCGCCGATGCCCCACCGGCCGTCGAAGGCGTAGGTGCGGTTGTAGTCGTCCCCCAGGGCCAGGCTGCCGGTGCCCTGGCGGTTGACGAAGAGCCCGCCGATGCTCGATCGGTTGGGCAGGTCGCGGCGCAGGCGGGCCACCGAGAAGTTGTTGGCGGTGTTGACCCCGGTGCCGACCTGCTCGGTCTGCATGTTCAGGAAACCCACCGTCGTCGAGTCGGTCACCTTGCCCGACATCCGGGCGCCGCCCATGATGGGAATCTGGGCCCCGTCCTGGATGCCGATGCGCCGGCTGAAGAACAGCTCGGTCTGCCCCAGGTTCCGGCCGCTGGACTGGTTCGCCACCGAGAAGGCGCCGGCGTTCTCGAGGAAGAACGGCCGCTTCTCGGGGAAGAAGAGGTTGAACCGGTCGAGGTTGATCTGCTGCTGGTCCACCTCGACCTGCGCGAAGTCCGTTCTCCAGGTGCCGTCGAGGGTCAACCCCGGCGTCACGCTGTACTTGAGGTCGGCGCCGTAGTCGCCGAACCCCTGCACGCCGAGGCTCGGCTCGAGCTCGCGCGTGGCCATCTCGCCGACCACGTAGGGGGTGACCTGCAGGTTCCCGGTGAAGCCGGCGGGCGCGCGCACCCCCGTCAACTGCCCCGCCAGCGAGACGCGGTAGAGGTTGTACTGCCGGGGCAGCGGCGCCCAGTACGCGGTCTCGTTGCGCCGGCGGATGTTCCGCTGGAAGTTCATCCCCCACACCTGGTCCTCGCGGTCCGGGTAGCGGATGGTCCGGAACGGAATGGCGAACTCGGCGCTCCACCCGATGTCGGAGATCGCCGTCTGCACCTGCCACGCGCCGTCCCAGTTCAGGTTGAACCCGTTGCCGCTGCCCCGCGAGAAGCCGCCCCCGCCCCCCGAGCCGCTGCCGCGGCGGGCGCCGCCCTCGTCGGTCACCTGGCCGTCGTACTCCTGGCCGGCCGGGGTGGTTCCGAAGACGAAGCCGTTCTGCCGGTCGCGGAAGGTGTCGAGCACCATCTGGAAGCTGTCGGCGTCGTTCATCGACGAGTCGCGCCGGCTGTCGCTCATGATGATGGCGGAGGGGTCCCGGTCGTAGCAGACGACCCCGAAGTAGACGGTGTCGTCGGTGAACACCACCCGCACCTCGGTCCGCTCCGTCGCCGGCTGTCCCTCGTCGGGCGCGCTCTGGCGGAAGCCGCTGACCGGCTGCACCTCGGCCCAGGCGGGGTCGTCGAGCACGTTGCCGTCGAGGTTCGGCGCCTGCTCGCGCCACTGCGCCACCCCCCACTTGCCGGCGACGGGCGCGCTCATGCCGGCGCCGGGGGGGGTGATCTGGACCGATGCCGGGGCCTCGCCGCTCACCGGCGGGCCCTCGGATTGACCGTGCGCCGGCGGCGAGCCGGCGAGCATCATCACACAGGCAGCGAGCACGAATCGGGCGTTCTGTCGCATCTTCGCTCTCGGCTTCCAGGCAGGGTCGAGCGTGCTCCACGCCGTTGCCGGCGCCACGACAATCGGCCTATTAGACCACAATCGAGCGGCCTCTTCGTTCGGCCCGCGGGTGCGCGCCGCTCACCTCACGGCCGCGCGCCGCCGGATCGGTCGGTCGGCTCGCACCGCCGAGGCGCCGCGACGAGCTGCACGATCCCCTGCGTCGCCTTCCCGCCGCCGCCGCACCGGTCACGCCGTCTCGACGTCGGTCCGGGTGAAGTCGTCACCCTTGAACAGGAGCGGTTCGCCGCTCGTTCTCGCCAGCGCGTAGGCGAAGCAGTCGCCGAAGTTCAGGGCCGCCTCGTGATTGCCCTTGCCGAAACGGCGCCAGGCGTGGCGGGCGGCCTCGACCTGTTCACGCGTGACCGGCGACAGCTCGATCTCGGCTTCCTCGACGAACGAATCGAGCTCCACGTCGGTCGCCCGGCCGCGCCCGCCGATCACGATGGAAGCCTCGAGGAGACTGGCGACCGACATGCGGCACGGCGATGCCGTCAGGATGGCCCGGGCATAGCGTTCGGCGTCCGGTTCGCCGAACAGCACCGCCAGCACTGCCGAGGTGTCGACGATCACTTCGGCAGTCCCCGCTCGTCGTAGAGGAGGTCGCCGTGTTCCGCGGCCGAGGGTCCAGGCTCCAACCGCGCGGCGCAGCGTTCTCCGATGGCGAGCAGCCTCTGCACCCGGGCATCGATGTCGCGCCGGCGCTTCTCCCGCTTCAGGCGATCGCGCAACGCGGCGGTGATCGCGCCGGTCATGGTCTCGCCGGTCAGCCGGGCGAGATCCGCCGCGAGCCGGCAGGTCTCCTCGTTCTTGATGTTGAGGCTCATCGCGAGGGGGTGGTAGAAAGTGTGCGATTCATTCTACCCCACTCTCGATCCCCGCGCCACCGCCGGTCGACCACCGCGATCACGCCTGCTCCACGCTGGGGTGTGTCCTGCCGCCGGCAGTCGATCGCATGGACCGGCCGCGCTCGCGAGCCGGATCGAACAGGGCGTCCAGCCGGCGTCGGCTGCCCGCTCGCGGGTGGGCGTGCGCTCGACGGCCGATTGGGGAGTTGGCGATGCTGGTCGGCTGCGCGCGGGTGAGCGCGCGCCGGAGATCCTGCCGCCGCCTCCGGAGCTCCGCTGCGTCGTCAGCCTGCCGTTTCGATGAGCTCGCAGGTCCGCGTCACCGGATCGGCGCCCTCGAAGCGCCGTGCAGCGGCGCGGCAGGCGCGGGCGGTATCGTCCGACCCGAGGAGGGCGTCGACGGCGCGCGCCGCGGCCCTGCCGTCGACGGCGCCCGGCCACAGCGTGCGGCCCACGCCCAGGCGCTCGAGCCGAACGGCGTTGTCGGGCTGATCGAACGTCATTGGCGCCACGAGCTGGGGGCAGCCGGCCCGGAGCGCCTCGGCCGCGGTGCCGATGCCGCCGTGGTGGGCGATGGCTGCGGCCCGTGGCAGCACCTGGCTGAGCGGCGCGTAGTCGGCGTGACGGACCCCCTCGGGGAGCGGGTGGGGAAGCTGCTCCGGGAACCGCGTGAGGAGGAGCCCGGGCCGGTCGAGGCGGCGGCACGCGTCGGCTCCGGCCCGGAAGAACCGGGACGCCTGGCGGTTGCCGGTGCCGGCGACGAAGACCGCCGGCCGTCGGCCCGCGGCCTCGCAGGCCGACAGCCAGTCGTCGAGGGCCGGCGTCAGGGGATCGGCGTCCCCGGCGTCGTACAGGGGGAAGCCGGTGAGGGTCGTCTGTCGCGGCCAGTCGGGCTGCGCGGCGGCGTACCAGTCGGGGAAAAGGCCGATGACGCGTTGCGGCGAGTGCCACCACTCGCTCGCGATGCGCCGCACCGGCGGCAGGTCGAGCCGGGTCCGCAGCCCGTTGGCGGCGGGGGCCAGCGCGCGGTCGGCGAGGTGGTCGCCGAGAGCCAGCACGAGGCGGCGAATCGGCGCCGGCCACCGGTTGATCGACCGCAGCCGCGGGTGCAGCACCGGCATCTCGTGGACGCTGACCAGGCAGCTCGGCTGCAGGTGCATCGTCACCAGCGGCAGGCCGAGGACCTCGTGGGCGACCCGCGCGCTGAACGCCAGGCCGGGCGCCACGAGGACCGGCGCGCCGCGCCCCGCTTCCGCCCGTATCAGCTCGAACGCCTCCAGGGCGAAGCGCTGCACCGCGCCGCCGAGCACCCGGAGCCCCCGGCGGTCGTGCCAGAGATCGGGATTGTCGAGTGTCGCGTGGTAGTCGTCGGCGGTGCCTATCGGCACGAAGGGCAGGCCGACCCGATCGAGCAGAGGCCCGAAGTACGGGTTGATAATCATCGAGACGTCGTGGCCGCGCCGCTGCAGCGCCAGCGCGACCTTGACGTAGGGATGGACGTCGCCGCCGCTCCCGACGGGGGTCATGAGGATGCGCATCGGATGGGTCGGAAGCGGACGGTGCCGTCCGTCGTGCGTGCTATTCTGCGAATGGCGGGATCGGCGGGGCGCGGCCGGCGCCGAATCGGACCCGCCTTCTGAAGACCTTGAAGCGAACAGGGCCGGGAGGGAGAGTCCATGAACCGTTCGAGAGGATCGTACATCGGAATCGCCGCCGCGGTCGTCACCGTTGTCGCGGTTGCGTCGGGGACGCCGGCGTTCGCCCAGGACGTGCCGGACGCGGGTTGGACGCCGGAGTTGCTGGCCGACGGGCAGCCGAACATCACCGGCATGTGGAACAACTCGAACGCGACGTTCACGCCGCTCGAGCTGCCGGAAGAGCTGGTCGGCCGGGAGCTGTCGGCCGACGAGCTGCAGGCCCGGGCCGAGGCGCGGGCCAGCGGCCGCAAGGAGCGCTCCGAGTGGCGCGGCCATGATAGCTCGCGGGGCGTCGGCGGCTACGGCACCTACTGGTTCGACTGGTACTGGGAGACGCCGGTCGACATCGGCCAGGCCTCGATCATCGTGGACCCGCCCAACGGCCGGGTGCCCGAGTACACCGCCAACGCGCGCGAGTCGATCGCCATGAACATGGCCGAGCTGCACGCCGCGGCCGGGAACATGGAGTCGGGAGACCGGTGCATCTCGCGCGGCGTGCTCGGCATGATGATGCCGACCGAGTACAACAACGGCACCCTCATCCTGCAGTCGCCCGGCTACGTCGTCATCCACAGCGAGATGATCCACAACGCCCGCATCATCCCCATCGACAAGCCGCACGCCGACGCCAGGGTGCGGCAGTGGGAGGGCGACCCCCGCGGACGCTGGGAGGGCAACACCCTTGTCGTCGAGTCGACGAACTTCCGGGCCGTGAAGAACATCCGCGGGCCCTCGGCGGGCATCCGGTCGCGCCAGTCGGAGGCGCAGAAGATCGTCGAGCGGTTCACCATCACCGGCCCCGACGAGCTGCGGTACTCGGTGACCATGGACGACGCGGAGACCTACACCGAGCCGTGGACGGCGTCGTTCCCGTTCAATCGCGACGACGAGTACTTGCAGTTCGAGTACGCCTGCCACGAGGGGAACTACTCGGTGCCGAACGCCCTCGGCGGCGCGCGCATGGAAGAGGCGGGCCGGTAGGCGTCTGCGCCCGCGGATGCTCCCCGCGGGGTAGCGCGGTCGGGCGGCGCCAGGCGCAGCCGCCCGGCCGTGTTCACCCGCCCCACCCGTGCGGGACACGAGCTGTCTCCCCTCGGTGGCGGCCGCCGGCCGGGCTCCGGCGCCGTGGCGTTCAGCTTGCCCCGGCCCGCGACGCGCCGCTCGGGCGCCGGCAGGGTCGCGTTCACCCCCCGCTCCCGGCCGCAACCGACCGCGGGCCGCCCGCGGCGTACGGGGCGGCGCCGCCTTCAGTGGGCGCCGCCGGAGGCGCCCCGCTCGTGCGCGAGCAACGCCTCCTTCACCGGCAGCCCCCCGCCGTACCCGACCAGCGTTCCGTCCGCCCCGATCACGCGGTGGCAGGGGACGACGATGGCGAGCGGGTTCCTGCCGTTGGCGGCGCCGACGGCGCGCGACGCGGTCGGCCGCCCGATGCGCCGGGCGAGCTCGCCGTAGGAGACGGTCTCGCCGTAGGGGATGCGGCGCAGCTCGTCCCACACCCGGCGCTGGAACGCGGTGCCCGCGGGGGCCAGCGGCAGGTCGAAGTCGCGGCGTTCGCCCTCGAAGTACTGCAGGAGCTGCCGCCTGGTCTCCCGCAGGGATCCGGGCAGCGATCGGCGCCGTTCCCGCCACTCCGGGTCCGGATCGCTCGCCGCCGCGTTGGGCAGGTCGATCCGCTCGATGCCGCCGTCGTCGCCGACGACGCGCAGGGTTCCGATGGGGGTGTCGAAGTCGTGGTAGGCCAAGCTCATGCGGCTAGTGTCTCACGGGTCGCGGGGCGTCCAACCGCGCCGAGCATGAACCCGGCCGGCCGGGACGGACGCACGGGACATCCCGGCACTCTGCCACCATCGCACATGGGCCGTTCCGGGCACCGGGGGGGACGGCGCGGAGGGAACGTCATGCTACCATGCATGCATTGCGGCATGCGGTCATGAGGTCGGCCGTCGGATCGTGGGCCGGCTCGGGGCCGGGCGGGCGACCGACATCGTCCCGATGGCGACGAACCAAGGGGACGCTCGATGAAGCGAACGCAGATTCAGCTCGACGACGCCACCTACGAGGCGGTGCGGCGGAGGGCCTACGAACGGAACCGCTCGATGTCGTCGGTCGTGCGGGAGGCGCTGGCGAAGGCGTTCGGCGTGGAGCCCGGGGCGGAGAAGAGGAAGTGGACCATCGAGGACTTCACGTTCATCGGGATGGGAAGTGACCCCGACAACCGGCCCGATGCGCCGGTATCGGAGAACCACGACGACGCGCTGGCCGACGCCTACGCCGACTGGAACCGGCCGGGTCGCAAATGATCTTCGTGGACACGTCGGCGATCTTCGCGCTGGCGGACGGACGGGACGCCCGGCACGACGAGGCGACACGGTCGTTCGACGCGCTTCTCCGGACCGGTCGGCGGCTGGTCACCCACAGCTACGTGCTGGTCGAGTCGATGGCGCTGCTGCAGCGCCGACTGGGACGCGCAAAGGCGATCGAGCTCGCGTCCGTCGCGGGGGCGTTCGACATCGAATGGGTCGGCGAACGGCTGCACAACGCGGCGGTCCTGGCGCTGGGCGAGCAGCCGCGCGGCATCAGCCTGGTGGATCAGGTGAGCTTTCTCGTCATGCGCCGCCGCGGCATCCATGAGGCCTTCGCGTTCGACGCCGATTTCACGGCGGCCGGCTTTCGGCTGTTCGAACCATGACGGTCGCCAGCCGGCGTCCGCGGACGATCCACCCGCCGGATCCTCACTGCCTTGTAAAGATGAGCGTCGTACGCACATGTTTCAAGTCTCCGGCATGAGTCCCGCCTCGCCGTGGCTTCGCTCGTCGATAGCCGCTGGCGCCCCGCCCGGTTGGTTCGGCCGGACAGTAAGGGCGGTGACGGAAACTGCCTTGCCACGTGCCAAGCGCAGGAAACCGCAGGAAACGGGCTGCATCTGGACGCAGTTGGCAACTTCGGATCGGTCACTGTCCCAACGCCGCCGCCGTCACCACTCCGGCCGACCGCGCGGGGGCACCTGTCGGCTGCACGTGCGTTCGGTCGGACAGTAACGCCGCCGGCCGTCACCAAAGCCCCAGCAGGCGCCACCACAGGCTGCCGGCGCCGACCCAGATGGTGATGTTCACCACGCTGATCAGCGCCCCGAGCCGCCACCACGTGCCGATGTCGACGTTCCCCGACCCGAACAGGATCGGCGCGGCGGCGGTGCCGTAGTGGGTCAGCGACGCGAACAGGTTGCTGAAGAACGCCAGCACGAGGGCGGCGAGCACCGGCGGGGTGCCCACCGCGAGGGCGACGGCGAGGAACGGGGCGTACATCGCGCTGACGTGCGCGGTGTTCGACGCGAAGAAGTAGTGCACGTAGAAGTAGATGAGGCACAGGGCGAGGAAGGCGGGGAGCCAGTGGCCCTCGCCGAGCACGCCGGACACGCGGTCGCTGAACCAGCCGACGAGGCCCAGCGTGCCGAGCTGGCTCGCCATCATCACGAGCACCGCGAACCAGATGAGGGTGTCCCACCCCTTGCGCTCGTCGAGGATGTCCTGCCAGGCGAGGGCGCCGGTCGCGAGCATCGCGGCCACCCCGGCCATCGCGGTGGCGGTGGCGTTGATGCCCAGCTCGCCGCCCACGATCCAGAAGCCCAGGAGGAAGAGGAAGACCGCCACCAGGATCCGCTCGTCGCGCGACATGGGGCCCATCTCGCGCAGGCGCCGCCGCGCGAATTCGGGCGCCTCGGGGGTGTGGGTGACCTCCGGCGGATACAGGCGGTAGATCAGCAGCGGCACGAGCAGCAGGCTCAGCATGCCGGGGACGAACGCGGCGACGGCCCAGCCCGCCCAGGTGATGGTCACGCCCTGCTGGGCGGCGAGCTCGGCCGCCAGCGGGTTCGCGGCCATCGCGGTGAGGAACATCGCGCTCGTGACCACCACCCCCTGGTAGGCGGTGAACGTCAGGAAGCCGGCCACCCGGCCCTGCGTGCCGTCGGCGGCGTCGCTGCCGAGCGAGACGCACAGCGACTTGAGGATCGGGTAGATGACGCCCCCGCCGCGCGCCGTGTTGCTGGGGATGAAGGGCGAGAGGAAGAGGTCGGTGGCCACGATGCCGTAGCCGAGCCCGAGGCTCCGCTTACCGAGGGCCCGCAGGAAGTGGTAGGCGATGCGCGCCCCGAGCCCCGTCTTGACGAAGGCGGTGGCGATGAAGAACGCCGCCACCACCAGCCACACCACGGTGTTCCCGAAGCCGGCCGTCGCCTCCGCGATGGTCAGGGTGCCGGACATCACCGCGAACGCCACCCCCACGAACGCCATCGCCCCCATCGGCAGCGGGCGCAGGATGATGCCGACGATGGTGGCGACGAACACCGCGAGGAGCTGCCACGCGCGCGGCTCGACCCCTTCCGGCGTCGGGACGAGCCAGACCGCGGCGCCCACCGTGGCCACCACCCCGAGCCGGGCGGCGTCGACGCGGGGGGCGCGGGCGGGTGGATGCGGCGTGTTCTCGTCCATGGGTCACCGCGTCGACGCGGAGGCGTCGGAAGGAGCGCGGAGAAACGTCGTGCTGCTTGTCATCGGGCCGCCTTCGGGCGGGCGTGAGTCTATCGCATCTCGGGTTCGGTGAACGGAGGCGGACGTGCGGAACCGGAAGTACTCTTCCGGTCGCGAAGCGCCGGCCGGCGACCCAGCCGTGGCTGGTGAGCGCGTCGTGCCGGGACGCGTGCGGTGACGACCCGCGCCGCGGTGCGACAATGGAGGCGATGCGCAAGTTCAACATCGCGGGTCCCGTCGTGGCGGCGGATCATTACTGCATCCCGCCGCTGGAGCGGGTGGATCGGCAGGCGTTGCTCGAGCTGGTGCGGGACAAGACGTACTTCGTGCTGCACGCGCCGCGGCAGACGGGCAAGACGTCGGCGTTGCGGGCGCTGCGCGACCTGCTGAACAGCGGCGCGGCCGGGGAGTACCGCTGCGTCTACGCGGACTTCGAGATCGGTCAGCCGGCGCGGGAGGACACCGCGCGGGCGATGCGGGCCTTGCTCGGCGAGCTGGCCCGCCAGGCCCGCATGACGTTGGGCGACGACACGCCGGACGGATTGCGGGGCTCGGCACTGGAGACCGAGGGCGCCGTCGGCGCCCTCATCGACGTGCTGTCCCGGTGGGCGCGGGCCGACCCGCGGCCGCTGGTGCTGCTGATCGACGAGATCGACGCGCTGGTGGGAGACACGCTGCTGTCGGTGCTGCGGCAGTTGCGCGCCGGTTACCCCGACCGGCCCGGCCGCTTCCCGCACAGCGTGATCCTGTGCGGGGTGCGGGACGTTCGGGACTACCGCATCCGCTCCAGCGCGCAGAACGCGCTGGTCCTCGGCGGCAGCGCGTTCAACATCGAGTCGAAGTCGTTACGACTGGGCGACTTCACGGAGGCAGAGATGCGGGCGCTGCTGGGGCAACACAAGGAGGAGACCGGACAGGGGTTCACCGAAGACGCGCTGGCGCTGATCTGGACGCGGACGGCGGGGCAGCCGTGGCTGGTGAACGCGTTGTGCCGCGAGGCGTGTTTCGAGAGCGAGGCGGGCCGGAACCGCGCCCGCGCCATCACAGCGGACGATATCCTGGAGGCCCAGGAGCGGCTGATCCTGGCCCGCGTGACGCACCTGGACGATCTGGCCGACAAGCTGCGCGAGGATCGCGTGCGGCGGGTCGTGGCGCCGATGCTGACCGGCGCCGCCGACCGGAGGAGCTACGCGGACCGCGACCGCGACGTCGAGTACGCGCGCGACCTCGGCCTGCTGGCGCAGCACGACGCGAAGCGCATCGCCAACCCCATCTACGCGGAGGTGATTCCGCGCGAGCTGACGCGGGTGACGCAGGACGACGTCGAGGCGGAGACCGCGTCGTACGTGCTCGCGGACGGCGCGCTCGACGTGGACCGGCTGCTCGCGGACTTCCAGGGGTTCTTCCGCGAGCACTCGGAGCACTGGACGCAGCGCTTCGACCGCTACCAGGAGGCCGGCCCGCAACTGCTGCTGCAGGCGTACCTGCAGAAGGTGGTGAACGGGGGAGGCCGTCTCGAGCGGGAGTACGCCCTGGGCCGCGGGCGCGTGGACCTGCTGATCGTGTGGCCGCACGGGGGCCGCACCCGCCGTTTCGTCATCGAGTGCAAGGTGCGCCGCGACGGCTTGGAGCGGACGGTGCGGGAGGGGGTCGAGCAGACGCGGGGCTACATCGACCGTTGCGGGGCGGAGTCGGGCCACCTGATCGTCTTCGACCGCTCGGCGGACAGGACGTGGGAGGAGAAGATCTTCCGCCGCGACGCGCCGGCCGACGAAGGCGCCGCGCCGGTCACCGTGTGGGGCATGTGACGTGGAGCGTGCGGGTTGTCTACCCGCATCCTCGACGACACTGCAAACGAAATCGCTTGCCAGTCTTGCCTTGGTCCGCGACAGGATCGGTTTGAGGAATGGTGGAGCTGGAACACGGAAGCTCGCTGAGGTAGCGTCTGTCGCGCTGGGGCGTGTGGCGGGTTGGCACAATGGAGGCGATGCGCTTCTTCAACACCGAGGGTCCGGTCCGCGCGGGGGACCACTATTGCATCCCGCCGCTCACGAGGATCGATCTCGACGACGTGCTGGCTCTGGTGCGGGGCCAGAAGTACTTCGTGTTGCACGCCCCGCGACAGACGGGCAAGACTTCGGCTCTGCTGGCCCTGCGCGATCTGCTGAACGGGGGCGCCGCCGGCGACCATCGCTGCGTCTACGCGAACTTCGAGGTCGGACAGGCGGCGCGTGAGGACACCGCGCGGGCGATGCGGGCGATGCTCGGCGAGGTCGCGCGACGGGCCCGCTTGACCTTGGGCGACGAGACGCCGGACCGCCTCCGGGCGGCGGCGCTGGAGAGCGAGGGCGCCGACGGCGCGCTGATCGACCTGCTCTCCCGGTGGGCGGAGGCCGACCCGCGTCCGCTGGTGCTGCTCATCGACGAGATCGACACGCTGGTCGGCGACACGCTGCTGTCGGTGCTGCGGCAGTTGCGGGCAGGCTACGACCAGCGGCCGCGGAGCTTCCCGCACAGCGTCGTCCTGTGCGGCGTGCGGGACGTGCGGGACTACCGCATTCGGTCCGGGGCGCGGAACGCGCTGGTGCTCGGTGGCAGCGCGTTCAACGTCAAGTCGAAGTCGTTGCGGCTGGGCGACTTCAGCGGGGCGGAGACGCGGGCGCTGTTGGAACAGCACACGGCCGAGACCGGGCAGGCGTTCACGGCGGCGGCGCTGGAGGCGGTCTGCACGCGCACCGCGGGGCAGCCGTGGCTGGTGAACGCCCTGTGCCGGGAGGCGTGCTTCGAGACGGCGGCGGGCCGGGACCGTACCCGTCCGATCACGGTGGGCGACATCCTGGACGCCCAGGAGCGGCTGATCCAGGCCCGCGTGACGCACCTGGACAATCTGGCCGACAAGCTGCGGGAGGAGCGCGTGCGGCGGGTGGTGGCGCCCATGCTGATCGGCGCCGCCGGCCGGGGGAGCTACGCGGACCGGGACCGCGACGTCGAGTACGCGCGCGACCTGGGCCTGCTGGCGCGGGACGACGCCAAGCGCATCGCCAACCCGATATACGCGGAAGTGATTCCCCGCGAGCTGACGTGGGCGGCGCAGGACGACGTCGAGGCGGAGACGTCGTCGTACGTGGACGCCGCCGGCGGCCTGAACGTGGACCGGCTGCTGGAGGCGTTCCAGCGCTTCTTCCGCGAGCACTCGGAACACTGGACCCAGCGTTTCGACCGGTACCGCGAAGCCGGGCCCCAACTGCTGCTGCAGGCGTACCTGCAGAAGGTCGCGAATGGGGGTGGCCGCATCGAACGGGAGTACGCCCTGGGTCGGGGGCGCGTCGATCTGCTGATAGTGTGGCCGCACGAAGGCCGCGACCGGCGGTTCGCCGTCGAGTGCAAGGTGCGCCGCGACGGACTGGAGCGCACGATACGCGAGGGCGTCGAGCAGACGCGGGGCTACATGGACCGTTGCGGGGCGGAGTCGGGACACCTGGTCGTCTTCGACCGCTCGGAGACCCGGACGTGGGAGGAGAAGATCTTCCGCCGCGACGTGCCGGCCGATGAAGGCGCCTCGCCGGTCACCGTCTGGGGCATGTGACCGGACGACCGCAGCCGGTTCTCCCGGCTGCGCCCGGCGGCCTGCCGCCCCGAAGACTGCGCCCGCAGGTCGTCCGGTTCGCGACGCGGCTGCACCACCGGCCCGCTTCCCATGGCCCGGTCGGTACCGCACCGCCGATCGTCCCCGCCGGGTCCCGCCGCTACTGCTTGACGTACTTCCGGATCCGCTGCGGTCCCACGTCGGCGGCGTAGACGTTGCCCTCCCGGTCGGCGGTGATGCCCGAGGCCCCCGAGATGCGCAGCTCGTCCTGCCGGTCGAGATCCGGATCCGGGATGTAGGCGTGGACGGTCCCGTCCACCGCGCTGCCGATGTAGATGCCGCGGTCGAAGCCGGGGTTGTTCGTCGCGTTCGAGGTCGAGTCGGTGACGTAGAGCACGTCGTCCTCGTCGATGAACATCCCGCTCGGGCGCCCGAACTGCCGCCACTCGGCGACGAACGTGCCGTCCGGCTCGAAGATCTGAACGCGGCCGTTCGAGCGGTCGCCGACGAACACCCGCCCGCGGCTGTCGAGGGTGAGGGTGTGGGGCTGGTCGAACTCGCCCGGCCCGGCGCCCGGCCCTCCCCACGTCATCAGGAAGCGGCCGTTCCGGTCGAACTTCACGACCCGGTTGTTCGGCCCGTGGCCGTCGGTGACGAAGATGTCGCCGTCGGCGTTGACCGCCACGTCGGTCGGCCGGTCGAAGGTGTCCGGCCCGTTGCCCGCGACGCCCGCCCGGCCGAGGGTCATGAGGATCTCGCCGTCCGGGCTGAACTTGAAGACCTGGTGCCCGCGCCCGCCAGCGTCCATGCCGAGCACCGTCTCGCTCCCGTTGTAGTCGGTCGCCCAGAAGTTGCCCTCGGGGTCGACGTGGAACCCGTGCGGGGCCGCGAACACCCCTTCGCCCCAACTGTCGAGGAGCTCGCCGTCGGGGCTGAACTTCACCACCGGCGGGTCGTCGTCCCGACCCACGCAGGTGGCGGCCCCGGGAGGCTGGTTGTTGAAGCAGCGGTGGAATACCCAGATGTTCCCGTCCGCGTCGCGATCGACGCCGATCGTCTCGCCCCACCGCCCGCCGTTCATGTGCGCAGGCAGGTTCGGCCATTCGTCGACGAGGCGGTACGGGTTGGGCAGCGGCTGCGCCGCGACCCCGATGGTCACGCTCAGGAGCACGGCCGGCACGAGGCCGATGCGGGCCGACGCGTAAGTCGTCATGGCCGGTATCCTACCACCCGTATCCGTCTCTCTCGGCGTCCGCGTCTGCGACCGAGAGACGTTCGCGCTCCGGCTGTGTGCGGCGAGATGGCGGGTGGCGTTGGAGCGTTTGCAGGCGTCTCGATCGGGACCAGCGGACCGCCGCATGTCGGCCATGCCGGCTTCATGCTACCGTCATGACATGGCGCACTTGCAGGTGAAGAACGTGCCCGACTCCCTTCACGACCGCCTGCGCTGCTTCGCCCGCGAAACGAACCGCACCCTGAGCGCGACCGTGCTCGCCGCCGTGGAACGCGAGCTGGATGCCTGGGAGTGGCGGAAACGGCTCGCCCGGCGGCCCGAGACCGATCTCGGGGTGGATGCGACCACGCTGATCGCCGAGGCGCGCGCCCTTCTGGATCGCCAGTTGCGGGCCCGCCGATGAGCTCTTGGTTCCGCTTCGTCCTGGTGGTGCTGTTCATGTGGTCGAGCGCGCTGGAACCCTACCGCCCGAACGAGTAGCGCACCCCTAACTGCGCCTGCCAGCGGCTCCGAAGGTCGTCGCGCGCGAAGCGGTCGCCGGTGAACCCGGGCCGGGCCGGGGTGTTCAGGCTGTAGACGTAGCGGCCGCTGTCGGGGTCGACGCTCGACCGCACGGGCTGGAGGTTCTGGAAGAAGGCGAACTCCACGAGCCCGTTCCTCGCGTCGAATGCGTTGACGAGGTTCCGCACGTCGAGGAAGAGCTCGACCTCGTTCGGCCCCCGCGGAATGTCGACGGCGAGGCGGAAGTCGAGCGAGTAGACCCACGGGCCGCGGCAGGCGTTACGGGGCACGATCGTCCCCGGCGTGACGTCGCAGCCGGCCGAGAGGAAGCCCATCAAGTCGTCGAAGGTGCCGTTGGTGACGATGACCTCGGCGGCGTCGCGCGGGACGTAGAGCAGGTCGTTTCCCCGCGTGCCGTCGCGGTTGCTGTCGCTGCCGTCGAGGTAGCTGTAGGGGCGGCCCTGCTGGGCGTCGTAGTAGGCCGAGAGGGTGATGCCGGCGGGCCCGGCGGGAATGCGGTACGAGCCCGACAGGCTGAACCGGTGGCCGGGCGAGAAGTTCGACACGGCCAGGGGCACCGCGTTGGGGTCGCCGTCGTGGTAGTTGAACCGCCAGTTCGATGTCGCTTGGCTCGACCCGCCGTCGTTGACGGAGCGCGACTCGCCGTAGAGGTACGAGCCGGTCATGAACCAGTTGTCGCCGAACCGCTTGTCGATCTTCGTGGCCACCGTCCAGCTTCCGCCCTGGTCGGTGTTGGTGAGGAGGACGACGTTGCTGAAGTCGCGGTGCAGGCGCGCGTGCGTCGGCCGCCCGTCGGGCGCGGCGCCGGCCGCGGCGAGGTTGAGGTTGCGGTAGTCGATGTCGCGGACGGTCTTCGAGAAGAGCAGCTCCACGCTCGCCACCAGGCCGAAGAACCCGAGGTCGCGGTCGTAGCCGAGGTTGCCGCGCAGGAGCTGCGGGAAGCGGTAGGCGGGGTCGACGAGGTTGATTTCGTTCGTCGACGCCGAGCCGATGTCCGTCGGCTGGGCGTGGGGGTCGGGGGAGAACGGAATCCGGTTGTCGGGGTCGAAGAACACCCGGATGCGCTGGAACTCGTTCCCGGTGTTCGAGTACTGGTTCGACAGCCAGACGTACGGCGTGCGGCCGTGGAACAGGCCGAGGCCGCCCCGCACCTGCTGGCGGAGCCGCGACCGCGGGGCCGGGTCGTAGTTGAAGCCGATGCGCGGCGACCAGTTCCGCGTCGCCGGCACGACGTCGGTGGCCCGCCCGTACAGCGTCTCGACCAGCGGGTTCGCCGCGGGGGTGTCGGGGAAGACCGGCGCGTCGAGGCGGATGCCGTAGGTCAGCGTGAGGTCGTCGCGGACCCGCCACTGGTCCCCCGCGTAGAACCCGAGCTGGTAGACCCGGAACCCGGCCGCCTGCCGGGGGTCGGCGGTCCGCGAGAAGCTGTAGCTGTAGGACTGGGCGAGCCCCTGCTCGAAGAGGGCCGGGCTCGTGAACTCGTAGACGCCGAAGTTGTCGCGGATGAACAGGTTGCGGAATCTGAAGAGCTCGTTGTGGGTGCCGATGGTGAACTGGTGCCGCCCCCGCACCCACGTCAGGTCGTTGTGGATCTCGACGATGTCCTGGTCGAGCTCGTTGGCGGTCGAAAACTGCTCGCTGCCGAACCGTATCTCCTCCCCGCCGTCGAGATCGATGGTCACCTGCGGGAAGGGCGCGGTCCGCGGCCCCCGGCGGTCGCGAATGCGCTGGTAGCTCACCCGGGCGAGGTTGAACGCGCGGCCGAACGTGCTGTTGAGCTGGGCCACCGTCGAGTCGGTCCGGCTGCGGAAGAGATAGAAGTTGTCGGTGAAGCGGTAGCGGAAGTTCGACTGCGAGCCGACGTCGGCGGTGGCGTTCACGAGGTTGTGCCGCACCGACAGCCGATGGGCGGCGGACAGGTTCAGGTCGGACCGCACGAAGACCTTGTCGTTCGGGTTCCCGCGGATGATCTCGCCGAAGCCGCCCGGGACGTCGTAGCCGTACCGGGTGCGTGCGACGTCGACGATGCGCTGCGCCTCGGCGAGCCGCCCGAAGTCGACGCCGGACGATCCGTCGAGCGAGTAGCCGACCGGCGTCTCCCGGCGCTGGACGTCGACGTTGGCGAAGAAGAAGGCGCGGTTCCGGACCAGCGGGCCGCCCACGCTCGCCCCCTGCTGCCGGTCGAAGAAGGTCGCGATGGGCACGTCGTCGATGCCGTGCCCCACCAGCCCCTGGTTGCGGCTGTAGAGATACGCCGTGCCGCCGAAGCGGTTCGAGCCGCTGCGGGTGATGACGTTGATGCCGCCCCCCGAGAAGCCGCTCTGGCGCACGTCGTAGGGCGCCACCACGAGCTGCAGCTCGCTCACCGCGTCGAGGCTGATCGGCTGGGTGTTGGCTTGGCCCCCCGGGGTCCCCTGCCGGGCCAGCCCGAACAGGTCGTTGTTGACGGCGCCGTCGATCTGGATGTTGTTGTAGCGGCCGCTCCGCCCCGCGACGCTCAGGAAGCTCTCGGCGTCGGCGTTGCGGCTCGTCTTGACGAAGAACGGGTTGGTGCGCGCGAAGTCCTGGAGGCTGCGCTCGAGGGTCGGCAGGGTCTCGATGACCCCCGACTCGACGCTCGCCGTCGTGCCCGACCGCGCCGGCGAGAAGACGGCGCTCGCCTCGGCGGTGACCTCCACCGTCTCGGTGACGGTGGCGAGCTGCAGGGTGACGGCGACCTCGGTCGCCTCGCCGAGGCTGACGACGACGCCCGACAACGCTTGCGTGCCGAAGCCGCTCAGGGCGATCTCGAGGTCGTAGGGGCCCACCTGCGCGTTCAGCAGGTCGAACCGGCCGTCGGCGCGGGTGAACGCCTCGTACCGCGTCCCCGTCGGGGCGTGGACGGCGACGACGCTCGCGCCCGGCAGCACCCCGAGCTGCGCGTCGCGCACGACGCCGCCGAGGGTGCCGGTGGTGGCGTTCTGCGCCCGGCCGACGGCGGTCGTTCCCAGTACCGCGGCGACCGCAAGCACCGCCGCGATTGTCCTAGACGCACGACGAATCATCTCCGACACCTCCTGCGACGATCTTACGGAGAAACGTATGACGCCACGGTGAAGGGCGGATGTCGCGCAGGAAAAATGTCGTACGGGTGGAGAGGCCGTCAGCCTCTGAACTCAAGACGGAAGGCCATGCGAGCGGCGTCTCGCGGTGACTACGCGGGACAATCGGCGATCCATGTCTTCCGCGGGGACGAACTCACCCTCCCGCCGACGGGCGAGAAGCTCGCGTAGCGCGGCGCGTTCCGATTCTCCACCCTCCAGCCGCCCGCGCAGGAGGTCGACGAACGCGAGTTGCTCGCCGGTGAGCGAAACCGAGAGCTTCCTCGTCATGGGCCTGCGTCGTCAGAGCGAGCGCAGGAAGTCGAGCACCAGACGGTTGACCTCCGCGGAACTCTCCTGCTGAACCCAGTGGCCGGCCCCGTCGAGCAGGTGGAGGCCCCGGAGGTCGGTGCAGGCCTGTCCGTCCATCCGCTCGAGGGCGCCCGGGCGCTGGTGGATGCCCCAGTCGCGGGCGCCCGCGATGAACATGGAAGGCTGGTCGATGGTGCGCCCGGCGAACACCTGCAGGTCGGCGTTGATGCCGCCGCCGAAGATGGACGACACGGAGGCCACGCTGCGGTACCACTGCAGCCCGCCCTGGAACCCGGTCCGCTCGTACTCGGCGCTGTAGACCCGCAGCTCGTCGTCGGGCAGCCACTCGCACGCCGCGATCTCGGCCGCCGACGGCATGTGCTCGGCCACCGTCTCGGCCATGCCCCGGCCGAGGTCCAGGACGTAGTAGCGGGGCAGCCGGTCCAGCTCGGCTGCCGACCACTCGCGGAGCGGCTCGGGGCGGTTGCCGCTCCAGTCGCCGCTCTTCATGTGGTAATAGGCGCGCAGGAAGTCGTGAACGCCCTGCGGCGCCCGCCACAGGTCCTCGTTGGCCCCGCGGGTGGCGTAGAAGCGCCGGTAGTGCCAGCGCGGCGGGTCGAGGCTCGCGAGGTCGGCGTCGATGTCCGCGGCGGGCGCGCCGGTCGGGGCCGCCGGCGCGTCGGCGGTATCGAACGGCAGGGTCGCGGTGCCGCCGAACGGCGCGCTCATCAGGACGACGGAGCGGAAGACGTCCGGCCGCGCGACCGCGCACCACGACGCCACCAGCGACCCGAAGTCGTGGCCGGCGAGGTGCACCTCGCGGTAGCCGAACGCCGACACCAGCGAGAGCATGTCCCGCACCTCGTTCAGCATCCGGAACGGGCGCAGGTCGTCGTCGTAGCCGACGCCGGTGCCGTCGGTGCGGCCGTAGCCGCGCAGGTCCGGCGCCATGACGTGGTAGCCCGCCGCCGCCAGGGCCGGCATGAGCCGCCGCCAACTGTAGGCGAGCTCGGGGAACCCGTGCAGCAGGAGGACGCCGGCCCGCGCGCCGGTCTTCGACCCTGCCTCGATCACGTGCATGCGGAGGCCGTTGACGTTGTCGACGAGACGGGAACGGACGCCGGCCGGCAGCATGCTGTCCGCATACGGCCCTGGCGCGCCCTGCACGGTCGCGCCCGTGTTCGCGCCGGCGTTCGGTCCAGGCGCGCCCGGCGCGGCCTGGTTCGCGGCGGCCCCGGCGTTCGGTCCTGCCGCGGTCACCGCAATCCCGGCGGCCGCGCTCTGCAGGAGCTGACGTCTCGTGAGCGGGTAATGGCGCATCAGCGTGGATTATGTCACTTCGGCTTCGCTGCCCGGCACACGGTGTCCGCAGCCGATCGCCTCGCGCCTCGTCGGTGCTGCCGCGGGGCGGTCAGGCGTGGCGCTGCCCGTCACCGTCTCCTCGCCGTCCTGCGTTCCCGAGCGGCCCGCCTACGTCCCGTGCAGGGGAACGACGATGACCGACAGGAACCCGAAGTCGATGGCCCTGACGATCCGGCCCCGCCCCGCCGCCGTAACGCCACTACGACCGGCGACTTCCCGCCGCCATCGATGCAGGCCCGCGGCGGAGTCTACTCGTCGCCGCGCAGCAGGTGAATGCCCATCGCGCCCCACAGCAGCGGCAGCCCCGCGTCGAGGATCACCCACAAGAGGGAGACGGTGTCGTTCCCCAGGGCGGTGAAGGTGGGGGTGAGCTGGGCGAACCAGTTGAAGAGGAACATGATGCCGAGGAACAGGCCGCCGTAGAAGTGCACGTTGGCGGCGAGGAGCTCGCGGGTGACCGCCTGCCCGCCCCCGCCGGTCTCGACGGCCCTCTTGCGGGCATGACCGAACCACACGCCGAGCGCCAGGGGCGGCATCATCAGCCAGCCCAGGACGCCCCACACGGGGCTGTACGGGCTCTCCTCCGTGGACGTGTGGTAGAGGGGCTCGACGATGGTGTGACCGGCGACCACGACCGCCATCACGACGAGGACCACGCCACAGATGCGCTTCATGTCCATGGTTCCCTCCTCTTCCGGTCGACGGGTCCGACCGGCGACCGCTCACGCCGCTTCGAGAGGCTCCGACCGCCGCCGCCCGCCCATCGCGCGGACGCAAGGAACCTGCCGGAGAGCGTCGCCCGCGGGGAAGCTACGGCCTCGCGGCGCGGCCGATCCGACCGCCCTCCCCGAGCGCCGCCTCGTTCGCGGCAGCCGGCGCTTGCCCGTGGTGTCGACTCCCTGCCCGGACGTCCCGGAATCGTAGCCCGGCGGTGGTATCCTGTCGCCAACTCGACCTGGGAGGAGGCCTTCATGAGCGCGGTGAAGCTGGCGGCATTCGGGTTGGTCACGACGATCGCGGTGGGTTGCGGCGCTCCCGAGCCCGCGCCGGAGCCTGAAGCCGACGCCGCGCCGGAGCCGCCGCAGTTCGCGGTCACCGGCGAGCACCCCTGCGACCCGGTGGGCGACGTGCAGTTCATCTGCGACATGGTCAGCCCCGAGGACATCGTGGTCGTCCCCGGCGCGGAGTGGGCCATCGTCTCCGGCGCCCGCGAGGGCGGCCGCATCAACCTCGTGAACGTGAGCGACAAGACCGCGACGGCGCTGTTCCCGGCCCCGGACAGCGAGTTGCGGCTCGACGCCGAGGCCTATCCCGACTGTCCGGGTCCGCTGGACCTCGCCGACCCGGCCGGGTCTGTTTATCACGGGCTCTACCTTGCGCCAGGGTCCGGCGACGCCCACACCCTGCTCGTCGTCCATCACGGCTCCCGCGAGTCGATCGAGTTCTTCGAGGTCGACGCCCGGGACGGGCCGCCGAGCCTCGCCTGGACCGGCTGCGCGGTGGCCCCGGAGGGCGCCCGCCTCAACTCGGTGGTCGCCCTGCCCGGCGGCGGCTTCGCCACCACCAACGCCGGCATCGGGGTGTGGGAGTGGCAGGCCGACACAGGCTGGGCGGTGCTGCCCGAGAGCGAGGACACCGCGCCGAACGGCATCGAGGTGTCCGAGGACGGGGAGACCCTCTACATCGCCGGCTGGGCCGAGGAGAAGCTGACCCGCCTGTCGCGCGGCGTCGAGCCGGTGCGGAAGGACGTCATCGACCTCGGCTTCCGACCCGACAACCTGCGGAAGGCCCTCGACGGCTCGGTCATCTACGCGGCCGGCCACACCGACAGGGACGGCAACTCCATCACCGACCCGCGCGAGCCGACCCTGGAGACGAGCAACGTGGCGGCCATCGATCCCGAGACCCTCGAGGCCGAGCGGATCCTCGTACAGCCGGCCATGGCCGGGTTCATCGCGTCCACCACCGCGCTTCGCATCGGCGACGAGCTCTGGCTGGGGTCGTACCGCGGCGACCGGCTCGCCTATCTGCCGGCGCCGGAGTAGCGCACTGCTCGCCCGCCAGAAGACGCCGCCGGGAGCGGAGCGCTACCGGGATTCTCAACCCCTGCTTCAGTCCCGCCGCCACGTCCACGCCATACCGCCCATCGATGGAATCGGCCGCGACACCCCATCCCCGCCGGCCCGGTCAGCGGCAACCTCCGCGCCCGAACAGAACCAAGCTGGCTCGTCGCCAATCAGTGGGACCACCGTGGAACCATCCGTCTCGGGCGCGTCCGGCCGGGCAGCTGCGCCAGCGGCCCCGACAGTCCCTGCTATCCCTTGGGCTCACCAGGAAGAGTCCCGCGCCCAAACGGTCCGTCTCGTGCTACGATGAGCGACCGAGCCGATATCCGCGGTCCTACTCCGGCCGGGGCTCGGTGCAAGTACCGAAGCGGGACAATCAGCGCGAGGAGATAGCAGACCTATGGAGCGCCAACGGGACACCGGAGCAAGTGCTCCCTCCTTGACCGATGACAAGACTGCCGTTGCGCTGGGCTCGCAGCCAGCGAGAGCCGCCGCGGAACACATGGACTCGTCCCGTGCCCTGGAGTTTCCTCCTCAGCGCCACCGCGTATTGCCGACCGTCGGGCCAGATATACCCGCGGCGCTGCGGAGTGTCGTTGAATACCGAAAGTCCGGACTCAGCCTCAATCACGTCGTTGGATGCCCCCTGGACTGCGGCTACTGTGTGCGCCATCTGTTTGACAACTTCGATATGAAGCAGCCCCACCTGATTCTCGACGACGAAGCAGCGGTCGATGCTCTGCTCAGCCATTCTGCATTCCGCCCCCACACGACGCCCATTCAGTTGTTCAACCGGGCGACCGATCCGTTCCTACCAAACGTGAAGGATCACCTGCATCGGACACTTGAGCTGCTGGACGCGCGAGGACTCACGAATCTCGTGCTCGTGATAACTCGATGGCGGGTGGAGGATGCGGACCTGGCGCGATTGGAATCTCTGCGCCATCTCCGTGTCACCGTCTTGGTCACTTGGTCGGGCATCTCAGATGCTCGCATTGAGCCTGTAGACAGCGACGTGGCCGTCGCTTCCCTCACCACGCTGGCGCGTGGTGCACTGCGAACGAAACGAATCTTGTACTGGCGACCGGTGGTCGCCGGTTTGAACGACAGCGACGAGCGCATCTCCCAAGCACGAGAGCTGTCGACTCTGGCAGATGCGACGGTGTTTACTGGACTTTTCCACAGAAAGCAAATCCGAGCCTACCTTCGATCCATCGGCGTGGAAGACCTCTACCAAGAAACAGCAAGGCGTAAGGTAATGCCCCGCGATGTCGAGAGACGGATACTCGCGCGGTTCGGAAACGTGGCCATTTTTCGCAAGACTTCTTGTGGAGTTTCATACGCGCATGGTATCTCCGACTACAATGGCCATTATGGCATTCCTTGCATCTGCGACATATGCCCCACTGGTCAAGTGAGTCTGTGCAAGACGGCTCACCGGAAACCGACTCGTTCAAAAGTGCTGAGGCTCCTTGCCCGCGCCGGCATCCAAACCAGAAATATAGAGATCGTCGATGGTCGCATTCTCGTTGAGGGGAGCACTGAACAGCAACGCTACTTTGTTCAGCACTCGCTCGGCTTCCAGGTTCACGATCGGACTCATCCGCATTTTCCCCAACGCCACGGTCGTGCAGAAGAAGGCTGGAAATGACCGAGCGCATGTGGTCTATCGATATTGAGGGAAGTGGCACCTCGCCTCCCGAGATTGTTGAGGTCGCTATCGTCGAAATGCACGGCCTCGATCTCACCGGCAGAAGCAAGCATTGGTATGTTCGGCCTAGAGACACGATCTCGCGTCTGGCGACTAGAGTTCACGGAATCCGCGAAAGCGACGTTGCCGATGCTCCGACTATTGGAGATATCTGCGACGATTTGCACGGATGGCTTCAGGGTTTTCCCATCGTGGGCCACAACGTGAGCGTAGATTACACCCTCCTTACGCGGGAACTGTCGGGCTGGCAACCACGAGTGGCTATCGATACCCTATGGCTTGCGCGACGCCTTCTTTCAAATGAAAAGAGCCACGGTTTGGCGAGGCTAGGTGCCGTTTTGGGTCTCGACGTTGTAGTAGCCAAGAACACCGGGGGCGTCGCGCATTCGGCGTTATACGACGCAAGCCTGTCGGCTCAGTTGCTCAAGTATATGCTAACCCCACTGTCGGATCGTGAGCGAAGAGCCATGCTGTTGGATGCCGATATCCTGCAGGGGAGGCAAAGATCGCTATTCTGAATGACCACCGACGCGGAATTGTCGCCTGTGTGCGGGCGGATTCGACTGCGGGATGTAGGGTTAAGGAGCAGCAGAAACTGGTACGCCAAGGGACGGGAATCAATGGGCGGTATCGCCAATGCAAAGGGCTTTCGCTTGCTATATGACAGGACCGGCACGTATAGGTTTGGGCTGTATGGGGCTTACGGGCCTCTATGGGAATGTTTCGTCAGATCAGGCGATGGCGACGCTCTCTCGGGCTTTGTCGATGGGTGTACGCCTATTTGATACAGCTCCAATCTACGGCGACGGCGCAAACGAAGAGTTGTTGGGTCGAGCACTTGCGGGGCACGAGGGCATCTTCGTTACTACGAAATTCGGCTTGATCAAGAGCAAGGGCGGTCAATTGATTCGGGACAGTAACCCGGCGGGAATCCGCCGTTCCGTAGAGGGTTCCCTGCGTCGCTTGAGGCGGGAGCGCATCGATCTGCTGCTTCAGCACCGCCAGGACCCGCGAACTCCGGATGATGTGGTGGTGAAGGCGGTTGCGGATTTGGTTCTTGAGGGAAAGGTGAAGGCCTTTGGTTTGTCTTCGACCAACGTCGCGAGGGCGGCTGGGATAAACGGCGACTATGCTGTACGCGCGGTTCAGAATGAACTGTCAATTATTGCACCACCGGATGCCGACGCGACGCCGGGGGCGTTCGCCGCTGGCGGTGTGAGCTACATGGCATACTCGCCGTTGGGCCGAGGCGTACTTGCGTGGGCGGGGAGGAGAAGGACGTTTGCCTCTGACGACTATCGAACGGGGCTGGAACTAATTAAGTCTGGCCATTCGAGAGATATGTCCTCACTGTTTGGGGCAATAGGCGAGGTGGCAGCACGGCACGGCGTGGGACGCTGTGCGGTCAGCTTGGCGTGGCTGCTGAGTCAGGGGGCGAATGTGGTGGCGATCCCAGGGTCCCGATCGCCGAAACAGGTTGAGGGGGTGCTGGAGGCTGCGAGGGTGGCGTTAGACATGGCAGACCTGAGAAGACTGAACGAGGGGGCGACGAGGTTCGGTTGGCGGGGTGTTGGTGGCGTGAGACGGTGAGATTGGAGGCGCGGTGGGACTGGGTAGCTGGGCCAATAGTGTTTGGATGGGTCGGGCGGTCGGGAGCCGGTTGGGCCGATGGACGCCGCCGTTCGAGCCGGGAGCGGCTCCGCGGAACTGGTCGAGTTCGCGGTCAGCGGCGAGCGAGCCAGCAACCCCGTCGGCGAGCTGGAGTTTGTCTGAGACATCTGAGACATGGCCAGCCCCGAGGACATCGTGGTCGGTCGGGGCACGGAGTGGACCTTCTTCGGCGCCGGGCGAGGGCGGGCGGAACAACTGCGTATTTCGGTGAAGTGGAACACGCATTCCGGGATGTGGAACACGAATTCCGGCGAAGTGGAACGCTCGTCGGAGCGCAGCGACGTTGAGCGGTCGGTCCCTCCCAGTCGGTTCGCGACGGGCACCTGAAATTCTACCTGTGACGTCCCCTGAGGTCCTGTTCGAGAGTACAACGATCTCGCCTGTGGAGCGTGTGGGCGGCGTTCTTTGCCGTCCAAGGCGGTGTGGGAAACGCCCGTGACGCGGATGCACTCGGCCGCCAGCGCATCGTGCGCGTTTTCCATACCCTATGCAGAGCTCTGCATAGGGTATGCTATGCGGAGTTCCGGACTATGCGGAGTCGGTTGAGGGCTTGCTCTCAAGTACCTGTCAAAACGAGGGTTACGTGAGCTGACCGGTTGGGGGTACTCCGCATAGTTGGGATGCTCTGTCCGGCCTGATTGGCCGGAAAGGAGCATTCCATGACCGTTCACGGCTCGTGGACCGTCGACCGCCTCGTCGACGCGTACACGCACCACCAACGACGTACGCGCGGTTTGCGCCCTCAGACGTTACGCTACCGCGCTTGGTTCGCCCGGACGCTCGTCCGGGCCGCTCTTGGCGCGGACCCGATCGACCCCAGCCGCCTGACGCCGGCCGCCGTGGTGGTGTTCATCACGTCGTTGCGGCACCGGTTCTCCCCCGCGTCGATGCAGACCGCGCGGTCATCGTTGCGGTCGTTCTTCCGGTTCCTGCGCGTCGAGGGATTCTGCAACGACGCACTCGAAGCGGCTCTCCCGACCGTTGCCCATTGGCGGCTTGCGACGCTCCCTCGTTCCCTGACCGAGCAGCAGCTCGAGCAAGTGCTCGCGTCGTTCGACCCGTCCACCCCGTACGGACAACGCGACCAGGCAATCGTGCAGTGCCTGGCGACCTTGGGGCTGCGGCCCGGCGAGGTGGCCGGCCTTTGTCTGGACGACATCGACTGGCGCGGCGGCACCCTGCAGATACGCACCCGAAAGAACCGTCGAGGCGCCGTGCTGCCACTGCCCCGCGTGGTGGGACAGGCGCTGGTCGGCTATCTGAGCGGGGAGCGTCCGGCGACCGACGAACGCCGGGTGTTCGTCGAGCACCTGGGAGATCGTCGCGGCAAGCCGCTCTCGAGCCCTGCCGTCTCGCGTGTCGCGACACGCGCGGTTCGCCGGGCAGGAGTCGACGCGCCGCACGCCGGCGCCAACGTCTTCCGGCACACGGTAGCCAGCCGCATGGTGCGAGAGGGGGCCAGCCTCAAGGAGGTCGCTGACGTGCTCGGCCATCGCAGCCTCGACACCACGACGGTCTACGCCAAGCTCGACCTGCCGCGGTTGCGTGAGGTCGCGCTTCCCTGGCCGGAGGTGCTCCGATGACACCTCCAAGCTTCCATCACCTGGTCGACGAGTACCTCACCGCGCGCCGCGGACTGGGTTTCGGCCTCGAAACGGATGAGTGGTTCCTGCGGGACTTCGCCAGCCATGCAGAGCGGATCGGACACAGCGGGCCCGTGACAATCGAGCTCGCAGTCCAGTGGGCACTATCCTCACGCTCGACCAATCCGGCGCAGGCTGCACGTCGACTGACGATCGTGCGGCAGTTCACCCGGTACCGCGCACTCGTCGATCCGGCCACCGAAGTGCCGCCGGTCGGGCTCCTGGGACGCGACTCCAGGCGCCGCTCGACGCCCCACATCTACACCGAGGCGGAGGTCGCCGCGCTCCTGCAGCAGGCACGCTGCTTGCTGCCCCGAGGCGGGTTGCGACCCGCCACCTATGTCGCGTTCTTCGCCCTGCTGGCGTCGACCGGCCTGCGGCTGTCCGAGGCCCGCCGTCTGACGACCGACGACGCCGACCTCGTCAACGGCATCCTGACCATCAGCGAGACCAAGTTCCGCAAGTCCCGACTCGTCCCGCTCCATCCGACTACGACCCGGGCACTGCGTCGCTACGCCGACCGCCGTGACGCGTGTCTTGCTGCACCCCGGTCCGCGTACTTCTTCCGCACCGAGCACTCACCCCGGCTCACGCGCGCCGTGGTGGAGGCGACGTTCCGCGGGATCAGGCGGTGTCTCGACTGGACTGCGGAAGGGCGTGCGCGACAACCGCGCATCCACGACCTGCGCCACACCTTCGTCGTTCGCCGGCTGCTGCGCTGGCACCAGGAAGGTGCAGATGTAGATCGCAAAGTCCTGGCTCTCGCAACCTACCTCGGCCACACCGGGGTCGCCCACACCTACTGGTACTGCACCGCCGTTCCCGAGTTGCTCGCCAGCACCGGGCAGCGTTTCGAACGCTTCGCCCACCGAGCGTCGGAGCGCCCGTCATGACCTCCGTCGAGCGGGCGTTCCCCGCACTCCTGCAAGAGTTCTTCCACCGGCGCCTCATCGCGCAACGGGGCGCCAGCACGCACACAATCGCCAGCTACCGCGACACCTTCACGTTGTTCCTCGGGTACGCCGCAGAGCGCACCGGACGCACCCCCTCGGCGCTGACCCTCTCGGATCTCGACGCGCCCGTGGTCCTCGGCTTCCTCGACCATCTCGAAACCGAACGCGGCAATTCTGCGCGCACCCGCAACCTCCGGCTCACCGCCATACGGTCCTTCATGCGCTACGCCTCGCTGCGCGAGCCATCCCTGCTGCCCGTCGCGCAACGCGTCCTCGCGATTCCCGTCAAGCGCTTCGACCGGTCCGTCCTCGGCTACCTGTCCCGCGACGAGATCACCGCGATCATCGACGCACCCGACCGGTCCACCTGGAGCGGACAGCGCGACGCCGTCCTCTTCGCCGTGCTCTACAACACCGGCGCCCGGGTCTCCGAGATCACCCGTCTGCACGTTGCCGACGTGCTTCTCGACCGAGCGTCCTCGCTGCTTCTGCACGGCAAGGGACGCAAGGAGCGGGTCATCCCGCTCTGGAAGAGCACCGCAGCGCAACTGCGGAGGTGGCTTCCCCGAATCAATGGAAACCCCGACGCCCCCGTGTTTCCCAATCGCGCGGGCAAGCCCCTGTCGCGCTCCGGGGTCGAACATCAACTGCGCGGCGCCTGCCGAAAGGCCTCGGAGCGTCACCCATCGCTCACGACGCGGCGCATCTCGCCCCACACACTGCGCCACACGACCGCGATGCATCTGCTTCAGTCCGGAGTCGACATCACCGTCATCGCCCTCTGGCTCGGCCATGAGCACACCGCCACCACCCACCAGTACGTCGAAGCCGACCTCGCCATGAAGGAGGCGGCGCTCCGGTGCGTCGACGATCCCGCACCCCAACCGCTCCGCTTCACGGCCGGCGATCGGCTCCTCGACTTCCTGGAAGCCCTCTGACTATGCGGAGTACCGCTCCACGCGATCGGCTCCGTCCACGCGGTCCCCCGGGCCAACTCTGCATAGTCCGGAACTCCGCATAGCATACCGCCGGCGCGATCCATAGGCCGGCCTGCCCCCGCGGGCGGGACGGGCCGCGGGCGGCGTCGGGTTCCTGCTAGCCGTCACGCCCGAAGCCCCTGGGCAGCTCGACAGCCTCCAGTACCGACAGGTCCAGGTCGCAGACCTGATCGAGCAATCCGGCGGTCGCGGACCCGGCAAGGGACTCCGGCAACGCGTCCCGCCACGCCCGGTACTGGTCCTGGAGCGCCAGGAGGGTCTGCACCGCGTCGTTCCACTGCTCCGGTCGCGACCTCCGGTCCGTCGGCCGGCGGTACCGGACCCGGGACTCGCCGGCCTTCCGCCGCTCCCGGTAGCGCGCCTGTCGCTCCGCGTTCGTCAACGGCACAAGACTATCCTCCACCGTTACGTAACGGACCGCGAAAGGCGGCTCGGGAGCCCGGGACCGGCCCGGCGTTCACGAGGTCGTTGTCCACCCGGCTCATCGCGTCTCCCCCGCGCGGGTCTTCGGTGCGCGGTGCGTCCGTCGCAGCGAGCGGCCCTTCAGCTCGATGCGATGCGCGTCGTGGAGCAGGCGGTCGCAGATAGCGTCGGCCTGGTTGGGGTCGCCGATGACGGCGTGCCAGTCGGTTGCGGGCAACTGGCTGGCGATGAGGGTGGAGGCGCGCTCGGCCCGGTCTTCGACGACCTCGGTGAGGTCGCGGCGTTCGGCGTCGCGGAGCGGCGCGAGCATCCAGTCGTCGATGGCGAGCAGGTCGAACCTGGTCAGCCGGGCGAGCAGCCGGGCGTAGGAGCCGTCGCCGCGGCCGACGGCGAGCTCGTGCAGGAGGCTCGGCATGCGGACGTAGCGGGCGGTGAAGCCGCGGCGGCAGGCCCGTTCGACGAACGCGCACGCGAGGAAGCTCTTACCGATGCCGGTGGGGCCGGTCACGATGAGGTTGTGGCGTTCGGCGATCCAGGCGCAGGCGCCTAGCGTCAGGACCTGTTGGCGGCTGAGCCGGCGGGGGTGGGTGAAGTCGACGGCCTCGAGGGTGGCGGGGTGCCGCAGCTTGGCGGCGCGGAGCCGGCGGTCGAGCTTGCGCTGTTCGCGGGCCGTCCACTCGGCGTCGGCGAGCAGGCCGAAGCGCTCCTCGAAGCCGAGGGCGGCGGCCTCGCCGCTCCGGAGCTGGTGCCGGCAGGCGTCGGCCATCGCGCCGAGCTTCATGGCGTCGAGCTTGTCGAGGGTCTGTTCGATCAGCATGGGTCCTCCTCCCGGGCGACCGCGGCGTAGTAGTCGGCGCCGCGGATGTTATGCCGATATCGGCATAACATCCGTAATGCCGACTTCCAGATTATGCCGCGTCGAGTGCCGATCGCCGTGACATCACGGGCGTTCCTGCACTGCGATATCGGCATAATCGGGTTGCGATTGGCGGTTCGTTGACCATCACTCGCTTCTTTCACCTTGAGGGAGGGAACGAACAATGGAACTGCACATCGACGATGTCGCCGCTCGAACGAACGCTGGAGACCGGCTCCAGCAGTGCCGTGACGGATTTCTGGAACGTCTCGCCGTACAAGGCTACTCATCCGCAACGATCAACGTGTATGGCCGCCTTCTGCGGGCCCAGTGTTCGGAGCTCACAGCCCAAGGTCTTGAGATTGCGAGCCAGGAAGCCGCCGCTGCCGCTACCTTGGCTGAATTAGCACCAGAGGGCTCAGCTGCGAAGACGCGGGCAATGTGGAAAAGCGTCGCGAGACGATTCGTAAGATATGCCTGTGAGCTCGGAATTCTCGACCCGTCTGCACCTGAAGCTGCGCCAGAATCGGACGACCTACGACATCTGCGCGTAGCGTACGAAGATTGGCTTCGCCACCAGCGCGGGCTGAGCGACAAAACCGTCAAGAACAACTTGCAGGTGTTCAACGCCTTCATGCGTTTCCGACTCATGGATGAGGCGACTCAACCCGACCGCATAACGCCGCAGGATCTCGTCGCCTTTCTCGTACCAGAGCGCACCGAGCGCTGGACCTGTCCGGACCGCACCAAAGCATCGAGGCTGCGCAATTTTCTGCGTTTTCTGCACTGGAGCGGCAAGGTTCCGATGGCTCTTGTCGAAGCGGTACCGCGCACTTCGCGCCGCCACATGACAACGCCACGCCCGCATCTGGAACCCGGCGAAATCCGGCGCGTGCTCGATGCTGTTCGAGGCGACTCAGCTGTTGCTCGCCGCAACTACGCGATCCTGCTGCTGACCGGCCGGCTGGGACTTCGTGCGCAGGAAGTGATCGCCATCCGCCTTGAAGATATTCGCTGGCCCGCCGGCGAGATCCTGATTCGGGGCAAGGGCAATCGTCACGACCCCATGCCACTCCCGGTCGACGTCGGGGAGGCGCTCGTCGCCTACATCCGCCATGGCAGAAGAGGAACCTGTCGTCACTTGTTCGTCACCGCCCGGGCGCCGTGGCGCCCGTTCAGGACCGGAGCCATTGTCTCTCGGGTGCTCGGCGATGCGTTGGCGACGGCCGGGCTCAGCGGTTCGCAGCATCGCCCCGGCGTCCATCTGCTCCGACACTCCTTGGCAACGAGAATGCTGCGCCTGGGAGCCTCCTTCGACGAGATCGGCGATGTGCTGCGCCATCGGCGTCGTGCCACGACGCTCGTCTACGCCCGCTATGACTTGGATGCATTGCGCTCGATTGCACCGGCGTGGCCCGTACCGCAAGGAGACCTGTCATGACCACCCTGAGCGATCGCCTTGTAGAGTATCTCGATTACCGTCGCCGCTTCGGATACCGCCCCACAGAAACCACGACCGCGGTATTGCGTCGCTTTTCAGCCTTTGCAGAGGACTTCGGTGCCGAGTCAATCACCACGGAGTTGTTCCTGGAATGGCGAAAGCAGTTCGAGGCGCCGAGCGATGTCACCTGGGGCTGCAATCTGAGTCACGTTCGTGGCTTCGCAAAATGGCTTCACTGCGTGGACCCACGTACTGAGGTGCCATCGGTTGACCTGATCCGACGCGGCAGTCGACGCCCGCGCCCCTACATCTACAAAGAAGAAGAGCTCGCTCGCATCGTGCAGCACGCGGCGAAACTGCCCTCGCGACGCGGGCTGAACGCGTGGACCTTCTCGACCCTCTTCGGACTGATTGCGGTCACGGGGCTTCGGCTCGGGGAGGCACTGGGGCTCGAGGAGGCCGATGTCAACCTCGACGAGGGGGTACTGACCATCACACGCACGAAGAATCGCGAGTTCCGGTTGCTCCCGATCGCGCTCTCGACGACAGAGCGCCTAGGCGCCTACCGCGCGGCGCGCGACCGGATTCTTGGCAACGGGGCCCAACCGTTCTTCCTCAACGAGAGGGGCCGGCGCCCGAGCGCCAACTATGTCGAAGCGGTCTTCGCCCGGGTTGGAATGGCAATCGGCGTTCGTGACGGGTGCCCGTCTGGCCAACGGGGTCGTGGTCCGCGCATTCATGATCTTCGTCACACGATGGCGGTTCGCACCATCATTCGTTGGTACCGTGCCGGACTCGATCCGAATCGGGAAATGATCAAGCTCACGACGTATCTCGGGCACAAGCACCCGTCTCACACCTACTGGTACATGGAGGCCGTGCCGGAACTGATGCGCCTTGCGTGTGCACGCGGCGAACGAGTGGCGGACACGGGGCGTGCGTCATGAACGCTAGTCCGTTTGCCATCTGCCTTCAGCGCTTCTTCACGGACCATCTCACGACAGGCCTTCGGGCGAGCCCCCATACCATCGCGAGCTACCGGGATACCTTCCGCCTGCTGCTGAACTACGCGTCCGATCAGCTTCGTCACACGCCGACGGACCTGACGTTCGAGGACCTTGATGCAGACCTCGTTGGTCGCTTCCTGAGCTTCGTTGAGACGGTGCGTGGCAACGGTGTGCGCAGCCGCAACACACGGCTGTCGGCCATCCGGTCCTTCTTCAAATACGTCGCGACACATGAACCGCAGCTTGTTCATCACTGTCATCGGATTCTCTCCATTCCCGCCAAGAAGTATGAGAGGACGACGCTCACTTACCTCGACGGCGCGGAGACCGCAGCACTGGTGGCGGCAGCCGATTCCAGCACATGGTTCGGGCGGCGTGACAGGACCTTGCTGGTTGTCGCGTTGCAGACCGGACTCAGAGTGTCCGAGCTGACTAACCTGTCCCGCGGTGACATCGTCCTCGGCACCGGGGCGCATGTCCGGTGCATGGGCAAGGGACGAAAAGAGCGAGCGGTCCCGCTGCGGAAGGACAGCGTTGATGCACTACGCTCCTGGCTGACAGAGCGTCCCGGCAATGACGGTGATCCCCTGTTCACCAGCATCCGTGGGGGGCGTCTCAGCCGGGATGCGATCGAACGAATCGTGCAGAAATACACGGCGCTCGCAACCGAGGTGTGTCCGTCACTCAAGGACAAGCGCGTTACACCGCACGTTCTCAGACATGCAGCCGCCATGACGTTGCTCCAATCGGGGGTCGATTGTGCGGTAATCGCACTGTGGCTTGGCCACGAGTCGATCGAGACCACGCAGATCTATCTCCATGCGGATCTCCAACTGAAGGAAAAGGCAATGGATCAGACGAAGCCGGTCGGTGTGCCCGCCGGTCGATATCAACCACCTGACGAGGTAATGACCTTCCTCGAAGCGCTGTGATTATGCCGACATCGCGGTGCAGGAACGCCCGTGATGTCACGGCGATCGGCACTCGACGCGGCATAATCCGGAAGTCGGCATTACGGATGTTGGTGTGGTTGGGCGTCGGGATGGTCTCGGCCGGCGGCTCCGGGGGCAGGCGGTCCTGGCCGGCGGCGAGGATGTTCTTGACGGTGCGGTAGCGGCACGAGCCGATGGCGATGGCGCGGGCGCTCGCGGCGTCGAGCCGGGCGTCGCCGTGCCGCCGCCCCAGTTGCATGATGCCCAGCACGGTCCGGTACCCCTGCTCGGGGTGGGGGCGGCTCTCGAGGATGCGGGTGACGAGCTGGGCGGTCGCGGGTCCGACCTTCCCGGCCCAGCCGATGAGCCTCGAGGGCGTCCACTCGGCGTGGGTGGAAATGGCAACTGAAAAAGGGACCCCCGTGGCCACGTGAAAAGGGACCCCCAAGTATCCGTCAACGCATCAGATTCTGGGCCCTCCCTGTCTGAGCGTTCCCGGGCTGTCGGCGGGCTCGCCCGGGACCGTGCGCGCAGCCGGCGTCAAGGCCGTCAGCCCCGCGAAGCGGGGGCGGAGCGAAGCGACGCGCCTTGACGCCGGCGAGCACACGGTCATGCTGATGGGCCCGACAGCCCGGGTCAGCATCATCGACGGCCTCCGTTCTTCCCGGATGCCGGCGCCGGCTCCGCTTCGTGGCCACCAAGGGGAAGCTGTCGCCGGCGGTCTAGCCGTCACGCCCGAAGCCCCTGGGCAGCTCGACGGCCTCCAGCACCGACAGGTCCAGCTCGCAGACCTGCTCGAGCAACTCCGCGGTCGCGGACCCGGCAAGCGATGCCGGCAACGCGTCCCGCCACGCCCGGTACTGGTCCTGCAGCGCCAGGAGCGACCGCACCGCGTCGTCCCACCGCTGTGGCCGCGACCGCCGGTCCGCCGGCCGGCGGTACCGGACCCGGGACTCGCCGGCCTGCCGCCGCTCTCGGTAACGCGCCTGCCGCTCCGCGTTCGTCAAGGCCATGACCACTCCGCACCGTTACGTAACGGACCGGTGACGGGCGGCTCGGCGCCCGGACGTTCACGACGCCGGGCGACGGCGGGCCCGCCGTCGCCCGGCCCGCGTCGGTCGCCGTGTACGTGTAGAGCGCTCGGCGGGTAGCGCGGACGGCGCCGTCCGCTTCCCGCGCAAATCGCCGACCTGCGCATCCGTGACCAACCCGTCCCCGGTGGGGAAACGGGCGGTGTCAACCGATCCGCGGATGCTCCCGCGACCGGCCCGTCGCCACCGCGGCGACCGGCAAGATAGTCGCCGTCGAGCAGGCGCGCGCCCCGGAGACATCAACGGCCCCCCCGCCGGCCGGCGCCCGGCGACCGGTTCCGCTTGGCGGCCTGAAGCCTGAAGCTGCCGCCCGTGGTCTGCAGTACCGTCGCGTGGTGCACGACCCGGTCGATGACCGCGGCGGCCGCCGTCGGGTCGAGGAAGACCTCGGACCAGCGCGCGAACGGCAGATTCGTCGTCACCACCAGGCTCCGGCGCTCGTACCGCTCGCTGATGAACCCGAACAGCAGGTCGGCGCCGGTCTTGTCGAGCGGGACGTACCCCAGCTCGTCGACGTGGACCGCGTCGTAGCGGGCAAGCTGGGCGAGCTTGCGGGCCAGCCGGCCCTGCTGCTGCGCCTCGACGAGCATGGTGACCAGCTCGGCCGCGGTCACGAACCGCACCCGGTAGTCGTGCTGACAGCAGGCCATCCCCAAGGCGATGGACAGATGCGTCTTCCCCGTGCCGACCCCGCCGACGAACACGACGTTGGCGGCCTCGGCGACGAAGCGGCAGTCGAAAACCTGCAGGACCGCGTCGCGGTCGAGGTCCGGCTGCGCCTCGAACGAGAAGGCGTCCAGCGTCTTCAGTGTCGGGAAGCGGGCGTCCTGGATGCGGCGTTGGATGCGGCGCTCCCGCCGTGCGGTCACCTCCAAGTGCACCAACTGCGCCAAGTAGTCGGCCGGCGCCTGACGCTGGCGGACGGCCTGCTCGGCCAGGGGCCGCCACTGAGACGCGACCGTCGACAGGTACAGCGCCTTCAGGTCCGCGGCCAGATGCGGGGGCTCGGTGATCGTGGCAGCCATCAGCGGGAGCCCTCCACCAGCGCGTCATACGCCGACAGCCTCGGCGCGGGCACCGCGATCCGCGCCAGCTCCGGACGCACGCCCGAGACCGGCGGGCACACCGGCGGCGGGCCGGCCTCCTGCTGTCGGAGGATGAGCCGCACCGTCTCCAGACGCGGGGAATGGCGCTCGATCGCGGTCCTCACTGCGCGCTCGACGGCCGTGGTCGGGTGCGACTCCATCAACCGCAGCATCCGGACCCACTCCTGATCGGGCTTGCGGGTGTGCTTCGCCAGCTCCGCCCGCGCCTGCTGCCACACCGGGGCCAGCCGCCAGTCGAGGAGAGCCGTCGCCTCGGCCACGGCCCGGTGCTTGCGCTCGAGCAACGGCAGCACGTGAAGCGCATCGAGGACCTTCGCGCCCCGGACGAACGCCCGGCGATGCTCGGCGACCACCTCGGCGCCGACCGCGATCGCTACCCGGTCGTGATACAGCTTCGCCCACACCGGCCGGTAGGCATGGCGGATCGGCACCGAGTACGTCACCCGGTCCACGCGGACGTGCCCGAACTTGTCGGCCACCCGCGCGACGACGCGGCAGGTGGTGGGCAGGTGGGCGGGCATCGCCCGCAGGCGCCGGCGCTCCTCCGCCAACGCTTCCTCGACCGGGCGCCCATCCTCGAGCTGGCGCGTCGGCAGGTCGGCCTCCAGCTCGGTGATGATCGCCGCGTTGAGGGCCGCCCAGCTCTCGACCGCGAGCCGCGGCCGGAACACCAGGTTCCGGACGTATTTCACACCGCACTCGACGGAACCCTTCTCCCAGCCTTTGGCCGGCGCGCAGAACTCGGCCCGGAACGGATATCCGCCCCGGAACGCCTCGAACGCCTCGGTCTGCACCCGGTCCCGACCGGTCAACACGTCCTTGACCGCCAGCGAGGTGTTATCGAGGATGACGCGCTCCACCACGCCCCCGTAGTAGCGGAACGCCGACTCGATGCCGTCGAGCAGCGACTCGAGCCGCTCGACCGGGTACGCCTTGGCGAAGTACGCGTTGGAGAACGGCAGCGTCGCCACCAGGTACTTCACCTTGCACGGCACGCCCGCGATGTCGACCCACGACTCGCCGAAGTCGACCTCCAGGGTGGTCCCGGGGCGCACGCTACGGTGCACGAAGGCCTCCTGCCTCGTGGTGGCTGCCCGCAGCACCGCGACGTAGCGGCGCACCGTGCGCGCCGGGACGGGTCCGGCCAACGGCAACAGCAGCCGGCGAATCCGCTTCGCCGTCAACCGCGGCTTCTCGCCCAGCCACTGCCTGATCCGCTCCCGCCACGGATCCAGGATGCTGGGCCGCGGCGGCGACACCCGCACCGGTGGCGTCGACCGGCCGATGGCCCGCCGCACCGTCTTGACGTCGAGCTTCAATCGCCGGGCGATCTCCTTCTTCGGCACACCCTCCACCAGATGCAGGTGGCGGACCTCGGCCCACTGGGTCATCCTGATCACCTCCGCGTCCCTCCTGGCTCGGTCGACGAGACGACCGTGTCTCGCCCCGTCGATCATCGCCAGGGGCCGCTGTTTCCGAGTGCTCAGGGGGTCCCTTTTCAAGTGGCCATGGGGTCCCTTTTCATGTTGCCGCTACCAGCGTGGGCGCGGTGGGCGCTCGGCATGTGCTCGGCCAAGGTGGACGGTCGGCGGTCGCGTCGGCGGGGGTGGGACGCCACGCGCCGGCCCTTGAAGAGGACTTCGACGGTCGCGGCGGTGCCGCGGACCTCGACCTGCTCGCGGACCAGTTGGTAGGGCACGCTGTAGAGGTGGCGGTCGAACTCGACGTGGTAGTCGATGTTGACGCGACAGACCTTCCAGCGCGCGAGGACGTAGCGCGTGGCCGGCGGGAGCCGCAGGGCGGGGCGGTCGAGCTGCTCGTAGAGGGCGCGGCGGCTGACGCCGAGCTTCTTCAGCGGCCGGTCGTTGAGCGCGTCGAGGAGGACGCGGATCGCCCGGTTCAGGGCGCCGAGGTCGAAGAAGGTCTGGTCACGGAGCCGGGCGAGTATCCAGCGCTGGACCAGCAGGACGCTGTTCTCCGCGGCGGCCTTGTCGCGGGGCTTCCGCGGCCGTGCGGGGACCACGACGGCGCCGTAGTGGTCGGCGAGGTCCTCGTAGGTGCGGTTGACGTCGGGCTCGTAGCGGCAGGGGCGGGCGATGGCGCTTCGGAGCTGGTCGGGGACCCACAGGGCGGTCGCGCCCCCGAAGTACTCGACCATGTGGACATGGGCGTCGACCCAGTCGGGCAACTGCTGGGTCGCGGTCGCCTCGGCGTAGGTGAAGCCGCTCGCCCCGAGCACGGCGACGAACAGCTCGGCCCGCCTCAGCTCCCCCGTCTGCCGGTCGACCAGGGTCGGCCGCTTCCCGGAGAAGTCGATGAACGTCTTCTCGCCGGCGCGGTGGACCTGCCGCATCGACGGCCGCAGCCGCCGCGCCCACTGGCGGTAGATCCCGCAGAACTGCGTGTAGCGGTAGCCGTCGGGATGGACCCCGGCGTACTCCTCCCAGAGGAGCTGCAGCGTGACGCCGTCGCGCTTCAGTTCGCGGTGGATGTGCGCGCAGTCAGGCCGGACCCGGTCCCGCACCGGGGCGGCGCGGGGGAACAGCCGGCCTTCGAGCGCCGCGTCGTCCAAGTCGGCCGGCAGCGGCCAGCCGAGCCCGCATTCCGCCGCCCGCCGCAGATAGCGGTTGACCGTCCCCACCCCGACGTCGCAGGCCTGGGCCACCGCTTGGTGGGACAGTCCCTGCTCGTGTCTGAGCTGTAGTACCTCGCGAATCTTCCTCATCAGCAGCCTCCGTGCCGGCATCGCCTCACCCTCCCTTCGGAAGGCGTAGCGTGTCGCGGTCAGGCTACCGACGAGCGTTCACGACCCCGGAACCCGCGTTCCACTTCCCCCGGAATGGCTGTTCCACATCCCGAAATCCGTGTTCCACTTCCCGGAATCGCTGTTCCACTTCCTCCGAAATCCGTGTTCCACTTCCTCCGAAATCCGTGTTCCACTTCGGCCGAAATCGGTGTTCCACTTCCTCCGAAATACGCAACAACCTCGTGACGGTGGCGGACAAGAGCTCGACGGTGCTCTTTCGGAGGCCGACAGGAGATGCGGCTCGAGGCCGAGACGTATCCCCACTGCCGGGGTCCGGTCGACCTCGCGGAGGCCGGGCCGGCGGGACTCGGTGGAGTTCTTCAAGGTCGACGCCGGGGACGGTCGTCCGAGCCTCGCCTGGACCGGGTGCGCGGTGGCTCCTGAGGGCGCCCGCCTAGCTCGGTGGTCGCTCTGCCCGGCGGCGGCTTCGCCACTACCAACGCCGGCATCGGGGTGTGGGAGTGGCAGGCCGACGGGGGCTGGGGCGTGCTGCCCGGGAGCGAGGACACCGCCGCGAACGGAATCGAGGTGTCCGCCGACGGCGAGATCCTCTACATCGCGGGGTGGACCGAGGAGAAGCGGACCCGCCTGTCGCGCGGCGTCGAGGCGGTGCGGAAGGAGGTCATCGATCTCGGCTTCCGGCCAGACAACCTGCGCAAGGCCCTCGACGGCTCGGTCATCTACGCCGCCGGCCACACGGACGGGGACGGCGACTCCATCACGGACCCGCGCGAGCCGACCCTGGAGACGAGCAACGTCGCCGCCGTCGACCCCGAGACCCTCGAGGTCGAGCGCATCTTCGTGCAGCCGGCCATGGACGGGTTCATCTCGTCCACCACCGCGGTCCGCATCGGCGACGAGCTGTGGCTGGGGTCGTATCGGGGCGACCGGCTCGCGTACCTCCCGGCGCCGGAGTAGCGCTGCGCGCGTCCGCTACTCGACGGCTTCTTCCCCCTCGGCGGGGGATGACGGGAGCAACCGGCGTCCCGCCGCCAGGAGTCGATCCCTCCAAAGGAGGCGTTCCAGCCAGGGTCCGGGGATACCGGTCAGGCCGTAGAGGGCGCCGGCGAGCTGGCCCGCAACCGCCGCTACGGTGTCCGCGTCGTCGGCCAGGTTGGCCGCGAGCAGCACGGCGTTGCGGAAGTTTCCGGTGCGGGCGACCGACCAGATGGCCGCTTCCAACGTGTGCACGACGTATCCGCTGGAGCTGATCGTGTCCCGCGACCGTCCCCGCCAACTGCCGGCCAGGACTCGGGCGATCGCCCCGGCGCCTGCGAATGACCGCGGAGCCAGGACGGCCGCGCGCGGCGACCCCGCGATGGCGTCGGCGAGCAGTTCTGCGAACGCCCGGCAGGCGTCCACCGCTTCCTCGGCCCCATGGGTCGTCCGGGACTGCTCGGCAGCAGTCGCGATCAGCCGCGGCCTGTCGTTCCAGAACCGGAGGGCGACGGGGGCGAGCCGCATGAGCGACCCGTTGCCCGCGCTCCGCGGATCGGTCGCGCCCGCGATCGGCTCGCCGATCCGCAGGTAGCGGTCGAGTGCATCGAGGGTGGTGTTTCCGATGTCGTCGCATTCGCCGGTGTGCGAGTAGTCGCCGTGCTGCCACCATCGGACGAAGCGATCCATCAGGTCGCGGACGTCGAGCGTCCTCGTCGCCGCGAGGCTCTCGGCAAGGGCCAGCGCCATGGCGGTGTCGTCGGTCCACCCGCCGGGCGGTTGCCCGAAGGGGCCGCCCCCGACCATGTCGTCCAGGCGAGGCTGCGCGTCGCGGGGCCGAAACTCGAGCGTCGTCCCCACCGCGTCGCCCACCGGGAGGCCGAGGAACGCCCCGAGCGCGCGGTCGTCGATGGCAGCCTCGCTCCGAGGCGGAACCGCGGGCGGCGGCTCCAGGCACCTCGCCACGTGGGCTTCCTGTGCCTCGTTCTCGATGGCTCCCGGCCGAACCTCGCGCACGCCGCGAATCGCTTCGTCCGGGCGTTCGCCCAGCTCCACGAGCAGGCGGGCGGCGACGGTCCCGGCCCGGCCCAGGCCCCCCTTGCAGTGGACGAGCACGTCGAACCCCAGCCGCAGCCGGTCCCGGATGGCCTCGCCCGCCACCGCCCACCGCCGTTCGAAGGCGGGGTCCGGCGGCTCCCCGTCCGGTATCGGCGTGTGCCACCACTCCATGTGCCGCCCGCGCACCGCCTTGCCGAGATCGGCCACCTTCAGGTGGTCGATCTCCCGAGCGGTGACCAGGCTGACCACTGCGGTCGCTCCCCAGTCTCGAATCGCGTCGAGGTCGGTGTCCAGGTTGCGCGCCCACGGCCCCGAGATCCCGTCCGGATCGATCTTGCCGGGACACAGGGTGATGCCGATCCGGCCCTGGCCGTCCCCCGGGGTCACCGCGTCGATGCGGAGGGGGCTGTTCTCGCTGGTTCTTGTCGTCTGCATGGGAATGAAGCGGTCTCACCGTGGTCGTCAGGTGCCCCGTGCGAGCTGTCGGTGCAGGGCGTGAAGTCTCTTGTCTTGCGTCTTCATGCTGAATTCTGCACGATTTCGACGGGAGCCGGCGATAAAATGTCGTTCCTGCGCTAGACTGTGTTCGTGCTACTGCGATTCCGGGTCGCCAACCACCGCTCGATTCTCGAGCCGGTGGAGTTGTCGATGATCGCTGTCGACGAGGATCGCGCGGCGACGCGCGGGTTCGACGGCCTCTCGGAGCGCGTCCTGACCGTCGCCGGAATCTACGGGCCCAACGCGTCGGGCAAGTCCAACGTGCTGGACGCCTTGGCGTGGCTCTCGATGGCCGTCGCCACATCGCTTCGAAGCTGGGAGGCCTACGTTCCGCGCGATGCTCACCGGCTCGGCAACGGGCCGGTCTCTCCATCGGAGTTCGATCTGGATCTGGTCGCCAAGGGCGTCCGATACGGGTATCGGCTCGAAGTGGACGATTCGGCGGTCCTTTTCGAGAGCTTGGACAGCTATCCGGAAGGACGACGGCGAAACCTCTTCACACGCCGCGGAAGTGAAATCGACTTTCGCCGGGGCCTCGACGGCACCCGGGGAATACGGGACCTGCTGACCTCAACGACGTTGGCGCTCTCCGCTGGCCGGCGAGTACGTGGCACTGACTTCGCACGCGTCGGGCAATCTCTGGCCAGAATGCGTGTTCTGGGGCTCCGAGGGAGACGGTTTCCCGGGGCCGGTGGCGTGCATCCTTTCGACCCCACGCTACGCTTGCTCGTCGAGACAGATGAGGCCGATCAACTGGGTCTCTTTGGTCCTCCGGAGGAGCGACCAGCCGTCAAGGATCCAAGGCGTGTCCTGGACCTGCTTCGCTTTGCGGATCCAGGAATCGACGATTTGATGATCAGCGAAGAGGACTCCGGGCGCCCCGGTGGACCTCGTCGTCGCCTTGGTCTCGTGCATCGCGGAGAAGGTGAACCGGTCACTTTCGATCTGGAGGAAGAATCTGCCGGAACCCGGACCTGGTTCCGTCTGATCGGTCCTGCGTTCGCGGCGCTCCGATTCGGCCGGGTCCTCCTGCTCGACGAGATCGACGCGAGTCTCCATCCCCGGCTCTCGGCCCGTCTGATCGAGATTTTCCAGGATCCCCTGACCAATACTCGCGGGGCTCAACTGGTCTTCACTTCCCACGACACGTCCCTGCTGAACAGCTTGAACCGCGACGAGGTCTGGCTCACCGAGAAAGCGCCTGACGCCACCACGCGCCTCGTGGGTCTGGCCGAGTTCGGGGGTGAACGCGTGAGGAAGTCCCAGAACCTGGAAAGAGCCTACCTGCAAGGTCGCTTCGGGGCCGTTCCCGAGGTCGACCAGGTCGCCGTGCGAAGGGCTCTCGGGCTCGTTTCTCAGCCTCGCGATGGCTAGGCGGACGGGACACAGGCGTGGCAGGGACCCATCGCTCCGTCGCCGGGTCGGGCTCCGCGCTCCCAAGCGGACTTTCCTGGTGTTCTGTGAAGGCACGAGGACCGAGCCCGACTACGTCAAGGCCCTGAAACTGGAGCCGGCCGTCCGTGAATCGGCGTCGGTTGACATCCGTATAGACCTCGAAGCGAGCGGCGCGGTGCCGTTGACCCTGGTGAACGCGGCGGCCGAAGCCCGAGCTCGCAGTGCCCAGGAGCAGGGTGAGATCGACCAGGTGTGGTGTCTCTTCGACGTCGAATGGCCTCGAAATCACCCTGATCTTCCTGAAGCCAGAGCCAAGGCCGAAGCGAGCGACGTCCGTCTTGCCATCTCGAATCCGTGCTTCGAGCTGTGGCTGGCGCTGCATTTCGAGGGCCACACGGCCTGGCTCGACAACGACGCTGCCGGGAAGCTGCGCCGCAAGCATGACAAGAGTTCCGGCAAGGGACTGGACGGCTCGCGGTACATGCCGCGGCGAGCCGATGCGGTTCGACGTGCGCGTGCCTTGACTGCCAAGCACGCGGGTGACGGAAGGGCATTCCCGAAAGACAACCCATCGTCGGGCATGTACCTCTTCCTCGAGGCAATAGAGTCCGACGAGTGAGTCATCCGCTGGTCGCCTGGTGAGAGTCCGCCATCAGACGGGTTCATCTCGTCCATCACCGCGATCCGCATCGGCGACGGACTGTGGCTGGGGTCGTACCGGGGCGACCGGCTCGCGTACCTCCCGGCGCCGGAGTAGTCCGCCGTCTGGAGTAGCCGCCGCGCCGCAATGGTCGCTTCGTTGCGCCCTTCTACGGGACCGGCTCCGACAGGTCGATTCCGGCCAGCACGTCATTCTCGGGAACACGCCGCAGCGGCGGGCCCCACGCCTGCCTGAATACCTCGAGGCTCAGGATTCGGTCGACGTCCGGCTTGCTGAAGAAGCAGCGTTCGATCGGGACGTGCTGCGTGCGATGGGCCCGCAGCGCGGCTGCCTTCGCGGCCCGCTGGGCCGACACGTCGATTACGAAGTCGACGCCCGGTTCGCGGCCCAGGTGCCGCGGCCGGGTCACCTCCCACGGCAGAACCGGCGTGGTCCAGAGAAGGCGCGGCATGCGGTACGGCCGCCCGGCCGCGGCCATCCACCGCGGATCGGCCGCCGCGGCGGCCGCGTCGATCGTGAATCGGGCGATGGCGACGTGATCGGGATGGCCGTTCATCCCGTTGGGATCGAAGCTGATCGCCACGTGGGGCCGGTGCCGTCGGATGCGGCGGGCCAGGGCCTCGCGCATGGCGTTCACCGGTGCCTCCGCCAGGTGCTTGTCGCGGTAGTCGAGCAACTGCACGTCGGAGATGCCGAGGACGGCGGCCGCCCGGTGGAGCTCGGCCTCACGGACGGCCGGCAACTCCCGCCGGTCGCACAGAGGCGGATCGCCGACGCGTCCGGCGTCGCCGCGGGTCGCGGTCACGAGCGCTGTTCGCGCGCCCCGATCTGCCTGCCCGCGCACCAGACCGGCGGCGATGAAGCTCTCGTCGTCGGGATGCGCGAAGATCAGCAGGATGCGTGGATGCGGCATGCGGCGCCTGTGGCCGGGCTCGGCGCCGGCTCCCGGGAATGGAGGACGTCGACAACGTGCTCGGTCGACACTCGCCGCGTCCATTCGGCCATGCGCTCCGCGCGCGCAACGCCCGGTTCGGGCCTACTCGTCGGCACGGCCAATGGGTTGGTGAAAGTAGTAGCAGAGGTCGTCCGGCGCGACCACGAAGAACACCTGATACTTCTCCCCGTCCCTTTCGTCCACGCGCCAGTTGGCGGTCTTGACGCCGTTGGCCTCCAGTTCGTCGCGAGCACGGCGGATGTCCGTCACCCGGATCGCGGCGCCTTCGTTGCCGGGATCCCCGCCGTTGACGGCGAAGCCGATGTGCACGCCGTCGCGCTCCAGAATCACGGTCGGCACGGGGTGGTCGCGGCGCTCGACCTCGACGAGGCGGAACCTCTCGCCGTACCAGGTCGCGGCCCGGTCGATGTCCTCGACCGGCAGGGCCAGAACGTCGTCGGCGAACGGGAACGCGGCTTCGTAGAGTCGTACGGTTGTCATGTTGTCAGCCGGCACGGTTTGGGGTCGACGGCGGATGCGGGTCTGCCCGGCGTGCGCAAACGCACGCAAGAGGCCGACGGCATCAGGCTCGGAAACGCCGCCGATGCCGGTCTGCCGAAGTCGGCGAACGCGTCCAGGCGGTTCGCCTGCGCCTCCAGCCGAAGTTGGCGAACGCGTCCAGGCGGTTCGCCTGCGCCTCCAGATGCTCAGCCCCGTCCGGTCGTTTCTTCATCGTTCTCGTTTCCTCTCGGCGTCGTCGCGACCCTGGGAGACTCGCCGTCTCCGGCATCCCGCCACCAGACTATCAGTCCCACCACGATTATCGTCACCACGGCGGTGGCCAGTGCCCAGGCGGCCAACGACGCCCACTGCATCGTTTGGTTGGACACGTCCAGCATCGACCTTGTACTCGCGCCGGCGGCCACCACGCCGAACGCGAGGGCGCCCGCGGCGAACCCGCCGAACGCCATGCCGCCGATGGCGAGCAGCAGGCCGGCGGCGAGGCCCCCGAGGCTGATCACGCCGACGGTCATCCCCCCCACGGTGACGCCGCCGAAGGCGAACCCGCCGATCGCCACCAGCCCTACCGCCATGTCGCCGATCGCGACGATGCCCCGCGCCAGCGCCATCCGTTCGCCGCCGGCGTCGTGGGCGATGTGGATCAGCGGCAGGCCCCAGACGGTGCGCGTCGAACGGTACTCGAAGTCGGGGCGGTGCCGCGGGCCGCGCCGCCGCCCCCCGCGGGTGGGCGTCCAGCCCTGGCCCGAGGGTCGGTCGCGATGACGCCGGCTGCCGGTTCCGCGCGCCGACTGCTCGACGTCGCGGCTCAGCTCGCGCGCCTGCTGGTAGCGCCGGCGCGGCTCCTTCTCGAGGGTGCGCAGCACGACTTCGTCGAGCCGCACGTCGACCTCGACCTTCTGCGACGGCGGGGGGAAGCGGCCGATGGGCAGCTCGCCGGTCAGCATCTCGTAGAAGACGACGCCGAGGGCGTAGATGTCGGCGCGGTGGTCGACCTCGCCCGGGTGCTCGATCTGCTCCGGCGCCATGTAGTGCGGGGTGCCGAGGACGCGGGCCTGTCGGGTGAGGCGGGTCCCGGCGGCCGGTTTCGTCAGCAGGGCGAGGCCGAAGTCGACGATCTTCGGCGAGCCCGACCGGTCGATCAGGATGTTCTCGGGCTTGATGTCGCGGTGCACCACCCCGTGGTCGTGCGCGTACTGCAGCGCCTCGCAGATGCGCGGCACGACGGCGAGCGCCTCGGCCGGGGTGAACCCGCCGTCGGCCAGCGCCTGCCGCAGGCTCGCCCCGTCGACGAGCTCCATCACCAGGTAGTAGAGGCCCTCGCGGTGTCCGAAGTCGTAGACCCGGACGATGTGGGGATGATCGAGGCGCGCCATCGTCCGCGCCTCGCGGGTGAACCGCTCGGCGAACGACGCTTCCTCCTGCAGGTGTGCGTGGAGCACCTTGACGGCGACCGGGCGGTCGAGGGGACGATGCCTCGCCCGGTAGACGGTGCCCATGCCGCCGGGACCGATGAGCTCGAAGCCGTCCAGGTCGGGGAGGCGGCGCCCCAACTCCTCCAGGCTCGGCGGCGAACCCGGTTCGCGGGCCGCACCGGCGGAGCTCTCCGGGCGGAGCCCGGCGCGCAGCGCGCAGTAGGGGCAGACCCCCGGCGGCGCGTCGGGCGGGATCTCGGCGTGGCACTCGGGACAGGTACGCGGATTGGTCATGCCGGTTGCTACGCGATCTCCCGCCGTTCGTTACAGGCCGGCGCGGCTCGTCGTGACGACGCCGACGACACCCACGAAGACGCCCCGGGCCGACGGCGCGCGGCTTGCCGGCCGACGGCTGGCCGTCACGACGCCCACGACACGGCGCAAGACGATCGGGCCGACGGCGCGCGGCTTTGCAGGCCGGCGCCGTCACGATGGCGGCTTGCCGGCCGACGGCTGGCCGTCACGACGCCCACGACACGGCGCAAGACGATCGGGCCGACGGGGCGCGGCTTGCAGGCCGGGGCCGTCACGATGGGAGCGCCAGGGCCCGGACGAGGTCGTCGAGCTCGTCGTCGATCAGGCGATCTCCCTGGACGGTCTCCGCGACGATCTCTCGCAGCCGGGTCCGCCAGCGGACGCGCAGCCGCGACGACGCCGTCCGCAGGGCGGCCTCGCTTCGGCCGAGCCGCCGCGACAGCTCGCCGTACGGCGCTCGGCCGGGGTCGGCGCCGAGGTACGCCTTGAGGGCGTCGAACAGCTCACCCTCTCCCCGGTCGGCGTAGCCATGCCGCACGTCGTCCAACGCCCGCCTGATCAGGGCGAGCGCCCACCGCCGTTCGTACTCCGCCTCGGGCGTGAGATTGTCGGCCGGCTCGACCCGATAGCGGTCCTCGGCGTCGGCCGCGTCGATGGACACGACGTCCGCGCCGCCGCCGCGCTTCGCCGCGGACTCCCGCCGCCATTCGCTGGCGAGGAAGTTCTTCATCGAGGTGAGCAGGAAGCTGCGGAACCGGCCGCGCACGGGGTCCGCGGCCGCGAGCCTGCGCTGCTCGATGAGTCGCGCGAAGAAGGCCTGGGTGAGGTCGCACGCGTCGTCGGGGGCGTAGCCGCGCCGCCGGACGTAGGCGTAGAGCGGATGCCAGTAGCCGGCGCACAGCTCTGCGAGCGCTCGATCGGCCCGTTCGGACGGCTTGGCGCCGGCCGCGAGCACCAGGCTCCAGCGCGTCGTCGCGAAACGCACCGCCGGATTCTCTCACGCGGGGCACGAGGCCGCCGCCCGGCCCGTCGTGGGGCCGACGGCGCCCGGCCTGTTTGGTGACGGCGCCTCGACCACCGCGGCGGCGACCCGGTCACGGCGTCGAGCCGACCGTCTCCACCACCGTGTCCGCATCGAACGCGAGGCGGTCGCGCACCAGCTCGGCCTCGCGATACGGCTGCTCGTAGCTCCACGCCGCGTCGCGGATCTCGGCGCCGGGGCCGTGGATCACGTAGTAGGTGGCCAGCCCCTTGAAGGGGCAGAACGTCGTCTTGTCCGTCTTCTCCAGGCGGGACATGTCGACGCCGTCGCGGGCCAGGTAGTGGCGCGTCGGGTATCCCTTCTCCTCGAGGGCCACTACGTCGGTGGTCGCGGCGATCTCGGTCCCGCCCGCGGCCACGCGCACGTGGACGCGGTGGGGCACGAAGGCGACGCGATGCCCGGGGGCGCGGGGGTAGCCCGGGGCGCGCGCGCCGGGCGGGATGTCCGTCGGTCTCTCAGCCATGTGCCATTATGCCCTGACCGCCGTGCAGCCGTTGACGGGGCTTGGCCCTGCTTGGCCCGCCAATCGTCGCCCGCGGCTTCGTCTGGCGCGCAAACCACCTCCAGGGAGTCTGCGCCTCCTCCGGAGGGCGGCGCCGTTCTACGGCGAAGACTCCGAGCGGAGCACCGCCGGCGACGAGGCGCCCTTCAGGAACAGCTCCGGGGCGCCGGTGCCGTCGGCCGGGACCCGCCAGACGTCGGTCACCATCGGGGTGGGTGCAGTGGGGTCGGGGATCGCGTACAGGACCGTCGAGTCGTCCAGCCACTCGGCCTGATCGTCCACGGACCGGAGCTCGGCGAGCGGTGTGACCGCGCGCGACCGCAGGTCCATGACGTGGAGCCGCCACCCGAGCCCGGCCGCGAGGGGGAGGCGCTTCTTGAAGACGAGGCGGCTCTGGTCCGGCGACAGCGACGGGCATTCGACCCCCTCGGCCATGACATCGGCTCGGCGCGTCGAGACGCGTCCCTCGACGAGATACGTCGTCCCCCCGGTGCCCAGGGTGGCGTAGAACCGGTCGCCGTCGGCCGCGAAGGTGACGCCCCAGAAGTTGAAGTCGATCGCGCGGAACGGCGCGCCGTCCCGGTACACCTGGAGCTCCTCGAGGTTCGCGACCCGCCGCTCGCCGGAGTAGGTGTCGACGATGCTCGTCTCGGTCGAAAAGCCCTCGTCGAGATACGAGTGGCCCGATACGAACACCGTCACCGCGGCCAGCCGGCCGTCGGGCGCGAGGCGCACGCGGCTGGGGACGCCGTGCAGCGGCAGCCGGTGAAGCGGTTCGAACGCGCCGTCGAACACCATGATCGCGTGCGTCGTGTAGAACCGGTCGGTCGTCAGGCAGACGCCCCGCTCGCCCGCGAAGTCGACCCGGTCGCAGCGCAACGGCGTGGCTCGGCGACCGCCGGCACCCAATCGCTCGACGCTCGCCACGCCGAAGCTCTCGTCCAGCCTGGTGTGGCGGAAGAGCAGGTCGCGGCCGGCCCGGTGGTCGGCGACATCCGACTCTGGCGGGCCGTCCGCTCCCGGCCCAGGGTCGTCACTTCCCGACGTGGGACCGTCCGCATCCGCCGCCGGATCCGAGTCCGACGGCTGCGAGGACCGGTCGGCGGCTCCGAACCGGTCTCCCGGCGGCCGAGCGGTCGCCGGGGCTGGGGCCACCGGGTTGCTGCGTGGAGCTGCCGGGCGTGATGCGGAACCCGCCGCCCCCGTGAGCGGCGCGGAATCCGCCCCCGTGAGCGGCGCGGAACCCGCCGCCTCGGGCGGCGCCGAACTCGACCCCGTGGGCAGTGCGGAACCCGCGCCCGCGGGCGGCGCCGGATCCTCGCCGCCGGGCGGCGTGGAACCCTCCCCCGCGAGTGGCGCCTCGAGCTCGGCCAGACTGCCGATCGGCGGCAGGGAGACCTGCCGGACGAAGCTCGCCCGGCGCGCTGCCGACCACCAGGCGTAGCCGACGGCCAGCACGAGGGAGGCGGCGCACAGGAGCACGAATGCGGCGATGCGGGGAGTATGGCGCCGATTCCCCGGCGCCTTGCCTCCCGGCCGGCGGGTCGCGTGCCCGTTGTGCCGATCTTCGGTCCGTGCCTTCACCATTCGCCTCTGCCACCCGTGTCTCGCAGAAGGATCGCCGCGATCGCCATCGCCGCGACGAGCGCGATCAGGAACGCGGGGACCGCTGTCCCCGCGCCGTAACGCGTCCAGAGCGCGCCGAACACGACCGACGCCAGCAGCCGGGCGAGGCCGGCCGCGGTCGTGAGCAGCGCAAGTCCTCGGCCGCGCCGCTCGGCTGGCAGCCGTCCGCTGGCGAACGCCATCAGCACGCCGTCCGTCAGCGCGTAGTGGGCTCCCAGCAGGAGAACGCAGGCCGCCACTCCCGGCAGGCCGATCCCGGGCTGCATCGTCGCCGCGTAGGCGGCGGCGAGCGAGCCGTAGCCCGCGAGGAACGCCCGCTGTCGGCCGATGCGGTCCGCCAGCCCGCCGGCCGGCACCGCCAGCGCCAGGTAGCAGGCCGACGTGCCGACGTAGAGCAGCGGGAACAGGCCGGGACTGAAGCCGGCCTCCCGCTGCAGCAGCAGGTAGAGGAAGCCGTCGCTCACCGTGGCGGCGCCGAGCAGCGTCGCCGCGACGGCGAGGCGCAGCAGGCCGGGGGCGTGCAGGATGCCGATAGTGACGCCCCGCGCTGCGCCGCGCCCCGAAGACGCCAGCGGACCGGCGAGGCTTCCACTCGACGACGTGTGACCGCGCCCCGCGGCGGGCGGGGTGACCGCGGCGGGCGCCGGGGCCGGCGCGGGGGCGCGCTCGGCGTTGGTGACGAAGAGCAGCAGCACGCCGAGGCCGACGAGCGCGACGCTGAAGCTGGCCACGAAGACGACGTCGAAGGCGTTCGGCAGGGTCCCGAGTATGGCGAGCGCGACGAGCGGTCCCAGCATGGCGCCGGCGCTGTCGAGGGCTCGGTGCACGCCGAAGGCCGTCGCCAGGCCGTCGGGACGGCTGCTCAGCGAGATGAGCACGTCGCGCGGCACGGCGCGGGCGCCCTTGGCGGCCCGGTCGAATGCCACGACGCCGGCGATGAGCGGCCAAGAGGCGCCGGCCGCCAGCATGCCGAGCCGCGACAGCGCCGAGGCGCCGTAGCCCGCGACGGCGATCTCCTTCGAGCGGCCGGTCCGGTCGACGGCGACGCCGCTGGCCAGCCGCAGCAGCGCCGTCACCCCGTGGTAGAGCCCGTCGACGATGCCGAACTGGAAGGGCGTCAGCCCGAGGTAGAGCACCAAGTAGACGGGCAACACCGTCGCCACCATCTCGGACGAGACGTCCGTGAAGAGGCTCGTGAAGCCGAGGCCCCAGACGGTGCCGCTGACGTGCGGCCAGCGGAGGCCCACGCCCGCGTTGCGCCGAGCCCTACGCAACGCCGACCACGCCTCGACCTGGTACATCGGTTCGGCCTCGCCCGTTCAGCCGCGGGCTGGGCGTCATCCCCGGCGATGCCGGTGTTCCGCAGGCTGGCGTCCTTTCAGCCGCGCGCGGGCGTCATCGCCCGCCGCCGGCGTCGCCGGTTCCGCCCTCCGCGGAGGTCCCCGTCGGTCCCGGCAGCGGCTCGTCCGAGGCGAACCGCCGCAGCACGTTCTCGGTCACCCGCGAGACGTTGTTGTCGTAGTCGTTGAACGACAGGCTGCCGCTCCACGCGATGGAGCTCGTCGAGAACACCGCGCCCCCGTTGGGGTACTCCACGTACGCCATGTCGGCGTAGACGAGCGGGTTGACCGTGCCCCCCTGCTCGGAGTTGCTGGTGTTCACCTCCTCGATCACGTGCTGGTAGGCGTCGGAGTGGCCGAACGACCGCGCCAGCACCAGCGTGTGGGGCGGCGAGCCCTGGGCGAGGTCCACGCGGTCGAGCTCCGATCCCGCCGCCCCGAAGTCGAGCACCAGCGACGGGTGGTTGCCGATGAGCTCGTTGTCGCCGATGCCCTCGAAGACGAAGGCGACCCGCGGGTCGAAGCTGTCCGGCATCCGGCGGTAGGGCGAGTTCCGGTCGAACCCCTGCGCCGTGAACCCGACCCCCACCAGCCACTGCGGGGCCCGGCCGCGGAAGCGCCACAGCCCGCCCGGCTCGCCGGTCAGGCTGTGGTGGCTCTCGCCCGGCGCCCCCTGCCAGTGCTCGGTGCCGTCGCGCCGCCGCACCTCGATGAAGGTCCCGGTGGGGTCGACCGGCGTCACCCAGTAGAACCCGTTGCCGCCCATGTACATCAGCCGGCCGCCCTGCTCGAGGTACGACCGCATCCCCTGCATCATCTCCCACGAGTAGTACTCCGGGTGGGTGCCGGTCAGCACCACGTTGTAGGGCTCGAGCAGGGCCGCCCCCTCCGCGTGGAGGTCGTGGTCGGTGACGACGTCGACCGCAAAGCCCTTCACGTCGAGCCAGTCGACGAGGTGGGTGTCGGCCATGAACTGCCACGGGTTGCGCGTGTCGATCTTGGGGCGCATGTTGGTGATGGGGCGCAGCCGCGACGAGTAGGCGACGCCGCTCCCGTCGGTGTGGGTCGAGTAGAGGCTCATCGGCTGGAAGCCGGTGCCGCCCGTCCCGGCGTAGGCGAGATAGCTGACGGTCGGGGCCAGGAACGCGATGTTCGCCGTGGCCGTGCCGCGCGGCGGCCGGACGAAGAACGGCACGTAGTCCTCGCTCGTGATCGTCCGCAGCCGCGCCGCGTACACGCCGCTCGGCAGGTCGGCCGGCGCCTCGAAGGCGAAGCCGACCTCCCATGCCGCGTCCAGGAGGTCGTCGTCGTGGAAGTGGATCGCCCCGTACTGCTCTGGCGCGCGCCGGTAGTCCATCTCCGTGGCGTCCCACAGGTGGCCCGTCACCGCCCGCGTCGGCAGGTTCACGGTGCGGCCGTCGAGCCCGCTTCCCGCCGTGTCCCGCACCCGGTCGGTCTCGATGTCGGCCGCGAAGTCCCACGCCGCGGCCGCGTCGTCCGGCCCCGCGCCGTCCGCGATCGCCTCGACCTCGGCCCGGCTGAGCGCGCGCGCGTAGATGCGCGGGTTGTCGATCTTGCCGTTGTAATGCCCGGCCACGCCGCCGTCGGCGGTGGCGTAGGCCGCCATGTGCAGCGGCACGTCGGGCGTCGCCAGCGCTCGCACGGGCGTCGTCTCCTCCACCACGACCCGGGTCGGGTCGTTCGCGTAGAGGTCCAGCGGCTCCTGGTACAGGGCCACCCGGCCGGTGTCGGCGTCGAACGTCGCGGCCACGAAGTACCACTGGGTCGGCACGCCGTGGGGCCGCGGCCGCCCCGCCCCCGGGATCGCCGGCATCCAGCGCCGCAGCGCCGGCTCCGCCGCCACCCGCGCCACCTCGCCGTCGGCCGCGCCGAGCCACAGGGCCAGCCGTCCCTGCTCGTCGATCATCAGCCCGTAGCCGCGGTCCGCCGCCCACTTCGTCACCACGCCCTGCGCGCCCGGCTCGCCCACCCAGCCGACGACGCCGGGCCGGGTCGGCGCGATCCAGGCCGTGATCGTGAAGCTCCCGCCGAGCCGTAGCGGCTCGGCGTCAGGCACGGTGACGTAGGAGCCGAGCGGCAGCTCCTGGCGCCGGCCGGGATAGTCGCCGTTGGCCGGCGCCTCGACCAGCTCCTCCTTGATGCCCGGCCCGTTCGGGTTCGCGTCGCCGTGGACCAGCCGGACGATCTCGGCCCGGTACGTGGGCAGCTCGCTGCTCACCATGAACCGGATCGTCTCGCCCGGCGCCACGCTCATCCGGTCGGCGTAGCCGACGATGCCCATCGCGTTCAACGCCGCCTGCGGTCCGATCTCGGCCGCCGACTGCGCCCACGCGGCGCCGGCCAAGGCCAGGACGGCGGCGGCCGCCCCAACGCATCTCGTCGTCACAGACACTATTGAAGCTCCTCTCGGCTGTCTCGGGGGCAACCAGCGCTTGACGGCGTTGGTCATCCGCACCGCCTGCCAACGCCAGCACAATCCCACGCCGTGATCGTCCATCGGGCTGCTTCGCTCACGTTCACCCACCGTCGCACCCGAACTGCGACGCCCGGCGACGTAGCACGAGCTGCTGCGTGCGGTAACCGGTTACCCGCACAGAACGACACAGGGCGAGGCAGGAAGGGCATGGGTCTATGGTGCGAAGGGGGGGACGTTGGTGGAGGGCGGGCGTCTGATCGGAGGGGGTTGTCGCGGGACGCCGGGGGGCCGCGAGTGGCGAGGCATGACGGCCGCTCGGCCTTTGGTGTGAGCTACTGAGCCGGCGTGACGCCGGCCGCGCGCATGACGTCGCGGATGGCGTCGGCGGTCTGCGGCGAGCTGAGGAGGTTCATGCCGCGGTGCATGCCGACGGCGATGCCGAGCGGCGTGGCTCCGCGCTGGTTGGCGCGGTTCCAGACCTCGATGTCGGCCCCCGCGTCGGCGAGCAGGGTCGCCACGCGCGGCAGGTGCTTGTAGGCGGCGCCGTGCATCGCCGTCTCGCCCCGGGCGTCGACGGCGTCGATGTCGAGGCCGAGGTCGAGGGCGACCTGCACCGCTTCCAGCACCTCCGCCTCGGTGCCGGGGTCCTCGCCGGGCGACGACGTGCCGAGGCCGGCCGCGACCATCAGGGCCGTCGAGTCGTCCTCGTTGGTGAGAAAGACGTCCGCGCCCAGACCCGCGAGAAGCTCCATGTACTCGGCGTCGGCGGTGCGGGCCGCGAGCAGGAACGGGGTGCCGCCGATGAAGTTCAGGGCGGTGATGCCGGCGGGCGGGCGGGTGGTGACGCGGGCGTTCAGGTCGGCGCCGTGGGCGACGAGCTTGCGCGCGAAGTCGAGGCTGGTCATCTCGCCGGAGCCGCGCGGGGCGGGGTTGTTGCTGCCCGCGATGCCGGCCTTGCGGACCCACGTGAGCTGGTGCAGGGCGGTCCAGCCCCGCGGCGCGGCGTTGGGGTCGGCGCCGCGGTCGAGCAGGTAGGCGGCGAGCTCGAAGTGGGCGCTGCCCGCCGCGAGGAGGAACGCGTTGAGCCCGGCGTCGGACGCGCGCCGCCGCTCGACGCCGCCCGCGGTCAGGGTCGAGTTGATGGAGATCTGCTCGTCGAGGTCCGCGCCCGCCTCGAGCAGGGTCTGCACGACATCGGTGCGCCCCTCCCGGGCCGCGAACAGCAGCGCCGTGAAGCCGCGGTTCGACCGGGCGCCGACGTCGGCGCCGTAGCGCACGAGGGCGGGGACGACCGCGGCGTGCCCCTCGGCCGCCGCCCACATCAGCGCCGTCTGCCCCTTCCAGTGCTCGTGCGCGTTGGGGTCGGCCCCGGCGTCGAGCAGCAGCTCGACCACCTCGACGTTGCCCGCGCGGGCCGCCGTCATCAGCGCCGTCTCGCCTTCCGTGAGCGTACTGTTCGGGTTGGCGCCGGCGTCGAGCAGGGCCTCGACCACGCCGGGGCTTCCCGCCATGCACGCGAGCGACAGCGCCCGCACGCCGTAGCGGTTGCCGGTGTTGGCGACGGCGCCTGCCGCCAGGAGCAGCCGGGCCGCCTCGATGTCGGCGTTGTACGCCGCCCAGTGGAGCGGGGTGGTGCCGTCGGGCTCGGCCGCGTTGACGTCGGCTCCGGCGTCGACGAGGGCCCGCATGAGGGCCGCGTCACCGGCCTTTACGGCGTCGACGAGCGGCACGTCCGCCGTCCCGGCGGCAACCGGCGGCGCCCCCGCCAGCAGGACTGCGAAGGTGAGGCCGAGCAGCAGTCTGACCCGAGTCATGCGGTTGTCTCCCGGTTGTGCAAAGCCGTGCCGCGGCTGATGTTGTCGAACGGTTGCCCGGAGCCGCAACGAGCGGCTCGACAGCGACGGACGGTTGCCCGGTTGAAGGAGCCGGGCATCGGAAATCGCCGGCTTCGGTTCCGGTGGCCACGCGACCACCTTATCCCCGCTCTGGCGGCTCCTGCCGGCGGGAGCGCTGGCGGGCGGTGTGGGCTCCAGCCTGGCCGCCCCGCCGCTGCCCGCGCTCTCGATTGCCGCCCAACCAGGCATCCCGGCGGTCGGCGCCCCCGGCAGGAGGCGCCGGACCCCGACGCGATGCCGGAACGAAGCACCGGGCGCCTAGAGCGACAGCGGCTCCATGACCTCGGTCGCCCGCCCGGTGCTGTCGACGAACTTGTCGAGGTGCACGCCCACGTCGTCGAGCAGCGCGAGGTGCAGGTTGGCCAGCGGCGTCCCCGGCTCGTACTTCACGTGGCGGCCGCCCCACGGCTTGTCGTTGCCGCCGCGCGCCACCACGATGGGCAGGTTGCGGTGGTCGTGCACGTCGGGGTTGCCCATGCCGCTGCCGAGCATGAACGTCGAGTGCTCCATCAGCGAGCCGTCGCCGTCCGAGGTCGACTTCAGCCGGTCGACCATGTACGCGAAGAGCGACACGTGGTACGCGTTGATCTTCGCGAGCTTGGCGAGCTTCTCGGGGTCGTTCACGTGGTGCGAGATGGGGTGGTGCGGCTCCGGCACGCCGATCTGCGGATACGTGCGGGTGCTCGCCTCGCGCGCGAGCTGGAACGTGACGACCCGGGTCATGTCCGCCTGCAGGGCCAGGACCTGGAGGTCGAACATCAGCTTGACGTGGTCCTCCCACTCGGCGGGCACGCTGGTGGGTCGGGTGAGGTCGGGCAGCACCGAGCTCGCGGCCTGCTCCTCGGCGAGCTGGATGCGGCGCTCGACCTCGCGCACGGTGTCGACGTACTCGTCGACCCGCACGCGGTCGGCGTGGCCCACGCGGCTCTGCAGCCTCGCCATGTCGTCGAGCACCCAGTCGAGGATGCTCGCGTTCTTCTTCATCTCGGCCCGCCGCTGCTCGGCGGTGCCGCCGTCGCCGAAGAGGCGCTCGAAGACCACCCGCGGGTCGGCCTCCATCGGCAGGGGCGAGGTCGGCGACGCCCACGACAGGCAGTTCTGGTAGACGCAGGCGTAGCCGTTGTCGCACGAGCCGACCTGCACGATGAGGTCGGTGCCGAGCTCCAGGGACGGGATCGGGGTGTCGGTGCCGATCTGGCGGGCCGCGAGCTGGTCCACGGTGGTGCCCAGCTCGTAGTCGCTGCCCTCGGTCCGCTTGCCCTTGAGGCAGCTCAGGAACGCCGCGTTCGACGAGGCGTGGTTGCCGGTGGTGTGGGCGTTCTCGAGGTCGAGGTGGGTGACCACGGTCACGTCGTCGAGGTGCGGGGTCAGCGACGCCAGCGACGGAGACAGCCCCTTCAGCTTGCCCACCTCCCGCGGCGTCCACGGCGCGGGGTTCATTCCCATCGGGATGAACACGAACCCGAGCCGCCGCGGGGCGTTGGCGGCGGTCGCCGCCTGCGCGGTCAGCGCGGGCACCATCGCGTCGAGCAACGGCAGCGCCACCGTGGCGCCCAGACCTCTGAGGAACGTCCGGCGCGGCAGCGCCATCCTGCTGATCGTCATGACTGCGACCTCCGCATCTGGAACGGGATGCTCTCTACGATACCGAGCACGAGGGACGAGAACCGGTAGTCGTCGCCGGCGGCGTCGCGCACGATGCGCCGCACCGCCGGGCCGTCGTCGTGGTCGAGCCCGCGGCCCAACGCATAGGTGAGGAGCTTCTCGGCGACGGTGCCCGCGAACACGTGCGGCCGGGCGAGCACCGCGTCGCGGAGCCCCGTCACCCCGTCGAACTCGCCGCCGCCGGGGATGCTGCCGCGGGCGTCGATGGGGCTCCAGTCCTCGCCGCGGTCGCGCCACCGGCCGATGGCGTCGAAGTTCTCCATCGAGAGCCCGGCCGGGTCCATGAGCCGGTGGCAGGCCGCGCACGCGGGGTTCACCCGGTGCGCCTCCATGCGCTCGCGCATCGAGCGCGCGGCCACGCCGGGCTCGGGCTCCTCGAGGGGCGGCACGCTCGCCGGCGGGGGCGGCGGGGGCATGCCGAGCAGGTTGTCGAGAATCCAGCTCCCGCGCAGGACCGGGGACGTCCGGGTGGCGTAGGAGGTGACGGTCAGGATGCTGCCGTGCCCCAGCAGCCCGCCGCGGAGGCTGCCCGGCGGGAGGTCGACGCGCCGGAACCCGCTGCCGTAGACCCCGGCGATGCCGTAGTGCCGGGCGAGGCGCTCGTTGAGGAACGTGTAGTCGGCCCGCAGGAGGTCGAGGACGCTGCGGTCCTCGCCGACGACGCTGTCGAACAGCAGCTCGGTCTCGCGCCGGAACGCCTGCCGCAGGTTGTCGTCGAAGTCGGGGAAGCGGCGCAGGTTCGGTGTCGCCGTCTCCAGGTTGCGGAGATGGAGCCACTGGCCCGCGAAGTTGCTGGTCAGAGTCTCGGCCCGCGGGTCGGCGAGCATCCGCCGCACCTGCGCCTCGCGCACCGCCGGGTCGGCGAGCCTGCCGGCCTCGGCGAGGTCGAGGAGCTCGTCGTCGGGAATGCTGCTCCAGAGGAAGAACGACAGGCGCGAGGCGAGCGCGAGGTCGTCCAACCGGTAGGGCGTGCCCGGCGCCGCACCCTCCGGGTCCTCCTCGATGCGGAAGAGGAACTCGGGGCTCGCCAGCAGCGCGCGGAGAGCCAGCTCGATGCCGGCCTCGAAGCCGCCGTCGGCGCGGCCCCGCTCGTAGAACGACAGGGGCATCTCGATGTCGCCGTAGGACACCGGCCGCCGGTAGGCGCGCCGGGCCAGGGTCGAGATGATCTCGGTCGCGCAGGCCGTCTCGTCGGCCGCGGTCCCGGGCCGGCACGTGAAGATGCGGTCGCGGCTCGGCGTGTCGCCGGCCCCGCCGGGGTTGAACGGGCCGCTGATCGACACCGAGTGCACTGCCGGCTGCTGCCGGGGATGCCGGTCCTGGTTGAACTGCGCCTGGTAGGGCTGCCGCTCGGTTTCGATGAGGGCCGCGTTCTTGCGCAGGAACGCGGCGCCCACGGTGTGGGGGCCGGCCGCGACCTGCAGCCGCAGGTTGAGGTGGCGGTCGACCCCCTCGTCGGCGTAGTACCCGCCGAGCCGGTTGCGGTCGGGGACGACGTTGAACAGCCTCAGGCGTTCGCCGTCGAGCAGCATCTCGACCACGTGGGGGTCGCGCAGCCCCTCGACGTTCTCGTTCCGGTTGCGGGCCAGCCGCACCTCGATCTCGTACTCGCCGTCGAGGGGGAAGTTGTGGCCGACGACCACGCCGCCGCGGGTACCGAACGGCAGCCCGTCGAGGTGTCCCTCCTGGGTCAGGTCCGGCCGCAGGATGACGACGCGGCTGCCCGGCACGATGGCCGAGCTGCCGACGGCGAGGCGGCTGATCTTCTGCGCGGCCGACAGGTACCGCTCCATCAGCGTGGGCGACAGCTCGACCACCCCCACGTTGTCGAAGCCGTAGCTCGCGTCGTCGCGGGGGAGCAGGGCGTCGACGTCGACGTCGAGGGCCAGGAGGTCGCGGACGGCGTTGCGGTACTCGGTGCGGTTGAGGCGCCGGAACGTCTCCGTCCGCCCCGGATTCGGCGCGGCGCCGGCGCGGGCGTCGAGCGCGGTCTCGATGTACGCGAGCAACCCCTGGTAGGCGGCGGCCTCGGGCCGCGCCGACCCCGCCGGCGGCATGGCGCCGGCCCGCAGCTTGCGGACCACCCGCTCCCACACCTCGGCGTGCCCGGCGACGTCGTCGAGGGGCGCCGCCTCGAGCGACAGCCCGCCCTGCAGCGCCCGGTCGTTGTGGCAGCCCAGGCAGTAGCGGTTGACGAGCGACTGCTCCGGGCTGCGCGTCTGGGCGACCGCGGCCTCGGGCTGTGCGAGCCCCAGCCAAGCCAGCGCGAGCCCCGCCGCCAGGGCGGCCCCTCTCTGTATGCGCATGTCGACCCTCGCCGCGTTTCGTCGCCGTGGCGGACGCGAGCGCGCGACCCCGCATGGGGAGACGCGCGTACAAGTACAGGCGCGTATCTTACACGCGCTCGCGTCGAGAGTCGAGCCGGCCGGCCGGGACGCTGAACGGAGCTGTCCGCCGGGTCCCGGGCTTTGCGGGGAGAACTGCGGACCGAGGTCGACGGGTCCGTTGGGGGCGCGGCCCGTGCGCTATCCTGTGGGCGTTCCGCGGGGAGGTCGGCAAGGGAACGGGAGGGCCAAGGTGTCGCAGCACGGAAGGTGGTTCGCGGCGGCGGTGGCGGCGGTGGCGATGTGCGGGACTTCGGCGCCGGCGCAGGGCGGCCAGGAGGTGGGCGCCAGCGCCGGCGGGCCGCGGAACATCGTCTTCATCTTCACCGACGACCAGCGGTTCGACGGGCTCGGGCTCCGCAACGACTACTTCGAGACGCCGCACCTCGACCGGCTCGCCGAGGGCGGCGTCCTGTTCGAGAACGCGTTCGTCACCACGTCGCTGTGCTCGCCGAGCCGGGCGTCGATCCTGTCGGGGCTCTACGCCCACACCCACCAGGTGCTCGACAACAGCACCGCCATGCCCCGCGACCTGCCGACGTTCCCCGTCGGGCTGCAGGCCGCCGGCTACCACACCGCGTTCATCGGCAAGTGGCACATGGGCGGCGCCAGCGACGACCCGCGCCCCGGGTTCGACCACTGGGTCTCGTTCCGGGGGCAGGGGCCGTATGTCGATCCGACGCTCAACATCAACGGAACCCGCGTCGAGCGGCAGGGGTACACCACCGATCTGCTGACCGACTACGCGGTCGAGTTCCTGCACGACCGCGACGAGGACCGCCCGTTCCTGCTGTACCTGTCCCACAAGGCGGTGCACGCCCCGTTCACGCCGGCCGAGCGGCACCGCGGCGCCTACTCCGACCGCGGCTACGTCAGGCCGCCGTCGATGGCCGACACCGACGAGAACTACCGCGGGAAGCCGGACTGGGTGCGGGCCCAGCGCACGAGCTGGCACGGCGTCGACGGGATGTACGACGGCCGGACCGACTTCGACCGGTTCGTGCAGGAGTACGCCGAGGCGCTGATGGCCGTCGACGACAGCGTGGGCCGGGTCGCGGCGACCCTCGACGAGCTCGGCCTGCTCGACTCGGCCCTGCTCGTGTTCATGTCCGACAACGGCTTCCAGTTCGGCGAGCACGGGCTGATCGACAAGCGCACGATGTACGAGGCGTCCATCCGGGTGCCCCTGATCGTGCACTGCCCCGAGCTCTTCACGGGCGGGCAGCGGCGGCCCGAGATGGTGCTGAACATCGACGTCGCCCCCACCCTGCTCGAGGCGGGCGGCGCGCCGGTGCCCGACACCATGCATGGCCTGTCGTTCCTGGGCCTGCCGACGGGGGAGGCGGCGGTCTGGCGCGACGCCTTTCTCTACGAGTACTTCTGGGAGCGGGCCTTCCCCCAGACTCCGACCGTCCTCGGGGTGCGGGGCGACCGCTACAAGCTCATGCGGTTCCACGGCGTCTGGGACCGCTACGAGCTCTACGACCTCGAGGCCGACCCCGGCGAGAGGCGCAACCTGCTCGGCGGCATCCGGCTCGAGACCCAGGCCGGGACCATCGACCGGCAGATCGCCCAGCGGGCCGACCCCGAGGTCGCCGCCCTCTTCCAGCGCCTGAGCCGCCGGCTCGACGATCTGCTGGCCGAGACCGGGGCGCTCGACGAGCCGACCTGGCGGGGAGCGGCCGCCCGGTGAGAGGCCGTCCAAGCCGCGACGCGCGAGTCAGAACAGCGAGAGTTGCGCGTCGTCGCCCACCACCCGGTCGAAGTCGAGCCCGAGGGCTGCGAGCACGGGCTCGGCCACCGGCCGGACCTGCTTGTCCACGTAGTGCTCCCGGTCCGGCGCGTTCGCGAGCGCGTCCAGAGGCTCGGGGCCGGCGACGGTCATCAGATAGGAGACGACGCGGCCCGGGCGCCGGGACTTCCGGGCGGCGGCGACGTGCGGCGGCGTGCTCGCGGTGTACGCGGTGGGGCGCTTCCGCAGGCCCTTGCGGTAGACGAGCTTGTCGTCGAGCTCGCCCCGCCGGAGAGCGGCGACGGTGTCGGCGAGATAGCCGTCCACCGGCTCGCCCGCGAAGAGCCGCGCGTAGAGCTCGCGCTGCACGTCCTTGGCGAGTTCGGTCCAGTCGCGGCGCACCACCTCCATGCCCACGAACTCGACCCCGTCGCGGCCGTCGACGAGCCCCGCGTAGCGCTTGCGGGCGCCGCCCCGCCCGCGCCGCACCGACGGCAGGACGAGCTTCACGTACAGCTTCTCGAACTCCAGATCCAGGCGGCTGGTCACGTGCCACTCGGCGGAAACATGCGCCGCGACGGCCTCGTTCAGCTCCCGGGCCAGGCGCGGGCCGGCGTCCCTGGCCTCGTCCACCGACTGGCCGGAGCGCACGAACAGGCTGTCGGTGTCGCCGTAGAGCACCTCGAAGCCGCGTTCCTCGAACCAGCGCTTCGACCACCGCAGGAGGCGGCGGCCCATGCCGGTGACGGCGTTGGCGACGGCGACGTTGTGGAAGCGGCAGGCGGGGGTGCCGAGGACGCCGTAGAACGAGTTCATCAGGATCTTGACCGCCTGCGAGGCGACGGCGTCGCCGGCGCGCTTCGCCGCCTCGCGTTGCGGGAACAGCTCGTCGAGCATCGCCGGGAGGATGGCGTCGCCGCGTCGGAACGCGGCGTCGTCTGACAGACGCACCACCGCGTCCCCCGGCGGGGGGTGCTCCACGTAGCCGAGGGGATCGATGTTGAACGTGCGGATGACGCTGGGATACAGGCTCCTGAAGTCGAACACCCACACGTTCTCGTGGATGCCGGTGACCGGCTCGAAGACGTCGCCGCCGGCCTGATGCCGGGACACCCGGGCGTCGTCGGACCGCACGGTGGGGGCCACGATGCCCCGCCGGTGGAGGGCCGCGAGGTAGAGGAAGTCGAACGACGCGATGCTCGCCGAGACGCGGTCCGGGGTCATGCCGGTGAGGCGGCTGCGGGCCACCGCCAGGGTCACGAGGTCGAGCTTCTCCACGATCTCGAGGGCCAGCCGGGCGTCCGTGCGGGCGTAGTCGACGAAGGTCTCGAGGTCGTCGCGGTACCGTGCCTGGATGGCCTCGGCCCGGCCGCCGCCAGCGTCGCGGCCGCCGGCGGGGTGACGGCCGCCGCCGGCGTCGTGGCTACCGGCGGGGTGACGGCCGCCGCCGTCGGTGTCGCGGTCGCTTGCGGGGTGACGGCCGCCGCCGTCGGTGTCGCGGTCGCTTGCGGGGTCACGGCCGCCGCCGTCGGCGTCGCCGTCGCGGCCGCTGGCCGGGTGACGGCCGCCGCCGGCGTCGCGGCCCCTGGCGTCCGCGGAACCGCCGGCGCCGCCGAGGGCCACCTTGCCCTCGCCGAGCACGTCGCTCGCGACGCGGTCCAGCGTGTAGTCGTCGAAGCGCAGGAAGGCGCCGCGCACCAGGTCCATGCCGTCGAGGACGAGGCGGCCCGGGATGGACGCCTCGCCGCTGCCGAACCAGCCGCGGGGCGGCCGAAGGCGCATCGGCCCCGCGTCGCGGCCGAGCTCGAGCGGCGCCCCCGTGCGACCGGCGATGCGATCGAGCACCTTGAGGTCGAAGTCGACGACGTTCCAGCCGGTCAGCACGTCGGGGTCGAGCTCGCGGACGCGGGCGGTGACGGCGTCGAGGGCCTCGCGCTCGCCGGCGCAGCCGATGGCGCGGTCGGGCAGGGCGCGCCCGGCGGGGTCGACGACGTACACCTCGTCGGCGCCCGCGCCATGGAGCGCGACGGCGAGGAGGCGCCGGCCGGCGGGATCGGTCTCGATGTCGAGGGACAGCACCGACGGCGTCACCTCGACGTCCGCCGGGCGCAGCTCGGGGTCGTCGAACACGCGGGTGATGCGCTCGCCGGGCGTGGAGGCGCCCGCGATCTCGCAGCCGCCGCGGACGCCGTGGTCGATCAGGTAGCGCACCGCGAAGCGGACGTCCGCCTCGAAGGTCCGGATGCCGTGCTCCTGCAGGCGGTCCCGGAGGGGCGGCGTGTCCGGGGGGACGGCGACCTCCACCCGCACGACGGGCCCGCCGTCGAAGGTCCGCCGTGTGGAGCCGCGCTGTCGCGCCGCCCCCAGCTCCCGGGCGCGGGCCGCGTCGGCGCGGCGGACGTAGAAGTGGGGTGTCTCGCGGCCGTCGCGCACGAGGAACGTGCCGCCACTCTCCAGCATGCCGTGGAGGTGGACGACGGGGGCGCCGTCCTGGATGCGGTAGGTGGCCTGCAGGATGAAGCCGCGCGCCACTTCGGGGGCGCCGCCGGTCGACTCGTCGGCGACAGGCATCGTCTTGAAGGCCGGCCTCGACAGCGCAGGGAGTTTCGTCGAGTCCGGCCGAAAGATAGGGTAGACGCTGACGACGCGTGGGGGAACCCCGCGCCGTCGCGGCGCCTGCCCGTGTCGACCGGGTGGGATCGCGAAGATCGCGCAAGAAGAGGATGGGGTGAGGCGGCGGTCGCACTCGAGCCGGCCTCCTGGCGAACCCCCCGGAGGCCGCGGCCGACAGCGGCGCAGGCTTCCGGCAGTAGAATCTCGATCGAACCTGGGCGGGCAGCTCGACGATTGGCCCTTGGCGGTCTGTGGCGGAACCCGCGTTGGCGGCTGGCCGCAGCGGGGCACCCGCCGTCGACCCGTTCCGGAACCAGACGTGAGACAGGAGTGAGACATGCGCGCAAGGCTGTTTGCGGTGGTCGTCATGACCGGGTTGTTTCTGGCCGCGGGGGTCGGCACGGGCGAGGCGCAGTGCGGGCCCGACGGCGACGTCGAGTTCGTCTGCGGTCCGGTGAGCCCCGAGGACCTCGTGGCGGTGCCGGCGTCGCCCTGGGTCATCGTGGCGGGGATGGAGGACGACGGCTACCTCTACGCGACGGACAGCCGGAACCACCGCTCCACGGTGCTGTTCCCGGTCTCGTCGTTCGGTTCCCGGCCCGACCCCGCGTTCGGCGACTGCGGGGGTCCCCTCACCGGCGGCTTCCGGCCCCACGGCCTCAACCTGCGGCCGGGGCCGGGCGGCCGGCACACCCTCTACGTGGTGCGGCACGGGGCGCGCGAGGCCATCGAGGTCTTCGAGCTCGACGCCCGCGGGGGGCGCCCGGCGCTGACGTGGACCGGCTGCGCCGAGGCGCCCGAGGGGGTGACGTTCAACTCGGTGGCGGCGCTGCCCGGCGGCGGGTTCGCGGCGACCCACTTCGCCCGGCCGGTGGGCCGGGTCTGGGAGTGGGGCCCGGGCGCGGGCTGGGCCGAGGTGCCCGGCACGGAGACGAACGGGCCGAACGGCATCGTCGCGTCGCCGGACGGGCGTTGGCTCTACATCGGCGGCTGGGGCACCCGGTCGCTGATCCGCGTGTCGCGCGGCGAGAGCCCGGTCCGGCAGGACGCGGTCGAGGTCGGCTTCCACGTCGACAACGTCCGCTGGGCCGCGGACGGCACCCTGCTCGCGGCCGGCCATCTCGGAGACGCACCCGAGTCCATCTTCGAGTGCCTGGGCCAGGGGCGTTGCGACGGGGTGACGTCGCGGGTGGCGCGGGTCGACCCCGACGCCCTGACGGCGGAAGAGATCGTCCGATATCCGTCGAACGAGAACTTCATTCTGGGAACGGTGGGCCTCCAGGTCGGCGGCGAGATCTGGGTCGGCGGCATCGCCGGCTCGGACCGCATCGCGCGGTTCCCGGCGCGCTGACGGGCCGCCGTCTCCGCGGTTCGAGCGCTTGGTCTGCCGGTCTCGCAGAGGCGCAGGCGGTGTGCCGTGTCTGCTCGATCCCGGCGGCTACGCGGCCGCGTCCCCGCCGGTGCCTGACGGGTCGGTGTAGCGGTCGTTGAGGAGCTGGACGTAGCCGTTGGCCTCGAGCAGCACGTCGGCGACGCGGCGTCGGCCGCGGCCCTCCCAGCCGACGGGGCGGCGCCAGAAGATGCTGCGCCAGCCGTCGGCGCTGTTGCGGAAGGCGCGGGGCAGGCTGTCGGCGAACCGGGTGCCGTGGGCGTCCGGCGGCTGCTTGGCCAGCCTCGCGAGCACTGCCCGTGCCGCCCGCCCGCGGAGCCTCGCGTGGAGGTAGCCGCCGGCCGCGAGCGCCACCGCGAGCAGCACGAGCTGCCACAGCGGGTCGAGGTCGAACACCGCCGCCCACGTCGCGTGCGAGAAGCTCAGGCCGTCCCACTCGCCGGTCCACAGCGTCCAGCCGCCGACGGCGGCGGCGAGGAGGCCGAAGACGACGGCGTCGAGCCGCAGCACCCGCTGCCGCCACTCGGTCAGCAGCGCCTGCAGCTTCGGGACGAACAGGTCCTGGATGTCCCGCGCGGTCTGCTCGAGGGCGCCGACCACCCGGTAGGCGCGGTCGACGCCCACCTGCTCCATGCGGTCGTGGATCTCCTTCATGTCGACGTCGCGCTTCGCCTCGAACCGCTGGCGCAGGGTGTCGTCGTCGATGGCGACGGCGGCGTCGGGGTTGTAGATGCGGTAGAAGCGGCCCGCGGTCAGCCCCTTCTGGGCGAGGGCGCGCTGCCACGAGGCGATCACGTCCTCGGGGTTGTCCTCGCGCGCGGTGGTGTCGATCTGGTTCAGCACGTACAGGAACTTGCTGGAGTCGGGCCGGGCGATGGTCTGGGCCACGAGGTGGTCCAGGGTGTCCCGCATGGTGCCGGCCTCGGGATGGCGGGCGTCGAAGAACACCAGCACGAGGTCGGAGAGGTCGATGATGTGGTCGGTGATGCGCAGGATCGACGTGCGCTGGTCGTCGGCGTCGAAGCCGGGCGAGTCGATGATGATCTTGCCCCGGACCTTCGCCTTGGCGCTGGTCTTCAACTGCAGGTAGGCGTCGATGCGCCGGCCCTCGCCGGTCGCCAGCTCCTCGATCGAGCGGCTCAGCCGGTAGAACGGGAAGCGGGGGTCGGCGTCGAGGGAGAGGCCCGGCAGCACCCGGGCGTCGTCGCCGTGGGTGTAGCAGATCACCGTGAAGCGGTCGTCGACGGCCTGGTTCCCGGTGAGCTGCAGATCCTGCCCGACATAGTGGTTGATGAACGTGGACTTCCCGGACGAGTAGGTCCCCAGCACCGAGATCATCGGCCACCAGGAAATCCGGGTGGCGAGCGAGTCCTCCGCCTCGAGGATGCCGAGGCGGTAGCACACCCGGTCGAGCTTGCGGAAGCTCGCCACGGTCCGCAGCAGGATCGGGTTCTCCTGCGAGAGGTGCTTCTCCAGGTTCCGCAGGCGCTTCTTCAGTTGCTGTGATTGCGACATGCCGGGGTCCTCGCCGGAATCGTGGTCCGCCGGCCGCGACGGCCCTGCGCGCCCGGCCCGATGGTCGAGTCGCCGGCCCGGGCGGAGCCTGCGGCCCGATGGTCGAGCCGCAGGCGCGACGGCGGAGCGGAGGCGGCGCGGACGACCCGGGAGCCTGCGGCAGCGGAATCGCGGGGTTCGCCACGGGCACCCGTGCCATTATCCCCGGTCGGCGCGGGTGCGTCCAATGGGGCCGCTCATCCCCGGAGCCGCTTCGCAGCCCGGCGGCGAGGGTGCCTCCGGGGAAGGACACGGTCAGGCAGATCCAGCGGTGGCGGAGGACCGCGGCGACCGGGGCCAGTTCCGGAGACCGGGCGGGGTTCATCGAGGCTCCGGGGCCGCCCCGGACGCCGCTCGCGGCCCGGAGCGTGTTTCCCCGATGTGTCGAACACGTAACGCACAGGTAAAACCGTCGTTTCGCGGTGGGGACGCGCGCGCCCGGCGGGCTTGCCGGCGGCAAAGACGGGTACCATGTCGCCGTCGCGGTCGGTCTGCGGCAGCCGCGGCGGAACCCGCGTGGCGCCGGATGCCGCCGGGTCCCGCCCCGGGCCGCCGGCGAGCGCGTCGCGGAGGTTCCGCGCCGGCGAGACGGCCAACGCGGCCGCAGGGTCGCGCCGTCGCGAGGATGGTGCATGGCTGAGAACGCGGGCACGGACGCCGACGGGCCCGCCCCGCGCCCGGCCGCGGCGTGGGGCGTCGTCGCCGTCATGGTCTATCTGCTCCTCGTCGCGGTGGGGGTCGTCGGCGACGGCTTCCGTCTCGCGGTCGGGGGGCAGGCCGGCGCCGAGCGGCTCTTCGCCTTCGCGACGAACCCCTTCGTGGGCGTGCTCCTCGGCACCCTGACCACCGCCCTCGTGCAGTCGTCGAGCACGGTGACGTCGATCATCGTCGGCCTCGTCGCCGGCGGGTTGCCGGTGGGGGTCGCGATCCCGATGGTGATGGGCGCCAACATGGGCACGACCGTCACCAACACCCTGGTCAGCCTCGGCCACATCGGGCGCGCCGACGAGTTCAGGCGGGCGTTCGCGGCGGCGACCGTGCACGACTGGTTCAACCTGATCGGCATCGTCATCTTCCTGCCGGTCGAGGTCGCGTTCGGGCTCATCGAACGGGCCAGCTCGGCCCTGCTGACCGCCTTCGTGTCCGTGGGGTCCTACTCCACCGGGGGTTGGGACGTGCTGGGCCGCGCGGTGGGGCCGGGACGGTCGCTGGCCGGGGCGCTGGCCGATCCGCTGCCCGGGACCGGGGGCGGCGTCCTGCTGATCGGCCTCGGCGTCGCGCTCATCCTGGTGTCGATCACGTACCTGGGCCGCGCGCTGAAGACGGTCATGGTGGGCAACGCCCGCCGGCTGCTGCATGGCGCGATCGGCCGGGGGGCGGGCGCCGGCATCCTCTCGGGAACGGTGGTGACGGTCCTCGTGCAGTCCTCCTCGACCACCACCAGCCTGATGGTGCCGCTCGCCGCCGGCGGCGTGTTCTCCCTCCGCGAGGTGTATCCCTTCACTCTCGGCGCCAACATCGGTACGACGATCACGGCGCTGATGGCGGCGACCGCGGTGACGGGAGCCAGCCGCGAGCCGGCGCTGCAGATCGCCCTGGCCCACTTCCTGTTCAACGCGTTCGCGGTGGCCGTCGTCTACGGCGTGCCGTGGCTCCGGCGCCTGCCGCTCCGGGGCGCCGGCTGGATCGCGGACCTCGGGGCGGAACGCAAGGGGCTCGCCCTCGCCTGGGTCCTCGCGGTGTTCTTCGCGGTCCCCGCCCTGCTGACCGTCGCGACGCTGCGCCTGTTCTGAGCCCGTTGCGCCGCCAACGCGACCGCTGGGTCGCGCGGCGGCGCCAGCGGTCCGTGGTAAGGGGCGGCGTTGGATTCACTCGTCCGGCCGAGCGTCCCGCGGGTCGCCGTCTCGGTCCACCCCCGGATGCTATTCCATGGTGCGCACCTGGATGGCGTTCACGTAGCCGTGGCTGGTGGCGACGTTCGCCACGATCACCACCGGCTCGCCGCTCACCAGCCGGTCGTGCTTCTCCAAGCGCTCGAGGGCCCGGACCACCGTCTCATCGGGGTCTCCCGACACGTCGATCATGAACGGCACGATCGACCGCGACAGCCACAGCCGCCGGCGGACGACCTCGGTCGTCGTGAAGGCGTAGATGATGGCGCCCCGGGGGCGGAAGCTGCTGACGAGATGGCCCAGCAGCCCCCGCATCGTGATGACGACGATGGCCCGCGAGCCGAGCGAGTCGGCGAGGCGGCAGGCGCTGCGGGCGAGCTGCTCGCGGATGGTCTCGGGCTCGCGGCCGCGGTGGAGCCCCAGCCCCTGCTCCTTCTCGATGCGCCGGGCGATGCGGTCGAGCACCGAGACGCAGCGCACGGGGTACTTTCCGGTCGCGGTCTCCCCGCTCAGCATCACCGCGTCGACCTGCTCGTACACCGCGTTGGCGACGTCGGTCACCTCGGCCCGGGTCGGCATGGGGTTGTCGATCATCGACTCGAGCAGGTGGGTGGCCACGATCACCGGCTTGCCGGCGACGACGCAGCGCCGCACCATGTCGCGCTGGGCCACCGGCAGCATCTCGAACTCCACCTCGACGCCGAGGTCGCCGCGCGCCACCATGACGCCGTCCGCCGCCTCGATGATCTCGTCGAGGTTGTCGAGGCCCTCCTGGTTCTCGATCTTGGCGACGATCCGCATGGAGTGCCCGCCCCCCTCCTTGATGATGCGCCGCGCGTCGTGCACCGCCTGGGCGCTGCGCACGAACGACACCGCGAGGAAGTCGACGTCGTGCTCGACCGCGAAACGGATGTCCGCGACGTCCTGCTCGGTGATCGAGGGCAGGTTGATGCGCACGCCGGGCAGGTTGATGTGCCTGCGCGATCCGAGGACCCCGCCGTCCAGCACCCGGCAGCGCAGGTCGTGCTCGCCGGTCTCCAGCACCTCGAGGTTGATGAGCCCGTTGTCGACGGTGATGCGGTCGCCCGCCTTCACCTGGTGCACCATGTCCTGGTAGTCGACGTGGATGCTCCTCTCCTCGGGCTCCTCGGTCGGGCCGACGGTGACGTGGAACTCCTGGCCGACCTCGAGGGCCAGGTGCCCCAGGCGGTCGCCGGTGCGGATGGCCGGCCCCTGCAGGTCGAGCAGCAGAGCGATGGGGTGGTTGAGGCGCTCGTTGAGGCCCTTGACGGTCCGGATCACCTGTGCGTGGCTGGCGTGGTTGCCGTGCGACATGTTGAGGCGGGCGATGTTCATGCCGGCCCGGGCGAGCCGTTCGATCTCCTCCGGCGAGGAGCTGGAAGGACCCAGCGTGCACAGGATCTTGGTGTGGCGGAAGTCCCGTCGCGGTGCCATGGCGCCGTCCTCCTTTCGCGACCGGGCGGTCGCCCGGAAGCCGAAGCGGGACCGGCAGCCGCGCTGGAGCGTTGCCGGCGACCGGGGGGAGCGCTGCCTCGCGCGCCGTCGGGCGACTATAGCTCGTAAGCCGTCGCGGTGCGACTCCGCGCGCGCTGACCGGCCTTCGCGATCCCCGCCGTTCCGCGGCGTCGACTCCCGGTCGGCGACCGTCGCCCGCGGGCCACGGTTCAGTCGACCACGTAGCTGAACACCTTGTGCTCGTCCCCGCGCACGAGGGTCGACCCGTAGAGGTGCATCTCGACCTCGCGGCCGGTCTCGTCGAGCAGCCGCAGGCGGGTCTCCCGGTGCACGAGGTAGGGGCCGTAGTCGGTGGTCTCGCCGTCCCAGGCGACGCCGAGCAGCGTGAAGCGGCGTCCTCCCCATCGGGCGACGAGCCGGCGCAGGGCGTTGGCGCTCTTCTGGCGCAGGTCGGCCCAGGCGTACGAGACGGGGACGCCGCGCTCGGGCCGGCTCGACGGGAGCTCGGGCCAGACGACGTCCCGGAACTCCTGACCGTTGAGGGCGAGGGTGGCGAGCCGGTCCCTGTCGTTGTCGGCGAGCGCGTCGAGCACGGCCGCCGCCAGGGCCTCCGGCGACGGGTGGGTGTTGGCGAGCGGGGGCGGAGGCGCGCCGCAGCCGGAGAGGCCCAGGACGAGGAGGATCGCAGACGAGACAACCCCCGCCGGGCGGCGGGGGCTGCCTCGACGCCGGGTACGAACCGACGCCGTCAGTTGGTCGCGAAGTCGGTCCAACCCTGCCACCACGTGTCCTTCCCGCCGCCGGCCGGTCCGACCGCGCCGATGAAGTCGGCGGTCTCGATGAACGTGTCGTTCATGGGCGGCATGGCCGCCGTCACCGTTCCGTTCAGGGCCGGCGACGTCGCGGCCGGCCGGTAGTCCGGGTTCGACAGGTTGTAGGGATCCGCCAGCATCGGGTCGACGAACGACACGTTGGGGCTGTCCGTGACGATGTCCATCGTCGCCGTCTCCCCCGCGTCCGTCCTGGCCCCGTCGTCGCCGTCGGGCCGGAACTGACCGTCGCACCGGCTCACGATGCAGTTGCCGTGGATGATGCCGCTCCCGAGGGTCAGGCTCCCGTTGTCGACCTGATCGTACGTCGCGGTGTGGTCGATATCGACGGAGGCCTCCTTGAAGCCGAGGACGATGAAGTTCCGGATGGTGGCGGAGGTGCCCTCGCGCAGCAGCATCCCGATGTCGCTCTCGCTGCCCTCGTCGGTGTCGGGGTCGCCGATGAGGGTCAGGTTGTAGAGGGTCGGGTTGGAGCGCGGCGTCAGGTTGTTGTTGTCGCCGTTGTTGTCCGCCTCGATGCCCTGGTCGGCGTCGTCGCCGCTCTGCATGACGATGATGAACTGACCCTTGCCGGTCCACCCGTCGGTCCAGTCGACGCTGTCGTCGGCGATGCCCTGCAGCACCACGTGCTTCACCTCGACGGTGCCCCCGAAGAACTCGAGGCCGTCGTCCTTGTTGTACTTGACCATCACGTGGTCGACCTCGGTGTTGCTGCCCACGCCCTGGAAGGCGATGCCGTTCAGCTCGTTGTCGGGGCTGAACTCGGTGCCCGCGAACTCGACTCGGACGTACCGCAGGTGCCCGCTGTCGTCCGCCGGGTCGCTGCCGCCGTAGGTGCCGGTGTCGCCCTCGCCGACGGCCTCGCCGCCGGGCACGTTGAGGGGCGCGCGGCCGTTGATGATGAGCCCGCCCCAGTCGGCCCGCCCCCGCTCCCCGATGGGCTGGTCGCTGCTGAACACGATCGGCGCGCCGGCCGTGCCGTTGGCGAGGATCCGGGCGCCGCGGGCGATGATGAGGGTGCCGTTGGTGGCGAACTCCCCGAAGATCTCGGTGCCCGCGTCGATGGTGAGCCGGGCCGGGGCCTCGACGAAGACGGCGCCCCGCAGCACCCAGTAGCTGTTGCTGTCCCAGGTCATGTCGCTGGTGATGCGTCCGCTGACGACGCAGACCTCCTTGTCGATCCCGTCGACGCTACGGCAGGTGGTCGTCGACTGGGTGAGGGCCGGCTCTCCGGTCAGCAGGATTCCCGCCCCGGCGAGCAGCAGCGCCGCCGCGGCGCCGCCGAGAGTCGTGCTGTGCGTATGGGTCCTCATGCTTTGTGTCCTGGTTCGGTTGATTCGAATCTCTGGTCTTCTGATTTCCTGAAGAGGCTACGGATGCACCGAGAGGCCGAACGCCATGGTGCGGCCGAGCTTGTAGACCCGCTGGTCGAGCCCGCCCTGCCGGAAGACGTACGGCGCGTCGGTCAGGTTCGAGACCGCGAACCGGAAGCTGACCTGCCGGAAGCGCTTGGCGAAGACGAAGTCGAGCGAGTTGCGCCCGTCCTGGATGATGTCGGGGAGGCCGAGCGAGCCGACGTCGCTGATGCGGTCGTCGAAGAAGTTGAGCAGCAGGCGGCCCGAGTAGCCGGCGCTGCTCACCTCGATCATGGTGTTGAAGAGGTTCTTCGAGGTGCCGGCGAGAGGTCGCACCAGCGACGTCTGCACCTGTCGCGCGGCGGCGTCGAGGGTGACCTCGGAGTCGACCCAGGTGTAGTTGGCCCCGAGGAACAGGTACTCGCCGATCGCCTTGCGGCCCTCGATCTCGAAGCCGGCGTTGGTGGCCGAGTCGGCGTTGGTGAACGAGGTCCGGAGCTGGGCCGTCGGCTCGACGATGCGCTCGATGGGGTTGTCGAAGTTCTTGTAGAAGAAGCTGGCCGCGACCACCTCCTCCCCGGACCCGGGGAAGAGCTCCCAGCGCACGTCGAGGTTCTGGATCAGCGACTGCTGCAGCTCGGGGTTGCCGACGGTCGCGCGGCCGCCGACCACGTCGGTGAACTCGAACGGCGCGAGCTCGCGGAACTCGGGGCGGTTGACGGTCTGGCTGAACCCGATGCGGAGGTTCTGGTTGTTCCGCACCGAGTAGACGAGGTTGACGGCGGGAAAGACGTCGGTCTCGTCGAGGTCGGCGCGGATGATGTCGGTGGTGCCGAAGATGGCGCGCGCGAAGGGGTCGAAGGTGTCGACCTGCTGCTTGAAGTTCTCGACCCGGGCCCCCGCCACGAGGCGGAGCCGCACCGCCAGGGGCACGTCGACCATGCCGTAGGCGGACAGGGTCTCCTGGGCCGCGTCGTACTGGTCGGTCGGCCGCGTCTCCTCCTTGAGCTGGAAGTTCGGGCCGATGAAGCTCGACGTGAACAGCTCCTCGGCCGGCCGCGAGAGATCGAGGCCGCGCGTGCTCGTCGGGACGAACCGGAGCCGCCGGGAGAGGAAGTCGCGGGTGCGGTCGATGTAGCTCGTCCCGAACTTGAACTGGGTCGGGAGCCCCGCCCAGTTCTCCACCAGCGTCGACCAGTTGGCGCTGAGCTCGACGCTGTCGTCGACGAGGTCGTTGAACTGGCGCAGCCCGCTCTGGGACTCGTCGGCGAGCACGAAGGCCTCGCGCGCGGGGTCGAACTCGTACAGCACCTCGCGCAGGTCGGGCTCGGCCCGGTCCGCCTGCGAGACGGCGATCTTCCAGTCGAGCCGGCTGTTCGAGGCGTTGGGGAACAGGTGGTCGCCGCCCACGTGGTGCGCGCGAATCTGCTCCTCGATGAAGAAGAGCCGCTGGTTGCGGATGTCGTTGTCGGCGTCGCTGTTGAACCCCTCGAAGATGCGGGTCTCGTCGGTGCCGACGTGCGTGTAGAAGTTGTCGACCGACAGCCGGTGGTTCGGGTTGAACTGGTAGGCGAGGTTGCCGACGCCGCCCAGGGTCGAGACGAACGAGGTCTCGTCGAAGTCGTAGGGGCCGTTGAACCGCTCGACGCCGGTGGCGCCGACCTTGTAGAACGTGCGCTCCTCGTTGGTGATCTGCGAGCTCTGCGAGTGGCGGAGGGTGGCGACCACCCCCAGCTTGCCGAACCGGCCGCCGAACAGCCCGCTGTAGGACTGGTTCATCGGCTGGTCCTGCCGCACCGGGTCCCAGACGTTGCTGAACGACTCGCCCAGCCGCTCGAGGTCGCTGCGCAGGAACCCGAGCTCGTCGCTCGTGAACCGGCCGCCGCGGATGACCTTGCGGTCGGGGAAGCCGGCGGGAAGGGCGCGGGCGCCGCCGTCGAACCCGTTCCAGGGGCTGCCCCCGTCGTAGCCGAGGCCGCTCTTGCCGGTGGTGACGGAGTTGTAGGCGCCGCCCAGCGAGAACTCGTAGGCGGTCTCGGTCGGCAGCTTCAGCGGGATGATCTCGACGAGACCGCCCGCGAACTGCGACGGCTTGTCGGGCGTGTAGGTCTTGCTGACCTGGACGCTGTCGATGAGGCCGGTCGGGAACAGGTCGAGCGGCACCACCCGGCGGTCGGGCTCGGTGGTGGGCAGGGTGGCGCCGTTCAGGGTCGTGTTGCTGTAGCGCTCGCCGAGGCCCCGGACGAAAACCGACTGGCTGTCGACGACCGAGACGCCCGTCACCCGGCTCATGGCGTCGGCCGCGTCCGAGTCGTTGTTCGAGCGCATCTCCGACCCGCCGATGTTGTCCTGCACCGCCGGGGCGCGCATCCGCAGCATCATCTGCGCCGACGCGGTCGAGCTCTGCGCCTCGAGGGTGGCGGCGACGACCGCCACCTCTTCCGCGAAGACGTTGGTCGTCAGCGAGACCTGGACCTCGGTGACCTGCCCGGAAACGACCTCGATGTTGACGAGCTGCTCCGCGTACCCGCCGAGCGAGATCCTGATCTGGTGCTCGCCGGCCGGCAGTTCCAGGTCGTAGCGGCCGTCGAGGTCGGTGTAGGTGACGAAGGTGGTGCCGACCGCTTCGACCGGCACGCCGGGCAGGGTGATGGCGTTGGTCTGGTCGATGACCACCCCGGCCACCCGTCCCGTGTCCTGCGCTACGGCGGGGACGGCGCCCGCGAGCAGGGCCGCCGCCAACCAGATCAGAAACCGTGTTCGCATGCTGTTTTCTCCACCTGCGCTGTTCCTCCCGCCGCGCGGAACGGCAGCGGCACGGAGGCTGTATTGGCCGGTTGTCATCATGGGTGCAACGCTACAGGCCGTCTGTGACAGATGGATGACGGGCCGATTACATCGGCGTTAATTCGGGAGTGCGGCGTCCCGGGGTATGCCCGACCATGCCCCCCGCGACCGGTCTCCGGTCGCCGGTTGGGAGGGGCGCGGGCTGTTAACCCACTGTTTACAGGACCGTCACGGCGGCGAAATACCTGCGCACTACGTTTCGAGCGTCGCCGGGGGCCGGGCATCGGGAGCCGGCGTCGGTGGACGGAGGAGCCCCATGGTGAAACGTCCCGCTGCGTTCGAGCCTGACGGCGTTGTTCGTCGGCTGCATATGCCCGGTATGCGCCCGCCTCACGCCTCGTCAGGCTCGAGCGATCTTCAGCCCGCTCGCGCGCTCTCCGGTCCGCCGACGCCCTCCGGGCGCAGTGCAGGGCGGGGTCTCACCAAGGGCTCGTGAGAGGAGCGCAGGGCGGCGGCATGCGGGTGCTGGTGGTCGAGGACGACGGCGACATCGCCACGCTGATCAGCGCGGCGTTTCGGCGCGAGGGCAGCGACGACGTCGAGGTGGTCGGCACCGGGACCGCGGCGTTGCGGGCGGTCGAGGCGGACCCGCCCGAGGTGATGATTCTCGACCTGAACCTGCCCGACATCGACGGGTTCACCCTGTGCCGCAAGCTGCGGGCGCGGCGGCAGGGCGTCTCGCTTCCGATCATCGTCGTCACCGCGAGGACCAGCGAGGCCGACCGGGTGCGGGCGTTCGAGCTGGGGGCGGACGACTACGTCACCAAGCCGTTCGGCCTGCGGGAGCTGACGGCGCGGGCGCGGGCGGTCTCGCGCCGGGCGTCGTCGGCGATACAGGCCTCGGAGCTCTACGAGGGCCGCCACCTCACCGCCGACTTCGCCGGCGTGGAGGTGACCGTCGACGGCAACCCGGTCCAGCTTACCCGCCGCGAGTTCCAGATCCTGCGTTGCCTCGTCGAGCACCGGAACCGCGTGCTGTCCCGCGACCGCCTGCTGGATCGAATCTGGGGGAGCGGAGACACGGTCGACGCACGCACCGTGGACGTGCACCTCGGGCGGTTGCGGGCGAAGCTGGGGCCGGCCGGTAGTCAGATCGAGACCGTGTTCGGTCTCGGGTACCGGTTCGCCGAGAACCTGTGACCCGGAACCTGCGCCGTCGGAACGGCGCGGGCTCCCGGGGGTCGGAGCGGCAACGGGGGAGCCAGGGCGCCGATGCCGGGCCAGAATTTACATTCTCTTAACAGCGCCGGGCTCTGCTGACGCTACTGTACGGAAATGTCAGGCGCGGCCAATTGTCGCGTGTCGCACACGTCGCGGCTGCTTCGGGCGCTGTCGCTCGCCGGCTGCGGGCTCCTGGCCGCGCTCGCGGGGGCGGCCGCGTGTCGGGGATGGTTCGACGGCGCCGCGCAGGTGGTCGCGGTTGACGGCTCGAGCACGGTGTTTCCCATTGCCGAGGCGGTGGCGGAGGAGTACCGCCGGGTGGACCCCGGGGCCCGGGTCACGGTGGGCGTGTCCGGCACCGGCGGCGGCTTCGAGAAGTTCTGCGCGGGGGAAACCGCCATCTCGAGCGCTTCCCGCCCCATCCGGCCCCTCGAGATCGAGGCGTGCGCGGCGGCCGGCATCGAGTTCGTCGAGCTGCCCATCGCATACGACGGCATCGCCGTCGTCGTGCACTCGGCCAACGACTGGGTCGAGACCCTGACGACGGAAGACCTGAAGCGGATGTGGGAGCCGGCCGCGCAGGGGACCGTGACTCGCTGGAACCAGGTCCGGCCCGATTGGCCGAATCGAGAGCTGCGTCTGTTCGGCCCGGGCATCGACTCGGGCACGTTCGACTACTTCACGCAGGTCATCGTGGGCGAGCCCGGGGCCGGCCGCGGCGACTTCACCTCGAGCGAGGACGACAACGTGCTCGTGCAGGGGGTGTCCAACGACGAGCTGGCGCTGGGGTTCTTCGGCTACGCCCACTACGAGGAGAACCGGGGCCGGCTCGGGTTGGCGGCCATCGACGACGAGGACGACACCAACGGCGACGGGGCGATCCGCCCGTCGCCCGACACCGTGCGCGACGGCACCTATCAGCCGCTCTCCCGGCCCGTCTTTCTCTACGTCAACCCGGTCGCCCTCGATCGGCCGGAAGTCGCGGGGTTCGCGAGCTTCTTTCTCACCGAGGGGGCGGCCCTCGTACGCGAGGTGGGGTACGTGTCCCTGACGGATCGAGAGTACGCCCTCGTGCAGCGGCGACTCGAGGACCGGGTCGTCGGCACGATGTACTGTGGCCCGGGTGGGGACGCCGGCGAGATCGCGTCGCTGGAGGCGTTGCTGAGCCGACCCGGATACTGCTGAACCCGCCCGTGTCGTCGATCGCCCCGGCGGGTCGTGCCGCCGGCGTCTCGCGTCGGCGAAGCTCCCGACGCGACTGACGGTCGCCGCGGTCGTGCGGGGTCCTTCAGGCGTCACGGGTCAGCCAAGCTCCCGACGCGACCGCAGTGGCGCGGACGCGCAGGGTGTCCTTCAGGAGTCTCGCGTCGGCGAAACGCCCAACGCGACCGCAGGTCGCGCGGTTGCGGGAGAGCGGCAGAATGGCGCGGACACGACAGGACCGCATCGAGGGCGTCATCGAGTGGGCACTCCGCGCCTGCGCGGGGGCGTCGGTCCTCGTGACCGTGGGCATCCTGTCGATCCTGTCCGTCGAGACCTTCCGGTTCCTCCGCGAGGTGTCGCCGTTCGAGTTCCTGTTCGGCACGGTGTGGACGCCGCTCTTCTTCCAGGAGTCCTTCGGGGTGCTGCCGCTGGTGGCCGGCACCCTGCTGGTGTCGGCCATCGCCCTCGCGGTGGCGCTTCCCGCCGGGCTGCTGACCGCCGTCTACCTCAGCGAGTACGCGCCGCCGAGGGTGCGGCGGAGCGTCAAGCCGGTGCTGGAGGTCCTGGCCGGCCTGCCCACCGTCGTGTACGGCTACTTCGCGCTGCTCGCGGTCACCCCGTTCCTGCAGCAGTTCATTCCGGGCCTCTCCGGGTTCAACGCGCTCAGCCCCGGCCTCGTCATGGGCGTCATGATCCTGCCGCTGGTGTCCTCCCTCTCGGAAGACGCCCTGCAGGGGGTCCCGCGCGGTCTCCGGGACGCGTCGCGGGCGCTGGGGGCCACCCGGGCCCAGACGACGCTGGGGGTGGTGCTGCCGGCCGCGATGTCGGGCATCTCGGCCGCCGCCGTGCTCGCCGTCTCGAGGGCCATCGGCGAGACGATGATCGTGGCCATCGCGGCCGGGCAGCAGCCGCGGCTGACCCTCAATCCGCTGGTGCCGATCGAGACGATGACCGCGTACATCGTGCAGGTCAGCCTCGGCGACGCCCCGACCGGGACCCTCGCCTACCGGACGATCTTCGCGGTCGGCATGCTGCTGTTCATCGGCACGTTCTCTCTCAACCTCGTCAGCACGTGGCTGCGGGGGCGGTACCGGGAGGCGTATCCGTGAGCCCGCGGTGGCGGGGCCGGCTGTCCGACCTGGTCCTGCACGGCCTGGGGCTGGGCGCCACCCTGCTCGGGCTGCTGGTGCTGGCGATCCTCCTCGCCGACGTCCTTCGCGACGGGCTCGGGCGGCTGTCTTGGGACTTCCTCACGGGCCTGCCGTCGCGCCGCGCCGAGAACGCCGGCATCTTCCCGGCGCTGGCGGGCACGGTGTGGGTGATCGCGGTGACCACGTTGCTGGCGGTGCCGATAGGGATCGGGGCGGCGGTCTACCTGGAGGAGTACGGCGACCGCGGGTGGTGGGCCCGCCTCATCGAGATCAACATCGCCAACCTCGCGGGGGTGCCGTCGGTGATCTACGGGCTCCTGGCCCTGGGGCTCTTCGTGCGCACGCTGGGGTTCGGCCGGAGCGTGCTGGCCGGCGCCGCGACCCTGGCCCTCCTGGTCCTGCCGGTGGTGATCCTGGCCTCCCGCGAAGCGCTGCGCGCGGTGCCGCCGTCGCTGCGGGAGGCGTCGTACGCCCTGGGGGCGACGCGGTGGCAGACGGTCTGGCACCAGGTGCTGCCGGTCGCCCTGCCCGGCATGCTCACGGGGACGATACTGGCCCTGTCGCGGGCGATCGGGGAGACCGCGCCCCTGCTCGCGATCGGCGCCCTGACCTACGTCCCGTTCGCGCCCGACGGCATTCGATCGCCGTTCACGGTGCTGCCGATACAGGTGTTCAACTGGATGTCGCGGCCGCAGGAGGCGTTCCTGGAGAACGCGGCTGCCGGTATCATGGTGCTGCTGGTCCTGCTGCTCGGGATGAACGGCTTCGCCGCCTGGCTGCGGGACCGATGTCAGGGATGACGACCGCGCCGCCCGGTCGGACGCAGGGGGGCCCCGGGCTCCTGGCAGGTGCCTCGACGATGGCCTCACGCACCATGGCGATACCGTCCCTGGCCGACGTCGCGGCGCGCGGCCGCGAGGGCGAGGTCGTCGATACCGGAACGAAGGTCGACGTCAGGGGCCTGAGCTGCTTCTACGGCGAGACGCGGGCCCTCGACAACGTGTCGATGCGCATCCCCGCCCATCGGGTCACGGCCTGCGTCGGTCCCTCGGGATGCGGCAAGAGCACGTTTCTCCGGGCGTTGAACCGGATGAACGAGCTCATCCCCTCGACCCGCGTGACGGGATCGGTCTCCATCGACGGGCAGGACGTCTACGCGCCGGAAGCGGACCCGGTCGAGGTACGCCGCCGGGTCGGCATGGTGTTCCAGAAGTCCAACCCGTTTCCCAAGTCGGTGTTCGAGAACGTCGCCTTCGGGCTGCGCGTCAACGGTCTTGCCGGGTCGCGGTCCGAGCTGGAGGACCGCGTCGAGGCCGGCCTGAGGACGGCGGCGCTGTGGGACGAGGTGCAGGACCGTCTGCGGGAGTCGGCGCTCGCCCTGTCCGTCGGCCAGCAGCAGCGGCTGTGCATCGCGCGGGCCCTGGCCGTCGAGCCGGAAGTCCTGCTGATGGACGAGCCCGCGTCGGCGCTCGATCCCATCGCGACCCAGCGCATCGAGGAGCTGGTCTATCAGTTGAAGCAGCGCTACACGATCGTCATCGTGACCCACAACATGCAGCAGGCCGCCCGCGTCTCGGACGGTACGGCGTTTTTCTGGCTGGGCAAGCTCGTGGAGCATGACCTGACGAGCCGCATCTTCACCGCGCCGGCCCGGAAGCTCACCGAGGACTACGTCACGGGCCGGCTCGGGTAGATCGGAGGTCGATGCCGCACCTCCAGGACGATCTCGACCACCTCAAGGAGCGGTTGCTGGTGATGGCCGGCGCCGTCGAGGAGCAGGTGCGCGCATCGGTGCAGTCGCTGGTCGACCGCGATCACCGGCTGGCCGAGCGGGTGCTGACCGGCGACGACGCGATCAACCGGCTGCACATCGAGATCGACGAGCGCTGCTTCCAGTTGCTCGCCCTGCACCAGCCGGTGGCGACGGACCTGCGGGTGGTGGTGTCCGGGGTCAAGATCAACAGCGATCTGGAACGCATCGGCGACTTCGCGATCAACGTCGCCGAGGCGACCCTGAGGTATCTGGAGCATCCCGCCGTCAAGCCGCTGATCGACGTTCCCAGGATGGCGGACATCGCCCAGGGCATGCTGCGCGACTCCCTGAACGCGTTCGTGCGGCAGGACATCCGCCTCGCGAGGGAGGTCCTCGACCGCGACGACTCCGTCGACCACCTCAAGGACCGGGTGTTCCGCGAGCTGATCGGGGTCATGTGCACGGACGCCGCGGTGACCCAGCCCGCCCTCGAGCTCCTGCTCATCTCGCGGCATCTCGAGCGGATCGGCGATCACGCCACCAACATCGCCGAGGAGGCCATCTTCATCGTGTCGGGGCGCGACGTCCGCCATCACGGGCGGGAGGGCGGGGCCCCCGGCGCCGACGCGCGGCCTCACGGGGAGCAGTGATCGAGTCGTTGGCCGTCCGAGAGCCACCTGCCCATGCCTAGCCGCATACTCGTCGTCGAGGACGATCCGGACATCGCGGAGCTGGTCGAGCATCACCTCTCGCGGGCCGGCTACGACACCAGCGTCGTCGCAACCGGCACCGACGCCCTCGAGCACATACGCCAGCGCCCCGATCTCGTCGTCCTCGACCTGATGCTGCCGGGGATGAGCGGCCTGGAGATCTGCCGGCTGATGCGCAACGACCCGCAGACCGCGACGGTGCCCATCATCATGCTGACGGCGCGGGCGGAGGAAGAGGCCCGGGTGGAGGGCCTCGAGCTCGGCGCCGACGACTACGTGACGAAGCCGTTCAGCCCGCGGGAGCTGGTGGCGCGGCTCCGGGCCGTCCTGCGCCGCACCCAGCCCTTCGGGCCGGACAAGATCCTCCGGTTCGGCTCGCTGGTGATCGACCTCGACCGGCACGAGGTGAGCGACGACGGGCGGCCGGTCCGGTTGACGGCCAAGGAGTTCCTGCTGCTGAAGTACCTGATCGAGCACGCCGGCCGGGTGCTGTCGCGAGACCTCCTGCTCTCCGACGTCTGGGGCTACCAGTACACCGGAGGCACCCGCACCGTCGACGTGCACATCCGGCGGCTGCGCGAGAAGCTCCCCACGCTGGTCGAGCACATCGTGACCATCAAGCAGTTCGGGTACAAGTTCGTCGAGAGCACGTGACGGCCCGCCGATGGCCGGCCGCCGCGGCCGGGCCGCGGTGGGCGGCGTCGCACCGGTGCGCCTGTTCGTTCGAGGTTCCGTGAGGCTGCCGACCCGTCTGTTCCTGTCTTCGATGGCGGTCGCCGCCGTGGCCCTGGTCACGGTTGCCCTCGTCGTCGGGTCGCCGGGCACGCCGCCGGCGGGCGTCGAGGACCGGACCTATCCGCTGGCCTGGGCGCTCGCGGCCGGGTTCCTGGCGGCGCTCGGGGCGGCTCTCGCCATCGCCGGGCTCGCCTCCATCCGGCTCCAGCGCCGGGTCCGGGCGCTGACCGAGGCGGCCCGGCGCTACACGGCGGGGACGCCCTTCCCGGTCGGACTCGACCACGGCGACGACGAGCTGGGGGTGATGGCGCGCGCGCTCGATCAGACGGCGCGCGAGCTGGCCCGCCAGGTGAAGGACCTCTCCGGCCAGCAGACCCGGGTCGACGCCATTCTCGGGGGGATGGTCGAAGGGGTCCTGGTGATCGACGACGAGGGCCGGGTGCAGATTGCCAACGAGTCGGTGCAGCGGATGCTCGGCATCGACAGCGATCCGACGGGACGCTTCCACGTCGAGCTGATCCGCCATCCGGAGGTGACCCGGGTCATCGCGGCGGCGGTGGCCGGCGACGCCGGACGCGGGAACGAGGTGCGGTTGAACACCGACCCTCCCAAGGTGCTCCTCGCCAACGCCCGGCCCTTCGCGGCCAACGGGGAGCGGGGCATGGCCCTGGTCCTCCACGACGTCACCGAGTACCGCCGGGCCGACCAGGTCCGGCAGGACTTCGTCGCCAACGTCTCTCACGAGCTGCGGACGCCGCTCACCGCGATCCGGGGCGGGGTCGAGGCCCTCGTCGACGAAGACCGCCCCGAGGAGCGCCGCTTCGTCGCCATCATCGCCAGGAACAGCGCGAGGATGGAGCGCCTGGTGAGCGACCTGCTGAGGCTGGCCCGTCTCGACGCGGGCCAGGAGCGGCTGGTGCCGACCCCGTGCGCGCTGGAGGCGACCTTCGCCTCGGTGGCCGGCGAGCTGGCGCCGCTGGCCGAGAGCAAGCGCCTGGTCATCAGGACCGCCGTCGCCCCGGAAGCGGTCACGGTCCTGGCGGACCCTCTCAAGCTCCACGACGCCATCCGCAACCTCGTCGAGAACGCCGTCAACTACGCTCCCGCCGACAGCACCATCGAGCTCGGCGCCGGTGGCGAGGACGGCGTCGTCCGCATCACCGTCGGCGACCGCGGCCCGGGCATCCCGGATACGGACCTGACCCGGATCTTCGAGCGGTTCTATCGGGTGGACGTCGCGAGGCCCCGCGACCCCGGCGGCACCGGGCTCGGGCTCGCCATCGTCAAGCACCTGATCGGTCTCCACGAGGGCTCGGTGCGGGCCGCCAACCGGGACGGCGGCGGCACGGTGTTCACCATCGAGCTGCCCCACCCGCGGTCAGACGGCGGCGAAGCTGACGGAACGCCTGTCCCCGATGACTGACGGCGGCCTTCTCTTCCGGGGTCACCTCGGCCAGCGTGCGGCCGTAGGGGGGGTAGTGGAAGATGGGGTCGTATCCGAAGCCCCCCTCGCCGCGGGGAGGGAGTTGGACGCGGCCTTCGACGACGCCGGCGGCTTCCCAGAGGACGGCGGCGGCTCCTGGAGGGTTGGTTGGGCGCCCGCCGGAGCCGTCAGGCGCCGATGGGCGGGGCAGGGGTTCGCGCCGTGGAACGGTGCGGGCTCCTGGAGGGTTGGTTGGGCGCCATGCGGAGCCGTCAGGCGACGATGGGCGGGCGAGGGCGAGCGCGCACACGAAGCGGGCCGCGCTGCCGTCGGCGCCCCGCTCGGCGAGCAGGCGCCGTATCGCCGCGAACTTCTCCGCGTAGGACTCCCCGTTGAATCTCGCCGAGCGCACGCCCGGCTCGCCGTCCAGCGCGTCGATCTCGAGGCCGGAGTCCTCCGCCACGGTGAGCTCGCCGGTCGCCTCGGCGTAGTAGAGCGCCTTCAGGCGCGCGTTGGCCGCGAAGGTCGCGCCGGTCTCCTCGGGTTCGCCGATGCCGGGATGGTCGTCGAGCGTGGCGAGGGTGGTCGGCGTCCCGCCGAGGATGTCGCGGATCTCGGCGAGCTTGCCGCGGTTGGTGGTGGCCACGAGCAGCCGCGGCCGCGCGGGGCCGGTCACGCGGTCAGGGCCCCGACCAGGTCCCGCTGCATCTCGACGAGGCGGCGGATGCCGGTCTCGGCCAGCGCGAGCAGGGCGTCGTGCGACGCGCGGGAGAAGGGCGCGCCCTCGGCCGTTCCCTGCACCTCGATGAAGCGGCCGTCCCCGGTCATGACCACGTTCATGTCGACCTCCGCGTTCGAGTCCTCCTCGTAGGCGAGGTCGAGGAGAGGGAAGCCGTGGACTATCCCGACACTGATCGCGGCGACGTGATCGGTCAGGGGCATGCGGGCGATCGCGCCGCGCTCGCGCAGTCGGCGCAGGGCGAAGGCGAGGGCCACGAACCCCCCGGTGATCGACGCGGTGCGGGTGCCGCCGTCGGCCTGGATGACGTCGCAGTCGATCCAGACGGTGCGCTCTCCGAGGGCCTCGAGCGTCGTGACCGCGCGCAGCGAGCGGCCGATCAGTCGTTGTATCTCCTGGGTGCGGCCGCTCGGCCGGCCGCGGCTCGCCTCGCGGGACGTGCGCGTGGACGTGGCGCGCGGCAGCATCCCGTACTCGGCCGTCACCCAGCCCTTGCCGGCGCCGCGGAGGAACACCGGCACCTTCTCTTCGACGCTCGCGGTGCAGATGACCCGGGTGCGTCCGGCCTCGATGAGGACCGAGCCCTCGGGGTGGTCGAGGTAGTGCGGGGTCAGGCGCGTGGGCCGGAGCTCGTCCGGGGGCCGCGCATCGCCGCGTGCGGTTGGGGTCATGACGAACGATCCGGGTCGACCGGCGCGTCGTCGGCCGGCATCCAGTCATCGCTGGGCGCTTCCAGCAGGTCGAGGTTCTGTCTCAGGGGACGCTGCAGGTCCACGTGGCCGACCAGCGTGTCGACCTCGACGCCGTCGACGAGAATCTGCACGGCGTCGACGGCGGCGAGGTTCGTGGTCAGGGCGTTCACGATGGCGTACACCGTGAAGAGCTCCTCCCGCGACCCGCCGGAATGGCCGAGGGCGATCTCCTCGGTGAGGTCGACGAACGCGTCGCCGTCTCCGGTGATATAGATCGCCCGCAGGGCGGTGCCGGGCGGGATGGGCGAGAGCAGCGGCGCCGGCGGGTCCGTGAGCTGCTGCTCGAGAATGGCGCGGGCCTGCGCGGTGGGGTTGGCCCGGCGCGCCAACCGGCGGGGCACGCCGACGAGCCGCATGCCGTCGCCCGAGACGTAGTACAGCGTCGAGACCGTCTGCGCGCCCACCGCGGACCTGTCGTTCGCGACGCCGGTCGAGACCGCCGAGCCCTCGTCCGGGTACCACCGGGGAAGCCCGACGAAGAGCACCCAGGCCCCGCCGAGCGCGGCGGCCGCGAACACGATCCTCGCCAGCCAGGCCCGGCCGCTCACGGCAGCGGCTCCCGGAGCGGTGCCGAGCCGTCCGCGGGCGGATCCTCGGCGAGCGGATCGTCTTCTTCGGGGAAGCCCCGCTCGACCATGTCGCGGAAACGGATGATGCCCTGCAGCAGCGCCTCGACGACGGCGTTCTGAAACGCGGGGGAGGCGAGCTGGACCTCCTGCGCGGGATTCGAGATGAACCCCATCTCCACGAGGGCCGCCGGCATGTTGGTCCCCACCAGCACCCGGAGCGGCGCCTGCTGGACGCCCCGTCGGCTCATCGGGACCCGGGCGCGCAACTCCTCGGCCAGCGTCTGCGCCCAGAGGGCGGACCGGTCGACGAAACGGAGCTGCGCCCGCTCCCAGGGCACGATGTCGAGCCGCCGCGTGCCGCCGCCCACCACCGGGACCCGTTCGCCTCCGCCCTGCGCGTCGCCAGGGCCCTCGTACTCGACGGGGCGGAGATAGAAGACCTCGGCCCCGGTCGCGGTCTCCCGCATCGACGCGTTCGCATGGAGGCTGATGAACAAGTCGGCGCGGTTGTTGTTGGCGATGGCCGCGCGCTCGTCGAGGGTCACGTCGGCGTCGCCCGAGCGGGTGAGCACGACGCGCAGCCCGAGCCGTCGCTGGATGGCGGCCTGCAGCCGACGGGCGACGCCGAGGGTGACGTCCTTCTCCAGCGTGCCCTCGGGGCCGAGGGTCCCCACGTCGGCCCCTCCGTGTCCCGCGTCGATGGCGATGGCGCTGACCGTCGACGGCTCCGAGAAGTCCGCCAGGGCCGGCAGCCCCGCATCCTCCTCTTCGATGCCTGCCTCCGTCTCCAACGCGGGACGCGGGTCGGGCGCCGGCGGGGGGGCGGCGCGGGCCTCCGTCGCCGGTCCGAGGTCGATGACCACCTCCAGGCTGCCGCCGAGGCCGGGCGAGCTGTTGGCGGCGAAGCTGCCGAAGCCGCCGCCCAGCTCGGCTTCGAGCCGGGCGCGCCGGTCGTCGACCGTCACCCGCCGGAGCAGATCGTCGGGCGCGAAGTCGCGCAGGACGAGATCCACGGCATCGGCCTCGAAGGTGACGAGAAGCTGCCCGGCCGCCTGTTCGATGCGGGGTTCGATGTTCGGGGTCACCACGAGGCGCAGCCGCGACCGCCGCCCGATGCGCTGATAGCGGCCCACCACCTGCGGGACGCGGACGTCACCGACGATCACCAGCCCCGAGCGGGACCTCAGCTCGACCGGCTGGTCCGAGATGAGGGGAAGCGCCCGTCCGATGAAGTCGGTCGGCACGTACCAGACGCCTCCGCGCTCCACCGGGGGTGAGCTCAGCGACTCGAGCCGCCCCGCCACCGACACGATGCCGTCTCCCGCCGTCAGCACCATCACCGCCGGTCCCCGCACGAGCGTCAGCCGGCCGGGCTGCCGGTCGTCGCCCACGCGCAGGCTGAAGGGCCCCAGGAGCTCGGTCAGCGCGACCATGGTGCGGCCGCCGACGTCGACCGTGGGCAGGGGTCGCCGGCCGTCGCGCGAGATGACCGTCAGACCGTCCGGGGCGGGCTGACCGCCGCCGGGGAGGGCGGCGGCGAGCACGATGCACAGCGCCCATCCGATGCCGCGCGCACGTCCCGCCCGGACGCCCGCCCATCGCTCGACCGGGGGCAGGGGGCGTGGCGGCGCGGGCATGGTTCGGCGGGGTGAGGATCGCGGGCCGTCCAAGGTCGTTCAGGCATCATAGCGTACGGACCGGCCGCATTCGACCGTCTCGCCGGTCTCGCCTTGGTACCTCGCGCCGGGGTCTGCGCCGAGGAACGCGCGGGCTCCGGCAGGATTGGTCGGGCGCCGGGAGTCTGCGTCTTGGAACGGTGCAGACCCCCGGCGGCGCGGGGCGGCAATCGGAGCCGCAGGCGAGGTTTCCGGGCCGGGCGGAGCCGAAGACGACGCGTGGCGGGCTGGAAGATCGGCATGCGCATCGAGAGCCTCGAGGCGGGCGAGTACGTGCGGCTGCTGCAGCCGATCTGGAGCTACCTGTGCCCGAGCGAGCCGCCGGTGCCGAGCGACGTGATCTTCGTGTTCGGCAGCCGGGGCCTCGAGGTGCCCCGGCGGGCGGCGCAGCTCTTCGCGGCGGGATGGGCGCCGCGCGTGCTCGTGTCGGGACGGGCCGGCCCGATGACCGAGCACGTCTTCGACAAGCCGGAGGCGCTCGTCTTCAAGGACGAGCTGGTGCGCCGGGGCGTGCCCGCCGCGGCCGTCGTCACCGAGGTCGACGCCGCCAACACGCTGGAGAACGTACGGCTCGGCATGACCGTTCTCCAGGCGGCGGGGCACGAGCCGCGGTCCGCTCTGCTGGTGGCCAAGGCGTTCGCGATGCGGCGGTGCCTCGCGACCTTCGCCCGCCAGCATCCCCGCGTGCAGGTGCGTGGATGTCCCCCCGCGGGGTCGCTTCTCGATCACCTGGACCGGAGCCGGGCGGACTTCGCGGCGCGGCTGGTGGCGGAGATCCGGCGCCTGGACGTGTACGGGGCGGCGGGCGACATCGCGCCGTGCGCGATTCCCCCGGCGGTGCGCGCGGCCGCCCGCGAGACGGCGCGGTTCCTGGAGCCGGCCGCGCCCCCCTGACGCTCCGGCCCCCGCCCATCGTGGCCTCGGCTCCGCCGGGCGCCCAACCAATCGCCCGCGACGTTCCACGGCGCAGGCTCCTGGTGTCCGGCCCGGCGGTTCGGTGCCCTTCCGGCATTTGTTTACCGGCCCGTAATCGTCTCGCCATCGGTTCGTCGCACCGATGGCGTATTCAGTGGCGTGGCGGCGTGCTCCGGCGCCGACGCCCGGCAGCCCGTGGTGAAAGCCCCGCGTTGCACCGCGCCCGGAGGGCGCCGGCAAAGGGCCGAGGCGCCCGCCTGACAAGGCGTGAGGAGGGCGCATATTGGACATACGCAACCGACGAACAACGCAGTCAGGGGGATGCATCGCCGCTCGAATGCAGCGGGGACTTTTCACCACGGGCTGCCATGCGCATCACGCTGATTACCGAGACGTTTCCTCCCGAGGTCAACGGTGCGGCCGGCTCGCTGCACCGGTTGGTGGCCGGGCTCTCCGCACGCGGCCACCGGCTCGTGGTCGTGAGACCGCGCTGCCCGATGGCGGGCGTCGAGAACGCACCGCCCCCGGACTGGGAGGAATGGCCGGTGGCGAGCGTGCCCCTGCCCGGATACGCCGCGTTGCGGGTGGGGCTTCCGGCGGGCCGGACGCTGCTCCGCCGGTGGCGGGCCGAACGCCCGGACGTGGTGCACGTCGCCACCGAGGGTCCGCTCGGCTGGTCGGCGGTCATCGCCGCCCGCCGGCTCGGCCTGCCCGTCAGCTCCAGCTTCCACACGAACTTCCACGCCTTCGCGGCGCACTACCGCGCCGCTCCCTTGAGGCGTGTCACCCTCTGCTACCTGCGGGCCCTCCACAACCTGACCCGGCGGACCCTCGTCCCCTCGGCGACGGTGCGGGACGAGCTCGACCGCGCCGGGTTCCGGAACCTCGGGATTCTCGGCCGCGGGGTGGACACCGACCTGTTCGGCCCCGTCCGCCGCGATTCGCAGCTTCGCAGGGTCTGGGGCGCGGGACCGGAGACTCCCGTGGTGATTCACGTCGGGCGCCTCGCCTCCGAGAAGAACCTGGATCTGCTGGTCGACAGCTTCGAGGCGATGCGTCGGGTGCACCGGCCCGCGCCCCGGCTCGTGCTGGTGGGTGACGGCCCCGCCCGCCGCCGGCTCGAACGGGAACATCCCGACTATCGCTTCGCGGGCATGCGTTCCGGGGAGGACCTCGCCCGCCACTACGCGTCCGGCGATCTGTTCCTGTTTCCGAGCCTCACCGAGACGTTCGGCAACGTGGTGTTGGAGGCGATGGCGAGCGGCCTGGTGGTGCTCGCGTTCGACTACGCGGCGGCCGGGCAGTGCATCCGGTTCGGGGAGAACGGCTGGCTCGTGCCGCGGCGCGACGCCCGCGCCTTCACCGCCACCGCCACCGCCCTCATGGCCCGCGTCCCCGAGTGGCCGCGGGTCCGGCGCGCAGCCCGACAGACCGCCCTGGCCCTCTCGTGGCCGGCCGTCGTCGACGCGTTCGAGCGCGCATTGCGGGAGGTCGGGTTTCCCCGCGCCGCGGCGGCGCCGACCCGCATGGCGTCCACAACGAGGAGCCGTACATGAGCAAGAAGACCATGTTGCGTTTCAAGACCGTGGTGCTGTCGGACGTGCATCTGGGGACGGCCGAGTGCCACGCCGACGAGGTCAACCACTTCCTCCGGCACGTTCAGTGCGAGCGGCTGATCCTGAACGGCGACATCATCGACGGCTGGAGCCTCATGCGCAAGGGCGGCTGGCAGAACCGGCACACGCGGTTCGTACGGCTGGTGCTGAAGCACATGGAGAAGCGGGACACCGAGGTGATCTACCTGCGGGGCAACCACGACGACGTCCTCGCCCGCGTGCTGCCGATCCGTATGGACAAGCTGTACATCGGGGAGGACTACGTGCTCGACGCCGCCGCCGGGCGCTACCTCGTGGTGCACGGCGACGTCTTCGACGTGGTGACCCGCCGCCATCGTTACCTCGCGGTGCTCGGGGCCGTCGGCTACCAGGGGCTCCTGCAGGTGAACCGGCTCTACAACCGGTACCGCGCGTGGCGCGGGCGGGGGTACTACTCGCTGAGCCGGGCGATCAAGGCGCGGGTCAAGGACGCCGTGAGCTTCATCGGCAACTACGAGAGCCAGCTCCAGGCCCTGGCCCGGGCCCGCGGCTGCGTCGGGGTCATCTGCGGGCACATCCACACGCCCGCCGACAAGCGGATCGGCGACGTCCACTACCTGAACTCCGGCGACTGGGTCGAGTCGCTGACCGCGCTCGTCGAGCATCACGACGGCCGGTTCGAGGTGCTGCCCTATGCCGAGTTCAGACGCCGGCTGCAGGCGGCGTTGGAGGCGCGCCGGCCTCCCCGCCCGGACCTCGTGCTGGTTCCCGCCTGATCGGCCCGTCGGCCTCCCGTCCGTCCCGCCCGTCGACGCGGCGTTCCCGCCGGCGCCGCGCCGCGCCGTGCACAGCCGACGCGAAAAGCCGTAGAATCGTAGGCGACGGTCTCCGGGCGTGGTCGCCCACGGATGTCTACCGAGCCGGTGGTCCGAATGTCCCGCGTGAAGCTCTCGATGCTCGGCCTGCTGCTGCTGTCGGCTCCGGCGCTGGCGGGGCAGCGCGCGGTCGGTCCGGTGACGCGGGACGCGGCGCCGGTCTTCAGCTCCGGCGTCGACATGGTCACCGTCAACGCCTCCGTCCGCGATTCCCGGGGACGCCTCGTGCGGGGTCTCGCCTGCCGGGACTTCCGGCTCGTCGACAGCGGGTTCGGACGTCCCATCCGGAGCGTGTTCGAGAGCGACGCGCCGCTCCGCATCGCGGTGCTGCTCGACATGAGCGGCAGCATGGCCGTCGACGGCAACATCGCCCGCGCCCGGCGCGCCGTGAGGACCGTCATCGGCTCGTTGCGGCCGGGCCGCGACGAGGCCGCGCTGTTCTCGTTCGACACCGCGCTGCGCGAGGTCGTGCCGTTCACGGGGGACCTGGCCCGGTTCGACCAGGCGGACCTGGCGGGCCGGCCGTACGGCCGGACCTCGCTCTACGATGCGGTGGCGGACACCGCGACTCTCGTGGGCAGAAGCGGCGACCGCCACGGCGCGCTCCTCGTGGTGACGGACGGCGTGGACACCGGCAGCCGCCGCAACGTGGAGGAGGTGTCCGGGGTCGCGAGCGCCATCGCCGTGCAGGTGCATCTGCTCACGGTCGGCGGGGTGCTGGACCGGCGCGACGGGCCGGGCGGCGCGGGCGGACCCGACAGCGCCGCCCTGTCGGCCACCCTCGCCGATCTCGCGCGTTGGACCGGGGGGAGCGTACGCGCGACCGGCGGCGAAGGGGATATGCTTGACGCCGTGGCAGCGTTGCTGCCGGGCCTGCGGTATCAGTACGTGGTGACGTTCAGGCCCGGCTTCCGGCGGGGGTGGCACCCCATAGAGCTTCGGACGGTGGACGATCGGCTGACGGTTCATGCCCGCCGCGGCTACGTGGCGGGCAGGGCGAAACTGGACAGACGACCTGCAGCGAGGGAGAGACCATGCGAGTGACGATGTGGAGAATGGCGGCGTTGGCGGCACTGATCGCGTTGGTGGCGCCGGCCTGCGCGACCCGGGGCTTCGTGCGGACCGAGACCGCCGTCGTCGACGCCAAGATCGACACGGTGGCGGTTTCGGTCGAGGAGGTCCAGGAGCGGGCGCTTCAGAACGAGGAGCAGATCGGCGAGGTCGACCAGCGGGCGATGGCGGCCGGCCAGTCGGCCCAGATGGCGCAGGCGGCGGCGGACGGCGCGGCGGCGGCAGCGGGAGAGGTCGGCGTCCGCGTCGACGAGATGGCGGCGGCGGCCAGCCGCCTGATCCTCGAGGTCACCCTCAGCGAGGACCAGGGCAACTTCGCCATCGGCCAGGACGGCCTGCCGGACGCGGCCCGGGCCCGGCTCGACCAGTTGATAGGGCAGCTCGCCGGCGACGGGCAGAACGAGTTCATCGAGATCGAAGGGCATACCGATTCGATGGGCGATGCAAACTTCAACCTGAGACTGGGCATGCGCCGGGCCGAGGCGGTGCAGCGGTACCTCTACGAGCAGCACAACGTGCCGCTTCACAAGATGAGCGTGTACAGCTACGGAGAGGATCGTCCCGCCGCGCCCAACGACACCGCGCAGGGGCGGGCCCAGAACCGCCGCGTGGTGATCCGCGTGAGGACGTGACCGGGCCGCGCGGGGGACGGGGCGGACCGTCCTCCCGCCCCCGCGCACTCGCCGCCGGACCCGGGTTCGCGAGGCGAACAGGAGGCGGAGAGACCTGTAGGGCTCGTTACCGGTAGTCGCCGCGACCGCGGCTGCCCTCACGCCGGGAGGTTCGGAGCGCCCGCCCGCGCCGCTCGTGCCCCCCGCAGGTCACGATCGAGCTTCCGGAGAGTTGCCGGACGGCACAGTCCGGCCCTTGAGGGAGCCGTTGGCAGCCTCGCTGGCCGCGCCGCCCGCAGTGGCCTGAACCGTGGTTCGCGGAACGTTCTTGCGCGTCATTTCTCCCGTGTTTACAGACATTTACCGCGATCAAAGGGTTTCACCAACTTCACGGCCGGGACACTAGCGGACAACGACCCGCATCGCCGCCTGCACCACCACCTCTTCCTGCCCGCGGTCGTCGAGCAGGACCCCCACGACCTCGTAGTCGCCGACCGGGAAGCCGCGCCAGATGAAGCTGTGCAGCGGCTCGGAGTCGATGCCCCGCAGGCCGATGCTCGTGCTGCGGTAGTACGAGCCCGAGTCGGCGAAGATGCGAAGCTCGCGGGAGTGCTCGGTCGGCCTTATCAGGATCTCGATCTCGACCTCGCCGGGCGCGGCGACGAGCAGCGTGGGCTGGGGTTCGGAGAGTACGGACGGTTGCGCCGCGGTCGGGGTCGAGGGTCGTTGGGTCGACGTCGCGCCCGCATGCAGGCCGGCGGTTGCGAGGATGACGACGACGAAGGTGACAGGTCCGATGCTTCGAAGGGTGTTCATCAGCGTGTCCCCTCCCGGGCCGGCGCCGGACGGGGCGCCGACCCTGCAATGTTAAATGTAGGTTAATTGTAGGTTACACCGACGTTAATTGCAACGGCTCGTTTCAGGAGAGCGACCCCACGCTCCGTAGCCGCTCTTCGAGCCGGGGACTCGCCTCGCGGCCGGCTCAGACGGGATCCGAGGGCTCTCCGCGCTGCTCCCGGATCACGTTAAGCACGATCGGCCCGAGGTCCTCGGCCTTCTTGGCGCCGATGCCGTAGACCTGCAGCAGCTCTTCCGGCGTGGTGGGCCGCCGGCGGGCGAGGTCGCGCAGCGTGTTGTCGTGGAAGACGACGTAGGGCGGGACGCCGCGGGCCCGCGCGACCTCGAGGCGGCACTGCCGCAGGGCGTCGAACAGCTCGCGATCGACGCCCTCCCAGGTGGCGGGGTCGTCCGTGGGCCGGCGCTTGCGCTGGCCCGGCGCCGGCCGCGGCTGGCGGTAGAGCTCGACCTCGGCCCGGCCCTTCAGGGCCGCCACCCCGCGGTCGGTGAGGTGGAGCACCGGATAGGGCCCCGCCGTGCGCAGCAGCAGCTCCTGCTCGGTGAGCTGGTCGAGATAGCCCCGCAGCTCGGCGACGGGGACGTCGGCGAGCAGGCCGAACGTGCTCAGCCCCTGGTGGCGCGCCCGGCCGACGGCGTCGGTGGTGCGGCCGCGCAGCACGTCGATGACGTGACCGACGCCCCAGCGCTGCCCCAGGCGGGCCACCGCCGACAGGATCTTCTGACAGAGCACGCGCTCGTCGTCCACCCGCTCCAGCTCCCTGAGGCACCAGTCGCAGGCGTCGCCGCAGGCGTCGCGCTCGTAGGGCTGGTCGAAGTACTCGACGAGGGTGCGGTGCCGGCAGCGCGTGCCGGCCGCGTACCGCGACATCCCGGTCAGCAGCCGCCGCGCGGTGTCCGTCAGCTCGCCGCTCTGCTCGAGCATCTGCCGCCACCGCGCGAAGTCGGCGCCCGAGTAGAACAGGATGCACTCGGCCTCGAGCCCGTCCCGGCCCGCCCGGCCCGATTCCTGCTGGTAGTGCTCGAGCGACCGCGGCGACCCGGCATGTATCACGAAGCGGATGTTCGACCGGTCGATACCCATGCCGAAGGCCACGGTCGCGACCATGACGTCCACGCGCTCCTGCAGGAAGTCTTCCTGGTGCCGCCGCCGCGTCTCGTCGGCCAGGCCCGCGTGGTACGGGCGGGCGCGGTGCCCCTGTTCCTCCAGCCATTCCGCGAGCGACTCGACCTCGCGCCGCGAGAGGCAGTAGACGATGCCCGCCTCCCCGGGGTGACGGTCCAGCACCCGGCGAATCTGGTCCTTGAGGCCGGTGCGGGTGCGCACCCGGTAGACCAGGTTGGGCCGGTCGAACGAGCCGACGAGCACCTCCGGACTGCGCAGCGCGAGCTGCGCGACGATGTCCTCGCGCACGCGCCGGGTGGCGGTCGCGGTGAACGCGTGCAGCGCCGCCCCCGGGAAGTCCTCCCTGACCTGCGCGAGCTGCCGGTACTCGGGGCGGAACTCGTGCCCCCACTGGCTGATGCAGTGCGCCTCGTCGACCGCGACGAAGCGGACGCCCCAGCTCCGGAGCCGGGCCCGGAACCCCTCGCCGCCCTCGCCGACGAGGCGCTCCGGCGTCACGTACAGCAGCCGGCAGCGCCCCGCGTCGAGGTCGGCGTACACGCGGCGCCGTTCGTCCGGCGTGATCGAGGCGTTGAGGGCGCCGGCCGTCACCCCGCTCGCGACCAGGCCGTCCACCTGGTCCTTCATCAGCGAGACGAGGGGAGAAACGACGAGCCCGACCCCGCCGCCGGGGTCGACGAGGGCCGGCATCTGGAAGCACAGCGACTTCCCGCCGCCGGTCGGCAGCACCACGACGCTGTCCCGACCCTGCAGGTTCGCGTCTATCGCCTCCCGCTGCAGGGGGCGGAACTCGCGGTAGCCCCAGTACCGCTCCAGGGTCGCGAGCAGGACCGACTCGTCGACCTCCGGGGTCGCCGGACGGGGTGTCTCAGGCGTAATCGGCACGCGTGAATGGAATGCAAGGAACGGACCGGGGCGGCCCGCGGATGGGTCTCGACGGGCACGCGACCACCGTCGGTCGATGGCCGACCCTCCGACGAACCCCTCGCCAGTTCGCCGTCGCACCGATTATAGTGCGATTGCAGAACGGCAGAGCGGACCCGGCTGGAACAGCCGTGGCGAGGCCCGGGCCGCGTTCGAGGAGCGTGCATCCCGACCGATGACGTTGCTGATTCGGCGTCGGGCGCGCTCCGAGGCGCGTGCGGTGGGTACGCTCCGTCGCCATGCCTCGTCGGCCCCGTGCTCCGGCGTTCGCCGGGGCGGTGCGACGCGGGATTCCCGGGCGGATGGTGGAAGGATGGCTGGTTGCGGAGGGCACGTGTGAACGTCGTCACGTCTCGTCGGCCCATGCATCGGACGTTCGCCGGGGCGGTGCGACGCGGGGTTCCGGCGTGGACGGTGGTGAAGGACGGCTGATCGCAGGAGGTAGGTGTGAGCGGTGCGGGATACGTCGGTTCGGTGGCGGGGATGCTCCTGGTCGCGGGGTTCGCCTCCGCGCAGCGCCCCGATTTCTCCGGGATGTGGACGCTCGACCGCGAGGCGAGCGACTTCACCGCGCCCGCGTTCAGCGGCGGCCGCGGCGGTGACGACGTGGGGCGCCTGTTCATCATCCACGCCGCCAACGACACGGTAATCGTCGGCACCGAGACCAACGGTCTCAAGGCGTGGTCGTATACGCCGGGGCGAGAGCTCACCATTCCCGTCGGCCGCGACACCACCATGCGGGCGGCGTCGCGGTGGGAGGGCGAGCGGCTGGTGGCGGAGGGGACGCAGGGAGACATGACCATGCACGAGGTGATGTCGCTGAGCCCGGACGGCGGGACCCTCACCATCGAGGTGACGACGGGGACGCCCGAGGGGGAGACGCGCAACCGGCTCGTCTACCGGTCGGACCGCCCCGTCGGCGCCTGCGAGACGTGGGCCATGCCGTGCAGGGAGTTCCCGCAGGACGTGCCCGCGGCCGCTGGCGGCGCCGCACGTGAGGGGACGCCGCGATGACGAGATGCGAGGCGCCGATCCGCAGGTTCCTGGCCGCCGGTTGGCTCCGGTCGGCGTTCAACCGGCATGGGACGCGATACGGGACACCGATCCGGATGCTCCCGGCCGCGGTCCTCTGCCTGGCCGCCATGGTCGCCCTCCCGGCCGCCGTGACGGCGGGCGGCCAGGAGGGAGCGGCCGGTGCCCGGGAAGGGGCGGCGGGCGCCCACGAGGGAGAGTGGCGCCAGTGGGCGGGGCGCAACCGCGACTTCACGACCGAGTCGACCGGCCTCGCCGAGCAGTGGCCGCCCTCGGGCCCGTCCGAGATCTGGAGCCGGCCCCTGGGTGCCGGGCATTCCTCCATCCTCGTCTCCGGAGGGCGGCTCTTCACCATGTACCGCGTCTCCCACGGCGAGGGCGGGGGCGCGCCGTGGATGCCGCGCGAGGCGGTCATCGCCCTCGACGCGGCGACGGGAGCGACGCTCTGGGAGCACGAGTACGCCTCGAAGAACCAGGACTTCGGCCAGGGGGCGGGGCCGCACGCGACGCCGCTGCTGGCGGGCGGCCGCCTGTTCACCGTCGGCAGCAACAAGGAGCTGCACGTCTTCGAGCCCGAGACCGGCGAGCTGCTGTGGTCGAGGAACCTCATCGACGACTTCGGGGCGCCGCCCCTGCTCATCCGCTCGATGATCAAGCCGGGGTCGGGGATGAGCCCGACCCCCTACGAGGACACCATCCTCCTGCAGGTCGGCGGCCCCGGCCAAGCGGTGATGGCGTTGCGGCAGAGCGACGGCGAGGTCGTCTGGAAGAGCGGCAGCTTTCTCGTGTCGCACGCCCCGGTGGGGCTGATCCCGGTCGGCGGCCGGACCCACGCGGTGGTCTTCGCCGGCCAGGCCGTGGTCGGCATGGACCCCGACACCGGCCGTGTGCTCTGGGCCCACCCGCACGACGCCGGCAACGACTTCAACTTCCAGATTCCCCACTACGACCCCGAGACCGGGGTGCTCTTCTTCTCGTCGGGCTACATCGGCGGCAGCCAGGCCATCCGCCTCGTGCCCGACGGCGACGTCGTGCGCACGGAGCTGCTGTGGGAGGACCGCCGCCTGCGGTTCACGTTCCTCAACGTGCTCCGAATCGGCGGCTTCATCTACGGCACGAGCGGCCAGGGCGCGGCCGCCATCCTCACCGCCACCCACCTGGAGACGGGCGAGACCGCGTGGCGCGAGCGCGGCTTCAGCCGCGCCACCATGGTCTACGGGGACGGCAAGGCGATCGTCCTCGAGGAGGACGGCGACCTCTCGCTCGTCCGCCTCAGCCCGAGCGGCCTCGATCGGCTCGCCACGACGCAGCTCTTCGACACGCGGTCGTGGACGGTGCCGACCCTGGTCGGGACCACCCTCTATGCCCGCGACCGCGCCCGCATCGTCGCCCTCGACCTGGGAGTTCCCGAGGCGAGCGACGCGCGCTGACGCCGCAGATGGTCTGAAATCGGCCGGGGGCTGCGCCGCGGAAGGCGCGGCCACCCGGCAGGCCGGTCGAGCGCAGAGCGGCCCGGCTACCGGTTCGCCCGCTGCCGGTCGAGCGGATCCACCTCGAACGTGAGGGACAGCGGCAGCGACACCGGGTCGTAGCACAGTCGGTCGCCGCACGTCTGGTAGTCGAGCGAGCCCGCTGGGCGGCGCACCGATTCGCCGAGGCGGCCCGCGGAGCGCCCGGTTCGGTATAGACTGGCCGTATGACGCCGAGCTCCCGCGGCCTGCCCGATCCGGTCACCGAGGTTTACAAGAAGGACATCGACCGGACCCTGCTGCGCGAGAACCTCGAGCTCAGCGTCGAGGGCCGGCTGCGCCAACTGATGGACCTTCAGCGCCTCGCCGAGGAGCTGCGGAGGGCCGGGCGGGCGGCGCGGCGCGCACCGTGACCGACTTTGCCTCCCTCCTCCGCACGCTCGGCGACCACGGCGTCGCGTACATCCTCGTCGGCGGGGCGGCGGCCACCGTGCACGGATCGGCGAGGCTGACGCTGGACGTGGACGTGGTCTACCGGCGTACATCCGACAACCTGGAACGGCTCGCTGCCGCGCTGGCTCCCTACGAGCCCCGCCTGCGCGGCGCCCCGCCCGGGCTCCCCTTCCGGTGGGATGCGGACACCCTCGGCCGTGGGCTCAACTTCACGCTGGCCACCTCCCTCGGCCCCATCGATCTGCTGGGAGAGATCGTCGGCGCGGGCTCGTACGAGCAGCTTCTCCCCGACACCACCGAGGTGACGGCGTTCGGCGTCAGTTGCCGCTGCGTGACCCTCGAGGGCCTGATTCACCTGAAGCGGTCGGCCGGACGCGTCCGGGACCTCGAGGCGGTCGCCGAACTGGAAGCTCTGCTAGAAGAGCGAGGCTGAGCCCGCCGGCACCGATGTCTTCGGGCTCCGGCGGCCTGTCACCCCGGCGTGACGCCGATCGAAACGGTCCACTTCACGGAGCTGCGGACGCGCAACGCGCCGTCGTTGTCCCTGTTCTCGACGAGGATCACGAGCGGCTCGTCGACGAGGCGGTTGCGCTGGGGTCGCGCCGTTCCGGAAGCCCCTCTGGGGCCGCGGCCTTGGCCGAGGGCCGTCCCAAGTGCGCCCGGGCAGGCCGACATCGGCAAGACGTCTGGGCGGCGGGACCCTAGCTGCAGGTGTCCGGCTGACCCCTGGACCGGCCCTGCGGCCCCGGATGCGTGGACAGTGAGAACGTGCTACCGGTGGTGGGAATGGCGGCGAACCGCCGAGGCGGCCGGTGCCCGCGCCCAAGAGCGCGGACACCGGAAGGACTCGAGCGCCTACCGGTTGGCCCGCTGCCGGTCGAGCAGGTCGACCTCGAACGTGAAGGTCAGCGGTACCGACACCGGGTCGTAGCACAGCCGGTCGTCGCACGCCTGGTAGTCGAGCGTTCCCGACAGCGTCACCGCGTCCATCTCGGCCAGCGCGTCCTCAACGCCCGGCTCGCCGGACACCACCGCCTCCTGCAGCAGGGTGAACGGGGCCTGGTACACCGGCACCCGCTCGTCGAGCGGCTCGAAGTGGTAGATCTCGGACGCCGGGTACGCCACCGGCTCGAACCGGGTGTGCGGCAGCGGGGACAGGGTCAGCCCGAGCACGCGATAGCCGAGCTCGTCGGCCCCCGGGGCGTAGAGGTGCATGCCGGGGTTCGGCTCGATCTCGACGGCGACCGAGAAGCGGGTCCCGACGGTGATGGCCGGATCGCTGGCGTACGCGGTGAACTTCAGGTGCGCGGTCTCGCCCTCGATGGCCTCGATGGGCGACAGCCCCTCGCCGAGCCGGAGCATCACGTTGGCGGTGGTGTTCCGCTCGCGGTAGAACTCCTCGAAGAACCGCGCGGTCACGCGCCCCTCGCCGTCGAGCATGAAGGTGCCCGGGAACGGGGTGCCGACGATGTTCGACCCCGCGCCGAACACCGACACGTACTTCGCCACGTCGGCCACCACGTCGGGGTGGTCGCCGTTGGGGCCCTGGGCCTCGATGGCGACGGTGTTCAGGATGCCGAAGTCGGTGATGACGGCCGAGTCGTCATCGGCGAGGAGCGGGAAGCTGACGCCGCGCCGCCGGCTGAAGTCGGCCAGCACGTCCTGCGAGTCGTAGCTGATGGCGGCGACGCCGAGGCCGCGCCCCCGAAGCTCTTCCAGACGGTCTTGCAGCTCCACGAGCTGCGCTTTGCAGTACGGTCACCAGTCGGCCGAGCGGTGGAACAGCAGGATCGCGCCGTTGGGCCCCAGGATCGAGTCGCGCGTCCGGACGCGGCCGTTCTGGTCCGGCAGCGCGAAGTCGGGCACCTTCTCTCCGATCTGCGGTCCCAGCGATGCGACGTCCACGGGCGTTCTCTCCTGTGCGGCCGCGGTCGGCGCGGCGAGCGGCAGGGCGCAGAGCGCCCCCGCGAGGGCGACGTGACGCAGTGTTCGTTTCATGACGCCGCATCGTATCACGGGCGGTGAGCGGTGCTGCATGCTGCGGGCAGCCCGGCGCAGGCCGACTATAATCCGCGGCGGGAGGACGAGACCTCATGCGAACAGCCCAGAAGCTGACCCTCGACGACGCAAGGGTGATGATGGCCGCGGCCGAGGCCAAGGCGCGCGAGATCGGCGTCGACATGGACATCGCGATCACCGACGACAACGGCAGCCTGCTGATGTTCCACCGGATGGACGGCGGCCGCATCACGAGCATCGACGTCGCCATCAACAAGGCGTTCACCGCCGCCGCGGCGCGGCGCTCGACGCGGGCCTACGGCGAGGTGAGCGGGCCGGGCGGCCCGGCGTTCGGCATCCACGTCAGCAACCAGGGGCGCTTCATGATCGTGGCCGGCGGCCTGCCGGTGTTCGTGAACGACGAGATCGTGGCCGGCATCGGCTGCAGCTCGGGCACCCCCGACCAGGACGAGGTGGTGGCCCAGGCCGGCCTCGACGCCCTGCTGGCGAGCCTGAGCTGAACCCGCCCCCCCGGCGGGCGTGCGCGGACCGTTGAACGGCCGGTCGGGACGTCGTCGCCACGGCCGGTCGGGACGCAGGCGGCCGACGCGGGCTGGCGGACTACTGCTGCTCGCGGGCGGCCAGGATGTCGCGGAAGTTCGGTCCGAGGTCCTCGCCCAACGTCATGTCGGCGCCGAGCCGCTCGAGCACCTCCCCCGTCTCCTTGTGGGTGTAGAACGAGCCGGATCGGTACTCGCCCTCGGCCGCGACCATCCAGGGGGTCTGACCGCGGACGTTGACGACGTCGATCTCGGCCCCCTGCTCGACGAGGTACGGCACGAGCAGGGTTCCGCCCAGGTAGACGGCCCCGTGCAGCGTGGTCTGCTCGTGGATGTTCCTGGCGTTGATGTCGAGGCCGAGGTCGAGCAGGTACTTCGCGGCGGCGAGGGCCGACTCCTGCAGCGGCAGGTTGTCGCCGAACCAGCGGACGCCGTACTTGTCCGCGCCCTCGACGTAGTCGCCGCCCGCCGCCACCATCAGGGCGGTGGTCTCGTCGTCGGCCCGCAGCGTCGGGTCGGCGCCGCCCTCCACGAGGATCCTCATGCTCTCGAGGTCGTTGTAGCTGGCCGCGAGGAAGAACGGCGTGGCCCCGATGTTGGATGGCGACAGCCCGTGGCCCTGCGTGATGCGCCGCGAGACGAACGGCAGCCGCTTGGTCATCCGGGGGTCGGGGTCGGCGCCGTGCTCCAGCAGCGCCGCGACCACCCCGGGCATCTTGCGCTGCACGGCCGCGTGCAGGGCGGTGCGCCCCGCCCCGTCGTGATCGGGGTCGGCGCCCCGCGCCAGGAGGAAGCGGGCCAGCTCGGGGTGGCCGCTGTCGATGGCCACGAGCAGGGCGGCGGCGTCGGTGTCGGGCACGAAGCGCGAGCGGGCGTTGGTGTTGCCGCCGATGCCGTCCGGCGCCGACTCGTTCACGTCGGCCCCGGCCGACAGCAGCAGGTCGGCCGCCTCGAGGTTGCCCTGCTGGGCCGCGAAGAGCAGCGGGGTGAACCGGTTCGTCGAGCGGGCCGAGACCGCGGCGCCGGTCTCGAGGAGCAGGCGCGCCACCGGGGTGTGGTTCCCGGCGACGGCGAGCATCAGCGCCGTCTGGCCGAGGGTGGCCTCGCGGGCGTTGGGGTCGGCCCCCGCCGCGATCAGGCTCCGGACCACGTCGAGGCCGCCGACCCGGGCCGCCGTCATCAGCGGCGTCTCGCCGTTGCCGCGCGCCGCGTTGGGGTCGGCGCCGGCCGCGAGCAGGGCGCCGACGACGAGGTGGTTGCCGTTCACGCAGGCCAGCGACAGCGGCGTGACGCCGTGGTCGTCACGGGCGTTCACGTCGGCGCCGGCCGCCAGCAGGTCGGTGACCATGGCGTGGGCGTCGCGGTGCGCGGCCCAGTGGAGGGCGGTGGTGCCGTCCCCGTAGGCCGCCTCGGGGTCCGCGCCGGCCTCGAGGAGGTCCCGGACCGCCTCGTGATCGCTGCTTCTCGCCGCCGCCACGAGGTCCGGCACGCCGAAGGCCGGCTGGGCGTGGGATGTGATGGGAACCGCGACCAGGATGCCGATCACGACCGCGGCCGCCGTCGATTGGTGTGCGTGCATGGTTCTCGGTCTCGTTGCCGCTCATGGCCCCGCGGTGTCGCTTGACTGCCGGCGGGGCCTTCATGATAATGCAGCGGCGGGCTTCTGGGACAACTTCATCAACGGTTGAACATGCCACACGGTCAAGTGCGTACTCGGAGTCTCCCGGCGATTCTGGCCGCGGCGGTGCTGTCGCTTCCGGGGGGCGCGATCGGCGTTGCCCTGGCGCAGTCCGCGCCGGACGACCGCGCCCTCCTCACGCGCTATTGCGTGGGCTGCCACAACGACCGCACCCTGACCGCGGGCGTCTCCCTGCAGGGCGTCGACGTCGACCGGGTCGGCGAGCACGCCGGCGAGGTGGAGCTGTGGGAGCGGGTGATCCGCAAGCTTCGCACCCGCGCGATGCCCCCGGCCGGCCGGCCGCGGCCGAGCGAGGCGCAGTACCAGGGGGTCGTCGCCCGCCTCGAGACGGCGATCGACGCCGCCGCGGCGGCCGACCCGAACCCGGGCCGGCGCCCCGCCGTCCACCGCCTCAACCGCGCCGAGTACGCCAACGCCATCCGCGACCTCCTCACCCTCGACGTCGACACCCGGACGCTGCTGCCGGCCGACGACTCGGGCTTCGGGTTCGACAACATCGCCGACGTGCTGTCGGTGTCGCCCATGCTGACCGAGCGCTACCTGTCGGCGGCGCGGAAGATCAGTCGGCTCGCGGTGGGCGACCCGAACCTCGCCCCGTCGACCGAGATCTTCACCGTCGACAAGTACCTGAAGCAGGACGCCCGGGTCAGCGACGACCTGCCGTTCGGCTCGCGGGGTGGGTTGGCGGTGCGGCACACCTTCCCCGTGGACGGCGAGTACGTCGTCAAGATCTACCTCGCCCGCACCTACGACGGGCGGCTGCGCGGCCTCGCCAACCGGCACGAGATGGAGGTGCGGCTCGACGGCGCCCTCGTGGAGCAGCTCACCGTGGGCGGCCCCGTCCTCGACGCGTCGGGGGCCGAGCAGCGGCGCGACTACCGGAACGCGGCCGACGACGGCCAGGAGGTGCGCTTCACGGTCCCCGCCGGTCCCCACCTGCTCGCGGTGACCTTCGTCGACCAGGCGGCGGTGCTCGAGGGCATGCGCCGGCCGCACTACGCGGTCACGAGCTACGAGTACGCGGGCGACCAGAGCCACGATCCGGGCATCGGCCGCATCGAGCTGCGCGGGCCCTACGACGTCACCGGCCGCGGCGACACCCCCAGCCGCCGCGCCATCTTCGTGTGCCGGCCGCCGGCCGACGCGGCCCCGTCCGGCGCGGAGGAGGTGGCCTGCGCGCGGCAGATTCTCGAGGGGTTGGGGCGCCGCGCGTTCCGGAGGCCGCTGGACGACGGCGACCTCGACATGCTGCTCGACTTCTTCCATCTCGGGCGCGAGAGCGGCGACTTCGACGCCGGCATCGAGATGGCCCTGCGCCGGGTGCTCGTGAGCCCCGACTTCCTCTTCCGGCGCGAGCGCGACCCCGAGGGAGCGGCCCCCGGGGCCCCGTACCTCGTCAGCGAGCACGAGCTCGCCGCGCGGCTGTCCTTCTTCCTCTGGAGCAGCATTCCCGACGACGAACTGCTCGACCTCGCCGATCGCGGCGCGTTGCGCGAGCCGGGCGTGCTCGAGGCCCAGGTGGAGCGCATGCTGGCCGACCCCCGGGCCGCGTCGCTCGTCGACAACTTCGGCGGGCAGTGGCTGTACTTGCGCAACATGGCCCTGGTGGCCCCCGATCCCTACGCCTTCGCCGACTTCGACGCCAACCTCCGCGAGGCGATGGCCCGCGAGATGGAGCTGTTCCTCGACCGGCAGATCCGCCGCGACCACGGTGTCCTGGAGCTGCTGACGTCGGACGAGACCTTCGTCAACCAGCGGCTCGCCGAGCACTACGGCATCCCCGGCGTCTACGGGAACCACTTCCGGCCCGTCGCCCTCGCCGGCGACCTGTCGCCGCGGCGCGGTCTCCTCGGCAAGGGCAGCCTGCTGACGGTGACCTCCTACGCGCACCGCACATCGCCGGTGGTCCGCGGCAAGTGGCTGCTCGAGAACATCCTCGGGTCGCCGCCCCCGCCGCCCCCGCCGGACGTGCCGGCCCTGGCCGAGAACGACGACAGCGGCGAGCCGCCCCGCTCGGTGCGCGAGCGGCTCGAGGTGCACCGCGAGAACCCGGCCTGCGCGGGCTGCCACCGGGTCATGGACCCCCTGGGCTTCGCGCTCGAGAACTTCGACGCCATCGGCCGCTGGCGGACGGTGACCGAGGCGGGGACCCCGGTGGACGCGGCCGGCGAGCTGGCCGACGGCACCCCGGTGGACGGGCCGGAGTCGCTGGCCGCGGCCCTGCTCAAGCGGCCGGAGAGCTTCGTGACCACCGTGACCGAGAAGCTGATGACCTACGGGCTCGGGCGCGGTGTAGAGTATTACGACGCCCCCGCGGTGCGCCGCGTCGTCCGCGAGGCCGCGGACGACGACTACCGCTGGTCGGCGATCATCGCGGGCATCGCCCGCAGCGTGCCGTTTCAACTGAGGAGAGGTCCCGCGTCATGATCGTCACCGAGATGACTATCATCGCGGGCATCGCGCGTAGCGTGCCGTTTCAACTGAGGAGAGGTCCCGCGTCATGATCATCACCAAGATGGCCCTGCCCCGGCGGACGTTCCTGCGCGGCGTGGGCGCCACCCTGGCCCTGCCCCTGCTCGACGGCATGGTGCCGGCCCTGTCGGCGATGCGGAACACCGCGGCGCGGCCCCGGGCGCGGCTCTACGTCGGCTACGTCCCCAACGGCGTCATCATGGACCAGTGGACGCCGGCGGCCGAGGGCCGGGACTTCATCCTGCCGCAGACCCTCGCCCCCCTCGCGCCGTTCCAGGACCAGGTCACGGTGGTGAGCGGGCTCCGGAGCGAGCCGATGTTCCCGCTGCCCGGCGAGGGCACCGGCGACCACGTGCGCGCCGCCTCCGCGTTCCTCACCGGGGTGCACCCCAAGAAGACCGAGGGGCCGGACATCCGCGGCGGCACGTCGATGGACCAGATCGCGGCCGCGAAGATCGGCCAGGACACCCAGCTCACGTCGCTCGAGCTCGCCCTCGACCCCAACGAGCTCATCGGCGCCTGCGAGGCGGGCTGGAGCTGCGCCTACGCCAACACCCTGTCGTGGCGCAACCCGACCACGCCGCTGCCGATGGAGAACCAGCCGCGGGCGGTCTTCGAGCGGCTCTTCGGCGACACCGACGACACCAGCCAGGCGGCCCGCCTCGCGCGCATCCGCGAGGATCGCAGCATCCTCGACTCGCTGGTGCATGAGGTCGACGACTTCCGCCACACCCTTGCGCCGGCCGACCGCGACAAGGTCGACCAGTACCTCGATGCCATCCGCGACATCGAGCGGCGCATCCGGCTCGCCGAGCTGCAGAGCCACGTCGAGCTGCCGGAGCTGGCCCGGCCCACCGGGGGCATCCCCGACACCTTCGCCGAGCACGCGCGGCTGATGTTCGACCTGCAGGTGCTGGCCCTGCAGACCGACATGACCCGCATCATCACGTTCATGATGTCGCGCGAGGTCAGCCCGCGGACCTATCCCGAGCTGGGCATCCCCGACCCCCACCACGGGCTGTCGCACCACCAGAACCGCCCGGTGCAGATGGAGAAGCTGGCCAAGCTGAACCGGCACCACATCGAGCAGTTCGCGTACTTCGTCGGGCGCCTCGCGGAGACGCCGGACGGCGACGGCAGCCTCCTCGACCACATGATGATGCTCTACGGCTGCGGCATCAGCGACGGCAACCAGCACCTGCACGTCAACCTGCCGATCCTGCTCGTCGGCGGGGCGGCCGGGCGCATGCGCGGCGGCCGCCACGTGCGCGTGGCCGACGAGACGCCGCTGACCAACCTGCAGCTCAGCCTGCTCGACAAGGTCGGGGTGCCGACCGAGAAGCTCGGCGACAGCACCGGCCAGTTGAAGCATCTGTCGGATGTGTAGGAATCAGCGCCGGCTTCCGGCTCCTCGGGTGGTCCGGCTGCACACCGCGTTGCACATCGCGTAGAGGAGGCGCGGATGGTGGACTATTACGCCCCCTGGATGTTCGTCATGCAGTTCCTTACGCTGGCGGCAGCGTTGGTGGGGGCGATCACCGGGGTCTGGAACACCCTCCAGTTCCGGGAGTTGAGGGGCAGGGTGAATACGCTGGAGACGGCGCACAACGCACACGTCAACACGCCGGGGCTGCACAGGCACGCGTGAGCCTGCGCCACTTCCCCACCCCCGCCGCACGCTGGACTCGGCGCCGCCGACAGCGCGAGGCGAACACTTGCTCCGCCCGCCGTCTGCGGATTTCGGCCGTTGCCCGCTCAGGACCTGCCGACCGGACGGGACCGACCGCTCAGTGGTGATGGTGGTGGTACGCCTCGTGCTCGGCGTGCGCCTTGTCGCGCTGGATCTTCTTCGCGGCCTGGCGGGCGAGCCCCAGGTTGCGCTGCCGGGTTCCGTCCGAGCTGACCGACGAGATTGAGAGCAGCTTCTCCAGGTCGGCGCCCCGGCACGTCGGGCAGGCGGGGTCGGTGCCCGGCAGCACCAGCAGCTCGAACTGCTTCCGGCACGCGCGGCATTCGTACTCGTAGATCGGCATCGTCTCCTCGCTTCGGCAATCAGGTCGACGCGACCGGTCGGACCGGGATGACGGAGGGCGCCGCCTGCCGCTGTCTCCGCTTGGCGCGAAGCAGCAGCAGCCAGTGCGGGCACTTCTTGACGTCGGCGTAGAGGCGCTCGCAGTCGTCGCAGCGGACGCACTCGGTCATGTCGATCCGCGGCCCCTGGATGGCGCCCCACTCGCACGCCTTCTCGCAGATCTTGCAGGTGTCGCACTCCTTCCACCGCTTGATGCGGAAGACCGTCGCCTTCGACAGGATGCCCAGGAACGCGCCCACCGGGCACAGGAACCGGCAATAGAGGTTGCGCACGAACACCGTCGCCACGAGCAGCACCGCCAGCGCGACCCACATCGCCGTCGTGCCGCGCCGGGTGAACATCCAGAACGGCTCGACCCAGCGGTAGGCGGGGATGTCCGCCGTGGCCAGGAAGTAGAGCAGGACCGCGACGAGCAGGCCGTACTTGATCCACGCCGCGCGCTGCTCGAGCCACGCCGGCACCTCGACCCGCAGCCGCGCCGGGACCACCCGGTCCATCAGTTGGGTGAGGGCCCCGAAGGCGCAGACCCGCCCGCAGTAGAGCCGTCCCCAGAGCACGGTGGTGACGACCGTGAACGCCGCGAACAGGTACCACGCGAGGCTGTAGCGGAAGACCGGCATGTTCCCGGTCACGAGCCCGTAGACGTTGACGACGGAGATGAGCTGGCTCTTGGTGAACCCCATGTAGGCGACGGCGGCGGCCAGGGTGACGTACTTGAGGGGCACGCTCTTCCTGAAGAACCCCACGAGGACCAGCGCCGCGAAGCCGGTGAAGAACCCGATATCGACGGCCTGGTCTCGGAGCAGGGTGCCCCAGGTCTCCGTGTCCGCCTCGTCGTCCGCGAAGCTCCAGGCGTCGTCACCCTCCTCCTCGTCCTCGAAGCCCCATCCGTCGTCTTCCTCCTCGTCCTCGAAGCCCCATCCGTCGTCGGCGGGCTGGTCGTCGCCGCCGGCCGCTTCGGACGCCGGCGGCGCCGGGGCCGCGGGTTCCGGCTGCGCCGCCGCCGGGGCGGGTTCCGGCTCTGACCGCGCCGGGGCGCTGGCCGCAGCCTGTGGCGCGAGGTCTGCCGCGGACGCCGGCTGTGCTGCGCCCGGGGGCGTCGAGGACTCCGCCTGTGCCGGGGGGGCGTCCGCGGGCTCCCGCTGTTCAGCGGGGGTCGTTCCTGGCTGCGGCTGCACCACTTCCGGAGCGGCGGCGGGCTCCGGCTGCGCCGCGTACGGCGCGGCCGCCCCGTTTCCCGCGATCAGGAGCGCCGTGAGGGCCAGGGCGCGGATCACCGCAGGCCTCCCTCGGGGCTCAGGAACTGCCGCGCGATGCGCCGGGCCCCGTTGCGCACCGCCCGGGTCGCGCTGCGGACGGTAATCGTGGCGGTGGCCACCGAGTCGATGTCGGCCCCGACCCGGAACCGGTCGCGCACGCTCTTGCGGACGAACTGCGTGGCGTACTCGGGGGTGTCGATCGAGAAGTAGCCGTAGGGCTCGTGGTGCCGGGCGACGATGATGCCGGTGAGGTCAGCGTCGAGGTCGACCCCCACGAGCACCTGGATGGGGCCGTCGTAGCCGCGCTCGAGCGGCTCGAGCTCGGTGGTCCAGAACGCGAAGCCGACGATGTCGCCGTTGGCCGCGAACGCCTTGAAGTGGGGCGGCGAACCCTCCTTGGGCGAGAAGGAGGCGGCGCGAGGGAACAGCTTGCCGAGCTGTTCCTGCAGCAGCGGATCGAAGGGCGACTGGCTCTCGACGACCACGACGCCGGCCAGCAGCAGCGCGAGGATGGGAATTCTCATAGAATTGCCCCGAAGTTTACCCCAACGGGAGGACCCATGCCGCGCATCAGACCCGGCGCGACCGCCGCCGCGCTGCTCGTCGCCGCCCTCGCCGCGTCCCCGGGCGCCCTCGCGCAGGACCTGTACGACGCCACCGCCCTCGACTGCTCCTTCACGGTGATCGCCACCGCGGACTGGTCCGAGGGTGAGGCCGACGCGAGCATCGAGCCCTCGACGCTGTCGCTGCGCTTCGAGGAGATCGACGCCGACGGCGCCACGGCCGCGATCGTCGGCCCCTACGGCGCCTCGCACATCATCGTGCGCCAGACCGGCGACTACCTCCACCTCGTCCAGATGTTCACGGTGGGACCGCTGTACACGACGACGGTGATCGATCGGGAGACGGCGGACGGGCGGCGGATGGCGGTGCACACGCGCCACGAGTACACGGACACCCGTCTCGTCGGGTTCACCTCGCGGCCGGAGCAGTACGTCGGCGACTGCGCGGTGGAGTTCTGACCGCGGCCGCGACAGCCGGCGTCGTCGGGACCTCCGCACGCCGCCCCGGTTCTGCACCAGGGCCCGAGCCGCCGGATCCGGGGTGGAGTGGCCGCGCCGGTCCAACCTGGCGAAGTGGTCACGAGCGGGTCGTGGGGGGGCGGTCGGGGCGGCCGGGAAGCGTCGAGTTCGGTTGGCTTCGGTGCGGACCGGAGCAAGTTCCCGCGCAAGAGGTGGTCGCGGAGGTGGCAAGCGTCGAGTCCGGTTGGCTTCGGCGCGACCAAAGCAAAACCCCCGCGCAAGAAGTGGTGGAGGCCGGGAAGCGCCGGAGTCCGGAGAACGGGGATGATGCCATCGAAGCGTGCGGCTCGGTGTCTCGCGGTCGCGGCGGCGTTGGGGTTGTGCGCGGTGCGCGGGGTGTCCGGGGAGCAGGCGATGCCGCCGATCGAGATCGACGAGGGCGTGTCCTGGACCCTGGCCGAGCACCGGGCGGCGACGCTGTCCGGCCTGCGCTACCGCTACCACCTCCGGATTCCCCGCGCGCGCAACGCGCCCGTCACGGGGATCGTCGAGATCCGCTTCACGTGGTCCGACCCCCGGGGCCTCGACGTGGTGCTGGACTTCAAGGACCCGTCCCGCCGGGTGAGTGCGGTGCGGGTCAACGGCGCGGCCGTCGACTGGGCGGCCCGGCACGACCACGTCGTCGTTCCCGCCGCCGCCCTGCGCGCCGACGACGAGAACCGCGTCGAGCTCGACTTCGAGGCGGGCGACGAGGCCCTGAACCGGAACGACGACTTCCTCTACACGCTCTTCGTGCCCGACCGGGCGCACTTCTCGCTGCCCCTCTTCGACCAGCCCAACCTGAAGGCGCGCTTCGAGCTGAGCCTGGAGGCGCCCGCCGGCTGGGTCGCGGTGGCCAACGGGGAGACGGTCCGCGGGCCGGACGGCGCCGAAGGGGAGGAGCCGGTCGCGTGGCGCTTCGCCGAGACGGAGCCGATTCCGACCTATCTGTTCGCGTTCGCGGCCGGCCGCTTCCAGGTCGAGACGGCGGAGCGGGCCGGCCGCTCGATGCGGATGTTCCACCGAGAGACCGACGCCGCGAAGGTGGCGCGCAACCGGGGCGCCATCTTCGACCTGCACGCCGCCGCCCTCGACTGGCTCGAGGACTACACCGCGATTCCCTATCCGTTCGGCAAGTTCGACTTCGTGCTCGTCCCCCCCTTCCAGTACGGGGGGATGGAGCACCCCGGCTCGATCTTCTACCGCGCGTCGAGCCTGATGCTGGACGAGTCGGCGACCCAGGCCGCGTACCTCGGGCGGGCCAGCCTCATCGCCCACGAGACCGCCCACATGTGGTTCGGCGACCTCGTCACCATGAACTGGTTCGACGATGTCTGGACCAAGGAGGTGTTCGCGAACTTCCTCGCCGCCAAGATCGTGCATCCCTCGTTCCCCGAGGTGGACCACGACCTCCGGTTCTTCCTCGCGCATCACCAGGCCGCCTACGGGATCGACCGCACCGCCGGGGCCAATCCCATCCGGCAGCCGCTGGAGAACCTGAAGGAGGCGGGGGCGCTCTACGGGCCGATCATCTACCAGAAGGCGCCGATCGTGATGCAGCACCTGGAGCGGCTGGTGGGGGAGGAGGGGTTCCGCGACGGCCTGCGCGAGTACCTGCGGACGTTCGGATACGGCAACGCGACGTGGCCGGACCTCATCGACATCCTCGATCGGCGCACCGGGACCGACCTGCGGTCGTGGAGCGCGGTGTGGGTGGAGGAGCCCGGGCGCCCGACGGTCACCGTGCGGCGCAGCGCGGGAGGCGGCGACCCCGGCCGCCGCATCACGCTCGAGCAGTCGGACCCGGCCGCGCGAGGGCGCCTCTGGCCGCAGCGACTCGAGCTGCTGCTGAGCTACGGCGACGCGGAGGTCCGCGAACCCCTGCTGCTCTCCGGCCCCGCCGCCTCGGTCGAGCCCGATCGACCCGCGCCCCGCTTCGTGCTGCCGAACGCGAGCGGGGTGGAGTACGGCCGCTTCCGGCTCGACGAGGCCAGCACCGCGTTCCTCATGACGGCGCTCCCGGACATCGCCGACCCGCTGACCCGCGGCATCGCCTGGGGCACGCTGTGGGACGCGGTGCTGGAGGGAGAGGTCTCCGTCGCGGACTGGTTCGAGCTGCTGCTGCGCGGTCTCGAGTCCGAGCCCGTCGAGCAGAACGCCCAGCGTCTGCTCGGCTACCTCTCGACCACCGGCTGGTCGCTCATGAGCGACGCGGCGCGGCGGGCCGCGTCGCCTCGGGTCGAAGCGGTGCTCTGGGCCGGCGTGACGGGCAGCGCGGAGCCGACGCGCAAGGCCGCCTACTTCCGGGCGTGGCACGGCCTCGTCGAGACTTCCGGCGGTCTGGCGCGGCTGCGGCGCATCTGGGCGGAAGAGGAGACGGTGCCCGGCGTGACCCTCTCCGAGCGGGACTTCACCGCCCTCGCCGCCGCCCTCGCGGTTCGCGGGGCGCTGGGAACCGAGGAGGTCCTGGCCCTGCAGGCGGCCCGCATCGAGAACCCCGACCGGCTCGCCCGGTTCGAGTTCCTGCGGCCGGCGCTCTCCCCGGACCCGGCGGTGCGGGAGCGGTTCTTCGCCGGCCTGCGCGACGCCGTCAACCGGGAGCGCGAGCCCTGGGTGCTGGCCGGGCTGGGCTATCTGCACCACCCCCTGCGGTCCGAGCATGCCCGGCAGTTCATCGGTCCCGCTCTCGATCTGCTGGTGGAGGTCCAGCGCACCGGCGACATCTTCTTTCCCGCGGGCTGGCTCGGCGCCACCCTCGGCGGGCACAGCTCCGCCGCCGCCGCCGAGGTCGTTCGCGAGTTCCTCGAGGGGCTCGACGCCGGCTATCCCTCCCGCCTGCGCGCGAAGATCCTGCAGTCGGCGGACCGGCTGTTCCGGGCCGCGCGCATCGTGGACGCGGCCCGGGAGCCCGGCGCCTGATCGGCCCGACGCGGATCGGTCCCGAGCTCCCTGGCGACGCGACGCCTCCACGGCCCCGGCGGAATCCGGAGCGGTTCGCGGGCGCGGCGTCTCAGCGTCTCGATGGGGTGGCCGCCCGGTCCGGCGTGGCGCAGGCGACGGTCCGTTGACGCGCCTGCCTGAGCGTCGAGCCGAGTCGGTCCAGCGCGGCGGTCGGCGCCGTCTCCTGCACGGCCTCGAACAGCACCCGCTCTTCGCTCCGGACGTGGGCTTCGAGCCGAGCCCCCAGCGCCGGCAGGCGCACCGCGAGATCGGCGTCGGAACACGCGGCGAGGGCGAGTATCTCGGCCCGGATGTCGTCATGGTCCTTGCGCAACGCCTTCACGAGAGCGGTGTGGTCCGGGAGCAGGCGTTCCGCCAGGGGAAAGACCTCTGCCTCTTCCGCCGCGAAATGGGGCTGAAGCGTGGTCTCGTAGAAGGCGGCCAGGCGGTCGGCCTGGGCGCGCCGGTCCGTGGGCCAGTCCGACCGGGGTGCGGTGGGGCGTCCCCGGATGAGCCCCTGCGCGACCACCAGGGTGTCGTGATGATCGTGCGACAGGGGAATCAGGCTCGCGTGTCGCTTCATGGGCGTTCTCCGGGTCCGCGGCGGCGGGTGCCAATATACAATACGGCGTTCATCCGAACGTCGCGGCCGGTCCGCCCGGCCGTACAAGGAGATTCCCCGAATGCGTAGCTGGTTGCCGTTCGTGCTGCTGACCGTCCTGAGCTGGGGCACCTACATTCCGACGTTGCACAAGGGCCAGGTCGCGCTGGGCGGCAGCGGCGTGCACGCCTTCCTGATGGTGGGCGTGGCCTACCTGCTCGTCGCCATTCTGATTCCCGGGACGATGATCGCCCGGGCCGGCACCTGGGACCTCTTCACCGCCGGCGGGGCCGGGTTCACGCTGGCGGCCGGCGTGCTCGGCGCCCTCGGGGCCCTCGGCATCGTGTTCGCCCTCGTCAACGGCGGCCGCCCCACCGTGGTGCCGCCGCTCGTGTTCGCCGGGGCGCCCGTCGTCGCCGTGTTCGTGGGCATGCTGTACAACCCGCCCGAGAACCTCCCGTCGCCGATCTTCTTCGTGGGGATCGTCATGGCCGCGGTCGGCGCTGGACTGGTGCTCGCCTACCGGCCCAGTTGATGGCTGGTGTTGCGTCACGTCCCAATCTTCGGACACGGACACGGGTTTGCGGCGCGCAATCGTTGACGAATCACGGCACCCACGCCCGAACATTCGGTCATGACGCAGCACCAGTCGCACGCGCTCGCCGGCCGGGGGGCCGCGGAGAGACCGGGGCTGCCGGCGGCGACCTCGCCGGGATGCGGCGGCGGGCGGGACGACAACCGTTGGTCCCCCCCCACGCATGCGAATGCGGCGGGGCTTGCCGGCGGCTGTTAAGATCGAGGCGGAGGAAGTTCAATCGACAAGGAGGGGGAGAGCGTGCAGGTCGACATGTCACTGAGGTGGAAGGGAATGCTGGCCGTCGCGGCCGTGGTCGGCGTCGCGGCGTGCGGGGGGGGCTCGGAAGAGGCCGCGCCCGAGAGCGCGGCGGAGCCGATGGAGGAAGCCGCGGTCGAGGAGTCGTCGGGAGAGCCGCGGGTGTTCTTCGTCGCCCCGATAGACGAGACCGATCATGCCACCGAGATTCCGCTCGGCATCACTTTCGGCATCGAGAACTTCGAGATCGGCGCCGTTCCCGAGGAGGTGACGACGGTGCGGGAGGGCGTGGGGCACTACCACCTCGCGCTCGACACCGATTGTCTCCCCGTCGGCGAGATCATCCCGTCGGCCGATCCCTGGGTTCACTTCGGCGACGGCTCGGACGGCATGGAGATGCAGCTCGAGGGCGGCGAGTACCGCCTGACGGTGCAGATCGGCGACGACGAGCACCGTACCCTCGAGGGGCTGTGCGACACCATCGTCGTCCGCATGGAAGACGGCATCTAGGGGTCCGGGTCGAAGCCCGCCGCGCACCGAGGCCGGTGACGTGCGGGACGCATCGGCGGTGATGCGGCAGGGACTCCGGCAGCCTCGCTGCTGTCGCCCGGTTTCGCGTTCGAGGACATCGAAGCCGCCACCCGTCGCGGTGGCGGCGCCCACTCGTCCTCGGCCCTCACCGGTCGAACTCGAGGGCGCGACCGCCGGCGCCGGGGAGAAACCGGCCGTCGCGGTACCGCAGCTCGCCGTTCACCCAGGTCGCCCGCACCCGGGCGCCGAACGCGAACCCGCTGAACGGGCTCCACCCGCACTTCGCGAGGATCGGCTCGTCGCAGCTCCCCGCCGTCGGGTCGACGAGGACCAGATCGGCCCAGTACCCCTCCCGGATGAAGCCGCGGTCTCGGATGTCGAACAGGCGCGCCGGGGCGTGGGCGGTCTTCTCGACCACGGTGGCGACCGCGCACCGGCCCGACCGCACCTGCTCGAACAGGACGAGCAGGGCGTGCTGGACGAGCGGCAGGCCGGCCGGGGCGGCGGCGTAGGGGCGCGCCTTCTCCTCCGCGGTGTGGGGCGCGTGGTCGGTGGCGATGACGTCGATGCGGCCGTCGTTCACCGCCGCCCACAGCGCTTCGCGGTCGGCCGCGGACTTGATGGCGGGGTTGCACTTGACGCGGGCCCCGAGCGTCGGGTACGCGGAGTCGTCGAAGAACAGGTGGTGGACGCAGGCCTCGGCCGTGATCCGCTTGCCGGCGAGGTCGCCCGGCTCGAAGAGCGCGAGCTCGCGCGCGGTGGTGAGGTGCAGCACGTGCAGGCGCGCGCCGTGGCGCCGGGCCAACTCGACCGCGAGGCTTGACGAGCGGTGGCAGGCCTCGACGGATCGAATGCGCGGGTGCTCGCTGAACGGTATCTCCTCGCCGTATCTCTCCCGGGCCCGGGCCTCGTTCGCGAGAATCGTCGGCGTGTGCTCGCAGTGGGTGGCCACCAGCAGGGGCGCGTTGGCGAAGATGCCCTCCAGCGTCCGCTCGTCGTCCACCAGCATGTTGCCGGTGCTCGAGCCCATGAACACCTTGATGCCGCACGCGCGATGCCGGTCGACCGCCTTCACCGCCTCGAGGTTGTCGTTGGTGGCGCCGAGGTAGAAGCCCCAGTTCGCCATCGAGCCGGCGGCGGCGCGGGCGTGCTTGTCCTCGAGCGCCTCGGCCGTCACCGTCTGCGGCCGGCAGTTGGGCATCTCCAGGAAGCTGGTGACGCCGCCCGCGACGGCGGCCCGCGACTCGGTCGCGATGGTGGCCTTGTGCTCCAGCCCCGGCTCGCGGAAGTGCACCTGATCGTCGATCATGCCCGGCAGCAGCCAGGCGCCCTCGGCGTCGATGACGGTGGCCCCGTCGGGGCCGCCCGCACCGATCCCGGCGATGCGTCCCCCGGCGACCGACAGGTCTCCCTCGACGATGGCGCCTTCGTTGACGATGCGGGCGTTGACGATGCGGTAGCTCACGGTTCCAGGCCGTCGCGGCGGGCCGGGCCGGCTACTCGGCCAGCAGCAGCCGAATCTCGGCCTCGGTCGCCTCGCGGCTCACGAGGCCCACGTGCTCGGCCGCGATGCGGCCCTGCCGGTCGATGAGCCAGGTGGTGGGCAGCACGTTCTTCGGGCCGAAGGGGGCCTGTCGCTCGACGGTGTCGGCCAGCGCAATCCGGTAGTTGACCGGGGAGCGCTCGAGGAAGGGCTCGACGATGTCCCGCCCCGGCTCGTCCACCGAGACGCCCAGGACGGCGAAGCCGTCGTCCCCGAACCGGGTCTGGAAGTCGACGAACCACGGCATCTCCGCCCGGCAGGGCAGGCACCAGGTCGCCCAGAAGTTCAGCAGCAGCACCCGGCCCGAGTAGTCGGCCAGCGTCGCCGTGTCCCCGTCCATGTCGGGCAGGGCGAAGCCCGGGGCCGGGTCGCGGCGGGCCACGGGAATCAGGCGCGGCTCGGCGGACCGGCGGCGCGGCGCGTCCGCTGCGGCGCCGCCGGCGGGGGCGGGAGCGACCCCGGGCGCATCTCCGGCGGCGGTGGGCAGAGAGCCGGCGGCCGGCTCTTCGACCGGGTCGTCCGACCCCACCACGAAGAGCATCACCCCGAGCCACAGGCCGAGGGCGGCGACGACCAGCCAGAGCCCGATCGAGCGCTTTCGAGGCTGGTCCGGCCCGGTGTTCGCCTCGGGGGAATCGTCGGGCGGGGACACGGGTTCGTTCTCGGTATCGCGCATAGCCATGGCGAGCCCGGGCCAAGTGGGGGGAGGAGCGGCCTAGCGATGAAGGCCGGGAGCGCTGACGTGCTTGGTCAAGGTACGGCTGATCTCGTCGACGCGTCCCTTGAGCTCTCTGATGTCTCTTCCGTTGACGTATCCGAATACGGCCCCAAGGAGAGCCGCGACCGCACCGACGGCAGCGACGAAATCCATGATCTGCATTGCAGTTTTGTCCATCCTATCACACGGGTTGAAGCGAAGCGTGGCGCCACGCGGCACCGTCGCGGCACCGGACGCCGTTCCGTGAGTTGCCGAATCCTGTCGACCGTGCCCCCGCGGCAGCCCGCCCGACCGCCGTTCCCGGAGATGCCTGACGGGCGCATGCGTCCTGGTTATCCGAACGCCCGGGCCGGCCGACAGGGACGGCGGCCGGTTCCGTGACGGGCAGACGGTCCGCCTCCTGGTCATCCCCCTGCCCGGGCCGGCCGATAGGGACGGAGCGGGGTCGTCGTTTCCGCGCTCGCGCCGACCAGGTCCTCGAGTCGGTCGAGCCTGAAGCACGACGAGATCCGGCAATCCAGGGCGCCCCCGGCCGTCGCCTCCCGCTCGAGATGGTCGAGCAGGCGGGGACCCAGGAAGACGCGGCTCAGCGAATCGAGACTCGGGCCCGGCGGATCGGCCGGACGTGCACCGAGGGCCGCGGTGAAGACCGACACCGTGCGCGACAGCCTGTCGATGCTGTCGAGCAGGCTGCGCCGGAACCACCGGTCGTCGGGAATCGACTCGAAGGGCACGAGGGTGACGAGGTCGGCGAACCCGCCGTCGATGCAGGCGCTGGCCGCGTCCACGCAGGAGCCGCGGGCCGCGTTCCAGGGCGCGAACGGCATGAATCCCAGGTGCAGCAGCCGGGCGAACTGGCGGCACCAGCCCGCAACGGTTTCCTCGCCGGCCTCCGGCGCCGGCCGCAGTTGCGGGTCGGCGGCGGCCAGGAGGCACAGGTCGTCGACGCGGATGGGCGCCGCGGGGTAGTACCACATCGCAACGCCGCATCCCGGGCCCACGCGGGCGGCGGCGCGTTCGAAGGCCGTCCCAGGCAGGCGCCAGCGCAGGGCCTCCACGTAGCGCGCGGTGTCCTCGGCCGAGCATCGATGCACCGCGAGCGGAACTGGCGCGTGAGCCAGCTCTCCGTAGAGCGTCAGATGGCGCTCGTGCAGCGCCGCGGCCAGCCGCTGGGCCCGGTCGCACTCGTCCAGAGGGATCGCACCGGGTGGGGCGCCGGCGACGAGGGGCAGGTGGAGCCCGATGGGGAGGTCGCCGTCCCGGAACGGCGTGGTCACCATCCACCGCAGGTAGTCGTCGAAACCGGCCATCAACGGCTCGCTGCCTTCGAAGGCGATGACGTCGCCTTCCCAGAGCCGCTCCGGCCCGTCCATGTCGGGGATCACGCAGCAGACGCGCCGGTGGTGGCGGGGCAGCCGGTAGAACTGCCCGGCGATGCCCTCGCCGGCGTGGGGGGCGACGGGCAGCCGCCGCCGCAGCCCGGCGAGGATGGCGCGAATGGACGGGCATCGGCGCTCAACGGCGCGGAGGAGTCGAGGGCGCTCGCGCTCAACGTCGAAGGCGAGGTCGGCCCGAACCTCGACGAACCCCGCGCGCTCGGCGTGGCGCTGGAGCAAGTCGGTCAACGCAGGCTCTCGAGCACGAAGTTGAAGATCGGCCCCGCCATGGAGATGACGACCAGGACGGCTCCGACCGCGAAGGTGGCGCGGACGGACAGCGATCCGACCACCTTGAGGGCGACGGCGAGCACCGCCGAGAGCCAGAGGCTGGAGTAGTGACCCAGCAGGCGTCCCGTCGACATCAGCGGCCCCGACTGCAGGCTGCGCTGATGGTCGCCCAGCGCTTCCATGATCTCCGTGTTCGAGGCCCCCACCGGCACGCGCATGGGCTCCGGCGTCCAGTACCAGACGACGGCGATCATCACGATGCACCACGGAACCTGGGTGTAGAAACTGACCGCTGTGAACTTGGCCAGCAGACGCGGCTGTTGCGACCCGGCGGCCACGACGTCGAGGGCCAGCACCGCGAGCAGCATCACGCCGTACAACATCGGATAGCCCAGCAGGCCCCCGACGAGCGCCAGGCCCTGGACGGGGAAATCGGCGAACGGGGTCTCGACGAGCGCCATGATCCTCTCCACTTCCGGGAGCATCTTGGCTGCGGTCATGGAGCCGCTGACGGATTGCAGCGTGGCGCACAGCACCGGCGCGCCGGCGGCCGCGAGCCAGTGCAGGCCATCGGCGCGGCGGGTCTCGAAGAAGCGAACTGGACTCCAGAACAGCGTGAACATGGTGGTCTCCGTCGGCGTTCAGTCGACGAGTTGATAGGTGTCGGCGCGCTCGACCCAACGCACCGTCCACCAGATTGTCGAGACGTATATGAGCAGCAGACCGGCGGCGGCGAGCGGGGGGCCGTACGGGGCATTCCACAGCGCCACCAGGGCGGCGCGCCGGGCCGTGTCCTCGCCCGCGACCGCGAGGAAAATCAGGATCGGCCCCAAGAAAACAGCCAGGGCGGCCAACAGGCCGTAGCGCCAACTGGTGCGCCACCGCGTCCCGATCAGGAGTGCGCCGAGCACCAGTAGACTGCACTGCAGCACCAGCCCGGTGCTCCAGGGTGACCACAGCCCGGGGGCGAACACAGCGGAGGACGCCGTCCAGAGCACCACGGAAACCACGGCGGCGTAGAGGAACTTGCCCACGGCCACGGTGCGGTCGTCCACGGGTAGCGAACGCAGCCAGGCGAAGGAATGCTTGGATCGCTCTCGTGTGATCAACCACTCGGACATGAGGATCGAGAAGAACATGTTCAGGTTGAACACGAACCCCGGGATCGGCTCGCGGTTCGGCACGATCTGCGTCACCCCGGCGCACGCCGCGAGCGAGATGCCGATGAACAGCAACAGCGGCAGGCCGTGCAGCCGCAGGTCCTTGGCGAGAAGCGCGATGAGGACGGATGGCGTCATCTGTCGTCTCCCCGGCGGTGGCCGGTGCCGTGATACAGGGCTGCGAGCGGGCTCGACGGGCGCTCCTCCACGTGGTCCGCCCGCTGCCGGAACTCGGCGTCGAGCGCGCTGCCGCCGAGCACCAGCAGCCACTCCATGCCCTTGTACTTCCAACGGGCCAGCACGTCCGACGAGGACCCCACGGCGCCTGCGGCCTCCGTCCGGTAGAGGGTCGACGTCGACAGCACGTCGGCCGGTGCCTCGAAGACGAGACGGCCGTTTCTCAGTATCAGGAGGTCGGTGGCGGTCTCTTCGAGGTCTTCGAAGATGTGCGACGAGAACACGACGCAGAGCCGCGGATGGTCCCGCGCCATGGCGCGCACGATGGCCTGCACGCCGGCCCGCGCGGTGGGGTCGAGACCGGCCGTCGGCTCGTCGAGCAGCAGCAGGTCGGCGTGGTGCGCGAGGGCGCTCGCAATGCCCAGCTTGACCTTCGTGCCCTTGGACAGCTCGCGGACCCGGCGGTCCAACGGTAGCTCCAGGGTGTCGACGAGCCGCGCGGCCACGGTCGGGTCCCAGCGGCCGTAGAGCCTCGACGCCAGCCGGAGCGTCTCGGCCACCGTCAGCTCGTCGTAGAAGGCGACGACCTCGCGGACGTAGCTGATCTGCGCCTTCCAGGCGCACGACCCCCAGGACAGGGACTCGCCGTCGGTACGGAGAACGCCGGCGGTAGGCTTGGTCTGCAGCGCGACGAGATCGAGCAGCGTCGTCTTGCCCGCCCCGTTCGGACCGAGGAGTCCGTAGGTGCGGCCTCTGCGCAGCTTCAGCGACAGGGGACCCAGCTCGAAGTCGGGAAACCGGCGCTTGACGTCGACCATCTCGAGGACGGTGTCTTCGTTCACTGGGCCCCTCCCATGGGCGTTGTCTGCCCGACGATCGCGGTAATCGCCGGTATCACGCTCGCTTCGACGACGGCGGCGACGACCAGCAGGGCCCCTGCCACGACCAAGCCGACGACCCCGGCCCGGGGCCGCACGGGCTCGCCGGTCGCGAGACAGCGGACGACGCCGAACGACAGGTGCTGCGTCGCGGTGACGACGAGGATGAACGCCAGGAACTCCAGCGGCGCGTAGCTGGCCAGGAACGGGAGGACCTCGCCGGCGCCCCGCGCCAGCGCGGCCGTGCCGTACCCCAGCACGAATCCGTTGTAGAGCAGCCCCACGAGGGAGAACAGCCCCAGCGTGCACGCCCCCGCCAGCATGCCGCCGGCGACCCGCAGGTTGGCGCGCAGGATGTAGGCGGCGTCCGAGTGGATGCGGTCGGCGGTCACCTCGGCGAACGGGCGCACTTGAAGCTGTTCTCCCCGCAGGTCGGCGCTGAGCCAGCCGGCGCCGACGGTGAGGCCGAAGAGGAGGACGTTGGCCGCGAACAGGGCCCACCACGAGCGTGACCATCGGTCGAGCTTGTTCATGACGTTCGCTCCTCAGTCTTCGGCACTCACCGTCCGGCGCGCGCGGCTACGCCGCTCCGGTAATGCCGCAGGCGAAGCCGGCCGGCCCCGCGAAACTCAGGCAGACGGCGGCGCTGAGCGCGCCCCACCAGAAGCCCCAGCCGAAGGCCTCGCCCCACAGAGGACCGGTCGGCGCCTCCGGAGACTGCATGGTCTGCACCCCGAGCGCGTGAGGCGCTAGTTCCGTCTCGACCCCGATCGGGGCAGGCTGCAGGCTCCCCACCGAGAGCAGGAGCGCGGTCAACGTCGCGGTGGCCAGTAGTGTTCGTTTGTGCACGATTTCCTCCCATGTTGTGCGATTTGAGAGACACAATTGTCTCGTCTACGACACGTCCGTACCGTTGGTCGACGGCGGGTCGAGAGGTCGAAAGCGAGGTCCTTGGCCCGCTCGACGCCCGCTCCGCCGCGTGGTTGGGCTACATGATGTAGAGCAGGCAGCCCCATGCCTGGTTCGGGCACGTGAGCAGCAGGGCCTCGCCCAGGCCCTCACCGAAGGCATAGGACCACTGCGGGCCCGCGGCGTGCCCGGCGACGCTTCGAGCCGCGTCGGCGCCGGCCGGCCGGATGGCATCCGACCGCAGCGTGCCGGTCGCGAGCGGGAGCGCGGCGAGAATCACCGCGGCCAGGGTTCTCTTCGTCATCGTCATGATTCGTTCTCCAGTTCACGTCGCGCCGCTTTTCCGGGTTGCGGCGCGCCCGGTTGTGCGGGCTCGGCCCGCGTCGTCAGAGTGCGTACACCCGGCACCAGACCTCGGCCCAGCCGCCGATCCCCCAGCACCCCGTCCTGTCGCCGTCGTCCTCGCCCAGGATGAAGGACCACCTGGGGCCGCCGCCGAGCTCGGCGCCCCGCGCCGCGTGGGTGTCGTCGGTGGACGCCGGGACGGCGTCGTGCTGCACGGCGCCGGTGAAGATCGGGAGCGTGGCCAGCGTCGCCGCGGCCAGTGCCGTTCGCGTCCTGGTCGTTCGTGTTCTCATGGCCATGTCCTCGTCAGTGAGCCAAACCAGGCTCCGGACGGCTACAGTGCGACCGCTGCCGCCAGCCCCAGATTCCAGAGGAACCCGCTGCCGGCCGCGAGCGCGGCCTCCCCATCGATCCCCGCCCACCAGAGGGATTTCGGGCCGCTCGGGCGCCCGACGGCGTACGTCGTGTCGGCGGCGTACGTCGTGCCGGCGGCGTCCGCCTCGGAGAGGTGGGGGCCGGATTGCAGGGCCCCGACCAGGAGCGGGAGAGCGGCAAGCATGGTCGCCGCCAGCAACCTCCGTGTTCTCATGTGACCTCCTCGTGGTCATGGCGCGGCGTCAGGCCGCGCTCTCGGGCGTCGAATCGGCTCGACTGCCCGTGTCGTGAACGACTACAAGGGACGTGCCAGGTGGCGCGGCGACGCGGAACACGGCGGAACGGGCAGTGGAACGATCGTCGGGCCGGCGGGCGTCCGGTGTGCGGCGGCGCGGCGGGCAACCCTGGGCGTCGAGTGCGCGGCCGAAGGCGCGTGCCGGCAGGGAAGCAGGGACGCGGTCCTCTTGCCGAAATCGGGCCCCGAGCTCCGCTGTCAACGGGGGTTGGCGCGCGATTCGCGAGTTTCCGCGCTGGCGCCGAGGTCGCCGCCGGCTGGCCGTCGCGGCCCGACGCCAGGGGGCTGCGGCGGTCTCCAACACGCGCACCACGCGGCCGACGACGCGCGACCCGCGGCGGTGATATCCTCCCGCAGGAGACCCTCATGACCGAGACGAGCCCGGCTTCGAGGAAGACGCTGGAGGAGTGGCGTGCGCTGCTGCCGCCGGAGTCGTTCGCGGTCCTCTTCCGCGAGGCGACCGAGCCTCCCGGGTCGAGCCCGCTGAACCACGAGAAGCGCGCCGGGACGTTCGTGTGCGCCGCCTGCTACCAGCCGTTGTTCGAGTCGGTGGCGAAGTACGAGAGCGGCACCGGCTGGCCGAGCTTCTTCGAACCGATCGAGGGCAGCCTCGGCACGAAGCGCGACTTCAAGATGATCCTCCCGCGGACCGAGTACCACTGCGCCCGCTGCGGCGGGCACCAGGGGCACGTTTTTCCGGACGGGCCGCAGTCCACGGGCAAGCGGTACTGCAACAACGGCGTGGCCCTGCGTTTCGTGCCCGAGGGGGAGCCCCTGCCGGAGCGGTGATCGCCCGCGGCGGCGCTTCGTGCCCGAGGGGGAGCCCCTGCCGGAGCGGTGATCGCCCCGGGTGGGGTGACGTGCCCGAGGGGGAGCGGAGCGGCGATCGCCCGTAGCGGGGCGACCGAGCGGGCACGGCGGGCCGGCGAGGCGATGTCGGCCGGGAGCCGGCGATCGAGGGTTCATCGGCCTGCGTGACCGTATCGACGACTTCCCCGGAACGACAGGAACGCCGACCCGCGCCTGATCCTCACGAAGCCGTGGTGCACCCATCGAACGAAGGGCCCTTGAGCCCGGCTCGGTGGCCGCGCTAGAATGGACCCCCGTTTACGAAGTCGGCATGTCCATGGTTTGCGTGTCCCGCTGCTCCGTCGTGGTCGGCGTTCACGGCGTCGGCGCCATCATTGCGCCGGCGGCCAGTGGATGATGTACCCGACCGGAGCAGCAGATTCGAGGGCCATCATCCACAGCCGGGTGATGGCCCTTTTTTCGTCGGAAGGCACAGGCACATGACCGCCAGGCCAGGCAAGACCCGCAGCGGCGCGATCACCGACGGCCCGTCCCGCGCCCCCGCCCGCTCGATGCTGAAGGCGGTCGGGTTCGACGACGAGGCGCTGGGCCGGCCGATCATCGGGGTCGCGAACACGTGGATCGAGATCGGGCCGTGCAACTTCCATCTGCGGCGGCTCGGTGAGCGCATCAAGGACGGGATCCGCGCCGCCGGGGGCACGCCGATGGAGTTCAACACGGTGTCCATCTCCGACGGCATCACCATGGGCAGCGACGGCATGCGCGCCTCCCTGGTGAGCCGCGAGGTGATCGCCGACTCCATCGAGCTCGTCGCCCGCGGCAACCTGTTCGACGGGCTCGTGGTGCTGGTGGGCTGCGACAAGACCATCCCCGGGGGGGTGATGGCGGTGGCGCGGCTCGACATCCCCGGCCTCGTGCTCTACGGCGGCTCCATCGCGCCGGGGCGCTGGGAGGACCACGACGTCACCATCCAGGACGTCTTCGAGGCGGTGGGCGCGCACGCGGCGGGCACGATGACCGATGCCCGGCTCAAGGCGCTCGAGGACGCGGCGTGCCCCGGCCCCGGCGCGTGCGGCGGCCAGTTCACCGCCAACACCATGGCGACGGTGTGCGAGCTGATCGGCATCTCGCCGATGAGCCACAACGCGGTGCCGGCGATGGACGAGGAGAAGGACGTCGTGGCCCGCGAGACGGGGCGGCTCATCATGGACCTGGTCCAGGCGGACCGTCGGCCGCGGCAGATCATGACCCGGGCCGCGCTCGAGAACGGCATCGCGTCGGTGGCCGCCACCGGGGGCTCGACCAACGCGGTGCTGCACCTGCTGGCGATCGCGCGCGAGGCGGGGGTCGACATTTCCATCGACGACTTCGACCGCATCAGCCGGGTGACGCCCCTGCTCGCCGACCTGAAGCCGGGAGGGCGCTTCGTGGCCACCGACCTGTACCGGGCCGGCGGGACCCGCCTCCTCGCGCACCGGCTGCAGGAGGCGCGCGTGCTGCAGCCCGACGAGGTCACCGTCACCGGCCGCACCATCGGCGAGGAGGCGCAGGCGGCGGCCGAGGCCCCCGGGCAGGAGGTGGTGCGGCCGGTGTCCGAGCCGATAACGCCGACAGGGGGGCTCATCATCCTGAAGGGCAACCTCGCGCCGGACGGATGCGTCGTCAAGGTGGCCGGCGGCTACGGCGACCGGAAGCATCGCGGCCCGGCCAGGGTGTTCGACAGCGAGGAGGCGTGCTTCGAGGCGGTCGAGAAGGGCGTGCTGCGGCCAGGCGACGTCGTCGTCATCCGCTACGAGGGGCCGCGCGGGGGACCCGGCATGCGCGAGATGCTGGCGGTCACCGCGGCCATCGTCGGGGCCGGCCTCGGCGACTCGGTGGCGTTGCTGACCGACGGCCGGTTCTCGGGCGCGACCCGGGGGCTCATGGCGGGGCACGTGGCGCCGGAGGCGGCGCGGGGCGGGCCGATCGCGGCGGTGCGCGACGGCGATATCATCGTGTTCGACCTGCAGGCGCGGGAGCTGCGGGTGGAGGTCGACGAGGCGGAGATGGCCGGGCGCATGCGCGGCTGGGAGGCCCCGGCGCCGCGCTTCGCGACCGGCGTGATGGCGAAGTACCGCCGCCTCGTGGGGTCGGCGGCCGAGGGCGCGGTCACGACGGCGTAGTAGTCTGCCGCAGAGCCGCGCGGACTCCGGCGGGTTGGTCGGGCGCCAGGGGGAGCCGAGGGCGGCGATCGGCGGGCTGGAGGCCGCGGAGCCCCGCCACGAACGGGTACGGACCAATGGGGAACATGAGAACCGGCGCGCAGATTCTGTGGGAGTCCCTGGTGCGCGAGGGGGTGACCACGGTGTTCGGCTATCCGGGGGGCGCGATTCTGCCCGCCTACGACGCCATGCTGGAGTACCCCGTCCGCCATGTCCTGGTGCGGCACGAGCAGGGGGCGACCCACATGGCCGACGGCTATGCGCGGGCGAGCGGCGAGGTCGGGGTGGCGGTGGCCACGTCCGGGCCCGGGGCCACCAACATGGTCACGGGCATCGCCACCGCGATGCTCGATTCCTCGCCCATCGTCTGCATCACGGGTCAGGTGGGCAGCCGGCTCATCGGGTCGGACGCCTTCCAGGAGACCGACGTCACCGGGGTCACCCTCCCCATCACGAAGCACAACTACCTGGTGTCGAACGTGGCCGAGGTGGCGCCGACCATCCACGAGGCGTTCTATGTCGCGCGCTCCGGCCGCCCCGGACCGGTGCTGGTGGACATCACCAAGGACGCTCAGCAGGCCTCGGCCGAGTTCGTCTGGGACGGCAGCCCCGTGCGCCTGCCCGGCTACCGGCCCGAGCTTCGGGCGTCGGACGCCGAGCGCCGGCGGGCGTTGGACCTGATCAACGGCGCCAAGCGGCCGATCATCTTCGCCGGGCACGGGGTGATGCTGTCGGGCGCGATGGACCTGGTGCGCGAGTTCGCCGAGCGGGCCAACATCCCCGTCGCCATGACGTTGCTCGGCATCGGGTCGTTCCCGGCCCTGCATCCCCTGAACCTGGGCATGATGGGCATGCACGGCGAGGCGTGGGTGAACCAGGCCATCCAGGAGGCCGACCTCCTGCTCGCGTTCGGCATGCGCTTCGACGACCGCGTCACCGGCAACGTGAAGACGTATGCGCCCAACGCGCGGAAGATCCACGTCGACATCGACCCGGCCGAGTTCAACAAGAACGTCATCGTCGACGTCACCCTGGCCGGCGACCTGTCCAACGTGCTGCGGGAGCTGCTGCCGCGCATCGAGGGCGGCGACCGCGGCGCGTGGCTCGACTCGATCGCGGAGATGAAGGGCGATTCGGCCGTCCGCGACGTGCAGAACCTGCCCGACAGCGGGCACCTGTACGCCGCCCACGTCATCAACGACATCTGGCGGATGACCGACGGGAAGGCGGTGGTGGTGACGGACGTGGGCCAGCACCAGATGTGGGAGGCCCAGTACTACCACCACCAGGAGCCCCGGTCGCTGATTACGTCGGGGGGCCTCGGAACCATGGGGTTCGCCCTGCCCGCTGCCGTCGGCGCGAAGCTCGCGCGGCCCGAAGCCGAGGTGTGGGCGATCGTGGGCGACGGCGGCTTCCAGATGACGATGTGCGAGCTGGCCACCATCGCGCAGGAGAAGGTGAAGGTCAACGTGGCCATCATCAACAACGGCTATCTGGGCATGGTGCGGCAGTGGCAGGAGTTCTTCTACGAGCGGCGCTACGCGGCCACGCCGCTGCTCAGCCCCGACTTCGCGAAGCTGGGCGAGGCCTTCGGCCTGCGCAGCGCGACGGTGTCGCGGCGCCAGGACGTCGAGCCGACGGTGGCGATGGCGCGGGCCGAGCCCGGCGCGGTGGTCATCGACTTCCGCGTCGAGCAGGAGGACACCGTCTATCCGATGGTGCCGGCCGGCGCCGACCTGCACGCGATGATCCGGCGGCCGAGCCCCAGCCCCATCGTCGAGACGGCGGACGACTAGGCGTCTGCGCCGTGGAACGGCGCGGACTCCTGCAGGATTGGCCGGGCGCCGGGGCGGAGGCGTCGGGCGACGATTGGCGGGCCAGCGCACCACGGACTCCCCGTGCGGCGCAACCGACGCGGGAGGACCATGCGGCGTACCTTTGTCGTGCACGTCGAGGACAAGCCCGGGGTGCTGAACCGGGTGGCGTCGCTGTTTCGCCGCCGGGCGTTCAACATCGAATCGCTGACGGTGGGCCGCACCGAGGTGGCCGGCGTGTCTCGCATGACCATCGTCGTCGACACCGACGACAACGGCGCGAGGCGCCTCGAAGCCAACCTGTACAAGCTCGTGAACGTCCTGCGGGTCACCGACCTGACCGGCGACGCGGCCGTCATTCGGGACCTCACGCTCATCAGGGTGGCGGCGACCCAGGAAACGCGAACCCAGGTCATGCAGATCGTGGATACGTTCCGGGGCCGTGTCGTCGACGTGGCGCCCGAGTCGCTGATCGTCGAGGCGACCGGCACCGAGGACAAGATCGACGGGTTGCTGGGCGTCCTGCAGCCCTACGGCGTGCTCGAGATAGTGCGGACCGGACGGGTCGCCATGTCGCGGGGACAGCAGAGCGTGGCGACGGAGACGGCCGACGCCCCGGCCGAGGTCGAGCCCGGCGACCACGTTTCCTATTCCGTGTAATCGGCGCAACCCGGTAGTCCCGTCCCGAGACCCTCGGGATCATTCCCACTGACGAGGCGGAAACCAGAATGGCAACGATTCACTACGACGACGCGGCGGATCTCTCTCTCATACAGGGCAGGAAGGTCGCCGTCTTCGGCTACGGTTCCCAGGGTCATGCCCATGCCCTGAACCTCAAGGACAGCGGGGTCCCGGTGCAGGTCGCGCTGGCGGAGGGCAGCCGCTCCCGCGCCCGGGCGGAAGCGGACGGGTTGACGGTGAAGAGCGGCGCCGAGGCCGCGGCGTGGGCCGACGTGATCATGATTCTCGCGCCCGATACGAAGCAGCGGGCCATCTACGACCAGTCGATCGCGGCCAATCTCGCGCCCGGCGACATGCTGATGTTCGCCCACGGCTTCAACATCCGGTTCAAGACCATCGCCCCGCCGCCGGACGTCGACGTCACGTTGATCGCGCCCAAGGCCCCGGGTCACCGCGTGCGCGAGGTGTTTCTCGAGGGCGGGGGCACGCCGGCCCTGATCGCGGTCGAGCAGGATGCGACGGGGAGCGCGAAGCCGCTGGCCCTGTCCTACGCGAAGGGCCTCGGCTTGACGCGGGCCGGCGTCATCGAGACGACCTTCGCGGAGGAGACCGAGACGGACCTGTTCGGCGAGCAGACGGTCCTGTGCGGAGGCGTCAGCGCGCTCATCAAGGCGGGCTTCGAAACGCTGGTGCAGGCCGGCTATCAGCCCGAGGTGGCGTACTTCGAATGCATGCACGAGCTGAAGCTCATCGTGGACCTCATCTACCGCGGCGGCCTCAACTACATGCGCTACTCGGTCAGCGACACCGCCGAGCACGGCGACTACACCGGCGGTTCGCGGGTCGTGACCGACGCCACCCGCGAGGCGATGCGGGGCATTCTGAAGGACATCCAGGACGGGGTCTACGCCGACAAGTGGATCGCCGAGGACAAGGCCGGCCGGCCCTGGTTCATGGCGCAGCGGCGGGCCGAGCAGGAGCATCAGATCGAGAAGGTCGGGGCCGAGCTCAGGGGGATGATGCCGTTCCTCGACGCGGTCACCGTGAAGGAGCCGGTGTAGATTGGGGTCCGGGGAGGTTTGCGAGATGCCACGAGTCAACTTCGATGAGCTGCCGCCGGAAGCGCGTCTGTGGATCTTCGCGGCCGAGCGTCCGCTGGCCGCCGGCGAGCGCGCACGCGTGACCGGCGAGGTGGACGCCTTCATCGACCAATGGGCCGCGCACGACGTTCCCTTGAAGGCGGCCCGCGACGTACGGTACGACCAGTTCATCTTCGTGGCCGTCGACGAGCGGGCGGCCGGCGCGTCCGGCTGCTCCGTCGACGCCCTCGTGCGCCGCATGAAGGGGCTGCAGGCCGAGCTGGGCGTCGAGCTCGTGAACCATGCGCCGGTGCTCTATCGCGACGAGGCCGGCATTGCCAGAGTGTCCCGGGAGCGGTTCGCCGATCTCGCCGAGAGCGGTGAAGTGAGTCCCCGGACCGTGGTTTTCGACAATACGCTGACGAAGGTCGAGCAGGTCCGGGCCGGCCGCTGGGAGCTGCCGGCCTCCGATTCCTGGCACGGCGTCGCTTTCTTCAGGTAGGAGTTCGCGCCGTGAAACGGCGCGGACTCCTGGCGGGTTGGTTGGGCGCCCATCGGAGCCGCAGGCGAGGATGGGCGGGCGAGGAGTTGCCGTGAAACGGCGCGGACTCCTGGCGGGTTGGTTGGGCGCCCATCGGAGCCGCAGGCGAGGATGGGCGGGCGAGGAGTTGCCGTGAAACGGCGCGGACTGCCGGCCGATCCGCTCTGCGGCGCCGTTCCCGGGCAGCCGTCCGGGGTCGAAGGGCGCGGGAGGCGCCCTTGCCGGCCGGCTCTCGGGGCGAGCTCCGGGAGCGATGGACTTCGCCCGGTGGGGCGGCCCCGCATCCGCGTCCGGCGGTCGAAACTGGTCGGGGCGCCCGGGTTCGAACCGGGGGCCTCCTGCTCCCAAAGCAGGCGCGCTACCAGGCTGCGCCACGCCCCGACGCTCGCCGCGGCACGGGACTAAGTTACCACAACCGCCGCGGTTTCCCATCCGTTGCGCCCCCGCGAGGCGGCGGCTCTCCCTCACCCCGCGCCCCGCCGGCTGCAAATACGTTTGACAATCCGTGTTACGTGCCGCTACTCTTTAGCCCCATGAGTGTCATATCAGACGCGATTGCCGAACGGCAGAGCCAGATCGAGCGCCTCCAGGCCGAGATCAAGGCGTTGAGCGACGTCGAGAAGATGCTGGGAGACTCCGCCCCGCAACCCCGGCGCAGGGCCCGGCGGTCGCCTTCACCCCGGAAGCCGGCGCCCGCGGCGGCGGCAGCGCCCGCGCCCGCGGATACCGCGTCCGAGGCCAAGCCGAGGAGAAAGCGCCGTCAGATGACGCCCGAGGAAAAGAAAGCGGTGTCCGAGCGGATGACCGCATACTGGGCGGCGCGGAGAAAAAAGTCCGGGAAGTAGCACGCGGCCGGTTTCCCGCGCCCCCGGCGGTACGGCCGGGGGCGGGCTCGGGCGAGCCCGGCGGTTCCCGCCCGAGCGGAGGGAGGCGGCGTTCCTCCACGGGTCCACGTACGGTCCAATCCCATCGTCGACCCGATGGCTCCTCGTCACCGGGGGAGGCTGCTATCGGTCCTCCAGGGTCTTCCTGACCGACGCGAGCTCGACGCACACCACGAATACCCGCATCGCCTGATCGAGATCGGCGAGCTCCGGAAACGTCGGCGCGATCCGAATGTTGGAATCCTCGGGATCCCGCCCATAGGGAAAGGTGGCCCCGGCCGGGGTGAGCTTCACGCCGGCGCGGGCCGCGAGGCGGACGATCTCGCCGGCGAGGCCGGGGCGGGCGTCGAACGAAAGAAAGTAGCCCCCGCGCGGCGTCGTCCAGGAACCGGTCCCGGTTCCGTCCAATGCCTCCGACAGCCGTCGGAACACCAGCTCGAACTTGGGGCGAAGGATCGCCGCGTGCTTCCGCATGTGCGCCCGTACGTGATCCATGTCGCGCAGGAACCGGACGTGCCGAAGCTGGTTGATCTTGTCCGGCCCGATGGTCACGACCTGCATCCGACGCCGAAACCAGTCGAGGGTGGCCGGTGAACCGCCCATGAAGCTGATGCCGGCGCCGGCGCGCGTGACCTTGGACGTCGACGCGAAGAGCACCAGGCTGTCCTCGGTGCCGTGGCGCCGGCACGCATCCATGACGTTGGCCAGCGGCGGCGGCTCGTCGTCGAGATCGTGGACCGCATAGGCGTTGTCGCACAGGATGCGGAAGTGCGGGCCGGCGATGACCGCGAGCCTGGCGAGACGGTCCACGGTGGCCTCGGAATAGACCTGTCCGCCGGGATTGGAGTACTTCGGCACGCACCAGATGCCCCGGATGGAGGGGTCGGAGCGCACCTGCGCCTCGACCTGGTCCATGTCCGGACCGTCGTCGCGCATCGGCACGTTGACCATCTCGATGCCGAGCTCCTCGAGAATCGCGAAGTGGCGGTCATAGCCGGGCACGGGGCAGAGGAACCGAACGCTCTCCGACTTCCGCCACGCGCCGTCCGGCGCGGCCGGGCCGCGAAGCCAAGCGTTCAGCAGGTACAGGTACATCAGCGTGAGGCTGCTGTTGCCTCCGGCGATCACCTCCTCGGAACGCACGCCGAGCCACGCCGCGCCCAGTTGCCGGGCCTCCGGCAGGCCGTCGAGCCCGCCGTAGTTCCGGACGTCGGTCCCGTCGGCGGCGGTGAACGGCCCGCCCTCCGCGTCGAGGTCGTCGGACAGGGCGAGCTGGGCCGGGCTCGGCTTGCCGCGGGTCAGATCCAGGGCCAGGCCGGCCGAGCGGAACCCGTCGTGAGCCGCGGTCAGCTCCCTTTCGCGGGCACGCAGGGTCTCCAGGTCGCCACGGTCGAGCATCGTCGTGGTCAAGTCGCCTCCTGTGCTCTCATGTTACAGGACCGCCGGCCGGCGTCCGCGGTGCGGGCCGCCACCGGGGCGTTCTCTTCTCGCCCTGCAATCCGACCCACCGCGGCCCGCGGCCTGATTGCAGGCGTCCCGCCGCCGGTGGGATAATCGACCCTGGCAGCCCGTGGTGGGACCCCGCGTTGCACCGCGCCCGGAGGGCTCCGGCAAAGGGCCGAGGCGCCGACTGACAAGGCGTCAGGAGGGCGCATGCCGGGGTGTGTAACCGACGAACAACGCAGTCCGATCGGGATGCATCGCTGCTCGAATGCAACGGGGACTTCCACGGGCTGCCGGGCCGGTGGATTCCCGATCGTCCGACGTGAGTGCGACACTCGTGACGCAACGACAATCGACCCGGACGGCCGCCGTCGCGAGGTTCCTGTGCCTGACGGCGGCGTGCGTGGCGGGAAGCTGCGCCCCGCCGTCGGACTCTACCGCCGGCGTCGCGCCGGCGGGGGCCGACGCCGCCGTCGGCCCGGCCCCCGGTGAGTGGTTCACGGAGGGCGCGGCGGCGGCGGGGCTCGATTTCGTGCACTTCAACGGCATGACCGGCGACTTCCATCAGACCGAGATCATGGGTCCCGGCGTGGCGTTGCTCGACTACGACAACGACGGCGACCTCGACGCCTACGTGACGCAGGGGCGCGTGCTGGGAAGCGGCGACCCGCTGATCCCGCCGCCGGAGGGCCCTCTCACCGACCGCCTCTACCGCAACGATCTGGAGCCGTCGCCGGACGGCCCCCGGTTGCGCTTCACGGACGTGTCGGCCGCGAGCGGGCTGAACGCGGGGGGGCACGGCATGGGGGTCGCGGCCGGCGATTACGACAACGACGGCTGGGTCGACCTCTACCTCACCGGGTTCGAGCGGAACCGGATGTTCCGGAACAACGGCGACGGGACGTTCTCGGACGTGTCGCAAGAGAGCGGCACCCACGATCCCGACCGCTGGGGGGTGTCGGCCTCCTTTCTCGACTACGACCGCGACGGGTGGCTGGACCTCTTCGTCGGCAACTACCTGAGCTTCAGCCTCGACACCCACATCCCGTGCTTCAACCGCTCGGGACCGCCCGACTACTGCCCGCCCGAGATCTACCGCGCCCAGCCCGATCGCCTGTATCGCAATCGCGGCGACGGCACCTTCGTCGACGCGACGGCGGAGGCCGGCGTCGCCTGGGAATTCGGTCCGGCCCTCGGGGTGTCGACGGCGGACTTCGACAACGACGGGTGGATGGACATCTTCGTCGCCAACGATCAGCAGGAGAACCAGTTGTGGATCAACCGCGGCGACGGCACCTTCGTCAACCGGGCGCCGTTGTGGGGGGCGGCGTTGGGGGCCGGCGGGGAAGCCAAGGCGGACATGGGCGTCGACGCCGGCGACTTCGACAACGACGGCGACGAGGACCTGTTCGTCACCGAGCTCATCGGTCAGGGCAGCACCCTCTACGTCAACGACGGCTCCGGACTCTTCGAGGAGCGGAGCATGCAGGCGTTCCTGCGTCTGCCCAGCCTGCCCTACACCGGCTTCGGGACCGCGTGGCTCGACTTCGACAACGACGGCCGGCTGGACCTGTTCTCGGTCAACGGCCACGTCACCCGCGACATGGACCTGCTGGGGCCCGACAACCCGTTTCCCCTGCAGCAGCGCAACCTGTTGTTCCGCAACCGGGGCGACGGGCGCTTCGACGACGTGACGGACCGCGCCGGCGAGGTGTTCCGCCTGTCGGAGGTCAGCCGGGGCGCCGCGTTCGGCGATGTCGACAACGACGGTGACGTCGACGTGCTGGTCGGCAACGGTGCGGGTCCGGTACGTCTGCTCGTGAACCGGGTCGGCGAGGACAACCGGTGGGTGGGCCTGCGGCTCGTCGGCGGGGATGCGCCGCGCGACATGATCGGCGCCCGGGTGGAGGTGGTGCTGGAGGACGGCTCGCGGGTGTGGCGCCGGGCACGCTCCGACGGCAGCTATGCCTCCGCGCAGGATCCGCGCGTCCTGATCGGGCTGGGGGCGTCGGCGGCCCCCGTCGAGGTTCGCGTCACCTGGCCCGGCGGCCGCACCGAGACGTGGCGCGACGTTCCTCCCGGCCGTTACACGACGCTGCACGAAGGCGAGGGCGGGTGACATGACGGGACGCCGGCTCGCGACGTGGTCGCTGGCATGCGCCGCGGTGCTGGCGGCCGGCTGCGCCGCGCCCGAGGAGAGCGCCCTGGTGTCGCGTCTCCCGGGCGACGGTCGCGCCATGCGGGCGGGCGGCCCCCGGCAGCCGATTGTCCTGCCGGATCTGTCGGGCGTGGCGGCATCGGTGGAGCGTCAGGTGCGCGAACGTCACGCGCGCCTCGACGCGAGGCTCGCCGAGCCCGGTTCCCCGCCGGCCGAGCTCGCCGACGCGTTCGGAGAGCTCGGCCTGGTGCTCATGGCCGCCGAGTACCGCGAGGCGGCCGCCGACTGCTTCAGGAGCGCGATGGACCTCGCGCCCGACGAGGTGCGCTGGCCGTACTACCTCGGGCAGCTTCATGCCGTCGAGGGCGATCGGGCGGCGGCGGCGGAGCTCTTCGCGCGCGCCCACGAGCTGCGGCCGACGGACCTGACCGCCCTGGTCCGCCTGGGCGACACGTTGCTCGACCAGAGCCGGCCCGACGCGGCGGAGGAGGCGTTCATGCGTGCGCTGACCCTCGATGCCGGCCTCGCCGCGGCGCTGGCGGGCATGGGTCGGGCGGCGCTGGCGAAGGGCGAGCCTTCGCGCGCGGTCGACTACCTGACGCGTGCGCTGTCCGCCGACGGGCGCGCGACGAGTCTGCACTATCCGCTCGCGATGGCCTATCGGCAGCTCGGCGATCTCGGCGCGGCCGAGGCGCATCTCCGCCGCCGGGGCGGCGGCGTCGCGGCGGTGCCCGATCCGTTGATGGACGTCTACTCGGAGGTGCTGGAGAGCGCCATCACCTACGAGACCCGCGGGCTGCGGGCGCTGCAGAACAGAGAGCTGGCGGCGGCCGAGGACCTGTTCCGCCGGGGGCTGGAGCTGGCGCCGGACGACCCCGCGCTGCGGCATCGGCTGGGCACGGCACTGATGATGGCGGGGGACGCGGGCGGCGCGGTCGAGCAGTTCGAAGAGACCATCCGCCGCACGCCGGACTTCGCGAGGGCGCACTTCGGCCTCGGCATGGTGGCGACGCTCGACGGCCGCTTCCCGGAGGCGGCGGAGCGGTTCGGCGATGCGGTCGAGCATCAGCCCGACTATCTGGAGGCGCGGGTCGGCCTCGCCGACGCGTTGCGGGTGACGGGACGGGCGGAGGCGGCGCTCGGGCACTACCGTCAGGTGGTGGCGGCCGATCCGCGGTTCGCGGACGCCTGGGTCGGGTACGTCATGGCCCTCGCCGGCCTCGGCCGCGTCGGGGAGGCGCGGGACCGGCTCGGCGAGGCGCTGTCCATTCTCCCCGGCCATCCGCAGTTGACGGGACTACGGGCGCAACTGCGGTGACCGGCGCCGGCGGGCGCCCGGTTGCCGAACCCCGCATCGCCGGGGGCCGGCAGCGGGCGCTCTCGGCCACGAGCGGCAGGTTCGGCGACGCGGCGGCGGGACGGGGCATGCCGTGGAGGCCTGTCTTGCGGGTCGTATCGCACATCGACACGGACCCGGTACGGTGAGGGCAGCATGAAGGGGTGTGGCGTCCGTCGGATCGGGCTCGCGATGGCCGCCGCCGTCCTCGCGGCGACCCCGGCGGCGGTCGGGCAGGAGGACGCGGGCCGGTCCGGCACCGCCGCGATGGTGGCGCGGCTCGAGGCGATGGCCGCCGCGGCGGCGCAGACGAACCCCTACGCCGGCTCGATGCGGGCCCGGGCCCTGAGCGCGGTGACCCCGCCCGCCGCGTTGCCCGATCTGCTGCGCTACCGCTCGGAGATCGCGCGGTACCTGCTCTACGCCGGCCGGAGCGACGAGGCGGCGGCGGCGTTCGAGGGCGTCCTCGACGAGGCGGTCGCGGACCGGTCGATCTCGCCCACGTTCGTCAGCGCGGTGCGGCAGCTCCTCGCCCTGTCCCACCTGCGGGTGGCCATGCAGCGCAACTGCGTCTCCGGGCCCGCCGCCGCCCGCTGCTCGGTGCCGGTCGGCCGCGCGGCGGTGCACCCGGACGGCGCCGCGGCCCGGCGGGCCATCGCCGAGTACGCCCGCGTCCTGGGCGATCCTCCCGACGAGTCGACCGCGCTGGCCGCGCAATGGTTGCTCAACCTCGCCTACATGATGATTGGCGAGTACCCGTTCCACGTGCCCGAGCGGTGGCTCGTGCCCCCCGGGGCGTTCCGGTCCGAGCACGACGTCGGCCGCTTCCCCGACGTGGCGGGGCGGCTCGGCCTCGACGACCCGGGACGGAAGGGCGGCAGCGTCATGGACGACTTCGACGGCGACGGGCGCCTCGACATCGTCGCGTCGTCGGCCGGCCTGTTCGCGGTGGCGGAGGGGGAGAACGCCAACCAGTTGCGGTACTTCCGGAACGAGGGCGACGGCACCTTCACGGAGCGGACCACCGAGGCCGGGCTCGACGGGCTCGTCAGCGGCCTCCACGTCATTCACGCCGACTACGACAACGACGGGTCCCTCGACCTGCTGGTCCTGCGCGGAGCGTGGCTCGACACCGGGCACCCCAACTCGCTCCTGCGGAACGACGGCGACGGCACGTTCACCGACGTCACCGAGGCGGCGGGACTGCTCATGCCGGCCCCCACGCAGGCCGCGGCGTGGGGCGACTACGACAACGACGGGTGGGTCGACCTCTTCATCGGCAACGAGTCCCGGGTCCCCCCCGGCGGCGCCGGTGCGGCCGTGCCCGGCGGCGGGTCGGTGTATCCCTCCCGGCTCTTCCGCAACAACCGCGACGGCACGTTCACCGACGTCGCGGCCGAGGCCGGGGTGGCGGTGGTCGGGTTCGTCAAGGGCGCCGTCTGGGGCGACTACGACAACGACGGCCGCCTCGATCTCTACGTGACCCGGCTCCGCCCCGACGAGCCCAACCTGCTCTTCCACAACGAGGGGCCCGGCCCCGGCGGCGCGTGGTCGTTCCGCGACGCGGCGGCCGAGGCGGGGGTCGAGGGGCCCCCGGTGAGCTTCCCCACGTGGTTCTTCGACTACGACAACGACGGGTGGGAGGACCTCTTCGTCAGCGGGTTCAGCGGGGGGCTGGCCGACGTGGTCCTCGAGCGCCTCGGCCAGCCGCACCAGGGCCAGTTGCCGCGCCTCTACCGCAACGACCGCGACGGCACGTTCACCGACGTCACCGCGGCGGCGGGCCTCGACCGGCTCATGGTGGGCATGGGGTCCAACTTCGGCGACCTCGACAACGACGGGTTCCTCGACCTCTACCTGGGCACCGGTGACCCCGACTACCGCATGCTCATCCCCAACCTGATGTTCCGGAACGCCGGGGGAGAGCGCTTCCAGGACGTCACCTCGTCGGGCGGCTTCGGGCACCTGCAGAAGGGGCACGGGGTGTCGTTCGGCGACCTCGACGCCGACGGCGACCAGGACCTCTACCACGTCGCCGGCGGCGCCTTCGAGGGCGACACCTTCCCCAACGCCCTCTACCTGAACCCCGGCCACGGCAACCGCTGGCTGACCCTGCGCCTCGAGGGGGCGGCCTCGAACCGGGCCGCCATCGGCGCGCGGATCGCGGTCACCGCGGTCACCCCGGGCGGCGAGCGGGAGGTCCACGTCACCGTGGGGGCCGGCGGCAGCTTCGGGGGGTCGAGCCTGCAGCAGGAGATCGGGCTCGGGGCGGCAGTTGCGGTACGGCGGGTGGCCATCACGTGGCCGGCCACCGGAGAGACCGACGTGTACGCCGAGGTCGCGCTGGACCGCGCGTACCGCGTCCGCGAGGGCGATGCGGCGCTGACGCCGGTCGCCCTCGCCCCGCTCGACCTGGGTGCGGGCACCGGCGGGGCCGACGCCCCGGCTCCGGTCGACAGCCGCGACCACCGGGCGCGGGGACTGGACGCCGCCGCCATCGGCGACTGGCCGGAGGCCCTCGCCCGGTTCCGGCAGGCCCTCGCCCTCGCGCCGGGCGACCCCATGCCGAACTGGTACCTGGGCATGGCCCTTCACCTGTCGGGCGACGACGCGGAGGCGGCGGTGGCGTACCTCGCGGAGGCGGCGCGGCTCGATCCGGCGCTGACGGCGCGGGTCCAGCTCACCATCGGCGCCGTGCGCGAGGCGGGTGGCCGCGTGGACGAGGCCATCGGACACTACACGCTGGCCGCGTCCGAGGCCCCCGCCGGCGGAGAGGCGCACTTCCGCCTCGCCGAGACGCTGCGCCGGTCGGGACGCGCCGCGGCTTCCCTCGCCTACTACGAGCAGGTCCCGGACCGCCGCGACGCCCGCTTCGGCGAGGTGCTGGCCCTGGTCGGGCTGGGGCGCCACCGCGAGGCGCTCGCCCGGCTCGAGGCCGGCGTCGAGCGGCATCCGTGGGAGCCCGCGTTCCCCATCGCCCTCGCCCGGCTGCTCGCGGCCGCCCCCGACGACACGCTGCGCGACGGCGCGCGGGCCCTGGCGCTGGCGCAGGCCCTGGCCGGGCAGTTCCGTACCACCGCGGTGGCCGAGACGATGGCGATGGCCCACGCCGAGCTGGGGCAGTTCGCGGGGGCGGTCGAGTGGCAGCGCCTCGCGATGTCCGTCGCGGCGGAGGCGGGGCAGTCGGCCGCGGTACAGCGCATGTCCGCCAACCTCGCGCGGTATCTCCGCGGCGAGCCCTGCCGGGTCCCGTGGCAGGACGACGAGCTGGAGTAGTGTGCGCGTCCTGGGTAGCGTGCGCGTCCGGCACGGCGTTTGGTCGGTCGCCTCCGAAACGACCGTGAACGTGCGGCGGCGCGACGGCGTCGAACGGTAGAGATCGCGGCCTTTTGCGGCTCGCGCACGATGCGGGTGCTCGTTCGTGGCAGCGTACTTGCACTGACGTATCGTCGATGGAGACAGCGGGCTCGCCGAACGATTCGTCGGAACGGGGTATCGGGGTACAGGCGGTCGGCTTCGCCGTGGTCGGCTGTGCCAGCGTGGCGATTCTCCAGCTCTGGTCGGAATCGGGTTCCTGGGCGTACCAGAGCTTCGAAACGGCGGTTTCCCGTTTGTACTGGGCATTCGTGGTTCCGCTGGCGGCGTTGTTCGATTGGGGGCGAAGGATGTTTGAGACGCGTCAGGCCATCAGGAAGGCCGCGGTCGAGAACGCGATCGCGAAGGGGGTCGAGAAGGCCGTCAAGAAGGCTGTCCGCGAGGCGGTCGAGAAGGAGCGCGAGCGTATCGTGGCGTCCTGGGAGCAACTCCAGGGGCTGTCTCGCAAGGAGGCCAAGCAGAGGATCTTCCAGGCCGAGCAGTCGTGAGAGACCGGCGCTCCCAGGACCTCAACGCCCCGCGCGCTCGGCGAGGGCGGCGTCGAGCCTGGCCTGCAGGTCCGGGTGGTCCGGCGCGACCCGTAGCGCTTCCCGGAACTGCGCCACCGCCTCGTCGAGCCGCCCCTGCAGTTGGAGGGCGGTGCCGAGGTTGGCGTGGGCGTCGACGTGGCCCGGCTCGAGACCGACGGCGCGGCGGAACTCGACCGTCGCCTCGTCGAGCCGGCCCTGCGACCCGAGCGCGATGCCCAGCCGGTTGTGCAGCTCGGCGGCGACCACGCCGAGGTCGATGGCCCGCCGCAGGTGCACGATGGCGTCGTCGAGCTCGCCGCCGTCGTGCAGGGCGATGCCCAGGGCCGCGTGGGCCTCGGCCGAGCCGGGGTCGACGTCGAGGGCCCGCCGGAGGCTCGCGACGCCCTCGTCGGCGCGGCCGAGCGAGAGCAGGGCGTTGCCCAGGTTCGAGTGCGTGTCGGCGTCCCCGGGCACCAGGGCCAGCGCCTGCTCGTAGTGGCCGACCGCCTCGTCGAGGCGGCCCTGGGCGGCGAGGGCGGTGCCGAGGTTGCTGTGGGCGAGGGCGTCGTCGGGGGTCAGCGCCAGCACCTGCCGGTACTGCTCGACCGCCTCGTCGAGCCGGCCCTCCGCCTGCAGCTCGGTCCCCACGTTCAGGGCGGTGATGGCCCGCATGTCGCTCATCGAGAGCACCGGCCAGTTGCAGACGACGAGCAGCCCGGCCGCCGCCGCGCCCGCCCAGGCCGTCTGCCGGGTCCAACCCGTCCGCCTTCCGCGCCTCGCCAGCTCCCACACCGCCGCCGCCCCGGCCGCCGCGAAGAGCATCAGGAGCGGGGCCAGGGGGTGGCGGTAGCGCCCCATCACCGCGAACGCCACCACGCTCGCCGCGTAGGCGGCGAGCATCAGGTGGAACGGCCGGAGCTGCCGGCGCCGGCCCCACGTCAGGCAGATGCCCGCCACCCCCAGGGGCGCGAGCAGGCCGAAGTGCCAGACGTGGCCGGCGAGGCGGAGCGGCAGCGACCAGTCGGCGTGGCTGAGCTGGTCCTCGGTGTCGGCCACCTCCGACCCGTTCAGGGTCAGCATCACCTTGCGCCCGGTCAGCCGCAGCCAGTCTCCCGGTTGGGTTCGCATGTACTCCAGCGCCCGGCCCGTCCAGTAGCTCGACACCTGTCCGGGGGTCAGGGTCGCCCCGACCTCGCGCTCGGCGATCTGCGTTGCGTCGCGGCGCTCGAACCGGGGGTCGCCGCGCCCCGGCACGAGGGGACGGTAGGTCCCGTCGGCCTCGGGGTTGTTGCCGATGTAGAAGTTGGGCCCGAACTGGGCCGTCGTCAGCAGGAACTCGCCGCCGACCGCCTGGTTCCGCGCCGCCACCGGCAGGAGCACGAGGGCCAGCCCGAAAGTCAGGGCCCCCGCCCGCGCCAGGTGCCGCCGCCCCGTGTCGCGCGACACGACGAGCCAGCCCAGCAGCACCGCGGCGAAGACGAGGGCGTTCTCGCGCGTCAGCACGAGGGCGCCGAGCACCACGCCGGGCCACAGCCACGCCCGGGGCCGGCCCGGCTCGGTGACGAGCCGGGCGAGCAGGGCGAGGAGGAGGCACAGCAGGAACAGGCCGAGCGCGGTCTTCTGGACCAGGCCGTCGAAGAAGATGGCCGGCGCGTAGACGGCCGGCATCACGCCCGCGACGATGCCCGCCGGCCTCGAGAAGAGCCGGTTCCCGGCCACCGCGAGGAGGGCGCAGGCGGCCGAGCCCAGCACGATCTGACACAGACGCACCGCGAGCAGGCTGGGGCCGAAGAGCGTGTAGACGAGCCCGAGGAAGTACGGATAGAGCGGCGCCTGGTAGAAGGTCTCGCCGCCCCGCCAGTCGCCGCCCGCGATCTCCAGGCCCCACGCGTGGTAGCTCTGCGCGTCGCCCATCGCGAGGTCGAAGAACGGGGCCGACCGGAGCTGCCAGACGTGGACGAGCCGGACCGCGAGGGCGAGACCGAAGATGGCGAGCGCCGCGCGGCCGAATCCGCCGGTCGAGGCCCGGCCGCCGTGCGCACCGACCGAACCGCCCGGACGGGGCGACGCCGCCGAGGGTCGAGACCGGGGCGCGGGGCGGCGTCGGCGTGACATGCGGTGTCAACCGGCCGGTAGAGAACCCGGAAGCGTCACTTGGCTCGGCGCTGCCGGAGATGCTCCTCGATGGCGTTCAGGCGCACCTTGATGTCGGCGTTCTCGGTGCGGATGCTGTCGATCTTGCCGTCCATGGCTTCCAGCTTGCCGGCGATCCTTCCATCCATGGCTTCCAGCCTGCCGGCCATGAGCGTCTCGACGGCCTGCTGAAACTCGGTTCTGGCGTCTCTGCTGTCCTTGCGGGCGGCGAGCCACAGAACCCCCACGGTGGCCGCCGCAACGATGGCTTGCGTACCGATCGTGACGATCTGCCAGAACTCCAACGCAGCCTCCTCGTCCGCCGACGAACGACTCCCCGGCACCGGCCCGCCCACGACCCGCGCCGTCGTCCGGGGTTCGAACCACGATACCATGAGGTTCGATCACACCTGAGAATCCGGCGCGGCTCCGCCTCGGACCGACGAGCTGAAGAGGCCACGCCCGGCGGAGAGAGTCTACCGGCGGCCCGGCGAGGTCCGCAGGGCGCCACGGTACCCTTCCAGCCGCTCGCGGATGATTGCGGCCATGTCGTCGCGCCCCGCCGGCACGAGGCCGAGGGCCTGCTCGGCGGTGGCGACGGCGCGGTCGAGCCGGCCGGCCGCGGCGTAGGCGGCGGCGAGCACGTCGAGCACGGGCGGCTGGGCGTGACCGGTCAGCGACGCCGCCCGCTCCGCGAGCGCGACGGCGCGGACGGGGTCGCGCCGCGCCGGTTCCGGGTGGGCCGCGAGCAGCCACGCCAGCTCCGCCGCCGGCTCGGGCGCGTCCGGCGCGGCCTCGACGGCCCGGCGGTACAGGGTGACCGCCTCGTCCAGAGCGCCCTGCATCATCAGTGCGTTGGCCAGGTTGTAGAGCGCCTCTCCGTCGTCGGGGCGGACCGCGAGCGACCGCCGGAAGTGCCGCACCGCGTCGTCCAGCCGGCCCTGCAGCCGGCGGACGGCGCCGAGGTTGTTGTGGGCGAGGGCATAGTCGGGGTCGAGCCGCAGCGCCCGCTCGAGATGGACGGCCGCCTCGTCGAGCCCGCCCGCCTGCAGGAGCGTCGTGCCCAGGTTGTAGGCGGCGGCCGGCGACCCGGGCCGCAGCCGCGCCGATTCCCGGTAGTGGGCCACCGCCTCCGGCACCCTCCCGAACTGCAGGTAGAGGGAGGCGACGTCGTCGTGCATCATCACCTGGTCGGGGTCGGCGGCCAGTTCCATCTCGAACCCCACGATGTCTTCGGCGAGCTCGGTCGGCCGCCGGTCGCGGGTCAGCGGCCCCAGATCGGCGGGACGCACCGGCACCACCTGAATCCACAGGTCGCCCATCTCGTTCGACGAGTCCTGGCCCCAGGTCACCCGGCGGGGCGGCGCGAACCGGTTGTCCGGGTTTCGGGCGGAGTTGTCGTAGGTGAACTCCATCGCCAGCTCGGTGCCCCGGGGGAGGACGAACGGGGTCTCGTAGCGGTAGAAGTCCTGCCAGTGGAAGTCCCAGTCGTCGATGCGGATGAGGGGCCGGCGGCTCCCGTCGGGCAGGGTGGCCCAGCCCCGCACCTCGTCGGCCAGGTAGTGGGCGTGCGGCTGCACGCCGTGCACCTCGACGTCGACCGGCAGCACGTAGCGGTCCACGCTACGGTAGTCGGCCGCCCCCGGCGGAATGTCGAGGTCCTGCTTGCCGAGACGGATCGTGAACGGGACCTTCGTCGGGGCCTCGTCGGTGAAGAAGAAGCCGACGCGTGCCCGCACCGGCTGCGGCTCGTCGGTCGGCGTGAGGTGGAGCTCGATCAGCAGGTCCGAGCCGGGGTCGAGCCGCCACGCCATGCCCTCGGCCTCGAGCGGGCGCGCCTGCCCCGGCGTCCAACCGAGGAAGTAGCCGAACGGGAACCGCGCGTCGAACGGGGTGACCCCCTCGTAGCCGGGGTCGGGGTCCTCGGCGTCGAGGCGGCGCGACGCCGGGGTCGGGTCGATCTTCAGGTTGGCGTGATGGACCACCCGCGGGTTCCCGGGCTGGAACTCGACGCCCTTCACGTACCGCGTCTCCCGCACCGGGATGGGGACGGCGAACTTGCGGAGGATGTCGTCGCCCTCGGCGCCGGCGCGGAGCCGGTAGGGCTCGGGCATCTCGACGACGAGGTCCGGGGTCCCGAGCCGCCAGCCTCCGGCCCGGGCCTCTCCCGTCCGCGGCAGCTCCGCCGGGTCGCCCTCCGGCGCGCCGGCGTCCACCCAGGCCGCGATGAGGTCGATCTCGGCGTCGCTCAGCCGCCGCTCGGCCACGAACGGGCCGCCGTGGCCCGGCCTCGGCTTCCACGGCGGCATCGACCGGGTGAGCACCGACTGACGGATCGCCCGCGCCCACGGCCGGACCTCGCGGTAGGCCAGCACGCTGAACGGGGCGATGCCGCCGGGCTGGTGGCAGGCGGCGCAGTGCGTCACGAGCAGGGGGGCGATGTCTCTCGCGAAGGTGGCCGCCCCGGGCGCCGGCCGGCTCTGGGCCCGCGCGCCGGCCTCGGGCGGTGCCGGCCCGGGGGCGCTCTCCGCGCCGGCGGCCGATCCGAGCCACGCCGCGAGGGCGGCGCCGGCCAGGCGGGGCCACGCGCGGTTGCGGAGCCGGACGGTGCGCAGCCGGTCGAGCATGCCGGCGCCCAGTGTAGCAGACCCGCCGGGGCCCTCCCGGCCCGCGGAGGCGGGTCGGGAAGCGGCACGGGTCGAGATTCTTGTTGACCCACGGGCGACAAACGGGTACGGTGCACGATTGATTGCGCGTCTAGTGGAAATTTTCGCCCGTCGGAACTGGAACTTCCGGTTTGTCGGAGGGCTCTCCCGTGCCTCCGACGGCGGTGAGTGGCCTGGACTTCCGGCGGTTCGATGGCGAATTGCATGGCACTCTTCGGCCGTCGGCGCGGGCTGCCCACCAAATCGTTGGATGGTTCTCCAACGTTTTGGATTGGTGAACGGCCTCGATGCCCGGCGAGTGTGCGTGTACCTACGTGAATCGCGCGGCTCGGGTTCCGGCATGTGAACGGCACGGTGCTTGCTTATAGGAGGGGCGGCACCGGCTCCCCATGCGTCCCGGGCCAGCGCTCGGCGGCGTCGGGGAGTTCCAGTCGGGCGGCAGACTGGGTGCGAACGGTGGATACGGCTTTCGGAGGAGGTTCTGGATAATGCGTAAGCATCTTGTATTCGGTTGTGTGCTCGCGGCGGTGGTGGCGCTCGGCTCGCCCCAGCCGGCGTCGGCGCAGGTGGGCGGCGACTTGGCCGTCGGGTACTCGTTCCTGACGAACAACCAACTCGCCGCGAACGCCGGGAGCCTGCCCTTCGGCTATTTCTTCGACACGTCGTACGAGGTGAACGAGGGCCTGTCTCTCGCCCTCGACGTGAACGGGCACTACCGGCGGGGCATCGACCCGCACGACATGTACTCCGGCGGCCCGAACGACATGCCGGTCCGGCCCAATCCGAACCAGGACTTCCAGGCGCTCTCGTTCAACCGGCCCGAGGGCGAGTACTGCTCGCCCATCCTGACCGTCTGCCACGTGAACATCCAGACCGCCAGCGTCGTCGGCGGCCCGCGGTTCCACCTGCAGGCGGGCGGCGTCCGGCCGTACTTCCACGCGCTCTTCGGGGTGGCGCGGTCGCTGCGCAAGATCGGCTTCTTCGCGCACACCGCGACCCACTGGGCGATTCAGCCCGGCGGGGGCGTCGACATCGACATGACCCCGAACACGGCGTTCCGCATCCAGGCGGACTATCGCCTGACGATGTACCCCGACGAGGACGCGCAGACCGACCTGAGGGGGACGTCGTCGCTGGTGAACCCGGGCGGCGAGGACTTCAAGGAGTTCGCGGTCTCGTTCGGCTTCGTCGTGCGGCTCGGCGACCGGCGCAACTGACGGGCCGCGCGGGCAGGGGACTTCGGCGTTCGGCGCGGATTTCGGTCGGCGTTTCGCATCGGCGTTTTGCAGGAGTTGAACAGCAAGAGATGTCTCACTGGTTGTCTCTGATTCAGGAGGTGCGCGCATGAGGTTGGGTAGGTTCCTTGCGGTCGCGGCAGCGGTTCTGCTGCTCGCGCCCGCCGTTGCCGTGGCGCAGAGCTCGATTGGCGGCACGGTCACGGACGACACCGGGGGCGTGCTGCCCGGTGTGACCGTCGAGGCGTCGAGCGACGTCCTCATCGAGGGGTCGCGTGTCGTCTTCACCGACGGCACCGGCGCCTACAACATCATCGACCTGCGGCCGGGCGAGTACACCGTCGTCTTCACCCTGCCCGGGTTCGGCACGCTCGTGCGTGACCAGCTCATCCTCGGCGCCGACGTGGCCCTGCCCATCGACGCGGTGATGTCCGTCGGCTCGGTCGAGGAGACCATCACGGTCTCCGGCGAGACGCCGGTGGTCGACGTGCAGCAGGTGCAGCGCATCGAGGTCATGACCCGCGAGACGCAGGAGGCGATTCCGACCGGCCGCAGCATGTGGTCGTACGCGCTCCTGATCCCGGGGGTGAAGGTGCACAAGCCGGACGTGGGCGGTACCGCCGGGGTGCAGCAGTCCGAGATGATGGGCCGCGGTCTCGACGCCGCCCACACGACCATCGAGGTCGACGGGATGATGATCAACACGATGATCAGCGACGGCCGGTACCAGGCCTACCTGAACCCGATGCTGGCGGCGGAGACGTCGTACACGACGTCGGGCCAGGGGGCGGAGACCCAGAACGGCGGCCTGCGCATCAACATGATCCCGAACGAGGGCGGCAACCAGTTCAGCGGGAACTGGTTCACGGGCTTCACACCGGGCAACTGGCAGGCCGACAACCTCGGCGTCATGGGGGATGGAAGGGCGGCCAACCAATTCGCCTATGACCAGGGCCTGAGGCAGGCGACCGGCGTCAGCCTCATCTACGACAACAACGGGGCCATCGGCGGCCCGGTGTTCCGCGACCGGCTGTGGTTCTTCTCGACGGGCCGGTGGAACGGGGTAAACAACGAGATCACCAACAGCGTCAACCCCGACTATTCGCAGGCGCTGGACAACAACACCATCCACAGCGCGAACGTGCGGCTGACGTGGCAGATGACGCAGCAGCACAAGATCTCGGCGATGTTCGACAAGGTGCGGAAGCGCCGGTTCAGCCAGCACGGCACGGGCACCGACCTCGTCACCGCGTCGTCGTCGTGGACGTCTCCGCACTACGACACGGGGACCGCGAAGTGGACGGGGACGCTGTCGAACCGGATGCTCGCCGAGTTCGGGTTCTCGCTGATCTACGAGGACTGGGACCCCGGCTACTACCGGTACCGCGACGACGGCCAACTGATCTTCCAGGAGAAGCCGGACGCGGCCTCGCTCGCGACCTGCTTCGATACGCCGTGCCGACCCGCGGTCGGCTCGGCCGCACACATGGCGCAGATGTCGCCGGCCATGGGCGGCGACCCCTGGTACACCCAGGTTCCCATCCAGGACCAGCGGCTGGGGCTGCTGTACGGCGCCAAGGCCGGTGGCGAGAACAACAACTACACGCACCGCTGGGCCTATCAGAGCGCGGTGTCGTACGTCACCGGCTCGCACAGCTTCAAGGTCGGGATGAACGTCACGAACGGCCGCAACCGGCACACGAGCAACAGCAACGGCAATCTGCGCCTCATCTACGACGACGGCGCAAACCCCCGGGGCGACCTCATCCAGAACTCGCCGATCCCCGTCGGCCGGCTGGACTGGTTCAACTGCGACCATCCGCAAGCGGTCGCGAACTCGTCCGCAGGCCTGACACAGGGGAACTGCGGTCTGCTCGGCACGCCTGACCAGGTCCAGATCTACAACCACCCGTCCAACCTGACCTACCAGTTGGACTACAACGGCGGCGTCTACGCGCAGGACTCGTGGACCATCGACCGGTTGACCCTGAACTACGGCATGCGCGTCGACTTCGCGGCTGTCTCGGTTCCCGCGGCCCCGAAGGGCTCGGGCCGGTTCGTGCCCGCGCAGCTCCAGCCCGCGCGCCCGTCGAACGAGATGCCCAGTTGGGGGCCCGACATCTCGCCGCGTCTGAGCGTTGCCTACGACGTGTTCGGCGACGCCCGGACGGCGCTGAAGTTCGGCTGGAACAAGTACGTGCGCGACGTCGGCGGCGAGATCGTGCGCCGCTACCCGTACGGGGCCTCCGGCTCCGACTACCGCGACTGGTTCGACTGCCACATCCGCGACATCGGCGGCGGCACCGGCGAGTGCACGGGGCTCGACCCCTACGGGAGCAACTACGACGGGGTCGCCCAGAACTGGGAGATCGGCCCCAGCGGATCGGACACCTTCGGGTCGATCCTGGATCCCGAGCGCTCGCCCGACCTGAACAACTTCGCGCGCGAGTACAACCGCATCTGGACCGTGGGCATCCAGCAGGAGATCATCCCGGGGCTGTCGATGAGCGGTGAGTACCGCCAGCGCACCTACCACAACACGTGGGGCAGCGACAACCCGAACTGGACGTTCGACAACTACACGGCGTTCGATGTCGCGCGTCCGTACCCGATGGTCGGCTCCTTCACCGCCTACAACATCGATCCGGACGTGCGCACCAGCACGTCGGGCATCGTCGACCGCACCCGGGGCCCCGGCTACAGCAACGTCTACAAGGGCTTCGAGCTGAGCATCCAGGGCCGGCTGGCCGGCGGCGGCACCCTGTTCGGCGGCTGGTCGATGGAGGACACGGGCCGGACGTCCATCTACACCTACGACCGGTGGGGCGGCGGCGGCAGCCGGTACGGCGGCGAGGTCAACAACTGCTCGGACATCATGGAGCGGGGAGACGAGCCGAACTGGCAGCGGTTCTGCGACGCCGGCACGTACCCGCGTCCGTTCCGGAACGAGTTCAAGCTGTCGGGCACGCAGCCGTTCTCGCTGCCGGTCGTCGGCGACCTGCAGCTTGGCGCGTCGCTGCAGGCGTATCCGGGCGGTCTCGGCGACTGGGGCGGCCTGCAGGAAGGCCTCTTCATCCACCGTTCGTCGACCAACGACCTGTACCGGACCTATACGCCGGATCTGTTCGATCCGAACGGCGCGGGCCGCTGCATGGCGCCGTGCATGCTCGGACAGCCCATCGTGCCGGACCAGTTCACCACGGTGGGGCGCGGCTCGACCAGCCAGTACTTCCCGATGATCCCGATCAACAGCGTGAAGTTCCAGCCCTACTGGACGCAGCTCGACGTGAACGTCCAGAAGGTGTTCAACATCGGGAGCTGGCGCTACGACGCGCGGTTGTCGCTCTACAACGCCCTGAACAACGGCGTGACCCTCGACCACGGGGGGTCGCGGAACGCGCGGGGCAGCACCGGGGCGACCTACCAGGCCCTGACGCAATGGGAGCGCGCGAACCGGATGCTCGAAGGCCGCGTCATCCAGTTCGCGGTCACCGCCCGCTTCTAGCGCGCGGTCACGTCGACTGCCCGCCCGTCTGACGGGCGGGCAGTCATCCTGCCTCTGTTGCGGAGCCGGGAGAGGGCCTTCTCTCCCGGCTCCGTTTTTTTTGACCCTGCGTGCTCCTGTTTGACACCAGGGGGGCCGTGGTTGATAGCATGAGGGCGGCATGTCGCCCGAGTTGATTGCAATCGTCTTCGGGTTCGTGACGCTGAGCGGGCGCCGGAACGCGGCATAGCCGAGGTGTTCGGCGCGGTCGGTTGGATGAGGCTGGAGTTTCCGGAACGGTCGGCGGTTCGATGCGGACTGCCGGCCTGGGGATTGGCCGTCCTCGCGGCCGCCTGCGGGCAGTCGGTCGGACCCTCCCCGGGCGCCTCCGCCGATGCCCCCGCGGACGGGACTCCGGCCGGGGAGGTCTGGTTCACGGACCGAGCCGCGGCCGCGGGCATCGACTTCGTCCACTTCAACGGCATGTCCGGCGAGTACTACTTCAACGAGGTTCTCGGCTCGGGCGGGGCCCTGTTCGACTTCGACAACGACGGCGACCTCGATGTCTATCTGCTGCAGGGACAGATGCTCGGACCCGGCCGGACACTGGACGACGCGCTGTTCCCGCCGTCGGCGGGCGGGCCTCTGACCGACCGCCTCTACCGCAACGACCTGGCCACGGATGCGAGCGGCGCCCCGGTGCTGCGCTTCACGGACGTGACCGGGGGCAGCGGCCTCGACGCCGGCTCGTACGGCATGGGCGTGGCCGCCGGCGATTTCGACAACGACGGCTGGACCGACCTCTACCGCACCCGGCAGGGGCCGAATCAGCTCTTCCGGAACAACGGCGACGGCACGTTCACCGACGTCGGCGCGGCCAGCGGCGTCGACGATCCCCTCTGGGGGGTGGCCGCCTCGTTCGTCGACGTCGACCGCGACGGCTGGCTCGACCTGTTCGTCGGCAACTACGTCGACTACGCGCCGGGCGACGGCGACCGGTGCCGGACGGCGACGGAGGAGCCGAGCTACTGCGCGCCGCAGAGCTATCTTTATCAGCCGGATCGCCTCTACCGGAACCGCGGCGACGGCACGTTCGCCGACGTGACGGCCGAGGCCGGCGTCGATGCCGCGTTCGGCCCCGCCCTCGGCGTCGTCGGGGCCGATCTCGACGCGGACGGCCTGGTCGACATCTACGTGGCCAACGACGGCGAGCCCAACCAGTTGTGGATCAACCAGGGCGGGTGGCGCTTCCGGGACGATGCGCTGCTCGCCGGCGTGGCCGTCAACGCGATGGGGGCGGCCGAGGCGAGCATGGGCGTCGATGTGGGCGACGTCGACGGCGACGGCGACGGCGATCTCCTGATGACCCACGTCAGCGCCGAGACCAACACGTTCTACGTCAACGACGGCTCGGGGTTCTTCGACGATCGGACGGCCGAGGCCGGGCTGGGGGCGCCGAGCCTGCCGTACACCGGCTTCGGCACGGCCTGGTTCGACGCCGACAACGACACGTGGCTCGACGCCCTGGTCGTCAACGGCGCGGTGCGGACCATCGAGGCGCTCGCCCGCGTCGACGACCCCTTCCCGCTGCACGAGCCCAATCAACTGTTCCGCAACCTGGGCGGCGGCCGGTTCGAGGAGATCTCGGGCCGGGCCGGCGACGTGTTCGCGCTCTCCGAGGTCAGCCGCGGGGCGGCCTTCGGCGACATCGACAACGACGGCGACGTGGACGTGCTGGTGACCAACAACAACGGGCCCGCGCGGCTCCTGATCAACGAGGTCGGCCACCGAAGCCACTGGCTGGGGCTGCGCCTCGTCGGCGGGCCCGGGGCCCCGCGCGACATGCTCGGGGCGCGGGTCGGGGTCTTCCCGGCGGGCGGCGGGCCGCCCCTCTGGCGCCGTGCGCGGGCCGACGGCAGCTACGCCTCGGCCAACGACCCCCGCGTACTGGTGGGCCTCGGCGAGGCGACCGCGGTGGAGCGGGTGCGGGTGGTCTGGCCGAGCGGCCGGACGGAGGACTGGACCGGCGTCGAGATCGACGGCTGGACGACGCTGGCCGAGGGCTCGGGCGCGGCGGAGAGCCGCCGGTGAGGGTTCCGGCCGCATGCGCGGGTTTCTTCGCGGTTACCAGGTGACGACCATGCGGCGCACGATTCTCCCCTGCGGCGTACTCGCTGCCTGCATCCTGGCCGGGTGCGGATCGCCGGGTGTCGGCGTCGACGACGCCGAGGTCCTGCCGGTGACGCTGCCCGATCTGTCGGGCATGCACGAGGCGGTGCAGGCTCAGCTTCGCGACGCCGAGGCGGCGCTGGAGCCGGCCGCCTCGTCCGGGCCGGGTGGGCTCGCGGCCGCCTACGGCCGCCTCGGCATGCTCCTGATGGCCGGCGAGTACTTCGAGGCGGCGGAGGCCTGCCTCCTGAACGCCCGGCGGCTGGCGCCGGAGACGTTCCGCTGGGCCTACTACCTGGCGCACCTCTACGAGCGGCGCGGAGACCTGGAAGAAGCGGTCGAGGCCTTCGAGGGGGCGCTCGACCAGCGGCCGGGCGATTTCCCCACCCTCGTCTGGCTGGTCGAGGTCAACGCCGAGCTGGGCCGGTGGGATGCCGCGCAACCGTGGCTGGAGCAGGCGCGCGCGCTCCGGCCGGGCGCCGAGATCGTGCGGTTCCAGCTCGGCCGGGCCGCGTCGGCGGCCGGCGAACACGCGGCCGCCGTCGAGCACCTCGAGGCCGTCCTGCGCCAGAACCCCGCCGCGACGATCGTGCACTACCCGCTGGGTCTGGCCTACCGCGGCCTGGGCGACCTGGACCAGGCCCGGCATCACCTCGATCAGAGCGGCGAGCGCGTCGACGCGGGCTTCTCCGCCGGGGTCGGCGTCTCGATGGCCGATCCCCTGCTCGAAGAGCTGCGGACGGTGCTTCGCAGCCCGCAACGCCACCGGACCCTGGCCCTGCAGGCCGACGCCATCGGCGATCGGGAGGAGGCGGTCCGCCAGTTCCGCCTGGCCCTCGAGCTGGAGCCCGACGACGCCGACCTGCAGCTCAGCCTCGGCATGGCCCTCGACCGGGCCGGTCGCGCCCGCGAGGCGCTGCCCGAGCTCGAGGCCGCCCTCCGGCTCGATCCGCAGTCGGCGCAGGCCAGCTTCATGCTCGGGACCATCCTCGAACGGGCGGGCAGGGACGCGGAGGCGATGGGACGCTACGCGGCCGCCGCCGAGCATGCCCCGGAGTCGGTCGAGGCCCAGCTTCGCCTGGCCGATGCCTACAGCCGGGCAGCGCGGCTGGACGAAGCGCTGGCGCACTACCGGCGCGTGCTCGAGGTCTCTCCCGACTCCGTCGCGGGCCGTTTCGGCGAGGCCATGGCCCTGGTCCGCCTGGGCCGCCACCGCGAGGCGCGCGACCGGTTCGCGGCGGCGCGCGAGCGCCATCCCGACCAGCCCGTCCTGGCGATGGCCCTGGCCCGCCTGCTCGCCGCGTCTCCCGACCCCGGTGTGCGGAACGGACCCGGGGCCGCCGCCCTCGCCGAGACCCTCGTCGCGACCGTCAAGACCACCGCCGCGGCCGAGACGATGGCCATGGCCCTGGCCGAGGTCGGCCAGTTCGCGGGCGCCGCTGAGTGGCAACGCCTCGCCATCGATGTCGCCCGCGACGCCGGACGCAGCGACCTGGCGCAGCCCATGTCCGCCAACCTGGCCTCGTACATGCGCGGAGAGCCCAGCCGGACCCCCTGGCGCGACGACGAGCCCGAGTTCCGGCCCGGCCTTCCCGTGGAGCCGGGCCTGCTGGGGCCGTGACGGCCTGACCGGCGATCCCGATCCTGAAGTCGGAGGCACTGCGTTCGGAAACGCGCGACCTCGGGAACCGGCTCGAGGCCTTGCGCCCGGAGACGCGGGAGCCGTACGGCAGCTTCGGGCCGGGAACCGGGAGGCGTACCGCTCGCTCGGCGACCGTGTCGGGGGCGTGCGCCGGACCCCCTGACAGCCTGCTCGTGGAGCTGATCAGGGAGCGCCGATCGGCGTGACCGTCCACGGGCGCCACCCGCCATGCCTTGAAGCTCGAAGAGCCGCGCCGCTCGTCGCGACTGCGGCGTGAGCCGGGTGGCTCCGGAGGCGTCACCGGGGCTGGATGTCCTGCAGCGCGCCGCGGGCCTCCGCGTGATCGGGATCGAGCCGCAGCGCTTCCCGGAACGCGGCCGCCGCGCGAGCGCGGGCGCCGGCCGCCGCGAGGGCGAGGCCGAGATTGGCGTGGGCGTCGGCGTTCTCGGGATCCACGGCCAGCAGCCGCTCGAAATGGCGCGCGGCGTCGTCCATTCGACCGAGGTTGGCGAGTGCCACCCCGAGGTTGTTGAGCGCCCCCGGATGGTTCGGGTTGTGGTCGAGGGCGCGCTGGTACTCGGCGATGGCCTCGCTCAACCGCCCCGCCCCATCGAGCGCCAATCCGAGCTCGTAGCGGGTGGGGGCGTTGTCGAGGCCCTCCAGTGCCCGCCTCAGCATCTCCTCGGCCTCCCCGTAGCGCCCGAGGGCGGACAGGCAGCGGCCGATGTCGGCGAGGACACCGAAGTCTCCAGGGCGCTCGCGCCGCCGTCGCTCGAGCAGTTCCAGCGCTTCTTCGTACCGCCGGAGCAGGCGGAGGGTCGTCGCCAGCTCGGCCAGGGCGACGGGGTGGTCGGGATCGAACTCGAGGGCCCGTCGAATCAGGTACTCGCGCCAGGGCGCGTTGGTCGTGAGGTCGGCGGTCGCGGCCTGCTGCAGCAGAAACGTCGTGCTCCGCGATTCCCGGAGGAGGGCCTCGGACAGCGGGTCGAGATACGACTCGTACTGCGGCAGCCGGTCCGCGGTGCGAAGCGCCCGCGCCGCATCGTCCGTTCGGCCCAGCGTCGCGTAGGCGTCGCCGAGCAGTCGGAACGCGGGGCCGAAACCGGGCGCTCCCGCCGTCACCGCTTCCAGCCGGTCGGCTGCGGCCTGCGCGTCGCCCTGCACCAGCGCGACACGCGCGAGGCCGAGCGCGGCGTACGCGGACACCGGCGCGCCCGGCGCCCGCGCCGGCGGGGCGGCCGGAGCGCCGTCCTCCGCCCGCGCCGCAGCGTCGGCCGACGGCCCCGGCTCCGCCAGCGGCAGGGCGCGCCGCCACGCCTCGGCGGCGCGGTCGTAGCGCCCCGCCTTGAACTCCGCCTCCCCGAGCCGCCACCACGCGGGGCCGAAGTCGGGTGCGTCGGCGACCACCCGGCGCAGGCCGTCGGCCAGCCCCCCGTTGTCGCCGCGGGTGCCGGCGGCCAGGGCCCGGTAGTAGGTCCAGCGCCACGCCCCGCCGCTCAGCGCCTCGGCCGTGGCGTAGGCGCGGTCGGCGTGGTCGAGGAACAGGTCGGCGTGATAGGCGATGCCGAGCCCTCCCACCGCCTCGGCGGACGTGGGTCGGTCGCGCGCGGCGCGATCCGCCGCCTCGAGATGCTCCCGCAGGGCCGGCGGCTGGCCGGACAGCTCGGGAAGGGCGGGAAGCCGCGCCGCGTACGCCGCCCGTCTCACCTGCGAGACGCCGACGTAGAGCAGGGCCGCGGTGACGGTGGCGACGGCCGCCCACGTCAGCCACCGCGGCCGGCGCCGCGCCGGCCGGCCGGCCGTGGCGGAAGGTCGGGTCGGCGAGGGCACCGGGCGGCCCGCGTTCCCATGAGCGGGCCGCTCCCCGGTTGCGCGGGCGGACGCGTCGGCGGGCGCGGCCGCATCCCGGAGCGCGGCCTCGCGAGAACGCCCAACCGCGGTGGCCTCGGTGGGCCGTTCCGGCCGCCACGCGTCGTCGCGCGGAGCCGCGTCCCTGCGTGGAGCCGCGCCCCCGCGTGGAGCCGCGCCCCCGCGTGGAGCCGCGTCCCCGCGCGGAGCCGCGTCCCCGGTGCGGCCGGCCGCCGGCCCTGCCGTCGCGGCGCCCCGGCGGCGCCGGTCACGGCGCCGGCGAGCCACCGTTGCTCCAGACCGTCACCCGCGACATGCGGTCGTAGGGGCCGCTGATGTGCATGCCGCCGGTGACGAGATCGGCGTCGCCGTCGCCGTCGAGGTCGCCGGCGGCCAGGGTGATGAGGTGGGTCGGCGAGCGCGCGATGCGGTGCATCGCGAACTGCATCTGCCCGTTGTTCTCGAGCCACACGAAACTGTGGGCCGCCTCGTCGTCCCACTGGTTGTAGGCGCTGACCACCGCCACGTCGAGATCGCCGTCGCCGTCGAGATCGGCGGCCTGGGGGCTCGACGCGCCCTGGAGGTCGGCGATGCGGTGCGGCTCGAACTGCATGCCGCCCCGGTTCTCCAGCCACTGCACGCCGTGCCAGGGGCGGCTGTTGGCGGGGGCGTAGTCGAACGCGTCGCCGTTGCTGTGCAGGATGTCGAGGTCCCCGTCCCGGTCGAGGTCGACGAGCGTGATCCAGCTCGAGCCGAAGTCCGGGTTCGTCGTGCCCCAGAGCAGCCGCTGCCGCAGCTCGGGGCCGGGAAAGGCCCAGATCTCCTCCCATTCCTGGCTGACGAGGGCCACGATGTCGCGGGCGCCGTCGTCGTCGAGGTCGGCGACGAGGGCGTTGATGGCGCCCGAGAACCGCTGCAGAACGTGGGCCTCGAACGCCCAGCCGCCCCGGTTCTCGAGCCACAGCGTCTCGCCGTGGTCGTAGCCGAAGGCGGCCACCGCGAGGTCGAGGTCGCCGTCGCCGTCGAGGTCGCCGGCCCGCACGTCGGCGACGCGCGGAATGCCCTCGGCCGCGACGCGGCTCGTGAAGCGCTGCTCGCCGTCGTTCTCGAGCACCACGACCGAGCCGATGCGCAGGTCGCTGGGGAAGAGCTCGCCGAGGCTCGCGACGAGCAGGTCGAGGTCGCCGTCGCCGTCGAAGTCGGTCGGCTCCACGTGCGCGGGGGCGCGGATGTCCTCGGTGACGGGCGCCTCGGTCCAGGTCCCGGCCGGGTACTGCCGTATCCAGGCGACCCGGTTGCGGATCGCGTCGCAGGCCAGGATGTCGGGCAGGCCGTCGCCGTCGAGGTCGACGACGGTGACGTGCGCGATCTGGGGCCGCTCGGCGTCGCCGCGCGGCTCGCCGACCGGCTGCGGCGTGAAGAAGTCCGACGGCGCCCCCTCGGGCAGGATGGCGCTGCGCGCGTCGACGGGCGGGCCGCCATCGGACGCCGGGCCGCAGGCCCACGCAAGGATGGTCAACACGCCCGCTCCCACGGCCCGGACGACCGGCGGGCAGACGATCGAGCCCGCCCGAAATCGATAGCTTGACACCGGGCTCGACTATACCAGAACCGCGGGGCGGCCCCGGCGCTGTCGTATAATCGCACTGTACTTCCATTCCACCATGCCCTCCTGCCCCGGTTTCGGGCGCCCCGGCGCCGTAGCCTCGACCTGCGCGTTGATCGCCGCCCTCTGGGCGTGCTCCCCGGGCCCCGACGTCGACGGTCTCCGCCTCGCTGCGGAAGGGGGGGACGTCGGGGCGCAGCTCGAGCTCGGGTCGATGTACGACGAGGGCCGCGGGGTCGCCGAGGACGACGCCGAGGCGGCGCGGTGGCTCCGGATGGCGGCGGAGCAGGGGCAGGCCGCCGCGCAGGGCCGGCTCGGGGAGATGTACGCGGAAGGCCTGGGGGTCCCCCGCAGCGGCGCGGAGGCGGCGCGGTGGCTTCGCCTCGCGGCGGAGCAGGGGCTCGTCGCCGCCCAGGGTCGGCTCGGGGCGCTCTACGCCGGGGGCGGCGGGGTGGGGCGGGACGACGCCGAGGCGCTGCGGTGGCTCCGGCTCGCGGCGGACCAGGGGGACGCCCGGGCGCAGGGGCAGCTCGGGGCGATGTATGCGGGCGGACGCGGTGTCCCGCAGGACGACTCGGAGGCGGCGCGGCTGATTCGGCTCGCGGCCGACCAGGGGCTGGCCGAGGCGCAGAGCCGGCTCGGGATGCTGCATGCGGGCGGGCGCGGCGTCCCGCAGGACGACTCGGAGGCGGCGCGGCTGATTCGGCTCGCGGCCGACCAGGGGCTGGCCGAGGCGCAGGGCCAGCTCGGGCTGCTCTACGCCGAGGGGCGCGGGGTGCCGCGGGACCTCGCCGAGGCGGCGCGTTGGTACCGGCTCGCGGCCGAGCAGGGCGACGTGCAGGCCCAGGTGAACCTGGGGTTTGCGCACGGCGAGGGCCGCGGGGTCGCCCAGGACGACATCGAGGCGGTGCGGTGGCTCCGTCTCGCGGCCGAGCAGGGGCACGCCATCGCCCAGGGTCAGCTCGGCACCATGTACCTCGTCGGCGGCGGGGTCTCCCCGGACGAGGCGGAGGCGGCGCGCTGGATCCGTCTCGCGGCCGACCAGGGGCTGGCCGAGGCGCAGTTCCAGCTCGGGATCCTTCACGCCCAGGGGGGCGGCGTGCCCCAGGACGACGCGGAGTCGGCGCGGTGGCTCCGTCTCGCGGCCGAGCAGGGACACCCCCAGGCGCAGGGCAGCCTCGGGGCGATGCACGCGGCGGGCATCGGCATGCCCCAGGACTTCGGGGAGGCGGTGCGGTGGTTCCGGCTCGCGGCCGATCAGGGCGACCCGCAGGCGCAGGCGAACCTCGGGGCGCTGTACGCCGAAGGGCGCGGCGTCGGGCGGGACCCGGCCGAGGCCCTGCGGTGGTTCCGCCGCGGCACCGAGCAGGGACACCCCCAGGCGCAGTACTACCTCGGGCTCGCCTACCTGGAGGGCGGCGGGGTCGGGCAGGACGACGCCGAGGCGTTGCGGCTGATTCGCCTCGCGGCCGACCAGGGATACCCCGACGCGCAGTTCTACCTCGGGTTCGCCTATACGGAGGGTCGCGGCGTTCCCCGGGACGAGGCCGAGGCGGCGCGGTGGGTGCGTCTGGCCGCCGAGCAGGGACACCCCTTCGCGCAAGGCGAGCTCGGCCGCCTGCACGCCGAGGGCCGCGGCGTCGAGCAGGACCTCGTGGCCGCCCTCACCTGGCTCAGCCTCGCCGCCCTCCAGGTCCCGGGGCCGGACGGCGCCGCCGTCGCCCAGGCGCGCGATGCCGTCGCCGCGGGGATGACGGCCGCGCAGGTCGCGCGGGCCGAGGCGAACGTGGACGCGCGGTTGCGTGGCAGCGCGGGCGTCCCCTGAGGATGGTGACGGGAATTACCTTGCCACGTGCCGCGGGCAGGAACCGCAGGAAAGCGGGACCGTCCTGGACATAGTTGGCAAGGTTATATCGATCACTGTCCTAAGTGCCGGCGGATCCGTCCTCGGCAGCGGCTTCCCGGGCACTCTCGCGGCGCTTCAGGGCGCGTAGCCGGTCGCGCACGCGCCGGTCGAGGTCGCTGATCTGCTGCGAGGTCTGGGCGTTGAGCACCGCGACCTGGGCGTCGACCCGGTCGAGTCGGGTGTCCAGCCCCCCCACCCGGGTGTCGAGCTCGCTCAACAGGCCGCCGAGGCCGTCGAGGCGGGCGCCGAGGTCGTCCAGGCGGCGGCCGAGGCCGTCGAGACGGGCGTCGAGGTCGTCCATGCGGCGGTCGAGACCGTCGAGGCGGGCGCCGATCTCGCCGGTGCGGCGTTCGAGCCGCTCGAGGCGCGTGTTCGCGGGATTCGCGGGGTCGTTGAGCCGCTCGTCCATCACCTTGGCGAGGACCCCCGGAATCCGGCCGTTGACCCAAGCCTCGATGATGAACAGCAGGACGACGAGATTGACGATGCCGACCAGCAGCCCCATGGGCCGATCATAACCGACGCCCGGGGCTTCGCGCCCACGATTTGCGCCGCGAGCGCACCCGCCGAGTCGCGCGCATCGGCAACGACCTGAACCAGCTCGCCCGCTGGGCCGACCGCCACGCCTCGGCGGTCGAGGGCGTCGAGGTGCTCCGGGGAACCCGACAGGGTCGCCGCCGTCGCCGACTCGCTGGAGTTCGAGCACGAGTACCGCTCGATCGGTGATCGCGTGGGCGCCGGAGGACCGGCCGAACGACGCGCAGATCAACGCCGTCCTCGACGAGTTCGAGAAGACGGCGTGGGCCGGACTGGAGCCGGACCGCTACTCGTGGACGGCGGTCCTGCACCGCGAGCACGGCGGCGGCGTCCACGTGCACATCCCGACCGTCTCCGCTATCATAGGCTGTCCGGCCAGGACCAGGTCGGTCGTGCGGCGCAGCAGTCCGGTGCGCCATGGGCCATGACACGGAGGTTCAGATGACAGGTTCACTCTTCGGCCGCGCACGCTGGGTCGTCGCCGCCAGTCTGCTTCTCGCCTCGTCCGCCGCGGCACAGACGGTGCCCCAGCTCGATCCCGACGACGGGGGGGTCGTGCGGATCCTGCAGAGCAACAACGCGGGCACCATCCAGCACGTCATCGACCCCGAGCTGAACGAGGTCGTGGGGCTGATCAGAGGTTGTCCGAATCCGCACAACCTGACGATGCATCCCGACGCGCTCTACTACTACTGCGCGAACGAGCAGGACCATACGGTCGACGTGTTCGACACGAAGACGCTCGAGCTGGTCGAGCAGATCGAGCTGTCGCAGCGCCCGAACAAGGTCGCGGTCAACAAGAAGTACCGGAAGATCTATGCGGGGATCGCGCGGCGGTCGATGAATCCACTGGGCCCCGGGGTCGAGGTCGATCCGAACCGGCCGTCGCCGGCGCTCGTCGATGTCATCGACATCGACACGCACGAGACCGTCAAGAGCATCGAGGTGCACTATCCGGTGCACAACGTCTTCGTGACCCCTGACGAACGGTGGATCGTGGCCGGTCTCAGGGGTCCGGCCGGGCCGGATGATCCGACGATCCAGGTGATTGACCCCGAGACCGACACGGTGGCCTGGTCGCTCGGGCTGAGTGGATACGAGCAATACGGCCGGACGCACCACGAGGTGCGGCCGATGGCCTTCGAGGCGAACGATGACGGGTCCACCAAACGGATCTTCGCGCAGGCGACCGGGATCAACGCCGTGTGGGTCGTCGACTGGGAGAGCCGTGAGGTCGTCGACATGCTGTGGCCGCCCGAGCTGCCCTTGTGGGAAAAGAACGCCGACGGGATACAGACCGGTGACATGCACGGTCTCGAGGTGCTGGCGGATCGTTCCGCCGTGTGGGCTTCGAGCCGGCTCGACAGCCGCATCTACGGCTGGAGTCTGCCCGACCTCGAGTACATCGGCGGCGTCGAGGTGGGCCCGAGTGCCAACTGGATGACGTCGACACCCGACAGCAAGACCATGTATGTCGCGGTGTCCGGGTCCGACCAGACGCTGGCGGTCGATCTGGAGAAGCTCGAGGTGGTCGCCAGCATCACGACCGGCGCGCGGCCGGCGCGCATCAGCACCGTCATCCTGCCCCCCGACCGCGTGAACCCCAAGGGCACCAACATGCCGTCGTCAGAGGAGTAGGCGTCATGATGACGAGAGTCGACCTGGGACCGATCCGCTGTCTGGCTGCGGTGGCGGCCTTGGCGCTGACGCCGGGCATCGTCGCGCCGGCCGCCGCCCAGACCCTGAGCGCCGGCGAGTTGGAGACGTATCGCGGCACCGTCGAGAGCGTCTTCATGGAAGACCGCGGGGGCACGACTCGAGGCTATGCGTCGTGCGTGATGTGTCACACGTGGCAGACGAGCGTGCGCTTCAGTCTGGAGACCCCGAACTCCAATGCCGGCTGGAGCAGCGAGCAGTCGATGCGCAACTTCGAGGTGGTGAGCCAGCTCATCGACACGGCCGACCCCGAGAGCAGCCGGCTGCTCCTGAAGCCCCTGTCACCCGATGCGGGCGGACTGACTCACACCGGGGGGACCTACTGGACCTCCGCTGACGACCCGGAGTACGTTGCGCTGCTCGATTGGATTCGAAGCATGCCGGATGACGCCTTCGTCCCTCCGCCGGAGCCCGAGATCGACTTCGAGTTCTTCCGCGCGTGCGTTCAGCCCGTCTTCGCGAATCCGCGCGAGGGGCAGCTCCGCTGCAGCAACTGCCATTCCGGGGGTCTCATCGGCTTCGCGCCGGCTCCCGGACGTGGCGACGAGTGGAGCGACGAAGAGGCCCAGCGAGCCTATCGGCTGATCACCCGCGTGATCACGCCGGGCAACCCCGAGCAGAGTCGGTTTCTGCTGAAGCCCCTTCATCCCGACGGCGGCGGCGCTTACACGCACAACGGTCCGCGACGCTGGCAGAGTCGTGACGACCCGGAGTGGCAGATGCTGGCCGAGTGGGTTCGCGGGGAGCGAACCGGGCCCAGTTGTTCCTAGAGCCTGACGGCGAGGCCACCGGCGCGCGTCGGTGGCCTCCGCCGGTCTCGGCGCCGACACCCGCCTTTCCGTTTACTGTGGCGCAGCCAACAAAACGGCCGCTTCAGGACTTCGTGTGGGCAGCCATCGCGTCCGGGTAGAGGTCGAGCCCTCCTGGATGGTCAGGGCAGCGCGAAGACGAACAGGTTGTTGCCGTTGCTTGGCCGCAGCTCGGGCGTGAGTTGCAGGAAGCTGCGGGTCGTCGCGGCGCCGCCCGTGCCCACCGCCACGTACTGGCGCCCGTCCACCGCGAAGCTGACGGGGAAGCCGCTGACCGGCGAGCCGAGGTTGATCTCCCACAGTACTTCGCCGGTCTCCTGGTCGAACGCGCGGAACCGGCCGTTGGCGTCGCCGCCGAAGACCAGCCCGCCGCCGGTGGCGACCAGGGACAGGGTCGCGGCCCGCTGCTGGTGCAGCCAGCGGGTTTCGCCGGTCTCGGCCGAGATCGCGTACACCGCGCCGAGCTGCTCGCTGCCCGGCGCATGCTCGTGGCGCACGGCCAGCGCGTAGATGCGGTGCGAGGCGTCGGGGGAGGTCGTCGCGAGCAGCCGCTGGCACATGTTGCGCATCGGCATGTACAAGGTGTTCGTCAACGGGCTGTAGGCGCCCGCCTCCCAGTCCTTGCCGCCGTGCATGTTGGGGCACGCGAGCACCGTCTGGCCCTCGGCCGTGAAGATGACCTCCGCGTTCTCGGTCACCGCCCCGGTGGCCCCGTCGATGTGGTCGATGACGTTCTGGGCGACGGTGGGGGTGGCCCACAGGAACTCGCCGGTCTCGCGGTCGAGGGTGTAGACCACGCCGGTCTTGCCGGGGATGCCGGTCATCACCTTCCGCACCTCGCCCGGCCGGATGCGCGGGTTGATCCAGCTCACCGCGTCCGGGTCGGGGGCGACCGCGGTGTCGACGAGGATGCGCTCGAAGGGGTGGTCGAGGTCCCAGTGGTCGTTCATGTGCTGGTAGTACCAGCGGATCTCGCCGGTCTCGACGTCGAGGGCCAGCGTCGAGTTGTGGTACAGGTGGGTGTTCTCGACGCCGCCGAGCATGAACTTCGGGGCCGGCGAGGTCACCGACGTCCCCTGGTAGATCAACCGCAGCTCGGGGTCGTAGCTCGCCGGCATCCACGTGCCGACGTGGATGCGCTGCTCGTAGGGCACGCCGCCCCACGTCTCGTCGCCCGGCTCGCCCGGGGCCGGCACGGTGCGCCGCCGCCACAGCTCCTCGCCGGTCAGGGCGTCGTGGGCCACGACGACGCACGTCTCCGGGCCCCCGCGGGGCCGGCAGCTCCGGCCCGAGACGACCCGGCCGTCGGCGATGATGGGGCCCGAGCTGTGACCGGCCGGCGTCTCCCGGTAGTCGAAGATCCGCGTCTCCCACGCGATCTCGCCGGTCTCGGCGTCGAGGGCGAACGCGTAGTTGTCGTCGCTCGTATTGATGATGAAGCGGTCGTAGATGGCGATGTTGCGGTTGTTGCGGGCGTTGCCGCCGACGAAGTCGTAGACGTCGTCGGGCAGGTCGCGGCGGTGCTGCCAGAGCAGGTCGCCGGTCGCCGCGTCGATGGCCTCGATGACGTCGCTGGCCTGGGGCATGTAGAGGACCCCGCCGTAGGCCAGAGGCGTGCCTTCCTGCCGCCCCGGCGCGAGGGCGCGCGACCACACCATGCGCAGGTCGCCCACGTTGCCGCGGTCGATCTGGTCCAGCGGGCTGTAGCCCCACCCGTCGAGGGTGCGGCGCCACGTCAGCCAGTCGCCGGGGGCGGGGTCCTGGAGCATGGCGTCGGTGACCGGGACGAACCCGTCGGGGGTCGGGGTCTGGCCGGTCGCGGGCGCCGCCGGCGTCAGGCAGGCGACGGCGAGAGCGACGAGCATCGCGCGGCGGAGCCCCGCCCGCGCGGATGCGGGCTCGCCGGAGCGTGGATTCCAGGTCGAAGGGGTCCGGGGGCGAGTCGTTCTCGTGGCCATGGTCATCAACCGTAACACGATCCGGACCGGTCCAGGCCGCCCGCGCCGGCGGTTCCCCCGCCTGGCCGACAACCTAACGCCGAACCGGATCGGTTCGCGGCCGCTGCAGCGTGGCCGCCTCATGCGCCGCACCACGAAGTACGCCATGTTCCAGGATCCGGACCGGCTCGCGGCCGCTTCGGCGTGGCCACCCCGCCGCTTGGCCGATGTCCCGCGAACGAGTAGCATTGACACAGGAGTCCAGTTTGGGTCTGACAGATCGGTTGTTCGGCCGGAAACCGAAGGAAGACGCCCCCGATCCCCTCGCCGACCTGGTGCTCCGGAAGCTCAAGGTCGGCTATCTCGTCGACCACGACCTCCGCACCTGGCGGGTGACCGGCTATTCCCGCTACCGGTTCTCGGGCCTCGACGACGACCTCGAGGAGTGGGAGCTGACGGCGAGCGGCGAGCAGCGCTACCTCGAGCGGGCCGGCGACGCCTGGTCGCTGTCGCGCCGCATCGCCGTCGGCGACATCGCCGGCGACGTCCGGCGGCACATTCTCGACCACGACGACCCCCCGGCGCGCATCGTCTTCGAGGGCGCCGAGTACCGCCTCGACGCCTCCTACGCGGGGCACATGTTCCCGGACGGGGCCGGGGCCGGCGAGCCGCTGGTCCGCTGGGAGTTCGCCGACGAGGCGGAGACCGCGTTCGTCGGCGTCGAGCAGTGGGGCGAGACGGAGTTCACGGCGGCGGCCGGCCGCGTGGTCGAGGAGTACCAGTTCACCCACATCCTGCCCGGGAGTCCGGAATGAACCGCCGCCCTTCGATGGTCCTCTGCACCGCCGCCCTGCTCGCCGCCGCGTCCTGCGCCACCGAGACCCCGCTCGAACGGCTCGCACAGCAGCTCGACCGCTACCCGGAGTACTCGGTGGTGCTGCAGGACATGAGCGACGAGGGCTTCGGCTACGCGCACCAGTACCGAGTCGTCGTCGGCGAGGCGCAGACCGGCTCCGACGAGCCCGTCTACCGCGAGGCGGTCCTCGACTGGCTGGAGGTCGATTCCGGGACCTACGCGCGCTACGAATCGTCGCTGGGCATGGTGGTCCTGTCGAAGGGCCGCGACGGGACCGTCGACCGGGACGAGCACCCGCCCGGTTACCAGCAGGTGGGGGACGAGCGGTACGGGCAGTGGCGCAACGAAGGGGGCGGTCGGTCGTTCTGGGAGTTCTACGGCCAGTACGCCCTGCTGAGCCAGATCATGGGCGGCTTCGGGCGCCCCATCTACCGCGACGACTGGGACGGCTACCGCGACTCGCGGAGCCGGGGGCAGACGTACTACGGCCCCGGCGGCGGCGTGTACGGCACCAACGGGTCCACCACCCGCCAGACCAGCCCCGACTTCTTCCGCCGGCAGCAGGCGCGCCAGGCCGCGCAGGGCCGGTCGTTCGGCCAGCGGGTCCGCGGCCGCATGGCGGGCGGCGTCCGCAGCTTCGGCAAGTAGCCGCCAAGCCTCGGGAGGGCGTGAGATGTCCGTGGATCAGATAGTGGCCGGCTTCGTCTACCTGGCCGTCATCCTCGTGCTGCTGGCCGTCGGCAAGTGGGTCTACGACGCGCTCCACCGGCGCTTCGTGCTCCGGGTCGAGCTGCTCGAGAAGGACAACCTGGCCCTCGCGGTCACCGTCGCCGGCTACTACCTGGGGCTGGTCATCGTGCTCGGCGGGGTGGTGTCCGGGCCCGCGTCGGTCAGCCTCCTCGACGACGTCATCGGCCTCGTCATCTTCGGCGGGCTCGCCATCGTCCTGCTCAACCTCTCGGCCTGGGTCAACGACCGGCTCGTGTTCTCGCGCTTCGACAACGAGCGCGAGATCGTCGAGGACGGCAACGTCGGCGTGGGCATCCTCGAGGGGGCCAACTACGTCGCGGTGGGGCTGATCACGGCCGGCGCGCTGTCGGGCGAGGGGGGGATGGCGTCGGCGCTGGTGTTCTGGGTCACGGGCCTCGCCGCCCTCGTCGTCGCCGGCGTCCTCTACGACCGCATCACGTCGTACGACCTCCACGACCAGATCGAGGGGGGCAACGTCGCGGTCGCGGTCGCCTTCGCGGGGGTCCTCGTGGGGTTCGGCAACGTCATCCGCCTCGCCGGCGAGGGCGACTTCGTCTCCTGGAACGAGAGCCTGACCGAGTTCGGGTACTACCTGGTGGTGGGGCTGGTCCTGCTGCCGCTGGTCCGGCTCTTCGCCGACAAGGTGCTGCTGCCCGGCGCGCGGCTCGCCGACGAGCTGGTGCAGGAACGGCCCAACCTGGGGGCCGGGGTCATCGAGGGCGTGACCTACCTCGCCGCGTCCATGCTGATCGGCTTGACGCTGTAGTGATCACCTTCACCTCCGCAGTGGCGCAGGTCCTGAGGCGGTTTCTCGGCTTCATGCGCCGCGAGAACCTGCTCCGGCTCCTGGGCGTCATCGCCGTGCTGATCCTGGGCGGGACGGCGGGCCTGGCGTACTTCGAGGACCGGTCGCTGCCCGACGCGCTGTGGTGGTCCGTCGTCACCCTGACCACCGTCGGCTTCGGCGACATCTCTCCCGTCTCGCTCGGCGGCCGGCTGATCGGCGTCGTGCTGATGTTCTTCGGCATCGGCGTGCTCGGCATGTTCACCGCCACCATCGCGGGAGTGTTCGTCGAGCAGCGCATGAGGAAGGACCGGGGCATGGGTTCGTACGATTTCGAGGGGCACATCATCCTGTGCGGGTGGAACGGCCGGATGAAGGAGATCCTGGCCGACCTGCGGGCCGACGCGCGCTCCGCCGACCACGACATCGTACTGGTGGCGGACATCGACGCGAAGCCGGTCGCCGACGACAAGCTCCACTTCGTGCGCGGCGACGTGACCGAGGAGAGCCTGAAGCGGGCCGGCATCGCGACCGCCGCGACCGCCGTCATCATCGGGGATCGATCGCTGGACTACAGCGCCCGGGACGCCAAGACGGTGCTGTCGACGCTCACCGTCAAGAGCCTCAATCCGAAGGTCTACGCCATCGTCGAGCTCGCTACCGACGACAACGTGCGTCACTGCCAGCGGGCCAGGGCCGACGAGATCGTCGTGGGGGCCGAGCTGTGCAGCCGGGTCATGTCCACCGCGGCCCACGACCACGGCATCTCCACGGTGTTGCGCGAGCTGCTGAGCGCCAGCGTCGGGCAGGACCTGGTGACCGAGCCGGTGCCGTCCGCGCTGGCCGGCCGGTCGTTCTTCGACGTGTTCTCCGCCCTCAAGCGGGAGCACGACAAGATCGCGGTGGCGATTCAGCGCGAGGGGAACGGGGCCATCGAGACGAACCCCGGCGCCGATGCGGTGGTCGCGGCGGCGGACCGCCTCGTGGTGATCTCGGCCCGCGAGCGCCGGGAGGCCGCGGTGAATTGAACCCGGCGCCCCGACGTATCGTCAATCAGAGAGAATCTCCGGCGCCCCGTTCGGAAGGGTGGAACGAGAAGCCCCGCGTGCCCCGCGGCGAGCGCGGCGCGGGCGTCGTTTTCGGCCGACAGGGCGGGCGCGCACGGAACGGACGCGCGAGGAGGCGCGATGAATGTCTGAGCAACTGGAAACGGTCAAGGGCCATCTGCTCGATCTCGGGCTCACGATCACGGGTGAGAACGAGGTCGACGAGCTGGTGGTGGTCGACGACGAGGACAACGGCATCAAGCAGCTCGTCATCGACTGCGAGCCGCCCATCGTCATTCTCGAGCAGTTGATCGGCGACGTGCCGCCGGAGCCGGGCGACCTCTTCACCCGGCTGCTGCAGATGAACAACACCCTGGTGCACGGCGCGTTCGCCCTCGACGAGACGGGCCGGCGCATCTTCTACCGCGACACCCTGCAGCTCGCCAACCTCGATCTGAACGAGCTCGAAGGCTCGATCCGGGCCCTGTCGCTGGCCCTGGCCGAGAACGGCGCCGAGCTCCTCGCCTACTGGAAGAAGTAGCCATGAGTATCTTTCGCAGAATGTTCAAGGTCGCGCAGTCGAACGCCCACGCCGCCGTCGACCAGTTGGAGGACCCGATCAGGATGACCGAGCAGGGCATCCGCGATCTCAAGAAGAACCTCCAGGCGGCGATGGTGAGCCTCGCCCAGGTCAAGTCGCTGGCCATCCGCCTGCAGAAGGAGACCGACGACCACAAGAAGCGGGCGGCGGACTACGAGCGCAAGGCGATGCTCCTGCTCCGGCGGGCCGAGGCCGGCGAGATGGCCGCGGCCGAGGCCGAGCGCCTCGCTACCTCGGCCCTCGAGAAGAAGGAGACCGAGGTGCAGCAGTCGGCCCGGGTCGGCGCCGACTACGAGACGCAGCGGCGCATGTCCGACCAGCTCCAGGCCAAGGTCGAGGACCTCAAGCGGCAGATCGCCAAGTACGAGAACGAGCTGATCACCCTGCGGGCCCGCGCCCGCACCGCGTCGTCGATGCGCAAGATCAACCAGCAGCTCGCCGGCGCCGACGCCTCGGGCACCGTCGCCATGCTCGAGAAGATGAAGCACCGGGTGCAGGAGGAGGAGTCGCTGGCCGAGGCCTACGACCAGCTCGCCGACGTCGGCGGCACCATCGACGAGGACATCGACCGCGCCCTCGCGGGGCCCTCGCCCGGCGCCGGCGCCGACTCGCTGGCCGAGCTGAAGAAGAAGATGGGCATCGCGGCGACGTAGGCGAGCCGAAGACCGGCGGCCGGGGGCCGCGCCGTCCCCGGCGTGGCCTCTCGGCCCGGAACCGATGCCCTGCGTTGGCGCAGCCTCTTGGCGCCGTCGCCCCCCCTGCCCATCCGGGGGCAGTCCGCGGGAACTGGTGGCGGATGCTCCCCGCCCGTGAGGGAACGGCCGTAGCGGGAGCGCCGGGCTCGTGCCACGGACTCCTCAGAGCGAGGTCGCGTGGGCGTGGCCCAGCGCCCGCATCACGTCCTCGGCCGCCCGCACGCCGTGGTACTGCGCCTCCTCGAAGACCGAGATGCCGCTCATGTCGGAGTGAGCGAAGCGGATGGCGCCGTGCGGGGCCGCCGCCCGTCGCCGCGCCCCGCCCCGGATGAAGCCGGGCGCGGGGCGGATCATCGCGTGTCCCCAGAGCATGACGTCGATGCGGGATACCCGGGACTCGATGTCGGGGTGCGCCTGCACGAGGTCGGCGAGAATCAGCGAGGCCCAGTCGCGCCATTCCTGCGCCAGCATCCAGGCGCGGGCGGCGTCGGGGTTGGGGACGGCGAGGGGCAGGTACCACGTCAGCACGCTGGGCCCCGGCGCCGTCCGCAGGGCCTGGTGGGTCGCGACGACGTAACCGAGCGACGGGCTGTCGTAGAGCACGTTGTCCCACGCCGCGCCGTCCGGCGGCCGGTCGACGGTGAGGTTCGCGACCACCCACGGGCTGTAGGTGAACGACTCGAGACCGGCGAGGGCGTAGCCGTCGATCACGTAGGGCGCGGTGAACCGGGGCAGCGCGTAGATGCAGTGGCGCGCCCGGAAGCGCACCGCGGTCTCGGTGCGCGTGTCCAGCGCGTCGACCTCGACGCCGCCGGCCGGAACCACCCCGACCGGAACACCCTCGCCCGAAACGCTTCCGCCCGAGACGCCGCCGGCCCCCGCGCCGCCGGTCGGGCGCACGCGGTAGACCAGCATCCCGGGGAGCACGTTCCCGCCCACGCGGTCGAGGAAGTGCCGCACGATGCGGCCGTTGCCCTCGGGCCAGGTCAGGTACTCGACGTCGTCGGGGCGCGAGCAGAAGTAGTGCCACCCCGCCCACGCGGAGGTCGTCTCCAGCGTGCAGCCGTAGTCGTCGCGGCAGCAGTAGTCCACGTACCAGCGCAGGCGGCGGGACGACCACCCGGCGCGGTCGAAGTACTCGCGCATCGACATGCCGTCGAGCCCGGCGACCGCGGCGTCGTCGGAGCCGGCCGCGACGGGGAGGGCGAAGGCCCGGCGGCCCCGCGCGTCCCGGTAGTCCTGGTACCGCCGCATGTCGGCCTCGAATGCCGCGAGCTCCGCCGCCTCGGCGGAGCCCGGGGCCGGATTCACCACGTCGCGCGCCGACAGTCCCTCGCGCCACCCGCCGTCGACGAACAGGCGCTCCTGCGGGGCGTGGCAGAGATGGCGCGGGTCGTAGACCGGCTCGCCGTCGGGGCCGGTGTCGAGGACCAGGCCCATCTCCGCGACCAGCTCCCGCGTCGCGGTCGCCTCGGCGGTGGGGACCGGCAGGTAGTGCGCGCCCCAGGGATAGGCCGAGACGTCGTTCGCCCCCCAACGCGAGTTGCCGCCCGGGTCGGCCTCCAGCTCGAGCACCACGAAGTCGCGCATGCCGCTCCGCGCGAGCTTCCACGCCGCGGACAGCCCCGCGACGCCCGCCCCCACGATGGCCACCCCGACGTCGCGGACCTGCCGCGGCTCGGGCCGGACGCCGTCCCGCAGCCGATGCCCGAGCCGGTGGGAGGCGCCCACGACGGCGCCGGCGATGCGACCGGCGTCGAGGGCCCTCCCTGCCGAGGCGGGCAGGCCGGGCGTGCAGCCGAGCGCCGTCGCCGCGGCCGCGCCCGGACCCATCCGCAGCATGTCCCGACGCGTCAGCCCACGGTTCGGCGGGTTTCGTCGTTTGCCCATGGTCGGGTCGGTAGTTCGTCTGGTGGTTTCGTGTGACGTCGAGGGGCCGCGCATCTCGTCTGGAGGCCGTGCTCCTGGTTTCGAGGAACGACGCGGGCTCCTGCAGGGTTGGTCGGCCGCCAAGCGGAGCCGTCAGGCGGCGATTGGCAGGCTACCGCGGGCCGCCCGTGGCGCTCCCTGCGTACTGCTCCCAGCCCTCTGCGTGGTACCGCACCAGGATCTGGTTGTTCAGCCGGTTCACCTCCACCGGCACCGGGGCCATGTCGGCCGGGAACTCGAACAGCGACCGCGCGACGGCCGGGGTCAGGTAGCGCAGCCCCGGCGGGAACGCGTCGGACGGGGCGAGCGGCTCGGGCGACGCCAGCACGTAGCCCCATTCCCCGAAGGTCGGGACCGGCGCGTGGTAGGGCCGGGCGTGCAGTCCCGCCGCGCGGACGGTCTCGACCACGCACCAGAACGCCCGCCGCGACACGAGCGGCGAGGTGCCCTGGATGGCGGCCGCGCCGCCCGCGTTCAGGCGGCCCGCGAGCCGCCGGTAGAAGGTGGTCGTGTACAGCTTGCCGAGCGAGTAGGTGCGCGGGTCGGGGAAGTCGACGACGATGAAGTCCCAGCGGGCGGGGTTCGACTCGAGCCAGACGAACGCGTCGGCGTTGACGATCTCGACCCGGGGCGAGCGCAGGGCGCGGTCGTTGAGGGCCGCGAACGCCTCGTGGTCGCGGAAGATGTCGGTCATCGCGGGGTCGAGGTCCACGAGCGTGACTTCCTCGACGCGCTCGTCCTTCAAGAGCTCGCGGACCGCCATGCCGTCGCCGCCGCCCAGCACCAGAACGCGGCGGGGAGCGGCCACCGCGGCCAGGCCGGGGTGCACCAGCGCCTCGTGGTAGCGGTACTCGTCGAGGGTCGAGAACTGCAGGTTGCCGTTCAGGAACAGCCGGACCCCGTCGCCGCCTCGCGTCAGCACGATGCGCTGGTAGGCAGACGAGCGCGACAGGACGACCGGTTCCTCGTACAGCCGCCGCTCGGACCAGGTCGTCAGGTCGTCCGAGAAGACCGCGCCCAGCGCCAGCACCGCGAACGCCGCCCAGGCCTGCACGGCGAGCCGCGGCCGGCGGTGGCGGCGGCGGAAGTAGTGGCAGGTCCACACCGCGACCAGCACGTTGAGCCCGCCGAACACGAACGACGACCGCATCAGGCCGACCTGCGGCACCAGCCACAGCGGAAACAGCAGCGCCGCGGCCAGCGCCCCCAGGTAGTCGAGCGACAGGACGCGCGAGACGAGGTCGTGCAGCGGGAACTCGTCCTTCAGGATGCGGATGAGGAACGGGATCTCCAGGCCGACGAGCACCCCGGTGGCGGTGACCCAGCCGTACAGCACGACGTGAAAGGCGTCCACCTCGGAGAACGCGAAGAACAGCACCGGCGACGAGAGCCCGCCGACGAGGCCCACCAGGATCTCGATCTCGATGAACCGGACGAGGAGCTCGCGCCGGACGTGACGCGACAGGTACGACCCCACGCCCATCGAGAACAGGTAGACGCCGATGACGGTGGAGAACTGCGTGACGCTGTCGCCCAGGAGATAGCTGGCGATGGTGCCCGCGAGCAGCTCGTAGATCAGGCCGCAGGTGGCGATGGTGAAGACCGCGATCAGCAGGACGCCGGTCCCCGAGCCGAACGGTGCGGCGGGCGCGGCTTGCGCGCCTTCGAGGGAGTCTTCCGTCGGGGCCACGCTCTAACCATACCGCGCCCCGCCCGGTCCGCTCACGTTCAGACTTCCGAGCGGTCGGTTCGCCGTCGATCCCGCGGCCCTGCCGCCCCCGCCGGGATCGCCCCGCCAGCCGAACGAGCAGCGCGCGTCGGCCTGCGACCGCCCCGCCGCCGGTCGGTCGCGGGAGAACCGCCGCTCTCGAAGCCCGGCGGTTCGTTCATGCTCGCGGCGGCCAGGTTGCGCGGTCCCGTTGTCGTCGCCGCCTCAGTACCGGAAGAGGTACTGGAACTTCAGGAAGACGGCGCGGTTCGTCCGCTGGCGCCAGGTCCAGCTCGAGCGCCCGCCGCCGACCTCGTGCCAGTCGAGCAGGTCGCCGTCGATTCGGTCCGCCTGCTGATAGTGGTCGTCGTAACCGGCGTAGAAGACGGTGCCCGCGTTGACGCGGTAGGTGAGCAGGAAGTTGAGGTCCAGCTTCCCGCGCAGCGTGTTGTACTCGCTGATGTTGCGGAAGAGAAGCCGGTTGCTGAACTGGTAGGTGGTGAGGGCGCGGTAGATCTGCACGTCGAACACCGCGCCGCCCCCGCGGCGGGGGTCCGTGAACCGGTTCGTGGTGACGTTGATGGCCGATCGCAGGCGGGGGACGGGACGCAGGTTGAGCCTCGCGGTGATTCCGTGCTCCCGGCCGAGGTACGGCGCTTCCTCGTCGAAGCGGATCTGCTCGCCCCGCCGGTACTCGAGCGACACCCCGACCCGCCGGCTCGTGTCGACGCGGCCGAAGACCCGGGCGCGGGTCTTGTGGAAGTCGATGCCCCCGAACCGCTCCAGCTCCCGCCGCACGTTGCTGGCGACGAACATGTTGCGGGCGAGGGCGAGGTTGATGCCGGCGTCGGCGACCTCGTCCTGCAGCACGCCCGCGAAGTCGTGGTTGCGCCCGTAGACGAACTCGGGCCCCCAGTTGCGGAGCCAGTGCTCCGGCCACCAGCGGTAGCCCCCGGTCGCCGACGTGTAGCGCTGGTCGGTGCGGCGGACGAACCCGACGTCGGTCCTGAACTCGGGTGACAGCGAGTACGACGACACCGCGTAGCGCAGGTTGCGGCCGCTCTTGCTGAACCTCGCGTCGAGGAGACGGCCCGTCGTCTCCGCGCCTCCGCGGTCCCGGTGGTCGGTCGCCATGGCCCGGAACGCGACCGCGTGGGTGTCGCCGAGACGGAAGTTCGAGTCGACGCCGGCGAGCCGGCTGTAGCCGTCGAGCATCTCCCGGTCGGTGAAGACGGCCCCGACGTGCGATTCGGCGTAGAGGTCGTAGCGCGCCCGGCCCACGAAGGTGTGCGCGGCCTGTCCGAAGGCGGGGTCCGTACGGTCGTCCACGTTCCCCGGCTCGGCGTCGTTGGCGTACATCAGCCCGAGGGTGGTCCGTCCGACCTTGCCGGTCAGCTTGGCGCCGTACGCGGGGTCCACGATGGTGCGGGTGTGGACGGTGGTGATCGGCGCCCGGATGTTGAAGATCTCCGCGCCCTCGAGGAAGAACGGGCGCAGCTCGGGGTAGAACAGCGCGAACCGCTGGTTGACCTCGATCTGCGGCAGGTCCGACTCGATCTGCGAGAAGTCGGGGTTGAAGGTGACGTCGGCGGTGAGGTTCGACGTGACGCCGTACTTGATGTTGACGCCGGCCTCGGGCGACAGGTCCCCCTCGTCGAACCGGCCGGTGCCGCGGTCGAGGGCGCCGAACCGGGTCGCGGTGACGGTGGGCAGGATCTCGAGGTTGTGGCTGCGCGAGAGGTCCGTCATGCCCTCGAGCAGGCCCATCTGGGGCAGGAAGCCGGCGATGTCGCGCGACGTGCGGGACCAGACGTCGGCCTCGTCCTTGCCGCCGATGGTGCGCGCGATCTGCAGCCCCCACCGGTGCTCGGACCCGGCCTCCCGCCGCGGGTACCGGAGGCTCTTGAAGGGGATGGCCATCTCGGCGACGAAGCCGTCGGCGACGAGTCGGGCCGCGGTGTCGAACAGCACGTCCCACGAGGCGTCGCCGCGGGGGACGCCGAAGCGGCCGCCCCCCAGGGCCCCCGCCCGCAGGATCGCGTCCCCCTGCACGCCGTAGCCGTTCACGGTGAAGACGTAGGCCCGCTGCTGGTCGAGGAACGGGTCGAAGTAGACGAGGAACAGGTCGTCCTCGACGGTCTGGTCGCGGTCGCGCCGGTTCGCCCGCATCATGCCGGGGTCGCGGTAGTGCGCGTGCAGGCCGAGGTAGAGGTGGTCGCTGTCGTAGGCGACGTAGACGTCGCTCGCCTCCGTCGCCGGGGGGCCGTCGAGGGGCCGGCGCTGCACGAGCTCGGTGATGTGGGCGGCGTCCCGCCAGACCGGGTCGTCGAGCCGGCCGTCGATGACCGGCGGGTCGGCCACCCGCGGCGGCCGCACGACGGGACGCCCCGTGTCGTCTTGCGCGGCCGATCCGCCCGCGGCGGCCAGAAGGAGGACCAGCCACGCCGGGAAATACCGCAGCGTCCGGGGCCGCGTGTGAAGTTCCGGGCGTACGGGACCGATACAGTCGGTAATCCCGGCGCGCGGGATGCGTCCCGGTGCGAGCTGCCGCGGTCCGCGAGGCCGGAGGGGCATGGCAGAGGGACACGGGAAGGGTTGATCGGATTCGGCAGGGAGGACCCTCATGCGACCAATGGCATCGGCAGCGGCGATTGCGGGCGCGGCGCTGCTCAGCGGCTGCCTCGCCACGACCGGCTACGTCGATGACGCCACCGCGCAGATTCAGGCGCAGGTCGGCGCCCAGGTCTCGCAGATGCGCCGCGACCTGGACGACTCGGAGGCCATCGTACAGCAACAGGGGACGCGGATCGACGCGGTCGAGCAGACGGCCCGGAACGCGTTCGCTGCGGCCAGCTCGGCGGAGATGGCGGCGGAGATGGCGCAGAGGACCGCCGACCAGTTGGGCAACACCCTCGAGAACGCGAACCGGCGCCTCGTGTACGAGATGGTGATCGACGAGAACGTCGCCGGGTTCGGAATCTCGCAGTCCACGCTGCCCGACGAGGTCCGTGCGTATCTGGACCAGTTCGTGGCCGACCTGCGCGCACTGCCGATCGCGTCATTCGTGGAGATCGAGGGGCACACCGACGCCACCGGCTCGCCCTCGAACAACGCGCGGCTGGGCATGCAGCGCGCCGACAACGCCCGGCGCTATCTCCACGAGGCGCATCAGCTCCCGCTCCACAAGATGGGCATCATCAGCTACGGCGAGGACCAGCCGGTGGCGCCCAACGACACGGCGGCGGGGCGGGCGCAGAACCGCCGGGTCGTCCTGCGCGTCCTGGCGTAGCGCCGCCTTGGTCCCTCCGCCCGAGCGATCCGCCGGGAGTCCGCCCGTTGCGCGGCGCGGGCTCCCTACTCCACGATCGAGCGCCAGTTGTTCACCAGGTGCTCGGCCGTGCGCCACGCGAGGGCCTGCGCGGTGAGGGTGGGGTTCCGGGCGCCGCTGGTCCCCATGACCGAGGCGCCGAGGACGCCGAGGTTCGGCACCTCGTGCGACAGCCCGTGGCGGTCGACGACGTTGGTCTCGGGGTCGTCGCCCATGCGCGTCCCGCCGTAGGCGTGGGTCGAGACCCCCATCTGTCCGCCGAGGCCGCCCCGCAGCACCTCGACCGCCCCCGCCGCCCGGTACCACCGCTCCATCTTGTCCTGCAGGAACTCGGCGATGGCCAGCTCGTTCCGCTTGTACTCGGCCGTCACCCGGATGACCGGATCCCCGACCGGATCGGTGACCACCGGGTCCAGGTCGAGGTAGTTCGACTCGTAGGGCAGGGTGGTCTTCTGGATGTAGGCGCTGTTCGTCCGGTCGGCGTTCTCCCGGATGAACCGCTTCCAGGCCGACCCCCAGGCTGGGGCTCGCCCGAACGTGCTCATGCCCGCGGCCGTGATCGGACGCCGGTCGGAGTAGACCCAGAGGTTGCCGCCGCCGATGAAGTCGAGGCCGCCGTGGTCGAAGTTGTCGTCGGCCCAGTCGTCGACGGCGACCCCCTGCGCGGGCAGGCCGTACCAGGCGTGCGTGTCGTAGGGAAACAGCGCCGTGACCCCCGCCCCCTGGTGGTGGCTGAGGTAGTGCCGGCCGACCTGCGCGCGGTTGTTCGAGAGGCCGAGGGGCCACGCCCGCGACTTCGACAGCAGCAGCAGGCGCACGTTCTCGTAGGTGTAGCTGGCGAGCAGCACGAACCGGGCGGGCTGGAAGAGCTCCTCCCGGTCCTGCAGATAGGTGACGCCGGTCACCCGCCCGCGGTTGTCGGTCTCGATGCGGCGGACGTGCGCGTGGGTCACCACCTTCAGCCGCCCGGTGGCCTCGGCCCGGGGGATGGTCGTCACCGCCGGCGAGTTCTTGGCGTCGACGTGACACCCGCCCCGGTTGCAGAAGCCGTGGTACATGCAGCCCGAGCGGCCCTGGTAGGCGCGCGAGTTGATGGCGGCGGGCCCGGGAAAGGGCTGCCAGTCCAGCGAGCGCGCCGCGTCCGCCATGCCCTCCAGGAAGCCGGTCCAGCGCAGCGCGGGCATCGGATAGTCGCGGGCGCGGGGGCCCTCGAACGGGTTGCCCCGCTCGTCGCGCCGGCCGCCGATGTTGCCGGCCTGCCCCGAGACGCCGATCTCGTGCTCCACCCGGTCGTAGTAGGGCTCGAGCTCGGCGTAGCCGAAGGGCCAGTCCTCGACCGTCGTCCCCTCGGGCAGGCGCGAGCGGCCGTAGCGCCGCGTCGTCGCCGAGACGACCTCGAAGTCCCACGGGTTGAGCCGCCAGCTCTGGGCCCAGTAGTGCAGGGTGGTGCCGCCGACCGCGTTCATCATGGGGTGGCCGCCGCTCTGGACCGCGGTCTCCGACCGGGTGCGGCGGAGGGTCGGCACCTCGCTGGCGCACTTCTGGACCGAGAACGGCCAGGCCCGCACGTTGTTCCGGATCTCGTCGGGGGCGAAGTCGCGGCGGGTGAGGCGGCCTCCCGCCTCGAGCCCGATCACGTCGAGCCCGGCCTCGGCGAGGGGGAGCGCGGCGACGCCGCCGGCCGCCCCGAGCCCCACGATGACGACGTCGGTTCCCGGCAGCCTAGTCGCCATGGCGCGTCTCCCCCCTCGCGGCGTCGACCATCGCCTTGTCGAAGTACTCGGTGTCATAGGCGGACCGGCGGGCGGGCTCGAGATCGCCGGCCTCGAGCTGCGCCTGCAGCCGGGGCCAGACCGCCGTCCGCACGCCGGGATAGTCGATGAGGTCCCAGCCCACGTAGTCGCGGTTGCCGCCGTACCAGGGGTCGCCGAAGGTGCCCTGCAGGACATGGCCGCGCACCATGTTGAAGAACGCGGCGGAGCTGCCCGCGAAGCCGGTGCGCGCGCCGGTCGCGGCGCCCGTCTCGACGTCGATGAGGGCCGAGACCTGATCCACGTGCGGCAGCTCGCGGAACGGGGCGCCGCGCGAGGCCCGGCAATAGCGGTCGAACGCGGCGAGGCCCGCACGGTAGGCGTCGCGCGACTCGGACAGCGCGCCGCCGAGGGCCCGATCGATGTAGACCACCGCGCCCGCCGCCACCGCGCCCGGCCCGAGGTCGTCGCTCGGGATCAACTGGTCGACAATCGCTTCGAGCAGGTCCGCCTCCTCTGCCGTCAACTGCTCCCAGGCGGCGCGCGGCGGCGCCGGCGCGGGGGCCTGGGACGCGCCCGGGGCCGGTGCGGCCGGCGTCGTCGCGGCGGTTTCCGCGGGCGTCTCCGCCGCGGCCGGCACCCCCGTACCGGCTGCCGCGCCGGCCGCCGCCGCGGCGCCGGCGCGGCGCAGCAGGGTGCGCCGGGAGATGAGCTGTGGACCCTTCTGTATCATCGGTTGCTCCTCTCGCGTATCTCGCCGGCCGGGCGGTCCGTCCATCGCCGAATGGCGCCTCCGCCCGCCACCGGCCGGGCGTGGGCCGGCCCGTGGCGCAGGTTCCTGGTCGACCGTGTCAGTGACAGGCCGCCGCTCGAACGTCATCGCCACCGAGCATTCTCTGGTGCCATTCCGCCGGGAAACGAGGCCCCATGACAGTCCACTAGAACCGCTCGTAGACCGGCACGAGGTCTCCCCGCCCGATGACGTGGCCCTCCATGGCCTCGAGCAGCTTCCGGCGCGTCAGGCCCGGCTCGAGCCCCAATGCCTCGTCGAGCACGTACACCGTGAAGTGGTACAGGTGCGGCGTGCCCGCCGGCGGCGCCGGCCCCCGGTAGTAGGGCCGCCGCCACCCGTTCAGCCCCTGGATGGCCCCGTCCAGCTCCGGGGGCATCGGCGTCTCCGGCAGGATCGGCAGCCCCTCGGGCAGCCCGCCCGCGGTGGCGGGGATGCCGTAGACGAGCCAGTGCACCCACGGGGGCGGGCTCCCGGCCCCGAAGTCGGCGCAGACCACCGCGATCTCGCGGGTGCCCTCGGGCAGGCCGCTCCAGGCGATGGGCGGCGACACGTTGTGTCCGTCCGGCGTGTACCGCCGGGGCATCGTCTCGCCCGTCGCCATGGCCGGGCTCTCGACATGTATCTCGTGGACGGGCGGCTGCCCCGCGGCGGACGCCGCGAGCAGACCGGCCGCGAGGGCGAGGCCGGCGGTTGCATGGGGGCTGGGGGCTGGCATGGGCGCTACCTCATCCGCATCGGGGTCTTCCCGCATCGGGGTCGCTGCCGGCGCGCGAGCGGGCTGCCGACACGCTCCGGCCGGTTCCGTCGTGCTCCTCGCTGGCCGAACTCGGGCGTAGGGCATCATCGCCGGCCGGCCGGCGGACATCTCCTTCATCGCGGATGTCGGCGACGGGGACCCCTTCGTTCTTTTCGCTCCGTAGCCTTGAGTGTAGGAGATATGCGGTCGATTCGCCACGTCCACCACGTCGGCGCGGGATCTTTACGCTCCGACCGGTTTCTCGTAGACTCTTCGTGAAGGCAGGTCCACCGCTTTCCTGATCCGGCCGCCGGCACCCGCCGCGGCCCGGGATATCGCCGAGGGTCTGCGGTTTGGATCGGACGGCGGCCGGCCGGCCGTCGTCACCTGCAACTCGGAAGCGCGGGCGCATCGCGAGGTGCTCTGCTCCGATCGGCGAGCGGCGCTGCTGTTTGCAGCGCGCCCGCGGTGCGTTCCCGAGCGCGTCATCGTGGGAGGAGATGGCCATGAGAGCTACCCGAGCCTGGCTCCTGCTGGGAGCGTTCCTGGCGACCACACCGGCCCTTGCACAGAACGACGTCCTTCGCGGCACGTGGTCGGGCCAGTGGATTCCCGAATCCGGTTACGATGCCTCGACGGTGCGGTTCGAGGTCGATGGCGACACCATCACCGGCGAGATGCTGAATCCGGCGAACGTGGCGTTCGACGTCATCGAGTTCGATGCCGACACCCTCGAGCTCGTCGCCGAGGCGACCCACCCCGAGCAGGGGCACTTCCGGATCGAGGCGCGCATCGAAGAGGTCACGCGTCTGAACGGCACCCTCTTCCACGACGGCGCCGGCGGCGCGCTACGGCTGACGAAGTGGACCTACCGGCCCCGTCGCTGATGCCGCCTGCCGCCAGGCGGCGGCTATAATGGCGGCAACATGCGAACAGCCTGGCTCCTGTCGGTCGGACTCTGTACGCTCGCCGCCGCGTCGGCCGGCGCCCAGGAGGCGCCCGTGGCCGGGAGTGGCGGCGGCCCCCTGGCCGACGGCCAGTCGCTCGTCCTCGAGGGCGGCGACGCTCCGCAGGCGGGCTTCTCCCTCGGCGCGTCGTTGCGGGTGCAGCCCCGCCGGGTCGAGCGGCCCCCCGTGGTGGACGGCCGGCTCGACGAGGAGGCGTGGCTCACGGCCGCCGTCGTCGACGACTTCGTGCAGCAGGAGCCGGCCGAGGGCGAGCCCGCCACCGAGCGCACCGTGGTTCGCCTGCTCTACGACGCGCGCGCCCTCTACCTCGGCGTCGAGGCCTACGACTCGGTGCCCGAGGCGGTCATCGCCACCGAGATGCGCCGCGACTCGCTGCGGCTGCTCGACGAGGACAACTTCCAGGTCATCCTCGACACCTTCCACGACCGCCGGTCGGGCTACATGTTCGTCACGAGCCCCCTCGGGGCCAAGCTCGAGCAGCAGGTGTCCGAGGAGGGCGAGGGGGGCTGGCGCGGCACCAACACGTCGAACATCAACGTGAACTGGGACGGCGTCTGGGACGTGGTGGCCCACCGCACCCCCGAGGGATGGACGGCCGAGATCGCCATCCCCATGATCACCCTGCGCTTCCCCGAGAACGAGGAGCAGGTGTGGGGCGTCAACTTCATGCGGAACATCCGCAGGAAGAACGAGCAGGTGTACTGGGCGCCGATCTCGAAGGAGTACACCCTCACCCGCGTGAGCCTGGCCGGCACCATGACCGGCATCACCGCCGTCGATCAGGGCATGGACCTGCGGGTGACCCCCTACCTGCTGACCGGGGGGCGGCAGGACCGGATGGACGCGGGCGGGCTCGACGGCAGCGGGTTCCGCGACCTCGGCCTCGACGTGAAGTACGGCCTCGCGTCCGGCCTCAACCTCGACGTGACCCTCAACACCGACTTCGCGCAGGTCGAGGTGGACGAGCAGCAGGTCAACCTGACCCGCTTCCCCCTGTTCTTCCCCGAGAAGCGCGACTTCTTCCTCGAGAACGCGGGCATGTTCAACGTCGGCGCGTCCTCCGGCTTCAGCCGCCTCGCGGACCTGTTCTTCACCCGCCGCATCGGGCTGTCCGACCGCGGCCAGCCCGTGCCCATCGTCGGGGGCGCCCGGGTTTCCGGCAAGGTGGAGCGCCACAACGTCGCGGCCATGAACATCACCACGCAGGAGGCGTTCGGCAATCCCGGCGACAACTTCTTCGTCGGGCGCTACAGCCGGGACATCCTGGCCCGCTCCAAGGTCGGCGGCATCGTCATCGACAAGAGCTCGATGAACGACGCGCACTTCAACCGGACGCTGGCCGCCGACACCACCCTGGCCGTGCACCGCAACTTCACGGTGAACGGGTTCCTCGCCAAGACCGAGACGGCGCTCTGCGGCGCGAGCTCGGTGACGCGGGGCCGGTGCCCCGGCGAGTCCGGGCGGGACATGGCGGCGTACGCCCGCGGCACGTGGCTCAGCCCGTCGTGGAGCATCTACGCCGAGTACATCGACCTGCAGGAGAACTTCAACGCCGAGGTCGGCTTCGTGCCCCGCGTCGGCATCCGGACCTCGAAGTTCCACGGCGAGTGGGACCCCCGCCCGGGCCGCTGGGGCATCCGCATGTTCGACCCCATGTGGAACATCACCTACACCACCGATCAGAACAACCGCCTGCTGACGCGGCGCATCCACCACATGATCGGGACCTACTTCGAGAACGGTTCGTCGATGACCGTGTGGTACAACGACCACTTCGAGCAGCTCGACATCCCGTTCACCATCTACGGCCAGGGCGTCACCGTTCCGCCCGGCACGTACCGCTTCGGCGAGTGGAACTACCGCTACCGCAGCGACCCCTCGCGCCGCCTCTACGGCGAGCTGGGCTACTCGCCGCAGACCTTCTTCGGCGGCACCCGCGTCAACAGCCGCGCGACCCTCGGGCTGCGGGCCACGAGCCGCATCGCGGCCGAGCTGCGGTTCGACCGCAACGACGTGGAGCTGCCGTGGGGCGACTTCGTCGCCGACCTCTCGTCGCTGCGCCTCGACTTCGCGCTCTCGCCCGAGATGACCCTGCGCACCCTGACCCAGTACAACTCGACGGCCGGCGAGCTCAGCACCAGCGTCCGGTTCAACTGGATCTACAGCCCGGGCAGCGACATCTACATCGCCTACGACGAGATGCGGCTCTACGACCAGCCGTTCCTGTACACCCCCGGCATCTACGGCAACTACGACACGCCGTGGCTCCGCAACCGCCAGCTCGCGGTCAAGATGACCTACCTGTTCTCGCGCTGAGGGGGGATCGTCGGCCCGCGGTGGACTGGTCTCGGCGGCCGGTCGACGTCCGGTCGCGCGGCCGCCGGCGCTTGCCACCGCCCGTCGAGCGTCGTGGCGGGGCAGTCATTCCGTCGCCGGACTTCGCGCGGCTCAGGATGTCTCCGCGAGTCAATCCTCCGATTCTGGGTTTCCGGCAGTTGTGTTGCCGAAAAATGGGTTTTTTCGGCAACATGGTTGCTAGAATACCCGTCCAGGCAGGCGACACGACCGCGCTGCCCCGCTGCCGACCGTGAGTGGAGGCCCCGTCGTCGTCAGGGACGTTCCGTGGGAGACGATACGACCGCGCTGCCGCGCCGCCTCGACCTCGCCCGCGACCTGAGCAGTCGTTCGGTCTTCCTCTTCGGACCGCGCCAGACCGGCAAGACCACCTGTCTGCGCCGGCGTTTCCCCGGGTCGCCGTGGTTCAATCTCCTGCACGGCGACGTCTTCCTGCGCCTCTCGCGAGAGCCGGGGCGACTTCGCACGGAGTTGGCCGCCGGCCCCGGCGCGGCCGGCCCCGTGATCATCGACGAGATCCAGAAGCTGCCGAGTCTGCTCGACGAAGTGCACGATCTGATCGAGAGCCGGGGGCTGCGGTTCGTGCTGGCCGCAAGCAGTCCGGCGAAGCTCCGGCGCGGCGGGGTGAACCTGCTCGGCGGGCGCGCCCGTACGCGCCGCCTGTTCCCGTTCGTTTCGGCGGAGGTTCCCGGCTGGGACCTGCTGCGCGCGCTCAACGTGGGCGGGATTCCGTCGGTGTACTTCTCCTCGGACCCCATCGAGGATCTTCGCGCCTACTGCGGGAGCTATCTGCAGCTCGAGGTTCAGGCCGAGGGTCTGGTGCGGGGCATCGAGCCGTTCTCGCGGTTTCTCACCGCCGCTGCCGTGAGCCGCGGCCAGCCGATCGTGTTCGAACGGCTGGCCGCCGACGCGGCGGTTCCCCCGCGCACTGTCCGCGAGTACTTCCAGGTGCTGCAGGACACTCTTGTCGCCACGCTGCTCCAGCCGTTCATGCCGCGCCAGCCCCGGCGCAAGCCCGCCTCTCGCGCGAAGCTGTACTTCTTCGACGTCGGCGTCGCCAACCTGCTGGCCGGTGTCAGCCGCATCGAAGCCGGAAACCCGAACTTCGGTCTGGCCCTGGAGCAACTGATCTTCTGCGAGCTGAGCGCTTGGCTCTCGTATGCGCGAGACCCCCGGCCGCTGACGTTCTGGCGCACCGCGGACGGGTCGGAGGTCGACTTCGTCGTGGGCGAGACGGCGGCGATCGAGGTGAAGGCCACGGGTGCGGTGACCCGTCGCGATCTCACGGGCCTGCGGCGGCTGGCGGACGAGACGCCGCTGGCGGAGCGGATCGTGGTCTGCCGGGAGTCCGCCGCTCGCGTCGTCGACGGCATCCGAATCCTGCCCGTCATGGAGTTCCTGCGGCGGCTCTGGGACGGGGAGCTGCTCGCCGATCCGGGGTAGGTGCGACCGCAAGGAGACATCAATCGCGTTCAGAAGCGACGGCGACACAGCGGCCTTCAGGTCCCACGAAACGCTCTGGATTGGGGTGCACCGCGTCGCCCCGACCGACCGTGGGCGACCAGGGCCAGTACGGGGTGCTGGGGTGCTTCGGGACCGACGACATCTCCTCACCCATCCTGCATCATTGGTGCTGCTGATCCGACTTCCGTGTCATCTCTTCCTCGCCGAATAGCGCCTTCGATGCCTTGCGAAGTCGTTCCACAACCTGCTCTGTGCTGAATCCGGCGAGAAAGCTGATTGCAAAAATGGTCGCCAGCGATTGAAAATCGTCGGTTATTTCGTCACTTGTGAGAATGACGATTTGGCTCTGCATCAATGCAAACAGACCCAGTGCCAACACGCATCCCGTAATGGGCCGAAACACATACCACCAAACAAAACGATCGAAATCGAATTGGCCGGCCATGTAGTGATGATAAAATGCCCTGGTGCAGTACACAACGGATCCCAAGCCGCCGGCGGCCATTGCCAACATCACGAACTTGAGCGTCCCCGGGCCTGAATACTGAAACGAAGAATAGTACGAACCTTTCAGAGCCGCGATAATGTACATCAGGATCAATGCAGCGATGACAAATTCCTTCCAGGAATGGTTGTCTCCGGTCTTCTTGATGTCATTATCTGACATTGGTCGCAACACTCCATGCTTCGGACTCTGCCCGGCGGGTGGTGGCGAGATGATCACTATTGCGCTCAAAGTAATCATCAACGGCACGCGCCAGAATCTTGCTGTTGTCTTCTGAGTTGTCGAGGACCCAGGTGTGCGCAGGGTACCGCGCCAGGAGCTTCTGGGAATCGTCGCTAGTGTAGTACTTCTTGAGTACTTTGTCTGGCACAGACGACCGGGATTGGTCATGCCGTCTGCGCCGGTTGCGCAAGCGGCACAGCTCCAGTGGGGCATGGACGTATAGAATTCGCATTGATGCCTTGACGCGTCTATCGAAGTTGTCGAATAGATCGTTGTATGTGCTGCGGGCCAATTCGCACAAAACCAAATCGTGAGTCTGCAGGCAGGACAATACGCGCGCCTCCAATTCCAGCGCCGTCTCGGACAGGAATGTTCGGTCAAGGAGTTCGAACGTGCCGTCCGCGTGCCACCTCAGGGCATGGGGCTTCAGGTTCGGTACGCTCTCCTCCAGTACGGTGTACTCGTCAATCATCACCAAACGAACGACGGGATTCTCGTCCTCGATGCGGGCCTTGAGTCGACGCGCTACGGTCGTCTTGCCCGCCGCCGGTTTGCCGATAATGAACAGGACGTTCATCCCATGTCTCCGCGCTTGCGATTGAGAAGACGGCGAGGTTCCGGGGTGGCCAGGGTGTTCCGGTGCTGGAAGGGGGTAGAGACCGCCCGCAATGCCCTGCGTGTCGTCCGCTCCGCGACCAGGAGCTCATAGCGAGTCTGAAGGTTCAGCCAGCTCTGCGCGTCGGTGCCGAAGTAGCGGGCGAGGCGGAGCGCCGTCGATGCGGTTATGCCGCGGCGCCGCCGCACGATCTCGTTGATGCGCCCCGGACTCATGCCCAGCGCGGTCGACAGCGCGGTTGCGGACAACCCCCACGGATCCATGAAATCGTGCTTGAGAATCTCGCCCGGGTGAACCGGTTCCAGTTCGGCCATGACCCAAATCTGCAGCAGAAGCTCCGAATCATGATTGTATCGTGGGTCGAGCGCTGACGGGCCGTCAGTGCGTGCCCCTGCGCCGGTCCCGCCGTGATAGCCTGAGTCGGGTCCGGCGGGGAGGATTCGCCGCGCCGCGACGGCTGTACCGATGACACTGGCTCCAGGCGTGAGGCTCGGTCCCTACGAGGTGGTGGGCGCCCTCGGCGCGGGCGGCATGGGCGAGGTGTACCGGGCGACGGACACGCGCCTGGACCGCACCGTCGCCGTCAAGGTCCTGCCGTCGCACGTGGCCGCCGACCCCGCGGTGCGCGAGCGCTTCGAGCGCGAGGCGCGCGCCGTGGGGGGCCTCAGCCACCCCAACATCTGCACTCTGCACGACGTCGGCCGCGAGCGGCCCGCGAGCGGAGCGGCGGGGCCGGAGGAGTCGGGGCCGCCGGTCGACTTCCTCGTCATGGAGTGCCTCGACGGCGAGACCCTGGCCGGGCGCCTCGAGCGGGGGGCGCTGCCGCCGGACGAGGCGTTGCGCATCGCCGGCGACGTCGCCGAGGCGCTCGACGCGGCCCACCGGCGGGGCATCGTCCACCGCGACCTGAAGCCGGGCAACGTGATGCTCTCGTCGGCCGGCGTGAAGCTGCTCGACTTCGGGCTGGCCCGGCTGCGCGAACCGGGCGCCGCGGACGACGACCCCTCGGGGGCGCCGACGCGCGCCGCGCTGACGGCGGAGGGCAGCCTGCTCGGCACGCTGCAGTACATGTCGCCGGAGCAGCTCGACGGGAAGGCGGTCGACGCTCGGTCTGACGTCTTCGCCTTCGGGGCCACGCTGTACGAGATGCTGACCGGCGCGCGGCCCTTCGACGGCGACGGGCAGGCGAGCGTCATCGGGTCGATTCTGAAGGACGAGCCGGCTCCGCTGCCCGAGGTCCGGCCCGGCCTGCCGCGACGGCTCGACCGGCTGGTGCAGACCTGCCTCGCCAAGGACCCCGACGACCGCTGGCAGACGGTGCGCGACCTGAAGCGCGAGCTGCGCTGGCTGGCCCAGCCCGGCGAGACCGATGAATCGCCGGAGACGACGCCCGCGCCGGCGCGCGGCTCGGGCCTGACCGGCTGGCGCCTCGCGCTGGCCGCAGCCGTGCCGGCGTCGATCGCGGCGGCGGCCGCGTGGACGCTGAAGCCGGCGCCGGCGCCCCCCGCCGGCACCGTCGAGCGCTTCGTCATCGAGGTCGGCGAGGGGCAGGAGCTCGGCGACCGGCTCGCGTTGTCGCCGGACGGGCGCCGCCTGGTCTACGTCGTCCTGGAGGACGGCACGTCGAGGCTCTACCTGCGCGATCTCGACGCGTTCACGTCGGCGCCCATCGCCGGTACGGAGGGCATCGACGCGCGCCTGCTGTTCTTCTCGCCGGACGGCCGCGACATCGGCTTCAGCCGCATCGTCGCCGGCGAGAACTGGACGCTCAACCGCATCCCCGCGGCCGGCGGCACTCCCCGTGAGATCGTCCGGGTCCCCGGCCAGTTGTCGGGGGCGGTGTGGCGCCCCGACGGCACCATCGTCTTCGGCGTCCTCGAGACCGGGCTGGCCCGCGTGCCGGCGGCAGGGGGGGACGTTCGGTTCCTGACGAGGGTGAGCGATCGACCGGGCGATCTGGGGCACGGCGATCCGGTCGCGGTGCCGGGGCGGGACGAGATCCTCTTCCTGATTGCCAGCGGCTCGGTGAGTGAACCGCGGTTGGAGCAGGCGGTCCATGCCGACGGCAGGGTTACCGTCATGGGTGAGCGCAGCGGCCTCGGGTTGTACCTCGAGACGGGTCACTGGCTGCACACGACGCCCGGCGGCGCCCTGACGGCGCGCGCGCTGGATCTCGATGCGCTGGTCCTCGACGGCGAGCCGATCCGGATTCCGGCGGAGGCGTTCGACAGCCTGGGCCCCGTCGTGAACCAGAGCTTCGCGGGCGCCACGCGCGCCTGGATTCGCCCCCCGGACGAAGGACGGCTGCGCACGTTGACGTGGGTCGATCGGGCCGGCAACGAAGAGCCGTTGCCGCTCGACCCGGCCCTGTACCGGGTTGCCCGCCTGTCGCCCGACGGGCGGCGCATCGCCCTCGACCGGGGCCGGCCGAACGAGCGCGACCTGTGGGTCTTCGACCTCGAGCGCGACACGCTGAGCCCGCTGTTTCTCGACGCGGGCGACGACGAGGCGCCGGTGTGGACGCCGGACGGCCGGCAGATCGTCTTCACGTCGGGACGCGACGGCCTGGCCAACCTCCACCTGCGGGCGGCCGACGGCACCGGGCCGGTCGAGCGGCTGTCGACGAGCCCCGACCTGCAGTGGCCCCAGTCGTGGTCGCCGGACGGCCGCACGCTGGTGTTCAGCCGCCGGGTGCGCACCGGCCCGGCCGCCGCGCAGACCCTCGACACGATGATGATGCGGCTGGACGCGGACCGCACCGTCGCCCCGCTGCTCGCGACCGAGTTCACGGAGAGCAATGCGGCGGTGTCGCCGGACGGCGGCTGGATCGCGTACCGCTCCGACGAGTCCGGGCGCAACGAGGTGTACGTGCAGCGCTTTCCCGAGCTGGGGGGACGGGTCCAGATCTCGACGACGGGCGGCACCTCGCCCCTCTGGTCGTCCGACGGAACCGAGCTCTACTATCGCCAGGGGCAGGCCATGATGACGGTCGCCGTCGACGGGTCGGGCGCGGCGTTCAGCGCCGGCCAGCCGGAGCGGCTGTTCGAGGGCCGCTATCTCGACGACCTCACGCGCAACTACGACGTCGCCCCCGACGGGCGCTTCCTGATGATCAAGCAGGCCGACACGCTTCGGCAGATCCACGTCGTGGTCGACTGGACGGAGGACCTGCGACCGTTCCTCGAGTCGAACTGACGCGCGCTAGCTGCTCGCTCTCGCCCTGCCCCGTTCCGTGACCCATCCCATGCCTCTCGAAGTCGATCCCGGAAGTGACGCGGCGGCCGCCGAGGGCGCCGCCCCGACCGACGTTCCCGCCGCACCGTCCCCCGCCGCCGCCGGCCGCGTCGCCCTGACCGCTGGCGCCGTCCCGGCCGACGATGCCAGCGCCGCCCCGCTCGCCGGTCTCGCCGCTGGCCAGGAGCCGAACGGCGACCCGGCCACGGTTCCCGCCGCCGATTCTCCGGACGCCCACGAGGCCGACCGGGCCCTCGACCCGGCGTCGGTCACCGCGGCGCGGCTCGCCGGCGCCATCGGGATGGCGGTGGCGGCGTCGTCGGCCCTGGCCGCGGTCCTCGTCGCCGCCGTCGCGACGCCGCTGGGCGGGCTGGCCGCGGCCGGCCTCGGCGCCGCGGTGCTGGCGCTGTCGGCGGCCGGCGCCGCCGCGAGCTACCTGTGGCCGGCGGTGCGGTACCGGCACATCCGCTACCGCCTGGACGCCCATGGGGTCACCATCCGGCGCGGGGTCGTCTGGCGCACCGTCACGTCGGTGCCGACGTCGCGCGTCCAGCACACCGACGTGTCGCGCGGCCCGGTGGAGCGCTACTTCGATCTCGCCACGCTGGTCATCCACACCGCCGGCACCCGCGACGCGTCGGTCGCCCTGAGCGGCCTCGGGCATCGCGAGGCGGTCGCTCTCCGCGACCGGCTGATCGAGGCGGGAGGCGGCCGTGGCGTCTGACGACCGGCGCCTGCATCCCCTGTCGTGGGTCTTCACCGCCGCGCAGTTCGCCAAGGGGTTCATCGTGCCCGCCCTGGTGCTCCTCGTGGCCTCCGGCGGCGGCAGCTACGAGCTGTGGGGAGGGCTGTTCGTCGGTCCCGTCATCGCCGCCGCCCTGGTCCAGTACCGGGTCTACCGCTACCGCCTCGCGGCGGACGAGATGGTGGTTCGCGACGGCATCCTGACCCGGACCGAGCGCCACATCCCCTACGAGCGCATCCAGAACATCGACCTCGTGCAGAACCCCCTGCACCGCCTCTGCCGGGTCGCGCTGGTGCGGGTCGAGACGGCCAGCGGCACCCGGCCCGAGGCGGTGATGCGGGTGCTGTCGCTCGACGCGGTGGCCGAGATGCACGCGCGGGTCTTCGCCGGCCGGCCGGCCGCGCCGGATGCGACCGCGACCGATGCGGCAGGCGGCGTCGGGGGCCGGCGCGGCGGCCCGGCGCCGCCGGTTGCGACCGACGGGCCGGCCGACGTGGGGGAGCCGCCGCCCGGCGGGGCCGGCGAGCCCGGCGTGGGGGAGTCGCCGCCCGGCGGGGCCGGCGAGCCTGGCGGGCGGGTGCCGCTGCCCGAAGCGTTGCAGCCGGGGAGTCGCCGAGGCGATGGGGCGGCCGGCGAGCGGCACGGGCGGGTGCTGCTGCGGGTCCCGACCGGCGAGCTGGTGAAGCTGGGGGTCATTTCGAACAAGGGCATGGTGGTGGTGGCCGCCGCCCTGGGCCTGCTCGCGCAGAGCCGTCCGGACGGGGACTTCCTCGAGCCGGTGTGGCGGACCGCCGCGGAACGGCTGCCGCTCGGCGCGGCGGCCGAGTGGCTGACCGGGCTCCGCATGGCCGACCCGGTCCTGACCGGCGTCCTGCTCGCGGTCACGCTCGTGGCGGCGGCGTTCGTGCTGCTCCGCGTGCTGTCGGTCGCCTGGTTCCTGCTGCAGCTCCACGGCTTCACCCTGACCCGCCGGGGCTCGGACCTGCGCGCCGACTACGGCCTCTTCACCCGCATCCGCCGCACCATTCCCACCGGCCGTATCCAGTCGCTGACCGCGACCGAGTCGCCGCTGCACCGCCGGTTCCGCCGCCAGTCGCTCGAGCTGCGCACCGTCGGCGGCGGCGCCTCGACCGACGACGACGTCGACTTCGATCCCTCGTCCGACGGTGGAAGGGCCGAGAGCCAGTGGCTGGCCCCGATGGTGGAGACGGCACAGGTCCCGCATCTCCTGCGGCAGGTCCTGCCCGAGGTCGATCTCGCCGGCGTGACGTGGCGGCGGCTCGCGGCGGGGGCGCGGCGGCGCATCTTCGTCCGCGGGCTCGCCGTGGCCGCGGCGGCGACCCTGCTCGCCACGCTGCCGGCCGGCGCGTGGGGGCTCGCGCTCGCTCCCCCCGCGGCGCTCTGGGCCGCCGTGCACGCCCGTCGCTGGGCGGCGCACGCCGCCTGGGCGGTCACGGCGTGGGGGGTGCTGTTCAGGTCGGGCTGGTGGACCCGGAAGCTGGCCATCGTGCCCCTCGCCCGCATCCAGACGGTGGGGCTCGGCGAGTCTCCCTTCGACCGCCGCCACCGCATGGCCTCGGTGCGCATCGACACCGCCGGCGGTGCGGCCAGCGGCTACACCATCGCGATCCCGTACCTGGAGAAGGCCGTCGCCGCCGACGTCGTTCGGCGTCTCCATGCCGAGGCCGGCGGGCGCGAGTTCCGTTGGTGAGCGGCCGGGGCGGCCCTCGCTCGCGGTTCGGAGCCTTCCGCCGAGTGCAGGCTGTCTACGACGAGGCCGGGCTCGGCGAGTTCATGCCGGGCGGGGCCGGTCGCAGCGTCATTCTGAAGTACAGTTACCTCTTCGACGTGCTCGACCAGAGCGTCTGCCGCGCAGGCTCCGGGACGCCCGCAGTTCCGTCGGCGGGCCGGGCGCGCTGTCCACACACGCCCGGGACGGGTTGGAACGGAACGCCGATGGCCGACAAGCGATACTGGACCCACGCCAACCTGTCGCTCCTGGAGACCATGCCCGACGCCATCGTGGCCGTCGATCGCGATGGCGTCATCGTCTACGCCAACCGGTTGATCGAGAAGATGTTCGGATACGCGCCGCACGAGCTCGTCGGGCAGCCGGTCGAGGTCCTGCATCCCGACGAGGGGCGGGACAGGCACCACCGGCATCGACGCGACTACGGGGAGGCGCCGGCGGTCCGCACGATGGGCGGGACGGAGGCGGACCTGCGCGGGCGTCACCGCAACGGCCACGAGTTCCCGGTCGACATCGGCCTCAGCCCCATCGATACCGAGGACGGCCCCCTGGTGATCGCCTCGGTCCGCGACATGACCGAGCGCCGGCGGATGGAACGCGAGCTCCGGCAAGCCAACGAGCGGCTCCGTCGCGACTTCGATGCCGCCGCGAACATCCAGACCTCCCTGTTGCCGGGCCGGCCGGCCGAGGTGTCCGGCCTCTCCATCGACTGGGTCTTCGAGCCCTGCGACCGGCTGGGCGGCGACTGCTTCAACGTGTTCACGATCAACGAGCGGCTCGTCGGCTTCTACCTGCTGGACGTGACCGGACACGGGGTGGTGGCGGCGCTGCAGTCGGTCGCGCTCGCCCGGGCGCTCTCCGCGGCCTGGCCGACGCCGTTGGCGAGCGGCGTGCATACCGCCGCGATCGTCGCCCATCAGTTGAACGAGCGCTTCCCGCTCGAGCCCGGGGCGTGGGACTACTTCACGTTCCTCGGCGGCGTCATCGAGCTGTCGACCCTGACCGTCCGCTTCGTCAGTGCGGGCCATCCCGGGCCGGTGAAGCTCCCCGCGACCGGCGATCCGGAGGTGCTGCAGGCCTCGGGCCTGCCCATCGGGATGTTCCCCGGCACCGAGTACACGGAGACGGTCGCGCGCCTCGCACCGGGAGACAGGCTGTTCTGCTACTCGGACGGCGTGACCGACGCCATGAACCCGGCCGACGAGGACTTCAACCAGACGGGACTGGTGGCGGCGCTGGCCGCGGCGCGCGCCCGGCCGCTGGCCGAGACGCTCCGCGACGTGCGCGAGACCGTCCGCACCTGGCGTGGGAGCGACGCCCTCGACGACGACCTGACGCTGGTGGGGCTCGAGGTGCCGGCGCGCGGGGCCGGGGCGGGATGAGCCCGGCCCCCGAGGGTCGCCGCGTCGGCCCGTTCGGAGGGGCGAAATGGGACAGAGGGATGCCGGCTCGATCGACCGCGAACAGATCGAGCCGGGGGTCGTGCGCGGTTCCTGGTGGCATGCCCTCGACGACGGCCGCGTGCAGTGCGACCTGTGTCCCCGTTTCTGCCGGCTGCATGACGGGCAGAGGGCGTTCTGCTACGTGCGGGAGGCCCGGGGCGGCGAGGTCGTGCTCGCGAGCTACGGCCGGGCCAGCGGCTTCTGCATCGATCCCATCGAGAAGAAGCCGCTGAGCCACTTCTACCCGGGGTCGAGCGTGCTCTCGTTCGGCACCGCCGGGTGCAATCTCGGCTGCCGCTTCTGCCAGAACTGGGACATCTCGAAGGCGCGAGAGGACCACGCGCTGTCGGCCGCCGCGTCTCCGGCCGGGGTGGCCGAGGCCGCCGCCCGCGCCGGCTGCACCAGCGTCGCCTTCACCTACAACGACCCCATCATCTTCGCGGAGTACGCCATCGACTGCGCGAGGGCGGCCCGCACCGTCGGGGTCAACAGCGTCGCGGTGTCGAGCGGCTACGTGTCGCCGGCCGCCCGCCGGGATCTGTTCGCCCACATGGACGCGGCGAACATCGACCTCAAGGCGTTCACGGAGACCTTCTATCACCGCATCTGCTTCGCCCACCTCGAGCCCGTGCTCGACACCCTGGAGTGGCTCGCCCGCGAGACCGACGTCTGGCTCGAGGTCACGACCCTGCTCATTCCCGGACAGAACGACTCGCGCGACGAGGTCGACCGCCTCTGCGGCTGGCTCGTCGAGCACCTCGGCCCCGACGTGCCGCTGCACTTCACCGCGTTCCACCCCGACTTCAGGATGCTCGACGCGCCCCCCACGCCGCCCGACACCGTGCGCCGGGCGCGCGAGCAGGGGCTGCGGGCGGGCCTGCGCCACGTCTACACCGGCAACATCCGGGACGAGGACGGGCAGTCGACCCGCTGCCCCGGCTGCGGCGACGTCCTGATCGGCCGCGACGGCTACCGCATCACCCGCTGGCGCCTCGATGCCGGGGGGCGCTGCCCGTCCTGCGCGACGACGCTGGCGGGCCGCTTCCTCGCGCAGCCGGGCCGGTGGGGTGCGCGGCGCCAACCCGTCGCGCTCTGAGACCGGGCCCGGTCGTCACCGCGGCGACAGGACGGAAGCGTCGAGCCGGACGCGCTCCCCGGGGTAGATGGCGCTGATCCGCCCGTCGACGAGTTCCAGGGCCGAGGGCCGACCCCGGTAGGCGCCTTCCAGCATGCCGGTATCGATGAGGAAGACCCGCCCGCCGGCGCGGGCGATGATCCGCCGGGACGGCGTGACGGAATGACCGACGACCACGCGGGCGACGCCGAAACGTCTCAACAGGCCGCCGATGAAGCCCTCGACCTCCGGCTCCGGCCGCAGCGCGAGCCCGCGGAACCAGACGGGGCCGTCGGGGTCGACGATCGACCAACTGTTGATTGTCTGCAGATCCGCCAGAACGTCGATGAGCGCCCTCTCCGCGCGCGTCACCGTCCGCCGCCGGCGCCGCTGACGCTGGTCGGGGGACAGGCGCTCGATCCAGGTCCGCAGCTCGAGGGCCACCGCCGCGAACATCTCCTCGAACGTCGAGAACGGCAGGATGATCCCGGCGTCGACGAGATGGCGCCGGTGCCGATCGAAGCGTTCGATCTCGTCCCGCGCCCGGTCGTTCAGGGCCTCGACGCTCTCCGCTTCCAGGGCGGGCGACAGGCCGCCGTGCACGAAGACGGTATCCGCGGCCACGGTGGCGAGCGACTTGTCCCGCATCCAGCGGCCGTACCGTCCGTCGGGCCCCATCGCCTCCATGTACTCGACGAATCCGGGCGGATGCGCCCGCATCCAGTCGCCGCGCGACATCGGGTCCGGGCGTTCGGGACCGTCCCGGTCCGGGCGCCGCCGGTTCGCGTGCCTCGTGTACTGCCGCCAGGCGTCCTCGCGCCGCCGCTCGGCGTCCTCCGACGCGAAGGCGGCGAAGATCGCGGGGGTGACGTCCCTGACGTCGCCCATCATGTTCATCGTCTCGTGGTTGCCCAGGAGCACCCTGACCTCGCCGCCGTCGTCGGGGGCCTCGTCCTCGAGCCGCATCAGGAGGTCCATGATCTCGCGCACCTGCGGGCCCCGGTCGGTGAAGTCGCCCATCTGCACCAGGGTCGCGGTCCCGCCGCTCCACTCGCGTTCGCCGTCGATGAGGCCGGTCTCCTGCAGGATGGCGTACAGCCGGTCGCCGGCGCCGTGGATGTCGGCGATGGCGACCACGCGACCGGAACCGGGCTGGGCCGCGGCCGGGGCGGAGGTGCCGCCGGTGGCGAGCAGCGCCAGGACGACCGCCGCGCCCGCGACGCGGCGGAGACGTGCCCGCCGGTCAGGGGGAAGCGCGGCCGTCGGCGCAGGCCGGTCCACGGGGTGCATCTGGTGTCCTCGGTCTAACGCGCGGGTTCCGGGTCCAGGACCACGCCGCGCTCGCCGAGGCGGGCGATGCGGTCGTCGAAGTGCTGCAGCAGGAGGTCGCGCCGCCGCATCACGCTCGACCGCTCTCCCCGGCTGAGAACGTCGCCGAGCGCCGCTTCGACGGCCTCCGGCGTCAGGCCGCGCAGGGCGTCGAGCAGCTCCCGGTCGATGCGCAGCAACTGCTCGGGCCTCGTCAGCTCCACGTCCTGGCGGAAGGCGCGGGTGTGGTCGATCAGCCACATCTTCCAGTCCGTCGTCCACAGCGTGTTGCCTTGGTTCCGGTCGCGGTTCTGGATGAGCTCGTCGAAGACGTACTGGGTGTAGAACTGCCGGCTCGTCCTCGCGGGGTCCGGCCCCATGGCCCGCTGGTCGATCCGTTCCCCCTCGGTCATGGCCACGTCGTCGACCCACCAGGTGACCGCGGCCGGCCGGCCGTCGACCCGCCGCAGGACCGACATGGGCACGTTGTCGATGCCCAGCAGGACGGCGAGACGGTACGCGGCGATGTTGTAGAGGTACGAGTCCCTGAAGTTCAGCTCCACCCGGGCGCCGCGGGCGACGAACCGCGAACGGCTGATGTCGACCGACTGGATGTGAACGTCGTGGGTCAGTCGGCCGTCGGAGGCGGTCGCGCGCCGCGACCCCGTCACGCCGGCCCCGGCGTCGCGGACGTCCGTCAGCTCGGCGTCGAGGAGGAAGGCCTCCATCTCCGCCGCGGAGAGCGCGGGCGCGGGGTCCTGGGCATGCGCGGGTGCCGGCACGCCCAGCCACAGCACGAGGACCGCCACCAACGACGCCGGGAATCGACGGGGCATGGGCATGAGTGGTCTCCGGGAGCCGGCCCGAACATTGCAGGCTCCTATGCGGTCAAGGAAGCGTCCGGCCTGCGTTCGCGCGCGGCTCCGGGGGCGCCGAGACTCCGCCGGCGAGGGCGCCGCTGAAGAGATCCTGCAGCAAGTCGACCCGATCCGACAACACCGTGTACACGTCGTCCCGTTCCGCCCGCAGGATCCGGCACGCGCCCTGTGCGGTGGCCCGCCATCCCGCCGGTCCCCCCGCGAGGGTCTCGGCCACGAACAGGGTACCGCCCGGTCCCGCGACTATCGGCGCGGCGCCGTCCGACTCGAGGCGCATGGCCCCCTCCAGCACCAGGCACAGCGCGGCCGGGGCGTCGCCGAGCACCAGCACCTGGCCGTCCTCCAGCGACAGCCTCCGCGCGGCCCGCACGAGGTCGAGGAGCTCGGTCGCCGCCGCCCGACCGAGGAGGGGGTGGTGACGCAGCAGCATCGCCTCGTCGAACGGCTGCAGCGCCGACTGCGGCAGGGTCACCGCCGGCAGGTGGGCGGGGCTGCGGTCGCGGCCGCCGTCCGCGGGGGTCAGCAGCAACCGGAACAGGCCCTGCGCCAGCAGGTCGTCGTCCGACACCATCGCCACGAAGTCGGCCGACCTGATGCGCAGGCAGGCCGACGGCTGGCTGGCCCACGTCGGCCGCGTGGTGGGCGCCCCCTGCAGCGCTTCCTCGAGACCGAGCACGCCGGGCGCGCGCAGGGTGTCGCCGTCGCCGCCGGTGACCGACCGGCGGACGGAGCCCTCGATCAGGAGCTCGACGGCCTCGGTCGCGCCTTCCGTGCCGACCGGCTGGTCCGGCGCGTACCACACCTGCTGGCCGGCATCGATGACCCGGAACAGCTCGTCCACGGAGACGAACTCGAAGATGGGGATGCGGCTCAGCCGGTTCGCGATCTCCGCCGTCGGGAGCCGGCGGACATCCGCCGGGGTCGACGCCTGACCGGGCGTGCCGAGCGACAGGGCCCACGAGGCGGTGTCGCCGACGTGCGGATCCGTGGCGGCGCGATGGGCGTTCACCCACTGCAGGTCGTCGGTCAGCGCGCCCGGGAGATGGCGGGCCGCGAAGTGGACGGCGGTCGCCGCGATCACCGGGTTGGTGTCGTGGATGAGCTGCGCCAGCGTGTCCTCGAGGTCGCGGGGCCGCGTGCCCAGGATGCGGTTGGCGTGCTCGACCTTCGCCGACAGGGGCGTCTCGTCGATGAGGGGCAGGATGCGCTTGCGCACGTTCCCGGGCAGCACGTTGTCGAGGTACTCCAGGCCGCGGGCGCGTCGCCGGGGGTCGCCGAAGTCTATCGCGTGCCGGGCCGCCGCGACGTCGCCGACTTCGTGCAGGATCCCGAGGAGCCGGTAGATCCGGTCGAGGTTGCGTTCCAGCAGCTCGCGGAGAGCGCGTTCGAGCAGGGTGTCGTGCGGTGCCAGCAGGGCCGTGCGGTCCGGGTCCCGCCGCTCGACGCCGCGGGTGCGCTCGAGCTGCGCATCGTCCGGCGCCGGCGCGTGCCTGAGGAGGTTGTTGCCGAGGCTCAGGACATTGCAGTACCGGGTCGACTCCTTCATGAGGAACGTCTCGATGACGGCGTCAGGCACGGCCAGGGACGGATGGTTGCGGCGGAGCCGCTCGATGGCGGCGATCACCTTGTAGCGAAGGAACCTGTCGGGGGTGTCGAGACTGCCCACGAGCGCGTCCATCGCCGCCTGGTGGGGCAGGCGGGCCAGCGTGGACGGGACGTGCCGCCGCACCCAGACCTGCTCGTGCGGGTTCTCCAGCGCGTAGCGCAGGGCGGGGATGCTCGCTTCGCCGTAGGCCACGAGGGTCTCCCGGGCCGGGTGCTTCAGGTTGCGGTGGGCCAGTCGCGAGAGCAGGCCCGGCAGGAAGAGCCCGTCCGTCGCGCCGAGGGCCCGCGCGCTCCGAATCGCCTCGAGGACGACGTCGACCCGATGGTCGTGCAGCAGGGTTGCCAGCAGGGTGCGGAAGCGGGGGGCGCCGGTCCTGATCCTGGCGAGGGCCCGCGCCGCCTCCCGCCGGCCCTCGGCCCCGGCGTCGCGCGTGTCCTCGATGAGCCTCCGGAACGTCTCGGCGGCGAGGACCGCGTCGGGCTCGCGGCCGGACCGGGCGAGAGCGGCCGCCGCGGCCACCGCCACCCGGGGCTCGGGATCGGCGAGATGGCCGGCCATGACGGTCGCCGCGTCCTGATGGGCGAGGCTCGCCAGGGCCTCGAGCGCGGCCGCGCGCACGTCGACGTCGTCGTCCCGGGTCATCCGTTCGACGACGCCCTTCCACCGGTGGGCCACGCGCGAGCGGCCCGACGCCAGCGCGTGCAGCGCGCGCACGCGGACCCGCCCCGATTCGTGGCGCAGGAGGAGCGGGGTGACGAGGTGCGGCTTGTCCAGCGCCTCGAGCATCTCGATGGCGTAGAGCACGGCGGCGGGGTCGGGGTTGGACAGCTCCTCGACCAGGGTCTCGATGGTGGCGGCCTCGCCGGCCCGCGTCATCACCGCCTCGGGAGTGATGGTGCGGGCGTCGATGCTGGCCCGGAACGACCGGAGATACTCGCGTCGCGCGCGGACCGCGACGGCGATCCAGAGCCCGGTGATGGCGAGGGTCGCCCAGCTCAGTTGGCGCCAGTCGAGGCCGAGTCCCCAGGGCTGGATCAGGGCGAGCAGCAGCACCGCCGTCACCGCCTTGGCGAACCGGTCCATGGTGACGTCGATGAACGGCTTGACCCGGTGCCGCATCTCGGCCGGCAGAGGCACGAAGAGGACCTCGCGCGTCGTCTTGTCGAGCGTGTAGCGGAGCGTCGAGCCGAGCACCCGGGCTCCCGCGACCGCCCACAGGGTCCCCGTGAAGAGAATGAGCGCGGCGCTGGCGCTGAAGCCGAACGGCAGCAGCAGGAGGGCCACGCCGATGCCGGCCGACCGATGGATGCGGCTGATGAGGGCCACCTGCACGACGAATCCGGCGATGGAGAGGTAGGCGGTGACCTCGGCCAGGAGGGCGGCGATGCTGTCGCCGCCGGCGTCGCCGCGCATCGCCTCGGCCGCCATGTTCAACTGCTGGTCGACGACGGCGGCCCCCGCGGCGGCGCACGCGACGGTCAGGGCGAGCACCTGGAGGGCGCGCGACCCGGCGAGGAGGCGGAGCCCCTCCCGGCCCCCGACCCCGCTGTCCGGGGCGTCGAATCCGGTGTGCTCGCCGACGGGGTGGCGGCGGAGCAGGAGCAGCACGATGCCGGTGCAGCCGGCGAGGGTGACGGCGCTCACCAGCACCAGTTGCTCGGACCCCACCTCCTCGACGACGACCGCGGTGATGCCCGCCCCCAGCGCCCCGCCGAGGCTGGCGCCGCCGCCGATGAACCCGAACAGGCGCTTGGCCTGGCGGGCGTCGAAGACGTCGTTGGCCAGGGTCCAGAACTGGCTGATCAGCAGGATGCCGAGAATCAGGCCGAAGAAGTAGAAGGCGACCGTGACCCACCCCGCGCCGGTCTGCAGGAGGCCCCAGAAGAGGACGAGGATCCCGATGATGGCGGCCTGCGTGAGCGGTATCACGTGGCGGGGCGGCAGGCGGCGGATGGCGCCGGTGTACAGGTGCATGACGGCGCCGATCAGCACCCCGGCCGCGAACAGCACGTACGGCAGGTTGTCGGAGCCGAGGGTCGCGATGAACTCGGACCGTGTCAGCGGCTTCACGATGTTGTACGACGTCATGGCGAGGAACGAGTAGGCGAACATCAACACCACCGGGGTCGTCTCCTCGGGACGAATCGAGGTGACGGAGCCGATCAGCCGGTAGAGGAGAGTTCGCATCGCCACGGGTCGCCGGTGCGCCGCCTGACCGTACCGTGATTTCGTCCCCCGCGCAACCGCACCGCTGCGTCGTCCGGCCGCCGGAGCCCCAGGGGGGCGGGGGGGGGCGCCGGGCGAGATGCCCGTGGCCATGATGGCGAGGCAGTGTCTCCGTATGAAATGGAGACACTACTCATGGCGGGATGCACGGTTCCTTGTCGTCGCCGGTCTCGCTGCTGCCGGTCAGCGCGGCCATCGCCCGCGACGAGCGCATGGCGGCCGAGCTGGCCGCGGGGCTGCGCTGACGTCGAGCTGATCGGGAGCGCCGCCGCCGGTCGTAGCCGTTCGCCGTCCCGAACGGGGTCGTTCGCGCGGCCTGTCCTCGGCATGCACGTCGTGACCATGGTCATGACCATGGTAGTATTTCTCCGGACTCGGGAGGAGTACCGTGACAGCACACAAGGACAAGCCGAACGGCAGTCGGACCATCAAGGCGTCGGAGTTCAAGGCGACCTGCCTCAAGCTCATGGACGAGGTGGCGGAGAGCGGCGAAGAGATCGTCATCACGAAGAACGGCCGGCCGGTCTCGCGGCTGGTGCCGTACCGCGAAGCGTCCGGACTCTGGTTCGGCCGCGACCGGGACAAGATTCGGATCCTGGGTGACATCGTGTCTCCGATGCCGCCCGAGTGGTACGAAAAGGCCGATGATTCCGACGAGTATCTGTTTTGATTCTCTTCGATACCCACGTCCTGATATGGCTGCGATTCGGCGACACGAGGCTGGGACGGCGGTCTCGGGATGCATGCCACCGCGCGTTGCAGGACGGCGAGGCCGCGGTTTCGGCCATCTCCTTCTGGGAGATTGGGATGCAGGTTCGCAAGAGACGGCTCGACCTTCTGGTTGACCCGGAGGCGTGGCGCCGGGGTTTGCTGGACGAGGGGTTGATCGAGATCCAGGTTGCCGGCGACATTGCGTCCCGCGCGGGACTGCTCGCGGAGATTCATGGCGACGCGGCGGACCGGATCATCGTGGCCACCGCGCTCGAGGGGCACCGGCTGATGACTGCGGACCGGCAGATACTCGACTGGTCCGGACCGTTGAACTGCCTGAACGCCTCGGACTGACGAGCCCGTTCACGCCGAACCCGGCGCGCGTCGTGCCCGGGACGGACCTCGTTCGATCCGATTCCGCCCGAGAGGGGCGCCTGATGCCGGCTACCGACCCGAAGGTCCTCGTCTTCCAGCACATTCCCGTCGAACACCCCGGCGTCTTCAGGGACTTCCTGCACGAGGACGGCCTCGAGTGGCGCGCGGTCGAGCTCGATGCCGGGGAGCCCATTCCCGATCTCGGCGGCTACGACGCCCTGTGGGTCATGGGCGGCCCGATGGACGTCTGGGAGGACGACCTCCATCCGTGGCTCGAGGCCGAGCGCGCCGCCATCCGCGAGGCGGTCCTCGAGAGGAAGCTGCCCTTCCTCGGGTTCTGTCTCGGGCACCAGCTTCTCGCCCAGGCCCTCGGCGGCGAGGTCGGGCCGGCGGCCGAGCCCGAGATCGGCATTCTCGACGTCGAGCTGACGGAGGCGGGCCGGGCGAGCGCACTCTTCGAGGGCGTGTCGGCCACCCATGCCTGCCTGCAGTGGCACGGCGCGGAGGTGCTGCAGCCGCCGGCCGGGGCCCGGGTCCTCGCGGCGTCGTCCGCCTGCGCGGTGCAGGCGCTCGGCGTCGGCGGCCATGCCTTCAGCATCCAGTACCACGTCGAGATCACGGCGAGGACGGTGCGCGAGTGGGGCGCGGTGCCCGCCTACGGGCGGGCCCTGGAGCGCGCGCTCGGGACGGACGCCCTCGCGCGTTTCGAGGCCGATGCGGCGGCCGGCATGGCCGGCTTCAACCGCAACGCGCGCCGCATCTACGACAACTTCATGCGGGTCGTCGAGGGTGCCCGCGTCGGCTCGGTTGGGGTCTCGCCCGCAGCCTCCGCCAGCGCCGCGGCAATCTCCGGAAACAGGATCCGCGGCAGCGAGCGGCGCGAGCGGACGGCGCCGCCGAAGCCGGTCGCGCGCTCGTAGCGCTCGACGGCGCGCAGGGCGGCGGCGAGCGACTGCTTGCGCGTGGCCTCGAACTCCACGCATTCGACGGCGCGCGCGCCGGTCGTGGCCCGGTAGTGCGCCACCTCCACGTCGGGGAAGTACCAGGCCGTCAGGTCCTTGTCGAGAACGCCCCTCCACGTCACCCCGAGCCGCTCGACGAACGCGTCGACGGCCGACGCCTGATCGCCCGCGTGGTGGCCGAGGTCGAGATTGATCTCCGAGCGCACCTCGGTGTCGCGGGTCAGCGACTTCAGGGTCAGGTGGTGCAGCTCGGGATCGTGGCGGTGGCGGAGGATGAACCGCCCGCGCCGCCCCGCCTCGGTCAGGAAGTAGCGGTCGCGGACCCGCAGCGCGGTGGTCCGTGTCGGGTGCAGCCGTTCGATCGCGGCGCGGAAGCGCGCCATGTCGAAGTCGTCGCCGACGACGAACTTGTGCTCGATCTCCGAGAAGCGCAGGTCGTCGGGCATCACATCCACCGCTTGAGACTCTCCAGGTGCATCCTCATGTGCGTGTCCACGGCACCGCAGGTGTCGGCATCACATCCACCGCTTGAGACGGCCGAGCAGCGCGAGGCGCAGCCGCAGGCCGGCCGGCAGGTCGCGGCGGAATCCGCGGCCGACCGGCACGTTGCGCGGGTCGGCCCGGAGCAAGTCGAAGATCTCGCGCGCCGGGGCGACCGCCGCCGGGTGGCGGGTGGCCAGCATCGCCTCGGCCAGCCGGTCGTGCGCCGCGTCCTCGAAGTTGTAGCTGCCGAAGGCGACCCAGGCGTCGTCGACGAGCACGATCTTCGAGTGCTCGCCGGCCCGATTCTCGTAGATGCGGCCCCCCGCGTCGAGCAGCCGCGGATAGCCGGCGGCGGCGGCGATCCAGGCGAGGTCGGTGGCCGGCAGCGCGTCGCGGTGCGAATGGTGGATCTCGATCTCCACCCCGCGCCGCGCCGACGCCAGCAGCGCATCCAACAGCGCCGGAGCCGGCTTGAAGTAGAACGTCGTGAGCTCGATGCGCCGACGGGCGGCGTTCACCATGTCGAGCATGCGCTCGGTCACCACGTTCGGGCCGCGCCAGCCGAGGGGGCCGCGGCGGCCCTGGTGCAGGTTGGGATTGCATATCCAGTAATCGAGGTCGATGTCTCCCCGCGTTCCCGCGGCGCGCCGGTCGAGGTCGCGCAGGTGGGCGGGGTCGACCTCGCCGCCGATGGTCCGATAGCTCTCGAGCAGGACGCGCACGACGGGGCCGCGCAGCGCGACCGAGTACTCGTTCCATCCCTCGAAGGACGTGCGGGTGACGTTGCTGCTGCCGAAGATCGCCTCGCCCTCCTCCGAGACCTGGATCTTGACGTGCTGGCCGCCGCCGAGGCGCCGCTGCAACGCGTGGGGCGGGCGGTACACCGTCACGACGGCGCCGGCGGCGCGCAGCACGTCGAGCCGTTCGTTCAGGGCCGACTTGACCCCCGCCGACATCAGGACGCCGCCGAGACGTTGGCCGAAACCGTCGATGAGCAGGTTGACCGCAACCCCGCGCCTTTGCGCCGCCAGCAACAACGCCGTCAGCTCGGCGCCGTAGTCGTCGTACTCGATGTAATAGGTCGACAGATACAGGAACCGCCGCGCTTCACGAATCATGCGCAGCCGGCGTTCCCACTCGGCCGCCCGGTTCCAGAGGGGACAGAGGGCCGTCGCGGTCAGCGGAGTCGGCATCAAAGCCGGTATCCACCGGAGACGTCGATGTTGACCCCCGTCACGTAGGAGGCGTCGAGCAGGTACTCGACCGCCTGCGCGACGTCGTCGAGTCGGCCCGCGCGCCCCAGCGGGACCGACTTGCCGATGGCGTCGGGCGGCGGCAGGTCGACGGAGTTCTCGAGCTGTCCCGGCGAGACCATGTTCACGCGGATGCGCCGGCCGGCGTGCGCCTTCGCGAGGGCCCGGGTCAGGACCAGCAGGCCGGTCTTGCTGACGTAGTAGTCGGCGCCGTGGACGTTGGCGCGGATGCCCTCGAGGCCGGCCATGCCGATGCTGACGATGTTGCCGCCCTCGGGCATGAGGCGCAGCGCGTGGTGGCAGCAGTAGAACGCGCCGGACAGGTTGGCGGCGAGGGTCGCGTCCCAGCCCGCGGGGTCGAGCCGCGTCACCGGCTGCGGGTTGTAGTTGCCGACGTTGTTCACGAGGAGGTCGACGCGGCCCTCGGCCGCCGCGACGTCGTCGAAGACCGCCGCCACGTTGCGTTCGACGCCGATGTCGGCGGCGAGGGCGCGCGCGCGGCGCCCCGCCGTCTCGATCTCGCGCACCAGCGACCGCGCGTCCTGTTCGGAGGCGCGGTAGAGCACCACCAGGTCGTAGCCTCGCGCGGCGAGCATCGAGCACAGGCGGCGCCCGAGACGGCGCGCGCCGCCCGTCACCACCGCGACCGGGGCGTCCTGCGCGGGGCTCACGAGCGCGTGCGCTCCACCCGGACGAAGGCGCAAGCGGCGGCGGGGACCGCCCGGGGCTTGCGGACCTCCAGCCGCACGCGCTGCGCGCGGTCGATCCGGTCGAGGAGCAGCGCCGCCGCGGCCTCCGCCATGGTCTCCAGGAGCGCGAACCGCCGCCGCCGCACGAGGTCGCCGACGGCGGCGGCAATGCCGTCGTAGTCGATGGCGTCCGCCAGCGCGTCGGACCGCGCGGCGGGTGCGAGGTCGTAGTCGACCTCGATGTCGAAGACGACCGGCTGGGGACGCTCCCGCTCCCGCGGGTAGACGCCCACGATGCCGGTCACTTCCAGGTTCTTCAGCCCCGCCGTTCCCACCATTTCGCTGCGGCTCCGTGCTTCCCGATCCCGAACGTCACCTCGCGTCGTCGCCTCCGCTCGGCCGCGCCGGCGGCGGTCAGCTCCGCGGAGCGCGCCCTCATCCCGGCTTGCGGACGATCCAGATCTGCTCGGCCGCGGTGTCCATCGAGAACGGCGTCCCGTCGAAGCTGCCGAGGCAGGCGTCGATCGTGAATCCGGTCTCGAGCAGCAGCGTCCGGGCCTGGTCCGGGTCGAGCCAGCTCAGGTAGAGGCGCCGGTAGCGGCGCCATTCCGGTCGCCCGTCGGCCGTGAAGTGGTCCTCCCAGGTGATGACTTCCATCGACCGGGCCTTCTCGTCCACGCGGGAGGTGACCCACAACAGGATATCCGTGCCCGCCGCCGACGGGTAGGCGGCCCGAAGCTGCACCTGACGCATCCGGGCGACGACGTCGGGCGTCATCACGAAGTCGTCGAAGATGAACCGTCCCCCCGGCCTGAGCTGGCTGAAGACCCGCTGCACCGCCTCCTGCTTGGCCTGCGGGCTCCTCAGGTGCCCGATGCTGTGGTACGGCAGGGTGACGAGCGCGGCCGCGTCGTCGATGCGGAAGGTGCGGAAGTCCGATTGGAGCAGCTCGATCCGATCGCCCACGCCGGCTTCCTCGGCGCGCCTCCGGCACTGCCGCAGCATCACCGGCGAGACGTCCACGCCGATCACCCGGCACCCCCGCGCCGCCGCTTCCACCGCGATGCGCCCGTCGCCGACGCCGAGCTCCACCACCGGCCCGCCGGCGGCGAGATACGCCTCGACGTAGAACCGGCGGTTCGACTGGGCCGTCGGCGCCGTCTCCGTCCATATGCCGTAGATGTCGGCGAAGCTGTCGTACTGCGCCGCGGGCCCGGCGGCCGAGAGTTCCGACGAGGACACGGCTCAAGTTTAACCACTCGGCCGGCCGCCTGCCGATCCCGGGGGGCTGGCCCCGATTCGCGGGAAGACTCCCGACCTGCCGTACTCGGCCGTCGCTCGCAACTCGACCGTCAACGACCTCGCTGACCGCGCGTCGGGCGCCGGCGCACCGCCGACGGGCCAGTGGCCGCGGGTGCTGAGCGTGATGGAGGGCTGCTCGTTCCTGGGACCGGAAGTCGGCGCGTTCTTCGAGGAGATGGCTTCCGGGGCCGAGGATCGATCCTGGTCAGGCCCAGCGGGCGGTTCCAGGAGATTGCTCTTCCTCCCGGCGCACCGGCGGACAGCTTCCCGGGCGTTCCTCCCACCCTTCCCGACCTGATCCGGGAGGCGCTGGCGGGGCTGCCGCCGGCCTGACGCGGCGGATCGCCCCGAGGTCCTGTTTGCGCCTGGGCCCGATCAGGCTGGAGACGTTCGCTCAGGGCGGGCGAACGCGGTTTCGGCCATGCGACAGCGCCGGGCCTCTCAGGCGGTCCGGTGCAGTCCGGGCGCGTTGACGTGTGACCGCAGAGTTTCGCCTTGGTCGTCAACGCGGCCCCGCCGTTCGGTCCCCGCTCCGGCGCGCGCGTGACACGATCTCGTCCGCGTCCTCCGGCAGGAGCAGCCGGTCCTCGACCAGGGCCTCCGCCGCCTCGCCGACCGCGCGCACGTAGGCGGCGTGGTCCGTGTAGCGCTCTTCGAGCGACGGCCGGGGATCGCCGGACGACCGGCGGTCCGCCCGGGTGGCCGCGAACGGGATGAAGGACCCCGTGCCCCGGCACTGGGCGCCCTCCGCGAACCCTTCCCGCCGCAGGTTCCAGCCCGTGAAGGTGCCGATGGGCGCGACCAGATTGGGGTGCCGGACGCCGTCGACCATGTTGCCGTCGGTGTCGGTGCGGCCGACGAGGACCGTGTAGGCGTCGCCCCGCATCGGGGGCAGCGACCGGTGGTCGGCGAGGCGCAACGGGTTGTACGACCCCGACCAGGTCACCCCGGGGACGGCCGGGAAGTCGACGGCGGACGCGGGGACGAGCCCGCCGCCCCCGGCGGTGGGGAAGCGGCTCGCCGGCGGCGCGACGCCCTTCTCCACCCAGTCGTGCAGGGCGAGGCTGAGGGCGGTGCGTACCTGGGCCAGGGCCAGCGGGTTGCTCGGGTTCTGGCACAGGCCGGCGCTCGGCCTCCCCACGTGGACGCCGGGACCGCCGCCGTGCTGGGTGCCCGCGAACAGGTACGCCCGCACGTTGTCCGGCAGCTCGATGGGCCCGCCCGCGGGGTCGGTGACCACGAGGGACGCCCGCGCCTGCCAGAGCTCGGCCTCGCTGTCGCTGTGGACGATCTTCGGGCAGGTGTCCGACGCCGAGCACCGCTCCTGCAGCCCGTCGGTCCGGCCGCTGACGGGGTCGGTCAGGGTCGTGTAGGTGAACGGGAACTGGTCGCCGGGATAGACGTGGTCCTCGTGCTGCTTCTGCCAGCGCCCGGGCTGGCCGAACTGGTAGTTGGTGAACGTCTTCCGCGAGCCGGCGATGTTGGGGTGGATGCCGTCGAAGACCATGCGGCCCTCGACGTCCTCGTTGAACCCCTGGTACAGGAAGTCGCGCAGCATGCGCCCGCTCTGGGAGATGCCGATCGAGATCGCGGTGCGGGGCAGCCCGGCCTCCGCCAGCGGGTTCGGACTGCCGGCGGCGTCGGCCGCCTCGTAGCGCAGGAACGAGATGGCGTCGCGCATCGCCGCGAACCCGAGCCCCAGCACGATGGGGTCCTTCGCCTGGTAGATGAACTCGTAGATGGCGCCGCCGTCGAACCCGGCGGGCCGCGCGACCTCGATCTCGGTGTCGCTCACCCACGTCCACACGAGGTCCGCGGGCGCCTGCCGCCGGCCGGTCTGGGTGGCCCGGACCGAGAGCATCCCGCCCGACGGCTCGCGCGAGGCGGTCGGGTAGGTCAGGCGATAGCGGGACCGGGACGCGTCGTCGTCGAAGATCATCTCCTCGAGGGCCGCGCCCACGATGGGGGAGCCGTCGGCCAGGGTGGCGACGGGCAGCTCGGCCACGATGTTCGTGTCGGTCGGCGCGATGTCGCCCTGCCAGCCCACGCGGACCAGCGCGAACCCGCGCTCGAGGAAGGCGCGCTCGGCCGCGCCGGCGCCGCCCCGGTTGGGGACGGTGTGGTAGATGGCCCGGTTCCACCGGGTCATGTCGACGGGCCGGTAGATCTCGACGGCGGCGCGGTACTCGACCCGGCCACGGGCGTTGCGGGGGGCGCGGTCGAGGTTGACGATGTCGCGGTGACGGGGGTCGTCCGGGTCCACCTCGCCGGTGATCACGCCGCGCAGGCGCTCGTACCGGCCGGCGGCGCCGAACGACTCGCCCCCGAGGGCCGGCGATTCCACGACCGGCAGGTCGATGTGCGTGACCTGCGCTGGTGCGGTTCCGCCCCACAGCAGGGCGATGACGGGCGCGACGACCGTGGCTGGACTCGGCAGGAGTCTGCGTCGCAGAACGGAGCCGCCTCCCTCGCGAGGCGCCGAGTCGTCTGCGGATCCGGCGCGCCGCGCTGCGGCGCGGCCGGGCGGCGGGTTCGGGGCTTGGGTCATGGCGCCTCCTTGTCGGGCTCATGATATCCCGCCGCGGCGCCGCCGGTGCGGACCCGCGCAGGGAAGCCGGGGATCGACGGGCGGCGTACCCCGTGCGGCCCCCGCATGTCGGGGACGGGCCGACTGGCCAAGGGTGCACGAGAGACTGGGACGTGACCGCCCCCGGCCCTGGTCGGGCCGGCGGTCTCGGTGTCTCGCGGCGGCGTCTCACGCCCTGTCGTGCACTCCCCGGCGAGTTCCCGATTGATTACCGTGGCGCGGGCGACCGACAATACAGGCCGTCGACCGTGCGCGAGCGTCCCGCCGCGACCGTCATCGTCACATGGGCCCCCATCACCCCCACGCGGCAGATTCGCCTGCCGGTCCGGAGCACGCGCACGCGCAGCACGGCGCCGGTGGTCACGACCATTCCCTGGAGCTGCGTGGCAAGAGCAAGCGGAGCCTGGTCGCCGCGCTCGTCCTGATCACCGGGTACATGGTCGCCGAGGTCGTCGGCGGCATCCTCTCCGGCAGCCTTGCGCTTCTTGCCGACGCCGGCCACATGCTGACCGACGCCGCGTCGATCGGCCTCGCGCTCCTCGCCATGCACGTCGCGGAGCGGCCGCCGTCGGCCCGGCGCACCTTCGGCTACCGCCGGATCGAGATCCTCGCCGCCCTGCTCAACGCGCTGACCCTGTGGCTCATCGCGGCGTGGGTGGTCGTCGAGGCCTGGCATCGATTCCGGGACGTTCCCGACGTGGACGGCGGGCTGATGCTGTCCATCGGCGCCGTCGGCCTCGTCGTCAACGTCGTCGCGGCCTGGGTTCTCCGCCGCTCGGCCGGAGACAGCGTCAACGTCGAGGGCGCCTTCCGGCACGTGATGGCCGACCTGCTGGGCTCGGTCGGCGTCGTCGTGTCGGGGGGGCTCGTCTGGGCCTTCGGGTGGACCCTCGCCGACCCGATTCTGAGCGTCGTCATCGGGGTCCTGATCCTGCTGAGCACGTGGCGCCTCCTTGCCAAGGTCGTACACGTCCTGCTCGAGGGCGCTCCCGACCACGTCGACATGTCCCGTCTCTGCCGCGAGCTGCAGGGGGTGGAGGGCGTCGTCGAGGTCCCCGACATCCACGTGTGGACCATCGCCGAGGGCTACGACGCGCTGTCCGCCCACGTCCTGGTCGACCCCGACTGCCCGAGCAACCGCCTCGAGCCGGTGCTGCGCCGCCTGCGGGCGATCGTGTCCCGCGACTTCGGCATCCACCACGTCACCATCCAGGTGGAGCAGTCGCCGGACCACTGCAGTGAGCATCACCACGCCGGCCACCTGCACCGGCCCGAGCGTCCGTCCGAGGCCTGACGCGCCCGGCGACGCCTGGTGGGGCAGGAGAGACGCTGCCCCCCCGAGCTGCCGAGGGCCATCAACGATGACGGCGCCGTTCACTGAAATCCCCACGGGCTGGCGCAAGCCGGCGCCCGTGGGGTAGTCTTGAGCGGATGGAGATTTTCATTGCGACTTCCGCTGCCATCGCTGCCGTTGGTGCCGTTGTCGGCGCCGTGACCGGGTTGTACTCGGCTGTCGGCGTGCATCGCGTCGAGGGGAAGCTGGACACGCTGACCGGCCGCGTTGACGAGCAAGGCGAAACGCTGCGGTCACACGTCAACGCACCCGGACTGCACCGGACCGCGTGAGCGGCGGCGCTGACACCCCTGCGGCCGCCCGCGTTCGCCCATCCTGCGCGAACGTCGCCATCCTGAGCGGCCGTCCCGTCCCCATGACCGCCCTCGGCCGGTTGCCGGGGCCAGCCCCCGCGCCGTTGCGAACATGGTAACCGTCCGGCGCGGATTCGCTGATTCTGCCCGGACTCATTGACGTAGTCGGCAGTCGCCGACAGACCGGCGCGGACTCCCGGAAGGGTGGTTGGGCGCCACGCTGAGCCGCCGGCAACGCTTGGTGGGCTACGATCGGGCGCGAGAGAGGAGTGCGCCCATGGCCGTCATCACACCGCTGCTCGCCCTCGCCGTCGTCTCGTTGGCGGCCGTGCAGGCCGGCGGACCCGGCTTCGTGCGCTGGAGCGCGGCCGAGCTCGAACGGCGCGACGCCGCCCTGTCGGCGGCGATCCGGCCCGACGGCTCGGCCCGCGAGACCCTGGCCGACTACGAGGTCGGCGGTTCCCACCGGTTCCGGTTCATCCGCCGCGAGGCCGACGGCTTCCCCGAGCAGCACGCGCACATCGAGGACGTGGTCCTCATCCAGAGCGGGGCGGCGACCCTGGTCGTGGGGGGCGAGCTCGTCGGCCGGACCGGCCGCGACGGCGAGTACCGGGGGACCGGCATCGCGGGCGGCGTGCACTATCCCGTGGCCCGCGGGGACATCGCGCACGTTCCCGCCGACACCCCGCACCGCTATCTGGTGCCCGAGGGCGGACATGTCACCTACGTGCTGGTGCGGCTGCCGGCCCTCGCCGGCGAGCGCGCCCTGCCGCCGGACGCCCCCGCTCTCGACTTCGAGCCGCCCGGGTTCGCCCTGTGGCGGGCGCGCGAGCTCGACCGGCGGCGCGTCGACCTCGACCGGCGGATCGGCCCCGACCGCTCGGCCCGCGAGACCCTCGCCGATTACGGCAGCCCGACCCGGTCGCACCGCTTCCGACACATCCACCGCGACGCCGACGGGGTGCCCGAGATCCACGACGACATCATCGACGTGGTGTTCGTGACGAGCGGCGAGGGCGGGGTGCTCGCGGGCGGCGAGATGATCGACCGCGACGGGAGCCGCGGGTCCGGCATCGCCGGGGGGACGCGCCACCCGGTGGCGGCCGGCGACGTGCTGCACATCCCCGCCCGCATGCCGCACGGCTACCTCGTGCCCGAGGGCGGGCACGTGACCTACGTCCTCGTGCGGGTGCCCGCCGTGGTCTCGCGCTAGCACCCCGGGGGAACCATGGCGCGTCGTCACCGGCGGTGCCGGTGCACGCTAGGCGTCTTCCTGCTATTGCAGATGCCGGTGTCGACCGCCGCTCAGCATCCCCGTCTGGCCGCCGGCTACTGGACCCGGGGCTGCACCTAAAGGCCGGACCGCCGACTGGGCCCCGCTTGGGGGGGTACGGCGTCCCGGGCCCGCGTCCGCGCGGCCGAAACCGCCGCCGGACAGCCTGGGGGAGCGCTCTAGGAGGGCTGCGCCCAGCCGGTCGCGCTATCAACGAGCCAGAACGCCGACCCACCGGTCGCAAGATCGGCACTGAAGTGGAAGGAGCGAGCAGGACCCGAAGCCGACGGTTTGCGAGAAGGGCCGGCACCCGTGCTGCACCAGTCTGCCCGCGGGGTTGGGCCCCATGGTGGACCCCGCGCAGCAGCCCGGTGCCGCCCGCACAATAATACGCCTCTCTCCACTCTCGTTGGTTGTACCACTACGAGTCCGACTAACTAACTAACCCAAGCTGCTACGGGCCCGTTAGCGTCGTGAGCAGAGAGCCCGCAATGCCGCCAATAATCGCCGCAACCAGAATAACCAGTAGTTCTTGGCCCTTCGATCGGCGACGCTCCAAGAATCCGAGAAGATCTAGAACCGTATATAATCCCCAATGCAAAGGTGAGGGGCGCCGGGTGATCGGACCGGAGAGCGCGGTCTGCGTGTTGTGCGCGCGAGCTCAGGGTGCTGGGAAGTGGCTGGGGAGAGGTCGGTCCTCCAGGTGGTCAAGGAGTGATGGCGTTGGGATTTCTCGCCTTGACGTGGTCGACGAGCGTGGCGAAGAACGTGCCGAACGGCTGGGAGGTGGTGAGGATGGACGATCCGGCGCTGAAGTCCACCTCGACCAGGAGGAAGCCCTCCACGGTCCCGGTGGTCCACGATGGCGGCCTGCGGCCGGATAGGGAGGTTGCACGCTCGCGGAAGAGCGCGCACCATGTTGAGCCGTGCTTCGGAGACACGGTGTCTTCGGCAACGTTGAAGATCATGATGTAGCCGATCACGATCTCCGGGGAGTGAAGTTGGGCGTTCGCGACTTCGCCGATCAGGTCGTCGATTCGGTTGGGAACGGTGCCCCCGAGATTCTTCAGAAGCGATTTCAGGGAAATCCCCAGTCGGTACTTGCCGTCGTAGCACCACGCCACGTCCCATTTCTTCTCGCGGCTGGCGCCGGGAATCGATGCCTCTTTCTCGACATCCTCGAGGCCAAGGCGCGTCAGCTCCTGGACGCAGTAGTCCGCCAAGACGTCCAGGCGAGAGGTCGAGGTGCTGCGCTTCTCGGTGACGGCTACCCGGTAGAGGTCGTCAACGGCGTCTTGGGCGGTAATCATGTGTAGATCGGCTACGCTGTGGCAGGTAATCGGGGTGCGGTGTCGACTTGGCCGGCGTTGACGGAGGCTGTGGTCAGCAGGCTGGTGGTGTCGTTGCGCAGGCGGGAGAGAGCTTTCTCGTAGTACAGCGGGTCCACTTCGATGCCGACGCTGTTGCGGCCGCAGGCGCCGGCGGCGACTTGGGTGGAAGCCGTCCCACTGAAGGGATCGAGCACGGTGTCGCCCACGAAGCTGAACATCCTGATGAGGCGGTCGGCGAGTGCGACGGGATAGGGCGCGGGGTGGTCACGGGTGGACGCGCCGGCGATGTCGGTCCAGACCTGCCGGAACAACTGCTTGAAGCTGGCCTCCGGCAGCAGGCTGAGCGTTCGCGCGGCGAGGCTTGGTCTCCTGTATCCACCCGGCTTGCGCTGCATCAGGATGAACTCGATATCGTTCTTGATCACAGCGTTGGGCTCGTACGGCTTGCCGAGGAAGCCGGCGGTTCCCCGCTGCACTTCGTGCGCGGCGTTGGCGATCTTGTGCCAGATGATCGGCGCCAGGTTGTCGAATCCGAGCGTGCGGCAGCGGTCCTGGATGGAGGCGTGGAGAGGAACCACGGTATGACGGCCGTTGTTCCGGCGGCGGGACAGACAAACGTCACCCACGACGCAGATGAGCCGCGCGCCGGGCACGAGCGCCCTGTGACACCGGCGCCAGACTGTATCGAGTTGATCGAGGAATTCGTCGTAGTCGGTGATCCAGCCAAGTTGGCCGGCGCCGCGTCGGTACTGCTTGAGGGTCCAGTACGGCGGCGACGTGACCACAAGGTGTACCGACTCGGGGGGCAGGACGGCGTGTCTGGCGTCGCCGAGCAACAGCCGATGGTGGGTTGGCACCTGCCCGACGGCGGCCGCGATCGCCCGCATGGCCGAGGGGTCCTTCGCGAGGCGCGGCAGATCACGGGCCGGGTCCGCCAAGCGCCTGAACCGTTCCGGAACGAAGGTGTCGAGCCGCGTGTTGGTGCTCATCTCGCTTGGCGTTACGGAGACGTGGCCCTTACAGGCCCATCACTGCATCGTAGCACGGTCTCGGCGGCTACGAGTGTCGACCCGTGATACTCATGGAGTCGTGCAGAGTCGCGACGGCGGGTAGGCGGTGAGCCGAAGCGCTCCGCCGGCCCGTCATGAGGATTCATGGCAGCTCGTCACCCTCGCCGCAGGCGAACACTGGTCGGCGTGCTTCTGATGACGCTGATGGCCGTTTCGACGGCCGGCCAGCAGCCCCGTCTGGGCGCCGGCTACGGGACGCGGGGGTTATCGGGCGGCTGGGGCGACGCCTGGAAGTACGGCGTTCCGGGCTGGGGGAAGACGGAGAGCGACGTCCGCTTCGCCGCGTTCCACCCGCAGCTCGGACGGTTCGTCACCGACCACCTGGAGATCCATGGCGAGGCCGCGCTGCTGGCCTACGCCCGGCCGGCCGCGGCCGTCAGCGGAGGGATCGGTCTGGGGGGCCGTTATCACGTCTGGCGGGACCGGCGATGGACGCCCTTCGTCGCCGGCGGGGCCGGGCTGCTCTGGACGTCGCTCGACGTGCCGGAGATCGACCGCGTCTTCAACTTCCAGATCGTCTACGGCCTGGGGATTCGAACCGTGCCGCGGCGAGGGCCGGGCCTGATCGTCGAGCTTCGCAATCACCACATCTCCAACGCCGGCACGGCGGGGGAGAACCTGGGCCTGAACGCGGCGGTCGTGATGGCCGGGGTGCAATGGGTCCTGCGTCCGGCCGACTGACGCCGCCGGGGCCGGAGCCGGGGACGCATCGGTCGGAGCCGTGAGCCTCGCGGGAACGAGTCCATGGCGAGCGCTCGGACTGGACCCGGAACTCGGCGGTCGGTGTCCAAGCCATCGACAGCGCCTCCCGTGCGCCCGGAAGACGTTGCCGGCGCGCGGCCGACGCCCGCGGGCGGCGAGGTTGTCTCCCCGGACCAGCAGGGAGGACGTCGCGACCGACTTCCTCGAGCGCGAACGTCCGGCGCTCGCCCTCCCGCTCGATATCGGGGGGGGTGGATGATGAGGGGCCGCGGCGGCCGTCGGCCCTGCGGGCGGTCGCCGGAGCACGGCCTTCCTCGTCGAGGAAGCGCGGTGCGCGGTGGCCGAGCGTCTCGCGCAAGGGGGGAGCGCCCTGACCGACCGGTTGAACGACCTGCGGCGTATCGCCCGGGGGCTGGCTCGTCAGCCTGGCGTGACGGCGCTCACCGTGGCGACGCTCGCGCTCGGCATCGGCCTGAACACGGCGGCGTTCGCCGTGGCCTACGGCGTGCTGTGGCGGCCCCTCGCCTACCCCGACGCCGGCCGGCTGGTGACCATCACCGCGCTGTACCACGAGAACGAAGCCGTCAGCGGGTTCGGCCCCGACCAGTTCCGGGACTGGGCCGAGCGCCTGCGCGTCGCCGGTCTCGCCGGCTACGAGACGCGCGAGCGCAGCGTCCGCGGCGCCGGTCCGGCGCGCATCGCCCGGGTCGCGACGGTCACGGAGCGCTTCTTCGACGTGCTCGGGGTGCCGGCCGCCGCCGGCGTCGCGCCGCCGCTGCCCGCCGGCGGCCCGCGCGCCGTCGTCAGCGCGCGGCTCGCCGCCTCCCTGGGCGCCGCTCGGGCGGCGGTCGTCGGGCTCGGGATCACCATCGGCGACGCGCCGTACACCGTCGCCGGCGTGATGCCCTCCGCGTTCGCGTTCCCGACACCGGCCGTCGACGTCTGGGTTCCCGTGCCGGCGGCCCCGCCGGTCGGAACCTCCTTCGACGTGGTCGGACGGCTGACGCCCGGCGCCACTGTCGAGCAGGCCCGCGACGACGCGGCCCGGGTCGTCCGCGACGTGCACGGCGACGACTGGCGCGCGGCCGTGACCCCGCTCGAGTCGGTTCTCCTCGATGCCGTCCGGCCGGCCCTGACGGCGGCCCTGGCGACGGCGATGCTGGTGCTGCTGGCCGCCTGCGCGAACGCGATGACGCTGCTCGTCGGCCAGTCCATGGCGCGCCGCCGGGAGTTCGCGGTCCGGCTCGCCCTCGGCGTCGGCCTCCGGCGCCTGTACTGGGCGACCTTCGCGGAGGGGCTGGTCGTCGCGGCCGCGGGTCTGGCCGCGGGCTCGTTCCTGGCCTGGGCCGCGGTGCGGCTGTTCGCGTCGAGCGCCGCCGCGGTGCTCCCGCGCGCGGCCGAGATCCGGTTCGATCACCCGATGCTGCTGGCCGCGGCGGCGTCGTCCCTCATCGCCGCCGTGGCCTGCGGCGCCGCGTCGACCGTGGGGATGCCCCGCGGCCAACGGCTGGGTCCTTCCGGGGCCGCGGGCCCCGCCGCGACGCCGACGGCGCGGCGCCTCCGGGCGACGCTCGTCGTGGCGCAGGTGTCGACGGCCGTCGTGCTGCTGGCCGGCGCGGGGCTTCTCGCCCGCAGCATGGACGCGCTGCTCGCCGAGGACGGCGGCTTCGATTCCTCGCGCGTGCTCGTCGCCAAGCTGATGCTCGGCGACTCGCGTTTCGCCGACGACGGCACGTCGGCGGGGTTCGTCGACCGGCTGCTCGCCGAGGTGAGGAGACTGCCCGGCGTCGACGCGGCGGGGCTGGGCAGCCTGCTGCCCCCAACCGACGCGCCCGCGACGATCAACCTCCGGTTTCGGAGCGATACGCGGGACGACACCCTGTCGATGTCGTTCGGCGCGGTGACGCCGGGCTTCTTCGAGGCGCTGGGGACGCCGCTGCACGCCGGCCGCCGTTTCAACGCGGCGGACGAGCGTGCCGAGACGCCGGACGTCGTGGTGAGCGCGTCGACGGCGCGGTTTCTGTACCCGGACGCGGACGCCGTCGGCCGCGGTCCTCGGTTCGCGCTCGAGCGTTTCGGCATCGTCCGCGAGACGACGGTGCAGGGCGTGGTCGCAGACATGAAGTACGCGGGACTCGAGGCGGGCCCCGCCGCGTCGATCTACGTTCCCTGGCGGCACCGGCCGATGGGGCTGGCGCACCTGGTGGTGCGCACCGCCGACGACCCGTCGGGGCTCCTCTCGGCAGTGCGCGACCTGACCCTGTCGCTGAACCCGGGCCTGCCGGTTCCCGAGGTGCGTACGCTGGACGATCACGTTGCGGACTCGATCGCCGGGCGACGACTCCAACTGGTGCCCGCCGCGGTCGTGGGGGGCCTTGCGCTGCTGGTCGCGATGGTGGGGGTGTTTGGCGCCCTCACGCGCGCGGTGACGGAGCGGCGGCGTGAGCTGGCGGTCCGCGCGGCCATCGGGGCGTCGCCCGCCCGTCTGGTCCGACTGGTCATGCGCGGCAGCCTGGCCGCCGGCGCGGTCGGTGTGGCCGTCGGCCTCGCCGGCGCCGCGGGCGTCGGCCGAGGCTTGTCGAGCCTCCTGTACGGCGTCGGCCCCTACGACGCGGCGACCTTCGCCGCGGTGGCGGGGTCGGTCCTCGCCGCGACGGCGGTCGCCTCGCTCCTGCCGGCCCGCCGCGCGGCCCGCGTCGATCCCCTGATCGCGTTGAAGGGCGACTGAGACCTGCCCGCCGAGCTGTTCCGGCGAGTCCTCGTCGGGGTCGCGCGACCGACCTCCTGACAGGTTCTGACACACCCCTCCTCTATCCTGCCGGTTGTCCACCCGACACAGGACATGCGGCGCCCGCCCCGGTCCCGGGCGCGGTCCCGCGGAAGCTGCACACGAAGCAGGAGGAGCCTATGGACAAGAGCACGACAGGTGCGTTCGTCGATCTGGAGCGGGCCGCCATCGGACGGCCCGTCACGCGTCTCGGCGTCTCGTTCTTCCCCGTCTACCTGATGGACAACCCTCTGCCGGCCATCGCCACCGGCCCGAAGTCGGGGCGGGTCATCGAGGAGCTGCCCGACGCGTCGGTGCCGACCCTGACCGCGGCCAACCCCACCGACCGGCCGATCCTGCTCGTCGAAGGCGAGCAGTTCCTCGGGGGCGACCAGAACCGCACCCTCAACGTCAGCGTGCTGGTGCCGGCCGCCGCCACCCTGAAGATCCCGGTGTCGTGCCTGGAGGCGGGCCGCTGGGGCCGCCGCCGCGACTTCGCGGCGGGCTCCACCTACACCCACCGCCGGGTGCGTCGCGCCAAGAACGCGGCGGTCGCCCGCCAGGCGGCGACGGCCGAGGCGCGGCGGGGCGATCAGAACGCGGTGTGGGGCTCCATCGACGCGGAGCTCGACGACCTCGGGGTGGCGGCGCCGACGCGGGCCATGGCCGCGGCCGACGGCGTCTACGAGCGCGAGCCCGACCGTCAGTCGGCGGCCGACGAGCTCGGCGCCCTCGGCCCCCTGCCCGGCCAGTGCGGCGTCGTCGTCGCCCACGGCCCGCGCGTCGTCGCCACCGAGGTCTTCGGCGCCCCCGGGCTGCTCCGGCCCCACTGGGGAGCGCTGGTGCGCGCCTGCCTGCTCGAGCGGCCCGCCGCCGCCGGACGGCCCTCGGCCAGCCGCGTCCTCCGCAAGCTCGGCCGCGTCAGCAAGGCGGCGTGCCGCGAGACGCCCGGACTGGGGCTCGGCGTCGAGCGGCATCTCGCGGGCCCCAAGGCGGTGGGTCAGGCTCTCACGCTCGAGAGCGCGATCGTGCATGCCTCCGTGCTGAGCGGCTGATTGGACGGGCCGTCCGTCCGCTAGCGGGCGATCACGGTCTTGAAGCGCCGGACGAGGAGCGCGATCAGCAGCGACTGGTAGGCGAGGCCGGCCAGGAAGTAGAGCCAGACCCGCGGCTCGCCCGCCTCGAGCATCCAGAACACCTTGAGGGGCCAGTAGAGCGGGTCGAGGCCGAACGCCACCTGCCACGGCGAGGCGACGAACCACGCGATGACCGGCGGCCACGTCAGGACGCCGACGCCCTTCAGCAGCGCGAACCCCTGCACCTTGTTCGAGGCGAACGCGGCCGCGAACAACGCGAAGAGCGGCGCGGCGGGCGCGGCCTGGGCGGCGGCGGCGAAGGCCGCGACGACGCCCATGGTCGCGAGGTCCGAGATGGCGATGCACGCCATCATCACGGGCACGCTCACCACCATGGGGACGGCGATGCGGTAGGCGAGGTACCCCTCGACCGTGAGCGGCGTGACCTGGAGGGCGGTGAGGGTGCGGTCGTCCCGCTGATCGAGCAGCAGGAACCCGACCACCGCGCCCACCAGCGCCGGGGTGATCAGCACGAGGAAGCTCGCCAGCAGCGGGTAGTGCGGCGCGAGGTCGAACCCGTAACGCTCGTCGAGCCAGGCGCGGAGGACGGGGACGCCCCACCGGAAGGCGAGCGCGTAGGCGATGGGTGCGGCGACGAGCCAGCGCAGCATGCTGTCCCGCGCGACGCTCCTGGCGTCGATCGGGCCCAGGGCCCGGACCACCGCGGCCACCGACGGCATCAGCGCCCTCCCTCGCGCGCGGCGATGAAGCGGTCGAACGTCCGTCGGGCGGCGCCCGGCGGTGCTCCGGCCCAGGCGGTGAACATCGGCATCAGCGCCCTCCCTCGCGTGCGACGATGAATCGGTCGAACGTCCGTCGCGCCGCGATCAGCAGCACCGCGGCCCAGACGGTGGCGTAGAGCACGCCGTAGGCCCATTGCCACGACGGAATCGGGCGGAACGCCCCCGCCAGCAGCACGAGCGGCGCCGTGAAGGGGTGGAGATAGAGCAGCCAGGTGTCCCACAGGCCGAAGTAGTGCAGCATCGGGAGCGAGAGGACCGCCGTGAAGAGGACGGAGGGGAACATGTACTCGTTGATCGACCGGTAGCGGGCGATGAGCAGGAAGCCGACCAGGGTGTAGAGGACCGCGGCCAGCACGATGCCCGCGACCAGCGGTACGCCGGCGAAGCCGCCGCCGTACGCTGACCACACGATGACGACCTGCTCGACGAGCGAGAGCGCGGTCAGCGTCGCCGTCTTCGACGCGAGGTACTCCCAGTCGGCGAGCGGCGTCACCACCTGGGCCTCCAGCGTCCCCTCGCCCTTCTCGAGGAGGACGAGCCCGGCGATGAAGTAGAAGTTCACCATCACCAGGTTTCCGAACACCACCGCGGGCAGCACGGTGCCCCAGTCGATGTCGGGGAGACGGGTGAGGAGGAGGAACCAGCAGGCCAGCACGAAGGCCACCGCGTAGAAGAAGCCGTTCCGCAGTTGCAGGCGGAGGTCGAGGCGGACGGTCGCGGCCAGCCTGTGCATCGGTTCACTGCAGGGTGTGGCCGGTGACGCGCAGGAAGACGTCCTCGAGGGTGGCTTCCTGGGTGTGCAGCGTGCGGACCGTCGCCTCGCGCAGCAGGGCCACGAACTCGGGGTCGTCGCCGAGGCCGTCGAGCGGGAACTCGCGCCGACCGGGGCTGCCGCCGAGCTCGTACTCCACCGCCACCGTCCGGGCGCCGTGGGCGAGCTTCAGGTCGCGCGGCGAGTCGACGAGCCGTATCTCTCCGTCGACGATGAACGCCACGCGGTCGCACAGCTCGTCGGCCACCGTCATGTCGTGGGTCGTCAGGAACACCGTGCGGCCGGCCTGCTTCAGCTCCCGGACGAGGCGCCTGACGCCCCGCCCGCTCGCGGGGTCGAGCCCCACCGTCGGCTCGTCGAGGAAGATCAGTTGCGGGTCGTTCAGCAGCGCGCGCGCCACCCCGAGCCGGGTCTTCATCCCCTTGGAGTACTCGGCCACGAGCCGTTCCCCGTCGCCGGCCAGCCCCACCATCTCGAGCAGCGCCTCCGGGCGGCGGGTCTCGCCCCGGTACAGGGCCCGGAAGTAGCCGAGGTTCTCGAGGCCGGTCAGCCGCAGGTAGTGGTTGGGCAGCTCGAACGAGACGCCGATCTCCTCGTAGTAGTCGCTTCCCCACGCCGCGAGGTCGCGGCCCAGCACCGAGACGGCGCCGCGGTAGCCCCGCAGGAGCCCGATCAGCACCTTCTGGGTGGTCGACTTGCCGACGCCGCTCGGCCCGAGGAACCCGAAGATCTCACCGCGGTCGATCCGGAACGACAGGTCCCGGACGGCGGGGCTGGCGCCCGAAGCGTAGGTGAAGGTCAGCCCGTCGACGTCGACCACCGGCATGCATGCGTCTCCGCGCGTGGTTCGGACCGCGCCTCGCCAGCCGTCACGGCACCTCGTCGAAGCGGGGGACGACGGCGGCGTGTTCGCGAATCCACGCGTGGTAGGCGGTGACGAGCCTGTCGAGGGTGGCGGGGTCGTCGTCGGCGCGGTCGTCGAGTTCGGTGGGGTCCTCGGCCAGGTTGTACAGCTCCCACCGCTCGGCGTTGACGCGCACCAGCTTCCAGTCGCCGATGCGGACCATGCGGAAGCGCTCGGTGAACCCCGAGACGAGTATGCGGGGCGCGGGGCGCGTCCCGCCGCCGAGCACCGGCAGCAGGCTGCTCCCGTCGAGCACCGGCGTGGGACGTCCGTTCGCGGTCGCCGGATAGTCGGCGCCGGCCGCGTCGAGCAGGGTCGGCAGCAGGTCGGCGACGTGGGCGGGCTGGTCCGAGAGCCCGGGCTCGACGACGGCCGGCCATTGGGCGATGAAGTGGGTGTGCGATCCGCCTTCGTGCCCGTACTGCTTGTAGTAGCGGAACGGTGTGTTGCCGACGTTGGCCCACGCCGCCGACAGGGTCCGGTACGACTCCGGTCCGCCGGGGGGAATCGAGAAGTCCCGGTTGCTGTCGTAGGGGCACGACCCGTTGTCGGACAGGAAGAGGACGAGGGTGTCGTCGAGCGCGTCCATCTCGTCGAGCCGGGCCAGGAGCCGGCCGATGTTCTGGTCCATCCGGTCGATCATCGCCGCGTAGACGGCCATCTCCAGGTCGAGCGCGTCCTGCTCGGCGTCGCTCAGGCTCTCCCATGGCCGATAGTGGTAGACGTCGCCCCGGAACGGCCCGCGGTACCGGTTCACGTTGTCCTCCGGCGGGCTGAGGCGCGCGTTCGGGGGGATGACCCCCAGCTCGCGCATGCGCGCGTAGCGCTCCGCGCGGACCGCGTCCCATCCCCGGCGGTACGAGCCGCGGTAGCGCGCGATGTCCTCTTCGCGGGCCTGCAGGGGATAGTGCGCGACGTGGTACGGCACGTAGAGAAAGAACGGCTTGCCGCCCGCCTCCGCGTTGTCGAGGAAGCGCAGGGCGTAGTCGGTCAACACGTCGGTCTTGTAGAACGGCGGGTCCGAGACCGGCATGTCCTCGACCGCAATCTCCTCGCCGTCGAGGAAGAACGGGTTCTGCCACGCCCCGTCCGGGGGGATGAAGAACTGGTTGATGACCGGATAGGTCAGGGCGTCGTCGAAGTTGTGCCGGGCGTAGACGTGGTCGGGCACCCAGCCGCTGAAGTGCTCCTTGCCGGTCATCGCGGTGTGGTAGCCGGCGTCGCGCAGCAGCCCGCCCAGCGAGCGCGCGTTGCCGGCGTCGCGCTTGGCGAAGAAGAGCCCGGTGTGCAGCGCCGCCCGCGTCGTCTCGCACTTCGCCATGTTGTAGAACTGCGTGAAGCGCAGGCCGCCCTCGGCGAGCCGGTCGAGGTTGGGGGTGCGGATCTCCGACCCGTAGGGGCCGATGTCGGAGTAGCCGACGTCGTCGGCCATGATGAGGACGATGTTCGGGCGTTGTGACGGCTGGCCGGCCGCGGGGTCGGCGAGGACGAACGTCGCAGATGCGGCGAACAGGACGATCAGGACGCGTGCGGGGATGATGCGCATGGGTCGGTTCCGGAGACGCTCTCGCCTCGATGTCGAGTTGCCGATCCGCGGATTCCGGCTTTCGCCGGGAACCACGGTCAGGGATTCCGATGCCGCACCGCCAACCCGGCAGGAGCCCGTACCCCTTCCCCTTGTTCAGACCCCCTGTCGCACGTTCGACCGCCGCGTCGGCCGGAAGTCATCGGCACCGCACGGTTGACGCGCCGGTGGTCGGCCACTCCGCCGCGCGATCGAACAAGCCGTGGAGGGCCCCTACCGCAGGCTGACCGCGGCCACGGTGGGGAAGTCGTCGGGCACCGGCTGGGTGACGTTGCCGGTGGCCGCCCACTCCGCCGCGCGCTGGATCAGGGTGATGAACCCGACGCACTCGATGGCCGGCCACGGGCCCGACCCTGGCGGCGCGCCCCCGTCGACGTGGCCCATGGCGGTGCCGACGATGCGGCCCCGACCGTAGCGCACGGTGTGCACCATCGGCTCGTCGTCGCCGGTGCCGTGGGTGCGCACCCCCCAGTGCGCCTCGCGGGCGGGGTCGGACCACGCGGTGGCCAGAATCGTCAGGTTCTTCGCGGGGCCGCGCTGGTTGCTGTACAGCTCGTCGGTGCCGTGCAGCCAGACGCGCGGCAGCCCGCGCATGATGGGGTGGTCCGGCTCGCGGGTCACCACCGGGTACTCGTGGGGGTCGACGCACTCGCCGGCGTGGCCCGGCGTGTGATCGAGGAACAGCCTGCCGTTGCGGTACTTCACGAAGGGGCCGTGCCGCTCGTCGCGCCCGCCCCACGCGCCGAAGCCGATCATCTCGTTGAAGGCGGGCCAGTCCGCGAACGTGTGGTTGACGGCGTGGCCGTAGACGAGGCCTCCGCCGTTCAGCATGTAGCGCTCGAAGGACTCCCGGACGGGCGCCGGCCACATGTCGCCGTTGTACTCCAGGACGACGACGTCGTAGTCGGCGAACGCGGGCGCGAACCCGCTCATGTCGGCCCCCCGCGGCGGGCTGGTCACCACGTCCACCTCGAAGAGGCCGGTCTCCTCGAGAATCGACCGGTAGTGCTCGCTCAGCACCTGCCAGCCGTGGTTGTTCTGGCCCGTCAGCACCATCGCCCGCAGGGGGCGGTCCTGGGCGTTCAGCCGGCCCGCCGGCTCGGGGCCGATCGACGCCGCCGCCAGCACGAGGAAACCGAGCAGCGCTCCGTACAGCCTGACGTCGATTCGTCTCGCCATCGTTCCCTCCACAGCACGATGGGCGGCCTGACGCCCCCCGTCGGCGCGACAGGCCCGCGCCCCGTTGACTGGATCGGGGTACTACATCACATCTCGGTTGCCGCCGCCACGGCCACTCGCCGGGTGTCGACTAGAATGCAGGTATGGGTCCGACGCACGTCATGGTCACGATCCGCAACCCGGCGGATCCGGAGCGGCAGTGGACCGGGCGCTTTCTCGTCGACACCGGCGCCTTCGATTCCCTGGTCCCGCGGCCCCACCTGGAAGCCATCGGCCTGAAGCCCCTCGCCACCGAGCAGTACGTCCTGGCCGACGGCAGCTCCATCGAGCTGGGCACCACGGTCGGGCGCCTCGAGTTCATGGGCAAGATCGTCGGCGGCACCCTGGTGTTCGGCGACGCCGACGCCGAGCCCCTGCTCGGGGTGACCGCGCTGGAGTCCGGCGGCTTCGAGGTCGATCCGCGAACGCAGCGGTTGAAGAAGCTGCCGGCCGTGCTTCTCAAGGGCATGCGCAAGTCCGGCGCCGGCCGGCCCCCGGTCAGGCGTCTGCACCGCGGAACGACGCGGACTCCTGGAAGGTTGGCTGGGCGCCCGGTAGAGCCGTAGGCGACGATTGACGGGCTACGCCAGCAGGCGCCACACCTGAGTCAGCAGGAAGCAGACGGTCACGCCCATCGCCACCGGAAGGAGCGCCGCGACGGTGGTCCAGCGGGCGCTGCGCGTCTCCTTGTAGATGGTGTAGAGGGTCGTCGAGCACGGGTTGTGCAGCAGGCTGAACAGCATGAGGTTCACGGCCGTGAGCAGCGTCCAGCCGCCCGCCCGCAGCAGGTCGCCGGTGGCGTCGGTGCTGTCGAGCTCGAACATCACCCCCGCCCCCTGACCCGCCCCCGCCACGTTCGCGGTCAGAACCGTCAGCATCAGCACCGTCGGGATGACGATCTCGTTCGCGGGGATGGCGACGACGTAGGCGAGCAGGATCACCCCGTTCAGCCCGATGAGCAGGCCCGGCCCGTCGAGCCACTCGACCGAGTGGGCGGCGAGGCTCGCGTCGCCGAGGGAGACGTTGGAGATGAGCCAGATGACCGCGCCGGCCGGCATCGCGAACAGCACCGCGCGCCACAGGACGATGAGGGTGCGGTCGATCACCGACGTATAGAGGGTCTGCAGGACGCGGGGCGGACGGTACGGCGGCAGCTCGAGGCTGAAGCTCGTGGCCTCGCCCCGCAGCACCGTGCGCGAGAGCAGCCACGAGGCCGCGAGCATCGTCGCGATGCCGAGCACTGCGATGCCCACCACCGCGGCGGCCGAGACGAGCCCCGCGAGGTGGGCGGGGGCGAGGGCCCCGATGAAGATCGACGCAACGAGGATCTGCGTCGGCCAGCGCCCGTTGCACAGCGAGAAGTTGTTCGTGATGATGGCGATGAGCCGCTCGCGCGGGCTGTCGATGATGCGCGTCGACACCACCCCCGCCGCGTTGCATCCGAAGCCCATGCACATCGTCAGGGCCTGCTTGCCGTGGGCGCCGGCGCGGCGGAACAGCGCGTCGAGGTTGAACGCCACCCGGGGCAGGTAGCCGAAGTCTTCGAGCAGGGTGAACAGCGGGAAGAAGATGGCCATCGGCGGCAGCATCACCGCGATGACCCACGCGGTGGCCAGGTAGATGCCGTCGAAGAGGAAGCCGCTGAGCCACCAGGGCATGCCCAGGGCCTCGCCGGCGCCGGTCAGCCACGGGTGGACGGTGTCGATCAGCAGGGTCGCGAGCAGGCTCGACGGCACGTTGGCCCCCTCGATGGTCAGCCAGAAGACCACCGCGAGGATCGCGAGCATCAGGGGGAACCCGAGCCACCGGCTCGTCAGGAGCCCGTCGAGCCGCCGGTCCAGATCGAAGCCGGCCCGCCCGAGGCCGCGGCGCATCGCGCCCTCCGCGATCTCCTGCGCGGCGTGGTAGGTCCGCTCCGTCACCGTGTCGTGGAAGTCGGGGGGCAGGTCCCACTGGAGCTGCCGGGCCTGCTGCAGCACCTGCTCGCGGGCCGCCTCGGGGACCGGGGGCGCAGTGCCGTCGCCACCGCTGACTCCGCTGTCGCGGTCGGCTCCACGCCCGGCGTTGGGGCGGTCGGCGTGAGCGCGACCGGCGGCGCTGGCGTGGCCGTTGCGGGCCCCAGTGTCGGCGCGGCCGTTGGCGTGGGCGCGGCCGTTGGTGTCTGTGCCGCCATCGGTGTGACGGACGCGGTCGGCGCCGTCGGCGTCGGCGCCGATCTGGCCCAGCTCGCCCGAGCGCACGGCGGTCACCACCGCGCCGTCCGCGTTGAGCAGGCGCTCGGCCACCCAGCGGCTGTTCGCCACCGTCGGGAACGCCGCCTCGACCGTCTCCGACAACGCGGCCACCGCCCGCTCGACGGCGGGCGCGTGGCGGACGAGCCGGAACGGGGTGGTGCGGACCTCGCCCGCCGCGACCCGGTGGGCGGCGTCGAGCAGCTCGTCGATGCCCACCCGGTTCCGCGCCGTGCCGGCGACCACCGGTACCCCCAGCTCCTTCTCGAGCCGGGCCGCGTCGACGGCGACGCCGTGCCGGCGGGCCTCGTCCATCAGGTTCAGGAACACGACCACCCGGTCGGTGATGCCCAGTATCTGCAGCACGAGGTGCAGGTTGCGCTCGAGACGGGTGGCGTCGACCACCACCACGGTGACGTCGGGGCGCCCGAAGAGCAGGAAGTCGCGCGCCACCTCCTCGTCCGCGCTCCCCGCCTGCAGCGAGTAGGTGCCCGGCAGGTCGACGAGCTTGATGCGCGAGCCGCGGTGGGCGAAGGCGCCCTCGGCCCGCACGATGGTCTTGCCCGGCCAGTTGCCGGTGTGCTGCCGCAGGCCGGTGAGGGCGTTGAAGACGGTGCTCTTGCCGACGTTGGGGTTGCCGGCGAGGGCGACGAGCACGTCCCACCGGTCGGGGCTCAGCCCGAGCCGGACCAGGTTGTCGGCCCGGTGCTCCGCGCATCCGCCGAGCCGGGGCAGGAGCCCCGAACCGCCGTTCGCCATCACCCTGCCTCCTGCGGCGCCGCGGCGTCCGGCGGCTCGATCCAGATCAGCCCCGCTTGGGCGCGCCGAAGCGCGATCAGGGCGCCGCGGATGCGGTAGGCGACGGGGTCGCCGGCCGCGCTCGTCAGCTCCGGCGTCACCGCGGTCCCCGGCACCAGCCCCAGGTCGAGCAGCCGCCGGCGCTGCGCCCCCTGGCACGCGCGCGAGATGCTGGCGACGCGCACCGTCCGTCCCGCCGGGGCGTCGAGCAGGGTGGTGGTGGGGGTGGTGACGGTCACCTCGTCCTCGGCCAGGTAGCGGACGGTGACGTTGTCGGCGGTCACCGGGTCGAGGTCCCGGGTGCGGCCGTGCGAGCGGAGGCGGATGGTGCGGTCGGTGCGCTCGACGATCTCCAGGCGGGCCCCCAGCGACAGCCCGCTCTCGAGCAGGGCGTCGTAGATCTCGCGCGGCTCGTCCTCCAGGTGCAGGACCTCGACCGTCCGTCCCGGCTCCGCCCCCGGCAGGCCGAACCCGGGCTCGGGCGGCATCTCCCCGGCCGGCGTGGGAATCGGGTCGCCGTGCGGGTCCCAGACGGGATGCCCCAGGCGGGCGTCGAGGGCGTCGACCTGCGCGGCGGAAAGGCTGTGCTCCATCCGCTCCGCCTCGGCGTGCCACTCGCCGGCCGGCACGCCGGTGCGGTCGGCGAGATAGCGCTCCCACATGCGGTGGGTGCGGACGATCTGCACCGCCGAGCGCTCGCCGTCCGCGGTCAGGGCGGGGCCGGAGGCCGGTGTGCGCACCAGCCGCAGCTCGGCGAGCCGCGAGATCAGCATCGCCGCGCGCGCCCGCGACACGCCCAGCCGTCCCGCGAGGCTGTCGAGCGAGCAGCGCTGGCGCGCCCGCTGACACCGGTAGATGTGCTTGATGGCGTCCTCGAGCCGGACGCGCTCGTCGAGGTCGGTGAAGCGGCGAATGCGGCCGACGAGGCCGCCGGCGGGCCAGAACAGCCCGACGACGGCGGCCGCGAGCAGGGCGAAGACGAGGAGGGCCAGGACCGGATCGGTCATGTTTTTGAGTATACAAAAAATCGTCTTTACTGTCACCAAAACCGGGCTCCGGGCTCTCGTCGCTCCTGCTCGAAGGCACACGAGTTCCGGCGGATGTGCGAAAATTCGTGTGGGGACGTAACGTGACCGATAACAAGCCGATCACCGACGCGCACGACTACGCGGCGGCGCTCTCCCGGATCGACCAGTTCATGGGTGCCGAGCCCGGGACGGCGGAGGGCCGGGAGCTCGATCTGCTCGCGGACCTCGTCGAGACGTACGAGGACGAGAACGAGCCGATGGGCCATCCCGACCCCGTGACGGTCCTCGAGTTCCGCCTGGAACAGACGGCTTCACGAGCGTAGGCGACGATTCCCGGGCCATTCACTCGACGCAAATCCGAACGCGCTCCGTGAGCTGCAGGTCGTCGAGCGGTACGGCGGCCACCCCCCGCCGCAACACCGACCGCACACCGGCGACCGGCCGCTGAGGATGCGCCATGCTGCTGACCATCACGACCACCCGCAAGCCCGCGACCGACCTCGGCTACCTCCTGCACAAGCACCCGGACAAGACACAGACCTTCGACACCGGAGCGGGCCAGGCCCATGTGTTCTACACGGAAGCCACCGACGAGCGGTGCACGGCGGCGCTGCTGCTCGACATCGACCCCATCGAGCTCGTGCGGGGACCCAACCCCGTGCTTCACGACTACGTGAACGACCGCCCCTACGTGTCGTCGTCGTTCCTGTCGGTGGCCATGTCGCGGACCTACGCCACCGCCCTGGCCGGCCGGTGCCGGGACCGCCCCGAGCTGGCGAAGACGCCGATTCCCCTCGAAGCCCGGATCGCCGCCGTCCCCTGCCGGGGGCAGGACGACCTCGTGCAGCGCCTGTTCACGCCGTTGGGCTACGAGACCGAAATCGAAGACGGCGCCGGCGGGCTCGGGAAGGGCCGGTACAGGAACGTCGCGCTACGGGCGACGAAGACGCTCGCCGACATGCTGGCGCACATCTACGTGCTGCTGCCGGTGGCCGACAACCGGAAGCACTACTACATCGGCGACGCCGAAGTCGACAAGCTGATGAAGCGGGGCAGGGGCTGGTTGGACGACCACCCGGAACGGAACCTCATCGTCCGCCGCTACCTCGGCAACCGGCGCACCCTCGCCGCGGAGGCTGCGAACCAGCTCGCCGCCGAAGCCGGGCGGGACGCCGAGGCGGAGAACGCCGAGAGCCCCGCCGGAACCCGGCGAAAGGAGCACCCGACGCTCCACGACGAGCGGATCGACTGGGCGGTCGAGACGCTCGCCCGCCTCGGGCCGGCATCGATCGTCGACCTGGGCTGCGGCGAGGGCAGGTTGCTGCGCCGGCTCGCCGAACGTCCGGAGTTCACCGAGCTGGCCGGCGCCGACGCGTCGGCCTGGTCGCTCGAGGTGGCGAAGCACCGTCTCCGGAAGGCGCGGAAGAAGAAGGCGGGGCCCGATCGGGACGTCGAGCTGTTCCAGACCGCGCTCACCTTCCGGGACGAACGTCTCGAGGGCTACGAGGCCGCCACCCTGATCGAGGTGATCGAACACATCGAGCCCAACCGGCTCGACACGCTGGAGGAGGTCGTGCTCGGCAGAATCCGGCCCGCGATCCTCCTCATGACGACGCCGAACCGGGAATACAACGTGCTGTACCCGGGCCTCGAAGAGGGTGGATTCCGCCACCGGGACCACCGGTTCGAATGGACCCGCGCCGAGTTCCGGCGGTGGGCCGGGCGGGCCGCCGAGCGGCGCGGATACACGGTCACGATCGGCGGCGTCGGCGAGGCCGACGACACCTGGGGCCAACCGACGCAGACGGGAGTCTTCGAACGATGCGGGTGACCATCCCCGACTGGGGGCTGATCCTGATGATCGGCGCCTCCGGCGCCGGGAAGACGACGTTCGTCCGGAAGCACTTCCGGGCCACCGAGGTCCTCTCCTCCGACCACTACCGGGGCGTCGTCGCCGACGACGACAGAAGCCGGCAGACGAGCACGGACGCGTTCGAGGTGATGCGCGAGATCGCGCGCCGGCGCCTGGGCCGGAAGCTCCACGCGGTGATCGACGCGACGAACCTGGTTCCCGAGGACCGGCGCCGCTTCATCGACCTCGCCCGGGGCTGCCACGCGCCCCTGACGGCTATCATCGCCGATCCGGGCGAGCGCGCCTGCCTCGAGCAGAACGGGCAACGGGCCGACCCCAGGCCCCGGCACGTCATCCAGCGGCATTGCCGGGCGGTCAGACGCTCCGTCAAGAGCCTCCGGCGGGAGAGCGTGCGCCGCTGGTACCGACTCGCGTCCCCGGAGGAGCTGCGGGAGGCCACCCTCGAGCGGCAGCCGCTCGCCTGCAACCGCCGCGCCCTGCCCGGACCGTTCGACATCATCGGCGACGTGCACGGCTGCTTCGACGAGCTGCTGGAGCTTCTGCAGAAGCTCGACTACCGGGTCGACCGGCAGGACGAGGCCGGCGGCGACCGGCGATTCACGCTGGACCACCCCGACGGCCGCCGCCCGGTCTTCCTCGGGGACCTCGTCGACCGGGGGCCGGAGAGTGTGCAGACGCTCGGGCTCGTCATGGACGCCGTCGAGCACGGCGGTGCGCTGGCGGCGCCCGGCAACCACGACGCGAAGCTGGCGCGGGCCCTGAGCGGCCACGACGTGCAACGCACCCACGGGCTCGACCGCACGATGGACGAGCTGGAGAAGCAGCCCGAGGCGTTCCGGGAACGGGTGAAGGCGTTCGTCAAGCGCCTGCCCAGTCACTACGAGCTGGACCGAGGCCGGCTGGTCGTCGCCCACGCCGGCATGAAGGAGGAGCTGCAGGGGCGCATCTCGCGCGAGGTGCGGGACTTCGCCCTCTACGGCGAGACCACCGGAGAGACCGACGAGTTCGGCCTTCCTGTCCGACTGAACTGGGCCCGCGACTACCGGGGCCGACCGTGCGTCGTCTACGGCCACACCCCCGTGACGACGCCCGAGTGGGTCAACAACACGATCTGCATCGACACCGGCTGCGCCTTCGGCGGGCGTCTGACGGCGCTCCGCTACCCCGAGCGCGAGACCGTTTCGGTCGAGGCCCGCCGGACCTACCGGGAGCCGGCGACGCCTCCGGCGGAAGCCGCCGGCGACGCCCGCACCGCGCAGCAGCAGAGCGACGAGCTGCTCGACATGAAGGACATGACGGGCGCGCTCTCCAGCCACACCCGGCTCATGGGGACCGTCCGGGTCGGCCGCAAGAACACCGCCGCCGCCCTCGAGACGATGATCCGCTTCGCGATCGATCCGCGGTGGCTCATCTACCTGCCGCCGACGATGGCCCCCTGCGACGCCTCCCCGGGACCCGGCCTGCTCGAGCGCCCGAAGGAAGCCTTCGACTACTTCCGCACCCGGAGCGTGCGGCACGTCGTCTGCGAAGACAAGCACATGGGTTCCCGCGCGGTCGCGGTGCTGGCCGCCGACCCCGACGCCGCCCTGAGGCGGTTCGGGGTCACGAACGACGCGGCCGGCGTCGTCTACACCCGCACCGGCCGCCGGTTCTTCGACGACCCCGCGTTCGAGGCCCTGGTCATCGACCACGTCCGCCGGGGCGTCGCCGACGCCGGGCTGTGGGCCGAGCTCGAAACCGACTGGATCTGCCTCGACTGCGAGCTGATGCCCTGGTCGGCGAAGGGCGGCGGGCTGGTCGCCCGGCACTACGCGCCGGTGGCGGCCGCCGCCGCCACCGGCCTCGACGCCGCCGTCGACGCCCTCGCGGCCGCGTGCCGTCGCAACCCCGACAACCGGGAGCTCCTCGACCGCTACCGCCGGCGCCGTGAGATGGCCGCGGCCTACGACGCCGCCTACCGGCGCTACAACTGGCCCGTCGACTCGGTCGAGGACCTCGAGATCGCCCCCTTCCACATCCTGGCCAGCGAAGGGGCCGTCCATGTCGACCGGCCCCACACGTGGCACATGGAAATCGCCGCCCGGCTGGCGCGGGACCACCCCGTCCTCGCCGCCACGGAGCACCGCACCGTCGACCTCGACGACGCCCGCCAGGTGGACGACGTGACCCGGTGGTGGGAGACCCACACCGAACGGGGCGCGGAGGGAATGGTCGTCAAGCCCCTCGAGTTCATCGCCCGAACCGCCGGCTCGCCGGTGTCGCCCGCGATCAAGTGCCGGGGCGAGGAGTACCTCAGGATCATCTACGGCCCCGAGTACACCGAGCCCCGGAACATCGACCGGCTCCGCTGGCGCGCCACCGGCTTCAAGCAGCGGCTCGCCCTCCGGGAATTCGCCCTCGGCATCGACGCCCTGGAGAAGTTCACCCAGGGCGCCCCGCTCCGGGAAGTGCACCGCCGCGTCTTCTCGATCCTCGCCCTCGAGACCGAGCCGATCGACCCCAGGCTCTGATGGGAGACCCCGGTTCGGAAGCGACGGCAGTCATGGCCTTGCGGTCTGGCCCGGGGCGTCCCGGCCGCCTCGTCGAGATCGCCACCCATGTCCATGCCGTCCGGCGCGGGGCGTCCCGGCCGCCTCGTCGAGGTCGCCACCGATGTCCATCGCGCCGGCTGAGCACGGAAGCCTCGGGCACGCTCCTGCGTTGCTGTGCCGGCCGGCCGAAACGCGCCCTGCCGAGCGTTGACAGCCCCCGGCCTGCCCCATACGCTATGGGAATTCGTGTCAGGTTCCGGCACCGGCAGGCGCATGGCTGCGGCCCGCGAGGGTCGCTCCGCCCGCCCGTGCCGGGACACCGAGTGCTCTAGCGGCCCGTGGCGGCACCCCGCGTCGCGCCGGGATCACCGGCAGAATGCGGGTGGAGGTCCGCCCTGGACTGCTCCAGTGCAGATTGGGTGGCTCTCGCACCGTTGCGGGTCCATCCCGAAAGGAGCACCGATGCCAGAGCGTGACACCCCGTCCCCGTCCCGGCGAAGCCGCCGGGGGTTCCTCAAGGCCGCCGCCCTCGGGTCCGCCGCGGTCGCCCTGCCCGCGTTGCCCGTCTCCGCCCAGGAACGCGCCGGGCGAAGGCTCGGCGCGGGGGTCAGCGGCTACGGGGCCCGTTCCCGGTTCGAGGTCGCGACTCGCCGGGTGCGCGGCGCGCGCTACGACCAGGCGGCGGGCAGCCTGACCCCGCTGCAGGACCTCGACGGCGCCATCACGCCGTCGGCCCTGCACTTCGAGCGGCATCACGCGGGCATTCCCGACATCGATCCGGCCGAGCACCGGCTGGCCATCGGCGGCCTCGTCGACCGGCCGCTCGTGTTCACGATGGCCGAGCTGCGGCGCCTGCCCGCCGTCAACCGCGTGTACTTCATCGAGTGCTCGGGCAACGGCCGCGTCAAGTGGTCGCCCGCCCAGCCCGACACCGACGCCCAGGGGGCGTTCGGCATGACGAGCTGCAGCGAGTGGAGCGGCGTGCCGCTGTCGGTGCTGCTGCGCGAGGCGGGGGTCAGGCCCGAGGCCCGCTGGCTGGTGGCCGAGGGGGCCGACGCGTGCCGTATGACCCGCAGCGTGCCCCTCGACAAGGCGATGGACGACGTACTCGTCGCCTGGGGCCAGAACGGCGAGGCCCTGCGGCCTGCCCAGGGGTACCCGCTGCGGCTGCTGATTCCGGGGTGGGAGGGCAACATCTCCATCAAGTGGCTGCGGCGCCTGCAACTCGTCGACCGGCCTTGGCAGACCCGCGAGGAGACCTCGAAGTACACCGACCTCATGCCGAACGGCGAGGCCCGGCAGTTCACCTTCGTGATGGACGCCAAGTCGGTGATCACCCGGCCGTCGGGCGGGCAGCGGCTCGACGGGCCGGGGTTCCACCAGATCTCGGGGCTGGCGTGGTCGGGGAGAGGCCGGGTCCGGACGGTCGAGGTCTCGACGGACGGCGGCGGGTCGTGGACGGAGGCCACGCTCCAGGACCCGGTGCTGCCGCTGGCCCACACCCGGTTCCGGCTCGACTGGCGCTGGGACGGCTCGCCCGTGACTCTCGTCTCGCGGTGCGTCGACGAGACCGGCGACCGGCAGCCGACGCGCGACGCGCTGATCGCGGCGCGGGGCCTCCGCTCGAGCTACCACAACAACGCGCTGCAGGCCTGGCGCATCCGGGCCGACGGCGGGGTGGAGAACGTCGATGTCTGACTACCGCAAAACACCACCTGGCTCCGGCGCACGACACGCGCGTCGACCGGCTCGGAGTGGGCGCTTCGGTGGGCGCATGGCTGCCGCGTTTCGTGACGTCGGCGTGAGCGGCACCCCGATAACGACGGTCTGGAGGGTACGGGCTGGACTCGCCGGCGTGGCGCTGCCGTTGATCTGCGCCGGCGCGGTGTGGGCGCAGACGTCATCTGGCGGCGCGCGGCTGACGGACCTGGGAACGCCGGCGACCCCGGCGGAGATCGAGGCCTGGGGGCCCATCGTCGGGCCGGACGGCGAGGGGCTGCCGGCGGGCGGCGGTACCGCGTCCGACGGCCGGGCCCTTTATGACGCTCGATGCGCCGCCTGCCACGGGCCGACGGGCCAGGAGGGCCCGGACGACCGGCTGGCCGGCGGGCAGGGATCGCTGGCCGGCGACGGGGCGCGAAAGACGGTGGGCAGCTACTGGCCCGCCGCCACCACCCTCTGGGACTACGTCAACCGGGCCATGCCGTTCAACCAGCCCGGCTCGCTCGGGCCCGACGAGGTCTACGCGGTGGTCGCCTACGTGCTCTACCTCAACGACCTCGTCGGCGAGGACGACCGCGTCGACGCGGACACCCTGCCGCGGGTCGAGATGCCCAACCGCGACGGCTTCGTTCCCGACGCGCGCCCCGACGTCGGCGTGGCGTCCGGCGCTGCCCGTCGAGGGTCGCCGGCCGTCGCGCAGTCGCCGGTCGCCGCGCAGTCGCCGGCGGCCGCGGTGGCGGACGCCCGCCCGGCGGGGCCGCGCACGCCGTGGGGCGACCCCGACCTGCAGGGGGTGTGGAACCACGGCACCATCACCCCGCTCGAGCGCCCCGCCGAGTACGCCGGCCGCGAGCGGCTCACGGCCGAGGAAGTCGCGGCGGCCAACCACGCCTCCGAGATCCGGGCCACCTCCGAGCGCCGGTCCGAGCTGACCCGCGAGCAGGACGTGGCCCTCGCCTACAACCAGTTCTGGTGGGACCGCGGCATCTCCACCGGCCGCACCTCGCTCATCACCGACCCCGCCGACGGCCGCCTGCCGCCGCGCACCCCGGAGGCCCTGGCCCGCGCCGCCACCCCCGAGGCGCAGCGTCTGGCCGCGGCCAAGCGCGGGCGTGTGCCGGCGCACGGGCCCGAGGACATGGACCTCGGCGACCGCTGCCTCGTCTACCGGCCGGTGCCCATCACGTCGAGCGGCTACAACAACCACGTGCACGTGCTGCAGTCCCCGGGGTGGGTCGTCATCTTCCAGGAGCAGATTCACGACATCCGCTTCATCCCGGTCACCGACCGGCCGCCGCTGCCCGACCACGTGGTCCAGTGGCTCGGCATCTCGCGCGGGCGGTGGGAGGGCGACACCCTCGTCGTCGAGACCGGCAACTTCTACGAGCAGGCCGACTACCTCGGCTCGAGCGTCGGCCGCCGCGTGGTCGAGCGGTTCACCCGCGTGGCCGACGACGCCATCCGCTACGAGTTCACGGTCAGCGACCCGTCGGTGTGGACGCGCCCCTGGACCGGCGAGGTCCCGTGGCGCCCCGCCGAGGGACCGCTCTTCGAGTACGCCTGCCACGAGGGGAACTACGGGATGACCAACCTGCTGGTGTCGTCGCGCGCCGTCGAGCGCGAAGCCGGGGGTGAGCAGTGAGGGGCGGCCGTGGCGTCGTTCTCGCCGCGCGGGGCTTGAAGGCCATGCTTGGGGCCGCCAGGGGCCGCCGTGGGCAACGACCGCTTCGCGCCGTCGCTCGACGGGGGCTGGCGGCGCTGGCACTGACCCTTGCTCTCGTTGCCGGCCTCGCCGCGGGCGGGGCGACCGGCGCGCCGACGGCGGGCGCTGTGGCGGCGCAGTCGTCCGCGGGCTCGCTGCTCGACGGCGTCTTCACGGCGGCCCAGGCGTCGCGCGGCGAGCGCACGTTCAGCGACGTTTGCGCCGCCTGCCACGACACGGGGGAGTTCTCGGGCGGCCGGTTCCGCATAAGCTGGGTGGGCCGGCCCGTCGGCGAGCTGTTCGAGACGATCTCGACCCTGATGCCCGAGGCCGATCCCGGCAGCCTCAGCCCCGCCGAGTACGCCGCCATCGTCGCCTATCTGCTGCAGGTCAACAACTACCCCGCGGGAGACACGGACCTGCCCACGAACGTGCGGGCGCTCGGACAACTGGAGATCGTCTCGCCGCCGGCGCCGTAGCAGACCCAGCGCAACCGTCACCACGGGCGCACGGGATGCCCGGATGGTGGCGAGGGCGTCGAGCGGCTCCGCGAGGCGGCCGACTCCCGATGGGGTCCTGATGCCGCTGGTCGACGGCGCGGACAACGAGGGAAGGGGACAGCGGATGACAGTCACTGTGAGGCCGGCCGGACGATTGACGGTCGGTGTCGCCATCGCGGGCATTCTCCTGGCCGCAGCCGCAGCGCCCGCCCAGGACGCCGGCGACTGGCGCTACATCGGGGGCGACGCCGCCCACACCCGCTACTCCGCCCTCGACCAGATCACCGCCGACAACTTCGACGACCTCGAGGTGGCGTGGATCTGGCGGGGCGACAACTTCGGGCCCTCGCGGCTCGGGGTGTCCCGCTCGACCCCCATCTACGTCGACGGCACGCTGTACACCGTGGCCGGCGAGCGCCGCACCGTGGTCGCCATCGACCCCGCGAGCGGCGAGACTCTCTGGACGTTCCGCGAGCCGCACACCACCCGGTTCGACCGGGGCATGCGCAACGGCTACGGCAAGGGCGTCGCGTACGGCGAGATCGACGGCCGCGGCGTCATCTACACCATCAGCCCCGCCTTCTTCCTCTACGCCCTCGACGCGCGCACCGGGCTGCCCCTCGAGGACTGGGGGACGGCGGTGCCCCTGCCGGGCTTCCCCGGCACCGGCGTGGTCGACCTGCTGCCCGACCTCATCGCCGACTGGGGGCCGTGGCTGAGCTGGGACGGCGCCTACGACCCCGACTTCGGCATCCCCCGCGAGCTGGGCTACATCACCAGCTCGTCGCCCCCGATCGTCGTCGACGGGGTGGTCGTGGTGGGCAACTCGGCCGAGCAGGGCTACAACCAGACCCGCATCGAGAACGTGCCGGGCGACATCCTCGGCTACGACGCCCGCACCGGCGAGCACCTGTGGAAGTTCCACGTCATTCCGCGGCCCGGCGAGGTCGGCCACGAGACGTGGGAGAACGACGCCTGGGAGTGGACCGGCGACGTGTCGTCGTGGGCGCCGATGTCGGCCGACCCCGAGCTCGGGCTCGTCTACATCCCCACCAATCCGCCCACCATCGACTTCTACGGGGGGTTCCGGCCCGGGGACGGGCTCTTCGGCACCAGCGTCATCGCCCTCGACGTCCGCACCGGCGAGCGCCGCTGGCACTTCCAGACCGTGCACCACGACATCTGGAACTTCGACAACCCCACCGCCCCGGTCGCCCTCGACGTGACCGTCGACGGGCGGCCGCGCCGCATCGTCGTGCAGGCCACGAAGCAGGGCTGGGCCTACACCTTCGACCGCGCGACGGGCGAGCCCGTCTGGCCCATCGAGGAGCGGCCGGTGCCGCAGTCCGAGGTGCCGGGCGAGCGCCTCTCGCCCACGCAGCCCATGCCCACCCGGCCCGCCGCCTACGAGATGCAGGGGCTGACCGAGGACGACCTCATCGACTTCACGCCGGAGCTGCGGGCCGAGGCGCTCGAGATCACCCGCAACTACCGGCTCGGGCCCATCTTCAACCCGCCCATCCAGCGCGGCCACCCGTCCGGCCTGCGGTCGTTCGTGAGCTGTCCGAGCGGGGCGTCGAACATCCACGGGCCGACCTCGGCCGACCCCGAGACCGGCGTCCTCTACGTGGGGACCCGCCGCGGCTGCCGCTCCGAGAACATCGTGCCGGGCGCCCTCATCGACGTGCCCGAGGACATCAAGACCACCGGCCGGACCATCAGCGAGTTCGCGGTGCTGAACCGCGGCGACTTCCGGGGGCCCCAAGGGCTGCCCATCTTCAAGCCGCCGTACAGCCGCATCGTCGCCATCGACATGAACACCGGCGAGCAGCTCTGGGAGACCCCGAACGGCGACACCCCCGAGCGCATTCGCAACCATCCCGCGCTGCAGGGGGTGGACCTGCCCAACACCGGGCTCCTCTCGCACCCGGTGACCATGGTCACCCGCACCCTCGTCGTCACCGCGGAGGGCACCGGCGGCACCCCCCGCCTGCACGCCCTCGACAAGCGGACCGGCGAGCGGGTCGGCACCGTCGAGCTGCCCGCGTCGGGCCAGTACGGCATGATGGGCTACCTCCACGAGGACCGGCAGTACATCGTGGTGCAGGTCGCCGGCCCCGGACTCCCCGGGGCGCTCGCGGCGCTGCGCCTGCCGTAAGCGCGCGCTGTCGTCGGCGACGGTCCAACGCGGCGGCGTCCGGGCCGCCCGCGGCGTTGCGAGTTGCCGCGAGCCCGGTCGGCGGTCGGCGATGCCCTGCGGCCGGACTCGTGCAGATCGGGATCGATACTCCCGAATATCCGTGCAAAACGGGAGTACGTGTCCCGGAATGCCGCCGGTTCGAGCGTCGTTGCCTCGATCTCGCCGATCCGGCCCGCGGCCGCATCCGCGTCGTCGGGAACCGGATGCGGGTCCGATTGCGTCTTATCGATCAGGCCGACGACGCGGTGGACTCCGGAATGCGGGTCTCACGGTCTCTTGCGAAACGGCCGATACGATGGGTGAGGACACGCGGAGGCAGGGCATGACCAATCTGGAAATGTCGGCGGACGCGGAGCGACGGTCTCGCGGCTCGAGAAGCCGAACCCCCCGGCACGGCAGGCTGTGCCGACGTTGCGGCAGGCGCGACGCGTTCTGCACGCGTTATACCCGGAAGCGGCGGGTCAACCGGGAACGGCACCACGACCTCTGCTTCCAGTGCCGTCGCGCGGCGCGCGACGCTTCACGGAACTGCGCGGCCCGCGCCGCCTAGGCGCACCGCCATCTGGGTCCACCGCACGTCAGGTCGTCCGAGGTGATCCTGGTCGGCGATGCAGCGTTCGACGAACGCGCCATTGTCGCGGGCCAGACGGCGGATCTCGTCGGTCGAGACCGGGTGCATCGCGCGCGCCGCCTCCGCCGGGCCGTGGCGCAGGCTGAGGACGATTAGGCCGCCCGGCTCGAGCAGGCCGACGAGCGTGCGGAACGCCGGCGGCCGGTCCGCTGGCGCGACGTGCATCCACACCGCGCTGAGCAGGATCAGGTCGAAGGCCAGACCGGTCTCGACGGTGGGCTGCAGGGCCGGCAGCGAGTCCGCCAGCCACCGGATGGTCGGCTCGGCATGGCGTTCCCTCGCGACCGCGCGCATGCGGGCCGATGGCTCGACCGCGACTACCTCGTACCCCCGCGACGAGAGCCACGCCGCGTCGCGTCCGCTGCCCGCGCCGACATCGAGGGCGGCCGCTGGCGTCGCAGGCAGCAGGTCGACCACCCAGCCGTGCAGCCGCTCGGGCGCGACGCGCTCGTAGCGGGCCGCGGCCGCCTCGGCATTCCTGTCGTACCACGCAATCGGATCAGCCATTCCGGCTTGCGAGCGCCCGTTCGAACGCGGCTTTCACGCGGGGCTCGAAGCAGACGAACGTGACCTCCTCGATCGACGGGGCGCCGGCCAATGCCGCCCCGACCGCACGGACCGCCACCGTCGCGGCCTCGTCCGGCGGATAGCCGTAGATGCCGCAACTGATGGCGGCGAACGCGATGGTCTTCAACCCGCGCTCGCCCGCCAGCTCGATGGCCTGGCGGTAGCAGCCCGCGAGTTGCGCGGCTTCGTCGCGCGTTCCCTCGTGCCAGACCGGCCCCACCGCATGGATCACGTGGCGCGCCGGCAGGTCGTGGCCGCCGGTAATCTTCGCGCTGCCGGTGGGGCAGCCGCCCAGGGTGCGGCACTCGGCGAGCAGGCCCGGCCCCGCCGCCCGGTGGATGGCGCCGTCCACGCCCCCGCCGCCGAGCAGGCGGGTGTTCGCGGCGTTCACGATGGCGTCGACCGCCAGGGTCGTGATGTCGGCGGTGGAGATGGCGAGTCGTGCGTTCGGCATGTCGCCGTGTTGCGGTGAGCGCCGCCCGGCGTCCCCGGTCGCGGGGACGCCGGGCGGATTGTCGAAGCCGAAGTCCTCTCCGGCCATGAAGAGGACCACGACGACCTCGTCGAACGAGGCGGTCAGTCGAGCGGGGCCCGCGCGATGCGGATGCTCTCGCCGACGCTGCCGACCCAGAGCTCGTCGCCGACCTGGATGGCGGCGGTGCCCAGCCGCAGGTTGTCGCTGCTGGGGTAGGAGAAGATGGTCTCCGCGGTCCCCGCCTCGGTGTCGACGCGGGCGACGTGCGACGTGACCCCTTCGCAGCTCACGCCGCGCACGCACTCGCCGACACGGGCCCGCTCGGGCGCGCGGTGGCCGGCCGCGAGCAGGGTGCCGTCGGGCGCCCAGTGCACGTTGTCGATGTAGAAGCCGACCTCGATGCGGTCCGTCGGCATCGCGTCCGGTCCCCGCGGCAGGCGGATGATCGACTCGGCGGCGTAGCCCGCGACCAGGTACGACTGGCCGTCGGGGGCGATCTCCAGCCCGTTGGGGCCGATGCCTTCGCTGCCGGGCACGCGGGTCCAGTCGCCGCCCGGCTGCCACTCCCAGATGTCGCCGGTGGCGGGGCTCGTCGCCGCGAAGCCGCCCTCGGGCAACGGCACCACCGCGTTCAGCCCGAGTCCCTCCGGGGCCACCACGCACCCGACCCAGGTGAGGGACGGGACGGCGCCGCCGGCGTCGACCTCGAAGATCTCGATGGCCTCGCGCTCGGTATGGCGGACGACGTACAGCGTGTGGGTGTCGTCGTCACCGGGCCGGACGCTGACGCCGTGGGCCCGGAACTGCTCGGTGGTCATGCCCGGGCACCCGCCGTAGAGGGCCATGTCGTGGCGCCCCCGCGACGGCGTGGTCGTGGTGGGGAACAGCCGGACGGTGCTGCTGTCGCGGCTGTCGGCGGCCGACAGGTAGCCGTCGTCGACCATGCTCGCCACGATGACCCAGGGCGAGTCGGGTAGCTGGATGAGGTCCTCGGGGCTGATGGGCCCGCAGACGAACTCGATGTCGCCGTCCGGCTCGCACTGTGCGGCGGCCGTCGCTGGCATCGCCAGCAGGCCCGCGGCGGTCAAGAAAAGCACGGGAAACAGTCGTTTCATGATTCCTCCTGCCGCCGGGCGAATGTCGTTGCCCCGGCGGGCTTGTCTGCTTGTCGAGGCGGGCCGCGCGGTGGGAGGGGTGCGGCCCTTCGGCCTCACCCGCCCCCGCGCGGCCCCCGATCGGGAGTTCGTGGCCTACGCGCGGTGGAGGGGTGCGGCCCTTCGCCTCACCTGCCGCCGCGCGGCGACCGTTCTCTACGCCGGTCCTACCGGCTCCAGGGCGGGACGATGCGGTTGGTCCGGGCGTACGCGATCAACTGCCCGAGGTGCTCGTGCATGTCCCCGCCCACGAAGAACATGATCGCCGGGGTCGTCCGCTCCTGGCCGAACAGATTGCGGGCGCTGGTGATCGTCGCCGGGTCCAGCGCCTCGAGCTGCTCCCGCGCGTAGTCGAAGCCCCTGGTCAGGTGGTCGATGACCTCCGCCTTGTCGGTGATCGCGTTCAGGCCCTGCGACTCCTCGCGGCTCAGGGCCGTCGGGGCGCCGACCGACATCGGCACGAAGCCGTAGCCCTCGCTGGCGATGAGCATCAGGACCTCCGAGACCGACCGTACGCCCTCCATCGGACGCCACGTGTAGGTCTCGGCCGGGAACGCCTCGGCGAGGCCGAGGAACTTCCCGCGCATCACCTCGATGTCGGCCATGAACGCGGCCTTCATGGCGGCGGCCGACTCCACGTTCAGGTCCTGGGCCCGGGCGGGCGCCGACGACAGGGCCAGGCCGAGGCCGGCGACGATCAGCATCGGGGCGACGCGGCCGACGAACGACTTGCGGTGGTGGGATGCGGCTCTCATTTCGTTGACTCCTTCTTCCCGGAACTCACGGTGATCGGCCAGCGCGAATCACGCCGGTTGCTGCGGGCATTGTAGCCGACCGTCGCGTCCCCGCGGATGCCGATCCGGGAGCCGGGAGCCGGTGTCGCAGGACGGCGCCGCCGCCGGGAGGCGACTGCCTGCTCTGGAGGCGCCGCCTGAAGGGGCGGCGGGGGTCGATGGGAATCGCAGGCGACGACTCGCGAGCTATTCTGCGCTTCGACCCGCGTAGGACGACAACTGAATGACGGGCAGCCCAGGGAGCGACGGCAGGCGCCGGTCGTTGGTCACGAAGGCGCGGCATCCGGCGCCGATCGCGGCGGCGAGCTGCAGCGCGTCGGGCGTCCTGACGCCGGTGGCCGACCGAAGCTGCGCGGCTGCCCGCAGTTGGTGATGCGTCAAGGCGACCAGCTCGATGCCGCGGCTTCGGGTCAGGAGCGCCTCGTAGCGGTCCGCCAGGTGCCGGTTTCCGGCCCTGTACGGCCCCACCAGCACCTCGAGCAGGGTCAACGCGGACGTCACCAGTCGGTCCCCGCCGCGGTCGGCGCGCCTGAACAGGGGCGCGACGATGGGCAGAAACGTCGGGTGCTCTTCGATCAGGTAGATGAAGGTCATGGTGTCCATCCCGACGCTGCCGCCGGGCAGGTCGGCGATCAGTCCCATGAGTCCCGCTCGCGAGCGACGTAGTCCGCCGCGTCGATGTTCTCCCACAGCTCCTTGCCGAGGCCCTGGAGATCGAGAATGGACAGCGGCTCCCGGGCTTCCAGGGTGCGGCCGAGCAGGTGTATCACCTCCTGGGCAACGGACCGATGCTCGCGTTTGGCCCGCTCTCGCAGGGTCGCGTAGAGATCATCGGGGAAGTTCTTCACGTTGAGGGTGGCCAAGTGTCTCCTCCTGTATTCCTCCATTTTGGATGCGGCGTTCTCCGGCGTCAATGGGGAAGCGGTGAACGAGACCCGGCGGCCGCATCCGGCGGTGCGGCGAGCAGTTCGGGCTATTCAGATGTGGGAGCTTGAGGTATAAAGGCACGATCCGGCGCAGTGGCCGGGTCGAAGCTCGTGGGGATTCGCTGACATGACGACAAGACACCACCGTGCGGCCGCGGTGGCCGGCGCCTTGCTCACGTGCCTGCTCGCCGGCACCGCCGCGACGGCGCAGGGTCCCGCCTGGTCGCCCGGACCCGCCGAGTGGGCGGGAGACCTGACGCCCATCACCGCCGCCGACTGGAACGCCGACCGCGCCGCGCACCTGCTCGGCCGGGCCGGCTTCGGCGGCACCCCCGAGGAGATCGCCGAGCTCGCCGCCCTGGGGGCCGAGCAGGCGGTGCGGTCGCTCGTCTACTACGACGACACCGCCAACGGCCACCTCGCGCCGTTCGAGCACTCGGGGCTCTGGGACGAGGGCCTGCTGAACTTCCCGCCGAGCCGGCCCGCCGCCACCGATCTCGGCCTGAGGAACGGCGAGAGCATGGGGGTCCAGGTCAAGCCCGACCACGTCAACCGCCACGCCCAGCCGGTGTCCGACCGCTTCTTCTACTGGCTGCGCGCGACCCTGCTCGAGACCCGCCGCGTGGGCTACTGGTGGGCCGAGCGCATGCTCGACACCAACCGGCCGCTCGAAGAGAAGATGGCCCTGTTCTGGCACGGGCACTTCGCGACGGCCGAGAGCAAGGTCCGCGACTACCGCAAGATGCTGCTCCAGATCGACACGTTCGAGCGGCACGCGACCGGCAACTTCGGCGACCTCCTGATTGCGGTGGCCCAGGACCCGGCGATGCTCTACTACCTCGACGCCGGGGTGAACGTGAAGGGCGCTTCCAACGAGAACTTCGCCCGCGAGGTGATGGAGCTGTTCACCATGGGCGTCGGCAACTACACCGAGCCCGACATCCGCGAGGCGGCCCGCGCGTTCACCGGCTGGAACTTCGAGAACCTCGACTTCGTGGTCCACCCCGCGCAGCACGACGACGGCCCCAAGACGTTCCTGGGCCGCACCGGCAACTTCGACGGCGTCGACGTGCTCCGCATCATCCTCGAGCAGCCGGTGACGGCCGAGTACATCGCGGCCAAGATCTACCGCTTCTTCGTGCGGGACGAGCTGTCGGCCGACCTCCAGCGCGAGCTCGGCGCGATTCTGCGCGACAACGACTACGAGCTGCGCCCCCTCCTCTCGACGATGTTCCGCTCACGCGACTTCTACAGCGGGGCCAGCTACGGCGCCCACATCAAGGGGCCGGTCGAGCACGTCGTCACCCTGCTCAAGCACCTCGGGGCCGACGACATCCCCGGCGTGCCCGACTTCAACCGGACGACGACCGGCCTCGGCCAGCACCTGCTGAACCCGCCGTCGGTGGCGGGCTGGGCGCAGGGCCGGGCCTGGATCACCCCCGCCCTCATCCAGGAGCGCGGCAACGTCGCCTTCGACTACCTGTTCCCCGACATCGTCAACTTCCGCGATCCGAACTTCCTGTCCCGTCGCGGGGCCGGCGAGGTGGGCAACCGGCTGCGGGAGGGGTATGATTTCGGTAGCGCGATCGCCCTCGACGACCCGGCCAACATGTCGGCGTTCGACCTGACCGCGCTCGAGCGGGACGAGCTGTTCAACACCCGCGTGTCGACCTACCGCGGGTGGGAGCGGGCGGTGCGCAAGCTCATCCCGACCCCGCGGGGCGGGGCCCGGATCGACATGAGCCGCATGATCCGGGATTCGGGGGCGGCCACCGCCGGCGAGGCGGTAGACTACCTGCTGGGCCGGTTCCTGCGGGTGCCCATCGCCGCGTCGACCCGCGACGCGCTGGTGGCGTTGCTGGAGGACGAGCTCGGCACGTCCGACATCGGACGGGCCGAGACGTACATGGAAGACCCGTTGCGCATGGTGGCGCATCTCATCATGAGCACGCCGGAGTACCAGATCAACTAGATCAGCCAGAGGTGGGACATGACGATGACGAATCGAGGCCGGCGGTTGTGCGAGGCGAGCGGCGTGTCCCGTCGCGACGCGCTCAAGATCGGCGCCCGCGGCATCGCCCTCGGGCTGGCCGGGGCGGTCAGCCCCCTGCCGCCCCTGTTCGGGGCGGCGTCGAAGGCGGTCGCGGCCACACAGGGCAAGATCCTCGTGGTCTTCGAGTGGTTCGGGGGCTATGACGGGCTGAGCACGTTCGTGCCCTACAGCAACGACGCGCTCTACCGGCACCGGCCCAACCTCGGCGTGCGCGAGGCCGACGTCCTCAAGGTCGACGAGCACTTCGGTTTCCAGAAGTCGATGCTCGGGATGCACCGGCTGTGGAACGACGGCAACGTGGCCGTCATCCACGGGGCGGGCTACGACCAGCCGTCGTTCTCGCACTTCACGTCGGCTTCGTACTGGCACACCGGGGCGCCGAACAGCGGCGAGGAGTACGGCTGGTACGGCCGCACCGCCGACGCCCTCGACCCGTCGGGGACGCCCAACTACCTCGTCAACATCTCGGCCACCCAGAGCCTCGCGGTGCGGGCCCGGCAGCACGTGCCGGTCGTCTTCGACCAGCCGTCCGCGTTCACCCGCGCCGTCTTCCACCCCCAGCAGTCGTTCGTCGACCACCTGGGAACGGGGCAGGAGGCGCGCACGTCCGCCCACAAGTTCCTGCTCGACGTGAACCGGAGCGCCCGCGACGCCTCCGCCCTCGTCAGCCAGGCCTGGGACAACTACAACCGCACCCGCAATCCCGACCTGCGCCTGCTCGACCTCGACAAGGTCGTGGCCCTCATCGAGAACGACTTCCCCGCGCGGCTCTACTACGTCCGGCTGCAGGGCAGCCTGTTCGACACCCACGTCAACCAGGAGAGCCCGCACAACCGCCAGGTGCAGTACTGCTCCGACGCGGTCTGGGCGTTCTTCGAGGAGATGAAGCGCCTCGGCAAGCAGGACGAGGTCGCCGTGTTCATCCACAGCGAGTTCGGCCGCCGCGTGCCCGAGAACACCAACCTCGGCACCGACCACGGCACCGCCAACGTCTCGTTCGTGGTCGGCGGCGGCGTCCAGGGCGGCCAGTACAGCACGCCGCCGAGCCTGACCGAGCTCGTGCACGGCGACAACCTGCAGCACACCGTCGACTTCCGCCGCGTCTACGCCAGCCTCATCGAGGAGTTCCTGGGTCAGCCCGACTCGGAGAAGGTGCTCGGCGAGAAGATGAAGACGATGGGCCTGTTCGTCTGACGGTGGCGGCCCGCCGCGATCTGGAAGGCCCCTTCGCGGGGCCTTCTTCGTTGGAGGTCGAATATGTCCGTGTGCCCGCGGGGCGCTGCCGTCTCGGTTGTTCTGACCTTGTTCCTTGGTGTTGGCTGTGGTTCAGTCGGAAGTGGCGATGCGAATAGTCCCGCCGCTACCTACGACTTGGCCGTGTTTCCGGGAGATTTCCCGCGGTGGGAAAGCCATTGGCCGGCGGGTGAGCCAATCATCGCCGAGTGCTGGAGAGCAACAGGCACACCAAGCACATCCCATGTCACAATCAGGACAAGGGCTGGGGAGCGTTTCGCATTTACGACTGCGCTACCTCCCGAGCTCCTGGAGCTCGATGGCACGATTCGCCAAGCTGCCAGAATGTTCCCGGATGAGCGCAGCGAGAGCTTGAAGGACGCTGAGGCGCGACCGCGAGCATCGCATCCGCCGGTCGAGACGCCCATGCCGCTTGGGCAGCAACCATGGAAGGCCGAGTTCGAGGCGCGCCGCAAGCAACTGCGGGAGCGGTGGGAGAAGCCCATCTCAGGGACGCTCCCTCCACTCCCTGGAAGTCCCCTGTTCAGGGCTGTTGAGATGGCCGCGAGAGCAGCCTGTCGCTAGGCCGTGGAATCCATTCTGACGCTGCTGAATGCGGGGATGAGCAGCGAGGAGATTCTCTCTCAGGGGAGTAGATATCCAACTTCTCGTCGATGTGATCCGCCTGCGGCGATTTACTCTTGCGTAGATCGTCAGGCGATAGCGCGCTATGGCAACGAAGGCTTCGTCGGCGGAGTTGCAGAAGGCTGGAGACGGATTGGCCCTCGCTCCAGAAATCGTCGAAGTCCTGAAAGGTGAAGGCGGCGGACAGATCAACATCAACATTCTGCTGCAACATGTCACCGAGACCGCGGAGACCCCCGAGCGGTTGCTGCAACATGCAGATGCGCTGATCACATTGTCGGCAAGATACGAGGACCACAGGATCGAGGCGTTCCGATCTCGAACGCTGGCGATCATCGACGCGAAATTAAAAGACCCAGACGAAATCGAGAAGCGTTCGAACAATCTTGTCCGCCGACAGTTGAAAAGAGTGATCGCGGTTTGTGCGATCTCGGGCATTCTGGGAGCCCTTCTCTCCGTGGCGGGTGGCGGTCCGATCGTGGTGACGGGGTTCCTCGCGGCGATCGGTGTTGTGTCTATCGCTATGCTAGGCCCGCTCGCGTCAGGGGAGTCCATCAGCCCCAACGATGTGGTTCGAATGGTGAAGGCTCTCGGGGACGTGGTCAACATGAACAGGACACCCGGCCCAGATGGTCCAGAGGCGAAGCAATGAGGGGCAACGGTATGCGACTGAGAGTTGTAGCCGGAGTGATGCTGTATCTCGTGGCGATCGCGGTGCCGGTTTCGTGGCTGTACATCAAGTACGGGCCATCGACGCCCGTTGACGCCGGCAGCGCGGGCGACATGGTGGCACTTGCCGGGACGACGGCGTTGGCGTTTGTGCTTGGACTCTGCGCCTCGAAGGTTAGCCATCCCGGGAGTCTGTCACTGTTTGAGGGATTCGCGGAGGTCGTGCGAGGGCTGCGTAGCGTGACCGAAGACAGCGAGCCCGGGCACCGCGCGCAAGAGAGCAGGTAGTTTGGTCTCGTGCGATCGTACGGTCCCTCGGCGAGGCGGACGGATCGACGAGGGGTGACTCCGGCGTCGTTCACCTGGCCTCGAGTATGCTCCTGAACCGTCCAGGCCATGACGGTCGCTCTCATCACGTTACAGGCGCCGGTCTCGCGGAGCGTCGCGCCCTTGGGATTCGCACGGAGGCCGAGTAGAATGCGGTCGTGGCCGAAGAGAACGGGAGGCGTTTCCTGCGTGACCAAGGCGGCCCTTCGTCGAGACTCCTTGAGCGAATCACCATCGACCCGGAGGTCTGTCACGGCAAGCCGTGCATTCGGGGAATGCGGTATCCCGTCGACATGATCCTGACGCTATTGAGTGCCGGGATGAGCGATGAGGAGATCCTGTCGGACTACGAGGACTTGGAGCCGGACGACATCCTGGCTGCCTTGGCATTCGCAGCGCGCCTGAGCCGGGTCAAGCAGGTGCGCGCGGCCGTCCGGTGAAGTTGGGTGCGGCTCTTTTGCGTAGATTGCTACCTCACTTATCCATATGGGTTTATGTTCGAGGGTGCTCCCTCTTCAGTGCGTTTAAGGGGTGGCAGCCGCCCGCCGAGCCCAATTGAGCCGACGCACTACGTCGACTTGCTCGATGTACTCGTCCTTGACGCAGAACGGGGCCGAACCAATTCAGATCTGTCAACATGTGTACAGAACCAAACGGTCGTGATCCCTTCCGCGTGGTAGTCGGCTTCATCGACGATAGCGATTTGCTGGTCAAGGCCGCCCTCGCGGGAGGCCTAACCTTCGATTCCGAACTCACTGATTCGGAAAAGTACTCCAATAAGACTAGGAGACGGGCTCTCAAGCCACGCGTTCTCGCGGCTTACGATACCCTTGAGAGCGATGCCCGACTGACGGTCGCGCTGGCGGCGGTCGAGGCACTTCGACACTCCAACGTTGACATGGCCGCGGTAGCCCAGCGGCTCCGCACCGCCGGCTGGGAACTGCGCGAGACAGGATTCGTGGTGCTGTCGCCGGAAACGCGGGAAGTGTTTTTTCCGAAGGGCTCGCCGTGGGACGCTTTCGTCGTTCTGCGGGATCTCTTCACGAAGGCAAGGCAGAGCATCACTATCGTCGACGCCTACTGTGACAAGACGGTATTCCAGTTGCTTAAGGGACGCTCCATGGATGCGCTCAGCCTTCAGGTTCTCTGTGGGCAGCATGCGCAGGCCGTAGCCGCAGAGGCTAGGGTGTTCATGAAACAGTATCCCAACGTGACCGTGCAAGTCAGGACCACTACGGACTTCCACGATCGCTTCGTTGTGCTAGACGGGACCGTCTGCGTGCACGTGGGGGCGTCAATCAAGGATGCCGGCAAACGAGCTTGCATGGTCAGTATAATTGAGGATGTGGGCAATCGTGACGCGATGTTGAGACAACTCAACGAGAGCTGGGATGCGGGGAAGCACGTGTTGTAGCCGCGCTCCGCATGGTTTCGACGGCGGTGCCCCACGCAGTCTGCAATCGCGACCCGTGATGAATCTCGATCGGCGTGCCGGCGTACACGGCGTACGCGGCGCTACGTCGGGGTGGCGAGCCGGGCGGCGAACTGGCGGTGCTCGGGTGAGTCGATGCTCCGGTTCACCGCGTCCAGCGCGGCAGCGAGGTTTCCCGCGAGCAGGGCGGGGACGGCGATGCGGAGACCGGGGAACCGCCGGCTCTCGACCGCGCGGTCGTCATCGGGTGGCACGAGACGATACTCGCCACCCGTGAGTTCGAACCAGTCGATGCGCCTTTCCTGGGTTCGCCACACCACGTACTCGCGGACGCCGTTGCGACGGTAGGCGCGCAGCTTGTCGTGCAGGTCGATCGACGAGCTGGTGGCCGCGACCTCGACGACGAGTTCCGGCGGACGCTCGATGTAGCCGTCCTCGCTCACCCGCGACTGGCCGCCGTGTTCCGGATCGATGCGCAGCAGCACGTCGGGTTGCGGCTCGTTGTCGAGGTCGAGACGCACGGTGGCGTTGTCGTAGCAGCGGACGCCGGGCGTGAACGCGCTGTACACGAAGAGGATGCCCAGAATCATCGCGTGCGGTTCCGAGTGGGCCACGCTGACCGGCGACGGCATGTAGACGATTCCCTCGATGAGCTGCGCCTTCTTCAGGTCCGGCCGCAACGCGTAGAGGCGCTCGAACTCCTCGCGCCCGAGCCGGTCTCCGTGCTGCAGTGCCGGTCTCCGCCTGGCGGCTCGCTGCCGCTCGTCGGCGGACCTGGACGCCACGCCGGGCTCAGCCATGAATGGGATACCTCCAGCCTTCGACCCGATCTCATCATGCCACACGCGCACCGGTTCCCCGCGCCGAGCATTCCGGGGTGGGCGCGATGACCCGCGACCGTCTCGGTGGACCTCGCCGGCCGGCGAGGCGTGAGCGGCATCGAGGGCGAGGGCGGCGCGGCTCAGGGACGCACATTCTTCTCGATCGCCTTCTTGACTTCCGCGACGAAGACGGTCGTGTCGGCGAAGTAGTTCGGGTAGGCGCGCCGTAGCGCCTCGACGGAGCCGACCTGCACGAGCACAGTCTCGGCGCCGGGGAAGCGGCGGATGGCGGTCTCGACCTCCTCGTAGGCGCGAATCGCTTCTTCGCGCTCGTCCGCGGAGTACTCGTTCCAGCGGACGTTCTCGCCGGTGAGGTCCAGGTAGATGTGGAAGTAGGCGGCGCGGCCGTTTCGGACGTCGCCTTCGAGGATTCTCAGGGTGCGGCCGTACGCCTCGAGACGCGCGACGGCATCGAGCTCCGCCGCCAACTGCGCGAGCTCGCGGCGCAGCGTGCCGCGGTCGGCGGGTGTGCCGGGCACGGGTGGAAGCCCCTCGGTGCAGGCGAGCTCGGTCGACATCAACGAGAAGAAGCGCAGCCACGCCTCGTGTCCCTCGCTCGACTTGAGCGCCTGGCCCGAGAAGGTCCCGACCGTCTCGACGGCGGTGGCCCAGGCATGCTGCAGCCGCGACCGGAGCTGAATCTCGATCCGCATCCCACGGTACACGGCATGCACCTCGCTCCTCGTCCGGTAGCCGTAGACGAGATGGACGCCACGGTAGCCGCTGTCTCGCGGGGACGTGAGGTAGTCGTAGCGCCGCAGGGGCTCGTGCAGCGCCCGGCTCTTGTCGTACTTGCGGACGAGGGTGAGCACGTCGTCCGCGAACGGGAGAACGGCGCGGCAGCCGCCGATGTCGTGCATCCGGGCGAGCTGCATGTGGTGCGAACGCCGGAGCTTGGCCTCGATCGACGACAGGCGTTTGAGCCGCTGGGCCACCAGGGCCGCCTCGCCGAACCCGGCGACGGTGTTCCGCAGGTTCATCTGCAGCGCATTCAGCGGGAAGCTGTGCGAGGCGCGCCAGTTGTTGACGATAGTGCGAGCCCGGGACTGGTCTCGCGGTGAGGCGGACGAATCGACGAGGGTCACGCCCGCGTCGTTCACTTGGCTTCGCGAGTACGCCGGCTCCGTCCAGGCCATCAGCATTCCGTCCGAGGTCTTCGGGGCGACCCGGTCCAGTAGAATAGCTCATGGTCGCAGCGAGCCGGCGGCGTCTCGCCGGACGGTAATTCGCAGGCGGAGGGAGGTTTTCCATGAGAGGCCGCTGTTTCACGGCATGGGCGGCGATGGCCGCGGTAATCGCGCTGGCGCCGGTCGCGGCGTTCGCGCAGGACGACTACACGGCGCCCCGGAACGCGTTCGGGCAGCCCGACCTGTCGGGCATCTGGACGAACAACAGCGCGACGCCGCTCCAGCGCCCCGAGCAGCTCGCGGACAGGGCGACGCTGACCGACGAGGAGCTGGCCGAGCTGACGCAGACCATCGCGGAGTTCCGCGACGCCGAGCAGGCGGGTGACCTCCTCGGTGACCGGCTCATCCAGCAGGCGCTGGGGAATGCGGAGTTCCAGGACTTCGACGTCATCACCGGCAACTACAACGCGTTCTGGCTGGTCGAGCGCCATCTCGACAACCGCACCTCGCTCATCGTCGATCCGCCCGACGGGCGCATTCCGGCGCTGACCGAGGCCGCCGCCGCGCGGGCGGCCGAGCGGCGGGCCTACGCGGCCGAGCATCCGTCCGACGGCCCCGAGGACCGCACCCTCGGCGACCGCTGCCTCCACTTCGAGGCGCCGCGCATGGGGGCGGGCTACAACAGCTACTTCCAGTTGCTGCAGACGCCGACCCACGTAGCGATCTTCCAGGAGATGGGCCACTTCAGCCGCGTGATTCCGCTCGACGACCGGCCGCACGTCGCCGACGGCATCCGGCAGTGGGCCGGCGACTCCCGCGGCCGCTGGGAAGGGGACACCCTCGTGGTCGAGACGACGAACTACTCGCGGCAGGCGCGCTTCAGCGGCGCGACCGAGAACCTCCACCTCGTCGAGCGCTACACGCGGATCGCCCCCGGCGTGCTGCGCCACGAGATCACGCTGAACGACGCCGACACCTGGACGCGGCCGTGGACGGTCGAGCTGCTCCACGAGTCGACCGTGGACCCGATCTTCGAGTACGCCTGCCACGAGGGGAACTACTCGATGCCGGGCATCCTCGGCGGGGCGCGCCTGGAGGAACGGGAAGCGGGCGGACAGTGACGTCGACCGCCGTGCCGTTCGCTTCGGCGCTCGCCGTGTCGGCGGGTGCGGCGGCCGAGCCCGGCGGCGGCGGCCGGGCGCGGCGGCGGGGGGGAAGTGGTGCCGCCGGCGGGCTCGGGAGGCTCGCCAGGCGCGACGGCTCGCGCCGGACCGGCCTCCTCACTCCAGTGCCTCGACGGCGGTACGCAGCTCCATCAGGTGCACGGCCCTGATGGCGGTGGCTCCTGCCGGCAGCTCGGGGTCGGTGTAGCCCGGCGGCGGCCGGCCCGCCGCCCGGTACGTCTGATCGAGGGCCCGGCGGAGCTCCATCAGGTGGATCCGCCTGACCCGCGTGACGCCGGGGACGGGAATGGGATCGGTCCAGGCGAACGGCGGCAGGCCCAGGCTGCTGCGCGCGCCGTCGATTCGCGTCCGCAGCTCCAGGAGATGGACGGCCCTGATCGGAGTCACGCCGGGCTGGAGCGGATGGTCGGTGAAGGCGGCGGCGGACGGGGTCACGGTCACCACGAATCGCTGCGTCGTGCTGTTGTTCGATCCGCCGGCGTCGGTCGCGGTGATCGTGACGGTCGCCGCGCCGGCGGCGACCGGGCTCAGGGTGGACCACGTCCCGGCCGCCCGCGCCCGCGTCACCGCCGGCACCGATGAGGCCGCGGTGTAGGTGAGGGCGTCGCCGTCCGGGTCGTGGAACGCTCCCGCGATGTCCACGATCTCGTCCCCCGTGTCCAGATGGAGCGTCCGGTGCGGGAGCTTCCCGACCGCCATGGGCGGCCGGTTGGCGCGGTTCCGGCGGAGGTCGGCCACCGCCGGGGCGGTGGCGTCGAGCACCGCCGCCGCGTCGGCCGGACCGCCCGCGCCCATCGAGTCGAGGTCGGCGCGCACCCCCAGCGCGTCGCCCAGCCAGGTCTGCCGCGGGTTCGAGAAGCGGAGCAGCGAGGTGCAGCGCACGTCGTTGGCGCGGCACTGCGTCCAATAGGCCATGATCGTCAGCCAGCGGTCGTCGTCGTCGGCGCGGGGGCCGAACGCCCGCTGGTTGACGTAGCCGTAGCCGGGATGCAGCGACAACGCCCGTTCCTGTCGTACCGACAGCTCGTACCGGTCGTGGTGGAGCCCGAGGTTGTGGCCCAGCTCGTGGGCGAAGGTGCGGCCGCCGCAGCCGTGGCGGGTGATGCCGACCGCGCCGCCGAGGGCGGCGACGCCGCATACGTTCAGCTCGGCGACGATGAGGTGCACGAGGTCGGCCCCGGCCCGGTCGCGGACGGGGTGCACGGCGTCGAGGTAGCCGTCGGACGGATCGCGCAGACGGTCGATGTCGGTCTCGTACTCGCCGGTCTCGGCGTAGTCCACCTCTTCGCGGGCCACGAGGGCGACGCGGGCGCGAGCCCCGCTCTCTTCGAGGGCCCGGTTGGTCTCGGCGACGTAGAGGTCGATCGCCGCCTCGATTCCGTCGGGTCCCCCCGCGGCGTCGCGGGCGGCGGCCGTGTGGAAGACGGCCACGTCGAGCACGTCCGACGGCGAGCCGCAGACGGCGCCGTGGTAATCGAGCGCCTCCAGCCAGGTCAGCCAGGCGGCGGGCGCGCACGCCTGGGTGCCGAAGACGTCGAGCGCCTCCAGGTGCGACAGGTCGAGGCTCCGGGGCAGCGGTCCCACCAAGCCCCAGTTGTAGGAGAGGTCCAGCCGCCGGAGGTTGGTCAGGTTCCTCAGCCACACGGGGAGCGGCCCGGTCACGTTGGCGCGGGACAGCGAGAGCGCCTGGAGGCCGGTCAGGCTGCTCATCCACTCGGGAATCCGCCCCGCCGTCAGGTCGTTGCCGCCGAGGTACAGCGTCCGGAGCCGGGTCAGGCGCCATAGCGACGCCGGAATCGGGCCCGTCAGCCGGTTGCTGTCGAGGCGCAGGCGCCGGAGGTCGGTCAGGTTGCCCAGTTCGGCCGGGATGTCCCCGGTCAACCGGTTGCGCGACAGGACGAGGTCGCGGAGGCGGGTCAGCCTGCCCAGGGCCGCCGGGATCGGGCCGGTCAGGTGGTGGTCCCAGAGGTCCAGTCGGGTGAGGTTGGCGAGATTGCCCAACGCGGCCGGGATCGTTCCGGTCAGCCCGTCGTCGTCGGGATCCAGGAGGTCGTCGTCGTGCCAGAGCGACAGCTCTTCGAGGGCGGCGAGGTCGCCCAGCTCGGCCGGGAGCGGGCCGCCGAACCGGTTGCCGCCGAGGTCGAGCCGCCGCAGGCGGGTCAGGTTCCCGAGCGCCGCCGGGAGCGTTCCCGCCAAGTTGTTCTCGGGCAGCGCGATTTCCGTGACCCGGCCGTCCGCGCCGGTCGCCACGCCGTGCCACGCGTCGATCGGCTCGTCGGACGTCCAGCCCGCGCCGTCGGTCCAGTCCGGCCCGGCGGTGGCGTGGTAGAGCGCGACTAGCGCGGCGCGGTCGCCCGCGACGCCGCCTTGCGCGGCGGCGTCGATCGCGGCGCCCGCGACGGCGGCGATCACGAGGCTGCGCGCGAACGCCCGCGCCGCGCCGACGACGGCCCGCGGGCGCGGGGCCGAGGTTCCGGCCGGCATCGGGTCGCCGGCCGGCGGGTGCCCGCCCGCGAGTGCGCCGAGCGCACGCGTTCCGCCCGTTCCGGACGGCATGGGTCGATCCCCGCCGCGGTGCGCTGCCGCCGGCTCAGGCGTGCACCGGCTCGGGGTGGAGGACCTCGAGCTGGTCGAGCCAGTAGGCCTCGTCGTTCCGGCGGCGGATGAAGAACCGCCCGAGGTCGCCGGGGAACTTCGCCTGGTGGTAGCGCAGGTACACGTGCTCGGCGTCGATGCCCAGCACCTCGACCTTGCCGGTCTCGTGCGACATGCAGTAGCGCGCCCGCCGCGCGAGGCCCGACCCGCGGGTCAGCGCCTGCTGGAAGATCGACCAGCCCTGGACGAGGGGCACCTCGTAGGGCTCGTTGCCGGCCGTCGGGCGGCCCTGGAACAGGTAGTAGGGGGGACAGCCGATGTACGACAGCTTCGCGTACATCTCGGCCAGCACCCGCGGGTCGTCGTTGATGCCGCGGATGAGGGGGCACTGGTTCACGCAGATGACGCCGTTGCGGATGCAGGTGTCGATGCCCTCTATCGCGAGGTCGGTCAGCTCGCGGGGGTGGTCGAAGTGGGCCATCAGGTAGATGCGCTGGTCGCGGGTGGAGTACTTGCGGAAGGCGGCCTGCAGGTCGGGGTCGCGGAGCACCCGGTAGGGGTCGAAAGCGGGCATCTTCGACCCGATGCGGATGATCTGCACGTGGGGAATCGCCCGCAGCGCGTCGAAGATCTCGACGAGGCGCCGGGTGCTCATCAGCAGCGGGTCGCCGCCGGTCAGCAGCACGTTGGTCACCTCGGGATGCTCCGCGATGTAGCGCAGCCCCTCGGTCACGTCGTTGGTGGCCTCGTCGTTCTCGTCCATGAACAGGCGCTTGCGGAAGCAGTAGCGGCAGTACGCCCCGCACACCTCGTTGCACAGCAGCAGCACGGTGTCGACGTACTTGTGCTGCACGCCGCGGGCGACGGTGACCGACTCCTCGTTGCTGGCGTCGAGCTTGCCCCAGTCGGTCAGCTCCTCCTCGCGCGGGATGATGAGCTGGCGGATGGGGTCGTGCGGATCGTCCCAGTCGATGAGGTCGAGGTAGTAGTCGTTGGCGCGGAAGACGTAGCGGTCGGCCACCGGTCCCAGGCGGTCGCGTTCCTCGGCGGAGAGCTGCTCGATCTTGTCGAGCTTCCGCACGTACTTCACGCGCTTCGGGCCGTCGCTCGCCGCCGAACCGCTGCTCACGTGAGTGGCATCGAGCATTTTCTGGAGCCCTCCCGCGCCGGCCCGGCCGCCGGGCGGAGCCCGGCGCATCGGCGGGACCTGCGGCGCAAAAAGGCGTCCGGTCCGGGGGGCCTCGGCTCCGCACCACAGGGAGCCGGTCAGGCCGCGTCCCGTGACCTGGGACGCCAGCGTTTTCGACAATGCGTTCGCGTACGTGTCCGTGAGACGTGTCCCGCGCCGCCCACGGTAACCCGCGGGGGCTGGACGCAACGAGTCTTCACCGACTCGATCCGAACCCGGCAGGTCATGGGCGGGCGCCCGACTGCCCCGCGTTCCCCAAGCCTGCGGGGGGAGATGCGGTCGCCGGCGCCTGTCGGATCGGAGGCAGCCTCGGCTCGTCTCGGGCCGCCGGCTGCGCTCGTCAGGTAACTCTATCACTACTTCGGCCCTCCGGAGTCAAGAGCCCCCGGCGGGGTCGCCGCGCCCGCGATCCGCCGCGGATGGTCGGCGCGACCGGCGATCCGACGGCGGTCATCCTGCCCGCCTCACGGCGCGAAGTGGCCGGCCCGGCGGCGATCCGACAGGGGTCGTCCCGTCCTCGCGTGCCGCCGCGAAATGGCCGGCCCGCCGATCTGATGGAGAATGAAGGAAGCCACACGGGGAGGAGAATCTGTGAATCGAGACCGAATCGAGCAACCGCGGCGCGGGCCGCGAGCATGCCACGCGGCGGCCGCGGTGGTGCTTCCGTTGGCCGCGATGGCGCTCCTGGCCGCCGGCGCCACCCCGGCCCTGGCCCAAGGCCCGGACGTCTACGCACTGCGACAGGCGGCCGAGGAGCGCGCCCGCGCCGTCGAGCCCCAGGTGGTGACGTGGCGGCGCGACATCCACCAGCATCCCGAGCTGAGCAACCGCGAGTTCCGCACGGCCGCCCTCGTGGCCGACCACCTGCGCTCGCTCGACATGGAGGTGCGGACCGAGGTCGCCCACACCGGCGTCGTCGCCACCCTGCGGGGCGGCCGGCCCGGGCCGGTGGTCGCGTTGCGCGCCGACATGGACGCCCTGCCCGTCACCGAGATGGTGGACCTGCCGTTCGCGTCGCGCGAGCGGGCCATCTACAACGGCCAGGAGGTGGGGGTCATGCACGCCTGCGGCCACGACAACCACGTCGCCATCCTCATGGGGGTGGCCGACGTGCTCGCCTCGGTGCGCGACGACCTGCCGGGCACGGTGAAGTTCATCTTCCAGCCGGCCGAGGAGGGGGCGCCGGAGGGCGAGCGCGGCGGGGCCGAGCTGATGCTCGAGGAGGGTGCCTTCGAGAACCCGCGGCCCGAGGTCATCTTCGGGCTGCACGTCGGCCCGAACCGGGTGGGGCAGTTGACCTACCGGGCCGGCAGCGCGATGGCCAGCGCCGACTGGCTCCGCATCGTTGTGCGGGGGCGGCAGACCCACGGCGCGGCGCCCTGGGGCGGGGTCGACCCGATCGTGGTTTCGTCCCAGATCGTGCTGGGGCTGCAGACCATCGCGAGCCGCCAGCTCCCGATCACCCTCACCCCGTCCATCATCACCATCGGCAGCATCCACGGCGGGGTGCGGGGCAACATCATCCCCGACGAGGTGGAGATGGTGGGGACCATCCGCACGTTCGACGCCGAGGTGCGCCAGGACATCCACCGGCGCATCCGCCGGACCGCCGAGCAGATCGCGGCGAGCGCGGGGGCGACGGCCGAGGTCGAGATCACCCACGGCTACCCGGTCACCGTCAACGACCCCGGGCTGACCGAGCGGATGGTCCCGACCCTGCAGCGGGTGGCCGGCGACGACCCGGTCGTGGTGCAGGACCTGATGACCGTCGCCGAGGACTTCTCCTACTTCCAGCACGAGGTGCCGGGCATGTTCTTCTTCCTGGGGGTGACCCCGGAGGACCAGGACCCCGCCACCGCGCCCGTGAACCACTCGCCGCTGTTCTTCGCCGACGAGGGGGCGCTGCTCGTGGGCGTGCGGGCGCTGACCAACCTCACGCTCGACTACATGACGGCGCCCTGAGCCCGGCGGTACGGATGCAGTCACCCGGAGGGCGCGGCGGGGGACGGGGCGTTCTCTTCCCGCACCCGCACGCTGGCGTGCTGCCGGCGGCGCACGATGCGGGCCACGGCCGCGGTGCGTTCCTCGCGGGTCAGGCTGAGGTCCATGGCGTCGACGGCTTCACGGACGTCATCGGGCGTGAGGGCGCCCAGCACGGCGGAGGCGGCGAGACGGCGCGGGGCGGCTCCGGGCCGCAGGGCGAGAAACTCGACCTGCATGTCTCGCGAACCCTTCCGGCCCCGCAGCCGCCAGAGCTCGCGGACGCCGATCTCGCCGTAACCTTCGATCTTGCCCTCGTCGGCATGGGTGATCTCGGCCTCGACCACGAGATCGGGCGGCGTGCGCTCGAAGTAGGCTTCGGCCGCCTCCACGCCCTTCGCCCGAGCGGCGCGATAGCCGCGGGCGCGCTCGCCGACGTAGAAGGCGCAGTCCGGCTCCATGCCGGTGCCGGGAGGATCGTCGGGTCTGCGGAGACGGGCGCTGCGGAGGCCCTTCGCGGCGCCGGTGATGGTGCTGCCGGCGGCATCGATGATGTCGTCGAGGACATCGGCGAAGTCGTCGTGGAGGCGGGACGGGCTCATCAGGGTGATGAGCCCCCGGACGGGGTCGAGGCAGACCCGGCTGAACGACGCGCTCCAATCGACGGCGGCGAGCTCCGCCACGGTGCCGGGGTCGGCGCGGAGGACGTGGATGCGCGAGCCGAGCGGCCCGGTGTACGTCGTTGCCGAATCGTTCATGGTGGACGACTCCTCAGGGGGCTGCGCCATTCAACCGCGCCGCCTAGCGCTGGTGGATCCGCGGCTCTTTCGTGGTGGTCCGTGCGCCCAACGCCCGGAGCAGGTCGCCGGTGCTCGACCGCGTGGCCGTCGTGGCGCTGCCGGCGCGGGACAGCTCGGCGACGTCGAGAGGCGTGCGGCCGCGCGCGTTCACCGGGTCGAGCGACGCACCGTGCTCCACGAGCAGCCGCACCATGGCGTCCGACTTGACGTGGGCGGCGCCGTGGAGGGCGGTGCCGCCGGTCTCGTTCGCGGCGTCCACGTCGGCCCCGAGTTCGATGGCGAGGGCCGCGGCCTCGAGCGAGCGGGCCTCGGTGACGAGTGACTCGGCCAGGTAGCGGCCGAGGCCGGCGGCCAGCATCAGCGGGGTCGTCCCGTCGTCGGCGGCGAGGTTCGGATCGGCCCCGGCGTCGGCGAGCGCCCGCATGACCTCGACGTCGGCTGCCATCGTCGCGAGGAGGAACGGCGTCGCGCCGGGAAAAGGGCTCACCCCGGCCACGCGGTGCTCCACCCGCAACTGGCTGTACCCCGCCCGCGGGGGGATGCGTTCGAGCCGGGCGTCGGGGTCGGCGCCGTGGTCGAGCAGCGCGCGGACGAAACCGGCCCGGTCGCCGGGAACGCCGCGCAGGCCCCGCCACTCGTCGTCGCGCTCGGTGGCGATGCCGTTCGGACCGCTCAGCTCCGTCTGCCACGACCCGGCCGCCCAGTGGAGCGGCGTGTAGCCGGGGTCGGCCGCGTTCGGGTCGGCCCCGTGCTCCAGGAGGAGGACGGCGGTGCGCGCGTGGCCGCGCAGGGTCGCCACGTGCAGCGCGCTCGTGCCGTCCGGCATCACGTCGGGGACGTCGGCGCCCGCCGCCAGGAGCCGGCGGGCGGTGGCGGCGTCGCCCTGCCGCGCCGCGAACAGCAGCGGCGTGAATCCCCCCGTCGAGCGGGCGACGACGTCGGCCCCCAGCGCGATCAGGCGCGCCGCCACGGCGGGGCGTCGGGCCGAGATCGCCCACATGAGGGCCGTCTGCCCCAGCTCGGGGTCGGCGCGGTTCACGTCGGCGCCGTGCGCGACGAGCGCGTCGACCGCTCGGACGCTGCCGGTGCTCGCGGCCCGCATGAGGGGGGTCTCTCCGGTGGGACGCGCGAGGTCGGGGTCGGCGCCGGCCGCCAGCAGCCGCTCGACCAAGGCGGCGCTGCCGTTGGCGCACGCGACCGAGAGCGGCGTCACGCCGTACTCGTTCGCCGCGTCCACGGTGGCGCCGGCCCGGAGCAGCCGGTCGACGACGGGGGCGTCGTCCAGGTGCACGGCCCAGTGGAGGGCGGTCGCGCCGTCCGGTTGCGCGGCGTCGACGTCGTCGTCGGCGGCCAGTAGCCTCTCGACCGCGGCGCGGTCGTGTCTCTTCACCGCGTCCACGAGGGGTGTGTCGGCACGCGCCACGAGCACCGGGCTCGACGCCGACACTGCCGCGCCCAGCATCACCAAAGCGACGGCGTTGCGTCCCATCTGCGCGCTCCTTCCCCCGACCGTGAGGGGATGGTCTCGTGTCCTTTGAACCTCGCCCGCGTCATGTTCGCCCGCAGGTCGGCGCCAGCGGCTTCTATCCCATCCCGACCCAATCCTACAGGAGTCGTCGCCGGCTGCGGGGGAGGCAGCCGCGGTGCGCGCGGCGCAGGCTTCAGCGCTACGGCCTGAAGAGCGCCCCGCACGGCTGGAGCGCCCCCAGCACGGCCGGGAGCGCCCCAGGCGGCCGGAGCGCGGCCTGCCCGGACGGGGGGCGCGGCCACTTGGGGGACGAGAGCCCCAGGTGACCGGAGAGCGCCCGAGGCGCGCGCGGTCGTCGCCCACGACGCGAGGGAGCGCCCCACGCCTTCGCGTCGCCGGCTTCCGGCGTGCGGCCGCGCGGCGCCTGGCCGGCAGGTTGCCGTGGACACCACCGTCAGGGGTGACTATCATCAGCGGAACCCCGCACGACTCATGCGACAGGCCGCTCGCAGGACCCTCCCGGCCGGCCTCGTCGGCGCCGCGCTGATCGGCGTCTGCGCCCTCTTGTTGCCCGAGCCGTCGTCCGCGGCCGCAACGTCTTCCGCCGAGCAGCCCGCCGCCGGCACGCCGGCCCCGGTCCCCGCGGAGCACCGCGCGTTGCTGGACCGCTACTGCGCGACCTGTCACAACGACCGGCTGCAGACCGGCGGCCTCTCGTTCGAGGCGGACGGCTTCCACGACGTGGGCAGGGACACCGAGGCGTGGGAGCGGGTCATCCGCAAGCTGCGGTCGCGGACGATGCCGCCGGCGGGGCGGCCGCGGCCCGAGCCGGCCCGATACGCGTCCTTCGCGGCGTGGCTGGAAGCCACCATCGACGGCGCCGCCGCCGTTGACCCGCGACCCGGCCGGCCCACGGCGCGCCGTCTCAATCGAACCGAGTACGCCAACGCCATCCGGGACCTGCTGGGGCTGGAGATCGACGCCCGGGCCCTGTTGCCGGCCGACGACCGGGCGTACGGCTTCGACAACAACGCCGACATGCTGCCGATGTCGACGGCGCTGCTCGAGCGCTACCTGACGGCGGCCGCGCGAATCAGCCGGCTGGCCGTCGGCGACCCCGCCCTCCGCCCGTCGGTGACCACCTACGGCGTGTCGCGGCTCCGGTTGCAGGACGGCCGGGTCGGCCCCGACCTGCCGTTCGGAAGCCGCGGCGGCGCCGTCGTGCGGCACTACTTCCCGCTCGACGCCGAGTACGTCGTGACCGCGCGCCTGCGAAGGCGGCGGTTCCGCGAGCCCCAGCAGCTCGACCTCCGTCTCGACAGCGAGCGCCTCGAGCTCTTTCGGCTCGGGGGGGCGCCCCGGCCGGCGTCGGCACCGCCGCCGCGGGGGCGCGACGAGCCGCTGGCGGTCCGCCTCCGCGTGCCGGCCGGGTATCATCGCGTCGCAGCGACGTTCGTCGAGACGATGGCGGCACCCGAGGGGGTGAGGCCCGCCCACCTTCCGGTCGCCAACATCGCCTTCGGCGGGGTCCGCGGGGCCGAGGCCCGGCTGGAGGCGATCGACATCGCCGGCCCCTACGACCCGACGGGCGCGGGAGACACGCCGAGTCGGCGCCGGATCTTCGTCTGCCGCCCCGCGGACGACGCCTCCGGCCGCGAGGCGGAGGCCTGCGCGCGCGAGATCCTGTCGGCGCTCGCCACCCGCGCCTACCGGCGTCCCGTGGCGGATGGCGAGCTGGAGACGCTGCTCCGCTTCTATCGCGACGGGCGCGAGGAGGCGGGCAGGTTCGACGCCGGCGTCCAGCTCGCGCTCGAGCGCATCCTTCTCGATTCGAGCTTCCTCGTGCGGGTCGAGCGCGACCCCGTCGACGCGCCGCCGGACACCGCCTACCGCCTCGGCGATCCGGAGGTCGCGTCGAGGCTGTCGTTCTTCCTCTGGAGCAGCCTGCCCGACGACGAGCTGCTGGCCCTGGCGGGGGACGGGGCGCTCGGCGACCCCGCGGTGCGGCGACGGCAGGTCCGCCGCCTGCTCGACGACCCGCGCGCGTCGGCTCTCGTCACCAGCTTCGCGTCGCAGTGGCTGCATCTCGGCAACCTGCGGGCGGCGGCGCCCGACGTCAACGCGTTCCCAGAGTTCGACGACGATCTGCGGGAGGCGTTCCGGCGCGAGACCGAGCTGTTCCTCGAGGCGCAGCTCCGCGAGGACCGAAGCGTCCTCGAGCTGCTGACGGCCGACTATACCTTCCTGAACGAGCGGCTGGCGCGGCACTACGGCATCGACGGGGTTCACGGCAGCCGCTTCCGGCGCGTGACCCTGGGCGGCGGCCGGCGGGCGGGGCTGCTCGGGCACGGCAGCATCCTGACCGTGACCTCCTACGCCAACCGCACGTCGCCGGTGGTGCGGGGCAAGTGGCTGCTCGAGAACGTCCTGGGGGCGCCGCCGCCGCCCCCGCCGCCCGACGTGCCGCCGCTCGAGGAGGCCGACGTGAGCGGCGCGCGCTCGATGCGCGAGCGGATGGAGCGTCACCGCGAGCACCCGGCGTGCGCGAGCTGTCACGCGCAGATGGACCCGCTGGGCTTCGCCCTGGAGAACTTCGACGCCGTCGGGCGGTGGCGGGACGCGGACGGGGACGGCGGCCCGATAGACGCGGTCGCCGCGTTGCCCGACGGCAGGCGCTTCGAGGGCCCGCGCGGCCTGCGCCGGATGCTGGTCGGCCGGGCCGACGAGTTCGTGGCCAACGTGACCGCCCGGCTCATGACCTATGCGCTCGGCCGCGGCGTCGAGGCCCACGACATGCCGGCCATCCGCAAGATCGTCCGCGAGGCCGAGCCGGACGGGTACCGCTGGTCGTCGATCGTCCTCGGCGTGGTCGAGAGCACGCCGTTCCTGATGAGGAGCACGGAGCCATGATCATCACCCGAAAGGCGCTGTCGCGCCGCACGGTGTTGCGCGGTATCGGCGCCGGCGTCGCCCTGCCGCTGCTCGACGCGATGGTGCCGGCCCACGCGGCGCTGCGGACCACCGCGGCGCGGCCGACGCCCCGCTTCGCCCTCGTCTACGTGCCCATGGGCGCGGTGATGGAGAACTGGACGCCGGCGACGGAGGGCGTCGGGTTCACGCCGTCGCCCATTCTGAGCCCGCTGGCCGCGATGCGCGACGAGCTGATCGTGGTGTCGGGCCTCGACAACCAGCCCGCGGTCGCCCTGCCGGGAGAGCCGGCCGGCGGGCACGGCCGCATCGGCGGCGCGTTCCTCACCGGCGTCCACGCGAAGCCGACCGAGGGGGTCGACTTCCGGGCGGGGGTGTCCATCGACCAGATCGCCGGCGACGAGCTCGGCCGCGAGACCCAGCTCAGGACGCTCGAGGTGGGGCTCGAGACCACCGAGCTCGCCGGCGCCTGCGACGTCGGCTACAGTTGCGCCTACGTCAACACCCTCTGCTGGCGCACCCCCACCACGCCGCTGCCGATGGAGAGCGACCCGCGCGCGGTGTTCGAGCGGCTCTTCGGCGACAGCGAGAGCACGGACCCCGCGGCGCGGGCGGCCCGGCGGCGGCGCGACCGCAGCCTGCTCGACTCGGTCCGGGAGAGCGTGGCCGACCAGCGCCGCGATCTCGGTGCGCGGGACCGGGCAAGGCTCGACCAGTATCTCGAGGCGATCCGCGACGTCGAGGCGCGCATCCAGAAGGCGGAGGCGCAGGGCGACCGCGAGCTGCCGGTGTTCGAGCGTCCATCCGGCGGCGCTCCCGAGAGCTTCGAGGCCTACGCCAGGCTCATGATCGACCTGCAGGTACTGGCGTTCGAGGCGGACCTGACGCGGGTCATCACGTTCATGATCGGCAAGGAGCTGAGCAACCGCACGTTCCCCGAGATCGGCGTGCCCGACCAGCACCACCCGCTGTCGCACCACCAGAACAACCCCGAGCGGCTCGAGAAGCTCACCCGGGTGCAGATGTTCCAGACCGGACTGCTGGCCTACTACCTGGAGCGGCTCGCGGCGGCGGCCGACGGCGACGGCTCGCTGCTGGACCAGGTCACGCTGCTCTACGGCAGCGGCATGAGCGACAGCAACCTGCACATTCCGCTCGGGCTGCCGATCCTGGTCGCGGGCGGCGGCGCCGGCGCCCTGAAGGGCGGTCGTCACCTCCGCTATCCGGCGGGCACCCCGCTGACCAACCTGTACCAGACGCTGCTGGGCAAGCTCGGCGTGCCGGTCGAGCGCATCGGCGACAGCACCGGGACGTTCAGGGAGCTGTCGGCGGTGTAGCTGCCTTGCGCGGCCGCCGCGCTCGCCAGCATCCTGCCGACCAACGTTCTCGCGCACGCGCCCCCCGGGCCATCCTCGTTCCAGGGCTGCACTCTGCGCACACTGCGTCGGACCTCCGGGCGCCTTGGACGCCTGGACGGGACGCGGTAGGATGGCGGCGAATCGCGGGCCGGACACCAGGTCCGGCGAACGAATGGACGGCCAATCATGCTTGAACGCTACACATCGCGGGCGCTTGTTTCACTCGCGGCCGGCGCCGTCACGCTGCTGGCCGGCTCGGTGGCGCCGGCCCAGCGCCTGACGGGGACCGAGAACGGGGAGTGGCGCTACCTCGGCGGCGACGCCGGCCACACCCGCTCGTCGGCCCTCGACCAGATCGACGGCGACAACTTCTCGGACCTCGAGGTGGCCTGGATCTGGCGGGGCGACAACTACGGCCCCAACCTCGACTACTTCAACCGGTCCACGCCGATCTACGTCGACGGCGTCGTCTACACCGTCGCGTCGCCGCGGCGGCAGGTGGTGGCCATCGATCCGGCCACCGGCGAGACGCTGTGGACCTTCCGCGAGCCCGAGACCGTGCGGCACCTGCGCTCGCCCCGGCAGGCCTACGGCAAGGGCGTCGCCTACGCCGAGGTGAACGGCCGCGGGGTGATCTTCGTCACCAGCCCCGCCTTCTTCCTGTGGGCCCTGGACGCCGAGACCGGCCGGCCGCTGGAGAACTGGGGCCGCCGGATCCCCCTCGACGGCTTCCCGCAGTCGGGCGGGCTCGACCTCATCCCGCCCCTCGTCGAGGACTGGGGGCGCTGGGTGGACCGCGCGGCCAGCTACGACCCCGGCTACGGCATCCCCCGCGAGCTCGGCATGGTCACCGCCTCCGCCCCGCCCATCGTGGTCAACGGCGTCGTCGTGGTGCTCGTCGGCCACCAGCCCAGCTACGGGCAGACCCGCATCGAGAACGTCCCCGGCGACATCATGGGCGTCGACGCCGCCACCGGCGAGGTGCTCTGGAAGTTCCACACCATTCCGCGCCCCGGCGAGTTCGGGCACGAGACGTGGCACAACGACGCCTGGCAGTGGTCGGGCGACATGTCGACGTGGGCCCCGGCCTCGGCCGACCCCGAGCTGGGCCTCGTCTACCTCGTGACCAACGCCTCCACCGTCCAGAGCTACGCCGGCCACCGGCCCGGCGACAACCTGTTCGGCGGCTCCGTCCTCGCCCTCGACGTCGAGACCGGCGAGCGGCGCTGGCACTTCCAGATCCACCGCAGCGACCAGTGGAACTACGACCTCCCGACGCCGCCGATGCTGATGGACCTGACGGTGGACGGCGAGGAGATTCCGGCCCTCATCCAGAACACCAAGCAGGGCCTCGTCTTCGCTTTCAACCGCGAGACGGGCGAGCCCATCTGGCCCATCGAGGAGCGCGACGTCATCCAGACCGAGGTGCCCGGCAACTACACGTCGCCCCGGCAGGCCTACCCGACCCGGCCCGAGCCCGTCGACCCCATCGTGCTGACGGGGCTGACCGAGGAGTTCGTCATCGACTACACGCCCGAGCTCCGGCAGGAGGCGCTCGCCATCCTCGAGCACTACCGCGTCGGCGGCCTCTACGTCCCCGCGCTCCCCGAGAACCACACCAACGACTTCTACAACAACGTCGGCTGCCTCGGCGGCGGCAACGTCATCCCTCACCCGCCGGTCGCCGACCCCAGCACGGGGATGATGTTCAACTCGCACCGCCGGAGCTGCAACGCGCCGTCGTTCATGCGGCCCACCGGCGGCGTCGACGTGGACAACCCCGACTACGCGCGCCCCGGCCCCGGCGGCGCCACCCCCAACTCGACCCCCACCACCGGCACCACCGTCGCCGCGTGGCTGCCCGGCGGCTTCCGGCGGCCCACCCCCGAGCAGGAGCCGTTCGTCTCGGTCTCGGGCCTGCCCCGCATCGATGGCCTGCGGCTCTACAAGCCGATGGACAACCAGCTCACCGCCTACGAGATGAACACCGGCGACAAGGCGTGGTCGCTGCCGGTGGGCGAGACCGCGCAGGTCATCCGCGAGAACCCGCGCCTCGCGGGCGTCGACATCCCGAACGTCGGGGGCGCCGGCTTCTCGATCCAACTGGTGACCGGCGACCTCCTCGTGCAGACCCGCTCGCTCAGCGAGGGGACGCGCCAGATCGTGCCCGACGCGCCGCTCCTGCTCCACGGCCGCGACAAGTACACCGGCGAGATCCTCGGCAGCGTCGAGCTCCCCGCCCCCGGGCAGTACGGCATGATGACCTACCTGCACGAGGGGAGGCAGTACATCGTGGTGCAGATCGGCAGCATCCAGACGGGGTTCCCCGGCTCGCTCGTGGCCTACGCGCTGCCGTAGGCCCATGGCATCGATGGAGGCGCCCGGAAGCGGCGGAAGTTGGGAGAAGGGGTCGCGGAGGCGTTGGTCTAATCCGCGGAGGTAGCCGGTCAGTTGGGGCGAGCGTCTTCGACCCCGACGCGCACACCCCGCTCTTGCCGGCCAGCGTTGAGGTCGGCGGCGACCCCTCGGCGTGCTCGATGCCCTGATTCTCCGTTCGACCGGAGATCTCGACGACTCCACGCGGTAGTGAGCATGGCTCCCGCGCTCGCCGGCCCTGCGTCGCGCGCGTGTTGGACGGCGGTCGGAGCCGGCAGCCGATCCCGGGCTGCCAGTGCCGCCAGCAGGAATGGCATGTTGAATGCAGGAGGACTCCTACTATGGCGGAACGAATCTACGTCATGAAGGACGCAGGGAGTCTGGAACCCCTCACCGAGAAGCCGTTCGACACCGAGGACATCCTGCAAGCGTTGATCGCCGACCATCCCGAGTTGCTGGACGGGGAGCAGATACGCCCGGGCGACCCGCGGCGTTGGTTGCTGGTTACCCGGGAGAAGGGAATCGCTGACGCTCCCGACTCCGCCAACAGGTGGTCGGTCGACCACCTCTTGCTCGACCAGGACGCCGTGCCGACGTTCGTGGAAGTGAAGCGCAGCTCCAACAGCGAGATACGCCGGTCCGTGGTGGGCCAGATGCTGGACTACGCCGCCCACGCTACCAAGACGATGGGAATGGCCGCGGTACGGCGGGATTTCGAGGCCGGTCGCGGCGCAAACGCTGATGATGTCCTGCTCGATCTTCTCAAGCCGGACGCCGACGCCGACCCGGGTGCCATGGTCGAAGCGTTCTGGGAGCGTCTTGCCACCAACCTCGCGGCCAAACGCGTCCGGCTCCTGTTCGTGGCCGACCGGATTCCCGACGAGTTGGCGCGGGTGGTGGAGTTCCTGAACGAACAAATGCCGGGCATCGAGGTTCTGGCGGTCGAAATCAAGCAGTTCCAGGGCGGAAACCTGCGTACTCTCGTGCCGCAGGTCATCGGACGCACGGCCGCGTCGGATCCGCCGCCCCCGGTCGGGCGCAAAAAACGCTTGACCATGGAGCAGTTTTTCGACCGATTGCCCGACCAGGCCGCTGTTCAAGCGGCGAAAGACCTGATTGCCGCCGCCAGGGAACGCGGCGCGATTGTCACGTGCCAGCAGAGCGGGCTGACCATTAGCGTCCAATCCAAGCATCGCAAACCTCCGCTCACTGTAGCCTGGCTCTTCCCGACCATGAACTCGTACTGGAACCATCTCAGGGGATTCACGATCGGGCAGGTCAACTGGGTCGAACTGCCGGAGGAAGCGCAGGTCGAGTTCGACGAGCTGTATCGGCAGATGACTCGGGACGGCTTTTCGGAAAAAGTCGGCAGCGATAAGACCGGAGGAGCTCGAGGTTGGGCGGTGGCCCCCGCGGTGGTCGCGCAGCACATCGACGTGATGAAGAAGCGATTGACGCGAGCCATTGCCATACTTCAGTCCCCATGAGCCGTGGGGAACTTCGTAATGGCCGTTCGGCGGACGGCGGACGGCGAGCTTGCAGCCCCGGCGCCGGGAAGGGGCGTTGCCAGGGAAGGCGGCAGCGGAGAGAGACGAATGTCGTTATCGGAGGGAAACGGCGCGCGGGTGGCCGGCAAGTCCGAATCCGCCGGTCTTGAAGTGTGGGCCAGGGACCAGCAGGAACGCCGCCGCCAGTTCGAGGAAGAGGCGCGCAACTGCAGGCTGAAGCCGCCTGAGGCCTTCAGCGACGACCAAGCCCCGCCGGAGGCGCTACGGCGCCTGTGTCCGGGCCTCGATCCCGCGCTGACCGGCCGCAGGAGCCATGCCGTCGAGTGGCGCATCGCCCGGAGCTGCTGCGGCTGGGGGCGGCCGCCGACGACCGGGGAGTTCTACGACGCCTTCCACACTGACACGCCGGACCGTCGCCAGAAGAGCATCATCTACATGTGGGGAACGGAAGCGACCTTCACGGAGCTCTTCGAGGCCTGGGCACAGCACGCCTACACGTTCCGCGACCTCGTGCGCGCGCTGCACCTGGCGGACTTCCCGTGGACCGAGCGGATCGCGGAGATCAACCAGTGGGCCGACCCGCGTTACCCTGAGCGTTAACGACGGCAGGTCGGCATGGAACGACTGACGCTCCCGCTGCCCGCCAGAGGCATCTGGCTGAGAGTCAGGAGCCTTCTCGGGCCGGCGCTCAAGCGACTCGGACCCGAGGCCGGTCCTTGGAAGATCGGCGGGGGGACCATGCTCGCGGCCCGCTGGCACCACCGCGAGAGTGTCGATCTCGACCTCACAGTAAACGCCGCCGCCGCCATTCCCGCCCTGTCGGCGGGCCCCGAGAACGACTTCGAGGCGGAGATCGGGCGGAAGGGCGGATACGCCATCACCTTCGACCGTGATCGTTGCACTGTGCGGTTCAGCACGGGCAAGCTGGACCTGTGTGCGCTCGATCCCACGCCCCGCGAAGGACACGCCGCCGCGCTTATTGACGGCGAGCCGGCCGTCGTGCTGAGCAACGCGCAGATCCTCTGCGGGAAGCTCCAGCGCGCGACACGCAGCCCGGTGCGCGACGTCTTCGACGTCGTGGTCGCGGGCAGACTCGACCCGCACGCTCTGGCGATTGCCGCGAACACCAGGACCGCACGCGATTTGGAGGCGATCGCGGCCGCCTGGGAGACGGCGGACCCTGTCTTCACGTACCACGCACCGCTCGACCTCAGCGGCGTCGGGCCGGAGTTCACGGGCGACCTGACGAGGCTCGGACACGCGGCCGCAGCCGCGCTGAGCGGCGCGCGCTACGAACGGGTCAGGATGTACACGCGCGGGGACGTCGGCTTCGTGGAGACGAGAACCAGGAGCGGGACGGAGCGGAGGCTCACGATTGAGCCGGCGGACATCGACGAGGCCTTCGAGGCCAACGGCCTGAACCACTACCTGCCGCAGACCGGGGTGCGCCCGGTCCATATCCGTGATCGCATGCGCGCCGCATTTCGGGAAGGCGCAGAGTTCCGACACGACACCGCATCCGACACGAGAACGTGATCCGGGGCTTGCTCAGGCATCGCGCGGTCATCGACAACCAGCACCCGGCCAACCACGTAGCAGCGGCTCAATGCGGTGACCAACGCGTCGGCGGCGAGCTCGACGGTCTCTCGGTAGTCGCTGTCCCCGGTGAGCGCCTCCGGGACGTCCGGGAAGGATGCCACCCAGCCGTCTCCATCCGGCTCGATGCGACAGGGGTAGCTGTACTGCATCAGCGCGTCCTTGCGCGGGGCCGACGGCCACATCAGACGCGCATCGCCGAGTAGACGGCCATGTGCGCGCTGACGATGAGCCGCATGGCCTCCTGATTGGGCTCCTGCGACCACACGCCCCGCTCCGACGTGCCCCCGAGGGCGATGCCGTCGTTGCGCGGCTGCATGTGGACGCCGAGGACGCCGGGAGGCGCCCCCTCGGGCGGGCCGCCCTGGATGCCCCAGTCGACGTCTGCCTGGGGGACGAGCACGGTGAGCTGGCCCTTCAACGGCATCATCTCGTCGTCGCGGAAGAGGTCGCGCGCGCCCAGCCCGGTGCAGTTGACGACCAGCGGCTCGCTCAGCGCCGCCAGCTCGCGGGGCTCGGTGAACTTGCGGATCTCGATGCGTCCGCCGAAGGCCATGAAGTCGTGGACCAGCGCGTCGAGGTAGATGGCGGGCTCGATGCGCAGGCGGTTGCTTCGAACCGCGTAGCGGGTGGCGAAGGGGTGCTCCCCGGGACCCAACGTGAGCTGGCCGGTGCGCAGGTGGTCGGGAAGCAGCGGCTCCTCGTCCTCCCCGGCGTCGTCCCCCGCCTCGCGCGGGGGCGTGTCGCGGAGGCTGTAGCGGTCGATCCAGGAGACGCCGAACCCGCGCCCCGCCAACTGCTGCAGCTCGCGGTAGGAGATCTCGGCCGCTTCGCGGAACTGGGCGTCCCAGGCCGGTGTCCTGAGGTCGCGGTCGATCAGGCCGGACGTGGGGGTGAACCCCGCGAGCGACATGTTCGAGGTCGTGTTCGGCGGTACCGACATGGCGTAGATGGTCACCGCGAACCCGCGCCGCTGAAGCTGGCGGGCCGCGGTGAGGCCCACGGCGCCGCAGCCGACGACGGCGGCCCGGCGGCTGTCGTGGGCGAGGGCCATCTCGGCCGCCATGCGGCCCGTGCCCCACGAGAGCGACATGCCGGAGCCGCCGTGGCCGTAGTTGTGGATCACGATGGTGTCGTCGAGCCGGTCGGCGCGCAGCACGAAGCCGGACGGGCGGTGGGGGCGCAGGCCGACGGTGGTGCGGATGATCCGGTCCCACCCGGCGCGCACGGGCGCGAGCCGCAGGGGCGGCCGTTGCGGCGGGGGTGCCGGCCCGCGCGGGGCCGTGGCCGACCGCGCCGAGCAGCCGACGAGGCCGGCGCCCACGAGGCCCATGCCGCCCATCTTCAGGAGCGTTCTTCGGTTCACCTTCGCCTCCGAGTTCCCGGTCGCGAAGCGATCGGCCGAGATTCGTGTTCGGTTGGCCGCCGGGCCTCAGTGCTTCGCCTCGCCGTCCACGGTGACGGGGCCCGCCTGCAGGCCCGCTGCCGCCAGGATGGCGCGGCCGATGAGCGTCTCGGTGTTGATGCCGAGCTCCGCCGCCGCCTTGGCTGCAACGGCGTCAATCTCCGCCGTCCAACGTATCCGGTATTCGACCAGGCCGGCTTCGTCGTGAACGTACTGAACGATTCGAACGGGACTCAGGATGGGGTTGCTCATGACTGTTCCTTCCGCCAGCGCCACCCGTCGCGAGAGGCCGATGGCCCCGCGGATGGGTTACAGCCCCGCCGCTCGCGTGCACTACAGATCGGGGTGACTGAAGCCAGTCGATTCGACCTCCCCACGGGAAATCCTACTCGAACGCGACAGGTGCCCGACGTGCCCGACGTCGGCCGGGCCGGCGCCGGAATGTTGGGAGGCGGCGAACTCTGTGGTTGAATTGGAGCGCACGATGAGGGGAGCGGCCGTCGGGTTGTCCTGACCGCCCCCGGGAGACCGCAGAGAGGAGGGCGTCATGCCCCGGCATCGTTCACTCGTCGTCACCGTCGCGGCGGCGGTCGCAATCACCGCGCTCGCGGCCGGCCTCGCCGCGCAGGCGCCCGAGCCGGGCCGCGGCTACCCGTCGACGGACTGGCCGTTCACCGGCGGCAACTGGTCGAGCTCGCGCTACACGACGCTCGACGCGGTCACGGCCGACACCGTCGACCGCCTCGGCGGCGCGTGGGTGACGCCGCTCCCGGGCGGCGCGGCGTCGCGGGCGACCCCGGTGGTCGACGACGGTGTGATCTACCTGACCGGCGGCGCCAACGTCTTCGCGTTCGACGCGCGGACCGGCGAGCCCGTCTGGCGCTGGGAGCCGGACCCCGAGGCGGGGCGCGTCCCCTCATGGCAGGGCGTGGGGCTGGACGACGACCGCGTCTTCTTCGGCACGCGCAGCGGCGAGGTCATCGCCGTCGGCCGGGACACCGGCGAGCTGGTCTGGGCGACGCGGGTCGGCAGCGAGGAGCGGACCCGGGGCGAGGTCGTGACCACCGCGCCGATGGTCGCGCGCGGCAAGGTGTTCGTGGGCCTCGCCAACGGCGACATCGGCGGGCAGGGGCGCGTGCTCGCCCTCGACGCCGCGACCGGCGAGGTGGCGTGGACCTTCTTCGTCGTCCCGCGCCCCGGCGAGCTCGGCCACGAGACCTGGCCGCAGGACAGCGACTCGTGGGAGTACGGCGGCGGCGGCGTGTGGCTCGTCGGCACCGTCGACCCGGACCTCGGCCTGGTCTACTTCTCCACCGGCAACCCCGTGCCGATGTTCGGCGGCGAGCTGCGCGACGGCGACAACCTGTTCACCGCCTCGGTCCTCGCCCTCGACATGGAGACGGGCGAGCGCCGCTGGCACTACCAGGTCGTGCGCCACGACATCTGGGACGCCGACATCGCCACGCCGCTCCTGCTCTACGACACCACCGTCGACGGCGAGCCGGTCAAGGCGGTGGCGGCGATGCGCGCCGACGGCTACCTGTTCCTCTTCAACCGCGAGACCGGCGAGCCGCTCCTGCCCATCGAGGAGCGCGAGGTGCCGCAGGACCCGCAACAGCTCACGGTGCCGACCCAGCCGTTCCCGACCCGGACCGAGACCATCCTCTTCGAGTGCTCGTACTGGCGCGACCGGGTGCCGCCGCCGTTCCAGCTCAACTGCAGCAGCTACACCCCGCCGTCGGTCGACGAGCAGACGGTGGTGGCGCCGGGGGTGCCGATTCCGCTCGTGCGGGTCACCCCGTTGGCGTTCTCGCCCGACACCGGCTACATCTACGCGCAGGGGCGGGCCCACGTCGGCCGCGCACGGCGCTTCGCGGACCCGTTCGTGTGGAACACCGCGCGGTTCCACCTCACGCTGCCCGACGCGGTCGGGGTGCTCGCCGCCGTCGACACCGCGACCGGCCGCGTGGTGTGGAAGAACGAGATGCCCAGCGCGTTCCTCGGCACGAGCGGCCCCCTCGTCACCGCCGGCGGCCTGCTGTTCCGGGGCTCGCCGGGCGGGCAGGTCGAGGCCTACGACGTGCGCACCGGCGCCCGCCGCTGGGCGTTCCGGACCAGCGAGGAGGGCTCGCGGCTGCGCCCCAGCCCGGCGTCCGCCTACGAGCTCGACGGCACGCAGTACATCGCCATCGCGATGGGGCCGCAGCTCTGGGCGTTCGCCCTCGACGGCGCGGTGCCGGCCCGCGGCGAGCCCTCGCCCGACCCGCCGGTCGACGACCGGCCGAGCGGCCCCGCCCCGCGCGAGACCGACGAGATCGAGACCGCGACCCTGCTCGAGAACCCCCGCGGCTCGGTCGGCGGCCGGCGCTACGCGTTCGACGAGTACAACTTCAACCCGGTCCGCGCGCGCGTCACCGCCGGCACGCGAGTCCGGTTCACCAACAACGGCGAGATCCCCCACACCCTGGCCGCGCGCGACGGAAGCTGGAGCCTCGGCACGCTGAACCCGGGCCTGTGGGACTTCGTCACGTTCGACGAGCCGGGGACGTTCCTCTATCACTGCGAGGACCATCCCTGGATGGTGGGGGAGATTACGGTCGATCCCTGACGCCGTATGCAGGTGCCCTCGCGGCAAGAGAGCGTTTCGTACGCGGAGATGACCGCGCGTGGAGGACGAAGAGCGTGCATGCGAGAAAACTGGCCGGATCGATGTTCTTGGCGACGTTGCTGGCCCTGGCCGGATCCGGCGCGGCCGCCCAGGACGCACGGCTGCTCAACGCGGCCCGGGCGGCCGACTCGGCGGGTGTGTTCGCCCTGATCGAGCAGGGCGTCTCGGCGAACATCCGCCAGGCGGACGGCGCGACCGCCCTGCACTGGGCCGCCCACTGGGACGACGTGGCGATGGCCGACGCGCTGGTCGGGGCCGGCGCCGACGTCGACGCGGCGAACGACTTCGGCGCCACGCCGCTGTGGCTGGCCTGCCTCAACGGCAGCGCCGCGATGGTCGCGGCCCTGCTGGCGGCCAGCGCCGACGCGAACGCCGCGCTGCCCTCGGGCGAGACGGCGTCGATGACCGCGTCCCGCACCGGCTCGGCCGAGGCGGTGCGCCTCCTCGCGTCGCACGGGGCCGACCTGAACGCCCGGGAGCACACGCGGGGGCAGACGGCCCTGATGTGGGCGGTGGCCCAGCGGCATCCCGACGTCGTGGAAGCGCTCATCGCGCTCGGGGCCGACGTCCATGCCCGCTCGGCCCCGCAGCCGCGGCGCATCCACACGCGGACCGCCGGGTTCAACCCCAGCGGGGTGATCGACACCGTGCTGGGCGGCAACACGCCCCTCCTGTTCGCGGCTCGGCAGGGCGACCTCGCTGCCGCGAGACATCTCGTGGCCGCTGGCGCCGACGTGAACGACACGGCGGCGACGGGCACGAGCGCCCTCGTCGTGGCCGCCCACAGCGGTCATACCGCGCTCGCCCTGTTCCTGCTCGAGCAGGGCGCCGATCCGCACGCGGCCGAGGCCGGCTACTCCGCCCTGCACGCAGTCGCCCTGCGCGGCGACGAGACGCTGGCGGCGGCGCTGCTGGCGCGCGGCGCCGACCCCAACGCGCCGGTGGTCCGCGGCAGCCAGGGCCGGCGCAACAGCCCCGACTACGTGCTGCAGCACGACGTGGTCGGCGCCACCGCCTTCTGGCTGGCCGCGCACTTCGCCGAGCCCGGCGTCATGCGGGCCCTGGCCGACGGCGGCGCCGACCCGCGGTTCGTCATGGAGGACGGCACCACGCCGCTGATGGCGGCGGTGGCCGCCCGCCGCCGCCGGGAACCGGGGCTGGCCCCGAACCCGGCCGAGGACGAGCGCCTCGTGCTGGAGGCCGCCCGGGTTGCGCTCGACGCGGGGGTCGACGTCGACGCGGCGGACGCGGCGGGGAACACGGCGCTGCACAGCGCGGCCAGGAGGCGCCTCGACACCGTCGTCCAGCTTCTGGCCGACAGCGGCGCCGACCTCCATGCGCTGAACGGCAACGGGCAGACGCCCCTGGACGTGGCCGGCGGGCGCGGAGGGGACGACAACGGCACCGTCGAGTTGCTGCGCCGCCTCGCGGTGATCGGCGGTTAGAGCCCGCACAGTAGACGGCGCGGCTTCCAATCGATCCTGCGGGCGCAGGGCATCGTGGTCTTGGACCAGGGTTTCGGCCGCGTGACGGAGATCGACCTGACTCGGATGACGCCGTTGCCGGCGCGGCGCTCGCCTGCAACGACGAGGCCGACTTCCCTGCCTCGAATCCGGCATCGCCGCTGACAGTCCGCGCGGCAGACGACATCTCGGACCGGCGGGCTCTACAAGCGGCAGGTCGCACGGCGTCGGACTGGCCGACGTCATCGGTACGGTTCAGTCGCGATCCCATCCGCGACGCAGCGCGTCGACGTCGGGGAGATCCGTTCGGTCACGCCAGATGCCGGCCGCTTCCCCGAGGGTCGTCTCGCGCCGCCGACGGCTCTTCTGCTCGATGGAACCGTCCGCAGTTTCGGGAATGGCCGCGCCCTGTCGCTTGCCGCCCTGGCTGGCGACCTCGGCGCGCTGGTCGGTCAGACAGATCTGGGTGCGCACCATGTCAGTTGTCCTCGATCGGTGTATACACCAGCAATATACACGTAGAATCCGCCGTCGGAGAGAGTCAGGGAGCCATCAGGTGGGACTGACTCCGCAGGTCTCCGCTTCGACGGTTCGGCGGTAGAATCGAGATATGGCTGATTTCGAGCCCCGGCCGCACGTTCCGAGCGACCGCGCGCTGGTGGTCCCGGCGCCTGAGTCGGCGCTGCCGGCGGACCCGTTCCCCGGTTGCACGCCCCGGCGCGTGGCGAGGAGCGAGATCGACACCTGGGAGGGCCGCCTGGAATTCTGGGACGCCGACACGGAGATCGCGTGGGTCGCCGAGCCGACCACCCCGTATCACGAGAAGCCGTCGCGCCGCCTGACGGCGCTGATGGACCGGATTGCCGCCGAGCGCGGGTCGGCCATCGTGTGCTACGGGTCGATGGATCTGATGCAGCGCGACGAGCACGGCGCCCCGCGGCGCATCCTGCAGGCCGACGAGTCCGTGTACGTGCACCCGCGGCGCGCGCGCCTGCCGGGCCCCAAGGCGATGATGGCGGGGGAGGACGACTTCCCGGACGTGGTACTCGAGGTCGATCACACGACGGACGTGCGGCGGGCCAAGCTGGGGCTGTACGAAGCGTGGGGCTTTCCCGAGGTTTGGGTGGAGGTGCCGGAACAGGGGGCGGCGAGCCGGCCGCGCCGGCGGCGGCCGGGTCTGACGATCCACCGGCGGGTGGCGGGGGCGTTCCAGGCGTCGGCCACGAGCGGCGCGTTTCCGGGCTGGACGGCGGCCGAGATCCACGCTGCCCTGAACGAGACGGAGCTGTCGGAACGGACGTTCGCGGTGCTGCACCGGGTCGGCGCGGCGCTCGGCGCGCAGGACGGCACCGGGCCGGACGACGATCCGATGCTCGGCTGGCACCGGCGTCAGCGCTGGGCGGAAGGCGTGGCCCAGGGCCGGGCGGCAACCCGGCTGGAGATGGTCCGCGAGATCCTGCGGGCGCGCGGCATCGCGGTCTCGGACGAGGGTCTCGCCCGCGTGCCCGAGAGTGACGCGGCGTCCCACGACGCGGTCGTCCGCGCGGCGCTCGCTTGCCACGACGAGGCCGACTTCCTGGCGCGGCTCCGGCGGCGCCGCTGATGCATGTGGCCATGAATCGCGTCTCTCGCCGGGCGTTCCTGAAGTCGAGCGCCGCCGTCACGGCGGCGACGACCCTCCCGTCCGCCCGGGCGCGGGCCGGCGCGCAGGCCCGGCAGGCCGATTCGCCACCGCGAACCGCCATCGCGCTCACCGTCAACGGCGAACGGCGCACCGTCGACGTCGAAGATCGGTGGACGCTCGCCGAGTTGCTCCGCGACCACCTCGACCTGACGGGGACCAAGATCGGCTGCGACCGCGGCGAGTGCGGTGCGTGCACGGTGCATCTCGACGGCGTCCCGGTCTACTCGTGCAGTCAGCTCGCGGTCTGGGCCGACGGCCGCGCGGTCGAGACGGTCGAAGGGCTCGCCAGCGACGGCCGGCTGGATCCGCTGCAGGCGGCGTTCGTCGCCGGCGACGGCCCGCAGTGCGGATTCTGCACGTCGGGCCAGTTGATGGCGGCCAAGGCGGTGGTGTCGGCCACGCCGAATCCCACCGAGGACGAGGTCCGGCAGGGCATGGCGGGCAACCTCTGCCGCTGTTCGAACTACAACCGGTACGTGGCCGCGGTCCTCGGCCGCCCGCCCGAGGCGGCGTCGGATCGGGACCCGATGAGCGTGGTCGGCCGGAGCCGGCCTCGCATCGACGCGGTCGAGCGGGTCACCGGCGCGGCGCGCTACACCGGCGACGTCAAGCTGCCGGGGATGGCCTACGCGCGGGTGCTCCGCAGCCCCCACCCCCACGCGCGCATCCGGAGCATCGACACCCGCCGGGCCCGCGAGATGCCGGGCGTCCACGCGGTGCTGACCCGCGAGAACTGCGACACCGTCTGGCGGAGCGGCGACCAGCAGAACCCGCGGTACCTGTTCAACAACCCGGTCCGGTTCGTCGGCGACCCGGTGGCCGCGGTGGCCGCCGTCGACCGCCACGCGGCCGAGGCGGCGATCCGGGCGATCGAGGTCGACTACGAGCCGCTCGACTTCGTCCTCGATCCGGAAGAGGCCCTCCGGCCCGGGGCGGTCGAGATCCAGCCCGGGGGGAACCTCTCCCGCCGGCGCGACGGCGAGGCGCGGCCCGAGGTCTACCAGCGCGGCGACCTGGACGCCGGCTTCGCCGACGCCGCGGTGGTGGTCGAGGAGACCTACGTCTCCAAGCACCACAGCAACGCCCAGATGGAGCCCCGCTGCGCGGTGGCGCGTTGGGAGGGCGACGAGCTCACGCTGTGGACGCCGACCCAGGGCATCTCGAACTGCCGGGCGGACGTGGCGGAGGATCTCGGCCTGCCGCCCGAGCGGGTCCGCGTCGTCTGCGAGTACATGGGCGGCGGGTTCGGCAACAAGAACCAGTGTCAGGACGCCGACCTCATCGCGGCCCTCCTCGCGCGCGAGGCGGGGCGGCCCGTCAAGTTGGAGCTGACGCGGAGGGACGACTTCCTCGGCGTCCACGGCCGTTGGCCGACGGTGCAGCACTACAGGGTGGGGGCGGGCCGCGACGGGACGCTGCAGGCCATCGAGCTCCGGGGCGTCAGCGGGATGGGACCGCACCGCAAGAGCAGCGGCGGCATCGCCGGCATCGAGCTGTTCCGATGCCCCAACGTGCGCCGCGAGGTCTCGCCGGCCTACACCAACATGACCGTCGCCGCGAACTTCCGGGGTCCGGCCTATCCCCAGGGGGTCTGGGGCATCGAGTCGGTCATGGACCAGTTGGCCCACGAGCTGTCCATCGACCCCGTCGACTTCCATCTCCGCAACCTGACGCGCGCCTACAACGACGAGACGCCCTACACGAGCTGGGCGCTGCGCGAATGCGTCACCGAGGGGGCCCGCCGGTTCGATTGGCCGGCGCGGTGGCGGCGGGCGGGGGCCGTGAGCGGTCCGCGCCAGCGGGGCGTGGGGATGGCGATCGGCATGTTCGCGGCCCGCCTCGGGCGCAGCAGCGCGGTGCTGCGGCTCGAGGGCGGGCGCCTGTTCCTCCACGTGGGGGTCACCGACATCGGCACCGCGGCCAAGACCGCCATGGCCCAGTTGGCGGCCGAGGCGATGGGGATGGACCTGGACGACGTCACCGTGGTCTGGGGAGACACCGACCGCTGCCCGTACTCGGTGGGCGAGTCGGGGAGCCGGACGACCACCCATACCGGGCAGGCGATCGTCGAAGCCGCCGAGGATCTCAAGCGGCAGATGGCGTCGGCCGGCGGTCCCGTCGAGGGCCGCACGCTGATCGCGCAGGCGACGCCGCGGCCGGTCCTCGACGGGCTGGCGCGGTACGCCTCGGCCGCGCACTTCGTGGAGGTCGAGGTGGACACGGAGCTGGGCGGTATCCGCGTGCTGCGGTACCTGGCCATGCACGAGAGCGGGCGCATCGTCAACCCGCTGACGGCCGAGAGCCAGGTGAAGGGCGGGGTCACGATGGGCATCGGCATGGCCCTGCACGAGGAGCTCATCTACGACCGCGTCACCGGCGTTCCCGTCAACCCCGGGTACTACGGCGCCCGGGTCATGACCCACCTCGACGCCCCCGAGATAGAGGTCCGGTTCATCGAGCCGGACGACGCGTACGGCCCCTACGGGGCGAAGAACGTCGGCGAGCCGCCCATCATCCCGGTGGTGGCGGCCATCGGCAACGCCGTGTTCAACGCGACCGGCCGCCGGCTCCGGGAGCTGCCGATGACCCGGGACCGGGTGCTGGAGGCCCTGGCGTGAGACCTTTCGCGACCGGCCGCCGGCTCCGGGAGCTGCGGATGACCCGCGATCGGGTGCTGGAGGCCCTGGCGTGAGACCTCTCGCCAACGTGAATCCCGAGAGCCTCGCCGACGCCGTCGAGCGACTGGAGCAGGGTGGGACGCGGGCGGCCGCGGTCGGCGGCGGCAGCGACCTGCTCGGGCTGATCAAGGACGACCTGGTCTCGCCCGACCTGCTGGTGAACCTCCGGACGATCGCCGCGCCGGACGACCTGACCGCCATCGACTCGGGGCCGGCCGGGCTGCGCGCCGGCGGGCTGGTGACGCTGACCCGGCTGAGCACGCATCCCGAGGTGGCCTCGCGCTACCGGGTGCTCGCGGAGGCGGCGGGGTCGGTGGGGACGCCCCAGATTCGCAACGTCGGCACCCTCGCCGGCAACCTCTGCCAGCGGCCTTGGTGCTGGTACTTTCGCCAGAAGTTCCCCTGCTACAAGCACGGCGGCAACCGCTGCTTCTCCACCATCGGCGAGAACCAGTTCAACGCCATCTTCGGCGGCGGCCCGAGCTACATCGTCCATCCGTCCGACACCGCCCCCGCCCTCGTGGCCCTCGACGCCCGTTTTCGCCTCGTCGGCCCCGGCGGAGAACGCGTCGTGCCGGCCGGCGAGTTCTTCACGCTGCCTCGGGTCGACGTGGCGCGCGAGAACGTGCTCGAGCCGAACGAGCTGCTGGCCGCCGTCACGGTTCCGGCCGCGCCCGATCTGCGGAGCACCTACGCCAAGGTGCTCGACCGGGAAGCGTGGACCCACGCCGTCGTCAGCCTGGCCCTGGCGCTGCAGATGGACGGCGACCGCGTCCGCCGCGCGGGCGTCGTGCTGGGTGGGGTCGCCCCCATACCGTGGCGGGTCGAGGCGGTCGAGGACCTGCTGGCGGGGCAGCGGGTGACCGAGCCGCTCGCGGCCGAGGCGGGGCGGCTCGCCGTCGACGGCGCCCTGCCGATGTCGAAGAACCGCTACAAGGTCCCGATGGTCGAGAACCTGGTGCGCCGGACGCTCCTCTCGCTGGGGGGCAGCAGGTGACCGCGGTGAGCGGGCAGCGCGTGGTTGCGCTGGCCGGTAGCGCGTGAGCGGTGAACGCCGATGAATCGACGCGACTTCATCCTGCTGGGCCGGGGCCGCACGCGGACCCTGGACGTCTCGTGCGAGCGGCTGTACATGACGTTCGTCGAGGCCCGCATGAGCGGATCGACCGCCGCTCTGCTCGCCCGCCTCGCCGAGCAGTCGGCGCGGGCCCGCCGGGTGAGGCTTCGCGAGACGGTGTGGCTCGCGCGGGCCGACTTCCGCTCGGCCCTCCAGCCGGTGCTCGACGCGTTCGAGTCCCGCGGCGGAACCGTGGAGGTGGCGTCGTAGCCGCCGGAGAGCCGCGTCGCGGGCCGACCATGCATCTGGAGTTCGAGCCGCCCGGACCGCCGGTGAGGCTGGCGGCGTCGATGCCGCGCCCGCGGATCATCCGGTGACGAGGCCGATTCGTCGAGGAGAGCAATGTGAGCGACCAGCAGCGCGCCACGAGCGCGGTCGTGGATTTCGTCGGCCGGGCCCGCTGGGAGGATTTCCCGGAGGAGGCGGTCCGCATCGCGAAGCGATGCGTCATCGACGGGCTCGGCGTCATGCTGGCCGGGTCGACGCAGGACGCCGGCCGCATCCTGCGCGGCTACGTCCGGGCCGTCGGCGGAAAGCCGGAGTCCACCGCGTTCGGCCCCGAGCCGTTCAGGAGCGGCGCGTCCTCGGCGGCCCTGCTCAACGGGACGAGCGGCCATGCGCTGGACTGGGACGACACGCAGCTCGCGACCAGCGCCGACCGCATCTTCGGACTGCTGACCCACCCGACGGTGCCGCCGATGGTCGCGGCGCTGGCCATCGGCGAGCGGCAGCAGGCGTCCGGCAAGGCGTTCCTCGAGGCGTTTCTCACCGGCTTCGAGGTCGAGTGCAAGATCGCCGAGGCCATCAGCCCCGCCCACTACAGGAAGGGCTTCCACTCGTCCGGCACCGTCGGCACGTTCGGCGCGGCGGTCGCCGCCGCGAAGCTGCTGGGTCTCGACGGCGACCGGATCGCGCACACGCTGGCCATCGCGGCGAGCTCGGCCTCGGGCATCCGTGTGAACTTCGGGTCGATGACCAAGCCGCTGCACGTGGGCCGGGCGTCGCAGAACGGGGTGGTCGCGGCCGAGCTCGCGGCGAGAGGCTTCACGGGCGGCGGAGACGCCCTCGATCCGCCGTGGGGCTTCTTCCAGGCCTTCAGCCACGGCGAGGGCTTCGACGCCGACCGCATCGTCGGCCGGCTCGGCGACCCGCACACGATCGTGTGGCCCGGGGTGTCCATCAAGCCGTACCCGTGCGGCGTGCTCGGGCATCCGACGATGGACGCCATGCGGCGGCTGGTGATCGCGCATGACGTGCAGCCGGAGAGCATCGTCGCCATTCGCGTGCGCGCGGGGTCCAACATCCTCAATCCGCTGCGGTACCCCATCGCGACGAACGAGCTCGAGGCGAAGTTCTGTCCGGCGTTCATGGTGGGCGCCATCGCGCTCCGGCGGAAGGCGGGCATCCGCGAGTTCAACGACGAGTTCGTCCGCAGCGCGCCGGTGCAGGCGATGATGCGGAAGGTGGAGCGCGTGCTCGACCCCGAGATAGAGGCGCAGGGCTGGGAGAAGATCCGCAGCACCGTCGAGGTCGATCTCGACGACGGCCGCACCCTCGTCGAACCGGCGGACGAACGCTATCGGGGCGGGCCGGACCTGCCGTTCACCCGGGACGAGCTCCACGAGAAGTTCAGCGACTGCGCGTCGCTCGTGCTGCCGCCGTCGGCCATCGACGAGACCTTCGGCATGGTCGAGGAGCTGGAGGACCTGCCCGACGTGGGCCGGCTCTCCCGCGTCCTGAGCGCCGCCCAGGCGGCTGTGGCGCTGGCGCAATGACGCTCGCGTGGGCCTCGGTTGCGGCGCTCGTCGTGGCCGTCGCGCTGAGCGTCCTCACCAAGATCAACGTCGGCATCCTGTCGCTGGCCATGGCGTGGCTGGTGGGGGTGTACCTGGGCGGGATGTCGGTCAACGCCGTCCTGTCGGGCTTCCCCGTGCCGCTGCTGGTCACGCTCGTCGGCGTGACGCTGCTGTTCAGCATGGCCGACACCAACGGCACCCTGTCCCGGCTGACGGGGCGGGCCGTCCGGCTCTGCCGCGGGAACGCGGGGCTGCTGCCCCTCATGTTCTTCGCCCTGGGCGTGGTCGTGTCCACCATCGGCCCCGGCGGCACCCCGGCCAGCGCCCTGCTGGCGGCGCCCGCGATGGCCGTCGCGGGGCGGGTGGGCATATCGCCGCTGCTGATGGCGATCATGACCGGCAACGGCGCGCTGGCGGGCACGCTGTCGCCGTTCGCGCCCGGCGGCGTCATCGCCAACGACGTGATGGCGCGCATCGGCCTCGGCGGCCTCGAGTGGCAGACCTACGGGTACAACGTGCTGGCGCACGTGATCGTGGGGTCCGGCGGCTTCCTGCTGTTCGGCGGCCTGAAGCTCTTTCGCAGGCGCGGGGGAGACGCCGCATCGGCGGAGCCGGACGTCGAACGCTTCGAGCGCAGGCACTGGCTGACCATCGCCGGCATCTCGGCCCTGATCGTCGCGGTCGTCGGCTTCGATGCGCACGTGGGCCTGACGGCGGTCTTCATCGCCGCGATGCTCACCCTCCTCGGGAGCGTCGACGAGCCGCAGGCCATTCGACGCATGCCGTGGGGCGTCATCCTGATGGTCACCGGGGTGACGGTGCTCATCTCGCTCATGCAGGAGACCCAGGGCATGGACCTGTTCACGAGCGGGCTGGCCGGCATCTCCACCTCGGAGACGGTGGTGCCGACCATGGCGTTCGGGACCGGCCTGATATCGGTGTACAGCAGCACGTCGGGCGTGGTGATGCCGGCGTTCCTGCCGATGGTGCCGGACATCGCGCAGCAGGTCGGCGCCGTCGAGCCCGTCAATCTGGCGTGGTCGATCACGGTGGGCGGCGGGCTCGTCGATCTCTCGGCCCTCTCCACCGTGGGCGCCCTGTTCCTGGCCGCGGCGCCCCCCGGCGCCGACACGCGCGCGCTGTTCAACGCGCTCCTCGCGTGGGGGCTCTCGATGTCGGTGGTCGGCGCGGCGCTCTGCTGGATTCTGTTCGGCTAGGAGTCTGCGCCGTAGAACGGCGCGGACTCCTGGAGGGTTGGTTGGGCGCCAAGCGGAGCCGCAGGCGACGATTGGCGGGCTAGGCGCCTGCGTCATTAGACTAGAAGGGCGAATCGACGGCGGGCAGGACCGACTCACCCCGCCGGCCGCGCAGCCGCGCCGGACGAGCCGAGGGACGGTGCGGGGAACACCGGCCACGAGTCTCTTGAAAGCCAACGACGGGGCGTAGCCGGCACGGTTTGCCCTGAGCCTGCGGTGGATTACACTCCGACCGGAGGTAGTCGCCATGCTGCGTCTCGTCCGGTCCGCGCCCCTTCGCCACGCATTCCTGCCGGTTCTCCTGGCCGCGGCCGGGCCGGCCGCGCTCCACGGCACCACGGTCGTCAAGATGACCTTCTCGGAGGTCGTCGACGCGGCAACCGTCATCTCCGTCGGGACGGTGTCGTCCGTCGAGTACGTCTGGGACGCCGAACGGGGCACACCCTACACGGACGTCACATTCGCCGATCTCTACGTGCTCCACGGCTCGATTCCGGGTTCCGATCTGAAGCTCCGCTTTACCGGGGGGCCGACCCCTGACGGGCTCGTTCTGCAGATTGCCGGCATGCCGCGGTTCACCGTGGGGCAGCGTACCGTGATCTTCTCCGACCCCGCAGGCGGCGGCATCTGTCCTCTGGTCGGGTGGTGGCAGGGTCTCTACCGGGTGGCCCGAGACACCGAGCGCGGCGTCGACGTCGTGTTCGACCACGCGGGAGTGCCCATGGCGGGCTTCGACGGTCCTCCCGGCGAACTCGTCGCGCGAGTCTCCGCTCCAGCCGGTGCCGGCGCTCCTCCATCACAGTTGACCCTCGACACCTTCACGGCCTTGATCCAAGCGGAGCTGTGACGGCATTCCTGCCCGGCGCCTGGTCGTCGCGGTTTCGGCGGTTCGTCGGTTTCGGCATCGTCCTTGCCGTCGTGCTCGGCTTCATCATCGAGGGCCGATCGTGGGTCCGATGGGGCGCGGTGTGGTCATCGACGGCGATGCCGGTCGAGATGGTGCTGGCCACGGGAGCCGACAAATGGAACCGGGCAGCCCGGGAGTCCCTGAATGCCTGGAACCAGGCCGGGGCGAATTTCCGATTCACGTCCACGACATCCTCGGGTGACGAGGCGGCGTCCTGCTCATCCGGGACGGTCGACAGACGGAACGTGGTCGTTTTCGCATCCACGGTGTGCGGCGAGTCCTGGTCGGACACGACCATCGCGGTTACGAAGCTCTGGTATTCCAGCTCGACCAACGTCACGGTAGACGCCGACGTGCTCTTCAACGCCGACTACGATTGGGATGTCTACCGAGGGCCCGCTCGCAGCGCCGTGCCGGATTTTCGCCGCGTCGCCCTCCACGAGTTCGGCCATGTTCTGGGTCTCGATCATCCGGACGACCACGGTCAGCTCGTCGATGCGATCATGAACTCGCGCGCGTCCGATCTGGACGTTCTCCAGGTGGATGACAAGGAGGGTGCTCGGGTCCTCTACGGGCCGAGCTCTACCGTGAGGCCGGACCTGGTTGTTGTGGAGGTCCGGCTCAGCGAATCGGTCGCATCTCCAGGCGAGCGGCTCGACATCACCGCCACGGTGCAGAACACGGGTTCGGGCCGTTCTCCGGTCACGACCCTCGAGTACCTGAGCCGCCGCCGGGGCGGCGCGTGGGAGCTCTTCGACGTGGACATCGTCAACGAGTTGGCAGCGTCAGGCACGAGCACCGAATCAGCCCGTTTCTCGGCGCCTTCACAACCCGGGGTCTACCAGTACCAGGTCTGCGTCGAACGCGTGGACCGCGAACAGGACGCCACGAACAACTGCTCGCGCCACCTGACGCTCGAAGTTCGGGACGATCCTCCCGATCTCGCTGTGACGAGCCTGACAGTCAGCACCGCCGAGCTCGATCCACGGGAGTCGTTCGTTGTCTCGGCGGAGGTCGTGAACCTCGGCGGTTCGACGACGCCTCCAACGACGTTGCGGTACCGGAGGCGTTCTGCGGGCCGCTCCTGGACCGATGTCGGCTCGGCGCCGGTCGGGTCCATCTCCTCGGGAGCGACGGCGACTCGGCGTCTGGATATGGTTGCGCCCGCGACGGCCGGCGCATACGAGTACTCGGCCTGCGTCTCGGAAGTGGCCGGCGAGATCGATACCGGGAACAACTGTTCCGTTTCGGTGCGGGTGGACGTTAGGTTGCCGTGCGTCGTCGAGCCTCTGGGGTCGGCCCAACGTGAACGCCGTGTCGCCACGTCCTGGGCGGGGGCATGCATCTCCCCGCGCAGGGCGCCCCTCGGCGTCCATGCGCGCTACTACAGCTTCTCGGTGCCGGGCGGGCGCCCGGTTCGGATCGGGCTCTCGTCTCCCGTTCATGGCTCGCTCCACCTCCGTAGAGGGCAGGCGGTGGACGGCAGTCTGGTCACGTCGGCCAGCGGGGCCGACCCGCGTATCGTGCGTACCCTGAGCTCCGGGACCTACACGGTCGAAGTCCTGCCGCTTCAGGCAGGTGTCACCGCCGCTTTCGTTCTGCGGGTAGGCGTCCGGCAACCGTTCGTCGACGATCCGCTCCAGGTGGGCGATCCGATCAGGGCGGTGCACGTCACCGAGCTGCGTGAACGCATCGACATCCTGCGCGGGACCGCCGGGTTGACGCGGTTCCGGTGGACCGATCCCACGATCGTTCGGGGCGTCACCCCGGTTCGCGCGGTGCATCTCACGGAGCTGCACACGGCGCTGAACGAGGTGTACCTGGCGGACGGACGTCCCGGACTGCCCTCGGCGCACGACATTCGAGTGGGAGTTCCGATAGCAGCCGATCACTTCAACGCAGTCCGGCGCGCACTCGAGGCTCTATAGGCGGGGACCACTCCCGTCGAGGCGCTGGCGGGCTCGGTAGAGCCCGAGCTCAGCATCGGAGAGGACGACGGTCACCAGGCGGGGCCAGCCATGCGCGTCGCGATTCTCGACGACATTCACCAGGCGTGGGAAGGCACCGAGGGCGTACGCCGGCTGCGCGAGCGCGCCGAGGTGCTGGTGTTCACGCGGCCGTTCGGCGATCCGGCGGCGCTGCGCGGCTTCGATGCGCTGATTGCCAACCGCGAGCGGACGCGCTTTGACCGCACGCTGCTCGAGCAGCTTACCGACCTGCGGATCCTCGTGCAGACCGGCAACCACGCGAGCCACATCGACTTCGCCGCGGCGCGCGACTGCGGCATCGTCGTGGCGAGGGCGTCGGCCGGGCATTCCATCGGCGCGGCCGAGCTCACGTTCGGTCTGGCGATGGCGGTGATGCGGCAGATCCCGGCCAGCGATGCCGCGCTCAGACGGGGGGAATGGCCGGCGCCGTCGACGCCGGTGCTGCACGGCAAGACCCTGGGGGTCGTGGGCCTCGGCCGAATCGGCCGGCACGTCGCGCGGATCGGAAAGGCGTTCGGGATGCGGGTCTCCGCCTGGAGTCGTACGCTGACCGACGAGGCGGTGGCTGCCGCCGGCGCCGAGCGCCGCGAGCTCGACGACCTGCTGGGCGAGGCGGAGGTCGTGACGATTCACGTGTCCCTGTCGCCGTCGTCGCGCGGCCTGCTCGACGCGCGGCGCATCGCCCTGATGAAGCCGACCGCGTTCCTCATCAACACCGCGCGAGGCCCCATAGTCGACGAGGCGGCCCTCGTCGACGCCCTCACGGCGGGGCGCATCGCCGGCGCCGGGCTCGACGTCTTCGACCGGGAGCCCCTGCCGCCCGGGCATCCGCTCACGACCCTCGGCAACGTCGTGCTCACGCCCCACATCGGCTGGCCGACCGACGACGGCTACCGGCGCTTCGCCGCGGCGGCGTGCGACGTGCTGCTCGACTACCTGGCCGGCCGCCCCGTGCCGGCGTTCGAAGGACACAAAGACGGTTTTCCTGAAACAGGTGTGGGTAGGTCGAGTCCTGCCCCGTGATTCGACCAGGGGTGTGCGGCAAGCGAGCATGGCCGGCATGCCTGTCGCCGAGCCGCCACGTCGGCCACCGCGTCATGCCGCGCAAGACGATAGTCCGGATTGGGCGGCACTGGGTCGACGATAGTCCGTATTAGCGCGCTCCAGATCGAGGGACCGGGCGTCGCGCCCACTGGTTCCCTCTACGGCATTTGTGCCGTACAATACAAATATTGTTGGCGATCGCCAGACCGCGTTCCCAGTCTGGAATGCCCAACAGCTCGACGAAGGAGGCCACATGCGACGAGTCCTGCTCTCTTTTGGTCTGGTGCTTCTGACGACAGCTTCGACATCCGCCCTATCGATTGCGGCAACATCGGGCGACGGTCAAAGCGAGCTCGTCGCGTCGAGATCGACCGGCGGTAGCGCCTCGACGGCGGCGATACAAACGGAAGGGCGCCCGTTGGCCCTGGAGGACTACTACGCCCTGAGTCGTGTTGGCTCTCCACGCATCTCCCCCGCCGGCGACTGGGTCGCCTATACGGTCTCTCGTTCCATCGAGGAGACGAACGAGAGCGTGACCGAGACCTGGATCGTGCGGACCGACGGATCGGCGGAGCCGGTACGGATCCAACACAACGGCCTGGAAGTAACCAATCCCCGGTGGATGGATGACGGCCGTCTGCGCGTCAGCCAGGAGGACGTTCTCTGGGTGATCGATCCCGCGCAACCGACCGCGCCTGCCGTCCGCGACGAGTCGGTGGAGCCCGACGGCTTGCCGAGTCCGGACGGGCAGTGGCTCGTCCGCACCGAGGAGATGCCGCGGCCCGCCCGTCCGGAGCCGGAGCTCACCGCGTTCGAGAGCCGGCACGAGGAGCGCTTCGTGGGCGCCGCATTCGACTGGTACCCGTTCCGGCGCGACGGACAGGACTTCCCGCTCCCGGACCCCCGGCAGCGCCCGTTGACCGAGATCGTCCTCGCACCCGCAGACGACAGCGACGCCACCCGGCAGTTGACGGACTTGGGCCTGCGACCCGGGGGTCTGCAGTGGAAGCCGGACGGAAGCGCGGTGGTATTCACCGCCGACGAAGCCGTGCTCGACGAGTTCGCCTACGGACGGTCGGACCTTTTCCTGGTCAACCTGGACGGGGAGGTCACCCGTCTGACCGACGACGGCTACACGTACTCCGGCGTCAGCTTCTCGCCCGACGGTCGGTGGATCTCTTATGTCCGCTCGTTCGGCAGCGACATGATCATCGATCGGAAGCTGCGCCACGGTGGCGCGAGAGATCTGTACGTTCGCGCCGCCGACAACGGCGAAACTCTGAACCTCACCGCCGACTGGGACCTCGACGCGGGCTCGCCGATGTGGTCGCCCGACAGCCGGTATTTGTATTTCAACACGGGTATCGGGGGCGCCAGGCACCTGTTCCGCGTTGCTGCCGAGGGTGGGCCGGTGGAACAGGTGACCACAGGCCAGCGCCGGATCCAGGGAATCGACATCGATTCCGCGTTCGAGCACATGACCTACACCGTGGGGGAGTTCGAGCGCCCGCCGGATGTCTACGTAGCGGACATCGACGGGAGCAACGAGCGACGCCTCACCGACGTGCATGCCGACTTCCTCGCCGGCAAAGAGCTCGCCAGCCGGCCCGCGGAGAGGATCCTCTACACGAGCCATGACGGCACGCCGGTGGAGGGATTCCTGCTGTTTCCGTACGGCTACGACCCACAGGCCGGGTCGTACCCCCTTATCGTGATGAATCACGGCGGACCTCACTCCGCATCCGGGTACGGCTTCAACTTCAAGAACATGCTCTTCGCCGCCAACGGGTACTTCGTCTTCTTACCCAATTTCCGCGGCTCCACAGGCTACGGCGACGAGTTCAAGTGGGGCACCTGGGGTGGTTGGGGAACGAACGACGGCGAGGATGTACTGGCGGGCGTCGACCACCTCATTGCGGAGTACCCCATCGACCGGGACCGGGTGGGCGCGACCGGGCACTCGTACGGCGGCATCTTGACCAACTGGCTGATCACGCGCTACCCGGACAGGTTCAAGGCTGCGGTATCCGGTGCCGGCGCCTCCAACTGGACGAGCAACTACGCGCTATCGGATGTGGCGCGAACGAAAGAGTTGGAGTTCCACGGGCCGCCGTGGGATCCCGAGGCGCGAGAGATCATGATCAGGCAGTCGGCGTACCTCAACTCGGGCGGTGTCCAGGCGGCGACGTTGTTCGTTCACGGCCAGGTCGACTACCGGGTGCCCCTGGAGGGAGCCATCCAGCTCTACACCTCCCTCAAGAAGCAGCGAGTCCCAACGAAGCTCATCATCTACGAGGGCATGGCGCACGGCATCCGCGGGCATTGGAACAGCGTCCATCGGATGATGCACGAGCTCCGCTGGTGGGAGACGTACCTGAGGCCCACCGCTACGTCGCCGAAAAGCGGCGGCCGCTGATCTCGGTGGCGGAACGGTGAAGTCCCCGTCGACCGGTGCTAGCGCCCGGGGGCGTCGACGAGGCGGCCCCCGGTGACGAACCGCCGGTAGTTCGAGAACTGCTGCGTGCGGAAGTACCGGGGAATGAACGCCCCGCCCTCGATGGCCCAGTTGCGCTCGATCGACCGGGGGAGCATCAACGTCTCGTCGGGATCCTCGAACGCGATGCGCTCGTAGCGGGTGCTGGCGTCGTCCCGCTGCAGCCGGCTCCAGCGCCGGCTGCCCCGCGGGCGATCGAGCGGCTCGCGGAACTCGAACGGCCGCGTCAGGCGCTCGTCGAGGCGCAGCACGTCGCCGGAGCCCACGTCCACCCAGGCGTCGCCGCCGTACCAGCCCTCGAGGTCGATGTGGGCGCAGTCGCCGTCCCACTCGACCTCACCTGGCCGCGCGTCGATCGGCGTGAAGGACAACCTCGCGACGGGACGCCCGTCGACGATGTCCACGTCGCGCAGCCGGAAGTCAAACTCGACCTGCCGGGCGGGCAGCAGCACCGACAGGGGGTCGTCGCCCTCCGCTTCGGGGACCAGGCAGGCGTTCTCGTCCTCGGGACCGGGGGGACGGCCGTTCACCGATCGGAGCTCGCGCATGACCCGCACCGACGGCACGCCGTCGGGGCCCGCCGCGTCCCACTCGACGCGCTGCTCGTACTCGAGCCGGCGCGGGCGGCCGCGCGGCCGCATGCCCCGGTCGAAGGAGCGCACCCATACGGTCTCGGTCGACACGATGCTCTGCGCACGCTGGAAGTAGCGCTCGAGCTGGCCGCCGATCCGCCCGAGCAGCGCGTCGAGGTCGACCGCGGGCGTCTGGGCGTGCAGCGCCACGGGCGCCAGCAGGAGCCCGGCCCACAGGAGGGCCGGCAGGGGCCGAAGCGCGGGCATCACGACGGTGATCCTGCGCCCGAAGCGCCCCGGCGTCAATGACTCGGGGCGCGTCGGTCCAATCTGGAGTACCTGTGGCTGGAGATGGACTTCGAGGATCCGGCCGGGAAGCGCAAGGCGCATTCCAGGGCGTGCCTCGCCCGCGGCGGGAACCTCCAGGCGTTCATCACGATGGAGTACTGGCCCGAAGACCGTCGGATCGCCGCCAAGGTCTGGAACGACATGCTGGAGTCGCTGAAACTCGCCGAGTACCTGTACGACGACAACCCGCACTGATCGGGCTGATCGGGGCAATGCGGTAGCCGATGGCATCGATGGAGAGTCGTCGATAGCCGCACCCTGTGGCCCGGGGAGGATCCGATCGGGCGGCTGGTGCGCCGCGGGGCCGACCTCCAGACGACCTCCCGTCGCGTGAGGCGGGTCAGTGTGACCGGCGACGTGCGAGCGGACCGGACACCACCGTTCAGTCGTCCCGCGTACCACGCTCATCAAGGTCATCCTCGGCAGCAGACAGCGTGCGAGGCGGGCATTCGACATAGCGCAAGCCCGACTTGGCCTCTTCCGCCTTGATGTGTCGAAAAATGGCGTCCAGGTCGTAGTCGAACCGGGCTGCGAGCCGGTCTCGTGCTGCCCACAGTTCCTCCAGGATGGGGTCAGCGTTCATCGTCATTCACCTTCGACGGTGGCTTCCTCTCGAACCAGTTGGGAAACCACCAGTTCGAACCGCGTGGGCGCGGTCTCCCACCAGTCGCGGGTAGCCTGCTGCCGGCCCGCGATCACGATGTCCCGGGCTGGCCGCGCCGTCAGATAGGCGACGATGCTGGTCTCCACGTAAACACGAGGTCCAGCGGGTGACATCTCGCGGGTGGTTGGACTACACCCCCGTCAGGCGCTCGATGCTGAGCCTGCCGTCGCTCTGTCCGAGGCTCTCCACCGGGACGCCCAGCTTGTCCATCAGGGTCACCAGCAGGTTCGGCATCAGCGGGTCGCCCTCGTAGCGGACGTGGCGGTCGCCCTCGAGCTGTCCCGCACAGCCCCCAAGCAGGAGGACCGGCAGGTCGAGGGGGCTGTGGGCGTTGCTGTCGGACATGCCGCAGCCGTAGAGGAGCAGCATGTTGTCGAGCAGCGAGCCGTCGCCGTCCGGGGTCGAGCGGAGCTTGGCGAGGTAGTCGGCGAACATCGACGCGTGGTACGCGTTGATCTTGGACATCAACGCAATCTTCTCGGGCTTGTACTCGTGGTGGGAGAGCGGGTGGTGGGCGTCGGGGATGCCGATCTCGGTGTAGGTCCTCGAGCTGACCTCGCGGCCCAACATGAACGAGGTCACGCGGGTGAGGTCGATCTGGTGGGCCAGCACCTGCAGGTCGAACATCAGCGCGACGTGCTCGGCGAACGTGGCGGGGATGCCCTCGGGCTGGGCCAGGTCGGGCAGGTCGAAGTCCTGCCGCTGCTCGGCCCGCTCGATGCGGCGCTCGATGTCTCGCACGCCCTCGAGGTACTCGTCGACCTTGAGGCTGTCGGCGGGCCCGACCGCGCGCTTGAGGTCGGCGACCTTACCGGTCACGGAGTCGAGAATCGAGCGGTCGCGCGCCATGCGGGCGCGGCGGACGGCGGGGTCGGTGCTGCCGCTGTCGCCGAACATCTGCTCGAACACCACGCGGGGGTTGTTCTCCATCGGCAGCGGCGTCGTGCGGCTGCGCCAGCAGATGGTGTTGGTGTAGACGCAACTGTGGTTGCCGCTGCACTGGCCGGCGTTGGCGCGGCTGTCGATGGCGAGCTGGAGCGACCCGAGCTCGGTGTGCCGGCCGTACTGGCGGGCCAGGAGCTGGTCCATCGAGATGCCGGCCACCGGCGCGGTCTCGCCGGCGACGCCCGCGGCGCCGGTCAGGAACGTCGTCGACGCGCCGGCGTGGGCGGGGGTCCAGTACCCCCGGAGGCCCGAGACCACCGTCAACTGGTCCTTGAACGGCTCCAGCGGGTGGAGGATGGGCGTGAGGCCGAACCCCTTGCCCTCCTCGGCCGGGGTCCAGTACTCCATCGCGATGCCGTTGGGCACGTAGACCACGCCGAAGCGCGGGGTGGGCGCGGCCGCGGTCCGCGACAACGCCGACGCGGCGGGGACCATGGCGTCCAGCAGGGGCAGGGCGACGGAGGCGCCCAGGCCGCGCAGCACGGTTCGACGGGGCAGCGACATCTTCGTGATGGTCATGATCGGAACCTTGCTTGTCGTGGTCGTGTCTGCTCGTCGCAAGTGGAAACGACAACTGTCAGCGACCGTCAGGCGCCAGCCCTCCGGCAACCAGGGCCGGTGCGTCCGAGCGCGAGCGGCGCCACTGGAACGGCGTGCTCTTCACGATGCCGAGCACGATCGACGACCAGCGGTAGTCGTCGGCCTCGGCGTCGCGCAGGATACGGCGCACCGCCGGGCGGTCGGTGTACTCCAGCCCGCGCCCCAGCGCGTAGGCCAGCAGCTTGTCGGTGACGGCGGCGGCGAAGTCCTCGCCCCGGCTCAGCAGCACTTGCCGCAGCCCCGCCGGCCCCTCGAAGGCGACGCCGCTGGGCATCGTCGCCGACGCGTCGATCGGCTGGCCGGCCTCGCTGTCGGCGCGCCAAGTGCCGATGGCGTCGAAGTTCTCGAGGGCGAAGCCGAGGGGGTCCATCGGCGCGTGGCAGCCCGCGCAGGCGGGGTTGGCGCGATGGCGCTCGAGGCGCTCGCGGACCGACGCCGGCTCGCCCCCCTCGCCGCGGTCGGGCAGCCCCGGGACGTTCGGCGGCGGCTCGGGCGGGGGCGCTCCGAGGATGGTCTCGAGCAGCCACTTGCCGCGCACCACCGGCGACGTGCGGTTGGGATAGGAGGTCACCATCAGCAGGCCGCCGTGGCCGAGGAGGCCGCCGCGCGGATGGTCGGGGTCGAGGGTCACCCGCCGGAAGCGGTCGCCGTAGATGCCGGGGATGCCGTAGTGCCGCGCGAGCCGCTCGTTGACGTAGGTGTGGTTGGCGCTGAGCAGCTCGAGGAGGCTCCGGTCCTCGCGGATGCTGCTCTCGACGAACAGCTCCGTCTCGCGCCGGAACGCCTCGCGCAGGTTCTCGTCGAACTCGGGGTAGTCGGCCGACTCCCGCTCCTGCGACTCGAGGTTGCGCAGGCGCAGCCACTGGCTCGCGAAGTTGTCGACGAGGGCGCGCGACCGGCCGTCGGCGAGCAGCCGGCGCGTCTGCCGCTCGAGCTCCGCGGGGTCGCCGAGCCGTCCCTCGGCCGCGGCTTGGAGCAGCTCGTCGTCGGGGATGCTGCTCCACACGAAGAACGACAGCCGCGACGCCAGCTCGAGGTCGTCGAGCCGGTAGGGCGTCCCCGGCGCGGCGTCCTCGGGGTCGCGCTCGATGCGGAACAGGAACTCGGGATCGACGAGCATCCGCTCCAGCGCGAACTGGATGCCGTCGTCGAAGCCGCCGTCGCGGCGCCCGGCGCGGTAGAAGTCGAGCAGCGCGTCGACGTCTCCGCTGTCGACGGGGCGGCGATACGCCCGGCGGGCCAGCCGGCCGAGAATCCGGCCGGCGCAGGCCGTCTCCTCGGCGACGGCGTCCCTACCCACGTCTGCGGGGGTGTCCGTCCTCTCGGCGGCGTTCGCCTTCTTGTCGGCAGTGTCCGTCCTCTCGGCGGCGGTGTCCGCCCTCTCGTCGGCCGTGGCGTCCTCCCACCCGCCGGCCGCGGCGGCCGCCTCGGGCCGGCAGACGAAGATCTCGCGCCGGCTCGGCGTGTCGCCGGGACCCTCGACGGCGTAGGGGCCGCCGATCGCGACCTGCTCCACCGCGGCATCCTCGTCGTACCGCTCGTCGACGAAGCGGCCGTAGCCCCGGTTGCGCGGCTGCAGCACCCCCTCGGGCTCCGAGTATCGCCTCACGAAGGAGACGCCCACCGTGCGTTGACCCGCCTTCGCCGGGAAGCGCGCCTCGAGATGCGCGTCTCCCGTGTTCATGTAGAACTCCCACTCGGGGTCCCCGGCGATGTTCCCCGAGAAGCTCAGCGGGGCCATCTGCCCCACCGAATCGGCGTCGCCGACGTCGAACCGCTCGACGAGGGCGCCGTCGACGCGCACGTCGAGCTCCTGCGGCGCCGCGTAGCCGATGATGTAGTCCGAGAAGTTCCGGTGGAGGCGTATCCGGATCGTGTACTCGCCGTCGACGGGGAAGTAGTGCGGAATCGCGATGCCCCCCCGGGACCCGAACGACAGGAGGTCGTGCTGCCGGTCGTCCTGCACGAGGCCGGGGTGCACCCGGTAGGTCGCGACGGCGGGGCCGACGGGGGGAATGCCGACGGCGAGGCGGCTGATGCGGCGCGCGGCCGAGAGGTACCGCCCCACCAGGTCCGGCGAGATCGATAGGACGTCGCCGTTGTTGTCGAAGCCGTGCTCGTAGGTGTCGTCGGCCGGCAGCAGCTCGGCGACGTCGACATCGACCGCGAGCAGGTCGCGGACGGCGGCGTGGTACTCGGCCCGGTTCAGGCGGTGGAACGTCTCGCCGCGCCCCGGGTCCGGGCTGGCGAGGGCCACGCTGTCGATGGCCGTCTCGAGCCAGGAGGCGACGGCGCTGTACGTGGCCTCGGCCGGCCGCGGGCTGCCCGCCGGCGGCATCGTCCGCGCGCGCAGCTTGAGGATTACCCGTTCCCATGTCTCGGCGTCGTCGCCGACATGCGCGAGGTCGTGGGTGTCGAGGGCCAGGTCGGCCGTGCGCAGCCGATCGTTGTGGCAGCGCACGCAGAACCCGTCGAGCGTCTCGCGGACCGACGCCGCGGATGCGGTCGCCGCGGGCTCCGGCGCCTGGGCGGCCGCGACCGGCGGGCGGCCAAGGGCAGCCAGCACGCCGATCAGGACCAACAGGACTCGGACCGTCGAACCGGCTCTGGCCACCATCAACGTCTCCATCCGGCGATCATAACGCCGAAAGCCCGTGCTCGCGCCCTTCTCCCTTCGGTTTTTCGATGACGGTGGGACGTTCCTGTCGAGGGGGGACGTCGTGCGGGGTAGCCGGCCGGCCGGGGAGGAGTGTTCCGGTGCGATCTTCCGTAGCCTGACCGACTTGAACGATTGCGACACCGGCGGGCGCGTCACAGCGTCCGGCGGGTCACCCTGCCTGGGGTTTCAGGCAGGCTGCGGTCAGCGTGTCGACCTTGCCGTCCAGCGTGTCGACCTTGCTTCCCAGGCTGTCGACCTTGCCTTCCAGCGTTCCGAACTTGCGTTCCAGGGTGTCGAACTTGCCCACCAGGGTGTCGAACCTGCCTTCCAGCCGGGCGAGGCGCTCTCCCCGTCCGCGGACGTGGTCGTCGAGGCGAGCGATCCGGGCGTCCATGCGGATGAACAAGCCGGCGATGGCAACTCCGACCGCAATGACGGACCATGCTTCGGGCGTCATGGTCGAATGTTAACACGCACCCGCAGGTTTGTGTCGTGGAGGGTACGGCGAGGCACTCGGGTCGGAGAAGACCCGCCGCCGGCGCGGCTGGCTGCCATCGGAGGCTTGGCTCGCCAACATGTCTGCAGTACACTGCCGCGGTCAGTCATGCACAAGGAGTCTGGGGCGCTGCCGCATCGAGACGCGACGGTCCGGGTTGGCTTCCTGATAACAGTTCTGGCGCTGGCCGCCGCCGTCGCCGTGCCGGCGCGCGCGCAGGAGCTCCCGCCCGAGGACCTCGATCACTTCGAGTCGAAGATCCGCCCGGTGCTGGCCGAGCGCTGCTACCAGTGCCACGGCGCGAACCCCGAGCGCATCCAGGCCGGGCTGGCCCTGGTCGATGCGGCCGGGCTGCGGGCGGGCGGCGACAGCGGCGCCGCCGTCGTGCCCGGCTCGCCGGACGAGAGCCTCCTCATCGACGTCATCCGCTACGACGGGCCGATCAAGATGCCGCCCGACGGCCGGCTGCCGGCCGCGGTCGTCGCCGACTTCGAGCGTTGGGTGGCCCGCGGCGCCGTGGATCCGCGGGTCTCCGACGCCCCCGTCGTCGCTGCCCGTTCCGACAGCGGGGGCGTCTACGACTTCGGCCCCGGCCGCGAGCACTGGTCGTACCGGCCCATGGCCCGCCCCGAGCCGCCCGCGGTCGGCGACCCGGCCTGGGCGCGCAACGAAATCGACCGGTTCGTCCTCGCCCGGCTCGAGGCCGAGGGGATGGCCCCGGTCGCCCCCGCCGGCCGGCGGCAGTTGCTGCGACGGGTCACGTTCGACCTGACCGGCCTGCCGCCGACGCCGGCCGAGCTCGACGCGTTCCTCGCCGACGAGCGGCCCGACGCCTGGGAGCGGGTGGTCGAGCGGCTCTTGGCGTCGCCGCGCTACGGCGAGCGCTGGGGCCGGCACTGGCTCGACGTCGCCCGCTACGCCGACTCGAACGGGCTCGACGAGAACATCGCCCACCCCAACGCGTTCCGCTACCGCGACTGGGTCATCGACGCGTTCAACCGCGACAAGCCCTACGACCGGTTCGTGCAGGAGCAGATTGCCGGCGACCTGATGCCGGCGGCGGGCGACGGCGAGCGGTTCGAGCGCCTCACCGCCACCGGCTTCCTGACCCTCGGCGCCAAGGTGCTGGCCGAGCAGGACGTCGACAAGATGGTCATCGACATCGTCGACGAGCAGGTGAACGTCATCGGCCGGTCGTTCCTGGCCGAGCCCATCGGCTGCGCCCGCTGCCACGACCACAAGTTCGACCCCATTCCCACCGCCGACTACTACGCGCTGGCCGGCATCCTGCGTTCGACGAAGACGATGGCCCCCGAACGCCTCCCCGGCCGGTGGGTGGAGCGGCCCCTTGCCGACGAGGAGACCCTCGCCCGCTACGAGGCGGCGCAGGCGCTGGTGGAGGAGGCGCAGGAGGCGGTCGACGATCTCGTCGACGAGCAGAACGAGCGGCTGCGGGGGCCGCGGCGGCAGGCGCTGGCCAGCTATCTCCTCGCGGCGGAGGAGGCCTACCCCGCGTGGGGCGATGACGAGGCGGCCCAGGAACGGGCGGCCGGGGCCATCGCCGATATCGCCGATCGCGACGGCCTCGAGGCCGCAGTGATCGGGCGTTGGGTCCGGGCCTTCTTCCGTTACCGCGAGGGCCCCCCGGTACAGGGCGACGGGGCCAACCCGAGCGTCGTCTTCCAGATCTGGAACGCCTACGCGGCGGCCCCGGCGGACCGCTACCAGGAGGTGACCGACGAGCTGCGGGCGCTGATCGCCTCAGAGAAGGTGCTGATCGCGCCCCTGACCCGGAGCCTGGTCAGAGGCCCCGCGCCCCGGAGCCTCGAGGAGGTCGCCTGGCGCTACGCCAGCCTGTTCGCGGTGATCGAGATCGCCTGGGACCAGCACCTCCAGCGGCTGGGCCTCGAGGACGAGGAAGAGCTCAGCCCCGCCGACTTCAGGCTTCCCCGCGAGCAGGAGGAGCTGCGCCGGCTCGTCTACGGCGGCCGGCTGTGCATCCTGTGCCTCGACCAGGAGGCGGAGGAGGCCCTCTACCCGGCCGACGCGGTGGCGGAGCTCGCCCGGCTGCGGGCCGTCGTCGAGGAGCGCGAGGCGGCCTCGCCGCCCGAGCCCCCCTACGCGATGTCGGTGGAGGAGGGCGAGATCGTCGATCTCCCCGTCCACATCCGCGGCAGCCACCTCAACCTCGCCGACACCCCGCAGCCGCGCGGGTTCCTCCGCGTCACCGACCACATCGTGCCGCCGCCGCCCATCCCCGACGACGCCAGCGGGCGGCTCGAGCTGGCCCGGTGGATCACGCACCCCGAGCACCCGCTCACGGCGCGGGTCATGGCCAACCGCATCTGGCACTGGCACTTCGGGCGCGGCCTCGTCGACACCCCGAGCAACTTCGGCACCACCGGCTCGGCCCCGACCCATCCCGGGCTGCTCGACTGGCTGGCCCGGCGCTTCGTCGACGGCGGCTGGTCGATCAAGGCGCTGCACCGCGAGATCCTGCTGTCCGCCACCTACCGACTCGGCGCCGGCTACGACGCGGCGAACGCGGCCGTCGACCCCGACAACCGGCTGCACTGGCGGATGAACCGCCGCCGGCTCGAGGTCGAGCCCATCCGCGACGCGCTGCTGCAGCTCGCGGGCACCCTCGACCTGACGATGGGGGGGCGCGTCGACGAGTACAGCTCGCGCGGCTACGTCTTCAGCGAGGGCAACACGTTCGGGCGCTTCGACTTCTACCGGGCGCCGCGCCGGTCCGTCTACATGCCGGTGGTGCGCAACGCCATCTACGACATCTTCGCCGGCTTCGACTTCGGCAACGCCAGCGACTCGGTCGGCGCCCGCCCCGCGACGGTGGTGCCGTCCCAGGCCCTGCTCATGATGAACAGCGCGTTCGTCGAGGAGCAGGCGGGCGAGTTCGCCGGGCGGCTGCTGGCGATGCCCCTGGCCGGCGACGCGGCGCGGGTCGAGCGGGCGTTCGTCGAGGCCTACGGGCGGCCGGCCGGCGAGGTGGAGATCGAGGAGAGCCTCGCCTTCCTCGCCGCCATGCGCGAGACCGCGCCCGCCGGCGAGGCCGAGCGCTTCGCGTGGACGCGCCTGTGCCACGTCATCCTCGGCGCCAGCGAGTTCATCTACGTCGACTGAGGCCGGGAGGACCGATGCGCCATCCCCACTACCAGGCACCGCCGGTGACCCGCCGGGACATGCTGAAGACCTGCGGCTGCGGCTTCGGGGGACTGGCCCTGTCGTCGCTGCTCCAGCACGACCTCGTGGCCGCGCAGGACAACCCGCTGGCCCCCCGGGCGCCCCACTTCGCGCCCCGCGCCAAGCGCATCATCTTCCTGCACATGCACGGCGGCCCGTCGCAGCACGACCTGTTCGAGTACAAGCCGCTGCTCGTCCGCGACGACAACAAGCCGCTGCCGTTCGCCAAGCCCGACGTGCAGTTCAACGAGACCGGCAACCTCTTCAAGAGCCCCTGGGAGTTCCGGCAGCACGGGCAGTCGGGCCACTGGGTGAGCGAGCTGCTGCCCCACCTGGCCGGCGTCGCCGACGACCTCTGCTTCGTGCGCTCGATGTACGGCACCAACGCCGCCCACGGCGGGGCCATCCTCGCCATGAACACGGGCAGCGACCGCTTCGTCCGGCCCTCGATGGGGTCGTGGATCTCGTACGGGCTCGGCACCGAGAACGAGAACCTCCCCGCGTTCATGACCATCTGTCCGTCGTACCAGCACGGCGGGGTGCAGAACTACTCGGCCGCGTTCCTCCCCGCCGCCTACAACGGCACCGCGATCGGCAACACGCGGATGAACACCGCCGAGGCCACCATCGACTTCCTCGAGAACCAGGCGGTCAGCCCCGCCGTGCAGCGGGCCGAGGTCGACCTGCTGCAGCGCTGGCAGCGCCGGCAGCTCGAGTCGACGGGGCCCGACCTCGCGCTGGAGGGCCGCATCGAGTCGTACGAGCTCGCATTCCGCATGCAGACCGAGGCGCCCGAGCTGATGAGCGTCGAGGGCGAGTCCGAGGCCACCCGGCGGCTCTACGGCCTCGACGACCCGGTGGCGGGCGACTTCGGCCTGCGCTGCCTCCTCGCCCGGCGCTTCTCCGAGTCCGGGGTGCGCTTCGTGCAGGCCACCCACGGGCCCGACACCAAGTGGGACCACCACTCGGGGCTCATCACCGGGCTGCCCCGGAGCTGCGCCGAGATCGACCGGGCGGTGGCGGGGCTCATCACCGACCTCAAGCAACGGGGCCTGCTCGACGAGACCCTGGTGCTGTGGGGCGGCGAGTTCGGGCGCACGCCCGGCGCCGAGGCGGGCGCCCGCAACGGCCGCGACCACAACCCCCACGGCTACACCATGTTCATGGCCGGCGGCGGCGTGAAGGGCGGTCACAGCCACGGCCGCACCGACGACTACGGCTACTACGCGATCGAGGACAAGGTCCACATCCACGATCTGCACGCGACCATCCTGCACCTGCTCGGCCTCGACCACGAGCGCCTGACCTACCGGAGCCAGGGGCGCGACTTCCGGCTCACCGACGTGGCCGGCGTCGTCGTCGACGACATCCTGGCGTGATGGAACTGCCCACCATCGTCGCGGTCATGGCCGTCATCGTCACCATCCTGCTCACTCTGCTCAACGGCATGGCGGGAATCCTGCTGTGGGCCGGCAAGCGCGAGCTCTCGCACAACGAGCGAGCGCATCAGGCCCTCCAGGCGAGCATCGAGAAGGTCGAGAGACGCGCCGCGGCGATCGAGGCGGACGTCAAGGAGCTGCTGACGGGGCAGGCGCGCATCGAGGGACTTCTGGGGAGCCGATATCGGCACGACGAAGGGTAGCGACATGCGACGCTTGGTACTTTTGCCGCTCACCGCCCTCGCTCTCGGGCTCGTCGCCTGGACCGCCGGCGTCGAGGCCCTGCAGCAGGCGAACCCGCCGATCGAGGTGCACCGCATCACCGACGAGCTGCACATGCTCGGGTCGGGGTCGACGACCGGGGGCAACACCGCCCTCCTCATCGCCGAGCACGGCGTGGTGCTGGTGGACACCAAGAACGAGGGCTACGGGGCGGACATCCTCGGGCACGTGCGGCGGCTCACCGACAAGCCGGTGACCACCATCATCAATACCCACGTCCACTTCGACCACAGCGGCTCGAACACCGAGTTCCCCGACACCGTCCACTTCGTGGCCCACGAGAACATCCGCCGCCACTGGGCCCGCACCGACTGCCAGCCCATACCCACGAACTGCGACGACTTCCAGGGCGAGAACGCGAAGTACCTGCCCTCGACCACCTTCTCCGACCGGCTGACCCTGTTCGCCGGCGGCCCCGACCAGATCGACCTCTACTACTTCGGCCGCGGCCACACCGACGGCGACACCTTCGTCGTCTTCAAGGCGGCGCGCACCATGCACACCGGCGACATGTTCCTCGGCAAGCTGCTCCCGTTCATCGACGCCGCGAACGGCAATGGCGGCAGCGCCGTCGAGTTCGGCCGGACCCTGACCCGGGTCATCAACACCGTCCCCGACGTCGACACCATCATCACCGGCCACTGGGACACCCCGCTCGCGTGGAGCGACCTCGTGGAGTACCGGGCGTTCTACATGGACCTCTACGAGCAGACCCGCCGGAGCATCGACGCCGGGCTGAGCGCCGACGAGGCGACCGCCGCGTACGCCAAGCCCGCGCGGTTCGCCGACTACTCGGCCTCCCTGGAGGGCACGTTCAGCGTGACCGCCATCGTGAACCACATCTACGAAGGACGCTGACTCGATAATCGGCGGGGGCGGCATCACATGCCCCGGACACGCGATCGGCGTGCCGCCCGGGCCGGCCAGTGCTTCCCGGCGGAACAGCTTCTCGTCCCACGTCCGGTCCGGCGGGCGGTCGAAGACGATCAGGTGACCCGCCTCGGTGCCGCACCGGTCCATGTAGCGTCCGGGCCAGCCCGTCCGCGATGGTGCGTTCGGCATCCTTGCGCAGCACCTTGCGCTCGACCACGAACTGTGCGCCCGCCCTGGGGCCAGAGGATGAGCAGGTCGACGCGGCCGAGCGCGTACTCCCGCTCGAGACGGCCCCCGCCGTTCACAGGTGCGGTTGGCGAAAGCGGTCGGCTGCGCGTCGGTGCCGCGGCTGGCCGCAGGATCCGCACTTTCTTGTCGGCCACCCGGACCGGAGACTCGTCTTGACAAGGTCGAGGATCTTGAGGACAGTTCGGATCGACATGGGCAGATTCAAACGTGGAGTCGTCGTCGCACTGGCCGCCGTCGCCGCGGCCCTGGCCGGAACCGCACAGGGGCAGCCGACCGAGCCCGGGAGCCGTTTTGCGGCCGAGGACTGGCCGCTCGCCGGGGGCGACTGGACGAGCTCGCGCTACTCGACGCTGGACCAGATCTCCACCGACACCATCGACCGGCTCGGCGGCGCCTGGGTCACGCGGCTCGAGGGCGGCGGGTCGTCGCGCTCGACGCCGGTGGTGAAGGACGGCGTGCTCTACCTGACCGCGGGGGCCAGCGTGCTGGCCGTCGACGGCGCCACCGGCGAGACGCGATGGCGCTGGCAGGCCGAGGACGCCGCGTCGCGGATGGCGCCGTCGTGGCAGGGCGTCGGGTTGAGCGGCGACCTCGTGTTCGTCGGGCTGCGGAGCGTGCAGGTGGCGGCGCTCCGGCAGGACACCGGCGAGCTGGTCTGGGCGACGACGGTCGGCAGCGTCCCGGCGGTGGCGGGCGAGACGGTCACCACCGCGCCCATGCACGCCGCCGGCAAGGTGTTCGTGGGCGTGGCCAACGGCGACAGCGGGGGACAGGGACGGGTCGTGGCCGTCGACGCGGCGACCGGCGAGGTGGCCTGGACCTTCTTCGTCATCCCGCGCCCCGGCGAGTTCGGCCACGACACGTGGCCGCAGGACTCCGACATCTGGGAGGTCGGGGGCGGCGGCGTGTGGCTGGTGGGGACGGTCGATCCCGAGCTGGGGCTGGTCTACTTCGCGACCGGCAACCCGGTGCCGATGTTCGGCGGCGAGATCCGGGCCGGCGACAACCTCTTCGCGGCCTCGATGCTGGCCCTCGACATGGAGACCGGCGAGCGCCGCTGGCACTTCCAGGTGGTGCGGCACGACATCTGGGACGCCGACATCGCCACCCCGATGCTGCTCTACGACGTCGAGATGGACGGCCGGATGCGAAAGGGTGTGGCCGCCATCCGGGCCGACGGGTACCTGTTCCTGTTCGACCGGGAGACCGGCGAGCCGCTGATCCCCATCGAGCAGCGGCCGGTGCCGCAGGACCCGGGCCAACTCACCGCCGACACCCAGCCGTTCCCGGTGGGGGCCGAGCGCATCATCCCCGACTGCTCGTACTGGCGCGACCGGGTGCCGCCGCCGTTCGAGCTGAGCTGCAGCTTCTTCACGCCGCCCACCGTCGACCAGCCGCACGTGGTGGCGCTCGGCTCGCCGATTCCGATGGTGCGGGTGACGCCGATGTCGTTCAGCCCCCAGACCGGCCTGATCTATGCGCAGGGCCGGAGTCACGTGGGGTTCGCCAAGCGCTTCGAGGATCCGTGGATCTCGGACAACCGCCCCGCCGGCTACCTGCGGCTCGGCCTCCCCGAGTCGGCGGGGGTGCTGGCCGCCGTCGACCCGCGCACCAACACCGTGACCTGGAAGCAGGACCTCGTGGGCGGGCGGCTGGCCACGAGCGGCCCCATGTCGACGGCCGGCGGGCTCGTGTTCTGGGGCTCGGCCGACGGCCAGCTCGACGCCTACGACGCGGCCACCGGCGAGCGGTTGTGGGGGTTCCAGGCCGCCCCGGCCGGGCTGCGGATGCGGCCCGGGCCGGTGTCCACCTACGCCGTCGACGGGCGGCAGTACGTGGCCCTGCCGATGGGCGGCGAGCTCTGGGCGTTCGCCCTCGACGGCGAGCTGGCCCCCCGCGACGAGCCGGTGGCCGACCCGCCCGACCTCGTCCGGTGGACGGGCCCGGAGCCGACCGAGACCGACGAGATCCAGACCGGCACGCTGCGCGAGAACCCGTCCTGGTCGCTGGGCGGCAACCGGAGCGCCCTCGACGAGCATGCGTTCAACCCGCAGCGGGTCCGCGTGAGGGCCGGCACGCGGGTGCGGTTCGTCAACAACGGCCGCACGCAGCGCACCATCGAGGCCCTGGACGGGAGCTGGACCACCGGCGTCATCGAGCCCGGGCTGTTCGAGTACGTCGCCTTCGATGCGCCCGGGACGTACCGGTTCCACTCCGCCGACCACCCCTGGGCGCTGGGCGAGATCACCGTCGTGCCGTGAGGCGAGGGTCGAGTACGTCGCCTTCGAGTCGCCCGGGACGTACCGGTTCCGCGCCGTCGACCACCCCGGGCGCTGGGCGAGATCACCGTCGTGTCGTGAGGCGACGGTACAGACCGGCCGGTTCTCGCATCGGCTGGTGGGTTGCCCTGGAGGAGAGCTGCCCGTGGTGCCGCCGCGTCGTTACTGCCGATGAGTATCGGTCGCCGATGGAGGAGTCGAGATGCGCTATCTGTCCTTGGTCGTGGCATGTGTGGTTGCGGTCTCCGCGCTGCTGATTGCCCTGCCCGCTTCTGCCCAGACGGAGCCCGAGCCGGCGCCGCGCACGGCCTGGGGCCAGCCCGACCTCGGGGGCGTCTGGGAGTACAAGACGCGCACGCCGCTGGAGCGCCCCGAACGCTTCGCCGGCCGGGAGTTCCTGACCGCGGAAGAGGCGGCCGAGATCGAGGAGAACGAGCGCGCGCGCATCCAGGCGATGGAGGAGCGCCCGGCGCAGCGCACCGTCGCCATCCCCACCGCCGGCGAGCGCCCCGGCCGCTGGCTCGACTCGCCGGACCACCCGAGCCTGCAGGGGCAGACCGGCTCGTACAACATCTTCTGGTTCGACTGGGGGACGGGCGCGGTCAGCACCCGGCGCACGTCGCTCATCGTCGACCCGCCGGACGGCCGCATGCCCGCCCTGACCGAGGCGGGACGCGAGCGGGCGCGCACCATGGGCGCGCGCTCGTCGTTCAGCGAGACCGTCGACACGGCCGAGTCGCACCTCGACTTCAGCAACTCGGACCGCTGCCTGATGAGCGGCAACGCGGGGCCGCCGATGCTGCCGGGCGTCTACAACAACAACATGCAGTTGTTCCAGACGCCGGACCACGTCGCCGTCATGAACGAGATGATGCACACCGTCCGCGTCATCCCCCTCGACGGGCGCCCCGCCCCGGCCGGCGGCGTCCGGCAGTACGTCGGCGACTCACGCGGCCGCTGGGAGGGCGACACCCTGGTGGTCGAGACCGTGAACTTCAACGACGACCGCACCCACATCACGTGGCGCAACACGAGCCGCAGCCGCACCCTGGTCGAGCGCTTCACCCGGGTCGACGCCGAGACGCTGCTCTACGAGTTCACGGTGAGCGACCCCGACACCTGGGAGCGCCCGTGGTCGGTCGAGCTGCCCATGCAGCGGAGCCGGCTGCCCATCTTCGAGTTCGCGTGCCACGAGGGCAACTACGGGCTCGAGAACATCCTTGCCGGCAACCGCCGGCAGGAGGCGGAGCAGGCGGGCAGGTAGGATTCTTCGCCGTAGTGCGGTGCAGAGCCCGGCAGGGTCGGGTCGGGCGGCGAGCGGGCAGAAGGAGGCGCTCTCCGGGCCAGGCCGTCGGCCGCGGGTCCGGCCCGACCCGTGGTCCGCCGGTCTTCGACCCTGCGGTTCCGCAGGCGCCCCCGACCGACCCCCCAGGAGTCAGCGCCGTGCTGCGGGGTGGCCTCCCGGGACCCGGCAGGAATGGCGACGATGCGGAAGTTCAACATCGCGGGTCCCGTCGTGGCGGCGGACCACTACCACATCCCGCCGCTCGACCGGGTGAACCTGGACGACGTGCTCGATCTGGTGCGGGACAAGACGTACTTCGTGCTCCACGCGCCGCGGCAGACGGGCAAGACGTCGGCGCTGCTCGCGTTGCGGGACCTGCTGAACGCGGCGGGCGACTACCGTTGCGTGTACGTGAGCGTCGAGGCCGTCCAAGCGCTTCGCGAGAACGTGGCCGAGGGCATGCGCGCGGTGCTGGCGGAGCTGGCGCTGCAGGCGGGCGCGACGTTGGGCGACGAGTCGCTGGAGGGCATCTGGCCCGGCGTGCTGGAGCGCGTCGGGCCGGGTCAGGCGCTACGTCAGGCCCTCTTTCGTTGGTGCATGGCCGATCCGCGGCCGCTGGTGCTCCTGATCGACGAGATCGACGCCCTGGTCGGGGACACGCTGCTGTCCGTGCTGCGTCAGTTGCGCGCCGGCTACCCGGACCGGCCCGGGCGTTTTCCGCACAGCGTGATCCTGTGCGGGGTGCGGGACGTTCGGGACTACCGCATTCATTCCTCGGCGCAGAACGCGGCGGTGCTCGGCGGCAGCGCGTTCAACGTCAAGTCCGCCTCGCTCCGACTGGGCGACTTCACAGAAGCGGAGACGCGGGCGCTGCTCGCGCAGCACACCGAGGAGACCGGGCAGGCGTTCACCGGCGACGCGCTGGCGGCCGTCTGGAGGCGGACGGCGGGGCAGCCGTGGCTGGTGAACGCGCTGTGCCGCGAGGCCTGCTTCGGGAGCGGCGCGGGCCGGGACCGGAGCCGCGCGATCGCGGTGGACGACATCGTGGATGCCCAGGAACGGGTGATCCTGGCCCGCGCCACCCACCTCGACGATCTGGCCGACAAGCTGCGCGAGGAGCGGGTGCGGCGGGTGGTGGCGCCGATGCTGACGGGGGCCGCGAGTCGGGACAGCTACGCCGAGCGGGGCCGCGACGTGGAATACGCGCGCGACCTGGGCCTGCTGGCGCAGAGAGACGCGAAGCGCATCGCCAACCCCATCTACGCGGAGGTGATTCCGCGCGAGCTGACCTTCGTGACCCAGGACGACATCGAGGCGGAGACGGCGCGGTACGTGGGTCCGGGCGGGGACCTGGACGTGGACGGGCTGCTGTCGGCGTTCCAGCAGTTCTTCCGTGAGCACTCGGAGCACTGGACGCAGCGTTTCGACCGCTATCGGGAGGCCGGCCCGCAGCTTCTGCTGCAGGCCTATCTGCAGAAGGTGGTGAACGGCGGCGGCCGCATCGAGCGCGAGTACGCCCTGGGCCGCGGACGCGTCGACCTGCTGATCGTGTGGCCGCAGGGGAACCGCATCCGGCGGTTCGTCGTCGAATGCAAGGTGCGTGGCAGCGGGTTGGAGCGCACCATCCGCCAGGGCGTCGAGCAGACGCGGGGCTACATGGACCGCTGCGGCGCCGAGTCGGGCCACCTCATCGTCTTCGACCGCTCGCAGGAAAGAACCTGGGCGGAGAAGATCTTCCGCCGCGAGCCGGCCGCAAGCGGCGCGCCGGTCACTGTTTGGGGCATGTGAGGGATTCCCGAATCGCCGCTGGCGAGATCGCCATACGCCAGCGACGCCGTCGAGCGCATCACCGGCCCACCCCGCCGATGTTCCTCCGTGCCTACCGGTGGGCCAGGGCCTGACCTCCCCCTGCCCGCAGGCCCGAACCTCCATCGCCGGCGTCGGTGAGTTGCGGCCCGCGGAGCGTCGGGAACAGCGGGCCGGTGGAACGGGTCGAAACGGTATGCTGTAGAACTGGAGGCGTCGCGAAAGGCCGGGAGGATACCCGCGGGAGGAGATCATGCGTTCGCAACCGATCGTCGCCAGTCCGGCCGTGGCGCTGCTGGTGACCTTGACCTCGGCCGCCGGCATCGCCGCGGCCGAGAACTGGCCGGCCTGGCGCGGGCCGACCGGGGACGGCGTCAGCACCGAGACCGACCTGCCGGTGGAGTGGGACACCGAGCGGAACATCGCGTGGAAGCTCCCGATGCCCGCCTGGTCCGGATCGACTCCCATCGTCTGGGGCGATCGGATCTTCCTGAACGTGGCGGTCGACGACGACCACATCGAGCTGTGGTGCCTCGACCGGGACACCGGCGAGCCGATCTGGCAGCGTCACCTGAGCGACGGGAACCGCCGCCTCCGCAAGCAGAACATGTCGTCGCCGTCCCCCGTGACCGACGGCGAGCACGTCTGGGTGATGACGGGCACCGGCATCCTCAAGGCCTTCGATGTCGACGGCAACGAGCTTTGGATGCGCGACATCCCGGCGTCCTACGGCCCGTTCGGGTTGAACTGGGGCTATGCCTCGTCGCCGTTGCTGCACGGCGGCGCCCTCTTCGTGCAGGTGCTGCACGGGATGCGGACGGACGACCCGTCCTACGTCCTGCGCATCGATGCGCTCAGCGGCGAGACGGTCTGGCGGGTCGAGCGGCCGACGCTGGCCGTGCGGGAGTCTCCGGATGCGTACTCGACGCCGGCGCTGCTCGAGTACGACGGGACGACGGAGATCGTGATCACCGGCGGGGACGCCGTGACGGGCCACGACCCGGAGACCGGCCTGGAGCTGTGGCGGGCCGACGGGCTGAACCCCACGCGGCAGCGCGACTACCGCATCGTGGCCTCGCCGCTCGTGCACGACGGGGTGATCTACGCCCCGACCCGCGTCCGGCCGCTGCTGGCGCTGCGGCCCGGCGGGCGGGGCGACGTGCTGGACACGCACGTCATCTGGTCGTCGGACGACGGGCCGGACGTGCCGACGCCGGTGACCGACGGCGAGTACTTCTACGTGGTCAACGACCGCGGCATCGTCTACGTGACCGACGCCAGGACCGGGGCGCCGGTCTACGGGCCCGAGCGCATTCGCCGGGGCACCTACAGCGCGTCGCCGGTGCTGGCCGACGGCAGGATCTACGTCACCAACGAGAACGGCATGACCACCGTCCTCAGGGCCGGACCCGAGTTCGAGGTGCTGGCCGAGAACGACTTCGACGACTACGTCCTCAGCTCGCCCGCGGTGTCCGAGGGACAGTTGTTCATCCGCACGACCGGCCATCTCTATGCCATCGGGGACCGTCGCCCGCCGCCCGCCGCCACGGAGGATGTCGCAGCCGAAGCGGCCGCGGCGGCGGACGAGCTGCCTGCCCCCCTCGACGAGCCGCAGCAGGCCGCGAGCTGGCGGACCCTCGTCGTCGGCGCGGGAATCGTGCTGGCCGTACTGGCGGTATCGCTGGTTGCGTGGCGGCGATGGGGGTTGCGGCCGCGGTGAGCGGCTTCCGACATCTGACCGGTGGCGGCACGTCGGCCGTGGGTGCGTGGCTTTTCCTGGCTGTTGTCGCGCAGTCGCACCGAAGCCGTCGCCCGCATCGTCCGCCGCCGGCGGCGCGCCAGCGTGCGGGTGCGCGAAGAACCGCCGCCGGCCGAGTCGCGCGCTGCCGGCTGACGTTCGATCGGCCGCGACGCGCCGATCGACAGGTTCCGGCGCCAGCCTGAAGCGTCGGGCCGCGGCGGCGTTGCTCGAGGTTCCCGCCCGGTCCGTCCCGTTCTGGTGTTTTTTTACCCAGTTAATGCCATAATTGCTCTCATTGTGGCGATAGCGAGGACATTTTTTCGCCCGCCGCAAGGGCACTTCTTCTTGTTCGGCCCGCGTGGAACCGGCAAGAGCACCTGGCTGGAGGCCGCGTTCCCGCAGGCCGTCCGGGTCGATCTGCTGGCGCCGGCGCAGCAGCGGCAGTACGCGGCCCGGCCGGAACGGCTGCGTGAGCTGGCGGCGGCGCCCGGCGTGGCCGACATCGTGATCGATGAAGTGCAGCGGGTTCCCGAGCTGCTCACCGTCGTCCACCAGCTCATGGAGGAGCCCGGCAGCCCGCGCTTCGTGCTGACCGGATCGAGCGCCCGCAAGCTCAAGCGGGCGGGCGTGGATCTGCTCGCCGGTCGCGCAGTCGTGCGGCGGATGCACCCGTTCATGGCGGCCGAGCTCGGCGCGGGCTTCGACCTGGGGGCGGCCCTGGACCATGGACTGCTGCCGTTGGTTTGGGACGCCGACGACGCCGCCGATACGCTGAGCGCCTACGCGGGGCTTTACGTCCAGCAGGAGGTCCAGACCGAGGGGCTGGTGCGCGACCTGGGCGCCTTCCACCGGTTTCTCGAAGCCGTCAGCTTCTCGCACGCGGCCGTGCTCAACACGAGCGACGTGGCGCGGGAGTGCGAGGTGCGCCGCAAGACGGTGGAGGGGTTCATCGAGATCGTGGAAGACCTCCTGCTCGCATTCCGGCTCCCGGTCTTCGCGCGCCGCGCGCGCCGGCAGGTCACGTCCCATCCCAAGTTCTTCTTCGCCGACGCCGGCGTGTTTCGCTCCCTGCGCCCGGCGGGGCCGCTCGACCGGCCCGAGGAGGCCCGCGGCGTGGCGCTGGAGGGGCTGGTCGCGCAGCACCTGCGGGCGTGGATCGACTACTCGGGGGCCGACGCCACCCTTGCGTTCTGGCGGACGCGGGCCGGCAGCGAGGTCGACTTCGTCGTCTACGGCCGCGACGTGTTCTGGACCCTCGAGGTCAAGCACGCCGCGCGCATCCGGCCGGCGGACCTCAGGTCGTTGAAGAGCTTCGCGCAGGACTACCCGGAGGCGCAGGCCCGGCTGACCTACCTCGGCGACGAACGCCTGCAGATCGACGGCATCCTGTGCCTGCCGGTGACCGAGCTGCTGCATGGCATCCTCCCGGGGACTCCGCTGCCCTGACGGATTGCGACGATGGAATCCACGATCATCACGGTCGACCCGCAACGCCGTCCGGCGGTATGCTGTCGCAACTCGACCTCGGCAACCCGCGGCCGCTATTCGGCAGGACATGAGCATGGCAAGAGCCTTCACTCGACGCGACTTCCTCACGGCGAGCGCAACCGCGGCCGCCTGCCTCGCGACCCGCCCCGCGTTCGCGCAGGCCGCCGAGCCGACCGACCTGACCATCGCCGAGGCGCAGCGGCTCGTTCGCCGCCGCGACCTCTCGCCGCTGGAGTTGGTGGAGGCTTATCTCGCGCGCATCCGGCGCCTGGACGACCGGCTCAACGCCTTCGTGACGGTGACCGAGGAGCGCGCCGTCGAGCGCGCGCGGGCGCTCGAGGCGGAATTGGCGGCCGGCCGGTGGCGCGGTCCCCTGCACGGCATTCCGATTGCGCTGAAGGACAACATCGATACGGCAGGGGTGCTCACGACGGCGGCGAGCGCGGTGTTCGCCGACCGCGTGCCGGACGAGGACGCCGAGGTGGTGACGCGGCTGGAGGCGGCGGGCGCGATCGTGCTGGGCAAGCTCAACATGCACGAGTTCGCCTATGGCGGCACGTCGGCGTTCACCCATACGGGTCCCGTGCGCAACCCGTGGGACACGGATCGCATCCCCGGCGGGTCGTCCGGCGGCTCGGGGGCGGCGGTCGCGGCGCGGCTGTGCGCCGGGGCCCTCGGCACCGACACGGGAGGATCGGTCCGCATCCCGGCCGCGCACTGCGGCATCGCCGGCCTCAAGCCGACCTACGGGCTGGCCAGCATTCGCGGCATCGTCCCCCTCAGCGTCTCGCTCGACCACGTCGGCCCGATGTGCCGGTCGGTCGCCGACGCCGCGCTCATGCTGCAGCCGATGGCCGGCTACGACCCGCGGGGCATCGCCAGCATCGAGGCGGAGATTCCCGACTACGCGGGCGCGCTGCGGCGGCGGACTTCGGCGATGCGCCTCGGCGTGCCGCGCGCGTTCTATGAGGACGTCGACCCCCAGGTGCTGGCCGCGGTCGAGCGCGCGCTCGGGATCCTCGGCGACCTCACGGCGGGCACGCGGGACGTGGAGCTGCCGCCGCTGCCCGAGGCGCGCACGGTGGGGGTCGAGGCGTACGCCTATCACGCCGAACTCCTCGAGGAGCGGCGCGGCCTGTACGCCGAGAGCACGCTGGCGCGCATCGAGGGGGGCGCGGAGATGTCCGCGGCCGACTACGCCGAGGCGCGCTATCAGCTCGCGCTGGTGAGGAAGGCGGTCGCGGCGGTGTTCGACGACGTCGACGTGCTGGTCACGCCGACGCTGATCGAGCTTCCCGTCAGCATCGAGGCGGCGACGGCGTCGCCGCTCGAGGCCACCGCGACCCTGATTCGGAACACGGCGCCCTTCAACGGCTACGGCACCCCCGCCATCACCGTCCCGTGCGGCTTCAGCCGCGAGGGCCTGCCGATCGGGCTGCAGCTTTGCGGTCGCGCCCTCGGCGAAGTCGACGTGCTCGCGCTCGCGCACGCCTACGAGCAGGCGACGGACTGGCATGAGCGGACGCCGCCGCTGTGACGGGTTTCTCGGGACGGCTCGACCCGGCCATGCCGGGTCCGCAGGCTGGATGGAGCCCAGGTGTCGGAGGATGCCCGTCGCGGGGACCGGTTGCAAGGAGAGACGACCGAATGAGAGCCACTCGCGAACTGCTCCGTAATTCGTTCCGCCGGTGGGCAAGCGCGTCGGCTGCGGCGCTGGCGGCCCTGCTCGCCGCCCTGCCGGTGACCGCCCAGCCGGCGCGCGAGGGCGCGGCGCCGGTGGACCGCCCGAACATCCTGTTCCTGTTCGCCGACGATCAGCGGGCCGACACCATCGGCGCCTGGGGCAACGAGCTGATCGACACGCCGAACCTCGACCGGCTGGCCGACGAGGGCTTCAGCTTCCGGCGCAACTACGTGTTCGGCTCGAACAGCGGCGCGGTGTGCGTGCCGAGCCGGGCGATGGTGCTGACGGGCCGGAGCTGGATGCGCTCGCCGAACGACATGCGGGGCGTCCCGACCCTGCCGCGGCAGCTCGAGGCGGCGGGATACCGCACCTTCATCACCGGCAAGTGGCACAACGGGGAGGAGGCGCTGCTGCGGAGCTTCGATAGGGGCACGGCCGTGTATCTGGGGGGCATGGCCGACCACACGCAGGTGGAAGTGCAGGACATCGAGGACGGCGAGATGGTGCGCCGGCGCGTGGGGGAGGCGTTCTCCAGCGAGCTGTTCGCCGACTCGGTCATCGCCTTCCTGGACGAGCAGGCGGCCCTGGCCGAGGGCGAAGGGGCGGATCGGCCGTTCTTCGCCTACGTGCCGTTCATGGCGCCCCACGATCCGCGCCAGCCGCCGCCCGAGTACCGCGAGCGCTACTACCGCCGCGACCTGCCCCTGCCGGCGAACTACATGCCGCAGCACCCGTTCGACCACGGCGTCCTGGTCCTTCGCGACGAGAACCTCGCGGCGTGGCCGCGGACGCCGGGGGTGATCCGCGATCAACTGGCCGAGTACTACGGCCTCGTCACCCACCTCGACGAGCAGGTGGGGAGGATTCTCGCCGCGCTGGAGGAGAACGGCCAGGCCGGGAACACGGTGGTGGTCTACGCCGCCGACCACGGGCTGGGCATGGGCAGCCACGGGCTGCTCGGCAAGCAGAACCTGTACGAGCACTCGATGCGCTGCCCCCTGATCGTCCGCGGCCCGGGCATCCCGCACGGCTCGACCGATGCCTTCACCTATCTCTTCGACCTGTTCCCGACCCTGCTCGGCTTGGGCTCGGCGGAGACGCCGCCCGGTATCGACGGCCGCGACCTCGCCGCGCTGTGGTCGGGCGAGGGCGACGCGGCGTGGCGGGGGAGCCTGTTCCTGCCCTACCAGGACCTGATGCGCGCGGTGCGCGACGAGCGGTACAAGCTGATCGTCTATCCGAAGGTCGACCACCGGCAGTTGTTCGACCTCGCCGAGGACCCGGACGAGCTGCGCAACCTCGCGGCCGATCCCGCGCACGGGCCGACCCTGGCCCGGCTCGAGGCGCTGCTCGAGGGCTGGAGAGCGGCGATGGGCGACAGCGCGCCGCTCACGACGCCCGATCCGTCACCGCTTCGGCGCGACTTGACCGGCCTCGAACGGCAGCCGGACCGTTGGCAGCCGCGGTGGATAGTGGACAAGTACTTCGATGCGCCGGCTCCTCCGGATCGGTAGCTCTACCGGCGCGCCACCGGCTCGAGTCGCACGACCTGACTCGGTCGGCCGCGGTGTTCGACGGCCAGATAGATGTAGCCGTCCGGCCCCTGCCGGACGTCCCGCACCCGGCCGATGCCGTAGGCCAGGGTCTCCTCCTGCTCGATTCGGCCCGGCCGGTCGACGCTCGGGGTGAGGCGCGCGAGCCGCTGGCCCGCCATCCCGCCCACGAAGAAGCTCCCTCTCCAGGCCGGGAACCGGTCGCCGGTGTAGACCATCAGGCCGGAGGTGGCGATGGAGGGGACCCAGAAGTGCGCCGGCGATTCCATGCCCTCGCCGCGCGTGCCCGAGTGGATGGCCGTCCCGCTGCCGTAGTTGACGCCGTAGCCGACCACCGGCCAGCCGTAGTTGAGGGTGGGTTGAATCAGGTTGAGCTCGTCGCCGCCCTGCGGTCCGTGCTCGTGGGCCCACAGGTCGCCGGTGTCCGGGTGCACGAGCAGTCCCTGCGGGTTCCGGTGTCCGTAGCTCCAGATCTCGGGCAGGGCGCCGTCCTGACCGACGAACGGGTTGTCGTCGGGCACGCGGCCGTCGTCGTGGAGGCGGACCGTGACCCCGTGGTGGTTCGACGGGTCCTGCGCGGGATGCGCCGCCAGATCGCCCCGCGTCCTCGCCATCCGGTCGCCCACCGAGGCGAAGAGGTAGCCGTCGCGGTCCCAGGCGAGCCGTCCCCCGTAGTGGCCGCCGCCCGCCGACCGCGCCACGAAGACGTCCTCGACGCCGGTGAGCCGATCGTCCTCGAAGCGGCCTCTGACGACCGCCGTCGTCGAGCCCTCGCCCGTCGGCCTCGCGTAGCTCAGATACAGCAGGCGGTTGGCCGCGAAGTCGGGGTGCGGGAGCACCTCGAACAGACCGCCCTGCCCCCGCGCGATCACCTCCGGCACCCCCGGCACCGGATCGGGCAGCAGGGTCCCGTCGCGCACGATGCGCAGGCGTCCCGGGCGTTCGGTGACGAGCATGTCGCCGTCGGGCAGCCACGCGATGGACCAGGGGACGTCGAGCCCGTCGGCCACGGTGACGGTGCGGAAATCGTGATGGGCCGACCGCTGCACCTCCTGGGCGGCGGTCGGGTTTCCGGCGAGCAGCCACCCCGCGGCGGCGCAAGCGACGGCAGTGCGAATCATCGTCGAGCTCCTGTGACCGGCCGCCAACCGACGCCGGCGGTGCGGCGTACGAAGCCGGTGGTGTTCCCCCGTCGACGCCCGGAGCCTCGCCGGGGACGGGCGCCGAAAGACCCGCCCCATGATCGCACGAATCCCCCCGACGCGGGGGGCGGCGACCGCGTCGGGCGGGCGGGATAGAATGTTCCACCGAATGGCAGGAGGATCCAGGTCGAGACCACGAACCGTCGTCGCCGTCCTGTTCGTGCTCGTGGCGGGCGCGTCGTTCGCCCAGGACGTCACCGTCACGCCGGACGTGGCGTACGGCCACAAGTACGGCATGGCCTCGACGTTCGACGGCGTCGTGTACGTGTCGATGGTCCTGGCGACTGGAGTCAGTACTGGCTCCTGGCCGATTCGAGCGACGAGCACTTGTGGCGTGCTTTCGGCCCGGTTGACCGGGCGTGACGAGAGAGCATGACGGGCGACTGCGTACGGGTAGGCAGGAAGCCCAATCGAAAGGGACGAGAATGTTCGATCTCCGTGAGTACGGGCTCGATGTCGAGACGGTCCACAGAAATGCCTCCCCCCCGGTGCTGTATCAACAAGCCTTTCTGCACGACGAGCGGACGACCCTGTCCGATACCGGCGCCTTGATCGCGTACTCCGGCGACAAGACCGGCCGTTCGCCGAAGGACAAGCGTGTCGTGCGACATCCTGAATCGTCCGGCGACGTCTGGTGGGGCAATGTCAATATCGGTCTCGACGATCTGACCTTCTGCGTGAATCGTGAGCGTGCGCTCGATTACCTCAACAGCCGGCCGGTACTCTACTGCGTGGATGCTTTCGCCGGCTGGGACCCGGCGTATCGGCTGAAGGTGCGCGTCATCTGCGCCCGCCCGTATCACGCGCTGTTCATGCACAACATGCTGATCCGGCCCACGCGGGAAGAGTTGCAGGCGTTCGGCGCTCCCGACTGCGTCATTCTCAACGCCGGGGCGTTCCCGGCCAACCGGTACACGACCGGGATGACGTCGAAGACCACCGTGGACCTGAGTCTCGAACGGCAGGAGGTCGTGATTCTCGGCACGCAGTATGCGGGCGAAATGAAGAAGGCGGTCTTCACGCTGATGAACTATCTGATGCCGAAGCGCGGCGTCCTGTCGATGCACTCCTCGGCGACCGCGGATCCGGCAACCGGCGAATCATCCGTGCTGTTCGGTCTCTCGGGGACGGGCAAGACCACGCTCTCGGCCGACCCGAAGCGCGCGTTGATCGGGGACGACGAGCATTGCTGGAGCGACACGGGCATCTTCAACATCGAGGGCGGCTGCTACGCCAAGGCCATCTACCTGACCCGAGAGGCCGAGCCGGAGATCTTCGAGGCGCTCCGGTTCGGCGCGGTGCTGGAGAACGTCGTCTACGACGCATCCGACCATCATGTCGACTTCGCCGACAGCAGCATCACGGAGAATACCCGCGGCGCCTATCCGATCGAGTTCATTCCGAACATACGGCGCCCGTGCGTCGCGAATCACCCGAAGCACGTCATCTTCCTCACCTGCGATGCGTTCGGCGTGCTGCCGCCGGTCAGCCGGTTGACGCCCGAACAGGCCGAATACCATTTCATCAGCGGCTATACGGCAAAGGTGGCCGGTACCGAGGTCGGCGTCAGCGAACCGCAAGCGACGTTCTCGCCCTGTTTCGGCGGACCGTTTCTCGTCTGGCATCCGGGAAAGTACGCCTCGCTCCTGTCGGAGAAGATCGTCGAGCACGGGGCGAGCGTCTGGCTGGTCAATACCGGCTGGAGCGGTGGGCCGCACGGCGTCGGCCGGCGAATCGAGCTGGCCGACACCCGGGCCATCCTGGACGCAATACACGCGGGCGTGCTGACGACCGCGCCGACCGAGCGGGAACCGTTCTTCGGGCTGCGGGTCGTCACTGCATGTCCTGACGTGTCGAGTGACATCCTCGTCCCGAAATCGACCTGGAGCGATCCCGGCAGCTACGACGAGGCGGCGACGAAGCTGGCGGCGCTGTTCCGGGACAATTTCCGGGCATACGCCGACAACGTGAGTGAAGCCGTACGTGCGGCCGGCCCGGCCTGAACGGCGGGACGTGCGACTCTCGCCGAGGTGCGGGAAGTCCGTGGAGCTGCCCTGCCGGCCACCGCGCGGACGCGTGGAGCAACTCGCGGGCTGGTCGGCAGAAGTCGGCGAACACTGCTCTCTCTGCAGTTCGGCCCGGGGTGGGGGAGCCTCGGGCTCGTTACGGTTCGTCTTCCGTGCAAAGATCCCCGGGCGGTACGCAATTCCGGCCAGGAGCCCTCGACTCATGACCATCAGCTCGACGATACGTCACCACGCCGCGCGGCATTCCCTCTGGTTGCTCGTCCTCGCGGGCCTCGCCGCGCCGCCGGCCCACGCGCAGGACGACTGGCGGGCCTGGGGCCGGGACGCCGGCAACCAGCGCCACTCGCCGCTGACGCAGATAGACATCGGGAACGTCTCGACCCTCGTGCCGGCGTGGCGGTACGAGATGACGAAGCCGGGCGTGCCGTCCCGGCCGGCCCAGTCGACCCCGCTCGTGGTCGACGGCGTCGTCTACCTGTCGTTCCCGTACTACCGCGTGGTGGCGCTCGAGCCGGAGACCGGTGACGAGCTCTGGGAGTACACGGCCCCCGGCGACTGGAACTCGCCCGAGCACCAGTTGCACTGGACGGGCGGCTCGATGCGCGGGCTGGCCTGGTGGGAAGGCGACGACCGGACGCCCCCGCAGATCGTGTTCGGCACCGAGGAGGGCGAGCTGATCTCGCTGAACGCCGCGACGGGCATCCCCAACCCCCGGTTCGGCAACGACGGCTTCGTCGACCTGAAGACCCCCGAGGTCATGAACGGCTTCCCGAACATGCACTACGGCATCTCGTCCGGGGTGGCCGTCTGGAAGCACCTCGTGTTCACCGGCGTCCACAACGCCGACGAGACGGGTTCGAAGGGGCCGGCCGGCGACGTGCGCGCGTGGGACCTGCGGACGGGCGAGCTCGTGTGGACGTTCCACACCGTGCCCCGCCCCGGCGAGTTCGGCAACGACACGTGGCACGACGACTCGTGGCGCGGCGTCAGCGGCGCCAACACCTGGTCGTTCTTCACCATCGACGAGGAGCGCGGCATCCTCTACATGCCCCTCGGGTCCGCCCACAACGACTTCTACGGCATGGACCGCCCCGGCGACAACCTCTTCTCCGATTCGATCGTCGCCGTCGACGCTTTGACGGGCGAGCGGCTGTGGCACTTCCAGGCCGTCCACCACGACCTGTGGGACCTCGACATGCCGGCGCCGCCCATCCTGTTCGACGTCGAGCGCGACGGCGAGACCATTCCCGCCGTCGGCGTCGTGACCAAGTACCCCGTGCTGTTCATCTTCGACCGCGTCACCGGCGAGCCCATCTACGAGATCGAGGAGCGCCCGGTGCCCGCCGGCGACATGCCCGGCGAGTACTACTCGCCCACCCAGCCGTTCCCCGTGAAGCCGCCGCCCTTCGGGCGCATCCGCTTCACGATGGACGACATCGCGACGGTGACGCCGGAGCACACCGCCGCGTGCCGCGAGCTGCTGATGCAGTACGACGGCGGGCGCAACCGCGGCCCCTACACGCCGCCGTCCGAGGAGGGCGCGCTCGTGTTCCCGTCGACCGGCGGCGGCACCGAGTTCACCGGCGGCACCTTCGACCCCAGCCTCGGCTACTACATCATCAACTACGCCGACACCGGCCACATCAGCCAGCTCGTGAAGGTGGAGGACGACCCCGACCGCCGCGGCTACGTGGGCCCGCCCGAGTCGCGCCGCATCTACTGGCACGTCGTCAACCGCATGTCCGTCGACGGCTGGCCCTGCTGGCAGCCGCCCTGGTCGAGGCTGGTCGCGGTCGACGTCAACCGCGGCGAGATCGCCTGGATGATCCCGTTCGGCACCGTCGAGGGCGCGCCCCCCGGCCTGCTGACCGGCGCTCCCAACTCGCAGAAGGGCGGGCCGACCTCGACCGCCGGCGGCGTGCTCTTCATCGGCGGGGCCAGCGACCGGCGCTTCCGCGCCTACGAGACGGCGACCGGGCGCGAGCTGTGGAGCGTCGAGACCGAGCAGATGATCAGCGGCGCCAATCCCGTCACCTACATGGGGAAGGACGGAAAGCAGTACGTGACGGTGGCCGCGGGGACGACGCTGCTGGCGTTCACCCTGCCGTGACGGCTGGCGGCGCAGCAGCGTCCGCGCTGCCGGTGATGCGGGACTACCTGACCTGGAGCGACCGCCCTCAGCGCGCCTCCCCTACACCAACTCGACGTTCACGCGGCGTCCGACCATTGCGGCGGCCCGTTGCAGGCTGCCGAGCGTGATGTCGCTTTTCGGATCGAGCAGCCGGTCCACCTGGGTGCGGCTCGTCTTCAGCAGCGTCGCCATCTTGTTCTTGGAGATGTTCTGCTGCTTCATGGCCTCCGCAAGCTGCCACGCGACGACCTCCTTGATCGCCTGCGCTTGCGTTTCCTCGAAGATGCCCTCCTTCTTCAGGAAGGCATCGATGCTCGATCCCATATGAACCTTGCTCATCGTTCCAGTTGTGGCGTCGGCTTGGCGGCCATCCCTGCACCTTAAATTGTGCAGTCAACCATGTCGCGTTGGAAATGGCAACCAGAAATGGACCCACGACCGGCGCCCTCTCGAATACACGGCCGACTTGTGCCACACTCGCCGCCGGAAAGGCCCGCGGCGCCGCGACTGCCAGTGGCGCGTACGGCAGCGACGACCTGCACCAACGTCCGACCGAGCGCACGATGCGGGCGTTCCTCGTCGGAGAGCCGCCGACCATGCCCACCGACCCCGCCGACCTGGAGTTCACCGCCGACGAGATGCGGCGCATGGGGCACGCCACCGTCGAGCGGCTCGTCGACCACGTGCTGAGCCTCGAGACGCAGCCGGCCCGGGGCGACGTGGACGCGGCCGATCTCTGCCGCCGCCTTCGCGAGCCGGCGCCCGAGCGGGGCGTCGCGTACGAGCCGCTGCTCGACCGGCTGCTCGCCGAGTGGGTGCCGCGGTCGTTCACGTCGTCGGGGCCCGGCTACCTCGCCTACATTCCCGGCGGCGGGCTGTACCCCGCGGCGCTGGCGGACCTGATCGCGGATGTGGTCAACCGCTACACCGGGGTGCGGCTGGCCGCGCCGGCGCTCGTGCAGCTCGAGGCCAACGCCCTCGACTGGCTGCGCGACTGGATGGAGTTCCCGGCCGAGGCGCGCGGGCTGTTCACGACCGGCGGGTCGATGGCGCACTTCAACGCCGTGGTGTGCGCGCGCGAGCGGCATCTCGGCGCTGACATCCGCGCCGGCGTGCTGTACGGCTCGACGCAGATGCACCACTCGATGGCGAAGTCGGCCCGGCTGGCCGGCATCATGCCGGACCGGGTCAGGGCAGTGCCCGTCGACGAGGGGTTCCGGATGGGCGTGGACGCCCTCGCCGACCTGATCGCCGCGGATCGCCGGGCTGGCCTCCGGCCGTTCTGCGTCGCGTCGGCGGCCGGCACCACGAACACGGGCGCCGTCGATCCGCTGAACGCCGTCGCCGATCTGTGCGCCCGCGAAGGGCTCTGGCACCACGTGGACGGCGCCTACGGGGCGTTCTTCCACCTGTGCCCCGAGCTGCGGGACCTCATGCCCGGGCTCTCGCGGGCCGATTCGCTCACCCTCGATCCGCACAAGGGCCTGTTCCTGCCGTACGGCACCGGGGCCCTGCTCGTGCGCGACGGCGCCGCGCTGCGCCGGGCGCACGAGGCGACCGCGGGCTACCTGCCGGGCCGGGCCGACGGCGACGAGTTCTACGACCCTCATCTGTACGGGCCCGAACTCTCGCGCGGGTTCCCGGGCCTTCGCGTCTGGCTCTGCCTGAAGCTGTACGGCGCGGAACGGTTCCGGGCCGCCCTGGCCGAGAAGCGGGCCCTCGCCCTGGAGGCGGCGGCGCGCGTGGCCGCGGTGCCGGGGATCGTGATGGCGGCGCCGCCGCAGGTTTCGCTGTTCGCTTTCCACCTGCGCTGGTCCGGCTCCAGCCTGGCCGAGGAGAACCACGCGACCGAGCTCCTGGTGGAGCGCGTGAACCTGCGGAACCGCGTGATGCTGTCGGGCGCCGTCGTGGCGGGGCGGTTCCTGGCGCGGGTCTGCGTTCTGAGCTTCCGGACCCGCGCCCGTCACGTGGAGGCCTGCGTGAAGGACCTGGCAGAGGAGGCGGCCGACATTCTGGCGACTGCCTCGGCATGAGACGACGGCGCGGGATGGCGTCGGCCCCGAGGCGATGATGCAGGTCGAGGGTTGCGGGCGCTTCAGCCGACGGCGTGCAGGCTGCTCGACGGTGCCTCGTAGAGCGCGGACGGCTCCATCACGCCCCGCGCCGTGAGCTGATCATTGCCGCGGACCGGCGTCGGGCGGCACCCGCTGTGTGTTCAGGCGCCGGGCGCCGGCGAGAATGCCGGACAGGCCGATATTGCCTTCGTGACAGGCGTACTCGAACATCGGGCCGTCGGTGCGGCGCAGCGGCATGCGCGCGGTCCAGGGCCGCGTATAGCCGTTCGGATCGCCGACGGTGAACTGGTACAGCACGGTGTCCGGGTCCACGCGCCGAAACCGCTCGACCAGGGTGGTGTCCCGACTCGAACCGCTGAGGCTGGTCTCGCGCAGGAAGTGCGCCGTGTCGACCACCAGCGTGTCACCGTCCCAGCGCCCGCGAGAGTCCCCCGAGTATTGAGGGAGCGGGACGTGGGGACGGCCGTCGAGCGGGATGATGCGTGCGTTGTGCACCATCTCGTTCACGATCACGACGTGGTCCGGCGTCTGCAGAATCAGCACGTTGTTGTTGTACGCGCTGGACACCATCGGCGGACCGGCATTGAATCCCAGGAGGCATCGGTCGGACAGGCTGCGATCGGTGTAGGAGTCGGCGAATCCGTTGCTGATGTTCGCCCCCCGGACCCGCGCCTCGGCCTGAAACGCCTCGCGGTAGGGGATCCGACCGTCCGGCGGGTCCACGATCAGCGATGTGCGCTTGTCTCGGGTCAGCTCGATGCCGCGCTCGTACCAGAACTCGTTGTATCCGCCGACGCCGCCTTCCGCGAGCGACTGATATCGCACACCCGGTGCGCGCACCGTGAGATCCTGCGTGTCGCGATTCAGCTCCCGGCGTCGCGACGCCTCGTACTCGGCCGCCTGCTCCGCCGTGAGCGTCTCCCGGCCCGCCAGGAGCGCCGACGCGCCGGCATCGATGACCGGACGCTGAAGCGGGGTCAGCGTCCGGAACGTGAACAACCCCTGGATGTCGGGATCGCCGTGCGCGGTGCGCGGCGCGGACTGCCCCATCGCCGGTGTGGACAGCGCGACGCAGACGAGGGTCAGGAGCCCGTGGCGGGAAGCGTTGCTCATCGCCGCATTCTACCAGCCCGCGGGCCAAGGGCCGGCCGCGTTAGCGGCGTGTCATCCCACCCGGACGGCGTCCTTCCCGGCGACGCATGTCCGAATGCGTCATAGTTGCGCCACGGTGCAGGTGAGCCGCTGAACGCCGGCGCGCTCGTACCAGGTCACGCCCCTCCCTCCCGTCGCGGGCCGCACTGCTGCGGCACGACTCCGGCGCGCAAGCCGGGAACGGGAATCAGGGAGTCCCGTCCTCGCCAATCCGGTACAGCTTCGACCGCGTCCGCATGAACAGGCTGCCGTGGGCGATGGCCGGCGTGGCCATCGTGAACTCGCCGAGCGGGTTGCGGCCGACGACCTCGAAGGTCCCGCCGGCGCGGATCACGTAGGTGTCGCCGTCCTCGCTCAGCGCGAAGATCCTGTCGTCGTAGGCCCAGGGCGACGCGGTGAAAGCGGCGCCGACCGCGATGCGCCGCCGGGGGTAGATCTCCGCGCCGGTGCGCGCGTCGTGCGCGGTGAAGAACCCCCGGTCGAGGAGCGTGTACAGCACGTCGCCGTAGAGGATCTGCGACGTGTTGTAGGGCGCGGCCTGCGGCTGCGACCACGCGATGAACTCGTTCTCGGTCTCCGACCCGCGAAGCGAGATGTCGCCGCTGGCGCCGGGGCGGACGGCGAAGACCGGGCGGTTCTGATCGCCGAGGTACCCCGAGCCGATGTAGAGCAGGCCGAACTCGGCGAAGGGCGTGGCGACGGTGATGGACGACATGCCGCCGAGCTCCCACAGCAGGTTGCCGTCGAGGTCGTAGGAGCGCGCCCGGTCGGTGCCGTTGGTGACGATCTCGGTCCTCAGCTCGTTCTCCCAGATGAACGGGGTCGCCCAGTTGGTGCCCTCGTCCCTCGGGATGCGCCAGACCTCGTTGCCGGTCTCGGCGCTGAGGGCGAGCAGATACGACTGCCCGTCGTTGTCGTTCACGATGTAGAGGCGGCCGTCGTGGAGCACCGGCGACGCGGCGGTGCCCCAGCCGAGCCGGGTGGCCGCGGGCGCCACGTCGTGCGACCACCGCAGCGTGCCGTCCGCCGCGTCGAGGCAGAAGACGCCGAGGTTGCCGAAGTACACGAACAGCGAGTCGCCGTCGGTCACCGGCGTCTCGGTCGCCAGGGTGTTCTTCATGTGGTAGCCGCCGGCCGGCGCGCCGCGATGCACCTCGCGTTCCCATCGTACGGCGCCGGTGTCGACGTCGAGGGCGTAGGCGATCCACCGGTGCTCCGCCGCCGAGGGGCTCCAGGTCTCGCGTCCGCGATAGAGGCCGCCGAGGGGCTCCTCGACCGCCTCGGCGCTGACGACGGTGGTGACGTAGACGGTGTCGTCCCAGACGACCGGCGAGCTCCAGCCGAGGCCCGGGAGGTCGGCGGCCCAGGCGACGTTCTCGGTGGTGCTCCAACTGGTGGGCAGGCCCGAGGCCGCGGAGACGCCCCGCGCGTCCGGTCCCCGGAACTGGGGCCATCGGTCCTGGGCGCCGGCGGGTGCGCACAGGACCACGGCGAGCAGCAGCGCGAGCGTGTATCGAGTCATCTGGTTTCCTTCTCCTGGGAGGCGACCGCCATGGCCTGCCTGCTCCAGGTCCCGTTCGGCCGATGCGTCGTGCGGCCGGATGATCGCGCATTCTACGCCCGACTTGCGCATCCGTGAACGACACCGGGTCGGCCTGCGCCGGCGGCCCGGCTGGCGTATTGCCGATTCCGGCCCCGGCAGCGGTTTCTCCATCCGGCCGGCGCACCAACCGGAGACGACGTTCGGTGTCCAGTTGATGTCAGGCCGTCCGTTGTCAATGGAGCGCGCGGCCGGCAGGTCCCCTGTCGCGGCTCCCGGCGCCCGCGTCTCACCCCCAGAATCCGGCGACCCGCTCGATCACCCAGAAGCTGGCGACGGCGCCCAGGCCGTACGCGGCGGCGTGATCGAGCCGCGCGCGCCGGGCCGGCGTGCCGAGGAGCCGGTAGCAGCCCCACAGCACGACGCCGCACGCGGCCGCGAACGCGATCTGCCCGAGCTCGATGCCGAGGTTGAAGAGCAGCAGCGTCATCGGGACATCGCGGCCCGCCAAGCCGGTGTCGAGCAGGGCCCCGGCGAAGCCGAACCCGTGCATCAGCCCGAACGCGAACGCCATCGTCCACGGCCTGGCCGAGCCCGCGGCGGCGCGGTCGCGCCGCAGGATCTCGAACGCCAGATAGACGATCGAAAGGGCGATGAACGCCTCGACGGGCGGGCTCGGCACGCGCACCACGTCGAGGACGGTCATGCCGAGGGTGATGGAGTGCGCGACAGTGAACGCGGTGATGGTGGCGACGAGGCGGCGCCACCCGCGGACGAGCAGGATCATGCCGGCGACGAACAGGAGGTGATCGACGCCGCCCAGGATGTGCTCGACGCCGAGCGCGAGCCGGCCCCGGACCCTCGCCGAGCCCGGGCTCAACGGGATCGTGGTCAACGCGCCCGACGCCACCCGCGTCAACCGGTTGCCGTGCTCGTCCTCGACGTGCACCAGGACGTCGACGAAGCCGCCCGCGAGGCCCGCGAGGCCCATCAGCGGCGCGCCACCGGTCACGTCGCACGAGAACCGTTGCTCGACGACGAGACTGTCGTCCTGGCGGAAGCGGCGGTCCGGGCCCCCGGGCGCGCAGGTCGCGGGCAGCCGCACCTCGATCGGCCACGCGGTCGCGCCCGTCACCGGGATCTTCAGCACGGAGACGAAGTCGCCGGGCCCCAGCGCGCGCACTTCGAGGAACGCGAGGCGTGTCTCATGGCCGTGCGCCGGCGACGCGAACGACCACAGCGCCAGCGCCGTCAGAACGCGGGCCGCCGCCGTCATGGCTGCACCAGGTCGCCGATCGCGTCGAACGGCGCCACGTCGACGTCATAGCTTGCGCGCATCTCGGCGTAGCGCTCGGCCTCGCGCGCGGCGACGTGGTCGCGGCGCCAGTCGTCGAGCACGATCTCGCGGACCTCGTCCAGCGTTTGTCTGCGCCCCTCCCGGTAGGCGTCCACCCGCACCAGGTGCGCGCCGTATGCCGAGGAAACGGGCCCGAACCACGCGTGCCGCGACCGGGGCAGGGCCGCGTGATCGAGCACGGCGTCGCGGAATGCGGTGCCGAAGATCTGCTCCAGCCGGCCGGCGTCCTCGATCGTCAGGGTCTTGGCCGCGTGGAAGCTGTCGTCGTCGACGGCCCCGCCCGCGGCCAGCGGCGCGAGCGCCGCGCGCGCGTCGGCATCGGCCGAGTCGCCCCGGCGGTCGCGGCTGAAGAACCGGTGGGTCAGGGTGAGCCCGGGCGGCTCGACATAGCGATCGGCGTGCGACTCGAAGTACCCCCGCAGCTCGTCGGTGCTCGGCTCGGCCGTCGCCGCGACGTCGTTCAGCGCCATCTCGAGCTTCTCCGCGAGCCGGCGGCGGACCAGGACGTCGTTCTCGTCGAGGTTCAGGGCGAGGGCCTCGCGGTAGAGGACCTCCTCGCGCACGCGGTCCACGACGAGACGGGTCAGCTCGTCACGAGTCGGCGGACGCCTCCACTGGGCCTGCCACAGCGCGGCCAGCGCCTCCAGCTCGTACCGGTCGATGACGATGCGGCGGTCGTCGGTCGGCGCCCGGTCCCCGACCAGTGCGTACAACAGGAAGAGCCCGGCCCCGGCCGCGAAGAACCGGGTCAGGGGCTCTCGCCAGAACCGCCGCCAAGGGGATGCGTTCATGACGCGTCCGGCAGGGTGGTGCTCTCCTGGCGCTAGTTGTCCGGCATGTACCAGATCGGGGACGTGTACGCGCGCTCCTGCAGCGTCGGCATCACGTCGCCGCGCGGGGGGAGCCCGGCCGCCGCCGTATCGTAGGTCGACCAGCGCGGCGTCGGGATCTCGATCACCCGCACGTAGTAGACCGCGTGCACGTCCGGGTCGAAGTCGGGGTCCCGCCAGACCGCCTCGAGCGACGCCGCGCCGATGTCGTTGGTGTAGGTCGCGCGCATCACATCGACCGTGTTCCCGACCGGCGGCGCCTTCCCGGTGGGGCCGACGCGCCGGCCGTCGGACAGCGCGACGTCGTAGATGCGCTCGTACGTCTCGCCCTCCGCGCTCCAGCCCTTGACGACCTGGATGCGGTCGAGGTTGGCGGCGACCGGGTCCTTCGCGGCCCGGATGACGAACGTCGGCGCCTCGCCCTCGGCGCCGCGCAGCACCCCGCCCATCGGGACGCCGCCGGCATACCCCCGCGCGACCCAGTCGTCGCCGTCCAGCACGTCGTCGGCGTAGTCCCAGCCCCCGAAGAAGCGCACGTTGATGCGGGTCCCGGTCGTGGCGTAGGTCTCGCGGCGGCGGAACGCGGCGTAGAGCTCCTCGCGGGTGTTCTCGTTGGCCCACGCCGCGGTCAGCCCGGCGGCGCTGCGCGCGACGAACGGCAGCCGGCTCCACGTGTTGGTGACCAGCCGCTCCTCGAGCGTCCCGTCGACCGCGTCGCCCGACAAGCTCGTCATGTTGTCCTCTTCCACCGCCGAGGTGCCGGAGTGGAAGTCGGTGGCGCCGACGAAGCCGAACTGGAACGGGTTGAAGCCCCGGTCGGCCTGCATCCGCACCCCGTTGACGAGCGCCTCGCGCACGTAGCTGCCGGGCACGAGCCCGTCGACGCGGACCACCCCGGCGCGGGGCCCGTCCCCGCCGATGGGCCGGTTCGCGAGGAGGAGCTCGGGGAACAGCTCGAAGTCGGCGAACTCGTCGTTCGGCGACAGGACCGGGTGCGTCTCGGACGTGCCCTTGGCCTGCGTTATCTCCACCACCGGCTCGTTGCGCAGGCGCTGCGCCGCGTAGTCGGCGGTCATCGGCGCACCCGCGAAGTCGACGAGCGCGAACATCTTGCCGTTGCTGACGTTCGAGTTGTGGGGGATCGCCATCGCCTCGACGCCGGCGGCGCGCTGCGTGTCCAGGAAGTCCCAGAGGTCTTCCGGGTTGTCCGAGTCGAGCCGCGAGAACGGGAAGGGCAGGTCGTCGGTGCCCGCGAAGATCACGTTGCGGTGCAGGTTGCCCTCGCGGGTCCCGACCGTCCACTCGTAGGCGGCGAACGTGGTGAACTCGCCCGGCGCGTAGTGCCTGACCGCGGCGGCGACGATGTCCGCCCAGACCGCCTGCCCCAGGTTCGGAGGGGGATTGGGCCCCGCCTGCCTGCGGCCGATGTTCTCGGCGTGGTCCGTCACCGCCAGGAAATCGAGCGGGGTCCGGAGCTGGATCTCGATGCCGCCCACGTGGGGGACCGCCTCGCCCTTCGCGTAGCGGTAGGCGTCGTCCGGCGTGCGCGTCGTGCCGAACGAGGCGGCGTCGTTCGAGTAGCGCGTGTGCAGGTGCAGGTCGCCGAAGTAGACGTTCTCCGACACGGCCGGGCCCTGGGCCGCGACTCCCGCCACGAGCAACGTCACCGGCCACAGCTTCGTGATGGCCTTCATCATGTTCTCTCGCTCCCTGCGGACCGCAACAGCCGGAGTTTCTGCGGTCCGATTCGCGCCCATCGTAGTCCGCAGCGAACGGCCCGGCAAGGCCGCACGGTTACGGGATCGAAAGGGTGCGGGAAGGCGCACGCCACGCGGGCTGACCTCCGCGATGATACGGGCCGCGGCGCGCATGCACCCAGGCTACTGACCGTCGTCCTTGCCCTGGTCGTCCTGCTCGCCGGCGGGCTGGTTGAAGTAGTCGCTCTTGTGCGGGTAGTCGTCGCCCACGACCCCCCCCTCGCGCCCCTGCGCCGAGGGAACGACCCAGTCGCAGCCCGGCGTGTTCTCCGGGCCTGCGAGCCAGCAGTCGACGAGCTCCTGGTAGTCGTCGGCCATGCTGCCGGGAGCATGCGGCGGCATGAAGCTGTTCACCTCGAGTTGCGCCGCCTCGAAGATCTGCGAGATCTCCATCGGGGCGCTGTGGCAGCCGAGGCAGCGGTTGCCCTCGATGTGGATGGTGCGCATGTCCCAGTCCGAGCCCCCGACCACGTAGTAGGGCACGTCCCGGCCCGTGATCTCGGGCATGACGGGGCGGCCCGGGTCGTCGGGATCGCGGGCGCTGTCCATGAAGGGGTCGTGGATGAACGGGCCCGACTGATGGCACTGGACGCACTGCACGACGTCGGGCTCGCCGTCCCGGTTCATGTCGGCCGGGGGCGGCGGCATGAAGGCGTCGTTGAAGTCGGGGTCGTCGGGTCCGGGCATCTGACCCACCATGCGGTGTCCGTCGAACGAGACCCACGGCCTCTGATCGCGGATCTCGGAGTTCGCCGGATGATCCTCGGGCAGCGAGTGCCGGCCGTCGGCGGCCTCGAAGAAGCACGTCGCGCCCGACTGCCGGTTGTAGCCGATGAGCTGCACCGAGCCCCAGCCGCGCTGCTCGAGGTTCTCCGGGCCCACGGAGCGGCAGAAGTACACCCACGAGACCTGCGGCAGGGGATTGCCGCCGGCGTCGCGCCCCTCCACGTGCCCGAGGCGCGAGCCCGGCGAGCAGCCGCCCCGCAGCCCGTCCGGGTTGTCGCAGGCGTGGTTGCCGGGATCCTCGAACACCTCGACGCCGTCGACGGTGATCGGAATGAGGACGCCGCCGTCGCAGGCGATCTTCGGGACGCGCCCGAGCTCGGGCTCGCACATGGCGGCGTACTCGGTGGCCAGGAAGGGCATCGGCGGCCCGGAGACCGGCGCGGCCGCCGCCGGCGCCTGTTCGGGGGCAGCAGCCTGCTCGTGATGACCGGTCTGGCGTGCCACGACGGTTCCGGCCGCCGCTCCCGCGGCCTCGAGCTCGGCGCTCGGCGTCGCCCCCGGCGCGGGGGACGACCCGTTCCCGGCCGCCGACAGCAGGGCCAGGGCGGGCAGGAGCAGGGAGCAGCAGGCAAGGCGCGGCGTGAGATGCATGGTGAGATTATGTCGCCGCGCACCGACGGCGTCTATCGGTGGCCGGAAGACCGTGGTTCCGAATCGGCGCGCGTCCGGTCGTCCTCTCCCCGAGTCGAGTCAGGCATCGAGCGGCCGATAGTGGAGTCCCCGCGTCGCGGGGAGTGCGGCGAGCGGCCCGCCAGACAACGTGCGAGGATACGGTTGACCGGGACTCATCGCCCCCACGGCGGCGACCCTTGTCACCGGCTGCCGGCTCCAGGCGACGGGCGGTGCGGCGGTCAGCACCCCGGCCGGCGCCACCTGCCGCCCGAGCGGGGCCCCTCGTCCCCCGTCCCGCGGTTGAAGCGGGCCGCGGCGTGCGGATAGTCCGCCCCCACGACGCCGCCGTCGCAGTCGCCGGCCGGCGGAATCACCCAGTCGCAACCGGGGGTGTTCTCGGGGCCGTTCTCCCAGCACTCGACGAGCTCCTGGTAGTCGGCGGCGAAGGAGCCGGGGGCGTGGGGCGGCATGTGCTCGTTGGGGTCCCAGTGGTCGCCGGTGTACTCGGCCAGGGTCTCCATGCCGATGCGGTGGCACCCGAGGCACCGGCTGCCCTCGATGTGGATGGTCCGCATGTCCCAGTCCTGCCCCCCCACGACGTAGTAGGGCGGGTCGGGGCCGCGAAGCACCGGAAGCACCGGCTGGCGCGGGTCCTCGGGCAGGCGCGCGCTGTTGATCCAGGGGTTGTGGTTGAACGGATCGGCCTGGTGGCAGCGCACGCACTGGACGCCAGGCACCGTGTAGGCCTGGTCGAACGCCGGATCGTCGGGCCCGGGGAGCACGCCGAGCAGGCGGTTGTTCTCGTCCACGTGCGTCCAGGGCCGGTTGTCGCCCGACTCGAAGAAACAGGTCGCCCCGGTGTCGTAGTTGTAGCCGATCAACTGCACGGAATCCGGCATGTCGAAGCCCACCACATCGTCCCGCCCGTCGTGTCGGCAGAAGCTGACCCACACCACGTCGTCCCGGGGGGTGCCGTCGGCGTTCCTGCCCTCGAAGCGCTGCAGGCTCGAGCCGGGCATGCAGTCGCCGATCTGCAGGCTGGCCTTGTCGCACTCGTGCAGGCCGGGGTCTTCGAACACCTCCACGCCGTCGACGGTGATTGGAAGCAGGACGCCCGCGCCGCAGTCGACGGTGGGCGCGACGCCCAGCTCCAGCGCGCACATGGCGGCGTACTCGCGGGCGCTCGACGGCATGTCGCCGCAGGTCGTGCCCGGAATGCACTCGTCGGCGGGGGCCTGGGCGGCGCGTTCCCCGGTCGCGCTGACGGCGAAGAAGGCCAGCGTGAAGAGCGCGGTCAGGGCGAGGTTGCGACTGAGGTTCTTTCGAAGTAGGTCCATGGAGCTCCTCGATCGAACATGGTCCGCGTACGAAGAATGCCCGCGCGATCGGTCCAGGTCAAGGCCGAATCCGGCGGCCCCTCCGCGAGCAGCCGCGGGGAAGGGAGCCGGCGCCTGCGGTTTCGAGTCCGACTCGACCCGCCGCCGCGGAGCGTGGTACCCTCCGCCGGCCGGTCCCGCCCCTCCGCCGCCCATCGAGACTTCAGGAGCCCGCGATGTCCATCGCTTCACGACGCATGAGCCGCATCAAGGCCTCGCCCGCCGCCATGATCTCCGCCCGGGCGATGGAGATGGCGAGGGCCGGCCGCGACGTCATCGCCCTCTCGGCGGGAGAGCCGGACTTCGACACCCCGGACCCCATCAAGATGGCGGCGATGCGCGCCATCGTCGAAGGCAAGACGAAGTACCCGCCGCTCACGGGCATCCCCGAGCTGCGCGAGGCGATCTGCCGCAAGCTCGAGCGCGAGAACGGACTGCGCTACGCCCCCGACGAGGTGATCGTCTCGAACGGCGGCAAGCAGGTCATCTACAACGCCCTCGCCGCCACCCTCGACCCCGACGACGAGGTCGTCGTTCCCGCCCCGTTCTGGGTGAGCTACCCGGACATGACGCTGCTCGCGGGGGGGACCCCGGTGGTGGCGCCGGCCGCCGCCGCGAACGGGTTCCGACTGACGCCGGAGCAGCTCGAACGCACGATCACCGCGAAGACGAAGTGGCTGATCCTCAACAACCCCGGCAACCCGTCCGGCGCCGTCTACTCGGCCGCTGACCTGGCGGAGCTCGCCGCGGTGCTGCGCCGGCATCCCCACGTGTGGATCCTCGCTGACGACATCTACGAGCACATCATCTACGGCGGCGGGCCTTTCGCGACCATCGCGCAGGTCGCGCCCGACCTGCACGAGCGCACCCTGACGATGAACGGGCTCTCGAAGGCCTACTGCATGACGGGCTGGCGCATCGGCTACGGGGCGGGGCCGAAGGACCTGATCGCGGCGATGGCGAAGGTCCAGTCCCAGACCACCAGCGGGGCGTCGAGCATCAGCCAGTGGGCCGGGGTCGAGGCCCTCGACGGCGATCAGGCGTTCATCCGCGACAACCTCGCGGTGTTCGAGGAGAGGCGCGACCTCGCCGCTGCGATGCTCGACCAGGCCGACGGGCTTTCTTGCGACACACCGAACGGCGCGTTCTATGTCTACGTCGGCTGCGGGGGGGCGGTCGGCAAGCGGACCCCGGACGGCGGCGTCATCGAGAACGACGGCGACTTCGCGAAGTACCTCCTCGACGCCGAGGAGGTCGCGGTGGTGCACGGCGAGGCGTTCGGCCTCTCGCCGTACTTCCGCGTTTCCTACGCGCTTGCGACGGATCGCCTCGAGGAAGCCTGCCGGCGCATCCAGCGCGCGTGCGCGTCGCTCTCCGGCTGAACGGCGCTCCCTTTCCAGAAGAACCGCGACGTGAGTCATGGCTTGAGTGTTCCGTGTGATCGGTGATCCGTGCCCGCCCGATTGGCGCCCTTCAGCAGACGCTCGGGTTCCGCGGCCGTGATCGCGTCGCGGGCCAGCCCGCAGACAAGTCGTTCGCCCGCCGCTGGCGGCGGGCGCCAGGCATAGCCAATCGGCTATACAATGGCGTGATGGTCCTGCGCAACCTCGTCCGCGAGGCCCGCAAGCGGGCCGGACTCACCCAGGCCGATCTTGGCCGCCGCGCGGGCGTCCCGCAGTCGACCGTCGCCCGCATCGAGTCCGGGACCCGCACCCCCTCCACCGAACTCGTCGAGCGGCTCGTCCGGGCCGCCGGTCTCGAGATCCGCGTCAGTCTCGGCGAGCCCGACCCGGGAACGAGCTCCCTGTTCCCGCGCACCCTCCGCCGAACGCCCGCCGAGCGTCTTGCCGATGCCGCCCGCACCGCTCGGTTCGTCCTGCGCGGGCGCCGCGAGCTGCACGGACGAAGCCGTGGCTGAGCCGCCGTTCGACCCCGCCGCGATGCTGGCCGCATTGGCCGGGGCCGACGTAATCCGCTTGAAGAGCGCGGCCGACCGCGAGAAGGACCGGCGGGCCCTGCCGCGGCTGCACGAGCTGCTCGAACGGACATCGGGAAGCCGGCGCGACTGACAGGGGGGCGGCGCTGGCCCCGGACGGCAATCGTCGAACGACACGGCTCGAGCCGGTCGCTGCCCGCCAGCACAGGTTCACGCGAGCAGTTCCGCCTTGGGGGCAGTGCTGGATGAAGGTGCTGATGTTGACACCACTGCACCAGTGCACCACACTTCCTCCATGCGGCTGACGGTCAACCTGGAGCCCGACTTGTACGCGCTCGCCGTATCGCTCGCCAAGGCGGAAGACTGCAGCATCAGCGCTGCCGTCAACCGCCTGTTGCGGCGATCGCTGGCGGACGAGGCGCGCCCCGGCGCGCGACCACGACGCCGAAACGACTTCCTGGTCTCGAAAGGGAGGGAGCCGGTGACCGCCGACACGGTGGCCCGAACCGAGGCCGGGGACGACGTTGCATGACGTGGCTGCTGGACGGCAATGTGCTCGTGGCCCTCGTCATCGATTCTCACGTGCATCATGATCGCGCGCACCGGTGGTTCGCCACGCTGGCGCAGGACCGGTTCGCCACCTGCCCGCTCACGGAGGGAACACTGTTGCGGGTCCACATGCGGTCGGCCGCGAACCGCAGCGCGGCCGCGGCCTGGCGGGCGCTGAAGGCGGTGGCCGCCCATCCACGTCACGTCTGGTGGGACGACGCGCTGAGCTTCCGCGACGTTCCGCATCGCCGACTGCAGGGTAGCGCCCAGGTCACCGACGCCTGGCTCGCCGAGCTCGCGCGCCGGCGCGGCGGCAGGCTCGCGACCCTCGATTCCGGTCTGGCCCGCCTGCACAGCGACGTGGCGCTGCTGCTTCCCCGGTAGGCCGGACGGCGGCCGAGGCCCGACGGGGCTGGACCGAGCCGGCCCTGTAGCCGAATCGGGTCCGGAGGCGGCGCGTGATGTTGCCCCGGACGACGCCGATGCCCGGGGTGTGCGGCCCTTGTGTATTGTGTACCATCTTGCCCGTGCCACCGCGCCACTGGAGCAGGTCGGAGGTAGAAGCCACCGTTCGGGATTACCTGTACATGTTGGCCCTCGAACTGCGGGGCGAGCGGTTCAACAAGGCGGCGCGCAATCGGGAACTCCGTGCACAGCTCGACGGCCGGTCCCACGGCGCAGTCGAGCGCAAGCACCAGAACATCAGTGCGATCCTGATTTCGTTGGGCTTTCCCTATATCGACGGATACAAGCCGCTTGGACACGGACAGGACATGCTGCGGGAGGTGATTCACGAACGGTTGCCGCCCTTGCTGGGCTTGGTAGAGGCCGATGTCGGAGCACCCCAACAAAGGGTCGCGATCGAGGACGTCCTCGGCATTCACGTCGACCCGCCCGGCAGCGAGGTCTCCCTGGTTGCCAGGGAGGAGCTTGCCCGGTACGGAGTTGTCAGCCCCAGTTCCCCAGCCATCGACTATCTCCAGAAGGAGGCTCTGAATCGGTCCCTCGGGGATGCCGGAGAGGCACTGGTGATGGAATACGAGCGCGCGCGACTGCTGCAGGCGGGGAAGGACCGTCTCGCGCGGAATGTAGAACAGGTGTCGAAGACCGTCGGCGATCGCGCCGGCTACGACATCCGGTCTTACGAGGTCACCGGCCATGACCGGTTTGTCGAAGTCAAGGCGACGCGCTACGGGAAGCTCACGCCGTTCTACATCAGCGCGGGCGAAGTGCGGTTTTCGGGCGCGAACCTGCAGGCCTACCGCCTCTACCGGCTCTTCAACTTCCGTAGAGGCCCCAAGCTCTTCATCTTGCCGGGAGACGTAAGGCGCCACGTTCGGCTGCACGCCGTCAACTACCGGGCGAGCTTCTGACGGCAAGACTCACGGCGTCCGGTCGGGGAGCCGGACGAACTCGATGTCGCGCGCCTGGCCGGCCGACAACGCGAAGCCGGTGACGGCGCCGCGCGCGTTTCGCTGGAACTCCATCTCCACCCGACGCGGGCCGGTCCAGGCGGGGAAGTCGATGCCGGTGAAGCGGTCGCCGCCGGTCCGGATCAGGTCCAGCGGCGTCCAGCGTTCGATGCGGACGCCGAGCGCGCCGCCGTCGAGAGCGACGTGATAGCGCGCGTCCAGCTCCTCGCTGTAGAAGCTTCCCTCGTAGTCTCCCGGGACGACGGAGGTCGAGACCGCCGCCGGCCTGCTGCGCTGGCCGCGACGACCTCCCCCGGGGACGCCCGGCTCCGTTGCGGGCTCGAGGTTATCCGCGAGGTAGAGATCGGCGATGCCGTTCGCGAGCCGGCCCGGGTTCGCGTCCTCGCGATTGCAGAGCACCGCGACCGTGAGCTCGTGGTCGGGAAACCGCACGAGCCGCGCGCGGAAGCCCCAGGTGCTTCCGCCATGGCCGTTCGTCGTCAGGCCCTGGTGCTCGCCGAGGAAGAGGCCGGCGCCGTAGCTCACCTTCTCGCCGTCGGCGAGGGCGCCGGGGGCCAGCATCAGGGCGGTGAATTCAGGCCCGGCCACCTCGTCTGTCGCGAACGCGCGGCTCCAGCGCAGGAGGTCGCCGACGGTGGTGTAGAGTTGGCCGTCGCCGGCGGTGGCGAAGCTGAAGTTGTGGACCATCCGGAAACGGCCGCCGGCCCCGGGGGCGTAGCCGGTCGCGCGGTGGGGCACGACCCGCTCGGCGTCCTCGTAGAGGAAGCTGGCGGACATGCCCAGCGGGTCGAAGATGCGCTCGCGGGCGAAGGTCCCGAAGCTCCGGCCCGCGACGCGCTCCACGATGGTGGCGAGCAGCATGTACCCGGTGTTGCTGTAGGTGTAGCGCTCGCCCGGCGGGTGGTTCAGCGTGCGCTGTCGGGCCATCAGCTCGACGATGTCCAGGTGGCTGATGGGTGCGTAGAACTCGCGGCCGGCCAGCGCCATCAGGTTCAGATAGTCGCGCACGCCGCTGGTGTGATGCAGCAGGTGGTCGATGGTGATCGTCGCACCGTAGTCGGGCAGCTCCGGCAGGTACGTCCGTATGTCGTCGCCGAGCCCCAGCGCGCCGTCGAGCGACAGCAGCAGGATGCTCGCGGCCGTGAACTGCTTGGTGACCGAGCCGACGTCGAAGACGGTGTCCGGGGTAATCGCGACCCCGTGGTCGAGATTCGCGAGGCCGTACCCCCGCGCGTGGAGGACGTCCCCGCCCCGTGCGACCCCGACCGCACAGCCGGGAGCGGTGGCCGCCACCTGCTCGCCGACCAGCGCGTCGACCCGTTCTCCGGTCGTGGGGGGCGCGGGGCCGGCGTACGCGGTCACGGCCGCGATCAGCAGGGCCGTCGCCGCCGCCACGCAACTCTTCATCTTCATCGGGCTTCCTCGGTCAGACAGCTCGGAGCACCAGTCGATGCGATTGACTCGGTCGCGGCTTGCTTCGGGTCGTGGCCTGAGTTCGCTGCCGACCGCCATCAACTCGACCGTGGCACTATAGCGCAAGGGCCGGGGGCCACAAGGGCCGGCCGCTAGCGTGACACGCGGCGGCGCGCGGCCGCGGCGCGGGCTCCACGCCCGGCGGGACGGCCGGACCTCGTCGCGGACCGGCGGTGGTGTCCGCCACCGGGCCGCGACGAGTGGGACCGCTGCCGCGGCGCGTCGGGCGGCGCGGCCGGCGCGTCGGCGGGTGCGAACCCCGGCACGATCTGCTTCGGGATCGCCTGCCCCACGAGCCGCTCGATGGCCGCGAGCTGCGGCCGCTCCTCGGGAGCCGCCAGCGAGATCGCGTTGCCGCTCGCCCCGGCCCGGCCCGTGCGCCCGATGCGGTGCACGTAGTCCTCGGGCACGGTGGGCAGGTCGAAGTTGACCACGTGGCTGATGCCGTCGACGTCGATGCCGCGCGCCGCGATGTCGGTGGCGACGAGGGTGTCGATGCGCCCGTCGCGGAAGCCGGCCAGCGCGCGGGTCCGGGCGCTCTGGCTCTTGTTCCCGTGGATGGCCGCGACCCGGCGCCCCGACCGGTCGAGACGCTTCGCCAACTGGTTGGCCCGCGCCTTCGTGCGGGTGAAGACGAGGGTCTGTCCCATTTCCGGCTTTCGGAGCAGCCACGCGAGGAGGTCCTTCTTGCCGGTCGCGGCCACGGGGTGGACGATCTGGCTGACGGCGCCGACCGGCGTCGCGCGGCGCGCCACCTCCAGCATCGCGGGGTCGTTCGTCGTGCGCCGGATCAGGTCCTCGATCTCGTCCGGCATCGTGGCCGAGAAGAACAGGTTCTGACGCTTCGCGGGAAGCGCGCCGAGGATGCGCCGCACGTCGGGCAGGAAGCCCATGTCGAGCATGCGGTCCGCCTCGTCGAGCACGACGGCCTCGACCCGGTCGAGGTGCGCGTGCCCCTGGCGCAGATGGTCGAGCAGCCGGCCCGGCGTCGCGACGAGCAGGTCGAGCCCGCGCCGGAGGCGGCGGGTCTGCGGTTCGAGGCCGACGCCCCCGAAGACGACGGCGCTGCGCAGGCGCAGGTGCGCGCCGTACCGCTCGGCCATCTCTCCGATCTGCGCCGCGAGCTCGCGGGTCGGGGTGACGACGAGCGCGCGCGGGCGCCGTGCCGGCGGCCCGCCGGCGAGCCGGTGCAGGATCGGGAGGAGAAAGGCGGCGGTCTTGCCGGTGCCGGTCTGGGCGCAGGCGATGAGGTCCCGACCCTCCAGCGCCACGGGGATGCCGCGCTCCTGGATGGGGGTGGGGGTGGTGTAGCCGGCGCCGCCAACGGCGCGGACGAGTTCCGGGCGAAGGCCCAGTTCGGCGAACGTCATCTGTATTCGGTGCTCCCGGGCCCGCGCTCACCCTGCGCGGAGCCCCAGTGGTTGTCGCCCGCCTGCATGGGGGCGGATAACGAGAGAATCCGGGAGGAGGGAGGCTCGGCCGTCGCCGAGCGATGCCCCGCTGCTCTGAGCGGGGTTCCGGGTGGAAGAAACCTGCTCGCGATTCGGCAACGATCGTAGCACGGATGGAGATCGCGGCGCGAGCGATCGCTAGCCCGCCAATCGTCGCCTGCGGCTCCGCTTGGCGCCCAACCAACCCTCCAGGAGTCCGCGCCGTTCTACGGCGCAGACTCCTACGCGGCAGTCGTCCGCGCCAACCAGATGCCGCCGACGGCCGCGGTGAGCGCGAGCCCGGCGGCGAGGCACACGATGGCGCGCGCCCGCCGGTAGTCGCTGGCGGCGCCGGCGGGGGCGTCAGCCGGATCACCGAGCCAGATCTCGGTGACGAGTCGGCCCCCGAGCCGGATGGGCCCGGCGAGGCGGCGCTCGATGGCCCCCGCCATGGCCGCTTCGCTCCAGCCGGGGTTCGGTCCGGGCACCACGGCATGCTGCCGCCAGCCGATGGCCAGGGCCCCCCGGCCGGAGCAGCCGGGCAGGACGCCGGCCGCGAGCGCAATCAGGAGCCAGGTGGCGCGGGCCGGCGCCGCCTGCATGAGGTCGTCGAGCCGCGCGCCGCACCACCCGAACCGCAGGTAGCGGGGCGTCCGGTAGCCGACCATCGAGTCCATGGTGCTGACGACCTTGCAGAGCACCAGGCCGGGCACGCCGAGGACGGCGTACCAGGCGATGGGGGAGACGACGCCGTCGACGAGGTTCTCGGCGAGGCTCTCGATGGCGGCGCGCCGGCAGGCGTCGGCGTCCATGCGGTCGACATCGCGTCCGACCAGCCGCGCGACCGCGCGCCGCGCGGCCGGCAGGTCGCCGCCGGTGGCGGCGCGATCGACGGCGGCGCCGTGGGCGAGCAGATCGCCGAGAGCCAGCAGGCTGTAGAGCAGGAACAGATGGGCGGCGGCGCCGACGGCCGGGTGCAGCCGGTCGGCGCCCGACAGCGCGAGAGAGAGGCCGCCCACCCACAGGGCGCCGAGCACCACGAACAGCAGGCAGCCGCCGGCGCGGCCGTCGGCCCCCGCCGCGCGCAGGCCGCGCTCGCACCAGGCGAGCGACGCGCCCATCAGCCGCACCGGATGCCAGCGGTAGACCGGATCGCCCAGCGCCCAGTCGAGCGCGGCCGCCGCCACGAGCAGATCGGCGCGCGGCAGCAGCGGGCTCAGGTCCACTTCGCGCTCCACCCGGCCGCGAGCGCGCGCAGCACCAGCTCGACCGGATCGTCGGGCGCCCGCGCGAGTTGCGCGCGGAACGCGGGCCAGTCGAGGGGGCGGGCGGCGAGCGCGCAGGCGAGGCACGCGGCCTGCTGCCGCAGCGCCTCGCCCGCCGCGCCCGGGGGCAGCGTGCCGAACGCCGCGCGGTCGAGCACGGCGGCCAGCGCGTAGGCGGCGGCGGCGACGCCGGGCTCGTAGAACACCGCGTTGCGGTTCCGGTCGAGCAGCGCGTAGTGTTCGGGCGGCAGCAGCTCCGCCAGCCGCGCCAGCGCGCGCGGCTCCGTGACCCCGAAGCGGCCGAGGGCATGGAAGAGCCCGCGCGTCAGGGACGGCTCGAGGCCGTTCTGCCAGCGCAGCGCGTCCTTGACGGCCTCCCGCACCGCCGTGCCGATGAGCTCCCCGAGCTTGGCGTGGGGGCCGGTCGCGGTCCTCGAGGTCCGGTTCGGGTCGAGGGGGGCGGCGAGACAGAGCTGGTCGGTGCCGGTGCCGGTGGCGATGGTGGGGGAATACCGGCTGGGGACGGCCAGCTCCGCGAGGGCGGCCGACTTCGCCTCGGTCAGCGTCATCGCCGCCCGCGCCTGGGCGGCCGGGGTGACGGGGCAGTCGAGGAGCAGGATGACGTTGATCGTCCCGTCGGGCGGCGCCGCCCCCGTGTCGGGGCCGTCCGCGTCACCGGCCTCGACCCGTCGCCAGCGCCCGTCCCCGTCTTCCATCCAGCGCGCCGGGTCGCCGGCGCGGGCGGCGTTGCCGGCGACGCCCGCGGTGACGAACGCGTCCACGCGGAGGTCGTCGAAGACGGCGGACCGCGCCGCCGCGTACGCCATGTTGGCGGCGGTGCCCATCAGCGCCGTCCGCTCGGCGGGCACGCCCATCTCGGCGCAGGCCGCCGCGTGGTACCCGGCGGGCCCGAGCGCCGAGATGCGGTCGTAGCGGACCGCGTCTCCCGTGCCTTCGCAGCTCTGGTGGTTGGCGAGAAACGAGACGTCCTCCCGCTGCCCGCCGCACGCGGCGCACGTGCTGACGACGCGATGCGGCGCCAGCAGCTCGACGAGCAGGAAGCGCCCGGACCGCCGGGCGACGAAGAGATCGCTCTGCTGCAGCACGTCGGCCGCATGCCAGTCGACCGCGGTCACCTCGCCGTCCGTGACAGCGCCCCGCCCGCGGGAACGGTTCGGGTCTCTCCCTCCGGCCGTCATCTCGCGGCCCGTGACAGTGCGGCCGGGATGCTATACTGCCCCCCGACAGCTCTGCTCCCGACGATTCCGGGAAGTGGGTGAGAATCCCACACGGTCCCGCCACTGTATGCGGGGAGCGGGCGGCACGCGGGCGCCGATGGGCGCCGGTCACTGTGCTCGGCCGGGAGCTCGCATCGCAGGAGTTTCGCGCCAGCGAGACTTCTTGCGTCAGCGAGGTCCCCAACGCGACCACCGGGTTGCGCAGGCACGGGAAGACTCTGCCGTTCCGCATCGATCCGCGAGTCAGGAGACCGATCGTCAGGAGAATCGTACGACCCCTGGGGCCGGCCTGCCGGTCCTTGAAGTTCGGCGCGTGGAAACGCCGAAAGGAGGTTCCCGCCTGTCATGGCTCGTCCGCTCTGCTTGCGTACGGCTCGTCACGTGAGTGACGGGTCGGCATCTGCGAGCCGCTAGTCGATCGTTTTCGACGATCACCGCGGCCAACCGGGCTTCGCAATGGCGCCGCCCGCGCGGCGCCCCGGATCGGCCACGCGCGGCCGCCCGTGGCGTCCGGGCGCGGCAGCAGCAGGCCGGGGCTCGGCCGGTGCCGCGATGCGCAGGACATCATACGCGGACACGCCGGCGGCGCGCCGAGGCGGTGCATCGCGGGCACGTTCCGCCGCGCATCGCGGACATGGTCTGACAGTGGAGACATCGACATGAGCATCGTCACCAAGGGGGGCGACAAGGGGAGCACCGGGCTCGTCGGCGCCGTACGCGTTCCGCCGCGCATCGCGGGCATGGTCTGACCGTGGAGACATCGACATGAGCATCGTCACCAAGGGGGGCGACAAAGGGGAGCACCGGGCGGGTGGCCGGCGTACGCGTTCCGCCGCGCATCGCGGGCATGGTCTGACAGTGGAGACATCGACATGAGCATCGTCACCAAGGGGGGCGACAAGGGGAGCACCGGGCTCGTCGGCGGCGTCCGGGTCTCGAAGGCGGCGTCGCGGGTCGAGGCGTACGGCGCGGTCGACGAGCTGAACAGCCAGATCGGGCTCGCCCGCGCGATGTGTCCGGACGCCGGCGTGGGGGAGCTCCTGAAGGGCATCCAGCGCGAGCTGTTCGCGGTCGGCGGCGAGCTGGCGACGCCCGCGCCCCGGCCCGGCCCGGCCCCCGCGGTGACGGCCGCGATGGTCGAGCGGCTCACGGCCGAGGTCCGGCGCATCGAGGCCATCGAGGGCGTGCTGGGCGACTGGGCGATTCCCGGAGAGCACGCCGCGTCGGCCGCCCTCGACGTCGCGCGGGCGGTGTGCCGCCGGGCGGAACGGCGGGTGGTGCAACTCTCGGAATCGGGTGAGGAGGTCGGCGCGGACCTGCTGGCGTACCTGAACCGCCTCTCCGACCTCCTGTGGATTCTCGGCCGCCAGATCGAGGTCGAGGCGGGTGTCGACGCCGCCCTGCGGACCGGGGAGGCGGGCGGCCCGAATTGGTCGCGCGCATGGTGAGCCGAGTTCGAGGCCGGCGTCGACTCGGCCCTGCGAACGAAGGAGGCGGGCGGCCCGAAGCGGTCGCGCGCGTGGTGAGCTGAGGTCGAGGCGGGCGTCGGCCCGGCCCTGCGAACGAGGGAGGCGGCCCGGAGTGGTCGCGCGCGTGTTGAACCGATGAGTCTGTTCCTGCGACGCCTGGCGCGCGGAAGGCTGCGGGCCGCGATCGAGGTCGCGCTGTGCCTGGCCCTGCTGTTGGCCGCCTGGCGCTGGAGCGCGGACGCGCGCTCCGGCTGGCCGTTCGCCGGACGGACCGAGGCGCCGGCCGCGCCCGGGTTCCCGCGCACGGTGCGCGACCACGCCGGCGACGCGCTCCGGCTGCCGCGGCCGCCGTCGCGCATCGCGTCGCAGGCACTGGTCACCGACCACTTCCTGTTCGCCGTCGTGCCCCCGTCGCGCATCGCCGCGGTCAGCGCCGTCGCCCGCGACCGGCGCTACAGCTTCGTCGCGGACGTGGTGGCCGGGATGGACGTCGCGGTGGCCGGCGAGCCCGAGGCGCTGCTGCGGCGCCGTCCCGACCTGCTCATCGCATCGCATACCGCCCGCGCCGACTACGTGGCCTTGGCGCGGGGCGCCGGCATCCCCACGTTCCGCCTGTCGACGGTGTTCGACGACTTCTCGCAGATCGCGGCCGGCCTGGAGACCGTGGGCCGGCTGACCGGCGAGGAACGGGCGGCCGAGCGGGTGATAAGGACGTTCCGCGAGCGGATTGCGGCCGCGGTGGCACGCCGTCCCGCGGCGGCGCCCCGGCCGCGCGTGCTCGTCTACGTCGCCTTCTCCGGCACCTTCGGCGCGGGCTCGCTCTTCGACCACATCCTCACCGAGCTGGGGGCGGTGAACGTCGCGGCCGAGCAGGGCATCGGCCCGCACGGCGACATCGGCAGCGAGCAGATCGCCGCCTGGAACCCGGACTGGATCGTCGCCGACGCGCCGGCCGGCGAAGAGGCGGCGGTGCGCCGGCGCCTCCTCGACCACCCGGCGGTGGCGGTGACGACGGCGGGGCGGACCGGGCAGATCCTGGTCATCGACCACCGCCAGTTCATCACCATGTCGCAGTACGCGGCGGGGCTGACCGAAACGGTGGCCGCCGCGCTGTATCCGGACGCGCCGTGACCGACACCGTACTCGGGGCGTCGCGGTCGGCGGGGCGGAGACCGTCCGGGGCATCCGGACGCAACCCGGCGGCGGGGGCCACCGCCAGGGGTTTCGCTCGCCCGCCGGTCGGGGGTCCGCCTGGCGAACCCGGGAGACGGCCGTGACCGACACCGATGGCCGACCGGGGTTTGGCGGCGCCGCCCGGGCGGCCCTGCCGCTGCTCGCGGTCCTCCTTGCGGCGGCGGCGGTGGCGGCGATCGCCATCGGCAGCACCGGCATCGCGTGGGGCACCGTCGTCCGGGTGCTCGCATCGCGGGCGCTGCCGGCGGGGTGGATCGACCTGGCGGGGATCTCCGAGGCCGAGCAGGTCATCGTCTGGATCATCCGCACGCCGCGCGTGGCGGTCGCGGCGCTGGTGGGCGGCGCCCTCGCGGTGGCGGGGACGCAGATGCAGGGGCTCTTCCGCAACCCCCTGGCCGAGCCCAGCGTCATCGGCATCAGCCAGGGCGCGGCGCTGGGCGCCGTGGTCACGTTCGTCAGCGGGCTCGCGGCCGCCGCCGTCTTCTGGCTCCCGCTGTTCGCCTTCGCGGGGGCGCTGGCCGCCCTCGCCGCCGTCCACGCCATCGCCACCCGCGCCGGGCGCACCCCGGTCGCGACCCTGCTGCTGGCCGGCATCGCGCTCGGCTCGCTGTCCACCGCCGTCGCCACCCTGCTCATCTCGCTCAGCGTCGTCAACTGGCAAGTCGCCAACGAGGTCGTCTTCTGGCTGATGGGCGGGCTCGACAACCGCACCTGGACCCACGTCTGGATGTGCCTGCCGCCGGTGGCGATGGGCGCGGTGGCGGCGCGCTGGCACACGCGCGACCTCGACCTGCTGCTCCTCGGCGAGGAGACGGCGGCGAGCCTCGGCGTCGACGTCGAGAGGGTGCGCCGGACGATGCTCGCGACGGCGGCCATGCTCACCGGGGCCGCGGTGGCGGTGAGCGGGGTCATCGGCTTCGTCGGCCTCATCGTGCCGCACATGCTGCGGCTCGTGCTCGGCCCGTCGCACCGCACCCTGCTGCCGGCCGCGATGCTCGGCGGCGCGCTGTTCGTCATCGTCTGCGACCTGCTGGCCCGCACCGTCCACCCGCCGACGGAGATCCGGCTCGGCATCATCACCGCCGCCTGCGGGGCGCCGTTCTTCCTCTACCTGCTGCGCCGGCAGCGGGGCGGGATGGCCTCGCTATGAGCCTGCGGCTGGAGCGCGCCAGCCTCCGCATCGGGGCCCGGCACCTCGTGCGCGACGTCACCGTCGAGGCCGCGCCCGCGCGCATCACCGCACTCATCGGTCCGAACGGGGCGGGGAAGTCGACGGCGTTGCGCCTCATGGCCGGGCTCTGGACGCCGACCGGCGGCCGCGCCAGCTTCGACGGGACCGACCTGCCGCGGCTCTCGCGCCGGCTCCTGGCGCGGCGCATCAGCTTCGTGCCGCAGGACACGCACGTGGACGTCCCGTTCACGGTTCGGGAGCTGGTGACGATGGGGCGCCACCCCCACCTGCGCCGGTTCGACGACCCCGGCCCGACCGACGCCGCGGCCGTCGCCGCCGCCATGACGCGCGCCGACGTCGCGCACCTCGCCGACCGCCCCGTCACCGAGCTGTCGGGCGGCGAGCGCCGGCGCGCGGTCATCGCGCGCAGCCTCGCCACCGGCTCGAACGTGATCCTGCTCGACGAGCCCACCGCCAACCTCGACGTCGACCACGTCATCGAGACCCTCACGCTGCTGCGCGAGCTGGCCGAGGGCGGGGCGACCATCGCCCTCGCGCTCCACGATCTCAACGTCGTCTCGCGCTGGGCCGACACCGTCGCGGTGCTGCAGGACGGGCGCCTGCGGGCGACGGGCCCTCCCGCCGAGGTGCTCGACGACGACCTCGTGGCGTCGGTGTTCGGGGTCCGGGTGGAGCGCCTGAGCGCGGGCGACGGCCGGCCGGCGCTGGTGTTCCACCGGCGGCGGGTCGCGGCCGGCTGAACGAACGGCGGTCTGCCCGTTCCTATCGCGGCAGTCGAAGGCTCAGCCCGGTGCCGACGAACAGGTCGTCGGCGGGACCCCGCAGCCCGCGGCCGACGGAGAAGTCCAGTTGAACGACTTCCGTCAGCAGGAGCGTCAGTCCGGCGTCCGCGGACACGCCGGCTGCGACCTCGTCCGTGACCTGCCGGTCGCCGAAGACCTCGATGAATGCGCCCAGGCGTTCCGTCACGCCGATGCCGAGCGCAAGGGAGTACACCATGGATGCGTTGCGGCCGGGCGCGTCGGGAGAGGACTCCCACGCCGCCCCCGCGTTGTAGCCCAGAGACAGCCTCGGCGCCAGCTCATGGGCGAACGCGACGAGGAACGACGGGTCGGCGCCGCCGCTCGAGAAGCGGCTGTCGCCGGTGGGGAGAGACAGGCCGCCCAGGAGCGCGAGCTCGGGCCGCCAGCCGTCCGCCCGCGGGATGAGGTTGACCTTGGCGCCGAGCTCGCTGTCGCCCGCGCCGCGGCGTCCTTCCGATCCCATGACGCCGGCGTGGCCGAGGCGGAGCTCCGTGCGCCCGCCGAGGCCGATGCGGAAGAGCGTGCCGGGCGCGGCGTGGCTGTCGACGTCCCCTGCGCGGGTGAACAGGTAGCCGGTCTCGACCTGCAGCAGGCCGCGCGGCACGACGGTGGCCGATTCGGTCTGGTCGGGACGGTCGGTCACCAGCTCCGGCGCCTGCGCGCTCGCGCCGCCGGCCCCGGCCAGCACCGCGGCCCCCAGGAGCAGGGCTCCCGCGACTCGACACGGTCGGGCGATGCCCTCCAGGCTCGCGGCGAAACGCGGTCTCGCGATGAGACCGGCGACGCGCCATCGGGCAGCAGGCAGATCGCGGGCAGCAGGTCGCTCCGGCGACAAGGCGTGACGACAGGGCATGGAACGGGCCTGGGGTGACGGTGACGGCGGGACCGTTGACGTGGGGATCGCGCGGCAGGGGGCTCGGCGCACGGGCAGTCACTCGCCCGAGCGTCGAGCCCTCGCCTTTCTACCGGCCCTGGCCGCCCGCCTCCGCGGCGCGCGAGCCGGCGAGGATGTTCGTCATCCCGTAGTTGCCCTCGTGGCAGGCGTACTCGTACAGGGGCTGTTCGCCGCGCGCCCACGGGGAGGAGCCGGTCCACGGGGTGGTCCAGACGTTGGGGTCGTGCACCGTGAACTCGTAGTCGAGGGTCCCCGGGGCCACCCGGGTGAACCTCTCCACGACCCGCAGGTCCGGGCTGAGGTCCCAGTTGGTGCCGCCCTGCGGTCCCGGGCCGGACGCGAACAGGTAGGCCCGGTCGCCGAAGCCGGCCGTCTCGACCACCAGCGTGTCGCCTTCCCAACGCCCCAGCGAGTGGCCGCCGAACTGGCTGACGCGCCCGTCGATGCGCGGGCGCCCGTCGAGGTGGATGAAGCGCACGTCGTGGATGTGCTCCTGCACGATGGCGATGACGCCGGCGGTCTGCACGATCTGGTAGTTGTTGTTGTAGGCGGTGGGCAGCGAGGGGACGCCGCGGTACCAGATGCACCGGTCGCCCCAGTCGAACTGCGCGTAGGAGTCGGCCGGCACCACCCCCTCGCGCACGTCCTTCAGCCGCTGCCGCGCCGGCGACGAGACGTGCGCCGCCGCCTCGGGCGTGAGCGCGGGCAGCCGCCCGTTGGGCGGGTCGACGACGAGCGAGGTGCGCCGCGTGGGGACGACGGTCGTCCCGCGGTCGATCCAGAAGGCGTTGTAGGCGCCGACGTTGCCGCCCACCGGCAGGGGCTCGGTGCGCACCTCGCTGGGCGCGTTGGCGCGGGCGTTGGCCTCGACCACGCGCGCCTCGACGGCCGCCGCCTCCTCCTCGGTCAGGAACGCCTGGTCGCCCAGGGCCTCCGGACGCTCGAGCGGCGTCACCGTCGAGCTGTTCCACACGCCGCCGATGTCGGGGTCGCCCCAGGCGGTCCGCGGCGCCGTCCATTCCTCCGGCGCCGGCTGCGACCATCCCGCGGCCGGCGCCAGCACGACGCCCGCGGCCAACGCCGAGGCGCCGACGCCGGCGCGCACACGACAGAGACGACTCATCGCTGACTCCTCCGCCCGGACCCGCCATCGGGGACCCTCGGGCAAGTTCTGCTTGCCGGCCTGCTGTTCCCGCCGCCGGTGGCGCGTCACGGACACGCGGTCACCGGCTCGATTGGCGGCCTCTGACGATAGGGATCGATCGTCGGCGAAGGCCGTACTGTCGCGCCGCGGGGCGGCCGCTGTCGTTCCCGGAACCCACCCGGGCGTCAGGGCCGCAGCTCGCGACCCTGGCTTTCGAGGTTCCGCGCACCGGCGAGGATGCCGTAGAGGCCGATGTTGCCCTCGTGGCAGGCATACTCGAAGATCTCGCCGTCGGTGCGCCGGAACGGCAGCATGACCGTGTAGGGCGCCGTGTACCGCTCGGGGTCGGTCACCGTGTACTCGTAGGCGACGGTGTCAGGGTCGAGTCGCGTGAACCGCTCGACGAGGCGCAGGCTCGGGCCGATCGTCCCGTTCCCCCAGTCGCGGTACTGCGCGGTCTCGACGACCAGCGTCTCTCCCTCCCAGCGCCCCCGCGACACGCCCGCGATCTGCTCGAGCCGCGGCTTCTCCACGTCGTCGAGCGGGATGATGCGGTGCTGACGCGCCTGCTCGGTGAGGATCGCCACGTGGTCGGCGGTCTGGAAGATCATCAGGTTGTTGTTGTACGCCCCGGGCCGCATGGGCGGGCCCGACTTGGTGAAGGCGATGCAGCGGTCGCCCATGCTGCGGTTCTCGTACGAGTCGTACATGTGCTCGCGCCGGTACGCCCTCCGCTCGGCGTCGGCCTGCCGGGCCGCCTCGGTCAGCGCGGGGTAGCGCCCGTTGGGCGGATCGACGATGAGCGAGGTCCGCTTGTCCGAGGTCAGCTCGATGCCCCGCTCGTACCAGAACTCGTTGTAGGAGAGCACGCCGCCCGCCGCGCGCGGCGCGTAGCCGGCGTTGGGCGCGCCCTCGATGGGGTCGAAGAGGTCGCGGTTCTGCCGCGTCCGCTCCGACGCCTCGAACGCCGCCGCGGTCTCCGGGTCGAGGGTCTCGCGGTCCGCGAACTGGGCCGGCCGCTGCATCGGCGTCAGGGTCCGGAAGGTGAACGTGCCCGAGATGTCGGGGTGCCCGTCGGGCGTCCGCATCGGCATGCCGTCCCCGTCCGACTGGGCCAGGGTCGGTGAGGCCGCGAACGCGAGCACGAGCGCGGAAACCGCGAACGCCGCCAGGGCTGTCTTGCGCATCTGCTACCTCCGGTGCGAGAGGCGTCTGGTGAACGAGACTACGGCGATTATACGTGTTCGACTGCTTCGGCTGTCGGCAGGCTGCGGCTCATTTCGCCAGTAGCTCCGCCAGCAGACGGTTCCGCTCGACGCTCTCGCGATAGTGCGCCATCACCCCTGGACGCACCTTCGGCCGGAGCCGGGCTTCGATGTAGCCGGTCATGGCGTCCTCCAGCACGGCCTGAAAATGGCGGCCGTCGGCGCGGGCGATCCGGCGCATCGCAGCCAGTAGCTCGGGTGCGGCTTGGCTGGAGAACTTCTCGCGTGCGGCCACTTGCGCACAGCTCCTGACTCGGGTCTCGCAAGACTGGAACGATCCCGCCCATTGTACCGACAGCAGCTCAAGGGTTGCGTGACGCAGTCCCCAATCGGGGATAATCGGCGCAGAGCCGGGGAGGCGCGGTTGCCCAGGCGGCGAAGTCGCCGGCCCGGGCAGCACGAGGAGGACAGGATGAGCCATCGAACGACCGCGGTGTCCATCGCGGTGTGTCTGTTCGCCGTCGCGGTGGGCGCGGCCCCGGCCGGGGCCCAGGACGACCCGCCGCGGACCGCGTGGGGCGCGCCCGACCTGGGCGGCGTCTGGGACTTCCGCAGCATCACCCCCATGCAGCGGCCGGAAGCGCTGGCCGACCAGGAGTTCCTGACCGAGGAGGGGGCGGCCGCGCTGGAGCAGCGGGCCCTCGACCGCCTCAACGACTTCCTGAACCTGCCCGCGCAGCGGACCGAGGCGGGCACCAACGTCGACCGGCGTCCCGACGGCGGGAACGGCTCGTACAACCACACCTGGCTCGACCAGGGCCTGCAGGCGGTGGGCACCCGGCGCACGTCGCTCATCGTCGATCCCCCGAACGGACGCTACCCCGCGATGACGCCCGAGGGCGGGGAGCGCGCCGCCGCGCGCGCGGCGCACCGGCGCGCGCAGCCGGCCGACTCGTGGCTCGACTTCAGCACCTACGACCGCTGTATCCTCGGGTTCAACGCGGGACCGCCGATGAACCCGAGCGCCTACAACAACAACATGCAGGTGTTCCAGACGCCGGACCACGTCGCCATCATGACGGAGATGGTGCACACGGTGCGCATCGTCCCCCTCGACGGGCGCCCCGCCCTCGATCCCGGGTTCCTGCAGTGGTCGGGCGCTTCGCGCGGGCGCTGGGAGGGCGACACCCTCGTCATCGAGACCGCCAACTTCGACCCCCGCCGGCAGTGGCGCAGCACCAGCGGCAGCATGCGCCTGACCGAGCGGCTGACCCGCGTCGACGCCGACACGCTGCTCTACCAGGCCACCGTGGACGACCCGGAGACGTGGGAGCGCCCCTGGACCTACGAGGTGCCGATGCTGCGGCTCGAGGAGGACATGTGGGAGTACGCCTGCCACGAGGGGCACCACTCGATGCCCCTGATGCTGGGCGGCGCCCGCGTGCTGGAGGCGGAGGCCGCGCAACAGTAGGGCTCGCGGTCGGGCGGCCGTCGACGAGCACGCCTTCAACGGGGTGCGGGCACGGGTGGCGGGCGCGCGCGTGCAGTTCATCGACAACGGCGGGCCGGTGCGCACGGTGGCGGCGCGGGACGGGAGCTGGAGCGCCGGCACCGTGGAACCGGCGAGGTGGGGCTAAGTCACCTTCGACGAGCCTGGAGGGGATCATGGTTGCACGGCGTATCGCGATGCTGGCCTTGGCGCTGATTCTGCCGGCCGTGCCGACAGTCGCGCAGGAGACGGAACGGTTCGATCTGATCGTGCGCGGCGGCCGCGTCGTGGACGGGACCGGGAACCCCTGGATCCGCGCCGACGTCGGCGTGCGCGGCGACCGCATCGCGCGCGTCGGCGATCTGGCCGACGCGGCGGCTGACCGCGTCGTGGACGCGACGGGGCTGATCGTCGCGCCCGGTTTCATCGATCCGCACACCCACGCCGTGCGCGGCATCTTCGACGTGCCGACCGCCGACAACTACCTCCTGCAGGGGGTGACCACCCTCACCGAGGGCAACGACGGCAGCTCGCCGTGGCCCATCGGCGCGCACCTGGACGAGATTGCCGCCACCGGCATCAGCCCGAACTGGGCGGTCTTCGCGGGCCAGGGCACGATTCGCCGCGAGGTGCTGGGGGTGGAGGACCGCGCGCCGACGCGCGACGAGCTCGACCGCATGCGCGCGCTCGTCGCCGAGGCGATGGAGGCGGGCGCGCTCGGACTCTCGACGGGCCTCTTCTACGTCCCGGGCAGCTTCACGCCGATCGAGGAGGTCATCGCGCTCTCCGAGGTGGCGGCCCGGTACGGCGGCATCTACATCTCGCACATGCGCGACGAGGCCCAGGGGCTGCTCGACTCGGTGCGCGAGACGATCCGCATCGGCGAGGAGGCGGGCATTCCCGTGCAGATGACCCACCACAAGGCGATCGGCCGCCCCGCGTGGGGGCGGAGCGTCGACAGCCTCGCCCTCGTCGACGCGGCGCGGGCCCGCGGCGTCGACGTCACCATCGACCAGTATCCGTACACCGCGTCGCAGACCTCGATCACCGCCGTCGTCCCGCAGTGGGCGCAGGAGGGCGGCAGGAGCGAGCTCGTCGCGCGCCTCGAGGACCCCGAGACCCGCCGCCGCATCCGCGAGGAGATCGTCTACCGCATCGAGCACGACCGCGGCGGCGGCGACCCCGCGAACATCGTCATCGGGCTCTGCGAGTGGGACCGGTCGCTCGAAGGGAAGAGCCTCGCCGACATCCTCGCCGAGCGCGGCGAAGCGGTGACGGTGACCGCCGGCGCCGACCTCGTGATGGAGATCATCGAGAACGGCGGCGCGCGGGCCATCTACCACGCGATGGACGAGGCCGACGTCGAGCGCATCATGCGGCACCCGGCCACCGCCATCGGCTCGGACGGTGGGGTGTCGGTCTTCGGCGAGAGCGTGCCCCACCCGCGCGAGTACGGCACCTTCGCCCGCGTCCTCGGCCGCTACGTGCGGGAGCGGGGAGTGCTGACCCTCGAGGAGGCGGTGCGCAAGATGAGCGGCGCGACCGCCCAGCGCATCGGCCTGCGCGACCGCGGGCTCGTGCGCGAGGGGTTCTTCGCCGACCTCGCGGTGTTCGACCCGGCCCGCGTCATCGACCACGCGACGTTCGCCGAGCCGCACCAGTACTCCGAGGGCGTCGAGTACGTGCTGGTGAACGGGACCCTCGTCGTCGACGGCGGCGAGCCCACCGGCGCGCGCCCGGGACGCGTGCTCTACGGCCCGGGCCGGCGCTGAGCCGTTGACATGCAAGGAATTACTTGCATATCATGGGCTCCTGACAGGCAAGCGAGCACTTGCCTTGGATTGGTCTTGTGGACGTGTATCGCGCGATCGCCGACCCGACCCGGCGGGCCATCCTGGATGAACTCGTCGATCGGTCGGGTCAATCGCTCTTCGAGCTCTGCGCACGCCTGACCATGAAGCACGGCATCAACTCCTCGCGGCAGGCGATCACGCAACACCTCGACGTTCTGGAGGCCGCCGGGCTGATTCGCACGAGGCGCGAGGGGAGGTCGAAGCTCCACTGGTTCGAGGGCGGCCCGCTGCAGGCCATCGCGGAGCGTTGGCCGATCTCGACAGATGAAAGGACATTCGAGAGATGAGGATTCACTGGGCCAGCGTCATGGTGGACGACCAGCAGAAGGCGCTTCGCTTCTACACGGAAACGCTTGGCTTCAAGCTGAAGCACAACATTCCCCTGGGAGAGCACGCCTGGATCACCGTCGTGTCCGAGGAAGCTCCGGACGGGACGGAGCTGGTGCTCGAGCCCGATGAGCATCCCGCGGCGCGTCCGTTCAAGAGGGCCCTGGTGGAGGACGGCATCCCCTGGACCGGCTTCGCGGTTGACGACGTCGAAGCCGAACACGAGCGTCTCATGGCAAGGGGTGTGCGATTCGTACAGCCACCGACGGACCTCGGGACCGTCATTACCGCGGTATTCGACGATACGTGCGGCAACCTGATCCAGATCCAGGAGGAGAAACGTCAACCATGACGGTCGCAACGTCGGCGGTCGTTCGCCCGGGCCGCACGCTGCCGGCGGTGTTCCTCGCCGCCGTCTCCGCCGCCTGGGCCCTGGGGCACGGCGGGCCGGCCCGCGCCCAGGACGCGCCGGGCGCGCCGCCGGTGGTCTGGGTGCTCGCCACCGGGGGGACGATATCCGGCGGCGGCTCGTCGTCGACCAGCCTGACCCAGTACCGGTCGGGCGCGTTCTCGGGCGAGGAGCTCGTGGCGGCGGTGCCGGCCATCGCCGAGCACGCCACCGTTCGGGTCGAGCAGGTCGTCAACATCGGCAGCCCCAACATCACCTTCGACGACTGGCTGACCCTGGCCGGCCGCATCGACGAGATCTTCCGCGGCGATCCCGATGCCGCGGGGGTGGTCGTCACCCACGGCACCAACACCCTCGAGGAGACCGCCTACTTCCTGAACCTGACGGTCCGCCACGACCGGCCGGTGGTCCTCGTGGGCGCCCAGCGGCCGGCCACCGCGATCAGCACCGACGGTCCTCTGAACCTGCTGAACGCGGTGCGGACGGCGGCCGCCCCCGAGGCGCGGGGCAAGGGCGTGCTGGTGGTGATGAACGACGAGATCAACGCGGCCCGCGACGTCACCAAGACCAGCACCTACCGGGTCGAGACGTTCCGCTCGCGCGACCTCGGGTTCCTCGGCTACGTCGACGGCGACCGGGTGGCGTTCTACCGCGCACCGACGAAGCGGCACACCGCCGACTCGGAGTTCGATCTGGCCGGGGTCGCCGGATTCCCCACCGTCGACATCGTCTACTCGTACGTCGAGCCGAACCCGGTGTTGATCGAGACCCTGGTCGAGGCCGGGGTCGACGGCATCGTGCTCGCGGGCACGGGCGCGGGCCTCGTCTCGCGCGTCGAGCGTGCCGCCCTCGACCGGATCGCCTCGCTGCCCCGGGCCGAGCGCCCGGTCGTCGTCCGGTCGAACCGCACCGGCAGCGGCCGCGTCGTGCCCCTCCCCGGCTACGACGCGCGGGGCATGATTGCGGGCGACACCCTCAACCCGCAGAAGGCGCGCATCCTCCTGATGCTCGCCCTCACGAAGACCCGCGACCTCGACGAGATCCGGCGCATCTTCCGGGAGTACTGATACCTGGGGGTCGGCGCCATAGACGGTGCAGACTCCCGGCGGGGTTGGTTGGGCGGTGAGCGGAGCCGTAGGCGACGCTCTCCGGGCCAGGGGCCGGCGGAGGGACGCCGCGTCGCACGTGGATCGGCGAGGCGACGCGCGGAGGCATGGCCGGTCGACGGCGGCAGGGTATCTCCCTGTTCTGCGACCGGGCGGCAGAGGACTGAGCACCGTCGCGAGGTCATCGTCGGCGGCGTTCAGAACCTGGCCCCGAACCCGACCACCGCCGTAAGGGCGGCCGATACCCCGCACGAAAGTACGCCCGCTCCCCAATCGGCACGTCGAAAGTGACTCCCGTGTTCAGACCGACGAGCGTGTTCAGACCGACGAGCGCGGCGCCCGAGGGCCAACCCTTGCTCTTCTTTGCCCGGCACTTCTCCCTGTCGCCCTCGGTCAGCCGCCACTCGTAGACGGTGTAGTCGGGGTCGCTACGGGTGTACTCCGCCGGCGCCGGCACGACCTGCTCGAGAGGCGCAGCGATGATGTAGATGCTGCCATGAGCCGTTCCGCGCCCCGCTCGCGCACTTCCAGTCGAGGTGTCCCGCCGGCTCCCGAGCCGCGGCAGGGTTCGCTCGGCAAGGAGGTGGGTTGATGAGATACGGAATCGGCGTCGGCGCCGCGGCGCTCACGCGCATCGGCGCTACCGCCGGCGCGCAGGACCGCGGCATCAGGTCGGACGTGTTCTTCGGCGGGGGAGGGTGGGACAAAGGAGGTGCGCCGTGCCGATGAGAGTCGCTCTCGTGATCGCCCTTGCGGCTGCCCCGGCCTGGGCGCAGCCCGTCGACTCGTTCCGCGAGCTCGCGGAACTGATCGAGATCGGCAGGAGCGTCGTGGTGATTACGTCCCCGTCCGGGGAGGTGATCACGGGCCGGCTCGTCGACATCTCGCCGGTCTCCCTGAGCGTGTTCGCCGGCGGGCGCAGGGTCGAGCTGGACGAGGCCCGCGTCCGGCGTGTGCGGCAGGGCTGGAACGATCCGGTCGCGGACGGCGCAGTGCTCGGGTTCGCGGTGGGTATCGCTCCTTGGCTGCCCTTCACCGGTACGGGCTCGGAAGAGGCCAGCCTGGCGCTGCCCGCCCTGACCGGCGTAGCCGGAGCGCTGATCGGTGCGACGCTCGACAGCCTCCGCTCGGAGAGGTTACGGGACCTGTATGTCCGCGAACCGCGGCGCGTGGCGATCTCGCCGTTGGTGTCGAGGGAGCGCGTCGGCGCCGCCCTGGCGATCACGTGGTGACCGGCGGCGGTGGGCCAAGGAGCCGGGCGCAGGAGTCTGTGCGCCCGGTGAGCCTGACCGGGCGCTGCCCTGACAGCCTTGCGGACGAGGGGCGGAGAGGCCCTCGGTGGACGACTCGACAGGTCGAGGACGTCGCGCGGCACCGGGGGCGGTCGCGGCCGGCCTGCGGCGGGCGCTCGTGGACAGGGCGCGGGCGAGAAGATACGCTGTGGCGACGACCGGTCCCCGCTCCAGCGCGGTGGTTCTCCGGAGGAGCGGACCGGATCCGAACCGGTGCTTCGGCGCAGCCGCCCGACCGGGTGGGGAGGTTTCCAATGACGTGCCATCGCCGCGCCGCACGATCCGTGCTCGCCCGCACCGCTGCCGTGCTGCTTCTCGCGCCGGTTCCGATTGCGGTTCACGCGCAGCCGGCCGACGACTTCGTCCCCGTCACCGACGCGATGCTCGAGGACCCCGCGCCGGCCGACTGGCTGTCGTGGCGGCGGACGCCGGACGGCTGGGGCTACAGCCCCCTCGACCAGATCGACCGCGACAACGTCGGGACGTTGCGGATGGCGTGGTCGCGCGGCCTGACCGCGGGCAGCCAGGAGGGGACGCCGCTCGCCTACGACGGCGTTCTCTACATGCCGAACCCCGGCGACGTCATCCAGGCCATCGACGCGGCCACCGGCGACCTCGTCTGGGAGCATCGCCGGGAGTCACCCGACGACGTCGAGGAGTACGTGGGGGGCCTCACCACCAACCGCAACATCGCCATCTTCGGCCGGCACATCATCGACACGAGCGTCGACAACCACGTCTTCGCCCTCGACGCGATGACCGGCCGCCTCGCCTGGGAGACCGCGATCCTCGACTACCGGACTAACCCCGCCCGCCACTCGTCCGGCCCCATCATCGCCGGCGGCAAGGTCGTCTCGGGGCGGAGCTGCATGCCGCGGGGCGGCCCCGACGCGTGCGTCATCACCGCCCACGACGCCGCGACGGGGGCCGAGGTCTGGCGGCGGCGCACCGTTCCCGCCCCCGGCGAGCCCGGCGACGAGACGTGGGGCGGCATCCCCTTCGAGGAGCGCGTGCACGTCGGCTCGTGGATGGCGCCGAGCTGGGACCCCGCCCTGAACCTCGTCTACATCGGCACGTCGGTCACCTCGCCGGCCCCGAAGTTCCTGCTCGGGGGGGTGGAGAACCAGCACCTGTACCACAACTCGACCCTGGCTCTCGACGGCGACACCGGCGAGATCGTGTGGTACTACCAGCACCTGAACGACCACTGGGACCTCGACCACCCGTTCGAGCGCCTGCTCGTGGACACCGCGGTGGCCCCGGACCCGGCCGCGGTGAGCTGGATCAACCCGGGGCTCGAGCCCGGCGCGGTGCGGCAGGTACTCACCGGCATTCCCGGCAAGACCGGCGTGGTGTACACCCTCGACCGGGCCACCGGCGAGTTCCTGTGGGCGCGGCCGACGGTGACCCAGAACGTCATCAGCGCCATCGACGGCGCGACCGGAGACGTGACCGAGAACGCCGAGGTCGTCTTCAGCGCCGAGGGGCAGGAGGTGCTGGCCTGCCCGACCTGGATCGGCGGCAAGGACTGGGAGGCCGGCGCCTACAGCCCGCGCACCAACACCATGTACATGCCGCTGCGCAACGCCTGCGCGCGCATGATGGCCACCCGCGAGGGCGGCATGGCCCTCTACGCCCTCGCGGTGCGCACCCAGTTCGCCCCGGGTCACGACCAGCTCGGCACCGTGCACGCGATCTCGGCCGAGACCGGGGCCACCGAGTGGCTCCACGAGCAGCGCGCCGCCACCATGTCGCTCGTCGCCACCGGCGGCGGTCTCGTGTTCGGCGGCGACGTCAACGGGCGCTTCCGGGCCTTCGACGACGAGACCGGCGAAGTGCTGTGGGAGGTGAACCTCGGCTCGGCCGTCACCGGCTTCCCCATCACCTACGCGGTGGACGGCCGCCAGTACGTGGCGGTCAGCACCGGCACCGCGGGCACCGCGTCCGGGTTCATTCGGCTGACCCCGGAGATCAGCCCGAGCGCGGGGAACAACCTGTTCGTGTTCGGTTTGCCGTGACGGCCAACTGGAGCCGAAGCGGGGCGCATCACCTGACGCGACCCGGCTGGCCGAGCTGGTCCAGGAACTCGGCCACGGTCTGGATGCGGACGCCCCGCGTCTCGTCGGGTCTGTTCATGAATCGGCCGAGGTCTTTCAGGTCACCGGTCAGCAGGTGGGTGGCTTGGCACGCCAGCGCCGCCTGGAAGATGGGCCGGTCCTTGCGCGCCAGTCCTTGGGGGAAGTCGAGCGCGGCTCGATGTTCGACCAGCCTGACGCTGCGCACGAGCGTACCCAGGCGATCCAGACAGTGGGGGAACTTCCGTGCGAGGTTGCGGCGTGCCTCCTCGACGGCAAGGCGACTGGAGCACAGCGCCCAGTGGCCGCTGACACCCAGCTCGATGACCAGGGCCGCCTTTCCTCGCGGGTTGTGTGCGGCGGTGAAGAGGACATTGGCATCGAGGAAACAGCCTCATGGGGCCTTCGATGCCGGCAACCTGGCCAGGATGCGCGTTCGTTCCTCATCCGACAGCGCATCTTCGGCGTCCCATCGGGCGACCTGCTCCTCGCCGTAGAGCTGAAGCTCGACCACCACGCCCGGCTTGAGCACGATCTCGTCGCCGCGGTCCTCGAGAATCATCACGTCGCCGCCCTTGATTCCGAGGCGCTTGCGCAAGGTGGCGGGCAGGGTGATCTGGCCGCGACCGGAGACGACGAGGGTTTCGTTCATCCGATGGACTCCATGCCGGATTGCCGCAGAGCGGATTCTCAAAATATCAGAAAATGCGGCCAGGAGGCGTCGAACCGCGCAGGGCGCCGGGTGCGCGCCAATGCTGATCGAGGCGGAGAGCCTCGAGCGGATCGATGGGTGCGGGTGGTCGGGAAATCGCCTCGCCGGTCAGCTCGACCGGTGACCCACGAGTCCCCACACGAACAGTCCCACGCCGATCAGGCCGACGATCAGGCCGACCGGGAGCATGATCAGCGTCACCCCGAGGCCGAGGCCGACGATCATCAGCACGAACCCGATGGCCGCCACCGCCAGGTGGCTGAGAACGCGCCCGCCCTTCGCGAGCAGCCCGTTACCCTGATCGGCTGGTTCTGTCCCCATGTCGTCACCCCTGAGTGCAACGATGCGCACTTTCGGCAACCATATGCCCCGCGGGTACGGGTGTCAAGGCGGCGCCGGCCCGGCGAGCACGGCGCCTTGGCGGATCCTCCGGTCACGAGAGCCTCGTCGAACCGCGACTCCTGCCGCTGCCGGCAGGTCGCGAGCGGCGGCCCAAGGGAGGGCGCACGTCGCGACGGCGCGGCCGGGGAACCGGGGTCGTACCGGCGGGGGGAGGAGGCCGCGTGGACAGGGGCGAGGGTGAAGCGTTACGCTGTGGCGACGACGGGCCACGGGACGGCAGGAGGATCTTCGATGTCAAGCACCGACCGAGACATGAGACGGCGTGAGTTCCTGGCGAGCGGTTCGGCCGGGCTGGTGGCGGCGGCATTTGCGCGGACCGAGGCGTTCGCGGCGCTTCCGGCGCGGCAGGAGCTGAGCGAGCGCATCCAGGGCGTGCGGGCGATGACGTTCGACGTCTTCGGCACCGTGGTCGACTGGCGGACGAGCATCACCCGCGAGGGCGAGGCGGTGGGGCGCCGCAAGGGCATCGAGGCCGACTGGGCCGCGTTCGCCGACGACTGGCGGGGCGGTTACGGCCCCGCGATGGGCCGCGTCCGGCGGGGCGAGCTGGGGTGGACGAAGATCGACGACCTGCACCGGATGATCCTCGACGAACTGGTCCCGAAGTATGGGCTCGAGAGCCTGACCGAGGAGGAGCTCGACGACCTCAACCGCGCCTGGCACCGCCTGACCCCGTGGCCCGACACCGTCGAGGGGCTGACCCGGCTGAAGGCGCGCTACGTGCTGGCGTCGCTGTCGAACGGGAACGTGGCCCTGCTCGTCAACATGGCGAAGAACGCCGGCATCCCCTGGGACGCGGTGCTGTCGGCCGAGCTGGCCCGCCACTACAAGCCCGACCCCGAGGCCTACCTGACCGCGGCCGACCTGCTGGGCCTCGAGCCCGAGCAGTGCATGATGGTGGCCGCCCACAAGGGCGACCTGCGGGCGTCGGCCCGGCTCGGGTTCCGGACCGGCTACGTGCCGCGGCCGACGGAGTTCGCGCCGGGCGTCGAGCGGGACCTGACGCCCGATCCCGACTTCGACCTGGTGGCCACCGACTTCAACGACATGGCGAGCCAGCTCGGGCTCTGACGGGACCGCCTGAGTAGCCGACACCGGAAACCGGACGGGGAGCAGCGGACAGGGTAGCTTCGCCCATCGAGCCGTGGTCGAACCAGCACCGCCTCATCGCGAGAGCATCACGGGGGAGATCCCGAACGAGCCGGTGGAGCCGTCGGATGCCGTCGGCAAGTGGATGCCCCGGGGGTTGCGGGCGGCGGTCGCCGTGGGCCTCGGGGCCTTGCTGTACTTCGGCTCCCCTGCGGTGCGGGCGATCATCGACAACGCCCCGCTGATGCTGGTGTTGTCGGGGGTGCTGGGCGCCGCGCAATGGTGGTTCCGGAACCGGGTGTGGCCGGACGACCCTCGCGACACGGACCGGCGCTCGCGGCGCCCGTGGGCGTCTCCTCCCGGTGCCCGACCCTGACGACGCACCCCGCCCGGGATCCGTGCGGAGCGTGGCCTTCGCGAAGCCGCGCAGTTCTCACGCGGCGACGTCGACCACGGTCGCCGTGCAGTGGGGCTCCGGCACCGGGTCGCCATGCTCGCGCAGACTCTCGATGTGGAACTCGATGGCTCTGCGCATCTCGTCGACGGTTTCCTCACGGGTGGCTCCGGTTGCGACGCAGCCGGGGAGGTCCGGGGCGTACGCGGCGTAGTTCGCGGGCGACTTCTCGATGACGATGGTGTACCGCATTTCGGCTCATTCCTTCAGGCCGGCTCGCTTGGCGATGCTGGCCCACGTGCCCCGCGGGAGATCGTCGCTCGGCTTGCCCGCGATGGTCACGGTCCCGCGTCGGTCGGGATGTCGATACTGGCGATGGCTTCCTCTGGTGCGAACCAACGACCACCCCTCTTGTTCTACGCGGCGAATCGCATCCCGGACCTTCGGCATGACGCGACTGGCGTCGGCCTTCTCTACGCGCGCGACAGCCTCTGGTTCTTGATCGGCAAATTTCGCACCCGTATGCCCGTCGCGGCGTAGATGGCGTTGGTGACGGCCGGGGCCACCGGCGGCACGCCGGGCTCGCCGAGGCCGCCGAGGCGCTCGCCGGAGCGGATGAACGCGACCTCGACGTCGGGGGCGTCGGCCATGCGGATCATCTGGTGGTCGTGGAAGTTGCTCTCCACGACGCGCCCCTCGGCGATGGTGATCTCGCCGACGAGGGCGGCCGAGAGGCCGAAGACGACGCCGCCCTCGATCTGGGCGGCGGCGCTGTCGGGCTCGACGACGTCGCCGCAGTCGACGGCGGCCCACACGTTGCGGACGCGGAGCGCGCCCTGCGGCGACACCGCGACGTGCGCGGCCTGGGCGACGATCGAACCGAAGCTCTCGGCGACGGCGATGCCGCGGCCCTCGCCCTCGGGCAGGGGGTCGCCCCAGCCCGCCATCTCCGCCGCGCGGTCGAGGACGGCGCGGAACCGGGGGTGCCCGTCCATCAGGTTGCGCCGGTACTCGTAGGGGTCGCGGCCCGCGGCGTGGGCCATCTCGTCGATGAACGACTCCTTGAAGAAGCCGTGCTGCGAGTTCAGCACCGAGCGCCACGCGCCCTCGCGGACGTGGTGCCGCGCGTTCCGGCTCTCGAAGCGCCGCTCGGGGATGGCGTAGGGCATGAACAGCGACTCGCGGTCGCCGCCGCCCGCGTAGTGGGCCCCGACCGCGAGGGGGCGGCCGTCGGCGGCGAGGGCGCCGGCGTAGCGGCACATCGCGGCCGGCCGGTAGTAGCCGTGCCGGATGTCGTTCTCGCGGCTCCACACCAGCTTGACGGGGGCGGGCGACATGGCCTGCGCGATGCGCGCGGCGAGGTCGACGTAGTCGAAGCAGAACGGCAGGCGCCGGCCGTAGCCGCCGCCGAGCATCAGGTTGGTCAGGTGGACCCGGTTCGCGTCGAGGCCCAGGGCGTTGGCGGCGGTGGAGCGGGCGTTCAGGGGGTCCTGGGTGCCCGCCCACACCTCTGCGCGGTCGCCCTCGACGCGGGCCGTGCACGCCATGGGCTCCATGGTGGCGTGGGCGAGGAACGGGACGCGGTAGTCGGCGGTGACGACCCGGGCGGCGTCCTCGGGCATCTCCGGGGCGTCGCCGAGGGCCTCGTCGAACGCCGCGAAGATGGTCTCGCTGGAGACCTCGCCGTGTCCGGCGTCGTCGTAATCGGGGCTCAGCGCCGCCAGGGCCTGGCGGGCGCGCCAGAAGCTGTCGGCGACGACCGCGACCGCCTCGTCGAGCTCGACGACCCGCTTCACGCCGGGCATCGCCTGCGCCGGAGTGGGGTCGACCGACACGAGCCGGCCCCCCTGGACGGGGGCGATGTCGACGGCCGCGTAGAGCATGCCGGGCAGGGTGAAGTCGATGCCGTAGGTGGCGCTGCCGTCGACCTTCGGGGGAATGTCGAAGCGCGGCTTCCGGGTGCCCCGGATGGTGTAGGCGTCGGGGTCCTTCAGGGGCGGGTCGTCGGGGGCGGGCATCGCCGCCGCGGCCCTCGCGAGGTCGCCGAAGCTCGCGCTCTGGCGCGACCACGGGTGGGTGACGCGCGACCGCTCGGCTCGGCACTCGTCGACGGGGACGCCGAAGCGCTCGGACGCAGCCGCGAGCAGCATCTCGCGGGCTGCCGCGCCGGCCAGCTTCATGCCGTAGCCGGTGCCGCGCACCGCCATCGAGCCGCCGGTGGCCTGGGTGCCGAACCAGCGCGCGAGGCGGTAGGCGCCGTAGTCGACGGCGCGCCCCACCGGCGCGGGCATCGACTCGCCGGTGAACGCGCGCAGCATGTAGGCGTTGGCGTAGGCGTCGAGGGCCGGCGCCTCGGTGATGCGCACCCGGTCCCAGTCGGCCTCCATCTCCTCGGCCGCCATCATCGCGAGCCCCGTCTGCGACCCCTGTCCCATCTCGCAGTGGGGAATCAGGATGGTGACGAGGTCGTCGGGGGTGACGGTGATCCAGGTCGTCAGCTCGCCCTTGTCGGCGGCGTCGGCCGAGACGATGCCGTGGCGGCCGGGCGCGATGACGACGCCGGCGATGCCGAGGACGAAGCCGCCCCCGACGAGGGTCCCGGCCCCGATGAAGGCGCGGCGTGTCCACTTACCCATGGCGCGCCTCCCTTCCGTCCCCGGCGACCCCGCCGTCCGCGGGGGCAGCCCCGCGACTGGCGACAGTTTCGCCCTCGGCGACGGCGCCGCCCCCGGTGAAGGCGCCGCCCCTGGCGACGGCGTGAATGGCCCGGCGCACGCGGACGAACGTGCCGCAGCGGCAGATGTTGGTGACGGCGGCGTCGATGTGCGCGTCGCTCGGGTCGGGCCGCTGCGCGAGGAGGGCCGAGACGGCCATGATCATGCCCGACTGGCAGTACCCGCACTGCGGCACCTGGTGGTCCACCCAGGCCTGTTGCACCGCGTGCAGCCGGCCGTCCGCGGCTAGGCCCTCGATGGTGGTGACGGCCAGGCCCTCGACCGCCGACACCGGCACCGTGCACGTGCGGACGGCGCGGCCGTCCACGTGCACGGTGCAGGCCCCGCAGGCGGCGATGCCGCATCCGAACTTGGTGCCCGTCAGTCCGAGCGTGTCCCGCAGCACCCACAGCAGCGGCGTGTCCGGCTCCACGTCCACTGTGCGGGGCTCACCGTTCACGTTGAGCGTGATTGCCACCCCTGACCTCCCGTCGCACGGTGTTTCCCCTCATCGTAGCGCATCGCGGAACCTCGACGACGCGCCCGGCCCGCCCTCGGGACGAGGGCGCTTCGCCGATCTCGACGACGCGCCCCGGCCCACCCTCAGGACGAGGGCGTTTCGCCGATCTCCACGTCGAACGCCGCCGTCTCGACCGCCGCACCCGGCTTCACCTGCACCACGATGCGGTAGGCGCCCGGTTCCGGGAAGACGAACGGGAACGTCACGGTGTTCGTCGGCGGGGTCGCGGCGTGCCCCGGCCCCTGGTGTTCCGTGGCGGGCCCGGCTCCGGCGCGCGTGCCGTCGGCTTCCAGCTCGGCGAAGCGGCGTTGCGCGGTGAGGTTGATGCTGCCGGCCGGGTGCAGGTGCACGAACAGAGAGCCGTCGTCCCGCAGGACCGCGGCGTGGCTGAGCATGCCCATGTAGGGCTCGAGCACGGACGGCGACCCGTCCGGCTCGGTCACCGAGAATCGCAGCGTCGCGTCGGTGTCGACGCCGATGGGGCCGGCCCGCTCCCAGTGGACCGTGCGGCCGCCGGGCAACCGGTAGCTCTCGGACCGCGCCTCGCCGTGGGGGCGCAGGGCCGCCCACGAATCGTCGGGGTCGGGAGCCGGGGCGGCCGGCGACGGATCACCGTCCGGCGGCCACGCCGGGGCGCCTCCGTCGGCCGCCGCCGCGCGCCCACGGGCCGCACGCGAGCCGTCGGCAGCGAGCGAACTGCCGGCCGCGAGCGAACTGCCGGCCGCGGGCGAGCCGCCCGCAGCCGGGGAGGCGCCGGCCGCGGGCGAGCCGCCCGCAGCCGGGGAGCCGCCGGCCGCGGGACCGGCCGCCGCCGACGTCCCGCCCGCGCCGTAGCTGTTCGGCGGCACCTGCACGGTGTTCACCAGCGTCGGCGCGAAGCCGTTCTCGTGCACGATGTCGGCGTACATGCGGTACTCGCCGGCCGGCAGCGGCGGCAGCGGCACCGTGAACGACGCGTCGCCGCCGCCGTCACCGTCGCGCACGGGGTGGACGTGGGCGAACGCCGACAGGTCCTCGGCCCGCACCAGGAACAGGTGCATCAGCTTGCCGTGGTCCGGCAGGAGCGCCGCTCCGGGCCGGCCCCGGCCGGCGGCCCACCGGGGATCGTCGATCTCGAGGGTCAGGACCTGCCGCCCGCCGGCCGCCGTCACGGCCGCGGTGGTGCTCCACGGGCGGTAGATGCGGCTCCGGTAGGCGGCGTCGACCGCGTCCCACCAGCGCCAGCCGCCGCCGAGGGCGGCGGCGAGCACGACCGAGAACACGACCATCGCGAGGCGGCCGCGGCGGCGCCGCCACGCGTCGGGCTTGCGGCCCGGCTCGAGCACGCTCTCGCGGACGGCGGCACCGAGAATGGTCAGCGCCCCCGCGAACAGGAAGAGGGCGGCGGCGGCAAGCCCCAGACCGACCACGGGATCCATGCCGAGCCGCCGCTCGGCCACCGCCAGCACCGGGACGAAGACGGTCCCTTCTCCCTCGGTGCCGGCCACGCCGACCTCCACGCTGTACGAACCGGCCGTCATCAGCCACAGCTCGCCGCCGTACAGCCCCGCCTCGCCCCGCACGGGGCGGGCGGCGTCGGGGGGCGGTGCGCCCTCCAGCCCCACGTCCGACCGCAACGGGCGCACCGTCACCCGGTCGACGCCCTCGCCGTCGAGAATCCGCACCGTGACCTGGGCCAGGCCGGGGATCACGCCCGGCGTCCGCACGATCACGCGGACGCCGTAGGGCCCCGCCGCGCCGTCGAAGTAGGCGTTGGAGGTACCCACGTGGGCCGAGGCGACCACCCCGCCGGCGGCGGCGAGCACGCCCGCGAGCAGGACAGCGGCACGTGTGCGCAGCCGGGTGACGAACGCACTCGCCGGCGGGACGCGGGCAACCTCGGGCGCTCGGGGGCTGCGTCGCGGCGGCCCGAAGAACCGGGGCGGGACGCGGGCAACCTCGGGCGCTCGGGGGCCGCGTCGCGGCGGCCCGCAGAGCCGGGGCGGGACGCGGGCGACCTCGGGCGCTCGGGGGCCGCGGTGCGGCGGCACGAAGGACCGGAGCGAGGCGGCCACGCTACCTCCGGACCCGCGCCAGCCAGTCGCCGCACCAGAGGCCGAGGGCGGCCGACACCGCGGCGACCAGCGCGGTGCGGCCCGCCGCCCCCGCCGTCATCGGCTCGCCCCAGAACTCGTACTGGAAGGCCCCGGGGGCGACGTTGTAGCCGAACTGGTCGGCCGCGAAGACGAAGTTGCGGGCGCCCTCGGTCAGGAGGAACCCGGCGAACGGCCACTGCACGGCGGCGAGCGCGAGCATCGCGGCGACGCCCGCCCCGGCGGCGCCCGCGAGGCGCCGGATGCCGCCCACGCCGGCCGGCATCCGGCGAATGGCGGCGTCGATGACGAGGGCCGGGGCCACGAGCAGGATGGGGAACGACGGCGGCACCATGCGGTCGATGTCGCGCAGTATCGGGGCCAGCATCGGCTGGGCGGGAAAGAGCTGCAGCGTCCACATCATGAGCAGGGTGACGCCCATGTAGGCGCCGCCGGCGGCGGTGGCCCCCCACCGCGACGCCGCGCCCCGGGCGATGCCGGTCAGCAGGAAGGGGAAGATGGCGGCGCTCACGAGGAAGAACGTCGGCGCGTGCTGCTGGTTGGGCGTCATGATGTACTCGGCGAACAGGGTCGCCACCATCAGGATCACCAGGCCGCCCGCGTAGGGGAACAGCCCCTGGAGCACCCGGTCGGCCGGCGCGCGGTTCTGCCGGGCCACCGCCATCAGCATCGCGCCGGCGCCGATGCCGAACATGCCCATGGCGAGGACGACGTGGGGCGGGCTCAGTATCTCGACGTCGAGCCCGTAGGCGTTGTGCCACCAGTCGTCGAACGGGGCGGACACGACCATGGCCAGCGCGCCCCAGACGCAGAGCCAAGCCCCCAGCGGGCCGCGGAAGCCCCAGAACGAGACGCCGGCGGCCCGTTCCCGCGGGCTGCCCGCGAAGGTGGTGCGCAGCACCAGCCAGCCGCACGAGAGCCCCGCGACGATTCCGCCCAGGTAGATGGCGAGGTGGGCCGGCGTCCAGAACGAGTCGCGGCCTATGGACCGGTGCCACGAGATGTCCCAGATCACCCCGACGATGATGCTCGTCGACGCGACCGCGACCGCGAGCAGGGCCCAGGGAACGGTCGCCGCTGCCGCGGCGTGCGCCGTCGCGCCGGGTTCGCCCACCGGCGCCGCCGCGTCGGGTTCGCCCACCGGCGCCGCCGCGTCGGGTTCGGCCACCGGCGCCGCCGCGCCGGGTTCGGCCATCGGCGCCGCCCCGTCGGGTTCGGCCGTCGGCGCCGCCGCGTCGGGTTCGGCCGTCGGCGCCGCCGCGTCGGGTTCGCCCACCTGCGCCGTCGCGTCGGGTTCGGCCGTCGGCGCCGCCGCGCCGGGTTCGGCCACCGCTGTCGTCGGCGCCGCCGCGCCGGGTTCGGCCGTCGGCGCCGTCGCGCCGGGTTCGGCCACCGCCGTCGTCGGCGCTGCCGCGTCGGGTTCGGCTACCGCCGCCGTCGGAGCGCCCGGAGCTGGCGCGGGAAGCCCGAGGCTGGACATCTGTCCAGCGTAACGCAGGGCCCCGAACCGCGGCAAGATTCCAGGGGCCCGCGGGCGCCGGCGTGGCGTCGGCCTCGGCGACGCGCTACGATGACGCCGAGTCGACGCCGCACCTCGACCGTCGCCGCTCGGCGTTTCGTCGAGACGGTTGCGGTCGGGCGGCGGGCCGTTGTCCGGACCGAGCCGGCCGGTCCCGCAGAGCAGGTTCCGCATGGCCATCGCCGCTGAGACCGACTACGAGCTCGGGCGGGACAACATCCAGTTCCTGGGCCTCGACGTCCACAACCCCGTCTTCGTCGTCTCCAGCCTCACCATCGTCGCGTTCGTCGCCGGCGTGCTGGCGTTCCGGGAGGCCGCCGGCGGGGTCTTCGACGCCCTCTACACCTGGCTGACCTCGACGTTCGACTGGGTGTTCCTGGGCGCCGGCAACGTCTTCGTCCTTTTCTGCCTGCTGCTGCTCGTGACGCCGGCCGGCCGCGTCCGCCTGGGCGGCCCCGGCGCCCGGCCCGACTACTCCAACTGGGCGTGGTTCGCCATGCTGTTCGCGGCGGGCATGGGCATCGGCCTGATGTTCTTCGGGGTGGCCGAGCCCGTCGACCACTTCCTGAACCCGCCGCTCGGCGCCGATCCGGCCGACACCGCCGCCGTCCGCCGGCTCGCCATCGCCACCGCCATCTTCCACTGGGGCGTGCACCCCTGGGCCATGTTCGCGGTGGTCGCGCTGGCCCTCGGCTTCTCCGCCTACAACCTCGGGCTGCCGCTGACGCTGCGGTCGGGGTTCTACCCGCTGCTGGGCGACGCGGTGTGGGGCTGGTTCGGCCACGTCGTCGACATCGTCGCGGTGTTCGCGGCGCTCTTCGGGCTGGCGACGTCGCTCGGCCTCGGGGCCCAGCAGATGGCGGCGGGGCTCGACCACCTGTTCGGGGTGCCGGCCACCGACACGACGCGGGTGCTGCTGATCGCGGGCATCACCGCCATCGCGCTGACGTCGGTGGTCATGGGGCTCGACCGGGGCGTCAGGCGCCTCAGCCAGGCCAACCTCGTCCTCGCCCTGCTGTTGCTTGCGTTCGTGCTCGCGGTGGGGCCCACCGGCGACCTGCTCGGCGGGTTCGCGGCCAGCCTCGGCCACTACGCCGCGGCCATCGTACCGCTAGGCAACTCGGTGGGCCGGGACGACCTCGACGTCCTGCACGGGTGGACCACCTTCTTCTGGGCGTGGTGGCTCGCGTGGGCCCCCTTCGTCGGCATGTTCATCGCCCGCGTCTCGCGCGGCCGCACCGTGCGCGCCCTCGTCGGCTGCATGCTGGTCGCGCCGGTGCTGGTCTCGGCCCTCTGGATGAACGTCTTCGGGGCGACGGCGCTGTCGCACTATCTGGAGGCGGGCGAGACCGCGGCGGTCGAGGCGGTGCGGGCGCAGCAGCCCGAGCTGGCCCTGTTCCGGATGCTCGAGACGATGCCGCTCGCCGGCGTCACGTCGGTCGTCGGCATCGTGCTGGTGATGGTCTTCTTCGTCACCTCCTCCGACTCGGGCTCGCTCGTCATCGACACCATCACCGCCGGCGGCAAGCTCGACGCGCCGGTCGCGCAGCGCGTGTTCTGGTGCGCGTTCGAGGGCATCGTCGCCATCACCCTGCTGCTCGGCGGCGGCCTGGTGGCGCTGCAGACCGCGTCGCTCGTCACCGGCTTTCCCATCGCCCTGGTGATGCTGGCGATGTGCGGCAGCATCTGGAAGGGGCTGCGGGCGGCGGGGCCGGGGTGAGGCCGGGCGTCGGGAGGGAGCCGGGAGAGAGGGCGCTCTCTCCCGGCCCGGACGGAAGCGGGGACGGCCCCGAGCGGCTAGAACCGGGCGGTGACCGCGAAGCGGACGACGCGGCCTTCGAGCACGCGCGCGGCCCGCTCCCAGCTCGACAGGCTCTGGTAGCCGGCCCCGGTGCTGCCGAGGGCGTTGCGCGAGCCGCTGTGGTAGATCTCCACCGCGTTGTTCAGCACGTTGAAGAACTCGAAGCGGGCGTCGTAGCGCCAGCTTCCGATGTTGAACACTTTCTGCACGTTCACGTCGAGCTGCGTCCAGTACGGCTCGAACTTCACGCTGTTCAGCGGGATCATCGGAATCCAGTAGCCGCCGGTGCTCGTCGACACGGTCGGCGTGTCCGCGATGCGCGTTCCCAGCGCGCAGGGCGCGACGCAGTGCCCCGGCTGCCCGTAGAGGGTCTCGGAGTAGGTGCCCAGCAGCGGATTGGACGACGTGCGGTGGACGTAGAGCCCCTCCTGCAGGCCGCCCCAGTCGCCCTGGCCGCCCGGATACGCCTGTAGCGACGCCGCGAGCTGCATGTCGCCGATGACCGGCAGCGAGAACGGCTGCGTGCCCGACAGCTTGAACTCGTTGCGGAACGGCCGCGGGTAGGCGCCGGTGTCGCAGAACCGCAGCTCGTTCGGGTTGTCGCCCCGCTGCATGATGTCCGAGCAGGTGTTGACCTCGCCGCCGAAACGGCTCCCCGCGCCCCGGTTGTAGTTGTAGATGCTGACGCGACCGCTGTCCTCGACCGACCAGCCGCCGAAGATGGTGCCGCCGCCCGCCAGCCGGCCCTGCACGCTCAGCTCGAAGCCGCGGTAGACGTTCGAGTAGCCTTCGCCTCTTCCCGCGTCCCAGAGGTCGGCGGACGTGCGGACGGCGGGATCGACGTTGAAGACGGTGATCGACCCCACGAGGGGATACGGCCGCAGCACGTCGATGTAGCGGCCGGTGCCGGCGTACGCCGGATCGGGGGTGCCGTCCGGCAGGGCCCCGAAGCTCGCGAAGGTGTGGGACCGGTTGTCCTCCGCGAACGTGTTGTGGTAAGTCCGCTGCCGGTACTCGGCGCTGACCGACAGGCCCGGGATCACCTCCTGCTGGACGCCGACGGTCCAGATGCGGTTGTACTCGCGCGGGAAGTTGGCCAGATCGGGGTTCCGCGTCGGGCTCGTGGGCACGCCGAAGGTCGCGGACGACCGCGGTCCGATCTCCCAGTCCTGGGCGATGTCGTCGTAGTTGCTGCCGTGGGGGTTGAGCCCCGAGCAGACGCCGTTGCCGCTGGCGTCCACGACCATGTGGCAGTCGAACCAGTCGCGCGTGTCGCTGATGCTCGCCCCGTAGGAGTAGCGGCTCGGCAGGTCGCCGCCGACGTCGCGCATGTACTTGTTCCACCCGAATTTCAGCGCCGTCCGGGCGTCGCCGAACACGTCGTAGACGGCGCTGAACCGCGGCGCGAAGTCGGGCCCGAAGCCGGGCAGCTCGGAGGAGTCGCGCCCGGTCAGGACGTAGGAGCCGACGAACCGGCCCTGCCCCTTCGGCGTCGCCGGCACCGAGACGGCCGCGAAGTCGACCCGCAGCCCGTAGTTGAGGGTCAGGCGGTCGATGGTCCACGAGTCCTGCGCGAAGATGCCGCCGTTGTAGTTCAGCTTGACCGACGTGTAGGTGGGATGGGCGAAGACGTTCACGCGGTCGGGGAGCCCGGTGGTTCCGCAGGGCAGGCCGGCGGTGATGTTGGCGTCCGCGGCGTAGTGGTTGCAGGTGACGAAGTCGAGTATTCGCCCCCTCGGGTTCGGGGCGGCGTCGTAGAACTGCAGGAGGTTGCCGTTGCTGGATCGCGTGAAGCGGTTGTGCCCCGTGGTGAAGTTCATCCCGAACTTGAAGCTGTGAGACCCGGTGACGTACGACAGCGCGCTCTGGTACGCCCAGCGGTGCGTGTAGTTGTTGGTCTCGCCGTCGTCCTTGGCGCCGTAGATCAGGCCCAGATAGGTGTCGTTCTTGGCGACCACGCTGTACCAGGGGTCGCCGCCCATCGACACCGGCATCTGCAGCATGGCCTCGGGCGAGCCCACGTCCCAGTAGCAGGGCGTCTCGGGGCACAGGCCCACGTTGCCGGGCCGCTCCTGGTAGATCGACCCCAATGGGCTGTACTGGTAGTAGCTGGGGTCCCAGTCGCCGAAGTGGAGCGAGAAGCCGAACTCGGCCAGCATCCGGTTCGACATCGTTCCCGTCCACTTCGCGGTCCCGACGTCGTAGTGAGGCGAGTTCCACGTCGACGCCGCCGTCTCGATGTCCTCGCCGAAGGCGTGCTGGCTGAAGCGGCGCTTCCGCACCTTGTCGAACATGGCCGATATCTTGTGCTGCGACGTCATCTGCCACGTCAGCCGCGCGTTGCCGTTCGTGATGCTGTTCCGGTCGAGGGCCGGGGTCCCGTCGCGGTTCGTGCTGTTGAGCACCCCGGCGTCGACGACGTTCCGCCGCGCCGTCGCGAAGAACCACAGGCGGTCGCGGACCATCGGGCCGCCGACCGCGGTGTTGAAGTCGTAGATGATGTCGACCTTCGGCACCTCGTCGACGCCCAGGGCCTGGATTCTCTGGTTGATGTTCTCGGCCTGCCAGGCGCCCGGCGTCCCGCCCCCGAAGAAGCTGCCGCTGTACTGGTTGCCGCCCTCGTTCGGGATCATGTTGATGCGCAGGCCGCCGGTCTGCGTCTCGGCCCCCTGACCCGACGTCGTGTACGACGTCTCCGCCGACAGCATCGGGTTCAGGTAGGCCTGGTAGCGGCCGTCGCTGACCATCGAGTTGATCATCATGCCGTCGATCTCGACGGTGGTGTGGGCGGCGTCGAGCCCGCGGCCCATCATCTCGGACTGCTGCGCGCCGGCGGTGCCCCCCACGTCGGGCTTGTGCACCTTGACGCCCGGAATCAGCAGCGCATACGACCACATGCTGCGCCCGGTCGGAATCGCCTCCTGCGTCTCGCGGGTCAGCACCTCGATGCGCTGCACCTGCTGCACGTCGACCACCGGCGTCTCGCCCGACACCGTGATGGTCTCCTCGACCGAGCCGACGGCCATCACCACGTCGAGGGGCAGGGCCACGTCGGCGCCGAGGATCAGCTCGTCGCGCACCTGGGTGCCGAAGCCCGGCAGGGTGAACGTGACGGCGTACACGCCCGGCCGCAGATCGACGATGTTGTAGTTGCCGGTGGCGTCGGTGAAGACGATGCGAGAGCCTTCGATGAGGACGGGGCTGGACGCCTCGACCGTCACGCCGGGGAGCACTCCCCCGGTGTCGTCCGTGACCGAGCCCCCGATCGAGCTCTGCGCCACGGCGAGAGCGGGCGCCAGCAGCAGGACCGCTGCCGTGCTTGCGAGCAACCTTCTTCCGAGTCTCATGCGCGTACCTCCTCCGTCTGATCCGGCACTGGGTCTTCTCTTCCCACCGCAAACCATCCTGGACGCCGAGGCCCCGCCGCGAGAAACCGGAACGTGTCTGGGGGAATGTCCCTCCTTGGAGTTGTCCGTCTCCGCTCTGCGGCTCCCATTCTACACGCGTTCCGCCCGCGCCGCGGGTGGCCGTCGGGGCCCGGAGACCGGCCGTCGGATCGCGGGCGAGGTTCAGGGACTTGCAGATTGGCGGGGTGCGTGCTCGAGGGGTTGGGGCCGGTAGCCGCGGAACACCGTCGGATTGGCGGGGTGCGTGCTCGAGGGGTTCAGCCGCGGAACACTGTCGGATTGGGGGGTGCGTGCTCGAGGGGTTGGGCCGGTAGCCGCGGAACACCGTCGGAGGGGCGGGAGGCTACAAGAATGTCCGGTCCGGTGACGCGAATCCACGCGAACGACGGGGCCGCAGACGACGAACCGTGCCGGAAGGCGCGGCCGCACATCGCCTGCGCCCCGGTTCATGAGTGTGGACGAGCGGGCACGCCGGGCCGCGGCCCGGCTCGCGCGCAGTTGGCACGAATGTTGATTCCGAATTCGGCATGCGCATACGACACTCTTGCTTCCCTGCACGCCCTGGCGCACGCCGCCGCTTCGCCGCCGCGGCGGCGCCGGTCCTCTTCTCGGTGGTTGCTTTCGCCGCGCCCGGCACGGCTGAGCCCGCCGACGAGAGCGCGCAGGGCGGCCAGGACATGTCGGCGGTCCGGGACGCGCGGGCAACCCGGTCGGCGGTGCAGGCCGAGGTCGAGGAACCCTCCGACTGGCGCGAGATCCTGCCGGGCCTCACCCTGGGCTCGCAGGTCCGTCTGCGGACCGAGAGCCGCCGCAACGCCAAGTTCGACGGCGAGCGGCCCGGCAACGACGAGGACTATCTGCTCTCGCGGTTCCGTTTCGGCCTGACCTGGGACCCGACCGACCGGGTCACCGGCATCGTCGAGCTGCAGGATGCCCGCATCCATGGCGAGCAGGCGATCAGCGAGACGCGGACGCCCAACATCTTCGCCGACCAGCTCGACTTCCACCAGGCCTACCTGGACGTCGCATCGCCCTCCTCGGGGCAGGTCCGGGCGTCGGTGCGCATCGGACGGCAGAAGCTCGTCTACGGCTCGCAGCGCATGGTGTCGCCGCTCGAGTGGGTCAACACGGCGCGGGTCTTCGACGGGGTGCGGGTCGAGGTCGGCGCCGGCCCGGGCCGCCGGATCGACGCCTTCGCCACCCGGCTCGTCCCGGTCGCGCCGACCGGCTTCAACGACCACGGGCCCACCGGCAGCCGAATGTTCAACAGCCAGCTCCACGGCGTCTACTACACCGACACGTCGCTCGTCCCCGGCGGCGCGGTCGAGGGCTACTGGCTGCTGCGCCGCGCGGCGCGCCTCGACGACGCCGTTCACACCGCGGGCACCCGCGTCGAGACGCGGCACGGGCCCTGGACGTTCGACGGGGAGCTGGCCGTCCAGTCCGGGCGCTACGGCGGCCTGGACCACCGGGCCTCGCTCGTCCACGCCGGCGGCTCCTACGCGACCGCCCTCCCGGGCAGGCTGAAGCTCGGGGCCGCGTTCAACCTGGGCAGCGGCGACGACGACCCGGCCGACCGCGTCCACGGCACGTTCGACCAGCTCTATCCGCTGGGCCACGCCTACTACGGCTACATGGACCTCTTCGCGCTGCAGAACCTGCGCAACGCCGAGGTCACGGTCGAGGCAACGCTGCCTCGTCGCACGACGCTGCGCGTCGCCCTGCAGGACTTCGCCCTGGCGGCGCCCGGCACCGACGCGTGGTACAACGTCGGCGGCGCCGTCGTGCACCGGGCCGGCGGTACGCCCGCCTCGGCCCACGTCGGCAACGAGCTCGACGTGACGCTTCGGCTGCCGGCGGGGCCGGTCGGGCTCGAGATCGGCTACGGGCGCTTCTTCGGGGGCGCGTACCTGCGCGACGCGGACTTCAGCGAGGACACCGCGGACTTCTTCTACCTGCAGACGCTGGTGGCCTTCTGACCCGCCGGTCGCTGGTTCGGCGGATGCACCTTGGCAGCACGCCGTTGCGCGTAAGTATGTTCGCCGGCCCCGCCGGCGCAGCGCGCGGTGCCGGCTGCTTCGTCTGGGCTGGCGGCTCAGGCAGGGGTCGCGGTCCACGCGTGCGCGCGTGATTCTCAGTGCCGAGCCCGCCGGCGCACGCTCCCGGCCAGCAACAGCACGGCGAGTGCGATCGCGCCGAGCGTCGGCAGGGCGGGGACCGGCGTCAGGTCGGCGATGATGGAGAACTGGCCGGCTCTCGAGCTCGGGTTCCCTGCGGCGTCCCGAGCGGCGCCGGCCGCGATGTCCACTGTCACGGTGCCCGACGCGGCCGGGGTGATCGTCGCGGTGTAGTGTCTGCCGCTCCCGCCGAACCCCGAGGTGGCGCCGTTCGTGACGGCGAGGTCCGTGACCTCGAATCCGGTCACCGGTTCCGAGAAGGCGATCGTGATCGGGAAGGGGCCGGAGGTAGGCCTGCGGGCGATGCTCCTGATGGCCACCGTGGGCGGCGTGGTGTCCTCGGTCATGCAGTTCAGGTCCGCCGCCGTGCTTCCGAGCAGGGTCTCGAGGGCGTCCTGTTCAGCCGGGTCGACACTCAAGCCGTACTTCAGCTTGACGGCGATCACCCGTTCCGCGAACCAGCGCCCGTGCCGGGCCGGCATCCACCCGGCCGCGTCCCGATCGCCCTTCTCGGTTCGTTTCACCGTCGGGTCGGCGATCGTGAGGTTATCGAGGTCGCTGGCGATGTCCCGGCGGCGGTCGTCGGCGATCCAGGAGTCGTGCGCCTCGGCGAGGGCCACGATGTGTTCGATGTCGGTCGCCGCGGTGCCGTCAGCCTCGACGTCGAACGCGAGGCAGGAGTAGGGCGTGTAGACCATCCCGCCGGCCTTCATCGTGTCGGGCAACATGCTGATGATCTCGTCCTCGAGGTTCTCGTACCCCCGTCCGTAGGCGTCGCGGTCGTAGCCCTCCCGCGGCTGCTCCTGGCACACCCTCAGCCCCTGCCACGTCTCGGCCTCCGGCGGGCAGCCGCTCGACGGGTCGTCCGACCCCTGGCTCTTGGGGATATAGCCCTCGGGGTTCGGGAACGACTCGCAGGCGATGCCGTCGCCGTCGGTGTCGCTCGATACGCCCAGCTCGAGCCACTCGTAGATGGTCCCGGTTCCGTCATGGCCGTCTTCGTGCGCCGGCAGCTTCAGTCCCTGGTCCCCGCTCCGACCCTCTCTTGCTTCCGCGCACGTCAGGTCGCCGTCGCCGTCGACATCCCAGTACCGGAACTCGTCGCGCGACTGCGCGGACGCGGGCTGGTTCGGCAACAGCGTGAGCGCGGCGATCAGGGCGGCGGTCTGCTTCAGGTCGTTCGGCATCGGACTGGCCCTCGGGGTACGAGTCTGGTGGCGCCACTGCGGCGTTCAGGACGGCAGGCGGCCTTCAGGCCGGCGGCAGCCCGACCGCGACCAGCGCCTGCTCGACGGCCCGTTGCGCCGTGCCGCCGGCGTCGAGATCGGCCGCGGCCTGACGGATGGCATCGGCCGCGAGCGGCAGCGTCGCGGCCGCCGGCATCAGCTCGGTCAGGGCGCGGAAGAAGATGCGCTCGACGTCGCCGCGCCCCGCGTCGCCGACGCCCTCGACGGTCAGGCCGGTGCTGCGGTTCGCGCCGCCCTCGATGGCGAGGTAGAACGCGTGGCTCAGGATCGTCGAGTTCCAGTGCTCGCCGCCGTAGCCGGGTCCGCCGAGCGAGAAGACGAATTGACCGTCCACGAACACGAAGCCCGTGTAGTCCCACAGTACCGTCGGGTCCTCGTCGACGTCCGTCGCGTCGGGGTTGGTCGCGGTGAGAGCCTGGGTGAGGGCGAGCTCGTAGCGGCCGGCGTAGGCGTCCGGGTAGGGATGGTGGTGGTCGTCGCCGACGATGCTGAGCGAGCCGGGGTCGGAGAGCGAGCGGATCGGCCCGAAGCTCTGGTCGCTGCCCTGCTGGTAGTCGGCGGTGGCGCCGTTGTCCTCGTGGAAGAACCCGACCGCCTCGCCGACGATATCGGAGTACGCCTCGTTGACGGCGCCGCCCTCGTTCGAGCCCAGGAGGAACCGGCCGTCGACGCACCAGAAGAACTCCGACTCGCACGTCCAGGTCTGCCCGTGTTCGTCCGTGAAGCTCTCGGGTCCGAGCCGCGTGTTGGGGGGGAGGCCGCCCCCGAGCCCGGCCGGATCCCCGGTGCGGCGGCTCACCGCGAAGTGCGTCACGCCGTGCATCAGCTCGTGCGCGACGACATCGAGGGACGAGAGCGGCTCCTCGCTCATGCCGTCCGTCGCCCGGCCGTAGACGTACACGCCGGTGCCTTCCGGGCCGAACGGCGGTGGAGCGGCGAAGGCGTTGGCAACGCCGAAGTCGATGTTGACGATGCTGAAGATGCGTCCGTCGGCGCCGTCGAGCCCCTGCCAGCCGTGCCGCGCGGAGAGGTAGTCGTAGGTCCAGCCCGTGTGCGCGTGGGCCTCGACGACGGCCACGTCGTCCCAGCTATTGTCCGTGTCGGCCGCCACGTCGTTGGCGTTCCAGACCCGCGTGCCCCGCGGCAACTCGTCGATGAAGTGGCTGAGTAGCAGGCGGTCGAACCGCAGAAAGTCGAACCGCCCGTCGAGCGTGACGACCTCCGCGGGCCGCAGCCGGTCGTGGGCCTGGTACCGGGCTCCGTCCCGCGTGGTGCTGACCTTCCGCTGGCGGCCCAGCGAGTCGCTGCCGCCGCCGACCGCGGACTGTCTCAGAAACGCGTCGGCGATGTGCACCAGCCGGCCGTCATCGGCGTCGACGAAGTAGTAGCGCCCGTCGCTCATGGCGACGCGGTACGCCAGCGTGTGGGCGCCGTCGGGAAGCGGCAGGACGAGGAGGGCCGGTCGCCGGCTCGCGACGAGCCGCCCGCCCTGCGCCTCCTCGAGGCGGTCAGCCACCTCGGCCGCCGACAGCCCGGGCGTGGTGTCCACGTCGATGCCCACGTGCAGGGTGCCGAGCAGCGACATCGTGACGCCGGCGGCGTCGAGCTGGCGGGCCACGCCGCCCCCGAGCACGGGAATGCCGTCGACGACCTGGGCGAGGTACTCGTGGCCGCGCCCCGGCAGCGTGCGGTCCTCGAGCCGCGACGTGACGACGAGCTCGCGGCTCCGGTTCATGGAGTCCACGGCCCCGTCCCACTGCCTGAGCACGTCGAGGGCGGTGTCGTACCCGGCTGTCACGGAGACGGGGCCGGGCTGCTGCGCGGCCGCGTCCTGTCCTGCGGCGAGAATCGCGGCCGCGGCGACGGTCCAGGTGAGGGCGGATCGGTGGCGGGGGTGCATGGGTCGGCTCTCCTCTCAAGACCATCATGGATCATGCGGCTGCGCCGCAGAAGGTCCGGTGCGGCTACCGGGTGGCACGGAGGCGGACACGGCCTTGCCTCGCGCGGGACCGCCTCGGCCCGCAGCTCCATGCGGGGCGTGATTGGCGACCTGCTGGAGACGGTGGGCGGGCCGGACCGTCCGACGCTCGAACCGAATCCGCAGCAGCTCGATCTCGTTCATGTCCGTACGTCCATCGGTCAGTAGCTCGCCCCGCCGCCGTCTTGTCGGCGAGACGGCCCAAGGCGCAGTTCTCAACATCGGGCGGCCCTTCTACCCCGGTGGTTCACGGTTGTGACGGGCCATGAGCCCAACATGGCGGGCGTTCGCGCATTCCAGATCGGAAGGAGGTGCAGGATGGCCAGATCGGGAACCTGGGTTCTGCTCGTGTCTCTGACGGCGACGCCCGCGGCTGCGCAGGAGGTCGGCTCGTTCAGCGAGCTCTCCCGCGTCCTCGAGGTTGGGACGAAGTCCGAGTGACCCTCGACGGCGGCCGCGAGCTGAAGGCGAGGATCTTCGAGTCGATCGGTTTCCCGGCCGCCGAGCCGATCGACACCACCGTATGGCTCGCCGCCACAGCCGGCGACACGCTGACCGTCACCGACGTCACCGGTCAGGAGCTCAGCGGATCCGTCCTCGGGATTACGCCCGACTCGCTCTCCGTGTGGACCTCCGCCGGCGTGGTCGACGTCAGCAGGCGCGACGTCCGACTCGTCCGCCACCGGTTCGCCGACCCTCTCGGCGACGGCACCACCAAGGGCCTCTGGGTCGGCCTCGGCTCCGCATTCCTCATGTACTTCCTGGCGCAGAACGACCTCGGGATCTCGGACCTGACCTCGGCCAACTCGCTGCGCTTCATGGCCGGTATCCTGACCTTGGGCGGTGCGGCGATCGGCCGCGGCATAGACAGCAAGGTCCTGGAGGAACGGGTCATCTACCGCGCGCCGTCCCGCTCCAGGACGACCCTCACGCCGCTGTTGTCGAAGGACGAGATCGGCGCCGGCGTGACCGTCGCGTGGTGACGCAGGCTGGCGTCTACCGCTACGGCGTGACGGCGTTTTGCATCCCCTGCAGGAATCGACCCGGTGGTCCAGCGCATCGTGGATCCCGGTCGGCGGTCACGGACGATGCTGCCCCGCGCGCCAGCGTGCGGCTCAGGTCTTCACGCAGGCGGTTCGGCTCCGCCAGCCGCCGCTCGCGTTCCGGCTCCCTGAGCCACCGGTTGCGGCTTTGCCAGCGAGGACAGCTCGACAGAAGCGGCGCAGGACATGATGAGCCGGTCTCCGGCCTGTCTGCGCATTCAAGGGTGCCAAGAGGAAGACGATGTCGAACCCGATCTGCCGTTCACCCGCGGCCGCCGACGCCAGGGCGACTTGTCCGATGCTCTCGCCGGCCAAGCCGGTGGCGCTGGAAGCGGCAACCCTGCTCGCGGTGACGGTTGCGCTCGCCGTCCTGCTCGGCCCAGGCGCCGCTGGCGCGAGGGCTCAGGAATCCACTCCGCCCTCGCAGGGCGCCGCCGGCGTCACGTTGTCTCCGGCGTTCCGGCAATACTTCGACGTGCCGCCACATTGCTGTCCGGTCGGGGGGTGGGTCGCCTTCGGCTCGGGGACCTTCCGCCTGCAGGCCGACTATCTGCGGAGCCACCGACGAAGCACCGGCTACGGCGGCTACGCCATTACGCACGAGGGCCGGGAAGCCAGCGTGCAACGCGTCAGCCTGACGACGGAGATCCAGCATGAGAGCAACGTGCTGGTGTCGTGGCGGGCGTTGGACCGGCCGGCCTACTCGCTGCATCTCCTCTTCGGTGCCATCTACCGGCATAGGGCGAATCGCCGCTGCGTCGCGGTCGACGGGCCTCTGGTCCGCTTGAGCCCCGCGCCGCATCCCTGGGACCCAGACGACATCGTGTTTCGCGCCGACCTGACCGCGGACGAGAAGCGGCGGTGCGAGGCTGAACGGCCCATCACGGACCAGATCGCCTTTCCGCAGGCCGGACTAGCTCTCGACATGCCGATCGGTCATCGTTTCTTCGTCCGCGGGGAGGGGCGTCTACTACTCCTCGATTTCAGGATCGGCGCGGGTATTCGATTCTGAGATGATCGGGAACCAGCAGCGCGGCGGCTGCATGCCGCAGAACGCCGCAGTCAGGCTGCACCGGGCGCATCGCCTACTTGCGCGAACGGCTCATGCCTCTCAGACACCGCTCGGCCCCGCCTACCACGTGATTGTCACGGCTCCACCTACGCGCTCACCCGACAGCAGCGGCGACATCGACACGTGCCGCTTGGGTTCCCAGCGGTAGAGTTCTCTCGGTGCCCGGTTGCGGCCATCGATGGCCGCACCGATAAGGGAGCCGGCCACCCCGGACGCGGCCGTGAACGCCACCTGCGCGAAGACCTCCGTCCCCTTGGGCCGTCCGTCGTCCTGCCATGCCAGCGCGGTCAGCACCACCCACGGGATGGCGCCCAGCGCGAACCCGACGACACCGCCGTTCCGGTTTGGGTCATCCCAGAGCTGGCGGATGCGCCGGATCCGGGCTTCGTTGAACTCGAGCAGGCCGTCGGGGGTGAGCAGGATCAGCGAGGTGTCTGAGATCTCAAGGACGGTGCCGGTGACCACCTCGTTGTCGGGCCCGAGGGTAACCTCGGTGTCCGTGTAGAGCTCGATCACCGCGCCGAGCTCGGTGAACGATTCGACGGGCTGCGCCCCCGCGGCTACCGGGACCGCGAGGGCGCTCGCCATGATGATGAATCGCATCGTGAGTTCACTCCTTCATCCGCAGGACGATCACGTCATAGCGCACCTGTGGCCTCCTGTATACAAGAGGGATCTACAGCAGCGCCACGGCGACCTCGTCTGGCGCGTCCGCTTCCAAGACGACCGCTGGCTCTACCTCGTGCTGCTGCTCGAGTTCCAGTCCAACGTCGACCGCTCCATGGCCGTGCGCATGCTGACCTACACCGGTCTGCTCTACCAGAGGCTGATCGGCGAGGGCGTGGTGCGCCAGCACGGCGCGCTGCCGCAGGTGCTGCCGATCGTCATCGACAATGGACGCGGCCCTTGGACGGTCCCGACGGACGTGGCCGACGTGCTCGTCGCCACAGAAGTGGCGCTGACGCCGTAGATGCTCTCGCCGATGCCCCTCGCCGCCGAACGGAGGCGGCCGTGATACGCTCCGGGAGTTGCCGGTTCGGGGGATCGCCCGTGGACGGCCGCTATCTGCGGGGATGCCCCGGTCCCTCATGCCAAGCGACGATCACCCTACACTCGCCGCGGTCGACGCGTTGGGCTCGGCGGTCGAGACGGCGCGCCCCCGCATCCACGGCCGGGATGAGGTGGCCGACCGGTCCCGAGCGGCCGTGGTTCCACGGGCTGATAGATGTCGTAGCTTTGGACGAGAACGGCGTTGCGGCAGTCGGTGACCTCGACCGTACGGTGAATGACGACAGCAATGGAACCGACGCTGGCGCCTTCGAGGGAGGACGATGAGCAGACCCATCATTGCGGCCCTGCGGCCCGTCGCGGTCGATCTGAAGGAAGGGCACGAGTACTACTGGTGCAGGTGCGGCCTCTCGGCCACCCAGCCCTTCTGCGACGGATCGCACGCAGGAACCGACATTACGCCCCTGCGGTTCAAGGCTGCGACGACCGGGCCGGCCCACCTGTGCCAGTGCAAGGGCACGGAGGGCCCTCCACACTGCGACGGCAGCCATGCGAGGATGGCTGATGTCGGTGTCGGCGATCCGGTACCTGCACGCGCGGCCGACGGGGCGCCGGCAGCTCAACCCACGCCGGAGGAACCGACGGTTGCTCTCATCCACGAGATGGCTCGCAACGGGTTGTCGGCAGTGGGACGGCACGGTGAGGTCGGCGCGATGGGTGTTCCCCGCAGCACGCTTCCTCACTGGGACGACATTCAGGTTCTGCCCGCGCAAATGGCCGTGAAACCGCTGCCGGATGACGCTTCGGTGGCGACTGAACTGACGATCGGCCCGCGCGCGAAGAGGCCGCTCACGCTTCGCATCCCGTTGTTCGTCTCCGACATGAGTTTCGGCTCGCTCTCGGAGGAGGCCAAGATTGCGCTCGCTCAAGGCGCGGAGCTCGCTGGCACTGGAATCTGCTCCGGAGAAGGCGGCTCGCTCGCTGAGGAGCGACGAGCGAACAGCCGCTATCTGTACGAGCTGGCGTCAGCGAAGTTCGGCTGGAGCTGGGACCTGCTGGCTGAAGTGCAAGCGTTCCACTTCAAGGGCGGTCAGGGCGCGAAGACCGGCACCGGGGGGCATCTTCCGGCAGCCAAGGTCACCGAGCGGATCGCCGAAACCCGGGGGCTCGAGCCGGGCCAGGACGCGGTTTCTCCGCCGACGTTCGACTCGCCGCGAACGGTCAGCGATTTCCGACGGTTCGCTGGCGAGGTCCGGGAACGCTCGGGCGGCATCCCGGTCGGATTCAAGCTCTCTGCGAACCATATCGAGGCTGACATCGACTTCGCGCTCGAAGCCGGCGCCGACTACATCATTCTGGACGGCCGCGGAGGGGGCACCGGCGCGGCGCCGCTGCTGTTCAGGGATCACATAAGCGTGCCGACGATCCCCGCGCTGGCCCGCGCGCGGGCGCATCTCGATCGCAGGGCCGGCCGGGACGTCACGCTGATCATCACTGGCGGCCTTCGGATGCCGCCGGATTTCGTCAAGGCGCTGGCGCTCGGCGCCGATGGTGTGGCGCTTGCGAACTCCGCGATTCAGGCGATCGGGTGCATTGCGGCCCGTATCTGCAACTCGAACAACTGCCCGTCCGGCATCGCCACCCAGAAGCCGGAGCTGCGGCGGCGGGTGGACATCCCAACCTCGGCCCGGCGGCTGGCGACGTTTCTGGAGGCATCGACGGACCTGATGCAGGTCATGGCCAGAGCCTGCGGCCATCATCGGCTGTCGGACCTGAAGCCGTCGGACCTGACGACCTGGAAACGTGAGATGGCCGATCTGAGCGGGGTCGCATTCGGTGGACCCGGGGGAACGGGACCACGTGCCTTTCCGTTCGCAGGTCCGGAGGTTGAGCCTGGGCGATGACGAATCGGTGGCCAGGATGCCGGTCTAGGCGGTCGCTACCGGCCCGACAGGGCCGCTCCCTACCGGCGCTACGGCGGACGGTGCCGTGGGGGACTCTCCCGAACCCCCGGCGGCGACGACGCTGGCGAGAGGACCGGCGTCGCGCCCGTCGTGACGACGTGCGTCGGCCCCCGGACGGCCGCGGCGGGGTCGCCGGGAGGATCTGGCTGACGCCGAGCCCCGGTGCGCCGACCGCGTCAAGGCGATCGGCGGAAGCTCACCCGCACGGCTGCGGCTCGTCGCGCAGCCGCTCTACCAGCCGAGCGTGCCCCGGCCCATGAACCCGTTGCTGGCCTCGCCGTGCATCGGGCTCTCCCGCCGCTGCGCGTCGACCCCCAGCTCGAAGTTCAGCTTGCCCCGGTCGAGCACGCCGAGGCCGTAGCCGACCCGGTAGTCACGGCCGTACTCCGACGTCGTCAACCCGACGCGCGGCGTGCCCACGAAGCGGGCGCCCACCGGCAGCCCGTAGCCCACCTCGGCGGCGACCTGTCCGCCGGACCCGTACATCTGATGCGAGCCCATGCCGTAGGCCGTCTGGCTGCTCCACAGGGCCTCGGTGCCGCTGTGCGCCGAACCGCCCCACGACGGGGCCACCCGCGCCATCAGCCCCAGCGGGCTCGACGGCGTCGCGTCCCACCCGAACGACAGCGACAGCCCGCGCTCGGAGAACCCTTCCGCCTGGTGCACCACCAGCGTCCGCATCCGCACGTCGAGCGACAGCCCCGTGACCGTGTCGCTGAAGACGAGGCCGCCGCCCACGTCCATGCCCGCGCCCGTCTCGGCGTCGCCGCCGTCTCGGCGAACACCCACCTCGACGCTCGGCCTCAGCGACAGCCGCCCGCCGCCGAGGGTGAAGCCCCGCGAGCCTTCGAGCGCCGTGCGCACCCGCGTCACCGCCGCCTCCGAGGCGTTCAGCCGGCCGGCCGGGCCCTCGACCAGGTCGCTCGCCGCGCCGACCCACAGCGCGTCGGCCTTGAACGCCAGCGCGAACCCGCCGGTGGCCCGCGAGCCCAACAGCTCGCCCCGAGTACCCACCGCCGACATCATCATCGACACGCCCGTCTCCAGCGCCGAGGCGGCGTCCGGCGTCAGGCTCAGCGCGCCGGTGCCGTAGCCGGTCGTCCCCCACACCGAGACCCGGTCGTTGACCTGATAGCCCACCCACGGATAGACCCCGGTCATCGACGTGCTCATCTGCCCGCCGCTCATGCCTCGCCCGCCTTGGCCGTGCCGTCGGCGGTCGCGTAGTCCACCGACACCGGCTCTGTCGACGCCCGGTTCAGGGTCACCGCGAAGTCGATCCCCGCATCCTGACCCTCGCGCGCCTTGCCGCCCTCGATGCGGACCCGCACCGGGCCGCCCACCGACGCCTCGACGGTGTTCTCGAGCGCCCGGCCGTCCGCCGTGCACACCGCGCCGGCCGCGCTGCAGTCGCGGCCGCCGGTCAGCCCCACCGTCACGTCGCGCCAGGACCCCGGCTGCACCTTGACCCGCCAGACGCCGCTGCCGAGGTCCTCGACCTCCTCGACCTTGCCGGCGTGTCTGTCGAACGACGCGGCAGTCGGTCCCGAGGCCCCGGTGCCCAGCGGTTCGCTGAAGCGGACGTCCAGCGTGAACGCGGCCTTCCCGTCGTGCTCCTCGGGCACGTTCTCGAACGATGCCGTCAGGGGCTTCGGCGGGGCGCTCCGCTCCACCCGCACCGTGTAGGTCTTCTTCGTGCCGTCCTCGGCGGTCACCTCCACCGACAGAGCGTTGCTCCCGATATCCAGGGAGGCGGCTGCGCTCGCGCTGCCGGAGCTCACCGCCGACAGGCTCGAGCCACTCCCGACCCTGAGCGTCGCGTTCGCGTCCGCGGTCGTCGCGGTTAGCCGCGCCTGCGTCGTCCCGTTCGGCACCGTCGCCGAGTACTCGGTCGTCGCCGCCGAGAACGTCCCGATGTCGAGCGCCGACCAGGTGCCGTCCGCTCCGGTCTCCGCCGTCAGCCCGGCCAGGTCCGCGTTCGCCGACGCGATCCGCTCCTCGCGGGTCACCGTCACCTGGTAGGTCTTTTGCTCGCCCGAGGATGCCGTCGCCTGCACCACGAGGCCGGTGTCGCCCACTGCCAGCGCGACCGCTGGCCCTGCTACGTCACTCTGCACCGCCGTCAGCTGCGAACCAGCCTGTCCCGTCTTGAGCCCCAGACGAGCGTTCTGCGGCGCTACCCCCGCCAGCTTCGCATGCGTCGTCCCGTGCGGCACCGTCACCGCGTAGTTCGACACCGCCGCGTCGAATGCGCCGAGCTCCACCCTCGCATACGGTCCGCCGCTGGCCGGCGCGCCCCACAGCTTCAGCCCCTCGAGGTCGGCCTCGTCGTTGGTGATGGTCACGGTCGCTTCGGCGACGGAGAGGCTGACCAGCGATGACGGCGTCGGGCTCGACAGCCTGAAGAGGAACGTCTCCCCGCTGTCCTCGGCGCTGTCGTCCTTGATCGTGATCTCCACCTCCTTGCGCGTCTCGCCCGCCGCGAAGGTCAGCGTCCCGGAGACCGCCGTATAGTCCGATCCCGCCGTCGCCGTCCCGCCCGTCGTGGCGTAGGCCACCGTCACTTCCTGCGTCGCCTCGCGGCTCAGCCACACCGGCACGCGCGCCTTGATGTCGGCCCCGGTGCCCGACTCACGCGCCGTCGTGTCGACCGCTCCTATCAGTATCGGATCGTCCGCGGCGCCGCTCGCGCCGCCGTCGTTGTCGGCGATGGTGAGCGTCAGCTCGTTCGATTGCACCTGCCCGTTGGCGAAGCCGGACTGCCCTTCATGGTCGTGGCCGTACGCGTAGATGTAGCCGGTGCCCTGCAGCGCCATGGTCTCGTCCGGATCGACGAAGTCGTCGTCGTTGATCACGAGCGTGACCGTCTTCTGCGACTGCCCTTCCCAGTCGTGCAGGTACGTGACCCACCTCTCCGTCCCGTCGTATCTCGTCTCGTGCTGGGGGTTCGGGATCATCGAAAAATCAGATCGGAGATTCGGATGATTCGCCCTCCCGCCGGGCGTCGCCGTGCCGCCGACGACCTCGACGGTCGCGTGGAACCCGGCCGGCGCCGGCTCGCCAAGGTCAACCGTCACCGTCGCCGTCTCGCCGCCCTCGGCCGGCCGCCGGTCGGCGGTCAGCGTCATGGAAAAGCCGTCCGGGTCCAGGACCTCCCTCGGGCGTTGCGGGCCTCGGTCGTCCGCGTCGCGGACCTGGGCGCTCGACGTGCCAAGCAGCTGCGCCGCCGCCCTGGCGGGCGCGGCGCGAGCCGCCCGTCGTCCTGCCGGCGCCGGGCACGGGCGGGAGCTGCGCTGCCGCTCGGAATCACGGCAGCAGATCGTCGACAGCGATCTGCGCGTCCGGCCGGGCTAGTGGTGCGACCTTGTCCCCGGCCCCATGGCTGGTGATGCTCTGGTAGGCGTCTCCGGCCGGGTCGCGGTAGACCTCGAGACGGGCTTCGGGGAGGGCGAGGATCCAGTACTCGGGAATCCCGCACCGCGCGTACAGGCGCTGCTTGACCGTGCGGTCGTGCCGCAGCGATTCGTGCGACACTTCGACGACCAGCACCGCGGACGTCGGATGGGTGTCCCGGTAGCTCCGCATCGGGCCGCTCACGACGGCCACGTCCGGCTCGGGTTCCGAGTAGTCATCAGCCGCCAGCGGGTGCTGTATCCGGACGTAGAACCCGGGGCCGAACACTCGCCGCAGGCAGTCGGCCACGAGGTCCATGCCGAGGGCATGGCGGCTTCCCTCTGGTGTCATGGCGTGCAGGTTCCCGTCGATGAGTTCCAGCTTGGCCTCTGGCTCGAACGCGCCGGCTTCTACGGCACGGTCGTACTCGAGTCGGCTCAGCCGGTACTGGCGGATGGAGACGTCGGATGCTGTGGCTCTCATGACGGCCCCTCTATCGTAGCGCGGACGCCGTCCCCTGCGGTCCGGCTTGGATTTGCCGGCACTTCTCCCGATAGCGGGTGGTCGGCGGCGACCCGTCGGTCGCCGCTCGTCCGGCCCCCGTGCGGTGGCCGCCGGCGGTGATCCGATCCCCCCGGAGATGCGGCCCCCGGAGCGTCTCGGTCCTGTCGTGGGCGGTGTGTTAGGCGACAGTGAAAACTGACCGTGTCGCCAGGGGGGCAGTCTTGAATGTCGCTTGACACGGGGCCATGAGCCCATCATGGCGGGCGTTCGCGCATTCCAGATCGGAAGGAGGTGAAGGATGGCCAGATCGGGAACCTGGGTTCTGCTCGTATCTCTGACTGCGACGCCCGCGGCTGCGCAGGAGGTCGGCTCGTTCAGCGAGCTCTCCCGCGTCCTCGAGGCGGGGGACGAGGTCCGAGTGACTCTCGACGGCGGGCGCGAGTTGAAGGCGAGGGTCGTCGGGGTAACCCCGGACACGCTCTCCGTCCTCGGCCGCGGGGCTCGCCGCGACCTCGGCGAGGCTGACGTCTGGGCTGTCGCGCTGTAATAGTTGGCGTCGGGCTTCTGGCGGCGCTCACGATCTTCGAGTCGATCAGGATCCCGCCGGCCGTCGAGCCGGTCGACACCAGCGCGTGGCTCGCCGCGGCGGCCGGCGACACCCTGATCGTCACCGATGTCACCGGTCGGGAGCTCAGCGGAGACGTCATCGGGATTACGCCCGATACGCTCTCCGTGTGGACCCCCGCCGGCGAACTCCGCATCGACAGGCGCGATGTCCGCCTGGTCCGCCACCGGTTCGCCGACCCCCTCGGCGACGGCACCAGCAAGGGCCTCTGGGCCGGCGTCGCCTCCGCTGTCCTCATGTTACGTCGCGGCGCAGAGCGAGCTCGGAATCTCGGACATGGCCGAGACCGTCTCGTTGGGTGCCATGGCCGGCATCCTCGTCGGCGGTGGCATGGCGATCGGCCGGGGCGTAGACAGCATGGTCGCCTCGGAGCGGGTCATCTACCGCGCGCCGTCCCGCTCCAGGACGACCCTCACGCCGCTGTTGTCGAAGGACGCGATCGGTGCCGGCGTACGCGTCACGTGGTGACGCGCGATCCTCTCGCCGTCGACCCGCGGACTCGACCTCGAGGCCAAGCGCCCGGTGTACGCTCGGGAGGGTGTGCGTCACCTGTGGCTCGTCGACCCCGCCGGACGCAACCTCGAAGCGTTCGAGCTGACCGCTGGGGAGTGGTCGAGGATCGCGACTGCTGCTGACGACGAGCCCGTGCGGATAGCCCCGTTCGAAGCCGCCAGCTTCAACCTCGGCGACCTCTGGCCCTGACACGCAACCGCTTGGCTTTGGTGGACTCCGCGTCCTGGCTCGGTCGGGCGTCCGTACTGACGACGACCCCGCCGCATCTCCGCCACGACGACACCGCCTCCTCGGCGGCACGACGGACGCGATCACCGAGCCCCCGCATCTGGCCGCGGACCTGAAGACGCTGTACCTGTCGACGGTCGCGTCGCAGTGGCGCCCCGACCGGCGCGTTGGCGAGGGCCGTGCCACGTTCGATGGGTCCGTGCCGGTTAGAATTAGAGTTGGACCCAGGGTTGTGTCAGGAAGCGCTCGGGCGCCAGGGTCCGCGGGGCGGCAACTCCAGGTCCACGCCGTTGGCGGGCCCGAAGTGCGAGCGGATGATGCTCGTGAGATTGCGGGAGCTCGGCTTGCGTCCCACGACATCGCGCAGGATCAGCCGCGCCTCCTCTTCCATGGAGCGACCGTTGTCCGCAGCCCGCACGCGCAGGCGAGTCTTGACGTCGTCGTCGAGGTTGCGAATCGTGATGCTCGCCATCCGCCACGCCCTCCGTTCGTCCGAGGAGCTTAACTCACAGACGATTGCGTTGCAATCACAGCGCCGTTACCGGCTGCCCGAAGGGGCCCCCTCGGGAGTCGTCAGAAGCTCGACGGGGAACCAGCCAGGGAACTGACGGATGCGGAGACCCCAGGAGAACTCGTACCACTCTTTCCCGACGCGGACGACCTTGCCGACGACGGCGCAGAAACCCAGGACTGCCAGCGGCATCATGAGAGGCGCCGCGAGGGGAATAAGGGCCGGATGTCCCCGGACCGGCCTGGAATCTCTCGGAATGGTGGGATGGTGGAGGCGGCGGGAGTCGAACCCGCGTCCGAGAATACGTCCCCAAGGGACTCTACATGCTTGTCCGCGCCTGTTGTTTCACCACCCGTGTGAGAGCGCGGCCAAAACCGCGGGCGGCTGAGCGTCGAAAAATCTCGCTACGGCCCGTCGTCGCCCCGGGCCGGAGCCAGCCTGCTGGATGACGTTCCGTCCCGCCCCGCAGGCGAAGGCGAGGGGAACGTCGTCGCCTGATTAGGCGGCGAGAGCGAGCTGCGTGTCCGCAGTTATGGTGTTTTCCATCGGATTAACGAGTCGATGGTGCTCGGCATGCATCCCGTGTTCGCCTATCCCCGTCGAAGCCGTGTCGCCCCCTCCTCGATGTATGCTGCGCCGCTGAGCCGTCGTGACCCGGCCGGGCCCGACAACGTCATCGATTATACCGCGTATAATTTCAGCGGCGATGGTTCTCGAGGACGCGGTGCAACGGTCGGGCGAGAAGCTGCTGCGGCGAATCCGCGAGCAGTCCGAGCCCGAGATCCGCGGGTTCATCGGCGAGTTGCTGACGGCGGCGGCCCGCGAACGGGCGGCGGCGCTGGACGAGGCCCGGCAGCATGCCGACGCGGACCGCGAGAAGGCGGTTCGCGACGAGGCCGCCAACGTGCGGGCGGAGGCCCGGCGGGCCATGGAGACCGCGCTGGCGGCGGCCCGCGAGGAGGCGGAACGGGTGCTCGCGCAGCGGGTCGGCGAGGTGCAGGCCGAGACGGAGCGGACCCTGACCGCCCTGGCCGAGCTCGAGGCGACGGTGGCCGCGGCGCCCGAGCCCCGGGAGGTGCTGGGCCGCGTGGTCGACGGCGTGCGGCGGCTCGACCGCGCGTCGAGCCTGACCGACGTGCTGAACGCGCTGGCCGAGGTGGCGGGGAGCGAGGCGCGGCGGGCCGGCGTGGTCATCGTCGAGGGCGAGCGCATCCGCGGCTGGCGCTTCGTGGGCTTCGAGCCGGCGCTGCCTCCGGCCGGTCAGGTCGAGCTCGCCATCGGCGACGCGGGCATCGTGGGCGAGGCGGCGCGGTCGGCGGCGTCCCGGTCGGCCGTGGCCGGCGCGGAGCCGGGAACCGGCGGATCGGTGCCGGCGTTCATGACCCTGCCGTCGGGCGCCAACGCGGTGGCGGTGCCGGTGATGGTGGGCGGCGATGTCAGCGCCATCGTCTACGGCGACGACGGCGGGGGAGAGCCGCCGGCGGGCTGGCGCGAGTCGCTCGAGATCCTGGCCCGGCACGCGGGCCACTGCCTGGAAGGCCTGACCGCCGCCCGCCTGGTCCAGCTCGCGCGCCTGGACGCGGCCGGGGGGCCGGGGGGCGACGCGCCCGCGCTCGCCCTGGAGAATCGGGACGACGCCCCGGGAGGAGCCGCGCCGGCTCCCGCGGACGGCCCGGCCTGAGCCGCCACATGCCCACCAACGCGGGTTCGCGCAAGGCGGCCCGGTTCACCGAGTCGGTGATCCGGGAGATGACCCGGCTGGCCCACCGGCACGGCGCCATCAACCTCTCGCAGGGGTTTCCCGATTTTGCCGCCCCCGCCGAGCTGAAGGCGGCGGCGCAGGCCGCGATCGCGGCCGACGTCAACCAGTACGCGGTGACGTGGGGGGCCAGGCCGCTGCGCGAGGCGGTGGCGCGCGAGTTCACGCGGCGCTACGGCGTCGGGGTCGACGCCGAGACCCAGGTCACGGTGTGCTGCGGCTCGACCGAGGCCATGATGTCGACGATGCTGGCGACCGTCGACCCCGGCGACGAGGTCGTCGTCTTCGAGCCGTTCTACGAGAACTACGGGCCGGACGCGATTCTCTCGGGGGCGGCGCCGCGCTACGTGACCCTGCACGCGCCGGACTGGACGTTCGACCCCGACGCGCTCGCCGCCGCGTTCAACGAGCGGACGCGGGCCATCATCGTCAACACGCCCAACAACCCGACCGGCAAGGTCTTCACGCGCGGGGAGCTGGAGGCCATCGCCGCCCTCTGCCGCCGGTGGGACGTCCTCGCCATCACCGACGAGATCTACGAGCACATCCTCTACGACGGCGCCCGCCACGTGCCGATGGCCGCCATCGAGGGCATGGCCGACCGCACCGTCACCATCAACAGCCTGTCGAAGACCTACAGCGTGACGGGCTGGCGGGTGGGGTGGGCCATCGCCTCGCCGGCCCTCACCGGCGCGATCCGGAAGGTGCACGACTTCCTGACGGTGGGGGCGGCGGCGCCGCTGCAGGAGGCGGGGGCGGCGGCCCTGGCGCTGCCCGACGCCTACTACGCCGAGCTGGCCGAGGCCTACCGGCGACGGCGCGACATGCTGCTCGATCTGCTCGAGCCGCGCGGGTTCACGTGCTTCAAGCCGCGCGGGGCCTACTACATCATGACCGACGTCGGCGGGTTCGGGTTCGCCGACGACCTCGAGTTCGCCCGCTACCTGGTGGCCGACGTGGGGGTCGCGGTGGTCCCGGGCAGCAGCTTCTACCACGACCCGGCCTTGGGCCGGACCCAGGTCCGCTTCACCTTCTGCAAGCGCGACGAGACCCTGCAGGCGGCGGGACGCCGGCTCGCGGCGATACCCGTTCCCGCGGTGGCCGGTTAGCCCGCCAATCGTCGCCCAACGCGACCGCGGGGTCGCCCTGCCGCCTCCGTTCGGCGCCACGACCGACCCATCAGGAGCCCGCGCCGTTCTACGGCGCAGGTTCCTGTCCGGGGGTTGCCGCCCCGCGCCGCCTGCTCCGGCGGGCGCGGCCGGGCATCCGCGGTCTCCCCTCGGCGCCGGCTGCTCCGGCCCCGGCTAGAACCGCAGCAGGGCGCCCGCGTAGATGCCCTCCAGCTTCAGGTCGTAGTCGTGCTCCGTCGTCCGGAGGCTCAGGTTCCGGGAGCGGTAGCCGAGCTGGAGCCCGAACGCCTCGATGAAGTTCAACACGGCATGGACGTCGACCGCGAGATGCTCGCCGGTGTAGCCCAGGAAATCGCCGATTCCCCACGGCATCCGGAGCAGGCTGGCCTCGGCCCCCAGCATGATGACCGGCGAGGGGTACAGACGCACGACGCCTCCGACGGCCGGGATCGGCCGGCGCATGCGGGCGAGCTCGCAGGCACGGGATCCGGCGACGCATCCCGAGTCGCGCGCGATCCGGACATCGGTGTACGTGGCCTCCGCAAAGAGGCCGAGGGAGCCGCGGGCCAGGTGGATCAAGTCGTACTCGTAGGCCAGCCGCCAGGTCCTCCACGTGAGGACCGACGCGACCGGGGCCGCGGGCCGCGGCTCGGCGTCGGCGGGGGACGCCGGGCGGTCGGGGGCGGTGACGGCGTCGTAGCGGACGGGCAGGTAGTCGAAATGGACCCGCTGCCGGCGGCTCAGCCGGAGCCGCACCCGCAGGTCCATGAACCGCGGGACGGCGGCCCCCGGAGCCCCGGCCGCGCCGGTGGTGGTTGTGGAAGCGCCCGATCCCCGGTGCGCGACGGTCAGGTCCTGCGCCGGCGGCCACAGCGAGCCCAGGAGCTCGATGCGGTGCAGCTCGCCGACCGGGAAGTCCGTCGAGGGACCGGAGAGCTGCGCCGTCGCGGGCCGGGCGCAAGCCAGCGCGGCGAGCAGCAGGCACGCGGCGGCGACGCCGCGGGGCACGACGGCGCCGGCCGCGGCCCGGGGCGCGGGGGAGCGCGGACGGCCCGGCGGGGAGCTCCCGTCGCACGGAGACCCGCGGTGGACGGTGACGGAGTCTCGTGTCATGGCGCCTGCCGTCGCGGCGGATGTCCGTCGGGGGCGACGGCGATTCCGCGTCGGGGGCGAAGCCGTCTCACGAGGCGTATCGGCATTTCCGACTCGGGGCTGCAGGCCGCCGCGGCCGGGGCCGCGCCACGGAAGCTGGTATCCTGAGTGTCGAAGCCCGCCGGCCGGCCCGCCGGCTGCCGGGGGCTCCACAGCCTGGCCGGACACGACCCGCGCGCGGGCCCTGCTTCTGGCGTCAGGGGTTCGGAGGCCGCCCGGTCCGCTCGCGACTCCCCGTCCATGTCTCCTCTCGCGCGACTCGTCCCGTACGTCCTGCGCTATCGACGGCAGTTCCTGCTGGGGCTGGCGTGCCTGGTGCTCACGACCACGTTCTCGCTGCTCGGGCCCTGGGTGTTGCGCTACGCCGTGGACGACCTGACGGCGGGCGTCACCCGCGACAAGCTGACGGTGCACGCGGCGACCCTGCTCGGCCTCGCGATGGCCGGCGGGGGGTTCCGGTTTCTCATGCGCCGCATTCTCGTCGGCGCCTCGCGGGCCATCGAGTACGACCTGCGCAACGCCTTCGTCGCCCACCTGCAGCGGTTGCCGCTGGCGTACTTCCACGCCACCCGCACCGGCGACCTCATGTCGCGCGCCACCAACGACCTGAACGCGGTGCGCATGATGGTCGGCCCCGCCATCATGTACATGGCCAGCACCGGCATGGTGTTCGTGGTGGCGGTCGCCCTGATGCTGTCCATCGACCCCGTCCTGACCCTGGCCGCGCTGGCGTGCCTGCCGGTGGTCTCGGTCGCGGTGAAGTTCTTCGGCACCGCCGTCTACCGCCAGACGGAGCGCATCCAGGCGCAGCTCTCGACGCTGAGCGCGGTCGTGCAGGAGGGGTTGGCCGGCGTGCGGGTGGTGCGCGCGTACTGCCGCGAAGGGGTCGAGACGGAACGGTTCGGCCGCGAGAACCGCGAGTACTTCGCGCGCAATGCGCGGCTCATCCGCGTTCAGGCCCTGTTCTATCCGAGCCTCGGGTTCATCCTGGGACTGGCCGGGGTGCTGGTGCTGTGGCTCGGGGCGCGCCACGTCATCGAGGGGCGCATCACGGTCGGGCAGTTCGTCGCGTTCAACGCCTACCTGCTCATGCTGAGCTGGCCGATGATCGCGTTCGGGTTCGTGACGAACCTGTTCCAGCGGGGGATGGCGGCGTGGGGGCGGATGTGCGACGTCTTCGACGCGCCCCCGGCCGAGCCCGTGCGCGTCGCCGCGGCGGCGCCCGGGGCAGAGCCCGCGCGGCTCGACGCGGGCGGGGCCGGGTCGGCGCGGCTCGACGCGGGCGGGGCCGGGTCGGCGCGGCTCGACGCGGTCGGGGACGAGGTCGGGCCTGCGGGGCTCGACGTGCGCCCGGCCCCGGGCGGGTCCGCGAACGCGGCGGCGCCGGCGGCGCCCGTGACCGGCGGCGGCGTCGAGTTCCGCGACCTGTCGTTCGCCTACGACGGCCGGCCGGTGCTGCAGGGGGTCTCCGCGACGGTCGGGCCCGGCCGCGTGCTCGGGGTCATCGGTCCCACCGGCTCCGGCAAGTCGACGCTCCTCGCCCTGCTGCCGCGGTTGTTCAACCCCCCGCGCGGGACCGTCTTCATCGACGGCGTCGACGTGCTCGACCTCCCCCTGCCGGTGCTGCGCCGGCAGATCGCCATGGTCCCGCAAGACCCGTTCCTGTTCTCGGACACCGTCGCCGGGAACGTGGCGTTCGGGGTCGAGGCGGCCGGCGCCGCCGGGGCGGCCGGCGGTTCTGCGGACTCGGGGTTGGCCGTCGGCCTGGCGGGCGTGGGGGTGGCCGGCGGCATTGCGGACGCCGGGGCGCGAAGCCCTGCCGGGGTCGAGACCGCCGACGCCTCCGATGCCGGCCCCGGCCCGGAGCGCGACGCCGGGAGGGTCGTCGCCGAGGCGATCTCCCTCGCGCGGCTGGACATCGATCTCGCCGGGTTCCCCGACGGCGCGGAGACCCGGGTCGGCGAGCGCGGCGTCACCCTGTCGGGCGGGCAGAAGCAGCGCACGGCGCTGGCGCGGGCGATCTCGGCCGACGCGCGCATCCTCCTCCTCGACGACGCGCTGTCGGCCGTCGACGCGCGCACGGAGGCGGACATCCTCGGCGGCCTGCGCCGCGTCCTGCGCGGGCGCACGTCCATCGTCGTGTCGCACCGCATCTCGACGGTGCGCGCCGCCGACCTCATCCTCGTGCTCGACGAGGGCCGCGTCGTCGAGCGCGGCGCCCACGACGAGCTGGTGGCGCGCGGGGGCCTGTACGCGGGCCTGCACCGGAAGCAGCTCATCGAGCAGGCGCTGGAGCTGGGATGACCGAGGCGGACGACGAAGTCCTCGGCAAGGCCTACGACGCGCGCCTGATGCGCCGGCTGCTGGGCTACATGCGGCCCTACCGCGCGCGCATCGGCGTGGCGTTCCTGGCGATACTGGGGCTCTCCCTGCTGCAGCTCGCGCCGCCGTACCTGACGAAGGTCGCGATTGACACGCACATCGCGGCCGGCGACGTCGACGGCCTGACTCCCCTCGCCCTGCTGCTGCTCGGCGTGCTGGTGGCGTCCTATGGGCTGGAGGCGGTGCAGACCTGGACGCTGCAGGTCACCGGGCAGCGCATCATCTTCGACCTGCGGATGCAGATTCACGGGCACCTGCAGCGGCTCGACGTGGCGTTCTTCGACCGCAACCCCGTCGGCCGGCTGATGACCCGCGTGACCACCGACGTCGACGCCCTCAACGAGCTGTTCGCGTCGGGGGTGGTGTCGGTGTTCCGGGACGTCTTCATGCTGGCGGGCATCGCCGTCGTGCTGTTCGTCATGGACTGGCGCCTCGCCGTCGTCGCCCTCTCGGTGCTGCCCCTCATCGCGGCGGTGACGCAGTGGTTCCGGCGCAACGCCCGGCAGTCGTACCGGGAGGTGCGGGGCTGGATTGCGCGCATCAACGCGTTCCTGCAGGAGAACGTCACGGGGATGGCGACGGTGCAGCTCTTCCGGCGCGAGGCGCGCCAGTACGAGCGGTTCGACGCGATCAACCGGGGGTGCCGCGACGCCCACCTCGCGTCCGTCTTCTTCTACGCGGTGTTCTACCCCGCCATCGAGGTGCTCGGGGCCCTGGCCATCGCCGCCATCGTCTGGTTCGGCGGCGCGTGGACCCTGCAGGGCAGCCTCGAGCTCGGCTCGCTGGTGGCGTTCGTGCTGTACTCGCAGCGTTTCTTCCGCCCCATCAGCGACCTGTCCGAGAAGTTCAACATCCTGCAGGCGGCGATGGCGTCGTCCGAGCGCATCTTCGCGCTGCTCGACACGCCGGTGGCGGTCGCCGACCCGGTACCGCCGCCCGCCGCGCGGGACCACGTGCGGAGGGTCGAGAGCGGCCACGTCGACCCGGTCGCCGACCCCGCCGCACCGGCCGGCGCGGCGCGGGCGGCCGCGGCCCGGGGGCGCTTGTGGAACGAAGAGACAGACCACGTCGACCCGGTCAACGACCCCGCCTCCAGCGGACAGGCGAATACGGTCGGTCATCCGCGGGTCCCCGGCGCCGGGGCGTCGGCGGCTGCCGCGGTGGGCGCGGGTCACATCCGCTTCGAGAACGTGTGGTTCGCGTACCGCGGCGACCAGTACGTGCTCGAAGACGTCACCTTCGACGTCGCCCCCGGCCGGCGGGTCGGCGTGGTCGGCGCCACCGGGGCGGGGAAGAGCACCGTGCTCAACCTGCTGATGCGGTTCTACGACGTCAATCGCGGGCGCATCACCATCGACGGCGTCGACATCCGCGACCTGCCGCTCCACGACCTGCGGTCGCGGTTCGGGCTCGTGCTGCAGGACGTCTACCTGTTCTCGGGGACGGTGGCCGACAACATCCGTTTGGGGAACGAGGAGATCACCGACGACGACGTGCGCCGGGCCGCGCGCGGCGTGCATGCCGACCGGTTCATCGCGTCGCTGCCGGACGGGCTCGAGACCGCGGTGGCCGAGCGGGGGGCGACCTTCTCGGTGGGCCAGCGTCAGTTGCTCTCGTTCGCGCGGGCCCTGGCCGCTCAGCCGCCGGTGCTGCTGCTCGACGAGGCCACGTCGAGCGTCGACACCGACACCGAGCGGCTCATCCAGGACGCGCTGCACGTGCTGATGTCCGGCCGCACCACCATCGCCATCGCCCACCGCCTGTCCACGGTGCAGGACATGGACACGATTCTCGTCTTCCACAAGGGCCGGCTCCGCGAGCAGGGCAGCCACCGGCAGTTGCTCGCCGAACGGGGCCTGTACCACAAGCTCTACCAGCTTCAGTACCGCGACCAGGAGGTCGGGATGATGCCCGTGGCGCGGTAGGCGCTGGTGGGGACGGCGCCGTGCTGCGGGGTCTGTCGCTCGGAGAAGTGACGTACCCGCGATCAGAACTCGGCGGCTCGTCGAGAACGCTGCGAGCTCATCGAACGCCGGGCTCGCAACTGGAATCTGTGGCGGGCAGGGCGTGCCCGATCGCTCCAGGGTTGCGCGAACGTGCCGCGAGTCCGGCGGCCAGTCAAGGAGACAGGCGCAAGGGCGGGCGACACGCCGGTCCGGTCACGTGGCGTGCAACGGGGGCGGGTCGGTCTCGGCCGGTCGCGTCTCGGATGACGGAGACGGCCGGGCGTGTGGCGGCGGTGCCCGCGGGTCCACCGCCACACGCTCCGGCCGGCAAATGGCTGGAGCTAGAGCCCCTCGGCCTGCTTCATGAAGCCGAGATGGGTCTGGGCCACTTCCAGGCCGCCCTCGCCTTCCTGCCAGCCGGTGCGCCCGTCGCCGTTGGCGTCGACGCCCGACAGCAGGGCCTGCGCGAGGTCGTTCAGCTCGGCGACGAGGGGGGCGGCGTCGGCCGCGGTCGTCGTCCGGGCGATGCGCTGCGCCAGCGCGACGATCTGGTCCGCTCGGGCCACGGTGTTCTGGGCCGACGTCGCGACGTGGACGGCGTGGGTCTGGACCGCGCCCGACGCGCCCTCGGAGTTGGCGGCGGCGGTGATGTGTTGCGCGGCCCCGGCGGCCCCGCGCTTCACGCCGTAGCCGCGGCCCGGGCCGCTCTCGATCTGCGAGGGATCGACCGCGTGCAGCACGTGGGTGGTGTGCCGCTTCATGCTCGCGAGGTTGCTCGCGTCGCTGGCCGCGAGGCCCGCGTGGCGGGCGGCGATCTCGGCCTCGGCGACGGCCGCGGGCAGCAGGCCCTCGCCGTCCGGCGTGTCGCGCCACGCGTCGGCGACGTGGCCGATGTGGTTGTGCGCGGCGTTCTGCGCGGCGGCGTTGGTTCCGGCCAGAAGCGCCACTGCGAGCAGGGCGGCGAGGGCGGCGTAGGTGGTTCTCTTCATCGGTTCCTCCGGATTCACGACAGGGGGCGGCACCCGTCGGGTCCGCCCTGATCCGCGGCGCTCCGGCCCGGCCGGAAACCGCGGCGACCGCATTCCGGGACACCGCCCGGATGCGCCATTGACGATCCGTTCTTATACCGCGCCCGCCGTCCGGCGGCAAGTCGTCCCGGTCGACAGCGTCCGGCTCGTTCTGCGAAAGGGGGGGCGTCGCGTGACCGATCAGGGTCGATCCGGCCGGGCCGACGGGGTGGTCCGGTGGTCCTGCCAGTCGGTGATTCGGCCTTCCAGCGTTGCGAGGCGGCGATCGATGTTGCCGACCGTCGCGGCCAGGGAGGCGATGCGGCCGTTGGTGTCGCGCCAGAGAAGCACGACGACGGCGATCACGATGGCCGGCGACAGGATGTCGGTCCACGGCATGCGCCGCATGTTCTCACCAGCACAGCGATGAGTCAACGGTCGCTCGGTCTGATGCACTGGCCGGGCGGAGGGTCTAGGCCGGCCTTCCCCTGCGACGGTATTCGGCGACGCGGCGCCTACCTGAAGTGCTCGTAGCCCGCCGGCACCGGCCGATCTCCATCCGCCGTGCGCAGCACCGAATCGCGGGATTTCGTCAGCTCGCCGATGCGGGTGACGGGGACGCCCCGGAACAGGCGGGCGAGCATGCGGAGCGCACGGCGCCGACGGCGGGGGACCGCGATCAGCAGCTCGTAGTCGTCCCCCCCGCGGAGGGCCGCCTCGAGGGGGTCGGCCCCGTCGCGGCCGAACCACCGGCGGGCCCCGGGATGCACGGGTATCGCGGCGGCGTCCACGACCGCGCCCAGGCCGGACGCGCAGGCCAGTTGGCGCAGCCCGTCCGCGAGCCCGTCGCTCAGGTCGATGGCGGCCCGCGCCACGCGGTTGCGGCCGAGCAGGGTCCCGATGCGGACCCGCGGCTCCGGCCGGCGGTAGCGCTCGATGCAGTCTTCGAGCTCGGGGTCGGAGACGGGGTCCCGGGCCGGCCTCCGGCGGAGCGCGGCGAGGCCGGCCGCGGCGGCGCCGACGGCGCCCGTCACCCACAGCTCGTCTCCGGGCCGTCCGCCGTCCCGCGTCAGCACCCGGCGCCGCCGGACCGCGCCGACCGCGGTCACGCCCAGCACCAGGGGGCCGGACGTGCGGGTGACGTTGCCGCCGACGAGGCAGACGCCGTGCCGGGCCGCGAGCGCGAGCAGGCCCTCGATCGTCCCGTCGAGATCGGTCACCGCCAGGGTGCCGGGGAGGACCAGGGACAGCACCGCCACCCGGGGCGTCGCCCCCATCGCCGCGAGGTCGCTGAGGTTCACGGCGAGGGTGCGGTGGCCGACGTCCGCCGCGGAGACGAACGCCCGGTCGAAGTGGACGCCCTCGACGAGGGTGTCGGTGGTGACGACGTCCAGCGTGCCGCGGGCCGGCTCGACCACCGCGGCGTCGTCGCCGATGCCGGTGGGGACCCAGTCGGGCGGGGCGGGGGTCCGGCGCCGTATCCGTTCGATGACGGCCGCCTCGCCCAGGTCGCCGACAGTCGTTCCGGGCTCGACGACGGGCGCCCCGCCCGGCTCGCCGACGGTCATTCCGGGGCCCGGGGAGACGTCATCTGGCGTAGTCCACGGCCCGGGTCTCGCGGATCACCGTGACCTTGATCTGGCCGGGGTACTGCAGCTCGTTCTCGACCCGCTTGGCGATGTCCTTCGACAGCCAGACCGCCTCTTCGTCGCTCACCTTCTCGCTCTCGACCATGATGCGGACCTCGCGGCCCGCCTGCAGGGCGAACGCCTTCGAGACCCCGTCGAACGAGTCGGCGATGCTCTCGAGCTGCTTGAGCCGCTTGATGTACGACTCGAGGATGTCGCGCCGGGCGCCCGGCCGGGCGGCCGAGATGGCGTCCGCGGCCTGCACCAGCATCGACTCGAGCGACGGCCAGTCGATGTCCATGTGGTGGGCGGCCATCGCGTCGACGACCGCCTCCTTCTCGCCGTGCTGGCGCAGGAAGTCGATGCCGAGGGTGAGATGGGTGCCCTGCAGGTCGCGGTCGATGGCCTTCCCGATGTCGTGCACGAACGCGCCCCGGATCGTCGTATGCGCGTCGAGCCCCACCTCGCGGGCCATGATGCCGGCCAGGTACGCGACCTCCTTCGAGTGGCTCAGCACGTTCTGCCCGTAGCTGGTGCGGAACTTCAGCTTGCCCATCAGCCGGTGGATCTCGGGGTGCATGTCGAACAGGCCCAGCTCGAACGCCGCCGCCTCGCCCTCCTTGAGGGCCAGCTCCTCCTGCTCGACCTTGACCTTCTCGACGACCTCCTCGATGCGGGCGGGATGGATGCGGCCGTCCGCGATCAGCCGCTCGATGGCCTGCTTCGCGACCTCGCGCCGGAAGGGGTCGAAGCTCGACAGGATGATGGCGCCGGGGGTGTCGTCGACGATCAGCTCCACCCCGGTGGCCTGCTCGAGGGCGCGGATGTTCCGGCCCTCGCGGCCGATGATGCGCCCCTTGAGATCGTCGCTGGGCAGATCGACGACCGAGACGGTGGTCTCGATGGTGTGCTCGGGGGCGCTGCGCTGGATGGCCTGGGTGATGATCTGCCTCGCCTTCTCCGCCGCCTGCTCCCGGGCCTCGGCCTCGAGCCGCTTGACGAGGTTGGCGGCGTCGCGGCGGGCGTCCTGCTCGATCTGCCTGATGACGAGCTCCTTCGCCTCGTCGGCGGTGAGGCCCGAGACCCGCTGCAGGGCCTGCTGCTGCTCGCGGATCAACTCGTCGCAGCGGCGGCGCTCATCGGCGAGGGCGCCGTCCCGCTCGTCGAGCTGCTGCTGCCGTTCCGCGAGGGCCGCCTCGGTGCGCTTGGCCTCGCGGTCCTGCTCGGTCAGCTCCTGGGCCCGGCGGGTGAGCTGTCGCTCGACCGACTCCAGCTCGTCGCGCTGCTCCTGGCCCTGACGCTCGCTTTCCTGCATCAGCGTGTGGGCCTGCTCCTTGGCCGCGAGCTCCGCCTCCTTCCGGTAGGCGTCGGCCTCCCGGCGGGCGTCGTGCAGGAGGCGGCTCGCCTCCTCTTTCGCCCGACCGACGGTGCGGGCGGCGCGTTCGCGGGTCAGGAACCAGGCGAGACACACGACGACGACGGCCAGGATGATGCCTGCGGTCGAGACAAGGTCCATGGGTGGTCCCTCGGACCCCGCGGCGGTTGCCGCCGGAGGTCGCGGGGAGCGCCAGACGAGCGGCGCGGTGGGCAGCCCCTCGACGGGAGGCGCCGGAACGGCGGCCCGCCGTGTCTAACGCCGGACCGCCGGACGGCGACGCCTGGAGAGGTGAGGCGTAAGGCCCCGCATTGCCGTGTGGGGAGGTCGAATGAACCTGCCAGAAGCAGGTGGAGCCGCTGTCGATGTCAGCCCGCTTCGCTTTGCGCTACCTCGCGCGGAGGCCTGCACGCCACCAAGCGTCGCGGCTCTCTTGGGTATAGCGTTGGCTCAAACGAGCCTCCAGGACCATCACGAACACTGCAGGGATCTCTCGAATTTCACATGGCTGCCAACTGCCAGCCGACACACGCGGCAGAGCGTGACCGCCTGTCTGAATCGCTCTCGATGCCCCATCTTAGAACGAACCCGGACCGCCCGCAAGGCCCGTCCGGCGATTGCCGCCATCGGGGCCCCGTCCCGTCAGGTCTCGGCGGCCGGTCCGGGCGCGGTATCGGCGAGGGCGTCGTCGACCATCCGTTGGATCTCGCCGGCCCGTGTCAGGGCCGCCTCGAGCGAGGTCTCCGTGTCGCGGCTGCGGAAGTACTCGTCGGCGATGTTCATCGCCGCCAGCACCGCGATGCGGACGGTGTCGCCGCCGGTCGAGTGCTCGGTCGCGGCCTGGATCTTGTGGTCGACGTAGCTGGCCAGCCGGTTGATGTACTCGATGTCGAGCGAGCTCCGGATCGAGAAGCGCTGCCCCATGATCTCCACGGTCACGGTCTGCGACGCATCGCCGGTCACGGGTCCGTCTGCGTGGTCGGTCACGGTGGCGGTACTCGGACGCACGGGGGAGCCGGCGTCGACGGCGCGCGGCCCGGCCGCGGGGTCCTACAGGCTGATCTCCTCGATCTGCTCCAGCATCAGGGTGATGCGGTCGCGGATCTCGTCGCGCTCGGACTGGAGCTCGCGGAGCTGCGTCTCCTGCTGCTCCTCGGCCGCCTGCAGCTTGCCGCGGAGCTCTTCGACCTCGCCCGAGAGGCGCGTGTTGTCGTCGAGGGCCATCTTCAGCTCCTCGCGGGTGGTTCCGAGCACTTCGACGAGGGACTGGACCCGTTCCGCCAACTGCTCGATGGGCTTCAGTTCCAGGGGGGCTTCCGTCTTCACCATGAGCGACTCCTCGTGGCGCGGGCGGCCGTCGTCGGTGGTTCCGGGCGGCCGCGCGCCGGGCGGTCCCGGGACCGCCGTCGTATCGATCGTCTAGCGTTGCTTTGCGCGATGGGCTTGCGTGAGCGCCTGCAGCACCGCGCCGGTGCTTCGTTGGACCTCGGTATCGGTCAGCGTCCGGTCGGGGGCGCGGAACGTCAGGCGAATCGACAGGCTGACGGCGCCCGCGGCCACCCCCGATCCCGTGTACCGGTCGACCTCGACGACCTCGGCGAGGGTCGGCCCGGCCGCCGCCCGGATCGTGTCACGAACCTGCGCGGCAGGCAAGGCGTCGTCGATCTCGACCGAGAGGTCGCGCGTGACGGAGGGATGGCGGGGCACCGGGGCCGCGCGCAGTCGATCGAACGCGCCGAGGTCGAGCCGCCGCAGATCGAGCTCGGCCACGTACACCGGGCCCGATCCGGGCATGCCCCGCGCCTCCGCGAGGGCCGGATCGAGCTGGCCGGCCTCGCCGAGCACGGCACGATCGTCGCCCGTTCCCACGTGCACGCGGGCGCGCCGTCCCGCCACGAGCCGGCCGGCCGGCGCCGGCTCGAACGACGCTTCCAGGCCGAAGCCCGAGCACAGCCGCGCGATGACGCCGGTCAGATCGAACAGGTCCGCCGGCCGGGCGGGGGCGCTCCAGTGCGCCGCCGCCCCCGCGCCGGCGACGGCGATGCCGAGGGCCGGGGTCTCTCCGTCGCCCAGGCGGAATCGGCTGCCGATCTCGAAGAGCCGCACGTCGTGCCGCTCGCGGCGCCGGTTGTGGACCACGGCGTCGACGAGGCCGGGGATCAGCGAGGGGCGGAGCACGGCGCCGCGTTCCGACAGCGGGTTGCGCAGGGCCACGACGTCCCCGGGCGCGGGGTGGACGGCGCGGGCCGCGGCCTCTTCGACGAACCCGTAGGTGACGGCCTCGGAGAAGCCGGCCCCGGTCAGCAGGCGCCGGACGAGACGGTCGCGGGCCCGCCAGGGGCCGGGCGCCGGCGCGGGCCGGGTCAGGGCCGGAAACGTGGTCGGGATCTCGTCGTAGCCGTGATGGCGTGCGATCTCCTCGATCAGGTCCTCTTCCCGCCTGACGTCCACCCGGAACGTCGGGACCCGGACGCGCCAGACGGGGCCGTCGTCCTCGGCCTCGGGCGTCGGCTCGAAGCCGAGGCGCGCGAGGGCCGGCGCCACGAAGCCCTCGTCGACGGTCTGGCCGAGCACGCGTCCGAGCCGGGCGTGGCGCAGCCGTACCTCGACGGGTGCGGGCGGGGCGGGAAAGCGGTCGACGAGGGCGCCGCGGGGCGTTCCCGCGCCGATGTCGGCGAGCAGCCGGTGGGCGCGGCGGATCGCGGCGGGCGGCGCCGCGACGTCGGCGCCGCGCTCGAACCGGTACGAGGCGTCGGTGGCGAGGCCCAGCCGCCGGCTCGTGCGGCGCACCGAGATGGGGTCGAACCAGGCCGCCTCGAGGACGATGGTGCGGGTGTCGGCCCCGACCTCCGAGGCGGCGCCGCCCATGATGCCGGCGACCGCCTGGGGTCGCTCGGCGTCGGCGATGACCAGCGTGTCGGGGTCGAGGGTCCGGTCCGCGCCGTCGAGGGTGCGGACGGTCTCGCCGCCGCGCGCCCGGCGCACGCGGATCTCGGGGCCGGCGAGCCGGTCGAGATCGAACGCGTGCATGGGGTGCCCCAGCTCGAGCATGGCGTAGTTGGTGACGTCGACGACGTTGTTGATGGGCCGCACGTCGGCCGCCTCGAGCCGCCGCGCCAGCCACGGCGGTGACGGCCCCACCGTCACCTGCGCGAGCGCGCCCGCGTAACGTGGACAGAGATCGGGGTCCTCGATGGTGATGGCGATGGCGTCCGCCGCCCCGGGGTCGGTCTCGGCGGTTGCCGCCGGCGGCATCCGGAGCTCGGTGCCGTAGGCCGTCGCCACCTCGCGCGCGATGCCGAGGACCGACAGGCAGTCGGGGCGGTTCGTGGTGATCTCGAGGTCGAGCACCGCGTCCGGCGCGCCCTCGGGGGCCCGGGGGTCGGCCGGCCAGGGCTCGACCGCGCCGACCTCGAACCCGCACATGGTCAGCCGGTCAGCCAGCTCGTCGACGCCGACCGGAACGTCGACGAGCTCCCGCAGCCACGACACGAGGACTCTCAATGGGGAAACTGCTCCAGCAGGCGCAAGTCGTTGTCGTAGAAGAGCCGGATGTCCTCGACCCGGTACTTGAGGAGGGCGACGCGGTCGATGCCGAGGCCGAACGCCCAGCCCGTGTAGCGCTCCGGGTCGTATCCCACCGCCTCGAAGACGGCCGGGTGCACCATGCCGCAGCCGAGGATCTCGAGCCAGCCGGTCTGCTTGCAGACCGGGCACCCGTCGCCGCCGCAGAAGACGCAACTGATGAAGACCTCCGCGCTCGGCTCGGTGTAGGGGAAGAAGCTGGGCCGGAACATGACCCGGGTGCCGGGATCGAAGAACGCCTTGAGGAAGCCGACGAGCGTCCCCTTCAGGTCCGCCATCGTGATCCCCTCGTCGACCATCAGCCCTTCCACCTGCATGAACATGGGCGAATGGGTCAGGTCGGGGGTGTCGCGGCGGTAGACGAGCCCGGGGGCGATGATGCGCACCGGCGGCTCGTGCCGCTCCATGTAGCGGATCTGCATGCCCGAGGTGTGGGTGCGGAGGAGGGTCGCGGGGGCGCCCTCGCCGGGCATCGAGCCGTCCAGGTAGAACGTGTCCTGCATGTCGCGGGCCGGGTGGTCCGGCGGCATGTTCAGGGCCTCGAAGTTGTGGTAGTCGTCCTCGACCTGCGGGCCCTGGAGAATCTCGAACCCCCACGCCTCGAAGATCGACTCGACCTGCTCGCGGATCAGGGTCAGGGGGTGGCGGCGTCCGAACGGGGCCGCGCGGCCGGGCAGGGTGACGTCCACGGCCCCGGCCGGCCTCGCGGCCGCGCGCAGCCCCTTCCGCCGCTCCTCGAGCGCGTGCTCGATCTCGCGCTTGAGGACGTTGGCCCCCTTGCCGAGGGCGGGCCGGGCCTCGGCGGGCGCGCCCGCCACCTGCTTCATCAGGGCCGCGACGGCGCCCCGCTTGCGGCCGAGGTAGCGGTCCCGCACCGCCTGCAGATCGGGCTCGGACGCGACCGCGTCCAGGTCGGTCTGGAAGGCGGCGCGGATGGCGTCGATCTCGCTCGGGGCGGTCATGATGGGCAGTGGGCGTGACGCGATGGCGGGAAGCCCCGGGCGGGTCCCGGGCGGCAACGACCCGGAAGGGTCGGCGTCGCTTCCCGATGCCCCGGCGGGCCGCCGGGTCGGAAGTCGCCGCCGCCGGTACCGGTTGCCGCGCCGCCGACCCCGCCGGGACTCGGCACCGTTACGGGGCGGCAGCCTCGGCCGGCGGCGCGTCGGGGTCCCGCCCCGCGGCCCGGGCCGCGAGCTGTGCGAAGGCGGCGGGCTCCGCCACCGCGAGGTCGGCGAGGCTCTTGCGGTCGAGGGCGACCCCGGCCGCGCCGAGGCCGTGCATGAACCGGCTGTAGCTGAGCCCGTGCTCGCGGGCGGCGGCGTTGATGCGCTGAATCCACAGGCGCCGGAAGTCGCGCTTCTTCAGCCGGCGGCCGACGTAGGCGTACTCGGCCGCCTTGTCGCCGGCCTCCTTCGCGGCCCTGTAGAGCTTGCTCTTCGTGCCGAAGAAGCCCTTGGTGCGCGCCAGCAGCTTCTTGCGCTTCGCGCGCCGCACCGATCCACGCTTGACTCGCGGCATCCGTTCAACTCCCTCAATCCGTCGTTCGGGGCGGCTCCCGCCGCCCGGTCCATGACCCGGGGCGGGGCCGCGCCGCGGCCCCCCGGGCGTTCCGCTATCCGTTCGGCAGGAGGCGCTGAACGCGGCGGGTGTCGGCGGCCGAGATCAGGGCCGACTTCCGGAGGTTCCGCTTCCGCTTGGTCGTCTTGCTCGTCAGGATGTGCTGCTTCAACGATTGGCTGCGCACCACCTTGCCGCTGGCCGTCGTCTTGAAGCGCTTCGCGGCCCCGCGGTGTGTCTTCATCTTCGGCATTCGCTAGCTCCCCTGCCCTTTCTTGCCGCCGCCGACGCCGGACAGGATGATGTGCATCTGGTTGCCCTGCATGCTCGGGTGCGTCTCGGCCGCGGCCACGCCCTCGAGGTCCTCGACGAGGCGATCGAGGATGCGCCGGCCGAAGTCGGGGTGGGCCATCTCCCGGCCGCGGAAGAAGATCGTGGCCTTCACCTTGTCGCCTTCCTTGACGATGCGCTCGATGTGCTTCTTCTTGAAGTTGTAGTCGTGCTCGTCCACCTTGGGCCGGAACTTGATCTCCTTGAGCTCGATCGACTTCTGGTTCTTGCGCGCTTCCCGGGTGCGCTTCTGTTCCTGGTAGTGATAGCGCCCGTAGTCCATGATGCGGCAGACGGGCGGCGACGCCGTGGGGGAGATCTCGACGAGGTCGAGCCCCTTCTCCCGGGCGATGGCCAGCGCCTGCGGCGGCGACATGATGCCGAGCTGCTGACCCGTGTCGTCAATGACCCGGATCTCGCGCACGCGAATCCGCTCGTTCGTGCGGGTCCGGACCTCACGTCGTTGATTACGAACAAAAGCGATAGCGTCCCCCTTGTGAAAGTGGCGCGGTCGCGGGCGTCACTGGTGCGTAGCCTGAACCCGGTCGCGGGCTCCGCGCCGCTGCACCTCGTCGCGGGCGGCGGCGATGAAGTCGTCGACCGGGCTGGCCCCGAGGTCGCCGTCCCGCCGGTGCCGGACGGCGACGGCCCCGCCGGCCGCCTCGCGGTCGCCGGTGACCAGCATGTACGGGATCTTTCGGAGCTGGGCCGAGCGGATCTTATACCCCATCTTCTCCTGTCGGGCGTCCACCTCGACCCGCAGGCCGGCCGCGTGCAGACGGGCGACCACCGACTCGGCGTAGTCGCGGTGGCGGTCGGCGATGGGCACGACGACCGCCTGCACGGGCGCCAGCCAGAGCGGGAAGGCGCCGGCGTAGTGCTCGATCAGGAGGGCGATGAACCGCTCGAAGCTGCCGAAGATGGCCCGGTGGATGACGACGGGGCGATGCTCGGCGTTGTCCTCGCCGATGTACTTGAGCTGGAACCGCTCGGGAAGCTGGTAGTCGAGCTGAATCGTCGCGCACTGCCAGTTCCGGCCGATGGCGTCGACGACGTGGAAGTCGATCTTGGGCCCGTAGAAGTTGCCCTCGCCTTCCGCGATGCGGTAGTCCTGGCCGGCCGCCTCGAGCGCCTCCCTGAGCTGCGCCTCGGCCTGGTCCCAGGTGGCGGTCTCGCCCAGGAATGTCTCGGGCCGCGTCGACAGCTCGACCGCGAACTCGAGCCCGAAGTCGGCGTAGACCCGCTGCACGAGGCGCAGCAGCCGCTCGACCTCGCCCGCGATCTGGTCGGGGGCGACGAAGCAGTGCGCGTCGTCCTGGCAGAACTGGCGGGCCCGGGTCAGCCCCGCGAGCACCCCGGACGCCTCGTCGCGGTGCAGGACGCTCTGGTCGTGGTAGCGGATGGGCAGGTCGCGGTAGCTGCGGACCTCGCTCGCGAAGACCAGCATGTGCCCCGGGCAGTTCATCGGCTTGAGGCTGTAGGTCTCGCCCTCGGACTCGACCCGCAGCATGTTCTCCTCGTAGTGCGCCCAGTGCCCCGAGGTCTCCCAGAGCCTCTTGTTGTAGACGAGCGGCGTGCGGAGCTCGACGTAGCCCTCCGGGAACAGGGACTCCCGCATGTACCCGGCGAGCAGGTTCCACAGCGTGGTGCCGTGCGCCAGCCAGAACGCGGCGCCGGGGGCCCACTGGTGGAAGGTGAACAGCCCGAGCTCGCGCCCCAGCTTGCGGTGGTCCCGCTTCTTGGCCTCCTCCAGCCGGTGCACGTGCTCGGCGAGGGCCTTCTCGGTGAAGAAGGCGGTGCCGTAGATGCGCTGCATCGGCTGGTTGCGGGCGTCCCCCTTCCAGTACGCGTTCGAGCTCGTCAGCACCCGGAACGCCTTGAGGACCCCGCTCGAGGGCACGTGGGGGCCGGTGCAGAAGTCCATGAACACGCCGTCGATGGTGTAGCACGAGACGACCGGCCCGCCCTTCTCCTCGATGAGCTCGACCTTGAGGGGCTCGCCGCGGTCGGCGAAGTGGCGCTTGGCCTCCTCCTTCGGCATCATCTTGCGTTCGTAGGCGCGATCCTGCTTCGCGATCTCGCGCATCTTGGCCTCGATGGCCTCGAGGTCGTCGGGCACGAACGGACGGTGCACGACGAAGTCGTAGAAGAACCCGTCCTCGGTCGGCGGCCCGATCCCGCACTGGGCCTCCGGGAAGAGGGCGGTGACGGCGGCGGCGAGGAGGTGCGCGGTGCTGTGCCGGTAGAGTTCCAGGGCCTCCGGCCCGTCCCGGGTCACGATGCGGACCGGCGCGTCCTCCTCGACGGGATGGCTCAGGTCGACCATGCGGTCGCCGACGGTGGCGGCCAGCGCCGCCTTGGCGAGGCGGGGCGAGATGCCCTCGGCGACGGCGCGCACGGGGGTCCCCGCGGGCATCTGCCGCGTGGAGCCGTCGGGGAGGGTGACCGTCACCTGATCCATGGTCGTCCGGCGTGGTCGTCGCTGTAACGGGTGCAGGTACTTCCGGAAATGGTAGGCACGGGCGGACTCGAACCGCCGACCTCCTGCGTGTCAAGCAGGCGCTCTAACCAGACTGAGCTACGCGCCTAGACAGTCGGGGCAAGCCCGGGACACCCCGAAACGTCAAAATATAGCAACCCCCGGATGAATCAGTCAAACGGAGAGGGCTACGGCGCGGACTCCAGCTCCGGGTCTCCGGCGAGGTGCTCGATCGCCCGCTCGAGCACGGGGTCGCCCGGGTCGTCGTCGGGCGTCGACGGCGACGCCGGATCGAGCTCGACGGCCGGGGCCTGGACCGGGACCGCGGCCGCGACCCCCTGGCGATGGATCGGCTCGCCGGACGCGGTCAGGTAGCGCGTCGACGACAGCAGGAGGCCGCCGCCGTCGGGCAGCCGCACCAGGGTCTGCTCGGCCGCCCGGCCCGCGGTCCGGACGCCCACCGTGTCGGCCCGGCCCGCGTCGCTGAGGGCGGCCGCGAACAGCTCCGCCGCCCCGGCCGTGCCGAAGTCGGTCAGCAGCACCACCGGCCCCGCGATGGAGGGCCGGCGGGGGCCGCGGGAGACCGGCTCCCGCTCGCTCGACGACTCGCGCATCACGAGCGGATCGGCGTCGGTGAACAGCTCCGCCGCCGCGACCCCGGTCTCGAACGACCCGGTCGCGGTGCCGCGGAGATCGATGACGAGGCTCTCCGCCCCCTGTCCGGCCAGGCTCTCGTTGGCGGCCCCGATCGCCCCCACGGTGGTGGCGTCGAACTCCGCGATGCGGAGATAGCCGACGCCCGGCGTCGCGATGCGGCTGGTGACGTTGGCGGAGCGGGCCTCGCCGCGCTCGATCTCCAGGGTGACCGGCTCGGCCGCGTTGCCGCGGATGACTTCCAGGCCGACCGTCGAGCCCGGGGCCCCGCGGAGGAGCTGCCGGGCGCGGACGACGGACATCATGCGCGTCGGGTTCCCCTCGATCTGGCGGAGATAGTCTCCGGGCCGGAGGCCGGCGAGGGCGGCGGGCGAGCCCTCCCGCGCCGCCACGACCTGGACGTAGTACTGGCGGGTCAGGGTCAGGCCGACGCCGGTGTCCGCGTCGTCGGGCCCGGCGTCGTGGAGCCGGACCTCGTCGGCGGTCAGGTACGAGCTCTCCGGGTCGAGCCCTTCCGCCAGCCCCCACAGCGCGCCCTGCATGATGAGGTCGGCGTCGACCTGCTCGACGTAGTTGGCGGTGACCAGCGACACCACCTCCTCGAAGATCCGGAGGTGCCGGTAGGCGCCTTCCTGGGCGACCACGCGTCCCAGCACGCTGCCGACCAGCGTGTAGGCCATGATGGGCAGCGTCAGCGCGAGGACGATGAAGCGGGTGCGATCGGTCACGAGGAACCTCGATGCTTGTGGTCCGCCGGGGCGCGGGCCCATGGCCCGTCCAGGCGTCGCCGTCGGCTCCGCCTGGCGCCCAACCAGTCCTCCGGGAGCCCGCGCCGTTCCACGGCACGGGTTCCCGGCTTCCGTATCCCGCAATTCTATCGAATCCGCGCGGGGATCCGGCGACAGAAGTGGGGATCGGCCCGCGGGCCTGCCTCGTGGCCGGGTTCTCGGGCGTGGATCGGGGCGGCGGCCGGCCGGGGATGCTAGTCTTTGAACGGGATGGACCTGCGTCGGCCGGGGAGTCCCCGGCGAGAGTCCCCGCCGCTCTCGACCGCCGAATGCACCCCGGGCGCGCAGGGGGGCGCGCCGTGAGGGCGGTGGGGCTGGACCTCGGACGGCGTCGGATGGGGGTCGCGGTCAGCGACCCGACGGGCACGCTCGCGACCCCGTGGCGGACCGTCAGCGGGGCGGGATCGCCCGACTCCGTCGCGGATCGGGTCGCGGCGCTGCTCGCTGAGCTGGCCGAGGGCGACGACCCGGTCGCGCGCGTCGTCGTCGGGCGGCCGTCTCGTCTCGACGGCCGGCGTCACGACGACGACGCGCGGGTGACCGCGGTCGCGCGGGCCATCGGGCGGCGGACGGGCCTGCCGGTCGCCCTGCAGGACGAGCGGCTCACGAGCGTCGAGGCCGAGCAGCGACTCGCCCTGCGCGAGCGCGACTGGCGCCGGCGCAAGGCGCGGCTCGACGCAGCCGCTGCCGCGATCATCCTGCAGGACCACCTCGACGCGACAGCCCGCGGTGAAGCCCCGCGTTGCACCGCGCCGGAGGACGCCGGCGGATCGCCGAGGCGCCCGGCGTGAGGAGGGCGCACATCGGGCATGGGCGCGGGCTGTCGGCACGAAGGACCATGAAGAAGCTCCTTGCGGCGTCAACGTCGACGCCCTCGACACGAGCATCGTGTCGCCCTCGGCACGAAGGACCATGAGGAAGCTCCTTGCGGCGGCCTTCGCCGTCGCGCTGCTCGTCGGCTCGCTGGCGGCGTACGGCGCGAAGCGCCTCTACGACCGCGCGGACGAGGCGTACCGCGCCTACGAGGGCGGCGAGGTCTTCGTGGACATCCCGCCGGGGACGCCGACGGCGGAGATCGGCCGCCGGCTCGCGGTCGCCGGCGTCGTGCGCGACGAGACGACGTTCCGCCTCGCGCTGTGGCGCAGCGGGCGGGACCGCGGGCTGCAGGCGGGCGAGTACCGGTTCTCGGCGCCGCTCTCCGCGATGGCCGTCGTCGAGACCATCGCGGACGGGCGGGTCCACCTGCTGCCCATCACCTTCCCCGAGGGGCTCACCCGGCGCGAGATGGCCGAGCGGTACGAGCGGTCCGGTTTCGGGTCGGCCGAAGCGTTCCTGGCCGCGAGCGCGCGGGTCGATCTGGTCGCCGACCTCGACCCCGAGGCGGCCGACCTCGAGGGGTACCTGTTCCCCGAGACCTACGCGCTGCCGCGCGGCGCCACCGCCGACGACCTCGTCGAGGCGATGGTGGCGCAGTTCCGGCGGACGTTCGACGCCGACCTGGAGGCGCAGGCGGCGGTGCGCGGCCTCGGCGTCCGCGAGGCGGTGACGCTGGCGTCGCTCATCCGGCGCGAGACGGGGCTCGACGAGGAGCGGCCCGTCGTCTCGGCCGTCTTCAACAACCGCCTCGACCGGGGCATGCTGCTGCAGTGCGACCCCACCGTCATCTACGCCCTGGAGCTCGCGGGGCTCTACGACGGCAACCTCACCCGCGAGAACCTCCGGTTCGACTCGCCCTACAACACGTACGTCCATCCCGGGCTGCCGCCGGGCCCCATCGGGGCGCCGAACGGGGACGACCTCCGGGCTGCGGTGGCCCCGGCGGACGTGCCGCATCTGTACTTCGTCAGCCGCAACGACGGATCGCACGTGTTCGCCGACACGCTGCGCGAGCACAACCGCAACGTCCGCGAGTATCAGATCGAGTACTTCCGGCGCCGCCGCTGACCGCCCGCCGCCGCGGGGCCGCCCATGCACGATCTCGCCGTACTCCGCAACCTGGCCCTGATCGTCGGCCTCGCCATTCCCGTCGCCGCCCTCGCGCACCGCCTGCGGGTGCCGACGCTGGTGGGGTTCCTTCTGGTCGGGGTCGCCATCGGCCCCCACGGCGCGGCCCTCGTCCCCGATCCGGACGCGGTGGCGGCGCTGGCCGAGATCGGCGTGGTGCTGCTGCTGTTCGAGATCGGGCTCGAGCTGTCGCTGTCGCAGGTCCTCGGCTGGGGCCTGTCCGTTCTCGTGGCGGGCGCCCTCCAGGTGTCGGGGGTGATGGCCCTCGCGGCCGTGGCCGGGCCCGTCTTCGGCCTCCCCGTGGGCCAGAGCCTGTTCTACGGCGCCCTCGCCGCGCTGTCCTCCACCGCCATCGTCAGCCGGACCCTCGCCGACCGGGGCGAGCTCGACGCCCCGCACGGCCGCGAGTCGATGGCCATCCTGCTGTTCCAGGACCTCGCCATCGTGCCCCTCATGCTCGTGGTGCCGTTGTTCGGGCCGGACGCCGCGGGTCCCGACGGCGCCTGGGGGATCGGCGGGCTCTGGCCGCGGCTCGGGCTGGGGCTCGCCGCGATGGTCGCGCTCGTCGCGGGCGGGCGGCTGGTGGTGCGCTGGACGCTGGACCGCATCGTCGAGACCCGCGACCGGGACCTGTTCACGCTGTGCGTCGGGTTCTTCGCGATGGGGACGGCGCTGGCGGCGTCGACGGCGGGGTTCTCGCTCGCGGTGGGCGCGTTCCTGGCCGGGCTGGTCATCTCCGAGTCCGAGTACGGCCTGCAGGCGCTCGACGACGTGATGCCGTTCCGCGCCCTGTTCAGCGGGGTGTTCTTCACCTCGATCGGCATGCTGCTCGACCTGACGGTGGTCGGGGCGCAACTGCCGCTGCTGCTGGGCGGGACGGTGCTGGTGCTGGCCGTGAAGGCGGCGGTGGTCGCGGGGGCGGTGATGGTGCGCGGGCGCCGGCTCGACACCGCGCTCGCGACGGGGTTGAGCCTGGCCCAGATCGGGGAGTTCTCGTTCGTGCTCGCGGCGGCCGGGCTTCCCCTGGGGCTGTTCGGGGCCGGTCACTACGAGGTGTTCCTCGCCGTCGCCGCCCTGTCCATGCTGGTCGCGCCGTTCCTGGTGACGGTCTCCCGCTCGTGGGCGGTCCGCCTCGGCCCGGGGCCGCGCGGCGGGCCCGACGCCGGCGGGCCCGACGCGCCGGCGGACCACGCCATCGTCGTCGGCTACGGCCTCGCCGGGCGCTACCTGGCGAGGATGCTGCAGGCGGCCGGCATCGAGTGCGTCGTCGTCGACCAGAACGCGGAGCTCGTGGAGGCGGCGCGCCGCGACGGGTTCACGGCGCTGTACGGCGACGGCGCCGGCCACCCCGTGCTGGAGCGGGCCGGCGGCGCCGGGGCCCGGCTCGTCGTCTTCGCCATCTCGTCCCCCTTCGACGAGCGGCGGGGGGTGGCGATGGCCCGCCGTGCGGCGCCGGGGGCCGCCGTCGTGGTGCGGACCCGCTACGTCGGGGCCATCGACGAGCTGATGCGGCTCGGCGCCACCGAGGTCGTGGTCGAGGAGTTCGAGGCCTCGCTCGAGCTGTTCGCGCGGGCCCTCGAGCGCTACGAGATCCCGGCCGCCCGCATCGCCCACGAGCTCGACGCGGTGCGCAGCGAGCACTACGGGTTGCTGCGGGGACGCGCCCGGCCCAACCTCCACCTCGACACGCTGAAGCACCTCGGCATCCACAACGCCCTCGAGCTGGCGGAGGTCGAGGCGGGCGCGCCGGCGGTGGGGCAGAACGCCACCGCGCTCGACCTGCGGCGAGCCACCGGCGCCGTGCAGATCGCGGTGATCCGGGACGGCCGGCCGCACTACCAGCGCGAGGCCGACTTCGCCTACCGCGCGGGCGACACCGCCGTGCTCGTGGGCGACCGCGACGCCCTCGACCGGGCGGCGGCGCTGTTCAGGGGGTGATGGCGGCGACCGCGGCCCTCGGGGGCGCGTTGGGAATCTCGCCGGCGTGGAACTCCCGCGGGCCGGTGGCGAGACCCTCGGACCGAGTTGGGAGTCTCGCAGGTGCCAGGCTCCCGCCGCCCGAGCCGCGCCCCGCGGACCGGCCGCGGCGGCGCGACCGCCGGTGCCATTCGCTGGCGCGGCACTTCCATGACGCCAGCCAGTCCGGGCAGGCTCAGCGACCGGGCGCGCGATCCGGCCACGCCGGCCAGCCGTCCACCTCGGTGTAGAACAATGCAGTTGCGTCACGGTCCGCCGCCGCGTTCCTCCGGATGGAGTCGCCCGCCGGTCCGGGCAGGCGGCCGGCCTGCGACAGCAGGAGGGCGAGTGCCCCGAGCGCCAGCAGGCCGGCGGCGAGCCGTACAGGTCGTCCCCGGAGCCCGCGGATTCCCGCCGCGCCGAGCGCTCGGCCGTCTTCGCTGCCCCGCATCATGACACCGGGTCGAAGAGGACCCCGCCGAACGCGAGCCAGACCGCCAGCAGGGTCAGCACGAGGTTGAACGCCTGGCCGACGACGTAGAGCTGGATCGGCCGGCCGCCGGCCACCTGGCCGGCGAGGGCGCGGAAGTTCGAATCGAGCCCGATGCCGACGAACGCGAGGCAGAAGAGCCAGCCGCGCAGGTCGGACGTGAGGTCGATGATGCCGGCGACCGCGTCGTCCCCGAGGGTCGGCGTGAGCACGAACGAGAACAGGAGCGACGCCCCCAGGAAGCCGAGGATGAACTTGGGGAGGCGGTTCCAGATCTCGGCCGCGGGGGCGCGGGTCGACGTGCCCGGCGCGTCCACCCGGGTCACCCAGCAGACGGCGACGAGGAACGCCACGACGCCGATCAGGATGTTCTGGATCATCTTGACGACGGCGGCCACCTGCCCCGCTTCTTCTCCGAGCATGGCCCCCGCCGCCACCACCGCCCCGGTGGCGTCGACGGTGCCGCCGATCCAGGCCCCGCCGACGATCGGGTCCATGCCGACGGCGCGGATGCCGAGGGGCATGACGATCATCATGAGGACGGTGAAGATCAGGGTCATGCTGACCGCGAGGGTCAGCTCGTCCTTCTTCGCACGGGCCGCCGCCGCCGTCGCGATGGCGGCCGACACGCCGCACACCGACGTGGCGGCGGCGATGACGATGACCAGCGACGGGCTCGCCATCTTCAGCACCCGCGTGCCGAAGCGGTACATGAAAAGGATGACGACCGGGGTGACGAGCCAGGCCACGAGGAGCCCCGGCGGGCCCAGCGTCAGGATGCGGTTGAACAGGATCTCCGCCCCGAGCAGCACGAGCCCCGTCTTGATGTACAGCTCGCTGCGCACCGCCGGCTTCAGCCAGCCGGGGACTCCGGCGGTGTTCGAGACGACGAGCCCCAGCGCGAGGGCCCAGAAGGCGTAGCCCACCCCCGCCGCCCGGATGCCGGTCTGGTTGGCGAGGGCGTAGGCGAGGACGGCGAGCCCGAACAGCCCGAAGAACCCGGCCTGATGCCGGACGAGCCGGGTCCCCATGGCCTGCGCGGCCAGCCCGGTGACGAGGGCGAGCCCCAGGCCCAGCATGGCCAGCCCCGCCACCCGGCCGTCGAAGGCGGCCAGGGGGTCGGCGGTCCAGCGGCCGAGGCCGGCGACCCCGGTCAGGAGGCCGAGAGCGGCGACGGCGATGAGGAGTCCCCCGAGCCACACGGCCCACCAGTCTTCCGAGGTCAGGATCCCGCGCCGGGGAACGGCGCCGTCCCCGGCGGCCGCGGTCGGCCGCGGCAGGGAGCCGTCGGGTGAAGATGGGCGGGCCGGGGGCGCGGACCGGCCCTGGGCCGGCGAGACGTCGTCAGTCATGACTTGATGGCGGAGCGGCTCACGGAAGCGTCGGGGATTCGACGGCGCCGGGACCAACCGGCGCAAGGATTATAATGCGTCGCAGCTCGTCGCCGACGGACCCTGCCCGAACGGGCGCACGACAGGGGAAGCGAGTCGACTCGTCCGCTGACTTCGGCTCGATGGTCCGTCGGCCCGGGTGACCGTTGGATGACGCCCGGCGCGGCAGGAACGCCGCCCTCGCGCCCGGTCCTCACCGACGCCGGCGTGCACCCCGTCCGATCGAGGAGGCTACCCGCCATGACCCGCAGCACCCGACTCCGGACGGCCGCGCTGGCCGCCCTGACGTTGAGCCTGACGAACCACGGCCCCGCGGTCGAGGCGCAGTCCGAGCGCCTGGAGATCGCCGGCCTGCAGGCGCCGGTGGAGATCGTCACCGACCGGTGGGGCATCAACCACATCTACGCCGAGAACGAGGCGGACCTCTTCTTCGCCCAGGGCTATGCGGCGGCCCGCGACCGGCTGTTCCAGTTCGAGATGTGGCGGCGGCAGGCGACGGGCACGGTGGCGGAGATTCTCGGGCCCCGCGAGCTCGAGCGCGACATCGGGGCGCGGCTGCACCGGTTCCGCGGCGACATGACCACCGAGATGAACCACTACCACGACCGGGGCGACCGGATCATCCCGGCCTTCGTGAGGGGCATCAACGCGTACGTCGACCGGACCGCGGCCGACCCGTCGCTGCTGCCCGTCGAGTTCGAGCTGCTGGGGATCACGCCCGGCCACTGGACCCCCGAGGTGGTCGTCTCGCGCCACCAGGGGCTGGTGGCGAACGTCACCGCCGAGATCCGCAACGCGCGCGCGGTGGCCCTCCTGGGCGCCGACGCGGTCGAGGAGCTGAACTACTACTACGGCGACCCCGACCTGACCATCGATCCGGCGGTGGACGCGTCGCTGCTCCACGACGGCATCCTCGACCTGTATCGCGCGCACCGGCGCTCGGTACGGTTCGAGCCCGAGGACATCGTGCAGGCCCACCGCGGCGACCGCGCCACCTACGAACGGCTCGCCGCCGCCCTGCCGAGCGAGATCGACCTCGAGCGGCAGGACTACGAGGCCATCGGCAGCAACAACTGGGTGGTCGCGGGCAGCCGCACCCTGACCGGCTTCCCGCTGATGGTCAACGACCCCCACCGGGTGCAGAGCGCCCCGTCGCTCCGCTACTGGGTGCACCTGGTGGCGCCGGGGTGGAACGTCATCGGGGGCGGCGAGCCGGTGCTGCCGGGGGTGTCCATCGGCCACAACGAGCACGGCGCGTGGGGCCTGACCGTCTTCGGGCAGGACAACGAGGACCTCTACGTCTACGACACCAACCCCGACGACCCGAACCAGTACCGGCACCTGGGCCGCTGGGAGCCGATGACGGTCATCGGGGACCGCGTTCCCGTGAAGGGGCAGGACCCGGTGGACGTCGAGCTGAAGTACACGCGGCACGGCCCCGTGCTCTACGAGGACCGCGAGAACCACAAGGCCTACGCGCTGCGCGCGGCGTGGCTCGACTACGGCGGCGCCCCCTACCTCGCGAGCCTGCGCATGGACCAGGCCCGCACCTGGGAGGAGTTCGTCGAGGCGTGCAGCTACAGCCGCATCCCGTCCGAGAACATGATCTGGGCCGACCGCGACCGCAACATCGGCTACCAGGCGGTGGGCGTGTCCCCCATCCGGCCCTACCACAGCGGGCTCGTGCCGGTGCCCGGGGACGGGCGCTACGAGTGGGACGGCTACCTGCCCATCACCGCCCTGCCGAGCGTACTCAACCCCGACAAGGGGTTCTACGGCACCGCGAACAACTACACGGTGCCCGACGGCTATCCGTACTGGGAGGCGCTGCACTACACCTGGGGCGACCAGATGCGGGCGGCGCGGGTCGAGGAGATGCTGGACGTGAGCCGGCACATGACGGTGGTCGACATGATGCGCATGCAGCACGACGACCTCACCGTCGCGGGCCGCAACATCGTCCCCCTGCTGCGCGAGCTCGAGATCGACGACCCGAAGGTGGCCGAACTGCGCGACCGGCTGCGGGGCTGGGACTTCGTGCTCGACAAGGACTCGGTCGAGGCCGCCGTCTACGTCAGCTTCGAGCGCCGCCTGCGGACGAACATGCGCGACCTCATGGTGCCCGAGGCGGCGCGCGACTTCATCGGGGGCCTCAACACCAAGCGCATCATCGACTGGCTGGCCGCGCCGGACGGCCGGTTCGGCGACGACCCGGTGGCGGGCCGCGACGCGGTGCTCGCGCGCAGCCTGACGCAGGCCCTCGCGGATCTCGAGGAGCGGCTCGGGTCGGACCAGTCCAAGTGGCAGTACGGGCAGGCGAAGTTCAAGCACGCCCTGATCCGCCATCCCATGACCGCGGCGGTCAGCCCCGACATGCGGGCCCGGCTAGACGTGGGGCCGCTGCCGCGCGGCGGCTACGGCGGCACCGTGCACAACACCGGCAACGGCGACAACCAGACGTCGGGCGCGTCGTTCATGATCGTCGCGGACACCGCGAACTGGGACAACTCGGTGGGGCTGAACACCCCCGGCCAGTCCGGCGATCCGGACAACCCGCACTACCGCGACCTGTTCGAGCTGTGGGCGCGCAACAAGTACTTCCCGATCTTCTACAGCCGCGCCAAGGTCGATTCGGTCACCGAGAGCGTGACCCTGCTGCATCCGGCGGCGGCGACAGAGGGCGGTGGGCAGCCGTAGACGTCTCGCGACCACGTGCCTCGGCGCTCGGAGGACCCGGGCGAAGGAAGAAGGAAGAGGAAACATCATGAAGAGAAGCAGACTGGCGGCGGCGATCGTGGCGATGGCGGTGGCGGCGGCGCTCGGGGCGCCGGCGACGGCCGAGGCGCAGCTCGACTCGACGGCGGCGTTCGCGTCGCACCTGTCGAACACCTATCGCGTGGTGCCGAACCTCACCTACCACACCGCGAACAACCGGGACAACAAGGTCGACCTCTACCTGCCCCGCGGGGCCGACGGGCCGACCCCGGTGCTGATGTACATCCACGGCGGCGGCTGGCGGGCCGGATCGAAGGAGGCCAACGTCCTGCGGCTGCTCCCGTGGCTGGAGAAGGGTTGGGCGGTGGTCAACGTGCAGTACCGGCTGGCCCAGGTGTCGCTGGCCCCGGCCGCGGTCGAGGACTGCCTGTGCGCGCTGCGCTGGGTCATCCGCAACGCCGACCAGTACAACATCGACGCCTCGCGCATCGTCGTCACCGGCAACTCCGCCGGCGGGCACCTCGCCCTGACGACGGGCATGGTCCCCGCCTCGGCCGGCCTCGACCGCGAGTGCCCGGGGGCGGAGGAGCTCTCGGTGGCCGCGATCATCAACTGGTACGGCATCACCGACGTCGGGGACCTGCTCGACGGCCCCAACATGAAGACCTACGCGGTGACCTGGCTCGGCAGCATGTCCGACCGGTTCGAGGTCGCCGAGCGGGTCTCGCCGCTGACCTACGTGCGGTCCGGGCTGCCCCCCGTCCTGACCATTCACGGCGACGCTGACGGGGTGGTTCCCTACCAGCACGCGACCGAGCTGCACGCGAAGCTCGAGGCGGCGGGCATCTCCAACGAGCTGCACACCGTGCCCGGCGGCGGGCACGGCGGCTTCAACCGCGAGGAGACGGTGGCGATCTTCGACACCATCCAGCGCTTCCTCGCCAGCCACGGCCTGACCGCGGTGGGGTCGGGGAGCACCACCGGCGGGCAGTAGGACTCACGCCGAAAGAAGGACCGCCGGTGGTGGGGCTCTCCCGCCGGCGGTCCGCTACCCGCGGACGCCGTCGTCCGCATGTCGGGACGTGCCGCCCGCGTCACGCCGGGGCAAGGAGCCGTGGCGAAGCTCCCCGCCGCATCGAGCGGCGGTGCATTCCGCGGTGAACGCAGGAGCATCCAGTGACATCACCGATCGATGCGCGGCGGCGGCGAATCCAGTGGGTGCGGCGGGCGGTCGTGCGGGCCGCCCTCGCGCTGGCGGCGGCGTCGGGGGGAATGACGGCGCCCCTCTTCGCGCAAGGCCTGGAGTCGGCCGTCGGGGACTTCTGGACCGCCGGCTCGGCGGAAGAGATCGACCGGGCGGTCGAACGGATTCTCGCCCTCGACCCGGGCATCGAGCCGCTGTGGCCCCTGGTGCGGGCCGGCGGCGCCTACGACGCCGACGTGCCCCGCGGCCGTCAGGTGCTGTCCCGCCGCAATCCCGACGGCGTCGAGTACCGGACCATCGCCTGGATCCCGGCCGAGTACGACCCTGCCCAACGCTATCCGGTGCGGGTCTATCTGCACGGAGGCGTCAGCCGGCCCCGCCGCGACGAGGCCGCGTGGTGGCGCAACCAGGAGCGTTACGCCCGCGACGACGCCATCGTCCTGTTCCCCGAGTCGTGGGGCGAGACCATGTGGTGGCAGGCGAGCCAGATCGAGAACCTCGCCGGCGTCGTCAACGACCTCAAGCGCACCTACAACGTCGACGAGAACCAGGTCCACCTGCTGGGGGTGTCCGACGGGGGGACGGGCGCGTTCTACCACGCGTTCAAGGCCCCCACGCCGTGGGCCGGGTTCGTGTCGTTCAACGGCCACCCGGCCGTGCTCGCCAGCCCCTCGACCGCCGCCGACGGCCAGATGCACGTCGCCAACCTGCGAAACAAGCCGTTCTTCGCCGTCAACGGCGGCCAGGACCGGCTGTACCCGATCTCGTCGGTGGTGCCCTTCCTGCAGCTCTTCGTGAACGCGGGCGTCTACGTGGAGTTCCGGCCGCGGCCGGAGGCCGGTCACAACATGCAGTGGTGGGACGAGGAGAGCCCGCGGGTCGACGCGTTCATCGTCGCCCAGACCCGCCGTCCCCTGCCCGACCGTCTCGTCTGGGAGACGGAGTCGGCCGAGCGCTTCAACCGCGCGCACTGGCTCGTCATCACCGAGCTGGGCAGGGTGGAGGGCGAGAGCGACTTCGACGACTTCAACGAGATCGCCTCGTCGCCGCCCAGCGTGCCGATCGGCTTCAACCAGCTCGGCCTGCTCGAGGGCGGCGGTATCGTGCTGATCGACATCGTGGCGGGGTCGATTGCCGAGGCGGCCGGGGTCCGCGCCGGCGACGTGCTCGTCGGCGTCAACGGCAGGGCGGTGGCGACGGTGGACGATCTGCGCGAGGCGGTGCAGGCGCCCCGGGACGGCCCCGGGCTCGACGTCGAGGTCGAGCGCGAGGGCGAACGACTCGCCTTCGTCCTCACGCCCCCCGACGACGCGCCCGCGGGGCCGGCGCGGACCGCGTTCCCCCGGCCCGACCCGGCCGGTCGGGTGCAACTGGCCCGGAACGGCAACGAGATCCTGGTGGCGACGCGCGGCGTCCGCCGCTACACCCTGCTCCTCTCACCGGAGCAGTTCGACTTCCTCCAGCCTATCCGGGTGACCACCAACGACGTGCTCTCGTTCGAGGGCGTCGTCGAGCCCGACCCGACGGTGCTGCTCCGGTGGGCGGCCCGCGACCGCGACCGGACGATGCTGTTCGGGGCCGAGCTCGACGTCGAGGTCCGGGCGCCCTGAGTCTTTCGCAGGCGCGCGCCGGCGCGAGTCCGCTGCTAGAACTTCAGCCGGAGCCCGCCGCCGATGTGGAAGCCCCCGGTGTCGACCGGGACCATGGCCTCGCCTTCGCCCGGCAGGTCGACCGATCCTCCCGAGTAGCGGATGAGGGCGCCCAGCCCCACCGTTTCCGAGAAGAAGAAGCCGATGTCGGCGCCGGCGTGGAAGCCGATCGCCGACGCGGAGGCCGGCGCCGTGGTCGCCGACGCCAGGCTGGCCTCGTCGTAGGGGTACTCGTGGTCGTAGCCGATGGCGGTCACGAGGTCCTGGCGGACGTTGAAGAGCGTGGGGCCGCCGAACACGGCGAGCTCGACGGTGTCGCTCACCGATTCGAACCAGCGGACCTCCACGTGCACCGCGGTCTCCAGCCGCGTCAGGTCGGGCTCGCTCCCGGTCAGCGAACGGGGCCGGTCGAAGAAGAACGGGTGCGGGATGCGCGCGTTCAGCGACACCGGGTCGAGCCTCTCGAAGCGGCTGACGGCGACGCCGACGCCGATGCCGTTCGCGAGCCGGACGCCGGCGCCGCCGTCGAAGACCGTGGCGGTGCCGACGGCATAGTCGGCATCGAAGTCGGCGTCCTCGTGGAACTCGATGAACCCCACGTTGTCGGTGAAGGTGGTGGCGGTGGCCTGGGTCGCGCCGTTGAAGCTGACCCAGCCCCCGGTCTGGGCGCCGGCCGTGACGGGCAGGAGGAGCGCCCCGCCGAGCGCGGCGGCGATGAACGCCGCCGTCGCGGGGCGACGGTGGCCTTCGGCCTCACGTCGGGCTGCCGCTTCCCCCCGGGGCTCCGGCCCGCCGTCGAGCGGCGCGGCGGCAGCGCGGTTGGGAGCGGAGGAACGGAAGGAGGCATGCGGGCACGGCGTCATTGGCGGTCTCCCGAATCTTGGGCGGTCATGGTCGAACGTGGGCTATCGGCCGGAAGCGCGGGGAATCCCGACCGCGTCGAGGGCTTCCCGGATGGCCCGGGTGGCGGCGGCGTCCGCCCCGAAGAGGTCGGTGGCCGACCGTATCAGGCTCTGCCGGACGATGGCGTGGTCGGCGAACGACGGCACCAGGTTGACCCAGGCGTTGAAGAAGGTGCGCTCGATGTCGAGCCGGTTCTCGTGGCCGACCCCGGTGACGCTGAGCCCCGACGTGCGGTTGGTGCCGCCCTCGACCGCGAGAAAGTAGGCGTGCCCGAGGATCGTGGCGTTGATGTGCACGCCGCCCTGGTCCAGCCGTCCCAGGTACCGGTCGTCGTAGTGGTCGGGGTAGGGGCCGGTGAGCGAGTTCTGCAGCTCCCCCGGGTCGCGCAGGGACCGGAGGGGGAACCCGATGTCCTCGCCCACGAGGTAGTCCGCCCGTAGCGGTCCGCGCCCGGGCTCCTGGACGTGGAACTCGGTGGCGGTGGCCATGATGTCGGAGAACGCCTCGTCGAGGGCGCCGGGCTCGTTGGGGGTCGGCGGCGGTGGGTACGTCAGCCCGGCCGTGAAGTGGGTGACGCCGTGGGCCATCTCGTGGGCCACGACGTCGAGGGCGGTGAGCGGCCTGGGCAGCTCCAACGGCTCGCCGAACACCATGAAGCCGGTCGAGCTCGTGTTCGGAAAGGGGCGGAAGTAGAGGGCGTTGTCGATCATCAGGAGGAGGATCACGTACTGGATGCACTCCTCGAACGGGTTGGCGGCGTTCTCGAGGCACTGGTTGGCCGCGGCCTCCAACCTGGCGGCGTTCACCGGGTGGACGAAGGCGGTGATGTCGCCGTCGCGGCCGTCGATGCCGGCCCAGCCGTGCTGCGTGGCGAGGTAGTCGTACGACCAGCCGATGCCGGGGTGGACGTCGACGACGGTGGCGTCCTCCCACACGTTGTCGTCGTCGGCGGCAAGGGCCGCGAGCGGCGGGGGCACCCCCTCGATCATGTCGAGCAGGGTGCTCAGGAACCCGACCTCGTCGTTCTCCATGTCGAAGGTCCGGATCGTCGCCGGGCGGAGGGGGTCCCGCGTCCTGAACGTCCCCCCGATGGACTCGGTGGCCATCTTGCGCTGGTCGCCGAGCACGCCGGTGCCGAGGCCGACCGCCTGACGGCGAACGCGGCTGACGTCGAAGAGGGTCTCGCCCGTGCCGGCGTCGACGAAGACGCTGCGGAAGCTCGACAGGACGCCCTCGTAGGCGAGCGTGTAGTCGCCACCGCCCCGGGGAAGCACCCACAGTCTCGGGGCTCCGACCAGTCCGAAGGGCGGCGCCGACATCCCGTCGAACACCGCCGCCGCCTCGGCCGGCGTCAGGCCCGGCGTCGTGTCGACGTCGATGCCCGTGAACACGGTGCCGAGGATGGCGGTGGTGACGCCGGCCTCGGTCTGCCGGATCAGGTCGGCCCCGTACACGGGGACGCCCTGGTGGTACTGGGCGAAGCGCTCGCTCTGCCGGTCCCGCAGGTAGTGGTTCGGCTGGGCGGCGTAACGGCGCAGGCCGCCGGTCCGCGACTCCAAATCGACGATCCGGTCCCAGTCGCGCAGCGTCGATGCGTCCACCGCGGCGACGTTCAGGTGCCCGTCCGGCTGCGCCGCTGCCGGCAGGCAGCCGAGCAGGAGGATGAGCGTGACGCCGGCGGGAATGCGGCGGCGCCGGCGCGTATCCGCCAGACTCTCGATTCGTGGCGGTCGTGTCATGTGCTCTTCCGCGGCTCGTACTCCCTCTGCTTTCGTGGCGGTCGTGCCATGCGCTCTTCCGCGGCTCGTACTCCCTCTGCAGACGCGGGTTGCAGAAACTGCACCGCCTGAGAGGGTCCGACCAGGCACCTTTTGCGTACCCGTTCAGCTTACCGTACCGGTCACGAGGGCGCCGGTGGGAGAGGTCCGAGCCGAAGCGTGTACGACCGGCGCGGGTCGGCCGGAGACCGCAATTCCCCGCCCGTCCGACGAGAACGGCGGCGGGCCGAATTCCGGTCGTTCAGGCCGCGGTCGAGGCTGATGTCCGGCGCCGCCCGTCCGACGAGAACGGCGGTGGGCCGATTCCGGTCGTTCACGCCGCGGTCGAGGCTGGCGTCGTGCGCCGCCCGTGCCGCGGGAACGGCCGATGGGTCGATTCCATCCCCGGCGGCCGGGTGGCGGTGCGCGGACGCGTCGTGCCGCGGGTGTAGAATGGCCCCGTGATGCTGCCACCCACTCGTCGCGCGTTTCTCGGCGCCCTTCCCGCGTGCGCCGCCGTTGCCGCCCTGCCGCCGGCCGCGCCTGCGGCACGGGCCCTGCCCCTCGGCCAGGCGGAGCGCCGGCTGCTGATCACGGGCATGGAGCTCATCGTCGTCCGCGTGACGGCGCGCACCAACTGGATCTTCGTGAGGCTCGCGACCAACGACGGGCTCACCGGCCTGGGAGAGGCGTCGATGGGGCGGCGGACCGAGTTCCCGGAGATGGCGCCGTTCTTCGACCTCGTCAGGGACCGGTCGCCGTTCGAGATCGAGAGCTACCGCCAGCGCGGGCGGGCCGCCGCCGGCGGGGGGCGGGTGCCGGCCACCGCGTTCAGCGCCCTCGAGCAGGCGCAGTGGGATCTCGTCGGCAAGGCCCTCGGGGCGCCCGTGTACGAGCTCGCGGGCGGCGCGGTGCGGCGCGAGCTGCCCGCCTACGCGAACATCAACCGGGCCACCGCCGACCGCTCGCCCGAAGGCTTCGCGGCGAACGCGAGCCAGGCGGTCGCCGACGGCTTCCGCGCCATCAAGGGAGCGCCGTTCGACGGCTTCCCGCCTCTCGACGGGCCCGCCGGGGACGTGGAGGCGGCCACCGAGCTGGGCATCGCGTGCATCGAGGAGATGCGGGCGGCCATCGGTCCCGACGTCGACCTGAAGATCGACGTCCACAGCTTCTTCGACGTGCCCCTCGCCATCGAGGTCGCCCGGCGCCTCGAGCCGCAGGCGCTGTCGTGGTACGAGGAGCCGGTGCCCCCGACCGACCTGGAGTCCACCAAGGCGATCAAGGACGGCATCGCCCAGACGATGGCGGGCGGCGAGTTCCTCTTCGGCATCGAGGGCTTCGCGGCCCTGTGCCGCGAGCGCGCCGTCGACATCATCATGCCCGACGTCAAGCACTGCGGCGGCATCACCGAGCTGGAGAAGATCGCCACCGTGGCCGAGCTCGACGGCGTGCTCGTCTCGCCGCACAACCCGAGCGGCCCGGTGAGCACGATGGCCTCGGCGCAGGTCTGCGCCTACCTGCCCAACTTCGACATTCTCGAGTACCAGTGGAACGAGGCGCCGTGGCGGGGCGACCTCGTCGACCCCCCCGAACGCTTCGAGAACGGCATCCTGCAGGTGCCGGACGGTCCCGGCATCGGCTGCACCCTGAACGACGCCCTCGCCCGCGAGCATGCGTGACCGCCTCTCAGGCCTTGTCGGGCGGGCGCCTTGCGTCGATCCGCTGGCGCCCTCCGGGGGCGGTGCAACGCGGGCTTTCGCCACGGGCTGTTGGGCCTGTCGCGACGGGGTCACCCTGCGCCGGCGCAGCGGTGCGCCGGCCGGCGTGAAACCGGTGGCTGACCTCGCGGCGTCGCAGCGGCTGGGCGGAGCGATGAACGCGACGGCTCCGCCGGAGACGGAAGCGCATGAAGATACGGAAGATCGACGCCTTGGAGGTGCTGGACTCTCGCGGCAATCCCACGGTGGAGGCCCGCGTCCACCTCGAGGACGGGACGGTGGCGGAGGCCCGCGTGCCCTCCGGCGCGTCCACCGGCGAGCGCGAGGCGGCCGAGCTGCGGGACGGCGGGCCGCGCTACCGCGGCAAGGGCGTGCGGCGGGCGGTGGCCCACGTCGACGGCGAGATCGCGGGCGCCCTCGTCGGGCATGACGCGGCCGACCAGCGGGGGCTGGACGAACGGCTGATCGCGCTCGACGGCACCCCCAACAAGGCGAGGCTCGGCGCCAACGCCATCCTCGGCGTCTCGATGGCGGCGGCGCGCGCGGCCGCGGCGTCGGCCGGCGTGCCCCTGTACCGGCATCTCGGCGGCGCCGACGCGGCGACGCTGCCGGTCCCCTGCCTCAACGTCATCAACGGCGGGCGCCACGCCGACAACACCGTCGACTTCCAGGAGTTCAAGATCGCCCCCCACAGTGCGCCGTCGTTCGCCGAGGCCCTCCGGATGGGCATCGAGACCTTCCACGTCCTGCGGGGGCTGCTCAAGGCGCGGGGCAAGTCGACGGGCATCGGCGACGAGGGCGGCTTCGCGCCCGACCTCGCGAGCAACGAGGAGGCGGTGGCCCTCATCCTCGAGGCCATCGAGCAGGCCGGCTACCGCCCCGGGGCGGACATCGCGCTGGCCCTCGACCCGGCGACGAGCGAGATGTGGCGCGACGGCCGCTACGTCGCGTTCAAGTCCGGCGGCGCGGCCCGCACGACGGCGGAGATGATCGAGCTCTGGGGGGGGTGGGTCGACCGTTACCCGATCGTCCTCATCGAGGACGCCCTCGCCGAGAACGACTGGGACGGCTGGGCCGACCTCACCCGCGCCCTCGGCGGTCGCATCGAGCTGGTCGGCGACGACGCCTTCTGCACCAACCCCGCGATCCTGCAGCAGGCCGTCGACCGCGGCGTCGGCAACTCGATCCTGATCAAGCTGAACCAGATCGGGACGGTGTCGGAGACCCTCGAGACCGTCCGCCTCGCGCAGCGGCACGGCTACGGCGCCTACATGTCCCACCGCTCCGGCGAGACGGAGGACACGTTCATCGCGGACCTCGCGGTCGCCACCGGCTGCGGCCACATCAAGACCGGCTCGGGGTGCCGCGGCGAGCGGACCGCCAAGTTCAACCGCCTGCTGCGCATCGAGCACGACCTGGGCGACCGCGCGGTCTTCGCGGGCCTCGGCGGTTTCCGCCAGACGCGCATCGCATGTCGACCCTGAAGCGAATCTACGTGGCCGCGAACGCGGTGGACGCGCACATGCTCAAGGACCTCCTCGCGCAGGAGGCCATCGAGGCGGTGGTGCGGGGCGACGACTTCGTGCCGCTTCAGGGAGGCGGCCTGTTCCGGATGGAGACCCGCCCGTCGGTCTGGGTGCTCGACGACGACCGGCTGGCGCGCGCCCGCGAGCTGGCGGCCGAGTTCGGAAGCGGCCCGGCCGCGGCCGGCGAGCCGGAGACGTGGCGCTGCCGGTGCGGCGAGACGGTGGAGGCGCAGTTCACCGAGTGCTGGAGCTGCGGGCGGGCGCGGCCCGGGGGGGCGTAGCCCGCCAATCGTCGCCCTCGGCTCCGCTCGCCGCCCAACCGGCCCCTGCAGGAGTCCGCGCCGTTCCGCGGTGCAGACTCCTGGGCGCCGGAGGGTAGCCGGTAGGGCAGCCGGGGGGCGGGCCTGCCGTCCGGCTCCGGGGCAAGGCGGGAGCCCCTGGCGACGCCGCGAGTCGGGCTTCGCCGCGGGCTCCCGAGGCCGCCGGCCTGCGCGACGCGATCAGAGCGGTTGCAGCAAGCCCTCGTAGGTGATCGTCTCGCCCGGCAGGATCATGACCTCGAACTCCAGGGGCACGAAGCCGGGGTAGCGGATCTCGATGTGGTGCGGCCCCTCCTCGAGACGCAGCCGCTGGAAGATGCCGTCGTAGTTGTCGACCTGGCCCGCGTAGTACCCGTCGACGTACACCTCGGCGAAGCGGGGACGGACCTTCAGGCGCAGGCTGCCCGTGTAGTAGTCGTAGCGAACCCCCGGGTCCCAGGCGGTGTAGCCGTACCGATGGCCGTAGTAGCCGCCGTCCCAGTACGGATTCCAGTACGGGTCGTAGTAGCGCAGGCCGGACCCCACCGCGACGCCGAGGCTGAAGGTGCTGTAGCCCGGGAAGTAGAAGTAGCTGCCGTGGATGTGGGGGATGCCGTAGCGGTGCCGGCCGCGGTAGCTGCGGTGTCCCCGGTAGCCGCGCCTTCCCCCGTCGACGTAGTTGTTGACGACGATGGGCCGTGACGCCAGCGGCGCGTCGGCGCGCCGGACGGCGTTGCCGCGCGGGCCGCGCCGGTCGACGACGGAGGCGCCCCGGCGTCCGGTCCCCGCGCGCGGGGAGGTGCCGGCGATGCGACCGCCCCGCCGGCCGTTGTCGACGACCCCGATGCCCGGCTCTCCGCGTGGCCGTGCACCGGCGCGGCGGCCGTTACCGGTGACGCCGGCGTCCGGCACCCGGCGCGGTCGCGCGCCCCGCCGGGCCGTATCGGCCGGCCCTCCCCGGGGGGTGGCGCGGTTGCCGACCCGGCGGTCGCCGTCTCGCGGCGCGGTGACGCCGGCGCCGCGATCCGGTACGCGTCTCACGGCTCGTGGGCGGCCGGTGTCCCGCGGGGACGTTCCGCCGATCCGGTTGCGGGGAGCGGTGCGCTCGGGGACGGCCCGCCGGGTGGGCGTGCGGGGGGCCGCCGCTCCGGCCCGGCTCCCTCCTTCGCGGCGGTCCGGGGCTCGACGCACGGCCCGGGCGCGGCCGGCGCCCCCCGGGGACGTCTCGCCGATGCGGCTGCGGGGAGCGGCGCGTCGAGGGACGGCGCGGTCGGCGGCCCGGGGGGCCGTCCTCCCGGCCCGGCTGCCTCTGTCGCGCGCGGGGGCGGAAGCCCGCGGCGCCGCGCGCTGCGCCCCGCCACGCCGGGCGGCGGGGGGAGCGGACGGGCGCGAGGCCCCGGTCGCCCGGCGGGGCGGGGTCGCGCGCCGCGCCGGCGCCGCCCGCGGCGGGGCCGCCCGTTGCGGCGCACGCTGGGGTGCGCGCTGCGCCTGCCCGGGCCGAGACCCGCGCTGTCTGGCCTGGCCCGCCTCGGCCGTCGTGCCGAGGGGTATGGACCACGCGGCCGCGAAGACCGCGATGCAGAGCGCGCGTGAGAGACGTTTCATGGCGATTCCCTCCCTCCGGACGACCCGCTCGGTCCCGGCCCGCCCATCGCCGCCTTCGGCTCCGCCGGGCGCCCGACCGACCCTCCAGGAATCTGCGCCGCATCCGCGGCGCGGACGCCTGTATCCGTGATCGTCGTCAGATTGACAAGCATGCTGCGTGCCAACCTGCCGGTTCCCCCGGACCTTCCCCGGCGCTCACCGCTCCGGGGGCCGACGGCAGGGGCCGCCCGCGCCGCGTCGTCGGAGGCGCGGCGACAGCCGGCCGCGCGCCGGCGGCTTCCTGCCGGCTCCCGGATGTCCCTGCCAGGTGGCAGCGTGTCCGTTGGGGAGCACGGTCACGGGGCCCGTCGGCTCTCTGCCGGTCTCGGCCGGTGGGGAGTCCGGACTCCCCGGGCGCACGACCCCCGGCCGGGTCGCGCCGTCCCGGCGCCCCGTCGCGACCACTGTACCATGCGCGGCACCATGCGCGGCCGCCCCGCCGCGGGACGCGGCCGACCCGGGCGTTTCTCCTGCCCTGGCGCGGTTTGTGCTATGGTTTGGCTGGCATCCGGCCGCCCATGACGGAGTCCCGCGCGGCATGGACCGGCAGGGCCGAATGTCGGACCACCGGACGGTCGCCGGGGCGACGACGAGAGGGACAGCCATGAGTTTCTGCGAGCATTGTGAAGGCCAGCGATTCGACCGGGCACAGGTGCTCCGCCAGCTCAGGCAGACGCGCGCACGGCTCCGGGCCGACGCCTTGTCCTGGACCGCCGACGAGGCCCTGACGATCGCCATCAAGTCGGTGCGCGCCCTCGAGATTCCCCATCTCGAGCCGGTCGAGGACTTCCTGGACGAGACGATCGACGATCAGGTCATCCACTGAGCGCCACCGCCGTCAGCCTCGGCCGCGGCTGTCGGCGCCGCCGCGTCGGCGCCCGCCGTTCAGCGGGCCGCCACCTCCGTGACGACCCGGTACAAGTACTCGAGGAAGAGGCCCAGCGCTTCGATCGAGACCCGTTCGTCGGTCCCGTGGACGCCGCTGCGTTCGTCGCGGATCATGCCGATGCCGTAGGTCTGCACGCCCCTGGCGCGAAGCTGGGCCGAGTCGGTGGCCGCCGCCAGCATCGTGGGCAGGGTGATGGCGTCCGGGAACATCCGCCGCTGCACCCGTTCCAGGGCGAGGAACATCTCGCTGTCGAGGCGCGAGGGAGGCGCCGCCGGCCGCATGCTGGTGGGGGGCGTCACCCGCACCGCCGGGTCGTCGACGAGATCGCGAAGGGTGGCGAGGAAGCGGTCGAGATCCTCGTCGGGCAGGGCGCGGACGTCGAGCTCGGCCTCGGCCTCGGCGGGGATGACGTTGCGGCGGAACCCGCCCCGGATGACGTTCGGCGAGATGGTGGTCTGCAGCATCGCGCTGACACCGATGTCGGTCTCGCGCAGCGTCCGGCGGATGGTCTCGCGCCATCGGGGGTTGTCGAGGTTCCGGTAGCGGAACGCGACGTCGGGCGGGCTGACGTCGGCCAGGCGGTCGAGATAGGCGCGGGTGGTTTCGTTCAGCCGCATCGGCGCCTGGTAGTCACCCACCTTCGCCACCGCCGCGGCCAGCCGCACGATGGGGTTGTCGAGCCGGGGGGCCGAGCCGTGGCCGGCGGTGCCGCGGGCCACGAGGCGGATGCCGCGCCAGGGCACCTTCTCGGTGGTGGCGACGCTCACGACGTCGACGGCGCCGTTCGACGCCGTCATCAGTCCCCCTTCGTTCAGGGCGAACTCGGCGTCGATGGCGTCGAAGTGCCGCTCGACGACGAAGTCGATCCCGATCTCCGTCGTTCCCTCCTCGCCGGCCTCGGCGAGCAGGATGACGTCGCGGGCCAGCGGCACCCGGTGGCGCTCGAGCAGCAGCAGCACCTGAACCATCGCCGCGAGCTGGCCCTTGTCGTCCACCGCGCCGCGGCCCCAGAGATAGCCGTTCCGGATGACCCCGCCGAAGGGGTCGACCGACCAGTCGTCCCGGTCGACGCCGACCACGTCGGTGTGGGCCATCAGGAGGATGGGGCGCTTCGACCCGTCCCCGCGGAGGCGCGCCACGAGGTTGGCGCGGGCGGGGTCGAGGGCGAGGACCGTCGAGTCGATGCCCGCCTCGTCCAGCACCGACTCGACGAGCTCGACGACCTCCGTCTCGTTCCCCGGCGGGCTGCTCGTGTCGATGCGCACCAGGGCCTGCAGCAGGGCCGCCGCCTCGTCCCTGGCCCGCTCGAAGTCGGGCTCCTGGGCGGTCGCCGCGGCCGCCCAGGTTGCCGACCACAGGGCGAGGGCCGCCGCCGCACGCCTGCCGCGGGATATCGACGGCGGCGTCTCGACGACGGCGTCGGGACGGCGGGTTCGACGTGCAGTGGACATGGCCGCTATTCTGACTTGCTTTCCCGCCGCGCCACAACCGCGGCGGCCTGTCCGGCCGGGCCTCGGGCGGGCGGCTCGGTCGCCGCCAGGTCGTCCGACGGCTCGGGGAAGCAGGTGCGCGAGAGACGGGGCAGCGCCGCCGGTCCGACCGGGCCTCGGGCGGGCGGTTCGCTCGCCGGCGGGTCGTCCGACGGCTCGGGGGAAGCAGGCGCGCGAGAGACGGGGGCAGCGCCGCCGGCCCCCTCGAGCGCGCGCCCTGTTCGCGGGGCTCACGTCGGGCTCCGGGGAGACCGGAACCCGCGGCATCCCGTCGGGGCCGATCGGGTTCCTCGCGGCCGGTCTATAGTGAAGTCCGCGTTCGCGGCGCAGAGCCTTCAGTGATCACCGAGCCGCCCTCCGCCGATTCCCGCGCGACCGTCGTGGCGACGCCGTACCGGCTCGTGCGGGCGACGGCGATGGTGCTGGGCCTGTTCGTCGCCGGCGCCGCCGGCTACCGCGTGGTCGAGGGGGCGCCCTGGTTGGACGCGTTCTACATGACCGTCATCACCATCACCACCGTCGGGTTCGGCCACGTGTTCCCGCTCTCGCCGGCCGGCCAGGTGCTGACCGTGGCCCTGCTCGGGGCCGGCATCGGCGTCTTCCTGTTCCTCGCCTCCGAGGTCGGCCGGTCGATCATGGAAGGCGAGCTGCAACGCTATCTGGGGCATGTCCGGAGGGTCCGCATGATCGAACGGATGAGCGGCCACGACGTGGTCTGCGGCTACGGGCGCATGGGCCGCGCCGCCGTCGACGCCCTGCTCGGGGCCGGCCGGCCGGTCGTGGTGGTCGAGGCCAGGAGCGGGCTCACCGGGGACCTGGCCGCGACGGGCTGCCCGGTGGTGACCGGCGACGCCACCCGGGAGGCGTCGCTGCGCGCCGCCAACGTCGAGCACGCCAGCGGCCTCGTCTGCTGCCTCGCCGACGATGCCAACAACCTCTACACGGTGTTGACCGCCCGCTCGCTGAATCCCGACCTCATCATCGTGGCGCGGGCCGCCGGCGACGGCGCCGAGCAGCGGATTCTGCAGGCGGGGGCCGACGAGGTCGTGAATCCCTATCAGCTCGGGGGGGCGCGTCTCGCCCATCTGCTGTTCGGCTCGGCGGGCGCTCGGCGGGCTTCCTCGACCGCGCTTCCCGCGCCGGGCGGCTCGTCCGGGCCGGCGAGCGGCCGGGAGTCTGCACCGTAGAACGGCGCGGACTCCTGGAGGGTTGGTTGGGCGCCGCGCGGAGCCGCAGGCGACAATGGGCCAGGAGTCTGTGCCGTAGAACGGCGCGGACTCCTGGAGGGTTGGTTTGGGCGCCAAGCGGAGCCGAAGGCGACGATTGGCGGGCTAGGCCGACGCCTCGCGGCCCGCCTCCGACCGCGCCTCGTTGAGCGAGCCCTGACGGTAGCCCCGCGGGTCGACGGTCACCCGCGCGAAGCCGGCGTCGCGGAACCGCCGGACGACCTCGGTCTTCACCCCGGCGCTCCGCAGCCGGGGAATCTCGTGCGGCTCGACCTCGATGCGGGCCATCGCGCCGTGGAACCGCACCCGGCACACCCGGAACCCCAGCTCGCGCAGCACGCGCTCGCCGGCGGCGACGCGGGCCAGCCGCTCGGGCGTGATCCCGGTACCGTAGGGGAACCGGCTCGACAGACAGGCGAGGGCCGGCTTGTCCCACACCGGCAGCCCCAGGCGCCGGGCCGCCTCCCGGACGTCCGCCTTGTCGAATCCAACCTCGTCGAGGGGCGAGCGCACTCCCTGCTCGCGAGCGGCGCGGCGGCCGGGCCGGTGGTCGCCGCGGTCGTCGACGTTGAACCCGTCGAGGACGTGGGCCGCCCCGAGGCGGGCCGCCTCGGCCACCGCCACCGAGTACACCTCGACCTTGCAGAAGTAGCAGCGGTTGACGGGGTTCGACGCGTACCGCGCGTCGTCGAGCTCGTGGGTCTCGACCAGCACGTGGCGCACCCCGAGGTCCCGCGCGAGGTCTTCGGCCCCGGCCCGTTCCTCGGGGGCCAGGCTCGGCGAGACCGCGGTGAGGGCCGTCGCCCGGTCGCCGAGGATGCCCGCCGCCTCCGCCAGCAGGTAGCCGGAGTCGACGCCGCCCGAGAAGCAGACCACCGCGCGGTCCAGCCCCGCCAGCAGGGCGCGCAGCCTGGCGATCCGGTCGTCGAGGTGTGCCGGGGCCGCACGGGCCGGCGCCGAATCCGAAATGGAGGCCGCGCCGCCGGGCCGCCGCGGGTCGGCGTCACGCATGCTCTCCAGTATAGACCCGAGGTGTCCGCTCGACCGCGGACTCCGGCCGCGTCGCCGCGGGACCGCGGTCGCCGGCATCGACGTCGGCTATAATCCCGGCCCGGCCCGTGCTCTACGACATCGTCCTCATCGTCCTCGGTCTCGGCCTGGTCGCCAAGGGCGGCGACCTGTTCGTCGACTCGAGCATCTACATCGGGCAGGCCCTGCGCATCCCCCGGTTCGTCATCGGGGGGACCCTGGTGAGCCTGGCCACCACCACCCCAGAGCTGGTGGTCTCGGCGATGGCGAGCAGCGTCGGCGACACCGGCATCGCGCTGGGGAACGCGGTGGGGTCGTGCATCTGCAACATCGGGCTCATCGTCGGCACCGTCTCGCTGCTGACCCCGGTGGAGGTGGAGAAGCGCGACTTCGTGCGGCGGGCGGCGTGGATGGTCTCGGCCGGGGTGCTCGTCGTCGTCTTCACCTGGGACCGGACCCTCGGCCGGCCGCTGGCCGCGGTCCTGCTGGCCCTGGCGTTCGCGTACCTGGCCTGGGACTACCTCGGCATCCGGCGGCGCCGCGCCGAGGCGGCGGGCGGGCCCGAGCCGGACACGAGCGGGCTGACGAAGGCCGTCGGCCTGTTCGCGCTGGGGGCGGCCCTCATCGTCGTCGGCAGCCGCCTCCTCGTCGACTCGGGGCAGTCGCTGGCCGCGGCCCTCGGGGTGCCGTCGGTCATCATCGGGCTCTCGGTGGTGGCCATCGGGACGTCGCTGCCGGAGCTGGTGACCGGCGTCTCCGCTGCCCGGAAGGGGGTGCCGGACCTGTCGCTCGGCAACATCCTCGGCGCCAACGTCCTGAACCTGTACCTCATCGTCGGCCTGTCGGGCACCATCAACCCGCTGAGCCTCGACGTCTTCACCCAGGTCTACTCGTACGGCTGGCTCGGCGTGTTCTTCGCCGCGGTCCTCGGCCTCACCGCGCGGACCGGCCACTTCCACCGGGGCGGGGGCCTGCTCCTGCTGGCCCTCTATGCGGTCTACGTGACCGGACTCGTCCTCGTGCCCGTGCTCGGCGTCGGCGGGTGACGATCCGGCGGCGCCTGTGCTCAATCTCGTGGTGCCGATTCCCGCGGCTCCGCCGGACGGCGGAGGACGGGGTAGACGGAGCCTGCCGCCCCCACGTGGTCGTCGACCACGTTCCAGTTCACGATGCCGTCGTCGGAGCGCGGCTCGAGCAGGGTGAACACGAGCCGTCCCAGGGGCTGATCGAGGGGCACGACCAGCGTGCCGGCGGGCACGACGCGCTCGACCGGCGTCCAGTCGCCGGTGACGGTGCGCTCGCGATGGCCCTGGAAGAGGCGGTCGGCGACCGACGACGTGCGCACCACGAACTCCTCCAGGGCGAGCGCCGCGTCGGCGTCGAGGGGGGCGCCGTCGACGCCGTGGGCGGCGAGGAGATCGATCACCGCGGCGAGGTCCGCCGGCACGTAGTACGCGGCGGGGGCGACCTCGACGCCGCCCTCGGCGGCCGCGAAGGCGCCGTACTCGACCATCTCGGTCGGCTCGGCCACGTCTAGGCGGCGCCGCATGGGGGCGCGGGTGTAGGGGTTCGGCACCTCCTCGGTGCGTCCCAGCAGTATCTCGATGGGGGCGTCCGAGGGCGCCGCGACCGCGCGGGTCGCGAGGCGGGTCCCGGCGACGGGTTCGGCGTCGGCGGCCTCGACGAGGGCGGCGATGGCGCCGGCGTTGGCGTGGGCGAAGGCCAGCGCCTCCTCCACGAACCGCAGCGAGGCCCGGATGCGCTCGTCGAACGGCGCGTAGGCGTAGGCCTCGCCGAGCAGGGCGGCCCGGTTGCGGAGCCCGACGTAGTTGTTGTTGAAGCGCGGGCGGTGGTCGAAGGTGCGCCAGGCCGGCTCCGCCCCTTCTGCGAACGGCAGGTTGCCGTAGTAGTAGAAGCGCCACCCGTCGGACCGCTCGACGGCGCCGGTGATCGCGGGGAGCCACTCGTCGCGGAGGAGGGCGTCGATGGCGGGATGGGTGTTGGGGTGGAGCGGCGGCGAGTAGGTCAGGTGATAGGCGTGCTCGGTGCCGTTGGTGGTGTGGAGGTCGATGACCACGTGGGGGTCGTAGTCGTCGTAGGCGCGGGCGAGGGCCCGGGCCTCGGGCGACTCGAGCTTCACGTGGTCGCGGTTGAGATCGAGTCCCTGGGCGTTGGCCCGTTCGCCCTGGCCCGCGACCGGCCCGAGTTGATAGGGGCGGGTGTCGGGCCCCATGCGCTCGTGGCCGTCGGCGTTGTAGATCGGGGCGATGAGCAGGGTCATCGACGACGACCACTCGGCGTGGCCGCCCGCCGCGAGGTCCCCCAGCAGCATCAGCAGCGCTTCCTTGCCGGCGACCTCGCCGCCGTGGATGGCCCCCTGCAGCCAGACGCGGAGGCGTCCGGCGCCGACGACGGAGGCGGGCCGGGCATCGGCCACGTCCCCGACGACGGCCAGGGGCAGGGGGCGGCCCTCGACCGTCGACCCGAAGGTGGTGGCGTGGATGCGCTCGGACCGGTTCGCGGCCAGCGTCACCACCTGCACGACCTCGCCGTGGCCGGTGGTCTGCTCGTAGGCGGTGCGCTCCGCGCGGGTGGGGGGCAGCGCGCCCGCTTCCCGGTCTCCTGGTGCGCAGCCCGCAAGCGGCACCGCCGCCAGCAGCAGGAGCCGCACGCCGCGGCGGCAGATGACCATCAGACGCATCCCGCAATCCGTTCGACGGCGGTGTCGACGTCCGCCTCCGTGGTCCCGCGGCCGACGCTGAGCCGGATGGCGCCGTGACCGACGGCGGGCGGCACCCCCATGGCCGCCAGCACCGGCGAGATCGCGCGTTCTCCGGTATGGCAGGCGGACCCCGTCGACGCCGCGATCTCCGGCATCCGGGCCAGGATCTCGTCGCCGTATCGGCCGGGGAAGCTGACGTTGAGGGTATTGGGCAGCCGCCGATCGGGATGGCCGTTGAGGACGGCGCGGTCGCCGAGCCGTTCCCGCAGTCCCGTCCACAGGCGGTCGCGCAGCTCGCGCAGGCGGTCCTCGCAGGGGTCGGTCTCGGCGAGCTCGCAGGCGGCCCCGAGGCCGGCCGCGAGCAGCGCGCTCTCGGTGCCGGCCCGCCGGCCCCCCTCGTGGCCGCCCCCGTGCACGAGCGGGGTCAGCGCCACCCCGCGCCGGACGAACAGGGCGCCGACGCCCTTGGGGGCGTACAGCTTGTGCCCGGCCAGGCTGAGCAGATCGACGCCGAGGTCGCGCACCCGCACCGGGATCTTGCCGGCCGACTGGGCCGCGTCGGTGTGGAAGGGCACGCCGTGCTCGCGGGCGATGCGGGCGATCTCGGCGACGGGCTGAATGGTCCCGACCTCGTTGTTGGCGTGCATCACGCTGACGAGGGCCGTGTCCGGGGCGATGGCCCGCCGGACGTCGTCGGGGTCGACGAGGCCGTGGCCGTTCACCGGCACCACGGTGACCCGGGCGCCGAGGGTCTCGACGAAGCGGCAGGGCTCGAGGACGGCGGGATGCTCGACCGCGGTGGTGACGATGTGCGGGGCGGACGCGTCGGCGCTTACCACGCTCTTGACGACCTGGTTGTTCGCCTCGCTGCCGCCGCTCGTCAGCACGATCTCGTCCGCGTCGCACCCGAGCAGCGACGCGATGCGGCGGCGGGCCGCGCCGACCGCGTCGCGCGCGGGGCGGCCCGCCCAGTGCCCGCTCGAGGGGTTCCCGAAACCCGTGTCGAGCAGGGGCCGCACGGCCGCCGACACCGCCGGCGCGACCGGCGTGCTGGCGTTGTAGTCGAGATAGATGCGCGTCGGTTCTTCTGGCACCGGGAGCTCTGCTTTCGGGAACCTGGCGACGGCGCCGGTCGTCATGACGGGAGAGCCCGGGCGATGCCCGCGCGTCGCAACCGGCCGGCGCAGGGGCTATTGTACCGGGTGGGACGACAACGTCGGTACGGGAGGGGCCGGCCGGACCGACACCGGAGGAAGCGTTCTCGCGGCGGCGTCGAAGGCGGGGCGACCGTGCTCTCGACCGGACACCTCTGCCATCCGGCAGTGACACCGGGGTGGGGTCGGGACCGGTCGGTTCCGTGAACGCAAGCGGCGCCGGGAGCGTGGGAGCGACCGGTAGTTGGCACGTAGCGTGCTTGCGTATTGGCGACGATCCCGGATCGAGGACCGATCGGGTCGCCAGGAGAGGGAATCGCCATGACGAACCTCGCAACCGCGCGCCGCGTCCCGGCTCCCGCCATCCGTCCGGTCCCGGCCGAGGCGGCGGCGCAGGGCCGGGCCGGGCGACGCGCCGCGCGACCGGCGCCGGGCTTCGTTCGACGCCGACTCCCGGCCGCCGGCGCGGTGCTCGCGGCGGCGGTGTCGCTCTTGCCGGCCGCCGCCGCCGGGCAGGCCCTTTCCGCCGCCGGTGTCCATGCCTCCTCGTCGGGCGCGGCGCAGCCCGGGAACGAGATCGATCGGTTCATGGAGCGCGTGATCGAGAACCGCGACGCCTCGTGGCGGCGCATCGGCGACTTCGTGCTGCGCGAGGTCCTGACCCTGGACGTCGACGGGCCGGCCGGTTTGCCGATCGCCGGCTTCCGGCGCGAGTACGAATGGTACGTCCGCGAAGACGTGGTGGTGCGCAGCCCGCGGCGCTTCGATGGGGTCGACATCGGCGAGGCCGAGCGCCGGGAATACGAGGCGGACTGGCTGCGCCGGCGCGAGCGGCGCGCCGCGGAGCGCCGGGAGGAGCGCCGTCGCGAGGCGGAGCGCCGCCGCCTGAGCGTCTCCGTCGGCCTCGACGGGATCCGGGTCGCGGACGAAGCGGAGGCCTCGGCCGCGGCGGCTGCCCCCGCGGAGACGCCCGCCGCCGCGGCGGAAGCGGGCCCGGCCGTCGCGGACGATGCTCCCGCCTCCCCGGTGGAAGTGGGCTCGGCCGTCGCGGACGATGCTCCCGCCTCCCCGGTGGAAGCGGGCTCGGCCGTCGCGGACGATGCTCCCGCCGCCCCGGTGGAAGCGAGCCCGGCCGTCGCGGACGATGCTCCCGCCGCCCCGGTGGAAGCGGGCTCGGCCGTCGCGGACGATGCTCCCGCCGCCGAGGATGCCGGGCCGTCGGCCGGCCAACCGGAGGCCGAGGTGGCCGACCCGGAGCGGCTCGAGCCCGAGTTCATCACCGACGCCGGCTACTTCCTGGAGTTTCCATTCGAGCCCGGCAACTACTATCTCGCCGGGTACGAGACCATCGCGGGCCGGGAGGTCGTGAAGATCGAGTACTACCCGACCGATCTCTTCGACGACGACTCGGAGCCGGAGTCCGAGCGCGAGCGGCGCATCGCCGAGGGGTTCGCCAAGACCTCGCTCGTGACCCTGTGGATCGACCCCGAGGTTCACGAGGTCGTGCGCTACACCTTCGAGAACGTCGGGCTCGACTTCCTGCCGGCCCGATGGCTGGTGCGGGTCGACGGGTGGCACGCGTCGATCGAGATGGCGCAGCCGATCGGCGGCGTCTGGCTGCCCAGCCGGATGATTCTGACCGGGGGCGCCACGACGGCCCTGGGGGCGTTCGAGATGCGGTTGACCCGCGAGTACACCGACTACCGCGAGGCCCTGACCTCGGGGCGGGTGGTCGGGACCGGGGACGTGACCGGAGACCGGAGATGAGCATCGCCGCGGTCGCGGGCCGCGGGACGACATCCGCCTGCGGGGTCGCTACGGGCGCCGGGGGCCTCGGCGCGCCCGCGCGACGGGCCGCGGCGGCGGCTCTCCTGATGCTCCTCGTCGCCACGCCGGCCGCAGCCCGGCCCCCGGCGTCGTCTCCCGCCCGGTTTCCTTCGCCGTCCGCGGCGCAGCTCCCTTCGCCGTCCGCGGCGCAGCTCCCTTCGCCGTCCGCGGCGCAGCTCCCTTCGCCGTCCGCGGCGCAGCTCCCTTCGCCGTCCGCGGCGCAGCTCCCTTCGCCGTCCGCGGCGCAGCTCCCTTCGCCGTCCCCGGCGCAGCTCCCTTCGCCGTCTTCGGCGCAGCTCCCTGCTTCCGCCGCGGCCGCCCGACCGGAGGTGGTGGCCGAGCTGCGGGTGCACGGCAACCACTCGATCCCGGACGCGGACATCCTGAAGCTGGCCGGGGTCGCGCTCGGCGAGCCGGTCGAGCCCGGGACCCTGGACGCCATCGCGGCCCGGCTGCGGGCGAGCGGCCGTTTCGAGTCGGTCGAGGTCCGGAAGCGGTACACGTCGCTCGTGCGGCGCGAGGCGGTGGCCCTCATCCTGCTGGTGCGCGAACGCCCCGGCGCGGCGGACGCGGCGCGGGGGGTCATGGGCCGCGCCCTCGGCTTCCTGGCGCGGCGCACCCTGTTCCTGCCGATTCTCGACTACGCCGAGGGGCACGGCTACAGCTACGGCGCGCGGTTCAGGCTGGTCGACGTGGCGGGCGCGGGGAGCAGCCTGTGGGCCCCGCTGACCTGGGGCGGGACGCGGCAGGCGGGCCTCGCCCTCGAGAAGCGGTTCGAGACCGGCGTTCTGCACACGCTGCGGGCCGGGGCCGCGGCGACGCGCCAGGAGAACCAGCACTACCGGGTGCACGACCGGCGGCTGTCGCTGTGGGCCGGGGCCGACCGCCGGCTCGCGGGTCCGCTGCGGGCGGAGGCGCGCGCCGAGTGGAGCGACGTCGGGTTCGGGGCCCTCGCCGAGAGGGTGGCGACCTACCGGGTCGGTCTGGAGTTCGACACGCGGCGGAACGCCGGGTTTCCCCGCGACGCGGTCGTGGCGCGCGCGGGGTGGCAGTGGCTCGATCGGGCCGGCGGGGGCGCGGTCGTCACGCAGCCGCAGGCCGACGTCCGCGGGTTCGTGGGGCTGTCGGGGCAGACGGTGCTGGGGCTTCGGGTCCTCTACCAGGGGGCGAGCGGCCCCCTCCCGGGCTACGCCCAGCCCCTGCTCGGGGGGCTCGCGTCGGTGCGCGGCCACCGGTTCGGCCATCGGGCCGGCGACCGCCTGGCCGCCGCCTCGGCCGAGCTGCGGTTCCCGGTGGGCTCGCCGCTGAGCTTCGGTCGGGCCGGCGTGCGGGTGTTCTTCGATACCGGGGCCGTCTACGGGGCCGGCGACGACATCTACCGCACCCGGTTCAGCCAGGGGGCCGGGGGCGGCGTCTTCCTCAACGCGGCGTTCATCAACCTGCAGGCCGACGTGGCCCACGACCTCGACGGCCGCTTCCGGCTCCACTTCGGGACCGGCGTGAGCTTCTGACTCGGCGTTATAATCCGCCGGCACCACGATGGCGCGGCTCTCGACCTATCTCTTCGATCTCGACGGCACGTTGATCGACTCCATCGAGTTGATCATGTCGTCGTTCCGCCACACCATGGTGACGCACCGGGGGGCGGTGCCGCCCGACGACGAGTGGCGCGCCGGGTTCGGCCGGCCGCTCCGGCCCCAGCTCGCCCGCTATGCGCGGGACGCCGACGAGGTCGCGCGGATGGCCGCCACCTACCGCGCCCACAACCTCGAGCACCATGACCGGCTCGTGAAGCCGTACGCGGGCATCCACGGGGTCGTCGCGGAGCTGAGGGCGCGCGGCGCGCGGCTGGGCATCGTCACGAGCAAGAACCGCACGGCGGCGGAGCGGGGCCTGCGGCACTGCGCGCTCGACGGTTCGTTCGAGCTGCTCGTGACGTCGGACGACGTGACCGAGCACAAGCCGCATCCGGCGCCGGTGCTCGCGGCGCTCGCGAGCCTCGAGGCGCAGCCCTCGGAGACCGTCTTCATCGGCGACTCGCCCCACGACTGCGAGGCGGGCAGGGCCGCGGGAGTGTCGACGGCGGCGGCGCTGTGGGGGCCGTTCTCTCGCGCGTCGCTCGATCCACACCGTCCGGACCATTGGCTGGAGCGCCCCGAAGCGATCCTGGGGCTGCGGTGAGAATCATGACAGGGGTGCCCGAGGGCTATCGGTTGTTCGAGTACGTCGACCCGTTCGAGGACCTCGTCGGGCCGCTCTGCTACCGAGAAGACGGGGACGGCCGGCTGCGGTTCGCGTTCGAGGCGCAGCCGAAGCACGCCAACACCGCCGGGCAGCTCCACGGCGGCATCCTCATGACGTTCGCCGACTTCGCGCTGTGCCTGACCGCGATCCACGGCCTGCCCGGCGAGCGGTGCGTGACCGTGTCGCTGAGCTGCGAGTTCACCGCGCCCGGCGAGGTCGGCGACTTCGTCGAGTCGACGGCCGAGGTCGTCCGGCGCACGCGGTCGCTGACCTTCGTGCGCGGCCAGGTCACGGCGGGCGACCGGACCCTGCTGAACTACAGCGCCATCGTCAAGCGCCTGACGCGCTCGGTCGGGACCGCCCGCGACCAGGCCGGATAGCCGGCTATAATCCCAACCTCAACGTGACGAAGGTCCGTTCCCCGAAGGAGGAACTGAAGATGCGTCCTCGTACGACCTCGTGGATGACCGTGATCGCCCTGGCGGCGGCGACCGCCGCGTTCGCCCAGCAGGGGGCGGTGGACGGCGAGTGGCGGAGCTTCGGCGCCGACCTCGGCAGCACGAAGTACTCGTCCCTCGACCAGATCTCGGCCGACAACGTCGACCAGCTCGAGATCGCCTGGCGCCGGCCCATCGTCGATCCGGCCTACCTGGAGATGGACCCGAACCTCCGGTTCTCGAACGTCTCCACCGCCGCCCCGCTCATCGTGGGCGACACCGGCTACGTGCCCAACGCGGTCGGCCTCGTCGAGGCGTTCGACGTGACCACGGGGGAGACCCGCTGGGTCCAGACGCCGTACGGGGGCGCCGACGACGTGCGCGGGGCCGGCACCCGCGGCGTCGCCTACTGGTCCGACGGGGACGAGGCGCGCATCATCTCCCAGCGCGGCGAGTACATGTACGCCCTGCATCCCGACACCGGCGAGCTGTTCCCCGACTTCGGGGCCGGCGGCCGCGTGCATCTCGTCATCGGGCTCGCCGAGGGGGCCCGCTACCGGTGGGGAGGCGCCCCGACGGTGGTGCGGGACGTGGTGGTGGTCGGGCAGTCGATGGGCGACACGTTCCAGACCATGGAGGGGATCCGCGGCGACGTGCGGGCCTTCGACGTCCGGACCGGCGAGCTGCGCTGGATCTTCCACACCATCCCCCAGGCCGGCGAGTTCGGCACCGACACCTGGATGAACGACTCGTGGCAGTACTCGGGGCACGCGCCGGTGTGGTCGCTGTTCAGCGCCGACGAGGAGCTCGGCTACGTCTACATGCCGACCAGCTCGCCGACCAACGACATGTACGGCGGCCATCGCGGCGGCGACAACCTCTACGGCCAGAGCATCGTCGCCGTCGACGCCGAGACCGGCGAGCGCGTCTGGCACTTCCAGACCGTGCACCACGGGCTGTGGGACTACGACGTGCCGACCGCGCCGATCCTGATGGACATCACCGTCGACGGGCGCGAGATCGCGGCGGTGGCCCAGCTCACCAAGCAGGCGTTCGTCTTCGTCTTCGACCGCGCCACCGGCGAGCCGGTGTGGCCGATCGAGGAGCTTCCGGTGCCGCAGTCGGCGACGCCGGGCGAGCTGACCTCACCCACCCAGCCGTTCCCGACGAAGCCTCCCGCGTTCGACCGGCAGGGGGCGACCATCGAGAACCTCATCGATTTCACTCCGGAGCTTCGCGCCGAGGCCGTCGCCATCACCGACCGCTACGTCATCGGCCCGATGTTCACGCCGCCGTCGATTCGGGGCGACGGCCCGAACGACAGGCAGGGGACCATTCAGCTTCCGGGCTCGCAGGGGGGCGCCGACGTGCAGGGGGGGGCGTTCGACCCCGAGACGGGCATGCTCTACATCCCCTCGATCACGTCGCCGTTCGTGGCCGACATCATCGAGGGCAACCCCGACCGCACGAACCTCAACTACATCAAGGGGAGCCGGCAGTGGATCGGCGGCCCGCGGGGGCTGCCGCTGTTCAAGCCGCCCTACGGGCGCATCACCGCCATCGACATGAACCGCGGCGAGATCGTGTGGATGACCCCCAACGGCGACGGCCCGCGGAACCATCCCGCGATTCGCCATCTCAATCTGGGCAAGCTCGGCGTCCCCGGCCGCCCCGCGCCCCTGCTGACGAAGACGCTGCTGTTCATCGGCGAGGGCTCGACCAACCTGCCGGGCGGCGCCCGGGTGCCCGACGGCATGCCGCCGCGGATCGTGACCAACTACGGCGGCCGCATCTTCCGGGCCTACGACAAGGCCACCGGCGACGTCGTGTGGGAGACGGAGCTGCCGGCCGGCACCATCGCACCGCCGGTCACCTACCTGGCGGACGGGAAACAGTATCTGCTGGTGGCGACGGGGGACGTGGAGACGCCGGGCGAGACGCTGGCGTTCGCGCTGCCCTGACCGCCGGGCCATCGCCGACGGCGGGCGGGAGCCGCGAGCCGGACGTCCGGCCGGTCCTCCTGTGGGTGGGGGTGCCGGCCGGGGTCAGGCGCTGCCAGCGGACGATCGCCGGGCGGTGTGCGCTGTGAGCCGGGCGATCCGGCCGGGGCTCCTGCGGGCGGGGGGCCTGGGGCGAGTTGCGAGCCGGGCGGTCCGACCGTGTGCTCCTGCGGGCCGGGCGCTGGCCGAGCGGGCTGGGCGCTGGCCGAGGGTCAGACGCTGTCCCGCGGGTACCCGGAAACCGGGGCGCCCGCGGGCAGTTGGGCGCCCGAATCCGGAACGCGACGAGCTAGAACCCGCGCTTGCGGCCGCGAAGGCCCCGGCGGCTGCCCTTGGGCTTCGCCGGGCGCCGGCCGAAGTCCATGGACGGCGGGCCGTCGTCCATGAACGGCGGCGGCCCCATCGGAGGCCGCGGCGCCCGGTCGCGGGCTTCGCTCACCCGGAGGTTGCGGCCGTTGAGCTCCGTCCCGTCCAGCTTCTCGATGGCCTGGGACACCGAGGCGGCGTCCCCGAACTCGACGAAAGCGAACCCCCGGGGCTTGTCGGTGGCGCGATCCACGGGGAGGAACACCTCCGTGACCTGACCCACCTGTCCGAACAGGGTCTCGAGCTCGGTCGATGACGTTTCGTAGCTGAGGTTGCCGACGAAGATTCGTGAAGAAATGGCGTGCCTCTCCTGTTGTGGTGCGGGGAAATGTAACACGGCCGTCGATACCGGCGGCCCGCGCCGCGCGAGCGGAACGCCCAGCATACTCCGTCGCCGCGGGAAACGCAAAAGGCGGGGCGGTCCGGGGGCGGCGGCGCGGTGCAGTATCATCGGGGGCGGCGACGGAGACGCGCGAGACGATGATCACCATTCTCAATCAGACCTCCCGGTTCCTCAGGATTCACCTGTCTCGCGGGAAGGTGCTGCGGCTGGGACCCCGGAAGGAAGGCCAGATCTCGACCCAGGACGCCGGCGGCGACACCGTGAAGCAGCTCGTGGCGGACGGCGCCGTCAAGATCATGGGGCAGGGGCCGCAGGCCGGGGCGTCGGCCCCCGCCAACCCCGCGGCCCGGACCGACGTGCACGGCCATCATCCCCGCCTCTCGGGCGGCCGGCGCGGCGACCGTTAGGAGTCTGCGCCGTGTAACGGCGCGGACTCCTGGAGGGTTGGTTGGGCGCCCGGCGGAGCCGCAGGCGACGACGGGCGGGCGAGGAGTCGCCGTGTAACGGCGCGGACTCCTGGAGGGTTGGTTGGGCGCCCGGCGGAGCCGAAGGCGACGATGGGCGGGCGAGGCGTCTGCGCCGTGTAACGGCGCGGACTCCTGGAGGGTTGGTCGGGCGCCGAGCGGAGCCGCGGGCGGCAGGCGCCGACTCCTGGGTATAATCTGGCGGTTTCGGATTCGGGAAGAGTCGAGGGAGGTTCAGTCGATGGCGCAGATGCCGACACGTCTCGCGGCCGGGCTCGTCGGGCTCCTGCTGATGTCGCCCGCCGGGCTCGTCCGGGCGCAGGACGGCCCGTGGCAGACCTATGGCACCGAGAACGGCGAGTGGCGCAGCTACGCGGGCAACATCGCCGGCCAGAAGTACTCGCCGCTCGACCAGATCGACGCCGCCAACTTCGGCGACCTGGAGATCGCCTGGCGCTGGGAGTCGGTCGACGCCATGGTCAGCCGCACGATGCCCGACGGCAGCGAGTGGTGGGCGCCGCTCGAGACCATCGTCGCCTCGCTCGAGGAGGACAACCCGAACCTCTACCGGCGGGGACACTCCCCGCGCCCGGGCGGCCTGCAGGCGACGCCGTTGATGGTCGGCGGGGTGCTCTACTTCAACACCGCGATCTCCCAGGGGGTGGCGGTCGACGCCGTGACCGGCGAGACGCTGTGGGTCTTCAACCCGAAGAGCTACGAGGAGGGCACCACCCCGATGACCGGCACGTTCCGGCAGCGGGGGGTGGCGTACTGGACCGACGGCGAGGGCGACGAGCGCATCTTCTGGGGCACCGGCGCCGGCTACCTGGTGTGCGTCGACGCCGGCACCGGGCGGCCCTGCCCCGACTTCGGCCCCGACGGCAGCGGCATCGTCGACGCGATGGTGGGCCTGCCGCGGGCCGACCGGGAGGATCGCGACTACCTGAACGCGATGCTCTACGGCATCCACTCGCCGCCCATCGTGGTGCGCGACCGGGTGATCCACGGCTCGCAGGTCGCCGACCGGCGCATCACCAGGGAGGCGGTGCCGGGCTGGGTGCGGGCTTGGGACGTCAGGACCGGCGACCACGCCTGGGACTTCCACACCGTGCCGAACAGCGCCGACGAGTTCGGCGCCGACACCTGGCTGAACGAGTCGTGGCGCTACTCGGGCAACGCCAACGTCTGGTCGATGCTCGCCGGCGACAACGAGCTCGGGCACGTCTACCTGCCGACCGGCACCACCACCAACGACTACTACGGCGCCGACCGGCCCGGCGACAACCTGTTCTCGGAGACGATCATCGCCGTCGACGTCGAGACCGGGCAGCGGATCTGGCACTTCCAGGCGGTGCACCACGGCCTGTGGGACTACGACTTCCCGACCCATCCCAACCTCGTGGACGTGACCGTGGACGGGCGCGACGTCAAAGCCCTGGTTCAGGTCAGCAAGCAGGGCTTCGTGTACACGTTCGATCGGGTGACCGGCGAGCCCGTCTGGCCCATCGAGGAGCGTCCCGTGCCGACGGAGACGAACATGCCCGGCGAGTACGTCTCGCCGACGCAGCCGTTCCCCACCCGGCCGGCGCCGTTCGAGTACCAGGGCGTGACCATCGACGACCTCGTCGACTTCACCCCCGAGCTCCGAGAGATCGCCATCGAGATGGTGCAGCCGTACCGGCTCGGGCCGCTGTTCACGCCGATCTCGCGGGTGGAGGAGGGCGGCTGGCAGGGGACCCTGATGCGGCCGCCGGACGGCGGGGCCGCGACCTGGGCCGGGGCCGCCATCGACCCCGAGACCGGCATGCTCTACGTGCCGTCGAGGAACCAGGCGGTGGTCATCACGATGTACGAGCCGGACCCTGCGCTGGGCGCCACCGTGGCCTACACCCACGGCGCCCCCGAGGGGGAACGGATGGCCCGCGGCCTGGGGCCGTCGCGGAGCGGCAACCTCATGCCCCAGGGGCTGCCCCTGCTCAAGCCGCCCTACTCGCGGATGACCGCCATCGACATGAACACCGGCGACCACGTGTGGATGCAGCCGCTCGGCAACGGCGACCGCTACCGCAACCACCCCAGGCTGCGCGACCTGAACCTGCCGCCGCTGGGCGGCGACGGCGTGGGCGGCCCGGTGCTCACGAAGACCCTGGTCGTCAGCGCCCTCTCGGCCGGCGGCAGCGACGGCGGGCCGCGCCTCGTGGCGCGGTCGAAGGAGACCGGGGAGGAGCTCGGCTCGGTGGACCTGCCCACCGGGGCCCTGGGGACGCCGATGACCTACATGGTCGACGGGCGCCAGTACATCGCGGTCACCATCGGCGGGCGCCCGCCGGAGCTGATCGCTTTCCGGCTGCCGGAGTAGGCGGACGACTTCACACATTCGGCCGCCCGTGGCGAATCCCGCGTCGCACCGCGTCCGGAGGGGCGCCGGCAGGAGCGGAGGCGCCCGCTTTGGCGAAGGCGTGACGAGAGAGGAATACCGGGCACATTCGGCCGCCCGTGGCGGATCCCGCGTCGCACCGCGTCCGGAGGGGCGCCGGCAGGAGCGGAGGCGCCCGCTCGGCAAAGGCGTGACGAGAGAGGAATACCGGGCACATTCGACCGAGGAGCAACGCAGTCAGGCGGGATGCACCGCTGCTCGAACGCAGGCGGACTTCGCCGCGGGCTGCCAGACCGGGGAGCACCCAGATGAAGAGATCTGCCATCGCCGCGATCGCGGTCCTGACGCCAGTCCTGTCCGCGTGCGGCGGCTCCGATCCGCAGTTCGTGGGGACCGCCCACGTCCTGCGGGTACTGGAGAGCCTGGAGACCCAGCAGGCGGCCACCGCGGAGAGCATCGCGACCCTGCAGGACAGCGTGGCGGGCCTGGAGGACGCCTTGAGCGCGGGGGGCGCGCCGACGGCCGCGGACGCCGCCGCCGGTGACGCCGCGCCGGCGCGGGAGCTCGCGGTCGAGACCACCGTCGCGTTCACCGAGGGCCCGACGGCGGCCGAGGACGGCTCCGTCTACTTCACCGACCTCGGGAACAACCGCATCATGCGGTGGTCCGCGGACGGCCAGCTCACCACGTTCCGCCAGCCCAGCAACCGCGCCAACGGGCTGATCTTCGACAGCGAGTGGCGTCTCCTCGCGTGCGAAGGCGGGGACGGCGAGACCGCCCTGCCGCGCGTCACCCGCACCGACCTGGCGACCGGCGAGGTCGAGGTGCTGGCCGACTCGTTCGAGGGGCTGGAGCTGCACCAGCCGAACGACCTCACCATCGACGGGCAGGGGCGCATCTACTTCACCGACCGGCCCGGCCCGAACCCCACCGAGAACCAGACCGGCGTGCACGGGGTGTACCGCATCGACCCGGACGGCGCCGTCGCGCGCATCCTCACCGAGCCGGAGGTGATGCGGCCCAACGGCATCGTCATCTCGCCCGACGACACCACGCTGTACGTCATCGAGACGGAGCAGGCCGAGGGCGGCCCCCGGCTGATCCGGGCCTACGACCTGAGCCCCGAGGGCACCGTCGGCAACATGCGCATCTTCCACGACTTCCTGCCGGGGCGCAGCGGCGACGGGATGACCATCGACAGCGCCGGCAACCTCTACGTCGCGGCGGGGCTGAACCGCACGCGGGGGACGAGCGAGACGCTCGACACGGTGGCCGGCATCCACGTGTTCTCGCCGGCCGGCGAGCTGATCGAGCACATCCCGGTGCCGGAGGACACCATCACCAACGCCGCCTTCGGGGGGCCGGACCTGCGCACGTTGTACGTCACCGCGGGCAAGACGCTGTTCAGCGTCCGCACCGACGTCGAGGGCACGCGCCGCTAGCTGCCGGGGACGTCGAGGGCACGCGCCGCGAGCTTGCCAGGGCACGGAGGCTGGGCGCCGTCGTGATGGAATCGGAGTCGGGGCGATTCCGGATCTGGGAGTGGGAGTCGATCCACCGCCACGAGGGCGAGCTGTACCTGCGCCGGCTGCGGGTGGTTTCCTGCCGGTGGTTCGGCGTCTACGTCCACTGGTTCCACGCCAGCGACGACGACTCGCTACACGACCACCCTTGGTGGTTCGTGACCCTCATCCTCCGGGGCGGGTACTGGGAGCATACGCCCGGGGCGGACGGCGCGCCGGTCCGGCGGTGGCATCCGCCGGGGGCGGTTCGGCTGCGTCCGGCGCGCTGGTTGCACCGGGTGGAGATAGATCCGGCCCGGCGGCCCGTGACCGTCGTCGTGCGCGGCCGGCGGATTCGACAGTGGGGCTTCAGGACGCGGTCCGGGTGGGTACCGTGGGCCGAGCACAAGGAACAGTCGCCCGATTCGGCCGGCGACGCATGAACGGCGTAGGGCCGGCGCGGCGACGTTGGGTCTGGGAGGTGCGCGGATGCGGATGAGGACACGTTGGACTATCGGCGCCGGCGCGGCGTTCGTGGTGGCCCTGGCGGTGGCGGCTCCCGCGGCCGGGCAGTGGGTGCCGGAGCGCATCGAGTCGGACGGCTCCGCGGTCCCGCGGACACCGTGGGGAGACCCGGACCTGCAGGGGCTGTGGAACAACTCGACGACCACGCCGCTGGAGCGGCTCACGGAAGAGGAGTGGGCGCTGAGCCGCCGCGCGCAGCGGGCGGTGATCGAGGCGACCGGCGGCACCGGGGCGGGCTGGCTCGAGCAGGCCGGCCGCATCGACCGCGAGGCGCTGATCGTGGACCCGCCGGACGGCCGCATCCGGATGACCGAGCAGGGCGTCGAGCGGCTGGTCGCCCGCGAGGCGGCGCGCGAGGGCCGCGGCGAGGCCGACTCGTGGCTCGACCGCAACAACTGGGAGCGCTGCATCTCGCGCACGCTGCCGACGGCGATGATCCCGACCCTCTACAACGCCAACTACCAGATCTTCCAGACCCCCGACCACTTCGTGCTGCTGATGGAGATGATCCACGAGGCGCGCATCGTGCCCCTCGACGGTCGGCCCCACGCGTCCGACGACATCCGCCAGTGGCTCGGCGACGCGCGCGGGTACTGGGACGGCGACACCCTCGTCGTGGAGACCCGCCACTTCAACGGCAAGCTCGACGGCGGCGACTACCAGCCGTCGCACGTCACCCCGACCGGCCCGCGCATGTCGGGCGAGACCCTGACCCTGGTCGAGCGGTTCACCCTCGTCGACGCCAACACCATCGACTATCAGGTCACGGTGGAGGACCCGGAGACCTTCGCGGCGCCGTACACGGTCGCGATTCCCATGCAGCGGTCCGCCCCCGACGTCACCCTCTTCGAGTACGCCTGTCACGAGGGCAACCACGCCATGGTGAACCTGCTCCACGCGGGCCGGGCCGACGAGGAGCTGGCCCTCGAGGCGGCGGCGCTCGTCTCGCGGCAGCGCATCGAGGCCGGCCACCCCGGCGTGCGCGAGCCGGCGGTGCCGTTCGCCCCGATCCCGTAGGCGGGAATCGTCCGGGCCCGGCGGTCCCGCGGGAGGCGCCGCCGGGCCGGCGTGAGCCCGCTGATGCGGCGGTCTGCGCCGGGCCGGGGGCGGCGTGAGCGCGCTGATGCGGCGGTCTGTGCCGGGCCCGGCGCCGTCTCTGTTCCTCGGGGTCTCAGGCGTGCCGCGCCATGTGGCAGACGGAGCAGACGAGCACCGGCTCCCCCCCGGGCGGCTCCTCCAGCTTGAGCCACCCTTCCTCCATCGCCTGCCCGCAGTCGCGGCAGCGCCCCTCCTGCCGGCGGTAGATCCGCTGGCGGATGTCCCGCGGTTGCTTCCGGCGTGCGAGGACCAGATACAGCGTCGCCAGGATGGCGAGCCCGAGCAGCAGCGCAATCATGGAGGCTGGACTATACCTCACTGGTAGCCGAAGAGCGGCGGGAACACGACGACGACGACGGCCGCCCAGACCGCGTAGACCGGCAGGTAGGCGGTCTGCCAGCCCTCGACGGCCGCGAACGGGCCGCGTCCGGCGAGGAACCGCGCGTACAGCCGGAGCGACCACGCGAGGTTGACGAGCAGGACCAGGTTCTCGCCGAGCGCCGCCACCCGGTTCGGGCTGAAGCCGAACTCGGAGATGCGGCCGGCGATGGCGGCCAGGGCCACCGCGTCGGCGAGGAGGGCGCTGGCCACCAGCACCACCAGCACCCCGTCGAAGAGGCCCGGAGGGGCCTGCGGGTCGCGCGCCGACACCGCGTAGAGCAGGAGGCCGAGGACCACCGCGAGCAGCAGGTCGAAGCCGATCAGCACCTCCCGGTCCATGTCGATGCCGCGGCCCGTCCACGCCATCGTCACGAGGAACGCCAGCAGCAGCGCCGTGAACAGCGGCGTGAACACGCGGGTCAGGACCGGCGCCATGTTCTCGACGACGCTCTGCTTCGCCTCGACCAGCCAAGCCCCCACGATGACCGCCCCCATCGCGCCGCAGGGGAGCATCCACGTCACCATCAGCCGCTCGGCGTCCACGCCGATGGCCGCGAAGATGCCGCCTGCGAAGACGGTCAGCACGCCGCCGCCGAGGGCCATCAGGACGAAGTAGATGAACAGCTCGCCGGAGAACCGCACGAAGTCCATGCGCCCGGCGCCGGTGCGCCACCGGCCGGCGGCGTAGGCGACGCCGACGGCGAGCCACAGGGCGATCGGCAGGTGCAGGGCGGCCAGCACCTGGGTGTGTCCGCGCGGCGTGAACGGCACGCTGTTGACGAAGACGGCGGCCGCCGCGAACGGCAGGGCCAGCCACAGGCAGGCGGCCCGGTCGAGCCCGCGCTTCCACGCGAAGTAGCCGGTGAGCAGGGGCAGCACGAACAGGCCGAGGTTCAGGAAGTAGAGCTCCGGGAGCTCCTGGTCGGGGTCCAGGGAAGGCTGTCCGAACAGCGGCGGCAGCTTGATGGCGAGCGCCGCGGCGAGCGCCAGCCCGACGACCACGAGAGTCTCGCGGCGGACGCGCGCCGCCGCCGCGCCCGTCGTGTCCGGCCCCGCGACGAGCTGCTTCCACAACCGCTCGGAATGCTCGCGGGCGAACTCGCGAGAGACCGCGTCGAGGTCGCCCAGGCGCTTGACCGCCACCAGGAAGGCCTCGTCGGCGGCCAGCCCCGCGTCGCCGAGCGCGGACATCTGGTCCCGCAGGTGACCTTCCAGCTCTTCCACGTCGGACGCGTGGATCGCCTGCCGCCGGCGCAGGTACTCGCGCCACCGGTCAATCTGCTCCTCGACCGCGTCGTCGTGCATCGCCATGCCGCGCTCCATCCTCACCCCACGGTCGCCCGGGCCAGCCTCAGCCCGGCGCCTCGCAACGTGTCGTCCACCACCTGCCACTGGCGCCGTTGGGTCGCCAGGTGCGTCCGGCCCGCTTCCGTGATGCGGTAGTACCGGCGCCGCCGGCCGCTCGGCGAGGCTTCCCAGCGGGCCTCGATGCAGCCGAGCCGCTCGAGCCGGTGCAGCACCGGGTAGAGCATGCCGTCGGTCCACTGCAGGTGGCCGCCCGACAGCTCGGCGACCCGCTTGAGGATCGCGTAGCCGTAGCTGTCGCCCTCGGTCAGGATGGCGAGGACGAGCGGGGTGGCGGAGGCGGCGACGAGGTCCTTGCCGATGTTCATCGGTCTCGCTTCCCCCGTGAGCCCGTGGCGCCGTCGGGGGCGCTCCCGACCCGAGGACGATGCATAGTGCCAGTATGCATAGCATTACTATGTATGTCAATCCGCCGGCCTTTCTCCGGCAGTCCCCGGCCGAATCCCGCCTCGCGCGGAAACCGCCGGTCGAATGCGGCGCCTGTCGGCGCGACACCGCCGGCGGCCCGCGGCGAACCCCGCGTTGCACCAGGGAGCGGCGCGATGCATCGCCGGTCGAATGTCGCGGGGTCTCTCGCCGGGGGCTGCTAGGATTGTGCGTGCAGAGGAGGACGCCAATGACGAGACAGTCGAAGCTCGCGCGTATCGGGATGGTCGCCGGCCTGGCCTGGCTGGCGTGCGCCGCCTTTCCGCCGCCGGCCGCGGCCGGCCAGTCGGGGGAGTTCGTGCCCATCACCGACGAGATGCTCCGCGACCCGGACCCCGCGGACTGGCTGATGGCGTACCGCACCTACGACTTCCAGGCCTTCAGCCCCCTCGACGAGATCGACCGCGAGAACGTCGGCGGGCTCCGCCTCGCGTGGATGCGGGCGATGGAAGAGGGGGCCCAGGAGATCCGGCCGCTGGTCTACGACGGCGTCATGTACATCGCCCAGCCGGGCTACGACCACCTGCAGGCGCTCGACGCGACGACCGGGGACCTGATCTGGGAATACAGGCGCGAGCAGCCGGACGACATCCGGGAGTACGCGCAGTTCGGGGCCCGCACGCGCAACCTCGCCCTCTACGGCAACCACGTCTATCACCTGACCGCCGACGCCCACATCATCGCCGTCGACGCCCGCACCGGCGAGCTCGACTGGGAGTCGCGGACGGCCGACTACCGCGACGGCATCACCCACTCGTCGGGCGCGACGATCGTCAACGGCATGGTGGTCAGCGGGCGGACGTGCAGCCCCGCCAGCCTCGACGCCCGCTGCTTCGTCGCCGCCCACGACGCCGGCGACGGTCTCGAGCGCTGGCGGACCTACACCGCGGCGGGCGCCGACGACCCCGGCGGCGCCACGTGGGGCACGGTGCCGACGGCCGACCGCGTGCACGTCTCGCCGTGGGGCGTGCCCGGCAGCTTCGACCCCGAGCTGAACCGGGTGTTCTGGGGCGTCGCGGTGCCCCTGCCCTATACGCGCCTCATGCGCCGCGGCACCTGGGACGTCGGCGACCGCTCGCCCTGCGAGCTGTACTCCAACTCGACCATCGCGATGAACGCCGACACCGGCGCCATCGACTGGTACTACCAGTACCTCCCGTGCGACGACTGGGACCAGGACTTCGTGCAGGAGCGCACCCTCATCGACACCGTGGTCAATCCCGACCCCGAGGCGGTGCGCTGGATCAACCCGAACCTGGCCGGCACCGCCGAGGAGCGCAAGATCGTCGTGGTCCTGGGCGAGCCCGGCGGCCTCTTCGTCAACGACCGCGAGACCGGGGAGTTCCTCTGGGCCGACCCGTTCCCGTTCGACAGCACCGAGCGCTTCGTCATCTCGGACGTCGACGTGGAGACCGGCACGACCACCATCAACATGGACCTGGTGGCGCGCGAGGCCGGCGACCAGTTCATCATCTGCGGCCACAACGTGAAGGGCTGGTGGTCGTGGTCGTACAGCCCCGTGACGGGGCTGCTCTACGTTCCCATCAACCGCTCGTGCCTGAACCAGACCCTCAACCCCCGGACCGTCTCGGGCACCGGCCCCCGGTTCTCGATTCCCGACCCCGACATCGGGCCCGAGGGCGACCTCACCGAGGTGCGGGCCATCGACATCTCCACCGGCCGCGAGGTCTGGCGCTACAGCCAGCGAGCCCCCAACGCCGGCACCACCCTCGCCACCGCCGGCAACGTCGTCTTCTTCGGCGACTCGAACCGGCGCTTCCGCGCGTTCGACGCCGAGACCGGCGAGGTCCTGTGGGAGACGATCCTCGGCAGCCAGATCAGCGGCTACCCGGTGACCTACGAGGCCGGCGGCCGCCAGTACCTGACGGTGCCGGTGGGCGGGGTCGGCAACCGCCTGCGCACCTACGCCCCGGAGCTCGAGGCGCCGACCGGCAGCAACATGCTGGTGACGTTCACGCTGCCGTGAGCAGCGGCGCTCCAGTTGGTGCTGTCGACAGACAGCGCGGGTGCAAGATGCTGGTCAGGTTCACGCTGCCGTGAGCGGGGGCGCCTGGGGGCGCCCCGCCGACCCTCGGTCGACGGCCTCCGCCCCTCCCCCGACCGGCCGATGGGGGAGGATACGCATCGTACCCCGGACCGTGAACCGAGGGCCGCGACCCCGAGGGGCGATTCCATCGGGCACGCGGGCGGCGCTTGGCGCAACTGAACGGAGTACATCCGCATGGGAGCCACACACGTCACCACCACGGTTCCGGAACATCGCGAATCGTGAGCGAAGCTGGGAGGGGCTGTTCCTGGTCGACACGGGGGCGACCGATTCGCTGGTCCCCCGGCCACACCTCGAGGCCATCGGACTCGTGCCCGAACGACGGCGAGTGTACGAGCTGACCGACGGGCGCACCATCACGCTGGACGTAGGCTTCGGAATGATCGAGTTCATGGGTGACGTCGTCGCCGGCACGATCATCTTCGGCGAGGCGGATGCCGAACCCATTCTCGGCGTCACGGCCCTGGAGTCCGCCGGCATCGAGGTCGATCCGGTCGACCAGCGACTGAAGAAGCTGCCGGCGGTCCGACTCAAGGGACTGACACTTCGCGACGTCCTGGAACCATCGCTCTTCGTCCCGTAGCGAGGGGACGGCATGCAGGGCAGTGCTCAGGCGACGGGACTCGGGATGGGCGAAACGGTCGTCTTCTGCGACGCGTGGAGGGCCGAGCGCGTCGATCGACCCGGTATCGGCTGGCCCCGGGGAATCGCGCCGGTCGGAAATCACCGCGGCGGCATGCCGTAGCCCATCGCGCGGGCGGCCTTGCGGAACGCCGCCTCCGACGCCGTCGGCACCGCCAGGACGCGCTCGCCGGCGCGCAGGCAGAGCTTGGCGGTGCGCTTGTCCGTGGTCAGCCTGGCCGCGATCTCCGCGTCCGCGCAGTCGATGAGCAGCGCGGTGCGTCGAATCTTCAGCGCCCGCGCGCCGCGCTTCGCGGCGGCGAGGAATCCCTCGACGGTCTCGGGCACGGGCTGGTGGTCGCGCGCGGCGAGGAACTCGCGGAACTCGTCCGGGTCGTGGCCGACCTCGATGGCGGCGAGCGCCCTGTCGCGGTCCAGGCGCCACACGCCGTCGGCTTCGGCGGCGTACGTCTCGAGCAACGTCCGCTCCTCCGGCGACAACTCCGCGTCCGCGTGTATCGAGAGGTCCGGATAGATGGTGAGCGCGGCCCGCGATGTGGGTGTGCTCGGCTCGTAGGCTTCGGCGATGCCGAGGCAGTAGGCGCCCAGGGGATTCAGCCGGAAGTAGTGGAGGCCGTCGTAGCGGCTCAGGTACGGCAGGTCGTCGGAACCCCACATGTGCGTATAGTCCGGCCGCGCCCCGTGGGGTTCGGTGTAGGCGACGTCGATCAGGCCCAGGGTGGCGGCGTACTCGAACAGCAGGCAGAGGGCGTACCGGCCCTCGAGGATGTCCCAGTCGTGGGAGCCGGCGTAGCCGAGGCTGCCGTACTCGGGTTGCACGAGGTACAGGTTCCAGGGGTCGCGGTTCACGGCGAAGTCGAAGCCCTCCACCTGCATGAAGCGGCCGAAGTCATCGAAATGCACCCAGCGGCCGACGGGGCACCGAGACAGCGCGTCGGCGACGGCCGAGCGGCGGCCCGACGGCGCCGTCATCGTTCGGCGGCCATTGCCGCGGGTCTGTCCCTTGATGGCGTCGACGCGGTTGAACTCGTCCAGCAGCTTGTTTCCGAGCCACCGTTTCCAGACGGCGCGCAGCGTCTCCGCCGCCGGCGCGTGCAGTGCGGCACGGCCCGACTTCGTCAGCGCCAGCTTCGATCCGCGGAGCTCGGCCAGCCTGGCCGCCTGCACGAGGCAGGGCCAGGCGAACGCCCTGATCGGACCGATCTCCCGGACCCGTCGGGGGGCCCTGGACGCCCTCCATTCGAAGTAGTCGCCGTCCGCGAGCACCTCGGCGACGCGCTCGCTCGCGGCCGCGCCCGGCCGTCGCGTGCTGGCGCTGACGGCGACGCGGCCCGCTTCGACCAGCCGCAGGACCGCGAGCAGGTCGTGCTGCGCGGGCCGTTCCATGTCGCGTCGCGTCAGCGGCACGCCTTCGGGCAGCTCTTCCTCCGCCGGGACCTCGGCCTCGGGCGGCGGTGGCACGAAGGCCCGCAGGCGTTGCGCCAGCTCCAGCGGCACGATCGTCGGCGCGGCGCCGTGGCGCCGGGGCGCGTAGAGGAAGTAGTGCAGCAGGGTCGCGGTCGACAGCCCGCCGTCGTCCTCGAAACCGGCCGGGAGCCGGCCGTACTTCAACTCGAAGTGGTGTCGATCGAAGAACCCGACGGGCGTGTCCAGGGCCTCGCGCACGGCGAGCTGCTGGGTCTCGTCGAGCGCCTCCCACAGGCGCCGCAACGAGTCGCCGCGCAGCAACCCCTCGATCTCCTCGATCATGTCCGCCTTGCGGCGGGGCGGCGGCGCGGCGCCGGGCGCCAGCCCCAGCATGGGCCGGAGGAGGTGGGCGCTCGCGAGCTCGAGCGCCTCGTGCACGGTGATCAGCGCCGGCGAGAGGGCGCGCGCCATCAAGGCTGTTCGTCGTCCGCGGCCAGCTCCTCGACGCGGGCGCCGCGGAGGACGTTGGCGATGCTGTAGTTGCCCTCGTGGCAGGCGTACTCGTAGAGCGGGCCCTCGGTGACGCCGCGCGACGCCTGGTTCGTGGTCAGCGGGATGCGGACGCTCCACGGCGCGGTGAACTTCGCCGGATCGGTCAGGGTGAACTCGTACTGCAGGGTGTCGGCGTCGAGGCGGGTGAAGCGCTCGACGAGGTGCATGGTGTGGGTCGGCATGCGCCACGTCTGGGCCCAGCGGTCGGCCGAGCCGTCGATGAAGTGGGTCGACTCCACGACGAGGGTGTCGCCCTCCCAGCGGCCGCGCATGTCGCCGTTCCACTGGCGGATGCCCGTGCCCGGCCCGTCGTCGAGGGGGACGATGCGTCGGTCGCGGAACATCTCGTGCACGATGACGACGTGCTCCGGCGTCTGGAAGATCTGGTGGTTGGGGTTGTAGCCGAGCCAGAACATGGGCACCCCGTCCGACATGCAGCGCTCGCCGGTGTCGACGTCCACCCACGTGTTGCGGTCCCCGCTCACGCGGTATATCGCCTGCAGCCGGCCGCGCTCGGCCATCTCCGGCGTGTAGGGGACGCGGCCGTCCGGCGGATCGGTGATCAGGGCCGTGCGCCGGTCGGGCACGAGGCGCGTGCCGGGGTCGAACCAGGTCTGGTTGTAGGTGCCGGGGTCGCCCGCGGTCGGCACCCGCTCGACGAACCGGGTCTCGTCGGCGCGCCGCTCCAGGCCCGCCGCCTCCTCCTCGGTCAGGTACTCCTGGCCGGCGAACCGCGCCGGCCGCTCCAGCGGCGTCAGGGTCGAGCCGGTCCAGATGCCCTGCAGGTCCGGATCGCCCCAGGGCGTGCGCAGGCTCGCCGACTGGGCGCCGGCGAACGGCGCGAGGCACACGACGCCGAGCAACGTCACGATTGCGGCGGTCTTGACTGACATCTCGAGCCTCCCTGTTTCCCGCTGCAGCGCGGCGGCGCTGACCTCGTTGTGCGAGCCATGCCAACGGACCCGTCCCCGATCGAGGACGAACGCCTGCGGCGACTCGTGACGGACACCCAGCCGTTCTGCCGCCTCGTTCGACAGCGGACGCTGCTCGATCACCTTGAGGACGTGCACCGGCCACTCGGGGTGCGTTTCGGCGAAGTCGATGACCTCTTCGATGACGTAGGCGGAAACCCCGCAACGGGTGCTGTGCTTGAACAGCACGGCCCGAGGGCTGTCGATGACCGCCTCCAGTGCAGCGGCGTCGGCCACCTCGTGGAGAAGCGGTGCGTCCGGTCGCTCTGATGGCATGGTCCTTCGGAGCCGCGGGCGGCGGTCGCCGGCTACGGCTCGAGCGCGGTGCCGGGCGCCGTGCCGGCGATGAACGCTTCGCGAATGACGTTGCCGCCCCAGGGCGACACCTCGCCGGTGTCCGGATTCACCTGCTCGAAGACGATGTTGCCCGGCGGGACGAAGCGGTCGTTCTCGGGATCGGCCTCGCGCCCGTCGATGTGGGCCCGCATGAAGTCGATCCAGATCGGCAGCGCCACCCGCGCCCCCTGCTCGTCGTAGCCGAGGGTGACCTTCTCGTCGTAGCCCACCCAGACCCCGACGGTGATCTCGGGATCGAAGCCCACGAACCAGGCGTCGGTGTACTCGTCCATGGTGCCCGTCTTGCCGCCCAGGGGCCACCCCAGCCGGCTCGCGCGGACGCCGGTGCCGCGCTTCACCACGCCCTCCATCAGGCTCGTCATGATGTAGGCGGTGTCGGCGGGGACCGCGTCCTCGGACACCGGGCTGTTCTCCTCCAGCGCGTTGCCCTCGCGGTCGACGATGCGGTCGATCTGGTAGGGGACCATCCGCACGCCCCGGTTGGGGAAGACCGAGTAGGCGCTGGTGACCTCGAGCAGCGTCGCCTCGGCCGACCCGAGGGCCACCGAGAGATACGGCGGGGCCTCGGACGTGAACCCGAGCCGCCCGGCGAAGTCGAGGACGTTCTGGGGGCCGAGCTGGTTCATGATCCAGACGGCGGGGACGTTGCGCGACTTCTCGAGCGCCCGCCGGAGCGTGATCGGGCCCTCGTAGGTGTAGTCGTAGTTGGTGGGCCGGTAGAGCGGCTGCCCCGGCCCCACATCGTAGGCGATCGGCTCGTCCTGCACGATCGACGTGGTGGTGTACCCCGTGTCGATGGCGGCGGCGTAGAGAACGCCCTTGAAGAGCGAGCCGAGCTGCCGGTAGGCCTGCGTCGCACGGTTGAACTTGCTGCGGTCGAAGTCGTAGCCGCCCACCATCGCGAGGATGCGGCCGGTGCGGTTCTCGACGGCGAGGAGCGCGGCCTCGGCCAGCGGCTCCTGCTCGAGCTCGGCCTCGACCGCCGGCCGGTCGCCGCCGGTGTCGAGGACGGTCACCTCGACCTCGACGAGGTCGCCCGGGCTGACGACCTCGTCGGCGCGCGTTCCGCCGAGGCGCCTGAATCCCTTGTAGTCGCGCGTCTCGGTCAGCCGCAGCCCCCGGGGCACGACCCGCGCGGCATGCGGCCCGAACCGCACCTGCATCGCCTCGCCGTCGGCGCCGGTGACGACCGCCGGCACGATGTCCCCCGCCTCGATCGGCAGCCGCCAGCGGAAGTGCTCGTACGTCGCGAGGATCTCCGCCGGGTCGCGGTAGTCGCCGTTCTCCGCCGCCTCGGCCAGGATGTTGCGGGCGGGGGGCCTGAACCCGCGGCGCTTGTCGTGGGCGCGCAGCCCCGCCTCGACCGCCCGTTTGGCCGCCTCCTGCAGGCGGACGTCGAGGGTGGTGTCGACGCGCAGCCCTTCCTCGTAGAGCCGCTCCACCCCGTACTCCTTCTCCAGGTGCTGGCGGACCTCCTCGATGAAGTAGGGGGCGATGGAGTTGCTCCGCTCCTGCCGCTCGGCGAGCACGATGGGCCGGGCCATCTCGGCGTCCGCCTCCGCCGGGGAGACGAAGCCCTCGTCGACCATCCGCCGCAGCACGAGGTTGCGGCGGCTCACCGCGAGGTCCATGTTGACGAGCGGGCTCGACCGCGCCGGCGTCGGGAACGTGCCGACGATGGTGGCCGCCTCGCCGAGCTCGAGCTCGGTCGCGGGCTTGTCGAAGTAGAGTCGCGAAGCGGCCTCGACCCCGAACGCGCTGTGCCGGGCCGTGCCCAGCCAGATCTGGTTGGCGTAGAGGGTCAGGATCTCGCGCTTCGTGTAGCGTTTCTCGATCTGAATCGTGTAGAAGGCCTCGACGATCTTGCGCTGCCACGTCTTCTCGAGGCCGAGGCTCTGGCCGCCCAGGGTCACGTTGCGGGCGAGCTGCATGGTGATGGTGCTGGCCCCCGCCGCCGTCAGGTCGCCCTCGAGGACGTTCGAGACGAGCGTCATCACGATGCGGGGGATGTTGAAGCCGACGTGGCTGAAGAAGTCGCCGTCCTCGGCCGCGATGATCGCGTTGCGCAGCACCTCGGGAATCTCGTCGTAGGTCAGGATGACGCGCCGCTCGGTGGCGTACTCGCCGATGACCTGGCCGTCGCGGGCGTGAATCCGCGTGATGGTGCCGGGCGTGTAGTCGTCGAGCTCGGAGATGATCGCGAGGTCGGGCGAGTAGGCGAAGAGCACGCCGGAGACGAGGCCGAGGGTGGCGATGGAGGTGAAGGCGACGACCATGGCCACGCGCCGCGCGTAGAGGCTTCTGAGAGTGTCCATCGTGTCCCGTCCTTCGACCGATTATACCCGCTGGCCGGCGCACGCCGACCGCAATCCCTGCCTCTCTTCTCGGATCGTTCCGGCCCGGCGGCCAGTCGGCGTCAGCGCCCCGCGATGAGCTGCCGCAGCCGGGCGACCCCCGCGCTGGCGGGGCCGGCGACGGGGGCGGAGTGTGCGACCGCGGCCCCCGGCAGGATGCGCTCCATCGAGAACTGCGCGAAGAGGATGGCGGTGCGTGCGTCGACGCCGCGGACCGCTTCGAGCACGAGGCGGTCGTGTCTCTCGGGGTCGCCGCCGATCAGGGCGTCCATCGCCCCGTCCACCGCCTGGCGGGTGATCGACAGCTCCCGTCTCCGGGCCGCCGCCTCCCGCGCCAGCTCTTCCGCCAGCAGCGTCGCCGAGTCGGGGGCGGTAGACAGGATATGCAGGGGGCGATCGAGCTCGAACGCCCGCTCGACGATGCCCTCGAACGACGTCGCCACCGGAATCTCCATGCCCACCCGGGCCTGCTTGACCGCCTCGCCGAAGAACGATCCGGTCATGATGATGCCCTGGGCCCCCGTCTCCGCGCTGTAGCGGACGAGGCGGTGGATGCGGCCCGCGAGCTCGGCGTCGTCGGCGGCGCCGAGGTTGCGGTCGAGGTAGAGCGACCCGTCGAGGAGGTGGGCGACGTCGGCGGCGGGCCATCCCCGGTCGAACGCGAGCTGGGTTGTGGGGATGGCGTTCATGAGGGCGTGGATCGCCCCGATGCGATAGCGCTGCTGCATGGTGGAGGCTCCTTCAGGGCACCGAGGCGAATCACCTTGCCACGTGCCGGGCGCAGAAGCCCCCGGCGAGCGGGCTGCGTCTGCGCGCGGTTGGCGGACCTGTCTCCGTCACTGTCCTCGACTCCGTGGGGGCGGCCGGCGTTCGCCCCGCGTCCCGTGCGGACCGGGGCCGCCCGCCGCCGGCGGCCGCCTGCCGCATTCCTCTGCCGGGGCCCGACGGGATACCATTGGGCGTATTCGGGACACCCAGGAGGATATCGATGAACCGACCCAGAATCGCGTTGCTGGCCGTCTTGCTCGCCCTCGGCGGCACCGTCACCCTGCAGACGCTCCAGAGCAACCAGGCCGTCGAGGGGATGGCCGCCGCCGCCGGTGATTTTCTCGCGTCGCTCCCCGAGGCGCAACAGTCGGCGGCGACCTTCGAGTTCGACTCGGACGAGCGCTCGCGGCACCACTTCATTCCCCCCGAGGTGTTCGAGCGCCATGGCGTGTCGTACGCCGACCTCGGCTTCGAGCAGAAGGTGCGCGCCCTGGACCTGCTGCGGTCGGGGCTCAGCCAGCAGGGCTACATGACCGCGCAGCAGATCATGGAGGTCGAGGGCATCCTCGGGGTGCTGGTCGAAGGCGAGGGCCGGCAGTTCTCGCGCGACCCCGAGGCCTACTGGGTGTCGGTGTTCGGGACGCCGTCGACCACCGGCACGTGGGGATGGCGCTGGGAGGGGCACCACCTCTCGCTGCACTTCACGGTCGTGGACGGGGCGGTCACCGTGAGCACGCCGACGTTCCTCGGCGCCAACCCCGCCACCGTGCCCTCGGGGGCGCGGAAGGGGCTGCGGGCGATGAAGGCGCAGGAGGACACCGCGCGCGAGCTGCTCGCCTCGCTCGGGGCGAGCCAGCGCGAGGCCGCGATCTTCGACGACGTCGCGCCCACCAACGTGGTGACGGGGGCGGACCTCGTGGTCGACCCGCTCGATCCGATCGGCGTCAGGGGCGCCGACCTCTCGACCGGGCAGCAGGAGATGCTGATGGCGATCATCGAGTCGTGGGTCGGGCTGATGGCCGACGACATCGCCGAGCTGCGCCGGACGGAGGTGCGCGAGGGCGGCATCGAGAACACCTGGTTCGCGTGGGCGGGTCCGACCGAGCGGGGCGAGGTGGCCTACTACCGCGTGCAGGGTCCGAACTTCCTCATCGAGTTCGACAACACCCAGGAGGACCCGAACCACATCCACGCCGCGTTCCGCGACTTCGACGGCGACCTCGGCCGCGACCTCCTGCGCGAGCACCTGGCGGCAGACCACTGATCGGGGCGGCGGCAGACCGGAGCCGGCGATTCCATGAATAGCCGGATCGCCGCTTCTCTGGCGCCACGGCATCCGGCGGCCGGGTCGCGCGCTCCAGCGCGGCCCGGCCGGTGTCGGGTCACCCCTCCGGCCGGTGTCGGGTCACCCCTCCGGCCGGTGTCGGGTCACCCCTCCGGCCGGTGTCGTGGTCACCCCCGGCCGGTGTCGGGTCACCGGGGAGACCACCCTCGACGACCAGTTTCCCGAGGTCACCCCCGGCCGGTGTCGAGTCACCTCTCTGGCCGGCGTCGGGCTGCCCCTCTGGCCGGCGCTACCGCCAGGCCGGCGTCACTCCTCGGGCAGGCTGAACGCCCAGTACTCCGAACCCGAAGGCGGCCCCTGCCGGCCGCCGCCGGCCGCGATGACCACGAACTGCCGCCCGCCCGCGGTATAGGTCACCGGCGTCGAGTAGCCCGCCGCCGGCAGCTCCGCCTGCCACAGCTCCTCGCCGTTCCGGACGTCGACGGCGCGGAGCTTCCGGTCCGGCGTCGCCGCGATGAAGACGAGCCCGCCGGCGGTGACCACCGGACCGCCGTAGCTCTCCGAGCCGTACCCCAGCTCTTCGTGGCCCGGATAGCCGCCGAACGGCACCTGCCAGTCGAACTCGCCGGTGGCGAGGTCGACCGACGTCAGGGTGCCCCACGGCGGCGTGTTCCCGGGCAGGCCGTCGTGGTCGCGCACCCAGCGGTAGCCGCCGTGCGCGTATCGGACCTCGGTGCTCGGCGTGTCGGCCGCCCGCGCCGCGGCCGGCGCCGCGAGGTGGCGCAGCACGCCCCGGCGCTCGATCTCCTCGAGGTGCCCGAAGGCCGGCATGCGGTCGCGCCCCTCGCGGAGGATGGTCTCGACCTCGGTCCGGCCGAGCCGGTCGATCACGCCGTCGAGGCCCGGGCCGTTCTCGGTCCCCTCCAGATCGGGGCCGTGGCAGCTCCCGCAGTGATCGGCGTAGACGCCCCCGTCGCTGAAGCCGACGGGAATCTCGTAGAGCTGCAGGATGCCGCCGATCTCCGACATGTTGACGATCAGCCGGTTGGAACCGGGGTCGAACGCCGAGCCGCCCCATTCCGCCCCGCCGTCGTAGCCGGGAAAGAACAGCGTGCCGTCGAGGGTCGGCGGGGCCCACGGGCGGAGATCGAAGTCCCGGATGATCTCCTGCACGTGCGCCGTCGCCTCCGGGCTGCGGGTGGTCAGCTCGAACGCCTGGCGGGTCACCGCGACGGCCGACACCGGCTCGGTCGGCGCCGGCACCTCGCCCGGCAGCTCGCTCGGCAGGGTCTCCTCCTCGACGATGTCGTAGAGCGACTCGCCGGTGTCGCGGTCGAAGACGTAGAGGTGCCCCGACTTCGTGGTGAGCGCGACGGCGTCGATGACCGTCCCGTCGCGCTCTAGCTCGACCAGGGTCGGCGGCGCGGGCAGGTCGCGGTCCCAGATGTCGTGCCGCACCACCTGGAAGTGCCAGCGCAGCTCGCCGGTGCGGGCGTCGAGGGCGAGCAGGCAGTTGGCGTAGAGGTTGTCGCCGGGGCGGCGGCCGCCGTAGAAGTCGGGCGTGGCCGACCCGGTGGGGACGAAGAGCAGGCCCCGCTCCTCGTCGAGGGCCATCGCCGTCCACGTGTTCGCGCCCCCCGCGTTCTCCAGCGAGCCGGGGGCCCAGGTCTCGGCCCCGGGGTCGTCGGGGCGCGGGATGCTGTGGAACTGCCACTCGAGGTCGCCGGTCCCGGCGTCGAAGGCGCGGATGCTGCCCGGCAGCGCCCCATCGCTCTCGGACGTGGAGAAGCCGAACACCAGCCGGTCCTCGAACACCACCCCGGGCGCGGTCACCGTCATCGGCCCCGACTCGCCGGGCGGCATGAGGTCGAGCCGGCCGCCGTCGCCGAACGCCTCGGCGGGCTCGCCGGTCGCCGGGTCGAGCGCGATCAGGATGCGCCCGGCCGTGTAGAAGAGGCGGGGGCCGCCGTCGCCGTCCCACCACATCAGCCCGCGCTGCGCCGCTCCCGGCAGCCCGGGATCGTGGCGCCACAGCTCTTCCCCGGTGGCCGCGTCGAGGGCGAAGGCGACGAGCCGCGGCGACAGGCCGTACAGCACCCCGTCGATCACGAGCGGGCTCGTGTACATGGTCGAGCGGCTTCCGCGCAGCTCTCCCGAGTCGTAGGTCCACGCCACCTCGAGCTCGTGGACGTTGCCGCGGTCGATCTGGTCCAGGGCGGAGTAGTGCGACCGGCCGGCGTCGCCGAGGTAGACGGGCCAGTCGGTGTCCTGGGCCCCGGCGACCGGCGCGGCCAGGGCGAACGCGGCCAGGGCGAGGACGAGGCGCCCCGCCGCGTCGGGGCTGCCGCCGCTGGCCGCAGCGGCGTTGCCGCGGTGGACGGTTCTTGCGCGGGTCTCAGGCATGGGACTGCCGCCAGCTGCGGCGGCGTTGCCACGGTGGGCGGTTCTTGCGCGGGTCTCAGACATGGCGAGTCCTTCCCAATCGGTTGCGGAGGCGTTCCCGGGCAGGCGGACCGCCCGCGGTCTTCGCTATTCTAGTCGTGAGCCGGTTGCGACGCGTTCTGCGCACTCCTGGATGAAGGCGGCCGGCAGGGCCCGCCTGCGGAAGGAGAGCCGGGGGGCGACGATGAGACTGACAGGTTGGGCGACCGTCGGGTGGATGGTGGCGGCTTCGGCCGTGGCGGCAGCCGCGGCAGAGCTGAAGCCCGAGACGGTCCGCGCCTTCGACCGCTACGTGGAGCTGACGGAAGAGCGCATGCGGGCGGAGGTCGAGGGCCGAAGCCCGTTCCTGTGGCTCGACCGCCTCGACGCGGCCGGGCGCGACGAGGTGCTCGCGCGGCTGCGATCCGGCGAGGTCGTCATCGAGCGGCTCCGGACGCGGGACGGCGGGGAAGAGGTCGACATGCCCTCCGGCATGGTCCACCACTGGATCGGCACCGTTCTCATTCCCGGCGTGACCCTCGACGAGACCATCGCGCTGGTGCAGGACTACGACCGCTATCCGGACGTCTACGCGCCCGACGTCCGGGCCTCGGCGATCCGGTCGCGCGAGGGCAATCGCTTCCACGTCTATCTGCGGCTCTACACCAGGAAGGTCCTGACGTGGGTGGCCGACACGGAGCACAGCGTGGAGTTCGTCCCGGTCGGCGACACCCGCATGCACGTGCCCAGCCGCAGCACCCGCATCCTCGAGATCGAGCATCCGGACACGCCGCGGGAACGCGCCAGGCCCGAGGGCAACGACCGCGGGTTCGCGTGGCGGCTCAACAACTACTGCTCGTTCGAGGAGCGGGACGAGGGCACCCTCATGCAGTGCGAGTCGATCACCCTGACCCGGCACATCCCGTTCCTTCTCGGCGTCGTCCGGCCGTTCGTGACCGCCGTGCCCCGCGAGAAGCTGACCCTCACCCTCGAGGCGGCGCGGCGCCGGCTCACGGCCGGGTCGTGACGCCGGCCGGCGCCGGCGTCACGAGCTGCCTGCCCAACCTGCCATCGCTCCCGGCGGGCGACCGGGCGGGGCAGAACGACCGCTGGCCGTGGGGTTGGGATGGACATCACCGGTCCAGCGCGCGTTTCAGGCGCGACCCCTTCACCCCAATCACCGCATCGAGCCGCCCCCGCTCGAGGGCGACCTGGTTTGACTCCATCCCTCGGCCGCTACCGCGCCGCGGCCGCCGGCGAGGTCCGCAGTCCCGAAAGGGGGTCGGGCCCGAGCCGAAACAGCTCGAGAAACGTCGAAGAGGCTCCTGGCGACCCGCACGCCGACAGTGGAGGTCGTGCGTTGGGGCGGATGGGCCTGCCGGTCCATGGCGTACTGCCGGAGGAGGGCGCGCTTCCGTCGATCTGGCGTCGAGTTCGGGGTTGTCCAGAGTGCCGACCAGGCATAGCCGCGGATCACGCGGTTGCTGCACTCGGGGTCCGGATCAGGACTTCATCAGGCTCATGACCCTGACCGCCGGCTCGACCTCGTCGTCGTACAGCAGCGGGGCGGCAGAGGCCAGCCGGCGCCGGCGGTACGCGATGGCGAGAGCGAGGCATGAGGCCACCGCCCCACAGCCGACCCCCCAGCGGACCGGGTCGCAGAGCAGCCAGAGGCCCAGCCGCGAAGCCTGGTAGGCGTAACCCCACACGAACAGTCCGTACAGCGGCCACAGGTACATCACCCGGGCCCGGCCTGGCACATAGCTGCACGTGAACGGCACCTTGTGGAATCGGCACAGCAGCACCTCGGCAAGGCAGCCGGAGACAAGCAGCCAGAACAGGGTGTGCCCGAGCGCCGGAAAGGCCCCCCACGACACCGCGTAGACGGGAAGGGTCACCAGGGCAATCGGCATCGCGCCGAGCAGCCACATCGCCTTGCGCGCCCCGCCGAGATACGCCGCCTTGTCGTCGGCCTCGGTCATGCGGAAGACCCGGTTCGCCCCCATCTCCGTCGGCACCGCGAAGAGGAAGCGCAGCGCGACGAGCATCACCAGTGCGAGGACGAACGGCACCGACAGGAGCCGCATGGACGGGGTGGAGAGCCACCCAACGAGGTCTTCGTCCGCGAGATCGGCGAGCGGCCCCGGGAGCAGCCCCATGGCGACGGCCAGCCCTGCGCCGGCCCAGGCCGCGAGGACGAGGCGGTGGCGGCGGCTGCGGGCCAGGCTGCGGGCCGCGAACCCGACCACCGCCCGTTCCACAGGGTGGCGCAAGACGGTCGCGCCCGCCACGCGCGCGGCCGCGCGCGAGACGAAGCCGGCCCGGGGCGCGGCGTCCGGCGGTGTCTCCCGCGCCTGCCGCAGGATGCGCGGGAAGGCGGTGCAGTAGGCGAAGGCGGCCGCCGCGAAGGTGGCCGCGACGGCCGCTACGCCCATGCCGTGCAGGCGCCGGAAGCTGTCAGGGGCGAAGCCCCAGACGACCTCGTAGAGCCCGAGGAACCACGCCGGCGGCAGCCGGGCCGCGGTGGAGCTGCCCGGTAGCTCGAGGAACCGGTAGGGATCGTCCGCCGCCGCCAGCGCCTCACTCGTCACACTGGGATCGACGGCGGCGAGCCTGAACAGCAGGCCGGGTGCGAAGAAGAGCCACTCGATCAGCAGGACCACGAAGAGGAGCTGCGCGAGCGTCGACGCCCGCCGCAGGAGCCGCGGGGGCAGGGCGAGGGCCAGGACCGCCTGCGCCGAGACGAGGACCAGGAACACCAGGACGCCGGCGGAGACGGTGGCGGCGAAGTGCGCGAGCGGGTAGCGGACGACGGAACCGAACGGGAGCTGGCCGCCGGCGACCAGGGGTAGAGCATGGAGGCCGGGGTGTTCACGACCACGACGAGGCCGACGACGAACGTGGCCAGCGCGGCCAGTCTCGCGGCGGCGGCGGTGCGCGTGCGCACGGGCAGGCCGCCGAGGACGACGGCGTCACGCCGGTCGGGAAACAGCGCGTCCCACACCAGCACCGTCAGCAGCCCGGACACCGCCATCGAGTAGCCGATGAAGAAGAGCTTGTGCGGCACCGACGCGAGGGCCACCTCGGCGTCGGTCATTCCCGGTCCGTAGAGCGTCCAGAGGCGCACGGCGAAGAACGCGGGCGGGCTCGCCAGCGCCGCCGCGAGCCAGACCGCGAGCAGACGCGGGTCGACGGTGTCGGGGAAGAGGTCGTTCTCGAACAGCCGCTGTAGGAACGCGCGGAAGAGGAGGCGGCACTGGTCGCGTTCTTCGTGGAACGCGGCCCTCCGGGAGCCGCCCTCGCGCTGCCCGGCCGCACAAGTATGCCGAGGCCCGGGGGCAGCCGCTCTCCCATCCTGCCTCGGGGCTCGCTCGCTTCCAGTCGGCTCGGCGGTCACCTGTCCCGCGTCCTCCAGGCCTCGCAGCCCGCCGGTACCGGCTGGAGTGACTGGTACGTACCCGTCACTTGTGCCGCAGCGCTTCCATCGGGTGGATGCGGGAAGCGCGATGGGCGGGAACGAACCCGGACGCTAGGGCCACGGCGGCTAGGCCGGCCAGCGCGGCCGCGAAGACGCCGAACGGCAGGCTGTCGATCTCGTAGAGCACCGAGCGCAGCACGCGCTCCAGGCCGAGGGCCAGGGCGAGGCCGATCGCGCCGCCGGCGAGGGCCATCCGGCCGACCTGCCCGAGCACCATCGCGCGCAGCCGCCGCGCGTCGGCGCCGAGGGCCATGCGCAGGCCGAGCTCGCGGGTGCGCAGGGCCACCGCGTAGGCGAGCACGCCGTAGAGCCCGACCGCCGCGAGCAGCATGGCGAGCGCCGCGAAGGCGGTCAGCAGCACCGTCGCGACGCGCGACGGGTCGTTCAGCTCGGCCATCCGCGCCAACGGCATCAGGAAAACCACCGGCAGGTTCCGGTCGATGCCGGCGACGAGCCCCGGAATCGAGCGCATCACGTCGTCCTGCCGCCCCGAGCCGCGGACGAAGAACCACAGGGCACCGACGTCCTCCTGCCGATAGGGAACGAAGGCGAGGGGCGGCGGCACCGTGCTCGCGAAGCTCGGCCTGGTGTCGGCGACCACGCCGACTATCTCCGTGTCGAGCTCCGCGTCGACGCCCCCGCGCCCGATCAGCGCCCCCACCGCGTTCCGGCCGAGATCGAACTTGCGCGCGAACGCCTCGTTCACGACGGCGACGCGGGGGGCGCCCGCGGTGTCCGACGCCGAGAAGGCCCGGCCGGCGAGCAGCGGGATGCCCAGGGTGCGGAAGTAGTCGGTCCCGACGTGGTTCAGCAGCGCGGTCCGGTTCGTGTCCGGCCCGGCCTCGAACCCCCGGACGTTGAAGTCGCGGGGCGCGCCGCCGCCGGTGAACGCCAGGACGCCGTCGGTGGACGCGGTGACGCCGGCCACCCCGGGCTGCGCCGACAGCGCGGTCTCGACGCGTTCGAACAGGTCGCGGTTGCGCGCGGCGCCGTAGCCGCTCAACTCGGGCCGCAGGGCGAAGGTCACGACCCCGTCCAGCCGGAACCCCAGGTCGATGCGGTTCATGTTGCGCAGGCTCTCGATGAAGAGCCCGGACACCACCATCAGCGTCAGGGCCAGGGCGAGCTGCGCCACCACCAGGCCCCGGCGGAAGCGGGCGGCCGAGCGGTTGCCGCCGGGGTGGCCGGCCTCGTCCTTGAGCACCGCGATCGGGTCCACCCGCGTGCTGTAGAGCGCGGGCACGAGCCCGAAGGCGACCGCCGTCGCCAGCGACACGGCGGCGGTGAAGGGGATGGCGTTCGGGTCGAGCTCGAACGCCCCTCGAAGGACATCGGACACCCCCGCGCCCGGCAGCAGCGCCCAAACGAACCGCAGCGTCCAGTGGGCCAGGGCCAGCGCCCCCGCCCCCGCCAGGAGCGCGAGCAGGCACGACTCGGTCAGGAGCTGCGTCAGGAGATGCCGCCGGGAGGCGCCCAGCGAGAGCCGCACCGCCATCTCGCCGACCCTCGCGGCCGAGCGGGCGAGCTGCAGGTTGGCGATGTTGGCGCAGGCGATGAGGAGGACGGCGCCGGTGATGCCGAGCACGAACAGCAGGCCCACCCGTTGGACGTCGCGGCTCATCCTCGTCTGGCCCAGTCGCCCCGGCGTGATTCGAAGGGGCCGGTCGCGGAACCGGGCCAGGGTCTGCGCGCTCATCGCCGCCTGCAGCGGCGCCTCGACGTCGGCGAGGATGCCACGGTACAGGGGCTCGAGGGCCGCGCGCGCCTGGTCGACGGACACGTCCGGCTCGAGGCGGGCGAAGAGGTACGTCCAGTAGGCGCGGCGGTCGTCGAAGCTGCCCCTGCCCCGCGAGAGCAGGCCGTTCATCGTGATGGGCACGAAGAAGTCGCACGGCATGTTGATGGTCGTGCCGCGGAACCCCGGCGGCCCCACCCCGACGATGGTCAGGGACGTGCCGTTCACGACGAGCACGTCGCCCATCGCGTCGGGCGATCCCCCGAACTCGGACTGCCAGAAGTCGTGGCTCAGGACGACGACGGGATGGCCGCCGAAGGCCCCGTCGATCTCGGGACCGAACAGCCGGCCGGCCGCCGGTTGCAGGCCCAGGGTCGCGAAGTACGAGCCCGAGACCTGCGTCCCCTGCACCGTGGCGGCGCGGCCCTGATGGACCACGTTGGCGCGGAGCCCCTTGTGGGCAGCGATGCTCGTGAAGACTCCCTGTTCGCGCTCCAGGTCGCGGAACATCGGGTAGCTGAACGTCTCGTCGCAGGTGCCCGCGTTGTCGCGGTCGCAGGATCCCGGCTTCGGGCCGGGGGACGCGAGGTTGACCAGCCGGTCGGGGTCGGCCACCGGCAGCGGGCGCAGCACGAGCTGGCTGTACAGGGAGAAGATGGCGGTGTTCGATCCGATGCCGAGGGCCAGCGACAGGACCGCGACGCCGGTGACGACCGGGGTCTTGAGCAGCATGCGCAGCGCCAGTCGGATGTTGGTCATGACGTGCCCCGCCTCGTCCGCGAGCCGCAGGCCGCGCGCCTGCCGGCAGCCGTCCTTGGCGCCCTCCACGCTGCCGAAGCGGAGCCGGGCGCGGCGTCGCGCTTCCGCCGCGGGCACACCCGACCGGATGAGGTCCCGGGCATGGGCGTCGAGGTGGAACCGCACTTCCTCGTCCAGCGACTCCTCGAAGCCGTCCCGGCGGGTCCAGGCCGTCAGATACGAGCGCAGGCGCGTGAACATCGAGCGATGGCTCCTCCCGGTGCGGCACCAGGCACGGGGGGCCAGGGGAAGACGGACACCGCCACACACTGCCGTCCCCCAGGTGTACATAGGGAGGCTAGCACTTCTTTCCTAGTTCCGCAAAGGCGACGATGCCCGCAGCTATCCCCTGTGGTTCGGGGCTGGGCCCAACGAAACTCGCCCGTGACCATTCGGGGTGGGGGAGTCCTGCTTCGACCTGGAGCACGTCCGCCGCGAGGGGGGATTACGTTGACCGCGATCACGGCGATCACGGGCGTGGCCGCCAGCGGGGTCGGAGTCGGCGGGGGAGTGCTGGCTCCGCGATCTCGGTCAGGTGGCGCGGTACCAACCGGACCTGGATCTCGGGCTGGGGACTGGACGCGCCCCGTACCGAAGCGAACGAGGGCTGCGTGCTCGGTCACGCCCCGGCGATGTTGCCCCCGCGGTTCGACACGACGAGGCGGCAGCAGTTGGCGTCGAGCGTGGCCCCGCCCTTCCCGCGGGTGCCCGCACAAGCGGGGTGTTGCAGGTCGACCGTTCGCGCGGAGTGAACCGATCCCCCATGCGTTCGCGCATTCCCCCGTACATGCGGCTACCGGATGGGGAGGGAGCACAATGGCGGGGCGGCTGCGAGTCCCGGGGGGATAGCACCGTGCGCGGCGCTGGTCATCGGCGTCCTGACCGTCTTGGCCGGGGGGGCCGCCCTCGCGCAGCCCGGCATCGAGCTTGAGTTGGGCGGGAGCTACCACTACGCCATCGACTTGGGAGGGGACTGGTACACGTTCCCCTCGACGCCGGCGGTCGACTTCCGGGCCACCCGGTGGGGAGAGGGGCGGTGGGGCGTCGCGGGGCGCGCGATGCTCGGACTCGGGGGGGTGCTGGTGGACGAGTTCGGCGCTGCCGCCCGCCGCCGCGAGCGCCGCCGGCCGAGTTACTTCCAGATCCTCGCCAGGTACAGGTTGGAGGACCGCGTGCACTTCGGCATCGGGGGCGGGCTGCTCGCGTGGGAGCAGGACGGGCGGATTCGGTTCGGCATGCACCTGCTCGGAGCCGAGGTGCTGGTTTCGAGGAGGCTCACTGACCGGCTCAGCATCCGGTTCGGCGCCAGCGCGGTGGTGCCCATCTCGGTGAACCCAGTCGTCCTGCTGGCGTGGTAGCCGGCATCGGCTGCCGGCGTCGAACGTGCGGCGCTTCCGCGACCGCCTGCGCGGTTTCTGCGACCGCTGGCGGTCGGGCACCGTCACGCGGGCGGAGGCGGAGCAGCGGGTTCGCGCCTGGCTGGCGCACGCGGCGCATGCCGACACGTGGCGGCTGCGGCGCGCGATCTTCCGGCCCCCGGCCGTCGGGGGGGGCGACGGCCCCCGGCTGCCGTTTCCGGAGATTCTACTCGCGTCTCCCCGTTCCCTCGGCGGCCGTCTTTCGCGGTTCATCGACCGCGAACCCCGGATCGGGCTGTCCCATAACCCGCGGTGACGGGATAGCCCAACACACCGAACCCGGATCCTGCATTTGAACGAACGTTCACCAACATGTCGAAAGACATGCGCGCCAGAAGTCGTTCCAAGTCCAACAGCCGCAACACCTTGGCCCCGAACGGCGGGGGAGTCGCCGGGGAGCCGCGCGGATCGGCTCCCAAGGGGAGCGCGCCCAGGGGCTCCGGGGATCTTGAGCCCGGGCTTCGGAGGTTCTTCGCCCCCGGAACGCCCGCCTCAGCGGAGGCGACACCGGGCGGGTCCGGAGGTCCGCCGGCCGACGTCGACGAGCTCGTCGAGCCCCTCGGCCACCCCGGTCGAGCCGCCGCGGTCGATATCGCGACGGCCGCCGCGGCCGAGCCCGTCGCCGGCCTCGGGATGGAGGCCTCCATCTGGTCCGGAACCGGCGCGGCCGTCACCGGCCCCGACATCGAGCCGGACGTCGTCCCGACAGATGGGTCCGGCGTGCAGATCCTCGCCGCGGCGGACCGGTCGAGGGCGTTCACGGCGTCGCCGCCGGCCGGCCCGGTCGCTGACGCGTGAGGACTTCAGGATTGCCCGCGAAGCCCGGTGGCTCCTCGCCATCCCCGACGCCATCAGCCAGACTGGAGAAGTTCGACCGGCAGCTCCTCACGCGGCGCGACATCGAGCGGCTCTTCGGCGTCGGCAAGGTGCGCGCCGCCGCCATCCTGCAGACCTTCGGGGCCGAGCTCGTCGGCAACCAGAAGACGCTCCCGCGGACCAGGCTCCTGCAGCAGCTCAAGAAGCACCGGGGGCGGGCCGCGTTCCGCCACGAGGAGGAACGCCGCGAGCGCCTGGCCTCCGAGCTCCAGAAGGCCCGGCTGACCGGGGTCCGGTTCAAGGTGCCCGCCGAGAGCATGAGCGCGAAGCTGGCGAACCTGCCCGACGGGGTGTCGGTCGAGCGCGGGCGGATCGAGGTGCGGTTCGACGGGGCGGAGGACGCCCTGGTGCGGCTCTACACGCTGGCCCAGGCGCTCGGAACGACGTGGCGGGGGTAGTCGACACCCGCATCGCCGCCTTCCCCGGCATGGCCGCGAGCTACGACACCCTGCAGCTCGCGGTGACCCGGCGCTTCACCGGCGGTTTCCTGCTGCAGGCGAGCTTCCACTGGCAGTGGCGCGACGAGTTCCGGTCGGCGGTTGGGGAGGCCCGCAGCCCCCTCTACGCCGAGCCCCTGCAGGTGGGCTCGGGCAACCGCGGGCGCATCTGGCAGAACCACGGGCTCGACGTCGATTTCCGGTAGAAGTCGACGAACTGGGCGGGTCGGCTGCTCGTCCGCTACACGTTCGGGCCGGGCATTGGCCTCTCCACCAACATCCGCCACCAGAGCGGCTGGCCCTACGCGCTGATCCAGCGGGTGGACGTTCCCGGCACCGGGGCCAACCAGCCCGTCTTCCTGTCGGACATCTCGGCCAACCGCTCGGACAACGTGACCTTGGTGGACCTGCGGGTGGAGAAGGCGCTGGCGACGGGCGGTGGCGGTCGGCTCACCCTGATGCTCGACGCCTACAACCTGCTGAACTCGAACGCCGTGACCAACTTCTCGCTGCGGGTGGGCGACGACGAGCGGGTCATTGCGGCCCTCGACCCGATCGCCGTGAAGGCGGGCGTGCGCTGGCAGTTCTGAGCCGGGGCGTCACCGCGTCCGACGGCGGGTCGATGCGCACGGGATGCTGGGCGCCCGAGCCCTCGGGGCTGGCGGTCCTTGGCGGACCGGGCGTGCCCCGGTGTTCTTGCCGATCTGCGCTCCGGTCCCGCGGGGCCGTCGTGGCGGCCCAGCCACCAGAACGATGCCGAGCAGCCCCGCGGTCGAAACCGCGCGGGCTGCCCGGGAAGCCGACCACCCGGTTGTAGCTGGCTGTGGCGATGCGGGGTCAATCGAACGAGTAGACGGCCCTGCCCAGCACTTGGATGTATCCTCCTTCGTCCGTGAGGTCGAGGGTCTTGCCGAACTCCACCCGGAGAAGAGGCGAGATTCTCTCCGACAGGAAGGCCTCCATGGCTGGTGAGATGAAACCACCTTGGCCGGGCCAGAACCAGACGGGGGTGGTACCCACGAGCAAGTCCGAATTCTCGTCCATTGGGAGCCGTAAATGGACTGACAGCAGGCCGAGGACGCCGCTCGAGTAGAGCCGACCACCCACTCTCAGGTGCTGCGTCGCCCAGGCGCCCCCACCCACATGGGGGCCGAGCCCGAGTCCTACGCCGTCCTCGCTGATCATCAAGCCGCCGCCCGCGAAGACGTCCAGCTTAGGCGGTTCCTGTGCAGCAGCGACACTGCCTCCCGCCCACAAGAGCGCCGCCACGAGCACCGGTGCATACCGATGCCCCACCGTGCCGCTAATCCGGCTGTTCCGAGACATTCTGACCCCCCTCGTCACGGCGCTGCAGTTAAGGGCGGCGAGGACGTGATGACCACGACCCTCCTGCTGCTTTCGATCAGCTCCGCGAGTTCGCGGAACGAGCCGGCCGCTGCCGCCCCCGCGGTCGCACGCGCCGCGAGCGCGAGCACCGTGGCGCTGAACGTCGATCCCATGTCTCATCAGCTCACCTCCTTTTCCGGGCGAACCCGGCCGCCGCTCGGATGCCGGTGGCACACGTCGACTGGATGTGCGTGACACGGGGCGGGAACGGCTCATTGGCCGCCGAGGCCGCCAACATCGTGTTCGTCGGCGCGTCTGCAATCCAGTGGCGGCGCGTCAGCCGTGAGCCACGAGCTGCGCCAGCCATTGGTCGCCATCAGCGGCTCGGCGACGAGCCTCCTGGAGGCGGTCGCGGATCTGGATCCGGCCGAGATGCGCGAATTCCACCGCATCATCGTCGAACCCGCCAGGCAACATGTACGGTCTGATCGGCGACCTGCTCGATGCGGGGCGCATCGAGTCGGGCACGCTCTCGGTCGGGCCCGAGCCCGCGGAGGTCGCCGCCCGATGGAGCCGGCGCGAAGCACGTTCCTGAGCGGCGGCGGGCGCCAGGGCGTCTTCGTCGACCTGCCGGACGTGAGCGTGGCGTTCGGTCGGCTTCGCGTTGCCTGGACCTCGACCGATGATACCGGAGATGCGTGGTGGACTGATGAAGGGCGTTTTCAGGCGTCCAAGCGATCGAGCCAGGGCAACCGCTCAAGTCGCGGTACGACGTTGGGTAACGGCCTGAAGAAAACGAAGAATGTGGATGCCCCAACGACGAACAGACCTCGGGCGTGCGTGGCCGAGCGCTTCTGTTCCCGTTCGCGGAATGAACGGAAGAGCAGACCGGCACGTCCGTCGGTCCAGGGCCGGCAGAACTCCTCGACATCCTGCAGTTGATCCTCTAACGACATGGGCTGGTCGAAGTGTGCTGCTCCGTTGCGGATGCGGCGGAGCGCGTGGAGGGCATCAGCGTGAGTGCGGTGCAGGATGCCCAGGCGATAGCTCAGGTCGATCGCGTCGGCGAATCTCGGTCCCAAGCCTTTGTGGCGTTTACCGCAGGGCTCGATCAGCCTCTGGTCGATTGCGCGTTTGAGGAGCGACTCGATCCGTGCGGTGATCATGATGACGCACGACCTATCGTCTTGTGTACGCAGTTCGTCGATGTAGGCGTCAACTTCCCTCGGGTCCTCGGGATTGTCGTAGTAGGTGGTCATGGGTCCATGCGCTATCGCACAGCATCGTACACGAATGGCACCGCCAGGACATGCCACGCTCTCCGCTTCAGGGTCTCGGGGATCTGCACGACGACCCGGGTGGGGGGCGACCGTCCTCGTGAGCGGTCCTGCTTGGTGCCGTGGTTCGGCGACTCGTGGCCTTGTGAGGCTGCTTTACGACGCGCAGTAGACGGCGTCGGCGTCCGGTACGGCGTCGCTCGCGCTGGCGAGATCGCCTCACCTGGGCGGCAGCTCGGTTTGGAGGTCGGGCTCGTCTTGCAGTCGGGAGTCGCGCCCCGGTCCGAGGAAGCTCTCTGCAACGACGGTGATCGCGAACCGCTCCGCGGGTTCGCGGAAGTCGACGCATGTGCAGGCGATTGGGTCTCCGCGTCATCGTCGAGCGTGGCCCCCGGGGCGGGGCACGAGCATCGAGCCGGTCCCAGCCGTCGAGCGGAAGCCACCGCGACGACGCGACTGGGAGCACGCCCGCCGTGTGCGGGCGGCGAGGAGGGAGGTAGGCTCGCGACGAATTGGCACCGAGAGGCTTGTTCGCGCGCCGCAAGACCGTCCAGCCTTGTGGTGAGCCGGTTCCGGACGCCCGTGCGCATTTCCTTGGTGGAGGTGCACCATGAGACTCGTCGCGAACGTCGCGGGCCGCTGCAACGACGGAAGGCGGTCGGTTTGCTTCGGGATCCTGCGGGACATCGCGTTCGCTGCGGCCATGCTGTCGACGGCGGGCTGTGCGACCCTCTTCAACGGCTTCTCGCAACGCATCGAGGTGACATCGGAGCCGCCGGGCGCCGAGGTCTTCGTCGGCGGCGAGTTGGCCGGAACCACGCCGACAGAGGTCGTCGTGAGCCGCCGTGCCAGCGAACGCGAGTTCCGTGTCGTCGATGCGTCGGGGAACTCGGAGTACAGGTGGGTGCGCTCCCGCATGAGCGAGCGGGCGTGGCTGAACATTGTCTCCGGGCTCTTCGTCGGCTACGGCGCCTGGTTCAGATCCGCCGAAGACAGGCTGGAGGGGAACATCGGCGTCGGCATCTTGGGGTTCATGATCCCGTGGGCCGTCGACCTGGCTCTCGGCGGCATGCACGAGTTCCCGGACCGCCTCGTTTTCAGCCCTCGGTCGGCGGTGAGGCGTGAGCCGGGCGCGCAGGAGCCGGTGCGCCCGGCGCAGTCGTATCGCCGGTCCCCCAGTTCCAGCCCGACCGTCCCTACATGCTCGGTCCGTGGCCTTGGCTGGACACGGTTGGGCGGCTCAGAACCGCGGCATCGCGCGGCGACGCCGCGGTGCTGGCGGCGCTGGTCCGGGACCGGCTGCCCGCCGAGTTGGCGGAGATGCGGACCGGGGACTGGCGGTTCGTCGCCCGACCCGTCAATCACGTCCGGCTCGGTCCCGAGTATCACCGGGAGGCCACCCGGTTCCTGACCGTGCTGGCCGTGATCACGGGCATCTTCCGCCTGGCCGCGTGCAGCAACATGGTCCTGCTGCTCCTCACCCGCGGGGCCGAGCAAGTCCACGAGCTCGCGGTGCGGCGCGCGCTGGGGGCGTCGCGCCGCGACCTCGTCCGTCCCCTCGAACGCGGTCGCGGAGCCTCGTTTCTACGCGGTCTTCGTCGGGTCGTTCGCCGGGCTCGCCTTGCTCCTCGCGGCTCGGGATCCATGGGTCCGCACCGCTTTGTGGTAGGTTGGTCTTCGGGTCGTCACGCCGCAACGTCGGCGAATCCGATCCGTCCCCCCAACGGAGGAGAAGGCCATGCGAAAGGCTCTCGCGTTCGTGCTGGTGGCCATGGCGTGCAGCGCGGTGTTGTCCGCACAGAACCTGGAAGTGCACCTCACGCGTTCCGAGTCCGTCGGCGTGCTGCGCGCCGGCGCCCTGTACGTCGCGACTCCGATCAGCAGATGGCTGTATCTCGACATGGCCATCGAGCCGTTCGTCAACGGCGCGCTCCGACCGCACCGGGACATCTACCTGGTCGGACCGGACGGCGCGCGCATCCCGCAGCCGGACCTGGGGACCATCCGGGCAAATCGCGAGGAGATTCTGGGGCTGTTCGGAGCCATCTCGACATCGGACGCAGCCGCGGTATTCCCCATCTCGAGACAGTTTTCCACCAAGTGCGGTGACGATGGGGTGCACGGCAGGGAAACCTGCCCGCGGTACGCCTTGTGGAAGTTTGAAGCGGAACCGGTAGGTCGGGTGATGACGCTCCGCAGGGGGACGGTCGTTCTGACCGAACCGCTGTTCAAGGCCCCGGCTCGAGAGTGGGAGGCCGGAGACTACGTCCTGACGATTGAAGGCCCGGGCGATTCCGTCACGCAGCTTCCGGTCCGGATCGGGTAGTAGAGCCCGACGGGCTGCTTCAAGGCCGTCGGCCCGTACGCGGCGCAGCGCTTCATGGCGGGCTCCAACGGCGTCTTCGCGTACAGCCCGGCGCAGGCGGGCACCTGGAGCCGCCGCAACCTCGCGGCCTACGGCGACCCCGAGGTAGCCGGCGCCGAGGGCGCGTGGACGCTGGGCGCGGCCGCCCGCCTCGAGGACTTCGGGACGACGGCGAACGGCAAGGTGTCCGGCCGCGCCCGCTTCGTGCGGGGCAGCGTGAGCACCGGGTTCCGGGCGCCGACCCCCGGCTAGCAGCACGGCCTGCACATCCAGAGCTGGTTCGACCCGACGGTGGGCGACCTCGTCAACAACGCGGTCATCTCCTCGATCTCGCCGGTGGCCCGGCTGCGCGGCGGTCGGCCGCTCGGTCCGGAAGAGTCGGTCAACAGCGGCCGCGGGGAGGTCTTCGATCCCTCGGGCGGCCTCGCCCAGGGCTTCTTCGACGGCCGGCCCATCGTCGACGTGGAGCTCGGCGTCGACCTCGCGCGGGGAGCGACCCTGTCCATCGGCGGGCAGAACGTCTTCGACATCTACTCGCAGGAGTCGGTCATCGCGAATGCGGTCGGCGAGCGTTACAGCGAGTACATGCCGTGGGGCTACAGCGGCGCCTACTACTGCGCGCGTATCGGCTACAGTTGGGGCAACTGAGCCTGGTTCGGCGGTCCGCTGAGAGCCGGCGAGACGTGCCGGCCGCTTTTCCTCGACTCTACAGGAATCTGGTCAACGCGCCCCCTCGGGCGGTTCCGGGCGGAGCATGGCTCGCAGCAGGCGTGCGACCCGCTCCCTTCGCGCCGACGCGGGAAACAGGTGCGCGTGGATTCTCGCGGCTTCCTCGGGCTCGTCGATGCCGAGCCGGTCGAGCAACATACGGATGTCGTCGACGTCGGTCCGCCGCCCAGCCTCGAGCTTCATGGCCAGCAGGTGTTCAGCCGATGCGCCGGTGATGACGAGATTCGGCGTGTTGTAGAGCGTCGGCGCCCGGCGATCCGCTTCCCTGGGGATACAGGCGGCAGCGTGCTGGTTCAGCCAGTCGTACTCAAGACCGTGTTCGGCTGCGACGTCGGCCACGGCAGCGGTTACCGCCTCGGTCGCGGCATCGATGCGCACGTCGACGTCCGAGGTGGCGCGCGTGCGCCCGTAGGCCAGCAGCATCGCGGCGCCCCCAACCAAGTAAAAGCTGGCGCGTACGTTGGCGCGCCGAAGTCGGTCGTCGAGCGCGTCGAGGAGACGGCCGAGCCGGTCGCGGTCAAGCGACCCAGTCATGCCGCTCCCCGCCGCGGCGGTCGAGGTCTCTCGGATCGGGCAGCACGCCGTGGCGAATGAAGGCGGCCGGCGCATACCAGAGGGCGTCTTGCCGCATGTCGTCGAACTCGGGCTCGGGCAGCACCCAGGGCAGATCGACGAAGCGCTCGGGTTCGTCGGTCCAGGCCGGCGGAGACAGGCCGTGCAGACCCGCTACGTGCTCCGCCGTCGCGGCGATCAGGGCGTCCCATCGCGTGGCGGTCAAGGGTGGTCGTTCGGTCAGCACTCGCGTTCGTTCCGCGGGTGTGAGCCGCTCAAGCCGGCGGGGCAGCTCGTGCAGGATCGCCCGCATCAGATCGTCCTTCGTCCAGCCGGCTTCGACGGCCCTGGCATAGTCGGCGAGCGACATGCGGCCGGGCGTTCGGTCCTGCGCTGTTGCCTCGGTCATGAATCCACCGTCTGCCGGATAGTACCAAAAAAGAGGCGACTGGAATCTGGGTTCGCTTTGGGAGACGGGGGTTCATCGTGATCGCTGGCGCGCGGGGCGGACGGCGCGGCTGCCTGGGGGGCCAGGTCTCGTCGATGGGCGTGCGGCGCGAGCGGGACCGGTGGACCGGTTGCACGGTGCGGGCAGAGATCGGCGCCCTCGCCCGGCGATCAACCGGGGAAGACACTGCTCAAGTGCGGTCGCGGAAGGCGGCGCGGGTGGTGGCGGGCTCGATGGCGAGGAAGGTGACGGCGCTGACGATGCCCACGGCGGCCGTGAGGCTGGCCCAGGCCGGATGGGTGTCGGCGATCAGGGCGGTCGCGGCCAGCAGCAGGGCCGCGAACAGCCAGTCCGCGGCGCGGACCCACGGCGCGACGCGGGTCTGCTGGAGGTCGAGCTCGTCGGGGGTGAACCGTTCCGTGAAGGAGAGGTGGAACCGGAGGTTGGCGGCCACCAGCACCGCCGCGAGGGCGGCGAAGAACAGCGCGGACCCCCACGGCGGCGGGGCCCACTCGCGCACGCGCCACAGGGGGTACAGCATCGCGTAGTAGATGACGCCCGCCGCGCGCTGGTGGAACTGCCACCACCACACCGGGCTCAACCGCGTTCCGCGTTCCCGATCGTCGCTGCCCCGCGCAGCCGCGCCGGTCGCACCCGACCGTTGTCTGCGCTCGGGGTCGAGGCCGCTCGTCGCTCCGTCGGCCGAGCCCGGTCGTTGTCCGTGTTGCGGGTCGTGGCTGCCGCTCGCCGCTCCGTCGGCCGGACCCGGTCGTTGTCCGCGTTGCGGTTCGTGGCTGCCGCTCGCCGCTCCGTCGGCCGGGCCCGGTCGTTGTCCGCGTTGCGGTTCGTGGCTGCCGCTTGCCGCCCCGCCGTTCCGGGGGGCGGCTGGCGATTCGGCAGGAGTCCGCCGGGCGCCCGCGAGGTCGTCGACCAGCTCCCGCGTGGCCGCGTACCGCTGCGCGGGGTCCTTCTGCAGGCACCGGCTGATGACCGCGGCCAGGGCGGCGGGGCAGGCCGGGGCGAGCTGCCGCAGGTCGGGCGGCGTCGCCTCGAGCACCCGGGCGACGGTCGACACCGGGGTGGCGCTGGTGAAGGGGTGCGAGCCGGTGGCGAGCTCGAACAGCAGCACCCCGAAGGCGAAGAGGTCGGCGCGGAAGTCGACCGGCTCGCCGCGGATCTGCTCGGGCGCCATGTAGCCCGGCGTACCCAGCATCGCCCCCGGCGCGGTGAGCTGCGTGGCGGACGCGGCGGCGGCCTCGGGGTCGCCGAAGCGGGCCAGCCCGAAGTCGACGATCTTGACGCCGGCGTCCTCGATGCCGGTGTCCTGGATGCGGATCACGTTCTCGGGCTTCAGGTCGCGGTGCAGGACGTTGCCCTCGTGGGCGGCGGCGAGGGCGCGGGCGATCGCGGTCGCGGTGTCGAGGAGGTCGGCCGGGGGCAGCGGCCCCGCCGCCAGCTCCTGCCGCAGGGTCTCGCCCGCCACGTACTCGCTGACGATGCAGAGGACGCCGTCGAACTCCTCGAGGGCGTGGACGGTGGCGATGCCGGGATGGGTCAGGCTGGCCGCCGCGCGCGCCTCGCGGCGCAGGCGCCGCCGGCGGCGCTCGTCCCGGGTGAACCGCGGGGGCAGCGCCTTGATGGCGACGCGCCGGCCGAGCCGCGTGTCCTCGGCGAGGTGCACGACGCCCATGCCGCCCTCGCCCAGCTTTCGGATGATCCGGTAGGGACCGAGCCGCCGGCCCGCCGTCAGCCCGGCCCCGCCGGCCTTGTCGCCCCCGGCCGCGTCCTCCGGCGGGGTCGGCACGACCTCGGGCGGGGAAGGCACGACTTCCGACGGAGTCGGCACGACCTCCGGCGGGGTCGGCACGGCGGGCGGGGCGCCGTCCTCGTGGTGCGCGAGCAGCGAGTCGACCTCGGCCCGCAACCCCGCGTCCCCGCCGCAGGCCTCGTCCAGGAACCGCGAGCGGCCCTCGGCGTCATGCTCCAGCGCCCGATGGAACAGCTCGCCGACCCGCCGCCAGCGTTCAGGATCCACCGCCCTCACCGCCGCTGCCCGGGTCGGCCCCCAGCTCGCGCTTGAGCCACGCCCGGGCCAGCGTCCAGTCCCGCTTGACGGTGGCCGGCGAGACGCCCGTCGCCTCCGCCGTCTCCTCGACCGTCAGCCCGCCGAAGAAGCGCAGCTCGACGATGCGGGCCTGGCGGGCGTCGAGGGCCGCGAGGGCCGACAGCGCCTCGTCGACCGCGAGCAGGTCGACGGCGGCCCCGGGGCCGGCGACGAGGGCGTCGTCCAGCGTCACCTGCACCCGGCCGCCGCCCCGCTTCTCGGCCCCGCGCGCCCGCGCCCGCTCCACCAGCAGGCGCCGCATCCCGATCGCGGCGATGGCGAGGAAGTGGGTGCGGCCCTGCCAGCGCTGCGGCCGGCCGCCGGCCAGCCGCAGGTACGCCTCGTGGACCAGCTCCGTGGCCTGGACGCTCTGGGCGCGCTCGCGCCGGACGTAGTGCCGGGCGAGCCGGCGGAGCTCGTCGTAGACGACGGGCATGAGGTCCGCCACCGCGGCGCCGTCGCCGGACTCCAGGCGGTCGACGAGCTCCTCGACGGTGGCCGGCGGGAGGGAGGCGGCGGCGTCGTCCGTCACCCGCTCATCACCTCGACGCCCTTCCGCGCGAGGTCCCGCACGCGGACGTCGTAGTCGGCGAAGCGGGCGTCCCGCGTCTGCCCGCGGAGATAGCGGATGTAGATCTGCTGCACGATGACCACCAGCTTGAACACGCCGAAGACGTGGTACCACGCGATCCGGTCGAGGTCGAGGCGGCTGCGGCGCGCGTAGCGCTCGACGACGTCGGCGCGGGTCGGAAACCCCGGGTGGTTAGTCGGCATGCGCGAGACGTGGTGCCAGCGCGGGTCGTCGCCCGGCTCGTTCCAGAAGTTCAGCAGGTAGCCCAGGTCCATCAGCGGGTCGCCGCGCGTCGCCATGTCCCAGTCGAAGACGGCGACGGGGGTCGCGGGGTCGGCGGCGTCGACCATCAGATTGTCGAGCTTGTAGTCGTTGTGAAGCAAGGCGACGGCCTGCGGGTCGGGAACGCCGCCGTCGAGCCAGCGCAGCATCCGGTCGACGTCGTCCACGTCCCGGTCCTTCGCCGCGTGCCAGCGGCGGCCCCAGCCGTCGAGCTGCCGCCGGGCGAAGCCCCCGGGGCGGCCCAGGTCGCCGAGGCCCACCGCGGCGGGGTCGACGCCGTGCAGGTCGGCGAGCACGTCGACGATCATCTCGCCGGTGCGCCGCCGGAGGTCGGGACGATCGCGGAGGGCGGCGGGCAGCTCGCGTCGGATGACGGCGCCGTGACGGCGCTCCAGGACGTGGAAGTCGACGCCGAGCACCTCGGGGTCGGTGCAGAGCGCGAAGCTGCGCGGGGCCAGGGGGAAGGCGTCGCCGAGGCGGGCCAGCACGCGGTGCTCGCGCGCCATGTCGTGGGCGGTGGGGGCCACCGGCCCCAGCGGCGGGCGTCGCAGCACGTACTCGGCCGCCCCGAACCGGAGCAGGTACGTCAGGTTGGCGTGCCCGCCCCCGAACTGCCGGATCGTCAGCGGCCCCTCTGCCTCGGGCAGGCGCGCGCGCAGCCACGGCTCGAGCCGCGAGCGGTCGAGATGCTCGTCGGGGCGGACCTCGATGACCTCGGGATCGACGACTGACTGCACGATGACTCCGTCTCCGTCCGAACTTGCCACGGGCGCCTATACTACCCGAGCCGGCGCGGCGTATCGGCGCGGTCGGGCGGTTCGAAGCAGCGGAAACGGCGCGGCGCATCGGCGCGGTCGGGCGGTTCGAAGCAGCGGAAACGGAGAGCAGGCATGCGTGTAATCGACGGCCTCGACGCGCTCGAGGCGCTGGCCGGCACGGAGCTCGGCGCGAGCGAGTGGATGACGGTGACCCAGGAGATGATCGACCGGTTCGCCGAGGTGACCCTCGACCCCCAGTGGATCCACATCGACCGCGAACGGGCGGCGGCGGAGTCGCCGTGGGGGACGACCATCGCCCACGGGTTCCTCACCCTGTCGCTGGTGCCGCACTTCCGGCGGCAGATCTCCCAGGTCCGCGGCGTCTCCCGCGCCATCAACTACGGGGTCGACCGGGTCCGGTTCCCCAACGCCGTGAAGACCGGCGCCCGCGTGCGGGGGGTGCAGACGCTGCTGACGACGAAGCGCGTCGAGCCGGGCCTGGTGCGGTTCACGAGCCGGTTCGTCGTCGAGATCGAGAACGAAACCAAGCCGGCGTGCGTGGCCGATACCGTCACGCTCGTCTACGCCTGAGCGGCCGCGACTACGCCCGGGCGGCGGCGACTACGCCTGCGCGCCTGCGCCTGTGTCGATCGGCTGCGCCTGCGCTCGACCGGCCGCGCCTGCGCTCGACCGCCGGCGTCTACGCCCTGAGCGGGCGCGTCTACGCCTGACGCGCCGCGTCGCCCCGCTTGAGCTCCAGCCGCGCCACCGCGCGACGGTGCACCTCGTCGGGCCCGTCCGCCAGCCGCAGGGTGCGGGCGTGGGCCCACGCCGCCGCAAGGCCGAAGTCGTCGCAGATGCCGGCGCCGCCGTGCACCTGAATGGCGCGGTCGATGACGTCGAGGGCCATGTTGGGGGCAACCACCTTGATCATCGCGATCTCGGCCCGTGCGACCTTGTTGCCGACAGTGTCCATGCGGTGGGCGGCGTTCAGGGTCAGCAGGCGGGCCTGCTCGATCCGGATCCGCGACTCGGCGATGGCCTCCATCACCACCCCCTGGTCGGCGAGGGGCCGCCCGAACGCCACGCGGCTCTTCGCCCGCGCGCACATCTTCTCGAGCGACCGTTCGGCGAGCCCGATGAGCCGCATGCAGTGGTGGATGCGGCCCGGTCCCAGCCGCCCCTGGGCGATCTCGAACCCGCGGCCCTCGCCGAGCACGAGGTTGGCGGCGGGCACCCGGACGCCCTCGAACGTGATCTCGAAGTGCCCGTGCGGGGCGTCGTCGTAGCCGAAGACGGTCAGCGGGCGGACGAGGGTGATGCCGGGCGTGTCCGCCGGGATCAGGATCATCGACTGCTGCCGGTGCTTCTCCGCCGACGGGTCGGTCTTGCCCATCAGGATGAACAGCGCGCACCGCGCGTCGCCGGCCCCCGACGCCCACCACTTGTGCGCGTTGACGACGTAGTGGTCGCCGTCGCGCTCGATGCGGGCGCTGATGTTGGTGGCGTCCGACGACGCCACCTCGGGCTCGGTCATGGTGTAGGCGGACCGGATCGTGCCGTCGAGGAGGGGCTCGAGCCACCGCTTTTTCTGGGCCTCGGTGCCGTAGCGCACCAGGACCTCCATGTTGCCGGTGTCCGGGGCCGAGCAGTTGCACGCCTCGGGGGCGATGGGCGAGCGGCCGAGAATCTCGCACAGCGGTGCGTACTCCAGGTTGGTCAACCCCGCCCCGAGGTCGCTCTCGGGGAGGAAGAGGTTCCACAGCCCCGCGTCGCGGGCCCGGGCCTTCAGCTCCTCCATGACGGGAGGAGACTCCCAGCGGTTCCCGGCCCCCGCGAGCTGCTCGGCGTAGACCGGCTCGGCGGGGTAGATGACATCGTCCATGAAGTCGAGGACGCGGCGGCGCAGCTCTTCGGTTTTTGGTGAGTACGAGAAGTCCATGATCTACACTTGGGAGTTGTCGATGGCGGCGTTGCGCCCCGCGTGGCGGAACGGCGCCATCGTGTGACGGAACGGCGCTACAGTATAGTGCCGGCGATCGGGGCGAACGTCCCGCCCGGCGTCGAGACAGGCGGGCAGCCGGCTCGGCGAAGGCTCGCCCCGGGCGCTTGGCGGCGCACGTGACGGAAGACGACTTGGTCGTGCCGGCGGCCTCGCCTGCGGACTGCCGAGGGGCTCCGCTTCACCGCGACGCGGCGATTGTCGGTTCCAGGGCGGCCGGACGGGATCGCGTGTCCGGGGGAGGGTGACTGATGCGAGTATCGAAGACGGCGGCCGGCGTGTGCACGGCGGCGCTCCTGCTCGGAACGGTGGCGGCCGGCGCCGAGGCGGCGGAAGGGGTGCCGACCTTCTCTGCCGACGTGGCGCCGATCCTCTACGAGAGCTGCGTGGCCTGCCATCGGCCGAACCACCTCGCGCCGATGTCGCTGATCACCTACGACGACGTCCGCCCTTGGGCGCGGGCCGTCAAGTCGAAGGTCGTCTCGCGCGAGATGCCCCCGTGGGGCGCCGACTCCAGCGTGCGCGCCTACAAGAACGACGTGAGCCTGTCACAGGACGAGATCGACCTCATCGCGACGTGGGTCGACGGCGGAGCGCCGCGCGGCAACGACGCCGACCTGCCCGAGATGCCCGAGTTCGCCGAGGGCTGGTCCATCGGCGAGCCCGACCTGATCTTCACGATGCTCGAGCCGTTCCCGGTGCCCGCCGACGGCACCGTGCCCTATTCGTACGTCACCGTGCCGACGAACTTGCAGGAAGACACCTGGATCTCGGCCCACGAGTTCCGCCCCGGCGACCGGCGGGTCATCCACCACGTCATCTCCGAGGTCCTCGAGGACGACGGCGTGCCGGCGACGGCCGAGGTGAAGCTGCAGCGCGACCGCTCGCGCACCCGCGCCCGCGGCGCCCGCGTCGGCGGCTACGTGCCGAACCGGCTGGGCACCGTCTACGACGACGGGGTCGCGGTGAGGCTGCCGGCGGGGGCGGACATCGAGGCCCAGATGCACTACACGACGATCGGCGAGCCGGTCCTCGACCAGAGCAGTTGGGGCGTCGTGGTGGCGCCGGCGCCGCCGTCGGGCGCCGATCGCCGCCAGGCCGGCGGGGGCGCGGTCGCCAACCTCCTGTTCCGCATCGAGCCGGGCAACCCCGCCTACGAGATCCGGGCGAAGCGCCAGATCGAAGAGGCCGCGTACCTGACGAACATGATGCCGCACATGCACGTGCGCGGGAAGTCCGCCAAGTACATCGTGCGCTACCCCGACGGCACCGAGGAAGTGGCGCTGTGGGTGCCGAACTACGACTTCAACTGGCAGCTCCGCTACCAGCTCGAGGAGCCCATCCTCATGCCCGCCGGCTCGACCCTCGAGGCGGTGTTCACCTACGACAACTCGACCAACAACCGGCACAACCCGGACCCGTCGGCCGAGGTGCGCTGGGGCGACCAGACCTGGGAAGAGATGATGCTGGGCTACTACGGCACCGTCGAGGTCGCGGCGGAGGAGACGACGGACCAGCCGTGAGGCCGGGCAACGCGTGATCGGAGCGCGGCGTCCGCTTGGCCGGGCGCCGCGCCAACCACGCTGGGGCCACGAGCCCCATCCCGCACGGGTTCAAGCTTCTGCCGTTCCGCGAGGTCGTGGTCTGAGGTTCTCCACCGGGGCCGCGAGCTTCATCCCGCACGGGTTCAAGTCCCTGCCGGTTCCGCGAGGTTCGTGGTCCGAGGTTCCCCAGCAAGCGTTTCTGCCGGCGATCACTCAGTCATTGCCCTTCGCCACCGTCGGTGGCGAACGCCCAGGTCAGGAGTTCTCGCGCCTCGTGCCTGAGCTCCTCTTCAGGGAACAACCCTTCGTAGATCCGCATCGCCTCTTCCGGGCGCTTCAGGCGGAGGTGGTCGACCAGCGTCGCGATGTCCTGGCGATCCACGTGCCGGGCGGCGAGCAGCTTCATTGCCAGCAGGTGCTCGGCCGACGCGCCGGTCACCGTCAGGTACGGGGAGTCGTACAGCGTCCTTGCCCGGGTGTCGGTGGTCCTGGGGATGGCGGTCGTCGCCTGGTCGTTGAGCCAGGTGTCTCCCAGCCCGTACTTTCGGCCGATCTTCTGCACGGCCTCCGTTAGCCGGGAGTGTCCCGCGTCGATGCGGGCGTCGATGTCCCTCGTCGTCCGGTCGCGCGAGAACGCGAGGCTCATCGCGGCGCCGCCGATGATGTAGATCTGCGCGCGTGTCCGGGTGAACCGCAGCTCGTCGGAGAGCTCGTCGAGCAGCTCGAGGATTCTCTGCCGGTCAAGGGGCCCAGTCATGGCGTTCCCCCCCTCGCCGGTCGAGGTCTCTCGGGTCGGGAATCGCGCCGTGCCGTAGAAACGCCGCGGGGGCGTACATGAGCGAGTTCAGGCGGATTACCGGCGTCTTCGCCACGACCCACGTGCGGTCGAGGAAGCGTTCCGGTTCTTCTACCCAGCCGGGCACCGGGTGGCCGTGCACGGTGGCGACGTGCTCGACCATCGCCGCGAGGAGGGCGTCCCAACGGGTGCGGGTCAGCGGCACGCGCTCCCTCAGCGTCTCGCGCTGCTCCTCAGCGCTACGGGCATGGAACTGGCGCGGCAGGTCGTGCACTATCCATCGGTAGTTGTCGGCGTCGGGCCACCCCTCGCGGATTCCCTCGGTGTAGAGCCCCAGGCTGAACGGGCTCAAGTCTGCCAGTGAGCTCATCTTTCCTCACTTCCACTCTTCTGTTTAGCAGACTGCCGCGTGGGATGTCCATTGCAGCGGCTCACGGTAGTGTCTCCATTTGCGGGCGCGGCGTTCCGTTGACAGCCGGTTGGAGGGCGTTCCCTCCGGGCCATCACGTGCCTCGAGAACGGAGACACTGCGGGCTCGACCGGGGCGGTGAAGCACCCCACGGCGGTCAGGCCGGCAATCGAGCCGCGCGGCGACGGCTGGCGCGCCGCCCGCGGTCGGCCCCACCGCGCGTTCCTCGGCCGGGGAGCACGGCACACGGCACTCAGATCTGCGAGTTCGGCGTGGAGAGGAGGCTGTGTCCCTCCAGCCAGCCGACGATCCGCCCGGTGACCGACTCATACACGTCCGCGGCCGGCGGTGCGTTCTTCCCCCGCCGCCTGAGCGAGTGGTCGGCGCCGTCCACCGTGACCAGCTCGGCGTCGGCGCAGGTGGCGAGGGCCGGGCGCAGCTCGTCGGGGGTGCCGAAGGCGTCGCGCTCGCCCTGAACGAAGAGCATCGGAGCAATGACGGACGGCAGGTGCGCGGTGCGCGGCTTGTCGGGCCGGCCCGGGGGGTGCAGAGGATAGCCGAGGAGCACGAGGCCGTCCACGCCGGCTCCGCTGCCGCCGACCTCGGCGTCGGCGGCCGCCACCTGCGTCGCGATGCGGCCGCCCATCGACTTGCCGCCGATGACCATGCGGCGCTCGCGGTCTCCGGCCCGGGCCCGCGCGGCGGCGATGACGGCGCGGTAGCAGGCTTCGAGGCGCGCCTTCGGGTCGGGCACGCGGCGGCCCCGCTCCATGTAGAGGAAGTTGAAGGTGACGACGTGGATCCCGCGCCCGGAGAGACGGCGGGCGAAGGCGGTCATGAACGGATGCGCCTGCGGTGCGCCGGCCCCATGGGCGAGGATCATCGTCGTCCCCGCCGGCGCGCCCACGGCCGGATACGCGATGGCGCTGACGGCGTCGCCCGAAGGCAGCGGCACGCTGAACGGCGAGGGCGTCGTCGCCGATTCCGTGTCTCGGTTCGTCATGTCTCACCCCTGCCGGCCGCGCGCGCGAGTCGCGGCCCGCCCGTTCCCCTTCCGCGCGACCGGGCGTCGGCCCGCCAGATCGCCAGCAACGCCGCGACGATGGCAATGCCGAGCCAGCGCCCCGGTCCGTCCACGAAGACGACCGCGCCGTTGACGATCATGAACAGGAAGACGCCGCGCACCGCCGGCGTCCAAGCTCGCGCACGTCGCGCGTGGCCTGCCGGCCATACGTGCCACCAGAGCGTCTCGCCGGCCCAGAGGACGGTGAAGGCGTAGTTCACCCACAGCCCGCCGCCCCACGCGAGGCCCAGCAGCGTGTCGGTGCGCGCCGCCGTGTACGCGTAGGCGGCGGCGTGGCTCCATCCATGGTGGACGGCGAAGGCGGCGGCGACGTGGCCGAGATAGGCGGCGGCGCCGAGCAGCCAGACCGGCTTGGCCCACACTGCCGGCGGCCGGCGGGTCCGGCCGTACTCGGCGGCGGTGTAGAGCACGAGGGCGGTCCAGATCGTCAGGACCACGATTGGCGACGGCGGCAGCGGCATGGATCGGGTGGCGGTCGGATGCGCGAGGTCCGCGATGGCCACTCTACCATCGGGAGCCGGCGGCCGGGGCGGGACCGTTCACCGCGCGACGATATTGCGATACAGTGCCACTTGCCCGAGCATCCGGCAGGGAGGAGGCGGCGCATGGCGATGGGGAACCGGCTTGTGGTGAGGGGATGCGGCGTTGCCCTGGCGTTCGTGGTCGTGTCAGGCACGGCGGGGGTGATCGGCCAGGACGGCGGTCCGCCGCTGGTGAGCCGGGCGCAGTACGACGCCTGGTTCGACGAGCTGTCCAACTGGGGCCGGTGGGGGCCCGACGACGAGATGGGCGCCCTCAACCTGATCACGCCCGAGAAGCGGCGGGAGGCCGCGGGCCTCGTGACGGAGGGGTTCTCGGTCTCGCTCGCGTCGATCGCCAACACCGAGCGGACCATCGACAACCCCTGCCCGATCGAGTGGCGCATGGTCAGCGCCTCGCCGGGGGGCGCGACCGACACCATCAACTACGCGTGCATCCACGGTCCCGGCACCACCCACATCGACGGCTTCGCCCACCGGTTCTTCGACGGGAAGATGTGGAACGGGTACCCCATCGCCGAGACGGTGACGATGGAGGGGGGCGCGACGAAGAACGCCATCCTGACGATGCGGCACGGCGTGCTGACGCGTGGCGTCCTCTACGACATCCCGCGGCTGAAGGGCGTCGAGTACCTGGAGCCGGGCGAGCGCATCACTGTCGCCGACCTCGAGGCGTGGGAGGCGCAGGCGGGGGTGGCGGTCGGCCCCGGCGACGCCTTCCTCATCCGCTGGGGGCGGTGGGCCCGCCAGGACGAGATCGGCGGGTTCGACACCGGGGCGGAGGCGGCGGGGCTCGACAACCACGTCATTCCCTGGCTGCGCGAGCGTGACGTGGCCATCATCGGGTGGGAGACGCCCGGCTACATGCCGCAGCCGGAAGGCGACCTGCCGCGCCTCGCGCTGCACGACTTCGCCCTGACGATGCTCGGCGTGCACCTGATGGACCGCGCCGACTTCGACGAGCTGGCCGCGGCCGCGGCCGAGCGCAACCGGTGGGAGTTCATGCTGACCATCGCGCCGCTGCCGATTCCGCGCGGCACCGGCTCGCCGGTCAATCCGATCGCGGTGTTCTGACGAATCCCAACCCCGAATCGAGGACGACATGATGAGACCGACCAGCCTGACGATGGTGGCCGCCCTGGCGGCCTTGACGATGGCCTGCGGCGGCGCGCCGGAAGAGCCGCCCGAGGAAGTGGAAGTCGGGGAACCGGCCGGGGAGGGCCGCATCCTCCGGGTCGATCCGCGGCTCGACTCGCTGGTGCCGCCCGGCGCCACCATCGAGAAGCTGGCCGAGGGCTACGTGTTCACGGAGGGCCCGGTGTGGATCCGCGAAGAGTCGCGGCTGCTCTTCTCCGACGTGCGGGCCAACGCCATCCACCAGTGGACCGAGGCCGACGGGGCGAGTCCGTTCCTCGACCCCGTGTTCGAGGGCGACCGCGAGGGGCTGCGGTCGATCTCGTCGAACGGGCTGACGCTCGACGCCGAGGGACGCCTGATCATCTGCGAGCACGGCAACCGCCGCATCTCGCGGCTCGAGGAGGACGGCACCCGCACGGTGATCGTCGACAGCTTCGAGGGGAGCCGCCTCAACAGCCCCAACGACGCCGTCTTCGGCTCCGACGGGTCGCTCTACTTCACCGACCCGTCGTACGGCCTCGAGGGGCTCGAGGAGTCGCCGCTCCGCGAGCTCGACTTCAACGGCATCTACCGCCTGAGCCCCGACGGCGAGCTCGAGCTGCTGGTCCAGGACCAGAGCCGCCCCAACGGCATCGCCCTCTCGCCCGACGAGGACGTCCTCTACGTCGCCAACTCCGACGCGAACCAGAAGGTCTGGATGGCCTACGACCTCGGCGAGGACGGCGCCACGAACGGGCGCGTCTTCTACGACGTCAACGACCAGACCGCGCCCGGCGGCGCCGACGGCCTGAAGGTCGACCTCGGCGGCAACCTCTTCGCCACCGGCCCCGGCGGCGTCTGGGTGATCGGCTGGGACGGCGTCCACCTGGGGACGATCCTGATGCCGGAGGTCGTGGCCAACGTCGCGTGGGGCGACGACGGGCAGACGCTGTACATGACCGCGAGCACCGGGGTCTACCGCGTCCGGCTCGCCACCGGGGGGACGATTCCGGGCAGCAACCCGACGGTGGTCATGGAGACCAACCAGGGCAACGTCACGATGGAGTTGTTCCAGGACCGCTCGCCCGTCTCGGTCCGCAACTTCCTGCAGTACGTCTACGCCGACTTCTACACCGACACCGTGTTCCACCGCGTGATCGACGACTTCATGATCCAGGGCGGCGGCTTCCGCGCCGACCTCACCCGCAAGTTCACCCGCGAGCCGATCCGCAACGAGGCCGACAACGGCATCAGCAACACCCGCGGCACCGTCGCCATGGCCCGCACCGCCGCCATCAACAGCGCCACGTCGCAGTTCTTCATCAACGTCAGCGACAACGCGCGGCGCGGCCTCGACTACCGCGGCGACTCGGACGCCGAGTTCGGCTACGCCGTCTTCGGCCGCGTGACCGAGGGCATGGACGTCGTCGACGCGATCGCCGGGGTCGACACCCGGCAGCAGGGCAGCCACCAGGACGCGCCGGTCACCCCGGTGGTCATCAACGACATCACCGTGCAGTAGGGGGCGGTGGTCTGCGGAAACGTCCAGGCCGACGGGTATGACGCCGGCCTTCCGGACCGGAAATGGCGGCCACTCGGCGCTCGGGCGGGAACCCCGCACGGCGCTGCGTGCCGCCGAAGTGAGGGCCATTGCGCGAGTTCAATACGGCCGGACCCGTGGTGGCGGCGGATCACTATCTGATCCCGCCGCTGTCGCGGCTCGACCTCGACGCGCTGCTCGGTCTCGTGCGAGGCAGGAAGTACTTCGTCCTCCACGCCCCGCGGCAGACGGGCAAGACCTCCGCGTTGCTGGCGTTGCGCGATCTCCTGAACGGGCGTGGCGCGTATCGTTGCGTGTACGTGAGCGTCGAAAGCGGGCAGTCGGCGCGCGAGAACGTCGCAGAGGGCATGCGCGTCGTTCTGGCCGAACTGGCGTTCGAGGCGAGAGCGACGCTGGACGACGGCACGCTCGAAGAGATCTGGCCCGATTTGTTGGAACGGGTCGGCCCCCACGGTGCGTTGCGCCAGGCGCTGGCGCGCTGGTGCCTGGCCGAGCCGAAGCCGCTGGTGCTGCTTGTCGACGAGATCGACACCCTGATCGGGGACACGCTGCTGTCGGTGCTGCGCCAATTGCGCACGGGCTATCCGGAGCGCCCCGAGCGCTTCCCGCACTGCGTGATTCTGTGCGGGGTGGTCGACGTGCGCGACTACCGCATCCGTTCGAGCGCCGAGAATGCGCTGGTGCTCGGGGGAAGCGCCTTCAACATCAAGTCGGAGTCGTTGCGGCTCGGCGACTTCACGGAGACGGAGGTGCGCGCCCTGCTCGCGCAGCATACCGGGGAGACCGGGCAGGTCTTCACGGCCGGCGCGCTGCAGACGGTCTGGGGGCGCACCGCGGGCCAGCCGTGGCTGGTGAACGCGCTGTGTTACGACGCCTGCTTCAGAAACAAGGCCGGCCGCGACCGCGCGCGTCCCATCGAGCAGGACGATGTCCTGGAGGCGCAGGAGCGGTTGATCCTGCGCCGGGAAACGCACATCGACCAGTTGGCGTGCAAGCTGCGCGAGGAACGGGTGCGGCGCGTCGTCGAGCCGATTCTGACCGGGGCCGAGGAGCACGCCTGGTCGGACGAGGACGTCGGCTATGTCCGCGACCTGGGTCTCGTCGCCCTGGACGACGACGGCACCCCGCGCTTCGCCAATCCGATCTACGGCGAAGTGGCGCCGCGTCACCTGACCCACGCGGTGCAGATCGGTCTGCCGCAGAAGACGGCGTGGTACGTGGACGAGTCTGGCGGCTTGGACGTGGACGGCTTGATCGGGGCGTTCCAGACGTTCTTCCGTGAGCACTCCGAGCACTGGGTGCAGCGTTTCGACAAGTACCACGAGGCCGGTCCGCAGTTGCTGCTGCAAGCGCACCTGCAACGGATCGTGAACGGCGGCGGCCGCCTCGACCGGGAGGCCGCGTTGGGCAGCCGGCGGACGGATCTGCTGATCCGCTGGCCGCAGGGCGGCCGCGAGCGCCGGTTCGTGGTCGAGTGCAAGCTGCTGCACCGCGACCTCGAATCCACGATCCGGCGCGGCCTGGAACAGACGCGCAGCTACATGGATCGTTGCGCGGCGGAGTCGGGGCACCTGATCGTCTTCGACCGCTCCCGCGAGCGCACGTGGGAGGAGAAGATATTCCGCCGCCCCCCGCCCCCGGGGGGACCGCCCATCACCGTCTGGGGCATGTGATCCGCGGTCTGGAATCCAGGCACGGACACGCGGGGCCGCATGTTTGGTCACGGACCCGGCGCCGACGCGGGCGCGTTCCCCGGGGACCGGTCGCCAATCCAATGGGCGCGATGCCGTATTGCGACGAACGACTCTTGCCGATCCGGTGGGCGTCGTCCGGCGCGCGGACTACCGCGGGAGTCCCGCGGCCGCCCGTGCGTCGATGAGCCCGAGCAGGCGGGTCGCGCGCTCGGCGAACATCTCGTGCTCGCCCGCGATCTCGGCGTAGCGGCGCGCGAGGCGGAGGACGCCGTCGTTGTAGTACCCGAGGGCGGCGTTGTAGAAGGACGAAGCGGCCTGCTGGCGGACGACGGCGATCTCGTCGGTGCGCCGAGCGACGAGCCTGGCGCGCCGGTCCTCGGCGAGGTCGGGGTTCTGCTCGATCTCGCTCAGGTCGGCGGCTAGTCCGCGGGCGTTGTCCCGGAAGCAGAGGGCGGCGCGGCTGAAGGCGGAAGCCGTTTCGATCCAGCGGGCCTCCTCGATGTGCACGCGGCCGAGGTGGAACGCGGCGTAGCAGTATTGCGGGTTGATGTCGAGGGCGGTCTCGAGGTCCGACCGGGCGTCGTCGAGCCGGCGCTGCACGAGCGCGATCTGGCCCGCGAGCGCGTACGATTGGGCCTCGGGGCGATGGCCGGTGGAGGTGGCCGCGTCGTCGCGGGCCCCCTCGATGTCACCGAGGTTGAAGCGGTTGTACGCCCGCCAGAAGTGGGCCTCGGCCAGGTACCAGCGGCCCATCTCGATCAGCCGGTCGAGCAGCGGCACCGCCTCGGCGTTGCGGTCGAGGTAGCTGAGCGACTGCGCCCGGCCGAGGAGGGCGTCGCGCTGCTCGGGGACGAGGGCGAGGGCGGCGTCGTAGAAGGGCAGGCTCGCCTCGTAGTCCTCGACGGTGCGGGCTACCTCGCCCAGGGCCATGGCCGGTGCGGGCCATTCCGGCCATTCCTCGTGGGCCCGGGTGTAGTGGAACTCGGCCAGGGCCACGTCCCCCTGTTGCGGTCCGCGCCCCTGCTCGAGCGCGTGCCGGCCGAGGAAGAACTCCATCTCCGTGAAGCGCGGCTCGATGGTCTGGATCGAGGCCAGCGCCACCTGCTCGTCGGCGCAGAGGGCCTGCCGGTAGCGGACGTAGACGGCGTCGTCGTGGACGGCGAGGACCTCCGCCAGCTCGGGCGGCTGCTCGGCGAGCCACTCGCTCGTGCAGTTCAGGCTCAGATACAGGTAGGCGGCGAGGGGGTCCGTGGGCACCAGCGACCGCAGCACCCGGTTCCAGGCGTCGCGGTCGCGATCGGCGATGGCGCGGGCGTAGACGTTCTCCTCGGACAGGGCCTTGGGCACGCCCACGTCCTGCCAGGGGGTGGTCGCCGCGATCTGGAGGAAGGTCTCCCATTCGGGGCCGACGGAAGCCGTCTCCGCGCTCCCCGCGGCTTCCCCGGGTGCCCCGCCCTCCGCGCGCTCGTCGGGGCCGGGAACCGTCTCCGGCGAATCCCCGGTCTCCGTCGGCTGCCGGGCTTCCCCGGCCTCGCGCCCTGCCGGGCCCTCCGCTGCCTCCGGGGAATCCCCGGCCCCCGGGGGCTGCCGGGTTTCCCCTGCCTCCCGCGCCGCGGAGCCCTCCTCGGCCTCCGCCTCGCGGGTCTCCGCCGCTTCCCTGGCCTCCGCCATCTCCTCGGCTGCCGCGACGTCCAGGCCCGCCAGCGCCACCGTCCGCTCGAAGGTGCCGCCGCGGGGCAGGCCCATCTCGCGTTCGCGCATCCCGATCAGCAGGGTGGTCCGCAGCAGACCGGCGTTCACCGTCCCGGGCACGAAGCCCTGCCGGCCCACCTCGTCGTACAGGTCCCGCGCCTCGATCAGGCACTGATAGCAGCCGCGCAGGGTCAGGTCCCGCGCCTGCGCGAGCTGCGCCCGGACCGCATCCATCGGGTCGGGCACGACCGGCGGCGGCGCGGCCGAGCAGGACCAGACCAGGATCGGGAGCGCGAGCGGGATCGTCGTTCGGCGGACGTGTCTCATGGCGGTCGCCCCGGAGTCTGCGCCGTGGTCGGCGCGGACTCCTCCGGATTCGGATCGGGCCGGCATCGGCGCCCAAGCGGCGTCGTTCGGGCCGGGCTGGTCGCTCCATCCGGGGATGACTGGCGTCGGCCGGATGCACCGGCGCCTGTTCCTTGGACACCGTCCCCGGCCGATTGGCCGCTCCCTCAGACCGTCTCCGCATGACATGGAATAGTCCGCAGCCGGATCTCCGCTCGTGGTGCGACGACCGCGCCCGCTCGGCAACCCGTGGTGAAAGCCCCGCTTGCATCGCGCCCGGAGGGCGCCGGCAAAGGGCCGAGGCGCCCCGCCTGGCAAGGCGCGAGGAGGGCGCATATCGGGCATATGTAACCGACGAACAACGCAAACCGGGCGCCTGTGCCGGCTACGGCGCAGACGCCCGGCAGGCACGGTTGGGCGGCAATCGGGGCCGAGGGCGACGCTTGCAGGGCGCAGGCGGATGCATCGCCGCTCGAATGCAGCGGGGACTTTCGCCACGGGCTGTCAGAGCGTCTCCGCCAGATAGGGAATCGTCTGCGGGCCCTCCGGCAGCACGCAGACGCGGGCGCCGGGTCCCGACCGGGCGAGGGCGTCGCGGGTGGCGGCGCCGACGTCGTCGATGGGGGTGAGGTGCGCGGCGCGCACCTGCTCGTCGGAGAGCCCGTCGGTCTTGAGCAGCACGTCGGCGCGCTGCTGAATCTGGGCCTGCACCTGCACCTCCCACTGGTCGTGCCGGTTGTGGCCGGGGGCGTTGATCATCTCCAGCAGGGCCTCGGGGCCGTCGCGCCGGGTGAGGATGTCCAGGTACTCGCCGTGGTCGGGATAGCCGTCGGCGCAGGCCGAGGCGCACACGATGGTGCCGTCGGGCTTCACCACCTGGGCCGCCGCCGACATGCCCTTCACCGTCTGGTAGAGGTTTTGGTCGAGGGGGTAGCCGCTGTTGGTGGTGACGACGACGTCGAAGGGCCGGTCGAACGCCTGCATCGCGTTGTGCCTGACCACCTCGCGCACCGCCCGGTGCACCGCGAACAGCTCGCCGGCCGCGACGTGGGTGATCCGCCGGTCGCGGTTGATGGCGACGTCGACGCTGAAGTCCACCCCCGAGCGGGCGGCGATGGCCCGGATGCCGTCGTGGATGGGGTTGCCCTCGACGACGCCCCAGCGCGCTCGGGGGCTCCCGATCATCTCGGCGTCGTGCAGCCGCATGATCGTCTTGAACCCGGCCAGCCCCGGCGCGACCATCTTCGGGCCGCCGCTGAAGCCCGCGAAGAAGTGCGGCTCGACGAACCCGGTGGTGATGCGGACGTCCGCTTCCACCCAGGTCCGGTTCAGCCAGATCGGGACGCCGCCGTCGACCTCGCCGAGGGACACGAGCTCGGCGTCGTCGAACGCGTCGTGGACGACGATGCGGTTGCGGTCGACGATGTCCGCCCCGAGCATCTCGACCAGCTCGTCCCGCGTCGTCGCGCGGTGGGTGCCGCTCGCGATCATGATCGCGATGCGGTCGACGGGCACATGCGACAGGGCCTCGAGCACCACCGGCAGCACCGTCGCGCTCGGCATGGGCCGGGTAACGTCGCAGACCGAGATGGCCACGGTCTGGTCGGGGCGGACCCGTTCCCGCAACGGCGGGCTGCCGATCGGCTGCTCGAGCGCCTGCCGAACCGCCCCGGCCTCGTCCGGCAGCCCGTCGACGTAGGTGGGCTCGATGACCGTCGTCCGGTCGTCGGGAAACTCGACTGGCAGCCCCGTCCGGCCGTACGCGAGATTGACGATCATGGCAGACAACCCTCCGCGGCCGGATCGTAACATCGCGATGCCGGGTCCGGCGTGTCTCGGGTTCTTCGTCGGAACGGAGAATCGGGCCGTCGAGGGATCGCTCTGTTGTCGAGCGTCGCGTTGAACGGCGAGTCTGCTAGTCGGCAATGTGCGGTGTTGGCCCGGGACGGTCGGCGAGATTCCCGGTCTGGACGGCAATCCCATGCACGACCTGCACACGGCGGTGCTGATGCGCGAGTACTGCGTCAGCCGCATCTGCACCCACGATGCGGACTCTCGTCGTTTCCCGTTTCTGACCGTCGTCGACCCGCTGGGCGCGTGGTGATTGATGACGGCGGTCACCGGCCGCTACGGCAGGAAGCGAACGCCGTTGCCCGGTCGGTCGACCCGGTCAACGGTCTTTCAGCGGTCGAAAGCCGCACGAGCAGAGATACGACCACGTTTCGTCCAGCTCGGTCAACGGTGGCAGGAAGACGACGTGGGCATCTCGGCCGCGCGTCAGGAGGACGCGGTAGGCGTTTGCACGCAGTTGCCAGGGATCGCGCACCGTGGCGTTTCCCGATGACCGGTAGCGCCGCGCGCGGTCAATTGCCCACGCGCCCTCGCGCAGCACGAAATCGGTGCCCCAGGCAAGCAGGACCGCGTCGAGCTCCAGCCCCTGCGCGCCGAACTCGGTCACGCAGTCACGCAGGTACCGGCACGACCGATTACCGGTGTCGGCTTCACCGTCGTTGTACCAGGGGCCGTGGCGCACGCGTTTCGTCGACTGGAAGTCGTTTGGCACGTCGAAGCGGACGAGGTCCCGATCTCGGCTGGACGCCATGAGGCCGAAACGGGCCTCGGCGTGATCCCGATACCGCTCCCGGAGATACCGCTCCGCCAACGCGCGGTCACGCGTGATGCGCAGGTCGTGACCGTCACGCTGCAACTCATCCGCGAGCGGGCGCAGAACGGCGGCGTCCGGCGGCGTCTTCCGCAACAGCTTCGCGACGAAGACATGGAGGCGCGTTGCCCGGTGCGATCGAAGCGTCTCGTCGAGGGTGAGCGCGTTCGAGGTCTCGAGGGTCAGGCCACGAAAGCGGCCTGCCATCTCCGGCGGTGCGTGCACGGTCCACCGGTGAGGCTCACGGCTCCCGTGAATCGCGTCCGCCCAGAGACCGAGTCCACCCTCTTCTCCGATGTGGATCTCCTGGCCGCTGCCCACCAGACCGACGATCACCGACCAGCCCCGCCTCCGTTCGGCGAACTCGATGAAGTGCTCCGGCTCCGAACGCGAGTGGGCAACCGAGTGCTTGTGGGTATCGGCCACCCTTGCGCGGTCGAACGCCCGCTGCGCCTCGTCGAAGACCACCACATGCTCCGGCGGCTCCAGGTCGGGTCGACCGTCGTAGCGGCGCACGTACTCCCGGATGGGCCTCACGAACGTGCGTCCCGCGCCGCCAGCCTCGCGCAGCACGTACTGCAGAACCTCCACGAGGGGGCCGTTTCCCGACAGGAACACCGCCGGCGCACCCCGGTCGCCGTGCTTCAGAAGATCCAGTCCGGGATCGTGTGCGATCCGCATGCCGACCAACGTCTTTCCCGCCCCCGGCACGCCCGCGAGCAACACCAAGCGTCGCGTGCCGCTGAGCCTCGCCTCGGCCACGACGCGCGCGATGTGATCGACCGCGTCATCGGTATTGGCCGCCGCGCGCCACAATTGAGGCGGCCGTTGTACGAGGAACAGGTCGCGCGCGGCCCGGATGAGGGAGGGCAGGGGTCGATAGGCATCGGCGGCCAGGAAGCGACCCGCGTCGATAGGCGGTCCGGTCCGCCGCGCGTCCAGGCTGCCCACGAGCGCATCCAGTGCGTCCGGCCCGCAGACATGCACGTTGCGGTCTACTCCTCGGCGGCCGCGCATCCGGGTCGGCACCAGGACCGCGTGTACAGGCCGGTCGTGACACTCGCGGTGGTAGCAGCGCAGGTCCCGCGCGTAGGCATGCGCCTGATCGATGTCGGCGTCCGATGGAATCAGCTTGCCCTTGAGCTCGATGACGACCACTCCTTCGCGGAGCAGCAGCACCGCGTCGGCCCGCCTCGATTCCATGGGCAACTGGTATTCGAGGACGGCCGTGCACCGTGCGAAGTGGGTATCCACACGGACCACCTCGCCGATCTCCTGCTGGAGCTTCGGCACCGTGTCGCCCCATGACAGACGCTCTTCGCGGGACGACTCCGGATAGGCCAGGCGCAGCCGTTCGAGTATGCGCGACCGATGCGTCGTCTCGAACTGGACGAAATCGGAGTTCCACCCGCGCTTGGCTTCCGACGCCGGCGCCGATGTCGACCCGTCTCGAGCAGACTGATCGTCGGCAGCGCTCGACGACGGTCCGTCCGGAGGCGGAGGATCGGTGCCCACGTTCACTCCCGGGGCGACGCTACGCTTTCACCCTGGGCAGGCTGTCGGGTCAGCACGCGCTCCAACTGCGGTGCCGCTTCCTTCGCCCGATCCTCGATCTCGTCCTCCGAGAGGGTGCTCAGGGGGTGGGTGATGACGACCGGATCGAGGTCGTCCGCGCCGAGGGCGGCGCGCTGCACCTCGGCCTCCTCGACGAACGCGGCGGTCACGATGACCGCGGTGGGGACGCCGCGCTGCTCCAGCCGGGCCGTGTCGTGCACACTGCACGACGTGCAGGACCCTCAATCGCCGATCGCGGTGACGACGACGTCGTTCTCGGCCGCGATGCGGTCGAGGAGGGCGTCGGTCGCCTCGCGCGAGAAGCTGTCCTTGACGTAGCGGTTGACCGCGGCCGGCCCGAAGTCGTCGAGGGCGGCGGTGGTGTGCCGCAACAGCCGCGACGCGTTCCACTTCGAGTTGTCGAGCACCCCCAGGCGCACGCCGCGGAGGGTCTCGGGCCGCGGCGCCAGTCGGATCTCGGTGGCGGTCACTGTGCCGCGCGGGTCGAACACGATCTGTCCGGAGGGCAGCGTCTGTCGAATGGTCATGGTCTGGTCTCCGCGGCGCATGCGTTCCCGTTCGTCACGATTGGCCGCCCGGGCACTTCGCGGGCCGCGGGCGCTCCCTGTCCTGCCGACGCTTTGCCGCCTGCCGTCGCCCTCGCCGGTTCCCGTGCGGCACGGGATCTCACCGTGCGCGCTTACAGCTCGCACGTTCCGTCCACGCACGGCGCGCGGCCGCCCGGCGCGCGTCCGTCGAGGGCGCGCAGGACCGGCGACGTCATGTGTCCCCAACCCGGCAGGAAGGCCGAGAAGCGGCCGGCGTCGCCGCCGGCGACGAAGAGATGGATGTCGTCGGCGGTCGGCACGATGGGAATGCGGGCGCCGGGCCGGCGGCGGTACCAGCGCGGCAGGTTGCGGTTGTAGATGCGGCCGTAGCGGCCGCCGAAGCTGATGTCGTCGTAGGTGTTCTCGGTGTGCGACCACAGATAGCGCCGCACGTCGCTGCGCGTCCAGCCGCGGGCGGCGATGGTCGCGGCGTGCTCGGGGCCGATGACGACGGCGCACGAGCCGCTGCTGACGGCGTTGTTGTGGGCGATGGTGCTCATGGCCGAGACGATGCTGTCGAGCACCCCCTCGGGGTCGTGGGCCACGTGGTTGGTCACGCTGTGGGGACCCTCGGCCGCGATGCAGAAGACGGTGCTGTCCTCGGGGCGGTACCCCTGCTCGACGTGGTACGGCGCCCACGGGCTCGCCTCCTCGTTCTCGGCGATGCAGAACGTGTACTTGCCGGGATGGCCGAGGGTGCTCTTGTCGAGGTCGCCGGGCTGCGCGCCGCCGACGTTGAGCAGCACGAGCCGGACGGCGCGGCCGATGGTCGCGTTGGCCCGGTTGCCCGAGCCGAAGACGTTGGCGCCGGCGTTCATGCCGATCTCGGTGCGGACGGGACCGTTGACGACGAGCAGGGGGGCCGCCATGTGGGTGGTGGCCTGCACGCCGTGGAGATTGAAGTGGGAGCTGCACAGGGCGAGCATCGCCGACCTGACCAGCGGCGCGTACGCGGGCCGGCAGCCCGCGAGCACGAGGTTGACGGCGAGGACCTCGCGGGTGAGGTTGCCCCAGCGGGGCGGGACCCGGGTCTCGACCCGCTCCGGCTCTCCGCCGAGCGCGGCGACCATCGCCCCGACGGACTCCGGGGTCGGGGGGACGACGGGGAGGCCGTCCGTCCAGCCCTGCCGGAAGTACCACTCGACGAGGTCGACGGCCTCGGCGGCCTGGGGCGATGCGGAGTGCGCGGTGCTCATGTCGTCATGTCCGAGGCAGGACGCCGTTCGGCCCGCCCGCAGTTCCTCTCGACGCTGTGCGGCGCCCGTCGACAGCGAGTCCGCAGTCAGGCTCCGGCCGCCGTGCGGGCGCGCGTACCGCGTCCGGCCCGCCCGCCGCCGTTCACAGCCGCAGCCGGACCAGCGTCCGGACCGCGACGATGAGGTCGCGCCAGTCGATCTTCTTCCCGCTCACGTACGAGCGTCCCGAATAGCTTATCGGCACCTCGACGATCTCGATCCCCTGCCGCAGCACCCGCGCCGTCAGCTCCGGCTCGACGTCGAAGCGATCGGCGGCCAGGGGCAGCTTGGCGATGACGTCGCGCGCGAACAGCTTGTAGCACGTCTCCATGTCCGTCAGCGACGCGCCGTAGAGCAGGTTGGTGAGCCGGGTCAGGAACACGTTGCCCATCCGCTGGGTGAAGAACATCGGCGGCCGGGCGCCCAGGAACCGCGAGCCGTAGACGACCCGGGCCCGCCCCTCGACGAGGGGGGCGAGCAGGCGCGGGTAGTCCCGCGGGTCGTACTCGAGGTCGCCGTCCTGGATGATGACGTAGTCGCCGGTGACCTTCGCGAGCCCGGTGCGGATGGCCGCCCCCTTGCCCCGGTTGCCGGCGTGGTGCTCGACGGCGACCCAGTCGGGCTGGTCCTCGACCCAGGCGTCGAGCCACTCGCGGGTGCCGTCGGTCGAGCCGTCGTCGACCACCACGATCTGCCGGTCGAGGTCGAGCTCGAGGGCGAGCACCCGAGACAGCACCTCGGCGATGGTGGACGCCTCGTTGTAGACGGGGACGATGATCGACAGTCGCAAGGGGATCCGCCGCTGGCCAAATCAGGGGAATTGGGTGACGTCCCTCCGCATGCATCGGCGAAGATCGTCCTCTGTCTCGATGATGTAGCTCGTGCGGTGGAGATCAGGGTGCTTGTTGTAGTCCGCGTAGCCTTCGGGCTCACCCTTGTGCTTCCCGGTCTTCTTGACCACCCAGGAGGCCTCCGGTCGCGGGTCGCCCAGGTACTGGCCCGACGATCGCTTCGGTACCCCGAGAACACCGGCGAACGCCTCGTACGTGCATCGCACGCGGGCTCGATTCAGATAGTCGAGAATCAGCTCTGGAGAACAGTTCATTCTCGAAACACCGGACGCCGCGGACCCGCGGCGCAGACTGCTAGTCGTCGAGCCCGAAGGTGTACAGCGTGTTGCCGATGGTCATCGTCACGAACTGCCGGCCGCCGACCGCGTAGCTCATCGGCGAGGCGTTGACCCGGCCGCCCAGGGAGATCTGCCACAGGGGGGTGCCGCTCTCCGCGTCGAGGGCGTAGAAGTAGCCGTCGACGCTGGCGCTGAACACGAGGTCGCCGGCCGTGGCCAGCACCCCGGCCCGGCTCCGCGGCGTCATCGGGAACTCCCAGCGGACCTCGCCGGTGGTCGGGTCGATGGCGCGGATGGCGCTGTGGTAGTGGTCGATGGGCAGCGGGGTCTCGGTGCCCCCGCCCAGATAGGTGTCGCCCTCGACGTACTCCTCGTCGCGGATGAAGAACAGGGCCTCGCCGTCGAACGCGTTGACGTAGAGCAGGCCGGTGCGCGGGCTGTAGGCGGGCGACCACCAGTTGGTGGCGCCGCCCGCGATGGGGGCGACGAGGGTGCCGGTGCGGCTGGGCGACGTGTTCGGCCGCCGGATGGGCCGGCCGTTCGAGTCGAGCCCCTCGGCCCAGGTCTGGTGGGCGAACGCCTCGCCGAGCAGGAACTCGCCGGTCGCCCGGTCGAGGGTGTAGTAGAAGCCGTTGCGGTTGGCCCACAGCATCGCCTGGCGCGGCTCGCCGTCGAGCTCGATGTCGGCGAGGACGGGAATCTGTATCGCGTCCCAGTCGTGGATGTCGTGGGGGGTGAACTGGAAGTACCACGACATCTCCCCGGTGTCGCCGTCGAGGGCGAGGACCGAGTCGGAGTAGAGGTTGTCGCCGGGCCGGACCTCGCCGTTCCAGTCGGGGCCGGGGTTGCCGGTGCCCCAGTAGACCAGGTTCAGCTCGGGGTCGTACGACCCGGTGATCCACGTCGGCGACCCCCCGGTGCGCCACGAGTCGCCGGCCCACGTGAGGTTGTCGGGGTGGTCGGGCCCAGGAATGGTGTAGGTGCGCCACTCGAGCTCGCCGGTGCGGGCTTCGTAGGCGTCGAGGAAGCCGCGGATGCCGAACTCGCCGCCGGCGATGCCGGTCACGATGCGGTCCTTGACGACAAGGGGGGCGGCGGTCTTGCTGTAGCCGCCGCGGTGGTCGGCGACCTCGCGGTTCCACACGAGGCTGCCGGTCCGGGCGTCGATGGCCACGAGATGGGCGTCGAGGGTGCTCATGAAGAGCAGCTCGTCGAGAATGGCGACCCCCCGGTTGTTGCGGCCGCAGCAGATGCGCAGGTCGTCGGGCAGGGGGTGGTCGTAGCGCCAGAACGGCCGGCCGGTGGCGGCGTCCACCGCGACCACGTTGCTGGGCGACTCGGTGATGAACATCACCCCGTCGACCACGAGGGGCGTCGTCTCGGCGCGGTCGAGCTGGGGGATGTGGTGGGCCCACTTCAGCTCGAGGTCGGCGACGTTCGACCGGTCGATCCGGTCGAGCCGGCTGAACCGCTGGCTGTCGAGGGTGCCGTTGTACATCAGCCAGTTGTGGGGCTCGTCGGCCGCGTTGACCAGCCGCTCCCAGGTCACCGGGGTGAACATGGGAGCGCCCTCGGCGGGGGCCTGGGCGTGGAGCGGCGCCGCGGCTGGCCCCGTCGCCAGGGCCGCCGCGGCGAGAGCCAGCCCGATGAACCTCGGAGCCGGGCTTCCGGCCGCCGCCGATCGAGCGGCCGCCGCGCGCAGGGTCCGCGCCGGGCCTGCAGCCTGGCCGGTCGGGGTCGTTCTGGACCAGCGGGGCGAGTTGGGCCGGGTCATGGTTCCCTCCGCAGGGCGTGGCGAGCGGCGGTGACGAGCATTCGTCAGGGCGCAGGGCGGGGTCATGGTTCCCTCCGCAGGGAATAGAGGTATGCCACCAGGTCGGTCCGCTCCTGCGCGGTCAGGGTCGCCGCGTAACCGGGCATGGTGGAGGCCTGGGTCCGCTCGTACGACCAGTCGCCGTACTTGGAGAACGCCCGCAGGTTCTCGTCCGCGTCCATGATGCGGAAGGTGAACGTGTCCTCGCTCATCCGCAGGCCCTCGACGGTCTCGCCGCCGGGGCCGGTGGCGGTGATCGTCCACCAGCGGGGAATTACCTCGGCGTCGGGGTCGACGAGGTCGCTCTCGAGCTCGGCGGGGGTGCGCCGGTCGCCCACCGACGACAGGTCCGGCCCGAGTCGTCCGCCGTCGCCGTTCACCATGTGACAGCGCGCGCAGTCGCCCTTGCCGGCGAAGAGGGCCTGTCCGGCCGCCGCCGACCCGCCGGGATCGACGTCGGCGGGGGCGAGGGAGCGCAGGAAGGTGACGATCTGCCACACCGACTGCTCCGTCGCGTCGGCGCCGAGCCCGATCATCGCGGTGCCGTCGATGCCGTCGCGGATGACCTGGAACAGCCCTGCGTCGCCGCCGGCGCGCTGGAACTGCCCCGTCGACAGGTCCGGTCCGCCCACCTCCGGGTTCCCGGTGGCGTTGATGCCGTGACACGCCGAGCACTGGGACTGGTAGCTCTGCCGGCCCATCCGCACGTCGATCCGGCTCGTGAAGGGGTTCTCCGACGGCTGCGCCTGCGCGGCCACAGGCCACGGTCCGGCGGTGACCGCGATCAGCAGCGCGGCGCCGCCCCAGGTCGCGATGGTCGTCCTGCGCATGCGGGATTTCCTCCTCGATGCCGCCCCGCCGGCCCGGAGAGGGTGAGCGCGGGGTCCGGGACCGTGTCACCCGTGTCCGGCCGTTCCCGTGCGACCCGCCGACGAACGGCGCGCCGTCTGTCCGGCGCCTCGACACCGGTCAACGGGTGTCCGCCGAGAGGCCGGCCCCGCGTCACCGCGCCTCGGGTAGGGCCAGCGCCACCAGCTCGCTCGCCATGTCGTCCCAGCCGACGGTGGCGATGATGAACTGGCGGCCATCGATCATATAGGTCATCGGGGCGCCGGTGGTGCCGCCCGGCAGCTCCATCTCCCAGACCACCTCGCCGGTGGCCTTGTCGTAGGCGCGGAACGTCTTGCCCCCGGGCCCGTTGTACCACTGCGGCAGGGCCGAGACCCCGGTGTTGCCGCCCTCCCCCAGGAACACCAGCGACTTCGTGACGAGCACGGACGCGCGCCCCCCCTGGCCGAGCCACGGCAGGTCGAGGTCGCGCAGGGCGGGGTGGTCGCGCGGGCCCTCGCCGTTGGGGACCTGCCAGGCGAGGTCCCCGGCGTTCATGTCGATGGCGGTCAGCCGGCCGTAGGGCGGCTTGAACATCGACAGGCCCCGCGGTCCGAGCAGCGGCGTGTACCGCTCCCGCACCAGCCGCACGTCGGCCCGCGGGTGCTCGGACGGCACGAGGGCGACGACGTTGTGGCTGTAGGCGGACGGGACGTAGAGCATGCCGGTCTCCGGGTCCACCCCGGCCCCGCTCCAGCTCGCGCCGCCGGCGGTGCCGGGGCTGAAGATGGTGCCCTTCTTGCCGCCCGGCCGGGGGTCGAGCAGGATCGGCGCCGTGAACATCGGCCCCCACACGTACTGGTCCAGCAGCTCGACGGCCTCGGCCCGCAGTTCGGGCGTGAAGTCGATGAGGTCGTCCACCGTCACGCCCTGCAGCTCGAACGGCGGCGGCTTGGTGGGGAACGGCTGGGTCGGGGCCAGCCGCTCGCCCGGCACGTCCGAGCCGGGGACCGGCCGCTCCTCGATGGGCCACACCGGCTCGCCCGTCACCCGGTCGAAGACGTAGGTGAACGCCTGCTTGCTGGGCTGCGCCACCGCCTTGATCTCGCGCCCGTCGACGGTGATGTCCATCAGCACCGCCGACGACGCGAAGTCGTAGTCCCACACCCCGTGGTGGATGGCCTGGAAGTGCCAGAGCCGCTCGCCGGTGCGCGAGTCGACGGCGACGAGGCTCTCCGCGAACAGGTTGTCGCCGGGCCGGTGGCCGCCGTAGTAGTCGTTGGTGGGCGTCGACAGCGGCAGGTAGACGATGCCCAGCTCCTCGTCGCCGGTGGGATGGGCCCACATGTTGGTGTTGCCGCTGTACTCCCACGACGCGCGGTCGTCGACGGGGTCGGCCCCCCACGTTTCCACCCCGAACTCGTTCTCGAGCGGAATCGTGTGGAACGTCCACACGTGCTCGCCGGTCCGCACGTCGTAGCCGCGGACGTCGCCGCGCGGCGACTCCTTGTTGGCGGTGCGCTGGGCGGTGGTGATGTCTTCGACGAACGAGCCGATGACGATGACGTCGTTGACGATGATGGGGGCCGAGTTCCAGTAGAAGTCGGGGAAGGGGCGCAGCAGCCCCTCGCGCAGGTCGACCTCGCCGGCCTCGCCGAACCCGGGGTCGCGTTCTCCGGTGCGGGCGTCGAGCGACACCAGCCTCGGGCCGAGGGTCGCGAGCACTCGGCGCTCCTCTCCGTCGGTCCAGTACGCGACGCCGCGCGTCTGGCGCACCCGCACCCCGTCGCTCGGCCCGGTGTTCCAGACTACTTCGCCGGTGGTCGGCTCGAGGGCCGCGACGGTGCCCAGCCCGGTGCTGAAGTAGAGCAGGCCGCCCGCCATGAGCGGCGTGGTCTGCGAGCCGACGGGGCCGCGGGTGGTCTCGCCGTTCCGGATGGCGTCGGGAATCACCGGCTGCCGCCAGGCGATCTCGAGGTCGGCCACCGTCTCCGCGTCGATCTGGTCGAGGGGCAGGTACTTGGTGCCGGCCTGGTCGGCCGCGTAGGCCGGCCACTCGACCGTCTGGCCGTCGGCGGGAAGCGCCACCATGCCCAAGGTCAACGTCCCTCCCAGGATCGCCGCCCCGGCCCGTACCCCGCGATTCATCCACTCCGGCATCGCTGTCCTCCTGGAATCGGCGCCAGTCTACCGCACTTGGCGATGCCGACCGCCCGCGTGGCGACGCGCGCCGCCGCTAGGCGGCAACCGGTGCGATGGGGCAGGACGATTTCGGCACCGTTGATTCAAAATATCATGATAATTTGAAGCAGATGTTCGAAAGACGCCTCGACCTCCCCGCCCCCGGCCAGGAGACCTTCTTCCTGTGGGGGCCCCGCCAGACCGGCAAGAGCACCCTCCTGAGACGGCGATATCCGGACGGACGCTGGATCGATCTGCTGAAGGCCGACGAATTCAGGCGTTACGCCGTCAATCCCGAGGTCCTCCGCGAGGAGATCGATGCCGGCAGGTCGGAGCCCGAGCGTCAGATCGTGATCGACGAGGTTCAGAAGGCACCGGCCCTGCTCGATGAAGTGCATTGGCTCATCGAGAACCGAGGGCTTCACTTCGCATTGTGCGGGTCGAGCGCGCGGAAGGTGAAGCGCGGCGGCGCCAACCTGCTGGGCGGTCGGGCGGTGAGGTACCGGTTGTACGGGCTGACGGCGGCGGAGATCGGAAGCGGGTTCGACCTGACCCGCCTGCTCAACCACGGCTACCTGCCCAGGATGTACGAGGCGCGCCGGCCGGGCCGCCTGCTCGGAGCGTACGTCGCCGACTATCTCCGGGAGGAGATCGCCGCCGAAGGGCTGGTGCGCAACCTGCCGGCGTTCTCCGGGTTTCTGGACGCGGCCGCGCTGGGCGACGGGGGCGTGATCAACTGCTCCAACCTCGCTCGGGAGTGCGGGGTGTCGAGCCACACCGTGAGGGGGTACTTCGACATCCTGGAGGACACGTTGCTGGGGCGGCGGCTGCCGGCCTGGCGGAAGCGCTCGCGGCGTCGGACGATCGGCGCGCCGAAGTTCTATTTCGCGGACGTCGGCGTGGTCAACCGCCTCGCGCGCCGGGGCGATCTGTCACCCGGCTCGGAGCTCTACGGCCGGGCGTTCGAGAACTGGGTCTTCCACGAGCTGTCCGCCTGCCTCGACTATCGCGAGCTCGACGACCGGCTGGCGTACTGGCGGCTCGCCGGCGGCACGGAGGTCGATTTCGTGGTCGGCGACCTGAGGCTGGCCGTCGAAGCCAAGGCCAGCCCGCGGATCACGCGCGACCACCTGAAGGGGCTGCGGAGCCTCGCCGTCGATCATCCCGGCGTCCGCCGCCGGGCCGTCGTGTGCCTCGAGCCGCGCCCGCGGCGTACTCCCGACGGCATCGACGTCCTCCCGGCCGCGACCTTCGTGCGCGAGCTCTGGCACGGCGGTCTCTTGTAGCGTGCAGAGAGTCAGCGTTCGGCAGATGTGCCGTTGAGTCACCACGTCGGTCGGGTCTTTCGCTCGAGAACGGCGCCCCCTGCGAAACGGAGGCCTCGGCGACGTCCTCGGCTTCCAGATCCGGGTAGGCGCGAAGGATGTCCGCCATGCTCATACCGTCGGCGACCATCCCCGCGATCGTGGCTACCGGCATGCGCAAACGTCTGATGCAGGGAACGCCCCCCATACGGGCAGGATCCGCGGTAACCCTCGCAAACGCCATCGCCTCCCTTTCCTGCGCATCATGGCATGATGGGACCATGGTAGCCCGGTTCCGACCCGTCCTCGCATCCGCTGGCGGGCCGGACACCGATTGACAGCGTTTCCCTTCCCCCGGATACTACGGCCCGGTACAACAAGACATGTCTGGACGGCGAAACACTCCCGCACTGGCGTGCACAGCGCTCGCGCTGGCCGTCGCGTGGGCCGGCGGCGCCCGGCCGGCCCTGGCCGGCGAGCCGGCGGGGCAGCCCGAGGCATCCGGCGGCTGGCAGCGGGAGCTGTTGGACCGCTACTGCGTGACCTGCCACAACGGCCGCATGCGCACGGCGGGGCTCGCCCTCGACGAGCACGATCCGGCGACGGTCGGGGCGTCGCCCGCGGTGTGGGAGACGGTGGTCCGAAAGCTGCGGGCGGGGGCCATGCCCCCGGCGCCGCGACCGCGACCGGACGCGGCGACCTACGACCGGTTCGTCGGCTGGCTGGAGACCGAGCTGGACCGGCATGCCGCCGCCAACCCCGATCCGGGCCGGACCGAGGCGTTCCACCGCCTGAACCGGACCGAGTACCACCACGCGGTGCGCGACCTCCTCGACCTGGAGATCGACGTCGCGGAGCTGCTGCCGGCGGACGGCGCGAGCTACGGCTTCGACAACATCGCGGGGGTGCTCGGGGTCTCGCCGACCCTGCTCGAGCGCTACCTCGCCGCGGCGCGCAAGATCGCCCGCGTGGCGGTCGGGCGCCCTGCGCCTTCCGCCACCGCCGAGGTGTTCCGCCTCGCGAGCGACCTGCCGCAGGACGACTGGGTGGCGGGCATGCCGTTCGGCACGCGCGGCGGTGGCGCGTTCCGCCACACGTTCCCCGAGGACGCCGAGTACGACATCCGCGTCCGCCTCGCCCGCAACGCGGGCGACAACCTGGCCATCTTCGAGGTGCCGCACACGGTGGAGGTGAGCCTGGACGGGACGCTGGTGCGCACCTTCGTCGCCGGCGGGCCCCCGCCCGACGCGCCGCGCGACAGCGACGAGTACCGCGCCTGGCGGGACCGGCAGCGGACCATCGACCGCGACTGGGAGTTCCGCCTGCCGGTCGGGGCGGGTCCGCGCGAGCTGCGGGTGACGTTCGTGCGGAAGACGGCCGCGTACCCCGAGACGCTGCGCCAGCCCTACCTGCGGCCGTACACCAGCATCACCGGCGGCGACACGCGGGTGCAGCCGTACCTGGGGAGCGTCACGGTCACCGGGCCGTTCGCGGCCGCGGGCGGGCTCCCGGCCGGTGACGGCTCCCCGGCCGCGGCTGGCCGCGGACTTCCGGCCCGCGACGGCTCCCCGACGGCGGCTGGCCGTGAACTTCCGGCCCGCGACGGCTCCCAGTTGGCGGGCGTCGGGTTTCCGGCCGGCGACGGATCCCCGGCGGCCACCGGCGGCGGACGCCCGGTCGGCGGCGGGTCCCTCGCGGTCGGTGGCGGACCCTCGGCAGAGGACACGCCGAGTCGCCGGCGCATCTTCGTGTGCCGCCCCGCTGCCGACGCGGGCGAGGCCGAGCCGGCCGACTGCGCGCGCCGCATCCTGTCCGCGCTCGCGCGCCGCGCCTACCGGCGCCCCGTCACCCCGGCGGACCTGGAAGTCCTCCTCGGTTTCTTCGACGAGGGCCGGCGCGAGGGCGGCTTCGACGCCGGCGTCGAGATGGCCCTGCGCTGGCTGCTCGCGAGCCCGGAGTTCGTGCTGCGAGTCGAGCGCGACCCGGCCGGGGTCGCGGCGGGGGAGAGCTACGCCGTCAGCGACCTCGAGCTCGCGTCGCGGCTGTCGTTCTTCCTGTGGAGCAGCATTCCCGACGACGAGCTGCTCGACCTCGCGGTCGCCGGCCGGCTGCGCGAGCCGGCCGTGCTCGAGGCGCAGACGCGCCGCATGCTCGCCGACGAGCGGTCGCGGGCGCTGGTCACGAGCTTCGCGAGCCAGTGGCTGTACCTGAGGAACGTCCCGGCCGTGGTGCCCGACGAGGACCGGTTTCCCGACGTCGGCGAGGGGCTGCGGCAGGCGATGCGGCGCGAGACGGAGCTGTTCGTCGAGAGCGTCTTCCGCGAGGACCGCAACGTCCTCGACCTGCTGACCGCCGACTACACCTTCGTCAACGAGCGCCTCGCCCGCCACTACGGCATGCCGCGCGTCTACGGCAGCCACTTCCGGCGCGTTCCCGTCGCCCACGAGGCGCGGCGGGGCCTGCTCGGCCACGCCAGCATCCTCTCGGTCACGTCCTACCCGAACCGGACGTCGCCGGTGCTGCGCGGCAAGTGGGTGCTCGAGAACCTGCTGGGGACCCCTCCCGCGCTGCCGCCGCCGGATGTGCCGGCCCTCGAGGAGACGACCGCCGGCGGGGAGGCCCTCTCGATGCGCGAGGCGACCGAGCGCCACCGGGCGAACCCCGTCTGCGCGAGCTGCCACCGGCTGATGGACCCGCCGGGGTTCGCCCTCGAGCAGTTCGACGCGGTGGGGCGCTTCCGCACCCGCAGCGCCGCCGGCACACCCATCGACGCCACCGGCGAGCTGCCCGACGGCACCCGCTTCGATGGCGCGGCGGGGCTGCGCGAGGCCCTCGTGGGCCGGCCGGAGCGGTTCGTCGGCACCCTGACCGAGAAGCTGCTGACCTATGCCCTGGGCCGCGGCCTGGAGCACTACGACGCGCCGGCGGTGCGCGCCGTCACCCGCGCCGCGGCGGAGGATGGCTACCGGTTCTCGTCGCTCGTCGTCGGCATCGTCGAGAGCGCACCGTTCAGGATGAGGAGAGCGGAATCATGATCATCACCCGAAAGACGCTGCCGAGGCGCACGTTCCTGCGCGGCGCGGGGGCGGCGCTGGCCCTCCCGATGCTCGACGCCATGACCCCGGCCCTCGCCGGCGTCGGCGTCCGCGCGGCCGAGCCGGTGCGCCGGCTCGGGTGGGTGTACCTGCCCAACGGCATGGCGATGGAGTCGTGGACGCCGCCCGCGAAGACCGCCCTGGAGCTGTCGCCGACGCTGCGTCCCCTCGACCCGTTCCGCGACCGCATGGTGGTGCTGAGCGGGCTCGCCCAGGGGCAGGCCGAGGCCCTCGGCGACGGCAACGGCGAGCACACCCGCGCCACCGCGACGTGGCTCAACGGCGTCCACCCGAAGGAGACCGAGGGGGCCGACGTGCGTGCGGGGATGACCGCCGACCAGATCGCGGCCGCGCAGCTCGGGCGCGCGACGCCGCTGCCCTCGCTCGAGCTCGCCATCGACCGCGACTTCCTCGTCGGCAACTGCGAGAACGGCTACAGTTGCATCTACATGAACACCATCGCGTGGCGCGACCCCACGACGCCGCTGCCGATGGAGAACAACCCGCGCGTCGTCTTCGAGCGGCTCTTCGGCGAGGGCGGATCGACGGCCGAGCGGCGCGCGCAGTTCCGCAAGGACCGGAGCATCCTCGACGCCATCGGCGCGGATCTCGCGCGCCTCGAGCGTGAGGTCGGGGCCGGCGACCGCGCGCGGGTCGCGCAGTACCTCGACGCGGTGCGCGCCATCGAGCGGCGCATCCGGCTCTCGGAGCAGAGCGACACCGAGCTGCCCGAGCTCGCGCGGCCCGTCGGCATCCCCGAGTCGTACTCCGAGCATGTCGGGCTGATGTTCGACCTCACGGCGCTGGCGTGGCAGGCCGACATCACCCGCGTCTTCACGTTCATGCTGGGGCGCGAGCTGAACGGCCGAGCCTATCCCGAGGTGGGCATCCCCGAGTCCCACCACGGCATCTCGCACCACCGCTACGACCCCGTGAAGCTGGCCCAGCTCGCGAAGATCAACACCTACCACGTGTCGCTCTTCCGCGGCTTCCTCGAGACCCTGGCCGCGACGCCGGACGGCGACGGATCGCTGCTCGACAACTCGCTGCTGCTCTACGGCGCGTCGCTCAGCGACAGCAACAAGCACCTGCACTACGACCTGCCGCTGATGCTCGTCGGCGGCAGCGGCGGGCAGTTGAAGGGCGGGCGCCACCTGCAGTATCCGCGGGACACGCCGATGACCAACCTGCTCGTCAGCCAGCTCGACAAGGCGGGGGTGCGGCTCGACGAGGGGTTGGGCGACAGCACCGGGCGGCTGCGCGAGCTGGCGCCGCTGGCCGGCGTGTAGATCGCGCCGGGTGTGCGGTTCGCAACGTGACGGCGTTGTCACAGGGTCTGGTCGGGCGGACCGCCCTGCAAGGGCGTCGATGCGCTACCGCAGGTCAATCGGCGGCGGGGGTGGCGGCGAACGATGAGTGGTGATTCCAGACTCGCGTCGGGGGCCCGGGCATGGTGTGCCGTGGGCGTCGTCCTGGGAGCGCTCGCCTGGGCGGGGGCGTCCGCAGGGCAGTCGGCAGACGATGCGACGCTGCTGCACCGGGCCGCGCACGCCGGCGACGCGGCGGCGGTCGCCGAGCTGCTGGACGCTGGCGGCGAGGCCGACGCCGCGACGCGTCACGGGGTGACGCCGCTGGCGCTCGCGTCGGCCGGGGGCCATGACGCCGTCGTGGGGGTGCTGCTCGCGGCCGGGGCCGACGCGAACCGGGCGTCGCCGGAGGGTGAGACGCCGCTGATGACGGCAGCGCGGACCGGCGTCGTCGGCAGCGTCGAGACGTTGCTGTGGCACGGCGCGGCGGCGACGGTCGACGCCCGGGAAGGGTGGCGCGGGCAGACCGCGCTGATGTGGGCGTCGGCCGAGGGCCACGCGGCGGTCGTCGCCCCGCTGGTGGCGGCGGGGGCCAACGTCAACGCGCGATCCGACGGCGGGTTCACGCCGCTCGCGTTCGCGGTTCGCGCGGGCCACGGCGCCGCCGTCGAGGCGCTTCTTGCGGCCGGGGCCGACGTGAACCTCGCCCTGCCCGACGGCACCAGCCCCCTCCACCTCGCGGTCGTCAACGCGCGCTACGACGTGGCCGTGCAGCTCCTCGAGCACGGCGCCGACGCGGCGGCGGCGGGACCGGGGTGGACGCCGCTCCACCAGCTCGTCTGGACCCGCCGGCCGAACCGGCACTACAACAACCCCGCCGCGTTCCCCACCGGGACCGTCACCGACCTCGAGCTGGCCCGCGCCCTCGTCGCCCACGGCGCCGCCGTCGACGCCCGCCAGACGGCGGAGCCGCGCGACGGCTACCGCAACCAGCTCAACCGCACTGGCGCGACCCCGTTCCTCCTCGCAGCCAAGGCCGTCGACCTCGACATGATGCGCCTGCTCCTCGATCTCGGCGCCGACCCGCTGACGGAGAACGAGGACGGCACCACCGCGCTCCTCGTAGCGGCCGGCGTCGGCATCTGGTCGTCGAGCGAGAGCCCGGGCAGCGCCGAGGAGGCCCTGGAGGCGGTGAAGCTGATGGTGGCGTTGGGCGACTCGGTGACCACCGTCGACGCCAACGGCGACGCCGCCCTTCACGGCGCGGTCATGCGCGGCTCGCCCGAGCTCGTCCTCTACCTGCTCGAGCACGGAGCCGCCCTGAACCCCGTCAACGAGCGGGGCTGGACGCCCCTGACCATCGCCCAGGGCATCTTCTACGCCAACCTCGGCCGCCGCTGGCCCGACATGGAGGCGTTGCTCCTCGGCCTCGGCGCCACCTCGCCCACCGCCCCTGAGCCCCCGCGGTAGCCTCGGCGTCGGCGTGAGTTGTCCGCCATCGCTCTTACGGTTCGTCGATTCCCCGCCCGGCCGCCCGCAGTCGCCGCCCCAGCGCGGTCAATCGGTACTTCTGGTCGCGGGCATTGGGTGCGTCGGGGCGGGTCATCTCCACGTACCCGTCCCGCAGCGCCGGCATCAGGTAGCGCTGGCGCAGCGACTTGCGGTCGCGGAGGCCGAGCGCGTGAAGGATGTCGCGCCGGGACATCTCGCCGGCAAGCACGGTCAATAGCCGCCGGACTTGGGGGCTTACATGGGGGGCTACTTGGGGGGTCCGGAACGCGGCGAGAATTGCGTCCAGCATGAAGGCGACGAAAGGGGTGCTCTCGCCTTGCGCGGAGCTCTCGCGGATGGCCCGGTAGTACTCGCTCTGCCGGGCGCGGACGAGGCTCTCGACCGGCACATGGGCAAACAGTGTCTTCCAGCCGGTCAGGATCAGCGTCTGCCAGAGCCGGCCCATCCGACCGTTGCCGTCCTCAAAGGGATGGATGGACTCGAACTCGTAGTGGAAGACGGAGCTGGCGATCAGCGGATGGTCGTCGGTGCCGCGGAGCCAAGCCAACAGCTCGGCCATCAGCGACGGCACGCGCCCGGCGGGCGGGCCGACATGCTGTATCCCGTCCCGGCCCATCACCGCGACCCTGCCGCGGCGATAGCGGCCGGGCGCATCCACCAGACCGGCCATCAGGATCTCGTGGGCGTTCAGCAGGTCGGCCTCGTTGGCCGGGTCCCACCGCTCGTACCGATCGTAGGCCTTGATGGCGTTCCGGGCCTCCTGAACGTCCCGCAACGGAGCGACGACCGGCTTGCCGTCGAGGATCGTGGAGATTTGCTCCTCGGTGAGGATGTTGCCCTCGATGGCCAGCGAACCCTGAATGGTGCGGATGCGGTTGATGCGGCGCAGTCGAAGGTCCTGCGAGACACCCATCGCTTCTGTGCGTCCGACCGCTTCCGCGATCTCGGCGACCAGCGACAGTATGTCCGTGTTGATGTGGTAGGGCGGCTCGTGGCTCATCTGCTGCTCGCCGGACTCTCGTCTCAAGTCCCGCGGAGAGGGACCGATGCCGGCAGGTGCCAGTATGCGGCGTTTCAGCGACTCTCGCCCCGACGTGTTCGACTCCAGCCCTGAGTCCACCGACTCTAGCCCGTCACCCGGTCGACTCCAGCCCGTTACCGGTCGACTCCAGCCCATCTGACCGGGACCAAATGTTCCACGGCTGTCACTGCTACGTCAACGCTCCGTGCCGCTGTTGGTACACTAGCCTGTCCCGAACAGGAGAACCGAGTGACGGCGACAGCGACAGCAGGATCGGGGGACCGGGAGTTGCGGGTGCCCACGCAGGCCGAGATCCGCGCCGGCCTCCCCGTCAGCTTCCTCGATCGCCTGAAGGGCGCCCTGGAGGTGTCGGAAACGCAACTGGCGAACGTCGTCGGCATTCCGCACCAGACGTTGGTTCGGCGCCGGAGCCAGGGCGTCCTGCGTCCGGACGAGGGGGACCGGGCGGCCACGGTGGCCAGGGTCCTCGACCGCGCTCGGTCGTACTTCGACGGCGAGCGCCGCCATGCCCTCGAATGGCTCAAGCATCCCCATCCGGCCGTGGGTGGAGACACGCCGCTGGAACACGCGGGTACGCTGGCCGGGGCCGAGGAGCTCATCGATCTGATCGGCCGCCTGGAGCACGGAATCCCGTCGTGAAGCGTCCCGCGGGCAAGAAGCCCTACGCGGGCTCCGACGGGGTGTGGACGATCTCGTACTTGATGCCCTCGGGGTCCTTGAAGAAGAGCGCGTAGTAGCCCGGCGGGACGTACTCGGGAAACTCCCGCGGCGGGATCACGATCGTGGCCCCGATCTTCTTCAGCTCGACATGCAGCCGGTCGACCTCGGCGCGCGACTTCGCCCTGAACGCGAGGTGGTGCAGCGCGCCGGGTCTGCGGCGGTTGACGGCATCGTCGCGGAACGCGCTCCTCGGCGAGTTGATGGCGAAGCCCAGCCGCGGATGCAGGTACTCCACGACGTGCAGCTCGTGATCATCCAGGACCGCGCTGTTCCTGCTCTCGAGATCGAAGCCCAGGAGCGGAAGCAGCTTGTCGTAGAACGGCACCGCGACGCTCATGTCCTTCACGGTGAGCTCGATGTGGTCGATGATCGGCTCCATTCCGCAGTCCCTCTTGGCGGCGGAAGCTCGCGAGGCCATCAATCGGGCCGGTGCTCGTCCCCGATGCGCGCGATCGCGGTCGTCGCCGCCAGGCCGGAGAGCATCAGGGCCAGCGCGGCGCCGCCCTGGCCGACCGAGGGGGTGAAGCGATCGAGCGGCCAGTCGGCGGGGTCGATGCCGGGGAGCGACGCCTCGGTGACGACCTGCCCCCGCACGATCGACCCCGGCGACGGCTCGACCGGTTGCTGGAAGGGCCAGAGCCCGGCCACCGCGCCGACCAGCAGTCCCAGCAGTGCCCCGAGCGTTGCCTGACGGTAGCGGTCGAGCAGCCAGCGCAGCAGGTTGGAGACGCCGACGATGCCGGCGGCGACACCGAGGCCGACGGGCAGCAGGAGCGCCGAGGCGTCGAGCAGCAGCCCGGCGTCCACCTCGATCAGCCCGGCCCTCAGCGCGTCGACGGCGCCGAGAATCGTCTCGTACTGGCCGAGCAGCAGCAGCAGGTAGCCCCCGCTGACGCCGGGCAGGATCATCGCCGAGGCGCCGGCGAGGCCCGACAGGAACAGCAGGAGCCCGCTCGCCTCGCCGCCGCCGCTCCCGGCGCCGAGCCCGAGCTGCATGAGCAGCATCAGGACGACGGCGCCGGCCGCCCCCGCGTAGACGGCCGGCGTGGCGGGTCGGGCGAGTCGCCACACGAGGGGCACGCCGCCCAGGGTGAGCCCGATGAACAGGCTGTACATGGCCCAGCGCTGCTCGACCACGAGGCTGCGCATGGGGCCCGCGAGGAGCAGGATGGCCAGGGCCGCCGCCCCGCCGACGGCGCCGAGCAGCACGAGGGTGCGTCGGTCGAAGCGGAACGTGGTGACGTCGGCGATGGCGGCGATGAACGCGGGGTAGACGCCGGCCGCGAGCAGCATGGTGCCGCCGCTGATGCCGGGGACGAGATTGGCGAGGCCCATGAGGGCCCCGCCGATCGCGCCGCGAATCGTGAGGGACGAAAGGGAGCCGGCGTCAGCCGGCTCCACGGTGTCGGCGGTCACCTGGGGCGTTCGCGCCTACTGCCCGCCCTCCGCGGCCGCGGCCCGGTCGTCGGCCCGCGCCCCGGACAGGATGCCCTCCATCGAGTAGTTGCCCTCGTGGCAGGCGTACTCGAACAGCGGCACGTCGGTCCGCTGCATCGGCATCGACGCCGTCCAGGGCACCGCCCACGTGTCGGGGTCGGTCACCGTGAACGTGTACTCCAGGGTGTCGTCGTCGAGGCGGGTGAACCGCTCCACCAGGGTGAAGCTGTCGCTCGACGCCACGCCGGAGCCCCCCGAGGTCAGGGGGATCCACTGGCGCTGGTCGTTGAAGTTCGCCGACTCGATGACCAGGGTGTCGCCCTCCCAGTAGCCGCGCGAGTCGCCCGTCCACAGGCGGATGCCGTCGTCGAGGGCGGGGCGTCCGTCGAGGGGCACGATGCGCGAGGTGTGCACCATCTCGGTGTGGATGACCACCAGGTCGGGGGTCTGGAAGAGCTGCATGTTCTGGTTGTAGGCGAGCGGGGTGATGGGGGGACCCGCGTTGAACCCCACGATGCACCGGTCGGACGTGTTGCGATCGGTGTAGGTGTCGGCCGGGTGATCGGCCATGTGCGCCCGCCGCGCGGCGGCGCGCTCGGCCCCGACCTCGGACAGCTCGGGGAACCGTCCGTTCGGGGGATCGGTGATGAGCGACGTGCGCCGCGTCTCGATGGGGCTGGTGCCCCGGTCCATCCAGAAGTTGTTGTAGGCGCCCACGTTGCCGCCGACCTCGGTCCGCTGCGCCTCACGCTCCCAGAGCTCGATGTCGCGCTCCACGGCCTCCCGCTCGAGGGTCGCGGCCTCCTCCGGCGTGTAGAACGCCTGGTCGCCCAGGTCTTCCGGCCGCTCCAGCGGGGTGATGGTGCGGAAGTCCCAGATGCCCTGCAGATCCGGCGCCCCCCACGGGGTCCGGGGCGCGTCCTGGGCCGCCGCCGGGGCCGCGGCCAGCCCCGCGATGGCGATCACGGCGAGCGCCGCGACGAGAGAACGGTTGGTCATTCGTCCACCTCCTGGTGTGCCGGTCGTCGTTCCGTACCTGCCAATCATCGATCCGGAGGGCGGTCGCGTGCAAGGACGCGATGCATGCTCGCCGATTCGTCGGGCCGGACCGTCGCGGGCCTACCGGGCCTTGAAGTAGTGGTCGGCGTGGTCCAGCCAGTTCTGTCGCGGGGGGCTGAAGGTGCGGGAGGCGGTGCCGGCCGGCGGGGCACGGGCGGCACGAGGCGCCTGCATGGACCTTGACACCCATGGGGGTGGCGCCGATCATGGCGGCACGGCGCCAGGGGGTCGCGCCGACGGCGGGAGAACCCTGCCTTGTCGGCATGGACTGCGCCCGACCCCGGCGCCCGAGGAGTGGTGTGATGCAGAGGCAGTCTCGGATCTTGCGCCGGGTCCCGGCGATCGCGGCGGCGGTGCTGGCGTTGGCGGCGGCGGGGACCGCGCCGGCCCAATCCGCCGACGAGTTCGTTCCCGTCACCGACGCGATGCTCCACGACCCGGCCCCCGAGGACTGGCTGACGTGGCGCCGCACCCTCGACGGGTGGGGCTACAGCCCGCTGGACCAGATCGACCGCGGCAACGTGGGCCGGTTGCGCATGGTGTGGTCGCGCGGGCTCGCGGCGGGGCGGCAGGAGGGCACGCCGCTCGCCTACCGCGGCGTGCTCTACATGCCGCAGTCGAGCGACGTCATCGAGGCCATCGACGCCGTGACCGGCGACCTGATCTGGCAGCACCGCCGCAACCTGCCCGACGACGTCTACGACTTCGTCGGCGGCAACGCCCGCAACAACCGGAACATCGCCATCTACGACCGGTTCATCGTCAACACCAGCGACGACGACTACTTCTTCGGGCTCGACGCCGAGACCGGCGAGATCGCCTGGGAGACGCAGATCTTCGACTACAAGGTGACGCCGGCCGGGCACAGCTCGGGCCCCATAGTCGCCGACGGCCGGGCCATCTCCGGGCGGAGCTGCCGGCCCCAGGGCGGGCCCGAGTCGTGCGTCATCCTGGCCCACGACGCCCGCACCGGCCGCGAGCTGTGGCGGCGGCGCACGGTGCCGGCCCCGGGCGAGCCGGGCGACGAAACGTGGGGCGACGTGCCCTACGAGGAGCGGGTGCACGTCGGCACGTGGATGCCGGCGAGCTACGACCCCGAGCTGCGGCTCATCTACCAGGGGACGTCGGTCACGTCGCCGGCCCCGAAGTTCATGCTGGGCGGGGTCGAGAACACGCACCTCTACCACAACTCGACGCTGGCCATCGACGTCGAGACCGGCGAGATCCGCTGGTACTACCAGCACCTGAACGACCACTGGGACCTCGACCACCCCTTCGAGCGCATCCTCGTCGACACCGCGGTCGCGCCCGACCCGTCCGAGGTGAGCTGGATCAACCCGCGCATCCAGCCCGGCGAGACGCGCCGGGTGGTGACGGGCATCCCCGGCAAGACCGGCGTCGTCTACACCCTCGACCGCGAGACCGGCGAGTTCCTGTGGGCCACCCCCACCGTTGCCCAGAACGTCATCAGCGGCATCGACGGGGCGACCGGGACGGTGACGGAGAACGCGGAGGTGGTGTTCACCGCGGTGGGGCAGCAGGTCTTCGCGTGCCCGACGTGGAACGGCGGCAAGGACTGGGAGGCGGGCGCCTACAGCCCCCTGACGAACACGATGTACATGCCGCTGCGCAACACCTGCGCGCGCATGCTGGCGACGACCACGTTCCCCGACGACACCCCGGCCGCGCGCACCGAGAGCCGCTCGCGCACCTACGCCATCGCCTACCGCCACCAGCTCGCGCCGGGCAACGAGAACGCGGGCACGGTGCGCGCGATCTCGGCCGAGACCGGGGAGACGCTGTGGATGCACGAGCAGCGCGCGGCGACCATGTCGATGGTGGCCACGGGCGGGGGGCTCGTCTTCGGCGGCGACATCGCGGGGCGGTTCCGCGCCTTCGACCAGGAGACCGGCGAGGTGCTGTGGGAGATCGCCCTCGGCTCGCCGGTCAGCGGCTTCCCGATCACCTATGCCGTCGACGGCCGGCAGTACCTCGCGGTCGGCACCGGGGCCGGGGGCACGGCGTCGCACTTCAGCGCCCTGACGCCGGAGATCCGGCCGGCGTCGGGCAACACGCTCTACGTGTTCGCCCTGCCGGACGGCGAGTGACGACATACCGGCCACGGGGCAGGCAGATGCCGCGGAAATCGTGGAAGAGCGTCGACCGCTGGACCGAGGATCCCAAGGGGCGTATGCCGGAGAGGATGTGGCCCCGCTACAGGTGGAGTCCAGCGGCCATCGTCAGCTTCACGGGCTTCTGGGTCCTCTGGGTCTCGTGGGCGTGGTGGCGGGCCGACGGCTGGTCCTACCGCTGGCTCTACGTGCTCCTCCTGGTGTCGATTCTGATGAACGGTTGGTGGCGATGGAAACTCGATGTGATGGACGAAGGGAGGAAGTGACGCACTGCCGGCAGCGGGTCTTCCGCGGGTACGCGCAATGGACAGCGATCAGCCGGCCGCCAACTGCCCGACCGTGGCGAGCGCGCGGTCGATGTCGGCACGTGACACGTCGAGGTGGGTGACGGCGCGGATGGCCCCGCCGGCGCCGCTCATGCGAACGCCGGCCGCTGCCAGCCGATCGAGAAACTCCCGATTGCTCAGGCCCAGCCCGGACGCGTCGAAGAACACCATGTTGGTGTCCGGCGCGGCGGTGCGGACCTCGATGCCGTCGACCTCCGCCAGGCCGCGCGCGAGCCGGCTGGCGTTGTCGTGATCCTCGGCCAGGCGGTCGACGTGGTGGTCGAGGGCGTACAGGCACCCCGCGGCGGCGATGCCCGCCTGCCTCATCGCGCCGCCGAAGAGCTGCTTGTAGCGGCGTGCGCACGCGATGAAGGCGGCAGTCCCCGCGAGCACGGCGCCGATGGGGGCGCCGAGCCCCTTGGTGAAGTCGATCCAGACGCTGTCCACCCGCGCCGCGACGGTCGCGGCCGAGACGCCGAGGGCCGTGCAAGCGTTCAGCAGCCTCGCGCCGTCCATGTGGAGCGGCACGCTGCGCGCGCGCGCGCAAGCCGCCACGGCGTCGAGCGCCTCGACCGGCCACACCGCGCCGCCCCCGAAGTTGTGGGTCTGCTCGACGCAGACGACTCCCACCGGCTGGCCGTAGGGCTCGGGCACCGCGGCGGCGCGGTCCATGGCTGCCTCCAGCTCAGACGCGGCGAAGATGCCCCGCTCGGTCCGGATCGGCTCGACGATGACGCCGGAGGCGAGGGCGGCGCCGCCCGACTCGGCGCGGATGACGTGGGCCATCCAGTCGGCGACGAGGGCGTCCCCGGGCCGGGTGTGGGTCTTCACCGCTACGAGGTTGCACATCGTGCCGGTGGGCAGCCACAGGGCCGCCTCCTTGCCGAGCAGCTCGGCCACCCGTTCCTGCAGCCGGATGACGGTGGGGTCCTCGCCCTTCTGCTCGTCGCCGACGTCGGCCGCGGCGATGGCCGCGCGCATGCCGGGCGTCGGCCGGGTTTCGGTGTCGCTGAAGAGGGGAATGATGGTGTCCGGCATGGTGTGGTGCCGCGGGCCGCCCGTTCTGTCGTTGAGGCCGGCCGCATTCAGAAGATGGCGATCGGGTTCACCGGCGACCCCGTGCCGCCGGGCACCCGCAGGGGGGCGACCACCAGCATGAACTCCCAGCGGTTGAGCCGGGCCGCGGTCTCCGCCGCCGCGTCGAGGTCGATGTTGTCGAGCAGGTTCATCCCGCGCGCCACGATCGCGAAGCGATGGATGGGGTTGACCCGCAGCCCCGGCACGCTGTCCGGCGCCTCGTGTACGGAGTCGGCGCCGAGCAGGGCGATGTCGCGCTCGGCCAGGAACGGGATGACCGAGGCGTCCCACCCCGACATCTCCCGCGTCGGCCCCACCGCCTCGCGATGGGCCCAGCGGCCGGTGCGCAGCAGCAGCGCGTCGCCCGGCCCGAGCCGGACCCCGGCATACTCTTCCCACGCCTCGATGTCCTCCTGGTACAGCTTGGTGCCCGGCTCGAGGTACGGCACGCCCTTCAGCCGGGGCATGTCGACGAGCACGCCCCGCGTCACCAGGCCGTCCTTCAGCTTCGTGGTGTCCATCAGCGAGCAGCCGTCCTCAGTGACCACGTCGCGGAAGTCGAGGCCGTTGTAGAGCTTGTCCTTGTAGAAGACGTGACACAGCCCGTCGAGGTGGGAGTAGGTCACGCCGTGGAAGTAGACCTCGATCCGGTCGCCCGAGTTCTGCCCCTCGGGATTGACGTTCATCTGCAGCACGTAGGGCTCGGCCGCGTCGACCGCCTCCTCGGTGAGGAAGTCGTGCGACAGCGACACCGTCGTGCCGGTCCGTACGAGGGCCGCCGCCTCGCGGCGCTTCTCGTCCGTCATCAGGTTGGCGGCGCCGATCTGGTCGTCGTCGCCCCAACGGCCCCAGTTCGACAGCTCTTCCATCCACCGGTCGAACTGCGCGATGCTGACCGGCTGCCGGTCCGCCGACTGCGCCAGTGTGCCCGCGGTCGATGCCACCAAGCCGAGTGCTGCGATGCCCGCCGCGAGTGTCGGTGTCTTCTTCATCGGTGCTCTCCCTGCCCCGCGGCCCGGTCGCGGGCCGCAGGCTTCGGTGCGGTGAGATTACCTCACAAGAACCGACGTGTGGCAAGTGTGGGCCGCGGAGCTGCCGTCAGCGGCGGTGCCGCGGGAGGGCACTCATCCGAAGGGCCGCCGGGGCGCCCCGGCGGCCCGGTGCCCGGCGCCCCGGCGTCTGGCCCGTCCCGCGTCGAAGGCTGTCAATTGACAGGCGACGCACGACAGGCTAGCCTCTGACGATGGTCCGGTCGTTTCGGCATCGAGGCCTGGAGGCGCTGTATGAGGGCCGAACGGCACGCCGAGTCGCCCCGGAGCATGTTCAGAAGCTCAGGGACATTCTGGCCGCGCTGGATCGTAGTCGGGGACCGGCGGACATGGACTTGCCGGGGTTCCGCCTGCACGCGCTCAAGGGCAGGCTGGCGGGTCGCCATGCCGTGCGGGTGTCGGGGAATTGGCGCGTGACGTTCAGGTTCGAGGAGGGGCAGGCGCTCGACGTGGACTACGTCGACTATCACTGAGGGAGGTGGATGGGTGGCCATGCAGAACCCCCCCCACCCGGGGGGAATCGTACGGCGGCAGTGTCTCGATCCGCTCGGTTTGTCGGTGACGGAGGCCGCCGCCGGTCTTGGGGTGACGCGCCAGGCGCTGTCCGATCTCGTCAACGAGAAGGCGGGCGTTTCGGTCGAGATGGCGATCCGCCTGTCCAAGGCGTTCGGGTCGTCACCCGAGACGTGGCTCGGCATGCAGATGGCTTATGACCTCTGGCAGATGCGGGCGCGCACTCGCGACATCGAGGTCCGGCGATTCAACGTAGCGTAGCCCCCGCGATGCCGCCGGACGGGGCCGGAGCCGGGCACGACACCGGCCTTGACTCCAATTCCACAGGCGTTCGGCCTCGGTGGACAACCGGACTCAGCGGAACCGCGTGGGTGACGGCAAGGATGGCCCGGCCGTCGGCGCGAGACTCTCGTAGATGGGAACGATGTGCCGCAAGCGCGAGCCGTCGCGAGGGCGCGGCCGGTGCGACGGGGTTCACGCCAGTCCGAGCACCTCTTCCATGACCAGCCGCGGTCCGCGGTCATGGTCGTGCGCGATGCGGCTCTGGTTGTCGAAGAGCATCGCCTGTCGGGTGTCTCGGGCGTAGACCGGCCAGTGCGGCAGGTCCGCCGTGTCGGGGTTTCCGGTGCTGGCGAAGGCCGTCCACGCGGCGCTCATCCTGCCGGCGAGGACGCGCGCCGCCGGCGAACCGGGCAGGTCGAACAGCCGGGTCTCGGTGTGGTCGACGTTGTCGAACACGAAGCGGATCTCGAGGGCGTGGGGCGTCTTCATCTCGCCCCCCATGTCCCAGTCGAAGCGGTAGAGCCAGGCGGGCGCGCCGCCCTGCGCGGTCTTGCGCGCCGCGAGCTCGCGCGCGTACATGCCGCGCGGGTGGTCCGTGCAGATCAGGATGTAGAGGTCCCACGGGCGGGCGCCCGAATAGGCGTCGCGGTAGGCGTCGACGACGCGGCGGGCGTCGGCGTCGCTCCGCAGCCGCGCCGCGATCCGCCCCTGCAGGTCGGATGCCGTCATGTCGAGCGGCATCTCGCGGCCCCGCCACCACAGCGTCTCCTCGGTGCGGTTGTAGCCGACTATCACCGGCACGTCTCTCGACACCTCGGCCGCCGCCGGATCGAAGGGGTGGACGGGGATGAAGCGGCCGTCCAGCACCGGCGTGCTCCCCGTCATGCCGACCACGTGCTCCTCCGGCTCGAAGTCGCGGGACACCTCGGTGAACGCCGCGAACAGCCGGTCGGTCGGGACCGCCTGCAGGTCCCGCGCCTGGTCCGCGCGTAGGCCGAGCTTCGCGAGCAGCAGCTCGGCCTCGCGGGTCGCATCGGGCGGATTGCGCACGCGCAGCACCGCGCCGCTCTGGATGATCGCGCGGTGGAAGAGCCCCTTGGCGCCGGGCATCGCGAGCAGGGTCGAGACCTTCCGTCCGCCGCCGGATTCCCCGAACACCGTCACCCGGCCCGGGTCGCCGCCGAAGGCCTCGATGTTGTCGCGCACCCACTCGAGAGCGGCGACGATGTCGAGCATGCCCGCGCAGCCGGACGCCGCGAAGTCGTCGCCGGCCAGCTCGGCGAGATACGCCGACCCGAAGATGTTGAGGCGGTGGTTGATGGTGACGACGACCACGTCGCCCCGGTTGCACAGGTTGACGCCGTCGTAGGTGGCCGAAGACCCCGAGCCGGAGCTGAAGCCGCCGCCGTGCAGCCAGACCATGACCGGGCGCCGGCCGCCGTCGCCGAGCCCCCGCGTCCACACGTTGAGGAAGAGGCAGTCCTCGCCGGCGACGGGCTGGGAGCGGCCCTGCGGCGCCGCCGCGCCGTACTCCAGGGTGTCGCGCAAGCCGGTCCACGGCGCGGGCGCGGCGGGCGGCATGAACCGGTTCCGTCCGCCCGTCGGCGCGCCGTAGCGAACGCCCTTGAGGACGTGGACGCCCGCCCGCATCGAGCCGCGGACGCGGCCCGCGGTCGTCTCGACGGTCGGGCCGGCATTCGTGTCCTGAGCCCGTGCACGGGTGACCACCGCCGGCGCCCCGGGCAGCAGCCGCGCCGCGCCGCCGGCGACGGCGAGGCTCGAGACCCCACGCAGGAACGCTCGCCGGCTCCAGGCATCGGGGAACGCGGATACGGGGCGGGTGTGGTTCGGTGCCGTCATGCGAGACGCCTCCTGTCGTCGGTTTCCGCCGCTGCGCTTCTCCAGGCGGATCGGCGCGGAGCCCGTGGCGCCGGCTCGACCGGCGGTGGCTGACGCGATGCGTTGAGATTACCTCACAAGGGCCGATCCGCAGCAAGCGCCACCCGCAGGGCAAGCCGCCGCGAGCGGCCGTCATCCGGCAAACCGTTCACGGCTCGCGCAGCACCACCGGCTGGCCGTGCGGCGTGTGGCGGTAGGCGTCGGCCCACGCCTCCTTGCGGCTCGAGGGCCGCGACCCAGTGGTGGTAGTAGCGCGAGCCGTCGTCGGGCTCGCCGCGCGCGGCGGCGGTCCGGAGCTCGTCGGCGAGGGCGCCGGTCCATTCCTTCCAGGTGAAGCGGCCCTGCTCGCTGAGGGTGACGGCGAGGGCGAACGCCTGCGCCTGCCACGGTTCGGCGAACACGGGTCCGTCGTCGTCGCGCGGGAGCGGCGGGAGGGCGGCGAGCCGTTCGGCGTCCAGGTGCGGTGTGGCGGGCTGCGGTGCGTGGCGCGTTGTCTCGACGGCCGGTCCGTCGGCCCACGGGACGGCGGTGGCAGGCGGCGCATCGGGCCGGGGCGCGCGCGGCGGAGGCTCAGACCGGTTCAAGGTGGTCCTCCCAGAGGTCGACGCGGGGCGGCGGTTGAGAGGTCGCCGCCGTCGAGCGCTCAGGCCGGCTCAAGATGGTCCTCCCAGAGGTCGACGTAGACGGCGTCGCGCGCCGAGGCGCGCTCTCCCCACAGGTCGCGCGCGGCGAACCGCACGGTGTAGACGTGCTGCGGCGGGCGGTCGAGCGCCCGGCCCGCTTCGTCGGTGTCCTGCAGGGCGTACATACCGTTGTCCCGAGTCACGACGCCGGCCTTGCCGCGCGCGTAGCGCGGCAGCCGCGTGTGCCCCGGAGGATGCAGGTTGCGCGCGCGCACGTCCTCCCCGGGCTGGAAGCGTGGCGCGACGTCGATAGCGAGTCGTCCGGGCGCGGATGCGCGTCGGGGCGACGCGGGGCGCAGGGGCTCTACCGGCGATCCCGGCTCCGGCTTCCCCGTCTCGAGCTCGGTCCGGGTGAGGAGGCCGCTGCGGAGAAGACGGTCCAGCGATATTGCGAACCAGCGCTCATAGTACGACATGCGCAGGTAGTCGGCAGGGGGGATGCGCTCGAGGTCGTAGCGGAAGCTCCCCCAGCCCGGCACGCGGTCCTTTGGCCGGAGGGCGGCGCGGATGGCGAACACGCGGCCCTCCCACCGGTGGTGGAAGACGGGCTCGTCCGCCTCGGGCTCGACCGGGCCGAAGCCGTCCATGCCGCCCATGTCGTGGACGCCGTTCATACCCCGCTCCCGCCAGTCGGGGGTGGCTCGACCGCGACTTCGGGCTTGGCGGGGCCGAAGCCGTCCATGCCGCCCATGTCGTGGATGCCGTTCATGGCGTTCTCCCGCCGGTCGGCGGCGGCACGACGGCGACGCCGGTCATGGCGTCGCGCGAGACCAGGTTGGCCAGCTCTTCCTCGGTCATCCCATCGGTTCCGGGGGGACGCTCGGGCAGCACCAGGTAGCGGATCTCCGCGGTGCTGTCCCACACCCGCACCTCGACGTCGTCACCGACGTCGACGCCGAACTCGCGCAGCACGGCGCGCGGCTCGATGACGGCGCGCGCGCGGTACGCGTTGGACTTGTACCAGACCGGAGGCAGGCCCAGAGTGGGCCACGGGTAGCAGGAGCACAGCGTGCAGACGACGAGGTTGTGCACGTCGGGGGTGTTCTCGACCACCACCATGTGCTCGCCCTGGGTCCCGCCGAAGCCGAGCTCGGCGATGGCCGCCGTCCCGTCGTCGAGCAACCGCGTCTTGTAGGCGGGGTCGGTCCACGCCCGGGCCACGACCTGGGCGCCGTTACGGGGGCCGATGCGGTTCTCGTAGGCGTCGACGACCGCGTCGAGGGCGGCGGGGTCGACCATCTGCTTGTCGACGAGAATCGACTCCAGCGCGCGCACGCGCAACGCGATGTCGTCGGGCACGACCTGGTGATCGTGGTGGTGCTCGTGGCCGTGCTCGTGCGCGCCGGCCGGGCCGTTCCCCGATTTCGCCATCTTCTGGGCCCCCGATCTACCGTCCGCCCGACCGTGGCAAGTCGATTCTCGTCAGCGTCCTCACTGCACCCGGGTACTGTGCGCCGAGACGCACTGCCATCGGCCGTCGCGCCGTATCCAGACGTCGGTGTAGCGCAGCGTCAGCTCGGCCTCCTGGCCCTGGCGCAGGCCGACGAGGTGCAGGGTGAACCAGACCACCGCGGTGTCCCCGTAGATCGCGACGCGGAAGTCGTCCTGGACGGCCGAGATCACCGCCTGGTTGAAGTTGGCGACGAGCTCGATCTCCCGCGCCTTGTCGCCGCGGCTGCCGTCGTCGTAGGTGCCGCGGAACTCGTCGGCGAGCAGCCTCTCGATGACGTCCACGTCTCCGGCGTAGACCGCGTCGTTCCAGCTTCGCTCGAGCTCGATGAGGGTCTCCCGGGTCGACCTGTCCGGTTGAGCGTGTGCCGTCGCCGCGACGGCGAGGCAGGCGGCGGCGAGCATCCAGGACGGCGGTCGGCGGCAGGTTCGCATCGTCGGCGCTCCTCTCGATGGGGCGCGGCGTCGGCGCCCCGGACCTTGGGACAGTGACTTGATACAACCTCGCCAACTGCACTCCCCACGCAGCCGGTTTCCGCGGTTCCTGATCGCGGCGCGTGGCCAGGTGATTCCCGCCGCCGTCCTTACAGCTCGCGGATCCAGATGTTGCGGTAGCTCACGTCGTTGCGGTGGTCCTGGAGCATGAGCGGCAGCCGGTCCGCGTGGGCTTCGTAGCGCGGCGCGCCGCGGAAGACGGTCGGTCCTTCCAGCGTCACGTGGTTCTGCACGAGCACGCCGTTGTGGAGCACCGTCACCGTGGCGGGGCTTTCCATCGCGCCGTCGGCGTCGAACCGCGGGGCGGTGAAGATGATGTCGTAGGTCTGCCACTCGCCGGGCCCGCGCGAGGCGTTCACGAGGGGGACGTGCTGCTTGTAGACGCTGGCCGCCTGCCCGTTGACGTAGGTGGGGTTCTGCCACGAGTCGAGCACCTGCACCTCGTAGAGCCCCATCAGGAACACCCCGCTGTTGCCGCGGCCCTGGCTCTCGCTGACGATCTCGGCGGGGGTGCGCCACTCGATGTGGAGCTGCACGTCGCCGAACCCCCGCTTCGTCGTCAGGTTCCCGGTGCCGGGAACCACGGTCATGGCGCCGTCGGCGACCCTCCACTTGGCCTCGCCGTCGCGGCCCTTCCACTCGGACAGGTCCGTGCCGTCGAACAGGACGATGGCGTCGGATGGCGGGTGGAAGTGGCGGCCGGGGTCCACCGCGGCGGGCACCGGCTTCCACACCTCGGTCTCCTCGGGGGGCGGCAGTTGCTGCCCGGTAGTGGCCGTTGCCGAGACGAGAAGGATGGCGGCGAGATACGCGGCGCGTCGAAGCGACGATGCGGTCATGGGTCGTCTCCCGTGTCGGTGGCAGTGGCCGTTCACACCTGCGGCAGCGTCCAGGGCGCGCGGTACGGCGTCCGCAGCATCTTGTTGGCGGCGCTGTCGGCCTCGCCCTCGAACATCTGCTTCCCGGCGTCCCACACGACCTTGCCGCCGGTGCGGAACGCGATGTTCCCGAGGTGGGCGTTGACGGCGGCGAGGCTGGCGACGTCGGCGTTGCAGACCGGCTGCTCGCGCGACCGCATGCACGCGATGAAGTTCTCGGTGTGCTGGTCGAGGCCCCGCTGGGCCGGGTTGGCCACGACGGGCGGCCGCCCCGGCATCTTGTAGCCGACGGGCCGACGGTTCTCGAGCTTCTCCTCGGGGTAGAGCTCCCAGCCCCGGCGGTCGACCACCAGGGTGCCGTTGTTGCCGACGAACGCGACCCCGTGGGCGCGCTGGAACGGTCCGAGCTCGATGCCGGTGGCGTGCTCCCAGGTCATCAGGAAGTCGTCGAACTCGTAGAGGGCGGTCATCGTGTCCGGCGTCTCCTGGTCGTCGTCGGGATAGGCGAACTTGCCCCCGCTCGCGACGACGCTGCGCGGCGCCTCGGCCTGCATGCCCCAGAGCACGATGTCGATGATGTGGACGCCCCAGTCGGTCATCAGCCCGCCCGCGTAGTCCCAGAACCACCGGAAGTTGAAGTGGAACCGGTTGGGGTTGAACGGCCGCTTCGGGGCGGGGCCGAGCCACCGGTCGTAGTCGACGCCCTCGGGCGGCTCGCTGTCGGGCACGTCGGGCACCGGGGGCAGCCAGTTCATGTAGGCCCACGCCCGCACGCTGCGGATGCGCCCCAGCGCCCCGCCGTGCACGAACTCGATGGCCTCGGTCCAGTGCGGCCCGCTGCGCTGCCACTGTCCGCACTGCACGACGCGGCCGTAGTGGCGGGCGGCGGTGGTCATGACCTGGCACTCGTAGATCGAGTTGGCCAGGGGCTTCTCCACGTAGACGTCCTTGCCGGCGGCGCAGGCGTCGACCATCTGCAGGCAGTGCCAGTGGTCGGGGGTGCCGATGACCACCGCGTCGAGGTCGTCGTTGTCGAGCAGCGCCCGGTGGTCGGCGTAGAGGGCCGGCCGCTTGCCGCCCATCGCCTCGAGGTCGCCGGCCCGGCGCTCGAGCACGCTCGGGTCGACGTCGCAGAGGGCGGCGCACTCGACCCCCGGCTGGCGCAGCAGCGACCGCACGTTCGAGAACCCCATGCCGTTGACCCCGATGGCGCCGATGACGATGCGGTCGCTCGGGGCGGTCGCCTGGCGGCCCGCGGCGTAGGCAGGAGGCGTCCACAGGGCGGCGCCCGCGCCCACGGCGCCGGTGGCGGAGGTCTGCAGGAAGCGGCGTCTCGACAAGCTCATGGCACTCTCCGTCGTCTGGAAACCACGTCAGGGCGAACTGGCCCCCAAGAATAATCCGGCGACCCGCGGCTTGTCACCCGCCCGCCGTCCTGGTCCGACTTCGAGCCGGCCAACCACCCGAGGTCAACTGAAGTAGACCAGCACCGCCGCCACCAGCAGCACGATGGCGGCCGACTGGACGAGATCTGCCGTCGTCCAGGTCCGCTCGCGCGGGGCGTCCTCCGCCGGGGCGCCGAAGGTCAGTCCGGTCAGGCGCGCCGGGTCCGGCCGCTCGGTGGCGAGGCTGACCGCGGCGAGGAGCAGCACGCAGGCGACGAACAGGGCGAAGCCGAAGTAGAGGAAGTTCACCCCGGCCAGCCAACCGAGGAAGCCGGACAGCGCGTCCGCTTGCAGCTCGAGCAGCAGCTTCCCCATCCCGAGGACGAACCCCGCCACCAGGGTGGTGATGGCCCCCGTCGCGTTCACCCGGTTCCACAGCAGCCCCAGCAGGAACACCGCGGCGGTGGGCGGGGCGATGTACGCCTGCACGTTCTGCAGGTAGGTGTAGAGGCCGGTCGCGAGGACCTGCATGACGGGGATCCAGGCGATGCCGAGCCCGACCACCGCGAGGGTGCCCCAGCGTCCCACGCGCACGAGCTCGGCCCCGCTCGCGCCGGGGCGCACCTTGCGGTAGACGTCCATCGTGAACAGGGTCGAGCACGAGTTGAAGACGGCGGCGAGCGAGCTCATCAGCGCCGCGAGCAGGCCCGCCGCGACGAGGCCGCGCAGGCCCACCGGCAGCACCGCGTTGACGAGCACCGGCAGGGCCTGGTCGGCCTCGGCGAGGTCGAGCCGGCCGCGGTTGGCGAGGCCGAGGGCGATCATCCCCGGCACGATGAAGAGGAACACCGCCGACAGCTTCAGCCACGCGCCCCAGATGGCCCCCCGGCGCGCGGTGGCCTCGTCCTCGGCCGCCAGCACGCGCTGCACGATGTACTGGTCGGTGCACCAGTACCAGAGGCCGACGATGGGCGGGGTCAGCACCATGCCGAGCCACGGGAACTCGGGGTCGTCGAGCGGCTTCCACATGTCGAACAGATCGTTCCCGACCGCCAGCCGCAGCTCGCCCCAGCCGCCGATCTCGACGAGCCCGAAGACGGTGACCGCGGCCGAGCCCCCGACGAGGACGAACGCCTGCAGCGCCTCGGTGTAGACCACCGCCCGCAGGCCCCCGAGCACGGTGTAGACGCCGGTCAGCACCACCACCGCCGCCGCCCCCGTCCAGAAGTCGAGGCCCATCAGCCCCTGCAGCATCACGCCGCCCGCGTAGACGGTCACCGATACCTTGGTGAGGACGTAGCCCACCAGCATGACCACCGACAGGAACCAGCGGCTGCGGCCGTCGTAGCGGCGCTCGAGGAACTCGGGCATCGTGAAGACGCCGCTGCGCAGGTAGAACGGCACGAACACCCAGCCGAGCAGGAGGATGATCCACGAGTGCAGCTCGTAGTGCCCCAGCACCATGCCGGTGCTCGCCCCCGAGCCGGCGAGGCCGACCACGTGCTCGGAGCCGATGTTCGAGGCGAACAGCGACGCGCCGATGGCGAACCAGCCCACGTGCCGGCCCGCGAGGAAGTAGTCGGCGGCGGTCTGCTGGCGCCGGCGCGCGACCCACGCCGCGATGCCGAGCAGGACCGCGAAGTACGCCCCGACGACGACCCAGTCCAGTGCGGCGAACCTCATCAGGCGGTCTCCCTCCCGCGATGAAGCGCGTTGATTCTACCGGGCCGTCGCCGCGGGCGATCGAAGCCGGGGACGACGACGCGCATCGAGCGGGCTGGCGCCGTGAGGGGAAACGCGTCGATCTGGCCGGGATCGGCCGTGGCGGACGAATCCGGCCGAGGACCGAGAAGGGCGTCTGGCGGCTTCCCTCCCGTGGGCAGAAGCGGGCTCGTCGGGCCGGGATCGGCGACGCCTGTGATATGACAATGCCCGCGCGGCGCACCGGCGCTCGCGAGTGCGGGGCCGCCGGTTCCCGCCGCGACGGAAGGAGACGAGGCGAACGATGGCGCGAAAGGTAACGCTGTTCACGGGACAATGGGCCGATCTGCCGCTGGCCGAGCTGGCCCCGAAGGCGAAGGGGTTCGGGTTCGACGGGCTGGAGCTGGCGTGCTGGGGGGACCACCTCGACGTCGACCGCGCCGCCGTCGACCAGGCCTACTGCGACGGGCGCCACGCCCTGCTCGCCGAGCACGGGCTCGGCTGCTGGGCGATCTCGCACCACCTCGCCGGCCAGCTCGTCTGCGACCCGAACGACGACCGGTCCGACGCGTTCGCCCCCGAGGCGGTGCACGGCGACCCCGAGGCGAAGCGGGCGTGGGCCGTCGACACCATGAAGAACACCGCCCGCGCCGCCCGCAACCTCGGGCTCGAGGTCGTGTGCGGGTTCACGGGGTCGCCCATCTGGCACCTGCTCTACTCGTTCCCGCCGGTGTCCGAAGCGACCATCGAGGCCGGCTACCGGCGTTTCGCCGAGCTCTGGAACCCCATTCTCGACGTGTTCGACGAGTGCGGGGTCCGGTTCGCCCTCGAGGTGCACCCCACCGAGATCGCGTTCGACATCGTCAGCGCCCGGCGTGCCCTCGACGCCGTCGGCCGGCGGGAGGCGTTCGGCTTCAACTTCGACCCCAGCCACCTGCAGTGGCAGGGCATGGAGCCGGCCCGGTTCATCGGCGAGTTCTCCGACCGCATCTACCACGTGCACATGAAGGACGCCGCGGTCACCCTCGACGGGCGCACCGGGCTGCTCTCGTCCCACCTGCCGTTCGGGGCGGCCGACCGGGGCTGGGACTTCCGCTCCGTCGGCCGGGGCGACGTCGACTTCGAGGCGATCATCCGGGCCCTGAACCGCATCGGCTACCGCGGGCCGCTCTCGGTCGAGTGGGAGGACTCGGGCATGGACCGCGAGCACGGGGCCCGCGAGTCGTGCGAGTTCGTCAAGGACGCCGACTTCGAGCCGTCGGCGGTGGCGTTCGACGCCGCGTTCGAGGAGTAGTGGCGGAGGGCCGGCGTCAGGCGCCCGGAACCGTGGTATAACGGTTGAACGTAGCGAAAACGACGGCCCTCCAGGGACTCGGATGCGCATTCTCTTCTGGAATACCGGCAGACGTCCCGTGGTCGACCTGCTCAGGGATGTATGCGTTCGTCGGGGTCTGGACGTTCTCGTCCTGGCCGAGACGGTGGACCCCGTCGAGCGTCTCGTCTCTCAGTTGAACAGGGGAGCGGGACGGCTCTACTCTTCTGCGCCTGACCCGCTGGCGGGGTCGGTCAAGCGGCCGTTACGCGTACTGACGCGCCTGCCCGAAAACCGTGTGAAGGCTGTTCATGACAGCGATGGCGTCACGGTGAGGCGAGTATTCCCTGTCATCGGACCGGACTTCACCATCGTCGCCGTGCACCTGCGCAGCAAGCTGTTTCGGGACCATTACGATCAGGTGTCCGAAGCCAAGGACGTCAACGCGGACATCGAATCGGCCGAGCGTCAAGTGGGCCACCGCAGAACCCTCGTCATCGGCGACTTCAACATGAATCCCTTCGAGCGCGGGTTGGTGAATTTCGACTGTTTTCACGCGGTGATGTCGCGAGCTACGGCGCGCCGACGATCACGCAGGTCCGACCGCCGTGAACGGCGTTTTTTCTACAATCCGATGTGGAGTCATTTCGGCGACCGCGGTCCGGGTCCTCCCGGCTCCTACTATCGCAGCGGTTCCCGACAGACCGAGTACTTCTGGCACCTGTTCGACCAGGTTCTGCTTCGACCGGAACTACTCGACTACTTCATGGATGATGGCCTGGAAGTCGTCACGCGGATCGGGCAGCGGTCGCTCGTGAATCGACACGGAGTCCCCGATCGCAATACAGGATCTGATCATCTACCGTTGTTTCTCGACTTGTCGATAGAGACGGGAGTTCTGCATGGCAGCGCCGAACCCATGGCTCAGGCTGAAGGATGAAGCGTCGAAGATCCGTACGCCTGTCCTGATTCTCAACAGGCAGGCGGATATGTTGAATGAGGCCACCGATGGACTGATTAGAGGGAGTACCGAGGTCGAGGGAGGACTTGGCCGTGCGGAAACGACTGTCGCCTTCTGCGCCTATGTCCCGACGCTGAACAACTACGAGGTCCGCCTGCTTCGAGTGAGGCAACCGGTCACCCAGTATCCCGCTCTACTGATTCCGGAATGGGGCGAGGGCATTCATCCAGTCACGTGCGAGAACGACGAGCGGCTCGAAGCGGCCGTAGTCGACTATTGTGGGGGCCCCGACGTGCAGAAAATCGTCAGCGGTTTGTTGGCGCAGGCGCGTCAGGCGATGGGTGAAGCCACATGAGCAGTACAGACATCGCGACGAAACGACGGCTGCGCATGGGCATGGTGGGGGGAGGTCCCGGGGCGTTCATCGGCGACGTCCACCGCCGGGCCGCCTGCATCGACGGCGACGTGGAGCTGGTGGCGGGGGCGTTCGCGTCCGACGCCGCCCGGTCGCGGCAGAAGGGGGCCGAGCTGGGGCTGGACCCCGACCGCGCCTACGCCTCCTACGCCGAGATGGTCGACGCCGAGCGCGCGCGGCCCGACGGCGACCGCATCGACTTCGTGTCCGTCGTCACCCCGAACCACGTTCATTTCCCCGTCGCCAAGGCGTTCCTCGAGGCCGGCTTCCACGTCGTCTGCGACAAGCCGATGACGTTCACGGTGGACGAGGCGCGCGAGCTGCGCCGGATCGTCCGCAAGAGCCGCCGCGTCTTCGCCCTGACCCACAACTACACCGGCTATCCGATGGTGAAGCTGGCCCGCGACCTCGTGCGCGCGGGCGACCTCGGCCGGCTGCGCAAGGTGGTCGTCGAGTACCCGCAGGGCTGGCTCGCCACCCGCCTCGAGCGGACCGGCATGAAGCAGGCCGAGTGGCGCACCGACCCCCGGCGCAGCGGGGGCGCCGGCTGCATGGGCGACATCGGCACCCACGCCGAGAACCTCGCGGAGTACGTCACGGGCCTGCGCATCGTCGAGCTGTGCGCCGACCTGACCACCTTCGTCCGGGGACGCCGCCTCGACGACGACGGCAACGTGCTGGTGCGCTTCCAGAAGGGGGTGCGGGGGGTGCTGCACGCCAGCCAGGTGTCGGTGGGGGAGGAGAACGCTCTCACCCTGCGGGTCTACGGCGAGGAGAAGGGCCTGGAGTGGCATCAGGAGGACCCGAACACCCTCCGGGTCCGGTCGAACGACGGGCCGGTCGAGGTCTGGAGCCGCGGCCAGGGCTACGTCGCCGAGAAGAGCCCCGCCGCGGCGCGGGCCACCCACCTGCCGGCGGGGCACCCCGAGGCGTTCCTCGGCGCCTTCGCCAACGTCTACCGCAACGCCGCCGACACCATCCGCGCCCGCCTCGCCGGCGCCGAGCCCGACCCGCTGGCCATCGACTTCCCGACGGTCGACGACGGCCTGCGCGGCATGCTGTTCATCGAGGCGCTGCTGGAGAGCGCGCGGTCGGACCGGAAGTGGACGCGCGTGCCGGCGCGGTAGTGTCCTGCCGGCAGCCCTCGCGACGAGCATGGAGGGGTCGCGACGCGGTAATGTGGTCCGCCTGCCGGTCCCGGTGCCGCTACCGGGCGGCCAGCAATCGCGCGGCGTTTGCAGACAGGGGTCTCAGGTGGGCCAGTTCGTTTCGCCACCGATTCATCTGCCGCACGTCCCGGCGAACCTCCGGGTCGAAACCCGGACGTTGCACCATGCCCATGAGCTCCCCGACATCGAGGTCTAACGGGTTGGCGGGACAGCCCTCGCGCTCCAGGTGCTCCGCGAGCAGAGCCCCGTGCTCGACCAGGAGGTCCCACCGCCAATCAGCGATTGACGGCAGCAGCACCGATGCCTGGGCACTCCACAGGCGGCGCCGAAGCTCCCTCGGCGGGTCTTCGAGGGATGCCAGTGCGGCGTGCGACACGCCGTTTCCCGACGCCGTGCCGAGTTCCCAACAAGCGGCGGTGTCGGAGGTCCATCCCTTCTCTTTCGCGACCGACTGCAGCAGTGAGCGGGGATCGAGTATCGCGTCGCTCCCCTCGTCGAGCAGCCGCGCCGCCACGTCCGGATCCCAGCTCGCGACGCGCGCCACGGTCGTGGCGAGCAGCGAACGCATCACGGGCCCGGCGTTCCGGCTACGCAACCGCTCGTGCGCTCCCAGGAGCAGGTCCGTCTCGTCGATGACGCCGCGCCAGTCGAAGCATTGCAGCGTGACGTCTTCGGGCGGGGGATCGGCCGGCGGCGTGCCTTCGAGAACGGCGATGAACAAGGTCCGCTCGAACTCGGGCACGCTTCGCGAGGCCTGCGCATAGTCCGCGAGGAACTTCTTCCAGGCGGAGCAGTCTTCTTCGTCCAGCCGACTCACACCGTCGAGCCAGATGAGGCGTCCGCGGAAGTCCTCGTGCTCGCACAGGTCGAGAAGCGTCAGGTGCCACCCGCTGGGCAGGTGTGGAGCGAAACGCTCGTGAAGACTCCTGAAGGGAGGATTCGCCGGCTCGGCCCGGAACACGTCGCAGCGCCACGACTCGTTCAGCGCGACCCGCATCCGCTCCCCGAAGCCTGATGGCGTCACCACCGGGAACCGCACCACGACGTTCGCGCCGTCGCGCAACGCACGTTCGACACGATGAACGAATCGTCCCGGGCCGGGTAGGGTCCAGAGATTCACCGAGCCCGCGACCCTTTGACTTCGAGCAGACGCTTCACCAGTGGATTGAAGGTCCAGGACCCGTCTTCCGCGGAGGACAACAATCCCAGGCGCTCACCCCAGTCGACCCTTTGTCGCACCAACCCGGAGTCCATTCCGATCTCGCTCGACACCAGCTCGATGCTCTCGTCGTTGAACGGGTCATCCGCGTCGACCAGACCTCGAAACACCACTTCGGCCTGATCCGTCAGACCGAATCCATCGCGGAGGCGCTTCGCCGCATTCTTCACGACCTCGCGCTGCAGCTCCTCGATCCGCTTCTGCCAGCTCCTGCTGGCTCTCTTCCTGCCGAAACGGTCGAGCTCCGCCGGCCAACCGCCGGAAGTCTGTAGGAATTCCCGCGCCTCGTCCGGGTTCGCGGTGGCGTTGATGTCGACGAGCCAGCGCCGGAGGAACGTGAGGTCGCATGGGCCGAGCTCGAACCAGTCCACGCCGTCCACGTCCGATTCCGCCGCATCGGTCATCAGCCGCCAGACGTGTTCAGGGTTGGCGATGAACGCGACCCGATTCCAGAGGCGTTTGCCCTGCGCCTTCTCTTTGAGAATGTGCTGCGCCGTGCGGATCCACGTCGCGTCCCAGTCCGCGGTCGGCGGTACGAGACGCACCGTCACGCTGTTGCGCTCCGACCGCAGTTTCCTGAGTTCCCGTTCGAATTGGCCCGCGTTGGCCGCCCGCACCGGTGAGAACTCGTCGCTTCCGATGCGCTGAGACAGGAACTCCGGTACGTCTCCCAGCCCGGCCGCCGGGCAGCCGCAGATGACGCCGACGCCGCCGCTGTGGAGTTGCTGCTCCTGGTACCGCGTCAGGGGTCCGCGTCTCGGGCTCGAAGGCTCACGTCGATAGCGGGCGCGAAACGACGCCGGTGCGTACGGCGCGTCCGGCTCCGGCTTCTGGGTCAGGGCTTTCTCGATGTCGTCGCGGCTCCCGAGCAGCAGCAGGATATTCGGGTTCCGGAGCGTGTACCGCCCCGGTAGTATGGCGCGCAGCACGCCGAGTCCCTCCATTTCATCGAGCAGCATGGCGAATTCCACATCCCGCAACTCGAAACCCTCCGGCCACCAGGACTTGGTCGCTTCGAGAATCCGATCGCGCTCCAGCCCGCTATCGAGATCGACTCCCTCCTTCAGTTCGCAGGCGAGCGCGTAGGCGATGACCTTGTAGCGCGGGTCCAGGTACAGCGTGAGCAGAAACCTCTCGCGAATGGCGCTGCGCAGCTCGCTGCTGCTGTACGCGTCATCGATGTCGTCGTCATCGATCTCGTACGGGAATGCCCTCTCGGAATCGCGCAGCCTGCGCATGAGATGGGCGCCGTACAACTGAATCAGCGACGGATAGTAATTCGTGTGCGCGAGGATCCGCGTGCTCAGATCATCTCGGCCGAACCTGCACCCCACCGCCTGCAGGGGTTCGCGCACCAGAGCCTGGGCCTCTTTCCACTCCCCGTTCGAGATCATCGCGCCCACGCAGATCGGGTCGCCGAGATGGGCGAGGGGGTGGTTCGCTTGGCGCGTCGTGCGCACGACGTTGTGCAAGCCCGCGAACACGACCTTGAACCGCCGGTCCGTCTCGTCCATCAGGCCCTTGAGTCGGGCCGACTCCTGAAAGTCGTTTTCGGAGTCCGCCTCGAGGAAGCGGTCGGCCTCGTCGAGGAGCAGGAGCAGACGGCGGGTGTCGCGGCCGTCCAGCCAGTCCCGAATCTCGCCGAGAAGCGACTCGACGTGTCTCCGACTCTCGGGGTCGATCTCGGGGTTGCGACGGATCACCCCGGAAGGTTGCAGCGCCCGCTGAAGCACACGCCAGAGGTCGGGCGCCTGGTCGATCTCGTTGACCCTGAGGTCGATCCACTTGGCCACACGGTCGGGGCCGGTGAAGTCGTTCTCGACCTGGCGGAGCAGCGCGGTCTTGCCGAGCTGCCGTCCGCCGTAGATGAAGCAGGCCCCGAACGGATCCATGATCCTGCTCCGCTCGCTCGTGCGGCCGTAGAACAGTTCTCGTGGCACGAGGCCGGGGGTGGTTGCGTAGGGTTCGGCGGCGGTGTAGGGCAGCGCGCAGCGGAACAGCGCGGCCAAGCGATTGGACGCGCGACCGGCGAGGAAGATCACAAGGGATTCGTCGACCACGAGGAACAGGCGGTGTTCGCGGGTTGCGCGCTTCCGGATTTCGTTCCGGCCCGCGCCCAGACGCCCGAAGTGCAGTACGATCGCGGGGTCGCCGCCCTCGATCCCGATGGAGCTGAAAACGGAGTCGATCTCGGACTGATCCCAGGTGAGGAACACACGGTAGCGTCCGTTCGCCTCCGATCCGAACTGTCGTGAGGGGCACACGGCACGGTCCGCTATCGGTTCGGTGGTGACGCCGGCCTGGGAGCTTGATCGTTTCGGAGTGACGGTCCGCGGGCTGAATCCAAGGCCCTTGAGCAGATCCCAAAGCCGCGCCTTGTCGACCGAACCCCTTCGGCTCCGGCCGGCCTGATACCAGGCGTCAAGCAGACTGGAAGCCGATTGCGCTGCCTCTTCCGACAGCCTGTCGAATGGCACTCCCGCGACGCGTTCGCGTCTCTCGGCGCATCGGCGGATGTGCGAGAGCGTCGTCTCGCGGGCGGCCTCGATGGTCTCCACGATCTGGGTGAATGGCGAGAACGCATCCTCGGCGGGAGGGGGCGGCTCCACCGACTCCCCTCGCTCGAGACGATTGATCTGCTCGTGAGCCGTCTGGACGTACTCTTGGGCAATCGTCTGCTCGACGATCTTCCGAGCCTCCGCATCCATCTGGTTGGCCGGCGCCTTCCGCAGCCGGCCCGTGACCTTCTCGATGCTCACTCGGCGCAAGGTTGCGATGCGGTCGTCGATCTCCGCGAGTCTCCGTGACGATCCGGTCAGGACCTCCACTTCATCGAGACGTGGCGGCTTCAAGGACGAAGGCTCGGCCGGCTCGGCCACTTGTCGCAGTGCAGCGAGCGCCGCCGACAGTTCGTCGCGGTCGTCGGCCGGGAGCTGACCGCGGCAGAAGGCGCGCTCGAGGTTCTTCTGCGTACGCCGCAGGTCGGTACGCAAGATCCTCCGACGGTCGTCGACGCGCCGGGCAAGGGACGCGATGCACTCGTCCACGTCGCCGTCGTCTTCGGTCTCGAGGGGATCGAGAGCGAGATGCGCGCCGATGAGGTCGCCCCGTTCGAGCCGCGTGTCGAAGGCGCCGCGCATCGTCTCGGCGTGGGCGGCGTCGTTGAGCAGGCGATCGAACAGTCGGGTCTGGTCGGTCGAAACCGGATTGAGGCTGGTGTCGACGTCGACGTCGCTGACGTACAACAGGTCTCGCGACCGAATGAGGTTCGCGGCGAGGCTCGATTCCGCAATCGCGTCCGGCAGGTCGAAAACCTGAAGCAGGTCGTCGACGGCGCTCGCGGCCACCCTCAGCGCAGCGCCCAGCGGCGCGGCGCTCGGGTCGTTCACGGTGGGGTGCTCGACGGCGGTGCGTGCGCCGGCGCCGAGCGGCCGGATATCGTTGCGGAGCGCGAGAATCCGCTGGGCGACGAATCCGCTGGCGTGGGGCCGGACGTCCATCATGGACAACCATTCTCGCGACAATTCGATCGCGGGCTGGACGTCGTTCCAGATTTGCTTGAGAGCGCGCCCCTGGATGGGGTTGCCCTTGCGGCTCTGGCCGTCCGTGCGGCGGACGAGGTCATTGAACGACTTCTGCTCGGCGATCTGTTTGCGAATGGCCTCGACTTGGCCGCGAGCTTTCTCGTCGGGCTCCGACAGCAGTCCGACCAACTCGGCCAGGCAACCGCCGCCGGGGGCCAACAGATCGCGCCACACCTTGTCGGCCCGGGGGAAGAGGTTGCGCTTGGCGCCCGCCCGGGCATGCCAGTCACGGGCGCGTCTGGAGAGTGACGCGAATTCCTCGTCCCACGTACCGGTGAGGGCAGCTCGGAAGATGGAGGTGTCGAGCCGAACGCCGTGGAGGTGATCCGCAGCCTTGGCGACGCGAGTGGCGAGGTCGTATACAGGTTCCAGGTTCTTGGAAAGGCTCACCGCGCGGAGCAGTGATGGAGCGCCGGTGGTCGGCGCGAAGAGTGCGGGGCGCAGGGTCGCGCTGAACAGCAGCAGGCTGAAGGCGTCTCGTTCCGCTTGCCGCCGCTCGTCGCGCAACAGTGCCGCAGGGTCGATGCGTTCCAGGATGGGGCGCAGGTCTCGCACCGACTCGCTGTCGGGCGCGTGCACGTGAGGCGCCAGGATGGATGCGGCGATGACGTCAGCCAGCGTCGGCGGGACGGCTTCGTACCCGTTCTCGGCGCAAAGTCGGGCGATGTGGCAGGCGATGCCGGGGCGGCCGGCGGCGAGGGCGCGCCACAGGGCTTCTGGCGCGGATGTCCGCCGTCGATCGATGACCGGGAGCGCATCGGGCGGGGGGACTCCCTCGCTCGGTGTCCCGGCGCGAGACTCGGAACCAGAGACTGGTGCGGTGCTCGGCGGCGCGGGTTCGGACGGCGACTCGACGCTCGGAGACGGGGTGTCGTCGACCGGCGTTGCGGCGCCGGGATCGGTTCCCGGGGTAGCCAGCGCCGGTTCGGCGGCATCGCGAGTCGCCGCGGCTGCAGCGTCTTCCGCGTCGCCGGGCGTATCGGCGGGCGACTCCGCGGTGGGCCCGTCGTCCGGATCGGGTGGCTCCGGGAGCGTGGGGGGGTGATCCTGCCCATGGTCACGACGTGGGTCGAACGTCTGGGCGCCCGGAGCGACCACCTGGAAGACGTGGTCGCGCGCGCTCCTGATCTCCGCGACCGCGCGGCCGAGCTCTTCCTGCAGTTCCGCCTCGCGGTCCTGGGCATCAAGACGCTCGAGCGCGTCGTCCTCTTGTTCTGCGCGCCGTTTGGCGTCCCGGTGTCGTTCGTCGATCTTCTCCCGGCGGCGGCGTCTTTCCCGCCACGCGCCGACCGCAGCCTCCAGCTCGGCTTCGAGACGCTCCACGTCCGCACGGAGGGACTCGACGTCCAGATCCGTCCCGGACGAGTACGCCGACCGCCACTGGGCGGCTATCCGGTCCGACAACCCCGCGGTAGGCGAGTCGCCGCTCTCGGCCAGCCTCGCCAGGAGGTCGTCGACGCGTCGCAGCAGCTTGTCGGGAGAGGATCGCTCGAGAACCCGAACGAGCGGTTCCCGAAGCCCGGACAGCGCCTCGACCTGTCGCGACAGATCGGGCAGGAGTTCCGGTTGGGGCGGGTCGGCGCGGAGGGTCCGTGCGGTGGCGACTATCTTGTCGCAGGTGTCCCGCCAGCGGCTGATGACGTCGTCTTCGTCGCCGGGCGATTCCTCGGGGTGGTCCTTCAACAGCATGGCGAACTCTTCAGCGAGAGCATCGACACTCCGTGCGGCCCTTTGCAGGAGTCGGAGGTCATCAAGGACGGTCGCCACGCCGAACACCGCCAGCAACACCGCCTCGCGGCGATCGTCGGGAAGGTCGTTCCACTCGGCGATGTCTCGATTCAGAGCCGGCAAGGCCGCGAGCGCCGGGCGCTGCCAGTCGGGCGCATCGGCGACGGACTCGACGACGTCGGGGAAGTCGCGAAGTGCATCCTCGACGGCGGCGATGTCGACTTCCCTGTCGCGAAACTCGGCGTCGTGGTGCTGCAGGGCGATGAACTCGAGCGAAGGCACGGGCTGCCCATGCGAGGGACCCGGGGGGCGGGAGGCCAGCGCCTGGGGCCAGAGGTCGCGACGCGATTCCGGATTTCCGTAGTACGCCGTGAGCGCCACGCGGCGTCGCTCTGCGCCACGGGGCTTCCCGGGCACGCGCGGGACGGCGGCCTTGACGGCGTCAAGCACGGCCTCTACGGCCTTGACGTTGGGAATCTCCAGAAACTTGCGCAGGCGCAGGAACCCGGGTTGGCCATCCGAGAACAGTTTCGGCAGGCCGCTCGGGAGCGGTTTCCTCCGGCTTTGGGTCATGTCAGCATCCAGTCGAGCAAAACGAGCACCGCATTCGGGTCGTGAGCGACGACGGGATGCCGATGGGTGCCCGGGTGCGACAGTCGACTGCCTTGGTCAACGGATGATAGCGCACGTGGTGTCAGAATCTGACACAGGGAAGTCCGGCGGTTGGTGCGAGGGCGGAATCGACACCGCCGCGAGGGGAGTCGAACTCGTTCGGACGGCGAGCCGGCGACGTGCGGCGCCTGCGGCGCGCTTTTCGCTTTCCCGGTGGCCTGGGTTCAGGAGTCCGCGCGATAGAGGCGACGCGCCACCCGTAGTCACGACGGGCCCGGCTCGGAGAGCATCACCACCTGGGTCGTCTCGGTCGCCGCGACGGTCCGGTGACCAACCCCTCGGGCTTGGACGCCGTGGTCGGCCTCCTCCGGGGGTCGCCAAACCGTCCGCGAGCAGCCGACGGAAGTCCGCTCACCTGATGAGGTCGACGAACTCGGGGCCGTGAGTACTGGAGGGCGCTGTGGCTTCCACTCGATCAAGTCGCGGTCGCCGGAGACACGAATACGTTGGCATCGACAACGACTCTCACGTCGACCATGCTCAACTGCGGCCGCGCCGATGTCGAACCGCCCGCACTTCTCCTACCGCCAGTTCGATGGCCTCGTTCTCGCCGAGCGAGGGCTGGCGTGCGCCGGTGTCGTCGGCGATCGCCGCACGGGCATCACGGGTGAAGAACTCTCGCGCGTCCTGTCGGGTCATGCCCAGGGCGGCGCCGATCTGTTCCCACGCGGCTCCTGTGGCTCGGGCTGACGCAATCCGGTCTCGACACAACCGGGCGATCTCAGCCTCACCACGAGCCAGTTCACGCAGTGCGTCGAGGGGAGCGGCCGGCAACGCATGCGTGGCGATCAGGTCCATCGCACCAGCGTAACACGACGAGCCGGCTCGCGAGCCGGCTCGCGAGCCGTTCGCAGGCAGGCCCCATCGTGAGAAACGCTGCGGCGAGATGGGCGCTACGGGGGGGTACTTCAACGAAGGGGAATGACCACGCCGAAACGACGGCCTTGCGGTCAAGCGGGCTCCTGAGAGCCAGGTCGCGGCCGGAGACTCGGGGCCGACACCGACCCGCGTGGGGAGTATCGAAGACCCTCATGGGCGGGTTGCTCGTAACGGAGCCAGCAGCTCGTCGGCAGCGGGCACCCAGTCGGCTGGTGCAGTGTCGCTGGAATCCGACCACTCGACGGCTCTCAGCACTTCAGAGCACGCGTGCAGGTGCTCGGCCAGTTCCTTGCGGAGTTCCGGGTGGTTGCCGCCTTCTCGAATGGAGCGGCGCAACTCCTCCTCCGCGATGACGATCTTCGCGTAGGCGTAGTCCATCGATCCTCCGCTCATGGCAGTCGTTCCCCCCTGGGCTATCGTGGTCACGTCGCCGCGGTCGCTGCTCGGCCGGAGAGCGGGTCGTCTTCACGTGATACAGCCAATTTTTAGCAGGAAAAAATGACAACTGTGGATATTTTATACTGATAAAAATGGCGTAGCGGGTGCCGTTGCTGCTATTCTGCCAGGAAGAACCATCGAGACCGGGCCCATTCTGCATGCTGCAGCGGCTGTTGATCGACGAACTCCTGGGGTGGAAGCGCGAGCCCGCTCGCAAGCCGCTCCTGCTCGACGGCGCCCGTCAGGTCGGCAAGACCTGGCTGATCGACCGGATTTTCGGCCCGCAGGAGTTCCGGGCGGTCCATCGGTTCGACTTCAGGCGTGAGCCCGGCCTCGCTCGGCTGTTCGCGGACAGTCTCGACCCTCGGGCGATCCTCTCGAACCTCGAGCTGCACGTCGACGCCGACATCGACGTCGACCGCGACCTCGTCTTCTTCGACGAGGTGGGCGAGTGCCAGCCCGCCGTCGACTCGCTGAAGTACTTCGCGGAGACCCTGCCCGAGGCGTTCGTCTGTGCGTCCGGCTCCAACGTCGGCCTGCTCGATTCGTTCCCGGTCGGCAAGGTCCGGCAACTCGAGCTGTTTCCACTGTGCTTCGAGGAGTTCGTGATGGCGGCCGGCCGCCCGCGGCTCCTGGAGGCGTTTCGCGAGCGGCGGCGCGGGCAGGCGGTGCACCCGGCGCTCTGGCCGCTCTTGCTCGACTACTACTTCGTCGGCGGCATGCCCGAGGCGGTGGCCCATTGGTTCGAGGCGGCCGGTACCGTCCGCGAGCGGGCCGAAGGCGTCGCTCGCATCCACCGCGAGCTCGTCACCGGCTATCGGCGGGACTTCGGGAAGTACGCCGGCCGGCTCCACGCGCAGCACATCGACGCGGTGTTCTCGAACGTGCCCCGGCAGCTTGCGGCCAGCGGGGACGGCTCGGTGCAGCGCTTCCGGTTCCGCGATGCGATCGAACGCAAGCGGCGCTATCGCGAGCTGCGCGGCCCCATCGGCTGGCTCGCGGCGGCGAGGCTGGTTCGCAAGTGCCATCCCGTCAACGGCCGGCCGAGCTTGCCGCTCCGGGCGCAGGCGCGAGAGAACATCTTCAAGCTGTACCTCTTCGACGTCGGGCTGCTCGGGCACATGCTGGGCCTCACCTACGCCGACCAGCACGCGCAGGACTTCGCCTTCAAGGGCTACGTCGCGGAGAACTTCGTCCAGACCGAGCTGAGCGCCCGCGTGGGATACCCCACGTTCGGTTGGGAGCAGGCACAGGCGGAGGTGGAGTTCCTGCACCGGGCCCGCGACGGGGCGATCGTTCCGGTCGAGGTGAAGAGCGGCAGCCGCACCCGCGCCCGCAGCCTGCGCTCCTACATCGCGCGATACGAGCCTCGCCGCGCCGTCAAGCTCGTCGGCGGTCCCGGCGGCGGCGAGGGCGACAGCCGGGTCGAGACGTGGCCCCTGTACTACGCTCAGCATCTGCGGGACTTGTAGGACGCCTCGATGTCCTGACGGCGTGCTGGTAGAGCCGCCGACCTGCCGAAACCCGAGGCCGAGGTCTCCAGTCCTCGATTCCGACTACCGGGTGGGCTGATCGGACTGCGCGGCGCTTTCGACCACGCGCAGACGATCCGAGCCTGCCACATCGGGCCGCCTACCGCGACGGGTAGCCCCCCACCCAGACGGGGCTTGACCACGCCATCGCGTCGTTCACCTGTCGCACCTGGACGTAGTAGTAGTCGCCCTGCCGCGGGGTGTCCTCGTCGGTGTAGTCGAAGCTGACGTCGCGCGGGCCGTTGCGGATGAGGCGGCGCAGGGTGATGCGGTCGTCCGGGTAGTCGTCGATGGGCATCGCGCGGTCGATGCCGCCGGCGTTGAGGGTCATCCGCACCCGGGCGGCGGGGATGACCGAGCGCGGCCGGTAGAAGGGCGGGGCCGAGCCGGTCTCGGTGGTCTCCTCGAGGTCGACGGTGACGGCCACGCTGGGGCGGATGCCCGACAGGGTGAGCCGCAGCGAGCTGCTGTCGCCGCGGGTATGGGTGGCGAAGCGCGCGCCGTTGCCGGTCCGCTCGAGGAACTGGGTGGTCGGGTTGACGAAGTCGGTGGCGTCGACGCCGACGACGCTGGCCCCGCTGACCCGCACCTCGCCGCGCCAGTGGCGCCAGCCGCGCGGGGCGTCGCCGGGGTGGACGGGGGTCTCGCCGGACGAGAACGACAGCAGCCACTGCTCGGTGTCGGCGGGCCGGCCGCGCCCCACCGCGTACTCCTCGCTCCAGATGACCTCGTCGTTCTTCAGCAACTCGACCGACCGGATGGGCGCGGTGCCGACGATCCGGCCCTCGACCTCGCGGACGTCGGCGTACTCGGCCTCCTGCCCCATGGCGGTGCCGTTGACGGTGACGTCGAGGATGATGCGGTCGCCGGTCGTCGCGTAGGTGCGCCGCTGCTTCATGGCGTCGAAGATGGCGTCGCGCGAGCGCTCGGGGGCCATGACCGCGCCGAGGCCGCCGCGCTGGGCCAGCGAGTCGCGGTTGGGGGCGGAGTAGCCGGGGTGCGAGAGATGGTCGTCGGACGCGGCGATGAGGCCCACCCGGTGGCCGTGCGACAGGTACTGCCGGACGAACCAGTTGAAGGTGCCGTGCATCGACATCATCTCGATGAGCGGCTCGAGCTGCGGGTCCGACTGGCGGTAGTCGCCGGGGTTGTGGGCGTGGGGGATGACGAGGACGTCGTCGGGGTCGTAGCGCGCGTGCAGGCCCTGGTAGAGCTCGGACAGGGTGGGGTACTCGACGGCCGACACCGGCGTCCGGTCGGTGGTGTCGCGGTAGAGCACGTTGTGGTGGCCGCCGAACCGGGCCGGCCGCGTCCACTCCCAGCCGAGATAGGGGATGAACTGCCCGGGGTCGTCGAACGCCTCCACCGCGCTCTTCGACAGCTCCCACTCCGCGTCGTCGAGCCAGACGTCGTGCTCCGAGTGGGTGACGAAGTCGAGCCGGGCGTCGTCGCGGGCGAAGGTCATGAAGAAGTCGATGGTGCCGATGCCCTCGGCGTAGCCGGAGTGGCCGTGGGTGTCGCCCCAGAAGATGCGCCGCTCCGGGTTCTCGACGACGAGGACCGGGTTGGCGTCGCCGGTGATCTCGCGGTCCTCGGAGCGGAGCGTGATCCAGTGCGGTCCCGATTCGTCCAGCGTCAGCGGCACGAGGGTGATGGCCTCGGAGCCGGCGGGGGTGGTGGCGCGCACGTCGCCGTCGACCAGCACCTCGAAGGCGGGGATGTCGCCGGTGGCGCGGTTGAAGAACGCGTCCTCGGCCCGCACCGACAGCTCGAACGGCTCGCCGGGCTCGACGATGCTGGGGGCGAAGCCGTGCACGCCGGCCACCCGCGTGCCGCTGACGACGAAGGGCAGGATGGGCAGCGGACGCCACTCGCCCGACGCGTCGAGGTCGACGTAGAGGGGCAGGGGCATGCGCGCGCTCGAGGTGCCGGTCATGAGCAGCCCCGGCCCGCCGCCGCGGGTGTCGCCGTAGGTGATGGTGACCGTCTCGCCGGGGTCGAGCCGGCCCGCGGCGAGGCGGAAGACGAGGGCCGGCTCGGGCGCCCGGAACCCGCCGTGGGGGCCACGCGCCATGTAGACGTCGGGCTCGAACCGCGCGTCGCCGTCGCTGGTGGCGATGGTCACGTACCCCTCGCCGGCGGGATCGTCGGTCTGGAAGGGGCCGTAGTTCATGTTGAAGTGCCGTGCCACCCAGAAGCCGCCGCCGGCCTCGACCGCGCGCGTTCCCGCCGTCCACGTCTGGCGGATGGTCTGGTGGCTGCGCGCCTCGAACGGGCCGAGCGACTCGGCCGCGAGCTCGCCGAGGGCGCCGGGCTCGTCGTGCAGGGTGAACTGGCGGACGAGCCGGTCGACGACGGCGCCCTGGGCGAGGGCCGCCTGCCCGGTGGGCGGCAGGGTCGCCTGCAGCCGCACGCGCGGGCCCTCCAGCCCGACCTCGCCGCCGCCGAGGGCGTAGGCGTCGACCCACTCGTCGAGTATCCGTGCGCGCTCGGCGATGGTCGCCTCGTCGGTCGGGCTCGCCGCGACGTCGGCCTTGAGCTGCTCGACGGCGGCGCGCAGGTTCCGCGACAGGTAGTCGTCGCCGGCGCCGTCGTCGCCGGGCGTTCCGCATGCGGCGGCCCAGCCGGCCAGCGCGAGGGCGGGTATCGAGCGACGAACGGGTCGTGTCGTGGCTTCCGAACGGCTGCGGGCTGCTGGGCGTCGTTCTCGGTCGGCTCTCCAGTCTGTCATCGAGGTATCCAGCTTCCTCCGCCATGGCGGCAGCAATCGGAGCGTCCGCGGCCGGCACGTTCCGATGTCCGGGAGCCCGTGGTGAGAGCTCGGTCCTCCACCGGCGATGCGATTTGCATGGACTGCCCAGCCCCGCCTGACCCGCCCATCGTCGCGCTGACGGCTCCGCTGGGCGCCCAACCCTCCGGGAGTCGGCGCCGTTCTACGGCGCAGAATCCTGGCGCGCCCATCGTCGCCCAACGGCTCTGCTGGGCACCCAACCAGCCGCCGGGAGTCGGCGCCGTTCTACGGCGCGGGTTCCTGGCCGGTTGGCCATGCCCCAATCGCCGCTTCGGCCCCGCCACGCAGGCGTCCGGCCGTCTCCCCGAGTTTCGGCTCCACCCGCGATCTTCGCCAACCGGCTCCAGCCACACGGGGCTACTCGGCGCGGAGGGCGTCCATCGGGTCGATTCGGGTCGCCCCGCGCGCGGGCAGATAGCAGGCGATCAGCGCTGCGGCGAGCAGCAAGAGCGAGGCAGCCGCGAACGTCAGTGCGTCTGCCGCGCTCACGCCGAACAGCAGGCTCTCGAGGATGCGGGTCGACGCGCCGGCAGCGGGCAGGCCGACGACCACGCCGAAGGCGACGAGCGCCGCGCCCTGCCGCACCACCAGCCCGACGATGTCGCGGCGCTGCGCCCCGAGGGCCATGCGGACCCCGATCTCCCGCCGCCGCTGCGAGACGGTGTAGCTGAGCAGACCATAGAGGCCCGCCGCGGCGAGGAACAGCGCGAGGGCCGCGAAGAAGCCGACGAAGAGCGAGTAGACGCGCGGCCGGGCGACGGCGGCGGACAATCGCGCGTCCATGGTCATCACGTCGTCGACGGGGGCCCGCGGATGCACGTCGGCGACCGCCTCGCGCAAGAACGGGAGGCTTGCGACGGGATCGCCGATCGTCCGGATCGAGACGGACGGGTCGGGGAGGTTGAAGGTCGTGCCCGCGTCGCTCTGGTCCACCGACACGTAGATCTCCCCGGACGACCCGGTCGCCGCGAGGTCCTGGTACTCGACGTCGCCGACGACGCCGACCACCGTCCACGGCTCGTCGTCGCGCCCGAAGTGCAGGCGCAGTCCGAGCGGCGGCTCGCCGTCGAAGGTCTCGCGGGCGAGGGTCTCGTTCACCATCACCGCGCGCGGGGCGCCGGCCGCGTCGAGACGGCCGAGGAAGCGCCCGCTCCGCAAGCGCAGCCGCATTACGTCGAGGTAGCCCGGCGTGACCGTCTGCACCCGGGCCTGCGGCAGATCCGCCGGGTCGGCCGGCGCGGGCCGCCCGCCGACCTGCACCCGGACCCGACCGCGCCCCCCGCCCCCGAAGGGAAGGCCCGTGGAGAGCCCTACCGCCTCCACGCCGGGCAGCCGCGCCAGTTGCGTCAGCCGGTCGTGCAGGGCGTCGTAGAAGCGCCGGCTCGCGGCGGTGCGCTCGGCGATCAGCTCGGCCGTCACCGGTCCCGCGAAGAACAGGTTGCCGACGTCGGGGTTGGCGACCCGGGCCGTCAGCACGTTGGCGGGGTCGTAGCCGGGATCGACGGCCACGAGTTCGACGAAGCTGCGGAGAAGCAGGCCGGCCCCGACCAGCAGCACCAGGGCGAGGGCCACCTGGGCCACGGCGAGTCCCGCCCGCGCGCGGTTCGCCCGCAGGAGCCGGAAGCCGCCGGCGGATTGCGCGCTGCCCTCGTTGAGGATGCGCACCAGCGGCAGCCGCGACCACTGGAGCGCCGGCACCGCGCCGACGAGCAGGCCCACCGCGATCGCCAGCAGCGCCGTGAACCCGAGCACCGCGGCGTCCACCCCGATCTCGTGGAGCCGCGGCAGGTCCGCCGGGGCCAGCCCCGGCACCGCGCGGAGGACGGCCGCCGCGGCCAGGAGGCCGAGGATCCCGCCGCCCGCGCTCAGGACCACGCTCTCGGTCAGCAACTGGCGGACGATGCGGCCGCGCGCCGCCCCGAGCGCGCCCCGCACCGCCAGCTCGCGCTGCCGCGCGATGCCGCGGGCGAGGAGCAGGCCGGCCACGTTGACGCAGGCGATCAGCAGCACCAGCGCCGCCGCCGCGCTCAGCACCAGCAGCGCCGGCCGGTGCTCGCGGACCATCTCCTCCTGCAGCGGGACCACGCGCCCCACGAACGCGGGGGCCTGGTTCGCGGTTCCTCCCGCGCCCGGCGGCGCGCCGCCGATGTCCGGCTGCCGCAGGATCGCATCGACCTCGGCCGCGGCCTGCGCCGGCGACACGCCCGGCCGCAGGCGTCCGAGGGCCGAGAAGGCGAACGAGACCATGAGCGTGCGGCCTCCGGCGTTCTCGACCGGGGCGGAGGGTTGCATGACCATGGGGGTCCAGAGCTCGTCCTCGGGGCCCGGGAACGCGAACCCTTCGGCCATCACCCCCACCACCGTGTACGGCTCGCCGTCGAGCTCGATCGGCGCCCCGGCGATGTCCGGGTCGGCCGCGAACCGGGTGGTCCACGTGCGGAAGCTCAGCAGGGCGACGCGGTGCGCGTCCTGGCGCGCGTCGTCGTCGGTGAAGAGCCGGCCCAGCCGGGGCGTCGCGCGCAGCAGCGGGAAGAGCGAAGGGGAGACTGTCGCGCCCCGCAGGCTGATGGGGCCGTCGGGACCCCGCCAGCCCAGGGAGCGCGGCGCGTATCCGGCCACCTGCTCGAAAGACGCCGCCTCCTCCTGCAGCCTCGGCAGGTTGCGGTTGGTGAGCCACCCGATCGACGCCGGCTGGGCGGCTCGGCCGTACCCCACCCGTACGATCGCCCCGGCGTCCGGATACGGCAGCGGCCGGAGCAGCAGGCCGTAGACCACGCTGAACATTGCGGTGTTGGCCCCGATGCCGAGGGCGAGGATGGCGAGCGCGGTCAAGGTGAACGTGCGGTGCCGGACGAGCACGCGCGCCGCGTGGCGGATGTCCCGGGCCAGTGCGTCCATGACGTCGTGGTCTCGGGGTCGGAGGCTCTGCCGTGCTGCCCGCCGGGCACCTATCGGTGCGCAAGGAGTCGCCGAATCCCGTTTCAGAAGAACCAGACTATCCCGAACCCACCCAATCCCGTTCCGATGGTCTTCAGGATGTCGAGCGCCACCGTGCGCTGCGTGTCATCGCCGAAGAAGATCATCCAGAAGAAGAAGCTGGTGAGGGCAAGGCCAGAGCCCAGCAGCACCCACAGCAGTCTGGTGCCGGATTCGTGCCGACGTCTGCGAGCCTCGTCGTCTCGCCTCAGCCTCTCGACGTGGTAGTCGTACTGGCGTTGGTCGGCGGCATCGCTGGCTTCGATGGCCCGGTGCGCGACCTCGGTGCGGCGGTTCTGACTGTCGACACGCTTGCGTTCGAGCTGTAGCAGCTCGGAGATGGGCCAGAGTTCGCCCTGCACCGAGTCGGTGGAATCGGGAGACTGCCGAGGAACGAGGTCCTTCTCCTGGTTCCGCTCGGTCCTCGCCTCGTCGTTCACCGGTACATGACCTTCCGTGTGGAGAACGCGCTGCCCGGTACGACCGGTTGGATGGGGTCCGCAAGATCGTCGACGAACAAGTCTACAGGTACGCTGTACACGCGATACCCACCGTACGGCGACTCTTCCAGGCGCGTGATGCCCTCAGCGGTACTCTTTCGGCGACGAAGTTCCGTGAAGGCTTCTTCGATGGTGTCGCAGTAGAAGTCTCTGAACGACTCCGGTGAGCGTGTGTCTGACATCGCACTCTCCCGTACCCGGATAACCCAGTCGTCATCGTACTACCGACCGCGGCCTGAAGGCGAGTCACGGCTCCGGACCCTGGTACGGACGAACGAAAGGCCATCGCGGTCAGCTCGATTCGCCCCGTCAGTCCTGCAGCTCGAACAGGATCGCGCGCGGCGCACCGTCGACCACGACGAGCCGGTGCGCGCGGCCGGCCGGCCAGTAGTCGACGTCCTTGTAGGCGTAGGTCCGGTCTTCCTCGACGCCGTCCTCGGCGATCGAGCGGAGGGTGCCGCCTTCGAGAAAGACCACGGCGGTGTCGGTGTGGACGTGGAGCGGCAGCTCCTGTCCCTCGGTCAGCGGGACGTCCCAGACTCTCACGCGCGCGTGGTCCAGCATCAGGGTCGCCCCGTCCATCGGCATCGCGGGCGGCAGGTCGGTCCGGGCCGCCGGCGCCGGCCCCGGATCGTCCTTCAGGTCGATCATGATCGAGTGTCGCTCGGGCTGCCCGATGCCCTCCTCCTTGTGCGTCACGCCCTTGGGGAGCAGGAATGTGCTGGGAATCTCGAAGGGCGTCTCGCTGACGGTGAAGGTTCCGTCCGGCCGGGTCACCCGCAGCGGTCCCCAGCGGAGGAACACGCCGGTCATGTCGTAGCGATGGCGGTGGTAGGGCTGCGGCACGCCGTCCAGCCACACGACCTCCCACACGACCACCCGATCGTTCTCGAACCGCTTCGTGACCCCCTCGCGCGGGTAGGCGTGGGGATACTCCGGCTCGTCCTGCGCCTGCGCCGGGACGGGGCCGGCGCCGGCGGCCAGGAAACCCGCAACCAGCAGCGGCCCGATGGCCGCGCCGGCCCGCCGCTCTCGCGTGGAAGTCGAGATCATGACGCCATTGTATAGCCTGCCGAGTCGGCTGGTGCGCACGTGACGGGTGCAGCGGGAGGGCCACCCGGTGTCGCGAAACACCGCCGGCTGGTGCTAGAGTCGACGGTGGATTCGGACGCAGGGGGAAGCCATGCACTACCGGGTGCGCGGGAGGCTTCGCGAGGGAGCGGCCGCCGAGTTCCGGCGGCTGCTTCGCGACGGCACCATCGCGCGGCAGCGGCCGGACGGACAGGAGATCGTGGAATCGATGGAGCGTGCGGTCGTCACGGACGCGGGTGTCGTCGAATGGAGCGAGGTCTGCTACTGCCCGACGCCGCTGCAGCACGAACGGGCGACGGTCTACGACAGGTTCTTCGACGACATGACGACCGAGCGCGTCGAGGCTTACCCGCCGCACGAGGGCCGGCCGTTCCTGGCCCATCTCGACGAGCTCGCGGGCTCGACGGATCCGGGTCCCGACCGGTCGGAACCGGCCCGAGGCTGACCGCTTCGGATGCGCCTGACCGTCGTCCGGCCACGGCGGCGGCGCGGGCCTGACGGGTTCAGGCTCGGCCGCCAGGCGCAGCCGACGGCGACCGGGCGCCGCTGGCGGGCGCGACTCGCCCGGACGCCGCCGAATCCCGTCAGAACATCGCCATCGGGTTCGCCGGCCTGCTGTGCCGGGAGCGGTCGCCCCAAGCCCAGCCGTCGCCAACGACGAGGACGCCCGGACGCCGCCGAATCCCGTCAGAACATCGCGATCGGGTTGGCGGGGCTGCCGGTGCCTCGCGCGACGTTGAGGGGCAGCAGCATGAACATGAACTCGTGCCGGCCCTCCTCGGCGCAGGCGTCGGCGATCGGCTCGAGCCGGGCGTTGTCGAGCAGGGCGACGCCGAAGTTGAAGAGCACTCCGTGGACCGGCCAGGGCAGGTCGGCCGCGCCCATGCGGGCGTCCATGAGGTCCCAGCCGAGCAGGGCGACGTCGTGGTCGCGGATGAACTCGGCGCAGCTCGGGTGCAGGCCGGGGCGCCCCTGGCTGCCGTCGTCGCCGCTCTGCATGTACGACGCCCAGCCGCTGTGCACGAGGAGGGCGTCGCCCGGCTCGACGGTGACGCCCTGGGCGGCCGCAATCGCCTCGAGCTCGTCGCCGCGGACGGGGCGGTTGGCCGTCACGTGGGGCTCGCCGCGGTGGCGGGGCACGTCGATGAGGACGCCCTTGGTGATGATGCCGCCGTTCCAGTGGGTGATGTCGCCGAAGTGGGCGCCCTGGGTGGTGATCTCGACGTCGGGGTCGCGGCCCTGCCACATGCCGTCCTCGTCCCAGATGTGGCAGAGGGCGTCGATGTGGGTGACGGTCGAGCCGTGATAGATGAAGCCCAGGTAGTCCATGACGTAGCCGCCGTTCCCGCCGAGCGAGTCCTTGGTGATGAAGTGCTGCGGCGGCTCGAAGACGCGGCTGAGCGAGACGGTGCGGCCGGTGCGCACGAGGCCGGCGGCGGCGGCGCGCTTCTCGGCGGTGATGAGGTTGACGGCGCCCACCTGGTCGTCGTCGCCCCAGCGGCCCCAGTTGCGGCGGTCGCGGTACATCGCGGCGTAGTCGGCCTCGGTCTGGGCCGTTGCCGCGGCAGCGGCCGGTGGCGCCGCCCCCCGCACTGCCGCCGCCCGGTTCCGGGCGGCCTGGCGGGTCAGGAGCTCCGGGGGCGAGAAGGTCTCGGGGCCGGTGCGCGGGGCGCCCTCGGACTCTGCCAGGGCCGAGGCCGGCCGGGCCAGGGCGGCGCCGCCCATGGCGGCCGCGTGCATCAGGAAGCGTCGTCGTGATGAAGCCATTCCCAGGTCCTCCGCGGCCCCTCGGGGCATCTCGGGCTGGTTTCGAGTCGTGGCCGTCGAGCTGCTGAACGGGATGGATTATAGCGTCAGGCGCCGGGGCCGGTCAGCGGTCCGGTAAACGGCCGGCGGGATTCGACGTATCCTATTGAGTCGAGCGTCGGTGGCGAGCCGCGGCCGGGTCTGGCCCGGGCCTCCCTCGATCACCGCGCCGAGGATGTCGGTGGCGAGCCGCGGCCCGAGCTTGGCTTGGGAGGCTTGGGAGGCTTGGGCCTCCCGGGTCGCCGCGCGCTCGTGGCGACCGCTCGAGGGGGCTGCAGGGGGATCGGCATCCCGTGGTCTGGATCTCGCGCCGCAAGCCGGGCGCCCCCGCCGGTCCAACGCGCCGGCCGACAGGGCGCGACGAGCGAGCGGATCGGGGTAGCTCGCGGCGGATCGGGCAACTCGGCGGAACAACGGCGGCCAGGGAGTTACGGCGCGCGTCGAACGCAGCGGCGCCTGCTGCCGCGTGGCGCCACGGCTGCGGTCCGCACTGACGAGGGGCTGGTGAACGTGGGAGCGAGGGGCTGGTGAGCGTGGGAGCGAGAGGCGTGAATCGGGTGGCCCCGGCATGGGCGGTGCTGGTGGGGGTGGCGCTGGCGTCGACCCCGGCCCCGGCGTCGGCGCAGCGGCCCGCGGACCCGTTCGCCGCGCCGCTGGCGGGAACGGTGGCCGTCGTGCCGTTCACCAACCTGACGGGAGGCGCGGTCGACGACTGGATGGGCCTGGGCATCGCCGAGGCCGTGGTGGCGGGGTTTCCCCCCGGAAGCGCGGTCGTCGTGCAGCGCGGAGGGCCGGCGGCGGGGGATGCGCCGCCGGAAGGGCCGGTCTCGGCCGCCGAGGCCGCCCGGGTCGGCCGTGCTCTCGACGTCCCGTTCGTGCTCGTCGGCGCCTATCAGCGTTTCGGGAGCCAGCTTCGCATCACCGCTCGTGTCGTGTCGGCGGCCGGCGGCGACGTCGTGCGTTCCGCCATCGTCGACGGCGCCTCGCCGGACCTGTTCGACCTGCAGGACCGCCTCGTCGTCGCGCTGACCGAGCCCGAGGCGCCGGTCGGACGGGCCGTTGTCCCGAGGGAGAGTCGCTCGCCCGGCGTGTCCGCATCGCCCGCGACCGCGGGCACTGCCCCTGCCACGGAAACCGTACCGCCGGGCCGGGCCGGTTCGTTCGGGCGGCCGCTGTCGCCTCCGGACCGGCCGGCGGCCGCCGGCCTCGGGGAGGCTCGGACCGCCCCCGGCGCCGATCCCTTCGCGGGCGCGCCGGCCCCGGCGTCGCCGTCTCCGGCGCCCGCGACGGCAGCGCCGGCGCCGTTCCCGGCGGCCGTGGCGCCCGGCGGCTCGCCGGCGCCGTCCCCGGCGGCCGGGGCCGTGGCGCCCGGCGGCTTCCTGGCCGGCACCGCGGCATCGCTTGCGTCGCTCATCGACGGACCGCCGGCCCCCGTCGCGCCCGAGGTGATGAATCGCGACGAGGAGGGCCGGACCACGGTCCGGGCGATCCGGCTGGCCGACGGCATCCGGCTCGACGGCGTGCTCGACGAGCCGGTCTACGAGACGGTCCCTCCGATCACCGGCTTCATCCAGCAGGTACCCGACATCGGCGCCCCCGCCACGGAGCGGACCGAGGCGTGGATCCTCTTCGACGACATCAACGTCTACGTCTCCGCGCGGGTCTGGGACTCGGCCCCCGAGAGCCAGTGGGTCGCCAACGAGATGCGCCGCGACACCAGCCAGCTCCGCCAGAACGACACGTTCACGGCCTTCTTCGACACCTTTTACGACCGTCGCAACGGCTTCAACTTCTATACGAACCCCCTGGGGGCACGTGCCGACCAGCAGTTCACGAACGAGGGCAACCCCAACTCCGACTGGAACCCGGTGTGGGACGTGCGGACCGGCCGCTTTGTCGGCGGCTGGACGGTCGAGATGGAGATCCCCTTCAAGACCCTCCGCTACCGCTCCGAGCCGCCCCACATCTGGGGCATCCAGCTCCGCCGCGCCATCCGCCGCAAGAACGAGTGGGTGTACCTGACCCGGCTGCCCATCTCGGCCGGCGGCGGCAGCGGCTCGGCCGGCATCTTCCGGGTCTCGGCCGCGGGCACCCTCGTCGGCCTCGAGCCGCCCCCGGCGAGCCGCAACATCGAGGTCAAGCCGTATGGCATCGGGGGCATCTCCACCGACCTGACCGCGAATCCGGTGGTGAACAACGAGGGGAGCGGCACCGGGGGCATCGACGTCAAGTACGGCATCACCCAGAACCTGACCGCCGACTTCACCTGGAACACCGACTTCGCGCAGGTCGAGGTGGACGAGCGTCAGGTCAACCTGACCCGGTTCCCGCTGTTCTTCCCCGAGAAGCGCGAGTTCTTCCTGGAGGGGCGGGGCATCTTCGGCTTCGCGCGGGGCGGCGTCACCGGCCGGTTCGGCGGACCGGGAGGCGGTCCGGTGGGCGGCGTCTTCGGCGACGTGAACGTGCCGCAGCTCTTCTACAGCCGGAAGATCGGCCTCGAGCGGGGCCGCGTGATCCCCATCGTCGGCGGCGCGCGGGTCACCGGAAAGATGGGCCCGTTCGACGTCGGCGCGCTGAACATCCACGCCGGCGACGAGGTGGTCTCGGCCAGCAAGCCGACCAACTTCACGGTGGTGCGGCTGCGGCGCGACATCCTCCGCCGCAGCTCGGTCGGGGGGATGTTCACCAACCGGTCGGTGTCGCGGGTGGCGCCGGGGGCGAGCCAGGCCTACGGGGTCGACGGGACCTTCGCGTTCTTCGAGAACGTCAGCCTCATCAGCTACTTCGCCCGGACCCAGGTGCCGAGCCCCGAGTACGAGGGCAAGGACACCAGCTACCAGGGCAAGTTCGAGTACGCGGCCGACCGCTACGGCATGCAGGTGGACCACCTGGTGGTCGAGGACAACTTCCTGCCCGAGGTGGGGTTCCTGCGGCGCGACAACTTCCGGCGCACCTACGTGTCGGGCCGGTTCAGCCCCCGGCCGGCGTCAATCGAGAGCGTGCGCCAGTTCAGCCTGGATGGCGCCGTCGACTACATCCTGCTGGCCGACGAGACCCAGCTCGAGACCCGCCAGCGCCTCGTGTCGTTCCAGACCGAGTTCGAGTCGAGCGACCAGTTGACGTTCTCGGCGACCGACAACTACGAGCTGCTCCTGGAGCCCTTCACGCCGCCCGGCGCCGACTTCACGATCCCCGTGGGGGACTACAGCTTCGCCGACTACCAGGTGGCCTACGCCATCGGCCAGCAGCGGCGCGTGAACGGGCAGGTGGCGCTGAGGCGGGGCGACTACTTCGGGGGCGAGCTGACGAGCCTCGAGCTGAGCCAGGGGCGCATCGCGGTGCTGCCGCAGATGTCGGTGGAGCCGACGGTGTCGTTCAACTGGATCGACACGCCGTACGGCAAGTTCCAGTCGAACCTGGCGGTGACGCGGGTGAACTACGCGTTCAACCCGCGGATGTTCTTCAGCGGCCTCCTGCAGTACAACTCGGCCGACAACTCGTTCAGCAGCAACCTGCGGCTGCGGTGGGAGTACAGCCCCGGCAGCGAGCTGTTCGTGGTCTACACCGACGACCGCGACGTCACCAACGGGTTCCGTCCCGACCGGGGCCTCGACCTCCGCAACCGCGGCTTCGTGGTCAAGTTCAACCGACTGTTCCGGTTCTGAAGACGGTCCGGTTCTGAAGACGGGTAGCCGCCGTTCGCCCGGAACCAGCGTACCCTCCACCCGTATCTCGTTGTCGTTTCCGCCTCGGGGCGTCTCGGGCGACGCGTGCCTCTCGCAGGCACTCGTGGCGGGTGCTTGAGGCGGCGGGACGGCGCACCCCCTTGCCGTGGGCGGGGGGTGCCGCGCTGGCACGGATCCGCTCTGCGGGCAGCGACACGATGGCGCCCATGCAGGACGTGCAGCCGTCGGCTACAGCGACCTACCCGTGATGCCCGACGACGGGCGGCGGTACGAGATCCACGGAGGAGAGCTCGTCGTGGTTCCGTCGCCGTTGCCGCCTCACCAGATCGTGCAAATCCTACGATCCGATCGAACGATTTGCACGATCGGACGGGGTAGCGGCCCTCTGATCGTCCCGGCGTGGGCGAGGTGGGCGGCTGCCAGCTCACGTCGCCGTGGAGCACCGACGTGAGTTGGCCCGGAGAGAGACGGTCCTTGTCCGGATGCTCAGCGGACGACCCTGAAGTCGGCGGCCCACTCGTGGGGGCCCCAGTGCACGACGAGGCGCCCCTGGTCTCTTCCGGTGGGGACGAGAGTGGCACCCAGCGGCCGGAACGAGCCCGCGGTGCGCGAGTACTCGACCGGTGTCTCGCCTGCGTCGAAGTCCGGGTCGTGCTGCGTGCCCCAGGAGTCGGGCTCGTGGTTGAACACGAAACGCCAGCCGGCGCCGGCCCGGCGCAGCCAGACGCCGTAGGCCCCGGCGAATCCGGGGGCGAGGTTGCCGGTGGGGACGGCGGCTTCGCCGAACCGTAGCGACACGTCGGACTTGAGGCGGAGGACGGGGGCGCGGATCATCTCGACGACCGCTCCGTCGGGCGTGTCGGCCAGGGTGGGGTAGTCCTCGTCCTCGACGTCGATGCCCTTCCAGTAGAGCATCGAGATGCGCGCCCCGTCGGGCAGCACCATCGCGGTCTCGTTGCGCTCGTTGAGCATGTTGTTGCGGGTGATCCGCGTGCTGTCGTCCGCCGCCTCCCGGGGGGTGCCGCGGCCCGAGACCCGGGGGCGGCGGGGCGGCGGCGGCAGCTCGTCGAAGCGGAAGTCGCTGCTCCAGGTTTGGCGCCCCCAGCGCAGATCCAGCCGGCCCGTCTCGGCCGCGGTGGCATGCACCGAGGCGGAGAAGACCGGTGACGCGGCGGCGGTCTCCGTGTGGTGCAGAGGCACGACGTGGGCGGCTGCCTCGTCCCCGTCCGAGGTGCCGGCGGTTCGGATCTCCAGGCGCCACCCCTCGGCGTCCCTCGCGATCCACAGCTCGGGATCGGGCGGCTCGGCCGGTTCCGGCGCGGCGTCGGCCGCCGCGGCATCGGTCTCGCCGTCGTCCTCGGCCGGCTCGGCCCCTGCCGGTTCGTCCTGCGCGGCGGCGGCTTCCTGCGCCTCGGCCGCCATCCGCGCCAAAGCCGCCGCCCGCTCCGCGGCCAGCGCCTCGAGGTCCGCTTCGAGCGTTCCGATCCGCAGGGCGCGATGTCCTTCGAAGGTCCCGAGGCGCACCGCCTGGCCCGCAAGCAGCTCGGCGTAGGCCGGGCCGGTCGCGGCGAGGTCGGGCGGGAACGCGACGTCGATCTCCTGTCCCTCCAGCACCAGGGAGGCGTGCACGAGCCCGTCCGCCTCCTCGGTGGGCGGCGGTGTCTGGGCGCCGGCGTGCGCCCCCGCCAGGGCGGTCAGGCCGCAGGCGACGGCGAGCGGGGCCAGGCGCATGGACGCGAGGCCGCGCCGGCCTGGGCCGGCAGGATGGTTGTCACCGATGGTCGCCATGGCGATGTTCCCCGCAGAATCCGATGTTCCGCCGGAACCCGTTGTTTCCCCGGAACCCGCTGTTCCCCTCTGGAACCCGTTGTTCACCGGTTCCGACGCTCCCCCGGAACTCTGTTGTTTTCGGCGAAACCGGTTGTTCGCTCCGGTTCCGATTCCCCCGGAACCCGTTGTTTGCCGCGGAACGCCGTTGTCCCCGGCAGAATCGGCTATTGCCCGCGGGATATCGAAACTCCCCGCAGAAAAAGCGAGGGCGGGACCAACGAGCCCCGCCCCCGCCATGAAGCCACGCCGCGCCGACGGCGCCGGCGTCAGTCGTTGTCGGTGGTCGGCATCGCCGCGGGCTCGTCGACCTCGGCGTAGCCGATGAACCCGAGCGACATCTCGTCGTCGGTCCGGGGTCCGTAGCCGACGAACCGGTTCGGGTCGAAGCTGCGCCGCGACGCCCGCTCGGCGGTGTTGTCGTACCAGAAGTCGACGTCGATGCGGGTGCCCTTGGGCAGCAGCTTCGGCTCCTTGTACTTGTAGGTCACCTGCCAGCTCTGGTCGTAGTGCGGCACGTCGAGCAGCAGCTCCTCGGTGCCGTCGGGGTAGAACGCGGTGTAACGCGCGGCGACGGCCCGCAGGTGGGCGTGCGGCCAGTAGGTCAGCACCAGGGTGTCCTTCTCGAGGACGCGCGACGAGCCCACGCGGTAGTTCGGGTGGTTGGGCGGAATCTCGAACCCGCGGTTGTAGAGGGTGTCGTTGATGACCTGGTGCTCGACCGGCTCGTCGGCGACCCAGAACGCGATCTCGGGATCGCTCCAGACGGACGAGCCCTCGGCCGGCTCCTTGTGGTAGTGCATGTTGAACGAGATGCTCGACCCCGTCTCGAGCAGCACGCCGAAGCCCTCGGGCAGCATGTCGGGCTCGCCGCCCTCGGCCACGCAGCTCAGGAGCTGGCTGCCGGCCGTGTCGGCGCCCTCGTCCTCCACCGCGCCCTCGGGGATGAAGGCGCCGGGCGCGATCATCGACGAGCACATGTGGTGGGTGATCGCGTTGTCGCCGACCCGGAACTCCCAACCCTTGACCCAGGTGTCCTCGGGCAGGATGTCCTCGGTGAGCTGGGTGTAGAAGGTGATGTTCAGGTCGTAGATGTCGTCCTCGACCAGGAACGGCTCGGGCATCTTGACCACGAAGTCGGGGGTGCCGAGGCTCCAGCCGTCGTTGGCGTCCTCCGCGAACTGCCGCGACGGCGGGGCGTGGGCCATGTCGCCGGCGGGCGCGCCCGCCGCGACCCAGCTCAGGATGGTGTTGATCTCGGCGTCGGTCAGGCCGCGCTCGTTCTCGAACACGCCCTTGGGGGCCGAGGCGAACCACGGCGGCATCTCGCGCGACTCGACCTTGCTGGCGATGGCGCGGGCCCAGGGCCGGGTCTCGCGGTAGTCCATGAACGACATCGGGGCGACGAGCCCGCTGATGTTGGCCCCGGACGGCCGATGGCAGGTCTGGCAGTTCTCCTGCATGATCGGCAGCACGTCCTTGTAGTAGGTCACCGCGGCCTCGGCGCCGTTCTCGGCGTAGCCGGGAGCGCCGATGGCCGAGACGATGCCGAACGCGAGAAGAGCGGCGAGCGTGCGCGTGAGCTTCATTCGGGATCTCCTTGGCGGCCCGGGTCGCGTGCGTGTCGTGTCGAGACGAAGGTTGTCAACGGATGCTTGTACCACAGGCGCCGCCGGGCCGCAAGAGGAGTTCGAGGCGCATCCGCCCGCACCTGCGCGTGGACCCGCGCCTGACGGGGCGCTGACACGGCTGCGCGGTCGGGCGCGCTCATGATGACCGGGCATGACCGGCCGGCGGCAAGGGGAAGCCGCTGGCGTGGAGGCGGTGCGGTCAGGGGACCGGCACCCGCTCGGCGAGCTCGGTGAACCAGTTGGCGACGTAGACGAGGCGGGTCGGTCCCTGGCGCGGGTCGGCGGGCGACGCGTTCCCCTCCGCCTCTCGGAGCACGACGAAGCGGCGGCCGTCGGGGGCGACGTCCCAGTTGCGGAACACGCCGCCGAGATCGACGGGGCCCGGCAGCGTGAACAGCCGCTCGGCGCGCGAGGCGGTGAACGCGGTCTCGCCGCCGTACTCCACCGCCATCATCCTCAGCCCCTCCGGGCCGGTGGCGACGTAGAACAGCTCGCGGCCGTCGCGCGACCAGACCGGCATGAGGCCGCCGCGCAGCGATACCTGCCACTTGCCGTCCTCGACGTTGGGAAACGGGCGGACGTAGACGGCGGGGCGGCCCGACTCGTTGGAGTGGTAGGCGAGCCAGCGGCCGTCGGGCGAGACCGCGGGCCACCCCTCCATGTCGTCGCTGGCGATCAGCGGTTCCGACCTCCCGTCGCCGTCGAGGGGCAGCAGGTGGATGTCGACGTCCGCCAGGCCGCTCGCGCGCATGAGGAGGAGCGCTCCCGGCTGGCCGGGTCCGCCGGTCCAGGCCGAGGCCGTCTCGAACGGGCCCGGCGCCGTCAACGCCTCCACCTGGCCGGTGCCGTCCGCGGCCTTGCGGGAGAGGACGGACCCGTCGGCGTGCATCGACGTGAACACGACGCGCCGCCCGTCGGGCGACCAGACCGGGCTGACGTTCCAGCCGTCGAAGGTCAGGCGGTTCGTCGCATCGCGGGCGAGGTCGTGGACGTAGACGTCGGCCGCTCCGTCGTTCTCGGTGACGTCGAGGGCGATACGGTCGCCGGCGGGGGAGAAGCGCGGCGTGCCGTAGGCCCGCGGCGGGGCGGAGACCGCCTCTTCGCGGCCGTCCCGGTCGATCAACACCGGCGTGCGCCGGGTCTCGCCCGCGTCGAGCCCGGCGTCGGCCGCGTAGAGCAGCGTGCCGTCCGCGGACCACGCGGCGGCGCCGGCGCCGGGGACGACGGGGACCGGCGCGCCGCTCAGCTCGAGCCGCTCGGCGTCGAAGGGGGCCGCGAGCAGGGTGGCGCTGCCAGGCCCCGGTCTTCCCGGCGTCGGCGGGTTCACCTGCTGCAGCAGGAGATGGCCGGTCGGGGTGTAGGCGGCCGCCGTCGCGTCGGACGCCACCGTGCGCGGCTCGCCGCCGGTCAGCGACACCGCCTTCACCTGGGCGCCGTCGGGCGACTGCTCGGCGTAGAGCACCGCGGCGGAGCCGGGCAGCACGTGGGGCGACGAGCACACCGCGAGCTCGGGGACCGCGCCGGCCGGCAGCAGGGGCTCGGGTGCGCCGCCGGCCGCGGGCACGCCCAGCAGGCCGCCGAGGGCCCCGATGACGATGCGGTCGTCGTCGCCCCAGCTCCCGCGCAGGACGGGGACGTTCTCGGCCAGGGTCACCGGCGCGCCTCCGCCGACCGGCGTCTTCTTCAGCGTCCAGCGGTACTGCAGGCGCTCCGTCGGTCCGGGCGGCCCCTCCAGCGCGAAGAACCCGATCCACGCGCCGTCCGGCGAGAAGAACGGGTCGAGGGCGCCCTCGGTGCCGTCCAGCCGCTCGGCGCCGGCCTCGTCGAGGCGACGGGCCATCAAGTGCCGGGTCCGGCCGGCGCGGCCGGTGCGGGCCACGTAGGCCAGGGTCGAGCCGTCGGGCGACAGGGCGAGGGCCGACCCGCGGGCCATGGGCGCCGAAAGGTCGAGGGTGAGGCGCCGGACCGCGGGCGGCTCGTGCGCGGGGGCGAGGGTCGAGGCCGCCGCCGCGGCGAGGAGCGCCCCGAGGGCGAGGCCCCCGGCCGCCCAGGCGAGGCGGGCCCGCGACGCCCGCAGCGGCGACGGCTCCGCCGCGGCCGACCGGGCCGCGTCCTCCGGCCGGGTCTCCAGCGAGGCCGCCGCCTCGAGGTCGCTGACGGCCTCGCCCGCGTCGCGCATGCGGCGCCGCCGGTCGCGTTCGAGACAGCGGCGCAGCAGCCGCCTCACCGGCGCCGGCGTCGCGGACGGCAGGACCGACAGGTCGAGATCGCGGTCGATCACCCGGGCCAGCACCTGCGCCACCGTCTCGCCCGCGAAAAGCCGCTCTCCGGCGAGCATCTCGTAGAGGACGACGCCGAACGACCAGAGGTCGCCGCGCGCGTCGGTGGGCCGGCCCTCGGCCTGCTCGGGCGACATGTAGGCCGGGGTCCCCATGACGAGGCCGGCGCCCATCCGCGTCACCGAGGCGGTGAGCGTCGCGGTCATGCCCGAGTCCGCCTCGGGCGCGGGGGGCGCGGTGTCGAGGGCCTTGGCGAGACCGAAGTCGAGGACCTTCACGGCGCCGTCAGCGCGCACCTTGACGTTGGCGGGCTTGAGGTCGCGGTGGATCACCCCCGACTCGTGGGCCGACTGGAGGGCGAGGGCGATCTGCCGGGCGATGGACAGCACCTCGTCGAGGGGGATCGGCCCGCGGTCGAGGCGGTCGGCGAGGGTCGGACCCTCGACCAGCTCCAGCACCAGCGCCCGCGAGCCCCGGCTCTCTTCGACGCCGTAGATCTGCGCGATGTTCGGGTGGTTCAGCGAGGCGAGGACCTTCGCCTCGCGCTCGAAGCGCGCCAGCCGGTCGGGGTCGGCGGTGAACGCCTCGGGCAGCACCTTCAGCGCCACGTGCCGGTCGAGCTTCGTGTCGCGGGCGCGGTAGACCTCGCCCATGCCCCCGGCCCCGAGGGGGCCGGTCACGTCGTAGGCGCCGATCTTCGTCCCTTGCGCTAGCGGCATGTCAGGCGTCGGGCGTGCTCATCCGCCATGATAACCGCGCCCCCGCCCCCCTCGCCGCGGTCGCGCTCGATTGACACCGGGCAGGTGTTCGGCCAGACTATGACCGATTCGATCCGTGGCGAAATCGCCGTTCCACAGTCACATTGACCAGAGTGCACGGTCCGTTCTTCCCCGACCGCGACATGCGGTCTCGTCGCGCCCGTTGCCGGTACCGCGGGCGGCGGCGGGCCGGCTGGTCGCGGGGAACGGGTTCAGGCCGATTCTCGGCGGCGCGCAGGGGGGCCGACCCACGATGCTAGCTGTTCCGCAACGGTTCCGTCTCGGCGCGGCCCTGGTCCTGGCCGCGTTGCTGTCGCCGGCCCTCGCCGCCACCGGGGCGCTCGCCCAGCCCGACGCTGCCGCCGGCGCCGACCTGCTCGGGGCCACCGTCGACCGGTACTGCCTGACCTGCCACAACGACCGGCTCCGCACCGCCGGCCTCAGCCTCGACGGCCAGGATCTCTCCGCCGTCGCGGGCCACGCCGAGCTGTGGGAGAGGGTGGTGACGAAGCTGCGCACCCGCGCCATGCCCCCGGTGGGCCGTCCGAGGCCCGCCGCCGAGACCTACGACCGGGTCGCGGGGTGGCTGGAATCGGAGATCGACCGCGTCGCCCTCGCCGCGCCGGACCCCGGGCGCACCCAGGCCGTGCACCGTCTGAACCGGGCCGAGTACGCCAACGCGGTGCGCGACCTGCTGGCGGTGGACGTGGACGTCGACGACCTGCTGCCCGCCGACGACTTCGACGAGTACGGCTTCGACAACAACGCCGACGTGCTCACCGTCTCCTCCGCCCTGATGGAGCGGTACCTGTCGGCCGCGCGCAAGATCGGGCGGACCGCGCTCGGGGAGGCGCCGCTGGGGCCGGCGGCGGAGACCTACAAGGTCCCCATCCTGCTGCTGCAGGACGACCGGATGAGCGACGACCTGCCGTTCGGGTCGCGCGGGGGCATCGCCATCCGCCACGTCTTCCCCGTCGCCGGCGAGTACGACCTCCAGATCCGCCTGCACCGCAACTACGTGAACTACGTCCGGGGCATGGGCTCGCGCCACGAGCTCGAGGTGCGGCTGGACGGCGAGCTCGTCCGCACCTTCGTCTTCGGCGGCGAGGAGCCCGAGGGAGTGCAGGCCCCGGCCAGCTACGGCGGCAACCTGTTCGGCGACCCCGAGTGGGAAGAGTACATGCTCTTCGCCGACGCCAACATGCGGGTGCGCTTCGAGGCCGAGGCCGGCCCGCACGTCGTCGGGGTCTCGTTCGTGCGGCGGTTCACCGAGCCGGAAGGGGTGCTGCAGCCCCGCCAGAGCGTGTTCGCGGTCGCCGTCAACGAGATGCGGGACGGCTACGCGGCGGTCGAGCACGTCGTCATCGGCGGCCCCTACTCGTCGGCGGGCGGGCCGGGGGACACCCCGAGCCGCCGCGCCATCTTCACGTGCCGCCCCGACGGCGAGACGGCGGCCGACGAGGAGCGGTGCGCGCGCGAGATCCTCGGCTCGCTCGCCCGGCGCGCCTACCGCCGGCCCGTCGACGCCGGCGACCTCGACACCCTGATGCAGTTCTACCGGGCGGGGCGCGACGGCGGCAGCTTCGACGCCGGCATCCAGCTCGCCCTCGAGCGGGTGCTCATCGCCCCCGACTTCCTGTTCCGGGTGGTCCGCGACCCCGTCGACGCGGGGCCGGGGACCGCCTACGCCCTGAGCGACCTCGACCTCGCGTCGCGGCTCTCGTTCTTCCTGTGGTCGACCGGCCCCGACGACGAGCTGCTCGCCCTCGCCGAGGCGGGCCGTCTCGCCGACCCCGACGTGCTCGAGGCGCAGACGCGCCGCATGCTCGCCGACCCGCGGGCGACCGAGCTGGTGCGGAACTTCGCGGGTCAGTGGCTGTACCTGCGCAACCTGCGCAGCGTCGTGCCCGACGCCATCACCTTCCCCGAGTTCGACGAGAACCTGCGCGAGGCGTTCCGGCAGGAGAGCGAGCTCTTCGTCGACAGCCTGCTGCGCGAGGACCGCAGCGTGCTCGACCTCCTCGGGGCCGACTACACGTTCGTCAACGAGCGGCTCGCCAACCACTACGGCATCCCCAACGTCTACGGCAGCCACTTCCGGCGGGTGCGCCTGGACGACGACCTGGCCGAGCGGCGGGGCGGCATCTTCGGGCACGGCAGCGTGCTGACGGTGACGTCGTACCCGAACCGGACGTCGCCGGTGCTGCGCGGCAAGTGGATGCTGATCAACATCCTCGGGACGCCTCCGCCCCCGCCCCCGGCCGACGTGCCCGACCTGCCGGAGCGGGGCGCGGACGGCCGGGCCGCCACCGTGCGCGACCGGCTCGCCCGCCACCGCGAGAGCCCCGCCTGCTCGGTGTGCCACGCCCCGATGGACCCCCTGGGGCTGGCCCTGGAGAACTACGACGCGGTGGGGCGCTGGCGCACCACCGGCACCGCCGGGCTGCCCATCGACTCGTCTGGGCAGTTGCCCGACGGCACCGCGTTCGACGGGCCCGTGGGGCTGCGCTCGCTCCTGCTGGAGCGGCGCCATCAGTTCGTTCGGACCCTGACCGAGAAGCTGCTGGCCTACGGGCTGGGGCGGGGGCCGGAGTACTACGACCGGCCCACCGTGCGGGCCATCACCCGCGAGGCGGCTTCCGACAACTACCGCTGGTCGTCTATCATTGTCGGCATCGTGAAGAGCACACCGTTCCGGATGCGGAGGACCGAATCATGATCGTCACCCAGAAGGCGCTTCCCCGTCGTACCGTGCTCCGAGGGCTCGGGGCCTCGCTCGCGTTGCCGCTGCTCGACGGGATGGTGCCCGCGTTCGCGGCCCTGCGCACGACGGCGGCGGCCCCGGTGCGCCGGCTCGGCGTGGTGTACGTCCCCAACGGGATGATGATGCCGCACTGGACGCCGTCCACCGAGGGCGCCGGCTTCGAGTTCCCGACCATCCTGAAGCCGCTCGAGCCGTACCGCTCGCACGTCGAGTTGCTGTCGGGCATGCACGGCGTCGAGAGCGAGGGGCCGCACGCCCGCTCCTCGACCCGGTTCCTCACCGGCGTGCCGTCGAAGCCCGACGACGGCTCGGACCTGCGGGGCGGGGTCTCGATGGACCAGCTCGCGGGCCGGGTGCACGGCCGTGAGACCCAGCTCGCGACCCTCGAGCTCGCCCTCGACGGGCGCGACTTCGCCGGCTCGTGCGACGACGGCTTCAGTTGCGCCTACACCAACACCATCGCGTGGGCGAACGACGTGACCCCGCTGCCGATGGAGAACAACCCGCGGGCGGTGTTCGAGCGCCTGTTCGGCGACACCGGCAGCACCGACCCCGCGATTCGCCGGGCGCGGCTCGAGAAGGACGCGAGCCTGCTCGACTCGGTCACCGACCGCGCCGCCGACCTCTCGCGCCAGCTCGGGGCCGGCGACCAGGCCAAGCTCGGCCAGTACCTCGACGCGGTTCGCGACATCGAGCGCCGCATCCAGATGGCCGAGGCCCAGAGCGACCGCGAGCTGCCGGTGGTGGCCCAGCCCGCCGGCATTCCCGACACCGTCGGCGACCATGCCAGGCTGATGTTCGACCTGATGGCCCTCGCCTGGGAGACCGACCTCACGCGGGTCGTGACGTTCATGATGGGGCGGGAGATCACCGGCCGGACGTACGCCGAGATCGGGGTGCCCGACGCCCACCATCCCATCTCGCACCACCAGCGCGACCCCGAGAAGCTGGCCAAGCTGACGAAGATCAACCAGTACCACGTGCAGCTCTTCTCGGCCTTCGTCGACCGGCTCGCCGCCACGCAGGACGGCGACGGCACGCTGCTCGACCACTCGATGATCGTCTACGGCGCGGGCATGGCCGACAGCAACTCCCACGCCTCGACCAACCTGCCCATCCTCCTCGCCGGCGGCGGGGCGGGCACCGGCGGGCGGCACGTGAAGTACCCCGAGGACACGCCGGTGGCCAACCTCCACCTGAGCCTGCTCGACAAGATGGGGGTGCCCATCGAGCAGCTCGGCCACAGCAACGGCCGGCTCCCGCTCGAGCCGCTGTCCGGCGTGTAGGGTCATGCTCGGGCGCGTTGCGGCCGGTCTCGCCGCCCTGGCGATGCTGGCCGCCCTCGGGTGCGAGCGCGAGCCCGACGGCGTGCGGGGATCGCTGCTGGAGACCATTGCCGAGCTGGAGGCGATCGCCCACGACGAGATCGCCATCCTGGAGGAGTTGAGCGGGCGTCCGGACACGCGGTCCCGCCACGAGGTGTGGCGGCAGCGCCTGGACGAGGCGCGAGGCACGCTCGACGAGCTCGCGGCGTTGCGGGCGAATGTCGACGCCTCGACCGAGGCCCAGCTCGCCGGAGACGCCGGCCGCCACGCCTTGTCCGTCGTGGACGAGATTCGCCGTGCCACGGGCGAGCGCATCCAGCGCCTCCAGGCGGAGTTCGGCCGGCAGCGCATCACCTGACGGCGGCCCTTGGGACGGTGGTCGGAACAAGGTGCCGACTTCGCCCGCGCGCAGCCGGTTTCTTCGGCTTCCTGCGCTTGGCGCGCGACAAGGAAGCTACCGTCGGTGTCCTTCCCGGGAAGCGAGAGGAGACGGCTCCGCCCCCGTGGCGGTAGCCCCCGCGGGCGGGCGTCCTTCCCGGGAAGCGAGAGGAGACAGCCCATGCGATTCACCACCGGCATCCGGACTTCCCGTGAACGCTCGTTCCCGGCCGGCCGGGTGGCCGGGGCGCTGGTCGCGCTCGCGATGGCGACGGCTCCGGTCGCGGCGCAGGAGGCGGGGGGGAGCGCCGCCGCCGACTGGCCCACCTACAACCGCGACCTCGCTGGCACCCGCTACTCGCCCCTCGACCAGATCGACACGTCGAACGTCGCCTCGCTCGAGGAGGTCTGGTCGTACCGGTTCCACCCCGAGGACGGGTTCATCGAGGGGCCGAGCCCGGCCGAGCTCTTCCAGCAGGTGACGCCGATCGTGGTCGACGGCGTGATGTACCTCGCGTCGGGCAACCGGGTGGTGGCCCTGCGGCCCGAGACCGGCGAGGAGATCTGGCGGCACGAGCTGGCCGAGGGGCTGGCGTCGTTCCGCGGCGTCGCCTACGGTCCGGCGACCGACGACCACGAGGCCCGCATCTACTTCACCAGCCTGTCGAAGGTCGTCGCCCTGCAGGCGGCGACGGGCGAGCGCGACGCCGCGTTCGGCGACGGGGGCGAGGCGGCGGTGCGCATTCCCTACACCGGCGTGCCGGTGGTCTACGACGACACCCTGATCCTGGGCTCGAGCGCCTTCGGCCCCGGACAGCGGCACATCGCGCCCCACCTGAACCAGCCCCGGGGCGGGGGAGAGCCGACGCGGGCCTGGCCGCGGGCCCTCGACGCGAGCGGCACCCTGCTCTGGGAGTTCCCGACCCTGCCCACCGAGAGCGACTTCGGCAGCGAGACCTGGGGCAACCAGAGCTGGCGCGACCGCATCGGGAACAACGTGTGGGCGTTCACCCTCACCGTCGACGAGGAGCGGGGCCTCGTCTACATGCCCGTCAGCAGCCCGGGCTCGAACTTCTACGGCGGCGACCGCCCCGGCGACAACCTCTTCGCGAACTCGACCATCGCCATCGACATCGCCACCGGCGAGCTCGCGTGGTACTTCCAGAACATCCACCGTGAGCTGTGGGACTACAACCTGCCGCCGTCGCCGGGCCTGATGGACATCGAGCGCGACGGCGAGGTCATCCCCGCCCTCGCGCAGGTCGGCAAGTCGGGGTGGATGTTCATCCTGAACCGCGTCACCGGCGAGCCCGTGCACGGGGTCGAGGAGCGACCGGTGCCCGTCGGCGACGTGCCCGGCGAGCAGTACTCGCCGACCCAGCCGTTCCCCCTCGCGCCGCCCCCGGTGTCGCGGGTCAGCATCGGCCCCGGCGACATCGTCACCGCCGACGACACCACCCCCGAGCACGCCGCCGCCTGCCGCGAGCTGTGGGACACCGTCGGCTACTACAACGACGGACCCTATACGCCCATCCGCTACCGGCAGGAAGGCACCCCGCCGTCGCTCGTGTTTCCCGGGACCGGCGGCGGCGTGAACTGGAACGGCACCGCCTACGATCCCGAGCTCGGCTACATCTTCGTCAACTCCAAGGACCAGCCGATCAGCGGTTGGATGACGGAGAACGAGCTGTACCCCTCGGACACCGACGACCAGGTGGCCTTCGTCCGCGAGGCCGGTCCGCCGTTCGAGGCCCCGATCTTCGACGCGGACGGTGAGCGGCTCGGGGCCCTGCCCTGCTTCAAGCCGCCGTGGGCGCGCCTCGTCGCGGTCGAGGCGGCCACCGGCGCCATCGCGTGGGAGGTGCCGCTGGGCATCGACGAGCTCCTGCCCGAGGGCAAGCAGAGGGTCGGCAGTCGCAACGTCGGCGGTCCCATCGTCACCGCGGGCGGCCTCGTGTTCATCGGCGCCACCGTCGACCGGCGGTTCCGCGCCTTCGACTCGCGCACCGGCGACGAGCTGTGGTCGGTGGCGTTCGACTACAACGTCGAGGCCGTTCCCATCACCTACGCCGGGAGCGACGGCCGGCAGTACGTGGCGGCCAACGTCTCGGCCCCGGCGAGCGGCGAGCCGCGGGGGAACGAGCGGCTCGTGGTGTTCGCGCTGCCGGGCGAGTAGGCGGTTGGTCGACCGTCGGCTCGCCGGCGCGGCAGCGTCTGCTCTCACGCTCGCCGGCGCGGCGGCGTCCGCTCTCACGCTCGCCGGCGCGGCGGCGTCCGCTCTCACGCTCGCCGGCGCGGCGGCGTCCGGATGAGGGTGGGATAGAATGGCGCCTGGAGAGTCGACGGGCTCGAAGTCGAGGCGCTCGAGCTGGAGCCGGTCCACGAACGCGGGGCCCCGGCCTGGGGTGCGGCCTTCGTCGCGGAGGTCGAGTGCACCGCCGGCCCGAGCGCCGAAAGGAGGCCCGTTCGCCATTCTGAAAGGAGCGCGCTCAGATGAGGAAAACACGAATCCGGTTGGCAGTTGCGGCGGTCCTCGGTGCGTTGGTGCTGTCCGGCCTGTCGGTCGTGGCCCAGCAACAGGCACAGGAGCCGCCTCCGATGGGCTTCTTCGTCACAAGCGTCGGCGTCGGCGACGGCGCCAACCTGGGTGGGCTGGACGGCGCGGACGCCCACTGTCAGACGCTGGCCGCCGCGGTGGGGGCCGGCAGCCGCACTTGGCGGGCCTACCTGAGCACCCAGGGCCCCGGGGCCGTCAACGCGCGCGACCGGATCGGGGATGGACCGTGGGCGAACGCGGACGGCCTCGTCATGGCCACCAGCGTCGACGGCCTGCACTTCGACAACTCCAACTTCAACTGGACCTACTCGGTGGACGAGAACGGCAACCAGTTCGCGTCGCGCATCGACGGAGACCCCGACTTCACGGAGCACGACGTGCTGACCGGCTCGCAGCTCGACGGCACCGCGTATCCGGAGGGCGACGACCGTACCTGCGGCAACTGGACCAGCAATAGCGAAGGCAGCGCCATGCTCGGCCACGCCGACCGCTACTCCTTCACGACGCCGGGTTCGCCCTGGAACACCGCCCACCCGTCCCGCGGTTGCTCGCAGGACGATCTGGTGGCCACGGGAGGCGCCGGCCTGTTCTACTGCTTCGCCATCGACTGATGGACGTCCGATGAGAGGACGGCGCGGCGGCGCCCCTGGTTGACCCGGGGCGCGCCGCGCCGCGCCGCGTGTCGGGAGGTCGCCCCCGCGGCCGGGAAGCTCTTGCGGCGCAACATATCCTGAACGACGAGGACCTCCGTGGATCGCGCCGGCGGCGTCGCCCCAAGAAGTCCAGGAGGTGCTCAGCCCAAGCACCACGTAGCGTGACCCACGCCGTCCACGAACAGCGGCGCCGGATGCGGGGATGTGCCCCTTTCTCGCGCATTCGGGGCGCGAGTCTCAGTCGGTTCACTGGATCGGCTGATGACGATCCTTGCCGCGCTCGGCGGCCGAATCCGGGTTGCCGTCCACGTCGATCCAAGAAGGCGGGCCTACTGCCCGGGCACATGTTCACGCGGATGCTGGAGCGGGCGCGGCGCACCCCGGTGCAGTTCCCGTAGACTGCGCGACGGCAAATCGTTGGAGGCCGTGGTCGCGCTTGCCGGCGGGCTGGCCTGCCGCTACGAACGCTCCCGGTCCTGGGCGGACCCGGTCGGGGTGGAGTGGGGGCCAAGCGACGCAGTCGAGAAGAACGACCTAGTCCAGGAGCTGAACGCCGTGGTCGACCGCCTCTACGGCGCGATCGAGGCGCAGCTCGTCCAGGTCTACCATCAGGACCCTCTCGACGCCGTCCTTGCGCACGTCGAGTTCGGGAGCAGGCACCGATGATTCCGAGGGTCAACGTGAAGCCGGGACTGCTGCGCTGGGCGCGGGAACGCGCCCGACTGGACCCGGCGGCGCTGGTGCGTCGTGTTCCGAAGTACCTGGAGTGGGAGGGAGGGACGGCGCGTCCGACCCTCAAGCAGCTCGAGGCGTTCGCGAGAACCAGCCGGGTTCCGCTGGGCTACCTTTTCCTGCCTGAGGCACCCATTGAGGAAATCCCGATTCCGGACTTCCGCACCGTGGGAGACTCTGCGATCGCGCGCCCGAGCCCCGAGCTGCTCGATACTGTCTATCTCTGTCAGCAGCGCCAGGACTGGTACCGCGAGTTCGCGCAGGTGGAAGGGGAAGCGCCGCGGCCGTTTGTGGGGTGCGCCAGCGTCGGAAGCGACATCGAGGCGACAGCGGGGCATATGCGCCGCCTCCTGGGCTTCGGCCTCGACGAGCGCCGCAGGCTGCCTGCCTGGAGCGCGGCACTGCGGCGATTCGGCGAGCAGGCCGAGGGGCTCGGCGTGCTGGTCATGATCAGCGGCATCGTCGGGAACAGCACGGGGCGGCGGCTCGATCCGGAGGAGTTTCGCGGCTTCGCGCTGGCGGATCCCCTGGCGCCGGTGGTGTTCGTGAACGGCGCGGACACGAAGGCGGCGCAGATGTTCACGCTCGCGCACGATCTCGCCCATCTGTGGCTCGGCGAGTCGGCCTTGTCGGACGTCGCGGTGCGTCGGGCGCCGGCGCATCGGGTGGAAGCCTGGTGCAACCGCGTGGCGGCCGAGCTGCTCGTCCCGGGCGAGGTGATCCGAGCGGCGCACGACGCGTCCGCGGACGTGCGCACGGAAACGCAGCGACTGGCCCGGCGCTTCAAGGTGAGCACCCTCGTCGTGATGCGCCGGCTCAGGGATGCCGGCAGGCTCGGCGACGAGGAGTTCCGGCTCGCGTATCGAGACGAGGTTGGGCGCTTGAACGCACGCCCGGCGGCCAGCGGCGGCAGCTTCCATCCCACGCTCAGGGTCCGTGTGGGACGCCGGTTCGGACGCGCGCTGGTGACGAGCACGCTGGAGGGCCGAACCTCGTTCTCCGAGTCTCTGCGGCTGCTCGGGATCCGCAAGATGTCGACGTTCCGGGAATTCGCCGAGAGCCTGGGTGCGGGGCGCTAGCTAGCGCAAATGGCCTATCTGCTCGACGCGGACGTGTTCATCCGCGCGAAGAACCTGCGCGGGAATACGATGGCGCGAGGGCTGGCGGACGCCTTCGAGGTGTCGGTCAGCATCCGCTCGTGCGGAGATCATGGCGCACGGTGGAGGCGCTTCCGAATCGTCCGCAATTCCTCAATGTCCAGCAGGTCCTGCGGCCTGCCGCTGCGCTGCTTCATGTCGATCAGGTCGTCGATCGACGCCACCGAGAACGTGCGCTCATCGACCGTGATCTCGACCGCGCGCTGTCGCAGCGCTTCGAACCCATCGCTCGCGGCGACCACGAGGTCGACCTCGGCGGCGCCGTGGAGGGAGCGGAAGTTCAGGGCCAGCATGTTCGTCTCGGACCGCCAGCGGCGAACCAGCTCCACGTTGCGAATGAGGTCGAGGGGTTCGGGAATTCGGGGGCGCGCGCCGAGGGCCCAGAGCAGATCCACGGCGGCCTGCCAGGAATCGGGGGCGAGGCTGGGCACGATGTCGAGATCGAAGGTGATCCGGGAGCCGCCGTGGAGCACGGCGGCGACCCCGCCGACGATCACGAAGTCGACGCCGTGATCGTGAAGCTCATTCAGAATCCGGAGAAACCCGCCGGTCATGAGGGTGTTGCTCCATCCGCGCCCGGCGCAGGCGCTTCAGGTCGCGCGCGTGCTCCTCGAGCCGCCGCAGGCGCAGCAGAAAGGTGCGCCCGTCGAGCGGCTCAATGGGCGAGTCGTCGGGTTGGACGCCCGTCCAGTCGATGCTGCGTTTGTCCGCCTCCATCGTCATATCGTCTCGGAGCGGGGTCCCTGCGAGTGGTCGTGCTGCTCCTACCGAGGTAGATTGACGTCCGCCGCGGTGCTTCACTCCTCCGGCAGCGCGAAGGTGACGATCATGTTGCTGCCCATCGGCGCCTCCAGCTCGGAGGCGTAGTTGCTCAACTGGAAGATCGACGCGCCGCCCACCGGCACCGTCAGGTACTGCCGGCCGCCCGCGGTGTAGGTGACGGGGAAGCCGGTGATCTGGCTGCCGAGGATGGTCTCCCACAGCACGTCGCCGGTCTCGGCGTCGAAGGCGCGGTAGCGGCGGTTGAGGTCGCCGTGGAAGACGACGTTGCCGGCGGTGGCGAGGGTGGAGCCGGCGTTGGGGGCGCGCTGGGTGTAGCGCCACGCCTCGCGGCCGGTGGAGATGTCGATGGCGCGGACCTCGGTGAGGTGGCCGTCGACCTCGAAGCCGGGCTCGGGCTGGGTGAAGCGGGGGCTGGCGCCCGAGACGGAGCGCTCGTTGGCGGTCTGGTTGAGGCACGAGCGGTTGATGGGGACGTAGAGCATCCCGGTCTCGGGGCTGTACGACCACGACCACCAGCCCTTGACGTTGTGGCCGCAGATGATGAACTGCTGGCCGAGCTCGCGGGCGACGAGGTCCATGTTGATGAAGACCTGCCCGGTCGCGGGATCGATGTCGCTGATGACGAAGCGCTCGGTGCTGTCGTAGGGCACGGGGTGTCCCCACAGGAACTCGCCGGTGGCGCGGTCGAGGACGAAGAGGCCGCCGGGCTCGCCCATGGTGACGACGACCTGGCGCTCCTCGGCGGTGCCGGCGAGGTTGGGGTTGACCCACATCGCCGCCTCGGGGTCGGGGTCGATGACGGTGTCGATGAGGGTCCGCTCCTGCACGAAGTCCTGGTCCCAGTCGTCGCAGGGCAGGTGCTGGTAGTACCACTCCATGGCGCCGTCCCCGACCGCGAGGGCCACCGTCGAGTTGGAGTACAGCTCGCAGGGGGTGCTGTCGCCGATGTCCCAGGTGCCTCGCCGCACGATGCGCGGGTAGGGCAGGGGGACGGCGATGCCCCAGTAGATGAGCCCGAGATCGGGGTCGTAGCTGCCGGGGGCGCCCCACGGCGACACGTGGACGCGCTCGGATACGGGCAGGTCGCCCCAGCTCTCGCCGCCGGGGTCGTCCGAGCCGGCCGCGGTGTAGACGCGCCACAGCTCGCTGCCGTCGTCCGAGTCGTGGGCCGAGATGAAGCAGCGCGCCTCGCGGCTGCGGGGGCTGCAGGTGCGGCCCGCGAGGACGCGGCCGTCGATGATCATGGCGCCGGTCGAGTGGGTGATGCCGTCGCGGTAGTCGGCCATCTCGGTGTCGAAGGCGACCTCGCCGGTGCTCGCGTCGAGGGCGAGGAGATGCGCGTCGGCGGTCAGGTGGTAGATGTGGTTGCCGTAGATGGCGAGGTTCCGCGTCCGGTTGCCGAGGGTGACGTACTGGCGCAGGTCCGCGGGCGTCTCGCGGCGATAGTCCCAGAGCATGTCGCCGGTGGTGGCGTCGAGGGCCTGGATGTGGTCGTCGTTGTGGGCGAGGTACATCACCCCGTCGTAGACCAGCGGCTGCGTCTGTTGCGGCCCCTCGTCCATCGCCCGCATCCACGCCACCTGAAGCTGGTCGACGTTGTCGCGGTTGATCTGGTCGAGGGGGCTGTAGGCCTGGAAGTCGTAGGTGCGGTGGGTCATCAGCCAGTCGCCGGGGTCGGGCTCCCGCAGCATCTCGTCGGTGACCGGCGTGAACGGCCGCGCCTCGCGGGTGATGGTCGTGCCCTCCTGGGCGCCCGCGAGGGGCGGGAGGCACAGGGCGGCGAGGGCGACGAACAGGTACGCATGGGTCAGGGGTCGGTTCGGCATGGTCATCTCCGGAAGCGACGGTTCCTCGGCGTCAGGCCTCGGCGGGCTCGCTTCCATTCAGCTTCACCCCGCGGCGCGTGTCACTGCACGAGTGCGCCGGGGCGGGACGCAACGCCCGGGAAGGCCGAGAGAATCGCGCGGTCGAAAGTCGCCAGGGGCAGCGTTTCGCGAACCGCCAGTTCGACGAACAGTGCGTCGTAGACGGCGATTCCGGCGCGCACGCCGCGGACCAGCGCGCCGTGCCAGAGCGACTGGTTCGATACGGACCGAATGCGCAGGCGCGCCGCCGCCGTCAGGCGCTTGCCGCCCTCGTCCAGTGGCATCACCCCCTGGCGAACGGCCATCCAGACCGCATTCGCGAGCTCGGCTTCCCACACCGCGGGGGCCATGCCTTCGTCCAGTGCGCCGATGAACCGGCCCGACTCTCGAGCGAAGTCCTCGGTGCCGAGCAGGAGATACGCGACGACGTTGGTATCGACGACGGCCCTCACGACCGGCCGATCCCCATCCAGCCATCGACCTCCTCGGCCGTCGGCCGCCGCGTCTGCGCCGCCCAGCTCTCCTCGATCTGCGCGAGCACCGACTGGCGGTCGGCGGTGTGCGCGTCCAGCAGGTCGCGTACCTCCTGCTCCATCGAACGGCCCCGGCGCCGGGCGAGCGCCTTCAGGGTATCCACGGTGCCGGCTGGCACGTTCCTGATCGTGAGGGTGGGCACGTCGTGACTCTCCCCGATGCTGTCACCATGCTAGCACGAAGGCGTCACACTTCGCCCGGAGAGCGTCGCCTACGGCTCCGTTCGCCGCCCGACCAACTCTGCCGGGAGTCTGCACCGTTCTACGGCGCAGGCTCCTGGCCCGCCAGTCGTCGCCCTCGGCTCCGCCTGGTGCCCAACCGACCGCCCGAGAGTCCGAGCCCTTCCACGGCTCGAACGCCTACGCGCTCCTCGGCACGAACGCGAGGAAGCGCCGCGGGTTGTCGACCATGATCTTGCGAATGGTCTCCTCCGGCACGCCGGCGTAGCGCAGCTTCGGGAGGAAGATGGCCGTCACCGAGGAGTAGCCGGCGCCGCCTTTGGCCTTGAGCTCGGCCTCGCGGGCGAAGTCGGCCGACAGCAGCACGTGGTCCTCGTAGCCGGCGTCGATGCACGACACGATCATCCGCACCTTCTCGGCGTCGCCCTGCGTGATCTGATGGCCGACGGTGTCGAAGCCGAGGAACGCGCCGCGGCTCGCGAGCTCGCGGTGCAGCACGGCCTGCGGGTCGCCGACGATGTCGGCGAGGTGCCCGATGCAGACGAGGCGCGGGTCGACGCCCATGTCCTCGATGATCTCGAGCTGCTCGCGCGCGCACGAGGGGCATCCCGCGTGCGGGGTGTGCGTGAAGAGCGGCAGCCCGGTGCGCAGGTGGACGAGGCAACTCGCCCGCAGCACCTTGCGCTCGTCGGGGTGCATGGTCATCGACGAGCCGATCTCGCCGAGGGCCCCCCACCGCTCGGCCTCGGCGTCGCGCTGGAAGTCGGCCGCGACCTCCTCCTCGGTCTGTTGCGCGATCTCGGGCGGGTAGCGCGCCTGCGTCCACAGCCCCCCGGCCATGACGATGTGCAGGTCGACGCGCCGGGCCAGTTCGACGAGCCGGTCGAAGTTCTGGCCGAGGTCGCGGGTGCCGCCGTTGACGATGCAGGCCACCCCCTCCTGGGCGGTCGCGTTCACCTCGTCGGCCATCAGGTCGAGGTCGGCGGTGAAGGGCGGCTGCGGGTTCTCGAGGGCCGGGAGCCAGGGCGGACGCGGGTCGTTGATGGACAGGTGCTCGTGGAACAGCGTCGCCCCCCCCGCGAGCTCGTCGGGCGAGATGTCGCGCAGCACGGTGCGGATGATCGCGCCCTCGGGGAACGTCACGCCGCCGGGCTGGCGCCGGCCCGCTGCCGACGGCAGCCCGGCACCGAGGCCCGGCGCGGCCACGATCCCGATGCCGGCGGCGCCGAGCCGGCGCACGGCGTCGCGGCGTGTCACGGACATGGACGGGTGCGAATGCATGGGCATGGTTGTTCTCCAGGAAACGGACAGGACTTCGCAGGCTGCCGCGCCCCGTCGCGCGGACGGGCGATGCCGCGCCTCGGATGCGGCACGACATCGCCCCGCCGTACTACTCCGCCATCGGATGCGGATGGACCTGGAAGCACTATCTCGTTCGTCATCCGCTGGCCGCCCTCGTTGTCCGGTTGGCAATCCCGACGACTCCCCGGAGCGTTCCCATGGCCCGTCCGACCACGCCGACGGTGCACGGGTCGCAACTCGCCTGCCCGGGAGCCGAGACAGGTCCACCCGCGAGCAGCACCGTCGTCGGCAGCAGGGGCGGCCTCGTCATTCTCACCTGCGCCACATCACGTTGGCGATGAGGTGCAAGACGGCAATCGTGGCCACGACGCCCGCCCCTAGCGATAGCGGCACGAGCGACACGGCGGCTGCGTACAGGAGCAACGGCCAGCCGCCCCAGGCGGCCAGGAACAGCGCACCGAGGAAGACGAGGAGGAGCACGAAGAAAACGAACTCCCTCATCACCGCCGGCTCATGCAGATCAGATCTTCGCGCTGCACCGCCTCGGTGCACCACTCCACCGGTCCTACTCCGCCAGCGGATGCGGCCGGACCTGGAAGCGCACGATCTCGCTCGTCATCCCCTTGCCGCCCTCGTTGTGCCAGTTCGTCACCGAGTCGTAGCTGGCCCAGACGCCGCGGCCCTTCCAGCCGGCGTCGGCGTCGTCGATGCGGCCGTCGAGCCCCCGGGTGTAGAAGCCGAGGGGATAGGGCACCCGCAGGGTGACCCACTCGCCGGTGTCGGGCAGCAGGGCGAGCAGGGCGTCCGAGCTGGTGCCGTTCGCGATGGGGACGTTCTCGCCCAGCCCCAGCGTGTCGAACTGGTCGACCCAGTTGTAGTAGTGGAAGTCGGCGCTGCCCGCCGCCTCCACCCCCTTCATCTGGGGGCCTGGGGTCGCGTACAGCGTCCACCCCTCGGGGCAGTGTTGGCCGGTGGCGGTGGGGCCGTTCAGCACCCGGCACTTGCTGCGGTCGAAGCTGGCGAGGTGGCCGCTGCCGCCGAGCGCGGTCCAGAGGACGCCGTTGCGGTCGACGTCGATGCCGCGCCCGCCGTGGCCCCGCTGGCTGGGATCGACGTCGGGGTTCTCGAACGGCGGCTCGTAGACCTCGGCGATGCACGTCTCGGGCGGGCTGTCGCCGAGCTCGAGCCGCACGATGTTGCCCGGCACGGGCAGGCGCCGCGCGATCCAGATCGAGCCGTCGACGGGGTTGGGGATGATGCCGTAGGCGAACCCGTCGATGCGCATGTCCTTCGCGGGGTCGAGGGGCTCGCCCGGCTCGGTGTAGGCGCCGATGACGCCGTCGCCGCTGGTGTCCACGATGGTCGGGCACCAGCCCTGCGCCGCCTGCTCGTCGCCGGTCTCGTCGTAGAGTCGCGTGTTCAGCCAGCCGACGACGTCGGTCGACCCGCTCAGCCAGAGGGTGTCGTCGTCGTCCTCGGCGAACTGCAGGTGGTGGGTCATGTAGCAGGTGTCGACGTGCACGAACTCGCCGCTATCGACGTCGTAGTACGAGAGCTGCCGCTGGCTGCGGTCGATGGGGAAGTGCCGCGCCGACGGATGGTCGGAGCCCGCCTTGCACCAGTCGGGGTTGTCCGACGGGCGGATGAGCTGGGTGATCCAGAGGCGGCCCTTGTCGTCGAGCATCGGGTTGTGGGCGCTGTAGCCCCGGGCCGTCGAGCGCTCGTCGCCCCAGTACGGCGAGGGGATGCGGGCCCTGGTGCCCGCGTAGGAGTCGCCGCGCTGCTCCATGGGGACGCGGGTCGTCATGTCCAGCCGCTCCGAGCGGTGGGTCACCGGGTCGGTGATGACGAGCCCGGCCCCCCCGACGCCGTACACGGGACCGTTGGCGTACAGGTGGGGGTTGCGCTTGTCGGTGGCGATCTCGTCGTGGACCATCGCGATGGGGTCGCCCCAGCCCCACATCGTCAGCACCAGGTTGCGCTCTTGGCCCTGCGGCCGCGGGGGCGCGGGCGGGACCTCGCCGGCCGCGATGCGGTCGGTCCAGTCGGCGAAGAGGCCGAGGGCGCGCTCGCGGCCCATCCGGTTGAGCCCCGCGTTCATGCTCGGGCCGCTCCGCCCGACCTGGACGCGGTGGTCCCAGGCGTCGAGGGTCGAGTCGAAGTCGTCGATGTCTAGCATCGGCATCTCGCGGGTCGCCACGTTGCCCATCTGGTGGCAGAGCTGGCAGCCGTCCTTCAGCCGGTCGACCCACTCGGCCTGGTGCCGCATGGCCCGGCCGATGCCGTTGCCGTCGGGTCCGGTGCCGGGGAACTCGCTGGCCGCGGGCACCTCGAGCAGCGAGTACCAGTAGTTGGCGGGGTAGATGCGGGCGGCCTCCTGCGGCGTCGCCGCCGCGGTCACCGTCAGGGTCACCTCGTCGCCGGGCCGCGCCGCCTGCTTCCCGGAGTCGACGAGGCCGTAGCCGCGCACCCACAGCTCGTAGCCGGCGTCCGGCAGGTCGGGCACCAGGAACCGCCCCTCGTCGTCGGTGACGACGATCTTGCGGTAGGTGGTCTCGAGGTCGCCGGTCTCGGCGACCACCCAGACCCCGGCCTCGCCGCCGGCGGCGCTCCGCACGACGCCGCTGATGTCCTCGTCGGACGCCGCGACTCCGGCGCCGGTCAGCAACAGGACGACGCCGGCCAGGAGCAGGGCTCCCGGGAATCCGATCCGCGATGTCACGCGCATGTCGACCTCCTCGAGCAACCGGGTCCACGCCGATGGCTTACAGTGTATGTGACCGGGAGCGGAAAGTGGACGGTTCGACGACGATCGGGCCGGTTCGGGGGAGGTCACACCGGCGGGGAGGAGGGGATGGCGACGAAGCGGTCGCGGCGCTCGAAGACGACTGACGTTGCCGGTGTCGATGGACGTCGCTGCCCTGGGAGTTGGAGAGTGCCGATGCGCGCATGGTTTCCCTTCGTTGGCCGCCTTGCCCTGGCCTTCGCCGTGGTCCTGACCGTCTGCCCGCCGGTGTCGGGTGGCCAGACCGGCGAAGCCTCGTCGCCGGCGCTCCTCCGCATCGAGGTCGGCTACCCGGCCGGCCTCCACGACGGCCCGCTGACCGGCCGCCTCTTCCTGGCCCTGGCCCCGACCGCGGAGCCCGAGCCCCGCATCGCCGCCTACAACTCGGCGCGGCAGCGCGACGGGCGGGTGCCCTTCTTCGCGGCCGACGTCGAGGCCGTCGAGCCGGGCGGGGCGATGTTCATCGACGCCGGCGCCGACGGCTATCCCTACGCGCGCCTGCGCGAGCTGCCGGCGGGCGACTACTGGGTCCAGGCGCTGCTCCACGTCTACACGGAGTTCCGCCGGCAGGACGGCCACGTCATCCGGGCCCCGCAGGACCAGTGGGAGGGCCAGCGCTGGGCGTTCTCGCCGGACAACCTCGTCAGCGTTCCGCGGCGCATGCGCGTAGACCCTGCTTCGGAGACGCCGATCCGCCTGGAGCTCGCCGACGTCCTTCCCCCGGTCGACGTTCCTGCGGACACCGAGTGGGTCAAGCGCGTGAAGATCCGGAGCCGTATCCTCAGCGAATGGTGGGGACACCCCATGTACCTGGGCGCCGTCGTCCTGCTGCCCCGCGGCTACGACGACGACCCCGGGCGGCGGTACCCCGTGATCTTCGAGGCCGACCACTTCCGGCTCGAGCCCGCCTTCGGCTTCACGACCGAGCCGCCCTCGGGTGAGCCGGGGCTCTTCGACTGGATGTGGCGCGACGCGGGAGGGATGCGCGAGTCGGGGTACGACTTCCAGCAGGCGTGGACGGGCGGCGACTTCCCGCGCGTGATCGCGGTCACGATTCAGCATCCCACGCCGTTCTTCGACGATTCCTACGGCGTCAACTCGGCCAACAACGGCCCCTACGGCGACGCCATCCACCAGGAGCTCATCCCGTACCTCGAAGAGAACTTCAGGATGATCGGCGAGCCCTGGGCCCGCGTGATCACCGGCGGATCCACCGGCGGCTGGATCGCGCTCGCCTGGCAGGTCCGCCACCCGACGTTCTACGGGGGGACCTGGACCTTCTACCCCGACTCGGTCGACTTCCGGCGCTACCAGCTCATCGACATCTACCGGGACGAGAGCGCGTTCCTGGTTCCGGGCGCGGTGCCGGGCGCGCCCGAGCGGATGTTCCAGCGGACCATCGAGGGGCAGCCGGTGGGCAGCGTGCGACAGCTCAGCCAGCTCGAGCGCGCGCAGGGCTCGCGCGGCCGCTCGGGCGGGCAGATCGACGCCTGGAACGCCGCCTGGGGTCCCCTGGGCGACGACGGCTACCCGCGGCGGCTATGGGACCTCGAGACCGGCGTCATCGACCGCGAGGTCGCGCACTACATGCGCGACAACGGCTACGACCTGCGGCACTATCTCGAAGAGAACTGGTCGCGCATCGGCCCCGACCTCGTCGGGAAGATCCACGTCTACAACCCCGAGATGGACCAGTTCTACCTGACCTACGCGGTCTACCTGCTGGAGGCCTTCCTCGAGGGCACCACCGATCCGCACTACGGCGGCGAGTTCGTCCACGGCCGCCCCATGAAGGGCCACCTGTGGTCGCCGTTCACCAACGCCGACCTCGTGCGGCGGATGGCGGACCACGTGGCCGCCAATGCCCCCGCCGGCGCGTCGTTGGCGTGGCATGCCGGGGACCGGTGACAATTGGTCGCGGAAGGGTGGGCACTGGCGCGATGGCATCATGATGTCTGCCACTACCCACCCGTTGACTTCCCCCGACGCTTCCATGCGAGGAGGTTCCATGTCGATTCGGATCAGCTTCTGCCTCGGATTCCTGGCCGCTACGGCGCTCGCGGGCGGCGCCGCGCTCGCGCAGGAGCCGGGTGCGCACGGCGCCGACGGGGACGTGCCGGCGCCCGAGGGGTTCCGGGCGAACCGCTCGTCCTACAGCGCGATCATGGACGTCATCCGCTCCAGGCAGGAGAGGGTGGAGGTCAGCGATGCCGACCTGGCGCGGCTCGCCGAGATGCAGCTCGAGGACATCTGGCGCTCGCTCGGCGACTACCGGACGAACTACGTGCGCGGGTTCCGCGCGACGCAGCCGGGCCGGCGGGTGGCGGGCCGGGCGCTGACCATGCGCTTCCTGCCGCCGCGGCCCGACCTCGTGGAGGCCATCGACCAGCTCGCGGCCGAGGGCGACTGGGACCGGCGGTACTATGCGCGCGCGTCCGAGGAGGCGCGGCCCGGCGACGTGATCGTGGCCGAGCTCGGAGGCGCGGACGGCCACGTGCTGTTCGGGGGCATGGGGGCGCTCGGCATCAAGCTGCGGGGCGCGGCCGGCGTAGTCATCGACGGGGGCAGCCGCGACCTCGCGGAGCTGGTGGGGGAGACGTTCGCGGACTTCCCGGTCTTCGCGCGGTTCTTCGACGTCACGACCACGAGTTGGCTCGGCGTCGAGTGGAACGCGCCGGTCCGCATCGGGACGGCGACGGTGCTGCCCCGCGACGTCGTCGTCGCCGACGAGACCGGGGTGCTGTTCTTCCCCGGGCACCTCGTGGCCGACGTGCTGCGGGCGGCGGAGGAGCAGGCGGCGCTCGAGGAGCATGAGCGCGAGCTGTTGCGGTCGGGCGAGCACCGGTTCCGCGACGTCTACCCGCTCTCGCCGGCCCTGCGGCGGGAGTACGAACAACGGCGCTAGTCCGTCGCGGAACCCGGCACGCGTCGTGGGCTGCGGTCCGGCTCGTCGGCGCCGCGCCGAAGACCCCGGCGCCGGCTCGCGTTGCGGTTTCCTCCCGCATGTCGGCGCCGGCAACGAGAAACGGCCGGTCGAAGCGGGTCCGCAGCTTCGGCCGGCCGCCGGTTCAATCGCGCACCCGCGGCGCGCGCGGACGACCCTGCGCGCGCACCGCGGCCGCCCGCCGCGTCACTCGGCTCCGGTCACGAACTCCTCGAACTGGGACCACGCGCCCGGGCGCCCGTGGATGGGGACGATGGTCTCGACGTCCAGCCCCAGGCGCTCGACGTTCCGGTAGAGGGCCCGGGCGCTGGCGTTCGGCGCGTCGGGCAGCGGCCGGCCGGGGCCGGGCGGCGTGTAGAGGTCGGCCTGGACGAGCATCTTGTCGGCCGGGAGGTAGGCGATCAGCATCCCCGCGGCGTGGGCGAGGCCCTGCACGTGGTGCAGCTCGACGAGGCGCGTCGAGTCGCCGAGGATGTACTTCTCGTGCAGCGTCTCGAAGATGTAGCCCTCGGACCACTCCTCGGGCGGGTGGAGCGAGAGCCGATCGGGCTCGAGCACCCACAGCCCCGCCCGCAGCACCTCCTGGTAGTAGGGGCGGTTGCCGAAGTGGGTGACGACCGTCGCCCCCTCGTGCACGTAGGCGCGGAGGCCGCCGATGTGGTCCCAGTGGTGATGCGTGGTCACGATGAACCGGATGGGCTTGTCCGGCATGAGGCGCATCACCTCGTCGATCACCGCGAGCGACCGCGCCTCGTTCAGCGGGGCCTCGATGACCGCGACGTGGTCCGCGAACTCCACCGCCACGCTGTGGTGCGATCCCCCGGCGATCAGCCACACGCCGTCGGCCACCTCTTCGGACTCGACGCGCATCGGCGGCACGGTGGCGGTGCGCACGATGTCGGGCACGTTCAGCGCGGCGCCGTCCACGTTCACCTCGACGCTGTCGATGGTGGTGAGGCTGAACGAGTGGTCGCCGCCGCTGACGTTGGGCTCGTTGGCGCCGTCGTCGTAGTCCTGGTGCTGGTGCCAGTTGAAGGGGAACATCATCCCGCCCCCGACGTCCCGGTAGTCCGTGTACACCGTCTCGTAGTACATGTCGCCGACGACGGGGCTGGGCACCCACGTCTGGACGCGCTCGACGACGTTGTCCTCGGTGATGGTGCCGTTGATGCGGTACTTGCCGAGGGCGATGTACGAGACGACCGTCACCCGCTGCCCGTACTCGTTCCGCTGGATCGCGATCGGGTCGCCGGCCGCGGCGCCCTGCAGGAACCCGTGCGGAGTGAGGAAGATCTCGAGCAGGCGCAACTCGGCGTTCTGCGGGGTGGGGACCACCCGATCGATCCCGGGGGCGTCCCAGGCGTACTCGCCCCGGACCCGCGGGTTCCGGATGCGGTCGCCCTGGATGGGCGCGCCGCCGCCGCCCCGGGCGGGGTAGCCGCCCTGTCGGATGACCATGTCCTCCCTCGACGAGTTGGTCTCGAAGTCGATGGTGCGCTCGTACTCCGCCAACTCGAAGCGCGGCCAGTCCTCGGCGGGCGAGGCGTTCTGCCCCACCGCGCCGACCCAGCCGCTGCCGGTGTACCGGATGGACGTCATGTCGGTGACGCCCATCGTGTCCATCGCGGCCTGCAGGGCCGCCATCGGGTCTTGGGCCGCGGCCGGCCCCGCCGCCAGCATCACGGCGGCGACGAACGAGACGATTCGCTTCAGCATGGTTCCCTCCGCGCTTCCTGATGATCTGCGGCGAACGAATCGCGGCGGACGCAACCCGTTCGGTCTTCAGATGCGCAAAGCGTAGCCCGTTTGGGGCGGGATGACCACGGGAATCGTGCGGCGGCTCGTCGGTACACCGATGCCCGCGGACGGCGTCGAGCCGGAACGGCTCCCGGCCGTCGAGGATCGCCTGAACCGCGTTCGGCCCACCCGGCAGGTCGGCCGCCGTCGCAGACTCATGACGGCGAGAATGCGGATGGTGTCCGGCGTCGTGCGGTACAGCAGGGCGCAGGGGAATCGCCGAGGAACCTGCGGCGAACACCGCCGCGGACGGTTGAGACCAAGGCTGGACGTCGAGCGATGGACCCGGCACAACGCGCGCCCTCATCGATGAAGGCCGCGCCGAGCCCCGGGCTTCTCCATCGCGGTACCGCGCGGCGTCGTGCAACTCGCGCTCGGCCAGCTCGTGAGCTGGTTCCTGCCTGGTTCGTATACGCCGGAGTCTGATGGGAGGGTGTCCCCGCGAGGCATGCCGATGCCTCGCGGGGGACCTTGCGCTGCTTGCGCGCTGATTCAGCGCCGATCAGCTCATGGCCTTGCTTCAGTTCATGGCCTTGCTGTACTTCGTGACGCCGCCGCCCGCGAACGGGCGCGACGCCGGCCCCTCGGCCACGAAGACGTTGCCGTCCTCGTCCACCGCGATGCCCTCGCCGGCGAGGCCCTGCAGGGTTCGGCCCTCCTCGGGGACGTGGGGCGGGATGAACGCGGTCACCGCGTCCTCATTGGCCGATCCGATGCGGACGCCGTTCAGCCAGCCGTAGTGGTTGGTCTCCTGCGACTCGGAGTCGATGGCGTAGAGGGTGTCGTCGGCGGTGATGTACAGCCCGCTGATGCGGCTGAACTGGTAGTAGATGTCGAGCAACTCGCCTTCCTGGTCGAAGATCTGGATGCGGTGGTTGCCGCGGTCCGCCACGAACAGGCGCCCCTGCGAGTCGAACTCGACGCCGTGCGGCGTGCGGAACTGGCCCGGCCGGAAGCCGATCTCGCCCCACTGCTTGATGAAGTTGCCGTCCTTGTCGTACTTGAGGATGCGGCCGGTCCGGCCCGCCGGCGGGTCGGGGTTCTGGCCGCTGTGGCCGTCCGAGACGAAGATGTCGCCGGTCGGGCCCCACGTGACGACGTCGCACGGCTCGTTCAGGTGGACGCCCTCGGGGTCGCTGCCCGGCTGTCCGGCGACGCCGAGGGTCATGAGGACCTCGCCCTCGGGGCTGAACTTGAAGACCTGGTGGCCGATCTCGTCGTTGCCCTGCGAGTCGGTGACCCAGACGTTGCCGTCGTCGTCGACGTGCAGGCCGTGCGGCAGCACGAAGAGCCCGGCGCCGAACGCGGCGAGGCGCTCGCCGGTGTTCCGGTCGTACTTCAGGACGGGATCGACGGTCGGATTGGCCGCGCACCCGCCGGCGAGCCCGATGCCGCCGCAGCGGTCGTAGACCCAGACGTGGCCGTCGGTCGGGTCGATGTCGATGCCCGCGGTCGAGCCCCACACGCGGTCGTCGGGCAGGGCGGCCCAGTTCAGCTCGACCTCGGGGTTGGGGTTGGGCAGCATCCGCTGCACGAGGTCGGCCGAGCCCTCCTGGGCGGCGGCCGGCGCCGCGGCGACGGCGAGCAGCGCCGCGAGGGCGAGGCCGCGCTTCACAACGTTCCATCGATGTTCGGTCATGCTCGTCTTTCTCCTGGGTTGAATCTCCGGGGTTTGTAGTGAGGGCCAATATCCTAGCACCTTGCGGCGAAACCCCCCGCCGCATCCGACCGGCGACGCGCCGCGCCTGGCTGCGTGGCGCCTCGGTCGGGCATCTCCCTCGTCACGCCTTGGCAGGCGGGCGCCTCGGCGATCCCGGGACGCCGGCGCCCCGTCGCGGTTGCCAACGGCGGTAGGATCGGCGGATGGAGCAGACCAAGATTCTCGCCGCCGTCGCCGCCGTCGCCGCCGTGGCGCTCGTTCCGGCCGCGGTCCTCGGGCAGACCGCGCCGCCGCGCACGCCGTGGGGAGCGCCGGACCTGCGGGGCGTCTGGAGCCACGGGACCGCCACCCCGCTCGAGCGCCCCGAGCGCTACGGGGACCGGGCGCAGTTGACCGAGGCGGAGGTCGCCGAGGTCGACGCCGCGCAGCAGTCGGCGGAGGGCGTGGGGGCGCGCCGCGTGGTCTGGTGGGAACGCAGCCTGTCGGACGGCCGCACCTCCATGATCGTCGACCCCCCCGACGGCCGCATCCCGTACTCGGCGGCGGGCCGGGCGCGCCGCGCCGCCCGTCCGGGGCAGACGACGGAGGGGCCGGAGGGCCGCAGCCCCCAGGAGCGCTGCATCTCGTACGGCATTCCCCGCCTCGGCGGCCCCTACAGCCAGAACGTCCACATCGCGCAGACGGCCGACCACGTGCTCCTGCTGCACGAGATGGTCCACGAGTTCCGGGTCATCCCCCTCGACGGCCGGCCCCACCTGCCGGATCACGTGCGCCAGTGGCTCGGCGACTCGCGCGGCCGCTGGGAGGGCGACACGCTGGTGGTCGAGACCACCAACTTCCGCGACGACCAGTGGTTCCAGGGGCTGTCGCAGGGCGGCATGCGCCTCGTCGAGCGCTTCACGCGTCTCGACGCCGAGACGGTGCACTACGCGGTGACGTACGAGGACCCGGACCTGTGGACCCAGCCGTGGACGGCGGAGATCCTGATGCCGCCCACCGTGGGGGCGATGTTCGAGTTCGCCTGCCACGAGGGGAACACGGGCATGACGGCGACGCTCGAGATCGCCCGCGGAGAGGAAGCCGCGGAGGCGGCATCGCGCTGACCCCCGGGCCAGGAGTCAGCGGCGGCGCACCTCGATGCCGCCGTTGACGGTCGAGACTTCGATGTCGGGGCCGCCCTGTCCGAGCTGTCCCGACGCCGAGCGCGGGCCCCAGCGGCCCCGGACGTCGACGGGGAAGTCGCTGTCGATGCCGCCGTTGACGGTTCGGAGGCTCAGGTCGGCATCGACCTCGGCGGGCAGGGCGAGGCGAACGCGGCCGTTCACGGTCCTGAACGACAGGTCCTCTCGCGGAGACGCGCCCACGGCCGCGTCGATTCCCCCGTTGACCGTCCTCGCCGACACCAGTCCGGCGCTCTCCGCCTCGATGTTGCCGTTCACGGTCGTGGCGCTGACGTCGCCCGACAGCCCCGACACCCGCACGACGCCGTTGGTGTTCCGGGCGTTCAGGTGCACGCCGTCCGGGACGGACACTGTGAACGCGACGTTCACGTCGTTGTTCCGGGAGCTCATGCGGTAGGCGTCGCCCCTCGCGCAACGGTTCTGCCGGAACCACCCCGACGGATAGACGGCGCAGACGAGGATGCCCTCGCCGTCCTCGATCACCTCGATGGTCACGTCGTCGGGGTCGCTGCGGCGCGCCGTCTTGACCGCCTCCACCACGACCGCGCCGCTCCCGCGGGCCGCCGTGATCGATCCGCTGACGCCGCGGATGGTGACGGTCTGACCCGCCGCCAGGTCGCCTCGCCACTGGAAGTCCGGGGCGGCTCCGGCCTGCTGGGCCGCCGCCACCGCCGGCAGCGCGGCCACCGCCGCCACCGCCAGCGCCGCCGACAACCCTCTCCACGTCCTGCCGCCTGGTCTCGTCGCTGCTGGAACCATGCTCCACGCTCCTCGCGTCTGTTTGTGGCCGCGCCAACCCGTGTCCCGGTTGCGGGGTCGCGGCTCGGCCGCCGGCCGTCGGGGCGGTGGCGGCGAGCGCGGTGTCCGCGCCGATCCACTCGGGCGGTGCGCCGCGGGTTCGGTATGCCTCCCTTGGAGAATGGAGACGGACACAGCCGGCCGCAAGTTCCTGGGCGCGCCGCGTCTCCACTCAGGCGGTGCGCCGCGGGTTGGGTATGCCTCCCTTGGAGAACGGAGACGGACCCAGCCGACCGCAAGTTCCTGGGCGCGCCGCGTCTCGCCGGGTTGCCTCGAGGCCGGAGCGCGCCCGGGCGGATCCTCGAGGCGGGCGCAATCCGGCGTTGCACCGACGTCGGCGACGTTTTTGCGTGGGAGAGACGCCGTGTGGGGAGGGCGATGACCGCGCCATCGGCGCGAGCGACCGCGAACCGCAACCCGCCCCGGGCCACGCCGCCGCGCGCTGCGCATCGCCGGTCGATGCAGCGGAGCTCTTGACACGGGTGCCCGGGGATGAGGCGCTTCGCCGTTCGGCTGGAAGCGGTGGGGCGAAGCGGTAGAGAATGTGGCGAGAGGGCGTCGGCCCGGCCGTCGCGCCGGGCGAGCGACGGCACACCATGCCTGGGAGACTCCAATGACCTCGATCTCTTGCGACAGCCGGCCCGCCGAGCGGGCTCGCTCGCTACGGACGGCGACCTGGACCGCGGCGGCGGTAGTCCTCGAACGGTCGTCTCGGCCGAGTGCGACGGCGTGGGCCCTGACCGTAGCGGCGGCGGTGGTGCTGTCGGTCGGTGCTCCGGCCCTTGGGCAGGCCCCCGACCCCAGGCCGGCCCTCGACCACGAGGACACCTACCGCTGGAACACCGTCCGGAGCCCTCGCATCTCGGCCGACGGTGCCTGGGCGGCCTGGGTGGTGGAGCCTTGGGACGGCGACCCCGAGCTGGTGGTGTCCCGCACCGACGGGACGGCGTCGAAGCGGGTGCGGGGCCGCGGCCCCGTGTTCACCCGCGACTCGCGCCACGTGGCGTACCGGGTGCCGCCGCCGCGGTCGGAGGTCGACGCGCTGCGCCGGGAGGGGAAGTCGGGCGACGAGCTGCCGGGCGACTCGCTGGGGGTGCTCTCGCTCGCCGCGATCGAGGTGTCCCCGGACGGCGCGGAGGCCGAGTTCACCGCGGGCCCGATCGAGTCGTTCCAGGTGCCCGAGGACGGGGGGACGTGGATCGCCTATCACCTGTCCGAGGACCCGGCGGAGGCCGAGGACGGGGAGGCCGGCTCGGAAGGCGAGGGGGCCGAATCGGGCGGTGAGGAAGGCGCGGAGGCGGCGGGAGTGGAGGAGGCGGCGGCGGAAGAGCGCTCGCCGGAGTACGAGAAACGCCACCAGAAGGACGCGGGGACGCCGCTGGTGCTGCGGCACCTGGAAACGGGGGAGGAGTTCTCGTTCCCGCACGCGTTGTCCTACGAGGTGGCGGACAGCGGGTCCGCCCTCGCCTACGCCGCCTCGACCGACGAGGAAGGCGGCGACGGCGTCCACTGGGTCGACGCGGCGACCGGGGCGGCGGCCGTGGTCATGGAAGGCGAGGGCCACTACCGGCAGATCGCCTTCGATGAATCGGGCGGGAGCCTCGCCTTCGTGAGCGATGCGGCGGAATGGGAGCTCGACCAGCCGGCCTTCTCTCTCTACCGCGCCGACGCCGGCGCCGCCGCGGCCCTGGTGGCGACGACGACGACGGCCGGCGTGCCCGCGGGCTGGTGGGTCAGCGAGCACGGAGACGTGTCGTTCTCCGACGACGGGGGACGGCTGTTCTTCGGCACCGCGCCCCGGCCCGAGCCCGAGCCCGACGAGGCGCCGCTCGAGCGCGACGAGGTGCGGCTGGACGTCTGGAACTGGAAGGACCCCTACCTGCAGCCGATGCAGCTCGTGCGACTGGACGCCGAGCGCGATCGCTCGTACCTCGCGGTCGCCCCGAGCGACGGCGACGGCGTGGTGCAACTCGGCTCGCCGGACATGCCCGACGTGGCGCGGACGCGGGACGGCGAGTCCGACCATCTACTGGGGACGACGGACGTGCCGTACCGGCAGGAGCTGTCGTGGGACGGCACCTACCGGGACGCCTACGCCGTCGACGCCCGAACCGGCGAGCGGCGGAAGCTCGCCGAGCGCGTGCGCGGGGGCCGCGGGGCGAGCCTGTCGCCCGGCGGTGCCTATGCCTACTGGTGGGACGACGCCGACCGCGACTGGAAGGCTGCCCCCGTGGACGGCTCGGCGGGTGCGGCCAGCCTGACCGGGGGCATCCCCCAGGCGTTCCACGACGAGCTGAACGACCGTCCCCAGGGGCCGTCGCCCTACGGAGGAGCGCAGTGGATCGAGGGCGACGCCGCCGTGGTCGTCCACGACCGCTACGACGCGTGGCGGGTCGACCCGGCCGGCGCGGACCCCGCGGTGCGGCTGACGTCGGGGCGGGCCGGCCGCGTCCGGCACCGGCTCGTCCGCACCGATGACGAGCCCGCCCTCGCCGAGGGAGGCCTTCTGTTCTCGACCTTCGACGAGAGGACGCGGGCCGGCGGTTATGCGCGCGGGACCACCGACGGCGCCGCCGGCGTGACCGGGCTGGTGACGGGGCCGTTCCGCTTCCGTTTCCAGCCAAGGCCGAGGACGCCGAACAGCTCCTCTGGACCCGGGAGAGCTTCGCGACATTCCCCGACTTGTGGACGGGCAACACGGACTTTGAGAAGAAGCGGAAGCTCAGCGACGCCAGCCCGCAGCAGGCGGAGTACGCCTGGGGCACGGCGGAGCTCGTGGACTGGACCTCGAACGACGGCACGCGGCTCGAGGGCATCCTCATCACCCCCGACGGGTTCGACCCGTCGCGGCAGTACCCGCTGATGGTCTACTTCTACGAGCGCATGTCCGACGGGCTGCACGACTACCGGGCGCCGACGCCGGGAGGCTCGTCGGTCGCGTTCTCGTTCTACGCCAGCCGCGGCTACGTGGTGTTCGTGCCGGACATCCCCTACGAGGTCGGCTATCCGGGCGAGAGCGCCCTCGACGCGGTGGTGCCGGGGGTGCTCGAGCTCCTCGGCCGGGGCTTCGTCGACCCCGCCCGCATCGGCGTGCAGGGCCACTCCTGGGGCGGCTACCAGATCGCGTACATGCTGACCAAGACCAACCTGTTCGCGGCGGCCGAGGCGGGCGCTCCGGTCTCGAACATGACCAGCGCCTACGGCGGCATCCGCTGGCAGACGGGCATGAGCCGCATGTTCCAGTACGAGCGCACCCAGAGCCGCATCGGCGGCACCCTGTGGGACGAGCGCGACCGCTACATCCACAACTCGCCGCTGTTCTTCGCCGACAAGGTGCGGACGCCGCTGCTGATGATGCACAACGACGAGGACGGGGCGGTGCCCTGGTACCAGGGCATCGAGCTGTTCGTGGCCCTGCGCCGCCTGCAGCAGCCGGTTTTCATGCTCAACTACAACGGCGAGGCCCACGGCCTGCGCCGGCAGGCCAACCAGGAGGACTGGGCCGTCCGCATGCAGCAGTTCTTCGACCACTACCTGCTCGACGCCCCCGCCCCGCGGTGGATGGCCGAGGGGGTGCCGGCCGTCGACAAGGGCCGCGACCTGGGTTTGGGGCCGGCGAGGGCGGCGAAGGAGTAGGTCCGCAGAGCGACCCGGACTCCTGCGCGGTGGCCTCATCGGAGAGCCCGACGAGGTACCGGTCGTTGTGGCCGCGCTTTGCCGTCATGCGCGTGTGGTGCTGCCAGTTCGCCGGTAGCGGCTTGCGCTCTTCGACGACGGTTTGCGCAAGGACGCCGTGACAGGGCGTACGGCATGATTCCCCTCCGCATCTTCATCAGCAGCGTGCAGGGCGAGTTCGCCTCGGAGCGGGCGGCGTTGCGGGACTACGTTCGGGACGACGTCCTGATGCGGCGGTTCTTCGATGCGTTTCTGTTCGAGGACGCCCCGGCGTCGGATCGACGGCCGGATCAGCTCTACCTCGACGAAGTCGAGCGGTGCGACGTGTACGTGGGACTGTTCGGCCATGACTACGGCACCGAGGACGGCGAGGGCGTGTCGCCGACGGAGCGGGAGTTCGATCACGCGACCGGGGTTGGCTTGTACCGTCTCGTCTTCGTGAAGGACGCAGGCGGCGGCCGCCGCCATCCGAAGATGCGGGCGCTCATCGGCAAGGCGCAGGCCGGTCTGGTCCGGAAGCGGTTCGGGACCACAGCGGAGCTGGTCGCGGGGCTCTACGCGGCGCTGGTGGAGTATCTGGAGAGCAGGGAGCTGATCCGGTGGGGGCCATTCGACGCCGCGCCCTGCGCCGGGGCGGCGCCGGACGACCTCGACACGGAGAAGATGGGGCAGTTCATCCGCGCCGCCCGCCACGCCCGTCAGTTCCCGCTGCCGGAGGGGACGCCTCCGCTGCAACTGCTGGAGCATCTGAACCTGCTGAACGACGGGCGCCTGACGAACGCAGCGGTCCTGCTGTTCGGGAAGGCGCCTCAGCGGTTCCTGATCTCGTCCGAGGTCAGGTGCGCGCACTTCCACGGGACGGAGGTCGCCAAGCCGATTCCGTCCTATCAGGTGTACAAGGGCGCCGCGTTCGAGCTGGTCGACCAGGCGGTCGACTTCGTGCTGAGCAAGATCAACCGGTCGATAGGCACGCGGGCGGAGGGCGCGCGGGCGCCCAGGACCTACGAAGTTCCGCCCGAGGTCGTGACCGAGGCCATCGTGAACGCCGTCGCCCATCGCGACTATACGGACAACGGCAGCGTGCAGGTCATGCTCTTCTCCGACCGGCTCGAGGTCCGCAACCCCGGGCGGTTGCCGCCTCCGCTGACCCTCGAGGGGCTGCGCGAGGCGCATCGGTCGGTGCCCGGCAATCCGCTGCTGGCCGAGTCCCTGTACCTGGGCGAGTACATCGAGCGCATGGGCACGGGCACCCTGGACATGATTCGCCGCTGCGTCGGAGCCGGCCTGCCGGAACCGGAGTTCGCGGTCACCGGCGGGTTCGTGACCACGATCCGGCGCGCGGCGGGCCGAGAGCGGTCTTCCTCGGCGAGAAGTCGTCGGCGGGTGCGTGGCGGGCGGCGGCGTCCGCGGCGGCGGGATGTGACGTAGTATTCCCCGGAACGGTCTGGACCCGCCCCTGCGGGCGGAGAAACGGAGTCTCTGGTTTGCGAATCATCAGCGCATCGTTGCTCGTCGGTCTTCTCGGTCTCGCGCCGGTCGAGGCCGGCGCCCAGGTGACCCTCACCGACTGGATGGGACGGTCGGCCACGTTCGAAAAGGGCGAGGTCGACTCGGACGGGGTCGCCATCGCGTATCACGCCGCCGGAGAGGGTCCTCTCGTGATCTTCGTGCACAGCATCACGGGGCCGTGGTTCGATTTCCGGCACCAACTGGTGGCGTTGTCCGAGCGGTACCGGGTGGTGTCGATGTCGACCCGGGGGACCGACGAGAGCGGCAAGCCCGAGGGGGTCGAGTACTACGCGTCGGCCCGCATCGCCGACGACATCGAGGCGATCATCGACCACTTCGGCGAGGAGCGGGCCACCGTCGTCGGCCAGGACAGCGGCGGCCTCCACGCCTGGCACTTCGCGATGACCCGTCCCGAGCGGACGGAGCGGCTGATCTCGCTGGGGTCGGTGCATCCCGCGGGGCTCATCCGGGAGCTCATCGACAACCCCGACCAGCAGCGCGCCAGCACCTTCCAGCGCAACATGCAGGAGAACCCCGAGGCGGGCGCGCAGTTCGGGGCGAGGATTCGGAGCGGGGGAGCGCGGCCCGGCGACACCCCGGAGCTGGTCCGGCTGCGGGCGGAGGCGTACGAGCGGCTCTACGCGGAGTCGATCGTGAACTTCTACAAGGCGAACTGGCCGTACTCGCCGGTGACGGCGGAGACCGAGGGATTCGGGTTCACGATGGACGCCTTCCCGCCCGTGCAGGCGCCGACCCTCTTCATCTACGGCAAGGACAGCGGGCCGTTCCTGAACGAGACCCTGAACGACCTCTGGGGCCGGGTGGAGGGCGAGCTGACCATCCACGTCCTGCCGGGGGTGGGGCACGGGCCGCACAACCAGGTGCCCGAGTTCGTCACCCCGCGCATTCTGGAGTGGTTGGACACGGGGCGCTAGCGTCTGGCGGAACGGCGCCCGCGCGGTCGGGCTGCTGGCGGACGAGGTACAGCGACGACCAGGGTCCGGCGGTGACCGCCGGGGGCCGCTGGACTGCACGGACGGTTGCATCGCGAAGACGGCGGGCCTGAGCCGGCCGGCGAGGCGGCGGGGCCCGGAAACGCGTGAACCGGCTGGCGTGCGGTGGTATTCTGGCCGACACGAGAGTCATGACGGGCGCGGCGTCGGGCCGTGTTCGCCTTCGGGAAGAGGAGGATGCCGTGAGACTGAAAGCGCTGGTTCTCGTCGTGGCGGTGTTCGCGACGGCGTCGGTGGCGGCGGGGCAGGAGTGGGCGCCGGCCCGGACCGCCGACGGCCACCCCGACCTGCAGGGGGTCTGGGCCAACAACAACGTGACGCCGCTGCAGCGGCCCGAGGTGCTCGGCGACCGCGAGACCCTCACCGACGAGGAGGTGGCGGCCCTGCAGGCGCGCGCCGGCGAGCTGTTCAACGACGAGGCGGGCGACGCCGCCTTCGGCGACAGCGTGTTCGCGGCGGCCTTGGCCGAGGCCGAGTCGTTCTCGTCGCGCGACCGCGCGACCGGCAACTACAACCACTTCTGGATGGTCGAGCGCGACTGGGACAACCGGACCTCGCTGATCGTCGATCCGCCCGACGGGCGGCTGCCGGCCCGCACCGAGGCGGCGGACGCGCGGGCGGCGGCCCGGGCCGAGGCGCGGGCGCGCCACGCCTGGGGGCCGGAGGACCGCAGCCTCGGCGAGCGGTGCATCAGTTGGGGGGCGCCGCGTCTGGGCGCCGGCTACAACAGCTATCTGCAGATCTTCCAGAGCGCGAGCCACGTCGTGCTCTACCAGGAGATGGGCGGGCCACGGGTCATTCCGCTGACCGGCGCCCCCCACGTGGACGACAGCGTCCGTCTGTTGCACGGCGACTCGCGCGGGCACTGGGACGGCGACACGCTGGTCGTCGAGACCACGAACTACGCGCCGGAGGCCTCGGTGGCGGGCTCGGCCGGCGACAAGCTGCACGTGCTGGAGCGGTTCACCCGGGCCAGCGACGACGTGCTGCAATACGAGGTCACGGTGACCGATCCCGACACCTGGGCGGGGCCGTGGACGGCGATGATCCCGTTGCGCCACTCGACCGACCCGGTGTTCGAGTACGCCTGCCACGAGGGCAACATCGGCATGGAGGGCATCATGGCCGGGGCCCGCGTGCTGGAGAGGGCCGAGGCCGAGGGCGGCCAGTAACCCCGCTTGCGAGGATTCGAGACCATGAGACGCCTTTACACGTTCATCACCGCGACCGCCGCGGCGGCGGCGCTGGCCGCGGCGGGGACCGTCGCCGCGACCGCCAACCCCGAGGCGGCCGGCGGGGCCGCCCAGTCGGCCGGCGGGATGGCGAGCTGCGACAGCCTGATGTCGCTCGCCCTGCCGAACACCACCATCACCGGCGCGACCCTCGTCGAGGCCGGCGCCTTCGCACCGCCCGGGCCCCCGAACGCCCGGACGCAGGCGACCTACGGTGGGTTGCCGAGGTTCTGCCGGGTCGAGGCGACGCTGACGCCGTCGGACGACTCCGACATCAAGGTCGAGGTGTGGATGCCGGGGGCCGACTGGAACGGCAAGTACCAGGCGGTCGGCAACGGCGCGTTCACGGGGTCGATCCGCCACAACTCGATGGCCGCCGCCCTCGCCCGCGGCTATGCCAGCAGCTCGACCGACACCGGGCACGAGGGCAACACCGCGAGCTTCGGGCTCGGGCATCCCGAGAAGGTCATCGACTTCGGCTACCGCTCGATCGGCGAGATGACGGTGATGGCCAAGGCCGCCGTCGAGGCCTACTACGGCCGGGCGCCGGAGTACACCTACTGGAACGGCTGCTCGGCCGGGGGGCGCCAGGCCCTGAAGGCGGCCCAGCGGTACCCCGAGCTCTTCGACGGCATCGTCGCCGGGGCCCCGGGCAACGACTGGACGGGCCGGGCCGGCGGGTCGCTACGGGTGGCCAAGCCGCTCGAGGCCAACGAGGCGGCCCGCCTCACCGCCGACCTGCGCGAGCTCGTGCACGGCGCGGTCCTCGAGGCGTGCGACGCCGGCGACGGCGTGACCGACGGGGTCGTCGGCGATCCCGAGGGTTGCGACTTCGACCCCGCGGTGCTGCAGTGTGCGGACGGCCAGGGCGAGGGCTGCCTGTCGTCGGCGCAGGTGAACACGGCGCGCATGCTCTACTCGTCGCCCGAGAACCCGCGGTCGGGGCGTCCCATCACCGGGCTCTTCCCCGGCAGCGAGCTGGGATGGACGGACCTCGGCTGGACCCGCTCGGCGCGGGCGACCGGGCTCGAGCAGTTCCGCTACCTGACGTTCGCGGACCCGGAGTGGACGGTCGACCAGTTCAACTTCGAGACCGACATCGTGCGGGCCGAGGAGGTCGACAACGACACCCTCAACGCCCTCGACCCGAACCTGAAGCCGTTCTTCGACCGCGGCGGCAGGCTCATCTCCTACCACGGCTGGGCCGACCCGCAGATCTCGCCGGGGAACGCGACGCAGTACTACCGCCGCGTCGTGGACGCCGTCGGTGACGCCGGCGAGGTGCACGACCACTACCGCCTGTTCATGGCCCCCGGCATGGGGCACTGCGGCGGCGGGGCGGGGCCGAGCCAGTTCGACATGGTGACCGCCCTCGAGGCGTGGGTCGAGCGGGGCGAGGCGCCGGACAGCATCGTGGCGTCACGCGTTCGCGACGGGGCGGTGGACCGCACCCGGCCGCTCTGCCCGTATCCCCAGCAGGCGGTGTACACGGGCAGCGGGAGCACCGACGACGCCGCGAACTTCGTCTGCCGCGCGCCCTGACGGGGCGGGCCCGAACGGGTTCGACACACGCAGGCCGGCCGGGGGGCTTCACGGCCCCTCCGGCCGGCCTGTTCTTCGCGTGTCGGGCGCCGGTTGGACCGGTCGCAGGGCTGGCGCGGAGGGCGCCGCTTGCGGCTCTGCTGCTGCCGACCCCGCCAGGAAGACGCCGCGTCGCGGCTCCGCTTGCGACCGACCCGCCAGCAATCGGGGGCGTTCCGCGACGCAGGCGCCAGGCTCGAAGGCGTCGCCTTGCGCTTCCGGCGGCCTCCACCCGACAACTGCCCGGAACCGCCACCGTTCCGTGGTGCAGACTCCTACCGCGTATCGAAGCGGATGTTGAACCAGGTGATGCCCTCGGTGTCGCGGATGCCATGAGGCACCCCGGCGGGTATGTAGATGACGTCGCCGACCCCGATGACCCGCTCCGCCCCGCCGCGGATGGCCGCGCCCCGCGTGCCGTCGACCGGGTCGCCCTGCTCGTCCACGATCTGCCCGCCCGTCACGAGGGTCCCGGAGCCCTCTCGTACGACGTAGACGTCGGTCGTCCGGGGGTGCATCAACGCGGTCTCGGCGTTGCTGATGCGCCGGATGTTGACGTTGTAGCTGCCGCCCTCGAGCAGCCGCGTGGTGACCCGTCCCGCCGCGTCCATCTCCGCGATGATCTCGTCGATCTCGGCCGTCGGGAAGTCGACGGCGCGGTCGAGCGGCGCCTGCTGCCGAATGTCGATCTGGGCGGTGATGACCGCCGCCGCGGTCAGCCCGACCGCTAGGCCGGCGACGAAGGTGATGCAGAATCTGCGCATGGTGTCTCCTTGGTTGTTGGCGTCGGTCGCGATCCGTCCGCGCGCACGATTGTCGAGGACGCGGACCCCGATCGCCCCGCTGGCCGGACGGTTGCCGCCCTCGCCAGCGTCCTGCAGCTTCGTTGGTAGAATAGCCCCTGCCGGCAAGAACGGGACGGTGGGTCGAGGGGGGCTGGCATCGCTATTGCTTCCGAATGCTCGCGGACGATCGGGGACGCATCGTCATGCGGAGGGGATTCCTGGAATGAGGGGGGAGCATTGAGCGACGCACACGTGCCCAGGACGGCAGCGCCGGCAGAAGGAGCCGTCTCAGGCTTCGACGCTCGCATGCGGGGGGTGGAAGGAGCCGTCTCAGGCCTCGACACTCGCATGCGGGGGGTGGAAGGAGCCGTCTCAGGCCTCGACACTCGCATGCGGGAGGTGGAAGGGGCCGTCTCAGGCCTCGACGCCCGCTTGCGGGGGGTGGAAGGAGCCGTCTCGGGCCTCGACTCTCGCTTGCGGGGGGTGGAAGGAGCCGTCTCGGGCCTCGACTCTCGCTTGCGGGGGGTGGAGGGGGGTGTGGTCAGACTGGAGACGGAGATGAAGCACGTCGCGACCAAGACGGATCTCGAGCTGCACTTCAACCGGCTGCTTCGTTGGGGGCTCGGCATCATGATCACGGCCACCGGCGCGTTGTCCGCGATCATCTTCGGAATCATGGGCGCGAACGGCAACTGATTGGCAGGAACGGACCCGAGTCTTCGAGGGTCGGTTGGGACGGCTTCGCCGCAGGGCGGCGATCGCCGCCCGGGAGATAGACGATGCGCACGATGCGGAACCTTGTGGTCCTGGGACTGGCCTCGCTCTTCGTGGCGGCGGGCGCGGTGGGCGCCGCCGCCCAGTCGGAGCGCGGGCCGGTGGTGCTGACCCCGTCCGGCGAGCTCGAAGGGGCGTGGGCCGACGCGGAGGCCGGCGTCTCGGTGTTCCGGGGCGTGCCCTTCGCGCAGCCGCCGGTGGGCGACCTGCGCTGGCGGCCGCCGGTGGCGGTCGAGCCCCGGGACGGGACGCGGGCGGCCACCGAGTTCGGGCCCGCGTGCTGGCAGGCGCGGAACGCCGACGACTCGCCCTACGCGCGGGGCGAGCTGCCGCGCAGCGAGGACTGCCTGACCCTGAACCTGTGGACGGCGGCGCGGGTGGGCGAGCGCCGGCCGGTGATGGTGTGGTTCCACGGCGGCGGGCACAGCTCGGGCACCGGCAGCGCGAAGATCTTCGATGGCACCGCGATGGCGAAGAAGGGCGTGGTCATGGTGACCGCCAACTACCGCCTGGGGCCTTTCGGCTTCCTCGCGCACCCCGCGCTGACGGCCGAGTCGGAGCAGCAGGCGTCGGGCAACTACGGCATCCTCGACCACGTCGCGACCCTCGAGTGGGTGCGCGACAACGTCGCGGCGTTCGGGGGCGACCCCGGCAACGTCACCATCTTCGGCCAGTCGGCGGGCTCGTGGTCGGTGTGCGTTCTCCAGGCGTCGCCGTTGGCGAAGGGGCTCTTCCACAAGGCCATCGGCCACTCGGGCGGGTGCTTCGGCGCTCCGCGCGCGCATCTCGCGACGACCGGCGGGCCGGCGACCGCGGTTTCCGGCCACGACGCGGGCCTCGCCGTCGCGGCCCGGCTCGGGGTCGAGGGCGAGGGGGCCGACGCGGCGGCGGCCCTCCGGGCGGCCGGGCCCGAGGCGGTGCTCGAGGCCGGGCGCGGCACCGGGGTGGTGGTCGACGGCTGGGTGCTGCCCGACCTGCCGGGCGCGATCTTCGCGGCCGGCGACCAGAACGACGTGCCGGTCATCGTCGGTTCGCTGTCCGACGAGGGGACGACCCTCTACGCGGGCATGGCGGGGCCGCCGCGGGACGAGTTCGAGGCCGGCCTGCGCGACCGCTACGGCGACCGGGCCGACGCCCTGCTCGAGGCCTACGCCGGCGAGATCGCCGCCTCGACCCGCACCGCCGGCCAGGCGATCCAGGCCGACCGCAGCTTCACGTGGCAGATGCGGGAATGGGCGCGGGCCCACGCGGACGCCAACGACGTCTACCTCTACTTCTTCAGCCACGCCCCGCCGGTGTTCCGCCTCTACCTGCCCGACCGGCCCGAGCTCGACTTCCCGGCGGGCCTGCGCGGCGGGGGCGCCTACCACTCGGGCGACCTCGCCTACGCGTTCGACAACGTCGGGCTCGTCGGCGTCGGCTGGAACGCGCGCGACCACGAGCTGTCGGACCAACTGTCGCAGTACTGGGTGAACTTCGCGAAGACCGGCGACCCGAACGGCGAGGGCCTGCCGCTGTGGCCGAAGTACGACCGGGAGGGCGAGCCGGCCATCGAGTTCGCGACCTTCGGGACGGCGGCCGCGAGCAAGATCCGCGAGACCAAGCTCGACCTGTTCGACGCCTCGTACCGGGCGGCGGCGACGGATCAGTAACGGCCGGGGTCGCACCGCGGCGCAGTTCCGTCCGCGTCCTTGCGGGCGCCGGTTGTCGCCCGGACCCTCCCCGATGCCGGGGAGGGTCCGGGGCGCGGCCGTTCCCGGCCGCTCAGCATCCCCGGTCGGGCGGGGTGCCCTCGAAGCGCTCGGTCCCCGCCGAGAGCTGCACGACCAGGCCGTCCGGGTCGGGAACCAGCACGCTGCCCCCGCCGCCCCGCACGCCTTCGAACCCCGCGGCCTCGAGCTCCCTGGCCACCCGGTCGCCGTCGAAGTCCTCGATCCCGACCCCGAAGTGGTCGATCTCGCCCGCGACGGCGCTGCCCGCGGTGAGGCTGCAGTTGCCCCCCTCGACCGGGCACAGGCTGATGAGGCCGCCGTCGGGGAAGTCGAGCGCGTAGGCGTCGCCGACGATGTAGCGCCGGGCCGGCAGCCCGAGCAGGTCGCGGTAGAACGCCTCCGACCGGTCGAGGTCGGCGACCCCGACGTTGACGTGATGCAGCGTGCGGGCCCGGACCCTGCCCCCCTGGGCGCGGGCGCCCGCCGGCAGGGCCATGGCGGCGAAGGCGCCCAGCACCTGCCGCCGCGTCAGCTTGCCATCCTCGTACTGTTTCAGTAGCGTGTCGAACGTCTCTCTCATGTGGGGTCCTCCCTCCACGGTCAGAGGGCGATTGTAGCCGCGGCGTCGGCGCCGGCGCCTGCAGGGAGGCCGGGTGGCAGAGGAATGCCCGTGGGCGACGGGCGTGAGTAGGGTCCATACTCGGCAGGTCGAAACCCCGGACCGCCCGGCAGTCCGTCTGGACCAGGAAGTCGCGCAGGACGCAATGCAGTCGGGGCTTTCGCCTCGGGTTGCTGCGGTGAAGTTACCCCGGGACGCCTGCCGGCTCGGACCCGGTTGGAGCATGACATGGCGCGAACGGTGGACCCGCAAGGGCGCGAGCTGGAGCTGATTGCTCGAGTCGCGGATCTGGCCGGCAAGGACGTGCTCGACATCGGCTGCGGCGACGGGCGGACGTCCCGCCGCCTCGCGGGACGGGGCGCGGCCGTGTTCGGCGTCGACCCGGACGAGGCTGCCATCGCCCGGGCCCGCGCCGTCGGGCCCGGCGACGCCTGCCGCTTCCGGGCGGCGGACGTCCTCGAGCTCACCCTGCCGCCGGCCAGCTTCGATCTGGTCGTCTTCTCGCGTTCGTTGTGATGACTGCCTTCCGAGGGCGTCGGTGACGCCCTGCGCAAGGTGGCACGCTGGCTGCGCCCCGCCGGGTGCCTGGTGAGCCTGCAGCCGATTGGCCGGCCCATGCCCTTCCATCTCCACCGGGCCGGCCGCGTCGAGCTGGTCGGTGAGGTGTACGTCACCGACGCCGGGCAGCGCGACATGCGGTGGTCCCGCGAGGCGCTCGCCGAATCGATGCGGGCCGGCCTGTTCAGCCCGCGGGCCGAGCTCTCGACGGTGCTGGAGTTCCACTACCGCACCGAGGACGATTGGAACGAGTTCCTGGCGAGACCGCGGACCGGCGCCGTCGAAGCCGATCCGGACGTGCTCGCGGGGGCCCTGGCCGCGCGGTCGCGGGAGAACGCGGTGATCGTCGCGCGGGAGGACACGCTCTTCAGCGCTTGCGACCGCGCGGCCGACGGCGCCCGGGACGCGGGAAGGAAGCCGCGATAGACTGGACGTACGGTTGGGCCGGGTGGCACGCCGGGGACGACGGTTACGGGACCATGGAGACGAAGCAGATGATCCGAAACAGAAGCAGGGGCGGATGGTTCGCGGCGGCAACGATGCTCGCGGCCCTGGCGGCGGCGCCGGCCGCGGCGCAGGACGGGCCGGGTCCGCACGACGAGGCCGAGTTCGACGCGCTGTTCGAGGAGGTCAAGAACTGGGGCCGCTGGGGCGCCGACGACGAGCTGGGCACGGCCAACCTGATCACCGAGGAAAAGCGCCGGCAGGCCCTCGCGCTCGCCACGCGGGGCCGGACGGTGTCGCTGTCGCACAACCCGATGCCCGGCGTCCACCCCGACAACCCCGACTCGGCGTTCAACCACACCATGTCGGAGACGTTGCGGTCGGACACCATCGAGTTCTCCTACCACGGCTACGGCGTCAGCCACATCGACGCCCTGTGCCACTTCCTGCACAAGGGCATGATGTACAACGGCCTGCCCGCCGATACGAGCTCGGCCGAGGAGGGCTGCGTCAAGCTCGGCATCGACAACCTGAAGGACGGCATCGTCACCCGCGGCGTGCTCCTCGACATCCCCCGCCTGAAGGGGGTCGACTACCTCGAGCCGGGGACGCCCGTCTACACCGAGGACATCGAGGCGTGGCTGGAGCAGGCGGGCGTGACCATGCAGCCGGGCGACGCGGTCTTCCTGCGGACCGGCCGCTGGGCCCGCCGCGCCGAGGTGGGGCCGTGGCAGCTCTCGGGCAACTCGGCCGGCATCCACGCCTCGGTCATCCGCTGGATCCGCGGCGAGGACGTGGCCCTGTTCGGCAGCGACGCGGCGACCGACGTGCAGCCGTCGGGGGTCGACGGCGTCGGCCTGCCGCTGCACATCCTGCTCATCGCGGGCCTGGGGACCAACATCTTCGACAACATGGACCTGGAGGCGCTGGCCGAGGTCGCGGCGGAGGAGGGCCGGTGGGAGTTCCTCATCGCGGCCGGCCCGATCCCGGTGACCGGCGGCACCGGCTCGCCGCTGAACGTGATCGCGGTGTTCTGAGCAACCCCTGGTGGAGACGATGAGACAGACGTTGATCGCCTGCTTCGCTCTCGCGGCGGTGCTGGCCGCCGAGGCCGCGCTCGGCCAAGCCGTACCGCTTGACGTCAGCGACCTGAGGCCCGGTCCCGTGGAGGTGACCGCGGCCGAGGACGGCGTGACGGTGGAGTGGCCGGACGCGGCCGACCGGGACTGGCGCGCGACGTTCTCGCTCGACCCCGACCTGCCGCTCATCGAGTCGATCGCGGTGGACGGCGCCGCCGTGGTGTCCGGGGTGCGGCCGTTCTACCAGGTCGAGACCGGCACGCGGCGGCGCGGGTGGAACGCCTTCTTCGACTTCCCGCCCAGCCATCCCGACGGCACCCGGCACGCGCAGGGCGTGTTCAGCCCGACGAAGGCGACCGTCCGCACCGTCGGCGAGCGGGTCGAGCTGACCTTCGACGGGCTGCGCATGGGGGTGTTCGAGGGGGCCATCGTCTACACCATCTACCCCGGCAGCCGCCTGATCCAGCAGGAAGCGGTGGCCGCCACGGACGCGGCCGACGTCGCCTACTACTACGACGGCGGCTGGGAGATGGCCGCCGACGCCGACCGGACGCCGGGCGGCAACATGCAGACCCGGGTGAGCTGGTACGACACCGCCGGCGACCTGCGCCACGACGTGGCGACCGGCTTCGACCCCGAGCGCAAGCCGGTCAAGGTGCGCTACCGGACGCTCGCGGCGGCCACCGCCGGCGGCAGCGTCGCGGTCTTCCCCCCGCCGCACCAGTACTTCTTCCCCCGCGACTTCACGTCGAACCTGGGCCACTTGTGGCACCGCGCGTGGCGGGGGCGGGTGTCGCTCGGCATCCGGCAGATCCGCGACACGAACTGGCGCTTCTATCCGTGGATGAACGCCCCGCCGGGCGAGACGCAGCGGATGTCGGTGTTCTTCCTCCTGTCCGACGGCGCGGCCGAGGCGACGCTCGACGAGGTCCTCGCGTTCACCAACCGCGACCGGTTCCGGCCCCTCGACGGCTACAAGACCCTGAGCACCCACTGGCACCTCGCCTACACCGTGCAGGCGCTCGAGCACGGGTTCGACTGGACGCCCCCGTTCAAGCCGGTCCTGAAGGCGATGGGGGTCGACGCGTCGATCATCATGGACTTCCACGGCGACGGGCACCCGCGCGACCTCACCGACCTGCGGCTCGACGAGCTCGACGCCTACTTCCGCGCCCTTCGCGCGCAGTCCGACCCGGACTTCCTGCTCATTCCCAGCGAAGAGGCCAACGTGCACCTCGGGGGGCACTGGGCCCTGATCTTTCCCCGGCCCGTCTACTGGTTCATGGACCGGCCCGAGGGGGGCGCGTTCGAGATGACCCACCCCCGCTACGGCAGGGTCTACAGCGCCGCCGACGCGGCCGAGATGCTGGAGTTGGTGCGGCGGGAGGGCGGGTTCATGTACCAGACCCACCCCCGGACGAAGGGCTCGACCGGCTACCCCGACCGCATCGCCGACACCGAGCACTTCCGCGACCCCGCCTACCTGGGGGCGGGGTGGAAGGCGATGCCCGCCGACCTCTCGTCGCCGCGGCTCGGCGAGCGGTCGCTGAACCTGCTCGACGACCTGAGCGCGCAGGGGCTGAGGAAGCGCATCTTCGGCGAGGTCGACGTGTTCCAGTTCGACGAGACCCACGAGCTGTACGCGCACATGAACATCAACTACGTGCGCCTCGACGAGCTGCCGCCGTTCGACCGCTGGGGCGAGGCGGTCGAGCCGCTGGCCCGGGGCGACTTCTTCACCACCACCGGCGAGGTGCTGCTGCCCGAGGTCGATTTCTCGGCCTCGACCGACGACCGGCTCGACGTCTGGATCGAGGCGGACTGGACCTTCCCCCTGCGGTTCGCCGAGATCGTCTGGGGCGACGAACCCGGGGGCGTGCACCGCGAGGTCACCCCGTTGTCGCGGACCCGGGTCTTCGGCGCCGGCGGGCTCGGGCTCGCCACCGAGGCCCCCGGCTGGACGTGGGCGCGGGTCGCGGTCTGGGACGTGGCCGGCAACGGCGCGTTCGTCAACCCGACTTGGCGGGAGTGAGCCGTCTGACGGTGTGGGTGTTGCGGAAGAGACTGAGTATCAGGGACGGCAAATGACGTCAGCAGAACGACAAGAACTGAAGACCAGAATCGAAGCGAGGATCAAGCTTGATGAGAAGTTCCGGCGGGCGGCCCGTGCGTGGCTGAAGGCCGGCGACCTCGGTGCGGCCGCGGAAGCGCCGCTTGTGACGAAGTCTGTCGATGCGCTGCGGACGCTGCGTTCTCGGGACGAACACGTGTTCGAAGTGCTCGACCTGCGGCGCAAGGCCCTTGAGCGCTCCGTGGACGAACAGCTCGGGCGGCGACGCGAAGATCTGCTCGACGTGGCGCAGAGGGCCGGCTGCCGGGCCGAGCGGCGACAGGACTACGATCACGTCGACTGCTTCAGGGTCGACTACCGCCGGACCCGTGTGAACCTGAAGCTCGGCAGCGAGAAATGGGGCGCGTTCGACGAGACCGACGGGCGAAGGATCTTCGACCGGATCCGGGAGGCGCGAACAGCGCTCGATGCGGTTCCTTTCTCGAGAGACGGGTTCTTCGATACCGTCCAGGCTGCCATCCGGACCGCGGCGGCGAAGAGAATTGGACGTGACGGCAAGGTTCCAATCCGCAGGCTGTATCCGTTGGTGGTCGTCGAACGTCAACTCGGCGATTCGAGGTTTCTGAAAGAGCCGAGTGCGCGTCGTTTCGACGATTACTCGATGTGCCAGTTCATCTACGACTTGGCCCGCTTCGGGGCCTCGGGGTGGTCGACTCCCCGCGGAGAACGGCTGTCCAGCCAGACGCCGTCCATGCGCGAGGTCGCCGCGGACAGGGCGGTGACGCTGCCGGTTCTGGAGGGAACGAGGCCGGGGGCGCAGATTGCGGTGCTCTGGATCGATAAGGTGCAGCCACCGATCCCCGTGGCGCGGCTAGGTCCGCCGTCTCGGCATCCTCGTGATGAGGCATAGCGGCTGATGATCGCCGAGGATATCCTGGCCCGTCTGGCCGAGACCGGCACTCCTCCGGACGGAGCCGACATTGCGCGCATCTCCGCCGGCCTGGATGATGCGCTCGGGCGCATTGTCCACGAGACGTTTCCATTCGTCGCCGCTGGCGGCAGCGACCTGCAGTTCATTCTTGCGCCGTACGGGCGCGGCAAGACGCACTTTCTCCGGGCGGTCGAACACCGCGCGCGGGAGCGGGGGTTCGTGACCGCGTACGTGGACGGCCAGGACACCCGCAGCCCCTTCCTGTCACTGCGCGACACCTATCGGGCCATCGCGGACCGGATGCATCCGCCCGATTCGCCGGGCCCGCAGTCGTTCTTTGGCAGGTTCGGTGTTACAAGGGTCATCGAGGGCCGACTCGCGACCGCCCCCGCTGGCGAAGACAGGATGCACGCGCTGGTGCCCGGTTATCGCAATCTGGTGAGGTCCTGCCGCGCATGCTTCGGGGGCGAGGGCGACGAGGCGCTGAGCGACGATCTGGAAGCGCTGCTAGCCGGACACCCTGTACCGGTCGGGCCCATCTACCGCCGCCATTCGTGGCTGCCTCGTCCACTAGGCAAACTCGGCCTGCGGAACGCCGGTCTCTGGCTGCGGTCGGTGTTGGCATTGCCGCGGGTGCTGGGGTATCCCGGGCTGGTGGTGCTGTTCGACGAGACCGAGGCCGCGCTGAACCAACGCCGCGGTAGGCGCCGCCTGCAACAGCACCTCGCGCACATCCGGACGTTCGTCGATCACCTCGCGTCTGGAGCGTTCTGCGGCTGCGCGGTCTACTACGCGGTGGTGGAGGATTTCATCGATTGGGCGCAGCAGGATCTCACGGCGTTGGCCCAGCGCATCGAACGGCCGCTTGCGTTCGAACGGCAGAACGCGCGGGCGGTCTCCGTCCGGTTGGATGAACTGACGGTGCCGGGGCCACGCGACCCGCGCTTCTTCGTGGAGCTGGCCGGGCGTATCGTCGATTTGGGGACGGACGCCGGTCTGTCCCCGGACGCCGGTCGGCTGGTGCTGGAGGGTCTGGTGGAGAGAGCCGACTGGTTCGCCGGGGACCTCTCCGAGGGCACGGTGCGCGAGTTCGTGAAGGCTGCGGCCGCGAACGTCGCGCAGGCGATGCCGACGACGGGAAGGGGGACAGGGACAGCATGACCCACGACGAGGCCGGCGAACTTTGGGCGAAGCTGGGTGAGGAAGGCAAGGCGATCCCGGAACTCACGAGCGCGTCGCATGTCCTGCCGAGTTATTCGGTAGCCATCGACGAGTGGCTGGATCGACTGGCGTCGCGGTTCCTCCGGCAGCTTTGCCGTCGCGCGGCCCACTTCAAGCTGGTCATGGCGCCGTACGGCGGCGGCAAGACGCATTTCCTCCTCGCCCTCGGTGCCCGGGCGCTTGATGAGAACTTCGCGGTGGCCTACGTACCCTGTGGCGCGAGCGTGAGTCCGGACACCCCCGTGGGTGTGCACCGCGAGGTGATGAAGGTCCTGCAACTTCCCGGTTATGCGGGCCGGGGCCTGCGCGGTCTCGTCGATGCCGTCATCGAGAGGAAGCGTCGGGAGATCAACGAGCACGACGTGCCCGATGTCGATCTCGCGTTCCGGCGGTGGACCGACACCATCCGCAGGAATGACTATCCGGAGAACGCGTTCGGGCGGGTGATGGCGGCGGTCCTTCGCTCCGAGAACGACCCCGATGGATCATCGATCGGCGATGCGGCCATGCGGTGGCTGCAGGGCGACATGCAGACCTTGATCCGGGACGAGATGCGGGAGCTTCGTCTCGCACCGGTGCCGGCGCGAGACCAAGCCTCGTTCGGCCGAAACCTCCTGTTCTCGTCGATCCGCTTCCTGCCGCAAGCCGGCGTGCACGGTCTGGTACTGCTCATGGACGAGGTCGAGACGCTGTTCACGGCGCGCGGGAGCGCGTTGCGGCGCCTGCTGGCAGCCCTGCGGGTGTTGCTCGACGCGCCGGTCGGGGCGCACGGAGGGCTGCCGTTGTTCTGCGTCTTCTCGGCGATCCCCGACATTCTCGACCATGTCCCGACGTACCCGGCCCTGGCACAACGTTTGGCGGTGCTCGGCGCCCCGTTCCACGAGGGGAACGACCTAGCTATTCAGTTGTCCCTCGACAGGATCGAGAGCCAGGAGACGCTGCTTGCGTCCATCGGTGCGAAGCTCGTCGCCGTGGGAGCCCTCGCCACTGGGCACGCGTTCGATGTGGGCCTTCAGACCGCCAATGCGACGCGCCTGGCCGAGATCGCGGCGAGTCGCAACCTCGAAGTGGATGCGCGGCGGCTCTACGTGAAGACCTGGGTGAACCTGCTCGAGGTCCAGCGCGTCCAGGGCGAGCGTGCCTGGGACACGGAGGAGCTCTCCCGGCGCTATCAGGGGGCCTTCGATGCGGTGCACCGAGCCGACTCGGGTGGCGTGGAGCCATGAGGGTCGGTGACCGGATTCGGCACGCGGGCCTGGGCGCCGGCATCGTCCTCGCCATCCAGGCGAAAGGCGCGCGGTTGGACGCGAATGTGGACTTCGGCTACATGACCGCTTGGGTCTCGGCGTCCGAGCTTGGCCTCGACGCGAGGCCGTCGTCCGCCGACGAAGCTCTAGAATCACCGCCTTCTCTTTCGTCGCTGTCGAGGGCGGAGGTGCATCCGGGACTGCCATCGGGGGACGTTGCCGAACCGCAGAGCGGGTCATCCTTATCGGAATCCGTCGTGGACGCGCGCCGCGGGGTGCTGGCCCTCAAGCTCGGACAGGTGCTCGAGCCGCACGTCTTCGAACTCAGCGTCGGGACGGACACCGCACGAGCCGATCTGGAGGCGGTGGTCGAGGGCGCTGTGCAGCGGCGGCCGCGGGCCGTGCTCATCGAGGGCGCCTGGGGCAGCGGCAAGACTCACCTGTTGACGATGCTGCGCCGCATCGCCACGGACGCGAACATGGCCACCGCCTCCGTCATTCTGGATGGCGACGGTGTGCGGCTGTCGGATCCATCGCGCTTGATGGAGGCGTTTCTCGGGTCACTCCGCTATCCGGGCGAGGCGGCCCCCGGCGGAATCGGCGACCGGCTCAGGACACTGCGCCGTTCCCGGTCCGGGTGGAGCCCACAGTCTCGCGGCGCCGGTAGGATCGCGGACGCGCTCGACGCGGTGCCGGAGCGGGCGTTCGATGAACCGGAAATCGTGACGATACTCGAAGACTATTTCATGCTCAGTCTGTCGGCCAGTCAAGCCCGGGGTGCGCTGGCCCGGCACGGATATCGCGGTGTGGTCTTGCCGGCGATGGCGGCGAGGGCGGTGACCGAGCGCCCGGACCGCTTCCGGGAACACCTCGAAGGATGGACGGAGTTCGTCATCCGGACCGGCGCCACAGCACTGGCGTTGATCGTTGATGAGCTAGACGTCGAGTACGCCAGCACCAAGGGTCGGGCTGCGGCGTCCGTGGCGGCGCGGGAGGCGAGGGGGCGCCTCTGGTCGTCTCTGGGGGAGTGCCTGGGGAAGAGCCTGCCCCTCGTTGTCGCCTTCGGCGGTGTGCCCGCCAGCGATGTCCCCGAGGAAGACGATCCGGTTTCGGATCTGGCGCGGAGTGTCGGTGAATCGGTGTTGACCATCCGGGCACCCAACCCAACCGGTGGGCAGTTGCGGCAGCTCGTGCGGCGGGTGATGGCGTTGTACGAACGCGGATACGCGGGAGGCTTGGCGAATGTCGACGGTCCTGAGGCCGAGACGTTGATCGACCACGTTGTCCAAGAGCACCTGCGCGAGATCCACCCGGTTCCACGGAGGCTGGTGCGCCATACCCTCGAATTGCTCGACGTGTGGCCTCGGACGACGCCGCGATGACCGACGCTGAAGTTGTCGACCGGCTGGGCGCGGCCGGCCGGGCGTTCTTTGCCGGATTCCGGGGCTTGCGCGACGTGCAGCGTAGGTCCGTGGAGCCGGTTCACAGGGGACGGAATACCCTGGTGACGTCGGCGACGGCCTCGGGAAAGACGGAAGCGGTCGTCGCGCCGCTGATCGCCCGACTGGTCGACCAGCGGCTTCCCGCGGTCGGCGCCGTCCGCTTGCTCGTTGTCGCCCCTACCCGGGCCCTGGTCAACGATCTGGCGGCCCGCCTGGATGATCCCTTGGCACGGCTGGGCCTGGACTGCGGGCGTCAGACCGGGGATCGGCGGGACAAGGCGAGGCGCCCGTTCGTGCTGATCACCACCCCCGAGTCGTTCGACTCGATGCTGGTCCGGGACGGGGCTCTCGAAGACGGTCTGTTCACCGGGCACTTGCTCGCCGGCGTGCGCGCAGTCTTCATCGACGAAGCGCACCTGTTCGACGGTAATGCGCGTGGCGACCAGCTCTGCTGGCTGCTGGGGCGTTTGCGCCGAATCCGGCGCCTCGAGCCGGGCGTCGAGAACGGCGACCGCCGCCTGCAAGTCTGCGCCGCGAGTGCAACCGTGCCCGAACCTGAAGCACTGGCGACACGACTGCTCGGCCCCGAGAGCGTCGTGGTCCGAGTCTCTGGCCGAAGAGATGTCGATGTCTTCGGCCCTTCCGGTGCGCCAGGGTGGCTGGCCCTGAACGAGGCGTACACCGTAACCGCTTTGAGGAACCGGCTCGAAGCGGCCCCGTGGGCGAACCTCGACGAGTACGTTGAACAACGCCTCTGGCAGGCGCTTTCGTCCGGCGGCGAGGGGAGCAGGATGCGCAAGGTCCTGGTGTTCGTACCGACCCGCAGTCTCTGCGACACTCTGTCCGCACACCTCGCAACGACTCTGCCGTCCCGCCGCGACCTCCAGGTGCTCGCGCACCACGGTAGCCTCGATCGCGTTCGCCGCGAACGCGCCGAAGACGTCTTCTCGACGCGCCGAGACGCGGTGCTGGTGACGACGACTACGCTGGAAGTGGGCGTGGACATCGGCGACGTGGATCTGGTGGCCTTGGTCGGCGCGCCGCCAGGCACTGGCTCGCTGCTACAGCGTATCGGCCGCGCGGGCCGGAGGATCGGCCGCACGCGCGTACTCGCCCTGGCGCGCAGCGAAGTCGAGCGGGCGGCGTTCGCCTCCATGCTGGTGTCGACCCGGGACGGCATTCTCGAGTCGGGGCAGCAAGCCCGCCGCTGGTCCGTTTGTGTCCAGCAGGCAGCCAGTTTCGTCGCTCAGAACGGCTTGAGAGGCCGCCGGCGCCAAGATCTCCTGGAATTGGCGCAGGACGTGTGGCCGGAGACGCCGGCGGGCACCGTCGACGTGATCCTAGATGGCCTGATTCAAGGCGAGTATCTCGAGGAACGCCGGGGGCGACTCATCCTCGGAGCGCTGTGGGCCGACGCGTTCGATGGTTCCGGCGGGATGCACGCGAACCTGGACGCGTCCGGGGAGGGCATTCCGGTCGTGGACGGCGGCACGGGGGAGGTCATAGCCCATGTAGCTCAGCGATCTGCTATCGAGAAGGGCATCGCCCTGGGAGGGCAAGTCTGGGACGCACGCAACGTGAACGGCGAAGTGCTGCTGACCGCCCGGGGAGTGGGGAGGGCACGGGGAGGATTCCGCTATGCGAGCCGCGCCGCTCCGACCGGCGGCGAGTTCGCCGTGCATGTTCAGCGCGGGCTGGGCTTCGACGATCGGGATGCCCCGGTTGTTCTGCTCGACGGAGAGCCCATCTGGCTGCACTTTGGCGGAAGCGCCTACCAGGCTGCGTTGGTGAGCCTCCTGCCGTTCCTTCGACGTCTGGCCGGGCTCGCCGGACTCGCGGTCGCCGGGCGCTTGTCCGGCGACCGCTTGCACCGGGAGGCGGCTCAAGAAGAACAGCTCCGTGCCGCGGTCGAGTCGATTGTGGAATCGGTAGAGTCGACATTGTCGCCAGGGCCGTACCACCGGCTCTTGCCCGAAGCGTACCGCCAGAGGGTGGCGGTCGATCTGTTCGACGCGCGGCGTTTCAGCAAGTGGCTCGCCAGCAGGAGAGTGTGGGAGTTGCATTCGGGCGATCCTCGCATGGCGGCGGTCCGTCTCGTTCTGTCACCCGAGGCGGGAAGCGCCTGACGGCCTGTTCGTCGAACGCAGGAAGTAGCCGATTCTGGAATCCTGCGGACCGCAAGATGTTGGGTTCACCGGCGAACATCGGCGGACCTGCAGCCTTGAAGGTGGCAGGCAACATTCGGCGAGGTCGACGTGTTCCAGCGAGGTGCTGCTGCCCGAGGTGGACTTCTCGGCTTCGACCGGGAACCGCCTCGATGTCTGGATCGAGGCGGACTGGACGTTCCCCCCTGCGGTTCGCCGAGATCGTCTGGGGCGACGAAGCCAGACAGGTGCACCGCGAGATCACCCCGCTGCCGCGGACCCGGGTCTTCGGCGCCGGCGGGTTCGGGCTCGCCACCGAGGCCCGGGCTGGGCGTGGGCCAGGGTCGCCGTCTGGGGACGTGGCCGCAACGGTGCGTTCGTCAACCCGACGTGGCGGGAGTGACGGGTCGGTTGCCGCGAATCACCGCCACCGCTCCGGCGCATGACACGTGCGTCGGCCGTCCAGAACCGGACGCTTCGGTGGAGAAAGGCCGGCTGCGCTCATGATGCCGGAGTGAGCGGCGCTCGCTCATGACGGTTTGGTATATTGGCTGTGTATCCCAAATGTGAGACTCGACCGAGGTACTCATGCCAGCCACCATCTCGTTGAGGCTCCCGGGACAGTTGCTCGAAGCGTCCGGCCAGTGCGCCGCGGCCCTGCAACTGTCGCGCGCCGAGTACATCCGCCGCGCACTGGAGCGCATGAACCGGGACACGCGTGCCCGCCTGCGGGCGGATCGGCTCGCTGCCGCCTCCGGCCGCGTCCGACAGGACAGCATGCGCATCAATGCCGAGTTCGATGCCATCGAACGGGACGTCGATGCCTGATCGCGGGGAGGTCTGGCTGGCGGATCTGAGTCCGCGTCAGGGGACCGAGCCCGGGAAGACCCGGCCCGTCCTGATCGTCCAGGCGCAGGCGCTGCTCGACGCCGGACACCCCTCGACGCTCATTGCGCCGCTGACCACGCGTCTCGTGGAAGGCGCCGAGCCGCTCCGCGTTCGAATTCGGGCCGCGGGGCAGCTTCGCCGGGACTCGGACGCGCTGATCGATCAACTCCGGGCCATAGACAACCGCCGGCTGGTTCGGGGTCCGCTGGCGCGACTGGGTCCGGGCGCGATGGCCGAAGCAGCACAGGCACTGCTGGAAGTTCTCGACCTGGTCGAGAAGTGACTCCGGGACTCGCGCCCAGGGGAGGGGAAGATTCGCTGATGGCGGTTGCCTCGGCGGTCGCCTTCTCGATGACGGGAGTGCTCCTCATGGGCCTGCCGATGACCCTGTCGGTACCAGCACCTGAAGTCGGCAGGGGCTTGCGCGAGGTGCTATGCTGTAGCGGCAATTCGCAGTCCGGAACGTCAGGTTTGGAGGAATGTCGATGCGGCGAACGACCACGTTGCTCGGGCTGGTCGGCGTGTTCCTGGTCGGTGCCGGCGCCGGCGCGCAGGCGCAGACGGGGGCCGAGATCACCTTCACCGACCACATCCGGCCCATCTTCGAGCGAAGCTGCTGGAACTGCCACGGGGAGGCGTCGCAGCTCTCGGACCTGGATCTCCGGACGCGGGAGGCCGCGGTCGAGGGCGGCACCCGCGGGCCGGCCCTGGTACCGGGGCGCGCGGACGAGAGCCGTCTCTACCGGATGCTGGCCGGCCTCGACGACCCGCCGATGCCGATGGCCGGCGACCCCCTCAGCGATGCGGAGCTCATGGCCATCCGCACCTGGATCGACGAGGGCGCGCACTGGGACGAGGGCGGCGCCACGAGCGCCGACGTCGCCCTGGCCGCGCTCGAGAACACCCTGCTGCCCGACGGGGCGCGCGACTACTGGGCGTTCAAGCTGCCGAAGAAGGCCCCGGTGCCCGCCTCGGCCGACTACGAGCACCCCGTCGACCGCTTCCTCGACGCCGCCCGCCAGGAAGCGGGGGTGACGGCGGGGCCGCGGGCCGACGACCTGACCCTGGTGCGGCGGGCCTACCTGGACCTCACCGGGCTGCCCCCGACCCCCGAGCAGGTCGACGAGTTCCTGGCCGACAAGGAGCGCGGCGCCTGGGAGCGCCTGATCGAGCGTCTGCTCGACTCGCCGCACTACGGCGAGCGCTGGGGCCGGCACTGGATGGACGTGGCCCGCTACGCCGACTCGACGGGGTTCGAGCAGGACTACCGTCGCGACAACGCGTGGCGGTACCGCGACTACATCATCGACGCCTTCAACGACGACAAGCCCTACAACCAGTTCCTGCGCGAGCAGATCGCGGGCGACGAGCTCGACCACGTCACCGACGAGACCCTCATCGCCACCGGGTTCCTGCGGGCGGGGCCGCGGGTCAACTTCCGCGAGAAGGACAACCCCGAGCGGCGGCACGACTACCTCGACGACGTGCTGGGGACCCTGGGCCGCGGCGTCCTCGGCATGACCGTGCACTGCGCCCGGTGCCACGACCACAAGTTCGACCCGATCCTGCAGAAGGACTACTACAGCATGCAGGCGTCGATCTTCGGCTACGTCGAGATCGACTACCCGCTGCTCGACCGGGCCGGCGTGCGCGAGTACCGCGAGAAGAACGCGGCCATCGACGCCGCCCAGCAGCCGCTCAGGGACGAGATCGCCGAGATCGAGGCCCCGCACCGCGAGCGCCTGCGCATCGAGCTCATCGAGGAGCGCTTCCCCGAGAACGTGCAGCAGGCGGCGTTCAAGCCCGAGGCGGAGCGGACGGCGGGCGAGCAGCTTCTGGCCGCCCAGGTGCTGTCGATCAACCCGCCCCGGCGGCAGGTCGTCGAGGCGCTGTCCGAGGCGGAGGGCGACCGCTGGAGCAAGCTGACGGCGGCGGTCGAGGCCCTCGAGGCGGTGCGCCCGCCGGAGCCGCCGATGGCGGAGATCGTCACCGACGGCGACTACCGATATGCGCCGGACGGCCCCGGCGACAACGTCATCGGGTGCCCCGAGTGCCGCATCCTGCCCGACGAGCCGGGGTCGTTCCTGCACGAGGAGGGCGGGCCACCCTTCGAGGTGCCGCCCAACTACTTCCTGATCCGGGGCGATCCGTTCAGTCCGGGGTCCCCGATGTCGCCCGGGTTCCTGAGCGTGGCCACCTACGGCGACCCCCCGACGGCGCTGCCGCGGCCGGACGGGCGCACGTCGGGCCGCCGGCTCGCCCTCGCCGAGTGGATCGCGTCGCGCGACAACCCCCTGACCGCGCGGGTCATGGCCAACCGCATCTGGCACCACCACTTCGGCCGCGGCATCGTGCGGACCCTCGACAACCTCGGCCGGATGGGGGACGAGCCCACCCACCCGGCGCTGCTCGACTGGCTGGCCGTGGAGTTCATGGACCGCGGCTGGAGCGTCAAGGAGATGCATCGGCTGCTGATGACGTCCGAGGCGTACCGGATGGCGTCGGCCCACGAGGACGCGGACAGCCGCGCCGCCGACCCCGACAACCGGCTGCTCTGGCAGTACCGGCCGCAGCGGCTGGAAGCCGAGGCCCTGCGCGACGCCATCATGACGGTGAGCGGCGCCATCGACCTCACGGTGGGCGGTCAGCCGGTCTTCCCCCACGTGCCGCAGGAGCTTCTCCTGGCCGCGAGGAACGGTTACTGGGACAACCAGGAGGACGGCCCCGACGTCTGGCGGCGCAGCGTCTACGTGTTCCGGCGCCGATCGCTGAGCTTCCCGTTCTTCGAGACGTTCGACCTGCCCGACCAGAACCAGACGGCGGCGGCCCGCAACGTGTCGACGGTGGCCACGCAGGCCCTGACCCTGATGAACAACGAGTTCGTCCTGAACCAGGCCAAGCTGTTCGCCGAGCGGCTGGAGCGGGCCGCGCCGGGCGACGTCGACCGGCAGGTCGACCTCGCCTACCGCATCGCCCTGACCCGGCCGCCCGCGCCCGAGGAGGTCGAGGTCGCCCGCGGCCTCGTGTCGTCGCAGTCGCTCGTCGACCTGACCCACGTGATGCTCAACCTGAACGAGTTCCTGTACCTGAGATAGAGGGAGCAACGATGCACGATCACCATCATCACCATTGCCGGAAGCGGACGTTCTGGGACCGCCGCAACTTCCTCTTCCAGTCGGGCGGCGGCATCGCCGGGCTCGCCCTCGCCCACATGCTCGACCGCGAGGGGGTGCTCGCGGCGGCGCCCGCGGACGGGTGCGGCGACCCGATCCCCGGGAACCCGTTCGCCCCGAAGTCCCCGCACTTCGAGCCCCGCGCGACCGCGGTCATCTCGCTGTTCATGAGCGGCGGGGTCAGCCAGGTCGACACGTTCGACTACAAGCCCGCGCTGACGGAATACGCGGGACAGCCGATGGCCGAGTCGGTCGTCGTGCGGCAGGGGCACCCCGGGCCGCTGATGCCGAGCCCGTTCGAGTTCCACCGGCACGGCGAGAGCGGCCTCCACGTGTCCGAGATCTTCCCGCACCTCTCGAAGAAGGTCGACGAGATGGCGTTCATCCGGTCGCTCTACGGCCGGTCGAACGACCACATCCAGGCGACCTACGAGATGCAGAGCGGCCAGATCCGGATGGGCTTCCCCGCCGTCGGCTCGTGGGTCACCTACGGCCTCGGGTCGGAGAGCTCCAGCCTGCCCGCGTTCGTGGTCATGAACGACTACCGCGGCGGCCCCCTCGGCGGCCCCAACGACTGGAGCGCCGGGTTCATGCCCGCCGCCTACCAGGGCACGCTGTTCCGCGCCGTCGGCGACCCCATCGTCGACCTGCAGCCCCCCGAGGGCATTAGCGTCGAGCAGCAGCGGGCCCGGCTCGACACCCTGGCCCGGCTCAACGAGATGGACATGGCCCGCAACCCGGGCAACTCGGAGCTGGCGGCCCGCATCTCGTCCTACGAGCTCGCCTACCGCATGCAGGGTTGCGCCCCCGAGGCGGTCGACACCTCGGCCGAGTCCGAGGCCACGAAGAAGCTCTACGGCCTCGACGAGGAGATCACCGAGCCCTTCGGGCGTCAGTGCCTGATGGCGCGCCGCCTCGTCGAGCGCGGGGTCCGCTTCGTGCAGCTCTTCCACGGCGGCCTCGGCGTCCAGAACACGGACACCTGGGACGCCCACAGCAATCTGAAGGAGAACCACAGCCAGCACGCGGCCGAGACCGACAAGCCGATCGCGGGGCTGCTGACCGACCTGAAGGCCCGCGGCATGCTCGACTCGACCCTCATCGTCTGGCACGCCGAGTTCGGCCGGATGCCGATCTCGCAGCGTGGCGTCGGCCGCGACCACAACCCCGGCACCATGACCGGGTGGATGGCCGGGGCGGGCATCCAGGGCGGGCAGGCCATCGGGGCCAGCGACGTGTTCGGCTACAAGGCCGAGCAGCAGCGGGTGTCGCCGCACGACCTGCACGCGACGATGCTGCACCTGCTGGGGATGGACCACACGAAGCTGACCTACCGCTACAACGGGCGCGACATGCGGCTGACCGACGTGCACGGTACGCTGATTCCGCAGATCGTGGCGTAGCGGGCGGTTCCGCTCGGGAAGTATTCAGGGCACGGTTGCAGCCTGCAAGGGTTGCGGCCGTGCCCTTTCTCTTTCTCTGGACTCTGGAATCGCCGGTACGCCATCGGGGCTTGCACGCGACGATGATGCACCTGCCGGGGATTCCCGATCACGGCGGTGGGCTTCGTGGCGACCTCAGCACGTCGATTCCCTCATGCGGGAACCGATCGTCGAGCGTGAAGACCGCTGCCCGGTTGGCCCGTGCCGCCGCCCAGATGAGCGCGTCGGCGAACGACACGCGGTGCGAAGGGCGGCACAGGCGCAACGCCTCGATCACCACCGTCGTCGGCACCCGGAGCGTATCGATGTTCTGCTTGCGCAGCAGCGCGAGGAGGTGGTCGACCACGGCCTCTCGCGGGATGCCGTAGACCGACGTGAGCACGTAGGCCGTCTCCACGAGGGCGACGTCGCTGACGACGAGATCGGATTCTCCGTCGATGACTTGCGCGCTGAGGTCGGCCAGTTCCGGCGGGTCGCCGGTGAGATACCGGACGAGCATCGAGGTATCGAGCAGGGCGGTCACTTCGATCGTGGCCTGCTGACTGGCCGTACTCGGACGGCATCGTTCCAGGCTCGCTCCTGCGCGTCGCGCCATTCGTCTCCCGGTGGAACATGAGTCTTGACGTAGGAGGCGAGGGCCCCCTTCAGCGACTCGCGATGCTCGGGGGGCAAGAAGTGGATCTCGACGTGGTCATCGACGAGGCGCTGGAGAGAGACCCAGCCGGGAGCGATGCCCAAGGCGTCACGGATGCCCTTGGCGATCACCACTTGGCCCTTTGGTCCTACCACATTCGACACGGTATAACCTTCCCCATTGAGTATAACCCAGGTGGCTGGGAGCGAGGTCGAGCCGCACCTCGTCGAGTCGCGCCACCTCAACCGCGCCGAGGGCGCGCACGAGATCGAGGCCCGATCGGCAGACGCCCGGGATGAACGACTGGCCTCTATCCCTCCGCCGGGCGAACGCACGACGGGCGATTCGGGTGGGTACGCTCCTGAATCAGCTTCCCGTACAGCCGCTCGCGCGCAGCCGGTCTCGTCGGCTTCACCCAGTCGCGATCGATACGCTCCCAGTCGGGGTCGTCCGGGTCGATCCCCAGCGTCGCGATGAAGTGCCGGTCGGTGATGAAGAAGTGCCGGCGGTAGGCCAGCAGGTACCCGCCGTGGTCCGCGCGAATGGCCGCCGCCTTCGCGTACGACGCGCTCCAGATGTTCCAGTGCACCTCGGCGCCCGGGGGGTATAGCAGCGTGCCGAAGTCGGACGTGTCGGTGCCGCGGAGCACCGCGACCGCGTGCTGCCAGCCGCGAAAGCCCAGTTCGCGCGCCAGGGTCGTCAAGCAGTGGCGCCGACGAGTCCGCGCGGCTACCGCGTGGAGGTCGCCAACGGCCAACTCTGCCAGCGTCCGTACCCGCGCCACCGCGTGCGGGTCTCCCGAAGCGATTTGTCGATGAAGAATGCGCGCCTGCGCCTTCAGATCCGAAATCACACCTGCCATCCTCTCCCCCCGATGGTTGGGCCACGCTCCGCTCCGGCAGGCCCCGAGGTTGGCTGAGTGCGAAAGGCGTTTTCGCGCCCGGCAGGCAGGGTGAGCAGTCTTTCGGCGGATCAGGCGCCCCTGCGCACCTGCGACCCTGAGTCTAGCAGCGAGACGGTCGGGCCGCAACCGCTCAGCCCCGGCTCCCCGCCGATGGACCAGCGGTGCGTCGTCGTCGGTGGGACTCGTGGAACGAGGACCATGAGGAGCACGGCACCGTAACTGCCCGGTCAGCGCCGTCACGCTCCAGAGCGGTATCCGCGGAACCGGAATCCGGAGCGCGAGCGACGCTTGACATCCGAAACCACGCCTGCCGATACTGGAAGTGGTTCGGCGGGGCCGGTGAATCCGCGGAACGACATGAGACCAGCAACACATCCGGACGAGACTCGGCTCGTCGCGCCGGGCGAGGGCGCGTCTATCGACGTGCCGGCGCGGCACGGAACGTGTACCGAGGCGCAGTACCTGCAGTGGACGGAACGCTGCCGGCGGCTGCTAGAGTTCACGGACGGCCGTCTCGATATCCTGCCCATGCCGACCGACCGGCATCAGGTCATCGTGCGATTCCTGCTTCTGGCGCTCCTTCCTCAGGCCTTGGAGCTGGGCGGTACGGCGCTCTTCGCCCCGTTGCGGCTGCGCATTCGCGACGGGAAGTTCCGCGAGCCGGATCTGTTGCTCGTGCTCGACGCGGACGATCCGCGACGCGGGAACCGGTTCTGGACCGGGGCCGACCTGGTGGTCGAGGTCGTCAGTCCCGACGACCGGGAACGAGACACGCGGGACAAGCGGCTGGATTACGCGGAGGCGCAGATTCCCGAATACTGGATCGTCAATCCTCCGGACGAGACGGTGACGGTGCTCATGCTGGCCGGTTCCGCGTACAGGGAACATGGCGTCTTCGCCAAGGGACAGCAAGTCGCCTCGGTGTGCCTGCCGGACTGTTCCCTGGACGTGGCGAGCCTGTTCGACGCGCACTGACGGCACCGGACGGGCGGTTCCGGTACAGACTGTCACGCCTCGTCGGGCGTGGCGCGGAGGGCGACGGCCATGGCCTCGGCGAGCCGCTCCCAGCCCGCCACCTCCTGCTTGAGCTGTCGCCGCCCGCCGCGGGTCAGGCGGTAGTACTTGGCGCGGCGTCCGTTCCGGCTCTCGCCCCATTCCGATTCGATGAGGCCGCGATGCTCGAGCCGGTTGAGGGCCGGATAGAGCGAGCCCTGCGGAACGTCGAGGGCCTCTCCGGAGATCTGCCGGATGCGGAGCAGCACCCCATAGCCGTGCAGGCGCTCCAGCGAGATCGCCTTGAGGATCAGGAGGTCGAGGGTGCCGGGGAGCAGCCCGGCCGAGACAGGCAGCATGGCGGTCCGTCGAATCGACGAGGGAGGCTAGCACTTCCTGGCCTTTCGTGCAACATCTGACACCCGTTTTCGGGTGGAACGGTGGAATCGGAAGTGCGATCGCCCGGCAACCCGAGCGCCGCGCCGCCGCTGTCAACGGGAGCGGCCTCAGTCCTTCAGACAGCCGTTGAACCACTCGCGAGCCATCTCGGCCGACTCGTCGAACGCCTCCCGGTAGATGTCGTAGTGCGTGATGTCGGGAATGACGCGGTGCTCCGTGCGTGCGCCGTTCGCTTGCGCCCGCATGACCGCCAGCTCGCCGGCGCGGTGACGGTCGAAGAGCTCCTCGTGCTCGGCGTCGATGACGAGCAGGGGATGTTGATGCGGCCGGCGCACGGGCCGGTCGTCGTCGCCTTACAAGCATCCGGCGGGCATCTGCACGATGGTGTCGCTGAGCATGCGCACCTGCTCGCTGTTGTTGACGACGATGCCGAACGGCAGGTCGTGCCGCGCGATGAACTGCTGCAGCCCCGCCAACTGCTTGAGTCCGGTCTGCCGGCCGAGCTTGATCTCGATCGGCAGCAGGCCGAAGCGGCCCTGCAGCACGAGGTCGACCTCGGCGCCGTTCCGGGTGCGGAAGTAGTAGTAGTCCCAGCGGGCGACTCCGGCGGCCTGTAGCCCCTTGATGATCTCCTCGATGACGAACGACTCGAAGTTCTGGCCGACCTGGGGGTGGCGCAGCAACTTGTCGCGGGAGTCGACGCCGGCCAGGTAGTGGACGACGCCGCTGTCCCGCACCAGTCCCTTCGGCATCTTCAGCACCGACCGGCTCCGGGCGTCGCGGAACGAGGGGATCATCCGCCAGAAGAACGTCTTGTCGGCGATGTCCAGGTAGTCGCGGATGGTCACCTCGGACACGTCCACCGACCGCCCCAGTTGCGCCCGGTTGACGATGGTGCCGGAGAGCGACGACAGCATGCCCACGAACCGCCGGTACCGGACCGCGTCCAGCCGGGGGAACAGCTTCCGGATGTCGCGGTCGACGTAGGTGCGGAAGTAGTTCTCCATCCAGGCGTCGCGGGCGAAGTCGTCGTCCATCAACGTCGGCTCGGGATAGCCGCCGCGCAGGAAGCAGGGGATCACGTCGGGTACGCGGCAGTCGAGACCGCGGATGTCCTTCAGGGTCTCGCGGGTCAGCTCGTTCTCCAGCAGCCGGTAGAAGGGCGGCAGCGGCAGCTCGGCGATCTCGTTGACCTTGAGCGTGCCCACCTCGACGATGGCGATGCGCCCGGCCAGCGAGTCACCGGCTTCCCGGAGCAGGTCGGGGGAGCTCGAGCCCGTCAACAGGAAGCGGCCGGACTCGCTCCGCGCGGCGTCGACGACCCCGCGAAGCTGCCGGAAGAGCCGCGGGTCGTCCTGGGCCTCGTCGATGATGACGTGCCGGGGATGCTCGCGGAAGAAGAAGTCGTAGTCCCGGGTGACGAGGTCGTGGTCGGCGGCGTTCTCCAGGTCGACGTAGCGCCAGTCGGGACGGACCCTGCGGCTGAGGGTCGTCTTGCCCGCCTGTCTGGCCCCCAGCAGCATGACCACCGGGAACACGTCCAGCAAGCGGTTGACGCGGTCTTCCAGATTGCGCCTTATACCAGTCATTCCCAAAGTCTATGGCAGGATTCGTCTGGTGTAAATTAGGCTCCGTATCAGCGCGTTGGACTGCGAGCCCTGCGCACGGGAGACTACCGGATCGTTTATCGCGTCATCGAATCCCGCGTCGAGATCCTGGTCGCGGCCGTCGGCTACCGGCGCGACGTATACGCGCGGGTGCGGAAGATGCTGGACGCCCGGCGCTGAGTCGTCTTCGACGTCCAGCGCGCCTTCGACGACCTCGCGGGTCCAGCGCCCAGTGCTCGCGTCGGATTCCACCTCCTCCATCGCGTCGGCGGTTCGCCCGCGTTCCGCCGCGCCGGTGCGCGCCAGGGAGTCGATGCCCGGCCTTCGCGAAGCGATTCGGGCGCAGCGTGTATGATGAGCGGACACAGGAAGACGAAGCGCCGCGCCGCGGGGGCGCGGCCAGAGGAGGACGCCATGCGACGGATGTGCGCCTGGGTGATGGTGGTGTCTGCGGCCGGGCTCGCCGGCGTGGAGTTGCACGCGCAGGAGACGGAAGGGGCCGCCGCGGTCCTGCCGTGGGCCTACGTGCTCAACGACCCGGACGTGGTCGCCGAGGCGCTGGACCCCGACGAGGTGGTGACGGTGCCCGGCTCCAGCGTGTCGATGCCGCGCTCGGCCATCGCCATCGACAACGGCCCGCCCGACTGGCACCCGGACGGTCACCCGCCGATGCCCGAGGTCGTCGCGACGGGCGGCGGCGAAGGCGTCGTCGCGTGCGGCTACTGCCACCTGCCGAACGGCCAGGGCAAGCCCGAGAACGCGGGCCTCGCGGGGCAGCCCTACGAGTACCTCGTGCAGCAGATGACCGACTGGCGGAACGGCCGGCGCCGGCCCGGCGAGCCGCGCATGGGGCCGCCCGCGTTCATGGAGCGCATTGGGCTGGCCGCCACCGACGAGGAGGCGCGCATCGCGGCCGAGTACTTCTCGTCGATTGACTTCAAGCCGTGGGTCCGCGTCGTCGAGACCGACGCGGTGCCGGAGACGCAGTTCGCGGGGTGGATTCACGAGGTGGTCGAGGGCGGCGCCGTCGAGCCGATCGGCACGCGCATCGTCGAGACCCCCGTGGACCTGAAGCTGACCAAGCTGCGCGACGACTCGTCGGGCTTCATCGCCTACGTGCCGTCGGGTGCGGTGGGGCGGGGGCGCCGCATCGTGCTCACCGGCGGCGACAGCTCCGTGGCGTGCACCGTCTGCCACGGCCCCGACCTGCGCGGCCTCGGCCCGGTGCCGGCCCTCGCCGGCCGCTCGCCGACGTACATGGCGCGGCAGCTCTGGGACCTGAAGACCGGCGTGCGCGACGGCGCGTGGTCCGACCTGATGGACGCCGCGGTGGCGAACCTCACGCTGGAGGACATCGTGGACATCGTGGCGTATACGGCCAGCCTCGAGCCGTAGAAGCCGGCTCGGCGCGCCGGGTCGCGCCGCCACGGGGCTGGCGCGGGGGCGCCGAGGGTTGTCGGGGGGGCGGCCGGTCTTCGGGCCGATCCGTCGTGTCCGGCAAGCGGATCGACCTTTGAACCGGCCGGTCGCGTCCGGGTGACGTGACCGGCCGGCCTGCCGGGGCCAGGTCTCGGCGCGGTCGGCGTCGACCCGCGCGAGACCCTCCAACGCGTTCTCGACGAACGTCCGACGCGCCGAGCGGGGGATCAGATGCCGGTGGCCGACCCGAGGCCCATGGCGCGGCGCCACGCCGCGATCTGGCCGATGTGGCTGCCCTCGTGCGTGGTCATCACGAACGCGGTGTAGTCGCCGAGGGTGGGGAAGGTCTGCCGGCGGCGCTCGTCGGGGAACGGGGTCTCGAAGACGGCCGGCTCCGCCGCGCCGACGACATCGGCCACGCGCGCGTGCTGCGCCGCTAGCTCGTCGAGAATCCGGTCCCGGCCCGGGAAGTCGGCGGCGGCGCCGCTCGGGATTCCCCCCGCTCCGAACGTGTCCTTCCACCCGACCGGCAGCGTCGACTCGAGCCCGTAGCGCCGCGCGAGGCCGTCGGACGAGAGCGCGAGGTGGCCGAGGATCCACGCGGGGTGATTCACGACCCCGTGCGGCTGCCAGACCATCTGCTCGTCCGAGAGGTCCTTCACCATCACGCGGCTGCGGTCGAGGTTGAACTGGTACGCGAAGAGCAGATAGCGAAGCATGGCGGCATTCTACCGGACGCGGGCCGGCTGGGGGCGTTGGATCATTCTGCGCTCGGCTGGGCGAGCGCAATGGCCAGCGGCCCCAATCGGCCCTGGAATCCGCCGCCGCCGTAGTCGGCCGAGTACCGCATCACCCGTTCCGCGTCAGGCGCGGAAATCTCGAGCGTCTCCGTAGCACGATCGTACCCTGCCCTGATTCTGCGCAGCAGATTCTGGAATCCGCCTTCCCCTCTGACCGGTCGGTCGAGCGGGGCGAAGTCCGACTCGTTTACCTGGATTCTCCTCATCGAGGTGTCCCTCCAGAAACAACGAAGCCGGCCGGGGACTGTCCTGTCCCCGGGCGGCGTGACGTAGCGCGGCCGTTCCCCGCTTACGAGGCGACGGCCTCGGCCGTCACCGCGTCGACCGGCGTGGTCGTGCCGATCGCGATCCGGCGGGGCCTGGCGGTCTCGGCCAGCGGCAGGGTCAGCTCGAGCATGCCGTTCTCGTAGCGGGCGCTGACCTTCTCGGCGTCCACCTTGGCCGGCAGGGTGAACGCGCGCTCGAAGCGGCCGTAGCGGATCTCCGAGGCGTAGCCGTTGCCGTCCGTCTCGGTGCGGGTCCGCTCGCCGGAGATGGTCAGGCTGCCGCCGTGCAGGTCGACGTGGACATCGCCGGGGTCGATGCCGGGCAGGGCGATCCGCAGCTTCCAGCCGTCGTCGCCGGTGCGGACCTCGGTGGCCGGGGTCCAGGCCCGTCCCGCCGCCGGCTCGTCGCCGACGTAGCGGCCGAACACGCGGTCCATCTCGCGGTGCAGGGTGCCGAGCTCCTCGAACGGGTTCCAGCGCGTCATGCTCAACATGGTGTTCCTCCTTGGGGTGGTGATTGAGATTCGTTGCGAATCCTGTCGACGTTCGTGCGTTTCCGTCCTTGCCTGATTCAACAGCCTAGCAGGTTACTTTGGGGAAGTCAATTAACCTTAGTGTTAAACAGGCATATATTGCATGAGACGAGCACTCAACCGAGAAAGTTCACGGATCTTTGCGCGGCGCTCGGCGGCTGTCGTACCATGCAGGGGTCACCGCGGGAGGGTACCCATGGTTCTCATCGGCAGCGATCGGTTCATCGAGCATCAGCCGCCGAGCGGCCATCCCGAACGGCCGGCCCGCGGCGAGGTCATGGCCGCGGTGGCCCGCCGCTGGGTCGAGGGGGGCGGCGCGTTGACGCCGCCGCGGGCCGCGACGCGCGACGAGCTGGCCCGGGTGCACCGGCCCGCCTACGTCGACCGCATCGCCGACACGGCCGGGCGGCGCCTGCGCCTCGACCCCGACACCTACACGTCGGACACCTCCTACGAGGTGGCGCTGCTGGCCGCCGGCGCCGTGGTCGCCGCCGTCGAGTCCACCCTCGCCGACGGCGCGCCCGCCATGGCCCTGGTGCGGCCGCCGGGCCATCACGCCGAGGCGGACCGCGCCATGGGCTTCTGCCTGTTCAACAGCGTCGCGGTGGCGGCGGCGGCCGCGCGCGCGGCGGGGCTCGACCGGGTCGCGGTCATCGACTACGACGTGCACCACGGGAACGGCACGCAGTGGATGTTCTACGAGGACCCCGCGGTGCTGTACGTCTCGCTCCACCAGTACCCCTTCTATCCGGGGACCGGCGCGGCTGGCGATGTCGGCCGCGGCGACGGGCTCGGCTTCACGCTGAACGTGCCGCTCGAGGCCGGCTGCGGGGACGCCGACTACGACCGGGCGATGCGCGAGCTGGTCGTGCCCGTGGTCACGGGGTTCGATCCCGACCTGATCCTGCTGTCGGCCGGCTTCGACGCCCATGCGCGGGACCCTCTGGGGGGCATGCAGGTGTCGACCGGCGGCTACGACGCCATGACCGACCACGTCCACCGTCTCGCCGCGGGCTGTTGCGGCGGCCGGCTGGCGGCGGTGACCGAGGGCGGGTACGACCTGGGCGCGCTGGAAGCCTGCCTCGACTCGACGCTGGCGCGCCTCGCGGCCGGACCGCCGGCGCCGGCGGACGCCATCGCCGGGGACACGACCCGGGCCGACGGGGTGATTCCGGCGGTGCGGCGGGCCCTCGCCCCGTACTGGGCCGAGTTGCGATAGCCCGCCAATCGTCGCCTGCAGCTCCGCCTGGCGCCAACCAACCTTGCGGGAGTCCGCGCCGTGCCATGGCGCGGACTCCTGCAAGCTGCGCCAATCCGTCGCGCGTTCGAACCGGCGCTGCATCCCCAGAGACCGCCTTGTCCGCCGAGATTCACCGGCGGTGGCCACGCGTCCGTGGGCCCTCCGCCGCGTCCGCCACGACGTCGTCTGTCCGGGTGCCGCGGCAGCGCGTGGTCTCGTCACGGCGGGCGCCCATCCGGCCGGCGCCGGCTTGCTATAATCGTGTCGACCGCCCGTTCCGCACGGGTCCGACTCGCATCCAACCAAGCTGCATACCGTGTCCGACTACGATCCGCAGGCCATCGAGAAGAAGTGGCAGCGGCGCTGGGCCGACGAGCGCGCCTTCGAGGTGACCGAGGATCCGGGGCGCCCCAAGTACTACTGCCTCGTCATGTTCGCCTATCCGTCGGGGCACGCCCACGTCGGACACGTCCGCAACTACATGATCGGGGACGTCATCGCCCGCATGAAGCGCATGCGGGGCTTCAACGTCCTGCACCCGTTCGGCTGGGACGCCTTCGGCCTCCCCGCCGAGAACGCCGCCATCAAGAACCGGTCGCACCCCGAGACCTGGACCCTCGACAACATCGCCCACATGAAGGGGCAGCTCCAGCGCCTCGGCATCAGCTATGCCTGGGAGCGCGAGCTCGCCACGTGCGAGGCCGCCTACTACCGGTGGAACCAGTGGCTGTTCCTGCGGATGTTCGAGCGCGGCCTCGCCTACCGTCGCCGGTCGACGGTGAACTGGTGCCCCGACTGCGCGACGGTGCTCGCCAACGAGCAGGTGGTCGACGGAGGGTGCTGGCGCTGCGGGTATGCGGTCGAGCCGCGCGACCTCGACCAGTGGTTCCTGCGCATCACCGAGCATGCCGACGGCCTCCTCGACGGCATCGAGCGGCTCGACGAGTGGCCCGCGAAGGTGCTGACGATGCAGCGCAACTGGATCGGGCGCTCGGAGGGGGCGCGGGTCCGGTTCGCGGTCGAGCCGGCGGGGTCGGAGACGCCGGCCGGCGGGGACGCGGCGGCCGAGATCGAGGTCTTCACGACCCGCATCGACACCATCTTCGGCGCGACGTTCGTGCTGCTGGCGCCCGAGCATCCGCTGGTGTCCCGCTTCGTCGACGAGGCGCCCGACCCCGCCGGGCTGCGGAAGCAGGTGCAGGAGTTCCGGGCGCTGGACCGCACCGACCGCCTCACCGGGGCCATCGAGAAGGAGGGCTTCGACACCGGGCGCCGCTGCATCAACCCGTTCACGGGCCGGCCCGTGCCCATCTGGGTCGCCAACTTCGTGCTCGCCGAGTACGGCACCGGCGCGGTGATGGCGGTCCCCGCCCACGACCAGCGCGACTTCGAGTTCGCGCGCAAGTACGGCCTCCCGGTCGAGGTCGTCATCCAGCCCGAGGACGCCGGCGCGGAGGCGCCCCTCGAGGGGACGACGCTGGACGCGGCCTACGCGGGGCCGGGGGTGCTGGTCGGCTCCGGCGAGTTCACGGGGCGTTCCACCGCCGACGCCCCGGCCGAGATGGCGGGGGCGGCCGAGCAGCGGGGGTTCGGGCGCGCCGCCGTGCAGTTCCGGCTAAAGGACTGGGGCATCTCGCGGCAGCGGTACTGGGGCACCCCCATTCCCATCATCCACTGCCGGGCCTGCGGCCTGCAGCCGGTGCCCGATGCGGACCTCCCGGTCGAGCTGCCGAAGGTGGCCGAGTTCAGCGGGCGGGGAGACTCGCCCCTCGCACAGATTCCCGAGTTCGTCGACACCACCTGTCCGTCGTGCGGGCGGCCGGCGCGCCGCGAGACCGATACGATGGACACGTTCGTCGACTCGTCGTGGTACTTCTACCGCTATTGCGATCCGGCCAACGACGAGCGGGCCTTCGACCCCGACACGGTCCGCTACTGGGGTCCGGTGGACTTCTACATCGGCGGGGTCGAGCACGCCATCCTGCACCTGATCTACTCGCGGTTCTTCTGCCGGGTGTTCAAGGACCTCGGGATGGTCGACCACGACGAGCCGTTCACGCGGCTCCTGACCCAGGGGATGGTGCTGCGCGACGGCGCGGTGATGTCCAAGTCGAAGGGCAACGTCGTCGACCCCGACGAGATGATCTCCCGATTCGGGGCGGACGCCCTGCGGCTCTACGAGACGTTCGTCGCGCCGCCCGAGAAGGAGATCGAGTGGACCGATTCCGGTCTGGAGGGGAGCTTCCGCTTCCTGACCCGCGTGTGGCGCCTCGTGACGCGGGCGGCCCCGGAGCTGGCGGACGTTCCCCCGGGTGAGGTCGGGGGGCAAGGGCTCGATCCGGCGCACCGCGGCCTGCGGCGCAAGACCCACGACACGATCCGGCGGGTCTCGGGCGACCTCGATCCCCGGGCGCATCTGAACACCGCGGTGTCCGCCCTGATGGAGCTGGTGAACGAGCTGTACGCGTTCTGCGAGCAGCAGGGGATCAGGCCGGGGCAGGCGCCCGACGCCGGAGCCCGGGCCGAGGACCTGCCGGCCGGGACCGGCGCCGTGCTCCGGGAGGCGATCGAGGCCCTGGTCCTCATGCTGTCGCCGTTCACCCCGCATCTCTGCGAGGAGCTGTGGGAGCGGCTCGGGCACGCCGGCGGGCTGCGCGCCGCCGGGTGGCCCGAGTTCGACGCGGCGGTGGCGAAGGCGGACGAGATCGTGGTGCCGGTGCAGGTGAACGGGAAGCTGCGCGCCCGGCTGACGGTACCGGCCGACGTCGGCGAAGAAGAGCTGCGGACGGCCGCGCTGGCCGAGTCCGCGGTCCTGGCGCACACCGCGGGGCGGGAGGTCGCCCGGGTGGTGGTGGTGCGCGGCAAGCTCGTGAACGTGGTCGCCCGGTGACGGGCTCGACACCAGGGTCTGCGCCGGTGGAACGGCGCCGACCGCAGGATCGGGTGGGGCGCCCGGGCGGCGCCGCAGGCGATGGGCGGGCTGGGAGTCTGCGTCGGGGAACCGCGCCGACTCCTGCAGGACGGGTTGGGGCGCCCGGCGGAGCCGCAGGCGACGATGGGCGGGCCAGCAGTGCGCGCCGTTAGAACGGCGCGGACTGCTGGAGGGTTGGTTGGGCGGTGAGCGGAGCCGTAGGCGACGCTCTCCGGGCTGGGGAAGGAAGGGGAGGTGGCGCCATGACGCGAAGGGTGCTCGCGAGGCTGCTGGGGTTGCTGGGCGCGGCCGCGCTCAGCAGCGGCTGCGGCTATGCCCTGGCGGGCCAGGGGACGTTTCTGCCGGACTACATCCAGACCATCGGCGTGCCGCTGTTCCAGAACAACACCACCGTGTTCGAGATCGAGCAGTCGCTGACCCAGCAGGTGCGGACCGAGTTCATCGGGCGCGGCCGCTACCGGGTGGTCGCGGCCGAGACCGGGGTGGACGCCCTGCTCACCGGCACCATCAGCCGGGTGACTCTCGCCCCCGCGTCGTTCAGCGCCCAGCAGCAGGCGTCACGCTACATACTCACGGTGCAGGCGGACATCGAGTTCCGCGACCTGACGACCGACGAGGTGCTGTGGGAGAACCCGTCGCTCTCCTTCAGCGACGAGTACGACGTGGCCTCGGCGGGCGGCGGCGGGCGGGTCGACGCGAACCTCTTCTTCGGCCAGCAGTCGAACGCGGTGCAGCGGGTGGCCCGCGACTTCGCCAGCACCGTCGTCAGCTCGATCCTCGAGGCGTTCTGACCGGGCCGGCGGTCGGCCGCCCCGGAGTTCGGGCTCGATGGGCGCGCACCCCCCGCCGCCATGTCCGCCATCACCCCCGGCGAGGCGTTGAAGCAGATCGCCGCCGGCGACCTCGCGCCCGTGTACCTGGTGCTGGGCGACGACGATCTCGAGAAGGCCGAGCTGGCCGGCGCGTTCGAGCAGGCCGTCGACGAGGGCCTGCGGGCGTTCAACGTGGAGCGGCTCGACGGCGCCGAGGCCACGCTGGGGCAGGTCGTCGAGGCGGCCGCGACCCTGCCGATGATGGCGCCCCGGCGCATCGTCATCGTCCGGCGCGCCGAGCGCTGCCTAGCGCCGAAGCGCGAGAGCCGGGCCGCAGCCGCCGACCTCGCGGCGTTCGAGGAGTACCTCGCGAGTCCCTATCCGCACGCCTGCCTGGTGCTGGTGGCGGCCGGCCTCGACCGGCGCCGCCGCACGACCGCGCGCCTGCTCGACGCGGCCACGCAGGTGGCGGGCGACGAGCTGGCCTCGGTGGCGGACGCCGAGCGCTGGGTGCGCCGGCGCGTGGCGTCGGCGGGCCGTTCCATCGACGCGGCCGCGGTGCGCCTGGTGGCCGCGCGGGCCGGACCCGACCTGCCCCGCCTGCGCGGCGAGGTCGACCGGCTGCTGCTGTTCATCGGTGAGGCGCCGACGGTTGGCCTGGACGATGCGAGGATGGTGGCGGGGCCGGCGGTGGCCCACGACGACTGGGCGGTGGCGAGGGCCATCGAACGCGGGCAGACCGCGACCGCGCTCAGGGAGCTCGGCCTGATCGTCGAGTCGGGTGCGGCCCCCTACATGGTCCTGGGACAACTGGCGTGGGTGGTGCGGACCAGGATGCCGAACCATCGGATCGCCGCCGCGGTGGAGTCGCTCCACCGCACCGACCTCGACCTCAAGCGCTCGGCCGGCGACCACCGGGTGCTGCTGGAGCGGCTCGTCGCGGAGCTCTGCGACGCGTGACCGCGGGCGCACGGCCACCGGCCCGGAGGCGCCGATCCGGCAGCGCCGAGCGGCGAGCCGCGCTCTGCGACGCGTGACCGCGGGCGCACGAGCACCGGCCCGGCGGCGCCGATCCGGCAGTGCGGAGCGGCGAGCCGCGCCAGCGGGCCCCCGGGGGCCGGGGGTGAGGCGGTGGAGCGGTCAGCTATTCCGCGGCCGCGGCGAGGCGACGGGCGAGCCGGGACTTGTAGCGGGCGGCGGTGTTGTCGTGGATGATTCCCTTGGCGGACATCCGGTCGATGAGCGACACCGTGCCGCTGAATGCCGAGCGGGCTCCCGTGACGTCGCCCTGATCGATGGACGATCGCAGGGACTTGAGGGCCCCCCGGAGCCGGGTTCGCAACGCGCGGTTGCGGGCCCGGCGCACGAGGTTCTGCTTGTGCGCCTTCAGCGTGTGCTTGTGATTGGCCAAGTCGTGCGCATTCCTTTCCGTTCCGCGACGATTCCGGAAACGTGAAAGTATAGCACCGTCCGCCGCCCTCGAGGTCGTCGTCAAGTGCGCTTCAGACGCCGCAGAGCGCGGCGATCGCGCGCGTCGGGGGCCTTCGCGCCCCGCGGGCGGGCCGGGGGGCCGGGGTCGTGGCCCAGCCGGCGCATCTCCCGCTCGGCCTCGGTGAGGGGCGGGGTGACGTCCTCGTACAGGGTCCTCGCTTCCGCCTTGGGGAGATGGTGCTCGGCCGCCGACCGCACCACGACGATCTGCTTCCGGCCCTGCGTCCGGGTTATCGCGAGCTGGTCGCCGACCTGGACGGTGCGGTGCGGCTTCGCCCGCTGGTCGTTGACGTCGACCTTGCCCCCGCGGCAGGCGCGCTGGGCCTCGGAGCGGGTCTTGAACAGGCACGATACGTCCAGCCAGACGTCGAGCCGGACTCTCGGGGGGCCGTCTCCGGCTCTCGGTTCGCCTTCGGGGCGCGTGCGCCAGCGTGAAGTCATGGCCGGTCCGCGGGGGGCAGCGTCTGCGTCGTGGGATGGTGCGGACGCCTGGCAGGGTCGCCCGGGCGACAATCGGAGCCGTGGCGACGGTCTGCCGCTATGCGGCGGACTCCTCGCCGAGCATCCGGCCCACGACACGCCGGCTCTCCGCCAGGAGCGCGTCGATGCGGGCCGGCTCGCGGCCGCCCGCCTCGGCGAAGTCGGGGCGGCCGCCCCCGCCCCCCCCGACGATGGGGGCTATCGCCTTCACCACCTTCCCGGCGTGCACCCGGTCCGTGAGGTCCTTGCTCACGGAGACGATCAGGCCGACCTTGCCGTCGTTGTCGTTGACGAGCAGCACCACGCCGCGCCCCAGGCGGTCGCGGAGCTTGTCGGCGAGGCCGCGGAGCGCGCCCTTCTCCAGCCCGCCGACCCGTCTCGCGATGAACCGGGCGTCGCCGATGGACACCGAGTCGTCTCCCTGCGATTCTACTGGTCCGCCGAGGGCCGCCTTCATCTTCAACTGGTCGAGCTCGCGCGCGAGCCGCCGCGCCTCGGCCTGGAGCCGCCTGACGGTGTCCACCGCGCGGTCGCCGGAGACCCCCAACGCCTCGAGAACGGCGGCGGCCGACCGGCGCTGGCCCTGCACGTGGGCGACCGCGCCCTCGCCGGTCACCGCCTCGATGCGGCGCACGCCCGCCGCGACGCCGGTCTCCTGGGTCACCGCGAACAGGCCGATGTCGCCGGTGGCCCGGCAATGGGTGCCCCCGCACAGCTCCATGCTGACCCCGGGCACCGAGACCACCCGAACCGAGTCGCCGTACTTCTCGCCGAAGAGGGCCATGGCGCCCGCCTCGATCGCCTCCTGCGTCGACCGGACCTCCGTTTCCACCGCGTGGTTGGCGTAGACGCCGGCGTTGACCGTCCGTTCGATCGCGTCCAGCGTCTCGGGATCGACCGGTCCGCCGTGGGCGAAGTCGAACCGCAGCCGGTCCGGCGCGACGAGCGAGCCGGCCTGCTTGACGTGGGCGCCGAGGTGCTCGCGGAGCGCGGCGTGGAGCAGGTGGGTGGCGGTGTGGTTCCGCCGGATGGCGTCGCGTCGCTCCGCGTCGACGGCCGCGGTCACGCGGTCACCGATCCGCAGGCCCTCCCGCGCGACCTGCACGCGGTGCGCGCGCGGTCCGCCGGGGGCGACGCGCTCGAGGCCGTCGATCTCGGCCACGACGGCGTCGCCGGCCGCGGTCAGGCGTCCGGTGTCCGAGACCTGTCCGCCGGCCTCGAGGTAGAACGGCGTGCGATCGAGCACCACGTAGCCCGACGTGCCGGGGCCGAGCTCGGAAACCTCGGTGCGTTCGTCGTCGAACAGTCCCAGGATCTCGGCCCGGTCGACCCGGGTGGTGCCGTACCCCTCGAACCGATCGAGGGCGTGGGCGACCGACCCCTCGGGCGTGGAGTGAACCGAGGACGAGTCCGTCTCGCCGCCGCGGTCGACCGCAACGCCGGGCGTGCCGGTCGTGAACGTGAATCCGACCGACCCTGCGTCCGCCGAGAACCGTGTGCCCGCCCGCGACTGCGTGCGCTGGGCCTCCAGGCACCGCTCGAAGCCGCCGCGGTCCACGGCCACGCCCCGCTCGGCGGCCAGATCCTCGATGAAGTCCAGGGGCAGCCCGTAGGTGTCGTAGAGCCGGAAGATGTCCTCCCCGGCCAACCCGCCTCCGTCGGCCGTCGTCAGCGCCGCCTCGAGCCGGGGCAGCCCGTCGGTCAGGACCGCGTCGAACCGGTCCTCCTCGGCCCGGACCACGCCGGTGATCGTCTCCCGGCCGGTGCGGAGCTCGGGGTACGCGTCGCCCATCTCGCGGGCGACGACGTCCACGAGACGGTGCAGGAAGGGGCGGGTCATGCCCAGCTTCTTCCCGTGCCGCATCGCCCGCCGCATGATCTTGCGCAGCACGTAGCCGCGCCACTCGTTGGAGGGCATGACGCCGTCGCCGATCAGGAACGTCATCGCCCGAAGGTGATCGGCGACCACGCGCATGGAGACGTCGTCGGGGCCCGGCGCGCCGCCCGGCGCGAGGGGGCCGTAGGCGCGGCCGGTCTCCTCGCCGATCGCGTGTAGCAGCGGGGTGAACAGGTCGGTGTCATAGTTCGAGGTCTTGTCCTGGATGATCGCGACGATCCGCTCCAGCCCCATGCCGGTGTCGATGGACGCGGCCGGCAGCGGCGTGAGGTTCCCGCCGGCGTCGCGGTCGAACTCCATGAAGACGTTGTTCCAGATCTCGACGTAGCGCTCGCAACTGCAGTCGATGCCGCGGCACACGGGCTCCTCGCAGGGGACGTGGTCTCCGCGGTGGTAGTGGACCTCGGAGCAGCGGCCGCAGGGCCCGGTGTCGCCCATCGCCCAGAAGTTGTCCTCGAGGCCCATCTCGACGATGCGGTCGGACGGGACGAGGCGGCTCCAGATGGCGTGCGCCTCGTCGTCGCGCGGAATGCCCGCCTCTCCCTTGAAGATGGTCGGGTGCAGCCGGTCCGGCGGGAGCCGCCACACCTCGGTCAGCAGCGTCCACGCGAACGGAATGGCGTCGTCCTTGAAGTAGTCGCCGAACGAGAAGTTCCCGAGCATCTCGAAGAAGGTGTGGTGACGCCGGGACGGCCCCACGTTGTCGAGGTCGTTGTGCTTCCCGCTGACCCGCATGCACTTCTGCGACGTCGTCGCCCGCTTGTACGCGCGCTGCTCGCGGCCGAGAAAGAGGTCCTTGAACTGGTTCATGCCCGCGTTGGTGAACAGCAGCGTCGGGTCGTCCGCCGGCACGAGCGAGGAGCTGCGGACGATCTGGTGGCCCTCGCCGGCGAAATAGTCGAGAAAGCTCTGGCGAATCGTGCTGGACGTCATGCGGCTATTCTTCCACAAGTGCGGCGTCGTCCCCGGTCCGCGCGAGGAGGGCGGCGGCCACCTCGTCGCGCGCGAAACCCTGCCGGACGAGGGCCTCGTGCAGCCGGCGCAGCTCGGTCCGCGTGCACACCGGGCCCCGGACCCGCCTGGCGATCGCGCGCTCGAGCACCGCGGCCTCGTCCACCTCGTCGAACACCGTCGCGAGGGCCCGCTCGGCGACCGGCGGGTCGATGCCGAGCGCCTCCAGCTCCCGGCGCGCGCGGTGCCGGCCCCGGAGCTTGACCAGCACCGCCCGGCGCGCATGGGCCACGGCGGTCCGCGCGTCGTCCAGCAGGCCGCCGCGGGTCAGGCGGTCGAGGGTGAGGTCGATCTCGTCGGCGGGAAGCCCGCGCCGGAGCAGGCGCTCGCGGAGTTGCGACGTCGTGAGGTCGCGGCCGGCGAGGAGTCGCAGGGCGACGTCATGACAGCCGCTCTCCCGGCCCATGTTCCGCGGTCAGGAGGTCCTGGCGGCGGCGACCGGCTCGGCCACGTGGTGCACGGGGGTGAGCCAGTCGTGGGCATCGCCGACGCGGCCGTTGACGACGTCGAAGAACCGGCGCTGGATGGCCGCGGTGACCGGCCCGCGGGCGCCGTCGCCGATGGTGATCTTGTCGATGCTGCGGATCGGCGAGATCTCGGCCGCGGTGCCGGTGAAGAAGACCTCGTCGGCGATGTACAGCATCTCGCGCGGCACCGGCTGCTCCACCACCGGCGTCCCGAGGTCGCGGGCCAGCGTGATGATGACGTCCCGCGTGATGCCCGGGAGCACCGATCCGCCCATCGGCGGCGTGAAGATGACGCCGTCGCGAATCACGAAGATGTTCTGGCCGCTGCCCTCGCTGACCAGCCCCGACGGGTCGAGGGCGATCGCCTCGTCGTACCCGTTCAGGGTCGCCTCCATCTTGATGAGCTGCGAGTTGGCGTAGTTGGCGGTGGACTTGGCCATCGCCGGGAACGTGTTCGGCGCGGGGCGGGCCCACGAGCTGATCTGCACGTCGACGCCCTTCTCCAGGGCGTCCTCGCCCAGGTAGGCTCCCCACTCCCAAGTGAGGATGGCCGCTTCGACGGGGCAGTTGAACGGGTTGACGCCGAGGCTGTTGTAGCCCCGGTAGAGCAGCGGGCGGATGTAGCACGCGGCGTAGCCGTTCACCCGGATCGTCTCCAGCACCGCCTCGCGGAAGGCGGGCCGGTCGATCTCGGGGGGCATCCGGTACACCTTCGCCGAGTCGTAGAAGCGGCGCAGGTGGGCGTCGAGCCGGAAGACGACCGAGCCGGCCGGCGTGTCGTAGCACCGGATGCCCTCGAACACGCCGCTGCCGTAATGGACGACGTGAGCACCGATGTGGATCCTGGCGTCCGCCCAGTCCACGAACTTGCCGTTCATCCAGATCTTGCCGCTGCCGAAGCTCATCGCGAAGGCCCGCCCATCTGCTGCCGAATCGACTAGTTGTAACTGTCCAGTGTAGTGTCCGGCTCGACCGGGGCGCAACCCCCAATCCCGTCACCGGCGCCCGAGCGGCCGCGGGCGCTGGATGCCCGGCGTCGGAGGGCCGGAGAGGCCGGGCTGCCGCCGTTGACGTTCGCGGCGGAAGAGGCAGCGCCCGGCGCGGGGGCAGCGGCTCGAGGCCGGACTACCGCCGTTGGAGCTCGCGGCAGAAGGGGCAGCGCTCGGCCCGGGGGGGCAGCGGCTTGTTGCAGTACCAGCAGAAGTCTGCCGACGGCGTCGTCCGGGGCCGGCTCGGGGTCCGTCCGGGGGTGCGGCGGCCGCGCGCGGGGGCCACGGCGCCCTGGCTTCGTCCGGGTCGGCGGGGCCGGGCGCTCCGCGCGGCCCGGATGTCGTCGAGGTCGGACAGCAGATCGGCGGCGCTTCCGTAACGGTCGCCGAGCTGCGGGGCCAGCGCCTTCATCACCACGTCGTCCAGCTCCCGCGGGATGGTCCCCTTCACCAGCCGCGGCGGCTGCACCAGCTCGCCGCTGCGCAGCCGTGGGAGGTCCCGCGGGGCGGGCGGGTCGTAGGGGAGCTCGCCCGTCAGCATCTGATACATGGTGACGCCGAACGAGTAGAGGTCCGACGCGAACACCGCCTCGCCCTGGAACTGCTCCGGCGCCATGTACGGCGGGCTCCCGATGACGGTGGTGCCCAGGGCCGCGATCTCGAGGAACCGCGACGTGCCGAAGTCGGCCACCTTCAGGGTGCCCGACGCCGAGACGAGGACGTTGGACGGCCGCAGATCGCGATGGATGACGCCCTGGCCGTGGGCGTACTCCATCGCCTTGCCGATCTGGATCGAGTAATCGACGGCACGATCCACGTCGAGGGCGCCACCGCCCCCGATGACCGCTTCCAGCGTGTCGCCGTTCACGTACTCCATCACGATGAAGAAGATGTCGTCCTGCTTCTCCGCGGTGGTGATGGCGACGATGTTCGGGTGGTCCAGGGTGGCGAGGAGGCGCGGCTCCCGGAGCAGCTCGGTGAAGTTGAGGTTCTGGCGGTGGGGGACCTTCAGGGCGACCCGCTTGTTGATCCAGGTGTCTTCGGCGAGATACACGGTGCCGAATCCACCGCTGCCGATGGTGGAGACGATCTTGTATTTCCCGAGCAGATGGTCGGAGAACAACATGAAGGGCGAAAGTATAGCAGTCGCCTTCGCCGGGCCGGTCGCCGGGAACGCTCGGGGGAGCGCGGCCCCGGACTCCTATAATCGGACCCGATGCCGCCCCGGTTCTTCGCGCCGGCCCTGGCCGGACTCGACGCCCCGGTCGCGCTGCCGGACGGCGAGGCCGCGCACCTCACGCGGGTGCTGCGGCTGGGGGCCGGCGACACCGTCGCGGTGTTCGACGGGCGCGGGGCGGAGTACCTCGCACGGGTGGAGCGGGCGGGGCGCGGCGGCGCCGTGGTGCGCCCCTACGAGCGCGTGGCCTCGGCCCGGGAGCCCGCGGTGGCGCTGACGGTGGCCCCCGCGCTGCTGAAGGGGCGCAAGTTCGACGACGTCGTGCGGGACGCCACGATGGTCGGGGCGGTCGCGGTGCAGCCGCTCACCACCGCCCGGACGCTGCCGCCGCCGCGGGACGCCGGGCGCTGGGGCCGGATCGCGGTAGCCTCGGCCAAGCAGTGCCGGCGGGCGTTCGTCCCCGAGGTCAGGCCCCCGCGCTCCCTCGACTGGCTCATCGACCGCGACCGGTCGGCGGCGCGGCTGCTGCTGGCCGAGCCCGGCGCCGCCGACGACGGCGCGGCCGGACTGCGGGCCCTGGCCCGGGAGCCCCGGCCGGCCTCCGCGACCCTGGCTGTCGGACCCGAGGGGGGCTGGAGCGCCGACGAGGTCGAGGCCGCGGTGGCCGCCGGGTTCCGCGTCGTCACCTTCGGCCGCCTGACCTTCCGCGCCGACGCCGTGGTCGCGTGCGCGGCCGCCGTGCTCCTCTACCTCTGGGGCGACCTGTAGGCGTTCATCCGCGGGCCGCGACGCGAAACGTCATCGCGACCCACTCGTCCTCCTGCTCCCGCCATTCCATCCGCCCATGTTCGCGGTAGACGGCGGCGACCGCCGCCTCTTCCTCGGCGAGGATGCCGGACAGAATCGCGCTGCCGCCGGGCTCGACGAGGGCGGCGATGACGGGGGCGAGGCGGATCAGGGCGGCGCCGGTCAGGTTGGCGACGACGACCGGCGCGCTCGCGGGCTCGAGGTCCGCGACGTCCCGGCGGCGCAGCTCGACCTCGGCCGCCACCCCGTTGGCGTCGACCGCCTCCCGGGCCGAGTCGAGGGCGTCGGGATCGCGGTCGACCCCGGTGGCGCGCCGCGCCCCCAGCTTGACGGCGGCGATGGCTAGGATGCCCGAGCCGGTCCCCAGGTCGAGGACGAGGCGTCCTTCCAGGTCCAGCGCCTGCAGGCCCCGCAGGGCGAGCCGCGTGGTCGGGTGGTGACCGCTGCCGAAGCCGAGGGCGGGCCGGATGGTCACGACCACGTCGGCGGGATGGGGGTCCGGGATGGTGGACCAGGGCGGGGCGACGATGAGCCGCCCGACCCGGACCGCCGGCAGATCCGCCTGCGACCGGGCCGCCCAGCTCTCGTCCGAGACGCGGATCGGCCGGGCGCGCACCCGCTCTCCATAGGCGGAGACCACCGCGGTCAGGGCGCGGTCGCGGTCTGACGCCGACTCGAAGAACGCGCGGACGTGATCGGGGCCGGGCTCGTCGAGGGCGGAGGGCCGGTGTTCGTCGACGGCGGCGGCAATCGCGTCGAGCCACGGCAGGCCGCCGGGATGCCCGCCGGAGGCCCGTACGTCGAGGGCCGGGTGAAAGCCCGGTGCGGGCTGCGGCCGGCCGACCGGCCCCGGCGGGTCTCCGGGCATCCTCCGTTACCCGAAGATGTCCTTGACGCGCTCGAAGAACGGCCGCTCCCCGTCCGCACCGGCCGTGGTCGGGTCGAGCACCCGCTCGGGCATCGTCTCGTCGAGGCCCTCCATCAGCTCTTTCTGCTCGCGGCTCAACCGCCGGGGCACCGCCACCTTGACCCGCACGTAGAGATCGCCGCGGCCCCGTCCGCCGACGTTCGGCATGCCCTTGCCCCGCAGGCGGAAGCGGGTGTCGGACTGCGTGCCCTTGGGCACCTGGATGGTGGCCGGGTCGTCGAGGGTCGGGACGTGTATCTCCCCGCCGAGCACGAGGGTGGGATAGGTCACCGGGACCTCGCACAGCAGATCGTCGCCGTCGCGGTGGAAGAACGGATGCTCCCGGACGTGGACGACGACGTACAGATCGCCGGGGGGGGCGCCCCGGCTCCCGAACTCGCCCTCGCCGGTCAACCGCAGGCGTTGGGCGGTGGCGATGCCGGCGGGAATCTTCACCGTCAGCTTGCGCTCGCGGCCGACCCTGCCCTTGCCGCGGCAGGTCGGGCACGGCTTGGAGATGACCCGGCCGATGCCGCCGCAGTGATGGCAGGTCCGGGCAACCGTGAAGAACCCCTGCTGCATGCGGATCTGGCCGCTGCCATGGCAGTGCGAGCAGCGCTCCGGCGTGCTGCCCGGCGCGGACCCGGAACCGCCGCAGGTGTCGCAGGGCTCCTCGCGGGGGATCTGCAGGGTGGTCTCGGAGCCGTTCGCGGCCTCCTCGAACGAGATCTCCAGGTCGTAGCGAAGGTCGCTGCCTCGCCGGGGGCCGCCGCGCCGGCCGCCGCTGAAACCGAACAGATCGCCGAGCCCGCCGAGAATGTCGCCGAAGTCGTTGAAGATCGTCGGGTCGACGCCGACCCCGCCGCCCGCGGCCCCGCCCACTCCGGCGTGGCCGAACCGGTCGTACCGGCTGCGTTTCTCGGGGTCCGCGAGCACCGAGTAGGCCTCGGCCGCCTCCTTGAACCGCTCCTCCGCGGTCTTGTCGCCGGGGTTGCGGTCCGGATGGTACTGGAGGGCGAGCTTCCGGTACGCGCTCTTGATGTCCGCGTCCTCCGCCGTGCGGGGGACGCCGAGAATCTCGTAGTAGTCGCGGGTCGTCACGCTTTCGCCACCTTGACCATCGACGGCCGGAGCAACCGCTGGCGCAGCGTGTAGCCTCGTCTCAGCTCCTCGACGACCTCGCCGTCGCGGTGGCCGTCGCTGGGCTCGTGGACCACCGCCTGGTGCAGGGCGGGGTCGAAATCGGCGCCGACCGCCTCGATGGGCGCCACGCCGCGCCTCGCCATGACGTCGAGCAACTGCTTGTGGATGATCTCCACCCCGCGGCGGTAGGCGTCGCCATCCTGCGTCTCCGCGGCGAGGGCGCGCTCCAGATCGTCGACGACGGGCAGGAGGTCGCCGAGCAGGTCGCCGGCCGCCTGCTCGATCAGCTCGCGGCGCTCGCGCTCGGTGCGCTTCCGGTAGTTGTCGAACTCGGCCGTGACCCGCAGCAGGCGCTCGTAGTGCGCGTCGCGCTGGCGGACCGCCTCCTCGAGCTCGGCCGCGACCGGGTCGACGTCGTCGGCGCCCTCCTCCGTGGCGCCGGACTCGACGGCGTCCGCGCCGCTCGCGCCGGCGGGGTCCGCTGCACTTGCGCCGGCGGGGTCCGCTGCACTTGCGCCGGCGGGGCTCGCCGAATTCGCGCCGGCGGCGTCCTGCGGCGTCTCCTGCGGCGCCGGCGAGGGTCCCGGTTCCGCCGCGGCATCGTCGGGGGCCGGTTGCTCTGACTGCTCGGATCGCGCCGACTGCTCCGCTGGCGCCGATTGCTCTGGTTCGGACGGTTCAATCCGGTGTTCGTCGGGCATCTTCACTGGGCGGGGGGGCGTGGTTCAGGAGGACCCGGCTGACCGCCTGCGACACGCTGTCGACCGCGGCGATGGCCCGCGAGTAGCGCATCCGTCGGGGGCCGATCACGCCCACGGTTCCGGTCTGCCGACCGTCGAAATAAGCCGAGGCGACGAGGCTGAAGGCCCGCAGCTCGCTCTCCGAATGCTCGGAGCCGATGACCACGCGCAGCCCGTCCGTGCCGAGATACTCGGCGAGCAGCCGGACCAGGCGGTGCTTCTCCTGCATCATCGCCAACAGGGCCCGCAGCGTGTCGAGCGACACCGGGCCGTCGTCGTCGGACATCTCGTCGAAGAGCAGCGTCGCGCCGTCGACGAACACGCTCTCCTGCGGCACCATGTCCTCGAGGGTCGAGCTCGCCAGGCGCAGCCACTGCGACAACAGCTCGTCGTACAGGACCTGCTCCTGGCGAAGGCGCTGTATCGCGAGCGCGTGCACCTCGCCGATGGAGAGGCCCCGGAACTCCCGGTTGAGGTAGTTGGCGCCCCGCTCGAGCTCGCTCCGCTGAATGGGCTCGCCGATGTCCACCACCTTGTGGCAGACCTGCTCGGCCTGGGCGGTGACGACGACGAGGATGCGCGTGCCCTCGAGCGGCACGAACTCGATGTGCTCGAATCCGGCGGTCTCGCTCGTCGGCGCGAGCACGAAGCCGAGGTGGTGCGAGATGCGGGACAGCTCGTGCGAGACGTTCGACAGCACGCCCTTGATCGAGCCGGCCTGCCGCAGCCGCGCTTCGACGGCCGGGGTCGAGCGGGCCGCGCGGCGGTGCTCCAGCAGGAAGTCGACGTAGCAGCGGTAGCCGACGTCGGTGGGCACCCGCCCCGCGGAAGTGTGCGGCTGCGACACGTACCCGGCGTCCTCGAGCGAGGCCAGGATGTTGCGCACCGTCGCCGAGGACACCGTGAAGCCGCCCTGCTCGACGAGGCGCCGGGACGAAACCGGGGCGCCGTGCTCGACGTACTCCTGGATGAGCGTGGCGAGCACCCGGCGTGCGCGCTCGGGGAGGTTCGGGCCGGCCGGATCGGTCGGGGCGGGCTGCCGGGACATCGGAAAGACAGTATAGCTTGGCCGCTAGCCGCCGACCGCGACCTCGGACCGGGGCCGGGGGCTCCAGCTCATCGACCTGGCGCCGCGCTCGCCGTCCTGCCCGGCGCCCGCGTCGATCTTGCCGTACTTGACGCCGATCAGCTCCGCGAGGATGGACACCGCAATCTCCTGAGGCGTCACCGCGCCCAGGTCCAGACCGACGGGGGAGTGCACGCGGCGCAACTGCTCCGCCGGCATGCCCTCGCCTTCCAGCACCTCCGCGAGGCGGGCGACCTTGGCCCGGCTGCCGATGAGCCCGAGGTAGCGGATCGGCTTCGGGGCCAGCGCCCGGAGGGCGTCGAGGTCGTGCCGGTGCCCGCGGGTCAGGATGACCGCGTAGGCGTGCCCCGGCAGCTCCGCCCGCTCCAGCCATTCCGGAATCGCGTCCACCACGATCTCCTCGGCGTGCGGGAACCGCTCGGCGTTGGCGAACTTCTCGCGGTCGTCGATGACGTGCAGCTTGAATCCGACCTCGTGGGCGGCGCGGGCGAGATGATAGGAGACGTGCCCCGCCCCCACGAGATAGAGCTCCGGCGCGGGCTCGAGGGGCTCGATGTACACCTCCATCTGGCCGCCGCAGATCAGGCCCGAGTCCTCCGCGATGTCGTCGGCCAGCTCGTACTTGGCGATGACCGGCTGCCGCGTCTCGATGGCCGTGCGCGCCTTCCAGAACGCCTCGTTCTCGTAGCAGCCGCCCCCGATCGTGCCCACCGTGCGCCCGTCCGGGAACACCAGCATCTTCGCGCCGACCCGCTGCGGCGTGGAGCCCTGGGCCCGGATGATGGTCACGAGCGCGGCCGGCTCCCCCCGCTGCAGCGCCTCGGCGACCGCCGCGAACACGTCTTCGTTTCTCATGGTGGCCTGCCGGTCTCTCCCGTGGAGCCCGCCCCCGGGGCACGCCGTCGGCGAGCGGACGCCGCGGCTCAGATCAGGATGCGAACGTCGTGCGCGGCCCTCAGCTCGTCGATGAAGGCCGCGGTCCGGGCCTGCTGCTCCTGCTGCAGCAGGAGGTCGCGAATCGGGCCGCTGGCTTCCTCGAACGGCACGAGGCGGTCGTCCTGCCGCTCGGTCATCTGGATGACGTGGAACCCGAACGGCGTCTCGACGACGCCGCTCAGCTCGCCCGGCTCGAGCGCGAACAGGGCGGCCTCGAACGCCGGCACCGTCCGGCCTTCGGCCACGAGGCCGAGGTCCCCGCCGCCCGACGCCGATCCCGGGTCGTCGGAATGCTCGCGCGCGAGGGCCCCGAAATCGGCGCCGTTCTCGGCTTCCAGGCGCAGATTCCGGGCTCGCTCCCGGGCTTCCGCCTTCTCGGACTCGGCCGCGTCGGGGCTGACGCCGATCAGGATGTGGCGCGCCCGCACCCCGCCCCGCTCCGTGAACTGCGCGGGATGCTGTTCGTAGAACGCGCGCACGGACTCGGCGTCGATCTCGACGTCGGCGAGCACCGCCGATTCCAGGACCCGCTCGACGAGGAGGTCCCGGCGGGCTTCTCCCCGCAGAATATACAGCGACGTGTTCCAACTGTCGAGTTGGGCCTCGAAGGCCTCCTCGTCGGGAAAACCGGACCGGATCGTGTCGATTCGGGCCTCGACCGCCGCGTCGTCCACGACGATGCTCCGCCGCTCCGACTCCTGCACGAGCAGGTGGAACGCCACGAGCCGGTCGAGCACGGCCCGGTACACGCTGTCCCGGAACTGGGTCGGGAGGGCCTGCCCGGCCTGGATCTCCGCGCTACGCACCGCCCGCTCGAGCTCGTCGCGGGTGATCGAGTAGGCGCCGACGCGGGCGACGACCTCCGGCAGCTCGGCCGGCACGGGGTCCGCCGCCGGCGCCGCCGCCACGTCGGCCGCGGCCTCGGACCGGACCCCGGCGTCGGGAGGGGCCGCGCCGCAGCCGGCGGCCAGCCCGAGCACGAGCAGCCACCGCCAGGGCGACGTGCGACAGCACCGCGTCATCGTTCGATTATACGTTCCCGGCGGCTCCTTGAATCGCTGCCGTCATGGACGATCGACGGGTGGTGGCCTCGGTGGGACGATCCCACCCCGGCTCACGCGTGAAACCATGACGCGGCTCGCCGTGAAGGGGGGCGCCGCCGGCTGCGTTACCGGGCTGCTCGACGGGCTCAGTGCCGTGGGTAGCGCACCCCCGGTTCGGTGCCGGAGGCGAAGGCTCCCGTGACCGTCCGGGGGCAGCCGTCGACGGTCCGCAGCCCCGTGTCGGCGCAGACGTCGACGAGGGTCACGCCGGGCGGCGGCATGAACGCCGGCACCGTCCGTTCGGCGAGGGCGCTGCGCATGAACGCGGTCCAGATGGGGAGGGCCGCCTCGGCCCCGGTCAGGCCCAGCGGGCTGTTGTCGTCCATGCCGACCCACACCACCGTCAGCAGCGTGGGCGTGAAGCCGGCGAACCACGCGTCGCGCAGGTCGTTCGAGGTGCCCGTCTTTCCCGCCGCGTCGTGGGCGAAGCCGCTCCGGCGGGCTGCCGCCGCCGTCCCCGTGTCGAGCGTGCTGCGCAGCATCGAGGTCACGAGGAACGCGCTGTCGGCACGGGCCACCGGCCGCGGCCGGTCCTCGGCGCGGTGGACGACCTGCTTGGCCGCGGTGACCCGGCTGACCGCGTGCAGCGGCGCGCGGTCACCGCGGTTCGCGAGGACGGTATAGGCCGCGGCCACCTCCAGGGGCGTGCTCTCGAAGGCCCCGAGGACGATGGAGGGGTAGGCGGGCGGGGTCGCTCCCCCGGAGGCGGCGGCCCAGGTGTCGGCGACGGCCCCGAACCCCGCCAGCTCGCCGACCTTGACCGCGGCCACGTTGCGCGACCGGGCGAGGGCCGCGCGGGCCGTCACCGGTCCATCGTAGACGCCGCCGTAGTTGGCGGGCCGCCACGGCCGGCCGCCGAACCTGAACGTCGTCGGCCGGTCGTCGATCACCGAGGCGGGGGTGAACCGCAGGCCCGGCTCGCGGGCGGCCCGCTCGAAGGCGGCCAGGTAGACGAAGGGCTTGATGACGGACCCCGGCTGCCGGCGCGCGTGCTCGACGCGATTGAGTTGAGACTCCTGGTAGGAGCGTCCGCCGACCATGGCGCGGATGGCGCCGTTGCGGGGGTCGACGGCCACCAGCGCGGCCTGGGGCCGGACCGCCGGACGCGCACCGTGCGGGTGGCCGATCCGGTCCAGCCCTTCCCGCACCGCGGTCTCGGCCAGGCGCTGCAGATGCAGGTCCACCGTGGTCTCGATGCGCAGCGTCCCGCCGCGGCCCCGCCAGTCGTCCAGGCGGTCACCGACCCGGGAGCGGACGAAGTCGACGAGGTACGGCGCCTCCCGATCCGCGGGGTCGGCGACGCCGCCCAACGGCTCGCGGGCCGCGACCATGGCGCGGTCGGGGGTCACCAGCCCGAGGTCCACCATCGCCTGGAGCACGCCGTTGCGACGCTCCCGGGCGCGCTCCGGGTGGCGGTGCGGCGCGTGGGTCTGCGGAGCCCGGATCAGGCCCGCCAGGGTGGCTGCCTCGCCGAGGGTCAGGTTGCCGAGGTCCTTGCCGAACAGGGCCCGGGCGCCCTGGGCGACGCCGTGGATGGCGAACGAGCCCCGGTGTCCGAGATAGACCTCGTTGAGGTACATCTCGAGGATGCGGGGCTTCGGCAGTCGCCGCTCCAGCAGGAGGGCCAGGGCCTGCTCGCGGAGCTTCCGCCACAGGGTCTGCTCGGGGGTCAGCAGGGTGTTCTTGATGAGCTGCTGCGTCAGGGTGCTCGCACCGACGAGGTAGCTCCGGTTGCCGGTCAGGTTGGTGACCGCGGCACCGGCGATGCGGACCGCATCGATGCCGGGGTGGCCGAAGAACCGGTGGTCCTCGGCCGCGAGCACGGCCCGAACCACGTCGTCAGGCATCTCCGCCAGTGGCAACGTCCGCCGCCGCCGCCGGTCCCGGCCGTGCAGGGTCGACAGGTGGGGGGCGTCCAGGGCGAGGCGCTCGACCCGGCGGCCGGGCGGGGTCTCGATCGCGGCCACGTGCCCGCCGCCGGCCCCGGCCGGAGCGAACCGGACCCGGGCCAGGCGGCCTTCCTGGAGCCCCTCGCGAGGAATCACGGTCAGCGCATCCGGCTCGACCGCGTACTCCCCGGCCCGCCGGGCCACGTCGCGGCGCGCGTACCCCAGCTCGTCGAGCCGGTCGGCGAGCCCCGCGCCGTCGAGGCCCAGGCCGGGCACCAGCTCGAGCGGCGTCCCGAAGACCATCGCCGCCGAGGGCGTCAGCCCCGCCGCCAGCCGCGCGTCGAGCTGCCGCGACAAGGTCCGGTAGGCCAGCAGGGCGGCGGCGGCGCCCACGAGCACCAGCGCGAGGAAGGTCTTGCCGTAGCGGATCCACGCCGCGGGCCGCCGCGGTCGGCGGCGCGCGCGGCGCTTCGGCCGGGAACGTGTCGTGCGAGTGCCGCCCACGCCCAGTGTATCGGCTGGTCTCGCCGGGAGAACATGGCGGATCGACGGCCGGGAGTCTGCGCCGTGGAACGGGCGGACGGCTGGAGGTCGGAGGGGCGCCGGGCGGAGCCGCCGGCGACGATTGGCGGGCCGGGCTCAGACCGTGACGACCCAGTGGCGGCCCGTGTCGAGGGTCGTGTCGGAGAGCAGCCGGTCCACGAGGAGGGTGCCGTACCGGTTCAGGAAGCAGATGCCGCCGACGGCCCGCTCCTGGGGGCTCCCGTGGGGGAAGATCTGGGACTGGGCCCGGGTGAACTGGCGCCTCAGCGTCTGGTGCCTGCGCTTGGCGGCCTGCACGACCTTGCCCTGGAGGTTGCCGAGGTCGCGTTCCATCCGCCCGCGCGTCGACTCGGCGGCGCCGGCGAGGGTGGGGTCGACCTCGGCCACCGCCCTCGCCACCGCCGCCATCCGGTCGCGGACGGCGCCGGCCGCGCCCTCGAACGCCTGCTCGACGGCGGGGGGGAGCTGCGCCCCCAGGAGGCGGTTCAGCGCCGACTCGTCCCGCGGCTGCAGGGTGTCGAGGGCGAGTCCGGTGCGCCGCAGGAACTTCATCACCGCGGGATCCACGAGCGTCGCGCTGAGCCGCGGCGCGACGAGCGGCATCGGCACCTCGAAGTGGCCGTACACGGGCTTGAGCTGCGCGAGATAGGCGAGCTCGTTGGGTCCGGCGACGTAGCAGACGGTCGGGAACAGCCGGTCCTGCACGATGGGCCGGAGCAGGACGTTCGGGCTGAACCGCGCGGCATCGGCCCGGACCCGGTCGAGCCAGGCCGAGCGGTCCATCGCGTCGCTCCCGGCGCGGAGACGGTCGCCGTCGATGCGCATCGGGAGCCGGCTTCCGTTCCTGAGGAACAGGGCGACGCCGTTCGCCGGAGGTTCCACCTGCGCATGGAATCCCGCCTCGCGCAGGCGGTCGCCGGTGTCGCGGGCCAGCGTCGTGCTGGCGCCGGCGCTGGCGATCTCGCGCGCGAAGAGGTCCGCGGCCAGCGGCTTCGCGGCCGGGTCGGCGGCGTCGAAGACGACCAGTCCGTGAGGGCCGAGCAACTGCTCGATCCACGCGGCGAACGCCTCGACGAGTCCGCGCCCGTTCGCATACGCGCGGCGGAGGCCGCCCAGCACCTCCGCCGTGAAGTCCGTCTCCGGGAGCGCGTCGGCGAGAGCGTCGAGGGCCGGCTCGATCTCGCGTCCGAGGCGGACCCCGGCGGCGGGCGTGCCGGCCGGCGCCTCCGTCTCGAGGGCCACGGTGGCCAGCCCCTGGTCGGCGTCGAGCACGCCGCAGGTGCGAATCTCGTCGAGATCGTGGTCCTCCGCATCGATCCAGAAGACCGCCACCGCCGGGACCCCGAAGACGCGCTCCGCGCGACGGGCCAGGCGGATGGCCGAGACCGCCTTCAGCAGCGTGTACAGCGGTCCGCCGAAGAGGCCCGCCTGCTGGCCGGTCACCACCGCGACGGACCGTCGATCGTCGAGGCGCGCCGCGGCGTCGACGGCCGCGTCCGGCGCCCCTCGGGCGCGCTGCTGGGCGCGGACGATCCGTCCGACGGCCGGCGGGTCCCCGCCGAGCTGCGCGCGGGCCGCGATGGCCGCCCGCCAGGCGCCGTCGTCGGCGGGGTCGCCGGCGAAGAACGGCCGGAGCGCGTCGAAGTTGGCGACGTACTCGGCGGCCAGCCGCTTGATGCCGGGAAACCCCTGAAAGTCGACGGGCAGCGGGTCGCTGTGGGGAGGTGCGGGAGGCTCCGAAGACACTGGGCCTCACTGTCGCAGAGCGGGTGCGAGGTGTCAAGCGACGGCCGCGGTCCCGACGATGGCCGGGCGGCGGGGGCAACGCCGCCGGCAATCGGCCTATCGCATTGAAAAACCGTGCACTTCCTGGTATCCTGAGGCCCCGAATCGGAGGAACGCTCCCCCTGACACACGGTCTTTCCGGCGCGTACCAGTCTCCCGGTGCATTCGGCCCCTACGGGGTGATGCACCAGATAGGGAGCGGCGTCCTCGGCCCCGTGTACCGCGCGCGCCGTTCGGACGGCGATCCCGCCGCGGAGCGCCTGTTCGCCCTCAAGGCCTTTCATGTCGATCTGACCCCCGAGCAGACCATCGTGTTCGGCGCCGCCCTGCGGGAGATGGTCGAGCTGGGGCTCACGCACGCGGCGGTGGTGAGTCCGTTGGGGGCCGGCGTTGCCGACGGGGTGCCCTATGTCGCCTGCGAGTACGTCGCGGGTGAGTCGCTCGACGTCAGGATGCGTCCCCGCGTCCCTCTGGCGGCCGAGGCGGCCCTGCCGTACATCGTCCAGATCGCCGAGGCGCTGGACGCCGCGCACGCCCGGGGGCTCGTTCATGGCGCGCTCCACCTCCGTGACGTCCTGATCACCCCGGACGGGGCGCGGGTGGGCGGCTTCGGCATCGTCGCGGCGCTCGGGCGGGTGGGACACCGTTGTCCGTTGCGGCCGCCGTACGCGGCGCCCGAGCAGATCGCGGGCGCCGAGTGGGGAGAGGCAGCGGATCGCTACGCCCTCGCGGCGGTGGCCTGCGAGCTGCTCACGGGGCGCCGGGCCGCCGCCGGCGGCGGAATGGCCGGGAACGTGGAGCGGGTCGTGGATGCGCAGGTGGTCCCGCGTCTGACGGCGCTCTTGAACGCGGCGCTCGCGACCGATCCGGCCGGGCGCCCGCCGTCGGCGGGGCGGCTCGCCGACGATCTGGCCGGCGCGTTGTCGTGGACCGGCGCCGCCGGCGTCCGCCGGGCGCTGGCCGGGGCGAACCGTGACGGGGCGACGGAGTCAGGAGGCGGCCGGGGGCCGGGCCGCGTGGAGAGCGAACCGGCGATCGCCGCCGGCGGCGCCGCTCCCCTCGGACAGGAGCCGGTCGCCGCCGCGGTCGGAGGGACCGTGATGCCGAAACGAAGCAAGCGCGCGCCTTGGCGGCGGAATCAGCCGGGGGTCGACTGGACGGATCGGGTGCTCGATCTCGACCTGCCCGGCGAGCGGTCCGGGACCGAGGTCGGCGAGCCGCAAGCCGGTGACGCTGCGGCCCCGGAACGTGTCTCGGCCGCGACCGACGATCCGATCGATGCGGCCCTGGAGGGAGGCGGCGCCCCCGGCGATGGGCACGATGACGGCGGCGACCTCGATCTGCGGGCGGACGCCGACACGTTGGCCGACGTCGCCGAGGGTCTCCACGCCGGCCTGCGGGACGGCCGGGGAACGGTGGCCGGCGCCGAGCTGGAGGAGGCCGGTCCGGATGCCGATGCGCAGGACGCCGACGTCTACTCGCCGATTTCCGTGGGCGAGCTGGAGTCGCGGGTCGAGGGCGGCGGTGCTCACCCCGCGTCCGGCGACGAGCCCTCCGAGGCCGTGTCGGAACCGCGCTACGTCACGGAGGGGGGTGGGGACGGGATGCTCGCGGGCGATCCCCGGCCGGGGGGGCCGGAGCCGGAGTCGCCGGGGTCGGCCGAGACCGGCGAGGTCGACGATGACGACGGTGGGTTCGCCCTGACCCCCGAGGAGGGGTTCGACTACGGTCTGGAGGACGAGGACGAGGACGAGGCCGAGCCCGAGGACGCGGCCGGGGAGATCTTCGGTCGCGGCCCCGCCGACCAGGCCCGTCGCCTGCCCGTCGCGCTCGTGGCGGGGATCGGCGTCGCGGTGGCGGTCACCGCGTTCGTCATCGGCCTGGGGTGGATGGGCGGCGGCGAGGACGACGATGCTGCCGCCATCGCCGATGAAGCGGGGGTTGCGGGGGCCGCCGACGACCCCGGCCGCGCGTTCAGCGAGGCGGTGGTCGACGATGCGGCGGCCGAGCCGTCCGCGGGCGCGGTCGACACCGGGAGCGAGGCGCCCGAGGCCGCGGCGGCCGTTCCCGGCGACAGGTCTCCGGCGGCTCCGTCGGCGGGTGGGTCCTCCCCGGCGGCCGCGGTCCCGGAAACGCCGCCGCCGTCGTCGCGACGGCCGGCGCTGGTCGCGGCGCGCGCCCCCGAGTCTCCACCGCCGGCCGCGCTTCCGCCGCCGGCGCCGCCCGTCGCCGAGGGGCGTCTGCTGGTGCGCTCCATGCCTCCGGGCGCCGAGGTGGTCGTCAACGGCGAATCCAGGGGCACCACCCCCCTCGCGTTGGCGGCGTTGCCGTACGGCCTCTACGAGGTCGAGGTGATCCTGGCCGGCTACCCCTCGCGGCGCGAGCAGTTCATGCTCGACGCCGGCGATCCCATCGGGTCCTTGAGCGTCGACCTGGCCGCCCCGGCCGGCCCCCCTGCGGCCGGAGGGGGGCCGGCGGGTTCGCCTCCCCCGGGTCGAGTTGGGATAGGATCCATCCTCGCCGAGACACGGCCGCCGGGCGCCGCGGTCTGGCTCGATCAGCGGCTCGTCGGCGAGACACCCGTGTCGATCCCCGACGTGCCGGCGGGCGCCCGCCGGATCGAGTTCAGGCTGGACGGCTACCGGACCTGGACCACCACCGTGGAGGTCGCTCCCGCAACCCAGGCCCGCGTGGCCGCATCGCTCGACGACGCTGCTCGATGAACGCCGTCCTGGCCCTCGAGAACGGAAGCTGGTATCGCGGCGCCGCCGCCGGCGCGAGCGGCGTCGCGCGGGGCGAGGTCGTGTTCAACACGAGCATGACCGGCTACCAGGAGGTGCTGACCGACCCCTCCTACGCCCGCCAGATCGTCACCATGACGTGCCCCGAGATCGGCAACTACGGGGTGACGGGCGAGGACGTCGAGTCGCGCGGCCCCCAGGTGGCGGGGTTCGTCGTCCGCGAGGCGTCGCCGATCGCGAGCAACTGGCGGTCGACCGGGACGCTGCGGGACTACCTGGCCGACAACGGCGTCGTGGCCATCGCCGGCATCGACACGCGGGCGCTGACCCGCGAGCTGCGGACGGCGGGAGCGATGCGCGGCGTCATCGCCACCGGCGCCGTCGACCCGGAAGAGCTGGTGGGTCAGGCGCGCGAGGTGGCGCCGATGGAGGGCAGCGACCTCGTGCAGGCGGTGACCTGCGCGGCGCCGTTCGACTGGCCCTCGGGCGGCGGCGACGCGGACGGGGCGGACGGGCTCGAGCCGGCAGGGTTCCGGCTCGCCCCGGCGCGCGCCGGCGACCGGCGGTTCCGCATCGCCGCCTACGACTTCGGGCTGAAGCGGAACATCCTGCGCCGGCTGGCCGCCCACGGGTGCGACGTGCGGGTCTTTCCCGCCGCCACGCCGGCGAGCGAGCTGCTGGCCGTCGAGCCGGACGGCGTGTTCCTCAGCAACGGCCCCGGCGACCCCGCTCCCCTCGACTACGCGGTGGCCAACGCCAGGCGGGTCATCGAGGCCGACCTGCCAGTCTTCGGCATCTGCCTGGGCCACCAGGTGCTCGCCCTCGCCATGGGGGCGACCACCTACAAGCTGAAGTTCGGGCACCGGGGGGCGAACCATCCCGTCAAGCAGGTGTCCACCGGGCAGGTCGAGATCACGAGCCAGAACCACGGGTTCGCGGTCGAGCCCGAGTCGGTTCCGGACGACGTCGAGGTGACCCACCTGAACCTCTACGACGGCACCATCGAGGGGCTGCGTCATCGCCGGCAACCGGTCTTCTGCGTGCAGTACCATCCCGAGGCCTCGCCGGGGCCGCACGACGCCGACTACCTGTTCTCCCGCTTCCTCGAGGAGATGGCGCGCCGCGCCGCCTGACCTCTGCCCATGCCGCGCCGCACCGACATCGAACGCGTCCTCGTCATCGGCTCCGGGCCCATCGTGATCGGCCAGGCCTGCGAGTTCGACTACTCGGGCACCCAGGCGTGCAAGGCGCTCCGGGCCGAGGGGATCGAGGTGATCCTGGTCAACTCGAATCCCGCGACGATCATGACCGACCCCGGGGTCTCGGACCGCACCTACGTCGAGCCGCTGACGTGGGAGGTGGTCCGCAAGGTCATCGCACAGGAGCGCCCCGACGCGCTGCTGCCGACGGTCGGGGGCCAGACCGCCCTGAACCTCGCCGTCGACCTCCAGGCCAACGGCGTCCTCGACGAGTTCGGGGTCTCGCTCATCGGGGCCTCGATCGACGCGATCATGGTGGCCGAGGACCGGCTGAAGTTCCGCGAGGCGATGGAGTCGATCAGCATCGAGGTGCCCGAGAGCGCCTACGCGAGGTCGATCGACGAGGCCATGAGCGTGGTCGACCGCCTCGGCTTCCCCGCCATCGTGCGGCCCTCGTTCACTCTCGGCGGGGTCGGGGGCGGCATCGCCTACAACATCGAGGAGTTCCGCGACGTCGTCACCCGGGGCATCGAGCTGAGCCCCGTGCACGAGATCCTCATCGAGGAGTCGGTCATCGGTTGGAAGGAGTTCGAGCTCGAGGTGATGCGCGACGGCGCCGACAACTTCGTCGTCGTCTGCTCCATCGAGAACATCGACCCGATGGGCGTGCACACCGGCGACAGCATCACGGTGGCGCCGGCCCTGACCCTCACCGACAAGGAGTACCAGCGGATGCGCGACGCGGCGCGGCGCATCATCCGCCGCGTCGGGGTCGAGACCGGCGGCTCGAACATCCAGTTCGCGGTGAACCCGGCCGACGGGCGGATGGTGGCCATCGAGATGAACCCGCGGGTGTCGCGATCGTCCGCCCTCGCGTCGAAGGCCACCGGCTTTCCCATCGCCAAGATCGCGGCGCGGCTGGCCCTCGGCTACCTGCTCGAGGAGATCCCCAACGACATCACCCGACTGACCCCGGCCAGCTTCGAGCCCACCATCGACTACATCGTCGTCAAGGTGCCGCGGTGGACCTTCGAGAAGTTCCCCGAGGCCGACCGCACCCTCATGACCCAGATGAAGTCGGTGGGCGAGGCGATGGCCATCGGCCGCACGTTCAAGGAGGCGTTCCTCAAGGGCATCCGCTCGCTCGAGATCGGGCAGAGCGGCCGGCTGTTCCCGCCCCGGCCCGAGCCGGACGACCCCGAGGCCGACGCTGACGCCGCCGACGCGGCCCTGCAGCGGCAACTCGTGGTGCCGACCGACCGCCGGATGTTCGCGGTGTTCCAGGCCCTCGACCGGGGGTGGAGCGTCGAGCAGGTGCACGAGTTCACCCGCATCGACCCCTGGTTCCTGACCCAGTTCGCCGAGATCGTCGAGCTGAAGCGCGTCGCCGGCCGCGCGGGGTTGCAGGGCCTCTCGGCCGACCTCCTCACCGATCTCAAGCGCGCCGGGTTCGGCGACGAGGAGCTCGGCGGCGCCCTCGACGCGGCGCCCGGCGCCGTCGGCGACCGCGGTCGCGACGCGGGCCTCGCCCGGGTCTACAAGCGCATCGACACCTGCGCGGCCGAGTTCGAGTCGTTCACCCCGTACCTCTACGGCACCTGGGAACGGGAGTGCGAGTCGGCCCCCACCGACCGCCGCAAGGTGGTGATTCTCGGCTCCGGCCCCAACCGCATCGGTCAGGGCATCGAGTTCGACTACTGCTGCTGCCACGCCGCGTTCGCTCTCAAGGAAGAGGGCCTCGAGACGGTGATGGTCAACTGCAACCCGGAGACGGTCTCGACCGACTACGACTCGGTCGACCGGCTCTACTTCGAGCCCCTCACCCTCGAGGACGTGTTCGCGGTCATCGAGAAGGAGCGGGCGGCCGGCGGCGAGGTCGCCTGCATCGTGCAGTTCGGCGGGCAGACTCCCCTGAAGCTCGCCCTCGGGCTGCAGCGGGCGGGGGTCGATATTCTCGGCACCTCGCCCGACTCGATCGACCTCGCCGAGGACCGCAAGCGCTTCGCGGCGCTGCTGTGGGAGCTCGGGATTCCCCAGGCCCCCAGCGGCATCGCGACGTCGCGGGAACAGGCGCGGGACGTGGCGGCCAAGATCGGCTACCCCCTCGTGGTGCGGCCGTCCTACGTGCTCGGCGGCCGCGCCATGGCCATCGTCTACGACGCCGGGGCCCTCGACCGCTACATGACCGAGGCGGTCGACGCCTCGCCCGAGCATCCGGTGCTGATCGACAAGTTCCTCGAGGACGCGTTCGAGCTCGACGTCGACGCGGTGGCCGACTCCGCGGGCGCGGTGGTCATCGGCGGGGTGATGGAGCACATCGAGCAGGCGGGCATCCACTCCGGCGACAGCTCGTGCGTGCTGCCGCCGTACCTCGTCGCCGAGCGGCACCTCGTCACCATCCGCGACTACACCCGGCGGGTGGCGCGGGCCCTCAACGTCATCGGCCTCCTCAACGCCCAGTTCGCCATCAAGGACGACACCGTCTACGTGCTCGAGGTCAACCCCCGCGCGTCCCGCACCGTGCCGTACCTGTCGAAGGCGACGGGGGTGCCGCTGGCCAAGGTCGCGGCGCGGGTCATGGCGGGGCGGACCCTGGGCGAGCTCGGGCTCGTCGACGACCTCGACGTGGCCGGGGTGTTCGTGAAGGCCCCGGTGTTCCCGTTCGTCCGGTTCCCCGGGGTCGACACCATCCTCGGGCCCGAGATGAAGTCGACGGGCGAGGTGATGGGGGCGGCCGCCACCTTCGGCTCGGCCTACGCCAAGGCCCAGCTCGCGGCGGGGCAGAAGCTGCCCGACCGCGGCACCGCGTTCATCAGCGTCAACAACGAGGACAAGGCCAACGTCCTCCCCATCGCCCGCGACCTCGCGGGGCTCGGGTTCTCGCTGCTCGCGACCCGGGGCACCGCCGCCTACCTGCGGGCCCACGGGCTCGAGCCCGAGCTCGTCTACAAGGTCAACGAGGGCCGCCCCCACATCGGCGACCGGCTGCTGAACCGCGAGATCGACCTCGTCGTCAACACCCCGCTCGGCCGCGAGTCCTTCTTCGACGACCGCACCCTCCGCCGCATCGCCACGGTGCTGGGGGTCCCCTGCGTCACCACCCTCACCGGCGCCTCGGCCGCGGTCGACGCCATCCGGGCCCTGAAGGACGAGGCGGTCGACGTGCAGCCGCTGCAGGAGTACCACGCCGCGGTCGCCCGGTCGTAGCCGTCGCGACATCCGCCGTTTGCCGACGACGCAGATTCTGCTTCATCCCGCCGGTTCCTCCCGGTCGCCCGGGCTTCACGCTCCGCGTCATGGTTCTTGCAAGGGCAGGGGCCGTGTCGGTTCCTGCGTCCGTGGCGGCGGTGCCGTTGCTGGTCGGGGCGGCGGTGGGGGCCTGGATCCCGCTGCCGGTGGGCGGGCTGCAGGTAGCGCTGGTCGCCGTCTGGGTGATGGCCCTCGCGGCCTTCGCATGCCGTGCGACGGGCCGCCACGTGACGGCGCTCCTGGCCGCCGGCTTCGCGCTCGGGGGAGCGGCGCTGGCCGCGGGGGAGCGCGCGGCGGCCCTCGAGACCCCGTTGAGGGCGTGGTTCGACCGGCAGCCGGAAGCGGGGGGCGCCGGGCGGGTGGGGCCGGTGCGGCTCGAAGGCCGGTTGCAGCGCGACGCCCGGGTCACGGACTTCGGGGCCGCCTTCGACCTGGCCGTCTCGCGCGTCGGCCGCGTCGGCGAGTCGGTGCCGGTCACCGGAGGCGTCCGGCTGTCGGTCGGCGGCGCGGCCTGGGCCGATCGGCTCCCGGAGTGGCGAGAGGGGCGCCGGCTGCGGGTCTCCGCCACGCTGCGTCCGGTCTCCGCGTTCAACAACCCCGGGAGCGGCGATCAGGCCCGGCGGCAGGCGTTGCGGGGGACGACGCTCCGCGGGTCGATCAAGAGCGGCCTCCTCGTCGACGTGACGGCGCGCGGGCCGCGGCGAACGGAGCTGGCCGCGTCGGCCCGCGGCTTCGTCCGGCGCGCGGTCGCCGGGGCGGTGGGGCGCCACGGGGACCAGTCGGCGGCCATCGTCACCGCGATTCTCATCGGGGACCGGAACCGGCTCGAGCCCGAGACGACCCGCCGCCTGCAGGACGGCGGCATCTACCACGTCATCGCGATCTCCGGCGGCAACATCGCCATCCTCACCGGCTGTCTGCTGTTCCTCGGCCGCCTGTCCGGCCTGCGGCCCCGGCCCCGGCTGCTGATGGTGGTGGCGTGCGTGCTCGCGTACAACGCCGTGGTGGGAGACGAGGCGTCGGTGACGCGGGCCACCACCGCGGCGGTGATCGTCCTCGGCGCCCGTCTCCTCGACCATCGGACGCCGCCGCTCAACGTGCTGGCGGCCACCGCCGCCGGCATCGCGATGGTCTCGCCCCTGGCGGTGCTCGATCCCGGGTTCCTCCTGACCTTCGGCGCGACCCTCGGCATCGTGCAGGGCGCAACCCGCGTGGCCGCCTTCTTCCATCGCGGCGCCGAGCGGCCGCCGATGTGCGTGGCGGCGCCGGCAGGCCTGTTCGCCGCGACCCTGTGCGCCGAGGCCGTGCTCATGCCGATAGGGGCGGCCCTGTTCGGCCGCGTGAGCCTTGCCGGCCTCGTGCTCAACTTCGCTGCGATCCCCCTGATGACCCTGACCCAACTGGCGGGGCTGGCGTCGGTGGGGCTGGCCGCGGTCCACCCCGCCCCGGCCGCGGCCGCGGGCTACGCGGCCCATCTCGCCGCGACGGGGCTGGTGGAGTCCACCCGGCTGCTCGACGTCTGGCCGTGGCTGGTGTTCCGCGTGCCGCCGCCCGCCGCCCTCACCCTCGTGGTCTACTACGCGGCGCTCGCGGGGCTGATGTGGCGGGGGCGATCGACCCGCACCCGAATCGCCGCGCAGGTCGTCACCGCGGCCGCCGCGGTCTGGATCGTCTCCACGCCGTGGCGCCCTCCCCTCGCCGGGCACCCGCGGCCCGGCTGGCTGCGGGTGAGCGTGCTCGACGTCGGCCAGGCCGACGCCACGCTGGTGCAGACGCCCGGCGGGCAGGCGATCCTCGTGGATGCCGGCGGGTCGATCAGCCCGCGGTCGGAGATGGGGAGGCGCATCGTGGTGCCGGCCCTGTGGTCCCTCGGCGTGCGGCGGCTGGACGCGGCGGTCGCGACCCACGGCCACCCGGACCACATCGGCGGGCTGCCCGGCGTGCTGAGCGACCTGCCGGCCGAAGAGGTCTGGGAGGGGGTGCCGGTGGAGGGGCACGGGGGTCTCGAGGCGCTGCGGCAGGCGGCGGACACGGTAGGCGCGCGCTGGCGGCGGGTCGCGGCCGGGGATCGGCTCGAGCTCGGCGGCGCATCGTTCGAGGTGCTCCATCCACCGGTCCCCGACTGGGCGCGGAGGCGCGTGAGGAACGACGACTCGGTGGTGCTCGACGTGCGGTTCGGCGACGTCGCGGTGCTGCTGCCCGGGGACATCGGGGTGGACGTGGAAGGCGCGGTGGCCGCGGCCCTGGCCCCGGCGGCGTTTCGGCTCGTCAAGGTGCCGCACCACGGCAGCGCGGGATCGAGCTCCGAGAGGCTGGTGTCGGCGGCCGGGGCGTGCGTCGCGGTGGTCAGCGCGGGTCGCGCGAACCCGCACGGCCATCCCGTGCCCGCGGTGACCGCGCGGTACCGCGAGGCCGGGGCGCTGGTGCTGGAGACGGGGCGGGACGGGGCGGTCATCCTCGAGACCGACGGGCGCGATGTGCGGCTGCGGACCGCGGCCGGGCGCCGCTGGCGGTACGACGCCGGCGGCGAGCCCTGTGCGGGAATGCCGGGTTGAGGAGCACGGTCGCGGGTGCAGATGTGCACCGGGCGGAAGGCGACCAACCCACCCCCGGCGTCGACAAAGGGCGACGGCAGAAGCGTTGGCTGACACGCGCGTCGTGTTCTCCGCTCGGGCGCGCCGTGACTTGCGACGGATCGACGCGCCGGCGCGAACCCGCATCGTTGCCGGCATCGATCAGTACGCGGGAACCGGCGTTGGCGACGTCAAGCGCGTACTGACTCGAACGGCGCTTCGTCTCCGGGTCGGCGACTGGCGGGTGTTCTTCAGGCGGGCGGACGAAGGCACGATCGAGATTGACGCCATCCTCCATCGGCGCGAGGCATACGGACGACCGTGACTGACGCAGCAGACTCGACGGGATCCGTGTAACGCCAAGTGGCTCAGGATTCGATCCCCAACTCGCGCTTGATCTCGGCCATCGTGAAGGTGCGGCCGGCGGCGTGGTCCGAGCGCCCCTCTTCGAGCGCGTGGACTGCCTCTTCGCTCAACTCTTCCTCGGCCTGGCCAGCCTGCGGTTGCGCGGGCGGAACCCCGTGCGGGCGGGTCCGCGCCGGCCGTACCCCTTCGATAGGCATCTTGCGCCCTCCTCAGCCGTCCTTCCTGCGCGATCATACCAGTCTGCCGCGGGGCTCGTGCGTGTCGGGCAGACGGCTTGCCGAGCGGGTCGCGGTCCGCTCGAGCCAACCTGCGTTCGGCGGCTCGGTGCAGGCGAGTTCTAGTTCCGGCTCTCTACCCCCGGATGATTCGCGGTCTGCGTCTTGACGGTCGCCCATTCCCGCTCGAGCTCGTCGGGCGAGGCGTCGTGCAGGGTGCGGCCGCGGCTCTCGAGGCGCTGCTCGACGGCGCGGAAGCGGCGGGTGAACTTGGCGTTGGCGGTCCGGAGGGCCGACTCGGGATCGACGCGCAGCTTGCGGGCGGCGTTCGCGACGGTGAAGAGCAGGTCGCCGATCTCCTCCTCGATCCGCCCCGGGTCTCCTCCCGCGATCGCGTCGCGCAGCTCGGCGATCTCCTCGTCGGCCTTGTCGACGACCTGCTCGGCCTCCTCCCAGTCGAAGCCCACGTTGGCCGCGCGCGCCCCGATGCGAGAGGCCCGCAGCAGCGACGGCAGCGCCTCGGGAATGCCGTCGAGGAGGGTGGTGCGGCCGCCGGGCGCGCCGGCGCGCTCCTCGCGCTTGATGCGCTCCCACTGCCGCTTGACCTCGGCGGGGGAGAGCGCACGGCCGCGGGCCCCGCCACCGGGGCCGGCGCCGCCGCCGGCGTCGTCCGCGGCGGGGCCCGCGGCAGAGGCGGTCCCGTCACCGGCGGCCCCGTCGCCGAACACGTGGGGGTGCCGCCGGACGAGCTTGGCGGTCACCGCCTCGGCCGCGTCGGCGATGTTGAAGTCGCCGTCCTCGGCGCAGATCTGGGCCACGAACACCGCCTCGAGCAGAAGATCTCCGAGCTCCTCGCACAGGGCGGCGCGGTCGTCACGGTCCATCGCCTCGACGACCTCGTAGGCCTCTTCGAGCACGAACGGCCGGAGCGAGGCGACCGTCTGCTCGCGGTCCCAGGCGCAGCCGCCGGGCGAGCGCAGCGTGCGCATGGTCTCGACGAGCCGCGCGAACCGCGCGCCCGCATCGGCGGTGGGGGAGAGCGGGTCGGATCGCTTCGCCTTGGTCATATCGTTCCCCTACTTTACGATCCCGTCGAGGGGCGGACAGCGGTGCGACCGCCGCGGCGGTCGTCGTCGCCCGGGGAGGCACGCCGTTCCGGGGGCGCCGGCGCCGGGGTCTGCCGCGGCATCCGGGACCCCTTCGAGAAGCCATGATCACCTCGCCGCCCGAGATCTCGTTCAACGCCCTCGTCGTCTCGCTCGCGACGTCCGCCGCCGTCCATTTCGGCGATGTCGTCGACCCCGCCACGGGGCGGAAGCGCCCCCCCAACCCGGCCGCCGGCGGCAACATGCTCGACCTCCTGGCGGTCCTGGCCGAGAAGACGCGCGGCAACCTGACGCCGGACGAGGAGCGGTTCCTGACCCGCGTCCTCCAGGAGCTGCGGATGCGCTTCGCCGAGGTCAGCCGGGCCGGCGACAGGCCGGCCTCGCCCTGATGCCATGCGGGTCACGTTCCTCGGCACCGGGACCTCGGCCGGCGTGCCGGTGGTCGGCTGCGACTGCGCCACCTGCCGTTCCCTCGATCCCCGGGACCGGCGGTGGCGGCCGTCCGTCTATCTCGAGCTCGCCGACCGGACCCGCGTCGTCGTCGACACCACCCCCGACTTCCGTTCCCAGGCGCTGGCCTACCGTCTGACCGGCGTCGATGTCATCCTGTTCACGCACGAGCACGCCGATCACATCATGGGGCTGGACGACGTTCGCCCCTTCAACTTCCGCCAGCGGACGACGATTCCCTGCCTCGGCGACGCCTCGACCCTTGCCGCCCTGCGCCGGGTCTTCTCCTACGTGTGGGACCCGGCCGCGCCCCGGGGCGGGGGGCTTCCGCAGCTCCGTCTGGTGGAAGTCACGGGCCGCTTCTCGCTGGGGCGGGCGCGGGTGGTGCCCGTCCCCCTCCTGCACGGCACGCGTCCCATTCTCGGCTACCGCGTCGACGACTTCGCGTACCTGACCGACTGCAGCGAGATTCCGGAAGCCTCGTGGCCGCTGCTCGAGGGCCTGTCGGTCCTGGTGCTCGACGCCCTGCGCCACCGCCCGCACCCCACCCACCTGACGCTGAGCCAGGCGGTGGAGACGGCCGCGCGCATCGGGGCCGGACGGACCTACTTCACCCACATGTGTCACGACCTTCCCCACGCCGAGACGTGCGCCGCCCTGCCTCCCGGCGTGACCCTGGCCCACGACGGGCTGGTCATCGACGTGCAGCCGTCCGCGTCGTAGAAGGGCGCGGACGGCTGGCGGGCCGGGTGGGCGCCAAGCGGAGCTGCAGGCGACGATTGTCGGGCCGGGAGCCCCGCCGCAGCGCGGTGGGCTGCCGCCAGAGCGGCCGGGCGCCGCCCCGCACGCGCGGAACGTCGAAGGGTGCGCGATGGAGAGTGAGACGCCGCCGGGCGCGACGCGCGGGTGCCGGCCTGACCCAGCGCCGGGCGATTCGCCTCACGAGTCCGTCGTGCCCTGGGCGTCGAACGCCGTTTCGTGACGCGGACCGCGACTGGCGTATGATGATGGGCTGGCCGATGGGGTATGAGACTCGACCGGGGGACCGGGTGCGGATCGTTCACTTTCCCGACGACGGGGACGGGCCGGGCTGGCGCCGCCCGGTGCTGGCCCTCGGCAACTTCGACGGCGTGCACCGCGGGCACGCCAGGATCATCGAGCACGTGCGGCGCCGGGCCGACGAGCAGGGGGCCACCGCCGCCGTGCTCACGTTCGACCCCCACCCGTCCCGGGTCGTCCGCCCCGACAAGGCGCCGCCGCTGCTGATGACCGGTCCGCAGAAGCTCGCGGCCCTGGCCGAGGCGGGGATGGACGGCATCGCGGTGGTGCGTTTCACGTCCGAGCTGTCGCGCTGGGCGCCGGAAACCTTCGTCCACACGGTGCTGGTGGAGTGGCTGCAGGTGGCCGAGGTGTGGGTCGGGGCGAACTTCCTCTTCGGTCACGAGCGGGCCGGCAACTTCTCGCTGCTGCGGTCGCTGGGGGCGCGCTACGGGTTCCGGGCCGAGAAGATCGATCCGGTGCGTTATCGCGACTTCGTCGTCAGCAGCACGCGGGTCCGGCGCCTGATCGCCGAGGGCCGGGTCGACGAGGCCGGCTCGCTGCTGGGGCACCACTATGCGCTCGAGGGCACCGTCACCCGCGGGGACGGCCGCGGCCGGAGCATCGGCTATCCCACCGCGAACCTCGAGACCGCGAACGCCCTGTTCCCCCCGAACGGCGTGTACGCCACCGCGGTGGTGATCGACGGAGACATCCACGCCGCGGTGACCAACGTCGGGGTCCGGCCGACGTTCGGGGGCGCGCCCGACGGGCCGGTGGTCGAGTCGCACCTGTTCGACGTCGACCGCGACCTCTACGGGCTGGAGGTCCGGGTCGCGTTCATTCAGCACCTGCGCGAGGAGCGGTCCTTTCCCGACCGCGACGCCCTGCGGGCGCAGATCGCCCGCGACTGCGACGAGGCCCGCGGGCTGTTCCGGTGGATTTCACTGTAAGATCGCCAGAGGCATGGGAAAGACCGGGCGCGTCTCGGGCTCCGCGGCGTCCATCGGCCTGAACGTGACGTTGCCGTGCGAGGCGCGGTACCTTCCGCTGTTGCGTCAGCTCGCGGAGCGGGCGGCCGAGTATCTCGGCTACCGGACCCCGCATCGAGACGAAGTCGTCGGCGCGATCGAGCAGGCGGTGCTCAGGGTGTTCGAGCCGGGCGACGCCGCCTATACGCACGTCGAGTTGCGCGTGGCGGCGAGCGGACGCAACATGCAGGTCCGCATCCGCTACCTCGGCGCCTCCCCGCCGCGTGAGGGCGCGCCGGTCATCGAGCGGCTCCTGTCCCGGTCCGGTCCCGATGGCGTGCCCCTCGACCGGCTGCGGCGCGCGATGCGCACGGTGGTCCTGGGGCGCGGGTCTGACGACGACGGGGCCGACTTCTGCGAGTTGACGACGACCCTGCCGGAGGTTTCGCAGGAGGCTGCCCGGTAGGAGTCTGCGCCGTGGAACGGTGCGGACTCCTGGAGGACTCCTGGAGGGTTGGTTGGGCGGCGAGCGGAGCCGCAGGCGACGCTCTCCGGGCCAGGAGTCTGCGCCGTGGAACGGCGGGGACTCCTGGAGGTTGGCTGGGCGGTGAGCGGCGCCGCGGGCGACGCTCTCCGGGCCAGCAGTCTGCGCAGATCACGGCAGGTCGGCGGAACCGGAGCCGCGGGGCGACGGTCGCCCGGGCCGGGGCTTCTGCGCCCGAGGCGAATGCGTCTTTACAACACCCTGACACGCCGGGAAGAGCCGTTCACGCCGGTTCGGGGCCGGACGGTGCGCATGTACACGTGCGGGCTCACCGTCTATGCGCGCGGCCACATCGGCAACTTCCGAACCTTCGTCGCCCTGGACGTGCTGAGACGGACGTTGAAGCACGTGGCCGGGTTCGACGTCCGGCAGGTGATGAACTTCACCGACGTCGACGATCGGACCATCGTCGAGTCGAAGGCCGCGAAGGTGCCGCTGCGGGAATACACGGACCGGTTCATCGCCGCCTTCCGGGAGGACGCGGCGTCGCTGGGGCTGGAGCCGGTCGAGGCGTACCCCCGCGCCACCGACGAAGAGAACCTGCGCTCGATGGTCGAGATGATCCAGGCCCTGGAGGCCAACGGACATACCTACCGCAGCGACGGGTCCGTCTATTTCCGCATCGCGTCCATGCCCGACTACGGCAAGCTGGCGAGGCTCGATCACGACGGGATGAAGCCGGGGGCGCGCATCGACTCGGACCGTTACGACAAGGACGACGCACGCGACTTCGTGCTCTGGAAGGCGACCGGGCCGGACGAGCCGACGTGGGACTTCGGGGTGGGGCCGGGGCGTCCCGGGTGGCACATCGAGTGCTCGGCGATGGCCCACCGCCTGCTCGACGGGTCCACCATCGACATCCACGCCGGCGGTGTCGACCTCGTGTTTCCGCATCACGAGAACGAGATCGCCCAGTCGGAGGGAGCCACCTGCCAGCTCTTCTCGCGGTTCTGGGTCCACGTCGAGCACCTGCTGCTCGACGAGGGCGCCAAGATGTCGAAGTCGCTCGGCAACGTCTTCACCGTGCCCGACGTGACCGAGCGCGGATACCGGGCCTCGGCCCTGCGTTACGCGCTGCTGTCGGTCCATTACCGCAAGCAACTGCGGTTCACGTGGGGCGGGCTCGATCAGGCGGAGGAGGCCCTGAAGCGGGTCATGGCGTGCCTCGCGCGGCTCGACGCCATCCGCGGCGGCGACGAGCATCCGGCGGTGGCGGCGCGGGTCGAGGCGGCGCGGCGTGACTTCGACGACCGGCTGGCCGACGACCTGAACGTGCCGGGCGGCCTCGGGGTGATGTTCGAGCTGGTGCGCTATCTCAACACCGCGATCGACGAGGGCGGGCTCGGCGAGCCCGACGCGGGGCTCGCCAGGGCCGCTTTCGACGGCTTCGACCGGGTGCTGGGGGTCATCGCCCTGCGGCGGGCGGAGGAGACCCTGGCCGGCGTCCCGGTCGAGGAGATCGAACGGTTGATCGCCGAGCGGAGGGCGGCCCGGGCGCGTCGCGACTTCGCCGCCGCCGACGGCATCCGCGACGACCTCGCCGGCCGGGGCATCGTGCTGGAGGACACGCCGGCGGGGACGCGTTGGCAACGGCAGTAGCTGGTCCGGGTCTTGCAACGACCTGTCGGCGGACGATGACCCGTGCCCGCCAGTCCCTCGGCCGGCTCGGCGAGGACCTCGCCTGCCGCGAGCTGCAGCGCCGGGGCTACGCCATCCTCGCCCGCCGCTTCCGCACCCGCTACGGCGAGATCGACGTCATCGCGAGGGACGGGCCCACGCTGGTCTTCGTCGAGGTCAAGACCCGGCGCACCGCTGCATTCGGCGGGCCGACGGCGGCGGTGAACGCGGCCAAGCAGCGGCGGCTCGTCAACATGGCGCGCAGCTACCTGATCGGCCTCGGGGGGCCGGCGCCGCCGTGCCGCTTCGACGTCGTCGGGGTCACCGCCGGCTCCGGCCGTCCGCCGGTCCTCGACGTGGTGAGGGACGCATTCTCCGTGCGTGCGCCTTGATGCCGCCCCGGCCCTGTGGTACCTTGTTTTGCAGCAGTTGCGACGAGCGGGAATAACTCAGTGGTAGAGTGCGACCTTGCCAAGGTCGAAGTCGCGGGTTCGAATCCCGTTTCCCGCTCCACTCTTCTCCGGCGATGCGCCTTCGCATCGCCAGGGCGGTCCGCCGGGCGGTAACGCCGGTTGACCTCCTCCCCGCCGGCGCCGTCGCCAAGTGGTAAGGCAGAGGTCTGCAAAACCTCCATCCCCGGTTCAAATCCGGGCGGCGCCTCCAATTCTCCAATGCGATCCTCGTTGCGGGCCTTGGGGTGGTCCGTCTACCTGCCTTCGAGCCTGATGGCGGTAGCGCAGATGGCGCTGCTCGTCGTCCTCCCGCTCTACGTGCTCGACCTGGGGCGGAGCCTGTCGCTGGCCGCCCTCGTGTTCGCGATGCGCGGGTTCGGCAGCGTCGTCGTCAACGTGCCCGCGAGCCTCGTCATCGAGCGCCACGGCTACAAGGCGGGCATGCTGCTCGGCAACGGCCTGATGGCGGCCGGCGCGGTGGTCATCGCGCAGTCCGCGTCGCCCGTGGTGCTGGCCCTCGCCACGCTGGCCTTCGGCGCCGGCGCGGGGACGTGGCTGCTCGCCCGGCTGGCCTGCATCACCGAACAGGTCGCCACCCGCCAGCGGGGGAAGGCCATGGCCGGCCTCGCCGCGCTGCAGCGCGTGGGCCTGCTGCTCGGTCCGCTGCTGGGCGGGGTGGGGGCGGAGCAGCTCGGCTTCCGCGCGGTGTTCCTGGCCATCGCGGCGGCCGCGTTGCTCACCATGTCGCTCGTCTGGTTGGTGGCGCCGCCGGCGTCGCCCGAGGGACGCGCGGCGGGCGACGAGGCGGGGGCGGAGACCGGCGGCTCGGCGGTCGCCATGCTACTGCTGGTGCCGCGCATGCTCGGCCGCCACCGCCGCATCTTCGTGGGGGCCGGCGTCTTCGCGTTCTGCTTGCAGCTCGTGCGCGAGCAGCGCCGCCTGCTGGTGGTGCTCTGGGGCACCCGCATCGGGATCGACCCCGAGGCGATAGGGCTCATCGTGAGCATCGCGGCGACGGTCGACCTCGCGATGGCGCCGGTGGCGGGTCTCGTGATGGACCGCTGGGGCCGCAAGGCGGCGGGCGTCGGCTCGATCGTCACCCTGGGGACGGCGATGGGGCTCCTGTCCCTGACCGGCTCGGCCGCGACGTACGTGTGCGCGGCGCTGCTGGCCGGCATCGGCAACGGGTTGGGCAGCGGCATCCTGCTGACCCTCGGGGCCGACCTCGCCCCCGGCGACGAACGCAGCCGCTTCCTGGGGGTGTGGCGCCTGGTGGGCGACTGCGGGGTCCTCGCGGGCCCGCTGCTGACGTCGGCGGTGGCCTCGCTGCCCGCCGCCCTGGCCCTGACCTGGCTGATCGGGGCCGCCGGCGGCGGGGTCCTGTGGCGCCGCGTGCCGGAGACGCTGCGGCCCGCGGCGGCGGCGGACGGCAGGCAGGAGGCCGGATGAGCTGGGAGATCGAGGTCACCGACGAGTTCAAATCGTGGTGGAACGAGTTGAGCGTCCAAGAACAGCGGGATGTGACGCGGGTGGTGGAAGCACTCGAAGAGTCCGGCACCGACTTGCCGAGACAATACTCCTCGTCTGTTCTCTCGTCGAGGCATGGGCACATGCGGGAGCTGCGGGTCCAGAGCGGCGGCCGGCCGATCCGGATCTTCTATGCGTTCGACCCGCGCCGCACGGCCATCCTCCTGATCGGCGGGCGCAAGACGGGGCAGGAGCAGCGGTTCTACCGGGACCACGTGCGGCGTGCGGATGCGATCTACGATCAGTACCTTCGGGAGTTGCGGCGCGAAGGGCTGATCGGATCGGAGAGAGGGTGGTAACGATGGGCCATCGACCATTCAGGGAGCTGACGAAGCACTTCACTACCGAGGATCGGGCGTACATCGAAGCGGGCAAGGCGAGGATCCGCGAGGAAGTAAAGCGCGAGAAGGCGGCCCGCGCCGAACGGGAGCCGGCGCCACGCGATGAAGGCACGTCGCGACCGGCGGCGAGCGCGAGGCGCTGAAGCGAGTCAGGGCGAGCGAGGAGGGTCGCGGCAGGCGTCAGGGCGCCCCGCGGCGGTGCTCGGCGTCCAGGCGGCGCATCAGCTCGATGGTGTGCGTCGGCGCCTCGAACTCGGCCTCCTCGAGCGGCGTCCGGCCATGGTGGTCGAGGGCGTCGAAGTCGGCGCCGTTCGCGGCCAGGTACTCGACGATGGCGTCCTCGCCGGCGCGGATCGCGGTGTGCAGCGCGCTGGGCCGGCCCGGGGGGCGGGCGTTCACGTCCAGGCCCAGCGCTACCATCAGCTCGACCGCCTCGAGGTTGCGGCCGCGGGTGGCGAGGAGCACGCCGCCCGCGCCGTCGTGGGAACGCGCGGCGGGGTCGGCCCCGAGGCCGAGGAGGGCCTGCAGCATCTCCACGTCGCCGGCCTGCGCCGCGGTCAGAAAGGGTGTGAGGCCGCCGGTGCGGCGCGCGGCCGCCGCGGCCCAGTCGTCCGCCCGTCCGGTGCGGGCGTTCAGGTCGGCGCCGCGGGCGACGAGGGTCCTGACCATCTCGAGGTTGCCCTGTCGGACCGCCGCGTGAAGCGGGGTGCTGCCGGTGCGGTCGCGCGCGTCGACGTCGGCGCCCTCGTCCAGCATCAGCCGGGTGACGGCGTCGCTGCCGGCGGCGATGGCGAGCAGGAACGCGGTGCTGCCGTCGGGGGCAGCGGCGTGGGGGTCGGCCCCGGCCGCGATCAGGGCAAGGGCGCTTGCGGCGTCCCCGTGCTGGGCCGCGAACAGAAGGGGCCGGAAGCCGTTGCGGGAGACCGCGTCGACGTCGGCGCCCCGCTCGATGAGGAGCGCGGCGATGGACGGATGCCCGCCGGCGATGGCCCACATCAGCGGCGTCTGTCCCATGCGCGACTCCGCCGCGTCGACGTCGGCCCCCCGGTCGACCAGCAGCCGCACCAGCTCCTCGTCGCCGCCGTGAACCGCGGCCAGCAGCGCCGTGTCGCCGCTCCAGCGGGTGGCGTCGACGTCGGCGCCGGCGTCGAGGAGGAGGCGGGCGAGGGCGAGGTTGCCGTTGGCGCAGGCGAGCAGCAGCGGCGTCTCCCCGTTTTCGTCCACCGGGTCGGGTTCGGCCCCTGCCTCCAGCAAGGCGGCGGCGATGCCGGCGTCGCCGCGGAAGGCGGCCCACGACAGCGCCGTCGATCCGTCGGCGCGGACCGCGTCGACGTCCACGCCTTCTGCCAGCAAGGCACGCACCGCGTCGCGGTCCAGCCGTTGCACGGCGTCGAACAGGCTCTGGGCCGGCTCCGGCGCCTGCGCTGCGCCCGGTCGGGGCGCCGCCAGCGCGAGGACGAGCAGCATGGTGCCGGTGACGTAGCGCGGCAGGGTGCTCATGGCCGCTAATGGTAAACTGCCGGCGTCGTGGCTCGCCAGGGTACCAGCCGTTCGAAGCTCGGAGCGGCCCGAAGCACGGCCTGCGCGGTTGCGCTGGGGCTCGTGTATTGGCTCGCCACCGCGCCAAGCGCGGCCGGCCAGCCGGTTCCGCCGGAGCGCTCCGCAGCGTCAGCGGGGCTCGCCGCCGCCGCTCCGAGTCCGGCCGGCGAGGCGGTTTCGCAGGCGTCGCTCCTCTCGCCCACGCACCTCGTCGCCGCCGCGCGGCGTGTCGACCGTCGACCGGTTTCGCCCGAGCGCTCAACCCCGTCTGCGGCTCGTTTCACGGCCGCACGGAATGCGGCTGGCCAGCCGGTCGTCCCGCCCGGGCGCCCCGCCCCGCCCGCGGGGCTCGCGGCCGGCGCGGCGTCAGTCCAGCCCGGTGGACCGGTTCCGCCGTCCGGCGACCTCCTGAAAGCCACCGTCGACCGCTACTGTCTCGCGTGCCACAACGACCGGACCCGCACCGCCGGCCTGACCCTGGCCGGGGTGGCCGACGCCCCGGCGGGGGAGCAGGCGCCGGTCCTCGAGAGGGTCCTGCACAAGCTCAGGGCGGGGGAGATGCCGCCGGCCGGCCGGCCCGCCCCGGACCCCGGCGACCGGGCCGCGCTCGTGGCGTGGCTCGAGACCGGGCTGGATCGCGCCGCGGCCGAGCGGCCCGACCCCGGCTCGCCTGCCATCCACCGGCTGAACCGGGCCGAGTACCGCAACGCGGTGCGCGATCTCCTGGGGCTCGACCTCGACCACGCGCGCGACCTGCCGGCCGACGACTCCGGCTACGGGTTCGACAACATCGGCGACGTGCTGACGGTGTCCCCGCTGCACGTCGAGAAGTACGTCGCGGCGGCGCGGCGCGTCAGCCGGCTCGTGGTCGGCACCGGCGCCCCCGTCCCCGTCGTCCAGCGTTACCGCCCGGCTGGGGGGCCGGGGTGGGACGGCGAGATCGCGGGGCTGCCGCCCAACACGCGCGGCGGCATCCTGTTCAATCACCACTTTCCCTTCGACGCCGAGTACGCGATTCAGGTGCGGGTGCGGGGACGGCGCGCCCCCGGCATGCCGCCCCCGAAGCTCGACGTGCGCATCGACGGCGCCCGGGTCCGCCTGCTCGACGCCGACTTCGACGCCGAGGAGGCCAACCAGGGCAGCCGCATCTTCGAGGTGCGCATGGCCCTCGCGGCGGGCGAGCACGAGGTCGCGGCGGGGTTCCTGACCGAGTACGCGCGGCGCGAGGGCGCCGGGGGCGGGACGACCAACGGCGTGTCCGTCGACTACGTGCTCGTCGGCGGTCCCTACGGGGCGACCGGGCCGGGCGACCCCGAGAGCCGGCGGCGGCTGTTCGTCTGCCGGCCCGCCGCCGGCGGGCCCGAGGCGCCGTGCGCGCGGCGCATCCTGACCACGCTGGCCCGGCGGGCGTACCGGCGCCCCGTCACCGACGCCGACGTCGATCCCCTCATGCGCCTGTTCGCGATGGGGCGGGCCGACGGCGGCAGCTTCGACCACGGCATCGAGATGGCCCTGAGCGGGGTGCTCGTCTCGCCGGGCTTCCTGTTCCGGGCGCCCGCGGCTCCGGCCGGCGCAGGGCCCGGCGACGTGCATCGCCTCGCGGACCTCGACCTCGCCTCCCGGCTCTCGTTCTTCCTCTGGAGCAGCATCCCCGACGAGGAGCTCCTGCAGGCGGCCGAGCAGGGGAGGCTCGGGTCGCCCGACGAGCTGTCCCGCCAGATCGCCCGCATGCTCGCCGACCCGAAGGCGCGGGCCCTCGTCGAGAACTTCGCGGGGCAGTGGCTCCACCTGCGCAACGTCGCCGACTGGACCCCCGACCCCGAGCGCTTTCCCCACTTCGACGACGGCATCCGCCACGCGTTCCAGCGCGAGACGCAGCTCTTCCTGGAGCACCTCGTCCGGGGCGACCGCAGCGTGCTGGAGCTGCTGGACGCCGACTACACGTTCCTCAACGAGGGGCTGGCCGACTTCTACGGCATCGACGGGGTGGAGGGCGGCTACTTCCGGCGGGTGCCCCTAGCCGGCACCGGCCGCGGCGGCATCCTCACCCAGGGCGGGGTGCTGATGGTGACGTCGTACCCCACGCGCACGTCGCCGGTGCTGCGGGGCAAGTGGATCCTCGAGAACCTGCTGGGGGCGCCGCCCCCGCCGCCGCCCGCGGACGTGCCCGAGCTCGAGGCCGAAGCCGGCTCGTCGGCCGGCGGTCTGCGCGCGGCCCTCGAGCGGCACCGCGCCAACCCCGCGTGCGCCGTCTGCCACGCCCGCCTCGACCCGCTGGGGTTCGCCCTTGAGAACTTCGATGCGGTGGGCGCGTATCGCGCCGAGGACGACGGGGTCGCGGTGGACGCCTCCGCGGACCTGCCGGACGGTACGGTGCTCGCCGGCGCGGACGGGCTGCGGGCGATGCTGCTCGACCGCCGCCAGGAGTTCGTCGAGGCGCTGGCCGAGAAGCTGCTCACCTATGCGATCGGCCGCGGCCTCGAGGCGCCCGACCGGCCCGCGGTGCGCGAGATACGGCGCCGGGTGGAATCGGACGGCTACCGGTTCTCGGCCCTGGTTTCCGCCGTGGTCGATAGCGTACCATTCAGCATGAGGAGGATTCCGGAGCCATGATCACCGGCACAGCCTTCGCCCCGAAAGCGCCGTCTCACGGCACCGTTTCCAGCTCGACCAATCCTCCAGGCGTCTGCGCGGTTCCACGGCGCGGCCACCTGCCCCGACGGACCTTCCTGCGAGGCCTGGGAACCGCGGTCGCCCTCCCGTTCCTCGATGCGATGACCCCGGCGTTCGCGTCCGCGTCGAAGCCGATCACCCGGGTGGCGTTCGTCTACACGGCCAACGGCGTGATCATGAGCGACTGGACCCCGGCCGAGACCGGCGCCGGCTTCACGTTCACCAAGACCCTGCATTCCCTCGAGCCGTTCCGCGATCGGCTCCTCGTCCTCACCGGCCTCGCCCACCGCAACGGCGAGGCGCTGGGGGACGGCCCCGGGGACCACGCGCGGGCCGGCGCGAGCTGGCTGACCGGCGTGCACCCCAGGAAGACGCAGGGGGCGGACATCCGCAACGGCATGTCGGTGGACCAGATGCTGGCGGAGGACATCGGCCGCTCGACGCCCCTGCCGTCCCTCGAGCTGGGCCTGCAGGACGTGCGCATGGTGGGGGGCTGCGACTCCGGCTACAGTTGCGCCTACAGCAACACCGTCTCGTGGAGCTCGCCCACGACCCCGCTGCCCTACGAGACCAACCCCCGCCGCGTCTTCGAGCGGCTGTTCGGCGACGGCGACACCACCGACCCCGCGGTGCGGGCGGTGCGGGCGCGGCAGAACCGGAGCCTCCTCGACTTCGTCCGCGAGGACGCGGGCCGGCTGCGGGCGGGCCTCGGCGCCGGCGACCGCCGCAAGCTCGGCGACTACCTCGACTCGGTGCGCGAGGTCGAGCGCCGCATCCAGAACGCCGAGCGCCGCGACGACGTGGACCTGCCGGCCCTCGCCCGGCCCGACGGCGTGCCCCCCACCTTCGAGGAGCACGTCCGGACGATGTCCGACCTCATCGCCATCGCGTTCCAGGCGGACCTGACCCGGGTCGTGAGCCTGATGTACAGCCGCGAGGGCGGCAACCGGACCTACCGGTCGATCGGCGTCCCCGACGCGCACCACGGCCTGTCGCACCACCAGAACGACCCCGAGCGCATGGCGCGGCTGCAGCTCATCGATCAGCATCACGTCGCCATGTTCGCCTACCTCCTCGGGAAGCTCCGCGACGCCGACGACGGCAGCGGGTCGCTGCTCGATCACTCGATGGTCCTCTACGGCAGCAGCCTCAGCGACTCGAACGCCCACACGCACGACGATCTGCCGGCGGTGCTCGCGGGCGGCGGCAGCGGCACCCTCCGCGGCGGGCGCCACCTGCGCTACCCCGACCGGACGCCGATGACGAACCTGTTCGTGACCATGCTCGACAAGCTGGGCTCGCACCGCGAGCAGGTCGGCGACAGCACCGGGCGCATCGAGCACCTGAGCGAGCTGTGATCGGGGGGCGCGGCGGCTGCGCGGCGCTGGCGGCCTCGGTCCTGGTGGGCGGGATCCTGACCGCGGCGGCCGGCGAGCCACAGGGCGGCTCGCCGGGCGGTCCGTCCATCCTCGTCCTCGTCCCGTCGGCGGCCGACGACCGGTTGGCGCCGTCGCGCGAGGCCGTCGCCTTCTGGAACGACCGGCTGGCCGAGCTGGGGGTGGCGACGCGGTTCGCCGAACCCCGCGTGGTCGTCGAATCGCCGGTCGAGCGCGCCGTCGAGAACTACGCCCGGCAGGTCGCCCAGCGCGCCACCCGCCTGCCGGCCGGCGACGCCGAGCCCCCGCCCCCGGCCGCACTCGTCGAGCTCGACGCCGACGTCGTCCTGCTCCTCTCCCGCCAGGACATCCTGTCGTTCGCGTGGCCGTTGCCCCGTGTCTCGCCGCCCCGCTACCTGGTGGTGATCCGCAGGGTGCGGGGACCGTACCGGACCGACCCGATGGTGACGAAGCACGTCGTCGCCCACGAGCTGGGCCACGCGCTCGGGCTCGACCACAACGCCGAGCCCCACACCCTCATGTGCGGCCCCTGCCAGCCGCTGACGGCCGAGCCCGACGCCACCGGCTTCCTGCCCCTCACCGCCGGCGACCGCGCGCGCCTCGTCGAGCTGCACGGCCGCTGACGGCTCAGCGAATCGGCCTGACACGGCCGCTGGAGCTGGTTCTCTCGACGATCTCCGGGTCGCCCCGGTACGAGACCGACCCGCTGCTGGTCAACTTGGCCCCGAGCGACTCCTCCGCCCACAACCGGGCATCGCCGCTGCTGCTCAGCGCCACGGTCGCCCGCGTGCCGCGCACCGATTCTCCGTCGTAGTCTCCGCTGCTGTTGATGGCGAGGTCGAGGCTGTCCACCTCGCCTTCGCCGATCCCGACGTCGCCCGAGCTGCTGATGCGGACGGCCAGCGACCCCGCCCGGAGGTCGCCCACGGACAGGTCGCCGGAGCTGCCGACACGGACGTCGACCGCTTCGGCCTGGACGGCACCCACGGACAGGTCGCCGGAGCTGCCGAGCCGGACGTCGACGGCGTCGGCCTCGATGGCGTCCACCGCCAGGTCGCCCGAGCTGTCGAGGCGGACCTCGAACCGGTCCGCGCGGAGGGCCGGGGCCGAGGCGTCTCCGCTGCTCGACAGCCGGATGGACTCGAGCTCCCTCACCGTGAGCGTGTAGCGGATTCGCCGGGACGGCCGCAGGTGGATGCCGGGCCGGGCGCCTATTCTGAGGGTGCCGCCGTCCGTCGTGATCTCGAGGTAGTCGTGCAGGTTCTCGTCGGCCGAGACCTGCAGCGCTTCCGTGTCGTCCAGGCGAATCTCCAGCCGGCCCCGCGTGGCGAGCTCCACGCCGGTGAGCCCGGTGAACTGGTGGCTCTCCTCGACCATGCGGCCCGAGCCGCGTACGGTCTCGAGCCCGAGCACGACGTCCAGGCAACCCGACGAGAATCCCAGCAGGATGACGCACGCAAGGCATGGCCCGAGCTTCCGCTTCATCGTTTCCCTCCCTGATCCCTGTCTGACGTGGCGGCCGCGGAGCGAGTTCCGTTCGGTGTGGCGTCGACTTCGCCGGATCGCGGCGAAGGTGACCCGAACCGTTTTGCGATACTCTCGAAAACGGTTCGGCTCGCTCCGACCGGAACAGCGCGATGCTCCGCGTCATCCGTTTGCGAACCCCGGCGGCGCGCCGTACATTACGGACATGGGTACCACTCGGCCGACGCCGTCCGTGACGGGCGCGTTTCGCACCACGCTCGACCTCTTCGACACGGGGCTGAAGCTGAAGTACCAGAGTCTCCGCAGAAGTCAGCCGGATGCGAGCGACGCGGAGCTCGAGCAACAACTTCAGCGGTGGCTCCTGGACCGACCGGGAGCAGAATTCGGTGACAGTCCCGGACCACGAATCGCCTGGGCCGACCGGTGCGGGGACCTCGCTGGAAAGGGTCCTGCGCCGGATTGATGCCGACCTCACGCGCGCCCGCGTCTCGTTCGCCCTGATCGGCGGCCTGGCGGTCTCCGCAAGAACCGAACCGCGATTCACGCGAGATGCGGACCTGGCGGTCGCGGTGGCGGACGACGCGCAGGCCGAAGCCCTGGTCCGCAGGCTCCGCACGCTGGACTACCGCATCGAGTCCGTCGTCGAGCAGAACGCCGTCGGACGACTCGCGACCGTGCGGCTCGTCCGTTCGCCCGCGCCGCGAGCGCCCGTCGTCGATCTGTTGTTCGCCTCGTCCGGAATCGAGACGGAGGTCGTGACCGAGGCCGAGCTCCTCGATCTTCTGCCGCGGCTGTCGATGCGCGTCGCCGCGACGGGGCACCTGATTGCGCTCAAGGTGCTCTCCCGCGACGACGTGACCCGCCCGCAGGATCTGGTCGACCTGAGGGCGCTGCTCCGCATTGCCACCGAGGCCGAGTTGGATCGTGCGCGACGGGCGCTCGCCCTGATCGCCGCCCGAGGCTTCCACCGGGGCCGCAACCTGATCGCGGACCTGAACGGTTTGCTGCGCGCCTGAGGCTCGACTGCGGGCGCGGCGGCGGCGCATCATCGCGCGGCCGCCGCTGTGCGAGAATGCGATGGCACAAGGTTCGATGATGTCCATCGTCGGCAAGGGTGATCCGGCAGGAGCCGCGGGAGGCAGCCGATGAAGAACGCTTCGATACTCGTCCAGGCGTTCTGGGACGATGACGCGAAAGTGTGGGTGGCGACGAGCAACGACATCGAGGGGTTGTCGGTGGAAGGTGCGACCCACGAAGAGCTGACCGACAAGGTGGTGGCCGCGGTTGCCGATCTCATCGAGCTCAACGGAGTGGAGACCGATCTTCCGGAGATTCCGGTCCACATCATGACCGATGACGTGCGGCGGGTCGGCAACCCGCGGCTCGCCTGAGTCGGCGGCGGGGTTCTCCGTTCGGCGCCTCCTGCTCCCGTTCGGCCATCCCCTACTCGAAGCGCAGGACCTCCATCGGATCGACCCGGGTCGCGCGGCGGGCGGGGAGCCAGCAGGCGACCAGCGCCACCGCGACCAGCACGAGCGGCGCCGCCAACAAGGTCAGCCGGTCGTCGGCGGCGACGCCGTAGAGGAAGCTCTCGAGAACGCGGCTCGACGCCGCGGCGGCGGCGAGGCCGACGACGGCGCCGGCGGCCACGAGCATCGCCCCCTGCCGGACGACCAGTCCGAGGATGTCGCCGCGCCGGGCCCCGAGGGCCATGCGGATGCCAATCTCGCCTCGCCGTTGCGCCACCGTGTAGCTGAGCAGGCCGTAGATACCGGACGCGGCCAGCAACAGCGCGAGGGCCGCGAAGAGCCCGACGAGGACGGCGTAGAAGCGGGGTTGGGCGACCGCGAGGGACAGCCGACCGTCCATCGTCATCACGTCCTCGAGCCTCGCGCGCGGGTGGGCTTCGGCCACCGCCTCCTCCAGGAAGGGGACCAGGGCGAGCGGATCGCCGGTGGTCCGAACGGTGACGAACATCGCGCCGGCCGAGCGGGCAGGCGCGGCCTGATCGGCCGGGACGAACGCTTCCGCCTGTGGCTCGCCGGCGGAGAGCCCCGAGTACCGGAGGTCGGCCACCACGCCGATCACCTCCCGCCACTGATCGTCGCCGTCACCGCTGTCCAGCCCGAAACGCACGCGCTGCCCCACGGCTTTTCCGTCGTCGGGCAGGCGGCGGGCGAACGTCTCGTTCACCACAACCACTCCGGTGCTGCCGGCCCGGTCGAGATCCGTGAAGAGGCGCCCCTCGAGGAGACGCAGGCCCATCGCGTCGAAGTACCCCGGACTCGCCCACGCAACCTGTGGCGTCAGCCGGTTGCCCGGGTCGGCCGGTTCGGTCCCCCCGGCGACCTGTACCGACGACGAGGTTCTCGTGCCGCCGGACGCGAGCGGCAAGTAAGACGAGAGCCCGACCGCCGCCACGCCCGGCAGACGCTCCAGCCGCGTCATGGCATCGAGGAGGGCCGTCCGGTAGCGCGCGTCGGCCTCGCCGTCCCCACCCCCCGGGCGCAGTCCGCCAGCGCCCCGGCGCACCTCGGGGTTGGCGGTGCGCGCGGTGATCACGTTGGTCGGGTCGTACCCGCGATCGACGGTGACGAGCCCGACGAAGCTGCGCAGGAGCAGGCCGGCCCCGACGAGCAGCACCACCGCGAGCGCCACCTGCGCCGCCGCCAGCCCCGCCCGCGCCCGGTTCGACCGTAGCAGGCGGAAGCCCCCGGCGGCCTGCGTGCCTCCTTCGTTCAGCGCGCCCACCAAGCCGAGCCGCGACCATTGGAACGCCGGGGCCGCGCCGAACGCCAGTCCGACGACGACCGACAGCGCGAGGGCGAACGCGAGGCCCGGCGCGTTGATGCCCACGTCGTCGAGGCGCGCGACGTCGCCGGGGACCGCCGCCGGCAGAACGCCGAGCACCATCGCCGCCGCGGCCAGACCGAGCAGGCCTCCCGCCGCGCTGAGCACGACGCTCTCGGTCAGGAGCTGGCGGACGAGCCGCCCGCGGCCCGCGCCCAGCGCCGCGCAGACCGCGAGCGCGCGCCGGCGCGTCACCCCGCGCGCGAGCAGGAGACCGGCCACGTTGATGCAGGCGATCAGCAGCACGAGGGCGGTCGCCACGGTCAGCACGAGGAGCGCCGGCCGGTAGCCGCGGACCAGCTCCTCCTGCAGGGGGACCACTCGTCCGTCGATCTCCAGCGTGCCGGCCGAGGCTCGGCCACCCTGCACGTCACGTATTCTGGCGTAGAAACCGCTACGCTGCAGAATGGTGCGGACCTCGGTGGTGGCCTGTTCGGGTGAGACTCCGGGACCGAGCCGCCCGAGCGCATTGACCATGGACATGGTGACGGAGAAGCCCTCTCCTCCGCTCGGCGCGGGCTCCACGGACCATCCCTCGATCACGAATGGTACCCAGAGCTCCTCCTCGGGGCTCGGAAAGAAGAAGTCCTCGGCGAGCACTCCCACCACGGTGTGCGGCGCGTAGTCGAGCTCGAGGACGGTGCCGACGATGTCCGGATCGGACCCGAAGCGACGGGTCCAGGCGCCGTGGCTCAGCAGCGCGACGCGGTCCGCCCCCGCCCGCGCCTCCCCCTCGGTGAACAGCCGCCCGAGGTGGGGCGTCGCCCGCAGCAGCGGAGACATCGCGGGAGACACCTGCGCGCCACGCAGCGTGACCGCGCCCTCCGGACCCGCCCACTCGAAGGTGGCCGGCCGGTAGGCGGCGATCTGCTCGAACGACTCGGCCTCCTCCACGATCGCCTCCAGCGAGGCGTTTGTGACGGACGAGCCGGATCGTCGCCCGAACGACTCGGTGATGCGCACGATGGAGCCCGCGTCCGGATACGGCAACGGCCGGATCAGCATGCCGTAGACGACGCTGAACATCGCGACGTTCGCGCCGATGCCCAGCGCGAGCACGAGCACCACCGTCGCGGCGAAAGCGGGGCCCCGCGCCAGGGCACGCACCGCGTGGCGCACGTCGCGGCCCAAGTCGTCTAGCCAGCGCCAGCCCCAGACGTCGCGGGTGCGTTCGCGGATCAGGGCGGCGTTGCCCAGCGTCCGCCGCGCCGCACGCAGGGCCTCGTCCTCCGGGACGCCGGCGTCACGCCGGCTCTCGCGCTCGAGCTCCAGGTGCAGCCGCAGCTCCTCCTCGAGATCGCGCTGCGCCGCGCTGCGGCCCAGGTACGGCACGAGGCGATGCAGCCAGGCTGGCCATCTCATGGTTCAAGCTCCCGTTGGCTGTCGCCTCGGGACGGTGACGGAGACCTTGCCACGCGAGCGAAGCGCAGGAGCCGCAGTAATCGGGCCACGTCCGGATAGGGTCGGCCAATCTGTAGCGATCACGGTCCTCAGGACCGTGATCGCCATGAGGTTGCCAGTTGCATCCAGGTTCAGCCCGTTGTCTGCGGGATGGGGTTGCCCGGCAAGTGGCAAGGTCATTCTCGTCGGCATCCCTACTCGAAGCGCAAGACCTCCATCGGCTCGATCCGGGTCGCGCGGCGCGCCGGAACGTAACAGGCGACAAGGGCAGCGACGACGAGCGCGAGCGGCGCCGCCACGAAGGTCAGCCGGTCGTCGGTGGCGATGCCGTAGACGAAGCTGTCCAGGACGCGGCTCGACGCCGCCGCGGCGGCGAGGCCGATGACCGCGCCGGCGGCAACGAGGGCGGCGCCCTGCCGGACGACCAGCGCGAGCACGTGGCTGCGCCGGGCGCCCAGGGCCATGCGGATGGCAATCTCCCCCCGCCTGTGCGCGACGGTGTAGCTGAGCAGGCCGTAGACGCCGAGGGCCGCCAGCAGGAACGCGAGCGCCGCGAAGCACCCGACGAGGACGGCGTAGAAGCGGGGCTGGGCGACCACTGCCGACAGACGCGCGTCCATGGTCATCACGCTGGCGACGTCTGTGCCCGGGCGCGCCTCGGCCACCGCCTCGCGAAGGAACGGGACCGCCGCGCGCGGATCGCCGGTGGTCCGCACCGCGACGAACGGAGAGGCGAAGTCGAATGCCGGCGCGGCGTCGACTTGCTGCACCGGCGCGAACGCTTCCGCCCCGGAGCCCGTGACCGCCAGACCCCGATAGGTCACGTCGGCCACCACGCCGACGACCTCCCAGGGCACGTCGGCCCCACCGGCATCGTAGGTGCCGACGCCGGCGGCGAAGCGCACCCGCTGCCCGAGGGGCGGCGCGCCGCGGAGGACGTGGCGCGCGAAGGTCTCGTTGACCACCAGGACCGGCGGGCTGCCTGCATCGTCACGGCTCGTGAACAGGCGCCCGTCGACGAGGCGCATCCGCATCACGTCGAAGTAGCCGGGGCTCGCCACCCGAAGCAGGGCCGAGGGCAGCTCGCCCGGGTCGGCGGGGGTGGGGCGGCCGTCGATCCGCACCCGCTGCTGCACGGGCCCGCTTCCGGCGAGGGGGAGGACCGACGACACCCCGACCGCGGCGACGTCGGGAAGACGCGACAGCCGGTCCATCGCCTCGGCGAGCTCGCCGTAGAAGCGTCGCACCGCCGCTTCGGATTCCCGCGGGGGCATGCCGATGCGTACGGTCGCGTCCCGGGTGCCGGCGGCGATCACGTTGGTCGGGTCGTAGCCGCGATCGAGGGAGACGAGGCGAAGCTCCGCAGGAGAAGACCCGCTCCCACCAGGAGCATGAGGGCCAGCGCCGTCTGCGCGGCGGCGAGGACCGCCCGGGTCCGGTTGGCTCGCAGCAGCCCGAAGCCGCCCGGTAGACGATGCCGAACATCGCGGTGGCGACGCCGGTGCCCAGCGCGAGGATGAGCACCACCGCGGCCGCGAAGCCGGGGGTCCGCCCGAGGCCGCGGCCGGCGTGGCGCAGGTCCCGTCCCAGGTCGTCGAGCCGGCGCCAGCCCCAGACGTCGCGGGTGCGCTCGCGAATCAGCGTCGCATTCCCCAGTGTCCGGCGCGCCGCGCGCAGGACCTCGTCCTCGGGGACGCCGGCGTCGCGCTGCCGCTCGCGCTCCAGCTCCAGGTGAAGCCGCAGCTCCTCCTGCAGATCCTCCTCCGCCTGGCGCCGGCCCAGGTACGGCACCAGGCGATACAGCCACTGCGGCCACCGCATGGGCACCTCCCTTCCTGCTCGCGTCCCCTACTCGAAGGACGGCCGTTCCATCACGTGCCTCCGCTCGCGTCCGCCGGCTGCATGACGCGGCCGACGGCCTCGACCATGCGCTCCCACCGGGAGGACTCGCGCAGCAGTTGCCGGCGCCCCGTCTCGGTGAGGGCGTAGAACTTCGCCCGCCGGTTGTTCGCCGAGACGCCCCACGCGCCGGTGATCCAGCCCCGCTTGATAAGCCGGTGCAGGGCGGGGTAGAGCGACCCGTGGTCCACCTGGAGCACGTGGTTCGAGGTCCGCTCGATCGTCGTCGCGATCTGGTGCCCGTGCGCGGGGCCCGGCCGCAGCGTCTGGAGAATCAGCATGTCCAGCGTGCCCTGCAGCAGTCCGAGCTGGTTTTCGTTCGTGGGTGGTCGTGCCACTCGTGCGCCTCCATGGGTAGAGCGCCTTCCAGAGTAGCAGCGACCGGTAGAATGTCAAGGGAGGCGATCCGGAAGCCGGAACGCCAAACGGAATCCGGCCGGCCGCGCCCGTGGGGAACGGAGTCGCGGGTTTGGCCCGGGGCCTGCGGCAAGTGTCGTCCCTTGGTCGACAGGGCGCGGACGATCGCGACGATCACGACGTCATTCGTGCGCGTCGTGCATCGAATCGGATGCGGGAGGGGAGACGAGCGGGGATACGGGAGCGGTTCCCGGCCGACGCGTGCGCGTCCCCCCGGCGCTCGGCGCGCCGGGGGGACGCCTGCTACTCCTCGACGGTCACCGTGACGTCGATCGGGGTGGTCGTGATCGAGTCGTCGGCGTAGGCGCGCAGCACGTGGGTGCCGGGCTCGTCGAACGTGACGGTCGTCTCGAACTGGCCGCCGCGGCCGCCCTCGATCGAGGCGCTCATCGGGTCGAAGCGCACCCGGCCCGGACCGCGGTAGTGCAGCCAGGTGATGCCGAGCCCCGTCTCGCCCGCGACCCGGGCGTTGACGATGGCCTGGTTCGTGGGGTGGGGGCGGCTCGCCCGGCGGGCGGCGTCGGCGGCGCGCCGGGCCGCGCGCTGCGGGTCGTCGTCGTCGGGGGGATCGGCCGGCCGCGGCCGCGGCCCCGGAATGCCGTCGTCGCCGACCACCGCGGTGATCGTCAGCGTGTCGGGCAGGGTCACCGTCAGGTCGGTGCCGCCGGGGATGGCGATCGACGGGTGCTGGTTGTCGGCCGGCGCGCCTCTGGCCCCCATGCCGCGGTTGGCCCGAATCACGCCGTCGTCGATCTCCCAGGCCAGCCACAGCCGGCCGATCGCCCGGTCGGTGCGGCCGTTGGTGGTCACGGTCCAGACGAGGTCGCGGTCGCCCCAGTCGGCCGGCACCTGCACGCGGAACACGAACTGCTGGCGCCGCGGGTAGAAGCGGGTCGGCTGGCCGCGGTCCGCGGGCCCCGGCTCGAAGGAGTTCGCCGAGCCGATCGGCGCTTCCGGCATCTCCTGGTAGTTCCGGTTCATGTACCCGAACACCATGTTGAAGGTGCCGTCCGAGTTGCGCTCCCAGCCTTCGAAGACCGGGGCCACGTTCTGGCCGCGGTCGTAACGAATCTGGGCGTCCGCCCCGGGGGCTGCGACCAGCGCGAGCAGCGTCAACGCCGCGCACACCATCCCGATTGGTTGAGGAGTGCGTATCGTCATCGGTCTCTCGCTCCAGGCGTTCCACGCCGCCTCCGCGGCGCATACGCCTGCAGGATTGGTTGGGCGGATATCGGCGCCGCGAGGCGGCCGATGTCCGGGCCAGGCGCCTGCGCCGCAGAACGGTGCAGACGCCTGGCAGGGTCGGTTGGGCGGCAATCGGAGCCGCAGGCGACGATTCCGGGCTAGTTGTCGTTCGCGTTCATGGCCTCGCGCTCGGCCACGGCCGCCGCGAACTCCTCATCGTCGAGCTCGTAGTAGCTCGTCCACGTGAACGACATGTCGTCGCTCGACCGCTGGCCGAACCCGGCCCAGTTCTCCGCGTCGGGGTTCCACCGGTTGCCGGCCGAGTTGTCGTGCCACGTGATGGTGTGCAGGAACGAGCCCGCCGGCAGCAGCGGCTGCACGTCGTCGGCGTAGTTGTAGACGATGTGCCACCCGAAGTCCCACGTGGCGCAGCTTATCGTCTGGGTGTTGCCGTCGGGCAGGATCGCCTCGATGCACTGCCGCTTTCCGCGGTTGTGCAGGTGGGGCTGGAACCCCGTCAGCCGCACGTTGTTCTCGAACGGGTGATAGCTGTCGTGCCGCACGTTGTCCTCGCCCGGCGGGATGTCGAGGTCGAAGTTCTGGGCGAGCGCGCGCGAGAACAGCTCCTTCTCGGGCTCCTCGCCCTTGGGATAGAGCTGCAGCCCCACGCTCGTGCGGTCGGTGACGTCGCGCCCGATCGACGCGTAGTGCATGTTGAACCGGATGACCGAGTTCGCCCTGACGAGGCGTCCCGTGCCCGGGGGGAAGATGTCGCCGTTCTTGCCCTGGGCGTACTCGTTCAGGAAGTCGCCGTCGTCGGAATCCTCCGAGTCCTGGACCCGGGTCACCGCGTGGTGCACCACCGGGAAGCCCTCGGCCGACGGCTTGGTCTCAACCGCCTTGATCCACACGTCCTCGGTCAGCCCGGACGGCGAGAACAGGTCGCCCCACCAGTTGGCGCCCTCGGCCGGCACCACGAACGGCTCGGGAATCGGCACCACCCAGTCGGGCTCGCCGATGTGCCACTGGTCGCGGTCGGCGAACTGCCGCGGCGGCGGCAGGTCCTCGGGGTTGCCGCGCGGGGCGCCGGCGTCGACCCAGGCCACGATGGTGTCGATCTGCTCCTGGCTCAGCGAGCGGTCGTACTTGAAGCCCTGGACGCCCACGTTGGGGTCGATGTACCAGGGCGGCATGGTGCGGGTCTCCACCTTCTCGCGGATCGACCGTGCCCACGGGCGGGTCTCCTGGTAGGTCATCAGCGACATCGGGGCGATGGCGCCGTCCCGGTGGCAACTCTGGCACGAGTCCTGGAGAATCGGCATCACGTCGCGGGTGAACGTGACCTCCTGATCCTGCGCGAGCGCGCCGGCGGGCAGGGCCGCCACCGCGAGCAGTGCGCCGACGACGACGCCGAGCGAACCGAATGTCCTGGCGCGGGTGTTCATCGCGATGTCCTCCTAATCAGCGTAATCATGCGCCTGCGGCAGGCGCTTGTCAATCCGTCGTCACTCCTCGCGAGCCCGGTGGCGGAACGGCCGTGGCGGCGGGTGTGGAGACCGATGCGCTCGAAGGTGTATAGAAGGTGTATGATGCACCTCCATGAGAACGAACATCGTGATCGACGATGACCTGGTCCGGCAGGCGATGGAGTTGACCGGCGCTCGCACGAAGCGGGAAGTAGTGCATGTGGCGCTCTCCGACCTGGTCGAGCGCCGGAAGCGCAGGAACCTCCTGGATCTGGCCGGCGAAATCGAGTTCGCGCCGGACTTCGACCACAAGGCGTGGCGCGAGATGCGCGGGCCGCTCGGCGATGGTGATCGTTGACAGCTCGGTCTGGATCGAGGTGTTGCGCGGCGCCCGCGGCCGGGGGCGTCTCGAGAGCGCGATAGCCGGCGCAGACCCTGGCGAAGACCCCTGTCTGACCCGGTTCTCGCAATTGGAACTGCTGATGGGCGCCGTCCGCGAGGACCATTGGCGCCGGCTGGAACGCTATCTCGACGGGCAGCGCTACGTCGAAGCCGACCGGGACACGTGGCGGCGGGCGGCGCGGACGTTCTTCGATCTGCGGCGCGCGGGCAAGACCGTCCGCGGCGCCGTGGACTGCTGCATCGCCGAGATCGCGATTGCCCACGACGCGCTGCTCCTCCACCGGGACCGGGACTTTTCGGTCATCGCGACCGTCCGCCCCCTCCGCGAGCGGTGGTTCGACCTGGCGTGAGGGGCGGCTTTGCGACCGCGCCGGGCTGTGCGACGATGACCCGCAACGAGAGCAACGAGGAGGAACCCATGCTGAAGAAGCTTGCATTGGTCGCGCTGGCGGCGGCGGTGGGCGTGGTCTCGCTGGGAGGCCAGGAGGTGGGCGGCGGCGCGGGCGACTACACCCCCAAGCGCATCAACAAGGCGATCGAGCTGCTGGAGCAGGACCAGCCGATCTACTACACCCAGGTCAGCGGCGGCGGCTACGAGGAGGGCAAGGCGCTGGCCCAGACGTGGGCCGACTACATCACCTACAACCTCGAGCACAGCCCGTTCGACATGACCGACCTGCGCGCGTTCATGCAGGGGCTCGTCGACGGGGGGCCGACGAAGAGCGGACACCGGACCCCGACGGTCATCGCGGTGCTGCCGTTCGGCGGCGTCAACGAGACGGTCATGTGGGGCAACTTCTGGATGGTCGAGCACCTGCTCGGCTCGGGGGTGCACGGGGTGCTGCTGGCCCACGCGCGCTCGCCCGAGGTCGTGAAGGTGCTCGTCGAGTCGGCCCGCTATCCGCACGCGAAGAAGGCCGACGGCCTCGACGAGGGCCTGCGCGGCAGCGGCGGGCAGGGCTTCGCGGCCCGCATCTGGGGCGTGTCGAACGCCGAGTACCAGCGGCTCGCCGACCCCTGGCCCCTCAACCCCGAGGGCGAGCTGCTCGTCGGCCTGAAGATCGAGGACCGTCACGCCCTGCAGAACGCCGAGGCGAGCACCGCGGTGCCGGGCGTCGGCTTCGCCGAGTGGGGGCCGGGCGACATGAGCATGTCCTACAACGTGTCGCGGGCCGAGAACCCGCAGGTGCTCGTCGACGCTCGGGCGCGGGTGTTCGCGGCCACGAGGGCGGCGGGCATCCCGTTCCTCAACGGCATGAACGCCGACAACATCATCGCGATGATCGACGAGGGCGTGCGCATCGGGTCGAACCCGGGCGCCGACGCAGCCGACATGGGCCGCCGCCACACGGGGCGCGAGATGCCCTGGTAGACGTTTGCTGCCGGGGGACGGCCGCGCGGCCGTCCCCCGGCAGCGGAACCCTCCGCCAGGGAGCCGCCGGTCCAGCCGCCCGGTCCAGGAGCCCAAGATGAAGCCTGTGCCCCGTAGGTTCCCGGTCCTGTGCGCTCTCGGGTGCGCGGCGGCGGCCCTGACGGCCGCGCCGGCGCCCGGCGTGCGGGCCCACGGCAGCGAGGCCCGCTACGTGGTCGAGGTCGACTGGGCCCGGCCGCGCATCGCCCATACCTACGGGCTGAGCTACTCCGAACTGGGCTTGGGCGCCTACCGCAACGAGGTGGAGACGCGCACGGTCGCCGGACGGCAGTGCGTGGTCGGCGGGCTGATCGGCTTCGACGTCGACGACGCCTACGCGTTCGACGTCGACGAGCCGGTCACCCTGACCCTGACCTACGCGCCGGCCCTCACCACGCCGTTCACCGTCGTCTGGGACCGGAACGGCGGCGACGGCCTGGGCCGGACCGAGGTCCGGCCGGGAGCGGGAGAGGTCGGAGACGCCCTGCAAAGTGTCACCCTCACCCTAGACCGCGCCCGGCTCGCCGGTCACGGCACGCGGGGGATCGACGTCGCCGCCGGCAGCCGCGACGGGCTGGCCGTGTGCGACGTCGAGGTCGCCCGCAGCGGCGCCACCGAGGCGCCGGCGGCGTTCGGCCGCGTCCGGCTCGAGGTCACCGACGCCGCGTCGGGCCGCCCCCTGCCCGCCCGCGTCGGCCTCTACGACGCGACGGGCCGGATGCCCCTGCCGTCGGACGACGCGATTCTCGTCCACCGCTACACCGACGAGGTCCGGCGCCTTTCGCTCACCCGCCGCACCTTCTGGCCGTCGCCGCACCGCCAGGCGTTCTACGTGAACGGCGGCTACGAGGCCCGGGTCCCCGCGGGGACCTACGAACTCGTCGTCACCCGCGGCATCGAGTACCACGTCCACCACGCGGAGGTCGAGGTCCGGCCCGGCGAGACCGTCGCCGTCCCCGTCGCCCTCGAGCGCTACGCCGACCAGCCGGCGCGGGGCTGGTACTCGGGCGACGCGCACATCCACATCGAGCGCCACACCGTCCGCGACGAGAACACGTGGGCGCAGGTGGCGGCCGAGGACGTGCACGTCGCCAACCTGCTGCAGATGGGCAACATGGCGGGGACCCACTTCGGGCAGCCGGCGTGGGGCGAGGCGGGCCGCTTCGAGCGCGACGGCCACGCGCTGGTCTCGGGCCAGGAGGACCCCCGCACCGTCCACCGCGGCCACACCATCCATCACAACCTGCAGCGGCCGCTCCACGTCGGCCCCGAGGGCTACTTCCTCTACCACCGGGTTTTCGAGGAGTCGCGCCGGCAGGGCGGCGTGTCCGGCTACGCCCACCGGGCCGAGCTGTTCAACGGGCGCCGCGGCATCGCCCTCGACGTGCCCTTCGGCATCGTCGACTTCGTCGAGATCCTCCAGCAGGGCCGGCTGCCCACCGACCTCTGGTACGGGTTCCTCGATCTCGGCTACAAGCTCCTGCCCGCCGCCGGCTCGGACTTCCCCTACATGGACCTGCCGGGGGTGGTGCGCAGCTACGCGCGGATCGACGGCCCATTCAGCGTCGACGCCTGGTTCGACGCCTTCCGCGCGGGCCGCGTCTACGTCACCAACGGTCCCCTGCTCGAGGTCGCCGCCAACGGCGGTGGGCCGGGCGACGAGCTGCACGTCGAGCCGGGCGCCCCGGTCGAGGTGGTGGCCGAGGCGTCGCTCAACCCCGATCTCGACCGGCTCGACCGGCTCGAGCTGGTCGTGCACGGCGAGGTCGTCGCCGCCGAGCCGGCCCGCGGCCGGGACCGGGTCCGGCTGCGGGCGACGGTGACCGCCGACCGCAGCCTATGGCTCGCCGTCCGCGCGTTCGGCGAGCGGCAGCAGCCGGGCAACCTGACCGTCGCCCACAGCGCGCCCGTCTACGTGATCGTGGCGGGCCGGCCGTTCTACCGGGACGAGCGCGTCCCCGAGCTCGTCGCCCTGCAGCGGGCGCGGCTGCAGGAGCTGCTGACCGAGGCCGTCGACCCCGACCGCGATCTCGAGCCGTGGGAGACGCGCAGCCTGCTGTCCGAGATGTGGCCCGGCCAGCGGCGCCTGCTCGAGCCCCGCGTCGAGGAGGCGGACGCGCGCTACCGCGCCCTGCTCGAGGCGGTCGAAGACTCGCGCCCGTGAGCGGGGCGGCGCGACGACTCGCTTTGCTGAAGGCGGTCGCGAGGGACGCGGCGACGGTGGTCGTGTTGCTGGTCTGTATAGTCGCCGCCGTCGCCGTACTGTTCGTGGTGACCTACGGCCTGATGTGGCTCAGGTTGCTCGCCGACCGGCTCCTCTCGTAATCCTGCGGCTGCCTGCACCGACCACCGGCCCGCGCCGTTCCGCGCCGGAGTCGACTACTCACCCTCGAAGTTGAACCGCACCGAGGCCAGGGTCCGCTCCCAGAGGAAGGCGAGGGTGGCGCCGTCGGCCGTCACGTCGAGGAACTGCCACGAGAGCTGGTCGAACGAGTGGTCGAGCGTCTCGACGGTCATGGGCACGCGCACCACGTCCCGGTCCGGCGTGTACTCGTAGGCGCCCCACAGGGCGTCGCGGTTGTCGAAGTCGTAGGTGAGCTGGGCCGGCCAGCGCGAGACGATGAGCTCCCAGGGGTCGGCCTGCAGGTCGATGAACACGGTGTACTCGCCGGGCGGCACCGCCGTGTCCGCGAGCACCAGCTCCGTGTCGGTGATGAGCCGGGTGCTCTGGTTGGCCCCGGCCCGCCACACGTCGGCGCCGTCGTTGAGGAACTCGCGGTAGTCGTCGGGCCCGAAGATGTCGCGGCCCCGCCGGATGGGCCGGCCGTAGCGGATCTCGACCCAGCGGCCGCCGACGTTGCCGGCCCGCGCGTCGTAAGTGCCGCCCACCTGGGTGGCCGAGCGTCCCGGCGGGCTCGCGATGCGGCGCTCCTGGGCGAGGGAGGCTCCCGCCGCGACGACGAGGAAGAAGACGCCGGCCGCGGCCGGAAGCACCCGCCAGGAGGCGGTGCGGTTCTTCATGCGGCAAGGGGGCACCCGCCAAGGAGTCGAGGGGTTCATCATGCGGCAGAGGATAACGCGACCGCGCCCGACGCGCGTATAATCGTGTCCTCGGAATTGCTCGTAACCGGCACGGGGAGCCCGGCCATCGCCGGCCGGGACCGCGGCGGGCGGAGCGCCTGTCCCGCGGTCGCGTCCCGTGCCCGCAGTCCCGGCAACCAAGGTTCGGAGGGAACGGATGAGAGCACAGGCACAACGTCGCGGGCGGGCCGGACGCCTCTCGTGGATCGCGCTGCTGGCGCTGGCCCTGGCGGTCACCGGCGCAGCGGCCCAGGAGCAGGATCGAGGGACGCCCCACGGGGAGTGGTGGTACCAGAGCGGCGACGCCTGGGGGACCCGGTTCTCGCCGCTCGACCAGGTCGACGCCGGGAACTTCGAGGACCTCGAGGTGGCGTGGGTCTGGCGGGGCGACAACTACAGTCCCCACACCAACTACGCGTCGCGGTCGACGCCCAGCTACATCGACGGCGTCCTCTACACCGTGGCCGGCTACCGCCGCACGGTGGTGGCCATGGACCCGGCCACCGGCGAGACCCTGTGGACGTACCGCGAGCCGAACACCGAACGGTGGGAGCAGTCGATGCGGGCCGCCTACGGCAAGGGCGTGGCCTACTCCGAGGTCGACGGGCGGGGGGTCATCTTCATCGTGACCCCGGCGTTCTTCCTGCACGCGCTCGACGCCAAGACCGGCGACCACATCGAGGGCTTCGGGTCGCCGGTGGACATCCCCGGGTTCCCCGAGACCGGGGTCGTCGACCTGCTCGCGGGCCTCGGGCACCCCTACGACCCCTACAGCGGGCTCGACCCGGAGCTGGGCTACATCACCAACTCGTCGCCGCCCATCGTGGTCAACGACACCATCGTCGTCGGCAACTCGCACGAGCAGGGATACAGCCAGAGCCGCGTCGAGAACGTGCCGGGCGACATCCTCGGCTACGACCTGCGCAACGGCCAGCTCAAGTGGAAGTTCAACATCATTCCCCAGACCGAGAGCGAGTTCGGGTTCGACACCTGGGAGAACGACGCGTGGCAGTGGACCGGCGACGTGTCCTCGTGGGCGCCGATGTCGGCCGACCTCGAGCGGGGCATCGTCTACATCCCGACCAACGCGCCGACCATCGACTACTACGGCGGGTTCAGGCCGGGGGACAACCTGTTCGGCACGAGCACCGTCGCCCTCGACGCCGAGACCGGTGAACGGGTCTGGCACTTCCAGACCGTGCACCACCCGATCTGGAACTACGACCTGCCCAACGTGCCCATCCTCGTGGACGTCAACGTCGACGGTCAGGAGGTGCCGATGGCCATCCAGACCACCAAGCAGGGCCTGACCTTCGCCTTCAACCGCGAGACCGGCGACCCGGTCTGGCCGATCGAGGAGGTCGAGGTGCCGGCGTCGGTCGTGCCCGGCGAGCAGCTCTCGCCGACCCAGCCGATCCCGACCCGGCCCGCGCCGCTCGAGGCCCTCGGCCTGCCCGAGGAGAACGTCATCGACTTTACGCCGGAGCTGCGGGCCGAGGCGCTCGAGATCATGAGCAACTTCCGCATCGGCGGGCCCTACATGCCGCCGCTGCCGGAGGGCCACAACGAGCCGGTGCAGGGCTGGATCGGCTGCTCGGGCGGGCTCAACATCACCAACCCGGCGTCGCTCGACCCCACCACCGGCATCCTCTACCAGCCGTCGGGGCCGCAGTGCTCGGGCCGGCTCGTGCAGCCGGGCACCAACACCGACGGCGACACCCACTCGTGCACGTCGTCCGAGGGCGACTGCTGGACGACGGGCACCACGGTGTCCGACTGGGTGCAGGGCGGCGGCGTGGGCTGGGGCGGTCCCCAGGGGCTCCCGATGCACAAGCCTCCCTACAACCGCATCACCGCCATCGACATGAACACCGGCGAGCACCTGTGGTGGCAGCCGGTGGGCGAGGCGTCCGAGCGGATGCGGCGGCACCCGGCCCTGCAGGGCGTCGACCTGACCGGGGTCGGGGGCGGCAGCCGGGCCGTGTCCATGGTCACCGGCAGCCTGCTGCTGACCACGCGGGGCATGAACGGGCCGGCCGTGCTCGACGCGCGGAACAAGGCGACGGGCGAGTTGGTCGGCACCGTCGAGCTGCCCGCGCCGGGTCAGTACGGCATGATGACCTACGAGCACGACGGCGACCAGTACATCGTCGTGCAGGTCGCGCAGGGCGGCGTCTTCCCGGCGTCGCTGGCGGCGCTGCGGCTGCCGGCCGGCGACTAGGAGTCTGCGCCGTAGAACGGTGCAGACTCCTGGCAGGGTTGGTTGGGCGGTGAGCGGAGCCGCAGGCGACGCTCTCCGGGCCAGGCGTTCCCTCGGCGTGAGAGCCGGCGCGGCCGGCTCTCGCGCATCGTCACCGTCGCGGCCGGCGCGTCGGCGCCAGGCCGGCGCTTCGGCGATCGGTTCCACACACCTGGGCGGGTCCGGGGCACCACCCCGGACCCGCCTTCGTCTTTTGCACCCTGGGGACCCGCGGAAGCCCGCACACGACGGAGGCGTTCCTTGAACGGTGACGGCAACCTGGCGGTCTTCTGCGACTTCGAGAACGTGGCCCTGGGGGTCCGCGACGCCGATCTCAAGCGGTTCGACGTGCGGCCGGTCCTCGAGCGGCTGCTGCTGAAGGGCAGCATCGTCGCCAAGAAGGCGTACTGCGACTGGGACCGCTACAAGGAGTTCAAGGCGCCGATGCACGAGGCGGCGTTCGAGCTCATCGAGATTCCCCACGCGCGGCAGTCGGGCAAGAACTCGGCCGACATCCGCATGGTCGTCGACGCCCTCGACCTGTGCTACACGAAGGAGCACATCGACATCTTCGTGATCATCTCCGGCGACTCCGACTTCTCGCCGCTCGTCAGCAAGCTGCGCGAGAACGCCAAGGCGGTCATCGGGGTCGGGGTGAAGAAGGCCACCTCGGACCTCCTCGTCAACAACTGCGACGAGTTCATCTTCTACGACGACCTCGTGGCGGAGGGGCAGCCCGCCCGCCGCCGGTCCCGCGGCAAGGGGCGGGGGAAGGGGTCGGCCGAGAAGGAGAAGCAGAAGAAGGCCGCCGCCGCGCCCGCGAAGAAGGACGACCCCGTGCAGCCGGCCATCGACCTCGTGCTCCAGACGGCCGAGGCCATCTACGCCGAGCGCGGCGACCGCGCCAAGCTGTGGGGGTCGATGATCAAGCAGACCCTCAAGCGGCGGCGCCCCGGGTTCAACGAGTCGGCCTACGGGTTCGGGTCGTTCAACGACCTCCTGGAGGAGGCGCAGTCGCGCGGCTGCCTCGAGCTCGACCTCGACGAGCGGTCCGGCGGCTACGTCATCGGGAAGATCACTCGCGACTGATCCCGCGCCAGTCGATCCCGCGAACCCCCCAACGACCACCCGTCGCTCACGCGGCGGGCGATGGATCGAAACTCGACGAGCGTTCGTGGGCTGGAACATCGCGAAGGGCCGCGAGACCGGTCCGGCGGCACCGATGCGGGAGACCGTTCGCGCGGCTCGTGGGGTACGCTCCGCCGAGGCGGAGCCGGCGTTTCCGTGGGTAACGCGATGTGTAGTGCACCGCGCTGACGCGCGGCCGGGCACCAGCGTCCCCGCGACCGGTCACCCGGTCATCCGCAATCCCGCCAGCAGATATAGGACCACGGTGACGGCGGCCGCGGCCAGGGCATAGGGGGCCTGGGTGCGCACGTGCTCGATGTGGTCGCTTCCGGCCGCCGCCGACGAGATGACGGTGGTGTCGCTGATGGGCGAGCAGTGGTCCCCGAACACGCCGCCGCCCAGCACCGCGCTGACCACCAGGGGCAGCGAGACGGCGGTGCCGTCGACCTGCATGGCCGCGGCGAGGGGCACGGCGAGCGGGATCATGATGGCGAACGTGCCCCAGCTCGTCCCCGTCGCGAACGCGATGACCCCCGAGGTCAGAAAGACGACGGGCGCGGCGAGCGCCGGCGTGAGGAGGGGGGCGGCGCGGTCGGCGATGAACGGTCCCGTGCCCAGGGCCTCGCAGACGCCGCCGATGGCGAGGGCCAGCACCAGCACGGCGGCGATGGGCAGCATCGAGGCCGCCCCGCGCCGCCCCGCGTCCGCCAGATCGCGGGGACGGGCGTCGCCGCCGGCGGTCGCCATGACGCCCAGGACGGCGAGGGCGGCGAGGACGCCGCCCAGCACCGCGGTCGAGCCCGAGGCGTGCTCCAGCCAGTCCATCGGCGTGGGCGCGGCGACGCCGGCCGCGCGCGCGCCGGCGATGCCGGTGGCGGCGATGACGGCCAGCACCGTCCCCATCATCACCGCGAGCGGCACGGCGAGATGCCGCGTCCGCCCCGGTTCCGGCCCGTCGGTCATGAGATTGCCTTCCGAGACTCGGGTTTCCGCGAGCCCGCCTCCCGCGAGCCCGCCTCCCGCGAGCGCGCCCTCCGAGGGCCCGCCCTCCGGGACTCCGGCCTGCGAGAACCCCCTCTCCGAGACCCCGGCCTGCGAGGGCCCCCCTTCCGCCCCGCCCCGAGCCGCGTCGTGCGAGTCCACGCCGGGGGGCGCGGCGGGAGGGCCCGCTCTCGCCGCTTCGTCGTCCCGCGGCCCGGCCTCCCGGGCCCGGCGCTCGGCGCCCCGCATCGGTCCGACGTCGTACCCGGTCGCGGCCACCACGAAGACCAGCAGCACCGACAGGAAGGCGTAGAAGTTCAGCGGGACGGCGGCGAGGAAGACCGCCAGGGGGGCCCGATCGCCGAGCCGGCCCAGCTCGGCCTGGGCGGCCAGCAGGGCGAGCACCACCGCGCCCCAACTGTTGAGCGGTATCAGCATGCACACCGGCGCCGAGGTCGCGTCGCAGATGTACGCCAGCTTCTCGCGCGCGATGCGGTGCCGGTCGAAGAACGGCCGGGCCAGCGTGCCCACCACGAGGCAGGTGATGGTCGACTCGATGAACACGCCGAGCCCCACCGTGGCCGCCATCAGCCGGGCGCCGCGGCGGCTGCTCGACCAGGGCCGGCGGCGGGCCCATCCCAGGAACCCGGCGACCCCGCCGCTCCGCTGCATCCAGCGGATCAGGACCCCCATGAGGATCGTGAACAGGACCACGCGGGCCTGCCCGGGATTCGCGAGGACGTCGCCGATGCCGCCCGCGGCGGCGGCGGTGGCCGTGAGCGGCCGCCAGCCGGTGACGATGAGCCAGCCGACCCAGATGCCGGCCAGCAGGGCGGGAATCGCCCGCCGGCTCGCTACGGCGAGGCCGATGGCCAGGGCCGGCGGCAGCAGCGAGAGCCAGCCGAACGGGTGCACGTCCACGCGGCGCATCGTATCAGGCGGGTGGCGGGGGGGGCGTCGCCGGTCGGGACTGCGTTCGACGAGGTCTGCATGCCCTCGTGCGGCGCTCCGGAGGCGGATCGGGGTCGGGGGCCGGCCGCGGCCCGAGCACGGCCGGGTGCGGCCGGAACCCGCCGTGCGGATTCAGTAGAATGGGGCCGCATCGAGCGCGCCGCGAACGGGTGAAGCACCGACGCGGGACGTGCACGACCCCTCTTCCCACCGGACGACGACAGGACCTGACCATGGACGACCTGAAGCTCGCGACCAACCGGCGGCACTTCCTCGGCGCGCTGTCGGCGGTCGGCCTCGGCTCGACCCTGCTGCCCGGGGCCCTCGTGGCCGTGGCCCAGGACGCGGACGTCGTCACGGTGGAGATGCTGGAGGCGGCGCAACGGATCGCCGGGCTGGAGTTCACGCCCGACGAGCTGCAGCGGCTGGCCGAGCGGCTGAACGGCCCCGGCGACCGGCGGCGCGACTACGAGACGCTGCGGGCCGCCAACCTCGGGAACTCGCAGCAGCCGGCCATCGTGTTCAACCCGGTGCCGCCGGGCATGACCCTGCCCACCGAGCGCGGTCCCAACCGCCGCGAGCCGGTCAGCGTCGCCATGCCCACCAGCGACGAGGCGCTGGCCTTCCTGCCCCTCACGCATCTCGCGCGGCTCGTCGAGACGCGGCAGGTCAAGCCGTCGGAGCTCACCGAGCTCTACCTGGCCCGGCTCAAGCAACACGATCCGAAGCTGCACTGCGTGGTCAGCTACACCGAGGAACTGGCCCGGCGCCAGGCCCGGCGGGCCGACGAGGAGATCGCGGCGGGGACCTACCGGGGGCCGCTGCACGGCATTCCCTGGGGCGCCAAGGACCTCCTCGCGGTGCGCGGGACCCGGACCACGTGGGGCGCCTCGCCCTACCGGGAGCAGGTCATCGACACCGACGCCACCGTCTACCGCCGGCTCACCGACGCCGGCGCCATCCTCGTGGCCAAGCTGACCATGGGGGCCCTCGCGTCCGGCGACCGCTGGTTCGGCGGCCGCACCCGCAACCCCTGGAACACCGAGCAGGGGTCGAGCGGGTCGTCGGCCGGCCCGGGGGCGGCCACCGCGGCCGGCCTCGTCGGGTTCTCCATCGGCACCGAGACCCGCGGGTCGATCATCTCGCCCTCGACGCGCAACGGGGTCACGGGCCTGCGGCCCACCTTCGGCCGGGTGAGCCGGTACGGGGGAATGACCCTGAGCTGGACCATGGACAAGATCGGGCCGATGTGCCGGTCGGCCGAGGACTGCGCCCTCGTGTTCGCGGCCATCCAGGGGCCGGACGGGCTCGACAACACCCTGCTCGACGTGCCGTTCAACTGGGACGCGGCGAGCGACCTCACCGCCCTGCGGGTCGCGTACCTGCGGTCGGCGTTCGAGGACGAGGACGAAGACGAAGAGGAGGACGAAGACACCCCGCCCCAGGTGACCGCGCGGCGGCAGACCCTGCTCAACAACCGCGCCGCCCTCGATGTGATCCGCGGCCTCGGGGTGCAGGTGGCGCCCCTCGACCTGCCCGACCTGCCGACCGGGGCCATCGGCTTCATCCTCGGCACCGAGGCGGCGGCGGCGTTCGACGTGCCGGCCCTGAACGCCCAGCTCGACAGCATGCGGGAGGAGCCCGAGCGCAGCCGGTGGCCCGACAGCTTCCGGCTGTCGCGCTTCGTGCCGGCCGTCGAGTACCTCCAGGCCAACCGTCTCCGCATGCGCATCATCGAGGACCTGCACGAGGTTCTCGGCGACTTCGACCTGTTCGTCGGCAGCAATCTCGGGCTGACGAACCTCACCGGGCACCCGGAGATCAGCATGCCCAGCGGCTTCCACGAGGGGAGCCCGACGAGCCTGCGGTTCACCGGCAAGCTGTTCGGCGAGCGGGAGATCCTGCGCCTCGCCCACGCGTTCCAACTGGCCACCGATCACCACCTGCAGCATCCCGCGCTGTAGACGCCCCAGGAGCCTGCGCCGTAGAACGGGCAGACTCCTGGCAGGTTGGTTGGGCGCCCAGCGGAGCCGAAGGCGACGATTGGCGGGCCAGGTCCGTAAGGCCGACCGTCGTCTCGGAAGGCCGCGTCGCGCCGATCGGTCGGTGCGCCGTCGCGGTCTGATGGAGGGGCTCCGGGGTGGGCGCGGGCGGGATGGGCGGCGCGTAACGCACTGCGTGTGATAACATGCACGGCATGCGCAGGACGGAGTGGATGGCGTTCGCGACCCTGATGCTCACCATCATCGGGGCAGCCGTCGGAGTGGCCTGGTGGACCGGCGCCCGCATGGCGACGAAGGAGGACGTAGCGGTTCTCCGGCAGGAGCTTCGGCAGGAGATCCGGGCCCTCCGCGAGCACGTCGACGCGCAGATGGCCGAGCTTCGCGGCTACCTCATCGACCACCTGGACGGGCACCCCGTCGACTGAACCCCACCGGCCCGCCGCCGTTCGTCCGTCTCGGTCCGAGGTTCCCTTCGCTCAATTACAGAACTATTACATCCGCGCCGCGCGGAGCCTGCTAGGCTGACTCTCGGCCCGGGCGCTGGGGTCCGGACCGCTTCCTGAAGGAGCTGCCGTGGCCACGAAGCAGGTCGACTTCGCCAGCGGGGACCGGGTTAGTTGGACGACCGCCATCGCGTTCGGCGTCTTCCATGTCCTGGCGGTGGTGGCGCTGTTCAACGCGACGTGGCAGGCGGTGGCGGTGGCCGCGGTGCTGCACTGGGTGTGCATCGGCTGGGGCATCGGGCTCGGCTATCACCGGCTGCACACGCACCGCTCCTACAAGACCCCGAAGCTCGTCGAGTACTTCTTCGCCGTCTGCGGCTGCCTCACCCTGCAGGGCGGGCCGGTGTTCTGGACCGCGCTGCACCGCATCCACCACCAGCACTCCGACAAGACCGGCGACCCGCATACGCCGCGCGACGGCAAGTGGTGGTCGCACATGCTGTGGACCATCTTCGGCGAGGAGCTGCACGCCGACACCGAGATCATGGGCAAGTACGCCCCCGACCTCATGAAGGACCGGTTCTACCAGGTGCTCACGCGCTGGCACTGGGTGCCGCTGGTGGTCCTGGGGCTCGTCCTGCTCGCCATCGGGGGCTGGCCGTGGGCCCTGTGGGGGGTGTTCCTGCGCGTCGTCGTCGGCCTCCACTGCACCTGGCTCATCAACTCGGCGACCCACATCTGGGGGAGCCGCCGCTTCAACACCAGCGACGACTCGAAGAACTCGTTCTGGGTGGCCCTCATCACCTTCGGCGAAGGCTGGCACAACAACCACCACGCCCACCCCCGCTCGGCCCGGCACGGCATGACGTGGTGGGAGGTCGACCTGAGCTGGATGCAGATCCGCGTCATGCAGCGGCTCGGGCTCGCGTGGGACGTGCAGGTGCCCAGCGCCACCCAGATCGCCCACAAGTCGCTGCCGCTCGAGAACGCCGCCTGAGCCGCCGGTCGGCGGCCGGTCGCCGGGGACGGGGCAGGAGCGTTATCCTATGCGTATGGATCGCTCCGGCGGGAATCGCCGACGCTCCGTCCTCCTTGCCGGCGTGCTCGGCGTCGGCCTCATCGCCGTCGCCGTCGCCCTCAACATCAACTTCATCGTCCTCTACTGGCGGACGGGGCTGCTGCTGCTTCTCGGGGTGGTCAGCTTCGTGGTCCTGGTCGGGGGACTCGTCCTCAACACCGCCTTCCTCATCCGCGAGATCCAGCGGAGCGAGCAGCACGACGCGTTCATCCACGCCGTGACCCACGAGCTGAAGACGCCGCTCGCGAGCATCAAGCTGTACCTGCAGACGCTGCGCCAGCGCGAGCTGCCGGCGGACACCCGGCACGACATCATCGACACGATGCTCGACGACTCCGAGCGGCTGCAGCGGACCATCGACCAGATCCTGCTCGCCGGCAAGACGGGAGCCGCCCGCCGTGTCGACAACCCCACCGATGTCGACCTGACCGAGGTCGTGGGCGAGTGCGTCTCCCTCGCCGGCAAGCGGCACAACCTCGTGAACGGCGAGGTCGAAGTGATCGGTCGCCCCGAGCACGGCGAGTTCGTGGTCGAGGGCGACCGCGAGGAGCTGACGGCGGCGGTGACCAACCTCGTCGACAACGCCGTCAAGTACTCGGGCGACCGGGTGCGGGTGGCGGTGGACGTGGCCCGCGTCGGGGCGCGCCGGGTCGCCGTCAGCGTGCGCGATCAGGGGATGGGCATCACCAGCCACGAGCTGAAGCGCGTGTTCCGCCGGTTCTACCGCCTGCCCGCCGCCCTCCACTCGCGGGTGCGGGGCACGGGGCTCGGGCTGTCGATTGTGCGCGCGGTGGCGCGGCGGCACGGCGGGCGCGCCTATGCCGACAGCCGGGGCTTCGAGCGGGGGAGCACGTTCACCCTCGAGCTGCCGCTGAAGTCATGAACCGCGTCCTCATCGTCGAAGACGAAGACCACCTCGCGGCGGGGCTGAAGCTGAATCTCGAGGCGGAGGGGTACGCGGCCGACGTCGAGGACACCGGCGAGGCCGCCCTCGAGCGCCTCGTCGACGGCGGCGCCTTCGATGTCGTCCTGCTCGACGTCATGCTGCCGGGCCTCGACGGGTTCGAGGTGGTGCGGCGGCTGCGCGAGGCGCGGCAGTTCGTCCCCGTCATGCTGCTGACGGCGCGCTCGCACACCGACGACGTCCTGCGCGGCTTCGAGGCGGGCGCCGACGACTACCTGCCCAAGCCGTTCGACCTGTCCATTCTCCTGGCGCGCATCCGGGGGCTGCTGCGCCGCCGCCGATGGCTGCGGGGGAACGAGGCGGGGCGGGCCGCCGAGGCCGACGAGTACTCGTTCGCGGGCCGGCACGTCGACTTCCGCAACCAGGTGCTGCGCCGCGGCCGCGCCGAGCAGCCCCTGACCCTGATGGAGGCCACGCTGCTGCGCTACCTGGTGCAGCACGCCGGCGAGACGGTGTCCCGCCGGACCCTCCTCGAAGAGGTATGGGGAGTGCGTCAGGACACCGACACCCGGACCGTCGACAACTTCGTGGCGCGGCTGCGCCGCTACATCGAGGCCGAGCCGGCCCAGCCCCGGCACCTGCTCACGGTGCGCGGGGTCGGCTACCGGTTCGTGGAGGAGCCGGACGAGTAGGGGGACACCCTGGGCAGGTGAACGCATCCGGATTGAACCCATGCGCAAGCAGACCCTCGTGAAGCTCGCCCTTGTCCTGGTCGCCCTGGTCGTGGTGCCGTGGCTGTTCCTGCGGACGCTGCAGGACACTATCGCCGCGCCGTACTCGGTGCCCGAGGGATCGTTGTCGGGCTGGACCCTGGTCCTGGCGGACCCGATGCGGCCCGCGGTGTGGGCGGCGGGGCTGCAGCCGCCGGACCTGTTCCGTGCCGGCCTGTTCGATCAGCTCTTCGACCGGACCATGGCGTCGATGACCTCGCCCGTGGACGACGTGCTCCCGATCGTGCTCGACTCGGAGCTGCGCGGCGGACCGGCCGCGGGGCTCTCGCCGGAGGCGATGCGCCGAGCGGCGAACGAAGCCGGGCTCGAGCAGGTGAGCCTTCAGCCCATCTGCATGGCGGTGAAGCGCGAGACGTTCGCGGGCCGCACGCGGGAGTTCTTCTTCGTCGTGTTCGACGTCCCCGAGGTGGACGCGTTTCGCCGCCGCCTAGCCGAGCTGGCAGGGGAGGGCGCCGGGCCGGACACATTCGGCCCTCTCGACCTGATTCTGCCGATCGCCGGGTCGGACACCGCGTTCACGGGCTGGTGGCCGGTCGTGGTCGACCGCGAGGTCGACTGCCAGGCACCGGTTGGCTGAAAAAGCGGAGATCCAGGCGATCGCGGGCCGTTGACGATGACGGCGGATCGAGGCGCCGCGCTGTTCTTCGAGCTGTTCAGCGGGCTGCCCCGGCAGGGGCCGGGAACGGCCGCGAGCACGCGGCGGGCCCTCGGGCTCGTGGCGGACGTCGGGCCGCGGACCCGGGTGCTCGACGTCGGTTGCGGGACCGGCGCCCAGACGCTGGTGCTGGCCCTCGAGTCGCCCGCGCACATCGTGGCCGTCGACAACCACCTGCCGTTCATCGACGTCCTGAACCGCGAGGCGCAACGGTTGGGCGTCGCAAACCGGCTGGAAGCCCGCGTGGCGGACATGCGCCGACTCGACTTCCCGGACCGCTCCTTCGATCTGATCTGGTGTGAAGGCGCCATTTGCAACGTGGGCGTGGAGGCGGGCCTGCGCGACTGGCGCCGGCTGCTTCGACGCGACGGGCACGTCGCGCTGACGGAAGTGTGCTGGCGGAAGCCCGAACCGCCCGCCGAGTGCGCGGCGTTCTGGAAGCGGGAGTACCCGGCCATCCGCGACACCGACGCCCTGCTGGAAGCCGTCGACGCGTGCGGCTACCGGACGGTCGGCCACTTTCCGCTTCCGGCATCGGCGTGGTGGGACGACTACTACCGGCCGCTCCAGGACAACGTGACGGCATTCCGCAAGCGTCACCACGACGCGCCGGACGCGCAGGAGCTGGCCGACCAGTGCCAGAAGGAAATTGACATCTGGCATGCCTGCTCCGAGTTCTATGGCTACGAGTTCCTCGTGCTGCGCGCCCGCTGAACCGGAGAAGCAGGGCGTCCGGGCCGCGGTCGCGACGCCGAAGTCCGGCTACCGTCACCTCGACGCGCGGGGGCGCTCAGGAGCTGGCCGACCAGTGCCGGAAGGAAGCTGACGTCCGGCATGCCTGCTCCGAGTGCTATGGCTACGAGCTCCTGGTGCTGCGCGCCCGCTGAACCGAAGAAGCAGGGCGTCCGGGCCGCGGTCGCGACGCCGAAGTCCGGCTACTGCTCGTCCACGATCGCCCGGTACACGAGGTCCTTGAACTCCTCGCGGAACCCGCCCCCGCGCGACGGCGACACGGCGGCCATGATGACCGTGATCAGGCCGTGCTCGGGGTCGATCGAGAACCGCGTGCCCGACGAGCCGTCCCACCAGTACTCGCCGTCGCCGACCGGGAACGAGTAGCGGCCCGCGTCGAGGACGACGTTGAACCCCAGGCCCCAGCCCGACCCCGCCATGTAGCCGGAGCGCGAGAGCGGCATCACCGCGTCGGGCACGTGGTTGCGGATCATCAGGGCGACGGTCTCGGGCTCGAGCACGCGCACGCCATCGAGCGTGCCGCCGTTCAGGAACATCTGAGAGAAGCGCAGGTAGTCCATGACCGTCGACAGCAGGCCCACGCCGCCCTCGATGAGGGCCGGTCGCTCGGTGAACGGCACCTGCTCGATGGCCCAGGGGTAGAGCTCGCCGCTGCCGTCGTCGAGTCGGTAGACGGTGGTGAGGCGGTCGGCGCGCTCGCCGTCGGCCCAGAACACGGTGTCGGTCATCCCCAGGGGCCCGAAGAGCCGCTCGGCCAGGAACTCCTCGAACGGCTGCCCCGACCAGACCTCGACGAGCCGGCCGAGGATGGTGGTGGAGACGCCGTACCTGAACCGCGTGCCGGGGTCCTCGAACAGGGGCACGCGGGCCGCGTTGTCGACGAGCTGCGGCAGGGTGATGGACCGCAGGCGGACCTGCTCGGCGCGGTAGATGGGACTGCTGCGGCTGCCGATGCCGGAGGTGTGGGTCAGCAGGTTCCGCACGGTGATGTCGCCTTCGCGGGGGCGCGTTCGCGCGAGGTCGGGGGCGCCGGCGTCGACGAACACGCGCTGGTCGGCGAATTGCGGCAGGTATCGCGAGATCGGGTCGTCGAGCTGGAAGCGCCCCTCCTCCCACAGCATCATGACTGCGGTGCTCGTGATCGGCCGGGTCATCGAGTAGAGCCGGAACAGGTCGTCGCGGGCCATCGCGTCGCCGGTCTCGCGGTCGCGCTGCCCGAGCGCCTCGAAGTAGACGATGCGGCCGTGGCGGGCCACCGCCGCCACCACGCCCGCGATGTTCGACCGGTTGACGTGGGCCTGCAGCGCCTGCGTGGCGTCGGCGAGGCGGTCCGGCGACATGCCCGCCGATTCGGGGGCGGCGGGCGCGAGGTCCTGCGCGGCGGCGGGCGGCGTCGGGGTCAGACAGAGGGCGGCGACGAGGGCGAGGCGAAGGCTCATGGGGCTCTCCAGGTGGCGGTATCCAGGGTCGTGTGTCGCATCCTATAATCTCCACGCGTCGTACGCGAAGTCCGTCGGGCGGCGGCCGGTTCGGCCGACGAACGCGGGTCGGGCGCGGGATGCGGAGTCGCTCGCGGCGGTCGGTGGCGAAACCGCGGCGTTGGACCGAGAGATCGGACGAGCGAGCAGCCCGTGGCGGAACGCCGCGTGGCACGGAGACCGGCGACGAGGGGGCTGAAGGGCGCCCGGGCCTGACAAGGCGCACGAGGGCGCAATTGCGCCCATGCAACCGAGGAGCAACGCAGTCAGGCAGGATGCATCGCCCGTCGAATGCGGCGGGGTCTTCCGCCACGGCTGCCAAGGGGCTCGCGTCGCGAATCGAGGCGCGGGCCGACAGATGGAGGGGAACGTGCTGAAGCGTCTGACAGTGATCGCGATCGCGCTGGCGATTGGGTGGGGGATGGCGCCGGCGCCGGCGGCCGGCCAGGACACGCCCCAGTGGCGGGGACCGAACCGGGACGGCTCGGTCGTCGGGTTCGACGTCCCGGCGGCGTGGCCCGACGGCCTCACCCGGCAGTGGACCATCGACGTGGGGTTCGGCTACGCGACGCCGCTCCTCGTCGGTGATCGGATGTACGTGTTCAGCCGGCAGGGCGACGACGAGGTGATGCAGGCCCTCGACCCCGCCACCGGCGAGACCGTCTGGCGGTCGAGCTATCCGGCCCCGTTCCAGATGATGCCGGCCACCCGCGTCCACGGGCCCGGGCCCAAGTCGACGCCGGCCTACGCCGACGGGCGTCTGTTCACGCTCGGCATCAGCGGCATCGTGACCGCGTTCGACGCCTCCGACGGCCGGCAGATCTGGCAGCGGCCCGCCGATCCGGTCGAGCCGCTCTACCACACCGGCCAGTCGCCGATCGTCGACGGCGGCCACGTGATCCTGCACGTGGGCGGCCAGGACGCCGGCGCGCTGACCGCGTTCGACGCCGAGACGGGCGACGTGCAGTGGAGCTGGGACGGCGACGGGCCCGCCTACGGGTCGCCGGTCATCGCCGAGGTCGAGGGTGTGCGGCAGGTCATCACCTTCACCCAGGAGAACATCGTCGGCGTGGCCGCCGACACCGGGCAACTGCTGTGGAGCCGCCCCTTCACCACCCCGTCGACGACGACGTCACAGACCCCGCAGCTCTACGAGGGCGACGTCATCCAGACCGGGCGGGCCAACGGCGTCACCCGCTTCCGCATCGTCCGCGAGGGGAACGCCTGGACCACCGAGGACGTGTGGCGCACCGACGAGGTGGGCCTGCACATGACCAACCCGGTGGTCGTCGACGGCGTGCTCTACGGGCTGTCGCACCTGAACAGCGGCCAGTACTTCGGCCTCGACCTCGACACCGGCGAGGTGCTCTGGACGAGCGCGCCGCGGCAGGCCGAGAACGCGGCCATCCTGAACGCGGGCGGCACCATCGTGTCGCTGCAGGACGACGCCGAGCTCGTCGTCCTGCCGAGCAGCCGCACCGGCTTCGAGCCCGTGCAGCGGTACGAGGTGGCCGAGAGCGCGACCTGGACGCAGCCCACGCTGGCCGGGAACCGCGTCTACGTCAAGGACGTCGAGACGCTGACGCTCTGGACCGTCGAGTAGATCAAACCAGGAGAGGAAGGCAGATGTCGCTACGCATCAACGACGTGGCCCCCGACTTCACGGCGGAGTCGACGCGGGGCACCATCAACTTCCACGAGTGGATCGGGGACGGCTGGGCCATCCTGTGCTCGCACCCCAAGGACTTCACCCCGGTGTGCACGACCGAGCTCGGCTACATGGCGGGGCTGCAGGGCGAGTTCGAGAAGCGCAACTGCAAGATTCTCGGCATCAGCGTCGACGGCGTGAGCGACCACGACCGCTGGTCGCGCGACATCGAGGCGTCGCAGGGGCACGCCGTCAACTATCCCCTCATCGGCGACCCCCAGCTCAAGATCGTCAAGCGGTACGACATGCTGCCGGCCGACGCCGGGGACACCAGCGAGGGGCGGACGCCGGCCGACAACGCGACGGCGCGGTCGGTCTTCGTCATCGGCCCCGACAAGCGCATCAAGGCCACCATCACCTATCCGATGAGCACCGGCCGCAACTTCGACGAGATCCTGCGCCTGCTCGACTCGTGCCAGCTCACGGCGACGAAGAAGGTGGCCACCCCCGTGAACTGGAAGCAGGGCGAGGACGTCATCATCCTGCCGGCGGTGTCCAACGAGGAGGCGAAGGCCACCTATCCGGACGGCTGGCAGCAGCCGCTGCCCTACATGCGGGTCGTGCCGCAGCCGAAGTAGCGCGGCGGGGATTCGGCGCCGGGCCGTCTGGCGGCGGGAATCGTCGGCCGGCGCATTCGCCCCGTGGGCGATTCGGGGTTGCATCGAGCGCGCGGATGCCGGAGGATCTGTCCCTGCGGCGCCGCGTGAAGGGTGGGACGCCCTTCCCAGGGCGCGTCCGGTCCGGGCCGCCTCCAGCGGGCGGGCGGACCGTCCAAACCGTGAAGGAGAGCAGTCATGCAGAAGAGCAATGGGCGGCGGCTGGCGTTCGGGGCGTTGGCCCTCGCGCTGGTCGCGATGATCGGGGTCGGCGCCACGCTGACCCGCACCGAGGCCATGCAGGGCGACCTGGTCTGGGGCCCGGTATTCGAGGTGGACCCGCTGTGGCCGAAGCCGCTGCCCAACCACTGGTTGCTGGGCACCACCATCGGGGTGTCGGTCGACAACCGCGACCACATCTGGATCGTCCACCGCGGCGACTCGCTGTCGGCCGGCGAGACGCCGGCGGCGCAGGATCCGCCGGTGGCGACCGAGTGCTGCTTCCCCGCGCCTCCGGTGCTCGAGTTCGACCAGGCGGGCACGCTCGTCAACTACTGGGGCGGCCCCGGCGAGGGCTACGAGTGGCCGGCGTCGAACCACGGCATCTGGGTCGACCACATGGACAACGTGTGGATCGGCGGCAACGGCGGTCCCGACTCGCATCTCCTGAAGTTCGACCGCTACGGGAACTTCCTGTTGCAGGTCGGCCGTTCGGGCGGCAACGCGGGCAGCAACGACTCCGAGAACTTCGGCCGCGTCGCCAAGATCATGGTGGACCCGAAGGACAACGAGGCGTACGTCGCCGACGGCTACCTCAACAAGCGGGTCGCGGTGCTTGACGCCGAGACCGGCGCCATGAAGCGCTTCTGGGGCGCCTACGGCAACACGCCCGACGACGCCGACCTCGGCCGCTACGACCCGAACGCCGAGCCCGCGCCGCAGTTCCGGACCCCGGTGCACTGCGCCGATCTGTCGAACGACGGTCTGGTCTACGCCTGCGACCGCGTGAACAACCGCATCCAGGTGTTCCAGAAGGACGGCACGTTCGTCGAGGAGCTGATCGTGGCCCGGGAGACCCTGGGCGCGGGGTCGGCCTGGGACGTCGCGTTCTCGCGCGACGCCGACCAGAAGTACCTCTACATGGCCGACGGCGTGAACGAGAAGGTCTACATCATCGACCGCCAGGAGATGGAGGTCATCTCGAGCTTCGGCGACGGCGGGCGCCAGCCGGGGCAGTTCTACGGCGCGCACAGCATCGCGACCGACTCGTCCGGCAACATCTACACGACCGAGACGTTCGAGGGCAAGCGCGTCCAGAAGTTCGTGTACAAGGGCGAGGGCCCGATTCAAGCCGACCAGGGCGTGCTCTGGCCGTCCAACTGATCCGTCCGCCGCGGATTCGGTAATCGGGAACGGGGATCGGGACCGAGGTTCCGGTCCCCGTTTTGTGTACGCAGGCGATTCACGCCCCCGCGCCCGGATGCGATCCGTTGTGCGGGTCGCTGCCCGCTCCCCGTTCGGCCCCGCCCCCAACCGGTCCGGCCGCCAGCCTGCTTCGGGCGGCCTTCGCCCTGCGCGTTTCGGTGTGCCGCCACGGTGGGGGGACCTGCCGATGTCGCAAGCTGTCGCCGGCGGTCGAGCTCGCGGCACGTCCCGGTGAACAGCCCCTGCACTGCCGGCGGCTCGGATCCGGGTGACAGGAGAGCCGCGCTTGCGGCAAACTGTGCCGATGCTCCTCCAACGGGCGTTCCCCGTCGGGTCGGCGGCGGTCCTGGCCCTGTGTCTCGCCGCGTCGGCGGCTCTCGCGCCGACCGCGGCGGTCGGCCAGCCGTCTCCGGAAGCCGGGCTCGTCCGGTGTCCCGCCTTCGACCCGCGCGGGCCCGCCGCCGACCCCGACCTGTACTGCATCGAGCTGGTCCACGCCCCCGACTTTCCCGGCGTCTCGGGCCATGTCGTGCTCACGCCGCCGCCTTCGCCGTTCGGCGCCTCGGTCACCGCCGCGGGCAGTCACCGCTTCGACCTGACCCTGCACGCGGCCGGTCTGCCCGACCCGGGCGCGCTCGGCGACTACACCGGCTACGTGGCGTGGGCGACCACGCCGCTCCTGCGCCCGGTCGTGAACCTCGGGCCGGTCGCGAACGGCCGCACCCCGCTTGGGGCCGTCGACCTCGACAAGTTCCTCGTGCTCGTCACCGCCGAGGCGTCGCCCGACGGGGCGGCGTGGGCGGGGCTCATCGTGCTGCGGGGCATCTCGGCCGGCATGCGCATGGAGCCCGAGGACCTGCTGGCGGTCACCGGGATGGTCGGGGGAGGCGCGCCGCCCCCGGCCCCGCGCGGCTGGACGCGCCCGCCGATGCACCCGTCGGTGGCGATGATGCCGGGGGTCGGCCGCCTCGCCCCGCCCGTCGACCCGTTCCTGCCGTCCGCGGCGGGGGAGCCGCCGCCCGACCTGTCGTCCGCCGCGTCGTCGGCGCGGCCGGGATCCAGCCGGCCGGCAACGGCGGGGGAGGCGCTCCCTGACCTCGGCCAGCCAGAGACCAGCCGTGGGCAGGCTGGGCGCCCTGGCCCTCCGGGCGGGCTCCCCGACGCGCGCCCGCGCGAGATCGTCCGCCTGGGCGACGGCGGCACTCTCGACCTCGAGGCGGGCCTCGTCCGCCGCACCATCGGCGGCCGGACGTTCGCGATGTACGGCTACAACGGGCAGTACCCCGGTCCCCTCATCCAGGTGCCGCAGGGGGCCGCCATCACCGTGAACGTCACGAACCGGCTTGAGTTCCCGACCGCCGTGCACTGGCACGGCATCCGCCTCGAGAACCGGTTCGACGGCGTCCCCGGCCTCACCCAGGACCCCATCGCGCCGGGTGAGACCTTCCAGTACCGGATTCACTTTCCCGACGCCGGCCTCTACTGGTACCACCCGCACCACCGCGAGGACTTCCAGCAGGACCTGGGCCTGTACGGCAACCTGCGCGTCGACGCGGCCGACCCGGACTACTTCGGCCCCGCGAACCGCGAGCAGGTGCTGATGCTCGACGACCTGCTGGTCGGCGACGCCGGCCTCGTGCCGTTCGGCCGCGAGGCGGCGACCCACGCCCTGATGGGCCGCTTCGGCAACCTCCTGCTCGTCAACGGCGAGCCCGAGTACCGCCTGACGGTGGCGCGGGGCGAGGTCGTCCGCTTCTTCCTGACCAACGTCTCGAACACCCGCACGTTCAACCTCTCGTTCGGCGGGGCCCCGATCAAGCTGGTGGCGTCCGACGTCGGCAGGTTCGAGCGGCAGGCGTGGGTCGACAGCGTCGTCATCGCGCCGGCCGAGCGCTACGTCGTCGAGGTCCGCTTCGACGAGCCGGGCGAGGCACGGCTCGTCAACCGGGTTCGCGCCATCGACCACGTGTACGGGAACTACTTCCCCGACGAGACGGTGCTCGGCGCGGTGACGGTCACCGATGTCCCCGCCGCGCCGGACCACGCGGCCAGCTTCCGCGAGCTGCGCGGCCACCTCGATGTCGCGACGGACATCGACGCCTATCGGGACGAGTTCGACCGCCCGGTCGACCACCGGCTGCTGCTGACTCTCGAGCTCGGCGGGCTGCCCGATCCCCTCGAGCCGCTGCTCAACCTGGACCGCTCGTTCTTCAACCCCGTCGAGTGGAGCGGCACCATGCCGCGCATGAACTGGGTCACCACCGCCGGCCCCGTCCGCTGGGTCCTGCGCGACCTCGACACCGGCCTCGAGAACGACGCCATCGACTGGCGCTTCCGGCGGGGCGACGTCGTCAAGATACGCCTGCGCAACGACCGCGGGGCCGTGCACGCCATGCAGCACCCGGTCCACATCCACGGCCAGCGCTTCCTCGTGCTTGCCCGCGACGGCGTCCCGAACGACAATCTCGTCTGGAAGGACACGGTGCTGCTGCCGGCCGGCTCGACCGCCGACCTCCTGCTGGAGTTGTCCAACCCCGGCCGTTGGATGCTGCACTGCCACATCGCCGAGCACCTGGAGTCGGGGATGAAGATGGTCTTCGACGTCGCGGCGGGCCCGCCGCCGCGCGCCGAGGCTCGATGACGGAGGAAGAACCATGCGCAACCTGATCGCCACGCTCGTGCTTCTGGCCGCCGCCGCGGCCTTCAGCTCGGCCCAGCCCGTGAGCTCGCTGTCCGGCGCGGTGCGGCAGTTCGTCGAGGTCGACGACGCGGTGGTCGCGCTGACCGGCGTGCAGGTGGTCGACGGCACCGGCAGCCCCGCCGTCGGCGGGCAGACCGTCCTCATCCGCGACGGCCGCATCGCCGCGGTGGGTCCGGACGCCGACGTCGCGGTCCCCGCCGGCGCCCGGACCCTGGACCTCGACGGGCACACCGTCCTGCCCGGCTTCGTCGGCCTCCACGACCACACGTTCTACATGACCCGCGGCCGCCGCGTGCAGCTCAACTTCAGCGCGCCGCGGCTCTACCTGGCGAGCGGCGTGACGACCATCCGCACCACCGGCGCCTTCTCGCCCTACAGCGAGCTGAACCTCAAGCGCTCGATCGCGGAGGGGCGCGAGATCGGGCCGCGCATGTACATCACCGGCCCCTACCTGTCGGGGGCCGGCGCGTCGTCGCAGATGTTCCAGGTCGGGACCCCCGAGGACGCCCGGCGGGTCGTGGCGTACTGGGCCGACGAGGGCGTGGACTGGTTCAAGGCCTACACCCGCATCGGCGACGAGGAGCTCGCCGCCGCCATCGACGAGGCCCACCGGCGCGGCGTCAGGGTCACCGGCCACCTCTGCTCGATCTCGTTCCAGGAGGCGGTGGGCCTCGGCATCGACAACATCGAGCACGGCTTCTTCACCAACAGCGACTACGTCCCCGGCAAGGAGCCCGGCGTCTGCCCGCCCGGCGTCCAGCGCAGCCTCCTCGAGGTCGACGTGGAGGGCGACGCCGTCGCCGACACCATCCGCGCCATGGTCGAGGGCGGCGTCGCCATGACCTCGACCCTCGCCGTCTACGAGCTCGGCGTCCCCAACCGCCCGCCCCTCGAGGAGCGGGTGCTCGAGATGCTCGCCCCCGGGGCCCGCGACGAGTACCTCGCGTCGCGGGCCGACGTCGCGTCGCGCGACGACGCGCCGATGGCGACCCTGTTCCCCAAGGCGCAGCGGTTCGAGAAGCTCTTCGCCGACGCCGGCGGGCTGCTCGCGGCCGGCGTCGACCCCACCGGCATGGGCGGGGCCCTGCCCGGCTACGGCGACCAGCGCAACTACGAGCTGCTGCTCGAGGCCGGGTTCACGCCCGAGGAGGTCGTCGAGGTCATGACCCTGAACGGCGCCCGCGTCCTCGGCGAGGACGCCCGCTACGGCTCGGTCGAGGCCGGCAAGCTCGCCGACCTCATCGTCATCGACGGCGACCCGGTGCGCCGCCCGGCCGAGATCCGCAACGTGACGCTGGTCTTCAAGGAGGGCGTCGGCTACGACGCGCCCGCCCTTGCGGAGTCGGTCAGGGGCATCGTCGGCCTGCGGTAACCGGCAAGTCGGCCCAGCGCCACGGTGGACAGGTCGTCCACGTCGATGCCGAGCTCGAGGGTGGGCGTCGCCGACAGCAGGTTGGGCTCCCAGGGCCACGGCTGGGGATTGGAGAAGCGCCGCTGCAGGCGTTCGCGCTCGTCGCGGGTGAGCAGCGCGGTGTGCTCGCCGACGTGCGGACCGAGATTGCCGACGTGCGGACCGAGATTGCCGGCGTTCACACCGCCATCGCCAAACTCGGCGAACAGCAGGCCCGCACCGAGACGCACCCCCTGCGCTGGACGCTCGGCGCCATCGTAGCCGGGTCCGCGCTCAGCGTCCCGATCCTGCGCCATCTGGACGGTTGAACCCGTTCGCGCACGCAACCTGACGGTGGAGATCAAGAATCGCGGCGGGTACGAGACATTTATCGTGCTCATTCGCTCCTCCGGTGGCCGGCTCTCGCTGACCGGGCGCACGTCGCGCGTTGCGTTCGCCCGCCGACCCAGCCGACCCGGTTAGGCTGCCGGCCCGCGACGCCGCCGTTCCGAACGGACGGCGTCCACCTCCTCCTGAATCTCCGCCATCGTCATGGGGGGGAACTTCGCGGCGGCCAGCTTGTCCGCGGCTTCCAGGAGCTCCTTGCCCGCGCGTCGGCGAAGCGCTTCCCGAATCATGGCCTCGACCGCGCCGGCGGCGAGCAGCCCGTGGCTCCGCGCCTCCTCCGCCAACTCGTCCGGCAACTCTACGGTGATCGTCGTCATGACTCCTCCACGCGGGGGCCCGGCGGTTCGTGCGACCGTTTCAGGTACCGTTGCTCTCAGCAAGCGGTTGCGCCTCCATCCACTTGGCGGGGGCGGCCGTCTCGTTCCGGCCGCAGGGCGCGCAACTGCTCCATGACGAAATCGTCGGGCAGGTCCGACGAAGCGTCGTAGTGGGCGCGCCGACTGTGCCCGGCAGTGTAGGTGTAGCACTCTCCGCCGCCGTGATTGTCCAGGAGGAGGACGACGGAACCCGGCGAATCCGGCGACCTGAAGTTGATGGCGACCTCAGCATCCCGCGTGGGATAGACCGTGGGCGCCCACGGGTGCCGCGCCAAGCCGACGATGATGCGCTCGGCCTCCTTCCTGACGGTCGGCCCGATTTCCGGAAGGCCATCCTCCACGATCTCGTCGTCCAGTTCCGCCAGTGCCCGCAGGGCATCCGCCAGCCAGGCAGACGGCGGCGTGGGTGACCCCCGGACTCCGGACCTCGCTGGGCCAACCGACATCCGCGACTCGTCGGCGCTTCGATCACGCATCGGTTCCGCCTTCCCTCGAGTGCACGAGTTCCATTGCTGCTGCGGGCGCGAGAATCCGGATTCCGCGGTACGGGTCCAACTCCAGCAGGTGTCTATCGCCGGTCGCGATGGCGTCCGCCCGCGCGCCCAACGCCGCCTCTATCACGTGATCGTCGTCCGGGTCCGCCGGCACAGGCCGGATCCACCGGCATCGGTCGGATCAGCGTCGTGACCGTCCCGTACTGCCGCGTCAGGAACGCCGGCGTGAGGTCCCGCGAAGCCAACGCCGCGACGAACTTCTCGCGCTCCAATACACCAGCGAGTTCGTCGAGCAGGATTGCGCTCGAAAACAACGCAATGTCGCCGCCAATGGCCAAATCGAGCAGTCTGCCTCGGGGGGCCACCCCATATCAACGCCGACACCACGACGTTGGTGTCAAGGACCAGGCGCACGCCACCGCCTTTCCACTCGCACCGTGTTCACCTCCTCGTGAATCTCTGCCATGGTCATGCGCGGGCCAGCCGTTGCGGCCATCTTGCCGCCGCCTCCACAGGCTCTTTCCCGGCCCGCCGACGAAGCCCCTCGCGATCATGGCCTCCACCGTATCCGCGGCGAGCAGTCCGGAACTCTTCGCCTCCTCCGCCGACTCGTCGGGCAACTCGATGGCAATCGTGGTCATCACCCCCCCTGCGGTCTCACCTGCTCATCCCGCTCAAGCACCGTGCCGGCAGTCAACGCAGTGAGCCGTCCAGGACGACCGGGTGAACGAGGATCTTCCTTTCCTTCGACACAAGCTCCGCCTGTCGCCGCAGGTCCTCGCGCGCCGCCTTCATGGTCCGGCCAATTGCACCGCAGGGCGACACCCTTGAGCTCGTCCTGGTCGTCCTCCGGCAAACCGGCGAGCAGGGGCTTGAGACGCTGGCGGGCCGTGGAATCGGCCGCAGTCGCGGAGGGCGTAGCCGGCGGAGACGCGCGCCGAGATCGGAGCGTTGGAGTCGAGGGCGAGGTCGGCGAGGTCGGCGCTCAGGGAGGTCAGCTTCCAGCGGCGAGCAAGCTCGATGGCGGCGGCGAGAAGGTCGCCGCGGCCGTCCGCTCGGGTGGTGACCAGTGGGCGGAGGTCGGCGTCCGCATGCTCGTATCGCAGGCCGCTGAAGTCGAGTTGGTCTTGGTGCAACTGCGCGGCAGTGAACTCTTGTCGCCGGAATCGGTCCAGCACGCCGAGTGTGGCCGTTCGGCGGAGATCGGAGTTCGCGATGTCGGAGAGGCCGATCACCTCGGGGTCGGTGCTCGCGATCCAGTCCGCGATCTCGGCGTTGAGCATCGCCGTGAACGCCGCCGTTTCGCGGAGGGGCCCGGCGACCCCCCTCTTCCAGCCGTCGGGCCCTGCGAGGAGAGCCCGCACCTGATGGGTCGGCAGCCGGGCGAGCCGTCGGGCGGCGAGGTACTCGGCGAACTGCCGATGCGCGAAGCGGAACGACCCGGGCAGAGTCGAGTCGGAAATGCCCGACGACCCCAGGGCGCGAAGCTCCGCCAGGGGGATTTTGTCTGACAGGTCGTGGTGACTCAGTTGATTCGACGGCGCCCAGTCACCGAGATGCACGGTCTCCCGGCCGGAGAGAATGGTGCAGCATGCCAGTCGCTCCGCCGTTTTTAGCAGTTCGGTCGGTGACATGGGGATCTGCGTGTCGATTTCGCGCCGATCGTGTGAATCGGAGGCGAGCAGTTCGAGGCCCTTCTCGAAGAGGTCCACCCTGGACTCGGGTAGGCCGTGCGGGGACTTTTGGAGGCGAAGCAGCATGCGAAGGGCGAGTGGTTGGTCAGCGAGACTTCGAGCACGGGAACCCTGAAGGCGGGTGAGGAAGGCCTCCCCGTCGAGCTTGTGGAACGCGGCAGCGGCCAGGATGTCGGCATCCGCGAGGGGTTCGAGAAACGCCGTGGCGAACGACTCGTTCCCGGCGAACTCGCGAAGGACTTGCGTCAGTTCGGAAGGCCAGACGGCCGATCGACACGTGATCCGAACTCGCAGGTTGGTCCCTCGCAGGCGGTCATGGACCCAATGCTTGATCGCGAGCCAGCGCTGGCGGCCGGGTACCATCGCCTCGTCGAGGGCGTCCAGGTAGATGATGGCCCCGGGCCCTGCGGCGGCCGCCAGTGCGGCGAGGTGGTCACGCAACTCGCTGGATGTCTCGGCGAATTCGGCGAGTCTGCATTCCTTGACGCAGCCGCCTGCAACGCGTTCGTCGGTCGCGAGCCGGGCAGCTTCCGTGGTCTTGCCCGCGCCCGCCGCGCCGAGCATGACGACGGCGCGAAAGCGAGACAGTTCGCCGGTGGCAAGTCGCTCTGTCCCGGCCTTGGTGGTCACGGACCAAGCTCGATCGATGTTCCAGTGCTTCGACCCCGTCGTCATGGCCTGTCGACCTCGTTGTCGAAGGTCCGTCGGTTGTGCGTCCACTTGTCGCGCTCGATCAGCAGGACGCGGCTGAACGAGAGCACCAGCACCAACCGGGGCGGGTGGTCCTGGCCGAAGACGCGGCGGGTGACGACCTCGTCCCAGGTCTCGCGCAGCAGCGCCTCGGGCGGGGGGGCCTTGCCGTGGAACGGCAGCGGTTGCGGTCTGAGCCGGAGCGGGTCTTCGCCCTCGGCCTCCGCGTCGTACGCGCCGAGGGCGAGCAGGGCGGGGGCGCCGGCCCGGCCGCTGGCGGCGCAGAGCGCGGGCACGGCGTCGCCGTCGTCGAGCGGATGGTCGGTGGGGGCCCACGCGTAGCCGAGGGCGGGCAGGAGCTGCCGGAACCACTCGCGTTGCAGGGTCAGCCGCGGTGCGGTGCGGCGCTCGCGGTCGAAGTCGCGGCGGAACCGCACGTAGTCGGCCTGCACGCGCCAGCGGTTGACGGTCGCCCGGATGTCGCCGCTGAAGATCTCCGACAGGTAGTCGGTGGCGGTAGAACTCGTTCTCGTTGTGGATGCCGGCGAAGGCGGCGGCAGTCGCGGCGGGCATGGGTCTACGCGGTCATCCAAGTGTCGACCGCGAGGTGCGGCACGCGCCGGAACTCGGACAGGTTGTGCGTGATCAACGGCACGTCCCGGGCCAAGGCGTGGGCCGCGATCCAGAAGTCGTTGGGGCCGATGGGCCGGCCGGCGGCGTACATGTGCGCGCGGAGCCGGCCGTACTGCTGCGCCACCTCTGAGTCCAGGTCTTCCACTTGCACCGAAGCGGTGAAGTCGCGCAGAGTGGCCTCGTTCTCCTCGAACTTGCTCGACCGCGCCAGGCCCCACTCCAGTTCTCCCAGGACGACGACCGAGACGCCGCACTCGTGCAGGGGTAGCCGCAGTCGGAAACCGGGCGCCTGCCGAAGGCTGTAGATGCACGTGTCCGTGTCGAGCATCACCTTCAATCGGACGGCTCGCGTTTCTCGAGTGGAGGCAGGTCGGGGCGTATCTCCCGCATCGCTTCGTAGAAGTCGTCGGTAAACGGCGTGCTGTTCTTGAGGTAGTCGTCCCAGTCTTTGAAGGGCGGGGTCAGCACTACACTGCGGCCCTCGCGCCGAATGACTACCCGGTCGGTGTCGAACCGGAATTCCCTGGGCAACCGCACCGCCTGGGACCGTCCCGACATGAACACCCGTGCGAACTTGCGGCGGTCGGTCGGTTTGGCGGTCGGAACGAGCGTCGACTTGCCGCTGCGCTTCGATGCCGGTCCGCGAGGCGGGGCGGCGATGCTCGCTTCGGGCCCCCGGGGGCGCGCCGCATCGGCGTCCGTCGTCTCCGCGCCGGCCGTCACGCCCCCTGCTTCGTCCGCATTCGCCGCTCTGGCCCTTCTCTTCATGTGCACCGCCTTCCTCCGGGCCGTCCCGGATCGTTCACAACAAGAATAGCCCAACTCACGGCCCGGCGGGGGTGCCCGTCATCACGCAGACGACCTTGATGTACGGCTGTGGCTCGGTGGTCATCGTGTCCTCGATCCACTTCAGATACTCGTCGAAAATCGCTTCGATGTCGCGCCGGCCGCGCTCCTCGCGGGCCCGCTTGAAGATCTCCGCCTGACGGGACCGTTCGAGCCGCAGCGCGAGCTGCCGAAGCTGGCGCGTTCGCAGCTTCTCCAGCGCCTCGAGCTCGCGGTTCAGCTCTCGTTGATGCGTTCCTCGAAGGCGCGCCGACGCTCGACGACCCAGGTGCGTGCCCGCGCGACGGCGTCCGGCCGCAGGTCGTCCGGGGCGAGCCGGGGGTCGGCGGGGTCCAGGACCTGGATGTCCGGCTCCAGGGTGGTGAGGAAGATCGCCTCGCGTTCCCGCACGAGCTCCGAGACGCCGTCGCACACCAACTGGTAGCCGCCGTCCGGGGAGCGGTCGACGCGGCGGATCACCCACTCGGCGTCGCGGATCACGACGCGTGCGCCGGGGGCCGGCACGGGGCCGGCGCTCGCGGGGGCCGAATCGAGGTTGCCCAAGGCTGGAATCGGGCCGGAACCCGTCGATTGCGCCCGGGACGCCGGCCCGTCGCCGCTCACGCCGTCGTCTGCCGGCGGACGCGTTCTACGGGGCAGACTCCTGGTCGGCGGTCTTGAAGACGGCGCGACGGAGCACCGCATTGAGCCGTGTCTGCCAGCCGCGTCCCTCGTTGCGGAAGTGCGCAACGACATCCGCATCGAGTCGAATGGTGATCTGCTCCTTGACAGGCGCCTTCTGCTTGCCGCGTGTGCGACGGTAGGCCTCGACGATCGCCGGGATGACCTCGGACGCAGGACGCATCCGGGCGAAATCATCGTCCGTCAGCTCTCGCGCATCCGGATCGGCAGCGATCCCTGCCGCGATGGCTGCTTCTTCGCCGTATCGTTCCGCGATTTCGTCGAAGGTCAGCCCTTCGAGGTCACGGTTGACGTTGCCGGGCATGGCGCTGTTCCTCTCGTGGATTGGCCTTGCGCAGGCTGATGATGCGAATGCGGTCGCCGCGTTCGGTGAAGACGACAACGTGCGCCACGGCTCTGATTGTAGTCGCAATCTGGATGCGACGGTGCGCTGTCGGCGCGCCATCACCGTCGCGCCGCCGGCCGACCGATCGGCAGCAGCGGCGCCGTTGCCGAGCCCGTCCTGACGACGCCGTCGAGCTCCGGATACCGCGCCACCATCTCCCCGCGCCACCTGCCGGGCACGTCCAGGCCGAGCTGGTGCTTGAGGGTGGCGGCGTTGGCCACCGACTTCGCCGCGAAGTGGTTGTTCATGTAGAGGTAGAGCCGCTTCACGAGCCGGGCGGCGGCGTCGGCGGTGTCGCGGAACGGGCGCAGCTCGGCGGCCGAGTAGTGGTAGTCGTAGCGCTCCTCGGCGCGGTCGTGGCGCCACCACTTGGCGGCGTTCCGGCCGTGGAGCCGCATGTAGTAGAAGCTCTCGACGTTGGGCAGCCGGTTCTGGGCGATGGACAGGCGGAACTTCGGCTCGTCGATCTGCACCCAGGCCGCCCCGAGGCCGTTCAGCAGGCGGAGGGTGCCGGCGACGTCGTCGCTCCAGCTCCCGTGCCGCAGCTCGACCGCGACGGGGCAGGGCGACAGCGCCTCGATGAGCCACGCGAGGTGGTCGTGGGCGGCGGTGTCGTTGCGGAAGCTGGCGGGGAACTGCGCGAGCAGGGGCCCGAGCTTGCCGGCCTCGTGGAGGGGCGCGATGGCCTCGCGGAACCGCTCGACGTCCCCGCGGTCAACCCGGGTGTCGCCGGCGCCGGTGGCTGCCGCGAACATCCTGGGGTGGGTGAACTTCTGGTAGAGCTTGACGGAGAAGGAGAAGTCGTCGGGGGTCCGCGCGGCCCAGGCCTCGGTGACGGCGCGGCGGGGCACGCCGTAGAAGGTCGAGTTCACCTCGACGGTGTCGAAGTGCTCGGCGTAGCAGGCCAGCTCGTCGAATCCCCGCGGCCGATGGCGGCGCCCGCGCGGCGGATAGAAGACGCCGTCCCAGGCCCCGGCCCCGCCCGGGTAGTGCCACCCGCTGGTGCCGATGCGAATCGAGGGCCCGGCCATCGGGCGCAGGCTCCTACCGCGAGTCTCCCCCCGCCGCCGCCTCTGCCGCCTGCCGCTCGAGGTTGCGGTTGATCTCGAGGATGTGCCGGATGTCGTGGTTGCCCTCGTGGCAGCCGTACTCGAACATCGGCCCCTCGATTCGGACCATCGGCACCTCGCCGCCCCACGGGCTGGTCCAGGTGGTCGGGTCGGTGACCGTGAACTCGTAGCGGATGGTGTCCTCGGCGACGCGGGTGAACCGCTCCTCGACGTGCCGGTGCCGGTTCGAGCCTCGGTAGTTCCGCCGGGCGATGAACTGGTCGGTCTCGACGACCAGCGTGTCTCCCTCCCAGCGGGCGCGCGAGTCGCCGGCGAACTGGCGAATCGCGTCGGGAACGCCCGGGCCCCCGTCGAGGGCCATGATGCGCGGCGGGTTCGTCGCCAGCTCCGTGAACAGCACGAAGTGGTCGGGGGTCTGGAATATCTGGTGGATGTCGTTGTAGGCCGGGGGCAGCACCGGCGGCCCCTCGTGGGTCCAGACGACGCAGCGCTCCATCAAGGGGCGGGTCTCGTAGCCGTCGAACACCTGGGCCATCGCCGCGTCGGCCTCCACCCGGGCCGCGCCCTCCGGCGTCATCGGGGGAATCCTGCCGTTCGGCGGGTACGTGATGAGCGACGTGCGCCGGGTCGACAGGCCCTTCGGCACCGGCGTGCGCAACCACACCTGGTTGTCGTAGTGCACGTACGAGGCGTCGCGGTTCTCCTGGTAGAGCGCTGCCTCCCGCTCGTCCGGGTCCTCGATGGCGACGGCGTCGCGCCGCAGGGGGTCGACGCCTTCCGCCGTCAACTGCTCCTGCAGCAGGGCCGCCTCCTCCTCCGACAGGAACTCCTGGTCGGCCAGCCGCTCGGGCCGCTCCAGCGGCGTGAACGTCTGCGTCGTCCAGTAGCCCTGCAGGTCCGGCTGCCCATCGGGGAGCCGGGGCATCGTCCACGCCGCCGGCTCGGCGGCCTCCTGGTTCTGATTCTGCGCGGCGGCCGGAATCGCCACCAGGGCGCTGACGACGACAACGGTTGCGAACGCGGCGAGATGACGGCGGCTCATCCGACCCTCCCTGGGAATGTTGTCGATCAGGCAGATTCTAACCGCATGGCGTCGCGCAGCAAGGGGGGGCTCGACCGGGTGACTCTGCGGCTCAATCGTCGATGCCGCCCAGGCAGAGGTACTTGATCTCGATGAAGTCGTCCATGCCGTACTTCGAGCCCTCGCGGCCGATGCCCGACTCCTTGACCCCGCCGAACGGGGCCACCTCGTTCGAGATGATCCCCTCGTTGACGCCCACGATGCCGTACTCCAGCCCCTCGGAGACGCGCCAGATGCGGCCGATGTCGCGGCTGTAGAAGTAGGCGGCGAGGCCGAACTCGGTGTCGTTGGCCATGCGGATCGCCTCGTCCTCGGTCGAGAACCGGAACAGCGGGGCGAGCGGGCCGAACGTCTCCTCGCGGGCCACCGCCATCGCGGGGGTGACGCCGGTCAGCAGGGTCGGCTGGAAGAAGCTGCCGCCGAGCGCGTGCCGCCCGCCGCCGACGGCGACCGCCGCTCCCTTGCCGACCGCGTCGGCAATGTGCTCCTCGACCTTCTCGACCGCCCGCAGATCGATGAGGGGGCCCTGCTGGGTTCCCGCCTCGAGGCCGTTGCCGACCTTGAGCCCCGCCACCGCCTCGGCCATCTTCGCCGCGAAGGCGTCGTAGACGCCGCCCTGCACCAGCACCCGGTTGGCGCAGACGCAGGTCTGCCCCGCGTTGCGGTACTTCGAGGCCATGGCCCCCGCCACCGCGGCGTCGAGGTCGGCGTCGTCGAAGACGATGAACGGCGCGTTGCCGCCGAGCTCGAGGCTGACCTTCTTGACGGTCGAGGCGCACTGCGACATGAGCAGCTTGCCCACCTCGGTGGACCCGGTGAACGACAGCTTGCGCACCGTCGGGTTCGAGGTCAGCTCGGCCCCCATGGGCCGGGACGGGCCGGTGATGACGTTGACCACCCCCGGCGGCATGCCCGCGCGGTCGGCGAGCTCGGCCAGCGCGAGGGCCGAGAACGGCGTCTGCGAGGCGGGGCGGATGACGACGGGGCAGCCCGCGGCCAGGGCGGGGGCGCACTTGCGGGTGATCATCGCGGCCGGGAAGTTCCACGGCGTGATCGAGGCGACGACGCCGATGGGCTGCTTCAGCACCACGATGCGCCGGCCCGGCAGGGGGTGGTCGATGACGTCGCCGTAGACGCGCTTCGCCTCCTCGGCGAACCACTCGACGAACGACGCCGCGTAGGCGATCTCGCCGCGCGACTCGGCGAGGGGCTTGCCCTGCTCGGTCGTCATCAGGACGGCGAGGTCCTCCTGGTGCGCCATCATCAGCTCGAACCACCGGCGCATCAGCCGGGCGCGCTCCTTTGCGGGGCGCGAGCGCCACCCGCCCCACGCGGCATCGGCGGCCTCGATGGCGGCGCGGGTCTCCTCGCGGCCGAAGGCGGGGACGGCGCCGACGACCTCGCCGGTGGCGGGGTCGTGGACCTCCAAGACCTCGCCGCTCCGCGCGTCGGTCCACGCGCCGTTCACGTAGCACTGCTGGCGGAAGAGGGCGGTCTCGGCGAGGGCAATCGTCGTCCGGGTCTCCAATGATCGTCTCCGGCAGGTCAGAGTCGTCACGTGGCGGCGACCGCGGGATGCGGGTGGTTCCGCGCCCGCCGCGCGACGAACGGACGGGGCCGTCAGTGGGTCAGCCCGTAGAGCATGAAGTTGACGCCGATCTGGAAGCCGGTGTTCTCGGCCTCGATGGGGAGGAGGCCGCGGCCCGCGAGCCACCAGTACTCGCCGAGGTTGGTGTTGTAGGCGACGACGGCCATCATCCGGCCGTTGGGGTCGTTGTCCTCGAAGACGCCGAAGTACTCGGGCGTCATCCCCCGGAGGTGGTGGTTGTAGGGGTTGGGGGTGTCGATCTTGCCGATGCGGAAGAACACGTTGAAGATGGGGTGCCCGGCGTCGAGGGTCATGAGCTGGGCGTCGGGGAGCACGCGCCTGAACTGGGCCTCGAAGTTCTCCCACTGCCGGGTCTCGAAGTCGTTGAAGATGACGAAGCCGCCCTTCAGCATGTAGGCGCGCAGCGAGGCGGCCTGGGCGTCGGTCATGATCCAGAACCCGGGCTCCCACATCATCGCGATGGGGTGCTTGAACAGCTCAGGGTCGTCGAGGGCGAGGGCGAGGCTGCCGTCGGTGCGGGCGTCGGCGGCGGTGTACTCGCCGACCACCGACATCATGTTGGCCTCGGCGTCGGGGAACTCGTGCAGCCAGAAGTTGACGCCCATGCCCTGGGGCCGGGTCCCGTAGGTGCCTCCGGTCCAGCGCAGGCGCACGAAATGGAGACGACCGTCGTAGGGCAGGTCGGCCCGGCCCCAGAGACGGTAGCCGCGGAAGAACCCGAACTGCGCCGACGCGGCGGTGGCCACCGCCAGTACGGCCAGCGCCAACACCGCCGCGAGCACTCTGCGCGTCTTCACGCTCTGTCCACTCTTCCGCGGCTCGCCGCCGTGCTCGATCTTCCGCGGCTCGCCGCCTTGCCCCGCCACCTGCCGGCGGGTCGCGCCCTTTCCCGGTTGCGCCCTGCTGCCAGGCCTCGACACGTCCCGGCCATCCGACTGCGCCCTGCCTTCCGACCTCGGCCTCCTTCTCGGCCGCGGCCGCCTGCCGCTCCAGGTTAAGCCCTGGCGCCCGGCCTCGACGCGTCCCGGCCATCCGGGCGCGTCCTACCTTCCGGCCTCGGCCTCCTTCTCGGCCGCGGCCGCCTGGCGCTCCAGGTTGCGGTAGATCTCGAGGATGTGCCGGATGTCGTGGTTGCCCTCGTGGCACGCGTACTCGTACATCGGCCCCTCGGTGGTGACCATCGGAATCTCGGCGCTCCAGGGCTGCGCCCAGGTCGTCGGGTCGTCGACGGTGAATTCGTAGCGGATCGTCTCGGCGTCGACGCGGGTGAACCGCTCGGTCACGTGCAGGGCGGCCGAGGACCCCCGGAAGCGGGTCTTGTCGGTGAAGTTGCCGCTCTCCACGACCAGGGTGTCGCCTTCCCACCGGCCCCGGGAATCGCCCGGAATGAGCTGGATCGAGTCGGGCAGGGCGGGCCGCCCGTCGAGCGGAATGATGCGGGGCAGGCTGTTGTTCAGCTCGGTGAAGATGACGATGTGGTCGGGCGTCTGCAGAATCTGGTGGATGTCGTTGTAGGCCGGGGGCAGCATCGGGGGGCCGTTGTGGGGCCACACGATGCAGCGCTCCGACAGCGGCCGGGTCTCGTGCCCGGTGAACGGGTCGACGCCCCGCCGCGCCTCGGCCCGCGCTGCCGCCCGCGCCTCGGCCTCGGGGACGGTGGCGGGAATGCGGCCGTCGGGGGGATCCGTGATCAGCGAGGTGCGGCGGGTCGACAGCCCCTTGGGGACCGGCGTTCTCAGCCACAGCTCGTTGTCGTAGTGGACGTAGCTGGGGTCGCGGTTGTCCTGGTAGAGCCGCCGCTCGCGTTCCTCGGCGTCCTCGATGTTGATGACGTTCCCGGCCAGCGGGTCGACCCCCTCGGCGGTGAGCTGGGCCTGGAGCGCGGCCCATTCCTCCTCCGTGTAGAACGCCTTGTCGCCCAGGTGGCGCGGCCGTTCGAGCGGGGTGAACGTCTGGGTGGTCCAGAAGCCCTGCAGGTCGGGCTGGCCGTCGGGGAGGCGGGGCAGGGTCCAGGCCGGGCCGGTACCCGGTTCCGCGCCCTGATTCTGCGCCGCGGCCGGGGCCGGCGTCAGGCCGACCGTCGCGACGACGATGGCCAGGATTGGCAGTCCGAGGCGACGATCGCGCATCTGACCCTCCGTGCAGGCGGTTGACTCGTCCGGAACGTGCCCATGATCGCCCAGGACGCCCCGGTGCGCAACTCACCGGTTCGGCCGTCCGTCCTCGCCGTCCACCTCGTCCAGGCGCGGGACTCGGAGTGATGAGCCTCGAAGTGATCGCGACCATGCTGACGGGTGTCGGGTGCTCACGGGAGTCCGGCGCCTGGTCGAAGGCGTTCGCCGCGACCTGCTGGCCGATCTCGCTCGGAAGTCCTCCTCCTGACTTGCCGCCCGCGGCAGGTCCCGCCGAGTGCCTCGTCGGGCACTTCACGAATCGGGAGATGCATCGATGCATCTCCCGACCCTTGACGTCGCGGCGCGCTCCGCCTACACTCGCCGCGAGGTCGTGTGTAGTCCGGCGAGTCCGCCGCGGGCGGCCCCGTCGCACGCGGCCGGCAGGAGGGCGACATGGTCCGACCGGCGCGGCTCCATTCCGGCGCGTGCATCCTGTTGTGCCTCACGGCCGGCGGCCTCGCGACGGCTGCCCCGGCCGGGGCGTCCCCGCAGGCGCCCGGGGTCGCGAGGGGGGAGTCCCGCCCCGCCGCCGAGGCCCCGGCCCCCGATCCCCGCGCCCTCCTCGACGAGTACTGCGTCGTCTGTCACAACGCCCGCACCCGTACCGCCGGCCTGCTGCTCGACCGCGCCGACGTCCACGCGGTCGCGGCGGGGGCCGAGACGTGGGAGAAGGTGGTGCGCAAGCTGCGCAGCGGCGCGATGCCGCCGCCGGGTCGCCGCCGCCCCGACCCGCAGACCCTCGACGCCTTCGTGACGGGGCTCGAGACCGAGCTCGACGCGGCCGCCGCCGCCCGTCCGAATCCCGGGCGTCCCCCCGACCACCGGCTGAACCGGTTCGAGTACGGCAACGCGGTGCGCGACCTCCTCGACCTCGAGATAGACGTGGAGGCGCTGCTGCCGCCCGACGAATCGGACCAGGGCTTCGACAACATCGCCGAGGTCCTCTCGATATCGCCGACCCTGCTCGGCCGTTATCTCTTCGCGGCCCGCCGCATCAGCCAGCTCGCGGTCGGCGACGCGTCGGCGGGGCCGGCGGTCGAGACGTTCCGCGTGTCGCGCGGCATGCGGCAGGACGAGCGGATGGGCGAGGACCTGCCCTACGGCACCCGCGGCGGCATCGCGGTGCGCCACTACTTCCCGCTCGACGGCGAGTACGTCGTCAAGGTCCGCCTGGGGCGCAACTTCACCAACTCGCAGATACGCGCCATCGCCACCCGCGAGGAGATCGACGTCCTCCTCGACGGGGTCCGGATCACCCGGCTGGAGATCGGCGGCCGGTGCACGACCCCGTCCGACGACGACCCCGCGTGCACTGGGTCGGGCATCTACCGCACGTCGCGCTACCAGCTCACCGCCGACGAGGCGCTCGAGGCGCGGTTCGAGGCGCCGGCCGGCATGCACACGCTCGGCGTCGCCTTCGTGAGGAAGAGCGTGCTGACCGAGGGGCCGCCGCCGACCCTGCTGCCGCCCCGGCACACCAGCTCGACCTACGAGGCGCCGCGCATGGACGTCGACTTCGTGCGGCTGGAGGGTCCGTTCAACCCGACCGGCCCCGGCGACACGGCGAGCCGGCGGCGCATCTTCGTGTGTCAGCCGGAGGGGACCAGCGCCGAGGCCGAGATGGCCTGCGCCCGCGAGATCCTGGGCGGGCTCGCCCGGCGCGCCTATCGCCGGCCGGTCACGGGCGCGGACGTCGACACGCTGATGGCGTTCTACGACGCCGGCCGGAGCGATGGCGGCTTCGAGCGCGGCATCCAGGAGGCGCTGGCCCGGCTGCTGGTGTCGCCGCAGTTCCTGTTCCGCGTCGAGCGCGACCCCGAGGACCTCGACGACGGCGGCGTCTACGCCATCAGCGACCTCGAGCTGGCGTCGCGGCTGTCGTTCTTCCTCTGGAGCAGCATCCCCGACGACGAGCTGCTCGACGCGGCGGAGTCCGGCGCCCTCCGCGAGCCCGGCGTGCTCGAAGCGCAGGTGAGCCGCATGCTCGCCGACCCGCGGGCCTCGGCGCTGGCCCGGAACTTCGGCGGGCAGTGGCTGTTCATCCGGAACCTCAGGGCGATCGATCCGGACGCGAGCGCGTACCCCGAGTTCGACGACAACCTGCGCGAGGCGTTCCAGCGCGAGACCGAACTGTTCCTCGAGCACCAGATGCGCGACGACCGCCCCCTCGTCGAGCTGCTGACCGCCGGCCACACGTACCTGAACCAGCGGCTCGCGCGGTTCTACGGGGTCCCCAACGTCTACGGGGCGCACTTCCGCCGCGTGCGCATGCCCGACCCGCGGCGGGCCGGGCTGCTCGGCCACGCCAGCATCCTGACCGTGACGTCCTACGCGACGCGGACGTCGCCGGTGGTCCGGGGCAAGTACCTGCTCGACAACATCCTCGGAGCGCCCCCGCCGCCCCCGCCGCCCAACGTGCCGGCCCTGGAGGAGACCGGGGCGGCCGGCGAGGGCGCGTCCATCCGCGAGCAGATGGAGCAGCACCGGCAGAGCCCGGCCTGCGCCTCGTGCCACCAGCGGATGGACCCGCTGGGTTTCGCCCTCGAGAACTTCGACGGCATCGGGCAGTGGCGCGACGAGGACGGCGGGGCGCCGATAGACGCCTCGGGACTGCTGCCCGACGGCACCGCGTTCACCGGACCCGCCGACTTCCGCGAGGCGCTGCTGGAGCGCCGCGGCGAGTTCGTGCGCACGGTCACGGAGAAGCTCCTGACCTATGCCCTCGGCCGCGCCGTCGGCGCCCACGACATGCCCGCGGTGCGGCGGATTCTGAGCGAGTCGTCGGCCGACGACCACCGGTGGTCGTCGCTGATTCTCGGCATCGTGGAGAGCCGGCCGTTTCAGATGAGGACAGCGCAAGACGCCGCGACGGCCGCGGTTGCGCCGTGACGCGAGTGCTCCCGAGGGGGTGGGTTGCAGGAGTGACCATGCGCAGTCTTGTCGCCGGTTCGGCGTGGGTCTGACCCGAGGAGCACTTGGGCTGGTCGTGTTCGGACAGTGAGTGGGCGGCTTTTGACGGAATCGTGCGAGAGCGGTAGCGGAATCAGAAGGACGGCCGGTCGCAGCATGCGATGAGGAGTGTCTGATGTTCATCACCAAGAGATGTCTGTCCCGACGGACGGTGTTGCGTGGACTCGGGGCGAGCGTGGCGCTGCCGCTGCTCGACGGGATGGTGCCGGCCCTTCAGGCCACGCGGCTCACCGCGGCGCGGCCCGTCAAGCGCCTCGGGGCGGTGTACGTGCCCAACGGCATGAGCATGCCCTACTGGGTGCCGGCGGCGGAGGGCAAGCTGGAGCTCACGCCCATCCTGACCCCCCTGGCCCCGGTGCAGGACCGGGTGCTGGTCCTCAGCGGCATGGCCAACGAGGAGGCCAAGCAATGGCTGGACGAGGGTGACGGCGACCACTCGCGCTGCCAGGCCGCGTTCCTCACCGGGGCGCACGCCATGAAGGCGTCGGGCACTACGAACGCGACCCTCGAGGTCGGCGTGTCGATGGACCAGCTCGCGGCCCGCGACCTGCGCGAGGACACCCAGCTAGCCTCGCTCGAGCTGTCGCTCGAGGCCAACGACCTCGCCGGGCAGTGCGAGGACGGCTACGGCTGCGCCTACAGCGCCACCCTCGCGTGGAGCGACAAGAACACCCCGCTGCCGATGGAGACCAACCCCCGCGCGGTGTTCGAGCACCTGTTCGGGGCGGTCGGCACCACCGAGACCGAGGCGCGGCTGCGGGCCCTGCGCCGCGACCGCAGCATCCTCGACTCGGTCAGCGCCGAGATCACCGACCTGCAGCGGCAGCTCGGCCGCGGCGACCGCTCGAAGCTCGCCGGCTATCTCGACTCGGTGCGCGACATCGAGCGCCGCATCCAGATCGCCGAGAGCCAGAGCGACCGCGAGCTGCCCGACGTGGTGCAGCCGGCCGGCGTCCCCGCCGTCTTCGAGGAGTACGCCGACCTCATGTTCGACCTGATGCTGGTGGCGTTCCAGGCCGACCTCACCCGCGTCTCGAGCTTCCTGGTCGGCCGCGAGAAGAGCGTGCGCACGTTCCCCGAGATCGGGGTCGCGGACCCGCACCACCCGACCTCGCACCACCGCCAGCGGCCCGAGCAGCTCGCGAAGCTGTCGAAGATCAACACCTTCCACATGCAGATCTTCGGGCGCTTCCTCGAGAAGATGGCCGCGACCCAGGACGGAGACGGCTCGCTGCTCGACCACTCGGCGGTGATCTACGGCGCCGGCATGGGGAACAGCAACGCGCACGATCCGCTCGACCTTCCCGTCGTCCTCGCCGGCGGCGGGGGCGGCACCATCAAGGGCGGTCGGCACGTGCGGCTGCCGGAGGGGACGCCGCTGGCCAACATGCACCTGACGGTCCTCGGCAAGATGGGGATCCCCGCCGAGCGGCTCGGCGACGCGACCGGCGACCTGCCGATCGTGTCCGGCGTGTAGGGAACTGCCGGAGTTTGCGCCACTGCGCGGGGCGGACTTCCGGGCGGCCGTCGGGGCCGCGGACTTGCCGCCGTGGCAATGGCCGAGTCCCGGAGGGCTCGGTCGGCAATCCGGGCCGCCGGGGGCAACTCCTCGGGGATTGTCGGTGCGGCGGCGAGGCGAGGCGGCCATCGGGGCCGAAGGCGGGAATCGCGGGGCGGGGAGTGGCGTCGCGGGAACGGCGCAGGCTCTCCCGCGCGGGCTGGGCGGACGGCAGCAGAGCGCCCCTTTAATCCGGCCGGCAGCACGGCGGTCGGCCGCCGCATGAAGGGTAGGCGGGGCGGATTGCCGGAGGAAGTGACGATGCGCATCAACAGCAGATCGGTTATCGGCGTCGGGCTCGGCCTGCTCGTCGCGGCTTCACTCGCCGGCGCCGGCGCTCCCGCCGATGATCTGTCGCTCGTCGAGGCGGCCCGGCAGCAGCACACCGCGGCGGTGCGCTCCCTCCTGGCGGACGGCGCCTCGGTGAGCGCGAGCCGGCCGGACGGCGTCACCGCCCTGCACTGGGCGGCCCAGTGGGACGACGCGGAGATCGCCGATCTGCTCATCGCGGCCGGCGCCGACGTGGACCGCGCCGACCAGTACGGCGTCACCCCCCTCACCCTGGCCTGCACGAACGCCAGCTCGAAGATGGTCGGGCGCCTGCTCGCGGCCGGCGCCGATGCCGGCGCCACCCAGGCGAACGGCGAGACGGCGCTGATGACCTGCGCGCGCAGCGGCGTCCGCGACACCGTCGACCGCCTCGTCGCGGCCGGCGCCGAGGTGAACGCCAGCGAGCACTACCACCGCCAGACCGCGCTGATGTGGGCGGCCTGGGAGGGGCACATCGATGTCGTCGAGGCGCTGATCGAGCACGGCGCCGACGTCGACGCCCGGACCACCACCGGCTACACCGCCCTCCTCCTCGCGGCGCGGGACGCCCACGAGCCCGTGACCCGGGCCCTGCTCGACGCCGGGGCGGACGTGAACGCGGTGTCCAACAACTGGACCAGCGCCCTCGTCGTCGCCACCATTCGCGGACACGTCGACTACGTCGAGCTGCTGCTGAGCCGCGGCGCCGACCCGAACGTCGGGCCCGGCTACACCCCCTTGCACTGGGCGGCGGGCGAGTGGGACACCGAGCTGAACGACCTCTCGAACGGGGTGGCCGAGGGCAACCAGTGGAGCATCTTCGGCGGCATGCACGCCCCCGACCGGCTACGCACGGTCCGCGCCCTGCTCGACCACGGGGCCGACCCCGACGCCCGCACGAACGGCACCCCCGGCTTCGGCATCAAGGTGAAGGGTCACCTGGGCAACCTCACCGAGGGGACGCCGTTCCTGATCGCGGCGCGCGCGAACGACACCGCGGTCATGCGCCTGCTCCTCGAGCACGGCGCCGACCCCTTCATTCCCACCCGCAACGGCACCACCCCGCTCATGATGGCGGCGGGGGTCGGGCACGAGCCGGGCATCACCCGGTCGCCCGAGCCCGAGGCCCTCGAGGCGGTCCACCTGCTGGTGGAGCTGGGCGCCGACGTCAACGCCGCCAACGAGGCCGGCGACACCGCGCTCCACGGCGCCGCCTGGCGCGAGCGGGCCGACTCGATCGTGCAGTTCCTGGTGGACCGGGGCGCCGACGTCAACGCGAAGAACCACCGCGGCTGGACCCCGCTGGTCATCGCCGAGGGCGTCCACACCGGCGGGAACTTCATCAAGTCGGACACCACCGCGGCGCTGCTGCGCAAGCTGGGGGCCGAGCCCAGCCCGCCCGACATCTCGCGCGAGCCGGACGCGCGATGAACGGTCGGCCTGGCCGGCCGGCGTGAGGCCTTCGGCCTCACGCGCCGGGGGTCTGGAAGATCTCGTGGACGTTCAACGTGAAGCCCGCCGGGGTGGGTGACTTCAGGCTGCGTCGCGATCGCGGCGCCCGGCCAGGAAGCCCTCCAGCGAGCCCTCCATCTTCGCCAGGCGCTCTCGCAGCTCGGCGATCTCACGCAGCACTGCATCGAACCGCTTGTCCAGGCGATCGTGAATGTCTCGGTTCGACGCGTCGAGGCGCTCGTTGAAGCCCTTCGCGGCCGCGTCGAGGCGCTCGTTGAAGCCCTTCGCGGTGGTGTCCAGGCGGTCGTGCAGCTTCCGTACGTCGCTTCGAAGCCATGCGAACAGCGCGACCAACAGGGCCGGCGTTAGCAGGTTCGTGACTTCCGGCATCTTCCCGACTCTACAACGTCATGCCGGGATTGCCGGGCTCGGTCAGGCTCGCGCGGGGGACGGGCCGAGGGCTTCGAGATACCGCGCGAAGTGCTCGTTGAAGAGCGCCCCGGTGCGCCGCGCGCGCAGTTGTCGGACCACCTGCGGGCCAGGCATGCCCAGCTTGTTCAGGATCAGACCCGCCACCAGCGCCGATCGGTTGAACCCCATGCCGCAGTGCGACAGCACGCGGTGTCCCTGGGCGACGAGGGTCGCACCGAGGGCGGCGACGGCGTCGAGCTTCTCGAGATTGGGAAGGTCCTCGTCGAGGATGGGGAAGTAGACGTAGAGGATCTGGTTGGGCACCGTCGGCACCCCGATGTCGAGGCCGCCCTCCAGATCGATGATTGTGTCGATGCCGCGGGACGAGACCGCGTCCCAGTCGTGGATGACGGGCGAGATGAACAGCCGTCCGGCGTCGTCGACCTGCGTCACCTGGTACAGGTCGGCCGGCAGCCCCGGCTGCCCCTCGCGCGCGAGGTCATCGGTCGCGCCGCCGTTCGTCATCGATAGCCCTCTTCGCATCCTGGCGGGCATCCAATTGCCCGTCATGGGCTGATTCAAGATGGGACTCTGAATCAGCCAGTCCGCCATGCGCCCGCGATGCGACGTCGTCGTGGTCTACGGGGGCGACGAAGGCCGGCAGCGCACGGACGGCCGGCTGCTCCCGTGGCGCCTTGAGCGCTCGGCCGCACCTCCGAAGGTCGGTCAATCTTCAGCCGCCGAGCCGCCGCACGAAGGCGGCCACGGCCTGTCCGATCTCGTCGGGCGAGTCCTCCTGGATGAAGTGCCGCCCGCGCACCGTCACCTCCTGCTGGTTCTTCCAGCCGCGGCAGAACTCGCGCTGCGCTCCCGTCAGGATCGCCCCCGGGTCGGCGTTGACGAACAGCTTGGGGAGGTCGTTCGCGGCCATCCACTCGGCGTAGTCCCGCACGATGCGGGTCACGTCCTCGGGCTCGCCGTCGATGGGGATCTCCCGGGGCCAGGTCAGCGTGGGCCGCCGAGACTCGCCGGGCTCCGCGTAGGGGGCCCGGTAGACGGCCATCTCTGCCTCGGTGAGCGGCCGCAGGATCGAGCCGGGGAGGACCCGCTCGACGAAGACGTTGTTCTCCAGCACCATCCCCTCGCCGGCGTCCGAGCGCAACCCCTGGAAGACGCGCCGCGCCGCCTCCGGCCACTCCGCCCACGTCACCGGGCGGACCAGCGCCTCCATGTAGGCGATGCCCCGGGTCGCGCCCCGGTGGCGGTTCGCCCAGTCGAACCCGAGGGCCGACCCCCAGTCATGGACCACCCAGACGACGTTCGACGCGATGCCGAGGGCGGCGAGGGCGGCGTCGAGGAGCTCGCGGTGCTCGACGAAGCGGTACCGCCCCGGCCCCGGGTCGTCCAGCTTGTCGGAGTCGCCCATGCCGATCAGGTCGAGGGCGATGCACCGCCCCAGCGGGGCCACGTGGGGCATGACGTTGCGCCAGAGATACGACGAGGTCGGGTTGCCGTGCAGGAAGACGACGGGGTCGCCCCGGCCCGTCTCGACGTACGCCATGCGCTTGCCGAGCACCTCGACGGTCTGCTTCCGCGGCGCGATGTCCGAGGTCATCCTGTCGATCCTAGCAGCCCCGCTGGCGCAGCCGGGCCGAAGCCGGGGGATGCCCGGGCGGGCCGGGCGGCGCTCGTGAGCTGCGCGGCGCCGCGTGCGGGTCGCGTGGAGGCGCGAGACGACTCGCGGACCATCGTGTTGTCGCGCCGGGTCGCGATGTACCTGGCCCGGACGCTCACCGGGCGTCGTGTCCGCAGATCGCGCTTCCCCGATGGCCTCGTTCCGCTCGCTGCCGAGAACCTCGCCTCGGCCGCCGGTTGGCCGCGCCAAGAGGCCCCTCCAAGGGTGTCCGCGGCGGGGATTTCTGGTGGACAGCCGGCGTTCGGATCGCTAAACTGCTGGGAAACGTGGTCGACATTCGGGCGAGCCGTGCGTCCGCCCGCTCGGCGATTCCGGACTCATGGAGGTGAGGGGAATGAGAAGCGCCAGATTCGTGCTCGGCTGTCTGGCGGCAGTAGCGGTGATGGTCCCGGCCCTGGCCGCGGCCGAGGCGCCGGAGAACCCGACGTTCCACAAGGACATCGAGCCGATCCTGCAGCGCTCCTGCCAGGTGTGCCACCGGCCGAACAACATGGCCCCGATGTCGCTGATGACCTACCAGGAGACCCGGCCGTGGGCCCGGTCCATCCGCGCCAAGGTCGAGGCGCGCGAGATGCCGCCGTGGCACATCGATCCCAAGGTCGGCGTGCAGAGCTTCAAGGACGACAAGTCGCTGAGCGACGACGAGATCCTGACCGTCAGCAACTGGGTGCAGAACGGGGCGCCGCGCGGCAATCCCGAGGACGCGCCGGCCGCGGTCGAGTTCCAGGAGTTCGGGGCCTGGACCATAGAGCCCGACGTCATCGTGACCTCGCCGCCGCACACGGTGCCGTCCGAGGCGGGCGACTGGTGGGGCGACTACATCGTCCCGTCCGGCATTCCCGAGGACCGTTACATCAAGGCCATCCAGACCCGGGCCGGCGACCTGCGGGTGGTCCACCACGCGCTGACCTACGCGGTGACCGATCCCGACGCCCTGCTCAACGACAGCTCCGAGGACGCGTTCCTGAACGAGTACGCGGTGGGCAAGAACGCCGACGTGTATCCCGACGGCACGGGACGGCTCTTCCCGGGCGACGCGCGCGTGCGCTTCAGCTTCCACTACCACTCGGTGGGCGAGGAAGTGACCGACCAGACGGATCTCGGGTTCGTGCTGTATCCCGAGGACTACGAGCCCGAGCACATCCTCTACTCGCGTCAGCTCGGCCAGGCCGGCGAGCTCGACATCCCGGCCGGCCAGGTGACCCGCCACGACGGCTACCAGAAGATGTACCTGCCCGGCAAGCTGACCGGCTTCCAGCCCCACATGCACTTCCTGGGGACCCGGCAGTGCCTGGAGCTCATCTACCCGAACGGGTCGACGGAGATGGTCAGTTGCGCCAACTTCGACTTCAACTGGCACATCGTCTACAACTACGAGGACGCCGCGCAGCCGGTGTACCCCGCGGGCACGACCCTGCACGTGATCAGCTATCACGACAACACGCAGGCGAACCGCGGCAACCACGACCCGAAGAACTGGACCGGCGGGGGCAGCCGCACCGTCGACGAGATGGCCTTCGCGTGGATCAGTTGGCACGACCTCTCCGAAGAGGAGTACGCGGCCGAGCTCGAGGCCCGGAACGCCGACAACGACTAGCGGCGACCGGTTTGCGTTCTGCCGGGCGTCTGCGTCGGACGCCCGGGGACGCTCGGTCGGGCGGCGAGCGTAGCCGCAGGCGACGATTTCGGGCTAGACCCATGCCCTCTGCGGGGGCCGCCGCGGCTCCCGCAGAGGGTTTTTTTCAGCAGCAGAAGGGAAACGGAAAGTGAGCATGCAGCTTCTAGGTCGACGGGCCGTGCGACGGTGGCTCGCCGTGGGGTTGGGGGCGGTACTGGTGCTGTCCGCGGCCGCGAGCGCGACGGCGCAGGTCAGCCGCCGGGACGTGCCCATCGTGGCCCAGCCCCAGCAGCGCTTCGACTCGGGACAGGACATCCAGCCCATCTTCGAGGGGTGGACCCGGAACGAGGACGGGAGCTACCAGTTCCACTACGGCTATCTGAACCGCAACTACCGCGAGCGGCCGAACGTGCCGGTTGGCGAGGACAACTTCTTCTCGCCGGGCGAGCCCGACCGCGGCCAGCCCACCTACTTCTATCCCCGCACCAACCGCTACCAGTTCGACGTGCACGTGCCCGCGGACTTTCCCCGTGACGCCGAGCTGATCTGGGAGGTGACCCGGCAGGGGAGCACCCAGCGGGCCTACGGCTGGCTGCAGCCCGAGTGGGAGATCGACGTCAACACGATCACGTCGAACGCCCGGACGCAGTTCGGCCGCGGCGTGGACGAGCTGTACACGAACCTCTACCCGGTGGTCGGCGTCGAGGCGAGCCACGACACGGTCGCGGTGGGGACGCCGGTGACCCTCACCGCCCGGGTGACCGACGACGACCTGCCGAGGCCGGTCGCCGAGCGCGACGACAGCATCCCGCGGCGCCGCCGCGACCCGACGCTGGTGCCGCCGCCCGGCGCGCCGCAGATTCCCGACAACATCCCGAGCTATACCCGCCCGACCCCGACCCGGAACCACATCTCGGTGCTGTGGGCGGTGTACCGCGGACCCGCCGACGCCGGATTCGAGCCCTACGGGTACCAGGAATGGGAGGAGGGCATGGCAGGCGACGGCTGGACGTCGGGCACGCTCGAGACCACCGTCACCTTCGAGGAGCCGGGCGACTACATGCTGCGCGCCTTCGTCAGCGACGCCATGCTGATCTCGCACGCGGAGATCGAAGTCACGGTGACCGCGGCCGAGCAGTAGCTCGCGCCCCAGAACGGCGCGGCCTGTCGAGGATTGGGTCGGGCGGGCAAGTCGCCGCCGGGCGCGCTGCCCGCCCGAGTACTTCCCGCCTGGAACGACGCGTCTACTGACCGATCGGGTCGGGCCGGACAGGCCGCCGCCGGGCGCTGCTCGGAGGGGTAGTCCGCGCCACGGGATCGCCGCCTCCGCAGAGGCGCTGACCCCGCGGAAGCAAGGCCTGCTACGAGGCGCGGCTTCTGGTGGATCCGGTCGGTCGGATGCTGACGGGCGCGTCGTCCGGGGCCGACGGCGCACACGGGGCCGGCGGAGCGTGGCGGCAGCGCTCCGCTATCCGATCCGCCGGGTGGCGCGCGCGGTCAGGAACACGGCGGTCGCCAGGCACGCGGCCCCCGCGGGCACGACGATGATGCCCAATCCCGGATCTCCCCCGTAGAGCTGGACCCCGCCCGCGAAGAACCCGCCCGGCAACAGCACGCTCGCCCCCATCAGGCACAGCGAGACGACCCGCTGGTTTCCGTCCTCGAGGGCGGGGAACGCGCGCAGGCACAGCGCCCAGGCGACGTGGACGAGGCCGAGCAGCGCGCCGTGGGCGTGGGCCAGGGTCCACATGAGCCGCCGTGTCTCGTTCGTGACGTCCAGGTAGAAGCCGGCCTTGAACCCGTGCATGAGCTCCAGGGTGAAGCCGAGACAGAGAAAGACGAAGAGCGACCACCAGCCGAAGCGCAGGTGGCGGCCCGCGTAGTCGACGTCGGGGCGGGGTCGCTGAGCCACTATTCTCGGAGGAAGAGGGGCCGCCGGTCGCGGGCGTCGAAGAGCCGCCGCATGGCGTCGACCCGCAGCTCGCCGCTCGGGTCCACCAGCAGCTCCGGCTCGCGCCGCAGGCGGGCGGCCGGCGAGGCCCGCCATTCGCGGAGCACCCGCACCGCGGCGTCGACGCGCGCCTGCCGGGGGCCGACGAAGTCGTAGTCGAGGTTGGCGTAGCCGGGCAGGCTGCGCAGCGAGCGGGCGGCGATGAACCGCACCGCGTCGTAGGGGTCGCCGAGGGCCTCGCCGAGGTGGGGCACCATCCAGGTCGTCCCCGAGGCCTCCTGGGCCGGCCCCCAGCCCATGCTCCAGGCGGTGAGGGCCCGCAGGCCCGCGTCGCCGGCCAGCATCCAGCGCAGCCCCGCCGCCACCGTGCGGTCGCCGTTCCGCATCGGGGGGACGGGCATGTCGTACCACTCGTCGAGCGCTTCCGCGGTCCACGCCAGGGTCTTGTCGAGGTGGCACAGGTTGCAGGCGTTGGGCCGCCCCAACTGCACCGTCTCGGCCGCCGACGGGCTCCCCACCGTATGGCTGCGTATCGCCTTCAGCAGCCCGTAGCTCGTGTACGGCATGTGGCAGTTGTAGCACCGGCTGCCCGCCGACTCGGGCGCGTGGCGGGTGTGGGCGGCGGGGTCCGCGCGCAGCGGCTCGTGGCATTGCAGGCACGCCTCGTCGCCGTCCAGGCCCGCCGACACCTGGTGGGTGTCGGCCCATTCCGCCACCGTCCGTGGGTCGTCGGCCGTCTTGTGCATGGCGTGGCACGAGAAGCAGCTCAGGGTGCGTTCCGGGGCCTCCGCGTCGCGGAAGCAGGGGGAGTCGAGCAGCCCGTTGTACTCGCGGCCCGAGACCCGGATGGTGCCATCGGGCCAGAACGACCCACGGACGAAGTCGGGGTCGGCGGCGACCAGCGCCCGGATGTCGGTCGACGTGCGGTCGGCCGCGGGCTGGACGATGAACCGCGTGTCGCGCAGCTCGTCGCCGGGGCGGTAGGGGAGCCCCTCGCGGCTCGCCCGCCGCTCGTCCTCTGGCTCGTAGTACTCCCACACGCTGTGGCACTGCCCGCAGACCTGCGACGACCGCGCCGGATCGAGGGTGGCCGGCTGCACGATGGTGGGGTCGCCGTCTCCCACGAGGTGGCGTCCGTAGCGGCGCAGGGGGTTGCGGTTGGCCTCGACGTGGGCCTCGGCGGGGCCGTGGCACGACTCGCAGGCGATGCCGAACTCCGCCACGGTGGTGTCGACGGTCTGCTCGGCGAAAGGCGCCGAGCGGTAGGGCGTGTCGAAGGCGGTGCGGCCCAGGGTGGTGTGGCAGACGATGCACACCGCGTTCCAGTGGCCGTCGAGCATGGCCAGCGACTGCCCCGGCGGGTGCAGGACGAGCGAGCTGCGCGGCACCCACTTCTCTTCGTCGAGGAGGTACGCGCCGGGCAGCACGTTCAGCCCGCGGTCGTGGCCGGTGGCGTACCAGTAGACGTTCTGGTGGTGCGACCCCGTCATCATGACCACCCGCCGCCGGATGCGGGGGCGCTCGGCGTCCGGCCCCTCCCAGCCGGGGTCGTCGAACTCCGCCCACAGCTCGTCTCCGCGCCGCTCGAGCTGCATCGCGCTCCCGTGCACCGCGTTGACCCGCACGCCGTCGAAGTCGGCACCGGCGGTGTCGGGGGTGGCGACCTGGGTCATCGTCCGGTGGTACGACCCGTGCCAGCTCTCGTACTCCGAGGGGTGGCAGGCGCGGCAGGTGTCCGACGACACGTAGCCGTCGGCGGTCACCTCGACGGGGCGGTCGGCGACCTCCGATTCGGGGACCGGCCGGTCAGCCGTGAGGGCGAGGGCGGCGCCGAGCCCGGTCGAGGCCGCGAGGATCAGGATGGCCGGGGCGTAGCGGAGGGTGGACGCGGAATGTGGCCGTCGCGAGGGATCTCCCGCCGAAGGTGCGGGGACCGATGGGGGTCGCCGACGCGGGGGTCGAGGCATCGGAAGGGATTATATGGGCAGGTTCCCACGCCTCCGGCACCGAGTCACAGGCTATCCACCCTCGGACCGGCGCCACCGACGCTCGACCTCGGGATCCACCGTCAATACCTCCTTTAGATTGCGCCCGTCGCTGACCGCGGTACGAACGTCGACATCGGCATACCGTGTCCTGCAGTGCCTGTCGATCTCGCCCGGGTTCGTGTCCGCAGCGTCGATGTCGTTGTCGAAGATGCACCCGAACAGGTGCATCATCTGCGTAACCCGCGTAGGTCGAAAACGCGCACCGTGCTCGCGCATCTCGTGCAGTTTCTCGACGAGATCGTTGATGTCGTCGATCATCGGGGTTTGCCCGGTCGGATTTGGCGGCGGGCAGCGCCGCATCGCGGCCGCTGCCCGCCCGGTCCACTCATTCCTGGGTTCCCGCGCCGTTCGGCAGCGCAGACGCCTAGTTGAGGGCGAAGCAGTAGAAGTAGCCGTTGCCCCCCGTGGCCTGCAGGTTGGCCTGGCTGCAGCCGCGCGAGCCGTGGGCCGAGTTCCACGAGTTGGGGTTCGGGCCGCCGCCGGTGCGGTCGAAGTGCCCGACCATGGCGCTGCCCTCGCCGTCGGCGTTCGACATCCAGTTGCCGCAGGTGGTGTCCCCGTCGCTCATGACGGCGGTGCCGTCGAGGTACGACCCGGTCAGGATGTCGTGCTGGTTGGGGCTGTCGCCCCGGCCGGGGGTCATCCCCCCCTGCTCGTTGAGCACGGTCTCCTTGGTCAGGTTGTTCTCGTAGTGGAGCGTGTCGAGGTCGCGCGCGACGACCACGCCGGCGACGTTCTGCCAGGGACCGGTGCCGATGCGGTCACGCGCGTTGACGCCGCCCTCGCCGGTGGTGCTGAGATACGCCCGCCAGGTCCGGCTCCCGGCCCCGACCGCCGCGGCCAGCGACTGGCAGTGGGCGTCGGCTCCTGCGAGGCCGCCGAGGTTGGCGCCGTCCCCGGGGCCGGCGCTGGTCAGGAAGAAGGTCATGTCGGCGACCTGCTCCTCCGCGGGAGTGCCGGCCGTGAAGCCCACGAGCAGGGCGGCGCCCAACAGCAGCATCTTCTTCATTTCTCGCTCTCCTTCTCTCGTTCTCGTCCGCGGGGAAGATCCCGGCGACACATGTACTACGTATCGGCCGATTATAGCGCGGCCGGCGGGCGTATCCGGGGCCGGTCGGGTCGGTCGATTCCTCTCGAAGAGTCGCGGCCGGTCGGCAGGTCGGGGCGGGCTCGCAGGCGAGGAAGCACCACGAGATGGAGGCGATGCCGCCGGGAAACACACCGGAATGGCCAGCCGGACCAGTGAGGGGGGACGCCTCACCGTGTGCCGCGGGATGCCGGCCCGCGCACGGCCTGCGTATACTGTCTGCCCGGCAGTCCGCGACGCAGCACGGACAGGCGCCTGCCGATCAGGATGAGGTGAGAACATGCCGAGGAGCATTCCGACAACGTCTCGCGTCGGGTTGGCCGCCCTGATGCTCGTGGCCTGGGCCGCCGCCGTCGCGGCCCAGACCGCGGGCCAGATCATGCGTCAGGCCGAGGCCGACTTCCTCGCCGGCCGCATCGACGAGTCGGTGGCCGGCTTCGACCAGGTGGCGCGGGCGCGGCCCGACGCGGCCCCCCAGTTCTGGCAGCGGGGCATCGCCCTCTACTACGCCGGACGCTACGACGACTGCCGCCGGCAGTTCGAGGACCACCGCATCGTCAACCCCAACGACGTCGAGAACGCCGCGTGGCACTTCCTGTGCGTCGCCCGCGGCGAGTCGCCGGAGGCGGCGCTCGAGGCGCTGCTGCCGGTGGGGCGCGACCGGCGCCGGCCCATGCCCGAGATCTACGAGATGTTCCGCGGCCGGATGACGCCCCAGGAGGTGCTGGCCGCGGCCGGCGTGCAGGCGAGCGCCCGCTTCTACGCCCACCTCTACCGCGGGCTCTACCACGAGGCGTGGGGACGTGACGGGGCGGCGCGGGAGGAGATCTTCCTCGCCGCCGACCCGCGGTTCGCGCGCTTCGGCGGCTACATGCACGGGGTCGCGGTGGTGCACCGGAACCTGTTGCAGCGGGGGCGGTGAGGACAGACAACGAGGTTGGAGGGGCGGCGACCGGGCTGAGCCGCCAGCGGCGGCGGCTGCTCGACTGGGTGCGCCGCCAGCTCATCGGCCCGGCGAGTCCCGGTTGGTTGCCGGGTTCGCCCGTCGAACGCTATCCGGCCGGCGTCCTGCATCCGGTCGATCCGGACGGGTGGAGCATGACCGGTCTCGATCCCGCGCAGTCAGAGAACGAAGAAGATGGACGTCATCTCGATCCGGCCGAGCCGCGGGTGGAACCGTGGACCCCGGCGGTGACGGAATCCGTCGCGCCGCCGCCGGATGACGAGGAGGACGATTCGCCGGCCGGCGGCGACGAAACGGGGGGCGACGCCGAGGCGCGGCCGGTGGGCCGTCGCCGCTACGTCCCGCCGTCCTCCCTCGGCGTGTCCTTCTTCGTGCGCGGCGATGCGCGCCTGCACGTCACGGCTTCTGCCGCAAGCTACCGCCGGGTGCATGAACGCGCCGCGTCGGGCCGGTTCGTGGCCCACGCGCCGGACGCTGGCGACGCTGGCGGCGACGACGGAGAGGCCGTCGCCGGCGGTTCCCGCGCACGCTACGAGCGCACGCCGTTCGAGTGCGGCCTGAGCTGGCCGAATGGCGAGGGCGGGGCGCCGGCCGGCGTGACGTGGCAGGTGCGCCGCCGACCGTACCGGGGCGGCGACGTGTTGACCGCGACGTTCTCGCAGGTCGCTCCGGCGGCGTCGCCGCGTTCCGAGCGGACCGAGTCTCCCGTGTGGGAGACACAGCTCGACGTGCGCCGCCGGTCGTACCAGGACGGACACATCCTGACGGTGGTCTTCGCGAACCGCCGGCCCGAGGCGCGACCCGGTGTGGACCGCGCGGAACGGCGCCTGTTCGAGACCCGTCTCGAGTGCGTGGTCGAGGCGGGCGAGCTCGCCGAGTACCCGCGCGTCGATCCCGCCCTGCTCACCGACGAGGAACAGGAGATCGAGCTTCGGTACCGGGATACGCACATCTACGCGATCGGCCACGGTGCGGCGGCCGACTGGGCGCTGGAGCCGGGCCGGCCGCCGCGCATCTGGTCCGAGTGCATGCCGGCGGTGGACGTGCCGCTGGTGACGACGCGGGTAGACGGCGTCGACGACCGCGTGCTGGTGATGCACGACATCGCCGGGGAGGACACGTTCCGGGAGTGCCTCTCCCGGTTCGATGCCTTCGTCGATGCCTATGACGCGTGGGTCGGCCGGCAGCGTGAGTCGGTGAGTTGCCTCGCCGCCGGCGAGCGGGCGGCGGCGGACCGCATCTGCGCGCAGATGGATGCGGCGCGCGAACGGATGCGCGGCGGGGTGGAGCGACTGCGCCGCGATCCCGACGCGGCTTGGGCGTTCCGGCTGGCCAACCGGGCGATGCTGGACCAGATGCGCCGGCAGGATACCAAGGAGCCGGGCCGGGACGTGCGGGAATACCGCTGGCGGCCGTTTCAACTGGCGTTCCTGCTGGCCGTCATCGAGTCGACGCTCGATGAACAGGACGCCGGCCGGGAAGTGCTGGACCTGATCTGGTTCCCGACTGGCGGCGGCAAGACGGAGGCTTACCTTGGCCTGATCGCTTTTCTCATCGTCTGGCGGCGGCTGCGCCACGGCGAGGCCGGCGGCGGCACTGCGGTGCTGATGCGCTATACGCTACGGCTGCTGACGCGCCAGCAGTTCGAACGGGCTGCGCGCCTTGTCTGCGCGCTCGAGCGGCTGAGGCGGCGCGGCGCCGCGCCGCTCGGCGACGAGCCGATCACGGTCGGTTTGTGGGTGGGGGCGGCGGCCAGTCCCAATACCTTCGAGGCTGCGGCGAAGCAGGTCGCCGACTCGGCCGCGCCCGATGGCGGTCCTTCCGCCGCCGAACCGGTCGGCGGACGGCCGGAGCCCGCCGAAACGCCGGCTGACGAGGGTGTTCGAACCACCGCGGGCGGCGCCGGCCAGCTCCTCGGGCTGCAGTCGTGTCCGTGGTGCGCCCGGCCGTTCGTTGCGCCCTACGGCTATCGTGCCGGCCCGCAGGAATCCGGCTTTCTGTGCGGCGACCCCGAGTGCGAGTTCGGCGACGGGCAGCCGCTACCTTGTCACGTCGTGGACGAAGCGCTATACGAGCGGCCGCCGACGCTGCTCGTCGGGACCATCGACAAGTTTGCGCGGCTCGCCTGGGAGGAGCGCGCGGCGGCGTTCTTCGGCCGCGGCCTCTGCCGACCGCCCGAGCTCGTGATACAGGACGAGCTGCACCTCGTTGCCGGGCCCCTGGGGTCGGTGGCCGGCGTCTACGAGGCGGCGCTCGAAACGGTCATCGAACGGCGCGGCGTGCGTCCGAAGTACATCGCTTCGACCGCCACCATCCGCACCGCCCGCGACCAGGTGCGGCGGCTGTACGGCCGCGACATGGCCGTCTTTCCGCCGCCCGGCCTCTCGGCCGACGATTCGTGGTTCGCACGCACCGACCGTTCCCGGCCGGGTCGGCTGTACGTTGGTTACCTGGCGCCGGGGCTCGACCGGCAGCGCTGCCTGGCGCCCCTCGCCGCCGTGTTGCTGGCGGCGCCGCGCGCGGTGTTCGAGGGCCAGCCGGAGGCGGACGACCTGCTCGACGCGTGGTGGACGCAGGTGGTCTATCACGGCAGCCTTCGCGGCGTCGGGGCCAGCCACAACGCCTTCGTCACCGACGTGCGCACGTTCCTCCGGCGCCTCGACGCTGAGCGGGCCCAGGCGGCCCGCGAGGGCTCCGCGCTGTCCGAGTCGGGTTCCTTCACTTCGGCCGGCGCCGCCGGGACCGCGGACGGCGCGCGCTCCCAGCCGGCCGTGGCCCAGCTCACCAGCCGGTCGTCCGCGCGGGAGAACGCCCGCACCTTCGACCGGCTGGCCGCCCCGCGCGGCGCGCCGGGCTGCCTGGACGCCGTACTGGCGACCAACATGATCTCGGTGGGGGTCGACGTCGACCGGCTCGCCGCGATGGTCGTCAACGGCCAGCCGCTCACCACCGCCGAGTACATCCAGGCCAGCAGCCGCATCGGCCGCGGGCGCGTGCCGGGCCTCGTCGTCGCCAACTACTACCGCCACCAGGCGCGCAGCCTGTCGCACTACGAGAACTTCCGCCCCTACCACGAGTCGTTCTACCGCTTCGTCGAGCCGACCAGCGTGACGCCGTTCACCTACCAGGTGCGCAGGCGGGCGCTGCACGCGGCGCTGGTCGTCACCCTGCGCCAGGGCTGCGACGACCTGACCGCCAACGGTGCGGCCGGGCGTTTTCGGCGGGACGGCGCGCAGGTGCGGGCCGCCGTCGAAGCCCTGAAACGGCGCTGCCGCCGGGCGGCGGGCGACGGGGCGGGCGACACGGTCCGCCACCTCGATCGGCTGGTCGACGAATGGCACGACGAGGCGGCCCGCTGCCGCCGCGAGAATCGCGGGCTGCACTACGATTGCCGCGACGAGAGCGCGGACCGCCTGCTGGGCGCTTTCGACGGCGCGCGGCCGGGCCTCTGGAGGACGCTCAATTCGATGCGCAACGTCGAAGACACCACCCTGCTGTCGGTGCGCGAGCGCGTCCACCGCCGTGCGGGAGACATTCCGCGGGCGAGTTGCGATGGCTGACGAACCGATTCCGTTACGGCTGTCCCACTTGCTGCGGTACTGCGCCGTCGGCGCGGTGGTGCGCGGTCCCGACTACCTGGTGACGGTGAAAGACACGCGCAATTGGCGTTGCGGGGTCGAACACCAGCTTCAGCACGTCGAGCAGGTGCGCGCGGTGCTCGGGATCGGCGGAACGCTGCGTTCGCCGCCCGTGGCGCGGGTCGAGGACGGCAGAGTGATCGGGCGCGCGATTCCCGCCGCGCGGTTTCCCCGCTGGACGCGTTGCGTGCGTTGCGGACTGTTGCAGCACCGGCCATGGCGGCGAGCTTCCGGGGCGGCTCGGGAAACGCGATCCCGGCGGCGCGGCGGTGCCTGGATCTGCGAGGGCGGGGAGTGCGGGGGCCGGCTGGAGCAGGTGCCGTGGGTGCTTGCCCACAAGTGCGGCTATCTTGCGGACGTGCCTTGGCACTGGCTGGCGCACGCGGGGAGCCAGCGTCCAGACCGGAACCCGTGCCGGGCCGACTGGGACAACCCGTATCTGCGCGTGGCGCCGGCCGGCCGCGGCCACACCGTTCGATGCGGCCGGTGCGGCGCATCCGGGCCGCTGCGGCAGTGTCTCCCGTTCGGGGAGCGGGAGTGGCGGCAACCGTGGTTCCCCGAATCGGCGGGACGGTTGGACGAAGACGCCTGGGTGATCGAGATCAACGACGTGCGCCTCCACACGCCGGAAACCGTCACCGCCCTGGTGATACCGCCCGAGTCGCGCATCCGCCGGGGCACGGTGATCGACCGTCTGTTCGGGAACTCAGACCAGCGGGCGGCCCTGCGCGGCGCCCGCGCCGGGCTGCAGCGGAAGACCGTGTTGCGGCGCATCGCGCGGGACCTGCGCTGCACGCCGAACGAGGTCGAGCGGGCGCTGGCCGGGATCGACCAGGGCTATCCGCTCTACGGACAGTCCCTCCGTGGCGGCGACCTGCCGCAGAGCGAGTACCGGGCTCTCGTCGAGGCGATCCCGAACCTGCGCGAAGACGAGGACTTCGTGACCGCGCATCACACCGAGGCGTGGTCGGCGCTGGTGCGCGGACTCGACGGTCCGGCGGGGCGCATCGCCGGCGTCGTCGACCGGCTCATCGCCGTCGAGCGCCTCAAGGAGATCCTGGTGTTCAAGGGGTTCCGGCGGCTGGACGGCACCGTGACGCCGCCGGACCTGACCGGCGAGAGCGGCTGGCTGCCGGCGCTGGAGCTGTACGGCGAGGGCGTCTTCTGTACCCTGCGCGAGGACCGCCTGCGGCGTTGGGAGGCCGACGAAACCCTGCGCAGGCGGGCGCAGGCGTTCAACGAACGGCTCGGCCGCGGCCCCGTGCGTCTGCCGGAGTTGGAGGTCTCGCCGCGCTTCCTCCTGCTGCACACGCTGGCCCACCTGCTGATCCGGGCGCTGGAGAGCGCCGCCGGCTATCCGGCGGCGTCGCTGAAGGAGCGCATCTACAGCCGTACCGGCGAGGAGCCGGACCAGACGCCGCTGGCCGGCATCCTCGTCTACGTCGCGGTGGCCGACACCGAGGGTTCGCTCGGCGGCCTCGTGCAGCAGGCGCAGCCGCGCCGGTTCCTGCGCCTGCTGACGGCCGCGGTCGAGGCGGCGGGTTGGTGTTCGATGGACCCGGTCTGCGGTGAGCGGGAGGGCCACGGCCCGGGGCTGCTGAATGGGGCCGCGTGCCATGCCTGCGCCCTCGTGCCGGAGCCGAGCTGCGCCTACGGCAACGTCCTGCTCGACCGGACGTTCGTCGCGGGCGCGGCGGACGGGTCCACCCCGACGTTGTTCGGCGGGCGGACGCTGGCGGGCGGCGCGGGCTGAACGGGAGCGGCGCAGGGGAGCCTCCTGCTTGACCGGATCCTGATGGTGGGCGCGGCGGATGGGGGCCCGGCTCGGCGTGTTCGGTGGGCCTGGGGCGTGAACGGACCACAAGGCGTTCTTGATCCGCAAGGTTGCGGGTCCGGCCCGGACGTGGTTCGGCGGGCCGCGCGGCGTGAACGCGGGCGGCGCAGGGCTCTGGCATCGACATGGCGAAACGCAGATTCGAACTGCCGGGCATCCAGGACCTGAGCAAGGAGCAGGAGGCGGCGGTGCGCGACGTTCCGGCCAAGGAGGCATCGGCGGGCTCGGTCGGGCGCGACGGGGGCTCGAACGGGCGCGTCGGGGGTTCACGCGGCTCCGGCAAGCGCGATCGGCCGGACGGGGGCCGGCGCCTGATCGTCGGCGGTCCCGGCACCGGCAAGACCGTCGTGGCGCTGCTCCGCGCCCGCCGCCACCAGCGCGAGCGGGACGAGTACGTGTTCCTGGTCTTCAACCATCTGCTGCACCGCTTCAGTGACCAACTGTTCTCCGGCGAGCTCTCGGGCGCCACGTGGCAGCGGTGGTTCGGTGACCGATTCGAGGCCGTCACCGGTGAGAGTCTGCCGAGGGAGCCCGCCGAACCCGGCGCGTTCCGCCCGATCGACTGGGACGGCGTGGCGGACGGGGTCGCCCGCGCGCGCCCGGTCGCCGACCCGCCGTTTCTCGTCATCGACGAGGGCCAGGATATGCCGCCGCAGTTCTACCGGACTCTCGTCGCGTTCGGTTTCGAACAGTTCTTCGTCACCGCCGATCAGAACCAGCAGATCGGCGACGAGCACAGCAGCCGCCGGGACATCGAGACGGAACTGGCCCTCGACGCCCGGCATGTCGTCGAGCTGGTCCACAACCATCGCAACACCGGTCCCGTCGCGCGCCTGGCGAGCGCCTTCTACACCGGTGACCCGGCCAGCCCGCCAGTTGAGCTGCCGTCGAGACCCGGACCCGCGGCGTGGCTGTGCGACTACGCGCCGAGGCGGTTCGCGGACGTCTGCCGGCGCATCGTGAAGAGGGTCGACCGGGATCCGCAGGAACTCATCGGCGTGATCGCCCCGAACGACGACGTCAGGCGGTGCTACTTCGACGGATTGTGCGCGGCCGTTGCCGGCCGGGAGAACGATGCGCCACGCATAGAGACCTTCTTCGGCCGTCACCGGCCTGACGTGCGGTTCGACGAGGGCGGTATCCTGGTCATCAATGTTCAGGCCTGCAAGGGCTTGGAGTTCGACGTCGCGGTGCTCGCCGACATCGACCGCCACCACGTGCGGCCCATCGATCTGGATGCGGTGAGGAAGCGGTTCTACGTGATGGTGGCGCGGGCCCGCGAGCGGGTGATTCTGCTGAGGCGGCGCGGCATGAGCAGCCGGATAGACGAGATCCTGCCGGACGATCCTGCCGTGCTGCGGCGGAAGGATCTCGTGTAGCGGTGGGCGGGATGACCACTCCTGAGCAACCCGGGCTGCTGGTCGGCATCCAGCCCGGACCCGGCCCGCGCGACGCGGACGCGGACGGAAACGCCGCCCGGCGGCGGGACCCACTGGACGGCCCGCGTTCGGCGGCCGCCGGCGCGGTCGCCGAACGCGGCTGTCTCGTCACCAATCACCTGAACGTGATGTACATGCTCGCGGCGGGCTTGGTGCTGCCCAGCCGCGGCTTCGGCGAGAAGTACTATCGGGACACCCTCGATTGCTGCCCCGGCTGGCTGCCGTTGTTCACCGGCCGTCCCCCTCGGGCCGCCGTCGACCATGCCGTCGCCGAGGCCGGTCACCTCAGGCCGTGTCAGGTGGTCGTCTCGCTACGGGAGCTCGCCGGTCCGGTCATGGTTCCCGGTCCGGGCGGCGTCGAGAAACGCCGTTGGCCGCACGAGGGAGGCCATGCGCCCCTGATCTTCGTTCCGGCTCCGCTCCCGATCCGGGCCATCGAGGAGATCCGCTTCCGGTCCCGCGAGGATGCGGCGGCGTGCAAGAGCGACGCGCTCGATTACGGCAACGTACCCTTGGCGGACTTCCGGGTCCGGGTGGACCGCAAGGGCTTCGCCAACGCCGTCGGCCCGGCGTGGCCTCCGCTGCACGTGCCGCCCGAGAGGGCCGTGCCGCTCGAATCCGCCCAGGCCGCCGGCGGCATGCTGGCCATGCTGCGGCTGCTGGCGAATCGACACCTCGGCGAGGCGCCGGGGAGCGGTGAGCCTCTGGGCCTGGGCGCCTGCCGGGCCGCGTTCGAGCCGGACGCGGATCTCCCGCCCGGCCTGTCGGCGACGGTGGCGGCGGGGCTGGCGGCTTGGATGCAGACCGGGTCGTCGCTGGCGCGGGTCCCGGCCGCCCTGCCCGGCATCGAGCGGGACGATGCCCGGCGGATCTTCTGGGGGGCGGTCGATACGCTCGCGGAGGCAACCGGCGCGACCGGCGTCGACGGGGTCAACACCCGCCTGCTCGCCTACCTCGACCGCGGGGCGACGGATGTCGACGAGCCGCTCCGGAAGCACGTCGTCGAGTTGCGGAACGCGCTTGATGCCCTAACCGGGCTGGCCGACCTGACGGTGTCGGAACTGTTCGACCGGTTCAAGACCCCGTTGCCGCGGGCGATGTCGCTGCTGTTCCTGCGGTCGACCTGCGCCGAGCTGCTCGCGTTCGAGCACGAAGCGCTGAACGCGGAAGACCGGCTGGCCGCCGCGCTGCTGTTCGGCGCACGGGCGGGCTGGTTGGCGTTGCCGTTGTCGCTACGCGGCGGGAAAGCCGCCTCCGCCGCCGTCTCTCACCGCATGGCGGCGTTGAGCCACCGTTTGGCGGACACCGGCTTCGAGCTGGGTCCGGCCCCGGAGCGCCCGAAGACGCTCGCCGAGCTGTTCGCCGGCGAGTGGAGCGTGCGCCAGCGGCGCGCTGCGGTCGAGCTCGCCCGAAGGCACGAGTGGACCGATTGCCTGCGGACGCGGGTCATGCTGGGCCCAGGCGACTACGCATTGAAGGTCGGCCGCGGCGGAACGGAAATCGTCTTTCCGGGCGAGGCGCGTGCCATCGAGACCGAGGTGGACCGTTCACGGTTTACGACGCTGTTGGCGGCGGCCTCCATCGATCCGGAACACGAAGCCGCTGTCATCGGGTTGCTGGAGGGCGGGGCTGCAACCGCACCCCGCGGGCGCCGCCGCAATGACCGCCGTCGGCGCGGAGACCTTCGGGCGGGGGGATGGCTGTGACGCTGGTTGGCGAGTGTCTGTCGTCACAGGCCGGTTCCGACCCGATACCAGCGAAAGAGCTCGAAGCTCTCGAGTCGGTGCTCGTCTTCCACGATGAGCCCGCGCGCCTCTCGAGCTGCGATTCCGATGACGGTCGCGTCCGGATGGTCGAAACCGTCGAGAACCGCCTCGACGGTCTCACTGACGGGGTCGTCCAGAAAGGGCCGGGCCTCGACACCGACCAAGTAGGCGCCCGTGTATTCGTAGGGCACCCCTTCGCCGTCGTGATCCACGCCGTACCGCCGATCGTCGTCCTCGAGATAGTGTTCCAGGCAATGGAGGACAGCCGCAAGATCCTTGGGCTCCCCCCTGTCACTGAAGGCCACCAGCTTGAGCAGGACATGGAGCGGCAGCGGGGCCAGTGGAAGCGTTGGCCCTCCTTCGATAGCAACGGGTACGGCGTTGGGCACGACGTGGCCGAAGCCGGCCATGTTCAGGACGAAGCCGTCTTCGAGCTCCAACCCGTCTCGCGCGATCGTCTCGTTGAATGGGAGGATGTCCACCCAGCCCCCGTCGCGGTGGTTCAGGCGATGCGGCCGGCGTGTTCGCGTGAACCCGTAGTCGGCAAGTCGGCCCTTCAGCAGGTCGAAGTTCGCGAGGTCCTCGACGACGACGGCCACGCCCACGTCGTTGGTCATGCGGTACGGCCGAACATCCAGGAGGAGTTCGGGAACCAACGCCCCCACGATTCCGAACGGGATTCCCAGCTCCCGCAGTCCGCGCTCGAGGTCGACGACGACCGGCATCAAGCCGGGATCAACGCGCGGCATCGTCGAGAACCTCGGGCAAGAGCAGTTCGGCCGCCTCCAGCGCCTGCCCGGTGCCTCGGTACCGCAGCTCGGCGTAGGCCAGCAGGCCGGGAGCGACGGGCGGGTCGTCGTCGGCCTTGCCGGCTAGCGCCAAGGGGCCGGGCGGCTCGATGACCAGCAGGTTTCCGCCTCGTGCGGCAGGCTGAGCGACGAGCGCCTTTTGGGTCTCGCGATCCTCAAGTGCACGGACGGGCGCGTAGATCTCCGTCTCGTCCGCGCGAAAGAAGGGCATGCGTCGTCTGGCCGCGTCGGCACCTGTCAGCGCCCAGGGCTGTGCACGGTTGGCGAGCACCTTCTGCAGCCGCAGCCAGATGTCCTGTCTACCCTCGGCCCGTACCTGGAACCGTCGCTCCCTGAGCTTGGGACGCAGCGCTTCGACGTAGGCTTGCACCCACAGCGCAACCAGCGCCTGCCGGTCGACGATTCCCCGGCCGTTGTTCCCTTTGAGCAGGTGTCCCCGTACGTCCAGGTCGTTCATGCATCCGGCGACGGTGCCGAGGGCCACGTCCGCCTGCTCGGCCAGAGCGCGGTAGGGCGCACGGGTGAGCTCCGGACGGATGAGGATGGCCATGACCGTCTTGATCCAGCCCTTCTGCGGCCGGCCACGTGGGGGAGCGGGGTCTTTCCGGGGCCGGCGGCCCTCCACGTGCACGAACAATCCCGGAGCCTGAAGATGAGCGTTGCCGGCGAGATCGAGGTAGTCGATCTCCGCGTGCTCCAGCGCGGCTGCCTGTTGTCGGCGAACGTGCGGTGCAAGAAGGAGGACCCTGTCGCCCGCCTGGCCGGGGGGCAGATTCGCCCGGCTTCGGTTCAACCCTGCGATTACGAACCCGATGTCCTGGTGGCGGAGGTGCCTCTTCTCCTCGACGAGGTACGTCACGGCTCCGGCCGCGGTCCTCCAGGTGACGAGGCCGTCGAACGGGGGCCGAGCTCGCCGGAGCGCGCGAATCTCGGCCCTCGGCATCCACTTCTGCAGAGCAGGTCGGTAATCGTCGAGGTCGGGGTCGGCTGCCTGGCGAGTCATGTTCACAATAATGTAGTGTTCAAAAATAACGAACAACAGCATATTATGAACATATGGACCCGGTGACGGGCGGATGATATCGTCCCCGGCGCGCCTGCGGCGGTCGCCCTCCGTGCCGGCTTCGGCTTGGCCGGCGCCCACTGAGGAGATGCGCTCGGTGACAGATCCCGCCGGCTCGCGAATGCAGTGAGATGCCTCCCGACTTCCCACCCCAGGCCACCGCCGATGAGGCCCGCGAGCGCATCGCCGAGTTGCGCCGCGCCCTCGTGCGCCACGAGCACCGGTACTACGTCCTCGACGACCCCGACATCAGCGACGCCGAGTTCGACGCCCTCATGCGCGAGCTCGAGCGGTGGGAGGCGGCGTTCCCCGAGTTCGTCACCCCGGATTCGCCCAGCCAGCGCGTCGGCGGGGCGCCGCGCGAGGGGGTCGAGAAGGCCGCCCACTCGTCGGTCATGCTCAGCCTCGAGAACGCCTTCGACGACGCCGAGCTGCGCGACTTCGACCGCCGGGCGCGCGAGCTGGCCGGGGCCGAGACCCTCGACTACGTCGGCGAGCTGAAGCTCGACGGCGCCTCGATGGCGGTCCGCTTCGTGTCGGGCCGGCTGGACCTGGCGCTGACGCGCGGGGACGGCGTCGAGGGCGAGGTCATCACCTTGAACGCCCGTACCCTCCGGTCGCTGCCGCTGTCGGTCGACCCGGCTGCCCTGCGGAAGGCCAAGGTGCCCCTCGACTTCGAGGTGCGCGGCGAGGTGGTGATGCCCCGCGAAGCCTTCGCCCGCCTGAACCGCCGGCAGATCGACGAGGGGAAGCGGACCTTCGCCAACCCCCGCAACGCCGCCGCCGGCTCGCTGCGCATGCTGGACGCCGCCGTCACCGCGGCCCGCCGTCTCGACTTCCACGCCTATGCGCTGCTCGTCAGCGGCGAGCCGCTGCTCGACTCGCACTGGCGGTCGCTCCGGATCCTGAAGCGGCTCGGCTTCAAGGTGGCGGCCGAGCACGCGAGGCTCTCGGGCGTCGACGCCCTGCCGCCCTTCCGCGACCGGTGCATGCAGCTTCGCGACATGCTGCCCTACGACATCGACGGCGTGGTGTTCAAGCTCGACGACACCGCGCTGTGGCGCCGCCTCGGCGCGACGTCGAAGTCGCCGCGGTGGGCCATCGCCTGCAAGCCGGCCGCCCAGCAGGTGGAGACGGTGGTCGAGGACATCGACGTGCAGGTGGGGCGGACGGGCGCCGTCACGCCGCGGGCGCGGCTGCGGCCGGTCGAGGTCGGCGGGGTGACGGTGTCGCGCGCGACGCTGCACAACGAGGACGAGATCGCCCGCCTCGGCCTGCAGATCGGCGATCGCGTGGTGGTGGAGCGCAGCGGCGACGTGATCCCGAAGGTGGTGCGGGTGGCGGCCGAGGGGGCGGACCGCCGCCCGTTCCGTATGCCCGAAGTCTGCCGGGAGTGCGGCAAGCGGGTGGTGCGCGAGGCGGAAGAGGTGGTGGCGCGTTGCGACAACCCGAGCTGCCCCGCCCGGCTGAAGGAGTCGATTCTCCACTTCGCCCATCGCACGGCGCTGAACATCGATGTCCTGGGCGATTGGCTGGTGGGGGAGTTGATCGGACGGCAGGGCGGCGACGCGGACTCGGAGTTCGGGCGGGGGCCGGGCCAGCGGGTCCGGGTGAAGGGGGTCGCGGACCTGTACGGGCTGACATCGGAACAGCTCGCGGGCCTCGAGAAAGAGGCCACCGTTGGCGAGGATCGGGCGGCGGCGCTGGTCGAGGGCCTCGCCCGCGCGCGGGCCGATCTCACCCCCGGCCGTGTGCTGCACGCCCTGGGGATTCCGGGGCTCGATGCGAAGAAGGCGGAGGGGCTGGCGGCGGCGATGCCGGACCTCGGTCGGCTGGCCGCGGCCGACGCCGAGGAGCTGGAACGGCTACGGGGGATCAGCCCGCGACACGCCGAGTCGATCCGCACGTTCTTCTCCGAGCCCGCCCACCGGCAACTCGCGGAGCTGGCCGGCCGGTTGGCGTCCGGCCCGGAGCGGGAGACGGACGCGCCTCGGACGGACGAACCGCCGAGCGAGGCGTTCACGCGGGCCCTCCGCCGTTTCGTGCAGCGAAGCGTGACGAATGTCCGGGGGATCGGCCCCGGATTGGCTGGCAAGCTGGTCGACGTCGGCCTGGTTCGGAGCCCCCGCGACCTCTACACCCTCGAGACCGCGCGGGTGGTCCAGCTCCCAGTCCGCATCAAGCTGGGAAAGAAGTCGGCGGAAAAGGTGATCGAGGGGATCGACCGTTCCAAGAACGCTGCCCTCGGCCGGCTGGTCTACGGGCTCGGCATCCGGCACGTCGGTGCCCGGACGGCCGAGTTCCTGGCCTCGCACTTCCGCAGCCTGACCGCCTTGGCCGAGGCGTCAGCGGAAGATCTGGAGGCGGTCGAGGAGGTCGGCCCGACCATCGCCGAATCTGTCAGGACGTTCTTCGCGGCGAAAGAGAACCGGGCGCAGATCGAGCGGCTCCGGCGGGCCGGGGTGGACCCTGTCGTGGAGACGCCGATCGCGGGAGACGACGACGCGCCGCCGGCCCTTGCGGGAAAGACCCTCGTCCTGACCGGCACGCTGGAGGCGATGACCCGCACCGAGGCCAAGGCCCGCATCGAGGCCCTGGGCGGGCGGGTCGTGGGCTCCGTCAGCCGCAACACCGACTACGTGGTCGCCGGCGAGAGCCCGGGCTCGAAGAAACAGAAGGCGGACAAGCTGGGCGTGGCCGTGATCGACGAGGCGCGTTTCATGGCGATCCTGGAGGATGGCATCTCGGCTGCGGCCGAACCCGCGCCGTCAGCCGCACCCAACGACTCGAGCCCCGCATCATCCTCGGAGCGACCGTGAGCGATACCGATGGCGTATGATGGCCGTATGGCCGATACGCCGTCGGTCGTCCACAGCGACCCGAAGATCTCGGGGGGCATCCCGGTTTTTCGCGGCACGCGGGTGCCGGTTCAGTCGCTGTTCGACTATCTGGAGGGGGGGGAGACCCTAGACCAGTTCCTCGACCAGTTCCCCTCCGTCTCGAAACAACAGGCGCTCGCCGCGCTCGTTCTGGCTCGCGATTCCGTCCTGGCCCGTGCGCGTTCTGCTTGACGAGAATCTGCCGCGTGCTCTCGCCGCCGAGCTGACGGGACACGAGGTCAGGACGGTGCAGGCCGCGGGCTGGTCGGGAACGACGAACGGTGAGTTGCTCCGCCGTGCCCAGGGGACCTTCGATGCCCTGTTGAGCATGGATCGAGGTCTTCAGCACCAGCAGAATCTGAGCACCCTTCGACTTCGCATCGTGGTCATTCGCGCGCCGTCGAACCGCATGGTTCATCTGAGGCCGCTTGTCGGCCGCATTCTGGACACACTTGCATCGTTGCCGCCCGGACAGTTGGCCGAGGTCGGCCGTTGAAGGCCCCTAGTCACTCGACTCGCCGTGCTTCAATCGGATCGACCCGCTCGCCTGCGGCGCTGGGAGCCGGCAGGCGAGCGGGGCTACCGCCACGGGCAGCGTGTCGAAGACCGGACCTACGCTCCCCTGCGGTCCTTCAGTATCCGGTCGAGGCTCCAGGCGCCGGAGTCGCGGCTGGCGAGGTACAGGAACAGGAAGCAGAAGAGGACGGCGGGCTCGCCCCCGTTCACGAGCGGCCAGATGCTGCCGCGCGGCACGTGGGCGATGAAGAACGCCACCGCCATCTCGCCGCTGGCGATGAACGCGGCCAGGGGCGTGAACAGGCCGAGGGCGATGAGGGCGCCGGTGACCATCTCGATGATGCCCGCGAGGCCGAAGCGGGAGGCCAGCGCGACGCTCTCCTCCGCGCCGAGGATGCCGAAGATCTTCTGGGCGCCGTGCTGGAAGAAGAGCACGCCGGCGACGATGCGGACGGTGTCGTGGATGCACTCGTTGTAGGGCTTGAGGAACTGCATGTGAGTCACCTCCCGGTGGACGGCGGTTGACGGACAACGACGGACGGTGGCGAAACCGCGCGGAGCTCAGGCCCCGGGCTTCGCGGCTTCACGGTGCTAACATGTGCGATCTGGCCGGCGACGAAGAGGGCCGGCGGCAGGAGAATCCCGGTGACGAAGATGGCTGCGAAGAGGACGATGCGGGCCGCGTTCTGCACGCTGATCGGCGGGGCCTTGCTGCTGGGCGCCGCCGCCGCGCCGGCCCAGTACGGGCACCCCCTGAAGGGCTCGTGGAGCGGCGACTGGGGGCCCGACGAGGACGACCGCACGCGCCTGCTGCTGGTGTTCGACTGGGACGGCGAGGCCGTCACCGGCACCATCAACCCCGGCCCGAACCCGGTGCCCATCGCCACCGCGTCGCTCGACGCGTCCACGTGGACCCTCCGCTTCGAGGCGGTGGACGAGGACGCGGACGGGAACCCGGTGCGGTACGTCGTCGAGGGCGAGCTGCAGAACATCGGTTCCTACAACCGCGTGCTCGCGGGTTCGTGGACGCAGGGTGACGTCACCGGCGACTTCACCCTGATGCGGAACTGATCGGGCCCGCGGCGCTGCCGTTCGTCGTTCCCTTCCCTTATCCGGCCGCCCGTGGCGGGTGTGCGCCGCCGCGGGTGGCCGCCGATGCGCCCACGCGCTGGCGTCGGTCTTCCCTCCCGGACGGTGTCCCGGTCGTGCCCGTCACGCGGAGTGGGGGCTCGGCCCGCGCGCGACCGCGCCTCGTCGGCCTCCGTGCCCACGTGCGCCTATCGGTTGCCGAAGATCGGCTGCCCGAAGTCGTCCGTCAGGTGGTAGAGATACAGGTTGTTGTCCTGACAGATGTACTCCATCAGCTCCCCGTCCGGACTCCACGGGATGTCCCATCCCACCGTCCACGGCTCGGTGTACGCCCCCGGGTCGTCGATCGTCGCCTCGTAGCGCAACGTGTTCTTGTCGGGGCGCGAGAACCGCTCGACGATGTGCAGCCGGTCGGTGTGGGGATGGCCGAAGAAGTCGATCCAGCTCGTCTCGTTGAAGCCGACCACGTCTACGACCAGCGTGTCCCCTTCCCAGCGCCCCACCGAGTGTCCGAGGAACGTGGGGTCCAGGGCGTCGCCCTCGGGATGGGGGCGGCCGTCCATGTAGATCTCCCGCCAGACGTGGGTGGCGCCCTCGAAGATCATGATGATGCGCTCCTGCTCGGGGAGCTGGATGATCTCCATGGGGTACGGCGTCGCCATCATCCGGGGGCCGCCCGGCGGCAGGCAGTAGCCCTCGGGGTCGTACTTGGACAGGTTGTCCGAGTTGTAGTCGTAGATGGCGGCCGACCACGGCATGAACGGAATGTGGGGCTCGGAGGCGGACCCGCCGCGGGCGCCGCGCGAGCTCTGGGGCGTGTCCGGAGGGGCCAGCGGCTCGCCGTCCGGCCCGATGGCCCGCGCCGCCATGTTGGTGATGTAGGGCACCCGCCAGACGCCCTTCTCGCCGGCGACGCGTCCGAGGTTGGGAGTGCCGTCGGCAAGGCGCGGCGTCGGCTCGGGCTCGGTCTCCGACTGGCCGGCCGAGGCGGCGCCGGCGCCGGTGGAGAGCCAGGCGGCGATGGCGGCCCCGCCCAGCGCCGCGGCCGCGGCGCGCCCCCGCCCCGCCGCCGTTCGTCGACGCGCGGTCATGGCGTCTGCCCCTGGCTCGACGCCGCGAACAGGCGGTCGCCGCTCGCCGCGAGCTGGACCACGCGGGCGTTGGCGCGGCTCGACCCGTCCTTGGCGAGGCTGCCCTCGACGCTGACGACGTCGCCGATCTTCATCGAGTTGCGGGTCCAGCCCTGCCGTATGAGGCCGTTCGGGCTGCCCATCTCCCAGCCCCAGCTCGTCACCTCGCCGTCGTCCTCGGTGACGTCGATGAAGAACCAGACGTGCGGGTTCTTCCACTCGATCTTGGTGACGACGCCGGTGAGCTCGACCGGCTTGTCGAGGTCGAACTCGGCCGCGAAGGAGTGGTGCGCGTGCACCGTCCCGGCCAGGAGCAACGCCGATCCGACCAACGCCGCGAGCAATCTCGCGCCCATCTCGATGCCTCCCGTTCTCTCCGTCACGACAAGTGAGCGATACGTAGAGTCGGCCACCGCGCTCGGGTTGCGGCCCGACTCCTGCGGCTACGCGCCTGAGGCACGCCAACGCCGCTCTCCGCCAGCGTTCCCCGACCGCGCACCGCACCCGTTCTCGTCTACCGCGGGGCCGCCCCGCCCTCGTCTCCGGGCTCGTTCTCCTCGACGGCCAGCCCCCCCACGATGCCGTCGACCCGGTGGCCGATCTGTATCGCCCTCAGCCGCTCGATCTCGGCCGGGGTGGCCGCCATCGGGTCGACGTCGCCGCACGTGAAGGCGCGCAGGGTGCACTCCGAGGTGGTGTGCACGATGCCGCGCTCGGCCATCATCCGGGTCATCAGCTCGACCGCGTCCTCCATCATCACGATGGCGTTGTTCGGCCGGAACGTGCCCACCCCGATGGCGTAGTCGATGGGCATCAGGGGCTCGATGCTGCCCCCGAAGGCGCCGTCGTTCTTCTTGCCGAGGTCGTGGGCGCCGAGGTCGGCCCCCTGGTCGACGAGGTACTGGATGATCGCGACGTCGCCCATGTTGGCGGCGACCATCAGGGGCGTGATGCCGGCGTCGTCGGCCCAGTTGACGTCGGCCCCCAGCTCGACGAGCAGCTCGATGACCGCCAGCCGCTCGGGGAACGACTTGCCCTGGCTGTAGCCGTCGATCCAGCCGTGGCCGGCCGCGGCCAGCAGCGGCGTCTCGTTGTCGCCCGATCGGATGGTGGGATCGGCGCCGAACTCGAGCAGCAGCCGGACCAGCTCGAGGTCGGCGGAGTACGCGGCGCGCATGAACGTGGTGGCGAACTTGATGCGCGGCGAGCCGCCGAAGTTGCGGCGCGAGCGCGGGGTCTTGTCGACGATCCGATTGGGATCCGCCCCCGCGTCCAGCAGCTTCCGGATGAGCGGCAGCGGGTCGGCCGTAACCGTCCACGGGAACCCGGGGTTCCACTCCATGTTGCGCCGGTCGACGGCCCAGAACAGGGGCGTGAAGCCCTCCGCGTCGGGGTTGTCCACCGGCGACCCGCTGTCGAGCAGGAACGACGCCAGCTCGTAGTTGCCGTTGTAGATGGCCAGACCCAGGGCGTCCTTGCCGTCGCTGGCCACCGCGCCGAGGTCGGCCCCGCCCGCGACGAGCAGGCGCGCCGAGGTCAGGTCGCCCTCGCGCGCCGCGAAGAGCAACGGCGTGAAGCCGCCGTTGGAATAGCCCACCGGCTCCGCCTCGGGGTCCGCATCCTCGGGCTCGGGGCCCTCGCTGCCGGCGGCGTCGGCCACCGGGTAGATGCGCGTCCGCGCGTCGATGTCGGCGCCGTGGGCTACGAGCAGCTCGACCGCGTCGGCGTGGTGCTCGGCCACCGCCCACATGAGGGCGGTGGTGCCGCCCCACGTCTCGGCCCGGTTCACGTCGGCGCCGCGGTCGAGCAGCAGCCGGACGGCGTCGGGCCGGCCGGTGCGGGCGGCCATCATGAGCGCGGTGTCGCCGTCCGGGCTGAGGGCGGCGTTGGGGTCGACGCCCGCGTCGAGGAGGCGCTCGATCATCGCCGCGCTGCCGTTGACGGCGGCGAGCCGCATCGGGGTGGACCCCGCGTGGTTCGCGGCGTCGAGGGTCGCTCCCGCGCGGATCAGCAGCCGTGCGGCGTCGTGATCGTCCCACCGCGCCGCCCAGTGCAGGGCGGTGGTCCCGTCCGCCTGCGGCGCGTCGACGTCGGCACCCGCCTCGATCAGCCGGCGCACCTCGTCAGCGTCCCCGGCCATGGCGGCGTCGGCGACCTCGCTCGCGGCGGCGGCGCCGGCCGCGGGGCCCGCGAGGAAGAGGCAGGCGGCGAGGGCTGCCGCGACCGATCCGTGCATCGTCGGGCGCGTCCAGGGCATGAACGGTCTCCCGGCCGGTGTTCCCGGCCTGAATCGTCGGTTCCTTGCCTGTCTTCTACCACTTTGGCCCGCGATGCACAAACCGGCGGGCCGGCGCCAGGGGCCGCGGTGAACCCGCGCGCTTGCACCGCGCCCGCGGGACGCCGGCAGAGGAGCCGGCGGGCAAGGGTGCGGCTGGCGCGACGGGAACCGCTTGTCGGGGCGTCGGCACTGCGGGCTCCATGAATCCTCGGAGCAACGAAGGCGAGGGCGGGCCGGACGACGGGAACCGCTTGTCGGGGCGTCGGCACTGCGGGCTCCATGAATCCTCGGAGCCGCGAAGGCGAGGGCGGGCCGGACGACGACGCGGGGCCGGGGGCATCGCCGGTCGAAGGCAGCAGGGAGGGCACGACGGGCTCCGGGATAGGGCTTGCATTGGGGCAGTCGTTCCCGCATAGTTGTCGGCAGTCGCGACGGTACGGAGGACACGTGCGCCTTGGCGCGCCGCGGCCGCGTCCACTGGGCGCGTCGGGCCGTTCTGGAGTCGGCGATGCTGCATCGACTCGTCGTGGTCGGCTTGGTGATCTTGGTGATGATGGCGAGCCCGGCCATCGCGGGCGCCGCCGCGCCCCGGGCGCAGGAGCAGGCGCAGGGGAGCGAAGCGTTCGCCGCGCCGGCTGCGCACCGCGAGCTCGTTCAGCGGTACTGCCTCTCCTGCCACAACGACCGCACCCGCGCCGCCAACCTGTCGCTGGAGGGGCGCGACCTCGCCGCGGTCGGCCAGGACCCCGGGCTGTGGGAGAAGGTGGTGCGCAAGCTGCGCGCCGGCATGATGCCCCCGCCCGGCATGCGCCGCCCGCCCGAGGCGGACTACGCGGCGTTCCGGGACTGGCTGGAAGCGGAGATCGACGGGTCGGCCCGGTTGAACCCCGGCACCAAGATCCTCCACCGCCTGAACCGGACCGAGTACGCCAACGTCATCCGCGACCTCCTCGACCTGGAGGTCGACCCCGCGACCCTGCTGCCGGCCGACGACTCGAGCCGCGGCTTCGACAACATCGCGGGGTCGCTGACGATCTCGCCGACCCTGCTCGAGACCTACGTCAGCGCCGCCGCCAAGGTCGCCCGCATGGCCGTGGGGTTCTGGAAGACCCCGACCGAGGCGACCTACATCGCCCGCACCGACAGCTCGCAGAACCTCCACCTGCCGGGCATGCCGCTGGGCACCCGCGGGGGGATGGCGGTGCGCCACGTGTTCCCGGGCGACGGCGACTACACCTTCACCATCCGCAACCTCGGCGTCGGCACCTACATCCCCGGCGAGCAGCTCGAGCTGTACATCGACGGCGAGCGGGTGCACGGGTGGAAGTACACCGGCATGGGCGCGTTCCGGGGCATGGACGCGGCGCGGGACGGTCACCTGGAGGTCACCCTGCCGGTGAGGGCCGGCTCCCGCCTGGTGGGGGCCACCTTCGTGGCGACGAACTTCCGGCCGAGCCTCGACGTCGCCAGGCACTTCGAGCGCAAGTCGCTCGAGAACGGGCGGGTGCGCGAGCTGACCACCTATCCGGCCATCGGCGCCCTCAACATCCAGGGGCCTTTCGACGCCACCCGCGCCACCGACTCGCGCAGCATCCGCCGGGTGTTCACGTGCCGGCCCTCGTCGGCCGCCGAGGAGACGCCCTGCGCCCGCGAGATCCTGACGACGCTGGCCAGGCGGGCCTACCGGCGACCGGCGACCGCGGACGACCTCGACGCCCTGATGCCGTTCTTCGAGGAAGGACGCGCGCGGGGGACGTTCGAGGACGGCATCGAGCTGGCGTTGCGGCGGATCCTTGCCAGCCCGCAGTTCCTGATCCGGGTCGAGCGCGAGCCGGTGGACAACCAGCCCGGCCGCATCTACCCCGTCAGCGACCTCGAGCTCGCGTCGCGGCTGTCGTTCTTTCTCTGGAGCAGCATCCCCGACGACGAGCTCATCGACGCCGCGAGCCGGGGCGCCCTGCGCGACCCCGCCGGGCTCGAGCGGCAGGTGCGGCGCATGCTCGCCGATCCCCGGTCGGCGAGCCTCGTCGAGAACTTCGCCCAGCAGTGGCTGTACCTGCGGAACCTCGCGACGACGGCGCCGGCCCAGGCGGTGTTTCCCGACTGGGACGACGAGTTGCGCGAGGCGTTCACGCGCGAGACAGAGCTGCTCTTCGAGAGCGTCATGCGCGAGGACCGCAACGTCCTCGACCTGCTGACCGCCGACTACGCGTTCCTCAACGAGCGCCTCGCGAAGCACTACGACATCCCCGGCATCTACGGCTCGCACTTCCGGCGGGTGCCGCTGGGCGACGACCTCGACTACCGGCGCGGGCTGCTCGGCCAGGGCAGCTTCCTGTCCGTCACGTGGGTGCAGAGCAACCGCACGTCGCCGGTCAAGCGGGGCGTCTGGGTGCTCGAGAACATCCTCGGGACGCCGCCCCCCGAGCCCCCGCCCAACGTGCCCGCCCTCGAGGACACCGTGGAGGGGCCCGACCGCGTGCTGAGCCTGCGCGAGCAGATGACGATGCACCGCGACAGCCCCGCCTGCGCGAGCTGCCACCGCATCATGGACCCCATCGGCTTTGCCCTCGAGAACCTCTCGGCCGACGCGCAGTGGCGCCTCAAGGACGGGGGCGAAGGGGGCACGCCGATCGACGCGTCGGCGGTGCTCCACGACGGCACCGCCGTCGACGGGCCGGTCGAGCTGCGGCAGGCGCTGCTGCGCTACGCCCCGCAGTTCGTGCGCACGCTGACCGAGAAGCTGATGACCTACGGGCTGGGGCGCGGGGTCGAGTACTACGACATGCCGGTCGTACGGTCGATCGTCCGGGACGCGGCGGACGACGACTACCGGTTCTCGTCGATCGTGCTAGGCATCGTCGAGAGCCCCCCGTTCCGGATGCGGATGACGCCGCATACCGGGGAGTCGGCGGACGCCGACGCCGCCGCGCCCCAGGAGCCTGCGCCGTAGAACGGTGCAGACTCCTGGCAGGGTTGGTTGGGCGCCCAGCGGAGCCGAAGGCGACGATGGGCGGGCTAGCAGGGTCCTTCCCCCGCGGAACGGCGGCGTTCGGATGGTCGGGTATCGGAAACGGCAGGACGACGCGAATCGGATGCGCTTGAGGAGCCGCTGATGTTCAACACGAAGAAGCACATTCCCCGCCGTACGTTCCTGCGCGGCGTCGGCGTCACCGTGGCGATGCCGCTGCTCGACGCGATGGTGCCCGCGAGCACCGCGCTCGCGAGGACCGCGGCCCGGCCGGTGCCGCGGTTCGTCGGCATCTGGCATCCCCACGGCGCCTCGCCGGGCTACTGGAGCCCGCTCCAGGAGGGCCGCGACTTCGAGTTCTCGTTCATCACCAAGCCGCTCGAGCGGTTCCGGGACCGCACCGTGCTCATCAGCGGCCTCGACTGCACCGCCGCCTACTCGACGGTGGACGAGCCGGGGGGGAACCATGCCCGCGGCGCCGTCTTCCTGTCCGGCGCGCGGCCGAAGCGCGACGCGGTGACCCCGCACCTCGACGTCACCATCGACCAGCGGATCGCCCGGCGGTGGGGCCGCGACACGCTGCTGTCGTCCATCCAGCTCGGCATCGAGGACCCCAGCGGCAACAGCGGCAACTGCAACTGGGGCTACAGTTGCGCGTACACCAACTCGGTCTCCTGGTCGACGCCGACGACGCCGCTGCCCACCGAGATCAACCCGCGGATGGCGTTCGAGCGGATGTTCGGCGACGGCGCCAGCCCCGAGGAGCGGCGCGCCGGCCGCCTGCAGACGGTCAGCGTCCTCGACTCGGTGACCCACGAGCTGGCCCACTTCAAGAAGGGCCTCGGCCCCGGCGACCGCACCCGGCTCGACGACTACCTCGAGAACGTCCGCGAGCTCGAGCGGCGCATCCGCATCGCCACGAGCAACCCCGAGGTGGAGTTGTCGGGCGAGGTGCCGTTCGGCATTCCCGAGAGCAAGGACGTCCACTTCAAGCTCATGTACGACCTGATGGTGCTGGCCTTCCAGGCCGACATCACCCGGTCGGCCACCCTCATGCTCGGCCGCGACCTGTCCGCGAGCAGCTTCCCCGAGTCGGGCTACGAGGGCGGGTGGCACGGGACGTCGCACCACGGCGACATCCCCGAGAACAAGGCGAACTACGCCAAGGTGAACCGGTACCACGTCGAGAACCTCGCGTACTTCTGCGACAAGCTGAGGAACGTCCCCGACGGCGACGGGAACCTGCTCGACCACGCGCTCATCTACAAGAGCAGCAACATGGGCAACTCGCACCGCCACGCCCACGAGAAGGTGCCGGTGATCCTGGTCGGGGGCGTGAACGGGACGTTCAAGGGAAACCGCCACCTCGTGTTCCCCGACTCGACCGAGCGGACCGCCAACCTGCTGCTGAGCATCCTCGAGCTCTACGACATCGAGCGGAAGAGCGTCGGCGACAGCACGGGGCGGCTGTCCATCTGAGGCGCGGGATGCTGACGGAGACCACCTTGCCACGTACCCGGCGCCGCCCCTCCCGAACAGGGGGCTGCGCCGGGCCGCAGTTGGCGGACTCGCAGCGATCAGCATCCTCGGCACGCCCGGAGCTCGTCGCGAGACCCTGCGTGGCGCCGGTTGAGGCGACGGGCGGTCGCGACGCGCTCCCGGGGAGACGGGCAGGAGGACCGGCGGGGTCGGGGTGGCGGACGTGACCGGAACCGGGTGTCGGGGGTGGGTCGTGGCGGCGCTGGCGGCGGCCCTGCTCGCGGGGGCGGCGGCGCCGGCGGCGGCGCAGGGCAACCGGCGGGCGGCCCGACCCGAGGTGCGGCTGCCGGGCGGGCCGGTCCGGCAGGTCATCCTCGGGTCGTGCACCACCTGCCACGGCATCGACGACTACGCCTACAACGCGCTCGACCGCGCGGGGTGGCGCGAGCTCGTCGGTGCGATGGTCGAGAAGGGCGCGGTCATCCCGGACGACGACCTGACGGTGCTGCTCGACTGGCTCGTGGCCGAGTTCGGCCCCGACTCCACCCCGTTTCCCCGCGAGTTCGTCGTCGTCCCGGTCGACGACGCCATCTTCGCCGACGACGCCACGGCGAGCGGCTACCTGACCGCGACCTGCACGATCTGCCACTCGCTCGACCGCATCGAGACCGCCCGCTTCGACGAGAGCCGGTGGCGGGCCACGGTGACGGACATGCGGGCCAAGGGCGCGCCGGTGGCGGACGAGAACGTGGACGCCCTCATCGGCTACCTCGCCCGGACGCGCGGGGCGGAGTGAGGCCGCCCGCTACACTCATCGGTTCCACGCCGTCCTGTGGTTGCGCCCGCCGACCGACACGGCGGGGCCTTTGCCGAGCGCTTCAGGGGCAGAGCCGCCGGTCAATCCTGGAAAGCGGACGCCGTGGGGCGGAGAGTTGAGATGACGAGAATACTGGCCATCGGTTCGGCGATGATCCTGTCCGTCGGGACGTTCGCGGCGGCGCAGTCGGTTCCCGGGCTCCGCGCTGCCTCGACCACCCGGTCCACTCCCGAGCCGGGCGTGCAGTCCGGGGCGCCGGCGGCGGACACCGTGACGGCCCCTCACCAAGTGCTGTTCAACCTCTATCAGACCCCGGTGATGACGGTGTTCATCGCCGGCGCCGACGGCGCCGATGCGCGGGCGCTGGTCCCGGACCTGGGACTGGAGTACTCGCCCGCCTTCTCCCCGGACGGGCAGTGGGTGGTGTTCACGGCCGAGCCGGACGGGCAGGCCGACCTCTACCGCATCCGTCCCGACGGGACCGGGCTCGAGCGGCTCACCGACCACCCCGCGTTCGACGATCAGGGGGCCCTGTCGCCCGACGGGCGGACCCTGGCGTTCGTCTCCACCCGGGCGCGGGGCACCGCGGACATCTGGCTGCTCGACCTCGACTCGAGGACGGCCTCGAACCTGACCGACCACCCGTCGGGCAACTTCCGGCCCCGCTGGTCGCCCGACGGGGCGTGGATCGCGTTCACGTCGGACCGGGACGCCGAGCCCGGGGACCAGCCCGGCATGTGGGAGCACCTGCAGTCCACCGGCGTCTACGTCGTCCGGCCGGACGGCACGGGCCTGCGCCGCGTCACCGCCCCGGGCGGGGTGGCGGGCAGCCCGTCGTGGTCGCCGGACGGCCGGCGCCTGCTGTTCTACGAGACCGACCCCGTCGGCGCCTACCTCGCGAAGAGCGGTCAATCCCGCACCGAGCTCGCCTCGGTGGACGTCGTCACCGGCGAGCGCGTCCAGCACACCGCCTCGCGGGAGACGAAGCTGTCGCCGGCCTGGCTCTCCGGGGGGCGCATCGCCTACGTGAGCCGCGCCGGGGGAGACCAGGGCGGCCTGAGAATCCGGCATCCCGACCGCCGGGTCGAGACCGTCATCGCGGGGGCGGTGCGCAGCCCGAGCTGGTCGCCCGATGGCGGGCAGGTGGCCTACGAGCGCATCGAGCGGCTCGGCTACACCCAGCACAGGGTGCCCGCCTTCAGCCCCGACCCCGAGTTCGAGCTCTTCCTGCACGAGCCGTTCGTGTCGTTCTCACCGGACGGCGAGAGCATGATCTTCAGCCAGTACCGCGACCGGTTCTCGGACGCCACCGGGCTCGAGTCGTCGAACCCCAGCGACTCGAGCCTCGAGATCATGTCCGTGGACGGGTCCCACCAGCGGACGCTCTTCCACCGCGAGGGGACCAGCGCGTTCTCCGCCGACTGGTCCGCCGCCCGCGACGAGATCGTCCTCTCCGTCGGCCGCTACTTCCGGCGCCCCGGCCTCCCGGCGGCCCAGGTGGCGGTCATCGATCCCGATGGCTCCGACCTGCGGATGGTCGTGGACGACGAGGTGAACAACGGTTTCCCGAGCTGGTCGCCCGACGGCGACCGCATCGTCTACAAGGGCGGGCGCCGCCTCTTCGTGATGCCCGCGGACGGCGGCGACCCGGTGGCCATCACCGGCCCCGACTACTACAGCAACTTCCCGCAGTGGTCGCCGGACGGCTCGCGCATCCTGTTCACCTCCAACCGCGACGGCGACTTCGAGCTGTACACGGTCCGGCCCGACGGCACCGGTCTCCGCCGGTTGACCCACGCGCGCGGGAACGACGCGCACTCGACGTGGTGCGCGGGCGGCGAGTGGATCGTCTTCAGCAGCTCGCGCACCGGGTTCAAGGACGAGATGGCCCTCTACGACTCGGTGCCGCAGCCCTACGGCGAGATCTTCGCGATGCGCGCCGACGGCAGCGACGTGCGTCAGCTCACCGACAACAAGTGGGAGGACTCGGGCGCGGTGTGCGTGCCCGAGCGGGTCGGCCGGCTTCGGTAGTCTGCAGTATCGCCCGCACCCGCTGTCCTCATCGGGCTGGAGAGCGGGCCAGCGTACGTCCGACCCGTCTTGTGCCGAGGGCGAGCGCCCCCGCCCCGGTTGTGGACCAGGAGATTGCTGCGACGGATCGCTCAATCCTGCTCGGCCAGCAGCTCGCGCGTGATGCGCATGGCGGTGTGGGCGGCCGGGGCGCCGCAGTAGATCGACTGCTGGAGGACGATCTCCTGCAGGTCGGCGGCGCTGAACCCGCCCTCCGAGAGCGCGGCCCGGACATGAAGCCGGAACTGGTCCCACTGCTTGAGGGCCAGCAGGGTGCCGATGACCAGCACCCGCCGGGTCCGCTCGTCGAGACCGGGCCGCGTCCAGATTTCGCCCCACGCGTAGCGGGTGATCAGGTCCTGGAAGTCACTGCTGGCGTCGGTCGTATCGGCGACCACCCGGTCGACGTACGCGTCGCCCAGAATCTCTCGCCGAACCTGCATGCCGGCGGCATGTCGCTGCTTCTCGTCCATCGCTCCGTCCGTTTGGCGTTGTGCGCCTCGCGCTGCTGACCTGCATCCGCGCAGGCGGTTCCAGACTCCTTGAGCGGCCTTGGTCCCTACAGTCGAGTCGAGTCTCGGTCGTGCTTCGTTCGCCTTTGCTCAGCGATCGGCCCAACCCACATGTTTCGGTCTGAGGCGAAGCCTCGTGAGACTCCTTGAACAGGCGTGGTCTTTACAGTCGAGTCGAGTTCGACCGTGTTCGTTCGCCCACCGGTCGGGTGCGCTCCCTGCCTTGCATGTCTCGTCGGTCCGAGGCGGGTCTCGTTGGAACTCGTGATCGTACCGCATCGCCTTGGCCGGGCCCGCGCTCGTGGACAGGCAGCCGGGCTCGGAGGCCAGATCTCACCGTGGGATGCGCGTCAGGAAGGCGAGCACTCCGGCGGCGAACGCGTCGGCCCGTTCCACGTTGGCGAGATGGGCGGCGTCGAGGGCGAGCAGCTCGGCGCCGGGCACCTGTTCCTGGATGGCGCGCCCCGCGGCGGGCGGGGTGGCGTGGTCGTCGGCGCCGACGACGACCAGGGTCGGGCGCTCGATGCGGGGCAGGTCGGCGCGCAGGTCGGCGTCTCGCAGGGCGGCGCAGCAGCCGGCGTAACCGGCGGCGGCGCAGCCGCCGAGCATCGCCCGGAAGCGGTCGACCGTCTCCGGATCCGTTCTGCGGAACCTGGGCGTGAACCAGCGGGCGATGGCGGGTTCGACGAGGGCCTGCATGCCCAGCGTCTCCACATCGCGGATGCGCTGGTTCCAGAGGGCGGTGGTGCCGATCCTGGCCCCGGTGTTGGCGGCCACGACGCCGCTCACGCGCTCGGGGGCGTGCACCGCGAGCCACAGGGCGGTCTGCCCGCCGAGGGAGACCCCGCAGACGTGCGCGCGCCGCGCCCCGGCGGCGTCGAGGACGGCGAGGGCGTCGCGGCCGAGCCGGTCGAGGGTATAGGGGCCGGGCGGCGCGTCGGACGCGCCGTGGCCGCGGGTGTCGAACCGGACGACCCGGAACGCGGCGGCGAGGTGGTCGATCTGCGATCGCCACAGGTCTACGGTCGTGCCCAGGGCGTCGAGAAGCAGGAGGGCGGGTGCGTCCGGCGGTCCCTCCGCGCTCCATGTCAGGCGGCACCCGTCCGCGTCGATGTCAGGCATCGTCGTCGATTCCGGCGAGGGCGCGCTCGATGAACCCCCGGGAGACGCCCAGATAGTTGTCGGGCGAGAGCAGCTCGTCGATCCGCGCCCGGTCGAGGTGACGGCCGACCGCGGGGGCCTCCGCGAGCACGTCGGCCAGGGGCCGGCCCTTCTCGGCGGCGCGGCGGCAGGCGGCGGCGACGCAGGCGTGCGCCTCGTGCTTGCCGACGGACTCGGCCAGCGCCATCGCCACCGCCTCGGCGAGCAGGGCCCCGCCGGACGCATCGAGGTTGGCGCGCATGCGGTCCGGGTCGACCGAGAGGCTCTCCAGCGCGTCCGCGGTGGCCCGGACCCCGCCGGCGGTGGCCAGCACCAGATCGGGCAGCACGTCCCACTCGACCTGCCAGCCCCCCAGTCCCCGTTCGTGCTCCTGCACCATCGCCGCGAGGAGGGTCGCGACGAGGCCCGGGGCGCGGCCCGCGGCGGCGAGGGCCACCGAGGCCGAGACGGGGTTGCGCTTCTGCGGCATCGTCGACGAGCCGCCGCGTCCCGCCGCCGTCCCCTCCGCCGCCTCGCCGACCTCGGTCTGGGCCAGCAGCGACAGGTCGCGCGCAATCTTGCCGGCGGCCCCGCTCGCGATGCCCAGAGCGCATCCGAGCTGCGCGAACCGGTCTCGGTGGGCGTGCCACGGCGTCGCCGCCGCCCGCAGATCGAGGCGGGTGGCGAGGGCGTCGGTCACGGCGAGGCCCCGCGTGCCGAGGGAGGCCAGGGTGCCGGCGGCGCCCCCGAGCTGCAGCACCAGGGCGCCGTCGAGAGCGGTCTCCACCTGCCGGCGTGTCCGGCCGAGGGCGTCGGCCCATCCCGCCGCCTTGAGCCCGAACGTGATCGGCGTCGCCTGCTGCAACCACGTCCGCCCCGGCATGGTGTCGCCGGCATGGCGGCGCGCGAGGCCGGCCGCGGCCCTCCCGGCCCGCCCGAGATGGCCCGCGACCGCGGGCACCGCGGCCCGGAGCTGCAGCACCAGTCCGGTGTCCATCACGTCCTGGCTGGTCGCGCCCCAGTGCACGTAGCGCGCCGCGTCGGGGTCGGCGGCGGCGACCCGCCCGGTCAGATGGCGGACCATCGGGATGGCCGGGTTGCCGGCGTCGACGGCTTCCTCCGCGAGGCGCGCGAGGTCGTACAGGTCGGCGTCCGCCGCGGCCCGTATCGGCGCGACGCACGCCGCGGGCACGACACCCATCTCGGCTTCGGCCTCGGCCAGCGCCGCTTCGACGTCGAGCATCGCCTGCAGTTGCGCCCTGCCGTCGAGCCGCCCCGGCAGGTCGGGGTCGCCGAGCAGGCGGGCGTGCAGGCGGCGGTCGGCGCTCATGCGGGTCACACGTCGAAGAAGACCGTCTCGTGCGGTCCCTGCAGGGCGATGTCGAAACGGTAGGCACCGTCGCCCCGGGAGGCGGCGACCAGGGTGGGGCGTCGGTCGGCGGGCACCAGGGCCAGTATCGGATCGCCGGCGTTGGACGGCTCGTCGTCGAAGTAGATGCGGGTGACGAGGCGTGCGACCAGGCCCCGCGCGAACAGGCCGACCACCAGGTGCGGGGCCTGCGGCCCGCCGGAACCGGGCACCCGGCCGGGCTTGATGGTCTCGACCGCGAAGCACCCGGCCGCGTCGGTGTGGATCCGGCCGAAGCCGGTGAGCGACGCATCGGGCGGGCCGTTGCGCGGGTCGTCCGGATGGTGGTAACGGCCGGCGGCGTCGGCCTGCCAGATCTCCATCAGCGCGTCCGCGACGGCGGCCCCCTTCCCGTCCCGCACGGTCCCCTCCACCCGGATCGGAACGCCGGAGGCGCCGTCGGCGCGCAGCCGGAGGCGCCCCCGCTCCGGCACGAGGATGGCGAAGAACGGACCCACGGTCTGGGACGGCGTCAGGGGCGGCACCGCGTCAGCCCTCCATCGGGGTGGCCTCGCGCCCGCGGAGCACGATGTCGAAGCGGTAGCCCAGCGCCCAGCCCGGCTCGGTGGTGTCGAGCTCGAACGATGCGATCAGGCGCCGGCGCGCCGACTCGCCGGGGACCGCGTTGAAGATCGGATCGAAGGCGAGCAAGGGGTCGCCGGGAAAGTACATCTGGGTGATCAGCCGGGTCAGGAAGCTCCGCCCGAACACCGAGAAGTGCACGTGGGCCGGCCGCCAGGCGTTGTCGTGGTTCTGCCACGGATAGGCGCCGGGCTTGATGGTCACGAACCGGAACTCGCCGTCGGCGTTGGTGAGCGCGCGTCCGGCGCCGGAGAAGTTCGGGTCGAGGGGCGCCTCGTGCCGGTCCTCGGCGTGCGCGTAGCGGCCCGCCGCGTTGGCCTGCCAGACCTCGACCAGGGTCTCGGGCTCGGGCCGGCCGTCCTCGTCGAGAATGCGGCCGGCGATGACGATGCGCTCGCCGAGCGGTTCCCCGTCGTGCTGGCGGGTCAGGTCGTGGTCCGTCGGTCCGGGGCGGTCGTGGCCGTACACGGGGCCGGTGATCTCGGAGAGCGTCTGGGGAACGACCACCAGCGGCCGGGTCGGATGCCGTGCGGCGGTGGAGCGGTAGTCGGGTGAATCGTTCGGGGGATGGCAGTCCCTCGCCGGACGCCTGTACCCGCGAATCGGTGCGCTCGTGGGGTCCATTCCGTCGTGATCCGGGCCCGTGCCGCCGCGGCTGCCGGTTGCCCGCGGCTTCCCGTGACTGCCCGCCGTTGCGCGAATTCGTGCTCGCGACTGTTATGATACTAGGCAGCGCGTCTTGTATGTGAGGCGTCGCGAGCCCGTGCGGGGGGCACGCCGCGGTGTCGCCCGTGTTCGTTCCGTCGACGCGTTGGACGTGGACATCCCACGTCCGTCGGCGCGATGCGCTCGACGGCGCGGCGGAAGGGATGCCGGGGCGGAAGTACGGCAGCCGGACCTGCCACCGGCAGGGCGCGGGCCGGTCGGATCTCATGTCGGGGAGTGAGACGTTGCCTTCAACGAAGTCTTTCTCGGGCCGGACCATCGGGACGGTGCTGGTGCTCGGCGTGCTCGCTGCCGGCGGACAGGCGCTCGCCCAGCCCAGCGGGGATGCCGGGACCGGGTCGCGACCCGCCGCCGACGCCGGGCCGGTGGTTGCGGTGATGCCCTTCGAGAACGTCTCGGGCAGGCCCGAAGACGACTGGCTGGGCGACGGGATCGCCGAGACCCTCATCTCCGGCGTTCAGAGCTCGAGCGGGCTGCCGGTCGTCGACCGCAGCGCCGCGGGCGTTGGCGGACCGGCGGTCGGAGCCCGTGGCCGGGAGGCCCCGACGCGTCCGGACGCACCGGAGCCCGGCGTGTCCTGGCTCGTCGAGGGCGGCTTTCAGCGGGTGGACGAGCGGCTGCGGATCGTCGCGCGGGTCATCGACGTCGAGACCGGGGCGGCCCGGGAGGTCGCCAAGATCGACGGCCGCACGGACGAGCTGTTCGCGTTGCAGGATCGCATCGTGACGCAGGTGGCGGAGGGACTGGTCGGCCTGGTCGGCACCGAGGGCCCGGCTCCCGACCCGCGGGTGGACGCGACCCCGGTAGCGGCGGCCGCGAGACCGAACGCGAGCGGGCGTCGGGCCGCCGGCCGGCCCGGTCCCGCATCCTCGGTCGGGCCTGTGGGAGGCGGTGGCGGGGGCGGCCTCGAGCCGGGTCCGCGGCGGACGGGGCGCGCTCCCGCGAGACCGGCCGTCGGCGCGGGCCCCGGCCCCGCCGGCGGGGTCACCGGGTTCGCGCCGGCTCCTCCCGCCGGAGACGCCGGCGTCCTCACCGGGCGCGTGACGGTGCGGCCGCGGCGGACCACCACGCCGCCGACCGTCGATGGCCTGCTCGACGACGCGGTCTGGAGCAACGCGGCGCGCATCACCGAGTTCGTGCAGCGCCAGCCCGTCGACGGGGCGCCGGCCAGCGAGGACACCGACGTCTACGTCGCCTACGACGACACCAACCTCTATCTGGCGTTCCACGCGAAGTACGACGAGCCGGAGATCATGCGGGCCAACCGGGTCGACCGCGACCGGGCGGGCTACGGCGACGACATCATCTCGGTCTACTTCGATCCGTTCCTCGACCAGCAGCGCGCCTACGTGTTCTCGGTGAACGGTTACGGGGTCCAGGGCGACTCCATCGTCTCCAGCGGGCGCGGCAGCGGGTTCAGCGGGGGCGGGCGCGGCGGCGTTCCCTGGGGCGACCGGTCGTGGGATGCCCTCTTCGAGAGCGGCGGCCAGCCCGTCGCAGACGGCTACACGGCCGAGATGGCGATTCCGTTCAAGAGCTTGCGGTATCCCGCGCGGCCCGGCGGCGTGCCGCACACGTGGGGGTTTCAGATCGTCCGGCAGATCCGGGACAAGGACGAGACCATCGTCTGGTCGCCCGTTTCCCGGGACATCGCCGGGTTCCTGCCCCAGATGGGGGTCCTCGACGGCATGACGGGCCTGTCCACGAGCCGCAACCTCGAGGTGCAGCCCACCTTCACCGCGTTCCGTTACGGCTCGTACGACGAGGCGGCGGGACGGCTCGTCGACGGCGAGCCGCAGCCCGACTTCGGGGCCAACTTCAAGTACGGCGTGACCCCCAACCTCATCGCCGACTTCACCTTCAATCCCGACTTCTCCCAGATCGAGTCGGACCGGCCGCAGGTGGAGGTGAACCAGCGCTTCGCCCTCTACTATCCGGAGCTGCGCCCGTTCTTCCTGGAAGGGGCCGAGATCTTCCGGATGCAGGCGCCGGTCACCGTCGTGCACACCCGGACCATCGTCGATCCGCGGTACGGGGCGAAGCTGACCGGCAAGGCCGGCAAGACCACCCTGGGGGTGCTGTTCGCCAACGACGAGGGGGCCAGCCTGGGCGTGGACGACCGGTTGGACCCGGCGTTCGGCCAGTCGGCACAGACCTTCGTGGGCCGCGTCCGCTACGACCTCTACTCCGAGTCGTTCGTCGGGGCGATCGTCACCGACCGGCAGTTTCTCGACGGGCACAGCCGCCTCGTCGGGGCGGACAGCAACTTCCGCATCGGCGCCACCCACCAGTTGGGCTTCCGGGCCCTCGGCACCGACCGGCGGGCGGCGCAGAGCGGCCCCCAGGTGAACCCCTGTCCGTCGACGGCCGACGTGGAGGCGCCCGCCGGGTGCGACGGCTACGCGCTGGACTTCGGCTTCCGGAAGCGGGGACGCAACCTCAGCTACTCGATCGACTCGTTCGCGCTGTCGCCCGACTTCCGGACCGACGTGGGGTTCGTGCGCCGGACCGACCAGCGCGAGACCGAGGCGCGGCTCGACTACCTGTGGTGGCCGCAGACGTGGGTCATCAGTTGGGGTCCGGAGTTCCGCTACGGCCGCAACTACAACTTCGACGGCGTGCTCGCGGACGAGAATCTCCGGGCCGGGGTCAGCGCCAACTTCGCCAAGAACGTCCGCTACAGCTTCGATCTCGACCAGGACATGGAGCGCTACTACGGCATCGACTTCGCGAAACGGCGCTATCGGATGTTCGGCAACGTCAGCACGAGCCGCGTGTTCTCGTTCGGCACGGGGTTCGACTGGGGAGACGAGATCTACTTCGACGGCGCCAATCCGTTCCTCGGGCGCGAGAGCGGCTTCCGCACGTTCATCAACTTCCGGCCGGTGTCGCGCTTCGCCACCAACATCAACATCACGACGAGCCGGTTCACGGATCCGCTGGGCCTCTTCGTGGCCGGGCTCAACGACGGCGAGCGGAACGAGGACGGCGAGGTGTTCAACGTGAACATCTTCCGAGCCCTCAACACCTACCAGGTGACGGACCGGCTCGCCCTGCGCAACATCACCGAGTTCAACACCTACCGCAGGACCGTCGGCCTCAACCTCCTGGCCACCTACCGCGTCAACTCGGGGACCGCGTTCTACGTCGGGTACGACGATCACTACCGGCAGTACGAGCTGTTCGACGACCAGGTGAACGCCATCGACCGCGGCTATCTGCAGACGAACCGCGCCGTCTTCACCAAGATCCAGTACCTGTTCCGGTACTGACCGGCCGGCGGGGGAGACCGTGAAGGCCCGGGCCCTGCATCCCTGGCGCGTGTCCCATGCGCAGGCGGCGGGGATTCAGGACGCGTTGCGCACGCGGCTCGTCGCCGCCCCGCTGCCGAAGCGGCCGCGGCTCGTGGCGGGGGCCGACGTGGCGTACTCGCGCCGCACCCATCGTGTCTACGCGGCCGTCGTGGTGGTGGAGCTGCCGTCGCTGGAGACGGTCGAATCGGTCGGCGTCACCCGGGCGGCGACCTTCCCCTACATTCCCGGGCTGCTGTCGTTCCGCGAGGTGCCGCCGCTGCTCGAGGCCTTCGAGCGGCTCTCGCGGACGCCGGACGTGCTGGTGTTCGACGGGCAGGGACTGGCGCATCCGCGCCGGTTCGGGCTCGCCTGCCACGCGGGGCTGCTGCTCGACGCGCCGTCCATCGGATGCGCGAAGACCCGGCTCGTGGGCGAGCACGGCCCCGTGCCCGACCGCAGAGGGGCCTCGGCGCCCCTCTGGGTGGAGGGCGACCCGGTCGGGGCGGTGGTCCGCACCCGCGTGGGGGTGAACCCGGCCTTCGTGTCACCGGGGCATCGCGCCGACACCGAGTCGGCGGTCGAGCTCGTGCTCGCCCTCGCGGCCCGCTACCGGCTTCCCGAGCCGCAGCGCCGGGCCCACCACGCCACCGTGGCCCTGCACGAGCAGGACCGCGGCCGGCATTCGGCCCGCGTCAGGACCTATCCCGACTTCGTGCCGAAGCGCCCGCGGTGAACCGGGGTCGCGGCGCTGACGAGCCGTAGCGCGCCGGTCGGCGGCGACCGGCGAGCTACGCCTACGGTTGCGGCATGCGCGACGGGACGTTGCCGTCGAGGGTGGGCAGCATCTGCAGCCCCTCTCGATTCGTGGCCACGCCGATGGCCGGCTGCGAGGACGCGTTGCGGGGCTGCCGGTAGGTGATGCGGTACTGGTTGCTCACGAAGCCGTGCTTCCGGGCGATGTCGCGGCCCAGCGTCTCCAGCCTTTCGACTATGACGGTGGGAACGGTGATCCGCTCGAAGCTGCCGCGCGTGACCCCCACGAGCGACTCGCCGACCCCCGCCGCCATCGATCCCGCGCCGAGCCCGTCGCCGCTGACGAACAGCAGGGTGTGGACCTCCACCGAGTTCTCCACCATGCGCTCCACCATCTGGTCGATGCGTCCCTGCTGGCTCCGGCTGCGGTCGGGACCGTCGGTGGCGACCATGATGATGACCGGGTAGTACTCGCGGTCGTCGTCGTCGTGAATGCGGTTCGTCTCCTCGACGAGCGCGTCGTTGTACGTCGCCGCGGTGCCGGGGTCCGGCGCGATGTTGGCGATGTTCCCTTCCAGCTCTCCCCGGTCCGTCGTGTACCGCGTGACCCAGCGCGGCTGCCGGCCCGTGGTCAGCATCGCTATCTCCACCCCGGCCGGCAGCTCCCGCAGGAGCGCCCGCAGGCCTTCGCGGACCTGCCCCACGATGAGGTTCGCGTTGTTGCTGTTGTCGACGAAGACGGTCAGCCGGACCGGCCAGTCGAGCGCCTCGAACTCGGTCGTCTCGAGGTTCTCGCCGTCCCACTGCACGATGATGTCGTCCTCGGTGAGGCCGGGGACGGGATTGCCGCTCGCGTCGGCGACGGCGACGTGCAGCGTGTGTTCCTGAGCCTGGGCGAACGTGGCCGCCAGGAGGCAGAGGGCGGCGGCGAGCAACGCCGTGGGCGGCCCGCCAGGACGCCGGATCGGGATCAGCATGGGGAACCTCCAGTTCCTGCCTGCGGATGAACGAGGGCGGCGCCGGGCAACGGAACGGGCGCGCCGCGGCGAGCCCCCATTGTAGTGCTTCCGGCGACGGTGCAAACGACGAGCGTCGAAGGCGACGCAGCCCGAATCCCGCGAAGCCGGGCCGCAGGATTCACCCGCGGATCGACCGGCCGCACCCGCGGCGGGGCTCCGGGGGCGCCCCGAGCCGGGGCGCTATAATGGGCGTCTCCACCGGCGCGGATGACGCGGTCGCAACCGAGACCGCGGACGGCCCATGGCGACTCACCCCGACACGCGGTGGTACCGGCAGGTCGACAGCCGGCAGCGGCGGGCGTTCATCGCCACCTTCCTGGGCTGGACGCTCGACGCGTTCGACTTCTCGGTCCTGACGTTCATCCTCGTCGACATCCGGAACAGCTTCACCGTCGACGCGGCGCTGGCCGGCGCCCTCGGCACCGTGACCCTGTTCTTCCGGCTGGCCGGCGGGCTCGGCGCCGGCATGATGGCGGACCGGTGGGGCCGCAGGCTCCCGCTGATGCTGTCCATCCTGTGGTTCTCGCTGTTCGCGTTCCTCAGCGGTTTCTCCACCTCCTACGCCATGCTGTTCGCGTGCCGTGCCCTGTTCGGCATCGGCATGGGCGGGGTGTGGGCGGCGGGGATGCCCCTGACCCTCGAGCACTGGCCGACGCGGCTGCGCGGGCTCGCGTCGGGGCTGTTGCAGGGGGGCTGGTTCTGGGGCTACATGCTGGCGGCGCTCGTCTTCTCGACGGTCCATCCGCTGTTCGGCGCCGTCCCCGACCCCTTCGGCGCGTCGCCCGCGTCGACGCTCGGCTGGCGGGTGCTGTTCTGGGTCGGGGGCGTCCCGGCCCTGCTCGTGCTCTGGATCCGGACCGGCGTCGCGGAGAGCCCGGTGTGGCTGGAGCGGCAGCGGTACCTGAAGGCGAGGGGACGGGAGGAGCTGGCGGACCGGGTCTCGCTGCTGCGGCTCCTTCAGCCCGACCTGCTGTGGGCGACGGTGCAGAGCTCGCTGCTGATGTCCGCGTTCATGTTCTCGTACTACTCGATCTCGTTCTGGTACCCCACGTTCCTGCTCGGCGCCGGCGTGGAGCCTCTGCCGTACGTCGTCGGCTTCAACGCGGGGGCGATCCTGGGCATCGCGATGTGGGGCCGCGCGTCGGAAGGCGCGCTGGGGCGCCGCGGGGCGGTCTCGCTCGCGGCGCTGCTGGGCGCGGCGCTCGCCCCCGCCTTCCTCGCCGCGTCCGGGCCGGCGCAGATGCTCGCGGGGGCGGTGCTGATGGGGGCCACCGGCGGCGGCATCTGGGGGATGGCCCCGGCTTATCTGACCGAACGGTTCCCGACCGCGGTGCGCGGGGTGGGACCCGGGCTGTCGTACCACGTCGGGGCGGCGGTGGGGTCGGCCACGCCGCTCGTGCTGGGGCAGTTGCAGGACGGCGGCATGACCACCGGCGGGGCGATGACGGCGTGCATCGTCGCGGGCGGACTGCTGGTGGCGGCGGCGGTCTGGCTGGGGCCCGAGACGCGGGGGCGACGCTTCGAGGCCGTCGATGAAGGGGAGGCGGCCGAGACCGCGTAGCCGGCCGTCCGGAGGTCTGCACCGCAGGACGGTGCGGACTCCGCGAGAGTGGGTTGGGCGCCGGCGGAGGCTGCACCCCAGGACGGTGCGGACTCCGCGAGAGTGGGTTGGGCGCCGGCGGAGGCTGCAGGCGACGATTGGCGGGCCAGGACGATTGGCGGGCCAGGAGTCTGCACCGCAGAACGGCGCGGACTCCTCGCAAGCAGGTTGGGGCGCCAGGCGGAGGCTGCAGGCGACGATGGGCGGGCCGGAGCCGGGGGAGTGGACATGAGACGGCAGGGATGGTTGGTGGGCGCGATGCTGGCGGCGTCGCTGGTGGGCGGAGCGGTGTCCAACGCGTTGCTCACGGCGCGGCTCGATGCGCAGGGTGCGGGGGTGGTCACCGCGTCGCAGGTGAACATCGTCGACGGGGCGGGCCGGCTGCGGGCGGTCCTGTCCGGCGACGACGAGCGCGGCATGGCCTCGCTCGCGTTCTACGCACCGGACGGGGCGTTCCGCGGGCTGGTCGGGATCGATGCGGACGGCCATCCGGTCCTGCGGTTCACCGACCCCGGCGGCGCCACCCGCGTTCTCGCCAGGGTGGGGCAGGAGGACGGGATGGTCACGGTGGGGGACGAGACCGCGCGCCATGCCCTCGTCGGCTCGCAGGCCGGCACCCCGTTCCTCGCCCTGTCGGATGGCAGGCGCATCCCGATGCAGTTGACGCTGGGAGACCAAGGGCAGCCGCGGGTCAACCTGTTCAACCGGCGGGGGCAGCCGGGCATCGGCATGATCGTGGGCGCCGACGACGCGCCGTTCCTGTCGGTGTTCGATCCCGGCGGCGCGCAGCGCGTCACCCTGGGAACGGTGCAGGGCGCCACCGTGGTCAATCTCGGAGACGGTACGCGGACGCGGATGGTGCTCGGCGTGGCCGAGAACGGCCGGGCCAGCCTCGCCTTCTACGACGACGAGGGGGGAATGGAGCGCGAGGTCGCGGCCGACACGCGTTGACGGCCGGGCGACGCGACGGCGCACGCCGCGAACGTCCATATGCTCGGGTTATCGCTGCCGTTGTCTTGCTCGTTGCCGGGCTCGTTCTCTGAGAATAACGGCACGCCGGGAGCCCGAGCGGAGATGGCTGCTGCGCGACCGCGCCGGTCACGACCCCCTATAATGTGAGGACGTCCGCGACGGAGATCATCGAATGCCAGGACAGACGGTGGAGTTTGCGAGCAACGGCGCGACGGGCAGCGGCTACCTGTCGACGCCCGCCGACGGCGGCGGTCCCGGGGTCATCGTGCTGCAGGAGTGGTGGGGGCTCGTCGACCACATCAAGGACGTGGCCGACCGCTTTGCGGCGGAGGGGTTCGTGGCCCTCGCGCCGGACCTCTACCACGGCGAGAGCACCACGAGCCCCGACGACGCCGGCAAGCTCATGATGGCCCTCGACATCGGACGGGTCGAGAAGGACCTGCGGGGCGCCATCCAGTACCTGCTCGGGCGGGGCGAGGTCACGAGCGCGCATGTCGGCACGGTGGGCTTCTGCATGGGCGGCCAACTGTCCCTCTACGCCGCCTGCGAGAACCCCGCGGTCGGGGCCTGCGTGGTGTTCTACGGAATCCACCCGAACGTCGAGCCGAACCTGTCGGCCCTTCGGGCGCCGGTCCTGGGGTTCTTCGCCGAGCGCGACGCGTTCGTGCCCCCGGCGGCGGCGCGGCAGCTCGAGCAGGACCTCCGGGCGGCGGGCAAGTCGGCCGACATCACCGTGTTCGACGGCGCCGACCACGCGTTCTTCAACGATACGCGTCCCGACGTTTACGACGCCGATCGCGCGGCCGCGTGCTGGTCGCGCATGCTGGCGTTCTACCGCGAGCATGTCCGATAGCCCCGACGGCCGCGGCCTCTTCGCCTGGCTGTCGGGCCTGCGTTCGTGGCAGCTCTTCCTCGTCGCGGGCGTGCTCTTCGTGGCCGACCTGCTGGTCCCGGACCCCATTCCCCTGATAGACGAGGCGATGCTCGGCCTCGCCACGCTGCTGCTGGGCCGGTGGAAGCGACGTCGTGACGTCATCGATCCGCAGTGACCTCGACGGCCGGTTGGAGAGGGCGGCGCGCCTCCGACCGGCAACCTGAGTTCGACCATGCCCGGCGATTCGTTCGGACACAGCTTTCGCATCACCACCGCCGGCGAGTCGCACGGCCCCGGCAACGTCGTCATCATCGACGGGTGCCCGCCCGGCGTCCCTCTCGCCGAGGCCGACCTCGCCGAGGACCTCGCCCGGCGGCGGCCCGGCCAGAGCCGGATCGTGACGCCGCGCAACGAGCCCGACGCGCCGGAGATCCTGTCGGGCGTCTTCGAGGGCAAGACCACCGGCACGAGCATCGCGATTCTCATCCGCAACGTCGATCAACGCACCCGCGACTACGCCGACATCCGGGACAAGTACCGGCCCGGCCACGCCGACTACACCTACGACGCGAAGTACGGCCGGCGCGACTACCGCGGCGGCGGGCGGGCGAGCGCGCGCGAGACGTCGGTCCGGGTGGCGGCGGGGGTGGTCGCGAAACGCATCGTCGCCACGGCGTTCGGCGGCCGCGTGGTCGGCTACGTCCGTCAGGTCGGGGACGTCGTGGCGGATGTTCCGGACCCTGCGACGGTGACGCAGGCGCAGGTGGAGAAGCTGCCGGACGGCTCGCCGAACATCGTCCGGTGTCCCGACCCGGCCCGCGCGGCCGAGATGGTGGCGTTGATCGAGGAGCTGCGCGAGGCGCGCGACTCGATCGGCGGGGTGGCGGAGGTCGCGGCCGTGGGGGTGCCGCCGGGGCTCGGCGAGCCGGTCTTCGACAAGCTGAAGGCGGACCTCGCGAAGGCGCTGTTCAGCCTGCCCGCGGTGCTGGGGGTCGAGTACGGGGTGGGGTTCGGCTGCGCGAGGCTGCGCGGCAGCGAGAACAACGACCTGTTCCGCCCCGCGGAGGGCGGCGTCGCGCCCGCGGCCCCGCGCATCGTCACCGGCACGAACCGTCACGGCGGCATGCTCGGGGGCATCTCGAGCGGCATGCCCATCGTGCTGCGGGCCGCCGTGAAGCCGACGAGCAGCCTGCCCCGCGATCAGGCCACGGTGACCACCGCCGGCGAACCCACCACCATCCGGACCAAGGGGCGTCACGACCCCTGCCTGCTGCCGCGGTTCGTCCCGATGGCGGAGGCGATGGTGGCCATCGTCCTCGCCGACCACTGGCTGCGCTGGCGGGCGTCGTCGGGGTCCGGCGCCGGTTGACGCGGCGGACGGCCGTCGCGATGCGCCTTTCGTGGCGTCACGACCCCTGCCGGCTGCCGCGGCTCGTCCCGATGGCGGAGGCGGCGGTGGCCATGGTCCTCGCCCGACCATGGCCGCGCTGGCGGGCGTCGTCGGGGTCTGGCGCCGGTTGACGCGGGGCGGCGGGCGCCCGTCGCGCTGCCCGCGGTAGGTCGGGGCCTTTCTCCGCGGCGCGGTCGAGGGCGGCGTGCGTCACGCGTTTCTCGCGGCGGGGCCGGGGCCTTCTTCGCGGCGCGACCGGGCCCGGTCGAGGGCGGCGTGTGTCACAATGTGCTGCCGGCCGGCACGGCGCTCGACTCGGTGCACGAGCGTTCGCGGGGCGTCGTCGGCGGGCCGGGCGCCGGGAACAATCGCAACCGTGGAGACAGCATGATCATGCGCAACGCCGTTCGTATTCTGGTGGCCGCCGCGATGGGCGGCATCCTCGCGGGCTCCGCCCCGGCCCAGGACCTGCTGGGGCCGAGCGAGCCCATCCCCTACGAGCCGGTCGAGGGCTGGCTGAAGCCGTTCGCGGGCGACGGCTTCGCCTTCGGCGGCAACTCCGGCGTCTTCGTCGAGTCGCCCGACCGCATCTTCGTCCTGCAGCGGGGCGAGACCCGGCTGCCCGACCCGGTGCCGGACGGCTTCGACGGCTACGCCGGCTCCATCGGCATCAACACCCTGCGCGAGGCAGAGCGCCGGACGTTCCAGAACTGCATCTACGTCGTCGACGGCGACGGGAACGTCATCGAGGTCTGGGACCAGTGGGACCATCTGTTCGAGGGGTCCGACGGGCCGGGGCCGCACCGCATCCGCATCAGCCCCTACGACCCGGAGCGCCGGGTGTGGGTGGTGCACGAGTCGGCCCACCAGATCTTCGTGTTCTCGAACGACGGCAGCGAGCTGCTGGCGACCCTGGGCGAGAAGAACGTCCCCGGCGACGACGAGACGCACCTCGGGGGGCCGCAGGACGTCGCGTTCTTCCCCGACGGCCGGGTGCTGGTGGCCGACGGGTTCATCAACTCGCGGGTGATCATCCTCGACGCCGAGCTCAACTACCTCGACGAGTTCGGCCGGGCCGGCGACGGCCGCGGCGAGTTCAACGTGGTGCACTCGGTGGCCGTCGGCCCCGACGGCCGCATCTTCGTCGCCGACCGCAACAACCGCCGCGTGCAGGTGTTCAACCAGACCACCCGCGCCGCCGTCTGGTACCACCCGAACATCGCCCCCATCGCGGTCTGGCCGGGCTTCGGCCTGCCCCTGGACGTCATCGTGAACCAGTACGAGGTCTTCGTGACCGACCTCTCGCCGGTCAAGATCGTCAAGCTCGATCTGAACGGCAACCCGCTGGCCCAGTGGGAGCTCGAGAGCGAGGGGCCGAACGCGTTCATCGAGATGCACTCGTTCGCGGTCGACGCCGAGGGCAACCTCTACGGCGCCGACAACCAGTACGGACGGCTCCAGAAGCTGGTGCCGAAGGCCGACGCCAACCGCGCGCTGCTGATCGGGCAGCCGTTCGTGGAGGCGGCGGGGCAGTAGCGGTCCGGCGGTGGGCCGGATCCGGGGCGCTCTCGTCTCGGGACGGCGGGCGGCCGTTCGTGGAGGCGGCGGGGCAGTAGCGGGCCGGCGGTGGGCCGGATCCGGGGCGCTCTCGTCTCGGGACGGCGGGCGGCCGTTCGTGGAGGCGGCGGGGCATTGGCGGCCGGCGATGGGGCCGGATCCGGGGCGCTCTCGTCTCGGGACGGCGGGCGGCCCTTCGTGGCGGCGGCGTAGTAGCGGGCCGGCGGTCGGACCGGATGCCGTGGCGCTCTCGTTTCGAGGCGGGCGGCCCCTCGTCTCGCCGGCCTCCGCCGTCGTTCCCGCCGCCGCTGAGGGACGAGCGGCGGTCGCCCCGCCATCGGGCCGGTGCGGTCATCCGTCGGTCGCACGTGCGATCCGCGGGTCGGCCCTCCGGCGAGTGGCGCTGCATTTCGGACGACGGGGAGGATTCGAATGGGAAGCGGCAACATCGTCAAGATCGTCGCCGGCGCGGCCGTGCTGGCGGTGACGTTGGGGTTCGGCTGGCTGCTGGGGAGGTCCGGCGTCGGCCAGGAGGTCCCGGTCGCGTCGCTGACCGAGCTCGAGCGCGAGTTCGCCGAGCGCATGCAGCAGGTGGTGCTCGTCGGCAACTTCACCGTCGACGGCCGCGAGACCGGCGGCGCCAGCCCCGAGCGGTACGAGATCGCCAGCGTCGCCAAGGTCGGCGACGACACGTGGCGCTTCGACGTGCGCATGGTCTACGGCAGCTTCGACGCCACCCTCCCGGTGGTCGTCCCCATCGTCTGGGCCGGCGACACCCCGATGGTGTCCATCACCGACTTCGGCATCCCGGGGCTCGACGGCACCTTCACCGCCCGCGTGTTCTTCTACGAGAACCGCTACGGCGGCTCGTGGGAGCACGCCATGGACCGCGGCGTCTTCGGCGGCCTGATGTACGGCCATATCGAGCCGATGGCGGCCGGCTGACGCGCGGCCTCCGCGGCGGACGGCGGGGGGCTCGCGCGACGGCGCGGGGCCGGCATGGTTCTTGATGGTGTCGTGGCGACTATTCGGATGCGGGTCGGACCGGGATGGCCCGGATGCGGCCCGCACAGGAGTGCGCCATGGACGTGACCACGCTGTTCGGGATCAACATCACCGTGACCCTCGGGGTCGCCCTGTTGCTGTGGCGCGGGGTGTCGGCCAAGGTCGACGGCTACAACAGGGGGCTGTCGAGCCGAATCGATGACCTCAAGGACAGTGTCGCGGCCCAGCACCTCGCGATGTCGGCCCGGATCGAGGGCTACGACCGCACGATGTCGGCCCGGATCGAGGCGTTCCAGGACCGTGTCGCGGCCGACCAGGCGGGGTTGTCGAGCCGAATCGACGACCTCAAGGACCATGTCGTGGCACGGGTCGACGACCTCAGGGACCGCATGACGGCCGAGCACGCGGGGCTGTCGGCCCGACTCGACGGGTTGTCGACCCAGTTTGACGGCTTGACAACCCGGGTTGACGGCTTGACAACCCGGGTTGACGGCTTGGCGACGAGCGTCGCGAGAATCGAGGGCTGGCTCGAGCACGACCGCATGGAGCGGCGGGCTTCCGAGTCCGCTCCGTGACCCCATCGGCGCAACGTCGGCCCTGGCCCGGAGAGCGTCCCCTACGGCTCCGCTCACCGCCCAACCAACCCTGCCAGGAGTCTGCACCGTTCTACGGCGCAGACTCCTGGCCCCGCTTCCGGTCGAGGAACGCCTGCATGTACCGGTGCGGCTCGTCGGTGTGGTAGGCGCTGGTGAACGACCGGATGCCGACCTGGATGGCGTGATCGAGGGGCAGCGTCTCCCACCGCTGCACGAGCGCCTTCTGTGCCCGGATGGCGTGGGGACCGGCGGCGGCGATGGCGTCGGCCCACCGGCGGGTCGCGGCGTCGAGCTCATCGTCGGGCACGACCCGCTCGACGAGGCCCCACCGCTCGGCCTCGGCCGCGGCGATGGGCTCGCCGGTGTAGACGAGCTCGCGCGCCCGGCCGGCGCCGATGAGCCGCGGCAGCAGGGCCGCCTCGATGACCGAGGGGATTCCCACCTTGACCTCGGGCATGCCGAAGGTGGCGCTCTCGCCGGCGACGCGGAGGTCGCACGAGGCCGCGATCTCGACCCCGGCGCCGAGGCAGTACCCGTTGATCCGCGCGATGACCGGCACCTGCAGTCGCCGGATCGCGGTGCACGCGAGGTGCAGCCGGCTGATGAACGGGTGGGTCGTCTCGGGGGTCAGGCCGGCCATCTCCCGGATGTCGGCCCCTCCGATGAACGCGCGCGGGCCCGACCCGGTCAACACGACGCACCGCAGGTCCTTCTCCCCGCCGAGGGTGCGGAACGTCGTGATCAGCTCGCGCGTGAGCGTGCTGTCGAGCACGTTGAGGCGCGCGGGGTTGTGGACGGTGACGCGGGCCAGCCGGCCGGCGTCGCCGAGGGGCTCGATGTCGGTGCGGACTTCCGGGGAATCAGAGGACATGCTGGGCTCCGTGGTCGCGGGCGGCTCGTGACGGTGGCGCGCCCGGCCCCTGGCACCCCGGTGGCGACGGCCCCGGTGGCGGTCGAGCGGCGATGCACCCCGCCCGGGCGGCTCGCCGGTCTGCCGGCGCCCGCCGGGCGCGGTGCGACGCGGCGTTTCGCCACGGGCGGCCAGAGACGGACGTATACTGACGCCATGTTCAAGCGTAAGGATATCGCGGGTCTTCTTGCAGGCATGCTTCTGTCGGGCGCCGCGCCGGCGTCGGCCCAGACCGGCGCCGTGGGCGGCGAGTGGCCGACCTACGGCGGCGACCTCGGTCACACGCGGTACGCCCCCCTCGAGCGGATCACCGCGGACAACTTCGCGGACCTCGAGATCGCGTGGCGGTTCCGCACCGAAAACCTCGGGCCGGTGCCGGAGTTCCGCTTCCAGTCGACGCCGCTCGTGGTCGACGGCGTGCTCTACTCCACGGCGGGGTCGCGCCGGGCGGTGGTCGCCCTCGACGCGGCGACGGGCGAGCTGCTCTGGGTCCACCGTCTCGACGAGGGGGTCCGCGGCGCCGCCGCCCCGCGGCAGCTCTCGGGCCGCGGGCTGGCGTACTGGGACGGGGGCGAGGACGGCGAGCCGCCGCGGGTCGTCTACGTCACCCCGGGCTACCGGCTGGTCGCCCTCGACGCCGCCACCGGCCGCCGCGTCGCCGGGTTCGGACAGGACGGCATGGTCGACCTGAAGCGCGACAACGACCAGCAGATCGACCCGGTCACCGGCGAGGTCGGCCTGCACGCCACCCCCATCGTCGCCGGCGACGTGGTCATCGTCGGCGCCGCCCACCGCACCGGCGGGAACCCTCGGAGCCGGGCCAACGTGAAGGGCTACGTCCGCGGCTACGACGTGCGCACCGGCGAGCGGCTCTGGATCTTTCACACCATTCCCCGCCCCGGCCAGGTCGGACGCGAGACGTGGCTGGCCGACTCGGCCGTCTACACCGGCAACACCGGGGTGTGGGGGCAGATATCGGTCGACGTCGAGCTGGGGCTGGTCTACCTGCCGGTGGAGGCGGCGACCGGCGACTACTTCGGGGCCAACCGGCCCGGCGACAACCTGTTCGCGGAGAGCCTGGTCGCCGTCGACCTGTACACGGGCGAGCGCCGCTGGCACTACCAGCTCGTGCACCACGGCATCTGGGACCACGACATCCCCTGCGCCCCGATCCTGCTCGACGTCGTCATCGACGGGGAGACCATCAAGGCTGTGGCCCAGCCCACGAAGCAAGTGTTCCTGTACGTCTTCGACCGCGAGACGGGCGAGCCGATCTGGCCCATCGAGGAGCAGCCGGTGCCGGCCGGCGACGTGCCCGGCGAGTGGTACTCGCCGACCCAGCCCATCCCCACCCGTCCCCCCGCCTACGACCGGCAGGGCGTGACCCTCGACGACCTCATCGACTTCACGCCCGAGCTGCGGGCCGAGGCGGTGGAGCGCGCGTCGTTCTACAAGCTGGGGCCGATCTTCACCCCGCCGGTGGTCAGCGAGCTCGACGGGCCCCTCGGCACGCTGATGGCGCCGGCCCAGGGGGGCGGCACCAACTGGCCGGGCGGGTCCTTCGATCCCGAGACCGGCATCCTCTACGTATCGTCGAACAGCTCGCTGGGGTCGCTGGGCATCGTGCCCCCGTATCCGGGGCAGTCCGACATGGCCTACATCCAGGGGAACGCGGTGACCGGTCCCCGCACCACCGGCGGGGCGGGGTCGGCCGCCGGCGGGGGGCGCACCAGCTTCACGGTGCCGCCCCGGCCGCGCCTGACGACGGAGCAGCGGCAGCGCGCCCAGCTCACCATCCGGGGCCTGCCGATGCTGAAGCCGCCCTATGGCATCATCAGCGCCATCGACATGACCCGGGGCGAGATTCTCTGGCAGGTCCCGCACGGCGAGACGCCCGACCACATCCGGAATCACGAGGCGCTGCGGGGCCTCGACATCCCCCGCACCGGCCAGCCCGGCAGCGTCGGCACCCTGGTGACGAAGACCCTGCTCATCGCCGGCGACCCCCAGGCCACCACCGACGCGTCCGGCGAGCGCGGCGCCATGCTGCGGGCCTACGACAAGGCGACGGGGGGCGAGGTGGGCACCCTGTTCATGCCCGCGCCGCAGACGGGTTCGCCGATGACCTACGAGCTGGACGGCGTGCAGTACCTGGTGGTCACGGTGAGCGGGGGAGGGCGATCGGGCGAGCTGCTCGCCTTCCGGGCGCCTGAGTAGCGGTCGGTCCGAGGCCGGGATCGGGTCGGCCCCCACCCCGGCGCGGGCCGGGCCATCCGTGTGGCCTCGACGGTTCTCCATGTCCCGCTTCTTCAACACCACGGGCCCCGTCGTCGCGGCGAACCACTATTGCATTCCGCTCCTCGACCGCCTGGACTTGGGTGATACATGGACCGGTGCGTGGCTGACGCGGGGCACCTGGTCATCTTCGACCGTCGCGATGGGGTTGGGAGGACAAGGTGTCCCACCGTCGCGAGTCCGTGGGCGCCGCCGATGTTCACGTGTGGGGCATGTAGAGCCGCTACGGGGAGTGATGTAACGCGATGGCCTGTGAGTGAGTGATGGCCTGGGGCGTTGTTGCGGCGGGGAGATTGCCGGGGTCAGAAGTCGCGCTCATAGCGCCAGTCGCCGTCGATCATCCAGATGCGGTGCCGGGGGCCGGCGCAGTCGAGGTCGCCGGTCTCGTAGCCGCAGTCCTCCGCGTAGAGGGCGACCCGCCCGCCGCCGGCAGGGTGCAGGCGGCCCAGGAAGCGCTCCCGGGGCCACGTGTCGACGGCCGCGAGCGCCTCGGCGACCGTGGCGTGGCCGGCTAGGCGCGTGCTCAGGGCGAAGGTCGGGTTCGCGAACAGGATGCGCTGTTCGCGGTGCGCCCGGAGGGCTTCGGGCGGGCTCCACCAGCGGTGGTCCTCGATCTCGACGCCGTCGACGCGAACGCTCGGAGGGGCGGCCGCCGCCGCGAAGAACCAGGTGGCGAACCGGATCGGGCTCGTCGCCGGCGTCGTCCACTGGCACATCGGGTGCAGGGCCGCCGGGTCGACGGTGACCCCCGCCTCTTCGTGCGCCTCCCGCGCCGCCGCCTGCCGCGCCGGGGCCAGCTCGTCGCTCCCGCCGTCCCGGGGGTGGTCGCCGGGGTCGATGCGCCCGCCGGGGAACACCCAGTAGCCGCCCATGAACTTGAGGTCGGGGCTGCGGCGCAGGTAGAGGATCTCCGGCCCCGCGGGGCCGTCTCGCAGGAGGACCACCGAGGCGGCGGGCTGCGGCGTCGCGACGGATCGGGGCTGGCGCTCCACGCTCTCTAGTGTACCCGCCCGGCGGAGGCGCCCGCGGGACGGCCCCGCCGGGCCGGATTGGGGGCCGCCGATGGCCCGGGCAGGCTGGATCGGGGTCCGTGGTACGCTCTACGGTTGCCCGCACCCGGTTGGCGATCCTCCTCGTCGCGGAACGACCAGCGCCGGCGCGCAGTGGCCGTGACGCGTCATGTCCCCCCTCGATCTCGTCGTCATCGTGTTGTGCAGCGTGGCCGGATTCACCCTGCAGGGGGCCGTCGGCTACGGCATGGGCATTCTCGGGACGCCGATACTCATCCTGATCGATCCCCGGCTCGTCCCCGGACCCGTGCTCGCGTCGACCATGGTGTTCACGCTGATGGTGACGGTGCGCGAGCGCCGCGGCATCGATCTCGGCGGGGTGGGCTGGGCGCTCGCGGGGCGCGTCGTGGGGACGCTGCCGGCCGCGGCGGTGCTGGCGGTGTTGCCGCAAAACCAGTTGAGCCGGGTGTTCGGGGTCATGGTGATCGCGGCGGTGGCGATCAGCGTCTCGGGGGTGCACGTCCGTCCGCGCCCGTCGACGCTGCTCGCCGGGGGGGTGCTGTCGGGGTTGATGGGCACGGTGGCCGCGATCGGGGGGCCGCCCATCGCGCTGCTCTATCAGCACGCCTCCGGCGAGAGGTTCCGGGGCACCCTGTCGAGCCTCTTCTTCGTCGGCACCATCATCTCGATCGCGGCGCTGGTGCCGGCGGGGCGCTTCGGGGGGCCGGAACTGCGCCTCACCCTGTTCATGCTGCCGGGCGCGTTGTTCGGCTTCCTGGTGTCGCGCCGCCTCGCGAGCCGGCTCGACCGGGGCTATACGCGGCCCGCGGTCCTCGCGGTGGCCGCGATAGCGGGGGTCATCGTGGTCGTGCGCTCGTTCGTCGTTCCCTGATCTGCGGCGTGGTCCGGCCGCTCCGAGGGCGACGGCGCGCGCCATGGCTGCTTCGCGACCGGCTAAAGTCCGTCGACCGGTTGGCCGAAATCGCGGGTATGGCCTTGGTGTCGTTCCCGGTCCGAACATTCGGCCTTCCCGCGCCGTCGACGCGCAGGGAGGCGACCGCGCGGGGGTCTCGCTGGCGCCGGCCCCCGATCCCGCTCCTGGCCGCCGGCCTGCTGCTGGGCGGCGTCCAGGGAACCTCGGCCCAGAGCCTGCGGGGCAGCAGCGCGTCGCTCGATCGTCAGGTCGCCCAGGCCCGGGGGCACGACTTCACGCACTTGACGGGCGCCGCGCAGGTGCGCCGGTTCGTCGACGCCGGCCTCCTCGTGCACCTCGCGGGGAACCGGGACTACACCCTCGTCGACGTGTCGTTCCCATTCGCCCGCTCCGAGGTGCGGCTCTTCGTCGAGCGGTTGTCGTCGCAGTACCGCCGGGCCTGCGGCCAGCGGCTGGTGGTCACGAGCCTGACCCGGCCGCTGTCCCATCAGCCCCGCAACGCCTCCGCCCGGTCGGTCCATCCCACCGGCATGGCCGTCGACCTCCGTGTCCCCGCCGGGCGCTGCCGCGGCTGGCTGGAGGCAGTGCTACTGTCGCTGGAGGCGCGGGGCGTGCTCGAGGCGACTCGCGAGCGCCGCCCGCCGCACTATCACGTGGCGGTGTACCCGAAGCCCTACGCGGCCTATGTGAGAGCGCTGACGGCGGGGGCCGCCGGCGGGAGCGTGGAGGCAGCGCGGGCCGCCAGCGGGAGTGTGGAGGCGGCGGGGGCCGCCGGCGGGAGCGGAGAGACGGCGCGGGCGGCCGGCGGGAGCGCGGCCACGGCGCGGACCGCGGTCGCCGGTGGGAGCGAAGAGACGGCGTGGGCGGCCGACGGGAGCGCGGCCACGGCGCGGGCGGCCGGCGGGAGCGCGGGAACCCCGGCGGCGGCCACGGCGGCCGTCCACGTGGTGCGGCGGGGCGACAGCCTCGATCTCATCGCCCGCCGTTACGGGGCGACGGTGGAGGGGCTGCGCCGTGCGAACGGCCTCACCTCGTCGCTCATCCATCCGGGTCAGTCGCTCCGGGTCCCCGGGGCGGAGCAACGGGCGGACCGGACCGCTGGCGGGAGCGGCGAGACCCCGGCGTCGGCCGCGGCGGCCGTCCACGTGGTGCGGCGGGGCGACAGCCTCGAACGCATCGCCCGCCGCTACGGGGCGACGGTGGAAGGCCTGCGCCGTACGAACGGCCTCCGCTCGTCGCTCATCCATCCGGGTCAGTCGCTCCGGGTCCCCGGGGCGGAGCGCCGGGCGGGCCGGACCGCCGGCGGGAGCGGGGAGACCCCGGCGTCGGCCGCGGCGGTCGTCCACGTGGTGCGGCGGGGCGACAGCCTCGAACGCATCGCCCGCCGCCACGGAGCGACGGTGGATGCCCTGCGCCGCGCGAACGGCCTCCGCTCGTCGCTCATCCATCCGGGTCAGTCGCTCCGCGTTCCCCGGGCGCGCGCCGCGGCCACGGATGCGGTCACCCTGCACGTGGTGCGGCGCGGCGACACCCTCGACCGCATCGCCCGCCTCTACGGGGCGACCATAGCCGCCCTGCGCCGCGCGAACGGCCTCCGCTCGTCCCTCATTCATCCCGGGCAGTCGCTCCGGATTCCCCTGACGCGTTAGGAGTCTGCGCCGTGGAAGGGCGCGGACTCCTGTAGGGCTGGTTGGGCGCCCAGCGGAGCCGACGGCGACGATGGGCGGGCGAGGAGTCTGCGCCGTGAAACGGCGCGGACTCCTGCAGGGTTGGTTGGGCGCCCAGCGGAGCCGAGGGCGACGATGGGCGGGCGAGGAGTCGCCGTGAAACGGCGCGGACTCCTGTAGGGTTGGTTGGGCGCCCAGCGGAGCCGACGGCGACGATTGGCGGGCTGGCCGGACCCGGTCGGACCGGCGCGCTGCGTCAGGGCTGATCCGTCAGCGGCAGGAGCAGGCGACTGCCCGGCGGCCGCTGCACGTCGAACGCCTTGAGCGTGTAGTTCACCAGCGTGTAGTGTCCGATCAGGCCCGCGAGGTCCACGATGCCCTGGTTGCCGAAGAGCCTCTGGGCGGCCTCGAAGGTCTCCCGGCTGAGCTTCGGCTCGCGGATCAGCTCGCGGGTGGCCTGGACGATAGTGCGCTCCACCTCGCCGAATCCCGGCAGGCCGTCGCCTTCCGCCACCGGACGGTCGTGGCGGACCAGGTCGATGATCTCCTCCTCGAGCCCGGCCTGGAGCCCCAGCCCCTCGTGGGCCGACCACTCGTACTGGCTGTCGAGCGCGCGGGCCGCGGTGAGGATGGCCAGCTCCGCCAGCCGCTGGTCCCGCGCGCCGTCCGCGCCGAAGCGCAGGTAGGTGCTGGCCGGGTACAGGTGCTCGGCCATCGGCGGGCTGTACATCCACATCCCGATGGGGCCGCGCAGCCCGGTGGAGTAGCGGCTGTCCGGGTTCACGATGATGTCGAAGACGCGCTGGCCCTCCGCGTCGAGGTCCTCGCGCTGGATCGTGGGCAGGCGTGCCCACGAGTCCTCGTGGATGTCCGACGGTATGTCGGCCGGGGTGACCTCTCGGGGCGTGAACGCCTCCTGTCCGGCCGCTTCGCCGGCGCCGGCGGCAGCGGGCGTGCCGGTGGTGACGTAGAGTCCGCCCGCCGCGAGCAGGGCGGCGGAGCCGAGGACGACGAGTCTGCGCAACATCACGGGACCTCCATCTGGGGCGCCGCGGGATCGCGGCGCGGTCTGGGGCCGGGCGCGGGACAGTGGCCGTCGCCCGCAATGGGTTGCGGCCTGCCCGCCAACCGTCGCCTGCCGTTCTGCCTGGCGCCCGGCCGAACTTGCCGGAGTTCGCGCCCGCTGGGTCGCAGGCTCCCGGCCCAGCCGTATGCTCTCCCGGTACGGTCCGTCGTGGCAAGCTCGCCGGTCGCGCGGCCGGCGCCCGTCGGGCGCGCGACCCCGGCTGGCCGCCCGCGCGGTCGCGGGCTGGCCGCCCGCGGTGGCGCCGCCCCCTTCACGCGTGACTCACAACGTCCAGCTCGCGAGCCGCTCTCGGCAGGTGCAGAACCGCCCGAGCCGGCAGAGTGCGATCTCTTCCACCGGGAAGTCGAACGGTGCCGCCGAGAGCGGCCGCGGCCCGATGCCGACGGTCACGTGCGGATCGTAGCGGGCATAGCTCGACCGCTCGCGGAACCCCTCGACCCAGGCGACGTCCGCGGGCCGCGCCGGCTCGCCGTCCGCCTGGAACGCGGCCGCGTCTCCCGTCACCTCCTCGTTGCCAAGCGCGTCCATCAGCCGCTCGTGAAGCTGCCCCAGCGTCGCGGACGCCTCGACGGCGAGGACCTGCGACGTGCGTCCGGCGCGCGCGCCGGTCACCCGTACCTCGAACGGGTCGAGCCGGCCCACCACGTCGCCGACGAGCCGCCGTACCTCGGAGAGCCGCCCGCGCTGCACGAAGTGCTGGCTCAGGGTCACGTGAGGGTGATGCGACCCGTCGAACCGGAACCCGGCGCCCGGCGCGTGGCCGAACCCCGCGTTCAGGCGCTCGACGACGGTCCGGGCGGCGCCGGAGAGCAGGATGGCGACGTCGATGGCGATGGGCATGGTGGCGACCGGAGACGTGCGGCGACCGGGCCCTCGGGAAAGGGACGGCCAGGGTCCTGCCGACTGCGACGCGGCCGTTCAGCCGTTCCTGCGCTTGGCACGTGTCAAGACAAGCGCCGAACGTCCCTGGACAGCGATCGATCCGAGAGTTGCCGGCTACCCGGCCGCAGCCCGCTTCAGCGGCTTCTGCGTTGGGACGGGGCAAGGCGATTCCGTCACTGTCCCTGCAGCACCTGCTGCAACGCCTCGAGGAGCGCGGCGTTCTCCTCGTCGGTCCCGACGGTGATGCGCAGGGTCTCGGCCAGCGCCGGCTCGTCGAAGTAGCGCACGAGCACCCCGCGCTCCTCGAGCCGGCGGTGGACGCGGGCGGCGTCGCGGTCCGGCGGCCGGACGAGCAGGAAGTTCGCCTGGCTCGGCCACACCCGGCACCCGAGCGCCTGGAGGCGTCCGGCCAGGCGGCGACGGCTCTCGACGATGCGGCCGGCGACGCTCTGCGCGTAGGCGGTGTCGCGGATGGCGGCGGCCCCCACCCGGTCGGCCACGGCGCCGACGTTGTAGCTGTCCTTCACCTTCCCGAGCCCCTCGAGCACCGCCGGCGGCGCGACGGCGTAGCCGAGGCGAAGGCCCGCGAGCCCGTGGCTCTTCGACAGGGTCCGCAGGACGACGACGTTGGAGCGTTGCCGGACGAGGTCGAGGGCGTCGGCCTCGGCGAAGGCGACGTAGGCCTCGTCGATCACCAGCAGGCCGTCGAGCGAGTCGGCGAGACCGGCGAGGGTGGACGTCTGCGCCGCGGTCCCCGACGGGCTGTTGGGGTTGGCCACGAACGTCAGCGCCCCGCCCGCCTCGGCGAGGGCCGCGACGGGCAGGACGAAGTCGTCGTCGAAGGGCACCTCGACCACCGGGGCCTCCTGGATGCCCGCGAGGGTCCGGTACAGCACGTACGTCGGGGTGGGGTAGACCACGGCCCGGCCCGGCCCGGTGACCGAGCGGACGAGCATCGTGAGCACGTCGTCGCTGCCGTTGCCGGCGAGAATCCACGCCGGGTCGACGTCGAGGGTTTCGGCCGCCGCCTCGCGGAACTCCCGGCTGGAGGGGTCCGGGTAGCGGCGCAACGCGTCGCCGCCGAGGGTGGCGAGCGCGGCCATCGCACGCGGGCTCGGCGGATACGGGTTCTCGTTGGTGTTCAGCTTGACGACGCGGGCGCCCGGCGGGGGCTGCCGGCCCGGGACGTAGGGCTGGAGGGCGTCGACGGCGGGGCGGAAGAAGGACACGGTGGTCAGACGACGCGGTTGGGACAGCGACCGCAACGGCATTGCCGACTGCGCCCGGATGCAGCCCGCTTCCGTGGTTTCCTGCGCCCTGGGGGTGGCAAGGCAGCTTCCGTCACCGTTCTCTAGCGCGTCCAGTCGAAAGCGTGCTCGGCGGTGACGATCCTCGAGCCGCCCAGGGCGCTCACGTTGTCGCCGGTCAGGTTCTCGCCGAAGTCTCCGTACCGCAGACGCACGGCATCCGGCTGGGGGGCCACCGGGAACTGCACCCGCACCTCGACGCGGCCCGGCGTCCAGTAGGTGGTGTTGAGGCGCGTCCAGTACACGCCGTCCTGCACCACCGCCGTGCCGTCCGAGAGCAGGTTCTGCGCGGGCCACTCGCCCCGCGGCAGCTCGTTGGCCAGCCCGTGGGTGACCTGCCAGGTCACCACCGCCCCGTCCGGCAGATCCGTCTCGCCCTCGATGCGCAACTGTCGCCAGCGCGTCTCGTGGCCGACGGCCAGCACCACCGTCTCCGTGCCGCCGCCGGCGCCGGTCGCGTCCCCGATGCCCTCTCCGTCCGGGGCCGGGGCGCAACCCGCCCACAGGGCGCCGGCCGCGAGGAGGCCCATCGCCGTCCCCGCCGTCCGGGCTCGGTCGCGTAGTGCGCCGCGACTGGAAGTTCCCTTGCCGCTGGCCAATCGTCGCTCCCGGTCTCGTTGGTACCGCGCGCGGACGATCCGGTCCGGGGCGCCTGGTCCGCCCATCGTCGCCTTCGGCTCCGCTGGGCGCCCGACCAACCCGGCAGGATTCTGCGCCGTTCTACGTCGCAGACTCCCGGGGTCGGCGTCCATCGGCCCTCGGGCCCCGGGAAATCCGTGCGAACCGACTCGGAGACCGTGTCTCGGACCTCCGCCCGGGCTCCCGGACCCGGGCATCCGAACCGTCCGCGTACTGTATTCTACGTTGCACGGCACGGCGCACGTATCGGCCGGCCGGAATCCGGAAGATCCATGACCGACCAGCAGGACGACCGCCTCGCGCCGCTTCGGGAGCTCGCCGAGACCGTCGGCGACCCGCACCAGATCGCCCTCGTCTCGGCAGTCGTGGCGATGGTCGAGCAGGACACCGCGCTCGTGCTCGATCAGACCCACGCCGCCCAGGACATCGCGGCGCGGAACCGGGCGGGGGCCTGGATCGGCAATACCGAGCTTGCCGAGATCCTCGACGCCGCCGCCCACCATCTCCGGCGTTACAAGCGGCAGCGCGAGGAGATCGGCGCCATCAAGGCGGCGCTGCAGGCCCGGCTGGACGCCGGGCCGCAGGACGGGCCGTCCCACGAGTCCACGCCGTAGAACGGGAGCGCCGGTTCGCCATCCTGCCGGCAACCGCCGGCTCGATAGCGGGTCCCGCGAGTCCACGCCCTTCCTCATGGGAGGTTTCGCCCAGGTCCCGGGACTGCCGCGCGGTCTCGCGCGCCCGGACGCATCATCCCTCGCTGTCCGGCTGCTGGCCGCAGGAACAGGAACGCCGGAGTTCGCGCCATCGGAATGCCCGACGCGGCCCGTCAGGTCGCGCGGTCGCGCCGCTTCAGCCGGCGGTGGAGCGGGGAGCCAGGCGCGGTCGCAGCGCCGCCACGCGGTCGTCGACCGGCGGATGGGTCGACAGATACGCGCCCATGCCCTTGCCGCCGGCCGGCTCCAGGGCGCGGAGCCGCTCGAACAGCCGCAACGCGCCTTCCGGGTCGAACCCCGCGGCCCGGGTCAGGAGCACCGCCAGGGCGTCGGCCTCGAGCTCCTGCTCGCGCGAGTAGGCGCGCTCCAGCCACTCGAGCCCGATGCGATGCAGCCACGGGGCGATGACCCCGCGTCCCGGCGTCAGGATCGACGCGGCGGAATAGGCCGTCTGGCGCAGGACCCGCTTGACCGCGTGGCGCCGGATGACGTGGGCCATCTCGTGGGCCACGACGAAGGCGAGCTCGTCACGGTCGCGCCGGCACAGGTCGGCGAGCGAGGCGGTGAGGAAGATGAAGCCGCCGGGCAGGGCGTAGGCGGTCGGCTGCTCGTCGCCGACCACGCCGACCTCGAACCGGTGGAGCCGGTTGCGGACCACCCCGGCCAGCGCCGTCGCGGTCCGGTCGAGCTGCGCCCGCAGCGCCGGGTCGGCCTCGACCCCGCTCTTCTCCCGCACCACCGCGGCCATGTCCGCGCCGACGCCGTGCTCGGCCTCGATGGCCTTGTCGTCGTCCCCGGTCAGCGAGTGCCAGACCCAGGTCGCCTTGCGGGCCTTGCGGCCGGCGAGCCGGCCGATGCGGTAGAAGACGCTGCCGTCCGGCTCGCTCACGGCTCCGTGTCGGGGTGGAGGTCCTGGTACCGCGCCCACGCGTCGGCGAGCGACGTCGGCTCGCACCGGGCGGCGATGGTCCGGCCGCGGCTCTCCGCCAGCAGGTCGTGGCGCCGCAGCTCGACCTCGCAGCCGCCCACGCCCCGGAAGCAGTCGAGGCCGGTCTGCGGGTCGTCGGGATCCTGCCACTCGGTGCAGTACACCGGGTCGCCGATGGGCTCGCAGCGTTCGGGGGTGGTGTAGCCCGAGTAGTTCGGGAGGGCGCGCACGAAGGCGTTGCATTCGTCCCGCGAGGGGAACTCGCCCCGTGTGAAGTCGACCTCCCCCCACGGCAGGAGGTTGATGAACGTCGGCTGCGGTCCGGGGTCCGGCTCGGGGGCCTCGGCCGCGGCCGGGGCGGCGTCGGCGGCGACACCGGGCCGCGCGCCGGCGGGTGCGCCGCCGCCGCAAGCGGCCGCCAGCAGCACCGCGAGACCGCCCAGGGCCGAGCGCGCGTGTTTCGAGAGCATGTAACGGCAGTATACGCCGAGTTCGTGCCGGCGAAGCCGCCCCTCCCCGGCCGCCGCGCGGCCACGGAAAGTTGACCGACCCCTTGTGGAGGTGGAACGATCGCTCCGTGAACGGGCCGGCCGCAGAGCGTCGACGGGCTGACTCGGGCAGCCGGCTTGCAGGGCGTCGCTTCACCCGGCGGGAGTAGAATGGGGCGGTGGAAGATTCTGTGCCGAGAACGGCAGAGGGAGCGTACGAGATGACAGTGAGCAAGCTGGCGGTGTTGGCGGGGTCGGCCGGGCTGGCCTTCGGCGTGGCCTGCGGCCCGGCGCCGGCCGGAGTCGGCGAAGGGACGGAACCGGCGTCGAGCCCGCTCGGCGTCTCCGAGCTCATCGCCGAGATGCGCGACATGGCGTGGGCCGAGGAGGTCGATGCCGCCGAGGCGCTCATCGAGGGGCAGCGGCCGCACCACGACACGGCGTCGCCGCGCTGGCTGCTCGCCGCGTCGTGGCTCGGCCGCGGCGCCGGCTTCGCCGAGCGGTGGGACGTGGCCGAGCGGTACGCGAGCGAGGCCCGCGACGGCAGCGTCGCCCTGCTCGACGGGCGCGATCTCGACGCCGACAGCGAGCTGCCCCTCGCCCTGGGGGCGGGCATCGAAGTGCTGAGCCGCGTCCGGGACGCCCGCGGCGACCGCGCCGGCGCGGTCGAGTTCCTGACCGCCGAGCGCGAGAAGTACCGGGGCACCTCCATCGAGACCCGCGTCCAGAAGAACGTGCTCCTGCTCAGCCTCGAAGGCGCGCCGTTCCCGGTGCTGGACGTCGAGCACGACCTCGGCACGCCGCTGCCGTCGGCCGAGAGCCTGAAGGGGAAGGTGGTCGTGGCGTTCTTCTGGGCCCACTGGTGCCCCGACTGCAAGCGGCAGGTTCCCGTGCTCGAGCAGCTCCACGACGCCTACGGCGACCAGGGGCTGGTCGTCCTCGGTCCGACCCAGCTCTACGGGTACGTGCAGCGCGGCGAGGACGCGACGCCCGAGCAGGAGCTCGCGTACCTGCGCGGCGCCTACCAGGAACGGTTCCCCATCCCGTCGTGGATGAGCGCGCCGGTCAGCCAGACGAACTTCCTGGAGTTCGGGGTCAGCACCACCCCGACCCTCGTCGTCATCGACCGCGAGGGCATCGTGCAGCTCTACAACCCGGGCGACCTCCCCTACGAGGAGCTGGCGCCCCACGTGGAGCGGCTGCTGTAGTCGGGGCCGGGGGGAGGCCCCGCGCTGAATGCAGTGGGTCTCTCACCATGGCGTCGGGAGCTCTCCGTGGAGTGCGGCCCCGAGCCCTGCGGCCGGTCCTGGTGTCAGCTTCAACTGCCTCGTTGCGGGGGCGAGATCGCGCCGGCTCATCGCGGGTGCGCCGCGCGGCGGCGAAGGGAGACGACGAATGAGAGAAATGATGGCGAAGCGTCTTGTCGGCACCGTCGCGCTGCTCGTGCTGGCCGCAGGTCCGTCGGCGGCCCAGGAGTTCCCCCCGGGCTTCGTCGACCCCGCGCCCCTGCTCGCCGCCGCCGCGGAGGAGATCGGCGAGGCCGACCTGCGCTGCCTCTCGTACTCCGGCAGCGGCGGCTACGCCGGCGCGGTGGGCCAGACGTTCGAGAACGCGGTCAACATCGACTGGCCGCGCATCGGCTCGCTGGACAACTACACGCGCACCATCAACTGGGAGGCGGGCACGAGCGTGGAGACGTTCGACCGGGAGCCGGGCCTCGCGCCCGCGTCCTGGAAGTACGGCCTCGGCTGGCGCAGCGGCACCCCCACCCAGGCCCACACGCGCCAGACCCACGTCACCAACGGCGAGCTCTCGTGGCACATGGACGGCGACGGGCCGCCGGTGGCGGTGCACCCCGAGATCGCCGAGGTCTACCAGCTCGACATGTGGCTGAACCCCCACGGGTTCCTCAAGGCCGCCCGCATGCCGGGCGCGAACCCGGTGGCGTTCTGGCGCTGGGAGCAGATCGAGAAGGGCCGCGACGGCAACGTCGTGGCGCCGGTCAAGATGCACGTGGTCGCCATCGAGATGTTCGGGAAGTACCGCGTGGACGCCACCATCAACCCCCAGAACCTGATCCAGCGGCTCAAGACGACGGTGAACATCCCCGCCCTCGGCGACTTCAACATCGAGCACGAGTCCACGAACTTCGTCTCGATCGGCAACGTCAAGTGGCCGACCAACTGGCACTCGCACCAGGGCTGGGACGACAACTGGCAGTTCTACCGCCAGAGCACCGGGCACAACTCCTACGGCGGGTCGTTCCCCGACATCCGGCCCAACGACTGCGGCGACCCGGTGCCGGTGCCCGAGTCGGTGGCCGAGGCCGACTGGTCGACCGAGGTGACCGTGGACGAGATCGCCGACGGGGTGTACCGACTGGGCGGCAATCCGGCCGCCAGCTACATGATCGAGTTCAGCGACTTCGTGGCCGTCTTCGAGGCGCCCGGGGACGAGGAGTGGAGCCTGAAGGTCATCGACCGGATCACGCAGCTCGCCCCCGACAAGCCCATCCGCTGGGTCATCGCGTCGCACCCGCACTTCGACCACATCGGGGGGCTGCGCACCTACCTGCACGTCGGGTCGACCATCGTCACCCACATGATCAACCTCGAGTTCCTGAACCACGACGTGCTGACCTACGAGCCGCGGACCATCAAGCCGGACATCGTCTCGAAGTGGCCGCCGACGGAGCTCGCCGAGGGCTACAACTACGAGGCGGTCCAGGAGAACTACGTCATCACCGACAACTCCCGGATCCTGCGCGTCTACTACGTGCAGCCGCTCCGGCACGTCGCGGGGATGCTGATGGCGTACCTGCCGGCCGAGCGCATCGCGTTCCAGTCGGCCCTGTTCGACACGCACGAGCCGCCGAGGCCGGCGCAGTTGCCGTCGATGCGCGCCCTGCACACGCAGGTGGAGCGCATGAACCTCGACGTGGAGACGCTCGCCCCGGTGCACGGGGAGCCGGTGCCCTGGAGCGTGTTCCTCGACGCGCTCGAGCAGTTGGAACAGTAGGCGCGAGCAGAGACGGAGCAGCATGTTGGCCGCGTCACCCCGGCGGCGCCCGGCGTTCGCAGGTGCAGCCCTCGTCGCGGCCGTTCTCGCGGCCGGCGTTCCCGTTCCGGCCCGCGCCCAGGCCGCGCCCGGCGTCGAGGCGTGGACGGTGGCGTCCGGCGACGTGCGGGTCCGTTGCCGCATGACCGTCGGCGGCGCGTTCGACGCGGTCACGTCGTCTCTTTCCGGCACCCTCCGGCCTTCGGCGCCCGGGGGTGCGTCGTGGTCGGGCGAGTTGCGGGTCGATCTCGCAACTCTGGATACCGGCATCGCGCTCCGCAACGACCATCTCCGCGCCAGCTACCTCGAAGTCGAGCGCGGCCCCGATTTTCGGCACGCCGTCCTATCGGGCATCGTCCTCGCCGATTCGCCCCCGGACCGGGCGGGGCGCCGGGAGACGCGGTTCTCGGGCACGCTGACCCTGCACGGGGTCCGGCGCGCCATCGAGGGCGAGGCCGATCTGCGCCGCGGTGACGAACGAATGCAGGTGGAGGCGACGTTCTCGCTCAGCCTCGACACGTTCGACGTTCCGCCTCCCCGCTATCTCGGCGTCGGCGTCCGCGACACCGTCGAGGTCACCGTCACGTTCGAAGCGCGGGGCGGCGCGGCGCCCCCGGACGGCGCCCCATGACGGGAACGGGACGGTCGCGCAGGCGATCGGCGGGGACGCGTGGATTCGCGACGAACGCCGGCCAGGTGACGGCCGCCGCCTCTGCTTCGCGCAGGCGGCAAGGGGGGACGCGTGGATTCGCTTCCCGGTCGCCCGCCGTCACGGCGGGGGAAGCCGGAGCGCCCCGCCCGTGGATCGTCGCCCTGGTCGCCCTGTCGTCGCTTCTGGCGGGGTGGGGAGCGCAGGTCGCGTTCGCCGAGCCGACGTTTCTCTCCCGGCAGTACCCGCGTTGCACCGCCTGCCACTATTCGCCTTCCGGGGGCGGACTCCTGACGCCGTACGGGCGGTCGTTGTCGCGGGAGGAGATCTCGACCTTCGGCCGGCAGGGGGCCGGCGGGGGCGCCCCGGGCGAGGAGGGCTTCCTCTTCGGCCTGCTCGACGGCGAGAGCCCGTTGCAGCTCGGCCTCGACGTCCGGCCCTCCCGCGTGGACGTCGACGTGCCGGGCCGTGCGATACCGGACCGCAACTTCCTCATGAACCTCGATCTCCAGGCCGCGTGGCGGGACGACCGGTGGACCGCGTACGGCTCCATCGGGCGGCACCCCGCCCGCGGCGGCGCGCGGCCGATCTCCTACGAGCACTGGGTCTCGTACCGGGCCGCCGAGGGGGTCGACGTGCGCGGCGGACGCTTTCTCCCCGCCTACGGGGTCCGGTTCGCCGACCACACCTCGTTCACGCGCGAAAGGATGGACCTCGCCCAGGACGACCAGGTCTACGGGGTCGAGGTGGGGGTGTCGACGGACCGGACGCTGGTGCAGGTGTCGGTCGGCCCGGGGCGCGCCGAGTCCCTCCTCGACGACGACGGGCGGCAGGCCCTCACCGCGGCCGGCCGCTGGCAGCTCGACCTCGGTCCGCGGACGGTCGTCGCCGCGTCCGTTCTTTACCGCGGTGAGTCGCGGGTCATGCCCCGGAGCACGGACACGGGCCTGTCCTTCGGCTACGCCCCGGCGGCGCGGCTGACGACCTGGACCCACGTCGACATCCGGTCCCAGGCGCTCGGCACGAGCCGCCGCGCCTACATCTTCGCCAACCAGACGTCCCTCGAGGCGTTCCGGGGCCTGTGGCTTCGCGTGTCGCCGCAGTGGCGCTGGACCGACACGGACCCGCGGGGCGAGGTGCGCCGGCTGGCGTACGGCCTGGACTTCTACCCGCGGACCCACTGGCACGTCAACCTGTCGTACTACCGCGACCGCCTGCCGGCCAGCGACCTGCGCACGCAGACGTTTCTGGCGCAGTTGCACCTCTACCTGTAGTACGGCCCGCGGGCGGATGCCGTCATGCCTCTGGCGGCTGGACCTGACGGGCGCCGTCGACTACGCTAGCGCCATGCCCCAACTTTCCCGTTCCGTGCTCGTGCTGCTCGTGGTCGGGGCCGCCGCCTGCGGCAGCGATTCACCCACCGCGCCGACCCCGACCCCGACCCCGACGCCGGGCGGTCTGATGGCCACCCTGTCGAGCATCCAGAGCGAGGTGTTCAATCCCTCGTGCATCGGCCATCACGGCGACCACGCGACCGACGCCGACCTCGATCTCCGCGAGGGCCAGGCGTTCTCGAACCTAGTGAACCGGCAGAGCATCCAGGTGGCGCTGGACCTCGTCGAGCCGAACGACGCCGAGAACAGCTACCTGATCCACAAGCTCGACGGCCGCGCGGGCATGGTGGGCGACCGGATGCCGGTGGGCGGTCCCTTCCTCTCCCAGGCGGACATCGACGTCATCAAGCAATGGATAAACGCCGGCGCTCAGAACAACTGAGCGCCGGGACCGGGTGGTCGCGGCCGGTTTCCGACGATGCGTCCCGGGCGGCGCGGGGACTCCGGCTCGCCGACGGGTGCCGCCAGGACCTGCGCTACGCGTTCCGCAGCCTGCGCAGTCAACCCGGTTTCGTTCTCGCGGCGATACTCACCCTGGCGCTCGGCCTCGGGCTGGCCGTCGGGCTCTTCGCGGTGGTCGACGCCGTCCTCCTGCAGCCCCTGCCGTTCGCGGACCAGGACGAGCTCGTCGTCCTCTGGGAGAAGGACGACAGCAGCGACAACCCCCACATCGAGGTGTCGCTGCCCAACTTCGAGGACTGGCGCGTGCAGGCCCGGTCGTTCGCGGGCATGGCCGCGATGGGGTCGACGACGTGGGGCGAGGTGGAGGTCCAGGAGGACCCGCCGGTCCGCTTGACCATCAGCGCCGTCTCCGCGTCGTTCTTCGACACCTTGGGGGCCCGGCCGCGGCTCGGCCGGACGTTCCTGCCGGAGGAGGACGGCGCCGAGGCCGAGCGCGTCATGGTGCTGAGCCACGCCGCGTGGCGGCAGTACTTCGACGGCGACCCCGACGTCGTCGGCTCGGCGGTGCCGGTCGGCGCGCGGCGCGAGCCCTTCACGGTGGTCGGGGTCATGCCGCCCGCGTTCGAGTTCCCGCCCGGCGCCGAGGTGTGGACCCCGGTCGGCCGCGAGCTCGCCGGCATCTTCCGCGAGAACGGCATGGACGCCGGCGCGCAGCGCGGCCTCGGGATCCTCTACGCGATCGGTCGCCTGGCGCCGGGCCGCACCCTGGACGAGGCGCGGGCGGAGATGGACGTCATCGTGCCGGGGCTGTGGGAAGCGCACTTCTCGCGGTTGGGCACGCGGCGCGCGGTCGTCACGCCCCTGACGGACTACGTCTTCGGCAACGCCGAGGCGGCCCTGTTCGTTCTCCTCGGCGGCGTGGCGCTCCTGCTGCTGATCGCCGGCGCCAACGTGACCGGGCTGATGATCGTGCGGGCGCAGTCGCGCCGGCGCGACACGGCGGTGCAGTGTGCGCTCGGCATCGGCGGCGGGCGCCTGTTCCGCGCCCACCTGCTCGAGACCCTGCTCGTCACCGGAGCCTCGGCCGCGGGCGGCATCGCCCTCGCGTCGGCGGCGCTGCCGCTCTTCGTCGCCCTCGGCCCCGCCGACATGCCCCGGCTGGAGCAGGCCGCGGTGAACGGGACCTCGGTCGCCCTCGCCGCGCTGCTCGCCGTAGGGCTCGCGCTCGCGATGACCGCGGCGGCGGCTCCGCGCCCCGGCCGGCTGTCTCTCGTCGCATGGCTGCGCGACGGCGCGCATGGCGCGACCGCGGGGCGCGCGGGAGCCGGCGCCCGCAACGCGCTCGTCGTCTCGCAGGTCGCGATGGCCCTCGTCCTCACCGTCGGGGCCGGCCTCCTCGCGGCCAGCTACGTCAACCTGGCGCGCGTCGATTTCGGCTACCGGCCCGGCGGCGTGCTAGCGCTCACCCTCGCCGCCAGGGACGGCGCCTACGGGGAGGTCGCGTCGAGGCGGACCGCCTACCGGGAGCTTCTCGCCCGCCTCCGCGACCTGCGCGGGGCCGAGGCCGCGGGCGGGATGATGCTGCTGCCCTTCGAGCACGGGGTCGTCGGCGTGGACGGCGGCGTGGTGCTCGAGGGCGAGCCGCTCGACGGACCCGACCGGCCGGAGCGGCCGCCGGTGGCCGTGCAGTCCGTGTCGCCCGGCTATGTCGAGGCGATGGGGCTCGACCTCGTCGCGGGCCGCACCTTCACCGACCGCGACACCGCCGACGCGCCCCCCGCCGTCCTCGTCAACGAATCGCTCGCGCGATACCTGTGGCCGTCGGGCGAGGCCGTGGGCCGGCGCCTGATCGCGATCGGGGCCGAGGCCGAGGCCGCGTCCGACGGCCTCCCGGCGTGGCAGACCGTCGTCGGCGTGGTCGAGGACGCGCGGTACCGGGAGATCGCGCGCGGACGCTTCGACCTCTACGTGCCGTTCACCCAGGTGTCGATGGGCCTGAACCACCTGGTCGTCCGGACCGGGGGCGACCCCGCGCGGCTCGCCGCCGCCCTCCGTGCCGAGGTGCCGCGGGCCGACCCCAACTTCGTCGTCCGGTCCGTCGTGCCGCTACGCGCCCTCGTCGACGACGCCCTGCGCCCGTGGCGCTTCAACATGACGATGGCGACCCTGCTCGCCGGCCTCGCCCTCGGCCTCGCCGCCGTCGGCCTCTTCGGCATCGTCGCCTACGGCGTCTCCCGGAGGACCCGCGAGATCGGCGTCCGGCGCGCGCTCGGCGCGCAGGCGCTCGACGTGCTGACGCTGGTCTGGGGACAGGCCCTCGCGCTCACCCTGCTCGGCGCCGCTGTCGGCCTCGGGGTCGCGCTCGCCGCCGCCGAGCTGCTGCGCCCCCTGCTCTTCGGCGTGGCCCCGCGAGCGGCCGGGACCTTGGCCGTGCTCACCGCGCTGCTCCTGGCGGTGTGCGCGTCGGCGAGCCTGCTCGCGGCGTGGCGCGCGACGAGAATCGACCCCCTGGCGGCGCTACGGCAGTCTGACTGAGCCGCGGGCAGACCGAGGGTGCCAACGTCGGCGTGGTGAGTTGACATCAAATTGGTGAGAATCCATGATGTCCGCGCTATGCGGACCATGCTGACGCTCGACGACGATCTGGCTGAGCTGTTGAGGCAGCAGGCGGCCACGCTCGGGGTGTCGTTCAAGGAGATGATCAACCGGGCGTTGCGCGCCGGGTTGTCGTGCGAGATGGCCCCGCGCGACATCCCGACGCCCACGGCGATCCCGCACTCCTTCAGGTTCCGGCCGGGCGTCGATCTCGACAAGCTGAACCAGCTCGCCGACGAGCTCGAGGCCGAGGCCGCCGTCGAATCCCTCGCGCGGACGAGTTGAATGCGAGCTTGACAGACTGACTAAATTAGCGTTAATTTGGTCAGTTCGTGGCCGGCAATTACATCCCGCACGCTCAACTCGGGCGCCTCGCGCGCTCGGTCGCGCCCAACCGGGTGGTCGTCGTCTACGGCCCCCGGCGGGTCGGCAAGACGACGCTTCTTCGACAGTACATGCGGCAGCACGATCCGGACGCGCTGCTGGTGTCGGGAGAGGACGTCGACGTGCGCGAGTACCTCGAGAGCCAGTCGGTGGCCAAGCTGCGCGCGCTCGTCGGACGGCGGACGACGCTGATCGTGGACGAGGCGCAGCACGTGCGGCAGGTCGGCCTCAACCTCAAGCTGCTCGTCGACCACGTCCAGGGGCTGCGCATCGTGGCGAGCGGGTCGTCGTCTTTCGACCTCGCCCGGCAGACCGGCGAACCGCTCACGGGGCGGAAGCGCACGCTTCTGCTCCTCCCCCTCGCGCAACTGGAGCTCGCGGCGGTCGAGACGGCCCCCGAGACGAAGGCCCAGCTTGAGATGCGGTTGATATACGGGTCGTATCCCGAAGTGGTCCTGACGGAGTCGATGGAGGATCGTGAGATCTACCTGAAAGAACTCATCGCGTCCTACCTCTTCAGAGACATTCTGCAGCTCGAAGGTGTGCGGCACGCCGACAAGCTGCTGCGCCTGCTGCAGGCGGTCGCCTTCCAGATCGGCGGCGAGGTCTCGGTCGCCGAGCTCGGGACCCGGCTCGGGATGAGCAAGAACACGGTGGAACGTTACCTCGACCTCCTCGAGAAGGCCTACGTCATCTACGGCCGGCTCGGCTTCAGCCGCAACCTCCGCAAGGAGATCGCCAAGAGCCGGCGCTACTACTTCTACGACAACGGCGTCCGGAACGGACTGATCAACAACTTCAACCCCATCGCGCTACGCGACGACGTGGGCGCGCTGTGGGAGAACTACGTCATGGTCGAGCGGCTGAAGCACAACCTCTACACCGGACGTCAGGCCGAGAGCTACTTCTGGCGCACCTACGACCGCCAGGAGATCGACCTCGTCGAAGAGCGGGGCGGCCGCCTCGACGGCGTCGAGATGAAGTGGACGCCGCGACCCTGGCTCCGCGCCCCCCGCGCCTGGCGCGAGGCGTATCCCGCCGGCTCGTTCCGCGTCGTCGACCGGGAGAACTACCTCGACTTCATCACCGGCGGGTGAAGTCGGGCCATGGACGAACCGCGCCAAGAGCGATGGAGTGCACGTCCCGGCGATAGTGCCTCGCGACCGCTTCCGCCAGCCGAGGGCCGGCGTCGGAACCGTCGGGCGGCATCGCGGCTCGGGTCTCCAACTGGCCGCTTGCCCGGCGGTTCCGGGACTGGGCGGAAGCGGTACATCACAGGGACGTAGACCGGCTTCTGGACCTGGTGACGGATGACGTCGTGTTCATGCCGGCCAACGCTCCGTCGGTGGTGGGGGCGCGCCGCATTGGAGCAGAGCTACCGCGCCTTCTTTGCCGGATTCGAAGCCAGCCAGGTCTTTGCGCCCGAGGAGATTCAGGTGGGCGGCGATTGGGCGTTCGTTCGCGGAACGGACACGCTCGAAATGAAGCCACTGGCGGGAGGCGACGCAGTGGTGGTCATGGCCCGCGGCAACTCGATCCTGCGTCGCGTCGAAGATGGATCGTGGAGGTTCGCGCGTGGCATCACCAACCTGGAGTCGCCTCAGACCATGACAAGCTGATGCGCCAGAAGAAATGGCTCCACCACCCAACCAGGACGACAGTCCCGCGGCTTTCGGGTGAGCCGGGTGTGGTCGGGGAGTTTCGCCGGTGAACGCGCCGGCCGGCGAGGCGGCCCTCGAGAGGACGGCGATGACGGCCAAGATCAACGTGGACGAGAGCTGCAGTGTTCTCCAGGACGTGTGGAGCCCGCGCGTCATCGCCGCCCTCAACGGGCAGGAGGTGAAGCTCATCCGGGCGAAGGGCGACTTCCCGTGGCACCGTCATGACGATGCCGACGAGTTCTTCCTGGTGTGGAAGGGACGGTTCTCGGTGGAGTTTCGCGACCGGCGGGTGGACATGAAAGAAGGAGAGTGCGTGCTGGTACCGCGTGGCGTGGAGCACCGCACCTCGGCCGCGGAGGACGCGTACGTGCTGTGCTTCGAGCCGGCCGGGACCGTGAACACCGGGCATCTCCCGCCGAACGACTTCACGGCGCCTTGCGGCGTGCCGATCTCCGATAGCGACGACGTGGCGAGGTGATGCGCCGAACACGTCGGGGCCGCCGCGCGGTCGTTCGCCTGACCACTTGATCGGCATGTCGTTCCGTTACCGATCCTGGCGCTGTCCATACCCACGCCGCTCGTTCGGTGGACGGACCGGGGCAAGACAGGCGAGGGGATTGCACGATGCGGGTAGCGGCGCTCTATGACATACACGCGAACCTGCCGGCTCTCGAAGCGGTGCTCGGGGAGGTCCGCAACGCGGAGGTCGACCGCATGCTGGTCGGGGGCGATGTCGTTCCCGGCCCGATGCCCCGCGAGACCCTCGAGTTGCTCCTCGGGCTCGACACGCCGGTGCACTTCATCTGCGGCAACGGAGAGTTGGCGGTGCTGGCGCAGGCCGAGGCGGGCGACCCCGACGCGGTGACGTACTGGGGCACCGCATCCGGCGAGCCGCTTCCGGAACCGCAACGGGAGGTGTTGCGCTGGACCGCGAGCGAGCTGCGCGGCGGGCACCTTGCGCTGCTCAAGGGATGGCCCGGGACTCAGGAGCTCGAGGTCGGCGGGATGGGGCGGGTCCTGTTCTGCCACGGGACGCCGCGAAGCGAGTGCGAGTGCTTCACCCGCTTGACCCCCGAGGAGGGTCTGCTGGAGGCATTCGAAGGCGTGACGGCCCCGCTCGTCGTCTGCGGTCACACCCACATGCCGTTCGACCGGCCGCTCGGCCGCGTCCGCGTCGTCAACGCCGGGAGCGTGGGAATGCCGTTCGGGCGCACCGGGGCGGATTGGCTCCTGCTCGGATCGGGGGTGGAGCTCCGCCACACGGAGTTCGACCTCGAGACGGCGGCGGCGCGGGTGCGAGAGACGAGCTATCCGCAAGCCGACGACTTTGCGGCGCAGCACGTCCTGGCGTCACCGTCGGAGTCGGCGATGCTCGAGGCGTTCACGCACTTGTCGTTTCCGTGACGCCGCCACGAGCCCTCACCTGACTTGCCGCCGGGGTCGCCGACCGTCATCGTCCGGTGCATCTTCCACGACCCGGCCGGCGCCGCTGGATTCGCATCAGCTTGCCGCCGTCCGAGAACACCTCCCCGGACTCGCGCGCCCGGGAGCTCGACCGGATGGTGTGCCGGAACGCGCCGATTGCCGCTCCCAGCCTCAGCAGGAACACCATCGGGCCTGTGCGGTTCGCCCGCCGGACCCTCGGGGTGGCATAATCGGTTGACGGTGGGGGGAACCGCCGGCCACGGCGGCCGGCAACCCGCGAGGGTGACCGCAGGGAGGCTCGAGATGGCGAAGAAGCGCGACAACGACCACGACGATCCGCGGCTCGAGAACGAGCCGGGCGTCAGCCGGCGGGACTTCGTCAAGACGGGGGCGGCGGCCGGCCTGGGGGCGGGCGCGCTGCTGGCGCCGGGCTCGGCCGAGGCGCAGACCCCGGCCGAGGACGTCGCCTGGGACTACGAGGTCGACGTCATCATCGCCGGCGGCGGGTGCGCCGGCCTCACCGCCGCCATCCGCGCGCGCGACCTCGGGGCCAGCGTGCTGGTGGTCGACGCGAACTACGACGTCGGCGGCCGCATGCTGCACAGCGGGTCGTTCGTGTCCCTCGGGGGCGGCGACCCCGTCCAGGTCCGCGACATGAAGGGCGAGAAGGACAAGGAGGGGTTCATCACCGTCGAACCCACCGAGGCGCCCGAGGAGCTCGACGACAGCGTCGACCTCCTGTTCACCGACCTCACCGACTGGTCGGTCCTCGACCGCAAGGGCCAGAGTCCGTACCGCTACAACGAGCGCGAGCTCTCGCGCTCGTGGGCCGAGAACTGCCCGGCCACGCGGCAGTTGCTCATCGACAACTACGTCCGGTTCGCGCGCGCCGGCGGCACCCACGGCGGCGGCGGCCTGTCGCGCGCGCGGGGGGCGCGCGCGTTCCTCATGCTCGGCGACAAGACCGACATCAAGGCGGGCACGATCACGGCGGAGGACGCCGGCGTCGCCGACCCCGAGCGCACGAGCGCGTTCGCCCCGGTGCAGATGAACAACGCGAGCCGCTCGGTCGCGCCCGGCGCAGTCAGCAATGGCGCGGCCCTCGCCCGGCCCCTCGAGTTCTCGGCCCGCGAGAAGGGCGTCGAGTTCATGCTGCACCGCGCTTTCGCGGATCTGATCCGCGAGAAGCCGTTCTCGGGCCGCGTGGTGGGCATCCGCGCCCACTACTCGCCGCGCCACCACCCCGAGACCGGCGAACTCATGCAGAGCTACTGGCAGAACGGCAACGTCGACGAGCGGCGCGAGACGGTGACCATCCGCGCGCGCCGGGGCGTCATCCTCGCCAGCGGCGGCCACGCCGGCAACCCCCAGGTCCGCAGCATGTTCTACCCGGCCATGCGCGAGCCCGCGTTCCCGACGAGCGGCCTCGCCCTGCAGGGCCCCCACGGCCAGGACGCGAGCGCGCTCGTCGCCGGCCTGCGGGTGGGCGCCAACCTCGCGGGGATGCAGCAGAACCTGTCGTACCCCACGACGTTCCACATCTCGACCCGCCTCGGCACCCGCGACGCGTACACGACGATGATGCCCGGGCACCCGACGTTCGGCTTCCGCGGCTCGGCCGGGGTCAACGTCGGCAGCGCCGGCTTCGAGGAGTTCATCGCGGTGAACCAGGTCGGGAAGCGGTTCTTCAACGAGGTCCGCCTGCCCTCCCGGCCGGCCGGCAGCCGGTACCCCGGCGACGGCGCCACCCCGGGCCGGGGGCTCGACCACAAGCCCCTCGACTGGCGCAACTGCCAGGCGAAGTGGGTGCGCGAGATGTACAGCTACGAGCACGGCCTCGACGCCGCGCTGGCCATCAACGAGGGGTCGGAGGCGCCCGACTACCACTCGGGGCCGCTGTGGGCCATCTTCGACGAGGAGGCGGTCGACCGCACCGGCTGGGAGCTCTACTTCCCCTACGTGGCCGACAACGGCTACTTCTTCAAGGCCGACACCATCGAGGAGCTGGCCGAGAAGATAAAGGCCGGCCACGAGTTCCAGCGGGTGCCTCTGCGCCACTTGGCCGAGACGGTGGCGAAGTGGAACGGCCATGTCGACGCGGGCGCGGACCCCGACTTCGAGCGCGAGGCCGACGCCCCGATGTACCGTATCGACCGGCCGCCGTTCTACGCGCTGTCGATCATGGTGGTCTGGCACGACTCCTACGGCGGCCTGCGGGTCAACGGCCGCCAGCAGGTGGTGGACATGCAGGGCGAGGCCATCCCCGGCCTCTACGCGGGCGGCGAGGCGGTGGGCGGGTTCAACAAGCACGGCCTCGGCAAGGGCCACGTCCACGGCTACATCGCGGGCACGCACGCCGCGGAGGAGCCGTCGGCGTAGACGACGGGCGCCGCGGGCTTCGCCGGTCCACGGGGAACAGGGCGGCCCGCGCCGCGCCACGGAGGAGCCGTCGGCGTAGAGGAAGGGCGCCGCGGACTTCGCGGGTCCACGGGGAACGGGGCGGCCCGCGCCTGCGCCACGGAGGAGCCGTCGGCGTAGAGGAAGGGCGCCGCGGACTTCGCGGGTCCACGGGGAACGGGGCGGCCCGCGCCAGTCCACGTGTCGGCGTCGAGGGCGGCCGTCGCGGACTTCGCCGGTGGGTGTCGACACGTCCCGGGGCCGGGCGTCACCGGATGCCCGGCGCCCCTGCGTTCCAGTCGAAGATCACCAGGCTCGACGGGCCGGCGTCGAAGGCGGCCAGGACGTCGGCGAGAACGGCCTCCGCGCCGCCCCGCGCGGCGTGGTTGAGGAACGCCGCGATGCCGGCGGCGTCGAGCGCCCCGGCCGGGTCGTCTCTCGATACCGGGATGGTGTTCCGGGCGTGCGCTCCGGTCCGCGTCAGGACGGCGACGTCGCCCGCGTCCTTTCGAATCGTGACCTGCCGGTAGACGGCGCCGTCGAGCCGCTCCAGGGCGCGGTCGACGAGTCTGCGCCGTTCGGGCTCGTACTCGGGGGCGATGCGCAGCAGCTTCGTGCCCGCTTCCCGTTCGAGACGGTAGGCGTTCGTCTTCCAGTGGTTCCCGACGCCGCGGATCGTCTCGGCATCGAGCATGTTGACGGCGCACGCCAGCGCGTGGGGAGCCGCGTGGTGCGCCACCGCGACGTCGAACAGGTCTCTGGCCGGACTCTCCCGCTTCAGCGCCCGCTCCAGCTTGCCGCGCAGTATCTGGGCGGTGCTCTTCACCGCGACCTCGTGGTCGTCGATCAGGACCCGCCGGTGGCCGGACGCGGGGCGGCTGTCCAGCTCGGCGATGTCGACGACGCCTTCGTCGAAGACGATGCGGTGGAGCGTCGAGCCCATCAGGACGTCCCGGGCGCCGAGGGCGTACATGTCGGCTTCCAGGGTGCCGCCGAAGCGCTTGTCGAGCTCGAGTATCCGGCTGCCCGCGGGCACCGTCAGATCGATGTCGGTGCTCTCGCGGTGGGCCCAGCGCTGAGCGAGGATCGTGCCGCCGCCGACGTGCCAACGGGGCTGGGGCCTCCCCATCTGCGAGAGGGCCCGGTGGAGGACACCGCGCGTTCTGTGCCACAGCTTTCGCGCCGGCGACGGCAGGCTCAGCAGTTCCACAGCGGTATTCCGTCGGCCTCGGGCGCCATCGCCATGTTGTTCAGCCAGCGGAAGCTCGTGAACGTGCGCAGCCCCTCCACCTTGTGGAAGGCGGCGACGAGTTGCCGGATCGTGTAGACGTGCTCGCCCCAGGCGTCGAGGAGGTCGAGGCGGCTCGCCTCCTCGGCCCACGTGCTGATGAGGCATCGCTGCCTCGCATCGACCTCGTCGCTGTGGATGGCGTCGTAGAACTCGCCGGCGCCGGGCCGGCGGGCCCAGCCGGCGCAACTGGTCGCGAGGCGCCGCGCGACCGCGATGCTGCGCGGCCCCATTCGGTCCGGGTCGTGGTCCGTCCAGTGTCTGAAATACGATGCCGGCGCCGGCTCGTCCGGAAACGCCTCGGGCGGCCCGAGCAGGCACGGGCGCCGGTGCTCCAGCTCGGGGGGGAGCCGGCCGATCAGCTCGTTCCAGTAGTCGAGCAGCCGCCGGCGGTCCGCCGGCGATCCGTGCAGGAGCGCCTCGATCTCGTGGTGTTCGAGCCGCCGGGATGCCATCCGGGTCATCGTAACACCGCGATTCGGGGCGCCGGGACGGCGGGCGCCGCGCGCGACCGGACGCACTTGAGCGGGGAGCGCCCGGAAGTCGTATGATCGATCCCGCCTGACGCGCTGACCGACCATGGACCGTCACGACCATCCGCAGTCTGCGAACGCGGACGCTGGCGCCGCCGCGCCGGACGCCGCACGGGTCGTCGTCTGGGACGTGCCGGTGGTCATCGAGCACGGGAAGCGCTTCACCGTCAAGATCGGGGTCACCTGCTCCTCCGCTCGCGGGTCCAACGGCCGGCAGGTCGAGGTGCGCGACCACGAGGGCGGCATCCGGGCGACGGCGACCGTCGGTGAGGAACCGTGGCCCGGCACCGACGCGCTCTACCATGCCGAGGTCGCTCTCGTTGCCCCGGAAGCCGAAGGCCTCTACACATGGGAGGCCACGGCGGTGACGGGCGCGGCCGCGGCGCCCGGCGACGGGTCGGCGACCGGTGGCGCGGCGGAGCCCGGCGGGGTGGCGGAGACTGGTGGCGCGGTGGAGCCCGGCGGGGTGGCGGCGACCGGCGGCGCGGCAGAGCCGAGCAGGGTGGTGACGACCGGCGGCGCGGCGGAGCCGAGCGGTGCGATGACGACCGGCGGCGCGGTGGAGCCGAGCGGTGCAGTGGAGCCGGCCGGGGCGGCCGATCCGGGCGGGGCGGCGAACCCGCACACCGTTGGCCGCGCCCGCTTCGGCGTACGGGTCGTGCCGGCGCCCGAGTGCTGCGTGACGGTCGTCGCGCTGGACGCCGCGAGCCGGACTCCGGTCGAGGGGGCCCGGGTGGTGGCGCACCCGTACCGCGCCGTCACGGACGAGCGCGGGATGGCGGAGTTGCGGGTCCCGGCCGGCGAGTACCGGCTCTTCGTCTCGGGAAGGGGTTGCATCCCCTTCCGCTTCGACGGAGCGGTGACGGCCGACACGACGGTCCGGGCGGAGCTGGAACAGGATCAGGAGCTCTCGGATGCCGATATCTGGTCCTGATCGCTCCGGGCGGACGGACTCGGCCGGCCGGCAGAGCGCCCTCGGCGCGGGCGGGGGCGGCACGATGCGGGGGTTGGTCTGATGGAAGAGATCCTGGTTGGTCGTCCGAGTCCGGGAGCCCGCGGCGAGGCCGCGCGCTGCACGCATCGGATTCTGCGGGGCCTCGTGCATGGACTCCTCGCCTGCCTCCTCGTTCCCGGCGCCGCCGCCGCGCAGGCCGACGAGACGGTGGTCGAGGGGCGGCGGCTCTACGAGGCGCACTGCGCGCTGTGCCACGGAGACTCGGGGGCGGGCCGCTCGGGGGCGTTCCCCGCCCTCGACGGCAACGAGCGCCTCGGCAACGCGGCCCGCGTCGTCCGCGCCATCCGCGAGGGCATCGGGAACATGCCGGCGTTCCCGGCCCTGACCGCGGCCGAGACCGCCGCTCTCGCGAGCTACGTCCGCGGCGCCTGGACGAACGGCCTCGGGACGGTGTCGTCCGACGCGGCCGCGGCGGTGCTGGACCGGCTCGCGGACGGGGAACCGGCGGCGTCGGTGTGGGACGGCGTCTACACCGAGGCCCAGGCGGCGCGCGGGCGGCAGATCTACTTCGGCGCGTGCAGCTTGTGCCACGGGCGGCGGCTGAACGGCGCTCCCGACGATCCGGACATGGTGTCCACGCCGCCGCTGGCGCGGGCGCGCTTCCTGCGCGTGTGGGAGGGGCGATCGCTGGCCGTCCTCCTCGCGTACACGCGGCTGACGATGCCCGAGGACAACCCCGCGTCCCTCACCGACCAGGAGTACGTCGACGTCGTCGCCTACATGCTCTCGATGAGCAGGATGCCGGCCGGGGGGGACGAACTCCCGCCCGATGCGAGCGGCCTCGCGCACATCGTGGTCCGGCCGCGGCAGTAGGCCGGCGGTCGGGCCGATGCGCCCGCCGCGCGGCGCTTCCTCCCGCCCCTCGGCGGTCAACACGCGGCGGGCTCGGGTCGACGGGGTCGGTTCGTGTTCTAATGGTGCCAGTGCCGGGTCCCCCGCGAGGGTTGCGTCCTTGAGGTACGGTTGGCGCAGCCGCGGGAATCCGGCTGTGGTACTGTGCGGCGTGCGCGAGCGCCCGCCTCAGCAGCGTTGGGGGAGGAGTCTCACGCCGTCTCGTAGTCTGGACCAGACCTCGTCAGCCTCTACGCGGCGTATTACGCTGTCGCGTCTCATGCGATCCTTGATCTGGTTGACTGCTGCCCTTGTCGTGCTCGCCATCCACTTCTTCAGCGCCCTGCGCTCCTGGACACCGATCAGGTCGGCGTGTTCGGTCACGATCCATCCCGCATCGTAGATGTCTCTCGCCTTCCAGCGCGGTTTGTCGCCCACTACGGTCGCCAGTTTTCTGCGGATCAGTTCATCGTCGTTGTAGATCAGAATTCCGTCGACTCGTTCGCACTTGTCGAGGGGAACCCGCTCGGGCATGTTCGGTCTGGTGCCGGTGCGCCGGTAATCGAGCCTCGTTGGGCCTGAACCCGCGAGCCCCGTTCGTGCAGGCCTGATTCGAACGGTTCCTCGCCAACCCCAATTTACGCCCACTCTGTAATTGTTCGTCAACCCTGCTTGCTCGATGGCGTTTCGCACGCTCTTTCGCAGGTTGACTGGCGCGTCACCCTCGAAGTCGAGGTCGGTGGACGGTCTTGGGAGTCCGATCTTCAGCCGTAGTGCCGTGCCGCCCTTCAGCGCGCAGGGGTTGTCCTGGCGGTCCATTTCCGCTTGGTATGCTCTGCCGATGCGCTTCAGGTCCTCATCCCGCGTCACTTCTTCAGGCGTGAACGGTATCTTCGGGTACGGCGGCATCACGCCCACGGGCGCCACTCCCGTCTCCACGTGTCCCATTTGCGGCGTTCGTCGCCTTGCAGTGCCCACCGCAGTCTCCACGCCCACCAAGTCAGTCGTGTCCAGTGGAGCGTGCAGCACAGCCATTGAGTCAGTTCAAGGCTGTCGACCGGCTTCAGGTCCGGCACCTCTCCGTACAACTTGTCCGTTCTCAGTTGGGCCCATGCCGTCTCGATGACGGCTCGGTCGTACGCCGCCGTCCAGATCGGGCTCTCGCTTTCGCCTGCCGGGTGTCCGAGCACCCTCAGTCCCGCCCGAGCGTCCTGGACGCCGCTTCGGCCCAACTCGTCGAGCAGTACTCCGTATGTCTCTTCGTCGGTGAAGTCGTGCTCGTTCAGTCTTTCCGGCTCGGTTGCGAACCACGTTGCGTGGTTGTGCCAGTCTCCGCCCTCGTGTCTGGGGTCGGGGATGTTCAAGGCGGTCACTCCGGTGATGTGGCACCGGGGGCTCGTCGGTCCGATCGCTACCGGCGTGCTGTTTCCGTCCGCTGCGGCTATGGTGTCGTTCATCGCTGGTGGATTCCCGCGGTCGCGTGTTAGGCAGCCGCAACTCAACCCTCTGCGGCCTGTTCCGGCCGTTCCTCTGCCGCGGCTGTGGCGACAACGCACGAGCTACCGGCTGGGTCTGTCTGACCCGAACTGCGTCCCGCGACACGGCGGCGACGGCAGAATGGCCAACGATCTCGATCGTGCCACGTCCCCTGGTTTCGGCGCAACCTCGGCGAGGTCGCGTCCGGCGGTGGGGCGGCCCATCCCGTTGGTGCGCGGGCGCGGGGCGGAGGCAAAATCGGCGGCCGGGTCACGGTCAAGCGTTCGTGACCTGTCTCCGTGCTTCCTCGACGAGCCCCAACCCTTCCGCGCGCCATCGGGCCGCATCACCCGTCGTAGCGGTCGAGCCGCCCTCCGGCCAATCTGCCGCGAGCGTGAACATGTCCCGGCGCGGGCAGACGGGCGTTGGCGGTTCTCACCGGCCGGATCCGCTGATCGCCGCGAGGTGTATCATCTCCATCCAGCCATGTATGCCCAGGGCCTCATTGGCCTCCATCGCAGCTCTGCCGTCAATCGGATCGGTGAGTTTGCCGAGGTTGCTGGCACCTTGGCCGAAGACGTGGAACAGCTCGCCCACCTCTACGAGAACCTCGTGCAGGCAGCGCCACGCCGGAAGCGCTATTTCACGGGCCACACCGGCTTCACCGCCGGCCGTGCGTCATCCAACCGGAGGGAAGAGCATCTCGCCGTCGCGTTCTGCAACGCGTCATGGGGCGGTTCTGTCTTCGCATTGCCGGACGAACGGCCGCTCGCGATCATCGATTACCAGATGCCGCTGAAGGCCCGCCAAGGCGATTCGGGCGTTGGAAAGGTCGACGTCTTCGCGGTCGTGAACGGGAAGCTACCTTGCGTCATTGAGTTAAAGGTAGCCGGGCAAAAGACTTACGGCGACACGCCGCTACGGGCGCTGTTGGAGGGCCTGACCTACTGCGCTATCGTCGAGGCCAACGTCGACGCGATCGCGTCGGAGCTCGCCGAGCAGCACCCCCTGTCGGCGACCCGGCCGACGCTGGTCGTCATGGCGCCGGAGGACTATTGGACCGGGTACCTGAACCATCCGAGAGCTGGAAGGTGGCTTCCCGCCATCAATGGTCTCGTGTCCCGCCTTCGGGGCATCTTGGGGCTCGAAACCTGCTTGGTCGCGCTGCTCGACGCCGAGTTCGAGATGGGCGTGAGCGGGAAGCGGGCTCGCCTTGTCGGCAACTGCCACATGGCGTCTGTGGACGAGCGACTCATCGGCGGTGCAGCGGGCTGAAGATGGGCGCGTACGAGGACTATCTGTCCGCTGCTTTTCGGCGCTTCTGGGACTATGCCGAGCGCGAGTTCGGAGATCGGCGAGACCTCTTCGGGAAGTTCAAGCGCTCGTCTCGCTGTCCGCCCGTGTTCCGTCGCCGGAGCGCCGAGCACAACCTGCTTTTTCCACCTGGTGTAGAGCCGAGGGTGCGCCAAGCCATCGTCCGCAGCCTGTCCGCCTCCGAGCGACACCGCTACTTCGGCAGCATGCGAAGTTCGCAGGCCCTCGCACAGAGCGTCTTCGGCTCGCTGGCCGCAGTGGGCAAGGCGGACGCGCTGGCGGGCCTGACCGACGACGACGGACTGCTGACGGTACGAAGCGGCGTGAGAGTCCAGTTGGAACACCTCGTCCGGCATCTGGGCGAACCGAGCCCGACGTCGGTCGACGTTTGGCTCGACGATGGCGAGCATCGTGTTGCGGTGGAGTGCAAGTTCACGGAGGCTGAGTTCAGCCAGTGCTCCCGCCCCGGCTTGGAGGCGAACAAGGACCGAAACTACGAGCGCGACCACTGCGACGGGTCCTTCCCGCGCCAACGCGGCCGACGGACCCGCTGCTCCCTCACGGAGAGGGGCATCCAGTACTGGCAGTACCTACCGCTGTTGTTCGACTGGTCGGCGGATCAGGACATGGCCCCGTGCCCCTTCAACGGCATCTATCAGCTGGCCAGGAACGTCCTCGCCGCAAGCGTCCAGCCCGACGGGACGGTCGATGCCGAAGGCGGTCATGCCCTCGTCATCTTACGATGACCGCAACCCGGCCTTCCTGCCGGGGGGTGAGGCCAGACGGCAGTGGGAGGCGGCAGCCAGGGTGCTACGGGCGCGGTCGCTACTCAAGCGGTGCTCGTGGCAGAGGCTCGTGACCCACCTCGCCAAAGATCGCGGTTTGGCGTGGCTGGTCAACGGTCTTGCCGCCAAGTACGGGATCGAGCCAACGCGTCTGTGAGCATCGGGTTCCAGCCCTCGACGCGCACCTGGTACTCGGCCGGTCGCCGGTTCGGCGGCGGCCAGCACGCATTCGATGTTCACCATCGGGTCGGCGGCCAGCAGGAGGGGCGACGGCTCGTTCGGCTTCCGCTTCCACTGGGCGAGGTGCAGGTCGGTTCCGGCTTCGATCCGGCCACGGATCTGTCGGTCGCCGCAGTCGAGGCTCGGCTGGAGCCGTCTGGTGTCGGCGTCGACGACGAGGAGCGCGAGATCGCGGTTGGGCCGCTTGTAGCGACTCAAGGCCCACTGGGCCGGTACGAGCCGCGCGGCGAGGCGACCGCCACGGGAACGGCGCGGGGAATTTACGCCAGCTTGCCGGCGAGTATCGTGATTCGCCAGTGGCAGTAGAGTCCGGCCGGCCTGTTTCCGGCCCTGCAACCGGAGCCGCTGCCTGCAAGCGGAATACGCCGCCTGCCCGTATAATCCGACGACGCTACCGAACCCTTGGCCCTGCCGTCAGGGCCCTGACCGTGGCTCCTGCGCTTCGGGAGGTTGGCATGAACGCATCGACGACGACTCGGAGACCAGCGCGCCGGGTGTCGGCCGGAGCGATGGCCGTTGGGGCCTGGGTGCTGCTGACGCCGACAATCGCGGCCGCGCAGCCCGAGGCGGGCCAAGCGGACCGGTTCCAGGTCGAGGAAGCGACCATCGAGGGCATTCACCGGGCCATCCGGGACGGTCGGATCAGTTGCCGGGGGCTGGTGGAGGCTTTCGTCGACCGGGCCCGCGCCTACAACGGCGCCTGCACGCGGCTCGTCACCCTCGACGGCGCGCCCGTCGGGTCCGCGAGCGGGCCGGTTCGCGCCGGCGCGGCGGTGCGGTTCCCCACGTCCACCGTCGCCGCCTCGAGCATCCTGCCCGACCTCGACCGGTATGCGGGCATCCCGCTCGACCTCGGGAGGATGGAGCCCACCCTGTCGGACCCCACCGTGCAGGCGCAGTACGGCATGGTCGCGGGCGTCCCGAACGCGGGTCAGGTCAACGCGTTGAGCACGCTCAACCTGCGCGGCGAGCGGTCCGTGAGCTGCCCGGGCGCGTGCGACGCGCACCCCGAGACGGGGGAGATTCCCGCCGACTGCCCCGCCGCCTGCGACGCCTTCCGGCGTCAGCCCGACGCCCTCGAGCGGGCGGCGGAGCTGGATGCGCGGTACGGCTCGGGTCCAGATCTCGCGGCGATGCCGATGTACTGCATCCCCCTGGGGTTCAAGGACGTCTACGACACGAAGGACATGCGGACGACGACGGCGGCCGACATCGACTTCGCGATGGACGCGCCCCCCGCCGACGCGACCATCGTCGAGCGGCTGCGGTCGAAGGGCGCCATCGTCTACGCCAAGGCCAACGCGACCGAGTTCAACGGCGGCATCGGCAACCCCGGCGGGCCGGCAGCCGCGACCGCCCGGTACCTGGGCTACGCGGAGCGGAGCACGTGGGGCGGTCAGGCCTGCAACCCCTACGACACCGAGCGGTCGCCGCGGGGCTCGAGCTCCGGGTCGGGCGTCGCGGTCTCCGCGAACCTCGTCACCTGCGCCTTCTGCGAGCAGACGGGCGGGTCGTGCAAGGGGCCGGCGTCGCGCAACGCCACCGTCAGCCTGCTGACGACCAAGGGGCTGATCCCCTACGGCGGCGCCGTCGGGTCGAACCCCCTGGTGGACCGCGCGGGCATCAACTGCCGCACCGTCCGCGACGCCGCCCTCGTGCTGGACGCCCTCGTCGACCCTGCCCTCGGCTACTTCGATTCCCGGGACATCTACACGGCGGTGCCGGAGGCGCTGGTCTCCGACGAGCCCTACGCCGGCTTCGTCGTCGGCGAGGTTCCCGGCGACGAGGGAGAGCAGCCGCTGGCCGGCATGCGCATCGGGATCGTCCGCGAGTACATGGTCAAGCACACCGTGAACGACGCGGCGATCAGCGACCGGATCGACGACGAGATCAAGACCGTCCTCCGGGACCGGCTGGGGGCGGCCCTCGTCGAGTCGCGGGATGCGCTCCATCCCGACGACCCCGACGTTGCCGACATGGCCTACACGTTCCAGGACGCGCTGGCCGAGATCCTGCCGATCCACATGCCCGAGTACTTCTCCAAGACCCGCGACGGCGCCCTCGAGTTCGCGGTGCCGGGCCACGACGTCACGTCGACGCGCTACCTCGTCGAGCTCGCGGAAGGCCGCGCGCCCCTCGCGGCCAACCTGAACCTGCGCCGCGTGACCCTCTCGCCCGCGTCGCGGGCCTTCGCCTTCCACATCGACCAGTACCTTGCCCGGCGCGGCGACGAGCGGGTCACCGACATGGCGAGCCTCGACGCCAACACCAAGTACTTCTCGGCCGCGGCCGAGGCGGGCTCGGCGAACTGGGCCGCGCTCGACGACGTGCGCTCGGCCGGCAACACCGAGCGCATGCAGATGCGCGCGGTCATGCAGCTCGTGCTGGCCAAGGTGATGCGCGAGAACCGCCTCGACGTGCTCGTGAACCCCGAGAACACCCTGCCTCACCAGAAGGTCGGCGGACCCAGCGAGCCCACCGTCAACGGCCGCGGCGCGTCGGGGTCGACCCAGACCATCACCGCGCTCATCGGCGCGCCCGAGATTGTCGTGCCGGCCGGGTTCAACGACGTCGTCTACGAGCCGCGCTACGTCCTGAACGCGGCCGGCGACGGCTACGACGCCGTCCCCGGCTACGAGCCGTCGCGGCTGGACACGCCGCTGCCCATCAGCATGATGTTCTGGGCCGGCCCGGGCGACGAGGCCGCAGTGCTGAAGGCGGCGTCCGCCTACGAGGCGGCGACCCGGCACCGCGTGCCGCCGCCCGACTTCGGCCCGCTTCCCGACGGGCCGTAGAGGTCCTGGAGCCTGGACTTGTCGGGCCGGGTCGTCCTGTCCGTTGCGTTGGCCGCGTCGAGCCTGGCCGCCGTCCCCGGCGCCGCGCAGCCGCCGCCCGCGCAGACGCGCGCCCAGGCATCGACCGCCGCGGCGCCCCCGGTCGCGCGCGCTTGGCGGGTCGCGCGCGGACCCGAGATCGACGGCGACGTGCTCGGCGAGGCGGTCTGGGCGACCGCGGCCCCCCAGACCGGGTTCCGCCAGAACACCCCCGACGAGGGCGAGCCGGCGTCGGAGCGCACCGAGGTGCGCATCGTCTACACCGACGAGGCGATCTACTTCGGGGTGGTCTGCTTCGTCCGCGACCCCGCCACCATCATCGTCTCGGACGCCCGCCGCGACTCGTCCCTGGTCGAGACCGACAGCTTCCAGATCGTCCTCGACACCTACCGGGACCAGCAGAACGGGTTCGTGTTCGGGACGAACCCGGCCGGGCTCGAGTACGACGGGCAGCTCACCAACGAGGGCGAGGGCAGCGGCGGCATCGGCGGCGGGCTCGTGCAGCGGTCCGGCAGCCAGCAGCAGCGCGGCTCGGGGGGCGGGTTCAACCTGAACTGGGACGGCGTGTGGCAGGTGGCGACGCGGGTCACCGACGTGGGGTGGACGGCCGAGTTCGCCATCCCGTTCCGCACCCTGCGCTACGCGTCGGGTCCCGTCCAGACGTGGGGAATCAACTTCCAGCGCAACATCCGCCACCGGAACGAGCAGTCGTACTGGGCGCCGCTGCCGCGCCAGTTCAACCTGAACCGGCTGTCGCTGGCCGGCGAGCTGCGCGGGCTCGAGGTCCCGCCGCCGCGGAACCTCCAGTTGAACCCTTACGTGCTCGGAAAGACCCTGCGGCGCGACGTCGACGCCCGCGCCACGCGGCTCGGAGACGTCGGGGCGGACCTGAAGTACAGCGTGACCCCGAGCCTCACCCTCGACCTCACGTACAACACCGACTTCGCGCAGGTCGAGGTGGACGACCAGCAGATCAACCTCGACCGGTTCAACCTGTTCTTCCCCGAGAAGCGGCCCTTCTTCCTCGAGAACGCGGGGCTGTTCTCGGTGGGGCAGCCGGGCGAGCTCGAGCTGTTCTTCAGCCGCCGCGTCGGCATCGGCGACGACGGCGAGCGCATCCCCATCCGGGGCGGCGGCCGGTTGACCGGCCAGGTCGGGGCCAACACCCACGTCGGGGTGCTGAACATGCAGACCGCGACGGTCGACGAGACGGCGACCCCCGCGAACAACTTCACGGTGGCGCGGGTGCGGCAGGACCTGCCGAACCGGTCGAACGTGGGCGCGATGGTCGTCGACCGGCGCGCCACCGGCGAGCTCGCGGGCGCCGGCGACTTCAACCGGAGCTACGCGGTGGACGGGCGGTGGGGCATCGGCGAGACGGTGACCCTGTCGGGGTTCGGGGTGGGGACGGAGACGCCCGGCGTGGCCGGGGGCACCCACGCCTGGAACGCCGCGGCCAGCTACGAGTCCGAGCGGTACCGCTACGGGGGCGGGTTCACCGAGGTCGCGCCCGGCTTCAACCCCGAGGCCGGCTTCTACGCGCGGCGCGGCTACCGCCGCTTCGACGGCGCCTTCCGCACCGCGTTCCGCCCCGACAACTCGATCGGCTTCCACGAGTGGACCCCGCACGCGGCCGTCTTCCTCATCCGCGACTTCGACACCGGGCAGGTCGAGTCGGACTGGATTCACCTCGACAACACCATGGAGTGGCGCAACGGGTTCTGGGCGAGCACCGCGCTGAACCTGACGACCGAGGGGGTGCTCGAGCCGTTCGCCATCTACCCCGACGTCCTCGTCCCCGCCGACCGCTACGACCACGCCGAGGCCCAGCTTCGGTTCCGGACCGACCAGGGCGCCGCCCTCAGCCTCGAGTTCTTCTCGGTCTTCGGCGGGCTCTTCGGCGGGCAGCGGTCGACCGTCAGCCCGCGGCTGAGCCTGCGCCTCGGCGAGCGCTTCAACACCCAGGTGTCCTGGGAACGCAACGACCTCGAGCTGCCGGGCGGCGCGTTCGAGACGAACCTCGCGCGGCTCCGCCTCAACTACTCGTTCACCCCGCGGGTGTTCGTGCAGGCCCTGGTGCAGTACAACGACCGCCGGCGGCTCTGGTCGTCGAACGTGCGCTTCGCCATGCTCGCGGACGCCAACACCGGGCTCTTCATCGTCTACGACGACATCGAGGGGTTCGACCGGTTCCGACCCCTCGGCGCGGGGCGCAGCCTCACCGTCAAGTACAGCCATCTGCTCGATCTGCTGAACTGAGCCGGCCGGCGGGTGGTCCGGGACGGGGGACCTTGGCGCCGGGCGCTCTGCATGCGCCGGCTGACGCGGCGCGCGACCCCGCGGCTGCGGTGCCGTCGTGCAGGGCGATTGGCGGGCCGGGCGCTCGACGAGGCGTAACGGCGGATTCACATCGAGCTCGCCGAGCGGCCGTCGTCGCCGGAGCGACGAAGGGTGCACGACAAGCAGGCGCGACGCCGCCGGGCACGACACCCGAATCGTCGGCCTGTGACCCGCGCCAGGGCGGTCAACTCACGAGTCTGTCGTGCACCCCGCGACCGGGCCGGGGTCGCACCGCCATCTGGTTGGTGGTATAAGGGCGGCGAGGGCCGGCTGCGGCTCGCCCGCGCCGTCCGACGGCAGCGTGGAGTGCGGATGGAGTGCGGATCATGACGAAGAGACCCCGCGTCGAAGTCGGCGGTTCGCATTGGCGAGGTCCGAGTGTCGCCGCCGTAGCGGTACGGGCGGTGGCGGCGGGACTGATCATGGCGGCCGCCTCGGCCGGCGGGCCGGGCGTCGCCGTCGCGTCGGCGCAACTCCCGGCGTCGGACGGGGGCTTCACGGCCGAGCAGGCCGCGGCGGGGTGGACGGACTACGTCCGGCAGTGCGGGGAGTGCCACGGGGAGGGACTGGACGGGGCCGAGGCGCCGGCCCTGCGCGGGGTCGACTTCCTGAACGGTTGGGCGGGCCGGACGACGGACGAGCTGTTCGCGTACGTCCGGGACGAGATGCCGCCGGGCCTCGGGGGCTCGCTCGGCAACCGGGTCTACCTGAACCTGGTCGCGTACATCCTCGACGCGAACGGCGCCCGGCCCGGCGACGCGCCGCTGACGGCCGAGACGGCGGTGCCGATCGGCGACGCGGCGGACATCGCCGAGGCGCGGCGGGCCGCGGACGCCGGCGAGGCGCCGCGGCGGCGGCCGACGCGTTTCGTCAACCGCGCGGTCGAGCAGCCCCTGAGCCCGGTCACCGACGCCATGCTGCAGGACCCGCCGCCCGGCGACTGGCTGAGCTGGCGGCGGACCCGCGATGGTCACGGCTACAGCCCCCTCGACCAGATCACGCGCGACAACGTCGACCAGTTGCGGCTGGCCTGGGTGCTGGCGATCCGCGAGGGCAACCACCAGACGGCGCCGCTCGTGCACGACGGGGTGATGTTCCTGGCCAGTCCCGGCGACGTGGTGCAGGCCATAGACGCGGTCACCGGCGACGTCATCTGGCAGTACCGCTCGCCGCTGCCCGAGGACGCGCCGCAGCGGGCGCCCACCCGCACCCTGGCCCTCCACGGCGACCGCGTGTTCCTCGCCACCGCCGACGCCGCCCTCGTCGCCCTCGACGCCAGGACCGGCGAGGAGGTGTGGCGGACGGTCAAGGCCGACTACACGCAGGGCTTCCGCCAGAACGCCGGGCCGGTCATCGCGGACGGCGTCGTCGTCACCGGCACCAACGGTTGCCAGCGCTACAAGGCGCAGACCTGCTTCATCACCGGGCACGACCCCGACACGGGCGAGGAGCTGTGGCGCACGTCGACCATCGCCCTGCCCGGCGACCCCAACGACGCCTCGTGGGGCGACACCCCGCCATACCTCCGGGCGGGCGGCGACCAGTGGATTCCCGGCAGCTACGACCCCGAGCTCGGCCTCTACTACATCGGCACCGCGCAGGCGAAGCCGTGGGTGGCCGCGAGCCGCGGCATGACGACCCGGCAGGACGCGCTCTACACCAACTCGACGCTGGCCCTGCACCCGCGCACGGGGCAGGTGGAGTGGTACTTCCAGCACGCCCCGGGCGAGACCCTCGACCTCGACATCGTCTACGAGCGGGTGCTGGTGGATGCCGACGGCGAGCAGTGGCTCTTCACCATCGGCAAGGACGGCATCCTCTGGAAGCTCGACCGTCGCACCGGGGCGCTGGTCGACCTGCGCGAGACGGTCTACCAGGACGTCTTCGAGTCCATCGACCGGACCACCGGCGAGCTGACCTACCGGCCGGACATCCGTGACGCCGACGTCGGCGACCGGGTGCCCGCCTGCCCCAGCCTGCTCGGCGGCCACAACTGGCAGGCGTCGGCGTATCACCCCGGCGCCGGCGCCCTCGTCATCCCCCTCCACCAGGCCTGCATGTACCTGACCGGCCGCGAGGTGGAGTTCGTCGAGGGGGGCGGCGGCGCGGCCGGCCGCTCCGAGTACCTCGAGATGCCGGGCTCGAACGGCAATGTCGGGAAGCTGGCCGCCTACGACGTGCGGACGATGGACGAGCTGTGGAGCCGCGAGCAGCGGGCCGCGTTCCTGACGTCGACGCTGACCACGGCGGGGGGCCTCGTCTTCGCCGGCGACGCCGACCGCTACTACCGGGCGTTCGACATCGGTACGGGGGAGGTCCTGTGGGAGACTCGCCTCGGGGCCAAGGCGCACGGCTACCCCATCACCTACGAGGCGGGCGGCCGGCAGTTCATCGCGGTGCCGGCGGCGCTGGGGGGCGCGTTCCGCAGCCTGACGGCGACCCTCACGCCGGAGATCTTCCAGCCCGAGGGGGGCAATGCACTCTACGTCTTCGCGCTGCCGGAGTGACGCCGAGCGCGGCCGCGCCGGGTTCACCCCGGCGGGATTGCGCGGCGACATGGCCGCGGTGGGGTTCTGCCGGCGGGGATGGCGCGGGGCGCGGTCGCAACAGGGTTCGCCGCCGGGGTGGCGGCGTCCGACCGCGGCTGGATTCGCTGGCCGATGACGTGGCGTGCGGCGGCCACTCGGGGCGCCGACGGAGTCGTTTGAACGGGCGGGGTTGGTCGGCTGTGCCATGTGGAGGCGCCGTCGGACGACGCCGGGGAGTTGCGGATCATGTCGACAGAAGCTCGCGTCGAGAGCGGCGGTTCGCGTCGGTTGGCGGCGGCGTTGGTCCGGGCGGCGGCCGCGGGAATGATCGCGCTGGGATCGGCCGGCGGACCGGGCGTCGTCGCCGTCGCGGCCCAGCCGCAGGCGGCGGACGGGGGCTTCACGGCCGACCAGTCCGCGGCGGGGTGGGCGGTGTACGGGCGGCAGTGCGGCGAGTGCCACGGGCAGGGGCTGTTCGGGGCGGAGGCGCCGGCCCTGCGCGGGGTCGACTTCCTGAACGGCTGGGCCGGGCAGACGACGGACGAGCTGTTCACGTACCTGCGCGACGAGATGCCCCCCGGCCTCGGGGGCTCGCTCGCCGACGGGGTCTACCTGGGACTGGTCGCGTACATCCTCGACATGAACGGCGCCCGCCCCGGCGACGCGCCGCTGACGGCCGACGCGGCCGTCACCATCGGCGACGCGGCGGACATCGCCGAGGCCGAGCGGGCGGCGCGCGAGGGCGACCGGCCGCGGCGGCGGTCGACGCGGTTCGTCAACCGGGAGGTGCCGCACGACCTGGCCCCGGTGACCGACGCGCTCCTCGCGGACCCGCCGCCAGGCGACTGGCTGAGCTGGCGGCGGACCCGCGACGGCCACGGCTACAGCCCCCTCGACCAGGTGACGCGCGACAACGTCGACGAGCTGCAGCTCGCCTGGGTGCTCGCCATCCGGGAAGGGAACAATCAGACCACGCCGCTGGTGCACGACGGGGTGATGTTCCTCGCCAATCCCGGGAACGTCGTGCAGGCGATTGACGCGGTCACCGGCGAGGTCATGTGGCAGTACCGGTCGCCGCTGCCCGAGGACGCGGTGCGGTGGGGTGCCACCCGCACCCTCGCGCTCTACGGCGACAAGCTCTTCCTCGCCACCTACGACGCCGCTCTCGTCGCCCTCGACGCGGCGACCGGGACCGAGGTCTGGCGCACCGTGAAGGCGGACCACACGCAAGGGTTCATGCAGTTCGGCGGCCCCGTCGTCGCGAACGGCGTCGTGGTGACCGGCATCAACGGGTGCGAGCGCTACAAGGAGCAGACCTGCTTCATCACCGGCCACGACCCCGACACCGGCCGCGAGCTGTGGCGGACGTCCACCATCGCGCTCCCCGGCGACCCCAACGACGCCTCGTGGGGCGACACGCCGCCGTATCTCCGGGCCGGCGGCGACCTCTGGATTCCCGGCAGCTACGACGCCGAGCTCGGCCTCTTCTACATCGGCACCGCCCAGGCCAAGCCGTGGGTGGCGGCGAGCCGCGGCATGACCACGCGCCAGGACGCCCTCTACACCAACTCGACGCTGGCCCTGAACCCGCGGACGGGGCAGGTGGAGTGGTACTTCCAGCACGCGCCGGGTGAGACCCTCGACCTCGACATCGTCTACGAGCGCGTGCTCGTCGACGCCGACGGCGAGCAATGGCTCTTCACCATCGGCAAGGACGGCATCCTCTGGAAGCTCGACCGGCGCACGGGCGCCTTCGTCGACCTGCGCGAGACCGTGTACCAGGACGTCTTCGCGTCGATCGACCGCACCACGGGGCGGCTCGAGTACCGGCAGGACATCCACGACGCCGGCGTCGGCGACCGCGTGCCCGCCTGTCCGAGCCTGCTCGGCGGCCACAACTGGCAGGCGTCGGCCTATCACCCCGGCGCCGGCGCCCTCGTCATTCCCCTCCACCAGGCGTGCATGTTCCTGACCGGCCGCGAGGTGGAGTTCATCGACGGCGGCGGGGGAGAGGCGGGCCGGTCGGAGTTCACGGAGATGCCCGGCTCGAACGGCAACGTGGGCAAGCTGGCCGCCTACGACGTGCGGACGATGGACGAGCTGTGGAGCCACGAGCAGCGGGCCGCGTTCCTGACGTCGACGCTGACGACGGCGGGCGGGCTGGTCTTCGCCGGCGACGCCGACCGCTACTACCGGGCGTTCGACGTCGAGACGGGCGAGGTCCTCTGGGAGACCCGCCTCGGGGCCAAGGCGCACGGCTACCCGATCACCTACGAAGCGGGCGGCCGGCAGTTCATCGCGGTGCCGGCGGCGCTGGGGGGCGCGTTCCGCAGCCTCACCGCGGCCCTCACGCCGGAGATCTTCCAGCCGGAGGGCGGCAACGCGCTGTACGTCTTCGCGTTGCCGGAGTGACGCGGCGGGATTCTGCGGCCAGGTCCTTGTCGAAGTCGTTGATCGTCACCGCTCGACGCCGGCCATTGGATCATTGGGGGTGAGAAGATGAGGCCCAAGCTCGTCGCGGTTTGTGCGCTGCTCGTCGCCTTCGCGGTGACCGTCCCCGTGAAGGGCGGGCAGGAGCCCGGGCCGGCCCGGGAGACCATCGTCTACAGCAGCATCCAGCCGGCCAACTGGGACCTGTACCTCTTCGACGGTCCCGGCTCGGAGCCGCGCCGACTGACGGCGGACGCCGGCCTCGACTACAACGCCGCGATCTCGCCCGACGGACGCTGGGTGGTGTTCACCTCCGAGCGAAGCGGCAGCCCCGACCTCTACGTCCTCGACCTGCACGACGACGCCGGGCCGCGGCTGCTGGTCGGGGGCCCCGCCATGGAGGACGCGGCGGCCATCTCGCCGGACGGCCGGCGGTTGCTCTTCGTCAGCACGCGCGACGGCAATGCGGACATCTTCCAGATGCCGTTCCGGCCCGATGACCCGCACGCCGCCGGCGAGGCGCGGAACCTGACGAGCCACGCCGCGGGCGACTACAACCCCGCCTTCTCGCCCGACGGCACGCGCATTCTCTTCTCCAGCAGCCGCGACACCGCGTCGGCGACCAGCACGGGGGCGAGCCCGGGGCCCACCTACCTCGCCAGCGAGCTGTACGTGATGCGGGCGGACGGCACCGGCGTGCGGCGGCTCACGCGGCACGAGCGCTGGGACGGCGCCCCGGCGTGGGCGCCCGACGGTCGGGCCGCCTTCTTCTACTCGCAGCGGGACGGCGAGTCGCGCATCTACCGCACCGGCGTGGACGGGGCCGCGGGCTCGGAGCGCACCGGCGTGGACGGGGCCGCGGGCTCGGAGTCCGCCGTCGCCGGCGCCGAGCCGATCTCCGCGGCCGCCGAGCCCGCCGGGGCCGAGCCCGCCGGGGCTGAGCCGGCCGGCGGCGGCCCCGAGCCGATCTCCTCCGCGGACGAGGCCGCGCTGTCGCCGGCCCTCGGACCCGACGGCCGGCTCGCTTTCACGGCGCAGCGAGACGGCCGGTGGACCCTCGTCTCCACCCGGCCCGACGGGTCCGACCCGCGGGTCGAGAGCGACGCCGCCCGCGACTACTGGGCCCCGGCCTACGACCCCGTCTCGGGCCGCCTCCTCGCCCACGGGCCGGGACCGGTCGCCGACGCGTCCGTGTTCGAGAGCGACGCTCCGGGCGAGTTCCTCGTCCACCCGCCGCTCCCCGTCGACATGCCGGATCGGCAGGTGTCTCTGGTCGGCATCCGCGGCTACCTGCCGGCCGTCGATCCCACGTCGGGCGAGATCGCCACCAGCGAGGCGTTCGCGCGTCTCGTGGCCTCCCGCCCCGACGGCAGCGGCAAGCGTGTGATCCACGACCTCGCCGGGGGGGCGGATCGCTACCGGGGCCCCGACTCCGCGTGGGGGCCCTCGTGGTCGAAGGACGGCCGGTGGCTGGCGTTCATCGTCGGGCCGCCGTTCGCCTCGGACGCGGTGGACGTCGACATCTGGAAGATCCGCAGCGACGGCACCGGCCTCGTGAGCCTGACGCCCGACTCGGACGCCAACGACGCCCTGCCCGACTTCTCGCCCGACGGCCGCCGCATCGTCTTCCGCAGCCGTCGCGGCGGCAACGCCGACATCTACCTGATGAACGCGGACGGCGGCGACGTGCGGCGCCTCACGCACCACGAGGCCACCGACACCATGCCCGCGTTCTCCTCGGCCGGCGACCGCGTCGCGTTCACGTCGCTGCGGGACGGCAACTTCGAGCTCTACACCGTCGCCATTGACGAGGACGGCCGGGCGGGCCCGCCCGAGCGCCTCACCACGAGCCCCGGCCACGACATGCACCCCCGCTTCTCGCCCGACGACGAGTGGGTGCTCTTCACGTCCCAACGCGCCGAGCTCGGCGACGAGCTGCCCCTGCTGCGGGTCGTCTTCCAGCCCCAGCCCTACGGCGAGCTGCACGCCGTCCGCCTCTCGGACCGCACCGTGGTCCGGTTGACCCACAACAAGTGGGAGGACGGCCCCACCGCGTGGGTCCGGGACGTGCCGGGACTCGACTGACGCTTGAGGCTGATCGCCCGGATCGGCGGGGATCGCCCCGCCGCCAACATGGCGGCTGCTGGCGGAGGCCATTCACAGGGCGGGCCATGACACCAGGCCCCGTTGCGCCGACATCAACAGCTTGGCGGCTCCATGAGCGACCCGGACGATCATCGCGCGGGATCAGTTCCGGTCGAGTGGGAGCATGGCGCCGCCACCGGGTTGGTGATATAAGGGCGGCACGGACGAGACTGCGGCGTTCGGACGCCGACTGACGACACCCGAGAGCGTGTGCCGTGGAAGGGCGCGGGCTCCTGCCGGGTTGGTGGCGCCAAGCGGAGCCGTCAGGCGACGATTGGCTGGCCAGGAGTGCGGACCATGTCGAAAGAGACTCGCTTTGGATTCGGCGGATCGGGTTGTCGCGGACTGACTCTCGGGGCGGTTGCGCGGGTAGTGGCCGCGCTGATCGTGGCGGCGGGTCTGACCGCCGGGCCGGGCGCCGGCATCGCTGCGGCGCAGCCCGCGGGCGCGGACGGCGCTTTCACCGCGGATCAGGCCGCGAGCGGCTGGTCCGCCTACGGCGTCCAGTGCAGCGAGTGTCACGGCATCGGCCTCGAGGGCATGATCGCGCCGCCGCTGTCCGGCGTCGAGTTCCTGAACACCTGGGCGGGGCAGACCACCGACGAGCTGTTCGAGTACCTGCGCGACACCATGCCCCCGGGGGCCGAGGGCGCGCTCAGCGACCAGTCCTACATCGACCTCGTGGCCTACATGCTCGAGGCGAACGGCGCCCTGCCCGGCGAGCGCACCCTGGCCGTCGGCGAGGCGGTGATGATTGGCGACGCCGCGGACATCGCCGAGGCGCAGCGCGCCGCCCAGGCCGGCGAGCGGCCGCGGCGGCGGGTGTCGCGGTTCGTCAACCAGACGGTGCCGCACGAGCTGACCCCGGTGACCGACGCCCTCCTCGCCGACCCCCCGCCCGGCGACTGGCTGAGCTGGCGGCGCACCCGCAACGGCCACGGCTACAGCCCCCTCGACCAGATCACCCGCGACAACGTCGGCGACCTGCAGCTCGCGTGGTCGATCTCGGTCCGGCCCGGCAACCACCAGACCACGCCGATCGTGCACGACGGCGTCATGTTCCTCGCCAGTCCGGGCAACGTCGTCCGGGCCATCGACGCGGCGACCGGCGACGTCATCTGGGTGTACCGCGCGCGGCTGCCGGACGACGCGCGCCCCGGCGCCACCCGCACGCTGGCGCTCTACGGCGACAAGCTCTACCTCGCGCGCGCCGACGCCATGCTCGTCGCCCTCGACACGAGCACCGGCGAGGAGGTGTGGCGGACCGTCAAGGACGACTACACCCAGGGCTTCCGCCAGAACGCGGGCCCCGTCGTCGCCAACGGCGTCGTCATCACCGGCACCAACGGCTGCGAGCGCTACACCGAGCAGACCTGCTTCATCACCGGCCACGACCCCGACACCGGCGACGAGCTGTGGCGCACGTCCACCATCGCCCTGCCCGGCGACCCCAACAACGCCTCGTGGGGCGACACGCCGCCGTACCTGCGCGCGGGCGGCGACTCGTGGATCCCGGGCAGCTACGACCCCGACCTCGGCCTCTTCTTCATCGGCACCGCCCAGGCCAAGCCGTGGGTCGCGTCGAGCCGCGGCATGACGACGCGGCAGGACGCCCTCTACACCAACTCGACCCTCGCCCTGAACCCGCAGACCGGGCAGGTCGAGTGGTACTTCCAGCACGCGCCGGGCGAGACCCTCGACCTCGACATCGTCTACGAGCGGGTGCTCGTCGACGCCGACGACGAGCGGTGGCTCTTCACCATCGGCAAGGACGGCATCCTCTGGAAGCTCGACCGGCGGACGGGGGCCTTCGTCGACCTGCGCGAGACTGTCCACCAGGACATCTTCGCGTCCATCGACCGCGACACCGGCGAGCTGACCTACCGCGACGACCTGCAGGACATCGCCATCGGCGAGCGGGTGTTCGCCTGCCCGAGCCTCCTCGGCGGCCACAACTGGCAGGCGTCGGCCTACCACCCCGGCGCCGGGGCCCTCGTCATCCCCCTCCACCAGGCGTGCATGCACCTGACCGGCCGCGAGGTCGAGTTCATCGAGGGCGGCGGCGGCACCGCCGGCCGCTACGAGCTGCTCGAGATGCCCGGCAGCGACGGCAATACCGGCAAGCTCGCCGCCTACGACGTCCGAACCATGGAAGAGCTCTGGAGCCACGAGCAGCGCGCGCCGTTCCTGACGTCGGCCCTCACCACCGCCGGCGGCCTCGTCTTCGCCGGCGACGGCGCGCGCCACTACCGCGCGTTCGACATCGAGACCGGCGAGGTGCTCTGGGAGACCCGGCTCGCCTCGTCGGCGCACGGCTACCCGGTGACCTACGAAGCGGGCGGCCGCCAGTTCATCGCCGTCCCCGCCGCGCTGGGCGGGGTGTTCCGGAGCCTGACGGCGAAGCTCAGCCCGGAGATCTACCAGCCGGAGGGGGGGAACGCGCTCTTCGTCTTTGCGTTGCCGGAGTGACGGGGCGCCCACCAGGGGAGGCCGGAGATCTGCCAAACGCACGGGAACACGCTTTGTGTTTCCGCCTCCCGGGAACGTCCCTTCCTCGTGGTCGAGTTGCCCGAGAGCATCCGGCTCGACGGGCAACTCGACAAGACGTCTACTTCACAAGTGCCGGTCATCACCGGCTTCACGCAGCAAGCGTCCGATGAGGTCGCGCCGACGACCGAGCGGACCGAGGCATGGGTGCGCCATGAAGCAGCCATACGAGTCGTCCCATGCCGAGGATCTGAACCGGCGGATTCGCGCCGTGCTGAGTAGCGCCGTCGCTGCGCACCGGGACGAACTCAAGGTCTACGAGAGTCTCCGGAATCTGAACGAAGTGATCGGCACGGAGTACGGCGACCGGGTCGTCTACGAGCTAGTACAGAACGCGCACGACGCTCACCGAGCCGAAGAGCAGGGGCGGATAGCCGTGAGGCTTGTCGTTCGTTCGGAGGTCGACGGCACCCTGTACGTCGCCAACGGCGGCGGCGGTTTCCGTCGCAAGGATGTCGACGCAATAGTGAACCTCGCGACCACCGCCAAGGAAATCGGCGAGGGGATCGGCAACAAGGGCCTCGGCTTTAGAAGTATCGAGGCCCTGACGGAGGACGTGCGGGTATTCTCGCGCGAGGGCCGAAGGAGGTCGGCCCGGTTCGACGGCTACTGCTTCCGGTTCGCCAATGTGAACGAGATCGAGGCTCTGCTTCGCGCGGATGGCATTGACGGAGCGATGGCCGGCGAAGTTGCCCCAACGGTACCGCGCTATCTCGTTCCCCTGCCGCTGACCGAGCAGCCGGACGAGGTCGTGTCGTACGCGCGCCGAGGCTATGCGAGCGCCATCGTCGTGCCCCTGCGGACCGCGGAAGCGATCGAGCTGGCAAAACGCCAGGTTCAGACCCTCGCCAACCTGGATGTACCGCTCCTCCTGTTCTTGGACCGCATCGCGGAATTCCGTATCGACGTGGAGACGCCGGATGGGCCCGTGCATCGGCGACGGTTGCGCCGGCGCCAGACGGCCCTGGGAGACATCCCGGGTATCGTGGGCTGCCGGATGCTCGAGGTCCGGGTCGGGGAAGAGCGGCGCTTCCTCGTCGTGCAACGGGAAGTTGACAAGGCGATCGTGCTGGATGCTGTTCGGCGCAGCGTGTCCCGAGCGCCGCAGGTCCGACGCTGGCTCGACTGGCGAGGCCAACCGACGGTCTCGGTTGCCGTCGGTCTGTCCCCTGGAGCCGTAACCGCGGGACGCCTCTACAACTTCTTGCCGATGGGGAATGCGGCCGTTGCGCCGCTTCTCGGCCATCTGGACGCGCCCTTCTTCGCCGAAATCGACCGCCGGGATGCGGATTTCGACCTCCCGTTGAACGCGACCCTGCTGAAGGCCGCCGCGGAGGCCTGCGTGCACGCCGCACTACACCTCGCGGGACAGTCCAGCATGCAGATCCCCCAACGTTCCGTCTTCGATCTCGTGGCGTGGACTGGCAGACATGCCGGCAAGTTGGAGGCAGCGTTTGACGGGATAGGCAGCTCGCTGCGAGATGCGCCCATCGTTCCGACAGTCGCCGCCGCCGACGGGGCTCGCTGGACCAGCCTGTCAGCGGTCAGCGTCTGGCCGGCGGGCACGTTCTCGCTGATGAAGGGGTTGGATGTCTCGAGGCGAACCGGCGCCAGACTCGTGTCGGCGGAAATCGACAGATCGCGTCTCGTTCGCCTCGAAGCCATGGCGCGACGGCAGCACCTGGATCTGTCACCCTCCGCTCCGCGGCTTGCCGAGTGGTCCGCGCGATTCGCGCGGTCCCTCGCTGACCAGAACGCGGCAGCGCGTACGTGGATCCGCTTCTACGAGGACCTGAACCGTGTGTTCGACGCGGCTGGTGAGGAGCTCGACTCTCTGGCGGGCAAGGCCATCTTCCTCGACCGGTCGAAGAAGCTGCGGCCCGCGGGCAGCCACGATGCCGGGTCGGCGACCCGCGTTTATGTGCGCAGCGAGGCATCGAGACGCAGGCGTGCCAAGGACGGTGTGCCGTTGCCGCCAGCGACGCTCACTCGGCGCTACCGTTTCCTAGACGAGAAGATCGTGATTCGGCGGGACACCCTGAATGCCTTCATCAAGGCGGGCCTGGTGCGCGATTACGATCCGTTGGAAGCCCTGCGCGGACTCGGGCTCGCCCTGGGTACCAACGCCAACGACAATCGACGCCGAGAAGCTCTAACGTGGGCGTTTAGCGTGTGGCGCACGGCGGGTGCCGGTGTCCAGGAGGCCCTTCGAAGCGCTCGACTGCGAGTGCCGACCTTGAGCGGCTGGCGGCTGGCGACGCAGGCGGCATTCTCGTCATCGTGGACGTCGGTCGGCGTGACACTGGAGAACTTTCTGGTCGAGGCTAGCGATACCTCGCCCGACTGTCGTCGAGCGCGAGACACGCTACTCGTGGCCTTCGCCGACTGGTCGGCCGGCCGTGTCGGCACGAAGAGCCAGTGGGTCCGGTTCCTGACGCTGCTCGACGTCGCAGACGGACTGAGGCCGGTCGTGGGACGCCTGCAGGATAGCGGCTTGGGATGGAGGTGGAACAGTCTGGTGCGTGGCGGTGATTCCAAGGAGGCGCTGGACGAAGACTGGTGCAGCGAAGCGTCGCTTGTATCCTTCCGACATCCGTACACGGAGTACCGCCGACGTGGCAAGGCGTGGCGGCTGCCGGGGCAGATCGAGCACGGGAAACTGTCCGAGTCCGCGAAGGAGGTTTTTCAGGATCTCGCCTTCAAGCACCTTGAAACGCACAAGGCCGAGTACCTGACCTTCGATGTCGGCCGATTCGCGCGGCCCCGGCGCGATTGGGACCGGCGAACCCTCCCGACTCCGCTCGCAACATTCCTACGGTCCAAAGCCTGGATCGCGGCTGGCACTGACGAGAAACCCGGATTCCGCAAGACGAGCGAGTGTTGGGGGTCCCGTAAGAGGCAGGACCGACCGCCGCGATTCTTGGAACGCGTGTCCGATACCGTGGCTGGACTCGTCGAGGGCAGTGAAGAACTTGCGGAATTGGTCTTCGGCCCTCTTGGGCTTCGGGAATGGCACGGCCCGGATACGGCACCCGAGCGTCTGCGGGCACTCGCGGTCGTCGCCCCCGCCCTAGCGACGCATGACCGGCAGCGCTTTCGCCGGGAGTACCGGCGCGCTTGGCTCGATCTCTCGAACACGGACACAGGCCTGCCTCACGGGCTGGACCTTGCCGTGAGCCGGGACGGCAGGTGGGAGACGCTGGTCGGCGATGCCGAGACACCCCCCACGGTGATCGTCACCGACAACGCGCAGGCGTTCGAGGCCAGGATCCTGTCGTCGGCCGGGCATGCGTTGCTCGACGTCGGCGAAGCGTCGACCAAGAAGATCGCCGAACGGCTGACGGCGACCGGCCGTTTTACGCCCCGCCAACTCGACGGGGTCGGCGTCCGGTTGCTTGTAGACGGTGAGTCCTTTGTTCCCCGCGCGAGCGATCCGCTGTTGACGTCCCTCGAACTGGCGTGGCTGCCGGAGTTGGTGTTGCTGGGGCACGAGATGCGGGCCGAGGGTCTTGAGCGCGGAATCCAACGTGTCACGGTTGAGCGACACATGCGGGCAATCCGCGTAAGGCGCTGCCAGACGATCACGCTGGCCGTCGAGGAGAAGGACGTGTCGCCGCAAGACAGCATGGAGTGGTACGGCGTCGAACACCCGAAGTTGCCGACGCTCATCCTGTCCGATCGCGTACAACTCACATGGTCAACGCTGGGTAAAGACCTCTCCCGAACCGTCGCGCGGCTGATAGACCCGCGTTTGCGGTTCCTCGAGCCGCTCCTGTTGCGCCTCGCGCTGGGTCAGGATGCCGACACGCTTGAGGCGCCGGGCGACGAGGCCCTTGCCGCCGCTCTCGGGTGTGACGCCCGCACGCTGCAGGAACACCGCGCCGCTTTGCGGACGGATCTCGGTCACATCCTACACCTATTGATGCCGGTCGTCGCCTACTTTGCGGACGCTGCGCTTGCCCAAGCACTCGAGAGCGATGCGGAGCGAGCCGGGGCCGCATTCGACCTCTCGGAATGGCTCCGCTCTCGATTCCCGCTCCCAGAGCCGGCGCCGCAGGAGCTGATCGACGCATGCGGCCGGGCCTCGGACCGGGCTGCGCTGCGGAGGGAGCTGAGTCTGGACTACGAACGGTTTAACTGGGCGCTGCTGGCTCTGGACGAATCGCCGCTCTCGAACGAGGCGGAACTGCGCTCCATGTACGATGCCTACGTCCAGCAGATGGGCTCGCGCATCGTCGATCGGCTGCGGCGACGCCACGCCGACGACTTCCGGGAGGCGCGCGACCTCGCAGTCTACGTTCAGCGCAAGACGTTCGCGTTCCTCGGGTTCGATCGTGCGTGGATTCTGACGAAGGAAACGCTGGACAACGAGATTGTCGAGGCGCACGTGTCAAGGTTGCTCGACCAAGAGTTGGGAGAAGACCACGAGGTCGATCTGCCGTCGTCGCGCGGTCTGGTCGAGAGAAACCGGAAGTCGGTCCGTGACTTCACGGCCGGTGCGACCTCCGTCGTCCGGGCTTGGTGCCGCCGCAACCGGATCGTCGTGCCGGAGCCATGGGGAAGTGATGATCCGCAGGCCGTGACCCGCCAACTCGAGAACGCGGGGCTGCTGGACTTCGAGTCCGTCGGGGACGCGCAAATTCCGGCGTTGTGCCATCGTGCCGCCTGCTGGCCGACGGGCATGCCGCAGACCCTTGACCCCGCCTCGCTCGGGCTCGACCAAACCACCGTCGAGGAGGAAGAGAAGCGCCGCGAGAAGGAGCGTCAAGGAAGACTCATTGAGCGGCGTAGCATCGACTTCGCCGGAACTAGACTCGACACGGCGGATCCGTCGTTCGCAGAAGTGCTTCGGCGATTGGCGGAGAACAGCATGGCTGGCGACGACGGTTGGTTTGAGCGCAGCCGCCGGCCGAGATTGGCTGACTTCACGCAATCAGAAGGCGGACGGACTGGCGGGGCGGGCGGCGGTACGGGACGCAGAAAGGCTGCCCCGGAGGACCAGAGGCAGGCGATGGGGCTCGCCAGTGAGTGGCTGGCGTTCCAGTACTTGCGCCGGCGTTATTGCGAAGCCGCAGACGAGACCTGCTGGATCTCGGGGAACCGCGCTCGTTTCTTCGGCGGTGACGAAGGCGACGATGCTGCGGGTTACGACTTCTGCGTCAAGACGCCTCAAGCGGAATGGCTCTACGAGGTAAAGTCCTCGCTGGAGGACGCATGTGAGTTCGAGCTGACTCCTAATGAAATGCGCGTCGCCGCTGGCGTGGCGAAACGTGGCCGCCGACGGTACCGGATTCTCTACGTTCCCTTCGTCTTTTCGCCGGACCGTTGGCTCGTCTTGGAGTTGCCAAATCCCATGGGAGATGGGACGCGCGGCTGCTTCAAGCAGGTCGGTCACGGGTCAGTCCGGTTCAGGTTCGAGCATTCCAGGGTCAACACACCGCGTTCGAGACCTTCCCGTGGCCGGCGCGATTGACACCGAACATTCCCCGCCCGGTCCTCGGCTATTCGCGACGCGACCGGGATTGTGCGTGGCGAGACGCGGGAGGCGCTCAAGAAGCGTACACTGAGGAACCTCTACTTCCATAACTGAGGTCAGTAGTACTGCCGGATGTAGCCATAGGCCCGGTCGAACAGCTCCTGGTCTTGGTGCAGGCGGTACTTGAACAGCGTCTTCCGGACCGCCTTCTTCACCTCCCGCTCGCCCGCGTGGGTCGTCTGCCACCCTTCGAAGCGGACGTGCCGAACGATCTCGTCGATGTCGTTGACGATCCGCTTGACCATGATGGGCGTACGGTCGTTGCGGGCCTCCTCGAACAGCTCGGTCAGCGCGGCCTTGCCGTGTTCCTCGGGCGTCGCGGGCTCGACGGTGCGCTCCGCCGCGACCACGTCGCGAGCGAGCTCGAGCAGGGACTTCAGGAACTCGATGCTGACGAGCAGTCCCTGCTCGTGCTTCCGTCGCAGCTCTTCCAGCCGCTCACCAAGGGCGCGAAAGCGCGGGTCGTGCAGGTGTCTGCGGAGACGCTCGGCGACCCTGATCTCGATCTCCTTCGACTTCTTCTCGGGGTCCGTCGTGCGGAGGACGGCGTCGAGCACGTCGGCGTCGAGCACCAGCGTTTCGAGGTCATCGCGCACGGCCTCCACGTGAACGTGCCGGTGGATGAGGTCGATGGTCTTGGCGCCGAGCGTGTGCCAGAGGAGCTTTCCGGTTCCCGTCGAGGGCTTCAGCGACTCGTACACTTGGCCGAGCCAAGCGTGGTCGGCTTCGTACGGCTCCAGACTCGGGTCGGGGGAGATCGCGTCCCAGAGGCGGGCGAGGTAGCTGTAGTCGGCGGCGAATGCGTCGCGTGTCTCGTTGTCCGGGAGGCACTCCTGCGCGGCGATTAGTCCCTCGTAGCCGGTGACGGTGCGGTCTACGCCGGAGAACCGCGCCAGGCATTTCTGCATCGCGGCAGGAAGTGCGGCGGGCAGCTCGTTGAGGTTCGTGACGACGCGAGTGATGCTCTCCTCGTCGAACTGGATCGCCTGGGCCACGTCGTCGAATACCCCGAGGTAGTCGACGATCAGCCCGTGCGTCTTGGTCTGCCCGTATGGCCGATTCGTGCGGCAGATGGCCTGCAGCAGCGCGTGGTCCCGTAGCGGCTTGTCCAGGTACATCGCCTGCAGGATGGGAGCGTCGAAGCCGGTGAGCAGCTTCGACGTGACGATCAGGATCTTCAGCGGGTCGTTCGGATTACGGAAGCGGTCCAGAAGCCGTTCCTCGGCGTCCTTGTCGCGGCGGTAGGCGGCGTACTCGTTTTCGCCGCTGTTCACGGTCATGACCACGTCGGACATCTCCGCCGGCAGCACGCGGTCGAGCGCCCGCTTGTAGAGTACGCAGCTCTCGCGGTCGTAGGTGACCACCTGCGCGGCAAAGCCGTTTGGAGCGACCTTCTCCTGGAAGTGCCTCGCGATGTCGGCGCAGATCCGCGCGACCCGTTCCGGTGTCTTCAACAGCACCGCGGTACGGGCCGCGGTCTTCGAGAGTTGCTCCCGATCCAGGTCGCTCAGGCCGCCGGTCAGCTCCTGGTACTCGGCGTCGATGGCGGCCCGGTCGATGTGCAGCTCCGGCAACCGCGGCTCGAAGTGCAGGCGCTTGGTCGCGCCGTCTCGGATCGAGTCCTCGAAGCCGTAGCGGCTCAGGTAGCCGTACTCGTCCTCCTCGGCGCCGAAGGCGAAGAACGTGTTCCGGTCGGCGCGGTTGATCGGGGTTCCGGTCAATCCAAACAGGAACGCGTTCGGGAGCGCCCTGCGCATCTTCCGCCCGAGGTCCCCTTCCTGAGAACGATGGGCCTCGTCGACGAGCACGATGATGTTGTGACGGTCGTTCAGGACACCGTCCACCTCGCCGAACTTGAAGATGGTCGTGATGATGATCTTCCGGGCGTCCTGCGCGAGCAACCGTTCGAGATCTACCCGGCTGTCGGCCTTCTCCAGGTTCGGCGCGTCGGCCGCGTGGAAGGTGCTGGATATCTGCGTGTCGAGGTCGATGCGGTCGACCACGATGATCACCGTGGGGTTCCCCAACGCGGGATGGAGCCGCAGCTTGCGGGCCGCGAACAGCATCAGGAGCGACTTGCCGGAGCCCTGGAAGTGCCAGACCAAGCCCTTCTTGGGGTGGCCGGCGACGACCCGCTCGACAATGCGGTTCGCCGCCTCGACCTGCTGGTAGCGCGCGACGATCTTGGCTCGGCGCTTCCCCTTGCCCGTGGCGTAGGCCGTGTAGCTGCCCAGCAGATCCAGAACCGTGTTCGGGCGGAGCATCGACGAGACGGTCCGCTTGACCCGTTCGAGCTTCGGCGTGTCGGCGTCGTCGTGCGCTCGCCACGGTCCCCAGAGATCGACGGGCAGGCCAATCGATCCGTATCGCAGCTCCTTCCCTTCGGTGGCGACCGAGCAGAGGTTCGGGACGAACAGCTCCGGCACGTTACGCTCGTAGTCGTCGTGGATCTGCGTCGCCCCGTCGAACCAGCTCTGGCTCGACCGTACCGGCGTCTTGGCCTCGATGACGACCAGCGGCAGGCCGTTCACCAGCAACACGAGATCCGCGCGTCGCTCGTTCGCACCCGATCGGACGGTGTACTGGGTGCTGACGACGTACTGATTTCGCTCGACATCCTCGAGGTCGACGAGCCGCACGGTGACGTGCTCGCCGTCCGCGCCGAACGGCATCGACCGCTCTCCGGCGAGCCACGCCGCGAACTCCTCGTTCGCCTTGACCAGCCCGTCGGTCCGCACGGCCATCAGGATGGCCCGCAGCCGGTACAGCACGTCGTCGGCGCTGTCCGGCTGCGCCGCGATCTCGGGGTTGAGACGCACCAGCGCCTCCCGCACTTGCTCCTCGACGAGGATCTCCTGCGCCTGCCGCGGCAGGTGCTGCGGGCCGAGGTAGTGCCAACCGAGACCGGAGAGCGCGCCGTGCCGACGCGCGAGGCCCGGTCCAACCGCCGTATGGTGGGTGACGCCGCCGCAGAGGATGTCGCGGACGAGGGCCTCGACGGTGTTCGACTCGGTGAAGGTCATGGGCGTAGACCGCTACAGAATACACGTGTATCATGTAGTTCGTTGGTTGCATGTGGCCATGCCTACGAAGTCGCGGTCGAAGATTATCACCAGAGACCCGGCTTGGCCGGGACCGGCCATTTCGCCCGGCGAGATGCTGCGCGAAGAGTTCTTCAAGCCGCTTGAACTCCGACAGGTGGACGCCGCGCGACGCCTCGGGATCTCGGCCAGCCGCCTGAACGAGGTGCTTCTCGACAAGCGGCGGATCACCACCGACACCGCACTGCGACTTTCGCGACTACTCGACACCTCCCCCCAGTTCTGGATGCGCCTCCAGGCGGATTGGGACTTGCACCGGGCGGCCGAGCGGGCCGCCTCGTAGCAGCCCGCCGGGCGCCGTCAGACCGAGCGCCCAAACGCGAACAACATCGGTCCAGGCGGCGCGAAGGCGTCGCACAGCCGCGACGGGAGATTCTGGCTGAGAAGCAGCTTCATCTTCCGCGGGCCGCAACCAGTCGCCGCTCGCGACCAGCGGCGAACGCGAGGCAGGCCCGGATGTCCTCGCGCGTCAGGTCCAGGAAGTCTCGGAGGAGGTCGTCCTCGGACAGGCCGGATGCCAAGTAGTCGAGCACGTCGGAGACGGTCATGCGCAGGCCACGGATGCAGGGCTTGCCGCTGCGTTTTCCGGGCTCGATCGTGATCCGGTCCAGGTGCGCCATCGGCTCAGCGTACGCAACGACCCGCCATTGGTCAAGCGCCTGCCGGCGTGCGCGTCCGTCCGTTTGGCCATCCTGATCGTCGGTCCATCATCACAGCGATTCATCCCAGTCGGCGGCATCCGCGTCGCCCATCTGAGCAGAGACAAGGTAGCGGACCCGGAGTAGCCAGCGATTGGTATCGGTCGTCGTACCCGTCCTCGCCGCGCTGGCCGGGCCGGTCTCGCAGTAACCACGAATCGCGCGCCCATCCTATTCCATGTTGAAGTGTCCTTTTCTCTGCCCATCTATCTTTAGTCCTTGAAGCAGCTCTCGCGTCCCAGCGATTCGCTCGGTCACGCGTTGAAGGGCCTGATCGACGACACGAATTCTAGCCACGATTCGTGCCTGCTGCTCGGGCGGTGGAAACGGAAACAACATAGCGCGAAGGCGTTCCGCCGGAAGATGCGGAATAGTCGTCTCCCCGGTTTCTGAAACGAATCGACCAGCCCACGAGTAAAACTGGAGGCAGTGAAGCAAATACTCTGGGTCGTCGCGTTTCGACAATCGACGAATGCGGTGCAGCGCCTTTTGATAGCACGCGCCAGGAATCTCTCCTCGCCAAAGCGCGGACTTGCCAACATGGCGTCCCTCGCAGGCGAGAATGTCACCGTTCCTCAAGCTGTACTTGTCGCGCTCGGATTCGGAAATGGACATTGTTGCAACGTCGCCTAGATTGAGAGCGTTCCATCGAACGTTGACGTTCCGGATATAGGGTGTTTGGTTCGCCCCTCTTCTGGCTGCCGCTGACATCATCTTTCCGAGTTGTACTTCGTAACGATCCCCGAGTGGCTGTACTGTCCACGATACAGGAAGAGGACCGATCGGTGTGTCGACCTGTGCTTCTTCAGATGCACCACCTTGATATTGAGAGAAGATCAGAGCTCTTCTCACGCACTCTGTGGCATCTCGCGCTGCCAGCAAGGCATCTTGGTAGCGCCACAAGCACAGACCGGCGGTCGCAATCCGGCGCTGTTCGTCCAGTGGCGGTAGAACGAACTCGTACGTCGCGAGATTCCGCCAATTGGTCCGAGGCGACAGCGACCCTGCGGACGTGCCGATGGCGTGCTGGAAGAACGTGTCCGTCCGGCAGACAAACGGCAGCATACTCGGCAACAAGATAGCCTCGTCCTTCGACTCCAACACGTAGATGTCACCGCTACAGACGCCGCTGAAGTCCGCAAGGGCGACCTTACGCAGGTAAGCGCGACGCTTCCCGAACAGCACCTGACCGGGTCGAAACACGGTGGTGAACGTGATGCCGTCGACCACGCGACCCCATCGTCGAATCCTGAAGTCGCCGGGATCCAGATGCTCTAGTCCGACGTAGCGGTCGAAGCCGGCGGCGTCAGGACTCGACGACCGTTCGGTGCTGAGCCGGACGACATCCCCGAAGGCAACCGGCGTCCAGCCGGGCTTGAGCTTGCCGCTACTCATGGACCCGGCTCTCCGCGGCGATCCGTTCGACGATCTCGACCATGTCGTCCATTTCGCGCCAGAACGCCACGCTGCCGGCGTCGAAGTCGGTCCAAGCCTGCCGCAGATGCCCGGCGGTCTGGGTGTCGGCATCAGCATCAGTGCTCCGGCGGACGTAGCGAAGGATGGACAGGTTGCCGTCATTGGCGAGCACGTCATCCCGGGCCGCGACGGCGGCGAATCCGGGCTGGTCGCCGAACACCTCGTACGCCGCGAGAATCCGTTTCTGATGCTCCGGCGTCAGGAAGCTCTGCGCTCGCTCCCGCGCTATCTGGCGGACCGCGTCGATGAACAGCACCTTGCCGCGGCGCTTGGGCGGCTTTCGCGTGCGGCAGACCACGACGCACGCCTCCATCGGCGAGTTGTAGAACAGGTTCGGCCCCAGGCCGAGCACGCACTCGACGAGGTCGCGCTCGATCAGGGCGCGCCGCATCGCCGCCTCCTCCTGGCGGAACAGGACGCCGTGCGGGAAGAGGATGGCGCACCGACCGGTCTTCCGGTCGAGGCTCTGGAGAATGTGCTGGAAGAAGGCGTAGTCGGCGCGTCCCTGCGGCGGCGTGCCGAGGATGTTGCGGCCCCACGGGTCGTCGAGCCACGCGTCCCGGTTCCAGGTCTTGATCGAGTACGGCGGATTGGCGAGCACCACGTCGAACGTCATCAGGCGGTCTCGTTCGATGAAGGCAGGATCGCTCAGCGCGTTGCCGACCGCGATCCGGAAGTCCTCGACGCCGTGCAGCACGAGGTTCATGCGCGCGATGGACGCGGTCGTGCCGATGATCTCCTGTCCGTAGAGGCCGAGCGTCCGGGCATCGCCGCCGTTGCGCTGGACCTCCGCCAGCGCGGAAATGAGCATGCCGCCGGTGCCGGCCGTCGGATCGTAGATGCGCTCGCCCGGCCGCGGCCGGAGCATCTGGGTCATCAGGTGCACCAGCGTCCGGTTGGTGTAGAACTCCTGCGCCGTGTGGCCGCTGTCGTCGGCGAACTGCTTGACGAGGTACTCGTAGGCGTTGCCCAGCTCGTCCTCCGGCACCGCGGCGAGGCTCAGCGTGTGCTTCGAGAAGTGCTCGATCAGGTTCTTGAGCGTCGCGTCCGGCATCTGCGCCTTGTCGGTCCAGGGGGCGTTCCCGAAGACGGCGGCGAGACGCTCCGGGTTGGCCGTCTCGATGGCGCGGAACGCGTTGCGCAGCGTCCGACCCACGTCGCGCGCCACACGACGGACGTCGGACCAGTGCGCCCCGGCCGGGATGATGAACCGGTCGTTGGCGGTCGCCTCCGCGTACCCGCGGTCGCCGGTCTCGTCGAAGGCGTTCCGGTGGTCGTCGTCCCACACGTCCGAGAGGCGCTTGAAGAACAGCAGCGGGAAGACGTACTGCTTGTAGTCGCCGGCGTCTATCAGTCCCCGCAGGAGGTTGGCCGCGCCCCAGAGGTACGACTCCAGGGCCTGCTGGCCCAAGTGCGGCGGGGGCGGATGCGTGTCAGCCACGTTCCTGTGCTTTCGTTCGGCCGTTGCCCGGCCCGATGGAGTCAGTCCAGCCAGCCATCCTCGACCAGCACGCGCCGCAGGCGATCCTCGGCGGAGCGGGCTTCCGTCAACGCCGACTTGAAGGCGGCCAGCGCCTCGGGCAGTGGAGGCACGTCCTCGCCGACGGACGGCAGCACGTAGCGGGAGATGTTGAGCGTCCAGTCCTCGCCCTCGATCTCCTCCGCCGAGACGACCCTGGCGCGGTCCTCCACGTCCCGGAAACGCCGCACCCACCTGACGATCTGTTCAGCATGCGCCGGGTCGAGGAAGTTCTGTGCCCGGCCCTTGCGGAACAGGCTCGACGCGTCGATCACCATCACCTTCCGCCGTCGACCGCGTCGCTTCGCCCGGCGCAACGTCACTACCGCCGGGGCGAGACTGGTACCGTAGAAGATGTTGGGCGCGAGCCCGATCACCGCCTCGATCAGGTCGTGCTCCAGCAGCGCCCGCCGGATGCGGCCCTCCGCGCCCTTGCGGAACAGCGCGCCCTGCGGCAGCACCACCGCCATCCGGCCCGAGTCTTCCGCCATCGACGCCACCATCTGCTGGACCCAGGCGTAGTCGCCGTAGCTCGCGGGCGGCAGGCCGAAGGCGGCGCGGCCCCACGGATCCGTCTCCCACACCTCGCGGCCCCACTCCTTGAGCGAGAACGGCGGATTGGCGATGACGCAGTCGAACGTCGCCAGGGCGCCGGACGCGTCGGTGAAGGCCGGGTGGCGGAGGGTGTCGTTCTGCTCGATCCGGAAGTCCTCGACGCCGTGCAGCACGAGGTTCATGCGCGCGATGGACGACGTGGTCAGGTTCTTCTCCTCGCCGAAGATGCGCCCGAAGAAGGTCCGCGGGTCGCCGCCGGCTCGCTCGACGTGCTCGATCGCGCCGAGCAGCATGCCGCCGGTGCCGCAGGCCGGGTCGTAGATGCTCTCGCCCTCCTGCGGATCGAGCAGCTCCACCATCATCCGCACCACGCTCCGCGGCGTGTAGAACTCGCCCGCCTTCTTGCGCCGCGTGATGTCCGCGAACTTGCCGACCAGGTACTCGTAGGCGTCGCCCAGAATGTCGGACTCGACCGCCTCGTTGCCCAACGGCACGCTGGAGAGGCCCTCGATGAGGTTTCTGAGCAGCTCGTCGCCGAGCATCTCGCGGTTGCCCCAGTCGGCGGCGCCGAAGACGCGCGTCAGGGTCTCGGGATTCTCACGCTCGATCCCTCGCATTGCCCGCGCCAGCACGGTGCCGACGTTGCTCGGCGTTTCGCGGACCTGCTGCCAGTGGCAGCCGTCGGGCAGTGTGAAGCGGTGCAACTCAGGGAAGTCGCCAAGGTCGATGTCGCCGTATTCCTCCCTGGCCTCGGCCGTCTCCTCGTCCCAGACGTCGCTGATCCGCTTGAAGAACAGGAGCGGGAGGATGTAGCCCTTCCAGTCGGTCCGGTCGACAGCGCTGCCGCGGAGAATCTGGGCGCACCGCCACAGCTCGGACTTCAGGTCCTTCAGGGTCAGTCGATTCGCCGGCATGGGGCGGCGATATGGTAGTCGTTCTCTCGGCCAGCTTCCACGTACCGGCTCGGCAGGGGTCGGCAGATCGCGGTTGCGGGCGGTGATTGCGTCGATCCCGAGCCACTCGCCCGCATCGAGCCCGAGGTCGTGGATGCGCGGGTAGAAGCCCCGCACGGTGTGGACCGCCCAGGCGCCGTCGGGCGACGGGCGCCGCGCGCCGGCGAGCGATGGTTCAGTCGACCCGGAGACGGGGTGGCACCCGGTCTGTCAAGTTCGCGAGGATCAGCGGGGCGGATGCACCGATGTTGAACGCCAGGAGACCGTTCAACTCCACGTCGCCCGAGCTCTCGTACAGCCCGACCAGGACGCCGCCAAGCGCAATCATGGCGAGGGTGACGGTCCAGTACAGCCAGCTCTTGGACCAGTCGGGTGCGCCCTTGTGCAGGTCGTCTCGGATGCGATAGAACCGAAGCACTTCCACGGCAATGCCGCCGCCGATTCCGCAGAGAACGAGTCCCGCCATTACGGTCTCGCGAACATCTGCATCTCGGCGAAGGTCTCGCGAAGAGTCTTCGGCCGGGACTTCAGGGTGTAGCCGATTCGTCCGTCTCGCAAGAGGATCTGTCGAAGCTCGGATCGATGGTCGCCGAGCAGCCGTGCCACGGCTTCCAGGGCCAATCCCGTTTCCCGTGCGATGCCGTCCACGGTCCGGAAGTCCCACTCGCGGTCGTCGAGCGTCGCCTGCACCATCAACCACTCCCGTCGACCGCCCATCGCCCACCCCTCCCGCATTGTCCCGAGCGTCCACGCCAAGCGCCCACGTATACCCATGCTACATCAGTTGTGCCTGCTCTCGCGGTGCGGAGCGTCGGTGGGGCGCGAGCCCGGCGGGGGCGCGGCCTGGCCGGGTCGCCGATGCAGGACAGGGGGTCGGAATGGCCCGGGTTCGGAGAGGGTTCGCCGCCGCCAGAGGCGTCGACGGCTTCCCCGCGCCCGCGATTCCCGGGGCGTCCCGGGCCGATTCGGGAACGTCCGCGGGAACGGCGGGGCTGTCGCGCGCAGCGGCGGGCGGGGAGTCGTCGTCGGCAGCGCGCTGGGCGGCGCGGGGACGGAGCCGGCGAGGCGGGGCGGCGGGCTTCCAAAGGGTCGCGCCGGAGTGGCAACGGACAGGGGAATCAGGGCTGGCTTGTTGTCCGCAAGTGGCTTTCCATGAACAACTTGCGGGAATCCAGAAGTTCCCGCCGCCCGAACAGGACCGGTGTCCGTAGAGGGCCGACGCACCCCGCGGAACACGGCAAGATGCAGTATCATCGGGGGATCGCGGGACCTGTCTTCCGCGAACTGCCGTCCCCGTGCCCCCGGATGGGGCATTTGCCGACACCTCTGGACCACGGAGTAGGACTCATGCGCGTTCATGTCAGAACACTCGCCTCGGTGCTCGTGATTCTCGGTATGGCGGCCGCCGCCGGCGCCCAGGGTCGCGACATCCTGCCGCCGGTGCCGACGCCGACGGACATCAAGCCGGGCAGCATCACCTGCGACGAGTGCCCGTATCCGGCCCCGAGCAAGTACCTCGGCATCAGCGTCTACGGCCAGGACGTGCGCATCTCCTACATGGACATCGCGCCGACCGGCGCGGCCAACGGCCACGTGGTCATGCTGATGCACGGCAACAACTTCGGCGGCTTCTACTTCGGTGACATCATCGACGGGCTGACCGACGCCGGGTTCCGCGTCGTCGTCCCGGACCAGATCGGGTACGGCAAGTCGTCGAAGCCCATCGCGCCCTACAACTTCAACACGCAGGCGCGCAACACGCAGCTCATCCTCGAGCACGAGGGGATCGACAAGGTCATGGCGGTCGGCCACTCGATGGGCGGCATGCTCGCGACGCGGTTCACCACGCAATATCCCGACTCGGTCGAGCGGCTGGTCATCTACAACCCCATCGGCCTCTCCGACAACCGGTTCAACCGCCCGATGACGCCGGTCGACCAGATCTACGAGCGGACCCTCCAGACCGACTACCAGAGCACCCGCCGGAGCCTCAGCCGGTACGTCGGGCACGACCCGTCGGCCTGGAACGACAAGTTCGAGCTCTACACCCGCATCCGCTCGTCGTGGACCCTCAGCTCCGACTATCCGCGCCTCGCCATGGTGCAGTCGATCATCAGCCAGATGCTCTACCAGGACCCGGTCGTCTACGACTGGCCGCATGTCCACGTGCCGACGCTCGCCTTCGGGGGCGCGGAGGATCTGCTGCTCGGTCCGGCGGAGGTCTTCCAGGAGCGCATGCAGGTGCTGGCCGACACTGTCCCGAACGGCAACGGCCGCGTGCTGCTCTTTCCCGGGCTGGGCCATGTGCCGCACCTGGAGCGGCCGGACATCATCGTGCCCGCGCTCGTCGACTACCTGATGGAAGGCGTCGAGTAGCGCCGTTCCGAGAACGGACCGCTGTAGACCATCGAGCCCGAATCCACCGGGCCAGGCGATGGCGGGGCATCCTCGGGCCGCCCCGAGCGGCCCGAGGACCGCTCGGACGGTTCTTCGGCGGTCCCCCGGTCGGGTCGGCGTGTTTCCGCTGGCTTCGACCAGTCTGCTTCGCTCTCCTCCGTCTGGTCCTCGTTCGCCGTCTTGGCCGATAATCGCTGCGCGGCGCCGAGGACCTCCTCGCGCCGCCGGGACTGGCTCTGTCCATATCGGAGGCTCACCATGACGCTCGCAAGCTCGCCGAGACGGTCGCCCGCGCTCTTCGTCATCCTCACGGTTTGCCTGTTCATCGCCATCAGCAACGCGCAACAGGGACGCCGGGGGATCGGCCCGGACACCCTGCCCGACGAGCCGCAGGTCCTGGGCATCGGCGATCAGCAATTCCGTGTCGTCCCCATCAAGGGCTTCTTCCGCCCGTCGGCGGTGGACTTCCTGCCGAACGGCGACGTCCTGGTCGCCGAGCGCTCGGGCGGCCTGCGGATCATCCGCGACGGCGTGCTCGATCCCGAACCCATCCGCGGCATGCCCGAGGTGCACAACGGCTTCGGCGGCCGGCTGGGTCTGTGGGACGTGGCCGTGCATCCGCGGTTCGCCGAGAATCGGCTGGTCTACTTCACGTACCTGAAGCCCGACCCGAGCGAGGACGCGCCGGCGGACGCGGCCGTGCCCCAGGGGCTCGCGGGAACGTCGGTGCTGGCGCGCGGCCGCTTCGACGGCGCCGACGCCCTGACCGACGTCGAGGACGTCTTCGTGTCGGACGCCCGGGTCAGCGGCTTCAGCGTGGCGCGACTGATCTTCGCCCCCGACGGCAAGATCTTCATGTCGATCGGCATGCCGCTGCGCGACCGGGAGCACGGAGGCAGCAACCGCGTCGGCACGGCGGAGCAGGCCCAGGAACCCGGCAGTCACGCCGGCAAGATCCTGCGCCTGAACGACGACGGGACGGCGCCCGACGACAACCCCTTCGTCGGCGACCCGGCCTATCGGCCGGAGATCTACGCCCTGGGGTTCCGCGACCCGCTGGGCCTCATCATCCATCCCGAGACCGGCGAGCTCTGGGAGGTGGAGCACGGCCCGCAAGGCGGCGACGAGCTCAACATCGTCCGTCCAGGGCGCAACTACGGCTGGCCGGTCGTCTCCTACGGCCGCGCGTACACCGGCGAGGCCACGATCGGTACGGGCGGGACGGGTCCGGCGCTGCCCGAGCCCTGTGCGCCCGGCATGGAGCAGCCGCTGCTCTACTGGTACCCCGTCATCTCGCCCGGCGGCATGGCCCTCTATACGGGCGACGCGTTCCCCGCGTGGAAGGGGGACCTCTTCGTCGGGGGGATGTCCACCACGCAGCTTCAGCGCATCGTGCTCAACCAGCGGGGACTGCCGGTGCGGCACATCCCGCTCTTGACCGAGCTCAACCAGCGCATCCGCGACGTCAAGCAGGGGCCGGACGGCCTGCTGTACGTGACGACGGACCACGAGGCGGGGGCGGTGCTGAGAATCGAGCCGCTGGACGACGCAGCGGCGAGCTGAGGGAAGGACCCGGCCGGCGGCCGGCGCGACTCAACTCGCGATGGTCACCGGTCGTTCCCGAGGTGACCCACGAGGCCCCAGACGAACAGCATGGCGCCGATCAGGCCGACCGGGAGGCCGATCGGCAGCATGATCATCGTCACGCCCAGCCCGAGGCCGACGACCATCAGGGCGAATCCGACAGCCAGGGCGGCCACGTGGGCGAGAATCAGCCCGGCCGTCTCGAGCCATCGACGTCGGCGGCCGGTCGGTTGTGTCGCCATGGCGCCAGCGTAGGAGAGGCGCACCCTTGCGCTGTCGGTCAACGCTATTCCTCTGCCGTTCACGCGTCAAGGTTGCATCGACCGGGAAGTCGCTCACGTCCAGTCGCGCCAGGCGCGGACGTCGACGCCGCCCCGGACGTAGCTCTCGCGCCCGCCGTAGACGACGGTGGCCGGTGCGGACCGCCCCGCCAGCGAGCGCCAGTGGGCGAGGCCCTTGAAGAAGTCGCCGGCGACGGTCTCTCCCGACTTGATCTCCACCGCGTGGGGGCCGTCCGGCGTCTCGACGAGGAGGTCGATCTCGTGGCCCCGCTGGTCGCGCCAGAAGTACAGGTCGGGCACCTGCCCCGCGTTGCAGGCCGCCTTCAGGGTCTCGGCGATCACCAGGTTCTCGAACACCGCCCCGCGCGCGGCGTGCGTCGCGAGCTGGTCGGCGTCGCGGATGCGCAGCAGCCAGCACAGCAGCCCCGTGTCGACGAAGTAGAGCTTGGGACGCCTCGTCAGCCGCTTGTTGAAGCTCTGGTAGTACGGCTGGAGCCGGAACGTCACGAAGCTCGCTTCCAGCACCGACAGCCAGCGGCGGGCGGTGTCGTGGCTCACGCCGCAGTCGTTGCCGAGGCTCGACAGGTTCAACAGCCCACCGGCCCGGCCCGCGCACAGCCGGACGAAGCGGCCGAACGCCTCCAGGTCGCCGACCTGCGTCAGGTCGCGCACGTCGCGCTCCAGGTACGTCTGGAAGTACTGGGCCAGCCACTCGGCGGCATCGAGCCCGAGGTCGTGGATGCGCGGGTAGAAGCCCCGCACCGCGTGGAGCGTCCAGGCGCCGTCGGGCGACGGCCGCCGGGGGCCGGCCGACAGCAGGTCGCCCATGGCCGGCGCGTCCCGCCGGGTCAGCTCGGCGAGCGAGAACGGCAGCAGGCTGGCCAGGCGCACCCGCCCCGCCAGCGACTGGGAGATGCGCTGCATCAGCAGGAAGTTCCGGGAGCCCGACAGCAGAAAGCGGCCGGGAGCCGGATCGTCGTCGACAATCGACTGGATGTACGAGAACAGGTCGGGCGCCCGCTGCGCCTCGTCGAGGATCGCCGGCCCGTCGAGGCGGCCCAGGAAGCCGCGCGGATCCTCGAGGGCGAACGAGCGCTCGTCCGGCGACTCGAGCGAGACGTAGCGGTGGCGCGGGAAGGCGCTGCGCAGCAGGGTCGTCTTCCCGGACTGTCGCGGTCCGTTCACCGACACGACCGGGTACTGCCCCGCCGCCCGGTCCACCGTTGCCGCGAGGTGCCTCGGAATCACAGGGGGAGTGTCCCATACTGCAGATCCGATCTTCAAACTGTACACCCCGACTCGCGCTTGCCGCTGCGTCGCGACGCCATCACGATCACGCGTTGCCGCCGCGTCCGCGGCACCGCGCCGGTGAAACGGCGGCTCTCCGCCCGGCGTCTATCGATGTGATGCACGCCCATCCGGCTCGTGTCGCGTTGGCCGGCTTGCTCTGCTGCCTGGCGGCGGTCTGCGTCGGCGCGCAGGGCGTCTCGCCCGAGGCCGTCGTCGTCACGGAGTTCGTCAACATCAGCGGCGCGCCCGCCGACGAGTGGTTCGGTCGGGGCATCGCCGAGGTGGTCGCGGCGGAGATCGGCGAGCAGTGGTCGGTGCGTTCCATGGTCGGCGGCGCCCCGCGTGCGCGCGGCGTGCCGGGCGGGGCCGCGACATCCGACGCGATCCTCGTGGAGACGGGCCGGGCCGCCGGGGGGCGCTGGGTGGTCGGCGGCGGCTTCCAGCGGGTCGGTGATCGGCTGCGCATCACCGCGAGGCTGGTCGAGGTGCGCACCGCGACCGTCGTCTCGACGACGGTGGTGGACGGCGCCGCCGGGGATCTGTTCGCGCTTCAGGACCGGGTGGCCGCGGATCTGCTCGCGGCCGCGGGTTCGGGGGCTTCGGGCAGTCCCGTCGCGCGAGTGCCGGGAGATCGGCGGCCGGAGCCCTTCGAGTTCGGAGAGGGATCGTTCCTGCCGGGGTCGCCGACCGGCCGCGGGCCGACCGGGCCGAGGCGGGCGGGACCGCCAGGCGGGCTGCCGGCGTCGGCGCGGGGGGCTGGCGCCGCGAACCCGCCCTCCGCCAGCGTTGCGCCTACGCCTGCGGCTGCCGCGTCGACGTCTGCGATCCGGCGGGCTGCCACCGCGCCGCCGTCCACGGCCCCGCGCGCGCCCATCGCGCCGACGCCCGTGGGCGGGGCCGGTTTCGAGGCGCCCCGCTTCGCGCCGGGCATCATCGACGGGCCGCCGCCGCCGCTCGCGCCCGACGTCATCCGCCGCGACGACCAGGGGAACGCCACCATCCGCGCCGTCGAGCTGCCAGAGGGCATCCGGCTCGACGGGCAGCTCGACGAGAACGTCTACTTCACGGTGCCGGCCATCACCGGCTTCATCCAGCAGTCGCCGGACGAGGGCGCCCCCGCCACCGAGGAGACCGAGGCCTGGATCCTGTTCGACGCCGACAACATCTACGTCGCGGCCCGCGTGTGGGACTCGGCCCCGCCCAGCCAGTGGGTGGCCAACGAGATGCGGCGCGACACGCGGCAGCTCCGGCAGAACGACACCTTCGCGGTCATCCTCGACACCTTCTACGACCGGCGGAACGGGGTGGCGTTCTACACCAATCCCCTCGGGGCCATCGCCGACTTCCAGATCACCAACGAGGGCAACCCGAACAGCGACTGGAACCCCATCTGGGACGTCCGCACCGGCCGCTTCGACGGCGGCTGGACGGTCGAGATGGAGATTCCGTTCAAGTCCCTCCGGTACCGGCCGGGGCCGGCCCAGGTCTGGGGCGTGCAGCTCCGGCGCAACGTGCGGCGCAAGAACGAGTGGGCCTACATCACGGCCCTGCCGATCTCGGCGGGGTCGGGGCCGGGCGGCATCTTCCGCGTGTCGGACGCGGGCACCCTGGTCGGGCTCGACGCCCCGAGCGGCAGCGCCAACCTCGAGATCAAGCCGTACGGCATCGGCGGCATCAGCACCAACCTCGCCGCGTCGGAGCCCACCGTCAACGCCGGCGACGGAAGCGGCGGCCTCGACGTGAAGTACGGCATCACCCAGAACCTGACCGCCGACTTCACCTGGAACACCGACTTCGCCCAGGTCGAGGTGGACGAGCAGCAGGTGAACCTGACCCGCTTCAGCCTGTTCTTCCCCGAGAAGCGCGAGTTCTTCCTGGAGGGCCGCGGCATCTTCGACTTCGCCCGCGGCGGCCTCGCCGGCGGCTTCGGCGGGGCCCTGCGGCGGGGCGGGCAGGGCGGCGGCTTCTTCGGCGGCGGCAACGCGCCGACCCTCTTCTACAGCCGGCAGATCGGCCTGCAGAACCGAACCGTGGTGCCGATTGTCGGCGGCGGCCGGGTCACCGGCAAGATCGGCGCGTTCGACGTCGGACTGCTGAACATCCAGGCCGACGACGACGAGCTGGCCCGGGCGGAGATGACCAACTTCACCGTCGTGCGGCTCAAGCGCGACATCCTGCGCCGCAGCAGCGTCGGCGGCATCTTCACGAACCGATCGGTCTCGCTCCTCGGCGACGGCTCGAGCCAGGCCTACGGGGCCGACGCGACGTTCTCCTTCTACGAGAACGTGAGCCTGCTCGCCTACGCGGCCCGCACGCAGACCCCGGGGAACGACGGGAAGGACCTGAGCTACCAGGGCCGCTTCAACTACGCCGGCGACCTCTACGGTTTCCAGGGCGAGCACCTGGTCGTCGAGGACAACTTCATCCCCGAGGTCGGCTTCCTCCGACGCGACAACTTCCGCCGCACCTACGGGACGGCGCGGTACAGCCCGCGGCCCCGGTCGCTGCCCGGCATCCGGCAGTTTCGCCTGGAAGCAAGCTACGACTACATCGAGACCGCCGACCTCGGCATCGTCGAGACGCGCCAGTCGCAACTGGCGTTCTCCACCGAGCTCGAGAACAGCGACCGGTTCGGCGTCTCGGTGGCCGACAACTACGAGTTCCTGCACACCGAGTTCACGCCGGGGCCCGACGAGGTCGCCTTCCCGGTGGGCGGCTACCAGTTCTTCGACGTCGAGGGCACCTACTCGCCCGGCGCGCAGCGCCGCCTGAACGGGACCTTCACGGTGCGCGCCGGCGACTACTTCAACGGCACCATCCGCTCGGTCGGCTTCAGCCGCGGGCGCATGGAGGTGACCGAGCGGCTCTCGCTCGAGCCGAGCGTGTCGGTCAACTGGATCGACTCGCCACAGGGGGCGTTCCGCACGGACCTGCTCGTGTCCCGGGTGAACTTCTCCTTCACGCCCCGCATGTTCTTCAGCGGGCTGATCCAGTACAACTCCAGCACCAATACCGTCAGCAACAACCTCCGCCTCCGCTGGGAGTACCAGCCCGGCAGCGAGCTCTTCGTGGTCTACACCGAGGACCGCCTGACCGACCCCCTGCGCCCCGACCGCTTCTCGGAGCTCCGCAACCGCGGCTTCGTGGTCAAGGTGAACCGGTTGTTCCGGTTCTGAGTTTCGGCTCCAGCTTCGCCGCCCGACCGTCTCTTCAGAGGCAGGCCCCCTGCGGCCCGTTGGGCCGCCGCGCCGAGCGCCTCGCCACAATGGGGGTCGCCGGTGCGCGGATCTTGGCGGGCGCACGGCCTGCGTTTCGAGTACGATCCCGCCTCGTGTCAATGGCCCCCAGGTGCGCCTCCATCGCAAGCGATTCGGGGATCGAAGCGCTGCTGCGCGAGCCCCTCCTGGGCTGGCCGGAGGCGTCGCCGGTTGCGGTGCGAGAGGTCGTCGAATCCACTCCTGGGGTGGGGGCAGCGATCCTGACGGTCGCCGTAGATGTCGCGAGCTTGGCCCGGCGCGATCTCACGGAGCAGATCATCGATGCGTTGTCGGAAGCCGTCACCGGCACGTATCCCGCCTGGCTGCCGGAGGCGGAGAACCTCGCGGGGCCCGGCGGTGCCGGGCTGGCGGCGGTGCGCAAGATCTGCGAGCGGACAGCCAGCAGCAGCGACCTGTTCGGTCCGTTCCTCGTCGCGGCGGCGGAGGCGGCGCTGTGCGAGCGATCGCTCGCAAGGGCGCAGTTCGCGCGGGAGACGGCCGTACGTCAAGCCCGGAAGCTCATCCTCCGCGCCTACGGGTATGAACGCCTCGTCGTGATGGTCGAGCTGGCGGGTGAGTGGAGCGCCGCGCAGATCGAAGTCGCGGAAGCGAGCGCGCTCTGGCTGGCCGGGTCGGGGGAGCTCAGTGTCTGGCTCTTCGGGGCCCCGACCGCGCGAATGACGAGGGTGCCTCGTAGCTCCCTCTTCAGCCGGATGCCGGCGTCGGACCCGCCACTGTCGCACCACACCCCCTACCTGACGCCGCTGCACGGCAGGCCCAACGCGTTCAGCCGGGCGGAACAGCGCCTCGAGGCGCACCTCGCCCGATCGCCGTGGGCAACGGGTCGCGGCTGGAACCGGAACTGGTCGCCGGGAGTTCTGGCTAACCCCATCCGGGTCGACCTCATTTGGCCGCGTGAGAAGTGCGTCGTCGAGCTCGATGGACCCGACCACCTGAACACCAAGAAGTACGCCGCCGACCGCGTGCGCGACCGTGCGCTGCAACGCGCAGGGTTCCTGGTGCTTCGATACACGAACGAGGAGGTGCTCGGCGACGTGACCCGCGTCCTCGACGAGCTCGAACGATTTCTTCAAGACCGTCGGCGTTCCACGACACGGGAGACGTGAGATGGAGTACGGAATTCCGGAGCGCGCCGCGATGATTGCGCTGATGGCCCTCAATAAGGAGACTCCGAACGCGGAGCTCAAGCGGCGCTATGGACTCGACGTGAGGAAGCAGACCCGGGATAAGCTCAATCAGAAGGGGCTTCTCCAAAGCCGGAAGCTGGGAAGGGGCTTTGCCCACGAGTTGACGGATGCAGGGTGGGCCTGGGTCGTGGCCGAGCTGGACGAAAAGGTGCCACGTCGGGCGGGCTCGGCCGGCGGTGCGCTGTACGCCCTGCTCAACGGCTTGAAGGTTGCGCTGGACGCGCGGGGGATGGTGATTCAGGAGCTGTTCGCTCCCGCAACACCGGGACCAACCGGCTCGCTCCGGGAGGAGATTCGGCAAGCCTACCGCGGCCTTGCGTCCCGGCCGTGGGACTGGGTGGAACTGCGCGACCTTCGGGCGCAGCTCGGCGATTGGCCTCGTCGCGAGGTGGATTTGGAGCTCGTCCAGATGTTTCGCGAAGAGGACGTCAATCTCACGCTGCACGAGGACCGCCGCAGGCTCACGCAGGCCGACCGGGACGCGTCGCTTCGACTCGGCGTGGATGACATGCACATGATCAGCATGGAGTGAGAGCTGTGGACCCAGAGCTGAAGGCACTCGGGCAGGTCGCGTTCCGCATCGCGTATGCCGGCAACGACATCTGGCGCGACGACGTCATCCATGTCGACGGCATTCATTCGTCGGCGTTCGAACGGGTCGGGAACGCGCTCGACCGGCTGCGGGACGGCGCGTCGGTCGGCAATCTCGTCATCCAGGGCCGGCCGGGAATCGGCAAGTCGCACTTTCTGGGACGAGTCCGACAAGCGGTGGTCGACCGGAGGCAGATCTTCGTCCTCTTTCAGCCGAGTACCGCGCGCCAGTTCTGGGACAGTTTGGCGCTCGCCTTCGGGGATGCGCTGCATCGCGAGGTAGACAAAGACGGGACCCAGTTGCGCACTGTCCTCCATGGGTTGGGGGGAGCGATTGGGCTGCAGCGAGCGGAGATCGATCACCTTGTGGACGGGACGTTCGATCTCACCCGCCTGAGAGTCGTCCGCCGACACCTGCAGATGCACCTCGGTCGCCGGCCCGGGAATAGGGTCGCCGTGGACGTGGCGCTTGCCCTGATACTGACCAACAGCGAGGATCTTGCCCATCAGGACATCGGAGACGCGCTGATCCAGGGGCTGGAAATCGACGCCGACGACGCGCGTGCGCATTCGATCCGCGCGAGCCGCATTCCGTGCCGAGAGGTTGTCGGCGCATTCGACAGGCTCATAGCCGCCGCCGGGTGTACGACCTTGGTGGCGGTCGATCAGCTCGACGGATTACTCGCGCTGGGACGGTCTCTTGACGGCGCCGAGGAGCAATCGCTGCTCCATGAGGTCGCGAACGGACTCATGGATCTCGCTGAGGATGTGCAGCATTCGTTGATAGTCCTGTCGTGCCTTAACGACAGTTGGGCGCTGATTCGAGACCAAGCTGTGCCAACCGCTCACGCTCGCTACCCGACGATCGTCGAGCTCCAACTCATTCCCTCGGCGGAAGTCGGAAAGGCGCTGGTGGCCGCGTACCTCCGGGAAGCCTACGCCCGCGCCGGGTTCACGCCCGAGTATCCGACCTGGCCGGTGCGAACGACTGCGTTCGACGACGCGATCCTGTTCTCCCCACGCAGCTTGATCACCGTGGTCCAGGATCACTGTGTCCGCTGTCGTGAGAACGGTCACGTCACCGAGCTGACGCAGTTGCCGAACGAGATCAAGGGGCCGCAGCCGCGCGGGCACCGGCTAGATGGCGACCTTCCGCCAATTGACTCCGAGCTCGACCAACGGTTCAGTCGGTTGGTTCAGGAGGCAAACGTCGCCGACGCCCTCGACGAGAAGAAGGTGGACTATGGCCTGCCGCCGCTCCTGCGCGCCGGCCTGACGGCGTGGACGGAGGAGAACCCCGCGGCGGGCGACTTCTCGGTGGATCCGCCGCTCGGGAGAAATCCCTCGCTGCATGCGCGGCTCCGGCGGATAGTCGATGCGGACTCGGACGATGAAGTGCACTCGTCGTTCCGGGCCGTCCTGAACGCCAACCCGGTGGCGGCGCTGCACCGGCTGCGGGCCGCAGTGACGGCGTCGGGGCTCGAGCTCTCCGGGGAGCGGCGGCGGCTTTTCGTCCTGCGTAACGCAGGGTGGTCCGAGGGTCGGAAGACGCAGCAGGCACTCGACGGCCTGCGGGCGTACGGCGGCACCGTCCTGAAGCTGCCGGAGGCCGACCTCAAGGTCTTCCGGGCTCTGCAGCAGCTTCTCGAAGAGAAGCGGACGGGTCTCCTCGCTTGGCTCAGGTTGCATCGTCACGCGAGCCGGACGGTACTGCTTGCGCCCTTGAGTCCCGAAGCCGCCGTCGCCGACGCACCAACCGAGGCCGGTACACCTCCCCAGGCTGTTTCACCGCGGAAGGCCGCTGCCAAGGCCGGTGAGTCGGCCGAGGCCGTTGCACCGTTCGAGACCGCCGAACCGCCTGAGGCTGCTGCAACGTCGAAGGCCGCTAAGGCATCCGGGGCGGCCGACGAGGATTCCATTCCCATCGGCATCTCGGAAGGCACGGGTCGACAAGTGACCATGCCGCTCGAAGACCTGCGGCGCCATACGGTGATCTTCGCGGGCTCAGGCTCCGGCAAGACCGTGCTCATCCGCCGGCTCGTCGAGGAGTGCGCGCTGAAGGGTGTCTCGGCCGTGGTGCTCGATCCGAACAACGACCTCGCACGCCTCGGTCTGGCCTGGCCCGAGCCTCCCGGAGGCTGGCTCGACGGCGATGCGGAGAGGGCAGAGACCTACCTTCGCGACACCGATGTCGTCGTGTGGACGCCGCGCCTGACGACAGGGCGCCCGCTCTCCTTCGCACCGCTGGCCGGCCTGCGCGACGTGGCGAACGATCCCGACGAGTTCGGGGTCGCGCTCGACAATGCTGTCGCCTCGCTCGTCCCGCGTGCGGGCCTGCCCGCGTCCGGCGCGCGACAGAGCCAGGGCCGAGCCGTACTGAAGGAGGCCCTGTCTGCCTACGTGGAACGCGGCGGCGGGGATCTCACGGGATTCCTCGGTTTCCTGTCGGCGTTGCCGGAGGGCGTCAGCCGGCTCGCAAGCGGCGAAAAGCTCGCAGCCGACATAGCCCAGACGCTGCTCGCCGAAACCGTGAACGATCCCATGTTGGGCGGGACCGGCCAAGCTGTCGACCCGTCGGTCCTGCTCCAGCCGGAGGGAGGCCGACGTGCCCGCATTTCCGTCATCAGTCTCGTTGGACTGCCGAACGACCAGCAGCGGCAGCATTTCGTCAATCAACTGCAGATGGCGCTCTTCGCCTGGGTGAAGAAACACCCCGCCGCTGACCGGCCGCTGGCCGGCCTGTTCGTCATGGACGAAGCGCAGACGTTCGCGCCGTCAACGGGCCGTACGGCGACCACGGACAGCACGCTCGCCCTTGCTTCCCAGGCGCGGAAATATGGTCTCGGCCTGGCCTTCGCCACTCAGGCGCCGAAGGGACTCCACAACCGGATCCCCGGCAACGCGACGACGCAGTTCTTCGGCCTGCTCAATGCCCCGGCGCAGATCGCGGCTGCCCAGGAGATGGCGGCTCAGAAGGGCGGCGACGCGCGGGGCATCGCTCGCCTGCGGGCCGGGGAGTTCTTCGTGGGAAGCGACATGGTGCCGTTTCAACGGGTGCGCAGTCCCATGTGCCTGAGCCACCATCCCCCGAGCCCGATGACCCAGGAACAGATCCTCGAATTGGCACGCGCCGGCGACCCCGCGCAAACGTCTGGTACCGTGGCGGCCGGGGGCGTGACCTGACGGGGCAGCCTTCGACTCAGAACTGTTGCAGGAGACGGTCGTAGTCGGCGTGGGAGCCAATCCAGAACCAGATGATCGTGTCCCCTTGGAGAACGCCGACGGCGCGGTGGCCCTGGCCGACTCGAACGGAGTACACCGGCTCGGTCCGGTGCACCCGCTTGAAGCGGAGACCGGGGTGACGGGGATGGTCGCGAAACAACTCGTAGGCGCGTCTGGCCTGATTCCGAACGTCGGGTGGAAGGCGGTCGAGACACTCGCGGAAGCGACGAGTACGGCGCGACTTCACAGCCGGTCTGGGTCGAGCGGTTCGGTGCGATCCGCAAGCTCGTCTTCCAGAGCTTCCCGAGCCAACTCCGACAGTCGACCCTGTGATGTCTCGAAGGCGCGGGACCAGCGCTGCTCGGACTCCAACTCGTTCATGAGCCAGCGCGCGAACGCGTCCTGTTCGTGGTCAGGCAGGCGGGCCACCTTGGCGAACGCCTCCTCCAGCAGCTCTGTCATGGTTGCTTCCTCCCTCATCGCATCGTACTCGACGGTTCGAGCACGACGGTAACGACCGTGTCGCCCAATGCGGGGCGCGAACCGGTTCGGCCGACTCTTCGCGTAGTCCAGCGCGTATTCGGTCCTCATGTCGTCGGGTGCGTCATGAGGGGCCGGGGCGTTGTTCATGGTCATGTCGTCGCGTTGCGGTGACGGCGCGGGCGTCAACGGCTTCTTTCGAGCCACGCCTCGGTTCAGGAGCTTCAGATTCTCAGCAGCGGGTAGTCGGGTATCCGCGGCGTCAGCGTGCGGTTCGTGCAGTCGGCGATCAGGTCGAGTGCCTCGAGGATGATCTGGCCGATCAGGACCTCGCCCGACGGCGGGCCGACCACGCAGTCGGTGCGCGTCGAGCGGTCGCCGATACGCACCGTCACCGGACCCGCCACAGGGCGTTCCTCCGTGCGATTGTCGGCGTAGGTGACAACCATGGTTTCCTGGACCCGCAACCCGAGTCGTTCGACGAGGTTCTGCGGAAGCACGAGCATGACCGCCCCGGTGTCGACGATGCCCTGCACGCGAGCGCGCCGGACGCCGGATTCGTCGCCGGACCCTCGCTCGAAGTTCTCGCGATCGACCGGGTTCTCCAGCTCGAAGTCGACGGAGATTTCTCCCATGTCTGTAGACATTGCAAGAATCACTCCGGTGGTTGGCCGGACGTTGTCGGGCCAGGGTCAATGCCGTGAGTTCGCGTCGCGGGGCAGGTGGCGGTCTCGAACGCGACGACGTCTCGGGACTCCGCGCTGATCTCCACGCCGATCAGGTGGACCGCGCGGCCCGGGGCGCGGTGCTTGTCGGCGTAGCGGCGTGCCTGCAACTGCGCGAGGGCGGCGCCCCGCTCCGCGCGCTCGGCCACCTTGAACTCGAAAACGTAGACGTCCGTCCCGAGCCGCACCGCCAAGTCCAGCCGGCCGCGGCTGGTGGCCTCCTCCACGGTCACGCCGTCGAGCGCGGCCTGGAACCAGGCGTAGAACACGCTCGTCCAGTAGCCCTCGTAGCGGGCGATGTCGTTCCGGCGATGCCAGTCGTGGGGGATGCCCGCGAGCAACCGCCGGAACAGCGCCTCGACGCCCGGCCAGTCCGCCGCCGCCAGCAGGCGGCGCAGCGCGCCGGCGTCGTCGGCGGTTCGCCAGCTCGGGGCCAGCGCGTCGAGCAGGCTCTCGTTCAGGCCCCGCCGGACCTCCCGGTTCGGATAGCCGAGCCGGTACAGCCGCCGGCCGTCGCGCCGCTCCGAGTCCACGATCGTCAGGTAGCCGGTCTGGAACAGCAGCGCCTCGGGCGCCATCGCCTCCACGTCGAAGGCCGACAGCAGGGCTCCGCTGGCGTGGATCTTCTCGAGGTCCGGGGCCGCGAAGCCTCGGCGGATCAGCGTGTCGACCAGGAACCGGGGCGTCGCGGTCTCGAACCAGTGCGCCTCGAACTCGCGGCTGCGGAACAGCTTGAGCAGGCCGAAGGGGTTGTAGACCCGATCGGTCCCCAGCCAACTGTAGCCGTTGTACCAGGCGCGGATCTCGTCCCGGTCGAGGCCCGGCAGCTCCGGGGCGAAGACGGTGTCGAGGTCCGCTTCGGTGTAGCCGCAGATGGCCGAGTAGGCCGGGTCCACGGTGAGGTCGATGAGGTTGTTGAGGTCCGAGAACAGACTGACCCTGGAGAACCTGCTCACCCCGGTGATGAAGGTGAGCTCCACGAAGGCGTCGCAGTCCTTGATCGTGCCGTACAGCCCGCGCAGGTCCTCGCGGTTGGCCTTGGCCTGCTGCGGCTCGTCCAGCGCATCCAGGATGGGCTTGTCGTACTCGTCCACCAGCACGACGACTCGCCGGCCCGCCCGTTCGCTCAACGCTTCGAGCAGGCGCCGGAAGCGCACCGGCGCGCCGCCACCGTCCGCGGCGACGCCCGCCCGCCGGGCGATATCCTCGATTTGCGCTGTCGCGCTTTCTGCAAGGGCGCCGGGTCGCTTGAAGTTGCCGCTGCCGAAGCTCAGCCGAGCCACCGGGTGGCGCCGCGACCAGTCCCATCCGTCGTGAACGGCCAGCCCGCGGAACAGTGGTTCGGCGCCCTCGTACAGTTCCTTGAGCGTGTCCACGAACAGGCTCTTGCCGAACCGGCGCGGGCGCGACAGGAAGTAGTGAGTGCCGGCGTCGTCCGCGAGTCGACAAGCATGGGCGGTCTTGTCGACGTAGTAGTAGCCCTCCTCCCGGATGCGGCGGAAGGTCTGGATGCCGATGGGCAGCCTGCGCTTCTCCATGAGGGTCTCTCGGGCGGCGACGGGCCTGCGTCAGGACGATGATCGAAACAAGTTGCCAACTTCGCCCGCCCGTAGCCCGTTTGTTCGGTTACTGCGTTTGCTCGTTTGTTCGGTTTCCTGCGCTTGCCGCGTGGCAAGGCAGTTTCCGTCAGCGTCCTTGGCCGCCGGCCGGCGCCGCCGGCTCGTCCTCCTCCGCCGCCGGCTCCGTCTGGGCCGGTGCATCGCTCGCGGGCAACCGGAAGGCGATCAGCCCCGGCACCTCGCCGCCGACGGTCAGCGCGATGTGCTGCGCGCCGTCCAGCAGGTAGGTCATGGGCGCCCCGAGGGCGCCGGCGGGCAGGTCGATCGAGGCGATCTCCGCTCCGGTCGCCTTGTCGTAGGCCACGAGGCGCGGCCCGCCGTCACTGCCGCCGGCGGTGAGCGCGTAGATCAGCAGGGTCTTCGTCAGCAGCGGGCCGCTGCGGCTGGCGTCGCCGCCCAGTGGGGGCAGGTCGAGGTCGCGCAGCATGGGGTGGTTGCGGATGCGGTCGCCATTACCGGTCGGAATCATCCACGCGTGCTCGCCGGTGTTCATGTCGATGGCGGTCATGCGGGTGTAGGGCGGCTTCCACAGGGGCAGCCCGCGCGGCATCACCGGGCCGGCCGAGACCGAGCGGCGGATGTAGCGCAGGGTGGACTGCTCGTGCGGCTCGGGCTCGGTGAGCTGGATGGTCGAGTGGCCGTTGGTCGACGGCACGTACAGGTAGCCGCTCTCGGGGTCGACGGCCGCGCCCGACCAGCTCGCGCCGCCGCCCACGGGGGGGCGCATGATGGTGCCGCGCAGGGTCTGGGGCGTGTAGAGCGGGCCGAGCCGGAAGCCCTCGACCGCGTCGACCGCCATCTGCCGGATCTCGGACGTGAAGTCGACGAGGTCGTCGATCGAGGTGCCCTGGTACTCGAAGGCGGCGGGCCGGGTGGGGAAGGGCTGGGTCGGCGACATCACCTCGCCCACGAGGTCGGTGTCGGTCGCCACCGGCAGCTCCTCGATGGGCCACACCGGCTCGCCGGTGACGCGGTCGAAGACGTAGACGAAACCCTGCTTGCTGACCTGGGCCACCGCCTTGATCTCGCGCCCGTCGACGGTGATGTCGAGCAGGTTCGGGGCGGCCGGCAGGTCGTAGTCCCAGAGGCCGTGGTGGATGGTCTGGAAGTGCCACTGCCGCTGGCCGGTCTCGACGTCGACGGCGACGATGCTCTCGGCGAAGAGGTTGTCGCCCGGCCGGTGGCCGCCGTAGTAGTCGTTCGTCGGCGTGCCGACGGGCAGGTACACCCAGCCGAGCTCCTCGTCGCCGCTCATCATCGACCAGATGTTGGTGTTGCCGCTGTAGCGCCACGACTCGTTCAGCCACGTGTCGGACCCGAACTCGTCGGCGCTCTGGGGCACGGTGTGGAAGTCCCACTTGTGGCGGCCGGTCCGGATGTCATAGGCGCGGGCCCAGCCCGGAGTCGCCTCGCGGGTGATGGTGCGGTCGTTGATGGTCGACCCGATGACGATGGTGTCGCGCAGGATCATCGGCGGCGACTGCGACGAGAGGGTGAGCAGGTTCAGCACGTCGCGCGCGCCGCGGGTCGCGCGGGGCACGCCGTCCGTGAGGTCGATGCGGCCGTTGTCGCCGAAGTCGGCCGCGGGCAGCCCGGTTTCAGCGTCGACGGCCACGAGGAAGCCGTCGCCGGTGCCCCACACGATGCGGGCGTCCCCGTCGTTCTCCCAGTAGGCCACGCCGCGGTGGCGCCACTGCGCGATGGCCGGCATGCCCGACTCGTAGGCGCGCGGGTCGTGCACCCACAGGGTCTCGCCGGTGCGGGCGTCGATGGCGGCGGCGCGGTAGAGGGGGGTGCTCACGTAGAGGACGCCGTCGATCATCAGCGGCGTCGCCACCAGCGAGCGGATCGAGGGCCGGGTGCGCGTCTGCCGCACCCCGTCCCACGCCGTCCACAGGTCGGGCTCGTCCGCCTGCAGGATGTCGAAGAGGGTGTCGGCCGCGACCAGAGAGTCGCCGCCGGGGGCGGAGCGGACGAGGTGGGTGTCGACGGAGCTCCAGCGCCACCGCACATCGAGGTCGGCGAAGTTCCCGGCCGTAATCTGGTCGAGCGGCGAGTACTTCGTGCCGCCGCTGTCGCCCGCGTACGTGCGCCACTCGCCGTCTGCGGGCGCCCCGTACTGCGCCTGGACCGCGGTCGCCGCGAGACATGCCGCCATCATGACCGCCGCCGTTCGAGCATCGATCCATCGCATGGTCAACACCTCGGTTCGGATTGCGGCCGTGCGGCCGCTACGAACTGGTCGAGGGGGGAGTTCCGTTCAGTCGACTTGTACCATACTCTGTACCGACAGTCGGCGACGGCCGGCGAAGGCGAAGTCATGGACACGATCACGTACTCGGATGCTCGGGCGAACCTCGCGAAGACGATGGATCGCGTCTGCGACGAACACGCCCCGGTCATCATCACGCGCAAGAACGGCGGGGCCGTCGTCATGCTGTCGTTGCGCGACTACGAGGGACTCGAGGAAACGGCCTATCTGTCGAGCAGTCCTGCGAACGCGCGACGTCTTCTGGAGTCGGTCGAGGAAATGGCGTCCGGTCGGTCGAAGGGGGAGGGATGAGGATCCGCAGGTGTCTTGTCGCGGGACTGCTCGGGGTGATGCCGGCGCTTGTGCCCGGGCCGGCGGCGGCCCAGACGGCGGACATGCCCCGAACACCCTGGGGCGCCCCGGACCTCGGAGGCGTCTGGGACTACCGCTCGGCCACCCCGATGGCGCGGCCGGCGGAGTTCGGCGACCGGGCGGTGATGACCGAGGAGGAGGCGGCGGCCCTTGCGCGCCAGAGCGCCGACTCGTTCGAGTCCATCGATAGCGGGGACGCCGTGCCCGGCCACGCGATACACACGCGGGTCTTCCTCGACTTCGGCACCGAGCCGGTGCCGGACCGGCGCACCTCGCTGATCGTCGATCCGCCGAACGGCCGGCACCCGCCCACCGTGGCCGGCGCGGACGAGAGACGCGCTGCCCTCGCCGGCTCGTTCGGCCCCGGGCCGTTCGACTCGTGGGAGGACCTGAACCTGATGGACCGCTGTCTCGGCACCATCGGGTTCCCCATCGTGCCCGGCCCCTACAACAACAACGTGCAGATCTTCCAGACCCCCGACCACGTCGCCATCCTCGCCGAGAGCATGCACTTCGTGCGCATCGTCCCCCTCGACGGCAGTCCCCGCAGCGATCTGCCCCAGTTCGGCGGCGACGGCCGCGGCCGCTGGGAGGGAGACACGCTGGTCGTCGAGTCGATGCACTTCGACGGCGAGCTGACGATGATCGGCAGCGAGCCGCGGCGGCTCGTCGAGCGCTTCACCCGCGAGGGCGACATCCTCCAGTACGAGTTCACGGTCGACGACCCCGACATCTGGGAAGCCCCGTGGACCGCCCGCGTGCCGCTTCTGAAGACCGAGGGGCCGCTGTTCGAGTACGCCTGCCACGAGGGCAACTACGGCCTCGTCAACATCCTCTCGGCCGCGAGGGCCGAGGAGCGGGCGGCGGCCGAAGCGTCAGAGCCGCGATAAGGCGCTGCCCGGGACGCGGCGGCCCGCCTCCTCTCCGGAGCGCGTTTCCCGGTGTCGCCGTCGCGCCGGGGAGTGTCCCCGAGGCGGTGTCGTCGGCGGTCCGCGTTGCGTCAGAGGCCCGTGGCGACCGGCGCGTTCGGTTCTTCCACCCCCTCAGTCGTCGTAGGAGACCCGGCGGAGGGATCGCTCGTACCAGCCGTCTCCGACCGGATCGAAGGTGTTCATCTCCGTCAGCTCGCCGCCGAACACGTGGAGCGTGAAGCAGGGCTGATCGGTGAGGTCGTTCGTCAGCGAGTGGTACTCGAAGGGCGGGATCAGGAAGTTGGCGTCGCCGGCGAGGACCCGGTGCGACTCCACCGGCGCGAACCGGCAGCGGTGGGCCTCCTCCTTGATCGGGGCGTAATGCGTCACGTCCAGCTCCCCCTCCAGCACCCCCTCGACGCTCCACAGGTTGGGGTGGTCGTGGATCGGGGTTCCCTGGCCGGGCGCCCACGCGATCGCGAGGACGGTGTAGCGGCGGGCGGGGTCGCGGTGCAGCAGCCGCCTCGCGTAGCGGTCGGGGCGGGTGCGCCGGAAACGCGCGTCGAGTTCGAGCCGCCCGGGCGCGTTCTCGATCTCGTGCTGCACTGCCAGGGTCACGGCCTCGACGTCCCCGACGCTGACGGCGGCGTCGATCCGCCGCACGAACTCGTCTGCTCCCATGACGCTCATTGCCGACCTCCGTCGAGAGTCGCGGGGCCTCGCCCGTTCCGTCGAGTCCGGGGCGAGGCCTGCACCGCGGTTCAGCTTGCAGTCTAACCGACGCGGACGCCTTCGGAGAGGCGACGACGGGCGGCAGGTCGTCCGCGTGGTGCCCCGGCACCCAGGGAGGCCGGGGCGGCCCCGGAGGGGCGACGAGGCCCGGCGGGCCGTCCGAAGGGCGGCGACGCCCGCGGAACGCCGACGGGCGGGGTCCGCCATTCGGCGAGCCGTTACCGCAGCACGTCGCTCTCCTCGGCCATCCGAACGAGCACCTCGGCGTCCTCGGGCAGCAGGAAGCGGCGGGCGACCGAGTCGTCGGCGGCCTGCCGCACCGCGGCGACGAAGCCCGCGTGGTCGCCGTAGCGCTCTTCCAGCGACAGGCGCGGGTCGCCGCTGGCCATCCGTTCCGCGCGGGTCCGGGCGAAGGGGAAGAACGCGCCCGTCAGCGAGCAGAGGTCGCGCCCGCGGGGGCCGGCCGCGTGCAGGTTCCAGCCGGTGTTGGTGCCGACCGGCGCGGCGATGTCGACGGTGTGGATGCCGGCGACGTCGTGCCCGTCGCGGTCCGTCGTCGGCACGAGCACCTGATACGACCCGCCGCGCGCCGGCGGCAGCACCGTCTGCCGGCCGCCCCCGGACCCGAACGTGGGGCCGAAGCCGAGCGCGTCGAGCCCGTTCACCCGCGTCGGGAACGTGACGCCGGGAATGGCGGGGAACGTCCGTGCCACCTCGTCCACCGTCGCCAGCGTCCCCCGGCGCACGTCGGGGTAGCTGCTCGCAGGCGGCTCGACGCCGTGGTCGGCCCAGTCGTCGAGGGCCACGAGGAGCGCGCGCATTGCCGGCGCCGCGCTCCGGTAGGTGTTGGTCGGGTACGCGCAGGCGCCGAGGTCGGTGGGCCTCGCCCCGACCCCCGCCGCCCCGCCGTGGGGGTGGCTGGCCAGCAGGTAGAAGCGGACGTTGTCGGGAACCGGCACCGGGTCGCCGTGCCCGTCGTGGACGTTCAGCGACGCCTTCATCTGCCAGAACTCGTTGCTCGTGTCGACGTGGAAGACCAGCGGATCGGTGGCGGGCCGCTTGAGGATGCCGTCGCGGACGTTCGTCACCGGGTCGGTGGTCACCGCGTAGGTCAGGGGCGGGACCGACTGCGACGTGAAGTCGGGGGTCCGGTCCTGGCGCGAGTAGATGTTGGGGTCGGAGAACTCGACGTTGGCGAACAGCCGGTGCGAGCCGGGGATGTGGATGCGGACGGCGTCGAACACCCGCCGGTGCGCCTCGTCCTCGTTGAAGCCGAGGTAGAGCCAGTCGCGCAGGTACATGCCCGTCGACGAGATGCCGAGCCCGTAGGCGCGGCGGATGCCGGTGGCGTCGGCGCTCGCGGCGAGGGGGTTCGGCGTCCCCGCGTCGTCGGCCGTCTCGTAGCGGAGGAACGAGGCGACGTCCCGGGTCACGGCGTAGCCGAGGCCCATGACCCACGGGTTTTTCGCGGGGTAGATCAGCTCGTACACCTTGTCGGGGTCGAACCCGTCGAAGAGGCAGATGTCGGTGGTCGAGGGCGCGAGCGACGCCTCGCCCGACGGGCACGTCCCGAACGCCCAGCCGTCGGCGGGGACGGGCCGGCGCTCGCCGTCGATGGCGTCGCGGACGGTGAGGGTGGAGTGCGACGTGTCGGTGTCGGCCGTCTCGTAGCTCACGAAGCGGTCGTTGCCCTTGAGGGGCAGCGAATGGGTGACGGCGCCGGACGCCGTCGGGTCGGACGGATACTCGATGCGGATGCGCGAGACGATGGGGCTGCCGTCGGCCTGCGCCGCGACCGGCAGGTCCGCCCCGAGCCGCGTCGCCGTCGTCACCACGTCGCCCGCCCAGCCCGCGTCCACCAGGGTGTAGCCGAGGCGGAAGAACAGCCCGTCGTCGGCCTCGGGGCCGGTCGAGGGGAACGTGTGGAAGCCGAGCTCGATGGCGTTCCCGCGGTTGTTGATGCCGTACAGCAGCTTCCGGTTGCCGCGCGCCATGTCGACGGGCTTGACGATGAAGAACGGCGCGCTGAGCTCGACCAGCCCCCGGTCGTTGCGCGGCGCGCGGTCGAGGTTGACGATCACCGCGTTCAGCGGGTCGCTCGGGTCGACCTCCATGTGCACGGTGCCGTCGAGGCGCTCGAACGCGCCGGCGTCGCCGAACGCCTGTCCGCCCGCGTACGGCGTCGTCCGCTCGACAACGATCCGGACCACCCGCGCGTCCGCCGCCGGCGCCGCCATGGCCACCGACAGGATCACCAGAACCACGAGTGCGAATGTTCGTTTCATCACCGCGCTCCTCTCTCTTGGTCGTGTCCGGCGGCGAGAACGTGTCGGAGTCTCCCCGGCATCTGCCGGCTCACCGGCTCCGCTGGCGCTACCTCGCGCGGCGAGATCGACGGTTTGCATGGCGAATGCCCGGACGTGTTGTCGAACCTCGGATCGGCCCTCCGGGAGCCTGCTTCTCACTACGGACGTGCGCGATACCGGGTCTCGGTGCAACTGCTGAAGTCGATGATCCCCGCCATCGTCTGCTGCATGGCGCGGAACTCCTCGTCGCCCATCAGGATCTCGTTGAAGATCTGGCGCATGTCCTCGTCGGCGTGCCGTTCGCTGAAGAGGATCTGGTTGACGGGCCGCTCGATGTTCTGAAAGCCGGTCATCCAGCGGCCGGTCCTCGCAGACATCTCCACGCCGGGGTACTGCTCCCCGACGAGGTCGGCCATCTCGCGCGCCAGGGCTTCGGCGTCCGCCTCCCAGCCCGGCACGATGTTGCAGACGCGCTGGAAGACCATCGGGGGTTCGTCCTGCCTCGCGGCCTCGCCGCTCGCGGCCCCGGCGGCGCCGAGCAGCAGGATGGCGACGATTGCGGTCCTCATGGAGCTGTCTCCTTCACGCGAGCGGGTTCAGGATGAGCGTGGATTCATGCGTGCGGTCGGAGCCGGACCCATGACGGGCTACGGCAACGCCAGCGCGACGAGCTGCTCGCTGGCGTTCCCGCCGCCGACGGCGAGGACGATGAACTGCCGGCCGGCGGCCAGGTAGCTGATGGGCGCCGACGACGAGCGCGCGGGCAGCTCCATCTCGAACACCTCGTAGCCGGCGTCCTTGTCGAACGCGCGCAAGTGGTTCGACTCGATGCCCTGGCCGATGAAGAGCAGGGTCTTCGTCAGCAGGGGCCCGCCGCCCTTCTCGTAGTTGCCGAGCGGCGGCAGGTCCATGCCGCGCAGCGCCTCGTGGTCGCGGGGGCCGTCGCCGAGGGGCACGCTCCACAGCTTTTCCCCCGCGTTCATGTCGAGGGCCGCGAGCTGCGAGTAGGGCGGCTTGAAGAGGGGGAGGCCCCGCGGGCCCGGCAGGTTGCTCACGCGCGGCCGGATGGTCAGGTCGGACCGCGCGGGGTCGCCGGGCTCGAGCACCACGAACGAGAAGTGGGCCCAGCTCGGCACGTAGAGGCGGCCGGTCTCGGGGTCGAAGGCGGCGCCCCACCAGTTGGCGCCCCCGCTCCAGCCGGGCCGGACGATGTTGCCGCCCAGGGCCGGCGGCGTGTAGAGGGGGCCGGCGGTGTGCCTCTCGTAGATCGCCAGGGCCTCGGCCCGCAGCTCGTCCGTGAAGTCGATCAGGTCGTCCTCGAGCGACCCGTTCGTCAGGTAGAGCGGCGGCTTCGTCGGATACGGCTGAGTGGGTGAGGTGCGCTCGCCGGGCACCGTCGACGGCGGCACGGGCCGCTCCTCGATGGGCCACACGGGCTCGCCGGTGGCCCGGTCGAAGACGAACGTGAACCCCTGCTTGGTGATCTGGGCGACCGCCGCGATCTCCCGCCCGTCGACGGTGATGTCGATCAGGTTCGGCGCCGCCGGCAGGTCGTAGTCCCACACCGCGTGGTGCACGAACTGGAAGTGCCAGACCCGCTCGCCGGTCTCGGCGTCCAGGCAGACGAGCGAGTTCGCGAACAGGTTGTCGCCGGGGCGGTGGCCGCCGTAGTAGTCGGTCACCGGCGAGCCTATCGGCAGGTAGACGTAGCCCAGCTCGGGGTCGGCGCTCATGTTCGACCAGACGTTGGCCCCGCCCGCCCACTTCCACGAGTCGTTGCCCCAGGTCTCGTGCCCGAACTCGCCGGGCTGGGGGATGGTGTGGAAGATCCACTTCATCTCGCCGGTGCGCACGTCGTAGCCGCGGACGTGTCCCGGCGGCGCCTCCTTGCGGCCCGTACCCTCGGTGATGGCGGAGCCGACCACGACGGTGTCGCCGGCCACGAGCGGGGCCGAGCTGACCGCGTACTGGCTGGTGTCGATGATGCGGCCGAGCCCCCGCGTCAGGTCGACGCGACCGTTCACGCCGAAGTCGGGGTCGGGCTCGCCGGTCTTCGCGTCGACCGAGACCAGCCACGTCCGCCCGCCCGCGTAGAGCAGCCGGGCGTCCTCGCCGTCCGACCAGTAGGCGAGGCCCCGCGACAAGAAGCCGTGCACGGCGGGGCGGCCGTCGAGGTAGAGGCCGGGGTCGTAGCTCCAGAGGGTCTCGCCGGTCGTCGGGTCGATGGCCGCGGCCTGCCCGAGGTTGGTGGTGGTGTAGAGCACGCCGTCGACCACCAGGGGAGTGACCTCGTAGGCGTAGGTGCGGAACCGGCGTCCTTCGCCGATGACGGGGTTCTCCGCCCGCAGCTTCTCGTCCACGGACGTCCAGGTCCAGGCAATCCGGAGCTGGTCGACGTTGTCCGCGGTGATCTGGTCGAGGGGCGTGTACTTCGTGTGGCCGGGGTCGCCCCCGTAGAAGCGCCACTCCTTCGGGTCGGCGCCGGCCTGGGCCCGCGCCTCCGGCGGCCCCGCCGCCGCGACCGTCAACAGCAGCATCCCGACCAGACCGCGTGCCGCCGCTCGAGCGTCGAACCCCTGCATGCTCAATCCTCCTGATGTCCCGAGGATACGATCTTACGTCAGCGGGGAGTGGGGCCTCGGGGGGCTCGAGCTCGTCGCCACGGGACCCGTCATTGCGAGGGGCACGGTTCGAAGACATGACGGATGTCGGGCGGGACCCCCCCTACACCAGCTCGACGCGGACGTTCAGCCCGGGAGAGCCGGCCAGCTTCCGGTCCGCGGTGACCAGCAGCTCCCCGAGCGTTTCCGCCAGGGCCACGTAGATCGCGTCATACGCGGTGACGTTGTCACGAAGCCTCCAGACCCTGTCGAGGAACGGCTCGTGCGGGTACCGTTCCACGTCGAGCTGCCGCCAGTGTCGGAGCGTCCGGGCCGCATGCGCTTCGTCGAGGGTCCCGTCCAGCACGTACCGCCGCAGCACATGGGCGATCTCGATGTCGATGAGATGGGGCGCGTGCACGACCTCCGCGTCATCGGCCAGCCGTGCACCCACCTTCCTGCCGCGGGCCGTGTTCAGCAGGAACTCGATGGCGCCGGACGCATCCAGCACCATCAACGGCGCCCCCGCTCCTCGCGGAGGACGTCTGCCGGCGAGCGATCGAGCACGACCTCCGGCTGCTCGCGGATCGCCTGGAGCAGCTCCTGCCGGCTCGGTCGGGCCAGCGCCCGCTCGATCTCCCGAAGCACGTAGAGCGACATCGAAACGCCTTCCATGGCGGCTCGGGCCTTCAATCGTCGGTGAAGGGAGTCCGGCACGTTGCGAATCTGGATCATGGTGGTCATGTGCCATGTATGAAAACATGATCCAGCGCTTTATTCAAGCCGACGGGCGCAGGAACGGGCAGGTCCATGCCGCCCGGCGCGCGGCCGGCTGCGGAGCGCCAGCTCTGCCGCCACGCGGGCACGGGACGGGGGGCTCGAGGGCCGGCTCGACCGGGCGGCCATTCTGCCGCCACGCGGGCACGGGAGCGGGTGGGGAGTGGCGGGCGTCAGGGGTCATCGGGCAGTTGCCGGCCACGCGTGCACGGGAGCGGAGCGACGTTCGCAGGCCTGTGCGTTCTCATCCCGCCTGGAGCGAGCGCATGAGGTTCGTGCGCGTGGCGCGCCACGCCGGACACGCGCCGGCCGCCGCCGTCGTGGCCAGCAGCGTGAGGGCGGCCGCCGCCAACGTGGCGGGGTCGTGGGGCGACACGCCGTAGAGCAACGCGGTCAGGAGGCGGGTCGCCCCCAGCGCGACGAGCAGGCCGAGCACGACGCCGACCGCAACCGGCACGAGGGCCTGTCGCATGACCAGCCGCACGATGGCCGCCCGCGAGCTGCCGAGCGCCATTCGCACGCTCAGCTCGCGCAGTCGAAGCCTGACGGACAGCGATACCGTTCCATACAATCCGAGCACGACCAGACCCAGCGCGAGAACGCCTGTTCCACCGAGGACCGTCGCGGCATACCGGGGCAACAGGAGCACGCCGCCGATGCGCGCGGTCAGCGGTTGCACGTCGAACACGGGCACCGCCGGATCGATCGCGCGCATCGCGTCGACGAGATGCACCATCCGCGGCGGACCGGCGGGAGACCGCCGCACGACCAGCGCCGCGGCCTGCCAACCCGCCGGATCCTGCAGGATCGAGGTGAACACCATGGGTCGCGCGACGTCCCCGAGCGTGCGGTTCTTGAAATCGCCCACGACGCCCACGACCTCCACGGTCCGGGTCTCCGGAAAGCCCACCCCGATGTGCTGACCGACGGCCCGTCGTCGGTCGGGCCAGAAGCGGCGGACGAACGCCTCGTTCACGAGGGCGACCTCGACCGCGCCCGAACGGTCCGACGCGTCGAACTCGCGTCCTTCGAGCACCGGCACCCGAAGCGCGCTGAAGGCGCCGGGGCCGGCTGTCCCGACGTCGACGAGCGGAAGCTCGTGCGGCGCCGCGCCATCGCGTCCGGGCAGGCGGAGTCGAGTGAGTCGAACGCTCAACGACAGCGGGACCGGCTGAATCCATCCTGCGGCCTCGACGTCCGGCAGCTCCCGGACGGCGGCGGCCGCGCGCGACAGGTAGCGAGACGCCTCGTCCTGGTCGCGGCCGACCAGCGCCGGGGCGACGCTCGCGACCGCGACGCCCCGCGTCTCGAAGCCGGGGTCGACCCGAGTCACGGCGAGAAGGCTGCGCAACGCGAGGCCGGCGACCACCAGAAGCAACATCGCCGTCGCGGCCTGGCCGGACATCAGCAGCCTCCGCCACGTCGTCGCTCCGCCGGCCGCGGATGCGCGCGAGTCGGTCTTGAGCGTCTCGACGATGGAGAGGCCCGCCGAGACCCGCAACGCCGGGCCGAGCGAGGAGACCGTGGTCGACCCGAGGACGACGACGACCGTGAGGACGAAGACGCGCCAGTCGGGCACCAGGTGGAGATCGATGGCGGTCGGCACCCCCGGCAGACGGATCTCGCCGAGCATCGGCCCGATCCACGCGGTCGAGAGCAGCGCGACGGCGGCCGCGACGCCCGTGAGCAGGATGCCCTCGGCGAGCAACGGACGAATGATCCGCCATCGACCGGCTCCTACCGCCAGTCGGATGGCCATCTCGCGCTGGCCGTCGACGGCGCGCGCGAGCACGAGATGCGCGACGTTGACCGAGCAGACCAGCAGCAGGAGCAGCGCGACCGCGAGGACGCCGGCGGCTCCGAATCGGGCAAGGGCCTTCGACACGACGGGGTGGATGGACGCCTCCGACAGCGGCGTGAGTGCGAAGGAGCGACCGGCGTTCGAGTCCGGATACCGCCGGGAGAGCGTATCCGCCAGGACCGCGACCTGCGTGCGAGCCTGCTCGAGGGTCGCGTCGTCCCGCAACGTGGCGTGCACCCACCACTCCAGACTTCCGCGGTCGTCGGCCGACTCCCCGCCGGCGTCGTCGAGCGGCTGCCAGAACTCCGGCGCGACCCCGCGAAACAACCCGGTGAACCCCGCCGGGGCGATCCCGACGACGGTTCGCCGTCGGTCGCCGATCGCCAGGTCCCGGCCGACCATCCGGGGATCGGCCCCGAAGTGCCGGCGCCACGCGGCGTGACCGAGAACGACCACCGTGCCCGGCTGGTCGGCCTCATCGAACGGCCGTCCGAGTGGGAACGACACGCCGAGCGTGGTGAAGTAGTCGGGGGAGACCTGTTCGCCGATGGCGATCCTTCGGTCCAGCCCGGTGCCGACCACCGATCCCGTGCGCCGGTGTGCGACCACGGATTCGAAGGCGGCGACGTCGCGGGCGAGATCCGCGTAGTCGCCGAATCCCACCGGTTCCTTGCCAAGGACCCCCTGCTCTCCAGCGGTCGTGATGCCGACGACCCGATCGGGTGCCCGGACCGGGAGCGGCTTGAGCAGTACCGCGTTGACGGCCGTCAACGCGAGGGTGGTCGCGCTCATGCCGACCACGAGGGTCAGGAGGGCGGTGAGCGAGAACCCGGGGGACCGCAGCAGCGTTCGAACGGCGACACGAGCATCGGACCAGACTTGCATGTGCACCTCCAAGCGATCGTCCGAATGCAGACGCCGCGGTCTCGGCCTGGACGGTGACCATCACGCCCTCATCCGGCCGTCGAACCGGTGGCAGGGTCCGCCATTCGTCGTCCACATGGAGTCCATACGGGCTGCCGGCCCGGACTATTCGCGGCCGCCTCTATTCGGGCACGAGCGGAGCATGGAAGGTGGCGTGAGTCGGGCTGAGAGGGACTGAGTCGGGCTGAGAGGGACGTAAGGACTCGCGACCGGTGATGCGGAGCCCGCCGCCCGTCCTTCCTCCACCCGCCGTCGCCTCGTCGCGACGGGGGTTGACAAGTACTGGCGCGTTCCGCCACAACTGGAACGGAGGGTCTCCACGATGTTGAATCCGCGCACGAATCCGCGTCCGATGACGCGTCCCGGCCGCTTCTGGAGCCTGGGCGGGCTGGCCCTGGCCTCGGTCCTGATCGCCAGCCTGCAGCTTGCCGCGCAGACCGCCGGGGTCGCCGGCAACGTCGTCGACCAGGCCGGGCAGGTCGTGCAGAATCCCGGCCTCACGCTCACCGACCGCTCGACCGGGGAGCAACTGCGCGTGTCCGGCGACGACGCCGGGCGCTTCGAGTTCACGGACCTGGAACCGGGCGAGTACAGCCTCGTCGTCGCCAGGCCGGGTTTCGCGCGGCTGTTTCGGCGGATCCCGCTCGAGGCGGGAGAGCGGATCGAGGAGGAGCTGGTGCTCGAGCTCGGCTCCGTGGAAGAAACGATCACGGTGACGGACACCGGGGGGTCGCCCTCCGCGGCGAGGACGATCAGCGACGCCACGCGCGAGCGGTATCTGCAGAACCGGAACCAGGGCGGGACGATAGCGCCGCCCATCAAGCTCCGGGACGTCGCCCCCGTCTACCCGGCGTCCGTGCGCGGCAGCGGCTTCGAGGGCAAGGTCGTCCTCGAAGGGCTGATCAAGACCGACGGCACCGTCGAGGTGCTGCAGATTCTCGCCCCGGTGGACCCGGCGACGATGACGACCGTGTACCCGGACCTCGCGCGCTCGGCCGTCGAGGCGGTCGGCGGGTGGCGCTACGAGCCGACCCTGCTCCACGGCGTGCCGGTCGACACGCGGATGACCATCAACGTCACCTTCCGGCCGTAGAGGCCCCTCAGGCGCCCGCGACCACGGTTACGGCACGGGGTTCCTCGACGCGTTTGGAGGCGTCGAGCACTTCCAGGGAGACGAGCGAGCCATCCTCGGCGTAGTCGAGAATCACACCGGGCTTGTCTTCATCACTTTCGGCCACCGGTGCGTCGCGCAGGATGAGCGTGAGCGTATCCGTGGCCTCGTCGTAGCGTGCCTTCATCCGAGCCTCCCGTACTTCCGGAACTTTGTCGTCCGATACACGGTCACGACTACGTCGGCATCCCGATCGACATCGACGAACACGCGGATCAGATATCGTCTGCCGGTGGTCGAGTCGGTCCAAAGCGACTGCCTGACCTCTCGACCAGTGCGCACTGGGACCACCTGTTCCGGAAACCGTACGATCTCAAGGATAACCTCATCGGCGATGATCCGGCGGGCGGCTTGGCGACGAGCGTGAATGCTGAACCGAATGGGACGCATGCGACTACCCGTTCGGAACAGACGTGTTCCATCGCCGAGCCCAGCGCAGCGCGGAGCTGGCGGCGATTGCCATTATCGCCGCCAGGACGTTGAAGAGCATGTCGACGGGGTCGAACACGCGGTTGGGCAGCAGCAGTTGGATGCACTCGTCGAGGACCCCGACGAGGCCGGTCGCGAGCACCGCGAGCAGAGCGGGCGCGGGGACGCGGCGGCCCCGGGCGGCCCGCTCGGTGAGAGCCTCGTGGATGAACAACGCGACGACGCCGTACTCGATGAGGTGGGAACGCTCGGTCGGGATGGACATCCGGACGAAGACCAGGACGTAGGCGGCGGCGATGCCCAGGGCGATGCCGACCTCGGCGCCTCCGGGCCGCGCCCGCAGCCCCTGCGTCACGACGGCGGCCAGGACGAGCAGGCAGCAGAGGATGAAGAGGCCCTCGCCGAGGCCGCTGTCGGCCAGGGCCGCGGCCAGCGTGCGCGCGAGGCCGAGGGTCGAGTAGATGGCGGCCACGACGGCCGCCGTCCAGGCCCAGAGGCGTCGTTCCCGATCGGATGTGAAGAGACGTTCGGACGTGAAGCGGGGAGACAAGGCGACCCGGGCAATGCGTCAGCGGGGCGGGCCGACTCCGGCCCCCGCGGCGGCGTCGCAGAGACGCGCGGACTCGGTGAGCGACCCGAGGGCGAGGCGGGCCGCGCCGCGGTAGTAGTCGGTCTCGGCGTGCTTCTCGACGAGCGCGAGGCAGGCCGGCGCCCAGGCGAGCAGGTGGTCTTGCAGGAAGTCCCGCTGGGCGTCGAAGCACCGCGCGAGTTGCGCCGTGTCGTCCCGGGCCGCGGCCCCGGCGGCCTCGTCGGACAGGGTGGCCACGAAGGCCAACTCGAGCCCGAGGTGGTCGTCGGGCTCGCGGTGGACGGCCGGCGCCTCGACGCCGAACCGCCGGTAGAGCTCGCGCACCTGCAGGGTGGGCTCCTGGAACGTGAGCTTCGTCTTGCTGCGGTGGACCGACTCCCAGGGCGGTGCGAGCATCTCGCCGGGGCCGATGAAGAGCCGGTTGAAGTCCCACTCGAGGGCGCCGAGCCGGGCCGGGTCCCAGCCCGCGCAGAACGCGTTCAGCAGGGCCAGCCCCGCGGCGGTGGCGTCGTCGCGCGACGGGAAGGGCCACGCCTCGAACAGCCGGTCGCCGGCGAGGGCGGCCAGCCACTCGGCGCGCGGCGGCTCGTAGAAGCACCGGCCGAGGAAGTGGTAGGCGAGGGCCTGCTCCTCCTGGCGACGCCGCCACTCGGCGGGGACGGTGGGCGCTTCGCGCGATGCGGGAGCCGTTCCGCGCCGATCCTCGACATCGTTCGACACGGAAGCCGCAACGCGCGGACCCTCGTCATCGTTCGACGTGGGAGCCGCCCCGTGCCGACCCCCGCGGTGGTTCGACTCGGGCGCTGTCAAATGCCGACCCTCACCCGCATGGCGTAGAACAGGAAGCGGCCGCACACCTCGGACACGAGGACGAGCCCGAGCGCGCCGCTCGTCAGCGCGGCGGCGAGTCGATGCCGGGAGGGTAGGAGGGGCCCGCGGGCGAGTGCGAGGACGCAGCCCAGCGCCCCCGCCGCGGCGGCGAGCAGCCCGAGACGCAGCAGGAGCACGCCGCCGTAGTCGCCCGTCAGGCGCCGCGCGCTCGCCGCGGCGGCCGCCGACGGCTCGCCGGCCAGGGCGGCGAGATGGAGCGGCACCACGACGAACTCCAGGGCGAGGGCCAGGATGCCGGCCAGCGCGAGTCCGCGCAGGACTGCCGACGAAGCCGCGGCGGGCCCGGCGGCAGGATGGTCGGCTTCCGGCGCGAGAGACCGTCCGACCAGCCCCGCCGCCACGCCGAGGATGCCCAGCCGCAACGCCGTGCCCCCGAACGCGGCGGGGGTCGCGAAGCTGTTCCAGGCGGGCTGGGCGGGCAGCAGGTAGATGGCGGTCTGGCAGGTGAGGAACGCCAGTCCTGCCGCCGCCGCGAGCCGGGGCAGCCACGTGACGAGGGCGGAAGTCGTCGCCGGGTCCGCTGGCGCCCGGCTGGCTGTGTCGGCCGCGCGCCACTCCCGCCACGCCATCGTACCCAGTAGCACTGCGAAGAGGCTGCCGAAGACGATCTCTCGGCTCAGCCACGACGACGAGAAGTTGACGACGGCGCGCGCCGCCTGGAGTGGGGTGGAGAGGTGGAAGAGAGCCGCGAACAAACCGGCCGACAGCACCGCCAACACGAGCAGGAGCGAGGCCGCCGCTTCGTGGGCGACGTTCCGTTCATGCGCCAGATCCGGCCCCTCGCCGCCCGTCTCCGGATCCTCGCGCGGCACGCTGTCCCTCGCGCGGCCGGCCATCCCCGCATCCGCCGCCGAGCCGTCGCGTCGGGCGCCGTCTTCCGCGCGGCCCGCGTGCGTCCCGCCACCGGCTGCGCGCAGGGCCCCGAGCGCGCGGCGCCGATGCGAGAGGTACTGCAGCACCTGCAGGACGATGAACGCCCCCACCGCCGCCTGGGTCAGGACCGTGAAGAACACGAGCGACCAGTCGCGCGTCTCCATCCGACGGGCGCGGTCAGGCGCGGACGAGCTTGAGGGGGATGAAGCGTATCGCCGGCTTGGTGATGTCGGCGTCGGGCAGCGGCCCGAACCGGTCGGTGGCGCCGGCCTTCGCGGCGATCTCGTCGAGCGGGCCCCACTGCAGGGCCTTGGTCGGGCACGCCTCCGCGCACGCGGGCCCGCCGGTGCCGGCGTCGATGCGGTGCGAGCAGAAGTTGCACTTCTCCATCTTGCCGGTCTCTTCGCTGAACTGCGGCGCGTCGTAGGGGCACGCCCAGGCGCAGAGACGGGCGCCGATGCACTTGCTCTCGTCGACGATGACGATGCCGTCGGGCCGCTTGGTGATGGCCCCCGAGGGGCAGGCCTCGGCGCACACCGGGACCTCGCAGTGGTTGCACGACATCGACACGTGGTACATGTACGGGCCGCCGTCCTGGTCGCCCTCCACCGTGCGCACCTTGCGCCAGCGCGGCCCCAGCTCGACCCCGTTCTCGACCTTGCACGCGACCTCGCAGGTGCGGCAGCCGGTGCACCGGTTGGCGTCGAAGAAGAACGCGACCTGCTTTGTCGTGTCGCTCATGCCGCGTCCCCCCTGGATGCCGCGGTCCCCGCGGCGACCTCGACCATCGACGAGTTCAGCGTGTGGCCGAGCGAGATCGGCTCGTACTTGTCGGGGCTGAGGATGCTCGCCGTCTGCTTCTCGTTCACCGCGCCCCAGCCCGTCGTCACGCTGACCACCCCGCGCATGATGCCCTTCGTGACCTGCGCCATCGCCTCGATCTCGCCGCGGTCGTTGAAGACGCGGATGCGCGCGCCGTCCTCGATGCCGCGCGGCTGCGCGTCGTCGGGGTGGATCTGCAGCACCTGGCTGGCCCAGATCTCGGTCAGGAAGTCGTGGTGGTGGAAGCTCGAGTTGACGTGGTTGTGGTTCTTGCGGTTGATGAGCTGCAGCGGGTAGCGCGCGGCGCGCGCGGCGTCCACCCAGGGCGCCTCGACCGGGTGCAGGTACTCGAGCAGGGGGTCGAATCCCCGCTCCTGCAGGTACAGCGAGAAGAGCTCGATGCGGCCCGACGGCGTGTTGAACTTCTTGTCGGCGAACGGCACCCACGGGTCGGGCATGGGGTTGACGGGGCCCTCCTCCAACTGCTCGAGGCTCACCCCGGTCGGCTCGAGCACGTGCCGCAGCAGCTCGTCGTCGGGCTTGTCGAAGTCGTCGCCGAAGCCGAGCCGCTTCGCCAGCTCGGTCATGATCCAGCGGTCGGAGCGCGACTCGAAGAGCGGCTCGATGGCCTGCTCCATGAGCTGGATGTAGCGGCTGCGGATGCCCGCGAGCAGGTTGCGGGTCTCGAAGAGGGTGGTCACGGGCAGGACGAAGTCGGCATAGCGCGCCGTCGTCGTCATGAAGATGTCCTGCACCACCATCAGGTCGATGTTGTCGAGCCCCTCGATGATCTTGCGCGTGTTCGGGTACTGCGTGAGCACCCCGCTGCCCGCCACGTGGATGGCCCGGATGGGATGCGGCTTGCGCTCGACCAGGTACTCGCCGAGCTTGGTGGCGGGAATGCCGTCGATGCGCGGGTTGCGCTGCGTCGGTACCGGGGTGTTGATGGTGCCGCCCTCGCTCAGGTAGCCGCCGTTGTCGTTGACGCCGCCGCCGAGCGTCCCGATGTTGCCGGTGAGCGACGCCAGGTAGAGGTGGCCGATGACGGTCAGGGTGCCGTGGTCGGTGCGCTGCGCGCCCGCCATGTTCTGGATGATCGCGGCCGGCGTCACGGATGCGTACTCGCGCGCCACCGCGGCGACCGAGTCGGGCGGGGCGCCGGTGATGCGGTGCACCACCTCGGGCGTGTAGCGCGCGGCAATGGCCCGCATCCACTCGAGGACCGGCTGATAGCGGACGCCGTCGATGGTGTAGCTGCCGCGCAGGGCCGCCCGCGCGCCCGGCGTGTCGGCGGGCACCGGCCGGCCGCCGCGCTCGTCCCAGACGACGAAGCTCCCCGGGCCGCTGCCGCCATCGGTCAGCAGCCGCAGGTCGCGCAGATCGACCGGCAGCGTCTCGCCGCCCGCGGGCCAGTTCCGCGACGCCGCCTCGAGGTCGTAGCCGCCCTCGCCGAGCCGCACCAGGAACGGCGCGTTGGTGTACCGGCGCACGTACTCCTCGTCGAAGAGCCCTTCGTCGAGCAGCACCCTGATCATGCCGAGGGCGTACGCCGCATCCGTCCCCGGCCGGATCTGGATCCAGCGGTCGGAGAGGGCCGCCGTCTCGCTCAGCCGCGGGTCGATGGTCACCAGCCGCGCGCCGTGGTCCTCGCGCGCCTGGAAGAGGTTCTTCATGTAGCCCTGGTTCGAGACCGCGGGGTTGTTGCCCCAGGCCAGGAAGAAGCGGCTGTGCACCCACTCGTCGCGGAACTCCGACCGCCCGCCCCCGAAGATCGCGTTGAACCCCGAGCTGACGGAGGCGCAGCAGAGCTGCGAGATGATCGGCGTCGCGCCCCCGAAGCGGTTCCACCAGGCCGAGTAGAGGCCTCGCACCCCCGTCGACAGGGCCGACCAGTTGCCGGTCCCCCCGAACGAGAGGAACGCCCGGTTCCCGTCCTCCTCGAGAATCCGCCGGTAGCGCTCGGCGATGGTGTCGAGCGCCTCTTCCCAGCTCACCCGCTCCCACCGGTCCTCGCCCCGCCGGCCCGCCCGGCGCATGGGGTACTTCAGGCGGTGGGGGCTGTAGAGCTGTCGGATGCGCGAGATGCCCCGGGCGCAGGCGAGCACGTTGAAGTCGGGGTCGCCGGTGACCTTGACGAGGCGCCCGTCCTCGACGTGGGCGAGGAGTGCGCAGTGCAGGCACTCGGGGGTGTTGGCGGTGCGGAAGACGCGGGTCGCGGCCGCCGCGGCGGCGCCGGAGACGCCGGCCTGCCCTCCGCCGGTCGGATACCGGGACAGGAGCAACCCGCCCCCGCCGAGGGCCGTCGCGCCTCCCACGAGGGCGCTCCACTTGAGGAAATCCCGCCGCGACGCCGAGAAGGCGTCGTCCGTGCCGGCGGCGTCCCGTCTGGCTGGCATCGGCATCTCCCGGGTGGGTCCCGGTCGCGACTCATCGTTCCGCTCGACGCGCCCGCGCTAGGGGAATGTTACAGCAGCCCGTGCGGAACGCAACAGCCGGGCGGACCCCGCTCCATCTCCACCGGGCCGGGGATGACGATCGCGGTGACCGTCGTCGACGGCGTGCCGTGGCCGCGGCGGCTGCCGCTCCGGGGCGCCGGCTGGATCGCGGACCTCGGGGCCGAGCGCAAGGGGCTCGCCCTCGCCTACGTCCTGCCTCGACCGCCCGGAGGGGCGCGCGGCGCCGCCACGGACCGTAGCGGGCTTCCGGATCGACTTGGTCGGGAATCCCGTGGGCGTTATGATTGCCCCATGAAGACGACGATTGATATTCCGGACGACGAGCTTTCGGATGCCATGCGCTTCACCCGCGCGAAGACGAAGCGGGAGGCGGTGGTGACGGCCCTCGCCGATTTCAATCGCCGCCGGCGCATGGCCGAGCTCGTCGAGTACGCGGGCACGTGCCCCGGCATGATGACGGTGGAGGAGCTTCACGCGCAGCGTTGGGAACGGACGAGGGCCGGTGATCCTGATTGACACGTCGTCGTGGATTCACCTGCTTCGCCCCGATGGCGATTCGGCGGTTCGAGGCCGCGTCGAGGCCGCCCTGAGGGCCGGGGAAGCCTGCTGGTGCCCGATCGTGCAACTGGAGCTGTGGAACGGTGCGCGCGGCGGCTCCGAGCAGCGGGCGCTGCGGCGTTTCGCGGCGGTGCTGCCCGACCTGCCCCTGGATGCGACGGTCTGGTCCGCCGCGTACAATCTCGCCCGTCGCGCGCGTGCCCGCGGCGTGACCGTGCCCGCCGCCGACGTCGTCATCGCGGCCTGCGCCCGCCGCCACGGCGCGGCGCTGGAGTCGGCGGACAAGGATTTCGAGCTGCTCGGCGACCTGCTGACCCGGGCGACCTGCTGACCCGATAGTACGGGCTCGGGACGGGCTCGTTGCCACGAGGATGCGCATGCGAAGGATGCTTCTTGCCTGGCTCTTCCTGACCGCGCCGGTCCCGGCCCCGGGGCAAGCGGCCGACGCGCCGCCCACGCCCTGGGGCCCCCCGGACCTGAGCGGCTACTGGGAGTACCGCAGCACGACGCCGCTCGAGCGCCCGGCGGCGCTCGCGGGCCGGGAGGTGCTGACGCCCGAGGAGGAGGCCGAGTACCTGGTCGGCCGTCACGCCGCCATCGGGCGCGAGCGCGACCTGCAGCTCAACGCCGACTGGTGGCAGCCGGGCGGCCTGACCGACGGCCGGACGTCCTTGATCGTCGACCCGCCCGACGGCCGGCTGCCGGCGCGCACCGCGGCCGGCCGCGAGCGGGCGCGCACGCTGGGCATCGCCATCCGGCTGCGGTCGGCCGACGGCCCCGAGGACCGCGAGCGCTACGAGCGCTGCATCATGGGGCGCACGGTGCCGCTGATGGCGGTGTCGCCCAACCGGCTCGTGCAGATCTTCCAGACGCCCGACCACGTCGCCATCCTGCACGAGCAGAACTCCGACCTGCGCATCATCCCCCTCGACGGGCGGCCCCAGCTCCCCGCCGGGGTCCGCCAGTGGCAGGGCAGCTCGCGCGGCCGCTGGGAGGGCGACACCCTCGTCGTCGAGACGATCGGCTTCAATGGGGCGTGGACAATCGCGGGTGCCGGGCCCAGCGCGCGCTACGTCGAACGCATCCGGCTCGAAGACGCCGACCGGCTGCACTACGAGTTCACGGCGCACGACCCCGAGTCGTTCGCCGGCCCGTGGACGGTGACGTTCCCGATCACCCGCGCCGGCGGCCCGGTCTTCGAGAACGCCTGCCACGAGGGCAACTACAGCATGCCCCTCATCCTCGGCGGGGCCCGAGCGCAGGAACGCGGGCGGCGGTGACGACTGTCGTTCGATTGACCCGCGGCTACCCGGACGCAGACTGATCGTCGGCGTCCAAGGTTGCGCGCGGGGGCCGGCCCGCCTCGCGGTGGCCGGCTCGGCATGATCGGCTTCGAGCTCGTCGAGCGGCTCGCCGCGGCGTCGAGGGCGGCCGCCTCCATCTCGGTCCTGGGCGTCACGACGCGCATCCCGGCATCGCGGGCGACGACTTCGCGGTGGGTGACACCCGGGCGGCGTCGGCATCCGCATCCCGATGGGCTGAGGCGGGGGCCGTTCCGCCTGCCGGCCCCGCTGTCGCCGGCCCGGCAGCCTACCGCCGGCCCGCCGATCCGTTTCATTCCGCACCGCGCCCGTTTCGTGCGGCCTGACGGCGCTCTCGTCGCCTGCGGGTTTCCCTGCTTGCCGGGCCCGGCTACCGTGATGCCATGTTCGGCATCGGAACCCGTGACAGGCGTCACGGCCGGCGTGTCGCCCTGACGCTCGGGTGCGTCCGCATCGTCGCCGCGTTCCTCGCCGGGGCTGTCCCGGCGCAGGCGCAGGAGGCGCCGCGCCCCGGCAGCATCCACGGGCAGGTCGTCGACGCCGCCACACGCCAGCCGCTCGCCGCGGCCGCCGTCGTGGTCCTCGACCGCGGCCTCGCCACGGCCACCGGCGACGACGGCCGCTTCACGCTGGGCGGCGTGCCGGCGGGGCTGCACCGCGTGCAGATAGTGGTTACCGGCTACGAGTCGGCGATTCTGCACGACGTCGTCGTCCGCCCGAGCCGCGTCACGCCGCTGGCGGTGGTGCTCGATGCGGCCGGCCCCACCGTGCGCGAGGTCGTCGAGGTCATCCCGGACTACTTCTCCGCGGAAGAGGAGGCGGCGGTCGGCACCGTGAGCTTCAGCGTCGAGGAGATCCGGCGGGCGCCGGGGTCGGCCGGCGACGTCAGCCGGATGCTGCAGATGCTGCCGGGCGTGGGCATGGCCACCGATCAGCGCAACGACCTGATCGTCCGGGGCGGCAGCCCGGGCGAGCACCTCACCGTCGTCGACAACATCGAGATTCCGAACATCAACCACTTTCCGACCCAGGGGGCGTCGGGCGGCGTGATCGGCCTGCTCAACACCGACCTCATCGCCGACGTCAGCTTCTCGGCGGGTGGCTTCGGGGTCGAACACGGGGACCGTCTCTCGTCGGTGATGGTCGTCACCCAACGCGAGGGCAACCGCGACGAGGTCGACGCGGAGATCTCCACGAGCATGGCCGGCGCCGGCGTCCTGCTGGAGGGGCCGCTGGCCCGCGGCCGCGGGTCGTGGGCGCTGTCGGCGAGGCGCAGCTATCTCGAGCTCATCGCCGGGCTCGTCGGCGCCATCGGCACCGGCGGGGCGGTTCCCAGGTACAGCGACGTGCAGGGCATGGCGACGGTCGACGTCAGCCCGACGCATCGGCTGCAGGTGCTCGGCCTGGGCGGCTTCGACGCCATCGACCTCTCGCTGGACGACCGGGAGGACAGCGAGGTCGTCTCTCGCGCGCGGCAGACCGTCGGCGGGCTCAACTGGCGCTGGCTGTGGAGCGGCAACGGGTATGCGGAGACCTCTGTCGCCCGTACCCGCGCGGACTACGGGGTGCACGTCACCGAAGCGGCTGGGAACGAGGCGCGGGCCCTGTTCGACAACGAGTCGCGCGAGCAGGAGACCGTGGTGCGCAGCCACTGGCGCTACCGGCCCCGCGCCGGCACCGCGCTGGCATGGGGTGTGACGGCGCGCCGGGTGTCCGGTGACTTCGACCTGTTCGCGCGCTCCGACCGCACGCGCCTCGGTACGCGGGACGAGCAGCTCGACGTTCGGGTATTGCTGTCGGGGAACAAGAGCGGCGCCTTCGCCTCGGTGGAGCAATCCCTCGGCCCCCGTCTCACTGCGACGCTCGGCGGCCGCTTCGACCACTTCACGCTGAACCGGCAGGGCGCCTGGTCGCCGCGCTTGGGGCTGGCCTACGATGTCGACCCGCGCACGACGCTCACCGCCGCGGCCGGCGTCTACCGTCAGACGCTGCCCGCGTGGCTGCTCGTCCAGCACCCGGACAATCGCCGCCTAGACGGCCAGCGCGCCAACCACTACGTGGCCGGCGTGCGGCGGCGGCTGACGCCGAGCACGCTGCTGAGCGTCGAGGCGTACCGCAAGGACTACCGCGGCCTGCCGTTCGACCCTGACGATCCGACGGCGCTCGTCGTCGACCGGTTCGCCGACTTCAGGACGCCCACGCCGGGGCGCCTGGTGGGCGGCGGCCGGGCGCGGTCGCACGGGGTCGAGAGTCTGGTCCGGAAGAAGCTGGCGACGGACGTCTACGGCCTGGTGAGCTACGCCTACGCGGTGTCCCGCTACACGGACGGGATCGGGATCGAGCGAAACCGGACGTTCGACCACCGGCACGTCGCGTCGGTGATGGTCGGCTACCGCCCCAACGACCGCTTCGAGTTCAGCGGGCGGTGGCGGTACGCCGGCGGGCGGCCCTACTCGCCCTTCGATCCGGTGCTGTCGGCGCAGGCGGGGGCCGGCGTCGTGCGGCGCGACCGCATCAACGCCGAGCGCTACGCCGCCTATCATCGGCTCGATCTGCGCTTCGACCACCGCCGGCACTATCGCAGCGTCACCGTGGTCAGCTTCTTCAGCGTGCTCAACGTCTACGACCGCGACAACGTCTTCCATGACTACTGGGACCGGGACGACAATCGTTCGCGTCGCGCCACGCAGTGGGGCCTTCTCCCGGTGGGCGGCTTCGAGCTCGAGTTCTGACCATGACGGCGAGGCTGAAGGCGTCGATTCGGGAGCATCCCGCGCGCTGGGGTTGGGCGCTCAATGCGGCGTTCTGCACGCTGGTCGGCGCCGTGCTGAGCCTGGCGATGTGCGGGGCGCTCGATCCGGCGTACTTCGCGACCAGCTACGCCATCGGGTTCTCCATCCATGCCTTCAACCTGTTCGCGCACCGGCACGGACCGCCGTGGCTGCCGCGCTGGGCGGCGGAGACCGTCGCCACGGCGTGCGGGATGGTCCTCGGTCTCGCCCTCGGCGGCGTTCTCCTGGATGGCGACCCCCTGTTCCTGCTGGGCAGCAACGCGTTCCTCGTGATCGGCGTCCTGCTGAGCGGCGTGGGCCTCGCCGGCTCCATCGCGGTCGAGCGTCTGTGGGAGGTGCGCAACCGACTCGAGCGGGCGAGGCGCGACGCCCTGGCCCGCGACAAGGCGTTGGCGGAGGCCGAGCTGCGCGTGCTGCAGGCGCAGGTCGAGCCGCACTTCCTGTTCAACACGCTGGCGAACGTCATCTCGCTCATCCGCACGCATCCCGACCGGGCCGCGCGGCTCCTCGAGCGGCTGACGTCGCTGCTTCGCGCCTCGCTGGCGCGCACGCGCCGCCCTGGCGGGACGCTGGGCGAAGAGCTCGCGGTGGTGCGCTCCTACCTCGACATCCAGTCGATGCGCATGGCGGGACGGATGACGTTCGAGGTGGACGTGGGCGCCGGCCTCGAGGCGGTGCCGATGCCGCCGCTCCTGCTGCAGCCGCTGGTGGAGAACGCGGTGCTCCACGGCATCGAGCCGTCTCCGGCCGGTGGGCGCGTCGTGGTGCGCGCGGAGCGGTCCCACGGGATGGTGCGGGTCCGGGTGACCGACGATGGCATCGGGCTCGATCCGGACACCGCCGGGCAGGGCCTCGGCATCGCCAACGTCCGTGAGCGTCTGCAGGCGACGTTCGGCGAGGGCGGCCGGCTGGCCCTCTCGGAGACGCCGGGCGGGGGCGTCAGCGCGGAGCTGCGGTTCCCCGCTGCTCCCGCTGCGGCCGCGGAGGTGCTCTGAGGGTGGCCGATGCCGCGCGGGCGCTGATCGCCGACGACGAGCCGGCGCTGCGGGCCGAGCTCCGGCGCCTGCTCGCGGATACGTGGCCGGAGCTGGAGGTCATCGCTTCGGTCGGGGACGGAACGGCGGCGCTCGATGCCCTCGAGCGTCTGCGGCCGGACGTCGCCTTCCTGGACATCCGCATGCCGCCGCCCTCGGGGCTCGACGTCGCGCGGCGCGCCGGCCCGGAAACCGCCGTCGTGTTCGTGACGGCGTACGACACCCACGCGGTGGAGGCGTTCGAGCGGGCGGCGGTGGACTATCTCCTCAAGCCCGTGCTCGGGTCGCGCCTCGAGGAAACGGTGGACCGCCTGAAGCGGCGGCTGGCTGGCGGGGACCACGACGAACCGGATCCGCAGGTCCTCGAATCGCTGATCCGGCGCCTTGCCGACACGCCCGAGTATCTGCACTGGCTGCGGGTAGGACAGGGGGAGCGGGTCGAGCTCGTCGCCGTCGACGACGTCTGCTTCTTCCAATCCGACCGCAAGTACACGGCGGCGGTGACGCGCGACCGCGAGCACCTGGTGCGCATGCCCATCTCGGAGCTGGCGGCGCGCCTCGATCCCGGGCGGTTCTGGCGGATCCACCGCGGCGGCATCGTCAACGTCGGCGCGATCGAGGCGGCGCGCCGCGATCTGCGCGGGCGTTATCGCCTGACGCTGAAGGACCGCCCCGAGGTGCTGCGGGTGAGCGCCGCCTACGGGCACCTCTTCCGGCGCATGTAGGTCACGGCGGGGATTGCCGGATGGACGGCCGGTCAGGACCCGGCACCTGGTGGAGGGGCTTCGAGATGCTCGACCACGCGAGGCATTTTCGGCAGGCGAGGCGACGCACTGCGGGCGCTGGGCCTCGCCGACGCCCTGGCCCCTGGCAGCGCGTGGCGAAAGCCCCCGCTGCATTCGAGCAGCGATGCATCCCGCCCGACTGCGTCGTTCGTCGGTTCCGTATCCCCATATGCGCCCTGCTCACGCCTTGTCAGGCGGGCGGCTCGGCCCTTTGCTGGCGCCCTCCGGGCGCGGTGCGACGCGGGGTTCACCACGGGCTGCTGGGCGTCGATCGGGACTTCGCCGCGCGCTCTCGAGGTTGCTGCCCTGCCGGCAGCCCTCGCGCGCCACCCACTCGCCGGACTTCATCGCCCGGGCGATTGACGGAGTTGCGACCGCGCTACTCGGCCCGCAGCACCGTGGCGGGATCGAGCGCGGCCGCGCGCCGCGCGGGAAGCCAGGCAGCGAGCCCGGCGAGAAGCACGAACAGCACCGGGACAGCCACGTACGTGGCGGGGTCCCAGGGGCTGACCCCGAAGAGCTGAGAGGACAGAGCCGTCATCAGGCCGGCCGCGGCCAGCTCTCCGACGACGACTCCGACGCCGGCATACGCCAGCACCTGGCCTGCGAAGCGCGCGCGGACGCCGGCGCGGGTCGCGCCGAGGGCGAGCCTGATGCCGATGTCGCGCCGCCGGTGCTCGGCCGTGTAGGCGACGACGCCGTAGACCCCGATCATCCCGAGGACCACGCCGAGGACCGCGAACCCCAGCACCAGGGACATCGTGAAGCGCGGCCGGCTGACGGCCTGCGCCATGACGTCGTCCATCGCGCGGATGCCGCTGACCGGGGTCTCGGCATCGAGCGAGGCGACCACTGCGCGGAGGTTGTCGGTGACCAGCGACGGGCCGGCGCCGGCATGGACGATCACGGACATCTCGTCGATGGCGCCCACGTGCTGCGCCAGGGGCAGATACAGCGTCGCGCTCTCCTCGCTCGCGGGCCCCCGCCAGCGGACGTCCTCGACGACGCCCACGACCGTCCGCCACGGGTCGGCGTCCCGCTCGCTGCCCGGGAACCGGATGCGCCGGCCGACCGCGGTCTCGCCCGGCCACCAGGTATCGGCGAGGCGCCGGCTGAGAAGCACGACACGCTGCGCGCCGCTCGAATCGGCCTCGGTGAAGGGACGGCCTTCGGCCATCGGCACCCCGAGGGCGTCCAGGAAACCGGCGCTCACCGCGGTTCGCAGATCGGCCGAAGGCCACTCTCCACCCTCGGTGGCCGGGTTCGGCCGTCCCTCGATCAGGAACACGCTGAAGCCGACGGTCGGGGCCCCGAAGGGCTCGAAGACGTTCGACAGCCCCGCCGCGCGAACGAAGGGCAGCGCGCGAAGGCGCTGCTCCAGCGCCGTGTAGAAGCCGAGCCTGGCGGTGTCGTCGGGATGACGCACCGCCGCCGGCGCGACCTCGGCCACGACGCGGCGGTCCGAGGCGAATCCGACGTCGACGGCGAGCTGCGAGGCCAGGCTCTTCGCCAGCAGGGCGGCGGCGATGACGAGGGTGACGGCCGCCGCCATCTCGATCGTGACGAAGACGCCGAGTCCGCGGGTCGTCGTGCCGCCGGCGCTTCCGCGCGAGCTCGACCTCACCGCCTCTTCGCCTGACCGCGCCGCGCGAAGCGCCGGCAGGGTGCCGGCGGCCAGCGCGGTGACGACCGAGAGCACCGCGGTGAAGCCGAGGACGACGCCGTCGACGCGGATGCCGTCGGCGCGCGGAACGTCGGCGGGAAGGAGGGCGACCAGGGCCGGCACGCCGGCCCAGGCGACGGCGAGGCCGGCCGCGCCCCCGAGCAGGCAGACGAGCGCGCTCTCGGTCAGAAGCTGCCGGACCACGCGGCCGCGGCCGGCGCCGAGGGCGGCGCGCAGCGCCAGCTCCTGCCGGCGGGCGGCGGCGCGAACCTGCTGCAGGCTGGTCAGGTTCACGGCGCCGATCAGCCACACGGCGGCCACCGCGGCGAGCAGCAGGAGCAGCATCGGGCGCACCGCGCCCAGCCGGTCCTCCCGCCACGTCAGCAGTCTCACCCCCGCCCCGTAGCCATCGGGCATCCGCCACGGGAACAACCGGGCGAACTGCGGGCCCAGCGCCCGCATCTCGTCCGCCGCCGTCTCCAGGGAGACGCCGGGGCGGAGCCGGCCGACCAGGAACGCGCTGCGCGCCCACAGCTCGACCGGACTCGCCGTGTCGACGGTCATCGGCACCCAGAGGTCCACGCCGGCCGACGGGAAGTCGAAGTCGGGCGGCATGACGCCCCGCACCTCGTGGGCGACCCCGTCGAGCGGCACCGTTCGCCCGACGATGGCCGGGTCGGCGCCGAAGCGTTGCCGCCACAGCGCGTCGCTCAGGAGGGCGGCCGGCGCGGCGCCGGGGCGCTCGTCGTCGAGGCGGAAGCCGAGACCCAGCGCCGGCGCCCGGCCGAGACGGGCCGGCAGGTCGCCCGCGATCGGCATGACGCTGACGCGCAGGGGCTCGTCGAGTCCGGTGAGGGTGCGGTCGTCCGGCGGAACGTAGGCGGAGACGTCGAGGGTGCGCGCCCTCTCGCGCAGCTCGACGAGCTCGCCAACGTAGCCGATGTCGAGGATGCGGACCAGGCGGTCCGGTTCCGCGACCGGCAGAGGGCGGAGGAGAATGCCGTGCAGGGCGCTGAAGATGGCCGTCGTCGCCCCGATGGTGAGGGCCAGGGTGGCGACCGACATCGCCGTGAACCCGGCGCCGCGGGCGAGGGTGCGGGCGCCGCATCGTACGTCCTGCCGCAACTGATCGAGCCAGCGCCAGCGCCAGAGGGCGCGGACGTCCTCGCGGATGAGCCCGGCGTTGCCGAGCGTCGCCCGCGCCGCCCGCGCGGCATCGTCGGGCGGCATGCCCCGCTCGAGGTTCTGCTGCGTCTCGAGCTCGAGGTGCAGGGAGAGCTCGCGCCGGATGTCCGTCTCCGCCTGTTTCGCGCGGCGGCGGCGGAGCCACGGGAACAGGCGGGCGAGGGGCACGCGCAGTGGCATCGTGGGTCCTCCGTATATAAAGATAATCTACAATTGATCGAGTAATGTAGATTGTCAAGGTATTCGGTCAGCGGCCGGGCGCCGGCGCCGCACCGGGGTTGCGCATTCGACATGACTCCGCGGGGACCCTGTGGAATCTCGCAGCCGCGGATGGGTTCGGCCACCGAAAGCGGCACGTGTGAACCGGTTTCCACCGGAAACCCGGGAGTCGCCCGGAGCGTGTCGCTCGCTTGCCGGGAAGAGGCCTTACCGGAAGTTGACCTCCCCGCTACATCGCTGAAACGATTTCCGGCATAGACTAGCGGCATACCGAGGTGCCGGGCAGCGACGGCAGCCGCGCCATGCTCCCGAACCCGGCGCGACGGCACCGTCGGCAACCGAGGACAGACGATGACCGATTCCCTCCACGTCGATTCGTTGCTCCAGCGTCGGTTGGACCGTCGCGATCTGCTGACCGGCGGCCTGGCTCTGCTCGGACTCGCGGCCGCCCGCCGCACCTCGGGCGGATCTCTCTTCCAGCCCTCGGCGTTCCCGCTCGGCGTCGCGTCGGGCGACCCGACGCCGGACGGCGTCGTCCTCTGGACGCGCCTCGCCCTCGACCCGCTGAACGGCGGCGGCATGCCCCCCGAGGACGTGGAGGTCGTCTGGGAGGTGGCGCGCGACGAGGGGATGGCCGACGTGGTTCGACGCGGGACGAGCGTCGCCCGCGAGGGGCTCGGCCACAGCGTGCACGTCGAGGTGGACGGGCTCGAGCCGGGGCGCTGGTACTGGTACCGGTTCCGCGCCGGCGCCGACGAGAGCGCCGTCGGCCGGACCCGCACGCTGCCGGCCGCGGGCGCGCGCGCCGACCGGCTGCGGTTCGCCTTCGCCTCGTGTCAGCACTACGAGCAGGGGTACTACACGGCGTACCGCCACATGGCCGAGGACGACCTCGACCTCGTCTTCCACCTCGGCGACTACATCTACGAGTACGAGGGGCGCGACGGGCGGGTGCGGAGGCACACCGGCGACGAGATCGAGCTGCTCGACGACTACCGCAACCGGTACGCGCTCTATCGCAGCGACCCGGACCTGCAGGCGGCGCACGCGGCGTTCCCGTGGGTGGTCACCTGGGACGACCACGAGGTCGACAACAACTACGCGAACCTCGTGTCCGAGGAGGAGGGGCTGCCGGCCGAGCTGTTCCGGCGGCGCCGCGCCGCCGCGTACCAGGCGTACTACGAGCACATGCCCCTGCGCCGCTCGTCCCTGCCGAACGGCCCCGACCTGCAGCTCTACCGCGCCTTCGCGTGGGGCGACCTCGCCTCGTTCCACGTGCTCGACACGCGGCAGTACCGCACCGACCAGCCCTGCGGCGACGGGCGCGGCGTCTGCGACGGCGTCTACGACCCCGCCGCGACGCCCCTCGGCGAGACGCAGGAGCGCTGGCTGATGGACGGGCTCGACGCCTCGACCGCGCGCTGGAGCGTCATCCCGCAGCAGATCATGATGGCGCGCGTCGACTACACGCCGGGCGACGACGAGTCCTACGCCCTCGACATGTGGGGGGGCTACGAGGTCGCGCGGCGGCGGCTGATGGAGTTCTTCGCGACGCGCCGGCCCGCGAACCCGGTGGTCCTCACCGGCGACATCCACAGCAACTGGGTCAACGACCTCAAGGTCGACTACCGCGACCCCGCCGCGCCCGTGGTCGGCACCGAGCTCGTCGTCACGTCCATCAGCTCGGGCGGCGACGGCGTCGACACCCGCGACACCACCGCGGCGCTGCTAGCGGAGAACCCGGCGGTCCGGTTCTTCAACGGCCAGCGCGGGTACGCGCGCTGCGACGTGACGCCGGACCGGTGCCGGGCCGACTACCAGGTCGTGGAGTACGTCACCCGACCCGGAAGCCCGATCTCGACGCGCGCGTCGTTCCTCGTCGAGGACGGCCGGCCCGGCGCTCAGCGGCTCTGAGTTCCCGCGCGCGCCGCTCCGGGCCGCCCGATTCGAGCGTCCTTCGCCCGTTCCAGAGAGGCAATCGCCTGCTCTCTCGAAACCGTCGGGAAGTCCTCGAGGAACTCGGAGAGGGTCTGTCCGGCTTCCAGGTAGTCGAGCCACGCCTGGAACGGCACCCGTGTGCCGGCGAAGACGGGAGTGCCGCTCATGACGTCGGGGTCGCGGGAAATCGCGACGGCTTCTTCGGACATCGGGGAAGCTCGCTGAAGCTGCAATTCTGAACCATGGCAACAGGCGCGGCTCATCGCGGGGGGGCGCGCCGGGACAGGCGCGACGGAGACCGTCCGTCGCGCACGTCGTCCGCGGCCGCGAGCAGGCGGTCCCGATCGGCAATGTTGCGTTCGGCCATGGCTTCGAGGAAGTCGACGACGGCGGTCCGCTCGCCGGCGTCGACGAGGTCGAGCAGGACGCCCCACGCGGCCACCCCATGACCGTAGGTCAGCCCCTCGGCCGGAGGCGCCAGGGCGGCGCTGCGGAGCGCGTCGACGGCCGCGCCGACGTCGCCGTCGAGCATGGCCGCCGAGGCGAGCGTCATGTGCGCCTCGTAGATGAACTGGCCGGCATCCGGCACGCCAGGGAAGCGCGGCGCGAGGGCGAGCACGTCGCGCGCGAAGCGGCGCGCGTTGTCCGTCTTCGTCTCGATGTAACCCGCCAGGTTGCGGTCGTCGAACCGTGCGGCGCCGCGGACGCTCTGCAGCGCGTCGACCGCGGCCTCGGCCATCGCTTCGAAGCGCTCGGCCGGGGGCAGGCCGGCCAGCGCTTCGTACTGCTCGGCCGGGGCCACGGTGCGGTCGCGCAGCCATGCGGCGCGGCTTCGCTCGCTCGCAATCAGGTCCGCCAGCATCGTCCGGGTCGGCGCCGACTCCGGATCGAGCCGCGCGGCGCGTTCGAGGCAGTCCCTCGCCAGGAGGACGTCTTCCGGGAACATGTTCGAGTTGTAGCGCGGCGCGTTGAGCACGTAGTCCGCGGCGGCGGCCAGCAGGACCGGATCGCTCGACTCGGTGAGGCGGGCGCGCGCATGCGCGGCGAACGCGCTGTCCGGGTCGAAGTCGGTCACCTCGACGAGCGGGCCGTCCTCGGTGATGCGCACCCGGTAGCCGGTAGCGCCGGCGGCATAGAACCGGCCGAGGCGGGCCGACCAGGGTCCCGTCGGGTCTTCCGACCGGTGCTCGAGCAGGATCTCTTCGGCGCGGGGCCGGTCGCCTTGCAGCACCGCGACCTCGGTGTCGGGGAAGTCGTCGATGAGCCGTTCGACGGGCCAGCTCCCGACGGTGGCGGTGTCGATCTGCCGTTGGATGTCGAGGAGCGGATTCCCCGTTCCGTCCCCGGCGGGGCGGCACGCTGCGACCGCGACCGCAATCAGCCAGCAGCCGGCGCCCAGGGCGGCCCGCGAGAACGGTGACGCGGCGCGGCGGGGCGCCGGCCGTCGGATGTGCGCGATTCGCCGAGTCAGCGACGGGCCTCCAAGCATGCCGACACCCTCCCACGAGAATCGGCCGCCGCGCGCGCGGACGGCGGCGGCCATCGACCTCAGCACCTCGACGTAGTCCTGGGGCGCGCCCACCGTGCGCACGGCCGCCTCGTCGCACGCCTGCTCGGCGGTCAGCGCGAGCGTGCGCCACAGCCACCAGGCGAGGGGATGGAACCAGAACAGGCAGCGGTTCAGCGAGGCGAGCCCGGCGACGAGGGGGTCGCGCCTCGCGACGTGCGCGCGCTCGTGCGCGACCACCGCGCGGAGCGTGGCCTCGGGCCACCGTTCCCAGCCGAGCGGCAGCACCACGGTCGGCCGGAAGAGGCCCACCGTGACCGGCACAGCGATGCGGTCCGACTCGCGGATCCGGACGGGGAGGGCGCCGAGCCGGCGGCGGGCGGTCCTGTTCACAGCCCTCGCCGCCGGCTCGTGCGTCCCCTCGATCGGGCGCGCGCCGTGCGCGAGTCGGCGCGCGCCCCACAGCCCGAGCGCGAGTCGCAGCAGCATCGCCGCCAAGCCGGCGGCGTAGACGGCGAGGGCGGTCGCCGCCCACGGCCACGCGCCTGCCGCCCATGACCAGGCGCCTGCCGCCCACGGCCACGCGCTTGCGGCCCACGGCCACGCGCCCGGGGAGGGTGCCGCTGGCGCCGGGTCGCGCGAGGCGCCGCGTTCCCGACGAGGCGGCGTCAGCGTCGCGGGAGCCGGCGGCGCCGGGTTCCGTCCGGCCCGCAGGGCGGGCCTCGTGGCGACCGCCGCCGCGACGATGTCGCGCGCAGCAGTCGGAACCGGCACGCCGACGGCGGGCACGAGTCGCGACAGCACCGGCATCAGCAGCATCGCGACGAGCACGATAGTCCACGCGGCGTGCTGCGTCGCGCCGGACCGCACCCGCAGGACCGCGAGGGTCGCCGCCACGAGCGCCGCAACCAGCGCTGCCCGCAGCGACGCGTCGGCCAGCGCTTCAAGCACCATCCCGCTGATTCCGCTCACCCCCAACCCGCTCATGACCGCCCTCTTCGCCCCGCCTTCGCCTTGCCCCGGGCCCTCCGCGCGAGACGTTCGAGTTCGTCCACCGACAGCACCTCCTCGTCGACCATGCCCACGAGGAACTGTTCGGTCGAGCCCGCGCAGAAGCGGTCGATGATGCGCCGCACGGCGGACGCGGCGATGCCCTGCGGCGGCAGCTCGGCCCGGTAGACGAACGTCTTGCCGGCCACGCGGTGGCTGAGGTAGCCGCGCGCTTCCAGGCGCCGCAGCACCGTCCGGACGCTCGAGTCCTTGAGCGGACGGGCGGGCAGCAGTCCTTCGCGCACCTGCTCGGCGGTCGCCTCGCCGCCGGCCCAGATCACCTCCATGACGGCCTGCTGCAGCTCGGTCAGGGTAGCGTTACGGATAGTCACGTTACGGAGTGTAGCACATATCGGGATCGAGCGAGATCCGATAGGCAGGCTGGGCGGGGCGAGAGCTCAGCAGATCACCAACTGCGGAATCTGCCGGAAGTGACGGTCGGACGTGCAGAGCTAGCATCCAGACTCGTCGTTTCCTCGGGCCGTCCCTTCGGCGCCGCGTGCCCTGAGCTCCGTGATGAACACGGCGGGGTCGAAGCCGATGGCGTCGGCGATCTCGATGAACTCCATGACGTCGAGCCTCCGCTCGCCGCTCTCGTACTTGGCGACGAACGACTGCGGCCGGTCGAGCCGCTTGCACAGGGTCTTCTGCGTGAGGTTGGCCTCGAGACGCCTGCTCTTCATCCGACACCTGAAGAGGACGCTTCTGGCCCTGAAGCTCGGCCGCGGCACGCGTCACTCGAACTCTGCCGTCTCGGTTCTCCCTCTCCGGGATACTGGGGCGGTCAGCGGACTCCGGAAGGCATGGGCACGTCAGACGGGTCGTCGCCGGCAACCGGCCACGGCCGGATGATTCGTGACGACCCCTACTGGATATGACGTGCCGCATCGCGGCGACGTTCTTGCCCGTCGGCGGCGCGAAGGCTCATCGCGATGTCGGACCGAGCCGGAGCTGCGTGGTCCACGCCCGCACCGTGGCGTCAGCGCGGAGCGGATGGCGCGGAGACCGTGACGGCTCACGGCTTGGTCGCGCGTTGGCGGTCGACTCTCTGGATTCGCGACTCGGGCTCGGCCGGGTCGGCGTCGCGGCACGGTGTGTCGCCGTCGTGCGACTCGTCGTCGCCCACGTCGAATCGTCCGATGAACTCCGCGGGATCGAACCCGATGGCCTCGGCGACCTCCATGAACTCGATGACGTCGAGTCGTCTCTCGCCCCCCTCGTACTTCGCCACGAACGACTGAGGCCGGTTGAGCCGGGCCGCGAGGTGCGCCTGGGTCAGGTTGGCGGCGATCCGCATTTTCTTCAGCTTTCGCCTGAAGCGGACGTTCCTGGGTCCGAAGCTTGACCTCGGCACCCGTCCCGTGTACGCTGCCTCCCGATATATCCCATTTTGGGATATCGGCGTGGGCGGCTTGCCCCCGGGTCACACATCGTCCACGGTCGACGCGGTCGTGGCCGATGGGCGGTGCGGGCTCGCCCACCGAGGTTGGTGTGCGGCTGCGGCGTCGGTTGCGGCTTGGGGACGGCCCGAACGACAAAGGTCCAGGCCCTTGCCCGCGCCCGATTGGCCGTCCGCGCCCGTCACCATGCCTCCGAGGGCCGCAGCAGCCCCCGAGAGGCCGGTGCCGGCAGCCCGGATCCGGCGATGCAGATTCCATCGATCTACGCGGAAGGATACGAGAGAGCCAAGTCGATCGACCGGTCGCTCGCGGACTCGTACATCGCACACACGCAACTCGGGGACCCTCTCGCGGACGCCGCGATTGCCGACCTCGCCGACCTGTCCCGCAACGAGGCGGCCCGGCTCGTCGGCGGGGCGATCGAGCAGGACGACCGCGTTCTGTGCGACGCGCCGGAGAGCCTGCGAGCGCTGATCCACGAGGCGACGGTGGTGCCGGCGTGGTACGACAGGGCCGTGGCGCAACGCGGATGCCGCGCCTTCCTCGGAAGCTCGGACCACATCCTGGCCGCCTTCGTCGCCGGCGCCATCGTGGAGGGCTTCTCCACGATGATCAGCAAGTCGTTCGCGGTCACCGGACGCCTGGTCGACGACGGGGTCCGGCGCCTGAAGCAGAACGTGCGCCAGCTCCTCGAGATCTTCATGCCCCGCGGCATCGAGCCGTCCGGCGACGGCTGGAGGCTGACGCTCCGTATCCGCATCGTGCATGCGCAGGTCCGGTCGCTGCTCGCGGAGTCCGAGGCGTGGAACCGCGGCGCCTGGGGCGTGCCGATCAGCGCCGCGCACCTGGCCCTGGCCTCGGCTGCCTTCTCCGCACGCTTGCTCGACTACGCGGCGATGCTCGGCGCCGTGCTCGACGACGACGACCGCGCCGGAATCATGCACGTGTGGTCCTGCACCGCCCGCTTCATGGGCGTACCGGACCAGCTCCTGTTCCGCGACCACGCGGAAGGGCTTCGCCTGTTCCGACTTGGCGCCGCATGCGAGCCGCCCCCGGACCAGGACGCAATCGCCATGGCGCACTGCGTCATCGATTCCGCTCCTCTGATGATCGGCATTCGGGACCCGGTCGGGCGTTCGGCGACGGCACGTCACATCTACCGGGTGTCTCGGGAGCTGCTCGGCGATCCTCTCGCCGAGACGTTGCGCTTTCCCCCGAGGCGGGCGCTACCCATTCTGCCCTGGCTGCGCACGAAGGCGGCGCTGTGGCGCGGCATGGGCAGGGTGTTCCCTCCGCTGGGCAGGGCCCGCAGCGCGGCGGCGTTTCTGCATGTGCTCGGACTCGCGGACATGGGTGAGGCCCGTATCCGTTACGAGCTCCCGGACCAGGCTCGATCCGGCCACTCGTCGAGGTGGTAATCCATGGCTGGAACTCACTGCCCTCGAGGCCGGGAAGGCCACCGCGGGACGTCGCGGGCGCGCGGCACTACCCGGCTCCGCTACGCTCGCCGGCCAGCGCTGACAACCGACCGAACTACGCCGCCCGTCGACCCCGTTTCGAGCGTGGAGGAAAGACCGATGTCCGCACGCTGCGTCGCAAGCACCCCGTTTCGCTCGCTCTCGACCTGTCTGGCAATGGTCTTCTGCCTCGCGGTCCCGGCGCCCGCGCGCGCGGCCAACGATACGCCCGAGGAAGTCGGTCTCGCGATCGCGGAAGCCGCCCGGGCGAGAGAGAACGGGTTCGGCGACTTCACGGCGCAGCAGGTCATGCTGCTGCGCAACCGGCAGGGCCGGGAGAGCCGCCGCGAGCTGAGGGTCCAGGTTCTGGAGGTGCCGGGGGACGGAAACAGGACCCGGTTCGTCTTCGACGAGCCGCGCGACGTGGCGGGAACCGCGTTCCTCGTGCACGCCCACCGGGCCGACGACGACGACCAGTGGATCTACCTCCCCGCGCTGAGACGCGTCAAGCGCATCACCTCGGGCAATCGGTCCGGCTCGTTCATGGGAAGCGAGTTCTCCTACGAGGACATGACACCGCCCGAGGTGGAGAAGTTCACCTATCGGTACCTCCGCGACGAACCCTGCGGCGAGTCGGTCTGCACGGTGACCGAGCGGGTGCCGGCAGACAGGCGGTCGGGCTATCGACGCCAGATCGTCTGGCGCGACACGGACGAGCTCCGCGTCTGGAGGATCGAGTACTACGACCGAAGGGACCTGCGCCTCAAGACGCTCACCGTATCCGACTACTCGCTCCACCTCGACCGGTACTGGCGGCCGGGCGACATGACGATGGCGAATCACCTGTCGGGCAAGACCACCGTCCTGACGTGGGCCAACTACCGGTTCCGCACCGGCCTCGAGGCCGGCGCCTTCACGCGGACCGGACTTCGCCGAGCCCGCTGATGAGCGCCGGCGCCGCCCGATGTCCCGCCCCGTTCGTCGCGGCGTGCCTGATGGCGTCCGTGCTCTCGGCCGCACCCGAGGACGAGGACGAGACCCCGACGCGCCTCTCGCTCTCGGGCCGCGTGAGCGCCGAGGGCCGCGTGTTCCTGCTGCCCGCCGTGCTCGCTGGCCAGCAGTCTCTCGTCACCGGGGCCGTCGCCGAACCGACGCTCCACGTGGACCGGCCCGACGGCCCGACCCTCACCGTCACGCCCTTCTTCCGCTACGACGATTCGGACCCTCGGAGAAGCCACTTCGACGTGCGGGAGGCCTATCTGTTGCTCGACGGCGGGGTCGGCGCCACCGGCGGCTGGGAGGCAGGTCTCGGCGTCGGCCAGGTGTTCTGGGGCGTCGCGGAATCCAACCGCCTCGTCGACGTGGTGAACCAGGTCGACCTCGTCGAACATCCCGGTGGCGAGGCCAAGCTCGGGCAGCCCATGGCCCATCTCACGTGGTTCGGGGACTGGGGCGCGATCGCGGTCATCGCCATGCCGTTCCATCGCCCGCGGACCTTCCCCGGGCGACGCGGGAGGCTGCGTCTTCCGCTCGTCGTCGACCGCGACCGGGTGCAGTACGATTCACCGCGCAACGGCCGTCCCGACCTCGCGGCACGATACCACCACAGCCTGGGCGCCCTGGATCTCGGTGTGAGCGCCTTTCAGGGGGTCGACCGCGAGCCCTTCCTGCAGCCCACGGCCACGGTCGGCGGCGAACCGGTGCTCATCCAGCACTACGGCGAGATCCGCCACCTCGGCCTCGACCTGCAATGGACCGCCGCCTCGTGGCTCTTCAAGGCCGAGAGCATTCACCGCGCCGGCTCGCGGAACCGACTCGGCGTCGAGCAGGATCTGTTCGCCGCGGTGCTCGGCGCCGAGTACGCGTTCCATTCCCCGGTCGCCCGCGCGGACGTGAGCCTGCTCGCGGAATGGAGCTACGACAGCCGCGGCGACCTCGCGACGCCGGGTCGATCACCCAACACCTTCGACAACGACGCGTTCCTGGGAGCGCGGTTCGCGTTCGACGACGTCCAGAGCACGGAGCTCTCGGCCAGCCTGGTCGCCGACGTCGGCCGGCCCACGCGGGCGCTGGCGGTCGAGTTCGCCCGTCGCATCACGAACACGTGGTCCTTGCGGGCCGAGGCGCTTGCGCTGGTCGCCGTCGACGAGACCGAGGTCCACCACGGAATGCGGCACGACAGCTTCATCGACATGAGCCTCGTCTACAGCTTCTAGCCTCCATCCGACCGAGCTGTCAGGCCAATGAGCAATCCGCTGGAGCGGTACCTCGTCACGACGCTGCGACATCCGCGCGCGGTCGTTGCGCTGGCCGTAGCGGTCATGTCGGCCGCCGCCGTCGGGGTCCGGTTCATGGAGGTCACGAACAGCTATCTCGTCTTCTTCCGCGACGACAGTCCCCGCCTGCTCGCGTTCCGAGCGTTGGAGAACACCTACTCTTCGACGGACAGAGCGCTGATCGCCGTCGCACCCGGGGACGGTTCCGTCTTCACGCGAGAGACACTCGCGGCGGTGCTGGAGCTGACGGATGCCGCCTGGGAGGCCCCCTACGCGCGCCGCGTCGACTCCCTCACGAACTACAGCCACAGCGAGGCGGTCGGCGAGGACGACCTCGTCGTGGGTCCACTCGTGGAGGACGCGGCGTCCCTCGGTGACGACGACCTGGCCCGCATCGAGGCCATCGCCATGGAGGCGAACGACCTGGTCGGACGCCTCGTCGCCCCGGACGGGGGCGTGACGGGTGTCGTCGTCACGTTTCTGCTGCCGGAGGATCAGGACCAGGGGGTCATCGAGATCAACGAGTACCTCGACGCCGTGCTGGAGGAGGCCCGGGCTCGGCATCCCGACATCGAATACCGCGCGACCGGCGACGTTCGGATGCACCGGGCGTTCGCCGAGGCGACCGTCGGTGACCTCGCCACCCTCACGCCCGTCGTCCTCGTCGTCATCGTCGTCCTGACGACGGTGTTCCTGCGTTCCGCTTGGGGTACCGTCGCGATTCTCGCGGTGCTCGCGTTCTCCGTCAACACCACCCTGGGCCTCGCGGGGTGGTCCGGGGTGGTGTTCAGCCCGACGAACTCCGGCGTGCCGATCATCGTGATGGTGGTCGCGGTCGCGGACGCCATTCACATCGTCACGAGCGTTCTCCTGGGCATGAAGCGGGGCCGCGACAAGGAGAGCGCGATCCTGGAGGCGTTTCGCATCAACAGGTATCCCATCTTCCTCACGTCCGTCACGACCGCGGCCGGCTTCCTCGGTCTGAACGCGGCCGAGTCCCCCCAGTTTCACGACCTCGGCAACTACGTCGCGCTGGGCGTGTTGTGCGCCTTCGTCTACACCATGACCTTCCTGCCGGCCCTCCTGGTGTTGTTGCCGCTACGCGCGCCACGCCCGCACGCCGAGGGAAGCGCGGCCCTCGACCGGCTCGCCACCCTGGTCATCGAGCGGCGGCGAACGGTCCTGCTCGCCAGCACCGCGTGCGCGCTCTTCTTCGCCACGGGGATCTCGCGCATCGAGTTGAACGACAACCCGATTCGCTACTTCGACGACCGTTACGAGTTCCGGCAGGACTCGGACTACGTGGCCGAGAACCTGACGAGCCTCGACAGGTTGGAGTACTCGCTGGACGCCGGCGGTGACGGCGCCATCACCGAGCCGGGCTACCTGCGCACCGCCGACGCCTTCGCCGCGTGGTTCAGGGAGCAGCCGGAGGTCACCCACGTGCAGGCGTTTCCCGACGTCATGAAGCGTCTCAACAGGAACATGCACGGCGACGACCCGGCCTTCCATCGTCTGCCCGAGGACCGGGAGCTGGCCGCGCAGTACCTCCTGCTGTACGAGCTCTCGCTTCCCTTCGGCGGCGATCTGAACGACCGAATCGACATCGCGAAGTCGGCCACCCGGATGGTGGTGGCCACCGGCGGGTCGTGGTCTCGCGAGCTTCTCGAGCTCGACGAGCGCGCACAGCGCTGGCTGCAGGGCAACGCCCCGGCCCTCGCGGGAGAGGCCACGGGCATCAGCATCCTGTTCGCCCACGTGTCGCGAACCAGCATCGACAGCATGTTGGCGGGCACGGCGCTGGTGATGGCCGTCGTTTCCCTCCTGCTCGTCGTCGTCTTCCGCAGCCCTCGCGTCGGCCTGCTGAGTCTCGTGCCGAACTTCATTCCGGCAGTCATGAGCTTCGGGCTCTGGGGCCATCTGGTCGGTCGTGTGGGCATCGCATCGTCCGTGATGGTGGCGATCTCCTTCGGCATCATCGTGGACGACACCATCCACTTCCTCGGCGGGTACCTGAGAGGCAGGCGCGAAGGTCTGGCCCCGGCGGACGCGGTACGGGCGACGTTCAGCACCGTCGGTCACGCACTGCTCACGACCACCGTCGTGTTCGCGGCGGGCTTCATGGTGTTCGCGTTCTCGGGCTTCGAGGTGAGCTGGTCGCTCGGGTTGCTGGTCGCGACGACGATTCTCCTGGCGCTGGGCGCCGACTTCCTGCTGCTGCCGGCACTGCTCCTCACCATCGATCGGGAGAACCCATGAGCAAGGCACCTCGCCGCGAGAGACCTCTCGAAGTCGTATTGGCCCGGCCGCGGGTGCGTCCACTCCCGAGGATCTGGTACGGGAGGTAATCGAGAGGCTTCGGGAGTACGCGCCGCTACGGATCTCGACGAGGGGCGGCATTGTCGAGAACGCGCATTTCGGCCTGCCGGCGCAGTTGCTCATCGGCCCGACGGGAGCGAAAGGCCACCCGAGTGTCGGAACAAGCGGGCGACTACGGACGCGTGAGGGCGGCGGAAGCGGCCTGCCGGGCGGGGATGCCCGGATCGGTCGAGCGGTTGGGTTACCGGGGGGCGGGTGGTGCGACCAGCCACGTTCATGTTCGTCATTCTGCTCTGCGGCTGCCAGGGCCGGGGCCGGGAAGAGGGTATCTCGCAAGCTCAGGATCAGTTGTGCTCCCGAGAATGGTGGCGAAACGTTACGGCAGCCGAGGTGGAAGCGACCTTGCGGGTGCAAGGAACCAGCGTCAATGCCGCCTGCGACGAGGAGGACAACAAGCCGGTGCATCTGGCCTTGAGCGTGGAGGGAATCCTCTCGGAGGGCGGCTTCCATGGCACCGCAATCCTCGTTCGGGCCGGTGCCGACTTGTCGGCGGTCAACGAGGCGGGGGAGAGCGCGATGACCCTCGCGGAGCGTCGGTTCCAGCGAATGTTGACGCGTTGGGACGCAGATCTGGAGAAGCTCTGTCGGCGAGTCGACGTGATGGAGCAGACCGTGCAGCGAGAGAGATGGGAGAACTCGATGTACTACCTCGTCAGGACGGACTCGGGCCTGGAAACGCTGGAGGAGGTGCGGGCGAGAACGAACGCTCGGCGCGAGAGGCCGCCGGCCTGCGCCGGGTAGCTCCGGCAGGAAGCGAGAGCTGCGCCCACCGAGCACGCGGACCGAGGACAGCGCGGTGAACGACCGCCGGAGCACGCAGACGGCCACGGATCGCGACCTCGCGTACCAGACCGCGGCCCTTCAGAGGGTCTCCCGCACCTTCGCGCTGACGATTCCGGAGCTCCCCGACACGCTGCGCGAGGTGGTCGGCAACGCCTACCTGCTGTGCCGTATCGCGGACACCATCGAAGACGAGCCCGCACTGACGCCCCGGCAGAAGCGACGTTTCGCGAGCCGCCTGGTCGACCTGATCGAGGGCCGGGAGGACCCGGCGGCGTTCGGGCGGGAGCTTGGCGCGCTGTTGTCGCCGTCCACGACCGAGAACGAGCGCGATCTCGTTGTCAACACGCGGACGGTCGTCCGGATTGCCAGGAGCTTCCGCGATGGCCAGCGGCGCCCTGTCGCTCGCTGCATTCGCATCATGGCGGACGGGATGTCCGAGTTTCAGCGCATCGACACGTCTGCCGGCCTGGAGGACCTGCGGCAACTGGACCGGTACTGCTACGCCGTCGCCGGCGTGGTCGGCGAGATGCTCACCGAGCTGTTCTGCGACTACTCGAGCGACATCCAGGCGCGGCGCGACGCGTTGTTCCCGCTGGCCGCCTCCTTCGGGCAGGGGCTGCAGATGACGAATATCCTGAAGGACATCCGGGAGGACCTGCGTCGCGGGGCCTGCTGGCTGCCGCGTGACGTCTTCCTCGCGCACGGGTTCGACCTGCGCGGGCTGCCCGCGGGACGCAACGCGGCGGCGTTCGCCGGCGGCGTCGTGGAACTCGCGGGGATTGCGCGCGGCCATCTGGCGAACGCGCTGCGGTTCATCGAGCTCATCCCGAGGCGGGAGTCGGGCATCCGGCGACACTGCGTCTGGGCGCTGGGAATGGCCGTGCTGACGTTGCGGCGCATCCACGCGAGGCCGTTGTTCACGAGCGGACGCGAGGTGAAGATCTCGCGCCGCAGCGTTCGTGCCGTCACGACGTTGGGGAGCTGTGCTTCGAGAAGCAATCCGGTGCTTCGCATGCTGTTCCACACGCTGGTGCGCAAATTGCCGGTTCCGCGGAAGGAGCACGTCGCGAGCGCAATCGGAAGACCCTCGCGAAACGGCGACGCGCCGCCGCACGACGCCGAACCGTGAACGGACCATCCGACATGGAGCCGATTGCGGAGATGCAGGAGCGGCAGCGTGGTCCTCCGCAACTACGACGGACGAGTGGGTCGCGAGGGTCCAGGAGGAGCTGGTCCGTCGGCTCTCGGCCGAGCCGAGCTTCGGGCCCGTCGCCGTCGCGAGCGCCCTGCCGGGCACGTCGCATGCCTCCCGCTACGTCGAGGTCGAAGGACTGCCCCGGGCCGAAGATGCGCCGGCGCCCGCGCATCCCGTGCGGGTCGCGAGCGTCGACGTGGGCCATCTCGAGGCGCTGGGGCAGCCGGTCGTGCAAGGTCGCAACTTCGACATGGGCGATCTCGGCGAGGACCGGTCCGCCGTGATCGTCAACCAGCGCTTCGTCGATCGGGTGCTCGGCGGCCGCTACCCCCTCGGCCGGCGCCTCCGCTACTGAGCCCCCGGCCGGGCGCCGAGCCCATCGTCGTACCAGATCGTGTCCGAGATCGAGCCGAGCGCCCTGATTCAGAACGCCGGGGCCCTCGACCAAGTCCCCGATCCGGATCGGCGCGTCATGACGATGGCGACGTACCTCTTCGTGGTCCTCGCCGGCATCGCCGTCGTGCTCTCGGGCTCGCGTGCGTGAAGCCGACCCTCGGGGCGCTTCGGATCTCGCCCTTGGAAGCGATGAGGTTGCGACTCTTTGTGGTACGATCAGATGCACAATGGCTGCAATTCGTGTCACGAAGGCAACGACCGACAAACGCGCCCGGTCGATCCGCATCTCGTCCGCGGCGCACTCCCATCTCGTCGAGGTGGCGCGGCAGATGGGCACGAGCCTCGCCTTTGCCGCCAACCTGCTCATCACCCACGGGGCCGTTCAGGTCGTGGCGGCAACCACCGACCGAAACTCCCGTTCGATCCGGATTTCTTCCGCCGCATACCACCACCTCGTCGACTTGGCGCGGCAGATGGACCTCAGCATCTCCTACACCGCCCATCTGCTCATCACGAGTGGAACCAAGGAAACCGTAGAGGATGCGCTGCTCACGCGTGCGCGCCGTTCCGTCATCGGTCCCGATAGAGCCGCTGAGACCGCGAAGCGGTTGATCCGCACGAACGACGACCTGTTCCGGCGGCTGTCTTGACGCCGCCGCTCGTCCACCCGACGGTGGCCGCCGTCAAGTCGATCCACCGCGAAGTGCTCGCGGCCCACGGGGGAGCGGCCGGATTGAGGGACGAGGCGCGGCTGGAATCTGCGGTGGCCGCGCCGCAGGCGACGATGCTGGGCGAGCCGTTGCTGGCCGACCCGGTGGAGGTCGCAGCGGCGTACCTGTTCTACCTCTGTCGGAGCCACCCCTTCGTCGACGGCAACAAGCGCGTGGCGCTGGCCACCTGCCTGGTCTTCCTCAGCGAGAACGGCCTGCTTCCGAACGAGCACCTCGACGCGGACGCCTGGGAGGATCTGACCCTCGACGTGGCCGCCAGTCGGCTCGACCGGACGCAAGCCACGTCGCGTCTGCGTCGTCTCCTTGGCGCGAAGGAGTGAGTTGAACGCCAGCGCTCGCCGCGGAAGCGGAGCACTGGGCATCGCCGGGCTCCGCGGCCGGAACCTCGAGCTGCTCTCCCGGGAACTCGAGTTTGCGCGAACCCGAATACAGATCTACGTGATCGGCGGAGCCGCGATGAGCATGGCGTTCAACCGCGACAGGACGACGTAGACGCAGGCCTTGCGCTGCTCGAAGCACATCCTCCGCGAGTCCTGCATCGCCGGAATGGCCAGCTCCCGCGCCCGCCCGGAAAGAACACGGAGTTTACCCAACCGCTATCTCGACATGCGTCACGTAGACTTCGTCCCGCAAGCGAGCTTCGATTTCCTCCGCGGAGGCCGTCTCGAAGAACGCCGTGAGCGCTTCCTCGAGGTTGGCCCGCGCCTCGGCGACGGTATCTCCCTGGCTGACGACATCCACTTCGGGGCACAGGGCAACGTAGCCGTCGTCCTCACGCCCGATGATCGCGGTCAGCTTCTTGTTCATCGGTGCTCTTCAATCCTGCCCGCTCTCCGCGCTCCGCTCCTCCTGTCGCGCACCCCCCAGGATGTTCGGCATCGAGTAGTTCCCCTCGTGGCACGCGTACTCGAAGATCGGCAGCGCGGTCCACTGCATGGGGACCTGCGCCGTCCACGGCGCCGACCACGTGGCGGGGTCCGAGATCGTGAACTCGTACAGCAGCGTGTCCGCGTCCACCCGCGTGAACCGCTCGATGAGGTGACGGTCCCTGGTCGAGCCGCGGTAGCCGTGCTTGTCGCTGAAGTGGGTGGTCTCGACCACCAGCGTGTCGCCCTCCCAGCGGCCGCGCGACTCGCCGGTCCAGGACTCGATGTCGGGGCGGGGGCGGCCGTCGAGGGGGATGATGCGCGAGTCGTGGACCATCTCGTTGAGCACCACGACGTGGTCGGGGGTCTGGAAGAGCTGCATGTGCTGGTTGTAGAAGCCGGGGGTCATCGGGGGCCCGGTGTTGAACCCGAGGATGCAGCGGTCGAATGCGCTGCGGTCGGTGTACGAGTCGGCGGGGTGGGCCTCGCGGTACGCGCGCCGCTCGTCGGCGCGCCGCTGGCCCTCGTCGGACAACGCGGGGATGCGGCCGTTCGGCGGGTCGACGATGAGCGACGTGCGGCGATCCTCGATGACGTTGGTGCCGAAGTCGAGCCAGAAGTTGTTGTAGCCGCCGACGTTGCCTCCGGCCTCGGTTCGGCGGGGCGCCGCTTCCCAGAGGCGGATGTTCCGTTCCACGCGCTCCTGCTCGATGGTGGCCGCCTCCTCCTCGGTCAGGAACGCCTGGTCGCCGCGGTCCTCGGGGCGCTGGAGCGGGGTGGCGGTCTTGAAGTCCCAGATGCCCTGCAGATCCGGGGCACCCCACGGGGTCCGCGGCGCGTCCTGGCCGGCGGCGGCGCCGGCCGCCAGCACGAGCACCCCCGCCAGCGCTGGCGCGACGATTCGACCTCTCACGACCGTCATGGCCCTTACCTCCTGGGAACGGGCGCCCGCCTCGGAGGGTCGCCCCAACGGTCTACAATAGCCGCTGACGGGACTTCTGTAAATTCGGTTCTCCGCAATGTCCATTGGCGACGCTCGCGCTCGCGCTCGGGGCCATCATCGCCATCTTCAGCGTCGTCTGCGGCATTTCCGCCAGACTCGGCCGTCGGACCCTGGGCCGTCGTCAGACACGGTCGCGTTCCGCCTGGCGGCCGGCGAGGAAGGAGACGTCCTTGGCCACCGCGTCGATCTTCAAGCCGACGGCGTCGATCTTCTGGTCGAGCGTGGTCGCGACGGTGTCGATCTTCTTGTCCAGGTCCGTGACCTGCCGGCGGTTCTCCTGGACGTTCTCGGTGATGGCGGCGTGTGCCTTCTCGTTCTCCCGGATGATGCGGCGGCCGTAGGCGAACAGGACGACGGCCGCGATCAGCCAGCCGGCCGCGTCGCCGAAGTCGCTCAGGATTCGCAGCACTGTCGAGGCGATGCCCATGCATGCAGGTTAGCACATTGCATTCAACCGCGACCTCAAGCCGCCGAGGAAGGACGGGCGGTCCGGGCGCGGTGTCGAGTCGGGACCGGCGCGGTGTCGACCGCAGAGTCGGCTCCGACGCGGCGGTCGCCGGTCGCGGGGTTCGCGGGCGACGGCAACGGCGTCCCGCGTCGACAGGCCGCGCGCATCGGGATAGGATGCACGGAGGAACGCGGTTCCACGCCGCGAGCGGGGCGCAGGTCGGGCCGGCCGCCCTGGCCCGGTCGTCGCGTCACGGAGAGAGTTCAATGCCGAACAGAGTCAGCCGTCGCGAGCTGCTCGCCGGGGCGATTGCCGCGGCGGCGATGCCGGCCGGCGCCGGGCGCGCCGGGGCGCAGAGCGGAGACACCACCAGCCGGCCGGGGTCGGGGGCCAGCCCGCTGGGCGGACGCTCGCCCCACGTGACGATCCAGCGTGATGCCCGGGGACCGGTGGCGTCGCGCACGCCGCTGCAGGACCTGCAGGGCACCATCACGCCGTCGGACCTCCACTTCGAGCGCCACCACGCCGGCATCCCCGCCGTCGATCCCGACGACTACCGGCTGCTCGTCCACGGCATGGTCGAGCGGCCGATGGTGTTCACCCTCGCCGACCTCAAGCGCTTCCCGGCCACGTCGCGCATCTGCTTCCTCGAGTGCTCGGGCAACTACCCGACGGGGGCGGGGCCGTAGACGAAGCCCGAGGCGGTCTGCGGCATGACGTCGACGACCGAGTGGACCGGCGTGTCGCTGTCGACGCTCTTCCGCGAGGTCGGGGCGAGCCCCGACGCGACGTGGTTTCTCGCCGAGGGCCAGGACGCGGCGGTGATGACCCGCAGCGTCCCCATGGAGAAGGCGCGGGACGACGCCTTCGTCGCCTACGCCCAGAACGGCGAGGCGCTCCGGCCGGGGCAGGGCTATCCGGCGCGGCTGCTCCTGCCGGGGTGGGAGGGCAACTCGAACGTGAAGTGGCTGCGGCGCCTCGAGCTCGCCGACCGGCCGTTCATGACCCGCGAGGAGACGTCGAAGTACACCGACCCGCTGGCCGACGGCACCGCGCGGCAGTTCAGCTTCGTCTTCGACGCGCGCTCCATCATCACCGCGCCGGCGTGGCCCGACGTGGTCGAGCCGGGCTGGATCGAGCTGCGCGGCATCGCGTGGTCGGGACGGGGCGCGATTGCGCAGGTGGACGTGAGCACCGACGGCGGCCGCACCTGGCAGGAGGCGCGCCTGCAGGGGCCGGTGCTGCGGCAGGCGCACACCCGCTTCCGCCACCTGTGGCGCTGGGACGGGGCCGAGACCGAGATCATGAGCCGGGCCGTCGACGACACCGGCTACGTGCAGCCGACGCGGGCGGCGCTCCGCGCCGAGCGCGGGCGGCGGGCGCGGCGGTACCACCTGAACCCCATCACCGCCTGGCGCATCCGGACGAACGGGCAGGTCGAGTACCGGGTGGAGGAGCCATGGGACGTCTAGACCGGCAAGCGTCGGCTGACGGCTCCGCTTGGCGCCCGACCAACGCGCCAGGAGCCCGCGCGGTTCTACGGCGCAGGCTCCTGGCCCGCCCATCGTCGCCTGCCGGCTCCGCTTGGCGCCCGACCGACCCTGTAGGAGTCCGGGCAGTGCTCCGGCGCCGACTCCGAGGGGCGAGGTTCGGGTCCCGCTACGCCGCCGCCCTCGCGTTGTTCGCCGGCTTCGCGGCGGTTGGATTCCTCTTGGCGCCCGCGGCCGGAGTGGCCGTGCACGCGGCGGGCGGCCCCGCTCAGGCGCGGGCGGCGGCGGGCGAGGCGCAGCCGCAGGACGGGCGGTTCGGGTTCGGCCGCCCCGCGGCGCCGGACGAGATTGCCGCGTGGGACATCGACGTCATGCCGGACGGCGCCGGCCTTCCCGAGGGCTCGGGGACGGCCGAGAGCGGCGCCCCGGTCTACGCCGCGCAATGCGCCGTGTGCCACGGGCCGGCCGGCGAGGGCGGCGTCGCGGACCGGCTGGTCGGCTACGACCCCGAGAGCACGCCCCCGTTCGGCCCCCGCTACGAGGCGTGGCGGGCGGGCCGCGACGACGTGGCGTTCTCGGTCGGCAACTACTGGCCCTACGCCACGACCCTCTTCGACTACATCCGCCGCGCGATGCCGTCGGACGCGCCGGGCACCCTCGCCCCCGACGAGGTCTACGGGCTGGTCGCGTGGATTCTCGCGGAGAACGGCATCATCGCCCCCGATGCGGTCATGAACGCCGAGACGCTGCCCGCGGTCGAGATGCCCGCCCGCGACATCTTCGTCCCGCAGGAACGCTAGGAGTCTGCGCCGCGGGACGATGATGCCGGCCCGCGACATCTTCGTCCCGCAGGAACGCTAGGAGTCTGCGCCGCGGGGCGATTTCGGACCGATCGGCTACCTGGCATTGGCGGGAATCACTTCGTGTTGGGGCCCGAATCTCCTGCGGCGCAGACTCCTGGCATGGCCGGCTCGCGCGCGCCGCGACCCTTGGCCGTGCGGCGCTACGGGTCGACGACCGTCGCGATCGGACTGCCATCGCAACCCACCGAGTAGAGAGGCCTTCACATGCGCGGTTCCGCTCTCGTCGCCACGATCTGCATGCTGCTTTCCACCGCCTTCGCCCACGGCCAGCCGGCCCCCGAGCTCGAGTACGACGCGGAGGCGCCGCTGAAGCTGCCGCCCGACCTCTATCTCGGCGAGGCGGCCGGGGTCGCCGTCGACTCGAGGGGCCACGTCTTCGTGTACACCCGGACGGGGACCGATGCCACCATCATCGCCCCCCGGGCCGCCTCGCTCTACGAGTTCGCACCCGACGGCAGCTTCGTCCGCGAGATCGGCGGCAACCTCTATTCGAAGGCGTGGGCGCACGCGGTCCGGGTGGACGCCGACGACAACATCTGGCTGGTCGACAACGGCTCGAGCATGGCCGTCAAGCTGAGCCCGGCCGGTCGGGTGCTCCAGGTCTTCGGGCGCCGCGCCGAGTCGACCCATGCGCGATACCCCCGCTGCACGGGGCCGTATTGCCCGCCGCACTCGCTGCGTCCGCCGTACTACGAGTCGCCCGACGCCCTGCCCCCGCCGGCGCGCGACGGCCTGTTCGACGAGGTGACCGACGTCGCCTTCGATCCGGAGGGCAACGTCTACTTCAGCGACGGCTACAACAACGCCCGGGTCGCCAAGTACGACGCCGACGGCAACTGGGTCGGCTCGTGGGGGGAAAGGGGCAGCGAGCCGGGGCAGTTCCGCCTCCCCCACGGCATCGCCGCCGACGACCGGGGCCGCGTCTACGTGGCCGACCGGTCCAACAACCGGGTCCAGGTGTTCGAGTCGGACGGCGCGTTCGTGCGCGAGATCACGCTGGCCGACCTGCGGCGGCAGGCGCCGGTCCCGGCCGACTATGCGCCCCAGGTCGCGAGCTTCGGACGGCTGCCCGACGGCAGCTACAACTCGCTGTGGCCCAACTCGATCTGCATCACGCCGGGGCCCGACCCGGTCATGTTCACCCAGGACATGTTCCCCGGCCGCATCTACAAGATGTCGCTCGACGGCACCGTGCTCGGCTACTTCGGCCGGGACGGCCAGGCGGTCGGTCAGTTCGGCTGGATCCACGGCCTGGCGTGCCCGTCGGCCGACGAGGTCTGGGTGGCCGAGCTGCTGACCTGGCGCGTCCAGAAGGTCACGCTCCGCGACTGACGCGCCCAGGTACGTCGCTTACGTCGCTGTCCGTTCAACCAGGCGGGTCGCCGCGCGGCGTGACCGCGACTCCACCGTCCCGCGCGGTCGGTCTGCTGCTCCATCTGCCGGGGTGCCGTTTGCGCCGGCCTGCCCGTCGGCGTACGGTGCCCGCGGTGACGCGGGGGCTGAGCGTCAGCTTGTTCGCCGGGATCTGTGCGAACGTGCCGGCATGAACCAGGGCTTGACGGCAGCCCGCTGAAACGGTCATGGTCGGCACGAGGACGGTTCGGTCGGGGCCGACGGGGGAGGGCGCGATGAGACGAGCACGCGAGCGGCTGGCGGTGGGAATCGTCCTGGCCGCGGCGGCGGCGCTGGCGGTGGGCGCGCAGGAGGAGAGCCCCGCGGCCATCACCGGCGTCGTCACCAGCGGCGCCGGCCCCGAGGCGGGCGTCTGGGTGGTCGCCGAGACCGGCGACCTGCCGACGACGTTCCGCAAGATCGTGGTGACCGGCGACGACGGCCGGTTCCTGCTGCCGGAGCTGCCCGAGGCGAGCTACTCCGTGTGGGTGCGCGGGTACGGGCTCGTCGACTCGACGCCGGTGACGGCGGCGCCGGGGGATGACCTGCGCCTGACGCCGGCCGTCGCCGGCACGCCGCAGGAAGCGGCCGCCGTCTATCCCGCCGCCTGGTGGCTGTCGCTGATCGAGCCGCCCGGGGCGAGCGAGTTCCCGGGCACCGGCCCCGAGGGCAACGGCATCAGCGCGGAGCTCCGCACCCGCGACGAGTACCTCTACAACGTCAAGGCCTGCCTCCGCTGCCACCAGGTCGGCGGCGAGTTCACGCGCGGGCACCCCGACGGGCTCGACCACGACTCGAGCGCCGACGCGTGGGACGCGCGCGTGCGCATGGGGCAGCGCGGGGCGGAGATGAGCATGTGGATGTCGCGCTTCGGCCGCGGGCGCGGGCTGCGCATGTTCGCCGACTGGAGCGACCGCATCGCCACCGGCGAGGTGCCGCCGGCCCCGCCGCGCCCGCGTGGGGTCGAGCGCAACCTGGTCCTCACCCAGTGGGAGTGGACCGACGAGATGGGGAAGATCCACGACGAGGCGTCCACCGACAAGCGGAACCCGACGGTGAACGCCGGCGGCCCGATCTACGGGGTGGACATCGCCAACGACAACCTCGCCATGCTCGACCCGAACACCCACACCGCGACCATGCTGCGCATCCCGACCCTGGCCGACCGCTCGACCATGCGCGCGTCGTACGCGCAGTCGGGCTATCCGCCGTCGCGCCTCGCGGACCTGGCGCGCTTCAACCCCGCGAGCATCCACAACCCGATGCTCGACCGTCGGGGCCGGGTCTGGTACACCGCGACCCTGCGGCCCCCCGAGAACCAGCCCGACTGGTGCCTGGCCGGCTCGGACAACCGGTACGCCCAGTACTTCCCGGTGGAGCGGTCGGGCCGCAACGTGAGCTACTACGACCCCGGGACGGGGGAGTTCACGATGGTGGACACCTGCTTCGGCAGCCACCACCTGCAGTTCGCGCACGACGAGAACGAGACCCTGTTCCTCAGCCGGCCCAACAGCGACGTCTTCGGCTGGCTCGACACGAAGCTCTTCGACGAGACCGGCGACGGACGGCTCGCGCAGGGCTGGTGCCCGACGGTGGTCGACACCAATGGCGACGGCCGCATCACGAAGCCGTGGAACGAGCCGGCGGTGGCCCGCGCCAGCCGGTTCGAGGAGGACCCGACGGCGAGCACCTACGACTTCGACCCGGCGCGGGACACGCGGGTCACGGTGGGGGCCTACGGCATCATCGTCAACCCCGTCGACGGGTCGGTCTGGGGCGCGCAGGACTCGTACCCGGGCCGGATCGTCCGGCTGGTGGTGGGCGACGACCCGCCGGAGAGCTGCGTCGCCGAGGTCTTCGAGGTCCCCTCGGAGCGCTGGGACGTGGAGGCGGCGGGCGAGCGCGGATTCATGCCGCGCGGCCTCGACGTCGACACGAACGGCGTCCTCTGGACGGCGCTCTCGGGGACCAACCACCTCGCGAGCTTCGACCGCAGCCAGTGCGGATCGCTGACCGGCCCCGAGGCGCACACCGGGCGGCACTGCGCGGAGGGGTGGACCCTCCATCCCCTGCCGGGCCCGGTGTTCAAGGGGACCGACGTCCGCGCCGACTACAACTACTACAACTGGGTCGACCAGTTCGACACCCTGGGCCTCGGCGAGAACGTCCCCATCGCCACCGGCACCGGCTCGGACTCGCTGGTGGCGCTGCTGCCCGAGACGGGGGAGACGGTCGTCATGCGCGTGCCCTATCCGCTCGCCGGCTTCCATCCGCGGGGCCTCGACGGCCGCATCGACGACCCCGATGCCGGTTGGAAGGGGCGCGGCGTCTACTCGTCGACCGGCTCCGACACGGTGTGGCACGCCGAGGACGGGCTCGCGGTCGAGGACGGCGAGTACCGGTCGGTGTCGAAGCCGATCCTCGTGAAGTTCCAGTTCCGGCCGCACCCACTCGCGGAATAGCGTAACTGGCGTGTTATCAGTGATTTGAGAAGGTGCTTGGGGCGGTCGTTGCCCGTTCCGTATGCAATTCTCTCCGATCGCCCCAAGCAACCCAACCGCTCGCCGGCTCCGAGGGTTGAGGAACTCCACCACCCGCTCAAGGGAAATCTCCGCTCCCGCTTGCGGTTCATGGTTGCGTTCGGAGCGTTCAGAGTAGCTGATCAGACGCCGCCGATCGCCGCCCACCGGGCGGCAACGGGATCGGACACTTCTCGAAGCTCATGATCGTACCGACCGCCGACCCACGCTATCCCATCGGGGAGTTCCTGTCCCCGGACCCGGTGACCCGCGACCAGGTGGCCGCCTGGATCGACGACATCGCGGCGCTGCCGGCCGACCTGCGGCGCACCGTCTCGGCGTTGACGGGCGGCCAGCTCGACACGCCGTACCGCCCCGGCGGGTGGACCGTCCGGCAGGTCGTGCACCATCTTCCCGACAGCCACATGAACAGCCTGGTCCGGTTCAAGTGGGCGCTGACCGAGGACCGGCCGGTCATCAAGGCCTACGACGAGAAGGGCTGGGCGGGGCTGCCGGACGCCCGGGGCCCGATCGGCCCGTCCCTCGACCTCCTCGACGCCCTTCACCGCCGATGGACGGAGTTGCTGGGCAGCCTGACCTGGGCGCAACTCCAGCGCGAGTTCGTGCACCCCGAGTCGGGCTCGGTCGCGCTGGCCGTCAACGTCGGCGCCTATGCCTGGCACGGCCGGCACCATCTGGCCCACGTCGAGCGCCTGATCGAACGCGAGGGGTGGACCTGACGGCGAAGGATGGAGTCCCGGCCGGCGTACCTGCCGATATTCGGGCGGATCCGGGGTCGATCGCGCCGCCGGTCAGTACGCCACCGCCCACCCCCGCGGCGTCGGTCGGCGCCGGCGTGGCGGCGGCCGGCGATCTGGTCGACGAGCACGGCCTGGGCGCCCGACCTCAGGTCAGCATCGAGCGCCGCAGGCGGGCGAGCCGGCTGACCGCTCCTCAGCCCGATGGTGCTGGAAGCGGAAACCGACAGTCGTCGCACGCCCGACCGAAGCGCACCTGTCGCTTCACCCTCGCGCAGTGGCTGCACCCGTGCTTGCCGTAGAACCAGAGCGCCGGATCGAGCGCGCAGCACGTTCCGGCGATCCGTTCCGGACCGCGAATCCTGGCGGCGGCGACACCGTCCGACCAAGCCTGCTGAATCTGCTTCTTGATCCTCTTGTTGAGCTTTGGGCCGTAGGTGTTGGTCACGCCCAGGTTTTCGGTAACGCGCCGGACCTGAACGTCCACCGCGACCGGCACAGTCTCCAGACGACGGATCTCCGCCTTACCCGGCTCCGCCATCATCCGCACCCACATCAAACGGATCTTGGCGCCCCTAAGCTCTGGGTATCGCGGGCCGCGACTGTCACGACTCCGGACATCTCGCAGCAGTTCCTCCGCATCTCCATCACCCGAATCTACTACCCGGAACACGGGACCCTTACCAGACGCGAGGCTCATCGCGATCCTCCGCCAAGCCAAGACCTGCGGCTTGTGGTACTTGGTCACCCCGCTGTCGCGCAGCAGCTTCCCGAGGCTCTCCGCCGGCATGGAACATACCTTCGCCGGGTTGAAGACTTTCGGGTTCGACAGGAACAGGTCGCTCGCCGCACGCCATAGCTGCGTCGCATCCCGCATCTTGTCTACGGCGGCGACGAAAGTCAGGAACAAACGCACCGTCCGTCCGGACGCCTTTTCATGGCGAAGCCTGTCGGTGGCCACTGCCGCATCCGTCGGCGGCATCCTGTCGGTCACCTCGATTTCCGGCAGGCTCCACCAGTCGTTGTTCCCGGGGTTACGCGCGCTGAAATCCAGGCGCCGCCCATAGAAGTCCTCGGTAATCAGCTCGGCGAGTCGGGCCACATCAGCCATTACTCTGTCCTCCTCCGGCAACGGGCGGGCCCAATTGCACGTTGTACCAACGGAGCTGAGCACCGATTCTCATGCCCGCCAAGGGACGCCGCACAGCGGCGCCTGCCTGCCGTAGCCCGTCCTCCAGCCCGTTGTCGAGATAGTCCTTGCCTGCGTGACACTCCACGGTCTTCCCCGCGAGATCCGAAAACCGGACGCGAAGTTCGTCAAGCACTCTCCACGACCAGGCTCGGCCCTCTCTCCTCTTGAGGTCCTTCAACGCCAAGTCATACGGCCTGATCCAGACTCCCGGTGCCAGCAGACCGTGTTTGGCGCTCAGGATGTACCAAGGGGCGCCGGAACGTTCTGCGTACGCCCGTCGACGACGCCACAAGGGCGACTCCTCGTAGAGGTCCCGAGCGGGGCACGGCCGACTGCGCTTGCGCTTAACGCATCCAACCAAGATGAGATTCGCTGGTTCAGCTTCGACCACAGCTATCCCGCGCGCGTGAGGTTCTTCCAGTGCTCGCGGCTCTACGGTCCGAATAGTACACCGCGCCGCCTACGGAGGCTCTGCCGACCTTCGGAGAGGGCCTTGCCGCGCCGGCCCGGGAACACTGGACCGATGAACTCGTCCCCGGCGGCGGCCGGGCTCAGGCGCCCGCCACTGCTTCGCCGACTTGCCCCCGTCCTTCCACCCGCCGCTGTGGATCGCGACCACCCTCTCGGACGCTTCCTCGAACGACGGCATGCCCTCGGTGCGCCGCTTGGCGGCCAGCGGGCCCCCGGCGCGGGCGGGCTTGCGGTTGGCGAGCGCCAGCTCGCGGGCCTCGGCCAGCGAGACGAGGGCGTAGCTGCCGAGGCCGAGCCCACGGGAGCGGCCGCGGATGACGAGCCGTTGCACCCAGCGTCGCCTGCGGCACGGGCCGCGGCATGGGCATCGCCGACAGCCGGCTCGGAGGTTTGTAACGGTCCGGCTTGAGAGCGCGGACTGAGTAGGCGCAGGATGGCCGATCGGGCGCGCAGGAAGTCGACGAAAGTCGCCGCGAAGGCCGTCGGCGGCCAGTCGGGGTCGAAGCCGGTCCTCCTCTCGGGCGGCAATCCGCAGATAGCCAAGGCCGACGGCGACGCCCCCGTGCAGGCCTACATCGCGGCCATGCCGGGCTGGAAGAGCGACGTCGGGCGCCGTCTCGACGAGCTCATCGTGAGGACCGTGCCGGGCGTGCGCAAGTGCGTGCGGTGGAACTCGCCCTTCTACGGCGTCGAGGGCAAGGGGTGGTTCGTGAGCTGCCACGTCTTCACCCGCTACGTGAAGGTGACCTTCTTCCAGGGCGCTTCGCTGCGACCTGTCCCGCCGGGCTCGGGCAAGGACAAGGACTCGCGCTGGATCGACGTCCACGAGGACGGCCTCGACGAGGCGCAGATGGCGAAGTGGATCCGGCAGGCGGCCGCCCTGCCCGGCTGGGACCTGACGTGACGGCCGGCGACCTCGACCGCGGCCGCGGGCCGGTCCCTCGGGAACCGGTCGCGGTGACTGGCAGCCCGAGCCGGGGGCACAGGCCGCTGACGGCCGACTCGACCTGTCCGGCCGCTCCGCCGAGTGTCCGCCGACGCTCATGCCGCGGGACAGGAACAGGCCGGGCGACCATCCGTCCCTTGGCGTAGTCGGCGTTGAGCACGGTGGTGCGGACCCGGACGAGGAACGGTCCGGCCACGGCGTGCGGCTCAGGGCGCGGGCGGCTCGGGGAAGGGCATGGCCGACAGCACGGGCTGCTGCATCGTCGGAGGCGGACCGGCTGGCGCCGTCCTCGCCCTGCTCCTCGCACGGAGAGGCGTCCCCGTGGCCCTGCTCGAGGCGCGGGACGACTTCGACCGGGCGTTCCGCGGGGACACCGTGCATCCCTCGGTGCTGCCGGCGATCCAGTCGATCAAGATCCTCAACTGGAACGCGGGCCCGAACGACGGGAAGACCGAGGCGGTAGTCGAAATTCGCCTCGTCGACCAAGCCCGCTACCAGGAAATGCTGATGTGGGAGGCGGGCCAGCTCATCGACTGCCTGAAGGTGGACGGGACGCTGAAGCACGAGCACACCGTCGCGCAGGGGTTCGTGGACGCGCTGCGGCAGGGGCTCGAAGCGCGCTGCGGAGTCGCAGGCCCCAATCGAGGCACCGTTGCCCGCGCTGCCACAAAGAGATCCCGGCCAACCTCGTGCCGGCGCTCCCGGAGGTGCCGAGATCAACGTCACGCCGAAGCACGACAGCGACGAGGGGGCTGAGCAGCCTCCTGGACGCCAGCCAGCCGGGAAGGTCCTCAGAACTAGCCCACTACTTTTTCTACGTCTCAATCTCTATAGGCATCCCGACCCTGGCAAAGGCCGCGCGGCAGGGAGCCCCCAGGGGGTTATACTCCCGGCGGCGCGCCTTTGGGGCTGACGCCGACGCTGGATGCACTCTACTTCGACGCGTACTTCATGTGCAGTGGGGCTTCGATTGCCAAGCACGTATAGCCTCTCACAAGCCTCTTGAAGGTCGCGTCGAAGCGAGGGTAGACCTTGACTAATCGCTCCCGATGGAGCTGCGTCCCGGAGTGCGCCATCAAGGCATACGGAGCGGGCGGAGCGTTGGTCACGTCCGGCGTGGAAACCGACATGGAAGCACGCCCACGCGACGCCCACGAGCGCGGCGACGCCGACGACTCCAATCAGCATCCTCCGCATGACTCACCGTCCCCCCGCAGAGCTGCCTCCAACCCACCGCTCGCAATCCGCCCAACGGTCTGCGGGCGCCGGGAAGCGCCCGACGGCGTCGCTGCCGCCCTCGTAGAGCGCCCACTGGTACTCGTTGCTGTAGATCGACCACCATGCGTTGCAGACTACCGACCGCAACTCCCGCCTGATGTCCGGCAACTCTTCCCGGTATCGGAGCAGGATCTCGATGTCGCCCTGCGTCGAGTTGAGGATGGGGAGGGCTGCAGGCGTGGGACTCGGGGAGCAACCCAGGAACCACGCCGCAAGTCCCAGGCCGTAGACGGGGATTCGCGGGTTGGGGTCGGACTGCACCAGGATGCTCAGCGCATCATCGGCGCACTCTACGACGCGGACTTCTCTGGGGACGGGTTGAGCTGCGGCGGAGGCGGCGAGGACGACTCCGACGGCAACTCCGACAACAACGAGCGCAATCCGACGCATGGGCAACCTCCTCCGGCCCCTCAAATGGAGGGCGACAACGGACGTTCAATCGCCGCGCCTTGAATCCGCCGAGCCGCGCGGCGGCGCGTTCCATGGCCCGACACCGCACTCGGCGGTCAGCGGCGATCAGCCCCGCCGCCTCGAACGCCCGTAGCGTTGTCGCCAGCGGCTTACCGTTCCGCTTGACATGCCACCAGCCGCGCCCGTCACGGCCGGCCCGGTATCCGTCGGCGGTCCGGGGCGCCAGGAGGATACCGCCGTGGCGCGTCATGATGGCTCCCCGGTCAGGCGCGGCCCGTTGAATGGCCCCACAGGCGCCGCACGGGGCGCGGACGGCACCGCCCGCAGTTGGCCCCCGGACGTATCCGACAGGCTCCACAGCACGCGCCAGACCCGCTCGGACCGTTTCTCTAGCCGTAGCAGGTCCGGGGCGCCGCCGAGAGCCGCGCCGCACCGCTCAGCTTCGGCCCGGTCCGCGTGCAAGTGGCACACGTCCGCCCGCGTCAGGAACTTGCCAGGGCGCCGCCGGCCTGGCGACACGGCCCATGTCATGATGGCGACGGCCCCCCGTCGTCCCGCTTTCCGCCTGTAGCCACGGCAACCGCGGCAGCCACGAACGCACACGCGCCGACGATTCCGATCAGCAGGGACAGCCATATTGCCGTCGGCAGTGCGTCGGAAGCGATCACCGGGTCGTTCGGGTTGATGGCGCCGTAGCAGGCGGCGCCGCCGAACGCGATAAACCAGCCGAACGCGCACACGATCAGCAGACAGCCGGAGAAACCGCGCCCGAACGTCATGACAGCAACGCCCCCCCGAACGCGACCGACAAGGGCCACGGCGCCCGCGGCCCGCCGACAGACGGCCGGATCGCCGAACAACACACGGAACCCGTTGCGTCGCGTTGACTCTCGCCGCGCCACGTTGTCCGGCTGACAACTCGACAGCCGGGGCTGGTCCCGGACGATCCGGGCTTGGCAGGGGCGGCACGCGGTCCCGGCAGCCGGCCCGTGTCCACAGGCGTCCATAATACTACTGCCCTCGCGGATCGACCAGCTCCGCCGGTGGCTCGTCGTTCCCGCGGACCGGGAAGTGTCCGTGCTCGACGACGACGAGACCGGCGTCTACGTCAAGCGCCGCGCGGGAGACGTGTACTCGCCCGAGGAGCGGTTCGTGGACGCGGACGACCGGACGATCCTGATGCACGCTAACGACTACCTCGTGGCCCAGCGACTCAACGAGGGGATGGCCGACGCCGCCGCGATGGTCAGTGACCGCGCGTTCGCTGGCGAGTCCGTGCCGCCGGGTTCGTTGCGCATCGGCATTCGTCCTGACCGACTCGAGGCCGTCTGCTTCCTGAGCGTGGCGTTGGCCCTGGTCGACCGGGCTGTAGTCGGCACCTGCGCCGACCCTGCCTGCGGGCGGCCGTTCTTCATCGTGGACAGACGGCAGCGGTTCTGCTCGCGGGCGTGCGGGAACCGCGTGCGATTCCAGCGCTTCAAGGACAAGCGCGACCCAGGAGAGGCAAGTCGGAAGGGAGGCGACTAATGGCGCAGCGACGAGGACGCGGCGAGGGCTCCATCACGAAGCGGAGCGACGGCCGCTGGATGGCACAGGCGGACCTCGGCTGGCAGGACGGGCAGCGCCGGCGCAAGGCGCCCTACCGTCGACGGCGACGTTCCCAGGCTGCGGGCAATGGCCCGGATGCTCAACGCCGCGGCGAAGTACAGCCGCAGCACGTCTCGAATCTTGCGCATGGACAACCTCCTGTTCGCCAGCGTTCGTCCCTCCTGCAAAAAGCGGGAGGGTCTCACGGCCGGCGGGTTGCCCCGCGCCGCTCAGCTCCGACCGGGGGTGATCGGTTTGGACCGGAATCAGTGATCGGTTTGGACCGGAATCAGTGATCGGTTTGGACCGGAATCAGTGATCGGTTTGGACCGGAATACGCACCCGGCGCGGGACACGCGGGTCACGGTGGGGGCCTACGGCATCATCGTCAACCCCGTCGACGGGTCCGGTCTGGGGCGCCCAGGACTCGTACCCGGGCCGGATCGTCCGGCTGGTGGTGGGCGACGACCCGCCGGAGAGCTGCGTCGCCGAGGTCTTCGAGGTCCCCTCGGAGCGCTGGGACGTGGAGGCGGCGGGCGAGCGCGGATTCATGCCGCGCGGCCTCGACGTCGACACGAACGGCGTCCTCTGGACGGCGCTCTCGGGGACCAACCACCTCGCGAGCTTCGACCGCAGCCAGTGCGGATCGCTGACCGGCCCCGAGGCGCACACCGGGCGGCACTGCGCGGAGGGGTGGACCCTCCATCCCCTGCCGGGTCCCACGTTCAAGGGGACCGACGTCCGCGCCGACTACAACTACTACAACTCGGTGGTCCGGCTCATCCTTTCGACCGAAACATGTCCGGCTTCATTGGGCAAATCCCTCCCCTGCCCACGCTCCATGGTGGCGTTGACAGCCTAAGTGACAGCCTGTAGCCTGTGGCGAAACCTGTTCGACGAGGCCGGCTTTCGACGGCTTCGCCGAGGGGCAGTGCGCGAAGTTCTGGGCTGACGGGCGTCGGCAGGTCGAGCTTGGCGCCGGGCAGGTCGAGCTTGGCGCCGGGCAGGTACTTCCGGGATGCTGCCCGGATGCTGCCCCTGGGCTACTTCGGGAAACTGGAGGAGATAGATGTCCCTACTCTCTAGCAGCGATCAGGAACGGCCCGCAAACGAGGTCTTGGACGATTTGCTGAAGCACGGGTCCATCAGTGTTGTGGTGGAACTGGTGGAGCATCGTTATCGCGACCGGCGTCGACGCGCCACTTGGGCGGTGCTCGGCGGTGTCGCAACATTGCTGATTGGTGCCCTAGGACTTGCGCAGCGAGAATATACACGGAGGGAAGCTGGTCAGGCCGTCATAGAACAAGAGGAACGTGAGGTACTAGCTAGGGATTTGCGCGTGAGCACCCGTAGAAATGAGCTGGAGCGTGCACAAACCCGTCTGACTTTCGCCCGCACGTCACAGTCGTTCGAGAGGCGCAGGCCCCGACCGCTTAGTATTGACGTGCCGAAGACCTTTACGCTTAGATCGGGAGAGCGTAGACACTTTTCTTTCAGCGACGCAAGCGCCGGCAATTACGTGATACAAGTGGATACTGCGGGAGACTTAACGCCGGATGGCATCCCTTTGACTCCAGTGCTTTATTTGTACCGGCGGACCAGTGGACTGGCTGACCCCATAGATTTCAGTTCCAGCAGAACACTATTTTTTGGCTACGAGGAGGGCGCAACCTATTATCTTGAGGTTGAGGAAATCCTGAGAGAGCCATGTGAGCTTACGTTGACCGTGCAGGCAAGGGGTCTGGGTTCCGGAACCGGGGATGTGCGGTGAACCCGGTGCGTGGGGAAAGAAACACTGGCGAGGGCAGGACGCGCGGTGCTCCCGCATCGACAGGCCTTCGACGAGGCAGTGGATGATCCGCACACGTTTTTCGTGGGAGATGCGCCACATGACGGCCAACACCGACCTAGTGGTGTGTCCCTGAAATAGATTGACAGTTCGTGCGCCGGGTAGTATACCTGCGGGTATGAACAACCCAGCCGCCCCGCTGCTGCTCAGCCGCGCAGATCGGGAGACGCTGACGAAATGGGCGCACAGTGCATCCGCGCCGTACCGCGTGGTGACCCGCGCCAAGGCCTTGCTGATGGCCGGTGACGGCGTGGCGAACAGCCGCATCGCGACTACACTCGGTATCGGCAGACCGACGGTGTTGAACTGGCGAGGGCGGTTCCTCACCGACGGACTCGATTCCGTGGGCGACGTGCGCCCTGGCCGCGGCCGAAAACCCGAGATCACCGCTCACCAAGTGCAGGCCATCGTGCATGCCACGCTGCACGAGACGCCGCTCGGGCGCCACCCACTGGAGTTGCCGCTCGATGGCCAAGGCGGCCGGCGTCAGCCGCTCGACCATCCAGCGCATCTGGGACGCGCACGGCCTGCAGCCGCACCGCGTCACGACGTTCAAGTTGTCGAAAGACCCGGCGTTCGTCGAGAAGCTGACCGACGTCGTCGGGCTGTACCTGAACCCGCCGGACAAGGCGGTGGTGCTGTGCGTGGACGAGAAGAGCCAGATTCAGGCCCTCGACCGCACGCAGCCTGGCCTGCCGATGAAGCCGGGCCGGCGTGGCACCATGACACATGACTACAAGCGGCATGGCACGACGACGTTGTTCGCCGCATTGAACGTACTGACCGGCGAGGTTATCGGCCAATGCCACGGCCGTCATCGGCATCAGGAATTCTTGAAGTTCCTGCGGCGCCTCGACCGTGCGTTCCCGCGCGACCTCACCCTGCACGTCATCCTGGACAACTACGCGACCCATAAGCACAAAGCGATTCGCAGGTGGTTGGCCGCCCACCCGCGCTTCAAGCTGCACTTCACGCCGACCAGCGCCTCGTGGCTCAACCTCGTCGAGAGCTGGTTCAGCAAGCTGACACAGCAACGCCTTCGTCGCGGCGTCTTTTGCAGCGTGCAGGAACTGGTGGCGGCCATCAAGGACTACTTGGCCCATCACAATACAGACCCGAAGCCGTTCGTGTGGAGCACTACCGTCGATGCCATCTTCGAGAAGGTCAGCAAGTGTAAAGTCATTCTTGGGACACACCACTAGCTAGGGTGTCGTCAACACTAGCTAGGGTGTCGTCAACGCGACGGGGGCATTTCCAAGAAGCTGCCATCCGTTCTCCGCGTCCGAAGTAACGAGTTCACGGCCTTCGGTTGCTTGAGCACATGCTCACAAATGCGCCAGTGAATGTAAAAGACCACCAGCCGCAGTTCGTGACCTGCTTCAGCCGCCTGTATCCGGTCATGTGTGTCTGTAACATGTTTCTTTAGTGAAAAATACTCCCTGTGAAGCCGGTCTCTCAGCGAGGGACGGAGTTCCGGACGCAACTGATCCAGAATTGCAAGAAGCCAGCTAATCTCCCGCGATAGCTGCCGTACTGGTACCAGTACCTGTTCCTCCTCGCGCCCACCCAGAGCATCCGAAATCAACTCGCTAATGCGTTCGTTCAGTGATGTCAAGTACCCGATGGCTACCGCGTTCAGTTGTCCGCGACGGCGCAACGAGGCGTTGATCCACCAACCGACGCTCACGGCACTTGCAGGCATGAGCAGGTCCGCCAACCCGACGTGCCAGAACTCCGGCGAATTGCTAGCAGATACCCCGCCGACCCACCCCAAGAGAACTCCGAACACCAACGCCAATGCAAAGGCCGCATTCCGCTCGTCTATATCGGTGCCGTTCCCCTGTTCGCTGTGTCGACGTAATGCCATATCTCCTCAATGAGTAGAGGCTCCGACGTTGATTCAAGCTTCAACGTCTCCTTGACCACGTCAATCCCCAACTCTCGGGCTACGCCTCCGAAAGCCTCTTCCAAGAACGATGTGGGATAACCGAATTCTACGCCGTCAAGCTGCACCAGCAGCTCTTCCTGGGCCCTCTGAACTTTGCGAAACCCAGGCAGCAAGAATCTCTCACGAAACTCTTCACCAGACCCCGGGCCCTGATCCTTGTATCGTGGGCCTGGGTGCTCAGTGAATTCCCGCGCGATATTGATCGTCACCGTCTCCCCTCCCCCCTGTCAGTCCGCCTGCCAAGTGAACGCTGTGCCACCGAGTCCAGCGCCGGTCAAATTGAACTCCAGATTCCGAACAGAACCTACGACAGTCGACGTAAGCACTCGCACATCCTTAAGTTTGTCTTGAGCGTCTTTGTGCATCTTGGGAAGTCCACGCCCACGACCTTTCATGTCGGGCGACGCACCCGACGGAACCTTCCCTTCGAATATCTCTCGCAATAGTTTGGTACGGCCGTACTTTGTGAGAGACGTTTTCTGTTTCTGCAGATAATTCCGCGCTGGGGAACTTCCGAGAATACCTCTGCCCAAATCCAGAAAACTGAATTTCGCGACATCATCACGACAATAGACACTGGCGAACCAGGTACGTGGACGCGTCCGAAGGCGCTTCCGTTTTCGGCCTCTACTCTTGGCATGATCACGAGTGTTCGTCATCAACTCCACGAGATTTCGATAGCACGCCCGCTGGCCCGCCGGTGACATCGGTACGTTCTGGGCCGCAAATCGCACCATGCGTGCCGCTACCGCAGGGAGCACCGTCGTGCGCGACTTCTTGAGCATCAGTCCCTGGGCCTCGGGAAGCTCCCCCGGCCTCAAAAAGGCGCGAAAGAAGCCAGTGGTCTTGAACTCGGCGGCTACCCGCGGATCGGCCGGCAAGTTGCCGCTGATGACGGTCTGGCGAGCACGAGATTCAATCATCGCCCGAATCAACAGAAGCGCGTCACTCCCAAAATCACTGACTTCCGAAAAATCAAGATGGACCGCGGTACCTGGCCTCTGCAGAAGCTCGCGGAGGCGATTACATAAACCGAGTGTCATGACGGTGTTGGCAAATAGCTGAAGAGACGGCGCGGCCTTGAGCGTCTCAACGAAAGCGCTCGGTTCAGCAGCCCAAGGCTTAGCCCTGCGACGGGGCCGAGTCTTGAGCCACCCGCGGCGCCGCTTGAGCTTCTCCTGACGACGGTTCTGCGACTCGACGAATCTCCGCGTGGACCAGAGGCGCTTCATCGCGCGAGCGCCTCAATCCGGATCCCGCAGAATATCACGGCTGTCGAGACATGGCAAGCCCTGCCACGCGGGACTCTGCGGAGCCGCACCGTAACGGGCACTGAGGGCGGTCGTTCGGCGTGACGTGGACCTCGGTGGGGCGGGATTCGGGACACGATACCTGTGGTGGTAGACAGCCCAAGTGACAGCCTACGCGAAAAACAGTATAGTCCATCCGTGGACGCTGGCGGAATGTTGACCCCGAAAACCCCAATGAATCCGGGCCTTTTGGACGCTGGCGGACGGATGGCGGGTCGCCGTCCACCGAAACTACAACTGGGTCGACCAGTTCGACACCCTGGGCCTCGGCGAGAACGTGCCCATCGCCACCGGCACCGGCTCGGACTCGCTGGTGGCCCTGCTGCCCGACACGGGCGAGACGGTGGTGATGCGCGTTCCCTATCCGCTTGCCGGCTTCCACCCGCGGGGCCTCGACGGCCGCATCGACGATCCCGACGCCGGGTGGAAGGGGCGCGGCGTCTACTCGTCGACCGGCTCCGACACGGTGTGGCACGCCGAGGACGGGCTCGCGGTCGAGGACGGCGAGTACCGGTCGGTGTCGAAGCCGATCCTCGTGAAGTTCCAGTTCCGGCCTCACCCGCTGGCGAACTGACTTGGCGACTCGCCGGGCGGCCGTGGGCCGAGGGGCCGAGACTGCGATCCCCCGGTGACCGGTGGCCTTGCCGCCCGGCGTTGCGACGGCGCCCGTCCCGCCGGAATAACCCTTGACGCCGGTCCTCCGAACGGCCATTCTCGGCAGGAGTCGCCCGGCAGGGGCGGCCGGGGCGTTCGAGGACGGGCAGGGAAGGAGAAAACGGCCATGAAGCGAAGCATCTGCGCCATCGCGGTTCTCGCGTTGGGGCTGCCGCTGGCGATCGCCGCCAACGACGATCTGATGTCGCGGCAGACCGACGACAACCAGTGGGTGTTGCCGGGGAAGAACTACTCGGCGACGCGCTACAGCTCGCTCGACCAGATCACCGCGGACAACGTCGCGGACCTCACCCAGGTCTGGTCGTTCTCGACCGGGGCGCTGCGCGGCCACGAGGGGCAGCCCCTGGTCGTGGACTCGACGATGTACGTGCACAGCGCGTACCCCAACCACGTGTACGCCATCGACCTCACCGAGGAGGGCTGGCCCATCAAGTGGCGGTACACGCCGGTCCAGGACGACCGCGCGGTGCCGGTGGCCTGCTGCGATCTGGTCCATCGCGGCGTGAACTACGTCGAGGGCCGGATTCTGATGACGACGCTCGACGGACACGTCATCGCGCTCGACGCCGAGAGCGGCGAGGAGCTGTGGAAGACCAGGAACGCCGACCCGCTTCGGGGCGAGACCATGACGATGGCCGGCCTCGTGGTCAAGGACAAGTACATCGTGGGCGTCTCCGGCGGCGAGTTCGGCATCCGCGGCTGGGTGGCCGCCTATGCCGTCGACTCGGGCGAGCAGCTCTGGAAGGCCTACAGCATGGGGCCGGACGAGGACGTCCTGCTGGCGCCCGACTTCAACGAGGCCAATCCCCATCACGGCGGGCCCGGCGCGGGCACCGAGACGTGGCCCGGCGACCGCTGGCGGAACGGCGGCGGGGCCACGTGGGGCTGGTACGCGTACGATCCCGAGCTCGACCTCGTCTACTACTCCACGGGCAACCCCGGGACGTGGAACCCGACCCCGCGCGAGGGCGACAACAAGTGGTCGATGACCATCTTCGCCCGCGATCCCGATACGGGCCTGGCGAAGTGGGCGTACCAGATGACGCCGTGGGACGCCTGGGACTACGACGGCATCAACGAGCACGTGCTGCTGGATCTCACCATCGGCGGGCGCGACGTGAAGGCGCTCGTGCACTTCGACCGCAACGGCTTCGCCTACGTGCTCGACCGCACGGACGGCACGCTGCTGTCGGCCGAGAAGTTCGTGGAGCACACCAACTGGGCCGAGCGCATCGACCTGGAGACCGGCCGCCCCGTCGAGGTGCCGGAGAAGCGCACCCGCCAGGGCGTGAACACCCTCGACATCTGCCCGTCCGCGATGGGCGCCAAGAACCAGCAGCCCGTGTCGTACTCGCCCCGGACCGGCCTGATCTACGCCGGCACGAACAACTTGTGCATGAACTACGAAGGCTTCGAGGTGCGGTACATCGCGGGCGCGCCGTACGTGGGCGCCAACGTGCGGATCTTCGCCGGACCGGGCGGCTACCAGGGCGAGTTCATGGCCTGGAACCCCGAGGCGGGCGAGAAGGTCTGGGGCATCACCGAGCCGTTTCCGGTGTGGACGGGCACGATGGTCACGGCCGGCGACGTGGTCTTCTACGGGACCATGGACCGGTGGTTCAAGGCGGTCGACGCCAGGAGCGGCGAGACGCTCTGGCAGTCCCGGCTGCCGTCGGGCTCGATCGGGAACCCGATGACGTTCATCGCCCCCGACGGGAAGCAGTACGTCGCCATCTACTCCGGCATCGGCGGGTGGTTCGGCCTCCCGGTCGCGGCGGACCTCTCGCGCGAGGATCCCCTCGGGGCCCTGGGGGCGGTCGGCGCCGCCTTCGACTCGGGGCTGGACAAGGTCACCTCCGTGGGCGGGACGCTTCACGTCTTCGCGCTCGAATAGGGGACGCGTGACGGGAGCCGCCTTGGCACGTGCCGGGCGCGCAAGTCTGCGAGACGGGGTGCGCCCGAGCCCATTCGACGACCTGGGACGGTGACGGAAAATTCACCTTGCCACGTGCCGGGCGCAGCCCCTGACAACGGGCTGCGTCTCGGTGTGGTTGGCAACTTCACATCGATCACTGTCCCCGGTAGCGATCACTGTCCCAAGCGAACGGAGTTTGCCGTGAAGCGCACTTCCAGGGCGGTCGTCGCCGCGGTCGCGGCGCATGCGCTGTTGGCGGCTCATGCGTTGCTGGCCGCGCACGCGGCGTCGACGGGCGCCGTGCTCGCGCAGCCGCCGGCGCTGCGCGTCTGCGGCGACCCCGACAACCTGCCGTACTCGAACGAGCGGCTCGAGGGGTTCGAGAACCGGATTGCCGCGGTCGTCGCGGCCGAGCTCGGCGCCACGCCCGTCTACGCCTGGTGGCCCCACCAGCGCGGGCTCGTCCGCAACACCATCGACGCGGGGACGTGCGACGTCATCTTCGGGGTTCCCGAGGGTCTCGACTTCGTCCTCTGGACGAAGCCGTACTACCGCTCGGCCTACGTCATGGCCTACCGCGCCGACCGGGGCTACGACTTCCGGTCGCTGGACGCGCCGGCGCTGAGCCGGCTTCGCATCGGCGTCCACGTCAACACGCCGCCCGAGGAGAGCCTCGCGCGGCGCGGCCTGCTCGACAACGTCTCGACCTACTCGCTGTTCTTCGATCCGCGCGGCGACCGCGACCGGCCCCGGAAGCTGCTCGACGACCTGGTGGCGGGTACGGTGGACGTCGCCGTCGCGTGGGGGCCCCTGGCGGGCTACGCCGCCACGACGTCGAGCGCGCCGCTCGAGCTGGTCTCGCTGGAGGATGAACCGGGGGTGCCGCTGTCCTTCGACATCTCGATGGGCGTCGCGAAGGGCAACGAGGCGCTCAAGGTCCGGCTCGAGGCGGCTATCGACCGGCGGCAGGCCGAGATCCTGGCGATTCTGGAGGAGTACGGCGTGCCGCTCGTCCCCGCCGGCGGGGGAGCCGGCGCCGCGAACCCGGACGGGGTTCCGATTCAGGATATCGAGAGCGAGCCCGAGACGCCTGCCGGCGGCGGACCCGGTGCCGCGAACCCGGACGCCGACCCGCCGCCGCCGGCCGTGGCGCCGGCGGCGGCACTGAAGCTGAACCCGTTCACGGGGAACGCGGACATGGCCGCGGAGGGCCGGACGCTGTACTTCCAGGTCGGCTGCCAGGGCTGTCACGGCGGCGGGGGCGGCGGCGGGATGGCCACCTCGGTGATCGACGACGCGTGGACGTTCGGCAGCGACGACGAGGTGCTGTTCAGGCTCATCAAGGGCGAGGTTCCCGAGCAGACCATGCCGACCGTCTACAGCGTGCTCGAGGACGACGAGGTCTGGAAGATCCTGGCGTTCATCCGGTCGGTCTACGCCGGCGACCCCGGCCGGATCGACTGGTAGCCGTTGCGCGCCGGGGCCGACCCGCCCGCGGCGCCCCGTCGGCCGATCCGGATCCCGCCGAGACTTCAACGTGGCTCCACCCCCGTGATCCGGGCGGGGGAAGTCATCGACTTCGAGCGCTTCGAGGAGTGACGGCTGCGGCCGCGCCATGATCGGCTCGGGAGGCAGGTGTCACGGGGCTTGCCCAGGGTCGCGGTCGATGTTCGCATCGGTACCCGTCGGGGCCAGGCCCGGGCCGGTTGGCGCCCGAGTCTTCAGAACGACAAGTGGCACGGCGTCGGCCCGGGACATCGAAGGCGCGGACGACCGAACGCCGCGAGGACGGCCGAAGGCCATTCCGGATTGTCGCAGACGCCATGCCCGGCAGGAACTCCAGGAAGTCGACGAAGGTCGCAGGGAAGGCCGGCGCCAAGCGGGGGAGCGCCGAGCCGGCGCTGCTCTCGGGCGGCAATCCGCAGATAGCCAAGGCCGACGGCGACGCCCCCGTGCAGGCCTACATCGCGGCCATGCCGGGCTGGAAGAGCGACGTCGGGCGCCGTCTCGACGAGCTCATCGTGAGGACCGTGCCGGGCGTGCGCAAGTGCGTGCGGTGGAACTCGCCCTTCTACGGCGTCGAGGGCAAGGGGTGGTTCGTGAGCTGCCACGTCTTCACCCGCTACGTGAAGGTGACCTTCTTCCGAGGCGCTTCGCTGCGGCCCGTCCCACCCGGCTCGGGGAAGGACAGGGACTCGCGCTGGGTCGACATCCGCGAGGGCGAGCTCGACGAGGCGCAGATGGCGGCCTGGATCCGGCAGGCGGCCGCCTTGCCCGGCTGGGACCTCACCTGATGTCGTGTGCCAATCGTTCTCGACGTTCTGGCCGGTCCGTCCGCCAAGCGGAACGAGGAACGGGAGTCGTGGCTTTGGTACCTGGCGCAGCGCGCCTGGCGGACTGGCCCGGAGGCGACTCTGTGGCCCGCCGTCGACTCGCGTCGGCAACTGCTGCGAAGGCGCCACCCGCCATGGGCAGCTTCCTCCAGGGCGGTCCACTGGACGACCTGGAGTGACCGCGGCGGGTCGATGGGCAGAGCGTCCGGCAGGGCTCCGTCACGGCTCCGCGGGCGGAGGCATGACCGACAGTACCGGTTGCTGCATCGTGGGAGGCGGTCCCGCGGGAATGGCCCACGCGGTTCATCCAGACCGTGCAGGCGCTCGTGCAGCGCCAGCTCGTGGCGCGGGCCCTGCGCGACGAGCCGTTCCGGCCGCCGTGGCCCGCCCGCGTCGTCCCCGCCCTGCCGTGCCCGCATGGCTCGTCGGCTGGGGCATCCGGCCCGAGCGGGTTCGGCACGTTGCGGTTGATTCGCAGTGAGGGGGGCGCGGTGTCCCGGGACGAGCGGCTCGATGGCCTGCCGCTCGCGGCCGGCCCGCGACGCGGGGCATCCGGAGCGGCGACGCGAGTCGTGGCGGCCCCGAGACGAGGGCGTCGGGATGCGGCCCTCGTTTCCCCGCCGTCTTGCGGGGGCGGCCGATGGGCGGTAAGGTAGGCTCGTGACGGTCACGCTGCTTCGATGCGGTCGTGTGGCGATCGCGGTGGTCCTGCTGGCGGCCTTCGCCCAAGCGGGCCTGTCGCAGCGCGCCGGGGTGGAGTCGCCGCGCGCGGCGGTCGAGACGCTGAGGATTCCCGAGGGCGGCCGCCTGCCGCGGGCCGTCGTCGACGGCGGGGGCGTGCTGCACGTCGTGTACGTCGCCGGGGACCCGAGCCGCGGCGACCTCTTCCACGTGACGCGCGAGCCCGGCGCGGCGGGCTGGTCCGAGCCGCGGCGCGTCAACAGCCGGGCGCTCTCGGTGACCGGCGTGGGCCCGATAGACGGCGCGCAGCTCGCGATCGGGCTCGACGGGCGGCTCCACGTCGTCTGGCTGCAGGCCGACCCGCCGGCGTTCTTCTACACGCGGAGCCGCGCGGGCGGACCCGGCTTCGAGCCCCAGCGCGAGCTGCCGGCCGGCGAGGCGGGCACCCTCGAGGCGGGACCGGCCGTCGCGACCGACGACGGCGGCAACGTCTACGTCTTCTGGCATGCCGGCGCGTTCGACGACGCGCGGCGCAGCGTCTTCCTGACGGCGTCGCGCGACGGCGGGACGACGTTCGCGCCGCCTCGCCGCGTCAGCCCGGCGGCGGAGGGCGCGTGTGCCTGCTGCGGCCTCGCGGCCATGACCGATCCCGCCGGCGCTGTCCACGTGTCGTATCGCGGAGCCGGCGACAACGTGCACCGGGGGCACCGAATGCTGATCTCGACCGACCACGGCCGCACCTTCTCCGACCGGCTGGTCCAGCCGTGGGAGCTGGGGGCGTGTCCGGTGTCGACCACGAGCCTGTTCGCCGGCCCCGACGGCCTGACGGTGACGTGGGAGACACAGGGGCAGGTCTACTTCGCCGACCTCGACCGGCTCGACGCCATGCGCGCGCCGGCGGGGCAGGCGCGCTTCCGGCGCAAGAACCCCGTGGTGGCGGTGGCCCCCCGGGGTGAAACGCTGCTCGCGTGGGGCGACGGCCCCGGCTTCAGCTTCGGGGGCTCGCTGCACTGGCAGGTCTTCGACGCCGCCGGCCACCCCGTGGGGGAGCCGGGCGGAGGGGCCGGGACGATCATCGATGGAAGCACGGTTGCCGCGGTCGTTCAGGACGGCCGGTTCCTCGTCGTCTTCTAGTTGGTGACCCTCATGACGAACCTCGCGAAGCGCAACATCGACCGTGAATCGGAAGGAAGCGGGGCTGGATTCCCAGCCGTCCGCCGGGCGACGGCTGCCATGCTGTGCGCCGGCGCGCTCGCGGGAGCGTTCGTCCTCACCGCACGCGCCCAACCGTCGCGCACCGTGGCCGACGGGGTGTACACCTCCGGGCAGGCGGCGCGGGGCGCGGAGGTCTACCGGGCGCAGTGCGTGACCTGCCACGGCGAGGCGCTCGAGGGCAGCGTCGGCCCACCGCTGGCCGGAGACGGATTCCTGTCGGTCTGGAGCGCACTGCCGTTGGTGGAGCTCGTCGACAAGATCCACAACACCATGCCCCTCCAGGCGACGGCGCCGCTCTCGCGGCAGGAGTCGATCGACCTCACCGCCTACGTCCTCGAGGCCGGCGCGTTTCCGGCCGGAGCCGCGGAGCTGTCCGACGCCGCGCTGGCCGACATTGCGCTCCCCACGGTGGCGACCGCTTCCGCGTCCGCCGGCGGCGGGGACCTCTCGGTCGCGCCCATCGCCAACCTCGCCCAGTTGATGCGGGCCATCGCCTTCCCCGCCTCGAACATCGTCTTCAACGTGCAGATCAAGGACCCCGCGGACGACGTGCCGCCGCCGACGGCGGCCCGGTCCTTCGACTTCGTCGAGTGGGGGTCGACGGTCTATCCGGGCTGGGAGGCCATCGACCTCGCGGCGCTGGCCATCGCCGAGTCCGCGCCCCTCTTCCTCGTGCCGGGGCGCCGGTGCGAGAACGGCCGGCCGGTGCCCGTCGACCGGGCCGACTGGCGGGAGTACACCGAGGCGGTCGTCGAGGCGGGGCGGGTCGCCTACCGGGCGTCGCAGTCGAGGAGCGTCGACGCCGTCATCGCGGCCACCGACCAGCTCAACGAGGCCTGCGCGAGCTGCCACGAGGTCTATCGCGACGTGGGCGCCGAGGGGCGCGGGGTGGGGGCCGACCGCTGCCGGCAGGAGCCCTGAGGAAGCAACTTCACGGGAGGAACGACCATGCGCCTGATTACAGTGGTTGCGGCGGCTTCAGTCATGCTCGCGGCGGCGCCGGGGGCGGCGCAGGACTGGACCGAGTTCGCCAGCCAGGAGGACCGGTTCACCTGCAACTTCCCCGGCGAGCCGGAGGTGACCGAGACCACGTGGGTCTCCGAAATGGGGGCCGAGGTGCCCGCGCGCGTCTACGCCGCCGAGAGGGGCCCGAGCCGCTTCACGGTGACGGTGGCCGACTACAGCCACGTCGAGCGCATCCTCACCGAGCGGGCCGGCGAGTGCCCGCCGGGGGCGGAGCGCTGCAGCGGCGGCGGGTCGACCGGCGAGGGGTACTGGCGACACGACGTGCGGGGCGCGATGCTCTACGCGACCTGGACGTTCATGCAGCGGGACGCCGAGGTGACGCACTTGGGCTACAACTCGCTCGATCGCGTCGAGGGGCACCAGATGCACCTGACCAACCCCGACCGGTCGCGCACGTTCGTGTCGATCTACATGCACGAGGACAAGCTCTACGTCGCGGAGGGCACGGTCCCGCGGGGCTACCCCGAGCCGGCGCTCTTCCAGCAGTCGCTGGGCTGGCTCGACGAGGAAGGGAACGGGCTGCGCTACGAGGGCCCCTATTCGAACGGGTTCCCGGCGCCGCCCCGCGTCCCGGCCGTGTTCTAGCGCGGCCCCGGCGGGTTCCGGCGCGACGGCGTTCCGGCGCGTGCCGGCGGCGTTTCGGCGCGTCCCGGCAGTATCCGGCGCGTTCCGGCGGTGTCTGGCGTCCCGGCAGTATCCGGCGCGTTCCGGCGGTATCTGGCGTTCCGGCGGTGTCTGGCGCGTTCCGGAGGTGTCCGGCGCGTCCGGGCGGGTTCGACCGCTTGCCGGTCGTGTGTTCCGGGTAAAGAGGGCAAATGGCCTCGCGCCGTCGTGATTCCGGACGGCGGAGGCCGGTCAGGAGGGTCATCATGCGGTTCAAGCTTGGTCTCGCCGTCGTCTGCGCGGTCGCTTTCGTCCTGCCGGCCGGGGGGCACCATTCCCACGGCAACTACTCGGAGGAGTTCACCGACATCGAGGGGGTGGTCACCGAGCTCCATCTGCTCGTCCCGCATTCCTGGCTCTACCTCGAGGTCGACGGCCCCGACGGCGAGCCGCAGATCTGGGCGCTGGAGGCCAGCGACCGCAACCACCTGGCCGAGAGCGGCATCACCCGCGGCTACCTCACGCCGGGCGACGCGGTCAAGGCGCGCTGCCACCCCGTCAGGGACGGCTCGCCGGGCTGCCTGCTCGGATTCCTGAAGGCCCCGGACGGCGACGTGAAGGACTGGGACGGCAACAACGCGCCGGCCCCCGCCGACTTCTAGCCGGCGGCGCCAGGCGGTGGCGCCAGCCTGACGGGGCGGTTCGCTCCCGCCGGCCCTCAGCGCAGGTGCCAGGACGCCAGCGCGACGGCCCAGAGGGCGAATGCGGCGAGGCCGGGTGCCCTCGGCCGCGGGATGGCGAGGGGCGCGACCATGGCGAGGCCGCACGCCAGGAACAACGCGGGTGCGAGCCACGGCCATGACGGCGCCGGCCACAGCAGGTACGTGGACCAGAGCAGCGCCGCGGCCGGGGACGGGAGCCCGACGAAGCGCGAGTCGTCCGCTTCCACGTTGTAGAAGCCCAGCCGGGTGACGACCGCGCCCAGGTACGCGAACGCGCTTGCCCACCAGATGGCCGCGGCCGGCCCGCCGGCCGGGGGCGACGCCGCCGCGGCCGCCGCCACCGGGGCCACGCCGAACGCGCAGACGTCGACCAGGCTGTCGAGTTCGCGGCCCACCCGGCGCTGCCGCGGCGAGCGGTGGAAGCAGCGCGCGAACCGGCCGTCGAACGTGTCGAGCAGCGCGGCGAGGGCCAGCCAGCCGCCCGCGGCCGCCGCCGCGCCCGAGCCGAGCCCCGCCGCCACCGCCGCGAGCGCGGCCGCGAGCGAGCCGTAGGTGAGGAGGTTCGCGACGTGCAGGTCGTGGATCGGCGCCCTCATGATCCGTTGCCTTCCCCGCGGTCCGCGGCAGGACCCGGCGTCGCGCCGGGGCCGGCGCATCGCGGGTCGAAGGCGGCGGAGTCTTCCGCCACGGGCGGCCAGGCCCCGAAGAGGTCGTGGAGCCGCCGCCACGTTCGCACGATTCGCGGCAGGAACCGCAGGGGCCGGACGCGGTCGATCATCGCGTAGAACATCAACCGGTTGACGAGCAGGTCCGCCAGCGCGGCGCCGAATCCCGCTCTCCAGGCGCAGGGGTCCAGCCGCGCGCCGCCGGCGGCGGCCAGCGCGGCCCGATGCCGCTCGACGTACCGGGCCGCCTCGCCCCGGCGCACGCCGGGGTCGAGGACGAAGCAGAGGAAGTGGGCGAGGTCGCACTGCGGGGCCCCGACCGTCGCGAGCTCCCAGTCGTAGGCGCAGAGCCGCGCGGACGCTCCGGCGCCGCGAATGGCGGCGTTCCGCGGGCTGAAGTCGTTGTGGATGAGGGTGCGCGCCGCCGTTTCGAGGCGGGGCCACCACGTCCCGAGCGAGTCGACGAGGGCGCGGTGGGTCCGAACGAGGGCCGGGCCGGCCCATTCGGCGAGTCGGGGCGCGGCGTGATCGGCCAGCGCGCGCCACAGGGGCGTCATCTCCACCATGCTCCGGGACGTGGCGACGTGGCCGATCCAGGGCCGGTTCCGAAGGTTGTCCTCCCGCCCGAGCCAGACCGCGTGGATCTCGGCGAGGCCGTCGACGGCGGCGCCCACGCGGTCGAGCGTCCAAACCGTCGGGTCGTCCGTCGCGTCGAGGAGGACATCGCCGTCGAGCCGTTCCAGGACGAGGCCCCATTCCCGGCGGGCGTCGTCGCGCCACGTGCCGTAGCAGACGGGCGTGTGACGCCGCAGGCGCTCGTCCGGCTCGGCGTAGAGGGCCAGCTCGCGGAGATGGGCCCCGCGCAGCCCGATGCGCTCCCGGAAGCGGCGCACCGCGCGCCCCAGGCCGGCGTCGCAGGTGTCCGCCATCGCCTCGGCGACCTCGATCAGCTCGCGGTCGGCCGGCTTGACCTTGGTCACGACGTCGAGCGGCCGCACGCTGCCCCGGCCGGCGACGTCGAGGCGGTAGCGGGACAGGCCCGTGCGTCCCCGGCCGCGCCAGCCGCCGAGCTCGGCGATGACGCTGTGCTCGGCGCCGTGCGCGTAGCGGGTCGCCCCGGTCACCGCGAGCGAGTCGTCGCCGAAGTGCCGTCGCAGCATCGGCTCGAAGCGGGCGCGATCGGGGTCGGCCGGCGGCGCCGGCGGGCTTGCCGAGGGTCGACTGGACGCGGGCCGGTTTGCCACGGGTCGGTTGGCCGCGGGTCGTTTGGCCGATAGTGGGTTGGTTGCCGTTCGATTGGCCGCCGTTCGATGGGCCGCCGGACGGTTGGCCGCCGGCCGGGGGCCGCGCCGCGGAGGCGGGAGGAAGCCGGCCGCCACGTACTCGTCGAAGTAGCGCCCGAGCAGGCCGGCGTCGAGCCGGTGGAAATCGAGACCGGCTTCCGCCAGGAGCGCCTGCGTCCGCGTGCTTCGCGGCGCGCTGCTGCGCGCCTCCTGGTACAGCTCGGGCACGGCGGTCCCGTCCGGCCGGCGCCTCAGGAAGAACCCGCGCAACCGGTGCAGGGCGTGGTCGGGCCGCGCCGCGTCCCGCGCGAGCTGTTCGGCCCAGTGGTCGTAGGGCGCGAGACGCACGGGATAGCCGTAGAGGTTCATCCAGAGCACGCACTCGCGCCAACGACGCGCCTGCCGCGCGCTCTCGTGGAACGTGGCGACCCCGTGGGAGTCTGCGCGGTGGAACGGCGCGGACTCCTGGAGGGTTGGTTGGGCGCCCGGCGGAGGCGTCAGGCGACGATGGGCGGGCTGGGGCGCGGTCGCCGACAGGTGGACGATGGCCCGCGCCGCCTGGTCGACGGGGACCGCGTCGATCCGCCAGTCGAGGTCGGGCGCGGTGCCCATCCGGATGCATCCCTTGAAGAGCGAGGACACGAGATCGTCGTGCTTGGAGACGCCGCTGGCGGAGTCGCCGGTGAGCAGGGCCGGCCGGTGTATCGACGCGCGCAGCCCGCGCGCCCGCGCCTGGCGCACCAGGGCCTCGGCGACGCACTTGCTCTGCGCGTACCCGAGCGGCAGCCCCTCCAGGCGCCCGAAGAGGTCGTCGTCCTCGGCGACGAGCCGCGGCCCGCCCACGGCGTGGCAGACCGAGAGGCTCGAGACGAAGTGGAAGGCCTTGGGCCGGCCCCGGCACGCCAGGCGGAGCAGCTCGCGCGTGGCGACGACGTTGGCGGCGCGCAGGGCGCCGTACGGCGAGACCCAGTTGACGTCGGCCGCAGCGTGGTAGACGGTGTCGACGGTCGATGCGATCGCCGCGCGCGCGCCGCCGGCGAGGCCGAGTCCCGGCTGCGACAGGTCCCCGGTCACGGTGCGGATGCGGCGGCCGAACGCGTCGTCCCAGAGGCGGTAGCGTTCGAGGCTCCGGCGCACGCGCCGCGACGCGACATCGGCGTCGTCGACGCGCACGACGTCGGCGTCGCCGGTCCGTACGAGACACAGGACCTCCGCGCCGGTCTCCGTCAGCAGCGCCCTGAGCAGGTGCGCGCCGAGAAAGCCCGTGGCGCCCGTGAGCAGGACGCGCTCGCGCGATGGCGCGGGCGCGGCTCCGGGACGGCGTCCGCTTCGACATGGGCCGGGCGGAAGGCGCTCGCGCGACTGAGCGGGCGCGGCCTCGGGACGGATGTCGGGCGGCAGCACGCCGTCGTTCCGCATCAGGTCGATGGCCCGGTCGTCGTCCCGGCGCCGCGCGGGTTGCTCGCCGCTCTCCAGTCGCCGGACCAGCGCGTCGACGCTCGGATGGTCGGTCAGGAGCTCGTCGGACAGCGGCCGGCGGAAGGCGTCCTCCAGCTCGACGCCGAGCTCGACCGAGCGCAGCGAGTCGAGACCGTAGAGCGCCAGCGGCTCGCGCGGGTCGATCTCGGCCGGCGCGAGCCCGAGGCAGCCCGCGACGACCTCGGTCACGCGGTCGCGCACCCCTTGGGCCACGGGTGAGGTCGGGTTCAGGGACATGCCGCCTCCTGTGCGCCCGATGCCGCGAGCCCGACCGGCGGCCCCGCCGCGGGGGCGGCGCGCGCCTCGTCGGCGGGTGGTCCCGCCGCTGGGGCGCGCGCCACGCCGGCGGGCGGCTGACGCCAGATCGCGATGGCCTCGAGGTTCCCCGCCAGCAGGGCGTCCCGACACGCGAAGCGCTTCACCTTGCCGCTGGTCGTCTTCTCGACGCCGCCCGGCGGGACCAGCGTGACCGCGCTCAACTGGACCCCGTGGGCCTCGGTGACGCCGCTTCGAATGGCGTCGATCGCCGCCTGCGCGGCGGCCGGGGACCCGAGCTCGCGGGGGTCGACCTCCGCGACGAGGGCGATCCGGTCCCCCGAGACGCAGCGGTCCGCCGCGAACGCGGCCGCGCAACCGGGCCGCACGGCGCGGTGCCGGCCCTCGGCGGTCCGCTCCAGGTCCTGGGGGTAGTGCTTCGCCCCCCGGACGATCAGCAGGTCCTTCAGGCGGCCCGTGACGCGCACGCCGTCGCCGTCGACGGCGCCGAGGTCTCCAGTCCGGAGGAAGGGGCCCCGGCCGTCGGCCGTGCGCGCCGCGAACGTGCGCGCCGACTGCGCGGGCCGGTTCCAGTAGCCGGCGGCGACGCCCGGGCCGCCGACCCAGAGCTCGCCGACCTCGCCGTCCGCGCGCCGGCGGCCGCTCCGGGGATCGACGGCGATGACCGTGGTCCCCGGGTCGGGGCGGCCGCAGGAGACGCCGGGCTCGTGACCCCCGCCGGGCTCGTGGCCGCCGCCGGGCTCGTGGCCGCCGCCGGGCTCGTGGCCGCTGCCGGGCTCGTGCGCTGGCGGTCGGGGCGCGCTTGCGCGGTAGCGGCCGCTCGTCACGAGCAGCGTCGCCTCGGCCAGCCCGTAGCACGGCCGGAACGCGCTCGGCGCGAAGCCGCTGTCCGCGAACGCGGCGGCGAACCGCTCGAGGGTGCTTCGCCGGACCGGCTCGGCGCCGTTGTAGGCGTCGCGCCAATTGCGGAGATCGAGGGCGGCGCGCTCGTCGACCGCGATACGCCGGACGCACAGGTCGTACGCGAAGTTCGGGCCGCCGCTACGGGTCGCCCGGTACCGGGTGATCGCCTTCAGCCACCGGACCGGCCTCTGCAGGAACGCGGTCGGCGACATCAGGTAGGCGGGACACCCGCTGAATACGGGTTGCAGCACCCCGTCGATCAGCCCCATGTCGTGGACGACGGGCAGCCACGACACCGACACCGTCGAGCTGTCGTTCCCGGCCTGGCGGAAGGCGCAGGCGAGGTTGTGCAGCAGGTTGGCGTGGGTGACCATCACGCCCCGCGGGGCCGCCGTCGAGCCGGAGGTGTACTGCAGAAAGGCGAGGGTGCGGCCGGCCGCCCCGGGGTCGCGCCAGGCCCGTGCGGCGGACGCGTCGAGGGCGTCGGTCGCCACCCAGGCCGCCGCCCCGTCCCGGGCACGCCGCCCGCCCGAGGGCCTCGAGAGGGCCGGCGCGGCCCCCGCCGCCACCGCCCGTGCCCAACGCTCGATGGTCCTGGTCGGGCCCAGCACGACTTCCGGCCGCGCGTCGTCCACCACCGCGACGGCCCGCGCGAGGTTGCGGTCGGGGGACCGCCACCGCGGCGGGAAGACGGGGACCGCCGCGACCCGCGCATACAGGCACCCGAAGAACGCCGCGACGAAATCGAGCCCCGGCGGGTACATCAGCAGCGCCCTCGCCCCCGGCCGTGCGCGGACCCGGAGGACCGCGGCGACCGTGCGGCTCCGGCGGTCGAGCTCGGCATAGGTGACCGCGTCGCTCTCGTGCTCGCCGTCGCGGAGGAAGACGAACGCGTCGTCGTTCGGCTGCACGCGCGCCCGGAACCGCAGGAGCTCGACGAGCGACCGGCCGCTGAAGGCGGTTCCGCGCGGCGTTTCGGAGGCCATGGGCGTCACCACCCCCGGGCTCCGTCGCCCACCGGCGCGGCCGCGCCGACGACGGTCGGGCGGGGCGCGGGCCGCTCGGGCCGCTCGCCGCGCCGCTCGCGGTGCCATTCGATGAACCTCCGGCGGACCGCCCGCGTGTTCGCGGCGAGATCGGCGAGCCGCCAGTCGGCGGTGTCGATGGCCGGCATGACGTGGACCCGCACCGTGCCCGGCCGGGCGTCGTAGCCGCGGCCCGGATCGATCTCCGGGGGTATCTCGAGGTAGAGCGGCACGATTGGCGCCCCGAGGCTGGTGGCGAGGTGGAACGCGCCCTTGTTGAAGCGGCCGATGCCGCCGGACGTGATTCGGGCCCCCTCGGGACTCAGATAGACGGATTCGCCGGACCGGCGCAGGGCGCGGTCCGCCCGCTGGAAGATCCGGACCCGCTCGGCCGGCCGGGTCTGGGGCACGGTGAAGAAGGTGCCCATCAGTTGCGCGATGAAGCCCAGGGGCAACAGCTTCCGGAGCTCCCCCGCCAGGAAGAAGCGGGTGTCGGGGAGGCCCAGCGCCACCAGGACGAACAGGTCGATCGTCGACGAGTGGTTCGAGACGTACACCGTCTGCGCGGCCGGGAACGGCCGGTCGCGGTGGACCACCACCCGCAGGCCCCACACGCGGAGCACCGCGCGCGCCGCGAGGGTCGCCGCGCGCGCGTAGAGGCGGCGCGCCCGGAACAGCGTCAGGCAGGCGACGAGCACGAGGGCGAGGGCGACCCCGCTCAGGAGCGCGGCGGTGACCGCCGCCAACGCCGCGAGACGTACCCGGCGGGGGCGCCTCGCCGGCAGGATGGTCCGCGCGGGATCGTTCATGGCCGCCTCCGGCAGACGACGGTCTGCATCGCGAGGTTGCATCGCCTGACCAGCGACAGCACCGGCTGCAGCATGAGCTGCCCGGCGAAGTACGGGTAGATGGCGCGGCGCATGTTCAGCCCGCGCCCCTTCAGCACGCGGAACGCGACGCCGCAGAACAGGTAGAAGTACGGCGGAAACGCGCCGTAGGGCAGGTAGTCGACGACCTCGAGATCGGCCCTCTCGACCATTCGCAGCAGGGCCGCCCGGTCGTAGAGCGCGGTGTGCTGGGGCGCCTGCAGGCCCGGCCACCGGTCCCCGAACAGGCGGAACGTCAGGCTGTCGAGCCGCGGCACCTCGATGACCAGCCGCCCCTCGTCCTTGAGGGCGCGGCGCGCGGAGATCAGCGACGGCAGGGGCGCGTAGTCGTGCTCGAGGAAGTGCCACATCGTGACGAGGTCGAACCGGCCGGCGCCCACGTCCTGCTCGTGGAACGGGCCGCAGTGGAACTCGACCCCGCGCAGCGCGGGGCGGTCGGCGAGGTCGACGAAGTCGACGCCGACCCCGGCCGCGCCGTGCCGGGCCCGGAGGCCGGCGAGGAACGTGCCGGCGCCGCAGCCCACGTCGAGCACCGTGCTCGACGCGTCGAGGGCCAGGTACCGGCGGCAGATCCGCAGCTTCTCGCGGTCGACGGCCCCCATCGCCCACCGGAACAGGGGAGCCATCCAGCCCCAGTCGGAGCCCGGCCGGTGGGCCAGGTAGTCCTCGTCGTAGTAGTCCTTGACGCGCTCGATGGTCAGCCGGGGCGTCTGGTACACGAGGCCGCAGGCCCGGCAGCACCGGAACGTGAAGCGGCCGGGGCGCCCCGTCAGGTCGTCCTCGGCGGTGATGAAGGGGTCCGACGCGGCGTGGCCGCAGCCGCAGCAGGCCACGGCCTCGAAGTCCCGACCGTCCCCGGGATCGTTGCCGACGCGCGGCCGGGGCCGCGCATCGACGGCGGAATCGATCGCGATCGTCGTGGAGTTCATGGCAGTGCTCCGCTCTCCGTGCGGCGCCCATCGCCGGACGGGCGCGTTGGCTTCGTCGTGGAGTTCATGGCAGTGCTCCGCTCTCCGTGCGGCGTCCATCGGCGGACGGCGTGGGTTGGCGGCTCCGAGGTGTCGTTCGTGGCGGTGCTCCGCTCTCCGCAGGCCGGTTGTGATGCACCTCGTACCCGATCGCCGCCGCGTACATCACCGCCATCGCGAGGGCCAGCGGAGGCGTCCGCGGCGCACCGGCGGCCGCCGCGACGAGGGCGACGAAGACGGGATACTTGGCCAGCAGCACGCCGAAGCGCCAGAGGCGGTCGGACACGCGGGCGCGCAGCCGGTAGGCCGCGAGGAAGGCCACGTCCAGAACGGCGAGTCCGGCCGCGGCGACCGCGGACCGCGCCGCCAGGACGACGAGGTTACCGACCCCGATGGCGACGAGCGCGCGCCGGAACGGCGCGGGCGGCACGACGACCAGAATCCGTTCGGGATGGGTCGCCCGGTCCCGGTCGCGATCTTCGAGGTCGTCCCAGAGCCGGAACTGCAGCAGGAGGAGGGCGGCGAGGCCGGCCGCCGCCGCGAGCCGTGCCGGCGTCGGCTCCGCGCCGGCCGCCCACAGCGCCAGCCCCACGTGCAGCGCAGTGGCGGGGGCGAACACGGCGGGGCGGAACCGCTGGGCGAGGTACGCGGCGAACCGGCCGGTCATGCGGCGCCTCGCTCGTCCTCGGGCGCCGCGGCGCTCTCCGCCGTACCCGGGTCGATCGTGCAGACGCCGCGGTCGCCGTCCACGGTGACGCGCTGGCCGGACGCGATGCGGCCGGTCGCGTTCTCGACCCCGACGACGCAGGGCAGGCCGAACTCGCGCGCGACGATCGCCCCGTGCGAGAGCAGCCCGCCGCGCTCGATCACCAGCCCCGACACCAGGCCGAACACCGGCGCCCATCCGGGGTCGGTCTGGCGGGTCACCAGCACGTCGCCGCCGCGCAGGCGGGCGGCGTCGCGCACGTCGCCGAGCACCGCGGCGGGGCCCGACGCGGCGCCGCCGCACGCGCCCGTCCCGCGCAGCGTCGAGGGGCGGGGACACGGCTCGTCGCCCTGGTCCTCCCGTCCGCGCGGGATCGATCCGAAACCCGGGGCGAGGTACTCCCCCGCCGGCAGGGCGAGCGTCGCGGGGGGGCGCATGGCCCCCAGCGCCGCGTGCTCCCGCCGCCGTAGGGCGACGAGGTCGGGAACGCCGTACGGGAACATCGCGCGGCCCGCCCCGAGCGCCTCGATCTCCTGCCAGGTCAGCATGAAGACGTCGTCCGGCTTCGCGAGGCGCCCGTCGGCGGCCAGGCGCCGGCCGATGGCCAGCGCGACCCGCCGGAGGCGCGTGTAGAGCAGGGCCTGCTTCAGGCGGGCCCGCTCGCGGTAGGCGACGCTGGCCTGCGCCGCGCGCAGCAGCCAGCGCACCGCGAGGGCCAGGGCCGGGGACCGCCGGGCCAGGGTCCTCGTCACCCGGGACGTCTCCTCCACGCGCCCGGCCGCCTGCCGCGCCATCACCGCCGCCGGCGGCTCTCCGTCGCTGGCCGCGTACTGCCGGAGCAGCTCGATGACCGGGGCCGGGTCCTCCTGGAGGCTCGGCAAGGTCAGCATCAGCTCGGCCGACGAGCGGAACCCCCAGTCCTCCAGGAACCGGTCGAGCTCGCGCCGGAACCCCGCGAACCGGTCGTCGCCGCGGACCGCTTCCAGGATCGCCGGCGTCTCGCCGCTCGCGAACAGCCGGTCCAGCCGCGCGTCCGAGCGGATGAGGCGCGAGAGCGCCCAGAGGCGCAGGGGCGGCGTCGCCGACGGCACGCCGGGCAGCGCGCGCAGCAGCCGGTTGTGCAGCCCCCCGCGCGCGTCGACGCGCCGGAGCGCGCGCTGCAGCAGCGCGTAGCAGACCATCGCCGCCGCGTCGGCGAGCGAGGCGTCCTTCCAGCCGTGGAAGCGGATGTCGAGAAACGACCGGAGATCGTCGAGCAGCCCGCTCGACGAGCGGCGGGCGAGCCGGTCGGGGTGGGTGCGCGCCGCGAAACGGTCGGCGCGATCCTCGAACGCTTCCAGCCGCCGTCGCAGGAACAGGTACTGCCGGATCGTGCAGGCCGCCACGCGCAGCAGCTCCGCCGCCTGGCCGACGCGGCCGCGGCCCTCGCCCCACCGCGTCGCGCCCGGGGGCGGCGGGGCGACGTCGTCCGCCCCCACGAACTGGTTGAACGCCCGCGCCAGCGGTTCTCCGCACGGCGCCATGCGCAGGACCGCGTGGATGCTCGTCAGGTTGTAGTACAGCCGCCCGCCGTGCACGCCCACGATCGCCGCCAGCGCCGGGTCCATGGCCGCGACCCGTCGGCGGGAGATGCCGAACGCCAGGGCGAGGTTTCGGAAGTAGTGGTAGTAGCCCGGGGCCACGAACGAGTAGAGCAGCGGGCAGATCGGGGCCGGGAAGTTCTCGTTGACGTTGGCGTTCGACCAGAGCACGGTGGGCCCGGCGGCGCCGGGCGCGTCACCCGTCGCGGTGATCGGCCTCGACTGGAGAATCCAGAGCCGCCCGTCGTCGTCGAAGCTCCACTCGACGTCCTGGGGCGCGCCGAGCTCTCGTTCGAGGCGGAGGGCCGCGCCGGTCAGGGCGCGGACATCGGCCGCGGACAGGAGACCGCCGGGCGCCGGGGCCGACCCGGCCGGCGTCCGACCGGCGCGCGACACGACCAGGCGCTCGGGCTCGACGCGCCCCGAGACGAGCCCGTCCGCCAGGCCGCGGCAGCACTCGATCAGGAGATCGTCACCCGACGCGCCGCCCGCGCTGGCCGGCGCGCGGGTGAAGAGCACGCCCGACACGCGGGCGGACACCTGCCGCTGGATGATGACGGCCATTCCGCCGAGCCCGGCTCGGCGCGCGGCGCGGTAGTGGAGCGACCGCTCGGACCAGTACGACGCCCAGCAGGCCCGCACCGCGCGCCGCAACGCTTCCTCCCCGGCGACGTGCAGCACCGAGTCGAACTGGCCCGCGAACGAGGCCGCGGCGCCGTCCTCTCCGACGGCGGAGCTGCGCACCGCCAACGCCCCCGCGGGCAGCTCTCGCGCGGCCGCGTCGAGCGCCTCGGCGACGGCGGCCGGCAGCGGGCGGCCCATGACCTGGGCGAGGACGGCCTCGGCGATCTCCCGGCGCCCGGCCGCGTCCGTCGGGTCGGGCCGGCGCTCGAGGGCGGCCGCGCGGGCGCCGAGCCCGTCCGCGGCCAGGAACCGGCGGAACGCCTCGCAGGTCAGGACGCGGCCCGCCGGCACCGGGAACCCGAGCCCGATCAGCTTCGCCAGGCTCGACGCCTTGCCGCCCGCCTGCCGCGGGTCGAGGGCCTGCCCGAGCGGGACCATCACGGGAGGTCCCGCGGGTCGGTCCGCCGGCGGGCGGACCCGGACGGGCTCGAGCGCCGCCGCCCCCGTCACGCCGCCCTCGCTTTCACCCGGAGAAGGAACAGGGCGGCGCTGAACCCCGCGTGCACCAGGGGTTCGGCGAGCAGGACGAAGAGGCAGACCCGCCAGGACATCGGCACCCCCGTCATGCCGCCCTCGCCTTCACCCGGAGAAGGAACAGGGCGGCGCTGAACCCCGCGTGCACCAGGGGTCCGGCGAGCAGGACGAAGAGGCAGACCTGCCAGGAGACCGGCACCGCCAGCGCCAGCGCCAGCAGCATCCCGGCGGTCGAGTCGAACCGGTCCGCGACGAGGAAGACGGCCCGGAGGCGCCGCCCCGCCGCCGCCTCGCCGGGCGCGACGCCGAGCCGGCGCTTGACGAACGAGTTGGGGAGCTCGCCCGCCATGAAGCCCAGGGCCGCCCAGGCGCCGAGCAGGCCGTACGACGCCGGCGCGAGCGGCCAGAGCCCGGCGGCCGCGAGCCCCGGCCGCGCCGACACGAGGGCCGCGAGGGCGGTGAAGCTGACGCCGGTGGCGGGCACCATCACCAGGAAACCGCGGACCGTCTTGTGCGCGCCCAGGATCGGCCGGCCGCCGAGGGCGCGGCCGCCGTCGAGGGGGACCGCGAAGCGCCGCGAGAGGGGCGCGGCCAGCCACGCGGTGTGCGCGAGGCCGGACAGGGTGAAGCCCGTCACCAGGAACAGGCCGCACGCCACGGGATCGAGGGCAGGCGCGGTCATACGTCGAACCCCGACCGGTCGCGGTTCTGGAACAGGAACACCTCGCCGGGGACCGCGCGCGCGGCCGGCACCCACGTCGTCCAGCTCACCTCGTTCCGTACCGGGCGCCGGACCTCCGGCAGCCGGTACCCCGGCACCGCGGGATACAGGTGGTGCAGCTCGTGGGCGTCGAAGTGCAGGAGCATCCTCGACAGCCACCCCGGCAACCGGAGCGACCGCGTGAAGGGGCCCTGGGCCGGCGCGGCGTACGGCTCCACGTCCCGGCCGCGGCTGAGGTGCATCGGCATGTGGGTGTGCTGGCTGAGGAGGAGGACGTCCTGGACCACGAGGGTCAGGAGCAGCGCCGGCCCCGCGGCGCGGACGAACGCGGCCGGGCCGAGGGCGACGGCCGCGGCGGCCCAGACCGCGGCCACCGCCGCGGCGTCGACGACGATCGCGCGGGCCTCGGCCGGCTTCGGACCGATCAACCGGAACAGCCGGGCCAGGTTCCAGTAGTTGCCCGTCCGGTAGAGGACCGAGAAGATCGGGATCCAGCACCGCCAGCAGACGTTGACGGCGAGCCGTTCGAAGCGGCCCAGGGGTCGCGGCACGAGGGCCGCGGTGGTCGGGTCGAGGTCCTGCCACCCCGTCCACTTGTGGTGGCGCGCGTGGATCGGCTTCCAGCAGCGGAACGGGATCAGCGCGAAGAACCCCGCCACCGGGCCGACGGCGTCGTTCAGCCGCCGCGTCCGGAAGAGGGTCCCGTGCCCGCACTCGTGAAGCAACGCGAACCACTGGAGGAACGCCGCCGCGAGGACCAACTGCCCGGCCGCCCAGGGCAGGGCCGGCTCGCGGGTCGCGAGCCATCCACCGGCGGCGGTCGCCGCCGCCGCCCAGCCGGTGAACGCCAGGCCCGTCCCGTCGGCGGGGCGGAAGTCCGGAACCGGCGCCGGCTTCTCGATGACCTCGCTGCGCATGTTTCTCAAGATAGAAGGCGGCCGCCGCGCAAGTCCTGACGAAACCGTGAAGTTGGGGTGAAGAAAGGCTGAGTGCTACGATTCCGCGCCATGGCCCGGCAGGAGGGGTCGTACCGGTTCGGCGACTTCAGGGTCGATCCCACCGCCTACACCTTGCGGCGCGCCGGCGAGCCGGTGCCCCTGTCCCCCCGGCCGTTCGACCTGCTCGTCCATCTGCTGCGGAACCCGGGGCGGCTCGTCACCAAGGACGAGCTGCTGGACGCGCTCTGGCCGGGGGTCGCGGTCACCGAGAACACCCTGACGCGGGCCGTTTCCGAGCTGCGGCGGGCCCTCGGCGACACGCCGGGGGCGCCGCGGTGCATCGAGACGGTGCCCCGGCGGGGCTACCGGTGGATCGCCGCGACGGGGTTGGATGCCCCCGCCGGCGGGTCCGACGCCCCGCGTCCGCCGGGGCGCGCCGTCGCCGTCGTCGACTTCGCGAACCTCACCGGCGACGACGCGCTCGCGTGGCTGGCCCCCGGCATCGCCGAGACCGTGACCAACGACCTGAGGACCCTCGACGGACTGCGGGTGATCGACCGCTGGCGGGTCGTTGAGGCGGCGGTCGAGGCCGGACCGGCGCCGGCCGGCATCGCGGCGGCGGTCGAGGCCGATCTCGTCGTGGCGGGAAGCTACCAGCGGATGGGGGACCGCCTGCGGGTCACCGCCCGCATGCTCGAGGCGGGGACCGGCGACACCGTCGCGGACGCGAAGGCGGACGGACGGCTGGATGCGATCTTCGAGCTCGAGGACCAGATCGTCCGGCAGTTCTCGGCGGGCCTCGGACTCGACGGTGGGGCCGGGCCCCGCGCCCCGCGGGAGACGTCGAGCCTCGACGCCTACCGGGCCGCGATCGAGGGCTACGTGCAGTTGCAGTCGCTCGACGCGCGGCTCCTGCCGGCCGCGGTCGAGTCCTTCGAGCGGGCCGTCGCCCTCGACCGCAGCTATGCGCCGGCCTACGCGGGGCTCGCCAACGCCGAGCACGCGCTCTACGAGCTGACGCGCGCCGCGAACCGGCCCGACCGGGCGCGCCTCGAGTCGGCGCTGCTCCATGCCCACCGCGCCGTCGAGCTGAACGCGCGCCTCGCGGGCGCGCACGCCACGCTCGGCTTCCTGCTCGTGAGCGCGGGGCGGCGGTCGGAGGCCCTGGCCGCGGCGCGGCGCGCCGTCGACCTCGATCCCCACGACTGGATGCACCTGTTCATCCTCGGCCACGCGTCGTGGGGCGGCGAGCGCCTGCGCGCCCAGGCGCGGTCCATCGCGCACTACGCCGAGTTCGCGTTCGCCCACTTCAGCATGGCGATGGTGCACGTGGCGCGGAACGACCTGCCGGCGGCCGAGCGGGTGCTCAGGGAGGGAACGGCGATCCAGGACCGTCAGCTCGGGCGCCGCCAGCGACTGCCCTCGAGCGGGCTGCACTGGCTGCTGGGCTGCACCCGGTTCAGGCAGGGCGATGCCGACGAGGCGCTCCGCGAGTTCGACCTCGAGATGGACCACGCGCGCAACGACTACCTGTACGCGCAGGAGTACACCGAGGCTTCGCAACTGGGCCGCGGCTTCGCCTTCGCCGGCCGGGGGCGGCGCGACGCGGCCCGGGACAGCTTCGACGCGGTGCTCCGGGCGCATCCGGACCAGGCGCGCGCGCATCTGGGGCTGGCCCTGCTGGCGCGGACCGAGGGGCGGGACCGCGAGATGGAGGCCGCCCTGGCGCGGGCCGAGGCGGCGATGGCCGAGCTCGACAGGGGCGGGCGGATCGCCGAGGCCGCGGTGGCGCGCGCGGGCGCGCTCGCCCTGCGCGGCCGAAAGGATGAAGCGGTCGCGCAACTCGACCGACTGCTGAACGAGCCCCCGATCGCCTTCGCGGGGTGGACGATTCCCGTCGAGCCGCTCCTCGAACCCCTGTCTCGGACCGACGGGTTCGACCGGGTCCTGGCTCGGCTCGCGGACCGCGCCCGGTGACCGGACCGAGTCGCGGCGGGCCCTGACGGCGGGCCAGGCCGGCTCCGCAGAACGGCGCGGACGCCTGGAAGGCCGGTTGGGCACCAAGCGGAGGCCGTAGCGCTACCTTGCGGTCGCGTTCGGCGACGATTGGGGGCCGGTTCCGGCGCCCGGTGCCGGCCGCGCTCTAGCCTAGTGGTGCGTCACGTTCCAATCTTCGGACACGGACATGGGTTTACAGCGCGTAATCGTTGACGAATCACATCACCATGCCCGAACATTCAGCCGTGACGCAGCACTAGTCGGGCAAGGCGAAGACGAACAGGTTGTTGCCCATGCTCGGGCGCAGCTCGGGCGTCAGGGGCGCGAAGTACACCAGGGTGCGCGAGCTGCCGGTGCTGACCGCGACGTACTGCCGGCCGTCGGCGGCGAACGTGATCGGAAACCCGGTGATGGGCGAGCCCAGGTTCACCTCCCACAGCACGTCCCCGGTCTCCGCGTCGAGGGCGCGGAACCGGCCGTTGAGGTCGCCGCCGAACACGAGCCCGCCGGCCGTCGCGACGAGCGACGTGGTGGCGGCCCGCTGCTCGTAGGTCCACATCAGCTCGCCGGTCTCCGGGGAGATCGCCTGCACGGTGCCGAGCTGGTCGGTGCCGGGCGCGAGCTCGCTCCGCACGACGAGCGCATAGAGCGACGTGGCGACGCTGTCGCCGCCGGCCGTGGCCATCATCCGCGCGCAGGCGTTGCGCAACGGGAAGTACATCAGCCCCGTCTGCGGGCTGTAGGCTCCCGCCTCCCAGTCCTTGCCGCCCACCAGCGTCGGGCAGGCCAGCACCGTCTGGCCGTCGCCGGTGAAGACGACCTCCGAATTCTCCGTGACCGCGCCGGTGGCGCCGTCGATGTCGCTGATCACGTTCTGGGTGACCGTGGGCGTCGCCCACAGGAACTCGCCGGTCTCGCGGTCGAGGGTATAGACGATGCCGGTCTTGCCGGGAATTCCGGTCACGACCTTGCGGACCTCGCCGTGCCGCAGCCGCGGGTTGATCCAGGGCACGGTCGCCGGGTCCGGTGCGACGGCGGTGTCGAGCAGCAGGCGCTCGAACGGGTGATCGAGGTCCCAGTGGTCGTTCAGGTGCTGGTAGTACCAGACGATCTCGCCGGTGTCGGCGTCGAGGGCCAGCGTGGAGTTGTGGTACAGGTGCTTCTTGTCGGTCCCGCCGAGCATGAACTTCGGGGCGGGCGACGTCACCGACGTGCCGATGTAGACGAGGTTCAGGGCCGGGTCGAAGCTGGGCACCATCCACGCGCCCACGTGCTTGCGCTCCTCGTAGGGCACGTCGCCCCAGCTCTCGTCCCCCGGTTCGCCGGGCGCGGGGATGGTGCGCGTGCGCCACAGCTCCTCGCCGGTCCTGGCATCGTGGGCGGTGATGACGCACGCCTCGGGACCGCCCGCCGGGGTGCAGCTCCGCCCCGAGATGATCTTGCCGCCGGCGATGATGGGGCCGGAGGTCTGATTGGCGGGGTGCGTCCGGTAGTCGAGGATCTGCGTCTCCCAGGCCAGCCGGCCCGTCGCGGCATTGAGGGCGAAGACGTAGTCGTCGACGCTGGTGTCGATGATGAGGTCGTCGTAGATGGCGAGGTTGCGGTTGACCTCGGCGAGGACGGTGATGAGGTACTCGTCCACGTCGTCGGGGAGCGACCGCCGGTATTCCCACAGGAGATCGCCGCTCGCGCCGTCGAGGGCCTGGATGACGTCCCGCGGGTTGGGCATGTACAGGACGCCGTCGTGGACGAGCGGTGTTCCCTGCTGGAGACCCGGCCCGAGGGCCCGGGTCCAGACCATCCGCAACTCGCCCACGTTGTCGCGATCGATCTGGTCGAGCGGACTGTAGCCCCAGCCGTCGAGCGTCCGCCGCCACATGAGCCAGTCGGCGGGGTCGGGATCCTGCAGCACCTCGTCCGTCACCGGGACGAAGGGACTGTTCGACTGGGCCAGCGCCTGGCCCGCGCTCATCACGAGACACACCACCAACGCCCAACGGATCGCAGACATACGCCCTCCAAGCGCTACTCTACACGCGTGCTTGCGGATGGGTAAAGCGGCCTCGCTCCTCCATCGGGCGGCTTGCCGCGAGGCACGAACGGCGCGGCTGGACGATGGCCGCGACCGTCGAGGCGTCACCGGCCGGGCAGCAGACGGGGTCGTGGAACGCCGCGGGCTGCCGGAGGGCTGGCTGGGCGGCGAGCGGAGCCGCAAGGCGACGCTTCCGGGTCACGAGATGCCGGTGATGGCCCCCGGCGTGGCGCGCGCGTCGCGCGGCCTCCATGCGCCGGCCGCGACCCGGCTCAGGAAGTCGGCGATGAACGCGTTCACGAGGTCGGGCTCCTCGAGGTTCAGCGTGTGGCCCGACTTCGGCAGGACGGCCAGGCCGCTCCGGGGAATCGTGCGCTTCAGCCACAAGCTGGTCTCGATACAGCCGTCGTCCTCGTCTCCCGCGAGAACGAGCACCGGCGCCTCGATCGCGGACAGCTTCGCCTCCAGCGAGTACAACGACGGCCGCTGCCGCTGCACCCCGAGCATCGTGCGCACGGCGCCGTCCGCGGAGTGCTCCCCCAGCTCGCGCACGAGCTGCTCCCACCCCCGAGGGTCCTTGTCCTGGAACTGCACCCGCGCCGGCCCCGACAGGTAGCGGCGGGCGAAGGGCTCCATCCCCGACTCCCGAATCAGCCGGGCGATGGCCTCGCACTCGTCGCGGAAGCGCTGCGCTTCCGCGGGACGCGCGCCGTAGCCGGTGCCCAGGACGACCAGGGAGCGGACGCGCGCGGGGTGCTGCATCGCCAGGTGCAGTCCCGCGAAGCCGCCCATGGAGATGCCGACCACGTCGGCCGCCTCGACGCCGAGCCCGTCCAGAACCGCGACCGCGTCGTCGACCGCGTGTTGCTGCGAGTAGGCGTCGGCATCGGCCGGCACCTGCGATGGTGGATAGCCCCGGGCCGCGTAGGTGATGCAGCGGTGACTTCGGGAGAATCGCCGCACCTGGGGCTCCCAGCTCCGATGGTCGCCGGCGTACTCGTGAACGAAGAGGATGGCGTCGCCGCTTCCCGTGGATTCGGTGTGGAGCTCCACGCCGTCCGGCGTGACGACTGTCTGTGCCGGCATGATCCCCTCGCTCAGTGCTCCGCCAGGCGGAAGTTGAAGTAGTGGACGTGGAGCGGCGCCACGAGGCTGGGGGCCACCAGGGCGCCGCAGGCGGTGTCGGTGGTCGCGGTCGCGTCCTCCATCGAGGTGGAGGCGAGCAGGATCCCGGTGACGCGCATTTCAGCTGTGGTCAAGTCATCGAGCGGGTGGTCGGGCGCCAGCGTGGCCGCGAGCGCGAAGCCGGCGAACGCGGTTGCGAGACGGATTGCGGTCATGGAGGTCTCCGATCGAGCCTCGTTCCGTGAATTGCCGCCTCATCTTAACGACTCGGCGCGTTCGTACCGCCCTGTCGGTGGATAGCGGTGGACCGCGGGGCAGGTGCGGCGCGGCCCGACATGGGTCGGACAAGGGGGAACGACAACTATTCTTGCCGGTTGCCGACGCGGCGATGGACCGGTCGCAGGGGCGGCCGCGAGGCGTGTGACACTGCCCGTTTCCTCGCGGAGGGCGGGTTGGTCAAGGAGCGCAGGTCGACCCGACGAGCCGTCTCGTCGTCGCGTCTATCCTCGCCGGAGGACTGCTGTTCCGAGTGCTCAGGGGGTCCCTTTGCATCCGGCGGGTGGGCGAATTGACGTTGACACGTGGTATCGTATTCGCCTAACTTGTTTAGGAGAAAACATGCCTCCTCGCGTCACGTTGCTGCCCGGAACCCTGGACGTCCTGGTTCTCAAGGCCGTTTCCCTCGGCCCCCTCCATGGGTACGGCGTGCTGCTGCGCATCGAGCAGATCACGCGAGGCGCGCTCCTCGTCGAGCAGGGCGCGCTGTACCCCGCGCTCTTTCGCCTCGAGCAGCAAGGACTGCTTGCCACCGCGTGGGGTGTGTCGGACAACAACCGGCGGGCGAAGTTCTACCGGCTGACACCGGCGGGCCGGCGGCGATTGCGGATAAAGCGCGCGAACTGGCAGCAACTGGCCGATGCGATGGCGGCCGCGCTCGGCACCCGGCCAGGTGAGGTGTGACGACATGTGGACTCGCCTGCGGCTCTGGTTCGCCGCCCTTTCTCGGCGCACGCGATTCGAGCACCAGTTGGACGACGAGCTGGCGTTTCACATGCAGTCGCGCGCCGAGGAGTGGGAACGCCGAGGACTGTCGGCGGCGGCGGCGCGGCGGCGGGCACGGATCGAGTTCGGCAACGTCGAGCGCATCAAGGAAGAGACGCGGGACGTGCGGCTCGGTGCGTGGCTCGAGCTGCTCAGCCAGGATCTCCGGTACGGATTCCGCGTGCTGCGCTCCCATCCCGGCATGACGGCCGTCGGTGTCGCGTCGCTGGCCTTCGGCATGGCTGTCTGCATCTATTTCTTCTTGCGGCTCGATGCCGGGGTCCTGCGACCCCTCCCGGGAGCCCGCGATCCAGGTTCGCTGGTTGCCATCGACGCACGGTTGTCGTATCCGGCCTTCGAGCGCGTCAGGGAGGTGGACGATGTCGTCGAAGCGGTGACGGCCTACCTCGGGCCGGCGCCGTTGACCGTCGCCGTCGACCGCGAGTCGGGCGGCGGCGAACGCGTCTTCGGTCATCTCGTCTCGTCGGACTACTTCGAGGCGCTGGGCGTTGCCCCGGCCGCCGGCCGCCTCTTCACTCCCGGGACGGAACGGGTCGGCTCGGAGCCGGTGGTCGTCGTCAGCGAGCGCTTCTGGAGACGCCGGCTCGACGCCGATCCGGGCGCCGTGGGGCGGACCCTGCGGGTGAACGGCCAGAGCGTGACGCTGGCCGGCATAGCCGCGAACGGATTCCAAGGCGTGTTTCCGGTGAGTCCGGTGGAGATCTTCGTGCCCGTGACTGCGGGCGCCGAGCTGTTGCCGGAACTGGAAGGCGATGTCCTGTCGGACCCCACCGCCCGGCGTTTCGAGGTGGTCGCACGGCTGGCGGGCGGGGTGTCGATGCAGACGGCCGAAGCGGCACTCGACACGGCGGTCCGTGCGCAGGAGCCGCGGCTCGACGTCGACGAGAGCCGCCGTGAGGGCCCGCGGGTGCGGCTGCTTCCGGCGGGCCGCGCGGCTCGGGTGCCACCGGCGGAGCTACGACTCATGCTCGGCGTCAACGGGCTGCTCGTCGGACTCGTGCTCTCGCTGGCCTGCGCGAACCTGGCCGGGCTGCTGTTGGCGCGCGCCGGGAAGCGGCGGCGGGAGATGGCCGTTCGCTTCGCGCTGGGCGCCAGCCGCCGGCGGCTGGTCCGGCAATTGCTGACCGAGAGCGTGCTGCTGGCGCTGGGCGGCGCCGCGGCCGGGCTCGTCTTCTCCTACTGGCTCAATTCCGTCGTCGAGTCGGTGGGTGCGGCGGCCCCGTTCCCGATCGAGACCGATCTGCGCGCCGGCCCGACGTTGTGGCTCTTCGTGATGTCGCTGGCCGTACTGACCGGGACAGGGCTCGGACTGGCGCCGGCCCTCGCGGCGACCCGCGGGGCGCGCGACGGCGTCACCCGATCCTTGCAGGGGGGACCACCGTCAGCGTTGGTCCGCTATCGCCGGTTCGGTGTCAGGAACCTGTTCGTCGCGTATCAGGTAGCCGTGGCCGTCTTGCTTCTGCTCACCATCGGCCAGTTGGCCGTCGGCTACCAGCGGTTCAGCGGCATCGACGCCGGGTTCGACACCGCCGACCTGACGCTGTTCACCGTGGATCCGGGGCGCGACGGCTATACGCCCGCGCAGTCGGCGGCGCTGCTCGACAGGTTGTCGGGCCAGCTCGCGGCTCTTCCCGAAGTGCGGTCCGCGGCGTTGGCCGAGCGCGCCCCGGTGGGGGCCGCGGTAGGTCTCGGCGTGTCATCCGACGTCCGCGTATCGACATCGACCGCACAGGCCGACGCGCCGCGCACGTATCATTCCATCGCGTTGGAACACGTCGGCGTGCGCTACTTCGAAACACTGGGCGTTCCCGTCGTCCGCGGCCGGGCGTTCACGGAGCGCGACCTTGCCGCCGGCGCCCTCGGCGGGGGCGCGCGTGCCGCGGAGACGGCTGTTGTCATCAATCGGACGGCCGAGCAGCAGATCTTCGGGCCCGACGAGGCGATTGGACGCAGGCTGCGGACGGACGACGATGACGGAGACTACGTCGTGGTCGGTGTCGTACGCGACATCAGGCCCGCTTTTCTCGCCGCGAACGCGGTGGCGACGGCGTTCGCGCCCATCTCGGCGGCAGGCGGCCGCGCCTCGAGCCCAGAGACGACGGTGCTGGTCCGTGGCATGTCCGGTGGCGGCGCGATGGCCGCCGTCCGCGGCGATCTGACGCGGACTCATCCGCGGCTCACCATCTTCGACGCCCGCACGATGGACGAGCACCTGGAGCGGTTCGAACGCTTGATCCGGATGGGTGTCGGCCAGCTCGCGGGGCTGAGCCTGTTCGGCCTCGTCCTCGCCGCGATCGGCCTGGCCGGCGTGACATCCTACGCCGTCACCCGCCGGCGCACCGAGATCGGCATCCGATTGGCGCTCGGCGCGCGGCGGTCCCACGTGCTGTGGCTCGTCCTCAGGGAGAGTACGTTCCTGGTAGTCGCCGGCGCGCTTCTCGGCGCGACGGGGGCGTTTGCGCTGTCTCGTGTGCTCTCGGCTCTTGCCGCCGATCTCGCGCAGATCCTGGCTACCGTCATCGGGGATCCGGTGATGACCATCGGTGGGCCGATGTTGCTCGCCGCGGCAGCGTTGGTCGCGAGCGCGGTGCCCGCCTGGCGGTCGGTACGGATCGACCCGACGTCGACCTTGCGGGCGGAGTAGCCGGCGGGCAGCCACCGTGAGCCGGGCACGATCGACATCACGGTCGGTGGAGATCCGGTCAACCTCCAGCGGTTTGAGGTCGCGGTTCGGGGAATCGTCCACTTCGCCACACTTCGCCTCGGGATCGCTGCTGTCGTCGCGGACGGCTTCGCGTCGGTCGGAGGAACGCCATGAGGCATGGATCACTGGTCGGGAGACACAGAGAAATCCAGAAACCAGGGCCTCATGAACTCCGTTGACGACGGGAGACGCAGATGCGCATTGGACGACTGCTCGTGACGATGCCCATGACCCTCGCACTGATGGGCGCGCACGCTCCCGGGCGCGCCCAACCACGGGCCCTGCCGCCCGCTCTGGCTTTGGCCCCGCCCCGGGCCGCCACAGCGACGGTTGGCGTCATCCTGCCTCAGGCGGACCTGCAGCCGCCCCGCCCGTCGCGCCGCCTGACCGTCGACGAGGCGGTGACGCTGGCCCTCGAGCAGAACCTCGACCTGCGCGTCGAGCGCATCGACCCGCTGATTCAGGACACGCTCGTTGCCGACGCGCGGTCGGTGTACGCCCCCACCCTCTTCACGAACATCATGGGCGACGACCGGGACAGCCCCGCCGGTACCATCTTCGACGGCGGCGACGTGGTGACCGACCGCTTCCTGCGGGACAGCGCGGGCGTGGTGCAGCAGGTGCCCTGGCTGGGGGGGCAGTACTCGGCGCAGTGGAGCGGCCAGCGATTCGCCACGACGAACATCTACTCGACGTTCAACCCCCGTCTGACCTCCGACCTGAGCTTGAGCTACACCCAGCCGCTGGTGCGCGACTTCGGCATCGACGCCTTCCGCCATCAGATCGCCGTCAGCCGTGCCAACCGCGACCTCTCCGACATCGACCTCCGGCGCGCCGTCGTCTCGACCGAGCGCACCGTCCGCAACGCCTACTGGCAACTCGTGTTCGCCCGCTCGTTCCTCGACGTGCAGCGTCAGTCGCTGGCCCTCGCAGAGGAGTCCCTGCGCAACAACCGCAGACGGGTCGAGGTCGGCACCATGGCCCCGATCGACATCGTCGAGGCCGAGAACGAGGTCGCGCGGAACATCGAGGCGGTGATCCGGGCCGAGGCGGACCTCGAGCGCGCCGAGGACCAGTTGCGGACCCTGGTGTTCGACCCCGACACCCCCGACTTCTGGTCGATGAGCCTCCAGCCCACCGACAGCCCGGTGCTCGAGGCGCGGGAGATCGACGTCGACGCCGCCGTCCGCCATGCCCTCCTGAACCGGACCGACCTCGACACCCTCGACAAGAACCTGGAGAGGGCCGACACGGACATCCGGTACTTCCGCAACCAGCAACTGCCCGACGTGAACCTGCAGGTCGACTACGGGCTCACGGGCCAGGCCGGGGAGCGGCTGCTCCGGACCGACGGGCTCCTCGGCACCGTCGTGGGCCGGGAGCAGAGGTCGTTTGGCAACGCCCTCGGCGACATCTTCGCGAACGAGTTCCCGAACTGGACGGTGCAGGTCAATGTCTCCTACACGCTCGGCACCAGCACGGCCGACGCCAACCTCGAGCGCTCCCGGCTCGAGCGGTCGCGGAGCGAGGCGAGTCGCCGCAGTCTCGAGCTGCGCATCGCCACCGAGGTGCGGGACGCGGCCCGGAGCGTGCGCACCAATCTGCAGCGGGTCGAGGCGACTCGCGCCTCGCGGGAGCTCGCGGAGCGCCGCCTCGCGGCCGAGCAGCGCAAGTTCGAGGTGGGCCTGTCCACCAACTTCCTTGTGTTCCAGGCCCAGCGGGATCTCGCGACGGCGCGCAACACCGAGCAGCAGGCCATTCTCGACTACATCCGGTCGCTGGTGGACTTCGACGCGGTGCAGGAGATTCCCCTCGGCGGGGTGATTCCGTAGTCGAAGCTCCACGACGGACGGCGGACACGGTGACGGTCGCCGAGATCGAGCGTATCCTGATCTGAACGGGGGCCGCCCGCCGCACGGGCGGCCCCGCGGTCTGCGGGCGCCCTCGGACGGCGCCGGGGAGTTGCGATCATGTCGAGGGGAGCTCGAGTCGGCGCCGCGGCGGCGGGGATCCGAGTGGCGGTGGCCGGGCTGATCGTGGCCGGCGGCTCCTTCGGCGAACCGGGTATCCGGTCGGTGAGCGTGGTTGAGGCGATGCAGGCCCCGGGCGCGGAGGGTTCCTTCACAGCGGAGCAGGCCGCCGCCGGGTGGACAGTGTACGCGCGGCAGTGCGGCGAGTGCCACGGGGAGGGGCTGGACGGGGCGGAGGCGCCGGCCCTGCGCGGGGTCGACTTCCTGAACGGCTGGGCCGGGCAGACGACGGACGAGCTGTTCGCGTACGTGCGCGACGAGATGCCCCCCGGCCTCGGGGGATCGCTCAGCAGCCAGGTCTACCTGGACCTGGTCGCGTACATCCTCGACGCGAACGGCGCCCAGCCCGGCGATGCGCCGCTGACCGCCGACGCTGCGATAGCGATAGGCGATGCGGCCAACGTCGACGAGGCGCGGCGCGCGGCCGAGGCCGGCGAGGCGCCGCGGCGACGGCCGACTCGGTTCGTCAACCGGGAGGTGCCCCGCGATTTGACCCCGGTCACCGACGCGCTGCTCGCGGACCCGCCGCCCGGCGACTGGCTGAGCTGGCGGCGGACGCGCGACAGCCACGGCTACAGCCCCCTCGACCGGATCACGCGCGACAACGTCGACGAGCTGCGGCTGGCCTGGGTGCTCGCGATCCGCGAGGGCAACAACCAGACGACGCCGCTGGTGCACGACGGGGTGATGTTCCTCGCGAGTCCGGGGAACGTCGTGCAGGCGATAGACGCGGTCACCGGCGACGTCATCTGGCAGTATCGATGGCCGCTGCCGGACGATGCGCCCCAGCGGGCGGCGACCCGCACCCTCGCCCTCTATGGCGACAAGGTCTACCTCGCCACCCACGACGCGGCCCTCGTCGCCCTCGACGCGCGCACCGGTGCCGAGGCGTGGCGCGCCGTGAAGGCCGACTACACGCAGGGCTTCCGCCAGAACTCCGGCCCCGTCATCGCCGAGGGCGTCGTCATCAGCGGCATGAACGGGTGCAATCGCTACAAGGAGCAGACCTGCTTCATCACCGGGCACGATCCCGACACCGGCGAAGAGCTGTGGCGGACGTCGACCATCGCGCTGCCCGGCGACCCGAACGACGCGTCGTGGGGCGACACGCCGCCGTACCTGCGCGCGGGCGGCGACTCGTGGATCCCGGGCAGCTACGACCCGGGCCTCGGTCTCTTCTACATCGGCACCGCCCAGGCCAAGCCGTGGGTGGCGGCGAGCCGCGGCATGACCACCCGGCAGGACGCGCTCTACACCAACTCGACGCTGGCCCTGAACCCGCGGACCGGGCAGGTCGAGTGGTACTTCCAACACGCGCCGGGCGAGACCCTCGACCTCGACATCGTGTACGAGCGGGTGCTCGTCGACGCCGACGGCGAGCGGTGGCTGTTCACGATCGGCAAGGACGGCATCCTCTGGAAGCTCGACCGGCGGACGGGGGCGCTGGTCGACCTGCGGGAGACGGTCTACCAGGACGTCTTCGAGTCGATCGACCGGACCACCGGCGAGCTGACCTACCGGCCGGACATCCGTAATGCCGACGTCGGCGACCGGGTGCCCGCCTGCCCCAGCCTGCTCGGGGGGCACAACTGGCAGGCGTCGGCGTACCACCCCGGGGCCGGCGCCCTCGTGATTCCCCTCCACCAGGCGTGTATGTACCTGACCGGCCGGCAGGTGGACTTCGTGGAGGGCGGCGGGGGACCGGCGGGCCGGTCCGAGTTCCGCGAGATGCCCGGGTCGAACGGGAACGTGGGGAAGCTGGCGGCCTACGACGTGCGGACGATGGAGGAGCGGTGGAGCCGCGAGCAGCGGGCCCCGTTCCTGACGTCGACGCTGACGACGGCGGGGGGCCTGGTCTTCGCGGGCGACGCCGACCGCTACTACCGGGCGTTCGACGTCGAGACGGGGGAGGTCCTCTGGGAGACCCGCCTCGGCGCCGCCGCCCATGGCTATCCGATCACCTACGAGGCGGGCGGGCGTCAGTTCCTCGCCGTCCCCGCCTCGCTGGGGGGCGCGTTCCGGGGCCTCACCGCGCAGCTCACGCCGGAGCTCTTCCAGCCGGAGGGGGGCAACGCGCTCTACGTCTTCGCCCTGCCGGAGTGACGGGGCGCACGACGTCGGCGGGGTGCGCCTCTCCCTTCAGTCCGCGAAGAACGCGCGCCGCAGCTCGACGGACGGCGCCAGACGCATGGCCTTCCGATAGATGGCGTGCAGGGTGCCAGTCGCGAGGCTCCTGTGCAGGGGAACGACCAGGACCTGCCGCTCGCCGCCGGGAGCGATTCGCACCAGCTTGGCATGGCTGCCCTTCTGTCCAGAGACGGCGAAGCCGAACCGGTGGAGGATGCGCAGCACTTCGCCGGACGAGAGCCGCCGCAGACGCGGCATCACGTTCCGAGGAGAGCCGTTTCGTAGCTCACCGACAGCCGCGGCGCGGGCGACAGGCCCAGCCGTGCGGGGTCCTCGCCCTCCATGTGCAGCGCCAGCGCCTCGCGAAGGTTCTCGAGCAACTCATCGAACGATCGTGCCTGGGTGACTACGGCGAGTTCCAGGCACTCTGCGACGTACCATCCCTCGCTCTCCGTCACCACCGCATGCACGGCTTCGCGAGTCTCGACTTCCTGTGCACCGTAGGCGGACGCGGTCTCCGCAACCCGGGAAACGGCGGAGCGTTGCGCGCGGGCGGAACGGATGGTGGCCGACGCCGCCGGGCGCTCGCGGAACGCGGGCTCGATCTCGTAGAGGCCGCGGGCCACGCGGCGGAAGTACGGCCACCGCCGGGCATGATGCTCGGGCGCATTCACGCAGCATCGCCCGGTGACTTCCGTTCGCACGGTAGCCTCGTTCACACCGGGCAACGACCGTACGATCTCCGCGGGCGTGAACGTCCAGTCGTCCCTGGTTTCGCAGAGACCCTGCGCAGCGGCGAGCACCTGCTTCTGGACCGAGTGCTTCTGCGTCATGGCTTCTTCTGCGCCTCGACAACCGCTATTTTCACTTGGTAAATATAATTGTCAAGTGTAAATCGAGCCCGACGGCGCGACGGGATGCTCTTGCGGACATGGCCAGCCGGAACCCGTCTTCCGCGTAGGGCCGAACTGGGTCACTGCACGGTGAGGGGCCTGCACACTGATGACGCCCATACTGACGTTCTTCAACAACAGGAGCGGCGTGGGGAAGACGTCGCTGGTCTACCACGCGGCATGGATGCTGTCGGAGCTGGAACGGACGGTGCTGGTCGTCGATCTCGATCCGCAGGCCAATCTCACGGCCGCGTTCCTCGACGAGGACACGCTCGCCGAACTCTGGAACGACCAGGCGTCCTCCTCCGGCAGGACGATCCACCGATGCGTAGCGCCGCTCACCCGGGTCGGGGAAGTGAGAGATCCGGAGTTGCGACGACCCTCGGACCGGCTCTACCTGCTGCCCGGCGACCTGGCGCTGTTCGGCTTCGAGGAACTGCTGTCCACGGAATGGCCCAACTGCCTGGGAAGCAGGAATCGGCACCGCGCGTTTCGCGTGACTACCGCGTTCTGGCAGGTCATGCGGAAGGGCGCCGCGAAGTCCGGCGCAGACATCGTGCTCGTCGACGTCGGACCCAGCCTGGGAGCCATCAACCGTTCAGCCCTGATAGCCACGGACTTCGTCGCAGTGCCGCTGGCCGCTGACCTGCCTTCCTGGCGGGGATTGCGCAGCCTGGGTCCGACCTTGCGCCGATGGCGGATCGAATGGAAGCAGCGGCACGATCACTGGGCCGAGCCCGATTTCGACCTGCCGGCCGGCAACATGCAGCCAATTGGCTACCTGATTCAGCGGCATGGAGTCCGACTGAGCCGTCCGGTGGAGGCCGAGGACCGGTGGGCAAGGCAGGTACCGGCCGAGTACTCCCGCAACGTGCTGGACGACGAGACTTCCGCAGTTGCGCTGGATCCGCAAGCCGACGAGCATTGCGTCGCCACCATGAAGCGCTACCGCGGCGTCGTTCACCTCGCACGGGACGCGCGCAAGCCGATCTTCTCTCTGTCCGCAGGAGACGGCGCCCTCGGCAGTCATGCTGTCGCCGCTCGCGACGCGTTCCGCGACTACAGGACGCTCGTCGAGAACCTGCTTCTGCGGACGCACGCCGCGTCGGCTGCGGTGGAACCGAGTTGATGAGACCGGGCCGGCGGATGTCCCGCCCGCGGCCTTCGGTGTGCCGCAATTGGACCCGGTCCCGGACGGGCGTTTGCGCCGTCCGGGACCCGGGCGTATCGACTACTGCTCGCGCAGGACGTACTTCACGAGCTGCCGCGGGCCGACCTCGGCGCCGTAGACGTTGCCCTCGGCGTCCACCGCCACGCCCTCGGCCGCGGTGGTGCCCCGCGGAACGGGGTCGGGGTCGGGGATGAAGAACCGGACGTGGCCGGTCGCCGCGTTCCCGATGCGGATGCCGCGCCGCCAGCCCGGGTTCGACGTGGGGCTCGACTCCGAGTCGGCGCCGTAGATGTTGTCGTCGGCGTCGATGTAGATGCCGCTGAGGCGGCTGAACTGCTTCCACTGGTCGATGTAGTTGCCGTCCTGGTCGAAGATCTGGATGCGCACGTTGCCGCGGTCGGCGACGTAGAGGCGGCCGCGCGAGTCCATGGCGAGGCCGTGCGGAGTGCGGAACTGTCCCGGCGCGGTGCCGATGCCGCCCCACGACTTGATGAAGTTGCCCTGACGGTCGAACTTGACGACGCGGGCGACGGTGTCCCAGGTCGCCCCCGCGCCCTGGCCGCTGTGGCCCTCGGCGACGAAGATGTCGCCGTTCGGGGCGACGTGCACATCGTTCGGCTCGTTGAGGAGCGGCCCCGCCCCGTCGCCGCCGACGCCGGGCCGGCCCAGGGTCATGAGGAGCTCGCCGTCGGGACTGAACTTGAACACGGCGTGCCCCTTGCCCTCGTAGGCGGGGCCGCGCCCGCGGGGGCCCTGCGCGTCGGTCAGCCAGACGTTGCCCTGCCGGTCGACGTGGATGCCGTGGGGGAAGATGAACATCCCGCCCCCGAAGCTCTTCACCAGGTTGCCGTCCTTGTCGAACTTGAGGATGGGGTCGAGGTCCGACTCGGCGCAACTGTTCGTCCCGCACCGCTCGCCGACCCAGATCGACGTGCCGTCGATGTCGATGTCGACGGCGCTGGTCGAGCCCCAGGTGCGCCCCTCGGGCAGATTGAAGTGGTCGTTGATGGTCTCGTAGGGGTTGGGGTGGTCGTTGGTCGGTCCGGTGACCGGTTGCGCGGGGGCTTGCCCCGCCGCCGAGAGAATCGCCGCCGCGACCACCGCCAACGCCGTGCGCATGCCTGCTCGGTACTTCATCTGAAGGTTCCTTCCTGTGTGTGCGTGTCTTCAGCGATCGTCCTTCGCCGTCAGCGCCAGCACCGCGTAGGCGGTTGCGGCGTCGCGCATGAAGCGGCCCCGGTCCGACGCCGGGTCGTGCTCGCGGTTGAGCGACGACGCGGGCCACGACCCGTCGGGGGCCTGGTTCCGGACGAGCCAGTCGAGGCCGCCCGCGACCGCCTCGTGGTCCCGCGCGAGCCCCGCCTGCTGCAGGGCGAGGGTGACGAGCCCCGTCGCGTAGCCGTCGCTGCCGGTGTCGATCGGCGTGCCGTCCCGCCGTTCCCACGCGCCCAGCGACGACAGGCTCCACCCGCCGTCCTGGCGCCGCAACCCGGTGACCTCGTCGACGAGGGCCTGCCGCTGCGCGGCCGCCAGCAGGTCCGGCAGCCCGCCCGAGGCCCAGAGGGCCATGACGCGGTTGAAGGGCGGCTGGGCGTCGAGCCCGCGCCGGAGATAGTCGCCGAGCCGTGCGACGTTGTCCCGGACGTCGGGGCGGGCGCGGTAGCCGTCCGGCGCGAGGCCCACCGCGACCGCGGCCAGCGCCGCCCCGTGGTACGGCCCCTCGTCCGATTCCCACGGCGCCAGATTGAAGTGCAGCCACGGCCATGCACCCTCGTCGGCTTCGCCCGTCCCCTGCAGCGCCCAGAGGTTGTCGAACGCCCGGAGCGTGCGGTCGCCGAGCGTGCCCGCCCGCTCGTCGTGCCGGGCGAGGACGAGGGCGTTGAGTATCGCCTCCGTTCCCCGCGACTGGCTGGTCTTGGGCGCACCGTAGCGCTCGTCGTTGTAGAAGGGGCCTACATCGTCCCAATGAGCGACGCGGGTCGTCACACTCTCGAGCAGCGCCTGCTCGACCCGCGCCGCCCCGCCCGCGGGCCGCAGCATCGGGCGCGCGAGGCCGTACGGGCCGGTCGTGTGACAGGAGACGCAGAACGTCCCGCGCTCGTGCGCCGCCGTCTCCCAGCCCGACCACCAGTCCACCCGCTGGTCGAGGTAGGCGGCGGCCGCCTGCCGGCCCCAAGGGCCGGGACCGCCGCTCTGCGCGTGAACCGTGGAGGCGCCCAGCAGCAGGCCCGCCGCGAGCATCGCGATCGTCGGTTTGGTCATGTCGAAGTCCAGCGGCTCATCTTCTCACATCGGAGCCCGGCCCCGGCGGACTTGACAACGCGGTCCGGCCGCCCACAATGGAGATTCTGGATCGAGAGGCCGGTCCGGACATGAAGGGGACGAACTCATGACGACTCGACACCACCGTGCCGCGGCGGCCGCGGCCGTGCTCGCGCTCTGCTTCACCGGCGGCGCCCTGACGGCGGACGCGCAGACCTGGGAGCCGGGGCCGGCCGAATGGCGGGGCGACCTGACCCCGATCGCCGAGGCGGACTGGAGCTTCGACCGCGCCGAGCACCTGCTGGGCCGCGCCGGCTTCAGCGGCACCCCCGAGGACATCCGCAGGCTGGCCGACATGACCCCCGAGCAGGCGGTCCGCTCCCTCGTGGACTACGACGACATCCCGAACGACCACCTGTCGCCGTTCGAGCACTCGGGGTTCTGGGACGAGGGCCTGCTGAACTTCCCGCCTAGCCGCCCCGCCGCCACCGAGCTGGGGATGAGGAACGGCGAGAGCATGGGGGTTCGGGTCAAGCCCGACCACGTCAACCGGCACGGACAGCCCATCTCCGACCGCTTCTTCTACTGGCTGCGCGCGACGGGGCTGGAGACCCGCCGCGTCGGCTACTGGTGGGCCGAGCGGATGCTCGACACGAACCGGCCGCTCCAGGAGAAGATGGCCCTCTTCTGGCACGGGCACTTCGCCACCGCCCAGAACAAGGTGCGCGACTACCGCAAGATGATCGTGCAGATCGAGACGTTCGAGCGGCACGCGACGGGCAACTTCGGCGAGCTGCTGGTGGCGGTGGCGCAGGACCCGGGGATGCTCTACTACCTCGACGCCGGGGTGAACGTGAAGGGCGCCGCCAACGAGAACTTCGCCCGCGAGGTGATGGAGCTGTTCACGATGGGGGTGGGCAACTACACCGAGATGGACGTCCGCGAGGCGGCGCGAGCCTTCACCGGCTGGAACTTCGAGAACCTCGACTTCGTGGTCAACATCGGGCAGCACGACGACGGGGAGAAGACCTTCCTCGGCCGCACCGGCGACTTCGACGGCGTCGACGTGCTCCACATCATCCTCGAGCAGCCGATCACCGCGGAGTACATCGCGTCGAAGATCTACCGCTTCTTCGTGCGCGAAGACCCGTCGCCGGCCCTCCAGGCCGAGCTCGGCGCCGTCTTCCGCGACGCCGGTTACGAGCTGAAGCCGCTGATGCGGACCATCTTCCTGTCGCGCGACTTCTACAGCGAGGCGAGCTACGGCGCCCACATCAAGGGACCGGTCGAGCACGTCGTCACGATGCTCAAGCACCTCGGGGCCGAGGACGTGCCGGGGGTGCCCGACTTCAACAGCACCACCATCGCGCTCGGCCAGCACCTGCTGAACCCGCCGTCGGTGGCGGGCTGGGCGCAGGGCCGGGCCTGGATCACGCCGGCGCTGCTGCAGGAGCGGGGCAACGTCGCCTTCGACTACCTGTTTCCCGACATCGTCAACTTCCGCGACCCCAACTTCCTCTCCTACAGCGGGGACGGGGTGGTGGGCGACCGCCTGCGCCGGGGCTTCGACTTCGGCGCCGCCATCGCCTTCGACGATGACCCCGCCAACATGTCGGCGTTCGACCTCGCCGCCCTCGAGCGGGACGAGCTGTTCAACACCCGCGTCTCCGGCTACGTCGCGGCGGCCCGGGCCATGCAGAAGCTGATTCCGACCCCGCGCGGCGCGGCCCGGGTGGACATGACGCGGATGGTCATGGACAGCGGGGCGGCGACCACCGGCGAGGCCGTCGACTACCTGCTGGCGCGCTTCCTGCGGATGCCGGTGTCGGCGGGCATGCGCGACGCCCTGGTGACGCTCCTCGACGCCGAGCTCGGCACCTCGGACCTCGCCCGCGCCGAGACCTACCTGGAGGACCCGTTGCGCATGGCGGCCCACCTCATCATGAGCACGCCGGAGTACCAGATCGACTGAGGAGTCCGACTTCGATACGAGACCAAACGTCATCAGGATTGCATTTGGTAGCACCATATGCTATCCGTGGTGACATATGGTTCGACGCAGCCACTGGATCGAGGTCATCGAGCGCTTGTGGCGGGAGAAGTCGGTGGTGTGGCTCTCCGGGGTCCGCCGGGCCGGCAAGACCTTCCTGTGCCGCTCCCTGCCCGACGTCGACTACTTCGATTGCGAGCTGCCCAGCACTCGGCGCGCCCTGGAGGATCCCGAGCGGTTTCTCCGAGACGCGGCCGGACGGCGGATCGTCGTCGACGAGATCCAGCGCCTGCGCAATCCGTCCGAGCTGCTCAAGATCGCCGCTGACTACCACCCGGAGACGCGCGTCATCGCGACCGGGTCGTCGTTCCTCGGCGCCTCCCGGCGGTTCCGCGACACCCTCACCGACCGCAAGCGCGACCTCCGGCTGACGCCGATGATCCGGCAGGACGAGGAGGAGTTCGGCCCCCGCGGCATCGATCACCGGTTCCGGCACGGTGGGCTGCCACCGTTCTTCCTCGCCGACGCGCTGCCCGCGCACGGATTCCAGGAGTGGCTGGACTCCTACTGGGCCCGGGACATCCAGGAGCTCTTCCGCCTGGAGCGCCGCTGGTCGTTCCTGCGGTTCGTCGAGCTGGTGCTCGCGCAGAGCGGCGGCCTCTTCGAGGCCACGCGGTTCGCCCGTCCATGCGAAGTGAGCCGGACCACCGTCGCCAACTACCTGCGGGTCCTCGAGGACACGCTCGTCGTGCAGGTCGTCAGGCCCTACAGCACGCGTCGCGCCTCGGAGATCGTGGCGGCGCCGAAGGTCTACGGGTTCGATACCGGGTTCATGTGCCTGTTCAAGGGGTGGGACCGGCTGCGGGACGAGGATCGCGGCCTGCTGTGGGAGCACTACGTGCTCAACGAGTATCTCGCCGGGGTCCGGCACCCCCGCGTGCGGTACTGGCGGGACAAGCGGGGACACGAGATCGATTTCGTCCTCGGCGGCAGGGGCGGCTCGCCCGTGGCCATCGAGTGCAAGTGGCGTGCCGCCGGCTTCGACGCACGAAATTTGAGGGCCTTTCGGGCCCGCTATCCCGACGGCGACAACTTCGTCGTGACCGACGACACCGTGACCTCGTACGTCCGCGACTACCGCGGGGTCGCCGTCCGGTTCGTCAACCTGCCCGATCTGATCCGGCGCGTGGCGGCCGGCGCGTAGCGGACCGGGGCGTCCGGTCCTCTCGGGGCGTGGCTGCCGCGTACTCCCGGTGCCTCTTCATGCTCGCGGGGCCATCCTCCCCCGGCCTCGTTCGTCGTGCGAACAGCGGCGCAAGGTTGGCGAGCTTCACGTCGACCGGTGCCGTCCGAAGATTCGGTCGGCAAGGGTCTGCCGGGACAGACGCTCGACAGCATCCTCGATCAGTCTCTTGATCTCCCTGTCACTGCTCTCGGCTGTTTGGGCCATCGTCCTTCGGATGTCCTTCAGCTCGGACCCGAGGTCGTCGACGACCGCGAGCTTCGCGCCAATCCGACCGACCTCTGTCTCGATGCGTGCGAGTGATTCCCTCACAGCCGCCGGGTCCGACCGCCGAATCACCTCGATGGCGTCTCGGAACGCGAGCAGGGTCTCATGCAGCGCGTCGACCGCCTTTCTGGTTGCATCCGCAACACTCTGGACGTTGGTGTTCGCTTTCTTGAGCCCTTGTTGGGCGCTCCCAAGGGTCCGCTGTATCGACTCCAGTTGTTCGAGATGCGAGACAACCTCGCCGGCCCGTCGCTCAGTCTCGTTGAGCCGTTCGTGGACATCGTCCATCATGTTCATGTCAGGCTCCCAACGCCTCCGTTATCTCGCGCGCCTCGTACTCCCGAACCAAGCGTCCCGCCACGCGTTCCAGACGGTCAACGACGTTCCGAATTCGTCGCGTGGCCACGATGGCGCGCACGCGAGGGTCGTCGAGCAGAACGGCACGGCGGGAGGTCGGCGGCCCGAGAGAAGCGCAGTCAGGTCTTTCGTCGGCTAGGTCCAGCAGCGCGATCGTGAGCGCCGGGCCGAGGTCACGCGCGCGCCCCGCTGCGAGGTCGAACAGGCTGTCGATGCTCGATTCGATGTCCGCCGGGGGTATCTCATACTTGTAGACGGCGGCGCCGATTGCGGCGTCGATGCCCTTGCGACTGACGGCCTCATCGTGATCCGAGCACATCGTCTCGGCGACAGCGCGTGTCAGCAGAAGTCCTGGATGATCCGGCTGGGACTCGAGCGCGCGGATGCAGAGACCCCGCAGTTCACCGGCGTCCATCTCGGTCTGCACCTTGCCGACGAGTTCCCACCACGCCGACAACTCGACCTTCTCGCTCTCCAGCAACTGCTCGATGCGTTCGGCGCCAAGGCCCTCCTGGAGGTAATCGAGCAACCGCCTGCGAATGTCCGAATCGCTCACCGCGTGGCGGGCGAGCTGCACCGCCTCCATGATCGCCCGCCGTCTCGAACGCTCGATCTCGTCGTACGTGAATTCCACGAGCATTCTGGTCAGAGCGAGCGCCGCTGCGCGCGCCCCGTGCGGGTCGATCGCGTTCGTTCGCCGCACGAATGCCCCCACCTTGCCGGGCGTCGCTGCGCGCACGTACTCGACCAACCGCTCTCTGCATCGATCGAGGTCGAAAACACCGGCGTGAGTGATGAACTTCTTCCCGCCGAAGTCAACCTCGTAATCGTGAACGACGCCAAGCTTGAGCAGTTGGTAGATGGCCTTTTCCTTGCGTCTCTTGTCGTCGTCGCCGTCGTACGGGATCTCCCTTCGCAAGCTCGACGAAAGATCGCCGATCAGGTCGAGCAGCTCTTCGACCGCGCCGACCTCCCGGCTCGCCCCGCTGAACGCCTGCAGGTGGAACCAGAGGGCGCGTGTCACGTCATCCCCGGTCTTGCGGTCTCCATCGACTTCCTCGAACCGCTCACGGAGTTCATCGAGGGCGAGGTCCGGGTCGGTCAACCGGTCGGAACGGATCCTGTCGTACTCGGAGAACACGACGATCGACCGCGCGGGCTTGCCGTCCCGGCCGGCGCGGCCGGCTTCCTGGTAGAAGCTCTCGAGCGACATTGGCATGCCGAAGTGCACCGTGTAGCGAATGTTCGGCTTGTCGATGCCCATGCCGAATGCCTTGGTCGCCACGAGGACGGGAACACGGTTGGTCTTGAAGGCGGCGGCGTTCCGGCGCTTCTCTTCGTTCCAGCTCCGAGAGCCGTCGCCGCTGTCGGGGGAGGGTGAGGAGCCGCTGTAGACGGTGACCTCCGAACCGGTCGCATTCTGAACGATGCCGCGGGCATCACGCACACTGTACGTCCGCGCCTTCACCGTCGGCACGAACACGATTCCAGATGCGGTGTCCCGGCCGGCAGCGCGGAAAAACTCCGTCCGGGGCAATCCGAACTTCCCCGGCAAGGCGTTCAGCACGCCGCGGAGTGCGGCCCGAGGGTCCTCTTTGGGCGACGTGTGCGCGATCTCGAAGTGGAGCTCGGGCCGGTCGAACGAATGAGGGCGGACCAGCGCCTCCGAGCGCCCCCGGTCGATGCCGAGATCGGTGAGCATGTCCCGAAGCACTGCGCGCGAGGCGGTTCCCGTGAGCGCGAGCAGTGGCGGCGGACTCTGCGCCCCGCCTGCGCCGAAACGGCGCAGGTTGTTCCCGAGGTTCAGGTACGCCGGGCGGAAGTCGTGTCCCCACTCCGAGACGCAATGAGCTTCGTCGATGACGGCGAGATTGACGAGCGAGCACTCTGCAAGCGCCCTCAGGGCCGAGCGGAACTGTGGCGATTGTAGTCGCTCGGGCGAGTGGAGCACGAACAGGTACTCGCCACGCTCGACCCGCCGCAGCAGGTGTTCGCGTTCGACGCGGTCGATGTCTCCCGTGAGCGCGACCGCGCGGTCCATTCCGTAGGCGTGCAGGCCCTCGACTTGATCTTCGATGAGCGCGTTGATCGGATCGACGACCAGCGTCAGGCCAGGCATGAGGAGTCCCGCAAGTTGGTAGATTATGCTCTTCCCGGCGCCGGTCGGCAGCAGGACCACGCAGTCGTTCCGGCGGAGCGCGTTGAAGATTGCCTCGCCCTGAAAGGGGCGAAAGTCGCGCTTGCGAAACACGTTGCGGAGGAACATCGTGAGCGGCGCACTCGCTTCCCGATAGGTCTGCGGAGCGACGGACCGTCGATGGTGGTCGAACGACTGCTCGGTCGCCAGCGGTACCGGGACAAACGCCGGACGAATAACGAAATCGGTCCGGCTGTCGTCGGAGAGCGCGTGAAACGGACTCGACCGGGGTTCGATGGCGATGTGCACGCGGTCGGCTCCCTGGTCGGCGCCCGCCCTGGAACTGGTCGTCACCGTCCACTCGCCGTACTCGTTGTCCGTGTGCACCCAAGTGACGGGGGGCTGGTCACCCGCGCGGACAGTGCATGCGGCGGGAATGGAGCACGTGCCGTAGAGCGTGTCGAAGCCGGCGAGTAACACGAGTGTGTCCAGTACGCCGGCCGTGGCGGGAGCTCCCATGCCGCTGATGTCGATCTCCCAATCCGTACCGGCCGTCAGCCATCCGTACTCGACGGCGCGGGCGACGGCGAACTGCACCTTGGCGGCGGCGGCGCAGTCGATGGCGAGCGAGGCGGCGGCCCGGTCATCGTCGGCGACGGGACGGAAGGCGGCGAGCGCCTCGTGGCACCGAGCGCGGACCCGGTCGAGTGCGGGTCCGTGACCACGCAGGACCTCGGCGTTCGTCACACGAAGGACCTCGATCCCGACGGAGCGCAATAATTCGTCCCGCGCCTCGTCGGCCACTGCATCGTGTTCCGGGCCATCGACCTCGATCACGAACGGCGGACCGCCGGGGTGGTTGAAGAGGAAGTCGCAGCGGCGCGCCCCGCTGCCGTCTCCCAGGCCGCCGGACTCGATCAGTCTGTCCAGCGGGGCCTGCGGCGTGAACCAGTGGCCGGCGGCGGGCTCGAGAGCGGATGGCGCCCACGCCTTCAGGAACGAAGCCTCGGCATCGCTGCCCAGGAGCGACTCGTCGGCGGAGTCGACGTCGAAGGCGGCATCGAGAACGAAGGGCTCCCGCTCGACGGCCATCGACAGGACCGACTCGGGCTTCACACGCAGTCGCGCGGGCAGGCCATCGGAGTCCCAGCCGACTTCGGGGTTGTCCGCGCCGAGTTCGTTCACGTGGTCCGCGAAGCCGCGGACGCGCAAGGCCGCGCGTTCGACATCGAGCGTTGCAAGGGGCGCTCGGCCTCTGCGCAGGATCTTGAGGAGAAGGGCGCTCGTGAAGCGGGAATCCGCCGTGCTGTCACGCACGCGGCCACGGCGGGACAGCAGCAGGCACTGGCTGAGAACTTGCCCCAATCGCGTATCGCGGCGCAGGAGCTCGTGGAGGACTCCGGGAAGCGCCCCGACGGACACGTACTCGGGCACGAAACCGGGACGCGGCGCAGCGATACCGTCGGTCCATTCAACGGGCAACTCACGGGATCTTCGTGACGGCTGGCCCGGACGGTCACCGCCATCCTGAGTCAGGGGTCTCGTGACGTCGATGACATCGCCGGGATGGTCCCCGACATCTCGGGTGCCGCGACAGTCAGGGAACTTCGTGCAACCCCAGAACTTGCCCCCGGCGTTCCGGCCGATTCTGGCCGTGCGCAGCGCCATCGGAGCGCCACACCTGGGACATGACGGCACACTTGGGACATGACGGCGACTCGGTACGGTGTTCGTTGCCTGCACGGGAGTCGAGCCTCCATCGCTCCGGCGGGTGACTCTCCGCACGAGAACGGAGGGGTCATTGAGACGCCGTGGCGGGGCTGCGTTGGCACCCCCGCCCGTTGGGCAGATCGCCCGCAAGGACCCCGTTCGCCTCACGTGAGCATCGACAGGAAGGCCGCTCGGCGCAGGATGACCACGGGCTCGCCGAACGTGCGGCCGCGGGTCGGGCCGCAGACGCCGGGCCGCCCGTCAGGCAGTCGCGATGGGAAGCCGCGACTCAGCAGACGAATCGCCCTCGTGCCGGTGCTCGCGTGCGTAGCGTGGCACACCGCCGGGGCCGCCACGCGGGAGTTCGATCTCGCCGCCTTGAGCGACGAACTGTTCAACGTCCCGCTCCGGCTACACCGCGGCGGCCGGGCCATGCAGAAGCTGATTCCGACCTCGCGCGGCGCGGCTCGCGTGGAGATGGCCGAAGCCGTGGGTGACGCGCCTCAGTCGGACGTTTCCGCCGCGCGCAGCCGGCCCTCGACGTACCGATGCAGCACGCTGGCAATCAGGGTCTGGTAGGGAATGCCTTCCGACAGGGCCCGTTTCTTCAGGGCATCGAGGTCCCGGCTGGAAATCCTCACGTTCACGCGGCGGTCCTTTCGGAACGTGGCCGCCGCGTACTCCCGGTGTTGCTTCATCACCTCGGCCTTGTTCCGGGGCGACCGCAGTTCGTTGCGTTCGAACGCATCCACGATCTCCTGTTCCTCCCTAGTCAGCCGGGCCATCATCGTGAGTCTCTCAGATACCGCCGGGTCGCCGCCCGGTTCGGGATGATCGTCTTCAGGAACACCTCGGTCTCGGATTCGACAAACGGCACCAGGTACGCGTAGTCGTCGACCATGACCACGGAGATCTTCTGCCCCGGGTACCGGTCCTGGTTCGGATGGTCGAAGATGTCGACCTCGTCGCCGTTCTCGATGTGAATGGTAGCGGCAACATGAAAAGGGACCCCATGGCCACTTGAAAAGGGACCCCCTGAGCACTCGGAAACAGCGGCCCCTGGCGATGATCGACGGGGCGAGACACGGTCGTCTCGTCGACCGAGCCAGGAGGGACGCGGAGGTGATCAGGATGACCCAGTGGGCCGAGGTCCGCCACCTGCATCTGGTGGAGGGTGTGCCGAAGAAGGAGATCGCCCGGCGATTGAAGCTCGACGTCAAGACGGTGCGGCGGGCCATCGGCCGGTCGACGCCACCGGTGCGGGTGTCGCCGCCGCGGCCCAGCATCCTGGATCCGTGGCGGGAGCGGATCAGGCAGTGGCTGGGCGAGGAGCCGCGGTTGACGGCGAAGCGGATTCGCCGGCTGCTGTTGCCGTTGGCCGGACCCGTCCCGGCGCGCACGGTGCGCCGCTACGTCGCGGTGCTGCGGGCAGCCACCACGAGGCAGGAGGCCTTCGTGCACCGTAGCGTGCGCCCCGGGACCACCCTGGAGGTCGACTTCGGCGAGTCGTGGGTCGACATCGCGGGCGTGCCGTGCAAGGTGAAGTACCTGGTGGCGACGCTGCCGTTCTCCAACGCGTACTTCGCCAAGGCGTACCCGGTCGAGCGGCTCGAGTCGCTGCTCGACGGCATCGAGTCGGCGTTCCGCTACTACGGGGGCGTGGTGGAGCGCGTCATCCTCGATAACACCTCGCTGGCGGTCAAGGACGTGTTGACCGGTCGGGACCGGGTGCAGACCGAGGCGTTCGAGGCGTTCCGGGGCGGATATCCGTTCCGGGCCGAGTTCTGCGCGCCGGCCAAAGGCTGGGAGAAGGGTTCCGTCGAGTGCGGTGTGAAATACGTCCGGAACCTGGTGTTCCGGCCGCGGCTCGCGGTCGAGAGCTGGGCGGCCCTCAACGCGGCGATCATCACCGAGCTGGAGGCCGACCTGCCGACGCGCCAGCTCGAGGATGGGCGCCCGGTCGAGGAAGCGTTGGCGGAGGAGCGCCGGCGCCTGCGGGCGATGCCCGCCCACCTGCCCACCACCTGCCGCGTCGTCGCGCGGGTGGCCGACAAGTTCGGGCACGTCCGCGTGGACCGGGTGACGTACTCGGTGCCGATCCGCCATGCCTACCGGCCGGTGTGGGCGAAGCTGTATCACGACCGGGTAGCGATCGCGGTCGGCGCCGAGGTGGTCGCCGAGCATCGCCGGGCGTTCGTCCGGGGCGCGAAGGTCCTCGATGCGCTTCACGTGCTGCCGTTGCTCGAGCGCAAGCACCGGGCCGTGGCCGAGGCGACGGCTCTCCTCGACTGGCGGCTGGCGCCGGTGTGGCAGCAGGCGCGGGCGGAGCTGGCGAAGCACACCCGCAAGCCCGATCAGGAGTGGGTCCGGATGCTGCGGTTGATGGAGTCGCACCCGGCCACGGCCGTCGAGCGCGCAGTGAGGACCGCGATCGAGCGCCATTCCCCGCGTCTGGAGACGGTGCGGCTCATCCTCCGACAGCAGGAGGCCGGCCCGCCGCCGGTGTGCCCGCCGGTCTCGGGCGTGCGTCCGGAGCTGGCGCGGATCGCGGTGCCCGCGCCGAGGCTGTCGGCGTATGACGCGCTGGTGGAGGGCTCCCGCTGATGGCTGCCACGATCACCGAGCCCCCGCATCTGGCCGCGGACCTGAAGGCGCTGTACCTGTCGACGGTCGCGTCTCAGTGGCGGCCCCTGGCCGAGCAGGCCGTCCGCCAGCGTCAGGCGCCGGCCGACTACTTGGCGCAGTTGGTGCACTTGGAGGTGACCGCACGGCGGGAGCGCCGCATCCAACGCCGCATCCAGGACGCCCGCTTCCCGACACTGAAGACGCTGGACGCCTTCTCGTTCGAGGCGCAGCCGGACCTCGACCGCGACGCGGTCCTGCAGGTTTTCGACTGCCGCTTCGTCGCCGAGGCCGCCAACGTCGTGTTCGTCGGCGGGGTCGGCACGGGGAAGACGCATCTGTCCATCGCCTTGGGGATGGCCTGCTGTCAGCACGACTACCGGGTGCGGTTCGTGACCGCGGCCGAGCTGGTCACCATGCTCGTCGAGGCGCAGCAGCAGGGCCGGCTGGCCCGCAAGCTCGCCCAGCTTGCCCGCTACGACGCGGTCCACGTCGACGAGCTGGGGTACGTCCCGCTCGACAAGACCGGCGCCGACCTGCTGTTCGGGTTCATCAGCGAGCGGTACGAGCGCCGGAGCCTGGTGGTGACGACGAATCTGCCGTTCGCGCGCTGGTCCGAGGTCTTCCTCGACCCGACGGCGGCCGCCGCGGTCATCGACCGGGTCGTGCACCACGCGACGGTACTGCAGACCACGGGCGGCAGCTTCAGGCTTCAGGCCGCCAAGCGGAACCGGTCGCCGGGCGCCGGCCGGCGGGGGGGCCGTTGATGTCTCCGGGGCGCGCGCCTGCTCGACGGCGACTATCTTGCCGGTCGCCGCGGTGGCGACGGGCCGGTCGCGGGAGCATCCGCGGATCGGTTGACACCGCCCGTTTCCCCACCGGGGACGGGTTGGTCACGGATGCGCAGGTCGGCGATTTGCGCGGGAAGCGGACGGCGCCGTCCGCGCTACCCGCCGAGCGCTCTACACGTACACGGCGACCGACGCGGGCCGGGCGACGGCGGGCCCGCCGTCGCCCGGCGTCGTGAACGTCCGGGCGCCGAGCCGCCCGTCACCGGTCCGTTACGTAACGGTGCGGAGTGGTCATGGCCTTGACGAACGCGGAGCGGCAGGCGCGTTACCGAGAGCGGCGGCAGGCCGGCGAGTCCCGGGTCCGGTACCGCCGGCCGGCGGACCGGCGGTCGCGGCCACAGCGGTGGGACGACGCGGTGCGGTCGCTCCTGGCGCTGCAGGACCAGTACCGGGCGTGGCGGGACGCGTTGCCGGCATCGCTTGCCGGGTCCGCGACCGCGGAGTTGCTCGAGCAGGTCTGCGAGCTGGACCTGTCGGTGCTGGAGGCCGTCGAGCTGCCCAGGGGCTTCGGGCGTGACGGCTAGACCGCCGGCGACAGCTTCCCCTTGGTGGCCACGAAGCGGAGCCGGCGCCGGCATCCGGGAAGAACGGAGGCCGTCGATGATGCTGACCCGGGCTGTCGGGCCCATCAGCATGACCGTGTGCTCGCCGGCGTCAAGGCGCGTCGCTTCGCTCCGCCCCCGCTTCGCGGGGCTGACGGCCTTGACGCCGGCTGCGCGCACGGTCCCGGGCGAGCCCGCCGACAGCCCGGGAACGCTCAGACAGGGAGGGCCCAGAATCTGATGCGTTGACGGATACTTGGGGGTCCCTTTTCACGTGGCCACGGGGGTCCCTTTTTCAGTTGCCATTTCCAATGTGAAAGACCACCTCTTCGAACGAGATGCCCCGCTCCCGCTTCAACCGGACGTTCTTGGCCGGATCCCAGTTGAAGCGCCGCACCGCTACAGTCTAGACGAATGGATGCCTGATGTCATCGCTCAATGGCCGCGCCGCAATCGGTCACACGGGGCGCCCATTCCCGGCGGGGTCCCGCTGGAGGGGAGAACCGCGAGGGGTTGATCGTCGTGATACAAATGTATTACATTCTCCAGCCATGAGCCAGACACGGGCGGGGCGGACCCGCGACCGGGTGTTCCGGTTCGTTCGCGACCGGCTGCTCGCCGGCGACCCGCCGACGGTGCGCGAGGTGCAGCAGGTGTTCGGCTTTCGCACGCCGCACACGGCGCGGTACCACCTGGAGAAGCTCGTGGCCGAGCGGAAGCTGTCGGCGGCCCGCGGCAAGGCCCGGGGCTATCGCCTGCCGATGGGCGGCGAGCCGGCGGCGCCGGTGGGCTGGGTGCCGCTGCTGGGGCGGGTCGAGGCGGGGCGTCCGGCCGAGGCGGTCGAGGACGTCGAAGGCTACGTGCCGGTGCCGGCCGACCGGGCGGGGGCGGGGCTGTTCGCGCTGCGGGTGCAGGGGCGCAGCATGGTGGGGGCGGGCATCCTGCCCGGCGACCTCGTGATCGTGCGGCGCCAGCCGACCGCCGACCCGGGGGCGCTGGTGGTGGCCCTGGTCGACGGCGAGGCGACGGTCAAGCGGCTGCGCCGGCGGGACGGCCGGGTGGAGTTGCACCCGGAGAACCCCGAGTTCGCGCCCATCCGGTCCGACCGGGAGATCACCCTGCTCGGCAAGGTCGTCGAGGTGCGCCGCACCGTAGGTTGATGGGAATGCGCGATGGCCCGCGCCGCGCTGAAGCTTCCCCCGCGATTGACGGGGCGCCTGGACGCGACCCTGCGACGGGGTGCGCCTGCCTCTCCGGGGCCCACCGGCGGGCCGCTCCGGTCGTGGCGTCTGGCCGCCCTCGCCGGGCGCCTCGCCGAGCTGTCGAGCCGGGAGGGCGCGGCGGGGCTGACCCTGGCGTTCTCGCTGGTGCTCGACGCTCAGCGGGCCGGCGAGCCGGTGGGCTGGCTGACGGCTGACGCGAGCGCCTTCTTTCCCCCCGACGTGGCGCGCGGCGGCGTCGACCTCGACGCCCTGGTCGTCGTCCGGCTGCCGGCGGTCGGGCAGCTTCCGCGCGCGGCCGAGCACCTGGCGCGCTCGGGCGCCTTCGGCCTCCTCGTGCTCGACCTCGGCGAGGCCGCCCGGGTGCCGGTCCCGATGCAGATGCGCCTGCTCGGCCTGGCCAGAGAGCACGAGTCGGCGGTGCTGTTCCTGACCCGGAAGGGGGGCGGTGACGTGTCGCTCGGCTCCCTCGTGTCGCTCAGGGCCGAGGCGCGGCAGGAGCCGGCCGTGCGCCAGGAGGTGGTGGGGGTGGGCGCCCGCCGCGCCGGGGTCACCGACTTCACGTGCACTGCTCAAGTGCTCAAGGACAAGCGGGGCGGACCCGGGTGGAGTCACGTCGAAGTGTGTCGTGGACCGGATGGGCTGTGTTGACGGGCCGGCGCTGCCGCGCCCGGGTGTTCAAGACGAGCAGGGCGGACCGGGTGGAGTCACGTCGAGGTGTGTCGTGGACCGGATGGACGTGTTGACGTGCCGGCGCTGCCGTGCCCGGGTGCTCGAGGACAAGCGGGGCGGGCCCGGGTGGAGTCACGTCGAGGTGTGTCGTGGACCGGATGGCCTGTGTTGACGTGCCGGCGCTGCCGCTCCAGTTGCTGATGCGCCGGCAGCCCGGGTGGGCGGCGCAGCCGGCGGCGGTGGTCGACCGCGATCGGCCGCAGGGGGTCGTCGAGTGGGTGAACGAGCCGGCCCGCCGGGCCGGGGTGCTGCCCGGCATGTCGTACGCGGCGGGGCTGTCGCTGGCCGATGGGCTGCGCGCGGCCGAGGTGTCTCCCGGCGACGTCGAGGCCGGCGTCGCCGCGATCGCCGGCCTGCTGCGGCGGTTCACGCCCGGCGTCGAGCCGTCGCGCGCCCGTTCCGGGGTGTTCTGGCTCGACGCCTCGGGGCTGCAGCCGCTGTTCGCCTCCCTCGTGGACTGGGCGCGCGGGGTGCGGGTTCAGCTTCGGGCGGTGGGGTTCCGGGCATGGGTGGTGGTGGGGTTCACCCGGTTCGGCACCTATGCGCTGGCGCGGGCCGGGGGGGAAGCCGCCCGCCGAAGGCCGGATTCCCGCGTCACGGTGCTCGACGACGCCGAGCATGCGCGGGCGCGGGCCGGAGGGGAGGCGGCCCGCCGGGGACCGGACGGTTGCGTGGTTGGCGCGACTCGGGGGCCTGGCCCGCCCATCGTCGCCTTCGGCTCCGCCGGGCGCCCAACCAACCCTGCCAGGAGTCTGCACCGTTCTACGGCGCAGACTCCTGGCCCGCCCATCGTCGCCTTCGGCTCCGCTGGGCGCCCAACCAACCCTGCCAGGAGTCTGCACCGTTCTACGGCGCAGACTCCTGGCGCAGGCGAAGCGGTGGAAGCGGATCGTCGGCGGGCGGACGGCGGGGTAACGGTGCTCGAGGACGCCGCGGCCGAGCGGCGGGCGGCCCGCCGCGTCCCGCTGCGCCGGCTCGACGTCGACCCCGCGCTGCGCGACGCCCTCGACAAGCTCGGGGTCCGCACCGTGGGGGCGTTCCTGCGGCTGCCGGCCGCCGGCGTCCGGCGGCGTTTCGGCCGCGAGGCGCATCGGCTGCACCGCGAGGCGGCGGGGGACCTGGTGGTCCCTTTCCAGCCCGCGCCGGCGGTCGAGCCGCTCGCGCGCCGCCTCGATCTCGATGAGCCGGAGACCGGGGTCGAGGGCCTGCTGTTCCTGGTCAAGCAGGCCCTCGACCCGCTGCTCGGGGTGATGGCGTCGCGGCAGGAGGCGTTGGCCGGCCTCGAGCTCCGCCTGCGGCTGGACGCGCCGGCCGCGGCGCCGCGGGTCGAGCGGGTCGAGAGCATTCGCCCCGCCGCCCCGACCCTCGACATCCGGCAGGTCCTGAACCTCGTGCGTCTGCGCGTCGAGGGCCTGGCCCGCCAATCGTCGCCTGACGGCTCCGCTGGGCGCCCGACCGACCCGCCGGGAGCCCGCGCCGTTCCACGGCGCAGACTCCCGACCCTGTCCGCCGGGGTGATCGAGATCGCCCTGGCGGTGACGCCGGCGCGGGCGACCCGCGAGCAGTTGCGGCTCTTTCAGGAGGGGGGGCGGCGTGACCTCCGGGCCGCGGACCGCGCGGTGGCCCGCATCAGGGCCGAGTTCGGGGACGGTGCGGTGGTGCGGGCGGCGCTCGCCGACGGGCATCTGCCCGAGGCGGCCTTCGCCTGGCTGCCGCTGGATCACGTCGTGCGCCCGGTCCCCGCCCCGACCGGCGCCCTCTCGCTGGTGCGGCGTCTCTTCGTCGCGCCGCGCCGGGTGCCGTCCCGGCGGCGGCGCGAGCTGGACGGCCGGGTGTCGGGCGGCGCCGGCCACGATTCCGCGCCGGCCGCGGCGGACCGGGACGCCCATGGTCCGCCGGCAACGGCTGCAACCGGCCGGGCCGCCGGAATGCGCGGGCCCTACGTGGTGTCGGGCGGCTGGTGGAGAACTCCGGTCCACCGGGAGTACTACTTCGCCAGCGCCGGCGGGCGCACTTGGCGGTGGATCTACTACGACCGCCGCCGCCGGGCCTGGTTCGAGCAGGGCGCGGTGGAATGAAACCGCGGCGGAACGAGCCGATCAGGATCTGCCATGGCCGCGCTGCCGGGGCTGGTCGAGCAGGGCGCGGTGGAATGAAACCGCGGTGGAACGAGCCGCGGTGATGCCGAGCCGCGGTGGTGGAACGAGCTGCGGCGGAACCGCGGTGGAAAACGAGCCGGGTGGAAGCGGGCCGAGGTGGAGACGTACGCGCCGCTCTGGTGCAAGAGCAACTACTCGTTTCTGGAAGGCGCCTCCCATCCCGAGGAGCTGGTCGAGCAGGCCCACGCCCTGGGCCTGCCCGGCCTCGCGCTGACCGACCGGGACGGCGTGTACGGCATCGTGCGCGCCCACGTGCGGGCCCGCGAGCTCGGCGTGCACCTGATGTGCGGGGCCGAGCTGTCGCTGGACGGCGGGGCGAAGCTGGTGCTGCTGGCCACCGATCGCGCCGGCTACGCCAACCTCTGCCGGCTCGTCACCCGCGGCCGACGCCGGCACGCCAAGGGCGAGTGCAGCGTCACCGTGGACGAGGTCTGCGGGCACGCCGCCGGGCTGCTGGCCCTCTGGCCCGGCGCCCACTGGGCGGCCGAGGCCGACGCCGCCCGCGACCGCCCGGCTCTGGCCGCGCTCCGCGACGCCTTCGGCGACCGGGCTTGCGGGCTGCTGGCGCGCCACCGCCTCGCCGCCGAGGCCCCGCGGGAAGGGTGGCTGCGGGCGCAGGCCCAAGAGATAGGTCTGCCCCTGGCGGCGGCGACGGAGGTGCTCTACCACGACCCGGCCCGCCGTGACCTCCAGGACGTGCTGACCTGCATCCGGCACGGCGTCAGCCTCGCCCGGGCGGGGCGCCGCATCCGCGCCAACGCCGAGCATGGCCTGAAGGCGCCGGCCGCCTTCGCCGAGCTGTTCCGCGACGACCCCGGCGCGGTGGCGCGCACGGTCGAGATCGCGGCCCGGTGCCGCTTCTCGCTCGCCGAGATCCGCTACCGCTATCCGTCCGAGCGCCTGCCCGACGGCGACACCTCGTCGAGCTGGCTCCGCCGGCTCGCCGAGGAGGGGGCGCGGCGGCGCTTCGGGGGCCGCGTCCCCGCCGCGGTGCGGACGCAGATTGCGAAGGAGCTGGCCCTCATCGACGAGCTCGACTACTGCGGCTACTTCCTCACCATGTGGGAGATCGTCGAGTTCTGCCGCCGCCACGGCATCCTCTGCCAGGGGCGGGGGTCGGCCGCCAACTCGGCCGTCTGCTACTGCCTCGGCATCACCGCCGTCGACCCCACGCGGGTCGATCTGCTGTTCGAGCGCTTCCTGTCGCGCGAGCGGGCCGAGCCGCCCGACATCGACCTCGACATCATGCACGAGCGGCGGGAAGAGGTGATTCAGTTCGTCTACGAGAAGTACGGGCGCGACCGGGCGGCGATGGTCGCCAACGTCGTCCGCTACCGCGCCCGCTCGGCCGTGCGCGAGGTGGGGAAGGCGCTGGGGCTGCCCGAGACCGCGGTCGACCGGCTCGCCAGGCGGCTGTCCCACCACGATGCCGTCGACGGGGACACGGTGCGGCAGGTGCTCGACGGCGAAGGACCGGCGGCGGCGCACCTCGTGCGACTCGCCGGCGAGATCCGGGACTTTCCCCGCCACCTGTCCATCCACCCCGGCGGCTTCCTGCTGGGCCACGAGCCGGTGCACGACCTGGTGCCGATCGAGAACGCGGCGATGCCCGGACGCACCGTCATTCAATGGGACAAGGACGACCTGGAGGACCTCGGGCTGTTCAAGGTCGACCTGCTGGGGCTGGGGGCGCTGACCCAGCTCGACCTGTCGTTCGGGCTGCTGGCGCGGCACTACGGCCGCACCCTGTCGATGGCCGCGATTCCGGAGGGGGACGAGGCCACCTACGACATGATCTGCCGCGGCGACACCGTCGGCGTCTTCCAGATCGAGAGCCGGGCGCAGATGGCGATGCTGCCGCGGCTCAGGCCGCGCAGCTACTACGACCTCGTCATCGAGGTGTCCATCGTCCGGCCGGGGCCCATCACCGGCGGGATGGTGCACCCGTACCTGCGGCGGCGCAACGGGGAGGAGGCGGTGGCCTACCCCCACCCGTGCCTCGAGCCGGTGCTCGCGAAGACGCTGGGGGTGCCGCTGTTCCAGGAGCAGGTGATGCAGCTCGCGATGGTCGCGGCCGACTACACCCCCGGCGAGGCCGACCAGTTGCGGCGCGACATGGCGGCGTGGCGGCGCAGCGGGCGCATCGAGCGCCACCACGACCGGCTCGTCGGCCGGATGACGGCCAAGGGCATCGCCCCCGAGTTCGCCGAGCGGGTGTTCGGCCAGATTCGCGGCTTCGGGGAGTACGGGTTCCCCGAGAGCCACGCGGCCAGCTTCGCCCTCATCGCCTACGCCACGTCCTGGCTGCGGTGCCACTATCCCGACGTCTTCACCTGTGCGCTGCTCAACGCGCAGCCGATGGGGTTCTACGCGCCGGCCACCATCGTCGACGACGCCCGGCGGCACGGCGTCGACGTGCGCCCGGTCGACGTCACCTGCAGCGGCTGGGACTGCACCCTGGAGCCGGCCGGGACGCCGTCTTCTCCGGCCCCGGGGGCGGGCGGGTCGGCGGGGCCGGTGAGGCCGGGGCGGACCAGCGCCGCCTCACCACCGCGACGCTCGTCACCCGACGCGCGTCATTCCGACCGCCGGCAGCGCGTTGACGCTAGCGCCGCCTCACCACCGCGACGCTCGTCACCCGACCGACCCGCCGGAAGCCCGCGCCATCTCCGGGGACGGCGCGGTTCCGAGGAGCGGAAGCCCGGGTTCGCGGTGCGGATGGGCCTGCGGTACGTCAAGGGGCTGTCCGAATCGCGCGACTGGGCCCGCATCGAGGCCGCCCGCGGGCGAGCGCCGTTCGGCTCGGTCGCCGACTTCGTGGCCCGGACCGGCCTCGACGAGAAGATGGCGGGCCGGCTCGCCGAGGCGGGGGCGCTGGCCGGTCTCGAGCGGCGGCGCCGCGACGCGCTCTGGCAGGTCCGCGGCCTCGTCCGTGCGCTCGCGCCGGTCCTGCCGCCCGGGGCCGCGCGGGACGAGACCCCGGGGTTCGACGACCTCGATCCGGGCGAGACCATCGCGTGGGACTACCGCACCAGCGCGCACAGCCCGCGCGGCCATCCCCTCGCCGCCCTGCGGGCGCAGCTCGGGGCCCGGGGCCTCCCCGACGCCCGCACCGTCTCGGCGATGCGCGACGGGCGGAAGACGCGCTACGCCGGGCTCGTCATCTGCCGCCAGCGTCCCGGCACCGCGGGCGGGGTCGTGTTCATGACCCTCGAGGACGAGACCGGGTTCGTGAACCTGGTGGTCTGGAGCCGGGTGTTCGACGAGCATGCCCTGGTCGCCCGGACCGCGTCGTTCCTCGGCGTGACCGGCAGGATCCAGCGGGCGGGCGGCGTCGTCCACCTCGTCGCCGACACGCTGTGGCGCCCCGAGCTCGACACGGGGCCGAACGCGGTCGGCAGCCGGGACTTCCACTAGGAGCCCTGCACCGTGTTGTCCTTCAACCCTTTTAAAACAAACACTTTAAGATGATCTGGATTGACTTGAATCGGTTCGTTGCCTATCATGGGCCGTTTCCCAGATTCACCCTCGTTCCAGGAGATCAACTTCCATGAAAGACTGTGTTCGAAGCGCGTGGGTCGTGGCCGGATGCGTCACGGCGATGCTGTTGGCGGCTCCGCCGGTCGGCGCGCAAGATCTCGAAGACTGGCAGGAAGACGAGCTGCGTACCTTGGTCGCGGCCGTGGACGAGGCCCTGCGGGGGGCGCGCGCCCCCGACGAAGGCGCCATCACCTATCTGCCCAGCTACCTCAAGGGCGCCGAGGACGTCACCTATGTCCCGTTCACGCTGCTGATCGATCCCGCGGCGGTGAGCGATGCGGACAACGACGTCCAGGACAACATCGTCGCGTACGTGGCCATGGCCGAGGCGGGCTCGACGGACCTGGACTTCGAGAACGGCTTCTACGTCGAGTCCGACGAGCGGGAGGCCGGTCGGGTGCGCGTCGCCGGCAACCTGCAGGCCGAGGGCGGCGACTACGATCTCTACATCGCCATCCGCTACAGCTTCGACGGCGAGGCGCCGGTGGAGGCGACCATCGACGCCTTCGGGCGGCAAAGCCGGCAGACGCTCGTGCCGCCGATCACCCTCCTGCGCGAGCGGGTCACGATTCCCGACCTGTGGAACGACGATCTGCAGACCAGCAGCATCCTCCTGACCGAGGACGTGCAGCCGTTGCAGCAGGCCCCGACCCCGGAAGAGCTCGCGGAGTTCCCCTACATGGTCGGCCCGACCCGGGTCATCCCCCGGCTGAGCGGCGACTTCGGCAGGCAGGACGTGCTGGGCTTCGTGTTCGTCATCTACAACACCGGACACGACGGCGGCATGCCCGACGTCACCGTCGACTACGACTTCTACACGCGGAACGACGGCGGCGAGGACTTCTTCAACCGCACCGCGCCGCAGGCGCTCGGCCCGCAGACGCTGCCGCCGGGCTTCGACGTGCGGCAGGGGATGCAGCTCGTGACCGGGCAGAACATTCCCCTCGGCGGATTCCCGGCCGGCTCCTATCGCCTCGAGATCAAGGTCACCGACAACGAAGAGGACGAAGAGTTGACGCAGGACCTCTTCTTCTCGGTCGCCGACAACTAGGACTCTCGCCAGCGGCGCCGCTCTCGCCAGCGGCGCCGCTCTCGCCCCCCTGGAAGACCTCCGTCAAGGGGCGCCGCCCACCACGATGGTCATGTCGCCGCTGAAGGTCGACAGCTCCAGGCGGGCGCCGCCGTCGCCGACGGTACCCTCCAGCTCGCGACTGCCGTTGCGGTTCATGCCCCACTGGATCAACGGCGCAGCGGCTTCGAGGGTCGGGTTGTCCGGGTCGGTAACGTCCACCGCGAACGAGTCCGCCCTCACGGCCGGTCCGGCGGCCACGCCGACGGATTCGCCCCGGCGAAGCGTGATGACGGCGTTCGAGCTGAGCGAGCCGCTGAAGGACTCCGCCTCGAGATCGAATCCCGTTCCGGGAGGCACCGTCACCCGGATGCTGCCCGAGTGCGACTCGAGCTCGTAGCGGCCCTCGGTGTCGAGGGAGCCGTCGAAGCTCACGGGTCCCGACACCGTCGCCACCTCGACCCGCCGGGCCTCGACGCGGGTCAGCACGATGGTCGCGCTGACCGCCTCCACGTCGACCCGCGGCGCCCGGACTCCGTCGATGGTGATCCGCCCGCTCACCGCCTGGGCGGACAGATCGTCTTCGTTGCCGACATCGCTCATCAGCAGGTCGCCCGACACCATCTCGACCTCGGCGAGCCGCGGCAGCGATGAGAGCCGCACGTCGCCGCTGACCGTCTCGATGCTCGTCTCCCCGTCGACGTTCTCGACGGTGACGCTGCCCGAAACGGACTCGATCGCGACTCCGACGCCGGGGGGGACGGTCACGACGTAGTCCACCGCCACCGCCATTCGCCCGCCCCGGAACAGGTCGGCGAGGCGGCCGGCGAGGCCGCGGCGCGGATACTCGGCCTCGACCGCGACCCGACCGCCCCGCTCGCGGATCTCGATCTCCACACGGTCGAGCGCTTCGCGGGCCACCGTCTCGCCGACCGCCCCGGGATCGACGAGCCGTTTAGTCGCGCGCAGCGTCAACACCGTGTCGTCGGCGCCGGTCACCGTGATGTCGCCAGAGATGTTGGTGAGCGTGAACTGCCCGCCGGGCGCCATGGGAATGGTCCGGACGAGCTCTTCGGTCTGGCCGCTGGCGGTCCCGGCCGCCCCGATCACCAGGGCGACGATGCTCGCCCGCCACAGGAACCGTCTGGTCATGGTCTCTCTCCGTTGTCGAGTTGGTCACCCGGGCTGCCTCGAAGGCAGGTTGCCCGCCGGGCCGGGGCCACACCGCGGGCGGTGTCCGCCGCCGTGGCGACTCACTCCGCCACGTCACTGCCTCGAGGGGCCGCCGCCGGTCTCTCGCTCAGGCGCTGGCCGCTCGCCGCTGCGGCGCGCACGCTCGCCGCTCTTCGATCCGCCGGGCTGCGGCGTCGGCAACTCGCGCCCGCCGGGTCAGCCGCCATCCAGTTCCAGGGCGGCCATCGTCCGAAGCAGGGTGAGCTTCCGGGCCAGGCCTGCGTGCAGCCGCTCGCGTGCGATGGCGGCGTCCGGGTCGGCTTCGACGGCGGACCGGCTCTCCGCGATTGCCTCGTCGACGAGGGCCAGGTTGCTCGTCAGCACGTCACGGGCGGGGATCGGGGCGCCGGTCCCGATGCGCTGCTCGACCTCCCGGATCGCGGCGGCGTGCGACCCCTCGATCTCCTCCAGCGCCGCGGCGGCGGCCCGGCTCGCGTGATCGGGCGTATCGCTCGCCGGCGGCAGGGCGAGGTCGGCCGGTTCGATGAAGAGGATGGCTGCCACGATCGCGGCGGCGCCGGCGACGGCCGTGCCGCCGAGCGGCCACCAGCCCGGCCATCCGACTCTGGGCCCGAGCGGCCGGTCCTCGGCCGCGGTCCGCCGCCGGACATCGTGCCAGACCCGGGCCGGCGGCTCGATCCGCTCGAGGGTCGCGGCGAGTGACCGGATCTCGCGCAGGTCCGCCAGGAGATCGCGGCACGCCGCGCAGCCGGCGAGATGCTCGTCGAGCGGCCCGCGGTCGCGCGGGTCGAGGGCGTCGTCGACCAGGGCCGCGAGCGCGTCGGCGTGGCGTTCGCACGCCGGTCCCGACACCGGTGCGTGGTCGTTCCTGCTCATGGTCGCCTCAACAGACGGCGGAGCCGCAGCCGCGCCTTGTGCACCTGCGACTTGGAGGTGCCGGTGGCGATGCCGAGCCGATCGGCGACCTCCCGGTGCCCGTACCCCTCGACGTCGTGCAGCACGAAGGCCAGGCGGCATCCGTCCGGAAGCTGCGCGATGGCGCGCTCGAGGTCGAGATGCGTGATCGGGCCGGCGTCGGCGTGCGCCGGCGGTGGTGTCTCCGCGTTCAGCGGCTCGGTCGCCGCATCCTGGCGCGCCGCCCGGCTCCGCACGTGGTCGAGACAGCGGTTGACGGCGAGCCGGTGCAACCACGTCGACAGCGCCGCCTCGTGCCGAAAGCTGTCCAGCTTCCGGTGGGCCAGCAGGAAGATGTCCTGCAGCAGCTCCTCCGCGTCGGCCGCATTGCCCGCGAAGCGGTACGCCAGCGAGTAGATCCGCTTGGCGTGCGTGCGATAGAGTGATTCGAGCGTCGCGCCCTCGTCGGTCGTCTCGACCGGTACCAGGCCCTCGACCGCCCGCGTCTCGATCATCACTGGCTATAGACGGGGCCGGCGGGGAAGGGGTTGCCGGATCACGTGTGATAATCGCCTTGTGGTGCCGTGAACGGCGGGAGACAGCGACCAGCCATGAATGCCGTTGCCTTTGACACACACGCTGCGGTTCGGAAGCTACGCGAGGCCGACATCAGCGAACAGCAAGCCGAGGCATTGGTCGAAGTGTTCAGCCACGCCATCGGCGAGCCGGCGACCAGAGACGACATCAAGGACTTGGCTACCAAGGCGGAGCTGAAGACCGAGCTCGTCGCCCTCGAGGCGCGCCTGACGTGGCGCTTCGCCGGCGCGATGCTCGCCCAGACGCTCGCGATCCTCGGCGGCGTCCTCGGCATTCTGCGTTTGCTGACCAACTGACGGTCCGTCGACCCGGACGCAGCGCATCTGCATCCTGCGGCGCAGCCTCCTGGCCCGCCAATCGTCACCTTCGGCTCGGCTGGCGCCCAACCAACCCTCCACGAGTCCACGCCGTTCTACCGCGCAGACTCCTGGCCACGGTCCGACTCGACGGCGACCGCCTTGCGTCCCGACACCACGTCGTAGAAGTCTCCGCCGGCCTCGTCGTCGGCGGTCACCAGCGACACGATGGGGACGACCGCGAGGGGCACGAAGAAGGTGAAGTACGACGGGTCGACGCCCTCGCCGCCAACCGTGAGCGCCTCGACGAGGAGGCGCAGGACGGGTCCCGCCGACTCGGGGGCGGTGAGCCCGGCCGCCAGCGCGATCTTGATCGCCGCGAACCAGGCGAGCCCGGCCCCGTAGCCGACCGCCATCCCCCACCAGGCGCCCTGCTCGGTGGTGCGCCGCCAGTAGATGAGATAGCCGAGGGCCACCGCCGGCGGCACCACCATGGCGAAGCCGAACAGCAGCAGGTCGAGGATGGAGATCGAGGTGCGGGTGGCGACGTACCAGGCCGCGACCGCCGCCAGGAAGGCGTAGACGGTGGTGGTGACGCGGTACGCCTTGAGCCGTTGCTCTGACGTCCGGCGGCGGGCCGCGGGCAGCCAGTCGTCGACCACCATGGTGGCGCTCGAGAGCAGGATCGGGCCGCCGGAGGAGATGACCGCGGCGAGCACCGCGGCGAGGGCGACCCCGCCGACCACGGGGTCGATCTCCGAGGCCAGGGTCGTGAGGTTGCGGTAGCCGCCGAGCCCGGCGTCGAAGCCGTAGCGGGCGGTGGTGAGGATGCCGATCAGCCCGGCCAGCACCGACATCGCGGCCGCTATCAGGCCCCCGAGCAGGAACGCCGGCGCGATCTGCCGCTCGGTCCGGGCCGCCGTCGAGTAGTTCGTGTACACCGAGGCGGCCGGCGTGTGCACCGACGCCGCGAAGAACATCCCGATGACGGGGAGCCACCCCGCCCCCGCGAAACCCCACCAGGCCGTCTCGCTCCGGGAGGCCGCATCGAGCTGGCCGCCGACGGCCGCGGTGACCTCGGCCCAGCCGCCGAGCTGCTCGATGCCGGCCAGGCCCACCCACAGGAGGCCGACGAGCACCACCGAGCAGTGGATGAGGTTGGTGACGGCGGTGCCCCACAGCCCGCCGAGGGAGACGTAGGTGGAGAAGATGACGGCGGCCACCATCACCCCGCCGAACATCGACAGGGGCGTGAGGGTGCTCAGGATGACCCCGATGACGTAGGCCTCGATGAGGTTGACGACGACGTACTCGGTCTGCACGCACAGGCTCGTGAGCCACTGGCAGCGCCGGGTGCCGAAACGGATGGTGAACAGCTCGCCGACCGTGTGGAGCCGGAACCGCCGGTAGTAGACGCCGAAGAAGATGCCGACGATGGCGAGGGCGAGGAACGTGTTGATGCCGTACCACCACAGGTTCCAGACGCCGCCGGTGATGACGTCGCCGGCCACCCCGTAGGTGCCGGCGCCCCCGATGCGGGTGCCGGCGACCCCGAACGCCACCATCGCGGTCGACATGCCGCCGCCGGCCACCGCCCAGCCCGCCGAGCTGCCGGCGCGCCGGGCCATGAGGCTGCCGACGGCGGTGGCCGCCACCAGGTAGACGACGATGGTCGCGGGCGCGATGGCGTCCATTCGCGGGCTCCTCTCCGGCTCGGCCGGGCGGCGCGCCCGGCCTGCGTCACGCCGGGGCGGTCAGCGCCGCGAGGATGTCGTCGATCGCGTCGCGCGCCTTCGCCCGCATCTCGTCGTCGGTGGCGTCCTGTATCGGATGCGGCACGAACACCGAGCCGCTCGCGATCGCGGGCATGCCCAGGGCCTCCGCCTGCATCCGGGCGGGGCGGACGAACTCGCTCGACGCCACCATGACGGCGGGGATGCCGCGGGCCTCGTAGTCGACCAGGTCGTGCACACTGCACGACGTGCAGGACCCTCAATCGGCGAGGGCCTGGATGACGGCCCGGCACCGCGCCCCCACCTCCTCCCGGAGGTCGTCCGGGGCGGGCTTGGTGTAGGTCGGCTTGCGGAGGCGGATGACGTCCAGCGAGGGGAAGCGCTCGCGGACGAGCCGCTCGACCTCGTCGCAGAAGACGTCGCCCCGCGCCTTCGCGATGTCGATGATGCCCAGCGCGCCCTCGAGGCGGGCGGAACGGGCCGCGGGCTGCCGCCCCATGGGGGCGCGTTCGTCGGTGGGGTCGAGAATGACGGGGGATTCGTTGTCCATGGCGTTCACCCTCAGGCCGGTGATGCTACGGATCGACCGGCTTCAATGCAGCAAGGCCGGGGGTTACTTCACGAGAAGGCGGCAGGGCGTGACTCGCGTCGCCATTCTCGCCCTGCTACCTGGTCCGATTCCGCGAATGCCCCGTCTACCGGTGGGCTCCATCATTATCCCGTGATCTCCCGCGTCACCGCCGTCGAGCCGGCCGCGCCGCTCGCCCAGCCGCCGACCACCGCCGAGAACTTCCCGGCGGTGCCGCCGGCCACCACGATCAGGATGTCGTCGTCGCGGCGGAACTTCGGCAGCGGCGTGTCCAGCGCCTCCGGCGTCGGCCGGCCGTCCGGCCCGAGGAGCTCAGGCGGCAGGGCGCCGGGGACCATGCCCTTCCGGCACTCGTCGTCGGGCAGCAGCTCGCGCAGTGGCCTCGCCGTCACCTCCTGGATGCGGGCCCGCAGGTCCGCCTTGGTGTAGCCGTCGCGCGCGAACGTCCTCGCGTGCTCGGGGCTCACCACCAGCAGCACCTCGCCCATGCGGTGCAGCCGGGGATGGGCCACCGTCTCCATGCACCAGCCCATGCTGGCCCCGAGCGACCGCGCCGTCCGCGAGAGCTGGTCGCGGATGGCCCGCGGCCCCTCGCCCGCGAAGACGGTGACGGTGCTCGCCTCGGCCGGGAACCCACGCTCGACGTGCAGCGGCTCCCAGCCGCTGACCTCCTCGTGCTCGCCGATGCAGCAGGTGAACTTGCCCGGCTGCCCGAGGGTCGACATGTCGACCTCGCCGGGCCGTCCTCCCCCGACGTTGCGCACCAGGAGCTGCAGCGCCCGTCCGATGGTGGCGTTGGCCCGGAACCCCTGGCCGAAGACGTTGCCGCCGCAGTTCAGGCCGATGCGCTGGCGGATCGGACCGTTGACGACGATGACCGGGGTCGCGAAGTAGGTGGTGGCCAGAACGCCGTGCAGGTTGAACGTGTCGGTGCACGCGGCCTCGGCGGCGGCGATGACCACCGGCAGGTACTCGGGCCGGCAGCCGGCCATGACCGCGTTGATGGCGACCTTCTCGACCGTGGCGGGGGCGAGGTTCGGGGGCACGTGGGCGACGACGTCGGACGCCGGCCGGCTCGTGCCCTCGAGCATCCGCAGCACCCGGTCCTCGGTCGGGGGCACCACCGGCAGCCCGTCGCCGAGCCCCTGCGCCGCCATGAACTCGAACGGATCGTCGTCGACGGGGATGCGCACCCGCCTCGCCCCGAGCGTCGCCGCGCCCCGTCGCACCGCGAGGCGCCGGGCCACCTCGGGGTCGTGGATCTTCGACCCGCACCCCGGGCGATGATCAGGCAGGCCGTCCTCGTCGCGGACGATCTCGGGCGCGTCGACCCCGCAGGCTTGCGCCGCCTCGCCTATCAGCGCGAGCAGGTCCTGCTTGGCGAACCCCTCGAAGCTGCGGCGGACCCGGCGGGCCCCGCCGGCCAGCACCAGGGCCGGCACCGCGTCGAACCCGTAGTCGGCCGACACCGCGAGGTCGGCGTCGAGGGCGACGTCGAAGCTCAGGCCGTGCCGCTCCACGAAGCCGGCGGTGTCGGCGTCGGGGTCCTGCGACACCCCCGCGACCCGCAGGCCGTGCGGTCCGAGGGCGCGGTGGATCCGTTCGACGAGCGGCGCCGTCAGCTCGCACGTCGCGCAGTCGTGCTTGAAGAAGAAGAGCAGGGTGGCCCCGGGCGCGTCGCCGTCGCCGTCGAACGCGAGAGGGCCGCCCTGCCGGTCGGTCAGCGAGAACGCCGGCGCCTCGGCGCCGGCCGCGGGCAGGTCGGACATGGCGGAGAGTTTACCCCGATGCGGCGCTCGCGGCCCCGGCGGCGTCCGCGGGGCGCCTCCGCGGCCGGCTGGAGTACCATGTTCGCGCTGGTCGGACGGTGCGTTCAGGGTGGGAGGGTTCCCGCCCACCGCCGCAGGGGAAGCATGAGCCGAGACGTCTTGCTGTCGATGATGCTGGTGGCCGCGACGGGCCTGATGGTGGGGTGCGGCTCCGTCGGCTCCCTCAATCCCTTCTCGCCCGACGAGGAGGACCTGCAGCCGTCGTTCGCGGAGTTCGTTTCCGACCAGACGTGGACGGTCGGCGTCGCCATCCACATGTCGCTGCCCGCCGCGACCGGCGGGAACCCGCCCCTGACCTACCGCCTCTCGCCGGACCTCCAGTCCGGGCTGACCTTCGACGCCGCCGCGCGCACGATTTCCGGCACCCCCACCGCGGTCCAGTCGGCGACCACCTACGTCTACTCGGCTACCGACGACGACGACGACACCGCGTCCATCCAGTTCCAGGCCAGCGTGGTCGCCGCACCATGAGCTTCCGCCGTTCCAGTTGACGCTCCGGCCATGGCGTGCGGTGGATCACGGCAGGGGCGCCGCCAGCAGCTCGGCGTACATGTCGTAGAAGGCGCCGACGTCGAGGTCGAGCATCACCTCGACGGGCCGGCCGCGAGGGTCGCCGGGGTCCGTCACGGTGGTGGCGCCGCAGGCGGGGCCGAACGCCGTCTCGACCGCGATGGGCAGCGTCTCCGACACCGTCACCACCGACGAGTCGATGAGCCACGCCGCGGTGATGCAGTCCCACACGTAGTACGTCGCGGCGGGGTCGCGGGCGTAGCGCGGCCCCATGTGGTGCTGCATGAGCCGGGTGAGCGGGGTGTCGGCGGCGACGATGCGGTCGAAGAGCGTCTTGCGCACCGGGGCGTGGTTGGTGATGTCGAGGCCGAACATCACCATCTCGGGCACGCCGGCCCGCAGGACCTCGTCCGCCGCGTCGGGATCGAACCAGAGGTTGAACTCGGCCGCGGGCGTCACGTTCCCCGGCACCCGCGCCGCGCCGCCCATGAAGACGAGGCGCCTGACGCGGGGCGCGAGGTCGGGGCGGGCGCGGAACACGTGCGCGAGGTTGGTCATGGGGCCGACCGCGACGAGGGTGACCTCGTCCGGCCGGCTCTCGACGGCGTCGATGATGAACGACGCCGCGTCGGCCGGCCGGGGACGGACGGCGGCGAAGCGCCCTCCGTGCGGCGGGCGCACGTCGGGCCCCTCGTCGAAGGCACCCTTGAACGAGATCGGCCCCCACCGCGCCTCGTGCCGGGCCGCCCGCTCCGGGGTGTTGACGAGGGGGGCGCGGGCGCCGAGGTGCAGCGGCACCTCGGCGCCCGCGTCCACCAGCTCGAGCAGGTGCAGCATGTGCTCGGCGCCCTGCGGCACGGTGTGGTTGCCGGCGACCACCGTGACCCCGAGCACGTCGACCCGGTCGGGCCGGCGGAGGAGCATCGCCAGGGCCGCCGCGTCGTCGTTGAAGACGGCGGAGTCCGTATCGAAGATGATTGTTTCGGGCTCAGAAACGGACATCGACTCTCACCTGCGCCGCATCGGGCACCACCGCCCGCACCCGACGAGGGTGAGGCTCAGAACCGGACATTGACCCCCACCTGGGCCCGGCGGGTGTCGCCGAGGCCGCTGCGAATGGTGCCGTCGAAGTTGAAGAGCAGCGACCCCTGGGCGGTGTCGAGGATGTTGTCGGCGTTCAGGACGTTGAACACCTCGAAGACCGGCTCGAGGGAAGCCCCGCCCGCCAGCCCGAAGCGCCGGGCGAGCCGCAGGTCCCACGTCACGAACTCGTTGTCCCGGCGCAGCGTGTTGCGCTGGAGGATGGACCCGTCGGCGCAGATGCGGTCGGACGGCTGGGCGGCGCGGGTCCCCGGCTCGGCGCAGCGGGCGGAGACGGGCGACGCCGAGAGGTACTGGAACGCGTGGTCGAAGCGTACCTCGCCGGGCAGGGTGAGCAGCACGTAGCCGTTCGCCCCGTGGCGCCGGTCGCGGTCCGACCAGCCGTACTCGGGCGCGAGGTCGGCGGCGCTGGCGTAGCGGAACGAGAACGGGTCGCGCTCGTTGTCGTCGTCGGAGCGGTCGAACGCGAGGGTGTAGTTGGTCTCGAACGTCAGCCGGCCGCCGAACGCGTTCCGTCCCCGCAGGCCGAGGGTCACGCCGTGGTAGCGCGAGCGGGCGCTGCTCTCGGCGACGGTCAGCGAGCCGAGGCCGCCGCCCGTGGGGTGGGTGCCGACGCCGAAGGGGGCGCCGAGGACGGGGTCGTTGCGGTTGACGAAGCGGAAGAGGTCGTCCGTCCGGGCGTGGGTGAACGTGACGCTGGCCGCCAGGCCGCGTCCGAGGTCGCGGTCGACGGCGGCGCTGAACGACCACGTGCGGGGCAGCTCGAGGCTGCGGTCGGCGACCTGGACGTCCGGCAGGAACGGCAGCGTGGCCGAGCCGTCGATCTGCCCGTCGAGGGGCGGCACCGGCCCGAGGACGGGCGAGGCGGCGCTGCTGCGGAAGATGAGCTGCTGGAAGGCGCCGTTGGTGGTGCGGTGGCCCGCGAAGACGAGCATGGGGATGCGCGCGACGTAGGAGCCGGCGTTGGCCCGCACCACCGTGCGCCCGCCGCCCCCGGCGTCCCACGCCAGCCCCAGGCGCGGCTGGAAGTTGTCGAGGTCGCGGGGAATGCGGCCGTCCGAGGGGAAGCGGGGATCGTCGAGGTACGGCGCGAAGAACGTGTCCTCGGGCTCGACGAACATGTCCGGGTGCCACGATCCCTCCCAGCGGAGGCCGAGGTCGAGGGTCAGCCGGTCGTGCGGGGTCCAGGTGTCCTGCACGAAGAGCCCCAGCTCCTGCGTGCGGAGCTGCTGCCGCCCGAGCTGGTCCGCGGCCACCCCCGGCACCGTCGCCGCCTGCAGGTAGAACAGCACCGGCCCGGTGATGTCCGCGCCGGCGGGGCAGACCCCGGCGTCGCTCGCCGACCCGTCCGAACAGGTGACGTAGCGGTGGCCGCGGGTCGCGAAGTCGATGAAGCCGTCGACCGAGTCGAACAGGTAGCGGCTGTTCGCGAACCCGATGAACTGCTGCGCGGCGCCCGTCCGGTTGTACTCGACCCCCGCCTTGAGGAGGTGGCGGCCCAGGAGGACCGAGGCGTTGTCGAGAACCTGGAGGCGCGTGTCGTACGACGGGTCGATCGGCAGGAAGTAGGGGAGCCCGATGCGGAAGCCGTCGGCGAAGTCCATGCCGATGTCGGGGAACGGCCGCCCCCCGAGCCGGTCGAACTGCGGCGGCCCCGGCAGCGCCGCCCCCGGCATCAGCGGGCCGTCGTACCACCGCGGCCGATCTTCGCGCGCCCACTGCACGCGGAGCTCGTTCGACAACGTGTTGCCGAGGAGCGAGCGCAGCCCCGCGTTGAACGCGTGCGACCGGTCCCCCTCGATGCCGTTGGCCGAGCGCCCCCACGAGTCGACGTCGAAGGTGCCGTTCACCTGCTCGGACCACGTGTGGTTGTACTTGCCGCTGAGCTGGTGCCGGGCGTCGAGGGTGACGTCGATCTTGGCGAGGAGCGACCGGGCGTCGTCGGTGCGGCGGATGGGCCCGAACTCGTCGTCGAAGAGGCCCGGCCAGCGCGTCTGCAGGAACGTCTCGAGCCGGGCCAGCTCGGCCGGGCTCGCGACGCGGCGCTCCGCCTGCCGGGTCTCGGCCGCCGCCTGCTGGTCGTAGGCGAGGAAGTAGAACGCGCGGTCGCGCACGAGGGGGCCGCCGAGGGTGCCGCCTGCCTGGTTGCGCCCGAAGTCGGGCTCGCCGCCGCCGCGCTCGGGCGAGTAGGCGGCCGAGATCTCGTCCCACTGCCCGAAGTAGTGGGCCGACCCGCTCGCGTCGTTCGTCCCCGACTTCGTGATCACGTTGACGAAGCCCCCGGCCGAGCGGCCGAACTCGGCCGTCGCGCCTTGGTTCACCACCACGATCTCCTCGATCGCGTCCTGGTTGAAGGTGAACGCGGGCCGCTGGCCGCCCCGCTGCTCGCCGAAGAACGGGTTGTTGAAGTCGGCCCCGTCGACGATGACGTTGTTGAAGATGCCGCGCTGGCCGGCGATGTTGAGGACGTCGCCGTCGGGCCCCTGCGATATCGACGCCCCCGGCGTCAGCAGGGCGAGGTCGAGGTAGTTGCGGCCGTTGCTGGGGAGCCGGTCCACCACCTCCTCGGCCACCCGCTGCGAGCTCGTCACGTCGGCGGTCGAAACCAGCAGCGCGCCGTCCGCCGCCACCGTCACCGTCTCCGCCGCCACCACCCGCAGGTCGATCCCGAGGTCGAGGGTCTCGCCCACGCGCAGCGCCGCCCCCTCGATGCGCTCGATGCCGTACCCGCCGTCCGCCGTCACCGTGAGGTCGTAGGTGCCCGGCGGCAGGAGCGCCCGCACGAACGTGCCGGCCGGCGTCGTCTCGACGATGGTCTGCAGGTCGGTCTCCCGGTGCAGGACGACGATCACCGCGCCGGGCATGGGCTGACCGAGCGGATCGCGGACCATGCCGCGGATGACGCCGGTGGTCGCGCCCGCCTGACCCGCCTCGGAAGGGGGCACGGCCGCGAGCAAGAACAGGGCCGCGGCGGCGGTGAGGGGCCGGCGCCAGGCTGCGCGAACGTGTGTTCGGTGCGGTGCGCTACCGCCCGCGGTGGCCCTCGCCGTACCGAGCGCGGCGCGACGCCCCTCCAACGCCGCGCGAACACCCGCCATCGGCAGTCGAGCCGGATTGTCGGCCGTGGTCATTTCTCGCGGCGACCGCTACTCCGGCAGGGCCAGCGCGATCAGCTCGGGCACCGGCGAGCCGCCGACGGTCAGGGCGATGTACTGCCGGCCGTCGAGCAGATAGGTCATCGGGGTGCCGATGGCGCCGCGCGGGATGTCGACCGACGCCAGCGCCTCGCCGGTGGCCTTGTCGACGGCGAGCAGCCGGGGTCCGCCCGTCGAGCCGCCGGTGGTCAGCGCGTAGATGAGCAGGGTGGGGGTGACCAGCGGCCCGCTGCGGCTGTGGTCGCCGCCCACCGGCGGCAGGTCGAGGTCGCGCAGCAGGGGGTGGTTCCGCACGCGGTCGCCGTCGCCGAGCGGGTTCATCCACACGTGGTCGCCGGTGTTCAGGTCGATGGCGGTCATGCGCGAGTACGGCGGCTTGAACAGGGGCAGGCCCTGGGGCATCGTCGGCGACCGGGTGCCGGCCCCGCGCGCCTCGATGATGTTCAGGGTGGCGCCCTCGCCGGGCTCGGGGTCGCGGTAGTTGCGCACGCTGAAGGCGTTGACCGACGGCACGTAGAGCATGCCGGTCTCGGGGTCGACCGCGGCCCCCGACCAGTTGGCGCCGCCCCCCGCGCTCGGGCGCTGGATGGTCCCGCTCAGGCTCTGCGGCGTGAACAGCGGCCCGAGCCGGAAACCCTCCACCGCGTCGATGGCCAGTTGGCGGATCTCGGGGGTGAAGTCGGCGAGGTCGTCGATGGTCGCGCCCTGGTACTCGAACGCCGCCGGCCGGGTGGGGAACGGCTGGGTGGGCCACGGCAGCTCGCCGGGGATGTCGGTGTCGGTCGGTACGGGGCGCTCCTCGATGGGCCACACCGGCTCGCCGGTGACCCGGTCGAAGACGTACAGGAACCCCTGCTTGCTCACCTGGGCCAGCGCCTTGATCGGGCGGCCGTCGACCTCGATGTCGACGAGGTTGGGGGCGGCGGGGAAGTCGTAGTCCCACAGGCCGTGGTGCACCGCCTGGAAGTGCCACTCGCGCTGTCCGGTCTCGATGTCGAGGGCCACCACGCTCTCCGCGAACAGGTTCTCGCCCGGCCGGTGGCCGCCGTAGTAGTCGGGGGCCGGGGTGTTGGTGGGCAGGTACACGAGGCCCAGCTCGGGGTCGGCGCTCATCATCGTCCAGACGCCGACCTTGCCGGTGACCCGCCACGAGTCGCCGCCCCAGGTGTCGTTGCCGAACTCGTCGCCCTGGGGAATGGTGTGGAACGTCCACTTCGTGCGGCCGGAATGCACGTCGAAGCCCCGCATCCACCCCGGCGGGGCCTCCCGCGTGATGTTGTACGACGAGATGGACGACGGGGTGATGATGGTGTCGCCGACCACCAGCGGCGGGGACTGCACCGAGTAGAGCAGGGCGTTCAGCCAGTCGCGGTCGCCGCGGCCGGCGCGGGGGATGTCGCGGGTCAGGTCGACGCGGCCGTTCTCGCCGAAGTCCGCGCAGGGCCTCCCGGTGGCCGCGTCAACGCAGAGCAGGTAGCCGTTGCTCGTGCCCCAGAAGACGCGCTCGGCCGACCCGTCCGTCCAGTACGCGACCCCGCGCTGGTTCCACCGCGCGGTCATCGTCGTGGTGCCGGCCTCGTAGGTCTTCGGGTTGTAGACCCACAGGGTCTCCCCGGTGGCGGCGTCGACGGCCGCCCCCTGCGAGGTCGGCATGTTGATGAACAGCCGGCCGCCGACCATCAGCGGCGTCGCCTTGAGGTTGTTCGTGTACGGCGACTGGCGGTCGCGCCAGCGCTCGGGGTCGGCCGCGTCGAGGGCCCCGAAGATGACGTCCGACCGCGCCCGCCACTCGCCGCCGCCGGGGGTCGTCATGCTGACCCGGGCGTCGGCCGACTGCCAGGTCCAGGCGATCTCGAGGTCGCCGAAGTTGCCGGCGTCGATCTGGTCGAGGGGCGAGTACTTGGTGCTGCCGATATCGCCGCCGTAGGTCGGCCACTCGCCGTTGGCCGGCGCCCCCTGTTGCGCCCCCGCCGTCGGTGCGGCCAGCACCGCCGCGGCCAGCATCCAGCCCATCGGGTGAACCCGTCGCGTCATCGTCGTCGCTCCTCGCAGGTGTCGATTCCCGTCACGGAAGTGCACAAATGATACCGCCACCCGTCGCCTCGGCGGGCAAGCCGTCCGGGTTGGGCCGCGAGCGGAGCCGCAGGCGACGGTTTCCGGGCTAGAATGGCCGGACCATGTCCGACCGGATCCGCGGCCGGCCGCTGTTGACGGCGGCGGGTGCCACCGTTGCGGCGGCGGTCGGCTGCGTCTTGGGCATGGCCGCGATCGAGGGACGCCCGGTAGGGGCGCAAGGCGACCGGCGGCCGGCGCCCGAGACCTGGCACTGGGTGCTGCCCGCCCAGCATGACGGGGTCGAGGTGGTCGAGCTGCATCCCGGCGACTGCTACGTGATCCGGCAGGTCGACGGCATCGTGTACTTCGGCGAGCCGCCGCCGGATGTCCTCGAGCTCCAGGAACGGCTTGGAGACCCGATCGTCCACCGCGTCGAGGAGGTCGGCGACCATCCCGAGTGCCGGCGGGAAGAGTGCATCGCGATGTCCCGGTTGACGCAGGCCATCGTGGACCGGCTTGTCGAGGCCGGCGACCGGCGGGCCATGCGGCGGGCCGACCACCGCCCGTCGCCCCGCGACGACATGCGGGGCGGCGCCTACTCGGACGTCGGGTCGGCGGAGCGCCCGCGCTATCGCCAGACCCGCGAACAGCGCATGGCGTACCTGCACCTGCAGACCGCGGCCCGGGACAACTGCTACGCCGCGCAGGTGCCGCGGACGCTGACGATCCATGTCCGGGATCGCCAGCACCGCCCCGACCGCACCGGGTTCTACAGCGGCTACCTGTATCTGGAACACCACCACGCGCCGGTCCCGGGGCGGGTGGCCGGGAGTTTGCGCGGCGGAACGGCGCGGTTTCCCGGAGGATTGACAGGTTGGCGAGCGGAGCCGCACGGCGACGCTTTCCGGGCCGGCAACGAGCACCTTCTATTGGAGGCGAACGACCGATGAAACGATTCCTGATGACCCTCTCCATCGTCGCCCTGGCCGTGTTCGCGGCGCAGTGGCAGACCCGCGGCGCCGCCCTGCAGAGCCCCGACGGCAGCCCCAGCCACCGCTTCGAGGAACTCGCCGACGGGGTCTGGTTCGCCATCGCCAGCGGGTCGATGACGGTCATGAGCAACTCGCTCGTCATCATCAACGACGACCACGTCATGATCGTCGACACCTCGGTGACCCCCGCCGCCGCGCGCGGGCTCATGGAGGGCGTCGCTACCCTGACCGACAAGCCCGTCCGCTACGTCTTCAACACCCACTATCACTTCGATCACGCGCACGGGAACCAGATCTTCGGCGACGACGTGGAGATCATCGGCCACGACTTCGTGCGCACGATGCTGTCGTCCGACGTCCTCAGCCAGCGCACCAACCGCTCGTTCACCGCGGTGATTCCCGGCCAGATCGAGCGGCGCAAGGCGCAGATCGCGGCGACCGAGGACGCGGACGAGCGGGCGCAACTCGAGACCGAGCTCCGCATCCAGGAGGCGCACTGGGAGGCGTTGAAGGAGACCGTGCCGACCCCGCCCAACCTGACCTACAGCGACACCATGACCCTGGTGAAGGGCGGCCGCGAGGTGCAGCTCCACTTCCCCGGCCGCGGCCACACCGGCGGCGACACCCTGGTGTTCCTGCCCGAGGAGCGCATCGTGTTCACCGGCGACTTCTTCGTCGGCCGCCCCGGCGGCGCCGGCCTGCCGTACATGGGCGACGGCTACGTCGAGGAGTGGCCGGCGTCGCTCGACCGGCTGAAGGCGCTCGATTTCGACGTCATGGTGCCCGGCCACGGCACGCCGTTCACCGAGCGCGAGCAGATCGACTACCTGCAGGCGTACCTCCGCGACCTGAACCGCCAGGTGAACGACCTCTACGCCCAGGGCGTCTCCGCCCAGAGCGCGGCCCGGCGCGTGGACCTCAGCGCCCACGTGCAGCACTTCGGCCCGAACGCGGCCCGGCCCGACCCGCGCGCGGTGGTGCGGATGTACGAGCTGTTGCAGACCAGGTACCCCCGATAGGAGGGCAGGGGAAGCCGGCAGGGCCATGACTGCCCTGCCGGCGGGTCCTTCACGCCGCCGATGCTCGCGAAGACGGACGGATGGCGACCGCGAGGACCGCGGTCGGGCACCGGAGCTTCGCCTCAGAACCCGAACGTCTTGGCGATCCCTCCCGGTCACGGACCCCGGGGAGCGTCACGGGGCCAGCGCCGTCAGTCCCGTGAACGCCGACTCGAGGGTTGACTGTGCATCCGCCAGGCGGGTGCGCGTGTCGCGCAGCCACCCCCGGCTCTCGTCCGCACGCTCGCGGCCTGCCTCGAGCATGCGCGTCACCTCCGCCGCCTGCGGCCCGCCGAGGCCGCGACGGCTCGCCACCATCTGCTCGGGGTCGAGGGCGGCCTGAATCAGGGACACGTCCACCGGCAGCGGCTCGCCGTAGGCTTCGTCGTACAGGTGGCGCAGCTCGTCCGCGGTCAGCTCCTTCGGCCGCTTGCCCTGGGCGCGGCCGTACTCCGTGATCTCCGACGCGTAGTGATGGCCGACGCGGAACGGCACGTCGGCGTGCCGCAGCAGGGTGTCGGCGACCTCCGTCATCGTCGCGTAGTCGGCGTCGACCTCCGCGAGCGACCGCGCCGGGTCGACCACCAGCCCGTTCACGACCCGCGCGTAGACCCGGTACATCTCCGCCGCCTTGGCGAGCGTCTCCAGGAGCTGGTCGGGGGCGCGGTAGTCGGCCATGCCCGTCGACGTGTTGTGCGCGGCGAGGAACACCGTCTGCGCGTCGCCGATTACCGTGCTCGCGAGTCGCCGGAGCGTGGCCAGGATCACGGGGTTCCGCTTCTGCGGCATGATGCTGCTGACCCCGGTGAGGGACCGGTCGAGGACCAGCCACGGCGCGGGGTCGTGGTACTGGACGTGCACGTCCTCCATGAGCTGGCCGATCGACAGGGCGGAGATCGCGAGGGTCGACGCGACCTCCGTCTTCGAGTCGACCGACGAGACGTGGTTGGCGTCGTAGGCGTTCTCCACGACGCCGTCGAACCCCAGCAGCTCGGCGAGGCGCTCGCGGTCGAGGGGGAACCCGGAGGTGGCGAGGGCGGCGGCCCCGAGGGGGCTGCGGTTCACCCGGGCGAAGGTTTCCTCCAGGCGTTCGGCGTCGCGGTCGAGGGCGGCGGCGAAGGCCAGCAGGTAGTGGGCCAGCGACGTCGGCTGCGCCTGCACCCCGTGGGTATAGGCGGGGACGATGGTTCCGGTGTGCCGCGCTGCGAGGTCGAGCAGCGCGTCGCGCGGCTCGAGCAGGGCCTCGTAGGCGTCGAGCAGGGCGGCCCGGATGGCGAGGCGCCGGAAGGTCGAGCCGATGTCCTGGCGGCTTCGGCCGGTGTGGAGCCGCGACGCATCCCGGCCCGCGACCTCGACCAGGGCCGCCTCGAAGTCGAGGTAGTCGGACGAGCGTGCGGCGCCCGGCTCCGCCTGCTCGGCCACGACCGCCGCGATGCCGCGGGCAATCTCCGACGCCATCGTCTCGGGCACCAGGCCGACCTCGGCCAGCATGACGATGGACGCCTTGTTGATCTCGCCGAGGCGGTGGAAGTCGTCCTGCACGGGCTGCGCCGGTGCCTTGGCGGTGCCGAGCCCGAGGCCGATGACCACTACTACCGCCGCCAAGCCCCCACGTGTCATCGCGCTCCTCCTGTGTCCGGGGTCCGCTGTCGCATCCCGGTTCATCAATTTCGTCGATATTGATGAATGTTGATGATATTTCATCAATCCTCTGCACAATGCCGGTACACCGTGACAACCAGCGGTCTTTCGCCGGCAGCACGTTATGCGAGGGCCGTCCGCTCAGCCGCATTCCCTCTCACTTGGCCCGATCGGCAACCGGTGCCCGGCTGCGGAGGCTCGCGACAAGGGGCGACGGCCCGCGCTGCCCGAGCCCGACTCCAGTGCCACGGGTCACGGTCAGGAACGAGTCACTCCAGCAGCCGGATGCGGTGGGCCTCGCTGTCGCCGACGTAGAGGCCGCGGCCGGGCTCGTAGAAGATGCCGTGGGGCCTCGCCATGCGGCAGCGCAGGGGGTCGTCCTCGGGGCCGTCGCCGCGCTGGCCGTCGCCGAGTACGGTGGAGATGAGGCCGGTGGCGGTGTCGACCATGCGGATGACGTGGTTCTCGGTGTCGGCGATGTAGAGCCGGCCCTCGGCGAACGCGAGGCCCTTGGGGCCGGCCAGCGTCGCCGCGGCGGCGGGGCCGTCGTCGCCGGTGAAGCCCTGCTCGCCGGTGCCCGCCACGTGGTGGATGGTCTCGGCCGCGAGGTCGATGCGGTAGATGGCGTTGCCCTCCCGCAGGGCCAGGTAGAGGTTGCCGTCGGGGTCGCTGGCCATGGCCCGCGGGCCGTTGAGGGGGGTGCCGGCGAGGGGGGCGCCGTCCGGCGTCGGCTCGCGCTCGCCGGTGCCCGCCCACGTCTCGATGAGGCCGGTGGCGGGGTCGACGCGACGGATGCGGTGGTTCCCGATGTCGCAGATCAGGAGCCGGCCCTCGGGGTCGAAGGCGATGCTGTGGGGCCGGCGGAGCATGGCCTCGACGGCCGGCCCGCCGTCGCCCGAGAAGCCCGCCTCGCCGGTGCCGGCGACGGTGGAGATGACGCCGGTCTCCGCGTCCACGCGGCGCACCACGTGGCTGTCGCGCTCGACGATGTAGAGGTGGCCCCCGCCGTCGAACTGGATCTCGTGGGGCATGTTGAGGGCGGCCTCGGTGGCGGGGCCGCCGTCGCCGTGGTAGCCCCGGTCGCCGTTGCCGGCGATGGTCGTGGTCGCGCCCGTCTCGCGGTCGAGCCGCCGGATGCGCTGGTTGTCGAGGTCGCAGAAGTACAGCGCGCCGTCGGGGCCGACGACGACGCCGTAGGGGTTGGCGACCTGCGCGTCGGAGAGGCCGGCGGCGCCGTTGCCGATGACGGTGGTGACGGTGGCCGCCTCCGCATGGGCGAGGCCGGCCGACAGCAGCAGTCCCGTTGCCAGAGCGATTGCACGTTTCATGATGTCCTCGTCGTCTCGCGGCCCGCGTCCGCGGGCCGGGTCGGTGTTGCGTTCTTCACGCGCGGTCCGGTCGCGCCCGTCCGGGTCAGAACCGAGCCCGGATGCCGCTCGCCCGGGCCGCCGCCTCCGCCGCCTCGTCCTCCCGGCCGGTGGCGCGCAGCAGGGCCGCGTACTCGTCGAGCACGGTGAGCACGCGGTCCAGGTCGCGGTCCGGCTCCGGCGTGTCGAGCAGGATCGCCAGCACCTCGACGTACAACGGCTCCGCCTCCCGGTAGCGCTCCTGCTGCAGGAGGAACCCCGCCAGCATCGTCCGCAACTCCAGCACGTCGTCGTGGTAGAACCCGTGCGTCCACTCGAGCGCCTCGAGCGCCCGCCAGTACAGCGGCTCCGCTTCCTCGACCCGCCCCAGGTCCGTGTAGAACACCGCGATGTCGGCCACGAACCGGGCCACCCTCGGCGAGTCCGGTCCGTCGATCCGTTCGAGCAGCGCCAGCGACTCGAGGTACGCCGACTCGGCCTCCTCGTCGCGGGCCTGCGCGCGGTACAGGTCGGCGAGGTTGCCGAGGGTCAGGGCCCGCCGGGGGTCGGCGTCGTCGAACTCCTCCGCGACCTGCGCGGCGAGGAGGAAGAACGACTCCGCCTCCTCGGTCCGGCCGTCCTGGTAGGCGAACGCGGCCGCGTCCATGTATTGATCCCAGGACTGCTGCTGGCACGCGATCAGGATCGCGAACGTCGCCGCCATCGCGAGACGCGGCCCGACCATCCTCCCACACGACACGGATCGAGTCCCCCCGCTCCACGCGCCCGACCGGTTCGAATCGTCGGCGGCACCGCCGAACGGTTGACATTGTGGCATGTCCATGTCCAAATCGTGTCGGTCGAGCACGCCATGACGACATCGTCCGGGCCGGCGCGAACGCTGCGGCGGCCGGCGCGGGGGTGGCAGCCCTCGAGGAGCGCGGGTGAACTCGCGTTGCGCCGGTCGACTGCAGCGGCGATTTCGCCACGGGCTCCGTGGTCCGGGGACGGACGGCCTGCAAGCGGCGCCGGGTGCCGTAGTGAGATTCGGAGGACGGACAACAGGGAGTGGAGAAGATGACGAGAAGCAAGTGGGCGTTTCTCGGGACGGTTGGCATGGGTCTGGCCGTCTGCGTTCTGGCGCTGCAGCCGGGGCTGGGTGCCCGACAGGCGGCGGTCGCCATTGATGACGACGACATCGGCGGGGTCGTGACCGGGCCGAACGGGCCGGAGGCGGGGGTCTGGGTGATCGCCGAGACCATGGACCTGCCGACCCGGTTCAACCGCAGCGTGGTCACCGACGACGAGGGCCGCTACGTGGTGCCGGACCTGCCGGAGGCGACCTACGACGTCTGGGTGCGCGGCTACGGGCTCGTCGACTCGCCCAAGCAGCAGGCATCGCCGGGGACCCGCGTCGATCACACCGCGGTGGTCGCGCCCGACGCGCAGGCGGCGGCGCAGTACTACCCGTCGGGCTACTGGTATGCGCTGCTCGAGGTGCCGGGGCCCGAGGAGTTCCCGGGGACCGGTCAGGACGGCAACGGCATCTCGCCGAACGTGCCGAACCAGGCGGCGTGGCTGCGCGGCCTGAAGTCGGGCGGATGCACCGCCTGCCACGGGCTCGGGAGCAAGGCCACGCGCGAGATCCCGCCCGAGCTCGGCGAGTTCGACTCGCTGGTGGCGGCCTGGGACCGCCGCATCCAGTCGGGGCAGGCCGGGGGCAGCATGAGCGGGGGCCTCGACCGGATGGGCCGCCGCCGCGCGCTCGAGATGTACGCCGACTGGACCGGCCGCATCATGGCCGGCGAGGTGCCCCCCGAGGCGCCGCCGCGGCCCCAGGGGGTCGAGCGCAACGTGGTCGTCACCCAGTGGGACTGGGCCGACCCCACCGCCTACCTCCACGACGAGGCATCGACCGACAAGCGCGACCCCACCGTGAACGCCTACGGCCCGATCTACGGTGCGCTCGAGGCCAGCGCCGACTACGTGCCGGTGCTCGACCCCGTGAACAACGCCATCTCCGAGGTCGTGGTGCCGGTGCGCGACCCCGACACGCCGGTCGCGGCGGGGCCGCCTCTCGCGTCCTCGCCCTACTGGGGGAACGAGGCCATCTGGGACAGCCAGTCGAACGTGCACAACCCCATGCTCGATCAGGACGCCCGCGTCTGGCTGACGTCGCGGGTGCGGGGCCCCGAGAACCCGCCGATGTGCCTGGAGGGGTCCGACCATCCGTCGGCCCGCGTGTTCCCCAATCCGCGGGCGAACCGGCATCTGGCCGTGTACGACCCCGCGACCGACGAGATGACCCTCGTCGGCACCTGCTACAGCACCCACCACCTGATCTTCGCCGAGGACGAGAACAACACCCTGTGGACGAGCGGCGGCGGCCAGGTCATCGGGTGGCTCGACACCAACCTGTTCCTCGAGACCGGTGACGAGGAGGCGGCGCAGGGCTGGAGCCCCCTCGTGCTCGACACCAACGGCAACGGCGTCCGCGACGAGTGGGTCGAGCCCGGCGAGCCCGCCGACCCGACGAAGGACACCCGCATCCGCTCCGGCTTCTACGGGGTCGCCTACAACCCCGTCGACGGCAGCATCTGGGGATCGTCGCTCGGCATGCCCGGCGCGGTGCTGCGGTTCGACCCCACCGGCGACAACCCGTCGGAGACGGGCCTGACCGAGTTCTACGAGGTGCCGTTCGAGAACCCCGGGGCCGAGGTGCAGGACGGCTACTCGCCGCGCGGCATGGACATCGACCGCAACGGCGTCGTGTGGACGCCGCTGGCCAGCGGCCACATGGCGAGCTTCGACCGCAGCAAGTGCACGGGGCCGCTGAACGGGCCCGACGCGACCGGCCAGCACTGCCCCGAGGGGTGGACGCTGTACGAGGAGCCCATGCCCCAGATGAAGGGCATCGACGCCTCGGGCAGCATCGAGGGCAGCTACTACACCTGGGTCGACCAGTTCGACACCCTGGGGCTGGGCCGCGGCGTGCCCATCAACACCGGCAACGCGGCCGAGGGTCTGCTCGCCCTGCGCGACGGCGAGTGGGTCACCCTGCGCGTGCCGTATCCGCTGGGGTTCTACACCAAGTGGATGGACGGCCGCATCGACGACCCCGACCTCGGCTGGAAGGGCAAGGGCGTCTGGGCGACCTGGAGCACCCGGGCCCCGTTCCACGCCGAGACCGGCGCGGGCACCCCGAGCAAGGTGGTTCACTTCCAGATCCGCCCCGACGCGCTGGCGAAGTAGCTCGGCGCTAACGTAGCACTACCGCGCGGGTGGATGCCTCGCTGCATCCACCCGCGCGTCGACTGCTCTACGGCCGCACGGCGGCGTGAACCGAATCTTCGTGTGGATCGCCCGGAGTGCGGTGAAGTGATACTCTGGGCTTCGCAGGGAAACTGGTTCGCAGCCTTCCATCGTTCGGGTTCGCGAACACCACGGAGAGTTCGCAGATGAAGACCTATCCCGCCGTCGTCGAGCGCGACGCGGATACCGGACTGTACGTCGGCTGGGTTCCCGATTTCCCCGGGGCTCACAGTCAGGGCGAGACCCTGGACGAGCTTCACGGGAATCTGCAGGAAGTCATCGAGTTGCTCCTCGAGGATGGCGAGGCTTCGACGGAGAGCGAGTTCGTCGGGGTCCACCACATTCGCGTAGCTTCTCGCTGAACATCGTGTCCACCGCCGGGTTCCCCGCCGACTCTCTACTCCACGTCGGAGCCGCGACCCGGGCCATCGTCCGCCCGATCTAATCCACACAGCTCGTCCACTGACACCCGGATGTCCCGCGCGATCTTGCGAAGCAGTGACGGAGCGACGTCCCGGTTCCCGTGGAACGGAACCGTCGTCACCCGGCCGTCGGCGTGTCGAAACCGCTTGTGGGAACCGCGCTGACGAACGTCCCGAAAACCGAGCCGTTCGAGCAGGGCCGCCACCCGGCGAGGTCTGAGGACCGGAGGTTTGGCCATGGTCGCCTACTTCCTGCCCGCAGGCTTGGCTGGCGTCATCTGGCCTATCGTCTCCGCCACCTGCTTCGTCAGGACAATCCTCTGCCGTAGCTCCGCTGTGGTCGCGCCGACGATCTCTGCTAGTTGCTCGAGAAGTTCCGGCAGCTTCTCCAGGGCCTCCAGCCTCAATTCGCGCGGGGCGTCGTTGAACTGCCATTCCTTTTCGTTAACGGGTTCACCGTCGACGTTATTCGCGTGGCAGATCGCGAGCCCCCACCTTTGGAGGACTTTGGCGTACCCCACGTAGCAGATCTCGTAGTACTCGTGGTTGTCCTCACTGGCGTGGAGAATAGTCCGGAATGGGGTCCAGGCCGACACGCCCAGATTCAGCCTTTGCAGAGCGGCTTCGATGGCGGAGACGGGTTTGGCGATCTGGTCCGAGGCGGCGTTCAACTCCGCTGCGGACGTGGCGAGCTTCTCAAACGCTGCTGAGACACGCTGGCGTACCGGTTGCGCCTGTGAAGATCCAGAGGTGGAGTCCGACGCAGACTGCGAGGCAGGCATACACCCTCCTTGACCAGACAGGTCGAGGCAAATGGCACCGACAGTGCCGTGTTGAATCGGCCGCCACTCCGGCGGCAGGTTGGAGATATCGGCTTCCACCGACGCCAGCCAAGCTGGCCTCCAACGCATCTTCGATTATAGCATAGGCAAGAAAGGTGAGCAGGCTATGGTGGCCGATGGCGAGGTTACCGCCCGGAGCCCATCAGCGGTCATCGGACTCGATCTCGTCGTTGGTCAACGGGTAGTCGAACGCACCGTCGCGCAGCAACCGGCCGAACTCGCGCACGCGTTGCCATCTGACGAACTCGGTGACGGCGCGCCTGATCGCCGGACTCATCTTCTCTTCGTCGGTCAACCGGCGGAGGTCGTTCAGCGTTGATTCGTCGATTTCGACGCTGACTCTCATCTTGAGAATCATAGGTCGTCTTGCACCGAGTTGGCCAGCGTGCGAAACGCGATCCGGCGATGCCGGAAGTGCCGAGTGGTGCGAGCGCGCGACTGCCGAGTCGGTCTCGGGCTCATGGGCCCCACGTCCGTGGGGCGCCTGCCGCCCTCTCGGCTGGAACCGCTGCGTGTACCTGGCCGCTGAACGGACGGGATGCGACCGGGCACGGCCGCGAGGGGTTGACGCTGTACGAGGAGCCGATGGCCGAGATGGAGGGCATCGGCGCCTCGGGGGTAGCATCGGGGGCAGCTACTACACGTGGGTCGACCGGTTCGACACGCTGGGGCTGGGCCGCGACGTGCCGATCGACACGGGTAACGCAGCCGAAGGCCTGCTGGCGCTACGCGACGGCGAATGGGTCATCCTGCGGCAGCCGCATCCGCTGGGGTTCTACACCAAGTGGATGGACGGTCGCATCGACGGCCCGACGCGGTCTGGAAGGGCCGGGGCATCTGGGCGAGCTGGAGCACCCGGCCCCGTTCCAGGCGGAGACCGGCGCGGGCACCTCGAGCGGGGTGGTGCACTTTCGGCTCCGCGCCGCTCGCGTTCAGAGTGGTCGGCCGCGCGTCACTTGCCGGGCGCCTTCACCTGCGGGCGCGGACGCCACAACTGGTGGATCACCCAATCCAGGTCCAGACGCTCGCCGCGCCAGTCGGGCGTGAGGGTGTCGGGATCGATGGAGACGCCTTCTCGTTCGAGCCGCGCCCGCGCCAGCGCCAACGGCCGACCCGTCCAGTCCGGCGGTGCGGGCGCTTCCGGCAGGGGACGGCCGTCGGGCCGGACGAACTCCGCGTTTCCGGCCGCATCCAGCGTGACGCGGAATCCCTCCTCGTGAACCGCCCGGTGGTGCCGTCGGCACAGGAGGACCAGATTGTCGAGCGCCGTCGCCCCGCCGTGGGCCCAGTGCCTGATGTGGTGAACATCGACCCGGACGTTTCGGCACCCCGGAAACCGGCACTGGCGGTCGCGGGCGTGCAGGGCCCGGCGGAGGGCCGGCGAGATCGTTCGCGTGCGGCGGCCGACGTCGAGGATCTCGCCGCCGGGGCCGTGCTGCATCCCGACCGTCGCTGCGTCGCAGGCGAGCCGGCGCGCCGTCTCCGCCGAGATGTGGATGCCCCCCGCCTCGTCCAGCACCGTCTGGCGGCGGCCGGCCGGGGTCGACGCGGCCGAGCGCGGCCCCGGACAAGGGGTCGGACACGGGTGCGACGGCACGCCGCGGTCCCGCGTGTCCGCCTTCCCTATGAACGGCTCCGGCTCTCGTCGAAGTGCCACCGCGTGCGCTTCCTGGTCGGCGCCGCGCCGCACGGGCACGAGCGATGTCGTCTCCGACATTCCCGCGGGAACGTCCGAGCGGTCGCCGTGTCCCTGCGATTCGGATGCTGCTGCGGGGGTTTCCTTGGAAGCGTGCGTGCGGCGGTCGCCGAGCTCCGATGCGGACGCTGCCGCCGATGAGCCCTCCGAAAGGTGTCCGCTATCGCGCGGCGGTGGTCCCGACGCGGCCATCGCCGACGTTCCCGCGGGAACGTCGGGCGCTTCGGTCAGGGCCTCCGCGTCCACGTGCACCACCACCTGATACCGGTCGCCCGCAGTCCCCCGGTCGAGCCCGCCCGAGAGGGCGCACTCCGCGATCGCCCCCAGCGCATCCGCCTGCCTCTGCGCCAGCGACAGTGCCTCCGCCTCGGCGCCGCGAACGGCCTCGGTGCCGGGGGCGGCCTCTCCGTCCGCGTCCGCCGCCGGCCCTTCGGCGCCGCGGGCCTGGTCGCACGCCGCCTCGAGCGCCCGCCGCACCACCGCGCCCACCTCCGGCGACAGACGGCCCCGAATCACCACCATCCCGTTCTCGTCCACCCACGTTCGCAGCGACCGGGTCTCGTGCCGCCGCCGGTCCTCGGCCTGCTCCGCCAGGCGGTCCACCCGCCGCCACGCCCGCACGATCTTCTCGACGTGGGCGGCGGTGCCCGACAGCGCCACGTTCAGCAGGTCGTTCTCGGTCTCGGGCGTCGCCACCCGCGTGACCGCGCGCATCTTCGAGTAGGAGACCTTGCCGCGCCGCATGGCATCGCTCAGCTTCGGCAGGTCGGCGAGGGCGCGGGCCACCCGCACGTGCTCGCGGGCCGCGCCCGGGGCGAGCCCGGTGCGCCAGCCCAGCCACTCGGCGCACGACGTGCAGCCGGCCCAGCCGTAGCGCTCGTCGAACTGGCGGATCAGGCTCAGCAGCTCCCAGGTGGCGGCCTGAATGCGGGAGGAGAGCTCGGCGATGCGGTCGCCGAGCGCGACGACCTCGGCCTGGGGACCATCGGGGCACCAGGGCCGCGGTGCGGGTGGGTCGCTCTCGGGCACGATGGCGTCCGCGGGATGCAGCGGGGGCGCAGGGATGTCGGGTATCGTGACGAGGTGCATGCCCCATCTTAACCCCTTGATTTTAAGCGGCTTGTACTCGCGTCAGTGCCCCGAACGGGCATTGGGGCGACCGATTTCGGTCTCGCGGTCGGCATCGTGCAGCCCGCGGCGGCTGAGGGTGTTCAGAGGGCGTTCCTGATCGCGTCCCGGAAATCACGCGAACCGGCCGCGAAAGGCTGTCAAGCAAAAAGTGCAAGCGGCCGAGGCGCTCTCGAGTGCGTGGAGATCCGATAGAGATAGAGGTCAACGTCGAGACCGGCCCGCCGAGCGCTGTGCCGAGCCGCTCGGCCGCAAGTCGCCGACGGCGAGTGCGCCGGGCAGACCGCGCTGGCGCCCAGGCCGACGACGTGCCCTCGGGGCTGGACGGTACCGACGGGCCGGTGCGACCCACCGCAGTCGAAAGTCCGGTGCGGTAGGCAGCCCGCCGGCTTCGCCGGGATCCGTGAGGTCAGTCTGGTCGCCGGCTGGACGGCCGAAGCGCGCGACCGAACAGGGCCAGCCATTCGCGACACCGGGTCGGGGTGGTGGATGTCGACGCTTTCGATGGCGCCGGGGAACCGCTCGCGACCAAGTTCCAGACCCAGGGGGCGCCGTCGCCGAGGACGACCGGGCGGGGTGTGCTATCGAAACCGCGCGTTGCGCCTCGCGATGGACCCGCCGTCGCTTCGAGGACCCGGCGATGGCAGGGAGGCCGCTGCCCGGCGGCCTCCCTGCGCCCCTCCGCACGACTTCCTGTCCGGCTTAATCGGAAAAATATATTGTCAGTTGATTTCAAAAGTAGAACAATTTTCTTCCAATGCTTTGACCCCGGGGCCGCGGCGGCCCCCACGAAGCCTCATGGCAGACTCGCTACGAGACATCCTCCTGGACTTTCGGGAGGCCGAGCTGGCCACCGGCGTCCCGCGCCGCGTGGACGTGACGCCGATCCCCGGCAAGGCGACCGTGTGCATCGGGCCGCGGCGGGCCGGCAAGTCGACCTTCCTGTTCCAGCTCGTGCGGAAGCTGCTCGACCGCGGCGTGCCGCGCGAGAACGTCCTCTACCTGAACCTGTTCGACGATCGGCTTCGACACCTGCAACGCGACGGGCTCGGCGTCGTGGCGGACGCCTACTTCTCGCTCTACCCGGAGAAGAAGCACACGGAGACGGTCTACTGCTTCTTCGACGAGATCCAGGTCGTCCCCGGCTGGGAGCCGTTCGTCGACCGTCTGATGCGGACCGATCGCTGCGAGGTGTACATCACCGGGTCGTCGGCCCGCATGCTGTCGCGCGAGATTGCGACGCAGATGCGTGGCCGGGCGCTGGCGTGGGAGATCTTCCCGTTCTCGTTCCGGGAGTTCCTCGACTTCCGGGGCATCGACGGCGACGGCCCCTTCTCGACGCGGAGGCGGCTGCTGGTGCGCAAGGCGTTCGACGAGTACTGGGACAGGGGCGGCTTTCCGGAGGTCGCGGGCCTCGATCGCGCCCTGCGCATCCGGATCCACCAGGACTACTGGGGCGCGATGCTGTTCCGCGACCTCGTCGAGCGGCATGACGTCGCCCATCCCCGGGCGGTCGCGGACCTGGCGCACCGGCTCGTGGACAACACCGCGTCGCTGTACTCCATCAACCGGCTCACCGGCTATTTGCAGGCGCTCGGGCACCGGGCGCCGAAGCCGGCCGTGTCCAGCTACCTGGAGTGGTTCGAGGACGCCTTCTTCCTGTTCACGGTCCGTCTCTTCGACGCGTCCCTGGCCCGGGCCAACGCGAATCCCAAGAAGATCTACTGCGTCGACCACGCGCTGGTGCGGTCGGTCGGCTCCGGCGTCCTGGTCGACGCGGGCCATCTGCTCGAGAACCTGGTGTTCATGGGGCTGCGCCGGTCGACCCCGGACATCCGCTACTACCGCTGCGCCAACGGACGGGAGGTCGACTTCGCGGTGCGCATGCCGGACGGCTCGCGCGCCCTGGTCCAGGTCTGCGAGTCGCTGGCCGACCCGCGGACGCGGAAGCGGGAGGTGACGGCGCTCGCCGCCGCGATGGCCGAGCTGCAGTTGCCGGCGGGCACCATCGTGACCCGCGACGAGGAAGAGACGATTCCCGTCGGCGCCGGCGCCATCGACGTCGTTTCGGCCTGGCGCTTTCTGCTCGACCCGGGCGGCGTGTTGTCGCGGGGGCGATGAGCGGAGGCCGGTCAGCGGCCCGGCGCGTCTCCGCGGCGGCGGGGCCAGTCGACGGTGAGCAGCATCAGCGGCCGGGCGCGTCCCCGCGGCGGCGGAGCCAGTCGACGGTGAGCAGCAGGAGCACCGCGAAGGCGATGAGGAACGTGGCGACGGCCAGAATCGCGGGGCTGATCTGCTCGCGGATGCCGGCCCACATCTGGCGGGGCAGGGTGCGCTGGTCCTCGCCGGCCATGAAGAGGACCACGACGACCTCGTCGAACGAGGCGGCGAACGCGAAGAGGGCGCCGGACACGACGCCGGGCGCGATCAGGGGGAGCTGCACGCGGCGGAAGATGAGGAACGGGTCGGCCCCGAGGCTCGCCGCGGCGCGGGTCAGGTTGGTGTCGAACGCGGACAGGGCGGCGGTCACGGTGATGACGACGAACGGGGTGCCGAGGGCGGCGTGGGCGAGGATGAGCCCGAGGTGGGTCTGGGACAGGCCCAGGGTCGAGTAGAAGAAGAACATGCCGGTGGCCGAGATGATGAGCGGCGTGACCATCGGCGAGATGAGCAGCCCCATCGTGAGGCGGCGCGCCGGCATGGCGGGGCTCGACAGGCCCAGGGCGGCGAGGGTGCCGAGCGTCGTTGCCAGCACCGTCGATGCCACGCCGATGAACAGGCTGTTGCCGAGCGCCCGCCGCCACGCGTCGTCGGTGACGATCTGCCGGTACCAGCGCAGCGACCACGCGTCGGGATCGAGGCGCAGCATGCCCTCGGTGAACGTGAAGTAGGGCTCGGCATTGAAGCTGAGCGGCACGATCACGAGGATGGGCGCGACGAGGAACGTGAAGATGAGGGCGCAGACGGCCAGGTAGACCATCCGTCCGATGCGGGCGCCCGGCTCGGTCGCGGTCATCGTCATCCCAGCCTCATGCGATCGAGGCCGACCACCCGGTCGTAGGCCAGGTAGAGCACCGCCACGCAGGCCAGCAGGATCCCGCCGAGGGCGCCCGCGAGCCCCCAGTTCAGCGACGTCTGCATGTGGTAGGCGATGAAGTTCGAGATGAGCTGGCCGCTCTGGCCGCCCACCAGCGCCGGCGTGATGTAGTAGCCGATGGCGAGGATGAAGACGAGCAGCGACCCCGCGCCCACCCCGGAGAGGGTCTGGGGCCAGTAGACGCGCAGGAACGCGCGCGGAAAGCTCGCCCCCAGCGAGGCGGCGGCGTTCATCTGCTGCGGCGGAATCGCGCGCATGATCGAGTAGACGGGCAGCACCATGAACGGCAGCAGCACGTGGGTCATCGCGACCACCGTGCCCGTCATGTTGTAGATGAGGGCGATGCGGCCGTCGTCGGCGAGCAGCCCGAGGGCGACCAGCACGTCGTTGACGACCCCCTGGGTCTGGAGCAGCACGATCCACGACGTGGTCCTGACGAGCAGCGACGTCCAGAAGGGCAGGAGGACGAGCCCGAGCAGCAGCCCGGCCCGCCGCGGCGGCGCGTGGGCGATGAGGTAGGCGACGGGGTAGCCGAGCAGCAGGCACAGCGCGGTGATGCCGAGGCTCACGACGAGGGTGCGCCACAGCAGGGCTACGTAGATGCGGCGCTCGGGCGGCTGGCGGGCGATCGACCCGTCGGGCAGCTGCTGCAGGTCGACGGCGTTCAGGTAGTGCCGGGCGGTGAGGCGGTCGCCGGCGGTGCGGACGGCCTGCCAGGTCGCGGCGTCGCCCCAGCGGCCGTCGATCTCCAGCAGGACCGCGCGCCACGGCCCCCCCGAGAAGTCCTGCAGCCGGCGCGCGCTGCGCACGACGACGCTCCGCAGGCCGCCGCGCACCCGGTTGATGCGGCTCGCCACCCGGCCGATGGTCCGTTCCTCGCGCGCGCTCAGCAGCTCGCGCGCGGCCGCGGCGTACGCCGCCTCGCCCGGATCGGACCGCCCGTCCCAGTCGCGCAGCGCCGCGAGGGTGTCGGGCAGGGCGTCGGCGACCACCGGGTCGTAGACGCTGCGCACGAGCATCGTCGCCAGCGGCACCACGAACGTGACGCCGATGAAGGCGACGAGGGGCAGCGTCAGCCGGGCCGCGCGGAATGCGGGTCGGGTCACCGGGCCAGCCACGCGCTGAAGCGCTCGTTCATCTCGTCCATGTGGTCGCTCCACCACGCCCAGTCGTTCTGCAGCGCGCGCCTCGTGTTCGCGGGCCAGGCGGGCATGTGCGGGTTCATGTCGATGCCGGTGTCGGCGTGGGTCGAGACGAGGGGGGCGCCGGAACGGCGCGCGGGGCTGTAGGCGATGTAGCGGCTGACCGCGGCCATCGACGCCGTGGTCGAGGCGAACCTGACGAGGTCGAGGGCCGCCTCGAGATCGGGCGTTCCCGCGACGATGCCGATCTGGCCCACGTCCAGCACCTGGCCGTCCCACACGATCACGAGCGGCTGGTCCTCCAGGTTCTGCGCGTTGAAGATGCGCCCGTTGTAGGCGGTGCTCATCACCACCTCGCCGTCCGCGAGCATCTGCGGGGGTTGCGCGCCCGCCTCCCACCACACCACCTGGTCCTTGATGGTGTCGAGCTTGCGGAAGGCGCGGTCGAGCCCCTCGGGGGTGTCGAGGGTGGCGTAGACCCGGTCGAGGGGCACGCCGTCGGCGATGAGGGCGAGCTCGAGGTTCGCGAAGGGCACGCGCCGCAGTCCCCGGCGGCCGGGGAAGCGCTCGAGGTCGAAGAAGTCCTCCAGCGTGGTCGGCCTCTCGCCGGTCAGGCGCTCGGCGTTGTAGGCGTAGACGTTGGAGTAGAGCGACGTGCCCACGCCGCACTCCAGGAGCGCGTTGGGCAGGAAGTCGTCCTCGGGGGGTGTCCCGTCCGCCCCCGGGGCGAGGAGGGCGGGGCCGATGGGCTCGAGAATGCCCTCGTCGCAGCCGCTCACCGCGTCGGGGGTCTCGAGGTCGATGACGTCCCAGTGGATGTTGCCGGTCTCCACCTGCGCGCGCACCTGGGCGAGCCCGCCGTTGTAGTCGTCGAGGCGGATCTCGATGCCGGTCTCGGCCGTGAAGGGCTCGAGGTAGCCCCGGGTGATGGCCCGCGCGTACGAGCCGCCCCACGAGACGACGGTCAGCGACTCGCCGGGCGGCGGCCCGCAGTCGGACGCGAGCACCGTCGTCGCCGCCACCGCGGACGCCAACGCCGCGAGGCGGCCGGCGGCGGCGGATCGCCGGGCGCCGCGGGTCATGCGGCGCCTTCTCCGCCGTCGGCGTGGACCCGGCCGTCGGTCGAGGTCCAGCCGATGCGGATGCGGCTGGCGGCGGCGGATCGCCGGGCGCCGCGCGTCATGCCGCGCCCTCCCCGCCGTCGGCGTCGAGGACGCGGCTGTCGGTCGACGTCCAGCCGATGCGGATGCGGTCTCCCTCGAGCACCGCGCCGTGGCCCACCACGTTGGGGATCTTCACGATGAAGTCCGGCTGGTCGCAGACGGTGACGCGGATGCGGAGGTGGTCGCCGAGGAACGTCACGTCGTCGACCGTCGCCTCGAACTCGTTGGTGTACATGCCCGGCTCGGGGGCGATCGAGACGCGCTCGGGGCGGATGGACAGGAGGACGGGGTCGCCGGCCCCGCAGGGGACGACCCGCAACGCCCGGACCGGCCGGCCGCCGACGTCGACGTCGCAGATGTCGCCCCGGACGTTCGTCACCCGCCCCGGAAGGCGGTTGTTCTCGCCGATGAACCGGGCCACGAACGAGCAATCGGGCTCTTCGTAGAGGGCCTCGGGCGAGGCGATCTGCTCGACGACGCCGGCCCGGAACACCGCGACCCGATCCGACATCACCATCGCCTCGTGCTGGTCGTGGGTGACGTAGACCATCGTGACCCCGAGGTCGCGGTGGATGCGCCGGATCTCGTACTGCAGCTCTTCGCGGAGGCGGCGGTCGAGGGCGCCGAGGGGCTCGTCCATGAGGACGAGGCCCGGCTCGAACACGAGGGCGCGGGCGATGGCCACGCGCTGCTGCTGGCCGCCCGACAACTGGCCCGGCCGCCGCTGCTCCAGGCCCTCCAGCCGCACCAGCTCCAGGGCGCGGCGGACGCGGGCGCGCCGGTCGTCGGGGGCGAGGCCGCGCACCTCGAGGGGGAAGGCGAGGTTGTCGCCCACCGTCATGTGCGGGAAGAGGGCGTAGTTCTGGAACACCATGCCGATGCCGCGCCGGCGCGGCGGCAGATGGTGCACCGAGCGGCCGTCGATGCGGATGACCCCCGACGTGGGGGTCTCGAACCCGGCCAGCATCATCAGGCACGTCGTCTTGCCCGAGCCGGAGGGCCCGAGCAGGGTGAGGAACTCGCCCCTGGCGATGCGCAGATCGAGGTCGCGCACGACGAGGGTGCGACCGTCGTAGCTCTTGCTGACGCGGTCGAACGCGACGTACCCGGCGTCGTTCGAGGCGCGGCCGCGGGGCGCGTCCGCCGCGGGCGTGGGCTCGGGTGCGACAGCGCTGCTCGATTCCGGCACCGGCGAATTATACTTGTCGGCGAATCGAGACGTACGCGAGGCATCGTTGCGCGGGCAGGCCCTCGGCGGGCGTCGATGGCTCTGGAACACGGGCCGGCGAGGTCACAGGTGATCGCAGACAGAACCGTTCCGGGCTGGCGGCGTTGGGGACTGGCGGCGGTGCTGGCGGGCGTCGCGGCGGCGCCGGCGGCGGCGCAGACCGAGTTCCAGTTCCAGTACGGCAATCTCGTGAATCCGTTCTCGGCCGAGTCCACGCCGAGCCGCATACTGACGTTCCAGCAGGCGTCGGCCTGGTCGCTCGGCGACAGCTTCTTCTTCATCGACTACATCGACGACGACCTCGGCGACGGCTTCAACGACAAGGACTTCTACGGCGAGTGGTACCCGACGCTGAGCTTCGGCAGGATGTCGGGCCGAACGGTGGGCGGGGGGGCGCTGCGGGACGTGGCCCTGATCGGCGGCATCAACTTCGGCGGCGACGCCGACTTCTTCAAGTACCTGCCCGGCATCCGACTGTCCTGGGCGGTGCCCGGGTTCTTCTTCCTGAACACCGACTTCACCGCGTTCATCGACGGCAACACCGGCAGCGCCGCCCCGCGGACCGGCAACAGTTGGATGTTCGACGTCAACTGGGGCGCCGGGTTCGACGTCGGCACCCAGTCGTTCGCGTTCTTCGGCCACGCCGAGTACATCCACCGCGTCACCGACGAGTTCGGCAACGAGGTCCGGAGCTGGATCCTCGCCCAGCCCCAGCTCGTGTGGGACCTCGGAAAGGCGGTGAGCGGCCAGGCGAATCAGCTCTTCCTGGGCGGCGAGTACCAGTACTGGCCGAACAAGCTCGGCACCGACACCGACGAGAACCTGCTGCAGCTCCTGATCATCTGGCGGCTCTGACCGAGACGGACTTCGGGGCGAACCACCTGGAGAGCTTCGTCGTGAGGCGGGTCGGGCGGCTACGGCCTGCTCGTCGGTCCCCACCGCCGCCCCGGCCGAACGGGAGGCGTACGCGCGCGTTCGGCCGCCTCGCCCTCCGCCGGGGCAGCATCGTCGTGGACTCGATCCCGGGGGGGCGGCTGGGACGTCCGTGTTCCGGAAGACTGAACGCCGGGTCAGGAGACTTCCAGCGCCGCCTGCCGCGAGTCGCGGATCGGAATGATCTGATCGAAGCCGCTGACGCGGAACACTTCCTCGATGTGGTCCTGCATGTTGCAGAGGGCGATGGTGCCCTCGTTGGCGCTGAGCCGTTTCGCCGCGATCAGGAGCACCCGCATGCCCGAGCTGCTGATGAACGACAGACGGCCGAAGTCGAAGATCAGCTTCCGTTCGTCGTTGCCGATGTGATCCATGACGATCGACTCGAACGCCCGCGCGTTCGCGCTGTCGAGCCGTCCCACCGGGAGCAGAATCAGCGCCCCGCCTTCACGTTCTTCCGCGACTTCAATGTTCATCGATGCTCCTCGGCGGAGACCCGTCGACCGCGCGGTCACTCGGGTTCCGACTTGAAGTGGTGATGTACCGTCAGGCGGTTCCTGCCGTCCACGAACTCGTAGGCCATCTCGTGGGCGAAGGTCCTGACCAGATGCAGGCCGAGGCCGCCCACCGCCCGCTCTTCCAGTGCCGACGTGGTGTCCACGTCGTCCGCGTCCATCGCCGTCGGATCGAACGGCGACCCGTTGTCCTCCATGGTCAGGGTCACGACGTTGCGTTCGGCCTTCAGATGGATGTCGATCGTCGGTTCGGGCACGTTGAACGTGCCGTGGGTGACGGCGTTGGTGATCAGCTCGTCCAGCGCCAGGTTGATGACGAACACCGTCGGCTGCGGCAACCGGTTGGCGTCCCCGAACTCCTCGACGGAAGCGGACAGGTTGCGCACCTCGGTCAGCTTGGCCGGCAGCGAGACATGAAGGTCAGGCATGGTCTAGGCACGTGATCGTCGACCCGCAAACGAGCCACTATAGCAAAACATGCGGTGCGGCCATCCACTCGTCGTGTCAGCGGGGTGCCGGCGGGGTCATCGGCGGCGCAGCACGAGGCAGGTCATGTCGTCGGCGGCGGCGGCCCCGGTCGAGAAGGTCCCGATCTCGCCCCAGACCTGGTCCACGATCTCCGAGGTGGACCGTCGCGACGCGCCGTCCAGGGTCGCTTCCAGGCGTTCCTTCCCGAACAGGGTGCCGCCGAGGTCGACGGCGTCGGTCAGGCCGTCCGTGTAGATGAACAGGGTCTCGCCCGGCTGAATCACCTCGCTGCCGCTCGCGTACTCGAAGTCGTCCATCAGCCCCATGGCCAGCCCCTGGGTCATGGGGAGGGGGCGGCGCCGGTCGTCGGGGCCGACGACGTAGGCGGGCTCGTGCCCGGCGCACACGTAGTCGAAACGGCCGCTCTCCACGTCGAGGACCCCGAGCACGCAGGTCACGAAGAGCCCCATCGGATTCTGCTGGCACAGCCGGCGGTTCGCCTCGTTGGCGATGGTGGAGATGCCGGTGTGCTCGGCGAACGCCCCCATCACCGCCGACTGCGAGGCGGCCATGAACAGGGCTGCCGCTACCCCCTTGCCGGACACGTCGCCGAGGACGAAGGACAGCTTCCCGCCCGACGCGTCCGTGAACTCGACGAAGTCGCCGCCGATCTGCTGGGCCGGGGTCATCCGCGCCGACACCGAGAAGGCCCCGAACTCGGCGTCGCCCTCGCGCACCAGCGCTTCCTGCACGACCTTGGCCATCGAGAGGTCCTGCTTGAGGGCCTCGTGCGCGATCTGCAGGCGCTGGTTGCTCGTCTGCAGCTCGCGGGTCCGGGCCGCCACCATCGTCTCCAACTGCTCCTCGCGGTTGAAGACCTGCACCGTCATGTCGGAGAAGACGCGGGCGAGGCTGCCGAGCTCGTCGGTGCGCCGGATGACCTCCTGCATCGCCTCGCCGTCGGGCGGCTTCCCGGTCTCGACCTGCCGGGCGGCGTCGGCGATGACCTCGATGGGATGGGTCAGCCAGCGCGTGCCTCCCGCCGCCGCGAAGCCGGTGAGGGTCAGAAGGACCAACGCGATGAAGACGGTGTTCCGGGTCTCGCCGATGACCGTGTCCGCGATCTCGTCGAGGCTCATGGCGATGGCGAGGCCCCCGATGGGAATCCCGCCGGCGTTGATGAGGGGTGAGGCGACCCAGATGCCGCGGTCCTCGGGCGAGAACAGGCTCAGGTTCACCGCGCTGATGACGCGCCCCTCGTCCATGGCGGTGTCCATGACCGCGGCGGCGCGGTCCTCGAACAGTTGCCAGGCGTCCACGCCCTCGGTGGTCTGCACCTCGGCCCGCCGGGCGGCGGCGGCGAGCTCGCGATCGAGGTTGACGACCCAGAGGGCGTCGAGATCCTGGTTCCCGGAGCGGACCTGGACGTCCGCCTCGCGCTGGTACACCGAGTAGAGCAGGTTGCCGCCCGACGCGCTCTGGATGGGAACGCCGACCTGGACGCGCCGCGCGGACCCGCCGGTGGCGACGGTGACGTACTTGTAGAGGGCGCCGTCGGACGGCCGCGGCGCGGTCGGATGCTCCACGACGCCGGGCGAGCCGTCGGCCAGCTCGCCGAGGTCCCCGGGACGCACGAGGGCGGCCCCGGCGCCGCCCGCGGCGGGCGGCAGCAGGCTCGAGTAGAGGGGGACGTTGTTGGCGTCGGCGACCCGGATCTCGCCGATGACGGTCGTGGTGGCGATGCGGCGCAGCCGGAACTCGATGTCGGCCCGCGTCCATCCCGCCGCCTCGGCGGCGGCGATGAAGCGCTCCAGCATCGTCGCCTGGGCCGCCATCTGCTGGCCGAGGATGCCCTCGATGATGGCGGAGACGTCGGCCCGCTCGGACGTGTAGCGGCTCGTCAGGATCTCCTGGTCGCTGAAGACGATGCCGTTGCCGACCTGGACGATGCGCTCCTTGTCGACCCCGCCGACCCCGACGTACTTGTAGACCTGGTTGTCGATCTCCCGCACCTGGGCCGGCTGCGTGATCACGTCGCCGTCGTCGCCGAGGAGCAGCACGTAGAACTTCGACGCCTGCGGCTGCACCGCCGGATCCGCACTGAACTGGAACGGCACGAGATCGCCCCGCTCGTCCCGGACGTTGGTGAGGTAGGAGTACGCCGTCTCGTCGGTGATCCAGAACTCGTCGAGCACCGTCTCGGCGACGATGCCCTCCAGGACGCGGATGATGCGGGGCGCATTCCACTCGGCCGCCTCCGCCGCCGCCGTGAGATGGGCGGCGATGCGGGCCTGGGCGATCATCTGCGGATCGAGGGTCGCGTCGAGCGTCCGCGCGACGTTGGCCACGGAGATCTCGCCCATCTCCGCGAAGCTCGCGGAGAAGACCTCGGACAGGTTGACGGCGTTCGCCTCGGCCTCCTCCTGCAAGGTGGCGGCGGCGTTGTAGAGGAGGGTGGCCGACGTGGCCACGATGGTCACCGCGAGCAGCAGGGCGAGGGCGAGAAACCCCCGTACGGCGAGCCGCAGCCGCACGCGCGGCTGCGATTCCGAAGGTGGAACCGAAAGCGTGTCCTCGGCGGTACGAATGGTGGCGACTCCCATGGCGCCCCCGCGCTCTGATGCCTCAAGTGACGCCCGATGATATCACCGTTCGGCGGCCGCACCCACTCGGCAGGCCAGGAGACATCGGCCCGTTGCGGGGGGCGGAGGCGGCCTCCGGTCCCGGTGCCCTGCGGGGGTGAACCGGGCGGTCGCGGCGGGGCGCCGACCGCCCCCTGCTCGATGCCGTCGGGTCGACCGTCGACGCTCGCCGCGGGCGGAGACGGCGCCCGCGGCAGGCGGAACGACGACGCGGCCCGGTCAGTTCAGGCCGCGCCGGACGAGGAGCGGCCCGATGTCGGGCTCCGCGCCCCGGAACGCGCGGAACAGGTCGAGCGCCTCGATGCTGCCGCCCTTCGACAGCAGGGTGCTCCGGAAGTGGTCGCCGTTCTCGCGCAGCAGCCCGCCGTTCTCCTTGAACCACTCGACGGAGTCGGCGTCGAGCACCTCGCTCCAGATGTAGGAGTAGTAGCCGGCCGAGTAGCCGCTGCTCCAGATGTGCGAGAAGTAGGTGCTGCGGTAGCGCGGCGGCACCGTCGCGAGCGCGACCCCCGCCGCCTCGAGGGCGGCCGCCTCGAACGCCTCGACCCCGGCCGCGTCGGGGACCTCGTCGGCCGTGATCTGGTGCCAGGCCATGTCGAGGAGCGAGGCCGCGAGGTACTCGGTGGTGGCGAACCCCTGGTTGAACTGCTGCGTCGCCAGCACCCGGTCGAGCAGGTCGGCCGGCATCGGCTCGCCGGTCTCGTGGTGGACGGCGTAGTTCCTCAGGACCTCGGGCCAGGTGGCCCACATCTCGTTCACCTGCGAGGGGTACTCCACGAAGTCGCGCGGCACCGAGGTGCCCGCGAAGTAGGGGTAGCGCACGTCCGAGAAGAAGCCGTGCAGGGCGTGCCCGAACTCGTGGAACAACGTCGTGACCTCGTCGAAGGTCAGCAACGTCGGCTCGCCCTCGGGCGGCTTCGGCACGTTCAGGTGGTTGCCCACTACCGGCGACGTCTCCATCAGGTGCGACTGCGACACGTACGCGTTCATCCACGCGCCGCCCCGCTTGGACGGCCGGGCGTAGAAGTCGCCGATGAACAGCCCCAGCGCCTCGCCGCCGGCGTCGAACACCTCCCAGACCCGGACGTCCGGGTGGTAGACGGGCAGCTCCGGGCGCTCCTCGAACGTCAGACCGTACAGCCGGGTGGCGGCGAAGAACACGCCGTTCTCGAGCACGTTGTCCATCTCGAGGTACGGCCGAAGCTGCGAGGCGTCGAAGGCGTAGCGTTCCGCCCGCACCTTCTCCGTGTAGTACGACCAGTCCCAGGCGGCCAACTCCAGGTCGGTGCCCTCCGCCGCGGCCATCGCCTGCAGATCGGCCGCCTCGCGCTCCGCGTTGGCCACCGCGGGCGGGGCGAGGCTGGCGAGCCGTTCGTTGACGGCGTCCACCGTCCGGGCCGTCTGCCGCTCCAGGATGTAGGCGGCGTGGTTGGGGTAGCCGAGCATGGCGGCGCGCTCGGCCCGCAGCCGGGCCATCTCGGTGATGACCCCGCGGTTGTCGTACTCGCCGCCCTGGCTGCCGCGGGCGAGCGACGTCCGCATGATGCGCTCGCGGAGGCCTCGGTCCTCGAGCGACGCCAGGGCCGGCTGGCCGCTCGTGTTCAGCAGCGGGATGACGTACTGGCCCTCCAGCTCGCGCGCCTCCGCCGCCGCGACGGCGGCCGCGATCTGGCCCTCGGAGAGCCCCGCCAGCTCGTCCCCCGACTCGACCACCACCGCCGAGGCGTTCACCTCGTCGAGCACGTTCTGGGTGAACCGGCTCGACAGCGCCGCCAGCCGGGCGTTGATGGCCTGCATCCGCTCCTTCTCGGCGTCGGAGAGCCGTGCCCCGGCCCGCACGAAGTCGACGTAGTACTCCTCGACGAGCCGCCGCGACTCGTCGTCGAGGCCGATGTCCGCCCGCTGCTCGTACAGCGCCTCGACGCGCGCGAACAGGCCGGCGTCGAGCAGCATGCGGTCGGTGTGGGCGGCCAGGCGGGGCGCCATCTCGTTGCGGATCGCGTTGATGGCGTCGTTGGTGTCGGCGCTGGAGAGCGCGAAGAACGTCGCCGCGACGCGGTTCAGCAACTGGCCCGAGCGCTCGAGGGCCACGATGGTGTTCTCGAACGTCGGCGGCCCCGAGGCCCCGGCAATCGCCTCGATCTCGGCGATCTGGTCGGCCATGCCCCGCTCGAACGCCGGCGCGTAGTGCGCGTCGTCGATGCGGTCGAACGGCGGAAGCTGATGGGGCAGCGGGCTCTCGGCGAAGAACGGGTTGTCGGCCATCTCTTCCTGTGCGGCTGTGGTCGGGGCGTTTCCGATGGCGATTGCCAGCGCCAGACCGGCCGCCGCCGCCCCCGTGTACTTCGATGTCATGGTTGGATCCTCCCGGCGAGAAGCGGTTGCTCGACCCTGAACGATACCAGCTTTTGCCGACTCCGTGCCGAACCGCGCGTCCGTGGCGTACGATCGACTGCATGGTCCAGAACGCACTCCAGGTCATCCAGCTTCGGGCCGGTTCGACGCGGCTCGCGGTGGCGCCCGAGATCGGCGGGTCCGTCACGCGGTATGCCACGGAGCGGGCCGGCCGAACCGTCGAGTGGATGCGACCGGCGTCCCCCGACGCCCTCGCCGCGCGGTCCGCCGGCGGGACGTCGAGCTTTCCGCTGGTGCCGTTCTCCAATCGCATCCGCGACGCCCGGTTCCGCTTCCGCGGGCGCGAGGTCCAGCTTGCGAGGAACTTCCCGCCCGAGCCGCACGCCATCCACGGCCACGGCTGGCGGGCGCCGTGGGCCGTCGTCGACCGGGCCGACGCGCGGCTGACGTTGGAGTACCGCCACCCGGCCGGCGACTGGCCCTGGGCCTACGCGGCGCAACAGACCTTCGACCTGACCGACGAGCGCCTCCGCGTCCGGTTCGCGGTCACCAACGAGGCCACGGATCCGATGCCCGTCGGCTTTGGCCTCCACCCCTACTTCGCCCGGACCCCGCGGGCGCTCGTGCGCGCCGACGTCGGTCCCATGTGGGAGGCCGACGAGAACGTCATGCCGGTCCGCATCGTGCCTCCGCCCCCGCAGCTCCTCCTCCGCGGGGCCGGCCTCAATCCCGACGCCACCGCCCTCGACAACAACTTCACCCGCTTCGGCGGCCGCGCGGTCATCGAGTGGCCGGAGTGGTCGGCGCGGCTGCGCATCGACGCCGACCCGGTCTACGCCTGCCTCGTCGTCTACACCCCGGCTGGCCGCGACTTCTTCTGCGTAGAGCCCGCCACCAACTGCATCGACGGGTTCAACATGGCCCACGGCGGCCGCAGCGACACCGGCCTCATCGTGCTCGACCCCGGCGACACCGCCGCCGGCGACGTGACGTTCACGCCGGAGCTGGCATAGGAACTTCACGGGGCCGTCGTCGCCCACGCTCCCGCCCACAGCCGGTCCAGGAAGTCGGCCCAGGGCAGAATGCGGATGCCGTCGACCCGGCGCGGGGCTCGCTCCAGGGACACGATGATGTAGTCGGCGCACAGGCCCTCCTCGCGGAGGGCCCGGATGCCTCTCATGTCCCGCGCGCCGACGTGGGCCTTCGCCTTCACCTCGACGGCCACGCCCTGGAACACGAAGTCGACCTCGAACTGCGACTTCGAGCGCCAGTACCGCGGCGTGTCGAGCCGGTGGTGATCGCACCAGGCCTTGATCTCCTGGAAGATGAAGCTCTCGAACGCCATGCCGTACTCGGCCGTTCCCGGCGCCAGCCCCCGCCGCCCCTGGAGATGGCGCGCGAGGCCGATGTCGAACAGGTAGTACTTGGACGTCAAGATCGCCTTGCGCTTCCTAGTGTTGGTGAACGCCGGTACCTCGTGGGCGATGAGGGTGTCCTTCAGTATCTGGTAGTACTCCCGGACCGTCGACGCCGGCACCTGCGCGTCGTTGGCGAGGTTGGCGAAGTTGATCATCTCGCCGTGGGCCAGGGCCGCCACTTCAAGGAAGCGGCTGAACGCCCCGATGTTCCTCACGATCGCCTCGGCCGCGACCTCCTCCCGCAGGCAGTCGCCGGCGTAGCCGGCGAGGTCCTCCGCCGGTGATTTCGAGAAGAAGATAGACGGCAGGAGGCCGTGCTCGAGCGCCCGACCGAGGTCGAACCGGTCGCCGAGCTCGATGCGGAGGAACGGATGCAGCGCGCGCGACCGCGCCCGGCCGCCCAGCAGGTTGACGCCCCTGCGCCGCAGGCGCCGCGCGCTCGATCCGGTCAGCAGGAACCGGATTCCATGTTCCTCGATCAGCAGGTGCACCTCGTTGAGCAGCTCCGGCATCCGCTGGATCTCGTCGATCACGACGATGGCCGTTCCGGGCCGCTCGGCCAGCGACTCGCGGATGAGGGCCGGGTTCCGGGAGAGGCGCAGGAACAACGTCTGGTCCAGCAGGTTCCAGACGGGGCAGTCCGCGAACTGCTGGCGGATCAGCGTCGACTTGCCGGTCTGCCGCGGGCCGAACAGGAAGCAGGACTTTCGCTCCACGACGGTCCGCAGATCCAGGCGGCGGGGGATGATTGGAGGCCTCATGTTATGACATTCAGCAATAGTACCATTGTTCATCATGACAATGAGTGGCAGGTCCGGTCAATGGTCTGCGTGCGACGGAAGGGGAAGACTCGACGCCGGCATCTGCTGCGGCGCGGAGACGGGGTTCATCCTGCGACGTGGGCCGGACGTCGTCCGGGCGCCCGACGCCTCGTTCGTGGCCGAGGAACGAATCCCGAACACCGGCATCCCCACCGCCTACTGGCCCTTTGCGCCGGACCTCGCCGCCGAGGTTGTCTCACCCTCGGACGGCGCGTCCGGCGTGCATGCGAAGGTCAAGGACTACCTGGCGGCCGGAACCCGCTTGGCCTGGGTCGTCGACCCTGCGGCGCGGGTCGTCCGCGTCCATCGGTCCTTGCGCGCCGTTGAGGTGATCGCAGAGGACGGCGAACTGACCGGCGCGGACGTGCTGTCCGGGTTTCGCTGTTCCGTCCGGCGGCTGTTTCTGTGGGACCGTCCGTCGCGACGGGCCCCGAACCGTCATTTCTGACCGTTCACGGGCAGTCTTCCACAACTTGCCGGTCTGCCGGGACCGAACAGGAGCGGGACTTACGCTCCACGATGGCCAGAGGGTGCAGGCGGCGGGCACGATAAGAAAGCAGTGGCCCGGTCCGCCGCCGGGCAGGTTCAGCAGCAGAACCGTCGTCGAGTTCCTCAGCGAGTCCCGGAAGCATGGAAGAGCGCAACGTCTGGTCCCGGTGGAAGGCGTGGTCCGACCGCCAGTGCGCGGCGTCGAGGCGGTGGAGCCACACCGTTTCGGCCAAAGGACCGACCAGCCAATACTCCACCACGCCGTGCTGCGCGTCGTCCCGGTTCGCATGCGGCGGCTGCGAGGATTATCCCGTTGCGTCGCCCAGCCGCGTGACTCGCGAGACGACAGCGGGCAGGTCCTGCTTCGGTCAGCCGAAGTCGGCTGGTCATGCGCGCCATCGAACGCCGTCGAGGGCGTGGACTCAGCCGGTGGTTTCGGTCATGGACTTGGCCCGCATGAATCGCGGGAAACGCGAGGTGTCGCCGCTGATCAACGCCCGGATATCGTTGAGATCGCGCTTGAACTCCCTCGCCGGCACTTCGGCATAGCGCCAGTAACTGAACTCGGAATCGGAACTGCGCAGTCCATCACGCGCACGCTTCTCGAACGCGGCTGCCGCCGCCTCCTCGCCGGTGGCCCAATACGCAATCGCCAAACGCTGCAGGTAGCTTGGTTTGCCGGGGTCTGATTGACCGAGATCGACGACTCGAACGAACGACTCTGGGGCGATCTTCCCGGTCGCTCCCCATGTCGCCATGCCGTAGTCGAACGCATCGCCCATGTCCATGTCATCGACACCGCGATCTCCATGGGCGAGCATCTCCGCTGCTGCGCCGCACTTGCCGGTTGCGATGTACCGCATAGCCAACCCACATCGCGCGATCTGACGGACTGTCTCCGGAACGTCCGCGTCAGCAACGATCGGCTCGAGGATGCACATCGAGATCTCGAGTTCGTGCCACTCCTTGAGTCCATCTGCAAGCGACAGACGTTCGCCGACGTCGAGCGACATCACCGCCGGTGAGGCCGCAGTGTCCCGGGAATCCGCGGGCTGAATCAGCGATACCGCCTCCCACACGAGCGGGGCCGGTACACTGTTTCCTTGCAGCACACGCAGGGCATCTTGGCTAGCTCGAGTGAGATCATGGTTGCGGAAACGAACACGAGCTCGTTGCAGGTAGACGTCTGGTTGGTCGTATCCTGACTCGATCGCCCGATCGAGCAACGATGCCTTTCGCTCTACTCTGGGGTCGTCTTCCCTGAATTTCCCAAGCTCGAACAGCACTTCCCCGTCGGTGACGTGCGCATCCTCGATTCGCTGCAACTTCTCCTTCAGTTCACTCGGTGGTTCGTCCGCCGTTCTCTGGCGCCACCATCGCCGGCTCGTCCGTTCGAGGAAGTCCAGCGCTCCATCCCGGTCGGCAAGATTACGCCCGACGATCTCGTCGACCACCGCGCAGTACTCTTTGGCGAGTCGACTTTGGGGACGCTCCCTTGTGAACACCGCCTGGTTCAGCAGCGACAGGCTGTCGTACCGATGAACGATCAGCGGATCACGCGCGAAAGCAAGCTGGTGACGAAAAGCGTCGATCTTGTCTTCGAGAATTCTGTCTTCGTCGTCCAGGTCCGGAACGTTGGACATGACGAAATGAAGCTCAATGGCCTTGTGGCGCGGTCCGTCTGTCTCCGACCGGATATCGTGCACGACCTTGGCAAGCCCGCGCAGGTTCTGTTCGTTCGGAAAGAACAGGATGGTCACGGCGTCAGGCAGCTGACGGGTGCAGACGCCACCGGTGTCGGTGTGGCCCGTTCGTGAGTCGATGAGTACGTAGTCCGGGTTGACTGCTTGTTTCCACTGCGCCTTGAGATCCTCAAACAGCAGATAGCCGTCGCGGTTCTCGTACAGCTCAGCCCAGTCGATCTGATTGAACTGGGCCGCGTACGAGGCGTGTTGCGCGCCTGACGGCATGATCCACAGCTCGCCGCGTCGGTAGCCGATGTCGCGCGACGGGGCCAGGAACCTGCCAGCGTCGGGGGCGCGATTAGTGTTCAGGTACTCGTGGACGAAATCGATGATTCCCGGGACCTCGTCCCGTGGACGCAGAACGTCGAACGTGTCGAGTCCCGGCGCCTCCAGATCGAAATCGACGGCCAGGACGCGACGACCTCGCTTCGCGAGTTCAACCGCGGCATTGGCGAGCGCCATGCTGCGGCCTACTCCTCCCTTGAAGGAGTAAAACGTGGTGACGTACATGCTCGGTACCCGCAGGACGCTACGCGGCGCGGCGGAGACGGAAGTCCGCCTGCTGCCGTCGGTGTTCGTCCGACACTCTGATGGCGCGGAAACGGTCGGTACCTGTTTCCGAGTGTGAACTCGAACCTGCCGACTCCGAGCCCAAGCGCTTCAGCGTGTGCAGGTTGTTGGGCGTTGCGAGGAGGCGGAGGTAGCGGTCGTTCGCTGCGTTCTGAATCAGAATCCCGTTCTCCCAGCGGTTCAGCGTAGCTTCGCCGAGGCCGGTGACCTTCGAAAAGACGGCGCGGGACATTCCGTGCATCCGTCGGATTCCGCGTATTTCGTCTGGGGACAGCACGCCGAGGTGTGCGCAGACTGCTTCGTGCTTCAAGGTCTCGGCTTCATCGTCCAGACACTCGAAGCCGCAGGACGGACAGACGTGCATCGGGAGCGTCACGGTCAACTCGGCCGAGTCGGCGCCGGTTCCGTACGTGAACGTATGCTTGCCCCAGCTCCTACGGGTGTCCGCGCCGCAGTCGAAGCAGGGGACGGTGTCTTGGGTGTCGTTGGGGGAAGTTGTTGTAGTCGTCGCATGTGATCCCATGTTCTGCTCCGCTCGGCCGACGATGGGCAACCTTGGCTGCATTCACGGGGCGATGAACTGGCTGCGTTGGTTCTCGCTGGGATACTGTCCGGTCCAGGTCCCTCTTCGCGCTTTGTCTGGCGAGTGCTGCGCCCATCTCTGAACGAGGGAGGGGTCTTGCCGCAACCGTCAGTGTTCCGAGTAGTGGAAGCTCCTTCCGAGTATCCAGCCCCGATGCAGCTCCAACTTCACGTAGAGTAGCGGACGCGGCGACGGGTGAAGTCGGAGCTTCATGACGTAACCCGCGGTGCCCTTCGGCTTCTCGAGTTCCAGGATCTCGACTCGATGGCCGCTCTCGAGCCTGGATGCGACCAGCTCCCAAGCCGCGTGGTTGGTGAACTCGTTGTCGCCGTCATCGGGGTTTTGCACGCATTGCGGCTGCCACCTACACGGGCGTGCCGGCGTGGACTTGGTCAATCGGCGTCGACCTCTCGCCAGCCTCACGAGCTCGGCTCGCCTCGGGTCGTCTTCGTTCAGGAGCTTCGGCGAGCCGAACCCAGAACCAATCATATGAGCTTTTCGGGTCGGATGCAAGTGGTCTCTGGTGTCATGTGAGTTGTTGGTGGCGCACGACTCCCGGGCGAGCACATCGGTCGTCAGACCGCCTCCGACTCACTCCGCCGTCAGCTCGTCGTAGACGCCGTGAATGCGCGCCGGTGCGAGGGGCCAGTCGAGGTCGGTGGTGTCGACGCGGGAGGCGATGTCGTCGCGGGTGGCGCCGGCCGCGATCTCGGCGCGGACCCGGTCGAGGACGGTCTCGAGCTTCGCGCGGAAGGTGCGGACGTCGTCCTTGGCGAGGATCTCGCCGTGTCCGGGGATCACCGTGTCGAAGTCGAGGGCGAGGAGGCCGGTGAGGGTGGCCGGCCACTCGGCGGCGCTGCCGCCGTTGCCGTAGTCCCAGAACGGGGCGAGGGTGCTGCCGTCGAGGCGCTGGCCGTGGATGAACAGGTCGCCGGTGTGGACGGTGCGCAGGTCGGGGAAGTAGATGACCGCGTCGCCGTCGGTGTGGCCGCGGCCGAAGTGGAAGGCCTGCGCCTCGGCGCCGCCGAGGAACACCGCGGTCTCGTCGGCGAACGTCACCCGCGGGGCGCCGGGCTGGTCGTTGCGGACGAAGTTGGCGCGGGCGTTGCGGTGGGCGATGACCTCGGCCGAGCGCATGAAGTCGGCGTTGCTGCCGGCGTGGTCGCCGTGGTGGTGGGTGTTCAGCACGTAGCGGATGGGCTGGTCGGTGACGCTGGCGACCTGGGCCGTGATGAAGTCGAAGCTGTAGGGGAACTTGTTGTCGACGATGATGACGCCCTCGTCGGTCACCCGGACCGCGACGTTGCCGCCCGACTGCCCGCCGTCGAAGCCGGGAAGGACGTAGAGGCCGTCCATGACCTCGCGTATCTGCAGCCGGGCCTCCTGCTCGGGGGTGAACGTCGGGCGCTGCTGCCCGGCCGTGAAGACGAGTCCGGTGCCGAGGGTGAGAATCGCCGCCGACAGGGCGAGTCGTTGCCATGCGCGCATTGGGCTGCCTTTGCGTTTTATTCGCTATAGAGGGGGGGACCACGCCGCCGGTGGCTGCGTGGCGGGGAAGGGCCGCAATTCAAGGCGATTCCCCGGCCGTCCGCGGACAGCCGGGGAATTTCTGGACGTTCTCGCCGCGGGCGCAACGGTTCCGCGCCAGCGGGCTGGCTCACTCCACGATGACCACGCCCCACGGGCGCACGCCGACCTCCACCCTCGCGACGACCTCCAGGGTCTCGGTGTCCACCACCGAGACGTCGTTCCCCGGGCCGTTCGCGGTGTAGAGGTAGCGCCCGTCCGGGGTCAGGTCGATGCCCCAGGGCCGCTCGCCGACCTCCACCTGGGTGATCGGCTCGTTGGTCGCGGTGTCGATGACCGCCACCGTGCGCCCGCGGCCGGTCGAGACGTAGAGCCGCGACCCGTCGGGCGACACCTTGGCGTCCATCGGCCGCACCAGCTCGCCGGTCAGCTCGATGGTCGCGATGACCGAGTGGTCGGCGGTGTCGACGACCGACACCGTGCTCCCGTTCTCGGCCGTGACGTAGGCGCGGGTGCTGTCGGGCGAGAACGCGGACGAGCGGGGCCGGGCCCCGACGTCGAAGACCGCCGCCACCTCGTGCGCCTCGGTGTCGATGACCGAGACCTGGTTGTCGTTCTCCGACGTCACGTAGACCCAGCGGCCGTCGGGGCTGCGGGTGACGCCCTCGGGCTCGCCCCCGACCGGGAGCTGGGCGAGGATCTCGCCGCTCTCGATGTCGACGATGCTCGCGAGCGCCGCGTCCTCGTTGGCGACGAAGACCCGCGTGCCGTCGAGGCTCACCGCGACCTGCTCGGGATCGGTGCCCGCGTTCAGCACGTTCACCACCTGTCCGGCGGCGATGTCCACGATGCCGATGCCGTCGGCCGAGCGGTCGGGCGGGGGCAGCGTCGACTCGTCGACCCCCGGCGGGGCCGGCGGCGAGCCGCTGAGGGCGACGAACAGGCGCTCGCCGGCCGGATCGACCTTGATGCCGCGCGGGCGCTTGCCGAGGGGGATGGTTGCCATCACCTCGTGACTGCCGCCCGCGATGACCGTCAGGTCGCCCGAGGTCTCGTTGGTGACGAACGCGCGGTAGGGCGGGGGAGCCGCCTCTTCGGCCGGCGGATCCGCCGCCGGTTCGGCGCCGCCGCAGGCGTTCAGGAGCAGCAGGGGGATCGCGAGGGCACGAGTGTCCAGGTATCTCATGACGGGCTCCTCAGGATGATGTGGACGGGGCTCGATCGTCCGCCGGGATGTCCACGCGCGGCGGCGGCGTGGCGGCCGTGACCGCCTCGCTGGCGACCTCCATGACGACGCGGCTGTAGGCGCCGGGATCCGGCAGCGTGCCGCCCTCGGCGAGAATCGCCTGCCCGTGCAGAAGCTGGGCGTAGGTCTTCAGCTTCAGCGACAGCGCGTTCTCGGCGTGGATGGCCGCGAGCCGCGTGATGAACGGGTGGTCCGGGTTGATCTCGAGGATGCGCTTCGTGCGGGGCGGGTCCTGCCCGAGCTGCCGCATCATCTGCTCGAGCTGCGGGCTCAGGTCGTCCTGGTCGCCGACGAGGCACGCCGGGCTGTCGGTGAGCCGTCCCGAGACCCGCACCTCCTTCACGTCGTCCTGCAGGTGCGCGCGCAGGGTCTGCAGCAGGCCGTCGAGCCGGGGCCGCTCGGCCGCGTCCTTCTTCTCGTCCTCCGCGTCGGCGGCCCCGAGGTCGACCTCGCCCTTGCTGACCGAGACGAACTTCCTGTCCTGGAAGGTGAGCTCGCGTTCCAGCCAGAACTCGTCGACGGGGTCGGCGAAGAACAGCACCTCGATGCCCTGGCGGGCGAACGACTCGAGGTGCGGCGAGTGGCGCACCGCGTCGAGCGAGGTCCCGCCCAGGTAGTAGATGTGCTCCTGGCCGTCCTTCATCCGCTCGACGTAGTCGGCGAGGGTGGTCTGCTCGTCGCCGTGGGTGGTCGCGCACAGGATCAGGTCGAGCAGCCGGTCGCGGTGCTCGGGATCGGTTGCGAGCCCCTCCTTGAGGACGGCGCCGAACTCGCGCCAGAACCCGCGCATCGACTCCGGCTTGTCCCTGCGCAGCTTGCCGATCGCCTCCAGCGTCTTCTTGATCGCGAAGTTGCGGATCGACTTGACCTGCCGGTCGTGCTGCAGGATCTCGCGCGACACGTTCAGCGAGAGGTCCTCGCAGTCGATGACCCCCTTCAGGAAGCGCAGCCACTCGGGGAGCAGCGCCTTCCAGTCGTCCATGATGTGGACGCGCTTCACGTAGAGCTGTACGCCCTTGGTGATGCGCTCGCGGTGGTACAGGTCGAACGGGGCCTTGGGGGGGATGAAGAGCAGGATGCGGGCGTTGAACGCGCCCTCCATCGCGGCCGGGATCGTGGCGAGCGGGTCGTGCCAGTCGTGCGAGAGGTGGCGGTAGAACTCGTTGTACTCGGCGTCTTCGACCTCGCTCCGCGACCGGGTCCAGATGGCCTTCATCGAGTTGAAGGTCTCGTCCTCGACCACCGTCTTCGGCAGCACCCCCTTCACGGGCTGGCCGGTGTTGTCGAGCACCGGCTCCTGCCGCTCGACCTTCATGCGTATCGGGTGGGCGACGAAGTCGGAGTGCTTCTTCACGATCTCACGCAGCACGAAGGCGTCGGTGTAGTCCCGCCGCCCGTCCTCCTCGTCGGCCGGCTTGAGGTGCAGCTCGACGGAGGTGCCGGCCTGGGGCCGCGCCGCCTCGTCGAGGGTGTAGGTGCCGTCGCCCGTTGACTCCCAGCGGGTGGCGGTGTCCGTGCCCGCGTGGCGGGTGGTGAGGACGACCCGGTCGGCGACCATGAACGTCGAGTAGAAGCCGACGCCGAACTGCCCGATGAGGTCGGCGGTCGCCGCCGCCGTCCCCTCGTCGCCGGCGCCCTGCTTCGGGTCGCCGGCCCCCTGCTTCGCCTTCAGCGCGTCGAGGAACTCCCGGCTGCCGGAGCGCGCGATGGTGCCGATGTCGCGCACCACCTCTTCGCGGGTCATCCCGATGCCGTTGTCGGAGATGGTGAGGGTGCGCGCCTCCGGGTCGGACTCGAGCCTGATCTCGAGGTCGCCCTCCGGCAGGAGCTTGGGGTCCGACAGGCCCTCGATGCGCAGCTTGTCGAGGGCGTCGGAGCTGTTCGAGACCAACTCCCGGAGGAAGATGTCCTTCTGCGAGTAGAGGGAATGGACCATGAGGTTCAGGAGCTCCTGAACCTCGGCGGTGAAGGTGTGCTTCTCGGTGCTCATCGTCGTCGTGTCTGCGATCTCGGTCGTTGGACGACGGCGCGTCCGGCGGTCGTGGCGCCGCGGGCTGACGCCGTTCCCATCGTCCCCTGCGGCCCGTTGGCGTCCTGACTCACCCCCAGGGCCGTCTGGGGTGGGAGTCGACACCTACCGGCTCGGCGGGCTCTGGCGAACGCTCCGTGCTTCTGGTCCGCGCGTCAGCCGGGGCAAACGGCTGCGGCACGGAGGCGGCGCGGCATCCGGCCTTCGACCCGGAGGGCCTACGGCCGAGGTGTATCGGCGGCCAGCGCCTGACGCTCCCAGGGGGCGAGGTCCACCTGCCGGCGGGTGCCGGCGGCGGGGTCCGCGCCGAGGTCCTCGAGCAGGGCCACGAGGTGCGGGTGCCGGTTGAACGTGTTGGGATAGAACACGCCCTGGGCGATGGACAGCGCCGTCCAGCCGGTCCCGTTCACGGCGTCGAGGTCGGCCCCCTTGTCGTGCAGGAAGCGCACGATGCCGTCGGCGCCCCGGTGGATGGCGCCGTGCAGCGCCGTGTCGCCGTTGCCGTCCACCGCGTTCACGTCGTTCCCCAGCGCCCACGCCAGCTCGACCGCGGCCAGCGCCTCGTCGTTGGTGCCGGGGTTCTCGCCGATCTTCCAGATGCCCACTCCCGCCGCCGCCATCATCGCGGTCGCGCCGTTGGCCGTCGTCAGGTTCGGGTCGGCCCCGAGGCTCGCGAGCAGCCGCATCATCGGCAAGTCGGCGGCCTTGGCGGCGAGCAGGAACGGCGTCGCGCCCACCCGGTCGAGCATGTTGCGGTTGCCGTCGCGCGGCTCCGCGGTCTGCCCGAGGTTCGGGTCGGCGCCGTGGGCGATGAGGATGCGCGCCATGTCGAGGCCGTCGAGCCGGCCGAGGGGCACCGGGAACGGCGGGTTGCGCCCGAGGTTCGGCCGGCGCGTCCACACCACCTGGTGCAGCGCCGTCCAGCCCTGCCCGCGCGCGTCGGGGTCGGCCCCGGCGGCGAGCAGCCGCTCCGCGATCTCGTACTGCGCGTTGTACACGGCCATGCCGAGGGCGCTGGTGCCGTCGGGCAGGGTGTCGTCGGGGTCGGCCCCGGCCGCGAGCAGCACGTCGAGGGCCCGCAGGCTGCCTTCACGCGCCGCGAACAGCAGCGGCGTGAACCCGCCCCCGGACCGCGCGTGCACGTCGGCGCCGGCCGCGATCAGCGCTTCCGCCGCGCCCGGCTGGTCCTGCGAGGCGGTCCACATCAGCGCGGTCTGGCCCCGCCAGCCCTCGATCGCGTCGACCTCGGCGCCGTGCTCGACGAGGACCTCGACGGCGGGTACGACGCCGGTCCGCGCGACGGTCATCAGCGGGGTCTCGCCGTCGCCCGACGCGCGGTTGGGGTCGGCGCCGGCCTCCAGCAGCAGCGCCAGCATGCCGGGGCTGCCGTTGGTGGCGGCGAGGGCGAGCGGCGCGATGCCGTAGCGGGTGACGGCGTCCGCCTCGGCGCCGGCCTCGATGAGCCGCGCCGCAAGGTCCAGGTCGTCGTTGTGCGCCGCCCAGTGCAGCGCGGTGGTCCCGTCCGGCTCGGTCGCGCCGACGTCGGCTCCGCCATCGAGGAGGATCCGGACCTCGGCCGAGTCACCGGCCTTCACCGCCTCGATCAGGGGAACGCGGGGAGGCTGCGCCGCGCCCGCCGCCGCGGACGCGGCCACGAGCGCGACGGCGAGCCAGCGCGCAGAACGGAGTGCCGGTTGCATGTGCGTCATCTGCGTCGTCTCTCCGCCCGTCCGCATCTACACCGTCAGCGGCTCCAGCGGCAGGCGCCCGGTGCTGTCGCCGAGCTGCTCGGGCTCGACGACCCCCGCCTTCTGCAGCATCGCCAGCAGCAGGTTGGTCATGGGCGTGTCGGTCGGGTAGCGCACGTGCCGCCCGCCCTTGAGCTGCCCGGCCCCGCCGCCGGCGAGGATCAGCGGCAGGTCGATGTGCGAGTGCTGATCGCCGTCGCTGATGCCGCCGCCGTAGAGGATGAGGGACTGGTCGAGCAGCGACCCGTCGCCGTCCTGCGTCGCGTGCAGCGACTGCAGGAACCCGGACAGGATGTCCACGTGGTACGTGTTGATCTTGGCGTACTGCTCGAGCCGGCCGGGGTCGAGCTGGTGGTGCGACACCGAGTGGTGGGCGTCGGGCACCCCCACTTCGGGGTAGCTCTGGGCGGTCTGCTCGCGCCCGATCAGGTACGTGAACACGCGGGTCACGTCGGCCTGGAACGCGAGCCGCTGGAGGTCGAACATGAGCCGGGCGTGCTCGGTGAACGAGTCGGGAATGCCCACCGGCCGCGCGAGGTTCTCGGGCAGGTCGCCGTCGCCGGCCTGCGCCTCGACCCGCTGGATGCGGCGCTCGATCTCGCGGACGGCGTCGAGGTACTGGCGGGCCCGGCGCCGGTCGCCGGCCCCGAGGCGCTTCTCGAGCCGGGCCATGTCGTCGCGCACCGCGTCGAGGATGCTGCGGTCCTCCCGCAGGCGCGCCGCGCGCTCGGCGCTCGTGCCGCCCTCGCCGAACAGCCGCTCGAACACCACCCGCGGGTTGTGCTCCATCGGCAGCGGGGTGGTCGGCGTGCGCCACGCGATGGTGTTCGTGTAGACGCAACTGTAGCCGTTGTCGCAGTTGCCGACCACGAAGCTGTTCTCGAGCGAGATCTCGAGCGACGGCAGCGGGGTGTCCTGGCCCAGCGCGGCGGCCGCGATCTGGTCGGCGGTGGTGCCGGCGCGCACGTCCGCGCCCTCGGTGCGCTTGGGGTGCACGCCGTTCAGCCAGACCCCGCTCGCCCGCGAGTGCTCGCCGTTGCCGTCGCCCCACGCCTCGGCCTGCCGGTGGGCGAGGCCGGTCGGAATGACCACGTGGTCCTTGACGGGGGCCAGCGGGCTCAGGATCGGCGACAGCTCGAGGGGGCCGTCGGTGGACGGCGTCCACTGCGACATGTTGGCGCCGTTCGGGATGTAGATGAAGCCGAGCCGCTTCGTCGGGCGCGCCGCGGTGCGGGCGAGCGCGGTGGCCGCCGGCACCATGGCGTCGAGCAGGGGCAGGGCGAGCGCGGCGCCGGCGCCTCGGAGAAACGTGCGGCGGGGCAGCGACATCTTCGTGATGATCATGACTCCGTGCTCCTCATCCGGAACGGGGGGCTCTCGACGACGCCCAGGATGAGCGTCGTCAGGCGGTAGCCGTCTCGGGCCGCGGCGCGGGTGATGGCGCGCACCGCCGGCGCGTCGTAGTGCTCGACGCCGCGGCCGATGGCATAGGTCAGCAGCTTCTCGGTGACGGTGGTGACGAAGCGGTCGGGGTGGGCGAGCAGCGCCGCCTTGAGGCCGGCCGGGCCGTCGAAGACGGTGCCGTCGGGCAGCACCCCGCTCAGGTCCATCGCCACCCGGGTCTCGTTCGGCGTGCGCCGGCGGCCGATGGCGTCGAACGGCTCGAGGGCGAGGCCCAGCGGGTCCATCACCCGGTGGCAGCTCGCGCACACCGGGTTGGCCCGGTGCTGCTCCATCGCCTCGCGCATGGTCAGGGTGCGGCCGGCGGTGGTGGCCTCCAGGGCGGGGACGTCCGCGGGGGGCGGCGGGGGCGGCGTGCCGAGGATGTTCTCGAGCACCCACTTGCCGCGAACCACCGGCGACGTGCGGTTGGCGTGCGAGGTCACGGTCAGGATGCTGCCGTGGCCGAGCAGGCCGCCCCGCCCCGGATCGTCGAGCGTGACCCGCCGGAAGTGGCTGCCGCGCACGTTGGGGATGCCGTAGTGCACCGCGAGCCGCTCGTTGAGGAACGTGTAGTCGGCCGAGAGCAGCTCGACGACGCTGCGGTCCTCGCGCAGCACCGCGTCGAACAGCATCTCGGTCTCGCGCCGGAACCCCTGCCGCAGGTCCTCCCCGAAGTCGGGGAAGAGGTCCTCGTCGGGCTGCACCGCGGCGGCGTTGCGCAGGCTGAGCCACTGGCCCGCGAAGTTGGTGACGAGCGCCTGCGCCCGCGGGTCGGCGAGCATGCGCCGGGCCTGGGCCCGGAGCACCGCGGGGTCGCGCAGCTCGCCGCGGACGGCGGCGTCGAGGAGCTCGTCGTCGGGGATGCTGCTCCACAGGAAGAACGACAGGCGAGAGGCCAGCTCCAGGTCGCCGAGCGCGTAGGCGGTGCCGGGCGGCAGGTCCGGCGGGTCCTCGACGATGCGGAACAGGAGCTCGGGGCTGACGAGCAGGCGCCGCAGGGCGAGCTCGATGCCGCCGTCGAACCCGCCGGTCGCGACGCCCCGCTCGTAGAAGTCGAGCAGCCGCTCGACGTCCTCGCCGGTGACGGGCCGCCGAAACGCGCGCCGGGCGAGGCCCGACAGGATGTCGGCCGCGCAGGCGGCGGCCGAGGCGGCGTCGTCTCCCGGCTCGCAGGTGAAGATGCGCGCCCGGCTCGGGGTGTCGACGAGGGGGCGCGTGCCGCGCGACTCGAACGGGCCGGCGATGGTCAGACGCTCGAGGTACGGCTGGTAGCGCGAGTCGGCGCCCGACCCCTCGCCGGTGAACGGGCGTTTGTACAGCTTGCGCGTCTGCTCCGGCTCGGCCAGGGTCTTGCGCAGGAAGGCGGCCGCGACACGGTGGGGGCCGGCGCTCACCCGCACCCGGACCTCGCGCGCGTCCGCCTCGGCGTACTGGCTGCGGCGCTGGCCCGGCTCGAGGGCCCGGCCGACCGTGAACACCTCGAGCCGCTCGCCGTCGAGGGTCAGCTCGAGCTCGTGGGGCTCGATGAAGAGGGGGCCGTCGGGGACGACCGAGATCACGTACTCGGCGTCCTCGGGGAAGTTGAAGTCGACGACGAGGCCCCCGCGGGTGCCGAACGGCAGCCCCGCGACGTGGCCGTCCTGCCCCTGGTCGGAGGGGACCCGAAACGTCTCCGCGATCGGCGAGGGGACCGGCGACCCGACCGCGAGCCGGCTGATCTTCCGCGCCGCCGCGAGATAGCGCTCCATGAGGGTCGGCGAGACCCCCAGCACCCCGGCGATGTTGTCGAAGCCGTAGCTGGTGTCGTCGGCCGGCAGGAGGTCGCTCACGTCGACGTCGAGGTCGAGGAGGTCTCGGACGACGTTGCGGTACTCCACGCGGCTCAGCCGGTGCAGCGCCTCGGTCCGGCCCGGCTGCAGGTCGGCGGCGGCGGCGCGGTCGAGCTCGGTCTCGAGCCACGTCCGGAAGCCGTCGTAGGCGGCCGGCTCGGGCCGGGGTCGCGGCTGGGGCGGCATCGCCCCGGCCCGCAGCTTCGCGACCACCTTCTCCCAGACCGCGGCGTCGCCCGCGACGTTCGTCAGGTCCATCGCCTCGAGCGACAGCCCGCCGGTCTCGAGCCGGTCGTTGTGGCAGGCGACGCAGTAGCGGTCGAGGAGTCGGCCGTGGCCGTCGGCAGGGGCGCCGGCCTGTCCCGCGGCCGGCTGCCCGGCGCCGGCCGTTCCGCAGATGACCGCGGTTCCGATGGCGGCGCCGATGAGCCGAAATCCAGACATGGACCGTGGTTCCTTTCGGTGGAACGAGCTGCGCGTGCACACTGCGATAGCGTATTTTGGGCCTTGGGCGCGCGGGGTGTCAATTCGGAGGCCGGTACGCGCGGCCGGCCTGCCCGCGGCTTGACAGGAGCGGCGCGAGTCGGTAACAACGCACGGTAGCGCGAGGCGTGGCGCCCCGCGCCCGAAACGTGAGGGACGCATGAACCGATACCCGCTCGTCGTCGTCGCCTTGCTCCTGGCGCTGGCCGCGCCCCCGTCCGCCACGGCGCAATGGGCGCAGTTCCGGGGGCCGAACGCCGGCGACGTCGGTGACGACCCCGCCCTGCCGGATACCTGGAGCGAGACCGAGAACGTCGTCTGGAAGATCGACCTCCCGGGGCTGAGCTGGAGCTCGCCGGTCGTCTGGGAGGACACCATCTTCGTCACCTCCGCCATCAGCGCCGGCGACGAGGTCGAGCCCATCCCGGGGCTCTACGACCCCGGCGACGACAACGGCGCGACCCGCTCGTCCGAGGTCCACCGCTGGGTGGTCTGGAACATCGACTTCCACACCGGCGCCGTGCGGTGGGAGCGCGAGATGCACCGCGCCGCCCCGGAGATCGCGCGGCACATCAAGAACAGCTTCGCGTCGGAGACCCCGGTCACCGACGGCCGCCGGGTGTACGTCTACTTCGGGACCGCCGGCGTCGTCGCCGCCCTCAACATGAGCGGCGAGACGGTCTGGTACACCGAGCTGGGCGCCTACGAGACCACCGGGGGGTTCGGCTCCGCCGCGTCGCCGACGCTGCACGGCGACCGGCTCTACGTCGTGAACGACAACGTGACCCGCTCGTTCATGGTCGCCCTCGACCGGGACACCGGGGCCGAGATCTGGCGGGTCGAGCGGGACGAGCGCGGCCAGAACTGGGCGACCCCGTTCGTCTGGGAGAACGAGCTGCGGACCGAGATCGTGACCGCCGGCACCCAGGGCGTCCGCTCCTACGACCTCGACGGCAACCTGCTGTGGGAGATCCACGGCATGTCGGGGCTGACGGTGCCGACGCCGTTCTCCCGCCACGGGCTGCTCTACATCGGCTCGGGCTATCCCGGCGGCGGCCTGCGCCCCGTCTACGTGGTCCGGCCGGGCGCGTCGGGCGACATCTCCATCTGGTCGGCCGACGACATGCGGACGGGGCTCAACTTCGGCTTCCCCGGCGTCAAGGCGTCGTCCGACGACGTCGCGTGGGCCTATCCGCTGCTGGGCACCTACAACACGTCGGCCCTGGTCTACGGCGACCAGTACTACACGCTCCTCGACCGCGGGTTCCTCGTCGCCCACGACGCCCGCACCGGCGACGAGATCTACGGCCGCCGGCGGCTCGAGATCGGCAACGGGTTCACGGCGTCGCCCTGGGCGTACAATGACCGGATATTCCTGCTCAGCGAGGACGGCGAGACGTTCGTCGTCCGGGCGGGGCCCGAGTTCGAGATCCTGCACACCAATCCGCTCAACGAGATGACGCTCGCGACGCCGGCGGTGGCGAACGGCAGCCTCATCGTGCGGACCCGGACGAAGCTCTATCGGATTGCGGAAGGGGGGCAGCCGTGAAGAGGAACGTGAACCGCGTCGAGGCGGCCGGCGGGCCGGCGTCGTCGGGACCGCTGGCGGGCGTGCTGGCCCTCGCGGTACTGGCGGGGCTGGCGTCGATGCCGGCCGGCGCCCAGACCGTCACCCTGACGAAGGTCGGCGAGATACCCGGCCCGGCCGAGCACATCCGGGTGCAGGGCGACCACGCGTACGTCTCCCACCACTCGTCGTTCACCGTCTGGGACGTGTCGGATCCGGCCGCGCCGGCGCGGATGGGCGCGACCGAGCTGCCCCAGGAGATATGGGGGTTCCGGGTCCGCGGCGACCGGGCCTACGTGGGCGCCAACTTCTTCGGGGTGGCCATCGTCGACATCTCCGACCCCGCGTCGCCGACGGTGCTGGGCAACCACGAGACCCTCGGGCAGACCAAGATCGGCGCGGTGTACGAGAACCGGGTGGTGCTGATAGACCACATGGAGGGCATGGTGCTCGTCGACGCGACGGACGAATCGGCGCCGACGGGGGCCGGGTCGTTCTTCCTCGACGGCTACGCGCGCGACGTGGTGACCTCGGGGCCCATGGCCTACGCGACGGACTCGCCGACCGGCCTCTACGTGTTCGACCTCTCGGCGCCGGGGCCGCCCGAGCCCGTCGGCATCCTGCACGCTCCGGCGGCGCCCCGCGCCATCGAGGTGCAGCGCGAGGTCGGCGAGCCGTCCGGCCTCCTCGCGGGGGCGGGCGGCGGCCATCTCCAGATCTACGATGCCTCGGACCCGACGCGCCCGGTGCGGGCCGCGACCTTCGAGACGCCGGGCCGCGCGTCCCGGGTGGCCTTCTCGGGCTCCCACGTCTTCGTCGCCGACGCCGAGGCCGGCGTCGCCATCGTGGACATCTCCGACCCGTCGGCGCCGGCGGCGGCCGGGACCCATCGGACCGGCGAGCCGGCCCGCGACGTCGCCGCGACCGACACGCACGTGTTCGTGGTGGTCGGGGCGGGCGAGCGCCAGGAGGGCGAGACCGCCGTCCACATCTTCAGCCGTTCGTCGTGAGCCGGACGGTCCCGGCTCGCCGTCATCTCTCCTCGCGCGCGGCGCCTTCGGTACGCCGGGGCGCCGCCGTTCGTGCCCTCGGCAAGCCAGCGCCCGCATGGACCCGCTCCTGACCCCCGATGAACGCGAGCTGGTGCACGAGCAGCGGGCGCTGTTCGACGCCAGCCGCGCGCTGCTCGCCGACCTCGACCTCGTGCCGGGCGACGTCGACGCGATGGAGGCGATGCGGCGGCGCCTCGACGAGCTCTTCCTGATCATGGTGGTCGGCGAGTTCAACGCCGGCAAGTCCACGTTCCTGAACGCCGTCCTCGGGACCGACGCGCTCGAGACGGGCGAGCTGCCCACCACCCGGTCGGTGCACCTGCTGCGCCACGGCGCCATCGAGTCGGTGCGCGAGGCCGAGCCGCGGCTGCTCGTCCACGAGCTGCCGGTCGAGGTGCTGCAGGAGCTGAACATCGTCGACACCCCCGGCACGAACTCGATGCAGCGCGAAGAGCAGTTGCTGACCGAGGGCTTCGTGCCGCGCGCCGACATCGTCTTCTTCGTCACCTCGCTGCTGCGCCCGTACTCGGCGAGCGAGCACGACTTCCTCAAGCTCATCCTGAGCTGGGGCAAGCACGTCGTGTTCATCGTCAACCAGGTCGACCTGGCGTCCGGCCCCGACCACGCGGCGCGGGTGAAGCGCTACGTGCAGCAGCAGGCGAGGGAGGCCCTGGGCGAGGAGCCGCCGCTGTTCGCCATCAGCGCCCGCGGCGTCGTGCGCGAGCGCACGTCGGGCGAGCCGCTGTCCGACGACGACGAGTGGACCGCCTTCACCGCGTTCTTCCGGTCGACCCTGCGCGACCGCGACCGCGTCAGGCTGAAGCTGACGGCGCCGCTGAAGAGCCTGACCCCGGTACTCGCCCGCCAGGGCGACGCCCTCGCCGAGCGGCTGCGGCTCGTGCGGGGCGACCACTCCGCCCTGGCGTCCATCCTCACCGAGGTCGACGCCTACGAGACGCGGATGCGGGACGACGTCTCGCGCTACCAGTCACAGATCACCAACGTCCTCTGGCAGCTCGACCGGCGCGGCCAGCGGTTCTTCGACGAGCTCGTGCGGCTGTCCAACATCATGCGCCTGCGCGACAAGGACGTCGTCGAGAACCGGTTCCGCAACGAGGTCGTCGCCGACGCGCCGCAGCGCATCGAGGAGGAGGTGCAGGCGCTCATCGACTGGCTGGTGCGCCAGAACCTCGCGATGTGGGAGAAGGCCGACGGCCTGCTGCGCCAGCGGCGCGAGGCCCTGCGCGATGCGGCGGGGCGCACCCGCTTCGTCAGCCCGCAGTACGTCTACAACCGCGAGGAGATCTTCACCCGGCTCGCGCAGCCGGTGCGGCGGCGGCTGGCGCTCTTCGACGCGCAGCGCGAGGCGGACGAGGTCGTGGCGGCGGTGAACGCGGCCATCGCCAGGACGTTCGGGGTCCAGGCCGTGGTCATCGGCCTCGGGGCGGCCCTGACCGCCGCGTTCACCACCCTCGGCCTCGACGTCACCGGCACCGTCGGCGCGACCCTGCTCGTCGCCTCCGGCCTGTTCATCCTGCCCCAGCGCCGGGCGCGGCTGAAGCGCGAGCTCGCGGGCAAGGTCGAGACCCTGCGCGTCGAGCTCGCCCAGACCCTGGAGGTGCGGTTCCAGGAGCAGCTCCGCGACTACGTCGAGCAGTTGCGCGAGACGTTCGCGCCGGAGCTGGAGAGCACCAAGGCGCAGGTGCTGCGGTTGCGCAACGCCGGCGAGACCCTCGAGGCGCGGCAGGCCGAGTGCGCGGCGCTGCTGGCGCGCATCGACGGCCGGGGCAACCCGGCGCCGGCTCGGGCCGTCTCGGCACCGGCTCAGGCCGCCTCGACCCTCTCGAAGACCGGCGAAGGCGCGGTCGGGAAAGCCTCGGTGTAGCGGGGTGGCTCATCGCTGAAGTACGTGGGTCCAGCTATTTCACTGCGCCGCGGCCTGCCGGGCGATGAACCGGCCCAACAGGGGGACCGCGAACGAGTACTTCCCGTGCCGGTTCTTGTACACGAGGCCCTGGGCGGAGAGTGCGACGAGCATCTGGCTGACGTGGCTGGGGCTGAACGGCTTGTCCAGGGAGCGCCTGGATTCCTCGACCACCTCCTGGACCGTGAACTCGTCGTCGCAGCTTTCGAGGCGGGCGATCACCGACAGCAGATCCCGTTGCCGGTCGGTGGCGCGCGCCCAGCGTCCGGCGAAGAAGTCGGTGTCGAGCTTCCGCTCGATCTCGGCGACGGGGACGGACGCCCGCTCACCCTTGTCGAGGCGCTGGATGAACGCGTCGTAGACCTCCCTGCAGATGAACTGCAGGAAGTAGGGATAGCCGCCGGACGTCTCGACGATCGTGCGCACGGAATCGTCGGACAGACGCACCGGACGCGCCGCGCCCTCGATCGGCCGGCGGACGGCGTCCTCGCTCTCGTCCGCGTTCAGGCTCTTGAGGAACACGACCCGGAACATCCTCTCGGAGAACGTCCGGGCCTCGACGAGCTTGGGGAAGAGCGTCGGCAGGCCGGTCAGGACCAGCATCAGCGGGAGCCCCGTCTTCTGCAGGGACTGGAAGGCGTCGAGCAGGAGGGACAGAGGGTACTGGTCCTTCGCCGGCTGGTCCGCGAGGTTCTGCGCCTCGTCGTAGGCGAAGACGATGCCGCGGACACCCGGCGTCTGCGAGAGCGCGCGCCAGGCGTGCCGGACCACCGCCTTGAGCTTGTCGAGGGCGAGGCCGGGCGTCCCGCCGTAGAGGTCGATGAGGGCCTGGTAGCCGAGGGTGTGCGCGACGGCCTCGGTCTCGGCCCCGAATCCGGCTCTGCGCCGCTCCTCGGTGGCCACGACCACGCTGGACGTGAGCGGCGCCAGGTCGGTGCAGAGCCGGGTCGCCATGTGCTCCTCGCTCACGCTCGTCGACTCCGACAGGTCGGTTCCCGCCCACAGCCAGCCGCGACTGACCGCCAGCGGCTTGAACGTGTCCAGCAGCACCGTCTTGCCCACGCCCCGCAGCCCGGTCAGGACGAGGTTGTCGAGAATCGTGCGCTGGTCGAGCAGGCGGGCGAACTCCTCGCGCTCCACATGGCGTCCGGCCAGGTACGGCGGTGCGTGCCCGGCGCCGGGACGAAACGGGTTCGAGAACTCGGCCATGTCGATCTTTACCCCCGATGGGTTTAGGTGCTAATTTTACATCCATCAGTAAATTTAGTCCGCGAATCGCCAGTCTGCGGTGAGGTCTGTGGAACGCCTGCGGTCGGCCCCTTGCAAGGAGGGGGCGGACGCTCGTGCGACGCCGCCGATCCGCGGACCATCGCGGCGCCGGCCTCGGGACGGCCCGCCGCCTGACGGTCGCTATGGAAAGTGGAAGATGCGGGCGGTCGGGAACGTCACCTTCGGCAGAACCGAGCGCGCGACGTCGTCCGCCGCAGCGCCCTGCGCTCCGGCAGCCGACGTCGACAGCGAGGACTCCTCCTCGACGAGCGCCCGGCCGTCAGTCGGACCGCTCGCGAAGCATCGCTTCCAGTTCCGCCACCCGCGCCTGGGCGGCCACCGCGCGCGCTTCGGCGGCCAAGCGGCCCTCGGCTTCTTCGTCGTGGCTGCGCAGATCGTGACCGGTCGCCGGGTCCCGGAAGCGGAGCTCGCGGCCGGGCGCGGCCCGCAGCTCCAGGCCCAGGGCCTCGCTGCGCAGCGTCAACGTGCCGTCGAGCGCCGTCAACGCCGGTTGACGGACGTAGCCCGACGGCGTCAGCCGCTCGCCCTCGAGTCGCGCCGGCAGATGGTCGCCGGCCGGATCGTACCGGCAGTACTCGCGCACGCCGAGCCGGGCGTACACCGACCGCTTCCGCCCGAGGTCGTCCCGCCACGTGCTCGGCGAGGCCACCTCGAGGACGAAGGCCGGAGCGTGCCGCTCTTCCCACAGCTTGTAGTTGGGCCGCTCGCGCCTCTCGACGCCGAAGACCACGAAGACGTCCGGGGCGATCGACACGCGCGGATTGCCTTCCTCGTAGTAGATCAGCAGGTCGCCGGAGACGTACACGTCGCTGCGGTCCCTGAAGTGGCGGGTCAGCGCGCCGATGCCGTACATGATGGCGTTGCGCTGGGCGTCGTTCTCCGCCATCGGCTTGCCGTCCGAGCTCGGGTAGTGGATCGGGACGGCGGCAGGTGCGGGTCGAAACATGGTCGGGACCTCCCGGCGGCGCGCACGATTTCCCAAGCTACCACACGCCGCGACGCCGCTTCCATGTCGGTGTCGGGGCGTCCGTACGGGGAGTGAAAGCACGTACCATGCCAGCCGGCGTTGGACGACTCGCCTCCGGGGACGCGAGACGTGGTCTGCGTGGTCGCGTGCGGGCAGCATGGTCTCTGCAACGCCCCGCCAGCGCCGTCGGCGGGCAGCGCGACGACCAGCGTCAGGGCTGGGGAGCGATCCGGACGACCTCGAGGGCGATGCCGTCCGGGCAGTCGGCCGATTCCGCGAGGCGGCCTTCGACCACCACGTCGTCCCCGGGCGCGAGGCCCTGGCGGTCGCCGGTCAGCACGTGGCGCTCGCCGCCCTCGCCCCCTTCCTCGAGCACGAGGCAGTCGCCCCCGCCGTCCGCGATGCGCCCCTGGCGCCGTAGCGTGCCGTCGGGCTCGGTGACGTGGAAGGCGGCGGACACGGCGAGGGGCCGGAAGTAGACGTCCACGAGGACGAAGAAGTGGGTCCGGTCGGTGGTGGCCCAAGCCGGCACGTCGATGACCGTGGACATCGTGCCGAACTCGTCGGTGACGAGCTGGGCGAGGACCTCGAAGCTCGAGCGGGTGGCGCCCATGCCGAGATAGATGGGGGTGACGGCCGGGAGGTTGGTCGTCTCCACCGTCACCGGGGTGCCGGCCGAGCCGCTGCCGGGCGAGAAGACCGGGGCCCGTGTGTGCACGGGGTCCAGCGGCTGGTTCGGACGATTGCTCGGCGCGGGCTGCTGCAAGGCCATGAGGGTAGCTCCCGGTGGGCATCATCCTACCACCTGCGCCAGAGGTCCGGTGTGTTCGGAAAGGCCCTCGTGGCGCTGGTCGAGACGCGGGAGTCGGTGGTGGACGAGGCCCGCGGCCGACCCGCACCCCGGGTACCGGACCCTCCCGCGCCTGAACCGCCACGGGGTCGTCGTACTCGGCGATCGTCTCACTGCGCGGCGGCCTGCCGGGCGACGTTATGGGGTGGCTCGTGGGAGACGTGGCAGATACGGCGATGTCGTCTCGCCCCGCGGGTCGGCGGTTTCTGCCGAGGTGCGGACGGCCTGGGCGGGGAGAGGCGGGAGGGCCGGGAGGCGGACAGCGCGATGATCTGCTAAACTTGCGCGGTTCGCGTTCCGGCGGTTCGAGGCGATCCCATGATGAGAGTCCCTGCCGTCCCCGCCGCGGTCGTCGCCGCCGGGCTCGCCGTCCTCGGCGCAGCCGCCGATGCCGCCGCGCAGGAAGCGTCCGCGCCGCCGGCCGCGGCCCTCGACCACGACGCCCTGAACGGCGTCGTCGGCACCTACTGCCAGCGCTGCCACAACGACCGCATGCTGACCGGCAACTTCTCGCTGGACGGCTTCGACGTCGGCGCCGCGGGGGGCGACGCGGAGCGGGCCGAGAAGATGATCCGCAAGCTGCGGGCGAACATGATGCCCCCGCCGGGCATGCGCCGCCCGCCGGCCGAGACCCTCGCGGCGCTTGTTGAGACGCTGGAGTCGGTGGTGGACGAAACCGCCGCGGCCGACCCGAACCCCGGCTACCGGACCTTCCAGCGCCTGAACCGCCACGAGTACGCGCAGGCCGTCCGCGACCTGCTGGCCCTCGACATCGACGCGGGCGACTACCTGCCGCTCGACACCATGAGCGCCAACTTCGACAACATCGCCGACGTCCAGCTTCTGTCGGCGACGCTGCTCGACGGGTACCTGCGGGCCGCGGCCGAGGTGAGCCAGCTCGCGGTGGGGAACCCGAACGCGCTGCCGAAGCAGACGACGTACGCGAAGTCGCGCGCGTACTCGCAGTGGGACCAGGTGGAGGGGGCCCCCTACGGCACCCGCGGCGGGTTCTCGGTGGTGCACAACTTCCCGGCCGACGGGGACTACGTCTTCCGGATGGCGTTCCAGCACACGACGACCGGCGGCCTGTCGGGGTCGACGATCCGGAACGAGCAGATCGAGATCTCGATCGACGGCGAGCCGGCGGCGGTGCTGGCCATGGACCAGTGGCTGCGGACCTCCGACCCCAACGGGGTGAACCTGGAGGTCGAGGCGCCGATCTTCGTGCGGGCCGGCCCGTATCGGGTGTCGGCGGTGTTCGTCCGCCAGTTCGAGGGGCCGGTCGAGGACGTGCTGGCGCCGCACGAGTGGTCGATCGTCGACACCGAGATCGGCGACCTGGGGTACGGCATCACCGCCCTGCCGCACATGCGGGACCTCATCGTCGACGGTCCCTACAACGTCACCGGGGTGTCGGAGACCCCCAGCCGCCAGAGGGTCTTCAGTTGCCGTCCGACCTCGCCCGACACCGAGCGCACCTGCGCCGAGGAGATCGTCGGGCGGCTCGGGGCCCAGGCGTACCGCCGGCCCCTGACCGACGCCGATCTCGCGGACCTCATGCGGTTCTACGAGGCGGGACTCGCCGAGGGCGACTGGGAGACGGGCATCCGCACCGCGCTTCAGGCGACCCTGGCCAGCCCCGACTTCCTGTTCCGCATCGAGCGGCCGGCCGAGCCCGTCGCGCCGGGCGAGAACTACCGCGTCTCGGACGTGGCCCTGGCCTCGCGCCTGGCCTTCTTCATCTGGGGCGGTCCCCCCGACGAGGCCCTGCTGGCGCGGGCGGCGGCGGGCGAGCTGTCCGACCCCGCGGTGCTCGATGCCGAGACCCGGCGCATGCTCGCCGACCCGCGGGCCGAGTCGCTGGCCACCCGGTTCGCGGCGCTGTGGTTGCGGCTCCAGGACATGGACCTGGTGCAGCCCGACGCGTTCTGGTTCCCCAACTTCGACCGCCAGCTCGCCGACGCGATGCGCCGCGAGACCGAGCTGCTGTTCGACAGCCTCGTGCGGGAGGACCGCAGCTTCTTCGACCTGTTCACGGCCGACTACACGTTCGTCAACGAGCGGCTCGCCCGCCACTACGGCATCCCGAACGTCGCGGGACCGCACTTCCGGCGCGTCGAGTACCGCGGCGACCAGCGGCGGGGCCTGTTCGGCCACGGCTCGGTGCTGATGCTGACGTCGATGGCCAACCGGACCTCGCCGGTGCTGCGGGGCAAGTGGGTGCTCGAGGTGGTGCTCGGCACGCCGCCGCCGCCCCCGCCGCCGAACATCCCCGATCTCGACGAGACGGCGACGGTCATCGACGGCCGGACCCTCACGACGCGCGAGCGGATGGAGGTCCACCGGACGAACCCCACGTGCAACGCCTGCCACCGGTTCATGGATCCGCTGGGGCTCGCCCTCGACAACTTCGACGTCATCGGGAAGTGGCGCATCCGCGAGAACGGCATGCCCCTCGACACCCGCGGCGAGATGTGGGACGGGACCCCGGTGTCGACCCCGCAGGAGCTGCGGGGGGCGCTGATGAAGCTCGAGGCGCCGCTGGCCCGGACGTTCACGGAGAACCTCATGGCCTATGCCCTGGGGCGGCGGGTCGAGCACTACGACATGCCCACGGTCCGACGCATCGCCGGGAACGCGCGTGACGACGACTACCGCATGTCGTCGTTCATCCTCGGGGTCGTTCGGAGCCCCGCGTTCACGATGCAGCGGGCGGAGCCGGCCGGCGCCGGCGAGGCGGGCGCGATCGTGCAGTAGGGACGGCGAAGTTGGCGGCGATTGACGGGCGGAACATTCAGGAGACGAGACAGGCAGGCCGGGAGACAGACTCATGTTCATCACTGGAAAGCACCTTCCTCGCCGGACGTTCCTCCGTGACGTGGGGACCGCGACCCTGGCCCTGCCGTTCCTGGACGCGATGCGTCCCGCGGGACGGGTCTCGGCGGCCACCGCCGCCGCCCTCGACCCGACCCGTCTCATCACCATCGAGATGGTGCACGGAGCGGCCGGCTCCAACGCGTGGGGAGGCACCCAGCACCTGTGGGCCCCGGCCAAGGCCGGGCGCGACTTCGACCTCGGCGCCGGCGCCCTGAGCTCGCTCGAGCCGTACCGCGAGCACCTGACCATCGTCAGCGACACCGACGTGGGCATGGCCGAGGCGTTCTCCCCGCCCGAGATCGGCGGCGACCACTTCCGGACCAGCTCCGTCTTCCTGACCCAGTCGCATCCCAAGCAGACCCAGGGCTCGGACGTCTTCGCGGGGACCTCCCTCGACCAGTTGCATGCGCAACAGTTCGGCCAGGAGACGCCCATCCCGTCCATGCAGCTCTGCATCGAGAACGTGGACCAGGCCGGCGGCTGCGCCTACGGCTACACCTGCGTCTACACCGACTCGATCAGTTGGGCGTCGCCGACCGAGCCGCTGCCCGTGACCCGGTCGCCGCGGGTCGCCTTCGAGCAGCTCTTCGGGGTCGGCGGCACGGCCGAGGAGCGCGCGGCCCGGCGGAAGACCGACGCGAGCATCCTCGACTGGATGACCACGCGGGTCTCCGAGCTCACGCGCGAGCTGGGGGCGACGGACCGCCGGCGGATGGAGCGCTACCTCGACAACATCCGCGAGATCGAGCGGCGCATCCAGCGGGTCGAGGAGCGGAACATGAGCGGCGAGCCGCGCGAGCTGCCGGCGGCGCCGGCCGGCGTGCCCGACTCGTTCGACGAGCACGTCAAGCTGATGTTCGACGTGCAGGCCCTCGCCTTCGAGAGCGACGTGACCCGCGTGTTCTCGTTCAAGATGGGCCGCGACGCGTCGGGCCGGGTCTACCCGCTGAGCGGCACCGACCGGCCGTTCCACTCGGCGTCGCACCACGGCGGCCGCGAGGACGCGATCGTCGAGTTCAGCAAGATCAACCGCTACCACGTCAGCCTGCTGCCGTACCTGATGGACAAGTTGAAGGACGTGCAGGAGGGCGACGGCGACCTGCTCGAGAAGAGCGTCATCCTCTACGGCTCGGGCATGGGCGACCCCAACCTGCACAACCACAAGCGGTGCCCGCTGCTCCTGCTCGGCCACGCCAACGGGCGGCTCCCGGGCGGGTGCCATCTGCGGGCGCCGGAGGGGACGCCGATGGCCAACGCCATGCTCAGCCTGCTGCACGCGCTCGGGCACGAGCGGGCGAGCTTCGGCGACAGCACCGGCGAGTTCGCGCTCAGCATCTGACGAGAGCGGGGGAGAGGGTTCATGAGTCTGTCACTGCGCACGGGCGCGGTCGTGGTCGTGCTGGCGGCGTTGTGCGCGGCGCCGTCGCTGTGGTCGGTGGCCGTCGCGGCGGCCGATTCCCCGGTGGCGGATGCCGCCGTCCGGGGCGACGTCGAGACCGTCCGGGCCCTGCTCGAGCGGGGCGCCGACGTGCAGACGGCCCGGCCCGACGGCATGACCGCGCTGCACTGGGCGGCGATGCGGAGCGACCTCGAGATGGCCGGGATGCTCCTGTACGCCGGGGCCAACCTCGAGGCGACGACCCGCATCGGGCAGCACACGCCGCTGCACGTGGCGGGGCGGAGCGGCGAGGCCGAGGTGGTGCAGGCGCTGCTCGAGGCCGGGGCCGACCCGCACGCCGAGTCGTCGAGCGGGGCGACGCCGCTGCACCTCGCCGCGCAGGCGGGGAACGCCGCGGCCGTCGCCGCCCTGCTCGACCACGGGGCCGACGTCAACGCGCGGGAGCGGACCTGGGGGCAGACGCCGCTGATGTTCGCGGCCGCGTCCAACCGGCTCGGACCGGTGAACGTGCTGATGGAGCGCGGCGCCGATCTCGATGTCGCCACGAACATCGTCGATCTGCCCGCGCTCGACGCGATGGACCGGGCGGCGGCGGCGCGGCGGAAGCAGGTGCTCGACGGGTTCCGGGCGGCGGCCCCGCCCGACGAGCGGCAGGGGTGGCGGCCCACCGCCAGCGAGGTCCAGGCCGCAATCCGGGCGGCGCGGGAAGTGCAACTGCTCGACGACATTCCCGACTTCGGCGACGGCGCGCAGCTCGAACGCGGCACGCCGCGCGCCTACACCGAGCGGGTCGGCGTGCAGGGCGGGTTGACGGCCCTGCTCCACGCGGCCCGTCAGGGGCACGCCGAGGTGGCCATGGCCCTGCTCTACGCGGGAGCGGACGTCAACCGCGCGAGCGGCGACGGCACGACCCCGCTGCAGATCGCGACCATGAACGGCCACTTCGATCTGGCGTTGCGGCTCGTCGAGCGCGGCGCCGATCCGAACGTCACCACCGCCGCCGGGGCCACGCCGCTGTTCGCGGCCCTCAACCTGCAGTGGGCCCCGCGGGCGCGCTACCCGCAGCCCCGCGCCCACGACCAGCAGGAGGCCACCTACCTCGACGTCATGGCGGCCCTGCTCGAGGCGGGGGCCGACCCGAACGTGCGGCTCGCCAAGCACCTCTGGTACATGTCCTACAACCACTGCTGCTCGGAGAGCGTCGACGGGGCGACCCCGTTCTGGCGCGCCGCCTACGCGACCGACGTCGAGGCGATGAAGCTGCTGCGGGCCTACGGCGCCGATCCCCACGTGCCCACCCGCGCGCCCGAGCCGCGGCGCCGCCGCGACGGCGAGGCCGCGCCCGACCCGTCGGGGCTGCCCCCGGTCGAGGCGGGCGACCCGGGCGTGTGGCCGATCCACGCCGCCTCCGGCGTCGGCTACGGCGAGGGCTTCGAGTCGAACGCCCACCGGCACGTGCCCGACGGCTGGCTGCCGTCGGTGCGGTACCTGGTGGAGGAGATCGGGGTCGACGTCAACATCCGCGACCACGAGGGCTACACCGCGCTCCACCACGCCGCCGCCCGCGGCGACACCGGGATGGTGCGCTATCTCGTGGACCAGGGCGCCGACGTGATGGTGGTCAGCCGACGCGGCCAGACCACCGCGGACATGGCGAACGGCCCGTACCAGCGGACGCTGCCGTTCCCCGAGACGCTGGCCCTGCTCGAGGGCCTCGGCGCCGTCAACAACGACAACTGCGTGTCCTGCTGAGTGGCGGCTGATCGCGGCGTCTTCGATCCCGCGGCGGGGATCTGCGCCGAGGGCTGGAAGCACTTGGCCTGATGCGCTTCTTCAACACGACCGGTCCGGTCGTGGCGGCGGACCACTACTGCATACCGCCGCTGACCCGCCTCGACCTCGACGAGCTGCTCCGGCTCGTCCGCGACAAGCGCTATTTCGTGCTGCACGCGCCGCGGCAGACCGGAAAGACCTCGGTCCTGCTGGCGCTCCGGGGCCGGCTGAACGCCGGCGGCTACCGGTGCGTGTACGTCAACGTCGAGGTCGCGCAGACTGCCCGCGAGAACGTCGAACAGGCGATGCGCGTGGTGCTGGGCCGGCTGGCCTCCGGGGCGCGGATGACCCTGGGCGACGAGTTCCTGGAGGGCGTCTACCGGGACCTCGCGGCGCAGTACGTGCCGCACGAGGTGCTGCTCGAGGCGTTGGCGCGCTGGGCCGAGGCCGACCCGAAACCGCTGGTGCTGCTGATCGACGAGATCGACATGCTGATCGGCGACTCGCTGCTGTCGGTGCTGCGGCAGTTGCGGACGGGTTATCACCAGCGCCCGGGCAGCTTTCCGCAGAGCGTCGTGCTGTGCGGGGTGCGCGACGTGCGTGACTACCGCATCCACTCGGGCTCGGCCAACGCGGTCATCGCCGGGGGCAGCGCCTTCAACGTCAAGGCCGAGTCGTTGAGGCTGGGAGACTTCTCGCGGGACGCGGTCCTGGCCCTGATCGGGCAGCACACGTCGGAGACGGGGCAGCCGTTCACGGCCGAGGCGCTGGAGACGACGTGGAGTCGGACGCTGGGGCAGCCGTGGCTGGTGAACGCGCTGGCCTACGACGCCTGCTTCCGGAACGTGGCGGGCCGCGACCGGTGGCGGCCCATCGACGCGGACGCGGTCCTGGCATCCCAGGAGCGCCTCATCCTGCGTCGCGAGACGCACCTGGACCAGTTGTCGGACAAGCTGAAGGAAGACCGGGTACGGCGGGTGGTCGAGCCGTTGCTGAGCGGGGCGGAGACGCGGACGTTCACCGACCGCGACGTCGAGTACACCCGGGACCTCGGACTGGTGGCGCGGGACGCGCCGTTCCGCATCGCGAACCCGATCTACGCGGAGGTGGTGCCGCGCGAGCTGACCTGGGTGGTCCAGGAGGAGTTCGAGCAGGAGGCGGCGTGGTACGTCGACGCGGACGGCGGGCTGAACGTGCGGAAGCTGCTGGCGGCGTTCCAGACGTTCTTCCGGGCGCACTCCGAGCACTGGTCCAAGCGCTTCCTCTATCAGGAGGCGTGGCCGCAGTTGCTGCTGCAGGCGTTCCTGCACCGGATCGTGAACAGCGGCGGGCGCATCGAGCGGGAGTACGGGTTGGGACGGGGCCGCACGGACCTCTTGGTCGTGTGGCCGCGGGACGGCGGGACGGGGGCGGGCGGCGCGTCGGGCGCCCCCTCGTCACCCGCGGCCCGCGGAGAGCCGTGGGGGGAGGCTGCGCAGGTCGATCGCATCGTGATCGAGTGCAAGGTGCTGCACGGGAGCCTGGAGCGGACCATCACGGACGGCCTGGAGCAGACGGCGGCGTACATGGACCGGTGCGCGGCGCAAGAGGGGCATCTGGTGATCGTCGACCGTAGCGCCGGGAAGGGCTGGAACGAGAAGGTATTTCACCGCCGAACGGTGTCGCGCGGCGTGACCATCGACGTATGGGGCATGTGACCCGCGGGTTCGCGCGCGGGACCGTCGAGGGTGAGCGGCCAGTACCGATAAAGCCGCCTCCAGAAGCTCCGGATCCGGGTGGGGAAGCATAGGCGCTAACTTGTTGGGGCGACTTGATCCTCCGGTGGCTCGGCCCAGTCGAAGTACGCGGGGAGTTGCTGTTGTCGGCGACGTGGCGGCTCCGCCAGCGCGTGAGAGATCATGCAGCAGTCGATCATGCCCGCCAGCGAGCGCGGCGGCTCGATAGCGCGCTTGACCTGATTCAACACGAACTTGAAGTCACGCCACGCGTTGCGGGACGCCGGTGCCGGCAGGGGGGCGCGGGGGGCCGAACCTGCAGTGCCCGCCGACGGATCGCGGTTCGGCGCAGACAGCGATAGGGGCATCAGGACTTGCTCCACCGCGAACGCCGTTACGTTGCGCGTGGACTTGCTGAACTCCACGCCAATCAGGTGGATCGGATCGCCTGACGCGCGGTACTTGTCGGCGTAGCCCCGCTCGCGGAGCTGCGCCAGCGCGGCGCCCCCTCGAACAGCTCCTTGAGGGTGTCGAGAAACAGGCTCTTCCCGAAACGCCGCGGGCGCGACAGGAAGTAGTGCTTGCCTTCGTCCAGCAGCCGCGCGATGAAGCCGGTCTTGTCGACGTAGTAGCATTCCTCCTCGCGGAGCTCGCGGAAGGTCTGCAGGCCGATGGGCAGTCTGCGCCTGGTCATCGCTCTGATCAGGATACCGGGTTCCGGTTTCCGGGCCAGGATTTCGACCGCCTACGGGCGCAATTGCGGTAGACTGGCCGGGTCGCTCATGGGGGGGTCACGATGCGAGACGCCGGAATCCCGGGACGCCCGATCCGCGTGATGGCCGGTGCCCTGGCCTTCGTCGTTGCCGCCGCCGCGTCCGCGGCGGCGCAGACCATGGACATCTACTGGATCGACGTCGAGGGCGGGGGCGCGACCCTGGTGGTCTCCCCGTCCGGCGAGTCGATGCTCGTCGACACCGGCTGGCCGCGGCCCGAGGGCCGCGACGCGCATCGCATCGTGGCCGCGATGGAGGACGCCGGGCTCGAGAAGCTCGACTACATGCTGATCACGCACTTCCACACCGACCACGTCGGCAGCCTCGCCGAGCTGGCCGGGATGGTCGAGATCGACCACTTCCTCGATCACGGCGGCGAGACCGAGGAGCGCAACCAGCAGTGGCGCGACATCTACCTGGAGACCGCTGGCGACGCGCGGATGGTCGCCGGCGCCGGGGACGTCCTGATGATGGGCGACGTCGAGGTGCGCATGATCTCGTCCAACATGGAGCTCATCGCCGAGCCCATCAACGACGGCGGCCCCAACCCCCACTGCGCCGGGGCCGAGAACCGGCCGCCCGCCTCGCCCGAGAACCAGCGCACCCTGGGCGCGCTGTTCAGCTTCGGCGGGTTCCGCTTCGTCGATCTCGGCGACCTCGACTGGGACATGGAGATGAAGCTGTCGTGCCCCGTCAACCGGCTGGGCACCGTCACCGTCTACCAGACCAACCGCCACGGGGCGTTCGACGGGGCCGGGGCCCCCGCCCACCTGTGGGCCGTCGAGCCGCAGGTGGTGGTGGTGAACAACGGCCCCCGCAAGGGCATCACCGCCCCGCACCACTACGACCGCATCGCCGAGGTCCCCGGCGTCGAGGGCATCTGGCAGACCCACCTCGCGCTCGAGGCCGAGGGCCACAACACCGACGAGGACATGATCGCCAACTTCGAGGACACCGACGAGTGCCAGGGCCACTGGCTCAAGGCGTCGGTCCGGGCCGACGGCACGTACACGATGACGAACGGCCGCAACGGCTACAGCCGGACGTACGCCGCGCGCTGACCTGCTGCGCCGTTGAGGAGGAGAGCATGCGCATTGGCTCCGCAACTCGGGTCATCGCGTGGATGACCGTGCTGCTGGCGGGGGCCGGCATCGCGGCCGAGGCGGCCGATGTCCGGCTCAAGGAGGCGGTCAGAAGCGGTGACCACGCCTTGGTGCGCGCGCTGCTCGAGCAGGGGGTCGACGTGAACGCGCCCGAGGGCGACGGGGCGACGCTGTTGCATTGGGCGGTGCGGTGGGACGACGTGACAGCCGTCGAGTTGCTGCTCGAAGCTGGTGCCCGCCCAGGCGCGGCCAACGCCTACGGCGTCACGCCGCTATCGCTGGCCTGCATCAACCGGAGCGCGCCGGTCGTCGAGCGGCTGCTGGCCGCCGGCGCCGACCCGGCGGCCGCCACCTCGATGGGCGAGACCGTCCTCATGACCTGCGCCCGTACCGGGGCGGCGGACGCGGTGCGCGCCCTGCTCGGCGCCGGGGCCGACAACGTCGACGCCCGCGAGTCGTCGCGGGGGCAGACGGCGCTGATGTGGGCGGCGGCCCAGGGGCATCCCGGGGTCGTGCGGCTGCTGCTGGAGCACGGCGCCGACGTGCACGCGCGCTCCGAGGCCCGCTCGCTGCTCGTGAGCCTCGGCGGCCGGGGGGCGGACCGCGCGGGGAACCTGCCGCTGGGCGGCTTCACGGCGCTGCTCTTCGCGGCGCGGCAGGGGAGCGTGGAGAGCGCGAGGCTGCTGCTCGACGCCGGCGCCGACGTGAACGAGACGGCGCCCGACGGCGCGTCGGCTCTGGTCGTCGCGAGCTTCAGCGGCCACGGCGAGCTGGCCGCGTATCTGCTGAGCCGCGGCGCCGATCCGGACGCGGCCGGCGCGGGCTATGCCGCCCTGCACACCGCGGTGCTGCGCGCGGACGCGGCCCTCGTCAAGACCCTGCTGGCCTACGGCGCCGATCCGGACGTTCGCCTGACGAAGGGCAGCCGGGTGCCGCGGGCCACCCACTGGTGGGTGCTGCCGGGGTCCCTGGCCGGGGCGACGCCGTTCCTCCTCGCCGCGAAGTACGCCGACGTCGGAATCATGCGCATCCTCGCCGAGAGCGGGGCCGATCCGTTCCTGCCGATGCGCGACGGGACGACGCCGCTGATGATGGCGTCGGGGGCGAACTGGCCCAACGGCGAGATCGACCGCCACGACCGGCGCGTTCCGCCCGAGGTCGCGGACGCCCTGCACGCCGACGAGCGGCCGAACCTCGAGGCGACGCGCTTCGCGCTGGCCCTGGGGGCCGACGTGAACGCGCGGAACGCGGCGGGCGACACCGCCCTGCACTCCGCCGTCTTCAAGGCGTGGCCGGCGGTGGTGGATCTGCTCGTCGACCATGGTGGCGACCTGAACGCCGCGAACGAGCGCGACCGGACGCCGCGGCAGATGATGTGCCACGCGGCGGACGGGTTGCTCGTACGCTGCGCGGGGTAGGACCGGGTAGGAGAAGGGGTAACGAGATGTCGCACGAGAGAGCGCGTGCTGTCGTGACGCCGCGGCGACGCGACCCGTTACGGCCGAACGGGTGGCCGGTCGGTGCGGCGCTTGCCGGGTGCCTCGTGCTGCACGCCGCGGCTGCGGTGGCGGGGCAGGCCGAGCCCGCGGCGACGCCGGGTGGGTCCGAGCCTGCCGCCGCGGCGTCGTCCCCGGCCACGGTCGAGGCGATGCTGAACCGTTACTGCATCACCTGCCACAGCGACGGCGGCTACGCGGCGGGGCGCGTTCCCGTGTCGCTGCAGCCGCTCGACCCCGCGAACGTGGGCGCGCACGCCGCCGGCTGGGAGCAGGTGGCGCTGAAGCTGCGGTCGCGCATGATGCCCCCCGTCGGCCGGCCGCGCCCCGACGAGGCCGACTACGACCGGGTGGCGACCTGGCTCGAGGACGAGCTCGACCGCGCCGCCGCCGCCGACCCGAACCCGGGCCGCACCGTCGCCCACCGCCTCAACCGGGTCGAGTACGGCAACGCCGTCCGCGACCTCCTCGGGCTCGAGGTCGACCCCGAGGCGCTGCTGCCGCCCGACGACGACGACGAGGGCTTCGACAACATCGCCGACGTGCTGTCGGTGTCGCCGACCCTCATGGAGCGCTACCTGTACGCGGCCCGGCAGGTGAGCCAGCTCGCCCTCGGCGACGCCGCGCTGCGGCCGCGCTTCGACACCTACCGCGTGCCCGACCGCGAGATCCAGGACCACCACACCAGCGACGACCTGCCGTTCGGCACCCGCGGCGGCATCGCGGTGCGCCACTACTTCCCCCTCGACGGCGAGTACACCATCCGGGTCGGGCTGCGCCGCAACTTCTACAACTACATCCGCGGCATCGGCAACGTCGCCCACCAGCTCGACGTGCGGGTCGACGGCGCGCTGGTCGCTACGTTCATCGCCGGCGGCGGCCTGAGCCCCGACGCCGAGCGCTGCATCGCCAGCTTCTGCGGCAGCTCGGGGATGGGCGGGGCCGAGTGGGAGTGGTACGCCAACCACGCCGACGACGACTTCGAGGTGCGGGTGCCGGTGGAGGCCGGCCTGCGGACGGTGGCCGTCGCGTTCGTGGACCACCCCGCCCTCGAGGAGGGCGTCCTGCAGCCGCCGGTGGACATGTCGACGTTCGGCTACAGCACCGACGAGGAGATGGGCGGCGAGCCGGCGGTGGGCAACGTCGTCATCGGCGGCCCGTTCGACGGCGAGACCCCCGGCGACGTGGCGAGCCGGCAGCGGCTCTTCGTCTGCCGTCCCGCGGACGGCGCGGCGGAGGAAGCCTGCGCACGGGAGATCATCTCGACGCTCGCCCGGCGCGCCTACCGCCGGCCGGTGACTGCGGCTGACGTCGATCACCTGTACGGCTTCTTCGAGACGGCGCAGCGGCAGGCCGACTTCGACGCGGGCGTCCGGACGGTGCTCGAGCGCGTGCTCGTCGATCCGGAATTCCTCTTCCGCATCCCGCGCCCGCCGGCCGAGGCGGACGCTGCGGTCTACCGCATCGACGACATCGAGCTGGCGTCGCGGCTCTCGTTCTTCCTGTGGAACAGCATCCCCGACGACGAGTTGCTCGCCCTCGCGGAGCGCGGCGAGCTCGCGCGGCCCGCCGTCCTCGACGAGCAGGTGCGCCGCATGCTCGCCGACCCGCGGTCCGCCTCGCTCGCCGGCAACTTCGTCGACCGCTGGCTCGAGCTGCACAAGATCCGGAACGTGGCGCCGGACCCGACCATCTTCCCCGCGTTCGACCAGAACCTGCGCGACGCCATGCAGACCGAGACGGCGCTCTTCATGGCGAGCCAGTTGCGCGAGGACCGTGCGGTGGTGGACCTGCTGCGCGCCGACGACACGTTCCTCAACGAGCGGCTCGCCCGGCACTACGGCGTTCCCGGCGTCTACGGGAACCACTTCCGGCGCGTGGTGCTGCCCGACGACCGGCGGGCGGGGCTGCTCGGCAAGGCGAGCATCCTCACCCTGACGTCGTACTCCACCCGGACGTCGGTGGTGAACCGCGGCAAGTGGCTGCTCGAGCGGGTGCTCGGCTCGCCGCCGCCGGCGCCGCCGGCCAACGTGCCGCCCCTCGAGGAGAACGCCGCCGGCGCCGCGCCCACGTCGCAGCGCGAGCGCATGGAGGCGCACCGGCGCAACCCGACCTGCGCGGTCTGCCACCGCGTGATGGATCCGCTGGGCTTCGCCCTCGACAACTTCGACGCCATCGGCCGCTGGCGGACCACCGACGACCCGCGGATTCCGGGTCGGCGGGGCCCCGTCATCGACGCCTCCGGGGTCATGCCGGACGGCACGCGGTTCGAGGGTCCCGCCGGCTTGCGGGAGCTGCTGCTCGACCGGCGGCAGGAGTTCATTCGGACGGTGACGGGAAGGCTCCTGACCTATGCGCTCGGCCGGCGGCTGGAGCACCCCGACATGCCGGTCGTCCGGCAGATCGTGCGGGACGCGGCGGACGAGGATCACCGCTGGTCGGCGTTGATTCAGGGTATCGTAAGGAGCGCGCCGTTTCAGTTGAGGAGGGTCGAATCATGATCGTCACGAAGAAGACCATCGCGCGCCGCACCGTGCTGCGGGGCATGGGCACGGCGTTGGCGCTGCCGCTGCTGAACGGCATGGTGCCGCCGCTGACCGCGCTCGCGAGGACCGCCGCGAAGCCGTCGAAGCGGCTGGGCGTGGTCTACGTGCCGAACGGCATCATCACCCGCAACGGCAACTGGACGCCGGCGACCGACGCCGCCGGGTTCGACCTGCCGCGCCTGCTGAAGCCGCTCGAGCCGGTGCGCGAGCACCTCACGGTGCTGACCAACCTCGACAACCGCGCCGCCTTCGCGCGTCCCGGCGAGGCCCTCGGGTCGCACTCGCGCCCCGCCGCCGCGTTCCTCACCGGGCTGCACGCCGAGCAGACGCAGGGGTCCGAGCTCGACCTCGGGACGTCGATGGACCAGTTCGCGGCGCAGACCCTGGGCCGCGAGACGCGCCTGCCGTCGCTGGAGCTGTCGCTCGAGGGCGCCGACACGTTCAACGGCGTCAGCACCTGCGACACCGGCTACAGTTGCGCCTACCTCAACATCTCGTGGCATGACCGCACCACCCCGATGCCGCGCGAAACCAACCCGCGCGTGGTGTTCGAGCGGCTCTTCGGCGACGCCGGCAGCACCAGCGCCGACGTCCGGCTCGCGCGCGCCAAGCAGCAGCGCAGCATCCTCGACGCGGTGATGGACAAGATCGCCGGGCTGCAGGGCCGGCTCGACGGCGAGGACCGCCGCAAGCTCGGCAACTATCTCGACGCGGTCCGCGAGATCGAGCGCCGCATCGAGATCGCCGAGCGGCAGGCCGACCGCGAGCTGCCCCTCCTCGACCAGCCGGCCGGCATCCCCGTCTCGTTCGAGGACCACGCGCGGCTCATGTACGACCTCCTCGTGCTCGCCTGGCAGACCGACGTCACCCGCGTCTTCACCTACATGATCGGCCGCGAGCAGAGCGGCACCACCTATCCGCAGATCGGCGTCCCCGACCCGCACCACCCGCTGACGCACCACCGCGGCGACCTCGAGAAGATCGAGAAGGTGACGAAGATCAACCAGTACCACGTGCAGCTCTACGGCGAGTTCCTCGCCACCCTGGCGTCGACGCCCGACGGCGACGGCTCGCTCCTCGACCACGCGATGCTGCTCTACGGCGCCGCCCTCCGGGACGGGGACGCCCACCAGTACGACAACGTCCCCCTCCTGCTCGCGGGGCACGACGGCGGCACCCTCAAGGGCAACCGCCACCTCGTGTATCCCAAGGGCAAGAACCCGATGACCAACCTGCAGCTCACCATGCTGCACAAGCTCGGCGTGCCCGTGGAGCACTTCGGCGACAGCACCGGCACCCTGAAGGAGCTGACGGGCCTGTCGTAGCGCATCCTCACTTCCGGCCGGCCGGGGTGGTGTCCGTCACCCCGGCCGGTTGGCTGCTGCTCCGCGGCGAATCGTCTGTGGCCGGCGCAACGGGCCCAGACTGCGTAGCCTTGAGAGTGATTCGGCCAGCCGGCGTAGTGCTTCACGAGCCGGTGCCCTTTGCGGGGCCTCGACGAGCCCGCAGGCGTTTCGCCTCTTCAATGTCCTTGCAGATATCAGCAGCGACCTCGAGCACCTCAGCCGGTGCACGAACCGGCTCGCCAGCAAGGCGGCGAAGGGCGACGACGAGCGGGGCCAAGGCGTCGGCGGTCTTGCTGTCCGCCGACAAGATCTCGGCGAGATCGCGCTCCGGCGCGCCGGCTGCGATCAGGATGGGCACACCCGCCAGCATTTCACGCAGCATCGCTTCGTTGCCGACGACGAACATGGCGCACACCGATTGAAACGCGTCCAGGGCCGCCGGGTGTTCGTTCAGTACGAGCAGCGCCTGCGTTCTCATCCACTTTGCCTGCCACCGCAGGAACGCGAGCGCGCTGGACTCGGTGTCAATGTCCTCACCGAACCGACGATCGAATTCGTCGCAGGTCTGCAGAGCTTCCTCGGCGCGGCCGATCTCGATTTGTCGATTCCCCTTGTTGAGCAGCGCCCTTAGAACCCGCACCTGAGGTTCGCGAAAGAACGGCGATTGCGCCGCCTCCGCACGCCACGTATCTACCATCTCCGCCAATTCGTCGCCGCGGTAGAACGCCGTCATGAACTGGATCAGGTTGCGCACCAGCCCGGCCTCGTCGCGTTCGCGTCGCAGCTTGTAGTAGATGCTGTAGAGACGTTCCGCCGCGGCGTACTTCCGCTTCCTGCCCGTTCCTTCCACGACGACTGCGCCCCGGTCGACCAGCCGCGCGATCAGCGCCGATGCGGTGCGAATGTCCATGCGGGCTCGCGCTGCGATCTCCTGGGCGCTCGACGATTGCCAGAGGTCGATCACCGCGAGATAGACACGGCGCTCGGTCTTGGCAAGGACCTCCAGATGGCTGCGGAAGTACTCGGTGTGGTCGTCGACCAGCGTCACCAGTTCTTCCAGGAGCTGGCGCAGCGACCGATGCCGTGCAAACGTCGCGACGATGACCAGCAGGCGGGGGCTGCCGCCGGTCAGAATCCGCAGGGGCTTTATCTCGCGACTCGTGTGCTTGTCGCCGCTGACCATATTCCAGAGGCGCCGGCAGGCATCCGTACTCAGCGGTTCGAGCTCGACGATCCGGAACAGCTCGAAGAACGGCCGCTTCGCATCGTCCAGTCCCTTGAACCGACTGGTCGCGGTGGCCAGCAGCATGACTCGAGGCTCCGACTGCAGCGTCTGGCGAAGCTGCCAGCCGAAATCATCGCCGACGTCGCTGCAGAGGGACTGCAGGTTCTCGACCATGAGGACGATCTTTCGGTCCAGCCGATCCGCCGCCTCAAGAAAGGCGGCGCGCGCACAGTCCTCGATGTTCGTGTCACGCCACCGGGCGGTCAGACCGGCGTGTGTCGTCAGGAGTTCCCGGCGGAACTCCGGTTTGCCCGTCGCGTTCGCGTGGGCGAGGTGGAACAACGCTTCGAGCCAGAAGTCGGCGAGGGTGGCGATCTCCTGGCTCTCTTCCATGAAACGCACGGGCAACAGACGCTCGGAGAGTGTGTTGTCGGTCCGCAACTCCGCGCCGACGCGGGCCAGCAGCATGGTCTTTCCGCGGCCGCGCGGCCCGACGATCAGCACGTGCTGGCACGACGGCGAATCGGTATTGCCGCGTATGACCTCCAGCACGAGGTCGAGCTCCCCCTGCCTGACCACGAACTGTCTGACGACCTCGTCATCGGACTGGAACGTGCCCGGATTGAACTTGCGGATCGGCCGATCGAGTGCGTCGCTCCTCGAAGCCCCCTCGGTCATGGCCGCCCCCGACGATCCTCGAGGGGGATGTAATGGTCGCGGAAGCGTGCGGACCACCAGTCCTTCAGCAGCCGGGATGGGAATCGGAACCCGTCGTCGCCGTCTTCGAGATAGCCGTCGTGCACCAGGACCTCGAGGATGTCCGCGACAAGACCCGGCACATCGCCGACGACCGGTGCGTACAACTGTTCGAGGCTGCGTCGGGCCGACGGTGTGAACCGCTCCTGAATGGCGGCTTCTGCGAGGATTTCCATGGCGATCGTGTAGTGTTCGTCTTCCAGCCCCTCCTTGAGACGTGTCTCGTAGTGCACGAGGTCGTTCTGCCCCGAGGGTCCGAGAAGGGCGGTGCGATAGACCGTGTCGACATCCTCCACCGTCACGCGGTCTTGCCCGTGCATGATGGTGAATTCCTGCAACCGGGCGAAGAAGGACTGAACATGGTGGGGAATGCCCGTCCCGAGCGCGTCGTACACGGCATCTGCCACGCCATGCTCAATCGACAATTCATGACTCTCGGCCAGTCGCTCGAAACACGTGACGCTGGCGTGACGGTCCCAGGGTCCGAGACGAAAGGGATCGAGGTGGTTGATGCGGTCGGGGATGCCGAGCCGTTGCACCAGGGGCTTGAGCCCGATGCTGCCGGACAGGATGAGGACCAGGGAGCCGGGGTCGAGGCCCTGAACGACCTCGCGGAGCCAACTCAGGAACGCGTCGACCCGCTGGGCGCCATCTTCTTGGCCGAGTATGCGCTTGAGGAATATCGGCAACTCGTCGATGACGAGGAGGACCGGCTGTTCATGCGCGGCGCAGTCGCGGACGAGCAGCTCGCCGTACCGACGCCAGTTGCCGGCGTTCAGGCCGGCGCGAATCTTGATGCGAAAGTCGCGTGCGCCAACCTCCTCGACGTTCTCCGTGAACCAGCGTTGCATGGTGGTCGCGAAGCGCGACGAGATCGATCGGACCGGATGCACCGCCTCGGCGAGGTTGGCGATCACGTCCTCCTCGCCGGCCGCGCCCTCGACATCGGTGAAGAGGAAGACCCAACCATGGGCCTCGAGCCGTCGTCCAAGCTCTCGGGCGATGCTGGTCTTCCCCATCCGGCGCTGTCCGGTCAGCAGGACGTGGTTGCCGGCGCGAACCCGCGCATCCAGAATCCGCAACTCGGATTCGCGATCGACGAAGTCGTTGCCGCTTACCCAGCGGCCAGTGGCTAGCCTCATGACCCCCTCAGTTGTTGACAACGCAACTGTTATCACGGTATTCGATATCAGTTTTGTTGTCAACGGAATCGATGTTCATGGGCGGATGGCCACGGCGGCAAGGCGGGTGGGTTCCGGTCCTCCCGGCGCGCTGACGCGCTCCATGGGCAACTTCGGGCGCTTTCTGGACGTGGCGGGACTGACCAACGGGGAACAGGTCAACTTCGCGGCCGTGGCCTCGGACGCGGGGACTCGCGCCGAGCACCGTGCGCGAGCACTGAGTGCGTCTTCTTGCCCCTTCAGCTCGAGTCTCCCCTCAGAATCCGTTCCCAGAAACTGCGGCAGTGCGTCGGCAGATCGTCGATATTGGCGGAAACCGCGGCGATGAGGGCCGCGCGATCCGACCCCGCCAGCAACTGCGCTATGTCCCAGGCGTCCTGGGCACCGCCGGCGAACAGCTTCAGCGCGACGAGGTCGCGGGCCTGCGCGGCGGGCACGCGCGAACCCTGGACGACCGCCGGTCGGGCGCGTTCCAGCACGCGCGCTTGCCACCGATGACGGCCGACGACGAGATCGACGGGGCGCTTGCCGGAATCCTGGAAGCGGACCACGCCGGCCAGCGGATCCGCGGCATCGCCGCGAGTTACCGACACGCTCACGCCGGCATTCGCAAGCGGCGCCCACAGGGCGCGGTCCAGACACGAGCCCGCGAGCGCCAGGAGATCGATGTGGTGCGTGGAGCGGGCCACGCCATGCGTCGCCATCGCCGCGGCCCCGATCACCGCGTAAGGGACGCCGGCGCGATCGAGAATGGCGGTGACGCGGTCGAGCAGGCTCACCCGATCAGCCGGTCGAGACATGCGCTGGGCTGGCGGGTCGCTTGCCGGCGCCGCTCGATCAGGCGAATCGCGGTCCGCCGGTCGACGCCGTGCGAGGCCTGGAGCGATTCGATGGCCTCGTCGCCCAGACGGAACGCCAGCTCGACCCGCTCGGCCGGGGACATCCGCCGGATCTCGGCGTCGGTGCGCGCGCGGAGGGCGGAGGCGACGGACTTCATGATGCGAGTATAGCGCCTGCTACCGCCTCCGGACTGGCCACGTGGTCTCTCTCGCAGGACTCTGCCCCGAGAGCAGACCAATCGCTCGCCACGGGAGCAGCCGCGCCCCAGGGACTGACGTCCGCCCCGCCAAGGTGTTCCAGTGTTCGGGAGGGCCGATCGCGCGCAGCGGATCGACGACACAGGCTGAGGAGTCGGGTAGGATGTGGCCGTTCTCTGTGGCGGCGGCTTCGCGGGCCGAAGGTGCGGAGGTGGTTGATGATCGAATGGCGCGCGGTCGGGGGCCTTGTCGTATGCGCGGTGCTGGGTGCGGCGGTTGCGGCCGGGGCTCAGGCCCCGGGCGAGGTGTTCCGCGACTGCGCCGTCTGCCCCGAGATGGTGGCCCTGCCCGACGGCGACGTGGCCCTCGGGCGGTTCGAGGTGACCCTGGAGGAGTACCGCGCCTACGCCGAGGCGGTGCCGGACGTCCCCGAGGAGCGTTGCGGCGGCCGGCGGCGCCGTTCCTGGCGGGCCGCGGGGTACCTGCAGACCGAGCGGCATTCGGTCGCGTGCGTGAGCTGGAATGAAGCGCAGGCGTACGTGCGATGGCTGTCGCGGGAGACGGGCCACGAGTACCGTCTGCCGAGCAACGCGGAATGGGACCGAGGCGCAGTCGGCAGCTCCAAGGGATGTAACCAGTTCTTCACGAAGGAGCGCGGAACCTGCCCGGTCGGCGGCTCGTCCCCCCCGAGCGACGCCGGCATTTTCGACATGGTCGGCAATCTCTCGGAGTGGACGATCGACCACTCGGTCGAGGATCGTGACCGAAAGGTCCTGCGCGGTGCCCACTGGGCAAGCCACTACTGGCTGATGCGTCCGGATTACCGAGGGTTGGCCGATGCCGACCGCCGCGGCAGCATCATCGGCTTTCGGGTCGCCATGACTCTCCCGTGACCCGCACAGGGAGCGAACCGTGGAGATTGTGTCCAGCGTCGGCCTCGGCGTCGGCCTGGCCGCGGCCTGCGGCTTCCGGGTCTTCCTGCCCGTGCTGGTCATGGGGCTGGCCGCCCGTGCCGGCTTCCTCGATCTGACCGACGGCTTCGAGTGGATGGCGGCAACTCCCGCCCTGTTGACCGTCGCGGTGGCGATGGCCTGCGAGGTCGGCGCCTACTACGTCCCGTGGCTCGACAACCTGCTGGACACGGTCGCGATGCCGGCGGCCGTGACCGCCGGCACGGTGGTGGCGGCGGCGAACGTCGAGACCGGGCCACCGCTCCTGAGCTGGAGCGTGGCGGCCGTGACCGGGGGCGGGGCGGCGGCCGTCGTGCAGGCGGGAACGACCCTGCTGCGTGGCGCGTCGACTCTCGCCACCGCCGGCCTCGGCAACCCAGCGGTTTCGACCGCCGAAAGCGGGGGCGCCATCGGACTGTCCCTTCTCGCGCTCACGCTGCCGGTGGTGGCACTGGCCGCCGCGCTGGTGCTGGTCACCGCAGTCGCCGCGGGGATCCGGCGGCGTCGATTCGGACCGCGTTCGGTGGGCTCCCGGCAGCAGGCCGAAGCCGCGGCCTCCACCGCCAGGCGCTGAGACGGCAGTTGTCCAGCGGCGGACGACGGTTCACCAAGGATCAGACGAACGAGCGTTGACGGCTACCGCAGCTCCCGAAAGAACGCCCTCAGGTCGTCTACGTACAGCTCCGGCTCCTCGCTGGCCGCGAAGTGGCCGCCGCTCGGCATCATCGTGAAGCGGACGAGGTTGTATCGCGCCTCGAGCCACCGGCGCGGCGTGAAGCGGAACTCGCCGGGGAACGCCGCGCAGGCCGTCGGTACCTCGATGCGCGGCGGGTCCGGCGCGTTGGCGCCGTGCCGGCCCTCGTAGTAGTAGCGGGCGGCGGAGGTCGCGGTCTCCGTGGCCCAGTAGATGGTGAGGGTCGTCAGCAGCTCGTCCTTGCTGAAGCGGGTCTCGGGGTTGCCGTCGCAGTCGCACCAGCTCCTGTACTTCTCGACGATCCACGCCGCGAGCCCGACCGGCGAGTCGTTGAGGCTGTAGCCGAGGGTCTGCGGCTTGGTGCCGTGCATGTGGCTGTAGCCGCGCTCCTCGTCGGTCCAGAACGCGGCGCGCTCCTCCATCAGGGCGATCTCCTCGGGAGGGACGCCGGCGGTGGGGTCGTCGGGGTCGGGTGGGCCGGCGGTGCACAGGTTGAGGTGCAGGCCGGCCACGTGCTCGGCGTCGTTGGCAGCCAGCCACCGGCTGATGCCGGCGCCGAGGTCGCCGCCCTGCGCGCCGTACCGTTCGTAGCCCAGGCGCGCCATGAGCTCGGCGAAGATTGCCCCGGTCCGGTCGCGGCCGTAGCCGAGCCGCGGCGGCCGGTCCGAGAAGCCGTAGCCGGGGATGGACGGGACGACGACGTGGAAGGCGTCCTCGGCGCGCCCCCCGTGGGCGACGGGGTCGGTCAGCGGCTCGATGACCTTGTCGAACTCCGCGAAGGTCCCCGGCCAGCCGTGGGTCAGGATCAGCGGGAACGCGTCGGGCTCGGCCGACCGGCGGTGCACGAAGTGGATGTCGAGGCCGTCGATGCGGGTCTTGAACTGCTCGAGCCGGTTGAGCCGGCGCTCCTGCGCCCGCCAGTCGAACTCGTCGCGCCAGTAGTCGACGAGCTGCCGCAGATAGGCCTGATTCATCCCGAGCCGCCATCCGACGCCCTCGGGCTCGTCGGGCATGCGGGCGCGCGTCAGGCGCTCCTTCAGGTCGACCAGCACGTCGTCGGGGATGTCGATGGCGAACGGCTCGATGGCGGCGCCGGCGCCGGCCTGGCTGGCAGCCGCGCGGGCCGGCGCCGACCACGGGGCGGTTCCCAGGACACCGGCGCCCAAACCCAGCGCCAGAGCGACGAATAGGGCGGCGACTGCTCGTCTCATGCCTGATGCTCCCTTCGCGTTGCCGGTAAGCCGAGCGGGGGACCGCCTCTCGCCGCGTTGCCGGCTCGCCGGGTGTCCCGGGCCGGAAGCCACTCGCGCGAGGTCCCGAGAGTACGGGTCCAGTGGTGTTCCGAGTATCGCTGGACTCCGCAGGCGGCTGACCCCCGGTCTTCCCTCTGGGCGCGTATGTTACGCGACCCACCGGCCGCCGGTAGCGGGAGTCCCCGCCGCCGGGGCGCCCCCGGCCCCTCACCGGTTCGACTTCGCATCGGCCGGCACGTCACGGACGGTCCATGTCGGCACCGGCATTCCCGTCCGGTTTCGCCGGTGTTCTGGGACGGCACTGAGCCTGGTCGAACTCGGGCACGGAGAAACGACTGAAATGCTGGCCTGAACGAGCCTGCGCCGGTATAGTTTCGGTGCGTTGCTGTCCGGCGCGCGAGGAGGAGAGATGAGACGAAGCAGATACCTGGCCACGCTCACGGCCATTGGCGTGGTCGTGACGGGGGCGGCCTACCAGGCGCAGGACGAGCGGGCGGCCCTCGCGGTCCAGCAGATCACCGACGACCTCTACGTGCTGGGGAACGCGCCGGAGGTGCAGGGCATGGGCGGCGGCGGGAACACCGCCATCTTCATCGCCACCGACGGGGTCGCGCTCGTCGACACGAAGATCAACGGCTACGGTCAGGACATCATCGCCGCCGTGGGCGAGCTGACCGACAAGCCGATCACGCACGTCATCAACACCCACACTCACTTCGACCACAGCGGCGGCAACACCGAGCTGCCCGACACCGTGAGCTTCGTGGTGCACGAGAACACCCTGGCCCAGATGTCGCGCGACACCTGCCAGCCGGTCACCAACTGCGACGCCTTCAAGGGCGAGAACGCCAAGTACCTGCCGAAGCTCGCCTACTCGGACCGCATGTCGCTCTTCAACGGCGCCGACCGCATCGACCTCTACCACTTCGGGCGCGGCCACACCGACGGCGACACGTTCGTGGTGTTCCGCGAGGCGCGCACCATGCACACCGGCGACATGTTCCAGCGCAAGGGGCTGCCGTTCATCGACGTCGCCAACGGCAACGGCAGCGCCAACGAGTTCGGCGAGACGCTGAAGAAGGCGGTGGCGGGGGTCTCCGGCGTCGACACCGTCATTCCGGGGCACAACCCGACGCCGGTGACGTGGAGCGAGTTCGTCGACTTCAGCGGGTTCTTCAACGACGTCGTGAGCAAGGCGCAGCACGGGCAGGCGGCGGGGCTGTCGGTGGACGACGTGGTCGCCGCGTACAGCGTGCCGGGCCAGTACAGCGACTTCGCGGCGCCGGAAGGCAGCCTGCGGACGACCGTGCAGCACGTCTACGACGGCAACTGAGGGGAGGCGGGGCCATGACGTTCGCGAGAGGGCGTCTCGGCCCCGCGGCCGGGGCGGTGCTGCTGGCCGCCGCGGTCGCGGGCGCGCAGACGAGCAACGATCCGTTCTCGGCGCCCATTGCGGCGACCGAAGGCGTCATCACCGTCGGCGCGGTCGAGTTCGCCGTGCTGCCGGACTTCCGCGGCGAGGCGGCGCGCATGATGCGGCTCGTCGACGAGCCCGTCACCGGCCGGCTCTTCGTGAGCGACATGTGGGGCGTCGTCTACACCGTCAGCTACGACGGCGGGACGGTCACGCGCTATCTCGACCTCACCGCCCCGCGCTGGGCGGTCGCCGTCCACGCGAGGGGCCGCGAGCGCGGCTTCCAGAGCTTCGCCCTCCATCCTCAGTTCGGCGAGGCCGGCGCACCGGGGTACGGCAAGCTCTACGCCTGGACCGATTCGAGCAACACGGCGCCGCCGGCCGACTTCGTGCCCGGCGGCGGCAGCGACGCCCACGACACGATTCTGCTCGAGTGGACGGCCGCCGACGCCGCCTCGCCGGTCTACGACGGGGGCCCGCCGCGCGAGCTGCTGCGGGTCGAGCAGCCGTTCGGCAACCACAACGGCGGCCAGCTCGCGTTCAACCCCCTCGCGGCCCCCGGCGACCCCGACTTCGGCCTGCTCTACGTCGGGTCGGCGGACGGCGGCAGCGGCGGCGATCCGCTCGACCTCTCGCAGGACCTCGGCTCGATCTTCGGCAAGGTACTGCGCATCGATCCCCTCGGCTCGAGCAGCGCCAACGGCCGCTACGGCATCCCCGCCGACAACCCGTTCGCGGGCGACGGCGAGGCCGCCCTGGGCGAGATCTACGCCTACGGGGTGCGGAACCCGCAGCGCCTCGCCTGGGACGCGCGGAACGGCAACCTGTTCCTCGCCGACATCGGGCAGAACATCGTCGAGGAGATCAGCCCGGTGTGGTCGGGCGCCAACCTCGGCTGGAACGACTGGGAGGGGAGCTTCCGGTTCATCAGCCGCCGCGAGGTGAGCCTGGTCGACCCGCGCGGCGAGCCCGGCCTCGCCTGGCCCGTCGCCGAGTACGGCCAGCTCGACCCGCTGCTGGGGCCGCGCTCGCACGCCACCGGGCTCGTCGTCTACCGCGACGACGCCATCCCGCAGCTCGAGAACCTGCTGCTCTTCGGCGACGGGCCCAACGGCGAGGTCTTCTACCTCGACGCCGACGCGCTGCCCGAGGGCGGCCAGGACCCGATTCGCCGCGTGCTGTTCGAGCACGAGGGCGAGACCCGCACCTTCCTGCAGTTGATTCGGGAGAAGAACGTCGAGCAGGGGCGGACGCCGACGACCCGCGCGGACGTGCGCATCGACGCCGGACCCGAGGGCCGGCTCTTCCTGCTCAACAAGCACGACGGGGTGATCCGCCGGCTCGTGCCGTAGCCGGCAGTCGTCCCCTTGACGGCTTCCTTTGGCGGACAACCAATCCGGCAGGGAGTCCGTGCCTCTTGCCCGCCGAGCATCACCAGCCGGCATGACAGCCCGGCCGTCATGCCCCGGCGGAATCGAATATCGCGCCGACGTCGACCGTCAGTCCGTCCAGCAACGCCGATGCGGCGTGCGCGCCGCGCGGATGGACGCCGCGCACGACGTACGCCGCGCCGTCGAGCTCGAGGACGGTGACGGTGCGGCTCCGAGGGTCGACGATCCAGTACTCGGGGATCCGTGCCTCGGCGTAGTCGCGGCGCTTGTCGACCAGATCACGGGCAGGGTGATCGGGGCTCACGATCTCGACCACGAGATCCGCCCCCAGCCAGAAGCGGCTCTGCCGCCGCGTGTCGTCGGCGTCGCGAATCACGACGAGATCGGGCTCGCGGAACTTGCCCTCGCGAATGCGGAGTCGAAGGGGCGCGAACAGGACCTTCCCGCCGCGGCCTCGCACGAAGGCGGACAAGACCTCGTACAGGTGGGCCAGCATGCTCTGGTGCTCATCGGTCGGCATGGGCAGGACCTCGATGCGCCCATCCGTGAACTCGATGAAGCGACTGGTGCAGTCCGTGAGCCAGAGGTAGTCGTCCTGGCTCCACTGCCCCTGGTGAGGCAGGACCTCCTGAACGAGGTGGGTCAACTCTTCCTGCGTCGGGGCGAGGGTGGCGCCGTGTGCCGCGGCCGCCGTCGTTTCCACGCGTGTCGCACGGTCGGTCACGGCCGATCCTCGGGGTCCTCAACGGTCGCGGCGTCGGACCCGGATTGTACCACCCGCCCGGTTGCCGGCGTCGCCGCGCGACGAGGACGACGGGCGTCGGTCCCATCCGGACCGTCATGCCGGGCGGGAGGCACCTGCTCCGTCGCATGCCGGCATTGCCCCCGAGACGGTCGGCTTCCTGCGCGGAACGGGCGGATGTCCCGGGTCGCCTCGACCGTGGCGGCGACGGTGACGCCTCGACCGGCAGGCACATTCCGACCCGCGTCGCGGCCGAAGGCAGGCTTGAGATCGCGTCTCATTCTCAAGCGTGCTATGATATCGACCGCATGGAGAGGGCGGACCAGGATCGGGTCATTTGCCGGTGCCTGCAGGTCACCGAGCGCCGATTGCGGGCGGCGGTCGAGCAGAGCGGCGTCCAGACCGTCCGGGAGCTCATCCACGCGACCGAGGCCGGCACCGGCTGCACCGCCTGCCACGGCCGGCTCGAGAGCTGTCTGACCCGCTGGTCGAGCCCGCCCTCCTGTCTGGCCGAACCGGCCGGCGAAACCTACGCCAGTCCTCCCGCCTGAGTCGGCGGCGCCCGGGACGCCACGCCCCCACCTCGTTGTTCCGGCCGAAGCAGAGCCCGCTGGAGTCTCGACGGCGCCAGCCCCACGCCCACGGGAGCCTCGACGGCCCTCTGCCCGCGCGCCGCCACGGGCCTACCGGTCTTGGCCTCCCATCTGCTCGCTCAGGTGGTTCTCGATGCCGACCTTCTCGATGCGGAACAACTGGGTAGCGGCCCAGTCCGCGTGCTCTTCCGACTCGGAGAGAATCGGTTCGAGAATCGCGCGGGTGCCGTTTGTCGCCGGCACGGCAGCACCCTCCCGGGGCGCCCGGGGTGCGGGCGGCGGGAGTCTGCCTCCGCCGGCGCCCCCCGGGGACCGCGGACGGGAGAGGGCGGGCGCGGGCGTGCCGCCGGCGCCGCGCGAGCGAGTCCGACTGCCCCTACAGGCTGAACCGCACCTCGCCGACCACCGTGCGCCGCAGGATGTCGCCGAAGATGTGCTGCTGGATGCTCTGGTTGAGGAGGTTCGTCACCTTCAGCAGCGTCGTGACGGCCCCGTTGTTCCACCTCACGCCGAAGCTGCCGTTCACCATGGTGTAGCCGTCCGTGTAGCCGTGGAAGGCCGGCGTGAGCACGTCCGACCAGAAGGCGGCGGTGGCCATGCTGATGGACGCGTTCCCGAGGAACCGCGTGCCGTTCAGCGACGCGCCGATGTTCACGCGGTGGGTCGGGGGCAGGGTCAGCTCCTCGGGCAGGAACTGGGGCAGGAGCGGGTCGTCCGAGTCGAGGATCTCGGGCTCGGCCTGCCACGAGTAGTTGAACCAGGCCGAGGTCGAGCGCGAGATGCGCTGGTCGAACCACAGCTCGGCCCCCACCTGCCGCGTCGGCCCCAGGTTCGAGTAGGTGAACGCCGTGCGCGGCAGGTGGATGCCGGCCGCCGCCGCCATGAACGTCAGCACCTGCGGGGGGAGCACCCATCCCGGCGGCGGGTTCTCCGCCGTGTAGGGGTCGACGCTCCCCGGCACCTCGGTGAAGGCGATGGGGGTGTCGCGTCGGTTCAGGTAGACGGCGGCCCCCGCCGTCGTGCCGCCGAAGGTCCCCGTGTAGCTGAGCTCGTAGGCGGTCAGCGACTCTTCCGTGAGGCCGGTGCGCGGCGTCGAGCCGAGCGGCAGGTCGCTGCCGACCGACCGCGTGAACAGCGGGAACGGCTGGGACGTGGTCTGGTCGAGCTGTTGCTCGAGCTGCATCAGGGCCCCCTGCGCGACCTGCGGCGGCAGCCCGGGCGGCAGCAGCAACGGCAGCAGGGGCTTGAACACCGCGAGCCCGCTCAGGTCGACGGGGAAGATGACGTTCATGTCGAGGAAGTTGTTGATGATCGACGGCGACCTGAACGCCCGGTTGTAGGAGACGGTCACCGAGTGGTCGACGCCGGGCTTGAACATCAGCGACAGGCGGGGCGAGAAGGCCGGCGTCGACACGCTGCCGAACTTGTCGACCCGCCCTCCGAGGACGAGGCGGAACCGGTCGAAGAAGATCTCGTCCTGCAGGTAGGCGCCGAACTCCAGGCGGTCGGGCGCCTCCGGGGCGATGGTGATGTCGAAGGTGTTCCGGCGCACGTTGCCGCCGTAGGTCAGCAGGTTCCGATCACCGAGGAACGACGAGTTGCCGATCTCGACGTCGAACGTGTTGCCCTTGAAATCGAGCTGCACGGGCTTGCCGGTGGTGGGGTCCGCGAGCAGGAGGTTCGGCGCGGCGCCGTTCATGATGTTCGTGAAGAACTGGAACCGGAAGTCGCCCTGCGTGTAGCCCATCTTGCCGTAGCCCACGTACGACCCGCGCTGGATGTCGAACGGCCCGACCCCGGTGTGCGAGAGGCCCTCGGTGCCGGCGACCCCGCCCGAGTACGTGAGCTGCCCGCCGTTCGCGACCTCCTGGTCCACCCGCACGTCGAACTTGGGCTGGCTCGTGCCCCGGTTCGCGAACGCCGCCCCGAACGGCCCGGCCCCGTCGAGCGGATACGTCGCGCCGCCCACCGTCCGGCCCGGGACCCGCGGGTCATCGATGACCGGCACCTGCCCCGCGGGGCGGGGGAACGCGTCGGACTGGAAGTAGCCGGCGCTGATGCGGTAGGCCAGGGTGTCGCTCGGCGCCCGGGTGACCGTCGCGTTGGCCCCGAACATCGTTCCCGCTCCCTGCCCGACCGTCGAGCCCGCCTCCCGGTCGATCCAGCCGCCGCTCATGCTCACCGTCGTGCCCACCGAGTCCCGCGGCGGCCTGGTGATGATGTTGACGGCGCCGGTCATCGCGTTCGCCCCCCACGTCGCCGACGCCGGCCCGCGGACGACCTCGATCTGCTCGATGTCGCCCTGGTTGGCGGGAAGCGTGTCCCAGAGCACGAGGCCGAAGAAGTCGAGGTAGATGCTGCGGCCGTCCATCAGCACGAGCTGCGAGTTGGCGATGGGGCCGGTGGACTGCCGGCTCGTCACCTGGACGTCGCGGGCCGAGAGCTGGATGACGTTGACGCCGGGCACCGAGCGCAGGGCTTCGCCGACGTTGGTGCTGGCCGTGGTCTCCAGGGTCGCGGCGGGGACGACCGAGGTGGTGACCGGCGCGTCGACCACCCGGACCTCGGTGCGCGAGGCGGTGACGACCACCGTGTCGCCGAAGCTCGCGATGGCCAGCACGAGGGGCGGCGCCTCGACGAAGGCGCCGGCCACGACGATGTCGTCCAGGGTCGCGTCCGAGAACCCGGAGAGCCCCGCCGTCACCGACCAGGCGCCGGGAGCCAGGGCCGGGAACTCGTACTCCCCGTTGGCGTCGGACTGTGCGACCCGCGCCTCGCCCGGACCGCTGAGAGAAACCGTCGCGCCCGGCAGCACGGCCCCCGTCTCGTCGACGACGCGGCCGGCGATGCCGCCGTCCTGCGCCGCCGCCGCGACGGGCGACAGGGCCAACACGAACAGGATGAGTGCACTCATGTACCGAGTCATGCTTGCCTCCAGCGGGTTTCCAGGACCATGCCCCTCACTCTCGACTCTCACGCGTCCCGGGCCGCGTCCGCGGCGGCGCCGTCCCACGGCGCCGGCTTCCTACCCGGCCTGCGCCCGGGGCACGAGCGGGCGGCCCGGCGGCGCGGGGCGGGGGGCGCGCGGCCCGTTAAGCATCGTGCCGATCGCCGTGTAGCGAACGCCCGTCTGGTAGGCGAGCAGCAGGACCGCGACGACCGTGACGTTGATCAGCGCGAACTTCAGGTGGACGCTGACCGGCCAGTCCACGATCAGCCGCTGGGCGCCGATGACCAGCGGCAGATGCGTCAGGTACAGCCAGTACGACGCGTCCGACAGGTACCGCACCCAGAAACGCTCCTCCGAGGCGATCCAGCGGAAGAGGCCCATCGCCCCGAAGCACATCAGCCACGCGAAGGCGACCTGCACGACCGCGGCCACCCCCCAGACCCAGTCCTCTCCCGCGTACGGGAACGCCGCGTCGTACAGAAGCATGACGCCGGCCGGCAGGAGCAGCAGCAGCGCGGGGGCCAGGAAGACCGTCCACCACCGCCGCACCGCGAGGTTCCGCTGCCGGAAGAACACCCCGAACGCGAAGAAGATGGCGTAGTAGGCGAGGACGCGGCCGGCCGGAACGAGGCTGTCTGCGGTGTCGGGCCCGAACGCCGGCTCGTGCATCGCGTACTGGGGCGCGATCGCGAGGGGCACGAGCAGCCACCACGCGGGATGACGGAACGCGAGGCCCAGGCGGGCGGCGGCGACGAGCCCCCCCACCAGGAGCAGCAGGTACCAGAGGAACCAGAGATGCTCCAGCCCCCCCAGCCACGCCAACGGCCAGGCCGGCAGCGAGAGGCCGCCCGGCTCGACCCACGCGATGGCCGGCACGACGGTGAACATGCCCGCCGCCAGCGGCAGGCCGACCCGATCGAGGCGGTGCCGGGCGAGGCGGCCGAGCCCCCGCGACTGCCACAGCATCGCCGAGAAGAAGCCGCTGACGAGGAAGAACAGCGGCATCCGGAAGCCGTGGATGACCGACAGGAACCACGCGTAGACGTTGGCTTCGGGCGCCGTCTCCCAGGCGTAGGCCTCGTGCACGGGCCAGAACTCGACGGGCACGAGGAAGACGCCGGCGTGCAGCAGGATCCCGAGCAGCATGGCAAAGCCCCGCAACGCGTCCAGGTCGTGAAACCTGGGCGCCGCGAGCCCGCCGGCTCCGGGTCCGCCGTCGTCGATCCTCGGCGGCGAGCCCGTGGCTGTCGCCCGAGTCGCCATGCTGCGATTATAGCGCCGGCCGCCGGCTCGCTCTCCAAGGCCGGTCGGGGGTGCCGCGCCGCCGGGGCGCTCCCGGTGCGGAGGTTCGGTGTTCGCCATCGCCGGGCGCCGGGCGTGAGTCTGCCTCTGCTGAACGGGGTGCGGCGCCGGGGCCGTTTCACTCGCCGAGCGCCTGGCCGTGAGTCTGCCTCTGCTGAACGGGGCGTGGCGCCGGGGCCGCTTCATTCGGTCAATCCCGGGCCGGCGGAAGGCGAACCGGCCCGGTGCGTCAGCGGGCCGGTTCGGGCGCCGGCGCGCGCCTTAGCGGCTGGCGCACCCCGTAGGTGAGCGACCGCCAAGCCCACTCGGCCGGACCGAAGCGGAACCGGCGCAGCCAGAGCGGCGACGCGACGAGCTGTAGCGCCCAGACGCCGGCCACGACGCCGAGTTGACCCACGCGGTCGACCGAGCCGAACAGGCCGAGCCCGTGGCCGTAGAAGATCGTCGTGCACAGGACGGTCTGGAGCAGGTAGTTCGTCAGCGCCGTCTGCCCGACGGCGGCGAACGGGCGGGTGAGGCGGTGAAGCGCGGCGTTGCGGCACGCGAGCATCACGAGCCCGACGTATCCCAGGCCGACCGCGATGCTCGGCCAGTAGTTGAACTGCAGGCCGAGGAAGAACGACCAGACGGGCCATCCGCGCGCGAAGTCGAGCCAGAGGCCGTACGCCTGCAGCGGCAGGCCGACCAGGACCGCCGCCGCGATCAGCCCCGCGTAGAAGCGGGGCGAGCGCCGCGCCGAGAACACCTCGCGGTGGAAAAGGCCCATCCCGATCAGCATCAGCCCGCCCGCGCGCCAGAAGGCCCACATGAGCAGGAGGACCGTCTCGAACGCGAGCGCGTCCGCGGAGCGGCTTGGGAGCTGGGCGAGCCAGCCGCCGCGGTAGACCGCGAGCTCGGCCTCCAGCACTGCCGGCGTCGGCCGCCACGCGTCGTCGGAGAACGCGGCCAGCGCCTCCTCCGGCCAGTACGGCAGCGACATCCCCGCCCCGACCGAGAAGGCCGAGCCGACCGCGAGCAGGGTCGTCCCCAGGGCCAGCAGCCGGCCCGGCGACAGGTGGCGCAACGGGTAGAGTGCCATGCCGCACACCGCGTAGGTGAACAGGATGTCGCCGTACCACAGCAGGTGGGCGTGGAGGATCCCGATGACCGCCAGCCAGCCCATCCGCCGGTAGTGCACCCGGCCGGCGCCGGCGCCCCGCGCCTCGGCCCGCCCCGCCATCAGCACGATGCCGGCCCCGAACAGCATCGAGAAGATCGTCATGAACTTCTGGTCGGCGAGCATCCGGCCGGCCACCCAGACCCAGAGGTTCGCCCCTTCGAGGTCGCCCCAGGCGGTGGGGTTGAAGTACGCCGCCTGGGGCATCGCGAACGACTGGACGTTCATGACGAGGATGCCGAGGAGCGCGAAGCCGCGCAGGACGTCGATGGCGTCGATGCGCGCGGTCTCGGCGACGGGTCCGGCGCCCGGCCGGTCGGAGGCGATCGTCACGTTACGCTCACTCCTCTGTGCGCAAGCGCCTACCCGGCGGCGCCACGGGGCGCGGGGTGTGCCCGGCTGCCTCGGGGTCGCATTCCCGAAGGGCGATCAGGCGGCGCCGGGTGAACACGAGTCCGTTGTTTCAGGGGCCTGCGAAATGCCGATGGGAGGGACTGTAGCACGACATCTGCAGCCGTGCGCGCCGGCCGGCGATGGCCATCCCGCCGGTTGGCCGCCCCGGCCGCGTCGTCGCTCTTCACCGGGTAGAAGAACCCGGTTCGGCCAGGCGGGCAAGGCTTGCTCCACGCCGGCCGGCCCTCTTAGAATGCGAGAACCGAGGTGCGCCGCCGCCCCGGCCATCGCCGAAGTTTTCGCTGTCAGGACGGAGGCCCGGCTTGCGACCCCTTGCGCTGCTCGCCCTCGCGATGCTCGGCCTGCCGGCGTCCACCGGCGCGCAACCCCCCACGGACTTCTTCGAGACCCGCGTGCGGCCGGTGCTGGCCGCGAACTGCTACGCCTGCCACGCGCGCCTCCAGTCGGGCGGGCTGCGCGTGGATTCGCGCGAGGCGTTGCTGGAGGGGGGCGACTCGGGTCCCGCGATAGTGCCCGGCGACCCCGACGGCAGCCTGCTCGTCCGGGCCGTGCGCCACGAGATCGAGGGCCGTGAGATGCCCCGCTACGCCGATCCGCTCGCGGCGCGGGACGTCGGGGGGCTCGTCGAGTGGATCCGGATGGGCGCACCCTGGCCGGAAGCGGCGCTGGCGTCCACTTCCGCCGACGCCGGCGCCCCCGCGGCAACGCCGCGGCGCGAGGTCACGGCCGACGAGCGCGCCTTCTGGTCGTTCCGGCCCCTCGCGTTGCCGGCGGTCCCGGAGCCGGCGCGCGCCGACTGGGCGCGCACCGACATCGACCGCTTCGTCCTCGCCAAGCTCGAGGAGAAGGGCCTTACCCCCCTGGGCCCGGCCGGCCGCCGCCAGCTCATTCGCCGGGCGACCTTCGACCTGACGGGGCTGCCGCCGACCCCGGCCGAGATCGGCGCCTTCCTGGCCGACGAGTCGCCCGCCGCCTTCGAGAGGGTCGTCGACCGGCTGCTCGCCTCGCCCCACTACGGCGAGCGCTGGGGCCGCCGCTGGCTCGACGTCGCCCGCTTCGGCGAGGACGACACCCGCGGCCTGGCCCGGGACGGGTCGGGGCGCGAGCGCTACCCGTCCGCGTACGTGCAGCGCGACTGGGTGGTCGACGCCTTCAACCGCGACATGCCCTGGGACCTCTTCGTGAAGGCGCAGCTCGCGGGCGATCGGCTGGACGAGCCGGAACGGACGCGGGCGCTCGGCGGCCTGGGCTTCCTCGGCGGCGGCCCGTGGTACTACGACCTCGCCAACCCCCCGGTGGCGCGGGCCGACGAGCGGCACGACCGGGTCGACGTGACGACGCGCGGGTTCCTCGGCCTCACCGTCGGATGCGCGCGCTGCCACGACCACAAGTACGACCCCGTCGGCACCCACGACTACTACGCCCTCGCCGGCATCTTCAACAACACCGACTACCACGAGTACGTGCTCGGGGACGAGGAGAAGGCCGAGGCCTGGGAGAAGGACAGGGAGTTCATCGAGGACATGGAGGAGAGCCTGGCCGAGTACCTGCGCACGGAGAGCGAGCAGCTCGCGCGGGTGCTCACCATGCAGGCCTCGAAGTACATGATGGCGGCGTGGCGGGTCACCGGCAGGGAGATGCTCCCGCCCGACCGCGCGGCGTCGCGGGCCAGGGTCGATCTGGAGACCCTCGAGCGCTGGATCCGCTTCCTCGGCAAGGAGCCCCGACACTATCCCTACCTCGAGGACTGGCAGGCGATGATCGCCCGCGGCGACGCCGAGGAGGAAGAGGCTCAGGAGCTGGCCGACGCGTTCCAGCGCCTGCTCCTCGAGGTGGCGGCCGAGCAGGCCGAGCTCGAGGAGCGGAACCGCAGGATCATCGCCAAGGGCACGCCGCTCGACGAGGTGAAGTCCACGCCGATGCCGAACGGCTTCGAGAGCTTCTTTGACCGGCACCAGCTCGAGCTGGAGACGATGGAGCGCGAGCGCCTCAACCTGTACACCGACGTCTACCGCCGGGACCTCGACAACACCCTCGACACGTTCTTTCCCGCCCCCGGGCTGCTGCGCTTCCGCGGCTGGAGCCTGGAACGGCAGCTCGGCCGCGTCGCCGCGGACCACGTGGCGGCCATGCGCGCCCGCATCGAGGAGCTCGAGGAGGCGCTGCCGGACCTGCCGTTCGTGATGGGGGTGCGGGACAAGGCGCCCGAGGACCTCGCCGACATCCGGCTGCACGTGCGCGGCAGCCCCACCGACCTCGGCGAGGAGGTGCCGCGCGGGTTCGTCACGGTCCTCGCGGGCGAGGACGCCGAGCCGTTCGGCGAGGGCAGCGGCCGGCTCCAGCTCGCCGAGGCCATCGCCTCGCACCCCCTCGCCGCGCGGGTCATCGTGAACCGCGTCTGGCGCTGGCACATGGGGTCGGGCATCGTCGACACGCCGAGCAACTTCGGCTTCGCCGGCGAGCGGCCCACCAACCCCGAGCTCCTCGAGCACCTCGCCGCCCGCTTCGTGGACGGCGGCATGTCCGTCAAGCGCCTGCACCGCGACATCATGCTCTCGGCGACGTACCGGCTCCGGGCCGGGCGGCACGCCGGCAACGAGGCCGTCGACGCCGACAACCGCCACTACTGGCGCGCCGGCCGCCGCCGCCTCGACGCCGAGAGCATCCGCGACGCCCTGCTGCACGTCTCGGGGGGCCTCGACGCGAAGGTGGGGGGGCCGTCCGTCGACCTCGACGACGAGGACAACGACCGGCGGACGCTCTACGGCATCGTGAGCCGCTTCCAGCTCGACGACTACCTGCAGACGTTCGACTTCCCCGACCCCAACCTGTCCGCCGAGCGCCGGTACGCCACCAACGTGCCCCAGCAGAGCCTGTTCTTCATGAACAGCCCGTTCGTCCGGCGGCAGGCCGAGCGGCTGGTGAGGCGCCTGGCCGGGGAGACCGGGGGGGACGGGACCGGCGGGCACGAGGCCGGCGGGCCCGGCGCCGGAGCCGAGAGCGGAGGCGGGAGCGGCGCCGACGGCGAACGTGCTGACGCAACCCGCACCGCCGGCGAGGGCGCTGCCGATCGCGAGGGCGCCGCCGACGGTGATGGCGCCGGTGGTGACGAGAAGATCCCCGCGCGCTTTGCCGACCGCGCGATGATCCGGGCGGCCTATCCGCTGCTCTACGGCCGGGAGACCTCGGAGGCCGAGCTCGAGGCGGGGCTGGCCTTCCTCGCCGAGCGGCGGGCGGCCGCGCGCAAGGCGGCCGACGAGCCGGAAGCGGCCGACGGCGAATCGGCGGCCGCGGTCGGAGGATCGGAGGACGAGAACGCCGCGGTCGACGGTCCAGGCGCTTCGTCCGAGGACGGACCCGACGACCTCGCCGAGCGCAGGGCGTCGATGCAGGCGTGGACGCAGTACGCGCGGGCGCTGTTCAGCGCCGCGGAGTTCAGGTTCGTCGAGTAGGCGAGCGAGAGAGCCGGCGGGAGAGATTCCGATGTCGCAACGTTCCCTCGACCACCGCCGCAACGGCTGCGGAGCGACGCACGGACAGCCGCGCACCCGCCGCGAGGCCCTGCGCACCATGGGCGCCGGTTTCGGTATGGTGGCCTTCGCCGGCATGGTGCGGGCGTCGATGCTCGAGGCGGCGGGCGGGCTCGTCTCGCCGGGCGGCGCTCCGCTGCCGGCGCCTCACTTCGAGCCGCGCGCGAAGAACGTCATCTTCCTGTTCATGAACGGCGGGGTGTCGCAGGTCGACACGTTCGACCCGAAGCCGGCCCTCGAGAGGTACGACGGCCAGCCGATGCCGACGGGAACCATCGAGACCGAGCGCCGGACCGGGGCGCTGATGAAGTCGCCCTTTCGCTTCGACCGCTACGGCGAGTCGGGGCTCGAGGTCAGCGAGCTCTTTCCCCACGTGGGCGGCTGCGCCGACGACATCTGCGTCATCCGCTCGATGCACACCGACATCCCCAACCACGAGCCGTCGCTGCTCATGATGAACACGGGGCACATCCAGCCGGGGCGCCCCTCGCTGGGGGCGTGGCTGACCTACGGGCTCGGCGTCGAGAACCGGGACCTGCCCGGGTTCGTCGTCCTCTGCCCCGACCAGCCCACCGTGGTCGGCCCCCCGCTCTGGAGCAATGCGTTCCTGCCCGCCGTCCACCAGGGGACGTACATCTCCGACAAGGTGCCCCGCATCGAGGGCGACTTCGACCCGCAGGAGCTGATACCCCACATCCGCAACGACGCGACCGCGCTCGACGACCAGCGCCCCGAGGTCGACCTCGTCGAGCGGCTGAACCGACTGTACATCGAGCGCCTGGGGCAGGACGCGCCCGAGATCGAGGGTGCCATCCAGGCCATGGAGACCGCCTACCGCATGCAGACCGAGGCGCCCGAGGTCTTCGACATCCGCAAGGAGACGGCGGCGACGCAGAAGCTGTACGGGCCGGGCAGCACCGCCCGCGGCTGCCTGACGGCGGTGCGGCTGGTTGAGCGGGGGGTGCGAATGGTGCAGGTCTACTACGCCAAGGGCGACCCGTGGGACGCCCACAGCGACATCTTTCAGCACCGCAAGAACGCCCGCGACTCGGACCAGCCCTTCGCCGCCCTCATCAAGGACCTGAAGTCGCGCGGCCTCTTCGACGAGACCCTCGTGGTGTGCGCCACGGAGTTCGGCCGCACCCCGGTGCTCGAGACCGGCGGCGGCTCGGCCGCCGGCCGCGTCGTCAACGGCCGCGACCACAACCCGTTCGGCTTCAGCATCTGGCTCGCGGGCGGCGGCGTCAGGGGCGGCATGACCTGGGGCGCCACCGACGACTTCGGCTTCCGGGCGGTCGAGAACCCGGTGCACGTCCACGACCTGCACGCCACGATCCTGTACCTGCTGGGCATCGACCACGAGAAGCTGACCTACCGCTACAGCGGCCGGGACTTCCGCCTCACCGACGTGCACGGCCGCGTCATCCACGACATCATCGCCTGAGCCGGCAACCGGCTTCGACGAGGTCCGGGACTTGACTTGACCCGCCGCCGGGCGCATTCTCTTGTCGGACACAACCAAGTCGATCGTCCATAAGGAGCAGACGATGGTGCATTCGAAGAAGCGTGGCGCAAGGCCGTTTCGCGCCCGGTTGTCGGCCGCGGCGCTGTGCGCGGCGTTCCTGGCCCTGAACGCGACCGGCCTGCAGGCCGAGGTGCCGGGGACCGCGACCCTCTCGGGGACCGTGACCGCGTCGGAGCCGTTCACGGCGGCGCAGGTCTACGCCCGCAACCTCGACCGCGACATGGTGTACCAGGTGTACACCAACGGCGGCCGCTACCGCGCCGTCGCCCTGTTCCCCGGCACCTACGAGGTGAGCGCGAGCACGAAGAGCCTCGAGTCGGACGTGCAGACCATCACCGTGGGCGCCGGCGACGCGGCCGAGGTCGACCTGACCCTGGGCCCGCTCTCGGGCGACGCGCCCCCGCTCGTCATCCCCGCCGGCCGGACCGCGATGGAGAGCGGCCGGGCCGGGGCGTTCGAGTACGCCGACTACGACGAGATCTACCCGCCGGGGGCCGGCAAGGCGGTCGCCGAGCAGGTGTGCATGGCGTGCCACGGCGAGAACTTCTTCCCCACGCGCCCCGGGACCGAGCGGCAGTGGATGAGCTGGATCGACCACATGGTCGGCAGCACCCTCGGCGAGCAGGACCCCACCCGCTACGGCCAGGGACTGCTGTCGTTCCGGGCGTCGATGTTCCGCTTCGGCCGGCAGGACCGTGACGACCTGCTCGCCTACGTCGTCGAGAACTTCGGGCCCGACAGCAAGCGCCGGCGCGTGCGCATCGAGCAGCAGACGCCGGTCGACGAGGAGGCCCTCGGCAAGGCGATGTACATCGAGTACTACCTCGCCAAGGACGGGCCCGGCGAGGGCGTCAACGCCGAGCCGTGGGCCCGCGACCGGGTCGGCCGCTACGGCCAGGACCCGCGCTTCGACGCCGACGGCAACGTCTGGCTGGTCGACCGCGGCGTGCCGCACCGGCTCGTCAAGCTCGACCCCCGCACCGGCGAGCAGTGGGAGTATCTCTATCCCGATCCGCGGAACGGCAACCACGAGATCCTGATCGACCCGTCGGGCCTGATCTGGCTGCCCGAGCACCGCGGCCGCACCGGCGACGCGGAGAAGCGGCTGCTGGGGTTCAACCCCGAGACCGAGGAGTTCGAGTACCAGATTCCGATGGACCCCGACGACGTGGTGCGCAACCCGACGAAGTTCATGCAGTCGCTGGCCATGGACTCGAAGGGCAACATCTACGTCGGCTGGATCATGGGCGGGGCCCTCAGCAAGTGGGACCGCGCCACCGGCGAGGTGTCGGTGTTCCGCATCCCGACCCCGCACGCCATCCCCTACGGGGTGGTGGCCGACCACAACGACAACATCTGGATCGCGCTCTGGAGCGGCGGCAAGATCGTCAAGTTCGATACGTCGAACAACTCGTGGACCGAGTTCACCGCGCCCACCTATCCGGGGCATACGCGGCGGCTGAACGTCGACTCGCAGAACAACATCTGGTGGGGCATCTACTCGGCCGGCAAGCGCGCCGGCAAGCTCGTCAAGCTCGACCAGTCGACGGGCAAGATGACCGAGTTCACGATCCCGCAGCAGAACGCCGAGCCCTACGACGTCGCGGCCGACCCGTGGGACAACATCTGGGCCCCCGACGTCGGCCAGCGGACCGACGGCGACTACGGCGCCACGCTCTGGAGGTTCGACCCGCGGACGGAGGAGTTTACGTTCTATCCGAAGCCGCAGCGGCACGCCGACTCGCCCAAGATCCAGATCACCCGGGACGGGGCGGTCTGGTACTCGCCGCGGGGCAGCCGCGAGGCGCCGGCGTTCGGCGTGCTCTATCCGGACATGGACGCCATCGACGACCTGGGGGCCTACTACACCTACGGGCCGCCGGGGTATCCGTTCCCGGCGCCGGCGTCCATGCCGACTACGGAAGGGCAGTGACGCGGAAGGGACGATGAGGGTATTGCGGGCCGGCTCCGCGCCGGCCATGTTCGCAGCCGCTGCGATTGCCGTGGGGACGGCGGGGAGTTGGGCTCCCGGCCGTCCCTCCGGCCAACTCATCGCCGCCCCGGCCGCCCAGCCGGCGGCGGCTTCCTCCGAATCCGTCCGTGGCCTCCTCGATCGCTACTGCGTCTCCTGCCACAACGAGGGCCGGGTCGGTGCGGCGGGCGGGACCGCGTCCGTGCTCGACGCGCAGCTCCGGGCAACGGGGCTCGCGCTCGACACGGTGGACGCCGAGCGGCCGAGCGACGACGCCGAGCGGTGGGAGCGGGTGATCGCGAGGCTCGGCGCCGGCACGATGCCGCCGGCCGGGCTGCCGCGGCCCGGCCGGGACGAGTCGCGCGCGGCGGCCGACTGGCTGGCCGCGCGCATCGACGAGGCCGCCGCCGCCAACCCGGACCCCGGGCGGACCGGCTCGATGCACCGCCTGAACCGCACCGAGTACGGCAACGCCGTCCGTGACCTCCTCGCCCTCGACATCGACACGGCGGCGCTGCTGCCCGGCGACGAGACGTCGGACACCGGGTTCGACAACAACGCGGAGGTGCTGTCCATCTCGACCTCGCAGCTCGAGCGCTACCTGTCGGCGGCGCGCAAGATCTCGCGCCTCGCTACCGGGGTGATGACCGCGCCCGACTTCGCGCGGTTCGAGAACTCGGTGCTGCTGACGCAGGCCGACCGGCAGAGCGAGGACCTGCCGCTCGGGTCCCGCGGCGGCCTCAGCGCCACCTACCATTTCCCCGCCGACGGCAACTACATCTTCCGCATCGGGCTGACGTCCAACTGGCAGGACTACGTCCGCGGCATGGGCCGCAGGAACCTGCTCGACCTCCGCATCGACGGGCGGCTCGTCGAACGGTTCACGGTGGGGGGCGAGGCGCCGGGCACGCCGGCGCCGCACACCTGGTCGCCGGCGGAGGCGGGCGACCCCGAGTGGGAACGCTACGTCCGCGAGTCGGCCGCCCACCTCGAGGTGCGCGCCGAGGTCGAGGGCGGGCCCCACGTCGTCGGCGTTTCCTTCGTCCGCAACCGCTGGGAGCCCGAGGGGCCGCGGCAGCCCCTGATGAAGGGCGCGGTCCTCTCGAACGACGAGAAGTACCACGGGAACGCGGAGGTACAGGCCCTGACCATCGAGGGGCCCTACGAGGGCGCGGTCCCCGGCGACACGCCGAGCCGGCAGCGCATCTTCGTGTGCCGGCCCGCCGCCGCGTCCGACGAGGAGGCCTGCGCCGAGCGCATCTTGTCGCGGCTGGCCCGCCTCGCCTACCGCCGGCCGCCCGCGGAGAGCGACGTCGAGACGTTGCTCGAGTTCTTCCGGGACGGGCGGGCGAAGGACGGCGGCGACTTCGACACCGGCATCCAGCTCGCCCTCGAGCGGCTGCTCGTCGATCCCGACTTCCTGCTGCGGGTGCACGAGGATCCGCCCGGCGCCGAACCGGGGCAGTCGTACCCGCTGCCCGACCTCGATCTCGCCTCGCGCCTGTCGTTCTTCCTGTGGAGCAGCATTCCCGACGACGAGCTGCTCGACGCGGCCGAGCGCGGCGAGCTGACCGACCCCGCCGTCCTGCGCGCCCAGGTGCGGCGCATGCTCGCCGACCCGCGCAGCGAGGCGCTGGTGAGCGACTTCGCGGCGCAGTGGCTGCACCTGCGGAACCTCGACGACGTGAAGGCCGAACCCGCCGTCCATCCCGACTTCGACCAGGACCTGGTGGAGGCGTTCCGGCAGGAGACGGCGCGGTTCATCGGCAGCACCATCGACGAGGACCGGAGCGTCCTCGATCTCCTCGGCGCCGACTACACGTACGTGAACGAGCGGCTCGCGCGGCACTACGGCATCCCGGGGGTCTACGGCAGCCGGTTCCGGCGCGTGACCCTGCCCGACCTCGATCAGCGCGGCGGGCTGCTGGGCCACGGCTCGCTGCTGTCGCTCACGTCGTACCCGCACCGGACCTCGCCGGTGCTGCGCGGGCGGTGGCTGCTCGAGGCCATCTTCGGGGCGCCGCCGCCGGGCCCGCCGCCCGACGTGCCGGCGCTGCCCGAGCGCGGGGAGAGCGGTGCGCCGGCGTCGATGCGCGAGCGCCTCGAGCTGCACCGGCGCAACCCCGCGTGCGCGAGCTGTCACCGGAGCATCGACCCGCCGGGCTTCATGCTGGAGCACTACGACGCCATCGGGCGGTGGCGGACGGTCACCGAGACGGGTCACGCGGTCGACGCCTCCGGCACCCTGCCGAACGGGGTGACGGCGGTGGGCCTGGCCGGGCTGCGGGGCCTGCTGCTCGAAGAGCCCGAGCGGTTCGCGGGCACCCTCACCGAGCGGCTCCTCGCCTACGCGCTCGGGCGCGAGTTGCGTCACTACGACCAGCCGACGGTGCGCGCCATCGTCCACGACGCGGGCACGGACGGGTACCGCTGGTCGTCGGTCGTTCTCGGGGTGGTCGAGAGCCCGGCGTTCCTGATGCGGCGGGCGGCGGAGTGATACCGGCAGGCCGCGGGGCGACGTATTTCCGGGGAACGGACTGGATGGCGCGTCGAGAGCCGGCGTTCCTGATGCGGTGGGCGGCGGAGTGGCAGGGAAGGCAAGGCCGGGAGGCGACGTGTCTTCGGGGTGAACGGATTCGAGGGAGCGTCGAGACGCCGGCCGTTCGTGATGCGCGGCGGGCGGCGGCGTGAGGCTGGCGGGGCCGGGAGGCCACGTGTCTTCTGGAAGAACGGATTCAATCTTGTCGGCCGCGTACGGGCCGACTGATAGAGGACCGAAATGAAAGGCATCAACTTCATGACCGCGAAGCCCTTGTCCCGCCGCACCGTCCTGCGCGGGGTGGGCGCGACCGTGGCCCTGCCGTTCCTCGACGCCATGGCGCCCGGCGTGTCGGCGCTGGCATCGAAGGCGGCCAGGCCGCGCCGCTTCCAGGCGATCTTCGTGCCGAACGGGATGGCGATGGAGCACTGGTCGCCGGCGGCGGCGGGGCGCGACTTCGAGCTGACCCCGATTCTGCAGCCCCTGGCGGCGTTCCGCGACCAACTGCTCGTCTTCTCGGGGCTGAACGCGTCGTGGACCTACGTGCACGCGGGCGCGTCGGGCTCGTTCCTCACCGGCACCCGGCGCGGGGGCACGTCGGAGACCGACGTGATTGCCGACACGTCCATCGACCAGATGCTCGCGGCCGAGTTCGGCGCCACGACGCCGCTCGCGTCGCTCGAGCTGTCGATAGACAAGGAGGCCAACGCCGGGCAGTGCACGTCGGGTCTGAGCTGCGCGTACACCCAGACCATCTCGTGGCGCACGCCCACCACGCCCCTCCCGATGGAGAACAACCCGCGCGCGGTGTTCGAGCGGCTGTTCGGCGACAGCGGCTCCACCGACCCCGAGGTGCGGCGCGCGCGCATGCGCGAGAAGCGCAGCATCCTCGACTCGGTGACGGACAAGCTGGCCGACGTCGAGCGCCGGGTCGGGGCCGGCGACCGGCGCAAGGTCGAGGACTACGCGGCGGCGATCCGAGACGTCGAGCGGCGCATCGAGGTGGCCGAGTCGAAGAGCGACGTGAGCCCCGACGCCTTCGCGCAGGAGCCGCGGGGTGTGCCGCCCACGTTCGAGGAGCACGTCGAGCTGATGTTCGACCTGCAGTTCCTCGCCCTGCAGAGCGACATCACCCGCGTGGCGACGTTCATGCTCGGCCGGGAGCAGAGCACGAGGACCTATCCCGAGGTGGGCGTCTCCGATCCTCACCACCCGCTGTCGCACCACGGCAACGACCCCGCCCTCATCGCCCGGATGTCGAAGGTCAACGCGTACCACGCGGCCCTGACCGCGAGGTATCTCGAGCGGCTGCGGGCGACGCCCGACGTCGACGGGTCGATGCTGGACAACATGACCGTCATGTACGGCACGTGCATGTCCAACAGCACCCGCCACGCCGGCAACAACGTCCCCATCCTGGTGCTCGGCGGGGCGGGGGGGCGGCTGAAGGGCGGGCGGCACCTCGTGTACGACGGGACCTCGCACGCCAATCTCCTGCTGACCCTGATGGACAAGTTCGACTTCCCCCTGGAGCGCGTCGGCGGCAGCACCGGGGCGTTGCCCATCGACGCGATCGACACGCTGTCGGAGGTGTAGCGCCTTGCCGGCGCGGAGGAGGATGCCGATGTCGGGACGGATGGCGCACGTCGGCCGATTCGGGTCGCTGCTGGCCCTGGTGGCCCTGGTGGGCGCTCAAGCCGCCGCCGCGGCGGCGGCCGAGGTGGTGCTGGCCGACGCCGCGAGGCGCGCGGACTGGGCGACGGTCCGGACGCTGCTGGCGGAGGGCGCCGACGTCGACGCCCGCGAGGGGGACGGATCGACCGCGCTCCACTGGGCGAGCTACCACGAGAACCGCGAGGTCGCGGAGCTGCTGATTCGCGCCGGGGCCGAGGTGGACGCCGCGAACGACCTCGGGGTCACCCCCCTCTGGGCCGCGTGCGAGAACGGAAGCCCGGCCATGGCCGGGATCCTCCTCGCGGCCGGCGCCGACCCGAACCGGGCGCTGCCGTTCGGGGAGACGCTGCTGATGACGGCGGCCCGCACCGGCAACGCCGACGTGGTGGGGCAGTTGCTGGCCGCGGGCGCCGAGGTCGACGCCGCCACCGCGAAAGGGGCCTACGGGGAGCAGACCGCCCTCATGTGGGCGGTCGCGCAGGGGCACGCCGCGGTGGTGGAGGTGCTGCTGGCCCACGGCGCCGACGTGGGTGCGCGGTCGAGCACGTTCACGGAGACCGTCAAGACCATCTCGACGTACGCGAACTACGGCCTGCAGTGCGTGCCGCGGGACGAGTGCTACATCACCGAGGTGCAGAGCGGCGGGTTCACCCCGCTGCTGTTCGCGGCCCGGGTCGGCGACGTCGCGTCGGCGCGGCTGCTCGTGGCGGCGGGCGCCGACGTGAACGAGGCCACCCCGGACGGGGCCGGCGCGCTGGCCGTCGCCGCCCTCAGCGGAAGCGGCGACGTCGCCGCGTTCCTGCTCGACAGCGGCGCCGACCCGAACGCGGCGGCGGGCGGCTATGCGCCCCTGCACGCCGCTATCCTGCACCGGGACGAGACGCTGGCCGAGGCGCTGCTGTCGGCCGGGGCCGACCCCAACGCCCGGGTGTCGGCCTCGACCCGATACACCCGCGACAGCGCCGACTTCTACTTCCCGCCCTGGTACGTCGAGGCGCCGGCGTTCTGGCTGGCCGCGCGCCACCGCGAGGCCGGCCTCATGCGCCTCCTCGCCCGCCATGGCGCAGATCCCCTCGCCACCCACAGCCCGGCGTACTGGACCCGCGACCGCCGGACGGCGGCGGGCCGGATGTGGCTCGAGGAAGGGGAGACGACCGCCCTCATGGCGGCGGTCGGCCTGGGCGGGCGCGACCCCCTCTGGTCGGTGGACCACCGCGCGAGGGTCGCGGAGGCGACCGAGCTCGGGCGGGGACCCGAGGTCGCCGAGATGGAGGCCGCCACGCTGGCCGCGGTCAGGGCGGCCGTCGAGCTGGGCGTCGACGTCGACGCCGCCAACGCGCTCGGGCGGACCGCGGTCGACGCGGCCCTCGACGACAGCTTCGACGACGTGGTCGCGTTCCTGATCGAGCACGGGGCGGCCGACCCGTTCGCCCAGAGAGATGCCCCGGGAACGCGTTGACGCCGCGCCCGTTCGACAGGAGGACGCCGAGGACCTGGACGGCGGTTGGTGGCGGGCGGGACCCCGGCCCCAGCGACCATGTGGGGAGGCCGCCGTGTCCTGCCTGAAAGGGCCCCGCGCCGCCTCAGTTCTCGCGCCGGCTTCTCGTTCCTCTCTTCGCGTTCAGGAGCGGCCGAGAATGCCGTTTCGAGCACGCTCGCCAAGCGCCATCCTCTTCGGGAGCCGTCTCCACGGCATGAGGATCAGCCGCCGGACAGACGAAGAACAGATAGTACACAACTGACACGATCCATATGTGACCATATGACGCCAAGAAGTGCCTGTTGCGTGATCTTCTGTTTTTTCTTGGCTGAACTGCCCAAAAAGACCGGCTGAACTGCTCAAAGGACCGGCTGAACTGCCCAAAAGAGACTCTTGACTTTATCCGCGTCGTCAGCGAGTGACCGTCGCACGTGCTGTTACCAATGTCAGGTCCGGCACCCGGAGCTTCGAGGTCACGCTCGAGGCCGATCCGGGGTGGTGAAGGAGTAGTGGTCGGCGTGGCCGAGCGTGGCGGCTGCCTTCGCCATTGCCGGTCCAGTTGCCGCACGTGCGGTCGTCGCCCTCCGGAAACGCCGTCGGCGCGACCGTCGGTCAGCGCGCCGGTGTCCGGGGCGCCTTCGACAAGCAGGGTCCCAGCCGGTCCGCGTAGGCGAAGACGGTCGGCAGCCCCCCGGTGTGCAGGAAGAGCACCCGGCTGGCGGGGGCGATGCGCCCCGAGCGCACGTGAGCAATCAGGCCCGCCATCGCCTTGGCGGTGTAGACCGGGTCGAGGAGCAGCGCCTCCAGCCGCGCCGCCATCTCCATCGCCTCGTGCACGGCGTCGTTGAGCCTGCCGTAGCCCGGCGAGAGCACCGCGTCGCACACGTCGACCGCGCCCGCGTCGAATGCCGCCGGGCGCGCGACCATCGCCGCCAGGGCCGACGCCACCTGCGCCACCCGGGCGGCCTGCCGGCGCGCGTCGCGGCGCACGCAGATGCCGTGCACCGGCATCGCTGCGTCGAGGGCGTGCAGGCCGACCAGGAGGCCGGCGTGCGTGAGGGCGCTCCCCGAGGCGCAGACCACCGCGTCGAACCTTATGCCGCGGGCCGCGGCCTGCGCAACGATCTCCCGGGCGGCGAGGACGTAGCCGAGCCCGCCGAGGGGCGGGTGCCCCGGCGCGGAGTGAACGACGTATGGCCGGCGGCCCTCGTCGGCGAGTGCCCCGGCGAGGCGCTCGAGGGCCGCGTCGGCCGCCGCCTCGTCCTCGCCGACGGGCAGCGCGTGCAGGGTCGCCCCGAGCAGCCGGTCCACGAGCACGTTGCCCGAGGCGCGGTAGAGGTGACCGGCCTCGTCCACGCGCTCTTCGAGCTGGACGTGCGCGTCCATCCCGAGCTGGCGGGCCGCGGCCGCGGCGACGCGGACGAGGTTGGACTGCACCGCCCCGGTGACCAGCACGGTGTCGGCGCCGCGGGCCCGCGCCTCGCCGAGATGGAACTCGAGCTGGCGCACCTTGTTGCCCCCGAGCGCGAGCCCCGTGCAGTCGTCGCGCTTGATCCACAGCTCGATGCCGAGGGCGGCGCCGAGGCGCGGCGCCGCGTCGAGCGGGGTCGGCGCGTGGCCGAGCCTGACTCTCGGGAACCGGTCGACGGCGGCGATCGGGTTGGACATGGCTTCGTCGCACCTTCGCTCAGTGTAAGGTACCCGGGGATGGGTCGCTGCGCACCGACGAGCGTCGCGTCATCGTCGATGAGGACGCGAGCGGGGACGAGGAGGAGGACATCATGACTGTCGAGCAAGCACAGCCGGCCGGCGCGCCGATGCGGTTCCGAACGGGCCGCGGCTGCCCCGGGCTCTTTCTCATCGGTCTCATGTGCCTGTGGCCGCAGGGGGCCGGCGCGCAACCCGTGGTCGGTGACACCCCCACCGCCGCGCGGGCCGCGGACGGAAGCTACATCAGTTGGCGCGAGCACATCATCGACGAGCCCGCCACCGCCGGGTTCGGCCTGAGCGGCAGCGACGGCCTGGTGATGGGGGACCTCGACAACGACGGCCACGAGGACATCGTGTCGGTGCACGAGTCGGACAGCGAGTACGACTCGACCGTTCCCGACCCCGACTATGTCCCGGACGCCGAGGGCCACGTGCGGGTCGCGTTCGGCTCGGCCGACCCCGACGCGTGGACGAACGTCACCATCGCGGAGGGAGCCGACGCGCCCGCGCCGGAGGACGCGGCCATCGCCGACGTCAACGGTGACGGACACCTCGACGTCGTGGTGGCGGCGGAGCTCTCGCACCTCATCTATCTGCAGAATCCGGGCGCGGACGTGCGCCGCGCGAAGTGGCCGCGGCTGATACTGCCGATGACGAAGGGCCGCGGATCGTACATCCGCGTCTTCCTGGCCGACCTCGACGGCGACGGCGTTCCCGAGATGACCGCCCCCAACAAGGGTGCGCAGCGGCCCGCGCCGGAGGACTTCGCGCGCTCCACGCCGGTGTCGATCTTCTCGGTGCAGGGAGATCCGCTCGAGGGCGGGAGCTGGACGGAGACGGTGCTCGGTCGCTACAGCGTGCCGCAGAACGCGGAGCCGGTGGACCTGGACGGCGACGGCGATCTCGACATCGTGGTGGGGACGCGGGGCGAGAACCGCATCCTGTTCTTCGAGAACCCGGGCGACGGCAGCCTCGATTTCCGCGAGCACGCCATCGGCATCTACGGCGCGCGGGCGGCCGGCTTCAACCTGGAGTACGCGGACCTGAACGGGGACGGGCGCCTCGACATCATCGGCGCCGCCGCCGGCGGCCTCGCTTGGCTGGAGCAGCCCGAGCGCATCGACGACGCGTGGAACGCGCACCGGATCGGCAGCTTCGCCCCCGACAGCATGACCGGCCTCGAGGTGGCCGACATCGACGGCGACGGCCACCTCGACGTCATGGCCGGCAGCTACAGCCGCGGCCCCCGCGAAGGCGACGGCGACGTCGACAAGGACGACGCCCTCGGGCGCATCGGCTGGTTCGAGCACCCCGGCGACGCCGCCGGAGAGTGGCGGCGGCACGACGTCTCGCGCCGCAAGCGGGGCATGTACGACAAGTTCGTCGCCCGCGACCTGGACGGCGACGGCGCCGTCGACTTCCTGGGCACGCGCGGCAACAGCGCGCCCTACGACGGCGTGTTCTGGCTGGAGCAGGTGCGCTCGGACACGCCGCGCCCGGCGTTCGAGCGGGCGCGCGACGAGGACAGCCCGGAGATGCCGCTGCCGTAGGCCGGCGCGCTCTTCGCGCGCTGACCGGCGGGCGCGCTTGCGCGTAGCGTGGGCGGCCGGAAGCCGGCCTCAAGCCGACACGGCCGCGGCGCTCGTCTGGTTCTCGGCGGACGGTACGTTCGAGCGACAGTCTGGGCGGTGAGTATGGCCGCGGCCCCGGGAAGCTGGGGAGCTGGCGTGATACGATGGCCGCGTTCCGTGTGTATCGCGCCTCGCCACCGCGGTATATCGGGGGCGACCGGCCTCTGCGCGTCGGGGCGACCATCGGGAGAGAGACCAATGCGAACTGTCACCTTCGTCGTCGTGTGCGTCGCCTTGACCGTGGCCGTGGCTGTCCCGGACGGCGCAGCGCAAGCGACGTCCGGTGCCGCCCTGCCGTCGGATCTCGGGGTCGTCGACTTTCCGACCTCCGGCCCCCCCGATGCCCAGGTCCATTTTCTTCGTGGCGCGGCGATGCTCCATAGCTTCGGCCTCGAGGATGCGGCCCTGGAGTTCCGTCAGGCCCAGGCCTTCGCTCCAGACTTCGCCATGGCCTACTGGGGCGAGGCGATGAGCTACAACCACCCCCTCCAGCGCTTCCAGGAGTGGGACCTGCCGCGGCAGGCGCTCGAGCGGCTGGGGCCGACCCGGGAGGCCCGGTTGGCCAAGGCCCCGACCGAGCGCGAGAAGGGATTCGTCCGCGCCGTGGATGCCCTGTTCTTCGGCGCAGGCGAGGAAACCGATCGCCGCGTCGCGTACGCGGACGAGATGGAGCGGCTTGCCGCCGCCTACCCCGACGATCACGAGGTGCAAGCGTTCTACGCGCTGGCGCTGTTGGCCACGTCGAGCGACTATGGCTACGAGCCGTATCGCACGAACGTGAAGGCGGGCGCCATCGCGCTGCGGGTGTTCGACGAGAATCCGGATCATCCGGGCGCCGCGCACTACATCATTCACGCCTTCGACGATCCGATTCACGCGGCGATCGCGCTGCCTGCGGCCACGCGTTTCGCCGCAATAGCGCCCGGTGTCGTGCACGCGCTGCACATGCCGTCGCACATCTTCATCCAGCTCGGGATGTGGGACGACGTCTCGTCGTCGAACGACGCCTCCTATGCGGCGGCGATCGAGATGTTCGAGCGGCAGGACACCTACGAATCGGACACGCAGCGGTACTTCAATGCCAGGAATCTGACGCATGCGCTCGACTGGGGCCAGTATGGCGACCTGCAGCGTGGTGACTACGCCAAGGCATGGCAGGCGGTCGAGAACGGCGAGATGGTCATCGCCAATACCGAGGCGCCGATTGCCTTGCAGCGGGCAGCCATCACCCGGCCGCGGTACGTGATCGAGACCGAGCAGTGGCAGGTCATCGAGGTGTCGCCACATGCCGCGGCGGGGGGACACCTGGCGAACGGCATCGCCGCCGTGCGGACCGGCGACCTGGCGGCGGCCGCCGCGGCCGCCGCGGCGCTGGCCGCGCTGGACGGTGCCGTCGCGGCGATCGCGCATCACGAGGTCACGGCGCTCCTGCACGCCGCGCGGGGCGACGCGGACGCCGCGGCGGCCTCCATGGACAGGGCGATCGAGCTGGCCGAGTCGCGGGGCGCGCCGCGCGGGGCGCCGACCCCACTCAAGCCGGCGCACGAGCTGTATGGCGAGATCCTGCACGAGCTGGGTCGGCCTGCTGAAGCCGTCGAACAGTTCAAGCGCTCGCTGCGGCGCACGCCGAACCGTTCGCTCTCGCTCCGCGGGCTCGCCCGCGCCGCCGTGGCCGCCGGCGATCCGGACACCGCGCGCGCGCAGTACGCGCAGCTCGCGGCTCAGTGGCGCGGCGCGGAGGACGCGCCGACCGTCGAGGAAGCGCGGCAGTTCCTGAAAGACCACTAGCGGCGAGCGAGCGGAAACTGTGCCCGGAGTGAATGCGCACGAATCCCGCTGCGGGCGGTGCCCGAGCGGGCCTGGGCGCAGACCGGCGCGCGCGAAGTGGTCTTCATCCGCGCCGACAAGGGCCCCGAGTCGGTCGACTTCCGCGGGCGGGCCTACGAGTTCGACCAGGCGTTTACTCGCAGCTTCTCGCTGTCGGACGGGCTGGAATCGGCACCGCTCCTCGCGTACGCGTTGAGCGGGGAGCAGTTGACCCGCTAGCAGGGGGTGCCGATCCGGCTCGTCGTCCCGAGTTGGTATGAGGTGTCCAACGTCGATCTCGAGCTTTTCGGCGGTCGGCTGATGGACACTTGAGACTCAGCCTCGGCTCCCTGTGATTCCCACGGCCGCGCCGAATAGACGGAGGAGTTGAACGACGGTATAGGGAGTCAGAATGACGCCCCAAACATCCAGTCGCCGGTCCACGAACAGGTCTCTCAAGAGCAGCCCCAACAGGTGGACTGGCCCCCCTTCATGGGGCGAGTAGAACAAGAATGCCAGTACCGGCAGGAAAACAATCCAGCCCCCGACCAGAATGACGATCAGCAGGTACTCGCGGATGAGGGTCTTTGTGTCCACTACAGGGGCCGCGCGCCACGAGCGATTCCCGTCGGCGGAGACCTCCACGCGCTCGACGCGCCCGCGGCCCGACCAGGCGATTCCCCCGAATCTGCTGATAGCCGCGGTCGCCGAGCCCTTGGCCGCCCGCCGGGATTGGTGATCACCGACTTCGCCTCCACCATGAAGGTGAACTGGCGCGCCCGTCCGTCCGCATCCCGCCTCACTGGTCGATCCGCCCAGGACGGCCCGTGGGTCAGCTCCCCGCCGGCCCCCAACGAGCTCCACATGTCCGGGGGCGGACTCCAACGCTGTCCCCGCGGGGGCGTCCGCACGCGACGTCGGCGTTACGGCTGTCGACCACCAGGGCCGCGCCAAGTCGTCCGGGGGGGCTGAGGCTCGACCAGCCGAAGCGGGGGCTGCACAGCGCACGGATGGCTGATGCTGACGACCTTCGGCGGGTTCGGGATCCGGGTGCTGATCGACTTCATCCTCATCGTCACGAGCTCGTTGAGAGATGGTAACGGCCTGCTGATAAAGCCGCCCCGCTCGTGACGGTTCGGACCCGCAGCGCGGGGGCCGCCAGCCGTCAGAGCTCGATGCGGTAGACGCGGTTGTCGCGGTATGCCGAGACGTACAGCACGCCGTCCCCCACCGCGATGCCGGACAGCGCGCCGATGGCCGTGGACGGTCCGAGCGCCCGGTTCTCCGGGCCGCTGAGCTCGATGCCGTCCGCCACCACGACCGTGTCGCCCGACTCCGGATTGACCCACACGACGCGGCCTGCCTCGACCTCGACGACGTAAAGCGCGCCGTCGGCGCCCGCTGCGATCCCCTCCGGGCCGGCCAGACCGGCGGCCACCTGCCGCGGAGCGGCCAACGGCTCGCCGTCGTCGAGGACCTGTAGCACGGAGCCGGTGCGATCCGTCACGTAGACGTCGCCGCCATGCGCAGCGATGCCCGCGGGCTGCTCCAGGCCGTCGGCGAGGGTGGTACGGGCGTCCGGCGCGTTCGGATTGACGCGCACCACGCTGCCGGTGCCGTACTCGGTGACAATGATGTCCTCACCCAGCGCCAGGGCGTCCACCACCTCCTCGAACCCCTCGACACGGGCGACGAGCGCCTCGGCATCCGGATCCCAGACGCTCACCATCGGCGGCGCCGACAGCACGAGATGCTCGCCGTACGGCTGCACGGACATCACTTGTCCGATATCCGTCACCATGGTCGGGACGGAGTGCACGTCTGCGCCGGTGTCCGGATCGAGCTCGCGCAACGCCCCGCCGTCGCCCAGGAAGAGACGGCCGGTAGCGGTGTACGCCAGGCCGGAGGGCGAATTCACGTGGCTCGGCAGCACCACGCGGTTGGTGTCGGGTCCGGTCACCTCCATGATCGAGCCGTCCTTGAAGCTCGACACGAAGATGCGGTCGTCGCTGTCGAGCGCCAGGTTGTCGAGGCCGACGCCGGGCCGGCCGACCACCTCGCGGTCACCGCTGTCGAGATCGATGCGAACCACCTCGCCCCGCTGCGTGTCGAGCACGTGCAGGCGGCCCCGCGAGTCGAACTTCACGGCGGCAGGAATCCCGAAGTCGGTGGCGAAAATCTCCGCCTCGCCGCTGTCCACATCCACCCGCGCCACCTCGCCGTTGAACCAGCGCGGACCGTACAGCATGTCGTCCGGCCCCCAGTCCATCCCGTTGAGCCCGCAGCCCGGCCCCAGTTCGTCGTTGATCAGCCGCGGCTCCTCAACGCCCTCGGGGTCGATCTCGAACAGGTGCGTGCCGAGAAAACACTGCGAGATGAACAGCCGGCCGTCGTCCGAGAACGTGATCGGGTTGGCTCCCGGGCCGGGGCTGCCCACGATGCTGACGGTGCCGTCGGGCGTCATCTTGCCGACATCACCGCCGGCGATGTCGGTCCAGTACATCGAGCCGTCCGCCCCGAACGCCAGGTCGTCGGGTCCGATCACGCCGTCGTCACGACCCCAGCTGGAGACGGGTGCGCCACTCTCCGGATCGATGGCGAGGATCTCCGAGCTGACGACGCTGGCGATGTAGAGGTTGCCGTCCGGGCCGAAGTTGATGCCGTTCGTGCCGTGCAGCGGCCCGCCCTGGGCCAACACGGTGACCGTGACGCCCGCCGGGTCCGGCGCTGCCGGCCCGGAGCCCCCGCAGCCGATGGCCACCGCGGCGGCGCAAGCCAGGATCAGAGTACGTGCAACATGTCGCAACGGTCGTCTCTCGCAAGCGGTCGTATTCGGCATCATGGTCGTCGTTGTGAGGCTCTGTCAGCCGCGCCGTGTTGACGCTGGGTTGACGCGATTTGATTTCGCCTGATTGGGAATACCCGTAAGTTGTTGATTTCATTGGAGCCGGCGAGCGGACTCGAACCGCTGACCTGCTGATTACGAATCAGCTGCTCTACCAACTGAGCTACGCCGGCATGCGCGCGGGGAGCGCGGACTTGCGGGGACGTCGGGAGGTGGCCACCCAGGCGTCGCTGCGAGTCAAGACGAGGTGCGGGCCGGTCGAGGGCGCCCGCGGCTGGACGATGGGGGCGCGACCGTCGGCTTACCCTCACCGTCCACTTCCACTATTGTAGCTGGTTGCGGGGCGGCGTGCACGTCCGCCGTGGGTTGGCGTCGTTGGCGGGCGGCGGGGGCCGGTGCGGTTGGCCACGCCGGGCTCGCGGGGCGCCGCCCGCCTCACGGCGACGGCCTCGGCAGCGCCTCCCGGTGGCATTGGACGCAGGTCTCCACGATGGTCATGTAGGCGGACGAGACCTCGCCGAGGTCGCCCGTCGATGCGGCCGCCGCGAGGTCGCGGGCCGCTTCCTGGAACTCGTCGGCGCGGGTGAAGTACTCGGGCGTGGGCGAGGTCATCCACGCGGCGGTCTCGCTGATGCGCACCAGCTCGGCCGCGTCGCGCTCGACGGCCGGGAGCCGGCCGAGCACGACGGCCCCGAAGAGCCGTTGGGCGAGCTCGAGCTTCTGTCGCATGAGGATGCGGAGGTCCGTCTGCGCGGAGGCGGGCGCGGCCAATGGCGCGAGCAGGGCGAGCACGGCGGCCGCGGCCGCGATTCGGGCGTATCGTCGCGTTCTTCGCTGAGTCATCTGTTCTCCACTCTAGCATCCCGGGGTCACCCCGCGGCATCCGGGGTCACCCCGCAGCATGGCGGGGTCACGCCGCCGGTGACGCCGAGCGCCTCGCCGGCGGGCGCTGGCGGGCGCGGCGCCGGGCGCGGCCGCTCCCTGCCCGGTCGAGGATCTCGACCGTCCGGGCGTACAGCCGGCGGGCGCGCTTGCGGTCGGCCCCGATGCAGACCATGCCGAGCTTGCCGTGGGGCTCGAGGGCCCCGATCAGGTGGAAGACGACGCCCTCCTGGCTCGAGCCGTGGAAGTGCAGCTCCTGCTCGACCGCGATGGAGACGAGGTCGTCGGGGCTCAGGCCCTCGTAGCGGCTCTCGTGGAGGTTGTCGGTGGCCATGTAGTAGCGCGGCTCGCCGGCGCGCGTGCGGTACAGGGCGGTCTCGCGGTCGTAGGCGCCGTCGATGAGGAAGTCGAGCATGAGGAAGGGGTGGGTGGTGCCGCCCTTCCGCAGATTGATCTCGATGGCGTAGGGCTGCCAGCGCCCCTTCTCGCGTACGACCACGAAGTCGACCCCGAAGCGGCCGAGGGCCCCGCGGTCGCGCAGCACGTCGGCCACCCGCTCGCCGGCCCGCTGCAGCCTGGTGCGATAGCGGCGGTCGGCCGGGAACTCGCACCCCACGAACACCTGGCCGGACCGGCCGCCGAGCACCTGCTCGTGGGTCGAGACGACCTCGACCACCCGCCGGGGGTCGACGCGGCACTGCACCGACGGCGACCGCACCTCGTCGCCGGTGACGAACGCCTCGACGATGCCGCCCATCTGGCCGAGCTTGTCGGCGTAGCCCTCCCAAGTCTGGTCGGCCGCCTCGAACTCGAGGCGGGTCGGGAGCCGGCGGGCGATGCGCTTCTCCGAGCCGGTGGCCGCGTCGCCCGGCCGAAAGCGGAAGCGGGCGTTGCCCTCGCCGGAGAAGCCGTCGTTCAGCTTGACGACGGCGGCGTCGAGCGACGGGCGGCGCTGCTTGAGGGCGGCGAGGGCGGCGGCCACGTCGCGGCCGTCCCGGAGCGCCTCGAACCCGTCGGGCACGTGGACCCCGGCCGCCTTGAAGAGGCGGCGCCCGCCGGTCTTCGAGCCGAGGTCGTTGAGGGCCGGGTCGCAGCCGTAGAGGGGGATGCCGAGCCTGACCGACAGCGTCTGCTCGAGCGGCGTGACGTTGAAGCAGACGAGGTGGGCGAGGGCGGGGTCGCCCAGGGTGGTCTGCAGCCGGCGGAGCACGGACCGGCTGGCGAGGATCTTGGCCGTCAGCGGCGTGGGCGAGGCGTCGCCGCACGTGACGAGGGTCAGGCGCTGCCGGGCGTGGCTGTGCGGCACCCCCGCCAGCAGGTGCAGGTAGTAGTCGACGATGGTCGGGTGCACCGGCACGCTGGTGGCGTACACGACGCGCGTGTACGGCATGCGCAGCAGCATGAGCAGGCAGAGCAGGCGCTCCTCGTAGAGCGCGACGCCGCGGACCTTGGCGAGGGTGTCGGCGTCGAGGCTCAGGCTGGGCACGACGACGACGGTCCTCGGGGCGAGGCGGTCGGCGAAGACCCGCCGGTACAGCGGCTCGAGCCGCTGCTGCAGCTCGGCGAACCGCCGGCGTTCGCTGTCGGATCCCGGCTCGGGATGGCGCATCGGCGTGCGCCATCATACGACGTGAAGCCGGGAGCATGAAGGTCGTCGCGGACCGGCCGCGCTCGGCCGGGCGAAGCGGGGGGGGCTACTCTCCGGGGGCGGTCGGCGGCGGCAGCACGACGCGCTCGATGGTCTGGAGACGCTGCTCGACGTTCTGGAGACGCTGCTCGACGTTCTGGAGACGCTGCTCGACGTTCTGGAGATGCTGCTCGACGTTCTGGAGACGCTGCTCGACGTTCTGGAGACGCTGCTCGACGTTCTGGAGACGCTGCTCGACGTTCTGGAGATGCTGCTGGATCTGCCCGAAGCCGATCTCGACTGCCCGCAGGCGGTCGTCGAGTCCGTCGAGGCGGAGGTGTACGGCGTCCATCTGCGTCAGCAGCAAGCCGGCCAGCACGGCTCCGGTGCCGACGATGGCGGTGATGATGGCGACGCCGGTTCCGACGATCCACCTCGTGTCGTTGTTCATTGTGCTGAATTTATCACAGGCCCGAGTCTCTCGACCAGGACCGGAAACCGGCCGTCGCCGGTTGGACGGCGATACACCGCCCGCGGTACACTGGTGAGTTACGGTACAGCCCGGGGCGGCGCGCGGGGGACCGGCGGCTCGCCGGCCCGGCCGCGCGTCCGCCGCCGGGCGGCGGATCTCGCATGCCAGAAGACCGAGCGGCGGCCGCGAACGGGCACCTCGTCATCCGGGGCGCCCGTACGCACAACCTCAAGAACATCGACCTGACGCTGCCCGCGGGCCGGCTGATCATCGTCACCGGGGTCAGCGGGTCGGGCAAGTCGTCGCTCGCCTTCGACACCATCTACGCCGAGGGGCAACGGCGGTACGTCGAGTCGCTGTCGGCCTATGCCCGGCAGTTCCTCGAGCGGATGGAGAAGCCCGACGTTGACCGCATCGACGGCATCTGCCCGGCCATCGCGATCCGCCAGAAGAACAGCGTGCGCAACCCGCGGTCGACGGTGGGCACCACCACCGAGATCCACGACTACCTGCGGCTGTTCTTCGCCCGCATCGGGCGCACCATCTGCCGGCAGTGCGGGCGCGAGGTGGAGCGCGAATCGGCGGAGGCGGCGGCGCGCGAGCTCGCGGCCCTGCCGGCGGGGACGCGGCTGCTGCTGGGGTTCGACTACGCGGTGGACGGCGCCGATGCCGCGGTGCCCTCGGCCGGCGCCGATGCGGAGGAGGAGCGGTCGTCGTCGGGAGAAGGGGCGGCGCCGCGGAAGCCGTCGTCGTCGGGAGAACGGCCGGCGCCCCGAGAAGAGGCGGCGCCGCGGAAGCGGTCGCCCGGAGAACGGCCGGCGCCTCGAGCAGGGGCGGCGTCGGCAGAGCGGTCGGAGTCCCGCGAACCCATCGAGCCCGGAGAGGGGCCGGGGGACGCCCCGGTCGAGGTTCCCGACGATCCGGTTTCGGCCGCCGTCGCCAGCCTGCGCAAGCGGGGGTTCGCCCGCCTCATCGTCGGTGACGGGGACGGCGCGGACGCGGTCGGCGGCCGGGTGGCTCGCCTCGACGAGGTCGACCCCGCGAGCCTCGCGGGGCGACGGTCGCTGCGCATCGTGCTCGACCGGGTGCGGGTCGGCCCCGACCTGCTGGGGCGGATGACCGACTCCATCGAGACCGCGTACCTCGAGGGCGGCGGCTCCGCGTTCGCCCTCGAGGTCGACGGCGACGGGCGCCCGAGCGCGGAGCACCGGTTCAGCGAGCGCTTCGAGTGCCGGGCCTGCGGCATCGGCTACGAGCCGCCTCAGCCGCGGCTGTTCTCGTTCAACAACCCGTTCGGGGCGTGCCCCACCTGCCACGGCTTCGGCAACGTCATCGAGCTCGACCTGAACCTCGTGGTGCCGGACCGCACGAAGTCGATCCGGCGGCAGGCCATCGAGCCGTGGAGCAAGCCCGAGTACCGACCGCAACTGACCCGGTTGATGCGGGCGGCCAAGGACGGCGGGGTACGGCTCGACACGCCCTGGAGCGAGCTGACCGACGCCGAGCGCGACTTCGTGGTCGAGGGTGACGGGGCCGGCTACCCGGGCGTCCGCGGCTTCTTCGCGTCGCTCGAGCGCAAGAAGTACAAGATGCACGTCCGGGTGTTCCTGAGCCGCTACCGCGGCTACGTGACGTGCCCGGGCTGCGACGGGACCCGGCTGCGGCCCGAGGCCCGCGGCGTGCAGGTGGCGGGGCGGACCATCGACGAGGTGTGCGCCCTCACGGTGGGTGAGGCGGCGGCCTTCTTCGACGACCTCGCCCTGAGCGACGGCGAGCGGGTCGTCGCGGACCGGCTGGTGCGCGAGATACGGCGGCGGCTGTCGTTCCTGCGCGACGTGGGCCTCGACTACCTGACCCTCGACCGTCTCTCGTCGACGCTCTCGGGCGGCGAGGCGCAGCGCATCAACCTCGCGACGGCGCTGGGCTCGGCCCTCGTCGGCACCCTCTACGTGCTCGACGAGCCCTCGATCGGCCTGCATCCGCGCGACAACGAGCGGCTCATCGCCATCCTGCGGCAGCTTCGCGACCAGGGCAACACGGTGCTGGTGGTCGAGCACGACGCCGACACCATCCGCACCGCCGACGTCGTCGTCGACCTGGGGCTGGGGGCGGGCGAGCAGGGGGGGCGGGTCATCCACGCGGGGTCGTTCGACGCGCTGCTCGAGGAACCGCAGTCGCTGACCGCCAAGTACATGCGCGGCGACCTGGCGATCCCGCTGCCGTCGAGCCGGCGGAAGCACCCGCAGCCCCTGGCGATCCGCGTCGCCGGCGCCCGTGAGCACAACCTGCGGGGCATCGACGTCGAGATTCCCCTGAACACCCTGACCTGCGTCACCGGGGTCAGCGGGTCGGGGAAGTCGACGCTGGTCCACGACGTGGTCTATGCGGCCATCAAGCGGCAGAAGGGGGCGTGGGACAGGCGGGTCGGGCGCCACGACCGCCTCGAGGGGGCGGAGCTGGTGACCGACGTCACCCTCGTCGACCAGACCCCCATCGGGCGCACCCCGCGGTCGAACCCCGTCACCTACCTGAAGGCGTTCGACCCCATCCGCGAGCTGTTCTCGCACACCCGGGACGCCCGCGCCGCCGGCCTGACCCCCGGCCACTTCTCGTTCAACGTGCCCGGCGGGCGGTGCGACGCGTGCGAGGGCGAGGGGGTGGTGCGGGTCGAGATGCAGTTCCTCGCCGACGTGTTCGTGCCATGCGACGAGTGCGGCGGCCGCCGCTTCAAGCCGCAGGTGCTCGACGTGCGCTACCGCGGCCGCAACGTCGACGACGTGCTCGACATGACGGTGCGCGAGGCCCTCGCGTTCTTCGCGGGGTCGGCCAAGATATGCCGGCGGCTGCGGCTGCTCGACGAGATCGGGCTGGGCTACCTGCGGCTCGGCCAGCCCGCGACGACCCTGTCGGGGGGCGAGGCGCAGCGCATCAAGATCGCCTCGCACCTCGCGGCGCGCAAGGCCGACCGCGCCCTGTACATCCTCGACGAGCCGACGACGGGGCTGCACTTCGACGACGTCGCCAAGCTGCTCGCCGCGTTCGGCAAGCTGCTGCAGGCCGGCAACAGCATCCTCGTCATCGAGCACAACCTCGACGTCGTCAAGTCGGCCGACTGGGTCATCGACCTGGGGCCGGAGGGCGGCGAGGACGGCGGCCGCATCGTCGCCGCCGGCACCCCGGAGCAGATCGCCATGAGCGGTGAGTCGCACACGGGGCGCCACCTGCGCCCGGTCCTCTGTCGCGAGCAGGCCGAGGGGTAGACGGCGGCCGCAACGTCGCCGCCGGCGCCGCGGAGCGGATCGCCATGAGCGTGAGTCGCACACGGGGCGCCACCTGCGCCAGGTCCCCTGTCGCGAGCAGCCGGTCGAGGTAGGGCAGGGCGCTGTTCCACCCGGGCTCGGCCGGCCCGTCGGGTCGTTGGGCGGGCAGGGCGCCGGCGGTCCGGGCCGCGGCGTGTGGTACGATCCGGCGTTTGTGTCGTGGGTCCACTGAACATCCGCGCGGACCGGCTGGCGGTTCGTGCGTCGCATTGTCGTCATGGAATCGATTCAAGCAACACGCCTGCGCAAGGGCATGCTCGTCAAGCACAACGATGACCTCTACCGCGTGATGGACGTCACGCACCTGACCCCGGGGAAGGGGAAGGCGTTCGTGCAGTCGCGGATGCGGAACGTGAAGGCCGGCACCCTGCTCGACCACAAGTTCCGGTCGGCCGAGTTCGTCGAGCGGGCGGCCCTCGACGACCGCGAGATGCAGTTCACGTACCGCGACGGCGACGCGTTCCACTTCATGGACCTCGAGACCTACGAGCAGGTGGAGATGACCGCCGACACCCTCGGCGACTCCGTCAACTACCTGCTGCCCGAGGCGACCATCCGGGTGTCGCTGTTCGAGGGCGAGCCGATGGGGCTCGACCTGCCGACGACGGTCGAGCTGACGGTGCAGGAGACGGCGCCGGCCATCAAGGGGGCCACCGCCAACGCGCAGCTCAAGCCGGCGACCCTCGAGACGGGGCTCGTCGTGCAGGTGCCGCCGTTCATCAGCAACGGCGACCGCATTCGCGTGAACACCGAGACCGGCGAGTATCAGTCGCGGGCATGACCGCCCGCCGGCAGGAGGCGGATCCGTGGCCGACGTGGACCTGTTCTCCAGTTTCGTCGATTCGGTCCTGCCCGCCGCCCTGTGGGTCCTGGGGGCGGGGTTCCTCGTCGCCAACGTCCGGCTGCTGGGCCGGTTCCTGCGCTTCCTGCGCCTGCGGTCGAGCGCGATCCTGACGTGGGAGGGGCGGCGCACGTCCTTCTACGAGGTGTCGCTCGGGTTCGGCATCCTCCTCGGCCTCCTCGCGTTCATGAAGCTCGTCGTCTGGGACCGTCCCCTGACCGACGCGTTCGCCGAGGCGATGGCGTTCATCTACTACGGCTACGCCTTTCCCCTGAGCCTGCGCATCGGGTACGGCTTCTACGCCACCGGGGTGTGGTCGGACAAGGGGCTCCTGCCCTACGACCACATCGGCGGGCTGTCGTGGCAGGGGGCGCCCGAGCCGAGGCTGGTGCTGATCGACCGCGTCCGCAACCTGGTGCGGCATCTCGACGTGCCGCGGGAGCACTACGGCGAGGTGCGGCGCCTCCTGCGCGACAAGATCGCGGCCCAGGACATCCGCTTCGAGGGGCAGGGGCTGGATCTCGGTTTCGACGAGCGGGAAGTGGTGTGAGGCCCGGGCCCTCGTCACGCGGCGCCGGGCGGGCGCCCCGACGCCTGCCGACGTCCTTCGCGCGCGGCGCAACGCCGCGCTTCACCGCGCCCTCCCGTCGGCAGGCCACTGTCGTGAGTCGACGGTTGCCGCGCGGAACATCCCGAAAGTTCGGGCCGGAGCCTCCCGTTCCGCGGCCGGTTCGGCCAACGCGGGCCGCTGCAAGGATATCTTGCCGACACCCCTCTACCGGAACCACTCGCGGACGATGCCGATCAGGCCCGGGCCGCTGGCCGTGGGATCGCCGATCCAGTCCGGCGGGGTGAGCCAGACGAACGCGAGGATGGCGATGACCATGAGGTCGTATTGCCAGGTGGCCCGCTCGAACGTCCAGAACAGGGCGTGCCAGACGGCGCGCGCCGGCAGCGTAAGCAGTCGCTGCATGGTCATTGCGACCCCGTCTCCCCGCCCGGCGAGCGTCGCCTGACGGGTCCGCTCACCTCCCCATCGGCCCGCCGAAAGTCCGCGCCGTTCACGACGCCGCCTCCTGGGTCTTCAGCGCCCGCCACGTGAAGTAGATGCGGTCGAGCACGGTGACGATCGACAGCACCAGGATCACCCAGAGCACGGCGCCCATCCGGTTCGTGAACGCCCCGATCATCACCAGCACGATGCGCTCGGGACGCTCCATGAACCCGACCTTGCACTTGTCGATCATCGACTCGGCGCGGGCCCGCGTGTAGCTGGTCATGACCGAGAACATCATCGCGAAGGCCGCGATCATCACGTAGTCGGTGCGCCCGAGCTGCGCGTAGAGGTAGATGACGCCGATGAACAGCGACAGGTCCGAGAAGCGGTCCATCACCGAGTCCCAGAAGCCGCCGAAGCGGGACGCCAGGTTCGTCGCCTCGGCCACCTTCCCGTCGATGAAGTCGAAGATGTTGGCCACCAGCATGACGAAGCCGGCGGTGACGAACTCGCCCTGCGCGAAGAACCAGGCCGCGACGAAGTTGATGAAGACGCCGACCAGGGTGAGCACGTTGGGGTGGATGCGCAACGCCACGCACGCCCGGATGATGGCGCGGAGCGGGAACATGCAGGCGGCGCCGATGGCGCCCGTGAACGTCATGGTGGGGAGATGCGGCGCTGGTCCGGAAGCGTCGCCCTTCGGCTGCGCCCGCCGGCCAACCGACCCTGCTGCCGGCCTGTCCCGCGCCCGCGGCGCAGACTGATAGGATACCGTCGGTGCGCCCGCCCCCGGCGCGGCGCTCCCCGACGGCACGAACCCCTCAGTCTAGTCCATGGCCATTCGTGATCTCAAGGAGCGGATCGCGGCCCTGCCCGAGCAGCCCGGCGTCTACCTGTACCTCGACCCGGCCGGCGAGACCCTGTACGTGGGCCGGGCGCGCTCGCTGCGGGCGCGGGTGCGCAGCTACCTGGGCGCCTACGGGTCGAGCCCCAAGACCGACGCGCTGCTCGACGAGGTGACGCGGCTCGAGGTCATCGTCACCGACTCGCTGGTCGAGGCCCTGGCCCTCGAGGCCCACCTCATCAAGCAGCGGTCGCCGCGGTTCAACATCCTGCTCCGCGACGACAAGAACTACCCGTACCTGCAGCTCACCACCGGCGAGGCGTTTCCGCGGGTGCTCGTGGCGCGCCGGGTCGACCCCCGCGACGGGCACACCTACGCGGGGCCGTTCCTGCCCGCGACCTTCGCGCGGAAGACGATGTCGCTGACCCACAAGCTGTTCGGCATCCGCTCGTGCAACGAGGTCATCAACGGCCGCCGGGGGCGCGCCTGCCTGGAGTACGACATCAAGCGCTGCGTGGCGCCATGCGTGGAGAGCCTGTGCACGCCCGAGCAGTACGCCGAGGCGGTCGAGCACACGAAGCTGTTCCTCGAGGGCCGGAACGACGAGCTCGTCGCCGACCTGAAGCGGCGGATGCTGGAGGCGTCCGACGACCTGCGCTACGAGGAGGCGGCCCAGACCCGCGACGCCATCCGGACCATCGAGACCCTGCGCGACCGCCAGCAGAAGATGTCGTCGGTGCGGCTCGGCGACCGCGACGCGTTCGGGGTGAAGGTGGGGCCCTCGGGCGCGGTCATCCAGGTGTTCCAGATGCGGGGCGGGCGGGTCATCGAGCGGGTCGAGCTGGCCGCCGACGTGCCGGCGGGGGCGGGGTCGCCGGAGCGGGAGACGGTGCAGGCGGCGGTGCAGCAGTTCTACGAGGAGCGGACCGCGCCGCCCGAGGTCCACCTGCCGGTCGAGATCGACGAGCCCGAGGCGCTGGCGAGCTGGCTCGGCGAGCGGGCGGGGCGGAAGGTGCGCATCGGCGTCCCGAAGCGGGGCGAGAAGCGGGGGCTGCTCGACCTCGCCACCCGCAACGCGGCCCTCGCCTACCGCTCGCGCTACAGCGACGAGGCCCGCGCGGGGGCCGCCGCCCTCGACGAGCTGCGGGTGGTGCTGGGCCTGCCCGCCGCGCCCCGGCGCATCGAGTGCTTCGACATCTCGACCCTGCAGGGGGCCGAGACGGTCGGCTCGATGGTGGTCTGCGAGGACGGCCGGGCCGTGCGCAAGGAGTACCGGAAGTACCGCGTGCGGGGCACGAGCTGGGGGGAGGAGCGCACCGCCCCGCCCGGCGCGCCGCCGCCCCGCCGCCGGCGCGGGGGGAAGGGCAAGTCCTCCGCCGCGGCCGGCCGGGCCTCCGGCGCGGCGAACCCGGCCCCCGGCGCGACGAGCCCGGCCCCCGCCACGGCCGGTCGGGCCCCCGGCGCGAACCAGGCCTCCGGCGCGACGACGCGGGTTCCCGGCGCGACGGACCAACCCGCGGGCGGGGGGAGCCCGACGCGCGGCGCGACGAGCCCGGCCTCCGGCGCCGACCCCCGCCTGCTGGACGACTTCGCGTCGATGCGCGAGGTGGTCGGCCGCCGCTACCGCCGGCTCCTCGACGACGGGGGGCCGCTGCCCGACCTCGTGGTTATCGACGGGGGGCGCGGGCAGCTCTCGTCGGCCTACGAGGCGTTCGCGTCGCTGGGCCTGTCGAACCTGGTGGCGGTGGGGCTGGCCAAGCAGGAGGAGCTGGTGTTCACGCGGGACGCGGCCGAGCCCGTCGTCCTCGACCGCGCGAGCCCCGCCCTGCTCCTGCTGCAGCGCATGCGCGACGAGGCCCACCGCTTCGCGGTCACCTTCCACCGGAAGGCGCGGTCGCGCCGCGACCTCCAGTCGGCCCTCGACGGCATCCCCGGCGTGGGGCCGCGCCGGCGTCGGGTGCTGCTGACCCGGTTCGGCAGCGTGGCCAACGTGCGCCGGGCGACCCGCGAGGAGCTCGTCCCCGTGGTCGGGGCCAAGGTCGCCGACGCGGTGCTGGACCACTTCGCGGGCCAACCGTCAGCGCCCTAGACCGGCGCGGACGGCTGCAGGGTCGGTCGGGCGCGGGGCGGAGCCGCAGGCGACGGTCGGGCGAGGAATCCTCGCCGTAGCGGGGCGCGGAACGCCGAGAGGGTTGGTTGGGCGCTGGTCGGAGCCGCGCCCGCACCACCAGCTCCGCCTCGTCCGCATGCTGCGGAGCCGCGACGGTCGGTGGCCTGGTACGTTATCCTGACGAGTCTTGCCCGATATCGGTCAGCTCCTCGTCATCCTGCCGGTCCTGCTCCTGTCCCTGACCATCCACGAGGCCGCCCACGCGGTGACGGCCAACTGGTACGGCGACCCGACGGCGCGGCACCTCGGCCGGATCTCGCTCAACCCGGCCGTGCACGTCGATCCCGTGGGCACGGTGATCCTGCCGCTGCTCGGCATCCTCGCGGGCGGGTTCGTGTTCGGCTGGGCCAAGCCCGTGCCCGTCAACCCCGCCAACCTGCGGCGGCCCCGGCAGGACTTTCTGGTGATCGCGGCGGCGGGGCCGGCCAGCAACATCGTGCTCGCCATCGGCGCGTCGTGGCTGCTCGCCGCCGTCGGCCTGGAGGCGGCCGGCGGGTGGGCGGGGGCGGTGGCGACGTTCGCGTTCGCGATGCTGCAGTTGAACCTGCTGCTCGCGGTGTTCAACATGATTCCGGTGCCGCCCCTCGACGGCGGGAACGTGCTGGCGGGGCTGCTGCCCGAGTGGCTGGCCGAGCCCTACGACCGGCTCGTGCGGCCCTGGGGGTTCGTGATTCTCCTCGTGCTCATGGCGACGGGCGGGCTGTACCGGATTATCGGGCCGCCGATGTCGCTGTTGATGGGATGGTTGCTGCCGTGAAGCCACGCGTCGTTTCCGGCATGCGTCCGACCGGCAAGCTGCACCTCGGCCACTTGGTCGGGGCCCTGCAGCAGTGGGCCCGGCTGCAGGACGACTACGACTGCATGTACTTCGTCGCCGACTGGCATGCGCTGACGAGCGAGTACGCCGACACCGGGGGGCTCGTCGAGAACGCCTGCGACAACGCGGCCGACTGGATTGCCGCCGGCGTCGACCCCGACCGGAGCACGCTGTTCATCCAGTCGCAGGTGCCCGAGCACGCCGAGCTCTACCTGCTGCTGCAGATGGTGGTGCCCATTCCCTGGCTCGAGCGGGTGCCGACCTACAAGGAGCAGATCGCGCAGCTCGCCGAGAAGGACCTGTCGACCCTGGGCTTCCTCGGGTATCCGCTGCTGCAGGGCGCCGACGTCATCATCTACAAGGCCAACTACGTCCCGGTGGGCGACGACCAGGTCCCGCACCTCGAGCTCGACCGCGAGGTGGTGCGGCGCTTCCACGGGTTCTTCGGCGAGCTGTTCCCCGAGCCGCAGCCCCTGCTCACGAGCTTTCCGCGGCTGCCGGGCCTCGACAACCGGAAGATGAGCAAGAGCTACGACAACGCCATCAGCCTGTCGGACGACGCGGAGACGGTGCGGAAGAAGGTGATGCGGATGTACACGGATCCGAAGCGCATTCGCGCCGACATCCCCGGCACCGTCGAGGGCAACCCGGTGTTCGTCTACCACGACGCGTTCAACCCCGACACGGCCGAGGTCGACGACCTGAAGGCCCGCTACCGGGCCGGCAGGGTGGGCGACGTCGAGGTCAAGAAGAAGCTCGCCCGCGCCCTCGACGCCGTTCTCGGCCCGCTGCGCGAGCGCCGCGCCGAGGTGTTGGCCCGGCCGGGGCGGGTTCGCGAGATACTGATGGACGGGTCGCTCCGGGCGCGCCGCATCGCGCAGGAGACGATGGAGCAGGTCCGCGAGGCGGTGGGGCTCGCTTATGGTGCCTAGATGACGAACCGGGCCGCGCCGGAGCAGACTGGGGCCGAGACGGCAGGGACCGCCGAGTTCGAGTCGGTCCTCGAGGACTACCCGGTCCGCCTCGACAACTTCGAGGGGCCGCTCGACCTGCTGCTCCACCTCATCCGCAAGAACGAGATCGACATCTACGACATCCCCATCGTGCTCATCACGCAGCAGTACATCGAGTACATCGAGCTCATGAAGGAGCTCGACCTCGACACCGCGGGCGAGTTCCTGGTGATGGCGGCCACCCTCATCCACATCAAGGCGCGGACCCTGGTGCCCCGGCCGGAGACGGAGGCCGAGGCGGCGGAGGAGGGCGACGACCCCCGGGAGGCGCTGGTCCGGCGCCTCATCGAGCACCAAAGGTTCAAGGCGGCGGCGGAGCTGCTGCACGAGCGGCAGACGGTGCGCAACGCGCAGTGGGGAGTCGCCGACGAGCGCCTCGCCGACCTTGCCGGCGAGCCGTTCGAGCGCGAGCTCGAGGCCGACCTGTTCGGGCTGCTGCAAGCGTTCCAGACGGTCCTCAAGCGTGCCCGGGAACGGCCGGGGGTGCCCCTGCCGGCGGCCGAGGTGTCCATCGAGACCCGCACCCGGCAACTGATGGAGCGGCTCGACCACGCGAGGGCCTGCGGGTTCGAGGAGCTCTTCGCCGAGGACGGCAGCCGCGCCGAGCTCATCACCACGTTCCTCGCGGTGCTGGAGATGATTCGGCTCAAGCTGATACGGGTCTTTCAGTCCGGGTCGTGCGGCCCGATCCGCGTGTACCGCCGCGAGACCCCGGCGGACGCGCCGAGGCCGATCGAGTCGACCGACGACCCCGGGGACGAGGCCGGTCGCGACACCCAGGCGGACGCGCCGAGGCCGATCGCGTCGACCGGCGCCCCTGGGGACGAGGCCGGTCGGGACCGGTGATCGACTGGCCGCGGCGGCGGCTCGTGCCGCTGGCGCGGTGGCTCTGCTGTTTTCTTCGTGCGTTGGGGGCGGTCGTGCGAAGCGCGGCCACGACGGTCCGGGCGGGTTTTCGGGTTGGACCACCGAGCATGTCGGACGAACTCAAGCCGATTCTGGAAGCGCTGATCTTCGCCTCGCCGGACCCCCTCACGCCGGCGGCCCTGGTCGAGCTCCTCGACGGGACGCCGAAGGAGGACATCGAGCGGGCGATCGAGGCGCTGCGGGCAGAGTACGACGAGCGGGGCGGCCTGCAGATGGTGCAGGTGGCCGGCGGCTACCAGATCTGCACGCGGCCCGAGCTGCACGACTGGGTGCGCCGGCTGTTCCACCAGCACTCGAAGCAGCGCCTGTCGGTGCAGGCGCTCGAGACGCTGGCCGTCATCGCCTACAAGCAGCCCATCACGAGCGCGGAGATCGCGGAGATTCGGGGCGTGAACGTGTCGGGGGTGGTGGGCACGCTGCTCGAGCGCCACCTCGTGAAGGTGGTCGGCCGAAAGCAGGTGGTGGGCCGGCCGTTCCTCTATGCGACGACCCGGGAGTTCCTGAACCAGTTCGGCCTGAGCGATCTCGACGACCTGCCCAAGGTGGAGGAGATGGCCGAGGCGCTCGGCATGGAGGTGCCGTCGGCGCTGGTCGCGGGCGGCGCGGAGGCCCCGCCGCTGCCGTTCGACGATCCGGTGGAGACCGGCGGCGACCCCGACGCCTCGCCGTCCGGGCAGGTTCACTGAGGGCTGCCGTGACCTCCCTGGCTGCCACCACCACCGGCGTGCGGCTGCAGAAGCTGATTGCCGCGGCCGGGGTCTCCTCGCGCCGGGCGGCGGAGTCGCTGATGCGCGAGGGCCGGGTGACCGTCAACGGCGCGGTGGTGTCGATCCCCGGCGCGAAGGCGGATCCCGCCGCCGACGACATCCGGGTCGACGGGCGCCGCATCGGCGGCGGGGGACGGCGGCGGTACCTGCTGCTGAACAAGCCGCGGGGGGTGGTGACGACCCGGGACGATCCGGAGCGGCGCCGCACGGTCATGCACCTGCTGCCGGGGGTCCGCGAGTCGGTCTATCCGGTGGGGCGGCTCGACTACGACAGCGAGGGGCTGCTGCTGCTGACCAACGACGGCGATCTCGCGGCCCGGCTGACCCATCCCCGGCACCGCGTCGAACGGGTGTACGAGGCGCGCGTGCGCGGCGTGCCCGCCGCCTCGGCGTTGAGGCGTCTCGCCGGCGGCGTCGTCGTCGGCGGTCGGCGGACCCTGCCGGCCACCGCCAGCCTCGTGTCCGCGGGACGCGGCCGCGCCGGGGACCAGTCGTTGATCCGCATCGGCGTCACCGAGGGGCGGAAGCGCCAGATCCGGCACATGTGCGAGTCGATCGGACATCCCGTGGTGCGGCTCCGCCGGGTGGCCATCGGTCCGATCCGGGACCGGACGCTGCGGCCGGGCCAGTTCCGCGACCTGACCCGGGGCGAGGTGGCGGCGCTGCGCCGCGCCGTCGACGGGGACCCGCCCGCCGCGCCGGGCGACCGGGCTCGCAGATGAAGCCGACCGGGGCCCGCATCATTCCGGTGGTCGCCATCGACGGGCCCTCGGGGGCCGGCAAGGGGAGCGTCTCCCGCGCCGTCGCCCAAGCGCTGGGATGCCGCTACGTCGACACCGGCGCGATGTACCGGGCGGTCGCGTGGCTGGCCTCGCACCGGGGGCTCGCCCTCGACGACGAGCCCGCGGTGCGGCGCCTCGCCGAGGAGGCCGAGATGGGCCAGGAGGGGGGGACGGTGACCGTCGCCGGCCACGACGTGACGCACCGGATACGCAACGGCACGATCGACGCCGCCGCCGCCCGCGTCGCCCGCATGCCGTCGGTGCGGAGGGTGCTCGTGGGGCGGCAGCGGGCCTACGCGGCCTTGGGCGGCCTCGTGATGGAGGGCCGGGACATCGGCACGACGGTGTTTCCGGACGCCGACGTGAAGATATACCTGGACGCGGCGCCGGAGGAGCGGGCCGCCCGCCGCGCCGCGGACCCGGCGCACGGCCTGGGCCGCAGCGCGTCGACCCTGTCGGACGTCGCGAGCGCCCTCGAGGCGCGGGACCGCTCCGACCGCACCCGCGACAGCTCCCCCCTGGTGATGGCCGACGACGCGGTGCGCGTCGACACGACGGGCCTGGTGCTGGATACCGTCATCGAGCGCGTGCTGGCCATCGTGCGGCGCCGGCTGGCGGCGCGCGGGGGGGCGGGGCCGTCCGGGTGATCGGGGCTTCGAATCGCATTTGACGCGTCTCGGTAACTGTCGTATAGTCTGCCGCTTATCGCCAATCGACGCGTTGCGCCGGCGGCGGGGTCCCAGGGTCCCGGCGTCGTTCGTGTCGACGGCCGCGCCGCGTGGCGGCGAGGGGCACTCACAAGGAGGATTCGCAATTCCATGACGAAGGTAGAAGACGTCGAGGTGGACCGCTCGGAGAAGGCGCGACCCGCTCCCATGATGATCATGGCCGATCAGTACGACGACGGTGAGGCGTCGAGTCGGGAGGAGTACGAGCGGTTGCTCGCGTTGTACGAGGGCAGCTTCCGCAACATCGCCGAAGGCGAGGTGATTACCGGCACCGTGCTCAAGGTGTCGTCGTCGGAGGTGGTGGTCGACGTCGGCTACAAGTCGGAAGGGATGATCGCCATCCAGGAGTTCCTCGACGAGAACGGCGAGTGCATCGTCCAGCCGGGCGACGCCGTCGACGTGCTGCTCGAGCGGACCGAGGACCGGGACGGCCACATCGTGCTCTCGCGCGAGAAGGCCGAGAAGATGAAGATCTGGGACGAGGTCGAGAAGGCGTACGACGATCAGAAGGTCGTCATCGGCCGCGTCATCGAGCGCATCAAGGGCGGGCTGGCGGTCGACATCGGGGTGCGGGCGTTCCTGCCGGGGTCGCAGGTGGACGTGCGCCCGGTGCGCAACCTCGACGCCCTGCGCGGCCAGGAGCTGCGCATGCGGGTCATCAAGGTCAACAAGAAGCGCGGCAACATCGTGCTCTCCCGCAAGGCCCTGCTCGAAGAGGAGAACGCCGAGAAGAAGAAGCACACCCTGGCCACCCTCGAGGAGGGCAAGGTGTTCCGGGGCGTCGTCAAGAACATCACCGACTATGGCGCGTTCATCGATCTGGGCGGGCTCGACGGGCTGCTCCACGTGACCGACATGTCGTGGGGCCGCGCCGCGCACCCGTCGGAGCTCTTCAAGGTGAACGACGAGGTCGACGTCATCGTGCTGAAGTTCGACCGTTCCACCGAGCGCGTGTCCCTGGGCTACAAGCAGCTCCACGCCGACCCGTGGACGGCGGTCGAGGAACGCTACCAGGTCGGCATGCGGCTGAGCGGCAAGGTCGTCAGCCTGACCGACTACGGGGCGTTCATCGAGCTCGAGCCGGGCGTCGAGGGTCTGATTCACGTGTCGGAGATGTCCTGGAGCAAGCGGGTCAAGCACCCCTCGAAGCTGCTCACGGTCGGCGACACCGTCGAGTCGATGGTGCTCGGCGTCGATCCCCAGGCGCGCCGCATCTCGCTCGGGCTGAAGCAGATCGAGACCAACCCGTGGCATCAGCTCGCCGACAAGTACCCGATCGGGTCCCGGCTGAAGGGGCGCGTGCGCAACCTCACCGAGTTCGGCGCGTTCGTCGAGGTCGAGGAGGGCATCGACGGGCTCATCCACATCTCGGACATGTCGTGGAGCAAGCGCCTCAAGCATCCGTCCGAGGTCGTGAAGAAGGGCGACGAGGTCGAGGCCATGGTCCTCAACGTCGATCCCGACAACCAGCGGCTGTCGCTGGGGTTGAAGCAGCTCGCGACCGATATATGGGACGAGTTCTTCGAGAACAACAAGGTCGGGTCGGTGGTCGAGGGCAAGGTGGTGCGCATCACCAACTTCGGCGCGTTCGTCGAGCTCGCCGAGGGCATCGAGGGCCTCATCCACGTGTCGGAGTTCGACGACGACACGGGCCGCGACAAGGTCGAGCTGAAGGTCGACGAGGTCACCAGCATGAAGATCATCAAGCTGAGCCCGTCGGAGCGGAAGATCGGCCTCAGCATCCGGGCCCTGAAGTCGGACGACTACGAGGCGGACTGGGAGGCCTACGGTGCGGCGTCGGGATCGCCGGAGGTGACCCTGGGCGACCACTTCAAGCATCAGACCTAGCCCGGAAATCGTCGCCTGCGGCTCCGATGGCCGCCCAACCAACCCTGCCGGGAGTCTGCACCGTTCTACAGCGCAGTCTCCCGGCGCTGTCGGCGTGCGGCCCGGCCCATGGAGCGAGGGGGAGGTCTTGGTGGCAGGCGGGAGCGTGACCAAGGCGGCACTCGTCGAGGAAGTGTCTCGAGCCGCCGATCTGACCAAGAAGCACGCCGAGGTCATCGTCGATACGGTGTTCCGCAGCATCATCACCGCGCTGCGGCGGGGCGAGAAGATCGAGTTGCGGGGGTTCGGCAGCTTCCGCCTCCGGCAGCGCGAGCCGCGAAGGGGCCGGAACCCGAAGACCGGCGATCGGGTGGACGTGCCCCCCAAGCGCATCCCCTACTTCAAGCCGGGCAAGGAGCTCCGGGAGCTGATCAACCGCGAGTCGGCCGGCCCCGGCGCGGGGCCGGGCCCCGGGCTGCCCGAGCCGGTGCCGGCGGCGATGCAGGAGCCCGGCGGGAGCGCCGGCTTCTGAATCGGCATCGGCGGCTTCGCCCGCGCCCGCGAGCCCCGGCCCGCCAAGGGTCGCCTGACGGCTCCGCTCGGCGCCCGACCAATCCTGCGGGAGCCCGCGCCGTTCCACGGCCCGGACTCCGGTCAGGGGCCTGCCCATGGAGCGACTCTGGTCCCCCTGGAGGCTCGACTACGTGACGGGCAGCGCCGGCGCCCCGCGCCGCGGCTGCGTCTTCTGCGCGGCCCTCGCCGGGGCCGGGGAGACGGCGGCGCGGGATGCCTCCCCGATCGTGGCGCGCGCCGAGACGTGCTTCGTCATCGTCAACCTGTACCCGTACAACAACGGCCACCTGATGGTGGTGCCGAACCGGCACATCGCGTCGCTGGCCGAGGCCACGGCGTCGGAGCTCGGCGACCTGATGACGATGGCGCAGCGAGCGGAGATTGCCCTCGGCGAGGCGTACCGGCCTCACGGCCTGAACGTGGGGATCAACCTGGGGCGGCCGGCGGGGGCGGGCATCCCGGGCCACCTCCACCTGCACGTGGTGCCCCGCTGGGACGGCGACACCAACTTCATGACGGTCGTCGCAAGCACCCGGGTGGTGCCCGAGACCCCGCCCCGGACGCGGGACCGCCTCGCCCCGATCTTCGAGCGGCTCGCGGCCGCCGGCCGGGAGTCGGCGCCGTAGCTGGACGCGGGAGCGCCTCGTCGCCCCGGCTGTGCGCCGTGGAACGGCGCGGACTCCTGCAGGATTGCCTGGGGGTGCCGGGCGGGCCGAAGGCGGTGACTGGCGGGCTGGAACGGCGCAGACCGCTGCACGGTTGGTGGGCGGTGATCGGCGGGCCGGCTACCGCTGGGCGAGGACATCGGCGGCGATGACCATGCGCTGCACCTCGGAGGTGCCCTGGTAGATCTCCGTTGCCCTGACGTCCCGGAACAGCCGCTCGACCGTCGAGCCCCGGCGGTAGCCGGCCGAGGCGAGGATCTGCATCGCGCGGTCGGCGGCGCGGTGGGCCGCCTCGGACGCGTAGAGCTTGGCCATGGCCGCCTCCGCCGCGCTGCGCTCCTGCGTGTCCTTGGCGGCGGCGCTCCGGTACACCAGCATGCGCGCCGCCTCGATCTCGGTCGCCATGTCGGCGAGCATCCACTGCACGGCCTGGTAGCGCGCGATGGGGCGCCCGAACGTCCGCCGGCCGCGGGCGTGGGCCAACGCCTCGTCGAAGGCGGCCTGCCCGATGCCGACGGCCTGGGCGCCGATGGCCACCCGCCCCCCGTCGAGCGCCCACATCGCGATGCGGAACCCGGCCCCGGCGTCGCCGAGCATCGCCTCGGCGGGGACGCGCACCCCGTCGAGGTCGAGGTCGCGGCAGCCGAGGCCGCGGACCCCGAGGGTGTCGGGGGTGGCCGACGCGCCCAGCCCCGGCGCGCCGGCGGGCACGAGGAACGCCGAGACCCCGCGGCCCCCGATGCCCGGCTCGGTGGCCGCGAACACGATGAACACCTCGGCCGCGGCCCCGTTCGCCACCCATACCTTGCGTCCGGTCAGGCGGTAGCCCCCGCCGTCGGGGACGGCCCGGGTCTGCTGATTGGCGGCGTCGGTGCCCGCGTCGGGCTCCGAGAGGGCGAACCCGCCGACGGCGGCGCCGCTCGCCAGCGGCCGGAGCCAGGCCCCGCGCTGGGCCTCCGATCCGAACCGGGCCACGACCTCGGTGACGAGCGAGTTGTTGACCGACAGGATGGCGGCGAGGGTGGCGCTGGCCCCGGCGATCGCCTCGATGGCCGCGGCATAGCTGACGTAGTCGCGGCCCGCGCCGCCCGCCGCGGCGGGGACGGCGACGCCCATGAGCCCGCGCCGGCCGGCCCGCGCCACGAGATCGGCGGGAAAGCGGTCGGTCGCGTCGATCCCGGCCGCTCGGGGCCGCACCTCTTCTTCCGCGAACCGTTGCGCCGATGCGCGAAAGGCTTCCTGTTCGGCCGTCAGCTCGAGGCGCATCGGGGGGTGCCCTTGTCCCGTGAGGTCGCGAATGCACGTGGCGGGAGGCGGCGTCGCGCCGCGGGCTTCCCGGCCGCGAGGACCCGTCGTCCTCGTGCGTCGAGGGCCGGGCCCCTCGTGAAGATCATACGCGAGCGCCGCGGGGGCCGGCGGGGGCCGGGGGGGCGCCGCGACGGGGGCCGGGCGGCCGGGATCCGGGTGGTATGATTGGCTCAGAGTCTGCGCCTTGGAACGGTGCAGACTCCTCGCAGGGTTGGCTGGGCGCCAAGCGGAGCCGAAGGCGGCGATTCGGCGGGCGGCGTCCACGCCATGGAGCGGCGTGGACTCCTGCGGGGTCGGGTCGAACGCCGGGCGGAGTTGAAGGCGACGATTGGCGGGCCGGGTCTCCTTGCAGGGGGAAGCGAGCATGGCGAGCAGTCGATGGCGCGTGCACGACGGTGGCGGCATCCGGACCCTGGCGCGGCGGTCCGGGTGGGCGGCCCTTGCGCTGGCGGCCGCGTGGGTGCTCCTGTCGGGCGCCGGCGTGCCCGCCCAGGAACAGCAGGCGCCCTCCGATCGGGCCGACGGAGCCGACACGGCGCCGCAGACCCCGGTGTTCCGCACCGGCATCAACTTCGTCCGGGTCGACGCCATCGTCACCGACGAGGACGGCAACCCGGTCCTCGATCTGACCGCGGACGACTTCCGCGTCTTCGAGGACGACGTCGAGCAGACCATCGAGTCGTTCCGGCTCGTGGAGACGACCGGCTTGCCGGACCCCGCGCTGCCGCCGCCCTCCAGCATCCGTAACGACTACGACCAGGAGCGCGAGGCGGCGCGGCCGGACTCGCGCATCTTCGTGTTCTTCCTCGACGACTACCACGTGCGGCGAGAGAACGCCATCCGAATGCGGCGGGATCTGGTCGAGTTCGTCGAGACGCAGCTTCGGCCCACCGACCTCGTCGGGATCATGTACCCCCTGACGCCGATCATGGACATGCGGCTCACCCGCAACCACGATCAGATCGTCCGGGCCCTCGAGAACTTCGAGGGCGTCAAGTACGACTACCAGCCTCGCAACATGTACGAGCACGTGTATGCGAACTTTCCGACCCAGACGGTCGAGATCATCCGCAACGACGTCAGCCTGTCGGCCCTGAAGGCGCTGGCCATCCACCTGGGGGGGCTGCGCGAGGGGCGCAAGTCGGTGATCGTGCTGAGCGAGGGGTACTCGAACTACGTCCCGCCCCAGTTGCGCGACATCGACGCTCTCGCCGGCGGCGGCCTCCTCAACCCGATGCGGTACGACCCGCTGGCGGGGGAGTCGCGGATGGAGGAGACCCAGCAGTTCTTCGAGATGTCGTACATGCGCTCGGAGCTGGTGTACACCGCCGACATCGCCAACCGGAACAACACCAGCTTCTACATGGTCGACCCGCGCGGCCTGGCGACCGGGGAGTTCGACTCCAGCCAGGTGCCCATCGACATGCGCACCGACTACCGCATCCTGCGCGAGCTGCAGGACACCCTGCACGTGCTGGCCGAGGAGACCGACGGCCGGGCCATCGTCAACCGCAACGACCTGCTGCCGGGCCTCTCCCAGATCGTGAGCGACCAGAGTGGCTACTATCTGCTCGGCTACACCTCGTCGGCGGCCCCGACCGACGGCGAGTTCCACGAGATCGAGGTGGAGGTGCTGCGGGACGACGTTCGCGTGCGGGCCCGCAAGGGCTACTACGCGCTGACCGCGGACAACGCGGCGCGCATGCTGGCCCCGCCCAAGCCGGAGCCTCCCCGGGCCGTCGACACCGCCCTCGCGACCCTCGCCGAGCCGAGGCGGGGCCGCTACGTCCGGACCTGGGTCGGCGCCCGCCGCGGCGACGGGGGCAGGACGGAGCTGACGTTCGTGTGGGAGCCGATCGGCGGCGACCGCGCCCGGCGCCAGGAGTCGGCGTCGCAGGTGATGCTCATGGCGATGAGCGACAGCAGCGCCTACTTCCGGGGAGAGGTGCCGGGGCGGGGACGGGGCCGGCTGCCGCGCGTCAGCTTCGACGTCGACCCCGGGGCGCTGGAGCTGAACATCGGCATCGAGGACGAGTACGGCGACCTGCTCGACCGGGACATCGACGAGCTGTCGGCGCCCGACTTCACCGCCCCCGACGTCGCCCTGAGCACGCCCCAGGTGCTGCGGGCGCGGAACGCGATGGAGATGCGCGGGCTGCTCGCCGATGCCGACGCGCTGCCGACGGCGTCCCGCTTCTTCCGGCGCACCGATCAGTTGCTGTTCCGGGTCGAGGCCTACGCGCCCGGCGACGTCCCGCCGCGCGTGCGCGCCCGCCTGCTGAGCCGCGAGGGCACCGCGATGATGGAGCTGCCGGTGGCCGCGCCGGAGGGCGAACGTCCGCACGAGGTGCTGCTGCAGCTCTCGCCGTTCCCGCGGGGGGACTACCTGATGGAGCTGTCGGCTGAGGCGGGGGACGAGACCGCGTCGACCCTCGTGGCGTTCCGCGTCCAGCCGTAGCCGTGATGGAGCCCATTCGCGTCGTCATCGCCAAGCCGGGCCTCGACGGTCACGACCGCGGCGCGAAGGTGATCGCACGCGCGCTCCGCGACGAGGGGATGGAAGTGATCTACACGGGACTGCGCCAGACCCCCGAGCAGATCGTCGAGGCCGCCCTGCAGGAGGACGCCGGCGTCATCGGGCTGTCCATCCTGTCGGGGGCGCACAACCACGTCTGTCCCCGGGTGATGGAGTTGCTGCGCGAGAAGGGCCTCGACGACGTGATCGTGGTCGTGGGGGGCATCATTCCCGATGCCGATCTGCCGGGTCTGCGGGCCATCGGCATCGAAGGCGTGTTCCAGCCCGGGACACCCATGCGGGACATCGTCGGATTCATTCGCGAGCGCCACCGGGCCGCGCCCGGGGTCGCCGGCGGCCCGCCGGCGGCGGTCGACGCGGCCGCTGACCGGTGACGCGGCCCGTCAGTCTGCTACGCTCCCGATCGAGGGCCGGACCTGCCGATGCCAGCCACGCTACTGCTTGCCGACGACAGCGTCACCATTCAGCGCGTCATCGAGATGACCTTCGCCGAGGAGGACGTCCGGGTGGTGACGGTCGGCGACGGGCGCGAGGCGATCGAGCGCATCGCCGCCGACCCGCCCGACATCGTCCTCGCCGACACCAACATGCCGGAGAAGGACGGCTACGAGGTCTCGGCGTTCGTCAAGGCCGAGAGCGCCCGGTCCGGCATCCCGGTGGTGCTGCTGACGGGGGCCTTCGAGCCCGTCGACGACGAGCGGGCCCGCGAGGTCGGCTGCGACGCGGTGCTCGTGAAGCCGTTCGAGCCGACGGCGGTGCTCAATCGGGTGCGCGAGCTTCTCGGCGTGCCGGCGGATGCGGGACCGACGGCGCCGGGCGCGGCGGGGGCGGCCGCCCCCGCCGGGAACGCGGCGGCGCCGGGCGCGGCGGACGGGGGGAGCGGGGACGCGGCGGAGGAGCCGAGCGCGGCGCCGGCGTCCGCGGCCTCCGACGCCTTGCCCGCGGCCCCGGAATCGGACGGCCCGGCGGCGGCCGACGCCCCGCCGGCGGCTTCGGATGCGGCGGCTCCCGCGCCGCCGGTTGCTTCGTCCGCGGCTCCGGATGCGGCGGCTCCCGCGGCGGTTGCTCCGTCCGCGGCTCCGGATGATGCGGCGGTTCCCGCGGCGGTCGCTCCGTCCGCGGCTTCGGATGCGGCGGCTTCCGCGGCCGGTGCTTCGCCCGCGGCGCCGGGCTCGGGACCGCCGCCGGCGCCGGATGCGGAGCCGGGGGCCTCGCCGGCGGCGCACGATGAGGAGGCGGGGGATGCCCCGGCCGAGGAGGCCGGTGACGCGGCCCCGCCCGCGCCCGCCTTGCCCGCGGTCGAGGCGCCGGCGCCGCCTTCGCTCGCCGCCGCCTTCGTCTCGCTCCTCGCGGCCGAGCAGGGAGACCTCGACCGGGCCCGCGCCGCCTATCCCTGGCCGCGTCAGGCCGCGCCGCCCGACGAGGACGACCTCGTCGAACGGGTGGCCGAGCGGGTGGTCGAGCGCCTGTCGGACGACATCACCGGCGAGCTGGTTTCCGAGGTGGTGGCCCGGGTGGCGGAGCGGTTGGTGCGCGACCAGATCGGCCGCATCGAGCCGGCCTGACCGCGATCCGCGTCCGCCGCCCATCCATTCCCCGGCGCATCACGCCATCCTCCCCCGACGACGTGCCCCGATTCCGTTCCCGCCCGACCGTCGCGCCCGGGGCCTGCGCCGGGGAACGGCGCGGGTTCCCGAACGGCCGGTCGGGCGCCCGGCGTCGCGGTGAGGCTCTGCGCCGTGGAACGGCGCGGACTCCCGGAGGGCCGGTCGGGTGCCCGGCGGCGCGGTGAGGTGACGGTGGGCGAGGTGCGCCGCAGAACGATGGGGATTCCTGACGGGCCGGCCGGGCGCCCGGCGAGGCCGTCTGGCGGGATGGGCGGACCCGTCCGGCGCCTCCCGGCGGCTTGATACCATGAGTGACATGCGTGAGCTGAGCAAGGGGTTCGACCATGCCACGGTCGACCCGAAGTGGTACTCGTTCTGGGAGTCGAGCGGCGCTTTCCGGGCCGATCCGGCGTCGTCGCGCCCGCCGTTCAGCATGGTGCTGCCGCCGCCCAACGTCACCGGCGTGCTGCACATCGGCCACGCCCTCAACCAGACCCTGCCCGACATCGTGTGCCGCTGGAAGCGGATGACCGGCCACGACGTGCTGTGGCTGCCCGGCACCGACCACGCGGGCATCGCCACCCAGAACGTCGTCGAGAAGCAGCTCGCCGAGGACGGGACCGACCGCCACGCCCTCGGCCGCGAGGCGTTCCTGGAACGGGTGTGGGCGTGGAGCCGGCAGAGCCACGGCACCATCACGAGCCAGATGCGCACCCTGGGGTCGTCGGTCGACTGGAGCCGCGAGCGCTTCACGCTGGACGACGACCTGTCGCGGGCGGTGCGGCGGGTCTTCGTGACCCTGTACCGCGAGGGGCTGATCTACCGCGGCAAGTACATCGTGAACTGGTGCACCCGGTGCCGCACCGCCCTCTCCGACCTGGAGGTGGTGCACGAGGAGCAGGCGGGCCGGCTCTACCACGTCCGTTACCCGGCCGCGGGCGAAGGCCAAGCCGACGCCGGGGCCGGCGCCGAGGGCGCCGCCAACGCGCCCAGGGGCCGGTCGGGCGCCGAAGCCGGCGTCCCCACCCGGACCGGCGTCGCCGCCCAGACCGGCGCGATGTCGGGCGAGGGTCGAGCGGACGCCGAGGGCGCCGCGAACGCGGCGGAGGGCCAAGCGGACGCCGGGGCCGGCGCCGAAGCGGCCGCCGGCGGCGGGGCGACGGTGGCCACCACCCGGCCGGAGACGATGCTGGGCGACACCGCGGTGGCCGTGCATCCCGACGACGAGCGCTACCGCGACCTCGTCGGCCGGACCCTGCGCCTGCCCATCATCGGCCGCGAGCTGCCGGTGATAGCCGACCGGTTCGTCGACGCCGGGTTCGGGACCGGCGCCGTCAAGGTGACGCCGGCCCACGACCCCAACGACTTCGAGATGGGCCGGCGGCACGAGCTGCCCCAGGTGGCGGTGATCGGCGAGGACGGCCGGATGACGGCCGAGGCGGGGCCGTTCGCGGGCCAGGACCGCCTGGCCGCACGCAAGGCCGTCGTCGAGCGGCTCGAGGCCGAGGGGCTGCTCGAGCGGGTCGAGGACCACCGGCACGCGGTGGGACAGTGCAGCCGCTGCCACACCGTCGTGGAGCCGTTGGTGTCGACCCAGTGGTTCGTGCGCATCAAGCCCCTCGCCGAGCCCGCCATCGCCGCCGTGAAGGACGGCCGCACGCGCTTCGTGCCCGAGAACTGGGCCCGCACCTACTTCGAGTGGATGGACAACATCCACGACTGGTGCATCTCGCGCCAACTCTGGTGGGGCCACCGGGTGCCGGCCTGGTACTGCGACCGGTGCGGGACGGTCGTGGTGGCGGAGGAGGCGCCCGAGGCCTGCAAATGCGGCGGCCCCCTGCGCCAGGACAGCGATGTCCTCGACACGTGGTTCAGCTCGGGGCTCTGGCCGTTCAGCACCATGGGGTGGCCCGACGCCACCGCCGACCTCGCGCGGTACTACCCGACCAGCGTCATGATCACCGGCCTCGACATCATCTTCTTCTGGATCGCGCGGATGATGATGCTGGGCATGAAGTTCGCGGGCGACGTCCCCTTCAAGGTCGTCTACATCACCTCGCTCGTGCGGGACGCGCACGGGCAGAAGATGAGCAAGTCGAAGGGCAACGTCGTCAACCCCCTGCAGGTGATGGAGGACATCGGCGCCGACGCGTTCCGGTTCACCCTCGCCGCCCTCGCCTCGCCCGGCATGGACATCTCGCTCTCGGAGGGGCGCCTCCGCGGCTACCGGCAGTTCGTCAACAAGATCTGGAACGTCTCTCGGTTCGTGCTGATGAACCTCCCGGCGTCGATGGCCGAGCGCCCGCCGGTGCCCCCGACGGCCGAGCTCGGGACCATCCACCGCTGGGTGCTCCACCGCGTGAGCGAGCTCGCGGCCGACGTGACCCGGGCCCTCGAGGGGTACCGGTTCGATGTCGCCGCCGACCGGCTCTACCACTTCATCTGGCACGAGTACGCCGACTGGTACATCGAGCTGGTGAAGCCGCACCTGCAGGACGACGCGGAAGACCGCGACCGCGGGCGGGCGCAGGCGGTGCTGCTCGCCGTGCACGACCGGGTGCTGCGCCTCGCCCACCCGTTCATGCCGTTCGTCACCGAGGAGCTCTGGCAGACCCTGCCCGCGCCGGCGGACGCGGCCGAGGACGGCCGTACGCCGGACGGGGGCGCGCGGACCGTCACCCGCGCCCCGTGGCCCCGGCCGGTGCCGGAATGGGCCGACGACGAGGCGGTGTCGGTGCTGACGCTCCTCCAGGAGGTCATCACCGCCGTCCGCACGGTCCGGGCCGAGCTGGGGGTGCCGCCGTCGCGCCGGCTCCGGCTGCGCATCGAGGGCGCGGAGCCCGGCGAGCGCGCGGTCCTCGACGGTCACGGCGACTACCTGCGGCGGCTCGCCGGCCTCGAGGCGTTCGAGTTCGTGGCGTCGGCGCCGGCCGACCCCGACACCGTCCGCCGGGTCGTGCGCCGCATGCGGCTCTACCTGCCGCTGGCCGGCGTCATCGACCGGGCGGCGGAGACGTCGAGGCTACGCCGCGAGATCGACAAGCTCTCGAAGCAGCTCGGCTCGCTGGAGGGCAAGCTCGGCAATCCCAAGTTCCGGGAGCGCGCCGACCCGGAGGTGGTGGCCGAGACCGAGGCCCGGCACGCGGCGGCGCGGCAGCGCCGGCAGCAGCTCGACGAGGTGCTGGCGGAGCTGTCGCCGTGACGCCGGCGCCGCGTGCCCGCGCGGCGGATCGGGTCGCCGCCATGGACGCGGGCCGATGGGGCGGCCGGCCGTGAGCGGGTCGTCCTCCGCCTCCTTCCAGGCGCGCCTGCGCGAGGCGAGGCCACGGCTCGGGCCGTTCGACGGCCGGGTCCACCACCGTCCGCGGGTCGGCTCCACCAACGACATCGCCGCGGAGCTCGCGGGGCGCGGCGCGCCGCACGGCACGGTGGTGGTGGCCGACGAGCAGACGGCGGGCAGGGGGCGCCACGGGAACCGCTGGTCGTCCCCGCCCGGCGCCGGCCTCTACGTGTCGGTGCTGCTGCGCACCGACTCGCCCCCGGTGCTGACCCTCGCCGCCGGCGTGGCGGTGGCCGAGGCCCTCGCGCGGGCGGCGGGGCTCGACGCGGTGCTCGAGTGGCCGAACGACGTGGTGGCCGGGGCTTCGGGACGCCGCCGCAAGGTGGCGGGCATCCTGGCCGAGGCCTCGACCGTGGGCCACCGCGTCGACCGCGTCGTCGTGGGCATCGGCATCAACCTGCGCGACGGCGGGTGGCCGCCCGAGGTGGCGTCGCGGGCCGGTTCGGTGGAAGGCCTGACCGGCCGCCGGGTCGACCCCGCCGCGTTGCTGGTGGAGGTGCTGGCGGCCCTCGCCGCGCGGTGCGCCGAGCTCGAGGCGGGCCGCGTGGCGGCCCTGCTCCGGCGGTGGGAGGCGCTGGCGCCGTCGAGCCGGGGGGCCGCCGTGGAGTGGTCGGAGGGCCCGGCCCGCCGCCACGGGGTCACCGAGGGGGTGGACGAGCAGGGCGCGTTGATCGTGCGGGTGGACGGGCGCCGCGAGCGCTTGTCGGGCGGCGAGGTACGGCACGTCGGCTGATGGACGGGGAGCGATGCTGCTAGCGGTCGACGTCGGCAACACGAACATCGTCTTCGGCATCTTCGACGGGCCGCAACTCGGCGAGAGCTGGCGGCTGGCGACGCTGCGCGGCCGGACCCCGGACGAGCTGCGGGTACTGGTCGGCCGGCTCTTCGAGGAGGCCGGCCTCGAGAGGGCGCAGGTGTCGGGGGTGGTCGTCTCGTCGGTGGTGCCCCCGCTGACCCGCACCGTGACCCGGATGGCGCGCGACGCGTTCGGGGTGGAGGCCCTCGTCGTCGACGCCGCCAACGCCGGCCTGCGCATCCGCTATCGGCCTCCGGAGGACGTCGGGGCGGACCGGCTCGTGAACAGCCTCGCCGCGCTCGACCGCTACGGGGAGGCGGGCCGGGGGATCGTCGTGGTCGACTTCGGCACCGCCACCACCTTCGACGTCATCTCCGCCGCCGGCGACTACGTCGGCGGCGTCATCTGCCCCGGGGTCGAGGTCTCCGCCGACGCCCTGTTCGAGCGGGCCGCGCGCTTGCCGCGGGTCGACGTCAGGCACCCGGGGCAGGCCATCGGGACGAGCACCGTGGCGTCGATGCAGTCCGGGCTGTACTTCGGCTACGTCGCCATGGTCGAGGGGCTCCTGACGCGTCTGCGCGCCGAGCTGGCGGGCGACGGGCCCGCCGTCAGCGTCGCCACCGGCGGGCTCGCCGCGGCCATCGCGGCCGAGACCGAGGCCATCGACCGCGTCGACCCCGACCTGACCCTGCACGGTCTCCGGCTCGCCTGGCTCCGCAACCGGGGCCCCGTCGAGACGGGTCCTTCGAGAAGACCACCGTCTCGTCGCGCCAAGCACGGACGACGCCGCAACCGGGGCCCGGTCGAATGATGGATCCCGGGGCCTACTGCCGCGAGATCGAGTCCTATCTCTGCCGCTGCAACGACGGCCACCTGATCCGCATCGTGGGGCCGGCCTTCGAGCGGGTGCGCGGATGGGCCGAGGCGGGGGTGCCGCTGCCGGTGGTCAGGGCCGGCATCGACCGCCGGGTCGCCCGCTACCGGGCCACCGGCCCCCACCGGCGGCCGCTCCGCATCGAGTTCTGCGAGGCCGACGTGCTCGACGCCTTCGACGAGTGGCGGCGGGCGGTCGGGGTGGGCGCGGCGGCGCGCGACGTTGCCGACGCTCCCGACGGCGGGGAGGGCCCCGATCGCCGGACGCGTCCGGGCCGCCGCCTCACCCTGCCACGGCACGTCGACCGTATCCTCGAGGCGGCCTCCAACCGGCTCGCGCGCGAAGAGATGCCGGAGGGCCTGCGCGCGGCCCTGACGCGGCTCGTCGCCGACCTCGACGCCCTCCGGCCGGCGGTGCGCGGCGCCCGCGGCGGGGCGCGGAAGGCCGTGGTCGAACGGCTCGACGCGATCGACCGCGCGCTGCTCGCGGCGGCGCGCGAGGCGGCGGGCCCGGACCTCGACGGCCTCGAGGCCGACGCCCGGGACGAGCTGTCGTCGTTCAGGTCGCGCCTGGATGCCGCGGCCTTCGCGCGCGCCGTGGACGCGAGCGTGGACCGGCTGCTGCGGGGCCGCCTCGGCCTGCCGGCGGTGCGGTTCGAGGACTAGGCGGCGCTGGCCCGCCGTCGCCCTTGCCCGTCGGCCGCCGGCCGCCGACCGGCGCCCCGGGGGAGTCTCTCGTCAACGGTGCTTCGCGCGCGACCGCGGCGTCCCGCGTCGACGATTCCCGGCAGCAATCCGCGCCGCGGCCGGGGCAGGACCCAGCCATGACCCCATCGGGCGAGACCGCTTCGGAGCGCGCCGACGCCGTCGAGCTGACCATCGAGAGGCCGGCCGTCGGCGGTCGGATGATCGCGCGCCGGGAAGGGCGCGTGGTGCTGGTCGCCGGGGCCATTCCCGGGGAACAGGTACGCGCGGCGGTCGAAGGGACGCGCGGCGGCGCGATGCTCGCCCGCACCCTCGACGTGATGCGCCCGTCGCCGGATCGGCGCCCCGTCGACGTTCCCGCCTCCTGCGGCGGCCGGACGCTGGCCCACGTCGCGTACCCGAGGCAGCTCGCCCTGAAGTCGGAGATCCTGCAGGACGCTTTCCGCCGCATCGGCCGCATCGATCTGCCGGAGCCGCCGGCGGTCGCGGCGTCGCCCGAGACCGGCTACCGGATGCGCGCGCGCCTGCACGCCGGCGACGGCGGGGTCGGGTTCCTCGACGAGGGCTCCCACCGCATCTGCGGCGCGGCCGGCACCGGCGTCCTGTCGGCGGGCGCCGAGCGCGTGGTCGCGGTGTTGAACGAACGGGCGGCCGAGCTGCTGGCGGGCGGCGTCCGGACCGTCGAGCTGGCCGAGGATCTCGCCGGGGAGCGGTGCGTTCTGCATCTGCTCGTGCAGGGCCCCGTCGCCGCCGCGGGCGTACGGTGGGAGGCGCTGGCCGAGGAGGCGGGCGTATCGGGCCTGTCGGTGGCGTCGGTGGCGCTTCCGGGGCCGCCGCTGGCGGTGGGGTCGCCGTTCGTCGCCGATCCGTTGGCCGCCTTCCTGCCGTCGCCCCGGGCGGAGACCCTCGCGCTGCGCCGGCACGCCAACGCGTTCTTCCAGGCGAACCGCCACCTCGTGGCCGGATTGACGGCGGCGGTGGCCGAGCTCGCCGCCGGCGGCGACGTCGTGGACCTGTACGCCGGGGTGGGGCTCTTCGCGGCGGGCATCGCGGCGCGCGGCGGGGCCCGGGTCACCGCGGTGGAGCGCGACCGGGTGAGCGCCGCCGACCTCACCGCCAACGGCGCGCCCCTCGAGGGCGATCTGCATGTCGTCCGGGCGCCGGTCGAGACGTACCTGAAACGCTGCGGCCGTCTCTCGGGCGCCGCCGTCATCGTGGACCCCCCGCGGACCGGCCTCTCGCGCGAAGCCGTCACCCGGCTCGCGCGCCGCCGCCCCCGGCGCATCGTCTACGTCTCGTGCGACGTCGCCACCCAGGCCCGAGACCTGCGCGCCCTGCGGTCGTCCGGCTACCGCCTCGGCGAGGTCCGGGCGTTCGACATGTTCCCGAACACCCCGCACGTCGAGACGGTGGTCGCCCTCGACCGGGCGTAGGAGTCTGCGCCGTGGAACCGAGCCGACTCCTGGAGGGTTGGTCGGGCGGTGAGCGGAGCCGCAGGCGACGATCGGCGGGTTTGCTTCCACCTCGGGACTGTGTTACATGTAACGATGTCGAATCCGCATTCGGAAAGAGCGTCGCCATGCCGAGCCGAACCGTAAGCCAACGGGTGCAGAAGCATCGTGATGCCCTCAGGGCGCAGGGCCTGCGCCCCGTACAAGTCTGGGTGCCGGATACTCGCGCCGAGGGCTTCGCCGAGGAGTGCTCCCGTCAGGTGGCCCTCGCGGCTGCCGCAGACCGCGCCGACCCCGAGTTGACGAGCTTCCTCGACGCGGCGCTCGACGATCTCGGGGACTGGCATTGAGGCGCGGCGACCTCGTCACCGTCGCCCTGCCGGGCGACTTCGGCAAGCCGCGTCCGGCGGTGGTCGTGCAATCCGACCTCTTCGCGGGCCACGCCACCGTGACCGTCCTCCCGGTGACCTCGACCGTGACACCGCCGGCGCCTCTGTTCCGACTGCCGCTCGAGCCGTCCGCCAGGAACGGTCTGCAGGCGCCGTCGTGCGTGATGGTCGACAAGACGATGTCCGTTCGTGCCGGCAGGCTCGGCAGCACCATCGGCCGACTCGACGAGGTCGACATGGTACGCATCAACCGCGCGATGGCGCTGTTCCTCGGCATCGCCCCGTGATGCGCCGCCGGGAGACGGCGTCGAGCTCGGTGGATCGGCGCCCGGTGGCCGCCTTCCGCCTCGTGGGGAGCCGGACCTCGGCTCGGCGACCTCGCGGCCGACGCCGCGCCACCGGGGGACGCGCGGCGGGTGCTCCCGTCGCCGGTCGGGACGTGTCCGAAGCGATCCGACGCCAGGCCCTACATCCGGTCAGGGACCTCGCAGCCCATGAGGGCGAGGGTGCGGGTCATCTGCGCCTCGAACCAGGCGACGCCGGCCGCGCGCCAGAGGCGGGTCGCCTCGTCGGTCTCCGCGACGACGGGGCTGCTGTGGTAGAAGCCGTTGAAGCGCTGGGCGAGCCCGAAGGCGTACTTGGCGAGGACCGACAGCTCCAGCGTGCGCACGGCCTGGTCGGCGACCTCGTCGAGGCGTGACGCCTCGAGGACGAGGCCCCAGAGCTCGTCGCCGGCGGGGCCCGCGAGGGGGGCGTCGGGCATCGTCGCCAGGCCCGGCGCGATGTCCTCGGCCGCGAGGCCGCTGCGCTCGTGCAGCTTCTGGAGGATCTTCCGGGCGCGGACGGCGGCGTACTGCAGGTACGGCCCGGTCTCGCCCTCGAAGCTGAGGGCGTCGTCGATGTCGAAGGCGATGACCTTGCCGCGCGAGAACTTGATCATGAAGTAGCGGACCGCCGCCGTCGAGATGATCGCGGCGGTGCGCCGGCGTTCGCCTTCCGCGAGGTCGGGGTGGCGGGCCGCGACCTCCCGCTCGGCCCGCGCCGTCACCTGGTCGAGGAGGTCGTCGGCCTTGACCCCGAGCCCCTTGCGGCCCGAGACCTCGACGAAAGGCCTGCCGTCCTCGTCGCCGGCGGCGTGGCCGAGGGCGCGGGCGGTGTTGCGCGACAGCGCCACCATCTCGTAGGAGAAGTGGGTGGAGCGCTCGGCCTCCTTCGGGTGGTCGAGCGCCGCCAGGGCCTGCGCCAGGAGCCGCTGCAGGTAGCTCTGTCGGGTGTCGATGACGTTGTAGACGGCGGCGGCGCGGCCGAACGCCGGGGCGGCTCCGGCGTCCGGCGCGGGAGGGCTCGCACCAGGCGGCGTGGCGGCGGCCCCGGCGTCGGGCGCGGCGGCGCTCGACGTGGTCCACAGGGGCCGGCCGGAGGGCTGCGCGTCGAAGCGGCGATAGTGGAAGTCGCGGCCGAGGAGGCCGAACTTCCAGAGCTGGTACGCGATGTCCTTGCCGACGTAGGTGACGGTGCCGTTGGACCGCACGATGACCTTGAGGCGGGCCTCGTCGTCGGCGTCGCGCCGCGTCGCCCCGGCCTCGCCGGCGTCACCTGCCGGCGCCCCTGCCCCGCGAGCGTCACCCGCCGGCGCCCCGGCGTCGCCGGCCTTGCCCGCCGTCGCCCCGGCGTCCCCGGCCTTGCCCGCCGCCGCCCCGGCCTCGCCGGCCTCGTCGATGGGCATCACCCAGCACCCCGCGAGCCGCCCGTCGGCCTGGAGGTGCACGGCGCCCGAGGCCTTCAGGATCTCGAAGGCGCGGTCCCAGAACGCCAGCCGCAGGATGTCGCCCTCCCAGCTCAGCAGGTCGTACTCGACCCCGAGGCGCGCCATCGTCCGGAGGTGGCAGCGCACGATGCTGCCGGTCACCGAGCGCGCCATCGCCGCGGTGGGGTCGGCGTCGTGCTCGAGGTCGTGCAGGGCGTCGCGGCGGTACGACAGCCGGGCGTCGTTCTCCTCGTACCACTGCGTCACCCGCGCGTAGAGGTCCCAGCAGTAGTAGTCGAACCGGGGCTCGGCGGCGAGTCGGCGCACGCCTTCGACGTCCTTCCTCTCCAGCTCCCGCAGCCCCACCACCACGTCCGCGACCTGCACGCCGGTGTCGTCGATGTAGTTCTGCACCTCGACGTCGGCCCCGCGGAACCGCAGCAGCCGGCACAGGGTGTCGCCGAGGGCGGCGTTGCGGAGGTGGCCGACGTGGGCCGCCTTGTTCGGGTTGATGGCGGTGTGCTCGACGATGGTCTTCTCGCGCTCCCCGGGGGCGGGCGCCGGCGGGTCCCCGCCGAGGCGGGCGCGCGCGAACCTCGGGCGATCGAGGAACAGGTTGAGATAGCCGGCCCCGGTCGCCTCGAGACGTCCGAGGTCCTCCCGGCCGGCCGCCGCCTCGGCGATCTCCGCCGCGATGAGGCGGGGGGCCTTCCGGAGGACGCGAGCGAGGTCGAACGCGACGGTGACGGCGAGGTCGCCCATCTTCCGGTCCGGCGGATACTCGATCACGATGGGGGGCGCCGCGTCCGGCGCGAGGCCGTACAGCTCGCCCAGGGCCGACGTGACGGCGCGGCGCAAGTCCGTGTGCAGTGGCAGTATCATGCTCGGTTCAGTCGGAATGAGGCGCCCGGTTCAGGCGCCCGGCGGCGCGGACCCGTCTCGGCGCGGGGCGGCGCGGGCTGTCTCGAAGCGCGGCGGCGCGGGCCGGGGGGCGCGGCGTGGCCGAGCGGCCGGCGTGGGTCGGAGCAGGGCGTTCCATCGGTTCATGCCGGGGGGGCGCGCGCTTCCAGGCCGGCGTCGCCGCCGGCGGCCGCGATGGCCCGCTCGTGGTCGGCCCGCGTGTTCACGTTGAAGAGCAGCATGCCGTCGGGATCGAAAGCGGCCACCTCGTCGGGTCCCACCTCGGTCACGCGCAGGCAGCCGGCCAGGTCCACCAGACGCCGCCGCCCCCTCTCGATCCGGCCGCGGATCACCTCTGCGCAGCCGCGATCGTAGACCGCGCACAACGGCTGCAGGCCGGCCGCGTTCCGCGGCACCACCGCGTCGGCACGCGGCGCCCGGGCCGCGAGGTGGCGCAGGAACGCCGCCGACAGGAACGGCAGGTCGCCGGCGACGACGAGGGTCCGCGAGCCCGGCGACCGGGTCAACGCGGTGTGCAGGCCTCCCAGCGGACCCGCCCCCGGCAGGCGGTCGTCGCATACCCGAAGCCCGGACGTGCGAAAGCGGTGATGGTCGTCCGTGACCACGAGGACGTGCGGGGCGACCTGGCCGAGCACCGCGAGCTGTCGTTCGATGATGCGCCGGCCGCCGACGACGAGCTCGCTCTTGTCGAGCCCGCCCAGGCGGCGTCCCCGGCCACCCGCGATGATCGCCGCGGCGTGCACGGTGGCGGTCACGGCCGGTGGCGTGAAGGGGCCCCGGTCCCCGGCGCAGTCGACGGCGTTCGTCTCACGGCGCTCCAAACTCTACCAGATATCCCGGAGACCTTTTGCCGGGGGCGGCTAAGCGTTAACATGGGAGGCGGGGCGCGGGTCGACCGGTGGTTCCCGATCGCGCGGCCCCCCGAGGAATCGACATGATCGCGCCGCGGTTTCGTTTGCCGATTCGCCTCATCGCGATCGGGGCGATTCTGACCGCGTTCGACGGCCCCTTGCCCGCGGGGCAGCCCGCCGAGCCCCCCGAGACGCCCGCGGCCGAGGAGGGCGAGCGCCTCGCGGCCCCGGCGGGCGACGCCGGCGTGGACCTCGGCACGCCGGTGGTCCACGTGGCCGAGGTCGACGCCCTCATCCACCCCGCCTCGGCCGAGTTCATCGTGCAGACCCTGGACAACGCGGCGGCCGAGGAGGCCGACGTCGTCGTGCTCGTGCTGCGCACGCCGGGGGGGCTCGTCGACTCGACCCGCGACATCAACACCGCCATCATCGAGTCCGAGGTCCCGGTGGTGGTGTTCGTGGGCCCGAGCGGGGCGCGGGCGGCGTCGGCCGGCTTCCTCATCACCATCGCCGCCGACGTCGCGGCCATGGCCCCCGGGACCCACGTGGGGGCAGCGCACCCGGTGGCCGGCAGCGGGCAGCCGATGGACGAGACGGTGGCGGAGAAGGCCGCCTCCGACGTCGCCGCCTATGCCCGTTCGCTGGCCGCGCAGCGCGGCCGGAACGTCGAGCTGGCCGAGGAGGCGGTGGTCGACAGCCGGTCGTTCACCGAGGAGGAGGCCCTCGGGGCCGAGCCCCCGTTGATTGATCTCGTCGTCGACGACCTCGACGCCCTCGTCGAGGCGCTCGACGGGCGGGCCGTGACCCGGTGGGACGGGCGGGAGGAGGTCCTGCGCACCGCCGGCGCGCGGGTCGAGCCGATCGAGATGACGTGGCGGCAGCGCCTGCTCAGCGCCATCGCCCATCCGCAGATCGCCGTGCTCCTGCTGAGCCTCGGCACGCTCGGGCTGACGATCGAGCTGTGGAGCCCGGGCGCGATCCTGCCGGGCGTGGCGGGCGGGCTGTGCCTGCTGCTGGCGTTCTTCGCGCTGCAGATCCTCCCCGTCAACTACGTCGGGCTGTTGCTGCTGCTGTTCGGGCTCGTGCTGCTGATTCTCGAGATGCTGACCCCCACCTTCGGCGCCCTCGCGGCCGGGGGGCTCCTGAGCATGGTGTTCGGGGCGGTGATGCTGATCGACTCGCCCCTGCCCGAGCTGCAGCCGGGATGGCCGTTCGTTCTCTCGGTGATGGGGGCGCTGGCGGTGCTCGTGACCCTGCTGGGGCGACTGGCCGTCCGCGCCCACCTCAGCCCGCCGGTGACCGGGGTCGACGGCATGGTCGGCAAGCGGGGCGAGGCGGTCGAACCGATAGAGCCGGGCGAGCTCGGCCGCGTGTCGACCCATGGCGAGATCTGGTCGGCGACGGCGGGCGAGCCCATCCCGCGCGGCGCGCGCGTGCGCGTCGTCGCCATCGACGGCATGACCCTGACGGTGTCGCCCGAGCGGCCCGCGGAACGGGTCGGGGAGAGACTGCAGTGACGACATTGCTCAACAACCCGATGCTCATCGTGGGCCTGATGGTGGCCTTCTACCTGGCGAGCTCCATCAAGATCCTCAACGAGTACGAGCGCGGGGTCATCTTCCGGCTCGGCAAGCTGCTCCCGAAGCCCAAGGGGCCGGGGGTCATCCTCGTCTTCGCCCCCATCGATCGGATTGTCCGGGTGGGGCTGCGGACCATCGTCATGGACGTCCCGCCGCAGGACATCATCACCCGCGACAACGTGTCGGTGAAGGTGAACGCGGTCATCTACTTCCGGGTGATGGACCCGCAGAAGGCGATCGTCGAGGTCGAGAGCTTCAACTACGCCACCTCCCAGCTCGCCCAGACCACGCTGCGTAGCGTCCTCGGGCAGGTCGACCTCGACGATCTGCTCTCCGAGCGTGAACGGCTCAACCGCGACCTGCAGCACCTGCTCGACCAGCAGACCGATCCGTGGGGCATCAAGGTGTCGGCGGTCGAGGTGAAGCACGTCGACCTGCCCGACAACATGCAGCGGGCGATGGCGAAGCAGGCGGAGGCGGAGCGCGAGAAGCGGGCGAAGATCATCCACGCCGAGGGTGAGTTCAACGCGTCCGAGCGCCTGTCGCAGGCGGCCGGGGTCATCGCCACCCAACCCCTGGCGGTCACCCTGCGCTACCTGCAGACGCTGACCGAGATCGCCACCGAGAAGAACTCCACGATCCTGTTCCCGGTCCCCGTCGAGTTCCTGAACCTGCTGCCGAAGGTCTCCGGGGCCGAAAAGACCAACAGCGATGATGGGAAGGACGCATCGGCCTGAGGTGACGGTCGGCCCCAAGCAGCTCGTGTTCCTGACCATGCTCGCGGTCTTCGCCGTGGTCGTCGCGTTCCTGTGCGGGGTGCAGGTCGGGCGGGGGCTGTCGGCCTCGGGCGGCGCCGGATGGCCGGTGGCGTTCCCGGCCGCCGCCCCGGACGGCCTCGACGGCGCCGGGGCCCGGAACGTGCCGCAAGACATGTCGGCGCCGCGGCTCGGCCGCCTGAGCTACTTCGAGCGGCTGCGCGGGGCGGGCCCGGTGTCGGAGAGCCTGGAGTTCGAGGCGCCGGCCCCGCCGGCCGGCGGCCGCGCCCCGGCGCCGCCGGGGGCGTTCGCGGGTGATCCGCCGGGGGCGTTCGCGAATGATCCGCCGGGGGCGTTCGTGGTGCAGGTGATGAGCGTCCGCGGCGCGGCGGCGGCGCGGGACGTGGCGGCGGACCTCGAGGCGAAGGGGTACCCGGTCGTGGTCGAGCCGATGCCGGGGGTCCCCGGGGCGCTGCATCGCGTCGGGGTCGGACCCTTCGCCGACCGCGTCGAGGCCGAGCGGGTCAGCCTTCGACTCCGGACCGAGGAGCGGTTCGAGCCGTGGGTCACGCAGTCTGCGCCGTAGAGCCGCCCCCGGAGGCGCTGTCCTGGTCTCCACCCTGTTTCTCGCGGTGCTCGCCGGCTACCTGCTGGGATCGTGCCCGACGTCGGTGCCGATCAGCCGGCGGCTGTACGGGAGCGACGTCCGCGGGCATGGCAGCGGCAACCCGGGCGCCACGAACATGCTCCGGGCGTTCGGCTGGCGGCCGGCCCTCGCGGTGCTGGCGCTCGACGCCGCGAAGGGATACGCGCCGGCCCTGCTGGCGTCCTGGCTGGCGGGGGACGGCCCGGTCCCGGCGGCGACGCTGGGTTTGGCGGCCGGCGCCGCCGCGACCCTCGGGCACTGCTATCCGGTCTTCGCGGGGTTCCGCGGGGGCAAGGGGGTCGCCACCGCGGCGGGGGTGTTCCTCGCGACGCATCCGGGGGCGGTGGCGGGCGGGCTCGCGGTCTTCGCGGCCCTCCTGACGCTGTCGCGCTACGTGTCGGCGGCCTCGGTCGGCGCCGCCGCGGCGATGCCGGCGATACTGCTGGCGTTCCGAGCCCGGCCCGACCCGGCGGTGCCGCTCGAAGACGTGTACCTGGCGGCGGCGCTGGCCGGGTTCATCGTGTTCACCCACCGCTCGAACCTCGCGCGGCTGCGGCAGGGCCGCGAGTTCAGGGTCGGCGCCGGCCGGGGCGGGCGCGCCGGTCCCGCGGCGCGGGCGGACGAGATCATCACAGGAGGACGGACGTGACCATCGAGATCGACGAACAGCTCAAGCGCTACCAGGACCTCGTGGAGCGGTCGCTCGCCCTGCGCGGCTATCTTTGACACCCCCGGCACCGACCGGGAGCTTCGCGAGCTCGAGACGCGCGCCGCCGCCGCCGACTTCTGGAGCGATCCGGACCGGGCGCAGGAGGTCCTGCGGCGCCGCCGGCGCCTGCAGGACGACCGCGACCTCGCGGAGTCGCTGCGGAGCAAGGCGGAGGACCTCGGCGTCCTCGTCGACTGGATCGGGCAGGGCGAGCCGGTGGGGGAGGACCTCGTGGCCGCCCTCGACGCCCTCGCGGCCGAGGTCGAGGCCGGCGAGATCAAGAAGATGCTCGGCGGCGAGCACGACGACAAGAACGCCATCGTCACCATCCATCCCGGCGCCGGCGGCACCGAGTCGCAAGACTGGGCGGAGATGCTGGCCCGCGCCTACCTGCGCTGGGCCGAGCGGCGCGACTTCAAGGTCGAGGTCATCGAGTGGCAGCCGGGTGACGAGGCGGGCATCAAGGCGGGCACCCTCACCATCGCCGGCGACTACGCCTACGGGCTGATGCTGGCCGAGGCCGGGGTGCACCGCCTGGTCAGGATGTCGCCCTTCGACCAGGCGTCGCGCCGGCACACGTCGTTCGCCTCGGTGTTCGTGTGGCCCGAGCTGCCCGAGGACGTGGAGGTCGAGGTGGACGAGAAGGACCTGCGCATCGACACCTACCGGTCGAGCGGGGCCGGGGGGCAGCACGTCAACGTGACCGACTCCGCCGTCCGCATCACCCATCTGCCCAGCGGCATCGTCGTGTCCTGCCAGAACGAGCGCTCGCAGCACCGCAACCGCGACGCGGCCATGAAGGTGCTCAGGGCGCGGCTGTACGACCTCAGGCAGAAGGAGCAGCAGGACAGGCTCGAGGAGATCGGCGGCGAGAAGAAGGCCATCGGGTTCGGCAGCCAGATCCGCAGCTACGTGCTCCACCCCTACCAGATGGTCAAGGACCTGCGCACGAAGGTCGAGACCGGCGCCGTCGACCGGGTCCTCGACGGGGACTTCGACCCGTTCATCAAGGCGTACCTGATGCAGAAGGCGGGCGGCGGACGGCCGGACGGGACCGCGCCGGCCGCCGGCGGGGAGGGGTGACGGGGCGCTGCGTCGGCCCGGACGCCCCGATCGGAGCGCGTACGGGATTTACATCACAAAGCTAAGATTATATAATCTGTCCACTGTTAGTTATCGTTTCCCGCGCGTGCGGGTGCCGGTTCGTAAACTCTTTCAGGACATGGTGTTATGGGCAAGGTAATCGGCATCGACCTTGGTACGACGAACTCGGTGGTGGCGGTGATGGAGGCCGGCGAGCCGGCGGTGGTGACGAACCCGGAGGGCGGCCGGACCACGCCGTCCGTGGTCGCGTTCGCCACGTCGGGCGAGCGGCTGGTCGGACAGGTGGCGAAGCGCCAGGCGGTGACGAACCCGGAGAACACCGTCTTCTCCATCAAGCGCTTCATGGGCCGCAAGTTCGACGAGGTCAGCGAAGAGATGAAGATGGTGCCCTACGAGGTGATCAGGGGGTCGAACGGCGACGCCCGGGTCCGCGCCGGGGACAAGGACCTGTCGCCGCCCGAGATCTCCGCCATGGTGCTCCAGAAGCTCAGGCAGGCGGCGGAGGAGTACCTGGGGCAGTCGATCGCCGACGCCGTCATCACCGTGCCCGCGTACTTCAACGACGCCCAGCGGCAGGCCACCAAGGACGCCGGCCAGATCGCCGGCCTCAACGTCCAGCGCATCGTCAACGAGCCCACCGCCGCCGCCCTCGCCTACGGGCTCGACAAGAAGAAGGACGAGACCATCGCCGTCTACGACTTCGGGGGCGGCACCTTCGACATCTCCATCCTCGAGGTCGGCGAAGGCGTCGTCGAGGTGAAGTCCACCAACGGCGACACCCACCTCGGCGGCGACAACCTCGACCAGCGCATCATCGAGTGGATCGCCGACGAGTTCCACAAGAGCGACGGCATCGACCTCCGCAAGGACCGCATGGCCCTCCAGCGGCTGAAGGAGGCGGCGGAGAAGGCCAAGATGGAGCTGTCGACGGTGGTCGAGACCGAGATCAACCTGCCGTTCGTCACCGCCGACCAGTCCGGCCCCAAGCACCTCGCCATGAAGCTGAGCCGCGCGCGCTTCGAGCAGCTCGTCGAGGACCTGCTGCAGAAGACGGTGGCGCCGGTCAAGCGCGCCCTCGCCGACGCGGGGCTCGACGCGTCGCAGATCGACGAGGTGGTCATGGTCGGCGGCTCCACCCGGGTGCCGCGCGTGCAGGCGATCGTCAGGGACCTGTTCGGCAAGGACCCCCACAAGGGGGTCAACCCCGACGAGGTGGTCGCGGTGGGGGCGGCCCTGCAGGCGGGGGTGCTGGCCGGCGAGGTCAAGGACCTGCTGCTGCTCGACGTCACCCCCCTCTCGCTCGGCATCGAGACCCTGGGGGGCGTCCGCACCACCCTGATCGAGCGCAACACCACCATTCCCACCAAGAAGAGCGAGATCTTCTCGACCGCGGCCGACAGCCAGACGAGCGTCGAGGTGCACGTGCTGCAGGGCGAGCGGTCGATGGCCCGGGACAACCGGACCCTCGGCAAGTTCCAGCTCGTGGGGCTGCCCCCGGCCCCCCGCGGGGTGCCGCAGATCGAGGTCGCATTCGACATCGACGCGAACGGCATCGTGAACGTGTCGGCGAAGGACAAGGGGACCGGCAAGGAGCAGAAGATCACCATCACCGCCTCGAGCGGCCTGTCCAAGGAGGAGGTCGACCGCATGATGCGCGAGGCGGAGTCGCACGCCGACGAGGACAAGGCGCGCAAGGAGGCGATCGAGGCCCGGAACCAGGCCGACCAGGCGGTGTACGCGGCCGAGCGGATGATGCAGGAGGCCGGGGACAAGCTGTCGTCCGAGGACCGCGCCCCCATCGAGAGCGCGGTGGCGGACGTGAGGAAGGCCCTCGAGTCGGAGGACGACGCCGCCCTGAAGTCCGCGATGGAGGCGCTGACCGCGGTTCAGCACAAGGCGGCCGAGGCGATGTACAAGCAGGCGAGCCAGACCCCGCCGCCTCCTCCCGACCCGTCGTCGGGGGCGCCCGGCGACGGCGGCGGGTCGGCCCCCGGCGCCGGCGGCGGGTCGGGCGGCGGGGGCGAGGTCATCGACGCCGAGGTGGTCGAGGACAAGAAGTGAAGCCCGACGGCACGCGGCGGGACCCCGCGTCGCGCGAAGGCGGCACGGACCCCCGCCGCGGGGCGTCGGGCGCGGTGTGAGACGGACGTATGGACCTGTACGTCGTTCTCGGGGTCGAGCGGAGCGCGTCGGCGGGCGAGCTGAAGCGCGCCTACCGCCGTCTCGCGCGTAAGTACCATCCCGACATCAATCCCGGGGACCGCGAGACCGCGGCCGTCTTCCGCCGGATGACCGAGGCCTACGAGACCCTCATCGATCCGGAACGGCGCCGCGACTACGACGCGCACGGCCTCGCCGCGTCGCCGCCCCCGGCGGGCGACATCGCCTTCGAGGGCTTCGACTTCTCCGGGGCCCCGGCCGGCGATGCCGCGTCCAGCTTCGGGGACCTGTTCGCCGAGGTCATCGCCGGGTCGGGGCGCCGGGCGCGGGGGGAGGCGCCGGCCGTCGATCTGCACGCGACGCTGCAGATCACGTTCGAGCAGGCCATGCGGGGAGGGGCGCACGAGGTCACCGTGACCCGGGTCGCCGCCTGCGACGCCTGCGGGGGCGCCGGGACCCGGCGCGTCGCCGAGGGCCGCTGCTCGAGTTGCGGGGGCGCCGGGCACTCCCGCTGGATGCGGGGGCACATGGTGTTCTCGCGCCGTTGCGCCGACTGCGGCGGGACCGGGCGCCGCCGGCACCGTCCCTGCGGCGTGTGCGGGGCCGAGGGGGTCCTGTCGCGCATCGAGGCCATCGCGGTGCCGGTGCCGGCGGGGGTCACGGCCGGGACGAGGCTGCGGGTCTCCGGCGGCGGGAACGCCGGGCGCCGCGGCGGCCCCACCGGGGACCTGTACGTCACGGTGGCGGTGGAGCCGCATCCGCTGTTCCGGCGCGAGGGCGACGATCTGCACCTCGTCCTGCCGATCGCGGTCCACGAGGCGGCGCTGGGGGCGCGGGTCGAGGTGCCGACCGTCGGGGACCGGGCCCGGATACGGATTCCGCCGGGGGCCCAGTCGGGCCAGCGGTTCCGCCTGCGCGGCCGCGGGGCCCCGTCGCCGCGCACGGGCGCGGCGGGAGACCTGATCGTCGAGGTCAGGTTGGTCCTTCCCCGCGTGCTCGACGAGCGATCGAAGGAGCTGATGCGTCGGTTCGCGGAGAACAGCACCGAGGACGTGCGCGCCGGGCTGTGGTGACCGCGCACGAGCAGCGTCAGAAAGCGGGTGGGACATGCCAGGCAGGGGATCGGGGCAGGGCTACTACATGATCAGCGCGGTGGCGCGCCGTTACGACATCCATCCGCAGACGCTGCGGCTCTACGAGCGCGAGGGGCTGCTGAAGCCGTCCCGGACCGAGGGCAACACCCGGCAGTACTCCGACGCGGACCTCGAGCGACTGGAGACGATACTGACGCTGACGCGGGAGCTGGGCGTCAACCTCGCGGGGGTGGAGATCATCCTCAACATGCGGAGCAAGATGGACCGCATGCAGGCGGAGGTCAACGAGTTCATGGCCTACGTCAAGCAGGAGCTCGCCCGCGGGCTCGGAGATTGGGAGCGCCGGCTGGGCACCGCGCTGGTAAGATCGGCACCCACCGATCTGGTCCGCGTGGAGAATCCGGCCGAGGGCGGCCGCGAGCGCGGGAGCGCGGACTGATCGGGCGGTTTCCCGCCTGCCGGCGGCGGCCCGGGAGCCGGCAGGGGCGCGACTCCTCCAATGTCCTGTCCACACTGCGACGGCACGCGCTGGCGGAAGGTGTCCCATGACGGCGTCCTTCGAGTCGAGCGCTGCGAGTGCTGGCGGACGGAGGCGGCCCGGACCTTGCTGAAGGCGGCGAAGATCCCGACCCGATACCGTTCTTGTGGCCTGGACACGTTCGTCACCTACGACAACGACGACCTCCTGCGCGCGGTCGATCGGGCCCGTCGGTTCGTCGAAGCCTTCCCGGTGGTGGACAAGGGGCTGCTGCTGGTCGGTCCACCCGGCATCGGCAAGACCCACATCGCGGTGGCGGTCCTCAGGCAAGTGGTGTCGGAGACGCGGGCGCACGGCCTGTACTACGACACACGGAGCCTGCTCAACACGATTCGCAGCACCTACGACCCGGTGACCCGCACCTCCGAGGTGGATGTGGTCCGCCCGGTGGTCGAGGCGGAGCTGTTGGTGCTCGACGATCTGGGCGCGGAGCGATTGACGGACTGGGTGGACGAGACCATGAACTTCATCGTCAACAGCCGGTACAACGACCGCCGCCCCACCATTTTCACGTCGAACTACGAGGACCTCGACGATCCCGAGGAGCTCGACTCGCTGCTCGTGCGCGTCGGTTCCCGCATGTACTCCCGGCTTCGCGAAATGTGCGAGTTCCTGAGGTACGACGGCGCCGACTATCGGGAGTTCAACAACCCGCCCAGCCGTGAGGCCCTCATCGCCGAGTGGAAGGCGAGGCCCCGGCGGAAGCTGCCGGCCAGGACGTCCTCGCGGGCGAGGGCCCGCCTGAAAGCGGGCAGCGCCGAGCTGAACTGGCCGGGAGGACGCAGGGGCGCGTGAGACCGCCGCCCGCGCATCCCTCGCCGCGCCACCCGACGGGGCCATCGGGCGCCATGCCAGAGAACGCCATCCCCTCCGCCGGCCCCCTGGGCATCTACCTGCACGTGCCGTTCTGCGAGGCCATCTGCAACTACTGCAACTTCAACCGGCAGCTCGTGCAGACCGGCCTGAAGCGCCGGTACGTCGCCGCCCTGGCGCGCGAGATCGAGTCGGCGGGGGACGGCGGGCGCGCGGACTCCGTGTTCTTCGGCGGCGGCACCCCGTCGGTGCTCGACCCCGCCGACGTCGGGACCCTCATCGCCCGGTGCGCATCGAGCTTCGCGCTCGATCCGGCGGCCGAGGTCACCCTCGAGGCGAACCCCGAGACCGCGTCGAGGCCGCGGCTGGAGGGCTACCGGGCGGCCGGGGTGACCCGGCTCAGCCTCGGCGTGCAGTCGTTCCGAGACGCCGAGCTGCGCCGCCTCGGCCGCGTGCACACGGCGGCGCGGGCGATCGAGGCGTTCGAGGCGGCCCGGGCCGCCGGGTTCGACGACGTCAGCGTCGACCTGATGGTGTGGCTGCCGGAGCAGACCCCCGAAGACTGGGGCGAGACCCTCGACGTCCTGCTGCAGCTCGACCCCGGCCACGTCTCGTTCTACCTGCTCGAGCTCTATCCCAACGCCCCGCTCCGGGAGGACATGGCCCGGGGGGGCTGGACGCAGGCGCCGGACGACGTCGCGGCCGGGATGTACGACGCGGCCCTCGACCGCCTGGAGGCGGCCGGGTACCGCCAGTACGAGATCTCGAACGCGGCCCGGCCCGGCCGCCGGTGCCGTCACAACCTCAAGTACTGGTCGGACGGCGCGTGGGTCGGGTTCGGGTGCGGCGCGCACTCCACGCGGGACGGCCGGCGCTGGCGCAACGTGAGCGAAACGGTGTCTTATGTGGAGAGGGTCGCGGGCGGGGCCAGCCCGGTGGCCCACGAGCGGGTGCTGTCCAGCGGGGAGCGGGCGACCGATGCCCTGTTCCTCGGGCTGCGGCTCACCGAGGGGGTCGACGTCGCCGCCGTCGAGCGCCGGTACGGGGTGAGGATCTGGGAGCGCTGGGGCGGCGAGCTGGCGCGCTGCGTCGAGGCCGGCCTGCTGGAGGACGACCGGGAGCGCCTGCGGCTGACGCGGCCGGGCCGGCTGCTGGCCAGCGAAGTGATGCAGGTGTTCGTCTAGGCGCCTGCGCCGTGGAACGGCGCGGACCCTGGGGGGGTCGGGCTCCGGGCGGGGCCGCGGGCGACGATTGGCGGGTCGGCGTCTGCGCCGTATAGCGGCGCGGATTCCTGGAGGGTTGGCTGGGCTCCGGGCGGGGCCGCGGGCGACGATTGGCGGGTCAGGGGCTCGCCGCGGTCCTGGGCGGCTTCCGAATCGAGGGGAAGGCGGGATGGGGATGGCGGACCTGCGGGGGCGGAGGGGTGGCGTTGCCGCCGTCGTGGCGGCGTTCTGGCTGGGGTTCGTGTGCGGGGGCGGGAGTCTTCCCGGGGCGGCGGTGATCGGGGAGGTGTCCGGGCAGCCCCCGCAGGAGCCCGCCCCGGCCTCCCAGTCTTCGCAGGAGCCCGCCCCGGCTTCCCAGTCTTCGCAGGAACCCGCTCCGGCCTCGCAGCCCCCGCAGGAACCCGTTCCGGCCTCCCAGTCTTCACAGGAACCCGTTCCGGCCTCCCAGTCTTCACAGGAACCCGTTCCGGCCTCCCAGCCCCCGCAGGAACCCGCCGGCGCAGCCTCGCAGCCCCCGGAGGAGTCGGATCCGGCGCCGGCCCCGGACGAGCCGGCGCAGGCGGATTCGGTGCCGGCGGAGGAGGCGACCCAGGCCGATGCCGCGCCGGAGGAGCCGACGGAACCGGATGCCGAGACCGAGGCGGCCCCCGTGCCGGAGCCGCCCCTGGTCCAGGACCGGCCCCGCGAGTTCACCGCCCGCAACGGCATCGTGCTCAACTTCGTCAGCGCCGGCGGGGAGAGCGCCTTCGAGGAGACGATGACGCGGGTGGCCGAGGCGTTGGCGGCCAGCGAGAGCGAGGAACGGCAGCAGCAGGCGGAAGGCTGGAGCACCTACAAGGCGGAGGAGCCTCTCGCCGACGGCGTGATCCTGTACGTCTCGTGGTTCGACCCTGCCGTGCCGGGGGCCGACTACTGGGTGCCCGGCATTCTGAACGAGGCCTTCCCGACCGAGGCGCAGACGCTGTACGAGACCTACGCGGGGGCCTTCGCGGACGGGCAGATCCTGCTCAACCTGGTCCCGGTCGCGGGGCCCTGATCCGGCCGGCGATGCGAGCCGGGCGATTCGCTTGGCCGAACGGGCAGGCTGCGATAAAGTAGCGGCTTTGGCCGTGGCCGGTCCCGCTCCGGGGAGCCGGCAGGGCCGCGCGGCGCGGGCGCGTCGGGGCGAACGCATTTGGCGCGGCGGCCCAGTTGCGGTAGAGTAGCGCTTTTTTTGTTCGGTGGGTCAGTCCCAGTCGGGTGGAGCCCGGGAATCGAGGAGGATCAGATGCGGACGATGTGGCGAGAGCGGAGAACTCCCGTTTGGGTGGGCGCGGCGGTCGTGTCGGCGCTGGTCGTGGGCGTGGTGCTCGGAAGCTGGATGGCGCCGCGGCCGGCGATGGCGCAGGCCCCGAGCGTCGTTCTCAACGCCAACTCGGGCCTGTGGCAGTGGGTCGTGAACGACGGCCAGACCGAGAACTTCGAACGGGTCATTCGGGCGTACGGCGAGTCGCTCGCGGCCCGGGCCGGCGGCAGCGCGGGATTCACGCTGTACCGTTCGGCGGCGGGGGGGCCGGCGGTCTACTTCGGACACCTCTCCTCGGTCCAGGCCGGTGGCGAGTATCACCCGATCAGGGTGTTGGCCGAGCACTACCCGCCGGGCCCGCCGAACAACGGCGACGAGGTCCGCGCGCTCGTTCCCCTCTACAGCAGCACCAGTCTCGCGCAGCAGGGCATCTTCGACCTGCGCGTCGTGGCGTCGTACTAGGGAACCCGCGTGTAGCACGCGTGCAGACCCCCGGTGCGCCGCGCTCGGCCCGGTCCTGGCGGGCGCCCGGGGAGTCTCGGAAAGCGGAATTCACGCCGGTTCAGAAGGCGAGATTCACGCCGGTGTAGAACCGGTGGTGCGTCCGGTTCGGCGACGACTCGCCGCGAAGCTGGAAGACGCGGTAGTCGAAGCGCATCCGGAGCGGCCCGATGAGGCCGACCTTCACCCCGCCCCCGCTGTTGGTCGCGGCGCTGTTCTCGAGCAGCTCCGCCCCCTCTTCGCGGTACACCCCGCCGCCGACGGTGGCGTAGAACTGCAGCCCGAACACGATCGGCGTCTGCGCCAGCACGTTGAACATGCCGGCGTGGCGGCGCGCGTTGCCGCTCTCGTCCGCCGACGTGTCCGAGTACTCGAACTCCAGGCCGAGCAGCAGCAGGGACATGCCCACCGCGACGCCGCGGACGGGACGGTTGGTGGGCGTGGTGTTCGAACCGAGGAAGGCGGTCAGGTCGGCCTCGGCCCGCGAGGCGCCGGCCAGCAGCGCGCCCAGGAGCAGCAGGGAAACGGCGACGGGTCTTGGCGACATGGTTGGACCGCAGCACGCGGCGGGAAGAGGGACGAGGAAACCGGGACTTCAGGAATGATAGCAGAGCCGGCGGCGGCCGCCGGGCTCCCCCCGGGGAGCCGCGGATCCCTCGCGGGCCGGCGAAAACGGTGTGATACAGTGGCCCGAGCACCTCGATGGACTTTCGGCCCACCGACGAGCAGCGCCTGCTGCGACAGTCCGTTCGCGAGTTCGCGGAAACCGAGTTGGCCCCCGACCGCATGGCCTGGGACGAGGCGCAGGGCTTCCCCCTGTCCCTCCTGCCGAAGCTCGGCGGGCTGGGGCTCATGGGCATCCAGTTTCCCGAGCGCTACGGCGGCGCCGGCCTCGACGCCGTCGACTACTGCATCTGCATCGAGGAGCTGGCCCGGGTCGACCCCTCCATCGCCCTCTCGGTGGCCGCCCACAACGGGCTCTCGTCGGCCCACGTCCACCTGTTCGGGACCGAGGGCCAGCGCACCCGCTGGCTCCCTCCCCTCGCCGCCGGCCGGCGCCTCGGGGCCTGGGCCCTGACCGAGTCCGGCGCCGGGAGCGACGCGGGAAGCCTGCGCACGAGCGCGCGCCGGGTCGACGGGGGATGGCGCCTGAACGGCTCCAAGACCTTCACCACGCACGCGACCCTGGCCGAGACGTTCGTGGTCATGGCGGTCACCGACGCGGCGAAGGGGGCCCACGGCATCTCCGCCTTCATCGTCGAGCGCGGCGCCCCCGGCCTGACGCCGGGCCGCAAGGAGAACAAGCTCGGCATGCGCGCCAGCGACACCGCGGGGCTGTCGCTCGACGACTGCTTCGTGCCGGCCGACCAGTTGCTCGGCGAGGCGGGACGCGGGTTCATCGACGCCATGCGGGTCCTCGACGCCGGGCGCATCGGCATCGCCGCCCTCGCCGTGGGCCTGGCCCAGGGCGCCTTCGAGGCGGCGCGGCGTCACGCCGTCGGGCGCGAGCAGTTCGGGCACCCCATCGCGTCGTTCCAGGCGATACAGTTCAAGCTGGCGGACATGGCCACGCGCATCGAGGCGGCGCGCTGGCTCACGTACCGCGCCGCGTGGCTGAAGGACGGCGGCGCGGCCACGACGCGCGAGTCGGCGATGGCCAAGCTCTTCGCCAGCGAGACCGCGGTCCGGGTGGCCGAGGAGGGCGTGCAGATTCACGGCGGCTACGGCTTCGTCAAGGACTACCCGGCCGAGAAGTTCTTCCGCGACGTGAAGCTGACGACCATCGGCGAGGGCACCAGCGAGATTCAGCGCCTGATCATCGCCAGGCAGGTCCTGGACGCCGCGCCATGACGGCCGACACGCGCGAGCTCGCGGCCGGGGTGTTCGGCGGCGACCGGAGGGCCGTCGCGCGGGCGATCTCCCGTGTCGAGGCGGAAGGGCCGGCGGCGGCGTCGATGGTGCGTGCGGTCCACGCGCGGACCGGCCGGGGATACCTGGTCGGGGTGACGGGCGCGCCCGGGGTGGGGAAGAGCACCCTGGTCGACCGCCTGACCGCGGTCCTGCGCTCGCGGGGGCGAAAGGTGGGGATTCTCGCCGTCGATCCGAGCAGCCCGTTCAGCGGCGGCGCGGTGCTGGGGGACCGGGTGCGGATGCAGGCCCACGCCGGCGACGACGGGGTCTTCGTGCGGAGCATGGCCAGCCGGGGCCGGCTCGGCGGGCTGTCGCGGGCCACCGCCGACGCCGCCCTCGTCCTGGACGCGGCGGGGTTCGACGTCATCGTCATCGAGACGGTGGGGGTGGGGCAGGCCGAGGTCGAGATCTCGCGCGCGGCCGACGTCACCCTGGTGGTGACGATGCCCGGCGGCGGCGACGGCGTGCAGGCCCTGAAGGCGGGGGTGATGGAGATCGCGGACGTGTTCGTGGTCAACAAGGCCGACCACGCGGGGGCGGACCGGGCGGCGGGGGAGATCGAGGCGGTGCTGCGCCTGAACGAGTACGGACCCACCGACTGGCGGCCGCCGGTGCTGCGCACCCGGGCGACCGAGGGAAGCGGGGTCGAGGAGGTCGTCGACGCGGTGGGGCGGTTCCGGGCGCGGGGCGGGAACGGCGCGGAAGCGCGGCGGCGGGCGCGGGTGAGGGCCCGGGTCCGGGAGCTGGCCTCGCGGCGTTTCCTGGAGCACGCCGAGCGCCGGGCGCTCGGGCCGGGCGGCTTCGATCGGTTCGTCGATCAGGTGGCCGACACGGTGATCGATCCGTACACGGCGGCCGAGCGCATACTGGATCTGGCCGTCCGCGGCGCTGCCGCCGGCGCGCCCGGGTCCGGTTCGAGACTGGAGGTGGGATGAAGGCGACGCTGGATCACATCGGCATCGCGGTCCGCGACCTGGACGCGGCGCTGGCCTTCTACCGGGACGCGCTCGGGCTGGACGTGGGCGAGGCCGAGGAGGTGCCGTCCGAGCGCGTCCGCGCGCAGTTCCTGCCCCTCGGCGAGACCGCGCTCGAGCTGCTGGAGGCGACCCACGAGGGCTCGGCCATCGCCCGATCGATCGAGCGCCGCGGCCCCGGCATCCACCACATCACGCTACGGGTGGCGGATCTCGCGGCGACCCTGGCCGGCCTCCGCGAACGGGGGGTCAGGCTGGTCGACGAACATCCGCGGCCGGGGGCCGGCGGCAGCCGCGTGGCCTTCATCCATCCGTCGGCGGCCCAGGGCGTGCTCATCGAGCTCAAGGAAGATCCCGGCCGGTGAGGCGGCGGGCGCCCGGGATGGGGGGACGCCCCGCCGGCGCCGGCCGGGGGGGCACCGAGGAACGGCGCGGGTTCCTGGAGCGTTTGGTCGGGCGCCCCGCGGAGCCGAAGGCGACGAGGGACGGGCTGGCACCGTCGCGCCGCGCCGGCCGTGAGGGGAGAACCGTGGAACAGCCAGAGTCGAGGGTCCGAATCGGGGTCATCGGGGGCAGCGGCCTGTACGACATGGAGGCGCTGACGAACCGGGAGACCATCGAGGTGTCGACGCCCTTCGGCGAGCCGTCCGCGCCGTACGTCGTGGGCGACCTCGACGGCCGGCGGGTCGCCTTCCTCGCCCGGCACGGCGAAGGGCATCGCCTGATGCCGTCGGAGCTGAACTTCCGGGCCAACATCTTCGGGCTCAAGACCCTCGGGGTCGAGTGGATACTGTCGGCCAGCGCGGTGGGCAGCCTGCAGGAACGATACCGGCCGCTCGACATCGTGGTCCCCGACCAGTTGCTCGACCGGACCCGCGGGCGCGTCGGCACCTTCTTCGGGGGCGGCGTCGCCGCCCACGTCGGGTTCGCGCATCCGTTCTGCAAGGCGCTCTCCGACGTCGTGGTCGACGCCGCGTCCCGGGCCGGGGCGACGGTGCATCGGGGCGGCACCTACGTGTGCATGGAGGGGCCGCAGTTCTCCACCCTCGCCGAGTCGCGGCTCTACCGGTCGTGGGGGATGGACGTCATCGGCATGACCAACCTGCAGGAGGCGAAGCTGGCCCGCGAGGCGGAGATCTGCTACTCGACGCTCGCGCTGGTCACCGACTACGACTGCTGGCACGAGGGCCACGACGACGTGACGGTGGAGATGGTGATTGCCACGCTGCAGCAGAACGCGGTCACCGCGCAGCGGGTCGTGCGCGAGGCGGTGGCGCACCTCCCCGTCGAGCGGGGTTGCGAGTGCGCGACGGCGCTCGCCTCGGCTATCATTACGCGGCCGGAGCTGATTCCGCCGGCCGTGAAGCGGGATCTCGCACCGATCCTCGGCAAGTATGTCTCGTAGCAGCAGAAGCAGTCCGGCGGTGGCGGCGCGGTGGCGGGCGGGCCGCCGGCCGACGCGGCGCGGCGGGGCGGGAGCCCGGCCTGCGCATCGCCGCGGCGCCCCGGGCGGCGGCGCGTGGGGGCGGGAAGGGGCGGTGCGGCCGTGCATCCGATAGTGACGGTAGGTTCCGTCGCGTTCGATTCCGTGAAGACGCCGTTCGGCGAGGCGTCCCGGGTGGTCGGCGGGGCGGCCACGTACTTCAGCGTCGCCGCGTCCTTCTTCACCGACGTGAGGCTCGTGGGGGTGGTGGGCGAGGACTTCGCCGACGAGCATGCGCGGGTCTTCGCGGGGCGTCGCATCGACACCGCCGGCCTGCAGCGCGTGCCGGGCGAGACGTTCCGCTGGAAGGGCGAGTACGGCTTCGACCTCAACACCCGCGAGACGATATACACGCGGCTGAACGTGTTCGAGCGGTTTCGCCCGGTCCTGCCCGACGAGTACCGATCGACGCCCTTCGTCTTCCTCGCCAACATCCATCCCGCGCTGCAGACCGAGGTGTTGACCCAGGTGGAGCGACCGCGGTTCGTGGCCGCCGACACCATGAACTACTGGATCGAGGGGACGCCGGAGGAGCTGCGGGCGGTCCTGCGGCGGATCGACGCCCTGGTGATCAACGACGAGGAGGCGCGCCAGCTCGCGGGCGAGTCGAACGTCGTCAAGGCGGCGCGCGCCATCCAGCGGATGGGCCCCCGGCTTCTCGTGATCAAGCGCGGCGAGCACGGGGTGCTGATGACGCGCGACGAGGGCTTCTTCGCCGCGCCCGGCATGCCCCTGGACACGGTGAGGGACCCGACCGGGGCCGGCGACACCTTCGCGGGCGGGTTCATGGGGTATCTGGCGTCGGCCCGCGAGACTACCGACGAGGTGCTCACCCGGGCCGCCATCGCCGGCAGCGCCCTCGCCTCGCTGGCCGTCGAGGACTTCGGGCTCGACGGGCTGCTCAGGGCGTCGTCGAAGATCATCAACCAGCGGTTCCAGGCGTTCAAGCGGCTGACCCACTTCGAGGTGCTGTGATGGGGCAGACAGGGCGGCGTTGGATCGGCGGCGCGTTCATGGCGGTCACGCTGGGCTGGCTGCTCCTGGTCCTGCTGACGCCGGCGGCGCTGGCCCGCGACATCGGGGGTCGGGCGGTGACCCTGGTGTCGGCGGGCACGTACCTGCTCGGCGGGCTCATCTGTCACCAGCGTCCGGAGCGGTCGTTTCATCCCGAAGGCGCGCAGATGCCGGTGTGCGCCCGGTGCTTCGGGTTGTATCTGGGCGGGGGGCTGGGCGTGCTCGCGGCGCTCGGGTTCCGTCGGCGCGGCGGGGCGGGGGAGTGGCCCGGGCGCCGGCCGGGCGGCAGGGGGGCCGGCGGGGGCGCATTGCATCCGGCCGCGGGCGTCGGCGAAGGGGGCGGCGCCGCGGCCAACCGGGCGCCCGCGTGGCTGCGGTGGGCGGTGCTGGCGGCGGCGGTCCCGACCGGCGTCACGTTCGGGGCCGAGATGGTCGGCTGGCTGCCGTCGATCGGGGAGCTGAGGGCGGCGGCGGGCGTGCCGTTGGGAGTGGCGGTGACATGGGTCGCAAGTCTCGTGATTCACGGCGATCTCGCGTAGCCCCGGCGGCGCCGGCGGCCGAGTCGGGTCCGGACCGGAACCAGGCGCTGGCCGCGGCGGCGCTCGGCTGGGTCGTCCCGGGGGCGGGTCACCTTTGGCTGGCGCGCCGCCAGAAGGGCCTGGTGTTCCTGGTCGCCATTCCCCTGATGTTCGTCATCGGGCTGGGGTTCGGGGGGCGGCTGTTTCCGTTCGACTCCGGCCAGCCCCTGGTGCTGCTCGCCGCGTTCGCCGATCTCGGCAACGGCCTGCCCTATCTCGTCGCCCGGGTGGCGGGCCTCGGCGAGGGCCGCGTCGTCGCCGAATCGTTCGAGTACGGCAACACGTTCATCATCGTCTCCGGCCTGTTGAACATGCTGGTCGCCCTCGATGCCTACGACGTGGCGCTGGGCCGCCGCCAGGGGTCCGCGCCGCCGGCGTCCGCGCGGTAGCAGGGCGCGGACTCCGGCGAGTCGCCCGAGGCGCCGGGCGGCGACTGTCGGGCCGGGCGCCGGCTCCTGTCAGGCCTGGATGGGACGGCGCCGCCGCGAGGACGGCGGACGGGGCCGCCGGCGGCGGCCGGTGGGAAGGAAGATGTCGAGCCATCTGCTGGTGATGATGCTGTTCGCGGGGTTCGTGTCGCTGATCTTCGCGGTGTTGATGCAGGACCAGCCGGCCGAGCAGTTGAAGCTGGGCGGCCGGCTGTTCGCCGGCTTCGTGGGCGCCGCCCTCGTGCTGGGCTGGATCCTGTATCCCTTCCCCCTGTGATCCGCCGTCCGTATCCGATGGCTCAGGGAAGGCGGGGCGGCATGCGCTCGCATCTTCGGGTCTGGGGTCCGGTGTGGGCTGCCATGGCCCTGATCTTCGCCGCGTCGGCCCTGTCGCGCGTGCCGCCGGCGGCACGCGCGATCGACGACGGGATCTGGCACGGTCTGGGCTACGGCGTGCTGGCGGCCCTGTTGCTCCGCGCCTTCGCGGCGGCGCGCTGGAAGGCGGTGACGGGCCGGACCGCCCTGCTGGCGACCGCGGTGGCGACGCTGTACGGCGTGACCGACGAGCTGCACCAGTGGTTCGTGCCGGGGCGCACCGCCGAGTGGTCGGACCTGGTCGCCGACGCGACCGGCGCCGCCGTCGTCTGCGGCGCCCTGTGGGCGTGGCGCTCGGTGTGCGGGCGCGCTCCTCGACCGGAAGGGACTTCATGAACGACGATCGGATCCTGATCGAACGGACCGGAGCGGTGGCCACGGTCACCGTCAACCGGCCGAAGGTGCTCAACGCCCTGAACGCGGAGACGGTCGCCGCCCTGACCGCGGTCTTCGTCGATCTGCGGAAGGACGACGAGGTCCGGGCCGTCGTGCTGACCGGCGCCGGCGACCGCGCGTTCATCGCCGGGGCCGACATCGGCGAGCTGGCGCGGCTGACGCCGCAGACCGCGCGCGCCCTCACCGACGGCGGGCACCGGATGTGCGACCTCATCGAGGGCCTCGGCAAGCCGGTCATCGCCGCCGTCAACGGCTACGCCCTCGGCGGCGGGTGCGAGGTCGCGATGGCCTGCACCTGCCGGGTCGCGGCGAGGACCGCCAGGCTGGGGCTGCCCGAGATCACGCTGGGGATCATCCCCGGCTACGGCGGCACCCAGCGGCTTCCGCGCCTCGTGGGGCGGGGGCGGGCTCTCGAGATGATGCTCACCGGCGCCCCGGTCACGGCGGAGGAGGCCTGGCGCATCGGCCTCGTGAACCGGGTGGTCGAGCCGGACGCGCTGGCCGCGGAGGCCCTCGGGCTGGCGGGCGCCATCGCCGCGCAGGCCCCCGAGGCGGTGCGCCGCATCATCGACGTCGTCAACCACGGCCTCGACGTGTCGATGAACGACGCCACCGCGCTCGAGGCGACCGCGTTCGGGCTCATCTGGGCGACCGAGGATGCGCGGGAGGGCACGACGGCGTTCCTGGAGAAGCGAAAGGCGAGGTTCACGGGCCGGTGAGCGCGCAAGGCCCGACCGCGAGCGGCGAAATCGGCGGCGTCCGCGTCGGCCTCGTCGTGTCGCGCTACAACGACTTCGTCACCGATCGGCTGCGGGACGGGGCGATGGGGGCGCTCAGGGAGGCCGGCGTGGCGGAGGACGCGATCGTGGTGGCGCCGGTGCCGGGGGCGTTCGAGGTGCCGCAGGCGGCGCGGCGGCTCGCGTCGGCCGGCGGCGTCGACGCGGTGGTCGGCCTCGGCTGCCTGATCCGCGGCGAGACGCCCCACTTCGAGGTGATCGCGGCGGCCGTCGCCCACGGCCTGACGCAGGCGGCGCTCGACAGCGGCGTGCCGATGACGTTCGGGGTGCTGACCACCAACTCCGCGGAAGAGGCGCTGGCCCGGGCCGGGGCCGGCCCGTCGAACAAGGGGTGGGAGGCGGCGGCCGCCGCGCTGGCGATGGTGCGTCTCTTCCGGCAACCGGGGTCGCCCGGCGCGCGGGGGCGTCCGGCGTGAGCGCGGGGGGGGGCGACCCCGCGGGCCGTCGCCAGGGTCGAGTGGCGGCCCTGCAGTTGCTGTATCAGCGCGAGGTCGGCGGGGTCGAGGGACCGCGGGGGAGAAGGGGCTCGGCCCGCGCCCGCCCGGACTCGCATCAGCACGAGATCGGCGGAGTCGAGGGGGCGCGATTCGACCGCGCGGTGGACCTCTACTGGCGTGAGCACCCCGCCCCCGACGGACCCCGGCAGTTCGCGGACGGCCTGCTGCGGGGCACCCTGGACGCGTTGGACCGGATCGATCCGCTCATCGAGTCGGCCGCCGACAACTGGCGCCTCTCGCGCATGGCGGTGATCGACCGGCTCGTCCTCCGGCTGGCGGTGTACGAGCTGATCGCGGCCGAGACGCCCCCCGCGGTAGTGATCGACGAGGCGATCGAGCTGGCCCGGACGTTCGGCGACGAGCCGTCGCCGCGCTTCGTGAACGGGGTCCTCGACGCGGTTCGGCGCGGGCTCGACGGGGACGGGGGCGACACCGGTACGGCGGCGCCCTGAGCGGGACGTACCGCGCCCTCCGGGCGGCCGCGGAGGCCGGAAGGGCGGCGAGGCCGGGGCGTCCCGATCCGCGGCGGCCGGCGTCCGGTCGGGGCGGCATGCGGAGCCGCGGCGGACTTCGAGGCGTACCGCGCCCTCCGGCGGCCGCGGATGTCGGCAGGTCCGGTCGGGGCGGCATGCGGAGCCGCGGCGGACTTCGAGGCGTACTGCGCCCTCCGGCGGCCGCGGACGTCGGCAGGTCCGGTCGGGCGGCGTGCGGAGCGGCGGCGGTTTCGAGTGAAGGCGTCTGCGCCGTGCGAGGGCGGGGGCGCCTGAAGAGGCGGTTGGGCGGCGATGGCGGCCGCACGCGACGATTCCCGGGCCATGGCCGAGTCTCCAGAGAACGATCAGCGCACCCAGCGGCGCGCCAACCTCGCCTCGCTCGCCGACCTCGGCGTTCCCGTCTACCCCCACGCCTTCCGGGGCGCGGACGGCGCGAGGGACACCGTCTCGGCCCTCGTGGACGCCCACGGGGCGGCCGGCGGCGCGGAGCTCGAAGCCGCGCCGGTCCACACGGCGACGGCCGGCCGGATCCTGATCGTGCGGAGCTTCGGGAAGGCCCGCTTCCTCGTGATCTCCGACGGCCGGAAGCGCATACAGGTCTACGTGCGGAAGGACTCGCTGTCCGAGCAGGACTTTCGGGTGGCGGCGCTGCTCGACATCGGCGACCAGATCGGGGTCGAGGGCCGGCTGTTCCGGACCCGGACCGACGAGCTGACGGTGTGGGCGGCCCGGGTCGAGTTCCTCGCCAAGTGCCACCGGCCCCTGCCCGAGAAGTGGCACGGCCTGACCGACGTCGAGACGCGGTATCGGCAGCGCTACCTCGACCTCATCGTCAACCCCGGGTCCCGGGCGGTGTTCGAGGCGCGGGCCCGGGTGCTCGCCTCGATCCGCCGGTTCATGGAGCACCCCGACCGCGGCTTCCTCGAGGTCGAGACGCCGATGATGCAGCCGATCGCGGGCGGCGCCCTCGCGCGCCCGTTCGTGACCCACCACAACGCGCAGGACATGGCGCTCTACCTGCGCATCGCGCCCGAGCTCTACCTCAAGCGGCTCGTCGTCGGGGGCATGGAGCGGGTCTACGAGATCAACCGGAACTTCCGCAACGAGGGCATCTCGACCCAGCACAACCCCGAGTTCACGATGCTCGAGTTCTATCAGGCCTACAGCGACTACCGCGACCTGATGACGATGACGGAGCAGATGCTGGAGACGGTGGCGCGAGACGTCGCCGGGTTCGACCGGGACGCCGACGGGGTGGCCGGCGGCGGGGACGGGGCGTCCGGCCCGGCTCCGCGCGAGCCGGGGCCGCGGCGGACGCGAATCGACGGCGCCGGCGCCCCCGGTGGGGCTCCGCGCGAGCCGGGGCCGGGGCGGATGCGAATCGACGGCGCGGGCGCCCCCGGTGGGGCTCCGCTCGAGGCAGAGCACGGGCGTTGGCAACCCGGCGGGGCGGGCACGCCCGGCGGTGCGGGCACGCCCGGCGGGACGGACGACGCCGCGGTGACCTTCGGCGGCCGGACCCTGTCGTTTCGCGGGCCCTACCCGCGCCTGAGGCTGCGGCAGGCGGTGTGCGACGCGGCCGCGGAGCGGCTCGGTGCCCCGGTTTCCGAGCCGGACCTGCGGTGCCGCGACACGGCGGCGCAGCTCGCCGCGCGCCTCGGCGTCGAGACGAAGCCCGGCCAGGGTCCCGGCAAGATCGCCCTGGAGATCTTCGAACGGCTCTGCGAGCCCGCCCTCGTGCAGCCGACGTTCGTGCACGACTTCCCGACCGAGGTGTCGCCGCTGTCGAAGCAGCGCGACGACGACCCCGACACCGTCGAGCGCTTCGAGCTGTACGCGGCCGGCATGGAGCTCGCGAACGGGTTCAGCGAGCTCAACGACCCCGTCGAGCAGCGGCGGCGGTTCGAGGCCCAGATTCGGGACCGGGAGGGGGGCGACGCGGAGGCGCACCGCATGGACGAGGACTACGTCCGCGCGCTCGAGTACGGGCTGCCGCCGACGGCCGGCGAGGGGATCGGCATCGACCGGCTGGTGATGATCCTGACCGACAGCCCGTCCATCCGCGACGTGATCCTGTTCCCCCTCATGCGCGCCAGGTGACGGGACGACATGAGGCTGCCGACGACGCCCCCGATGCGGCCCGCCTTCAGCGGCCCATGCGTCATGAGGCTGCCGACGACGCCCCTGATGCAGCCCGCCTTCAGCGGCTCATGCGTCGGGGACGTGGCAAGCTGTCTCCGTCACTGTCCCTGCCCGGAAGAGACGGCATGACCCTGCCCTTTGAGCTCTACGTCGCCACCCGCTACCTGCTGGCCAAGCGGCGCCAGGCGTTCATCTCGGTGATCTCCGCCGTCTCCGCGCTGGGGGTCACGGTCGGGGTCATGGCCCTGATCATCGCCCTCGCCCTGATGACGGGCATGCAGCAGGAGATCCGGGACCGCATCGTGGGGGCGGCCGCCCACGTCTACGTGCAGAAGCTGCTCGGGGGAGGCTTCGTCGATCGCGAGGCGGAGCTCGCCAGGCTCGCCGCGGTGCCCGGCGTCGTCGCCGCGGCCCCGGCGACGCTCGGGTACGGGATGGCGACGGCCCACGGCGTCGACGCGTTCGTCACCCTCAAGGGGGTGGACCCGGTGCTCGAGGCGCAGGTCACCGAGGTCGCCGAGTCGATGGTGCTGGGCAGCTTCGCGGCGCTGTCCGAGCCGCGCGAGGGGGTCCTGGGCGGGGTGGTCATCGGCGACGACCTGTCGCGCTCGCTCCGGGCGTCGGTCGGCGACACCGTTTCCGTGCTCACGGTGCAGGGGGCGACGCTGTCGCCCTGGGGGCCGGTGCCGCGGTGGTGGCGCCTCGAGGTGGTCGGCGTCTTCAGCCTCGGGCTGCGGGAGTACGACAGCTCGTACGGCTTCGTCACCCTCGACGCGGCCGGCCGCCTGTTCAACAAGGACCGGGTCGACATGATTGAGCTGCGCGTCGAGGACGTCGACGAGGCCCCCGCGGTGGCGAGCGCGGTCACCGAGACCCTGGGGGCCGAGTACTTCGCACGGGACTGGGGCCAGTTGAACCAGGCGCTGTTCTCGGCCCTGGGGCTCGAGAAGTTGGCGATCGGGGTCACCATCGGCCTCATCATGATGGTGGCCGCCCTCAACATCGTGGCGTCGCTGGTGCTCCTGGTCATGGAGAAGAGCCGGGACATCGCCATTCTCAAGACGATGGGGGCCTCGTCGCGCAGCATCCGGACCGTCTTCGTGCTGCAGGGCGGGATCATCGGGGCGGTGGGGACCGTCGTCGGCGCGGCGTCCGGGGTCGCGTTGTCCTGGGCCGCCGACCGGTATCAGTGGATCCGGTTGCCGGAGATGGTGTACGACGGGGTGGCCTCGGTGCCGTTCAGGGTCGAGCCGAGCAACTTCCTCCTGGTCGTGGCGGGCTCGCTCGTGGTGTGCCTGCTCGCGACCCTGTATCCGTCCCGCCAGGCGTCGCGGCTCGACCCGGCCGAGGCGCTCCGTTACCAGTAGGCGTCCGCGACGGCGCGGACTCCTGTAGGATGGGTCGGGCGGGGCGGCGGCCGCAACGCGATCCGGCGGTCGCGTTCGGCGCCGGTTGGCGGGCCGCCCTCGTCGTCCCCGCTCACCGTCCATGGCCTTCCTCGACGTCCGCGCCCTGTCCAAGTCCTACGCCGTCGGCGACCGGCGGCTGAGGGTCCTGCACGACCTGGACCTCGCCCTCGACGAGAGCGAGATGGTCGCCGTCGTCGGCGCCTCCGGGGTCGGGAAGAGCACGCTGCTGCACTGCGTGGGCGGGCTCGACGCCGTCGACGGGGGCCGCATCGCCATCGCGGGGACCGAGCTGTCCGCCGCCGGCGACGACGAGCGGGTCGCGTTCCGCAACCGGCACGTCGGGTTCGTCTTCCAGTTCCACCATCTGCTGCCGGAGTTCAGCGCCGTCGAGAACGTGGCGATGCCGCTGCGCATCGCGAGGGAGGCGCGCGGGGAGGCGCACCGCCGGGCCGAGGCGCTGCTGCGCGAGGTGGGGCTCGGCGAGCGGCTGACCCACCGGCCCGGGATGCTCTCGGGCGGCGAGCAGCAGCGCGCGGCGGTGGCCCGCGCGCTCGTCATGCAGCCGGCCCTCCTGCTCGCGGACGAGCCCACCGGCGACCTCGACGAGCAGACCGGCCGCGACCTCCACGCGCTGCTGCGGCGCCTCCACGAGGCGCGGCGGCTCACCTCGCTCATCGCCACCCACAACCTGCAGCTCGCGGCCGCGTGCGACCGCGTGTTGCGCCTCGAGGACGGCCGTCTGCGCCCGGCCTGAGGGGCCGCCGGCCCGACCCCGCGCGGCGTCGGTCGAGCGCGGCGGGCCCCCGCGGGCGAGGCCCCCGGGCCGCGTCCGCGAGGACCGGCGCTTGCGGGGCGACCCTGGGGCTTGCCGTATAATGGCGAAAACCGCCCTTGTACGGTCTCGCCGGCGTCCCGCAGCGTGTCGATGCCGCCGGTTGTCACGGTGAAGTCAGGGGTCAACCGATGTTCGAGCGCTACACCGAGCGGGCACGCCGGGTCCTGTTCTTCGCCCGCTACGAGGCGAGTCAGCTCGGGAGCATCTCGATCGAGACCGAGCACCTGCTGCTCGGCCTGATCCGGGAGGGCAAGGGGCTGACGAGCCGCATCTTCGCGCGCTCGCACCTGTCGCTCGAGGGCATCCGCAAGGACATCGAGGGGCGGACGGTGTTCCGCGAGAAGGTCTCGACCTCGGTGGAGATCCCCTTCAGCACCGAGACCAAGCGCGTCCTGCAGTTCGCGGCCGAGGAGGCCGACCGGCTGCTGCACAACTACGTGGGGACCGAGCACCTGCTGCTCGGCCTCCTGCGCGAGGAGCGCTGCGTCGCCGCGTCGATTCTCGTCGAGAAGGGCATGCGGCTGAACACCGTGCGCGAGGACGTCGTCCAGCTCCTGAACGAGAAGACCACCCTCACGCGGGTCAAGGAGACGCCGCTGCTCGCCGAGTTCAGCCGCGACCTCACCGAGAGCGCGATGAAGAACCGGCTCGACCCCCTCATCGGGCGCCCGCTCGAGCTCGAGCGCGTGCAGCAGGTGCTGTGCCGGCGCAACAAGAACAACGCGGTCCTCATCGGCGAGCCGGGGGTCGGGAAGACCGCCATCGTCGAGGGCCTCGCCCAGCGCATCGTCGGCGGCGAGGTGCCGCACTTCCTCGCCGACAAGCGCATCCTCGCCCTCGACATCTCCCTCATCGTCGCCGGCACCAAGTACCGGGGGCAGTTCGAGGAGCGCCTCAAGGCCATCATGAAGGAGCTCGTCGAGAACCCGAACATCATCCTGTTCATCGACGAGCTGCACACGCTGGTGGGGGCCGGCTCCGCCGAGGGGTCGCTCGACGCCGCGAACATCCTCAAGCCGGCCCTGTCGCGCGGCGAGATCCGGTGCATCGGGGCCACCACCCCGGCCGAGTACCGGCGGCACATCGAGAAGGACCGGTCGCTCGAGCGGCGCTTCCAGGCCGTCAAGGTCGAGCCGACGAGCGAGACCGACGCCCTCGAGGTGCTGCTCGGGGTGAAGGACCGCTACGAGTCGTTCCACCACGTCGCCTACACGCCGGAGGCCCTCGAGGCCGCGGTCTATCAGTCGAGCCGCTACATCACCGAGCGGTTCCTGCCCGACAAGGCCATCGACCTCCTCGACGAGGCGGGGTCCCGCGCCAAGCTCCGGGAGGCCCGGTTCAGCGAGGAGCTCGGCGACATCAACCGCGACATCCGCGCCGCGGTGGCGCAGATGGAGAGCGCGGCGGCCCAGAAGGACTTCGAGAAGGCCCAGTACTTCAAGGAGCAGGAGGTGGTCGCCCGCGAGAACCTCCAGTACGTGCGGGAGCGCTTCGACGAGCGGGTCGGCACGGCCCCGATCGAGGTCGGCAAGCAGGACATCGACGGCGTCGTGGCGACGTGGACCGGCGTGCCCCTGACGTCGATCAACAAGGACGAGGGCGACCGGCTGCTGCAGATGGAGAGCGAGCTCCACCGGCGGGTCATCAGCCAGGAGCACGCCACGTCGGCGCTCGCCCGCGCCATCCGGCGGTCGCGCGCGGGTCTGAAGTCGCCGGACCGCCCCGTCGGCAGCTTCGTGTTCCTCGGGCCCACCGGGGTCGGGAAGACCGAGCTCGCGCGGGCCCTCGCGAACTTCCTGTTCGGGAGCGACTCGGCCCTTATCCGCTTCGACATGTCCGAGTACATGGAGAAGCACTCGGTCTCGAAGCTCATCGGGTCGCCGCCCGGCTACGTGGGGCACGAGGAGGGCGGCCAGCTCACCGAGAAGGTCAAGCGGCATCCCTACTCGGTGGTGCTGCTCGACGAGATCGAGAAGGCCCATCCGGACCTGTTCAACATCCTGCTGCAGGTGTTCGAGGACGGGCACCTCACCGACGGGCTGGGGAACCGCATCAGCTTCAAGAACGCGATCATCATCATGACCTCGAACATCGGGGCCCGCTTCATCCAGAAGAAGGCCTCGCTGGGGTTCCAGCCCGCCGACGCCGGACAGGTCCAGCGCAGCGTCAGCGACATGGTGCTGGGCGAGGTGAGGCGCACCTTCAACCCCGAGTTCCTCAACCGGCTCGACGAGGTCATAGTCTTCGACGCCCTCGTCGACGACGACCTGCGGCGCATCACCGGGATGCTGGTCGAGCAGCTCAACGAGCACCTGGTCGACCGCAAGCTGCAGATCAGCCTCGCTCCCGAGGTGGTCGACTGGGTGATCGAGATGACGTGCAAGGACCGGTCGTACGGCGCGCGGCCGCTCCGGCGGGCCATTCAGCGGTACGTCGAGGACCCGCTCTCCGAGGAGCTGATACGCGGACGCCTGCGGGGCGGCGAGATCGAGGTGTACCTCGACGGCGGCGAGCTGAGCTATCGCGACGCGGCGCGGACCTACGACGGCCGCCGGCTGACCGCGAGCGTCTAAAGGATCCAGGGCTGGTCGGGCGGTGAACGGAGGCGCAGGCGACGATTGGCGGGCCGGGGGCGGCGGTTGGCTCGCCCCCGTCGACGAGGGACAGGGACGGACGGGAAAGACCATGAGACGCTCAGCAGCTCCGGCGGTTGCGATCGCCCTGGCGGTCGGATTCTGGTCCATCGACGCGGCGGCGGCGGAGCCGCGCGCGGCCGGCGAACCGGGTGCGGAGGCCGGGCAGTTCCAGCCGCCGCCTCTGCCCCCGCCCGACTCGCCGACGCTGTTCACGACGATCCAGTTGGCGGCCCCCACACAGGGCAACGTCCTCAGCGTGGAGGGCCAGACGTACCTCTACTACATGGAGATCGACGACTACGTCAGCCTGCCGTCTCAGGGACGTTGGACGCCCTACGACGAGACCATCGAACAGGTCCTGCTCGGGGACTTCGAGCGGCTGTGGAACACCGGCTTCCTGACCGACCTCACCATCGAGATCGTCGACGACCCCTATCCCAACGGGGTCCAGGGCCGGCGCGCGATCTTCGTCCTGGAGGAGCGCGAGCGGGTCCGGATCGTCAACTTCGAGGGCTCCGAGGAGTACGACCGGGCCGAGATCGACGAGGCCATGGAATCGGTCGGCATCGAGCTGCGCCTCGACAGCCGCATCGGGCCCGGCGTGATCCGGCGCACCGAGGGGCTGCTGCGGGAGATGTGGGCCGAGAAGGGATTCCAGTTCGCCGAGGTGACCCACGAGATCACCCCCCTGCCCGGCGGACCCCGGGTCGTGGAGCTCACGTTCCACATCGACGCGGGGCCCAAGGTCCAGGTGTCGGACATCTCCTTCGTCGGCAACGACAACATCAGCGAGCGGTCGCTCAAGGGCCAGATGCGGTTCACCAAGGAGCGCTGGCTGTTCTCGTTCATCGGCGGCCGGGGGACGTACCGGCCCTTCGGGTTCGAGCAGGACGCCGACCTGCTGGTGGCGCACTACCGGAACAACGGCTACATCGAGGCCCAGATCGGCCAGCCGGAGCTCGAGTACGTCGACATGTCGGAGTCCGGCGAGAGCCGGCCGGTGCGGCTGAGGATTCCCGTGAGCGAGGGAGAGCGGTACCGCGTCGGGACCCTGGACTTCGACGGGCACGACGTGTTGCGGACCGAGGCCCTGAGCGGGATCTTCTCGGGGCTCGAGCCGGGCGACTACTACTCGGAGCAGGTGGTCCGCGACGCGTTCGACGTGGCCCGCGAGGCCTACGGGGCCATCGGCTACTACGAGATGACGGTGTTCCCCGACCTCCTCCCGCGCCTCGAGGACGACGGGTCGCCGGCCCGGATCGACGGCGATCCGGTCGTCGACGTGACCATCCGGGTGCAGGAGGGGGAGCAGTACTTCGTCAACCGCATCACCTTCGTGGGCAACAACACCACCCACGACGAGGTCATCCGGCGCGAGATCAACCTGTACGAGCGGGGCGTCTTCAACACCGAGGCGCTCCGGTTCAGCGTGCGGCGGCTCAACCAGCTCGGGTACTTCGAGCCGCTCGACGAGGACAACGCCATCCAGATCGAGAAGCGGCCGGGGGTGGACAACGAGGTGGATCTGACCCTCGAGGTCGAGGAGACCAACCTCAACCAGTTGACGTTCGGCGCCGGCGCCTCGCAGTTCGACGGCTTCTTCCTGCAGCTCGCGTTCCAGACCACCAACTTCCTCGGCCGCGGCGAGTCGCTGTCGCTGTCGCTCCAGAACGGCGAGCGCATCAAGAACTACGTCGTGGGCTTCACCGAGCCGTATCTGTTCGGGAAGCCCATCACCGCCGGGTTCAACGTCTTCCGCCGCGACATCCGCTTCATCAACCAGTTCACGCAGAGCTCCATCGGGGCCACGACGTCGTTCGGCATGCGGGCGGGGCGCTGGTCGCAGCTTTTCCTCGCGTACTCGTTCGAGGAGACCGACGTGGGCGAGCTCAACCCCGCGTTCCTGAACCCCCGGCTGCTGCAGTTCAACCCGTTCCTGCAGGACGCCCTGCTGCTCGGCGAGGGCGGGGCGCGGACGATCAGCTCGGTCACCCCGTCGTTCGTCTACAACACCGTCGATCACCCCATCTTCCCCATGACGGGCCAGCGCTACACGGCCGCGTTCGAGCTCGCGGCCGGCCTCGGCGGCAACACGCACTTCTACAAGCCCTCGGTCGAGGGCGTCTGGTACCTGCGGCACCACCCCAAGCTGACGTTCGGGGTGCGGGCGCGCGGCGAGTACGTCGCGCCGATGGCGGGGACCCAGACGCTGCCGATCTTCGAACTGCTGGCGATGGGGGGCGAGTTCAGCCTGCGCGGGTTCGACATCCGCACCGTGGGGCCGAACGATCCGCTCGTCTTCGACGGCGCCGGCAACATCGTCTCGGGCAGCGGGCTGGTGATCGGCGGCAACAAGAGCCTGCTCTTCAACGCCGAGTACATCTTCGCCATCGCCAACCCGGTGCGGCTGCTCTTCTTCTACGACACCGGCCAGGTCGCCGACTTCGGGCAGCGGTTCTCGGGCGACCTGTTCCGGACGTCGACGGGGGTGGAGCTGCGGTTCTTCATGCCCGTCCTCAACGTGCCGTTCCGCCTGATCTACGCCTGGAACCCCCACCGGGAGGGCATCCTCAACGATCGCTTCCAGCCCCAGGAGGCGACCGTCTTCAAGTTCGCGGTCGGCGCCACGTTCTGAGCCGGCGTTCGCGGGGGACCGGCGGAAGCTGGTATCGTATTGGGTGCTTCGGGTGGGGGCGGCGGGCGCCGGTGCGCCCTCACCCTCGGGTTCGGAGGCAGGGGTCGACAACGATCGAGGGACAGGTCCGATGAGATTGCTGAGTGCAGTTGCGGCGGCGGTGGTCGCCGGTGTTTTCGTGATGCCGGCATCCGTCGGGGCGGGGCAGGCGCCCCAGGCCCGGTTGCCGTTTCCGGCGGACGCGAGATACGCCTACGTCGACCTGGCGCGCATCGCCGCCGAGTCGACCGCGGGCCGCGCCGCGAACCAGCAGCTTCAGCAACTGATGCAGCAGAAGCAGCAGGAGCTCGTGGGCCGACAGCAGGCCCTGCAGACCCGACAGCAGCAGCTCCAGCAGAACGCCAGCGTGATGAGCCCCGAGGCCCAGCTCGCGGAGCAGCAGGAGATCCAGCGTCTGGACCTGGAATTGCAGAGGTTGACCCAGGACGCCGATGCCGAGCTCCAGCAACTGGATCAACAGTTGCAGCTCCAGTTCCAGAACAGCCTGATACCGGCGATCAACCAGGTCGCGACGAGCCGGCGGCTCCACTTCGTCTTCAATGCAGCCGCCGGCATGTTCGCCTGGGCGGATCCCGCGCTCGACATCTCCGCCGACGTCATTCAAGAGCTCAACCGAACCTCGGGCGGCGAGTAGCGTCGTCGGCAACCGTCGCGCCGCCTGGGCGGGCGTGGCGGATCGCGCCGGCGCGGTGACCGGTCGTCGGTCCCCGGCCCGCCCGATCGCCGGCCGTCGGCTCCTCGCCCGGGCGCCGGCCCCTGAGCGCCCCGGCCGTTTCGGGCCTCGCCGGCGCGAGGCTGTCGCGTGGCGCCCAGGGTGCAGGCCCTCGGTCCCGCGCAGCGGCGTGACACTGGTTCACCGGCGGTCTCTTCCGACATGGTCAGCCTCCCGTCGAGCCCGGCATCCTCGGTACCGGCCGTCACCGGCCTCTCCGACGGGTTCGACGGGGCCCTCGGCCGTCTCTGCTTCCGCTATCCCTCGGTGCTGCTCGACGACGTCGTCGAGCACGAGCCGGGGGCCCGCCTCGTCGCGGTCAAGAACGTCACCGTCAGCGAGGAGTTCTTCCAGGGCCACTTTCCGGGCAATCCGGTGATGCCTGGGGTCTTGATGATCGAGACCTTCGTCCAGGCCGCGGCGGTGCTGCTGCTCGAGCCGGACGGCGAGACCGCGACCCTGCGCGCGGTGCTCCGCGGCGTCAACAGCGCCCGCTTCCGGCGTCAGGTCGTGCCGGGCGACCGGCTGCGGGTCTCGGTGTCGATTCGCCGCCGGCGGCGGCGGATGGCGGTGGTCGCGGCGGTCGCCCACGTGGGCGACCACGTCGTGGTCGAGGCGGAGCTGCGGCTGGGGCTGCTGTTCGACGAGGCGCGCATCGACCGCACGGCGCGGGTGGCCCCGGGAGCGCGCATCGGGGCCGGCACGGTGGTGGGGCCGAACGCGGTGATCGGGCCGCACGTGCGCATCGGGCGCGGCTGCCTCGTCGGGGCGTCGGCGGTCGTCGACGGGTGGACCGAGATCGGCGACGAGACGCAGGTGTTCCCGTTCGCGTCCGTCGGCCTGATTCCCCAGGACACGAAGTTCGGGGGCGAGCGCACGACCCTCGTCATCGGCCGGCGCAACGTGTTCCGGGAGTTCGTCACCATTCACCGCGGGACGGCGCAGGGCGGGGGCGTCACCCGCATCGGCGACGACAACCTCTTCATGGCCTACGTCCACGTCGCCCACGACTGCCGCATCGGCAACCGCACCATCCTCGCCAACGCGGTGATGCTCGGCGGCCACGTCGCGGTGGAGGACCACGCGTTCATCGGGGCCGTCTCCGGGGTGCACCAGTACTGCCGCATCGGCCGGCACGCCTTCGTCGGCGGCGCCTCGGTCGTGACCCTCGACGCGCTCCCCTATGCGCGGAGCGTCGGGAACCGGGCCCGCATCTACGACCTGAACACGTTGGGGCTCGAGCGCCGGGGCCTCCCCCCGGGAACGATCACGCAGCTCCGGCGGGCGTTCCGCCACCTGCTGCAGTCGAAGCTCAACACCACCCAGGCCCTCGAAAGGATCGAGCAGGACCGGACCCTCGACGATCCGGAGGTGGCCTATCTCGTCGACTTCATCCGCTCGTCGCGCCGCGGCGTCCATCTGCGCCGCCGCACCCGCCGCGTCGAGGTGGCGCCGGGCGATGAGTAGCAGCCCGTGGCGGAACCCCACGTTGAAGCGAGAGCGGCGAGGCGCGGGGTGCATCGCCGCTCGAATGCAGTGGCGACCTTCGCCACGGGCGGCCGGCGGGCGGCGGGCGGGTAGCGGCTCGGGGCGGCGGAACGGGGAGACGCCATGCGGCTCGGCCTGATCGCGGGAAACGGCCGGTTCCCTTTCCTCGCCCTGGAGGGGGCGCGCCGGCTCGGCCACGACGTGACCGTCGTCGCCATCAGGGAGGAGACGAGCCCGGCCCTCGCCGAGGCGGCCGCCGGCGATCCGCCGGCCGCCGTGCACTGGGTGTCGCTGGGGCAGGTCGGCAAGTGCATCTCGATACTGAAGGACGCGGGGGTGACCCGTGCGGTCATGGCCGGGCAGGTCAAGCACACGCGCCTGTTCGCGGACATCGTGCCCGATCTGGCGGGGCTGAAGGTGCTCGGCCGTCTGCGGACGAGGAACACCGACGCGGTGATCTCGGCGGTGGCCGACGTCCTCGCCGACCACGGGATCGAGCTCGAGAACTCGACCGCCTTCCTGCGCCCCCTGCTGGCGGGGAGCGGCGCGCTGACCGCCCGCCCGCCGTCGGCGGACGAGCAGGCGGACCTCGACTTCGGCTATCGCATGGCGGACGCGGTGGCCGCCCTGGACATCGGCCAGACCATCGCCGTGAAGGACCGCGCGGTGGTGGCGGTCGAGGCGATGGAGGGCACCGACGCGGTCATCGCCCGCGCCGGCGCCCTCGCGGGCCCCGGGGTCTGCATCGTCAAGGTCGGCAAGCCCGCCCAGGACATGCGGTTCGACGTGCCGGTGGTGGGCCTGCCGACGCTGGCCGCCATGGAGAAGGCGGGCGCGAAGGCGTTGTCGGTCGACGCGGGGCGGACCCTGGTGCTCGACGGGCCGCGGTTCTACGCGCGGGCCGACGCCCAGGGGGCGGCGGTGGTGGGGCGGGAGCCGGCAGCCCGTGGCGAACCCCCGCGTTGCACAGAGAGCGGCGAAGCGCCCGCCTGACAAGGCGTGAGGAGGGCGCATAGTGGGTCATATGCAACCGACGAACAACGCAGTCAGGCGGGATGCAGCGCCGCTCGAATGCAGCGGGGGCTTTCGCCACGGGCTGCCGGGGGCGGAATGAGCGCGGCGGCGGCCTTCGCCGGCGACACGTTCTTCCGTGGGGCTCCGCTGCGGAGGGCTCGCCGGCGATGACGGCCGCGGCCGCGGGCGGCGCCCCCCGGATGGCGGTGGTCGGGGCCGGGCACTTCGGCCGGCATCACGCGCGCATCCTGTCCGCCTCCCCCGGCGTCCGGCTGGAAGCGGTCGTCGACGTCGACCCCGAGGCCGCCGCCCGGGTGGCGTCCGAGGCCGGCGTGCGCCCCGAGACCGATGCGGCGGCGCTGCACGGCCGGGTGGACGCGGTCACCGTCGCGGTGCCCACCGATCGCCACCGCGCCGTCGCCGTCCCGTTGCTGGAGCGGGGCATCTCGGTGCTCGTCGAGAAGCCGATGGCGCGGTCGCTCGACGAGGCCGACGAGATGATCGCGGCGGCGACGGCGGGCGGGGCGGTGCTGGCGGTCGGGCACACCGAGCGCTACAACCCGGCGGTGACGGTGGCCCTGCCGCTGGTCGAGGCCCCGCGCTTCATCGAGGTGCATCGCATCGGCGCCTTCTCTCCCCGAAGCCTGGACGTCGACGTCGTCTTCGACCTGATGATTCACGACCTCGACATCGTGCGGACCGCGGTCGGCGAGGAGGTGGCCGCGATCGAGGCGGTCGGGGTGCCGGTGCTGACCGGGCACGTCGACATCGCCAACGTCCGGCTGCGGTTCGCGTCCGGGTGCATCGCCAACCTGACCGCGAGCCGGATCAGCCGCGACCGCGTACGCAAGCTGCGGTTCTTCCAGCGGGACGCGTACATCTCGGTCGACTGCGCGCGGCGCGAGGTCGAGACGTGGCGGGTCCGGCGCACCGGGGACGGGACGCCGGCCATCGACGGCGGGCGCGTGGAGGTGCCGCCGGGCGAGCCTCTCGCGCTCGAGCTCGACGACTTCGCGCGGGCGGTCTCCGGCGGGACGGCCCCGCGGGTCGACGGGGCCGAGGGCCGGCGGGCGCTCGCCCTCGCGGTGCGGGTGGCGGCGGCGCTGCGCGACGCCCCCGGCATCTCCGCCGGGTCCGGGGGCCGGGAGCCTGCGCCGTAGAACGGCGCGGACTCCTGCAGGGTTGGTTGGGCGCCAAGCGGAGCCAAAGGCGACGATTGGCGGGCTGGGAGCCTGCGCCGTAGAACGGCGCGGACTCCTGCCGGGCCGGTCGGGGCGGGCGAGCCGCAGGCGACGGTCGGCGGGCGAGATGGCAGGCGGTTTGCTTCGGTTCCTGGGCGGGAGTGGTGGAGAGGTGACGTCCATGCATGACGACCTGGCCGCGGTGCTCGACAAGGTCGAGGCCGGCGGCACGCTCGACGACGGCGACTGGCGAGCCCTGACGAGCGGACACGACCTGATCGCGCTGGGCATGGCCGCCGACGCGGTGCGGCGGCGCCGGCACGGAGACCGCACCACCTTCGTGCAGGTGGCGCCGGTGCCGGTCGACGCCCCGGCCCTCGCCGACCCCGTCGCGGCCGACGCCGGGGAGCTGCGGTTGACAGGCCGGCCGGAGACGATCTCGGCGGCCGTGGCCGCGGTTCGCACCGTGAGTCACGGGGCCGGGGGAACGCCCGTCACCGGGTTCGCCTACGGCGACCTCGAGGCGCTGTGCGGCCGCGATGCGGCCCGCCTCGGCGACCTCCTCGTCGAGCTTCGGGAAGCGGGGCTGGCCCGGTTGACCTCGCTCGCGGCGGACGCGCCCAATCCGGAAACCGCGGTTGCCGTCCTCGGCGAGAGCGGCCTCGGCGTCTCGACCCTGACCCTGGGCGGGGCGGCGGGGGGCGCCGCCCGGCGGCTGCTGCAACGGGTCGGCTCCTGGGACGGCGTCGGCGGCGTCTGCCGGGCCCTCGCCCCCCTGCCGCCGGTCGAGCCGTCGCCGCCGGCCACCGGCTACGGCGACCTCCGGCAGGTTGCGCTGGCGCGGCTCCTGGTTGACAATATCGACTCGATTCAGGTCGACTGGTCGCGCCACGGGCCGAAGCTGGCCCAGGTGGCGCTGACGTTCGGCGCCGACGACGTCGACGCGGTGCCGGCCGCCGCATCGCACGACCAGGGGTGGCGCCGGTCGCCGCGGGAGGAGATTCGCCGGAACATCACGGCGGCCGGCTTCGTTCCGGTCCCGCGGGACGGCCGCTACGAGGCACTCCAGTCATGAGTCCAGTTCGCGTCGCCGCCGTCGAGTACCTGAACGCGAGGCCGCTCGTCGAGGGCCTGGAGGGCCGGACGGATCTCTTCGATCTCCAGTTCGACGTGCCGGCCCGGTGCGCCCACCATCTCCACGACCGGTCGACCGACGTCGCGCTGATTCCCTCCATCGAGTACCTCGAGAGCCCCGACTACCGCATCGTGCCCGATCTCGCGGTGGCGTCCGAGGGCGCGGTGGCCTCGGTCGCGCTGTTCACCACCCGGCCGGTGACGTCGCTCCGGTCCATCGCCGTCGACAGCAGCTCCCGGACCGCGGCCATGCTGCTTCGGATCCTGTGCGCCGAGTCGTGGGAGATAGAGCCCAAGCTCGTGAAGCTGCGGCCGGATCTGCCGGTCATGCTGAAGCGGTGCGACGCCGCCATGATCATCGGCGACGCCGCGCTGTTCCTCGAGCACGAGGAAAAGGGCCTCGAGAAGGTGGACCTCGGCGAGGAATGGACGGTCCTGACCTCGCTGCCCTTCGTGTGGGCGGCGTGGGTAGGGCGCCGCGACGCGCTGACGGCCGAGCACGGCCGCGCCCTCGCCGAGGCCCGTGCCCGGGGGGAGCAGGCGGTCGACGACATCGTGGCCCGCCACTGTCCCGACGACGAGGAGCAGCGGGAGATCGGCCGGCGCTATCTCCGGGAGAACGTGTCGTTCGGCCTCGACGAGCGGGCGCAGGACGGCCTGCGGAAGTTCTACGAGTACGCGTACGAGCAGCGCCTCGTCCAGGTGCAGCGGGACCTCCGCTTCTACGAGTGGCCGGCGGAATGACCATCGCGTCCATCGCGGAACGGGTGCGCGACGGCGGCCGGATCGACGGCCGCGAGGCGCTGCAGCTCTACAACGGGGCGTCGACGGCGCTGCTCGGGCGCCTCGCCGACGGCATCCGGGCCCGCAGGCATCCCTCCGGCGTGGTGACCTATATCATCGACCGGAACGTGAACTACACGAACGTGTGCGTGGCGCGGTGCAACTTCTGCGCGTTCTACCGCCCGGTGGGGTCGGCCGAGGGCTACGTGCTGGGCTTCGACGAGCTGTTCCGCAAGATCGACGAGACCCGCGCGGTCGGGGGCGAGCAGCTCCTGCTGCAGGGCGGGCACAACCCCGATCTCCCCCTCGAGTGGTACGAGGACCTGTTCTCGGCGGTCAAGGCGCGGTATCCCGACTTCAAGCTCCATGCCCTGTCGCCGCCCGAGATCCTGCACCTGTCGAGGCTGTCGCAGGAGCCGGTAGCCGCGGTGGTGCGCCGGCTGGTGGCGGCCGGGCTCGACAGCGTTCCCGGCGGGGGCGCCGAGATTCTCGTCGACCGGGTGCGCCGCGAGCTGAACTGCTACTCCAAGGCCACCGCCGACGAGTGGCTCGCGGTGATGCGCCACGTGCACGAGGCGGGCCTGCGGTCGACGGCGACGATGATGTACGGCAGCGTCGACACCCCCGCCGAGCGGGTCGAGCACCTCTGCCGCCTGCGCGAGCTGCAGGACGAGACCGGCGGGTTCACCGCCTTCATCACCTGGAGCTATCAGCCCGCCAACACCGAGCTGTCCGGCGTCGAGGCGACGGGCATCGATTACCTGCGGACCCTCGCGCTCTCGCGCATCGTCCTCGACAACTTCGACAACCTGCAGGCGTCCTGGGTCACGCAGGGCGGCAAGGTCGGCCAGTTGAGCCTCGCCTTCGGGGCCAACGACATGGGCAGCGTGATGATCGAGGAGAACGTGGTCCGCGCCGCCGGGGCCGAGTACTGCATGGACGAGGCCGAGATCGTGCGGAACGTCGAGGACGCCGGCTTCGTGCCGAAGCGGCGCAACATGACCTACGACGTCGTGGGCGACCCGCTCTTCCGCCGCCGCGCGATACCCCGGCGCACGACCCTCGCGGTGGCCCGTGCGGCCGGAGACGCCACCGTGCCCGACGAGCTGTCCCGGTACCCGGCGCGCAGCCGTCCCGGCAAGGAGCAGCGGGCGGCGTCGGCCCCGCGGCCGGCCTGACCCGCGTCGCGCCGGTCCCCGGTTCCCGAACGCGAACCGCGGCGTTCGACCGTGAGGCGGCCGGCTGCGCGCGGCAAGGAGCAGCGGGCGGCGTCCGGCTCCCGGCCGGCCTGAGCCCCGCGCCGGCCCCCCTCGTGCCCGAACGCGGACCGCGGCGTTCGCCCGTGAAGCGTCCGGCCGCGCATGGTGCCGCCGCGCAGCTTCCCGGGAGCTGCACCGCAGGGTTTCGCGCCGGCGAAGCTCCCGCGTGGTCCACAGGATCGCCGTCCCGCATGAAGCGCTACATCGCCGACTGGGTGCTGCCGATCGTGGCGCCGCCGTTGCGCCGGGGGCGGGTCGACGTGCGCGACGGCCGCATCGAGGCGGTCGGGGCGGCCGACGGCGCGGCGCCGGGACCGGTGGTCGACCTGGGGCGCACCGCGATCCTGCCGGCCCTCGTCAACGCCCACACCCACCTGGAGCTGTCGGGGCTGCGGGGCGCGGTGCCGCCGGCCCCTTCGATGCCCGGGTGGGTCGACCGCCTCCTCGAGCGCCGGGCGGCGGCGGGGGCGCCGGATCCGGAGGCCATCCGGGGGGCCGTCGCCGAGGCGCGGGCGTCGGGCACGGGGCTCGTCGGGGACATCGGCAACACGACCGCGGCGGCGGCGATACTGGCCGAGGCCGGCATGCCGGCGCGCCTCTTCAGGGAGGTCCTCGCGTTTCCCGCCGCCGCGGCGGACGCCGCCGTGGACGCGGCGGTGGACGACCTCCTCTCGCTCGAGCCGGCCGGCGGCCTGCGGGTGGGACTGGCCGCGCACGCCCCCTACTCGGTCGGCCCCGCCGCGTTCGCGGCCCTCGACGCGGCGGCCCGGCGGCGCTTCGACGGCCCCCGGTCCGTCCACCTCGCGGAGTCGCCGGAGGAGCTCGAGTTCCTGCAGACGGGGAAAGGTCCCTGGCGCCGGCTCCTCGAGCGGATCGGGCGCTGGGAACCGGCCTGGATGCCGCCGCGGTGCGGGCCGGTGGAGTACCTCGACCGGCTGGGCTGGCTGCGCGAGGGTCTCGTGGCGGTCCACGGCGTGCAACTGACCGACCCGGAGCTGCGCCGATTGGCCGAACGGGGCGCGTGCCTGGTGACCTGCCCGCGCAGCAACGCCTGGACGGGCGTGGGCCACCCGCCGATCGAGCGGTTCCTGCGGGCGGGGGTGCGGCTCGCGGTCGGCACCGACAGCCTCGCCAGCGTCCCCGACCTCAACCTCTTCAGCGAGCTCGCCCTGATGCGCCGCCTCGCCCCGTCGGCGCCGGCCCGCCGCCTGCTGGCGTGCGCCACGCTTCACGGGGCCGAGGCGCTCGGCTTCGACGACGAGCACGGGGCCGTCGCGCCCGGCCTCCGCGCCGACCTCATCGGGGTGCGCATTCCCCCCGGCGTGGGCGATGTGGAAGAATACCTCCTGGGCGGGGTCACGCCGGACCGCGTGGTGCGGCTCGACGGCGTCGCCCGCTGACGACGGCGCCCTCGTGCGCGGCCGGCGGGCGTTTCCTGCATCCAGGCGGCTCGACATGACGGCCTCGGTCATCCACTACATCCGATCGTGCTTCTCGCTGGTGCGGTTCGGCCACTCGGTCTTCGCGGTCCCGTTCGCCCTCGTCGGCGCCCTGCTGGCGGCCGAGCAGCATCCGTTGACGCTCGCCCGCGTCGGCTGGATCGTCGCGGCGATGGTGACGGCGCGGACCGCCGCGATGGGGTTCAACCGGCTCGTCGACGCGCGCTACGACGCCCTGAACCCGAGGACCGCCGGCCGCGAACTGCCGCGCGGGGTGCTCTCGCGGGGGGACGCGATCGGGCTGGTGGCGGTGTCCTCGGTCGCGTTCGTCCTCGTGACGACGCAGCTCGGGTGGATCTGTCTGGCGCTGTCCCCGCTCGCCCTCGCCATCGTGTTCTGGTACTCGCTGGCGAAGCGGTTCACGACGTGGACGCAGATGTACCTGGGGCTGGCCCTCGCCGTCGCCCCGGTCGGCGGCTGGCTGGCCGCGGGCGGGGGCGCCGGATGGGAGCCCTGGCTGCTGGCCCTCGCCATCGGCACCTGGGTCGCGGGCTTCGACATCCTGTACGCCTGCCAGGACCTGGAGTTCGACCGCGCGAACGGCCTGCGCTCCATTCCCGTCCGCTTCGGCGTGGGCCGGTCGCTGGTGATGGCCCGCTGGCTGCACGTCGGGACGGTGGCGGCGATGGCCGCGGTGGCCCTGGCCGCCCCTCTCGGCGTCTGGTATCTCGCGGGGGTCGGCGGGGTCGCGGCGCTGCTCGCGTGGGAGCAGTCGATGGTGCGGGCGGACGACCTCTCGCGGGTGAATCAGGCGTTCGACCTGAACGGGTACGTGGGTCTCTTCTACCTGGCCGCGACCGCCGGGGCCCTCCATGCCGGATGAACGCGGGCGTTGCGTCTCGGTGGGCATAACCGGGGCGAGCGGGGCCCTGTACGCGGTGCGCACGGTCGCGGCCCTCCTCGCCGGCGGGTTCCGGGTGGAGCTCGTGGTCTCGGACTTCGGCCGCCGCCTGCTGCGCGACGAGCTCGGCGAGGCCGCCTCGTGCGATCGGCTGCTCGAGTACCTGGCCGACCGCTACGGCGAGGACGTGCAGGCGGGCGCCCTGGTCGTCCACAGCAACCGCAACCTCGGGGCGTCGATCGCCAGCGGCAGCTACGCCTGCGCGGGGATGGCCATCGTGCCCTGCTCCATGAAGACCCTGGCCGGGGTGGCGCACGGGCTGTCGCGGAGCCTCATCGAGCGCGCCGCCGACGTCATGCTCAAGGAGCGCCGCCCCCTCGTGATCGTGCCCCGCGAGACCCCCATGAGCCTGCCGCAGCTCCGCAACCTCGTGGCCTCGGCCGAGGCGGGGGCCACGGTGCTGCCCGCGATGCCGGCTTTCTACCAGGGTCCCCGCACCCTCGACGACCTGGCCGACTTCATGGCCGGGAAGATCCTCGACGCGCTGGGCGTCCCCCACGCCCTCTATCCCCCATGGACGGGATGACGGGGGACCCGGCGCGCCGGGTGGGCGGGGACGGGGCGGTGCCCGTCGACAAGACGCCCTTGCGCATCGCGGGGATGTTCGACGCCATCGCGCACCGCTACGACGGCCTGAACCACGTGCTCAGCGCGGGGCTCGACCGGCGGTGGCGGCGGCAGGCGGTGGCCGCGGTCGGGGCGCCGGCCGGGGCCCGGGTCCTCGACGTGTGCACGGGCACCGCCGACCTCGCGATCGCCGCGTGCCGCGGGGACGCGCCGGCCGGGGCGGTCCTCGGGGTCGACTTCGCGGGGGCCATGCTCGACATCGGGCTCCGCAAGGTGCGGGCGTCCGGGCTCGGCGGACGGGTCCGGCTGGTCCGGGGCGACGCCTGCCGGCTGCCGTGCGGGCCGGCGACGATGGACGCCGCGACCATCGGGTTCGGCATACGGAACGTGGTCGATCCGGCGCAGGCGGTCCGGGAGATCGCCCGGGTCCTCAAGCCGGGCGGCCGACTGGCGATTCTCGAGTTCGGGGAGCCGCGCCTGCCCCTGATCCGGGGGGTCTATCTGTGGTACTTCCGGCACGTGCTGCCCCGCGTCGGCCGGTGGCTGTCCCGGCACGCCGAGGCGTACGCCTACCTGCCCGCCTCGGTCCACGCCTTCCTCGGGCCGGACGCGCTGGCCGCGGTGCTTCGCGAGTGCGGGTTCGACGAGGTCCGCGTCGACCGCCTCGCCCTCGGCATCGTCTACCTCTACGTGGCCCGCAAGCCGATGAGCAATTGAGGGCGCGGTATACTGGGGGCCACGCTCCCGACCCATGTACTTCGACTTCGAGAGCCGCCGCTTCGAGACGCCGACCGTCGAGTCGGCGATGTCTTACCGCGAGTGCGCGCTCCTTTCCTTCTTCACCCACCTGCTGATCGCGCTGCTGGTGCTCCTGGGGCCGCGCCTGCCGTTCGTGCAGGAGGCGATGGAGCGGCGGGCCGAACGGCTCGCGGAGCTCGCGCAGCTTGCGGAGGCCGAGCAGTTGGCGTTGCGGCAGGTTCCCGACGACGCGCCGCAGTTCATCTTCGTCGACACCCTGGTCGACCCGCTGGCGCCCGCGCCGCCGCTGGCGGCGGACCTGTCCGACCAGGACCGCGTCGCGCAGTCGCCGACCCAGGCGGAGGACCCGCTGAACGATCTCCCCAATTCGGAGGGCAACACGTTCGAGTTCGTGCAGACGCCGGACCCCGCCGACGGGCTGGACCCGCTGACCTCGCTCGGCGACGATCCGGAGGCGTTCGAGGAGGCCGTGGAAGAGACGTCCGACGGCGTCGAGGACGGCACGCCGGAGGAGGCCGGGGACGGCGCCGAGGCGGAGACCGGGGAGGGGGAAGGCGAGGCCCCGCCGCGGCTGGCGGAGCGCCTCTCGCGGCCGCGTCCCCTCGGCGATCTGTCGGGGAGGATCCTGAACCGGGCGTTGCGGGGCCTCGACAGCGTTGCCCGCAACCGGCAGTACTACAACCTGCGCGGCCGTACCGACGAGTACGGCCCCGACATCCAGTTCGATTCGAAGGGGGTCGACTTCGGCTCGTGGCTCGCGCGGTTCCGTTCCCAGATCTACCGCAACTGGTTCATCCCCTATGCCGCGATGTCGATGTCGGGGAACGTCGTCCTGACCTTCAACGTCCACATGGACGGGACGCTGACGGACCTCGCGGTCGAGCGGCCGTCCACGGTCGACGCGTTCACCAACTCCGCCTACAACGCGATCCGCGGATCGAACCCGACCTACCCGTTGCCCCCGGAGTATCCGGACGACAGCGTCTTCTTCACGGTGACGTTCTACTTCAACGAGCGGCCGCCGCCGCAGTACCGCTGATTCGGGCATGACGGAGCCGCCGCGACCGACGGATCGCCAGCAGCTCGGTCTCCTGATCCTGCTGACGGTGGTGCTGCTCCTGGCGCTCCTGGGGTGACGTGCGACCGCCCCCCGGCTGGCGGGACCCGGACGGGCGGCCGGTGCTGCTGGCCGTCGTGGGACCGACGGCGACGGGCAAGAGCGCGCTCGCGCTGTCGCTCGCGGCGCGGGCCGGCGGCGAGATCCTGGGATGCGACTCGACGGCCGTCTACCGCGGCTTCGACATCGGGACCGACAAGGTCCCCGCCGGCCGGCAGCGGGGGATACCGCACCATCTGATCGACGTCGTCGAGCCCGTCGAGGTGTACTCGGCGGCGCGGTACGGCCGCGACGCGGCCCGGGTGGTGCGGGAGGTGACGGCGCGGGGCCGGCTGCCGATCGTGGCGGGCGGCACCGGTCTCTACTACCGGGCCCTGACGCGAGGGCTGTTCGAGGGGCCGGGACGCGACGCCGGGCTCCGCGCGCGGCTCGAGCGGGTGGCCCGCGGCCGGGGCCCCGGCGCCCTCCACCGGCTGCTCGCGCGTCACGATCCGGCGTCGGCCGAACGGGTCCATCCCGCCGACGAGAAGCGCCTGGTCCGCGCGCTCGAGGTGTTCCTGCTGACCGGCCGGACCCTCACCGACCACTTCGCGGGGACGCGCTCGCCGATCGCGGGCCATGTCGTGGTCGCGGTGGGCCTGCGGTTGCCGATGGAGCAGCTCGAGGCGCGCATCGCGGACCGGGTCGACCGGCAGTTGGCCCGAGGTTTGCTGGACGAGATACGGGGGCTGCTCGCGCGGGGCGTGCCCGAGGACGCGGGGCCGTTCGGCGGGCTGGTGTACCGCCAGGCCCTGGAACATCTTCGTGGCGAGCGCGATCTGCGCCGCACCCGGGAGCTCATCGTCCGCGAGAACCGCCGCTACGCCCGCCGGCAGTTGACGTGGTTCAGGAAGGAGGCGTCGGTGCACTGGATCGGGACGCCCGGTGAGCACCCCGCCGCGTGCGACGCGGCGGCCGAGCGGCTCGAAGCCGCCGTCCGCAACGGAACGGGATGCGTGCTCTCATGATTCGACACGAGCTGGAGGCCCGCGAGGCCGAGTACCTCGCGCCCTGGGCGTCGCGGAGCCGGGAGTCGAAGGGGCGGCTCCGGGCCGAGCCCGAGGACCCGATCCGGCCCGCCTTCCAGCGCGACCGCGATCGCATCCTGCACAGCAAGGCGTTCCGCCGGCTCAAGCACAAGACCCAGGTGTTCTTCTCGCCGGCCGGCGACCACTACCGGACGCGCCTCACCCACACCCTCGAGGTGGCGCAGATCGCGCGCACGGTGTCCAAGGTGCTCGGCCTCAACGAGGACCTGACGGAGGCCGTCGCCCTCGGCCACGACCTCGGCCACACGCCCTTCGGTCACGCGGGCGAGGCGGTCCTGGGCCGGCTGATGCCGGGGGGGTTCAACCACTACGGGCACAGCCTGCGGATCGTGGACGTGCTCGAGAGGGACCACCGCGGCCTCAACCTGACGTGGGAGGTCCGGAACGGGATCGCGAAGCACTCGAAGGGCAAGGACGGCGCGCCCCTCGGCGCGGAGCCGTCCCGCCGCGCGGCGACCCTCGAAGGGCAGGTGGCGCGGGTCGCCGACATGATCGCCTACGTCAACCACGACATCGACGACGCGGTCCGCGCCGGCGTGATCGACACCTCCGATCTGCCCGCGGCGCCGCTGGCGCGGCTCGGCCGGACCTCGTCCGAGCGCATCGGGGCGCTGGTGTCCGACGTGGTGACCGCGACCCGGGCGACGCGGCCCGAGGTCGAGCTCCGCATGAGCGCGCCGGTCCTCGAGGCGCTGACGGCGTTGCGGGCGTTCCTGTTCGAGGCGGTGTACGAGAACCGGGTCGCCACCGCCGAGATGGCCAAGGCCTCCGGCATCATCGGCGGGCTCTGGGAGCGGGTGCGTCGGACGCCGGAGGCGTTTCTCGATTCCCGCACGGTGGAATCGGACGGGATCGATGCGGCGGCGCGGGACTTCATCGCGGGAATGACGGATCGGTTCGCGGTGCACCTGTACAAGCGCCTGTTCATCCCCCGACCCTGGGTGCCGGGGGCCGCCGGCCGGGAGGACCAGCAGCCGGGGCCGGACGGTTCGGGGCGGGGAGATTTCCCCCTTCGGATGTAACGGGAAAGGAAACCTTGGTTATAATGCGGGATTCGTCCGGCGCCCGGTCCCTGAGCCGGTCACCACCGTGGTCGGAGTCGATGGAGATGGAGCCGAGAGCGGTCGGGACGGGCGAGGCGGCGACTTCCGCGTACCTCGATCTGCGGGCCATCGAGGGGCCGCGGACCGATGTCCGCCGGCGGTTCCCGGCCGGGTCGCTGACCCCGGACGGGGGCCGGCAGTATCGTGTGCCGGAGGTCGTCACCCTCGATCTGCGGGTTTCGAAGGGAGGAAGCGACTATCGGCTGTCGGGTCGGATCGAGGGCGGGCTGGAGCTCGATTGCAGCCGTTGCCTCGAGCCGTTCCGCCTCGACGCCGGGGTCGACGTGGATCTCCTGTATCTGCCGGCCTCCGAGAACCGGGGAGACGGCGAGGTCCGCATCGAGGAAGAGGACCTGAGCACCGCGTTCTACCGGGACCAGCAGATCGACCTGAGGCATCTCGTTCAGGAGCAGTTCCAGCTCGCGTTGCCCATGAAGCCGCTGTGCCGCGCGGAATGCCGGGGGCTCTGCGTGGTGTGCGGGGGCGACCGGAACACGGCGCCGTGTCGATGCGCCGTCGAGTGGGAGGACCCCAGGCTGGCGGGGCTCAAGCGGCTCCTGGAGCGAGAGGAGTCGGCGCCGTAGGACGGCGCGGGCTCGAGAATCACATGGCCAATCCAAAGCGACGTCATTCCAAGTCACGCACGGCGAAGCGCCGCACGCATCAGAACCTCGGCCCGGTCCAGTTGGGCAGGTGCCCGCAGTGTCACGAGCGGAGGCCGCCGCATCAGGTGTGCCCCTACTGCGGCTACTACCGCGGCCGCCAGGTGCGGCCCGTCAAGGAGGCCTGACAGGCTGACCCTCGCGGTCGCGGTCGTTCGCCCGTCGTCGAAGCCAGTCGATGATCGCATTCGTATTTCCGGGCCAGGGTTCGCAGCACGTGGGCATGGGGCAGGCGCTCGCCGACCGTTTCCCCGAGTGCCGCGAGACGTTCGAGCAGGCCGATGCCGCGCTCGGGGTCGGCATCAGCGGGCTCTGCTTCGAGGGTCCGGCCGAGCGGCTCGTGCTGACCGAGCACACCCAGCCCGCGTTGCTCACCGTCTCGACGGCGGCGGCGCGGGCCCTGGTGAACCGGGGGGTGCGGCCCGGCTGGGTGGCCGGCCACAGCCTCGGCGAGTACTCGGCGCACGTGGCGGCGGGGACGCTGTCGTTCGGCGACGCGGTGCGCACGGTCCGCAACCGGGGCCGCTACATGCAGGAGGCGGTGCCGGTGGGCGACGGGGCCATGGCCGCGGTGATGGGGCTGGAGGCGCCGCTGGTGGAGCAGGCGTGCCGGGAGGCGGCGGGGGAGCAGGTGGTGAGCGCCGCCAACCTCAATGCCCCGGGCCAGGTCGTCATCGCCGGCGCGGCCGACGCGGTGCGGCGGGCGGGTGACCGGGCGAAGGCGCTCGGGGCGAGACGCGTTCGTGCCCTGCCGGTCAGCGCCCCCTTTCACTGCGCGCTGATGCAGCCGGCGCAGGATCGGCTCGAACGGGACCTGCGTGCCCTCGTGGTCTCCGATCCGGCCATTCCCGTGGTGGCCAATCTGGACGCGGAGCCGAAGCGCGCCGCCGCCGCCGCGGTCTCTGCCCTGGTGGACCAGGTGACGGCGCCGGTCCGGTGGGAGCAGGTCGTCCGGCGCCTTGCGTCGGAAGGGGTCGACACGTATGTTGAGGTGGGTCCGGGCACCGTGTTGAGCGGCCTCATCAAGCGGATCGACGGGGGCGCGCGCCTGCTGTCGGTCGCGGATCCGGACGGCGTCGACCGGGCGGTGGCGGCCCTCGCGGCGTGACCGGGAGCACCATGTCCGGCCCCCTGGCGGATCGGGTCGCCATCGTGACCGGCGCCTCGCGCGGCATCGGGCGGGCGGCGGCGAGGCGGCTCGCGGCGGCCGGGGCGGCGGTGGTGGCGGCGGCGCGCGGCGACCATGCCGATGCGGTCGCCGAGGAGATCCGGGACGCCGGGGGCAGGTCGGTCGCGGTGAGCGCCGACGTCACCGACCCGGGGCGCATCGACGCGATGGTCCGGACCGCGCTCGACGAGTACGGCCGCGTCGACGTGCTGGTCAACAACGCGGGCATCGTGCGCGATCAGCTCGCGTTGCGGATGTCCGCGGCCGACTGGGACGCGGTTGTCGCCACGAACCTGACGGCGGCGTTCAACTGCGCGCGCGCGGTTCTGCGCCCCATGATCCGGCAGCGCGGCGGGCGCATCATCAACGTGGGCTCGGTGGTGGGGCGGATGGGCAATCCCGGACAGGCCAACTACGCGGCGTCCAAGGCGGGTCTGGAGGGGTTCTCGAGGGCGCTCGCACGGGAGGTCGCCTCGCGCGGGATCACCGTGAACGTGGTGGCCCCCGGCATGATCGACACCGACATGACGGCGAAGCTGAGCGAGCCGGCGCAGGCGGCGATGCTCGCGCAGATACCGATGGGCCGGCTGGGAACGACCGAGGACGTCGCGGGCGCCATCGGTTTTCTGGCGTCCGACGAGGCCGCGTACGTGACGGGGCACGTGCTCGCGGTGAACGGTGGAATGTACATGTAGGAGGCGAGTGAATGGCGGTTGCTGAAAAGGTGAAGAGCATCATCGTGGAGCAGCTCGGTGTCGACGAGGAAGAGGTGACGTCGGACGCGTCGTTCGTGGACGATCTCGGGGCCGACTCGCTCGACACGGTGGAGCTCGTGATGGCGTTCGAAGAGGAGTTCGGCCTCGAGATTCCCGACGAGGACGCGGAGAAGATCACCCGCGTCAAGGAGGCCGTGGAGTACATCGAGACGCACTCCAAGAAGAAGTAGGGGCGGTCCGGACGGGAGTGACTGTGAGCAGGCGGGTTGTGGTGACGGGCGTCGGCCTCGTGTCGCCGCTCGGTATCGGTACGTCGGCGACCTGGGAAGCGCTGTGCGCGGGCCGTAGCGGCATCGGCCCGATCACGAAGTTCGACGCCTCGGGCTATGCGGCGCGCATCGCCGGCGAGGTGCAGGGCTTCGATCCGCTCGCCTTCATCACCCGGAAGGACGTCAAGAAGATGGACGTCTTCATCCAGTACGCCATCGCCGCCTCGGACTTCGCGCGGGCCGATGCGCAACTGGAGGTGACGCCGGACGTCGCGCCCCGCGTGGGGGTCTACATCGCCTCGGGCATCGGCGGGTTCAGCACCATCGAGCGCGAGCACAAGGCCCTGCTCAAGGGCGGGCCGCGCAAGATCTCGCCCTTCTTCATTCCCGCCGCGATCATCAACCTCGCCGCCGGTCAGGTGTCGATCCGCCTCGGCGCCAAGGGACCGAACTCGGCCACCTGCACCGCCTGCTCGGCGTCGGCGCACGCCGTCGGCGACGCCTTCGAGACGATCCGGCGGGGTGACGCGGACGTCATGGTGGCGGGAGGTTCCGAGGCGGCGATCACCCCGATGGGCGTCGGCGGGTTCGCGGCGATGCGCGCCCTGTCGACCCGCAACGACGAGCCGACGCGCGCCTGCCGTCCTTTCGACCGCGAACGCGACGGGTTCATCATCGGCGAGGGCGCCGGCGTCGTCATCCTCGAGGAGCGCGAGCGGGCCATGGCGCGCGGGGCCCCGGTGTACGCGGAGCTCGTCGGCTACGGCATGTCCGCGGACGCCCATCACGTCACCGCCCCGGCCGAGGACGGGGACGGCGCCTTCCGCGTGATGAAGGCGGCGGTGGAGCAGGCGGGCATCGCGCCGGACGAGGTCGACTACATCAATGCGCACGGGACATCCACCCCGTTCAACGACCGCATCGAGACGCTGGCCATCAAGCGGTGCTTCGGCGACCACGCCCGCCGCCTCGCGGTCTCGTCGACGAAGTCGATGACCGGCCACCTGCTCGGGGCGGCGGGCGGGGTCGAAGCCGGGATCGTGGCGTTGACGGTGCGCGAGCAGATCCTCCCGCCGACCATCAACCTCGAGAACCCCGACCCCGACTGCGACCTCGACTACGTCCCCAACGCGAAGCGGTCGGCCGCGCTGGAGTACGCCCTGTCGAACTCGTTCGGATTCGGGGGGACCAACGCCTCGCTGCTGTTCAGACGCCACCATGCCTGAGAGCCCGTGCCACGCGCCGGCCCCGGTTCGGCGTGAGGTATCGCCACGGGCTCCCGACGCCGGCGAAGCCGCGTCGCGCGAGAACGAGAAGAGGAACGGATGAAGATCGCCGTCTGCGTGAAGCAGGTCGTCACCCGCGAGTGGCCGTTGCGGGTCGACGAGGCCCGCACCTGGGTCCAGGACCGGGACGCCAGCTTCGAGATGAACGAGCCCGACGCCTATGCCCTCGAGGAGGCGCTGCGGCTCAAGGAGCAGCACGGCGGCGAGGTGGTCGTGTGCTCCGCCGGCCCCGCGCGGACCGCCCAGGTGGTCCGGGAAGCCCTGGCCCGCGGGGCGGACCGGGCGATCCGGGTCGAGGGCGACGCCCTCGCCGCCGCGGACGCGTCCATGGTCGCCGAGGCCCTCGCCGGGGCGGTCCGCGACGAGCGGTTCGACCTCGTCCTGACCGGGCTGCAGTCGGACGACCAGGGGTTCGCCCAGACCGGCGTCGTCCTCGCCGAGCTGCTCGGCATTCCCCATGCCACCATCATCATGGAGGTGCAGGTGGCCGACGGGCGCCTGCGGGTGAAGCGCGAGCTCGAAGGCGGGTGGTTCCAGTGGGTCTCGATGCCCACGCCGGCCCTGCTGACGATTCAGAGCGGCATCAACCAGCTCCGCTACGCGACCCTGAAGGGCATCATGGCCGCGAAGCGAAAGGAGGTCCGCGTCGTCGAGGCGGCCGCCGACCTCGCGCCGCGGCAGGAGATTCTCGAGATCCGGGTGCCCGAGAAGACCAAGCAGACGCGGATGATCGACGGCTCGCCGGCCGACGCGGCGGCCGAGCTGGTCAAGGCGCTGCGGGAAGAGGCGCGGGTGCTCTGACCCGGCCCCAGGCCCGGGCCGGGGAACGGCGCCGACTCCCGGCGGGTCGGTTGGGCGGTGAGCGGAGAGAAGGCAACGATTTGGCGGCGAGGGTGAGCGTACCGACATGGTGCTGGTGATCGCGGAGCAACGAGACGGCGTCCTCAACAACGCGAGCTGGGAGGCCCTGGTGGCGGCCCAGCAGATCGGTCAGCCGGTGCGGGTCGCGGTCGCCGGCGCGGATCTCGGCGCGGTCGCCGGCGAGCTGGCCGCGGCCGACGTCGATTCGGTCCTCGCCGTCGACCACCCCGACCTCGCGTCCTACACGCCCGACGGCTTCGTGGCCGCGTTCGCGGCGGTGGTCGCGGACGCCGCGCCGGATCTCGTGTTCCTCGCCCACACCTATCAGACCCGCGAGTTCGCCCCGCGGCTCGCGGCTCGGCTCGGCCGTTCGTTCATCGCCGACTGCGTGGGGGTGAGGCCGAGGGACGGCCGGCTGGCGTTCGTGCGGCCGATGTTCCAGGGGAAGTTCGTGGCCGACGTCGCCGCCACCGGCCCCGCGCCGCACTTCGTCAGCTTCCAGATCGGTGCGTTCCGGCCCGATGCGCTGAAGCGGGGGGCGGCCCCGGCGCCGGTCACCGGTTTGGCGCCGACCCTGGAGCCCGGCGCGATACGACAGTCGGTGGAAGCGCCGTTCCAGGAGGCGAAGCAGGCCGTCGACCTCACCCAGGCCGAGCGCATCGTGGCGGTGGGGCGCGGCATCAAGGCCCAGGAGCACCTGAACCTGGTCGAGTCCCTCGCGACCGCCCTCGGGGCCGAGGTCGCGGCGTCGCGGCCCATCTGCGACTCCGGCTGGCTGCCGATGGACCGCCAGATCGGCAGCTCGGGCCAGACCGTCGCCCCCAGGCTCTATCTCGCCCTGGGCATCTCCGGCGCCATCCAGCACCTCGTGGGCATGAAGGGCTCCCGCACCATCGTGGCCGTGAACAAGGACGCCGAGGCGCCCATCTTCGAGGTCGCCGACTACGGCATCGTCGGCGACCTGTTCGACGTGGTCCCCGCGATAATCGCCGCCCTCGACGCCTGATGGAGCGCGAAACCCTCGACGTCGACGTCCTCGTCGTCGGCGGCGGTCCGGCCGGCCTGTCGGCGGCCATCCGCCTCGCCGCCCTCCAGCGGCAGGAGGGGGGCGAGCCCCTCGCCGTCGCGGTGCTCGAGAAGTCGCGCCAGAGCGGCTCGCACATGCTGTCGGGGGCGGTGCTCGACCCGTCGGGCCTCGACGCCCTGCTGCCCGACTGGAAGGAGCGCGGGGCGCCGGTGGAGACGCCGGTGCGGCAGGACCGCATCTACTATCTCACCGCGAAATCGCGGCTCCGGGCGCCGATCACCCCGCCGCCCCTGCGCAACCACGGGAACTACGTCATCTCCCTCAACCGTTTCGTCCGCTGGCTCGCCGAGCAGGCGGAGGCGGAGGGCGTCGACGTCTTCACGGGGTTCGCGGGCACGGAGGTGCTGTACGAGGGGGACCGGGTGGTCGGGGTGAGGACCGGCGACCGCGGGGTCGACAAGCAGGGCCGGCCGAAGGGCGCCTTCGAGCCCGGGGTCGACATCAGGGCCGCCGTCACCATCTTCGCCGACGGCGTCCGGGGCAACCTCACCAAGGGCCTCGTGCACCGGCACGGGCTCGACGCCGGGGCCCCGCAGACCTACGCCCTCGGCATCAAGGAGCTCTGGCAGATTCCGCCGGAGCGGGAGGCGCCGGGCACCGTCGTGCACACGCTCGGGTACCCGCTGCGGCACGAGGAGTTCGGCGGCGGCTTCATCTACGTGCTGCCGGAGGGGCGGGTGGCGATCGGGCTGGTGGTGGGGCTCGACTACCGGGACCCGCGCTTCGATCCCCACCTGGCGTTCCAGCGGTTCAAGCAGCATCCCCTCGTGGCCGGCCTCCTCGCCGGCGGCGAGATGACCCGCTACGGCGCGAAGGCGTTGCCCGAGGGCGGCTGGTACGCCATTCCCCGGTGCCACCTCGACGGCGCGCTCATCGTCGGCGACGCCGCCGGGTTCCTCAACTCCATGCGGCTGAAGGGCATCCACCTCGCCATGCACAGCGGCATCCACGCCGCCGACGCCGCCTTCGCGGCGGTGCGGGCCGGCGACGTGTCGGCCGCGCAGCTCGTCAGGTACCGCGAGCTCATCAACCGCGGCGGCATCCGCCGCGAGCTGTACCCGGTCCGCAACGTCCATCAGGCGTTCGGGGCGGGGCTGGCCGCGGGCACCGCCGTCGCGGGGCTGGCGTGGCTGACGGGGGGCCGGTGGCCGGCGCGGCCGCTGTCGAGCGAGCCCGGCCACGAGCGGCTGGCGTCGCTGTCGGGCTACTATCCCGGCGGCCCCGCCGACCCCGACACGGCGAGCAACGCGGTCAAGGTGGACCGCGCGCTGACCTTCGACAAGCTCACCAACGTGCACTACTCGGGGACCCGCCACGACGAGGACCAGCCGGCCCATCTGCTGGTGCGGGACACCGACATCTGCCGCACCCGGTGCCGCGAGGAGTACGGCAACCCGTGCGTGCGGTTCTGTCCCGCAAACGTCTACGAGATGGTCGACGACGGGACCGGGGACGGCCGCCGGCTGCAGATCAACGCGTCGAACTGCGTCCACTGCAAGACCTGCGACATCATGGACCCCTACCAGATCATCGACTGGGTGCCTCCCGAGGGCGGCGGCGGCCCCGAGTACGAAGGGATGTAGCGTGGGCGCCGGCCGGGGCGCGGCTTCCTCTGCCCTCACTTCCTGGCAGCTCGCGCAGGCCCGGACCATCGCCGGGGTCGGCGCCCCCCTCATCGGCTTGCTCTGCCGCACCCTGCGCTGGCGGGTCGAGGGGATGGAGCACCACGACGCCATCGTGGCGGGCGGGCGCCAGCCCATCTTCGCGTTCTGGCACGGGCGCATTCTGCCCGCGACGTACTTCTGGCGCGACCGCGGCATCGTGGTCATGACGAGCCGGAACTTCGACGGCGAGTGGATCGCCCGCATCATCCGGCGCTTCGGCTACGGCACCGCCCGGGGCTCCACGTCCCGCGGCGCGCGGCGCGCCCTGATCCAGCTCAAGCGCGACGTCGCGGCCGGCCGCCCCGCCGCGTTCACCGTCGACGGCCCGCGCGGGCCGGCCCGCCGCGTCCAGCCCGGCGCGGTGTGGCTCGCGGGGGTGACCGGTAGCCCCATCCTGCCCTTCCACATCGAGGCCGAGCGCCACTGTTCGGCCTCGAGCTGGGACCGGACCCAGATTCCCCGGCCGTTCAGCCGCGTCGCGGTGGCCATCGGCGCCCCGTTCGACGTGCCCGATCCCTCGGAGGACGGCGTGGTCGAGGCGCATCGAGCCGCCCTCGAGCAGGAGCTCGCGGCGCTGGTCGACCGGGCCGCGGCGATGCTGCGCGCTTGATGGGGCGGACGTCGGGGACGGATCTCAATCCGGCGGACCGTCCAGTGTCCTGGTTCCTGAAAGAGTATGGCATCGATGGCCGCGACGCAGAGCCATCCGCAGGCGTCACGCAGGCGTCGGCGGCCGGCAGACGAAGCTCTCGGCGTCGTCGAGGTCGCCGGAGCCCGTGTAGCGGGCGACCTCGGGATAAGGGCACACCGGCCGCGTCATGAGCACGTCGCCGTCGCGGTCGACGCGTCGGCCGACGAGGCGGTCGGGGGCCTCGCCGGTCTCGACCCACGCCACCAGGTCCGGCAGGGCGTCGATGGTGTTGATGCCCCGCCCGCCCGCGCAGTGGAACATGCCGGGGACCATGTAGAGCCTGTAGAAGTCGGCGGCGTCGGGGGTCTCGGCCAGGACGTCCTCGTAGTAGTTCACCGCCATCATGGGGTTGAGCGCGGTGTCCGACCAGCCGTGGTAGGTGAGCATCCGGCCGCCGGCGTCGCGGAACCGGGTGAGGTCGGGGTCGGTGGCGTCGAGGATGCCGCGGATGGCGTCCATGCGGTACGGGTCCTCGTCGAAGTCGAACTGCTCGATGGACCAGTCGGGGTCGTCCCGGGTGAACGCCATGTAGCGCATGAAGGTGACCCCGAAGAGCTCCAGCCGGGGCGTCCTGCCCGCCGGGTCCACGAACCAGCCGCCCCACCCGCTGGTCCGGGAGGCGGGTGAGCCGAGGGGGTCGCCGAGCTCGGCCCCCAGGGGCTGGCCGGGGAAGTACGGCTCGCCGCGGCTGACGACGCCGCCGTAGATCTTCGCCAGCGTCTCGCCCTGCCCCTCGGTGAGGCAGTCGACGCGGTCCCCGCCCTCGCACCGCGGGTAGTCGGTCCGGGGGTCGAAGCGGCACTGCCGCGGGTCGTCGATGAGGCCGTCCTCGAGCCCGTCGAGGCCGTCGCACGCAGCGTAGATCGCCTCGCCGACCCTGGCAATCTTCTCCAGCCCCATCGGATGCTCGCGCATCGCCCGCGCGAACCACACGCCGCCGATCTGGGTGTTGGTGAAGTCGAGCACGGGAGCTCCCGCGACGATGCCGTCGAAATCCTCGGGGAAGCGCTGGGCCGACATCAGGCCCTGGCGCCCGCCGGTCGAGCAGCCGAGCCAGTAGTCGTAGTCGGCGGGCCGGCCGTAGTACTCGCCGATGATGGCCTTGACCTCGACCGCGGTGAGGTGGACGGCGCGGTACGCGTAGTCGATCTCGCCGTCCCGGTTGTCGTGGGCGAAGGTGGCGAGGGGAAAGCGGGCCGCGTCGTGCCCCGTGTCCGTCGAGGCGGTCACCCAGCCCTCGTCCCGCAACGGGTCGGCGCGTCCCTTCACCGGCTGCTGGCCGGCGTAGCCGCCCCCGCCGCGCATCACGAACCGGCCGTTCCAGCTCGTCGGCAGGCTTGCGGCGAAGCGGATGTTGGGGCGGATCATCGCGTCGACCCAGCAGTACTCGGTGTCGGCGCCGGGGTCCATGAGCTCGGCGTCCATGACGCTGACGTCGAAGTCGGTGCGCGACAGGAAGTCGGCGCAGGCGTGCGGCCCCGGGGTAGTCGCCGCGGGGGGAGCGGTTCCGCAGCCGCACGCGACCGCGGCAAGGGCGAGCATCAGGAGGAGACTCGGGCGTATCGTGCGTGGGGTCATCTCAGCTCAGGCGTTCGCAGGCGTCCCGCACGAAGGCTGCGACGCGGGCGAACTCCGGCTCGACGGGAATCGCGTCCGGCAGGCCCGGCAGGTCCGCGCGCGCATCGAGATAGGCTATCGACGGCCTGACGTAGTGCAGCGCCAGCTTCGCCTCGCTCGCGGTGCCGGCCGAGCCCGGCAGGAAGACAAGGACGTCGGACGACAGGACGTTGACGTGGTTGCGCGAGCGTTCGTCGCCGCCGCGTGCCCCGAGGCTGTCGAGATGCGTGCCGATCGCGATCTCGACCCAGGGATTCGGGTAACCCGGCGGTGGCCGGCCCGCGGCTCCATCAATGTCGCCGCCGCCGCTCGCCGGCAGGATCCCGATGGCGAGGCCGCCACGGTCCGGCACGCCGACGAACGCCTCGGTGACGGCCGCCATCACCCCCGGGCCGCCGCCCGTCAGCAGGTGGTAGCCGGCGCGGGCAACCCACTTCCCGACGCGGCCGGCCCGTTCCGCATGCGGTTCGGAGCTCGCGCCCATGACGCCGACGACGGGCCGCCGCGGTATGGCTATCATCGAAACGGACCAACCGCCGTGCAACCTGGCGGCGCGTGACAACGCGCCGCGCAACGTCGCGACCAACGAGCGGCGGACGACGAATGACGGACCCCGGCAGAGGTGAACCTCCGGGCCGAGTCGTCAAGACCATCGGCCGTCAGGCGGGCAGCGACGCCGAGCGGGCAGAGCCGCGAGACGGCGATCATCCCACGGCTATCGGGACCCGTCCTGCGCCTTGCCCTCCGTCTGCTCGGCCGCCTGCTGCTCGACGTTCCTCGCCACCTCGAGGATGTGCCGGATGTCGTGGTTCCCCTCGTGGCACGCGTACTCGTAGAGGGGGCCTTCGCGCTTCATCAGCGGGAACTCCACGCTCCAGGGCTGCGCCCACGTCCGGTCGTCCTGCACCGTGAACTCGTAGCGGATCGTCTCGGCATCGACGCGCGTGAAGCGCTCGACGACGTGCAGCGCCTCCGTCGACCCCTCGTAGTGGGTCTTCTCGTTGAAGTTGACGGTGTCCACCACGAGGGTGTCCCCTTCCCAGCGCCCGCGGGAGTCGCCCGGCCACTGCCGGATGCGCGACGGCAGGTGGGGTTGCCCGAGGGGGATGATGCGGGGCGGGTTGTTGCTCATCTCCTGCATGACGACGACGTGGTCGGGGGTCTGGAAGATCTGGAGCATGTCGTTGTAGGACGGCGGCACCATCGGCGGGCCCTCGTGCCGCCACACCAGGCAGCGCTCCTGCAGGGTGCGGGTGTGGTAGCCCTCGTACGACGGCTCGTCGAGGTTGTAGACGAGATGCCGGCTCGCCTTCCGGCGTCTCGCCTCGCGCTCGACCGCCTCGGGAACGCGCGGCGGGATCCGTCCGTTGGGCGGGTCGACGATCAGCGACGTGCGCCGACTGGAGAACGTCTTCCGCTGCTCCTCGGTGAGCCAGATCGCGTTGTCGTAGTGGATGTTCTCCTGCGTCTGGCGGGTCACCGCCCGCCGCTCCTCGTCGGTCCCGGCCGCGAGGATGTTGCGCGCCCGCAGGGGGTCGACCCCGTCCTCGGCCACGAGGGCGGCGAGCTCGGCCGCCTCCTCCTCGGTCAGGAATGCGCGGTCGGCCACCGTCTCCGGGCGCTCCAGCGGCGTGTAGGTGGCGCTGGTCCAGACGCCCTGGAGGTCGGGGTGGCCCCAGGGTGTCCGCGGGTCGGGTTCCTCGGCCGGCTGACCCGCCGCCGCGACGGGAAGCACGCCCGCGATGACCGCCGCCAGCAGGTAAACACCGTATCGTCGGCTCATGGCACGTCCTCCACGCCTATGGTCCACGCAATCGGCATCATGCCCTGCACGCTCGCCGCATGCAATACCTGGTCGAGCAGCATCACGTGGCTCGATCACCCTCGGGTCCGTCACGGTGCCCTGAGGGCGGCGCCGACATCACCGTGTCCGGCGTGAAGATCGACGCCCCGTCGACACGGCTTCCAGCGCCGCGCTTCAGCCACAGCGCGAAGTGTACCTTGCGGCCGTGCCGGAACGGGACGCGTTGCGCCTTGCGGCGCAGCTCGGCGAGCAGCGCCGCGGGGTCGGCGCGGTCGGACCACTTGGCTTCGCCGAGCAGCAGGTGGCGCCGGTCGGACGACTCGGCCACGACGTCGATTTCCAGCGGCGTACCGCCGGCGTCCCGGCCCCACCAGCGCGAGGCCGGGTTCCAGCGGACGCCGGCCGTCGCCAGGCGCGGCGCCGAACGTCGCGCCAGCCACTCCCAGACTTCGGCCACGTGGCCGGGGAGCCGGGCGAGCACGTCGGCCTGGACGGAGTCGATCAGGTCGAGCTCGAGGCGGGACCGGTTCGGCGCGACGAACCGGTACCAGAACAGCAGGAACGGGTCGTCCAGCCGGTACAGGCTGCGCCGCGTCGATCGGACGCTCTCGCCGAAGGGCACTTCCCGCCGCACGTAGCCCAGGTCGATCAGGCGGCTCAGGGGGCGGCTCAGGTTGGTGGCCGACTGGCCGACGCGGCTCGCGAGCTCGCTCAGCCGGTGGCACCCGGCGCCGATCAGGCCGAGCAGCGAGTTGGCCTGAACGGCGCTGCGCATGTCGTCGAGCAGGAGGCGCGACGGTTCGGCGTGAAGCACGCCGTTGCGGTCGAGGACGAGCGCGGCCACCGCCTCCGACGTCGACGGGTAGTCGGCGGCGAGCTCCCAGTTGCGCGGCAGGCCGCCCCACACCGAATAGGCGACGACGCTGTCCTCCGCGCCGAGCGCCAGCGCGTCGGGCAGCGCCTCCGGCGGCATCGGCGCGACCTCGACGATCTCCGCGGCGCGGCCGTACAGCGGCGCGGTCTCGTCCAGCACGAGGCCGTGCATCATGCGCTGCGACGACCCGCACGCCACGAGGCGGAGAGGCCGTTCCCCGGGGAGGTCGACGATTCGCTGCACGATGCTGGGGAGCGCGGGGGAGACCTGTACCAGATAGGGCAGCTCGTCCAGCACCAGCCAGGCGTCCCGGGGGGCGCGCATGCGCCAGGTGTCCAGGGCGGCCCCCCAGTCGTCGTACGAGGCGGCGGCGAACGTCGGCACGACGCGCTCTGCCTCGACCGCGAGGGCCCGGCGTTGAAGGCTGGCGTCGCTGAGGTCGGACAGGTAGTACGCGTGCCGGTGGCCGCGCAGCGCCTCCTGCAGAAGCCGCGACTTGCCGCATCGCCGTCGCCCGTAGACGACAATCAGCGAGCCGTCCGGCCGGGACAGAGCCCGTTGCAGCCGCGCGAGCTCGCGAACACGGTCGAGGAACGGAAGCCGCACGGCATGTATTGTGCTTTGTAAGCATTATGCATGTAAAGCATATTGAGACGCAGGACATCTTGCGGGCGGCGGATTCGTGAGCCATCATGCACCAGCGTGCGCACGCGCTTCCGCCACGGGCTCTGGAACAGGATCTGGAAACAGGAGGACGACATGGTCCAGCGAGGATGCGCCGCACTGATTCTGATCGCCGTCGCGCTGGCACCCGCGCCGGCGGGCGGCCAGCCCCCATCCGCGGGCTCGGCCGCGTCGGCCGCCCCCCGCACGCCCTGGGGCGACCCCGACCTGCAGGGGCAGTGGAACAGCCAGACCTCGACCCCGCTCGAGCGGCCGGCGGAGGGGCCGCTGGCGGGACGCGAGAACCTGCCGCTCGAGGAGGCGGAGTCCATCGAGGCGACCAACCGGGCCAGCTTCGACCTGCCGCCGCCCGAGGGCAGCGTGGGCAACTACAACGCCTTCTGGCGCGACGTGGGCCGGGCCCTGCCCCGGACGTCGCTCATCGTCGACCCGCCGGACGGGCGCATCCCCCCGCTGTCGGCGGAGGGCCGCGCGAGAATCGAGGCCGAGCGCGCCGAGCGCAGCACGCGGGGGCCGTCCAACTCGCCCGACACCTACGCCGACCTCAGCCCCTGGACCCGCTGCATTTCGCGCGGGTGGAACGGCATCGGGAGCTGGTACAGCAGCAACTACCAGATCTTCCAGGCGCCCGGCTACGTCGTCGTCTTCCAGGAGCTCATCCACGAGCCGCGCATCATCCCCCTCGACGGGCGGCCGCACCTGCCCGCGTCCGTCACCCAGTGGATGGGGGACTCGCGCGGCCGCTGGGAGGGGGACACCCTGGTCGTCGAGACCACCAACTTCGACCCCAAGACCAGCTACCAGGGCTCGCGCGACACCCTGCACCTCACCGAGCGCTACACGCGCGTCGACGCCGACACCATCGACTACCGGTTCACCGTGGACGACCCGCGGACGTTCACCCGGCCCTGGACCGTGTCTCGGCCCATGACCCGCATCTCGGACCGCGTGTCGATCTTCGAGTACGCGTGCCACGAGGGGAACTACTCGATGGCCGGCATCCTCGCCGGCGCCCGCGCCGAGGAGCGGGCGCCGGGGGCGGCCGGGCCATCGAGGTGATCCATTATCCGGCTGGCCGGACTACGGCGCGCTCAAGGGCCATCTGGCCTATCTGCGGCCGCGGCGGACGCGTTGCTCTGACGGGAACCGGGTCGACGACGGCTGAATGCCGGTCTCCCGGAAAGCAGGGTGATCCGGCGGCGGTAATAGGGTAGAATGCGCGGATTCGACTACGCGCACGCAGGAGGCCCGGATGACCGGAGGCCCGGAACGGATGCCACGAGGTCGGTTCGTGCGGCGCGCCCTCGTCCTCGCCGCGTGTCTCGCCTTGGCGTCGGCAGGCGCCGACGCGCAGCCGGCGTCGTCCGCGTCCGCCGCCATCGAATCGCCCGCCTCCGAACGGGCGGTCGTCGACCGGTACTGCGTGACCTGCCACAGCGACCGCCTGCAGACCGGCGGCCTGTCGCTGGAGGGCGTGGACCTCGCCGACGTCGCCGCGCACGCCGAGGTGTGGGAGAAGGTCGTCCGGAAGCTGCGCGCGGGCGCGATGCCTCCGCGGCCCCGGCCGCGCCCCGACGCCGAGACCCACGAGCGGCTGCTCGCCTACATCGAGACCGCCCTCGACGACGCCGCTCGGGCCAATCCCGACCCCGGCCGCACCGAGACCTTCCGCCGGCTGAACCGGACCGAGTACCAGAACGCCGTCCGCGACCTGCTGGCCCTGGAGATAGACGTCACCGCGCTGCTGCCGCGGGACGACGCCGCCTTCGGGTTCGACAACGTGGCCACCGGCGGCCTGTCGCCGACCCTGATGGAGCGCTATCTCGCCGCCGCGCGGACCGTGAGCGAGCTGGCCGTGGGCAGCCGGGCCCCGGCCCCGGGGAGCCGCGTGGTCGTGGTGCCCGCCGACCGCACCCAGGAGGACCACGTCGACGGACTGCCGTTCGGCACCCGCGGGGGGACCGTCGTCGAGCACGTGTTCCCGTTCGACGGCGAGTACGAGATCCAGGTCCGCCTGCAGCGCAACCGCAACGAGAACGTCGAGGGGCTGACCGAGCCGCACGAGGTCGAGCTGACCCTCGACGGCGAGCGCCTGGGCCTGTTCACCATGGAGCCGAGCACGAACATGGTGATTCAGGCCAATGCGACCTACTATGCCGACGAGGGCATCGACAACCACCTGAACGTGCGCCTGCCGGTCACGGCGGGGCCGCACCGGGTGGGCGCCGCCTTCATCAAGAAGAACTCGGCCCTCCTCGAGACGACCCGGCAGCCCTACGACGCCCACTTCAACATGGACCGCCACCCCCGGCAGCAGCCGGCGGTGCGCACCGTGTCGATCGCGGGGCCGTTCGACCCCTCCGGCATCGGCGAGACCCCGAGCCGCGACCGCGTCTTCTCGTGCCGGCCGGCGGACGACACCGCCGCGGAGGCCGAGGCGTGCGCCGCCGCCATCGTCGCCTCCCTGGCCCGGCGCGCCTACCGGCGCCCCGTCGACTTCGGGGACATCGAGCAGTTGACCGGCTTCTACCGCGAGGGCTACGCCGAGGGCGGGTTCGAGGCGGGCGTCGAGACCGCCCTGAGGGCCCTGCTGACGAGCCCCGAGTTCCTGTTCCGCATCGAGCGCGACCCCGCTGGCGTGGAGCCGGGCACCGCGTATCGGGTCAGCGACCTCGAGCTGGCGTCGCGGCTGTCGTTCTTCCTGTGGAGCAGCCTGCCCGACGACGAGCTGATCGACGTCGCGGCGGCGGGACGCCTGCGCGAGCCCGAGGTGCTGCACGGCCAGGTGCAGCGCATGCTGGCCGACCCGCGGGCCGAGACGCTGACGACCAACTTCGCGTCGCAGTGGCTGCACCTGCGGAACCTCGACGCGGTCACCCCCGACGCGCGCAACTTCCCCGACTTCGACGACAACCTGCGGCAGGGCTTCCGCACCGAGACCCAGCTTCTGTTCCGGAGCGTCGTCGACGAAGACCGCAGCGTCACCGACCTGCTCACCGCCGACTACACGTTCCTCAACGAGCGGGTCGCGACCCACTACGGGGTGCCGGGCATCTACGGCGACCACTTCCGCCGCGTCGCCCTGCCCGCGGGCAGCCCCCGCGCGGGCGTGCTCGGCCACGGGAGCGTCCTGACCGTGACGTCCTACGCCACGCGGACCTCGCCGGTGCTGCGGGGCAAGTGGATTCTCGAGAACCTGCTGGGGACGCCGCCGCCCCCCCCGCCCCCCAACGTGCCGCCGCTCGAGGAGAGCACGTCGTCGACCGGCGTCATGTCGATGCGCGAGCGGATGGTCGCCCACCGGCAGAACCCCGCCTGCGCGGTCTGCCACCGCATCATGGACCCCGCGGGGCTGTCGATGGAGAACTTCGACGCCATCGGCCGGTGGCGTGACACCGAGGCCGAGGGCGGGGCGGCCATCGACGCGTCGGGGAACCTGCCCGGGGGCGAGCCCTTCGACGGCGTGGCCGGCCTCCGCCGGGCCGTGCTCGACCGCCCGGCGGTGTTCGTCGGCACCGTGACCGAAAAGCTTCTGATCTATGCGCTGGGGCGCGGCATCGAGCCTGCCGACGGCCCCGCCGTCCGCGCGATCGTCGACGCGGCGTCCCGCGACGACTATCGCTTCTCTTCGCTCATACTGGGAATCGTCGAGAGCCCGCCCTTTCAGATGAGGAGATCGCAGTCATGATGATCACCAAGATGGCCCTGCCGCGGCGGACGTTCCTGCGAGGCGCGGGAGCGGCCCTGGCCCTGCCGCTGCTCGACGCCATGGTGCCGGCGTCGTCCGCGCTGGCCAACACCGCGGCGGCCGCCCCGCGGCGGCTCGGCTACGTGTACATCCCCATGGGGATGAACCCGGTGCCGTGGACGCCGGCCGAGACGGGCCGGCTGACCACGCTGTCGCCGACGCTGTCGCCGCTGCTGCCGAACCTCGAGAACGTGACCATCGTGACCAACCTGGAGATCAACGACGCGCACATCTCCGGCAACCACGCGTCGGCGAACTCGGCGTTCCTGACCTGCGTGCGGCCCAAGCGCACCGAGGGCAGCGACTACGTCAACGGCACCTCGGTCGACCAGATCGCGGCCCGCAAGGTCGGCCGCGACACGCCGCTGCCGTCGCTCGAGATCGGCACCGACCTGATCGCCCAGGTCGGCAACTGCGACAACGGGTTCGCCTGCGCCTACATGAACAGCCTGTCGTGGGCGTCGCCGACCGCCCCGAACCCGACCGAGGCCGACCCCCGCATCGTCTTCGAGCGGCTGTTCGGCAAGGGCGGCACCCCCGAGCAGCGCAAGGCGCAGCTCCACCGGGACCGTAGCATCCTCGACTGGGTGCTCGACGACATGTCCCGCCTGCAGTCGCAGCTCGGGGCCGGCGACCGCAACAAGGTGGCCGAGTACCTCGACACCGTCCGCGAGGTCGAGCGCCGCATCGAGCGGGCCGAGGCGTCGGCGGCGGCGTCGCCGCTGAGCGACCTCACCCGCCCCACGAGCGTGCCCGACGTCTGGGAGGACCACGTCAAGCTGATGTTCGACCTGCAGGTGCTCGCGCTGCGGGCGGACCTGACGCGGGTCGTCACGTTCCAGATGGCGCGCGAGGCGAGCACGCGGACCTATCCGCAGATCGGCGTGCCCGAGCCGCACCACCCGACGTCGCACCACCTCGACAACCCCGAGAAGCTGGCCCAGCTCGCGAAGATCAACCAGTACCACGTGTCGCTCTTCGCCTACATGGTCGACCAGCTCGCGGCGACCGAGGACGGCGACGGCAGCCTCCTCGACCACACCACCTACATGCTCGGCAGCGGCCTCGGGAACCCGAACGTGCACGACCACCGCAACCTGCCGATCGTGGTGGCGAGCGGCGCGGGGTCGCGCATCGCCGGCGGGCGGCACGTCAAGTACGACGAGCTGACGCCGATGGCCAACCTCCACCTGACGCTGCTCGACGACGTGGGGGTGCACCTGGACGACTTCGCCGACAGCACCGGCCGGACCGGCGAGATCGTCGAGCCGTTGTCGCTGTAGCGCTCGGCGGGAGGCTGCAGCGGGATGATCGCGGGCTGTCGGCCTCCCGGGGCCGGCAGCCCGCGAGTCGTTTTCGGCCTGTTCACGGGAGGCATTCCATGCGTTGCTCGATTCCACGGCCTGTGATTCGTCCGATTGCCACGTTGTTGCTCGTCGCCGGCGTCGCAGGGTACGGCGTCTCCCGCGCCGTCGCAGCCGAGGCGGTCGATCCCGGTCTGCTCGACGCCATCAGGGCGGTCGACGCGGCCGGCGTGCGGGCGGCGCTCGACCGCGGCGCCGACGCGACCGCGACGGAGCCGGACGGCACGACGCCCCTCCACTGGGCCGTGCACGCCGACGATGCGGACATCGTCGAGCTGGTACTGGAAGCGGGAGCGGACGCCGCCGCGACGAACCGCTACGGGGTGGCGCCCATCGCCCTCGCCTGCGTGAACGGCAACGCCGCCATCGTGCGGCTGCTCCTCGACGCCGGCGTCGACCCGAGCACCACGCTGGCCGAAGGGGAGACGGCGCTGATGACGGCGGCGCGGACCGGGGCGCTGGACGTCGTGGAGCTGCTGCTCGACCGCGGCGCCGACGTGAACGCCGCCGAGGCGTGGCGCGGGCAGACGGCGCTGATGTGGGCGGCGGCCGAGGGGCATGCCCACGTCATCCCGGCCATGCTGTCCCACGGCGCCGAGGTGAGCGCGCGGTCCGAGCGGGGCTGGACCCCGATGCTGTTCGCGATTCGCGAGGGCGAGATTGGCGTCGTGCAGACGCTGCTCGAGGCCGGGGTGGACGTCGAGGAGTCGCTGCCGGTCATCGAGGAGCGGCGCCGCGGCGGCACCAGCGCCGAGCGCGGGGCGACGGGGCTGAACGCCTTCCTGCTCGCCGCCGCCAACGCCCACTACGAGCTCGCGGCCCTGCTCGTCGACCGCGGCGCCGACGTCAACGTCGCCTCGCGCGGGTGGACGGCCCTGCACCAGGTGTCGTGGGTGCGCAAGGCGGGCATCGCCGGCAGCAACAACCCGTCGCCGAAGGGCTCGGGCAGCATGACGAGCCTGGAGTTCGTGAAGAAGATCGCCGCCGCCGGGGCCGACCTGAACGCCCGGGTCACGACCCGTCCGCCGGCCGGCATCACCCGCCTGAACTTCATCGGCGGCACGCCCTTCCTCCTCGCCGCGCGCACCGGCGACGCGCCCCTGATGCGCCTGCTCGCCGAGCTCGGCGCCGACCCGCTGCTGCCGAACGAGGACGGCACCACCCCCCTGATGGTTGCGGCCGGCGTCGGCACCTCGTCGCCGGGCGAGGACCCCGGCACGGAGCCCGAGGTGCTCGAGGCGGTCGACGTGGCCCTCGCGCTGGGCGGCGACCTGAACGGGGTCGACGACAACGGGGAGACCGTCATGCACGGCGCCGCCTACAAGCACGTGCCGGCCGTCGTGGCGTTCCTCGCCGAGGCGGGCGCCGATCCCGCGGTCTGGAACCGGCCGAACTCGCGCGAGTGGACCCCGCTCGACATCGTCGAGGACGTGCCCCTCGGCCGCGGCATCCAGGACAACCCGGTCACCGCCGCCGCCATCCGCGCCGAGCTGGAGCGGGCGGGCCTGGTGCCGGCGACGGTGCCATAGCCCGGCACCGATCGACCTCGTGGTCGCGGACCTGCGGGGCGCCGGTTGCCGGTTGGAGGTTCACGGGCGATGAGGCGCGGTCGGTCGCAAGCCGTGCCGTGAACGGTTCCGAGCCGGTTGGCGAACAGCCGCAGCACAGTCGCCGTCCTCTGCTTGTCAGGCAGCCTGCTGCGGCCGCTCGACCACGTTGAGACCCACCTTGATCTCCTTCCTGCCCTCCTCGATGCCCTTGCCAGCCCGTGATTGTAATCGTTTTTCTTGACGAAGCCCCATCCATAATCGTACCGTCGACCCTGTCACTGTTTCGCCGGACGAGGTCCATGATCGAAACCGACGGGGAGACGCCGACGTCGCGGCGCGCCGGCTACGCGGCCCTGGTCGAGCGCTACGGCGTCGAGGTCGTTCCCCACTGGCGGACGTCGCGGGTCGCGACCCGCGGGGGGCGCCGCGTGGAGTCCGGGACGGACGGCGTCGTCGAGGTCTTCCCGCTTCGCTACTGGCCCGGCGACACGGCGGGGGAACAGCTCGAGTTCGCGCTGAAGCACGACGGGACCAACCTCGCCATCCTGGCGCGGCTGTTCCGGGTGGTGCCCGAAGACGAGTTGCTGGCCTACGTCCGGTCCCGGCCGACGGGCAAGTACGCGAGGCGGCTGTGGTTCCTCTACGAGTTCCTGACGGGCCGGCGGCTCCCGCTCGACGACCTGAGGCAGGGAAACTACGTCGACGTGCTGGAGCCGGATGCCTGCTACACGATCGAACCCGCCCGTCGCATCCGGCGCCAGCGGGTCAACGACAATCTCCTCGGAGACCGCCGGTTCTGTCCCACGATCCGCCGCACCGACGTCCTGCGGGGCTTCGAGGCGGCCGACCTGCCCTCGCGCTGCCGGCGCATCGCATCGCGCTACGCGCCGGCGCTGTTGAGGCGCGCCCTCGGCTACCTGTACGCCAGAGAGACGAAGTCGTCGTTCGAGATCGAGCACGTCACGCCCACGTCGACCCGGGCGGAACGGTTCGCGGCGCTGCTGCGGCTCGCGCATCGGGAGGACTTCTGCGACCGGCCGCGGCTCGTCGAGCTGCAGAACCGCATCGTCGACGCGCGCTTCCGCGACGCCGGGTACCGGCGGACCCAGAACTACGTCGGGGAGACGGTCGGGTGGCGGCACGAACGCGTCCATTTCGTCGCCCCGAGGCCCGAAGACCTCGGCGACCTGATGGAGGGGCTGGTGGCCGCCCATCGGCGCATGGCGTCAGGAAACGCGGCGGCCGTGATTCACGCCGCCGCGGTCGCCTGGGGGTTCGTCTTTCTGCACCCGTTCGAGGATGGCAACGGCCGCATCCACCGTTTCCTCATTCACAATATCCTGGCCCGGCGCGGCTTCACGCCCGCGGGCGTCATGGTGCCGGTCTCGGCCACCATGCTGAAGCACGCGGCCGATTACGACGCGTCGCTGGAAGCGTTCGCTCGCCGGTTGATGCCGCTGGTCGAGTACACGCTCGACGGCGACGGCCGCCTGACCGTGCACAACGAGACGGCGCTCTGGTACCGCTACATGGACATGACGGCCCAGGCGGAAGCGCTCTTCCGCTTCCTCGACCGGACCATCGATACCGAGCTGGCCGGCGAGCTGGCGTTCCTGACCCGGTACGACGCGGCCAAGCGGGCGATTCAGGCGATCGTGGACATGCCCGACCGCCGGATCGATCTCTTCATTCGCTTGTGCCTCCAGAACGACGGCCGTCTCCCGGCACGGAGACGCGCGAGGCACTTCGACCGTCTGTCGGATGAAGAGGTCGCCGCGATGGAACGGGCCGTGCTGTCTGCCCGGGGCGACGATTCGACGGTCGTCTGACCGGCCGCGGGAGGGACGGCGCCTGCCGTCGGGATGGTTCCCGAGCGCTCGTCCTGCCCTTTGCACGAGTGCCTCCAGTCTTGCCTTCGTCGGTCCGTGCCCGCGGCGTCGTTGCCCGACGGAGCCGGCACCGACTCGAGGGCGTCTTCGAGCCTGGACAACCGTCGGCATTGCTGCGAAGATCCGTGGTCATGCGTAGCGCAGCCACCACAGGCGCACGCGGGGTGAGTTCCATCGCGGTCGCGTCGGTTCTCGCGGCGGGCGTGCTCGGGGTCTGCCGCGTCGCCGACGCGCAGGTCACCCGGGCCGGCGGCTTGATCCGTCACGATCGCGGGCAGAGCGTGTCGCCGGTCTACGAGGGCTGGTACCAGCGGCCGGACGGGACCATCGTCGCGTCGTTCGGCTACTTCAACCGCAACCACGTCGAAGAAGTGACCATACCGGTGGGGCCGGACAACCGCGTGGCCCCCGGTCCCGAGGACCAGGGCCAGCCGACGTACTTCTTCCCGCGGCGGAACATCGGGGTGTTCACCGTCACGTTGCCGGATGCGGACACCGAGGTCACCTGGAGCCTGACCTCGCGGGGCGAGACGCTGGAGATTCCCGTCAACCTCGACTCCGAGTACCTGATCGAGCCGTTCCGGGCGGCGGCCGGGCCCAGTCCGGGGAACGGTCCGCCGGTGGTCAGGTTCGACCCGGCGGACCCGGGGTTCTCGGGGCCGGGGGGCGGCGTCGCGGAGCGAACGGTCGCGGCCGGGGCGCCGCTGACCCTCGACGTCTGGATCAGCGACGACGGGCTGGGGTCGGGCAGGGACGAGCCGGTGCTGACGGTGGCGTGGGGCAAGTTCCGGGGGCCGGGCCCGGTCAGCTTCGAGGACGAGAGCCCGGACGTCGCGGTGGAGGACGGCCCGGAGGGCGTGACCGGACGCGCGAGCACCACCGCGACGCTGTCCGAGCCGGGCGAGTACGTGCTCTACGCGGTCGTGTCCGACGGGTCGCGGCAGAGCAACCAGTGCTGCTGGACGAACGGCTACGTGCGCGTGCGGGCGGTCGGCCCGACACGGTGAAGGAGAGGGCGATGAGGCATCGACAGCTTGCGGCGACACGGCGGTTGGCGGCGGTGGGCCTGCTGCTCGCGGCGGCGGTCCTGGTCCCGGCCGGGGCGGCGGGACAGACGGCCGGCGACGAGGTGACCTTCACCCGGGACGTCGCGCCGATCCTGCAGCAGAAGTGCCAGACCTGCCACCGGGTCGGCAGCATGGCCCCGATGTCGCTGGTGACCTACCAGGAGACGCGGCCGTGGGCGCGGTCCATCCGGGCCCGCGTGCAGTCGCGCGAGATGCCTCCCTGGCACCTCGACAAGACGGTGGGCATCCAGCACTTCATCAACGACCGGTCCCTGACCGACGAGCAGATCGACACCATCGTGCGCTGGGTCGACGCCGGGGCGCCGCTGGGCGACCCCGCCGACATGCCGCCGCCGGTGGCGTGGCCGGCCGGCGACCGCTTCGAGCTCGAGGACCGGCTGGGACCGCCCGACATCGTGGTCGAGTCGCAGCCGTGGACGATGCCCGCCGACGGCCAGGACGCGTGGTTCCGGCCGCGGGCCGAGCTGAACCTGACGGCGCCGGTGTGGGTGCGGGCGTCCGAGACCAAGCCGTCGTTCGAAGGCCGCCGCATCGTGCACCATGCCTCGACCTACCTGCACCAGCCCAAGGGCGCCGAGCTCGTCGAGGCGGAGCGGGCGTTGCGGGCGGGGCAGATCGGGGTGGACGCGGTGATCGCGGCGGCGCAGAAGCGCGCCACCGACCCCGAGGAGGTCCGCGAGCTGTTCACCGAGTGGGCCCAGGGCAAGCAGGGCGAGATCTACCCCGAGAACGTCGGCAAGCTGGTGCGCGAGGGCTCGCACGTCGAGTTCGACATCCACTATCACGCGGTCGGCGAGGAGGTGACCGACGTGCTCTCGGTGGGCTGGTGGCTCTATCCCGACGACGCGCCGCCCAAGTACAGCGCCGAGTTCGTGGGCATGGGGGCGACCGCGGCCCAGACCCTGGAGATTCCCCCGCACTCGGTGGTCCAGCACCAGGGCACCTACGTGCTGCCGGCCCCGGCCATCCTCCACAACTTCCAGCCCCACATGCACTACCGGGGCAAGGCGTTCCTGCTCGAGGCGCTCTATCCGGACGGCAACCGCGAGGTCATCAACTACTCGGACCGCTTCGACAACACCTGGCACCTGAACTACATCTACGATCCCGACCACGCCCCGGTGCTGCCGAAGGGCACGGTGATGCAGATCACCACGTGGCACGACAACACGCGGGCGAACCGGAACAACCCCGACCCGCGCCAGTGGGTGAGCTACGGGCCGCGCACCGTCGACGAGATGGCCCACGCCAACCAGCAGGTCATCTTCATCACCGACGAGGACTACGAGCGGATCAGCGAGGAGCGGAAGGCCCGGGCCGAGCTGACCGACGACGAGTAGCAGGAAGGTCGTGGCCTGCGGCTCCGTCCGTCGCCCTTTGCGGCGCTGCCGCCCGGCGGCGCCGCCCCAACCAACCGCCGGGAGTCCGCGTGGACTCCCGGCGCCGATGCCGGCGCCGGGCGCCGGGTTGCCCGCGCACGGTTCTTCGCACGGAGGTCGCACCATGCAGCCCCGCACCTGTGGCCGTTCGTCGGCGGTACCGTCCTTCGCCGTCAGCGCCCTCATCGTCACCGCCATCACGGCAGGCTTCGGTTCCCATGCGGCGGCGCAGGTCGGCCAGCGCACCACGGCCCTGAGCGGGGTGCCCGCCGTACCCCTGCCCGAGGGCCCGGTGGTGCTCTACAGCGCCGAGCAGCCGCGCATCCGGGTCGTGCCGGTGGCGACCGGGCTCTCGCATCCCTGGGGCTTGGCGTTCCGCCGCAACGGCGACATCCTCGTCACCGAGCGGGACGCGGGCGCCCTGCGGCTGATCCGGGACGGCGTGCTCGACCCGCGGCCGATTCCCGGCACCCCCGAGGTCTACCTGGGCACACGGCTCGCCGGCCTGATGGACATCGCCCTCCATCCGGACGACGACCGTCTCGTCTATCTGACTTACTCGAAGCCGATGGAGCAGGACGGCCGCCGGGGCGCGACCATCGCCCTCGCCCGCGGCCGCCTCGACGCCGGGGCCCTGACCGAGGTGCGCGACGTCTTCGTCTCCGAGGGGTTCGGGCGCGGCGTCGCCGCCTCGCGGGTGACGTTCGGCCCCGACGGCAAGATCTACATGACGGTCGGCGGCGCCATCCGGTCGCAGACGACGGGGCAGCGCGCGCAGGATCCGGCCACACACGTGGGCAAGGTCATCCGCCTGAACGAGGACGGCAGCGTGCCCGACGACAACCCGTTCGTCGGCCGGCCCGGCTACCTGCCCGAGATCTACTCGTTCGGCCACCGCAACCAGCTCGGCCTGACGTTCCACCCCGACACCGGGCAGCTCTGGGCGACCGAGAACGCGCCGCAGGGGGGCGACGAGGCCAACGTCATCCTGCCGGGACGCAACTACGGCTGGCCCGTCGCCTCCGACAGCCGCGAGTACACCGGCGTGCGGGTGTCCGACACCCCGTGGCTCGACGGCTTCGAGCGGCCCGAGGTCCTGTGGTGGCCGTCGATCGCGCCGTCGGGGCTGACCTTCTACGATGGGGAGCAGTTTCCGGCGTGGCGGGGCAACCTCTTCGTCGGCTCGATGACGGTGGGGCGGATGCAGCGGACCGGCCACCTCGAGCGCATCGTGTTCAACCAGCGAGGCGAGGAGATGCGCCGCGAGTGGCTGCTCGCGGAGCTGAAGCAGCGCATCCGCGACGTCCGGCAGGGTCCCGACGGGTTCCTCTACGTGCTGACCGAGGAGGACGACGCGGCCCTGCTGCGCATCGAGCCGGCGCGGGCGATCACGGGGCTGCCGGGCAGCGTGCTGCCCCAGCGCCGCCTCCGCTCGCCCCGCATCGGGCCGCTCGCCGAGGCGGAGTGGACCGACGCGCAGCGCGAGGTCGTCGAGCGCCATGCCGGCGCCGCCGGGCTCGCGAACGCCCTGCGCACCCTGGTCCGGGTGCCCGCCCTCGCCGACCGGATCTTCGCGTTCAGGGACTACGTCTCCAGCGGCTCGACCCTGTCCCCGCGCCACCGCGCCCTGCTCGCCCTGCGCACCGCGTGGCTGACGCAGAACGCCGCCCTCTGGGCCGCCCACGCCGCCGCCTCGGCCGACGCCGGGTTGACGGACGACGACCTGATGAACCTCGCCGAGGGACCCTCGCTGGAGCGCTGGGAGCCGTTCGAGGACGCCCTGGTGGGCTTCGCCGATCAGCTCTTCCGCAACTCGTCGGTCACCGACGTCACTTGGGCGGCGCTGGCCGAGGGCTACGACGAGCACGAGCTGATCGACGCGGTGGCGACGGTGGCCGACACCACCGCCGTCGCGATCGTGCTCAACGCCTTGGGCGTCCAGCCCGACGAGGGGGCGCCGCGCATCCCCACCCGCGACGTCGCCTATCGGGTGGTGGTCCCGGTGCGGGAGCCGCCCCTTGCGGCGCCGCGCATCGAGCCGGTCGACGGGCCCGGGCTCCGCGTCTCGCGCACGTTCCGCCGGCACCCTGCGATGGCCGACGCGTTCAGCGCGACCTCCGGCTTCGTGCTGAACCCCGAGCTGTCGGGGCTGACCCCGCACGACCGCGAGCTGCTCATCCTGCGCACCGGCTGGAACGCCCAGGCCGTCTACGAGTGGGCCAAGCACGTCGGCAGCGTCGGCCGCGCCCGCGACCACGGCCTCGACCCGACCTGGATCGCCCAGGGCCACGACGCCGCGGGCTGGAACGAGACCGAGCGCCTGCTGATCGACGCCGCGAACGAGATGTACCGCGACACCACCGTCTCGGACGAGACGTGGAACGCGCTCGCCGAGCGCTACGACACCCGCCAGATGATCAGCATCGCGGCCACCACCGCCCGCTACCGCCTGGTGTCCATGCTGCTCAACGCGTTCGGGGTGCAACCGCTGCCCGACGACGAGCGGTTCCCGGTGCTCGAGGGCTACTGACCGTCACCCGGGAGACCCGGGACGCCGAGGTGTGGAGAGGAGTGTCATGTCCAAGCGACTGCTCGTGCTGTCGATTCTCGCGGCGGCGTCCGGGTGGGGTATTCACGCCGCGCAGACCGCGAACACGGAAGCGGCTCCGGGCGGCGCGGCCTTGGTTGCGCTCACCGCCGACGACCATGTCGAGATCCGGAACCTCGCCGGCCGCTACAGCCACGCCCTCGACCTCGGCGAGCCGGCGGCGTGGGCGGAGGTCTTCACCGAGGACGGCGTGATGGAGATGGTGGCGCAGGGCTACGATATCGAGGGCGACGCCCTGCGGTCGCTGGCGAGGGACGGCGAGCCGTCCCGCAGCCGGCACATGCCGTCGACGTTCGTCATCGACGGCGCCGGCGACGAGGCGACCATGCGCTCGTACGTCACCGTCGTCAGCACCGGCGACCCCGCCCGCATCGTCTTCCAGGGCCGCTACGAGGACCGGTTGCGCCGCGTCGACGGGAAGTGGCGCATCGCGCGCCGCCGCGTACTCACGGACTGGATCGACCCCGTCGTCGCGGCCGGGGTCGCGAACGCTCCCTGACGGACGGCACGGCTCTTGCTTTAATCCGTGCTACGATGGCGCGGTCAGGTGGCCGGTCCACGGCCTCCCGCTGCCGTCGAGAGGGGAGCGGGGCCGTGCAGATGGAGTTGCTGGAACAGCGTATGGAAGAGCTCGAGCTTCGGGTCGACGGGATCGAGCAGATTCTGCCGACTCTCGTGACCAAGGACGATTTGCGAACGGCGATTTCCGATGCGGTCGGCGCCTCGGAGCTGCGCATGCGTGCGCACGTTTCCGGCGCGATCGAGGCCTCGGAGCTGCGCATGCGCGCGCATGTTTCCGGCGCGATCGAGGCCTCGGAGCAACGCATGCGCGCGCATGTTTCCGACGCGATCGAGGCCTCGGAGCAGCGCACCCGCACCGAGCTTCGCACCCACTTCGACGTGGTCGCCGAAGGCCTGCGGCACGACATCCGGCTGGTTGCCGAAGCCGTAGCCGCCCTCTCGGAACGGGTGCCGTAGCCGCCCGACGTTCTCTTACCTCGCCGGTGCCGCGGCGGGCGCCGGCGGCGCCTTCACTCCACGAACGCGTCGGCCGTACGCCGTCGGTGTGAGGCCGCCCGGCGTGCACGGGCTCTTCGAGCGATGCGGGCGGCTCGCGTGGTCCGCAAGCCGCCCGCGCCCTTCTTGCCGATTCCTCAGAACCCGTACCGGATGCCCGCCTGGAACTGTCGCGGGTAGCCCCCGGCCAGGAGCCGGGTCGTCACGAGGTAGCTGCCCGACCGCCGGTCGCCCGACGGGTTGACCCAGTTCACACGGTCGGTCACGTTGAAGAGCTCGCCGAAGATGTCGACGGTCTGCTCGCCGCCCCCCCGGAAGCGGTAGCCGATGCGCAGGTCGAGCTGGAAGTAGTCGGGCCCGTAGGCGCCCCTGAGCCCCCCCGCGTTGTCCACGCTGATGGCGTTCTGCCCGGTGCCGCTGTAGCTGCCCGCGGGCAGCGGGTCGACCAACTGTCCGTTCATGTCCGGATCGAAGTTGCTGTCGTGGATGGTGAACGGGGTGCCGCTCATGTACCGGGCGACGGCGCTGAGGGTCACGCCCCCCGTTCCCGGTATCTCGGTCTGCCCGCTGATCGTCAGCAGATGGCGCCGGTCGTACTGGCTGGGCCCCCACAACAGGTCCAGGTTGCGGTTCTCCATGACCTGGGCCACGTTCACCTCGTCGTTGGGGTCGCCGTCGTTGTTGCCCCGGGCGTAGCCGATGGTGTAGGCCACGCGCGCGCTCCAGTTGTCGGCGTAGCGCTTCTCGATCTGGAAGTTGAGGCCGTCGTAGGCCGAGCTGGCGTTGTTCTCGATGATCCAGACGTCGCTGGCGAACGGCGCGATGCCCAACTGGTCGGCGAGCCCCATGAAGTCGACCCGGGTGATGGGATCGGTCCGGTTCGTCCCGGCCCGCACCCGCGGCGTGAGGTTGTAGCGCAACGGCAGGTCGCGGCCCCAGAGCCTGACGTAGTCGACGCCGAACGACACCTGGGGGCTGAGCTCGCGCTCGTAGCCGAACGACACCGAGTCCTGGTGGGCGACGGGGCGATTGGGGGTGTCCAGCCACACCGCCCCGAAGTTCCGGAACGACGAGCCGATGGGCACGAGCTGGGAGATGAGGCCGCGGTCGAGCATGGGCCCGTTGACGAGCAGGGGGTGGGTGGGGAACATCCCCTGGCTCGGACCCGGATCGATGTCGTCGAGCGGGAAGTCGACCTGCTGCGAGCTGGCGAAGACCCCGCGGCGGACGAAGTTCTCGAAGCGGTTGACCCACAGCCGCTCGTAGAAGCGGCCGAAGCCGCCGCGGAGGACCGAGTTGCCGCCCATGTCGTAGGCGAAGCCCGCGCGCGGCGCGATGTTGTTCTTGTCGACGGGATAGGCGTCGGGGTCGTCGAACAACGGGTTGTGGAACGCCTTGATGGGGGCGATGTGGATGTCGTAGCGGACCCCCAGGTTGAGGGTCAGGTCGTCGATGCGCCACTTGTCCTGGAAGAAGAGCCCGCCCGAGTGCACGGTGGTGTACGGCCGGTCCGGCACCGGCATGCGCACCGTCAGCCGCTCCGGGTAGGTGAAGGGGTCGTTCGCGTCGAACGGCATGTCGCTCGCCAGTTGGAAGACGCCGTTCATCGCGATCTGGTCGACGCGCCGGTGCTGGGCGTTGTTGTACTGGATGCCGAACTTGAAGTCGTGGTCCCCGCCGTCGGTCGGCACGAACCAGCTCATGGCGTTCTGGAACGCGTAGGACTGCATCTTCCGGTCGAGCGCCAGCGAGTCGGCCTGGGTGATGATGCCGCTCTTCAGCAGGATGGTCGGGGGCTCCAGGGTCTGGTCGTTCGTGTCGTGGTACCCGAGCGACCCCCAGTTCGGGCGCTCGTAGGTCCACGAAGCCCGCATCGTGTTGACCGCGTTCGTGCCGACGATCCAGTTGTAGGTCCCCACCAGGGTCCAGTCGTCGTCCCGCTCGTTGGTCACCGTGTCCGCCGTGCGCGAGCCGGCGGGGTTGCCGTTGGTGGGCTGGTGGTCCCAGAGGTAGCGGATCGAGTAGTTGTGATCGGAGTTGATCTGGTCGTCGAAGCGGAGCAGGTAGTTGTCGAAGTTGGACTCCTGCACCCCCGTGAAGCTCAGGTCCGGCCGTTCCGGGTAGAAGCGGCTCTCGCCGAGGTCGAGGTCGAGGCGCTCGTAGCTGAAGAAGAAGTGGGCCTTGTCCTGCACGACGGGACCCCCGATGGTCCCGCCGAGCTGCCGCAGCTTCGTGTCCGGCTTCTCGCCCCCCCGCTGCTTCACCAGGAAGTCGGGCGCGGTCAGGGCCGCGCTCGTGTAGAAGCCGAACGCGCTGCCGTGGAGCTCGTTGGTCCCGGTCTTGCTGATGGCGTTGACGACGCCCGAGGTGGCCGACTCGTACTCCGCGTCCATCTGGTTGGTGACGACCTGGAACTCGGCCACCGACTCGAGGGCGGGCTTGGCCTGCGACTGGCCCCCGCGGAGGTCGTCGTTGTTGGCCCCCCCGTCGAGCATGAACATGATGCCGGTCTGGTTCTGGCCGTTGATGCGCACCCCGGACGAGCTCGGGCTGCTCGACGGGGTCAACTGCACGCCGGGCAGGAGGGCGACGAAGCTCGTGAAGTTCCGGCTCGACGACGGCAGGTCGCGCAGCTCCTCGGTCCTGACGTTGCCGCCGACCTGGGCCGAGGTGAGGTCGACGAGCGGCGACTCCCCGGTGACCGTCAGCGACTCCTCGAGCGCGCCGATCTGCAGCGAGAGGTCGATCTGGACCGTCGGCCCGACCTGCAGGACGATGTTCTCGGTGTTGAGCTCGCGGAAGCCCGCGAGCCGGGCGGTGAGGGTGTAGGGGCCGGGCTGCAGGCTGGCGAGCAGGTACTCGCCACCGGGTCCCGTGATGGTCTCCCGGAACGTGCCCGTCTCCTCGTGGGTGGCGAGGACGGTCGCGCCCGGAAGCACGCCGCCCTGCTCGTCCGTGACGATGCCGCGAATCGCGGACGTTCCCTGCGCGAAGGCTGGTGAAGCCAGACCGCAGGTGAGGCCGATAGCGAGCGATGCGACGACGACAGTACGCATGGGACTTACCTCCAATGGAAGCACGGACCAACGCTGCCGACCGCACGGCCGCCGACCGAACATCCGTCTGCGCGCATATCCCAGCGCGTCGACTTCAACGCGTCGCTGTCATTCGCTGTTCTCTCGCCGGATCCCTCCTGAGAAGTCGCCACCGACCGTCTTCCGCTACGATGCAGAACCTCCATTCTTGCACCGAACCGCGGGTCGCGCCACACCAATCGGATCCCGCCCGCGCCCGCGGTTGCGAGACGCCGGGGCTGTCGGTTAGCATGGAGGGCAACCGATGCGTTCCGTTCGATCCCTCCGCGCGGGCACGATTGCCGCCGTCATCGCCTGGAAGCTCACCGTCCTGGCGTTGCTGCCGGCCGCGTTGTGCTGCCGGGCCGCGATGGCCGCGGACGGGACCACCGTGCCCGCCTGCTGCGACGGAGGCGAGCACGGGGCGATGTGCCCGCTGAAGCGCGGGCGTACGGCGGAGACCGACCCCGCGCCGGAGCAGCCGCGCATGGCCGGCTGCGGCTCCCTGGACGACGCGCTCATCGGGCTGTTGGGCCTCACCGGCTTCACGCCCGACTCGTTCGAGCTCTCCGCCGATCCGGCCCTCGCCGGCCGCGTCGGCGACCTCTGCCCGGCCGCCGACTCCTTCGTCGGCCTCCTCGGCCCGCCGCCTCCGCGGGCCTGACCCTGCTCCGACCGTTCCCGTTCGGTTCGAGAAAAAGCGGTTTCGTTGCGCCCATCGGCGGCGCCGTTCGGGCCTCTCGCACGCGGCGGACCCGCCGAGCTCGGGCGCAGCGTCCGCGGCGGCACGGAGATGGGTTCCGGGACGTGACCGGACCCTCGATGATCCCGGTTCGGAGGACACGGAGAGAGAGAACGGAGAATCAACGATGCGCAGGATGAAGACCGTCGGTTGGTGCCTCGTGCTGGTCGTCGCGTCGGTCGCGATCGCGGCCGCCCACATGGCGGTGCAGAAGACGATGCCGGAGGCCGACGCGGTGCTGTCGGAGTCTCCGCCGCTTATCCAGATGTGGTTCACGCAGTCGCCCGACCCCGTCATCAGCCGGCTGACCCTGGTGGGAGCGGGCGGCGCGGTCACGCTGGGGGATACCGAGGTGCGGGACGACAGGTCACTCGTGGCGATGCTGCCGGCGAAGCTCGGGGCCGGGGCCTATACCGTGAGGTGGCGCACGGCCGGCGACGACGGACATACCCAGCGCGGAGAGTTCGCGTTCACCGTCCGCGCCGCCGACTGACCTGGAACGACCGGCCGGTCCAGCGGAGGGCGGAGGCCACTATTGGCGAGGTCGGTGTCATGGACGGCGAATCGTTCGCGTTGCTCCTGCTCACCGGCGCGAAGTGGGTCACCTACATCGGGTTGATGGGACTGACCGGCGCCGTCGCGGTCGCCCGTCTGCTCGCGCCGGCGAGCGGCGTCGTCGAGCCCCGGGGCGGCGCCGTCGATCGGCGCCTCCGCCTCGTCGCCGCGGTTTCCGCGGTGATGTTGGTGCTCGGTGCCGCCGCCCGCCTCTACGCGCAGACGTGGTCCGTGTTCGGGCTCGACGAGCCGGTCACTCTTGAGCTCGTGCGCCTCATCGCCGTCGAGAGCCGGTGGGCGGGCGGTTGGCAGCCGCAGGCGGGCGTCGCCGTCCTGGCCGTGGTCGGCGTCGCCTGGTGGACCCGGTCGCCGAGGGGCGGCTGGTGGCTGACCGCGCTCGCCGTGGCGGGGGCGTGGGTCACGCTGCCGCTGACCGGTCACGCCGCGAGCTTCGAGTCGCCCCTGCCGCACCTCGCGCAGGTCGCCCACGGCATCGGCGCGGGCCTCTGGATCGGCGGTCTGGCGGTGGTCGTCGCCGTCACGTCGCGCCTTCGCCGCGAGCCCGAGGGGCGGGGGCGCGTAGCCGAGCTCGTGCGCCGCTTCTCGCCCATGGCCCTCGCCGCGGTCTCGACGATCGTCCTCTCCGGCGTCGTCGCCGGCGTGTTCTACCTCGGCTCGGTGGGGGACCTGTGGGCCACCCCCTACGGGCGCGCCCTGCTGCTCAAGGTGGTCCTCTTCCTGGCGACCGGCGCCGTCGGGGTCTTCAACTGGCGCCGGCTCACGCCACGGCTCGGCAAGGCCTCCGGCCCGGCCCGGCTGCTGCGCTGGGCGCGCCTGGAGCTGGTTCTGGCCGCGGCGGTCTTGCTGGTCACCGCCGTTCTCGTACATCTGGCGATGCCGCGCGAGATGATGTAGTCATGCACTGACGACGTACCTCGTTCCAGGGAATCGCCGAGGCGGGGTCTTGAAGCTGCGCCGCCCAGCGCCGGTCCAACTCCATCTCCTGCTCCGGGGTGAGGACGAGCTCCGCATCACGCTCGGCGTCGGTGAGACTATCCCACAACGCCATCGCAATCGCGGCCCGTTCCGAAACGGGAAGCTTGAGCAATGCCGAGATCGGGGTGGCTCGCATGACTCCATCCTTTCACCCTTGGGCCTTGACGGGCAAGGTGATCCGGGCTGCGGGCGGGCGGCACCGAGCGGGTGTGCGGTGTCAGGGGTCAGGAGCCGTCCGTCAGCGCCGACACGTTCAGTCCCGCCGCTTTCTTCAGGCGCACGATCAGCTTCCGGTGAATCCTGGCGGGGTCGCCGCCGTTGGTCAGCACCGCGAACTCCGAGATGCACGTGACGTGCATGCCGCAGAGGACGAAGTCGTTCATGCCCCGAGCGCCGAGGAAGTGGGCGCCGGCGAGCAGCGAGGCGGCGTCGATGACGACCCCGTAGGCGCTCCTGCCAATCCGGTCCTTCACCTCGTCCGCGAGCATCGCCCAGTTGTTCTCGGTGAACCGCTTCATCGCCTCGTCGTTCGCGGCGCGGTGGCACCGGAACTCCTCGTCCGAGGTGATGTCCCATTCGTTCTCGATCCAGTTCCCGTCATCGTCCTTGAAGCCGATGTCCCGTAGCGCGGCCAGGGTCATCTGGTAGTAGCCGATGGCCGAGCTGTTCGACGGGCTGAGGGAACAGCCCCTCGATTCGTGCCTCCTTGCCAGATCCAGGTAGTCGCGCACGCCGGCGTTGTTCGCGGCGACGAGGGCGGTGGCGCTCAGGAGACCGGCCAGCGCGGCGGCGGCGAAGCGGCGGCGGGTCGGGACGGGGCGGAGCGGCGTGGGCGCAGAGCGTGGTTGTGACATCGGTCAGGCCAGAGTGGTCCCCGAAGTCGGGACGCAACGTCGGCGTTCGGCAACGGGTGCGGCGAAGGTCGATGGGATGGTCGCGGGAACGAAGGACGTCGGAGGCTCGGGTCAGGATGTGGTGAAGGAGCAGGGGCATCCGAAGGAGCAGGGGCGTCCGGGCCCCTGCTCCCGCCGGGAGTCGTACGGCGTCTACTGCTGTTGCTGCGCCGGCCGCGAATACTGGTCGATGTGCACCGGCCGCGGCCCGTCGGTCGGTATGCCCTCCCTCGCCATGACGAGCTCGAGGGCGTCGATGGTGGGCCGGGACATCCTCGGCAGGCCGTTCCGGAACCCCTCGGCGATGAACAGGGGCGTGCGCCCCGCCGCGTTCGTCTGCTTCCAGACCTCGGAATCGGCGCCGCTCGCCGCCAGCAGCCCCACCACCGCGGGGAAGTTGCCGTAGGCGGCGCCGTGCATCGCGGTGTCGCCGTTGACGTCCACCGCGTCGACGTCGGCCCCGAGATCGAGCAGCAGTTGGGTGGCGATCAACGCCTCGGCCTCGCTGCCGGCTTCCTCGTCGGGCGCGTTGGTGCCGAGGCCCGCCGCCGCCATCAGGGGCGTGCTCGCCTCGACGTTGGGCAGGAACGGGTCGGCGCCCAGCTCGAGGAGCTGCTGCATGAGGCCCGCGTCGGCCCGGTCGGCGGCCATGAGGAAGGCCGTCGCCCCCTGCATCTCCAGCCCCGACGCGGTGTGGGGCGGGCGTCTGCCCCGCTCGAGGCGCAGGTTCACGTCGGCTCCCAGCGCGACGAGGGCCCGCACGAACTGCAGGCTGGTCAGGCGGCCCGCCCCCTCCGGTGCGGGGTCGCCCCGGTCGCTGGCGTCCGGCTTCCTCACCCAGCTCACGGTGTGCAGCGGCGCGAAGCCGGTGCGCTGGTCGTTGGGGTCGGCCCCGGCCTTGATCAGCTCGACGGCGAGCTCGAAGTGGCCGTTGCGCACCGCCAGCAGCAAGGGGCTCATGCCGTCGTCGACGGGCCGGTAGGTCGCGTTGTTGACGGCGCGGTCCGGCCCGTCCTTGATGCGCGTGAGCTCCGCGTTCACGTCCACGCCGGCGTCGAGCAGGGCCCGGGTGGCGTCGATGTGCCCTCCCCGCACCGCGAAGAACAGCGGGGTGAACCCGGATCGCAGGGAGGCGTGCACGTCGGCGCCGGCCGCGAGCAGCGTCTCCACGATGGGCGTGTGTCCCTCGGCCGCCGCCCACATCAGGGCGGTCTGCTCGCGGGCCTCGCGCGCGTTGGGGTCGGCGCCCTTCGCGAGCAGGGCCTCGACCGCGGCGAGGCTCCCGGTGCGGGCCGCGGTCATCAGCACCGTCTCGCCGCCGCGAAGCGCCGCGCCGGGGTCGGCCCCGGCGTCGAGGAGCAGGCCCACGAGGCCGGCGTTGCCGTTGGTGGCGGCCAGCGACAGCGGCGGCACGCCGTAACGGTTCACGGCGTCGATGTCGGCGCCCGCCCGCACCAGCAGCCCCGCCGTCTCGACGTCGTCGTGGTACGCCGCCCAGTGGAGGGCGGTCATGCCGTCGACCTGCGCCGCGTCGACGTCGGCGCCCCCCGCGTGCAGCAGGGTGCGGACCAGCGCGGCGTTCCCCGCCTCGGCCGCGTCGGCGAGGGGGGCCTCGCCGGCCGCCCACGCGGTTCCGGCCAGCCCCAGCGCCAGCACCGACAGTCGGGCGATTCGTCCTGGATGCATCGGTTCTTCTCCTGGCCCGCCAATCGCCGCCTTCGGCTCCGCCGGCGCCCAATCCTGCAGGAGTCCGCGCCGTTCCGCGGCGTCGACTCCGGGCACGCCAACTGTCGCCTGGCGCCGATCGAACGAGCTGCGGGGCCGGCGCCTCCGTGAAGGCGCCGGCCCCTGTTTACGTATCGGCGGCTGGGCTACACCGCGACAGGGTCGAACAGGGTGTCGACGGTGCCGGTGCTGTCGCCGAACTGGTCGAGCTTCACGCCCACCCGGTCGAGCAGGGTGAGGTGGAGGTTGGCCAGCGGCTTGCCGGTCTCGTAGCGGATGTGGCGCCCGCCCCGCAGGCCCGCCGCGGCCCCGCCGGCCACGAGGATCGGCAGGTTGACGTGGTCGTGGAGGCTCGGGTTGCCCATGCCGCTGCCGTACATGTAGACGGTCTGGTCGAGCAGCGACCCGTCGCCGTCGGGGGTCTCCTTCAGCTTCCGGAGGAATTCCGCGAACAGCGAGACGTGGAACGTGTTGATCTTGGCGATCTTCGCGAGCTTCTCGGGGTCGTTGCCGTGGTGGCTCGTCGGGTGGTGCGGATCGGGCACGCCGATCTCGGGATAGGTGCGGTTGCTCAGCTCGCGCGTGAGCTGGAACGTCACGATGCGGGTGATGTCGCCCTGGAACGCCAGCACCTGCAGGTCGAACATCAGCCGCGCGTGATCGGCGAACGAATCGGGCACGCCCACCGGTCGGTCGAGGTCGGGGAAGAGGTTGTCGCTGGCCGCGGCCTCGGCCCGCTGAATCTGGCGCTCCACCTCGCGGATGCTGTCGAGGTACTGCTCGACGCGGGCCCGGTCGGCCGCCCCCACCGCGCCCTTGAGCCGCGCGATGTCCTCGTTGAACGAGTCGAGGAGGCTGGCCCGGCTCTCGAGCGCCGCCTTCCGCTCCTCCACCGTGCCGCCCTCGCCGAAGAGCCGCTCGAACACGATGCGGGGATGGGCCTCGGCCGGCAGCGGGGTCGTCGGCGACGACCACGACAGGCAGTTCTGGTAGACGCAGGCGTAGCCGTTGTTGCAGACGCCCGCGAGCGGGTTCAGGTCCATCGACAGCTCCAGCGACGGCAACTGCGTGTCCTGGCCGATCTGCAGGGCCGCGAGCTGGTCGGCGGTGGTGCCGAGGAAGTAGTCGGAGCTCTCGGTGTGCTTGGCGTAGGCGGCGCTGAGGAACCCGGAGTTCGACGTGTCGTGCGTCCCCGGGTAGGAGAGCTGCAGCTCGGTGTTGGTCACCACCGTGAGCTGCTCCCTGACCGGCTCGAGGGGGCTGAGGATCGGCGTGAGCCGGCCCAGCTCGTCCCGGTCGGCGGGCGTCCACCGCTGGTGGTCGCAGCCCATCGGGATGAACACGTACCCGAGCCGGCGGATCGGCTTGGCCGGCGTGCGGGCGAGGGCGGTCGCCGCGGGGATCATCGCATCGAGGAGGGGCAGGGCCAAGGTCGCCTGCACGCCCTTCAGGAACGTACGCCGCGGTAACGCCTTCTTCGTGATGATCATGTGGGGTTCCTCATCTGAAACGGGACGCTCTTGACGATGCCGAGGATGATCGACGAGAAGCGGTAGCCGTCCGCTTCGGCCTCGCGGACGACGGTGCGGATGGCGGGCGCGTCGTAGTACTCGACGCCCCGGCCCAGCGCGAACGTGAGCAGCTTCTCCGTCAGCCGTCCCACGAACAGATCGGGCCGGCTCAGCAGGCCGTCCTCGAGGCCGTCCACCCCGGCGAGGGCGCCGACCCCGGGCAGCCCGCCCGAGACGTCGATGCGCCCGTTGTCGCCCTCCTGGTCGCGCCACCGGCCGAGGGCGTCGAAGTTCTCGAGGGCGAAGCCGACGGGGTCGATGGTCCGGTGACAGCTCGCGCACGCCGGGCTGTTGCGGTGCTGGGCGAGCCGTTCCCGCATCGGCAGGTTGGCCGCCACCTCGTTCTCCTCGAGGGCCGGCACGTCGGGGAGCGGCGGCGGGGGCGGGGCCCCGAAGATGTTGTCGAGCACCCACACGCCGCGGATGATCGGCGAGGTCCGGGTGGCGTAGGAGGTGACGGCGAGGACGCTGCCGTGCCGCAGCAGCCCGCCGCGCCGGCTGTCCTCGTCGAGGGCCACCCGCCGGAACCGCGTGCCGTAGACGTCGGGAATGCCGTAGTGCTTGGCGAGGCGCTCGTTCAGGAACGTGTAGTCGGCCCGCAGGAGGTCGAGCACGCTGCGGTCCTCGTCGATCACGCTGTCGATGAACCGCTCCGTCTCCTCGCGGAACGCCTGCCGCAGGTTGTCGTCGAAGTCGGGGAAGAGGCGCCCGTTCGGGCTCAGCGACGCGAGGTTGCGCAGGCGCAGCCACTGCCCGGCGAAGTTGCTCGCGAGGTTGAACGAGCGGGGGTCGGCGAGCATCCGGCGGGTCTGCCGCTCGAGCTCCTCGGGGTCGCTCAGCTCGCCGCGCACCGCCGCGTCGAGCAGCTCGTCGTCCGGCAGGCTGCTCCAGAGGAAGAACGACAGCCGGGACGCCAGCTCCAGGTCGCTGACGTGGTACGCCGGGATGCCGCCGCCGCGGTCCGGGTCGACCTCGACCCGGAACAGGAACTGCGGATTGATGAGCACGGCGCTCAGCGCACGGCCGATGCCCGCGTCGAAGTCGCCGCCGGCCCGGCCCTCGCGGTAGAAGGCCATCGGGCCGTCGAGGTCCACGTCCGAGACCGGACGGCGGTAGGCCCGCCGCATCAGGGTGGAGAGGATCTCCCGCGCGCAGCCTTCCTCTTCGCTCGCCTCGGCCGGCCGGCACACGAACAGCCGCTCGCGGCTCGGGGTGTCGCTGACGCCCTGCGGGGCGTAGGGGCCGGTGATCGACACCTGGTAGACGGCCGGAGTCAGCCGCGGATGACGGGTCTCGTTGAAGTGCGACTGCCCGGGCCTGCGCTCGGTCTCCATCAGCGACGAGGCGCTCTTCAGGAAGGTGACGCCGAGGTCGTGGGGGCCGGCGGTCACCGAGGCGCGCACCTTCAGGTCGCGGTCGACCAGCGCATCGTCCCCGCGCTCCGGCCGCTGGACCGTGAAGCTCGCGACGGGGACGCGGTCGAGCAGGATCTCCATCTCGTGCGGCCGCCGGTCGCGCAGGCCGCCGATGTTGCCGGTGCGGTTCCGGGCCAGACGCACCTGGATGTCGTAGTCGCCGTCCTGGGCGAACGTGTAGGGAATCACGACGCCGCCGCGCGTGCCGAGGGGCAGCCCGGGGACGTGCTCTTCCTGCGTGGTGTCGGCGGGCACGCGGATCACGTCGGCCTGCAGCGAGGTCTGGGTGGTGCCGATGACGAGCCGGCTGATCTTCTGGGCGGCCGAGATGTAGCGGTCGAGCAGGGCCGGCGGGAGGTCGCCGACGGTCACGTTGTCGAAGCCGTAGCCGCTCTCGTCGGGGGGCAGCAGGGTGGTGGCGTCGACGTCGAGGGCCAGGAGGTCGCGAATGGCGTTCTGGTACTCGGTGCGGTTGAGGCGGCGCAGGGTCTCCGTCCGCCCCGGGTTCGGGGTCGCCGCCGCGGCGGCGTCGAGGGTCGACGCCAGCCACGAGGCCATCGCGGCGCGGGCCCCGGCCGGCGGCTGCGGCCGGTTCGGCGGGGGCATGGTGCTCGTGCGCAGCTTGCGCACCACGCCCTCCCAGATCTCGGCCTCGGCCGGCACGTGGGCGACGTCGATGTCCTCCAGGTTCAGTCCGGCCGTCTCGAGCCGGTCGTTGTGACAGGTGACGCAGTAGCGGTCGAGCAGCGCACGGGCGTCGGACGCTGCCGGCGAGAGCTCCGCCGCGCCCGATCCGCCCGCTGGTTCCTGCGCGTGCGCGCCTGCCGGCAGCCACAGGCAGAGGCCGAGGAGGATCGAGGCCCCGGCGGCCACCGTCGTCATGCGGGAAACGGCCCGGGAAGACCCAAATCTCATCCGCGCATTGTAGGCCCCGACGGGTCGAATTTCAAGGACATCAGCGCGTCAGGGCGTCAACGCGGCCGGGTGAGGGGCTCCGTCAGCGGTCCCAGCGGTTCGCGCACCCACCAGGCCCCGCCCGCGCCCTCCTCCCGGGTCGTGAACCGGTAGCGGTACAGCATGAGCCGGACGAAGCGGGGCGGCCCGTCGGGGAACGGCGTGCCGTCGAGCAGGCCGAGGGCGGCCGGATCGTCCTCCAGCAGACCCTCCGCGAGGGGCAGCAGCCAGTGGCTGTTCCCCCGGGGATCGAGGGCCGCGAACCACATCCGCCAGTCGAGCCGCGGCATGTGGGTCAGCGCGAAGCCGGGCGCCCGGGAGGGGTCGCCCGGCTTCCACCTGAACGGGTACTCGAGCCAGGTCGAGCCGTCCGCGCTCCCTTCGATGACGATCTCCGGACGCTCGGTCGTCATCACCCGGAACAGCCCGTAGCCGTTGACGGAGCGGAAGGGACCGGCCCAGTCGTCGAGGAGGACGTCGGCCCACGCGGGCATCGGCGCGGGGGCGCGGACCTCGCGAACCAGCGCGAGGGTGCTCAGTACCGCCAGCAGCGCCGTCACCGCCGCCCGCGCCCACCGCCGCCACCCCGGGGCGCGACGGGGCGGGTTCCGCATCGTGCCGGCGCCGGCCCGGAGACCGTCGCCTTCGGCGCCGATTGCCGCCCGGCCGACCCGGCCAGGCGTCTGCACCGCAGAACCGGGCAGACGCCGGAGGGCGCCGAGGAGCAGCCGCGCGACGGCCGCGTCGTCGAGGAGCGACAGGTAGAGGACGACGGCGAGCAGGTTGAAGAAGCCGTAGTTGCCGGTCGCGGCAATCAGGGCCTGCAACAGGCAGAGCAGTGCGCAGCCGGTCATCCGGATGCGCCGGAAGCGGGTCGGCGCGAGGATGGCGAACGGGACCGCGATCTCGATGACGAACATGACGCCGACCGACAGCGTGCCGAACCAGTCGGGCGCGTTGTGCGCGTACCAGCCGATCCAGGTCGGCAGCGGCTGCGTCTGGTAGTGGTGCTCGAGCGCGGTCATGCCCCGCCAGGTCGCATCGCCGCTGAGCAGCTTGGTGGCGCCCGACAGGAACGTCAGCTTGAACGCGAGGCCCCAGACCAGCCAGCGCGCCGCCGCGCCCGGCTCGCCGCCCGTCCCCAGGGGCACGCGCCGACCGGCGGGGGAGTACAGCGAGGCCAGCAGCCCCGCTTCCAGCAGCAGCGCGTCCCACTGGAACACGAGGAAGTCCTGACCGGCGACGGTGAGCCCCAGGTAGCAGACCCAGAGGGCCGGGAACACCGCCCGGGGCGCGACGCCGGCCATGGCCGCGGCCGACAGCGCCATGCCGAGCCAGCACGTTCCCACGAGGTAACCGTCGCTCGGCCAGAGCCACAGCAGCGTCGGCAGGTCGTGGTAGGCGGCGCTGCCCCAGATCTCGTACGCGCGGTCGAGATACGCGGCGGCGGGCATCAGGCCCTCGGCGCCGACCAGCCCGAGGATCTGCGGCGCGAGGGAGGCGAACGCCGTGAGGTGGACGAGGCCGAGCAGCCGCAGGAACAGGTCGCGCGACAGGGCGAAGCACGGCGGGCCGCCGCCGGGGGGAGGGAAAGGGCCGGCCACGGGCCATTGTAACGTCCCGCCGGGCGCCGCCGCCCGTGGCGAAGGGGTGCACGTCAGATTCGTGAGATGGCTGCCCCCGTGGGCTGTCAGGCTCCCGATTCTTGGTGTTCTCGGCTGTGAAACCCCTCCGGAACGCGCCGTCCCGGCCTCAGCGGTACGGTTTGCAGGCCGCGTCTCACTTTCTTGACGTGCGCCCGTGGCGAAGGCGCTGCGTTGCACCGCGCCCGATCGCGACGTCGGTCAGTCCTCTCGGGCCATCCGGCCCGCGTCGAGCTGGAGCGCGGCCAGCAGGGGGCCGAAGCGCCGCTCGAAGTTGCCGATCTTCGCGCTGGCGACGGTCAGGCGCTCCTCTCCGCACCGGAACACGAGATCGTCGGTCACGCGCCCGCGGCGGCGGGCGAGCCGGACGGGGGCCACGGGGTGGAACTCGGGCCGGATGGGATGCACCTCCGGCTCGCTGTCGTCGACGACGAGCTCCTTGTCGCCGACCGCGCCGACGACGACGCGGTCGGGGTGGAACGCCAGCCACCGCGACCGCCCCCCGCGGGTGGTCGCGGCGAGCACGGCCAGCGCCGGCTCGCCGTCGCCGAGCTGGCGCAGGATCGCCGGCGCCGCGCGGGGCGGCCACGTCGAGAGGTCGGGCAGACGCAGCCGTTCCCGCAGGCGCCGGGAGGCGGCGTCGACATAGTGCTTCCAGGCCGCCGCGACCTGCTTGCGTTCCGGAAGCAGCACCGACGCGTGCAGCAGCACGAGGTGGTCGAACGCGATCGGCCACGGCGGGGGCGCGGAGCACAGCAGATCGGCCATCGACGTCAGCAGCGGCTCGGCCAGGCGGTCACCGACGAGGGCGGGCGGGGGCGCGTCCGGACCCGGTTCTTCCGGGCCGCCTCCGGCCTCGTACGCCGCCGCCACCGCGCGCGCGAGCAGCCGTTCCGCTTCCTCCTCGTCGAGGGTCTCCCGCACGCGCGCGCTGAACGCGCCGGCCCGAAGAGACTCGCCGGCCTGCGCGCGGTCGGCATCGAGGCAGTCGCGCGCCAGCGCGGCGAGCAGCGCGAACCCGTCGGCTGCGCGTCGTGCCTCGGGGCGGTGCGAGTCGCCGAGGTCGACCGGCAGCGGCAGGCGGCGCTGCAGGGCCTCGATGGCCGATCGCGCGTCCGGCGCCTGCAGGCCGTACATCCCCGACAGCAGGTCGGCGAGGCGCTCGGCGACGGCCTGCCGGTCTTCCGCCCGCAGCGCGTCGAGGTCGACGGGCGGCACCGACGGCGGCGCCGGCGCGCGGTCCTCGGCGAGCGCGCGCAGCAGGGCGATCTTCGCGAACTCGTCGGGGATCGGCGCGCGCAGGATGCGATCGAGCAACCACCGGCGGTTGTGGTCGACGCCGGGGATGCGCGCGTGGATGCGGACCGCCTCGACCAGCGCGATCCAGTCGGGGCCGCGGTACGAGCGCAGGGGGTCGTAGATGCGCGCCACGCGCAGGTAGACCAGCGCCACCGAGCTCTCCAGCAGCGTCTTCAGCCACACCTCCGCGCGCGACCTGATGAGCCGCTTGCCCACGCGCTTGGCCACCTGCGTGCCCAGGGTCCACGCGACGACCCCGACGGGGCTCGCACCGGTGGCCAGGCGCGTGGCGAGGAGCGCGCCGTTGAGATAGTGCTCCCACGGCTCGAGCTTCCGGTAGAGGGCGAGGCCCTGCTGGGCCTGCTCGAGCTGGGTCACCACCGTCTTGACCGACCACGAGGCGGGATCGACGAACGGCACCTGCCGCACCGCCTGCAGCAGCTCCCCGACGGCCGAGCGCACCGCGAGGGCGATGTCCCCGGTGCGCGCCTCGAGCACCGCGTTGTCCGACTCGGCGTGGTACAGCGCCGCGACCTCCTGCACCACGTCGCGCAGCTCGGCGAAGATGGCGCCGCCGTCGAGGTCCACGATGCGCCCGTCCTCGCGGCGGACGTAGCGCCGCTCGGCGACGCCTTCCCATACCCGGTCGCAGCGGTCGCGGATCATCTCGCCGAGCCGGCGTTCCTGCTCGTCGAGGGTCGGCGACGGGGTCGGCGTGTCGGGGCGGCGGCGCAGGAGCTCCTCGTACGTCCGCTCGACCGGCGACACGCCCGCCGCGGTCAGCCTGGCGTCCAGCCCCCGGAGCTCGTCGAGCCGGCGGTCGAGCTCGCCCATCGCCTGGGCGTCGGGAGCACCCCCGCGCGCCCCGGCCATGGCGCCGGCGCCGATGGCGCCCGCGCCCAGGAGCGAGAGCGCCGCCCCCGCCTCGAAGGACAGCGAAACCCCCAGCGCGATGCCCGCCGCCACGCATCCGAGGCCGGCGGCGAGCCAGATGACCGATGCATGCCGCATGCGCCGTCGCAGTGTACCAGGAGGACGGAGCGCGGCAGGAGTGGGGCAGCCGCCGTGGAGGTCTCTCGGGGGAGCGCCGCGGCGAGGCTGCGTCGGGAACTGCGGCAAGGCGGCGGGGGGAGTCCCGCGTCGGCCGGGCGGGAGCGCCGCGGAGAGGACGCGGGAGCCCGGCGGGAAGGCTGCCGGGGCATGATTCGGTGAGGTCGCGGAAGAAGCGGCGCGGGACGACCGGTTATCATGACGGGTTGTGTTTGTCGTTGCGACGATCCGATCCGTGGTCGCCGCCGGTCTCGCGACGGCGGTCATCGCGGGCGCCGCGCTGGCCGCACCCGGCCAGTCCGCGCCGCCGGCCGCCCCGGCCGGCGGGCCGGTCGGCGTCGTGTCCCCGGCGCGCGGGCCCGCGGTCTCCGCCTTCTCGAATCTCTCGGGCGACCCGGCCGACGCCTGGATCGGCGACGGCATCGCCGAGACCCTTTCCGTCGAGCTCGGCCGGTCGGCCCGCGTCCTGGCGCCCGGCCTCCGCGTGGCCGGCGCGTACCAGCGGGTGGGCGCCGACCTCAGGATCACCGCGCAGCTCGTCGATGCGGCGAGCGGGCGCGTCGCGGCCGGGGTGCGTGTCGACGGGGAGCTGGCGGACCTGTTCGGTCTGCAGGACGAGCTGGTCGCGCGCCTCGTGGCGGCGGCGGGTGGCCGCCGGCCCCGGGAGCTCTCGCCTGCCTCCGTGCTCCCCGGAGCGGCGGCGGGGACGGTCCCCGTGTCCGGGGTGGAATCGGCGCCCGGCGCCCTCCCCGCGGCCGAGGTGGCGCCCGCCGCCCTTCCCGCCGTCGCGGCGGAGACGGTCGCAGGCGTCCCCAATGTCGCGGCGGGCGCCGCGGCCGGGTTCGCGGCCGTGCCCACCCTGATTCACGGCCCGCCGCCGCCCCTGCCGCCCGAGGTGGTGGCCCGCGACGACCTCGGGCGCATGACCCTGCGCGCGATCCGGCTCGGCGCCCCGCTGCAGCTCGACGGCCGGCTCGACGAGCGGGTGTACCACGAGGTGCCGCCGGTGACCGACTTCGTCCAGCAGGAGCCCAACGAGGGCGCGCCCGCGGGCGACCAGACCGAGGTCTGGGTGACGTTCGACGACGACACCCTGTACGTGTCGGCGCGCTGCTGGAGCCGGGCGCCGGACCGCATCGTCGCGAACGAGATGAAGCGCGACAGCTACGGCATGTACGGCAACGAGACCCTCGGCATCGTCCTCGACACCTTCTACGACCGGCGCAACGCGTTCGCCTTCACCACCAACGCCATCGGGGGGCTCTTCGACGCCCTCGTCACCGACGAGCGCAGCCAGAACATCGACTGGAACACCGTGTGGGACGTCGCCGCGGGGCGGTTCGAGGACGGGTGGACGGTGGAGGTCGCCATCCCCTTCAAGTCGCTCCGCTACCGGGCGGGGCCGGCCCAGATGTGGGGCCTCAACGTGCAGCGCCGGGTGGCGTCGACCAACGAGACCTCGTTCCTGACCCCCATCCCCGCCTCGCTGAGCTGGGCGGGGGCCTACAAGATGTCGTCGGCCGCGACCCTCGTGGGGCTCGAGGTGCCGGCCTCGGGCACCCGGCTCGAGGTCAAGCCCTACGGCATCTCCGACGTCACCACCGACCTCGCCCTCGCCCCCGACGAGCGCACGGCGGCGGGGGGCGACGTGGGGTTCGACGTCAAGTACGGCGTCACCCAGGGGCTCACCGCCGACTTCACCTACAACACCGACTTCGCGCAGGTCGAGGTGGACGAGCAGCAGGTCAACCTGACCCGGTTCAGCCTCTTCTTTCCCGAGAAGCGCGAGTTCTTCCTGGAGGGGCAGGGCATCTTCGACTTCGGCGGCGGGCCCACCAGCGGCGCCACGGAGTTCTACTTCGGGGGCGGCCAGTTCTCGGGGACCGCGCCGATCCTGTTCTTCAGCCGGCGCATCGGGCTGCAGGACGGGCGGACCGTGCCCATCCGGGCCGGCGGCCGGCTGACCGGCAAGGCCGGGCCCTACAGCATCGGGGTGCTGAACGTGCAGACCGAGCAGGCCGGCCCCGCCGCCGCGACGAGCTTCTCGGTCGCCCGGGTCAAGCGCGACATCCTGCGCCGCAGCGCGGTCGGGGCCCTCTTCACGGGCCGTTCCGTGTCGCTGGACGGCAGCGGGTCGAACCAGGTGTACGGCGTCGACGGGCTCTTCTCGTTCTACGACAACCTGAACATCACGACCTATCTGGCCGAGAGCCGGCTGCCGGAGGTGAGCCGCGACGACGCCATGAGCTACCAGGCGAAGCTCGACTACCGCGGCGACCGCTGGGGCTTCCTCGCGGAACGGCTGGGCGTCGGCGCCGACTTCCGGCCCGAGGTGGGCTTCGTGCGCCGGCACGACTTCCGGCGCAACTTCGTGGAGGGGCGGTTCAGCCCGCGCCCGCTGTCCATCGCGTCGATCCGCAAGTTCCTGTTTCAGGGCAGCCTCGACTACACCACCGACGGCGCCGGCCTTCTCGAGACCCGGGCGCAGCAGGGGCTCTTCGGCATCGAGTTCGAGAACGGCGACATGTTCTTCGCGGGCGCGACCGACAGCTACGAATGGCTGAAGGAGCCGTTTCCGATGACGCCGGCCATCACCATCCCCGCTGGCGCCTACCGCTTCTCGAACGTCCGGGTCGTCTACGCGCTGGGCCAGCAGCGTGTCGTGTCGGGCGGGCTGAACTTCGACCACGGGGGGTTCTTCGGCGGCGAGCGCACCGGCGTGGGCTACACCTTCGGCCGCGCGTACCTCTCGTCGCAGTTGAACGTCGAGCCTTCGGTGTCGTTCAACTGGCTCGAGCTGCCGCAGGGCGACTTCCGGACCGACCTCGTCTCGGTGCGCACCACCTATACGCTCACCCCGCGCATGTTCGTGGCCGCGCTCGTGCAGTACAACTCCACCCTCGACTCGCTCGGCACCAACCTGCGCTTCCGCTGGGAGTACCAGCCGGGGAGCGAGCTGTTCGTGGTCTACACCGACGAGCGCGACACCCTCGACCCGCGGGGGCCGTTCATCGAGAACCGCGCGTTCGTGGTCAAGGCCACGCGTCTCCTCCGCTTCTGACTTGTCGGGCACCTCTCCCGGTCTGCGACCCTTCAGGCCGGCGGCGCCGTCGGTGCAACGCGGATTCCGTCACGGCTTCGGGGGGGACGTATTCTCCGCAGACTCCACGGGCTGCGCCGCGAGGCCGGGACGAATGGGCGGTACGGCGCCAGCCACTCGCCGATGCGCTCGATCGGCCTCGCGTCCCTGTCGGAGGGGTACCGAATGCGCGCGCCTGCACCGCCGGGGAGCGAGCACGTCGGCAAGCGCCGGCGCCGCCGGGAGCCGTCCGCGCCGAACGGGCCACCTTCAGCGGCACGCTCTTCCACGTGGACCGGACCGGCATCCAGTTGGCGTCGCGCGCTCTCCTGGCGGGCGCGCTCGGCGCGACGGGCGGAGGTGACGCGCGCGGGTGATCCCGCGCGCCGACCGGTTCTAGTCGATCGCGAAGCAGTAGAACAGCCCCGCGCCCCCGGTGCCGACCAGGGCCTCCTGGCTGCAGCCGCGGCTGGGGTGGGTCGAGTTCCACGAGCTGTTGCCGCCGCCCTGGGTGTCGGAGTGGCCGACCTGGGCCGAGCCCTCGCCGTTGCTGGTCCAGTTGCCGCAAGTGTGGTCGGCGTCGTCGGTGTAGGCGCGGCCGTCGGGCTGCGTGCCGGTGAGGATGTCGTGCTGGTTGGGCGAGTCGCCGACGCCGTTGACGGGGTCGCCCTGCTCGGTCAGCGCGATCATCTTGCCGATGGCGTTGCCGATCCGCGCCTGGTCGAGGGTGTCGCCGTGCAGCCAGCCCTGGTCGGCCGCGATCTGCCGCCGGCCGCCGTGGGCGAACCACGGCCCGTCGCCGATGCGATCGCGCGCGCTGACCGCGTTCGGCCCCTGGGTGCTGAGGTAGGCGCGCCAGGTGGAGTCGCCCCGCCCGACGGCGGCGGCGAGCGACTGGCAGTGGGCGTCGGCGCCTTCGAGGCCGCCGAGGTTGGCGCCGTCGCCCAGGCCGACGCTGGTGACGAAGAACGACATCGGCTGTGCGGGCGGTTGCGCCGCCGTCATGGTGTGCGACACGATAGCCGCGATCATCGCCACGCCGGCCAGCCACAGGTGCTTCTTGTGCATTTCGTCCTCTCCCGGACAGAGTTGCCGGCTTCATGCCGGTGGTCGGGACGATACGCGGGCGGCGCCGCCGGGTCAACCCGCCGCCGCGGACGGCGCCGCCGCGTCGCGCGGTTCGAATCGCGCGGGTTCGCGGCCGCCCCGGCGGCCGAGGAGGCCTGCCGGGTGGCCGAGGGGGCACGGCGATGCGCGTGACCGGCCCGGGCGGACGTTCCGACGACGGCGACGCAGGCCGCCACCTGCTGCTGTACGACGGCGCTTGCGGGCTCTGCGATCGGTTCGTGCGTTTCGTGCTCGCGCGCGACCGCCGGCGGCGCTTCCGGTTCGCGGCGCTGCAGAGCCCCGTGGGACGGAGCCTGGTCTCCGGCCTCGGCCGGGACCCGGAGCGGCTCGAGACGGTCCACGTCTCCGTCGACTACCGGTCGGGGACGGATTCCGTGCTGAGCCGTTCGGCTGCCGCTCTCTTCGTCCTCGGCGAGCTCGGGTGGCCGTGGCGGCTCGCGAGGGTCCTGCGCCGGGCGCCGGCGGCGCCGCTCGACTGGCTGTACGAACGGGTCGCCGCGCATCGGTACCGGCTCTTCGGCCGCCATGCGACGTGCCCGGCGCCCGACCCGGCGTACCGGGATCGCTTCATCGACGCCTGACCTCGGTTCCGCCGGTCGCCGAGCCGTCTCCGGCCCGCTCTCCGCAACGCTCGACGTCCGCCCCTCGTCGCGGTCGCGAGCGGTCGTCTCCTCCTCCTGGTCTGGCCTCCGCCGGCGCGGTCGTGGGCAGTCCCCCTCCTTCCGGCCGGTCCCTCTGCTGTCGGGCGGCGCGCGGCACGTTCCCCGTGGTCGGCGCGCCGGTCTCCCGACCTGGGTGCGCCTTAGAGAACCGCGTCGGCGACCGCCGCGCGCCGACGTCGCAGAGGGCGCCCGCCCGTTCCCGCAACGGTCCCGACCCGGTCGGGCGGCTCAGGGCGACCGGGTCCCAACCGGCGGCGCCAGGCAATGCCGGCGCACGGTCGATGTACGCGATAATTCCCACCTCTGCCGGCGAGCCCTTGGCACTTTCTGCCGCGTCGACGCCCCGCCGGCCCGAGGTGGCCGATGTTGCGACGTCTTCGCGCGATCGAAGTCTCGGCAATTGCCATGCCGGTGCTGCTGTGCACGATCCTGCTCGCGCCGGCGCCGGCCGCGGCGCAGGTGGTGGAGCGGGTCGTCGACGGGGACACCATCGTCGTGCGCGGCGTGGGCCGGGTGCGGCTGATCGGTGTCGACACCCCCGAGACGGTGGCGCCGGGGCGGCCCGTCGAGTTCTTCGGGCGCGAGGCGAGCGCGTTCACGAAGCGGCTGCTCGAAGGCCGACCCGTCCGTCTCGAGTACGACCGCGAGCGGACCGACCGGTACGGGCGGACCCTCGCCTACGTTCATCTCGCGGACGGGACGTTCGCCAACGCCGAGATCATCCGGCGGGGCTACGGCCACGCCTATACGCGGTTCCCGTTCCGGTACCTCGACCGGTTCCGGCAGCTCGAGCGCGAGGCGAGGTCGGCGGGGCGGGGGCTGTGGAACCCGGCGGCGTCACCGGGGCGGGCCGCCAACACCGCGGGGAGCCCTTCGGGGGCCGCGGGCGCCCGGATACCCTGGGACGACAACGGGAACGGCCGCGTGACGTGCGCCGAGGCCCGGCGGCACGGCATCGCGCCGGTGCCGCGCAGCCATCCCGCCTACGCGTACATGCGCGACGGCGACGGCGACGGCGTCGTGTGCGAGTGAATGGTGAGCCCATGAACACCCTGCTCGAGGAAGCGATAGAGGCGTGGGACGGCGCCCGCCGGGGCGTCATCGCCGAGGCGGCGGGCATTCCCGCCCGCGACTGGGACTTCCGCCCTGCACCCGGCGCTCGGTCAGTGGCCGAGCTGGTCGGCCACGTCGTGGCCACCGGCATGATGTGGACGAACGAGCTCACGCGCCCCACCGCCGACTTTACCCGCAAGAGCTTCCCGGCGTTCATCCGCCACTATGCCAAGGGGGTCGAGAAGCCCCGCCCGCGCGCGGAATGGCTGCGCCTGCTGCGCAGCAGCTTCCGCGACGGAGCCCGGCAGCTCCGCGCCGCCGGCGAGGTGCAGGTGCTGCAGTACGTGCGCCGCTTCGACGGTGAGCGCGGCACCCGCCTCACCTGGTTGCACCACGGCATCGCCCACGAGGAGTACCACCGCGCCCAGCTCGCGCTCTACGCGCGGCTGCTCGGCCGCACCCCGGCGCTGACGCGGGCCATAGAGGGTGGGGACGCCTGAGCCGTCGCCTTCACGCGGTGCTCGTCCACGGGGTTCAGGGCAGCAGATCGTCGACGGCGATCGCCGTCGCGGGGCGGGCCAGCGGCGGCGATGCTCGCGTCAGCCATGGCGCTTGCACGGGTGATGACCCGGCGGGTGGAGGCAAGGGCCTTCCACCCGCCGGTGTTCCGAGACGTCACCAGGAGTCGGCGTTCCGGACCGGCGGCGCCACTGTCGAGAGGCGGCGACCCCCGGCGCTTCGGTTGCGCGGCAAATCGGAACCCACGCGACGCCTGCGGGGCTACTGCTGCTCGGCCGCCGCCCGCTCGTCGGCGCGGGCGCCGGCCAGGATGCCCTCCATCGAGTAGTTGCCCTCGTGGCACGCGTACTCGTAGAGCGGCTCCTCGCCCCGCCGCATCGGGATCTCGGCCGTCCACGGCTGCACCCAGGTGTCGGGGTCGGTGACCGTGAACGTGTAGACCAGGGTGTCGTCGTCCTGCCGGGTCAGCCGCTCGACCAGGGTCATGTTCTCGGAGGAGCCGCGCCAGCGGGTCTTGTCGGTGAAGTTGTCGGTCTCGATGACGAGGGTGTCGCCCTCCCAGCGGCCGCGCGACTCGCCGGTCCACGACCCGATGCCGGTGCGCGGCGTGCCGTCGATGGGGATGATGCGCGAGTCGTGCACCATCTCGTTGAGGATGACGACGGTGTCCTCGGTCTGGAACACCTGCATGTTCTGGTTGTAGCCGCCCGGGGTCATCGGCGGCCCGGTGTTGAACCCGAGGATGCAGCGGTCGAACGTGCTGCGGTCGAGCCACGAGTCGGCGGGGTGCTCGGCCCGGCGCTCGCGCCGCGCGTCGGCCCGCGCCTGCCCCGCCTCGCTCAGCGCCGGCATGCGCCCGTTCGGGGGATCGACGATCAGCGAGGTCCGGCGGGTCCCGATGGTGCGGGTGCCCCGGTCCATCCAGAAGTTGTTGTAGGCGCCGACGCTGCCGCCCGCCTCGGTGCGGCGGGGCGGCGCGAGGAGGAGCCGCTCGTCGCGGTCGACGGCGCCCTGCTCGAGGGTGGCCGCCTCTTCCTGCGTCAGGAACTCGCGGTCTCCGTACCGTTCGGGGCGCTGCAGCGGGGTGATGGTGCGGAAGTCCCACACGCCCTGCAGGTCCGGGGCGCCCCACGCGGTGCGCGGCCCGTCCTGGGCCGCCGCCGGCGGGGCCAGGCCTGCCGTCGCGACGATGGCGGCGAGAACGCCGAGCGCTACGATCTGTCTCTGCTTCATCTGCGACCTCCTGGCACGGATCAGGTTCCGGCGATAGCACCGAGCCGGCTCCCGACAAGGTTAGCCGGGGGCGTCGAGCCGGTCAACGCTCATCGTTCCGCCGTCTCCGGCAGGGCGAGGGCGATGTACTCGCTGCTCATGTCGTCCCAGCCGACGGTGGCGACGATGTACTGCCGGCCGTCGAGCATGTAGCTGATCGGGGCGGCGGTGGTGCCCCCGGGCAACTCCATCTCCCGGACGATCTCGCCCGTCCGCTTGTCGAAGGCGCGGAACATCTTTCCGCCGCTGCCCGGCGGCAGGAAGGCGGCGCCGACGTTGGCGCCCTCGCCGAGGAACACCAGGCTGCGGGTGACGAGCGGCGCGGCGCGGCCGCCCTGGCCCAGCGGCGGCAGGTCGAGATGGGCGATGGCGGGATGGTCGCGCGGCCCGTCGCCGTTGGCTGCCGTCCACAGTATCTCGCCCCGGTTGAGGTCGATGGCGACGAGGCGGCCGTAGGGCGGCTTGAACAGCGGCAGGCCTTGCGGTCCGGGGATGTGGCGGGCGCCCCGCATGACCCAGTCGACGTCCGAGCGGGGGTGCTCCGACCGGCTGAGCCCCACGACGGTGCCGCTGTGGACCGAGGGGATGTAGAGAATGCCGGTCTCCGGATCGACGCCGGCCCCGTTCCAGTCGGTGCCCCCGACGAGGCCGGGCACCACGAGCGTGCCCTGCGTGCCGCCGGGCCGGTCGTCGATGAGGGACGGCGGCGTGAAGAACGGCCCCCACACGTAGTCGTCGAGCATGGCGAGGGCCTCGGCCCGCAGCTCCGGCGTGAAGTCGATGAGGTCGTCGACGCTCACCCCCTGCTGGTCGTAGGCCGGCGGCTTCGTGGGGAACGGCTGGGTCGGCGCGTACCACTCTCCCGGCACGTCGCCGGCCGGCACCGGCCGCTCCTCGATGGGCCACACCGGCTCGCCGGTGACCCGGTCGAAGACGTAGGTGTGCGCCTGCTTGCTGGTAATGGCCACTGCCTCGATCTCGCGGCCGTCGACGGTGACGTCCACCAGGGTGGGGGCGGCGGGGAAGTCGTAGTCCCACAGGCCGTGGTGCACCGCCTGGAAGTACCAGACGAGCTCGCCCGTCGCCGCGTCGAGGCACACCAGGCTCTCGGCGAACAGGTTGTCGCCGGGCCGGTGCCCGCCGTAGTAGTCGCTGGTCGGCGTCGACAGGGGCAGGTAGACGTAGCCCAGCTCCTCGTCGGCGCTCGGCGACGCCCACATGTTGGTGTTACCCGTGTACTCCCACGACGCCCGGTCCTCGTTCAACGCGGTCAGCCACGTCTCGTTGCCCGGCTCGCCCTCTCGCGGGACGGTGCGAAAGATCCACCGCTGCTCGCCGGTGCGCACGTCGAAGCCGCGCACGTCGCCCGGCGGCATCTCCTTGAGGGCGGGCATGGTGTGGTTGAAGATGTCGCCGATGAGCGAGCCGACGACGATGACGTCGTTGACGACGAGCGGCGCCGACTGCCAGCGGAAGCTGTCGACCCTCGGGTCGTCGTAGCCCTCGGTCAGGTCGACCTCGCCGCCGTCGCCGAAGTCGGGGTAGCGCGCTCCCGTTGCGGCGTTCAGGGCGACCAGCCGGTCCCCGAGGATGGCCAGCACCCGGGCGTCGTCGCCGTCGGTCCAGTAGCCGAGGCCGCGCGTCGGCCGGCCGCGCTGGGGTTCCACGCCTTCCCGCGCCGGCGGGTCGTCGAACCAGACCACCTCGCCGGTGGCGGCGTCGAGGGCCGCGACCATGCCGAGCCCGGTGCTGATGTACAGCCGTCCGCCCGCCATCAGGGGCGTGTTCTGCGACGCCGCGGGCGCGCGCAGGTCGTTGCCGCCGCGCGTGGCGTCGGGAATCGTCGACTGCCGCCAGACGATCTCCAGGTCGTGGACCGACTGGGCGTCGATCTGATCGAGGGGGCTGTACTTGCTGCTGGCCGCGTCGGCGGCGTAGGCCCGCCACTCGACATCCTGGCCGGCTGCGCCGGCGGCCACGGCCAGCAGCAGCGCTCCGGCGCAGGGGAGCGCCGCGTGGGGACGCTTGCGTGAGACCGATCGCTCCGGCATGGCAGGTCCTCCCTGAAGCAGTGGTGGGATATCATATCTCGGATGATGCGATTGGTGCTGGACACCAACGTCATCGTCGCTGGTCTTCGGAGCCCGGCCGGCGCGTCGGCGGCGTTGCTCGACCGCGCCCTGGGCAGGTCGTTCGAGCTGGTGCTGTCAGTGGCGCTGGCACTGGAGTACGAGGCAGTCTGCCGCGATCCTGCGCAACGGATCGCCTCGGGCCTGAGCGAGGTCGAGGTCGATACGCTCGTCACGGCGTTGTGCGCGGTCGCCGAGCCCGTCGAAGCGCGGTTCCTGTGGCGTCCACAGCTCCACGACCCGGCGGACGAGATGGTGCTCGAGACCGCCATCAACGGCGTGGCCGACGCCCTGGTGACCTTCAACCGGCGGGACTTCGGGCAGGCGCCCGCCCGGTTCGGCATCACGGTGTTGTCACCCCAGGAGGCCTTGAGGAGGCTGCCGGCATGAAGAAGCAGCTCAGCACCTATCCGTTGCGGCTGCCCACGTCGTTGAAGACGGCCGTGGCCGAGATCAGCAAGGCCGACGGCACGAGCATCAACCAGTTCGTGGCGACCGCCGTGGCGGAGAAGGTCTCGGCCCTGCGGACCGCCGCGTTCTTCAGCGACCGGGCGGCCCGGGCCGACGTCGCCGCGGCGCGCCGGCTGCTGCGCCGACAGGGCGGCCGGCTCCCGGAGCCCGAGGACCGGTTGGAATAAAGAGAGGGCCGCGGCGCGCCGGGCCTGCACACATCGGAGGCGGACGCTGACGGCCCGCTCCGCATACAGGGGCTGGCGAGGAGACGGGAGCGGCAGCTCAACGCGACGGCCGCCATCGGCGTTCGTCGACGCCGGTTGTGATACACCTATCCGCCGGGGCGCAGCCCGTCGGGGATGCCCGCGAGGGAATCGAACGCAGGGGAGTGTACGAAGATGAGACGCAGCATCACGCTCGGCGCGGTGGTGGCGGTCGGCGCTCTGTCGGTCGGGGTCAACGGGTTCCAGCAGCTCGATCCCGACGCAGTGGACGCCGCCGTCATCGAGCAGGTCAGGGACAACCTCTACGTCATCACCGGATCATCGACGGTCGACCGGTCGCTGTTCAGCGGCGGCAACGTCGGGGTCTTCGTGATGGAGGAGGGGGTGGCCATCGTCGACACCAAGCTGCCGGGCTGGGGGCCGGTGATCCTCGAACGCATCCGCTCGGTGACCGACAAGCCCGTCGTCACCATCGTCAACACCCACACCCACGGCGACCACGTGGGCAGCAACGAGTTCTTCGACGCAGCGCGCATCGTGGCCCACGAGAACACCAAGGCCAACATGGAGCGCATGGACAACTTCCAGGGCGACAACGCCCGGTTCCTGCCCGCCGCCACCTACGCCGACCGGATGAGCCTCGGCTCGGGCGACGATCGCATCGACCTGTACCACTTCGGGGCCGGCCACACCGACGGCGACACGTTCATCGTCTATCCCGCCCTCGGGGTGCTGCAGACCGGCGACATGTTCCCGTGGCGGGACGCGCCGTTCCTCGACACCAGCAACGGCGGCAGCGGGCTCGCCATGCCGCAGACGCTGGCCGCGGCGATCGCCGGCATCGAGGGCGTCGACGTGGTGGTGCCGGGTCACATCCCGGTGACGACGTGGGAGAGCTTCCAGGAGTTCCAGCGCTACAACGCCGACCTCCTGGACGCGGTGCGGACCGCCAAGGGCGCAGGCTTGAGCGAGGACCAGGCGGCAACGGGCGTCAGCCTCGCGAGCGGCTATCCGCACTACGACTCCACGCGGGTCGAGGCGGCGGTCCGGGTGATCTACAACGAGTTGCCGTAGCCGGCCATCTAGAATGCCCTCGGACCGGCGAGCACGCGGGCGGGGAACAGGATGATCGCGGTGAGCAGCGCGAAGACCCCGGTCGCCGCGATGCCGAGCAGGCGGAACGGCAGCAGCAGCACCCAGACGATGGGGTAGAGCAGCAGCGCCAGGAGCGCCAAGGGCCAGCACAGCACGAGCAGGATGCACCACAGCAGGAACTTGGTCATGGTTCTATCCGCTTCTGACGGAGGGCCGATGGCGGCGGTTCCGAGCGGGCCGACCGGATCGAGGCGCTCGACGCGCCCACACGGTGTCGCGCCCACACGGTGTTCTGTCGACGTTGCGTGTACTGTGGGGCCGGGATCGTAGCAAAGGAGTGGCGATGCCGCGTTACCTCTCTCAGTTTCTGGCGCTGCTGATCGCGAGCGGTCTGGCGCCGGCAGCCCTCGCCGACGACTGGCCCGAATGGCGCGGGGCGGGCCGGGCGGGCGTCCTCCACGAGACGGGCCTCGTCGAGACCTTCCCCGAGGGCGGCCTGCCGGTGGCGTGGCGCACCCCCATCCACGGCGGCTACGCGGGCCCGGCGGTGGCGGACGGGCGGGTCTTCGTCACCGACGCCCGCCGCCCCGACCCGCGGTCGACGGCGGTCGTCGAGCGGGCCGTCGCCCTCGACGAGGAGACGGGCGAGGTGCTGTGGACGCACGAGTGGGAGACCGACTACGCGGGGCTGCAGCTCGTGTACGCCATCGGCCCGCGGGCCACGCCCACCGTCGACGGCGACCGCGTCTACGTGCTCGGGGCGATGGGCCGGCTGCTCGCCCTCGACGTCGCCGACGGGACGGTGCGGTGGGAGAGGGACTTTCCCGCCGACTTCGGCACCGAGGTGCCGTCGTGGGGCATGTCCGGCGCGCCGCTCGTCGACGGCGACCGCCTCATCTGCCTCGTGGGGGGCGAGCCCGACGCCAAGATGATGGCGTTCGACAAGCACACCGGCGAGGAGATCTGGCGGGCCCTGTCGTCGGACTGGGAGCCCGGCTACAGCCAGCCCATCATCATCGAGGCGGGCGGCGCGCGGCAGCTCATCGCGTGGCACCCGCGCGACATCAGCTCGCTCGACCCCGAGACCGGCGAGGTGTACTGGGAGATACGCCACATCGTCGACATGGGCATCAACCCCGCCACCGCCGTCCACAGCGGCCGCTACCTGTTCTTCACGTCGCAGTACGGCGGGGCCCGCATGCTGCTGCTCGACGAGGACCGTCCCGCGGCCGAGGTGCTCTGGGAGGGGGTCGGCGAGAGCGACCCCGATTACGGCTTCGACTTCAACACCCTGAACTCGGTCATCAGCACCCCCCTCATCCACGGGGACCACGTCTACGGCGTGGACGGCCACGGCGTGCTCCGCTGTCTCGAGGCGGCGACGGGCCGCCGCGTGTGGGAGACCGAGGCCCTGATCGGCGAGAGCACCAACTGGGCGACGGCGTTCTTCGTCCGCAATGGCGACCGCTACTTCGTCAACACCGACACCGGCGACCTCGTCATCGCGCGGTTCTCGCCCGACGGCTACGACGAGGTCAGCCGCACGCCGCTCATCGAGCCCACGCATCCCTACGTGCGGCGGCGCCTCTCGGGGCGCGCCGTCAACTGGTCGCACCCGGCCTATGCGAACCGGCACGTCGTCGTCCGCAACGACCGGGAGATCGTGCGGCTCTCGCTCGCGAAGGGGGAGTAGGTGGGCATGATGCGCGGGTTCGCAGGGAGCAGGGTGGGCATGATGCGCGGGTTCGCTGCCGGAAGCCGTGCCGCGGAATGGCGTAAGCGCCCGGCGGGCGCCGGGGGCGGGAGTCGGAGCCGCCGGGCCGCGGTTTCCGGCTTGGGCCTGCTCGTCCTCTCCGTCGCCATGTCGGCCTCCCCGGCGTACGCGCAGGGCGCGGGCGACGGGCCGCGCCGGGTCGTGGTGATGGGCGACCTGCGCCTGGGCGAGGGGCGCGGGCCGGACGGTGAATGGTCGCCGTTCGAGGACTTCCGGTGGTCGGACGACCTCCGGGCTTTCCTGGCCGCCCTCGCGGAGGAGAGCGGCGCGGCGACCGACCTCGTCCTGAACGGCGACACGTTCGAGCTGCTGCAGGCGCGCGACGGCGCGTGCGCCTACGACGATCCGTCCGTGGGGTGCAGCGAGGCCGAGGCCTTGGTCCGTCTCGACCGGGTGCTCGCCGCGCACCGGGCGGAGGTCGCCGCGCTGGCCGCATTCGCGGCGGCGGGCGGCAACCGGCTCGTGCTCGTACCGGGTGACCACGACGCCGCGTTGCTGTTCCCCGCGGTCGGCCGGCGCGTTGTCGAGGCGTTCGGGGCCGCCCCCGGGCGGGTGAGCGTGGCCGCCGACGGCTACTGGCGTTCGGCCGACGGGCTGATCCACGCCGAGCACGGGCACCAGATCGAGCAACGCGCCGACCGGTTCGACGACTGGCCGGCCCCGTTCGTGACCCGCTCCGGGCGGCGGCACCTTGCCCGGCCGTGGGGGCAGTCGGTGGTGCAGGCGCTGTACGACCGCTACGAGCCGCGGTTTCCGATTGTCGACAACCTCGCCGACAACGGCGCCGGCGTGCGCGAGGCCCTCGCCGCGGCCGGAGTGGACGACGCGGAGCCGGCGGTGGCCGACCTGCTGCGGTTCCTGCTCTTCCGCATGTCGTGGCAGCAGTTCCGGATGGACCTGGACCGCGGCGACGTCGAGCCGCCGGCGTGGGACCTGGCCGCGGTGCGCGAGGCGGGACCGCGGTTCCTCGTCGACTCGCTGCCCGACGACGACCGGTTCAAGCCGCTCGCCGCGCGCGCCCTCGACGCCGGCCGCCTGACCGCCCTCATGGACGGCCTGAGCGACGACGAGCTGATCGCCCTCTGCGACCACCGCGCCGCCATCCGCCGGGCGCGTCGGCGCTTCGAGCGCATCCTGACCCAACTCGACCCCACCGGCCCGCCGGTGGCCGAGTGCGCACGCACCCCCGAGACCGCCGCGCCGCGGTTCGAGTACTTCTGGGGCTCGCGCGACCGCGTGTTCCGCCGCCACCTCGAGCAGTTGACGGACCCCCGGCCCGTCGCCGTCATGGTCCACGGGCACACCCTTCTCGCCGACTACCGCCAGGGCAACTTCACCCGCGTCGAGGCCGGCCTTACCTACGTCGTCGACGGCTTCTCGCCGGTGCGCGGGGCCGCGACCCCGATCGTCGTCAACGGCGGCGCGTGGCAGCGCACCGCGACCCCCCGGCAGCTCGACGAGCACCGCCGGCGCCTGGGGGTGCCCGAGGCCGAGCTGCTGGAGTCGATGCAGCCGGAAGCCCTGCCCCCGTGCTACAGCTTCGTGCAGATCGAACCCTACGCGGACCGACCCGCGCCGCCGGCCGTGCGCTACTGGCGTCAGGACCGCGACGGAACGTGGATGATGGCTCCCCGTTGCGGTCGGCGCCTCGGCGGTTGACCGGGAGCCTGCGCGGTAGAAGCGGCGGCGCCGAACCCGAGGGTGCGGTTTCGGCCGTCCGGCGGCGGGACCGGTTCAGTCGAGCATCGCGTCAACGGGCATGGCGTCCACGTCGGGAAGCGCGGTGATTCGCAGCGCGCCGCCGCGTTCGATGACCGCCTGCTCGGCGTAGCCGTTCGGGCCGGGGCGGCGGTACACGTGGACCCGTTCCTCGCGCAGCCCGACCACCCAGAGCTCGGGGATGCCGGCGCGGGCATGGAGCAGGGGCTTCACGTGCCTGTCGAAGTCCAGCGACGTATCGGCCACCTCGATCACCAGGAGCACGTCTTCCGGGCGCGGATGCCGGCTGTCGTAGTCGTCCCTCGGCACGAGCAGGGCCACGTCCGGCTCCGGCTCCGAGCGGTCGTCCAGTCGTACCGGGTTCTGGATGCTGACCAGCGCCCTCGGCGCGACCCTCAGCACCAGGAACTCCGTCAGGCGGCGCACGCACTGGGCGTGGCCGCTGCCGATGGGGGCCATCTCGTAGATCCTGCCGTCGAGCAACTCGACCCGGTCGCCCTCGGTCAGGATGCCGTGGCGCGCCAGCCGGTAGTACTCGCCGACGGTGAAGGCGCGCTCGCGGGGCGGCGCGATCGTGTCCATGTCATGCATCGCGGTCTCGCTCGCGCGGGGCGGGCGCGCAATGTGCTGCCCCTTCAGAATACCCGATCCGTCGATTCGCGGCCCCGCGCCCGCGGGCGTCTGGAGGCGTCCGGGGACCACGGGCGTACGCGGTCTATAATGCCGCGTTCCGACCGGCGGGAAGGTTCGGCCGGACTCTCGAGGAGACAGTCATGAAGAGAGCGACGACGAAGTGGTGGGTGCTGGCCGCAGTGCTGGCGGCGGCGGTGGCCGCGGGGAGTGCGAGCGCGCCGGGCGACGTGCCCGCGATGGACGGCGTGTCGGCGGCCGAACCCGAGGCGGTGGGGATGTCCTCGGCCCGGCTCGAGCGGCTCGACCAGGTCATGCAGGGCTACATCGACCGCAACGAGGTGGCCGGGGTCGTCACCCTGGTGGCCCGCCGGGGCAAGGTCGTGCACTTCTCGGCCCTCGGCAAGCGCGACGTCGAGGCCGGTGCGCCGATGACCCACGACACCATCTTCCGCATCGCGTCGATGACCAAGCCCATCGCGTCGGTGGCGCTGATGATGCTCTACGAGGAGGGCCGCTTCCAGTTGCGCGACCCCATCGCCAAGTGGCTGCCCGAGTTCGCGGACATGCAGGTGGCGGTGCCCGCGCCCCCGCAGGAGCGGCTGACCGGCCGCTACAAGACGGTGCCGGCGGCCCGGCCCATCACCGTGCAGCAGGTCCTGACCCACACGGCGGGGCTCGCCAACACCTACCGCGGCATCACCCAGCCCGAGTTCCAGCGGGTGGTGGCGCCGCGCGAGCCCGGCGACACGGTGGGCGACATGCTGAAGCGGCTCGCGACGCTGCCCCTCAACTTCCACCCCGGCGACCACTGGGAGTACGGCCGCGCCACCGACGTCGTGGGCCGGCTCGTCGAGGTCATGTCGGGCCAGACCCTCGACGCGTTCCTGAAGGAGCGCATCTTCGAGCCCCTCGACATGAGGGACACGCACTTCTACCTGCCGAAGTCGAAGCTCGGCCGGTTCGCCGCCCTCTACCGCCCGGACGCCGACGGCAAGATAGAGCTGTCCGAGGCGCCCACGGCCGAGAGTCGCTTCGTCGCGGAACCCCACACCTACTTCAGCGGCGCCGGGGGCCTCGTGTCGACCGCCCGCGACTACTTCCGCTTCCACCAGATGATGCTCAACGGTGGCGAGCTCGACGGCGCGCGCATCCTCGGCCGCAAGACGGTCGAGCTGATGACCGCCAACCACACCGGCGACAAGGGCATCTGGCTCGCCGGCCCCGGCTACGGGTTCGGCCTCGGCTACGCGGTGGTCACCGACCTCGGCCCCTCGGGCACGCCGCGCTCCGAGGGCTCCTACTACTGGGGCGGCGCCTTCGGCACCATCTTCTGGGTCGACCCGTCCGAGGAGCTCATCGGCATCCTGATGGAGCAGATCCGGCCCTACACCCACCTCAACGTCCGGCCGGACCTCGCGACGATGACCTACCAGGCGATCGTCGACTGAGCCGAGAGGCGGAAGGGACCAGACGATCGCCGACCGAGTCCGAGAGGCGGAAGGGGATTCAGGCGATCGTCGACTGAGCCGCGATGCTGAAGTGGATCGTCCTCGCGACGGTGCTGGGGTGGGTCGGCCGGCTGATGCTCGACCGGGTGCGGGTGGCCGTCAACCGGCCCCCGCCCCCGCGCCGCTTCGACGTCTTCACGATACTCGCCATCGTCGTCGTGCTGCTGTGGCTGCTGCCGTTCGTGCTGCCGTTCTTCAGGGACGGGGCAGAGTAGAGGAGGCAGCTCGTCGCTTCCGCTGTCGAGCCGCCCTCGCCGAAGAGGCGCTGCCAGGGCCGCGGCCAGTGAGGACGCTGCTCGTCGCGGGCGCGCGCGACGGGCGCGTTCAGCGCGCGGTCGGGCGAGGCGGCGCGATGCCGCGCGCCTGCTCACCGCCCCGCGCGTCGGGCCGGGGCGACCGGGAGATCGGCCCCCTGCTCACCCGCGGGTTCTCAGGCGTCGGGTCCGCGCCTCCCATTCGCCGCGTCCCGGGAACGACGCGTCGGGGGCCGCGCCGAAGGTGTTCTCGATCTTTTCCAGCTCCTCCAGCTCGGCATCCCATTCCGCGAAGAAGGCATCGCCGTCCACGCTACGGCCCTGGTCCAGTTGGTCGGTGCCGGCCTTGATGTCACTCCGCGCGCGGTCGATCTCGGCATCCAGCATCGCCTGCCGCCGCTGAACCGGCCGCACCACCACGCGCACCGCCTCGCTTACGGATCGGTATCTCCTTCCGATCGAATCAGGCATTCGCTCAGGTTACGGGGGCAAGTTGCCTCGGTCAACCGCATGGGGTCCGAGACGCGGTTCAGGTGACCGACGCCTGACCGGCTCCGGGCGTGTGCGTCCCGTCACCGGTGCTGAAGCAGCCGCATTGCGGGTGCCTGATGTTCGGATACGGTACTTGAGCAGTTTTACTCAGGACACTACATTAGCAGCGAGGAATCGTTCCAGCGCTCCCAGGTCGCTACGCTGCTGCGCCGCCTTGCCGAACCGCCACGGCGGATTGTCGCCCTCGACCATCGTTCTCGGGGCCGTACCCGCCGTCGAAGCGTTGCGGGTAGGCGCTCGCCGACAGCCGCCAGAGCTGCATCAGAGGGCTGCGCCCCAGGCAATGCTTGCCAGGAGATCCTCGGTCATCCGGGCGCCGACCTGCGTGCGAATCAGATCGATCGGGCGCCGTCCGTCCAGCAACGGCAGTTCGCGGTGGAGCCAGCGGTCGGCCTTGTGACTGTCGGCGAAGGTCTCTTCGGCGAGCACCCTCACTCGGGCGAGTTTTGCGGCGCGGTCGGACTCCTCTACCGTCAGCCGGCTGTGTTGCGCGCGCCGTGCGACAGGGTGCGGGGCTTGATGATGACGGCCGCGATGTCGCTATCCGTGACGCCCCGCTTCCGCAGGGCGTCGATGATGGCGGTCGGGAAGCCGTGTTCCACGGCTCGGGCAAGGTCGGCATCCGATCGGACCTGACGGCCGATGGTCTTGAAGCCGCCGAGCTGCTCGGCGGTGAGGAAGGCCGTCGGCGGAGGCCCCGTGCTCGCCATGACCGAATCCGGCATCCGCCCATCGTACGGCGGCAAGTTGTCGTCGTCAACGTGGTCAAGCGCCCATCGAGGCGCTCAGCGACCGAACGCCGCCGCAAGTCGGATCGGGGCTGGACGGTGCGTGTGCAGTCTGGTGGGGGGCGCCGGCGGGCGCATCCTTCAGGTCGCGTCCCGCAGGTCGTAGCCGACCATGAACAACCCAGCCGCCAGCTCGTGGAACCCGTCCTCTCCTGGGCTGCATGGCCATGCGCCGGTGGCCAGAACGCCGCGCAGAAACCAATTCGCCCGCATGACCTGCGCGGTGTGAAACCGCGGGTTCGGCCGGAGTCGGGGAAACCGGAGCTCGTTCCGGCCGGGGTCTCGGAGCTTGGGGCAGCGGGCGTTCGGGGCCTCTTTCGGGCTTCCGAACGCGAACGCCAGGCAGGGAGGAACGGTGGTGCGGCCCGTGTCTTCACAGAACTGTCGGACCAGGAGCCCCAGGGCCGCGCCTACCCGCCCGTCATACATGACGCAATGGTCGCAGAGTAGGCTGTAGATCTTGACGAATCCCGCATTCATCCGGCATTCCGTGCCTGCGGTCGACGGATCCCTGCGCATCTCGCTCTTCGCCGGCGTGTGGTCCCCGTCGATCACTGCACGCAGGTGTCGGAGCTCGTCGAGCAGGACGGACCGCCGCCTCCGCAGGTAGGATCCGTTGTGCGCCCATACGCCGCCCCATCTCAGAATCCGCTCGCAGGCGTCGGTGGCGCCGCGGATGTCCTCCTCTCCAACGGCCCGCCGGAGGTCGCGCCGGTACCCGTCGAGCTCCGTCTTGTTCTCGGGCCACGGCTTGCGGTTCCAGCGGTATTGTCGGAACGCGTCCGCCAAGCCGTTGCAGGACCAGCGGACACCGGTCCTGCGATCGACGTACGTATGTGTCCAGCCTGAAGCCTTGTCGAGGCGGGCCGTGACCCAGGGCTGCATCGCTTCGACGTGGGGATCGGCGAGGAACGCTTCCTTCGCTATTGTCGTTGCGGAATGGCGGGACCGCGCCGATCGCCGTGTTCGCGCGCCGTCCACGCTTGCGCGCTCGGCATCTTCGGCCGCGAGACGGTACTCGGGTCGGACGGCCGGATCGGAGGGAGGGATGCCGCCCCAGATGAGAACGTCCGGACACAGGTCGGCGCCATTCGGCCACGACACGGTGCCGCCGTCGATCCTGACCCGGGCGAACATCTGCGGCTCTTCCCGGATCGGATCGAAGACGGGACCGGCCAGCAATGGACCGACGTCGCGCTCGATTGTCGCGCCGTCCGTCAGACGGAGCCTGAGGCGATGTCCCGGTAGTGGGGCGACCTCTGCGATGCGGAGCAGCGCCATGGATTCCTCACTCGAGTGGCGGAATGGGCGCAAGCGTCCGATCGGACCGAGCGCGATCCCAATTCGCCCGCAGCTCCCCGCGGTGGGCGGCGGCCCATTCGAGCACCAGGGCGAGCGCCCGGCGCGGCAGGCTGCCCCGCAGCACCTCGAGCGTCTCGATCATGATGAGTGCCTCGTGTCCCGAGTACTCGGCATGGAAATGCGGCGGCGCATGGTCGGCGAAGAACATCTTGATCACGATGCCGAAGAACCGGCTGATTTCCGGCATCTACTCACCCTCAGCCGCCGCTCTCTCCCGACCCGCGGATCTTGCTCACCGCCCGAACAGGCTCTTCGGAATCCGCCCCGTGACGATCTGGGTCAGATCGACGGCCTCGGCGACCTGGAAGTCGACGGCGATGCTGGCCAGCGACAGCGCCCGGTCGGGGCTGAGGCCGTGCTCGGCGGCGAGGAACGCGACCACCTCTTCCACCGCCTTCTGCAGCGCACGGTCGAGGTCGAGGTCGATGCCCATCAGGACGTAGTGGGTGTCGGTCTCGGCCCGCGGCGCGGTCAGCTCTCGGTCCTCGTGCAGCACGAAGCGGAACGTGCCGGTCAGCGACTGCTCGATGGCGGTGCCGCTGACCTCGCCGTCCCCCTGTGCCGAGTGCGGGTCGCCCACGTAGAACAGGGCGTCCGGCTGCAGCACGGGAAGGTACAGGGTGCTGCCGGCGGTGAGGTCCTTGACGTCGAGGTTGCCGCCGAAGCGGCCGGGCGGCCGCGACGCCTGGACGCCGGGCACGGTGACCCCGGGCTCGCCGACGACGGGGTCGGGGGCGACGGCCATGATGCCCATGAACGGGGCGAGGGGCACGTGGATGTCGTCGGCGAAGAGGGCGACCTCGCGGCCGTTCACCACCGCGGTGCGGATGAGGTGCCGGCCCGCCGCGATGTCACGCCGGGCGTCGTCGGGCCGCGAGCCCGGATAGGCGGGCGAGAAGACGCCCCCGGTGGGGCTCGTGTTGTTGATGCCGTAGGGGACCCGGGTGGCGATCTCCAGCACCTGGATCTCGAGCACGTCGCCCGGCTCGGCCCCCCGGATCGCGATCGGGCCGGTGATGACGTGGCCGCTCCGCCCCTCGCGCGGGCGCCCCGCCCGGGACCCCCAGAAGTCGAGCACGTCGGGCAGGATCTCGTCCGGCGTCACGCCGAGGAGGCCCAGCGACAGGTCGGGATGGTCGTCCTGGGTGGCCCCGGCGTGCGACAGGGTGTCGATGCGCACGGTGTCCCCGGAGTCGATGGTCAGGACCGGCGGCTTGTCGAGGGGGAACCAGCCCCAGCTCACCGTGTCGGGCCGGGAAGGCACGAAGTGGTCGGCGTCCTGGGCGGCGGCGGTCGTCCCCGACCCCGCCGCCATGAGCAGAGTGGCCGAAACGCCGGCCACCAGGGTGCGTACGTTGCCTGCGATCATCTCTCGTTCCTCCGCGGGAGTGCGGCTTCCGGGCGCCGTTGTACTAGAATACCTGCAACGATCGGCGGCAACGGTTCGAGAGCTTCGAGGAGTCGATGATGAACATGCGATTGAGCGCGCTCGGCGTCTGCGTCTTCCTGCTGAGCGCTTCCCCGGGGGCGGCCCAGACCAACTGGCCGCAGTTCCGCGGCGAGGCGGCCGGCGTGGTCGCGGACGATCCTGTCCTGCCCGAGCGCTGGGGACGGGACGAGAACGTGGTCTGGCGGGTCGACGTGCCGGGCCGGGGCTGGGCGTCGCCCATCGTCTGGGGCGACCACGTCTTCGTCCTGACGTCGACGGCGGTCGAGGGCGACGAGGTGCCCATCCAGCCCATCGAGAACTACCGGGCCCGCTCGCTCGGCGGCACGATGACCGCCGCCTTCATCACCGAGATGGACCGGCCGCTGCGGTGGGTGCTGCTCGACATCGACTTCGAGACGGGGGAGACCCGCTGGGAGCACACCCTGCACGCCGGGGTGCCGGAGATGCCGGCCCACCAGAAGAGCACCTTCGCGTCGGAGACGCCGGTCACCGACGGCGAGCGGGTCTACGTGTACCTCGCCGACATCGGGCTGTTCGCGGTCGACTTCGCGGGCGAGCTGGCGTGGTCGGCGCCGCTCGACTGGCTGCCGCGCCGCCAGTGGGGGGCCGCGAGCTCGCCGGTGCTGCACGACGGCCGGCTCTACGTGGTCAACGACAACGAGGAGGCGTCGTGGGTGGCCGCCTTCGACGCGGGGACCGGGGAAGAGCTGTGGCGGACCGAGCGGGACGAGACGTCGAACTGGTCGACGCCGTTCGTGTGGGAGAACGACGTGCGGACCGAGCTGGTCACCACCGGCCAGAACGGGGTCAAGTCGTACGGGCTCGACGGCGAGCTGCTGTGGCAGCTCAGCGGGATGTCGTCGCTGGTCATCCCGACGCCGTTCTCCGACGACGGCCTGCTGTACATCAACTCGGGGTACGTGGCCGACCGGAACCGGCCGGTGTACGCCATCCGGGCCGGCGCGGCCGGCGACATCACGCTGCCCGAGGGCGCCACCAGCAACGACTACATCGTCTGGTCGCACCCGCAGCTCGGGTCCTACAACCCGTCGTCGCTCGTCTACGGCGGCACCCACTACACGCTCCTCGACCGGGGCATCCTGATGGCCTACGACGCCGGCACCGGCGAAGAGGTCTACCGCCGCCGGCGCATCACCGCGGGGACCCTCTTCAGCGCTTCGCCCTGGGCGTACAACGGGAAGATCTTCGCCCTCAGCGAGGACGGCGACACCTTCGTCATGCAGGCGGGCGAGGACTTCGAGGTGCTCGCGCGCAACGCGCTCGACGAGATGACCCTGGCGACCCCGGCGGTGGCCCGCGGCAGCCTGCTGATTCGCACCGCGTCGGGCCTCTACCGCATCGCGGAGAGCGGCGACTGAGCCGGCTGGCCCGAAAGCGGGGACCAGCGGTTGGGGAGGAAAGGCGATGCGCAGAGGAATCCTGTTGGCGATCGGTGTGGGAGTCGGGCTCGGGGCCGGCGCGGACCGCGCCGCCGGTCAGCCGGCGGCGGCCGAAGCCGTCGACCCCGTCGCGGAGCTCGTCGGCCGTCTCGACCTGGAGCGGTACAAGGCCACCATCAAGGGCCTCACCCAGTTCGGAGACCGGCGGCAGGGGACCCAGCGCAACCGGGACGCCGTCGACTGGATCGAGGCGTGGCTGGAGGAGGTGGGCTGCACCACCACCGAGCGCGTCCTCTACACCTACTACGCGCCCCGGCCGGGGCGGCTGGTGCGGAACCCGAGCACGCGCGGGACGCCGCCGCCCCTGAACCCGACCGGGCCGACCCCGACCGGGGGCCGCATCGGCCGCAACGGCAGCGGCCCCGGGGGCAGCACCATCTTCGGATACCGCCGCCGCACCGGCGTCGAGCGCGACCCGATGGCGCAGCCCGACGAGGCGCTCCGGGCGCTGAACATGGAGGAGCCGGAGGACGGCGCGCGCTCGCAGGTCTACTGCACGAAGATCGGCTCCACCCGCCCCGACGAGATGTACATCCTCGGCGCCCACATGGACGGGCACGGCTTCGGCGAGGCCGCGAACGACGACGGGTCGGGGACGGCGCTCGTCATGGAGCTGGCGCGAATCCTCAGCGCCCCCGACGTGCGGACCGAGCGGTCGATCCGCTTCGCCCTCTGGAACGACGAGGAGACCGGCCTGAACGGGAGCCGGGCCTACGTGGAGCAGCGCCGCGAGCGGCAGGGCCTCGAGAACCCGCCCGGGTCGGGCCGTTATCCCGAGCCGCGCTGGCTGGGCATGATCCAGCACGACATGATGCTGTTCGACCACGGGGCGCCCGGCCCCGACGGGGAGGTGAGCCCCGTCCAGCGGCGGGAGGCCGACGTGAACATCGAGTTCCAGTCGAACTCGGCGTTCGCGGACGAGTCGCGCGACCTCGCCTTCGTCTTCAAGGCCGCCAACGACGCCTACGCCACCGACTATCCCGCCATGGTCGGGCCGCACATGTCCAGCACCGACTCGACCCCGTTCATGAACGTCACGCCGTCCATCAGCCTGCGGGAGAACGAGCGGGGCATGCACATCGGGGCGGGCTGGGACCCGCACTGGCACCAGCCCACCGACCGCTACGACACCTTCAGCGACGACGACTTCCGCCTCGGCCTGAACGCGGCCCAGACCACCCTGGCCGCGATCGCTCAGCTCGCTGGGGCGGCGATCGTCGAGCCCTGATCTGCCGGCTCGAGCGCCGGAGCGCGGGGGGTACAGGCGTAGCGGGGCGACGGCGGGCCGCCCGGCGCGCCGCCTCGCCGGCCGGAGCCGGGAAGCCGCCCGGTCCGTCGCCCGCGATTCCGGGGGGACCGGTCCCCCGGGCAGGCGGGGCCGGCCGAGCCGAGGGGGAGGAAGCCACTAGAAGAAGAGGGAGCTTCCGGCGAGCCGCAGGATGATCTCGATCACGAGCAGCGGCACCAGCACGACCTGCAGCCCGATGAACACCGCGTTCGAGATGAGGGCCAGGAAACGGAGCCCCCCGCCGGTGTCGGGGTCCGCCGACAGCGGATCGGTCCGCAGGGGGCCGAAGATGGTGCCGACCACGAGCACGAGGAGGATGACGCCCAGGCAGCTCAGGATCGTGACGTGCACGACGTAGTCGGTGGCGAACCGCATGAACAGGGCGTACGGCAGGAGCGCGATGACCACGAAGATCGCGGTGCCCAGCACCCACATGAGCATCCGTCCGGCCAGTCCCAACTGTTGCGTCTCAGTCATGTGCTCTCCGTCGGCAATACGCTCGGCCCGGCGCGGGCCGCACTCCAGTCCGCCAGAGACCCCGCCGGGCGGCCGGACCTCGAGGCGCAAGGAACCGCCGCCCATTATACGCATGCAGCCGGGTGCGCGCTTGCGCCGTCGAGTGCGGAGGCGGCTGTCGCCGGGAGACGACACCGGTCGCTGCCTGGAGAGGCGCGGGAGCAGCAAAGACGGACACCTGCCACGGCCGGTCGGATGTCGGAATCCTCGCGTGCCGTCGAGTGCGGAGGCGGCTGTCACGGGGGGATGCGCCTTCGCCGGGACCGGACTGGTCGCAGAGTGCCGGCGCGTTCGGGGACGGCGCGGGCGCCTTCACCGGGATGAGACGATCGCGGGAGCGCCTGCTGATTTAGAATGACTCCGCCGCACGTCCGCGCGGCCGGCGACGAAGCCGGCAGGCGTCGGCCGGGGCCGCCCGGACCGGGGTGGCCGGCGGCCGGTGATTGGCGGGGACGGCGGAGCCCGCGCCGCGGAAGCGGGCGGGTACGCGGGGTCGGGGCGGTCGCGCCGCGAGGCGGCGCTTTCCGGGCTTCGGAAGGAGTGAGATCGATGCGCGAGAAGTGGGTGACGGTATGGGGTCCGGCCGCGGTTCTCGCGGTCGCCGCGGCGGTCGCGCCGGCGCCGGCCGCCGCGCAGCCGGCCGAGTCCGGGTGGGTCGTGCCTCGTACGCCGGACGGCCGCGCGGACCTGCAGGGGGTCTGGGCCAACAACAACATCACGCCGCTCCAGCGGCCCGAGGCGTGGGCGGGCAGGGAGACCCTCAGCGACGAGGAGCTCGCCGCCCTGCGCGTGGCGGCCGCCAACGCGGTCGGTGACGGCGACGCCCTGTTCGGCGACCAGCTCGTGCTGGCCGCCATCGAGGGGGTGGAGGCGACCTCCTACGACCCCTCGACCGGCAACTACAACCAGTTCTGGATCGTCGAGCGCGACTTCAGCAACCGCACGTCGCTGGTCGTCGATCCGCCCGACGGCCGGATCCCCGCCGTGACCTCCGAGGCGCGGGAGCGGTTTCGCGCCGCCGCCGAGCACCGCCGAGAGCACCCCGCCGACAGCTATACCGACCGGCCGCTCCAGGAGCGGTGCGTGACCTACGGGGTCCCGAGCCTGGGGGCGGGGTACAACAACTACTATCAGGTCTTCCAGAGCCGGGACCACGTCGTGATCCTCAACGAGATGATCCACGACGCGCGCGTCGTCCCGCTCACCGGCCAGCCCCACCTGCCCGGGTCCGTCCGCCAGCTTCACGGCGACTCGCGGGGCTACTGGGAGGGGGACACCCTGGTCATCGAGACGACCAACTTCTCGTCCACCGCGAACTTCCGCGGCTCGTCCGACGGCCTCCACCTGGTGGAGCGGCTGACCCGGGTCGGTCCCCGGACCCTCGAGTACGAGGTCACCATCACCGACCCGACGGTGTGGACGCGGCCGTGGACGGTCAGCATCCCCCTGATGCGGAGCGACGAGCCGATGTTCGAGTACGCCTGCCACGAGGGCAACATCGGGATGGACGGGATTCTCGCCGGCCACCGCGCCGAGGAGCGCGCCGGGCAGTCGCAATAGGAGGCGCCCTCCCGCGGGGGGCGCCGATTCGCTCGAGGGTCGGTCGGGCGGGGAGCGGGCGACGCTCCCGGGCCGACCGCACGGCGGGGGCACCCGGGGGGGTGCACGCCATGAAGAGTTCCGCCATCGCGGTGGGGATTGCCCTGGCCGTCTGCAGTCCCCGCCCCGCGCCCGCCCAGTCGCCGGACCCGGTGTACGACGCGGCCATTCGGGCCCTCGCGGCGAGGCCCGAGGTGCGTCGCGCCCTCGCCCTCGTCCGCACGCTCGAGCGGACGGCGGAAGCGCCGCTCATCGAGCTGACGCAGATTCCCGCGCCGCCTTTCGGAGAGACCGAGCGCGGGCGGCGGTTCGCGGAGCTCCTGCGGGCGAGGGGGCTCGCCGACGTGACCATCGACGAGCCCGGCAACGTCATCGCGCGGCGGGCAGGGACGCCCGGCCGCGAGGCGGTGGCCGTCGTCGCCCATCTCGACACCGTCTTTCCCGCCGGCACGGACTTGACTGTCCGCCGGCGCGGGAACCGCCTCTACGCCCCCGGCATCGGCGACGACACCCGGGGCCTGGTGGTCCTGCTGATCATCGCCGAGGCGCTGGAGCGGGCCGCCGTGCGCACGCGGGCGGACGTTCTCCTCGTGGGCAGCGTGGGCGAGGAGGGCCTCGGTGACCTGCGGGGAGTGCGCCATCTGCTCCGGCCGGGCGGGCCGCGCATCGACCAGTTCATCGCCATCGACGGCGGTTCCGACGAAGAGGTGCTCAACCAGGCCCTGGGCTCCCGCCGGTACCGGGTCACGGTGACGGGATCCGGCGGCCACTCGTGGGGCGACTTCGGGCTCGCCAACCCCGCCCACGCCCTCGCCCGGGCCATCGACTACTTCGACCGCGCCGCGTCCACCGTCGACGGGGTCGGCACGTCGTCCAGCTACAACGTGGGGCGCATCGGCGGGGGCACCTCGGTCAACGCCGTCCCCCGCCAGGCCTGGGCCGAGGTCGACATGCGGTCCACGGACCCCGAGCGGTTGGATGAGCTCGACGCGGTGCTGCGAACGTCGGTCGCGCGGGCCGTCGACGAGCAGAACGTGACCCGCCACCGCGGGGCGCCGCTCGACACGGAGCTCGAGCCGATCGGCGACCGGCCGTCGGGCCTCGTCGATCCGCGGACCCCCCTCGTCCGCCGCGCCCTCGCGGCGACCCGCTTCCTCGGCCTTCAGCCGCGCCTCGGCGCGGCCTCGACCGACGCCAACCTGCCCATCGCGCGCGGCATCCCCGCCGTGGCCCTGGGCCGCGGCGGCGTCGGCGGCGGCGCGCACTCCGTCGACGAGTGGTGGAGCCCGCGCGACGCCCACGTCGGCACCCAGCGCGCGCTCCTGGTGCTCCTGGCCGCGGCCGGCGTCGCCCGGTAGCGGCCCGCGCCGGCGCGGACTGCCGGCGGCCTGGTTGGGCGCCGCGCCGAGCCGCAGGGGCGCCAAGCGGAGACGAAGGCGACGATCGGCGGGCGCGGAGGGCGGCCCCCTGCCTGTTTCCGCCTGGGGGGCAGCGTCCCCGCCCGGTCGAGACCGGCGTGATAGTCTGGGCCCATCGTGTCCCGGAGGTTCCCCGCCACCCCCCGACGGCGTCTTCTCGGAGTCCCGTTGCCCGGCCTCTTCCTGGCCGTTGCCTGCGCGGCGACCCCGCCCTCGGGCGCCCCCGCCGGGGAGGTCGACCCCGACCCCGCCCTCACGAGTCCCGGCCCACCGGCCGATAGTCCTGATGAACCGTCGTTCGACGTGGGGCTCGACGCCCTGTCGAGCGGCGCGGCCTCGCCCGGCGGCCGCACGCGCAATCCGTTCCGTTTCGAACGGGAGCCGCCGCCGTCGCTGATGCCCGCGGCGGGCGCCGCGGGCGGGAGTCCGGCGGTGGCGCCCGGGGCCGTGGACGGATGGCGCCCGGCCGGGGAGGCCGAGGCCGTCCGGTTCATCGGCATCCTCGAGGCGCCCGAGAGCGTCGGCCGCGTGGCCGTCCTCGCGGACGGCGCCGGCGTCCACCACGGACGGGTCGGCGACGTCGTCGTCGGACGCTACCGGATCGTCGCGCTCGACCGCACCGCCCTCCTGCTCGAACGGCTCGAGGACGGGGAACGGCTGACCTTGCGGCCGACCGGCGAGTGAAGGCCGGCGCCGCCGGAGAGCTCCGGAAGGGCGGGCAGGGGGCACATCTGCATGCGGCAGCCCGTGGCGGCGGTCCTGGTGGCGGCAGCCGTCGCCGTCTCGGGGTGCGCGTCGACCCAGTCGTTCCGCGAGGGCGGGGCGGCCGCGCGCGAGGGCAACTGGGACGCCGCCGTCGAGTACTACCGTCGGGCCCTGCAGGAAGACCCCGACCGCCCCGAGTACCGAATCGCCCTGGAACGGGCCATGCTGAGCGCCGCGCGCCACCACGAGGCGGCGGCGGCGGAGCTCGAGGCCCTGGGGGACCTGCCGGGGGCGCTCGGCGCTTACCGGCGCGCCTACGAGCTCGACCCGTCGAACGGGCAGACCGGCGTCCGGATCGCCAACTTGCAGCAGACGCTGCGCGAGCGGATGGAGGCCGCGCGGGCGCCCGCCCCCATCGAGGCGATGCGCAGCCAGGCCCGCCTCGACACCGGTCCGCCCCTGCTCGACCCGGTGTCGGACGAGCCGCTGGTCATCGAGTTCACCGACACGAGCCTGCGCGACGTGCTCGACTTCCTCGGCGAGGCGTCGGGCATCAACGTCCTCTACGACCGCGATTTCGAGGACCTGACGCTGTCGGTGTCGCTGGCCGGCGTGACCTTCGAGGAGGCGCTGTCGCGGCTGCTCGCGGCCAACGGCGCGTTCCACAAGGTGGTGGACCCGAGGACCATCGTCGTCGTGCCCGAGACGCCGGACAAGCGCGGCGAGTACGACGAGCTGGTCATCCGCACGTTCTACGTCTCGCACGGCAACGTCGAGACGCTGGCCGAGCTGCTCTCCACCCTCCTGAGCGCGCCCAACACGCCCAACGCACCGCAGCTCGTGGCGAACCTCGAGGCCAACGCCATCACCGTCCGGGCCACGGCCCCGGTCGTCGGCATCGTCGAGCGGGTCCTCGCCGCGAACGACAAGCCGCGGGCCGAGGTCGTCATCGACGTGGAGATCCTGGAGGTCAACCGCGAGCGCGCCCAGCGGTACGGCCTCGACCTGTCGCGCTACTCCATCTCGACGACGTACTCTCCCGGCGGCGTCCCCGCCGGGAACGGCGACGACGGCGCCTCGGCCGCGTCCGGACTGTTCAGCCCGGGCCGCGTCTCCGGCGTCAGCGCCGCCGACTTCTACTTCGCGGTGCCGTCGGCGGTCATCGACTTCCTCGAGCAGGACACCCACACCCGGCTCGTGGCGCAGCCCCAGATCCGGGGGCAGGAGGGGGCCGAGCTCGAGCTGAACCTCGGGCAGGACATCCCCGTGCCGACCACCGCGTTCACGCCCCTCGCCGTCGGCGGCGCGTCGTTCAACCCGCTGACCTCGTTCCAGTACCGGCCGGTCGGGGTCATCCTGAGGATGATCCCGCGGGTCACCTACGAGAACGAGATCGTCCTCGACCTCGAGGTCGAGAACAGCACCCTGGGGCCGCCCATCCTCGTCGCCGGCCAGTCGCTGCCGACGTTCGGCACGCGGAAGGTCGTGACCCGGCTGCGGCTCCGCGACGGCGAGTCGAACCTGCTCGCGGGCCTCCTCAGCCAGGAGGACCGCCAGATACTCAAGGGGTTCCCCGGGCTGCTGCGCCTGCCCATCCTCAGGCAGCTCTTCTCGGCCAACGACGAGTCGGCGCAGTCGACCGACATCGTGATGCTGCTGACGCCGCGCATCGTCCGCACGCACGGGCTGACGCAGGAGGACGTGGGCCCCATCCACATCGGCACCCGCGACAACCCGGGGGTGACGGGACCCCCGCCGCGCATCGCGCCGCGGCCGGATGCCGGGCCGTAGCGCCGCCTCGCGGCCGCCGTTCCTCCAGCATGGCCCGGGCCGACCGGCGCAGCCGTCTTCCGTGGGCGCGGCGGTCCGCGTGCACGACAGGAAAGTGAGACTCCGCCTGGCGCGGCACGCAGGTCGCCGGCCTGACCAGTGCCGGAGCGGTCCTGTCACGAGTCTGTCGGGCACCCCGGCGGTCCGGTCCGTTCGACAAAGTGCTATCGTTAGTACGTGAATGGCGGCAGGCGGAGGTGGCTCGCCGGCGTTGCCGCCGCCGCGATCGCGATGTCGTTGGGCGGAACGCGGGCCGTCGGGGCCGAAGAGCTGGCGCTGGCCATCGCGGAGGGCCGGGTCACCTTGACCGCGGCCGAGGCGCCGCTCGGCGACGTCCTCGCCGAATGGTCCCGGGCCGGGAGCACGCGGTTCGAAGGCGTGGGGGAGCTGGGTTCGGCGCGCGTGACGCTTCACCTCGAGGGCGTCCCCGAGCGGGAGGCGTTGCGGCTCCTCCTGCGGCCCGCGGCCGGCTTCCTCGCGGCCCCGCGGCGGTCCCAGGGCTCGGGGGCGTCGATCTACGACCGGGTCTGGATCCGCGCCGGCCGCCGTGCTCCGCAAGCGGCCCCGCGCGGTGCGTCGCAGGAGCGGCGGCCGCCGTTGCCCCGCCCGGTACTCGAGGCCCCGCCGATCCTCTCCGCGGCGGAACAGCGCGAACGGCTGCAGCAAATGGTTCGGCCGCGGGCGCCCGTCGACGAGGCGGCCGGCCCGCCCGGGTCGGTGCCGCGCGGGGGACCGGTGTACGCGCCCACAACCCCGCGTCCCGGGATGGTGGTCGAGGCGGCGGCTTCGGAACGGCGGTAGGGGACAGGGCGGCCGGCCCGACGTCAACGGATGGCCGGTCCGGCGTTGGCTTCAGGTGGGACCGGGAATACGGCCGGCGCGGTGGCGGCCCTCCCGATGTGGACGGCGGTGACGAGAGGAGTCTTGCGATGTCGAGAATGCGTGGTTCGTGGTTCGCGGCGGCCCTGGCGCCGGCGGTCCTTGCCGGCGTCGTCTACCTGCAGGCCGGTGCGCAGACCGTGCCGGAGCGCCAGCCCCTCATCACCGAGGCCCTCGTGGACGCCGAGAACGGGACGCTGACCATCAACGGCTTCGACTTCGCGGGCGAAACGCCCACGGTGACCCTCGGCATGACGACGCTGCCGGTGCTGTCGCTGACCGAGACGGGGGTGGTGACGGGGCTGCCCGAGGTGCTGCCCGGCACCTACCTGCTGGCCCTCTCGTGGGCCGACGGGGCGGGGGCGGTGTTCTATCCGACCCTCGGCGCGGTGGGGCCGGCGGGGCCGCAGGGTCCCCAGGGCGAGCCCGGCCCGTTCCTGTCGGCGGGGTCGATGGGGTCGGCGGGGTCGATGGCATACGGTGCGGACGCCGTGGTCGGCGGCGACCCGGCGATCTCGCAGGACCACGCCGGCTCCGGGACCAACACGCACCTGGGCGGGAGGTCGCTGGAGAGCGTGACGGACGGCACGGGCAATACCGCGGTCGGCTACCAGACGCTGCAAGAGCTGACCACCGGCAAAGACAATGCCGCTTTTGGCCGCCGGTCCCTGACCCGTCTGACCACCGGCGAGGGCAACCTGTCCATCGGCGCCGCGGCCATGGACAAGGCGGTAGAGGCATCCTCCAATACGGCCATCGGCAAAGAGGCGCTGAGAGAGAATCTCAACGGCGTAGGCAACGTCGCCATCGGGGCCCAGGCGCTCCAGAACAACCAGGGCGAACAGAACATGGCCATCGGTTACCAAGCTCTGTACGGGAGCCGGACCGGCTCGGACAACATCGCATTGGGGTACCGGGCCGGCACCAGGAACCAGACGGGCAGCAACAACGTGTACATCGGCAACCCCGGCACGAACGACGAATCGGGTGTCATCCGCATCGGGGACCCGGACATCCACACCAAGACCATTCTCGTGGGCGAGGTGGAAGGCAACATCAACGTCGTGCCGGTCTACCAGTAGGTACAGCGCCGAACCGCTCGTGCGACGATGCCCGGCCAATGGACCCGGCCGGACCGGGCTGTCGCCGCGCGCACGGGTCGGCGTCGTGCGCCGCGGTGATTGCGCCGAGCTGAAGTGATTGCAGGCGCCGCGTCTGGGCGAGCGCATGTCGCTCGCCCTCGGCGATATCTGCGGAGCAACTCGTCGAGTGATTGCGGGCGCCGTGCCTGGGCGGGCGCCCGCCGGCTGGAAGGAGCTGTCGCCATGGTTCGCAGGGAACACGTTCCCGGCTGTCGCAGGGGGTGCGGTCCCGTGCTCGGCGGCCGCTGCTCGACGGCGCTCGCGGTGGCGTTGCTGATCGCGCTGGCCGCCGGCGGGGCGGCGGGGCAGCCCACCGGCCTGTTCAGGGAGGTGGCCCCCGCCGGGGCTGTCGCCGGTCCCGACCTCTCGGCCGTTTCCGATTCCATCACCCTGCGGCGTCGCGTGGTCGCCATCGACTTCGGACAGCTCACGCCGGCGGCGGACGCCGCCGCCGCGGTCCCCGGGGGGGCGGAAGCCGCGCCGTCCGGCGTGCTGACATTGAACCTCTTCGACGACGCGTCGTTCACCGGTCTCGTCGAGAGCGTGGCGCCGACCTTCTCGGGCGGCTACTCGCTGGCGGGCCCGCTGGCCGGGGTCGAGATGGGCACGATGACGCTGGTCGTCAACGGCGACGTGGTCGCGGGCACGGTGCGGACGCCGGAGGCGACCTACCGCATCCGGCCCGCGGGCGGCGGCCTGCACGCCGTCAGCGAGGTCGATCTCTCCCGGCTTCCCCCCCTGGGCGAGCCGATTCCCCGGTACCGGGAGGAAGACGAGCTCCGGCGGTTCGAACCCGGCCGCGGCGGGCTCCCGGCGCCTCGCTGAGTCTCGGACGAAGGCGGGAGCGGGAGCCCCGGTGAAGGGACGCCCGCTCCCTGTCGGCGGAACGCCTAGCGGTAGCTGTCGATGGGCGGAAGCTGCGCGCCGGTCAGGTCCTCCGGCGGCATGTCGCCGGCCACCGCGGGCATTCGCAGGGTGCCGATGCCGTCGATGGTGGCCTCGATGACCTCGCCGGGCTGCAGGTAGCGGTCGCCGGTGCGGGTCTCGGCCGAGCCCGCCGCGGTGCCGCCCGAGGTGCCGTTGTTGATCACGTCACCCGGATACAGGGTGATGATCGACGAGGCGTACTCCACGATCTCCCACAGCGAGTGGATCATGTCGCCAGCCTGCGCGTCCTGCAGCACCGTGCCGCCGACGCTGAGGGTCTGGCGCAGGTTCTCCATGGGGTCGCCGTAGAACTCCTTCGGCACGATCCAGGGGCCCTGCGGCGCGAAGCTGTCGTGGCCCTTGCCGACGAACCAGTCCGAGCGGGTGGCGTTGCCGCCCGGCGGGCGCCCGCCGCGGTCGGAGACGTCGATCGAGACCGTGTAGCCGAAGATGTAGTCCTGCGCCTCGAGGGCCGACACGTACTTGGCGGGGCGGCCCACCACCGCGGCGAGCTCGACCTCCCAGTCGGTGCGGTTGCGGCCGTACGGGATCACGACGGGGTCGCCGTTGCCGACGACGGCGCCGCGGCTGGGCTTGAGGAAGAGGTAGGGCACGCCGCGCTGCTCCTGCCGCCGCCGGATCTCGGCCGCCCGCTCCTCGGGGGTGCCGGACTCGTTCACGTGGCTGTAGAAGTTGACGGCGGCGTTGAGGATCTTGCCCGGGTACATGATCGGGGGCCGCGTCCGCAGCTCGTCGACGTCGTAGACGAAGTCGGCGCGGTCGTCGCCCAGCCCGTTGGCGACCACGTCGTTGACGATCTCGTACAGCCGGTACTTCAGGCCGTACTCGTAGCGCCCGATCAGCTCCAGCATGTCCTCGGGCATCGGGACCCTCGCGTACTCGGGGCTCGCCTCGAGGGCCAGGTTCGCGACCTCGATGTCGATCACCAGGCTGTCGCGCAGCACGACGCCGACGTGCGGCACGCCGTGGATGTCGAAGGTGCCGACCTTGAACGGCTCGACGGGGGTCACATCGGTTTGGGCGGAGGCCGCTCCGGCGCTGGCGAACGCCGCGAGCAGGCCGACGATCAGGATTCGTCGCATACAGGTCCTCGTTTCCTCGGTATCGGGGCCGCCTCGGCCCGTTCGGTGCAAACCCTCCTTGTACTCGCCCAACCGGGGGCTGTCAAGACGCCGAGCGCGCCGTATACTGATTCGAACTCGCGCGGGTGGAAGCCGGCGGTGCGCGGAACGGTGCGGGCTCCGGGACGGCCGGGCGGCCTCGGGGACGGGCGGCCGGCGACCTTCTCCGGACTCGCACGCGCCGGGAGTCTGCTCCGTAGAAACAGCGGACTCCCGGGAGGATTTGGCCGGGCGCCAGGCAGAGCCGTCAGGCGACGACTGGCGGGCCACGGAGGACCGGTTGGGCTGGAGTCGGCGGGCAGGCGTCTCGGCCGCGCGGCGGCGCGGAAGCCCGAGTTCCGCGGGCGGCGGGCGGTGCCGCGGGGCGACGGCCTCCGGGGTCGCGTGGGCCCTCTGGGTGCTCTGCCTCGGGGCGGCGGCGAGCGGGGCCCAGGACACCGGCGGAGGACCGGCGGCCCTGCACGTGTTCCTCGACTGCAACCGCTGCGACTTCGACTACCTGCGGCGCGAGATCACCTTCGTGAACTACGTGCGCGACCGCTACGACGCGCACGTGCACGTGCTCGTCACGACCGAGAACAGCGGCGGCGGGCGCCTCTACACCCTGGACTTCATCGGCCTCGAGGAGTTCGCGGAGCGGAGCATCCGCTACAACTACTCGGAGAGCCGCACCGACACCGACGACGAGACGCGCGAGGGGCTCGCCCAGGTCCTTCGGGTGGGGTTCCTTCACTACATCATCGACACGCCGCTGGCCAGCGACATCGAGATCGGGGCCGGCGGCCGGGGCGGGGTCGGGACGGGCTTCGCGGGTGGCGGGCTCCGCGTGATGATGGCCCAGCCCGACGACGATCCGTGGGACTTCTGGGTGTTCCGCCTCAGCACCAACGCCCGGGTGTCGGGCGAGGCGTCCCGGCAGCAGCGCAACTTCAACGGGTCGGCGTCGGCGAACCGCACCACCGAGGAGTGGATCGTCCGGGCCGAGATCGACGGCCGGTACCGGGAGAACGTGCACCAGCTCAGCACCGGCGACTTCACCGACGTGCGCACCAGCTATCAGTTGGACGGGCAGCTCGTGAAGAGTCTCGGCGAGCACTGGGGCGCCTCGATACGGGGGGGATCCAGCGCGTCGACGTTCCTGAACCAGGACCGGCGGATTCGCGTGCTCCCGGGCATCGAGTTCAACGTGTTCCCGTACTCCGAGTCGTCCCGTCGCAGCCTGACGTTCGCTTACGAGATGGGGCTGGAGTCGTACGACTACCTGGAGGAGACCATCTTCGGGAAGATGGAGGAGACGCTGACCGCGCAGGAGGTGGAGGTCACCTTCGACGTGGAGCAGCCGTGGGGCGACAGCCGCGTCCGCCTGCGCTACAACAGCTACGTGAACGACCTGAGCAAGTACAGCACCTCGGTGTTCGGGAACCTGTCGTTCCGGGTGGTGCGGGGGCTGTCGGTGTTCGCCAGCGCGAGCACCGAGCTGGTGCGCGACCAGGTGTATCTCTCGGGGCGCGAGCTGTCCGACGAGGAGATCCTGGTCGAGCTGCGGCAGCTCGCCACCGATTCGCGGTATCGTGTCTCGTTCGGGTTCAGCTATACGTTCGGGTCGATCTTCAACAACGTCGTGAACCCGCGGTTCTAGGAGGTCGTGAACCCGCGGTTCCATGAGTCTGCGCCGTCGGCGCGGATTCCTGGAGGGTGGGTCGGGCCCCCGAGCGGAAGCCGACGACCGCGGCGATTTCCGGAACCGGAGACATGAGCCGAATCCACGTCCTCCACGAGAACGACGAATGGGTCGAGCCGTTGCGCACGGCCCTCGACGCGCGCCGGCTGCCGTTCGACGAGTGGTTCCTCGACACGGGGGTCGTCGACTTCGGGACGGCGCCCCCCGACGGCGTCTTCTACAACCGGATGAGCGCCTCGTCCCACACCCGGGACCACCGGTTCGGGCCGGAGTACACCGCGGCGGTGCTGGCGTGGCTCGAGCGCCACGGCCGGCGGGTGCTCAACGGCAGCCGCGCCCTGCAGCTCGAGATCAGCAAGGTCGCCCAATATGCGGCCCTCGACGCGCACGGCATCCGCACCCCCCGCACCGTGGCGGTGGTGGGACGCGAGGAGATCGTCGCGGCCGCGGCGTCGCTGCCGCTCCCGTTCATCACCAAGCACAACCGCGCCGGGAAGGGTCTCGGGGTGCGGCTCTTCCACGACGTCGAGGCCCTCGCCGAGTACGTCCGCGGTCCCGCCTTCGAGCCGTCGGTCGACGGGGTGACCCTGCTCCAGGAGTACATCGAGTCGCCCGACGCCACCATCACGCGGGTGGAGTTCGTCGGCGGGCGCTTCATGTACGCCGTCGAGGTCGACACCAGCCAGGGGTTCGAGCTGTGCCCGGCCGACGCGTGCCGGGTCGACGACGCCTTCTGCCCCGCCGGCGAGGCCGGGGCCTCGCTGTTCCGCATCGTCGAGGGGTTCGAGCATCCCCTCGTGGCGCCCTTCGAGCGGGTGCTGGCCGACAACGACATCCACGTCGCCGGCGTCGAGTTCATCGTCGACCGGGAGGGGACGGCGTACACCTACGACATCAACACCAACACCAACTACAACAGCGAGGCGGAGCTGGCCGCGGGGGTGTCCGGGATGGGGGCCCTCGCGGACTGCCTGGGGCGCGAGTTGCACGCCCTTCGGCGGGCCGCCTCGTAGACCGGCATCCGGCCGACCCCGGCGTGGGTCGCTGACGGGCCGGGCGACGGTGTAGAATCTGCACGAGACGAATCGAGCGGAGGGCGTCCGCGGCCCGACGAAGGCGACGCGGCGCGACGAGGAGACGGGGGAGGAAGACATGATCGGAACCAAGACCCGCGGCCGGGGAACGGCTCGCCGGTTCCTGCGGGCGGCGGTGGGTGCGGCGCTGGTGCTCGTGGCCGGCGTTTCGCAGGCGCCGGCCCAGCCCGGCGTCGATCCGTCCGAGGTGCCCCACCTCGACGGCGTGTGGAACGGGGGCGGCGGCGTGCGGCCCGTCAACGGCCCGGCCATGCCGTGGGTGCCCGGCGAGAACTTCCCGGTGCTGAACGAGCGCGGGCTCGCCTTCCAGTCGATCTTCGACGAGGCGATCGCCCCGAAGTACGACTGCGTCCCCTCGGCATCGCCGGCCCTGCAGTACGACCCCTACATGATGGAGGTCACGCAGTGGCCCGACCGGGTGCTGTTCCGCTACGAGAAGGACGACCAGATCCGGACCGTCTGGCTCGACGGCCGCGAGCCGCCGGCCAACGAGTTCACGGTCCAGGGCTTCTCGACGGGGTACTACGAGGACGGCTCGCTGCACGTCGAGACGGTCAACTTCGTCTTCGACATCACCGGCTTCGACGACTACAACGGCATTCCGTCGTCGCAGCAGAAGCGGGTGACCGAGCGCTACTGGCGGGAGGGCGACGAGCTGAAGCTGACCCTGACCGTCGAGGACCCCATGTTCCTCCGCGAGCCGGTGGCCTACACCACCCGGTGGCTGCCGGCGCCGGAGGGCTACAAGCTGCAGCTCTACGGCTGCGACGCCGAGCAGGCGGGCCATCCCCGCCGGTTCCTGATTCCGAGGTACCAGTAGCCGTTCGAGCCGGCGAGTGGCAGATGCAGGATTGTCGAAGGGCAAGCCGGGCCGCAGGCGACAGTTGCGGGGCCTGGAGTCCACGTCGTGAGACGGCGCGGACACCTGAGGGAGTGGTTGGGCGCCAAGCGGAGGCCGCGGCGCGACCGGTCTTGCGGTCGCGTTCGGCGGCGATTGGCGGGCCGGGCTCCGTCGTCGAATGACGTTCGAGTTTCCGAGGAGGACATCGTGAGAGCTATCTTGTGGATTGCCGCGGCGGCGTTGCTGGTCGCCATGGCCGCGCCGACCATCGCCCACCACGCGAGCGCGCCCTTCTACGACCCCGAGAAGCGGGTCGAGGCGGTCGGCGAGGTGACCCGGTTCGTGTTCCGCAACCCGCACTCGTTCCTCTACGTCGACGCGCCGGGCGACGACGGCGAGGTCATCCACTGGGAGATCGAGATGGGGGCGGCGGTCTCCATGAGCCGGCGGGGGTGGACGCCCCAGACGATCCAGGCCGGCGACCAGATCAAGGCGGTGGGGCAGCCCTCGCGCGCGCCCGGCACGTTCGGCATGTGCTGCGCCGAGCTGACGCGGCCCGACGGCTCGCCGATCCGGCCGTAGCCCGGGCCGGAAGAAACCACCCCGCGCCGGCCGGTCGACACCGGTGCGGCGCGGGCGACCGCCGGTTCCCGTCGGCCTGAACGAACGCCGCAGCCGGGTGTTCCGCTCCCGGCGGTTCGCGGGCGGGGCTTCGGAGCCGGCGTAGGATGCCGCGGTTTCCGGTTTCGCTTGTCGCCTCCCTGTCCACGCCGCCGCTACGGTGGGTTCGACCCTGCCGTTGCGTCGGGCGGGTACCAGAAGCGGGAATGGCAGCTCTCGCACGCCGCGTCGAGGCGGTCTCCCGACTCGAGCAGCGCGTCGACGCTGCGCGCCCTCGCCGCCTCCAGCACCACCACCCCCGCGTCGTGCAGCTCGCGGCCCGACCGCAGCCAGGCGTCGTACTGCCCGGCCACCCGCACCGCGATGTCCGCCGGCTCGAGGTCGATGCCCGGCAACTCCGATACCGAGTCGGGAGCGGCGATCGGCCGTCCCTCGATCTGCAGCAGGTTCCCCGACTCGAGCAGCCGCACCGCGTGGTGCTCCAGGGCCAGCCAGTCGTCGTCGCTGTCCGGCACCTCCCGGTCGATCCCGTCCCGGGTCGACGTGATGACCACCGCGTCCCAGACCGCATCGGCGGCGGGGTCGATCACCGCCCGCATCAACTCCTCGACGGTCGTCGTCGGCTGGAAGTCCGGCCGCGGGCCGGGGTCGGTTTCCGGCACGCCGGCAGTGCAGCCGGCGAGGCCGGTCAGGGCCAGGGCCAGCGCCATGTGCGGCAGCGACCTGAGCGGGCGCGGCGTCAAGCGGAGCAGCGTGGCCGGCGGCGACATCGGGGTCTCGCGAGGGTTCGGCGGGCGCAACCAGGGGTTCCACATTGGCCCAGTCTAGCCCACGTCCGGCGTCCGTGCGCCGATCTGATGGCGCGACAGCGCGCCACGACTCACCACCGCCGCGGGCGGCGAATGCTGCAACCGCTATCATCGATCATGGAGGCTGCGAAACCGTGAGCCCTGCCGGAGGGAGAATCGCGATGCCGGAGGCGTATCGAATGCAACTGCGTATCGAACGGCTGGAGAACCACCAGTACCTGCCTACCTCCGAGACCGTCCCCGGGCTCGTCGCGCAGGGGAGAACCGTGACCGAGACGGTCGAGATTGCCCAGGACGTGGCGCGCAAGTTGATCGAGTCGTGCCTCGATCATGGAGATCCCGTGCCGGACGGCCTGCGAGCCATCGATGCGGAGCTAGAGCGGTTTGAGCGGTGAGCGCAGGCGGCACGCAATCATGACCGGGACCACGGGCAAGCGGATCTTCGTGGTAGCGGGACCGAACGGCGCGGGCAAGACCACGTTCGCCACGGAGTTTCTGCCCAACGAAGCCGATTGTCCGATCTTCGTCAATGCCGATCTGATAGCCACCGGGCTGAGTCCCTTTGGGCCGTCGCGGGTGGCCGTGGAGGCGGGACGGCTGTTGTTGAGGCAGATCGAGGCGCACGCACGCCGGGGGCATAGTTTCGCTTTCGAGACGACGTTGAGCGGGCGCGGCCATGCCCGGCGGATCGCGCGGTGGCGGAAACAGGGGTACCGGGTGAAGCTCTTCTTCTTGCGCCTTGCGACGCCGGAGGCGGCGATCGCGCGAGTCGCACAACGGGTCTCGGAAGGCGGTCACGACGTGCCGGAGGTGGTGATTCGCCGACGGTTCCACGCGGGTTGGCGCAACTTCGAGGGGATGTACCGAGATCTCGTGGACGGGTGGGCGGTGTACGACAATTCGCACCGCGTTCCGATCCTGATCGACGAAGGGAGGCGCGAATGAGCAGGCAGCCCCGGAGCTCGTCGTCGCCGGAGCGAGATCCGGATATGGCGGGCGCGGAGGCGGCCATGCACCGGGCGGCTCGACGCGCTCGCGAGCGGGCGAGGCAGGCGGCCCGTAGCGCCGCCGAGGCACGGTGGAACACGAGGCTCGACGGCCTCCTCAGGTCGATTCGCTCGTTACGGTCCTTGTGGCGCGGAGCGTGATTCTCGGCCGGTCCGGGAACCTCGCCGCTGATTGCCGCTGTTCCGAGTTGCGGCTGTTCCGAGCCGCGAATCGCGAATAATGTCACATTCACGAAATGGATCATTATTCATTTGAATGAACCGGGGTACATTTCCCCGCAACGAGTCGAGAGGGCGGCAGCGTGTCGACTGCCGGCCGCGCAACCACGGGCGCTGTGTCCGCGGGGCGGTGGCCGGGGGGCTTCGGAGACTGGACGTTTGACCTACGGGCAGCGGAATCGATCCTCCAGCGCCCGCAGCACGAGCTCGACGTCGAGTTCGCCGTTTTCTTCGGGATGCTGGTCCAGGTACTGGAGGACCCGGTGGACGGTCTGGGCGATGGTGGTGCCCGGCGGCACGCAGACCCGGTCGGGCATGAACGACTGGGCGGCGATGACGACGCCGCGCACGAGGCCGGCGCAGTAGCCCATGCCGAACGGGTCCTGGTTGAACGTGTCCTCGCGGCCCGCCCCGGTGCGCCCGAGGAACTCGAAGTAGAGCTGGCAGCGTTCCTGGAGCAGGGCGCCGGTGCCCGTCCGGGGCGGCGGCTCCTGCGCCGCGCGGACCGGTTGCAGGGCCAACAGCAGCAGAACGACGAGGAGGCAGCGTGCGGGGGCCATGACGCGCCTACTTCGCCTTCGCCGCTTCCATCTCCTGCACCCGGGCGCCGCGCAGGAGGTTCTCCATGCCGTAGTTGCGCTCGTGGCAGGCGTACTCGTACATCAGGCCCTGGGTCTTCGGCATGTCGAGGGCGGCCGTCCACTCGCGCTCCCAGGTCGTCGGGTCGCGGAACGTCACCTCGTAGCGCAGGGTGTTGGCGTCGGGGCGCGAGAAGCGCTCGACGAGGCGCAGGTTCTCGCCCGAGCCGCGCCACGGGGCCTGTCCCGAGAAGCCGTCGGTCTCGACCACGAGGGTGTCGCCCTCCCAGCGGCCGTGCGAGCGGCCGAGCCACTGGGGCGGCGCGTGGGTCGGTCCCGGGCCGGTGGCGAGGGGGATGACGCGCGTCTCGTGGACCATCTCCAGGTGAATCGCGATCACGTCCTCGGTCTGGAAGATCTGCAGGTTGTTGTTGTAGGCGCCGCCGAGCCGGACGGTGCCCCGGGTCAGGCAGCGCTCCCACAGGCCGCGGTCCTCGGGGTTCTCCGAAAGGGCGCGGGGCCGCGCGGCGGCCCGGCGCGCCTCGGCGCGGGCCTCGGCCTCGGGGGTCTGCGCCGGGATGCGGCCGTCGGGGGGATCGACGATGAGGGCGGTCCGGCCGTCCGACAGCCCGCGGTCCCACCAGAACTGGTTGTAGGCGAGGCCGACGTCGCGCTCGGGGGTCAGTTCGCCGCGGCGCTCGGAGCTGGCGAACGTGGTGGCCTGGACGTTCGCCTCGGCGACCTCCTCGGCGGTCAGGAACTCGCGGCCCTCGTGGCGCTCGGGCCTCTCGAGGGGGGTGACGGTGGCGTGGCTCCAGACGCCCTGCAGGTCCGGCGCGCCCCAGGGGGTCCGCGGCGCGGGGGAGCCCTCCGGCGCCCGCCCCGCCGACGCGGGCTGGCCGGCCAGCGCCGCCGGTGCGGCCAGACAGGCAATGGCGAGAACGGTCGAGAAGGCGACGAGCGTCCGATTCGTCATGGTCGTCCTTTCGTGGGTCGTCTCGCCACAGTATACGGCTCCCGGCGACGGGCGTCGCTCCCTCGTTGCCGCGGTCCGAGGGGTGATAGCATGCCCGGGTCCGGCGAATCCTTCGCCGAGGGGAGAGGTTCGATGCGATCGCTCGTCACGCTCGCCGCCGTCTGCCTGGCCGGCACCGCCTTCGCGCAGGCGCCGGACACCGTCTTTCTCGAGGAGCTGACCTGGACCGAGGTGCGCGACGCGGTCGCGGCGGGGACGACGACCATCATCATCCCCACCGGCGGCACCGAGCAGAACGGGCCGCACATGGTCCTGGGCAAGCACAACTACCTGGTGCGCCACAAGGCGGGGGAGACGGCGCGCCGCCTCGGGGACGCGCTGGTCGCGCCGGTGATGGCCTACGTGCCCGAGGGGAACGTGGACCCGCCCAGCGGGCACATGCGCTTTCCCGGCACCATCACCACCCCGCCCGCGGTGTTCGAGCAGGTGCTGGAGTACGCCGCGCGCAGCCTCGCGCAGCACGGGTTCGTCGACATCGCCCTGATGGGCGACAGCGGCGGCAACCAGCGGTCGCAGGCGGCCGTCTCGGAGCGGCTGAACGCGGAGTGGGCGGACGGGCCGGCCCGGGTGCATCACCTGACCGACTACTACCCCGGGCGCGGCGACGAGTGGCTGGTCGAGCAGGGCGAGCGGGCCGAGGACGTGGGCACGCACGCCGGCATGCACGACACGTCGACGCTGCTGTTCCTCGACCCCTCGAAGATCCGGCTCGACCGGATGGAGCCGGGCAGCGCCGACAACGGGGTCAACGGCACGCCGTCGCGGTCGCGGGCCGAGTACGGCGAGCAGATTCTCGAGATGCAGATCGAGGCGGCGGCCAGCCAGATCCGGCGGCTGCGCGCGTCGAGCCGAGGGCAGTGAAGCGTCTGCCGGACCGGCCGTTGTGGAGCCCGTGTCGTACCGAGACGGGCGGGCGCGCCGGTGGACGGGGCGTGTGCGCCGCGGGCCGGTGGGAGCGTATCGGGTGTTGGGGCCGCGGAGCGGGCAGCGCCGCGGCACGGCGCAGTTCGAGCGGAATGCGTCGTTGTCCGATTGCGAGGCGTTCTTGCCCGGACGACCGGCGTCGGGCGGCCTGCGAGCGGCCTGCACCTGCGTCGAAACCGAAGAGAGTACGGAGGAACCCATGACACGCCGTGCACGTCTCGTTTCGCTGCTGGCCGCCGCCGTCGCGGTACTGGTCACGTCGGCGCTTGCCGGGCAGCCGCCGGCCGGCGGAGACGACCTGCGGGGCGCGGTGCGGAGCCACGCCGGCCCCGAGGCCGGGGTGTGGGTGATCGCCGAGACCGACGACCTCGACACGGGGTTCCGCAAGATCGTGGTGACTGGTGACGACGGCCGTTTCCTGGTTCCCGATCTCCCGGAGGCGTCGTATCGCGTCTGGGTGCGCGGCTACGGCCTCGTCGACTCCGACCCGGTGACGGCGGAGCCGGGAGAGACCCTGGACCTCGATGCGGTCCCCGCGGCCTCGCCCCAGGAGGCGGCGCGGGTCTATCCCGCCAACTACTGGTACTCGCTGCTCGAGCCGCCGGCCGCCGGCGAGTTCCCCGGCACCGGGCCCGCCGGCAACGGCATCGCGCGCGGCCTGCGGAGCCAGGCCGCGTGGGTCGACGTCACCAAGCAGGGCTGCCAGCTCTGCCACCAGATGGGCAACCGGTTCACGTTCGACATGGGCCACCTCGACGGGTTCGACTCGTCGGCCGAGGCGTGGGCGCACCGGCTGACCTTCGGCCAGCGCGGCCGGCAGATGAGCGGGGTCCTCAACCGGTTCGGCCGCGAGCGGGGGCTCGCGATGTTCGCCGACTGGAGCGACCGCATCGCGGCCGGCGAGGTGCCCGAGGCGCCGCCGCGGCCCCGGGGGGTCGAGCGCAACCTCGTGCTGACGATGTGGGACTGGGCCGGCGAGACCTCCTACGTGCACGACGAGGTGACCACCGACAAGCGCGACCCCACCGTCAACGGCGGCGGCCTCGTCTACGGCGTGTCCATCACCACCGACAAGCTCGTCATCACCGACACCGAGCGGCACCGGTCCATCGAGCTCGACGTGCCGCTGCGCGAGCCGCGCGAGATGGTGCCGTCGATGTTCCCGACCGCGCCCGGGTTCGAGCCGTCGCCGTATTGGGGCGACGAGATCATCTTCGACGCCCCCGCCAACCCCCACAACCCGATGATGGACGCGCGGGGGCGGGTGTGGCTGACCTCGACCGTGCGCCGCCGCGAGAACCCGGACTGGTGCCGGGATGGCTCGGATCACCCTTCGGCCCAGTACTTCCCCGTCGACCGTAGCGGGCGGCAGATCTCGGTCTACGACCCCGCCACCGAGGAGTGGGGGCTCATCGACACGTGCTACGGCACCCACCACCTGCAGTTCGGCGAGGACGAGCAGGACACCCTGTGGCTCAGCGGCGACCCCAACGTCGTGGGCTGGCTCGACACGAAGCTGTACGACGAGACCGGCGACGAGCAGCTCTCGCAGGGCTGGTGCCCGACCGTCGTCGACACCAACGGCGACGGCGTGATCACGCGGCCGTGGAACGAGCCGGGCGGCGAGGTCGACCCGGCGCGCGACACCCGCATCGCCGGCTTCGCCTACGGCGTCATCGCCAATCCCGTCGACGACACGGGGTGGGTCGCCCGCACGGGACCGTTCCCCGGCCGCCTCGTCCGCCTCGACCGCGGCGACAATCCGCCGGAGACGTGCATCGCCGAGGTCTACGAGCCGCCGTCCATCGAGAATCCCGCCGTCGACCCCGCGCAGACCGGGCACGCCCCCCGCGGCGTCGACGTCGACCGCAACGGGGTCGTCTGGACCGCGCTCTCGGGCAGCGGCCACATGGCCAGCTTCGACCGCAGCCGGTGCCGCGTGCTGAACGGCCCCGACGCGACCGGCCAGCACTGCCCGGAGGGCTGGACCCTCTATCCGACGCCCGGGCCGCAGATGAGGGGCGTCACCGACCCCGGCAGCGCCGACTACCACTACTACAACTGGGTCGACCAGTTCGGCACCCTGGGGCTCGGTCCCAATGTTCCCATCGCCCCCGGATCGGGGTCCGACTCGTTGCTCGCCCTGCTGCCCGACACCGGCGAGTGGGTCGTCCTGCGGGTGCCCTATCCGCTGGGGTTCTTCGCCCGCGGCCTCGACGGCCGCATCGACGACCCCGACGCGGGCTGGAAGGGGCGCGGGCTGTGGGCCAACTACGGCTCGAACCTGAACTGGCACATCGAGGGTGGACAGGGGATGCGCAGCGCCATCATCCACTTCCAGCTCCGGCCCGATCCGCTGGCGGAATGAGCTGGATCAGCCGAATTCGGCGCTGCACGCGTCCAGGCGCGGACGAGCGGCATCCCGCACGTCAGCTTGGCGGTGGATGCGTTGTGTAGTCATTGAGTATGTTTGCTCAATAGGTTAATCTTCATGGATGGCTCCGTTCCGGCGCGAGCAGGTCGCCACGCTCGTCCATCGCCTCGGTGAGCCGCCCCGCCGAATCATCGCGCTGTTCGGCCCCCGGCAGTCCGGCAAGACGACCATCGTCCGCCAAGCCCTCAGGCGGATTGATCGACCGAGCTTCTACCTGCCCGTCGACGAGCCCGACTCGCCGGTGGTCCACATACCGTCGTCTGCAGCGGGGACGGTCGTCCCGCACCGAACAGGCCAGGCGCGGGACGCTGAATGGCTCGTGCTCGGGTGGGAGACCGCCCGCCGGGAGGCCGAACGGTCTCCGAGCGGAGCCGTGCTGGTCCTCGACGAAATTCAGAAGATTCCCCAGTGGTCGGAGACCGTCAAGGGGCTGTGGGATGCAGATCGGGCCGTGAATCGGCTCCTGCACGTCGTCGTCCTGGGGTCGGCACCCCTTCGCATGCAGTCCGGGCTGACGGAGAGTCTGGCCGGCCGCTTCGAGCCGATGCGAGTCACGCACTGGTCGTTCCCGGAGATGGCCGATGCGTTCGGCTTCGACCTGCCGACCTATCTCTACTTCGGCGGTTTTCCGGGAGGCGCGTCCATCGTTCGGCAACCGGCGCTGTGGCGCGATTACATCCTGCAGGCGCTTGTCGAGCCGAACATCGAACGCGATCTGCTGGCGATGACCCGCATAGACAAACCGGCGCTGCTGAAGCGGCTGTTCAAGTTGGGGGCGGGCTGCTCCGGGCAAATCCTGTCGTACACGAAGATGTTGGGTCAGCTTCAGGACGCCGGCAACACCACCACGTTGGCGCGCTACATCGACCTGCTCGAGAACGCCGGGCTGCTCGCCGGGCTGCCGAAGTACGCCAGCCGCCCGCATCGGCGGGGATCGAGCCCCAAGCTCACCGTGCTCAACACGGCGCTCATGACGGCGGGTTCCGGGTACGCGTTCGAGGAAGCCCAAGCCGATCGCACGTACTGGGGACGCGTCGTCGAGAGCGCGGTGGGCGCCCATCTCTTCAACACGGCGACCTCGGACATCCGCCTTCACTATTGGCGAGAGGGCCAGCACGAAGTCGACTTCGTGCTGCAGCGCGGTCCGCGGCTCGTCGCCATCGAGGTGAAGAGCGGACCGAGACGAGGAGCCCTGACCGGCCTGGAGACGTTCGAGGAGCGCTTCCGGCCCCTGCGGTCGCTGCTCGTCGGGGCGGGTGGCGTTCCGCTCAACGAGTTCCTGGCCGCGCCCGCCGGTCAGTGGTTCGACGACCCATGAGTTGCATCGTTCCGCGGACCTGCACCGTGGTTCCGCTGAGGGACGGCGGCCCCTCCGATGCCTCCGCGCGGCAGGGATCGGGCACGACGCGCCGTCACGGGGTTGGACCGGGTGACGGCGAACCCCACGATGCCGACTACCCGGTCGACCGGGGCCGCGACGCGCTCTCCAGACCCCTCGCGGACTTCCGGACAGTGCCCGCCTACGTACTGCTCGGCGACCCGGGATCCGGCAAGAGCACGTCCTTCGATGCCGAGCGTAGCCTGCTCGGACCGGCCGCCTGCCTCGTCACCGCGCGCGACTTCCTGACGTTCGATCCCGGCGTGCATCCGGAATGGCGCGGGAAGACCCTGTTCATCGACGGGCTCGACGAGGTGCGGGCCGGAAGCGGCGATGCGAGAGGGCCCCTCGACGCGATCCGCGCGCGGCTGGACGCCTTGGGCCGGCCGCCCTTCCGGCTGTCGTGCCGCGAGGCGGACTGGCTCGGCGCGAGCGATCGGACCAGCCTCGGCAGGGTGTCTCCGCGCGCAGGCTTGACGGTGCTGCGGCTGGATCCGCTCGCCGATCGGGACGTCGAACGGATTCTGAACGACCACGCCGGCATCGAAGACGTCGTTGCGTTCATGGCCGCGGCCAAAGAAAAGGGGGTCAAGGGATTCCTGGAGAACCCCCAGTGCCTGAGCATGCTGGCTGACGTGGTGACGAACGGCGGCGGTTGGCCGGAAAGCCGTCTGGCGCTCTTCGAGCGGGCGTGCCTGCGGATGGCGCGGGAGCACAACGACGAGCACGATGCGGCGCGGCCGACCGGCGACGTTGTCTCCGAGGAAGATCTGCTAGACGCCGCCGGGCGCCTGTGCGCGGTGATCCTCGTCGCGGACGCCGCGGGCTGCGCGATTGCGCCCGGTTGTGAAGACCCCGACCATCCGCGCGTGGGCCGGTGTGGGCGCGAGTACGAGGGGCTGTGCCGACAGGCGATTGCCACGAAGTTGTTCCGGGCCGCGGCCGAGGGCCGATTCCAGCCGCTGCATCGTCATGTCGCCGAGTTCCTGGCCGGCAGGCATCTGGCGCGGCTCGTCGACGGCGGTGGACCGGACGGTCGAGACGGCCGGTGCGGCATTCCCGTGCGGCGTGTCCTCGCCTTGATGACGGGTCACGACGGGGGCGTGGTGACGGCGCTCCGGGGGGTATCCGCCTGGCTCGCGGCGCAATCCGACACGGCCCGGCGGGAGCTCGTCGAACGGGACCCGATCGGCATCGCCGTCTACGGCGACGTGAGCCGGTTCTCGACCTCCGAGAAGGTTGCGCTCTTGAGGTCGCTCGCCGCGGAGAGCCGGCAATTGGAGGAGCTGCTGAAGGAGTCGGCGCTCGGTCCCGGCCAGCCGATCTCCGCCGCCGGATCTCTCGTGGCGCCCGATACGGAGCAGGCGCTACGGGAGATCCTGACCGATCCGCGCCGCGACGACGGACAGCAGACGTTGGTCGTGTTTCTCCTGCGGGTCCTGCCGTACGGCGCTCGGCTGCCAGGGTTGACGGACGTACTGCTGAACCTGATTCGCGACGAGAGTCGCATTCCGGGCGTCCAACGGCGCGCGCTGGACGCGTTTCTCCACCATGGTGGTCGCGGTCTGGATCTCACGACGGCGCTCAAGGCGTTATTGACGGACGTCCATGCCGGAGCGATCTCGGATCCGGACGACCATCTTCTGGACACGCTGTTGAGGCGGCTCTATCCCGGGGAATTGTCGGCCGCACAGGTGTGGACGTATCTCTCGGAGGTGTCGGAGCCGTCCTTCGGTCCGTACTTCAGCTTCTGGCGGTCGCAACTCGTGGAGAAGTCTACGGAGGCGGCCATCGCGGAGCACCTCGACCTGCTGGTTCTCCGGCGGGACGGGATCGGGGCGGCGCTACGGAGCCGTGGGCTGGAGGAGCTGCCCGCGCGTATTCTGGCCCGCGGCCTGGACGCGTACGGTGACGGTCTGGAGACGAAGCGCCTGTACGACTGGCTCGGTATCGGGTTGACGTGGGGCTCCGGGTTGACGTGGGACTCGGCGGGCGCCGCGGGCGGGCGGGTCCGCGATTGGCTGACGCGACGGCCCGCGATTCAGAAGGCCATTCTCGTCGAGGGACTCGAACGATGCGCCAAGTCCGAGGAAGGTGACCTTGGCCGGTGTGCGCGCGATGTGAAGCGCCGGCTTCATGGCGCCTATCCGCCGCCGGACTTCGGCCCGTGGTGCCTTGAGCGCGCGGAGGAGGCGACCGATCGCCGGGTCGCCGGCTACTTCCTGGATCAGGTTCTCCGCGCGCTCGACGGCCGAGCCGCCCACGACGGATTGACCCTCGATGAAGTGATCGAGCGTACGCGCGACCACCGGTTGCTTGCCGGTCTCTTCGCCGAGAAGAGCGTCCGTGAACTCGATCGTGATTGCCTGGAGATCCACCAGCGTTTCTCGCGGGCCGAACGGGAACGGGAGGACAGGCACCGCCACTGGCTCGACCACGTCCGCGCCCACGAGACGGCGCTTCGGGAGAACCGGTGTCCCCCGGGGCTTCTGCACCAGTTGGCCGCGGCGTACTTCGATGTCCTGTCCGATGTCGTCGGCGTCACGCCGGCGGACCGTCTGCAGTACCTCTTCCGCGACGATGAACGCCTGTTGGCGGCGGCCTGGACGGGGCTTCGCGGGGCGATCGACCGGGGCGACCTTCCGGATGTCGACGAGATCGTCCGCTTGTACGGCAAGAATCAACGGCATTGCCTGGCGCTGCCGGTCCTGGCGGGTTTGGCGGAGATGCACGCTACGGGGACGGGCGAGCTGGATCGCCTGAGCGGCAAGCAGATCCGCACCGCGCTGGCCTTCCACCTCTGCACGCGGGCTGTGCCCGAGTCGCCGTGGTATCGACACCTCGTTCATTCGCGTCCGGAAGTCGTGGCCGACGTGCTGGTGCGATGCGGGGCGCCCGCGCTCAGGCGGAATCGCCGGGACGTCCCGGGCCTGCATGAGATCGTGAGCAGGGAAGATCACGCGGAGGTGGCCCGGCACGCGGTCCTTCCGTTGCTCCGCGCCTTTCCGTTGCGCGGAGCGGCGGGCGGGCGGCTGGACGGGCTGCTCTGGGCCGCGCTCAGGCGTGCCGATGCGGACTCGCTACTGACGCTCATACGCGACAAGTCGTCCCGAAAGAGCATGGCGGCGGCTCAACGCGTCCGCTGGCTCTCGGCCGGTGTCTTCGCGTCGCCGGGGCGGTACATGAGACCCCTGGAGCGCTCAGTGGGTGGGCATGCGGAACGCGCGCGGCACGTCGCGGCGTTCTTCGATGCCGGCGCGGCTGCGTCGACGCACAGACTGGAATCCGATTGGGGGACAGTCCTCGTCGGGACGTCCGACGAGGCGCATCGTCGTTCCGTCGCCTCGTCTCTGAGCGAACGGCTGGGGGCGCGGGCGCTCGGCCGGCTGATTCGGCTGACAGCGGGAACCCGTTCTGCCCACCCCGGTGTGACGGAGCTGGTTCGTGGTCTCGCGGTGTTGCCCGATGCCGAGGCCGGCTCGGTGCTGGAGTCGCTGGCGTCCGACCCGGCGCTGTCCGCCTCGAAAGATGAGTTGGTGCGGGCGCGCGACGATCAGTTCGCAGTCCGCCGGAACGCGGCCTACCGTCATCCCGATCCGGAGGCGGTCTGCCGGGCGCTGGACGGCGGCACTCCCGCGAATGCGGGAGACTTGGCCGCGCTCGTAGCGGACCGGTTGGACGAACTGGGTGATCGGATCAGGAATGACAATGCCAACGGCTGGCGTCTCTTCTGGAACGAGGATTCGCGGCGTCGCGTCGCCGGACCCAAACACGAGGATTCCTGTCGGGACGCGCTGCTGAGAGAGTTGCGGGGCTGGCTGCCGGGCGAGGTCGACGCGCAACCGGAAGGGCGCTACGCGAACGACAAGCGCGCGGACATCCGCATCTCATTCCGGGACTGCCAGGTACCGGTCGAGATCAAGAAGAACGGGCATCGCCATCTCTGGAGCGCACTGCGCGAACAGTTGATGGCCCGGTATGCCCGCGACCCGGCGACGGACGGGTACGGGATCTACGTCGTGCTCTGGTTCGGAGAGGTCGACGGGTGCCGCACGCCGCCGCCTCCGTCAGGCGTTCGTCCGCGCGGCCCCGATGCGCTGAGGCAGCGCCTGCAGGACACGCTGACGCGGGAAGAGGCGCGCAAGATATCGGTGTGCGTCGTCGACCTCAGCGCACCGGCTGCCGGTGGTCCGTAGACCGAACGAGCCGTGCGTGCGCCTGCGGGTGCTCGTTCGGTTCGATGAACTCTCGGCCCGGCCGTCGCACGGGCGACGAACCCGAACCTCCGGCTATTGTCTCAACGGCATGCTCGACCTGGTGTCCGATGATGACGGTCACCGGGCGGACGTTCCCGCCCGGCGCCGCCGGCCGACGATTCGGTGATGGGCGGGCGGCTTGCGTCAGGCGGTGGCCAGCGCCTTCGCCATGTTGCCGAGCGCGCGCTCGACCAACTGCCGCGACGTGCCGATGTTCATCCGCATGCGGCCGTCGCTGCCGAGGCCGTAGCTGGAGCCCGGGTTCAGGTGGATGTGGGCGTGGTCCACCAGGAAGCGCTGGAACGCCTGTTCCGGCGTGGTGGGCCGCTCGGCCGCCGCGGCCGCCTGCTTCATGCGGGTCCTGTCCATCGCCTCGGCGACGTCGAGCCACGCCAGGAAGGTGCCCTCGGGCTTGACCGTCTTCACCCCCGGCACGTTCGCGTTGACGGTCGACTCGACGAAGTCCTGCGTCCCGTCGATGTACTCGAGGAGCTGGTCGAGCCAGTCCTCGCCCTCGTTGTAGGCGGCCTCGGCCGCGACGATGCCGAGCGTGTTCATCGCCTGCCGATGCTGTCCGGCCCCCGAGATCCGCGCGAGGTAGTCGGGGTTGGTCGAGAACTGGTAGGCGCACTTCATCATCGACAGGTTGAACGACTTGCTGACCGACTTGAAGGTGATGCTGTTGCGGACGATGGCCTCGTCGTCGAGGGTGGCGAACGGCGTGTAGGTGTTGCCCTTCGTGACGAAGTCGCAGTGGATCTCGTCGGCCAGCACCACGACCCGCCGGCGGAGGCAGATCTCGCCGAGGGTCATCAGGTCCGACCGCGACCAGACGTTGCCGGTGGGGTTGTGCGGGTTGCACAGGATGAACGCGTGGGTGTCGTGGTCGATACGGCGCTCGAGGTCTTCGAAGTCCATCCGGTAGCGGCCGTCGACGAGCTTGAGGGGGCTCTCCTCGGCCACGCAGCCGACCACCCGGATGTCGGTGTAGAACCCGTTGTAGCCCGGCGTCTGCATGAGCACCTTGCTGCCCGGGGGGCAGAAGGCGCGCAGGGTGCTGATGACGCCGGCGTGCACGCCGGCCGCGTGCTGGATGGTGTCGGGGTCGATCTCGAGCCCGTAGCGCCGCCGGTTCCAGTCGACGATCGACTCCTTGTAGGAGGCGGGGATCGACAGGTAGCCGTAGTTCTCGTGCCCGATGCGCTTGCGGAGGGCGTCGGTGATGGGCGGGGCGATGCGGAAGTCCTGGTCGGCGGTGCCCATGCCGACCTCGATCTTGTCGCGGCCGTAGCGTGCGATCTGGGCGTCCCACTTCGACGAGTCGGTCCCGATGCGGCTGTAGATGGTGTCGAAGTCGTAGCGGCCGTCCTGCCGGGCGGCGCCGCCGCCGCCTTGCGCCGCGAGGGGAACGGCGCCGCCGACGGCGCCGGCCACCGCGGTCATGCCGGTGCTGCGCAGGAAGGTGCGCCGGTCGAGCCGACTCAGCTTGGACATCTGTGAACTCCTCTCGTATTGCCTCGACGTTCGTCTTCGACCGGCGCCGTCCCCGGGGGCGGCGGCCGCCGGACGCCGTGGCCGGCAGGCGCGCCGACCTCTGCTCGCGACCACGGCGTGCAGGGGGTAAGGCGCCCCGCCCGTGGCCGGGCGGGCACGCCCATCGCGGACAGCATAGACCACCCGGCCGCAGAGTCAACTCCTCGGGCCTTCTCGGGCTCCTCGGGACTCATCGAGGGACGAGGGGGCGCAACTCGGCCGGAGTCGACTCATCGCGCTCCTCGGGGCTCCGCCGGGTCGTGTCGGGGCGTCTCCCCGTCCGGACCCGGCGGCGTGCGACCGAGGCGGCACGGGTCGCGGCTCGTGGGGCGGGCCGCCTACTCGAGAAAACGCTTGGTCGAACGGCGGCCGTCCCGAACCCAGGCGACAATCTCGCGGGCCGACACGTCGGTCGTCACGCCAGGCACGTCCAGCGGGGATCCGGCCGGGGACTCGGGTCGAAGCGTGAAGACCTGGCCGTCGCGTCGGCGAATCTGGACCTGGCCGTCGAGAGCGGCCTGCTTCAGCACGTCGGCGAATCGCTGCCGCGCTTCGGAGTACGTGTAGACCTTCATGCGGATATCTCGATGAGGGGCAGTTCCAGCGTTTGCGCCGCGCGGGCCATGCCGCGGTCCAGCGTCAAGAGCGGGGTGCGTTCCCGCCTCGCGGTCTCCAGGACGTACGCGTCGTACGCGTACACGCGCAGCGACACCGCCAGGTCCAAGGCCTGCGAGACATCGATCTGCACCAGTCGAATCGGCACCTGCCGGTAGCTCGTCCAGGCGCCCTGCGCCTGGGCGGGGGTGAGACGCCGCCGGCGGGTACCGGCCACCAGTGCGTTTCCCACCTCCCAGGGCAGGGACGGGGCGGACGCCAGCAGGGTGTTCCGGGTGGCGCTCAGGATCTCTGGTCGCGAGGGTTCGCCAAGCAGTACGGCAAGCAGTGCCGACGTGTCTATGGTGAGGGTGATGCCCGCCTGTTGCATACGTACAATTGTACTTCAAGCTGGTCGACCTGCCCGCCCTCCTCGGGGGCCGGCTCCGCCATGGCTTGGGGGGTGGTCCCGCGTATTCCGCGCATATGATGAGCGCCGACGCGAGGGCCGTTGATAGAGATGACCGTCCGCCTCAGCTTCGCCGCCGGCACGCTGGACATCAGCGGCTTCGACCGAACGTCGGGCCCGCCGCCGGCCGCCGCCTGCCGGTGGGACCCGCGGACCCGGCGGTTCCGCGCCCCCGCCGCCGCCTATGCGCCGGTGGTGCGGGCCCTCGTCCGCGGCGGCATCGCCTACGAGGACGAGGCGCGGGGCTACGGCGTCCTCGACCACGGCTTGCGGGTGCGGCGCGAGCCCCGGCCGTTCCAGACCGAGGCGGTGGCGGCGTGGCGCGCGGCGCAGGGCCGCGGCGTCGTCGTCCTGCCGACCGGGGCCGGCAAGACCGAGGTGGCGCTGCTCGCCATCGACGCGGTGCGCCGCGACACCATCGTCGTCGCCCCGACCCTCGACCTGGTCGGGCAGTGGCACCGGCTGCTGCGCGAGCGGTTCCGACGGGAGGTCGGCGTCCTCGGCGGCGGCGACCACGTCGTCGAGCCCATCACCGTGTCGACCTACGACTCGGCCTTCCTACACATGGAGCACCTCGGGGCGCGTTTCGGTCTGGTCGTGTTCGACGAGTGCCACCATCTGCCCGGCCCCGCCTACGCGCTCGCGGCCGAGCGCTGCCTCGCGCCCTACCGGCTCGGCCTCACCGCGACCCCGGAGCGCGCGGACGGGCGCCACGCCGACCTCGATTCGCTGGTCGGCCCCGTCGTCTACCGCAAGCGGGTCCGGGACCTCGCCGGCGAGTACCTCGCCGACCACGACGTCGAACGGATCCTCGTGGAGCTGACCGACGACGAGCGCCGCGCCTACGACGAGGCGCGCGGCGTCTATCGGTCGTTCGTCGTGGGCCAGGGCATCCGGATGTCGAGCCCCGACGGCTGGTCGCAGTTCGTGATGCGGTCGTCGCAGAGCGCGGACGGGCGGCGCGCGATGGCCGCCTATCAGCAGCACAAGGAGATCGCGTTCGCGGCGCCGTCGAAGCTCGCCTACGTGGAGGACCTGCTGCACCGGCACCGGCGCGACCGCGCGCTGCTGTTCACCGAGCGCAACCGCACCGCGTACGGGTTGTCCCGCCGCTTCCTCCTGCCCATCATCACCCACCAGACCAGGGTCTCCGAGCGCACCCGCATCCTGGAGGACTTCGGCGCCGGCGTCTACAACGCTCTCGTCACGTCGAAGGTCCTGAACGAGGGCGTCGACCTGCCGGCCGCGAACGTCGGCATCGTCATCTCCGGCAGCGGGTCGGCGCGCGAGCACGTGCAGCGGCTGGGCCGCATCCTCCGCAAGCAGGGCGACAAGACCGCGGTCCTGTACGAGCTGGTCGCGAACGACACGACGGAGGTGTTCACGAGCGAGCGGCGCCGGGAGGGCCATGCCGGCGACTGACCCGGTGTGGGGGCGGCGGGACCGCGGTCCTGCAAGAGCTGGTCGCAACGAGATGACGGCAGTTTCACGAGCGAGCGGCGCCGGGGGGGCCGTGCTGACGACTGGCCCGGCGGGGGCGGGCCGATGTCGGTGGGCGGTTGCGGCAGGACGGCGGGAGATGCATGCTGACGACTGACCTGGTGCGGGTGCGCCGCCGCGGCGGCCGCATCGAGGCGCGGCGGCCGGGGCGCGCCCGGCGCGAGCGCCTGCTGGCGGCGGCCGAGGCGTACGTGGCCGCCGCGCGGGCCGCGGTCGGGGGGACGCGGGCGGCGTTCGAGGCCGCGTGCGACGACGCGCCGGGCGAGCCCACCGACTACAAGCTGCTCCAGGGGCTGCGCAAGCTCGTCGAGGACCGTTGCGTCTTCGAGACGCGGGACGACGTCGATCCGCCGGCCCTCCGCCGGGCCGTCTTCGCCTGCGCCGCGGCGGCGCGGCGCGCCCTCGACGACGGGGCGCGCTTCGATCCCGGCGCCGTCGTCGCGGCGGCGGCGGACGAGTGCGGCCTTCCCGCCCGCGACGTCGAGGGCGCGCTGTTCGCCGACCTGAGAAGCCGCCATCTCCTCAAGAGCTTCGACGCGATCGGGGGGCCGGCCCTCGTCGCCGCCTACGAGACCGCGCAGCACCAGGCGATCCTGTTGCGGGCGGTCCGCGTCGTCGTCACGTTCGAGCGGCCCGACCCCGGCGGGTTCCGGTTCTTCTTCCGCAAGCTGAAGTTCCATCGGCTGCTCTACGTCGCGACCCGGCCGTCCGAGGGCGTCTGCCGGGTGGAGATCGACGGGCCGTTCAGCCTGTTCCGGTCCGTCACCGCCTACGGCCTGCAGCTCGCGCTCCTGCTGCCGGCCCTCGACGCCTGCGGCTGCCGCTGGAAGCTCGACGCCGACGTCCTGTGGGGCCCCGAGCGGCAGGCGCTCGAGTTCCATCTCGAGGGCGAGCCGGCGCCGGGCGCCGCCGGCGAAGGCCCGCGCCTGCCCGACGAGGTCGCCCGGTTGCACGACCGGTTCCGCACGATGAAGACGCCGTGGACGGTCGAGGCGGCGCACGACCTGCTCGACGTGCCGGGCTTCGGCCTGTGCGTGCCCGACCTCGTCTTCACCCACGCCGATAGCGGCCATCGCGTCTACTTCGAGGCCCTCGGCTACTGGAGCCGCGAGGCGGTATGGCGCCGCGTCGAGCTGGTCGAGGCGGGGCTGCCGCACCCGATCGTCTTCGCGGTCAGCCGCCGCCTGCGGGTCAGCGAGGAGGTCCTCGACGACAAGCTGCCCGGCCGGCTCTACGTCTACGCCGGCGTCATCAGCGCCCGCGCCATCGAGGAGCGGCTGGAGGCGAGCCTGGCCGCGGCCCGCCGGTGACCCGAGGCTGTCCGCAGCGCCCGCGCCATCGAGAAGCGGCTGGACGCGAGCCTGGCCGTGGTCCGCCGGTGACCCGAGGCTTTCCGCGCCCGGCGGTGCCCGGCGGTGCGTGGTCCGCACCTACCGATCGACCTCCACCACGTCATCACCGTCCCGAAGGCCGGTCTGGGGCGACTCGTCGGCCTGGTCCCGCCTGCGGCGCTGGAGAGGGTCCGGGCGACGCTGCTGTTCCTTCCGGTCCAGGGCGCCGGCCGGCAGTTGGTATACTCCGGCGCGTCGCAAAAGTCTGGAGGTGAGCCATGTTGCGAGTGCTCTTGTTCGTCGTGTCGGTGTTGGGTCTTGTCGGCGGGCACCCTCTCGGTGCTCAGACCGCCCCGGCCTGCGATCCCGACGGAGATGTGAAGTTCGTCTGCGGTACGACCAATCCGGAAGATCTCTACCTGGTGCCGGGCGCCCCCTGGGTAATCGCGTCGGGCCGCTACTCCGATTCGGAAGGTCCCGTCTACGCGGTGGACGTTCGTGATCACAGCGTCCAGGAGATCTTCCCCGCGGGAGCGTTGCCGTCGGAGCACGACCGCGATACCTATGGCGCCTGCCCCGGTCCGAACGACGTGTTCCAGCCGCACGGACTGACCCTGCGGGAGGGCCCCGGCGATGTGCATACGCTCTACGTGGTCGGTCATGGCGCCCGCGAGGCCATCGAGGTCTTCGCGCTGGACGTCGGCGGCACCGTGCCCACCATGAAGTGGATCGGATGCATCCCGGCGCCGGAGGGCACCGCCCGCATCAACTCCATCACGGCGCTGCCCGACGGCTATCTCGGCGCGACCAACTTCGACCGCGCGGGTGGGGAGCTCTGGGAATGGCATCCCACGACGGGCTGGATCGAGGTGCCCGGCAGCCGGATGCCCGGTCCCAACGGTCTCGTGTCCTCGGACGACGGGCAGTGGTTCTACATCGGGGGCTGGAGCGATCGGGCGCTGGTGCGCCTGTCACGCGGCCGGAGCCCGGTGCGCGTCGACCCGATTCCGGTCGGCTTCAACGTCGACAACGTGCGCTGGGGACCCGGCGGCCAGGTCATCGTCGCCGGCCACCTGACCCAGTGTGGAGACCTCGATCCATGTGAGCTGTCGGCCGCTCGCGTGGCCGAGGTCGACCCGACGACGTTCGAAGTCCGGCAACTGGTGGACTACAAGGGAAACGAGTTCTTCCAGGTCGGCACCGTGGCCATCGAGGTGAACGACGAGATCTGGATTGGCGGGATCAGGGGCAGTTACGGGATCCCCCGGTTCCCACGCTAGTCCAGGAGTCTGTGCCGTAGAACGGCGCGGACCCGAGTCGCCAAGACATCGAGGCGAGCGGCGGCGAGCCGGTGGAGCCGTCGGTCTGATGTGCCGTAGCGCGCATGGACGGATCACTCTACGCGCAGCGTCAGCATCGGGTCCACGCGCGCCGCGCGGCGGGCCGGGACGACGGTAGCGCCGGCCGTGACCCCGCCGAGGACGAGCACGACGCCGACGACGGTCCACGGATCGAGCGGCTGCGCCCCGGTCAGGCGCCGCAGCAGCTCGGTGACGAGCGCCGCGCCGCAGGCTCCCAACGCGGCCCCAATGGCGGCGAGGGCGATGCCCTGCCGAACACGGTGGGCCGGGTCGTGGTGACGCCGCGCGTCCGCACGTCGCCGATCGGACGACAGGCTGACGGCGTTGGCTGCAAGATGCTATCTTGCTCCCATGAAGAGCACGATCTCTTCGAAGGACCGGACCGTTCCGCCCGAGGTCGAACGGATCGAGCGGGGCGAGCATCGTCTGGTACGCGCCGAGCCGCTGAAGAACCTGGGGCTGGTGGACGCGCTCCTCGCGTGTCCCGAGAAGGACTGGTTCCAGCCGGTCCCGTCGGAGTTCACGCGATCCATCGAGCCGCGGTCGTGACCTGCCCGGTCGATGCCGATGTCCTGTCCGAGCCCACGAAGCGAACGTCCGACCCGCAAATGTGTTCGTTCTGGGCGTAGATTGGCGGGGACGTGGTTGCGTCTGCAGGGTGCGAGCAGACTCGTCGGCGGCGACTTCGCGCCTTCGATGAGGAGTTGTCGAGATGATCGGTTCACTACGTGAGATCAAGGATGCCGTGTCATCGCTGGATCACGATCAACTGAGCGAGTTCCGCGCCTGGTACGAACGGTTCGAGGCCGAGATGTGGGACCGGCAAATCGAACGTGATGCAAAGGCCGGACGCCTGGACGCAATCGCCGACGCAGCCCTTGCCGACCATGCCGCAGGCAAGTCAAGGCGCCTGTGAACCACTATGCCAGCCCGTCGTTCTGGGCGGCGTACCGTGAATTGCCGCAGGCAGTTCGCGAGCGCGCGGATGGGAGCTACGACCTGCTCAAGCGAAGCCCTGCACATCCGTCGCTGCACTTCAAGAAGGTAGACCGATACTGGTCGGCGAGAGTTGGACGCCGACATCGGGCGTTGGCCGTCGAGGTCGATGACGGCCTGCTGTGGTTCTGGATTGGGGGCCATGCCGCCTACGACCGCATCATCGGCCGTGGCCATCCCGCACCGCGGGGGCGTTCATCCTGAGTTACGGGCGGTTTGCTCCGGGTCCGGCAGGCGCCCGGCGCGCAGGGGTCAGCCGTCCCGGGTTACCCGGATCGGGCTCGACCACGCCATCACCGTCGGTCCGCGTAAGGCGGCAGTGAGCCCTTCCGGCCGCGCGCTTGCCCCCACGCTCCGGCGGTCCGGCCCGGAGTCTCCGCCCCGGCGACGGCGCGCACTTCGGACCGGACCGGCTGGCGGCCAGCGCTGCCGCGGGCACCGGCGGGCTGCGTCTGCCCCCGCAGGAACCGGCCTACGCCTGCCCCCGCAGGAACTCGATCAGCAGCCGCGCCGTCTCCTCCGGCTGCTCCTGCTGCACCCAGTGGCCGGCGCCGTCGACCATGTGCACCGCGCGCATGTCGGTGCACGCCTGCTCCTGCATCCGCTCGAGGTTGCCGGGGCTCTGGTAGCTGCCCCAGTCGCTGGACCCGGCGATGAAGATCGACGGCTGGTCGATGGTCAGCCCCGCGAAGAGCTGCTGCTCGGGGGCGCCGATGCCGCCCGAGCGGTAGTGGTTCAGGCCCCCCTGGAAGCCGGTGCGGTCGTACTCCTCGGTGTAGACGCGCAGCTCGTCGTCGGGCAGCCACGTGTTGGCGGCGATGTGGTCGGCCGACGGCATGTGCTTGGCGACGGTCTCGGCCATGCCGTCGGCGAGGTCCATGATGTAGTAGGTCGGCATCTTCGCCATCTCGGCCGCCGTCCGCTCCGCCAGCCGGTACGGCCGGTTGCCCGGCCAGTCGGCGCTCTTGTAGTGGTAGTAGCCCCGCAGGAAGGCGTGCAGCCCCTCGGTGGCGCGCCACATGTTGGCGTTGGCCTCGCGGGTCCGGTAGTAGCGCTGGTAGTGCTTGCGCGGCCTCGGCAGGGCCGCGAGGTCGTCGAACAACGTCGGGCCGGGCTCGCCGGGCTCGGCCGGCGGGTCGTCCGCGGTGTCGAACGGCAGGTCGGGGACGCCGCCGTTGGGGGCGCTCATCAGGGCCACCGAGCGGAACACGTCGGGCCGGATGCGCGCGCACCACGCCGCGACGGGCGAGCCGAAGTCGTGGCCGATGACCGCGGCCACCTCGCGGTAGCCGAAGGCGAAGACCAGCCCCAGGGCGTCGCGCACGACGTTGAGGCGGCGGAACGAGGCGAGGTCGCCGTCGTAGTCGGCGTCCCAGCCCGTGGTCCGGCCGTAGCCCCGCATGTCGGGGGCGAAGACGTGGTAGCCCTCGTCGGCCAGCGGCACGAGGACGTTGCGCCAACTGTAGGCGAGCTCGGGGAAGCCGTGGAGCAGCAGCAGGGCGGGGCGGTCGCCCTCGTAGCCGGCCTCGAGGACGTGGACGCGGAGACCGTTGATGTCGTTGACGAAGCGCGAGCGCACCCCCGCGGGCAGCACGTCGGGGTCGTAGGGGCCGATGGGGGTCTGCTGCGCCGCCGCGCCGGCGGCGGTGGCCGCGGCGGCGAGCGGGGCCGGGGGCCGCGGACCGCCGACGGCGGGCACGGCGAGGGCGGCCGGACCCAGGGCGGCGAGGCCCTGCATGGCCTGACGGCGGGTCATGGATCGAGACATGGCGATTCTCCTTCGGGTCGCAACGGCGCCCGGTCTGGCAGCCCGTGGCCGAGGGTCCCGCCGCATTCGAGCGACGATGCCTTTCGCCTGGCTGCGTCGTTCATCGGTCACATACGCCCGACTGCCGAGCCTCCGGTAAACGGCGGCGATGCTCTCGCAAGTATAGGGGGTCGGTGAGCGGGAACGGAGATTCGGACGTGGACGCGTCTGCGTTACCATCTTGGAGCATGACCCGGTTAGCCCACCACCTCGTCGTCTGCGCCGGCCTGGCCGCCACGTTGTGGACGCCCGTGCCGGCCGCCGCCCATCCCGCGCCGTTCAGCTTCGTCGACCTCCGCATCCAGTCGACGACGGTCGACCTCGAGGTCGTCGTCCACGCCTTCGACGTCGCCTACGAGCTCGCCATCCAGCCGCCGAACCGCGTGCTGGAGCCCGGCGGGCTGGGCGGTCGCGCGCAACGCCTCGCGAACCTGATCCGGGAACGCCTCGAGATCACCGTCGACGGTGCCCGGCTCGAGGTCGCCGACTGGTCCGACCCCGAGCCGCTGCCGGAGCGGCAGTCGGTCAGCCTGCGCGCCCGCGTGGAGCTGGAGGGGTCGCCGGGGCGGATCGACGTCCAGGCGGTGATGTTCCCCTACGACTGGCAGCACCAGACCTTCGTCAACGTCTACGACGAGGGGGCCCTGACGGCGCAGGCGATCCTGAGCGGCGGCGACCCCCGCTACGAGTACTTCGTGGGCAGCACGCAGGGGACCCTGGCCGTCATCCAGCGGTTCGTGCCCCAGGGCATCCACCACATCCTGATCGGGCCCGACCACCTGCTGTTCCTGGTCGGGCTGCTGCTGCTCGGCGGCTCCCTGCGGCGGCTGCTGCTCGTCATCACCGCGTTCACCATCGCCCACAGCATCACCCTCGCCCTCGCGGTGCTCGACGTGGTGAGGCCGCCCGGCAACATCGTCGAGCCGATCATCGCGCTGAGCATCATCTACGTCGGGGCCGACAACCTGCTCGTGCGGGGCGGGCGCGACATGCGGGTGTGGATCGCCCTGGTGTTCGGGCTCATCCACGGGTTCGGCTTCGCGAGCGTGCTGCGCGAGATGGGGCTGCCGACCGGGGCCCTGGGCTGGTCGCTGTTCTCGTTCAACTTCGGGGTCGAGATCGGCCAGGTGGCGGTGGCGGTGGTCGTCGCCACGGCCCTCGCGTGGCTGCGGGCGCGCAACGAGAAGGCGGGCCGGCGGTTGGCCGTGGCGGGGTCGGTCGGGGTGATCGCGGCCGGAGCCTTCTGGTTCGTTCAACGGGTCTTCTTTTCGGGAGGGATGGCATGAGGAGAGTCGTGATGCTCGGCGCGGTGGTGCTGGCGGGGTTGGCGTCGGTGGCCGGCCTGTCCGGCCAGCAGGAGCGGGCCATCGAGGTCGAGCAGCTCGAGGACAACCTGTTCGTGCTCCGCGGCGGAGGCGGCAACTCGGCCGCGTTCGTGACCGACGGCGGGGTGGTGCTCGTCGACACCAAGCTCGTGGGATGGGGGCAGCCCCTCATCGACAAGATCGGCGAGCTGACGCCGAACCCCGTCACCACCATCATCAACACCCACGCCCACTTCGACCACGTGGACGGCAACGTCGAGTTCCCCGCCTCGGTCGACTTCGTGGCCCACGAGAACACCCAGCGCCTCATCGGCGAGAACAACGCGGTGCGGGGGCTGGGCCGTCCCGCGCGGCCGAGCCCGTTCGGGGACGACGGGCACGGGGTGCCGGAGATCACGTTCAGCGACCGGCTGTCGCTGGGCGACGGCGACGACGCGGTCGAGCTGCACTACTTCGGCCGCGCCCACACCGGCGGCGACGCCTGGGTGGTGTTCCCGGCCCTGGGCGTGATGCACGCCGGCGACGCGTTCCCCGGCAAGAACCTGCCGATCATGGACTCGAACAACGGCGGCAGCGGCGTCGACTATCCCGAGACCCTGCGCAAGGCGGCGGAGGGCGCCGCCGGGGTCGGGCGCATCATCACCGGGCACAGCAGCGTGATGACCCCGGCCGACCTGGCCGAGTACGCCGAGTTCGTCGGTGCGTTCGTCGCCGACGCCCAGGCGGCGAAGGCGGCGGGCACGTCGGCCGCCGACTTCGCGGCGGGCTGGGAGGTGCCGGCGCGGTTCGCCGGCTACGCCAGCGGGGCGCCGGAGCGGCTGACCCCCTACGTCGAGGACATCTACGCGGCGACGCCGTAGCTGCTCGACGGTCTGGCGCGGCGTCGGGGATGTTGATAGCATGGCCGTGGTCGGGCCGGGCCCGCCCACGGGGTTCATCCTGAAGCGGCGACGGAGCCGCAAGTTCGAAGGGGAAGAGACTCATGGCGAAACAGACTACGCGTCGCGAAGTTCTCAAGGGCGGTGCCGCGCTGGGCGGGCTCGCGGCCTTCGGCGTGCCCGAGTGGGCGTTCCCTGCGCTGGCGCAGGACGAGGAGCTGGTCGAGTTCACCGACCTGCCGGAAGAGATCGTGCTGGAGCGGACGCCGGACCGGCGCATCATCGACGTCCGTCACATCGACGGCCCGATCACCCCGGCCGACCAGTGGTTCACCACCCAGCACTACGGTCATCCCGAGATCGACCCGTCGACCTACCGGCTGAGAGTGTCGGGCATGGTGGACCGCCCGCTCGCCCTGTCGCTGACCGACCTCAGGAACTTCCCCAGCCGCGAGCTCGTGTTCGGGTTCGAGTGCTCGGGCAACCGCGGCCCCCTGAACGGGCTGTCGAGCAACGGCCGGTGGACCGGCGTCCCGCTGCGGACGGTGCTCCAGGGGGCCGGCCTGCAGGACCGGGCGCGCGAGATCGTCTTCCTCGGGGCCGACCGCGGCGAGGAAGAGGTGGTCTTCCGCGGCCGCACCTACAACGTCGACCAGCAGTACGGCCGCAGCCTGCCGCGCGACATCGCCCTGTCGGACGAGCCGCTGCTCGCCTACGCGCTGAACGGCGAGCCCCTGACCGCGCATCAGGGCCGCCCGCTCCGGCTGCTGGTGCCGGGCTGGTACGGCGCGCCGAACGTCAAGTTCCTGTCCGAGATCAACGTGCAGGAAGACCCCTACCTGGGCAAGTACCAGGCCCGCTGGTACCGCACCCTCAAGGGCGAGGTCATCAACGGCGAGCTCAAGTGGGTCGAGACCGCGATCACGAAGATGCGGCTGAAGTCGTACATCGCCCGGGTGACGAAGGTGGGCGACCACCACCGCGTCTTCGGGGTGATCATGCACGACGGCACCCCCATCGACTCGGTCGAGGTGCGGGTGGACGACGGCCCGTGGCAGGCCGCGACCCTCGACCCGACCATGACCGAGAAGTACTCCTGGAAGTTTTTCACCTGGGACTGGCACGGGGCGACGCCGGGCGAGCACACCGTCACGTCCCGCGCGGCCGACGCCAACGGCTACCGGCAGCCCACGGCGGAGGAGCTCGAGGTCAAGCAGACCTTCCTCGAGCAGAACAACCAGCACCCGCGGACGCTGATCATCACCTGACGGCGGCTCGCCGGCGCCCCGTGTCCTTTGCGACGGCCCTGCGGACGCGTTCTGCAGGGCCGTCGTCGCTTGCGCGCCGTGGCGGCCGTGGAGCAGGAGCCTCCACGCGGAGCGACGTGGTTCTCGCAGGATGCACCCCGGCGCCGGTCGGGCCGGCGGCTCGGGCGCCGTGCCCGGCGGCGTCTCACTTTCTTGTCGTTCATCCAACGGCAGGTGCAGCATGGCCGAGGACGAGCACTACCTGAAGACCGAGCTCTACGAGCTGGTGCGCAAGGACCCGGCGATCTTCGAGTTCCTGCAGGCCGGCTCGCTCGACGGCATCTGGTACTGGGACGTCGAGCGCCAGGACCAGGAGTGGATGAGCCCCCGCTTCAAGGAGCTCTTCGGCTATCGCGACGACGAGATTCCCGACACCTCCGAGTGGTGGATGGCCAACATCTTCCCGGAGGACCGCGACCTCGCCCTCGACAACTTCGCCAAGCACCTCGCCGACGCCGACCATCCCTACGACCAGATCGTCCGCTATCGCCACCGCGACGGCGGCACGGTGTGGGTGCGCTGCCGCGGCCTCGCCGTCCGCAACGAGAAGGGCGAGCCCATCCGCCTGCTCGGCTGCCACACCGACGTGACCGCGCTCAAGCGCGCCGAGGAGGACCTGCGGCGCCAGGCGGAGGAGCTGCGCGAGGCGAAGGACGGGGCCGAACGGGCCAACCGGGCCAAGAGCATCTTCCTCGCCAACGTCAGCCACGAGATCCGCACGCCCCTCAACGGGGTCATCGGGATGACCGAGCTGCTCGGCGAGACCGATCTGACGGCCGGGCAGCACGAGCATCTCGACGCCCTGCGCGAGTCGGCGGACGCGTTGCTCGACATCATCAACGACATCCTCGATTTCTCGAAGATGGAGGCGGGCAAGCTCGTCGTCGAGCCCTACGCGTTTCGCCTGCGCGAGCGCCTCGACACCCTCGTGAAGTCGTTCGCGCCCCGCCTTCACGGCAAGGACGTCAAGCTGTCGCACCACGTGGACGCCGACGTCCCGGACTCGGTGGTGGGCGACGGGCGGCTGCTGCGGCAGGTCCTCGCGAACCTCCTGTCGAACGCCGTCAAGTTCACCCGGCGGGGCGCGATCGCGCTGCACGTCCGGCGGGAGGATTCGGTCGACGACGGCATCGTGCTCCGCTTCGACGTGTCCGACACCGGCATCGGCATACCGCCGGGCCAGCAGCAGGCGGTCTTCGAGGAGTTCGTGCAGGCCGACGCGTCGACGACCCGGCGCTACGGGGGCACCGGCCTGGGGCTGGCCATCGCCTCCCGCCTCGTGGATGCCCTCGGCGGCGCCATGGGCCTGGAGAGCGAGCCGGGGAAGGGCAGCACGTTCCATTTCACCGCGCGGCTCGGGCTTTCCGAGACCGGCGCCGACGAGACCCCGCCGGTCCGCGAGACGGTCGTCGAGGGGGTCCCGTTGCGCGTGCTCCTCGTCGAGGACTCCGTCGCCAACCAGCGGGTGGCGGTCGGGTTCCTCGAGCGGGCGGGCCACCGGGTGCGCACCGTCGGCGACGGCGTGGCGGCGGTCGATGCTTGCGCGGCCGAACGGTACGACGTGGTCCTCATGGACCTCCAGATGCCCGGGATGGACGGCTACGCGGCGACCGCCGCCATCCGGCGGCGCGAGGAGGCGCAGGGCGCGGGTCCGACGCCGATACTGGCCCTGACCGCGCGGGCGTCGCGCAGCAACGAGGCCTGGTGCCTCGCCGCCGGCTTCGACGGGTTCCTGCTGAAGCCGTACCGGCCGCGGGAGCTCTTCGACGCGATCGCCGCCGTGGTGGAGCAGGGACAGCCGGACGCGCCGGCCGGCGGCGACGCGGAGGCCGCGAGTAGCGGCGAAGGTGTGCAGCCGGCCGGTGAGGATGGGGACGCGGCGGCGGTCGTCGGGGACGGCGAGGCCGGGCGGACGCCGGGGGAAGGCGACGATGCGGCCACCGGCCGGAAGACGGAGCCCGGCACCGACGGGGACGCATCGAGCGCGCGCGTCGACCGCCATGACGAGATCGGAGGCGGCGTCGCGGACGGTGGCGCGGACGCGGACGCATCGGGCGTCCGCCTCGACTGGGGCTCTGCGCTGGAGACCGTGGCCGGCGACCGGGAGCTGCTGGCGAAGGTGATCGAGGGTTTTCTCGGCCAGCATCCCTCGCTGATCGCCGAGCTCCGGACCGCACTCGAGACAGGCGACCTGCCGGTGGTGCGCCGGGTGGCGCATACGATTGCCGGCTCCCTCCGGTCGTTCGAGGGCGCCCGCGTCGTGGCCCTCGCCGAGGCCCTCGAAGATCGCTGCCGGGAGGGCGCGGCCGGACCCGCCGCCGACGCGTGGCGCGCACTCGAGCCGGAGCTGGAGGCGGCCGTGGGCGAGCTGCGTGGAGGGGTTCCAGCCGCCGGACAGGAGTCCCCGCCGTAGAACAGCGCGGGACTCCTGCAAGGTTTGGCAGGGCGCCAAGCGGAGCCCAAGGCGACGATTGGCGGGCCGGCCGGAGACGACATCGTGGCACGCATCCTCGTCGTGGACGACTCGGCCGCCGACCGCGAGCTGGCCGGCACCCTGCTCGAACGGGCGTCGTGGGAGGTGCTGTACGCCGAGCACGGCCGGGACGCCCTGGCCCGGATGCGCGAGCACGCCGTCGACCTCGTGCTGACCGACGTGGTGATGCCCGAGCTGGACGGCCTCGCGTTCGTCGAGCACGCGAAGGAGGACCATCCCCTCGTCCCCGTGGTCCTGATGACCGCGCGGGGGAGCGAGGAGCTCGCGGCGCGGGCCCTCGAGGCCGGGGCCGCGAGCTACGTGCCGAAGAAGCTGCTGGTGCGCGACCTCGCCGAGGTGATCAAGCGCATCCTCGACGTGTTCCGCGAGCGCCAGAGCGACACGCGCCTGCAGGGACGCGTGCGGGCGGCCTCGTTCGTCCTCGAGAACGACCTCGACATGCTCTCGTCGCTCGTCGGCTACCTGACCGGCGTCCTCCGGCACTCGGGCATGTTCGACGAGTCCGACTGCCACCGCGTCTCCACCGCCCTCGACGAGGCCCTGACCAACGCCTGCTACCACGGCAACCTCGAGGTGCGCTCCGAGATACGCGACCACGACCCGCGCGCGTACCGGGCCCTCGCGAAGGAGCGCTGCCTCGCCGCCCCCTACCGGGACCGGCGGATCCACGTCAGCGTGAGCCTGGAGTCGGAGGGGGCGTGCTTCGTCATCCGGGACGAGGGGCGGGGGTTCGACGCGGCCGCGGTCAGGGACCCGACCGCGCCCGAGCAGTTGGAGCGCCCCACCGGCCGGGGCATCTTCCTGATGAAGACGTTCCTCGACGACGTCCGCTACAACGCCACCGGCAACCAGGTGACGCTGATGAAACGCCGCACCGCCTGATCAGGGATCGAGCGAGCGGATCACCACGACGGTCTTGTCGTCGCCGGGGTCGGGGTTGCCGCGCTCGAACCGCTCCGCCGCGTGGCAGATGTGCCGGGCCAGCTCGGGCGCCGACGCGTGCCCGTGCTCGGCCATGACCGCGCGGATGCCGTCCAGGTCGAAGAACCGGTCGGCCTCGTTCTGCGCCTCGGTCACCCCGTCGCTGTAGATGACGAGCCGGCCGCCGTCGGCGATGGTGACCGTCTGCGCCTCCCACGCGCCCTCGGCGAAGAGCCGGAGGGGCGGCCCCGTCGAGACGAGGGCGGACTCGGCGTCGCCGTCGAGCAGCAGCGCCTTCGGATGCCCGGCGTTGACGAAGGTGAACTCGCCGGTGGACAGGGTCAGCACGCCGTAGAAGAGGGTGACGAACCGGTCCTGGCTCTTGTCGTGGAGCAGCGCCCGGTTGAGGGTCTGCACGAGCTCGATCGGCGTCGCGCACGTCGAGGCCTCCGCGCGCAGGATGCCCTGGGTCTCGGCCATGAGGATCGCGCCGGGGATGCCCTTGCCCGAGGCGTCGCCCACGGCCAGGGCCACCCGGTCGTCCGGCAGCTCGAGGCAGTCGTAGAAGTCGCCGCCGACCTGGCCGCTGGCGTGCAGGTAGGCGCCGATGTCGTGGCGGGGCGCCGCCGGCATGGCCCCCGGCAGGAAGGACTGCTGCACGAAAGCGGCGATCTTCAGCTCGTAGTCGAGGCGCCGGTTCTGCTCGGCGAGCAGCCGGTGGCGCTCTCGCGCGTAGCGGATGCTGCGCACGAGCAGCTCGGGGATCAGGTGGTCCTTGACGAGGTAGTCCTGCGCGCCACGCTTGACCGCCTTGACCGCGACCTCGTCGTCGTCGAGATCGCCGAGGACGACCACCGGCGCGGTCCTGTCCAGGTGCCGGATGATCGCGAAGCCCTCGCCGCTACGGGCCGCCTCGGGCGAGAGCCCCAGCAACACGGCATCGTAGGGGCGGGTGTCCGTCTCCGTCACCGCGTCCGGGGCGGCGGGCACCACCTCGACCGTGAACGAGGGGCGCCGCGCCTCCTGCAGGAGGGCGCGCACCCGCCCGGCGCCGGCGGGGTCGTTCTCGACGAGCAGCACCCGAACGACGCCGGAGGGGGCCTGAGTGGACACCGCGTTATCGACTCGCCGGCTCGACGCCGGGGGCTGCGACGTGGACGGGCATACCCCCGGCCGGGTTGGCGTGGGCGGCGCCGCCGCGGGGCGGCGACGGACCGCAGGCGACGGTCTCCGGGCTACGAGAAGCTCTGCACCGCGTCCGACTCCGACTCGAACGTGTCGAACACCATCTCGAGCTTGGTCGTCACCATCAGGTCCATGACCCGCTCGTTCAGGTTCAGCAGCTTGAGCTTGCCGCCGGCGCCCAGGACCGCGGAGCGCTTGGACAGGAGTCCGCCGAGCGCCGCGCTGTCGATGAACGTCACGCCGCCCAGGTTGAGGATCAGCTTCGTGCTCCCGGCGTCGAGCAGATCGTCGATCCGGTCCCACAGCGCGTCGGCGGCGTCGCCCGCCACCTTGCCGCTGAGATCGAGCACCTTGACGGCGCCGCTGTCCCGCTGGTCGATACGAAGTGCCATGGCAACCTCCCTCAGTAGCGCGCGGCGAGAGCCGCGCCCGGTCCGTCGGGCGTCTCGCCGCTTCGTTGCAACGCGGGGTGTTCGCCGCGGGCTGCCGGCCCGCCAATCTTCGCCTTCGGCTCCGCGTGGCGCCAATCCTGCAGGAGTCCGCGCCGTTCCACGGCGGGGACTCCTGCGCCAATGCTGACCCAAACCAGGCGGGAACGCAAACACGGGAGCTCGTTCGGTGTCGGCGCGACGGTCGCGGTTTCTCGTGCGCGGGGCCGGACGACCGCAGTCCGGGGCGGCGGCCGGCGACGCGAGCTCGGGGCAGAACCAGCGCGACCTGCCGACTGCGGAAGGGGCCCGGCCGTCGGGCGGAAGGTCTCGATCTGCGGCCGATCCGACGCGAACGGCGGGGAGTCGGGGTGCGGCTCCCTTGTCGCGGAGGGTTGCGGAGTCCGCGTCGGAGTTGCATCATAGGGTCGCGCCGGTGCGTCCACTCGACGGATCGACCGGCGTGGAGGAGCGACGATGGGTGCCGAGTGGCGGTCTCGGGGATGGTGCTGGCTGGCGGCGTCGCTGCTCGCGGCGCCCGGGGTCACGGCCGCGGCGGCGGCCGGCGACGACGGCCGCGCCCTGATCGCGGCGGTGCGGGTGCAGGACGTCGAGGCGGCGCGGGCGCTGATCGGCCGGGGCGCCGACGTCGACGCGGCCCAGCCCGACGGCGCCACCGCGCTGCACTGGGCGGCGTATCACGAGGCGGTCGAGCTCGTCGATCTGCTGACCGGGGCCGGCGCCGCCGTCGACGCGGCCAACGACTACGGGGTGACGCCGCTCGGCCTCGCGTGCGAGAACGGCGCGGCGGCCACGGTCTCGCGGCTGCTCGCGGCGGGGGCCGACCCGAACCGGCCCCGCGGCACCGGCGAGACCCCGGTCATGACCTGCGCGAGGACCGGCTCGGCCGCGGCGGTGCGCGAGCTCCTCGCCCACGGCGCCGACCCGTCCGCGGTCGAGCCCTGGCACGGCCAGACCGCCCTCATGTGGGCGGCCGGCGGGGGGCACGCGGATGCGGCGCGGGCCCTGCTCGAGCACGGCGCCGACGTCGAGGCCCGTTCCACGGGCGGCTTCACGGCGCTGCTCATTGCCGCCCGCGAGGACGATCCGGCCCTCGTCGGCGACCTCGTCGCGGCGGGGGCGGACGTGAACGCGGCGGCGCCGGACGGCACCACGGCGCTGCACGTCGCGGTGGTGCGCGGCCACGCCGGGCTCGCCATGGTGCTGCTGGAGCACGGGGCCGACCCGAACGCCGACGGCCCCGGCTACACCGCCCTGCACTGGGCGGCGGGGTCGTGGCACACCGAGCTGACCGGCCGCCTGCGGGGCATCGACACCGACGCCGACCCGGAGTGGCGGTCGCTCAACGGTCTGCGCGCCGGCAAGCTGGCCCTCGTCGACGCGCTGCTGGCCCACGGGGCCGACCCCGACGTCCGGCTCGGCCGCCACCCGCCCCAGTTCGGCTTCGCGAGCCAGCGCTTCCGGGTGAGCCTGCTCGGCGCCACCCCGTTCCTGCTGGCGGCGATGGACGCCAACGTCGAGGTGATGCGCCGCCTCGTGGCGGCCGGCGCCGACACGCGGGCCGCGACCGACGAGAACAACACGCCGCTCATGGTCGCGGCGGGGCTGGGGCAGGTGCCGGCGGAGACGCGGGTCACCGGAGACGGGGCCCTCGAAGCGGTCGAGCTGGTGCTGGCGCTGGGGGCCGACGTCAACGCGGTGAACCTGAGGGGCCGCAGCGCCCTGTACGGGGCCGCCCACATCCGGTCGGACGCCATCGTGAAGCTGCTCGTCGACCGGGGAGCAAGGGTGAACCTCGAGGACGATCGCGGCATCACGCCCCTGATGGTCGCCGAGGGCGGCGGCCACATCCTGCTGCCGGGCCTCGGGGGCGGGAGCACCGCCGACCTGCTGAGGTCGCTCGGCAGCGACGAGACGGTCCGGTCGAGCTTCATCGAGAACTTCAGCCAGGGGGCCATCCGCTAGCAGCTCGTGTGGTGAGGCCGCCCGCTTTCGCGGCGGATTTCCGAGCCGGCGGACCCGTGGCGGCGAGAGGCGGGGCGATGCGAGGAGAAACACCGATGAGGCGAGACGGTCGGTCGCCAGCGCGCCTGCCGGGCGTGGCGGCGCTCGTGCTCGGGTGCATCTTCATGGGTGCTGCGGCCGCACCGGGGCAAACCGCGGGCGCCGTCGCGGCGCCGGCCGGCGAGGCCGCCGCGGAGCCCGCGGCCTACCGGGCGGTGCTCGACCGCTACTGCGTCGCCTGCCACAACCGGCGGACCCTGGCCGGGAACCTCGCCCTCGACACCGCGGATCTCGAGCAGGTGGGCCCCCATGCCGAGCTGTGGGAGAAGGTCCTTCAGAAGCTGCACACGCGGGCGATGCCCCCGCCCGGGCGCCCGCGGCCGGAGCCGGCCGTCTACGACGCGTTCGGCGCCTGGCTCGAGGGGTCGCTGGACCGGTGGGCGGCCGACCATCCCGACCCGGGACGCCCGCCGATTCACCGTCTCAACCGGCTGGAGTACGCCAACGCGGTGCGCGACCTGCTGCACCTGGAGATCGACGCGGAGGCCCTGCTGCCGGCCGACGACATGGCGTTCGGCTTCGACAACAACGCGGCCATCCTGACCGTCGCGCCGGGGCTGTTCTCGCGGTACATGTCCGCCGCGCGCACCGTCAGCCGTCTCGCCGTCGGGGACCCCTCGATCGAGGCCGACGTCGTGCGCTATCCGGTGTCGCCGCTGCTGGTGCAGGACGGGCGGATGAGCGAGGACCTGCCGTTCGGCTCGCGGGGCGGCGCCGCGGTGCGGCACCACTTTCCCCGCGACGGCGACTACGTGCTGCGCATCGAGCTTCGGGCCGGAGGACGCAACGAGCCACAGGAGCTGGACGTCCGGGTGGACGGCGAGCGCGTCGCCGTGCTGCGCGCGGGCCGCTGGCCCGACGACGCGCCGGCGGGGACGCCGGGCGCACGCGCGGCGGACGAGGGTCTCGCGGTGCGCTTCCCGGCCCGGGCGGGGACCCGGCTCGTGTCGGTCTCGTTCACGGGACGGACGATGGCCCCCGAGGGGGTGGCGCCGGCCCGCCTGCCGCTGTGGACGTTCTCGACCGGCCGCGGCTACGTCGAGCCGATGGCCCTCGACGCCTTCGAGATCGAAGGGCCCCACGACGGGGAGACGGCCGCCGCCACCGGGAAGGCCTCGGACGCCGCCGCCGCCGAGGCTTCGGCCGCCGCCACGGACACGCCCAGCCGCCGGCGCATCTTCGTCTGCGAGCCCGCGTCGCCGGCCGACGAGGAGGCGTGCGCGGCCCGCATCGTCGGGACGCTGGCCCGGCGGGCGTTCCACCGGCCGGTGACCGACGAGGACGTCGACGACCTGCTCGCCTTCTACCGCGAGGGGCGGGCGGAGGGCGACTTCCGCGCCGGCGTGCGCCGCGCCCTCGAGAGCATCCTCGTCGACCCCGAGTTCCTCTTCCGCATCGAGCGCGACCCGCCCGGCGCCGCCCCCGCGACGGCGTACCGCCTGAGCGACGTCGAGCTCGCGGCGCGCCTGTCGTTCTTCCTCTGGGCCAGCATTCCCGACGACGAGCTGCTCGAGGCGGCGGAGGCGGGCCGGCTGCGCGACCCCGAGGTGCTCGATGCGCAGGTGCGGCGCATGCTCGCCGACGAGCGCGCCGGGACCCTCGTCACGAGCTTCGCGGCGCAGTGGCTGCACCTGCGCCGCATGCGCACCGTCTCTCCCGACGTCAACGCCTTTCCCGCCTTCGACGAGAACCTGCGCGACGCCCTCGTCCGCGAGACCGAGCTGTTCGTGGGCAGCCAGTTGCGGGACGACCGCAGCGTGGTCGAGCTGCTGACCGCCGACTACACGTTCGTCGACGAGCGGCTGGCCCGCCACTACGGCATCCCCGGCGTGTACGGCCCCCGCTTCCGGCGCGTCGAGTGGGACGACGACCGGCGGCGCGGGCTGCTCGGGCAGGGCAGCATCCTGACCGTGACGTCGCTCGCCACCCGCACCTCGCCGGTGGTGCGGGGCAAGTGGATTCTCGAGAACCTGCTCGGCACGCCCCCGCCGCCCCCGCCCCCCGACGTGCCCGAGCTGGAGGAGCAGGGGGAGAGCGGCGGGGCCACGTCGCTGCGGGCGCGGCTCGAGGCGCACCGGGCCAACCCCGTCTGCTCGGGCTGCCACTCGCGCATGGACCCGCTGGGCTTCGCCCTCGAGAACTTCGACGCGGTGGGGCAGTGGCGCGACGCCGACGCCGGCGGGGCGCCCATCGACACCGCCGGGGTGCTGCCCGACGGGGCCGCCTTCGACGGTCTGCCCGAGCTGCGCGACATCCTGCACGGCCGCCGCGACGAGTTCGTCGCCACCGTCACCGAGAAGCTGCTGACCTATGCCCTCGGGCGCGGGGTCGAGCACCACGACCGACCGGCCATCCGCGCCATCGTGCGCGAGGCCGCCGCCGACGACCACCGCTGGTCGTCTATAATCCTCGGCATCGCCCGCAGTCTCCCGTTCCAACTGAGGAGATCGGAGTCATGATCATCACCCGACACGCGCTTCCCCGACGCACCGTGCTCCGCGGCCTCGGCACCGCGGTGGCCCTGCCGCTGCTGGACGGGATGGTCCCGGCCCTGACCGCGCTCGAGCGGACGGCGGCGAGGGCGAAGCCGCGGCTGGGGGTGGTCTACGTCCCGCACGGGGCGGTCATGAACAACTGGACCCCCGCCGCCGAGGGCCGCGGGTTCGCGTTCTCCCCGATCCTGCAGCCCCTGGCCCCGTTCCGCGACCGGTTGCAGGTGCTGACCGGGCTCGACCACGCCCCCGCCGCCCAGCTTCCAGGCGACCCCGCCGGCGGCCACGGGCGCATCACCGGCGCGTTCCTGACCGGCGTGCACGCCAAGCCCACCGAGGGGGCGGACTTCCGGGCCGGCACCTCCGTCGACCAGATCGCGGCCAAGGTGCTCGGCCGGGAGACCCAGCTCGCCTCGCTCGAGGTCGGCATCGGCCTGCCCGAGTTCGCCGGCGCCTGCGACGCCGGCTTCAGTTGCGCCTACATCAGCACCCTGTCGTGGAGCACGCCGACGACCCCGCTGCCGATGGAGAGCAACCCGCGGGCGCTCTTCGAGCGGCTGTTCGGCGACGGAGCCACCACCGACCCCGAGGCGCGGCGTGCGCGTCGGCGCCAGGACCGGAGCATCCTCGACGCGGTGACCCGCAAGGTGGCGCGGTTGCGGAAGGGGCTCGGGTCGGCCGACCAGGCCAAGCTCGGCGACTACCTCGCGGCGGTGCGCGACGTCGAGCGGCGCATCCAGCGGGCCGAGGCCCAGTCGGACCAGGAGCTGCCGGTGGTCGAGCGCCCCTCGGCGAGCGTGCCGGCCTCGTTCAGCGAGTACGTCAAGGTGATGTTCGACCTGCAGGTGCTCGCCTACCAGACCGACATGACCCGGGTCGTCAGCTTCCTGATGACCCCCGAGCTGACCGCGCAGACCTATCCCGAGATCGGGGTGCCCGACCCGCACCACGCGTTGTCGCACCACGAGAACAAGCCCGAGAGCCTCGCCAAGCTGATCAAGGTGGGCACCTATCACACCGGGCTCTTCGCCTACTATCTCGACCGGCTGCGGGCCACCCCCGACGGCGACGGGTCGCTGCTCGACCAGGTGATGGTTCTCTACGGCAGCGGCATGAGCAACAGCAACCTGCACAACATCCAGAACCTGCCGATCCTGCTCGCCGGCGGCGGCGCGGGACGGCTGCAGGGCGGCCGGCACATCCGCTTCGCGGAGGGGACCCCGCTGACCAACCTCTACCTGTCGCTGCTCGGCAAGCTCGACGTGCCGGCGGAGAGGGTGGGAGACAGCACCGGCCGGCTGACCGAGCTGAGCGAGGTTTGAGCGCCTCCCCGCGGGCGGCGCCGCGCACGCCGCCCGCGGGGAGCTGTACCCCGCTTCCGTCCGGTTGCCGGCCCCGCATCACCCCAAGCGCCGTGCGGGACCGGCTCACCGCTTCTGTCAGCCCGTGGCAGCCCGCCGAGATGCGGACGCGTCTTCACGCACTGCAGGGATAGTCCAACCAGCAGAACCAACCGCCCAACCAGGGCACGTACGCGCACCGCACAATCGGCTCGCATCCCGGCGGCGGCCAATCGCAATACGGCGGCCCGCACTCCCCCTGTGCCTCTACCACCGCTGAACCCGGCGCGGATACCGCCAACGCAGCTACCATCAAGACCGCAACCACCACTCGCTTGAACATCCCGCCTCCTTCCCTTCACCCGATCCGCGCTCCCTCTCCTTGCCGCTGTGTCAGGAGCCTCCCGTCCTTTCGCTCTCGTTCCCCGTGTAACCGGGGCCGCGTCGTCGCGAACCCTGGCGGGGCGGCGCACTACCGGGCGAGGGCGTGCGCCAGCGGACAGCCCCTGCAGCCCAGGAGCCTCCCGCTGAGGGCGAGCGCATAGTCCCAATCGAGGCCCAGCGAGTGCAGCCACCGGGGACCGTCCGGACCTTCGATGGCGTGCTGCGCCGGCGTCGCGTCCAGGGCGCCGGCGCAGAGCGGGAGGGCGGCCAACACCACCGCCGCCAGGAGTCTCCGTGTCCTCATGAATGACCTCCTCGTGATGCGCGACCCGACGCCGCGCTCTCGGTATGGAGAAGCAACGGTCGTGCCAGCGGTTCGGACTCCGAGGCGGGCCGCCGGCGCCGCCGTGGCGCGACCGGGCGACTACCCGGTCGGCGGTCGCAGGGAAACCGCCGGTGTCGATGTTTGCGGTCCGACACCCGAGTTGCCGGCGGACGACGTCCGGGAGACCGGGTGGGGATCCGGTCCGGCGGGAGCGCCAAGTCCGGTTGGCCGGGGGTGAGGCGAGTTTCCTCCGCCTCCGCGGGGCGTGTGCGCGGTTTGCCGTTGCGCCGTCCACATCCGAGGCGCCTCACGACATCGTGCCGACATGCCGTCGGCACGCCGGACCGACGATCGGGCATCGGCGGCCGACCGTCGTCTCGGAGGTTCGCTGCTATCATGCCCCGTGGCGTTCGCCTTCCGCGGCCGTTGCCAGCGGGCGGCCTGATCGCTTGTCGAGCCGGCTCCGGACGCCGGTACGAAAGAGACCGAACGTAGAGAAGGATGATGAAGCTGCCTGTCGGGTTCCGATTGCTCGCGTCTTGTGTCGCCGCCGTGACGCTCGGCCTCGCCGGTTGCGGGGGCATGCCCACCGGCGTCTCGTCGCAGATATCGCCCGAGTACCGCGAGACGGTGCGCGCGTTCTACCGGGGCCTGGCCTCCCTCGAGGTCGGGCTGCTCGACGACGCCCAGGCGGCGTTCGAGCGGGCGGCGGCGCTGGCCCCGGACGAGCCCGCGATCCGGGCCAACCTCGCGGTGGTGCACGTCGGTTTCGGCAACGAGGCGGAGGCCGCCGGGCACATCGAGGCGGCCCGCGGCCTCGCCCCCGACAGCGCCGAGGTGCGCTTCCTGGAGGCCCAGCTCGCCGGCTTCCAGGGCCGTTTCGAGGAGGCCGTCGCGGGGTACCGGCAGGTGGTGGAGCTCGATCCCGACCACCTGCGGGCCCGGTACGCCCTCGCCCAGGAGCTCGACCGGGCCGGCGGCGATGCCGAGGCGGCCGAGGCCCAGGCCCAGCTCGAGGCGATCCGCGACCGCCGGCCCGGCAACCTCGCGGTCCTCGTGCAGCACGCGCGGGTGGCGGCCCGCCGGCAGGACGCGCCGGCCCTCACCGACACCGTCGAGCGCCTGCAGGGGATGATCGGCGGCTGGCCGGATCTCGCCGTCACCCAGCTCGAAGGACTGGCGGCGGCGGTCGACGAGGGGGACCTGGTCCGAGCCCAGAGGCCGGCCCAGCTCCTGCGCAACGTCCTCGTGCGGCTGCCCGCGTTCCGGGAGGACCAGGCCCGGGTCAGCGTCAGCGCCGAGGCCATCGCCGAGCCGCTGATGCGCTTCCTCGTGCTGCCGTCGCCGCCGGCCACCGCTTCGCCGCGGGACGAGAGCCTCGCCTATGTCGCCGAGCCGATCGACCCCGGTGTATCCGACGACCAGATCGTCGTCGCGGTAGTGCCCGGCGGGGAGGAGGCTCCGATGGTCGTCGCCGCGAACGGACAGGAGGCGCGACTTCTCGGCGCCCCGGCCGGCGGCGCCGGTCTCCCGTTTCCGACCGGAACGGGGCCGGTGGGGCCGGCGCCGCCGTCCGCCAACGGCGTGCTCGCCCTCGACTGGAACGGCGACTACCGGATGGACCTGGTGCTGGCGGGACCGGGAGGGATCCGACTCTGGCTGGGGGATGAGGCAGTCGACGGTTTCGCAGAGGTACTGGTGGCGACGTTGGCGGGGGAGGAGCCCGCGGTTCGCGGTGCCTATGGGGTGTGGGCGGCCGACATCGAGATGGACGGAGATCTCGACATGGTCTTCGGTGCGACCGCCGGGGCGCCGTCGGTGCTGCGCAACAACGCAGACGGCACGTGGCAGCGGGAGAGTCCTTTTCCCGGCGTGACCGCTCTCCGCGACTTCGGCTGGGGAGACTTCGACGTCGACGGCGACCCCGACGCCGCGCTCCTCGACGGCGAGGGCGTGGTGCACCTGTTCGAGAACCGCCAGGCGGGCCGGTTCGATGCGGCCGAGCCCCTGGCGCTGGCGGCCGGGGCCATCGGCCTCGCCGTCGGCGACCTCGACGCCGACGGCCGGCTCGACCTCGCGCTGCTCGATGGGGTCGGCGGGTTGTGGCGGGGAAGCTGGGACGGGGCCGCCTGGGAGACCGCCGAGATCGCGTCGTGGGACGGCTTTCCCGCCGGGGCCGCCCCCGGCACTCACCGGCTGCTCCTCGCCGACCTCGACAACAACGGGGCCCTCGACGTGCTCGCGTCGGGCGCCTCCGGCACCCGCATGTGGCTGGCCGACGAGGCGTCCCGCCTCGAGCCGTTCGACGCGGGGGTCGACGCCGAGATCTTCGCCGCCTGGGACCTCACCGGCGACGGCCTCCTCGATCTCGTCGGCGTCGACGACGGCACGCCGGTGCGGCTGACCGCGCAGGCCGACGCCGGCTACGGCTGGCAGCAGATCCGGCCCCGCGCCAACACCGCGGCCGGCGACCAGCGCATCAACGCGTTCGGAGTGGGCGGCGAGATCGAGGTGCGGGCCGGCCTGCTCGTCCAGAAGCAGGTGCTCACCGGCGCACCCGCCCACTTCGGCCTCGGGGTCCAGACCCAGGCCGACGTCACCCGCATAAGCTGGCCCAACGGCGTCACCCAGGCCGACTTCGAGTTCGCCGCCAACCAGGTCGTCGCGGCCGAGCAGCGGCTCAAGGGCTCGTGCCCGTGGCTCTTCGCCCACGACGGCAGCCGGATGCAGTTCGTCACCGACTTCATCTGGCGCTCGCCCCTCGGCCTCCGCATCAACGCCCAGGACACCGCCGACATCGCCTTCACCGAGGACCGGGTGCTCGTCCGCGGCGATCAGCTCGCCGCCGTGGACGGCGAGTACGACCTGCGCATCACCGCCGACCTGTGGGAGACCCACTTCTTCGACCACGTGTCCCTGCTGGTGGTCGACCATCCGCCCGACACCGAGGTGTGGGTGGACGAGCGCTTCGCCCGCGACCCGGTGCCGCTCGACACCGTCGTCACCGGCCCCGCCCTCACCGTGAACCGGGTCTGGGACGACGCCGGCGCCGACGTGAGCGAGCTCGTCGCGAAGCGGGACAACCGCTACGTGGCGACGTTCGCCGAGGGCACCCACCAGGGGGTCGCCGAGCCGCACCACCTCGAGCTGGAGCTCGACGAGGGGACGGAGACGTGGGACGCGGTGACCCTGCTCGCCTACGGCTGGGTGTATCCCACCGACAGCAGCATCAACGTGGCCCTCGGGCAGGGGAAGCACCCGATTCCCCGCGGCGTGGCCATGGAAGGGCGGGACGCGAAAGGGAGCTGGGTGGTGCTGCACCCGGATCTCGGCTTCCCGGCCGGCAAGCTCAAGACGATGGTGGTCGACGTGCCGCGCCTCCCGGACGGCACGCGGCCGCGGCGGCTGCGCCTGCGGACCAACCTCGAGATCTACTGGGACTGGATCGCCCAGGCCCCCCGGCTCGACCCCGGTCTGGCGCGGGAGACGCGCCTCGACCCGGTCGTGGCCGACCTCGGCTACCGCGGCTACTCGCGGACCGAGCTGCTCGGGCCGCGCGGGCTCGAGCTGCCGGATTACGAGATCGGCAACCACCGGCCCCGGTGGCGCGATCTCGTCGGCTTCCACACCCGGTTCGGCGACGTGCGCGAGCTGCTGGAAGGGGTGGACGACCGCTACGTCATCATGAACGCCGGCGACGAGATGCGGCTCCGCTTCGACGCCCCGCCCCCGCCCGAGGCGGGGTGGCGGCGCGACTACGTGCTCATCGGCGACGGCTGGGTCAAGGACGGCGACTTCAACACCACCCACGCGAAGACGGTGGGGCCGCTGCCGTCGCACGACCAGCCCGTCTACGACCCCGACGTGTCGGCCGTGCTCGAGGACGATCCGGTGTACCGGCGGCACGAGGACGACTGGCTGAACTGGCACACCCGCTACGTCGCGCCGGACTACTTCCTGCGCGGCCTGCGGCGGGTCGAGCGGGAGCCGGAGCTGGCGGGCGGCGAGCCGTGACGGCTCGGCTCGGCGCGATGGACGGCCGCGCCACCGGCGAGATGATGGCCATCGACAAGGAGGCGCCGTCGGTGCAGCTCATCCGCTCGCCCGAGCACAAGCACACCGACTGGGACGTGCCCGAGCTGGTGCCGGCGGCCGGGATCGAGGTGGCGGCGCGGGCGTTCGCGAAGATCGTCGACCGGGTGAATACGCTCGACCTCGACGAGCTGCAGCCGGCGCGGCGGATGTCGAGCCGCTGATCGGGCGCCCCCACCGACCGAGAGACCGATGCACGACGGCGACAACGGTGCAACGCAGGCCGCGGAACTGGAGAGCGGGCGTGAATCGGCCGCCGAGTGGCGCGAGAACTGGCGGCGGCTGCGGCTTGCGGACCGGGACGCGGTGCCCGACATGCTCGGTCCGCCCGGCGCGTTCGACGATACGCGGGCGTCGGCCGCCGAACGAGCGGCATACGGCTACCGGATCGGCAGCGGCGAGACGGGCCCGAACAGCCGCACCGTGACCCACCGGCTCCGCATGAGCTGCTCGGACTGGAAGCGGGTGCCGGGAGCGCGGGACTTCTACCGAGCCGTGCACACGCCGGCCGGGACGCCCGAAGAGACCGGCATGCTGCTCAGGTGGTTCCACGAGGCCGGCATCGTGGAGCAGATCCGGGCGAGGCTGGAAGAGGTCTACACGTGGCGTGAGCTGGTGCGCGCGCTGCACCGCGAGGGACTCACCGACGGCGAAGGAGCACGCAGGATCAACCGGTTCGCAGCACAGTGACGGACCCGAGCAAGGCGGCGGAGCTGGAGACCCGCGGCCAGCCGCGCGAGATCCTCGCCCGGATGCGGCCGGCATTCAGGCGATACGTGCGCCCGCACACCGAGAACCAGGAAGGGGAGCGACTGGGGGGCGGCAGCATGCTCAGCGCCCAGTGGGCGCACCGATTGAGCCTCGACATGGACGTCTACCTGCAGCTCGCCACGAAGGAGGACGCGCGGAAGATACTCGACCGGGCCGCGTCGGCCTGCAACGGGTACCGAATCGAACACCCGACGTTCCGGCGAATCGAGTTCGAGCGGAACCGCGACAACCACGTCGACGTCACCCTGACCGCGCCGATTCCCGCCAAAGGAGAGCAGCCGAGAATCGTGGACGGGGAAGAGACGCTCGTACTGAGCAATGCACAGATCATGTGCGGAAAGCTCCAGGGACGGGGGCTGACGGCTCCGACCCGTGACCTCTTCGACATCGCGGTCTGCGAGATGGCCGATCCGGAAGCGCTGGAAATCGCCGTGAACGCGCTCGAGGACGCCCACATCGAAGCGGTCCTGACGGTGTACAGGGCGACTGAAGCCCAATACAGGAGGGACGGGCCGCTGCTCGACGGTGTGCCCGAGAGCCTGAGGCCGATGGCGGAAGACCCGGCCGCCTACGCGAACAACGCCATCCTGCGACGCAAGTACGACGAAGTGGCGATTCGAACGGAAGGCGGGCGCGCCACGGTCACCGCCCGAATGCGGGAAGGCGCGGTGCGGACGCGCACGTTCGACAGCGCGGAAGCCCTCCAGGACGGCATGGAGCGCCACGGCGTGAACGCCTTTCTGAAGGCGCAGTACCGAGACCACAACGCGGTCGCCAGCGACACGATCGACGGCATGTGGACGAACCGGGCGGAGACGATCATCGAGGTGCGGACCGAGAGGCCGAACCACCCGATCAGGAACGTCCCCGCGGTACACTGGCGGCTGCCGAGGCAGCAGTCGGGATGAAGCGGAAGCGGTCGACCGGGACGGCGGCGCCCGGCATCTGCACCGTTCTGCGGCGCGGTGCTCGGCGGCGACCTCGCCGCCGGTCTTTCGAGGGGAGGCAGTCGATGAGAGCGCAGACGGGCGGCTGGCGTGGTTCACCGATGGTCGGCGTCGCCCTGGCATGTGGGTGCGCCCTTGCGGTGGCGGCGAACGCCGGCGCGCAGCTTCCCGGGCTGCCGCCGGTGCCCCTGCCGGACGAGCCCCTCGTCATCGCCACCGCCGAGGAGCCGCAGGTGCGCGTGACGGTGGTGGCGCGCGGGCTGGAGCACCCCTGGGGGCTGGCGTTCCTGCCCGACGGCGGCCTGCTGGTGACGGAGCGGCCGGGGCGGCTGCGCATCGTCCGCGACGGGGTCCTCGATCCCGAGCCGCTGACCGGCGTGCCGGAGGTCTACTCGCAGGGGCTGGCCGGCCTCATGGACGTGGCCCTGCATCCCCAGTTCGCCGAGAACCGGCTCGTCTACTGGACGTACTCGAAGCCGGCCGGCGAGGGCGCGTGGGTGACCTTGGCGCGGGGACGGCTGACCGAGCACGGGCTGGCCGACGTCGAGGACCTGTTCCTGTCGGACCCGGTCGGCGGCACCGCCGCCTCGCGCGTCGTCTTCGCCCCCGACGGCAGCCTCTACATGACGGTGGGCGGCGCGTTCGGGGCGGCCACCGGCGGCCCCCGGGCGCAGGACCCCGCGGACACCGTCGGCAAGGTCGTACGCCTGCTCGACGACGGCGGCATCCCCGACGACAACCCCTTCGTGGGCCGCGACGGCTACCGGCCCGAGATCTACTCCCTCGGCCACCGGAACCAGCTCGGGGCGGCCATCCATCCCGCGACCGGGATGCTCTGGGCCAACGAGAACGGCCCCCTCGGCGGCGACGAGCTCAACCGCATTCGCCCCGGCGCCAACTACGGCTGGCCCGTCGTCTCCTACAGCCGCGAGTACTCCGGCGGCCGCGTCGCGGACCGCACCTTCCAGGAGGGCATGGAGCCGGCCGAGATCGTCTGGCTGCCCTCGGTCGCCCCGTCCGGCATGGCCTTCTACGACGGCGACCGCTTCCCCAACTGGCGCGGCCACGTCTTCGTCGGCTCGCTGCGCACCGGCATGATCCGCAACACCGGCCACCTCGAGCGCATCGTCTTCAACGAGCAGGGCCAGGAGGCCCGCCGCGAGTGGCTGCTCACCGAGCTGCGCCAGCGAATCCGCGACGTCCGCCAGGGCCCCGACGGGCTCCTCTACGTGCTGACCGACGCCGACGACGGGGCGATCCTGCGCCTCGAGCCGGTTGAACGATGACGGGGAGCAGCGCAGCGCGGCCGAGTTCGGAAGCGGCGATGGCGGGAAAGGCGCCGGCGCTCGACGTCTTCGCGTTGCGCGACAGCGTCGTCGACGAGTACGAGCGCTTCGCGACGTCGTTCACGACGATCCACGCTCAGGATATCCGGGAGCAGGTCGAGGCCATCTACGCCGGGAAGCGCTACTGGCCCGAGCCCCTCATCCAGATCAACCCGAGCTACAAGCGCTCGACCGACGTCGGCGCGCTGGCCGAGAGCGGCGTCGTCGACCCCGGGTGTGCCGACATCTTCCGCGCGAACGGTCGGCCGCTGTCTCTCTACAAGCACCAGGAACAGGCCATCGCGCTCGCCGCGGACGGCGAGAGCTTCGTGGTGACGACCGGCACGGGGTCCGGGAAGTCGCTCTGCTTCTTCATCCCCATCGTCAGCCATGTGCTGGCCGCACGAGAGAGGAGCGCGGAGCCGCGCACGCACGCCATCGTCGTCTACCCGATGAACGCGCTCGCCAACTCCCAACTGGAGGAGCTCGACAAGTTCATCGGGCAGGTGCCCGGAGACCGGCCGGTCACGTTCGCCCGCTATACGGGGCAGGAGGACCGAGACGAGCGTAAGCGGGTTGCAGACGAGCCCCCGGACATCCTCCTCACCAACTTCATGATGCTCGAGCTCCTCATGACGCGGCAGGAGGAGACCGACCGACGCGTCATCGGCAATTGCGAGGGCCTCGGCTTCCTCGTGCTCGACGAGCTCCACACCTACCGCGGCCGCCAGGGCGCCGACGTGGCGTTGCTCGTGCGCCGTGTCCGCGAGCGCCTCCGGCCCGAGAACCTCCTGTGCATCGGCACGTCGGCCACGATGGCGAGCGAAGGGTCCATCGGCGACAGGAACCGCGTGGTGTCGGGCGTGGCTTCGAAGCTCTTCGGGAGCGAGATCACCGAGAACAACGTCATCGTCGAGACGCTCGAACGAATCACGGATTCGGCGGTCACGGCCGACTCGGTGAGGCCGCAACTTGGCGAGGCCATCGATGCCGGCGTACCGCCGGACATCTCCGACGCCGAGTTCAGGGAGCATCCGCTTGCGGTGTGGGTGGAGACGCGTCTCGGCATCTCGTTCTCCGAGGAGGACCAGCGCTGGGTGCGGGCGAAGCCCATGACGGTGACCGAGGCGGAGAGCAGGCTCTCTGAGGAATCGGGCCGGCCCTCCGCCGCGTGCGGCAAGGCGCTGCGGGACCTTCTCCTGGTGTCGAGCGTCCCTGAGCGTACGCGGACCTCGGACCCTCGCGGCAGCGAGAAGAGCTTCTTCGCATTCAAGCTCCACCAGTTCATCTCCGGCGCCGGGCACGCCTACGCGACGGTCGAGCCGCCCGGCACCCGCAAGGTGACCGTCGATGGTCAGCAGTTCCTGCCGGGCCATGCGGAGAAACGCCTCTACGCCGTGCACTTCTGCCGCGAGTGCGGGCACGAGTATCACCCGGTGCGGTTGGCGCGGCGGGACGACGGGGCATTCGTCTTCCTCGCGAGGGACATCGACGACGCGCCGCCGACCAGGCAGGAAGAGGCCGACCGAGATGGAGATGAGGCGGGGCCCGAGAGGGAAGTCTTCGGTTTCCTGACAACGCATCCGGTCGACGATCGCGAGTTCACCTTCGACGACCGGGACGAGGACTACCCGGAGACGTGGATCGAGTTCGACTCCGGCGGCAACCTGCGGCTGAAGGCGTACTACCGCAAGGCGCGTGCCCGGCGCTTCACGGTGGGGGCCGACGGGCGAGTCGGTTCCGGGACGACGGTGTGGTTCCTGCCCGGCAAGTTCCGACTCTGTCTTCGCTGCGGGGACACTCGGGGTGGTGCGGCCCGTGATCGCACGCGTCTCGCCTCCCTCTCGGCCGAGGGCCGCAGCTCGGCGACTACGGTACTCGTCGCCAGCGCGCTGCGCTGGATGCACGGTGCCGAGTCGCGCTTGGGCCCCTACACGCGGAAGCTCCTCGGCTTTACCGACAACCGTCAGGACGCCGCGCTCCAGGCCGGCCATTTCAACGACTTTCTCTTCGTGGGCCTGGTCCGCGCGGGTCTCCTCGGTGCGCTGAAGGACGCACGTTCGAGCGGGCTCCGCAGCGACGAGCTGGGCGCCGGGGTACAGCGGACGCTCGGCTTCGACCGGCCGGACCCGGAGCTCCGAACGGAGTGGCTGCTCGAACCCGCGCTGCGCGGGTTCAACCTGCAGGAGGCCGAGCGCACGTTTCGCCAGGTGCTCACCTATCGCGTCTGGTTCGATCAGCGACGCGGCTGGCGGTACACGAACCCGAACCTCGAGGAGCTCGGCATGGTGCGGGTGGAGTATCGCGGCCTCGAGGAGCTCGCGGCGGACGAAGAGTTGTTCGCCGGCTCGCACCCCGTGCTGCAGCGGGCCAGCCACACTGTCCGCGCGCGGGTCTATCGCGCGCTGCTCGACCACATGCGGAAGTGGATGGCGATCCGCAGCCAGGTTCTGGATGCCGCCGTCCTCGAGCAGTTGGTCGCGAAGTCGCACAGCCGCCTCCGGCCGCCCTGGGGATTCGGCAGTGACGAGAAGCCGAGAGGCGCGCGCTGGCTGATGGTCGTCGCCCCCACTCGCCGGGCGAGCACGCTCCGAGACCAGGAGCTGATCGTGCGTGGCGGCTCACGAAGCGGTCTCGGCCGAACGCTACGGTCGTCGAGCCGTTGGGGCGGCGACAAGACCATCCGAGACCTGAGCTCGAAGGACTTCGACCGGCTCGTCAACGACCTCCTCCGTGCAGGGGCGACGCACGGCCTCGTGTCGGAGGAGAACACGCCGTTCGACCAACCGGGGTGGCGGCTCAACGACGCGTGTGTCGTCTTCCAACTGGGCAACGCGCCGCCGGACGACGGAGTCTCCAAGCAGAACGCGTTCTTCCGGAACCTGTACGAGAATCTCGCTGGGATGCTCCGCGCCCCGACGCACCCGCTGTTCGGGTTCGAGGCCCGTGAGCACACCGCCCAGGTCGATCCCGACAATCGGGAGATCCGCGAGAAGCGCTTTCGCTTCGGCGACCGAGAGCGCGAGGAGCTCACCAAGGGCGAGAAGCGACTGCGGGAGGTTGGAGAGACGAATCGGTTCCTGCCGGTCCTCTTCTGCTCGCCGACGATGGAGCTCGGCGTCGACATCTCGGCACTGAACGCGGTCCACATGCGCAACGTGCCGCCCACGCCCGCGAACTACGCGCAGCGCGGCGGACGTGCGGGCCGAAACGGACAGGCCGCCCTGGTCGTCGCTTACGCGTCTTCGCAGAGCCCGCACGACCAGTACTTCTTCCGCGACCCCAAGGCGATGGTTCATGGCGAAGTGCGCGCGCCGGTCCTCGAGCTCACGAACCGGGACCTCATCGACAGCCATCTCCAGGCGGTCTGGCTCTCGTGCGTCGACCAGCCGCTCGACAAGTGCATCGCGGAGCTGCTGCTCCTCAACGATGCCGGGCGCCCGCTCATTCCTGACATCAAGGCCGCACTCCAGCACAAGCGGGTCGCCGAAGACGCAGGCAAGCGGATTCGGCGGGTTCTCGACCTGGTCGCCGACGATCTCACGCCCGAGTTCGCACCCTGGTACACCGGCCGGGACGCCTATTCGGATGCCATCGTGGCATCGGCGGCGGGGCGCCTCGACGGGGCCTTCGATCGCTGGCGGGACCTCTTTGCCGCCGCCGAGGAGCAGCGGGACGCGGCGCGGCGCACCATGGACGACTACTCCACCCCCTACCGGGAGAAGCGGGCGGCGCAGACTCGGCACGCGCAGGCGGTGGACCAGCTCAACCTGCTGCAGCGTGGCACGAGCGCGCTCTCGAGCGACTTCTATACCTACCGCTACCTCGCCACCGAGGGCTTCCTGCCTGGTTACAACTTCCCCAGGTTGCCCCTCTTCGCGTACATCCCGGCGAGTCGGGATGGCCGCGGTCGGCAGACCTACCTTCAGCGCCCGCGCTTCCTCGCGCTTGCCGAGTTCGGCCCTCGCAGCCTCGTCTATCACGAGGGGCGCGCCTACCGGGTCGTGCGGGCGCTCCTCTCGCTCGGGCACCGGGAGTCGGCAACGCCCGACTCGCAACTGCCCACGAAGGCCGTGCGAATCTGTACGAGCTGCGGCGGAGGGCACTTCGGCGACGACCTGTCGATGTGCCACGCCTGCGGAACGTCGCTCGGTGACGCCGAGGTGGTGGGCAACACGTATCGGATCGAGAACGTGGCCACGCAGCCGGCCGAGCAGATCACCGCGAACGACGAAGAACGCCAGCGCCAGGGCTTCGACCTGCAGACGACGTTCGAATGGGCGGTCCGCGACCAGGAGATCGACGTCCGGCACGCGTCGGTCTCTGACAAAGAGGGCGAGATAGTGCGGTTGGCGTACGGTACCGGCGCGACGATCACGCGACTCAACAAGGGCCTGCGCCGGAGAGCCGACAAGAAGATCCTCGGCTTTCGCATCGATCCCGTATCGGGGTACTGGGCCAAGAGCGAGGACGAAGACGCCAACGAGGGGCCAATCGATCCCACGGCCTCGCCCCGCCAGTGGATCGTCCCCAGTGTTCAGGACCGCAAGAACGCACTCCTCTTCCAGCCCGCCGGCGACCCTCCATCGGAGGTTGCGCTGACCACGGTGCAGCACGCGATTCTGCGTGGCATCGAGGCGGTGTTCCAGCTCGAGCAAGGCGAGATGCTCGCCGAGCCGATGCCCACGCGTGACGTCCGCAGGGGCTTTCTGCTCTACGAGGCCACCGAGGGCGGCGCTGGCGTGCTCACCCGGCTCGTGAGCCAGGAGACGAGCCTCGCCAGCGTCGCGAGCAAGGCGTTGGAGATCATGCATCTGGCCGTCGACGGTGCTCCGCCCGATTCGGTAGCGGCTCTGTCGGACCAGCCGGGGACGGCCTGCGTGGCGGCCTGCTATCGCTGCCTGATGTCGTACTACAACCAGCCCGACCACGAGAATCTCGACCGTCGCGACGAGGACGCCCGCACGATGCTGCTGCGACTTGCCCACGCACGCACGGTGCCGAGGGCGCGGACCCAGCCGATCGCCGCCACTCTCACTGGGGCCCCGGGGGAGTTTCGTGCGGCCCTCACCGTGTCGCGCGAGGATCGGTGGCTCACGGAAGCGGCGCGCCGCGGCTTTCCCGCGCCGGATTCGGAGCCGTTCGCAACAGGCGCCGGGTCTGTGCGCTGCGTCTGGCGCAAGCACTACGTGGCCGCGGTCATCGACGAGGTCGACGGTCGAGCTCTCCTGGCGATGGAGGATCTCGGTTTCGAGCTGATTCGGTTCGAGGACCCCGCGGACTGGCGTGCCGCCTTCGCGCGGCTGGCCTCCGCCCTGGGGCAGGCGTCATGAGCGACCTCGCCTACGCGCCCGGAAGCCTCGTCAGCGCCCGTGGGCGGGAGTGGGTCGTCCTCACCGGAAGCTCGGCAGAGACGCTCTGCGTCCGTCCTGTCACGGGATCGGACGAGGATCGGACGCTCATCCACCTGCCGCTCGAGATCGAGCCGGTTCGCGAGGCACGGTTCCCGTTGCCCGGCGCAGACCAACTCGGCGGTCACGACTCTGCACTCCTGCTTCGCGATGCACTGCTGCTCTCGTTGCGACGGGGCGCCGGGCCCTTTCGGAGCCTCGGACAGATCTCGGTCGAGCCGAGGGCCTACCAGCTCGTGCCGCTGCTCATGGCGCTCAAGCTCGACCCGGTGCGCCTGCTCGTCGCCGACGACGTCGGCGTCGGCAAGACCATCGAGGCCCTGCTCATCGCACGCGAGCTGCTCGACCGCGGCGACATCGACCGCACCGTCGTCCTCTGTCCGCCGCATCTCGTGGACCAGTGGGTCATCGAGCTCGACGTTCGCTTCAACATCCGCGCCGCACCCGTCACCGCCCGTAGCGCGCGACGCCTGGAACGGGGCATTCCGCCGGGCGTGAGCATCTTCTCGGTGCACCCGCACACCGTCGTCAGTCTCGACTACATCAAGACCCGGGAGAGACGCGACCACTTCCTCCAGGCGTGCCCCGACTTCGTGATCGTCGACGAGGCGCACACCTGCGTGTCGGCCGGCCGGGGCCGGCATCAGCGGTACGAGCTGCTCCGGGGGTTGGCCGACAGCGCGTCGCGGCATCTCGTGATGCTCACCGCTACGCCGCACAGCGGCGATGACGCCGCCTTCTACCGGCTGCTGGGCTTGCTCGCCCGTGACTTCGAGTGCCTGGCGGAAGTCGCGGGCGCGGAGCGCACGCGACTTCGCGAACGCCTCGCGAGCCACTTCGTCCAGAGGCGGCGTCCCGACATCGCCGAGTGGCGCGACGGCGACATCTTCCCGCGCCGCGAAACGAAGGAAGTGACGTACAAGCTCAGCGGTGCCTGGGAGGCGTTCCTCGACGACGTCCTCGACTACTGCGCCGAGGCGGTCGAGACGGGCGCCAGCGACGAGCGGCGGCAGCGCCTGAACTTCTGGGGAACGCTGGCGCTCCTTCGCTGCGCGGCGTCGAGCCCCGCCGCGGCCGTGCTCGCCCTACGCACCCGCGCGGGCGAGGATCTCGACGACGAGGCCCGCGAGGACCTTCTCAATCGCGTTTTCGACGGCGAGGTCGACGCGCTGATCGCGGACGACGTCGAGCCCCCGGCGGCGGGCGGCGAAAACCCTGCATTGGCACGGCTCGTCGAGCAGGCGGAGAGGCTTGCAGGCCGGAGCGGCGACCCGAAGCTCAGGGCGGCCGCGGCCGAGGTTACCGAGCTGGTCGAGGACGGCTTCAACGTGGTGGTCTTCTGTCGCTTCATCGCGACGGCGCGCTACGTGGCCCGCCACCTCGGCGCGAGCTTGACGGGCGCCGTCGTCGACGCCGTGACCGGCGAGATGCCCCCCGAGGAGCGCGAGGAGCGCGTGGCGCGGCTCGGCGCCGCCGAGAACGCCAGGGTTCTCGTCGCCACCGACTGCCTGTCGGAGGGCATCAACTTGCAGGAGCAGTTCGATGCCGTCGTTCACTACGATCTCTCGTGGAACCCGACGCGCCACGAGCAGCGCGAGGGTCGTGTCGACCGCTTCGGCCAGCCGAGCAGGACCGTGCGCGCGACGCTCCTCTACGGCGACAACCCGGTGGACGGCGCCGTGCTTCAGGTGATCCTGCGCAAGGCCGCGCGCATCCGGGAGGAGCTCGGCGTTCCCGTACCGGTGCCCGACGAGGGCCACTCGCTCACGCAGGCGCTGCTCAAGGCCGTGCTATTGCGGCGGCGGGGTCGCAGCGCCGTCCATGAGGGCCGACAGCTCGAGCTGTTCGAGAGTCATTGGGAGGACGTCAAGGCGAAGGCGAAGAAGAGCCGGACCGTGTTCGCCCAGCGGCGCCTCAAGCCCGACGACGTGCTGCCCGAGTGGCACAAGAGCCTCGCCGCGCTCGGCGGCCGCGACGACGTGCAGCGCTTCGCAAGCCGCGCTCTCGCCCGGCTCGGTTCCGGGCTCGAATCGCGCGGGCGGGGGTTCAAGGTCCCGACCGCACCGCTGCCGCCCGAGGTCCGGGAGCGCCTGGCGGCCGAAGACATCGCGGGCACCATCGCCATCGACTTCGCGTACCCGCCGGCACCCGGATGCCGTCCCGTGCAGCGCAGCCATCCCCTCGTCGCGGTGCTCGCCGAGACGCTGCTCGGGCGGACGCTCTCGGTCGACGACGGCGCCGCGGCGGCCGGCGACCCGTCGGTCCTCGGGCGCGCCGGCTGCTGGATCTCCGACGGCGTGCGCGCCCGCGCCACCGTCGTGCTGCTGCGACTGCGCCACCAGCTTCTGTCGCGCAGGCGGGAGCCGCTGATGGTCGAGGAGGCGACCGCCCTCGCGTGGGCCGCCCCGCGGACGGCAGAGCCGATCACCGGCGCGGAAGCGCTGGCCCTGCTGGCGCTGCCGCCCGCCGACGATCCCCCGCGGCACGTTCGAGAGCGGGAGGTCGCACGAGCCCTTGCTACGCTTCCCGAGCGCGCGGCGGACATTGAGGCCTTCTCTTCCGCGCGCGCGCGCGCCCTGCTCGCCGACCATTCGCGCGTCCGCGAGGCCAGCCGGGCGACCGGGAGCACCGCGGTAGAGGCCGTTCCGCGCCCCGACGTGATCGGCGTCTACGTGCTCCTGCCGAAGGTGGCGTGACCATGGCGCCTCGCGGAAGTCGCCCGACCGAGGCTCGGATCGCCTTCGAGGCCCTCTCGATCGAGGGCGGTCTCCTCGGCGCGGACTGGCTCGGCCGGGTGGCGCAGCGCCAAGCGGGCAAGCAGGAGCCGGCTGACTACCGCATTCCGAAGGGCCTCGACGTCCGCGACGAGATCGCGCGGAGCTGGCGCATCGCCCAGGCGTGCTTCCGCGAGCTGGAATCGGGCCGTGCCGCGGGAGGCGATCCCCGCGCGCTCGCCAAGCGCTTCGTCGAGCCGCTGCTGCGCGACGCGTTCGGATTCGTGTCCCTCGCGCGCACGGAGCCGACGACGATCGACGACCGGGTGAATCGGGTTCCGTTCTTCGCGCTCCGCGGCCGCGTTCCCGTCGTGGTGGCTCCGGCGGGATTGGGTCTGGATGCTCCCGCGCCCGAGCCGGGCGACGACCAGCGCCGCCGGAGCGCCTTCGGGCTGCTGCAGGAGACCCTGAACGCGTCCGGCGAGATGCTCTGGGGCCTCGCCACCGACGGGCTCTCGCTGCGCATCGCGCGCGACAACGCGAGCCTCACCCGGCCGGCGTGGATCGAGGCCGATCTCGGCCGGATATTCACCGAGGACCTGTATCCCGACTTCGCCGCACTCTGGCTGCTCGCGCACCAGTCGCGCTTCGGCGGTGCCGACGACCCCGACGCGACGTGCCCGCTGGAGGCGTGGCGCGAGGCGGGCCGGGAGGAGGGGACGCGGGCGCGCGAGAAGCTGAGCGCGGGCTTCAAGGAGGCGCTCGAGGCCCTGGGGGAGGGGTTCCTTTCGCATCCCGCGAACCGGAGGCTCCGGGCGGCCCTGCACGCGGGGGATCTCAGGAAGGACAGCTACTTCGGGCAACTACTCCGACTGGTCTACCGGCTCGTCTTCCTGCTGACCGTGGAGGAACGGCATCTGCTCCACCCGAACGACGCGTCCGACTCGGCCCGCCGCCTCTATGCCGAGGGCTATGGTCTGCGCCGCCTCCGCGACCGGGCCGTGCGCCGGAGCGCCCACGACCGGCAGGGCGATCTTTGGGAGGCCGTCAGGGTCGTCTTCCGCAGCCTCGCCGGCGGAGAGTCGCGTCTCGGCCTGCCCGCCCTCGCCGGCCTGTTCGCGCCCGAGGAGTGCCCCGACCTCGACGCGGCGAAGTTGGAGAACCGCGCGCTACTCGGGGCGTTCTTCCGCCTCGCATGGCTTCGCGAGCCTTCCGGGCTCGTCCGCGTGAACTGGCGCGACATGGGCGCCGACGAGCTGGGCTACGTCTACGAGGGGCTTCTGGAGCTCGTCCCCCAGATCACCGGGGCCGGTCGGTCCTTCTCGTTCGCGGGCGCCGACGAGAGCCGGGGTCACGCGCGAAAGACGACCGGCAGCTTCTACACGCCGGACGAGCTGGTGCAGGTGCTCCTCGACAGTGCCCTCGATCCCGTGGTCGAACGTACCGTCGACGCGAATCCCGAGCGTCTGGACGGCGCACTTCTCGATCTCGCGATCGTCGACCCCGCCTGCGGGTCGGGGCACTTCCTGCTCGCGGCGGCGCGCCGCCTCGCCGACCGCGTCGCGCGCATCCGGGCGGGGGGTACGCCTGCGCCGGACGACTACCAGCGCGCGCTCCGCGATGTCGTGCGGCGGTGCCTCTACGGCGTCGACAGGAACCCGCTGGCCGTGGAGCTCTGCAAGGTGAGCCTGTGGATGGAGTCGATCGACCCGGGGCTGCCGCTGACGTTCCTCGAGAGCCATGTCCGTTGCGGCAACTCCCTCGTGGGCACGACCCGCGCGCTCATGGGCGACCAGGTGCCGGATGCCGCGTGGGCGGTTCTCGAAGGCGACGACAAGAAGATCACTCGATCGCTCAAGCAGCGCAACCGCGAAGAGAATGCCGGTGAGCGCCGGCTGCCGTTCGAACCTCGGGGAGAAAGGGTCACCCTGAGCGACGCCATTCGCGCCGTCGAGCAGGCTCCGGACGCGGACGCCGCTGCTTTGGCCGCGAAGCAGCAACAGTGGAACGCACTCCTGGCCTCGGCGGCCTACGAGCGCGAGAAGCTCGTGGCCGACGCGTGGTGCGCCGCCTTCCTCTGGCCCAAGGACGCACCCGGCCCGGTGGTCGAGGCGGCGCCGACGACGGCGGCGTGGCTCGCGTTGCGCGACGGGGAGGGGTTGTCGTCCCCGACCCTCGTCGACACCACGCGGCGCATCGCCGAGGACTACGGCCTCTTCCACTGGGAGCTGGCGTTTCCGGACGTCTTCGCGCGGGGCGGCTTCGACGTCGTGCTCGGCAATCCGCCGTGGGAGCGGGTGAAGCTCCAGGAGCAGGAGTTCTTCGCCACGCGCGAGCCGGCGATCGCGGCGGCGCGGAACGCGGCCGAGCGCAAGACGCTGATTGCGGCGCTGCCCGCCACCAACCGGGATCTCTGGAAGGCGTGGACCGACGCAACGCGCATCGCGCAGGGACAGAGCCACTTCGCGCGGCAGTCCGGGCGCTATCCGCTGTGTGGGAAGGGTGACGTGAACACGTACGCGCTGTTCGCCGAGCACAACTGGAACGTGCTGGCGCCCCGCGGGTGCGCGGGATTCATCGTGCCCGGCGGGATCGTCACCGACGATACCACCAAGGCGTATTTCCAGGCTCTTCTCGACCGCAGCGCCCTAGGCAGCGTCCACCACTTCGAGAACGAGAGTCTCGTCTTCAAGGGTCTCCACCACGCGTATCGGTTCGTGCTCTTCACGATCAGGCAGTCCCATCGCGCCGACCTCGTCTTCTACGCGCGGCGCGCGGTCGATCTCGACGACCGGTGGCGGCACTTCGCCCTGACCCCCGCCGACTTCGCCACGCTGAACCCGAATACGCGGACCTGCCCGACGTTCAGATCGCAGCGGGATGCGGAAATCAACCTGGCGATGTACCGCCGCGCGGGCGTCCTGTGGCGGGAGGGCGACCCGGACGGGAATCCGTGGGGCCTGAGATTCCTGCGCATGTTTGACATGGCCAACGATTCCGGGCTGTTCCGCACGCGGGCAGAGTTGGCGTCGGCCGGGTGGAGCCTGGACGGAGACCGGTTCAAGCGCGCGGGAGACCGGTTCAAGGGGAACGGAGACCGATTCAAGGGGGACGGAGACTGGTTCGAGGGGGACGAAGAGGTGATGTTGCCTCTGTACGAGGCGAAGATGGTCCAGCAATTCGACCACCGATTCGGAACCTACGAGGGGCAGAGCGAGGCTCAGGCGAACCAAGGTAAGCTTCCCGAGCTCGACCAAGCTGCCCATGCCGATCCGGGGCAGATAACGCTACCGAGGTACTGGGTCCCCGGGAACGAGGTCACGGCGCGACTGGATGAGGTCTGGAACAGACATTGGCTGCTCGGTTGGAGAGATGTTGTCCGCGCGCACGACATCCGAACGGTCATCGCGTGTGTTCTTCCCGTGGCTGCGGTCGGTCACACATTTCCGGTGGCAATGCCATCTTCTGATCCACAAGTCGTGGCCGGTCTCTACGCGAACCTGGCGAGTATCCCGTTTGACTATTGCGCAAGGCAAAAGGTCGGTGGAGTTCACCTGACTTACTTTACCCTTCGACAACTTCCTGCACTCAGGCCGGACGCATACACAGTGGGCGCGCCTTGGGCGTCGTCAATGCAGGTTCGTGACTGGCTTCTCCCACGAGTCGTCGAACTCACCTATACCAACTGGAGCCTGAAGGCGTTCGCGCAGGATTGCGGTGACGATGGTCCACCCTATGTCTGGGATCCCGGGCGCCGCTTCCAGCTCCGGTGCGAGCTCGACGCCGCCTTCTTCCACTTGTACGGGTTGGCGCGTGAGGAGACGGCGCACATCCTCGGCACGTTTCCTGTCCTTCAAGGGTCCGAGGAACGCAAACACGGCGAGTACCGGACGAAGCGCGTGGTGCTGGAGACCTACGACGCGCTGGCGGCGGCCGCCGCGACGGGCGTACCCTACGATTCGCCGCTCGGACCGCCGAGGAGGGCGACATGAGCCGATTTCGCTTTCGCGAGATTCGCGCCCGCAATTACCGCTGCTTTGACGAGTTGACGCTTCCGCTCGAGGAAGACACCACGGTCTTGTTCGCCGAGAACGGCGGCGGCAAGACGGCGCTGCTTAGCGCATTGGCGATGGGCCTCGCCGTGTTCCAGCGGGGGGCACCGAAGACCGCGCTGTTCAGGCCGTGGCGCGACATCAGGATGCGTTCGCCCGACGGGAGAGGGCGAAGGGAGCCGGTCGGCCCGTTCGAGCTCACGTGGACCGGTGACGTGGGCGAAACGCAAGTCGCGTGGTCGACAGTACCTCGGCCCGGGTCGCGCGTGAAGAACCGTCGGCGGATTCTGGAGGCGCTGGAACGGGCACGGGTGCCTGGAGAGCCGTGGCCGTTGTTCGCTTGGTACGGCGTCGATCGTCTGGGACGCCAGCGGGGTGGCCCTCGCAAGGTCGAGCGCACGGGGGACCGCTGGGAAGCCTACGAGTCGTCCCTGGATCCGGACCTCGACGAGGTGGCGCTGCTGCAGTGGCTTCAGGACGAGATGCTCGGTGACGTGGGCCGCAGGGATCAAGGAGAGCCCGAGCGCTTCTTCCACAAGGCCGTGCTAGAGGCGGCGGTCCGGGCGACCCCGGGCGTCGAGGACGCCTGGTACGACGCAACGGCGCAGAGTCCCGTGGTGCGCTTCGAGGATGGGCACGCGGTTCGGTGGTCGCAGCTCTCCGACGGCTTCCACGTCTTCATCGCCCTGGTCGCCGACATCGCCCGGCGCGCGGTCATGCTGAACCAGTTCGACGGCGTCGATGCGCCGGGGCGGGTGGAGGGCGTGGTGCTCATCGACGAAATCGACCTGCACCTCCACCCGCGCTGGCAGCGCGTGGCACTTCCGCGCCTTCGCCAGGCCTTCCCGAGGCTGCAGCTCGTCGTCACCACGCACTCGCCGCAGGTGCTGAGCAGCGCCGAGAACCGTCAGGTCCGGCGTCTCGTCGACGGGCGGATCCAGGAACGAAATGTACTCGTGTCCGGTCGGGACACCAACGCGATCCTGCGCGATTTCATGCACACCGACGAGCGCGACGAGGAGGGGACCGAGGCGCTGCGTCGTCTTCACGACGCAATCGATCGAGGCGACGCGGAGCAGGCGGATCGGATCTATCGGGAGCTGCGGGAGCGGTGGGGAGACACCGACCCCGCGCTCATTCGGGCCAAGGGGCTCATGGAGGAGTAGGATGCGGGGACTGGCGAAGCCCTGGCCGCCCTCGAACGTGAGCCCGGACGGTCAGACGCCGCGGTCGTTTGCCGCGGCGGAGCGGGAGTACCGTGCGGCGCTGTCAGGCAGGGCCGACAGGGTCAGGTTCGCCAGAGCCGAGTTCGATCGGCTCGACAAGCGCAAGCTGCGCGATGTCATGTACGGCGAGCAAGGAGCACTGTGCGTTTACTGCGAACGGGAGCTGTCGGAGGACGACTCTCTACCGCACGTCGAGCACTGGCGCCCCTTGAGCGGCGATCCCGAACACGCTCTTCATTGGTGGAACCTGTACCTCTCCTGCGCCACGACGGACACGTGCGATGGCGCCAAGGGCGACCGACCCCTCAAGGCCGACGATGCGGATCCGGATCTTCCCTGGCCTACCGAACTCGACTACGAACGGTTGTTAGGTTTCACCAGCCAGGGCGAGATCTACGTCCGTGACGACGCAGCCTTGGATGAGACGATCCGGAGGGCCCTCGAGCTTGCCATCAACGACCGTGGGTACGACGGCGGACGACGTCGGGCCATCCTGAACCTCAATCACCCGACTCTGGTGGCGGCCCGACGCGCGGCGCTGGACAGTGAACGTACGCGGCTGCGGCGGGATTTCGAGCGGCGGACGGCAACGAGGCACGATCGGGCCGCGCGCGCCGCCGGGCTCCTCGACAGCGGTCAACTTCCCGCGTTCGTGAGCATCCGCGTCTCGTGGCTGCGGCGGACGCTGGGGAGGGGGCGTTGATGCCCGCACGAGGCAAGCGTCCCGGCCGCGGCCGGCGAGTTTGCCTGCAGTGGACGCCGGAGCGAGGTCGTTGATGCTGACCGCCGTCGCCGTCACGCGTCTGGAAAAGGCCGCAACCGACAACGGCTTCGATCTGGAGCGGGAGCGCACGCTCGACTGGCTCTCGTTCGGCAGCAGCCAGACGCGGATGCGCATCTGGCTCGCCGCCGGCCGAGAATCCCGTTTCCTCGCGGCCGCGTCGCGGGCGGACGTCATCGACGGGTTGGCCGGTCTCGGAGCGACATGCGACGACCCGCTCCCGGGCGGCGCCGCCGGCGCGCTGAGCGTCGACGGTATCGCCGCACTCCATCGCCTGTTGCGCCGCGCGTTCCAGCTCTCGCGGACGCTGCCCGACGCGCTGCTCCGCGCCTTCGAGGACGCCACGGCGAGCCTGCCGCGGACGACGGAAGCGGAGCGCCTGGTCGTGCGGCGAATCGGTCAGGACGTCTTCCGCCGCGGCCTGTTCGAGTACTGGGACAGCCGCTGCCCGATGACCGGCCTCGACGTGCCCGAACTGTTGCGCGCCAGCCACATCAAGCCCTGGGCCGACTGCGCCACGGACGCGGAGCGCCTCGACGTCTTCAACGGCCTCCTGCTCGCGCCCCATCTCGACGCCGCGTTCGACGCCGGCTTCATCACGATCTCGGCGGACGGGACCGTGCGCGTCTCCGACGCCCTCCAGTCGGGCGCGCGGTCCTCGCTCGGACTCGACAGGCGGCTGAGGGTCCACGGACTCCACCGCGGTCACGAGCGCTACCTGCCGTGGCACCGCTCCAGGATCTTCCAACGGGGCACGGAAGATGCCTGAAAGCTCTCGCTGGCCCGCGACCGCGTGTCACCACGCGCCCTCTACCGGGTCTGGAACGGCGACGGCGAGCCGGTGTGGTCGCCTTGGCCTTGATCTGCACGGGGCAGAGTGGTGGCTGCCGGTGGGCGTCCGGGGTTGTAGCTGTTTCCGGGGCCAGCCTGTAATGGTCCGAGGCGCCCACTCCTGGCGTAGACTTGATGATGTGAAGCTGCTTGAGCGGATTTCGATCGATCCCGCGGTCCGTTTCCGAAAGCCGTGTGTCCGCGGCACGCGCATCACGGTTTGCGACGTGCTCGGCTACCTGGCCGGCGGCACCTCCGAGGAGCAGCTTCTGGCGGAGTTCCCTCAACTCTCACCCGAAGACGTTCGAGCCTGCCTGGCCTACGCGGCCGAACGAGAGCGTCGAACCACCGGCGCGCCGGCGGCCTGACTTCGTGCGCCTTCCCTGGTCGGGTGTCGACGCGCTTGGCGCGTCAAATCCAGCGTCTGACCCGCGCCGCATACTCGTCGTAGGCGGCCCCCAGCTTGCGGCGGAGGTACGCCTCCTCGTGGGGGATGGTGTACCAGTTGAGGGCCGCGAACGCGGGGACGACGGCGAGCATGACGGCGGCCGAGTTGTTGGCGCACCCCAGCCCGGCGATGAAGACGACGAACGCGAGGTAGACGGGGTTGCGCGAGATTCGGTAGGGGCCCGCGGAGACGAGCCGGCGGGTCGGCTTGCGGAGGTCCAGGCTCTCGTCGTGCCGGCGGAAGACGAGGAACGCGGAGACCGCCAACCCGAGCGCGGTCAGCATGAGGATGCCGCCGGCGACCAGGGGCCACGGCTCGGACAGGGGCTCGACGCGCCAGGCGCCCCGATGCACCACGGAGCCGGCGATCGTGAACAGCGCGGGCAGCACCGGGGGGAGGAGTATTCGTCTCATCGCGAAGATGTCTCTCCTTGCTCCCCGGCGCCGGCCGCCTTCCGAGCGGCGCTGAAGACGAGGGCGAACGGGACGAGCAGCTTGAAAGAGGCCCTGTCGTAGGCCATCATGGGCGCATCCGGTCTCTCGCCGACCTCGGAGGAACAGATGCATCATGCCACGATTGCCGTCCCAGTCGCGGTCGTCGCGATCGGGCTTCTGGCGCCGGTCTCTGCGCCCGCTCAGGATCCGGTCCGCGGCGAAGCGGACGGGGCTGCGGAATGGACGCTGCCCCGCACTTCCGACGGCCGGCCCGACCTCCAGGGCTACTGGACATCCCAGACGTTCACGCCGCTCGAGCGGCCCGCGCATCTGGGAGACCGGGAGTTCTTCACCGAAGAGGAAACGGCCTGGCTGACGGGGACGCTCACGGCGGAGGGCGTCGACCCGTCCGCGCGCGAGATCCTCACCTTGATTGACCTCGACGACCGCGAGGAGATCGAGCGCTACAAGTTCCAGGGCAACCGCACGCCCGACGAGCGTCATCACATCCACTACGACAACGAGATCTGGCTGCGCACGCCGGTCCCCAAGGGGCTGTCGAGCCGGCGGACCTCGTTGATCACCCATCCGCGGAACGGCCGGCTCCCGCCGCTGACGCCGGCGGCCGCGGCGCGGACGGCCGCCGCCAGGGCCGCGCAGGCGCGGCCGAGCGCGTTCGACAGCCACGAGACCCGGCCCCTGCCCGAGCGCTGCCTCGCCTGGTCGCACGAGGGCCCGCCCATGATGCCGCCGTCCTACAACGACGTTCATCAGATATTCCAGACCCCGGACCATGTCGTGGTGTTCACGGAGCTGGCCAACAACCCCCCGCGCATCGTCCCGCTCGACGGACGCCCGCACGTCCCGGACGCGATTCGGCAGTTCCCCGGCGACTCGCGCGGCCGCTGGGACGGGGACACGCTGGTCGTCGAGACCCGAAACTACGCCGAGCGGAGACGCTTCCGGGGATCCGGCGCCGGCCTCCACGTGGTGGAGCGCTTCACCCGCACCGGCCCCGATCGGATTCACTACGAGTTCACGGTCACCGATCCGGCGACGTGGACGAGCGCGTGGAGCGCGGAGATTCCGCTGGTCAGGACCGACGGCCCGCTGTTCGAGTACGCGTGCCACGAGGGCAACCACGACATTCGCCACATCCTCGAGATCCACCGCAACCTCGAACGGCAGGCGGCAGGCGAAACCTCGGGGACGGATTCCCGGTAGGGCCGCGGCGCCGTCTCGCCGGCGTGGCGGTCGCGGAGCGGGGCAGGCTCACCGCTCACCGCAAGGTGGTTGACGTGCCGGTTGGCCTCACCGGTGACCGTCAGGGACCGTGCGGAGACGCGGGAAGACACTGGGAGCTCCGAGACGCCCGGCGCGCGTGAACTGCACATGCTTGACCGCCGTTGCTGGCCGTTCTCCGGTCGCAGTACCATGCATACGAGTCACGGAGGGAGTCTCGAATGAGCGACGACCGGCACCATCTGGCGGAATCCGGCATCGAGGACGTGTCGAGCGAGCGCGAGGATCTGGACAGCTCGCCCCCGAAGTACGAAGTTGTCACCTACCCCGCGGACTTCACGCTCGAGGGCCTCGTCCAGAAGTACAGGCGCGGACAGATCACGATCCCGGGATTCCAGCGCAAGTTCGTCTGGTCGCTGCGTCAGGCCACCCGGTTGGTCGAGTCCTTTCTCCTCGGCTTGCCCGTTCCCGCGGTGTTCTTCTTCGTCGACTCCGATGACAAGAAATACACGGTTATCGATGGCCAACAGAGATTGCTCAGCATCGTCTATTTCTTCGAGGGTATCTTCGGCTCCGGGGAGGGAGGACGGCGCACCGTGTTCGCGCTTCGCGGGCTCCACGAACGGAGCCCGTATCGCGACAAGACGTACGCGGACCTGAAGGAGTCGGATCCGGCATCGTTCAATACCCTCAACGACGCTGTGCTTCGAGCGTTCGTGGTGCGGCAGCTCGATCCGAACGACACGACGAGCGCGTACCACATCTTCGAGCGGCTGAACACCGGTGGCACTCACCTGGTGAGCCAGGAGATACGCAACTGCATCTATCGCGGTCCCTTCAACGACCTTCTCGGGGGTCTCAACGCCGAGCCGAGCTGGCGCCGGGTGTTCGGCAAGTCGAGCGAGGACAAGCGTCAACGTGACGTGGAGCTCGTGCTTCGCTTCCTCGCGCTTCGCGAAGACGCGACGTCCTACAAGAAGCCGATGAAAGACTTCCTGTCCACCTTCATGGACCGTCACCGCAACGCCGGCGCGGACCGTCTGGACGCCTTCCGTGTTCTCTTTCAGCGCACGATGACGACTATTCTCGACAACCTCGGCGCAAAGCCGTTTCACATCAAGGCCGGTCTCAACGCGGCCGTCTTCGACGCCGTTTCCACCGCGTTCTCGAAGCACCTGGACGCCATCCCCGCCGACGTTGAAGCACGATACCGGGCACTGGTCTCGGACGATGTCTTTTTGGAAATGGCGAGTGCCGGCACGACCGACGAGGAGATCGTGTCGGGGCGGCTCAAGCGGGCGGAACAGACCCTGTTCACCTGACTCGTTCGCAGGCGACGCGATGTACTTCCCTCACATCGATGACGCGCTGGTGGTTTGCCGCCGGCACCTGTCGGGGCTCGACGATAGTCTTCCGGACAGCGTGGAGATCGAGAGCCTGCTCGTGTCGTCGATCGTCCTGCTTATCGTGTCGCATTATGAGAACCACATCGCGGAGCAGTTTGCCGAGCGCGCCGCGCGTAGTGGCGATGCGCAGGTGGCCAATTTCGTGAAGCATCACACGGCGCGGCGTTTTCGGAGTCCCGACATTGGCAAGATCACGACGGCGCTCGGAGAATTCGGAACGGAATACCGTGAGCGGTTCACCCTTCGCGTGGAGAATACGGCCGCGCACGCGTCGTGGGACAACATCATCCGCGCGCGCCACGGCATTGTCCACGGGAGAGGTGCGGCGAACATGACGCTGCGTGAACTGGAGACGGCGTACCAGGGAAGTCACGACGTGCTTGCGGCCCTGCGGGCCAGCCTCGGACTGTCGGGCGGTTCCGCAGCGTGAGGCGGCGCGAACCACTCATGTCGTGCTGCGCCGGCGTGACGTGCTCCGGTATTGGTTGGCGGTACGTTTCGAGGAGCGCTCTGCTGACGGAGTTTTCCGACGGCCGGCAGAAGACCGTCGAGCCTGTCTCGGCTGCAGGATCTTGCCGTTTCGGTTCAGTCGGACCCCGCGTCTATCAGCTCCAGCGCGAGCCCGTCGAGGTCCTCGATGATCACGGCGCGGGTGTCGCCGAACGGATAGGGGCCCTCCAGGATGGGAACCCCGGTCGCCTCGAGGTGCGCGAGCACCGGGTCGAGGTCGGGGTAGGTGACCGCGACGTGGTCCACCACCTGTCCGCGCGACGGCGAGAGCGGGCGGTCGAGCTCGGGGCCGCACCGGCCGTCGCGGCACTGGCGCGAGTACCACGTCCACCCCGCGTTGGCGAGGCGCACGCTCGCGATGGGCGTGCGGAGCTGGCCCACGGGCAAGAACGACGGGAAGCTGACGTCGCCGATCTCGACCGCGCACGGGTCGTAGGGCGGGCGCGGCGCCGTCTCCCCGGTGTCGGGGGCGCGGAGCGGCGGCAGGGTCACGCCGAGGTGGGCGACGTACCAGTTGGCCGCGCACAGCGGCTGCTCGTGCCAGAAGTGGAGGTGGCCATAGAACAGGTCCTCGGTCGCGGCGTTCCCGTTGAACTCGACGAGGATGCCGTCGGGGTCGACGAGGTAGCCGAAGTCCTGGCCGCTGGTGCGGTCGCGGGCGGGGCTCGCCCCCTCGCGGGCGGCGCGCTCGGCCATCTCGGCCACCGTCAGCAACTGGTCGGCGAACGGGGCCAGCCCGGAGTGGGGCACCCCCTGGGTGTCGTCGGGCCCGGTGTAGACGGGCAGAAACCCGAACCGCTCGCCCTCGGGATCCAACGCGGTCAGCCGCTCGTAGAGAGCCAGACCGTCAGTGCTCGGTCCGGTGGTCCAGAACGCGCTCTGGGGGACCGACTGCCGCTGCTCGGGGTCGAACCCGCCGGGTGCGGGCGCGTCGACGGCGGTGTACAGCAGGTATACGCCATCGGCCTCGAACGCCGGCAGTCCGGCAACGGTGGTCCGTTGCCCGGCCGGCCAGAACGTCTCCCACCAGTCGAGCGCCCGCTCGGGGTCGACCGAGTTGACGTGGATGTGATGGAAGGTGGGTGCCGGAAACGCCGGCGCTGCGTCCGGGGCGCCTTCGCCGGCATCCGGCTCGGGTGCTTCGCCCGCACACGCCCCGGCGAGGGCCGCCGTTAGCGTCCACGCTGCCAGCCGGGTCCAGTCACGCCTCGTGCCGTTTCGCATCATGTCGTCCGCCTGTCGCCGCCGCGGCGGCGTCATCCGACTCCGTGTCCCTCGAACGCACGGCGCCTGCGTCGCTCTCGAGATCGTACCATTCGATGATAGCGTCGACCCATGAGACGCAGCATGGAGATCGAGGGGTACCGGGCGGTCATTCGGTTCGATCCCGACATCGGCATGTTTCGCGGCGAGTTCGTGGGCCTGAACGGCGGCGCGGACTTCTACGCGCGGGACATCGCGGGGCTCAGGCGGGAGGGGGCGGCCTCGCTCGAGGTGTTTCTCGACATGTGCCGGGAAGACGGCGTCAGCTCTCAATCAGGCGGCGGTTCGCCGGGCGCCGGCCGGCTATACTTCGAGGGATGACTCTCGCCGACTACAAGATCGTCCTGTACCGCCAGCTCGACGGTGCCTGGGTTGCCGAGGTCCCCGCCATCGGCGGCTGCTACGCGCTGATGGACACCCGCGAGGGGGCGCTGACCGAGCTGCATCACGTGTTTCGGCTCATAGCCGAAGAACACGAAGAGCGTGGGCAGACGCTCCCCGCGGACACCACCCAGATCGTGCATGCCTGGCGCGACGGCCCGTGATTTCCGCCGGGTCGCTGCCGCGCTGGGGTTCGTCAGACGCCGACAGACCGGGAGCCATGAACGGTGGATTCATCCCGACGGCAGGGCCGTGACGATTCCGCTGCACGGAGGCAGGGAAATCGGGCCGCCTCTCTTCTTCAAGATCGTCAGAGACCTCGGACTTGCACCCGGCGAGTTCGATCGCATGCGGTGACCGGTCACTCATCTGCGCGGACGGTTGGTAGCCGTACCTGTCTCTCGCCGGCCGCACGCCCCCGCATGCCCCTTGCGCCAGTGAGGGTCTCTCTGCCGACGTCGGTCCTCGGGGACCCCTCTCTCCGCAAGCTCCACCGTTTTCCGGAATGCGCGCGTTACGGCGGCGGGTGACGTTATGCCGAAGCGGCGGCTACCGGCAGCGACAGGAGGCCGCGCAGCACCACGCTGCTGCGGAACGGCGGGCGTTGCTCGACCAGCCGCATCGAACCGAAGCGCTCGATCAGCGACTCCAGGACAACGCGGCCCTCCAGGCGGGCCAGCGGGGCCCCGAGGCAGTGGTGGATGCCGCGGCCGAACGCGAGGTGGTTCTGGTCGCCGCGGCGGACGTCGAGCCGGTCGGGCGCGTCGAAGCGGTCGGGGTCGCGGTTGGCGGCGCCGAGCAGCATGACGATGCTGTCGCCGCGCCGCAGGCGGAAGCCGTTGACGTCGCAGTCCGCGAGCGCGTGGCGCATGTCGACCTGCACCGGCGAGTCGTACCGTAGCAGCTCCTCGACCGCGGACGGGATGAGCCCGGGGTCGTCGCGCAGTGCCGCCAGTTGCTCGGGGTGGCGCAGCAGCGCGAGCATGCCGTTGCCGATGAGGTTGGTGGTGGTCTCGTTGCCGGCCACCAGCAGCAGCCGCAGCATGACCAGGACCTCGCGCTCGGACAGGCGGTCGCCTTCCTCCTCCGCCTGCGCGAGGGCGCTGATGATGTCGTCCCGGGGGTCGGCCTTGCGCTCGCTGATGATGGGCACGAGGTAGGCATCGAGGGCCGCCATCGCCGACTCGGCGGTCTCCCGCTCCGCCGGGGTCAGGGTCGGCTCCAGGATGCGGGCGCGCTGGTTCGACCAGATGCCGAACTGCTCGCGGTCGGCGGGCGGTATGCCCAGCATCTCGGCGATGACGATGACCGGCAGCGGCTTGGCCACCGCCTCCATGAGGTCGAAGCCGGACGGGTCGTCGACCGCGTCGAGCAGCGTGGTCATCAGCTCGCGGATGTGCGGCTCGAGGGCGGCGACCGCCCGCGGGGTGAAGGCCTTGTTGACGAGGGCCCGCAGCCGCGTGTGATCCGGCGGGTCGAGGAACAGCATGCTCGGCTCCGCGACGGTCGGCAGGCTGGCCTGCCGGCGCGACGCGACGCGCTTGCGGGGGTCGCTCGAGAAGTGGCGGTGGTCGCGGAGGATGGCGTCCACGTCGGCGAAGCGCGAGAAGATCCAGGCGTCCATGAGGCGGCTGCGGTGCACGGGGTCGCGACCGCGCAGCCGCGCGTAGGTCGGGTACGGGTCCTGCGCCATCTCCGGCGACAGCGGGTTGTAGCTCACCCCGCTCTGCAGGCGCTCGCGCAGCAGCAGGGTGTTGACCACGACCGACCGTATCGCCTTCCGCATCGCCATCCTCGACTCCCTCGCCGTTGCTCCGCCGGTCCGGAGCGATGCCGGGCCGCAGCCGGCTACTAGAATACCGGGGCGTCTTGCGGATTCATACCAGGAGCGAACATGGACACTCGACGTTTTCTCATCACCGGCGGCAGCCAGGGCATCGGCGCTGCCCTCGTCTCGCTGGCCCGCGCCCAGGGCCACGAGGTGGTCTTCACCGGGCGCGACCAGGGCCGCATCGACGAGGTGGCGGCGGAGAGCGGGGCCGTCGGGCTTCGGGCGGACGTGGCGGTGGCCGACGACAACCGGCGCACGGTCGAGGCCGCGGTCGGGCGCATGGGCGGCATCGACGTGCTCGTCAACAACGCCGGGGTCGGCTACCTCGCCGAGGTCGGCGAGATCGACATGGAGCGGATGCGGGCGCTGTTCGACATCAACGTGTTCGGCCTCGTCGACCTGACGAACCGGGTGGCGCCGCTGCTCAAGGCGCAGCAGTCGGGCTACGTCTTCAACATCGCGTCGACCTCGGGCATGAAGGGCGCGAAGACGGGGACGGTGTACGCCGCGAGCAAGTGGGCGGTGCGCGGCCTCAGCCAGTGCTGGCAGGCCGAGCTGCGCCCCCACGGCGTGCACGTCACCTGCGTCTGCCCGTCCGAGGTGCAGACGGACTGGATGGGCCGGACCGGGCGCAACAACCCCAACAAGCTCTACGCCGTCGACATCGCGGAGACGATCATGGCCGCGCTCGCCATGCACGGCCGCGCGCTGTGGCCGGAGCTGGCAATCTTCGCGAACAACCCCTGGAAGGAGGACTGAGGCGGGCCGCCCTCACCGTGCGGCAGCGCCGGTGCGACGGTCGCCGAGAGCGTGCTGCCTCGAAGGAAGGCTGAGCCGGGCCGCCCTCACATCCACACCTGGTCGTCGTCGAGGTCGGCGTCGGAGACGCGGGCGGCGGCGACGCGCAGCGCGGCGTCTCCGGTCACGGTGAGGGGTTGAGTGTACGGGGTGTAGCCGGGGCTGCGCACGTACAGCTCGTACTCGTCCGACGGCACCGCGACCCGGGCCCTTCCCTCGGCATCGGTCGAGGCGCGGTAGACGCCCAAGTGCACGTCGGCGTCGACGAGGGGGGCCTCGGTGTCCCGGTCGACGACGGTGACGGTCACCGTGTTTCCAGGCGGCTCGACGGTGCGGAAGCTGAACGTGCACGCCGCGGCTTCATGCCGGGGTGCCTCGGACTCGTCGGCGGACGCTTCCGGCTGCGTGGCCTCCATGGCCGTAAAGGCCGCGGTCCAGGCATGCACCCCCGGCTCGCGCGGGGCGGTCAGCACCACCGCCGTCGCGTAGAGCGCGCGGGTGCCGGGGCTGGGCTCCGCGCCGAGGGTTCCCTGGCCTACGTCGCGGCCCGTCTCGTCCCGGACGACGACGGGCCGGCCGGCCGGCGGACAGGCGCCGGCGCACTTCACGCCCACCGTGACCGTGAACCGGGAGGCCGCGACGATGGGCGACGGCGCCCCCCAGACGGTGATGCTCGTCGGATGCGCCGGCCGCGGCTCGTCGCTCACCGTCGCCCTTCCCGTCAGGCGTTCCCGCCGTTCACCGCCGCGTCCCGGCCCGCGATGCGGCCGAAGACGAGGCAGCGGCCCAGGCCGTGCTGCGCGAACCCGCCCTGCGACTCGCCGGCGCAGTAGAGGCCGGGGATGACGTCGCCGTGGATGTCGACGACCTGCGCCCGCGGGTTGGTCCGCAGCCCCGTGAGCGAGTCGTGCAGGATGGGCGTGGACCACGCCGCGTAGAACGGCGGGGTCTGGACCTTGTAGCGCGGGTTGGGCTTGCCGAAGTCGGCGTCCTCGCCCGCGTCGACGAACCGGTTGTAGCGGGCCACCGTCTCCTCGAGGGCGGCCGCCGGCATCGCCTTCGCCTGGAACGGGTTGGCGATGGCCGCGGCCAGCTCCGCGATGGTGTCGGCGGTGTAGAAGAAGCCGTCCGGGTCGACGTTGGGCGGTTGCGGGTCCCACCCCTCGCGCTCCACGGCGTCGTGGTCGAAGACGGCCCAGATCGCCCCCCCGCCGTTCCGCTTCGACTCGTCGCCGATGTCGGCCATGGCGGCCGCGAAGAAGTCGTAGCGGGCGTCGGTCTCGCTCCAGAAGCGCCGGCCGAGCTGGTTGACGAGGATGACGTCCTGCCAGTCGGTGACGGTGAGGCCCGACGCGCGGGCGAGATCGAAGATGCGGGCGTTCGGCTGCCAGATGAGGCTCGAGTACCCCCACTGGCACCCGATGTGCCGCGTCTTCGAGATCGCGATCCCCGCCTCGACGGTCTGGTTGGCGGTGCCCCACAGCGACGCCCCCACCGCCATCGCCGCGAGCTCGCCGTCCCCGCTCTGCCGCGACCACGGCTCGCCGGCCACCTGGTACTCCTCGGTCAGCCGGGGGTCGAAGGTGCGCCGGAGGTTGACGTTGCTGGTGCTGCCGCCGGTGGCGACGAGCAGCCCCTTGAGGGCGCGGACGTTGACGGTGCGGCCGTCGTGGACGGCGGTGACCCCGAGCACCCGGCCCGCCGAGGGGCTCTCCCGGACGATGCTCGTCATCTTGTGCCGCAGCAGCACCTCGGCGCCCTTGGCGCGCGCGCTCTTCTCGAGGGCCCGGACGAGGCCGGAGCCGACCCGGGTCTCGTGGTGCGTCACCCGCTCGCTGGCCACGGGCCACTGCACGGTGCGCTGCTGCCGGCGCACCTGCGAGGCCCCGGTCGGCCCCACGAGGTGGTCCTGGAACTGGACGCCGTTCTCGATGAGGAACTCGAAGGTCGCGGCGTTCTCGTCCGCGAAGGCCCGGACGAGGTCGCGGTCGCTGTAGCGGCTCTGCATGTGGTCGTGGCGCACCCAGTCGCGGTACACCTGCTCGGCCGAGTCCTCGACCCCGTGCTTCCGCTGGTTGCTGGTGCCGCCGCCGAGGTGGACGTTGCCGCCGGAGCACATGCCGTGCCCGCCGATGTCGACGTTCTCCTCGAGCATGATCACCGAGGCGCCGTGGTCGAGGGCCGACACGGCGGCCGCGAGCCCCGCGGTGCCGGCGCCGATGGTGACGAAGTCGGCCGAGACGTCCCAGAAGTTCTGGGCCTCGGCCCCCCGGGCGCCGACCCCGGCCAGCGCGGTGGCGCCGACCCCGGCGGTGGCGCCGCGCCTGATGAAGGCCCGCCGACTGACGCCTGCTTCCTTGCGTGTCGATCTGCCCATCGATATCCTCCCTCGGTCCCGTCCGGCCACTCTACCGGGACGGGGGAGCTGGCGCAAGCGGCAGTTGGCCCTCGGTTTGCAAGCTCTTTCCCGAAACCGCTCCGGCTCGTGCGGAGTCGGGTCGCGGCTGCTTGGAGGACACTTGGCATGGGAGAGGTCGCCATCGTCACCGGCGCGTCGAGCGGCATCGGCCGGGCCCTCGCCGTCGAGCTCGCCCGCGAGGGGTACCGGGTCGGGCTGATCGCGCGTCGAGCGGACCGGCTGGATGCACTGGCTGCGCAGATCCGCGACGAGGGAGGTCGCGCGGAATGCGTACCCGCGGGGGTCACCGGGCGCGACGAGATACAGCGCGCGATAGCCGGCCTGACGGAGCGGCTGGGCCCCGTCGACCTCCTCGTCGCCAACGCCGGCATCGCGCTGGGCACCGACGCCCTCGTCCCCGCCGCCGAAGCGCTGGAGGCCGAGTTCCGCGTCAACGTCTTCGGCGTCTTCTACGCCATCGAGGCGGTGGTGCCGTCGATGCGCGAGCGCGGGGGCGGTCACGTGGTGGTGATCTCCAGCCTCGCCGCCCACCGCGGCCTGCCCGGCGCGGCCGGCTACTGCGCCTCGAAGGCCGCCCTCACCCGGCTCGTCGAGGGTCTGCGGCCCGACTGGGCCCGCGCCGGCATCCGCGCCACCACCGTGCATCCCGGTTACGTGCGCTCGGAGATGACCCAGCGCAACCGCTTCCGCATGCCCCTGCTCATGGACACCGACCGCGCGGCCCGCCTCATCGCCCGCGCCATCCGCCGGAAGCGCAAGGTCTACGAGTTCCCGTGGCGGATGTCCCTCCTCGTGCGCTACCTGGTGCGCCACCTGCCGGACCGGGTGCTCGCGAGCCTCGTCCGCCGCGACAGGGAGCGGCCCGAGCAGCTCTGACCCGACTTGCACGCCGTGTACGGCCTTCCGTTCGCGCGGGAACGCCGGTTCGGCCGACGGTTGCGACGCGGTGGGCGCCGTGGTCGAATAGTCGAGCCGGTGACGGGCGCTCCTCGATCGCGCCTGCCAGACCCGTCCGGCAGCGGTCGATCGGCGCCGGCCCGTGCGGGCTGCTCGCCGGCGCGCCGGCGGCGGAACCGGTTCCGGCCGCGGCGGAGACCGCGCGTCGGCGAGGATTCCACTTCAGACGGGGGCGACCCATGTTCCGCTACGACACGATTCCGACCCGCCGCCTCGGGGCACTGGCGATGCTCCTGGCCGCCGTGGCGCTCACCGCGCCGACGTCCGCCCAGGCCCAGGGCACCCGCTTCCTGAGGCAGCCCGACGTGAGCGCGTCGCACATCGTCTTCGTGCACGCCAACGACCTGTGGATCGTGGCACGGGACGGCGGGGACGCGACGCGGCTCACCAGCTCGGAGGGCGCGGAGACGGATCCGGCGTTCAGCCCCGACGGGCGGTGGGTCGCCTTCTCGGGCCAGTACGGCGGGAACACCGACGTCTACGTCATGCCCTCCGCCGGCGGGCAGCCCGAGCGGCTGACGTGGCACCCGGCCGAGGACGTGGTCCAGGGCTGGACCCCGGAGGGAGACGTGCTCTTCCGGTCGGGCCGGGAGGGCGTGCCGACCATGCAGTGGAAGCTCTACACGGTGCCGCCCGCGGGGGGGCTGCCGCACACGCTCGCGCTCCCGCAGGCCTACCTGGGGGAGATGTCCGCGGACGGCGCGTACCTGGCGTACCAGGAAATCGGGCACTGGGATCCGGAGTGGCGGAACTACCGCGGCGGCCAGGCCCAGCCGATCGCCGTCGTGTCCACGTCGACCTGGGAGCGGGTGACGTCGCCGTGGGAGGGCGAGCGCCAGATGGACCCGGCGTGGATGGACGGCGTCGTCTACTACCTGTCCGAGCGCGACTGGGCCGGCAACGTCTGGTCGTTCGACCCGCGCACCGGCGAGGAGCGCCAGCTCACCCGGCACGCGGATTTCGACGTGAAGTCGCTGGGGGCGGGCGACGGCGTCGTCGTCTACGAGCAGGCGGGCTATCTCCACGAGATCCATCCGGCGTCGGGCCGCACCCGGAAGCTGGAGGTTCGCGCGGCCGGCGACATGAACTGGTCGCGGCCGCGCTGGGAGGAGGTCCCGCCCGATCGGCTGCGCGGCGCCGGGCTGTCGCCGACGGGCCGGCGCGCCCTCTTCGAGTGGCGTGGCGAGCTGTTCAGCGTGCCGGCGGGGGAGGGCTCGTGGCGCAACCTGACCCGCACCCCGGGCGTGGCCGACCGCCATCCGGTGTGGTCGCCCGACGGCTCGCGCATCGCGTGGTTCAACGACGCGGGCGGCGAGTACGGCCTGGTCGTCGCCGGGCAGGACGGGTCGGACCCGCGCCGCATCGACATCCCCGAGCCGTCGTTCTACTTCCGGCCCGAGTGGTCGCCCGACGGCGCGAAGCTGGCGTTCACCGACACCCACTACCGGCTGCTCGTCCTCGACGTGGCGTCGGGCGCGGTGGACCACGTCGACACCGACCGCTTCGCCCACCCCGAGCGGTCGATGAATCCGGTGTGGTCTCCCGACTCGCGGTGGATCGCCTACGCGCGACGGCTCGACAACCAGTTGCGGGTCATCGTGGTCCACGACACGAGGTCGGGCGCGACGCACCGGCTCACCGACGGGATGGCCGACGCCATCGCGCCCGTCTGGGACGCGTCGGGCAAGTATCTGTACTTCCTGGCCTCCACCGACTACGGGCTCAACACGGGCTGGCTCGACATGACGTCCTACGACCGTCCCGTCACCCGCGCCCTCTACCTGGCGTTGCTGCGGGCCGGCGAGCCGTCGCCCTTCCTGCCCCGGAGCGACGAGGAGGAGGACGCGGGGGACCGGCAGCCGGACGGGGAGGACGAGGCCGGGGCCGACGACGGCGCGCCCCCGGACGTGGTGATCGACGTCGAGGGCATCGACCGCCGCATCGTCGACGCGCCGGGGCTCCCCCTGGAGAACTACACGGGGCTGCTGCCGGGTCCGCGGGGATCGGTCTTCGTGGCCGAGGCCGGCGCCGGTGGCGGGGCCGGGCCGCCGGCGGGCGCGGCGCTGCGGAAGTACACGGTGGATGACCGGGAGGCGGCGGACTTCGTCGAGGGCGCGATGGCGGCCACGGTCTCCCACGACCGCGGGCACCTGCTCTACCGCGCCGGCTCGAGCTGGCGCATCGTCGGTACCGACGCGCCGCCGGGCAACGGTGACGAACCCCTCGACATGGGCGGCATGCGCGTGCGCGTCGAGCCCCGGGCCGAGTACGCCCAGATGCTGCGCGACGGCTGGCGCTTCATGCGCGATTTCCTCTACGTCGACAACCAGCACGGGGCGCCTTGGGACGACGTGTGGACGTGGTACTCCGCGTGGCTGCCCGACGTGCGCCACCGCTCGGACTTCAACCGGCTTCTAGACATGCTCTCGGGGGAGATCGCGGTCGGCCACTCCTACGTGCGGGGCGGCGACTATCCCGAGCTCGACGACCCACGCACCGGGCTGCTCGGGGCGGACCTCGAGGAGGACGGCGGCTTCTATCGCATCGCCCGCATCTACTCGGGCGAGGACTGGACGCCGGGCACGACGGGGCCGCTCTCGATGCCGGGGCTGGGGGTCGCCGAGGGCGACTACCTGCTCGCGGTGGACGGCGCCGAGCTGCGCGCGCCGGCCAACCCCTACCGGCTGCTGGAGGGCACGGCGGGCCGGACGATCACCCTGACGGTGTCGTCCACGCCGTCAACGGACGACGCCCGCGACGTCGTCGTGGAGCCGGTCGCGAGCGAGGCCCTCCTGCGCCGCTGGGCGTGGGTCGCCGCGAACCGGGCGCGCGTCGACGAGATGAGCGGAGGCCGGCTCGCCTACGTCTGGCTGCCGAACACGGGGCGCGGCGGCTACGAGTACTTCAACCGCATGTACTACGCGCAGAAGGACCGCGAGGGGGCGGTCATCGACGAGCGCAACAACGGCGGCGGCTCCGCCGCCGACTACATCGTCGACATGCTGGGCCGCGAGCTCACCGGCTACTTCAACTCGCGGGCGGGGGACCGCAGGCCGTGGACCCAGCCCATGGCGGGGCTCTTCGGGCCCAAGGTCATGGTGGTGAACGAGCGCGCCGGCTCGGGGGGCGACCTGCTGCCGTACCTGTTCCGCTTCAGGGGCGTCGGCCCTCTCGTCGGCACGCGGACGTGGGGAGGCCTGGTGGGGACGTGGGACACCCCGCCCCTGATCGACGGCGGCGGCTTCGTCGCCCCCCGCGGCGGCTTCATCGACGTGAACGGCGAGTGGGCGGTGGAAGCCGAGGGGGTCGCCCCGGACATCGAGGTGCGAAACGACCCCGCGCCGGTCATCGCGGGGGGAGACCCGCAGCTCGAGGCCGCGGTCCGGGAGGCGCTGCGGTTGCTGGAGACGGAGAAGGTGACCTTCAGGGAGGAGCCTGCGCCGCCGGTGCGGTGGCGCCGGCCCGAGAGATAGGGGCGAGGCCCGGCTCCCGCGGGCCGGCGGGAGCCGGGCGCGGCGACGCGACCGAATGCCGGTCTCGGTTTCGAGAAGGCGGTTGCTGCCGCGAGCGAGGCGCGCGCCGGGCGCGGCGCGCGACCGAATGCCGGGAGCCGCCGGTGGCGACTGCAACTGCGGTTTCCGCGCTACAATCGTCCATCGGCCAGGAGGCCCCATGGAGCGATCGGCCGCGTTCACCCCTGACGCATCGAGTTCATCGGTCCAGGCGCCCCGCTCGCCGGCCTCCGGCCGGGCGCCGGACCTGCCCGGCTGCGAGTCCTTCCGTCTGCCGGCGAGCGCCCTCGACGCCTACGACGGCCGGTTCGAGTTCTGGGACGGCAAGACCGAGACGGCCTGGAAGGTCCGTGAGCCGACCTCCATCTGGCACGAGCAGCCGACCCGGCGCCTGACCCGGCTGGCCGAGCGGGTCGCTTCGCTGCGCGGTTCCCCCATCGAGTGCTTCGGCTCGGCCGATCTGCTCCGCCTGGACGCCGCGGGCGGCAAGCGGTGGATCATGCAGGCGGACGAGGTCCTGTACCTGCACCCCGGCCGGGCGCGCATCTCGGGGCCGGCCGTGGTGGTGGGCGAGGACACGCTGCCGGACGTGGTCCTCGAGGTGGACCACTCCACCGACGTGCGGCGGTGGAAGCTCGGCGTCTACCAGGAATGCGGCTTCCCGGAGATCTGGGTGGCGGTGCCGTGGGACCACTCGACCCGCAGGCCGGGGCTGACGATCCACGTGCGTGGGAACGAGGGGTACGCCGAAGCGGCGGAGAGCCGGGCGTTTCCGGGTTGGACGGCGGCCGCGATCCATCGGGCGCTGACGGAGGAGCCGATCTCCGGGGAGGCCTGGGGGGCGCTCGAGCGGGTGGCGCGGGCGATGGGCGGGCGCGAGGGGACGACCCCGGCCGACGATCCGATCATGCGCTCGGTGAGCCGGCAGGCGGAGGCGAAGGGTCGCGCGGACGCGGTGTCGGCGACGCTCCGCCTGCGAGGCATCGACGCGCCCGCCGACCTGGCCGGGGCTCTGCAGCGCCTCCCCGACTTCCCCCTCGACACGGTCCTGGCCGCGGCCCTGGCGTGCACCGACGCCGGCGATTTCCGGCGACGCCTGCGTGAAGCGGCCGGAGCCCGACGGCGATGAGGAGCCGATGACACCATTCCTGGAGCGTTACTTCGGGTTGTCGCAGGCGGGCACGGACGTCCGCACGGAGGTCACCGCGGGGGCGACGACGTTTCTGACGATGGCCTACATCGCCTTCGTCAACCCGCAGATCCTCTCCGACGCGGGCATGCCGTTCGAGGCGGTCTTCGTCGCGACGTGCCTCGCGGCGGCGTTCAGCACCCTGATCATGGGGCTGTACGCCAACTACCCGATCGCCCTCGCCCCGGGCATGGGCCTCAACGCGTTCTTCGCCTACGGCGTCGTGCTCGGGATGGGGCACCCCTGGGAGGTCGCGCTCGGCGCGGTCTTCGTGTCCGGGGTCCTCTTCGTGGTGCTGAGCGTCGTGCGGGTGCGCCGGTGGATCGTCGAGTCGGTGCCGCGGGCGCTGAAGCTGGCCATCTCGGCCGGCATCGGCGTTTTTCTCGGGGTCATCGCCCTCGCCAACGCCGGCATCATCCAGGACAGCCCCGCCACCCTCGTCACCACCGGCGAGCTGCTCGCACCGGCGCCCATCCTCGCCCTGCTCGGCTTCTGCGCCATCGTCGCCCTGACCGCGCGGGGAGTGCCGGGCGGGGTGCTCATCGGCATTCTCGGGGTCACCGCGGCCGGCCTCGTGTTCGGGGTCTCCGAGTGGATGGGGCTCGTGGCGGTCCCGCCGAGCCCGGCCCCGACCCTGCTCGCCCTCGACATCGGCGGGGCCCTGCAGGGCGGCATGATCGCGGTCGTCCTGACGTTCCTCATCGTCGACCTCTTCGACACCACCGGCACCCTCATCGGGGTGGGGCAGCAGGCAAACCTGCTGGACGCGGAGGGGCGGCTGCCGCGCATCGACCGCGCCCTGATCGCCGACTCGACGGGCACGGTGGGCGGGGCCCTGCTCGGCACCTCGCCGGTCACGAGCTACATCGAGAGCGCGGCCGGCACCTCGGCCGGCGGCCGCACCGGGCTGACCGCGGTGGTCGTGTCGGGCCTCTTCCTGGCCTGCCTGTTCTTCGCGCCGCTGGCCCAGTCGGTCCCGCCGTACGCGACGGCGGCGGCCATCCTCTACGTGGCGTGCCTGATGGCGAAGCCGCTGGTGAGCCTGGACTGGGACGACATCACCGAGTACGGCGCCGCCGTGGTGACGGTGATCGCCATCCCGCTGACGTACTCCATCGCCGACGGCATCGGCCTCGGTTTCATCACCTACGTGGTGAGCAAGGTGCTGGCGGGGCGGGGGCGCGAGTGCCCGGCCGGGGTCTTCGTGATCGCCGGGGTGTTCGCGGTGAAGTTCGCCTGGCTCTGACCGCGCGGCGGCGGGGGCTGCGGAGGCGCATTCGAGACGACGGCGTGTCCTGGCGTCGGGCTGCGATACCGCTCGTGGAGGGACCTGCGGGCCAGTCGGGTTCCCGTTGCTGCAACGGGAGGTCGGAACTCCGACGCTACGACGCCGCCTCCGGCTTGCCGAACGTCGCGATCAGCGTGTCGACCTTCCCTTCCAGCCGGGCGAGCCGTTCACCCTGACCCCGAACGTGGTCGTCGAGGCGGTCGATCCTCACGTCGAGACGGCTGAACAGGCGCAACATCCCCAGCCCCAACGTTACACCCACTCCGATGATGGCCCAGAATTCCGGTGTCATGGCGCGGACGTTTCTCTTTCGCACTTCCAAGATACCAGAGAACGTCGGTGCCCGCGACACGCGAGACACGTTGACATTGGCCGCGGGCTGCCGTAGTGTGCGCAATGGGTAGTCTCCTATGCACTTGACACGATTCTTCGGCGGGGCCGGCGCCAACTCCGACCGCCGTTGGTGCGCATCCGCGGTCGCGGTCTCGATGGCCCTCGCGCTTTCCGGGCTCTGGGCGTCCGGCGCGGCGGCGGCCGGCGCGGACGACGGCCTCGCGGACGCAGCCAAGGCGCGGGACTGGCCGCGGGTGGCGGCGCTGATCGACGGCGGCGCGGACGCCGACGCGACCCAGGCGGACGGGGCGACGGCGCTGCACTGGGCGGCGTACTGGGACGCGGCGGACGCGCTCGATCGCCTGGTTCGGGCCGGCGCCGACGTGGACGCGCGCAACGACTACGGGGCGACGCCGCTATGGGCGGCCTGCGCGAACCGGCACGCCGGGGCCGTCGAGCGGCTGCTCGCGGCCGGGGCCGATCCCAACCTCGGGCTCGGGTCGGGCGAGACGCTGCTCATGCGGTGCGCCCACACCGGCGACCCGGGGGCGGTACGGGCACTGCTCGCGCACGGCGTCGACGTCGACGCGGCCGAGCCGGCGCGGGGGCAGACGGCGCTGATGTGGGCGGTGGCCAACCGGCAGCCGGCGGTGACGCGGGTGCTGCTCGACAGCGGGGCCGCCGTCGACGCGCGGACCCGGACGGTGCGGCAGTTCCGCGGGACCGGCGAGCGGAGCACCACGAGCCCGCAGGGCGCGTCGTGGTTCGACGCCGGCGGGTTCACGCCGCTGCTCTTCGCGGCGCGGCACGGGGACATCGAGTCGGCGCAGGCCCTCCTGGCGGCGGGGGCGGACGTGGACGACCGGTCGGCCGACGGCAACAGCGCCCTGGTCGTGGCGGCGATGAGCGGCCACGAGAACCTCGCCGGGTTCCTGCTGGCCCGGGGGGCGGACCCCGACGCGGCCGGGGCGGGATACACGGCCCTGCACGCGGCGGTGCTGCGGTCGCAGCCCGATCTGCTGCGGGCCCTGCTGGCGGCGGGGGCGGACCCCGACGTTCCGCTCGTCCGCGGCACCCCGGTGCCCCGCTGGACCTACCAGTTCGTGTTTACCCTGCGCGAGAAGGGGGCGACGCCGTTCACCCTCGCCGCGAAGTACCTCGAGCCGGACCTCGTGCGGGCCCTCGCCGAGGCCGGCGCCGACCCCCTGATTCCGATGGAGGACGGGAGCACGGCGCTGATGGCGGCGGTGGGCCTCGGGCTCAGTCGGTCGACCAACCGTCGGAGCCGGCTCATCGCGCCGGAGCTGGTCGCGGCCGAGTGGGGGAACGAGGAATTGGTGCTCGAGACGGTGCGGGCCGTCGTCGCGTCGGGCGGGGCGGCGGGCATCAACGAGGCGGGGCGCGGCGGCAACACGGCGCTGCACGGCGCGGCGCGGAACCGGTTCAGGGCGGTCGCCGACCTCCTGATCGCCGAGGGGGCCGATCCCGACGCCGAGAACGAGGACGGGACCCCGGCGAGAGAGCTGGTCGACCGGCTGGCGGACGCCGCGGGCGGCTGAGTCACGGGTCTCGACCGGTAGAGCGGACCGCGATTCCGGGCAAGCGCTGGAGCTTCGGCGCGCTACCGGGGCTTGGGCTCGCAGCGGAGTTCTTCGACGGGCTCTCGAAGGGACGGGCGGTTGAGAGAGGGACGCTATGGTGCGTAGGACACTCGTCATCCTCGTGGTGTCGGCTGTGGTGGCGGCCGCCCAGCTTCACTTGCAGGCCGAGCCGGCGCCGGGCGCGGGCCTCGCCCGGGGGAACAACGTCGTGTCGTTGCCGCAGTTCACGGCCGCGGCCGGCGCGCCGACCGCGGCAGACGGCCGGGCCCTGCTCGACCGCTACTGCGTGGCCTGCCACAACGAGCGGACCCGTACCGCCGACCTCACCCTCGACACGATGGACCTCTCGCGGGTGGGCGGCGACGCCGCCGCGTGGGAGCACGTGGTGCGGCGCCTGCGGGCCGGCGAGATGCCCCCGGCGGGCCGCCCCCGGCCCGACGCCGCGGCCGCGCACGCGTTCGTCGCGTGGCTCGAGACCGAGCTCGACCGCGCCGCCCTCGCCACCCCCGACCCGGGGCGCTCGGCGGTGCACCGGCTAAACCGGATCGAGTACGCCAACGCCGTCCGCGACCTGTTCGGCCTCGAGATCGACGCCAACGCCCTGCTGCCGCCCGACACCGAGCACCACGGCTTCGACAACATCGCCGAGGTGCTCTCGGTCTCGCCGACCCTCATCGACCGCTACCTCGCGGCCGCCCAGCGCATCAGCCAGCTCGTCGTCGGCGACGCCGCGCTCCGGCCGGTGGCCCACACCTACCCGGTCCACGGGGGGATGAACCAGGACGGCGCGGTTAGTCTCGACCTGCCCCTGGGGTCGCGCGGCGGCGTGGCCGTCGAGCATCACTTCCCGGTCGCCGGCGAATACGTCATCCGCGTGAGCCTGCGGAAGCAGGAGTACGGCTACGTGCGGGGCATGGGCCAGCCGCACCTGATGGACGTGCGGCTCGACGGCGCCCGCGTCGGCACCTTCACGGTGGGCCGCGAGTGGGAGGACGGCCAGTTGCCCCCGATGGGCTACGCCGGCAAGTTCGACCAGGTCTACGACTCGCGGTCGTTCCCCGAGTGGGAGCTGTACGCCCTCAACGCCGACAAGGGGCTCGATGTGCGCGTTCCGGTGAGCGGCGGCCGACACCGGGTGGGGGTGGCGTTCGAGCGCCAGTCGGCCCTGCCCGAGGGGCTGCTGCCGCTGCCCGCCGACCGGTCGACGTACTCGCACGGCCAGGACGAGATGCAGGACGGCAACCCCGCGGTGTCGGTGGTGCAGATCATCGGCCCCTACGACCCCGACGGGACCGCGGATCTGGCTATCCGCGACGCCCTGCTTTCGTGCGACCCGGGCGCTGACGTCGGCGCCGAGCGGGCGTGCGCCGAGACGATCCTCTCGGGACTGGCCCGCCGGGCGTTCCGCCGGCCCGCGAGCGCGGCCGACGTCGACACGCTGCTCGACTTCTACGAGATGGGCCGGGCCGAGGGCGGCTTCCAGAGCGGCGTCCAGGCCGCGATCGAGCGCCTGCTCGTCGACCCCGAGTTCCTGTTCCGCATCGAGGCCGATCCGGCGGGGGCCGCGCCCGGGACCGCCTACCGCGTCAGCGACATCGAGCTGGCGTCGCGGCTGTCGTTCTTCCTGTGGAGCAGCATCCCGGACGACGAGCTGCTCGGCCTCGCCGAGCGCGGCGAGCTGAGCGACCCCGGCGTCCTCGACGGCCAGGTGCGGCGCATGCTCGCCGACCCGCGGTCGCGGGCCCTCGTCGAGAACTTCGCGGGCCAGTGGCTGCAGCTCCGCAAGCTGCGGAACGCGGCGCCGGACACCGCCACCTACACCGCCTTCGACGAGAACCTGCGCGAGGCGATGTGGCAGGAGACCGAGCTCTTCCTCGAGAGCCAGCTTCGCGACGACCGGCCCCTGCTCGACATGCTGCGGGCCGACCACACCTTCGTCAACGAGCGGCTCGCCCGGCACTACGGCATTCCCGACGTCCACGGCGTCCACTTCCGCCGGGTGGGCTATCCCGACGACAGCCGCGGCGGCCTGCTCGGCCACGCGAGCATCCTGACCATCACGTCCTACGCGAACCGCACGTCGCCGGTGGTGCGCGGCGTGTGGCTGCTCGAGAACTTCCTCGGCACGCCGCCCTCGCCGCCCCCCCCCGACGTGCCGAGCCTGCCCACCGCGGGCGAGGACGGGGCGCCGCGGTCGGTCCGCGAGCGGCTGGAGCAGCACCGGGCGAACGCGGTGTGCGCGAGCTGCCACAACGTCATCGATCCCCTCGGGTTCGCCCTCGAGTCGTTCGACGCCATCGGGCGCTGGCGGGCCACCAACGAGGGGGGGACCCCGTACGACACCGGCATCCCCATCGACGCCTCGGGCACCCTCGTGGACGGCACCGAGGTGCACGGGCTGGCCGGGCTCCGCGACGTCATCCTCGACCGCGAGGAGCAGTTCGTCGAGACCGTCGCCGAGAAGATGCTGACCTACGCCCTCGGGCGCACCCTCGAGCACTACGACATGCCGGTGGTCCGGCAGATCAGCCGCGAGGCCGCGGCAGACGAGATCACGTGGTCGTCCCTGGTTTCGGGCATCGTCAAGAGCACCCCCTTCCTGATGCGGAGAGCGGAGTCATGATCATCACCAAGAAGGCCATTCCTCGCCGGACGGTTCTGCGGGGCGTCGGCGCCACCCTGGCGCTGCCGCTGCTCGACGGCATGGTGCCGGCGGCGACCGCGCTGGCGAAGACCGCGGCGAAGTCTCCCCTCCGGTTCGGCACCGTGTACGTGCCGAACGGCATCATCATGGAGCGGTGGACGCCGCTCGCCGAGGGGCCGGGGTTCGAGTTCACGCCGAGCCTGAAGTCGCTCGAGCCGTTCCGCGACCGCCTGCTGGTGGTGAGCGGGCTCGACAACACCGGGGCGCGGTCGCGCTCGGGCGCGTCGGGCGCCCACGCCAAGCCCGCCGGCGCCTTCCTCACCGGCATCGAGCCGCTGCCCACCACCGGCAGCTCGAGCCTGCAGCTCGGCATCTCGATGGACCAGATCCTCGCCAACGAGGTCGGCCAGGACACGCCGCTGCCGTCGCTCGAGCTCGGCCTCGAGGGGGCCGACACCGTCAACGGCGTCGGCACCTGCGACGTCGGCTTCAGTTGCGCCTACCAGAACCGGCTCGCGTGGGCCGGTCCGTCGACCCCGCTGCCGGTCGAGACCAACCCGCGGGTGGTGTTCGACCGCCTCTTCGGCAACGTCGACAGCACCGACCCCGCGGTGCGGGCGGCGCGGCTGCGGCGGCAGGGCAGCATCCTCGACTCGGTGCTCGAGAAGGTCGACCGCCTGCAGGGCGGCCTCGGCACCCGCGACCGCGCGAAGCTCGACGAGTACCTGCAGTCGGTGCGCGAGATCGAGCGGCGCATCCAGAACGCCGAGTCGCAGGGGCGCGAGCTGCCCGTCGTCGAGTCGCCGGCCGGCATCCCCGTCAGCTACGACGAGCACGCGCGGCTGATGTTCGACATGCAGGCCCTCGCGTTCCAGACCGACACCACCCGGGTCATCACGTTCCAGATCGGCCGCGAGCAGAGCGGGGCGACCTATCCCCAGATCGGCGTCTCCGACTCGCACCACCCGATCTCGCACCACGGCGGCGACCGGAACAAGATCGAGAGCCTCGCCAAGATCAACGCCTATCACGCGTCGCTCTTCGCGTACTTCCTCGAGCGGCTGGCGTCGATGCCGGACGGCGACGACGGCACCGTGCTCGACAACGTCGTCACCCTCTACGGCAGCGCCATCAGCGAGGGCAACTCGCACGACGTGCGCAACCTGCCCCTACTCCTCGCGGGCGGGGGCGGCGGGCGCATCGCGAGCGGCCGTCACGTCAAGTACCCCGACGAGACCCAGCGCCTCACCAACCTGCAGCTCACGCTGCTGAACACCTTCGGGGTGCCGGTGGAGAAGTTCGGCGACAGCACCGGCGAGCGGCTCACCGAGCTGTCGGAGCTGTCGAGGACGACCGACGGGTAGACAGCACCGGCGAGCGGCTCACCGAGCTGTCGGAGCTGTTGCGGACGACCGGCGGATGGATTGCACGTCCGCCCTTGGAGGTGACGGGGATGCACCCGAAGCTGCCAGGGGCGGACGATGTCCTGTCGACTCCCTCCTGAGGGCCGGCCTTGTCCCCGCCGGGTTCCAGGCCGCCAGGGGCCCGGAGCTTACCCTTGGTTGACCCGTCCGCCTGGAAGCCTCGAGCCGTCGCGCTGTTCGCTGGCGCCGCCTTGGTATGGGCGGTCTCGCTCTACGGTCTGCTCGTCGACGAGAACCTCGTCTACGCCCTCGCCGTTGTCCCGCGCCGGTTCGACGGCCTCGCCGGCCTTCTCGGCGCCCCCCTCGTGCACGGGTCGTTCGCGCACCTCGCCGCCAACACGTTCCCGCTGCTCATTCTGGGCGGCATGGTGGCGATCCGCGGCGTCGCCTACTACGTGACGGCGACGCTGGTCATCGCCGTGCTCGGCGGCCTCGGCCTGTGGGTGTTCGGACGCAGTGCGGCGCACGTCGGTGCGAGCGGTCTGATCTTCGGCTACTTCGGCCTGCTCGTCGGCCGCGGCTACTACGAACGCAGCCTGCAGTCGGTAGCCGTCGCGATCCTGGTGGCGGTCGTCTACGGCGGCATGCTCGCGGGCATCCTGCCGCGCGACCCCGGGGTCTCGTGGGAGGCCCACCTGTTCGGCCTGCTCGCCGGCGGCCTGTGCGCCCGGGCCGCGCCGGTCACGCAACGGTGATGCGATTCCGCCGGCAGGCGGCTGGACAGGAGCGGCCGTTGTCGTGGGCCCGGCCGGATGAGCCCTGTGACGAGCACGGACTGCGGGATGATCGCGGTCGATGCCCCGGCGATCCTGGCCATCCTGCTGCGAGAGGCATGCTACAGTGTAGCTATTGGTCTACACGTGTTGATCCATGGCCCTGAACATTCGCAATGCCGAGGCTGAGCGGCTCGCCGAGCAGGTGACCGCATTGACCGGCGAAACCAAGACCCTCGCCGTCACCCGTGCCCTGCGCGATCGACTCGATCGCCTTCGGAACCACCGCTCCGGGCGGCGGCTCGCCGACGAGCTCGACGAGATCGCCCGGCGCTGTGCGTCCCTGCCGGTCATCGACGACAGGTCGCCCGAGGAGATTCTCGGCTACGACGAAAACGGCGTGCCGCTCTGATGGTCATCGATACTTCGGCCCTGGTGGCCATCCTGCAGAATGAGCCGGAACGGCGGCGATTCGACGAGGCGATAGACGCGGCCGAGCGACGCATGATGTCGGTGGCGTCCTTCGTCGAGACGTCGATGGTCATCGAATCCCGTTACGGTCCGGACGGACGGCGCAACCTCGACCTCTTCATCAGCAAGGCGGGCATCGTGCTCGTGCCGGTGGACGACGAGCAGGCGTACGTGGCCCGCGATGCGTTTCGTCACTATGGGAAGGGCCGGCATCCGGCAGGACTCAACTTCGGTGACTGTTTCGCCTACGCGCTGGCGAAGAAGCTGCGCGAGCCCCTGCTGTGCAAGGGGAGCGATTTCTCGCATACCGACGTCGCGACGCACTCCGGCTGAGCCGCGCCGGCGGGTCGATTCGCGTTCGACCTCGGCATCTCGCAGGGCCCCCGGCGACCTGCTCGGCCGCTTGGCCCCGAAGGCGCCCGACGGCTTCGAGTGCCGGTCGCACCCGCAATCCGTGTGCGGTCCCACGGTCAGCGCAGCGTGCGGAAGAACCGGCGGAGATCTCCCACCAGCAGCTCCGGCTCCTCGATGGCGGGGAAGTGCCCGCCGGTGTCGAAGACCGACCAGTGGGTGACGTTGTCGGGCACGTCCTCGACGAAGGAGCGGGGCGGCCCCGTCCGGGACGGGATGCCCACGAACTGCGCGAAGCCCTGCGGCACCTGCACCGGTCCCCGCGACAGCGCCCGTCGCGGGCGCGAGCTGCCGAGGCCGTTGGCGTAGTAGTAGCGCACGCTGGTGCCGATGGTGCGGGTGTGCCAGTAGATGGAGACGAGGGTGAGAATCTGGTCCTTGCTGAAGCGGGTCTCCACGTCGCCGTCGCAGTCGCTCCACGACCGCAGCTTCTCGGTGACCCACGCCGCGACGCCCGCCGGCGAGTCGGTGAGCCCGAAGGCGAGGGTCTGCGGCTTGGTGCCCTGGATGCGCTGGTAGCCGGTCTCGTCGACCGACCACGCCTCGGCGCGGGCGAGGTAGTCGCGCTCCTCGTCGGTCTCGGGCGGGCGCTGCGCCCGCGGGGGCGCGCCGGGGGTGTGGATGCCGACGACGCGGTCCGGGTACGCGGCGCCGAGGGCGCGGGTGACGCCGGCCCCCCAGTCGCTGCCGTAGGCGCCGAAGCGTTCGTAGCCGAGGCGGTCCATCAGGGCCACCCACAGCTCGGCGGTGCGGGCGATGTCGGTGCCCTCGAGGGGCTGGCCCGAGAAGCCGAAGCCGGGGATGGAGGGCACGACGACGTGGAACCCGTCGGCCGCGTCGCCGCCGTGGGCGGCGGGGTCGGCGAGGGGGCCGACCGAGGGCAGCATCTCCCAGACGGTGCCCGGCCAGCCATGGGTCAGCAGCAGGGGCAGGGCCCCTTCGCGGGGGCTCCGCTGGTGGATGAAGTGCAGGCGCTGGCCCTCGATCTCGGTCGTGTAGTGGTCGAAGGCGTTCAGGGCCGCCTCGTGGGCGCGCCAGTCGTACTCGTCCCGCCAGTAGGCGATGAGATCCTCGAGGTAGGCGCGGTCCGTGCCGTAGCTCCACGGCTCGCCCGGGGAATCGGGCGGCCAGCGGGTGGCGTCGAGCCGGCGCCGGAGGTCTTCCAGCGCTTCGTCGCCGACCTCGATGGTGAAGGGAGCGATGTCGGCCTGCGCCGCCGCCGTCCCGCCCGCCGCGGCGGCGTGGGCGGAGGCGGCCCCGGCCGCGAACGGCGCGCCCATCCCGGCCGCGGCCATCGTCTTCAGGAGCGTCCGTCGGTCCATCTGCTGTTCTGACACCGGGTTCTGCTGTTCTGACATCGGGTTCTTCTGCTGTTCTGACATCGGGTTCTTCCTCTCGTGCGGTCCGCTCGCGTCGCTCGGACGAGTCCCGGGCCGCGCCGCCGCCGGGCGCCGGTCACTCGGGGGTCGTCGGGGTCGTCGGATTCTTCGTGGCCTCCTGGTGCCACGCTCGGACGAGTCCCGGGCCGCGCCGCCGCCGGGCGCCGGTCACTCGGGGTCGTCGGGGTTGCCCGGGGCGTCCGGATTGTCGTCGCCGTCGAGGCCTTCGCGGCCGCCCGGCGCCGCGGAACTCCCGGGTTCTCCAGGGACATCGGGCCTTCCGGGGACTTCCGCCTCGTCGGTGCCGCCCGTCACGCCGGTGGCTTCCGCCGCGCCCGGCTCCCCGTCCGAGAGGAGATCCGACAGCGCGCTCCGGACATCCGACAGATCGAGCTCTCCCAGGCGGTCGCCGACGGGACCGAGCCAGGGCCTGGCCGCGTCGACGATCTCGGCTCGATGCTGCCAGGCCCAGACCCCGGCCAGGACGAGGCCCACGAAGACGATGAGCTTGAAGGCGAAGGCGATGATGTGCCGGAGCAGGTAGATGCCCACGAGGAACGCCGCGACGACGGCGACGAGGGCGAGCTCGTTGGACAGGGGCCCCATGATGCGGTCTCGGGATCTTACAGGCTGCGGAGCAGACTGCGCGACCGAAGGACGCGGTGGCAGCCTTGCTCGACGCAAGCTCCTCCGGTGCGGCCGCCTGCGGCGGCTCGGACAACGCGACTGCCCTCGCGCACGCCGGTCGCCGACGCGGTGGCCGCTTCGCTCGACGCGAGCTCCTCCGGTGCGGGCGCCTGCGGCGGCTCGGACAACGCGGACTGCCCCTGCGCGCGCCGGGCGCCGACGCGGTGGGAGCTTCGCTCGACGCGAGCTCCTCCGGTGCGGGCGCCTGCGGCGGCTCGGACAACGCGACTGCTCTCGCGCACGCGGGGCGCTCGGGCCGCGGAAGCCCCGCCGGTGGTCAGCGTAGCACGTCGGCCCCGGTTTGCCGCCGCGAAGCGGCTCCGGCCCGGTGGCGGATTCGCCGGGAGGGCTATAATCCGGCCCCTGCACAGAACAAGGAGAACCCGTGACACGAGACACCGCGGCGGCGCCGGAAGGGCGCCGCAACCCCACGTTCCCGCGAACGGCTCGTTCGGCGGCCATCGTCTTCTCGCTCTCGCTGTCGATGGCGGGCGCATCCGGCGCCCAGGACTTCCGCCTGATGGAGACGACCATCGACGAGGTCCACGCCGCTTTCGCGGCGGGGCAGTTGACGTGCCGCGAGCTGGTCGAGGGCTATCTCGCGCGCATCGAGGCCTACGACCAGGCCGGGCCCGCGTTGAACGCCGTCGAGCACGTCAATCCGCGCGCGGCGGAGGAGGCGGAGGCCCTCGACGCCGCGTTCGCGGAGTCGGGGCCGACCGGCCCCCTCCATTGCGTGCCGGTGCTGCTCAAGGACCAGGTCGAGACCCGCGACATGCCGACGACCTACGGCTCGGCGCTGTTCGACGGGTTCATGTCGGGGCGCGACGCCACCATCGTCACCCGGATGCGGGAGGCGGGGGCCGTCATCCTCGCCAAGACGACCATGGGGGAGTTCGCCTCGCGCTACGTCGGGTCCGGCTTCGGCATCATCCGGAACCCCTACGACCCGACCCGCAACCCGAGCGGGTCGTCGGGGGGCAGCGGGGCCGGCGCCGCCGCCAACTTCGGCCTCGTCGCCATCGGCGAGGACACCGGCGGCTCCATCCGGGGCCCGGCCGCGGTGCACGCCCTCGTCGGCCTGCGGCCCACGGTGCCCCTGGTCAGCCGCCACGGGATGATGCCCGCCAACCCCTCGAGCGACACCCTGGGGCCGATGACCCGCACCGTGCGGGACGCCGCGATCCTGCTCGACGCGATCGCCGGCTACGACCCGAACGACCCGGTGACCGCCTATGCCGCCGGGCGCACGCCCGACTCGTACGCCGACGGCCTCGACCCCGACGGCCTGCGCGGCGCGCGCATCGGAGTGGTCCGCGAGTCCATGGACGCCGAGACCGACCCCGAGTCGGACGACTACCGGCAGGTGCGCCGGGTCGTGGACCGGGCCGTCGCGGACCTCCGGCGGCTCGGGGCCGAGGTGCTCGACCCGGTCGAGGTGCCGGGCCTCGACGAGGCGCAGGCGGCCTACGTCCGGAACAGCTTCGAGACGGAGGAGGCGACCGACGCGTACCTGGCCGAGCTGCCCGACGCGCCGATGCGCTCGCTGCGCGAGATCCTGCTGGCGGGGCGGGTCAACCCGTGGCGGGCCCGGGGACTGATGAACGTGGTGGGCCGGTCGACCTCCGAGCAGGAGTACCTGGCCGTCCTCCAGGCCCGGGAACGCCTGCGGCGCGCCGTGCTCGCGGTGCTGGCCGACCACGACCTCGATGCGCTGGTCTACGCGACCTTCGACCACCAGACGACGGTCATCGCCCCCGACGTCCTGACCAATCCGGACCCCGAGGACGGCTACGCCCGCGGGAACAACCGCTATCTCAGCCCGGTCATCGGCTTCCCGGCCCTGACCGTGCCGGCCGGCCTGACCGACGACGGGCTCCCGGTCGGTCTCGAGCTGCTCGGCGGGCCGTTCGCGGAGGCGGCGCTGCTGCGCCTGGGCTACGCCTACGAGCAGGGCACCCACCGGCGGGAGCCCCCGCCGACGACCCCGGCGCTGGACGGTCAGGCGTCTGCGCCGTAGAGCGCCATCGACTTCCGGGGATGGGGTTCGTGAGTGTTTTTGGGTTGATCTGAAAAAGACCATGAGTATATTAAGGTATACCTGAAATCACTCATGAACAGGCCGCGCAAGCGCCGTTACATCGACCAGGCCGTGACCGCTGATCTTGCCGAGAAGATGGTCTTCGTCGGCGGCCCGCGACAGGTGGGGAAGACGACCTTCGCGCTGTCGCTGCTGGGAGAGGGCCGGAACGAGTCGTCTCCCGCCTACCTGAACTGGGACGCGCTGGCGGACCGGGACGAGATTCTGTTCGCCCGCCTGCCGCCGGGGCAGCCGTTGATCATCTTCGACGAGATCCACAAGTACGCGTCATGGCGCGGCCTGATCAAGGGCCTGTACGACAAGCACCGCTCGTCCATCTCGTTCCTCGTCACCGGATCGGCCCGACTGGACTACTACCGGAAGGGCGGCGATGCCCTGCAGGGCCGCTATCACTACTACCGACTGCATCCCTTTACCGTGATGGAGAGCGGGCAGCCGCCGACCGCGTCGCTGGTGGCCCATCTGCTGCGGTTCGGCGGCTTTCCCGAGCCGTTTCTGCGGGGTGACGAGCGCTTCCATCGGCGGTGGATGCGCGAGCGCTCGGCGCGGGTCGTGCACGAGGATCTGCGCGATCTCGAGCAGGTGCGCGAAGTATCGCGGCTCGACCTGCTGCTCAGCCATCTGCCCGCCTGCGTGGGGTCGCCTCTGTCGGTCAACCGCCTCGCGAGGCTTCTGCAGGCATCGCACGAGAGCGTCGAACGCTGGATCACGATACTGGAGCGGCTGTACGTCTGCTACCGCCTGGCTCCCTTCGGAGGGAAGGCGATCAGGGCCGTCCGCAAGGAAAAGAAGCTGTATCTCTGGGACTGGTCACGGGTGGACACCGGCGGCGCCCGCTTCGAGAACATGGTAGCGGGGCACCTGCTGAAGTACTGCCACCTGATCGAAGACACCGAGGGCTACGCGATGGATTTGCGCTTTCTCCGCGATACCGACGGACGGGAGATCGACTTCGTCGTACTGCGCGACGGACGTCCCGAGCTCGCCGTCGAGTGCAAGAGCGGTGAGCGGCGCGCGTCGCCCGCATGCCGTTACTTTCGGGAGCGTACGGGGATTCCCCGGTTCTACCAGGTTCATCTCGATACCGGCGACTTCGGCGACGCTGCCGCCGACACGCGCGTCCTGCCCTTCGGCGCTTTCTGCGCCGAGCTGGCGTTGCCGTAGGAGGAGTCCGCGCCGCGGAGCGTGCCGGCTGCTCGATGGGGAGCCTCGCCGGCACGTGAGAAGGGCGGGCAGGTGTAGCCTGGATGAGACCAGGGGACGATCCGTGGCGCGGGAGAGTCGTGGATTGCTATAGTGCGGACGTGATCCGACGGCGTGCGGGTTCCCGATCGGACGGTGGAAGGGGGCCGGTCGCGTAGCGGCGGCTTTCGGGTAGCGCATGCAGGGGGAGGACGACATGAGCGCTAAGGGATGCACGGCGTGTCTTTCCGGGCTTGGTCTGGCGTCGGCGCTGCTGCTGGGAGGCGGCTTCACCCCGGGGGTCCTGGCCGCCGGAGACGACATTTCGGGAACGGTGACCGGCGCGGCCGGCCCGGAGGCCGGCGTCTGGGTGATCGCGGAGACCGGCGACTTCGACACGTCGTTCCGCAAGACGGTGGTGACCGACGACGCCGGGCGCTTCCTCGTGCCCGACCTGCCGGACGCGAGCTACGAGGTCTGGGTGCGCGGCTACGGGCTGGTCGACTCCGAGAGGACCTCCGCCCGGCCCGGCGACGGGCTCGAGCTGACGGTGCGTGCCGCCGCGTCCCCGCGCGAGGCGGCCGAGATCTATCCCGCCAACTACTGGTACTCGCTGCTCGAGGTGCCGCCGGCGAGCGACTTCCCCGGCACCGGCCCGCGCGGCAACGGCATCGGCACCGCCATGCGCACCCAGGCCGACTGGATCGACCGGATGAAGGACGGCTGCCAGCTCTGCCACCAGCTCGGGAACCACGCCACGCGCGAGATGCCCATGCTGGACCTCGACGACTTCGACTCGACCGCCGACGCCTGGAACTACCGCATCCAGGCGGGCGGGGCGGGGCCGGCGATGGCGGCCGAGATCAACCGCATCGGGCGGCCGCGGGCGATTCGGCTCTACGCGGAGTGGACGGACCGCATCCGCGCCGGCGAGGTGCCGCCGGCGCCGCCGCGGCCGCACGGCGTCGAGCGCAACGTGGTCCTGACGTCGTGGGGCTGGGGCCACCCCCGGGGGATGGTGCACGACAACGTCTCGACCGACAAGCGCAACCCCACCCTGTATCCGAACGGACCCGTCTACGGCGTCGGGGGGGCGGGGCTCGTCATCACCGACATCGCCGCCCGCCGGTCGGTGCGCATGGACCTGCCGACCCGCATCGAGCGGCCCCGGCGCGCCACCTCCTACGAGGGGTCGTCCACGCGGGTGCCGTCGCTCTACTGGGGCGACGAGCCGGCGGGGCTGGTGAGCCGGAGCGCCCACAACCCGATGATGGACGAGCATGGCCGGCTCTGGATCACCCAGGCCGTCCGCCCGAACGACGTGCCCGGCTGGTGCCTGGAAGGGTCGGACCATCCGTTCGCGCGGTACTACCCGATTCAGCACCGCGACGAGTCGCGGCAGGTGTCGTACTACGACCCCGAGACCGGCGAGTTCGAGCTCATCGACACCTGCTTCTTCACCCACCACCTGCAGTTCGCCGACGACGCCGACGACACCCTCTGGCTGAGCGGGTCGACCGAGGCGGTGGGCTGGCTGAACACGCGGCTCTACGACGAGACCGGCGACGAGCGGGCCGCGCAGGGGTGGTGCCCGACCGTCATCGACACCAACGGCGACGGCGTCATCACGAAGCCGTGGAACGAGCCCGACCGGGACGGCGCGGTCGAGATCGACCCGGCGCGGGACACCCGCATCGGCAGCCTCGACAAGTTCCGCCGCGCCTACGGCATCATCCCCCATCCCGACGGCTCGGTCTGGATCACCCGGCGCTTCCCGGTGCCGGGGCAGCTCATCCGGATCGAGCGGGGCGACGACCCGCCGGAGACCTGCAAGGCCGAGGTCTACGAGCCGCCCTACGATCCGGACGGCGACCCCGGTCTGTGGGGCTACGGCCCGCGCGGCATCGACGTCGACCGCAACGGGCTCGTGTGGACCGCGCTGGGCGGCAGCGGCCACGTCGCCAGCTTCGACCGCGGCAAGTGCGGTGTGCTGAATGGCCCCGAGGCGACCGGCCAGCACTGCGTCGAGGGCTGGACCCTGTATCAGACGCCGGGGCCGCGGATGCAGGGGGTCGAGGGGACGGCCAACGCCGACTACCACTACTACCACTGGGTCGACCAGTTCGACACCCTCGGCCTCGGCGAGAACGTGCCCATCACCACCGGCACGACGTCCGACGCCCTGCTGGCCCTGCTGCCCGGGACGGGGGAGTGGGTCACGATGCGGGTGCCCTATCCCCTCGGGTTCTACAGCCGCGGCCTCGACGGCCGCATCGACGACCCCGGCGCGGGCTGGAAGGGCCGCGGGGTGTGGGCCAGCTTCAACACCGGCTCGACCTTCCACCTGGAGGGCGGCAAGGGCATGACCAGCGAGATCGTCCGGTTCCAGATCCGGCCGGATCCCCTCGCGGAGTAGCGGGCAGAGCAGCGTTTCCCGGGCGTGGCGCCACGCGAGGCGACACGCCCGGGCGTGCGACGGTCCGCCGTCGACGCGGTGGCAGGGCGGGCGGGTCGTCGCTACTGGCGGGTGAGCCCCACGGTGCCGCTGTCGGTGACCGGCGGTACGCCGGACGAGACGCGACGGTCCGCCGTCGACGCCGGCGGCAGGCCGGTCGTGTCGCCGCTACCCGCGAGTGAGCGTTATGGGGCCGCCGGGTTCGGTGGCGACCGACCCCGTGCACGAGTCGTTGGGCCTCCAGGTTCCTTCCAGCGTCATCGCTGTGAACGACGTCACCGTCACGGCGAGGGCGCAGCCCGGCGCGAAGTACTGACGGAACACCTCGACGTCGTCGCGGAACCCGAAGGACAGATCCGCCGTCGTGTCCGTCGCCGTCCCCGTCACCGGTCCGGACAGGTCGATCTCGGCGGGCGCCCCGAATCCGACCAGGATGGCGGGCATCGGCATCGACCAGTCTCCGGTCACCGCGGCGTCGGTCTGAGTGAGGGTTGCGGTGACGGCGTCGGACGAGATGATCACGCCTTCGGCCGACCCGCTCCAGGAGCCGGTGAGGGTGACCGGCTGGGGCTCAGGTTCCGTCGGCGCCGTGGGGCTGGCGCTCTGGCAGGCTGCCGTCAGTACGATGCCGCAGAGAACGACCGCCAGGCTCAAGTTGCTGCTCTTCGTCATGATTGTGGTCCGGTCTCGTTCGTGGTCCAGGTGCCGGATGCCCGACTCTCGGGCTCGGCAGCGGCACACGGCTCGGGCGTCGCTGTGGGAGGTTTCGGCCGCGCGCGACCGCGGCTGTAGGGCGTTGCGTGCTGCAAGCCCGGCTTGACCTGTGCTCGGGGACCGGCCTGACCTGTGCTCAGGAAATGGTGCCGAGGGCCAGAATCGAACTGGCGACACCATGATTTTCAGTCATGTGCTCTACCGACTGAGCTACCTCGGCACATCGCAGGCGGAACGAAGCGCACGCGACCTGTCGGCGTGCTGCGCACGGGAACGGGGCTGAATCCGTTCGGGCGGTCCCTCCAACATACCCCACGCCGCGTCCGCGGCGCAACCGGCGCGCGCTTCACGACCGGGACGAGACCGGATGGGCGGCTTGGGCAGTCCGTCGTCGTTCTGTTATACTTGCGCGGATGTTCCGCTCTGCCTTGGTCGTCTTCGCTCTCCTGCTCGTTCTCGAGAGGCCGGCCGGCGCCTATCTCGACCCCGGGACCGGCAGCATGCTGCTGCAGGCGCTTCTCGGCGGGGTCGCCGCCGTCGGCGTCATCGCGAGGCTCTACTGGCATCGCATGACGGCTGCCCTCCAGAGAATCCAGCGTCCCAAACGCTGAACGCCGCGAGCCGGCGCCGAAGGTACCGGTGGCCCGTCATCGGCTCGTCCAGCAGCAGATGAGTGATCGAGAGCCATCCGTACGGTTCGACACAGGCTCGTTCCGCGATCCGGACTCCCGGGTCTTTCATCACAACGGAGCGGCATACCGTTGCCTCACGGCCCGGGCCCTCGAGGACTGGGAGCGGCTCGCCGCGACCCGCTTTCACGCCCGGTTCATGGCCGATCGCCGCCTGGTGCCGACGCGTCAGGTCACCGACACCGCGTCGTTGCCGCCGCTCGCGCCCCGCTGGGTGGCGGTCCTCGAGCACGAACGGGTGCCCGTGGTTTCGTACCCGTACGAGTGGTCGTTCGGCATGCTCAAGGACGCCGCCCTGCTCCAGCTCGACGTGACGCGTGCGGCGCTCGACGAGGAGATGACCCTCAAGGACGCGACCGCCTTCAACATCCAGTGGTGCGGCGCGCGTCCCACCTTCATCGACGTCGGATCGTTCACGTCGTACGTCGCGGGCGAGCCCTGGGCCGGCTACCGCCAGTTCTGCGAGACGTTTCTCTATCCGCTCCTGCTGCAGGCGTACCGCAACGTGCCGTTCCATCCGTGGCTGCGCGGAAGCCTGGAGGGGATCACGGCCGAGCAGTGCCGGGCGCTGCTGTCCGGACGCCACCTCCTGCGGCGCGGCGTGCTGGCCCACGTCTACCTCCAGGCGAAGGCGCAGGCGCGCTACGAGGACACGGCGGGGGACGTTCGACAGGAGCTGCGCGACGCCGGTTTCGGTGCGGCGCTCATCAAGCACAACATCGACCGTCTGCGAAGGACCGTGGAGCGGCTGCGCTGGGAGCCGCGGCGATCGACCTGGTCGGAGTATCAGCGGGAACACTCCTACGACGACGCCGATCTGCAGCGCAAGGTCGCCTTCGTGGAAGCGGTCCTCGCCAGGCGGCGCTGGCCGCTGGTCTGGGACCTCGGGTGCAACACCGGCAGCTATTCCCGCCTGGCGGCCGAGCATGCGGACTACGTCCTCGCTCTCGACGCCGATCAGGTCGTCGTCGAGCGCCTGTACCGGACGGTCGGCGCCCGTGGACCGGGGAACGTCCTGCCGCTCGTGGCCGACCTCGCCGATCCGTCGCCCGGCCTGGGGTGGCGCGGCCGCGAGCGACGGCCGCTGGAGGACCGCGGCGCACCGGCGCTCATTCTGTGCCTGGCGCTGATGCACCATCTCGTGATCGGCCGGAACATCCCGCTGGACGGGTTCGTGGACTGGCTCGCGCAGTTCGGCGCCGAGGTGGTCCTGGAGTTCGTGGGGCGCGACGACCCGATGGTGGATCGGCTGCTCCGCAATCGCCGGGATCAGGACATCGACTATTCCGAGGCCGCGGTCGCCGCCGCGCTGGGGCGGAGCTTCGGCGACGTCAGTCACGAGACGCTGGCCTCGGGCACCCGCACCCTGTACCACTGCCGGCCCTGAAACGGATGGACGGCCCGAACCGCTCGACACCCCGGTTGCCGGCGTGGGCGCGCATCGCCGACGGCCTCTCGCTGGCGCTCGCCGTCGCCGTGCTCGTCTCCGGTGTCTTCGGAGCGGTCCGCATCGGCGAGCTGTTCTCCATGTCCACGCCCTGGCGGGCGTTGGTCGGGTTGCTCGTCGTCCTCGGCCTGCGGCACGGTCTGGTACGCACGCATCCCCTGCATCACCGGGTCCGGGAATGGCTGCGTCATGCGCGGCGGCGACCGGGGTCGACACCGCAAGAGTCGGCTGCCGACGCCGGGTGGGCGATGTTGCACATCGCCGGCCTGTGGAGCCTCGCCGTCGCGCAGCCGGTCTTCGATGTGGTGGGGCGCAGCCCCGAGTTCCTGGTGGCCCACGACATGTGGCCGGGCGGCCTTCTGTTGCTGGTGGCGGTCGTCTGCCTCGGTGGTCCGGCCGCCTGCCTGCTCGTCATCGGGGCGGCCGGCCTCGCGGGCGGCCCCGTGTGGCGGCGACGTGTGGCTACCGTCGTCGTCGGGGCGCTTGCCGGCGTCGTGGCGCTCGCGGCCCTCAAGTCGCTGGGCGGTTCGCCCGGCTCCTTCCTGGTCGCGCTGGCCGCGGCCGCGGGCGCCGGTGCGGCGCACGCGTACCGCCGTTTCCCGCCCGTCCGATTGTTCGCCACGTTCCTGGCGCCGGCCGTCGTCGTCGTGCCGGCGATGTTCCTGATCAACCCCGGCGTCGGTCGCCTGCTCGTGCCGGCCGAGGACGTCGGTGCGCTCGACGGCGTGGCGTTCGGCGCCACGCCGCCGGTGGTGGTGGTGGTCTTCGACCAGCTCCAGCTCGCGGCGCTGCTGGACCGGGAGGGGAACGTCGACCGCGCCAACTTCCCGCACTTCGCGGCGCTCGCCGACGAAGCCACCTGGTTTCGCAACGCGACCGCGGTGGGCGAGATGACCCAGTATGCGCTGCCCGCGATTCTGACCGGCACGTATCCGTCGCCCGACCGCCTGCCGGTGTCCGCCGACCATCCGGGAAACCTGTTCACGCTGCTGGGCAGCCGGTATCGGTTGCACGTCGAAGAGCCGCTCTCCGAGCTCTGCCCGGAATCGTTGTGCCCGGCCGAACGCGCGCTGGGCGCCTGGCTCGCGGGCGTCGTGAGCGATCTCGCGGTCGTGTTTCTGACCGTCGTGCTGCCGGACGAGCTGACCGTCCGGTTGCCGCCCGTGGATCAGAACTGGAACGACTTTCTGGCCAACGACACGTTCCAGAACCGCTGGCGGGCGGCGCGGGTCGACGACCGGCGGCAGACGGTCACGCGCTTCATCGAGTCGATCACCGGCGCCGGTCCGACGCTGCACTTCATGCACGTGTTGCTTCCGCACGAGCCGTGGCTGTACCTGCCCACGGGGCAGCAGTTCACGGTCCTGCGGCAGAGCGTCGGCCTTCAGGGTGGCCGGTGGGTCGACGATCGGTGGGCGGCCGCGGTCAACCACCAGCGCTACCTGCTTCAGTTGGGATACGTCGACACGCTGCTCGGCCGTCTGGTGGCGCGCCTGCGCGAGGTGGACGCCTACGACGACGCGCTGATCGTGGTCACCGCGGACCACGGCGCCAGCCTGCAGCCCGGCGCGTCGTTCCGGCGACCGACGCGAGATTCGTTCGCGGACATCGGGGCGGTGCCGCTGTTGGTGAAGCGGCCGGGGCAGCGAGAGGGTGCGGTGGTCGACGCCAACGTCGAGGTGATCGACATACTGCCGACGCTGGCGGCGGAGCTCGGCGTCGAGTTGCCGTGGGCGGCCGACGGAGCGGATGTGCTCGATCCGGCGCTCGCGCCGCGACCCGCCAAGGTGATGTTCTTCGACGGCGCGAGAAGCCGCGTCGAGGGGCCGCGCGACGTCCTCGCCGAGGTGGCGGAGAGCGCCGCACGCAAGTTCGAGTGGTTCGCGACCGGCGACCCGCTCGACATGCGCGCCTTTCACGGCCGCTACGGCGAGCTGATCGGCCGGCCGGCCGATCCCCTGCGAGCGGCGCGGCCCTCCGACCTCGAGGTGGTCGTCGACACGTTGTCGCTACTGCGGGACGTCGATCCGGAAGCGGAGTTCCTCCCTGTCCACGTTACCGGTGCGGTGCCGGACCTGCCGGACGATGCGCGGGCCCCGATGCTCGCGGTCGCTCTCAACGGGGTGGTCGCGGCGATCACCCGGCCGTACTCGTTTCCGGTCCTCGGTCGCCGCGCCGCCTGGGAGGCGATCGTCGATCCGGCACGACTCGAGCCCGGCGTCAACGGGCTGGAGGTGTTCGAGATTCTCGGCGGGCCCGGTGGCTCCGTCGCGCTGGCGGCCGCGGCCGGCTCCGGCCCTGATGGTGCGTGGCCCAACCTCGTCCTGGACGCGGAGCTTCAGATGCTCGGGGCGCAAGCGTCCGGCTTCTACACCATGGAGTGGGCGGGCGCACGCCCGTTCCGCTGGACCCGCGGAGACGCTCGGCTGCTGACGCCGCTCGATTCGCGACCCGCGGAGATCGCCATCGACGTGCTGATGACCGGCCCGGCCAAGCAGCTCCTCATCGCGGTCGACGGATGCACGCTCTTCGATCAGACCATCCAGGGGCGCTGGGACGCCACGTTCGATCTGGGCGATTGCCGGCTGTCGCCGCCCGACCTCGAGATCGTCCTGCAGAGCGATACGCACGTGCCCGGGACCCGCGACACGCGCACGCTCGGGGTTGCCGTCAGCTCGATCGAGCTGCGCGGCGCCGTTCCCGCGCCGTGACCGGGGTCGTCGCCGGGCAGGACCCGCCGCCGGCGATCCGGCTCATGACGTGGTGCGGCTGCTCGCCCTCGCGGACCGGCATCTGCTTCGCCGTGAGGAACAGTTGGAACGGAATCGCGGCCAGTAACGCAGTCATGCCGAGGCGGCGGAACGCGCCGGGGGCCGCGCGGAAGGTGACCGCCACGGCGATGATCAGGGCGTAGGGCACGGTCTCGCCGAGCAGGAGACGGGCGTGGTCGTAGTGCCCATGGACGACGGGCATGCCCGGCAGCAGGGTGGCGGCCATGCAGACGGCGAGAAGGCCGTAGAGCAGCGCCAGCGGCCATCGCGGCGGGCGGCGGTGCATGCCCAGCATCGCGACCGCGGCGAGCCAGGGCGTCACGTACAGCAGCCAGCCGGCCGCGCCGGACTGCAGGAAGACGTGCGCGCCGGACCCGACGACGCCGAGCTCCCGATACCGGGGGTCGGCCGCGTAGAGCTCGGTGAACCCGATCAGATACGCCTGCAGGAGGCTGCCGGCGAGAGCGACGGCGACCAGCACCGAGGCCAGCCTGATCCACGGTCGCGGATCGGCTGTCGCCGCCAGGAGCCTCCGCACCGCGGGGCGTTGCGGGTTCCTGGCGACCTCGGCCAGCCCCGTCGCCGCGAGGGCCAGGATGCCCGCGACGACGAGCGGCCAGCCGCGCCCCAGCAGGCTCCCGAGCGTCCGTTCGTAGACGCTCGGCGCGTCGCCGGTGGCGTATGTCAGGCCGTAGAGCACCGACACGCCGTACAGCCCGGCGACGGCAGCGCAGAAACCGAGGACGCGGCGGCCCCAGGCTTCCCGGGTCCTCAGCTTCAGCCGGACCCCGAGCCCGAAGAGCGGGGCCGCCGCGAGGACATACGGGAATCCGGCGGCGCGGACGAAGAAGACGAGCGACACGCAGGCGGCGGCCAGGGTGACGAGAGACGTGGTCGCCGCCGGTGCGGCGTGCCGCATGCCGCGGAAGGCCCGCGCCAGGTAGTAGAGACCCAACGACGAGAACGCCAGCGCCACCGCCTCGGGGGCCGGAGACCGGCTGAAGAAGACGTGGAGGGGATTGGTCGCCACGAGGATCCCGGCCGCGAACGCGGCCGGGCGCGAGCCGGTCAGCTCGAACGCCAGCAGCGACAGGCCCAGCACGCCGAGCAGGCCGAAGAACGCCGGGGCGTGGAAGCGGGCGGCGTCCCCGAATACCTCGCCGAAGATGGCCATCCACAACGGGTGCAGGGGCGGGAGCCGGAACACGTCGCCGTCGCGCGCGGGCGAGAGATCGAGCTCGGGCCCCACCGGGCTCCCCGGCTCCGAATCGTCGGGCCCGCCGGCGCGGTAGAGCTCCCGCGACCGCTCGTCGGGGAGCGCCTCCGGCAGCCGGTCGTCCACGAACGCCGTGCCTTCGCGCTGGAGGTGGGCCGACATGCTGGCGTGGATGCCCGGTACCCCGTCGCCGTCGAAGGTCGGGAACGGCTCGGTGCGGAACGACAGGGCCGCGAGGAGCACCAGCAGGAGGACGGGACCGACCGGACGGCCGGCCGAGGCGCGTTGGGCGTCGAACCGGGCCGGGGTGAGCCACCGGACGACAGCGGCGAGGATGAGTCCCGCGATGACCGCGACTCGGGCGTCGAACCGGCTCACGACCAGCAGGGAAATCGCCGTGAAGGAGATCGAGACCACCGAGAGGACGATGAAGTCGACGATCCGGAAGAAGCTCGGGTCCGCCCGGGGCCAGTCCTCCTGCCGGGTCGCCGGGGCCGCTTCGGCCAGCCAGATCCTCCGGGACCATTCCCACAGACGGGCATGCGCGGGCGGCGTGCGCACGAGATGGTGACGCAGACCGGCGACGACCAGCGCCATCACCAGGGGCCGCCACGGATTCGTGACCGAAAGTCCGGGGACCTGGAAGCCGCCGAAGACCGCGGCCTGCAGGGCGGCCGCGCCGAGCAGCAGGGTCAGGACGTCCGCGACCCGTACCCAGCCCGGCAGGACCGGATCCGGCGAGGCGGGGGGGGCGTGGTCGTTGCGCAAGGGGGTGCTCGGCGTTCGATCGCCGCGATGCTCGCCGCTCCCGGTTCAGCCGGGATCGGGGCCGCGTGGACGGCGCCGGCGCCCGACAGCGTCGGGTTGCGGACACGCCACAGGCCGAAGGCAAGGCCGCCGCGTCTTGCCGGCTGGCCCGCCATCTTTGCCTTGCGGCTCGCGGGGCGCCCAGCCGGCGCCGGGGAGCTCGCGTCCTTCTGCGGCACGCCTAGTGTAGCGCAAGTCCGGGTCGGACGCCCCCGGCCCCACCCCGCGCCCCCGGACGCCGCCGGACGTCCGGACCCTCAGGGCGTCGCCGGCGGGTCGCTTGGCTCGGCGGGTGGGTTGTGACACACTCGGGCGGAACCGGCCGGGGCGCCCGGCCGGCGCCGTCTGGGAGGGATCATGAGGAAACGCATCGGAGCGCTGGCGCTCGCGGCGGTGTGCGCCGGCGCCACGGCCATGGCGCAGCAGGTACCGGTCGAGGAGGTCGTGCTCGACAACGGGCTGACGCTGCTGCTTCTGCCGCGGCCCGGGGACCCGAACGTGGCGGCGGGGTGGGTGGCCAAGGTCGGGTCCGTCCACGAGCGGCCCGGCATCACCGGCGTCGCGCACCTCTTCGAGCACATGATGTTCAAGGGCACGGCGACCATCGGCACCCGGAACATCGAGCAGGACCTGCAGATCATCGCCGAGCTCGACGAGGTGAAGGCGGCCCTGCGGGTCGAGGAGGCGGCCCTCCTCGACGCGGAGCGGTTGGGGCGCATCGACGACGCCGACGACCCCGCCCACCGCACCGAGGGCCACCAGGCGCTGATGGACCGGTTCGAGGCGCTTCTCGCCCAGCAGGAGGAGCTGCTGATACCGGAGGACTTCAGCCGCACCTACTCGGGGCAGGGCGCCTCGGGGATGAACGCGGGCACGAGCTACGACTTCACCCTGTACTTCGTGAACGTCCCCGCCAACAAGCTCGAGCTGTGGTTCTGGATGGAGTCGGACCGGCTGCTCAACCCCGTGTTCCGCGAGTTCTACGCCGAGCGCGACGTCGTCCACGAGGAGCGGCGGCTGCGCACCGACAGCACCCCGACCGGGAAGTTCGAGGAGCAGTTCAACTCGCTGTTCTGGCAGTCGTCCCCCTACAGTTGGCCGGTGATAGGCTGGCCGAGCGACATCGAGGGCATCACCCGCGCCGAGGCGCTGTCGTTCTTCGACCTGTACTACGCGCCCAACAACCTCGCCGCGGCGCTCGTGGGCGACTTCGACCCCGACGAGGCGAAGGCGCTGGCCGAGCGCTACTTCGGCCGCCTGTCGCGGGGCGACCGGCCCCCGCCGCAGCCGCGAACGCGCGAGATGCCGCAACTGAGCGAGAAGCGGATGCACGCCTGGGCGGAGACCAACCCGCAGGTCGTCGTCCGCTACCACTCGGTGCCGGACGGCCACGTCGACGAGCCGGCCCTCGTGGTGCTGGGCCAGCTTCTGAACGGCCGGACGGGCCGGTTCTACCGGGCCCTGGTGGAGGACCAGGGGGTGGCCACCCGGGCGTCGGGCGGGCAGGCGGGCTTCAAGTTCGAGGGCATGTTCGAGCTGCGCGGAACGGCGGCCGAGGGACACACGCCCGAGGAGGTCGAGCAGGCCCTGTACGCAGAGATGGAGCGGCTGAAGACCGAGCCGGTGGACGAGCGCGAGCTGCAGAAGGTGAAGAACCAGAACGCGGCGTCCAACTTCCGGCAGCTTCAGGGCAACTTCTTCCTGATGTACTCGATGCTGATGCGCGAGGCGTACCGCGGCTGGGAGACCCTCAACACCGACCCGCCGCTCTACGACGCGGTGACCGCCGACGACATCATGCGGGTGGCCGGCACCTACTTCGAGCCCGAGAACCGGACGGTGGCCATCTACTACCGGGAGGAGTCGGACGAGGCGCCGGATCCCCGCCTCGCGGGGCTCGACCCCGAGGAGCAGCAGCAGGTCCGGCAGATGGAGGCGATGATCGGCCAGTTGAATGCGGAGCAGCTCGGGCAGTTCATCGCGCAGTTCGAGCAGATGTCGTCGCAGGCGCCGCCGGAGAACCAGGACATGGTGGCGGTGGTGCTCGAGTTGCTGCGCGAGCGGCAGGCGGCGGAGGAGGGCGGACGATGACGCGCGTCGACCAGAGACCGGCAGACCGTGCGGCCTGCTCCCGGGTCGCGAGGCCGGGGTTCACGGCGTACTCGACAACGACTCGTCTTCCGGGTGCGCGGGGCGGCTCGCGGCCGACCGGGTTCCGCGAGCCTCGCGCGCGGCGCGCGGCGTCGGCCTTGGCGCTGGCCATGCTGCTGCTGGGGGCGACGGCGGCCGCCCAGCCGATTCCCGCCCATCCCTCGGACCTGACCTACGAGCTGCTCGACTTCACCCCGCCGGTGGCCGCGGACCATCGCCACGAGCTGTCGAACGGCGTCGTCGTCTTCGTGGTGGAGGACCACGAGCTGCCGCTGGCGACGGTGGGGGTGACCGTCCGCACCGGGTCGTACCTGGACCCGCCGGACAAGGTCGGCCTCGCCGGCCTCACCGGCAGCCAGATGCGGGCGGGCGGGACGACGACGATGAGCGCGGCCGACTTCGACGAGGAGGCCGCCTTCCTCGCCGCGCAGATCGGCAGCAACATCGGGGCGACCTCGGGCGGGGCCAACGTGAACTGCCTGACCCGAGACCTCGACGCCTGCCTCGACCTCTTCTTCGACATGCTCCGGAACCCGCGGTTCGACGAGGACCGGCTGGCCCTCGCCAAGAGCCAGGCCCTGCAGCAACTGGAGCGGCGCAACGACGCGACGGCGGGCATCGAGCGGCGCGAGTGGGCGCGCCTGATGCGCGGCGACGCGCACTTCTCGACCCGGCCGCGGACGCGGGCCACTATCGAGGCGATCACGCGCGACGACCTGGCGGCGTTCCACCGCGAGTACTACCATCCCGGCAACTTCCTCTTCACGGCGTCGGGAGACGTGGACACGGCCGGCATCCTCGCCGAGCTCGAGCGGCGGCTCGACGGATGGGAGGCGGGCACGAAAGCGGTCGCGGCGGTGCCGGCGCCGGAGTTCACCCCGTCGCCGGGCCTCTACCTGGTGGACAAGGACGACGTGAACCAGGGGCGGGTCGCCATCGGCCACCTCGCGACCACCCGGGAAAACCCCGACCGCTACAAGCTGCTGGTGATGAACGACATCCTCGGCGGGGGCGGTTTCAGCGCCCGGCTGCTGACGCGCGTCCGCTCCGACGAGGGGCTCGCCTACAGCGCCTTCTCGAACTACGCGCTGGGCACGTACTACGACGGGGTGTTCCAGGCCGGGTTCCAGTCGCGCAGCGAGACGGTGGCGCGGGCGACGGCGATCGTGCTCGAGGAGATCGAGCGCATCCGCACCGAGCCGGTCACCGACGAGGAGCTGCGGAACTCGATTGCGTACTTCGTGGAGACGTTCTCGCGGAACTTCTCGAGCGCCGCCTCGACGGCGGGCCTCTTCGCCCGAGACGAGTACACGGGCCGCGACCCGTCGTATCTCGCCACCTACCGCGAGAACATCGCGGCGGTGACGGTCGACGACGTGCTCGACGCGGCCCGGCGCTATCTCGACCCCGAGGCCCTGGCCATCCTCGTCGTCGGCGACCTCGAGGCGATTCTCGCCGGCGACCCCGACCGGCCGGAGTACGTCCTCGATGCGCTCCACCCGGGGGAGGCCGTGCGCATACCGCTGCCCGACCCGTTCACGATGGAGTATCCGGCGCCGTGAGTTTCCTGAACGATTGCACCAAGTGAGACGCGTAGAGCGGGCGCTGTCGCCGAGGTCTCCGGGGCGGCATCCGTCGCGCGTCGCCCGGTCGGATCCGTCGGGTGTGCGGAATCACGATCGGTCGCGTTCTTCCTGCCGGCCCCGCAGGACCGCGACATCGGTGGCCAGCCCATCGAGCTTGGCGCCGAGCCGGTCTCCGAGCCGCTCGATGCTCCGGCCGATGGCGGCGTGCGCTTCCTGGTTCTCGGCGCGAAGCCGACGCTCGGACTCGACCACCGACTTGGTAATGGCCTCGGTGAACGTTGCGCCGCGCCAGAAGACGACGACCAGCGCAGCCGCGATCCCCACGAGGGCCGCGAGGGCGGCAGCTCCACTGACGATAATCTGCATCCACTCGACCGGCGTCATGAGCCTTCCCAAGGATAGTCCATCTGCCTCGTGGCTCCCGGACGGGGCTACTTCGCGGCGCGGAGACTTGGGGCGGCTGCCGCGGGCTTCGCTTCCGGATTGCTTGCGGCGGCGAGATTGAGCGTCTTCCGCAGCCGGGCGTCGATCGACTCGAACACCGCGGTGTTCTCCTTCAGGAACTGCTTGACCCGCTCGCGCCCCTGCCCGAGGCGCTCGCCGTCATAGGAGAACCACGTGCCGCTCTTCTCGACGAGGCGGTTGGCGACCGCGAGGTCGAGCAGGTCGCCCTCGCGCGAGACGCCCTCGCCGTACATCAGGTCGAACTCGGCGATGCGGAACGGCGGGGCCACCTTGTTCTTGACCACCTTGACCCGGGTGCGGCTGCCGACGACCTGGTCGCCGTCCTTGATGGCGCCGATGCGGCGGATGTCGACCCGGACCGACGAGTAGAACTTCAGGGCGCGCCCGCCGGTGGTGGTCTCGGGGTTGCCGAACATGACCCCGATCTTCTCGCGAAGCTGGTTGATGAAGATGAGGCAGGTGGACGACTTCGCCACCACCGCGGTGAGCTTGCGCAGGGCCTGCGACATCAGGCGCGCCTGCAGGCCGACCTGGGCCTCGCCCATCTCGCCGTCGATCTCCGCCCGCGGCACGAGGGCGGCGACCGAGTCGACGACCACCACGTCGGCCCCGCCCGACCGCACCAGCACCTCGACGATCTCGAGGGCCTGCTCGCCGTGGTCGGGCTGGGCGACGAGGAGGTTGTCGAGGTCGACGCCGAGCTTCTTGGCGTAGGTGGGGTCGAGGGCGTGCTCGGCGTCGACGAACGCGGCGGCCCCGCCCCGCCGCTGGGCCTGGGCGATGATCTGCAGGGTGAGGGTGGTCTTGCCCGACGCCTCGGGCCCGAAGACCTCGACGACGCGGCCGCGGGGGACCCCGCCGATGCCCAGGGCGTGGTCGATGCTGATCGATCCGGTCGAGATGTTCGGCACGGCGGTGACCGCGTCCTGCCCGAGCCGCATGATGGCGCCCTTGCCGAACTGCTTCTCTATCTGGCCCACCGCCATGTCGATGGCCTTGTTGCGCTCGCGCAGATTCCGTTCTTCGGGCATGAATACCTCCGAGACCTGTCGGCGTCACCGCTCGGAAGCGGTTCGGGGTGTGGCAATCGGACGCCGCGTCTCGATTGGGCCGGAGTCTCGACCGTCGCCTTGTCGCGGGGGCCGGGACCCGAGTGTCACAGTCTCGTATTCTAGGATCGTGCCATCGGCCATGTCAAGCGAAAGTCTGACGGCGAATGTGAATATCCATAATGTAATCAATATCTTGCAGGATACGTTGACTTTCGCCTCCAGGGCGCGCAGGCGCAGGATCCCGCATCCCGAGAGGCCACTGCACGTTGCAGGATCTGCCACCCGCGGGGCGCTTCGGTCGTCGACGCCGGGCGTGGCGGCTGCAATGGGGACATCGCGGGGGCGCGTCGGGGCGGGCATCCCGACGCGGCCGCCGGCAGCCGCCGGCCCGCGCGACGGTCCGCGGCCCGCGTGGGGCCGGGCTCTGCCGGAGGCCGCCCGCGGGCGGTTTACAATGGCGCAGGCCGGTCGCGTTCTCGATGTCGCGGCCGGACGGCCGGACTGCAGGCCGGCCCAGGTACCGAACGGTGGGGGAGGAGCCCGTGACAGACTTCAGATGCGGGGCGGCGGTGCTCGCCGGCCTCATGGCGCTCGCCGCACCGTGGCCGGCGGCGGCGCAGGGGCAGGCGCAAGCGCAAGCGGGAGGGCTCGCCCTCGAGGTGACGCCCGGCCGATTGACGCTCGCGGTCGGTGAGACGGCAACGCTGGCCGCCACCGTGCAGGACGCGGACGGCGCGGTGGTGGAGGACGCGACGGTCGTCTACTTCTCCCGTGCGCGGCGCAGCGTCGGGGTGACGCGCGGCGGCGAGGTCGAGGCGTACCGGCCCGGCGAGTTCACCATCGTCGCACTCGTGCCCTCCGATCCGCGTAGCCGCGACCGTAGGCCCGAGGCGCGGGTGCGGATCGAGGTGCCGGTGACGGTGCCGCCCCCGGCCGCGGCCCGGGTCGCGTTCACCGACCCGCCGCCCAAGTACTACGTCGGCACGCGGCCACGCCTCGCGGTCGAGGTGGTCGACGCCGTCGGCGCGGTGCGAACGGACATCCCGGTGGCGTTCGTGTCCGCCGACGCCGGCGTGGCGGAGGTCGACGGCTTCGGGTACCTGACCCTGCACGGGCCCGGCGAGGTGGAGATCACCGCGACGGCCGAGGACGTCAGCGACCGCCTCGCCATCGAGGTCGAGACCAGCCCCGTGACCTCGCTCGAGCTGCGGGCGAGCGCCGCCGCCGCGTCGACCGGCGACGTGGTGCGGTTCACCGCCACCGCCAGGGATGCGCGGGGGCTCCCGGTGCGGGGCGTGCCGGTGCGGTTCGCGGTGGGGGGCGAGACGGCGCCGACGATCATCGCGGCCGGCGCGACCGCCCACATCAGTGACGACGGACGTTTCGTGGCCGAGCGTTCGGGCACGTACACCGTGGTGGCCACGACCGGACTCCATTCCGCGTCCGCCACCGTCTCCATCGGCTCGCGGGACGTGCGCCGCGAGATCGAGGTGGTCGGGCGCGGGCGGGTGCTCGACCGGCACACCTCCGACCTGTGGATCTGGGAGGGGACCGACGGCCGGGACTACGCCATCACCGGGACCTGGGGCTCGGACGGGCGCTCGTACATCTGGGACGTGACCGACCCGGCGAACATCGAGCGGTTGCACGCGGTCAACGTCGACGCCCGCACCGTCAACGACGTCAAGGTGTCGGAGGACGGCGACATCGCGGTCATCAGCCGCGAGGGGGCCTCGAACCGGCGGAACGGCATCGTCGTCCTCGGGGTGGGCAACCCGCGCGAGGGCGTGCCGATCCTGTCCGAGTTCACCGACCAGCTCACCGGCGGGGTGCACAACGTGTTCATCTCCGAGGACCACGTCTTCGCCCTGAGCGCGGGGCGGCGCTACGACGTCATCAGCCTCGAGGACCCCCGCAACCCGCAACGCGTGGGGCGGTTCGAGCTCGACACCCCCGGACACAGCATCCACGACGTGTGGGTCAGCGACGGGGTGGCGTTCTCGTCGAACTGGACGGACGGGGTGGTGGCCGTCGACGTCGGGGGCGGGGGGCGCGGCGGGACGCCCGAGCAGCCGGTCGAGCTGGGCCGCTACGCGTACCCGAGCGGCTGGAACCACTCCGCCTTTCCCTACCGCAGCCAGTCCACCGGCAAGTTCTACCTGTTCGCGGGTGACGAGTCGTTCCCCTACGGGGGCTACAGCCCGACGCGCGGCGGCGCCCCCTCGCGCGCGGCGGGGTGGGTCCACGTCATCGACTGGAGCGACTGGGACAATCCGCAGGAGGTGGCGCGCTACCAGGTCCCCGAGGCCGGCTCGCACAACTTCTGGATCGAGGACGACGTCCTGTACGCCGCCTTCTACAACGGCGGTCTTCGGGTCGTCGACGTCTCCGGCGAGCTGATGGGCGACCTGTACCGGCAGGGCCGCGAGATCGCGATGTTCGAGCCGGCCGACCCGGACGGCTACATCGCCAACGCGCCGATGGTGTGGGGGCCGCAGCCCTACAAGGGACACATCTTCTTCACCGACTGGAACACCGGGCTCTGGGCCGTGAAGCTGCAGGAGCGGACCGGGCCGGGGCGCGTCATCGGCGAGCCGAGGTAGTAGTCATGAGGCAGAGGCGCCGGGCGGTTGTCGCATTCTCGACGGCATGGCTCCTGGCCGGCCACGCGACGCCAGGGATGTCCGCGGAGCCCGAGGCTTCCGGACGGACCTACTACGTGTACGTCGCGGCCGAGTCGGACGACGAGGTGTCCGTCGTCCGCTACGGGCCGGCCGGCGCCGAGGTGGTGAAGACGGTGACGGTCGGCAGCTACCCGGCCGAGATCGAGGGGCCGCACGGCCTCAACGTCGATCCCGACGGGCGCCACTGGTACGTCTCGATCGCCCACGGGTTCCCCTACGGCAGCGTGCACAAGTACGAGACCGGCACCGACGCCTGGGTCGGCGACGTCACCCTCGGCCTGTTCCCGGCGACCCTCGACGTGTCGGCGGCCACCGGTCTGCTCTTCGCGGTGAACTTCAACCTCCACGGCCCGATGGAGGCCAGCAGCATCTCGGTGGTCGAGGTCGACACGATGAGCGAGGTCGCCCGCGTCGACACCGGCGTCCGGCCCCACGGGGGACGTCTCGGCCGGGACGGCTCGGCCTTCTACTCGGTCAACATGATGGACTTCGAGCTCGTGGAGCTCGACGCGTTCACGTTCGAGATCACCCGCCGGCTCCCGCTCGGCGAGGGCGTCATGCCGACCTGGGTCACGCGTCCCACCGCGGACGGGAAGGTCTACGTGACCGGGAACAACGTCGCCCGCATCTTCGAGATCGACCTGGAGAGCTGGCGCGTCGAGCGGACCTTCGAGACCGGGGCCGGCCCCTACAACATCGACGTCAGCCCCGACGGGACCCGCATGGTCGCCACCTACAAGAACGGCGACGCGGTGGGGTTCTGGGATCTCGAGAGCGGGAAGGAAGTCGCCCGGACGCCCACCAGCCGCACCATTCCCCACGGTGTGGTGGTGACCCCGGACGCCGAGCTCGCGTTCGTCACCCTGGAGGGCGTCGGGGCCGACCCCGGCACCGTCGAGATCTACCGGCTGGCCACCGGCGAGCGGGTCGGCGCCGTCGACGTCGGCAAGCAGGCCGGCGGCATCGCCTTCTGGAAGCAGGAGGCTCCCGAGTCCGCGCGGTAGGAGCCTGCGCCGCGGAACGGCGCGCCGTATTGCGGACCGCGCACGCTCCTGGTGCGTTCAGCACGCGCAGGCTCCTGGACCGACGTCTCGGTTGGAGCCCCCGCGGGAACCGCGTCGCCGTCCGTCAGCGCTCGACGGCGAGGGCCACGCCGTTGCCGCCCCCGAGGCACAGGGTGGCGACGCCCCGCTTGGCGTTCCGGTTCCGCATGGCGTAGAGCAGGGTCGTCAGGATGCGCGCCCCGCTGGCCCCGATGGGGTGGCCGAGGGCGACCGCCCCGCCGTTGACGTTGACCTTCTCGGGGTCGATGCTCAGCTCGCGGACGACCGCGAGGGCCTGGGCCGAGAACGCCTCGTTGAGCTCCATGAGGTCGACGTCGTCCATCGACCAGCCCACCTTGGCGAGCAGCTTGCGGACCGCCTCGACCGGGGTCATCAGCAGCCACTTCGGCGCGAGCCCGCTCACCGCCTGTCCCACCACCCGGGCCATCGGGGTCAGGCCGAGGGCCTCGGCCCGGTCGGCGGCCATGACGACGACGGCGGCGGCACCGTCGTTCACCCCCGGGGCGTTCCCCGCGGTCACCGTGCCGCCCTCCTTCTTGAAGGCGGGCCGCAGACGGCCGAGGGCCTCGGCGCTCGTGTCGGGCCGCACCGGCTCGTCATACTCGAGCCGGATGGGGTCGCCGCGGCGCTGCGGGATCTCGACGGGCAGGATCTCGTCCTTGAACCAGCACTCGCGGATGGCCCGGGCCGCCTTGTGGTGGCTCGCGGCCGCGAACGCGTCCTGGTCGTCGCGCGAGACGCCGTAGCGCTCGACCACCGCCTCGCACGCGATGCCCATGCCCTGGTTCTCGAGCGAGCACCACAGCCCGTCGTGGATCATCGAGTCGAGGACCTCGGCGTTGCCCATGCGCATGCCTTCGCGCGCCCGCGTGAGCATGTACGGGCAGTTGCTCATCGACTCCATGCCCCCGGCCACGGCGACGTCGATGTCGCCGGTCGCGATGCCCTGCGAGGCGAGCATGACCGCCTTGAGGCCCGACCCGCACACCTTGTTGATGGTCAGGGCCCCGACGTGGTCGGGGAGCCCGCCCCTGATGGCCGCCTGCCGCGCCGGGGCCTGGCCGGCCCCGGCGGAGACCACGTTGCCCATGATGCACTCGTCGACCACCCCGGGCTCGATGCCGGCGCGGGCGACCGCCTCGCGGACCACCCGGGCCCCGAGATCGGTGACGGGCAGGCTCTTCAGGGCGCCGAGGAACTTACCGGTGGGCAGGCGGGCGGCGCTGACGATGACCGACTCTCGCATGGGACTGTCTCTCCTCCGCGGTGACGCGGCTCGATGTTGCGATCTCGATGCGGGTCACGACCCCGTCGCCGAGGAGCTGCTTCAACCGGGCGGCGACGAGGGGGCGCGACCGGTGGAGCTCGCGGGCCCAGTGCCGGTCGGCGGCGCCGACCCGTAGCGTGCCCCCGGGCTCGAGCGCGACCGTCGTGACCCGGTGGAAGGCCGGCCCGACGGCGGCCCTCCAGGCCAGCGAGATCTTGCCGGGCGACAACGGCTGGTCGCGCAACAGGGCCTCGACGGCGGCGGTGGTGCACCGTCCCGCCGCCGTCATCGAGCCGCCCTTCCCGCCACGATGGCCGCCCCGCATCCGGTTTACTGTAATGTAACATCCAGGCTCAATGCGACTCGTGCTCGCGTCCCGCTCGCCGCGCCGGGCGGATCTGCTGACCTGCGCCGGCTACCGGTTCGAGGTGGCGCCGGCCGACATCGACGAGCGCCGGCGCGAGGGGGAGGCCCCGCGCGAGCTGGTGCGTCGACTGGCGCGCGAGAAGGCCGCGGCGGTGGCGCCGCGCCATCGGGGAGCGGTCGTGCTGGGGGCCGACACGCTGGTGGTCGTCGACGGCGCGGTGCTGGGCAAGCCGGACGGCGCCGCGGGGGCGGCCGCCATGCTGCACCGGCTGTCCGGCCGGGCCCACGAGGTGTTGACCGGCGTCGCCCTGCACGCCGCCGGCGGGTGGCGCGACGGCGTGCAGTCGACCCGCGTCGTCTTCCGGGCGCTGAGCTCCGAAGACGTCGCATGGTACGTGGCGACGGGCGAATCGGCCGACAAGGCCGGCGCGTACTCCATCCAGGGCCGGGCGTCGCGGTTCGTCACCCGCATCGAGGGGTCTTACACCAACGTGGTGGGGCTGCCCGTCGAGCTGGTCGACGGTCTGCTCCGCGAGCTCGCCGGCGGGGGGCGTCCCGACGCCGCGGAGCCCGCTTCCCGGGGCCCGGACCGTTGACCGGCCGGGCTTCGTCACGGTATCCTTCGGCATATCCGGCGATTTCGGTTTGGCGTCCGAAGACGAGATTACGGTCTTCGCGCCAGAGGGTGCAACAGCATGCCAGCCAAGACCGTGAAGATGATCGTGACCACCCTGGTTCTGTCCGCCGCGTTTGGCGGGCTGCTCTGGGGGACGCTCGCCGAGGGCACCGAGTACTACATGCACGTCGACGAGGTCCTGGCCGAGCCCGACGCGTGGTACGGCAAGAACCTCCAGGTCCACGGTTACGTGGTGCCGGGGTCCCGGCTCGTCAAGCCGAACACCCTGGAATACCGGTTCAAGGTCGAGAACAACGGCGCCGTGATCGACGCCGAGTACACCGGCATCGTTCCCGACACCTTCCAGGACGGCTCGGAGGTGGTCATCTCGGGGCAGCTCTCGCCTCACGGCTTCTCCGTGAAGCCCAACGGGGTGATGGCCAAGTGCCCGTCCAAGTACGAGCCCAAGCCCACCCTGGGCGCGGCGGCGTCGAGCTACTAGGGGTCGGCGCCGTGGAACGGCGCGGACTCCTGGAGGATGGGGCCGGGCGGCAGGCGGAGCCGTAGGCGCGGCTCTCCGGCCGGGCTTCCTCCCGACCGGGGGCCGAGGCAGTTTCCGGGGGCGGTTCGCGGGCTCGCGTGTCTTCCCTCGGGCGTCGGCAGCGGTCGGGATTCCCGGGCCGGCTGGACGGCAAGCGGACCCGCGGACGACGGCCGGGGAAGCGCCCGCCGGTCCGGAGCGGGCTCGCGAACACTCTCCCTCGAGGACTCATCACGATGGCATCCCTGGGCTCGTTCACCCTCCTGGCCGCCTTCGTCGTCTGCACCTACGCCGCCGTCGTCTCCGTGGCGGGTGCGCGGCGCCGCTCGACCCGGCTGATCGAGAGCGGCATCGGCGCGTCGTACCTCGTCACCGCCCTGATGCTCCTGGCGTCGGCGGTCATCGTCCACGCTTTCATCACCGAGGACTACTCGATCCGCTACGTCGACCAGTACTCCGACTCGGCCCAGCCGCTGTTCTACCAGTTCACGTCGTACTGGGGCGGGCTCGACGGGTCGATCATGTTCTGGGTGACCCTGCTCGCCGCCTTCGGGTCGGCCGCCGTCTACTCGAACCGGGAGCGGCAGCGCGAGTTGATCCCCTACGTCGTCGCGGTCATCGCGGTCGTGCAGATGTTCTTCCTGTTCGTGATGATCGTGCACAAGAACCCGTTCGCGACCTACCTGACGCAGGCGCCGCTCGACGGGCGGGGGCTGAACCCGCTGCTCCAGAACCCCTACATGGCGATTCACCCGCCGTCGCTCTACACGGGCTTCGTCGGGATGACGATTCCGTTCGCGTTCGGGATCGCGGCGCTGATCACCGGGCACCTCGACGACTCGTGGCTGCGGGCGGTGCGCCGGTGGACGATGATGTCGTGGCTCTTCCTCTCGCTGGGCCTGACCCTGGGGATGATCTGGGCCTACGAGGAGCTGGGCTGGGGCGGCTACTGGGGCTGGGACCCGGTCGAGAACGCGGGCCTGCTGCCGTGGTTCACGGCCACCGCGTTCCTCCACTCGGTGATGGTGCAGGAGCGGCGCAGCATGCTCCGCGTCTGGAACATGACGCTCGTCATCATGACGTTCTTCCTCACCATCTTCGGGACGTTCATGACCCGTTCGGGCATCGTGCAGTCGGTGCACGCGTTCGGCCAGGACATCGCGCTGGCGTGGATGTTCACGGTCTTCATGATCGTGCTCCTCGTCTTCAGCTTCGGCCTCGTCATCTACCGGATGCCGCTGCTGCGGGCGCGGAACGAGCTCGAGTCGTGGGTGTCGCGCGAGGCGGCGTTCCTCGTGAACAACTGGATCCTGCTGTTCTCGGCCGTCTTCGTGCTGTTCGCGACGATGTTCCCGACCCTGAGCGAGGCGGTCACGGGGATGCGGCTGACGGTGGGGCCGCCGTTCTTCACGAAGTGGATGCTGCCGATCGGCCTCATCCTGCTCACCCTCACCGGCATCGGGCCGCTGCTGGCGTGGCGCCGGTCGTCGCCGTCGAACCTGCGCTACCAGTTCACGTGGCCGGTGGTGCTCGCCCTGGTCACCGGCGTCGGGCTCTACGCGCTCGGCTTCCGGGTCTGGGTGTCGGGGATCTGCTTCGCGTTGTGCGGCTTCGTGGTCGGGACCATCGGGCAGGAGTTCATTCGCGGCGCCGCGGTGCGGCGCGAGGCCACGGGCACCGACCTGATGACCGCCATGATCGGGCTCGTGGCCCGGTCGCGGCGCCGCTACGGGGGCTACGTCGTGCACGTGGGCATCGTGCTGATGTTCCTGGGCTTCGCGGGGGCCGGCTACCAGCTCGACTCGCAGGTGCTCCTGCGGCCCGGCGACGCGCACGAGCTGGGTCCGTACACCGTGCGCTACGACCGGCTGAGCCAGAACACCGACACCCAGAAGCAGATGATCACCGCGCACATGACGGTGCTCGAGGACGGCGAGGTCCTCGGCGAGCTGTTTCCGGCGCGGTGGTTCTTCTTCAAGCACGAGACGGAGCCGACGACCGAGGTCGCCATGCGGCGGACCATCGCCGACGACCTCTACGTCGTGCTCGCCGGCTACGAGCTGAGCGACCAGGCCGCGAGCTTCCAGATCACCGTGAACCCGCTCGTGAACTGGATCTGGTTCGGCTTCACGGTGCTGGCCCTGGGTACGGGCATCGCCCTGCTGCCCGAGAGCGCCTTCGCCTACGCGGGGGCGACGGTGCCGGAGGGGGCGGCCACCGCGTCGACGGCGACGATGGCGTTGCTCGCGTTCGGGCTGACCCTGTTGCCGGCGGTCGCCGCGGCGCAACCGGTCCCGATCGAGGGCGCGCTGCAGGACGCCAACGTCCCCGCGAGCGCGCTCGAGCTCGATCTGCAGCGGTCGCTCGTCTGCATGTGCGGCAGTCCCGGGTGCGGCAAGAAGATCCTCGCCGAGTGCACGTGCGCCGAGGCTTCCGCCACCCGCGCGGAGCTCAGGAACCTCGTCGCCGAGGGGCTGACCCGCGACGAGGTGCTGCGCTTCTACATCGACAAGCACCAGAGCCAGGAGGCCCTGGCCGCGCCCCTCGACGAAGGGTTCAACCGCCTCGCCTGGCTCTTTCCGTACTTCCTGGCCGCGACCGGCGCGGTGGCGCTGGGCGCCGCCCTGGTGCGCTGGACGCGTCCCGGCCAGCAGGCGCCGCCGGTGGACGACGGTCGCCCCGACGAGGAGCGCGACCTTCTCGAGGCCCGTCTGGACGACGAGCTCCGCGACCTCGACTGACTCCATGAAGCGGGCCACCGACACCACTTCCTTCCGCCCCTGGCACCTGTTCGTCCTCGCCGCGCTGGTGGCGGCGACGGCCGCCATCCTCGTCGCGAGGCCGTCGGACCCGGTCGGGGCGATCCTGTTGACCCTGGCCATCGGCGCGGCCGGATTCGTGGGGCTGATGATCTACCGGGCGATCATGCCCTTGACGCAGAGCACGTTCCCGGAGACGACCGTGATGGTCGGCACGCGGAGCCGGGCCGCGGTGGAGCGGGAGAAGACCCTGGTGCTGCGGTCCATCAAGGAGCTCGAGTTCGACCGGGCGATGGGGAAGGTGTCGGAGGCCGACTTCGAGGAGATGGGGCACCGGCTGCGGGCGCGGGCGATTCGGCTCATGAAGCAGCTCGACGTCGAGGCGGTCGACTTCCTGGCCGTGATCGAGCGCGAGCTGGAAGAGCGTCTGGGCCGGACCGCCGAGCCGCCGCCGGCCGCCGAGGTCGCGACGCTGACCTGCGGCGCCTGCGGGACCTCCAACGACGGGGACGCCCGCTTCTGCAAGGAGTGCGGCGCGACGCTGTCGGGGGCGGTGGCGTGAACCCGGCCGCCGGCGATGTTCGGGTTGTTCGGGGCGGCGGGGAGACCCCGTCATCCCGCGGACCGGCGGCGCGTCCCGCGAGACCGCGAGCGGTGGGCGCATCGCAGCCGGTCGGCGCCGGCGTGCTGCTGCTCTGCCTCGCCGCGTCCGCGCTGGCCCAGCCGGACCCGCGGCAGATGTCGGGGATTCCCCGCCCCGACCCGAATCTCTCCGACGGGTCGATCACGGTGCGCGTCATCCGCGGGAGCTTCGCGAACAACGTCGCCGGACAGACGGTCGAGCTGCGGGCCGGCGATCGCGCGTCGACGGCGGAGACCGACGGGGAAGGCCGCGCCACGTTCCTCACCCTGAACCCGGGCGAGCAGGTCACGGTGGCCACCGAGCTCGACGGGGTCGAGCTCGAGTCGCTGCCGTTCGCGGCGCCCGGACGGGGCGGGGTCGCGGTCCTCCTCGTCGGGGCTTCGGGCGACCCCGGCGCCGCCGACGCCCGCCCCGCGGCGCGGCCCGGGCGGGTGACCCTGAGCCAGGAGTCGCGCATCCTCGTCGAGCTCGGCGAAGAGCAGATCGAGGTGTACTACCTGCTCGACGTGTTCAACCAGTCGCCCTGGCCGGTCGAGCCCGAGCCGCCGTTCGAGTTCCGGCTGCCGCCGGGGGCCCAGGGGGGGACGGTGCTGGGGGGATCGACGCCTCGGACCCTGGTCGACGGTCCGCGGGTCTGGGTGCAGGGCGCGTTCGAGCCGGGCGTCACGCCGGTACACGTGGCCTCCATCCTGCCCTACTCGGGCGACGGCCTGGTGCTCTCGCAGGTCTTTCCCGCGGACTTCGAGCAGTTGCTGGTCTTCGTCGAGCAGTGGGGCGCGCTCGACGTGGCGTCGGCCCAGATCGAGCGGCGGGGGGAGATGGGGGCCGATGAGACGGGGCTGTCGGCCCTGATCTGGGGCGCCGGCCGGCGGGTGCCGGCGGGAGAGCCGGTGGTCCTGGAGCTGAGCGGCCTGCCCCACCACAGCGGATGGCCCCGCATCGTCACGCTGGCGTTGTCGGCGCTCATCGTCGTCGTCGGGATGGTGGGATCGGCGGGGGCCGGAGGCCCGGCGGGGCCGGACGGGCGCGAGGCCCTCGAGCGCCGCCGCGAGAAGCTGTTCACCGACCTCGTCAAGGTGGAGCGCCAGCATCGGCAGGGCCGGATCAAGGCCACGCGGTACGGGACGCGGCGCGCCGAGCTGATCGACCAGCTCCAGAACGTGCTGCGGGAGCTGGACGATGATCTGGCGGTCGGCGCGGCGCCGGCGGTCCCGGGTCGGGCGCCGGCATGATGGCGCGGCGAGCGGCCCCTGGCGAGACCCCGCGCCGCGTCGCGCCCGGCGAGCGCCGGCCCGCCCGCGAGGCCCCGGTCGTGACCCGCCGCCGCCTCCGGGCCCGGCGCCAGCCGGATTCGCGGACCGGCGCACCCGCACCGGGCCCGGTCGGGTGCTGAGAGCGGCGTGCCGACTCCGAACCCCGTCGATTTCGACCGCGTCGCGGTGACCGGCGTGTCCCGTCATTTCGGGCGTCGCCGAGCCCTGACCCGGGTGACGTTCGACTGCGCGGCCGGCCAGATCGTGGGGCTGCTCGGCCCGAACGGCGCCGGCAAGTCGACCCTGCTTTCCGTGCTCGCCACGTTGGCCGCGCCCTCGGCGGGAAGCGTGCGATACGGCGAGATGACGGCCGGCGAGGCCGGGACCGCCCTGCGCGCGCACATCGGTTTCCTTTCCCACGACCTGCAGCTTTACCCCGAGCTCTCGGCCCGCGAGAACCTGGAGTTCTTCGCGGGGCTCCATGGCCTCGACGACCCCCGGCGCGCGGCCGCGGACGCCCTCGTCCGGGCCGGCCTCGACGATCGGGCCGACGACGTCGTGGAGGGTTTCTCCCGCGGCATGCGGCAGCGGCTGGCCCTGGAGCGCGCGTTGCTGCACGACCCGCGGCTGGCCCTGTTCGACGAGCCGTTCACGGGGCTCGACGAGGCGTCGTGCGGCAGGCTGGTGGATCGGCTGCGCGGCCTGCGGGCCGGGCGGCGCCTCGTCGTGCTCGCCACCCACGACCTCGACGTCGTCGACGGCCTCCTCGACCGGGCGCTCCTGCTGCGGGCGGGCCGGCTGCGGCCCCTCGGGGGCGAGGGGACGCTGCGCGAACGGTACCGGGCCGCCGTCGCGGCCGGGGGGACGCGATGAGGGAGTTCCTGCGGGTGGCGTGGCTCGTGGTCCGCAAGGACCTGCGCGTCGAGTCGCGCAGCCGCGAGCTGCTGTTCACGACCGTCTTCTTCGCCATCTCCTGCGTGCTGGTGTTCTCGTTCGGCTTCGTCCGGGCCGGCCGCGCCGTCGAGGGGGCGGCGGCGGGCATCCTCTGGATCGCCATCGCCTTCTCCGGCACCCTCGCCCTCGGCCGCGCGTTCGAGCGCGAGCGCTACCACGACGCCCTGCGCGGCCTGCTGCTGGCACCGGTGGCCCGCCCCGCCATCTACGTCGGCAAGCTGGCGGGTCTGCTGCTGCTCCTGGCCGTCGTGGAGGCGATCGTGACGGTCATGGTGGCGTTCCTGTTCGAGGCCCCGCTGTTCCGTCATCCGGTTCGGCTCTTCGCGCTCCTGTCGCTCGGCACCCTCGGCTTCGCGAGCGTGGGGACCCTGTTCTCGGCGATGCTCGTGCGCGCCCGCAGCCGCGCCGTGCTGCTGCCGGTGCTGCTGTACCCGGTCACCATCCCGGTGCTGATCATGGGGGTCAGCGGGACCGCGGTGCTCATCGACCCCGAGCCGAACCTCGCGATGGCGCGGCTCTGGATCGGCCTGCTGTTCTTCTTCGACGCGGTGTTCCTGACTCTCGCGCTATGGACATTCGAGCCGGTCATGACAGAATGACACCGATGAACCGACGCCTCTTTCCGGTGCTCGCGGGCCTGTCGGCCTTCTTCTTGGTGACGGCCCCCATCGTCATCATCCGCGCCCCCTACGAGTCGACGATGGGGCTGGTCCAGAAGATCTTCTACTTCCACTTCCCGGCGTGGATGGCGATGTTCCTCGCCGTCTTCGTGCTCGGCATCGCGAGCGTGCAGTACCTGTTCCGGGGGAAGCCGGCGGCCGACCGCCTCGCCGTCGCCGCGGCCGAGCTGGCGGTGGTGTTCGGGCTGATGGGACTCATCACCGGGCCCCTGTGGGGGATCAAGGCCTGGGGGGTGTGGTGGCAGTGGGACGCCCGGTTGACGATGGCGGTGATCCTGGAGCTGATCCTGGTCGCCTATCTCCTCCTGCGGCAGTACGGCGGGGCCGGCTCCGATCGGCTCGCGGCGGGAGTGGGCATCTTCGCCATGGCCAACGTGCCGTTCCTGTACGTCTCGACCGAGATCTGGCGCACGGTGCATCCCCGCACGTCGGTGGTGCCCACCCTCCCGGTCGACTTCGGGCTCCCGCTCTGGTGGTCGTTCGCCGGGTTCATCGCGCTGTGCATGGCGCTGCTCGCGGCCCGGGCCCGCCTGGAAGAGCAGCGGGCGGCGCTCGATCGCCTGTACCTGGCGTTGGAGGAGGACTAGTGGGGATTCTGCGTCTGCGTGGCGCGTGGCGGCGGGCGGCGTCTCGATGGGGCCTGTTCCGCGTGCTGGTGCTGGGACTGGTCGTCGGCGCGGCGGCGGGCGTGGCGGTGCTCGATGCGGCCCAGCCCGCCACGACCGCGGCCCAGGACGGCTTCGTGCCGATGGAAGACATTCCGCCGGAGGACCAGATGCCGGCGGCGCCCCTCGTGGCCGGCGCCTACGCCGTCGTCTGGGCGCTCGCCGTCGGCTACCTGTGGACGATCTGGCAGCGGCTGGGCACCGTCGAGGCGGAGCTCGCCGACGTGAACCGCCGCATCGGAGACCGCGACGACGGCTGAGGCCTCCCTCGACGATGCCCGCCGGACACTTCGTCTACATCCCCGCCATCCTGCTGCTGGGGCTGGTGGTCGGCTGGATCCTCGGGTCCCGTGCCGCCGCGGACGCCTATGCGGCGGAGCTGCGGCGCCGCGAGGAGCGCGCCGCCCGGAAGAAGGCCCGGGAGGCCTGAACCCCGGCGCCTTCGCGCGGGCGGCGAGGGGTGCGGCCGGCCCCTGGTTCGCCGACCGTCACCGGCGGCTCGGCTGGCGAGACCGACCCTCCAGGGGCCGCGCCGTTCCACGGCGCAGACTGCTATCGACCCAGGCCGAGCCTGAAGGCGAGGCTCTCGGGAAGTCCCACCTCGGTGATGCGCTGTTGCGCCAAGTCGATGCGATAGGGCACGCGCCGGAGCTCGATGCTCGGCTTCTTCGAGTCGTAGACCGCGTAGGACGCCCGCGAGTCGGTGTCGCGCGGTTGTCCCACCGAGCCCGGGTTGACGAGGTAGCGCCACTGCTTGTCCACGTTGATGACGGTGGTGTCGGGGCCGCCGGGTATGGGGTGGGTCACCGCCACGTCGGACCCCCGCTGCACGTAGGCCACCGGCACGTGGGTGTGGCCGAAGAAGCAGATGGGGCGTCGCGAGGCCTCGAACGCCCGGATCGCGTCCTCCTCGTCGGCGATGTAGGTGTCCTCGTCCGACGGCGCGCCGTGACACACCTCTATCTCGCGGTTCACCCGCTTCGGTCCCGCCGGCAGCGCCGCCACCCGCTGCCGGTTCTCGGGAGTGAGGGCCCGGTGGGTCCAGCGCGCCGCCTCCGCCGCCACGCGGCGGAAGTCGTCGGGCTCCGTCACCCCGGTCGAGACCTTGTCGTGGTTGCCCCGGATGACGACGTCCGGCTCGAGCTGGAAGATGCGCTCGACGACCTCGTTCGGGTTCGCGCAGTAGCCGACCAGATCGCCCAGCACCAGCAAGCGGTCGTAGGACTCGGGCGGCGAGCGGGCGAGTACCGCGTCGAGAGCGTCGATGTTGCCGTGTATGTCGCTGAGAATCAGGAAGCGCATCGGGAACGGTCCCGCCTCGCCGCGGACGCGCCTCGTCGGCTCGGGCGCGACGCGCGGCCTCACCGCGGGTGCCGGTCGTGGAGCCGGTCGGCTGCCCGCCAAGTCGGCCGGCTACATGTCCAGCCGGTCGATGATCCGTTCGACGATCTCTCCGACCGGCGCGCCGGCGTCCAGCCGGACGCGGGCGCGCCGATAGGCGGCCTGCCGGTCGCGAAAGAGCCGCGTCATGCCCGCTCGATCGGCGGCGAGCGGTCGCCTTCCGTCGCTCGGCAATCGCTCGATCACCTGCGTCAAGGATACATCAAGCCAGATCGAGACGCCGTCGCGATCGATCAGGGAGCGGTTGGCGGGGTCCGCGTAGGTGCCCCCGCCGGTCGCGACCACCGCGTGGCGCACCGGGACCTGGGCGGCCAGCACCGACCGTTCCACGCGGCGGAAGTAGGCCTCGCCGCGCCGCGAGAAGATGTCGGCGACGGTCATGCGCTCGCGCCGCTCGATGAGGTCGTCGATGTCCTCGACGCGCCAATCCAGCCTCCCGCCGAGAGCGCCGGCCACGCTGCTCTTGCCCGCGCCCATGAACCCCACCAGGTAGATCTTGTCAGTGCGCATCGGCAGACGCCGCATCCGGGCCGGAACCGGGGGCAGCTCGCCTGGGGACGCAGAGGGACGCCAGCACATGGAAGAAGCCGGGGTAGGACACGTCGACGGCCTCGGCGTTGCGGATTCGGCTCGGCTGCCGGGCGCCGAGGGCGGCGACGGCGAACGCCATCGCGAGCCGGTGGTCGCCGGCCGCGTCGGCCTCGCCGCCCCGAAGCGGCCGGGCGCCGGCGACGTGGAAGCCGTCCGCCATCTCCTCCACGTGTCCCCCGAGCGCGCGCAGTCCGTCGGCCAGCGCGCTGATGCGGTCGCTCTCCTTGTGCCGCAGCTCGCCGGCGCCGGTCACGCGCAGTTCGCCGCCATGCGTGGCCAGCGCGGCCAGCACCGGCAGTTCGTCGATGAGTCCCGGCACGTCCGCGGGCCCCACCGTGAGCGCGCGGTTGCCGCCGTGGCGGACCCGGATGGAGCCCTGCCGCTCGCCGGTCCCCTCGATGACCTGCAGCAGATCCACGACCGCCCCCGCCCGTTGGAGCCAGGCGAGGATGCCGGTGCGGGTGGGATTGAGCCCCACGTCCTCGAGGGTGACGTCCGAGCCGGGGAGGGCGGCGGCGGCGGTCGCCCAGAACGCGGCGGACGACAGGTCGCCGGGCACGGTCAGCCCGGCCGCCCGCAGGCGCTGTCCGCCGCGCAGGGTGACGCCGCCGTCGACCTGACGCAGCTCGGCGCCGAACATCGGGAGGGCCAGCTCCGTATGGTTCCGGGTGGCGGCGCTCTCTCTCACCGTGGTGTCGCCCGACGCGTGGAGCCCGGCCAGGAGCACCGCGCTCTTGACCTGGGCGCTCGGGACCGGCGGCGTGTAGTCGATGCCCTCGAGCCGCGAGCCGGCGATGGTGAGGGGCGGGCGACCTCCGTCTCCCGTCACCCGCGCCCCCATCCGCGAGAGGGGCTCGATGATCCGCCGCATCGGCCGGCGGCGGAGCGAGCCGTCCCCGGTGATGACGCTGGTGAACCGATGGCCGGCGAGAGCGCCGGACAGCAGCCTGAGGGTCGTGCCGGAGTTGCCGGCGTCGAGGGGACCCGCCGGCGCTCCGAGGCCGCCGACGCCGCGGCCGTCGATGGTCACGACCGGCCGGCCGGTCGCCCCGCCGGCGGCCCGGGGACCCTCCACGCGGACCCCGAGCGCGCGTAGGCACGCCAGGGTGGAGGCGCAGTCGGCGCCCGGCGCGTAGCCGTCGATGGTCGACCGGCCCTCGGCCAACGCCGCGAGCAGCGCGTAGCGGTGCGAGATCGACTTGTCGCCGGGTACCGGGACGCGGCCCCGGACGCGGGCGGCGGGTTGCACGACGACGGACGACATCGCCAGCACTATATCAGGGTGGGCGGCGGGGAGGTTCGCGGTGCGGCCGGTCTTGCGCCGAGCGGAGAGCGACAGTATGTTACGCACTTGCGTCGCCGCGCCCGATGCCGGGAGCGCGGTCGGGGCGGCGCGTCTCCTGCCGCGGACCCTGGGGGTCCGGCGTCCCGGGCGTGCGCCGCGAGAGCCGGGGGAACCGTTCATCCCGACCGAGACACAGCCGCATGACCAGCGACCCTGCCGTTCGTCTGACGTTCCGCAGTCACTTCGACATGGTGGACTTCGTCCAGATCGTCAGCGACGAGTTGGGGAAGATCGTCGGTTTCGACGGCGACTCGATTCACTGGATCGGGGTGGCGGTCCGCGAGTCCGTGATCAACGCCATCAAGCACGGGAACCGGGACATCGAGGACAAGCTCGTCACCGTCGAGTTCGGGCTGGCGCCCCCGTCCGACCCGAAGCGATTGACGGTGCGGGTCGTCGATCAGGGCGACGGCTTCGACCCCGTCGAGATTGCCGATCCCCTGGCTCCCGAGAACCTGCTGAAGTCGAGCGGCCGGGGCGTCTTCTTCATGCGCAGCCTCATGGACGACGTGCGCATCCGGCGGGCGGCGGAGGGGGGCATGGAGGTGGTGATGGTGAAGACCCTCCAGGCCGTTTCCCGGGACTCGGCCCCCTGACCCGCGGACCGCGTCCCGAGGCGATGCTCGAACGCTCCGCACCCCACGAACCGCCTCCTCCCTGACGACATGGCGCACCCTTCCACGTGGCTGGCCACCGCCGTCGAGATCGTGCGGCGCGCCGGCGAGATCCAGCTCGACCGCCTCGGCGGCAATCTCCACGTGCGCAAGAAGGGTGCGATCGACCTCGTCACCGCCATCGACGTCGAGGTCGAGCGGATGGGCCGCGCCGTCATCGCGGAGCGCTTTCCGGAGCACGAGGTGCTGGCCGAGGAGTTCGGGAACGACCCCGGCGGGCCGCCGGCCCGCTGCCGGTGGGTCTTCGACCCTCTCGACGGCACCGTCAACTTCGCGCACGGCCTGCCCATCTTCTGCTCCTGCCTCGCGCTGGAAGTGGACCGGCGGCCGGTCGTGGCGGCCGTCTACGACCCCACGCGCCGGGAGCTGTTCACCGCCGAGCGGGGCGCCGGGGCGTATCTGAACGACGCGCCCCTGCGGGTGTCCGACACCGGTTCGGTGCTCGACGCGATGCTCTGCACGGGGTTCCCCTACGACGTGCACGCCAACGTGGACGATCTGGTCGGGCTGTTCGGCGCCTTCGTCGCGCGGGCGCGCGCGGTACGGCGACTCGGCTCCGCCGCCCTCGACCTGTGCTACCTGGCGGCGGGTCGGTTCGACGGCTTCTGGGAGCAGCGCCTGCACCCCTGGGACATGTCGGCGGCCAGCCTCGTGGTCGAGGAGGCGGGGGGGCGGCTGTCGCGGTTCGACGGCGGCGGGTTCGACACCCACGGCGACGAGATCGTCGCCTCGAACGGGCGGATTCACGACGAGATGCTCCGGATCATCGCGGACAGGATCCGGCGCCGTGCAACTGGGCGGGTTCCGGGAGGGTCGGTCGGGCGCCGAGCGGAGCCCTAGGCGACGATGGGCGGGCTGGTCGTCCGGGCCCCGGGCGGCGGCGAGGAGGCTGCGAGATGACGGCGCGCCGCGTGCGCGAGATCGACTGGACATCGTGGCGGGCCGTCGACCCCGCGACCCTCGTCTTCGTCGTCCAGGGCCGGCGCATCCTGCTGATCCGCAAGAAGCGCGGGCTCGGGGCCGGCAAGATCAACGGTCCCGGCGGCCGGCGCGAGCCGGGCGAGTCCTTCGACGACTGCGCCGTCCGCGAGATGCGCGAGGAGCTGGGGGTGACCCCGCTCGGCCTCGTCCGGCTCGGTCAGCACTGCTTCCAGTTCGTCGACGGCTACTCGACGTTCGTCCGCGTCTACCGCGCTTCACACTTCGACGGCGATCCGGTGGAGACCGACGAGGCGGCGCCCCTCTGGTTCGACGTCGACGCGATCCCGTTCCACGAGATGTGGGAGGACGACCGCCACTGGCTGCCGCTCGTCGTCGCGGGCCGCCGCTTCGCCGGCCGCTGGATCTTCGACGGCGAGCGGATGCTCGACCACACCCTCGACATCGTGCCGACGGCGTCGAGGTCCTAGCCGTGTGGTCGGCCCGGGGGCGGGGGGGACGTCGCCGTGAGCGGGGGCGCGGCGGGACCGGGGGCGGGTTCGGGGGCTCGCACCATCGCGGTGACGATGGCTTGAAGCATGCGGCCGTGCTCGTCGACGCGTCCGGTCAGGACATCGACCTTGCGGCTGGTGAGCATGACCCCAATCGCCGCGACCAGGGCGCTCAGGGCCCCCACCGTGGACATGATGTCCGCGTAGCTCCACTCCACCATTCGACGATACCACGCCGGGCCGGGAGCGGTTGCCCGGTGCTCCGTGCAGCCGTCCATCTTCGACGCCGGAATCGCCCGCAGCCGCGCGTCGTCGTCCATCTCTGCTCGAGCGGAAACCACAAGCGGGCAGGCGGGGTGGGGGAGCTTGCGCGGCGTCATCTGGAATGGACACCGGCTTTCTGGCGAGAACCCTCCAAGTTGCTGCAAGAACGCAGGTTGTCGGAAGTCCCGGTCCTGGCATGACTGTTGCTATCTCCGTAGCGGGTCACCGAACCCGGCCATGACACGACGGTTTGGGCACGGCGGGCGGCCCGTGAGGAGGATGGGATGTCGATGAGGTCGATGCGGAGGACGGCGCTGGCGGCGTTGCTGGCGGTCGCGTGGCCGGCGCCGCTGCTGGCGCAGGACAGTTGGCTGAGCCTGAGCCTGGGGCGCTTCACGGTTCGGGGGGTGGACACGCGCATCGCCGACGACGTGCTGCTCGCGAACCTGCAGGACTTCTACTTCTTCCCGGACGACCTGAACGGCGCCAGCGTCGGCGCCGAGTGGCTCCTCGGGGTCGGAGACTACCTGGAGGTGGGGGTCGGGGCCGGGTGGTACCGGCGGACGGCGTTCAGCGTCTACGACCAGTGGTACAACATCGACGGCACGGAAATCGAGCAGGACTTCACCCTGCAGGTGGCACCGATCACCGCAACCGCCCGCTTCTTTCCCTTCGGGCGGCGGGCGGTGGTGCAGCCCTACGCGGGCGCGGGGGTGGGCCTCTTCAACTGGCGCTACAGCGAGGTCGGCGAGTTCATCGACTTCGGGTACGAGGACGCGCCCGTTTTCTGGGGCCAGTACACCGCGAACGGCAGCGACGTCGGTCGCGTCTACCTCGCGGGGCTGCGGTTCGGGGGACATCGCTACGCGGCGGGGATCGAGTTCCGATACCAGGACGCCCAGGGCGTGGTCGGCATCGACCAGGGCTTCCTCGCGGAGCGGATCGACCTGGGGGGAATGACCACCGCCTTCACGTTCAACGTCGGGTTCTGAGGCAGGGCGGGAGGGCGGCGGTCGGGTCCCGGCGGGTCCCGCCTCGGGCGTGGCCCGACTCCCGGGCCGCCGCTCCGCCCGCCGGCTCGGGTGCAGGCTTGCAACCGCCCCGACCGACCGGCCCCGCCTCCGGGGGCGCTCCGCCGGTCGCGATCGTTCGGCGCGCCCCGGGCCGGGGGTCCGGCTTATAATCCCGCCGAACCGCGTTTCGACCCCGCGATTGATGAGTCCAGAGCTGTCGGTCGTCATTCCCCTCCTCGACGAGGCTCCGAACGTCGATGCGCTCCACGAGGAGCTCACGGGGACCCTCGACGCCTGGGGCGGGACCTACGAGATGGTGTTCGTCGACGACGGCAGCACCGACGGCACCTTCGAGCGGCTCGCCCGCCTGCAGGCGTCGGACCCCCGCATGCGGGTGATCCGCCTGCGCCGCAACTTCGGACAGACGGCGGCGTTCTCGGCCGGGTTCGCGGCCGCCCGGGGACGCCTGATCGCCACCGCGGACGGCGACCTGCAGAACGACCTCGGCGAGATTCCGCGGATGATCGACAAGCTCGAGGAGGGGTTCGACATCGTCTGCGGGTGGCGCAAGCCGCGCCGCGACCCGTGGATCTCCCGCCGACTCGTGTCCGCCGCCGCCAACCTGTTGATCTCCCGGGTCACGGGGGTGCGGCTGCGCGACTACGGGTGCTCGCTCAAGGTGTTCGAAGCCGGGGTGGTCAAGTCGCTGCGCCTCTACGGCGAGATGCACCGGTTCATCCCCGCCATCGCGAGCGAGCAGGGGGTGCGCATCGCCGAGGTCGTCGTCAACCACCGGCCCCGCCGCCACGGCCGGTCGAAGTACGGCCTGTCGCGGACGCCGCACGTGATCCTGGACCTCGTCACCGTCAAGTTCCTGCTGAGCTACTCGACGCGGCCGCTGCAGATCTTCGGGCTGGTCGGCCTGGCGATGGGGGCGGCGGGGGCCGCGATCACCGGGTGGCTGGCCTGGATCCGGCTGTTCGGCGGCCAGGACATCGGGGGGCGGCCGCTGCTGCTGTTCGGCATTCTGCTGCTGTTCACGGGCGTGCAGCTCGTGACCCTCGGGCTTCTGGCCGAGCTGCAGGTCCGGACGTACCACGAGTCTCAGGACAAGCCGACCTATCACATCCGCGAGGTGCTCGAGACGCCGACCGGCGAACCGGCGGCGGCGCCTTCGCTCCACGAGTGACCCAGGGCCTGCCAGGTGCAGCTTGCTTTTCTCGGATGCGGGTTCATCACCGGGGTGCACAGCCGCCACCTGAAGCGGTTGCGGGGGACCGTCGCCTGCAGCTACGCGAGCCGCGATCGGGCGAAGGCCGAGGCGTACCGCCGCCGGTACGGTGGGGCAGGCAGCTACGACAGCTACGCGGCGGCGATCGAGGATCCGGGCGTGGACGCGGTGGTGGTCGCGGTGCCGCCGCGGTTCCATCTCGATCTGGCCCTGCAGGCGCTGTCGGCCGGCAAGCACGTGCTGGTCGAGAAGCCGGCCTTCCTCTGCATGGAGGACTACCGGCGAGTACGGGAAGCGCGCGACCGCGCCGGCCGGGTGGTCCTCGTCGGCGAGAACGACCACTACAAGCCGCTGGCCGTCTGCCTGCGGCGTCTCCTCGCCCGCGGCGTCATCGGCGATCTGCTGCTCGCCCACTTCACGACGGTGGTCGAGCGGCTGAAGGCGGCCGACGACTGGCGGAACGACGAAGGGATGGCGGGCGGCGACGCCTTCTTCGAGGAAGGCATCCACTGGCTGCACCTCGCGAACAGCCTCGGCATGGCGATTACCACCGCGACGGGGTTCGCCCCGCCGCCTTCGGGGCGGGGTCCGGACCGGCGGTCGAAGAGCATGCTGGCCGCGTTCCGGTACGCGAACGGCGCCGCCGGCGCCCTGTTCTACTCGCGCGAGGTGCCCTCGCTGCTGCGCGGGGTCCGGCTGTCGAAGCTGTACGGGCGGGACGGCGTCATCACGTTCGAGTCCAACGGGGGCTTCGTGCTGGTTCGGGGCCGCGGCCTCCCGCGGCTCCTTTTCCCCGGGTTTCGGGACATACGCGGCTACCAGGCGATGTACCGCGATTTCGCGGGCGCCGTTCGATCCGGACGGCCGCCGGAGATGAGCCTGGAGACCGCCATGGACGACCAGCGGATCATGGACCGGATCTACGCGCCGGACACGGCCACGGCGCCCGCGGCGACGACGCCCGGGGACTGACCGCGCGGAACCGGGGGCAAGCGGCGACCTCGGGGCCGGGAGCTCCGACGCCATGGCAGCAGACCCGGTCGGGCCGGCCGGGAAACGCGGACGGGACCGCCGCGGGTCACTGCGGTCTTGGCGAACGCCGGGGTTCGGAGCTTCGATGCCGAGCGAGCGTTACGACATCGTCATCATCGGCACCGGTGCCGGGGGAGGCACCGTGGCCCGGGCGCTGGCCGACGCTCCGGCCCGCATCCTGCTGGTCGAACGGGGCCGATTCGTGCCGCGGGAGCCCGAGAATCGGGACCCCGCCGCGGTCTGGTGGCACCGGCGCTACCAGACGGCGGAGCGCTGGGTGGACGGCGGCGGCAAGCCCTTCCGTCCGTACATGCACTATTGCGTCGGCGGCAACACCAAGTTCTGGGGCAGCGTCCTCTTCCGGATGCGCCGCGAGGACTTCGGCGAGCTGGAGCATGTCGACGGCGTGTCGCCGGCCTGGCCCATCGGCTACGGTACGCTGGAGCCGTACTACGAACGGGCCGAACGCCTGTACGAGGTGCACGGGACGGCGGGCGAGGACCCCACGGAGGCGCCGAGGGCCCCGTTCCCGCACGCCGCAGTTCCCCACGCGGAGCAGGTGGAGCACTACGTGGCCCGCATCCGCGAGCAGGGGCTGCATCCCTCGTCCCTGCCGCTGGGGCTTCGGGGGCCGGGGGAGCCGGGACGCTGCATCCTGTGCGATACGTGCAACTCGTTCCCGTGCCATCGCGACGCGAAGAGCGACGCCGACGTCTGCTGCGTCCGCCCCGCCGCCGCGCGCGGCAACGTCACCCTGTGGACCGATGCGCGGGCCCGGCGCCTGCTGACGGACCCGGCGGGCCGCCGGGTCGAGGCGGTCGAGGTCGACCATGGGGGAGAGCGGCGTCGGGTCGAGGCGTCGCTCGTGGTGCTCTCCTGCGGCGCGGTGAACTCGGCCGCGCTGCTGCTCCAGTCGGCGAGCGACCGGCACCCGCAGGGTCTCGCGAACTCGTCGGGCCTCGTGGGTCGGCGCTACATGGCGCACCTCGCGACGATGATGGCGGGGTTCCATCCGTTCCGCCGCAACCACACCGTGTTCCAGAAGACGGTGGCGATCAACGACTTCTATCTCCGTGGTCCGGACGGCGGCCACCCGCTGGGGCAGATCCAGTCCCAGGGAAGGACCCACGGGGTCATGGCCCGGACCGCGGTGCCGTGGATGCCGCTGGGGTTCTTCGACTACTGGGTGGCGCGGGGGCTCGACTGGCTCGCGATGACCGAGGACCTGCCGCGTCAGGACAACCGGGTGACGGTCGACGCCGGCGGGCGCATCCGGCTGGACTACCGCCCGAACAACGTGCGGGCCCACGACCGGCTCGTCCGCGAGGTCCGGCGGATGCTGCGCCGGCTCGGGCTCGGGATCGTCTACGCCCATCCGCGGTCGATCCACAATACGACCCACCAGTGCGGCACGCTGTGCTTCGGGACCGATCCGCGCCGCTCGGTGCTCGATCCCTGGTGCCGGACGCACGACGTCGAGAACCTCTTCGTGGTCGACGCCTCGTTCTTTCCGTCCTCGTCGGCCGTGAACCCGGGCCTGACCATCGTCGCCCAGGCCCTTCGGGTGGCCGACCACATCAGGGAGACGGAACTGCGCTGCGCTCCCGGCGAGTCGGCCGCCGCGGCGGGTGGGGCGCCGGCAGCCCGGGAGCCGGCGCCGGGTCGGTGGAGCGCGTGACCGGTCTCCGGCCCGGTGCATGACAGGGCAGAGCAGGAGGGACACCATCGTGCGCGTACGCTCCTTCAGCCACACCGGCATCACGGTGGCCGACTTCAACCGGGCGGTCCGGTTCTACTGGGACGTCTTCGGGTGCCCCCTCGTGGGCGTGTCCGACGCCCCGACCGAGCGGATACGGGGCTTCTTCGGGGTCGACGCCCCCGAGCCGACCTGCAAGATCGGCTGGATCCGGGTGCCGGGGGGGGCGGTGATCGAGATATTCGAGTTCCGGCCCGACCAGCCGGCGACCGAGGTGGCGTGGAACCGGGTCGGATTGACCCATATCTGCTTCAACGTGCGGGACACCGCGCGCTGGCACGACTATCTGGCGGACAAGGGCGTGGAGATCGTCAGCCGGCCCGAGCGGTCGCCGCACGGGCATACCCTGTTCTTCGCCCGGGACCCTGACGGGAACCTCATCGAGCTGACCGATCTGCGGCACATGCACCACGTGCTGGGGTGGCTGGGTCCGCTCGGCGGCTGGCTCTTCCGGCGGGGCGTCGGCCAGGACTACCGGCGCTACTACGAACCGTCAGAGCCGCGGTCCTGAGGGCCCGCGTCCCGCGCCGGCGACAGCGAGACGCCGGCGACGAAGGCGGACCTCTCGGCCCTCGAAGCGAACCTGCTCAATGGGCGTCGCGATCGTCCTGTGGGTCGCGGGCATCCGGACCGCGATTCTGATGGCCGCGCTTCGGTTCCTCGGCTGAACACCGCAGGCGCTCGACCGCGCGGCGAAGCTCACGCCCGGCAGACCCGCTCGGCAATCTCCGCCACCCGCGCCGGCACGTCCTTCGGCAGCTCGGGATAGATGGGCAGGCTCAGGGTGCGGGCGGCGGCCGCCTCGGCGTGGGGATGGTCGCCGGCCCGGCCCCCCAGATCGGCGCAGCAGGCCTGCAGGTGCACCGGCGCCGGGTAGTGCAGCCCGGTCCCGATTCCCTCCGCTTCGAGCGCCCGGCGCAGGGCGTCCCGATGCGGCGTGTCCACCGCGTAGCAGTGGTAGACGGGCCGGACGTCCGGCCCGGCCGCGGGCACGGCGACCCCGGTCGGGGCCAGCGCGCGGTCGTAGGCGGCGGCGATGCGTCGGCGGGCCTCCGTCCACGCGGGGAGATGGCCGAGCTTGACCCGGAGCACGGCGCCCTGCAGGGCCTCCATCCGGTAGTTGAAGCCGGCCGCCGGCGGCGAGCGCCGATCGTCGCCGCCCCAGCTCCGCAGCGCGCGGACGGCGCGGGCGTGCTGCTCGTCGCTGGTGACCACCATGCCGCCCTCGCCGTACGCTCCGAGGTTCTTGGTCGGGTAGAAGCTGAAGCAGCCCAGGTCGCCGAGGCCGCCGACCCGGCGGCCGCGGTACTCGGCCCCGTGCGCCTGCGCCGCATCCTCGATCACCGTCACGCCGCGCCGGCGGGCGAGGGCGAGCAGCGGGTCGAGGTCGGCGGGGTGGCCGAAGAGATGCACCGGAATCACCGCCCTGGTGCGCCCGGTCATCGCCTCCTCGACCCGGGCCACGTCGATGGTGCGGGTCCGCGGGTCGATGTCGACGAACACCGGGGTCGCGCCGGTGTACCGGATGGCGGCGACGGTGGCGATGAACGTGAACGGGACCGTGATCACCTCGTCGCCGGGTCCGGCGCCGGCCGCGAGGAGGGCGAGGTGGAGGGCGCTGGTGCCGGAGCTGACGGCGATGCCGTGGCCGGCGCCGCAGAAGGCGGCGAACTCGCGCTCGAACGCGGACACCTCGGGCCCCAGCGTGAACCGACCGCTCTCGAGAACGCGCGCCACCGCCGCGTCGACCTCGGGTCGGATCGACGCGTACTGCGCGCGGAGGTCCACGAAGGGGACTTCGGTCACGGCGCGATGGATACCGGACGCCAGCCGTCGCGCGCGCCGAACGCGCGCGCCGCGAAGCACCAGACGACCAGCCGCTTCCGGCCCCAGTAGCCCGGGTCGGCGCGAACCCGCTCGACGAGCCCGTCGAGGGCGGCGACGGGGGAAGGGTCCGGCGTCGCCGCGAGATCGACGGGAAGCCCGAGCTCGAAGGCGAGCTGATCGGGCAGCCCGGCTCCCGCCGCGTGCAGTTCCCCCCCGGCGTGAAACACCAGCGCGTGACTGTCGCCGAGCAGCAGGATGGGGCTCTCGCGATCGGGCGCGACGCCCGTCCGGTCTCGGCCGGCCATGCGAATCACGCCCCGCAGGCGCAGCTCCTCGCGGTCCGCGGGGATGCCTCCGGGGCCGGCGAGGTCGCCGCTGATGCTGGTGCTGTACCAGCTCGCCCCGAACGACTCCGTGTCGAGCTCGGCATACCACGGCCGGGTCCGGACGTCGTCGGCGATGGCGGCGGCGGCGGTCGTGCAACCGCTGCCCGACCAGTGGCTGTCGGTGCGGCAGTACAGGGGGCCCTCCGGGTGGAAGCGCTCGCGAATGAAGTGGTCGGTCAGATCGAGGACGTCGACGCCGCCGGCGCGGAGCCGGTCGTAGAGCCGCTCGAGGGCGGGGTCGAGACGGGGAACCGGAATCGGAATCGCGACCGCGCCGGACACCTTCTCGGGAAAGATGACGGCCTTCGGCGGTATCGGCACCAGGAGCAACTCGACCTCTCGCGTCGCGAGCTGGCCGTGCAAGTCGAGGATCGTCGCGACGGGGCCGGTCTCCGGCGCGGTCGGCGGCGTCGGCGCGCCGCCTGCCCCGGGTGCGCGGAAGCCGTCGCGGCCGACCTGCCGCAACTCGGGGGCGAGGAAGAGCCAGTCGTCCAGACCGCTGACGGCGATGCGCTGCTCGGCCTCCGCCTCGTGCGCGAGGCGATCCAGCTCGGCCCGGAAGGGCGCCAGCACCGGGCCGGCGTCGGGGCCGCCGCACGCGACGAGGAGCGTCGCGGCCGCCGCGCCGGCGGCCAGGCGGGAGACGGCTCGGGTCATGGTCGGGAGCACGCGACGAGAGTCCCCGCTGCACTCGAGCGGTGGTGCTTCCCGCCGGGCTGCGTCGTTCACCACGGGTTCCGGATCCTGCTTCCGGCCGGCCGGGCCGCCAAAAGGGGTCGACCTCTCCGTTCGCGGGAACCCGACCCTACCGACCGGCGATGCTGCGCGGGAAGAAATGAACCGGGGAAGCGTAGCGAGCCACCGCACTTCGCACAAGAAACTGGTGATTACAGGCGGCGCCCATTGTACCATCGTCGCGTCTGCGCACGGCCGGCGCCGGTCCGGCCGGCGGCTTCGCCCTTTCTCCAGCCTGCCCATGTCCGGTATCGCCGGCATCGTCGAACGTGACCCGGACCGTCCGGTGGATCCGACCCAGGTCAATCGCATGGTCGAGACCCTGCGCCATCGGGGGCCCGACCAGCACGGCCAGCTCGTCCGGCCGGGGGTTGGCCTCGGCATGCGGCGGCTGCCGATCATCGACGTCCGCAACGGGCAGCAGCCGTTCTCGAGCGAGGACGGGTCGACGCACCTCGTGGCGAACGGGGAGATCTACAACCACGCCGAGCTGCGCCGGGAGCTCGTCGGGAGGGGCCACCGGTTCCGGAGCCGGTCCGACGTCGAAGTCATCCTGCACGGCTACGAGGCGTTCGGCGTCGACGTGGTGACCCGCCTGCGCGGCATGTTCGCCTTCGCGTTGTGGGACGCGAACAACCGCCGCTTCTTCGCCGGTCGCGATCGGGCCGGCGAGAAGCCCCTCTTCTACGCGCAGACCCCGCAACGACTCCTGTTCGGCTCCGAGATGAAGGCCCTGCTCCTGCGGCCGGAAGCGTCGCGGGAGATGGACTTCGAAGCGCTGGATCAGTTCCTGACCTACGGGTACGTGCTGAACCCCCGGACCATCTTCGCCGACGTCCGGAGCCTGCCGCCGGCCCACTACCTGATCTACGAGCGCGGCTCCGTGAAGATCGAGCGGTACTGGGACCCGGCCTCGGTGCCGGTCCGGAGCTGGAGCGACCACGAGGCGGCGTCGGCGCTCCGCGAGGCGCTGTCGCGGGCGGTCACCGCCCAGATGATGTCGGACGTGCCCCTCGGCGCGTTCATGGGGGGGGACGTCGATTCGAGCGCCGTCGTCGGCCTGATGGCGACGGCGGCCGAGCAGCCGGTCGCCACCTTCAGCCTCGGCTTCGACGCCGCCGGCTACGACGAGCTGCCCCAGGCCCGCGCGGTGGCGTCCCACTTCGGGACCGACCACCGGGAGGCGGTGGTCGACCCCGACCTCGCCACGCTGTTCGAACGCGTGGCGGCCCATTTCGATCAGCCGTTCGCCGACGCCTCGTCGTTCCCGATCTTCCTGGTGTCCCAGATCGCCCGCCAGCACGTGACCACGGCCCTCTCCGGCAGCGGGGGGGCCGCGCTCTTCGGCGGCTACCGGACCTACCGGACCGAGGCGCTGGCGCGGCGCGTCTCGAGGCTGGCTCCCGACGCGGCGTTGCGGCTGCTCTCGGCCGCGACGGCCCTGCTGCCGCACAGCGAGAAGAAGCGGGGGGTCATCAACCGGCTGCGCCGCTTCGCCCGGGGGCTGGCGACGGGCCCCGAGAACATTGCGCACTACCGGTGGATGACGGTCCTCGACGTTCCCGAGAAGCGGCGCATCTACACGCCGGCCCTTCGCCGGGCCCTCCTCGACAGCGACGTGTACGCGCCGATTCGCCGTCATCTGCAGGGCGCGCACACCGACGATCTCCTCAACCGACAGCTCTACGCGGACCTGCAGGTGTTCCTGAGCGACGACCTGCTCGCGGCCGTCGACCGGCTGAGCATGGCGACCTCCCTGGAGACGCGGGCGCCCTTCCTCGACGTCGACGTCATGGAGCTGGCGTTCTCGATGCCGGGCTCCCTGAAGATCCGGAACGGCGACCGCCAGTACATCCTCAAGCTCGCGTTGCGCCCCCTCCTGCCGGAGTCGACGCTGCGGCGGCCGACGGCGGGGTTCTTCATGCCCACGCGGACCTGGCTGCGGCACCAGTGGGCCCCGACGATGCAGGACCTCCTGGGGCCCGACCAGGTGCGGCGGCGGGGCTGGTTCGAGCCCGGCGAGGTCACCCGCCGGGTCGGAGAGCATCTCGCGGGCCGCCGCGACCATGCCCGTCTCCTGTTCGGCCTGATGGTGCTCGAGCGCTGGTCGCAGGCGTTCCTCGACTGATGCGGCGTCCGGGCGCGGACCGGCGCGGACTGCTCCGCCCGCCGCTTTCGTCGTATCATGGGCTTGGGGCGCAACGGCCCGGCGAGCGCGTTCGTCGAGCCCGCGCCGCCCGGCGGAACGGTCCGCGGCACGACATCCGACAGCGCAGTCATGGCCTACGAGAGCGCACTCGAAAAGAAGCTGGCCCGCAAGGTGACCAAGGCCATCGTCGACTTCGAGCTCATCGAGGACGGCGATCGGGTCATGGTCGGCCTGTCCGGCGGCAAGGACAGTTGGGCGCTGATGCAGTTGCTGGACGCGCTGCGGCGTCGGGCGCCGGTCGACTTCACGCTGGTGGCGGTGAACGTGCATTCGGGCTATCGCGACTACCGGCACGACGAGATCGAGCGGGCCTGCGCGGAGCGGGGTTGGGAGCTGCGGATCGAGCACACGACGATCGGCGCGATCATCGACGACAAGCTCGACGAGCGGGCGACCCCCTGCTCGCTCTGCGCCCGCCTCCGGCGCGGCGTCCTGTACCGAATCGCCGGCGAGGTGGGAGCGACCAAGATCGCCCTCGGGCACCACGCCGACGACTTCATCGAGACCCTGCTGCTGAACCTGTTCTTCGCCGGGGCGCTGAAGGCGATGCCGGCCCGGCTGGTGTCCGACGATCGTCGCCACGTGGTGGTTCGCCCCCTGGTCTACGTCAGCGAGGAGGAGGCGCGGGACTACACCCGGCAGGCGGGTCTGCCCGTGATCGGCTGCTGCTGCCCGGCCTGCGGCGACCTGGGCCTGCAGAGGCAGCGCGTCAAGCGGCTTCTGCTAGACCTCGAAGGGGAGCATCCGGGGGTGAAGCAGTCGATGCTGAAGGCGCTCGGCAACGTCGCGGGGCGCCACCTGCTCGATCGGCGCCTGAACCCGGTGTCGGAGCTTCGGGCGGGCGTGGCGGCATCCCTCCCGGCGGCGCCGTCTTCGTCCGGCGGGGCGGCGCTCGTCTGAACGCGCCGCTGATGCGTGCGCGCCGCGTTTCCCCGCTCGGGCGTCGCGGGGACGCCGATCCGCGCCGGCTCCGGGAGCGCGCGGGCTTCGGGAGACTGATGCGAGCGGTCGTTCAGCGGGTGACCTCGGCCCGGGTCGTCGTCGACGAGAGGACGGTCGGCAGCATTCGGCACGGGCTGCTGGTGCTGGTGGGGATCGCGCGCGACGACGGGCGCGACGCCGTGTCGTATCTGGTCGACAAGGTCGTCGGGCTGCGCGTCTTTCCGGACGACGACGGGCGCATGAACCGTTCCGTGCGCGAGGTCGGCGGGGGCATCCTGCTCGTTTCCCAGTTCACGCTCTACGGAGACTGTCGTCGGGGGCGGCGTCCCTCGTTCGACGCGGCCGCGCGCCCGGAGGAAGCGCGCCCCGTGTACGACGAGCTCGTCCGGCGCTTCCGCGATCGGGGGGTCCGGGTCGAGACCGGGGTGTTTCAGGCGCACATGGGGGTCGACTCCGTCAACGACGGGCCGGTGACGATCCTCCTCGACACCGGGAAGGCATTCTGAACGGGGAGAGGGATGAGCGGCAGGTTGACGCGTCTGGCGGGGTGGGTGCTTGGATTCTGCCTGGCCGCGGGGACGGCCGAGGCCCAGCAACGGCCATTGCTGACCGAGGATCCCGAGCCCGTGGGCGACGGCCTCGTGCTCCTGGAGGCGGGCGTCGACAACACCTGGGACCACATCTTTCCCGTGTCGGGGCTCCAGGGGCAGCTCCTGCGGTGGCCGCGCCTCGGGTTGAGCTTCGGCATGGGGTCCCGGGCCGAGATCCAGCTCGAGGCGGTGTCCATCAGCCGCCTCGTCATCTCCGAGCGCTTCGACGCGCCGCTGGCGCACATGGTCGAGGTCCCCGGCGACACGACGCGGGGCTGGGAGGACGCCGTGATCGGGGCCAAGGTCAAGCTGGCCGACGAGGGCGCGGTGATGCCGGCCGTCGGCCTGCGGTTCGCGACGCGGCTGCCGAACGCGAGCAACGAGACCGGGCTCGGGCTCGACACCATGGACTTCTTCCAGTCGCTGCTCGTCGGCAAGACGGTGCAGTCGATTCGCCTCGTCGGCAACATCGGCGTGGGCATTCTGTCGGACCCGACGCGCGGCGACCGCCAGAACGACGTGCTGACCTACGGCGTCTCGCTGGCCCGGGCGATTACCGCCGCCTCGGAGATCGTCGGCGAGCTCAACGGGCGCATCAGCACGCGGCGGGGGACGCCGCCGCCCGGCACGGAGAGCCGCGGCCGCATGACCTTCGGGCTGCGCCACACCCGCGGGTCGGTCCGGCTGGACGGCGGATTGTTCACCGGGCTCACCGCCCTCGATCCCAAGGTCGGCGTGACCGTCGGCCTCACCTGGGTGTTCAGGAGCCCGTTGGGGCCCTGATCGGAGACCGACCCCGGCAACCATGCCTCTCGACCTGGTCAAGGCCCACGCCTACGGCAACGACTTTCTCTTCGTTCCCATCGAGCAGACCGCCGAGGCCGGGCGCGCCGCGCTCGCCCGCCGGCTCTGCGACCGGCACACCGGCGTGGGGGGAGACGGGCTCGTGCTCCACGCCCCAACCGGGGCCGGCGCCCGGATGGTCCTCTACAACGCGGACGGGGGGCGGGCGGAGGTGTCCGGCAACGCGGTGCGCTGCCTGGCCGCGATCGTCGTCCGCGAACGGCCTTCTCTCGGTCGTCCGGTCATCGAGACCGATGCCGGCCCGATACCGCTGGCGCGGGTCGAGTCGGCGGGCGGGCGGACCACGTTCGACGCCCTCATGGGCTCGCCGGTCGGGCTCCGTCGACGGCAGGTGGAGGCGGGCGGCGAGCAGGTCGAGGTCGTCGAGCTGTCGGTCGGCAATCCGCAGTGCATCGTGCTCGGGGGGGAGGTGAGCGAGCGCCGCCTCCACCGCCTCGGCGCCGCCCTCGCCACCCATCCGGCGTTTCCCGACGGCACCAACGTCGAGCTGGTCGAGGTGGAGTCGGCGTCCCGTATTCGGATACTCATCTGGGAGCGCGGCGTCGGTCCGACGGCCGCGTCCGGCACCGGTGCGTGCGCGAGCGCGGTGGCGGCGGCGGCCTTCGGCGGCGCCTCGCGCGAAGTGGAGGTGGTCTCGCCGGGCGGCGTGCAGCGCGTGCGCTGGACGGAAGAGGGCATCCAGCTCACGGGGTGGGCGGACATCGTCATGACCGGGCGCTGGCTCGGGCAGGAGCCCGCACCGTGAAACGGCGCCGGCTCCCGGCGGGTCGGATGGGCGCGCCCGAACGGAGGCGGGATTGAGCGCAGCGCCCGCAATCCCGGTCGAGGCGCCAGCGTGCATCTTGCGCGTACGTCCGGACCGCGGGGTCGGGCCGACGCCGGCGATCTTGCTCCGAATCGACAGGCTATTCGGGCGGCAATCGTCACGGAGCCTCGCTTCCCGCCACATGTGCCCGGTTCTTGCAGGCAACTCGAGGTGGCGGCCGGCCGTGACGGGGCCGGCATTGGGACCGGGCCGGCCCGCGGCCCCGCCGTGTGGTACGATGAAGGCACTCGCTCTCCACGACCGACCCCGCGAAAAGCTCGAGCGTCTCGGGCCGTCAGGTCTGGGCGACAACGAGTTGCTGGCGATCGTCCTCGGTCACGGGTTCCGCGACGCGAACGCGATCGACGTCTCGAACCGGGTCCTGGCCGCGGTGCAGGGCGTGCACGGGTTGACACGGCAGTCCCTCGGCGATCTGTGTCGCCTGAAGGGGCTCGGGTCGGCGAAGGCGGCGCAAGTGCTCGCCGCCGTCGAGTTGGGCCGGCGCACGCTGGTGCGGCCTCCGGATCACCGGGAGCGGCTGGGCACTCCGCGGGAGGTCGCGTCCTTCCTGCTGCCGAGCTACGGCGCCCGCCCCGTCGAGCAGTTCGGCATCGTGCTGCTGGACACGAAGCACCGCGTCCTCAAGACCACGCTGCTGTCGACGGGAACCCTCGACGCCAGCCTCGTTCATCCGCGAGAGGTGTTCCGGGCCGCGGCGAGCGGGGGGGCGGCGGCGATAGTGCTGTTCCACAATCACCCGTCGGGTGACCCGACGCCCAGCGGCGACGACGTGGCCCTGACCGCACGGCTGGTCGAGGCGGGTCTGGTGATGGGGATCGAAGTCGTCGACCACGTGATTCTGGCCGACGCCAAGTACTGCAGCTTCAAGGAGATGGGGCGGATCTAGGAGTCTGCGCCGCAGAACGGCGCGGACCCCTGGAGGGTTGGTTGGGCGCCCAGCGGATCCGTCAGGCGACGATGGGCGGGCTAGGAGTCTGCGCCGTAGAACGGTGCAGACTCCTAGCAGGGTTGGTTGGGCGGTGAGCGGAGCCGTAGGCGACGCTCTCCGGGCTAGGAGTCGGTGCGGCGGGACGGCGCGGAGTCCTGGTGGCCGGCGCGGCCGGGGGAAGGCTCTGCCGGCGGGAGATCTCCAGGGACCCATGGGGCGGATCCTCTACCTCGACTGCTTCTCCGGGGCCTCGGGCGACATGCTCATCGGCGCCCTGCTCGATGCCGGGCTGCCCTTCGAGCGTCTCCAGGAGGCCCTGGGGAGCCTGGCCCTCGGCGGCGAGTGCACCGTCTCTGCCGACGCGGTGACCCGCTCCGGGGTGGGGGCCACCAAGTTCACGGTGACGGAGACCGCCGCGGACGGCGCCGGCCATCCCCACCGCCATCTCTCAGGCATCCTGAAGCTGGTCGAGCGGTCGGCGCTGGCCGATGCGTCGCGGGCGCGGGCGGCCCGGCTGTTCCGGCGCCTCGCCGAGACCGAGGCGGCCATACACCGGTTGCCGGTGGAGAAGGTGCACCTGCATGAGGTGGGGGCGCTCGACTCCATCGTCGACGTCGTCGGCGGGGTCTTCGCGCTGGAGTGGTTCGGGGCCGAGCGCATCGTCGCCTCGGCCGTGAACGTGGGCAGCGGCAGCGTCCCCTGCGCCCACGGGACGATGCCGGTGCCGGCGCCGGCGACGGCCGTGCTGATCAAGGGGGCGCCGGTGTACGCGGGGCCGCCGGGAGGCGAGCTGCTGACGCCGACCGGCGCGTTGCTGGTGTCGGAGTTCGCGGGCGAGTACGGTCCGTTGCCGGCGATGCGCATCGATCGCATCGGCTACGGTGCGGGCTCGCGCGACCCCCGAGGCCATCCCAACGTGCTGCGGGTCCTCGTCGGGGAGGCGGCGGAAGCCGGCGCCGCCGAACGGGTCGTCTCCGTCGAGTGCGAGATCGACGACATGAACCCCGAGATCTTCGGGGTGCTCATGGAGCGTCTGCAGGACGCCGGGGCGCTCGACGTGTTCTACACGGCGGTGCAGATGAAGAAGAACCGCCCGGGGACGCACGTCACCGTCCTCGCGCCGCCGGGGTGCCGGGAAGCCGTCTGCGCGACACTGTTCCGGGAGACGAGCACCATCGGCCTCCGCTACGGGGAGGTGACCCGGGAGGTGCTGGCGCGCGAGATCGTGGCGGTGGCGACCGGCTACGGCGAGATACGATGCAAGGTGGCGCGTCGCGCGGCGGCGGTGGTCAACGTGGCCCCGGAGTTCGAGGATTGCGCCCGGGCCGCCCGCGAGCACCGCGTGTCCGCCAAGGAGGTCCACGCCGCCGCCGTGCACGCGTCGCGCGCCGCAGGGCTGGCGGCGCGCGGGCGTTGAGGGGCGCGGCGGTTCGAGAGACGGATTGAACAGGGCGCGCCGCCGCCCGGGGGCCGCGCGGCCCCCGGCGCGCGGTCGGGGTGCAGCAGAGATGAGCCGCTTCTATCTGACCACGGCTATCGACTACGTCAACAGCCGACCCCACCTGGGCACGGCCTACGAGAAGGTGACGGCGGACGTCATCGCCCGCTATCGCCGTCTGTGCGGCCTGTCCACGCGCTTCGTGATGGGCAACGACGAGCACTCCCAGAACGTCTTCCAGCGCGCGGCCGAGCTCGGGCTCGACCCGCTGGCCTTCTGCGACCGGATGGAGGGGGTGTTCCGCGAGGTCTGGGCCAAGCTCGACGTGTCGTTCGACGACTTCATCCGCACCACCGAGGAGCGCCACCGGGTGGCGGTGACGACCCTCGTCGAGCGCATCGCCGCCGCCGGCGACCTCTACGAGGGCGAGTACCAGGGGTGGTACTGCGTCTCGTGCGAGGCCTTCAAGCAGGACAAGGACCTCGTCGACGGCAAATGCCCGGTGCACCGCAGCAAGCCGGACTGGCTCAAGGAGAAGAACCACTTCTTCCGCCTGTCCCGCTACCGGGACCGGTTGCTGGAGCACTACGCGGCCCACCCGGGCTTCGTGCAGCCCGAGGTCCGGCGCAACGAGATGCTGCGGCTGCTCGAGGGCGGCCTCGAGGACATCTCCATCAGCCGGACCGGGCAGCGCTGGGGCATTCCCCTGCCGTTCGACCCGTCGAACGTGGTCTACGTCTGGTTCGACGCCCTCACCAACTACATGGCCGCGGTCGGGTACGGCACCGACGACGAGCAGTTCGCGAGGTGGTGGCCGGCCGACCTGCACGTGGTGGGCAAGGACATCACCCGCTTCCACGCGGTCGTGTGGCCGGCGATGCTCATGAGCGCGGGCATCGAGCTGCCGCGGACGGTCTACGGCCACGGCTGGGTGAACTGGCAGGGCCAGCGCATGAGCAAGTCGCTCGGGACCGTCGTCGATCCCCTCGAGGCGGCCGACCGGCTGGGTCCCGACCCCCTCCGCCTGTATCTCGCCAAGGAGATCGTCTACGGTCAGGACGGCGACTTCACGTGGGAGCGCTTCGACGAGCGGTACAACGCGGATCTGGCGAACAACTTCGGCAACCTGGTGAACCGGGTCGCCGCGATGGCCCACAAGTACCGCGGGGGCCGGGTCGCGCCGGTGGAGGGCGCGGTGCCCCGCCTCGCGGACCGCGCCGCCGACGTGGTGCGCCGCTACCGCGCGGCCCTCGACGACTACGAGCTCCACGCGGGGATGGCGGCGGCGTTCGACCTCGTCGACGCCGCCAACGAGTTCATCACCCGGTCGGAGCCGTGGGTGCTGGCGAAGGCGCCCGACCGCGCGGACGAGCTCGATCAGGCGCTGTTCGAGATGGTGGAGGCGGTCCGGATCGCGGCGCTGCTGCTGTGGCCGGCGATGCCCTCGTCCTGTGCCGAGATATGGCGGCGCATGGGGCAGACCCGGCCGATTGCCGACAGCCGGCTCGACGCCGATGCGGCGTGGTCGGGCGGGGTGCGGCAGGTCGTCCAGGGGCCGCCGCTGTGGCCGCGACTCGAGGCCGGCGGCGCCCTCGGCGAGACCGCCGCGGTGGCCGCCGGGGCCGCCGCGGAGAAGGGAAGAGGGAAGACGATGACCGACGACACTTCGACGGCGGCGCCGGTGCCGCAAGCCGCCGGCGGCGGCCGGGGGGGGACGGAGCCCGGGCCGGGCGGCACGTCGTCCGCGGCGCCGTCCGGCGCGGCCGGCTCCGCTCCGGCGCCGGTCTCGCCCGCGTCCGCGGCCGTCCCTCCGCCGCCGGTGGACGAGCCGCGCATCTCGTTCGACGAGTTCATGAAGGTGCAGCTCCGGGTCGTGAAGGTGCTCGCGGCCGAGGCGATCCCGAAGTCGAAGAAGCTGCTGAAGGTGACGGTGGACGACGGGGCCGGCGAGCGCACGCTGGTGGCGGGCATCGCGCGCGCCTACGCCCCCGAGACCCTGGTGGGACGCTCGGTGGTCATCGTCGCCAACCTCGAGAAGGCGAAGCTGATGGGCGTCGAGTCGAACGGCATGATTCTCGCGGCGACGGACCCCGACGGCGGGCCGGTCCTGCTCGGGGTGGACGACCCCCAGGCCGCCCCTCCCGGGGCCCGGGTCCGCTAGTCGAGGCCGGGGCCCGCCGATGTTCGACTCGCACTGCCACCTTGCCGACGAGGCGTTCGAGGGCGATCTCGACGCCGTGGTCGAGCGGGCCCGGGAGGCCGGCCTCCGGGGCGCCCTGTGCATCCTCGACGCCACCAATCGGGCCGAGGCGGCCCGCGCCCGGCGGGTGGCGGCGGCGTGGCCGGCGGTGCGGTTCGCGGTCGGCGTGCACCCCCACCAGGCCGGACAGTTCGCCGCGTGCCTCGACGAGCTGGGGCCGCGGCTGCGAGCTGCCGTGGCGGCGCGGTCCGGCGCCTGCGCGGTGGGCGAGATCGGCCTCGACTACCACTACGACTTCGCGCCGCGCGACGTCCAGCGCGAGGTGTTCCGGACCCAGGTCCGGGTGGCGGCCGAGTTGGGGCACCCCATCGTCATCCACACCCGCGAGGCCGACGAGGACACCTTCGCGGTCCTGGAGGGGGAGGGGGCGCCGCCGCCGGGCGGCGTGTTCCACTGCTTCACGGGCGACGCGGCGACGGCGCGCCGGGCCGTCGACCTCGGCTTCCACGTGTCGTTCTCGGGGATCGCGACGTTCAGGCGGGCCGACGCCGTGCGCGAGGCGGCCGCCGCGGTGCCCTGGGACCGGCTGCTCGTCGAGACCGACGCCCCGTACCTGGCGCCGGTCCCGCACCGGGGGCGCCGCAACGAGCCGGCGTGGGTGGCCCGGGTCGTCGAGGTGGTGGCGGGGGTGCGCGGGGCGCCTCCCGACGAGGTGTCGGCGCGTACCGCGGCCGCCTTCGAAGCCCTTTTTCCAGGCGGTGGCTCCGTGGTGGAGGCGCCCCGCATGAGCCCCTAAAGGGTTGCTGCGTTGACACTTGGAGCGCAACTGTGCTGAAATCCGGGGCGCGAGACGCCGCCGTGTCGAGAACCTCTGTCCCCCCGGACCTCGCCGAGATCTTCGAGCCCATACGCGCGGACCTGGAAGCGGTCGAGCAGAAGTTCGTCCACCACATCGAGTCGCGGGTCGAGCTGATTCCCGAGATCGGCCGCTATCTCCAGGCGAGCGGCGGCAAGCGGGTGCGGCCGGCCCTCCTGCTCATGTGCGCGCGGCTCGGCGGCTACCGGGGCGAGAACGCCACCCTCTACGCGGCGGTGGTGGAGTTCATCCACACCGCCACCCTCGTGCACGACGACATGATCGACGACGCGGTCACGCGACGCGGGCGGGAGACCGTGCATGCCCGGTGGGGCAACGACATCACCGTCCTTCTCGGCGATTACCTCTACATCAAGTCGATGGGCATGGCCCTGACCGTCGACTCCCTCGACCTCGTGCGGCTCCTCTGCGACGTGACGCGGGGCATGATCGAGGGCGAGCTGTACCAGCTCACCAAGGTCGGCGACGTGGACATCAGCGAGCAAGAGCACCTGGAGATCATCCGTCGCAAGACCGCCCACCTCTTCGGCGGCTGCGCCCAGATCGGCGGGATGCTCGGCGGGCTGTCCGAGGCCCGGCAGGCCGCCCTGCGCGACTACGGCATCAGTCTCGGCATCGCGTTCCAGCTCGTCGACGACCTCCTCGACTACACCGCCGACGAGAACGTGCTCGGGAAGCCGGTGGGCGGCGACGTGCGCGAGGGCAAGATGACGCTGCCCGCCATCTATCTCCTCCGGCGGGCGGGGGCGCCGGCCCGGGCCCTGCTGGACGCGCTGGTGCGGGACCGCCGCTTCTCGCCCGACGCCTGGAACGAGCTGCGCGCCCTCCTGACCGAGCATCGCGTGCTCGACCTCGCCTTCGAGCGGGCGGCGGAGTCGGCCGAGGCCGCGAAGCGCTTTCTCGAGGGTTTCCCGCCTTCCCCGGAGCTCGACGCCCTCATGGCGCTGCCCGACTACGTGCTGGCCCGGGACCGCTGACGCCGGCCCCCGGCTCCGTGTCGAGGCGTTGCTCCCGGTCCCTGCGCCGCCGGCCGGCGCGCGTGAGAGCCCGTGGTGAAACCCCGCGTTGCATCGCCGCTCGAATGCAGCGGGGACTTTCGCCACGGGCTCGTGATGGGCGTTCCTCGACCTGGCTCTTCCCCGAAGACCGGCCGCTCCGCATGCGCCGTTCCCGACGCGCCCGGCCGCGGTCGTGCATCTCCGGGGAACTTATAATGACCGGCGCAGGGCGATGACCGAGCGCATTCTGGTGGTCGACGACGACGAGGGCGTGCGCGACGCGCTCAAGATGACCCTCGAGTACGAGGGCTACGAGTGCCTGTTCGCGCGCAGCGGGCGCGAGGGGCTCGACCTGCTCGGGGCCGAGAGCGTCGACCTCGTGCTGCTCGACGTGAAGATGCCGGGGATGGACGGCCTGGAGGTCCTGCGGCGCATGCGGGAGCGCGGCGACGCGGTCCCCGTGATCGTCATCTCCGGCCACGGCACCATCAGCACCGCGGTCGAGGCGACGAAGCAGGGCGCGTTCACGTTTCTCGAGAAGGGGTTCGAGGGGGACGTCCTCAAGGTCAACATCCGGAACGCCCTGGAGCAGGACCGGCTCAAGACCGAGGTCAGCCGTTACCGCGCGCTCGCCGAGATCCGTCACGAGATGGTGGGGGAGAGCCAGGCCCTGCAGGGGGTGACGGACGCGATCCGGCGGGCCGCGCCGACCACGAGCACGGTGCTCATCCAGGGGGAGAGCGGGGTCGGGAAGGAGCTCGTGGCGCGGGCCATTCACCGCAACAGCCGGCGGGGCCGCGAGCGGTTCGTGCAGGTGAACTGCGCCGCCCTGCCCGAGGAGCTGATCGAGTCGGAGCTGTTCGGGCACGAGCGGGGCGCGTTCACGGGGGCGACCCAGAAGCAGATCGGCAAGTTCGAGCAGGCGGACCGCGGCACCATCTTCCTCGACGAGGTCGGCGACATGAGCCTCCGCACCCAGGCCAAGGTGCTGCGGGTGCTGCAGGAGGGCGAGGTCGAGCGGCTCGGCTCCGCCCGGACCATCGAGGTCGACGTGCGGGTGCTCGCGGCCACCAACCGGAACCTCGAGGAGGACATCGACAACGAGCGTTTCCGCGAGGACCTCTACTTCCGGCTCAGCGTCATCCCGATGCGGGTGCCGCCGCTGCGCGACCGCCGGGAGGACATTCCGCGGCTCGTCCGCCACTTCACGGCGCTGTTCTGCCGGGACAACAACTTCCGGCCCCGCGAGTTCACCCCGGCCGCGATCGGGGCGCTGGCGGGGGAGCGGTGGCGCGGCAACATCCGCGAGCTTAAGAACACGGTGGAGAGGCTGCTGGTGATGACCCCGGGCGAGACCATCGACGTGCGCGACGTCCGCGCGGTGGTGCGGACGGGGCCCCGGGACGGGGCGGCGGGCCTCGCCGCGAGCCAGGCCGGCACCCTGCGCGAGTTCAAGGAGCGGGCGGAGCGCGCGTTCCTCATCGACAAGCTGCGCGAGCACGGCTGGAACATCTCGAGGACGGCGGAGGTCATCGACACCCCGCGCAGCAATCTCTACAAGAAGCTGGAGCAGTACGGGATCTCGCAGGACACGGACGCATGAGGAGGAGCGCCGAGCGAAGACAGTGAAGGCCTACGCGCCGCAGAGGGACAGGCGACCGCTGCACGCGGTGTCCGTGAGGGCATCGGGTGGGGAGGAAAGTCCGAACTCCGAAGGGCAGTGCGCCGGGTAATCCCCGGTCAGGGCGACCTGAAGGAAAGTGGCACAGAAAATACACCGCCTCCCGGCGTTCCGGTCTCCGGTTCGCCGGGCGGTAAGGGTGAAAAGGTGCGGTAAGAGCGCACCGCGTCCGCCGCAAGGTGGATGGCAGGCTAAACCCCGCACGGAGCAAGACCGAATAGGGAGGCGCTCGAGGGCGGCCCGTCCGAAGCCTCCGGGTAGGTTGCTCGACCCCGCCAGCGATGGCGGGGCTAGAGGAATGGTCGCCGCCCGGCGTCCGTCCGTTCGCGGGCGGGCGTCGGGTACAGAATTCGGCTTATCGTCCCTCTGCGGCGTTCTCTTCGGCGGGAGGTCACGTCTTCGTCGGCGCTGTTGCGAGCTCAACGGGTCGGTGAGAACGCTGACGTTGGCAGAGGCCTGCGCGGCAATCGACTACGGCGAACAGTTGCCGTCTGATTGGGGGGGACCGGCAAACGTCGCCGTCTGCGGACGGCGGTGTGCAACCAGGCACCCTTCTTCACGGGCTGTCAGGCCCGCTCCACCTGGAACGAGACGACGTTGCGGGCGTCACGGCTGAACTCGACAGCGACCAGATGGATGGGCTGTCCCGATCCGCGGTACTTGTCGGCGTAGCGTCTCGCCTTCAACTGCGCCATGGCCGCCCCCGCCGGCGTCATTTCGACGACCTTGAACTCGAACAGGTACACGTTGTCGTTGAAGCGCACGGCCATGTCCAGACGGCCGTGACTGGTGCTGTCCTCGACCGTGATGTCCAGACCCAGCGCTGCGAAGTAGGCGTAGAAAACGCTGGCGTAGTAGCCTTCGTAGCCGGCAATGTCGTTGTTGGTGTACCACTCGTAGGGGATGCTGGCGAAGAAGGCCCTGACGAGGGCCTCGAGTCCGGCGAAGTCGTTGGTCTCCAGCAGCCGGTAGAGCCGAACGCGGTTCGCGGTCTGGCGCGACCCGTCGCGCACGAGCTGCCGCAGCAGGCGATCGTTCAGGCTCTGCCGCACCTCGCGATTCGGATAGCCCAGTCGGTACAGGACTTCTCCGCCGAGATGTTCCTCGCCGGTGATCGTGAGGTAGCCGGTCTGAAAGAGCAGCGCCTCGGTCGCGATGTCGTCCACGTCGAAGGTGGACAGCAGGTCGGCACTGGCCATCATGTCGCCCAACGCAAGAGCGCTCACGCGGCGCTCGAACAGCGTCTCCACGAGGAAGGTCGGCGTCCCGGTCTCGAACCACCAGGCGCCGAACTCGCGGCGGTCGAACAGCAGCAGGATGTCGAAGGGGTTGTAGACCTTCTCGCCCCGCCAGCAGTATCCGTTGTACCACTCGCGGATGGCGTCTCGATCGAGGCCGGGAAGCTCGGGCGCGAACACGGTGTCCAGATCCTCGTCCGTGTAGCCGCAGAGGGCGGAATAGCGCGGGTCCAGCGTGATGTCGGCGAGGTTGTTGAGGCCGGAGAACAGGCTGACCTTCGAGAACTTGCTCACCCCGGTGATGAAGCTGAACCGGATGTGGTCGTCGCTGCCCTTGATGACCGAGTAGATGCCGCGCAGATAGTCGCGGTTGGCGCGGGCGATCTCCGGCGTATCCAGCGCGTCGAGAATCGGCTTGTCGTACTCGTCGACCAGCAGGACGGCGGCGTGCCCGGTCTCCTCATGCAGGGCTTCCAGCAGAGCCGCGAGACGGCCGGGGGCCGTCGCGTACTCGCAGGCCACGCCGGCACGGCGTTCGGCGGCGGCGAGCTGCTCCATGAGACTCGCTTCGACATGGCCCGCTTCCTGGAAATGGCCGGCGCCGAAGCTGAGGCGCAGCACGGGATGGCGCACCGACCAGTCCCAGCGCGGGTGGATGTCCAGGCCCTCGAACAGCGCCTCGTTGCCCTCGAACAGCTCCTTGCAGGTGTCGAGGAACAGGCTCTTCCCGAACCGCCGCGGACGCGACAGGAAGTAGTGCGCACCCCCGTCGATCAGCCGGCGGAGATGGGCGGTCTTGTCGACGTAGTAGCAGCCGCCCTCGCGGAGCTTGCGGAAGCTCTGAATGCCGATGGGCAGTCTGCGCCGTGTCATCGCACCGTCCGCGGGGGTGCGGGGTGGACGAGCAGGGTCGTGCCGCGGACCGCGGCGACGGTGACGGGATGGCCGGGGTGGATCGCGCCTGCGCCGGCCGCCGGTTCCGAGCGCCACAATTCGCCGCGAACCCGGACGTAGCCGTGCGGCGTGAGCGGTTCGACGGCGACTCCGCGCAGTCCAATCAGGCGCTCGATGGCGGTCGCGGAATCCGTCTCGTAGGCGGCGCGCAGCAACGGGTACAGCGCCGCGTCCTTGGCCATCAGGCCCACCACGAGAAGGGCCCCGGCCCATGCCGGCAGGATGCCCCAGCGGTACATCAGGACAGCCGCGGCGGTGCCGAGCACCCACTCCGGAATCTGGTAGAGCGTATAGCGGACCAGGGTGGAGCGTGAGGTCGCGGCAGGCACGAGTCCACTATCTCATCCTCGCAGGCGGAAAGGGAAGTCGTTCCACGGAGGCCGTGCCGGCCCGGTCACCGGCAACGGGTATACTGACCCGTCCGGCGGTCGCCGGGGATCCCGGGCGCGTTGCCGCGCGGGCGTGTCGCGGTCCCAGCCGTGCGAGGTTTCACCATCCAGCCAGGAAGCGACGATGCGCATCTCGTTCAACGGCTCGCCCGCACCCACTCTCGGGGTCGAGGTGGAGCTCCAGATCATCGATCCGGAGACGGGGAACCTCGTGTCGGGGGCCTCCGACATCCTCGAGCGCGCGGCCGTCCCCCACCTCAAGCCGGAGCTGATCCAGTCGACCATCGAGATCAATACCGACCCATGCGCCGACGTTGCCGCGGTCCGCCGCGAGCTGACGGAGCGTCTCCGCGGGCTCTACGGGCTGTGCGACGAGCTCGGCTACCAGCTCGCGAGCACCGGCACCCATCCGTTCTCGCGGTGGGCCGAGCAGAAGATCACCGACAAGGAGCGCTATCACCTGCTGGCCAACCGCTGCCAGTGGCCGGCGCGCCGCCTGATGATCTTCGGCCTGCACGTGCACGTGGGCATCGAGAGCGGCGAGAAGGCCATCGCCATCTTCAACGCCCTGACCACCTACATTCCGCATCTGCTCGCGCTGTCCGCGAGCTCGCCGTTCTTCCAGGGCGAGGAGACGGGGCTGGCCTCGTGCCGGGTGAAGATCTTCGAGAGCCTGCCGACGGCGGGGCTGCCCTACCGGCTGTTGAACTGGGCCGAGTTCCAGCGCCTGATGATCACCCTGGTGGGGGCGGGGGCCATCGAGTCGGTGCGCGAGATCTGGTGGGACATCCGGCCCCACCCGCAGTTCGGTACCGTCGAGGTGCGCATCTGCGACGGCCTGCCGACCCTGGACGACATCGTCGCGATGACCGCGCTGATCCAGGCGCTCGTGGTCTGGCTCGGCGACCAGTACGACAACGGCGTCTACCTGCCCGTGCAGCGCTACTGGATCGTCCGCGAGAACAAGTGGCGCGCCGCGCGGTGGGCGCTGGACGCGCAGGTGATCGTGGACGAGGAAGGCCGGCTCGAGCCCCTGTCGGATTCGATACACCGTCTGCTGGAATCGATCGAGCCGGTGTCGAAGCGCCTCGGCAGCCACCGCGAGCTGGCGGGCGTCCGCGACCTCATGCGGACGGGGCCGAGCTGCGCCGCGCAACGGCAGGTGTACGCGGAGACCGGCGACTTCAAACGGGTCGTCGGTTCCCTCGTCGATGCGCTGCGGACCAGCGTGTTCGCGGGGGGCTAACCGGCGCGGGCGTGCCAGCGGCCGTGGCGGTGCTCGACCGCCAGGGCGAGGCCGAAGCACGCCGACAACGCGGGCGGGGTCAGCACCTCCTCGATGGGGCCGGCGGCGGCGATGCGGCCCGACGCGAGCAGCAGGGCGTGGGTGAACCCGGGCGGGATCTCGTCCAGGTGGTGGGTGACCAGCACTACGGGCAGTTCCGGCTCGGTGCGGGCGAGGTTCGCCAGGGTCTGCACGAGCTGCTCGCGGCCCGGGAGATCGAGGCCCGCGTTGGGCTCGTCGAGCACGAGGAGCCCCGGCGTGCACATGAGGGCGCGGGCGAGCAATACGCGCTGTCGCTCCCCCGACGACAGCGTCGTGAAGCGCTGTCCGGCGTGGCCGAGGCAGTCGACGCGGGCTAGGCAGCGCCGCGCGTGGTCCCGGTCGGCCTCGTCGTAGCGGTGCCACCAGGGGGCCAGCGCCGCCTCCTTGCCGGCGAGCACGATCTGCTCGGCGGTCAGGGCCGGCGGGATCATGGCGGCGAGGGCGGCGCTCGTCACCCCGATGCGCAGGCGCAGGGCCCGCACGTCGACCCGGCCCAGCTCGCCCCCGAGCACGGTGACCGAGCCCGAGGACGGATGCTGGTAGAGGGTGAGAATCTGGCACAGGGTGGTCTTGCCGCTGCCGTTGGGGCCGAGCACCACCCAGCGCTCGCCGGCGCGCACCCGCCAGTCGATGCCCTCGAGGATGGTCGAGCGGTCCCGGACGAGCCGAACGCCGGAGAGCTTCACCGCCTCGGGCGGAACCGTCGATGGCATCGTCTCTTCACGTGTCTCGCGAGCAGGGCCTCGATCCGATGTCGGCGGACCACCCGTGGCCTGCGTCACGTCGTCTTCGCCTGCCGCGGCTGCGATGGGGGCGTCGATCCGACGTCGGCCCCTCGCTTTCACCCGTCGGCCGCGTCATCGCGTGCGAGCCCGCCGGCGGCTGCGATGGGCGTGGTCCCGGTCGGGAGTGGCAAGGCCCGCGTGCGCACGTCGTTCGCTGTCACGACTCCTTGACGGCGGCGATCAGGTCGAGCACCGCCTGCTTGCCGTCGCCGAAGAACATCAGCGTGTTGTCGGCGGCGAAGAGCGGGTTGGGGATGCCGGCGAAGCCGGGAGAGAGGCTGCGCTTGATGACGACGACGGTCCGGGACTGGTCGACGTTGAGGATCGGCATGCCCGCGATCGGGCTCGACGGGTCGGTGCGGGCGTCGGGGTTGACGATGTCGTTGGCGCCGATGACGAGGCTGACGTCGGTCTGCTCGAACGACGGGTTGACGGCGTCCATCTCCTTGAGCTTGTCGTAGTCGACGTCGGCCTCGGCGAGGAGGACGTTCATGTGGCCGGGCATGCGGCCGGCGACGGGGTGGATGGCGTACTCCACCTCGACGCCCCGCGACTCGAGCAGGTTCGCGAGGTCGCGCACCTGGTGCTGCGCCTGCGACACGGCGAGGCCGTAGCCGGGGACGATGACGGTGCGGCGCGCGCCGTCGAAGAGCATCGCCACCTCCTCGGCCGAGGTGCTCTTGACGCGCCCGGCGTAGACCGCGTCCGCGTCCGACTTCGAGCCGCCGCCCTCGGCGATCGCCCCCACCAGCACGTTGACGAGCGACCGGTTCATCGCCTTGCACATGATGCGGGTCAGGATGATGCCGGAGGCGCCGACGAGCGAGCCGGTGATGATGAGGATGTCGTTGCTGAGGACGAAGCCGGTCGAGGCGGCGGCGAGGCCCGAGTAGGAGTTGAGGAGCGCGATGGCGACGGGCATGTCGGCCCCGCCGATGGAGATCGTCAGCAGGACGCCGAGCACCGACGCGACGGCCACGAGGCCCGCGTAGAACGCGATGGTGCCGGGATCGGCGACGACCATCGCGCCGAGCCCGAGCGCCACGAGCGCGATGGCGCCGTTCAGGACCTGCTGCCCCGGGAAGACCACCGGCGCGTCGGGCAGCAGCAGCCCGCGCAGCTTGTCGAAGGCGACGAGGCTGCCCCAGAAGGTGACGGAGCCGATGAGGCCGGAGGCGACGGTGGCCACCGTGGTTTGCGCCGACGGCTCGACCGCGCTCACCAGCACCGCGCCCGCCACCAGGGCCGACGCGCCGCCCCCGAACGCGTTCAGGAGCGCCACCATCTCGGGCATCGCGGTCATCGCGATGCGCAGGGCCAGAGTGGCGCCGACGGCCCCGCCGAGGGCCACGCCGGCGAGGATCATGGCCAGGCCCTGGGGGCCGGCGCCGAAGACCTGCCGGTCGAGCAGCGTCGCCGCCACCGCCAGCAGCATCCCCGTCGCCCCCATCAGGTTGCCGCGCACCGCCGTGCGCGGATGCGTCAGGCCGCGGATGCCGAGGATGAAGAGGGCCGAGGCGGCCAGGTAGACGAGATTGATCGCGCTGTCCACGGTCGGCCTCAGTCCTTCTTCCGGAACATGCCGAGCATGCGGTGCGTGACCAGGAAGCCGCCCACGACGTTGATGGTCGCGATGACCAGCGCGAGGAACCCGAGGACCATCGTCGCCCGGGTCGGCGAGGCGACCGACAGGAGCGCCCCGATGATGGTGATGCCGGAGATGGCGTTGCTGCCCGACATCAGCGGCGTGTGGAGCAGCGGCGGCACCTTGGTGATGATCTCGAAGCCGACGAAGACCGCGAGCATGAAGATCGTCAGCAGGGGCAGGAACGCATCCATGGGGACCTCGGCGCGATGTCAGGCCGTCTCGAGGAGCTCGCGGACCCGCGGGTGGACGACTTCGCCGTCGCGCGACACCAGGGTGCCCGCCGTGATCTCGTCGTCGGGGTCGAGAGCGACGGCGCCGTCCCGGACGAGGTGCAGCAGCAGGGCCGAGACGTTCCGGGCGTACATCTGGCTGGCGTGGTACGGCACCGTGGACGGCAGGTTGGTGGGGCCGAGCACGGTGACGCCGTGGGCGGTCACCACCTCGTCGGGCCGCGACGGCTCGACGTTGCCGCCCCGCTCCGCGGCCAGGTCGACAACCACCGAGCCGGGGGTCATGCCCGCCACCATGTCGTCGGTCACGAGCACCGGGGCGGGCCGCCCGGGGATGAGGGCGGTGGTGATGACGACGTCGCTGCCGGCCACGACGCGGCCCATCATCTCGCGCTGCCGTGCGTAGAACGCCTCGTCCTGGGCCTTCGCGTAGCCGCCCGCGTCCTCCGATCCGGCGGTATCGAGCGGCAGGTCGACGAACGAGGCGCCCAGGCTCTCCACCTGCTCCTTGACGGCCGGCCTCACGTCGTAGGCCTCGACCTTGGCCCCCAGCCGCCGGGCGCTGGCGATCGCCTGCAGCCCCGCCACCCCCGCTCCGACCACGAAGACGCGGGCCGGGGTGACGGTGCCCGCCGCCGTCATCATCATCGGGAACATGCGGGGCAGGGCCTCGGCCGCCACCAGCACCGCCTTGTAGCCGGCGATGGTGGCCATCGACGACAGCGCGTCCATGCTCTGGGCGCGGGTTATCCGGGGGATGAGCTCCATCGAGAACGCCGTGACGCCGCGGCCCGCGAGGTCTCGGGCCGCCGCCGGCGCGCCGAGCGGCTCGGACAGCCCGACGACCACCTTTCCCGGCCGCATCAGCTCCAGATCGGCGCGCCCCGCGTCGGGGTTGGCGCCGAGGGCGCGGACCTGGAGGACGGCGTCGGCGGTGGCGAAGAGGTGGGCCCGATCGGCCGCGAGGGCCGCACCCTTCTCCACGTAGTCCGCGTCCGGGAATCCCGCCGCCGCGCCCGCGCCGGGCTCCAGCAGCACGTCGAGGCCGGCCTTCGCGAGGGCCGGAACCACCGCGGGGACGGTGGCGACACGCCGCTCGCCGGGGAAGGTCTCTGCAGGGATGCCGACGACCATACGATGCGACTCGTCCAGGGCTGGAGATCCGAAGCGCCGCGGCCCGCGCGGGGCGGCGGGCCGGACGGGGAATCGTACTACATCCGGAGTCGCCGCGCGATGCGCGGCGGTCTCCAGTATGATAGCCCGCCGGGCGTCGGACGGGTGCGGAAGGCGTGCCTCGGCCGGCGCTCGCGGGCTGGAGAGGGGCCGGAGGGGGGTCGTGCTCCGGCCGGCTCCCGAACGTGTACACTCGTGCTGAGAGGAAGCACGGCGCCGGCCCCGACGACGGTCCGGCGAACAGACGCGGATGCGGCAATGAAGCTGATAAAGGCCATCGTGCGGCCGAGCAAGGTCGACGTCATCAAGGACGGGCTCGCGAAGCGCGGCATCCCCGGCATCACCGTCACCGAGGTGCGCGGGCACGGCCGCCAGCGCGGCCACACCACCATCTACCGCGGGCGCGAGTACGACATCAGTCTGCTGCCGAAGACCAAGGTCGAGATCGTGGTGGCAGACGAGGCGGTCGACGAGGCCGTCGAGATCATCATGGACGCGGCCCGCACCGGCGAGATCGGTGACGGCCGGGTGTTCGTGCTGCCGGTCGAGCAGAGCTGGGTGATCCGGACCGGAGAGACCGACGTGGCCTAGGAGTCTGCGTCGTAGAACGGTGCAGAGTCCCAGCCGCCTGCGGCCCCGCCGCCCGGCGGCGCGGTCGTGCCGATCAACCCCGGACGGGACCCGCGTCGTTCCGCCGGCCGCAAGGACGTCCCATGCCGTCCGAACCGAACGCCGTCGCACCGAAGGACATCTTCCTGGGCGCCGACCTCAGCCCCGAGGCGGCCGCGCGGTTTCTCGAGGGCTGCGGCGTGCGCGACGGCGCCTCCGCCGACCAGCAGCTCCAGCAGCTCGCCGACGACCTGCCGAGCCGCATGGCCCTGGGCAGTCTCGCCCCCCTGCTGTTCGACGAGATCGCGACCACTCCCGACCCCGATGCGGCCATCGTCGGTTTCTGCCGCTACGTCGCCACCCGCACCCCGAAGGCGTCGTTCATCGGCACCCTGCGCGACGACCCCCACGTCCTGGACATCCTGGCGCAGATTCTGGGGACCTCCCCGTTCCTCGCCGAGATCCTCATCCGCAACCCCGGCTACCTGCACTGGCTGCGGAGCGAGCTGGACGGGGCGCCGCCGGACCGACACGCCTACGACCAGGAGCTCGCCCGGCTGCTCGACGGCGACAGCCCCGTCGAGCTCCAGGTGGACGGGCTCAAGCGGTACCAGCGCCGCGAGATGCTGCGGGTCGCGGCCCTGGATCTCTTCGGCATGCTGAACCGGGAGACGCTGACGTCGACGACCGCCCAGCTCTCGAACCTCGCCGACACCCTGGTCGACAAGGTGCTGGACATCGCGACGGCCGAGCAGGCGGCGGCCGACGGCCCGCTGCCGGGGCGGTTCGCGGTCATCGGCATGGGCAAGCTCGGCGGCGGCGACCTCAACTACAGCTCCGACATCGACCTCATCTACGTCTACGACGCCCCGGACGACACCACGGGGACCGCCCAGCGGCGCTACCAGAAGCTGGGGCGCCGCCTCACGAGCCTGCTCAGCGCGCATACCGGCGAGGGCTACCTCTACCGGGTCGACATGCGCCTGCGCCCGATGGGGCAGGGCGGCAACCTCGTCTACTCGCTGAAGCAGTCGGCGCAGTACTACGAGAGCATGGGCGAGACGTTCGAGCGGTTCGCGCTCATCAAGGCGCGGCCGATCGCGGGCGACCTCGACCTCGGCCGGCGGTTCGTCGAGTTGACCGTCCCCTTCGTGTACCGCAAGTACCTGGACCACGCGGCCATCGAGGAGCTCGCCCGCTACAAGGCGCGGGCCGACCGCGAGCACGGCAAGCGCGGCGACCTCGACCAGAACGTGAAGGAGGGGCGCGGGGGCATCCGCGAGATCGAGCTGTTCGCGCAGGTGTTCCAGATCATCTACGGCGGCGAGACGCCGGACCTGCGCACCGGCCACACCCTGACCGCCCTCGACCACCTCGGCGCGCGCGGGTTCATCGAGCCGGAGGTGCGGCGGGACCTGGCGGCCGCGTACGTCTTCCTGCGGAACGTCGAGCACGGCCTGCAGGTCGCGCAGGGCCAGCAGACCCACACCCTCTCCGGCACGGAACGGGGACTGCGGGCGCTGGCGCGACGGCTCGGGTTCGACGACCTCGAGACCCTGACGGAGGTGCTGAACCGCCACCGGGACCGCGTGCACGCGGTCTACGCCGACCTGTTCGAAGGGGAGCAGGAGGACGGCGGCCTCGCCGGCCGCGAGATGTTCCGGCTGCTCTCGGGAGACATGCCCGACGACGAGGCGCGGGCGCGGCTCGCCGAGGCCGGGGTCGACGAGCCGGGCAGCGCCCTCGACGCCATGCGGGCCCTCGACGCGGCGCCGTCGCACGGCTGGTCGTCGGCGCGGAACCTGCTGGCGAACCTGCTGGCCGAGATGCTGGCGGGGGACACGCCGGCCGGGCTGAACCGGATGCTCGTCCGCTTCGAGCGGGTGGCGTCGCGCTCCGGCGCGGCCGGGGCCCTCTTCCGCACCCTCCTCGACCACGAGGAGCTGCGCCGGCGGTTCGTGTCGGGCCTCGACGCCGGCGACCTCTACGCGGCGCGGCTCGCCGCCTACCCGGAGCTCCTGGACTCGCTCGGCCGGGCCGTCGTCGACGCCGACACGTTCCGGGACGAGGTGGTCCGGGGGTTCGACGAGGTCGCGGCGGGGGGAGACCTCGCCTCGAGCCTCGATCCGTTCCGGCGGGTCAAGGCGATAGAGGAGTTCAAGGCGCTCGTCGAGTGGCTGACCGAGCGCCGCCTCGACAAGCTGAACGAGAAGCTGTCGCTCGTCGCCGACTGCGCGCTGCAGGCGGCGGCGCGGGTGGTGTCGCACCACCGCGCGCCGGGCCCGGCGTCGGCGGGTCCGGAGACGGGCTGGGCCGTCTTCGCCCTCGGCAAGCTCGGGAGCCGCGAGCTGACCGTGCACTCGGACCTCGACATCGTCTTCCTCTACGCCGGCGACTCGTCCTGGTTCGAGCCGCAGCAGAAGTTCGTGCGGGCCGTCCACGACCTGCTCTCGAAGCGCACGGGAGCGGGCGCGGCCTACGAGATCGACACCCGGCTGCGTCCCGAGGGGCGGATGGGCGCCCTCGCCCTCTCCGTCGCGGCCTTCGAGCGCTACCTGGGCGAGCGCGCCGAGATCTGGGAGCGGATGGCGTGGACGCGCTGCCGCTTCGCGGGCGGCGACACGGCCGTCGGCGAGCAGGTGGCGGAGGTCGTCGAGGGGTTCGTGTACGCGCCGTGGTCGCCGGACGTCGTGGACTACGCTCGGCGCATCCGCACCCGCATCGAGCGCGAGCTCGCCGGCGAGGCGGGGGGCGATCACCTCGATCTCAAGCGCGGGCACGGCGGCCTCGCCGACATCGACTTCCTGCTGCAGGTGCTGCAGCTCCGCGAGGGGCCGGCCCGTCCCGAGTTCCGGGTCGCGGGGGCGCGGCGCCTGCTGGCCGCGTTCCCCGACACCGACTTCCTGCGGCCCGACGAGGTCGACGCGCTGCGCGGCGCCTACGGCTTTCTCCGCGACCTCGAGACGGTGCTGCGCATCGCCGCCGACGCGGGCGGGAACGTCATCTCGACGGATCCGGGCGTCGTCGACCCGTTCGCGCACCGGCTCCGGGAGCCGATGTCGGGAAGCGAGCTGCTCGCGCGCTACCGCGAGATCACCACGCAGGTCCGGGAGATCTACGAGACCGGCATGGACCGCCTGGCCGGCGGCTCCGCCGCGTGATCAAGTGGCCAACTACCTGCTGGCGGGGGCGGCCGGCTTCATCGGGGCCGCGGTCGCCGGGAAGCTGCTGGATGCCGGCCACGCCGTGCTCGGCATCGACGACCTGAACGACGCCTACGACGTCCGGCTCAAGCACTGGCGGCTCGAGCGGCTGCAGGCGCGCGAGCGCTTCACCTTCCGGCGGGCCGACGTGCGGGATCGGGCGGGCCTCGGCGGGGCGTGCGCGGGCGGGCCGGCCATCGACGGCGTGCTCGACCTCGCCGCCCGCGCCGGGGTCCGCGCCAGTGTCGAGGACCCGTGGGCCTTCGTGGACACGAACGTCACCGGCACCCTCAACCTGCTCGATCTCTGCCGTGACCTCGGCGTGCGGAAGTTCGTCCTCGCGTCGACCTCCAGCCTCTACGACGCGGCCGGCGCCATGCCGCACCGGGAGGACGCGGACACGAGCCGGCCCCGGAGCCCGTACGCGGCCACCAAGCAGGCGGCCGAGGCGCTGTGCCACGCCTATCACCACCAGTTCGGGCTCGACGTCACCGTCCTGCGCTACTTCACCGTCTACGGCCCCGCGGGGCGGCCGGACATGAGCGTCTTCCGGTTCGTGCAGTGGGTCCACGAAGGGCGTCCCGTCCGCCTGTACGGCGACGGCACGCAGTCGCGCGACTTCACCTACGTCGACGACGCCGCGCGCGGCACCGTGGCCGGCCTCGCTCCCGTCGGCTACGAGGTCTTCAACCTGGGCGCGGGCGCCCCCGTGCCGCTGGTGGAGATCCTGCGCTTCGTCGAAGCCAGCGTGGGGCGGACCGCCCGCGTGGAGCGCCACCCGCCGCATCCGGCCGACGCGCCGGCGACCTGGGCGGACACGTCCAAGGCGGAACGGCGGCTGGGTTGGAAGCCGCGAACCGGGTGGAAGGACGGCGTGAAGCGGGTCGTGGAATGGTATGCCGCGAACCGCGCATGGGCCCGGCACGTGCGGACGAGCGACGGCTAGCTTCTCGACGACCTCGGCCTCCCCGGTGGCGGTGTTGATCGTGCTGGTCGTGACGCCGGCGACGCCGGACTGTGCCGACAGCGCGTTGCCGATCTCCTCTAGCAGCCCGTGGTGGAACCCCGCGTTGCACCGAGAGCAGCGAGGCGCCCGCCTGACAAGGCGTGAGGAGGGCGCATATTGGGCATATGTAACCGACGAACAACGCAGTCAGGCGGGGTGCATCGCTGCTCGAATGCAGCGGGGACTTCCACCACGAGCTGCTAGGCGAACGAGGTCGGCCGTGTACTCCTCGAGGTGGAAGCGAACCTCCTCGTCGAGCGCATCCTCGTAGCGCTGTCGGCGGCTCGCGGTTGTCAGGAAGGGAGCACAAGCGGGCGACCACTCATCGGTATGGACTCTATGCAACTCACCCCACGACACGGCTCCGTCAACGGCTTCCGTTCTCGCTGCAATGGAAAGGACTTCTTCCACCGCTTCCTGGCTAGCAGTTCTGCCACGGGCTGCTAGACGCTCAAGGCCAACAGTCTAGAACACGTCATGCTGCGTGTCCATACGTCACGGCCCACATCGAAGCGTCGGACTCTCGCCGTTTCCTGGTAGATTTATTGACACAACAGGAATCTAATGAGGGTAACTGGGTTAAGCTCATTCGTATTGCTATAATTCCATTGGTCGACGGGCATGCACCGCCTCCGCGCTGGTTGACATCTCCCTCACCGGACCACTACTCTCCAGCCGCATGGGTGTCATCGCGCAGGCCATTGCCGACCGACAAAACGAGATCGACCGCCTCCAGGCCGAGATCGAGATCAAGGCGTTGACCGACGTCGAGGAGCTCCCCCCCATTTGAACAAGCTGACATCGCATCATTGTGCCGTCAAGCTTCTGTCTTGTCACGTCCGCGCGGGCAATCCGTTGGGGGTACTAAAACGGTGCGTGGACTACGGACCATGCGTCGCATGAGTTCGGACACCGAGGCGTTCGCCGTTCTCGAAGGGAACAACCACACCCATCAAAGATGTGACTGAGACACTCACCGGCGAATCGCTACGGTCCATGTCCGAAATGCTGTCGCCCTGTCCCCGTTTCCCCCTGTCCTGCGTCTGCAGCCGGCCCGACGCGCCCGACCCGCAGAGGGTCGAGCCGCTGGCCGTATCGGTCCCCCCCCGAGCCGCCTTCGCCCGACTGAGGGGCTTGGTGGCCGCGCTGCCGCGAACCGTCGTCGTCACCTCGACCGACGTCTACCTGCACGCGGAGTGCCTGTCGCCGCGGGGTTTCGTGGATGACCTCGAGTGTCGCCTGAACGCTTCCGAGGGCCTGATTCACGTGCGCTCCGCCTCGCGCATCGGCCTGATCTGGGACATGGGCGTGAACCGGCGGCGGGTGGAGAGACTCCGGGCCGGTCTGCAGGTGGCGGCGGGGGAGGACCGGTGAGTCGGGACGACGGCCGGAACGACCGCCCCGCGGGTGAAGCGCCGGGGCCGATCGGCTACATGGCGCGGAACGGCGTCGCCGCCAACCTGCTGATGTTCTTCATGCTGGCGGCGGGTCTGGCGTCGGTGAACGGCCTGGTGCAGGAAGGGTTTCCGGTACTGGACTTCGAGGCCGTCGAGGTCCTGGTGGCCTACCCCGGGGCGACGCCGGACGAGGTCGAAGAGTCGATCGTCCTCAAGATCGAAGAGCAGGTCGCGGCGCTCGACGGCGTGCGCGAGGTCACCGCGGTCGCCGCGGAGGGCCTCGCGTCGGTCATCGTCGGCCTGCGGTCGGGCGCGGACGTCGGACGCGCGGTGGACGACGTGGAGTCGGCCGTCAACCGCATCCGCACTTTTCCCGCCCTGGCGGAACGTCCCGAGGTGCGGCGGACGAGCAACCGCCAGAGCGTGATCCGGCTGGTGCTGTACGGCGACGTGCCCGAGCGCGCCCTCAAGGAGCTGGGGTACCGCACGGAGGATGAGATCGCCGCCCTGCCGGAGGTGTCCCACGTGGAGACGAGCGGGGTCCGGCCGTACGAGGTCTCCATCGAGGCGCCGCTCCGTCGGCTCCGGTCCCTCGGCCTCACCCTCGAGGACATCTCGGCCGCGGTGCGGGGCGGCGCTCTCGACCTGTCGGCGGGCCGCATCGAGACCCGCGACGCCGATGTGCGCGTGCGGACCACGGGGCGGAGCTACACGCAGCAGGACTTCGAGGACATCGTCGTCCTGGGCCGGGGGGACGGAACGCTGGTGCGCCTGGGCGACGTGGCCGCGGTGCGCGACGGCTTCCAGGACGTCGACCTGATTGCGCGCTACGACGGACAGCGCGCCGCGTTCGTGGAGGTCTACCGCGCCGCGGGCGAACAGGTGATCGCGGTCGCGGAAGCGGTGGAGACGTACGTCGAGCAGAGCTTGAAGGCGGCGCTCCCCGCCGGGGTCGCGGTCGAGGTCTGGTACAACGACGCCGAGGTCTACCGGGCCCGACGCGATCTGCTGCTCGGGAACGGCGTGCTGGGGTTTCTCCTCGTCCTCGTCGCGCTGACGCTCTTCCTGGAGATCCGCACCGCCGGCTGGGTCGTCGTCGGCATGATCGTGTCGTTCGTCGGCGCCCTGGCGGTCGCGCTGTCGCTCGACGTCTCCATCAACACGACCTCCCTGGTCGCCTTCATCCTCGCGGTCGGCATCGTGGTCGACGACGCCATCGTGGTGGCCGACCACGTCCACGCCGAACGGTTGCGGGGCGGATCGGGCACGGCCGCGGCCATCCGGGGCACGCGGCGGATAGCGCGGCCGCTGGTCTTCGCGGTGCTGACGACGGTCGCCGCGTTCATGCCCCTGCTGTTCGTCCCGGGCGCGGTCGGCGGGCTCGTCCGGGACATTCCGACCATCCTGATCTGCGTGCTCGTCTTCTCGCTGATCGAGTCGCTGCTCGTTCTGCCGCGTCACTTGGCCCATCTGCCGGAGCCCGGCGAGCCGGCCGCCAACCGCGTGGAACGCTTCTTCTCGGCGCTGCAGGCGGGGGTGGACCGGCGGTTGAACCGGTTCGTGGAGGGGCCTCTGGACCGCGGGCTGCGGTTGACCACGCGGCATCCCGCGCCGGTCATCGCCGGGTGCATCGGCGCCGCCGTGGTCTCCATCGCCCTGGTGCCCGCCGGCATCGTCGATCTGATCTTCGTTCCCTCGGTGGAGAGCGACGTCGTGATCGCCAGGCTGGAAATGCCGGAGGGCACGCCGGCGGCGCTGACGGACCGGACGGCCCGGGAGGTCGAGGCGGCGGGACTGCGGGCCGTCGAGACCCTGTCCGCGTCCCGCGGCGGGGACGCGGAGCCGCTGCTCATCGGCGTCGGCCGGGCCGTCGGCATGGAGCCGCACCGCTACGGCGGCGCCGCCGCCGCGGAAGCGAGCCTGAGGCCGCCGGCCCACGTCGCGACGGTCGAGTTCAAGCTGCTGGACAGCGAGCGCCGCGACGTACGGACGAGCGCCGTCGTTCAGGCGTGGCGCGACGAAGCGGCGGCCCTGACCGGGGCCCGGAGCCTCACCGTCAGCGCCGAGCTGCTCGACCTGGGCGCGCCGGTCCTGGTCGAGCTGTCGCACCCGGACCCCGGCCGGCTCGGTCCGGCCGTCGAAGCGCTGGCCGATCACCTCCGCACCCTGCGGGGCACCTTCGACGTGCGGTCCGACCTCTCCGCGGCGGTCCAGGAAGTCCGCGTCGAACTCAGGCCGGAGGCGCGAACCCTCGGCCTCACCCTGGAAGGGCTCGCGCGGCAGGTGCGCTCGGCGTTCTTCGGCGCCGAGGCGCTCCGCATGCAGCGCGGCCGGGAGGACGTCGCCGTGTACGTCCGCCTGCCGGCGGCGGACCGCGACTCGATCGCCGACGTGGAGGGGTACCTGGTGCGGGTACCCGCGGGGGGCACGGTGCCGCTGAGCCGCGTCGCCGAGGTGAGCCTAGCCAGCTCGCCGCGGTCGATTCCGCGGCGGGACGGCCGGCGCACCGTGACGGTGAGCGCGGACGTCGACCCGACGGTGACGACGGGGAACGAGGTCAACGCCCTGCTCGCGGACGCGGTGCTGCCCGACCTGGCCGCCGCCCATCCCGGGCTGACCTACGCCTTCGGGGGCGAGCAGCGGCTGCAGGCCGAATCGGTCGACTCGCTGCTGCGGGGGTTCGCCCTCGCGCTGCTGCTGATCTACGCGCTGCTGGCGGTGCCGCTGCGCTCGTACACGCGTCCGCTGATCATCATGGCCGTCATCCCCCTCGGCGTGATCGGCGCCATCCTGGGCCATCTCGTCATGGGCATCGCCTTGAGCGCCTCGTCGATCTGGGGCGTCCTGGGACTCAGCGGCGTGGCGGTGAACGACTCGTTGATGATGGTGGACTTCATCGACGAGCGCCGCCGGCGGGGGGCGCCGCCCCGCGAGGCGATCGTGGCCGGCGCGAAGGCGCGCTTCCGGCCCATCTTCGTGACCTCGCTGACGACGTTCCTCGGCTTCACGCCGCTGATCTTCGAGCGCAGCGTCCAGGCGCAGATTCTGGTGCCGATCGCGGTCTCGATGGGCTTCGGCCTCGTCTTCGCGACCATCGTCTTGATGTCGATGGTGCCCGCCCTGATGACCGTCTGCATCCGAGAGGATCGGCGGGACGGGGCTGCCGTCCTGCCGGAGGAGGCCCGCGCATGAAGGCTTGTCCCCACGCCCCCGCCGCTGGCGTCGGGTCCATCGCCCGGCCGGCGTCCGAAGAGGAACGCCGGCGCCTTCCCCCGCCGCCGGGCCCGAAGGGGCGGTTGAGGAACGTCTATCCGCGCCTCTTCGCCTTTCCCGAATTCATCCACCGCCTGCAGCGCGAGTACGGCGACGTCGTCCTGTTCAGGCTGCCCTGGGAGGACGTCTGCATCGTCTCCGACCCCGTCCTCGCGGCCGACGTGCTCGCGCAGGAAGGGGGGCTGTTCGTGCAGGGCATGCCGGCCGTCGAGATGCCGCGGTTGCCGAACCAGGGCGTGCAGGCGCTCCACGGCGAAGCGCACCGCTGGCGGCGGGCCATCCTGGAAGCGCCGTTCTCCGACGCGGGCAGGGACGTTCACGAGGACATGCTCGTCGAGCGCGTTCTGGCGCTTCAGAAAGGATGGCGTGCCGGCGACGAGATGGAGATGACGGACGAGTTGATGGCGCTCACGGGCGCCATCACGGTGAGCATGATCTTCGGTCGGGACCTCAATCCCGATCCCGGCATCGTCGCGGATGCCCGGCGTGCGCTGAAGTACGACCTGACTGTCAACTTCCTTCCGTTTTCACGCCTGCTCCGCAAGCTGCCCCTCCGCGCCATGCGGGACATCGAGTCCGTGTTCCGCAGGTTCGACCGCCTGGTCGAGGCGGCCGTCGAGCGGTCCCGGGACCCGTCGTTCGAAGGCCGGGATCTCGTCACCGGCATGGTGCGCGGCAGGGGCGGGAACGGTGAGCGGCCCTACACGCCGCCGGAGATTCGCGATGAGCTGTACATGATGCTGAGCGGCGCCGTCGGTCCGCCCGCGACGACCCTGTGCTGGTCCCTGACGCACCTCGCCGACAATCCCCGGGCGCGGGAGAGGCTGGAGGCCGAAGCGGACGAGGTGCTGGGCGGGAGGCCGATCGCGCCCTTCGATCACAGGCGGCTTCCCTACGCCGCCGCGGTCGTCAAAGAGACCCTTCGGCTCTCCCCGCCCGCGTTCGTAATCGACAAGCGGGCGACCGAGGACTGCGTGCTCGGCGGCTACCTGATCCCGAAGGGCACGAGGGTGTATCCCTCTTCCGGCATGGCCCATCGCAAGGAGGAGCACTTCGAACGCCCCTTCGAGTTCCTGCCGGAGCGCTGGCTTCACCCGTCCGCGGCCGACCTCCCGGGGCACGCGTACTTTCCGTATGGTCATGGCTTCAGAGTCTGCCTCGGCGTCGAACACGCCAACCGGGTCATGGCGTACGTCCTGACGTCGGTCGCCCAGCGCTGGCGGCTCGAGCCGGTCTCCAACGGGCCCATACGGTCTGAGTTCCCGATCGCCGGACCCTACCGCATCAGGGGCGGTCTTCGCATGCGGGTGACGCCACGGACATGAACATCCCCGCCTGCTACGCCGACGGGTATGCCCGCGCCCGCGAGCTGGATTCCCGGTGGGCGGATCTGTATGTCCGCCACACCCTGCTCGGCGATCCGCCGGCCGACGCCGTGGTCGAGGAGCTGGACGCCTCGGTTCCCCCGCAGGAGGTGCACCAAGTCATCGCGGCCGCGCTCGATGCCTCCTCTGCCCCCGGGCGCACACCCGAATCCATGCGGGAGCTCGTCGACAGCGTCCGGGCGGTGCCGGACTGGTTCGACCCGCAGATCGCCATGGCGGGCACCCGCGCGTTCCTGCGGAACTCCGATGCGGTCATGATGGGGCTCGTCTGCGGCGCCATCATCGAGGGTTTCTCGACGCTCATCTCCAAGTCGTTCCAGATCCGGGGCCGCATCAGGGACAACGGCGTGCGGCGGCTCAAGCAGAACATGCTGCATCTCGTGGAGCAGTTCATGCCGGGCGGCATCCGGCCCGGGGGCGACGGCTGGCGCCTGAGCCTGCGCATCCGTCTCGTGCACGCGCAGTCGAGACGGCTGCTGATGAAGTCCGACGTGTGGGACTTCGCGACGCACGGCATGCCGCTGAGCGCCGCGCACATCATGCTCGGCGCCGCGGCGTTCTCGGCCCGCCTGATGCGGCACGTCGCCCGGCTCGGGGGAGACTTCACCGACGAAGAACGCGAGGCGTACGTCCACGTTTGGAGATACACCAGCATCCTGCTGGGCGTCCCCGAGCCGATCCGCTTCACGGACCAGGCGTCGGCCCTGCACGCGTTCACCATAGCGGCGGCGTGCGAACCGCCCTTCGACGACGATTCGATCATCATGGCGAACAGCATCATCAACAGCGCGCCGATCCTGTTGGGATACAGGGCGCCCCGGGCGCGCCGTGCGCGAGCGGCGACGCTGTATCAGGTCTCGCGCGAGCTCATTGGCCGGGAGAACGCGGATCGGCTGAGATTTCCGCCCCGCAGGCGCGGCATCAGTGCGTTGCGTCTGCTGAGATGGAGGAACCGCGGCAACAGGCTTCTGCGGCGGCTTCCGGGGTCTCGAAGGTCCATGAAGCAGTTCTCCCAGCTCCTCGACGTGTCGAACCTGCAGCAGCACGAACACCACTACGCGCTTCCGACGTCGCTGCATGACGAGGACTCCAGACCGTGGTGAGCGGCCCGCCCTTGCCATCCGTACGCACGACGAGGACCAGAGACCGTGGCGCGAGACACGACCGGACCGGGAATACCGGAGAACGCGGACGCCATCACGGCGGACTGGATGCGGCGGGCGCTGGCCGCCGGAGGCGGAGCCGACGCGCCCGTGGATGACGTCGTCGTCAGCGGCGTCGGCGCCGGCGTCGGCCTCCTGGCGCAGATTCTGCGCTGCCGTCTGACCCGCCGTGACGACGACGGCGTCGCGGCGGGCCCGGAATCGGTCATCGTCAAGCTGCCCAGCCTGGAGCCGAAGAGCCTGCGCATGAGCAGGATGCAGTCGCTCTACAAGCGGGAGTTCGACTACTACCGCCGGGTCGCGCCGGATGCGCCGGTCCGGTCTCCGCGCCTGCTCTACGGCGACTTCGACAAACGTGGCCACCGTTTCGTCCTGGTGCTCGAAGATCTGGCCCACATGCAACCCGGCGACCACCATGCGGGAGCCACCCCGGAACAGGCGCGCCGGGCCGTCAGGGCCCTGGCGAAACTGCACGGACGGTACTGGCACGACGTCGGACGGCCGCCCGCGTCTTCACCCGTGGCCGGTTTCTTCGACACCATGAATCCGCGCTTGCTGCCTCTGCTGCAGATCCTCTATCTGGCGTTGCTCGGTCCCGCGTTGAGGCGCTTCGGCGACTGCTTCTCCGACGAGATGCGGGGACTGGCCGAAGCATACGGCCCCCTGGTGTCGGCTCACATCGGCGAGGTCGCGGCCACCGCCCCGCGCACGTTCATCCACGGCGACTATCGACTGGACAATCTGTTCTTCGGCGCCGGCGACGACGATGTCGCCGTGATCGACTGGCAGGTGAGCGGCCTCGGATGCGGTCTGTACGACGTCGCGTACTTCCTTGGGGCCAGCGTGACGACCGATGTCCGCCGCCGCATCGAGAGCGACGTGCTTCGGGAGTACACCGACGTCCTGCTCGGCACGGGGGTGACGGGGTTCACCTTCGACGACTGCCGGCGCCTCTACCGGTCGCATATGCTCGGCCGGCTGCTGATATCGATCTTCGTCTGCGGCGGCCTGGACATGACCGACGAGCGGAACCGCCGGCTCGCCGAGTCGGGCCTGCGGCGCACGCTGGCCGCCATCGAGGATCTGGAGGCGGCGGAGTTCCTGCCCGCGCGCCGTTCCCTCCTGAGCCCGGGGGGCCTGTTCTCCGCGGTGTCACGGGGCACTTACCGCGTCTTTCGCGCGCTTCGATAGCAGCCTGACCAGAGGGTAAGCCGGATGAGCACGCCCGCGGCACGTATCGCCTCCGCCTCCGACCACCGCCCGGTCGACGCCGCCGGAAGTCTGCACGATTCCACGGCGGAGGCTCCCGGCGCCGGGCCAGGCCCGGACGCCGGCTGGGCGCCGGGCCACTTCGAGTTTCCGTCCCGCCGGCAGCGGACCGCCGCGACCGGCGGCGTCATGGCGACGATGTTCCTGGCCGCGATGGGGCAGACCAGTCTCGCGACCGCGATGCCTGCCATCGTCACCGATCTGGGCGGCTTCGACCGCTACACGTGGGCGGTGACCGCCTACCTGGTCGCCTCCACCGTGGCGACGCCGATCACCGGCCGGTTGGCCGACGTCTACGGGCGCCGGGTGTTCTTCGTCATCGGGCTGGCCATCCTCGTCGCCGGCTCCGCGCCGGCCGTCCTGGTCACGACCATGACGCAACTGACCGCGTTGCGCGCGGTGCAGGGCGTCGGCGGCGGGATCGTCATGACCGCCAGCATGATCGCGATCGCGGACCTGTTCGCGCCCGAGGAGCGGGGCAAGGCCCAGGGCGTGATGGGCGCCGTGCTCTTTCTCGCCACGGTCGCCGGTCCGTTGCTGGCCGGCGTCCTCGCCGACCACGCGTCCTGGCGGTGGATTTTCGCGGTCAACGTCGCGGCGGGGCTCCTGGTGCTGCTCGTCATTCTGCGGACCTTTCCCGCCGTCCGCCCCGCCGCCGACGACCGCGCGCCGGACCATGCCGGCATGCTGGCGCTGGCGCTGGCGGTGACGCCGGTCATGGTCGCGGTGTCCCTGGCCGGCGAGGGTCACGCGTGGACTGCGCCGCAGGTCGGCGGGGTCCTGGTCTTCGGCCTGGTCATGACCGCGGTGTTCGTGCGGATCGAGTCTCGGGCGGATGCGCCCGTCATGCCGCTGGAGATCTACGGTAACCGGACGGTGGCGACGGCGGTGGCGCTCACGGTCCTGTCCTCCTTCAGCCTGCACGGCACCGTCCTGTTCACCCCGCTCTTCTTCCAGGGCGTGCAGGGGGTGTCGGCGACCGCCAGCGGGGGAATCCTGGCGCCGCTCGGCGGGGGCGTCGTTCTCGGCGCCGTCGTGTCCGGGCAGCTTCTCTCCCGAACCGGCGGACACTACCGCGTGCTGGCCCTGGTCGGGGGCGGCCTGATGACGGTGGGGGTGTATTGCCTCTCGACGATGAACCAGGAGACCGGACTCGACAGCGCGGCGGCGTATCTCGTGATGGCGGGTGCGGGGGTGGGGTGCATCACCGCCACCGTGACCGTGGTGGTGCAGAACGCCGTGCCGTTCGCCATGGTCGGCGTCGCGACGTCGGCGCTGCAGTTCTATCGGCTGGTCAGCAGCGCCCTGGGGCTGGCGCTGCTGGGGGTGGTGCTGGCCGTGCGGTTCGCGTCGCGGTTCGACGCCGCGTTTTCCGATGCCGCTGGGAGCGTCCTCGCGCACGCCCGGTTCGACGCGATCAAGAGTGATCTTCGTCTGTTGGGAGATCCCGCCGCAACCGACGCGCTGAGGGCGGCCCTCGCCGAGGCGGGCCCGGCCGGTGACCAGGCTGCCAACGAGCTGCTCGACGGGTTGAACGCCGCCGTGGCCGGCGCGGTGGGCGACGCATTCGCACTGTGCGCAGCGGTCACGGCGCTGTCCGTCGTCGCCGCTCTGTTCCTGGAGCCCCGACGGCCAGCGGCCGCGGCGGGCAGGTCGTGAGCCGGCCGCACCGGCCGGCCAACGCCCGACCCCGCTCCGCCGTGCTTCCTGTCGGGGCGCTTGTCCGCCCCGCGCGGCAGGCCGTCGCCGCCGCCGGAATCGAGGTTCGAGGGACATGCGGGATACCGACACGTTGCTGATAGCCGTCGACGAGCACGACCACGAGACGGGAGTCGTCGAGAAGATGGCGGCCCACCGGAAGGGGATCCTGCACCGCGCGTTCTCCATCTTCGTCTTCGACGAGCACGACCGCCTGTTGTTGCAGAGGCGCGCCGACGGCAAGTACCACTCGGGCGGCCTCTGGTCCAACACCTGCTGCAGTCACCCGCGGGCGGGCGAGCCCCTGCTGGACGCCGCGCACCGCCGGTTGCACGAAGAGATGGGTTTCGACTGCCAGCTCCGCGCCGTGTTCGGCTTCGTCTATCGAGCCGTCCTGGATGGCGGCCTCGTGGAGCACGAGTTCGATCATGTCGTCATGGGACGGTTCCGGGGCTCTCCCACGCCCGACGCGCGCGAGGTGCGCGCGTGGAAGTGGGAGCGCCTGCCCGCGCTCCAGTCGCTTCTCGCGGAAGACCCCAAGGCGTTCACCGCGTGGTTCCGGCTGGCCCTCGACGGCCTTCTCGCCCGCGGTCTTCCATAGCCGCGCGGCTTTTTTCGGGGGCGACGCCCGGGATACGTCGCAGGTTGACTTTGCCCTATAGATCAAGCTCGCACGCGGGTTCATCCTCACGGTCGCCGACTGGCCGACGATCGCGCCGCTCGGCGCCCACCGGCCGGCGGTGGCTGCCGGTCCTGGTCGCCAGCCTCTGCGCCGCCTGCGCCCTGGCCCCCGATGCGGAGCTGCCCGAGCTGGCGTCCGATCCGGTGCCGGAGCTGCCCGACGCCTTCTCGGCCGAGCCCGCGGCCGGCCCGCCCGAGTCCCTGGAGTGGTGGCGGGCCTTCGCCGATCCGGTTCTCGACGAGGTCGTCGAGACGGCGCTCGAGGCCAACCTCGACATGGCGGGGGCGGTGGCGCGGGTCCAGCAGGCGCGGGTGCGGGCGCGGCTGGCCGACGCCGCGATCCTGCCGTCGGTCGGGGTCCGCGCCGGCGTCGACAGCTTCGACGTGCCCATCAACGCCGGCATCGGCGCGCAGCTCCGGGAGCTGGGGCTGGACGACGTGCTGGGCGACGCGGCCGGCGGCCTCACCCTGCCGGAGCGGCTGGGGCTCACCACCTACGCCCTGAGCGCGGACTTCGCCTACGAGTTCGACTTCTGGGACCGCGTCGGTCACGCGTCGCTCGCGGCGGGGGCCGAGCTCCTCGCCTCGGAGTGGGACTTGCATTCGGCGCGCATCGGCGTCCTCGCCGAGACGATCACGGCGTACTTCGATATCGTCGAGGTGCGACGCGGGATCGCCATCGCCCGCGAGACGGTCGACGTCCTGGCGGAGCGCGAGCGGCTGGCCGAGATCCGCTACGACCGCGGGCTCACCGACTCGCTGGACCTCTACCGGGTGCGCGAGGATCTGCGCAATACCCAGGCGGGCCTGCCGCGGCTCGACGACCGGCTCGCCGGGGCCGAGGCCCGCCTCGCCGTGCTCCTGGGCGGCTACCGCGGGGACGTGGCCCGGCTCCTCGGCCCGTTGACGCCTCTGCCCGCCTCGAGGCCGGCCGACGAGCCATCGGCTCCGGCACCGTCGGCGGACCCCGTGCCGGCAGGGGTCCCCGCCGATCTCCTGCGGCAGCGGCCGGACGTGCGGGCGGCCCGCAGCCGGCTGGAGGCGGCCGGCCACGCCATCGAGGCCCGCCGCGCCGAGCTGATGCCCGCGCTGTCGTTCTCGGGCTCGATCGGGCTTCAGACGACCGATGTCGGGGGGCTCTTCAATGTGCAGCAGTGGTTCGGGAACCTGCTCGGGAACCTGCTCGCACCGGTCTTCGACGGCGGCCGGCTGGCGGGCAATGTCGCCCTCGCGCACACTCGCTTCAACGAGCTCGCCGCCGCCTACGGGCGGACCGTGGTGACCGCCGTCAACGAGGTCGAGGCGGCCTTGGCCGGCCTGCGCAACGAGGGCCGGCGGCATACGCTGCTCGCCGCCGCCCGCGGGGAGGCGCAGGCGACCCTCGACCTGCGGTCCGAGCGGTACGCATCGGGGGTGGGCGGCTACGCCGACTTCCTCGACGCGTCGCGCACGCTCCTGAACGTCGAGTCGGCCCTCGCCACCTCGGAGCGGAACGTCGCCCTCGCCCGGCTCGCCGTGCACCGCGCCCTGGGAGGCGCCTGGATCGCACCCGGGCCGGCCGCCGGAGAACCGCTCGTCGCGGCGGCCCTGCCGCGGGAGGACGGGAGGGGTAGATGAGTCGACGAACCGGCTACGTCGTGGCCGCCGCCATCGTTGTCGGGTCCGCGGCGCTGGCCGCCTTCATGGTCTCCCTCCGGCCCGAGCCCGTCCGCCGGGAGCCTCCCTCCCCGGTCCCCGTGGCGATCACCGAGCCCGCGGAGGCCGGCGCCGGCCCCATCCCCGTCCGGGGCGCGGGCACGGTGAGGCCGCGCGCCGAGATAGACGTGGCCGCGGAGATCGGCGGCCGCGTCGTCTGGGTGAGTCCGGCCTTCCAGAGCGGGGGACGCATCCGCCGGGGGCAGGCGCTCTTCCGGCTCGACGACGCCGACCACCGCCACCGGGTCGAGCGGGCGCGCGCGGCGGTGGCCGGGCAGGAGGTCGAGTTGCTGCGGGTGGAGGTGGAGGCCCGCATCGCGCGCGACCAGTACGAGCGGTTCCGGCGCCGCCGGGGAGACGGCGCGCCGGCCGCGGCCGCCGGTCCCCTCGCCCTGTGGGAGCCCCAGGTGGAAGCGGCGCGGGCCGCCGTGCAGGGGGCCCGCATCGCTGTCGCCGATGCCGAGCTGCTGCTCTCGCGCACCGAGGTGCGCGCGCCGTTCGCCGGCGTGGTGAGGACCGAGTCGATCGACCTGGGGCAGTTCGTGACTGCGGGCCGGGCGGTGGGTCGTCTCTACGCTGCGGACGCCGTCGAGGTGGTGGTTCCGCTCTCTGACGCGGACGCCGCCCTCATTCCGGGTCTGTGGGATCTGCGGGCCGGCGACGCGGACCGGCGGGTCGCGGCCCGCGTCGTCGCCGACTACGGCGACGACGGCCATGCCTGGGCGGGCTACGTCGATCGGGTCGAAGCGGCACTCGACGAGGCGACGCGGACTCTCGACGTGATCGTGCGGGTGCCGGATCCCTTCACGGGCGGGGTTCCCCTGGCCGCCGACGCCAGCCGGGGCGCCGATGCCGGGGGGCACGCCAGCGGGGCCCGGAGCCCGCCCCTGCTGGTGGGGAAGTTCGTCGACATCGAGATTCAGGGGCTGACCCCCGACCAGTACTTCAGGGTGCGCCGCTCCGCCCTGCGGCCCGGCGACGAGGTGTGGGCGGTGCGCGACGGCGCGCTGACCATCGTGCCCGTGCGCGTCCTGCAGCGTGCCGACGACGACGTGTACCTGACCGGCGCCCTGCGGGCTGGCCAGCCCGTCGTCGTGGGCGGGATCGAGATCGCCACTGAAGGGATGGCTGTGCGGACGACGGCCGGGGGGGACCAGTGAGCACCGCCGACCGGTTCCGCTCCGCATTCCGGGAGGCCTGCAGCCATGCCGAGGAAGAGTCCACACATACCTTGGTCATAGCTGGCTCGTCACCAGTTGTACTGCCAGCGCATGCCGTAGATCAGGAACGCGCCGGTGACGGGGACGGCGGTCGACTCGGCCACGCCGCCCGCGGGACCGGACCCGCGGCGGTGGCCGAAGGCGCCGTCGAGGTCGACGTGGATCGCGTTGAACATCAGTCGGCTCCGCCCCGTGAGGTACCAGTTGACGCCCGCGGTCAGGTTCGACTGCCGGCCGGCGTGACCCGTGTCGCCGGCCGGCCGCGCCTCGGTGGGGTTCACCGGTCTGCCGAAGTCGACGGTGCTGTACCGTAGCGCGATCTCCACCGCCCCCGTGCCCCCGGCGGTGGCGGCGTTCACGACGGCGGCAGGGGACCAGGTGCCCTCCCGCATGTCGTAGCGGCGGGCGCCGCCCGCCACGTAACCGACCTGGGCATACCATCCACCGGCCGCGTGGGCGCTTCCGTCCGCTCGGCGGAACCGCCCGCCCATCACCTCGGCCTGCGCCCAGAGGGGGCCGTCGAGCCAGGCCGCCTCGAGACCGCCGTGGACCAGCTCCTGCAGCCTCCTGTCGGGCCGGAGGCCCCTCAAGGCGGGGACCTCCGCGACGTCGAGCTCGGGGCCGTAGCCCCACCGCGCCTCGCCGACGGGCCCGCCGGAGCGGTCCGCCCAGCCGCCCAGGTGGACGGCGCTCGTCCCCGTCAGGACGGGGGCGAAGGCCGCGCGGCCGGCGATCCCGGCCGTCTTCGCTCGCGCATCGGCGCCGTCCGGCGCGCCGGCGTCGCGCGCGAGGTGGACCGCCGCCTCGACGAGGTGGTTGCGGCCGTAGATCCACACCTGGGCGTTGGTCACCCTGGGGCCCAGCGTCGCGTCGGTGAACGCGTCGACGGGCAGTGCGCGCTCGATGAGGGGGATGTCGTTCGACGAGGCGCTCTCCTCGAACGTCACGGGGATCTTCATCCTGCCGACGCCGAGCCTGACCCGGTCCGACGGCGAGTAGAAGACGGCGGCGTCCTCGATCGCGACCGCGCGGGCGGGACCGCCTCGGTCGGCGTCGGCGTCGACGACGAAGAGCCAGGAGAAGCGCCCCGCCCCGCCTCTTGCGCCCAGACGGGCGCGGCGGAGCAGGGTTCGCGTCTCGAGGGCGCCGCCGCCGGCGCTGGCGTTCTCGCCCCCACCGAAGACGGCCGCGTCCCAGTGGAACCGGCCGGTGAACGCGAAGGGTCGCGGTCCGGGGTCCTCGGGCTGCGCGAGGGCCGGCCCGGCGAGAGCGCAGCCGAGGACGAGCGCCAGCGCGCCGCTCACCGGTGACATCCCCGGCCGACGGCCCGCAACCCTCTCCCGGCGAGGGGCCGTACCGGCGGCGCCCCGGAGCATGGGGCCGACCTTAACACGTGCCGGCGGCGGCCGGTCCCCGCGTAGGGCGAGGCGGTGGGAGTCTGCGCCGAGGAGCCCGTGGCGAAGAGTCCCCGCTGCGTTCGAGCGGCGATGCACCCCGCCCGCGCCCGGCAAGCGTCGCCTTCGGCTCCGCTTGCCGCCCGGCCGCGCCTACCGGCCGGCTGCGCCGTGACCGGCGCAGAACGGCCGGCTGCGTTGTTCGTCGGTTGCATATGCCCGATATGCGTCCTCCTCACACCTTGTCAGGCGGGCGCCTCGCCGCTCTCGGCGCAACGCGGGGATTTCACCACGGGCTCCCAGGAACGCAGCTCCCGCGGGAGGCGCCTCCTCCTGGCGGGGCTCGTCGGGCCGGGCCGTACGGCGGGCGTCCGAGAGGCAGGCGACGCTTCCGGGCTACGATATCGCCATGTCCGTCCGCTCCCCGGTGTCCGTCATCGGGGTCCCTCTCGACCTCGGCGCCGGCCGCCGGGGCGTCGACATGGGACCGTCGGCGATGCGCCACGCCGGCCTCGTCGAGAGGATCCGGAGCCTGGGGCGCGAGGTCGTCGACGAGGGCAACCTCGTCGCCCCCGTGGTCGAGTCGCTCGCCGGCCCGGGAGACGAGAGCGCCCGCTACCTCGAGGAGATCGCGCGAGTCCTCGAGGCGCTCGCCGAGCTGGTGCGCCGGGTCCGGCTCGCGGGACGGCTGCCGGTGGTCCTCGGCGGCGATCACTCGATGGCGCTGGGGACGGTCTCGGGGATGGCGGCGGCGCCGGGCGAAGAGGGCGCCCGCAACGGGATCGGGCTGTTGTGGATCGACGCTCACACCGACGCCAACACCCCCGAGACCTCGCCGAGCGGCAACCTCCACGGCATGCCGCTGGCCGCGATCATGGGGAAGGGGCCGGAGGCGCTGACGCGCGTCGGCGGATTCGCGCCGGGAGCCGCCCGGTTGTCGCCGGCCAACGTCGTGATGATCGGGGCCCGCAGCGTCGACCCGGCCGAGGCGGCGGTGGTGGCGTCGCTGGGGGCGCGCGTCTACACGATGGAGGAGGTGGACCGGCGCGGCATCTCGCCCATCATCGACGAAGCCCTCGACCGCGCCCTCGACGGGACCGCGGGCCTCCATCTGAGCCTCGACGTCGATGCCCTCGACCCCGCCGCCGCCCCGGGCGTCGGCACGCCGGTGCCCGGGGGGCTGACCGTTCGCGAGGTCCATACGATGATGGAGCGGACCGCCGCGTCCGGCCGCCTGCTGTCCCTGGAGGTCGCCGAGGTCAACCCGGTCCTCGACGTGCGCAACCGGACCGCCGAGCTCGCTGTCCACTTCGTCGCGTCGGCGCTCGGAAAGCGGGTGCTGGGCGGTCTCGCCCCGCCCCGCTAGTACCAGCGCCGGCTCGCCGGTGTGACCATCGACACGCGTGAAGCGGCAACCGGAACGGTTCGCGCCTGAGTGAGGTTGCCCGGTCATGCGGAGCTTCGCATGGACAAGGCGACTCCAGTCGGGGCTCAGGACGCGGCCGCGGTCGGCTCCACGCGGACGGTCACCACGTCGGTGTCGTGGTACTGCTGGTGGCGCACCGACGAGGCGAAGTGGCGCAGCAGGCGCAACGAGACCTCGCGGTCGCCGGGGGGACCGCCGCTCCGGTCCCCGAGCAGGGCCAACTGGTCCTCGATGTTGGTGTCGTCGGTTGCCGCCACGAACTCCAGCTCGGCGGCGGGGCCGTCGCGGCGGGCGGTCAGCAGCAGGTGGCGGCCGTCGGGGGCCGCGCCCTCCTCGCTGGCCTTGGTGAGGGTGAGCAGCGTCTCCTCGCCGACCGCGCGGACACGGTCGGTCATCGCCTCGCTCCAGTCCTGGCGGGCCGCGAAGTCGGCCAGGAACTCGTCGATCTTCGGGTAGGCGTCGACGTTCAGTCCGGTCCGGAGTCGCCGGGGCCGGGGCTGCGCGAGCTCCAGGAACCCGGTCATGAGGATGGCGGCGAGGCCGCCCGCGGTCATGCCGTTCCCGAGCAGCCCACCCCACCACGGGCCCAGGGCCTCGGGGAAGATCCACTGCTGCTGGAACCCGGTGCCGATCCAGAACGCGACGCCGGCCACGACCCCCTTGCGATAGTCGACGCCGTCCTGCACCACCACCTTCATGCCGAGCACGAACAGGACCGATAGAAGCACGACGGTGTATCCCCACACCACGGGACCGGGGATGGCGAGGATGAGGGCCATGAACTTGGGCAGGAACGCGAGGCCGACGAAGACCGCGCCGATGTACACCCCGACGAGGCGCGAGGTCACGCCGGTGATCTCGGCCACCGCGATGCTCGACGAGTAGGTCGTGTTGGGCACCGTCGCGGCGACGCCCGAGAGCAGGTTCCCGAGCCCGTCCGCCGCCACCGCGCCCTGGACGGCGCGGAAGTCGACCGCCCGCGGCTTGCGCCACGACACCCGCTGGATGGCGACGCCGTCGCCGATGGTCTCGATGGCTCCGATCAGGGTCACGAAGACGAACGCCGGCAGCAGCGACCAGAAGGTCACCCCGAAGCTGAGGTCGAGCCCCGGCCAGTCGCCCGCGGGCAGGCCGATCCAGCCCGCCTCGGCGATGATGCGGGTGTCGTAGATGCCGAAGGCGCCGCCGACCACGCAGCCCGACACGATGCCGATGACCGGCGCCCAGAGGCGCCACACCCCGGCCGCGCGCAGGGTCACCGCGACGGTGACGATGATCGTGGCGGCGGCGCTGACCGGGGCCGCTGCCGGCGACGCGCCGGCCGGCACCTGGGGCAGCATGTCGAAGACGATGGGCATGACCGTCACCGCGATCAGCATGATCACGGTGCCGCAGACGGTCGGCGTGAAGATGCGCCGCAGGAGGGCCAGACGGGCCGAGAGGGCGAACTGCACCAGGGCGGAGGCCGCGACCAGCGACGCGAGCATGCCCGGCCCCCCCTCGGCGAGGGCGGTCACGCACACCGCGATGAACGCCCCCGAGGTGCCCATCATCAGGATGTATCCCGAGCCGACGTACCCGATGCGGAGGGCTTGGAACGCGGTGGTGACGCCGCTGATGGCGAGCGCGGCGAAGGCGGCCCACGTCAGGTAGTCCTCGCCGGCCCCCGCCGCCCGCACCACGATGGCCGGGGTGACCACGATGCCCGCCACCGCGAGCATCGCGTACTGGAAGCCGAGCCCCAGGGCCAGGGCGTGCGGCGGCTTCTCGTCGGGCTCGTAGCGGATGCCTCGGGCGGTGTCGGAGGCGTTCGATTCCGTCATCGGCTTCCCTGTCGGTTCGATTCGGTCGTGAGAGGTGAGCGTCTCCGTCGCCGTCCGGCGGCGATGCGCCGCGCCCGCCCGCGTCGTTCGGACGAGTGGCCTGACGTCGGCGGCCCCAATATACCCAATACGGGCCGGGCTCTCGCCTTGTCAGGCACAGGCGCACCCGCAGGCGGCCGGCGTGCCGGCCGGTCCCGATCCGGTCGGGTCGCCGGCACGGGCCGATGCGATGCCGTACGCGGCCACCCATCGCCCGGGTTCAGAACCGGTCGGTCGGAGCTCCGGCGCGGGCTGACGAGACGGCGGGCTTCACACCCGGAGCACGGTCGCACTGCGCACGCAGGCGGCCGGCGTGCCGGCGGGTCGCGATCCGTCGGGGCGTCGATGTGGGCCGATGCGATGCCGTACGCGGTCACCCATCGCCCGGGTTCAGGATCGGTCCGGTCGGGGTTCCGGCCCGGGCTGAGGAGACGGCGGGCGTCACGCCCGGAGGGCCGCGGCGCCGCGAACCGCGCGATGGACGTGGTCCAGGGTGTTGTAGACGTGCGGGCAGAGGCGCAGCCCGCCGGTGGCGGCGCCGGCGATGCCGTGGCGCTCGTACAGCCCCGCCACCAGGGCACCCCGCCGGTCCGGCTCGCACGCCGCGATCACGACGCCCCCGCTCAGCTCGGGCGCCATCGGGGTGACGAGCTCGAAGCCGGCCTCGACGAGCCCCGCCTTGAGGGCCGTCGCGAGCTCCACGATGCGCGCCTCCACGTGCGCCATGCCCAGGCGATCCTGGAACGCGACGGTCGTGGCGACGGCCGCGAGGGCCGCGTCGTCGCGCTGGCCCAGCGACTCGAACTTCCGCGCGCCGCGGGGGCGGGGCTCGACCTCGCCGCCCCAGCTCGGCGCGACGATGCTCGGCCAGATGTCCGCCACCCGATCGGCGCGGACGTAGAGCAGCCCGACCTCCTTCGGTCCGAGGAACCACTTGTGGGCGCTCCCCGTGTAGGAGTCGCAGCCGAGGTCGCGCAGGTCGACGTCGAGCGCGCCCCAGCTCTGCGCGCCGTCGACGTGGACGTGGATGCCGCGGCGGTGGGCCACCTCGCACAGCTCGCGCACCGGCAGCCGCACCCCGCTCACGTTGGAGACGTGGGTCAGCGCCAGCACCCGCGTGCGCGGCGTCAGGGCGCGCTCGAAGACGGCGGCCAGCTCGTCCGCGCCCGACGGGGCGGCCGGCGTCGCCACCCGCGTCACCGTCAGCCCGTGGCGCGCCGCCCGCACGTCCCAGGCGACGTTGTTGGTGGGGTGGTTCTGGTCCCACACCACGACCTCGTCGCCCGCGTCGAGGGGCAGCCCGGCGTTGACGACGTTGTTGGCCTCGCTCGTGTTGCGCACGAGGGCGATCTCGTCCGCGGTGACCCCGAGCTGCGCCGCCGCCGCCTCGCGCGACGCCTCGAGGAGGGGGCCGAACTTCGCGCGGTTCGGAAACGAGCAGTCGACGTCGATGTCGCGGGTCAGCTCGCGCACCCGCTCGGCCACCGCCCGTGGCGACGGGCACAGGTTGGCCGCGTTCATCGGCACCCGTTCCTCACGGAACGCGAACTGCCGGCGTACCTCCTCCCAGAACGACTCGCCGGGCTGCGCCGCGGCGGGGCGGCCGGCGAGAGCCGGCCCGACGACGCTGCCGACGGCCAGGGTGTGCAGGAACCGGCGCCGCGACGGATCGACGTTCATGGCGGTCTCCTTGCGGGGGCGTGCCCGTCGTCCCATGTTCTCCCTCGTCGCGCCTTGTCAGGTGGGTGCCTCAGCGATCGGCTGGCGCCCTCCGGGCGCGGTGCAACGCGGGTTGAACACGGGCTGCTAGCGGAAGCGGGTCAGGGTGATGTCGACGGCGCGCGCGCAGGGCTCGTTCCGCCGCCACTGCATCAGGATCGGACTCTGGTAGCGCCCCTGCGCGAGACGACCCTCGCCGGGGGTCTCGCGGTCGGAGACCGGCAGGCTCACCGAGCGCTTCACCTGGAGGAAGCGGCGGGCGGGGGCGACGAAGAACCGGGACAGGATGCGTTCGACCACCGAGTCGCTCAGGCGCAGGACGTCGAACACCTCGTTGAACACCCGCACCAGGTCGTACTTGGCGTAGTTGATGGTCTTGTTCGGAATGGACCGGGGATCGGACAGCAGATCGCGGCTGTTCTCGGCCATGAACCGCAACGGGTTGCGCAGGACCTCGGCGAGGTCGTGGCGCATGAGCAGGGTCTCGTACTCGTTGACGGTGAGGCCGGCCTGCTCCTCGCCGGGGCCGAGCGTGAGCCGGATGCGGCCCTTGTCGACGCCGTGCCGCCTGATGAGCTCCTCGCAACGCTCGAACACCCCGAAGCGGGGGTCCTTGAGGCTCACCGACTCGACGGCATGCGCCGACATCGGCACGGTGACGCGGTCACGCGCCACCTCCTCCTCGGCGCTGTAGCCGAGCACCGTGGTCACGCGCTGGCGCGCCCGGCCCCGGTAGACGCCGTCGAGGTCGATGAAGTACACCGGCTCGCCGTTCCGCCCGCGATAGGTCACGCAGCTTCGCAGGCCGGCGCTGATGAACGCCAGGTGCGAGTCGGCGTTGCGGGGCTCGTTCCGCCGTTGCGCCTCGGACAGCTCCTCGCGGAGGTCGAGCTGGTCGTGCTTGTAGCCCGCCCCCTCGGGAAACACCTCGCGGAAGAAGGACAGGTAAGAACCGAGGCCGCCGAGCCTCCGGTTCAATCGTGTCGCGAGACTCTGGTCGAGGTAGCCGGCGGTGGTGTGAAACGAGCTGTACAGGGCCCGCGGGAAGGGTTCGAGCACGTCCCCGTGGGTCTCCGACACGCGGCGGCGGACATCGAGCAGATCGATACGGGCGCGCGGCCGTACCGTCAGCGCGACCTCGACGGGCGCAGGGGCCATCAAGGGGCCATGATAACCCAAAAAGCGAAGGATGCGGGTCCGCCTCGCGCGTCGTCCGCGCGGTCCTGCGCGCGCCCGCGCGGCCGCCATGGCGGCTTGCCGCGAAAGCCCTCGTCACCTGGAGCGGCCAGGAGTCTGAGCCGTGCAGGCGCGAGGCCCGGGAGGGGGCGGTCCGCGCCAAGCGGACACGGAGGCGACGAGTGGCGGCTAGCAGCTCAGGCAGCGGTGGTTGTTCTTCGCGCCCAGGCTCTCGAGCAGCGCGATGGTGTCGGGGAACGGCTGAATGCGCTGCACGGGGCCGTTGGCCATGTCGACGGTGGTCTGCCCCCGGCGGCTGACCTCGGTGACGTCGACGCCGCGGTCGACGAGGTAGCGGATCAGGGCGTTGTCCCCGCGGGCCGCGGCATGGTGGACCGCGTTGTAGCCGTTGTGGTCGCGGAAATGGACGTCGAGGCCGATCTCCTCGACGAGGAACCGGACCGCGGACAGCCAGCCGTCGGGCACGTGGCGGTGAGAGTTCCCCGCGTACCCCTGGCCGTAGCCGACGCCGGCCGCCGCGAGCAGCGGGGACACGGCGGGGCCGCCGAGGGGGACCGGCGGCAGCCCGGACGGGTCCGGGTAGGGGAGTCGCCGGCGGTTCGGCACGGTCACGGTCGGAAGATGCGGGTCCGCCCCGTGCCCCAGCAGCAGGCGCATGGCGACGACGTCGAGGGCGTAGGCGGCGCGCCAGAACGCGGTGGCGCCGGCGCGGTCGACCCCGAGCAGGTCGCGGTTGTAGGTCGTGTACCACAGCGACCGCTCGAGCCGCGCGTCGACGTCGGCCCCCGCCTCGAGCACCGCCCGCATCACGTCGAGGTACGAGGCGGCCTGCTGCAGGTGGTCGGTCGGCTGGGGATGCCGCGCCTTCGGGGCCCAGTGCATGTTGAGGGCGCCGTAGAGCGGGGTGGCCCCGGCGTCGCTCGCCAGCGTGGGGTCGGCCCCCGATTCGAGGAGCCGCAGGGCCAGATCGAAGTGGCCGTTGATGCACGCGATGAGCAGGGGGCTGGTGCCGTCGGCGGCGCTCACCTGGTTGACGTCGGCCCCGCCCGCGATCAGGGCCAGCGCCGTCTCCGCGTGGCCATCGCGCGCCGCGAGGAGCAGCGCCGTCAGCCCGCCGTGGGTCCCGACGAGATCGGCGTAGCCGAGCGGCTCCGGTTCTCCGCCCCGGTCGGCTTCCGCCGCCGGGGTCGCGGGTCGCGGCGGAACCCGAGGTCGAAGGGGCGGTCGGGCGACCCGCGGCGGACCGGGGCGGCTCGACGGCAGGCGCCTGGGGGCGCGTTCGGCCGATCGTTCGGTGCGGGTGGCGACGCGGGCGCGCCCCGGTCGGCGGTCCGCCGGGCCGAACGCGTCTCGGGGGGCCGTGTTCACGAAGGCCCGCATCATCCGGCCGCGCCGGCGCCGGCTGTCCGCCTGGTCGAACGCGTTGCGGGCGCTGATGTCCACGACGGTCGCGGTGACGCCGGGGTCAGCGCCCCGACCGAGCAGCGGCGCGATCGCCGCGGTCCGCCCCGCCCCCGCCGCGAACATGAGGGGGGTCTGCCCCCATCGGGGCTCGCGCACGTCGGGGTCGGCGCCGTGCGCCAGCAGCGCCTCGACGGTGCCGGCGCTCCCCGACTGCGCGGCGAAGTGCAGCGGGGCGGCCCCGGACGACGTGCGCGCCTCCGCGTCGGCCCGATGCTCGAGCAGGGCGGCGACCACCTCGGCGTGGCCGGCGCGGCTCGCGACGTGCAGCGGCGTGTGCCGGCCGAGGCGGGTCACCGCCTCGGGGTCGGCCCCGGCCTCGAGCAGCCGGCGCGCGGTGGGCGGGTCGCCGTGCCGCGCCGCCCAGTGCAGGGCGGTCATGCCGTCGCCCAGCGGCGCGTCGACGTCGGCGCCGGCCTCGAGCAGCGTTCGCACCGCCTCGCCGTCCTGTCGCATGACCGCGTCGGCGAGGGGCGCGTCGACGGCCGCCCTCGCCGGGCCGGATCCCGCGCAGAGCAACGCGAAGAGGACGCCGGTCAGGACTCGAAGCATGGGTTTCTCCAGATAGGCGGGCGCGGGCCGTCTACTGACGCGACACACTGGACGCCTTCGAAGGGCCTCGACCCTTCACGGATGAGATCAGGCGAGGCCTCGCTAGGCGTTCAGCGAGAACGCGCCGGTGCTGTCGCCGAACCGGTCGACGTCGTCGAGCCCCAGCCGCTGGACGAGGTCGAGCATCACGTTGGCCATGGGCGTCCCCGGCGCCGCCCGGAGATGCAGGTTGCCGGGAAGGCGCCCGTTGGCGCCGCCGGCCACGAAGAGCGGGCAGCGCTTGTGGTTGTGCACGTTGGGGTCGCCCATCGGCGATCCGTAGATGACCATCGAACGGTCGAGCAGGGTCGCGTCAGCTTCTTCCAGCGCCCGCAGCTTGGCGAGGAAGTAGGGCAGCAGGCTCACGTGGTAGCGGTTGAGCCGCGCGAACTCCTCGATGTTGCGTTCGCGCCCGCCGTGGTGCGAGGCGGGGTGGAAGCCCCGGGTGACGCCGCTCTCGGGGTAGACGCGCCCGGTCGCGTCGCGCGACAGCTTGAACGAGAAGACCCGCGTGACGTCGGTCTCGAACGCGAGCGCCTGCAGGTCGAACATCAGCTTGACGTGCTCGTCGAACGAGTCGGGAACGCCCGGCGGCGAGTTGGGAAGCTCGCGGGGCTCGCCCCCGAGGTTGCGGGCCTCGACGCGCTCGATCCGTCGCTCGATCTCGCGGATGTCCGTCAGGTAGCGGTCCATGCGCCGGCGGTCGGCGGTATCCAGGGTGGGGCTGAGCCGGGCCACTTCCCGGGTGATGAAGTCGAGCACGCTGCGCTGCTGCCGGCGCCGGACGGCACGCTCGCCCGGGGTGGCGCCGGCCCCGAACAACTGATCGAACGCGAGCCGGGGGTCCCGAATCATCGGCAGCGGCTCGGTCGGCGATGCCCAACTGATGGTGTCGGTGTAGACGCACGAGTAGCCGTAGGCGCAGCCTCCGGCCTGGTCGACGTTCTCGATGCAGAGCTGCATCGACGGAATCGGCGTGCGCTGGCCGAACCGCTGGGCATAGAGCTGGTCGAGGGAGATGCCGGCGCGGACGTCTGAGCTCTCCGTCTGCTTGGGGTGCGACTGGGTGAGGAACGTCGCGCTCGAGCGGAAGTGGTCGCCGCCGATCTCGGGGGGCGTGACCGCCTCCGCCGGCCGCACGTCGGTGTCGCTGACGATGGTCAGCACGTCGCGGAACGGCTCGAGGGGGCTCAGGGCGCTCGGGGTCAGGTCGAACCTGCGCCCCGTCGCGGCCGGCGACCAGAGGTGCCGCGAGGCGCCGAAGGCGGTGCTGCCGGCCGCGCCGTGGACGTTCTCGATGCACACGAGCCGGGTCGGATCGTCGAGCGACTGCGCCGCCGCCACCCGGCGCCAGGGCCGGCCGGCGGGGACGAACGCGTCGAGGAAGGGCAGCGCGACGGTCGTCCCGAGACCTCGCAGGAACGTGCGGCGCGGGAGATGCTTGCCGGTGACGAAGGCCATGCTGATCAGTCCTCCACGGAATCCGGCGCCCGGCCCTGCGTGCGGAACGCGGGGCTGCGGACGATCTCGAGGATGAAGCGGGACAGGCGGAGGTCGTCCGCCTCGGCGGCGCGCACGACGTCGCGGACCGCGGGCATGTCGACATGCTCGATGCGGCGGCCCAGGGCGTAGGCCATCAGGTTCTCGGCGAACGTGCTCGCGATCGCGCCCGGGCGCTTCAGCAGGGCGGCGCGCAGGTCGCCGGCGCTGGCGACGGGGGTGCCGTCGTACAGCTCCCCGGCCGAGTCGATGGCGTTGCCGTTGTCCTTGACGCGCCGCGCCCCGGTCACGTCGTAGTGCTCCAGGGCGAGCCCGATCGGGTCCATCATCCGATGGCACGAGCTGCACGCGGGGCTCCGCCGGTGCTGCTCCAGGCGCTCACGCACCGAGAGCAGGCGCCCGCCGTCGGCGGTCGCGGTGTCGTCGAGGTCGGGCACGTCGGGTGGCGGGGGCGGCGGCGGGCTGCCGAGCAGCACCTCCATCACCCACTTGCCGCGCAGCACCGGCGACGTGCGGTCGGCGTAGGAGGTGAGGCTCAGCACGCTGCCGTGCCCCAGCAGCCCGTGGCGCGGATGGGCGGACGGCCAGGTCACGCGCCGATGGCGCTCGCCGGCGACCCCGGGAAGCCCGTAGTGCCTGGCGAGGCGCTCGTTGACGAACGTGTAGTCCGCGGTCAACAGCTCGGTCAGGCTCCGGTCCTCCCGGACCAGGTGGTCGAAGAACAGCTCGGTCTCCCGCCGCATGGCGTGCTTGAGCTGCTCGTCGAAGTCGGGGTAGGTCCGGACGTCCGGGTGCAGGGGGTCGAGATCGGGCAGCCGCAGCCACTGGGCGGCGAACCGGGTGGCGAGGGCCTCCGACCGCGGGTCGGCGAGCATGCGCCGCACCTGGGCGTCGAGAACCGCGGGGTCGGTCAGCCGGCCGGCGGTGGCGAGGTCGATGAGCTCGGCGTCGGGACCCGCGGCCCACAGGAAGAAGGAGAGCCGGGACGCCAGCGCGTGGCCCGAGAGGGCGAAGCCCTCGGCGGCGTCGATGCCGGCCGGGGGGGCCTCGAAGCGGAACACGAAGTGCGGGCTGGCGAGCATGCCCTCCAGGGCCATCCGGACGCCCGCCTCGAACCCGCCCTCGGCCGCTCCGCTCTCGTACAGGGTCATCAGGGCGCGCCGGTCGTCGGCGGTCAGCGGCCGGCGGTAGGCGGCGGCGCCGAGCCGGTCGACGATCTCGCGGGCGCAGGCGGGCGCGTCGTCCGGCCCCGCCGGCCGGCAGGTGAAGACGCGCCGCCGGCTCGGCGTGTCGGAGACGCCGACCGGATCGAGCGGCCCCCGGATCGCGAGGTCCCGCAGGTGGGGCAGGCTCGTGAAGCCGTAGGCGTTGGCGACGCTGGTGCTCGACAGCGACCAGTCGTGGGGCGAGATGAGGTCCTGGGCGGGGCCCTCGAGGTGGCGGATGAACACGGCCGAGACCCGGTGCGGCCCCGCCGTCACCCGAACCGGATCGGTGCGGAGGTTGACGCCGTTCGGGTCCGAGACGTGCATCCACCGGTCTATGTCCAAGAGGGCGACGCGCTCGCCGTCGACGGAGATCTCGATCTGCTCCGGATGCTCGACCGTGTGCAGCGCCCCGCGGCCGCTGCCGAACAGCTCTCCGGTCGTCTCGTGGTGGAACGAGACGCGGAACCGGTAGTCGGCGTCGGCGGGGAACGTGTGCACGACGGAGATGCCGCCCCGCGAGCCGTAGGGCGCCCCCTCGACCTGCTCCCGCTGCGAGACCCACCGCGTGACCTTGTAGGTCGCCTCCCGCGGGCCCGCCGTCGCGTCGCCCACGGCCAGCCGGCTGACCTCGGCCGCGGCCCGGAGGTAGCCGTTCATCAGGGTGGGGGAGAGCAGTTGCGCGTCGGCGATGTTGTCGAAGCCGGCGCTCTTGGTGTCGAGCGGCAGGTAGTCGCTCGCGCGGACGTCGAGGGCGAGAAGGTCTCGGACCGAGCGCTCGTACTCGGCGCGGTTGAGACGCTGGAAGCTGCGGCGCGCGGGAAGCGGCTGCTCGGCCGCGGCGTCGTCGACCAGGTTCTCGAGGGCGCCGGCGAGCGACTGGAGCTCGGCCTCGTCGGGGCGGGCGGTCCCCGCCGGGGGCATCAGGCCCGCGCGTACCTTCCGGATGATCTTCTCCGCCAGGGGACGGTCGTCGCCTGCGCGCGCGACGTCGAAGCGGTCCAGCGACAGGTTCCCGTACCGCGCCCGGTCGTTGTGGCAGCGGCGGCAGGTCCCGTCGACCACCGCCTGCGCCGCCTCCGGGACGGCCGCAGGGGCGGCCGGCCTCGCCAGGCCCGGAGACGCGATCGACCCGAGCGCGAGACAGACGACGATTCCCGCAACGGCGGCCGGGGCGGTGCTCACCATGGTGCGATCACTCTCTTCTTGCGATGTGACGACCGCCGCTCACGCGTTCCGTGGTGTGGGTGACCGGTCCTGGAATCGCGGGCGGGCGGCTCCGCTCCCCGGCCGGGCAACCTGCGTAGTGTAGCCGTTGTCGGCGAGGTTTTCCACGCCGGGTCCGCCGACGGACCCGATCCGGGCGGCCTTGTCACGTCCGGCGGGCATGGCGAGGCATGTACCCGTCAGCCGTCGTGCCGTAGACGGCGTGTGCGCCCGTCTGGTGATACGGCTCGCGGGCGGGGTACGCTGTTCGTTTACCATTGGCTCGAATGGGCCTCGAGACGGCCTGTCTTCGGGCGATTCCCCGGGAGGCCGCATGTCGCAAGCAACCGAGAGACCGACCGGCGGCGGCTGTCGGCGTTCGCGCCCCGCGGGGAGGCCGCGTGGGGTCTACCCGCGGGGAGGGCCCTGCGGCCACCCGGTCCCGTCCGTCCGACGTCCGGCCCGGTCTTGGGAGCCAGAAATCGCCCGGCTCGCGGTCCTCGGAATGATGACGGTCGGCGTCGCCGGCGCCGCGGCGGCGCAGGAACGCGAGGAGGACAACGAGCTGGATCGCTTCATGGAACAGGTGCTCGCCCGGCGCGACGAGAACCGCATCGCGCGGCGGCAGTACGTCTTCGACGAGGTGGAGCGGTTCACGGTGACGGGATACGACGGCGAGGTGTACAGCCGCTACACGCGGGAGTACGTCTGGTACCGGCGCGACGGCGTGTTCGTGCGAAGCCCGGTGCGGTTCGACGGGGTCGACGCCGGCGAGGACGACTGGCGGCGGTACGAGGCGGACTGGCTGGAGGCGGAGGCGGAGCGCGCCCGGGATGCCGCGTCCGAGACGCCCTGCGCGCCGGACGACTCTCCCGGATCGCCGGTGGCGGCCGACGAAGCCGCTGTCCCATCGCCTTCCCCGGGCGGCGCCGGCGCGACGGCCGACCTGAGCGCCGCCGCCGATCTCCGCCCGCGCTTCCTCTCCGAGTCGTACTGGCTCGACTTCGAGTTCGAACCCGGCAACTACTACTTCGCGGGCCGCGAGCCGCTGGCCGGGCGCGACGTGCTGCGCATCGAGTACTTCCCGGAGCGGTTGTTCCAGGAACGCGACCCCGACGACGGCGACTGCAATCGGCGGCCGATCAGCGTGCCGGGCGCCCAGGCGGCGTTCAACGAGAGCACCCTCGTCACCCTCTGGATCGACCCCGGCGAGCATCAGATCGTGCGGTTCACGTTCGACGGCATCGGCTTCGACTTCCTGCCCCTGCGCTGGCTCATCCGTCTGGACGAGCTCAGCGCGTCGATGACCATGGGCCGGCCGCTGGACGGGGCGGTGTGGCTGCCGGAGCGGATCGAGGCCGCCGGGGTGATGACGATGGCGAGCGGATCGACCACGGTGGCGTACTCCCGGACGTTCTCCGGCTACCGGGAGGCCGAGACCGGCGCACGCCTCCGACCGTCCGACCCGGGGCGGTGACGATGTCCCCCCGCTTCCCCGCCCGCCGGCCGTGCGCCATCGTCCGCATGGCGCTGGCGAGTGCGGCCGCGGCCCTCGCGGCGATGCCGCCCGCGGTGGCCGCCGCGCAGGAACGGGCGGCGCGGGAGGCGGTGGTCGAGATACGGGTCCACGGCAACCTGTCGCTGTCCGACGCCGAGGTCATCGTCCTGGCCGGGGTCGAACTGGGCGACGGGGCCGGCCCGGACCTGACCGAGGCGGTACGGGAGCGGCTGGAGGCGAGCGGCCGGTTCGAGACGATCGACGTGCGCCGTCTCTACCGGTCGCTGACGGCCACCGACGAGGTCGCTCTCGTCATCGTGGTCCGCGAGCGGCCCGGCGCACGCTGGCGCAATCCGGTGGCGCGGGCGCTGGCGGGCGTGGGTCGCCGGCTGATGGTCGCCCCGATAGTGGACCACCGGGAAGGCTACGGGGTGGCCTACGGGGCGCTGACCAGCGTCGTGGACGCGCTCGGGGTCGGCAGCCGGCTCTCGGTGCCCGCGACCTGGGGCGGCCACAAGCGCATCGGACTGGAGATGGAGGCCCCGGTTCCTGGCCCTCTGGTCGACCGGCTGCGGGCCGGCGGATGGCGCGGGCGGCGGCGGCATCCGTACTTCGAGGCCGACGACGACCGGACGGGGCTCGAGGTCGCGGTCGAGCGCGGGCTTCCGGGCGGGTTCCGGCTGAACGGGGCGGCCGCGTGGGAGGACGTGCGGTTCGCGGCGGGGGCGGACCGGCTGTTCCGGTCGGCCGTGCACCTCGACTATGGCGACTATCGTGAGACGCCGGCCACCGCCCGCCGCAACACGGTGGTGGTCCGCGCCGGCGTCGAGCGGCTCGCGACCGTCGGGGGCCCGGGGACCGTCTTCCGGCCCCGGCTGGACGCCCGGGCGTACGCGGCGGCCGGCGGGCAGGCGATCGTGGCGGCGCGGCTCTTCTTCGCGGGGGCGTCGGGTCCGTTGCCGCCGTACGAGAGGGCGCTGCTCGGCGGCAGCCCGGCCGCGCGCGGCACCCTCCGCGGCTGGCCGGCCGGCACGGCGGTCGGCGACCGGATCGCCGCGGCCTCACTTGAGCTGCGTCTTCCCGTGACCTCCCTGTTGTCGGAGGTGCAGGTCGGCCTCAGGTTGTTCGCCGACACCGCCGCCGTCTACGACGCGGCAAGGTCCGTCCGGCAGGCGAGGTTCCTGGAAGGCGCCGGGGTGGGCGTCTTCGTCATGCCTCCCGGATTCGGTTTCCCGTTTGCCATCGACGTGGCGCACGACTTCGCCGGCGGAGTGCGTACACACGCCAGCGCCGGCTTCGGCTTCTGACGGCCGACATCCCGTGACGGTCCTGACGGCCGCCGCCCAAGCTACAGCCCAACCCGCCGATCGAGGGCGAGCGCTGAACCTCGGCGACGACGATCCCCGAGTCGGCACCGGCCGTGCACGGAGAGCCCATGCGACCCTCCGAGGCCGACTCCGTACGAGCGCCGTGGCCGGTGCCGGTTCGTTGCTTCGCAGGCGCGACTTCCTGGAGGAGAGGACATCGATGAGCAGCCAAGCCGGGGGCGCGGCCGGGGTCGGTGCTGGGGAGGTCCCGCCCGTTTGGTACAATCGACCAGTCGCCGGCCGCATCGTTCCCCGCGGTCCGGAACGAGGAGCGACACGATGAAGCGCATCCTGATCGGTATTCTCGGCATCGGCGTGTTGCTGGCTCCCGCGCCGGACGCGGCGGGGCAGCACTGGCCGCAGTTCCGGGGGCTGAGCGCCGGCAACGTGGCCGACGACCCCGCCCTGCCCGACCGGTGGAGCGAGACCGAGAACATCGCCTGGAAGATCGACATGCCCGGGCTGAGCTGGAGCTCGCCGATCGTCTGGGGGGACCACATCTTCGTCACCACCGCGGTGAGCGCGGCCGACGACGAGGTGCAACCGATTCCCGGGCTCTACGACCCGGGCGAGCACAACGGGTCGGTGCCGGCCAGCGGCGAGCACCGGTGGCTGGTGTACGACATCGACTTCGAGACCGGGGCGGTGCGCTGGGTGCGCGAGCTGCACCGCGCGGTGCCCGACATCACCCGGCACCTCAAGAACAGCTACGCCTCGGAGACCCCGGTCACCGACGGCGAGCGCGTCTACGTCTACTTCGGGGCCATCGGGCTGGTGGCGGCCCTCGACTTCGAGGGCGAGGAGATCTGGCGCCGCGACGTCGGCACGTTCAACACCATGCAGGCGATGGCCACCGCGTCGTCGCCCGCGCTGCACGACGGTCGGCTCTACGTCCTGAACGACAACACCACGCAGTCGTTCTTCACCGCGCTGGATGCCGCGACCGGCGAGGACGTGTGGCGGGTCGAGCGCGACGAGCCGGGGCACACCTGGTCGACGCCCCTGGTGTGGGAGAACCCCCTGCGCACCGAGATCGTGACCGCCGCCACCGGGAAGGTCCGCTCCTACGACCTCGACGGCGAGGTCCTGTGGGAGCTCGGAGGGATGTCGCTGCTGACCACCCCGAGCCCGTTCACGAGCCACGGGCTCGTCTACATCAGCTCGGGGTACCCGGGCGGGGCCCTGCGGCCGGTCTACGCCATCCAGCCCGGGGCGGCCGGCGACATCTCCATCTACCAGGAGGTCGCGAGCGGGTTGCAGGAGGGGTTCCCCGGCAGCCGGACCTACTCGCAGGACTCCCACGTCGTGTGGGCCTATCCGCTGCTGGGCACCTACAACACCACCGCCCTCGTCTACGGCGACATCTACTACACCCTGCTCGACCGCGGCTTTCTCCTCGCGCACGACGCGGCCACCGGCGAGGAGATCTACGGCCGGCGGCGCCTCGAGATCGGCAACGGCTTCACCGCCTCGCCGTGGGGCTACAACGGGAAGATATTCCTGCTGAGCGAGGACGGCGACACCTTCGTGGTCAGGGCGGGGCCCGAGTTCGAGATCCTCCACAAGAACCCGCTGAACGAGATGGCCCTGTCGACCCCCGCGGTGGCGCGGGGCAGCGTCATTCTGCGCACCCAGTCGAAGCTGTATCGCATAGCCAGGACGGAGTGACCGGTCGCCGGCGGGCGCGGCCGATCGGCGGAAACGGATGAAGCGGCATCGTCGCAAGGAGGCCCCCGGACCGGGGGGCGCGACGAGCAGCCCGTGGTGAAGGCCCCGCGTTGCACCGCGCCCCGAGGGCGCCAGAGGACGCCGAAGCGCCCGCCCGACAGGGCCTGAGGGGGGGCGCAACATCGGGTAGAGCAGTCAGGCGATGCATCGCCGCTCGAGTGCGGCGGAGACTCTCGCCACGGCTGCCAGCAAGGAGACGGGAATGGGACCGACGGCGGTTGAGACGACGCATGCGTTCGACGAGGCGGTACGGGCGGATCGCGAGCCCTTCAAGGTCGCGGACCTGTCGCTCGCGGCGTTCGGGCGGAACGAGATCCGGCTGGCCGAGCAGGAGATGCCGGGGCTGATGGCGCTACGGAAGGAGCACGCGGGCCAGGCGCCGCTCCAGGGCGCCCGCATCATGGGCAGCCTGCACATGACGGTGCAGACCGCGGTGCTCATCGAGACCCTGCACGACCTCGGCGCCGACGTGCGGTGGGTGTCGTGCAACATCTTCTCCACGCAGGACCACGCCGCCGCCGCCGTCGTCGTGGGGCGGCCGGAGACCGGCGGGACCGCCGAGAACCCGCGGGGAATCCCGGTGTTCGCGTGGAAGGGGGAGACCCTCCCCGAGTACTGGTGGTGCACGAACGAGGCGCTCGTGTGGCCGGACGGCGCCGGCCCCTCGCTCATCGTCGACGACGGCGGCGACGCCACCCTGCTCGTGCACAAGGGCTACGAGTTCGAGCAGCTCGGCGAGGTGCCGGGCTTCGACCCCGAGACCGAGCCCGAGGAATGGGGCGTCATCCTCGACCTGTTGCGGAACCTCCAGGCCCGCGACAAGGGGCACTGGCAGCGAGTCAGCCCCCAGATTCGCGGGGTCAGCGAGGAGACCACCACCGGGGTCCACCGGCTCTACGAGATGACGGAGGCGGGCACTCTCCTCTTTCCGGCCATCAACGTGAACGACTCGGTGACCAAGAGCAAGTTCGACAACGTGTACGGCTGCCGCCACTCGCTGCCCGACGGCCTCGCGCGGGCCACCGACGTCATGCTCGGCGGCAAGGTGGCGGTCGTGTGCGGCTTCGGCGAGGTGGGGAAGGGCTGCGCCCAGGCCCTGCGAGGCCAGGGGTGCCGGGTCGTCGTCACCGAGATCGACCCCATCTGCGCCCTGCAGGCGGCGATGGAGGGCTACGAGGTCGACACCCTCGACGCCATGATCGAGCGCGCCGACATCTTCATCACCGCCACCGGCAACCGCGACATCATCTCGGCCCGGCACATGGCCCGCATGAAGGACAAGGCCATCGTCGGCAACATCGGCCACTTCGACAACGAGATCGACATGGCCGGGCTCAAGAAGACGCCGGGCATCCAGCACATCCACATCAAGCCCCAGTACGACGAGTGGCGCTTTCCCGACGGCCACAGCGTGATGGTGCTCGCGGAGGGGCGCCTGCTGAACCTCGGCTGCGCGACCGGCCATCCGAGCTTCGTCATGTCCGCGTCGTTCACCAACCAGGTCCTCGCCCAGATCGCCCTCCACCAGAACAAGGGCGAGTACGGCAAGCGGGTCTACATGCTGCCCAAGCGCCTCGACGAGAAGGTCGCCCGCCTGCACCTCGACCACCTCGGGGTCCGGCTCACCACGCTCACCGAGGAGCAGGCGAGTTACATCGGCGTGGACGTCGAGGGCCCCTACAAGCCCGAGCACTACCGCTACTGACCGCGAACCACCCGAGGTCCGGGGTTTCCGTCATCGACAGGTGCGTTCAGAGAGCCGCTTCCGGCGTCACGCGCTCGATGTCCTGAAGCTCGTCGAAGTGGCGGTCGTGGCTGACGACGGTCCGAATCGCGTGGCGGTGCATGACGGCGGCGTGGAACGCTTCCAGCGGCGTACGGTCCGACATGGGCGCTTGTCGAGCTGCGCGACGGTCAACCGCCGGCTCTGGACGCAGCCGGTGAGGAGGACGGCGACGGAACGCGATTCGAGCTTCGTCAGGGTACGGCGGAGGGGTCAGGGCGAGTCTCGTCGCCCGTGATGCGGCGACCCAGGGCGCGGAGGGTGTCGAGGTCGTGGACGTCGTCGGGCAGGAGGGGGATGCGCGCCTGCGGTATCCCCGCGAAGGCCCGCTCGATCTCCGCCAGGTAGCGCGCCTCCTGCCGGCGGCGGGCGGCGAGGAACGTGCCCTCGGCGTCGTCGGGGAGCACCCGGTTCACCACCACCCCGCTCACCGGGATCGAGAAACGGCGCAGGACCCCGTGCGCCCGGACCGTCTCGAGCACGGAGAGGCGATCGGGGTTCACCACCGAGACGAAGGCGGTGCGGGAGCGGTCGAGGAGCTGCTCGCGGGCGCCGATGAACTTCCGCCGCCGCGCCTGCAACAGCTCGTCGAGCTGGGCGTCGCGGCTGCCCGGCTCGTGGTCGGCGGCGGTCTCCAGGCGCGACAGCTCGTCGCCGCGCACGCGTCCCCCGCCGAGATGTCGCAGGGCTTCGCCGAGCCGCGCCGAGCGTTCGCGGTGGCCCAGCAGCCCATCCGCCCATGCCGCCATGATGTCGGGCAGCGACAGGAGCCGCACGGTGTGGCCGGTCGGGGCGGTGTCGAAGACGACGCGGTCGTACTCGCGTCCGGCCCGGGTCATGAGCTCGGCGACGCGTTCGAGCAGGGCCGCCTCCATGGTGCCGGGGGCGAGCCGCGCGAGGTCGAGCTGGCGGTCGATCTCGTCGAACTGGCGCGGGTGCACCAGGCGCTTCATGCGGGCCTTGACGGTCCGGACGTGCGTGTCGGCCTGCCGGTCGGGGTCGATCTCGAGCGCCCACAGCGCGTCGGCGATGGCGGTCTCGCGGTCGCCGACGGGGCGGCCGAAGAGGTCGGCGAGGGAATGGGCCGGATCGGTCGAGACGAGCAGGCAGCGGCGGCCGCGGCCGGCCGCGGCGAGGCCCAGGGCCGCCGCCATGGTGGTCTTGCCGACGCCGCCCTTGCCGCCGACGAAGAGGACGGGGCGGTTCAGGATCTCGTCGAGCAGGGCGGCGCTCCCGCGTGATGTCCCGGAGACGACGGTCCCCAGGAGGCCGTGGCGAACCTCCCCGCCGCATTCGAGCGGCGATGCATCCCGGCTGGCCGCGTTGAGCCTCGGCTGCAACTGTCCAATATGCGCCCTCGTCGCGCCTTGCCAGCCGGGCGCCTCGACTGTTCGCCGGCGCCCTTCGGGCGCGATGCAACGCGGGGTTTCACCACGGGCTCCTAGCAGCAGCGGAAGCCGTCGAGGGGCGAGTGGTCCAGCCCCTGGCGCTGGTGCCACTCGTGGAAGCGCTCGAGCAGCACCGGCTGCAGCTCCAGGGTGTAGTACGAGGCGGGGTTCGGCACCCCCATGAGCTCGGCGAAGACGAAGAGCATGAACAGGTCGTCCTCGTCGCGCCGGGCCCGCGCCAGGGTCCCCCGGTAGGGGGCGGCGTAGAACTCGTCGAGCAGGTCCTGGAGGCGGGCGAACCACCCCTGCGTCCCGTCCGTGCCGGGCCCGGGAGCCCGTCGCGTGTCTCGTGTGGTCATCGTCCCGCCCGAGGCGCGCGCGGTCAGGCGCTCGCCCGCGCCTCCGCCGCCCGTTTCTCCCGCAGGAACGCCGAGCCCGCCTCCAGCATCGTGAAGATGGCCAGCAGCACGATCGCGACGTCGATCCACAGCAGGGGATAGAGGATGCCGCCCTCGCCGTACAGGTTGCCGAGCTGGTAGATGGCGGCGGCGAGGGCCATCGTCGTGATGAAGACCATGGGCACCAGCGTGTAGCGGGCGGGGCGCCCCAGCTTGACGAGGATGACGCTGATGACGAGCAGCGTGAGCCCGGCCAGGAGCTGGTTGGTGGTGCCGAAGAGCGGCCAGATCAGCATGCCGCCCTCGCCGCTCGGGCCGCCGGCCCCGAACGCCAGCAGCAGGCACGCGGCCACCGCCGCGACCGTGGCCACGTAGCCGTTCTGCAGGACGGGAATGTTGTAGATGGTGCCCCACTCCTGCACGATGTAGCGTTGCAGCCGCACGCCGGCGTCCATGGTGGTGCCGGCGAAGAGGACCGCCATGACCGCGAGCAGGGTCGCCGCGAACTCCGTCGAGATGCCGACGCCGGCCGACACGATGCGCGCGCCGCCCTGCACGAACGCGGTCATGCCGCCGTTGCCGAACTCGCTGTACATGGCTTCCCAGTCGCCGAGGCTGGCGAACCCGGCCGTCGCCGCGATGATCGCGACCAAGGCCAGGGACCCCTCGCCGGACGAGCCCAGGTACCCCACGAAGCGGGCGTCGGTCTCCTTGTTGAGCTGCTTCGACGTCGTGCCGGAGCCGACGAGGCCGTGGAAGCCCGAGATCGCCCCGCACGCGATGGTGACGAACAGCAGGGGGAAGAGGGGCGGGGCCGACGCCGGCACGTTGGGGTTGATGGCCGGGGCGACGATGGTGGGGCTCGCGATGAGCACCGCGCCGTAGAGCAGCCCGAGCCCCACGAAGAGCTGGATGCCGTTGATGTAGTCGCGCGGCTGCAGGAGCAGCCAGACCGGGAGCAGGGACGCGATGCCCGCGTACAGGAACAGAATGAGGATCCACTGCGCGCCCACCGGCAGCATGCCCCCCGTCAGCTCGATGGGGAAGCGCTCGCCCAGGTAGATGACTGCGTACAGGATGACGGTGCCGACCACCGTGGGCCAGAGGATCGGCACCCCCATGCGGTAGATGAGGATGCCGATGCCGACGGCGACGAAGACCGCGGTCCACGCCGGAATCACGCTGCTCGGGGTGGCCTGGAACTCGTTCGAGATGGCGACCGCGAACACCGCGTTGACCATCATCAGCAGGAAGAAGACGACGATCATGAACAGGGTGCGGGCGCGGGGGCTCACCACGTCGCCGGTCAGGGACCCGACCGACTTCGCCTTGTTCCGGACGCTGGCCCACACCGCCCCGAAGTCGTGGACCCCGGCGAAGAACATCGTGCCGAGGATGACCCACAGGAAGGCGGGCAGCCAGCCCCAGATGACCGCGATGCCCGGTCCGATGATCGGCGCCGCGCCGGCCACCGCCGTGAAGTGGTGGCCCCACAGGACGACCCGGTTGGTCGGGATGTAGTCCACGTCGTCCCGCATCGAGTGGGCGGGCGTCTCGAAGTCCGGGTCGAGCCGGTAGATCTTCTCGGCGATGAAGCTCGAGTAGAACCGGTAGCCGATGAAGATCATCCCGAGGCCGACGACGGAGAGAAGGGTGGCGTTCATCAGCAGGATACCTCGCAGGCGGACGGACCGACCGGCCGGGAATGGGCCTATTCTACACGTGCGGCCGGGCCGCACAACGGCGGGCGGACCCGGGTGCGGAGCCCTCGCGGGCCGGAGATGACCACGATGTACGGGGCGCTCGCCGATCTCGTCCTGCTGGCGCACGCGGCGTTCATCGTCTTCGCGGCGGCCGGCGCGCTGCTCCTGCGGCGTGCCCCGCGCGTCGCGTGGCTGCATCTGCCGGCCGTGGCATGGGGCGTCGGCATCGAGTGGTCCGGGGGCGTCTGTCCCCTCACCCCGCTCGAGATCTGGTTGCGGCGGCGGGCGGGGGCGTCGGGCTACGAGAGCGACTTCATCGAGCACTACGTCACCGCGCTGATCTACCCGGCCGGGCTGACCCGCGGCATGCAGGCGGCCCTGGGCGGAGCGTTGCTGCTGGTGAACGCCGTCCTGTACTGGCGCGCGTGGTCCGCGCTCCGCGGTCGGGATGGAGGGCAGCAGGCCGACGGCGTCCCGCACGGGCGGTGACGCCGCCGCGTGGCGCGCCGACCCGCCGGAATCGACCCCGCGGCGCCGCCGACGGCACGCATCGCGTTGTCGCGGCCGGTCTTCCCGCGCGACGCAGCCGCTCCCGGGCCGGTGCTCCCGCGCAGCGCCGATGGCCTTCCGGCCGCCCGGCGGCTCCCGGGGCAGGACCTGCTGCCGGGCCTGAGAATCGGCCTTCGGCGCCCGTGGCCGGCGGCTCCAGAACCGGCGCGCCCGCGCTCGCGTAATAAGATCAAGTCGATGACGAGAACGGTCGCGCGGGGCCTTCGGCTGCTGGTCGCCCTGCTCGGGACGGTCCTGACGGGCTGCGGCTCGGCCCCGGAGCAGACGGCCGGGCCGGCGCCGCGGGCGAATCCGGGGGGCGAGGCGCCGGCAGCGGCGTCCGAGCTCGACGCGGACGCCCAGTCCGGCCCGCTTCTGGTCGCGCTGGGCGACAGCCTGACGGCGGGGCTCGGGCTCGATGGCGACGAGGCGTATCCGGCCCGCCTGGAGCGGGCGTTGCGCGACGACGGCTACGCGGTGACGGTGGTGAACGCGGGCGTGTCCGGCGACACCACCGCGGCCGGGCTGAGCCGCGCCGAGTGGGCGCTCGAGGGCGACGTGCGCATCCTCATCCTCGCCCTGGGCGGGAACGACGGGCTCCGCGGCCTCCCCGTCGACCAGATGAAGCGCAACCTCTCGCGGATACTGGCGCTCGCGGCGGAGCGCGGCATCCGAGTGCTGCTCGCGGGCATGGAGGCGCCTCCCAACTTCGGGGCGGTGTATACGGCGGAGTTCCGGGCGGTGTTCGCCGATCTCGCCCGCGAGCACGGCGTGGCGTTCATGCCGTTCCTGCTCGACGGGGTCGCCGCCGTTCCGGCCCTCAACCAGGCCGACGGCATTCACCCGAACGCGGACGGGGCGGCGATCGTGGCGGTGCGGGTCCGGGACGCCCTCGAGCCGTTGCTGCCCGCGCTGAACCCGTGAAGCTCCGGCCGCGGGCGACGCAAGAGCCGATGGCGCGCGGCGGCGGCGCGACTCCCCGGCGGGCGGGCCTCGCCGGCAGTCGGCGTGGGGAGCCGCAGGCGCCGACGGGCCGCGCTACCGCCGGTTCGAATCGGGCCGTTCGGGGCCGGCGGATCGGGTTGGCCGCCATCGGAATGGACGAGTTGCGGCCTCTCTACCGCGCGGCTGCCCGCAACGTCGTCCCGTGGCCGAACTGCGGGTCGACCCGCGGCCGTGGGCAGCACTCTCTACCGCGCGGCTCCGAGCAACGTCGTCCCGAGTGAACGCATGATCGAGCTTCGCAACGTCTCCAAGACCGTCCTCAGCGGGAACGCGCCGCTGACCATCGTCCAACCCCTCGACCTGACGGTGTCCTCGGGGCAGTACGTCTCCATCGTGGGGCCGTCCGGCAGCGGGAAGTCGACGCTGCTGGGTCTCATCGCGGGCCTCGACGCGCCGACCACCGGCGAGATCGTCATCGACGGCGTGGAGATCTCCGGCCTGGACGAGGACGCGCTGGCCCGGCTCCGGGGCCGCAAGATCGGCATCGTGTTCCAGTTCTTCCATCTCGTGCCGTCGCTGACGGCGTTCGAGAACGTGCTCGTGCCGCTGGAGATCGCCGGTGCCGCGCGGGCGCGCGACCGGGCGGCGGCGCTGCTGTCCGAGGTGGGGCTCGATGGCCGGGCCGGGCACTATCCGGCCCAGCTCTCGGGCGGTGAGCAGCAGCGCATCGCGATCGCGCGGGCCCTCGCCAACGAGCCCCCGATCCTCCTCGCGGACGAGCCGACCGGGAACCTCGACAGCGCCAACGGAAGGCACATCGTCGAGCTGCTGCATCGGGTCAACCGGTCGCGGGGCACGACCATCCTGCTCGTGACCCACGACGACGAGCTGGCGTCCGGAACCGACGTCAGGCTGCGCATGCGCGACGGACGCACCGAACGGGTGCCGCCGCCCGTCGTGGAGGGTGTCGCATGACGTTCGTGCTCAAGATGGTCGGCCGCGAGCTGCGCGCGTCCTGGCGCCGGCTCGCCTTCTTCTTCGTCTGCGTGGCCGTCGGGGTGAGCGCGATCGTGGCGTTGCGGTCGGTCATCCAGCAGGTGGGCGTGGCGATGGACGGGGAGACGCGCGCCCTGCTGGCCGCCGACGTGCAGATCGAGTCGGAGCAGCCCTGGTCCGAGGCCGCGTTGGACACCATCGACGCCGTCCTGGGTGCGGAACCGGGGCTCGCCCGGACCCTGTCCATCGAGACGCCGACGATGGCCCGGCCGGCCGACGAGACGAAGGTCCTGGCCCGGGTGGTCGAGCTGCGGGGCGTCGAGGCCGCGTTTCCGTTCTACGGGCGCTTCGTGCTCGAGGGCGGGCGGCCCTACGACCACGCCCTGCTCGCCGGCGGGGGGGCGCTGGTGCGGCCCGAGCTGCTGACGCAGCTCGACGTCGCGGTCGGAGACGACATCCTCATCGGCGACCGCAGCTTCGAGATCCGCGGCGTCGTCCTGCGCGAGCCCGGGGGAGGCATCGGCGCGTTCAGCTTCGGCCCGCGGGTGCTGGTCGACTACGACGACCTCCTCGAGACGGGGCTGCTGACCCTCGGCACCCGGGCCGAGCGGCAGATCCTGGTCAGGGTGCCCGAGCCCCGCGTCGATCCGCTGGTGGCGTCGCTGCGCGAGCCGTTGCGCGACGAGTTCGTGCGCGTGCGGTCGTACCGCAACACCGAGGACCGGATTGCCCGCAACCTCTCGCGGGCCGAGGACTACCTGAGCCTGATCGGCTTCGTGGTGGTGGTGCTCGGGGGCATCGGGGTGTGGAGCGTCACCCGCGTGTTCGTGCAGCAGCGGGTGCGCAGCGTCGCCGTTCTCAAGTGCCTCGGGGCGACGAGCCGGCAGGTGCTGGCCGTCTACGTCGTGGAGGTCGCCGTCCTGGGGCTCGGCGGCGCGCTGCTGGGGGTGGCCCTGGCGGCCGGGATGCTGGCCGCGCTGCCGTCCTCCCTCACCGAGCAGGCGGCGGCGGTCGCGGGGGTCGAGAACCTGTCGTACGGGGTGACCGGGTCGGCGGTCCTGCAGGGGCTGGGGGTGGGCGTCCTGGTGTCGCTGCTGTTCGCGCTCGGCCCGCTGCTGGAGATGCGGGCCATCAAGCCGCTGGCCCTGATTCGGTGGAACCTGATCCCGGCCGCGGCGCGCGACTGGGTGCGCTGGGCGGCGCTCGGCGTGCTCGTGGCGGGGGTGGTGGGGCTGGCGAGCTGGCAGGCGGCGTCGCTGGAGGCCGGCCTGTGGGTGTGCGGCGGCTTCGCGGCGGTCGCGGTGGTGCTGCACGGGGTCGGGCGGGCCCTCGTCCGCCTCATACAGCCCTTCGGGGCCGGGGCGCGGTTCGCGGTGCGCCACGCCGTGCTCAACCTGGCGCGACCCGGCAACCAGACCCGCGTCATCCTCCTGGCGGTGGGCCTGGGCAGCTTCTTCGTCATCGGCATCCACGCGGTGCAGGCGAACCTGCTGGGCGCGTTCGCCCTCGAGATCCGCGACGACAGCCCCGACATGTTCCTGATCGACGTCCAGCAGGACCAGCAGGCCGGCGTCCGCGAGCTCGTCGAGGACCGGACCGGCGACGCCCCCGACCTGATTCCGGTGCTGCGGGCGCGCGTGACCGGCGTGGACGGACGACGGACGCGGCTCGACACTCGCCGCCAGGTGCGGCGGCGGGGGGTCGGCCGCGAGTTCACGGTGACCTATCGCGGCCATCTCGAGGCGAACGAGCGTGTGGTCGAGGGCGCCTTCTGGGAACCGGGCGGGCCCGGCCGGCCCGAGGTCTCGGTGGAGGAGAGCATCCGCGACCGGCTGGACCTGGCGATGGGCGACGTGCTGCAGTTCCGGGTGCTGGGGCGCGACATCCGGGCGACGGTGTCGAGCGTGCGCGCGGTCGACTGGGACGACTCGCGCAGCGGCGGCTTCATGTTCCTGTTCAGCCCCGGGGTGTTCGACCAGGCGCCTCACAGCTTCATCTCGTTCCTGCGCGGCCCCCCGGAGACGACGGCGCGCGCCCGCCTGCAGCGCGACCTCGTCGCCGGCTTCCCCAACGTCTCGGTCATCGACGGGCTCGAGGTGATCGCCACCATCCGTCGCATTCTCGACTACGTCACCCTCGCGATCTCGGTGGTCGGGGGCATCGCGGTGTTCAGCGGCGTCCTCATCCTCGTCGGCTCGGTGGCGATGACGAAGTACCAGCGGCGCTACGAGACCGCGATCTTCCAGACCCTCGGCGCCACCCGCCGCAGCCTCGTGACGATGCTCGTCGTCGAGTACGGCACGCTGGGCGTCCTCGCCGGCGCCGTGGGATCGGTGGGCGCCCTGGGCCTGACGTGGGGCCTGAGCCGCCACCTGCTGGAGATCGACTGGCACCCGGCGCCGGTGGTGAACCTCGGGGGCATGCTGCTGACGGCGCTCGTGGTGGGGAGCGTGGGGGTGGCGGCCAGCCTCGACGCGCTGCGGCGCAAGCCGCTGGGCACGCTCAGGGCGGAGTAGCGGCGCGGACCCGTCGATCGGGCCTGCAGCCTGCTGCGAGAGGGCGGTGGCCGAACATCTGATATGATTTTCAGTTGGACGTGCATCCCGGATGCGGTCTGGTCGGGATGCGGTCCGATGCGGGCGGCGGCGACGGAGCGGTGCGGCCGCCTGCGTTTCGCCTGGCCGGCGGCTTGCGGTTCCAGGGCGGCGCGCCGGCACCGGAGAGTCCCGATGGACATGGCACGCTACAGGGACGCGTTGTTGCGCAAGCGGTCGGAGATCCTGACGGTCGGCGCCGGCGCCAAGCCGATTCAGGCGGCCGAGGGGACGAGCAGCCGCCAGGGCGACCTCGCCGACCAGGCGACCGGCAACAACGAGGTCCACATCCAGCTCAAGCTGAAGCAGACCGACGCCAAGATTCTCCAGGCCATCGAGGAAGCGCTGTGGCGGCTCGAGCAGGGCACCTACGGCGTCTGCCGAGACTGCGGCGAGCCGGTGGCGGAGGCGCGCCTGAACGCCATCCCCTGGACCCGCGTGTGCATCACCTGCAAGGAGAAGCAGAGCGCGCGGTGATCCTCCCGCCGCCGGGCCGCTGATGCCGGCGACCGGGATCCGACCCCTCCCGCGGTTCCCGAGGGCGTGGCGAGGCCGCCGATGGCATTACCGGAGCGACGCGCGGCCGTGGCGCTCGGTAGCAACGTCGGCGATCGCGCGTCCCATCTGACCTTCGCGGTGAACCGGCTGCGGCTGACGCTCTCCGATGTCGCGGTCTCCCGCTTCGTCGAAACCCGCCCGGAGCACGAGGTCGACCAGCCTCTCTTTCTCAACGCCGCCCTCGTGGGGGGCACGCGCGACACGCCGGCCCGGCTGCTGGCCCGGCTGCTGGCCATCGAAGGGGAGCGGGGCCGGGTCCGGTCGTATCGAGGCGCACCGCGCACGCTCGACCTCGACCTGGTGCTGGTGGGCGACCTGGCCGTCGAGTCGCCCTCGCTCACGCTGCCCCATCCGCGTTTCCGCTCGCGGGCCTTCGTCCTCGAGCCGCTGGCCGAGATTGCGCCCGAGCTCGTCGATCCGGTGACCGGCAAGACGGTGTCTCAACTGCTGGGGATGCTCCGCGCCGACGGGGCCTGAGCCACGACGCCTTCGGTCCCCCTGCCGCCTACTCGAACCGCAACGACTCGATGGGGTCGAGCTGGGCGCCCTTCCAGGCCGGGTAGAAGCCGAACACGACGCCGATCACCGCCGCGAAGCCGACCGACAGCACCACCGCGTCGGGCGGCACCCGGGCCGGCCACTGGAGGAACTCGGTGAGCCCCCCGGAGACCGCGAAGCCGAAGCCGACGCCGATCATGCCGCCCACGAGGCTGAGGGCGATCGCCTCGACGAGGAACTGCCACAGGACGTCCTTGCCCTTGGCGCCGACGGCCATGCGCAGCCCGATCTCGCGGGTGCGCTCGGTGACCGACACGAGCATGATGTTCATGATGCCGATGCCGCCGACGATCAGCGAGACGACGGCGATGGCCAGCGTGAACATCGTCATCGTCTGGGTCATGCCGGTGCGCATGCTGGTGATGTCGTCCTGCGTGCGCACCATGAAGTCGTTGTCCTCGCCCGGGATCAACTCGTGCTCGACCCGCAGCACCGCCTCGATCTCCTCCGAGACCTCCTGAATCTCGTCGGCGGACCGCGCCGAGATGCTGATGCCGGAGATGTTGGTGCCGTCCCGCCCCCGGAGCTTGCGCTGGACCGTCGTGAAGGGCGCGAAGATCGAGTCGTCCTGGTCCTCGCCGAACGATCCGGAGCCCTTGGCCTCCATGATCCCGATCACCCGGAACGACTGGTTGCGAACGCGGATCAACTGGCCGACGGCGTCGACGCCCTCCCCGAACAGGTTGTCGCGGACCACGGAGCCGAGCACCGCGACCTTCGCGGCGCTCGAGACGTCGGTCGGCGTGAAGAAATCGCCGTCGGCGATCTCCCAGAACCGGATGAGCGGATACTCCACGTCGACGCCCTCGATGCGGGTGTACCAGTTCTGGCCGCCGGCGATCACCTGGTCGCGGGTGTTGACGGTGGCGCTGAGGTACTGGGCGCCGGGCACCTGCTCGCGGATGGCCGCGATGTCCTTCACCTTGAGCCGGGGCGACGACCCCATGCCGCCGCTGACGCCGCCGCGGCTCCAGTTGCCGGCGCGCACCATGATGAGGTTGGTGCCTGCGGACCGGATCTGGGTCTCTATCTCCTCCTGCGCCCCCGTGCCCAGCGCCACCATGGTGATGACCGCGGCGACCCCGATGATCATGCCGAGCATGGTCAGGGCGGTGCGCATCTTGTTGCGTCCGAGGGCCTTGAGCGCGGTCCGGAAGATCAGCAGCAGTGTCATGCCAGGCTACTCCTTCGCGGGCGGGTCGCCGGCCGTCGGGCGCGGCTCGCCGCTCTCTCGCGTGTCCGACGCCGCCGGCGGGGGCGGGGTCAGGGGCGGATCGGGGGCTTCCGCGGTCGCGTCGGCGCCGTCGGCCTCCTGCTCGGCGAGCTCCATCTGGGCCCGGCGCAGGATGTTCAGGGCGGGCCCGACCGCGTCGTCGTCGTCGGGCAGGGCGGCGAGCTCGTCGGCGGCCATGCGCCGGACGGGGTTCGGCTGGTCGCTCACGATCCGGCCGTCGCGGAAGGCGACGATGCGCGTGCCGTACTCGGCGATGTCCTGCTCGTGGGTGATGAGGAGGACGGTGATGCCGCGCTCGGTGTTCAGGCGCTGGAAGATGTCCATCACCTCGATGCTCGTGCGGCTGTCGAGGTTCCCGGTCGGCTCGTCGGCGAGCAGGATGGCGGGCTCGTTGATGAGGGCGCGGGCGATGGCCACGCGCTGCTGCTGTCCGCCCGAGAGCTGGCTGGGGTGGTGGTGGGCCCGGTCGGTCAGGCCGACCGCGGCCAGGGCCTCGCGGGCGCGCCGGTGCCGGTCGCGGGCGCGCAGCCCGTTGCCGTTGTACAGCAGCGGCAGCTCGACGTTGTCGAGGGCGTTGGTGCGCGGCAGGAGGTTGAAACCCTGGAAGACGAACCCGACCTTCTTGCTGCGGACGGTGGCCAGGGTGTTCTTCGACAGGGTGGACACGTCCTGTCCGTCCAGGATGTACCGTCCCGTCGTGGGGCGGTCCAGGCATCCCAGGATGTGCATGAACGTCGACTTCCCGGAACCCGACGGTCCGATGACGGCCACGAACTCGCCGGTCCGGATCTCGGTCGTCACGCCGCGGAGGGCGCGGACCTTGACCTCGCCGAGGTCGTAGACCTTGGTGAGATCCTGAACCGCGATGGTCGTCGTCATGACCCGTCTCGGGCGCTAGCGGCGGCCGCGCCGGCCGAACTGCGGGATGAGCGGCGAGGACGACCGGGCCGCGGGGCCCGAGCCCTCCTCGGGCGTGCTCACGTCGGTGACGAGCTGGGTCCCTTCATCCAGAACCGCGGCGAGCATCGGCGCCTCGGCGGGGGCGTCGGCCGGGGCGGCTTCGAGCCGCGCGATCATCTGCTCGAGACCCCGGCGGGTCTCGGGGTCGTCGATCAGCTCGACCTGCTGGCGGAGCTCGACGATCTGGGGGTCGACGGCCGGTCTCGCCGGCCGGCGCGGGCCGGCCGCGCCGACGAGCTCCGTCGCGGTGCCGTCGGTCACCCCCAGGCGCACCTCCACCGGGGTCAGCCGGTCTCCGTCCATCACCCAGAGCCGGCCCGCGGTCTCTTCCACCTCGAGCGGGGCGAACAGCGCGTCGATGGTGCTGGCGCCGCGTTCCACCGCGCGAATCGCGGGGCCGGTGTTCCGGTTGGCGGGGCGTCGCGCCGCCCCGGGTCCGCCTCGGCCGCCCGGGCCGCCGAACCCGCCCCCGCCTTCGGCCCGGCGCGCGGCGAAGAACTCGGCCCGCTGGTCGGGCGTCATCGACTGAATGCGCTCGCGCATCGCCTGGCGTTCCGCATCGGACATGCTGGCGAAACCGCCGGGTCCACCGCCCCCGCCCGGTCCGCCCGGTCCGCCGCGTCCCCCACCGGGTCCGCCGAACGCGCTCGCGCCGCCTCTCCCGCCGGGTCCGCCGAAGTCTCTCCCGCCGGGTCCGCCGAAGCCGCCCGCCCCGCCCCCCGGGCGGCCGTCACCGCCCCGCTGGAGGATCTCGGGCACCGGCTGGTTCAGCACCGCGAACATGTCAGGCGTGGGGCGGAACCGCAGGGCGGAGTTGGGCACGCGCAGCACGTCCTCGCGCCTCGCGATCTCGAGGGTCACGGTGGCGGTCATCCCCGGCTTCAGCCTCAGATCGTTGTTGGGGACGTCGATGACGGTGGCGTAGGTCACGACCTGCTGCAGCACCACCGGCTCGAGGCGGATCTGCGAGACGGTCCCCTCGAACTCCTCCGCCGCGTAGGCGTCGACGGTGAAGGTCACCGGCTGACCCGGCCGGATGCGGCCGACGTCCGACTCGTCGATGTTGGCAATCACCTGCATCTCGGTCAGGTCCGCCGCGATGATGAACAGCTCGGGGGCCGACATGCTCGCCGCCACCGTCTGTCCGACGTCGACCTGCCGCGCGATGACGATGCCGTCGATGGGCGCGGTGATGACGGTGTGGCCGAGGTTGACCTCGCTCTGGTTCAGCGACGCCCGCGACTGGATGACGCTGGCCTCCGCCGACTGGAGCTGGGCCTGGGCGGAGCGCACCGCGACCTGGGCCGCCTCGAGCTCGGAGGCCGCGATGAGGTCCTGGGCCGCGAGCTCCTCGGAGCGGCGCAACTGGGTCCGCGCGTCCTCGAGGGCGACGGTCAGCCGGGCCACGTCGGCCTCCGCACGCGCGAGGTTGGCGCGCGACTGCTCGACCTGGGACTGGAACAGCGACGGCTCCAGCCGCGCAATCACGTCCCCCTCGCGGACGATGGAGTTGAAGTCGGCGTACAGCGCGTCGATGATGCCCGACACCTGGCTGCCCACCTGCACCGTGGTGACCGCCTCGAGCGCCCCCGTCGCGCCGACGGTGTCGACGACGTCGCCCCGCGCGAGGGCCACGGTGCTGACCTCTGGGACGAACTCCGACGTGCGGAAACCCAGGTAGCCGTACGCGCTGATCCCGAGCGTGGCGAGGACGACGACGATGGCAAGCTTCTTCATGGGGAGACGGTCCTCGTTGGCCTCCGGCGGCCTTTCGTGGCGGCTACTGGATGATCTGGATGCCCGCCTGCGACAGCGACGTTCGTTGCACGCGGTCCAGCTCGATGAGCGCCTTCTGCTGATCGAGGATGGCCCGCAGCTCGGTGTCCTGGGCGGTCGAGAGGTCCCGCTGCGCCTGGACCACGAAGAAGTTGGTCGACAGCCCCGCGTCGAAGCGGCTCTGCTCGGCCGCGAGCTGTTCCTCGGCGAGCTCGCGAGCGGCGGTGGCGGCCTCGATGCGCCGGGCGATGGCCCGGATCTGGAGGACCGCGTTGGTGACCTCGGTGGCGACCTGCAGCTCGAGCTGCCGGAGCTGCGCCTGGACCTGCTGGGTCTGGAGCTGCGCCCGCGCGTAGGCGGCGTCGGCCGCGCTGGGGCCGATCGGGTAGCTCACGTTGAGCTGCACCGTCCACACCGGGTAGTCGAGATCGACCAACTGGTCGAACGCGTCGTTGATGCCCCCCGGGATCTCCGTCAGCACCGCGCCGCCGAGGCCCGAACGCAGGAAACGCGTGCCCCCCTGCCCCTGGAGCTGGTAGCTGCCGGTGAGGTCGACCGAGGGCAGCCGCTGATTGCGCATCGACGACAGGTTCACCTCGTTGATGTCGAGCTGCCGGCGCGACCGCTCGAGGTCGGTGCGTTCATCGAGGGCCCGGCGGACGGTCGCCTCGAGGTCGATCGGGGCGGGAGCGAGGGTGGGGAGGTCGATGGGGTTCAGCGTCGCCCGCCAGTACTCGTCGCCGGTGCCGTCGACGATCAACTGCTTCAGCACGAGCTCGGCCGTCGCCAGGGCCTGCTCGGCCTGGGCGAGGGTCTGGCGGCGGGCCGCCGCCTCGGAGCGCGCCTGGACCACGTCGATCGGGGCCAGGGTGCCGATCTCGACCCGGGCCTCGTTGTCGCGGACGAGGGCCTCGGCCAGATCGAGGGCCTGCTGCTGCACCTCCACCGACCGCGTCGCATAGACCAGCTCCCAGTAGGCGTCCCGGACCGCCGACACCGTGTTCGTGATCGTCTGTCGCAGGTCGATGTCGGCGATGTCGCGGTTGATGCGGGTGACCTGTATCCCCTGCCGTATCGGATCGATCCGGAACCCGCGGAGCAACGGCTGGGTGTACGAGGCCTGCACGCTCGAACGATAGCTGGGGTTGAAGCTGGTGAAGAAGTTGGTCGACTCCGAGCGGTTGTTGTTGAAGTTGACCTGGTAGCGGCCGCCGCCCCACCCGACCTCCTGGCTGACCCCGCTGTTCAGGGTCATGGTGTCGCTGACGACCGACAATCCGCCGTCGAGCTGCGTCTGGGACGGGTTGGTGCGCGAGTTGTTGGAGAAGTTGGAGTCGAACGTGGGGCGGTACGCCGCGAGCTGCTGGGCGAGGTTCAGATCGAATACCTGCGGGTTCAGCCGCTGGACCGCGAGGTCCAGGTTGCGCTCGAGGGCCCGCGCCACCGCCTCGTCAAGGGTCAGGTCGATCCGGGGGCTTGCCCCGGGCGACTGCACGGCGGCCAGGCGCTCGCGGGCCTGGGCCAGCAGGTCGTCGACACGATCGGCGGGGGAGGGCTGGGCGCCGGCTGCGGCCGGCAGCTTCAGGAGCACCACCAGGGCGACGGCGGCGACTGCTCGGGGCGGGATGCTCCACATGACGATGGTGCTCCTTCACGGTTCGCCGGACGGTGACGCCGGCCGCAACGGGCAACGGCATTCCGGCGCTCGCGCGGATTCGTGTACGTAGACTCGCCGGGCGGCGAGAATCTTCCGCGCCGCGCGCCGCCTTCTTTCCACTGGACCGAGGATGACGGCGAGACCCGACCTCGCCGGGCCGCTTCGCGGCCGGCGCGGTCCCGCGGTGCGGACGCCTAACCGCACCGGTTCCGGGAATGCCCGGAGCGGTCGTTGTCCCGTCTCAGGTCCATCCATTCCTTGAGTGCGGTGCGCTGGGCCGGGTTCAGGACGCGATACATGCGGAAGACCATCAGGGTCCGGGTCTTGCTGAGCTCGCTCCGCGCCGCCTCGACGCGGTCGATCTGACGGGTGATGTCGATTTCCTCGACCTGCATGTTGGCGATCATCCGCGACAGCGTCCGCTCTTCTCCGTTCAGGCGGCGGTAGGACTCGTGCATCTTGGGCAGCGAGCGTTGATAGATGCGGTCGAGGTCGGCGGCCTGCTCCTCGCTGAGGTCGAGCAGCGCCGTCACTTCCGCCGATTGCCACCAACGATGCGGCCGCCGGTTCTGCGCGTCGGCGTCGGGCGGCGTCACGGCGCCCGCCACCACGAGAGCGACCAGGAGACTGACCCACCAGCGCATCGATCTTCCTCCAGCGGAATGACGGCGTCCTGCCATTCCAAGACTCTCGGAAAACGGCGAGCGTTTACTGTGCCGGCCCCGGCGGCTCGGCGGCGAGGGCGCCGAGCCGGTCGATGACCTGGCCCACGGCCGAGTCCGGCGTCGACGCGCCCGCGGTCAGGCCGACGCTGACGACCGGCAGGTCGGGAAGCCAGTCGAGGCTCCGCGCTTCCGCCGCCGGCGCCACGTTCCGGCCGTCGTGCACGGGGCGGTGCCGGATTTCGCGCCTCGACAGCAGGTCGCCGGCGTCGGCGATGTGATAGGTCGGCACCCGCCGACCGGCGAGGCGGGCGAGGTTCCTGGTGTTGCTGCTGTTGTAACCGCCGATGACGATCATCAGATCGAGGTCGCGGTCGGACAGCAGCGCCTCGATGGCGTCCTGCCGGTCCTGGGTGGCGCTGCAGATGGTGTCGAACGCCCGGTAGTGCCGGTCGAGCTCGGCGCCCTCCCCATAGCGGTCGCTCATGGCCTCGCGGATCATCTCGCCGATGGCGAGGGACTCGGACATCAGCATGGTGGTCTGGTTGGCGAGGCCGATGCGCCGGAGGTCCCGGCGGGGGTCGAAGCCGGGCGACGCGGCGCCCGCGAACCTCGACAGGAACGCGGAGGCGTCGCCGCCGCGCCGGATGAAGTCGCACACGATCCCGGTCTCGGCGCGATCGAGCACGACCAGGGACCGACCGTCCGGGTACTCCAGGGCCTGGGAAGCGGTGGCGACGGTCTCCTCGTGCCTCGCCTTGCCGTGAATGATGGCGGTGAACCCGTCGCGGGCGTACTGGCGCACGTTCTTCCAGACGTTGAGGACGGACCCGCACGTCGTGTCGACCAGAGTGCAGCCCTGCTGCTGGAGACGCAGCAACATCGAGACGGTGACGCCGAAGGCGGGGAGGATGACGACGTCGTCCGGCCCGAGCGCGTGCTCGTCCTCGCCGGCATCGCTCAGGAACCGGATGCCGGCATCGCGCAACCGGTCGTTGACCCGCGGGTTGTGGATGATCTCGCCCGTGAGGTAGATGGACCGATCCGGGAAACGACGGCGCGCCTGGTACGCGTAGTCGACGGCCCGGTCGACACCGTAGCAGAACCCGAACTCGCTGGCCAGGTAGAGCTGCAGCCGCCCCGTTCTCCGCTGGTAGCCGGCTGCCCGCACCTCGTCCACGAGGGTGCTGTGGTAGTGCGCGGTCAGCTCGTCCGCGACCTCGTGCTTCAGCGAGAGTCCCTTGCGGAACATCCGGACCGGCTGCGCTGCTTCGGTCATGGCCGTCGGTGCGCCCTCCGGCGTGGCTTCGCCCGGCGCCGGCTCTCGCGCGTCATCGGACGGCGGCGGCGAGATCGGTGACGCGCGGCGTGAGGGCATCGATGGACGCGAGCTCCGTCACGGGAAGGCTGACGGTGGCGACATCGAGGGCGTCGAGCAACGCCGCCTCGGCCACGACCTGCTCGAACTCGCTCAGCGAGAGCGGCGTGCGGGGGGTGTCAGCGGTCGACGCGGGGGGAAGCTCGATGGTGCCGGTCATGTCGAGCGTGGCGTTTGCCTCAGCTCCTGCCCCGGTTCCTACCCCCACCCCGGTTCCCACGCCGGTTCCGGCCGTTGCTTCGGAGACGGCCCCGGAGCTCGGACCGGGGTCCGGCATCGTCGCGGGCCCCCGATGGAGGTCCACGAACTGTCCGGCGACCATCCCCAGGGCCAGTCCGGCGGCGGTGGCGGCCACGGCCCATCGGCTGGGGCGAAGCTCCCGCCGGCGCTCGGGAGTCCGGCGGAACGGGAACGAGAGGACGCGGGCTCGTTCGACGGTGCCGACGACCCGGGCCAGGCGATGGTCGATGCGCGCTCGCTGGACCCGGAGCCGGTCGGGCGGGAAGGCCTCGTCGAACGAGGCGCCCGCGCTGTCTGCGACCGTATCGAGGAACCTCCGCAACTCGGCGGCCCGGCGGGTGCATCGCGGGCACGTGCGCAGGTGCCGGGCGGTCGATATCGCGACGGCGGTGTCGGTGGCGCCCGACGCCACGTCGAGCAGGCGGTCCTCGGAGGGATGCCCGCCGCCGGTGCGGTTGCGCCAACGTTGCAGGAGCCCAGTCATTCTTCTCGAGTCGAACCCGCCGTGGTCGCGCTTGATCGCCGCGGCCCCGTTCACCGCCCGCGGTTCGCCCGCCGGCCGGGCGGAGCGGCCTCCCGGCCCGTCCAGCTCTCCCGGTCGAGCACGTCCCGCAGCTTCCGTATCGCCCGAAACAGGTGCACGCGCACCGTCGACTCGTTGAGGCCCATGATGGCGCCGACCTCCCGCGCCGGCCGACCCTCGAAATGGCTCAGGATCATGGCCGTGCGCTGGCGCAGGGGAAGCCCGTCGATGGCCTGCTCCAGTCGCGCCCGCTGTTCCTTGGCCAGCAGGGCCGCTTCCGGAGACGGCTCGCGGGTCGGCGGACCGTCCGGGAGCAGGCCCTCCCGGGCCTCCGCGGACACCATCCAGCGCGCCCGACGGCCGCGCGCCTTCAGTCGATCGAGGCAGGCGTTGACGAGAATGCGCGTGAACCACAGCTCGAAGAACAGATCCTCGCGAAACGACGGCAGGTGCGTGAACGCCTTCAGGAACGCATCCTGAACGACCTCGTCCACCTCGGCGGGGTCGCGGAGATAGTGATAGGCGATGCGGGCGGCCCGGCGCTGTTGCCGGTCGACGATGGTTCCGAACCGTTCGGCCGCCTCCTCGCGCCGCCCCGCGGCCAGCAGGTGCTTGACCTCGCCCGCCACCCTCGTCTCGACGGCGGCAGGCGGATCGCCGCCGGTGGTCGCGACCATCGGCGTCCCGCGCCGAGGGTGGGGCGAAACAGGGGAGCCGCCGGCTGCCGGCGAGGTGACGAGCCGCACCGGGGCATTATATGACAGGATCCCGGTTTGCGAATGCTCCGCATCTCCCTCGCCGCGGCCCGGGGCGCCCCCGTCCCGGGGACGGCGCGACCGGCGCCGTGGCCCGCGGGCGATTCTCCACGACTCCCGGCGCCTCACGTTTGACGCCCGTCGAGACCGATAATAGAATTCGGCGCGGCGCAGGTCCGACCCGCGGCCGCGCCGTCGCTCGGTGCGGTTGTCCGGATGGCTGGTTTTTCACACCCCAGGCGGGCCTTCCCTGCGGTGGGGTCCTTCCTCGTCCTATCGGAGATACATGCCTCGCGGTTGCGGGACCGTTCCGTTCGCTCGCGGGCGGTGCGGCGGTCGGCGTCGAGCGTCGCCGCCGCCGGCGGCCGGGGATGAAGGGGGTCGCGCACCGCGAATCGGGCGCGGGGCGGCATGCGGCCCCGTGGCTCCCCGGCGGGCAGGCATTTCAGGGGCGGCCGCGTCGCAAGGCGGCGGCGCCCGCGGGCTCGTGCCGGGCCGGCAGCGTTGGAGAAGCAGGGCGGATGTCGAACGTGAGTGCTGACCAGCGGTTGGAGTCCGTCGGAATCGTCGACCCGGCATCGGTCTTCTGGAACCTGTCCACGGCTGCGCTCTACGAGGAGGCGGTGGCGCGCGGCGAGGGGACCGTGGCCAAGTCGGGGCCGCTGGTCTGTCGCACCGGCCCCCACACCGGGCGTTCTCCGCGCGATCGGTTCCTCGTGGACGAGCCGTCGAGCTCGGGCCGCATCGCCTGGGGCGACGTGAACCGCCCGATGGCGCCCGACCGGTTCGACGCCGTTCACCGGTTGGTCGTCGATCACCTGCGCGGCCGCGACCTGTTCGTGCAGGACTGTTATGCGGGGGCGGACCCCGCCTACCGCCTCCCGGTGCGGGTGGTGACCGAGAAGGCTTGGCACGCGCTGTTCGCACGCCACCTGCTTATCACCGAGTCGGACCGTGCGAAGCTCGCCGACCACGTTCCCGAGCTCACCGTCATCAACGCGGCTTCCTGCCAGGCGGATCCCCGTATCCACGGGACCAACTCCGACGTCTTCATCCTGTTGGACCTCGCCAGGCGTCTCGTGCTGATAGGCGGCACGAGCTACGCGGGCGAGATCAAGAAGTCGGTGTTCGCGGTGATGAACTACCTGCTGCCGCTGCGGCGCGTGCTGCCCATGCACTGCGCGGCGAACGTCGGGGCCTCGGGCGACGTGGCCGTCTTTTTCGGTCTGTCGGGGACCGGCAAGACGACGCTGTCGAGCGACCCCGCCCGGCACCTCATCGGGGACGACGAGCACGGATGGAGCGACCACGGGGTGTTCAACTTCGAGGGCGGCTGCTACGCGAAGATGATCCGCCTGTCGGCCGAGGCCGAACCGCAGATCTACGCCACGACGCGGCGGTTCGCGACCCTGCTCGAGAACGTGACCATCGACCCGGTTACCCGCCAGTTGGATCTCGACGACGACTCCGTCACCGAGAACACCCGCGGGGCGTACCCCCTCGCGGCCATCGACTCGTACGTGCCTTCGCTGCGGGGGGGGCATCCGAGCCACGTCATCATGCTCACCGCCGACGCCTTCGGCGTGCTGCCGCCGATTGCGCGCCTGTCGCCGGCGGCCGCGATGTACCACTTCCTCTCCGGCTATACCGCCAAGGTGGCGGGGACGGAACGCGGCGTCACGGAGCCGGCGGCCACGTTCAGCACGTGCTTCGGGGCCCCGTTCATGGTGTCGCCGGCGACCACCTACGCCGAGCTCCTCGGCGAGCGGCTCGCCCGGCATCCCACCCGGGCCTGGCTCGTCAACACCGGATGGACGGGGGGGGCCTTCGGGGTCGGCAGGCGCATGCCGATCGCGCACACCCGGGCCCTGATCGCCGCGGTGCTGTCCGGGCGCCTGGACGACGTGCCGGCGGCGCCCGACCCGGTCTTCAAGTTCGACGTGCCGCTCGCCTGCCCGGGCGTCCCGTCCGAGGTGCTGGAACCCCGGCGCACCTGGGCCAACCCCGCCGACTACGACGCGCAGGCGGGCCGGCTCGCCGGCATGTTCGCCGAGAACTTCCACCGGTTCGCCGGCGACGTCTCGGCCGAGGTGACCGCGGCCGGTCCCGCGAGCGGGGTGCCGGTCGGCGGCCAGGAGCTTGCGCGGTAGTGAGCGACACCCCCTTCGAGCCGGTGATCGGGCTCGAGATCCACGCGCAGCTCCTCACCGACACGAAGATCTTCTGCGGGTGCGCCACCCGTTTCGGGGCGGCGCCGAACGCCCACGTGTGTCCGGTGTGCCTCGGACTGCCCGGGGCGCTGCCGGTGCTGAACCGCCGGGCCGTCGAGCTGGGCGTGCGCGCGGCCCTGGCCCTGAACTGCACGGTGCAGGCGCGTTCGATCTTCGCCCGCAAGAACTACTTCTATCCGGACCTGCCCAAGGGCTATCAGATCTCGCAGTACGAGCATCCCCTGGCCACTGACGGCGAGGTGCGATACGCGGAGGACGACGGCGAACGCGTCGTGCGCATCATCCGGGTGCATCTCGAGGAGGACGCGGGCAAGTCGCTGCACGCGGCCGGCGGCGACGCCGACCGGCACACCCATCTCGACTTCAACCGCAGCGGCGTGCCGCTGATCGAGATCGTGACGCATCCGGATCTGCGGTCTCCGGCCGCGGCCGCGGTCTTCTTCGCCCGGTTGCGGGGCATCCTCACCACCATCGGGGTCAACGACGGCAACATGGAGGAGGGCAGCCTGCGCTGCGACGCGAACGTCTCCATCCGACCGGTCGGAGAGCCGGCCCTCGGGGTGAAGGTCGAGGTGAAGAACCTCAACTCGTTCCGGTTCCTGCAGCGCGCCCTCGAGTACGAGATCCACCGGCAGACGGAGGCCGTCCGCGCCGGGAGGCGGGTCGAGCAGGAGACCCGCCTGTGGGACACCGCAGCCCACCGCACGGTGTCCATGCGCAGCAAGGAGGACGCCCACGACTACCGGTACTTCCCCGAGCCCGACCTGCCTCCCGTCGAGGTGCCGGAGGCGTGGGTCGCCGAGGTTGCGGCGGCGCTGCCGGAGCTGCCCGAGGCCCGGAAGCAGCGGCTCGTTCGCCAGTACGGGCTCTCGGCCGGGGAGGCGGGGCAGCTCGCGGACACCGGCGCGCTGACCGCCTGGTTCGAAGCGGTGTCGGCGGCGGCGGGGAACGCGACGGCGGCGGCCAACTGGGTCATGGGAGAGGTCACCCGGCGGTTGAACGCGGACGGCGAGGAGATCGGCGCCGTCGGCGTGCGCCCCGACGCGTTGGGCCGGTTGATCCGAATGGTCGACGACGGGACCGTCAGCGGGAGCGCGGCCAAGACGGTCTTCGAGCGCATGTACGGCACCGGACGCGACCCCGCGGAGATCGTCGAGGCCGAGGGGCTCGCGCAGATCGGCGACGAGGAGCGGCTGCGCGAGGTCGTGACCCGGGTCATCGCGGCCAACGACGACGCCGTCTCCCGGTTCCGCGGCGGCAACGAGGGCTCGCTGGGGTTTCTGGTGGGACAGGTGATGCGGGAGACCCGGGGGCGGGCCAATCCGCGGCTCGTGAACGAGCTCCTGCGGCGGGCGCTGGCCGACGACGCTTGACAGCCCGTGGGGAAAGCCCCCGCGTTGCTCGAACGCAGCGGGGACGGACTTCGCCACGGGCTGTCGAGGCGTCGCCCCTCGCGGTGGTGGCCCGGGCCGTACCACGCCGTCCCGGCCGCGTGGCCCGGCCCGCCGCCCCCCGCGGTGGTGGCCCGGGCCGCCGCCGTGCGCCGCGCCTGCGCGTTGACAGCGCCCGAGGTTCGGGCATAGACTGGTTTCACGTCATTCATGTTGCGGCCAGATCCTGCTCTCGCCGGCCTCCTCGTGGACCTGCGTCCACGGGAATCCCTCGCGATCGACAACATCCGCACCGAGTTCTACCGCGAGGAGTTCCTGAAGCACCGCGAGTGCCTCCGGCGGCTGCGGGACGCCTACTCGGAATGCACCATCACCGAGATGGAGGCCGCGCTGGGCCACGTCATGGCCCGCGTCGATGAGCTCTGCGCCAAGGGCGGCGCCGATCTCGACCGGGTGGTCAGCGGTCTGCTGCGCTCGTTCGACGGCGTGACGAAGCTGTCGGCGTGGTCGGATCCCCCCGTCATTCACTGATTTCCTCCTGACATCTCCATCCCGCTCGCTGTCACTGGTTCGCCGACACGCCCTCGACGTCGTCCGTGCGGCGATCGCCGCCGTGGATCCGGCGCGCCTCGTCGGCGCCGCCCTCGCCGATCCGGCGGTGCGATCGTTCATCGGGCGGGACCCCCTGAGCCTCGTGGCCGCCGGCAAGGCGGCGGCGGGGATGCTCGAGGGCTTCACGGCCGCCGTGGATCGGCCGATCCGCCGCGGCGTGGCGGTGGGGCCCGGGGCCGCGGGATCGCTGCCGGAGACGGTCGCCTGGCACCGCGGCGGTCACCCGACACCCGATGCGGGCAGCGTGCGGGCGGGGCGCGAGGCGCTGAGGTGCGCGGCCGGCGCCCCGGCCTCCGGCTGCCTCGTGGTGCTGCTGTCGGGCGGCGCGTCCGCGCTGCTGTCGATCCCGGCGGCGGGAATCAGCCTCGCCGAGAAGGTCGCCACGACCCGCGCGCTTCTCGGGGCGGGGGTGCCCATCGACGAGCTCAACTGCGTCCGCAAGCACCTCTCGGGGGTGAAGGGGGGGCGTCTGGCCCAGGCGACGGCGGGACGCGTGCTGACGCTGGCGATCTCGGACGTGGTCCTGCCCGTCGAGGACGATCCCGGCGTGATCGGCTCGGGGCCCACGGTGCGCGACGCCACCCGGTTCGCCGAGGCGCTGGCCATCGTCGAGCGCCCGGCGATACGGCCGCGCGTGCCGGTCGGCGTGCGCCGGCTGCTCGAGCGGGGGCGGGACGGTCTCGTTGCGGAGACGCCGAAGGCGCCGCCGGCCGCGGATCGCGCCATGTACCGGGTGGTCGGGAGCCGGCGGGACGCGATGTCGGGGGCGGCCGAGGCGGCGCGCCGACTGGGCTATGCCGTGACCCGGATCGACGAGCCCGTCGTCGGCGAGGCCCGGGTCGCCGGGGCGGGGCATCCGGCCCGCGCCGTCGAGGCGGCCGGGGCGCCGGCCGGTCCCTGGTGCGTCCTGTCGTCCGGCGAGACCACGGTCACGGTGACCGGGGCCGGCCGCGGCGGCCGGAACCAGGAGCTCGCACTGGCGGCGGTGGAGAAGATCGGCAGGCTGGGCGCCGCGGCGGTGCTGACCAGCGTCGGCACCGACGGCGTCGACGGACCCACCGACGCGGCGGGGGCCGTCGTCGACCCGGAGACCGCGCTCAGGGCCCGGGCCCTGCGCCTGGACCGGCCCGCGGCGTACCTGGCCGAGAACGACGCCTACGCGTACTTCGAGCGGCTCGGCGATCTCGTTCGAACCGGGCCGACCGGCACCAACGTCGGAGACGTCCAGGTGGTGCTCGCTCGACCGCGGGACCTGACGGTCCCGCTGGAGGCGGGAAGGACAGGGTGACCGCGAGAAGGACCCGTTCCGCGGGCGCGGAGTGCCGCCGGCCGCGCGTCCGGCGCGACCTCGCGGCCGCGTCGACGGATTCCCGGGCGAGACTCCCATGCCGATGAGAGACACGGTGGACGGGACGGAGGGGCACGCCGCCGCGCTCCTCGGGGGAATCCGCGACCGGGTGCGCCATCCGGCCACGATCCGGGAGCTGATGCGCGTGCTCAAGATCGCGCGGAGCGAACGCTACGGGTTCCGCCGGCAGATCGCCCGGCTCGTCGACGCCGGCGACCTCGTCCGGATTCGCGGGAACCGCTACGGCCTCGCGGACCGCATGGACCTCGTGCCGGGCCGGCTCGCCGTCAATCCGCGCGGCTTCGGGTTCGTCCGCCCCGACCACGGCGGCGACGACGTCTACGTGGCCGGGGTCGACCTCGGCGAGGCGATGCACGGCGACCGGGTGACGGTGCGGGTGGAGCGGGCCGGCGACCGCGGGGAGGGCCGCATCGTCGAGGTGCTGGAACGCGCGAACGCGGAGGTGGTGGGCCGCTACGAGGTCGACGACGCGGGGGCGGGGTTCGTGGTCCCGTTCGACGAACGCGTGAACATGGACCTGCGGATCCCGGCCGGCGGGAGCATCCGTGCGGAGGCGGGGCAGATGGTCGTGGCCGCCGTCGAGCGGTGGCCCGCGCGGGGGCGCGGCCCCGTCGGGCGCCTCGTGGAGGTGCTGGGCCGGCTGGACGATCCCGGGGTCGACACTGCCATCGTCATCCGGAAGCACCGGCTGCCCGACGGGGAGGATCCCGCCGCGGCGGCGGAAGCCGCCCGTCTCGGAGACGCGGTCGCGCCGGCGGACCTGGAGGGGCGCACCGACTTTCGGGGGTTGCCGACGGTCACCATCGACGGGGAGACGGCGCGCGACTTCGACGACGCCGTCACCCTCGAGAAGCTGCCCGGCGGCCGGCGGCGGCTCGGCGTGCACATCGCCGACGTCGCCCACTACGTGGCGGAGGGGAGCGCGCTCGACGAGTCGGCGCGCGGGCGGGGCACGTCCGCGTACTTTCCGGAACGGGCCATCCACATGTTTCCGGCGGGGCTGGCCACCGGGCTGTGCAGCCTGAATCCGGGGGTGGACCGGCTCGTTCAGTCCTGTCTGATGGACGTCGACGACGGGGGCCGGGTGGTGCGGTACGAGCTGCACGACGGCGTGATCCGTTCCGATGCGAGAATGACCTATGCCGAGGCGGACGCGATCCTGACCGCGCGCGACGCCGGCGTCCGGGAACGCTACGCGGCCCTCGTGCCGATGCTCGAGTCGATGGGCGCGTTGGCGCGGGGGCTCGCCGCCCGTCGGAAGGAGCGGGGCTCGCTCGACTTCGACCTGCGGGAGACCCGCCTCGTGCTCGACGAGGCGGGCGCCGTCGAGGACGTCGTGGCGGCCGAGCGCAACGTGGCGCACCGCATCATCGAGGAGTTCATGCTGATCGCCAACGAGACGGTGGCCGGCCACCTCGAGGCGCGAGGCGCGGGGGCGCTCTTCCGCGTCCACGAGCCGCCGGACCCGGCGAAGGTCGCCGACTTCGACGACTTCGCGGCGACCTTCGGTCACCGGCTGGGCGCACCCCCGGACCGGGCGCAGCCGCGGCACTTCCAGCGCCTGCTGGCGCGGCTGGCCGGCGCGCCGGTGGAGCGGCCGGTGGCCCTGCTCATGCTGCGGACCATGCAGAAGGCGCACTACGACGCCGTCAACATCGGGCACTTCGGCCTCGCGTCGGAGGTCTACACCCACTTCACGTCTCCGATCCGCCGCTACCCGGACCTCGTGGTCCACCGCCTGCTGCGGGAGACGCGGCGGGGCCCGATTCCCGGGGACCGGGCCGCCGAGCTCGCCGACGAGCTGCCGGAGACCGCGCGGCACGCCTCGGCCATGGAACGGCGGGCCGAGGACGCCGAGCGGGAGGTCGTCCAGTGGAAGAAGGTCCGCTTCATGGCGGACAAGGTCGGGGACGAGTTCACCGGCTACGTCGTCGGGGTGACCCGCTTCGGGCTCTTCGTCGAGCTGATCGAGCACTTCGTCGAAGGGCTGGTGCACGTCTCCGCGATGGCCGACGACCACTACCGGTTCGTGGAGTCCGATCACGCGCTCTGCGGCGAGACGACCGGCAAGGTCTACCGGTTGGGCGACCGCCTCGCCGTGCAGGTGATGCGCGCCGACCCCGCGCGGCGGCAGATCGACCTCGGCGTGGTGGAGATTCTCGACGCGGTCCGCGCCTCCGAGCGGAGCCGCGCGCCGCGCCGCGGCCGCCCGATCCGCGACCGGCGGTCGTCGAGGTCCCGGGGGGGACGCCCGTCGCGGCGTACCCGGGGGCGGGGTTGACGCCATGACGCGCCATGTCGTCATCGGCACCGCCGGTCACATCGACCACGGCAAGAGCGCTCTCGTCAGGGCCCTGACCGGCACCGATCCGGATCGGCTGAAGGAGGAGAAGGCGCGCGGCATCACCATCGACCTCGGATTCGCGCACTGGAGCGACGGCGACACCCGGCTGGCGTTCGTGGACGTGCCCGGCCACGAGCGCTTCGTCAAGAACATGCTGGCCGGGGCGAGCGGCATCGACGGCGTGCTCCTCGTCATCGCCGCCGACGAGTCGGTGATGCCTCAGACCCGCGAGCATTTCGACATCTGCTGCCTGCTCGGGGTCACGAGCGGAGTCGTGGCCCTCACCAAGGTCGACCTGGTGGATCGCGAGACGGTCGAGCTGGTCGAGCTCGAGACGGCCGATCTGCTGGCGGGATCGCCGCTCGAGGGCATGCCCGTCGTCCCCGTCTCCGCCCGGACCGGCGAGGGCGTCGAGGAGGTGCGCTCGGCGTTGCTGGCGATGGCCGCCCGGAACGTCGGGCGGGTGCCCGCCGGCGCGGTCCGTCTGCCCATCGATCGGGCATTCACGGTCCGGGGCTTCGGCACCGTCGTCACCGGGACCCTGGTCTCGGGCCGGATGGCCGTCGACGACACCCTGACCGTGCTTCCGGCCGGCGTCGACGTGAAGGTCCGGGGGCTGCAGGTCCATGGCGTCATCCAGTCCGGCGCGGCGGCCGGGCAGCGTGTGGCCGCCAACTTCTCCGGCGCGGGCGCGTCGGCGGTGGCGCGGGGCGAGACCGCGGTCACCCCCGGCAGCTTCGAGACGACGCGGTGCGTCGACGCGGTGCTCGATCTCCTGCCGTCGGCACGGCGGTTGCGGCACGGTGCGCGCGTGCGGTTCCACCACGGCACGTGCGAGGTGCTCGGGCGGGTGGCCCTCGGGCCGGGCCTCTCCGGCGCGGTCGCGGAGAGCGACGCCCCCGATGCCCTGCCGCCGGGGGGGCGGGCGTTCGCGCGGCTGCGCCTAGAGGGGGCGGCGGTGCTCACCCGGGGAGACCGCTTCATCCTGCGCGCGTACTCGCCGCCGCTGACCATCGCCGGGGGCAGGGTCCTCGACCCGGCGCCCCCGCGCGGGGGCATCCGGGCCGGCGCGGCGCGGGCGCGGATGGACCGGCTGCTGAGAGGGTTGTCGGACGCCGCCGCCGACGGCGACCGCGCGCTCGCGGTCCTCGTCGGGGAGCGGGGGCTGACGGGGCTGCCGTCGGCGGCGCTCGTGGCGCGGGCCGGCCTCTCTCCCGAGTCGGTCGGCGCCGTCGTGGCGCGGTTGTGCGAGGCCGGGGTCGTGCGGCGCATCGGCGACCGGCTCGTCGAGGCCGAGGCGCTGCGCGCCGGCGGCGATCGGCTGCTGGCGATGGTGTCCGACTTCCATCGCGCGAACCCGTTGCGCGACGGGATGCCCCGGGAGGAGGCGCGCGAGCGCGTCTTCCGCCACGCCGCCCCGGGGGTCTTCGAGGCGGTGCTCGACGCGCTGACGGGCGACGGCCGCCTCGTGGCGCGCGATTACCTGGCCCTGCCCGGCCACAAGGTGACCCTCTCGCCGGAGGAGCTCCGGGCCAGCGGGGAGATCGTCTCCCGCCTGCGGAACGCGGGGCTGCGGCCGCCGGCCCCGGCCGCGTTGCGGGAAGAGGTCGGCATCGACGAGGAGGTGCTCGACCGCTTGCTGAGGCGCCTGGCGCGGGAGCAGGCGGTGGTCAGGGTGGGGCCGCTCGTGTTCGACTTCGCCGCCGTCGAGTCGCTGAAGTCGGACCTCGCCGCCCTCAAGGCGGGCGGCGAGGGCGCGACCATCGACGTGGCCACCTTCAAGGAACGCTACGGGGTCAGCCGGAAGTTCGCGATCCCCTTGCTGGAGCATCTGGATCGGGAACGTCTCACCCGGCGGGTCGGCGAGAAGCGGGTCGTCCTGTAGGAGCGGTTGCACGGCGGGGACGCCGGGGCATCGGCCCGGCGGGGGAGCGGAGCCGGAGCCGACGCTCCCGGGCGGGCACGCCGAGCGGGCATGGCCTTTGCTATCGGCGGCAACTCTGGCTAAACTGGAAGGCGCGCGTCCGTTCGGCACCGGGAGTCGGCGCCGTAGAACGGGGCCGCCTCCGGAGGAGGGCGCAGGCTCCCTGGCGGGTTGGTTGGGCGCCCCGCGGAGCCGCCGGCGACGATGGGGCGGCTGCGCCGGCGGGACGCGATTCGGGTGGACGGCGGGGCAGGATAGCGACAAGGGCGCGGAATGGACGAGACAGCGCGGCAGTCTTTCACCATCGGGGTGTTCCAGGACATCGAGTGGGCGCAACGCGGGCTCGAAGCCCTCGGGAAGGAAGGGTTCCCGTCGGAGTCGATCTCGCTCATCAGCCGGCAGACCCCGGAGGCGGCGGATCTGGTGAAACGGACGTTCGGGGTGGACGGTGATACGATGGATGTCGCCCGCATCGGATCCGTGGTGGCGCACGGGCCGCTGGTCGGTGCATTGCAGGGCAGCGCCGGAGACCTCGGGAGCGCGGGTATCGCCGCGACCATCCGGCGCGCGGGCTTCCAGGCCCATGACGGGTACATCTTCGAGACCCTGACGGCGCGCGGCGGGGTCCTCGTGGGTGTGCACAACGAGCCTCGGGCGGCGGACGCGCTCGCCGTGATGTTCGCGTACGGCGGGGGCAACGCGTCCATCGGCGCGTGGGCCGGCCGCGTTTGAGCGGCCGGGCGTCTGCGGCGTGGAACGGCGCGGAGGCCCGGAGGGCAGGTTGGGCGCCCGGCGGAGCCGTCAGGCGACGGCGGGCGGGCCTGCTTCGACGGAACGAGTCAGTCGGGAAGTCGGCGCCGCAGGAAAGGTGCCGCCTCCTGCGGGAGGCGCCGACTCGCGGCAGGGTGGGTTGGGGCGGCTCCGCCCCGGCGGCTTCGACGCCGCCCGGCGGTGATTCTCCGGGCCAGGAGCGCTTCGCGTGAGCCATGGCTTGAACCTCGGGCCACTCCCGTTCTCCCCCGGGCGGCAACTCTACACGCCCCCCGAGCGCCGCCGGCGAAAGGCAGGGCCGGCGACCTCCCGTCCTGCGCGCCGCAAGCCCCGCGCCGGCGCCGCCACGGGCTGGGAGTCGGCGGGGCACGTTCCCTTCCTCGGGGTCCAGCGGGGGCGAATACGCAGCGCCCTCGGCGCTTCGTTCACGAGTCACCTGCTGGCGGTGGCCCTCGTCCTGCTCGTCGTCCGCACCGCTCCCGTCGAGGAGATCTTCGAGGAGCGCACCAACTACGACATCGTCTGGATACCGCAGGCGGGCCCCGGCGGCGGCGGGGGCGGCGGCGGGAACGAGTCGCTGGAGATGCCGCGGCAGGTCGAGGCCGCGGGCGAGGACACCATCGACGTGCCGGTCGAGGTGCCGGAGGAAGTGGAGGCGCCGCCCGAGGTGGAGCCCGAGCCGGAGCCCGAGCCGCTGGAGTCGCAGAACATACAGCTCTCCGCCGTGCCCATGGGGGCGTCGCTCCAGGCCCGGACCGGGCTGCTCGAGGGCCTCCTGTCCGGCGCCCCCGATTCGGCCGGCAGCGGCAGCGGCGGTGGCGCCGGCGAGGGATCGGGCGGCGGCATCGGGCCGGGGGAGGGAGACGGTCTCGGACCCGGCGAGGGCGGCGGCACCGGGGGCGGCGTCTTTCGGCCCGGCAACGGCGTCGAGACCCCCCGTCTGCTGCGCGAGGTCACCCCGAAGTACACCGCCGAGGCGATGCGGGCCAAGGTGCAGGGGATCGTCCTGGTCGAGGCGGTGGTCCTGCCCGACGGCACCGTCGGCGACGTCGAAGTGATCCGCTCGCTGGACAAGGTCTTCGGGCTCGACGAGGAGGCCATCAAGGCCGCCCGGCAGTGGCGCTTCCTCGCCGGGACCCGGTTCGGAGAGCCGGTCGCGGTGCTCGTGACGATCGAGTTGACGTTCACCCTGCGCTAGCCCTGGTGGAAGTCCCCGCTGCATTCGAGCAGTGGCTGCAACGCGGGGGGGCCACCACGGACTACCAGGAGTTCTGAGGGGGAGAGCGGCTCGGATCCTGAAGGGCCGGTCGGACCCGCCGAGCGGAGTCGCAGGGCGACGATTGGCGGGCCGGGCGCGAAAGAGAAAGGGACAGCCATCCGTGTGGTGGCCGTCCCCTTTCTTTGTTCCCGGTTCCGGTCGGCGCCGCCGGGTCGTCCGGCTGCGCCGGGGCCGGCGGTGGAGGGGACGGGGTAGCCCCATCCCCCCCCGCGGCGCCTAGTACATGCCGCCCATGCCGCCCATGCCGCCGTGGGCGCCGGCGCCCGGCGCGGCGTCCTTCTTCTCTTCCGGGATCTCGCTGACGAGCGCTTCCGTCGTGAGCAGCAGCGACGCAATCGAGCTCGCGTTCTGCAGGGCCGCCCGCACGACCTTCGTCGGGTCGATGACGCCGGCGTCGATCAGGTTCTCGTAGACCTCGGTCTGGGCGTTGAAGCCGTCCGCGTCGGCGCTCTGCTCGCGCACCTTCTGGACGACGATGGACCCTTCCTGGCCGGCGTTGGTGGCGATCCAGCGCATGGGCTCCTCGAGGGCGCGCCGGATGATGTTGACGCCAATCTGCTTGTCCCCGTCCAGATTGACGTCCGCCAGCGCGGTCTGGCTCCGCAGCAGGGCCACGCCGCCGCCGGGCACGATGCCCTCCTCGACGGCCGCCTTGGTCGCGTGCATGGCGTCCTCGACCCGCGCCTTCTTCTCCTTCATCTCGGTCTCGGTGGCGGCGCCGACCTTGATGACGGCCACGCCCCCGACGAGCTTGGCCAGCCGCTCCTGCAGCTTCTCGCGGTCGTAGTCCGAGGTCGTCTCCTCGATCTGCGTGCGGATCTGCTTGACGCGGCCCTCGATGGCGGCGTGGGTGCCCTCGCCCTCGACGATGGTGGTGTTGTCCTTGTCGATGGTGACCTTCTTGGCCTTGCCGAGGTCCTCGATGCCGATGTTCTCGAGCTTCAGGCCGAGGTCCTCGGTGATCGCCTTGCCGCCGGTCAGGGTCGCGATGTCCTCGAGCATCGCCTTCCTCCGGTCGCCGAAGCCCGGCGCCTTGACGGCGGCGCCCTGCAGCGTGCCGCGCAGCTTGTTGACCACGAGGGTGGCGAGGGCCTCGCCCTCGACGTCCTCGGCCACGATGAGGAGCGGCCGGTTCAGCCGGGCCACCTGCTCGAGCAGCGGCAGCAGGTCCTTCATCGAGCTGATCTTCTTCTCGTGGATCAGGATGATGGGGTTCTCCAGCACCACCTCCATGCGCTCGGAGTCGGTGACGAAGTACGGCGACAGGTAGCCGCGGTCGAACTGCATGCCCTCGACCACCTCGAGCGACGTCTCGAGGGTCCGCGCCTCCTCGACGGTGATGACGCCGTCCTTGCCGACCTTGTCCATCGCCTGGGCGATGATGCGCCCGATGGTCTCGTCGTTGTTGGCCGAGATCTGCCCGACCTGGGCGATCATGTCGCCGCTCACGCTGCGCGACAGCCTCTCGAGGTTGTCCACGACCGAGGAGACGGCGGTCTCGATGCCCCGCTTGACCTCCATCGGGTTCGCGCCGGCCACCACGTTCTTGGCCCCCTCGCGGTAGATGGACTGGGCGAGGACGGTGGCGGTGGTGGTGCCGTCGCCGGCGATGTCCGAGGTCTTGCTGGCGACCTCGCGCACCATCTGGGCCCCCATGTTCTCGAGGGCGTCCTTCAGCTCGATCTCCTTGGCGACGGTCACGCCGTCCTTGGTGATGGTGGGAGACCCGAACTTCTTGTCGAGGACGACGTTGCGGCCCTTGGGGCCCAGCGTCACCTTGACGCAGTTGGCCAACTGGTCGACGCCGGCGAGGATGTTCTGCCTCGCCCCTTCGCTGTAGACGATCTGCTTTGCCATGTCGATGTGCTCCAATCAGGTCGAGAATTCGCGTGACCGGCGCGGCCGCGGGCCGGCGCCGGACTGTCATCGCCCTCGCCGGCTACTGCTGCACGACGCCCAGCACCTCGTCCTCCCGCATGATGAGGTACTCCTCGCCGTCGAGCTTGATCTCCTGCCCCGAGTACTTGCCGAACAGGATGGTGTCGCCCTCGGCGACGTCCATCGGCTGCAGGCCGCCGTCCTCCTTGACCTTGCCCTTGCCGACGGCCACGACCTTGCCCTGCTGCGGCTTCTCCTTGGCGGTGTCGGGGATGATGATGCCCCCGACCTGCTGCTCTTCCTCCTCGAGACGCTGCACGATGAGGCGGTCGTGAAGTGGTCGTACCTTGATTGCCATGGTGTGTCCGACTCCCTTGAGTTGTGGAAGGAGTCCCTCCCCGCGGCTCGGTTCAGGGCGAGGGAGGGCGTTAGCACTCTCTGCTAAAGACTGACAAGATTAGCAGTCGGCGGGGGGGAGTGTCAACCGCGCCCGGATGCGGGTGCTTCGCCCGCCCCCCGGGCCGTGGCTGGCGCCGTGCGGCGGGTGATATTGTGATGCACCGTGGGGAGGACGCGCGTGCAGACTCGTCTCGGACGCTCCCGTCAGGGGTGGCCCGCCGCCGCCAGGCCAGGGGTCGGGTGGCCGTCCGTTCCGTCGACCATCCGTGGCGCCGAGCGTCGTCCGAGGCGGCGGTGAGCAGGATTCTGATCGTCGAGGACGACCAGTCGCTGGCCGCGGGGCTGTCCGACGGGTTGCGGTACGAAGGCTATTCGACGCTGCTGGCGCGCGACGGCGACGACGGCCTGCGCCTCGCCGGCCGGCCCGGGATAGACCTCGTCATCCTCGACGTGATGCTGCCGCGGCTGACCGGGGTGGAGGTGTGCCGGAAGCTGCGCGAGCGCGGGAGCACGGTGCCCGTCGTCATGCTGAGCGCCAAGGGGGAGGAGCTCGACAAGGTGGTCGGGCTGAAGGCGGGGGCCGACGACTACGTCACCAAGCCGTTCAGCTTCACCGAGCTCGTGGCGCGCGTGGAGGCGGTGCTGCGGCGGTCCAAGGGGCTCGCGGCACGGGAGCGCAGCTACGACTTCGGCGACGTGCGGGTGGACTTCCGGACCCGCGACGTCTCGAAAGGGAGGCGGCGGCTCACGCTGCAGCCCCGGGAGTTTCGTCTGCTCGAGTACTTCATCCGGCACCGCGGCGAGGCGGTGAGCCGCGACCGGCTCCTGGAAGAGGTGTGGGACCTGGACGCCATGCACCCCCTCACCCGCACCGTGGACATGCACGTCGCCAAGCTGCGTCAGAAGATCGAGGACGACGTGTCGGACCCCCGCTGGATCGTCACCGTGCACCGCGTCGGCTACAAGTTCACGGGATGAGGCGAGGCCCCGGCCGGGCTCAGCCCTTCCGGGGGCTTCCGGCCCGGTCTTCCAGGTCGTGCTCGAGGTCGTCGAGATCGTACTGGACCGACACCTTGCTGGCCCGGGCGTAGTCGATCATCTCCCAGAGGGAGACGCCGGCATCGAGGGCGGCGCGGGACAGCGAGACCCGGCGCTCGCCGTACTGCCGGGCGGCGTGCTCCAGCTTCCAGTCGCGGACTGCCCTCGCCAGCAGCCGGCGCACCGTGGTCGAGCGATCGGACTGCTCGACGTTCTGGATGAGCTCGAGCTCGCGCACCAGGTCCGCGGGCAGCCGGGCCCCGACCATCTGTTCCTTCTTCATCGCTTGGCCTTGCGGGCGCGTCTCAGGATCTCGGCAACCACCGAGGGAGAGAGCCAGATCGTCTCGCCGAGGTCCCGAAGGGCCTTCTCCAGGGAGTCCAGACCGAAGCTGCGGCGCATGTACGCCTGCAGGAGCACGCCGGCGGTGCCGATCAGGGGCACGCCGAAGGTCTTCGCCACGCTCCGCGCCTCCTTGTCGTCGGCGACCAGGGGCAGCTCCCGCACGCGGGCGAGGGCGACCGACTCGGCTTCGCCCTCGTGGAGGCGCGAGCGTCGGGTCAGGCGTCGCGCGAGGTCGCTCTCTGCGTCGGTCGGACTGGCGGTCTCCAGCCAGCCGGCGTCGACCGCGGCCTCGAGCTGCTCCACGCCGTGCGCTCGCGCCGCGCCGCCCGCGTCGATGACCTCCGTCTCGACGACGGCGCCAATCAGCACCTGCGCGTAGATGTCCCGCAGGAGCTCGAGCCTGTGGATCCGGGCGAGCGCGATCAGGGGGGTGGCGTCGGCTACGGTCACTCGCTCTCCTCGGCTGCGGCGTGTCAGCTACCCGTGCTCTCGACGGGTTCGGCCGTCACGGACGCCAGCATCAATGTTGTACCACTATCCGTGGGCTTTTTCGCTGGAAATTTACATCTCGAAGACAACATTGACGTGGCGATGATGACATTTACATGGCGTCGCCTCACGATCGGCGCATGGACCACCAAGTGCACGATGGAGTCGGCGGCGTCGGAATGGAGGACAGGGATGCCTGGCTGCCGTTGTTGCCCTCGGCGCTGTCGTACCCGGTCGGGACGGTGCTGATGGAGCAGGGGGGCGACCCGGGCGACGTGTTCTACGTCGAGGAGGGGCTCGCCAAGCTCGTCCGGACGGGACCCGACGGGCGGGAGCAGATTCTCGGCCTGCGCGGGCCCGGCTGGTTTCTCGGCGCGGCCCTAGTGCTGACGTTCCGGGCCCATCCGGCAAGCGCGGTAGCGGTGACGCCGTGCCGGCTGCGCCGGTTGACGAGGCAGGCGTTCCTCGGCCTCATGGCGCAGCACGAGGCGCTGTCGTGGCACGTTCACCAGATGCACAGCCGCGAGGTGCTGAGCCAGTTCCAGCAGATGGCGGACCTCGGCACGGCGACGTCGCGGGAGCGTCTCGAACGGTTCCTGCGGCGCTTCACGGGGGCCGCGCCCGCGAACGGCAACGGCGGCGGCGTCCGCCTGTCGCTGCCGCTCAAGCGGTGGGAGCTGGCCAGCCTGCTCGCGGTGACGCCGGAACACCTGAGCCGGCTCCTGCGCCAGCTCCGCGACGACGGCGTCATCCGTGTGACCGACGGGGCCATCGTCATTCCCGACGTCCGGCGTCTCGCGGCCGACGATGCCGACGAGGGAGAGGTGCTCACGACCTCGGTGAACGCGCTCGGGCAGGCCCCGGCGCCGTGAACGTGGTCGGACGGGACGGCGGCATGGCAGGCGCGGCGACCGGGGAGATCGACGGTTGGCGGGCTCATCTCGCGTTGCCGGAGACGCATCCGGCGGGAACCGAGCTCCTGCCGCAGGACCGCACGCCGGAGCGCGTGCAGTTGTTGACCGACGGCATCGCGAGGCTCGAGAGGCGTGATCCGGATCAGGCCTCCGTCACCGTCGGCCTGCGATTCCCGGGCTGGCTGCTCGGGGCCGAATCGGTCATCGCGGGGCGGGAGACGCCCATCGCCGTGATCGCGGCGACCGACTGCACGGTCCGCGGGCTGCCCCGGGAACGGTTTCTCGGCTTCGTGCGGGTCGACCCGGACCTGTCGTGGCGGGTCGCCCAGATGTACAGCCGCGAGATGGTCGACCGCCTGGAGCGCACCGGCGGCCGGGGGTGCGTGCCGCCGGAGGTGCGTCTCAAGCACCTGCTGCGCCGGCTCCTCGACGCCAACGACACCGGGGGCCTGCGGAAGGAGGTGCATCTGCGCCTCCCGTTCACCCACCGCGAGCTGGCGAGGCTGCTCTCCCTCTCGAGCAGCCAGCTCACCGCCCTGCTGGCCCGCCTGCAGCGGGACGACGTGATTCGCCTGCGCCGCGACCGCCTCATCATCACCGATCTGTCGGGCCTCCGCGAGTCCGACCCCGCCGCCCGCGACGTGGGGTGGCCGGTCAACGCGTGACGGGACCGACTGGCGGGTGTCCGCGCCTGCGGCGCCTGCGACTTGCCTGCGCGACAGGAGGATATATAGTTTACGACCGTGGGGGGGCCGATCATGAACACCCTCGGATCGTTCCATCGGCGGTGGCGGCTTGAGGTGGTCATCGTTCTCGTCCCGCTACTGGCGCTCATCGGCCTGCAGTACGTGTCGAGTCGTCAACTGGCGCGGGCCGAGTTGATCGCCCACCAGAGCACGGTGATTCAGTACCTGGACGCAGTGGCGGCGCATGTACGGCGCGTTTACGAAGACGCGGCGCAGACGATGCTGGCCGTATCTGGGGACGCCCTTGCCGACCAGCGGTTCGACGCGATCGCTCGGTACTTCGACGGGGTCGACACGTCGGCAGCCCGCCTGGTATTCGTTGGGTCTCTTGATGGATGTTCGTGTCTGACGCAGTACTACGACCCGGACACAGGACATATCGGCGTCCGCGCCGATCCCGCCCTGGAAGCGGTCATGTTCCGGGTCATCATGCTGCTTCGGCTGGAGTGGATACAGCATCTGAACCGATCCGAGATCTACGTGGACGAACTGGATTCCGAGAACCGCGTTGTCTACCGGTTCGTCGTTGACGCTGACTCGGTCCCCGTCGGCTTTACCGGCTTCGTCATCGACAGGCGTCGATTCGAGAGGGAGTACCTGCCGCAGGTTATCGTCGACGCGGGAAGCACGCTTGCGGACGCGGTGCGGGACAACCTGATCTTGCGCGTTACGGACGACGCTGGGCGGGCGTTGGCTGCTACGCACAAGGGCCCGGGCCAGTCCGACGAGTTGAAGGGCCGCTTCGATTTCGTGTTCCGCGACCTAGAGTTGTCGGCACGGAGCCGTCACACGGCGGCGGCTCAGGTCCTGCAGTCGAACGCGCAGACGCGCTGGCTCTTGTCGACGCTGATGTCGGTGATGGCGATGGGCGGCGTGCTGCTCACGTGGCGGGCGGCGCGACGCGAGCGGCAGCTCTCTCGGATCCGGAACGGGTTCGTAGCCAGCGTGTCCCACGAGCTGCGCACGCCGCTTGCATCCATCACCATGTTCGGGGAGCTCCTGCGCCGCGGGCGGGTCGACGCGGCAGACAAAATCGTCGAGTACGGGCGTCGCATCGAGCACGAGAGCGCGCGCTTGGGCCAACTCATCGACAACGTGCTGAGCTTCGGGCGCATCGAATCGGCGCGGGTTCACTATCACCCCGAGGCGGCGACGATAGAGGATGTCGTCGGCGTTGCATTGGAGGCGGTCGACACCAAGCGTGCGCGGGGCGGGTTCACGATCACTGTGACCGCTCCGGAGACGCGGTTGCCCGGGGTCTGGGTAGACCCGTCCGCGATGGCTCAAGTCTTCGTGAATCTCCTCGACAACGCGATGAAGTACTCGGGGAGCTGTCGCCGAGTGCGCGTGGAGCTGCGCCGGCGGAGGGACGAAGTGGCGGTCGCCGTGGTGGATGGCGGAATCGGTATCGCTCCAGACCACCAGGGCCGCATTTTCGACGAGTTCTACCGGGTCGTCGCGGGGAGCGCCGGGGTTCCGGGGACGGGTCTCGGCTTAGCGATCGTCCGACACGTGGTGGAGGCTCAGGGCGGGCGAATCGCGGTCGAGAGTTGCCTCGGCCAGGGTGCTACCTTCACGGTCCTTCTGCCGACGGCTGACGTTGCTCCACGGGCGCGCAGGTCCGCTCCGGCCTTGGATCGGCGAATCGAAGTCCGGGCCTGACTCGCCCTCGGCCGGCGCTTACTCATCCGACCGTGCGACCGTGCCTGCCGGTTCCTGGCAAGCGCTTGATCCATGTCATCGTGCCGGTTGATGGGAGGCAATGCCGCGCGACAGCCGGATCTGAGAGGATGCCGACGGTTCACGAGTCGGCGGCCATTCTGGAACAAGGAGGCAGACGTGACAAATCAAGGTCAGCAGAAGAAGGCGTACTTGGCGCCACATGTAGTCGACTTCGGCCCTATCCAAATGACAACCGGCGACTGCCTTGGGCTCTGTCTCGACGGCGAGCACTTTGGGCTCTACGGACTCTGGCCGCCTCCGTTGACCCATCGCTAGTGTCCTGCCCGACAATTGGGTTGGCATTACTGCGGCCTCACTGCGTGGCCGACGACCGTGCAACGTGTCAGCATTGGCGCTTACCATTGAGATCCGCTGCTGCCGCGCCAGTTCAGATGTTGGCCGGGCAAACGTACTTGTCAGTCGCCACACTACTTTTGTTCGGCCATCCCACACGAGCGGGTGTCTCCGGGCTCGACCTTGAAGGAGATGAGCGAAAGGAACATGACCATCCAGGCGCTCGCGGTCTTTGTTCTTCTGGATATCGGTTTCCGCGTGCTCGGCTTTCCGCGCGTATTCCGGTTGGTGGATCGCTGGGGTCGGCGATCCGTCCAGCCTGCGCCGCTGGCCGTCCAGCGGCGCAGGCTGCACCGAACTGTCGAAGCGGTGCGGACCGCCAGCCGCTACTACCATCGCCGGCGGCTGGACTGTCTGCCGCGGTCCCTGGCCATCTATGTGTTGCTGAGGCTACAAGGTGTTCCTGCGACGCTGCGCATCGGCGTGAAGCGCTTTCCCTTCGCCGCCCATGCCTGGGTCGAGTGTCTCGGAGAGGTCCTCGACGACTCGCTCGACGACTGGAAGCATGAGCCGTACGTGCCCATTCTGTCGACCGGCGAGCCGCTCTGATGGAACGCGCCAGTGTCGGACCCGGTTCAGGCGGACGCAGAGGTTCTGGTCCAGTGGTAGATCGTCCCGCAGGCGGCTGTCGGTGATACAGGTGACGCGGGCCGTCCGTCGTCGTGTTTCGGCTGCAAGCCGGCGCGCGGACGGGCGACCAGAGTGCCGGAGAGGCCACAGATTCTGATGACGGGGGCGACCCTCCGCGTGATCGCCGGCGTGCGGACGCTGGACGGCAGGCCCGTGGCGCGGCGGGACGTCGTGGGTATGAACGAGGCCGCGAGGCTCGTGGTCTCGAGTCGCGGAAGCCATTGGGTGGGAGGTTCCGTCGGTCTCGGGTGTACGACCGCCCCCGCTCGGCTTGCGGTCGGTCCGACCGTGGCGCCGCCGTCGAGAGAGGCTCTTGGCCGTTGCGTGCTCGTGTTCGACGGCCGGATTGATAACCGCAGGGAGTTGATTGCGGAGTTGTCGGGCAGAGGCGTCGATGCCGGGACCGACGACGCCGGGCTGACCCTCGCGGCCTACCGCGCCTGGGGGATTGCGTGCCCTTCGAGGCTGATCGGCGACTTCGCGTTCGGGCTGTGGGACGAAAGCGCCCGCCGCCTCCTCTGCGCGAGAGACCCGCTCGGCGTGCGGCCTCTCTACGTGCTCGTGCGGGAGGACCTGGTCGGTTTCGCCACGCAGCTCCGTCAACTTCGGGCGCTCCGGAGGCAGACGCCGCCGCTCGACATGGAGTACGTCGCGGAGCGGCTTGCCCTGGGTGTGGATCGTCCGAACTCGGGTCGTACGCCCTTTCGGGGGCTCTCGCGGCTGGAGCCGGGCCATCGGCTGGTGGCGGAGAGTGGGGGCGTTCGGGTCGAGCGGTACTGGGAGTGGCGTGCTGCCGGCGGTTGCGTCCACGGCAGCGAGGAAGACCACGTCGAGGAGTTCCACAGCACCCTTTGCGAGGCCGTGTCGAGCCGGACGTCCGGATCCGATCCGGTCTGGGCGGATCTCTCGGGTGGGCTCGACTCGTCCTCCATCACGAGCGTCGCGTGCCGGCTGCGTGGCCGACCCCGGCTGTCGGCGATCACCGTCGTGTTCGGCGAGTCGACGTTGAGCGACGAACGGGAATGGGCGGCGGAGGTCCAGCGGAACCTCGAGATCGAACGGCACGACATCGACGGGGACGTCCATCATCCGTTCAGCCGGCTCGCGGAAGCCGTGCAGCACTGGGAGGAGCCGCATGGGGCGGCGGTGTTCTTCGGCGTGCACGAGCGGTACGCGCGGCTCATGGAGGGAGGCGGCGTGCCGGTGCTTCTGAGCGGCATCGCCGCCGAGGCCGTCGTCCTGAGCAAGCACCAGGAGCCGGTGCACCTCGCCGATCTGCTGCGCGGATGGCGGCTGATGCAGTTGTGGCGCGAGCTCAACCGGTGGCAGCGGACCCTGAAGATGCCGTTGAGCAGCCTCGGCCTCAGGTATGCCCTGGGTCCCCTGATGGGTCGCGCCGGCATCAGCTACGGCTGGACGCCTGGGGGACACGACTGGATCGAGCCGAGCTTCGCACGGACGTGGAGCCTGCATGATCGCGCCCGGAGCACGAACATGCCGCGGACCGGGCGGGGAGTCGCGGATCAGTGGCACGTCGAGCGCATCGGCTGGATCACCGGCTTCCTGTTGCGCGGATACCTGGAGAAGGCCTGCGACATTCGCTACCCCTTCCTGCACCGGCCGCTCGTGGAGCTGGCCCTCGGGATGGCGTGGAGCCTGAAGGCGGTGCCCGGAGAGCCCAAGGCCATCCTCCGCCGCGCCATGAAGGGCATCCTGCCCGAGCGGGTCAGATGCCGCACGCAGAACGCGTCGACGGGGCACGCGGCGTACAACGGCCTGCGGAAGGAATGGCCGGTGCTCGAGCAGATCGTCGATTCGTCGGTGCTGGTCGAGCTCGGGGCCGTCGACCGTGAACGCCTGCGCACGGCCCTGCACATGGCCCGGCAGGGGCACGCCCCCGACCTCGGGGGCCTGCTCTCGACCCTGACGCTCGATGCCTGGCTGCAGCACGCCTTCCACGGGCGGCAGCGCCCGGGGGTGAACGCCGAGGCCGCCTGAACGGGAGCTGCCATGCAATCAGACACGCTGTTGAAGGCATCGGGGAAGGCCCATTGCGCCCGACTGGGCGATCAGATCATCGTGGCCGACATGCGCTCGGGGCGCTACTTCGGCCTCGACGACGTCGGCGCCATGGTGTGGAGCCTGATCGAGGAGCGGACCACCCCGGCCGTCATCGTCGACCGCGTGCTCGCCGAGTACGACGTTTCCCGCGACGTGCTCGAGCGGGACGTGGACCGGCTCCTCGACGACCTCCTGCAGCGACGGCTCGTCGAGGTCGCGACCGAGCCCTCGGCGGGCCGGCGCTGAGCCTCGGCCGGGCGGCCGCGGCGCCGCCCTCCCGCCTCCGGCCGTCCGGCGTTCCCTTTCTGCTGATACACTGCTGACGCCGCCACGGCGGCCCGGTCCCGCCATGCCGCGCGGGAGCGCCCGGGTCGGGCGGAGCCGTCGGGTTTCTCCAGCGCAGGAGGCATCGTGGGGAAGATCGATCAGCGGTGGCGTCGGGGAATGTCACGGAGGAAGGCGCTGGCCGGGCTGGCGTCGTTCATGGCGGCGTCGCCGCTGCTGCATGCGCAGCGCGACCCGTGGCCGCTCGGCCCGCACCGGCGCTTTCTCGGGTTCGACGAGATGCGCGACGTGTTCGACTTCGAGCCCGTCTTCCGGGCCAACGTCCCCCTGGCCGTCTACGACTACACGGCCCACGGGACCGAGTCGGAGTTCACCCTCTACCGCAACCGCGACGCGTTCGACTGGGTCGAGCTGATCGGCCGCGGCGGGGTCGATCCGGCCGCCATCGACACGTCCACCGAGCTCTTCGGGCATCCGATGCCGAGCCCGATCATGCTGGCGCCGACGGCGCGGCAGCGCGACCTGCACCCCGACGGCGAGCTGGGCATGCACCGGGCGGCGACCACCACCGGCACCACGATGATCGTCAGCAACGCGTCGAGCCTCCCGTTCACGCGCATCGCCCGGGGCGCGGAGGGGCCGCTCTGGTTCCAGCGCTACGCGACGCGCGAGATGGAGCCGAACCGGGTGGCCCTCGGCGACGCCCAGGAGGTGGGCGCGCAGACGATCGTGGTGACCATCGACCAGCAGGCGTCCTACTACGAGCGTGACCTGCACGTCAGGCACACCGGCGGGGCGCCGCGCCGGGTGACGCGGCGCGAGCCGCGGCCCGACGCCCCGAACCCCTACCGCGTCTCCGCGGGGCGGCTGTGGTACGAGTGGAGCCTCTTCGACGACCTCCGGCCGATGTGCGAGGTGCCCATGCTCGCCAAGGGCATCCTGACCGGCGACGGGGCGAAGCAGTGCCTGGAGCGCGGGGTGGACGGCGTCATCGTGTCCAACCACGGCGGGCGGGCCCTCGACTACGGTCCCTCGAGCCTCGAGGTGCTCGAGGAGGTGGTAGAGGCGGTGGCGGGCCGGGTCCCGGTGCTGATAGACAGCGGGTTCCGCCGCGGCAGCGACGTGCTCAAGGCGCTGGCCCTGGGGGCCGACGCCGTGTGCCTGGGCCGCGCGTCGCGCTGGGGGCTGGGGGCGTTCGGCGAGGAGGGGGCGCAGAGGGTGCTCGAGATCGTCAACGCCGAGCTGAGGCAGGCGATGGCGTTCGCGGGCGTGGCCTCGCTCGCCGACATCGACCGCAGCATCGTGAAGACCAACTTCCCGTAGGGGTCGGCGCCCCGGAACGGCGCGGACTTCCGTGGAGTGCCTTGGGCGCCAAGCGAAGTCGAAGGCGACGACTGGCGGCCGGGACGAGCTTGAGGGAGTGAGTTTCGCGCCTGCGAGACTCCCGACGCGAACGAGGGGTCGCGCCAGACCGGCAATGCGAGCGAGGCATCCGATGCAGACGAAGCTCTACAGGCACGCCGCGGTCGCCGTGGCCCTCCTCCTTGCCGCCGCCGGCGCCGCGGCGGGGCAGGGACCGTCGGGCGGCATGGTCGAGTGGCCCTACGTCGGGGCCGACCAGGGGGCGTCGAAGTACTCGCCGCTGGCCGACATCGACGCCTCGAACGTCGACGGGCTCGAGATCGCCTGGACCTGGGAGCCCGACGAGCTGCCCAACCAGGAGTTCCGCACCCGGCCCGGCAGCTTCGAGGTCATGCCCCTGATGATCGACGATGTCGTCTACGTGTCGACCATGTATACGCGGGTGGTCGCCCTCGACGCCGAGACCGGCGACGAGCTGTGGGCGTTCGACCCCGAGGCGTGGCGCACGGGCCCGGAGGGCGGCCCTCCCGGCGGCTTCAAGCACCGCGGCGTCGCGGTCTGGCCGGCGACCGCCAGCCGCGCGGCGGGCGCAGATGACGACATGCGCGTCTTCATCAACAGCCGCGACAGCCTCTATGCGCTGAACGCGGCCGACGGCTCGCTGATCCCCGGCTTCGGCGACGGCGGCCGGGTGCTGCTGACCGAGGGCTTTCCGAACCCCGTGACCCACGAGATGTTCGACCAGACGTCTCCGCCGGTCGTCTTCGAGGACCTCGTCATCGTGGGAAGCCGCGTGCCCGACCGCATCCAGAAGCGCTTCGACACCCCCGGCTCGGTGCAGGCGTTCGACGTCCACACCGGCGAGCGGCGCTGGGTCTTCTACACGGTGCCGCAGTCGAACGACGCGTTCGGGGCCGACACGTGGGAGGGCGGCTCGTGGCGCTTCACCGGCCACGCCAACGTGTGGGGGCTGATGTCGCTCGACGCCGAGCGGGGGCTGCTGTACGTGCCCACGAGCACCCCGAGCAGCGACTACTGGGGCGGGCGGCGGCTCGGCGCCAACCTCTTCGCCGAGTCGCTGGTCTGCCTCGACGCGCGCACCGGTGAGCGCGAGTGGCACTTCCAGGCCGTGCACCACGGGCTGTGGGACTACGACTTCACCTCGGCGCCCAACCTGATGACCCTCGACGTCGACGGCCGCACCATCGACGCCGTCGCCGAGGTGTCGAAGCAGGGCTTCACCTACGTCTTCGACCGGGTGACCGGCGAGCCGGTGTGGCCCATCGAGGAGCGCCCGGTCGACACCGAGACCGACGTGCCGGGCGAGGTGCCGTATCCGACCCAGCCGTTCCCGACGAAGCCGCCGCCGTTCGCGGCGCAGGGGGTCTCGCTCGACGACGCGAACGACCTGACCCCCGAGATCCACCGCATCGCGACCGAAGAGCTGCAGACCTACCGGCTCGGGCCGCTCTTCACGCCGCCCAGCCTGCGGGGGACGCTGCAGCGGCCGCGGGTGGACGGCGGCGCCAACTGGGGTGGGGCGGCGCTCGACCCGACCACCAACCGGCTCTACGTGCGGACGTCGGAGGGGGTGTCGGCCAACCAGGTCTGCGAGACCGATCCCGAGCTGCCGGAGGTCGACGTGGCCTACACGAACAACTGCCCGCGCGGCGGCTCGGCCGGCATCTTCCGGGGGCTGGGCGGGTACGTTCCGGCCGAGCGGAGCCGCCTCGGTCCGATACCCCTCGTCAAGCCGCCGTACGCGCGGCTCGTCTCGATCGACCTGGACGCCGGCGACATCGCCTGGAGCGTGCCGTTCGGCGAGGGCAGCCGCATCATGCGCGCGCATCCGCTGCTGCGCGGCGTCGACCTGCCCGACCGCCTCGGCACCCCCGGCGCGCCCGGCCCCATGGTGACCGGCGGGGGGCTCGTCTTCCTCGGCGGGGGCGATCCGTACCTGTACGCGTTCGACGCCGAGACCGGCCGCGAGGTGACCCGGGTGGCCACCGAGTTCCGCACCAGCGGCAACCCGATGACCTACCGCTCGCGAGTTGGCCGGCAGTTCATCCTCATCGCCACCGGCGCCGGGCCGGACGCGCGCCTCGTCGCCTTCGCGCTGCCGGAGGAGTAGAACGCGGGGCTCTGCCGGGACCTCGACACGCGTCGTCGGTCCCGGCGGGGGCGGCATCGTGGTTCCGTCATTTCCGGGAGCCTGACATGATTGGACAACCCTTCCGGCGGCTGCACGGCCTCGCCCTGCTGCTCGCACTCGCCTGCGTTCCCGCCGCGGACGGGCAGACCGTCGAAGTCACCGCCGCGACCATCGAGGACCTCAACCGGGCGTTCGACGCCGGCACGCTGACGTCGGAGCAGCTCGTCGAGGGCTACCTGGCCCGCATCGCCGCCTACGACGAGGCCGGGCCGGCCCTCAACGCCGTCATCGCCCTCAATCCGAACGCGGTGGCGCGCGCCCGCGAGCTCGACGCCGAGCGGCGGTCCGGCGGCCCGCGCTCTCCGCTGCACGGCATCCCCGTCGTCCTGAAGGACAACTTCGACACCGCGGATCTGCCGACCACCGCGGGGTCGGTCCTGCTGGCGGGATCGCTGCCCCCCGACGACGGCTTCCTCGTCCGGAAGCTCCGCGAGGCCGGCGCCATCGTGCTCGCCAAGGTCAACATGAGCGAGTTCGCCTCCGGCGGGGCGATCAGCTCGCTGGGGGGGCGCACGCGCAACCCCCACGATCTCGTCCGGTCGCCGGGGGGATCGTCGGGGGGGACCGGCGCGGCGATCGCGGCGGCCTTCGCCCAGGTCGGGCTGGGGACCGACACCGGCGGATCGGTGCGCTCGCCGTCGACCGCCAACGGCATCGCGGGGCTCAAGCCCACCCTGGGCCTGCTGAGCCGCGACGGCATCGTGCCCCTGGCGCTGTCGTTCGACACCGCGGGCCCGATGGCGCGGCACGTGTACGACGTCGCCGCCGCCCTCGGGGTCATGACCGGCGTCGACCCCGCCGACGAGGCCACCGACGCGAGCGGCGGGCGGTTCGAGACCGACTACACGCGCCATCTCGACGCGGACGCCCTCGCCGGGGCCCGCATCGGGGTCGCCCGCGACTTCCTCGGCCAGGACGGCGACGTCGACTGGGTCGTCGAGGCCTCGCTCGACGTGATGCGGGAGGCCGGGGCCACCATCGTCGACGTGCGGTTGCCGCGGTGGCTGCTCGAGGCGAGCGGCGACTTCTACACCGTGGTCCGCTACCGCGAGTTCCGGGCGCAGATCGCGGAGTACCTCGCGACCCTCGAGCCCCGGTTCCACGCGACCCTCGCCGATCTCGTCAAGCGCTCGGTGCGGCTCGCCTCGCCGGCCGACGGGGCGGGGCACAACCCCGGCCGGTGGAGCCTGATGCGGCGGGAGGACGCGAGCGGCGAGCTGTCCGACGCCGAGTACCGCGCCGTCCTGGAGCACGGCCTGCCGATGGTGCGCACCATGATCCGCGGGCTCATGGACGCCGACGATCTTGCGGCCATCGTGTATCCCACGTCGCCCCGCCGGCCCGGGCGCGTCGACGTCGCCCCCGCGCCGACCGGCGGGGGTGGCCCCTCGGCGACGCGGTACGCCAACCTCACCGGCTTCCCCGACCTCATCGTGCCCGCCGGCTTCACCGGCGACGGCCTTCCCGTCGGCCTCTCGTTCCTGGGCCGGGCGTTCGACGAGCCTCGCCTGCTGGCCCTCGGTTACGCTTTCGAGCAGGCGACGCGGGCTCGCCGTCTTCCGACGCACACGCCGCCCCTCGGTCGGTGAGCCGGCGCGCCGTCCACCGAGGCCGCCTCGGGGAGCGAGGCAGGCACCCTTTCCGACGCACACGCCGCCCCTCGGTCGGTGAGCCGGCGCGCCGTCCACCGAGGCCGCCTCGGGGAGCGAGGCAGGCACCCTGTAGTACCCTTCGGGATGGGGCCGGGTGCCGGGCGAGGGGGGGCCGGCTCTCGCCGGGCTCGATTCACGGGTCGGGCTGGTGCGCCGGTCCCGGGCATGCGAAAGACCGGCGGCCGGCCGTCCACGGACGGGGGTGGATGATCGCGAGTCGCCGACCGCCTTCCGACCTGTCCGTTGCCCATCGCCGGAGCGGTGCCGCATGCCGTTGACCGTCGGCGACCGGTTCGCGAGGCACTTCGAGGTCACCGGCGTCCTCGGCGCGGGCGGCATGGGCGATGTCTATCGCGCCCGAGACACCCGGCTCAACCGCGACGTCGCCCTCAAGCTGCTCCCCGACCCCTTCGCCGCGAACGCCGATCGGCTGGCCCGGTTCCAGCGGGAAGCCGAGTTGCTGGCGTCGCTCAACCACCCGAACATCGCCCAGATCTACGGCATAGAGGAAGACGGCGGCGTGCGGGCGCTGGTGCTCGAGCTGGTCGAGGGGCCGACGCTGGAAGCGCGGATCGCCCGGGGGGCGATGCCGCCCGACGAGGCGCTCGCGATAGCCACCCAGCTCGCGGACGGCCTGGAAGCGGCGCACGAGGCCGGCGTCGTCCATCGCGATCTGAAGCCCGCCAACGTCAAGGTGCAGCACGACGGGACCGTGAAGGTGCTGGACTTCGGGCTGGCCAAGGCGCTGCAGGCTGCGACGCCCGGCAATCGGCACGATCCGTCGACGTGGTCGTCCGCCGATACCGGGGTGGGAGTCGTCGTGGGTACCGCCGCGTACATGTCGCCCGAGCAGGCGCGCGGCAGGACTGTCGACCGGCGCACCGACATCTGGGCCTTCGGGGCCGTCCTGTTCGAGATGCTGACGGGACGGAGGGCGTTCGAGGGCGACGGCGCCGCCGGCATCCTCGCCGAGGTGCTCAAGGCCGAGCCGGCGTGGCAGACGCTGCCCGGCGATGTCGCTCCCGTGGTTTCCGCCGTGTTGCGCCGGTGCCTGGAGAAGGAGCCCTTCCAGCGCATGCGCGACATCGCCGACGTGCGGATGGGGCTGCACGGGGGGTTCGCGGATGCGAAACGGGGGGCCGCCGGCGCATCGGCCCGCGGCGCATCGGGATGGAAGCGCAGGGCGCTCGAGCTCGCCGGCGCGGCGGCGGTGGCCGGCCTCGGGGTCTGGCTGCTGCAGCCGGCGGCCCCGCGCCAGCCGGTGCGGTTCGCGATTCAGGGGGCGCCGGGGCTGGGGGCCTTCGCGGAGGTGTCGCCCGACGGCGGGCAGCTCGCCCACCTCGAAGCCGGCGAGGCTGGCGGGTCTCGTGTCCTGGTCCACTTCCTGGCCTCGGGCGAGGCCCGCCAGGTCGCCGACTCGGCCCGCACGGCGACCCCGCTGTTCTGGTCCCCCGACAGCCGGTTCGTCGGCTTCGCCGACGGCCGCACCCTGCGGCGGGTCGACGTCGCGACCGGGGAGGCCGAGCCGGTATGCGACACGCCGGTGTTCAACGGCGGCACCTGGAACGGCGACGACGTCATCCTGTTCGGCGGACGCGACGGGATCATGCAGGTGGCGGCCGGGGGCGGGACGCCGACGGCGCTCACGACGGTGGACGGCACCCGCGGCGAGTTCACCCACGCCGCCCCGTGGTTCCTTCCGGACGGGCGTCACTTCCTCTACCTGCGCGCCTCCCTGGACTCGACCACCGGCGGGATCTACGTCGGCGCGGTGGGGCTCGATCCGGCCGCGCAGGAACCGACGCGGCTGCTGGCGACCGAGCGCCCCGCCGTGTACGCGCGGCCGCCCGACTCGGCGACCGGCCGGCTGCTCTTCATGCAGGGGAGCCGGCTGCTGGCGCAGCCGTTCGACGACACGCGCCTCGAGCTCGTCGGCGAGCCTGCCGTCGTGGCCGAGGACGTGGGCAGCGACGACGTGCGCTGGCGGTCGTTCTCGGCATCCGAGACCGGGATCATCGCGTGGCGCGACGCCGCTTCGGCGCATTCGGTGCTGTGGCTCGATCGCACGGGGAGGGAGCTCGAGACCGAGCGTATCGACGGTCTGGACGACCCGCGGTACCCGCGCCTGTCGCCGGACGGGGGCCGGCTCGCCCTCGTCGTGGCCGGTGACCTCTGGGTGTTCGACCTCCACGGGGACCGCCCGGCCATCCGTCTCACCTTCGACGAGTCGAGCGACGCCATCGGATCGCCGCTCTGGACGCCGGACGGCGCCGCCATCGTCTACGAGGGCGACGGATCGCTCTTTCGAGTGTCCGCCGCGGGCGGCGGCCCGCCCGAGCCGATCGGGGCCGAGGGACACCTTCACGGCCATGACTGGTCCCCCGACGGGAAGCTCATCGCGGTCGAGATCTCGGGCGAGAGCGGCGACCTGGTCGAGTTGTCGCCCCTGGCGGAGGAAGAGCCGCGCCCGTTGGTGCGAACGGCGGCGAGCGAGGGGACGGGGGCGGCGCTGTCCCCCGACGGGAGGTGGCTCGCCTACACGTCGGACGCCACCGGCCGGCGCGAGATCTGGGTGCGCCCCTATCCCGGGCCGGGCCCACCCGTGCGGGTCTCCCATGACGGTGGGGCCGAGCCCCGGTGGGCGGGGGACGGCGGCGCGCTGCACTACCTCGACGGGCAGACCATGATGGAGGCCCGGGTCGAGACATCGAACGGGTTCGAGTTCGAGGCGCCGGTCCGCCTCTTCGACGGCGGCTTCCGGACCTACGAGCGCCCGCCGTCGTACGACGTCGCGGCCGACGGCAGCTTCGTGACGACGAGGTCGGGCGTCGACCCGTCGATCTCCGTGCTCCTGAACTGGCCCGAGGCGCTTCGCTCCCGGAGCGACGGCCGGTAGGCGTCTTCGCCGCAAAGCGCGCGGACGAGCTCACACCGCCTCGCTCCCGCAGCGCTCGACCGGGTGCAGCGTCTCGTGGACGAGCACTTCACGGGGCGGTTCGGGACCGAGCTGCAGTTTCCCCTACGGCGCGGGTTCTTCGAGGATCGCGGCGGCCGGACCCGTCAGCGCCACGATGTGAAGGCCGGTGTCGGCGCGGTCGGCGAGGTAAATCAGACCGCGGTCGTCTACCTCGACGTTGTTGGTCTGAATGGCCACCTGGCAGCTCTCGACGCCGTCAATTACGGCGCACCGCTCGTCGGTGCGCTCGGTGGTGGCGGGAATGTAGTACGCCACCTCCTCCAGGTCGAAGGGGTCGCGCACGTCGATCACCCGCGCGCCCGCGTTGAACCACGACACGACCATCAGCTTGCGGTAGAAGGGGGGCTCCATCGACCACTGCGGCGCGTGGGGGCCGAACCGTCCGCCGCGCCCGCAGAACCCGCCGCTCGATTCCGGCACCTGGAACGTGGCGATGGGCAGGGGATGGGCCTCGTCGGTGATGTCGAGCATGAGGGTCACGTGGCGCGTCTCCTGGCACGCGTTGGCGACCGACTCGGAGACGACGAAGAGGAAGTCGCGCGTCGCGTGGTCGCGGTTGCCGGCGTAGTCGGCGATGGGCACGTCGAGCAGGGGCATGGCGGTGTGGCCGCCCCAGAACGACGGCAGGTCGATGCGGCCGACCTGGGGGAACGCGAGGGCGGTGGGGCTCGACGCGAGGGGGGCGGCGGAGGCGGGATCGCCCCGCAGCAGCCGGTCGCGGTCGATGATCTGCACCGCGCCGTCGGCCGACGTGCCGTAGGCGAGGTACAGGCGGTTCCCCAGCCGCACGACCTCGTGCAGCCCCGAGCCGCCCGGCACGGGTCCGCTCGCGTCGGGCTGCACCCCGGGGAGGCTGAAGTCGCGGATGCGCCGCGGGGCCGCCGGGTCGGCGAGGTCGAAGACCTGCAGGATGCGGGGGGCGCGCCACCCGTCGACGGTGCCGACGAGATGGGCGACCCCCGTGTCGCACTCCCACCAGTTCTTGTGCGTGTGCTGCTCGCCGGTCGGGGTGCGGCCCATCTCGGCCACCGTCCGCACGAAGGCGGGCCGGGCCGGCTCGGTGACGTCCCAGACCTCGTGGCTCCGGTTGCCGTTCGAGCGCAGCAGGTAGAACTGCCCGGCTCCGCCCCGAGGAAGCTCTTCACCCGCGCACACCTGGACCATCTGGGCGCCGCTGGCCCCGCCCGTCGCGGGGATGTGGGCGAGGTAGACCGGCGTCTCGGGGTTGGTGACGTCGACGACGGAGGTGCCGTTGGGCTCGACCGCACCGGTCAGGGGATTCAGCCGCTCCCCGGCATGGTGACCGACGTAGACGATGCGGCGCGCGCCCTGGCGGACCGGCAGCGGTTGGTAGGCGGAGCGCGCCTGCAGGTCGTCCGTCCCGACGAGGCGGGTGTTGAAGGTCTCCTCACCGTGACCCGTGGCTGTGGTCTGGGCGGTCGCGGCGACAGCGCCGGCGGCCAGGATACCCGTGGCGATCGACACCGAGAGCAAGCGATGCATGGTCGGCCTCCCGGACCAGGATGTGGTCTGCGTCCCGGTCCGGTGTCAGGTTACCCGAAGCCGCAGACCGAAGGGGGAATCGTGAGCGGCCTCCCGGAAATCGGGCACTTGGCGAAGCCCGCTTCGTGGTCGCGGCAAGTCTCCGTTCCGGCGGGAGGAGCCGAACCGGCCTCGCGACCGGGTGTTCGTGGTTGTAGCGGCCCCCCTGGCGGCGTAGCATGGACGGGTCCGATGTCCGACATGGCAAGATGGGCTTCCCGACCCGGCGGTCGAACGAGGTCGCGAAGCCGACGGAGGTCAAGATGACGGTTCGATCCCTCGTTGGCGCAATCCTGCTCGCGGTCGTCGCGTTCCCGGTGGTCTCGGCGGCCGGCCAGCCGGCGGCGCCGCGCACGCCCTGGGGCGACCCCGACCTGCAGGGCACCTACACCAACAAGACGGTCACCCCGCTCGAGCGCCCGCAGGAGATGGCGGGACGCGAGCGGCTGACGGCGGAAGAGGTGGCGAACCTCGAGCGCGAGGTCCTCGACCGCAACGCGGCGCTTCTCGCGCGGCCGGCGTCGCGGACCGAGGTCACCGAGAGCGTGGACGTCGGCGAGGACGGGGCGCCGGGGTTCTACAACAACTTCTGGCTCGATCGCGGCACCACGTCCACGGGGCAGACGTCGCTCATCGTCGATCCGCCCGACGGCCGGCTCCCGCCGCTGACGCCCGAGGCGCAGGCGGACGAGGACGCCCGCCTCTCCGCGCGGGCCGAGCGCGGACCGGCGGACACCTGGACCGACATGGACCTCAACGACCGCTGCATGCTCTGGTCGGTGGGGCCGCCGATGCTGCCGACCGGCTACAACAACAACTACCTGATCCTGCAGACGCCCGACCACGTCGTGATCCAGGTCGAGATGATCCACGACACCCGCATCATCCCCCTCGACGGCCGGCCGCGCCCCGACCGGGGCATCCCGCAGTGGCTGGGCGAGATGCGCGGCCGCTGGGAGGGCGACACCCTCGTCGTCGAGACCCGCCGCATCGCCCGCAGCGAGGAGGGGTCGTCGTTCGGCAACGACGTGGTCCGCATCCGCGCCGCCAACGGCGGCCGCACCGAGAGCCTCCGCATCGTCGAGCGGTTCACGCGGGTCGACGCCGACACGATCCGCTACGAGTTCACGGTCGAGGACCCGACGCGGTGGACGAGTCCCTGGTCGGGCGAGTTGCCCCTGCGCCGGATCGACGAGTCGCTCTTCGAGTACGCGTGCCACGAGGGGAACTACAGCATCGCCAACATGCTGAGCGGCGAACGGGCCCTGGAGCGGGCCGCCGGCCGCTAGGAAACGGTATAGTGGGCGTGTTCGACGCCAATCAGGAGGGGTTCAGATGCGTCATCGAGTTCTCGGAACCGTGACCGCGGCGCTGGTGGCGGCGGTGGGGCTGTCGGTGTCGGCCGCGGCCCAGGAGGCGCCGCGGACGGGGTGGGGCGCCCCGGACCTGCAGGGCGTCTGGGACTTCCGCACCATCACGCCGCTGGAGCGGCCCGAACGGCTGGGCGAGCAGGCGTTCCTGACCGAGGAGGAGGCGGCCAACCTCGAGCAGGAGGTGGTCGAGCGCAACGTCGAGCTCGCCAACCGCGCGGCCCGGCGCACCGAGGTCACCGAGAGCGTGGACCGGGGCGAGGAAGGGGCTCCCGGCTTCTACAACAACTTCTGGCTCGACCGCGGCACCCGCACCGTCGGCACCCGGCGCACGTCGCTGATCGTGGACCCGCCGAACGGGCGGCTGCCCGAGATGTCGCCGGCGGGGCGCGAGCGCACCGAGGCGCGGAGCGCGTACCGGCGCGACCATCCCGCCGACTCGTGGCTCGATCGCAGCGCCTTCGACCGGTGCATCCTCGGCTTCAACGCCGGCCCGCCCATCACCCCCGGCGGCTACAACCAGAACCTGCAGGTGTTCCAGACCCCCGACCACGTGGTGCTGCTCACCGAGATGGTCCACACCGTGCGGGTGGTGCCCCTCGACGGGCGGCCGGCCCTGCCCGGGGACGTCCGCCAGTGGTCGGGCGACTCGCGCGGCCGCTGGGAGGGCGACACCCTCGTGATCGAGACGTCGCGCTTCAACGACCAGCGCCGGTGGCGGGGGACGACCCGGAACATGACCCTCGTCGAGCGGTTGACCCGGGTCGACGCCGACACCCTCGTCTACGAGTACACCGTCGACGACCCCGACACCTGGACGCGCCCCTGGACGGCGTCGCTGCCGATGCAGCGCGGCGACCAGCCGCTGTACGAGTACGCGTGCCACGAGGGCAACTACAGCATGCCCGGCATTCTGGGCGGGCACCGCATGGACGAGCTGGCCGCCGCGGCCGCCGTCCGTTGAGGGATGGGGAGCCGCGGTTCCGCTCTCCGCACCGCCGACCCCGGGTGGGCCGCGCCGTCCCGCGCCGCGGCGCCCCGCCGGCATCCGTTCGAGAGGGAGAAGCCATCGTCATGAGAACCGACCTGCGCCGTGTCGTCGTCGCCACCGTGCTGGCCCTCGTCGTCGCCGCGCCGCTCGCCGCGCAACCCGACGGGTGGACCCGGCCGTTCCCCGGCCACCGGGTCATCGGCAACCTCTACGCGGTGGGCACGTACGACCTCGCCGTCTTTCTCGTGACGTCGGACGAGGGCCACTTCCTCATCAACACCGGGCTCGAGGACTCGACCGCGATGATCCGCGAGAACATCGAGTCGCTCGGCTTCCGGCTCGAGGACGTGAGGGTGCTGCTGCAGATGCAGGCGCACTGGGACCACACCGCGGCCCTCGCCGAGATCAAGGAGATGACCGGGGCCGAGATGTGGGCGACGGCCGGCGACGCGCCGGTGCTCGAGGACGGCGGGTTCAGCGACCCGCACTTCGGCGGCCGCGAGTCGTTCCCGCCGGTCGAGGTCGACCGCATCATCGCCGACGGCGAGGTGCTGGAGCTGGGCGACGCGCGGCTCACGGTGATGGAGAGCCCCGGGCATACCGCCGGCAGCTCGAGCTACCTCATGACGGTGGAGGAGAACGGGCGCGAGTACAGCGTCGCCATCGCGAACATGGGCACCATCAACGCCGGAAAGCGGCTGGTGGTCGACCCGACCTATCCCGGGGTGGCCGACGACTTCGCCGAGACGTTCCGCCGGCAGAAGGCGCTCGACGTCGACGTCTGGGTCGCGGCGCACGGGGGGCAGTACGGCCTGCACGACAAGTTTGAAAGAGGGCAGGCCTACCACCCCGACACGTTCGTCGACCCCGACGGCTTCCTCGCCGCGGTGGAGCGCCTGGAGAACCTGTACCTGGAGCAGTTGGCGGCGGAGCGCCGTTGAACCGGAGAGGGGGACGCGCATGTGACTCGGGGCGCTGACGCGACCGCCGTGCCGCGTGTCGGGCGCAAGGGTGCGGCGCCCGAGGGTGGTTGGCGAGTCCCGGCGACCGCGTTCCTGATTGAGGCAGGGTCGTTGCCGGGTCCGATCGGATGTTCGCTGGACGATTCTCCCGCAGCGCCGGACGAATTCCCCGCGGCAACAGAACCGTCTGGAGGGTCGAGATGCTGAACCACGCAAGGCGCCGAGCGCTCGTCGCGCGCCTCGTCGTCGTCGGACTGGCCGCCGCCCTCGCGGCGGCCCCGCTCGAGGCCCAGCGACCGCCGGTGTCGGGACCCTCGGCCGGCCTCTCCACCGGGCACCCGCTGACGACGGCGGCCGCCTTCGAGATCCTGTTGCAGGGCGGCAACGCGTTCGACGCGGGCGTGACCGCGCTCCTCGTGGGCGGGGTCGTCGAGCAGGACCTCTACGGGCTGGGGGGAGAGGCGCTGATCCTGGTCTACCCGGCCGCGGAGGGCGAGGTCACCTCCGTCGTCGCCCAGGGCTGGGCCCCGAAGGGCGCCAGCATCGAGTGGTACGAGTCGCGCGGGCGCGATCTCCTCGGCGAGGGCCTCGACCCCGCCGTCGTGCCGGGCGCCCTCCACGGCGCCCTGACGGTGCTCGAGCGCTGGGGCACGATGAGCTTCGAGCGGGTCTCGGCCCGCGCCATCGAGTACGCCGGGCAGGGGTTCCCGCTGCGGCCCCTCACCGCCCGCGCCATCGAGGCCAACCTCGGGTTCATGGAGGCGTGGCCGGAGAACCAGCGGTTCTGGCTGAAGTCCGACGGGTCGCTGTACGCGGCGGGCGAGACCATCGCGTTCCCGACGCTTGCCGCCACCCTCACGAGGATGGTGGAGGCCGAGCGGGCCAACGCCCATCTCGGCCGCGAGCAGGGCATCGCCGCCGCCCGCGACCGCTTCTACAAGGGCGACATCGCCGAGGAGATGGTCGCCTTCCTGCAGGAGCACGGGGCGCCCTTCGAGCTCGACGACTTCGCCGAGTTCTACTCGCGGGTCGAGGCGCCGACGGCCACCGAGTACCGCGGCTACACCATCTACAAGCACGGGTTCAACAGCCAGGGCCCGGTCCTCCTGCAGACGCTCAACATCCTCGAGGAGTTCGACCTGCAGGCGATGGGCCACAACAGCCCCGACTACATCCACACCGTCGTCGAGGCGATGAAGCTCGCCTACGCGGACCGCGACACCTACTACGCGGACACCGACTTCGTCGACGTGCCGGCGAAGGGCCTGCTGTCCACCGCCTACGCCCGGGAGCGGGCGGCCGAGATCGACCCCGGCCGCGCGTCGGTCGCGTTCCGCGCCGGCGACCCGGTGCCCCACGACCCCGAGGTGGACGAGTGGCCGTTCTGGGTCGCGGACATCGAGGACGGGGTGGCGGCGAGCGACGCCGACGGGTCGTTCGTGCCGTCGGCCGGCGGGCTGAAGGACACCACCCACGTCGCCATCGTCGACGCCGACGGCAACGTCTTCGACGCCACCCCGAGCGGCGGCTGGACCGGCGGCGGGGTCATCCTCGGCGCGACCGGCATCGGGCTCAGCACCCGCGGCGAGCAGTTCTGGCTCGACCCCGAGCGCGCCAACCAGATCCGCCCGCGCGCCCGCCCGCGATATACCCTGACGCCGAGCCTCGTGTTCAAGGACGGCGAGCCGCTGATGGCCATCGGCACCCCGGGGGGCGACAACCAGGACCAGACCATCCTGCAGGCGTTCCTGAACATCGTGGAGTTCTGGGACGACTGGTACCCCAACCTGCACGACGCCCTGGCGTGGCCGCGGGTGCGGACCCAGCACCTGCACGGGTCGTTCTGGCCGCACGCGGCCGGGTTCAACCGGATGGACGTCGAATCGAGAATCTCGCCCGAGGTGGCGAACGAGCTGCGGAGCCGAGGGCACCAGGTCATCGACGTGCCCCCGTTCGGGATGTCCGGCTGCGCGACCGCGGTCCTCATCGATCCGGCGACCGGGACGCGTCTCGCCGCCGGCGACCCGCGGCGCGACTGCTACGCGCTGGCGTACTGACGGGTGACGCGGGTGTGAAGGGAGAATGCTGATGCATCGACGGGCAGGCAGCCGACATCCGAACGGTTCCGCGTGGGCGATCGGCGCCGCCGCGATCGGCGCGGCGCTGGCCTTGGCGGCGCCGGCGGCGGGGCAGATTGCCTCGGCCGGCTACACCGCGGCCGAGGCCGACGCCGGCCAGCCGATCTACGAGCAGATGTGTGCGACATGCCACATGTCGAACCTCACCGGCTCGTTCGAGGCGCCGGAGCTGGCCGGGCCGACGTTCCGGGGGACTTGGGAGGACCGGACCGTCGACGAGCTGATCGAGCTGGTCGAGGTCACCATGCCGCCGGGGGCCGGCGGCTCGCTCGCGCCGGAGGAGTACGCGAGCGTCGTCGCCTACATCCTGCGCGAGAACGGGGTCGCGGCGGGGACGGTCGCCCTGGGCGGCGTCACCGCGCCCGCAGGCGGCGGCGCCGGTGCGCCGTCGACGGTCGCACCGGCGGTAGCCGCCCTGGACGGGGGCACCCGCAGCTTCCGGCCCGTCCCCGAGCGGGTTCCCGTCACCGACGCGATGCTGCGCGACCCGGACCCCGACGACTGGCTGATCTACCGGCGCACGTACGACGGGTGGGGGCACAGCCCCCTCGACCAGATCGACCGCGGCAACGTCGGCGACCTGCAGCTCGCCTGGGTGTGGTCGATGGGCGACGGCCGCAACCAGCCCACGCCGCTCGTCTACGACGGTGTGATGTACCTCGCCAACCCCGGCAACGTGGTGCAGGCCCTCGACGCCGCCACCGGCACCCTGCTGTGGGAGTACCGCCGTCCCCTGCCCGACGCGCTGCGCGGCGCGAACAGCCGCAACCTCGCCATCTACGGCGACAAGCTGTTCCTGGGGGCGCGCGACGCCCACGTCGTGGCCCTCGACAGCCGCACCGGGGAGCTCGTCTGGGAGACCCGGATGGCCGACTACAACGACGGCTACTCCAACTCGAGCGGGCCCATCGTCGCGAACGGGCGGGTCGTCAACGGCATCAACGGCTGCTCGCGGTTCATGCCCGACAGTTGCTTCATCACCGCCCACGACGCCGACACCGGCGAGGAGCTGTGGCGGCGGCTCACCATCGCCGCCCCCGGCGACCCCGGCGGCGACACCTGGGGCGATCTGCCCCTGGCCCTGCGGGGCGGCGGCGACTCGTGGATTCCCGGCAGCTACGACCCCGAGCTCGACCTGCTCTACTGGCCGGTGGCCCAGGCCAAGCCGTGGGTGCCCGCGAGCCGGGGGCTGACCGTCCACGACCCCGCCCTCTACACCAACTCGACCCTCGCCCTGAACCCCGCCGACGGCTCGATCCGCTGGTACCGCCAGCACGTGCCGGGCGAGGCCCTCGACCTCGACGAGGGGTTCGAGCAGGTGCTGGTGGAGAGCGAGGGGCGCAGGGCCCTCCTGACCATCGGCAAGCACGGCATCCTGTGGAAGCTCGACCGCGAGACGGGCGCGTTCCTCGGCCACGCCGAGACCGTGTTCCAGAACGTGTTCGAGTCGATCGACCCCGACACCGGCGTCGTGACCTACCGGCAGGACATCGCCGACGCCGGCATCGGCGACTGGGTGTCGGTGTGCCCGAGCACCGCCGGCGGCCACAACTGGCACGCCACCGGCTACAGCCCCGAGACCCGGCTGCTCATCATCCCGCTCAGTCAGAGCTGCCTCGAGATCGCGGGCCGCGAGGTGGCCCTGGAGATCGGCTCGGGGGGCTCGCAGGCCGACCGGCTGTGGTTCGAGATGCCGGGGACCGACGGCAACCTCGGCAAGCTCGCCGCCTACGACGTCGACACCCTCGAGGAGCGCTGGAGCGTCGAGCAGCGGGCCGCGTTCATGACCGCGGTGCTCACCACCGGCGGGGGCCTCGCGTTCGCGGGCGACGTCGACCGCTACTTCCGGGCCCACGACGCCGCCACCGGCGAGGTCCTGTGGGAGACCCGGCTCGGCACCTCGGTGCAGGGGTTCCCGGTGAGCTACGGCGTCGACGGCACCCAGTACATCGCCGTCTCGACCGGCCTCGGCGGCGGCAGCCCGCGCCGGGTGCCGTCGCTGCTCAGCCCCGACATCGTGCACCCCGAGACCGGGAACGCGCTCTACGTCTTCTCGCTGCGGCGCTGATGCCGCCGCGACTACGGGCTCAGCGATCCGCCAGAATCAGCGCGATCGCGTCCAGGAGGCTGCGACGGGCCTCCGCCTTGGTCCGCCCTTGCCCGTTGGCGCCCGGGATTTCGGGACAGTAGGCGACATGCCAGGCGCCGTCGCGTTCGAACACGGCCGTGAACTCGTTGCGCACCGAATGCCTCCGTCGCCCACTCTACCACCGAGGCACGGATCGCGGTCACGCACAGGTGCGTCAGGCCCCGAACCCTTGGCTTCGGGGCCGTACTGGTTCACAATAGGCAATCGGTCGCAACGCGTTGCGGCCGGGAGCACCGGTTCACCCGATTCGGTCCGGAGGACCTCGAGATGTCACTGACTCAGCATGGCCGCGCCGGATTCGCCGTCGCCCTGGTCGCCGCGCTCGGTTTCCTGGCCTCGCCGGCCGCCGCCCAGGCGCCGGACGAGGCGCACGAGCTCACCTTCACCCGGGACGTCGCGCCGATTCTGCAGCGCTCGTGCCAGGAGTGCCACCGCACCGGCTCCATCGCGCCGATGTCGCTGCTGACCTACGAGGAGACGCGGCCGTGGGCCCGCTCGATCCGCGAGAAGGTGGTCGCCCGGACCATGCCGCCGTGGTACGTCGACAAGAACATCGGCGTCCAGGGCTTCAAGTACGACTACTCGCTGAGCGACGAGGAGATCGAGACCATCGCGGGCTGGGTCGACGCGGGCGCGCCCCGCGGCAACCCCGAGGACCTGCCGGCGCCCCGCGAGTTCCGGGACATCGCCGAGTGGAAGATCGGCGAGCCCGACTGGATCGTCGAGATTCCCGAGCCGTTCGTGGTCGCCCCCGAGGCCCCCAACTGGTGGGGGGACCTCTACTCGGACTCGGGCCTGACCGAGGACCGCTGGGTCAAGGCGGTCGAGACCAAGCCGTCCATCGAGGGCTTCCCGGTCGTCCACCACGCGGTGACGAGCAACTCCGACCCCGAGTCGGACGACGACGACTACGCGTTCCTCAACGAGTACGCCCTCGGCAAGAACGGCGACATCTTCCCCGACGGCACCGGCCGCCTCATCAAGGCGGGGGCGCAGATCAAGTTCAACATGCACTACGCCGCGATCGGGGTGGAGACCACCGACCGCACCCGCGTCGGCCTGCAGTTCTATCCGAAGGGCGTCGTCCCGGAGCGCAAGCTCATCTCGGCCCACGTCGGCGACGACGAGGACCTCGACATTCCCGCCGGCGCCTCGAACGTGCGGCACGACGGGTACTACCGCCTCAACGAGAACGCCCACATCACCGCGTTCCAGGCCCACCTGCACAACCTCGGCAAGCGGCAGTGCCTCGAAGCCATCTATCCCGACAACAGCAAGGAGATCCTGAGCTGCGCCGACTGGGACTTCGGGTGGCACATCGTCTACAACTACGAGGACCACGTGGCCCCGCTGCTGCCGAAGGGCACCATCCTCCACGTGACGAGCTGGCACGACAACTCGGAGGCCAACCGCTGGAACGACGACCCCACGAACTGGGCCGGCTTCGGGCAGCGGTCGAGCGACGAGATGAGCTTCGCGTGGGTGAGCTGGTACGAGCTCGACGACGAGGCGTTCGAGAAGGAGGTCGAGGCGCGCGAGGCGCTGGCCGACAACGACGAGTAGCCGGCGCCGCGGGCGCCGGGCGGCGGATGGGTTCGACCGGGGCCTTCGCGATCTCGCGATCGCGGAGGCTTCGATCGTTCGGGGGTTCTGGAACGTCACCGGTGGACCGTCCTGAACGAGAGCTGTCCGTGCCGGCGCCCCACTTCCCCCGGCGGTCGCCGGGTGGCCGTGGGCGGCCGGACGGGAAGTTCGTGCCAGGACGGTCGAACCGGACGATGGACGTCACGAGACGAGGAACGTCACGGGAAGAGCAGCCATGAAGGGTCAGAGTCTGAATCTCCGCGTTGTCGCGGCGGTCGCGTTGCTCGTCGGCGCCGTCGCGTCTGCCGCGTCGGCGCAGGAGCGCTGGAACCGGGGCCAGAACGTGCAGCCGGTCTTCGAGGGATGGGAGCGGAACGACGACGGGTCGTTCACCATGGTCTTCGGCTACCTGAACCGCAACTACCAGGAGCAGCCGGTCATCCCCGTCGGCCCGAACAACCGCTTCGAGCCGGGTCCGGCCGACCGCGGCCAGCCGACGCACTTCTACAACCGGCGGCAGCAGTTCGTGTTCACGGTGCGCGTGCCCGCCGACTGGGGGCGCGAGCGGGACCTCGTGTGGACCGTCACCCACAACGGCCGCACCGACCGCGCCATCGGCCACCTGTGGCCGGTGTGGGAGATCGACGGCGGCGTCATGCGCCTGAACCGGGGGACCGGTTCGGGGCAGGGCTACGCCGACAACCAGCGGCCCGTCGTCCGGCTGGAAGGGGAGGACCACCTGGAGGTGACCCTGCCCGACACCCTCGAGATCACCGTCCTCGCCGGCGACGACGGCGTTCCGCCCCCGAACCCGCGGCTCGCCGAGCGCCGCGTGCGCCGCGGCCCCAAGTCGCAGGCGATGGTCGACCCCCGCCAGGCGGCGGCCACCGGCCTCGCCGTCACGTGGCTGCACTGGCGCGGGCCGGGTGAGGTGACGTTCGACCCGCGGGTGCCGGAGATCGGAGAAGGGGGACGGGCGGTCACCGAGGTGTCGTTCAGCGAGCCCGGCACCTACGTGCTGCAGGCGGTGGCCGACGATACCGTCTTCGTGACGCCGGTAAACGTGACCGTAGAGGTCAGGCCGGCGGCCGCGCCATAGGCGTCTGCGCCGCTGGACGGCGCGGCTGCATTGCGGATGGGCCGGGCGCGAAGAATAGGGGAGACGGCGCTCGACGCAGCCTTCCCGGCACGACCATCGCGCAGCCGTCCTTCGCTGCCGGCCCGCCCGGGACACGGCCAGACGGTCCCTTCGCTGTCCGCGGGCTCGAAGTGGCTGTCGCCGGACCGGGGGGCGGTACCGGCGACCGCGCAGCCTGACGTCGCCATTGCCGCCCGAGTCGAGGAGCAGAGTCATGCATGCAGGGACCAGCCGGCGGCGCACAGGGTTCGTCGCGATCCTCGCGGGTGCTGTCGCGCTGGCCGTCGGCATGACGGCGGGGGAGGGGGCGTCCGCCCAGTCCGGTGACGGCAAGACGACCATCGCGGACACGCCGACGCGCGCGCAGGCCGCCGACGGCTCGTACATCTCCTGGCGCGAGCACATCATCGACGACCTCGAGGTGGGCGGCGTGGCCCTCGCCGGCAGCGACGGGCTGGCCATGGCCGACCTCGACCTCGACGGCTACCCCGACATCGTCTCCGTCCACGAGTCCGACACCACCTACGACGGCGTCCCCGACGGCCACGTGCGCATCGCCTACGGATCGGCCGACCCCGACGCCTGGGATCTCTACACCCTGGCCGAGGGCGAGGAAGCGGGTGCGGCCGAGGACGTGGCCATCGGCGACATGAACGGCGACGGCTATCCCGACGTCGTCGTGGCCTGCGAGCTGTCGCACCTCATCTACTTCGAAAACCCCGGGGCAGCAGGACGGTCCGAACGGTGGAAGCGGGTCATCCCCGCCTCGACCCTCGACCGCGGCTCGTACATCCGCGTCTTCCTCGCCGACTTCGACGACGACGGCCGCCCCGAGGTCGTCGCCGCCAACAAGGGCGGTCAGAACCCGCGCCGCGGCACGACCGAGAAGCACCCGGTGTCGTGGTTCGCGCTGCCCGACGATCCGCTGGACGGCGACGCCTGGGTCGAGCACGAGCTGGCCCGCGTCATCGTCCCCATCAACTCGCAGCCCTTCGACCTCGACGGCGACGGTGACCTCGACGTCATCGGCGGCTCGCGCATGGAGCAGCGCATCTTCTGGTTCGAGAACGTCACCGACGGCGGCGACATCGCGTTCCGCGAGCACCGCATCGACATCACGCCCGAAGCCGTCGTCACCGGCTTCAACATGGAGTTCGTCGACCTCAGCGGCGACGGGCGCGTCGACATCGCCATCCGCGACGAGCGCAACGGCCTCTCGTGGCTCGAGCAGCCGGCCGACTTTACCGATCCCTGGCGCCTGCACGTCATCGGCGGCCTCACCCCCGACCGCCTGGTCGGCTTCGTGCTCACCGACATCAACGACGACGGCCGTCTCGACGCGTTTTCCGGTGCCTACAGCCAGGCCCCGCGCGACGTCGATGCCACCGACCTCGCCCCGTCGCACCGGGCCGGCCGCCTGTCGTGGTTCGAGCAGCCCGACGACCCGACCGGGGCCTGGACCCGCCACGACGTCTCGCGCCGGGTCCGCGGCATGTTCGACAAGTTCCTCCTCCGCGACATGGACGGCGACGGCGACATCGACCTCATCGGCACCCGCGGCAACTCCATCCCCTACGACGGGGTGTTCTGGCTGGAGCAGGTGCGGACCGCGGAGCCGGAAGCGGCTTTCGACCAGGCGCGGGAGAAGGAGAGCCGGCAGCTATCGCTGCCAGAGTAGTCACGCGGAACCCGACCGGCCCGTACAGTACGGGTTCGATGTCTCGTTCGCCATCATGCCCGAGCGATGCCGAGCATGCGCCCCACCGAAGATCGCTACGGCTTGTATCTCATTCGTCGGTCCTCGAGGTCAGGCGACCCGCGGCATGCTCGACACCCTTCTTGTGCGCGACATTGGCCGTCGCTATCGACGTCGTTCTCATCGCGCTTCGGGATCCTGCCCGGTCGTCTGTTCGATCGACGGCTCCGCGGCGTCGTCCGGTGTCTCGACCGATGACTCCGCGGAATCGTCCGGGTCCACCAGTCGCCGGATCTCCCTCAATTCGTGCTCGATTCGGTTCAGGATCTCTGTCAGGCCGTGCGCTCTGCCGTGGGGGGAGTCCCGCAAGGCATCGAGGCTCCGCCTGACGCCGTTCAGCCCGTCTTCGATGTCGCCCATACGCTCACGGCGATCGTCCTGCAGGGTGCGGAGCAACCTCTGGAATTCCAGGATGACGCCGCTGGCGGAGTCGTTGACACGCCGTTCGTGGTCCTGCGTCGCCCTCCAGACGTGAGTCACCTCGTGTCGGGTCAGCGAACTCACGACGAGGACGACGCCGATGCCGGTAGCGACGATCGTGCCCATGATCCACTTGACATCTCTCGCTATGGGACCGCCGTTGTCTTCCTTGCTCATCGGATTCCTCCCGTTGTCGCCGGGCGAGTGATCGGCGATTGCCGCCGGCCGCCTACGTCGGGGGAGGGGCCGGGCTCTGCCCGCCGCGCAGGAACGGCAACGTCGCGGGCGCAAGCGCCACTAGGGTGGACAGCAGCGTTGTACGCATTTCCGGATTGGCCAGGGCCAGGAACGCCAGACCAAGCACCCCGCCGATGGCCAGCGGGGGCCAGATGAACCGCCACGCTCCGCCGTCGCCTTCCTTGCGCCACGCGGTGAGCTCGCCGTGGTCGACGTCGTGCTCGACGAACTCGCCGAAGGCGTCGCTGCACAGGCGGACGGCACCGGTGTCGCGGTCCTCTTCCACGATGCCACGGTTCACGAGACTGGACAGCGCCGCGGTGCGCCGGGAATCGACCACGCCCCCGTTGGCGAGCGCGTAGAGCTGCAAGCGCTCGTCATGCGTGGACTCCGTCCAGATGCGGTTGAAGCAGGAAGCGGCGGATTTCCGGAACGCCGTGACGGCGAGCGCGCGGGCATCTTCGGCATTCGGGGGTTTCGGTTCTCGGCTCCGTGCGTGCGCGACCACGTGCCTCGCCAAGTGCGCCAGATCCGGGTTCGCGACGAGTTCCTTCCGCATTGCTGCCTTGACTCCAGCAATCGGGCTATCGACGTTCACAGATGAGGTCACGCGAGTCGCTCCGACCCACCGCTCGAGGCGGCGCTCGAGTTTCGCGGAAGGACCGAGCCGATATGAACGAAGCCTCGGGACCAGATCGGCCCATCGGTCACGCCGCTCCTCGCCGTCCCCATTTCTGTTGTTGAACCATCGGTCAGAAAGCCCGAAACGGTCCGAATACCTGTAGTCGGGCGCGACTCTGGACCAGACAAGAACCGAGGCCGGGCCGTTCACTCGACACTCCAGCTCCCCGAACAGCGCACGCCCCTCGCCGGTGTCCTCCAGTACTGTCTTCAGATCGTCGAATACATAGAGCACGTCCGGTTCCGTGGTGTTCTTCGTCCACCGGACGGTCCAGGACCGTAGCCCTCGGTCGTGCCTGTCGACCGAGTGGTTGTACGGGGAGACGTTCAGAATACGTCTCAATCGTCGGAGGAAACGGCGGCGATCTCTCTCGCTTCGATACAGGACGATGGCCCGCAGCGGCTTGTGGACGGCGGGTTTGCCGTTCTTCGCCTTCTCCAGAAGGCGGTCGGCTTCCAACAACTTCACGAGCTCATGGCGGCGGCTCCGGACGATTGTGCAGAGCGCGCACAGCGAATAGGCGACGGTTCCCACCAACAGCACCATCAAGAGCAGCAGCATCACGGACAGGAGCAGGAAGCGCCAGACGTCGGGCGTCGACAACGGCCAGTCGACGGCGTAGTCGAACGTTGTGTCGAAGATGCCGTGGAGGGAGGCGACGCCGTCGGCCGCGGCCGGAGGCAGGGCCCGATAGATCAGCAGCTCGTTGGACAGCCTCGAGGAGGCCACCGCCGCGCGCAGCGTCCTCTCCAACCAGCTCTCGTCGGGCTCGGGCTCCGCGTGCAGGCGATGGCGCGTTCGGTCACCGGCCGGGGCGGTGGCGGCTCCGTGTTCCCTGAGCCTCTCGCGTCTGTGGTCCTCTCGTGCGCGTGCGACTGATTCGAGCGTCCGGTCGACCAGATAGTGGTTCAGTCCCGCGCCCAGTTCGGCGCGATGGTGGCCGAACCAGAGGGCGGGCGGCGCGACCGCGAGGCCGACGAGAACCACGACGAGCACGACGGTTCTCCGCACTGTGCGGGTGTCGTGTCCGGCGGCGTTGGTCGGTCGACGCAGCTCGAGAACGCAGCACGTCAGGAAGCAGAACACTGTGATGACGGAACCCCGGGCGAGGAACGGAAGGACCCACGGACTCCACCCGCTGTCCGGGCTCCAGGGGTTCCATGGAATCCACGTGTTCGGGGCGGGGCCGGGGCTCCAGGCGAGCCAGGAACCGAACAGGAAAGAGACCAGGATGGCCCCCAGGGCAGCGGCGAACGGCGCCCGAAGCCGCAGACCCGTCGCCATCACGCGGCCGAGGGTGACCGGGATGCTCGCGAGCATGCCCGGTCTGCGCCAGTGGACCAGAAGCAGCAGGAGGCCGGCCAGGCCCGCCAGGACGAACAGCGAAGCGAGGGAGTAGATGATGGCGAGCGCGGTGGTGACGGTGGTCAATCGGTCCTCGATCTCGTGACCGCGGTACACGATCAGGGTCCACGGCATACCCTCCCGGAGCGGCCTGACGTGGGCGCGAATCGGCGCGCCGGCGTAGGTGAGACCGATCGTGTCGCGCGCGCCGGACCGCAGCAGCGACCACAGGGCCGCGTCTCCGCCGGTGTCTTCGGCGAAGTTCGTGGTCATGGCGAGCTCGTCGTCGGAATGAAACAGGGTCCGGCCGCTCTCCCGCTCGACGACCGCGAAGTCGAAGTGCTCCGGCGGCACCGCGCGGTCGAGCGAGTAGAGGGGGGTCGCGGTGGCGGCGACGGGCGTCTTGGAGCGTCCCGTGTTGACGGCCAGAATGGTCTCCTTCCGGCCTCCGACCACCGAGTCTATGCGTTCCAGGAAGTACGGGGCGTCCGCGAGGCCGGCGAAGGAGCCCGACGCGCCGGGAAGGTGGAAGGAGCGCTTCGACGGTTCGGGCAGGCCGTCCACCAGGCACGGGATCAGTGATTCCTCGTCCTGCTTGTCCTCAATGCGGCACGAGACGAGCAGCGACCGCGCCCTCGGCGGCGGCGGCCACAGAGCCCCGGCTTTCGGACTCTCGAAGTACTCCCGAAAGTCCAGCTCGATCCTGGGGTTCCTGGCTAGGCGCGTGCCCGGGAGACACTGGTGCTGTTTGCCTTCGTCGTCCAGGAGGAAAGCCCCCTGTATCTCGGGGCGTCGCGGATCGTAGTCGAGGTTCCGGTTCGAATCGTCGCAATAGAGCCGCCTCTCCAGCCGGCTCAGAGACTCTCCGCCGAGATCGGTCGTCCTCCGGAGGTGCATCTTCTCGCGAGGCGCTCCCGGCGGTTCCGCGTTCGCGGCGCGATCCAGGAGACGGGGGACCTGGTGCTGCAGCTCGTGAATGTCCTCGCGCAGTTCCCGATCGAAGAGCTCGACGATGCGGTTCGACAGGTGCGCCATGGCGCCGTCGAGGACGTGTCCGTCGATGCGGTTGGCCACCATGCCGCAGGCGAGTACCGTGAGCAGAACGACGCCGACGACGGGCGTCGCGCAGACCCCGGTCAGGGCGAGGCGCCGTACGGCCAGGCGGTCGCCGGCCGTCCACAACCACAACAAGGGAGCGAGAGTCAGCAGGACGAGCAGCAGGAGCGTGGCGTCGACGACCAGAGCGAGGCGCAGCTTGATGGCGGCGCTGCCGAACTCGCTGTCGTCGACGATGCCGACGAGGTAGAAGGTGGTGCGCGTTGCGCCGCTCGGGGCTCGGCCGCCCCGGTCCGGGGCGCCACCCGAATCCTCCGCGACGTCGATACTATCGAGAACGAACGGATGGACGAATACCCGCAAGTCGACGTCTTCGACGCCGACGACCTGCACGAAGGACCGGCCGCGAAGGACCGGCGCGGCCACCGCGGGGCCGCGACTCCCGCTGGCGTCGCCGGCACGATCGGATGGCGTGGACTCGGCGCGCAACAGCTCGGAGATGTCGACGTGGCTGGAGAAGGCCGGCGTGGCCACCTGGCTCTCGTCCGCTTCCGTCCCCGAGGTGAGTGACGCATCCGCCTGGAAGAGAATGCGCCCGTCGGTGTTTGCGATCAGGTGACTGTCGAAGAACCGCGACAGGTACCCGGTGGCTTCCTGAATCAGCGCGTCGAGCCGCGCGGTGCTCCGAATTGCGAAGAGATCGATCGCGGCTATCACAGCCTCGGAGCCCTGGAACGGCTTCAGTGCGTCGTGGAGGTCGCGATACCGTTCGCGGAGACGGCGACAGTCGACGATTGTCGCCCTCATGCCGCCTCCGCCCGGGTTCAGTCGTGGAGACGGAACCGATTCCGGGCAGGGCTGCGCCTCCAGCAGGTCGCGCAGGCGTATGCACGTGCTGTCCGCCGTCATGTTGGCGCAACGGCCCCCCCGCGGGCGGAGCGGAAGCCGGGGTGACGGAGTGACCTCGACGTCGATGGGCTCGTCCGGCTCGGAATACCGACGATGCGTATCGACCAGGCAGTGCAACTGGTGCCAGAGCCTCTTGGTCGCCCCGTCGTCATGCTCGTGCTTCTCGAACAGCGTGTGGGCGGCGAGCCAGTACCGAAACTCGCGGCGCTGCGCCGCGGTCGCCCGGCTCGAGCGAAGCAGATCGCGAGGCGACTCCGGCTCGTGCCAGACGGGCTCGAGCTCGCGGTCGCATGCCGTCGGCCGGCCGGTGAGGCGTTCGGTCACTTCGCCGAGCATGGTGGGGGATATGCCGAACGAGGAACCGTTGACGACGCTGGACAGGCGCTCGAGCACCTGGTCCACGCGATCGGCGGCGGCGTCGAGGGCCCGGAAATTGCGGATGGTGGCGTCCTCGACCCGCGACCGCTGGTACAGGAAAAGGTAGAGGGTCACGGGAACGACGATCAGGACGACGCAGACGGCCGCCAAGCGAAGCCAGCCGGGCGCAGTGCGGTGCCCCACCGGTGATCTCCTCGCCGACGGCGAGCGGTCAGGCACGGGCCACCTCCAGCTCGCGACGGACGCCAACCCGGAGATCGACGCCGCACTGGCACACGTTGCGGCACCGCCGCCCGTTGCGTGCCGCGTTCAAATGTGGGCAGGGAATCGTGGGCGCGCGACCCTGGCACGTCACGCGTTGCGCCGGACCACGGCGGCCACCGGCGGCAGAACCTCTGCGGACAGCCGATCTTCGCCGCGATGGACCGCGTCGCGGCTGCCTGCCAATCTCGTCACGCTCCAAACACTACCCCCACGACCGCTATCCGGGTCGAGTGACGGTTCGCCCCCCCCCCCCGGATACTCGCTCTTGGCGGAACCAGTGCCTCCAGGAAGTCGAGCCCCAATCAGACGACAGGTCATTACTGACACGCCCAATAGAGCATGACTGTCGGGTGAGGGTCGTTGACCTGCATCAAGAATCGTGTCAGACGTGGATACCTGCGGCCGTCAGAATCCCAGGCGGTTTCCTGCGGGTCCACCTCGAGCTGGCCGGCCGCGTGCGGATGATCGGCGACCGGGCCCGCGTCGAGGCGTAGGGGTGAATGCTGTTCATGCGCACCACGACCGACCCATACTCACCGGCAGCACCGCCACGGCCAGCCGGACCGATTCGAACTCGGCCGACAGGCAGAGGTCACGAGCACCAGAGAGACCAGAAGCACACATCGCAGCGACGCAAGCGCCGCATCAGCGCGGCGCGTGCGCACCTGGGTCCTGACCTCGGGCGGAAGCGCCAGCCGTGACAGGGCCCCCGTCCGGTCGGGAAGGCGCGGGCGACGTCCCGCGTCGTCGCTCATCCATTCGTACGTGCGGTGGTCGGCGGAAGAGCTGCTGAGGGGTGGCGGTTCGCCGAGGTGCCGGAACCGATGGCAAGGGTTCTACGTCATTTGGGGAGTAGCGGAACGACAGCGGCGGACCGGCCGGCTATCATGCGCGGAGGAGACGCAGACCGATGCCGTTGATCCACACCGAGGATCTCTGGAAGACGTACCACATGGGCGCGGAGTCCGTCCACGCCCTCAGCGGCGTGTCCGTCGACATCGAGCGCGGCGAGTTCGTCGCGATCATGGGGCCTTCGGGCTCGGGCAAGTCGACCCTGATGAACCTCATCGGCTGTCTCGACACGCCCAGCAGCGGGACGTACCGGCTGAACGGCAAGGACGTGGGCCGCATGAACGACGACGAGCTGGCCCGCATCCGGAACGAGGAGATCGGGTTCGTCTTCCAGACGTTCAACCTGCTGCCGCGGGCGTCGGCCCTGCACAACGTCGAGCTGCCGCTGATCTACGCGGGGGTGCCGGCGGGGCGGCGGAACGAGCGGGCGGTGGCGGCGCTCGAGCTCGTCGAGCTCGAGGACCGGATGGACCACCGGCCGAACGAGCTGTCGGGCGGGCAGCGCCAGCGGGTGGCGATCGCCCGGGCCCTGGTCAACCAGCCGTCGTTGCTGCTCGCGGACGAGCCGACGGGGAACCTGGACTCGAAGACGGGGCGCGAGATCATGGCGATCTTCGAGGGGCTGCACCGGTCGGGCAACACCATCGTGCTGATCACCCACGAGGCGGACATCGCGCAGCACGCCCACCGCGTGATCCACCTCATGGACGGCGCGGTCGAGCGGGAGGACCTCAACCCCGAGCCGACGGAGGCTGGCGACGTGCGGGTCTCGATGCGGACCGCCTGAAGAACCGCGACCGGTGCTACGATGGGTCGAGGAGCGGCTCGGCGAGCGGGCGTGGCGGTCGAGGAGGCGAGGGAACAGCGATGCAGGCGGAACCGCGGGAGCTGGAGCAGCGCACGGAGGACCTCGAGCGTCGCGTCGACCGGATTGAGGAGATCCTGCCGAATCTCGCGACCAAGGAGGACCTGCGGGCGACGGAACAGCGCCTGCGGACCGAGATTACCGAGGTGGAGCAACGCGTGCGCACCCACTTCGACGTCGTGAGCGAGGACTTGCGCCACCACGTCCAGCTCGTCGCCGAAGCGGTCGCCACGCTTGCGGAACGAGGACGCTAGACTAGCAGTCGACCCCCGGCCGCTCTCCCGACCTGTCCAGCGGATGCGGAGAGACGCGTCAGAACGTCAGTCGAGTTCGGTCCCCGTCAGCAGCCGGTACGCCTCGCGGTACTTCTCGCGGGTCCTCGTCACCACCTCGTCCGGCAGCGGCGGCGCCGGCGGCTGCCGGTTCCACTGCACCGCGTCCAGGTGGTCCCTGACGAACTGCTTGTCGAAGCTCGGCTGGGCGATGCCCGGACGATACGTCTCGCGCGGCCAGAACCGCGACGAATCCGGCGTGAGGGCCTCGTCGATCAGGATGATCTCGTCCCCCTCCCCGATGTCCCCGCCCGCGCCCTGCCCGCCGTCGGCCCGCAGCAGCCCGAACTCGAACTTGGTGTCGGCGACGATGATGCCGCACGACTCGGCGTGCTCGGCCCCGTGTGCGTAGAGGGCGAGGGTCAACTCGCGGAGCCGGGCCAGCAGGCGGGGGCCGATGATGCCGGCCGCCTGCTCGGCCGTGATGTTCTCGTCGTGGCCGCTCGTCGCCTTGGTCGCGGGGGTGAAGATGGGCTCGGGCAGCCGGTCGGACTGCTGGAGGCCGGCCGGCAGCTCGACCCCGCAGACGGCGCCGGTGCGCCGGTAATCGGCCCAGCCCGAGCCGGCGAGGTAGCCGCGGGCGACGCACTCGACGGGGACGGGCTCGGTGCGGCGCACCAGCATCGACCGTCCCCGCAGCGTCTCCGCGTGGGGGCGGCAGGCGGCGGGGTACTCGTCGGCGTCCGTCGACACGAGGTGGTTCCCGACGATGGACCCGGTGCGGGCGAACCAGAACGCCGAGAGCTGCGTCAGCACCTTGCCCTTGTCGGGAATCGTCGAGCCGAGGACGAGGTCGTAGGCGGAGATGCGGTCGGTCGCGACCATCAGGAGATGGTCGCCGACGGCGTACATGTCGCGGACCTTGCCGCGGCGTTGCGGCTCCAGTCCCTCCAGCGAGGTCTCGAACAGTGCGGGTGCGGACGTCACGATGGCCTCATTCCGTATTCCGGCCGCGCCCTCCTCGTGCCTCGTCAGGCGGGCGACAGCCGGTCCCCTGGCGCCCTCCGGGCGCGGTGCGGTTGCGGGGTTCGCCACGAGTTGCCGGGACTCGTCGTTGGAGACGACCGATGCCCGGGAGCATGTAGAATCGTAGCTTACCGAAGAGATGCGCAGGCGGCAAGGAGGCGCCCCGCGGAGCGCGTGCGTCCGGCCCCGGCGTGCCCGTCGCGGCGGACCCGCGATTCTTCCCGAGACCCGATGAAGCCCGTCGGCGGCGACCGGAGACCCGCCGCGACTTGACTCTCGCGAGACCGCTCCCGAACAGATTGCCGAACGCATGCGCACACACCTTCGAACCGTCGGCGTCGTCGGCCTCGCCGTGGCCCTCATGGCGTGGGTGTTCCGGAGCACCGACGCGGCGTCGGTGTGGGCGGAGATCGAGGGGGCCCGCCCCGGCCTGATCGCGGCGTCGGTGGCCGGGATCGCCCTGGCCTACGTGGTCCGCGTCAAGCGGTGGCTCCTGCTGCTGGCCCCGCTCGGGCCGGTCGGCGTCGGGTCGGCGACCCGGGCCACCATCATCGGGTTCGCGACCTCGACCATCGTGCCGCGGCTGGGCGAGGTGGTGCGGCCCTACCTGCTCGCGCGCCGCGAGTCGCTCAGCATGAGCGCGGCGCTGGCGACGATCGTGGTCGAGCGCATTCTCGACATGATCGCGGTGATCCTGCTCTTCGGGCTGTTCCTGGCCGCGTTCAGCAGCCAGTTGCCGGCCACCGACGAGCAGGTCCTGGGCGCGCTGAAGGCGGGAGGGCTGATGGTGGCGGTGGGCGCCGGCGTGTTCCTGGTCCTGGTCTGCGCGGCGGCGCGCCGCCCGGCGTGGGTGGCCTCGTTCGCGGAGCGGGTGGAACGGCTGGCGCCGCACGGCCCGGGCGCGGCCGCGAGCCGGTTCATCACCCGCTTCAGCACCGGGCTGGGGGTTGCCCGCGACCCGGGGCGGCTGCTGCGGGCCGTCGCGTGGTCGCTCGTGATGTGGGGGCTGGTGGGCGTGACCGCGTGGTGGGGCTGCCTGGCGTTCGACATCGCGCTGCCCCCGAGCAGCGGCCTGCTCCTGATGGCGCTGATGGCCCTCGGCGTGTCGGTGCCGACGCCGGCCGGCGTCGGGGGGTTCCACGCGGCGGTCCAGGTGGGGTTGACCGCGTTCTACGAGGTGCCGCAGGACGCGGCGGTCGGCGCGGCGCTGGTGCTGCACGCGGCGACGTTCGCGCCGGTGACCGTCGTCGGCCTGGCGTGGATGGCCCGCGACGGCATCACGTTCCGGGGGATGGCGGACGTGACGTCGTCGTCGACGCTTCGCGGCGCCGATGGCGCATCGCCGGCGCCGGCGGAAGCGCCGGCCTCCGGCGGCGTGGCCCCCGCGGGAGGCGGCTCGACGTGAGCTGGCGGCGGGCCGGCGGTGTGCGCGTAGAACGCCGCGGACTCCCTCCGGAGCGGCGCGGCCCCCGCGGGAGGCGGCTCGACGTGAGCCGGCGGCGGAGGCTCCGGAGAACGACATGAAGTGCCCGTTCTGCGGCCATCTCGGCGACAAGGTCGTCGACTCGCGCGAGAGCCGGGAGGGCGAGGTCATCCGCCGCCGGCGCGAGTGCCTGGCGTGCGGCCGCCGCTTCACGAGCTACGAACGGATCGACGAGATTCCGTACATGGTGGTGAAGAAGGACGGGACCCGGGAGCGTTTCGAGCGCCAGAAGATCACGTCCGGCATGCTGAAGGCGTGCGAGAAGCGCCCGGTGACGGTGGCCGCGGTCGAGGCCCTCGCGGACCAGGTGGAGGCCACGCTTCAGGAGCGTCCGGAGAAGGAGATCCCCACGAAGGAGGTCGGGAAGCTGGTGATGCAGGAGCTGCGGAGGCTCGACAAGGTCGCCTACGTGCGGTTCGCCTCGGTGTATCGGGACTTCCGTGACGTGGGGGAGTTCATGACCGAGCTGCAGGACCTGCTCGACGCCAAGGACTGACCCGCCGTCGGCGCCTGCGAGTTGATGGGCGCGATCCTGGATCCAGGTCCGCCCCCACGAGGGCGAGGCATTCGCCGAACAGGACCGTATGGCCCCCGACTCTCGGCGAGCCGCGCCGTCGGCGGTGCGGGCGGCCGGGAGCGGTCACGTCTCGGGGGCGACCGGAGGCGCCGGGGACATCTCGCGCCCCGGCAGGCGGTGGTCGAGCACGCGGCGCAGGGTGAACCCGTCGATGCGCAGGGCGCGGGCGGCGGCGGGCAGGAGGGCGGCGGCGGGCACCAGGCCCACCACCTCGCTGTCGCGCACCTCGACGCCGTGCCGCGCGGCTTCGCGGCGGACGGCCTCGAACGCCTCGTGCAGCGGCGTGCGCTCGAAGTCCACGAGGTTCATCGAGACCTGCACGACCTCGGGGCTCTCCGTTCTCACGCCGATCGCCTTGACCGCGTCCAGCCCCCCGTCGGATGTCCGCACGGCCCGGGCGATGCGGCGGGCGACGCCGAGGTCGCCGGTGTCGAGATTGACGTTGAAGGCGACGAGCAGGCGCCGCGCCCCGATGGCGGTGGCCCCTCCGGTGGGGTGCGGCGCCGCGGGACCGAAGTCGGGCCGCCATTCCGGCCGGCGCATCTTCGCGCCGAGGCTCTCGAAGCCGCCGCGGCGAATCCGCTCGAGCCGCCGCCGGTCCGGGGTGCGGGCGGCCCGCTCGTACAAGTAGACCGGCAGGTCGAAGCGCCGCGCGACGGCTTCGCCGAGCTCGGACGCGAGGGCGACGCACGCGGGCATGCCGGCCGCCTCCAGGGGGACGAACGGGGTCACGTCCACGGCCCCGATGCGGGGATGGACGCCGGAGTGGGCGCGGAGGTCGATGCGCGCGAGCGCCGCCGCGTACAGCTCGAGCAGGGCGCTCTTCAACGCGGCGGCATCGCCCACCAGCGTGAAGACGGAACGGTTGTGGGCGGGGTCCGAGGACGTGTCGAGCAGGGTCGCGCCGGGCACGCCGCCGACCGCGGCCGCGAGGGCGTCGACGACGTCGCGGCGCCGGCCCTCGCTGACGTTGGGGACCGCCTCGATCAAGCCCATGCCGCACATATAGCACACGCCGTACCGCCTCGCCGGCGCGAGGCCGGCTGTTAGAATGACCCCCGATGCGGATGCCGCCACGACGGCCGTCGCCCCCGAAGGGCGGGAGGCGGCCCTGACCCCGTCCGGCTCCGGCCGATCCGCGCCCCGGCGGGACCCCCGACCGGCGTCGGGAGGGGACTCGCCGGCCGGTCCGGACCCCGATCTGCTGCTCTTTCCGCCCGAGGTGGAGACCCGGGCCCCGAAGCGGAGGGTCCGCGCCCCGCTCCGCGTGCGGCGGTCGGCACACGACGCGGGAGACGCGAAGACCGGTGAGGCGCGGCGCCGGGCCGCGTCGTCGCCCGAGGCTTCGGCCCCGGCGGCCGAAGCGCGGCCGCGTCCGGCCGGGCTGGGCGCGCGCATCGGCGCCGGATGCTGCGACCTCGCGCTGCTGGCGGGTCTCGACGCATTGGTGGTCTGGCTGACCCTCCGGCTGGCCGGGCTCGACCTGCGGTCGCTCGGCGCCCTGCCGCTGCCGCCCCTGGCGGCATTCCTCTTTCTCCTCGATGTCGGGTACCTCGCGGGGCTGACGGCGGCCGGGGGCCAGACCATCGGCAAGATGGCCTGGGGCCTGCGCGTGACCGATGCCGACGGGGGGGCGGTCTCCCTGCCGAGAGCGATGGCTCGCACGTTCTGGACGCCGGTGTCCCTGACCCTCGCCGTCGCGTGGATTTTCTTCGACCGCGAGGGCCGGGCGTTGCACGACGCGATCTCGGGCACGCGGGTGATGGCCGTCGCGCCGCCCCCGCAGGCGCCGCCGGAGGGCGGCACGGCGTGACGGTGCCGGCGGCGGGGTGGCGCGACAGGACGGTCCTCGGGATCGCCACCATGGGCCCCTGCGGCCATGCGCCGGTCGCACCCGGGACCTTCGGGTCGGCGGCGGGGCTGCTGCTGTTCTGGGCGGTCCGGGCATCCGGGTCCCTGGCCGTGGAGCTGGCGGTGGTGCTGGCGGTGACCGCCGTCGGCGTGGCGGCCGCGACGCGGGCCGAATCGGCGACCGGAGAACACGACCCGGGGCTCATCGTCATCGACGAGACCGCCGGCATGCTGGTGACCCTGGCCGCCGTCCCCGTCGGGTTCGGCGGCGCGGTGGCCGGGTTTCTCGCGTTCCGCCTCTTCGACATCGTGAAGCCGTTTCCCGCCCGCCGGGCCGAACGGCTGCCCGGCGGCTGGGGGGTCATGGCGGACGATCTCGTCGCCGGGGTGTACGCGCAGGCGCTGCTCCGGCTCCTTCTCTGGGTGACGGGGGCTTGACTCAAGCCGACGGTGCTGCTCCGGCTCCTTCTCCGGGTGACGGGGGCTTGAGCCGGGCCGAATGGCGGCCCGGCGAGCCGTTTCACGTGAGTTCGCCGAACCGGAACGCCCCGCCGCCGGACCGGCCGCTCTCGAAAGCCGGCATCATCGCGGTGGAAGCCGAGCTGCCGAGGCCGTTCCCATCCGACACCGAGCCGCGGTTCCCGACCGCCGAGCCCGACGCGCATCGATGACACCCACCACCTCCCCCCACTCGGACCGGCCCCTGTCCACGGCCGAGATCATCGCGGTGGGCACGGAGCTGCTGACCCCGTTCCGCTCCGACACCAATTCGCTGTTCCTGACCGCCGGCCTGAACGAGCTCGGCATCGTCGTCCGCCGCAAGTCGATCGTCGGCGACCACGGCGAGGACCTGGCCGCCGCCGTGAGGTCCGCGCTGGTCCGGGTCGACCTCGTGGTGATCTGCGGCGGGCTCGGCCCCACCGAGGACGACCTGACGCGCGAGACGGTGGCCGGCGTGCTCGAGCGCCCCCTGCGCGAGGACGCGGCCATCGTCGAGCGGCTGCGGACCCGCTTCGCGCGCCGCGGCTGGGAGATGCCGGAGAACAACCGCCGCCAGGCGCGAGTGCCGGCGGGCGCGGTGGTGCTCGACAACCCGCGGGGCACGGCGCCGGGACTCTGGCTGGAGCACGACGGCCGGGTGGTCGTCCTGCTGCCGGGGCCCCCGCGCGAGCTCGAGCCGATGTTCACGGGGCTGGTCGAGGGCCGCCTCGCCGCGCGGGCGACCGGAGAGCGGCTGTACCGGCGGGTGCTGCGGGTGGCGGGGCGCGGGGAGTCGCACGTCGAGGAACGGGCCCAGCCCGTCTACGAGCGCTGGCGGCGGGCCGACCCCGCGGTGGAGACCACGGTGCTCGCGTCGCCGGGGCTCGTGGAGCTGCACCTGTCGACCCGGGCCGGCTCGGCGTCGGCCGCCGCGGCCGTCCTCGACGGGGCGGCCGCGGAGCTGGCGGAGGCGCTGGGAGACCACCTGTTCAGCACCGACGGCCGTTCCCTTGCCGAGGTCGTGGGGGCGCTGCTGGCGCGCGGCGGCCTCCGCGTGGCGGTGGGAGAATCGTGCACCGGCGGGCTGGTGACGGCCCGGCTCGTGGACGTGCCGGGCAGCTCGGCGTACGTCGGGGCCGGCGTCGTCGCCTATTCCAACGCCGTCAAGCAGGCGGTGCTGGGGGTGCCGGGGGCCGTCCTCGAGGCCCACGGGGCGGTCAGCGAGCCGGTGGCGCTGGCGATGGCGGCCGGCGCGCGACGCGTGGGCGACGCCGATCTCGGGGTCGGGGTCACCGGCGTGGCGGGGCCCGGCGGCGGGACCGACGCCAAGCCCGTCGGCACCGTCTGCATCGCGGTCGCGGGTCCGGCACGCGCGGAGTCCGCCACCACCGTGCGCCTGCCCGGCGACCGCGCCGCGATCCGCGGTCAGGCCGCCCGCATCGCGCTGGACCTGCTGCGCCGGGCCTTGTTGCGGAGCGGGGGGGAGCTTGCGGATCTTCGCCGCGGTTGACCCGGACCCGACGGTCCGGGCCGCGGCCGAACGTGCGGCGCGGGCGGTGTCGAGCCGCCTCGAGGGAGGCGCGCACGAGGGGGTACGGTGGGTCGCGCCGGAGCGGTTGCACGTCACCCTCCGTTTCCTCGGCGAGGTGACGGAGGCCGACGCCGGTGTGCTCCGCGCCGCGCTTCGGGCGCCCTTCGAGACGGAGGCGTTCCCCGCCCGGGTGTCGCGCCTCGGGTGCTTTCCGGCCTCCGGCCCGCCGCGGGTGCTGTGGCTGGGCATCGGCGAGGGCAGCGACGCGATGGCCGAGCTCAGGTCCGAGCTCGATCGGCGCCTCGCGTCGGCGGGCCGCCCGCCGGAGGACCGGCGGTTGCGCGCCCACCTCACGCTGGGGCGGATGAAGCGGTGGCCGGCGCGGAGCCGCCGCGACCTGGACCGGGTCCTGTCGGAGGTCCGGCCGGAGACCCCGGGTTGGCTGGTCGACCACGTCACCCTGTACGAGAGCCGGCAGGCGCCGCGCGGCGCCCGCTACCACGTGCTGGAGTCGACGGCCCTCGGGCGGCCCGCCGGCCGGTGAGCGAGTAGCGTGTACAGTGGATCGGGGTCATGGCGATGGCGGCACGGGTGCATCGATGAACGACGTGGCGGTTCTGGGAGCCGGCGCCTGGGGGACGGCGCTGGCGATTCACCTGGCGCGGGTGGGGAAGCGGACGCACCTGTGGGGAAGGGACGCGGCCCTCGTGGATCGGTTGCGGCGGGACCGCGTCAACGCGACCTACCTGCCGGGAGCCCCGATTCCCGCGGCGGTCGCGCCGACCGCGTCCCTCGAAGACGCGGTCGGCGGCGCGCAGGCGGTGGTGCTCGCGGTGCCGTCCCACGGCGCGAGGACATTGTTGCGGCGCGCCGCCCCCGCCGTCGGTCCGGGCACGACCGTCGTCAGCGCGACCAAGGGCTTCGAGACGGGGACGTTGAACCGGATGTCCGAGGTCATCGAGCAGGAGCTGGGCCCGGTGCACCCGGTGGTGGTGCTGTCCGGGCCGTCGTTCGCGGCGGAGGTCGCGCGCGCGGCGCCCACCGCGGTGTCGGTGGCGGGCCGGAGCGGCGACGTCGTGCGCACGGTGCAGCAGGAGTTCCGCGCCGGCGCCTGCTTTCGGCTCTACGCCAGCGACGACGTGGTCGGCGTCGAGGTCGGCGGCGCCGCGAAGAACGTGATCGCCATCGCCGCCGGGGTGGTGGACGGGCTGGGCCTGGGGCCCAACGCCCTGGCCGCCGTCATCACCCGCGGCCTCGCCGAGATGTCCCGGCTCGCCTGCGCCCTCGGCGCGCGGCGGGAGACCCTGGCGGGGCTGAGCGGGCTCGGCGACCTCGTGCTGACCTGCACCGGGGGCCTGAGCCGGAACTGGCGCGTGGGCCGCGAGCTCGGGCGCGGCCGGCCCCTCGATGAGATACTGGCGGGCATGCAGTCGGTGGCCGAGGGCGTGAAGACCACCGACGCCGCCCTCGAGCTGGGAGGCCGGCACGGCGTGGACCTGCCGATCACGGCGCAGATGGGGGCGGTGCTGGCGGGCCGGATCGAGGCGCGGGCGGCCGTCGAAGAGCTGATGCTGCGCCGGCAGCGGCCCGAGTCGGACGCGGCCGGGAGAGGGTGATCGTGAGCTTTCTCGGACGGCTCCGGACGGGCCTGCGGCGGACCGCGGTCGAGTTGCGGCTGAACGAGCTGCCGGAGGTCCCGCCCGCCGAAGACGGCACGTCGGACGCCGCGGGCGGCACGCCGGACGCCGCGGGCGTCTCCGTCGAGACCCTCGACGCCCTCGAGGAGATCCTGATCGAGGCCGATCTCGGCGTCGTCGCGACCACCCGGCTCGTCGAGGCGGCGCGCGACCGGGCCGGCAGAGAGGACCTGCGCTCGATCGTGAAGGCGGAGCTCCTGCGGGCGCTCGACGTCGCCAATCCCGCCGCCGCGCCGGCGGCCCGTCCCCGCGTCGTGCTCGTGGTGGGGGTCAACGGGACGGGGAAGACCACCACCGTGGGCCGGCTCGCGCGGCTGCTCGCGCAGGCCGGCGAACGCCCCGTCATCTGCGCCGCCGACACGTTCCGGGCGGCGGCGGTCGAGCAGCTCGAGGTGTGGGCGCGCCGCGTCGAGGCCGACTTCGTCCGCGCCCGTCCCGGGACCGACCCGGCCGCGGTGGTCTTCGACGCCATCTCCTCGGGCAAGGCGCGGGGACGCGACGCCGTCCTCGTGGACACCGCGGGACGCCTCCACACCCGCTCGAACCTCATGGCCGAGCTCGACAAGATCCGGCGGGTGGCGGGACGCGCGGTCGAGGGCGCGCCGCACGAGACGCTGCTGGTCCTCGACGCCACCGTGGGCCAGAACGGGCTGTCGCAGGCCCGCGCCTTCCTCGATTCGGCCGGGGTCACGGGCATCGTGCTGACGAAGCTCGACGGCACCGCGAAGGGCGGCATCGCGGCCGCGATCACCGCGGAGCTGGGGGTCCCCATCCGCTACGTGGGGGTGGGCGAGCAGATGGACGACCTGGTCCCGTTCTCGCCGGAGGAGTACGTGGACGCCCTGTTCGAGTCGGGATGGTGACGGGGAAGGGGGACGGCGGCGACCGCGTTCCGCCCGGCGCCTCGGACGAGGCGTTGATGGCCCTGGCCCTGGAGCTCGCGGCGCGCGGTCGCGGCTCGACCAGTCCCAACCCGATGGTGGGCGCGGTCCTCTGGAACGCGGGCCGCATCGTCGGGCGCGGCCACCACGTCCGGGCCGGCGCCCCCCACGCCGAGGCGGTGGCCATCGAGGAGGCCGGACTCCTTGCCCGGGGGGCGACGCTCTACTGCACGCTCGAGCCCTGCTGCCACACTGGCCGCACCCCCCCCTGCGCCGACCGCATCGTCGAGGCCGGGGTGCGCCGGGTGGTGGTGGGCGTGGAGGACCCCGACTCCCGGGTGGACGGGGGGGGCATCCGGCGCCTGCGCGACCACGGGTTGGAGGTGGTGGTGGGGGTGGCGGCCGAGCGCGCCGCCCGCCTGAACGAGGCGTTCTTCACCGTGAAGCGGCGGGGGCGGCCGTTCGTGACGCTGAAGGCGGCGGCGAGCCTGGACGGGCGCATCGCCGCCGCACCCGGCCGGCGCACCGGCTTGAGCGGGCCCCGGTCGCAGGAGCACGCGCACGAGGTCCGCGCGGTGGTCGACGCGGTTGCCGTCGGGTCGGGGACGGTGCTCGTGGACGATCCCCTGCTGACGGCCCGGGGGCCGGCCCGGCGGCGGCCGTTCGTCCGCGTGATCTTCGACACGCGAATGCGTACGCCGCCCGCCGCGCGGGTGCTGACGACGCTGGGCCAGGGTCCGGTCGTGGTCGTGACGACCGACGCCGCGGCGGCAGCCCGGCCGGCCCGGGCGGCGGCCCTCGAGGCGGCGGGGGCCACCCTCGAGCGCCTCCCGGCCCGCGACCCCGCCGCCGCGGCGGCCCGCCTCGTCGCCCACGACGTGAGCGACCTGCTGATCGAGGGCGGCGCCGAGCTCCACCGCGCGGCGTGGAGGGCCGGCATCGTCGATCGCGTCCGCCTATACCTGTGTCCGGTGACCCTGGGGCCGGCGGGAGTCCCGTGGATGGCGGATGCGCGTTTCTCCCTGGCCGCGCTCGGCCCGGTCCGGACCCGGTGCCTGGGCGCGGACGTCCTGTTGGAGGCCGATGTTCAACGGTTTGATTGAAGCGACGGGCGAGGTGGCCGAGCTGACGCCGATTCCCGAGGGGTTGCGCCTCGGGGTGCGGACGCCGGTGGCACGCGAGCTGGTCCTCGGCGAGAGCATCGCCGTCAACGGGGTCTGCCTCACCGTGGTCCGGGCCGACGACGCGTCGTTCTCGGCCGAGGTGTCGCCGGAGACGATGCGGGTGACGAACCTGGGCGGGCTCCGGCTGCGGGACGCGGTGAACCTGGAGCGGTCCATGCGCGCGGATACTCGGGTCGGGGGGCACTTCGTGCAGGGGCACGTCGACGGCACCGGCCGCATCGAGGGCATCCGGCACGAGGCGGAGTTCCACTGGGTCTCGGTGTCGTTCCCCGCCGGCATGGCGCCCTTCCTGGTGCGGAAGGGGTCGATTGCCGTGGACGGGATCAGCCTGACGGTGGCGGATCTGCGGGCCGCCGGGTTCGACGTGCAGATCGTGCCCTACACCTGGGAGCACACCAACCTCGGGCGGGCCCGGGTCGGCGCCGTCGTCAACCTGGAGTGCGATATCATCGGCAAGTACGTGGTCCGCGCCCTGGAGGTCGGCGAGTTCGGGAGGTCCGGCGCCGGTGACGGCGCCCCGGAGCCGGCACCGCGTGACGGTGCGGGGAGATGAAGGGCGGGGCGCCCGGCGCCGCGAGGCGGTGGGGAGCACGCGGGGCGATGTTTCCCCCGAGCGGAGAGGGTCATGGCTGAGAAGAGCGACGGCGGGCAGGCGCGCCGCGGGCGGCTGGCGCTGGCCGACGAGTCGCGCCGGCGCGGGCCGTTCGCCCCCGTCGACGAGGCGGTGGACGCCATCCGCGAAGGCAGGATGATCATCGTCGTCGACGACGAGGACCGCGAGAACGAGGGCGATCTGACGGTCGCGGCCGAGAAGACCACCCCCGAGATCATCAACTTCATGGCGAAGCACGGCCGGGGCCTCATCTGTCTCCCGATGACCGGAGAGTGGCTCGACCGGCTGGACATTCCCCTGATGGTGCGGGAGAACACGTCCCGGTTCGACACCGCGTTCTGCGTGTCGGTGGAGGCGAAGGAGTCGACGAGCACCGGCATTTCGGCCGCCGATCGGGCCACCACCGCGCGCGTCGCCGCCGACCCCGCCACCCAGGCTCGGGACCTGACCCGCCCCGGCCACATGTTTCCGTTGCGGTCACGGGACGGCGGGGTGCTGGTGCGGGCCGGCCAGACCGAGGCGGCGGTCGACCTGGCCCGCATCGCCGGCCTCAACCCGGCCGGCGTGATCTGCGAGATCATGAACGACGACGGCACCATGGCCCGGGTGCCGCAGTTGCGGCGGTTCGCGCGCCGCCACAAGCTGCTCATGATCACGATCGCCGATCTGATCAAGTACCGCATGAGCAACGAGCGCCTCGTGCGTCGGGTGGCGTCGTCGAAGCTGCCGACCGACTTCGGGGAGTTCGAGCTGGTGGGGTTCGAGAGCATCGTCAACGGCGAGACCCACGTGGCCCTGGTGCGGGGCGACCTCGGGAACGGCGACGACGTCCTCGTGCGGGTGCACTCGCGATGCCTCACCGGCGAGGCGTTCCACTCCGTCCGGTGCGACTGCGCCGCCCAGCTCGACGCGGCCATGGAGCGGATCGCCGACGAGGACCGCGGCGTTCTCCTCTACCTGAACCAGGAGGGCCGGGGCATCGGCCTGAACAACAAGATCCGCGCCTATCACCTGCAGGACCAGGGGTACGACACGGTGGAGGCCAACGAGCGGCTCGGCTTCAAGCCCGACCAGCGGGACTACGGCATCGGCGCCCAGATTCTCGGCGAGCTCGGGGTCAAGAGCATGCGGCTGCTCACCAACAACCCCCGCAAGTTCATCGGCCTCGAGGGCTACGGGCTGTCGGTGGTCGCCTCGCTCGCCCTCGAGGTACCCACCACCGGCCTCGCCCGCTCGTACCTCCAGACCAAGAAGGCCAAGCTGGGCCACACCCTGAAGTCCGTCTGAGGCAGAATTCGCAGAGAGGCCGGGTGCCCGAGACCGCGGGGTCCGGGAGGAGGCATGGAGACGCACCATGACTGATGTCCGAGCGGCCATCTGGATGACTCTGCTGAACAGCGCGAGGTGGGAGCGCTACTACGGGATCCTCGCCAGTCGGCGCGAGCGGGCAGAGCGCATCGTGCGATTCATACTGATCGCTTCCGCGATCGGGGCTGTCGTGGCCGCGGTCGACCAGCTTCCCGCCGCGGTCGGTCTGATCCTTGGCGCCTTCGTCGGCCTCGCCGTGGCCGCGGACGCCACCTACAAGCCCGGCCGCGACGCGGTCGTCTACGCGCTAATCCGCGACGAGTGCTGCCGCTACAAGACTGAACTCGACAGGCTGTGGCGAGTGTCCCACCAGTTGGATCCAGCCGAGGCCGAGCAGCGTCTGGGCAAGCTGGCGGACGCCCTGCACGCCGTCACGGCCAGGGATCCGGGGCCTTACTCCGACAAGGACAACAGGGCGACTACCGCTGCTGTGTTCGCCGAAGCTGAGACCGGGCGTGTCTCGTGAGCCCAGCGCGGGAGGCCCTCCGATACCGCCCGGCATGCAGATTCCGCCTCCGCCGCCTCCGCCAGAGACGCCACCGAGTCCCGAGCGTCCGCCTCTGCCTCCGGCCCCGGAGACGCCAAGGCCCGAGGGTTCGCCGGATCCGCCTCCTGTGGGGCAAAACGCGCGTCAGGTTCGATCTTCACACTGACACTTGGCGGACCGCCCGCGCCTCGTACCTAGCCGAAACCCTCCAGGCGATCGTTCCGGGTTCCGCCCGGGCCTGATGACGGCAGGACTCCGGTCGGAGGATCATTATGGGCTGCAGAGTCGGAATGTCGACGACTTCCCGCGAGAGAATCGAGTACTGGAAGCGCGTTGAAGGTCACACGATGTTGGCGGCAGCGGCTGTTTGACGAGGTCCGGGCGGCGGGCTATCCCGGTGGCTACAGTCGTGTGCGGGACTACGTCCGGGCGGTCCGTCCCCGGGAGGCGCCCGAGATCTGGGAGCCTGCCGACCCCCGGATGCACGCGATGGCGCGGAGGCCGTCGCCGCGGTCCACGTAGCCGCGGCTACGGTTTGCGTTGACAGGGGGAGCCCAACCGGCGCTATCATAAGCGGTTGCGTCTGGTCCGCTTTCCCCTGGTGACAGATGTTCGGCTCGCTGAGTGAACGACTGCAATCGGTGTTCGCCGCGGTGCGCCGCGAGGCCCGGCTGACCCCCGAGTCGGTCGAGACGGCGCTGCGCGAGATACGCCTGGCCCTCCTCGAGGCGGACGTCCACTTCAAGGTCGTCCGCGCCTTCATCGATCGGGTGCGCGACCGCGCCGTGGACGGCGCCGTCCTGGAGAGCCTGACGCCGACCCAGCAGGTCGTGGCCATCGTGCGCGACGAGCTTCGGACGCTGCTGGGCGACGGCGAGGGCGGGCTGGCGCCGACCCGCCAGCGGCCGCAGGTGGTGCTGCTGCTGGGGCTGCAGGGGGCGGGGAAGACCACCACCACCGTCAAGCTCGCCAAGTGGCTGGAACGGCAGGGCCGGCACGCGCTGGTGGTGTCGACGGACGTGCGGCGGCCGGCCGCCATCGAGCAGTTGGGGGTGCTGGCCCGCGAGGCCGGCGTCCGGGTGCACGAGCCGGATCCCGGCACCGGCGTGGCGGCCCGGGCGAAGGGGGCGGTGGAGTCGGCGCGCGAGCTCGGGTTCGACGCGGTGCTCGTCGATACCGCGGGACGGCTGCACATCGCCGACGACCTGATGCGCGAGCTCGAGACCCTGAAGGTCGCGGTCGAGCCGTCGGACCTGCTCTACGTGGCCGACGCGATGACCGGCCAGGACGCCATCAAGAGCGCCGGCGAGTTCAACCGGCGGGTCGGCATCGACGGCGTGGTGCTGACCAAGATGGACGGGGACGCCCGGGGCGGCGCCGCCCTGTCGGTGGTCTCGGTGGTCGGCGTGCCCGTGACCTTCGTCGGCGACGGTGAGCGCATCGACGACTTCCATCCCTTCCAGCCCGACCGCCTGGTGTCGCGCATGCTCGGCATGGGCGACGTCCTCTCGCTCGTCGAGAAGGCCGAGCAGGTGGTGAGCCGCGACGAGGCGTCGCGGCTCGAGACCAAGATCCGGCGGAACGACTTCACCCTGCAGGACATGCGGGACCAGTTGACGACGGTGAAGCGGATGGGGCCGCTGGATCGGCTCATGGACCTCATTCCCGGGATGGGGCAGATGGCCTCGCGCGCGCCCGGCGAGGTGGACACGGCGGCGCTCGGGCGGACGATGGCCATCATCGACTCGATGACGCCGCAGGAGCGCTCCCGGCATCAGATCATCAACGGCAGCCGCCGCCGCCGGATCGCCCGGGGCAGCGGGACGACGGTGCAGGAGGTCAACCGCCTCCTGCGGCAGTTCGTGGAGATGCGCCGGATGCTGCGCTCGGTCGGCGCCGCGTCCCGCTCCCGGAAGGGAAAGCGCGGCCGGCGGGCGATGGCCCTGCCGCCGGGCATGGGGGTTCCCGGGCGCTAGTGCTGCGTCATGACTGAATGTTCGGGTGCGTGGGCGGTGATTCGTCAACGATTGCGGGTCCCAAACCCATGTCCGTATCCGAAGATTGGGACGTGACGCACCACTAGGAGTCTGCGGCGTAGAACGGTGCAGACTCCTGGCAGGGTTGGTTGGGCGCCCGGCGGAACCGCGGGCGACGATGGGCGGACCAGGAGAAGACAGCCGATATGCTGACTATTCGATTGAGTCGGGTGGGAACGACCAAGCGGCCGTTCTACCGCGTGGTGGTCATGGAATCGCATGTGCCGAGGGACGGCCGCTTCGTGGAGTCCTTGGGGCACTACAATCCGCGCACCGAGCCCGAGACCGTGGAGGTCGATCACGAACGGGTGGCGTACTGGATCGGCAAGGGGGCCCGCCCCTCCGACACCGTCCGCACGCTGCTCGCGAGGCATCCCGCTCCACCGCCGTCGGCCGAGGCGGAGCCGCCCGCCGCCGGCGCCGGCGAGGCGCCCGCGGCCGGCGACGAGGCGCCCGCGGCCGGCGACGAGGCGTCCGCGGCCGGCGACGCGGTGACGGCATGAGCCGTTCGCGAGACGTCGTCGAGGTCATCGCCCGCGAGCTGGCGGATCGCGCCGAGGACATCTCGGTGACGGAGCGGGAGGAGCGCGACACGACCTACGTCGAGCTGTCGACGGCGGGTCAGGACCTCGGGCGCATGATCGGGCGGCAGGGCCGCACCGCCGCGTCCATCCGGGTGCTGGCGGGGCTCGCCGCCGAGTCCGAGGACCGCCGCGTCGTGGTCGACTTCGTCGACGAGCAGTAGGGGGGCAGGGCGGTTGCCGGGGGCGGCAGTGGACGCATCGGTGCGGGAGAGCTCCCGCGGCGAGGGGCCCGGCCTGCAAACCGGGACGGGGCCTTCGGAAGCGCCCCTCGCGGCCGGGCCGGACTGGGACGCGATGATCTCGGTGGGCCGCGTCGCCCGGCCGCACGGGAACGCCGGCCGGGTCGTCATCGACCCGGACACCGACTTCGCGGACGACCGGTTCCGGGCCGGTAACGCGGTCTACGTCCGTGCCGGCGGGGACGTCGAACGGCTCGTGCTCCGGGACGTGCGCTTCCATCGGGGCCGGCCCATCGTCGGCTTCCACGGCGTGTCGACGATCTCCGGCGCCGAGGCCCTGGCGAAGGCCGACGTTCGGGTGCCGGCGGAGTCCCTGGGGCCTCTGCCGGCCGGTACCTTCTACCATCACGAGCTGATCGGGTGCCGCGTGGAGACGGTGGAAGGACGAACGGTGGGCACGGTGGCTTCGGTCGAGGGGAGCGGCGAGGCGCACCGGCTGGTCGTGGACGACGGGTCCGCCGAGGTGCAGGTGCCCCTGACCGCCCCGATTTGCGTGCGGGTGGATCCGCGGGAGCGGGTCATCGTTCTCGACCCGCCGGAGGGACTGCTCGAGCTCAACCGTTCGCGCGGCGCCCGCGGCGCGACGTGAGGCGCCCGGCGACCGGGGGGAGACACTGCTGAGGTTCGACATCGTCACCGTCTTCCCGCAGATGATGCGGACGATGGTGGGAGAGGGCGTTCTCGGCCGGGCCCTGGAGCGCGACGTCGTTCGGCTCGGCGTGCACGATCTGCGCGACTACACGAGCGACCGGCACCGCACCGTCGACGACGTGCCCTACGGCGGGGGGCCGGGGATGGTGCTGAAGGCGGAACCGTTCATCGCGGCGGTGGGCGCCATCCGAAGCCGGCATGGCGCTCCCGACGCGGTGGCGCTGATGTCGCCCCAGGGGCGGCCGTTCTCGCACCGGGAGGCGTTGCGGTTGAGCCGGCTGCGGCACGTCGTGCTGCTGTGCGGCCGCTACGAGGGGATCGACGATCGCGTGCGGGACATGGTGGCCACCGAGGAGATCTCCATCGGCGACTACGTGCTGACGGGAGGAGAGCTCCCGGCGGCGGTGGTGGTCGACGCGGTGGCCCGGTTCGTCCCCGGGGTGGTCGGCGATGCCCGCTCGGTCGATGACGATTCGTTCGTGCGCGGGCCCTTCGACCATCCGCACTTCACGCGGCCGGCAGAGCTGGGTGCCCACGCGGTGCCCGAGGTGCTGCTCTCGGGGCATCACGGGGAGATACGCCGCTGGCGGAAGCGGGAGGCGTTGAGGCGGACGCTGGCGCGCAGGCCGGACCTGTTGGAGGGGGCGGCGCTCGACAGCGAGGATCGGGAGATTCTGGAGGAACTGGACGGCGTCGGCGAGGAGTGATCGGCCTCGCGGAACGCCGGTGCCGGCGGCGGTGCGGCCGGCCGGGCCCGGTCGACGCAAAACCTGGAGCGTCAGATGAGTGTGATGGAGACGATAGAGCAGGAGCAGTTGCGCGAGCGCCCCGACCTTCGGCCGGGCCTGACGGTTCGCGTGCACGTCAGGATCCGCGAGGGGGGGAAGGAGCGCATCCAGGTCTTCGAGGGCGTCGTCATCTCCATTCGCCGCGGCGGTCCCCGGGCGACGTTCACGGTGCGGAAGGTGTCGTTCGGCCAGGGGGTGGAGCGCATCTTTCCCCTGCACTCGCCCTCGATCGACAAGATCGAGATCGGGCGCGCGGCCCGGGTGCGGCGCGCGAAGCTCTACTTCCTTCGCGGCCTGCGGGGGCGCGCGGCGCGGTTGCGCGAGCGGCGCCGGCCCAGCGAAGGCTCGAAGTAGGCGCTCCCGGGTGGCAGCGCGCCGGCATCGACCGCCGTCGGCCCGGCGCACGGCCGAGAACGCGTTGCGCCGACTGGGCTTCACCCGCATCGCGGGGGTCGACGAAGCGGGCCGGGGATGCCTGGCGGGGCCCGTCGTCGCCGCTGCGGTAGTGCTTTCCCGGCGGCGTCTCGCCGGGCTTCGGGACTCGAAGCTGCTGACCGGCGCGGCCCGCGAGCGACTGTACGACCGGATCCTGGATTCCTGCCTGGCCTGGGGGGTCGGCGTGCGGGGGGCGGACGAGGTCGACCGGCTCAACGTGCATCGGGCGTCCCTGGCCGCGATGCGGGATGCCCTGCGCGGTCTCGCGCCTTCGCCGGACTTCGTTCTCGTGGATGCATTCCGCATCCCGTCCGTCTTCATTCCCCAGCGCGGCGTGGTCGGCGGCGACCGGCAGTGCGCGTGCATCGCCGCCGCGTCGATCGTGGCCAAGGTGACCCGCGACCGCGAGATGCTCCGCCTGCATCGGGCGGACGGGCGCTACGGATTCGACCGCCACAAGGGATACGCGACGCCGGAGCACCTCGCCGCGGTGGCCCGCCACGGCCGTTCGCCCGTACACCGCCGGACGTTCCGGCCGTCCTCGTTGCCGGATGTCTGATACCATCGTGCAGGGCGCTCCTGGCCCTGTGGGGAGGGCGAGATTCACCGACTGTCGCGGATTCTGCTGATCGTCTACTTCCTCGAGACGGGTCTGGTGCTGCTGGTGGCGCCATGGTCGATCGTGTGGGAGCGGAACGTGTTCGTCGAGATGCTGCCCGCCTGGGCGAGCGTGGCCCGGCTGCACGGCGTCCGGGGCATGGTGTCGGGCGTCGGCCTCGTGACCCTCGCCATCGGCTTCTGGGAGCTGACGGCGGTCGTGAGTGCGTCGCTCCGGCGGCGGCGCGGCGCCGGGAGCGAGCGGCTGGCGGCGCCGGGCGGCGGGGTGGATCGCGCGCTCGCGGAGGAGGGCGGTTCCTGGCCGCGGAAGCCCTGACGAGGCGGCCGGTCGTCTCGCTGGTCACGAGCCGGCGCCGGCTGGCGCCGCACGGCGACGGCACCGACCTCCTGAAGAGGCAGATCGAGTCGGCGGTCCGGGCGCGCGTCGACCTGATTCAGATCCGGGAGCCCGACCTCTCCGACCGCGAGTCGGTGAGCCTGGTGCGCTGGGCGGTCGACGCCGCACGAGGGACCCCCAGCCTGATTCTGGTCAACGAGCGATTCGACGTGGCGCTGTCGGCGGGGGCGGCGGGGGTGCATCTCCGGAGCTCGTCGGTTCCGGCGCCGGTGATGCGGGGCCATCTGCCCCCCGGGTTCCTGGTCGGGCGTTCCGTGCACGCGGCGGGAGAGGCGGCGGGGGTGGCGGCGGCGGGCGGTGTCGACTATCTGACCCTGGGCACCGTCTACCCGTCGGCGTCGAAGCCGGGACGGCCTCCCTGCGGCGTGGGCGCGCTGGCCGCGGCGGCCCGGGCGGTACGCCTTCCGGTCTTGGCGATCGGGGGCGTGACCGTCGACAAGGCGAGAGAGGTGCTGGCCGCCGGGGCGGCGGGGACGGCGGCGATCGGGCTCTTCGCGGAGCCCGGGCCCGCGGGCGCCTTCGACTCAATCGGTGCAATCGCAGCGGAGATCCGCAGATGCTCGGAGAGACACTGAACGTCATGCCCGCCGATTCCGGGCCCTCGCGCGACTCGGCCGCGAACGTGGGGGCGCGTCTTCGCGAGGCGCGCGAAGCCAGGAACATGGAGCTCCGCGACATCGCCTCCACGACGAAGATCTCCATCGGTGCGCTGGAGGCCCTCGAGCAGAACGACTTCGATCCGTTGCCGGGCGGCATCTTCACGCGCGCCTTCGTGCGGGCCTACGCGAGCGAGGTCGGCCTGGATCCCGAAGAGACGACCCGCGACTTCATGGCGCAGGCGCCCGCCGAGGCCGGCAACGACCCCATCCGGCTCGACGAGGAGCAGATGCCCAGCCGCCGGCAGGTGGTCGAGACGGTGTTCAAGCTCCTCATCATCGGCGTGCCCCTGGCGGGACTGCTGTTCCTGGGGCTGCGCGGCACCTCGACCGTCTCCCCGGGTCAGGGGGAAGCGGGCGGCCCGGTCGCGGCGATTGCCGAGCCCGTCTCCCCGCCGCCCCCGGCGCCGGTCGAGATCGAGGAGGCGGCGGCGGTCCGAGAGCCCCTGGCCATCGTGCTGCGGCCCCGCGGCCAGAGCTGGGTGTCGATGACGGTGGACGGCGAACGCGTGTTGTCCCGCATCATGCAGGCCGGCGAAGAGGAGTCCTACGAGGCCGAGGACGAAATCACCATCAACATCGGCAACGCGGGGCAGTTCGACTTCGTGATCAACGGGCAGCCCGCACGTTCGCTCGGCGGCCGGGGCGAGGTGGTGACGGCCACCATCACGCACGCGAACTACCTCAGCTACGTGGAGCCGTGACGCAGCTCGGTCCCGTCGCGATCGCTCGACGACGCCCCCGATCTGCCTCTGGCAGAGTCGCCGAAGAAGCCCTGCTGTCTCCTTGACGGGTCCGGGCGGGAGCTGGCTCGGGAGCCCGAAGATTGCGCCCGAGCATCCTCTGTCTCCTTGACGGGTCCGGGCGGGAGCTGGCTCGGGAGCCCGAAGATCGCAGTACCCTCATCCGGGTCGAAGCCCCCCCGGAAGAGCCCCCCTGGAAGGTCGTCAGTCGAGCCTCTCGACGCGGAGGCCGTCGAGGTCGATGGGGCTGTCGAGGAGGCGGGCGCCGGCGCCCGTCAGCGCGACGCGCACGGCGTCGCGCCGGTCCGGGTCGACGAGGAAGAAGACACAACCGCCGCCGCCCGCGCCGCAGACCTTCCCGGCCGTCGCGCCGGCCGCGAGCGCGGCCGCGAACAGCCGGTCGATGGCCGGCGTGGTGACCCCGGGCGCGAGGGCCTGGCGTTCGCGCCATTCCAGCGTCACCTGCCGCGCGAGCGCCGTCCAGTCGTGGCGGGTCAGGGCGTCCCGGGTCGCCGCCGCGATCTCCGCGATGCGCCCGAGGTGCGCGACGACGGTCGAGTCGCCCTCGATGTGCCGTCGGGTGATCTCCCAGTTGTTGATGCCTGACGACCGGGAGTCGCCGCTGTAGGCGAGCACGATGCGGCGTTCGAGATCGGCCGGGTCGACGTCGAGGGGGACCCGGCGGACCCCCGCCGGCCCGAGCTCGACGGCCGCGATGCCGCCGTAGCAGGCGGGCCGGTAGTCCTGCACGCCGGTCGGAATGCCCAACGTCCGGGCCTCCAGGTTCATCGCCAGGGTCAGGAGCTCCTCGGGTGGGAAGTCGCGCCGGCACCACTCGGCGAGCGCGGCGCAGACCGCGACGTTGAGGGCCGAGGACCCCGCGATGCCCGCCCCTAGAGGCGATGCCGCGCGCGTCGCCACGCGCACGCCCTCGACCTCGAAGAACCGGACGATGTGGGCGAGCAGGCGGTTGTCGCCGTCCGTGGCGAGCCTGCGCCAGGTGTCGGCGCAGAGGCGGGCGCCGGTGTCCTCGGACACGATCTGCACGCGGTCGTCCGGGTCGGTCGACACCGTGCAGGCGGCGCGCTGCACGATGGCCGCATTGACCGTCTGCGCGCCCGGGTGGAAGAGGTACAGGGGCCAGATGTCGAGGGTGCCCCCGGCAAGATCTATGCGGGTGGGGGCCGACGCGCGCACTTGCACCCGGGCATTATAATCGCAGGGTGTCGTCCTTCCGTCGGCCGGCCGGCGCCGGCCCGAGGCGCGCGCGCCCCGCGCATCCCTTCCGACTCGAGAGGAACGGCCGGTCATGAGTCCGCTGCATCGTCAGGTGGGGCAGGTGATGATGGCCGGGTTCGGCGGATGCACGGTGCCGGTGGAGCTCCGCGCGCTCGCCCGGGAGTGGGACCTCGGCGGGGTGGTGTTGTTCGCCCGCAACGTCGAGGCGCCCGAGCAGGTGGCGGAGCTGGCCTTCGAGGCCCGGGAGCTCGCCCGGGAGATTCCCCTGTGGGTCGGGGTCGACCAGGAAGGAGGGCGCGTCGCCCGCCTGCGGGCGCCGTTCACCGAGTGGCCGGCGATGGCGCACCTCGGGAGGCAGGGCGCGGAAGACCTCGCCCGCCGCTTCGCGCAGGCTCTGGCGGCGGAGCTCTCGGCGGTGGGGGTGAATCTCGACTTCGCGCCGGTCCTCGATCTCTTCGACGAGGCCGCGGACCCCGTGATCGGAGACCGGGCGCTCTCGTCGGATCCGGACACGGTGGGACGGCTCGGCTCGAGCATCGTCGCCGGTCTGCAGGAAGGCGGCGTGGCCGCCTGCGGCAAGCACTTTCCCGGACACGGCGCCGTCCGGGTCGACTCCCACGAGGAGCTGCCGGTGGTCGAGCACGACCCCGAGCGGCTGCGCGCGCACGAGATGGCGCCGTTCAGGGCCGCGGTCGCGGCGGACGTGGCGGCGGTGATGACCGCGCACGTGGTCTATCCCGCGCTCGACGAGGAGCGTCCCGCGACCCTGTCGCGCGCCATCGTCGACGGCCTCCTGCGGCGCGAGTGCGGCCACCGCGGACTCGTCGTGACCGACGATCTCGAGATGGGGGCGATCACCGCCGACCGGACGGTGGAGGCGGCGGCGGTGGAGGCCATCGCCTGCGGCTGCGACACCGTCCTCGTCTGCGGGGCGTCGGTCGAGCGGCACGCGTCGGTGCTGGAGTCGATCGTCCATGCCGTCGAGGACGGCCGCCTCGACCCGCGCCTCGTCGAAGCGGCGTGCGCGCGCCAGCGCCGCGTCAAGGCGCGCTTCCTCGCCGGGGAGCGTCCGCGCCGCCCGCTCTCGCGCCGGCAGTTGCTGGAGCGCATCGGCTCCGACGAGCACCGGGCGCTCGCGGAGGCGATGCGGCGGGCCTGACGTTGGCGCCGCGGTCCACGGCCGACGTCCCGCCCCGGCTCCGACGAGCACCGGGCGCCGGCGGAGGCGATGCGGCGGGCCTGACGTTGGCGCCGCGGCCCGCGGCCGACGTCCCGCCCCGGCTCCGACGAGCACCGGGCGCCGGCGGAGGCGATGCGGCGGGCCTGACGTTGGCGCCGCGGCCCACGGCCGACATCCCGCCCCGGGGCGGCGGATACGAGTCCTGACGCCATGCGACGCGCCATCGCGGAGGTCGACGCCTGATGCGGAAGCCGCGCCGCCTCGTGCCCGGCGACCGGATGGCGGTCGTGGCGCCGGCGAGCGGGTTCGACCGGGACCGCTTCGACCGGGGGGTGGCCGAGATCGCGCGGCTCGGGCTCGAGCCGGTGCTCACCGACGGGGTCTTCGAGCGGCGGGGCTACGTGGCGGGCGAGGCCCGGGGCCGGGCCGCGGCCCTGACCGCGGCGTGGCGCGACCCCGGCATCGCCGCCGTCATCGGGGCGCGGGGCGGCTACGGGAGCGCGCAGTTGCTCCCGCTGCTCGACCGCGCCGACCTCGGCGGGGCGCCGAAGGCGTTCATCGGCCACAGCGACCTCACCGCGCTCCTCGTCTATCTCACCATCCACTGCGGGATCGTGTGCTTCCACGGACCGACCGTCGTCAACCTCGCCGGCGGCGACGCGGCCTACGACCCCGACTCGTTCCTGGGCAGCCTGACGACCCCGGCGCCGATGGGCGAGCTGGCCTGCGACGGGGTCCGGACGCTCCGGCCGGGCGACGCGCGCGGCCCCCTGCTCGGGGGCACCCTCACCCAGTTGGCGGCGTCGCTGGGCACGCCCCAGGCGTTCTCCCCGCCCGACGGCTACGTGCTGCTGCTCGACGACGTCGGCGAGCGCCCGTTCCGGATAGACCGCATGCTGACCCAGTTGATCGGAAGCGGGGTGCTCGGCCGGGCCGCCGCCGTCGTGTGCGGGGAGCTGCCCGGCTGCGACGAGCCCGGCGGCGAGCTGACCGCGTGCGGCGTCGTCGCCGATCTGCTCGGCGCGTTTCCCGGGCCGGTGCTGTTCGGGTTTCCCACCGGCCATACCTCGGGGCCGGCCCTGACGGTGCCGCTGGGGGTCGAGGTGCGGGTGGTCGGCGGCGCGCACCCCCGTCTGGCCGTGACCGAGGCGGCGGTCTGCTGAGACGGTGCCGCTGGGGGTCGAGGTGCGGGTGGTCGGCGGCGCGCGCCCCCGTCTGGCCGTGACCGAGGCGGCGGTCTGCTGACCTCGGCCGGGGGCCTGCGCGTCGGACGGCGCCGATTCACCGAGGCGGCGGTCTGCTGACCTCGGCCGGGGGCCTGCGCGTCGGACGGCGCCGATTGCTCGCGCGTCGGGTGGGCGCCGGCGTCGGCGGGCGGCGACGATCGGCGGGCGGGGCGAGACCGGGACGATGAAGGTTCACCTGATCGGCATCTGCGGCACGGCGATGGCCACCCTGGCCGCCATGCTCAAGGAAGAGGGGCACGAGGTCGGCGGCTCCGACCAGCACGTCTACCCGCCGATGAGCGACTTTCTCGCGGCGCGGGGCATTCCGTGCCGGGACGGCTTCGACGCCGCGCACATCACCGCGGACATCGACCTCGTGGTGGTCGGGAACGCGGTGTCGCGCGGCAATCCGGAGGTCGAGGAGGTGCTCGACCGCGGGCTCCGGTACCGCTCGCTGCCCGAGACGGTCCGGGAGACGTGGCTCTGGGACCGCCGGTCCATCGTCGTCGCCGGCACCCACGGCAAGACGACGACGGCGTCGCTCGCGGCGTGGCTGCTCACCGAGGGCGGGCGCGACCCGAGCTTCCTCATCGGCGGCGTGACCGGCAACTTCGGGTCGAGCTGCCGGCTGGGGCGGGGCCGCGAGTTCGTGATCGAGGGCGACGAGTACGACAGCGCCTTCTTCGACAAGACCGCGAAGTTCCTGAAGTACCTGCCGGACATCGCGGTGGTGGGCAACCTGGAGTTCGACCACGCCGACATCTACGCCGACTTCGAGGCGATTCGGGTGGCGGTCCGCCGGTTCGTCGCCCTGCTGCCGCGGCGCGGGCTGCTGCTCGTCGGCGCCGACAGCCCCGCCGCGCTGGAGATGGCGGAGGGGGCGCCGTGCCGCGTGGAGACGTTCGGGCTGGCCGGCGACGCCGATTGGCGGGCCACGGAGGTCGAGCCGGGCCCGGACGGCACCCGGTTGACGGTCGTCCACCGCGGCTCGCCGGTCGGGCGGGTGCGGATGCCGCTGGTCGGGGCCTTCAACGTGCGGAACATGCTGGCCGCCTTCGCGGTGGCCCGCGCGGTCGGACTGGAGGCCCCCGCGATCATCGACGCGCTCGGCCGCTTTGCCGGCGTGCGCCGCCGTCTCGAGGTCCGCGGGCGTGAGCGCGGGGTGACCGTGTACGACGACTTCGCCCACCACCCGACCGCGGTCCGCGAGACGCTGGCGGGGCTGCGGGCGGCGTTCCCGTCGCGCCGCATCTGGGCCCTGTTCGAGCCGCGGTCGGCCACGGCGTGCCGGCGGGTCTTCCAGGCGGCGTTCGCGGGGGCTTTCGGCGACGCGGACGAGACGCTGATCTGGCGCGTGTACCGCTCGGCCCTGCCGCCCGCCGAGCGCCTGTCGGAGCCGGAGCTGGCGGCGGCGATCCGGGCCGGGGGCGGACGTGCCCGGTTCCTGCCCGAGCTGTCGGACATCGTGCAGGCGGTGACGGACGAGGCCCGGGACGGCGACCTCGTCGTGGTGATGTCGAACGGGGCGTTCGGGGGCGTCCACGGCCGGCTCCTCGACGCGCTCGCGGCGTCGCCGGCCGGCGGCGAAGGGGCCGGGCGCCGCACCGGCGGGGCGGAGACGCGGCCCGACGGGCCATGACGCGGGCGACGGCAGACTCCTCGGCATCGTGTCAGAATGAGCAACCCATGACAGGGTGGAGACCGTGACCGACGGGGCGCGTCCGGCCCGGGGCTGGCGCATTCGGCCCGCCGGCGACGCCGCCGTCGCCCTCGAGTTCGAGGCGCGCATCGACCCCGGCGTCAACGCCCGGGTGACGGCGGCGGCGGCGCGGGTCGAGGCGGAGCGGCTCCGGGGCGTGCGCGACATCGTCCCCAGCTACCACTCGGTCACCGTGTACGTCGATCCCCTGCGGACGGACGCCGGCCGGGTGTGGGCGGTGCTCGAAGAGGCCGCGTCCGCGCCGCCGCCCGCCGCCGACGCGGCGCGCGAGGTCGTCATCCCGGTGCTCTACGGCGGCGCGGGGGGGCCGGACCTGGAAGAGGTGGCGGCCTTCGCGCGATGCCCGGTCGACGAGGTGGTCCGGCGTCACGCCGCGGCCCTCTATCGCGTCTACATGGTCGGTTATCTCCATGGCTTCGCCTATCTCGGCACCGTGGACCCCCGCATCGCGATGCCCCGGCGCCCGACCCCGCGGCTCGCGGTGCCGGCTGGGTCGGTGGGCATCGCGGGGGCGCAGACCGGCGTGTATCCGACCGCGGCGCCGGGGGGCTGGCGCCTCATCGGCCGTACCACGGTGCGCATGTTCGACGCCGGGCGCAATCCCCCCGGCCTCGTCGGCCCCGGCGACCGGGTCCGCTTCGAGCCGTTGCCTGCCTGGGCGCCGGCGGCGGGAGACGGCGCGTGATCCGGATGGCGGAGCCGGGCCTCCTGACCACCGTGCAGGACGGCGGACGCTGGGGCTGCCAGCACCTCGGCGTGCCCGTCGCCGGCCCCATGGACCCGGTGTCCCACCGGACCGCCAACCTGCTCGTCGGCAACCCGGCGGACCGCGCCGCCCTCGAGGTGACCCTGGTCGGTCCGGAGATCGAGTTCCTCGACGACACGACCTTCGCCGTCGCCGGCGCGCGTTTCGACCTGCTCCTCGACGAACGGCCGCTGGAAACCGGCGTCGCCGCCCGCGCCGGCCGGGGGAGTCGTCTCCGGTTCGGCCGGCGCACGGCGGGCGCGCGCGCCTACCTCGCGGTGCGCGGGGGCATCGACGTGCCCCCGCGGCTCGGCAGCCGGAGCACCGATCTCGCGAGCCGCCTCGGGGGCCTCGGCGGCCGGCCCCTCCGGCCCGGCGACCGGCTGGACGTGGGGGCGCCCGGCGCCGCCCCGGTGCGGGGCGGGCGGCGCGCTCCCGTGTTCCCCCTGCCTGCCGGCGGCGCCAGGGTGCGATTCGTGCCGGGCGCGGATGAGCAGCGGTTCGAGGCCGGCGCCCTCGAGCGCCTTCCCGACGGCCGCTTCACCGTCGGGCTCGACTCCAACCGGATGGGCTACCGGCTGCAGGGGCCGGCGATCGGCCTCGCCGATCCCGCCCCGGTCCTCTCGACCGCCACGCCCGCGGGGACGATTCAGGTCCCGCCCTCCGGCCAACCGATACTGCTCATGGCGGATCGGCAGACCACCGGCGGCTACGCGGTGCTGGGGACCGTGATCACGGCCGACCTCGGCGTGGCCGGCCAGCTCGCGCCCGGCGACTGGATCGCCTTCGACGCCTGCGGCCGGCGCGAAGCCCTGGCGGCCCTCGTCGACCTGGAGCAACGGTTGATGCGTCTCGCGCCGCGCCGCGGGCCGGCCGGCGCGACCGGTGAGCAGCGGTCGATGCGTCTCGCGCCGCGCCGCGGGCCGGCCGGCGCGACGGGCAACGAGAGAGGCGAGACCGGATGACCGCGGCCTTTTCGACGGGGCCGCCCGGCCCCCGCCCACCCGCTCCGCCGTCGGCCGCGGCGGTCGACGCGGCGGGCGTCCGCCTCGCGGCGCTCTTCGGAGACCGACTTCGCCGGCGGGCGCCGCTCGCCGACCTGACCACCTTTCGCACCGGGGGAGCCGCCGACTGGCTGGTCGAGACGGCGCGGGCGTCCGAGCTCGCGGCCGCAATCCGTATCGCGAACGGGCTGGGGCTGCCGCTGACCGTGCTCGGCGGCGGCTCGAACGTGCTCGTGGCCGACGCCGGCGTGCGCGGCCTCGTCGTCCGCCTGCGCCACGGTACGATCTCGCGTACCGCCGCGGGCACGGTGCGGGCGGACGGCGGCGTCACCGTCAACCACCTCGTGCGCTGGACGGTCCAGCGCGGGCTGTCGGGCCTCGAGCGGTGGGCCGGAACCCCGGGCACGGTGGGCGGCGCCGTCCGCGGCAACGCGCACTTCGATGGCCGCCTGATCGGGGACCTCGTGACCGCGGTCGGGGTGGTGGACCGCGCGGGCTCGGAGATCGTCGTGCCCCAGGCGTCCATGGGCTTCGGCTACGATGAGAGCCGCGTGCAGCACACCGGCGAGCTCGTCCGCTGGGCCGAGTTCAGGGTGGGCCGGGGCGAGGCGTCGGCGCTGCGGGCGGCGGCCCGGCGCTCGCTGGCCTTCCGCAAGCGGACGCAGCCTCTCGGGCAGGCGTCGGCGGGCTGCGTGTTCCAGAACCCGCGTCCCGGGGACGGCCGGCTGCCGGACGGGGTGCCGCGGTCGGCCGGCGCCCTCATCGAGCGGGCCGGGCTCAAGGGGCGCCGCATCGGCGGGGCGGTGGTGTCGCCGCGGCACGCGAACTTCATCGTGAACGAGGGGGGCGCCGCCGCCGCGGACGTGCGCCGCCTGATCGAGTCGTGCCGGACCGCGGTGGCCGAGCGGTTCGGCGTGGTCCTGCGCGACGAGGTCGTGTACCTGGGGGAGTTCGAGGCAGGGGGCGCGCGGTAGCGCTTCCCGGGTTGGATGACGACATGGCGAGACCGGAGGGAAGCAGCGTCACGAGCTTGGTGGTCGAGGGCGGCCACCGCCTGGAAGGCCGAATCGACGTCGGCGGCAACAAGAACGCGGCGCTGCCGTTGCTGGCGGCCTGCCTCCTCACGGACCGGGCGTGCGTCCTCACCAACGTCCCCCGCATCAAGGACGTGCAGGTGATGTCGGACCTGCTGCGGGGGCTCGGGGCCGTGATCGAGGGGGAGGGGACCACGACCCTGCGGGTCGACTGCGCCGAGGTCACCGGCGACGTCCCCGACCGCGACCTCGTGGGCCGGCTGCGGGGCTCGGTGCTCCTGTGCGGTCCCCTGCTGGCGCGACGGGGCCGGGTGCGACTCGCCCCCCCCGGCGGCGACTTCCCGGCGCGGCGCACGCTGTCGGCCCATCTGCAGGCGCTCGAGGCGATGGGGGGGCGTCGCCTCACGGATCGCGGCGGCGACTTCGTGCTCGAGGCGCCGGACGGCCTGCACCCGGCCTCGGTGTACCTGGTGGAGGCGTCGGTGACGGGGACCGAGACCGCCCTGCTGGCCGCGGCCGCCGCCCCCGGCGTGAGCGAGATCCGGCACGCTGCCTGCGAGCCGCACGTGGCCGAGCTGTGCCGCTTCCTCACCCGGATGGGGGCGGAGGTCGAGGGGACCGGCACGTCGACCCTGCGCGTGGCCGGCGGCGGGCGGCTCGCGGGGGTCGAGCATCGTCTCGGCGGCGACTACATCGAGGCGGGAAGCTGGGCCGTCGCGGCAGCGGTGACGGGCGGCGAGATCGACGTGCACGGCGCCGCCGCCGGCGACCTCGAGCCGATCACCTCGGTGCTGAAGCGAATGGCCATCGACTGCGAGGTCGACGACGACCGGCTGCGGCTGCGCCCCTCGCGGCCCGAGGCGGTGCGGCAGATCACCACCGCGCCGTGGCCGGGCTTTCCGAGCGACATGGTCAGCCTCATCTGCGTGCTCGCCACCCAGGCGCGGGGGGCGACGCTGATCCACGACTGGATGTACGAGCTGCGGCTGTTCGCCCTCGAGCAGTTGAGCGGCATGAGCGCCGACCTCTTCCTGTGCGATCCCCACCGCATGATCGTCAACGGCCCCGCCGCCCTGACCGGCCGCGTTCTCGACAGCCGGGACCTGCGCTCGGGCATGGCCCTCATCGCGGCGGCGCTGGCCGCCGACGGCACCAGCCGCATCCATCCCCTGGAGACCGTCGAGCGCGGCTACGCACAGCTCGTCGAGCGGCTGCTCGCCCTGGGCGCGCGCATACACGTCGAGGGCCGGTGACGCCGCGGGTCACCGTGGATCGAGGGGCGGGGGGCGTATGGGGAGGACCTGGCCGGGGTCGAAGTCCAGGGGCGGCGCGGGCTGCGGGTCGCGCGGCGGCCGCAGCGCGCCGGGAATCGGCACCGGCTGCGTCGTGTTCCGGTTGATCACGTCCAGGGCACCGCCGGTGTCGCCGTCGAACCGGAACGCCCGCAGATCGGCTTCGTCGAGCTCGAGGCCCCGCACGATGCGGGGGGTCAGGGTCACGATGATGTCGGTTTCCTGGGTCTCCAGGCGGTTGCGCGCGAACAGACGCCCGATGATCGGCAGGTCGCTCAGGCCGGGTATGCCCTCCATCACCTCGCGCTCGTCGTCCCGGATCAGCCCCGCGAGGATACTGGTCTCGCCGTTCCGCAGGCGAATGGTCGTCTCGATGGACCGGTTGCCGAACGTCGGCAGCCCCCCGTAACCGTCGGCGCCGCTGGTGAGCACCTCGATGAGAAGGTCGAGGGACACTTCGTCGTTGTGGTGGATGTAGGGCGTGATGCCGATGTTGACGCCGAGATCGAGATAGTTGAACGACGTCGTCGGCTGCTGTGGAAGCCCGCCGCCCCCGAACGGAACGAACTGGGTGACAGGGACCGGCACCCTGTCGCCGAACTGCGCTTCGGCGGTTTCTCCCGCCGTCGTGCGGATATGGGGGTTGGCCAGGGTGTGCGTCTGTCGATCCTGCTTCACGAGGCGATAGAAGAGGCTCGGGAGTTCGGCCACGAAGATGTCCGCGGCGGTCAGGCTGCCCAGTTCGTCGACGAAAAGGCCCCCGCCCGCGTCGACGCTCGCCGTTCCCTCGATACCCGCCGAGCCGGCCGAGGCGAACTGGAGCCCGTACGCCCGCAGCCGCTGCCGGTCGACCTCCAGCAGTTCCACGTCGATCACCACCTCGGGCGGAGCCTTGTCGACAGCCGCGATGAGGCGGGCTGCGGCCGCCACTCGCTCGGGCGTGTCGCGGATCGACAGTGACCCGGTGGCGGTGACCACGGACAGCCGGCGCAGGTCGAGGACGAGGCGGAGCATGTTGACGGTCTCCTCCAGGTCCGCGTTGCTCACGTAGAAGGTCCGGACAATCTCTTCCTCGTACTCGGTCCGCTTCGCGGGCGTGTCCGGAATCACGGTGACGGTGCGCGGCGCGGTGACGCGGTAGAAGTTCCGCGTGGAGCGGGTGACCGACTCCAGGGCGGCGGAGAGCCGGGCGCCGCGCAGGTCGACGGACGTTCGCTGGTCGAAGAAATCGGGATCGAAGACGACGTTGACGTCCGAGAACAGGCCCAGCGCGGTGAGGATGTCGCGGGTGCTCGCGTCGCGGAAGACGAGCGAGTCGGGCAGCACCTCGTCGGGCAGCTCCAGCCCTTCGGCGGGCAGGAAGCGGGTACGTTCGATCAACGCCTCGATCTCGGTCTGACCGGCGCGAAGAGCGGCCTCGCGCATCCGGACCCGCTCGGCCGCCTCGCGCAGGGCATCCTGGATGTCGGCGTTGGACGGATCCAGCTCGGCCGCGATCCGGTACTCGACCAGTGCGTCCTCGTGGTTCCCGAGGCTGGCGAGTCGGAGTCCTTCCGCTTGGTGGTACTGCGCCGCCCGTAGCCGGGCGCGATCCAGGTCCCGCCGGAGGGTCCGGTCGTTCGGACGCTCCTCGAGGGCCCGCGTGTACTCCATCACCGCCTCGTCGAAGTTCTCGGCCAGCTCCGCCGTGCGGGCCCGGTCCCGAGCGGTCGTCGCGCAGCCGGCGGCCAGGGCCAGACACAACCCGGCCGCCGCGAGCCCGGCCGCGGTGAATGGCGCCCGGCGTCGCGACCCCGGATCGCGGCCGGGCGAGTGGCCTTCCCGTCCGACGGGCCCCGGGGCAGGCCCGCGCCGGCCGGTGGACACCGCCGCCCTCCGAGGCCAAGCGTCCCCGCCGGGCGCCGTGCCTCCGTGCGGCCGGCTAGCGGAACGCGCCGGCGGCGGTGGTGTCGATGACATCGGCATCCCGTGGAATCTCGAACGTGAACGGGCGGTCGGACAGCCCCACGTTCTCCCGGAGGTTCGAGAAGAAGAAGGTGGAGACGCCGCCCTGCAGGTCGTAGGCGACCAGCCGGACGATGGCCAGGGACGGCGCGTCGACGACCACGACCAGGAACTCGAAGTCGCGCTCGGCGCGGGTCGGCGTCAGCCGCAGGACCTGGCTGTTCGGGGGCGGATCGTCGACGGCGTCGAACGCCGCCGTGAAGTCGGTCTCGAAGCTCCCCCGGCCGGCGAGGAAGAGGGCCGGCGTGGTGGCCGCGCCGTCGCCCGGCAGCTCGCCCACGATCACCTGGCGGTCCTCGGGCAGGTACGAGTAGAGGTGCTCGCCGTCCGAGAGATAGAGCTTGCGCTCGGGCTCCCGGTAGTCCCAGCGCATCCGCCCCGGCTTCTTGATGCTGACCCGGCCGCTCTCGACGAGGGTGGTCCGCAGCACGCCGCCCTGGTAGGTGTGGGTGAAGTCGGCGGTGAAGTCGCGGACGAGACTGTAGCGCCGCTGCAGCGCGCGCTGCAGGTCCTCGGGTGTCTCCCCGACCGGCTGGGCGCCGCAGGGGGCCATGCCCGCAAGGCTTACGCCCACCGCCGCGAAGAGCAGCGTTGTCGGACGAATGCGATCGCGCATACGGAAAATCGCCGGTCGGAGTGCCGGGTTCACGGGAGGTTGCCAGCCCGAAGACACCCGATGGGCGCAACATTCACGGAGGTCGAGGAAGCGGATTCGACTACTTGATCCAATCCCGTACCCAGCCCATTTCATCCTACCACGCCAGCCAAGATCGGAACGCTTGGACGCGGGTGTCTTGGATTGCCCGACCGGATGGCGTCGTGCGCCGCTGACCGAAATACCGGAGTCCGGGCGGGGCAACTACGACCAGGTCGACTCACGGCCGCCGACATCGGTAGCCAGTGGTTCCAGGACCAAGCCCGCCTCCCCTTCGTCGGTCGGCGCCGCCGGTGCTCGCGCCGGATTGAGCGAGAGGCTTATCGGGCTACCGTGAAACCGGAGATCCACGCACGTGGGAGCTCAACGCCCGAGTCCGGATAATAAAGGCGGAACTGGAGCGCACGGTGACCAGCGTCATCGGCGGCGAACCGGTACGAAATCGAGAACCGGTTGCCAGTGATCGCGCTGCAATCGTCTTGATCGATGACGAGAGGCGCGTCGGGGTATGTCCAGCTTACGCAGGCGAGGTGGAAGTCGTCGCGTTCGGTCGTCGTCACGACGCCGGCGATCGTCATTACCTGGCCGACCGCGAAGCGCGCCGGCACCGGCTCGTCGAGCTGCACGTCCCTGAGTTCCCCCGGAGCGATGGGCATGTCGCCCGTTTCGAACGTCTCGACCAGCTTGGCGGCGTGCAGTGGCGTCACGTCGGTCCGTAGCGGTACCACGCCGCCGGTGGCTTCGAAGAACGACGGGACGCCCTCCCATGTTGTCGTCCCGCCGGTTGCCGCGTGGCGGGCGGCGAAGAAGTTCCAGTAGCTCATCTCCTCGGCCGACAGCAACCCGTCCCGCGACACCACCACCGTCACTCGCGACCAGGCGTCGTCCACCGGTCCGCTACGCGTGCCGTGCTCTGCGAGGATGTCGTTGACGTGCACTCGGCGCCAGCCGCCGTCGATTGCGGTCCCGACCGCCGGCGCCGACGAGTTGGTCTCGTCGAACTGGCCCTGGTTCTCGAACACGAGGAGCTCCGGCACCGCCTCCGGACCGATAAGCCCCATCCGATAGCGCGTGAGCGGATGGAGCATCGCCGGGGCCGCCGTCCGTTCGACTGCGTAGGCGTTGCCGCCGACCGGCGCGACCCGCCGCGTCACGTCGAGTACGGCACCGGTGTAGACCTCGCCCGGGTATAGCAGGGGCGTGTGGTTGGCCGGGGCCCTCCCCGCGCGATCGATGCCTCCAGCCAGGCTCGACCAGTCCCAGTAGTCGACCCACTGGTGGCTGATGGCGTGCGTCGAGGAGGCGTTGGACGTGAACGAAACGTCCGGAAAGAACTCGACCGACCGGAGCACGCCGGCGCTGCCGTAGGCGGCCGAATCGTCGAATACCGGGAGGGCGCCGAGGCCCGCGATGGGGTTGCGGACGTTGTGATGGAAGGCGTCGTAAGGCGCGACGTGCTGCTGCCGGGGGACGAACGCGATCGACGCGTACTCGTCGCTGAAGTGCGTGTAGAACCGCCTTGCCGCCTCGTCGAGCTCGAGGCCGTAGTCGCCGCCCGCCAGCCGGCCGTCGCCGAATCCCGGCATGACGAGGTTGACGACGTGGCTCGCGTATTGGGTGCCGGCGTCGATCTGCGCGACCTGCGCCGCAGGCACGTTCAGCGGCGTCAGGCGAAGCCGGAGGGCGAACCTCTCGACGACGGCTTCGCCGGGGTTCGCCGCGCCGGACGACCTCGGGATCAGGAGCGTTCCGAACTGCGCATAAGGGTGGTCGAAGCCGCGGCGTTGCCAGCCGATGGTGTCCCAGAGCGCGGCGCTGCTCCAGCTCGGATTGAAGACGCTGATCAGATGTCCGTCGATGTCGGTGGTGCCGGTCCGCCGCCACGTCTCGCGCACGAGGAAGTTGTCGGCGACCGCACTGAGGGAAAGCCGCTCGAACGTCAGCATCGTGACGTCGCCGGCGACCAGGAAGTTGTCGAGCGAGAGCCCGCCCGCGTGGTCCGCGCGGATGAGCCGCGGGTTCTGGTCGTACCAGAGCGGGGCGGGCAGCGCGGGCTCCGCCGTCTGGGGCATGAGCGACGGGGAAGCGAAGCCCGACACCATCCCCCGCCCGATCGGCGCCGGGGTGCGGGGGAGGGCGGGAGAGTCGCCGATGGCGGGCCGCGCGACCGGCGCGGCATGTCGCGCCGGCGGCGCTTCCGCCACTTGCGCGGCCGGCGGCGGCACCAGGGTCGCCAACGTCGCGGCGACACCGATCACGCCGATGACACGAGGGAATCGCATCGGTACGCTGCGCCCCCGCCGACGCCCGGCGTCAGCCCTTCAGGCTGCCGGCCTTGGGAGGCGCCTGCTTCGGCGCGTCCTTGGTGTCGGTCGGGTACTTGGCGGTGATCCAGTCCGGCAGCCCCCCCGCGAGCGCGCTCGCCCTGAACCCCTGGCGGATCAGCGTCGCCGCGACGCGCGCGCTCACGAGCTCCTCGGGATCGGAGTCGTAGGCGACGACGTCGCGGTCGGGAGACAGGCCCGACGTGTCCACCGCGTCCGGGTCCACGCGCACCGCGCCGGGCAGGGTCATGGTGCTGTGCTCGTACGGATACTTGAGCCGGACGTCCAGGATGACGGGCGCGTTGGCGGCGTCCTCCTCGAGGCGGGTCTTCAGCGCTTCCTTGGTAATCCGCGGCACGGACATGCTGCTGTACGCTCCTCGGTACTATCGGTCGACGGTCAACGCGACATGACCCCGGTGGCTTGGTCCACCTGGCCCGCCCATCGTCGCCTTCGGCTCCGATGGGCGCCCAACCAACCCTGCAGGAGTCCGCGCCGTTCCACCGCGCAGGCTCCCGACCGGCATCGTCGCCGGGGTCAGTTCATCGAACAGGCGCCGGCGCCCCGCGGGTCTCCGCAGGTGCCGCAGGCGCCGGGCGCGAAGCTCGCGGCAGCCGGGGCCGCGCGGCCCACGGCGAACGCCGACAGGCGCTTCTCCAGCGTCGGGGTGTCGCAGGCCGGGCACGGCGGGGCCGCCCCCGCGCGGACCAGCAACTCGAAGTCCTGCCGGCACCGTGAGCACTGGTACTCGTAGATGGGCATCCGCGCCAGCTTCCCGGGTCGATTTTAGCACGAACGCCGGTCGCGCCGCGGCCCCGGCCGGCCGAGGACACTGTCTCGATCCCCCCTGCGATGCCGGCCCGCCCATCGTCGCCTTCGGCTCCGCTTGGCGCCCAACCAACCCCGTTCTACGGCGCAGACCCCTGGCCGGCCGAGTGCTCGTCGATGGCGCGGCGGACCGCGTCGTAGTCGTCGGGCAGCTCGACGGGGACGTTGGCGTGGGCGGCGGGCACGTCGGGCAGCCGGCGCTCGTGGTAGCCGAGCTTGAAGTCGGTGAACTTCAGGCCGCTGGCCGTCGAGATCACGACCACCCGGGCGCCGGCGTCGATCTGCCCGCGCTCGCGCAGCTTGATGAGGGCGGCCAGCGCCACCCCGGTGTGGGGGCAGTTGTACATGCCGGTGCGGTCGGCCCGGGCCGACGCCTCGGCCAGCTCCGCCTCCGACGCCTGCTCGACGATGCCGCGGTGCCGCCGCAGCGTGCGTATCGCCTTGCGCACCGACACCGGGTTGCCGATCTGGATGGCCGACGCCTGCGTGGGCTTCGCGCCCACCGGCTCGAACTCCCAGTCGCGCTGGTAGGCGAGATAGAGGGGATTGGCGGCCTCGGCCTGGGCCACGACGATCTGCGGCTGCCGATTGATGAGGCCGAGGTCCCCCATCATGTCGAACCCCGCCCCCAATGCGCTGACGTTGCCGAGGTTGCCGCCGGGGATGATGACGACGTCGGGAATGGTCCAGTCGAGCTGCTGCACGATCTCGATGGCCACCGTCTTCTGACCCTCGAGGCGCAGGCTGTTCATCGAGTTGGCGAGGTAGATGCCCTCGTCTTGCGAGAGGCGCTGCACGATCGCCATGCATCCGTCGAAGTCGGTGTCGAGGGCGAGCACCAGCGCCCCGTTGGCAATCGGCTGCAGGAGCTGGGCGGTCGAGACCTTGCCGCGCGGCAGGAGGACGATGGCGGGGATGCCGCCGGCCGCGGCGTAGGCGGCCAGCGACGCCGACGTGTCGCCGGTCGAGGCGCAGGCCACGGCCCGGATGTCGCCGCCCTCGTCCATGATCTGCCGCACCACCGACACGAGCACGGTCATGCCGAGGTCCTTGAACGAGCCGGTGTGCGAGTTGCCGCACAGCTTCACCCACAGGTCGTCCATGCCGAGCTCGCGGCCGAAGCGCTCCGCCCAGAACAGGTTGGTGCCGCCCTCGTCCATCGACACCACCGAGTCGTTCCGGACGTCGGGGCACACCCATTCCTTCTTGCCCCAGACCGACGACCCGTAGGGCCAGGTGGTGCGCTTGTAGCGCTCGTCGAAGAGGCGCATCCACGCCCCCGCCGAGCGGTCCTTCAGCCTCTCGACGTCGTGGGCGACCTCGAGCAGATCGCCGCACGACGGACACCGGTAGATCGGATCCCAGACCGGATGCTCGCCGGAACACCCCGCGATGCAGCGAAAAACCGCCCGATACGCCATTTCTCAGTTATACCGCAGCCGCGCCGGAGGCACTAAGGGCTTGCAGATCCCGAGTGAACACTGTTAAGTTGTTGATTCCGACGATGGGCCGCTAGCTCAGCCGGGAGAGCGCCGCGTTCGCAACGCGGAGGTCGTGGGTTCGAATCCCATGCGGTCCACCACCCGCCGTCAGGGTCCACCCGGACCGCGTTCAGCCCTCTTCGACGACATCCAGGTACTTCAGCGCGCCGCCGGTGTTGAGCAGGACCACCTCCTGGTCCCTGGCGACGACGCCGTCGCGGACGAGCTGCCGCAGGGCGGCGAGGGTGGCCCCGCCCTCGGGCGCGGCGCCGATGCCTTCGCGGCGGCCGAGGTCGAGCATGCCCTCGACCATGTCGCGGTCCGACACGGTGACCGCGGTCCCGCCGCTCTCGCGGAGGGCGCGAAGGACGAGGACGTCGCCCACCGCGGCCGGGACCCGCAGGCCGTCGGCCACCGTCGCCGCGCCCTCCCACGGCTCGGCGGTGTCGGCGCCCGCGTGGAAGGCGCGGACCATCGGCGCGCAGCCCTCGGCCTGCACCGTCACCAGCCGCGGGCGCGGGCCCTCCACCCAGCCGAGCCGCTCGAGCTCCTCGCACGCCTTCCAGATGCCGACGATGCCGGTGCCGCCCCCGGTGGGGTAGACGATCCAGTCGGGCCAGCGCCAGCCGAGCTGCTCGGCGATCTCGTAGCCCATGGTCTTCTTGCCTTCGGCCCGGTACGGCTCCTTGAGCGTCGAGACGTCGTACCAGCCGAGGCGGCGCCCCTCGTCGGCGGCGATGCGGCCGGCGTCGGTGATCAGGCCGTCGACCAGCGTGACCTCCGCCCCGTGCACGCGGCACTCGCGGATGAACGGCGTCTTCACGTCGCGGGGCATGAAGACGCGGGCCTCGATGCCCGCCTTGGCGGCGTAGGCGGCGAGCGCGCAGGCCGCGTTCCCGGCCGACGGCACCGAGAGGGTGGCCGCCCCGAGGGCGTGGGCCCGGGTGACGGCGGCAGACATGCCGCGCGCCTTGAACGAGTTGGTCGGGTTCAGCGCCTCGTCCTTGACGAGGAGCCGGTCGAGGCCCAGCTCGGCCCCGAGGGCGGGCGCGGGGAAGAGGGGGGTCCAGCCCTCGCCCAGCGTCACGGGGCGGTCGCCGTCGGCGAGGGGGAGCGCCGGCGCGTACCGCCACATCGACGGGACGGCGTCGCGCAGGGACTCGCGGGGCCACGTGGGCGCGATGCGGTCCCAGTCGTACCGCGCCAGCAGCGGGCGGCCGCACCGGCACAGGTGCTGGCGGCGGCCCGCGTCGAACGGTCCCGCCCCGCAGGAGACGGAGCACTCGAGGTGGAAGCGGGTCGCCATCGTCGCGCCCGCCGTCAGCGGTCGAGGAGCTCCGCGTCCTTGGCCTTCAGCAGCTCGTCGATCTCCGCGATGTGCTCGTCGGTGACCTTCTGCACGTCGTCGAGGGCCCGCCGCTCGTCGTCCTCCGAGATCTCGTGGTTCTTGAGGAGCTTCTTCAGGGCGTCGTTGACGTGCCGGCGCACGCCGCGCACCCCGTTGCGGCCCTCCTCGGCGAGGGCGTGCACGATGCGCGAGAGCTCCTTCCGCCGGTCGTCGTTCAGAGGAGGAATGGGAAGCCTGACGATCTTGCCGTCGTTGGCGGGGTTCAGCCCCAGGTTGGCGCGCTGGATGGCGCGCTCGATGGCGCCTATCTGGCCGGGGTCGAAGGGGTGCACGACGATGAGGGTGGGCTCCGGCACCGAGAGGGTGGCGACCTGGTTCAGGGGCATCTGGGTGCCGTAGGCCTCGACCCGGACCGAGTCGAGAATGCCGATCGACGCACGACCCGTGCGCACGCCGGCCAGCTCGTGCTGCACGTGGGCGACCTGTCCCTGCATGCCGGCCCGGGCCTCGGCCACGGCGCTCTTTCCGTCGGTGACGTTCATCGACCCTCGTTCCTTTCTGCGCTTCGACCCCGCGCCGGGCGGCGGATGCGGTTCAGGTGCCGACCACGGACCCGACCGGCTCGCCCAGCACCGCCCGCCGCACGTTGCCGGGGGTCTTCAGGTTGAACACCACGATGGGCAGCTTGTTGTCCATGCACAGCGAGATGGCCGTGGTGTCCATGACGTTCAGCCGACGTTCCAGCACCTCGTGGTGCGAGAGCGAGTCGAGCCGCGTCGCGGCGGGGTCGACGGCCGGATCGGCGGTGAAGACGCCGTCCACCTTCGTGGCCTTCATGATCACGTCGGCCCGCACCTCCATGGCCCGAAGCGCCGCCGCGGTGTCCGTGGTGAAGTACGGGTTGCCGGTGCCGGCGGCGAACAGCACCACCCGTCCCTTCTCGAGGTGCCGGATGGCGCGGCGCCGGATGAACGGCTCGGCGACCGTGCGCATCTCGATCGCGGTCAGCACGCGGGTGGCCGCGCCGTGCCGTTCGAGGGCGTCCGAGAGCGCGAGGGCGTTCATCACCGTCGCCAGCATGCCCATGTTGTCGGCGGTGGTGCGGTCCATGCCCCGGGCGCTCGCGGCGAGCCCCCGGAAGATGTTGCCGCCGCCGATGACGATGGCGACCTCGACCCCGAGCCGCTGCACTTCCACCACCTCGAGGGCGATCTGGTCGGCGACGGGCGGGTCGATGCCGTACGAACGATCGCCAAGGAGCGCCTCGCCGGACAGCTTGAGGAGGACGCGCCGATAGGCGGGAGCAGCCATCGAGTGACGGGATTATAGCCGAGCCGCGGCCGCGGGGGACCGCGGGCTCAGTCCGCGGCCTCTCCGATCTTGAACCGTGCGAACCGCACGACGTTGATGTTCTCGCCCATCTTGGCGATGGCCGCCGTCACCAGATCGCCGATCGACGTCTTGGGGTCGCGGATGGAGGGCTGATCGAGCAGCACCACCTGCTGGTAGTAGCTGTTCATCTTGCCGTCGACGATCTTGTCGATGACCTGCGGCGGCTTGTTCGAGCCCTCGAACTGCGCCCGGAAGATCGCCTTCTCGCGCTCGACGTCCTCGCCCGGCACCTGATCGCGGGTGACGTAGAGCGGGCTCGCGGCCGCGATGTGCATGGCGACCTCGCGGGTCAGTTGCTGGAACTCGTCGGTCCGGGCCACGAAGTCCGACTCGCAGCCCACCTCCACGAGCACGCCGACCTGCCCGCCCATGTGGATGTAGCTGCCGACGAGGCCCTGGCTCGTGCTCCGGCCCGACCGCTTGGCGGCGCGAGCCTGCCCGCGGGTCCGCAGGATCGTGATCGCCTTGTCGACGTCGCCCCCGGCCTCGGTGAGGGCGGCCTTGCAGTCCATGAATCCGGCCCCGGTCTTGTCCCGAAGCTCCTTGACCTGTGCGGCGGAAATAGCCATTCTCAATCTACCTCTCGCGATGGGTGAACCTGGCGCGCCGGTTCGGCGCGGTGAGCGGGCGTCGCCGGACCGGGCGGCCGGCGCCGGCGAGGCGCCCGCCCGCGGTCCCCGCCCTTGCGGGATGCCTGTTCTCTCGGGGGCCTCCTGCGCGTTCCCTGTCGTCTGCCCGGCGAGAAGGGGGTCGTTCGATGCCGGGTCTCGGCGCCCGTCCTCGCGCGGCTGGCGCCGTCCCGTCGCGAGTGCGGCGGCGGGAGGCGCCGCGGAGGCTGATCGCGCCCGGACCCTCCCGCGGACTCTCAGGCGGAGGCCGGGGACGCCGCCGGCGCCGGCGCGTCCGCCGCGGGGGGCGGGGCGGCGCCGGTGGCGGGCGATGACCCGGCCGGCGCACTCTGCGACGACTCCCGCCGGTCGCGGCCGGCGATGGCGGCGTCGGCAATCCGGGTCAGGAAGAGCCGGATCGACCGCAGCGCATCGTCGTTGCCGGGAATGACGTAGTCGACGTCGTCCGGGTTGCAGTTGGTGTCGACGATGCCGATGACCGGGATCTTCAGCTTGCGCGCCTCGTCGACGGCGATCTTCTCCTTCCGGGTGTCGACGACGAACACGGCGTCGGGCAGCCTGGACATGTGGCGGATGCCGTCGAGGTTCTTGTGCAGCTTCCGCTTCTCCTTCTCGATGCGGGCGATCTCCTTCTTCGAGAAGGTGTCGTAGCGGCCGTCCTCGGCCATCGCCTCCATGTCGCGAAGGCGCGCGATGCTGCGCTGGATGGTCACGAAGTTGGTCAGCAGGCCGCCCAGCCACCGCTGGTTCACGAAGAACATCCCGCAGCGCCTGGCCTCCTCGACGACGAGGTCCTGGGCCTGGCGCTTGGTGCCGACGAACAGCACCGTCTTGCCCTCGGCCGCGAGGTCGCGGACGAACGTCTCCGCTTTCGCGAACAGCTCCGCCGTGCGGCCGAGGTCGATGATGTAGATGCCGTTGCGCGCCCCGAAGATGTACGGCTTCATCTTCGGGTTCCAGCGCTTGGTCTGGTGGCCGAAGTGCACGCCTGCCTCGAGCAGGTCCTTGATGGCGATCGACGTCAAGCTTCCTCCATCCCCTCTGCGGGGCGCAGCCGGCCGGCCCGGCCGGCCCGCGCCGCATACCGCCTGCTCACACCGAATCCGACGGGGGCGGCCCGGCCGCCCCCGTCGGGCTCAGCGCTTGCTGAACTGGAACCGCTTGCGGGCCCCGGCCAAGCCGTACTTCTTGCGTTCCTTGATCCGGGCGTCGCGGGTCAGCATGCCGGCCTTCTTCAGCACCGGCCGCAGCTCGGCGTCGAAGGCGACGAGGGCCCGCGCGATGCCGAGCCGCAGCGCATCCGCCTGGCCGGTGACGCCGCCGCCCTTCGCGGTCGCGAGAATGTCCACCTTGTCGGCGGCCTCCGCCACCTGCAGGGGGGCGGTGATGCGCATCCGCACCGCCTCCGACGGGAAGCGCTTCTCCAGCGAGGTGCCGCGGATGGCCAGCTCGCCCGAGCCCGGCTTCAGAAACACGCGCGCCGTCGAAGACTTGCGCCGTCCGGTTCCGTAGAAAGTCGTCGCCGCCACGTCAGGACACCTCGAATCGAACGGGTTGCTGGGCCGCGTGCGGATGGTCGGGCCCCGCGTAGACCTTCAGCTTGCGGTACATGTGCTTGCCCAGCTTGGTCTTGGGCAGCATGCCGCGCACCGCCGCCTCGACCATCCGGGCCGGCATGCGCTGCCGCATCGTCTTGGCCCTCGTCTCCCGCAGGCCGCCCTCGAAGCCGCTGTGGCGGCGGTAGAGCTTCTGGTCTTCCTTCGCGCCGCTCAGCTTGACCTGCCGTGCGTTCGTGATGATCACGAAGTCGCCGGTGTCGAGGAACGGCGCGTACTTCGGCTTGTGCTTGCCCTGCAGCAGCTTCGCGGCGACCGTCGCCACGCGGCCGAGCACCTGCTCGCCCGCGTCGATGACGTGCCACCGCCGTTCGATGCTCGAGGGCGACGGAACATACGTGGACATCTACTCTCCAGCGGCCTCCAGGGCCGCATACGCAAACCAAGAGGCTACGCGCAAATCGGCCATTGTGTCAAGAATTGCCGCCCGGCGGGCGGGGCCGATGGCGGTTTTCGCACCGTCCGGGTGCGTCGGACGACGCACGGCACCCTGCCGGCGGGGCGCGAGCGCGCCGGCGCGGGTGGATCGCGAATTGCATTCCATTCGGGCGCGGCGGTCGCGACTCCCGTCGAGCCGGGGAGGCGCCGCCCGAGGAGCACGCACATGATCTTTCGTCGCAGGGAGCCGGTGGTCGGACTCGACGTCGGCCCGGACGCGATCAAGGCGGTCGAGCTGCGCCGGACGTCGCGGGGCCACGAAGTGGCCGCGATCGGGCGCGAGCCGGTGCCGCGCGGCAGCATCGTCGGGGGGGAGATCGTGGACCGCGAAGCGGTGACCGAGGCCGTCCGGACAATCCTGGACCGGCGCGGACGCCGGACGAGGCGGGTGGCGGCCGCCGTCGCCGGCAACGCGGTCATCGTCAAGCGGGTGACCCTGCCCCTGATGGACGAGGACGACCTCGCCGGGTCGATTCGCTCGGAGGCCGAGCACCACATCCCGTTCGACCCGAGCGACGTCAGTCTCGACTACCAGGTCCTGCAGGCCGGCAGCGACGCCGACAACCGCGCCTCGATGGACGTGCTGCTGGTGGCCGCCAAGAAGGACAAGGTCGCCGACTGCGCCGGCGTCATCTCGCGGGCCGGCGGGGTGCCGGTGGTGATCGACGTCGCGGCGTTCGCCCTGCAGAACGCCTTCGAGCTCAGCTACGGCGTCGACCCGGGGCGGGTCTCGATGCTCGTCAACGCGGAAGCGGGCGGCCTGAACATCAACATCGTCGAGGGCGGGCAGACGCTGCTGACCCGCGACGTCTCTCCGGGGGGCGTCGCCGAGGTGCTGCCGTCGGAGCCGGGCCCCTCGTTCGCCGACGCCGGGCCCCTCGACGGAGAGCGCGCCCCGGGCGGGACCGGCTCCGAGGCCGCCGACCCCGTCGCCGGCGCCGTCGGCGAGCATCTGTTGCTGGAGATCGACAGGACGCTGGGCTTCTTCAGGTCCACGACGGCCGCAGGGCGCGTCGACGAGCTGGTGGTGAGCGGCGGCTCGGCGGGGGCCCCCGGCTTCCTGCCGGCGCTCGAGGTGGGCCTGGACGTACCGGTCTCGCTCTTCGATCCGTTCCGGCGGGTGCGCTGCGACCCGGCCCGGGGGGGCGAGGACCGCCGGCCGGAGTCCGACGCCGACTTCGCGGTCGCGGTCGGCCTCGCCCTGCGCCGCGGGGACGACCGATGATCCGCATCAACCTGCTGGCCGCGGAGCCGCTTCCGGAAGGTCCGCCCCGGTCCGGCGCCGCCCGCGTGACGGCGATGGCGGGCGGCGCCGTCGTCCTGGGGGTCGTGCTGGGACTCATGGTCCGGGACGGGCTGGCGACTCGACGCGAATCGAACCGGCTGGACGAGCGGATGCGGGTCGTCGACCGTCAGCTCGCCGGCCTCGCCGACGTGGGGGCGCAGCGGGAAGAGGCCGAACGGCGCCGCGACGACCTGGCGCGCCGGGTCGCGCTGGCCGAGACGCTGCGGGCGGCCCAGGGCGCGCCGGTTCGCCTGCTGGAGCAGGTGGGCCGCGTCGTGCCGGAAAACGCCTGGCTGACGGAGATGCGGCTGGCAGGCGACCTGGTCACCCTGACCGGGCGCGCGGCGGAGATGTCCGGCCTGACCGAGCTGGTGGCCGGGATCGAGGCGTCGGGGCACTTTCTTCCGCCGATCGAGATCGTCGACAGCCGGCGCGACGGAGGGGCGGTTCACTTCGAGGTTCGAGCACGCTTCCCGCTCCCGTCCTCGTGAACGGCCGGCGGGCCGATGCCGAGGGTGGCGGCGAGGGGCGCGCGTCACGCCACACGGACTGGCGGGTGGGAATCATGGAAACGGACTTCACGCGGCTTCCGCGGTACGCGCGCATCGGGCTGGCGGCGGTCCTCGTCGCCTCGCTGCCGCTGGGCCTTCGACTGTCGTGGCTCGAACCGCGGATGCGCGAGCTGGATGCGAAGCGGGCGGCGCTGGCGGGAAGGGAAGCGGAGCTGATGGAGGCCCGCGGGGAGCGCGAGCGGCTTGCGCGGGCCCGTGACGGAGTCGACGAGCTGGACTCGCGGCTCGATCGGCTCGGCGCGGTCGGGCCGGGGCAGGACGACGTCTCCGCGCTGCTGCGGCGTCTGGAGGTCTTCGCGCTCGAGTCGGACCTGACGATTCGGGCGCTCCGTCCGCGTCCCCCGTCGCCGGAGGGGCCGCCGACGGCCTGGTCGTACCGGCTGCAGCTCGACGGCACCTACGAGGGCCTGACCCGGTTCTTCCGTCGGGTCGGCGGACTCTCCCGAATCGTCGCCATCGACGACGTGGCGATCCGGGCCGCCGACCCGCCCGGACCCGGCCGCACCATCGCGGCCGAGTGCACGGCCAGCGCGTTCGTGCTGCGCGGCGCGTCCCCGCCCGACCTGCCGGGTGGGGAGGAGGCGAGGTAGATGATCGGCGTGGCCGCGGTGCGATCGGCGATGCTGACGGGCCTGGGCACGACCGCCCTCGCGCTGGCTGGGGAGGTGCCTTCACCGCTTCCCGCGAGATCAGCGAGTCAGGCGCCGGGACTGGTCGGGGAAGCGAGTCAGGCGCCGGGAACGGTCGGGGAAGCGAGTCGGGCGCCGGGAACGGTCGGGGAGGCGAGTCAGGCGCCGGGGGCGGTCGGGGAAGTGAGTCGGGTACCGGGAACGGTCGGGGAAGTGAGTCAGACGCCGGGAACGGCCCGGCGGGTGCCCGAGACCGCGAAGGGGGAAGAGGCTGACGGCGGCCGCGACCCGTTCGCGAGGCCGATGGCGCCGGGTTCCCGCCCACCCGTCGAGACTCGTCCCTCCGGCCTGTCGGACCTGGCGGTGGACGAGGTGGCCCTGCGCGGCGTCGTCACGACCGGGGACGGCCGACTGGCGGTGCTCGAGGGGCCCGACGGGAGGGCGTGGGTCGCGAGGCCGGGGCAACGGCTGCACGACGGCGCCGTGCAGGGAATCACCGCGGACGAGGTGCTGTTCCTGCGGGACGCGGCCGATCCGGCCGCGGAACGGGTGGTGGGCAAGCGGCTTCGCGACGGGGAGAGCGCGCGATGAAGGGAAGAGCGGGTTGGGCGATCGGGTGGCTGCTGCTGGGCGCCGCCCCGGGGGCGGGGGGCGAGCGTGCGGCGGCGATGCCCGCGGCGACGGCGATCGTGGCGGTCGAGGCCTCGGTCGGGCCCGACGCGGTCACCGTCGCGATCCGGGGAAACGGCGGGCTGTCGCCGGGCGCGGTCCGCCGGGTCGAGCACTTTCGGCCCCGGCTGGTGCTGGACTTCCCGGGCCTCGCGGCCGAGATCGCCGCCCCCACGCGCGTCGGCATCGAGCCCGTCGACCGCGTGCGGGTCGACCGTCAGTCCGTCGGGCTCACGCGGGTGGTTCTCGAGCTGTCGCGCTCCGCGCCGTATCGCGTCGAGGCCGGGGAACCCGGAGTGCCGACGGTGCGGGTGGTGTTTCCGCGGCCGACGGCAGGGTCCGCGGCCCGGATCGACGCCCCTTCCGGCGCCCGCCCGGGTCCGCGCCGGCGGGTCGCCGTTGCGGCCCGGATCGACGAACCCGCCGGCGCCCGCCCGGGTCCGCGCGCGCGTGTCGCCGTTGCGGCCCGGATCGACGCCCCTTCCGGCGCCCGCCCGGGTCCGCGCGCGCGTGTCGCCGTTGCGGCCCGGATCGACGACCCCGCCGGCGCCCGCCCGGGTCCGCGCCGGCGTGTCGCCGTCGGCGCCGGCGGCGCTTCCGCCGGAACCGCCCGGCTTCCCGGCCAGCCGCCCGCCGTCGGCCCGACCTACGCCGGCGACCCGGTGTCGATGGACTTCCAGAACGCGGACCTGCGGGCCGTGCTCCGGGTGTTCGCCGAGATCAGCGCCCTGAACATCGTCATCGATCCCAGCGTGCGGGGCGAGGTGAACGTCGCCCTCACCGACGTGCCGTGGGACCAGGCGTTCGACGTCATCCTCCGGGCCAACGGCCTCGGCTACGAGCTGGACGGGACCGTGGTGCGAATCGCGTCGATCGAACGGCTGCAGGAGGAAGCCGAGGCGCGGGCGGTCCTGGCCCGGCGCGAGGCGGAGGCGGGCGAGCTCGCGGTGTTCACGCGGACCCTGAGCTACGCCCGCGCGGACGATCTCGTGCCGCTGATCACCGGCTCGTCGCTGTCGTCGCGCGGCGAGGTGTTCACCGACCCGCGCACCAACACCCTCATCGTGCGGGACCTCGAAGATCGGTTGCCGGCCCTCGACGTGCTGCTCGACACCCTGGACCGGTCCGAGCCGCAGGTGGAGATCGAGGCGAGGGTGGTGCGGGTCGGCCACGACTCGGCCCGGGCGCTGGGCGTGCAGTGGGGGCTCGCCGACCGCGAGGTTCCCGGCCGCGGAGGCACCGCGGCGGGGGCGTCCGGCAGCGAGGTCCGCACCGGTCCGGACGGGCGCCTCGCGACCGGGATCGACCTCGGCGTGGGGGCGCCGACCTCGACCCTCGGCGTCGCGGTGGGACCGGACGGCGGCCCCCTCGACCTCGACCTGACCCTGTCGGCGCTCGAGAGCCGGGGCGACCTGCGCATCATCTCGAGCCCGCGGGTCACGACCCAGAACAACGTCCAGGCCGAGATTCTCCAGGGCGACCAGATCCCGTACCAGACCGTCGCCAACAACACCGTCACGGTGGAGTTCAAGGAGGCGGCGCTGACCCTGCGGGTCACGCCGCAGATCACGGCCGCCGACACCGTCATCATGCAGGTCGAGGTGGAGAACTCCTTCGCGGACTTCGCGCGGGCCCTCGGGAACCCCCCGATTCCCTCCATCGTGACCCAGCGCGCGGCGACGACGGTCCAGGTCGGCGACGGGGAGACGGCGGTCATCGGCGGCATCCACGAGAACTCCCGCAGCGAGCAGAGCAGCCGCACCCCGGGCCTGCACCGCGTTCCCGTGCTCGGTTGGCTGTTCCGGAGCTCGGCCCGCAACGAGAGCACCGACGAGCTGATGATCTTCCTCACGCCCCGCATCGTGCGGTGATCGGGCGCCCGTGGCGAGCCCCCGCGTCGCACCGGTCGAACGCCGCGGGGCGGTTCCCCACGGCCCCGGGGCCTGCGCGGTTGATGATCTTCCTCACGCCCCGCATCGTGCGGTGATCGGGCGCCCGTGGCGAGCCCCCGCGTCGCACCGGTCGAACGCCGCGGGGCGGTTCCCCACGGCCCCGGGGCCTGCGCGACCGCCGCCGGTTGGGGTATCTTCTCCCCGACGAGAGGCGGCGCCGGGGCGGCCGCCCGGCGCGCGGAGGGGTCATCGTGGGGATCGACGGGTACTGGGCGCGCCGGAGGGAGCGTCTGTTCACGGCGCCGGCCGGGGCGGGGGAGGCCGCGGCGGGGCCGGGGTCCGGCGATCCGCCCGACCTCCTGCTCGTCACCCACGCCGCCAACGTCTTCTACCTGACCGGCTTCCGGGGCAGCGCGGGCATGCTGCTCGCCGGCCCCGGCGAGGCCACCCTGATCGTCGACTCGCGCTACGTCACGGCGGCCCGGTGCGTGCTCGACGACGCCTCGACGCCCGACGCGCCGGTCGTCCTCGCCGAGGTCGAGGACTCGTACGAGGAGACCCTCTGCGAGCTCCTGCGGGCGCGCGGGCGGTGCCGGGTGGGGGTGGAGGCCGACCACATGACCCTCGCCCGGCACGCGTGGCTCGAGCAGGCCCTCGCCGGCTCCGGGGTCGAGCTGGGCCGGACCTCGGGGCTGGTCGAGGCGGGCCGGCTGGTGAAGGATGCCGAAGAAGTGGAGATCCTGCGCGAGGCCGGGGCCCGCATCTCCGGGGTGATGGCCGAGATGCTCTCCGCCCTGCGGCCGGGCCGCCGCGAGCGCGACGTGGCGGCGGACGTCGACTGGGCGATCCGACGCGCCGGGTTCGAGGGTCCGGCCTTCGAGACCATCGTCGCGAGCGGGCCCAACAGCGCCCTGCCCCACGCGCGGCCCGGCGACCGCGAGCTGGCCGGGGGCGACCTCGTGCTGCTCGACTTCGGCGGCGTGCACGACGGCTATTGCGTGGACCTGACGCGGGTGGCGAGCCTCGGCCCCCCGGCCCCGCGCGCGGCGGCTCGGCACGACGCGGTGCGGGCGGCGCACGCGGCGGCGCTGGCCGTGATCAGGCCCGGCGTGCGGGCGGTCGACGTGGACGGCGCGGCCCGGACCGTACTGACCGACCGGGGGCTGGGAGAGGCGTTCGGGCACGGGACCGGCCACGGCCTGGGCATCGAGGTCCACGAGGCGCCGCGCATCGGCAAGCCGCGCGCGACCGACGGTGCCGAAGAGACACGGTTGGCGGCGGGGATGGTCGTCACCGTCGAGCCCGGCGTCTACGTGCCGGGGGAGGAGGGCGTGCGGCTGGAGGACGACGTCGTGGTCACGGAGACCGGCTGCGAGCTGCTGACCGACGTGCCGATCGAGCTCGTTGTGGTCTAGGATTGCCTGACATGGATCTCGATCGGATCGGTCCCGTGCTGGATCGCGTGCTCGGCCTGATGCGTGAGCACGGGCTGGCGGAGTTGGAGGTCGAATCCGAGGACCTGCGCATCCGCGCGCGGAAGGCGGGCGCCGCCGGGGCCTCGGACGAGGTCGCCGCCGTCCCCGCCGGCGAAGGGGCGGCCCCCGCCCCGGCCGGCCGCGGGCCCGTCGCGACGGTCGTCGAGGCCCCCGTCGTGGGCACCTTCTATCGCGCCGGCGCCCCCGACGCCGCGCCCTTCGTGGAGGTCGGCGATCGCGTGGAGCCCGGAGACGTCCTCTGCGTAATCGAGGCGATGAAGCTGATGAACGACATCAAGGCGGAGTTCGCGGGCGAGGTCGTGGAGGTCCTCGCCGAGAACGGGCAGGCGGTGGAGTACGGCCAGCCGCTGTTCGCGCTCCTGCCGTCCGCGGATCGGCCGCGGTCCTGACATGTTCCGGAAGATCCTCGTCGCCAACCGGGGCGAGATCGCCCTGCGGGTGGTCGCCGCCTGCCGGGAGCTCGGCGTCCGCACGGTGGTCGCGCATTCGCAGGCCGACCGGGACGGCCTCCCCGCGCGCTTCGCCGACGAGACGGTGTGCATCGGGCCGGCGCCGAGCCGGCACAGCTACCTGAACCGCCTCGCGGTCCTGGCCGCGGCGGAGACGACCGGCGCCGACGCCGTGCACCCCGGCTACGGCTTCCTGTCGGAGCGCGCGGACCTCGCCGAGGGGTGCGCCGCCGCCGGCATCGCGTTCATCGGGCCGCCCCCCGAGGTCCTGCGGCTGCTCGGCGACAAGGCCCGGGCCCGGCAGGCGATGGGGGCGGCGGGCCTGCCCCTCGTGCCCGGCACCGAGCCCGTCGAGGACGCGGCGGCGGCGGCGCGGGCGGCCCCGGAGGTCGGCTATCCCCTCCTCGTCAAGGCGGTCGGCGGCGGCGGCGGCCGCGGAATGCGGCTCGTCGAGGCCCCGGACCGGCTGCCCGAGGCGTTCCGCGCCGCCGTGAGCGAGGCCGACGCCGCCTTCGGCGACCCCCGCGTCTATCTCGAGCGCTACCTCGGGGGCGCGCGGCACGTCGAGTTCCAGGTCCTCGCCGACGGGCAGGGCCGCACCGTGCACCTCGGCGAACGGGAGTGCTCCGTGCAGCGGCGGCAACAGAAGGTCATCGAGGAGGCCCCGGCCCCGGGCCTCGCGGCGGACGTGCGCGAGCGCGTCGGCGGACTCGTCGCGGCGGCCGCGCGGTCCGTCGGCTACGTGAACGCGGGCACGTTCGAGTTCCTGGTGGACGGGGACGGCCGGTTCTACTTCATGGAGGTCAATCCCCGTGTTCAGGTCGAGCACGGGATTACCGAGGCGGTGACCGGGGTCGACATCGTCAAGTCGCAGATCCGGATCGCCGCCGGAGAGCCCCTCGCGGTCGCGCAGGACGGCGTCCATCTCGACGGGCATGCCGTCGAGTGCCGGGTGAATGCCGAGCACCCGGAGACGTTCACCCCCAGCCCCGGCGCGATCCGGACCCTCGTGCTGCCCGGGGGGCCGGGCATCCGGGTGGAGACCGCGGCCCACGCCGACCACATGGTCTCGCCGTTCTACGACTCGCTGCTCGCGAAGGTGATTGCGCACGGGCGCGACCGCGCCGAGGCCGTGGCCCGCATGCGGCGGGCGCTCGGGATGATGGTGGTGGACGGGATCGACACCAACCTCGCGCTGCACCTGCGCATCCTCGACGATCCCGATTTCCTCGCCGGCCGCCTGAGCACCGCGTTCCTCGACCGGTTTCTCGCCGACGGAGCGACGGCGGCGTGAGCGGGTGGCCCCGCCTCTACGCGATCGTCGACGCGGGCTTCGCGACCCGCGCCGGCCGGACGCCCGTCGGTCTCGCCCGCGCGTACCTCGACGGGGGAGCGCGGCTCCTGCAGCTTCGGGCCCCCGGCGCCGACACCCGGACGCTGTTCGAGTGGTCCCGCGACATCGTCGCCCTCGCGGCGCCGCGGGGCGCCCGGGTCGTCGTCAACGACCGCTGCGACGTGGCCCTGATGTCGGGGGCCGACGGGGTCCACATCGGTCAGGACGATCTGCCCGCGCCGGCCGCCCGCGAGCTGCTGGGGCCGGCCGCCCTCGTCGGCCTCTCCACCCACGACGCGTCGCAGCTCGAGGACGCCCTCGCGCAGCCGGTCAGCTATCTCGCGGTCGGCCCGGTGCGCGGCACCCGGACGAAGGACACGGGATACGCGGCGGTCGGCCTGGAGGCGGTGCGGCGGGCCGCGCGGGCGGCCGGAAGCCGCCCGGTGGTGGCCATCGGCGGGATCACTCTCGATACCGCGCCGGCCGTGGTCGAGGCGGGGGCGGCCTCGGTCGCGGTCATCTCCGACCTGCTCGTCGGCGGCGACCCGGCGGGCCGGGTGCGGGCCTATCTCGACGTTCTCGGTGGCGAGTAGTCCGCGGGCTTCCCACAGGAGCCTGTTGTGAAGGGTGCCCGCTGCATTCGGCCCGCGAGGCATCCCGGGGGGCTGTGTTGTCCCCCGGTCGCCTGAGCCCGATACGCGCCCAGGTCGCACCCTGCCGCGCGCGCCTCGGCGTCCGCGCGTGCCCTCAGGGCGCGGCGCAGTGCTTCGCCACGGCCCCGGACCCGCTGCCGTCGCGCCGGCCGGCCGACCCCATGGATGCCGGTGCGGTTCGGCGGCTCCGACTACCCGCGTTTCCCTCCCCGCAACCACGGTTTCCGCTCGAAGTAGCTGTCCATCAGGGTGCGGGTCTGGCCGGACAGCACGACGAGGGCCACCAGGTTGGGCAGGATCACGATGCCCAGGGCGATGTCCCCCAGGTCCCAGGCGGCGGCGGGGGCGAGCATCGCGCCGAGGAACACCATCCCGACGTAGACGAGCCGGTAGGGCAGGATGGCCTGCGCCCCGAAGAGGTACGCGGCGCAGCGGTCGCCGTAGTAGCTCCACGCGATGGCGGTGGAGATGGCGAAGAGCACCACCGAGAACACCACGATGATTCCGCCCCAGTCCCCGAGGGGGCTGAGCCCGCGCCGGAACCCCAACTGGGTCAGCGGCGCGCCTCCCTCCGGGGCGTCGCCGTAGAGCACGGCGTACCCGGTGCCGTCGTCGGCGGTAGCGGCGCCCGCGCCGGTGTCGATGGCGCCGCTGAAGGGGACCGTCTGCGCCTCGTCGACGTAGAACCGCTCGACCGGCACGTCGTGCCACGCGAACGCCGCCTCGCCCGCCCCGATCGCCTGGCGCCCGTCGACGACGCGGATGGCGGCCGGCGGGTCGGCTTCCCGCAACGCCCCGTCGGGCTCCGTCACCACGTAGGTCAGGTCGCCCCCGGCCAGGGTGAACGCGGACGGCACGCGATCGGTGTGCACCCCGGTGATGATGATCACCAGGCAGGTCATGGTGACGATGACGATGGTGTCGATGAACGGCTCGACCAGACCCACCACGCCCTCCGACACCGGCTCCTCGGTCTTGGCGGCGGCGTGGGCGATGGGCGCCGACCCCTGTCCCGCCTCGTTCGAGAACAGCCCGCGGTTGACCCCCCAGTTGAGGGTCACCAGCAGGACGCCGATGCCCGTGCCCGCCACCCCCGCCGTCGGGTTGAACGCCTCCCGCAGGATCAGGGCGAACGTGGGCAGCACCGCGCCGGCGTTCATCAAGATGATGAGGAGGGCGGCGAAGACGTAGATGCTCGCCATCAGGGGGGCGAGAATCGCCGTCACCCGTCCGATGCGGGTGATGCCGCCGAGGATGACCGCGGCCACCGCCGCCGCCGCGAGCAGGCCGGTCACGACGTTGGGGGTGCCGAAGTTCGACTCCAGGGTGTCGGCCAGGGTGTTCGCCTGCACCGCGTTGCCGGTGATGAACGCGGTGAAGCCGAGGGCGATGGCGAAGAACACCGCCATCCACCGCCAGCGCTCGCCCATGCCCCGCTCGATGTAGTACATCGGGCCGCCGGCCACCGTGCCCTCGTGCTTGTGGGCCTCGGGGTGCACGTCGCGGTAGCGCTGGGCCAGGGTCACCTCCGAGAACTTCGTGGCCGCCCCGAGCAGGGCCGTCATCCACATCCAGAACAGCGCCCCCGGGCCCCCGTAGTGGATGGCCCACGCCGCGCCGGCGATGTTGCCGATGCCCACGGTGGCCGACAGGGCGGTGGTCAGGGCCTGGAAGTGCGACACGTCCCCCGGGTCGGCGGGGTCGTCGTAGCGCCCCGAGGTCACCGCGAACCCGTGGGCGAGGCGCCGAAGCTGGACGAACCCCAGCCGGACCGTCAGGAAGGCGCCGGCCCCCAGCAGGGCGATGACCTTGAGAGGCACCACCTGCTCGCCGACGGGGATGCCGAAGCTGTCGACGTAGAACTTGACGGTCTGGATGAGCTGCTCGAGGGTTTCCATGCCTGCGCTCCCATCCCGTCCCCCGGCGGATCGGGACGGCCGGCCTGTCGTCGATGTCGGGGCGACAGTATATAGAAGTGGGGGGACAAGCACGGGTGCGGTCAATCGCCCCGCGCTAGGGCGGGCGGCCCAACCGGGACCACGGGATCGGCCGCTCCGCCGTCCGGCAGATCTCCTCGGAGGCCTTGCGGATCGCGGTGCAACGCGGAGCTCCACCGTGGGCTCCCGGCCGCGTCGGCAGGTGATCGGCCGCGGCGACGGCGATGCTGAAGCCGAAGGACGTTCCCGGCCGCGTCGCCGGGGTGATCGGACCGCTCCTGCTAACATGCATCCGCGAACCCCCCGGCCGGGGGGCGATGGGCGGGCGCACTTGGAGAGGAGTCGGATGGCGTTGGCGAAGCGGCTCGACGGCAAGGTGGTGGCGGAGGAGATTCGGGAATCGCTGAAGCCGCGCGTGGCGCGTTTCTCGACGGCGGCCGGGCGTCCGCCGGGGTTGGGCATCCTCCTCGCGGGCGACGACGGCGGGTCGGAGATCTACGTCCGCAACAAGGTCCGCGCCTGCGAGGCGCTCGGCATCCGCGCCGATCTCCAGCGCCTGCCGACCGAGGCGACCCTCGACGAGGTGATGGCGATCGTGGCGCGGTTCAACGCGGCCGACGACATCGACGGCGTGCTCGTGCAGTCGCCGCTGCCGGCAGACATGGGGGCCGATGCCGAGCAGCAGGTCTTCGACGCCATCGATCCCGCCAAGGATGTCGACGGCTTCAACCCCGTCAACGTCGGCCGGCTGGTCCAGAACCGTCCGGCGTTGGCGCCGGGCACGCCTTCCGGCATCATCGAGCTGCTCGAGCGGAACGGCACCCCCATCGAGGGGCGCCGCGCGGTGGTCATCGGCCGTAGCGACATCGTCGGCAAGCCCATGGCCGCCTTGCTGCTGCACCGCCACGCGACGGTGACCATCTGCCATTCGAGGACCCGCGACCTGCCCGCGGTGGCGTCGTCGGCCGACATCCTGGTGGCGGCCATCGGGCGGCCGGGCTTCGTGACCGCGGACTTCGTGAAGCCGGGCGCCACGGTGATCGACGTGGGCACCTCGCGAATGACCGACCGGGACCGCGTGGCGGCGCTGTTCGGGCCGGACTCTCCGCGCCTCGAGGTGCTCGAGCGGCGAGGCGCCACCGTCGTCGGCGACGTGCACCCCGAAGTCTCATCGGTCGCCGGGGCGTTGACGCCGGTCCCGGGCGGGGTGGGGCCGCTCACCATCGCGATGCTGCTGTCGAACACCGTCCGCGCGGCGGAAGCGCGGCGCTGAGGAGACGCGCTCCCTCAGCCTCGCATTGGCGGACGGGCGCGCAGCGTCTGGAGCAGCCGCGGCAACGCCTCCACGGCGTACAACGGCAACGAGAGAATGCGCGCGTCCACGTCCTGCGTTCCCGTGGCGGTGCGGATGGCGTGACGGACCGTCTGCACACTGGGCGGGTTGGCGTCGAATCGCACTGCGATCGGCGGCCGCTTCTCGTGGACGAACTGGAGGAGCGACTTCAGCGAGCCGTTGCGCCCGGCCTTGACCTCGATCGGCACGATCCAGTTGCGGTGGGAAACGACGTAGTCGACTTCCGCGTTGCCCCGCCGCGCGTGGCGCAGCCAGTAGTGGAGCTCCGGCGGCCGGTCGCCGCCGCTCAGCGAAGCCAGTTGCTGCCCCACGTGCTGCTCGGCCACCCCTCCTTCGTTCACGAGCCGCGTATCGTCCAGCGCCTCGATGTCCGTCAGGTCCAGACCGCACAGGTGGTTCATGAGCCCCACGTCCATGAACAGCAGCTTGCCGGCGCGGTTGCCGGCGTCGGCGCCGAGCGGCAGCCCCGAGCAGTGGCTGTGCGAGACACGGTGGCATACGCGCGCCTTGACCAGCAGATCGATCGCGTGGCCCACTTCCGCCGCGCGCGCATCCGGGTCGAGGCGGCGGTAGCTCACGGGATGCCCCACGGATCGGGGCACGAGGCGGAACAGCCGTTGGAGTCGGGCGAGGGGCGTCCGCCGAGCGTACTTGGCGAAGTCGTCCTCGTAGGTCGACGCGATGGACCGGTGGACCGCCGCCACCTCCACCGGCGAACCCGACTCGCGGTACGCCAGCACCGCCTCGGGCAATCCGCCGACCACGAGGTACTCGCGGAGCCGCCGGCTGAGTCGACGGTGGGCGGCCTCGGTCGGCGGCGTGTCCAGGGTCAGGTCGTCCACCGGCCCGGCGGCCTCCGGGTCGACGGCAGCCAGAAACTCGCGAAACGTCAGCGGCCCCAGATGCAGGTACTGGATGCGCCCTACCGGCATGGAGAACCCGTGCTCGGCGAGGATGAACTCGAGCAGCGACCCCGCCGCCACCACCGGCAGGTCAGGCCGATCCTCGTACAGGTAGCGCAGGGCGGGCAAAGCGTGGGGCGTCGACTGCACCTCGTCCAGGAACAGAATCGCCCGGTCCAACCGGGTCCCCCCGATCGTCTCCAGCTCGCGCAGGATTCGGCCGGTGTCCAGGCTCTCGAAGACCCGGTCGAGGTAGAGATGGCGCTCCAGGTTCACCTCGCAGAGCGCCAGGCCGGCCGCCGCCGCGAACCGGCGAACCAGGGTCGTCTTCCCGACCTGCCGCGCCCCGCGCAGCACCAGCGGCTTCCGGCGACGGGCCTTCAGCCAACGATGCAGGGTGTCTTCGGCGAGCCTTTTCATGGTAGATACACCCTAAAAATATCATCTTGTATGCTCAAACAAACGTCTGTCATATGTTGAGCAGGCGCCATGCGGGTCCGCGGGTTCCTGCGGCCTGATCGATATCGCGATCGACTTCGGGCGCGTCGCCCGTCGGCGAGATGGCAGCGGCGACGCCGGGTACACGGGCGCAAGCTGCCGTCTTCCGAGGTCAGGGTCCTGGAGTAGAGCCAGGTTCCGCGCGTGAACGAGGGTCTGGGCGCGGGCTGCTCCCTACCGAGATCAGGGGAGCAGATCGTCGGCGAGGATCCGTGCGTCGGGGCGAGCGAGCGGCGCGACGCTGTCTCCGGCTGCGTCTGGTCGACCGGCGTCAGTCGGGAAGGGACAATTGGTTCGAGGCGGGCGTGCGCTCACCGTGTCGCCCTGAGAATTCGGTTCACTTCGGACGAATTGGTGAGCAGGAAGTACTGGTTCACCACGCCCAGTGCCCGCGCGAACGCCGTCTGCGAGGTGGTCTCCCCCTTACCGAGCTCCACCCAGAAGCGGCATGGGCCGGCGTAGGTGTCTTCGGCGTTCCCGTACGCGTGAATGTCGCGGGCGTAGTCCTGCAGATCGCCCTCCTGCATCAGGCCGTTGGCGATGGCCTCGTCGAGCCGCGGGATGTCCGCCACTTCCGCTTCCTTCTCGGGGGGCCACAGGCGGGTGAGAGCGTACCCGGAATCGACGACGATCCGCAGCAGCGGCACCGGCGCGGTCAGCGAGTCGGGCCGCGTCCCGAGGCAGGGAACGCTCCCGAGCACGTCCTCGGTCACGCGCAACTCCAACTCCCTGTTGCGTGCCCGCGCCTCCGCGAGTTGAGCTTCCAGGCGAGCGCTGAGTTCCCTCGCCTCCTGGAGTTGGTCTCGCGTTTCCTGCAGTTGGTCTTGCAGCCTCTCCTGTCCGCCCGGCGAGACTCCCGGATCGGGAGGGTCGGGCGCCGCGACGCTGGCCACGCCGGCTGCGATTGCGAGGCCGAGCACGGCCAGAACCGTCATCAGGTCGGCGAACGCCGGCCATGCGGTCAGGGCGCTGCGCGAGCGTCTCATGGATGCTGCCTCTCATTGCGGCCCGAACTGCCTGCCCCCGGCCGCACCGTCGCCGGGTTCCCGGCGACGCAGTCGGTCGAAGAGCCGCCGCCAGAACCCTCGGCGCGCGCCGGTCTTGAGCTCGGCCGCCCGCCGCAGCTCGTCTGCAATGTCCTGCAGGTCCTTCCGCACCGGCTCGAAGCTGTCCGCGGCGCCGTCGCGGAACGCCTGGGTGAGGGAAGCGTGGAGGCCCTCGTTCAGTTCGACCACCTTCTCCAGGTGGTCGGCCGCCGCCTTCAGTCTATCGATGGACTGCTGGAGCTTCTCGTCGGCGGTGGAGAGACTGGCCGCAAACGTCGCCGCGTTCTCGGGCAAGGTGCTCAGCGCCTCCTCGATGCCGCGGGTGACGCGCCGCAGCATGGACAGCAGCGGCTCGCCGACGCGCCGGTGGACCTCCTCGGCCGACTCGCCGACCACCCGGCTCGTGTCGTTCAGCAGGCGGTTCTGCACGTCCCGCATCGAATCGTCGATCTGCTTCGTCAGGGCCTGGTTGCCGATCCGCATCTCTTGCGTGAGGTCGGCGACGTGATTCTGGGCCCCGATGCTGAACTCCCGGCCCAGCCGGTCGGCAATCTGCTCGATCTCGCGGGTGAACGCTGCCGGCAGGGCCTCGACGATGGCGGCGATCTCCGCCGCGCCCTTCTGAACCAACTCGACCGATTCGCGCCACGCGGACTGTTGCTGCTCGGCAGCTTCGCGGCGCCCGCGTTCCCAACGTTGCATGGCTTGGCGGGTGCGGCCCAGGATCGCCCGCTGGTCGTCGAGCACCTGCCGGACCGTGCCGATGAACGCATCCTGGTCGCGGCGCATCTCCCGCGCCCACGTCTCGCGGGCCTCGTCCAAGGTCTGCCGGAGGTCGGCGGGCATGGTGCGCAGGTCCGTCGTCGCGGCGTTCAACAGGTCGGCGGCCGGCGCGATCTGCGCGGCGGCGGCGGTCAGGCCCTCGACGCCCCGCTGCAGGCCGGCCGCCGCCTCCAGCGTCGACCGCGACTGCGCGGCGGCCGCTTCGCCCATGTGCTGGACGCTCCTGTCGAGTTGCGCGAACGCATCGGGGAAGCTGCGCACGGCCTCGCGGAACGCCTCGCCCAACTGGTCGCGGACTGCGTCGGCGAACCGCTCGTCGGGCGCGTTCTCGTCGCTGCACGTCCGTAGCGCCTGCCGGAAGTCGTTCAGAGCCTGTTCGAAGCGTCCATCTGAGAGCCGGAAGAGCCCGAGGGTGATCAGCAGGTTGTTCAGCACGCCGGCGAGGCTGGCGAGGAGGGCGGGCGCGAAGGCCGTCAGCACGCCCAACTCGAAGGTGGCCAGCCCCCACAGCCGGACCGCGAGGGCAAGCATGGTGCCACCGATGCCCACGACGAGGGCCGCCGTCGCCCACACCCGCATGAGGTCGACCCGACGCTCGTGGACCCGGTCGGCCTCGTCCATGTAGCGCACCCAGTCGGGGCCGTCACCGCGTTTCGCTCGACTCTGGATGTCCTGCTTGAAGGTCTTCCACAGGCGATCGAGCTCCTCCGACTCGTCCCCGCGCGCGAGAACCAGACAGTGCAGGAGGATTACGAGCTGGAACCCGAACACGAGCAACAAGACGGGATCGGAGAATACGTTGGCCATTACCGACCCGGAAAATGGAGGAGGGTCGGGGTCTGCAGCTCGTAGCGCTCCGGGGCGATGCGGACCGCGTCGACGAAGCCTTGCAGTTGTAGCGTCTTGCCGATCTCGCCGGTTTCCGTCGACCAGTCGCTCCAGTCGACCGCGCCCGTATCCGTGATCGTCCCCGTGGCTTCGATGGACAGCTCCAGTCCCGCCTCCGCGGGGCCACAGCGGACAGCGGAGCAGGCGAAGACGAAGGTCAGCCGCGCCCCGTCGATGCGAGCGCCGATGTCGGGCGGCGGCGTCGGGGTGGGCGGGACCACCCCGCCAGCCGCCTCATCCTGGTCTCCCGGCTCCGGGGGTGTGACGGCGGCGTCGCCCACGCCGGTTGCCGATTCCGCTCCCGGCGCCGCTGTTCCTCTCGCCGGCGGCGTGACGACCCACGTCGCGCGGGCTTCGGTCGGCTGGAACCCGCCCTCGACGTTGCAGGACAGGGTGACGGGGTCGTCCCGCACGCAACAGTATTGCCCCTCTTCGTTTCCGAACAGCGCGTACTGGGGACCCGGTTCGTCGCCGCCGCCCGCGCCGGCCCGGCAGGAGACCTCGGCATCGCGGCCGCGCGTGGCGCCCGTCAGCAGCTCCGCCCGCGTCTCGATGACGATGTTCCGGCTGCGGTTCAGTTCGTCCACGGTGGCCTGCAGCGAAGCCATGACCGAAACGACGCGGTCAGCCCCGCGACCGAGCACGAGCACGTAGACGGGAATCTGCTGAACCGTCTCGAGCGCGACCCAGCGTCGTCGCAACTCGTCGAACCGGCAGCCGAGCGGTGCGCGAGCCCCACACCCGCGAACCCTCACCCCCCAGTAGTCGGCCTTCAGACCGAAGAGGCCCACGTGGAACGCGCCGCTGCGCACGTCCGGCGACCGCAGCCAAACGCCGAGGGCCCCGAACACAGGGAGGGGGCCGGTGGTGTCGCCGGTCGCCATCAGGTCCGAGACGAGGGCGGCCGCCTCGGCCCGGCCGCTGCGGAAGTCGCCCAGCACGCGTTCCATGGACTGGTCCAGTTGGGTCGACCTGCCGTCGAAGACGCTGCGCTCGATCTGCGGGCGCGCGCCGAGACTCCGCAGTTCGTGGCCGACGCCAACCCAACGGACGGGCGCATCGGCGCTGCCGAACACCCGCGCCATGTGCTGCGCCGCGTTCTGGGCGACGAGCTGAAATACCGAGAGGTCCCCGTCGCCGCCCGGTGGCAGGTAGCCGGCCATGGGGGAAGAGATGTCGAGGTGTATCTCCACCAACTCCGGATCGGCAGGCGGGCTGGCCACGCCCGTCGCGGGCTCGTTCCACGCCGCCGCCGCCGTCGCCGTCAGTGGCGGCAGGTCTTCGACGCGGCTGGTGTCGCCCGCGCACGTGCGCGGGTCGGGGCAGGACGAGCCGCCGCCGCAGGTGGCCGTCGTGACGGCCAGACAGGTCGTCAGCAGGGCGAAGCAGACGGTCCGTGACGGTGCGTGCATCCGGTAGCCTCCAGGGCGCCATTCGCGAGGGCGGCGGCGGGATTCGACGACGCCAGTGCCGCAGGCCGCCGGCAATCCCCATTGCACGGGCATCGAATCCCGGCGATGCAGCAATATCGCCGGGAGCGAGGTGACGAACCATCGGGAGGGCTCCGGGCTACTCGGCGATCTCACCCTTCTCAATCACCTCGAAACGCCTTGCGCTCCCGGTCTCGGGTTCGAGCCACCGGCCCCGCGCCAGTCGGGTCACCCGCTGCGTCCGGCCGGTCAGGGCTCCGCCGCTGTGGTCGTCGAACCAGTCCGCCACCGCCCGCGGCGACTTGTTGAAACTCGGGAGCACGTAGAAGTCCGGCGTGCCGAACGTCTCCACGACCAGTGCCGCGCCGCCCGCGCCGACCCGCTTGCCGTGGCCGACGTCCATGTCGAACCCCCATCGGTACAGCACCTCCTGCAGGCCGCGGGGGCTGAAGTGACCGTTGCCGTTACGCCGATAGTCGTCCCAGGCGTCGATCAGGTCGCCGGGGCCGGCCAGTTCCCGCCGCGGTGGTTCGTCGGCCTCGGGCGGAAACGCCGCCGTTTCGTCCACGGGGCCGCGCGGCTCGGGCGACAGCATGCCGGCGTCGGGCCTCCTCGCGTCCGTGAACGCGCGTGCGGCGGCTCGCTCCGGCGACAGCTCGACGCTGTCGGTCGACTCGGTCCTGGCTGCTTCTTCGGGCCCGGGTCCGGCTGCGCGGGCTCCACGCGGCCCGACGCCGCGAGACACCCCGCCGCCGGCCTCCTCCCCGGCCGCGGTCGTGCCGTGCGGAGACAGCTCGGCGTTGCGGGACGCCGCGCCTCCGACTCCTCGCCTGGACACGTGCGAGGCGGCAGTGGCCGGGGACATCCCGGCGCTGCGGATCGGCTCGGCGTCGGGAAGGGCCGGGTCCGGCGCGGGGGCGGTCCGAGCGTCGGCGGGTCCGGCGGGGGCGGCTTCGCCCGGACTCATGCGTCCCGTCCCGTGGTCCCGTGTCGCGGGAACATCAGCAAGGTCGTTGCGGTCCGGGACGGCGTCGGCGCGTCGCGACTCGGGCGCGGGGAGGTCGTGGCGCGATTCCGGGGTCTCCGCGCCGTGGCGCCGGACGGTCACGGGCAGGACGCTCATCCAATCGAGCAGTGCGAAGACCGCGCCGACCGACGTCAGCATCGTCCCCAGCACCGCGACGGCCGGCAGGGCGAGGCGTTCGACCGCCGCCAGAAGCCGCGTTTCGGGCGGGGCGTCCGGCGCCGCTTGCCCGAACCGACCGGCCCGTGGACGTTCGATCTCCTCCCGCGTCGGCGTGCCGACGCTCGGTTCGAGCTGCTCGACGGTGCCGTGCCGCGGCTGCTCGTTCGGTCGAGACATGTCGTCCTGGAGCGCGGCCGGGGCGGCGTCGCCCGTCCCCTCGGCCCACGCCGCCGGCGGCGCGGCCGGCTCCGCGCCCAAGTGGAGGAAGGCGCCGGCGAGCAGACAGACGGCGCCCCCGCACAGCCCGACCGGCGCGACCCATCGCGCCGCGCGCCGACCCGCGTGTGCGTCGAGGCCGGCCGACATCACTTGCCTTCCACGAAGCGTCTGGACTTGAACGCGCTCTCCCACACGAGCGGGGCGATCTTTGCGTCGAAATCGACCTCGCTCGTGACCCCAAGCTCTTGGAGCGCCTCGTTGACGGCGCGCTTGAGATTCGGCTCGAGATCATCGAGTACTTGGTGCGTCCCGGCGTCCGGATGACTCAGTGAGAACGGTGGTTCGACGCGGTGGAACTCGACCCGCGCGGCGGACCCGCCGGTCCGCACCGGCAACCGGTCGAACCATCGGATTTTTCGCTCCGCGCCGTCCCTCGCCACCGTCCGATCCGTCACGACTTCGAGCTCGACGAGGGCATGCCTGCGGGTGCGAATGTCCTCGTGGCGCTGCGCCAGTCCCACGACGCTGAGGATCGGGGCAGCCTTGGGATTGACGTCGCGCGAGCCTTCCGGCGAACACGCCGGCGCACCGACGGCCGGTCCGGAGCCGCCGCCCTCCGTTTCTTCCCACAGGCCGTGCTTGCGCCACAGGTCATCCAGTTCGCGCCATGCATCGCGGTCGCCGACGCGATCCCGCCACAACTCGGTGGCCCTCGCCGCGACAGCCCCCGCGACCTTCTCTTCGATGTCCGCATAGTGCGTGTGTTCGGGCCACAAGCGCCAGCCGTTGCCCCGAAGCTGCACCAGGACTCTGAGCCTCACGTGATCGCCGGGTCGGTTCTCCAACACCAGGAGATACCAGTGGCGGACGAGATACGCCACCAGACTGCGCGCCATGTACTCCGCGAGCAGCCGGAAGTACCGTGAGATCAGCGCGCGCACGGCTCTTGCGTCCCCGGGCCTGGCGAAACCCCTCACGTCCAGACCGGCGTGACGCTCGGGCTCCTGTGCGCCGTCTCCGAAGAGCCGGGCAGCCCCCTTGGAGCGCATCCAGGCGCGCAACTGGGTCTGTGCGTCGTCCGGCCGGCCCGCCCAGCCGGGCGGCAGGAACATGTCGGGGTTTTCGGCCATGGTGCGCAGCAACTCGTTGCCGCCGAGCTTGGCGCTGTCCGCCACTTCCTCGAACTCCAACCCGGGTCCCGGCTCGGCCGATATGAAAAGGTCGAGCGTGCCGCCGCCGAGGTCGCCAACCAGGCAGACCTCGCCGAAGCGGCGCGTGCCGCCCTTGGCTGCGCTCGACTCGTTGTAGATGCCGATGCCGTCGGCGAGGCGGAACCTGCTCCCGAGGCTGCGGTCGGCACTGTCGATGACCCGCCGCAGCGTGCCCTCGTAGCTCTGCACCTGCTTGTCCGAGTCTCGGAGCGGATAAGTGAACGTGAAGTCGGCCTGCGCGGGCAGCGCGCGCAGCCGCCGCCCGATGATGTCGGCCATCACCAACTCCATGGCCATGCCCAGGTAGATCTCGCGCAGCACGTCTTCGTGCTCCCGAAAGGCCGCCGCCGACGCCTGCCACTTGAAGTCGCAAACGAGGTGGTCGGCGAGGTCGCGCCGCTGCATGTCCATGAACGGAATCACGCAGTCGAGGCCGGGTTGCCACTGCGACAGGTCGCCGCCGCCCAGGTTCGCCAGCGGCTCGATGGTCAGCAGCTCCGACGGCAGCAGCCCCTGCCTGTCCTTCGGCGGGACGTCGTCCGTATAGGTCGGCAGCCACACGCCGAGCCTCTTCAGTCCTTCCTCGTTGTCGGTCACGTGCGACCAGTTCTCGCTGACGTGCAGCACGAGGGAATCGTGCTGAGCGGGGTCGAGCTCGGGTGCCAGCTCGACCGGGTGCTTCCTGCCGTCCGCCTGCACCGCGGCGACGGTGTGCGACGTCCCGAAGTCGAGTCCCACCTTGATTTCCGCCTGACGGCGCGGGAGGGAATCGAGGTTGATGACGTAGAGTCCCAGCTCCCGTCCGGATTCCCGGTCTTCCAGGCTGAACGCGAGAGGGGGGCCGCCGATGTGCCTGCGCCCGTCGCCGACGTGGAAGCGCACCGGGTACGCGCCGTCCCGTTCGGGCCTGCTGCGACGAACGCGGTCGTCGTCCGGATCGAACCACAACGTGCTCGGGCGGAACCGGGCGACCGTGCAGTGCTGGTAGACGTAATAGGCGCGCCAGCAGGGTTCCTCCGCGGAACGGAACCGGGGCCAGACCATCCAGTGAGCTTGGCACGGTTCATTCTCGTCATCGTCCGTCGCATCGACTTGCGGCACCGGCAGGGTGAAGGAGAGCGGTGCACTACGGCCGGCGAGGCGCAGCTCCCACGTCGCTTTCGCCGACGGTCGGCGCGCCTCGCGGCCCCTCGACGATGTCTCGTGCGCCGGTCGGCCGCGCCGGAGCGTGTCGGCCGCGCGCCGGCCTGGCGAGGCGTGCTCCTCGCCCTCGCGCCCGGCGCCGACGATGCCCTCTGCCAAGTTCTGACCGGCCGAGACCAGGTTCCCGGCCGTCCTCGCCGCCTGCTCGTACCCCGCTCGCAGCCAACTCGATGCGCCCGCCTCAACTCGCCCCGCGTCGGTCGTCGCATCGCCGTCGGGGCGCCGGCGGCGGGGCCGCGACGCGCTCGTCGCCGGTTGGGCGCCACCCGCGGCCGGCGGGCGGGGGCCCTCGTCGATGGATGGCGGGGGGGCGTGGACCTGCTCGCCGCTCTTGAGCAGATCGACGACGCGCCGGCCGTCGTCGGTCTCCAGCAGGTCCAGGTAGTCGGCCCGCAACGGGTAGTCGGGGTACAGCACCCGTCCGGGCCGGGTCGACGACCCGGGAACCGGTTCCTGCCGCATCGGGGTGCAGTCCCGGACCATGATGTCGTCGCGGTCGAGGAGAACGACGTTCTCGAGAATGGCGGCCGCCTGGTGATCCGCGGTCAGGACGGCCAACTTGCGCTCGTCGCCCCTCACGCCGAAGGCGGCGATGTCTCCCCGGATCTGCAGGTGGTCGAGATGTTCGCGCCAGAACGCCCGCGTGGGCTCCTGGCGATCGGGCAGGGTGAACTCGACCTTCTCGAAGGCCACCCCGGCATCCGTCGTCGCCGACTCGAGTGCGGACGCCAGCGCCTCGGGGAGCTCTGCTTCGCCCATCAGCGGCGTGTCCCCGTCGGGCCACCAGTCGCCCGGCGTCGGCAGCGCGATGGTGACGGGAGCGGCCTCGGCGTCCGCGCCCCAGCGCACCGAGAGGCTGATACCCCTGCCGAACGTCGCGGGACCCTGCGCGGGGTGGTCCGCGAACACCTGCGCAGCCCATGGGGGCGCCGCGTCGCCGCGCCGCCGCTTCTCGCGATCGATCCAGGTGCGGATCTGCCGCACCGCGAGGCCGGCGGGTCTCCACTCGCCCATCTCCTCGGTTCGCCAGTCGCGAGGCCGCTCCGAGCCGGTCAGCGTCTGCCACAGCGCGCCCCAGGCGAGCTCGCGCCTCTCGTCTCTCTCGATCGGCGTCGGGCAGAAGAGCGTGAGCGGGGAGTTGAATCCCAGCGCAATGTCGCCGTCACGGTGCTCGTGGACGATGGCGACCCGTGCCAGTTCCGGCAGTCGGGTCTTGCGGTACTCGTCCACGAGGTGATCGAGCGACAGCAGTGGCGGCTCGTGTCGCGGCGAGACGTCGTGCAGGGTCAGCCTGCCCATCACCACGCCGGCCAGCAGCATCTCCAGTTGCCGGCGCTCGGTCGGGTGCTCGTGCTCGATGGCGTAGCGGAAGTGGTCTGCCGCGGCCATCGGGTCGGGCCAGCCGTTCTGGGCGATGTCCTCCTCGCGAACGAATCCCTGAACCGTGCCCAGGATGTTCTGGTCGAGAACCTGCGTCAGCCGGCCCGGCTCCTCGGCCGCGACCTTGAGGCTGTCGTGGCCCACGGGTGGCGGCCAGTACCCGCCGCGGGCCGCCGGCGTCGGCGGGACGACCAGCGTGGCGGAGCCCTCCCCGCGGGAGAACTCGCGGATCCAGTCGGCCGTCCACTGCAGGAGCGCCAGAGCGGTGGCATCCTCGGCGGCGACGTCGGTCCGGTCCGCCGGCTCGAGCCGGTGTTTCGGTGTCGCCAGTCGTTCGCGCGACAGGACTTCGCGAGTCAGGGAAAGGTCGGGTTGTGGATCTGCGCCCAGGACTTCCTTCATCCAGTCGATGTGTCCGCGGCAGTCGGCGACCAGCCCGTGCAATGCCTTGCCGACCCGCTCCGGAACGGCCAAACGTCCCGTCTCCTTGCAGATGGCGGGGGCCACACGGAACAGGCCGCCCTTCTGCGCTGTCGACAACGCCCTTGCAAACCCGTCGAGCACGTCGGCGAGCGTCGCCGCCTGGTTTGCGAGGCTCTGGACCGTGTCGTTCCCAGAGCCGCCCGGAAGGCGGTTGCGGCCGCCGAGCCGGGTCGGGTCCTCGGCGCCCATCTGGTAGAGGCCGGGCGAACAGGGTCGGCGGTCGAGGAAGTGGTGCAGACCGCACAGGGCGGCGACCCCGTGGACGAAAGACTCGCGAATCGGCTGCTGCGTGTCCGACGTATAGCGACGGACCTTGATGGCGGTGTCGGGCACGCCGACCGGCACCGTGGCCGCGTGACGCGCCAGGCTCCGGCCGTAGTAGGCGAACGCGGAATTGGCGTTCTGCGCCATGGAGCGGTCGCGGAGCTGCGCCTTTTCCAGGGTGCCCTCATCGAGGCCCTTCTGCTCGAACCGGAACCAGTTGAGCACCATGATGGCCATCACGTCGTCGCCGGCGGCGGCGAACCGTTGCGCCAGTGTCGGCGCCACCGAGGCCCCGGTGCCCCCGACGGCGGAGCCGACCACCGCCACCCGACCCCGCGTGGTCAGCAACTCGTGATAGGCGCCGTCGTGGTTCGTGCCGACGCCGCTCGATTTGGTGTCGAGCTCCTTGAGGCGGAACAGCAGCGACCCGACGGCGGGAGAACCCATCATGCCGTGCGAGAAGCGGATGTCCCGCTGCGCTCGTGACGTGAGGAGGTCGAGGTACGGCGAGTCGGCGAAGCGCTGGTCGAGGCTGTCGAACGGCGGGTTGAACCACGTGCGATCCCGGCCCACCGGCAGGGGAGTGACGATCTTCAACTCAGGCGGATCGGAGCGTCCGATCGCGGCCTGCCAATTGTGTCGACCCGGGTGCGAGGCGACCAGCCGGCGGGTGAGCTGCCACGCGGTGTCTTCGCGGTCGCCGTCGCCGGAATCCTGATCCACGAGATAGACGGTGGGGAACGCGAGGGGCTTGTCGTCCGCGTCACGGAAGAACCCGAGCGGCTGGCCGAGCGTGTGCAGCCGCACCAGGGCCAGCGCCACGTGGGCGCCGGTGCCGCCGCACACGACGAGAGTGTTGTTGTTCACCTTCTAGCGCCTCACGTAGAACCAGTTCGCACCGAACAGTCCGAGCACGCACATGACTGCGGCGAGCAGGACTCCCTGCCACGTGAACCACAAGTTCGTGGTACGTTGTTCGGGGGCACAGCCGTCCGCGCCGCTCAGGGCGAACGAGAGCACCAACCCGGCGACGATGAAGGCGCCAAGGAGAATCCACACCGTCGCCCCGGACGACGGCGCGCTGGCCGACTCCCGCAGGTCCCAGCCTTCCAGGCGGCGCTTGCGCGCCCACCCGACGACCGCCGCCGCGATGGTCCCCGGTGCGAGGATATAGAGAAGCAGCCACGTCTCACTCTCCGGCGTGTTGCACCAAGTGTCGAATGCATCCGCTCGGCCGCAGGCCGCGGTTGCGCAGAGCAGCAAGGGCAGAAGCACCCGGCCGTCCAGCGTGCGTGAACGATTCCTCATCGGTGTCCCGCTGTCTGACCGATATCTGCGGGTGACGGATGATCATCGGCACGGGGTCGCCACGGGCAGCCGGCCCGCCGAGCGCGTCTTTCCAGGTTGCGTGACACAGGCGCATGTTAACACGGTCGCAAGGTGGCTATTAGCGATTTATTCGCGATATAGGGAGGACTATAAGTGACTATTGTGCAACTACGGGGCGCAGCGGGGGCGGTGGCCTTCGCGGCGACGGTCAGCGCAGGGGCGGTGACGGTAACGGCGCAGACGCCGGCGCCGGGCGAGTGGCGGGCGTTCGGGGCGGACGCGGCCAACACCAAGTACTCGCCGCTCGCCCAGATCACGCCCGAGAACTTCACCGAGCTGGAGATCGCCTGGCGGTGGCGCTCGATCTCGAGCGAGGTCGCGGCCGAGCACGAGGCCATCCGCCCCGGTCCGTTCAAGACCGCTCCGCTGATGATTGGCGGGCTGGTCTACGTCAGCACCGCCCTCGGGCAGGTCGCGGCCCTCGACGCCGGCAGCGGCGAGCTGGTGTGGTCGTACGACCCCCGCACCTACGACCGTCTCGAGCGCCCCGCCAACATGGGGTGGCAGCATCGCGGGGTGTCGTACTGGGAGGACGACGAGAGCGGCGACGCCCGCATCTTCATCGCCACCCACGACCTGCTGCTGGTGGCCATGAACGCCCGCACCGGCCGCTTGTATCCGGACTTCGGGGCCGACGGCGCGGTGGACCTCAGCGGCAGCCTCGGGCGGCCCGTCGACCGGTCGCGGCTCACCCATTCGCAGCCGCTGGCCGTGGTCGGCGACACCGTCATCGTCGGCAGCATCGTCCAGGACGGTTCCCTGACCCGGCGCGAGGCGGACCCCGGCCACGTTCGCGCCTTCGACGCCCGCACCGGCGAGATGAAGTGGATCTTCCACACCATTCCGCAGGGGGACGAGTTCGGGGCGGACACGTGGCACGACGAGTCGTGGCGCTACAGCGGCCACACCAACGTCTGGGGCACGATGGCCGTCGACGAGGAGCTGGGCTACGTCTACCTCCCGACGGGGACCCCGACCAACGACTGGTACGGCGGCATGCGCCACGGCGACAACCTGTTCGCGGAGAGCATCGTCGCCGTCGACGTCGAGACCGGCCAGCGCGTCTGGCACTTCCAGGCCGTGCACCACGGGCTCTGGGACTACGACTTCCCGACCGCCGGCAACCTCGTCGACATCCGCGTCGACGGCCGCGACGTCAAGGCCATCGCCCAGCCGAGCAAGCAGGCCTTCGTCTACGTCTTCGACCGCGTGACCGGCGAGCCGGTGTGGCCCATCGAGGAACGGCCGGTTCCGGCCGGGAGCGTGCCGGGGGAGTGGTACTCGCCCACCCAGCCGTTCCCCACCCGGCCGGCCGCGTTCGACCTGCAGGGCATCACCGTCGACGACCTCATCGACTTCACCCCCGAGCTCCGCGCGGAGGCCCTCCGCCTCGCCGGGCGGGCCCGGCTCGGGCCGATGTTCACGCCGCCGCCGGTGCGGGGCGAGGGGCGGCCCATCATCCAGTCGCCGGGCCCCGGCGGCGGCATCAACTGGCCGGGGGCGGCCGTCGACCCCGAGACGGGGCGCCTGTTCGTGCCCTCGCAGACCCGCCTGCGGGCGGTCGAGCTGGTCGAGTACCCGCCCCCCGCCACCGTCGGCTACTTCACCGACCCCTGGGCGCAGCCGGTGCCGGGGCCCCGGGGGCTGCCCCTCGTCAAGCCGCCCTACAAGCGGGTCACGGCCATCGACCTGAACACCGGCGACCACGCCTGGATGGCCCCGCACGGCGACGGCCCGCGCAACCACCCCGCCCTGCGCCACCTCGGGCTGCCCCCGCTCGGCGGCCACAACGGCATGCACGGGGGCGGCCCGCTGGTGACGAAGACCCTGCTCGTCGTCAACTCCGGCGGGCGGTACGTCGAGGACATGGTCGAGGCTGCACGGGCCGTCACCGCCTACGACAAGGACACCGGCGCCTACCTCGGGTCGGTGGAATTGCCCGCCGTGCCCTACGGCAACCCCGTCACCTGGCTGCACGCGGGGAAGCAGTACATCGCGGTGGCCGTCGGCACGTCGAGCGCCGAGGGCGGCGCCGAGCTGCTCGCCCTGGCCCTGCCCTGATGCGGGGACCTCCGCGAGATGGCCTGCGGTTGGCCATGGTGCCGCGTATTCCGCTAGTATCGCGACATGGCAGAGCGATCGCGCGACTTCAAGATGGAACCGCGGCCCACGGAGCCGTCCGAGGTGTGCGTCGTCAACGAGAAGGCGATCGCGGAGAACCTCGGCTCCGTCATCGATCGAGTGCTGGAGGACGGCGTCGTCCACGTCGTTGAACGCGAGGGAACGCCGGTAGCGGAGATCCGCCCCGTGAACGCGAAGACCGTCACGGTTCGCGACTTCGTCGAGCTCATCCGTTCCGGGTCCATCCCGACCGCGGGTGAAGAGTACCTGAACGCCGTGGAGGAGGGCGTGGCCTTCTGGAACCGCGCGGAGCCGCTATGAGGATGACGCAGTTTCTGCCATCGGGCCTCGCCGGCGTCTTCTCGCTGGTGGTCGTCGCATGCGCTCCCGTCGACGAGTCACGGGTCGCGGCGCCGGACGCGAAGTGGTTCGAGGGCGCCAGGCTCATCGACGGCAGCGGTGGTCCGCCGGTCGAGGGCGCCGCGTTTCTCGTCGAGGACGGCGTCTTCGCCTGGGTGGGCCGCGCGGGGGAGCGCGAGGCGCCCCCGGGGGCGGCGAGGGTGGACCTGTCGGGGAAGACGGTGATTCCCGCCCTGATCGACGCGCACCAGCACATCGGGCTGACGAACGTGAAGGACGGCTCGCACAGCCCCGACAACTACACGCGGGCCAACCTCGTCGAGCATCTCGAGCGGTCGGCCTACCACGGGGTCGCGGCCACCATGAGCCTCGGGCTCGAGTTCGACGAGGCGCTCGCATTCGAGCTGCGGGAGGCGGTTCTTCCTGGCGCGGCGCGCTTCCTGACGTCGGGTCGCGGCATCGCCGCCACGCCGATGGCCGGGCCCCAGCAACCGTACCGCCTGGGGATTCCCCGCGGGGCGGGCACCGAGGCCGAGGGCCGCGCGGCCGTCGAGGAGCTGCACGGGCACGGCGTCGACCTCGTGAAGATCTGGGTCGACGACCGCGGGGGCACGGTGCCGAAGCTGGAGCCGCCCGTCTATCGGGCGATCATCGACGAGGCGCACGCCCGCGGCATGCGGGTGACGTCGCATCTCGGCACGACGAGCGGGCTCGCCGACGCCAAGGATCTGCTGCGGGCGGGCGTCGACGGCTTCGCGCACACCGTCCGCGACCGCGACATCGACGACGAGTACATGGCGCTGGTCCGCGAGCGCCCCGAGGTCTGGACGGTCCCGAATCTGCCGGGTTCGCCGGTCACGCGCGCCGACCTGCCGTGGCTGAGCGAGACGCTGCCGCCGGTAGAGATCGAGAACCTCGGCCGGCAGGCCGACCGGCTCGCGGCCGAGGGCCCCGGCGAGCTGTTCGAGCTCCAGTGCCGGAACCTCGCGAGGAACCGCGAGGCGGGGATGGTCATCGGGATGGGCACCGACTCGGGCGTCAGCGTCGCCTGGACGACGCACACCGAGCTGCGGGACATGGCACGCTGCGGGCTCACGCCGATGGAGGTGATCGTCGCCGCCACGCGAGTCAATGCCGGGATCCTGGGGCTCGACGACCTCGGCACGGTGGCCCCCGGCAGGCAGGCCTCGTTCGTTGTGCTCGAGGCGAACCCGCTGGACGACATCACGAACACGCGGCGGATCGACAGCGTCCATCTGCGGGGCGAGCCGGTGGATCGCGAGGGTCTGCGAGCGAGGTTCATGGACGGCGCGCGGTAAGAAACCAGGGAGGAGCAGCAGCCCGCGAAGGGTGAGCCGACGCGACGATGTCTGACGCATTCCGTCTCAGGAGGTCAGACATGACGACTTGCACGGACACCGTCGGTAACGTCTTGCTCGAAGTCGGGGCGCGCGGTCTGCCGGCGGTCGCGTCCGGCTCGGGGGGACCGCATGGGGGCACGCCCCCAGGGGCAACCGGCCGCGTCCGCCGAGCCGGGGAGCCCGGAGACCCGGCGGTGACGGCGGTGCTCGCGGATCTCGTGAGGCGGCCCCGGCATCACCTCGTCGCGCGCTGGAACTGGAAGGCGGCGCTGATGAGCGGGGTGGTGCGGGGGCTTCTGTTCCTCGCGGTGACGCGCAGCTCGGGACCGGAGGCGGCGGGCGCGGCTCTCGCGGTCGAGTTCGCGTACCGCATCGCCAGCACCGGCTGCTGGGCGGCGCTCACCCAGGCGTTCCGACGCGCCACGCCGGGCTGGGCGGCCGGCCTCGTCGTCATGGTCGCCATCCCGGCGGCGGCGCACGTCCTCGAGCTCGGGGTGCATCGCCTTGCCGGCACGGCCGAGCTCGGGCGCGCGATGGCCGCGTCCATCGCGCTGACGATCGTCTCGGCCGCCTTCACGCTGTTCGCGATGCGGCGCGGAGTCCTCATCGTCGCCGATGACGACCAGCAGTCCCTCCGGCGGGACGTCGGCGCCCTGCCGCGGCTCGTCGCGCGCTTCCTCATCGCCGTTCCCACGGCGGCATGGAGATTCGCGGTGCGGGCCGGCGGCGTTCGGCGGGTGAGGGGGCTTGCATGACGAAGTCGATCCCCCGCGCCGACGTACCTCATCGAGCGGCGCTCCGTGCGCCTCAGAACGGCGGCCCGCCCCAGGGGTCGCGCCGCACCAGCTCGCCGCTGCCCGCCGCGCCCAGCACCTCGCCGTCGCGGTACACGATCTCCCCGCGCCGCATCGTCAGGGTCGGCCAGCCCGTCACTACCCGGCCCGCGTGCACCGAGTAGCCGCTGTTCGACAGCATGTCCTCGTTGCGGATGGTCCGCGTCTCCTCCGGGTCCCACAGCACGAGGTCCGCGTCTGACCCCACGGCTATCGCCCCCTTGCGGGGGTACAGCCCGAACAGCCTGGCCGGGTTGCTCGAGGTGACCTCGACGAAGCGCTCCAGGCTGATCCGCCCGTCTCCGACGCCCTCGGAGTAGAGCATCGGCAGCATCACCTGGAGGTTGCTCATGCCGGCGCGGTGCTGCACGACGTTCTGCGCCGGGTCGAGCTTCTGCTCGCGCGTGTACGCGACGTGGTCGGTGGCCACGACGTGCACGGTCCCGCGGGCGATGCCGTCCCACAGGGCGTCGACGTCGCTCTGCTCCCGCAACGGGGGCTGGCCGATGTAGAGGCCCGGGGTGGGGCCGTCGAACCGTTCGCGGGTCAGGTGCAGGTAGATGGGGCGGGTCTCGACGTACACCGGCAGGCCGCGCGCCTGCGCCCGCTCGGCGACCCGCAGGGCGCCCTCCGACGACAGGTGGACGATGTAGAGGGCGGCGCCCGTCTGCTCGGCCATCGACACGGCGCGCTGCGTGGCCGCGACCTCCGCCGTCACCGGCCGGGCGTCGGGGAAGTTCTCGAGGCCGCCGCGCCCCTCCGCCAGCAGCCGCTCCGACGTGATCTGCACGAGTGCCGCGTCCTCGCAGTGCATCATCATGAGCACGCCGTTCTCGCGGGCCGCATGCATCGTCGAGACGAAGCCGGCGGCGTTGGCGTCGTAGGTGGGCCTGACCATGAACACCTTGATGGTGGTCTGCCCGGTGGCGGCGAGCTCCGCGAGGGTCTCGGGGGTGGCGGTCGCGGGGTCGGAGACGATGGGGTGGAAGATGAAGTCGGCGATGGCCTGCTCGTCCACGTCCGCGGCGGCCTGCGCCACCGCCGCGGCCGGGGTGCTGCCCGCCCCCACCCCGCCGAAGTTCGAGATCGTCGTGATGCCGCCCGCGAGGGCCGCGGCCGAGCCCGACGTGTAGTCGTCGAGCCGGTCGCGGCCGAGGTGCACGTGGGGGTCGACGCCCCCCGGAAGCACCAGCCGGCCGCGCGCGTCGATCTCCCGCGTGCTCGCGCCGCGGGCGGTGAGTCCGGTGCCGATCTCGGCAATCGTGGAGCCGACGACCCGGATGTCGGCCGAGCGCAGGCCGCCGGCCGTGAAGACCTCGCCGCCGCGGATGATCGTCTCGGGCCCGGGCTGCGCCCCGGCGGCGAGGGCCGTCAGCCCGAGGGCGCCGAGGGGAACGAGGGTCCGCAGTGCCTGCATCGCCATACCTGCCTCCCGTTTCGCTTCCTCGTTGCGCCGGCGGAAGCGGCCCATTATCGCATCCGCCCCGCTCGCGGGGCCTCCCCGAATCGTCGCGCCGCCCGCCGCATCGGCGTACGCCGCCGTACCGCTTCCTCGGTCAGCCGCTCGTCGCGGTATCGTGGCGCCGCTCGCCGCGGCGGCGTGCGTGATTCTCGACCAGGCCCCGAACACCACCGCCGAGCAGCACCCGGAGCCGACGGTTGATCGATAATGGCGGTGGTCCGGGCGATCGGTCGAGCGATTGGAGGCAGCCATGAGGTTCCGTTGGCCCACCGTCGTCGCCGCGTCGTGTCTCTCGCTGTCGGCGGCCCCGGCCGGCGCGCAGTGGGCGCAGTGCGCCGCCGATCTCGAGGAGCTGCGGGCGGTGGCCCGCGCGGTGCACGAGAGCGCCGACCGGGTCGCGTCGACGGAGACCGCGATCAGGACCGGGGAAGAGGCCTACGACCGCTGCATGGAGGATCGCCGGAACTTCAGCGCCGACCCCGCGACGAACCCGTTCCCCGGCTCGATCAGGCGCAGCAACTGCAGCCAGGAGATGATGTCGGTGCAATCCGCCGAGCAGCGGTATCCGGGCGAGATGAACCGGGCCCGGGAAGCCTTCGCCAACTTGGCGTTCGCGGTCCAGACGGTGGAGCAGAGCTGTCAGTATCCGCTCGCGGCGATGGCCCCGGCCCCGGGAGGCGCGGCTCGCAGCCCCGCGTGCGACCGCTTCCTGCGAACCCGGCGAGGCGCGCCGGTCGAATCGCTCCGACGCCTCTGCGTGGCCGAGATGTCCCCGGAGGAGTGCCGCGCCTGTCTGGGCGAGTCGCCGCGGGACTAGACCGCCCCATCGTCGCGGGCGGTGCCGCCGGGCGTCAGCCCAAGTGGGGAGTGCTGCCTGGCCGTCACGTTGCGCGAAGGCCGGGCAGGAGCGTGAAGCCGCGAGCCCGCCGTAGCGGGCCGGGCGGCACCGACTAGTGCTGGGCCGGCCAGCCCTCGTCGAGGGACAGCGACTCGTCGGCGGTGATCTTCAGGTGCGCGCAGTGGTGGTAGCTGTAGGCGCCGGGGTTGTCGCAGGCGTGCTCCGCCATCCACTGGATGACCTGCAGCAACTCCCCGTGGGCGGTTCAACGGCCGCGCGCCGCCGGCATCGGCCCGCCCGCCGTGACAGCCATGTGAGAATGGGCCGGTCCGACCCGACCGGCGGCCCGGGGCAGAGCCCCATGCCGCGCCGAGACCGGTTCACGCGGGATGCGCCGCCGGCCGGCCCCCGGCGGCGGGTCATTTGGAGGTGAGAACGGTGACGACGACTGCAGGCAGCGAGCTGACGGCGGTGTTCGAGACGTCGAAGGGGCAGATCCGCATCGCCCTCTTCGCCGACGACGCCCCCCTCACGGTGGCAAGCTTCGTGAACCTCGCGCAGCGCGGCTTCTACGACGGGCTCAAGTTCCACCGGGTCATCGCCAACTTCATGATTCAGGGCGGCGACCCCACCGGCACCGGCCGGGGAGGACCGGGCTACAACTTCGCCGACGAGTTCAGCCCGAACCGGCGACACGACGCGGCCGGCATCCTCTCGATGGCCAACGCCGGCCCCGGCACCAACGGCAGCCAGTTCTTCATCACCCACGGGCCCACGCCGCACCTCGACGGCCGTCACTCGGTCTTCGGCCGCGTCGTCTCGGGCCAGGACGTCGTCGACGCCGTGGCGCAGAACGACGTCATGACCAAGGTGACGATCGAGGGCGACGCCTCGGGCCTGCTCGCCGCTCAGCAGGCGCAGGTGGAAGCCTGGAACCGGATTCTCGATCGGCGTTGACGCCCGGCCGAGCGCTCCGTGATCCGGCGCCGGTCTCTGGCAGATTGGCGTTCCCATGGATGCGCGCGAACCCCGCTGCCCGGGCCCGGCCGGGTTGACGGCGGCCGGGTTCGGAGCGATGATGCGCCCATCCTCGGTGCGAACGGGAGACAAGACGAAGGAGGAAGTCCGTGGCCAACCATCGATTCCCGGCGGCGGTCGGTGCCCTGCTCGTCCTCGTGGCGGGCACTCTGGCTCCCGGCGCGGCGGACGCCCAGCCCGCGGAGGCGGGTGCAGCCCCTCGGACGGCCTGGGGCGCCCCGGACCTGAACGGCGTGTGGGACTTCCGCACCCTGACCCCGTTCGAGCGGCCCGAGGCCCTGGCCGACCAGGCGGTGTTCACGCCCGAGGAGGCGGCGCAGTTCGAGGCCGATCGCCTCGCCGCGTTCGCGGTGCGCGACGACCAGGAGCCGGCGGACGTGGTCGGCAACTACAACCAGTTCTGGTTCGACCCCGGCAACCGGGTGAGCGAGACCCGGCAGACGTCGCTGGTGACCGACCCGCCCGACGGCCGCGTGCCGCCCCTGTCGGCGGACGCGGCGGCGCGACGGGAGGCGCAGCAGCAGGCGCGGGCCGGCGTCAACCGCCACTCGCCGACCCCCGGCGGCTGGGTCGAGGACCTCGGGCCGGGCATGTTCGCGGTGCGCTGCCTCCTCGGCTTCAACAGCGGCCCGCCGATGACCCCCGGCGGCTACAACCAGAACCTCCAGGTGTTCCAGACCGAGGACCACGTGGTGCTGCTCAACGAGATGGTGCACAGCTCGCGCGTGATCCCCCTTGACGGGCGCCCGCGCCTCGACGACGGCCTCCGCCAGTGGATGGGCGACTCGCGGGGCCGCTGGGAGGGCGACACCCTGGTGGTGGAGACGACCAACTTCCTGCGGGAGACGAGCTTCCGGGGCGGCGTGACCACGGCCGACCTCCACCTCGTCGAGCGCTTCACCCGGGTGTCCGAGGGGACGCTGATGTACCAGGTGACGGTGAACGATCCGAACGCCTGGGACCGGCCCTGGAGCTATCAGATCCCCATGGTGAAGAACGACCAGCCGCTGTTCGAGTACGCCTGCCACGAGGGCAACTACGGGCTCTACAACATCCTCGCCGGCGCGGTGGTGCAGGAAACCGAGGCGGCGGCGGAGAGCGGCCGGTAGACTGTCCAAGGCGCCGTGGGCCGACCGTCGGCGAGGCGGGAGAATACGCGGCCGGGACGGCCTGCGACGACAAGAGAGGAATCCATGCTGACGAGACGCTCCCTTCTGCTCGCACCCCTCGCCGTCCCCCTCGCCCGGCTGGCCCGAGGACAGTCCGCCGAGCCCGGCAAGATGCTGCTGGCCATGCACCAGAACACCTCGCGCGCCGCCGGCTACCGCGGCTCGCTGGAAGGCTGGGCGCGGGCCGGCATCCGCTACGTCGAGCTCAACGACGGGATGCTGGTCGACTTCCTCGCCAACGACACGCTGCCGGCGGCGCGCCGCGTGCTGACCGACAACGGGCTGACCCCGGTCTCCGCCGCGGTGGCCCTGCCTGACCTGTGGATTCCGGGGCCGGCCCGCGAGGCCTCGCTCGACACCTGGCGGGAACGTTGCGAGCAGTTCGCGAGCCTCGGCCTCGAGCTCATCTACTCGCCGTCGGTGACGAACCGGCCGGTCACCGCCGCCGACTTCGACGCCACGCCGGCCGCCATCCGCGAGGTGGCGGAGATCACCGCCGGGTTCGACCTCACCACGATGATCGAGTTCACGCGCACCTCGACCCACCTGTCCACCCTGACGTCGTCGCTGGCGATGATTCGGGCCGCGGACCATCCCGCCGTCCGGCCGATGATCGACTTCTTCCACCTCTGGTCGGGCATGAGCAAGTTCGAGGACCTCGACCTCCTCGAGCCGGGCGAGCTGGCCCACACGCACTTCCAGGACCTCCTCGACGGACCGCGCGAGCTCATCGACAACGACTCGCGCATCATTCCCGGCGACGGCATCGCCCCGGTGGTGCGCATCCTGCAGAAGCTGGCCGAGAAGGAGTTCACGGGCGCGCTCTCCGTCGAGCTGTTCCGGGCCGAGCTGGTGCAGGGCGACCCGTTCGAGGTGGCGACCGAGATCCGCGGCAAGTGCGAGGCGGTGATGGAAGAAGCCGGCGTGCTCTAGGGAGTCCGCGCCGTGGAACAGGGTCGGACCTGGTGAAGGTCGGCCCGGGCGGCCGCGGACCCGCAAACGCGAGGTCCCCCGGCGAGGAAGCGGAGAGAATCGCATGAGATGGATCGCGGCGGCCGCCGCCGTCGTCGTGGCGTCGGGAATCGGAGCGCCGGCTCTCGCGCAGACCGAGGCGGAGCGGATTGTCAGCATCGACACCCTGAACGTCCGCGACGTGCTCTACCACCTCGGGGGCGGAGGCGGGAACGGGCTCGCCCTCATCGACGAGATCAACGGCGGCGTGGTCCTCATCGACACCAAGCCGCCGGGCTGGGGCGCGGCGGTGCGCGAGGTCATCGAGCAGGTGACGGACCTGCCGGTCACCACCATCATCAACACCCACGCCCACGAGGAGCACGCGGGCAGCAACGCCGAATTCCCCGACGCGGTGACGATCGTCGCGCACGAGAACGCACGGGCCGCGATGCTGCGCAGCGGCCTGTACGCCGAGGGCGGCCCGGGGTTGCCCACGACCACGTTCACGGATCGCTTCTCGCTGCTCGACGACCTCGACCGCATCGACCTCTACCACTTCGGCCCCGGCCACACCGACGGCGACGTGGTGGTGGTCTTTCCCGCGAAGGGCGTCGCCTATCTGGGCGGCCTGTTTCCCGACCGGGCGGCTCCGGTCATCGACCTCGATCGGGGCGGCAGCGGCCTGGCGTTCCCCGACACGCTGGACGGCGTCGTCGCGGCCATCGACGGGGTCGCCCGGGTCATCACCGGGCACGGGCCGTTCCCCTCGACCTACGCGGGCCGGGGGCGTCGGGAACGCGGCGCGGCCCGCGCGTGGAGCGGGTTTCTGACCTGGGACGACCTCGCCGAGTACGCCGCCTTCACCCGCGACCTCGTGACCGGGGCGGAGCGGGAGTTCACGGCCGGGAGCAGCGCGGCCGAGGCGACGGCGGCGCTGGAGCTGGAGTTGCCGGGGCGGTACGCCGACTACGACCTGACGAATCTGCCGGCCGCCGTGGATGCGCTCTACGCCGAGCTCGCCGCACGGTGACGCGAGCCGTCTCTCCGGACGAACCCACTGCTCCAGGCGAAGCCAGGATTGAGGATACGCACGCATGACTGACTCGAGACTCATCGCGGCGCTGGCCTGCGCGGCCTGCCTGGCCGTCGGCGCGGCGGAGGTGGCGGCCGACGACTGGCCGGAGTTCCGGGGGGCGGGGCGCCTCGGGGTGTGGACCGAGACCGGCATCCTCCGCGCGTTCCCCGAGGACGGGCTGAAGGCGCGCTGGCGCACCCCCGTCAAGGCCGGCTACTCGGGGCCGGCGGTGGCCGACGGCCGCGTGTTCATCACCGACTGGGAGCCGCGGCAGGGCATGCGCGGGGTCGAGCGGGCGCTGGCCCTCGACGAGGCGACGGGCGAGATCCTGTGGACGCAGAGCTGGGAGGCCGACTACGCGGGCATCCAGTGGGAGATCGGGCCGGGGGCGACGCCGACCGTCGACGGGGACCGCGTCTACGTGCTCGGGCGCACCGGCGTGATGTCGGCCCTGGCCGTCGACACCGGCGAGCTCCTGTGGCGGAAGCACTACGCCGAGGACTACGGCGTCGACCGCATGCGGTGGGGCTTCGACTGGGGCTTCGCGAGCGCGCCCCTCGTCGACGGCGAGCGGCTCATCTGCCTCGTCGGCGGCTCGCCCGACGCCCGCGTCGTCGCCTTCGACAAGATGACGGGGGAGGAGCTGTGGCGAGCCCTGCCGAGCGAGGCCGACCTCGGGGTCGCGCAGCCCATCATCATCGAGGCGGGCGGGGCGCGGCAGCTCATCATCTGGAACCCCGAGGAGGTCGCCTCGCTCGACCCCGTGACCGGCGACGTCTACTGGCGGCAGCCGTACGTGGTGGGCGGGGCCATGACCGTCGCGGTGCCGGTGCAGGTGGGGGCCCGGCTCTTCTTCACCACGTTCTACGACGGCCCCATGATGCTCGCCCTCAACCAGGACCGCCCCGGCGCGACCATCGCGTGGAAGGGGAGCAGCAACAGCGAGATCCGCACCGAGGGCCTGCACGCGGTGCTCGCCACCCCCATCATCGACGGCGGCTACATCTACGGCATCTGCAGCTACGGCCAGCTCCGCTGCCTGGATGCCGAGACCGGCGAGCGCATCTGGGAGACCCAGGAGGCCACGGTCGAGCGGCGCCGCTGGGTCTCGGGGTTCATGGTCAAGAACCGGGACCGCGTGTTCATCAACAACGACCGCGGCGAGCTGATCATCTCGCGGTTGAGCCCCGCCGGCTACGAGGAGATCAGCCGCACCCAACTGATTGCGCCCACCTCCGACCCCGGCAACCGGCGCGAGCTGCGCAGCGTGAGCTGGGTGCATCCCGCCTATGCCAACCGGCACGTCCTCACCCGCAACGACGAGGAGATCGTCAGCTTCTCGCTCGACGCCGCCGATTACTGACGCGTTCGGCGATACCCGAGTGCGTTCGGGGGACGTGGGAAAGCGGCGGGGGCGGCGACGCGGTCCCCGCATCTTGCGTCCGGCCGCCGAAGTGGGCGATCATGCGTATCCATGGTGGGAGTCCGCGCCGTCCGTGGCGCAGACTCCCGCAGGGCTGATTGGGCGCCAAGCGGAGCCGGAGGCGACGATTGGCGGGCGAGTGGACGAGGAGGGTGACATGAACCATCGAAACCGCGCCGCAACGGGTCGGGCGATAGCCGTCGCCGTCGCCTTGGGGATGCTGGCCCCGGCCGTCGCCGTCGGTCAGGCCGCCGACGAGGCGGTGCCGCGGACCGCGTGGGGCGCCCCCGACATTCAGGGCGTCTGGGACTTCCGCTCGATCACGCCGATGGAGCGTCCCGACGATCTGGGCGACCGGGCGTTCCTCACCGAGGAGGAGGCCGCGAACCTCGAGCAGGAGACGCTGGCCCGCAACGAGGAGCTCCTGAACCGCCCCGCGCGGCGGACGGAGGTCACCGCGAGCGTCGACCGCGGGGAGCAGGGCGCCCCCGGCTTCTACAACAACCTGTGGCTCGACCGCGGGACCGCCCCCGTCGGCACCCGGCGCACCTCGCTGGTCGTCGACCCGCCGAGCGGGAAGATCCCGGCCCTCGTGCCCGAGGCGGCGGAGCGGCAGGCGCGGTTGCGCGAGGCGCGCGAAGGCGTCGACAACCACTCGCCGACGCCGGGCGGCTGGGTCGAGGACCTCGGGGCCAACGGCCTGCAGCTTCGCTGCATCACCGGCTTCAACGCCGGCCCCCCGATGACCCCGGGCGGCTACAACAACAACGTGCAGATCTTCCAGACCCCCGACCACGTGGTGCTTCTCAACGAGATGAACCACAACGCCCGCGTCGTCCCCCTGGACGGGCGGCCGGAGATCGACCTGCCGCAGTGGACGGGCGACTCGCGCGGGCACTGGGAGGGCGACACGCTGGTCGTCGAGACGGCGAACTTCCTTCGCGAGACGAGCTTCCGGTCGGGCGTGACCGACGACAACCTGCGCCTCACGGAGCGCTTCACGCGGGTGTCGCAGGGCATGCTGATGTACGAGGCGACCATCGACGATCCCACCGTCTGGACGAGGCCGTGGACCTACGAGGTGCCGATGGTGTGGAACGACCAGCCGGTGTACGAGTACGCCTGCCACGAGGGCAACTACGGCCTGTACAACATCCTCGCCGGGGCGCGGGTGGAGGAGGCGGCGGCCGCCGCCGCAGCCGAGGCGTCGAGGTAGTCGAGCCGAGGCCGTCGAAACGGGCAAGGGCGAACCCGCGCCGCGGGCAGGCGCCCTTCTCACATCAGAGGTGAAGGGAACATGACGATTAGAACACTCGCCGTGCTCGCGGGCAGCGTTGTGCTCGCACTGTCGCTTTCGGCCCCGGCCGCCGGCCAGTCAGGGAGCGAGACCTTGCGGACCGCGGACGGGCACCCCGACATCAGCGGCGTCTGGGACTTCCGGACCGTGACTCCCCTCGAGCGTCCCGAGGAGTTCGCGGACCAGGCGTTCCTCTCCGAGGAGGAGGTCGCCGCCTACGCCGCCGAACGCGTCCGGGAGAGCAACGCCGACCGCGACCGGGAGGAGCGGAAGCTCGAGACGACCGACCGGGGGCTGGTGAACGGCACCCGCGAGAGCCGCGACCTCGCCCTCGCCTACAACGACTTCTGGTGGGACCGCGGCGATTCCGTCGTCGAGACCCGGCGGACCTCGCTCGTCGTCGATCCGCCCAACGGCCGGATTCCGGCGTTGACGGAGGCGGCCGAGGCCCGGGCGGCCGAGCGCCTGCGCATCAACCAGCGGCCTTCGTGGGGCCCCGAGGACCGGCCCCTCGGCGAGCGGTGCATCACCGGCTTCAACTCGGGGCCGCCGATGCTGCCCGCCGCCTACAACATGAACGTGCAGATCTTCCAGACCGCCGACCACGTGGTGATCCTCAACGAGATGGTGCACAACGCCCGCATCGTCCCCCTCGACGGCAGCGACCACGGCACCGTGCCGATGTGGACCGGCGTCTCCCGCGGCCACTGGGACGGAGACACGCTGGTCGTCGAGACCAGGAACTTCCTGCGCGAGACCAGCTTCCGCAACTCGAGCGAGAACCTCCACCTCGTCGAGCGGTTCCGCCGCATGAGCGACGACGTGCTGGTCTACTCGTTCACGGTGACCGACGCCACGACGTGGACGCAGCCGTGGTCGGTGGAGCTCCCGATGCGCCGGAGCGACCTCCCGATCTTCGAGTACGCCTGCCACGAGGGCAACTACGGCATGGACGGCACCCTGACCGGGGCCCGGGCGGTCGAGAAGGCGGCGGCGAACGATGGCCAGTAGGGTCGACTGGTACTACCACCGATCCGGTTGAACGAGCTGCAGCAGAGCCTCCAGGTTCCTGGAGGCCAACGGGATCGACGTGGACGAGCGCGTGCCGGCGAGCCGAAAGCTCGGCCGCGCGGACGCCCGCGAGCTGGCCGAGGCGGCGTCGCGCATCATCGTCGCCAAGGGCCGGAAGGTGGCGGAGTTCGAGCCCCGCGGCGCGCCCGACGACGCGGTGCTCGACGCCATGGTCGGCGCCACCGGCAACCTGCGGGCGCCGCTGCTGCGGGTCGGCAAGACCCTGCTCGTCGGCTTCGACGCCGACAGCTACGCCGGCGTGCTCGGCTGACCGCGCCGGCTCATCCGATACCGCATGAGACCGCGCGCCGCCCTGGGCAGTTTGGTGGTCCTCGGGGCGGCGCTCGGCGGCTGCCGAATCGATACCGGGCCGCCGGCCGGTCGGCACGCGCCGCCGCCGGCTTCCGATTCTGCTCCCGCCCCCGCGGACGACAGGCTTTCGCAGGCCGAGCCGGGGACGGCCGTCGTTCCCGGCGGGCGCCGCGACCCGCCGGCCGCGCCCGACGGCATCGTCTACCACGTCGTGAAGGGCGCCCGCTTCTTCGACATCCTCGTCGCCCGCATCGGCAACCGCGAGCACATCGTGATCGGCGAGACCGACGACATGTGTCTCGATCTCCCCGACCAGCGCGACTTCGACGGCGACGGCAATCGCGACGCCCTGGTGTTCCGGAGCCCCCGCTGCCGGGGCGACGCGGCCCCCGGCCTGCTCTTCTTCGTGTCCGCCGACACCACCTTCCGCCTGTCCAACCCGTTCCCCGGCCATCGGCCGCGCGTCGAGCGGTGGAACGGAGCGTGGAGCGTCGTCGCCGGCGAGACCCGGTACGTGCTGCGGGACGGGCGCGCGGTACCGGTGAACGGCGTCGGTTCCGCGGGTGCACGGGAACGAGAGTCCGATCAATCCCTCCGGTGACAGCGCCAGCCCATGACTCCGTCTCCTTCCGCGGCGCCGACGCCGAGTCCGCGGCCACCGGCCGAGGCGGCAGCGGCTCCGGGCTGGCGCTTTCTGGCGGGGTGGACCGCGGCGTGGTTCACGGTCGGCGTGGTCTTCGCGGCCGGCATCTCGTTCGGGGCCGGCGTCGACCTCGGTCCCGTCCTTCGGCTGAGCGTGCTGTTCGCCGAGGTCGTCGGGTTCAGCGCGTACATCTCGGCGCGGCTCGTGTTCCCGCTGCTGGCGCGGCTGCCGGGGGCCCTGCGCCTGGCGCTCGACGCGCTGATCGTCGTGTCGGGCACGATCTTCGGCTCGATCCTGGTCATTCTCACCGACCCGTTCTACGTGGCGGCGCAGCCCCGCGCCGCCCTGCTGCTCGTCGCGTTCAACGCGGTGCTCGCGGCGGGGGTGGCGGTGGCCCTGGGCACCTACGACCGGATGCGCCGCCAGATCGAGGCGTCGTACCGTGTCCTCCGGGAACGGGACGCGCTCGAGCGCGAGCTCACCGTGGCCCGCGACGTCCAGCGCGAGCTGCTGCCGCGCGAGGTCCCCGACGTCGCCGGCCTGGAGTTGGCCGGGGTCTGCCGGCCCGCCATCGCCGTGGGCGGCGACCTCTACGACTACCTGCAGGACGGCGACGGCCGGCTGGGCGTGTTCATCGCCGACGTGTCCGGCAAGGGCGTTCCCGCTGCCCTCCTCATGGCCAACCTGCAGGCCTCGATGCGTAGCCGCTTCCCGACCGCGGAGACCCCGGGATCGCTCGCGGCGGGCCTGAACGAGGCGCTGTGCGGCTCGTCGTCGGCCGCGCGCTACGCCACCGCGTTCCTCGCCACCTTCGACCCCGAGACCCGTCGCCTGGCCTACACCAACGCCGGGCACCTGCCGGCCATCCTCGTCCGTGACGGCGAGACGGCGCGCTGCGAGGACGGCGGCATGCCCATCGGGCTGTTCGAGGGCGCGGACTACGAGACGGGCGCCCTGACGCTAGTTCCCGGCGACCTGCTGGCCCTGTTCACCGACGGGGTCAGCGAGGCGCCGGCGCCCGACGGCGAGGAATTCGGGGCGGAGCGGCTCGCCGAGCTGCTGCGCGCCCATCGCGCGCGCCGGCTCGAGGCGGTCATCGACGCCGTGCTCGACGCCCTTCTGCAGTGGAGCGGCCCCGTCGACGCCCACGACGACGTCACCCTCGTCCTCGCGAGGGTGCGGTGAGCGGCTCGCGCCCGGGCGAAGCGCGCGAGCGGTATCGTTCCGCGCATGTCGGGAAGCCGATGCGGAGCCTCGGCCGACACGCGGGGCTGTGGACCGCGGCGAGCAGCCTCGCCGGCGTCGCGGTCGGGCTCGGGGTCAGCGCGTTCCAGGGCGACGGCGTCGAGCGCCCGATCCTCGTCATCTCCGTGCTCTTCGCCAACGTCGTCGGCCTCACCGCGATGGTGTGCGCGGTCTGGCTGTTCCCGCGGCTGCGCGGGCGCACCGGCCTGCTGCGGTTTCCGTTGCTCGTCCTCGCCCTGCTGTCGGGGTCGGTCCTCGGCAGCCTCGCGGTGCTCGGCGCCTACCCGCTGTTCGTGTTCCGAGAGCCGCGGCTCGCGGTCGGGGTCATCGTCCTCAACAGCGTCCTCGCCCTGGTGGTCGGCGGGGTCGTGCTCGGCTACGAGGAGATGCGGCTGCGGCTGCACGACGCCCTGCGCGAGATGCGCGAGGTGCGGCTGGTCGAGGCGCGGCTGCGCGAAGAGGCGGCGCGCGCCGAGCTGGCGGCGCTGCAGGCGCGGATCAACCCGCATTTCTTCTTCAACACCCTCAACACCATCGGCGCGCTCATCGAGGAGGACACGCGAACCGCGGAGGAGTTGCTGGAGACCTTCGCCGACCTCTTCCGTTACGCCTTCGCCGCGGCCGACGCCGCACCCGTCGCCTTGCGCGACGAGATCGCCTTCACCAAGGGGTACCTGCGCATCGAGCAGGTGCGATTCGGCGACCGGCTGCGGGTGGCCTGGGACGTCGCGCCGGAGTCGCAGCGGGTGCGGGTGCCCGGTCTGATCCTCCAGCCCCTGGTCGAGAACGCGGTGGGGCACGGCCTCGCGCCGCGGGCGCGCGGCGGGCGCATCGACGTCTCGACCGTTCTCGATGGCGGCGCGCTGCGCATCGACGTCGTCGACGACGGGGTCGGGCTTTCCGGCGACGGAGACGACCTGATCCGCGACGGCCACGGCCTGGGCAACGTCGCCGGCCGGCTCCGGGCCTCGTACGGCGCGCGCGCGGCCCTCGCGCTGTCCGCCGGGCCGGGCGGCGCGGGCGCCCGCGCGCGGCTCACCCTGCCCGCGGCCCCGACTCTCCCTGAATCCGGGGAGCGGGCGTCGTGACTTGCCGCTGCGTCGTCATCGACGACGAGAAGCCGGCCCGCGACCGGCTGAAGCGGCTGCTCGCCGCGCATGCCGACTTCCGGATCGTGGGCGAGGCCGCCGACGCCGAGGCGGCGGTCCGGCTGATCGACGAGACCACGCCCGACCTGTGCTTCCTCGACGTGCAGATGCCCGAGGGCACCGGCTTCGACGTCCTCGAGCGGGTGAGGCACGTGCCCCACGTGGTCTTCGTCACCGCCTACGACCGCTACGCGGTGCCCGCCTTCGAGGTGCGGTCCATCGACTACCTGCTGAAGCCGGTCGGCCGCGAGCGGTTCGCCGAGGCCGTCGCCCGCGTGCGCGAGCGCATCGACGCCGCCGGCCCGGCCCGGCGCATCCTCGACGGGCTGGACGAACTGCGGCGATCCGTCGGGCGGGGAGCCGCCGCGGCGCCGCCGCCCGACCGCATCAGCGCCCGGCGCGGTTCCCGCATTCTCCTGCTCGACCCGGACGAGATCGTCTGGTTCGAAGCGGAGGACACGCTCGTCTTCGCCCGGACCGCGGGTGGGCGGTTCCTCGTCGACCGCACCCTGTCCGATCTCGAGCGGCAGTTGGAGGGCCAGTTCTTCCGCGCCCACCGGGGCTGCCTCGTCAACCTCGGGCGCATCGCCGAGATCCGGCCCGCCGACGCCGGCGCCTGCACCATCGTGTGCCCCGGTGCGGGGACGGTCGCGCTGTCCCGGCGGCAGGCCCGCCGGCTGCGCGAGATATTCCGGTGGTGAGTTCGGCACTTCATCACCGAGCCGCAACCGGCCAGCCAACCGGCCATCGGTGATTTCAGACCGCCGGCGCGCCCGGACGACCGTCGGCCGCAATCCGGTTGCGACGCGAAGCGGGGGACGACAACATCCACGCCAGGAGGACGACACATGGCTCACCGGGCGATGGGGTTGATGCTGACGGCGGCGCTGGCGGCCGCGTCCACGCCGGCCGCGGCGCAGGAGACCGAGGCGGGAACGGTGGTGACCGTCCCGAGCGGCGAGGTTCGCGAGGGCGATCTCTACGCGGCGGGCGAGGCGGTCCGCGTGCACGGGCGGTTGGCCGGGGACCTGGTGGCGGGAGCGCAGCGGGTCCTCGTGGACGGTCAGGTCGAGGGAGACGTGTTCGCGGCGGCCAGGACCGTCGACCTTCGAGGCGCCATCGGCGACTCCACCCGGGTCGTCGGCGGCCAGGTGGTCGTGGACGCCACGATCGACGGCGACCTGATCGCGGGGGCGAACCGGATGCAGATCCTCGAGGATACCGTCATTCGGGGAGGCGTCGCGGCCGCCGCGAGCAGCCTCGAGATCGACGGGACGGTGGAGGAGGACCTGCGCGCGGCGGTGGGCGAGCTCGTGCTGCGCGGTACGGTGCGCGGCCATGCGAACGTCATCGCCGACCGCCTCGACCTCGCCCCCGACGCGCGCATCGAGGGCGACCTCGACTACCGGACGCGGCTGCCCCTGAGCCCCGAGGCGGCGGCCCGGGTGGCGGGGGCGGTGCGCTACGAGGAACCGATCGACGAGGAAGAAGAGGACGACCGCGGCGCGGCGTGGAGCTTCCTCTTCTGGACGTGGCAGGCGGGGGCGGCGCTGCTCGCGGGCCTGCTGGCCGTCGCGCTGTTGCGGCCGCTGGTGCAGCAGTTGGCCTCGGCCATCGCGGGCGAGACCACCCTCGGCGCGCTGCTCGGGTTCGGCGCGTTCCTCATCGTGCCGGTCGGGGCGGCCGTCGTGATGATGACGCTGGTCGGGCTGCCCATCGGCATCATCGCCGTGCTCCTGTTCAGCGTGGCCCTCTACGTGGCCAAGCTCCCCATCGCGGCGTGGGCGGGCGACCAGTTGCTCGCCCGGGCCGGCCGCCCCGGCGCCTCGCCGTACGCGGCGATGGCCGTCGGCATCCTCGCGCTCTATCTGCTGTTCGAGATCCCGTGGCTCGGGGGCCTCTTCTGGCTCGCCGCGACGTGGCTGGGCCTCGGCGCCATGGTCCTGTCGGGCCGGCGATACCTGACCGCGAACGGCGGTTGACGGCCAGCGGTCGAGCTAGCCCGGAGAGCGTCGCCTACGGCTCCGCTCACCGCCCAATCAACCCTGCTAGGAGTCTGCACCGCTCTGCGGCGCAGACTCCTAGACCAGCCTTGGTTCGACCAGCTCGCGTTCAGGCAGCAGTCGGCGGACGATCCCGCTCCCGTTGCGCACCACCACGACGGGCAGGGCCTGCACCCGTCCGATATCGGATTCCACGCTCTCGCGGCTCGCGAACGTGCCGTGGCCGGCGAACAGATCGACCACCTCTTTCGCGGCGGTCCTGTCGAGCCAGGTCGTCTCGTCGAAGAGGGCCGCCACGGCGGCCTCGGGTAGTGACAGTATCTCCTCGGCCGTCATCGGAAACGCTCGATCGTTCGAGGGAGACCCACCCGAGGCTCTGGTGCTACCGGTCCCCGGCCTCCCGCTCCTGCATGCGCGACCCCGCGAGCATGTTCGTCAGGCCGTAGTTCCCCTCGTGGCAGGCGTACTCGAACATCGGGCCGTCGCTGCGCGACATCGGCAGCGAGCCGCCCCACGGGCGCGTCCACGTGTTGGGGTCGCTGACCGTGAACTCGTAGCCGAGGGTGTCGTCGTCGACGCGCGTGAAGCGCTCGACGACGTGCAGGGCCTGGCTGAGGTTGGCGTTGAAGTTGCGGATGAAGGCGTGCTCGTTGAAGTGCGTGGTCTCGACCACCAGCGTGTCTCCCTCCCAGCGGCCGCGCGAGTCGCCCGCGTACTGGCGGACCGACTCGGGGATGTTGGGGCGCCCGTCGAGGGGAATGAAGCGCGTGTCGTGGATGTGCTCCTGCACGATCGCCACCACGTCGGGGGTCTGGAAGATCTGGTAGTTGTTGTTGTACGCGGTGGGGAACGACGGGACGCCGCGGTACCAGATGCACCGGTCGCCGAGGTCGAGCTGGTCGTAGTGGTCGGTCGGGAGCCGGCCGCCCCGCACCGCCGCGAGCCGCCTCGCCTCGTCCGAGTCGAGCCACGCCGCCACCTCGGGCACGAGGGCGGGCAGCCGGCCGTTCGGCGGGTCGACGATGACCGAGGTCCGCCGGGTGGGGAGCACCGTGCTCCCGCGCTCCATCCAGAAGTTGTTGTAGGACCCGGGGGCGCCGTCGACGCCGCGGTCGACGCTGCCGTCGGGGTCGGCCACCGTCCGCAGGGCCGAGCGGGCCGCGAGGTCGCGGTTGCGGTCGGCGTTGCGCCGCTCGATGGCGGCCGCCTCCTCCTCGGTGAGGAACTCGCGGTCGCCGAGATCGGCGGGCCGCTGGAACGGCGTCAGGGTCGAGTTGTTCCAGACGCCCCGCAGGTCGGGCGCCCCCCATTCCGTTCGAAGCTCCGGCGGCGTGGACTGCCCCGCCGCGAGAGCAGGCGCCAGCAGCACCACCGCAACGACCGCCGACGCTACGAGACCTCGCTGATTCATCGCAACTCTCCTTCGTGCTTCTTCCACTAGACGGCAAGGCCGGGCAGGCGGCCGCCGACGTCGATGAAGTCGCCGCGCTGCCCGCGGACGTGCTTCAGGCCGACGTGGTCGAGGTCGAGGCCCATCGCGCGGGCCACGCTCACCAGCATGCGCTGGTGGGGGATGCCCGAGAAACGGGTCGCGCCGCCGGTCAGCACCTGCGACGGCACCCGCATCTCCGCCGGCGTCTCGTGCGGCCAGTAGAGATAGCGCCCCGTGCGGAACGCCCACTCGCCGCCGATGAGCACCGGGCAGTAGTGGCAGTAGCCGTGCCACCCGTCGCCGAGCTCGGAGCCCCAGACGACGAGGGTGTTGTCCATGATGGACCCGCCGCCCGCATCCGGGATCGCCTCGAGGGTGCTCACGAGGCGCGCGACCTGGGCCGCGTGATGGCGGACGTAGTCGGTCATCGCGGCGTACTTGGCGGGGTCCTCGTGGATGTAGTGGGCGATGCCCTTGTGCACCTTGTCGCTGATGTGGTCGGCCCCGAACTCGGCCGTGGGCATCTCGCCGAGCGACAGCGTGACCACCCGGGTGATGTCGCAGCCGAAGGCGGCCGCGACGACGTCGGTGAACGCGTCGAAACCGAGGTCGTAGCGTTCGAACTCGGCCGCGGGCTGGGCCGGGGCCTCGCAGGCGAGAGTGGCGAGGCTCTCCAGCCGGTGGCCCAGCCGCTCGACGAGCCCGAAGTGGGTCTCGAGGCGCGCCCGCTCGCCGGCCGTGAAGCGGGGGGCCAGCTCGCGGTACTCGCGGTACGCGAAGTCGAGGGTCGTGCGGCGGCGCCGGCCCACCGCGTCGCCCGACGACGCCGGCCCGAAGACCCGGTTCCAGGCCCCCAGCGGCGAGCGCTCGGCCGGCAGGCGCATGCCCCCGAGGCTGTAGCTGATGGGGCGGCCCGCCTCGAGGGCGGCGTCGAGCGACAGCTCGAGCGAGGGCAGCCGGTCTTCTCTCGCGATGTGGGCGGCGACGAGCTGGTCGAGCGACGGCGAGACCGACCGCGTGTCCCGCGCCGCGAAGTCGGCGTTGTCGCCGGTCCAGGCGTGGATCCAACCCCGGTCGTGGCGGTTGCCGCCGGCGTCGAGTTCGGCGGTGGCCAGCGACAGGCCGTCGAGCGCGAGCACGCGCCGCCGGTGCGGGTGGAGCGGGGCCAGGGCGCGGCCGATGTCGCCGGCGGTGAGCGGCGCGAGTTCGAGCGTCCACGGCTCGTCCCCGGACCGACCGGGGTGCCGCATGCGCCAGCCCTCGTAGGGCCAGCCGTGGCAGTGGCTGATGACGACGAGGCGCCGGACCGGCCCCGCCTCGGGCGTGAACGCCCGCAGCGCGGCGTCCGGAATCGCCGCCCCGAGGGCGGTCAGCCCGCCCATCCGCAGCACGCGTCGTCGCGAGATCATTCGTGGCCTCCCGTCGCGCTGGCGCCCGGCCGTCGGCGGAAGAGGTCGCTGCCGGCAATCGACACCAGCAGCTCCTCGATGGAGTCGTCGGCGCGGAAGCCCGCCTGCAGCGCGTCGAGCCCCGGCGCCGCCGCGTCGAGCCGCTCGCCGAGGGCGTAGCCCGTCCAGCGCTGCACGTAGCAGTCGCGCACGCGGGCGCTCGCGGCGAGCTGCCGCGCGAAGTCGACGCCGTCGGCGAACGCGATGCGCTCTCCGCCTGCCAGGGTCAGCGAGCCGCTCGCGTCGACGGGCCGGCCGTTGTCGTGCGAGCGCCACCGGCCGATGGCGTCGTAGTGCTCGAAGGCGAACCCCGGCGGGTTGATGGTGCGGTGGCACGTGTTGCACGTCCCGGGGCGGGTGGCGGCGGCGGTGCGCTCGCGGTTGGTGCTCTCGGCCGTCAGGGTGTCGGGCGGCAGGGCCGTCTCCGCCCCCTGGACGGGGGTCCCGAGGTGCATGCAGGCGAGCCGCTCGAGCACCCGCACCCCGCGCGGGATGGGCCCCGGCTGCACCGCGTAGGCGCCGAGGGCGAGCACCGACGGCAGGGTCAGCACTCCCGCCCGCTCCTCGGGGGGGAAGCTGGCCGGATAGAGGGTCAGCGGCTTCCGCCGTCCGATGGAGGCGACCACGAGGTCGATGGTGCGGGTCACCTCGGGGCCCTCGACGCGCTCGGCGCCGTCGCCGTAGATGGGCGCGGTGGCGTCCGACAGGTAGCCGCGGTGGTCGGTCATCAGCGCCGTGAACGTGCCGGCGCCGTCGAAGACGGTCCGCTCGACGAAGAGCTCCGTCTCGAGCTTCATCGAGTGGCGCACCGGGCCCATGACGGCTGGCCATTCCACGTCGTCGTCCCGTGCGGTCGCGAGCCGGGGCTCGAGGCCGAACAGCGGGCCGAAAGCCCGTCGGGCGGGCGCCACGAGCAGCACGTCGTCGGTGCCGAGCCACTGGTGGTGGAAGCGCACCACGGCGGGCCGGGCTCGGGGGTCGTCGAGCATCCGCCGGGCCTGGGCCTCGATGCCGGCCCGGGTGTCGAGCCCGCCCGCCTCGGCCGCCGCGAACAGCGCCTCGTCGGGCATCGAGTCCCACAGGAAGTAGGAGAGGCGCGACGCCAGCTTCCACCGGCCCAGGGGCGCATGGGCGCCCTCCGGACCCCGCCGGGGCTCGATGCGGAAGTGGAACGTCGGCGTCTGCAGGACGCCGGCCACCGTCAGGGCGACCGCCTCGTCGAGGGGGCCGGCGGCCGCGTTGGCCCGCCAGAACGCCTCCAGGCGCCGGCGCTCGCCGGCGTCGAGGGGCCGGCGGTAGGCCCGCCGGGCGAAGCGCCCGAGGCTCGTCCACGCGCAGGCGGCCTGCTCGGCCGCGGGCAGCCCGCCCCACCCGTCGCAGGCGAAGAACGTCGGCGACACGAGGGCGAACGACGCGAAGTGCATCGCCGCCAGGTGCAGCTCCTCGACCTGGTACGACGAGGGCGCCTGCCCCCCGGCGATGCCCTCGAACCCCTCCGAGCCGGTCTCGGCCGGGAAGCGCCAGGGCCACACCGGCGGGGGCGGGGGGGCCGTGAAGACGCCCCGGCTCGGCTCGCGCCGCGGGCTGATGCGGTCGGCGAGGGCCGGCCGCGCCGGCCAGCGGTCGCCGTCCCGGGGAAAGCCGAAGAGATCGGCGACGGTGTTGTTGTACTCGGCCGGAGTCAGGGCCAGGGGGGCGGCGTCCGGCGGGGGATGGGTGGCGTCGGAGGGCGTCTGGCCGGAGGCCACGGCCGGCGCCAGGACCCCGGAGAGCGCGGCCGTCAGCAGGGCTGGCGCGATTCGATGTCTCATGGTTCGCAAGCCGCCTCCGTCCCGAGCGTGGCCGGTCCCGTCGGCGCGGCGCCGGGTCTGCGACCTGCCGCGTGCGCATGCGCCGTTCAGTCTACTATTTTCCGGACCATCGCGGACGCCTCCGGCCGTCCGCGGCAGCGCAGTACCGGGCTCGGGCGGACGGCGCGGCGAAAGGGGGGGATCGGCTGCGGCCCGCTCCCCGGTTGCGGGGGTGTATCCGGCGTGGTCGTCCTCCGGTGAGGGGCACGCCGTGGGGAGGGGTATCCGGTCTCTCGGTGAGAACCGGAAGTCCATGGGACAGACGGCCGGGGCAGGATTGGCGTCCCCAACGGGATTCGAACCCGTGTCTCAGCCTTGAAAGGGCTGAATCCTAGGCCTCTGGACGATGGGGACGCGGAGACTGCGGGCCGCGCAGCCGGCGGCAGGAGCCGACGGAACACTTCAGTATATGCCACTCGGCCGCCCGTGCAAAGGTCCAGTCTCTCCAACGAGAAGTGAGCCCGAGGGGAGAGCCTCGTGCGCGCACGGCTCGACTTCGATGTCCTCCCGGCCCTCCTCGACCGCGACCACCACGCGCGCAAGGGCCGCGCTCCGGGCGCCTGCCCGCGGTCGCGACGCCCCTGCGGCGGCCGGGGTCAACCAGCGGCGTCGGGCTGGATCCACGGTTGACGGCTACGTTCCACATGTTGGCCCGACGAGGTAGCCCGGCGGTTTCCCTCCGGATGGTCGGAACGCCGCCACCCCCGTCTTCGGACCCTCGTATCCTGACCGCAGGCTACTGAAAAAAAGGAGCTTACCCCTTCCGGCGGCCACGCGCGGGACGAGTGGCCGGCTTCTTGCTCCGGTTAGCGGTCTCCGCCGCCACGCGACGGCCCGCGTGCCCGACCTGGTCCTTGGGTCGCCGCACGGGCGGCGGGGGTGAACGGTCGCCGAGTCCCGTCGGGCCGGCGGCTACCGAGTGTCTGACATCAGGAGGAGAATGACGATGCGAGGAGTTCTGTGGAGCATGGCAGTGGTTCTGGCCCTGGGCGGCGGCCAGCCGGGCGCGGCCCAGGTCCAGGAGGCGGCACCTTCCGAGGCGCCGCGGATGCAGTCGGAGCTGATCGATCTCAACAGCGCGACGGCGATGGAGCTCGATACGCTCCCGGGGGTCGGGCCGCGCACGGCCGAGCGAATCCTCGAGTATCGCCGCGAACATGGCGGCTTCGAGAGAATCGAGGACCTCATGGACGTGCGCGGCATCGGCGAGCGCACCTTCCTCAGGCTGAAGCCGCTGGTGACCGTCACCGCCGCCGAGCCCGATGCCGGCCAACGTCCGTAACCGCTCATCGCGGCGCGTCCCGGAGGCAGGGCCCCGGGACGTGCCGCGACCCCGGGCGAGACGCCGGGGGCCGGTTCGCTCCGACGCGGCCGTTCGCGCCGCCGGGTTCACCCTGGTCGAGGCCGGCGTCGTGCTCGTCCTGCTCGGCGTCTCGGCCGCGCTCGCGCTGCCGTCGATGCGGTCGGGACTCGACGGCCTGCGCGCCGCCGCCGCCGCCCGGCATCTCGCGGCGCTGATCCAGTCGACCCGCGTGCGGGCGGTCACGCAGTCGGTCCACGTCGGCGTGCGGTTCGAGCACGATGGCGAACGGTACCGCTACGCCCTGTACGCGGACGGAGACGGCGACGGCCTGCGGGCACCGGACATCCGAAGCGGGGTGGACGCGCGGCTGGCCGACTTCGAGCGCATCGGCGACCGGTTTCCCGGCGTCGCCATCGGCATCGCGGCCCGCTTGCCGGGGATAGCCGGTCGCGAGACGCTGCCGGCGGGTTCGGACCCTATTCGGTTCGGCGCATCCGACGGCGTGACGTTCAGCCCGCTGGGCACCGCGACGAGCGGTACCCTGTACCTGCACCACCGGTCGGGGCGGCAGCTCGCGGTGCGCGTGCTGGGTGCGACCGGGCGGGTCCGCATCCTCGAGTTCAACGCGGACACGGCAGCATGGGTGACCCGATGACGAGCGGGCGGACCGAGCGGCGACGGCACGTTCGCCGTCCCGGGGCCGATCTCGGGTGGCTGCGAGCCGCGCGCCTCCGGCCCGGCGTCGACGCGGTGGTGGCGGACGTTTCGCCGGGAGGGGCCCTCGTCGAGACCCCGACCCGACTCCGCCCCGGGTTGAAGGCAGTGCTGCAGTTGACGACCGCCGACGGCGAGTTGCGGGCCGCCGGCGAGGTCGTGCGGGCCTGGGTGTCCGCCATCCTGCCGGACCGCGGCGTGCTCTACCGGGGGGCGTTACGTTTCGACCGGACGATAGCCCTGCCGGTGGGATCGACGGTCGACAGCGCGGGTTGAGGTGCAAACACGTTGATCTTCCCGTGTGAACTGCATACCATTTATGCTATTGCAGGCACGGCGTCTTCGTACGCCGTGCGTCCGACCATCCCGATGCGCTCGTGCGCACTGAATGGGGGGAGCGCGCATTTGCCATGGCCGAGCTGTCGATGTCGTTTCCGAATCCCGTCATCCACCGTGGCGACTTCGTCGAGCGCGGCCAGCGCTTCTCGGAGTTTCTCGCCGTTCTCGAGTCGCGGACCGGCGGCGGCGCCAAGATCGGCGTGCTGGAGGCGGCGGTCCCCGCGGCCCTGGAGCGCCTGGTTCCGATTCGCGGCGCGCGTCTGACCGCGGCTCCCGCTCCTCCGCTGGCCGCACGCGAGGGGCCGGCGGCATCGTCCCTGAGGTTCCCCGTATCGGTCGCCTCGCGCACGGATCTCGCGCTGGAGGTGAGCATCGATCCCGGTCTGGCGCTCGATGCGTGGGAGCGGCAGGCGCTGCGGCAGGCGGCCCGGGTGGTCGGTCTGCTCATCGCCTGGCGGAACCCGTCGCCGCCGCCGCCGGGGCAGCCGCCGGAGCCGGCGGCGCCGCTGGTCGGATCGAGCGCGCCGATGCGCCGCTTGCGGGAGCAGATCGAGCGGGTGGCGGCGACCGACTTCACGGTCCTGATCGAGGGCGAGTGCGGGTCCGGCAAGGAGCTGGTGGCGCGGCAGGTGCACGAGTTGAGTCGACGGCGCCGGGGACCCTTCGTCGCCGTGAACTGCGCCGCCCTCGTGGAGACGCTGCTGGAAGCCGAGCTGTTCGGCATCGAGGACCGGGTCGCGACCGGCGTGCGTGCCCGCCGCGGCAAGTTCGAGCTCGCCGACCAGGGCACGCTGTTCCTCGACGAGGTCGCCGATCTGTCGCCAGCCGCACAGGCCAAGCTGCTGCGCGCCATTCAGGAGCTCTCCGTCGAGCGGGTGGGCGGACACGGAGCCCGGGCGGTGGACATCCGCATCGTCGTGGCGACGAACCAGAGGCTGCGGAGACTCGCAGACGAGGGGCACTTCCGCACCGACCTCTACTACCGCCTCGCCGGAGTCGAGCTGCATGTTCCGCCGCTCAGGCAGCGCCGCGAGGACGTCATCTCCCTGGCCGAGCACTTTCTGGCCCGGCATGACGGACTGCGCCGACTGGCCTTGTCGGAGAGCGCCGCCGACGCCCTGCGCACTCACGACTGGCCCGGGAACGTCCGGGAGCTGCAGCGGGTCGTCGAGCGGGCCCTGGCCCTCGCCACCGAGGACACCATCGGCCTGCAGGACCTGCCGGCCGAGCTGACCCGCGACTACACGGAGCTGCTGCAGCCGTCCATCACCCAGGCCGAGTCGATGCGCGCGTGGGGCAGCCGCTATGCACGGCTGATGCTCGAGCGCTGCGGCCGCAACAAGCGGCGTACGTGCGAGGTGCTCGGCATCAGCTACCACACGCTGCAGTCGTACCTGCGTCATCCCTCCTGAGGGCCGTCGAGCCGGCTCCGCCCGGTGCCGGTAGCTCACGCCAGGGAAGCGCCCCGGGACCGGGGAGCGCTCCGGGACCGGGGGCGGCGGGGAAGCGGCCCCGCCTTGACCCCCCGCGGGTCCCATAGTACGTTTCTGTCAGGTTCTTCCGGCGTCCTGGCGGCTGGCCGCGGCCACGTCCGCGGCCGGTCCTCTTTCCGCAAGCCGGCACTCCCGGCACGGACCGCCCGCCACGGCCGACTCTACCGTGTCATGACCGACGCATCGGCTTCCGCCCCCCTCCAGACGCCCCTGCACGGCCGTCACGTCGCCCTCGGGGCGAAGATGGTGCCGTTCGCGGGGTGGGAGATGCCCCTGCAGTACGCCGGCATCACCGAGGAGCACCTCGCGGTGCGGCGGGCGGCGGGGCTGTTCGACGTCAGCCACATGGGCGAGATCGAGGTGGCGGGAACGGACGCCCTCGCCGCCGTGCAGCGGATCTCGACCAACGACGCGGGCCGCCTCGAGGTCGGCCAGGCCCAGTACTCGGCCCTCGCGACCCCCGAGGGCACCTTCGTCGACGACCTGCTGGTGTACCGGCTGGCCGGCGACCACTTCATGCTGGTCGTCAACGCCGCCAACATCGCGGCCGGCTTCGAGTGGATTCGCGACCACATCGCCGGCGTCGGCGACGCGGTGGCCGTGAACACCAGCTCGCGCTACGCCCTGATCGCGGTGCAGGGGCCCCGGGCCCTCGACGTCGTGCAGCCGCTGACCGACGTCGATCTCGCGGCCATCCGGTACTACCGCTTCGCGACCGGCGAGGTGTCGGGCATCCGCGCGACCATCTCGCGCACCGGCTACACCGGCGAGGACGGGCTCGAGCTGTTCGTGGCCCCGCAGACGGCCGACCGGTTGTGGACGGCGCTGATGTCGGCCGGCCGACACCACGGGCTGCAGCCGGCGGGGCTGGGCGCCCGCGACACGTTGCGCCTCGAGGCGGCGATGCGGCTCAGCGGTCAGGACATCGACGGGAGGACGACGGTCCTCGAGGCCGGCCTCGGCTGGATCGTGGGCTGGGACAAGCCCGACTTCATCGGCCGCGACGCGCTCGTGAAGCAGCGCGAGGCCGGGGTCGACCGCAAGCTCGTGGGGCTCGAGATGACCGGGCCGGGCATCGCGCGGCACGGCTACGGCGTTCATGCGGGCGGCGAGGAGGTGGGCCGGGTGACCAGCGGCACCCGCACGCCGTTCCTGGAGAAGGCCGTCGCCCTCGCCTACGTCCCCGCCGCGGGGACCGCGCCCGGCACCGAGTACGAGGTGGACGTCCGCGGGCGCCGGGTGCCGGCCCGCGTCGTGCCGTTGCCGTTCTACAAGCGTCCGAGATGAGCAGCCATGTATCCGACTGACCGGCTCTACACCAAGGACCACGAGTGGATCCTGATCTCGGGGACGACCGCCCGGGTCGGCATCACCGACTACGCGCAGGCCCAGCTCGGCGACGTGGTGTACGTCGAGCTGCCCGAGGTGGGGCGGCAGCTCGAGCAGGGGGCCCAGTTCGGGTCGATAGAGTCGGTGAAGGCGGTGTCCGACCTCTACTGCCCCCTGGCCGGCCGGGTCACCGAGGTCAACGCGGGGCTCGCGACCGCCCCCGAGACGGTGAACGCAGACCCCCACGGCACCTGGATGATGGCGCTCGAGCTGACCGACCCCGCCGCCGCGTCCGGGCTCCTCGACTCGGCCGCCTATGCCGAGCTGGTGAAATAGGCGGACGCGGCGTGACCCATCCACGAGCCGACCGGTTCTCCGAACGACACATCGGGCCCCGCCCCGACGACGTCGAGGCGATGCTGGCGGCGGTCGGCGCGGCCTCGCTCGAGGCCCTCGTCGACGAGGCGGTGCCTGTCGACATCCGGCTGGACGCCCCCTTGCGGACGCCGGGGCCGGAGACCGAGGCCGAGTACCTCGACCGCCTGCGCGGCATCGCCGGCCGGAACCGCCCCGGCCGGGCCTATATCGGCCTGGGGTACTACGGCTGCATCACCCCCAGCGTCATCCTGCGCAACGTGTTCGAGAACCCCGGCTGGTACACCCCCTACACGCCGTACCAGGCGGAGGTGGCGCAGGGGCGCCTGGAAGCCCTGTTGAACTACCAGACGATGGTGGGCGACCTGACGGGGATGCCGGTGGCGAACGCCTCGCTCCTCGACGAGGCGACGGCGGCGGCCGAGGCGATGGCGATGATGCACCGCGTCCGCGCGCGCACCGCGCCCGGCGCGGACCGGCTGCTGGTGTCGCGGCACTGCTTTCCCCAGACCATCGACGTGGTGCGGGGCCGGGCCGAGCCGCTGGGCATCGCGGTCGAGGTGGGCGACCCCGCGGCGATGCGGTTCGACGCGAGCGTCTTCGGCGTCCTGCTCCAGACCCCGGCCGAGGACGGCGCAGTCCTCCCGGTGGCCGAGGTGGTGGCGCGGGCCCACGAGGCGGGGGCGCTGGCCGCCGTCTGCACCGACCTGCTGGCCCTGACGCTGATGGCGCCGCCCGGCGAGAGCGGGGCCGACGTGGTGGTGGGCAACTCGCAGCGGTTCGGGGTGCCGATGGGCTATGGCGGGCCGCACGCGGCGTTCTTCGCCACCCGTGACGACCTCGTCAGGCAGGTGCCGGGACGCATCATCGGGCTGTCGGTCGACCGGCACGGCCGCCCCGCCCATCGGATGGCGCTGCAGACCCGCGAGCAGCACATCCGGCGCGACCGCGCGACCTCGAACATCTGCACCGCCCAGGCCCTGCTCGCCAACCTCGCGGGCTTCTACGCGGTCTACCACGGCCCGGACGGCCTGCGCGCCATCGCCTGCCGCGTGCACGGGCTGGCCCGGCGGCTGGCCGACGGCCTGCGCGAGCTGGGCCTCGCGCCCGCGCACCCGCACTTCTTCGACACCGTCACCGCGCCGCTGCCCGCCGAGGCGACGGGGCGCCTGCGGGCCCGGGCCGCCGCCGACGGCATGCACTTCCGGTACCGCGGCGACGGCGCGGTGGGCTTCGCCCTCGACGAGACCACGACCCCGGGCGACGTGGCCCACATCCTGTCGCTCGTCGCCGGCGCCCTGGGGCGGCCGGCCCCGCCGACCGACCTCGGGGATGCGGCGGCGGCGATGACGGAGGAGGAGCCGACCCCCGACTGGCCGGAGCCCCTCGTGCGCACGTCGGCGTATCTGACCCATCCGGTCTTCCACCGGCACCGGTCGGAGACCCAACTGATGCGCTATCTGAAGCAGCTCGAGCGGCGCGATCTGGGCCTCGACACCTCGATGATCCCCCTCGGCTCCTGCACCATGAAGCTGACCGCGGCCTCCGAGATACGCGCCGTGAGCTGGCCGGCGTTCGCCGCCGTCCATCCGTTCGCGCCCATCGAGACGGCCGAGGGCTACCGCACCGTCTTCAGTGAGCTGGAGGCGGCGCTCGCCGCCATCACCGGGCTGCCCGCGGTGTCGCTGCAGCCCAACTCGGGGGCGCAGGGCGAGTTCGCGGGGCTCATGGTCATTCGCGCGTGGCATCGCGACCATGGGAGCGGCGGCCGCGACGTGGTCCTGATTCCGGCGTCCGCCCACGGCACGAACCCCGCAACCGCGACCATGGCGGGGATGCGGGTCGTGGTGGTGGCCTGCGACGACGGCGGCAACGTCGACCTCGACGACCTGCGCGCCAAGGCGGCGGCGCACCGCGACGCCCTGTGCGGCCTGATGATCACCTACCCGTCCACGCACGGGGTCTTCGAGGACGCCATCCGGGAGATCTGCCAAGTCGTCCACGACGCCGGCGGCCAGGTGTACATGGACGGGGCGAACCTGAACGCCCAGGTCGGGGTGACCAGCCCCGCCGCGATCGGCGCCGACGTCTGCCACATCAACCTGCACAAGACGTTCGCGATTCCCCATGGCGGCGGAGGACCCGGCATGGGGCCGATCGCCTGCGCGGAGCACCTCGCGCCGTATCTGCCCGGGCATCCGCTGGCGCCGGTCGGCGGCGAACGGGCGATTCCCGCGATCTCGGCGGCGCCGTGGGGGAGCGCCAGCATTCTCCTCATCTCGCACGGCTACGTCCGGATGCTCGGGCCGGACGGCATGCGGCGGGCCACCGCGGCCGCGATACTCGGCGCCAACTACGTCAAGGCGCGCCTCGCCTCGCACTACGACGTGCTGTACGCCCGGGACAACGGGCGGGTCGCGCACGAGCTGATCCTGGATCTGCGGGCGCTGCGGCGCCACGGCCTCAACGAGATCGACGTCGCGAAGCGCCTCATCGACTACGGGTTCCACGCCCCGACGGTCTCGTTCCCGGTTCCGGGCACGATGATGGTGGAGCCGACCGAGAGCGAGCCGCGCGAGGAGCTCGACCGGTTCTGCGACGCGCTCATCGCCATCCGCGGCGAGATCCGGGCCATCGTGGACGGCGCCGCCGACCCCGCCGACAACGTGCTGAAGAACGCCCCCCACACGGCGGCCGAGGCCACCGCCGACGCCTGGTCGCACCCCTATACGCGGGAGCAGGCGGTCTACCCGCTGCCGTTCGTGCGCGAGAACAAGTTCTGGCCGGCGGTGGGGCGCATCGACGACGCCCACGGCGACCGCAACCTCGTCTGCGCCTGCCCGCCCGTGGGGGCCTATCAGGAGTGACCCGGCGCGGCGGTGGCGGCAGGCGCCAAGCGAGCCCGGGCGTTCCGCCCGAGACACTGCCGCCGACCGGAATGGGTCGGTGGGGGGGGCCGGATACGGTCCCCGGAATGGGTTGGCCGGCGCGTGGCGGGATCAATCCGGCGCGCGGGTGAGATGGTCGGCCCGCTCGCGAAGCCGCGCCAGCAGGCGTCGAGTCACGGGGCCCGGCGAGCCGGACCCGATCACGTGGTCGCCGACCCGCACCACCGGCACCACCTCGCGCGTGGTGCTGGTGATGAACAGCTCGTCCACCGAGGCCACGTCCGTTTCGCGGAGCACCGCTTCCCGCACCGGCACCCCGGCGTCCGCGCCCACCTCGAAGAGCAGGTTGCGCGTCACCCCTTCGAGCAGCCCGGCGTCGAGCGGTGGAGTCAGGACCACGCCGTCCCGCACCACGAACAGGTTCGACTGCGAGCACTCGGCGAGCTCGCCCCGGTGGTTGAGGAGTATCGCCTCGTAGGCGCCCTCGCGCACCGCCTCCTGCATCGCCAGCACGTTGTTGAGCAGGTTGTTCGACTTGATGACGGGGTCGACGCTGCGGGGGTGGTTGCGCACGACGCTGGCCACGACCAGCCGAACGCCGTCGCGCTGCACGTGGGCGGGCGACTCGCGATGCGGCCGGGCGATGATGACGACCGTCGGCGTGCGGCACACGGCGGGGTCGTAGCCGAGGTCGCCCACCCCCCGCGTGACGAGAATCCGCAGCATCACCTCGCCCTGCGCATTGACGCCCTGCATGGTGTCACGCATGCGGGCCTCGAGCTCCGCGTCGGACGGCGGGACCTCCAGGGACAGGCGCGCGGCCGAGGCGCGGAGCCGGGCGAGGTGCCGGTCGGGCAGGAAGGGCCGGCGGTTGTAGGTGCGCAGGGTCTCGTAGACGCCGTCGCCGTAGAGGAAGCCGTGGTCGAAGACCGAGACCACGGCCCGGTCGCCGGAGGTCACGACGCCGTTCACGTTCACGGTGGCCTCGACGATGCCGGCGGGGGCGGGGGGCGCGTCGACAGGGTTCGAATTCACGCCGTCCACGGTACCATACGCGCAGGACCCCGGTGACGGGGCCGAGCGCGGGCAGGACGGTCGCCCCGCTGCCCGCACCTCGCCGGTGGCGGAGGGCAGGACCGGTATCTGCGCGAACCCCGGCCGCGGCGGGTGCTCGTCGGAGAGCGGCGGCATGCCGGGACGTTCGGCGAACGGCCAGGACGGTCGCGAGTTGCCGGCAGGCTCGCCGGTGGCGGAGGCAGGACCCCGGCATCGGCGAGAACCGCGGCGGAGGCCGGTGCCGTCGGAGAGTGGCGTCATGCCGGGGGCAGTTGGCGAACGGGCAAGCCCGAACACCGGGTGACCCCCGATACGGCGGAACAGGATGCGGGTGCTGAACACCGCCCAGATGCGTAACGCGGACCGGCGGACGATCTCCGATCTCGGGGTGCCGTCGCTGGTGCTGATGGAGGCGGCCGGCAGGCAGGTCGTCGCCGCCCTGGAGTCGCGTTGGCCGCTCGGCGCGGACCGCCGCATCGCGGTGGTGTGCGGTAAGGGGAACAACGGCGGCGACGGGTTCGTCGCGGCGCGCATCCTGGCCGCCCGCGGCGCCGCCGTGAGGGTGTACCTGGCCGCGCCGGAGACGGATGTCGGGGGAGACGCCGAGGTCAATCTGTCGGCCCTCCGACGTGCGGGGGGGGCGGTCGTCAACGTCCCGAGTGCCTCGGCGTGGGAGGCGGCGCGCGGCGATCTCGAAAGATGCGATCTGGTGGTCGACGCCCTGTTCGGCACCGGCCTGACGCGGCCCCTGGCCGGACACTGGCGGTCCGTCGTCGGCGACCTCGATGCCTCGGACGTTCCGGTCGTGTCGATCGACCTGCCGTCCGGCCTGTCGGCGGATACGCCGGAGCTGATCGGGGAAGCGGCGGCCGCCGCCCTCACGGTGACGCTCGGCGCGCCGAAGCTGCCCCTGCTGCTGGACCCGGCCGCGGCCCGGGCCGGGACCGTATTGGTCGCCGACATCGGGATTCCGGCGATGGTCGTGGGCGAGCTGGCGGGACCGCGCGTCACCGTCGTCACCCGGGCATGGGCCCGGAAGCAGGTCCCGCGCCGGCCCCGGGACACCCACAAGGGCGACTACGGCCGGGTGCTCGTGGCCGCGGGGTCGACGGGCAAGACCGGCGCCGCCGGCCTTGCGGCGCTCGGCGCCCTGCGCTCGGGGGCGGGCCTGGTCACGGTGGCGACGCCGCGCGTCTGCCAGCCCGTCGTGGCCGCGTTGGCGCCGGAGTACATGACCCTGGGCCTCGACCACGACGGTGAGGGCCGCGTCGGGGCCGAGGCGGCCGGTGCGGTGCTCGCCGAACGCTGCGACGTGCTCGCGGTTGGACCCGGCCTCGGCCGGAGTCTCGGCGTCGACCGCTTCGTGCGCGAGCTGGTGGACCGCGCCCCGGTCCCGATGGTGCTCGACGCCGACGCCCTGAACGCGTTCGCCCGCGACCCCGCCGGCCTCCGGGGGCGCCCGGATCGCGCGTTGGTCGTCACCCCGCACGCCGGCGAGATGGGGCGCATCATCGGCCGGCCGGCCGAGTACGTGACCGCCCACCGCCTCGACGTGGCCCGCGACCTGGCAGGGGAGCAGGGCATCTTCGTCGTCCTGAAGGGAGCGCGGACCCTGGTGGCGACCCCGGCCGGCGACGTCTGGATCAACGTCACCGGCAATCCGGGCATGGCCTCCGGCGGGACCGGCGACGTGCTCACCGGGGTGCTGGCCGCGTGGATGGCGCAGCTTCCGGACGTGGAGGCCGCGTGCGGGCTCGGCGTCTGCCTGCACGGGCTCGCCGGGGACGCGGCGGCGACCGAGCACGGCGCGGGGCTCCTGGCCGGCGACCTCGCGCGCGGCCTCGGCCCCGCCCTCGTGACCCTGGCCGGCGACGGACCCGACCGGCATGAACAGGAGCCCGCGTTCCAGCCCCTCTGAACCCCCGCAGACCGACGAGTGCGGCCATGAACACGCGCCACGAGAGTCACTCCGAACGACAGACGGCGGACATCGCCGCCGATCTCGCCCGGCGTCTTCCTCCCGGGGCCGTCGTGCAACTCTTCGGGGACCTCGGGGCCGGGAAGACCGCGTTCGTGCGGGGGTTCGTGGAGGGCGTGGGCATCGACCCCGACGAGGTCAGCAGCCCCACGTTCACGATCGTCCAGGCCTATGGCGCGGGCCGGGTCCAGCACGTCGACCTCTACCGGCTCGACCCGGCCGAGACCGACGATCTCGGGCTCGAGGAGCTGCCGGAATCCGGCGCCCTCGTCTGCATCGAGTGGGCCGACCGCCTGCCGCGTCCGGCGCCGGGTGCGGTATCGGTCCGGATCCTGGACCGAGGCGGCGACTCGCGGGAGCTCGTCATCGAGACGCCGAACGAGACTCGATGACGATACCCATGGGGGCTGGTCGGTTACGGGCCGTTCGAAGTCACTTGCGTTCTTCTGCGTATACGTGCAGGCGCCAGCCGATCGCGTCCAGCGCGGCGTCCATCTGGTCGAGCCGGGAGTGGTGCCGAATGTCCAGCACGCGATCGACCTGCGGCAAATGCCAGCCGAGGCGGCGCGCCAGTTCCGCCTTGCCGATGCGTTGGTCCCGCATCCCCTGGTACAGAATCAACTTCACGGCGGTGAGGGTCGGCAGAGCGGCCCTGGGGCTGCCGCGACCGGGGGCGGGAACGTCCTGGCGGGCGTGAATACGCGCCGAGATCGCTTCCTCGAGCGCATCACGGGCGCGGGCCATGGCCTCTTCGCGGTCGTCGCCGAAGGTCGCGAGCTCCGGAAAGTCCGGCGCGGTCGCCATCACGGTGTCGTTGTCGTCGGCGATCAGCGTGATCGGATAGGCCAGCATCAGCGCAGTCCCAAGTCTTTCTTGATCTTCGCGATCAGCTTCGGGCCGAGCTCCCGAGTCGCGCCATGCATCGGCAGTTGCGAAACCCGCCCGTCGCGCCTGACCGTCAGGTGGCCGCTGCCACCCCGATGGTTGCGAAACGTGCAGCCGCGCTTCTTCAGCCAGCGCCGGAACTCCGTCGAGGTCACCCTCAGGCACGGTACACCACGTTTCTGTTCATGTAAACAGAAACGTTTACCCGCCGGGAGCCCGAGGAAGCGAGGGGCCTCGCGAACGATTCGAAGGGGGGCCCGCGGGCCGCCAGCGCTACTCCGAGCGGTAGTTGGGAGCTTCCTTGGTGATCACCACGTCGTGCACGTGGCTCTCGCGCATGCCGGCGGGGGTGATGCGCACCATGCGGGCGTTCTCCTGCAGGTCGGCGATGGTGGGGCAGCCGCAGTAGCCCATGCCGGCGCGCAGCCCGCCGACGAGCTGGTGGATCATCGCGCCGATCGACCCCTTGTGGGGCACCCGGCCCTCGATGCCCTCGGGCACGAGCTTCTCGCCGTCCTCGCGGGGGCTCGCGAGGTCGAAGTCCTCCTGGAAGTAGCGGTCCCGGCTGCCGGCGCGCATCGCCCCGATCGAGCCCATGCCCCGGTATTCCTTGAAGCTGCGCCCCTGGTAGAGGATGAGCTCGCCGGGGCTCTCGTCGGTGCCCGCGAAGAGGCTCCCGATCATGACCGCGCCGGCCCCGACCGCGAGCGCCTTCGTGATGTCGCCCGAGTAGCGCACGCCGCCGTCGGCGATGATGGGGACGCCGTGGCGCCGGGAGGCCTCGCCGCACTCCGCGAGGGCCGAGATCATCGGCATGCCGATGCCCGCGATGACCCGCGTCGTGCAGATGGACCCGGAGCCGATGCCGACCTTCACGCCGTCGACGCCGAGGCCGATCAGCGACTCGGTGCCCTCCGCGGTGGCGACGTTGCCGGCGACCAGCTCCACGCTCGGGAAGCGCTCGCGAAGCTGGCCGACCATCGCCATCACCCCGCGGGAGTGCCCGTGCGCGGTGTCGACGACGAGCACGTCGGCGCCCGCGTTCACCAGGGCCTCGGACCGCTCCACCGTGTCCTTGGCGATGCCCACCGCCGCCCCGACACGCAACCGGCCAAGCTCGTCCTTGGACGCGGTGGGGTAGGTGATCATCTTCTGGATGTCCTTGACGGTGATCAGCCCCTTGAGCCGGAACTCCTGATCGACCACCAGCAGCTTCTCGACGCGGTGCTGGTGCAGGATGGTCTGGGCGTCCTGCAGGGTGGTCCCGACCGGCACCGTGATGAGGTCCCGGCGGGTCATCACCTCGCCGATCGGCCGGTCGATGCGGCGTTCGAAGCGGAGGTCGCGGTTGGTGAGGATGCCGACGAGCCGCCCCTCGGTGCTGCCGTCCTCGGTGATCGGCACCCCCGAGATGCGGTACTTCTTCATCAGCTCGAGGGCCTCGACGATGCGGTTGGAGGGCGCCAGCGTGATCGGGTTGACGATCATGCCGCTCTCCGACCGCTTGACCCGGTCGACCTCGGCCGCCTGGTCCTCGATGGGGAGGTTCTTGTGGATCACCCCCATGCCGCCGAGCTGGGCCATCGCGATGGCGAGGCGCGACTCGGTGACGGTGTCCATGGCGGCGCTGATGATGGGCACCTTCAGGGTGACGTTCCGGGTGAGCCGGGTCGAGACGTCGACCTCGGCCGGCAGCACCTCGGACCGCTGCGGCACGAGCAGCACGTCGTCGAACGTCAGGGCCACCGCGATGTCGGTGGCCGTGAAACGGGTCGCCGTGGTCTCGATGCCCACCGTCATGTCAGGCCCCGCAGCATTTCTTGTACTTCTTGCCGCTGCCGCACGGACAGGGCTCGTTCCGCCCGACCTTGCGAGTCACCCGGCGCACCGTGCGCACCTTGGCGTCGTCGCCGCCGGTCCGGGCCGGTTGCGGGCCGCGGGCCGCGGCGGCGGCGCCCGCGAACGCGGGGGCGGCGGCGCCGGGGTCGTTGAGGGTCACCGGCGCCCGCTGCCGGGCCGCCGGGCGGGCGATCTCGCTGCCCTCCCCTTGCACGATCGGCCGCAGGCGCCACAGGTAGCGGATCATCTCGGTGTCGATCCGCTCCTTCATCGCCTGGAACAGGGCGAAGCTCTCCCGCTTGTACTCGACGAGGGGGTCCCGCTGGGCGTGGGCGCGGAGGCCGATCCCCTCCTTGAGGTGGTCGAGGCTGTAGAGGTGGTCCTTCCACTGCGTGTCGACGATCTGCAGCATCACGTCGCGCTCGACCCGCCGCAGCAGCTCCGCCTCGATCCCCTCCTCCTTCTCCTCGTAGCGCGACTTGACCGCCGCCCACAGCGTGTCGAGCATCTCGTCGGGGCTCTTGTCGTCGAGCTCGAACTCGTCGATCTGCTCCGGCGGCAGCCCCGCGAGCTCGCCGACCGCGCGCGACAGGCCGTCGGTGTCCCAGTCCTCGGGGTCGGTGTCGCGGCCGCAGTGGGCCTCGACCTCCTGGTCGACGAGGTCCTCGGCCAGGGTCATCAGGTAGCGGCGGCTGTCGACGACCTCGTCGTCGGATACGTGCACCTGACCGTCGAGCAGCTCGCGGCGCAGCGTGTAGACGTTCTCGCGCTGCTTGTTCATGACGTCGTCGTACTCGAGCAGATGCTTCCGCACCGAGAAGTGCTGAGCCTCGACCTGCTTCTGGGCCCGCTCGATGGCCCGGGTCACCATGCGGTGCTCGATGGGGACCCCCTCCTCCATGCCCAGCCGCTCCATCAGCCCCGAGATGCGGTCGGACCCAAAGATGCGCATCAGGTCGTCCTCGAGGGACAGGTAGAACCGCGACGAGCCGGGGTCGCCCTGGCGGCCCGCCCGGCCCCGGAGCTGGTTGTCGATGCGGCGCGACTCGTGCCGCTCGGTCCCGATGATGTGCAGCCCCCCGGCGTCGACGACCTCCTCGTGCTCGGCCGCGGTCTGCTCGGTGAACTGGGCGAAGATGCGATCCCAGGCGGGCCGGGGCACCCGGTAGAAGTGCTCGAGGTGGTAGAAATAGACGAACTCGTCGTCGTCGACGAACTTGGCCTCCTCCTTCGGCAGCCGTTCCGCCGCCTGCTCGGCGAGGGCCCGCTGGCGCGACATGTACTCGGCGTTGCCGCCGAGGACGATGTCGGTGCCGCGGCCGGCCATGTTGGTGGCGATGGTCACCGCCCCCTGGCGGCCCGCCTGGGCGACGATCTCCGCCTCCTGGGCGTGGAACTTGGCGTTGAGCACGACGTGCTTCACGCCCCGCCGCTTGAGCAGCCCGGCGAGGCGCTCCGACTTCTCGATCGACACGGTGCCGACGAGCACCGGGCGGCCCGCCTCCTGCTTCTCGATGATGTCCTCGGCGATGGCGTCGTACTTCTCGCGCTCGGTCCGGTAGACCGAGTCCGCCTCCTCGATGCGCACGAGGGGACGGTTGGTGGGGATGACCATGACGTCGAGCTTGTAGATCTTGGCGAACTCCGGCGCCTCGGTGTCGGCGGTGCCGGTCATGCCCGACAGCTTGTCGTACTTGCGGAAGTAGTTCTGGAACGTGACCGTCGCGAGGGTCTGGTTCTCCCGCTCGATCTTGACCTTCTCCTTGGCCTCGACCGCCTGGTGCAGTCCGTCGCTCCAGCGGCGGCCGGGCATGAGCCGGCCCGTGAACTCGTCGACGATGACGACCTGGCCGTCCTTCACCATGTACTCGACGTCGCGCCTGAACAGGGCATGGGCGCGCAGGGCCTGGTTGACGTGGTGGAGAAGGGGCATGTTGGCGGGGTCGTAGAGCCCGCCGGGGTTGAGGCGCTTGCCGAGGAACTTCTCGGCCTTCGCCATGCCGGTCTCGGTCAGCGAGACGGTCTTGTGCTTCTCGTCGGTCAGGTAGTCGCCGGTGTCCTCCAGGGCCTCGCGGTCCTCCGACTTGACGTTGCCCTGGGTGACCGCCCCCGGCTTCAGGCGGGGGATGATGCGGTCGACCTCGTAGTAGAGTTCGGTCGACTGCTCGGCCGGCCCCGAGATGATGAGGGGGGTCCGGGCCTCGTCGATGAGGATGCTGTCGACCTCGTCGACGATGGCGAAGCGGTGCCCGCGCTGCACGTAGTGCGCGAGCTCGAACTTCATGTTGTCGCGCAGGTAGTCGAAGCCGTACTCGTTGTTGGTGCCGTAGGTGATGTCGCAGGCGTAGGCGGCCTGGCGCTCGGGGTCGCGCAGGTCGTGCTGGATGACCCCGACGGACATGCCGAGAAACCGGTAGATGCGCCCCATCCACTCGGCGTCGCGTCGGGCCAGGTAGTCGTTGACGGTGACGACGTGGACCCCGCCGCCGCCGAGGGCGTTCAGGTAGGCGGCGAGGGTGGCGACGAGGGTCTTGCCCTCGCCGGTCTTCATCTCGGCGATCTTGCCCTGGTGCAGGACCATGCCCCCGATGAGCTGGACGTCGAAGTGGCGCATGTCGAGCACGCGCCGGCCCGCCTCGCGGACCACCGCGAACGCGTCGGGCAGCAGGTCGTCGAGCGGCTCGCCCCGATCGGCGCGCTCGCGCAGGCCGTCGGTGCGCCCGCGGAGTCCGGCGTCGTCGAGGGCCCGCACCGCCGCCTCGCGGTCGTTGATCTCAGCCAACGCCGGCTGCATCCGCTTGATGTCGCGCTCGTTCTGGGTGCCGAAGACTTTCCTGAGGACATTCTGCAGCATCGGTCGAGTCCAGGGACCCCGTCAGGGCAATCCAGCCCGGCAATCGTCGATTGCCGCCCAGCCAACCCTGCCGGGAAGTCTGCACCGTTCTACTGCGCAGACTCCCGGCGCGGCGATCGTCGCCCGCGGCCACGCTTGGCGCCCGACCATCTCTCAGGCAGTTCGCGCCGTCCCGCGGCCGGGACGGCCGGCCGGGCCTCGGGCAGGGCCGGCCCCTCCGTGACGTTGCGCTGTCGATGATGGTCCAAGGCGGGTGTCGATCCGGTAGACACGGATGTGATCGATTGTAGGGAAGGGGTCTGGACGCGTCAAGACGACGGGTCCGACGGTCGTGAAATCCGCGCCGCCCCCGGGAGTACTACCGACGCTCGAGCCGGGAAAAACCGGCCCGGAGAGCGCCCTCGTCGGCTCTGCACACCGCCCAGCCAATCCCGCAGGAGTCCGCGGCATTCCGCGGCTCGGACTCCCGACCCGCGGCGTCTGCGGGAAACGAAACCCGCCGGAAAGGAGTGACGCCGGCCCGGTCCCGCAACGGAAATCAGTCGGCGGAGACGCCGCCGGAGGCGAACACCAGCCGGAGCGGGTTCATGGGGCGGTTGCCGACCAGGACCTCGTAGTGGAGGTGGGACCCGGTGGTGCGGCCCGTGGCGCCGGAGTACCCGATGACCTGCCCGCGCTCGACATCTTCGCCGACGCGGATGGCGAACTCCGACAGATGAGCGTAGCGCGTGCGCCGGCCGAAGCCGTGGTCGATCTCGATCATCTTGCCGAATCTGCCGTTGCGTCCGGCTTCAACGACGCGGCCCCCGGCCGTGGCCCGGACCGGTTGTCCGTACCCGGTGGAGATGTCGAGCCCCTCGTGAAACGCCCGCGCGGCCGTGAAGGGATCTCTCCGGTACCCGAACCGGGACCTGACGCGGCCGGGGACGGGGAGGTTGAACGGCGTCGCGGCGGCGAGGTCCCGCCGGAGGAGGATGTTGTCGTGGGCGACTCCGAGCTCGAGCTCGAGCACGTCGAGCAGGTCGTGAAGCAGGTCGAGGGTCTCGGTGGGCGCCGCCTCCGCCACCGCCCGCAGGGCCGACGCCCCTCGCGAACGATCGACCTCCGCCACCTGCACCATGGCCTGCCTGACGCCGGGGTCGACGACGGACTGATCGCGCAGGGCCTCGACGACGAGCTGCAGGGCGGCGACCCGGCGGGACACGTCGGCGGCGGTGGTGCTGTAGCGGTCGACTTCGGACTGGAGCAGAGCGTTGAACGAGCGCAGCCGGTCGTTCATCGTCCAGCGGGGCGATTTCAGCCACTGGGTCGGATCGAGCCGCGACCCGTCGAGCCAGGCGGCATGGCCGGCCCAGCCGAGGGGAAGCGCGAACAACAGGGCGACCACCAGCTTCGGGCGGAAACTCAGGGCGAAGCGATGGACGACTCCGGTCGAACGATTGGCGATGATGAAAGAGTAGCGTTTGACCAGCACCCACCTCTCGACTACGGATACTACCACGGCGAATCGTGATTGTGAAAGGGCGTGCAAGCGGCCTCCGGCCCGGCGACGGTGTACCATCGGGCGGATCGATGTGCCACCGGTACCTTCTCGAGGCGCCACGGACCGCGGCCGGCGTCCTGTCCCGCCTCGCGGAGCGGTTCCCGACCCGGCGCGAGAGCGGCCGGGCCGCCGCCCGCACCTATCTCGACACGTTCGACTGGCGCCTCTATCGCGACGCCGGCACCGTCCTGTCCGACGCCGGGGACGGGTCGTGCAGCGTGCGCTGGGACCGCTTCGACGGCGGCCTGCGCCACCGCGCGACCGTGCCGGCGCCGCCCGACTTCGCCCGCGACCTGCCCCCGGGCGGCTTCCGGGACGATCTGCAGGCGGTGACGTCCATCCGGCGGCTGCTGCCGGTGGTCCGGGTCGAGCGCCGCAGCGAGCGGGTCTCCGTGGTCGACGGCCGGGACAAGGCGGTGGTGCGCGTGTCGCTCGACCACGGCACCGCGGCCGGTCCCACGCGGCGCCGCCGGCGGCTGCCCACGATCCTGCGGCTCGCCCGGATGACGGGCTACGAACGGGCCTACCGCGGCGTGCGCCGCTTCGTGGAGGAGGACCTCGGACTGGCGCCGGGACCGGAGACGGAGCTCGATCTCGCACTCTCCGCGGTCGGCCGCCGGCCCGGCGACTACACCGGCAAGCTCGCGCTGCGCCTCGACCCGGACGCGCGCACCGACCGCGCCGTGAAGCGCATCCTCGTTGCGCTGTGGGGGATGATGCAGGCCAACGAGCCGGGGCTCCGGGCGGACCTCGATCCCGAGTTCCTGCACGACTTCCGGGTCGCGGTCCGGCGGACCCGTTCCTGCCTGGGGCAGGTCGGGGGCGTCTTCGACGAAGCCGTGACCCGCCGCTTCGCCGGCGAGTTCGCCTGGCTCGGCCGGTTGACGGGGCCGCCCCGGGACCTCGACGTGCACCTCCTCAGCCTGCAGGGGCACCGGGCCGAGCTGCCCGCGTCCGTCCGCGGCGATCTGTCCCCGCTGGCCGACCAGCTCGAAGGCCGGAGGCAGGCCGCCCACGCGCAGCAGGTGGAGGGGCTCGACTCGCCCCGCTACCGGCGGCTGAAGCGGCAATGGCGGCGCCTGCTCGAGACCGACGCCGACGGCGGCGGCGCGAACGCCGCCCGGCCCATCCGCGAGGTGGCGGTCGAGCGCATCGAGCGGGCGTTCGCGAGGGTGCGCAAGCGCGGGCGCGGTCTCTCGGCGGAGACCCCGGCCGAGGCCGTTCACGAGCTGCGAATCGCCTGCAAGAAGCTGCGGTACCTGCTCGAGTTCTTCCGCAGCCTGTTCGCCGCCGACCGCGTGAACGCCTTCGTCCGCTCCCTCAAGCGGCTGCAGGACGACCTCGGGGACTACAACGATCTGGAGGTCCAGCAGGACGAGCTGCAGGACACCGCCCGCGAGCTCCTCGCGGCGGGCGGAGCGGACGCTTCGACGCTCCTGGCGGCGGGTCGCCTGGTCGACCGGCTGGAGTCGCGCCAGGCCGCCGCGCGGAGCCGGCTCGCCGACGAGGTCGGGAGGTTCGCGACGGCGCGGACCGCGGCCGACCTCGACCGGCTCCTCGCCTCCCGTCCGGAAGCCCCGGACGCAGACCGCGGTTCACGATGAAGGTGCTGGCGGCCTACAACATCAAGGGCGGCGTGGGGAAGACGTCGGCCGCCGTCAACCTGGCGTGGCTCGCCGCCGCGTCGGGGGCGCGGACCCTCATCTGCGACCTCGACCCGCAGGGCGCGGCCACCTGGTGCTTCCGGGTCAGGATGAAGGTGCGGGGCGGCGGCCGGAAGCTCGTCCGCGGCAAGGGCGCCCTCGCCCGTCACGTCCGCGAGACCGACTACGAGGGGCTCGACCTGCTTCCCGCCGACTTCTCGTACCGCCATCTCGATCTGCTGCTCGACAGCCCGAAGTACGTCCGGCGCCTCACCCGGCGAATCCGCGAGCTCGGCGCCGGCTACGACTACGTCTTTCTCGACTGCGCCCCCAGCATCTCGCTCGCCTCGGAGGCGGTGTTCACGGTCGCCGACGCCCTGATCGTGCCGACCATCCCCACCACGTTGTCGCGGCGGACCCTCCGCCAGCTCGCCCGCCACCTGCGCCGGGAACCGGCGGCGGTCCGCGTGCTGCCGTTCTACTCGATGGTCGATCGCCGCCGGACCCTGCATCGCCGGATCTGCGAAGCCCCGGAAGAGATGCCGTGCCCCATGCTCGCGACCGAGATTCCGTATTCGAGCGCGGTCGAGCAGATGAGCTCGCGGCGCGAGCCGCTGTGCGCGTTCCGGAGGACCAGCGAGGCCGCGCGCGCCTACGCCGCCCTCTGGGACGAGCTGGTGCGGCGGCTCGAAGAAGCCGGCCCGGAGGCGTCGTGAAGACGATTCTCCTGCTCCGTCACGGCAAGTCGAGCTGGGACGCCCCGGCGCGGCCGGATCACGAGCGCCCGCTCGCCCCGCGCGGCGTCAAGGCGGCCCGGCGCATGGGTCGGTTCCTCGAACGGGCGGGGCCGGTCCCCGATCGCGTCCTCTGCTCGCCGGCCGTCCGCGCGGTCGAGACCCTGCGGCACGCCGCCGACGCCGGCGGGTGGCGGGCCCCGGCCGACGTCGTCCCCGAGCTGTACGGCGCGTCGCCCGGCGACGTGCTGGCGTGCGTCGGCGCCGCCGACCCCGATGCGGACACCCTTCTCGTCGTGGGACACGAGCCGGCCTGCTCCGAGACCGCCTCGATCCTGGTCGGCGGAGCGGCGCTGCGGTTCCCGACCGCCGCGCTCGCGTGCATCCGACTGGGCGCGGCGGGCTGGGACGAGGTCGGACCCGGTCTCGGCGAGCTGCTGTGGCTCGTCGTCCCCCGAATCCTGGCCCGGCTCGAGCCGTAGTCGGCCGGCCGACATGAACCCCGAGGGGCCCGAATGCCCGCCGGCGGGGCAGGGATTCGCGGCGTGGGGACGGCGCGGACTCCCGGAGGGTCGGTTGGGCGCCGAGCGGAGGCCGCAGCGCGACCTCGCGGTCGCGTTCGGCGACGATTGGCGGGCTATCCGAACGACAACCGGTAGCCGGCTTGCCGCAGGTAGGCGGCCTCGGTCTCCAGATCGGCGCGGGTCAGGGGGTGCTCGTCGAGCCATCCCGGGGGGAACCGCAGGTCGAGGGCGTTCCCGGCGGCGCCGAGCTCGACCGGGGGGAGCGGGAGCGGGCTTCGGCTCCGGTGCAGGACCACCGACAGGCGCAGCGGCATCGCCAGCCGTTCGGTCCACGCCGACCAGTTCCGGGGCAGGGCGGCGATGACCTCGGTCGGGAACTTGCGCCGGTGGGACCGCACCAGGGTCGCGAGCACCTGCTGCTCGGGCAGCGAGAAACCTTGCAGGTCGGCGTGGGCGACGATGTACTCCCCGTGACGGTGGTAGTGGTTGTGGGCGATGTCGAGACCTATCTCGTGCAGGTTCGCGGCCCAGGACAGGAACTGCCGCGCGCCGCGGTTGCCCAGAGCCCAGCCGTCCGCCACCTGGGCGAGCAGCGACAGGCCCGTCTGCTTCACCCGCGCCGCCTGCTGCCGGTCGACGTGAGCGCGGTCCGCCAGGGCCGCGACCCCCCGCTCGCGCACGTCCTGGTCGCGGATCCGGCCGAGAAAGTCGTAGAGCAGGCCTTCGCGCAGGGCCCCGTCCGAGCGTCGCACGACGTCGATGCCGAGCGCTTCGAACAGGGCCGACAGGATGGCGGTGCCCCCCGCAATGGTCGTCCTGCGCCTCGGGTTCAGCCCCTCGAGCTTCAGCCGGCCGACGCGTCCCGCCTTCAGCAGGGTCTCGCGCAGCCGGTCGAGGGCCGCGGCCGTGATCCCCTTCCGGCTCCATCCATAGGTGCGGACGAGGCCGTCGATGGCCCGGATGGTCCCCGAGGCCCCCACCGCCTCCTCCCAGTCGAGCGCGCGGAAGCGCTCGGTGACCGGCTCGAGCTCCTGCAGGGCGGCGAGCTCGGCCCGGCGCCAGCTCTCCGGGGTGAGCCGGCCGTCGCCGAAGTGGGCGCGGCTGAAGGTGATGCAGCCCATGTAGAGGCTCTCCATCGCGAGGGGCGCCTCCTCGCCCACGATCAGCTCGGTGCTCCCGCCGCCGATGTCGACGACCAGCCGCCGGCGTCGGGGTCCGGGCAGGGTTCGCGTCACCCCGAGAAAGATCAGGCGGGCTTCCTCGATGCCGGAGATGGTCTCTATCGAGTGTCCCAGGGCCCGCTCGGCGTCGACCAGGAACTCGCCGGCGTCGACCGCCGCCCGCAGGGTGTTGGTGCCCACCGCGCGCACGTCGCTCGGGTCCATGTGGCGCAGCCTCTGTCCGAACCGCCGAAGGCACTCGATGGCGCGGTCGCGCGATTCGGGGCTGAGGCGGCCGTCGGCGTCGAGGCCGGAAGCGAGCTGCACCATCTCGCGCAGGCGATCGACGAGGACCGGCTCGCCGCCCTTGGTGCGGGCGACGAGCATGTGGAAGCTGTTGGAGCCGAGGTCGACGGCGGCGATGTTCTCGGGAAGGGTCTCGATCGGGTTCGGCACGACGGGTGTCCTATAATCGAAGGCTTCCGGAAGCGGAAACCCCGCGAGATATTAACAGCGAGCCGCCGAATCGAAAGGGAAGCGTGTCGACCAGAGCCCGCCTCGCCGCCCTCGGACCGGCCCGGGCGTTTCTGAGCCGAGAGCTGAGCTGGCTGGGGTTCGCCCGCCGGGTGCTGCACCTCGTCGGCCGCGCCGATCTGCCCCTGCTCGAGCGCGTCAAGTTCGCGGGCATCATCGGGATGCTCCACGACGAGTTCTTCATGAAGCGCATGAGCGGCCTCAAGCGCGAGATCGACAACCGGACCAAGAAGGTCTCGATCGACGGCCGGACGCCGGACGAGGAGCTGGCCGCCTGCCGCGCCCAGCTCCTCGTCCAGGTGGCGGAGCTCGGCCGCCTGTGGCACGAGGAACTGGTGCCGGACCTGGCCCGGGCGGGGCTGCCCATCCTGCGGCACGACGACCTGAAACGGGACGAGCGCGCGGCCCTGCGCGCCTACTTCGCGCGCAACATCCAGCCGATACTGACCCCGCTCGCCGTCGATTCGGAGCATCCGTTCCCGTTCATCAGCAACCTCGGGCTCAATCTCGCGGTGTTCATTCCGCACGACGGCGACACCCGCTTCGTGCGCATCAAGGTGCCCGGCAACCGCCCCCGGTGGATTCCCCTGGACGACCGTCCCGGCGTCGTGCCCGTCGAGCAGGTCATCGCCGCCAACCTCGACCTGCTGTATCCCGGCTCGCCGCCCACCGCGGTCCACGTGTTCCGGGTCACGCGCGCGGCCGAGGGCGACGTCGACCAGGCCGACGGCGGCAGCGACGCGCCGCTGGCGGAGCCCGGCAGCATCGTCCAGCAGGTGAGCTCGGAGCTGAAGGCCCGGCGGTTCGCGGGGGTGGTCCGGCTGCAGGTGGACCGCACCATGCCGGAGCATCAGGTGTCGTGGCTGAGCCGCCAGCTCGGGATCGGCCCCGACGACGTCTATCCGACGCGGGCGCCCCTCGGCGTGAGCGACCTCCAGAGCTTCGACGGACCGGGCCGCGACGACCTGCGCCATGCGCCGCACGAGCCGGTCGTTCACCCCCGGCTCCATCGGCTGCCGGACAGCCCCTCGGCGATCTTCGACGAGATCGCGCGCGGCGACATCCTGCTGCACCACCCCTACCAGAGCTTCGACGCTTCCGTGCTGCGGTTCCTCAACTCCGCCGCGACCGATCCCGCGGTGCTCGCGATAAAGCTGACGATCTACCGCACCAGCCGCGACTCGCCGCTGCTGCGGGCGCTCGCGGAAGCCGCGCGGCAGGGCAAGCAGGTGGCGGTGCTCGTCGAGATCACGGCGCGGTTCGACGAGGCCCCGAACATCGCCTGGGGCAACTTCCTCGAGAAGGAAGGCGTGCACGTGTCCTACGGGGTGGAGCGGCTCAAGACCCACGTCAAGCTCGCCCTCGTCGTGCGCGACGAGCCGGACGGCGTGCGGCGCTACGCGCACGTCGGCACCGGTAACTACCACTCGGGGACGGCCCGGATCTACGAGGACGTCGGGCTGCTGACCTGCAACGAGTCGATCGGCAACGACGTCGCCACCGTCTTCAACTCGCTGACCGGGGTGATCCCCTACCCCGAGGACAGCAAGCTGCTCGTGGCCCCGGTGTCGATGCGGCGGCGCTTCATCGAGCTCATTCGCCGCGAGGCGGAGCATGCCCGGGCGGGGCGGCCGTCGGGCATCGACGCGAAGATGAACCAGCTCCAGGACGCCGAGATCATCCACGAGCTCTACGACGCGAGCGGGGCGGGCGTGCCCATCCGGCTCAACGTCCGCGGGCTGTGCTGCCTGCGCCCCGGGGTGAAGGGGCTGTCGGAGACGGTGCGGGTGTTCGGCGTCGTGGGGCGCTTCCTCGAGCACAGCCGGGTCTTCCGGTTCGTCAACGCGGGACGACCGGAGCACTTCATCGGCTCCGCGGACTGGATGAAGCGGAACCTGAACGGCCGCGTGGAGACGGTCATCCCGGTCGAGGACCCCGCGCTCAAGCGCGAGCTCGACGAGATCCTGGCCGCCTACGAGCAGGACAACTGCTCGGTGTGGGACTGCGGGTCGGACGGCGAGTACGTCCTCAGGACCCCCGCCGCCGGCGAGCCGCGGCGCGAGGTGCAGGAGGAGTTCATTCGCCGGGGCAGGAGCGTCGCGGAACCGGTCGGCGTGGGATCGTGAGGGACCGCTCGTGGCGCGGCGCCGGGGGTCGCGAGGGCGCCGGCTAGCGATAGTAGATTTGCCGTCCGATCCGGACGGTGCGTTCCCGCGGCACCCGCCAAGGCGCGGTGTCCAGGGCGGCGGCGTGAAAGAACAGCGCGCCGCCCGTCGGATCGGCGCTGCGGCCTTCCAGCGCTTCCGTGGCGACGTCGAGGGCCAGGGCCCAGAGGCCCGCGTTTCGCGGCTCGTCGCTCTCCCCGTCGCACCAGAACCGGAACTGACAGCCCGGCGCGGTGCCGCCCTGATGGACGACCTCGCAGACCGTCGGGGGGAAGTCGCGGTGCCCGCGGCGGTTGAGGACGACCCAGGCCACCGCGGTCATGCCCTCGCGACCCTCGCCGCCCGCTTCCCAGTAGACCGCCAGCGCCAGGCAGTCCCGCGGGCCGTCGTCGGACTGGGCGGCGGCGACGCCGGCTCCCGGGGCCTGACCGGCGACGATCATCCCCAGCGCCAGCCCGGCCGCCCGAAGCAGCCGGGCCGGCGAATCGAACGCTCCCGTCCTGTGCGATTCCATGTCTCGGAGTATCGGCAGGCTCTGACGTTCCGGACACCCGCCGCCTCGCGCCGTCACTCGTCGAGCCTGAACTGTACCGCTTCCGCGAGGTGCTCGGCCGCGATCGTCTCGTCGCCGGCGAGGTCGGCAATCGTGCGCGCCACCTTCATCAACCGGTGGCAGCTCCGGGCGCTGAGGCGAAACCGGCGGCTGGCCGCGTCGAGAATCCGGAGCCCGGCCGCGTCGAGAGCACAGTGCCGGGCGAGGGCGCGGCCCTGCAGGCGGGCGTTCACCGGCGCGCCGCCCGGGTGCCGGTTCCGCGCCCGCTGGGCCTCGCGGGCCGCCGCGACCCGTTGCCGCACCGCGGCCGACGACTCGCCGGGCGCGGACCCGGTCAGCGCCTCGAACGGCACCGCGGGCACCCGGACCCCGAGGTCGATGCGGTCGAGCAACGGCCCCGACAGGCGGCTCCGATAGCGTGCGATCTGATGGGGCGAGCAGCGGCACGGCCGGGTCGGCTCGCCGAGATAGCCGCAGATGCACGGGTTCGTCGTGGCCGCGAGCAGGAAGCGGGCGGGGAAGACCGCGGTGCGGGCGGCACGGGCCACCTGCACCGTGCCGTCCTCGAGGGGCTGGCGGAGGGCGTCGAGCACGTGGCGCGCGAACTCGGCCGCCTCGTCGAGGAGGAGAACGCCGTTGTGCGCGAGGCTGATCTCGCCGGGCCGGGGGATCGCGCCGCCGCCGGCCAGGGCGACGTCCGACGCGGTGTGGTGGGGAGCGCGGAAGGGCGGCGTGGTGACGAGCCCGGCGCCCGCCGGCAGCAGCCCCGCCACCGAGTGGATGGTCGTCACTTCGAGGGCCTCGTCGGTGGTGAGCGCGGGGAGGATACCGGGCAGCCGCCGCGCCAGCATGCTCTTGCCGGCCCCGGGCGGCCCGGTGAAGAGCAGGTTGTGGCCCCCGGCGGCCGCGATCTCCAGGGCCCGGCGCGCCAGCGCCTGCCCCCGCACGTCGGCGAGGTCCGGCGCCGCCGGGCCCGCGGGGGCTGGGCTCGGCGCGGGCACCGCCGTCCCGTCCGACCGTCCCGCCACCACCGCCACGGCTTCCGCCAGCGAGGTCACCGGCAGGACCTTGAGGCCGGCGACGATCCCGGCCTCGCCGGCGTTGGCGTGCGGCAGCAGCACGCGGTCCACGCCGTCCCGCCGGGCCTGCGCCGCGATGGGCAGGATGCCCCGCACCGGCCTCACCGCGCCGTCGAGGGCCAGCTCGCCGACGACGACCGTCCGGTCGAGCCCGTCCCGTGGCACGAGCTCGGCCGCGGCCAGCTTGCCGAGGGCGATCGGCAGGTCGAACGCCGACCCCACCTTGCGCATGTCCGCGGGCGAGAGGTTGACCGTCACCTTCCGCTTGGGGAACTCGATGCCCGAGTTGCGGATGGCGCTGTCGATGCGGTCACGGCTCTCGCGGACGCTGGCGTCGGGCAACCCGACGAGGATGGTCGCCGGCAGCCCGCCGTCCGACACGTCGACCTCGACCCGGACGGGTTGCGCCTCGATGCCGAACAGGGCCGCGCTCCGCACGATGGCCAGCACGGCGGAATGCACTGCAAGATGGTTGCCGGCTACGGGAATGCCGCTCGGCAACGGCGGGCTGCGCGGGGATGGCAGACGTCGACCCATGGATCGGCGGTCTGCCGCGCAGAAAATGCGCCTTCCGGGTTTGGCGGGAGGAGTAGACCTGCGCCGCGATGCCGGGAAGAGCGTGCTCTCAGACCGGCGCGCCGGACAAACGGCAACCACGGTCGACGTTCCATCGCGACCGCGACGGTCCCCGGACGGGGGAGAGCCCACGACGGCGACCTGGAGAACAGCCGCTACCTCTTGCGTCCGCCCGGCGACGCGGCGCGACCGGTCGGGAGCGCGGCGGTGCCCGTACGAGGAGTCCCCGGGCGTGTCGCGGAGCGGCGAACACGCTTGACCCGCCCTGTGGAGCGGTTCCTGTGCCCGCCGGCGGCGAACACGCTTGACCCGCCCTGTGGAGCGGCTCCTACGCCTGCCGGAAGACGCGGTGCCGTTCTCCGAGATCGCGGGCGGCGGGGGTGACGATGGTGCGGTCGTTCACGGCGATGCGGCGGCCGTTCTCGACGGCCTGGCGGACGTCGTCCTCGCAGACGAAGTCGACGGGGCGGTCGGTCTCGGCGGCGGCGTTCGTGTCGTCCGTGGCGGGCGGCGCCGGCGGGGGAGACGACGCCGGGTCCGTCCGGGCCGCGTCGTCCGTGGCGGACCGGTTGGAAGGGGCCGTGGCGGACTGGTTCGGAGAGGCCGCGGCGGACTGGTTCGGAGAGGCCGCGGCGGACCGGCTCGGGAACGTCGGGGCGGTCCCGGCGGCGGACGAGGCCGTGCTCACGCCGCGCCCGGCCAGGAACGCATCGATCCGGCGGGCGAGGAGCTCGGGGTCGAGCCGCCGCGCGGCCGGGCGCGCCGCGGCCGGAGGTGCCGGCGACGGAGTGGCCGCGGCCGGGCTGTCGGGCGGCCCCGTCCGGTAACCCTCGCGGGCGGACCGGTCGGCCGGGCGCACCTCCCAGGCCAGGCGCTTGACGTTCAGCAGGTGCCGCGGGGTGATGTTGTCCGAGGTGATGTTGCCGCCGTGGCCGCCGCAGCCGAGGGTCATCGAGGGGTCGAGACCCGTCGTCATGCCGATCGAGCCGAGGGTCGTCGGGGTGTTGACGACGATGCGGAAGGCGGGCTTGCGGAGGCCGAACTCGAGGATCACCTGCTCGTCCTGCGAGTGGATGGCCATGGTGTGACCCATGCCGCCGTAGCGCAGGATCTCCATGCACCGCGCGCAGCCCTCCCGCCAGTCGGCGACGACGTAGAACGACAGCACCGGGCAGAGCTTCTCGATCGACAGGGGATAATCGCGCCCCACCCCTTCGAGGGGGGCGATGAGGACCCGGGTGCCGGCCGGGGCGTCGATGCCGGTCCGGACCGCGATCTCCGCCGCCGTCCGGCCGACCAGCTCCGGGCTGGGCAGGCGGTCGGCGGTGACGAGGGCGGCGGCGAGGCGGTCGGCCTCGCCCGCGTTCAGGAAGTAGCCGCCCTGCCGCTCGAACTCGCGGCGAACCTCCCCGGCCACCGCCTCGTCGGCCACGACGGAGTTCTCCGACGAGCAGAGCAGGCCGTTGTCGAAGGTCTTCCCGGTGATGATGTCGGCCACCGCCTTGGGGAGGTCCGCCGTCCGCTCGATGTACGCGGGGGCGTTGCCGGGCCCGACCCCGTAGGCCGGCTTGCCCGCGCTGTAGGCGGCGCGGACGAGGCCGAGGCCCCCGGTGGCGAGAATGAGAGCGACCTCGCGACGCCGCATCAGCTCCTGCGTGCCCTCGAGGGTCACCGTCGTCATGCAGGTGACGGCGTCGTCCGGCATCCCCGCCGCGTCGGCGGCCTCGGTCATCACCTCGGCGACCCGGCGCACGCACCGGGCGGCGGCGGGGTGGGGGCTCAGGACCACCGCGCACCGCGCCTTCAGGCAGACGAGGATCTTGTAGATGGCGGTGGACGTGGGGTTGGTCGACGGCACCACCGCGGCGACGACCCCGAACGGCTCGGCGATCTCGACGACGCGCTCGGCCTCGAGCCGCCGGATGACGCCGACGGTGCGCATGGGCTCGATGAACCGGTGAATCGTCTCGGCCGCGAACAGGTTCTTGCGGACCTTGTCCGCCTCGTTGCCGTAGCCGGTCTCCTCGACCGCCATCCGGGCGAGCGGCGCGGCCTGCGCGACGGCGGCCGAGGCGGCGGCGCCGACCATGCGGTCCACCTGCTCCTGGGTCAGCTCGGCGAGGCGCGTCTGGGCGGCGCGGGCGCGCCGCGCGAGCTGCCGGGCCTCGCGTATCGAGTCGAGGTCCGAGTCGATGCGAGGAGCCCGATCAGCCATGACGGGACGTGCCGCGGGGCCGGGCGCCGGACGGGCGCGCGTTCGGTGTCCAACAGAGGTCCGCGTCGTTCAGGAAGGCCCGATCAGCCATGGCCGGATGAGCGGCGAATCGATCACTGGGCGTCGCGGGCCTGCGGCAGGATCTTCTCGACCTCGCCGTGGGGGCGCGGGATGACGTGGACGGCCACGAGCTCGCCCACGCGGCGGGCGGCGGCGGCGCCCGCGTCGGTGGCGGCCTTGACGGCGCCGACGTCGCCGCGCACGAACACGGTGACGTAGCCGGCCCCGATGTACTCCTTGCCGACGAGCAGCACGTTGGCGGCCTTGACCATGGCGTCGGCCGCCTCTATCGAGCCGACGAGACCCTTGGTTTCGACCATGCCGAGGGCTTCGAGAGACATCGCCGTGGTCCTCCGCTGGACTCGCTGTCTGCGTGGCATGCCGGGGCTGCCCACCGCTCGTCGTGGCTCGAGGAACTCTGCATCAGCCGAGCTCCCCCACACGACGGCAAGTGCGCAGCGGGCGCGAAAATCGCCGCAACTCTAACATGCGGCGAGACATGCGGCAACCATGCGCGCGACCGGCGCGCACGTCTTTCGGAGCCCCCGCGGCGCCGGGCGCCACGTCGTCGAGGGGGAGCCGGCCGGCGGTTCGGGCGCTGCGGGGCGGCGGGTTCGCCGGCCGGCGGCCCCGGCGAACCCGGCCGGGGCCGATGCGTGCGCGGCCGGACCCGGGCTGCTAGAATCGCGTTCGACTGGCCGGGCGGCAGCCGGGCGGGCGCAGTGCGTCCGCGGCGGCGTGCGCCGGCGAACCGCATGGAGTTCCACTGCAGACTCGGCACCGAGACCGGCGAGGTCATCGAGGGCGTGCACGTCGCCGAGAACGAAGCGGCCCTCCGGCAGGAGTTGGAGGCGAAGGGGCTCTACGTGCTCGCCCTCAGCCGCCGCGGCTCGTTCACCGGGTCGGGCCTTTCGTCGGCGCCGCGCCGGCGCATCCGGACCCGGGAGTTCCTGGTCTTCAACCAGGAGCTCGCGACGCTGCTCCGGGCGGGGCTGCCTCTCGTGCAGTCGCTCGACATCCTGCGGCAGCGCATGGACGACCCCGGCTTCAAGGCGGTCCTGAACGACGTCCACGACCGCGTGCACGCCGGCGCGTCGCTCTCCGAGGCGTTCGACGCGCAGGGCGAGATCGTGCCCGGCATGTACACCGCCTCGCTGCTGGCGGGGGAGAAGAGCGGGGGCCTCGAAGAGGTCATCCGCCGCTACGTCGACTACGTGAAGGTGGTGACCGCCCTGCAGCGCAAGACCCTCTCGGCGATGATCTACCCGGTGATCCTGCTGGGGCTCTCGCTGGTCGTGGTGTCCATCATCATCCTGCGGGTGGTGCCCGAGTTCGAGGCGTTCTACGCCGGGTTCGGGGCCGAGCTGCCCCTGATGACCCGCGTCGTGGTGGGGGTGTCGAACGCGGCCAGGGGCAACCTGCTGCTCATCGTCCCGGGCGCCGCCCTCGCGGGGTGGGCGGCGTGGCGCTGGGTGCGACGGCCGGGCCGCGCGGCCCTGCTCGACCGTCTGGTCCTGCGAATGCCCGGCATCGGATCGATCGCGGGCCGGTTCGCGACGTCGCAACTGTCGCGCACCCTGGCGACCCTGCTCGGCGGCGGGATACCGCTGGTCGACGCCATCGACGTGGCGGCGCGCGCCCTCGGCAACCGGTTCTACGCGGAGCAGCTCGCGGTGGCGGGACAACGGGTCCGCGAGGGCGAGGCGCTGGCCGCGGCCCTGGCCGCGCGGGGGATCTTCCCGTCGGTCGTCATCCGGATGGTCGAGGTGGGCGAGGCGACGGGGGCGCTGCGCGAGATGCTGACGAGCGTCGCCGACTTCTTCGACGAGGAGATAGACACCCGGCTCGGGCGCTTCGTGGCCGTCATCGAGCCGGTGCTGCTGATCGTGATGGGGCTCGTCATCGCCGCCCTCCTCGTCGCCTTGTACCTGCCCCTCCTGCAACTGGGGACCGTACTGTCATGAGCGCCCCCGATCCCGCCGCGGAGGCCGGCCGCGTCGGCGCGGCGGAGGCCGGCCGCGTCGGTGCGCGAGAGGCCGGCCGCGTCAGCGCGGCGGAGGCCGGCAGCGTCAGCGCGGCAGAGGGGGGGCGCCGGGGCGCCACCGGGACCGGCGCGGGTCGGCCGGAGGACGGGCCGGCCGGCGACGGGCCGGCCGCGGTCGACCCTGCGGCGGAGGTCGCGCGGGCCCGCCGGCTCGCCGAGCGCTACCGGGTGGAGTTCGCGGACATGGACCGGTTCAGCATGGATGCGGACCTCTTCCGGTCCATTCCGGCCGACCTCATGCTCCGCTACGGCTTCGTCCCCTACCGCAGGGTGGGGGACACCCTGGTCATCGTCGTCTCCGACCCCGATCTCCCGAAGATCGACGAGCTGGCCCTGCTGCTGGACACCCCCGTCCGGGTCACGGTGGGGACGCGGTCGGCCATCGAGTCCATCCTCAAGAAGAGCGAGGGGTCGCAGCGGGTCCTCGACGAGGCGACCGAGAGCTTCGAGCTGCAGATCCTGCACGAGGACGAAGGCGGCGAGGACAGCCTGACCGTCGAGCGGCTCACGAGCGACATCAGCCCCATCATCCGCCTCGTCGACTCGACGATCTACACCGCCCTGCAGCGCCGCGCGAGCGACATCCACGTCGAGACCCTCGACGACGCCGTCCACGTGAAGTACCGCATCGACGGCACCCTGCAGCCGGCCATGCGACCCGTGGACAAGCAGTTCCACGGGGCCATCCTGTCGCGCATCAAGGTCATGGCGGAGCTCGACATCGCCGAGAAGCGGATTCCCCAGGACGGCCGCTTCAAGGTGCGGGTGCCGGGGAAGACCATCGACTTCCGGGTGTCGGTGATGCCCACCGTCCACGGCGAGGACGCGGTGATCCGCATTCTCGACAAGGAGACCATCAGCGAGCAGTTCCGCGAGCTGCGGCTCGACGTGCTCGGGTTCGCGGAGGCCGAGCTCCGCCGCTTCCGCCGTGCCATCAAGGAGCCCTACGGCATGGTGCTGGTGACCGGGCCCACCGGCAGCGGCAAGACGACGACGCTCTATGCGGCGCTCTCGGAGATCCACTCGCCCGAGGACAAGATCGTCACCATCGAGGACCCCGTCGAGTACCAGCTTCACGGCGTCACCCAGATCCCCATCAACGAGCGCAAGGGGCTGACCTTCGCCCGCGGGCTGCGCTCCATCCTCCGGCACGACCCCGACAAGATCATGGTCGGCGAGATCCGCGACTCGGAGACCGCGCAGATCGCCATCCAGTCGGCCCTGACGGGGCACCTCGTCTTCACCACCGTGCACGCCAACAACGTGCTCGACGTGCTCGGCCGGTTCCTGAACATGGGCGTCGAGGCCTACCAGTTCATCTCGTCGCTGAACTGCGTGCTCGCCCAGCGCCTCGTCCGGATGATCTGCACCGAGTGCCGCCGGCCGGTGCGGCTGAGCACCGAGGCCCTGGAGGAGGCCGGCATCGACCCCGACCTCGCGCGGGGCCGCGAGCTCTTCGAGGGGGCCGGGTGCATCGAGTGCAACGGGACCGGCTACCGCGGCCGCACCGCGCTGTGCGAGCTGCTCGACCTGAGCGACCGGCTCCGCGAGCTGATCCTGGCCCGGGCCCCGACCTCGGAGATCAAGCAGGCGATGCGGACCGAGGGCATGCGCTTCCTGCGGGAGTCGGCGGTCGAGAAGGTGCTGGCCGGCCTGACCACCCTGCAGGAGATCAACAAGGTCACGTTCGTCAAATGAGCGCGCTCGCCAGCCTGTCCCGCCTCTTCGCCGCCCCCGCGCCGTCGGCGGGCATCGAGATCGCGGCCGACCGCGTCACCGGCGTCGTCCTCGACCGCGAGCGGCGGGTGGCCGCCGCCGTCTCCCGGCCGCTGCCCGCCGGGGCGGTGACCCCCGCCGCCAACGCCGCCAACGTGGTCGAGCCCGACACCGTGCGCGACGTCGTGCGGGAGGTGCGGACAGCCCTGCCCGGGGCGCCCCGGCGCGTGGCCCTGGTCGTGCCCGACAGCGCCGCCAAGGTGTCGCTGCTGCGCTTCGACAAGGTGCCCGCCCGCGCCGCCGACCTCGAGCAGCTCGTGCGCTGGCAGGCGCGGAAGACGGCGCCGTTCCGCATCGAGGACGCCCAGGTGTCCTGCGCGCCCGGCGCCCCCCTCGACGGCGGGGGACGGGAGTTCGTCGTGAGCCTCGTGCGGCGCGATATCGTCGAGGAGTACGAGGGCGCCTGCGCGCGGGGCGGGGCGCACGCGGGGGTGGTGGACCTGGCCAGCTTCAGCCTGATCGACGCGGTGCTCGCGGGCCGTCCTCCCGCCGAGCCGGACTGGCTGCTCGTGCACGCGGCCGGTGGATACCGGTCGATCGCCATCGTGCGCCGGGGACACCTCATCCTGTTCCGCCACCGCCCGGCCGGCGATGGCGACGAAGACCTCGTGGACCTCGTGCACCAGACCACGATGTACTACGAGGATCGGCTGGCGGGCGACGGGTACGGACGGGTGCTGCTGGCCGTCAGCCGGCAGGGGGCCACCGCCGAGGACGCGGCGCGGGTGCGGCAGCTCATCGAGACGCATCTCGACACCCCCGTGACCCCGATCGCCGCGGGCCGGTCGGGAGAGCCGCCGCCCGAGGGGGAGCCGCTTCCCGACGTGGCGGCGGCGCCGGCGGGCCTGCTCGTCCGCGAGCACACCCCCCGCGGCGGGGCCGCGGCCTGACCGAGGACGCACCGGCGGGCCCGCTCGTCCGCGAGCACACCCCCGCGGCGGGGCCGCGGCCTGACCGAAGACGCACCGGCGGGCCCGCTCGTCCGCGAGCACACCCCCCGCGGCGGGGCCGCGGCCTGACCGAAGACGCACCGGCGGGCCCGCTCGTCCGCGAGCACACCCCCCGCGGCGGGGCCGCGGCCCGACCGAAGACGCACCGGGCGCCCACGCCGCGGCCTGCGCCCGTGATATGTTGCAGGTTGGCGATGCTTCGGACGAATCTGGCGACCCGGCCCTTCTACAACGAGCGCCTGGCGCGGGCCGCGCTCGGCCTGGCCGCGGCGATCGGCCTCGCGATACTCGCGGCCGGGGTGGTGCGCCTCGTCGACCTCGCCCGCCTGAACGGTGACCTCGAGGCGCGCCAGGACCGCGCCGCCCGGGACACCGCGGTCCTGGCCGCCCGCGCCGCCGAGGCGCAACGCGCCGCGACCTCGCGGGACCTCACGGCGCTGGCCGAGGCGACCCGGGAAGCCAACACCCTGATCACCCAGCGCGTCTTCTCGTGGACCGACTTCTTCAACCGCATCGAGACCACCCTGCCGCCGGACGTGATGGTGACCGAGGTGCGGCCGGAGATCGAGCCGGGCACGGTCGACGTGGCGATGGGGGTGCTGGGCCGCAGCCTCGACGCCATCAGCCGGTTCGTCACGTCCCTGGAGACGTCCGGCGCGTTCATCGGGGTGCTGAACCGGCAGGTGGAGCTGACCGATGACGGGATGTACCGCGCGGTGCTGCGGGGCCGCTACCTCGAGTCGGAGGCGCCCCTCGACGCCGCCGGCGGGGGAACGGGGGAGGACGGCCCGCGGGGGAACGCGGCGGAGGCGCCGCCGGGCCCGGCCGCCTCCGACGCCGGGCCCGGCGACTGAGGGTGCGCGCGGATGGCCCGATGATCGAGACCGGCATGTCGATGACGCTGCTCCGGCGAATCGCCTCGGATCACCGGCGGCTGGTGACGGCGGTGGCCGTGTTGCTGGCGGTCGACGGCCTTCTCTATGCGGTGGCGTTGTACCCGTGGTCGCGGAAGGTCGTGCAGGCGGAGGCCGACGCGGCGGCGGCGGAGAGCCGCCTGGTCCAGATGCGCACCGCCTGGGAGACGGCGACCCGGACCGGCGCCAGCAGCACCCGCGCCGCGGAGCGCCTCGAGCAGTTCTACACCGAGGTGCTCCCGCCCGACTTCGCGGGCGCTCGCGCCATTCTCTCGCCGTACCTCGATCGACTGGCCCGCGATTCCGCCCTCGTGCTCGAGCGGCAGAGCAGCGTGTCGGACCGGGAGCGCGGCAGCCCGCTGTCCCGGCTGCGGACCACGATGGTCCTCGCGGGTCGCTACGAGGACGTCCGCCGCTTCATCCACGTCCTCGAGACGGCCCCCGAGTTCATCCTCGTCGAAGACGTCGTGCTGGGGCAGGGCGACGATTCGGACGACCGGCTGGTGCTGACCCTCGGGGTCTCGACGTACTATCGCGACGCCGCCCCGGCGGCGGAGGGAGGGTCCGGGGCATGAGGGGACGCCGCGGGCTCCTGCGCGCCCTTCGCGCCCGGGTCGGGGTCGAGCGCGGGTACAGCTTCGTCGAGCTGCTCGTGGTCAGCGCCATCGTCCTCATCCTGGCGTCGGCGGTGATGCCGCTGACCCGGGTGACGATGCAGCGCCAGCGCGAGGCGGAGCTGCGGCGGGCGCTGCGGGAGATGCGCACCGCGATCGACCGCCACAAGGACGCCGTCGATCTCGGCATGATCGGCGGCCTCGAGGTGGAGGCGGACAACCAGGGCTACCCGGCCAGCCTCGAGGTCCTCGTGGAGGGCGTCGAGATGGCGAACGACGCGACCGGCCGCAAGATGCGCTTCCTCCGCCGCATTCCGTTCGATCCGATGACGCAGGGCCGCGAGTGGGGGCTGCGCTCCTACGACGACGAGCCCGATTCCCGGCGGTGGAGCGGCGACAACGTGTACGACGTCTACACGACGTCGAGGGCGACGGCCCTCGACGGGACCCGTTACGACGAGTGGTGACGATGGAGGGTTGGCGACAACGTGTACGACAGCTTCACGCGATTGACGGCCACGGCTCTCGACGGGACCGGTTGCGACGAGTGGTGACGATGGAAGGCTGCCGTACCCGACGTGCGGAGCTCCGGCCGGCGGCCCGCCCGCCGACCCCGGCCCGCCGGTGGACGGCGACCGGCGCCGGTTCGGCGGCGGGCTGGACGCTCATCGAGCTGGTGGTGGTGGTCTCGCTGATGTCGACGCTGGTCGCCATCGCCATGGTCGGCTACGGGACGGCGGTGACGCGGACCCGGGAAGCGGTCCTGAAGGAGGACCTGTTTCGCATGCGCGACGCCATCGACCAGTACTACGCGGACCGGACCGAGTATCCGCCGGCCCTGGAGAACCTGGTCTCCGAGGGGTATCTGCGCGCGATCCCGGAAGACCCGTTCACGCGCTCGACGGCGACCTGGCAGGTCGTCCTCGCCGAGTACGACCCCGCCGATCCCCTCGCCCAGGGCGTCTTCGACGTGCGCAGCGGCGCGAGCGGGGCCGGCCTCGACGGCACGCCCTACGCCGAGTGGTAGGCGGGCGGGTTGCGCCCGGGGCGGGTCCCGGGATCGGCGCCGCGCCTTCCCCCCGGGGCATGCCGGAAGAGGATCGAGCGTCGTGTCGGCGGGCCGACATCACCTCCAAGTTGTTGTTTTCGCGAGCATTTGGGGCGGGACGATGCCCGGACCTATGGGCACGTTCGGCGAGCGCCGGTCGGCGGGTGGGGGCTACCGCCCGGGCGGCCGGCTCCGGCCGGCGCGGTCGCCGAAGCCGCCGCCGGCGGGGCGCCGGAAGAGGCGGCCATCGAGGCTCCTCGCCGCACCGCCGATGCCGCCCGGCCCGCTCCCGATGCCTCCCGGGAACGGAGCCGCCGCCCCCGCGGCGCCGGGCGTCGCCCCCTGCCCCAGATGGACGAAGAGCCACTGATCGTAGCGGGTGGCGCCGTTGTAGTCGCGGAGCGACTCGTCCGTGGACCGGCTGACGACCCCGACGATGCCTCCCAGCTCCTCGTCGTCCCCGCCCAGCCCCCCCGAGAACGGACCGGGGGAGACCCTGCCGGCCCTGCCTCCCAGGCCTGAGCCCGGGACGCCGAACCCGTCTCGTCCGTCGCGGTCGGAGAGCCGGCTCCGCGAACGGCCATCCTCCGCGTCGGCCCCGGCCGCCGTTTCGCCCGCGGCCGCCGCGGCCGAGCCCTGGGTCAGGATGCGGAACGGCTCTCCCGTCATCGGGTCCGGATAGAGACGGCGGAGAAAGCGCTCTTCCACGAGCATCTCGATGTCGGTCGGGTAGGCGCCGGGAAAGCGCCGCTGATACAGGTCGATGGCCCGCACGTACTGCTGGCCGCGGAACAGCAACTCGGCCTCCTTCTCACGCTTGGCGAGGGTGCGCCACGCGGGCATCGCCACCGACATCAGGACGCTCATGATCCCGATGGCGACGAGCAGCCCCGCCATCGCGTAGCCGGACTCGGAGCCTCGCAGGTGGCCGTGCGGGCGCATGCCGGTATGTTAGCAGGCCACCGGCCCGATACGAGCCGCGCCGGGGCCGGCGGCGTCGCAGGAGGCGGCGACGGGACGCCGGCGGGACGCCCGGCCCGGAAAGAAGGAAGCCACGACAACGGCCCCGCCGGGCGGGCAGGCCGCGCCGGAACCCGGAAGCCGGCGTGCACCGGAGCCGGCCGGGAGCCATGAGGCGCGTGGGAGAGGACGTGAAAAGGTGCGGGCCGATTCAGCCCGCCGCGTCCGCCCACCCGCGCGCGCCGACGCGGCGATAGAGGACGGCCCCGCTCGCGACTGCGGTCCCCAGGTACGGCCAGGCCGGTCCCCCGGCCGGCAGCACCAGCGCGCCGACCCCCAGGAGCGCACCGTAGACGAGCCCGAGCCCCGCGAGCCAGTCGGCCACCTGGCCCCGGATCGGCGCCGGGGCCGGCGCGCCGATGCGGGCGGCGAGCCTCGCCCACCCCGGGCCGCCGGGGCGCACCCGCCGGTAGAACGCGGCCAGCGTCGCCTCCGGCTCGGGCGGAGTGAGCCACGTGACCGCGAGCCAGCAGGCCGTCGTCCACGCCACGAGATACAGCAGGGACTCGGGGAACGCGACGTCGGTGAACCGGACCAGCGCGAGGTGGCCGACGAGGGGGGCGACCATCGCCGCGATCTCCGACCACGCGTTGATGCGCCACCAGTACCACCGGAGGATCAGCACCAGCCCGATGCCCGCCCCCGCCTGGAGAATCAGCTCCCACGCCTGCCGGACGCTGTCCAGGTACAGCGTGACCCCGGCGCTCAGCACCATGATGCCGAGGGTGGCCACGCGCGCGGCGCGGACGTAGTGGGCGCTGTCCGCCTCTGGCCGCACGAAGCGGGCGTAGACGTCGTGGACGAGGTAGGAGGCGCCCCAGTTGAGCTGGGTCGACATCGTCGACATGAACGCGGCCGCGAGGCTGCCGAGCACCAGCCCGCGCCACCCGGCGGGGAGGTGGTCGCGGACGATGAGGGCGTAGCCCGCCTCGCGGTCGGCGATGTCCGGATACAGGATCAGCGCGGCGAGGGCGGCGAGCACCCACGGCCACGGCCGCACGCAGTAGTGGGCGACGGTGAACCACAGCGTCGCCAGCGTCGCCTGCCGTTCGTCCCGGGCCGCCATCATCCGCTGCGCGAGGTACCCGCCGCCGCCCGGCTCCTGGCCGGGGTACCAGCTCGCCCACCACTGCACGCCGAGATAGGCCACGAACGCGGCCGCCGACAGGCTCAGCGTCGACGCGGTGCCGGAAGCGGACGCGCCGGCCGCCGGCAGCATGAGGAACGTGGCCTCCGGGAGCTGCTCGCCGAGCCCCGGGAGACCCCCGACCTCCGGCGCGCGGAGGGCGAAGTAGGCCACGGCGAGGGCCCCGGTCATGGCGAGGGCGAACTGGATGAGGTCGGTCAGCACCACGCCGCGCAGGCCCGACACGGTCACGTAGGCGCCGGTCAGCGCGAGGCCGGCGAAGACCGCGGTCAGCCGCGTCCACCCCAGGGTGACCTCGAGGATCTTGGCCATCGCGAGGTTGACCCAGCCGATGATCATGCAGTTGACGGGCAGCCCCAGATAGAGGGCGCGGAACCCGCGCAGGAGGCGCGCGGCCCGCCCGTGGTAGCGGATCTCGACGAGCTCGACGTCGGTGAGGATGCCCGCCCGCCGCCAAAGCCGCGCGAAGAACAGCACGCTGAGCATGCTGCCGAGGGCGCCGTTCCACCAGATCCAGTTCCCCGCGACCCCGTCCCGGGCGACGATGCCGGTGACCGCGAGCGGGGTGTCGGCCGCGAACGTCGTCGCCACCATCGACGTCCCCGCGAGCCACCACGGCAGGTCGCCGCCGGCGAGGAAGTACTGGCGCAGGTTTCGGCCCGCGCGCCCCGCGACGGACAGGGCGACGGCGGCGGGGAAGAGCAGGAAGCCGGCCAGGATCAGCCAGTCGAGCGGCGTCAGGGTCATGGCCGGCGTGTCAGCTCCCGCGGGTCAGGGCGCGGACCACCGCATCGTGCACGGCGGGGCGGACCCCGAGGATCGCCTCGTTGGTCCGGGTCGGATGGACCCGGTTGGTCAGCAGCACCACGTACAGATCCTGCACCGGATCCACCCACAGGGACGTCCCCGTGAAACCCGTGTGCCCGAAGGCGGCGGGGGACAGCGACCGCCCGCACGACGAGGTGACGAGCATCGTATCCCACCCCAGGGCGCGCGAGCTGCCGGCGACGCGGCCGCGCCGCACGAACCGCGCGAGGGTCTCCGGGCGGGCCAGCCGCGCCCGCCCCCGCAGCGTCTCGAGGACGGCCCGGGCGAAGCGGCCCACCGCCGGGGCGGTGCCGAACAGGCCGGCGTGCCCGGCGACGCCGCCCAGGGCCCAGGCGTTCTCGTCGTGCACCTCGCCGCGCAGGAGGCGGCCCCGCCACGGGTCGACCTCGGTCGGCGCCGTCCGCGAGCGCCACGCGGCGGGGGGGCGGAAGCGCAGGTCGGCGATGCCGAGGCGGCCCGCGACCTCGTCGAACTGCTCGTCGAGGCCCGCCCCGGCCGCGTCGGCGGCGATGAACGCGAGCAGGATGAACCCCAGGTCGCTGTAGACGGACCGCGTTCGCGAGGGGTACTCCAGGGGCAGGGTGCAGATGGCGTGCTGGTAGTCGCGGCGCCCGCGGTGGTCCCGGAAGAACGGCAGATGGGCGGTCAGGCCGCCGGCGTGCTCCAGGAGGTCGGCGACGGTCACCGCCTCGCGGTCGCCGCCCCGCCACTCGGCGAGCCGGCTTCCCACGCGGTCGGCGAGGGTGACGGCCCCCGCGTCGACGAGCCGCATGAGGACCGTGGTCGTCGCCAGCACCTTCGTCAGGGACGCGAGATCGAAGACGGTGTCGAGCGTTGCCGGCTCGGCCTCGTGGTCGTAGGTCAGGGCGCCGGCGGCATGGCTCCAGACCGGGCCGGCGCTGGCGCCGACCTCGACGGCGGCACAGGGGAAGGCGCGCCGGTCGACCGCGTCGCCGATCAGCCGTACCACCGGGGCGAACGCCCCCTCCGTGCCCATTCCCACTATCCTCAGGCCGCGACCCGGCCCGCCGAATCGACGCTTCCGGCTCCCTTCGGCGTCCGACCCGCCAGGAGTCCGGGCCGCTCTACGGCGCAGACTCCCGGCCGTCCTGCGCCGTACTTCGAGCGGCGGCCCGGTCCGCCGTCCATCCCGCCGCGATGGTCACCGCGGCGCCGATGAGGACGTACCACTGCCAGGACACGCTCGTGAGCAGCCGGACCGCCAGCATCACGGCGGCGCCGGCCGTGATGCCGGCGTACGCGGTCGCGTTGCGGCGGTAACCGGCGAGGCCCAGGAGGAAGACGCCGAGGATGAGGCCGTTCGTGAACGACGAGATGCCCAGCACCTCGTCGACGATGCTCTGCGACACGGGAATCGCGGTGAGGGCCACGACCACCTGGACGGCGCCCCAGACGACGGTGGCGCGGCGGGCCACCGCGAGGTAGTGCCCGGCCGGCCGGCCGCCGCCGGTGGCGGGCAGGTAGAAGTCGGCCAGGGTGGTCGACGCCGACGCGGTCAGCGAGGACGAGAGCGTGGACATCGCCGCCGCGACGACCGCGGCGACCATGAGGCCCCGCACGCCGGCCGGCAGCTCGGTGACGATGAACGTCGGGAAGACGCGGTCGGTCTGGACCGCCCCCGCGGGCGACAGCGCCGCCAGCACGTCCGGGGCGTGGCCCGTGTAGTAGACGTAGAGCATGACCCCGATCAGCAGGAACAACGCGAACTGCGCGAGGACGACGACGCCGCTCCAGAGCAGGGCCCTGCCCGCCGCTTCGCGGGAGCGGCTGCACAGGTACCGCTGCACGATGAGCTGGTCGGTGCCGTGGGTGGAGACGGTGAGGCACGCCCCCCCGACGAGGCCCGACCAGAAGGTGTAGCTCCGGGTCGGGTCGAGAGAGAAGTCGAGCAGACGGAACCGGTCCGCCGCGGAGCCGGCCGCGGCCACCTCCCCCCATCCGCCCGGGATCAGGTCGAGGAGGACGACGGCCGCGACGATCGAGCCGCCCAGGTACACCGCGAGCTGCACCATGTCCGTCCACAGCACCGCGGTCAGCCCGCCCCGGCAGGTGTAGGCGGTGGTGACCGCGCCCATCGCCACGATCGACAGGACGAGCAGGGTGGTGGACGGCGCGAGCCCCGGGGCCAGCGCGGCGGCGGCGGCGCCGGCGGACGGCCACGTCAGGAGGGCGGCCCCGAGGACGAGCCCCGCGGCCATGAGCCGGAGGCCGTCGGCGAGGTTCCGGGTCGCGAGGAAGATGGTGGCGGCGAGGCGGCCCACGCCGGCGTCGAAGCGCTCGGCGAGGACCTGGTAGACGGTGAGGTACTCGCCCCGGAAGTAGCCCGGCAGCAGGAGCACGGTGATGATCGCCCGGCCCGCGAGGTAGCCGAAGACGAGCTGCAGGAAGGTCAGGTCGGTCCCGAAGGCGAACCCCGGAACGCTGACGAGGGTCGCGGTGCTCGTCTCCGTCGCGACGATCGAGGCCATCACCACGCCCCACGGCGCCCGCCGACCGGCCGCGAAGTAGTCGCGGACGGTCGCCTGGCCGCGCGCGAGGAACAGGCCCAGCGAGAGGGTCGCGGTCATGTAGACGACGATGACCAGGAGGTCGAGCAGGCTCATGGAGACAGGTGCGGAGGCAGCCGGTCAGGCGCCGGGCGCGGCCCGGAGCCGGTGAGCTCGACGGCGCGCCGCCGCCGCGAGCCGGGGGGCGGGGCGGCTCACCCCCGCGCGGACCGGGGGAACGCGTCCTCGCCGATGGCCCGGCGCACGAGGTTCCCGGCGCGCCGGATGCGGGCGAGGGCCTTGGCGTAGGTGTCGCCGGTCTTCTCCATCACGATGGCGGCCTTGACGTTCCACTTCGCGCGCCCGAGCAGCAGCCCCGCCGCGTCGTAGTCGAGGCCGGTCACCGTCGTGATGATGTTGCGGGCCCGGCTCCGGCGCTGCTCCGAGCCCGTCTGCACGTCGACCATCAGGTTGCCGTAGGTCTTGCCGATCTTGACCATGGAGATGGTGGTCAGCATGTTGAGCACCATCTTGGTGGCCGTGCCCGCCTTCAACCGGGTCGATCCGGCGATGACCTCGGGCCCCACCTCGGGGGCGATGATGACGTCGACGAACGTCTGCAGCTCGCTCCCCGGCCAGCACGTGACGAACACGATCTTCACCCCGGACCGGCGCGCCCGCGTCAACGCCCCCCGCACGAACTGGGTCATGCCGCTGGCGGAGATGCCCACGAGGACGTCCTTGCTCGACAGGCGCAGCCGCCGGACCGCCCGCCCCCCCTCCTCGAAGTTGTCCTCGACCCCTTCCCGCGACTTGAAGAACGCCTCGCGCCCCCCCGCCATGATCGCCTGCACGAGCTGGGCCGGGGTGCTGAACGTCGGCGGCATCTCCGCCGCCTCGAGGACGCCGAGCCGGCCGCTGGTGCCCGCCCCCACGAAGACGAGCCGGCCGCCCTTGCCGAACGCCTCGGTGATCAGGTCGGCGGCGATGGCGATGCGCTCCTTCTCGCGCTGCACCGCCTTGATGATGCGGCGGTCCTCCCTGAGCATCAGCTCGGCGATCTCCTCGGCGGAGGCCTGGTCTATCGCGATGGAGCGGGGGTTGATGGCTTCGGTGGGAAGGGACTGCCACTTGGAACGCTTCGGCATGAGACGCCACCCGACGGAGGGTGCGGCGGATACTACTCCTCGGTCCGGCGGGTGTCAACCGGCGCGGCCGGCGGTTCCGCGGCGGGCGCTTCGGCGCCGCGGCGGCCGGGAGCGAATCGGCCGGGGAGCGCCCGCGGGCAGAACGGCGGGCCGGGATCCAGGCCGGGATCCCGGCGCGTCTCCGACCGGCGTCGCTCCATCCGGGCGGGCGCACGACATCGTTGTGAGATGGCCGTCCCCGCACCGATCAGGCCGGGGATTCCGATGTCGTTCCCGGCAGCGTCTCGTTTCCTGTCGTGCCCCCCTGCCCGGGCGGGTGCACGTCAGATTTGTTAGACCCGCCTCTGCCGCCACGAGCACTTCGCTGAAGCCACCCGTTCGCTCGCCAACCTGGCCCGGAAATGCTCGCCAACCTGGCCCGGAGAGCTCGCAATCGCGAGTCTGCAACTTTCCTGACGTGCACCCCATCCCATCCGGGTGCCCGGGCGGGCAGGTTGACGGCGGGGCCGCTAACGGCTAGAATGCGCTGTTGATCAGAAGGGCGTGCAGCAAGCTCGGGCGCAGGCCATGACAGAGAACATGACGACTCCGGTTGTGACGACCACCATGGCGCCCGCTCCGCGCGGGCACAGCGGGTGATGTAGCCGGAGAGCATCAGGGTCCGACCAGCCATCATCCGCACCGGATGGTGGTTTTTTTTTGCACAGTCGCATGGACGTGGTGACCGCCAGTGGAGCGACCCGGTGCGGGTGCACCGTGGGCATCGCGGGGTTCGGAACGGTGGGCCGGGCGGTGGCCCGCATCCTCGCCGACGGCTCGCACCCGGGCCTGCGGCTGACCCACGTCTGCAACCGCGACGTCGCCCGCAAGCGTGTCGACTGGGCGGGAACCGACGTGGTCTGGACCGACTCGTTCCAGTCCCTGGTCGACAGCCCGGTCGACGTCATCGTCGAGCTGATCGGCGGGCAGGACCCGGCCCGGGCCTGGATCGAGCAGGCGCTGGCCGCCGGCAAGTCGGTCGTCACCGCCAACAAGCAGGTCATCGCCCACGGCGGTCCCGCGCTGCTGCGGGAGGCGGGACGGCGGGGACGCCACCTGTTGTTCGAGGCCGCCGTGGCGGGCGGGATCCCGATTCTCCGGGGGCTCCGGGAGGGCGTGGCGGGGGACCGCCTGCGGCGGATTCAGGGCATCCTGAACGGCACCTGCAACTACGTCCTGACCCGAATGGAGAGCGCGGGCCTGTCCTTCCGGGACGCGCTGGCGGAAGCACAGCGGCTCGGATACGCCGAGGCGGACCCGACCGACGACGTCGACGGCCACGACGCCGCGGCCAAGCTGGCGATCCTCGCCGGCGTCGGACTCGGCCGCGTCGTGCGCGTCGACGACATCCCGGTGGAGCCGATCACCGCGGTCGCCGCCGTCGACATCGCCTACGCCCGCCGGCTGGGATGCGTCATCCGGCAGGTGGCGCGGGCCGAGCTGCTGCCCGACGCGGGCGGCCTGCACGCGGCGGTGCGGCCCGCCCTGGTCTCGGACGCGTCGACGCTGGGGCGGATCGAGGGCAGCCGGAACGTCGTGGTCGTCGACGGGGAGTTCGGGGGAGAGACCGCGTTCTCCGGGTTCGGGGCCGGCGGCGAGCCGACCGCGGTCGCCGTCGTCTCCGATCTGATGGCGATCGCGCGGGGCAACGCGGCGCCGCCGGACGGCTGGCTGCCGGCGTCGGGAGAACCGTTGCCGGTGGCCCGCGAGTTCGAGGCCCCCCACTACGTGCGGTTCATGATCGACGACCGGCCGGGCATCGTCGCGAGCCTGGCCCGGGTCTTCTCGCACCACGGCATCAACCTCGACGCGGTGCTGCAGGAGCCGGGCTGGCCGAAGGCCGAGCTGCCGTTCGTGATGACCCTCGAGCCGTGTCGCTCGACGTCGGTCGCGGCGGCGCTGGCGGACGCCGCCCGCTTCGATTTCCACGTGCGGGCGCCGCTGTGGCTGCCGATCTTCGTCGACCGGCCCGACGCGGCCGGCGGTTCGTCGCCGGAGTGATCGGTTGCATCCACACGGCGCCGGCGCGGGCGCCCGCGGGGTCGGCTGGGGCGGCGGCGCCGCGAGACGGCGGCGGAGCCGAAGACGGGGATTGCCGGGCCGGGAGCCCGTGCCGTAGTACCGCGCGGGCGGCCGGCCGGGGCCGAGCGGAACCGTCGGGCGACGCTCGCCCGGCCGGGGTCCCGGCGGACGAGAGCGAAAGGGGAGGAGCGTTCATGAGTGCGTTCACCGGTCTGCGGTGTGCGATGTGCAAGACCGGGTTTCCGTCCAAGGCGCTGTACGTCTGCGACCAGTGCCTCGGTCCCCTCGAGGCCGTCTACGACTACAAGGCCGCAGGCCGGACGCTGACCCGCGAGGCCGTCGCGCGGCGGCCGCGCAACCTCTGGCGCTACCGCGAGCTGCTCCCCGTCACCGGCGAGCCCCGGACCGGCCTCCACTCCGGATGCACCCCGCTGGTGCGGGCGCACCGGCTGGGACGCGAGCTCGGGGTGGCCGAGCTCTACATCAAGGACGATTCCGTGAACCACCCGACGCTGTCCTACAAGGACCGCGTCGTGCCGGTGGCCGCCACCCGGGCCGTCGAGCTCGGGTTCGACACCCTGGGCTGCGCGTCGACCGGCAACCTCGGCAACAGCGTGGCCGCCCACGCGGCCCGGCTCGGCCTGACCTGCTACGTGTTCATTCCCCACGACCTGGAGCCGGGCAAGATTCTCGGCTCGGCCGTCGCCGGCCCTCACATCGTGAAGATCGACGGCACCTACGACGACGTGAACCGCCTGTGCACCCAGGCCGGCGAACGATACGGGTGGGCGTTCGCCAACATCAACCTGCGCAGCTACTACGCCGAGGGGGCCAAGACGTACGGCTTCGAGATCGTCGAGCAGTTGGGGTGGCGCTATCCGCGCCACGTCGTCTCGCCGGTGGCCGGGGGGACCCTGCTGCCGCGCATCGGGCGGGCGTTCCGCGAGCTGCGCGAGGTGGGGCTGGCCGAGGGAGAGCTGCCGAAGATCCACGCGGCGCAGGCGGCGGGATGCGCGCCGGTGATCAACGCGCTCGAGAGCGGGGCCGAGTACCCGGAGCCGGTGCGGCCCGACACCATCGCGAAGTCCATCGCCATCGGCAACCCCGCCGACGGCCACCAGGTGCTCGAGACGGTGCGGGGCAGCGGGGGGACCGGGGCGCGGGCGACCGACGCGGAGATCCTCGACGCCATCGCCCTGCTGGCGCGCACCGAGGGCATCTTCACCGAGCCGGCCGGCGGCACCACCCTCGCCGCCACCATCAACCTGCTGAAGGCGGGGGCGGTCCCGAAGGACGAGTCCATCGTCGTCTGCATCACCGGCAACGGGTACAAGACCGCCCACGTCATAGCCGACCGCCCCACCGAGTCGACGCACATCGGCCGGTCGCTGCGCGAGTTCGAGGCGTTCATGGCCTCGCGGACGGGGCAGCCGGTCCATTCCTGAGAGCGTGCGCCGTGACGCCCGGAAACAGCTCCCCGGAATCGTTCAGCGAGATCGTCGAGGCGGAGGGCCACCTCATCGACTCGCGGCTGCTCGCCGCGGTCTTCGACAAGGTGATCGAGCGCGGCGCCCGCTACCACGTGCTCCGGTTCACCATCGGCCGGACCAACGAGGAGTTCTCGCAGCTCGAGATGCAGGTCACCGCGGACACCCGCGAGGGGCTCCGCGAGCTCGTCGAGGAGCTGATCCCCCTCGGATGCCATCCCCGGCCGCAGCGCGAGGCGCGGCTCGAGGAGGCCGGCGACGGCTTCGTCCCCGACGACTTCTACTCGACCACCAACCACCGGACCCAGATCCGCCACGGCGGCCGCTGGGTGGACGTGGAGCGCCAGCGGATGGACGCGGTGGTGGTTGTGCGCGACGGCCTCGCGGCCTGCCGCAAGCTTCGGGACGTCCGCCGCGGCGAGCAGGTCGTGTGCGGGCTCGACGGCATCCGGGTCCTGCCCGAGTTCCAGGAGCGTGACCGCCTCGGCTTCGCATTCATGACCGGCGACGTCTCGACCGAGCGCCGGGTGGAGGTCAGCGTGTCGCGCGTCGTCGGCATGATGCGGGCCGTGAAGGCGGAAGGCGGACGCATCGTGGTGGTGGCGGGGCCGGTGGTGGTGCACAGCGGCGGCGGCGACTACCTGAGCCGGCTCGTCCGGCGGGGATGGGTCGACGGTCTGCTCGCGGGGAACGCGCTCGCCGTGCACGACGTCGAGCACGCCTTCTTCGGCACGTCGCTCGGGGTCGATCTCGACGCCGGGGTCGCCGTCGACGAGGGGCACAAGAACCACATGCGGGCCATCAACGCGATCCGCCGCGTCGGCGGCCTCCGCGCCGCCGTCGAGCAGGGGCACCTGCGCTCCGGCGTCATGCACGACCTGATCGCGCACGGCGTGCCCTACGTGCTCGCGGGCAGCATCCGCGACGACGGGCCCCTGCCCGACACCCTGATGGACCTCGTCGAGGCCCAGGAGCGCTACGCCGAGATGCTGCACGGGGCCCGGCTCGTCATCATGCTGTCGTCCATGCTCCACAGCATCGGGGTCGGCAACATGCTGCCGGCGTGGGTGCGCGTGGTCTGCGTGGACATCAACCCCGCGGTGGTGACGAAGCTCGCCGACCGCGGATCGTCGCAGACCGCGGGCATCGTGACCGACGTCGGCCTGTTCCTGCACCAGTTGTCGGCGCAGCTCGGGGACGAGGCGGCGCCGCGGCCGGCTGCCGCCGCCGTGGAGGGGCAGAGCCGATGACGGCGCCGCCGCGCCCGTCGGGAGCCTCCGAAGCCGTCGGGTCCCGAGCGCCCGTGGGCGGGGAGGACCGATGACGGCGCCGGCCGGCCCCGACGGCCCGGTGGTCGTCCAGAAGTACGGCGGGACGTCGGTGGCGACGGCGGAGCGGATTCTCGCCATCGCCGACCGCATCGAGCGGAACCTCGGCCGCACTCCCCGGCTCGTCGTCGTGCTCTCGGCCATGGGCAGCACCACCGACGAGCTCGTCGGCCTCGCCCACCAGGTCTCCGACCGGCCCGCGGGCCGGGAGATGGACCTCCTGCTCTCGACCGGCGAGCAGGTCACGGTGTCGCTGCTGGGCCTGGCCCTCCAGAACCGGGGCATTGCCGCCATCTCCCTCACCGCGCTGCAGTGCGGCATCCGCACCGACGGGGTGTTCAACGTCGCGCGCATCCGCAGCATCGACACCGGCCGCATTCGCGCCGAGCTCGACGCGGGCCGCGTGGTCATCGTGACCGGCTTCCAGGGCATCAACGACGCCGACGACGTCACGACGCTGGGCCGCGGGGGGAGCGACATCACCGGGGCGGCCCTCGCCGCCGCCCTCGGGGCCGGCGCCTGCGAGATATGCACCGACGTGGACGGGGTCTTCTCCGCCGACCCGTCCCGCGTGCCGGGCGCGAGGCTGTGGGCGGAGATCAGCTACGAGGAGGCCATCGAGATGGCCTCGAGCGGCGCCAAGGTCCTGCACCCGCGCGCCGCCGAAGTGTGCATGGAGTACGACGTGCCGATACACGTGCGCAGCAGCTTCCACCTGCGCGAGGGCACCTGGATTCGAGGAGCGGCGAGCATCATGGAACGAGCCGAGGTCGTCGCCGTCACCGGAGACGCGAAGATCGCCAAGTTCACCCTGCTGGACGTGCCGGACGAGCCGGGCATGGCGGCGCGGGTCTTCCAGGACCTCGCGGCCGGGGGCATCAACGTCCGGCTCATCATCCAGAGCGCGAGCTCGGCCCACCAGGGGCGGATCACGTTCATCCTCGACAAGGAGTTCGTGGCGGGGGCGCAGGAGCTCGCCCGGAGCTGGGAGGCGGGGGGGGTGACCAGCGGCTGCGTGGTCGAGGACGACGTCGCCAAGATCTCCATCGTGGGCTCGCGGCTCGCCGCGACGCCGGGGCTCGCGGCGCGCATGTTCGCGGTCCTCGCACGGCGGGGCATCAACATCGACTGCATCAGCTCGTCGGAGATGAAGGTGGCCTGCGTGATCTCGGCCGATCGGCTGGATGAGGCGACGGCGGCGGTGCACGAGGAGTTCTTTCCCGCGAAGGAGGCCGCGGCGGCGTCCGCGTGACCCCTCGGCCGCGTTTCTGCATCACGACTTCGGCCTCGGGGCATGGTGGCCACGCTCGACGGCCGCTTCCCGGAGGCGGCGGAGCCGGTTCGGCGACCGATCCGCGGTTCGCGGACGCATGGCGGATTGGACGGGCATCGAGGCGACACCGTCGCGCCGGCAGACGAGGCGGGCTCCCGGCGCGAAGGACGGGTGAAGCCGGCGCGAAGGACGGGTGGAGGACGGGCAGGGATGAGCACGAAGATCGAGGCGGGCGTACTGGGGGCGACGGGAACGGTGGGGCAGGAGTTCATCACCCGGCTGGCCGACCATCCGTGGTTCGAGGTCGCGTGGATCGGGGCCAGCGAGCGCTCGGCCGGCAAGGCCTACCGCGACGCCACTCCCTGGCGCCTGCCGGCGCCGCGGCCGGACCGCATCGCGGACATGACGGTCGACCGGGTCACGCCGGGCCGGGCCCCGAAGCTGGTGTTCTCGGGCCTGGACTCGTCCGTGGCGGGGGAGGTGGAGGCGGAGTTCGCGCGGGCGGGCCACATCGTCGTCACCAACGCCCGCAACCACCGCATGGATCCGCTGGTGCCGCTCGTGATTCCGGAGATCAACGCCGACCATCTCTCGCTGCTGGACGAACAGGGCGCGGCCCGGCGATGGTCCGGCCTCATCGTCACAAACCCCAACTGCTCGACCATCGTCCTCGCCCTCGCCCTGGCCCCGCTGCGCCGGTTCGGCCTGCGGCAGGTCATCGTCTCCACCCTGCAGGCGGCGTCCGGCGCCGGGTATCCGGGCGTTCCCTCACTCGACCTGGTCGGCAACGTCATTCCCGTGGTGCGCGGCGAGGAGTCGAAGATGGAGACGGAGACGCGGAAGATCCTCGGCCGGATGTCGGAGAGCGGGGTCGAGCCCCATCCCGTGACGGTGAGCGCGGGCACGACGCGGGTGCCGGTCATCAACGGCCACACCGAGCTGGTGTCCGTTTCCCTCGACGAGGCGCCCGCCGTCGACGAGGTGGTCGCGGCCATCCGCGAGTTCCGCGGCCGACCGCAGGAGCTCGACCTGCCCGGCGCCCCGCCGCGGCCCGTGCTCTACATGGACGAGGACGATCGCCCCCAGCCGCGGCTCGACGCCGACCGCGACCGCGGCATGGCGGTCTGCGTCGGCCGCCTCCGGACGTGCCCGGTGCTCGGCTACAAGCTCGTCGCGATGGGACACAACACCGTCCGCGGGGCCGCGGGGGCGGCGGTGCTGAACGCGGAGCTGTTGAAGGCGACCGGCCGCCTCTAGTCGGCGACCGGCGTCCCGTTGGTGTGGTCCACGAGCAGGCGCATGGGGGCGTCGCTGGCGAACAGAGACGGAACGTCCTGGGACCCGGCGCCGGGCTCCAGCGTTGCCGTGACGTGCAGTGCGCTTCCCCGGGGCAGGTCCAGCGGTTCTTCGAGCCAGTACCGTGTCGGCCACGCCGGGTCCGGCTCCCGAATCAGCAGGAGAGGCTGTCTGGAACCGTCCGGCAGCACGCCTTCGACCTGCAGCTCGCTGGAACCTACCGCGACCTCCGGGAGCAGGGCGAGCAGGGTGGTCTCGTCGTCGAAGACGTGACGGAAGGTCAGCTCGCGGCCGGCCGGCTCGGCGGTCACATCGACGACCGTCTGCTCGATGGCGCCGGTGTCTCCGTCAGCGAGATGCAGCCCGAGCTGGGTCCTGTCGGTGAATTCCAGCCCCTCGGTGATCCAGGTCTTCTTGTAGAGGATCCTCGCCACGAGGTCGGCCCCGGCCGGCAGGGGATAGCCGATGCCGTCGAGGACCTCGATCTGCTGGCCCGGCCACCACACCGCGACCGGCTCCGCGCTCTCGAATCCCGAGGCGAATCCCGGCCCGTCGTCCGCGGCGTCGGCGGCCCGGGCCTCGCCGCTGGTGTCGACGTAAACCGAGACGTGCCGCACGACGGCGCGGCTCTCGGGCAGCACGTCGACGGCGCGGATCGACCGGTCCGCCCCGAGGTCGGTGGGCAGCACGAAGTACCGGACCGTCTCGGACGTGCCGGCGTCGAAGACGAACGGCTCGGGGAGGGGAATCGCAAGCGTCGGCTCGTCGAGGTTCCAGCCCGTGCTCGGCGGCGGCGCGGGCGGCGTCAGGTTGCGCGGACCCTGGGGGTACCCGCCGGCCGACCACTCCAGCAGCATGTCCATCTCGTGGGCCGGCAGCACGTGGCCGTTGCTGAAGCTGCCGAAGCCGTCCTCCGCCTTCCAGGGCGGCATGCGGAGGCCGAGAATTTCCTCGCGGATCGACTGGGTCCACGGATACGCCTCGCGGTACGTCAGCAGCGACATCGGGCCGATGCCGCCCTCGACGTGGCAGCTCCCGCACTGGCGCTCGAAGATGGCGAAGACGTGCTCGTTGTAGGTGAAGCGGGACGCGATGGGGGTGTGCCCCCGCGTCACGCTGCCGAGCAGCACGACGGCCCCGACAGCCGCCAGAACGAGGACCCCGGACGCATGACGTCGCATCATCATCCTCCCGAACTTCCGGCCTTCTCGACAACGGCGCGAAGCCTCACCGTGCGACGACGCTCACGAGCGTGACACGGCGCGGCGCGACCGCGGCCGGCGGCTTCACTGGATGTCGTAGACGGCGTTGATCTCGCCGACGGCGCCGCCGAAGACGGCGTAGGCGCTGTCGACGTTGTTCTTGTTGCCGAGGTCGCCGTACCAGTCCAGCAGGTAGGCCGAACGCACCAGGTGACGGACCGCGATGCGCACCTGGTTGCCGCTCGCCGGCGGCAGGTCGGCCGCCGCCTGCTGCAGGGCCAGGGCCAGCTCCTTGGCCTGGAGGGCGGGGATGAAGATCTCGGTGAACGCCCCGCGGGCGATCAGGTCCTGAATCTGCCGGTCGCGCGACGCGATCTCGGCCGCGATGCCGAACGCGGTGTCGGGGATGTCCGGCAGGATGCGCTGGGCCAGGGGCACCGCCTCGGGCGCGGCCCCGCCGAAGACGGCGGCCGGGAGGGCGTCGGCGACCGCCGCCTCGGTGGTCAGCGCGCCGAAGATGAAGTCGAAGCGCTCGGCCGGGAAGTCCTCCTGGAAGATGACCTTGGCGGCGAACTCGGCCGGGGCCTCGTAGTTGGGGTCCGACGTCGGGATGAGGGCCTCGAGATACTCGCCGTTCGGGCCCGGGAAGAGATCGAAGGCCCGGACCTCCACGAACTCGTCGGTCGCCTCGTCGTACTCCTCGAGGGTGACGGCGCGGCCGGTCCACGTGCTGACGTCCACCGGCTCCCGGTAGTTGTCGGTCGCATAGAGCCGAAACAGCCCCGGCTCGGGGAACGTGCCCTCGATGTGGTGGAAGCTGTCGGGGGCCATGAACACGGTGCCGCCGTGCTGGGGGCTGTGGTCCATGTGGGCGCCGGCCGCCGCGTCGACGACGCCGCAGGTGAGCATGAAGGCGCCGTAGTAGGGATTGCGGACGGGGCCGTCGCGCTGCACCCAGGCCGATCCGTTGTCGTACATCGGGCAGTAGGCCCGCGCGAACCCCTGGGGCAGGGCCTGCTCGGCCAGCGACTCGGACAGCGGCTTGAAGCGGGCGCGCATCTCCTCGATGTCGCCGGCCTCGAGCGTGTGCATCGCGAGGGTCCGGGTCGCTTCGTCGGTGATTCGGGCGAACTCCTCGAGCTCGGCCATCGCGGACTCGAAGTCGTCGGCGGCCAGCGCTTCCTGCACCTGCACGTACTCGTTCAACTGGATCGCGAAGTCGGCCGGCGCGGCCTGCGTCGTTCCCTCGGCGGCCGGCGCCGCCGCGACGAGAACCGCAAGAAAACCCGAGAGAAGAAGGAAGCGTCTCTGCATTGCTCGCACCCTGTCCTGGATTTCGGTCGCGGGGGCCGCGTGCGCCGCACCTCGACCCGTCGACCCTTCCTGCCGATAGAATCTGAGGTGGAAATTATACAACGCGCGAAACGGCCCGGACAATCGATGCCCGACTTCGCGGACGCGCCGCCGGAGGTGCTCGGCTTTCTCGACGAGATGCGCGTGTCGCGCCGCCTCGCCGCCAACACCGTGCTCGCCTACCGGCGCGACCTCGCGCACCTGTGCGCCTTCGCCGCCCGGCTGGACCTGGCGCCGGCGGCGCTCGATCGCGGCCATCTCGAGGCCTTCGTGCGCGAGCTCATGGTGTCGGGGCTGTCGCCGCGATCGGTGGCGCGCCATGTCGCGAGCGTGCGGGGGTTCTACCGGTTCCTGGTCCTCGAGGGCCGTCTCATGGCGAGCCCCGCCGACGACGTGCACGCGCCCCGGGCGTGGCCGGCCCTGCCCCGGTTCCTCTCCCTCGACGAGGTCGACCGCCTCCTCGAGCAGCCCGACGCCGGCCGCCCGGCCGGCCTGCGCGACCGTGCCCTCCTCGAGCTGCTCTACGCGACGGGCATGCGGGTCAGCGAGCTGGTGGGCCTGCGGGTCGGCGACGTCGACCTCGACCGGGGTCTGCTCACGTGCCTGGGGAAGGGTGCCAAGGAGCGGATGGTGCCGGTCGGCGAGGCGGCCGCCGCGTGGACCCGCAGCTATCTCGCCTCGGGACGGCCGGTCCTGCTCAAGCGCCGCGAATCGGCCTTCCTCTTCCTGAACGCGCGGGACGGGGGAGTCCTGACCCGGGTCGGGTTCTGGAAGATCGTCAAGAAGTACGGCCGCCAGGCCGGGCTCTCGCGCGAGCTCAGCCCCCACACGCTGCGGCACTCCTTCGCCACCCACCTCCTCGAGAGGGGAGCGGACCTGCGCGTCATCCAGACCCTGCTGGGCCATGCCGACCTGTCGACGACGCAGATCTACACCCACATTCTCGACGCGCGGCTCCGGGCGATCCACGACGAGTTCCATCCGCGGGCTTGAGCCTTCCGACGCGGGGACGGCTCCGCCCGGGCTCGGATCGTGACCGCCGAGCAGAGGGAGGTGGCGGTCCGGCAGGTCAGTCCGGGGAGGAGTGGGGTCAGCCGCGGCGGGGGTGCATCGTACGCCTCCTGATCTCCAGGTCTTCCGGTCTCCAGAATCGAGCGTACCACGCCGTTGACAGCGCCCCGCTCTTTCGTTGCGCACCGCGCCGCGGCTCGAGGCGCGTTGATCCCCGCCGCGGGTCGATGGTATCGTTAGCGGTTGCCAACGCGACCCGGGGGTCGGCCATACGGCCCGCGGACGCCTCGCGGCAAGCACTTCCGCGGACCGGAACGAGGCCGCGTCATCCATCCGGCGTCGTCGGCGCCGGACGCCCGCAGTCGTCACCACGCAGCAAGGAGCACACTCTATGCGCCGGACCGGGCAGTATCTCTTCACGTCGGAGTCCGTCACCGAGGGTCACCCCGACAAGATCGCCGATCGGGTCTCGGACGGCATCGTGGACGCTGTCCTCGCCCAGGACCCGACCGGCCGGGTCGCCTGCGAGACGCTGCTGACGACGGGGCTGGTGGTGATCGCCGGCGAGATCACCTGCACCGGATCGACCGACTTCACGGACGTGGTGCGGGAGGCAATCCGCGACGTGGGGTACACGCGCGCCAAGTTCGGGTTCGACGCCGACACCTGCGCGGTGCTGTCGGCCATCCACGGACAGTCGCCGGACATCGCGATGGGGGTGGACCCCGGGGGTGCCGGCGACCAGGGGCTGATGTTCGGCTACGCGTGCCGCGAGGAGACCGAGTCGCTGATGCCGCTGCCGATCTCGCTGGCCCACAAGCTGTGCCGGGGCCTGTCGCGGGCCCGCCGCGACGGCGTCATCGACTACCTGCGGCCCGACGGCAAGTCGCAGGTGACGGTCGAGTACGACGGCGACAAGCCGGTGCGGGTCCGCACGGTCGTGGTGTCGAGTCAGCACGGCGACCACGTCGCCAACGACCGCATCCACGCGGATGTGCGCGCGCACGTCATCGAGCCGAACATCCCCCCATCGCTGCTCGACGAGAAGACGCGCATCCTCGTCAATCCGACCGGCCGGTTCGTGACCGGCGGACCGCACGGCGACGCCGGCGTGACCGGCCGGAAGATCATCGTGGACACTTACGGCGGGGCCGCGCCCCACGGCGGCGGCGCCTTCTCGGGCAAGGACCCCACCAAGGTCGACCGTTCCGCGAGCTACATGGCCCGCTACGTCGCGAAGAACTGCGTCGCGGCCGGCCTCGCCGACCGCGTCCAGGTCCAGTTGGCGTACGCCATCGGCGTCGCCGACCCGGTGTCCGTGCTCGTCGACACCTTCGGCACCGCGAGGATCGACGAGAAACGAATGAGCGAGCTCGTGCGGGAGCACTTCTCGTTGACGCCCAAGGGCATCATCGAGACCCTCGATCTCCGCCGGCCCATCTACCGGCAGACGGCCGCCTTCGGCCACTTCGGCCGGTCGGAGCCCGACTTCACCTGGGAGCGGACCGACAGGGCGGACGCCCTTCGCAGCGCGGCAGGGCTGTAGGCCGCGATTCGCTCAGGTCCGCGCCGCGAGCAGCAGGTAGACGGCCGAGCCGCCGAAGAGGACGTTGGGGGCCCAGGCGGCGAGGGTTGGAGTCAGCACGCCGGCGCTCCCGATGGCCGCGAATACGCTGACGAGGACCCAGTAGGAGAGCGCCAGCAGGAGGCCGACGCCCACGCCCGACAGCGCCCCGTGCCGGCCGATGGTGACCGCGAACGGGACCGCGATGAGGGTCAGGATCAGCGTGACGAGCGGGAACGACAGCTTGCGCTGCAGCTCGACCCGGAGCGGCACCACGTCGTGGCCGCTGGCGGAGAGCTCACCGATATAACGATCCAGCTCCCGGTAGTTCATCCGTTCTGCGTCGGGCGGGTCCGTCGCGAACGCGTCCGGCGGGGAGATCGGCAGCTCGAGTTGCGCAATCGCCTCGAAGGCCCCCGGACTCCTCTCCTCGTCGAACTCCCGGACCCAGACGTCACGGCCCTGCCATCCGTCTTCGTGCACCGCGAGCCCCGCGAACAGCCTCTCGGCGAGACGCCATTCGTCCTCGGCGAATCGATAGGCCGTGAGGTCGTGCAGCATCACCTCGACGGGGTTGAAGCCCGCGTAGTTGTAGATGGTGCCGTCCCCGCCCATGAGCCACTGCCGCTGGAGGATGTCGACGTACTGCGGGGAGCCTCCGCGGATGACCCGGCGGAGCTCGGTGGCCCGGCGGTTGGCGTCGGCGAGGAAGCTCTCGCTCATGCCGAACAGGGTGCCGCTCCACAGCAGCGAGAAGAGGAAGAGAGGCAGGGCGATCCGGTACAGGCTGATGCCGCACGCCTTCATCACCGTCAGCTCGCTCGTCCGCGTGAGCAATCCCACCGTGACGAGGGTGGAGACGAGGGCGGAGATGGGCAGGACGTAGTAGACGAACTGCGGCGTGGCGTACCAGAAGTACTCCAGGACCATGTCGAGCGTCGTATCGCCCCGGAACAGCCGGTCGGAGATCTCGAGAAAGGTGGTGATGTAGAAGATGCCGAGGAGACCGACGAAGGCTAGGGCCACGAGCCTGAGGTACTGCTTGGCCACGTAGCGATCCAGCAGGCTCGGGCCCCAGCCGAGGCCGCCTCCCAGGCTCACCCCGCGTCCCGCTCCCGCGCGGGGCGTCGGAGTCGGAGGAACCGGCCCGCTCGGCGGCGGGGGAGGCCGTCCAATGAGGCGGGACAGCACGGGCAGGATGCGATCTTCCCCGAAACGGGCGCGCCACGCGAGCAGCGCCACGCCGGTCCCGCCCAGCACGATGTTGCAGATCCACAGGGCCCAGTGCGGCGAGACGAGGGCGCTCCTCGCCAGCCCCATGGCGCCGAACATGAGGATGTAGTACGCGAAGATGACGCCGATGCCCAGGGCGAAGCTCGCGAGCTTGCCGTCCTTGCGGGTGCTGACCCCCAGCGGGAGGCTGATGAAGGCGAACACGAGGCACGCGACCGGGAGCGAGAACCTCTGGTGGATCGCCATGATCTGGTTGTGCGCCGGGAGCTCCCGGGACTCCAGCTCCGCGGTTCGCGCCCGCAGCTCGGCAATGGTCATCTCGTTCTCTTCGGGCGGCAGGGCGCTGTCGGGAAAGACGTCGTCGAACTCGAGGCCCAGCACGATCTCGTCGAACCGGTTGACGTTGTAGGTGGAGGGCTCGGCCCGGTCGACGTCGTGCGCGGCCCCCGAGGTCAGCACGATGTCGACCTGCCGGTTCGCCGGGTCGAGCACGAGATGTCCCTCGTCGGAGACGTAGGTCTGCGGTGCGCCGGCGTCCCGCGTGTCGGCGAGGAAGACGCCGGACCAGCCCGTGCCCCGGAGATCGACCTCGTCGACGTAGAGGGCCATGTTCGGCAGGCCCTCGTAGAAGACGCGCGCCTTCACGTCGTTCTCCGTCCCCGCCGCGACGGTCTCGAAGACGATGTCGCGAAACCGCTGATTGGCGTCGGGCAACACCATGACGAGGGTGTAGCAGGTGGCGGCGGCGGCGACGACGGCCAGGGCGAAGACGGGGCGCAGCAGCCGGGTGATGCTGACGCCGCACGCCTGCATGACGACGATCTCCCGATCCCCCGACATCCGGCCCAGGCCCATCAGCAGGCCGAGCAGCACCGCCATCGGAATCGTGATGCCGAGCCCCTGCGGCACCAGCAACAGCAGGAGCTCCGCAATCGTCCAGCCGTCCACGCCCTTGGCGATCAGCTCCTGGGCGTAGTCCATGATCGGCGGGATCAGCAACAGGAAGGTGAAGACCAGCAGGCTCAGGAAGACCAGCGGCAGGGTCTCGCGCAGGATGTAGCGGTCGATGATGCGAACCATCACGCTCGATTGTACCAAGCCGGCCGCCCGCGACGGCGGGGTAGTCTCCGCTCCGCGGTAGAAGAGCCCCGCTCGACTCTACACAGTCGGGGGTTCAGCTCGCTGAAGACCCTCGAGGCTTGCCGGCGATGTCGGCCGGCCGACGGTTGCCTCACCCGGTGGCCCTCGGCCTGTGATCTCAGGGTGCCCCCGTAGCGTTCACCTCACCGAGGCCCGGCGAGGATCGCCTGCCAAGCCTCCGGCAAACGCCAAGCGCTGGGGCGAGGCGCTCAAGTCGCGGCCACCATCGCTGAGCCCTCGCAGCATCACGTCGAACCCGCAGCACCCTCGCTGAGCCCCGCAACGCCGGCCACCAACAGCGCCAAGCCGAACCGCAGCACCACCGCTGAGCCCCCGCAACGCCGGCGACAACCACGCCCCAGCAGACCCCGGCCACCATCGCTGAGCCCTCGCAGCATCACGTCGAACCCGCAGCACCCTCGCTGAGCTCCCGCAACGCCAGCCACCAACAGCGCCAAGCCGAACCGCAGCACCACCGCTGAGCCCCCGCAACGCCGGCGACAACCACGCCCCAGCAGACCCCGGCCACCATCGCTGAGCCCTCGCAGCATCACGTCGAACCCGCAGCACCCTCGCTGAGCTCCCGCAACGCCGGCCACCAACAGCGCCAAGCCGAACCGCAGCACCACCGCTGAGCCCCCGCAACTCCGGCGACAACCACGCCCCAGCGGACCCCTTGATCGGACCCACGAAGTGGGTCCGATAAGGGATGTTATGTTAACTTTGGTGTCCAAAAGGCCCCGGGCCGCACCGCCGAAAGCCGCCTGCGAGGCAGTAGCGGCCGACGATTCAGCGCGGCCGCCGGCCGGGTCACTCGGCCCGCTTCAGCTCCTCGATGATCTCCGTGAGGGCCGAGATGATCTCCTCGCGCTCGACGTCGGACTTCCGGAACCTGAGGTTCAGGTTGAAGCTCTTGGCGGGCGGGACGTACTTGAACACGAAGGCCTTGGGGCGCCCCGGCTTCTGCCTGTCGCTCTGCCTCGCCGCCACCGCGCGCGCCTGCTCGCGCGTCGCCTGGCCGCCCCCTCGCGTGAGTTGCTCGAGGAAGGCCACCATCTTCCCGGCGTCGCCCTGTCTGACCACCTGCAACAGCAGCGACTTGGAGGTGATGTCGGCCAGCCGACACAGCTCCCGGACCTCGTCCGGCATGGCCTGGAGGGCGAGGGACTCGGTGACCGAGGTGCGCGACTTCCCGATCTTCCTGGCGATCTCCTCGTGCTTGTAGCCGTGCCCGAGGACGAGGGACTGCAGCGCCTCCGCCTCTTCGAACGGGCTGATGTCCTTGCGCTGGAGGTTCTCGATGAGGGCGATCTCGATCATCTCGTCGTCCGCGACGTCGCGGATGACGACCGGAACCTCGGCGAGCTGCAACCGGACCGCGGCCTGGTAGCGCCGCTCGCCGGCCACGATCTGGAACCGGCCCCGCCGCTGCCGCACGATAAGGGGCTCGAGAATGCCCTTCTCCGAGATCGAGGCCATGAGCTCGGACAGGTCGCCCATGACCTGCCGCGGCTGGTCGGGATTGGGGTCGACCTGGTCGATGGGGACCATGCGGCCGAGGGGCACGCCCGCGGAAGCGGCCAGGGCCTCCACGTAGTGCTGATCGTGGCGCATCTTGACTGCGCTCGGGAGTCCTCTTCTAGGCACGATCAATGACCTCCTCGCACAGGCGGTAGTAGTCCGACGCGCCCTTGGAGTCCGGGGCGAAGGAGAAGATCGATTCGCGGTACGCGGGGCTCTCCTCCAGGCGCACGTTCTTCGAGATGACCGTCTTGAACACCTTGGCGCCGAAGACCTTGTTGATCTGGGTGCGGATGTCCCGGCCGAGAGACGTGCGCCGGTCGTGCATGGTGATGAGCACGCCGATCATCTCGAGGCTCGGGTTGGCCCTCGTCCTGACCTTCTCGATCGTCTCCAGGAGGTCGTCCGTGCCCTCGAGCGCGAAGTACGACGACTGAATCGGAATCAGCAGGTGCGTCGCGGCCACCAGGGCGTTCACGGTGAGGAGGCCGAGGGTCGGCGGGCAGTCGATGACGACGTAGCGGTAGGTGTCGCCGAGGGGCGCCAGCAGGTCCTTCAGCTTGAAGTGGGCGTCGAGCTCGCCCACCAGGCGCGCCTCGAGCTTGGCCAGCGAGATCTGGGCGGGGGCGACCGAGAGGTTCTCCTGCTGCTCGGCCGGCAGCACGATGTCCGCGAGCGAGCAGTCCCGGTCGGCGAAGGCGTCGTAGACGGATCGCGTGATGGTGGTGCGGTCGACGAACGAGAGGGTGCTGTTGCTCTGCGGGTCGAGATCGATCAGCAGGGTCCGTCCCTCGCGGAGCGACAGCGCGGCGGCAAGGTTGATCGCGGTGGTGGTCTTGCCTACGCCGCCCTTTTGATTGGCGATCGCGACGATCATGTCGAGCGGCTGCTGGCAGGAAACGCGCCGAGGACCTGGTCGGACGCTCGATCCGACCGCGGCCCCATTTTAGGAACGCTCGCGACAACGTGTCAATGGGCCCCCTCACATCTTGTACTTTCCCAGCTCGTCCGGGTCGAGGGCCTCCAGCCACTTCTGCAGACGCTCCGAGTCGGCCTTGTCGGGCGTGATGTTCAGCGACTTCGCGCGGTCGATGACGGTGTCCTCGGCGAAGATCGGGGCCCGCACGCGAAGGGCCAGCGCGATGGCGTCGCTGGGGCGGGCGTCGATGGCCACCGGCTCGCCCTGCGCCACCAGGTGGATCACGGCATAGAAGGTGTTGTCCTTCAGGTCGGTGACGACGACCTTGCGGACGTCCGCCTTGAGATCGTGAATGACGTTGCGCAGCAGGTCGTGCGTCATCGGCCGCGGGGTCGACACGTTCTCGATCTGCAGGGCGATGGCGTTGGCCTCGAACACGCCCATCCAGATGGGCAGAACGCGCTGCCCCTCGGCGTCGTGCAGGATCACGATCGGCATGTTGGTGATGGGATCCACCATCAGCCCCTTGATGGACATCTCGACCTGCATCCGATACCTCCGCTGCTCACCGGAGTCCGACGGCGGGGCTCCGGCCGGGTGGTCGGGCGGCGCTCGGAAGCCGCCGCGCGACCGCGCGACCTTCGGTCGCGTTGGGAGTTTCGCTGAAGCGAAACTCCTGCGGCCATCGGCCGGCTGCGCGACCTCGGGTCGCGTTGGGAGTCTCGCTGAAGCGAATTCCTGCGGCGAACGGACTACCGCCCTATCCCACCGCTCCGCCGCGCTCGACGGCCGAACCGCGGCCGACCGGCGGCGACGGGTGCGGCGCAGGAGAATCGGCGAGCTCGCCCCGGAGGCTGAACGGTCCGCTGTCCGTGATGCGCACCCTGACGAGCCGGCCCAGCAGGTCGCCGGACTCCGCGCCGCCGGAACCCGCGCGGAAGTTGACCACGGTGTTCCCGCCGGTGCGGCCGGCCAACTCGGTGGCGCGCCGGCGGCTCGTCGAATCGACCAGGACCTCGACCACGGCGCCGACGCGCGTCCGGTGAATCTCGGACTGTATCCCCTTCTGCAGCTCCTGCAGCCCGACGATCCGCCGCGTCTTCTCGGCCGCCGGCACGTCGTCGGCGAGCCGCTTGGAGGCCAGCGTGTTGGGCCGCTCGGAGTACTTGAAGGAGAACATGCTGTGGTACCGCACGCGGCGGGTCAGGCTGAGCGTCTCCTCGAAGTCGCGGTCGGTCTCTCCCGGAAAGCCGACGATGACGTCGGTCGACAGGGCGATGTCCGGCATCGCGGCCCTCAGCCGGTCGACGAGCTGCAGGTAGTCTTCCCGGGTGTGGCGGCGGCGCATCCGCGCCAGCACCGCGGTCGAGCCCGATTGTACGGGCAGGTGCAGATGCCGGCACACCTTCGGGAGCGACCGCATGGCCCCGATCATCCGGTCGCTGACGTGTCGCGGGTGCGGGCTCGCGAACCGGATGCGCTCGATGCCCGGGACGCCGTCGACCAGCGTGAGCAGCTCGGCGAAGTCGCAGCCGGGGCGGTCGGGCGCCGAGTAGTGATTCACGATCTGGCCGAGGAGGTGGACCTCGCGATAGCCGCTGTCGGCGGCGAGCCGCACCTCGTCGAGGATCTCCGCGGCCGGCCGCATCCGCTCGTGGCCCCGCGTGTACGGCACGACGCAGAACGCGCAGAAGTCGTTGCAGCCCTCGATGATCGTGACCGCCGCCGTCACCGGGTTCGAGCGCCGGGCCACGCCCAACGGGAACGAGACGTTGTCGTAGGGATTGACGTCGACGCGCTCCGGCCGGTGGCCGGTCAGGCCGTCCACCATGGCCGGCAGCCGGCTCAGCGCCTGCGTGCCCACGACGAGGTCGACGCGTTGGCCGCGCTCGAGCAGGGCGCGCCCCTCCTGTTGCGCGACGCAGCCGGTGACCGCCACGATCGGGCGCTTGCCGCCGCGGCCGCCGGGCACCATGCCGAGCTCCGTATAGAGCCGCTCCTCGGCCCGCTCGCGGACGCTGCACGTATTGATGACCACGAGATCCGCGTCGCCGACGGCCTCGGCCGCTTCGTACCCCGCCTGGTCGAGCAGGCCGGCGAGCCGCTCGGAGTCGTGGACGTTCATCTGGCAGCCGAACGTCTCGATGAAGTACTTCCTCGCCACGGTTGCCTTCCTGGCCTGCCACTCGTCGCCGCGGGAGCCTTCGCGCCGGCGAAAGCGCAACCCGACCGCAGCGCCGCGCAACAGCCTCCACCCGGCGCCCGATCGACCCTCCGGAAGCTCACGCGGTTCCGCGCCGCGGACCCCCGCCCGGCGCGCTCATGGAGCCCTTCGGTTCGGCTTCGCCGGCGACAGCAGCTCCCGCGCACTCTCCAACACGGTACCCGAGACCCGGGTCCCGGTCATCATCCTCGCGATCTCCGACGCCCGCGACTCCCCGTCGAGCCTCTCCACCGAGGCCAGCGTCCGTCCGTCGCGGACCGACTTCGCGACCCGATGATGGCTGGTGCCCCAGGCCGCGATCTGCGGCAGGTGCGTGATGCAGAGCACCTGGTACCGCTCCGCCAGCCCGTGCAGCCTCGCCCCGATCCGTTCCGCCGCCTCCCCGCCGACGCCCGCGTCCACCTCGTCGAAGACCAGCGTGCGACCGGGCGGGTCGGTGGAGATCACCGTGCGCAGCGCCAGCATGACGCGGGAGAGCTCGCCGCCGGAAGCGATGCGCGCGAGCGGCCGGATGTCTTCCCCGGGATTGGCCGAGAAGTAGAACGCCACCCGGTCGACTCCCCGGTCCGTCCAGGCCGCCTCCCCTTCCGCCGCCTCGAGGAACGCGACCTCGAACTGCGTGCGCTCCATCGCCAGCTCGCCCAACCCGCCCTCGACGGCGCGGGCCAGCTCGCCCGCCGCCGCGCGGCGGCGCCCGGACAGCGTGCGGGCGAGGCCGGCGTAGCGTTCTCCCGCCGCCGAGGCGGCGGCTTCCAGCGATTCGACGTCGGTCTCCCCTGCCCGCTCCTCGCGTTCCCGCCGCAGCCCGTCGCGATGGGCGATGACGTCCGCGAGGGTCGGGCCGTAGCGCCGCTTGAGGCGCTCCAGCTTCGCCAGCCGCTCCTCGACCGCCGGTAGCTGCCCGGGCGGCGCCTCCGCCCCGCCGGCGCGCGACCGCAACGCGTACGCCAGCTCCTCGAGGTGGGGCCGCACCGTGTCCCTCGCCGCGAGGTGCGGCGCGAACTCGCCGTCGAAGCCCGCGAGCTCCTCCACCCGCCGCCACACCCGGTCGAGGACGTCCAGCGCGGCGCCGTCCCCGTCGTACAGCTCCGCGTAGCTCTCGGCCGCCAGGCGGTGGACCCGCTCGGCGTTGGCGAGCAGCCGCCGCTCGGCGGCCAGCGTCTCGTCCTCGCCCTCCACGGGGTCGACCTCGTCGATGTCGCGAAGCCGCAACGCCACGATCTCGGTCCGCTCGACCGCGGTGGCGGCGCGGGCGCGTGCCTGCTCGAGCCGCTGCCGGGCGTCCTGCCAGCCCGCGAAGGCGTCCCGCACCGAGCCGCGCAACGGCCAGAGGTCGGCGTGGCGATCGAGCAGATCGAGATGGGTCGACGGATCGAACAGCGCCTGATGCTCGTGCTGGCCATGGATGTCCAGCAACCGCGCGCCGACGGCCCGGAGGGTCGCGGTCGAGACGAGCCGGTCGTCGACGAAGGCCCGGCTCCGTCCCCTTGCCGACACCTCGCGGCGCAGCACGCGCTCGCCGCCGTCGGCGTCCTCCGCCATCGCCTCCACCACCGCCCGCTCCGCGCCGGTGCGCACCAGGCCCGACGATGCCCGCGCCCCCCGCAGCAGTCCCAGGGCGCCCACCAGAATCGACTTGCCGGCGCCGGTCTCGCCGGTCAGGATCGTGAAGCCGGCGTCCAGCTCGAGCTCCAGGCGATCGATGACCGCCATGTCTCGAATGCTGAGAAAGCGGATCATGGTCCGGCAGGGTCCCGGGGGCCGGGAAGCGCCATCGTATCATAGGTTTGACAGCGCCTCCCCGCCGTGTTACCTTGCCCTGTCAGCGCCTTCCCAGCGGCGCGCATCGGTTGACGGAGGGCTCGTGCGTGCTCTTGGTTGCTACGCCTTGGCCATGCAACTGCAGGCCGATGGCGCGTCATCTGCTGGGTTGAGTGGCGGCCTGCTCGACTGGATTGCCCAGTCGACGCCCCTCAACAAGTTCGTCCTTCTTCTCCTGCTCCTGTTCTCGGTCTATTCGTGGGGCATCGCCCTCCACAAGCTGTGGCTGTTCCCCCGGATAGAACGGCAGACCTGGAGCTTTCTCGACGTGTTTCGGCGGAGCACGAAGTTCTCCGAGGTGAGCTCGGCGTGCCGCACGCTGAAGCACAGTCCGCTGGCCGGGCTCTTCCAGGCCGGCTACGCCGAGCTCAACGCGCAGCTTCGCCAGGGCGACGGCGGGACCGGCGAGCGTCCCGTCCTGCGGAGCCTCGAGGCGGTCGACCGGGCGCTGCAGCGGGCCGCGGTGGTCGAGGTCAACAAGCTCGAGCACCGCGTCCATCTGCTGGCGACGACCGCCAGCATCACCCCGTTCATCGGGCTGTTCGGCACCGTGGTGGGCATCGTCAACAGCTTCCAGGGCATCGCGGGGACGGGCTCGACGAGCCTGACGGTGGTGGCCCCCGGCATCGCCGAGGCGCTGGTGGCGACCGCGGCCGGCCTCGGGGCGGCGATTCCCGCCGTCTACTTCTACAACCACCTGACGAACAAGGTGCGCCTGTACCTGTCGATGATGGACGACTTCTCCCTGGAGTTCCTCAACATCTCGGAGAGGAACTTCATGCAGTAGTCTGCGCCGTGGAACGGCGCGGACTACTGGAGGATTGGTTGGGCGCCAAGCGGAGCCGCAGGCGGCGATTGGCGGGCCAGCCGCCCGCGAGCGCGGGTCAGGCGTCACAAGGACATGCCCACTATTCACGGCAACGGGGCGGGCGGCTCGTCCGGCGGCCGGCGGCGCGGACGCCCGCGGGCCGCGACGTCGCTGTCGGAGATCAACGTGGTGCCGCTCGTGGACGTCATGCTCGTGCTGCTGATCATCTTCATGGTGGCGGCGCCGATGATGCAGCGCGGCATGGACGTGAGCCTCCCGGTGTCGCGGCGCTCCGATCAGCTCGTCGCCGAACGGCTGTTCGTGACGATCGGGTTGACGTTCCGCGAGGATCGAATCGTGCAGGTGGGGGACGACCTGGTCCGGCTCGAGGTGCTCGCGGAGCGCATGCGGCAGGAGCTGAACGCGAGCGCCGCCCGGGAGGTCTTCGTCCGCGGCGACGGAGACATCACCTATCGGGAGCTGGTGTCGGTCATCGACGAGCTCAAGGCGGGCGGCGTCTCCGACGTCGGGCTCGTGACGGCGTTGCCGACCGAGCCGTGACCGACGCGCAGGGGCACAGCATGCAGTCCATCACCGACGTGGTTCGCCAGCGCAGGGCCGGCGGGGACGGCCTCGGCCGCACCTGCGCGATCTCCCTGGCCGGCCACGGCGCCCTCCTGGCCGTGCTCGTCGTGTTCCCGTCGGCCTTCGTCGCCGACCTCGAGACCGGGCTGTCGGCCGACGTCATGAACATCAGCCTCGGGGGCCCGGCCGGGCCCAGCACCGGGGGGCAGGCGGCGCTCGCCGCGCGCCCCGTGCAGGAGGTGCTGCCGCTCGAGGAGGCGAACCGCCCGCAGTGGATTCAGCCCCCCACCCCCGCCCCGCCGGAGGTGGTCCTGCCCGACGAGGACGCCGCCCGCCGGGTCGAGGAGGACGTGCCGCCGGAGGCGGCGCCGGAAGAGTCGCGGGGCCGGACGCCGGTCCGGGGCCCGGCGCTGCGCGAGGGCAGCGCCCTCGCGGACACCGGCGCCGAGGGGGGCGGCGTGGGACTCTCCGCCGGCGGGCTCGGCGACGGCGGGGAGCTCGAGCTCCTGAACTTCTGCTGTCCGGAGTACATCGCGGTCATGACGGAGCGGATCCGCAACAACTGGAACCGCCGTCAACCCGTGACCGGCGTGGTGACCATCAGGTTCACGATTGAGCGTGACGGCCGCATCACGGACGTGGAGCGGGAGGCCGGCAGCGGTCACTTCGCCCTCGATACCAGCGCCGAGCGCGCCGTGCTCCTGACGAGGCAGTTGCCGTACCTGCCGCCGGCGTTCCCCGCCGACCGCCTGACCGTTCATCTCGATTTTCACTACAGACGCTGAGGAGCATCATCGATGGTCCGTATTTCCCGCCGTTCCGCCCTGTTCACGCTGGCCGCCCCCCTGCTGCCGGCGCCGACCGGCGCGGGCGGGAGGCCGGTGCAGCAGGACACGGTCAGGGTCACCATCGGGGACAGCATCGGGTCCCAGCCGAGCATCGCCGTGCCCGACTGCCTGCCGCTGACGCCCGACCCGACGACGCAGGAGGCGAGCCGCACCATCGCCCAGGTGCTCTGGGACGATCTGGACTTCGAGCGCGAGTTCAGGCTGATTCCCCGCGACGTCTACCGGACGATTCCGGCCGCGAGGTCCCTGGTCGATCTCCCCTTCGACCGATGGCGGGAGATCGGCGCCGACGGCGTGATGAGCTGCACCGTCGAGGCCAGCGGCGAGAACCGCCTCGACCTCACCGCCCGTCTCTTCGACGTCCGGACCGGCGGTTCCGCATTCGGCGTGCTCTACAGCGGCTCGACCCGCAACATGCGTCTCCTGGCGCATCAGCTCGCGGACGAGATCCACCGGAACCAGCGCGGCCTCGACGGGGTGGCCCGCACCCGCCTCGCGTTCGTCTCCGACCGCGACAGCGAGTCGGCGTTCGGGCTGGTCGGGAACCGGCCGGTGAAGGAGATCTACATCGCCGACTACGACGGGGCCAACCCGCGGCGGGTCACCGTGTCACGCTCCCTCAACACGAACCCCGCGTGGTCCCCCGACGGCCGTGCCATCGCGTACACGTCGTGGCTGAGCGGGTTCGCCGACGTGCTGGTGTCGCACCTGTTCGAGGGCCGCATGGCGAAGCCGATCGAGGGCGACAGCCGGCGCCAGAACTTCCTGCCCGCCTTCTCTCCCGACGGCCGGCGCGTCGCCTTCAACTCGAACCGCGACGACAGCAGCGACATCTACGTCGCCAACGTCGACGGCACCGGGCTTCAGCGGCTGACGAACCACCCCGCCATCGACACGAGCCCCACGTGGTCGCCCAACAGCCAGCAGATCGCGTTCACGTCCGACCGCACCGGAACCCCGCAGATCTACGTGGTCGGCGCCGACGGCACCGGCCTGCGGCGGCTGACCTACGAGACCTACTGCGACCGGCCGACGTGGTCGCCGCCGCCGTTCAACGAGATCGCCTACTCGTCGCGGACCGGCCTGGGACACGACATCAAGGTGCTGGATCTGGCCACGAACGAGGTCCGTCAACTGACGTTCGGGCTCGGCACGAACGAGAGTCCGAGCTACGCGCCCAACGGCCGCCACATCGCGTTCATGTCGACGCGCAACGAGACGAAGCAGATCTACACGATAGGCCGGGACGGCCGGGGGTTGCGCCGGGTGACGTCGGTCGGCAACAACGAGATGCCGAGCTGGTCGCGGTAACTCGCGGAGCCGCCCGGCAACCCGGGTTGCCGGGCGCAGGAAAAGTCGGAGACACAGGAGGCACTGGCGAAGATGCATCGAGGACACGTTTCACGGCTCGTCGGAGTCGCGGCGCTCGCAGCGGTGGCGTGCCTGCAGGCCGCATGCGCCGACAACCCGCCGCCGGTGGCACCCGATCCGGTGATGGAGCGGACGGTGATCGAGGATCCCCCCGAGATCGTCGCCTTCGACCCCGCCCCGGAGACCGTCGCCCCGCCGCCGGCGGCGGTGACCCCGGCCCTGACGCCGGACGATCAGATCGCCTCGCGGTCGCTGGAGGAGCTCAATCGTTCGCTGCTGCTCGAGCCGGTGTACTTCGTGCTCGACAGCGCCGAGCTCGACGAGCGGGGCCGGCAGGTGGTGGAAGCCAACGCGGACATGCTCACGCGCTTCCCCACCTGGGCCGTGACCATCGAGGGGCACTGCGACGAAAGAGGCACGCCCGAGTACAACCTCGCGCTCGGCGAGCGGCGGGCCCTGGCCGCCCAGCGCTACCTGCTGGAGCTCGGACTGGAGGCGGGGCGCGTCCGGACGGTCAGCTACGGCAAGGAGTTTCCGTTCGATCCCGGGAACGACGAGACGGCGTGGGCCGCCAACCGGCGGGCGCATTTCGTGATCACGGCGAAGTAGGCGCGGAGGCCGCCCGGGCTGGCGGATTGGCCGCGGCCGGGCTACCATAGGGCGGATCGCTCGTGCCGGCGCCCGGTCTCGGGCGCCCCCGGTTTCCATTCCCCGTTCCGGCGCAGAGGTAATGTCATGAGAGGGCTTCCCTTCAGGTTCGCGCTCGGATTCCTCGTGGCCGCCCTGACCGTCGTTCCCGCCCGGGGCCAGAACCGCGAGCACCAGCAGATTGCGGCCGATGTCCGCATGATGCAGGAGCAGTACTCGCGGCTGCAGTTGACGCTCACGACGCTGGAGCGGACTTTGCAGGCCATCCTGACGCAGCTCGACGCGCAGGGCGACGCCGTCCGCCGCGGGTTCGCGAATCAGCAGCTCCAGATCGACAGCGTGGCAACCGGGGTGCGGGTGGTGCGGGAGAAGATCGACGAGAACAACGTGCGGGTCTCCTCCCTCGCCCAGGAGGTCGAGGCGCTGCGCATGGCCATGCCGATGCTGGGAGCGCCCCTGACCGACCTCGAGGTCGATCCGGAGACGGGCCTGCCGGTGAACCCGGCGGTCGCGTCTTCGCTGCCCGCCAACGCGGGGATCTCGCCGAAGCGGCTCTACGACACCGCGTACACGGACTACACGACGGGCCAATGGGCGCTGTCGCGCCAGGGGTTCGAGCAGTTCATCATCACGTTCCCCCGGTCGGAGCTGGCCGATGACGCCCTGTTCTTCATCGGGCAGAACTACTACGCGGACGGGATGTTCCTGGAGGCGGCCGAAGCCTACGAGCAGGTCTCCACGCGCTATCCCGCCGGCGACGTGGTGGCCGAGGCGCTCTACAAGCGCGGCCTCGCCCTGGAGCGCCTCGACCAGATCGATCTGGCCCGGGAGACCTTCCAGACGGTGGTGCGGGAGCATCCCGACGACAACATGGCGAATCTGGCGCAGCAGGCGCTCGATCGCCTGGACTGAGAGCTTATGGGAAGCGTCAACAAGGTCTTTCTCGTCGGCAACCTCGGCCGGGACGCCGAGTTGCGGCATACGCCCAACGGCCGAGCCGTCTGCAACTTCTCGTTGGCCACGACGTACAGGTGGACCGACAAGGCGTCCGGGCAGCGGCAGGAGCGCACGGAATGGCACCGCGTGGACCTGTGGGGTCCTCGTGGCGAGGCGCTGCAGCGTTATCTGACCAAGGGCACGCAGATCTACGTCGAAGGGCGTCTCCAGACGGACGAATGGAATGACCAGTCCGGCAACAAGCGCTACACGACGAAGATCGTGGCACAGGACATCGAGCTTCTAGGAGGCGGCAGCCGCGGCGGCGAGGGCGGCGGCGGACGGGATTCGGCGGCAGGCGGCGGCGACTACGGTGGCGGCGGGCGCCAGGACATGCCCAGCGGCGGTGGCGAGTCCGGCGGCGCCGAGCTGAACGAGGACGACATCCCGTTCTGAGCCCGCCCGGCGGGGCGCGCCGGATCCTGTCGATGGCCCCTCCGGACTGACCGCCCCCGGTCGGGCCGCACCGTACGAGGCTGGTCGCCGTCGCCGCTCGACCGCTGCCTTCGCGGCTGCGAGAAGCCACCATGCCAAGCACTGACGCGAAGTGGATCATCGGCGTCGTCCTCGTGCTCGGGGGCATCCTCATCGCGCAGAACGCCGGCATCCGGAACGAGCTGCACCGTCTGGACGCGGACATCGCCGACATCCGCACCGACATCACCGACATCCGCACCGACATTCGGCGGCTCGACGACCGCCTCCGTGCGGTCGAGATCACCCTCGGCAGGGTCGAGCAACGGCTGGCCACGCTCGAACGCATCATCCTGCCCGGCGATCAGCCGGATTGACGGCGTTCGGGGTCCGAACCCCTTGCGGCAGGCTCCGCGCCGCCGACCGCGCCGCGACCGTAGCGGTCCTCGAGGCGGACGACGTCGTCGAGCTCGGGGGTCGACACCTCGAAGATGTCGGTCGGCTCGAGGGCCGTCATGCGGTGCACGGTGCCCGGCGCGATGTGAACGCTCTCTCCCGGCCCCATCTCGCGGGTCACGCGGGAGTCGCCCTGCCCCGTCTCGAACCGGATGCGTCCACTCCAGACCAGGATGGTCTCGTCCTTCACCCGGTGGTACTGCAGGCTGAGGGCGTGTCCGGCGTCGACGTGGATGATCTTCCCGACGTAGCGCTCGGTCTTCGCCCAGTGCAGCTCGTAGCCCCACGGCTTGTCCACTCTCATCCGACGCCCTCCCCGTCATCGCCGCGTCCCGCCCCCACGTCCCGGTGACGTACGCGCCATCGGACCCCGTCGACGGCCGACAGCCTCGCCTCGAGCTGCTCGACGATCACGACCGAGCGGTGGCGTCCGCCGGTGCACCCGACGCCGATGGTCAGGTAGCTCTTGCCCTCGTGGATGTACCGGGGAAGCAGGAACTCGAGCAGATCGGCGGTCTTCTCCAGGAACGGCCCGGCCGCGTCGGCCGCGCACACGTAGTCGCGGACCCCCGGGTCGAGGCCGCTCAGCCTCTTCAGGTCCGGAACGAAGTACGGATTCGGCAGGAAGCGGACATCGAAGAGCAGGTCCGATTCGGCAGGCACCCCGTGCTTGTAGCCGAAGCTGAGCAGCGTCGCCGTCAACCGCGCCCGGCCGTCTCTCCCCTCCGCGAGCTCTCCGAACGCCCGGCGCAGCTCGTGCACCGTGAGGTCGGAGGTGTCGAGCACGAGATCCGACATCTCCCTTATCGGGCGGAGCCGCGCCCGCTCGGCCAGGATGCCCTCGATCACCGACCCCGCGGGCGCCAGCGGGTGCGGCCGGCGGGTCTCGCTGAAGCGCCGCAGCAGGGCGGCGTCGGAAGCCTCGAGAAAGATGAGCCAAGTCTGCAGGCGGCCCCGCGCGCGAAGCGCCGTGTATACGCCGGCGAAGCGATCGGGAAACGACCGATCCCGCGCGTCCACGACGACGGCGATGGCGTCACGGCGCGCGCCTTCCCCGGGATCGAGGTCGGCCAGCGTCGGGATCAACACCGTCGGCAGGTTGTCGACGCACAGGTAGCCGAGGTCTTCCAGGGCCCGGATAGCCGCGGACTTCCCGGCTCCCGACAGCCCCGTGACCACGACGAAGCGGGTCGCCGGGCCGGCGCCCGCCGGCCCCCCTCCGCCTGCCGATCCCCGATGAGTACCGGCCATACCGCTCCCCCGCCGCGCCGGCGCCTCCATCGGCCGGCCGGCAGAGGCCCGCCCGCCATCCGCCGGCGCGCGGCCCGTTCACCGGAACGACGCGGCTCGTCGGCCCCGGTCGAGACCGCCCGTGGACGCCCTGGAAGCCCCGTGGCGAAAGTTCCCCGCTGCATTCGAGCGGCGATGCGACGCGGGGCTTCGCCACGGGCGGCTGGACCCGCCGGTGGCGGATCACGTTCGGCGGCTCAACCGATGCTCGTCGTGTCGTCCATCTCCGCATCCCGGGTCGTGGACTCGGACACCGGCGCGGCGTGACGCCGGCGGTCCTGCCACTTGCCCTTCAGGGTGTGGGCCTGGTGGTTGACCTTGTCCACGGCGGTGCCGACCGCCGCCTGCCAGCTCGGTGCTTCCGCGACGCCGTGCAGCCGGTGATCGCCCCGCGCATGGACGATCAGCTCGGACACGCACAGGTGGCGGGCGGACGACAACACCACCTCGGCGGAGACCAGGGCGTCGCCGAGCACGCGCTCGAGAGGCAGCAGCCGCTTGTCGATGAGATCGCGCAGCTCGTCGTTCACCGGGACGTTCCGGGCCGTCAACGTGAATTGCATTTGCGTCAGTGTCCTGTAGATCTGCAAGCGGTCGATTCGAGCAACGGCCCCCTGCCGCCCGCGACGAAACGGTGCTCCGGCCCCGGCCGGCATCCGGGCGGCGGCAGGGCGTGGGTCAGAACAGGACCCGCCGCTGGCTCGAGGTGGGAATCTTCATTTCCTCACGGTACTTGGCAATCGTCCGCCGGGCCAGGATCAGGCCGTCGTCCTGGAGAAGGCGCACGATGCGCGAGTCGCTCAGGGGTTTCCGGGAATCCTCCTCCTCGATGATCTTGCGAATGCGTTGCTTGATGGCGACCGAAGACACGCTCTCGCCGTAGGCACTGCTGATGCCGCTGTGGAAGAAGTACTTCATCTCGAGCACCCCTTGCGGCGTGTGCATGTACTTGTTGTTGACGACGCGGCTGACGGTGGACTCGTGCATGCCGATGTCGTCGGCGACGTTCCGTAACACGAGGGGCCGGAGGAACTCGATTCCGCGATCGAGAAACTCCTGCTGGAACGAGATGATGCTGGTGGCCACCTTGTGGATCGTCTTCTGGCGCTGATCGACCGACTTGATGAGCCACAACGCGGACCGAAACTTCTCCTTCACGTAGGCCCGGGTCTCGCGGTTGTCGTTGTTCTTGTCGAGCAGCCGCCGGTAGACCGGGCTGATCCGGAGCTGCGGCATGCCGTCGTCGTTCAGCATGGCGACGTACCGATCCTCGACCTTGACGACGTAGACGTCGGGGACGACGTGCTGGGAAGCGGTGCGGTTGTAGCGGCTGCCCGGCTTCGGATCGAGCTGCCTGATGACGCCGACGTGGTGCTTCAGCTCGTCGAGCGTGAGTCCGAGGCGCCGGGCGATCTCCTGGCCCTGCTGATTCTGAAGCAGCTTCAGATGGTCGCGGACGATCATCCCGGTCGCGGTGCCGTCGAGGCCGAGATGCGCAATCTGCAGCATCAGGCATTCCCGAAGCCCCCGGGCCGCGACCCCGACCGGATCGAACCCCTGGACCACCCGGAGGACACGCTCGACGTCGGCCGTGTCCCAGTCGCCCATCGCCGCGATCTCTCCGACCGACGCCACGAGGTAGCCGTCGTCGTCGAGGTTGCCGATGATCGCCGAGCCGATGTCCCGCAGGAGCGGATCGTCGTCTCCGGGCTGGAGGGAGAGCTGCCACATCAGGTGATCGGCAAGCGCCCCCGGGGTCGAGAGGGTGTTCTCTATCGGGGGAAGCTCGCGGATCTCACGCGGCGTATGCGGGCGGTAGCCGTCGTCCAGGTAGTCGCCGAAGAAGTACTCGTAGTCGGCGTCGTCCCACGACTCCTGCGGGTCCTTGTCGGCCGCCGCGTCCGGCTTGGCCGCTTCCGCCGGGTTCACCGCGTCGGGCGGCTCCAGGTCCTCGGCCGTCACCTCCTCCAGCATCGGGTTCTCGACCACCTCCTGCGTCAGCAGGTCCACGAGCTCGAGCGTCGACATCGGCAGCAGCTTGATGGCCTGCTGCAGCGATGGGGTCAGGACGAGCTTCTGCGAGAGGCGGGTCTGGAGTCGTTGCTGCAGTGCCATGGGGCCGGTGTTCTCGATCCGCGGGGAACGAGGCGCATCGAGAGCCAGGGTCCGAGCCGCGGGAGTCTGGCGGCGACCCTCCGCCGCGCCGCCGGGCCGCGCTGCGGCGCGAAACGCCGCCCTGTCTCGATTCTAGTGCTCCCCCCCTGCGGTTCGCAACCGGCGCCGGGAACCGGGCCCGCCCATCGTCGCCTGACGGCTCCGCCGGGCGCCCAACCCATCCCCCGGGAGTCCGCCGCCGTTCCACGGCGCAGACTCCCGGCCCGCCGTGCCCGGTCAATCCAGCCGGAAGTCGGCGCCGAGGTAGATTCGCTTGACGTCGTCGTCGTGGGCGAGGTCGGCCGGGGTCCCGCTGTGGAACACGGCGCCGTCGTGGACGATGTAGGCGCGGTCGGTGATGCGAAGCGTCTCGCGGACGTTGTGATCGGTGATGAGCACGCCGATGCCCCGCGCCTTCAGGTGGAAGATGATCTCCTGTATGTCGGTGACCGCGATGGGGTCGATGCCCGCGAACGGCTCGTCGAGCAGGATGAACGAAGGGGAGATGACGAGGGCGCGGGTGATCTCGGCGCGGCGCCGCTCGCCGCCGGACAGGGTGTGGGCCGGAGACTTGGCCAGCGGCGTGAGATCGAGCTCGTTCAACAGCTCGCGCATGCGCGCGTAGCGGGCCCGGCGGGGCATCCCCACCGTCTCCAGAATCGCCAGGATGTTCTGCTCGACGGTCAGTCCCCGGAAGATCGACGGCTCCTGCGGCAGGTATCCGATGCCCTTCCGGGCCCGCTGGTACATGGGGTCGTGGGTGACGTCCTCGTCGTTCAGGAGGACCCGGCCCCGATCCGGCGCGGTGAGGCCCACCACCATGTAGAAGGTCGTGGTCTTGCCGGCGCCGTTGGGGCCCAGCAGCCCCACCACCTCGCCGGACGCCACCGTCAGGCTGACGTCGCGGACGACGGTGCGCCCACTGTACGACTTCGTCAGGTTCTCGGTACGCAGTGTAGCCATGCGAGGCGGGGTGCAGCGGGCGCGTCCGGCCCGGATGGCGGCCGCCGGGCGGACGGCCGCCGGGTCAGAACTCCAGGGGCTGGCAGGGACCGCTGGCGGTCTCGGTCCGCGATCGCTCGCGCCCGTCGACCGCCACGACGTCGGACGCGCGATAGAACGTCAGCGCGAGCCCCCGGGTGCTGCGGCACACGGGCTCGGCGGGCTCCACCGGCTCGGCGGGCTCGGCCTCGGCCGAATCGTCGGGTTCGACCTCCTCGACGATCTCCACCGGCGCTCCCTCCATCTCGTAGCGCCCCTCGGCCTCATGGTACACGAGAGTCTCGCCCGTCGCCCATCGGTCGTCCAGACGCAACTGCACCGCGCCGGTCGAGGCCAGCCGATCCAGGGTCCGGCCGTCCGCCTGCAGGAAGACCTCGATCGTCTCGGCCGCCAGATCGCCGTGGTCGGAGCGGAGGACGGCCGCGCCCTCGTAGAGGGCATGCCGGAGCTCGTCGTCGTAGGCGAAGCTGCCGGCGGTGGCGTCGGTCCGTGCGACGACGCTCTCTCCCGTCTCCGCGTCGATGCGAACGATCTGGATGGTCGTTCGCGCCGACTCGCTGACGGAGAGGCCCCCGGTCGCGTGGTCGATGGTGATGGTCTCACCCTCGAAGCTCGTATTGCCCTGCCACATCCGGACCTGACCGCCGTAGGTGACCTGGCGCGAGTCGTTGTCGTAGTCCACCGTGTCGGCCCGGATGTTGATTCTCTGCGACCGCTCCATGATGGCGGGCACCCTGTCCTCGTCGTCCCCGTCCGGGCCGTCCCCGGGCGGCGCGAGGACGGTCTGCACGCCGCCCGACCCCGACACCCTCGACCCGTCCAGGGCGACCGCGAGATTCCCTCTCGCCTCGATGGTGCGGTTGCCGTCGACGAGGATCGCCGGCGGGCCGGCCTCGGCGTCCGGCGAAGGCTCACCGTCCGGCGAAGGCTCACCGTCCGGCGAAGGCTCACCGTCCGGCGAAGGCTCACCATCCGGCGAAGGCTCACCGTCCGGCGAAGGCTCACCGTCCGGCAGAGGCTCGCCGTCCGGCAGAGGCTCGCCGTCCGGCAGAGGCTCGCCGTCCGGCAAGGGCCCGCTGTCCGGCAGAGGCTCGCCGTCCGATGCGGCCTCGCCGTCCGGCGCGGATCCACCCCTCGGGAGGGAATCGGCGTTCGGCGAGAGCGTTATCGTCCCCCCCAGCAGGTCGTAGGCCGCGCTGACCGCCTCGGCCAGGCGGGTCTCGTCCTCGAACCGGACCCCGCCGTGGAACCGCACGTCGAGCAGACCGATCAGCCCCCGGCCCACACCGGCCTCGAACCGCTCCGCGCGAACGGTCCGGGTGACCGCCGCCTCGTTCGCCGATGCCTCGTGCCGCTCCCGATACGCGACCCCGCCATCCAGGTCGATCGCGTTCAGTCCCGCTTCGGGGGTCCCGCCGGCGGTGAGCGTCCGGGCGCGAATCTCCTGGCGGGGTTCGCCGGGGTTCACGGGAAGCTGCAGGAACACGCCGCCGTCGGCGTCCAGTCCGACGACCTCGGCCCGGTCCGGCGCCATGAGCACGTCCATCGTGTCGCTCTCGATCCGCGAGCCTTCCCCGCCGTCCGCTCCCACCAGCTCGACGACAGACTGCCCGGTCAGGACGACCCCCCGGAGCTGCCGCGTGGCCGGGTCGAACGCCAGGGTGGTCTCGTCCGCCGCCGATTCGCGCAGCCCCCCGTCGCCCGCGGCGGTGGAGCGAATGCGGACGCCCCCGAGCAGCTCCATCGACTCGAGCGCGTTCTCGCCTTCCCCGAAGTACGCGGTCGCCGCCTCGGCGACGATGGTCAGATCGCCGGTCCGGATGGTCGTCCCGCCCTCGAAGCGCATGTAGCGGTCGGCGTCGGCGAGGGTGACGTGCGGGGCGTCGACGTCGACCGCGGCCCGTTCCGCGTCGCCGGTCAACCGCACGCCGGCGGCGCCGTCGAGGGTGATGACGTCCCGCCCGCGGTCCTGAACGACGTCGTTCCCGAACGCCTCCAGGCCGTCGCGGGCCACGGTCGTCACCCCGCCGCGATCGCTCATGGTGACGACGTTCCGGGCTTCGCGGTAGCTGGCGTCGCCGGTCCGAACGGCCAGGCCGCCGGCGTCGGTCATGCGCACGTCGCCGCTCACCGTGAAGTCGCCCTGCCCCTCCTCGACCGACAGCTCCGAGGCGCTCATCGTGAAGCCGTCCCGGTCCCCGCGCGGCGGCACCGTCACGGTGATGCCGCCGAAGAACCGCATCGACCCGTCCGCGTAGGTCGACTGCCACGGGGCCGTGAGCCGGAAGATCACGACCTCGCCGTCGCTCCGGACGAACTCGATGCCGGCGCTCTGGCTCACCGCCTCGGGGTCCGCCCGGTCGACGGCGCGGGCCTCCGTCGAGTCCCTGCGCTCGCGCATGCCGGTGACGAGGAAGGCCGCGAAGAGGGTCAGTCCGGCGGCGATGCCGAGCCGGGCCGCGCGCTGCCATCGGACGGTCCGACGGCGGCGGCGCGCGCCGCCGGATCCCCCCGCGGGGGCCGGCGGCGGAGCCTGCCGCGCCTCGCCGGCGGAGCCCGCGACCGCGGACGGGTCGGGAGGGGCCTGCCGCGCCTCGCCGGCGGAGCCCGCGGGCGCGTCGGGGCCGGCCGCCTCCGGCCGGTCGGGTTGGTGATTCACGATCATCACTGTATCGAGCTTGCGCGGCGTCGGCAATCCGGGGGCGCGCGGAGGGGCGTCGAGCCCCCGCTCATCCCGCTCGCGGCAGTCCGCGGGCGCGCGAAAGAATGTCCATGCCCCCGCGGGCGCGGCGGCCGCGAGACGCCCCGCGGCGGGACCGGCGCCGCGTGTAGTACCATGGACCCCGTGCAGGAACCACTCACGCCGGTCATCATCGAGCTGGCGGAGCCCGCCACGGAGGAGATCACCGTCGCCGACATCCTGATCGGCGCGTTCAGCTTCGCCGGCGTCCTGTTGCTGGTGGCGGTGGGGCTTGCGGTCCTCTTCGCCGGCGGCCTCATCGGGCTCCGGCGGCTGCGGCCGGAGAACGCCATCAACGGCGAGACCGCCAATCAGACCAGCCTGGGCCTTCACCTGCCCCCGAATCCGTAGCCCCGGCAGCTCCGGCTGCACCCACCCGAAGCTGCATCCTGCTCGACCCTGGTGTGACGTGCGGTCCGCGGCCCGGCGCCGTCGTCGCCTCACCCCACCCGAAGCTGCATCCTGCTCGACCCTGGTGTGACGCGCGGCCCGCGGCCCGGCGCCGTCGTCGCCGCCAGCCTCGTTCGGCGTCCACCAGACCCCGGGATTCCGCGCCGCTCTACGGAGGCCCCGGCCCGGCCGGGGCCTCCGATTCGTCTCCCCGCGCCGCCGGCCGGATGTCCGCCACCGACAGCTCGAGCGTGCGCTCGCCCCGCCAGGTGTTCTCGCTCAGGTGGAACGCCAGGTCGAGAGCGTCCCCGTGGCGCCGGACGAAGTCCGCCCGGTCGGCCATGCGCCAGGCGACCGCGCGGAACACCCGCCCCTCCTGCCGGACCCGCATCGCGAGGTGCCGCGACTTCAGCACGCGGGGGCCGTCGGCGAGGGCCAGCTCCCCGGAATGGAACACGGGCCGGGGATTGCCCGCGCCGAAGGGCTCCATCGCCCGCAGCCCCGCCATCGTGCGGGGAGTGATGGCGGCCAGCGGCAGGCGGCCGTCGATGCGGAGCCGCGGCATGAGCTGCTCGGGGCCGAGCCGGTCGTCGGCGAACGCGGTGAGCCGCCGCCGCAGCTCCGCGAGGCGGCCGGACTCGATGGTGACGCCGGCCGCGTGCCGGTGTCCGCCGTACTTGGTGAACAGCTCGCCGCAGTGCTCCAGGGCCGCGAGGAGATCGAACCCGGGGATGCTGCGGCCGGAGCCGTAGGCCAGGTCTCCCTCCACCGCGAGGACCACGGCGGGACGATGAAAGAGGTCGACGAGCTTCGAGGCGACGATGCCGATGACCCCGCGGTGCCACCCCGAGCCCCACACGACGAGCATCGCGTGGGCCCCGACATCGGGATCGGCATCCACCTTGCGCCGGGCCGCGGCCAGGATCTCCGCTTCCTCCTCCCGCCGGCGGTCGTTCACCTCTTCGAGCTGCCCGGCCAGGCTCCTCGCCTCGTCGGCCCGGCTCTCGTCGGTCAGCAGCAGCAGGCGGGTCGCCAGGTCCGGCGTGCTCATCCGCCCCGCCGCGTTGATGCGGGGGGCGAGCCGGAACGCGACGTGAAAGCCGGTCAGGGATTCTCCGAGCAGTCCGGCGGACTCGAGGAGGGCCCGCAGCCCGGTCGCGTGGCGCTTCCGGGAGAGCCGTTCCAGGCCCAGCTTGGCGATGACGCGGTTCTCCCCCCGGAGGGGCACGACGTCGGCGACGGTGCCCACCGCGGCCAGCTTGACGAAGGCCGGCAGCCACCCCGACCGATCCCTGCGCAGGCACAGCGCCTGCACGAGCTTGAGGGCGACGCCGACCCCGGCGAGGTTCTTGTCGGGATAGTCGCAGTCCCGCCGCTTGGGGTTGATGACCGCGAGGGCCGGGGGCAGCGCCGCCTCCGGCTCGTGGTGGTCGGTGACGATCAGGTCGACGCCGAGCTCCCGCGCCCGGACCGCGGCGGCCCGGCTGCGGATGCCGCAGTCCACGGAGACCACCACCGCGACCCCGTCCGCGGCCAGGCGCTCCACCGCCGCCGGCTCGAGCCCGTAGCCGTCCCGCAGGCGCTCCGGTATGAAGTGGGTCACGTCGGCGCCGAGCAGCTCGAGGACCCGGCGCAGGATGACCGTCGACGTCACCCCGTCGACGTCGTAGTCGCCGTGAACCGCGATGCGGTCCCCCCGATCGATGGCGCGCTCCAGCCGGTCGACGGCGAGCGGGAGGTCGGCGAGCCGGAACGGATCGTGGAGATGCTCGAGCCGGGGGTGAAGGAAGCGCTCCGCCTCGTCGGCCGTGGTCACGCCGCGCAGCACCAGGAGCCGGGCGACGACCGGGTCGAGGTCCATCGCCCCGGCCAGCGCCTCCGCCCGTCCCTCGCCGACGTCCGGGTGGTCCCAGACCAGCCGGGGCGGCGCCGTCGCAGGTCCGTTCAATGCCGGCGGGCTCACGTCCACGAGACCGTTCCCTCGCCGCAGATCCGCTCGGCGGCCCGGGCGAGCTGCTCGGAAGGGCGGACCCGGGCCTTGGTCAGCCGGGCCTGGACCCGCAACGGCGGGCGGTGCTCGGGCAGCTCGAGGTGCAGGCGGATCCAGCTCGGCCCGCGGTGCATGTCGAAGAGGTCCGCCAGCGCCTGCAACGTCTCGCGGCCGTGCCGGCCCGTGGAGAGGCGTATCGACAGGGTGCGGCCCACCATGCCGCTCAGGCTCTCGATGGGCCGCACGTCCTCGGCCACCACCCGCGGGACCTCCTCGTCCCGGTCGAGGCGGCCGGCCACCACGACGAGCCGGTCCGCGTCGAGCACGTCCCCGCAACGCTCCCAGGTCTTCGGAAAGACGACCACCTCCACGCTGCCGGTCCGGTCCTCCAGCGTGAAGACCGCCATCGGCGCCCCCTGCCGGGTCTTCCGGGGGCGGTAGCCGCCGACGATCCCCCCGATGAACACCGTCGAGTCCTCCGCCGGGGGCGCGTCCACGGTGCGGGCCCCGGCCGCCTCGAGCTGGTCGCGATAGCCGTCGATGGGGTGGCCGCTGAGGTAGAGCCCCAGCGATTCCTTCTCGAAGGCGAGCTGCTCCGACGGGGTCCAGGGCTCGACGTCGGGAAGGCGGATGCCGCCGTCGGGGACTCCCCCGGCGTCCATGGCATCGAACAGTTGCGCCTGTCCGCGCTCCCGGTCCCGCTGCACGCGGTTGCCGTGCTCGAACGCCCGGTCGACGACCGCGAGGAGCTGCGCCCGGCCGTCGGCGGCGCGGCGGCCGCCGGACGCGAGGGCGGAGTCGAACGCCCCCGCCTTGATGAGGCTCTCGAAGACCCGCTTGTTGACCAGGCGCAGATCCAGGTCCTCGCACAGGCGGAAGAGCGATTCGATGCGGCCGTGCTTCTCGCGGCAGGCGAGGATGGCGTCGATGGCGCCCTCGCCGACGTTCTTGACGGCGGTGAGGCCGAAGCGGACGCCCTCGGGGGCGACGCGGAAGCGCTTGTCACTCGCGTTCAGGTCGGGGGCGAGCACCGGGATGTCCATGTCGCGGCACTCGCCCAGGTACAGCGCCAGCTTGTCGGTGTTCTGGGCCTCGATCGTCATCAGCGCGGCCATGAAGTGCCGGGGATGGTTGGCCTTGAGATACGCGGTCTGATAGGCGAGCAGGGCGTAGGCGGTCGAGTGGGACTTGTTGAAGCCGTAGCCCGCGAAGTGCTCGATGAACTGGAAGATGAGCGCGGCCTGCCCCGCCGACACCTGCCGCGCCGTCGCGCCTTCGATGAACTTCCGGCGCTGCGCCTGCATGACCGCCGCGTCCTTCTTCCCCATCGCCTTGCGCAGGAGGTCGGCGTCGCCCATCGTGAACCCGGCGAGGTCGCTCGCCACGCGCATCACCTGCTCCTGATACGCGATGACCCCGTAGGTGTCCTGCAGGATCGGCTCGAGGGCCGGCGCGTCGTACTCGATGGCCTCCCGGCCGTGCTTGCGGTTGATGAACTTGTCGATGACGCCGCCCTGCAGCGGACCGGGCCGGTAGAGGGCGTTCAGGGCGATGAGATCGTCGAACCTCTGCGGCTTGGCCTTCCGCAGCGTGTCGCGCATGCCCGAGCTCTCGAACTGGAAGATGCCCAGGGTCTGGCCGTCGCAGAAGAGCTGGTAGGTCTTCGCGTCGTCCATCGGCAGCCGTTCCAGCGCGATGGACTCGCCGGTCGTCTCGCGGATGTGATCGACCGCGTCGTGCAGCAGGGTCAGGGTGCTCAGCCCGAGGAAGTCCATCTTGAGCAGGCCCATCCGCTCGACCTGCTTCATGGCCCACTGGGTGGTGATCTCGTCCTTCTGGCTCTTGTAGATCGGGGCGAACTCGGTGATCGGACGGGGCGTGATGACCACCCCGGCGGCGTGCACCGAGGCGTGGCGGGTGATGCCCTCTAGACGCTGCGCCACCGACATCAGCTCCTTCACCTGCGGGTCCCGCTGCTCGAGGTTCTTGAGATCCGGGCTCTCCTTCAGCGCCGTCTCGAGCGTCATGTTGAGGGTGGGCGGTATCTGCTTGGCGACCCGGTCGACGTCGGCGTACGACATGCCCATCGTGCGGCCGACGTCCCGCACCACGGCGCGGGCCTTCATGGTGCCGAAGGTGATGATCTGCGCGACGTTGTCCCGCCCGTACTTCCGGGTGACGTAGTCGATGACCTCGCCCCGGCGGCGCTCGCAGAAGTCGATGTCGATGTCCGGCAGGGAGATGCGCTCCGGGTTGAGGAAACGCTCGAAGATCAGGTCGAACTGCATCGGGTCGACGTCGGTGATCTGCAGGCACCAGGCGACGAGGCTGCCCGCCGCCGATCCCCGGCCCGGCCCCACGGGAATCCCCTGCTCGCGGGCGTAGCGGATGAAGTCCCACACGATGAGGAAGTAGCCGGGGTAGCGCATCCTGACGATGACGTCGATCTCGTAGGCGAGCCGGGCCTCGTAGTCGGCGATGGGGTGCTTCAGCCGCCCCGCGTCGGCCTGCCGCCGCAACGTCTCGAGGCGCCGCCGGAACCCTTCCCGCGTCACGTGCTCGAAGTAGCCGTCGAGCGTGAACGGCTCCGGCACGTCGAAGTTCGGCAGGTGGTTCTCGTCGGACGCGAGCTCGACGTTGCAGCGTTCGGCGATCGCCACGGTGTTCGAGAGCGCGGCCGGATAGTCGCCGAACACCGCGCGCATCTCGTCGCCGGTCTTCAGGTAGAACTGATCCCCGTGGTAGCGCAGGCGCTGCTCGTCGCTGACGTTCTTGCCGGTGCCGATGCACAGCAGCACGTCGTGCGGATGGCGATCCGCCTGCTTGAGGTAGTGGACGTCGTTGGTGCAGACAAGGGGCAGATCGAGGTCGCGGGCCAACGGCAGGAGGCCGCTGTTGACGACCCGCTGCTCCTCGATGCCCTGGTACTGCATCTCGAGGAAGAAGTTGCCGGGACCCAGGATGTCCCGATAGGTCGCGGCCGCCTCGTGGGCCCGCTTCGACTGCTCGGTGCGGAGCCCCGTCGCCACCTCGCCCTTCAGGCAGGCGCTCAGGCCGACGAGCCCCTCCGCGTGCCGGGCCAGCAGATCCTTGTCGATCCGCGGCTTGTAGTAGAACCCCTCCGTGTACCCGGCGGAGACCAGCTTGATGAGGTTGTGATAGCCGGTGAGGTTCTCGGCGAGGAGCACGAGGTGGTTGTTGGTCTCCCCGGGCGTGCCGCTCCTGTCGCGACGGCTGCCGGGTGCGACGTAGACCTCGCAGCCGAGGATCGGCTTGATCCCCCGTTTTCGCGCCTCGTCGTGGAACACCACGCTCGAGAACAGGTTGCCGTGCTCGGTGACGGCGAGGGCCGGCACGCCGGCCTTCTCGGCATGCTTCATCATTTCGCCGATGCGGCATGCGCCGTCGAGCAGCGAGTACTCCGTGTGGAGGTGCAGGTGGACGAACTCGGTCATGGGTTGCCGCTCGATTCGTGCATGGCTACCGCTGTCGGCCGGCCGACCGCTCCGATTCGCGTCGGGCCGCCGCTCACTCCCACTCGATGGTCGACGGCGGCTTGCTGCTGACGTCGTAGACCACCCGGTTGACCCCCCGCACCTCGTTCACGACCCGCGAGGAGATCGCGGCCAGGAGGTCGTGCGGCAACCGGGCCCAGTCCGCGGTCATGCCGTCGCGGCTCTCGACGGCGCGGAGCGCGAGGACGTGCTCGTAGGTGCGCTCGTCGCCCATGACCCCAACGCTCCTGACCGGCAGCAGCACCGCGAACGACTGCCACAGCCGCCGGTACCAGCCGGCGCGGCGGACCTCCTCGGCCACGATGGCGTCGGCCGCGCGGAGGATCTCGAGACGCGGCGCCGTCACCTCGCCGAGAATCCTGACCGCGAGGCCCGGACCCGGGAACGGCTGCCGCCACACGAACGACTCGTCGAGGCCCATCGTCTCGCCCAACCGCCTGACCTCGTCCTTGAACAGCAGCCGGAGCGGCTCGACGAGGGCGAAGCGAAGCCGCTCGGGCAGGCCGCCGACGTTGTGATGGCTCTTGATGGGCGCGGCGGGGCCGACCACCGACACGCTCTCGATGACGTCCGGATACAGCGTCCCCTGGGCGAGGAAATCGAAGTGACCGAGGCGGCGGGCCACGTCGTCGAAGACGTCGATGAACGTCGCGCCGATGGTCTTCCGCTTCTGCTCCGGGTCGGTGACGCCGTCGAGGGCGGCGAGAAACCGGTCTCCGACGTCCTCGAACACGATGTTCAGCCCGAGCTGGCCCTCGAACCGGCTTCGCACCTGCTCGGCCTCGTCCAGGCGCAGCAGGCCGTTGTCGACGAAGATGCAGGTCAGGCGGTCGCCGACGGCCCGGTGGAGGAGGAGCGCGGCCACCGTCGAGTCGACGCCGCCGCTCAGCCCGCAGACCACCCTGCCCTCGCCCACCTGCTCGCGGATGCGGGCGGTGGCCTCCTCGAGGAACGAGGCCATGGTCCAGTCGCCGCGGCAGCCGCAGACGGTGGCGGCGAAGTTCCGCAGGATGTCGACGCCGCGCTCCGTGTGGGCCACCTCGGGATGGAAGAGCAGCGCGTAGAAGCGCCGGGCCGGGTCTTCCATGGCCGCGACCGGCGCGTTCGCGCTCGTCGCCGCGACCCTGAAGCCGTCCGGGATGCGCCCGATGCGGTCGCCGTGGCTGGCCCAGACCCCGAACTCGCTCGGAAGCCCGTCGAAGAGGGGGCTGCCCGGCTCGGCCCGCACGGTGGCGTGACCGAACTCGCGCTCGGGCGCCGGCTCCACCTCTCCCCCCAGGATGTCGGCCATCAACTGCATGCCGTAGCAGATGCCGAGCACCGGCACCCCGAGGGCCAGCACCCCCTCGGGGCACCGGGGCGCCTCGGGCTCGCGGACGCTCGCCGGCCCCCCGGAGAGAATCAGCCCGGCCGGCCGCCGGGCCGCCAGATCGTCGACCGGGGTGTGAAACGGGAGGATCTCGGCATAGAGATCGAGCTCGCGCAGTCGACGGGCGATCAACTGGGTGTACTGCGATCCGAAGTCGAGCACGAGCAGGGTCTGATGGGGCACGCGGGCGACCGGATGATGCGGGACGAGTTGCGGTTGCGCCGGCTGACCGGCGCCGGATCCGGGAAGCCGGGATGGTCCGCCCCCGGCCGGCGACGCCCTATTATAATGGCATGGGCCCGCGCGAAACCACCATATCTTGTAGTCTGCCGATGATGAGGCTCTCCCTCGGATGCGTCCCGGCCGTCCTTCTCGCCGTAGCCATGCTGCCGGGCGCGGCGGCCGCCCAGTTCCAGACGGGAACGCCCGATGCCCCGCCCGGCCCGCCCTCGACCTGGCTGCCCGTCGCCCCCCGGTGGACGGCCACCCTGCCGGCGCCCGCCGCGGCGCCCCCGGTGGCGTCCGGCGACCGGCTCTTCGCGGCGCTCTTCGACGGCCGCGTCGCCGCCGTCAGCCTCGTCGACGGCTCGGAGCTGTGGCAGGTCGAACGGGCCGTCGTCGGCGAGCCCGCGGCGGGGGCGGACCTGCTCCACGCGCCCACGCCCGAGGGGCTGCTGGCGTTGGACGCGGAGACGGGCGAGATCCGGTGGGAGGCGAGGCTCGAGGCGCCGGTGTCCGCGCCGCTGCTGTGGACCGCGGGCTGGCTGATCGCCGGCCTCGAGAACCACGAGCTGCTCGCGTTGAACGCGGCGAGCGGGGGCACGGTGTGGCGGCAGACCGTCGGCGGCGGCGTCAGCGCCCGCCCCACCATCGCCGGCGACCGGCTCTACGTCCCCCTCGACAGCGGCCACGTCACGGTCCTCGAGCTGCTGACCGGCGCCCCGATCTGGGAGCGGCGGCTGGGCGGCGCGCCGCAGGAGATCCTCGTGGCCGACGACCTCTTCGTCGGGGCCAGCGACAACCACTTCTACCGGCTGTCCCGACGCGACGGCGCCCTCCGATGGCGATGGCGCACCGGCGGCGACGTCGTCGGCCTCCCCGCCGTCGACGAGAACAACGTGTACTTCTCCTCGCTGGACAACACGCTCTGGGCCCTCGCCCGCTCGCATGGCGGGCAGCGCTGGCGCGAGCTGCTTCCCGCCCGGCCCTCGGCCGGCCCCCGGCTGGCGGAGGACCTCGTCATGCAGGGGGGACTGAGCCAGGAGCTCGACCTCCGCGGCCCGGCGGACGGCGTGGTCTACCACCGGCTGCAGGTCTCCGCGGAGCTGGCCTACTCCCCCTTGGCCGTCGCCGATCCCCTGGGCGATGGACTGCTCGTGATCCTCGTCACCGCCGCCGGCGAGCTTCAGGCGGTGGGGCGCGGCAGCGAACCCGTGCGCCTCGATCCGGCCGCCACCACCGCGTGGGAGAAGCTCTTCCCCGCCGTGGAGGACGCGGACGCCGCCGGCGACGAGGGTGCCGAGGCCGCCGGCGACGAGGATGTCGAGGCCGCCGGCGACGAGGATGTCGAGGCCGCCGGCGACGAGGATGTCGAGGCCGCCGGCGACGAGGATGCCGAGGCCGCCGGCGACGAGGATGCGGGCGCATCCGGCGAGGAAGAGGGTGCGGCCGGGCCGGACCCGAACGACGAGCCGGCGCAGTAGGAGGCGCCCCGGCGGGGTCGGAGGCGACGACGGACGGCCAGGGCGCGCGACGGCCCGACGGGGCTCCTGAGGTATGCTGACCTGACCGTGGCATCGGCGCGAGGATCGCAGACCCGGCGCCCCCCAGCTCCCGGCTGGTCCCACCTGATCGGCGGAGGCGGCGTCGCGGTCCTCGCGTTCCTGGTGTCGGGCGGCGTCCTCGACCCGGTGCTGATCGGCTCGGACGCCACCGCCGCCGACCGCGCCGTTCGCGAGATCACGGTGCAGACCGCCGGGGTCGATTCGGCCCTGAGGCGCGTCGCCCGCGGGCTCGCCGACCGCGCCGAGGTGAGGGAGGGCCTGACCGGCGATCCCTCCGCGGTCCGGAGGGTCTTCGACATCCTGGGGGCGTCGGTCGGCGACCGGGCCGTCGCCGATCTGGCGATCACCGTCTACGACGCGCGTTCGTTACCGCGCGCGTGGCACGGCCGCCCCGGCGAGCTCGCCCCCGAACGGCTTCAGGCCGCCCCCGTCGGCTTCGCCGCCGTCGGACCCGCGGGACTCCGTCTCGTCCACGTCGAGCCGATAGTCGAGGCGACCGGCGAACCTGGTGCGCGGGAACGCCGGCTCGGCACCGTGGTCGTCGAGCGCGTCATCTCGTCGACCACCGCGGCCGGGGGCTCCGATCCCGGATTCGTGGTCGGGACCTCCGTCGGCCCCGCCATTCTCCGGCCCGGGGGGGCGGGCGCCGGCGACGATCCTCGCGTGCACGGCTTCGACGTCGCGGGGGCGGACGGCTCGGTCCGCCTGAGCGCCTCCATCGGTCTCGACGAGATCGAGGGGGTGCGCGCCCGTTGGCGCCGACGCATCGCCGCCCTCCTCCTCGTCGTGCTGGCGGGAATCGTCCTCGCGGCCGGGGGCCGGATCCTGGCCGGGCGGACCCGGCGCGGCCACCTGCGGCCGTCCGCGATCGCGGGCGCGGCGGCGATGGCGGGCGGAGCCTGCGTGTGGCTCGCCGCCACTCCCGATCTCTTCGCGTGGTCCGTGCTGTCGCCGGCCGCGTACCGCTCGATGCTCGCGCCGCAAGTCCTGCGCACCGCCGCGGATCTCCTGGTCGCGACCACGCTCGGCGCGGTCCTGGTGGTGCTTGCCGGCGAGACCGCCCAGCGCCGGCAGTGGTTCCGCGCGGCCCGGCGATCGGCCGGCGGGACCGGCCGGCGGCTGACCGTGCCGGCAACGCTCATGGCCATGGCCGCGCTGCTCGGCCTCCACCACGGGCTGCTGCAGGACACGGTGGCCGGGGCGTCGATGGACCTGTTGCACACGTCGCTGCAGCCGCTCGATTCGGCCCGGACCGTCCTCCAGCTCGCCCTCGTGCTGGCCAGCGCGGGGACGGTCTGGGCCATCGCGATCCTGGTGGGCATCGCCCTCGCCCGGCGGCCGGCGCGGCCCCTCGCGCTCCGGGTCTGGCGCCTGGCGCCGTCGATCCTGATTCCCGCCGCCCTCGCCGCCCTCGCCGGGTGGGCCCCCCTCGCGCCGTCGCTGCTCCTGTGCCTGCTCGGAAGCGCCCTCGCCTTCCGCGGGCAGCGGCTGATGCACTGGTTCCGCCGCACCGACCCCGTGACCCGGCTGCTCGCGACCCTGTGCGCGCTCCTGGCGCCGGCCCTGCCGCTGTACCTCTCGCTGGTGTCCTCGACCGACGAGGCGAGGCGGAGCCTCATCGCGGGCAGCTACTCGGTCCAGGCGGCCGAGCATCCCCGGGACCTCCACCGCCAGCTCGAACGCGCCCTCGAGGAGATCGACGCCGAGCTCCAGGCGCGGCCGCCCCTGCGGGCCCTCGCCTCGCCGCCGAACCGCGCCGGCATCGACGAGGCGTTCCGCCTCTGGAGCCGGACCGCCCTCGCGGCGTCGCGGCTGACCTCGGCGGTCGAGCTGTTCGGCGCGGACGGCGAGCTGCGGAGCCGGTTCGCCCTGAACATCCCCGATTCGGTCACCGCTCCCCGCTGGACCGACCCCGGCTGCGAATGGGAGGTCTTCGGCGAGGTGGTCCCGTTCGGCGCCGAGGAGCGCAGGATGCTCCACGCGGAACGCGGGTTCTGCGAGCCCGACGGCGGGACGCACATTCCCGCGGGAGCGGTCGTCGTCCACGTCACCCAGGTCGACTACGAGTCACTGCCCTTCATCGCCTCGCGCAGCCCCTACGTGGAGCCGCGGGAGACGGCCCGGGGGGCGCCGGTCCCGGGGGCGCCGGGCCACGAGGTCGAGCTCGTGCTCTACGGCTGGGGCCGGCAGCCCACGTTCATCTCGAACCGGAGCGCGTGGCCGATCGACGATGCGCTGTTCCAGCGGATCTACGCGTCCCGCGAGCCGTTCTGGACCCGGCTCGTCAAGGACTCGCGCCGTTACGAGGCGTTCGTGGCGAACACCCGCGCCGGCATCTACGCGATCGGCTACCCGACCCGCACCGCGTTCGATCATCTGCTCCACCTGTCGGAGATCGCCCTCCTCGTGATCGCCGCCTGCGGCTTCGTGCTGGCCGCGGCGGTCCTCGCGGCCCTGTTGTTCCCCGGGCTCCGGCGGCGGCTGCCGTACCGCGAGGTGCGGGCGCGGTTCGCCCTCAAGCTGCAGATCTGGTTCGTGGGGGCGGCGACCGCGCCGGTGGTGGTGGTCGCGGTGCTGATCCAGGGATACCTGGCCGACCGGCTTCGGGCGGACGTCGAGGCCGTCGCGCAGCGGGCGGCGGCGGTGGCGAGAAGCGTCATCGAGGAGTCGGTGCCGATTCAGTCGCCCGACGGGCAGATCATCGCCCGGTTCACCGATGACATCCTCGTCCGCATCGGTCAGGTCATCGGACAGGACGTCAACATCTTCGACGGCCCGAACCTCGTCGCGACGAGCACGCGCGATCTCTACGCATCGGGGGTGCTGCCGACGCGCACGCCGGACATGGTCTATCGCGCCATCGCCCTCGACCGGCTGCCCAGCTTCGTCGGCGAGGATGCGGCCGGCTCCCTCCGGTACCAACTGGCCGCGGCCCCCGTGCGGGCGGGCGGGCGCGACGTGATCCTGACGGTGCCGCTGGCGTCGCGGCAACAGGAGATAGAGGGTCAGATCGACGAGCTCAACCGGCGGGTCCTCGGATCCGCCCTGTTCTTCGCCGCCGTCGTCGGGTTCATCGGCTGGGCCATCGCCCGGGGCATCGCCAATCCCGTCAAGCGGCTCACCCGCGCCACCAGCCGCGTCGCCCGGGGCGAGTTCGGCCCCCTCGTGTCGGGTCTCCAGGCCGACCGCATCGAGAGACGGCTCGCGGCGCAATCGGCCGACGAGCTCGTGGTCCTCGAGGCGGACTTCAACCGGATGGCGGTCGAGCTCGATGCGCAGCGCCGCCAGCTCGAGCGCACCCACCGTCTCGAGGCGTGGACGGAGATGGCCCGCCAGGTCGCCCACGAGATCAAGAATCCCCTGACCCCGGTCCAGCTCAGCGCCGAGCACCTGCTCCGCGTCCACGCCGACCGCGGATCGCCGCTGACGCCGGTGCTGCAGGGATGCGTCGAGTCGATCCTGAAGCAGGTGCGGATCCTGCGCCAGATCGCCTCGGAGTTCTCGAGCTATGCCTCGTCGCCCGAGGCCAGGCGCACCCCGACGGATCTGGCGGCCCTCGTGAACGAGGTCGTCGCGCCGTACCGGCCCGGCCTCGAGGGCAGGATCGCCCTGTCGACCGACCTGCCGCCGGATCTCCCCGGTCTGCTCCTCGACCCGGTGCTGATCCAGCGGGCGATCGCCAACATCATCGAGAACGCCCTTCACGCGATGCCCGACGAGGGGACCCTCTCGATCGGCGTCGGACGCGGCCCCGGCCGGCTGCGGTTGATCATCCGGGACAGCGGCGTGGGGCTCGAGCCCGACGTGCTGGCCCGGATCTTCGAGCCGTACTTCTCGACCCGGATCACCGGCACGGGCCTCGGCATGGCGATCGCGAAGCGCAACGTGGAGCTGAACGGCGGGACCATCGCGGTCGCCAGCGAGCGGGGCCGCGGCACCGCGGTGACCATCACCCTGCCCGCCCCGGGCGCCCGGGACCCGAACCGGGCCGCCTGACGCGGAGAGCGGAAGCCGGGAGCGCCGCCGGGGCCCTCGATGCGCCGCGATCAACCGGTGCCGGCGGTCTCGAGGTCGGGGGTGTCCCGCGTCTGATCGTCGTGCCGCCCGGACGCGCGGTGCGCGCGGCCCACCAGGTAGCCGACAGGGCCGGACACCAGGTAGGCGTACGCCATCAGGAACAGGACGAGCTGAGGCTGGACGGCGATGGCCGCGACGAGTATCGCGAACTGCAGCAGGCCGACCGACGAGCGGCGCGGTTGCACGATGAGGGCCCCGAAGCTGCGGAAACGGATGCGGCTGACCATCAGGAGCGCCGGCACCAGCACCACCAGCAGGGCGACGACCGGGGCCTCGGCGATGCCGAGGCCGCCCGGCCACGCGAACACCGTCGCGGCCAGCACCCCCCCCGCGGCGGGGCTCGGCATCCCCGCGAAGTAGCGCTTGTCGGGGCTGTTCGGCTGGACGTTGAAGCGCGCCAGCCGAAGCGCCGTCGCGGTGACGTAGAGGAACCCCACCGCCCAGCCGAGGCGGCCGAGCGGCTCGAGCCCCCACGCGAACACGAGCACGGCGGGAGCCACGCCGAACGAGATGACGTCGGCCAGGGAGTCGAACTCGCCGCCGAACTCGCTCTCCGCCCCGGCAAGCCGCGCGATGCGGCCGTCGAGCACGTCGAGCACCGTGGCCACGCCGACGAAGACCGCCGCGGTCTCGTAGTCCCCCCGCATGGCGTGGACGATGCAGGCGTATCCGCAGAACAGGTTGCCGACCGTGAACATGCTCGGCAACAGGTACACGCTTCGGCGGAAACGTTGCGTCCGGCGCTTGTTCCGAAGCACCGCGAGCACTCTCGGCATGATGACGCTCCGCCCTCCGGCCTGGGCCCGCGACGGCACGCGGGGCCTCATGAGGCGCGGGTCCCGTCCCCGCCCGGGGGTCCCAGCCGGGCCACCACCGTCTCGCCTCCCCTCACCCGATCGCCGCGGGCGGCGACGAGGGCGGCGTCGATGGGGACGAACAGGTCCATCCGCGAACCGAACTTCATGATACCGAAACGCTGGCCGGTGCGTACGTCGGTGCCCGGCGTCACCCGGCACACGACGCGGCGCGCGAGCGCCCCCACCACCTGTCGGAACACGATGGTGCGCCCGTCGTGGTCCAGCCAGATCTCGCATCGCTCGTTGCTCGCGCCGGCGCCGGGGCGATAGGCGGGCAGAAACGTGCCGCGAAAATGGTCGACCCGGGTGACGCGCCCCCCGATCGGCACGCGGTTCACGTGCACGTCGAGGGGGGACAGAAAGATGCTGACCTGCTGCCATGCCCCCGGCGGCGCGCCCGGCGCCTCCGCCGCGCCCGCGAACAGGACCCGCCCGTCGGCCGGCGCCACGACGGCCCCCGGCTCCCGCGGCGGCTCGCGGGGCGGATCACGGAAGAAGAGCGCGACGAGGAGGGCGGGAATGCACAGGAGCAGGGCCGGAAGCACCAGTCCGGCCGCCAGGCAGGCCATCGATGGAACGAACGCAACACCGATGAACGGCACGCCCGCCCGGTCGATGGACATGAGAATGAAGCGGCCGCGCCCGCGGCGTCACGCCGTCTGGGGATCCGCGTGGCGGCGCAGGATGTCGTGCATCCGGTCCTTCAGTTGGAGCTTCCGCTTCTTCAGGTTCGCCGCTTCGATCCGTTCCGGTTGTGACAGGTAGTCGAGGCGGGACAGCTCGTGGAGGCGGGCATCGAGTTCCTGGTGCTGTTCCGCGAGCTGGCGGAACCCGCTGTCGGTCTGGAGAAGGTGCTCTCTCAACTGCTGCGAGTCCTGTGCCATGCCACCTCCTGGAAGACGCGGTGCGAAGGGTGGGGCCGCATGTCCGGGTGCATTGTTCGTATGGGGCGAAAAAAATGTAACACAAGTCCGGCTGCCCTGTATAGGCGACAGCGGTCCGCGGGGCGGGAGGGAGGACTCGACCGCCGGCGGGGCGCCTCTCGACCGGCGACGGGCCGCGGCGGGATTCAGGCCCCCTTGCCCGGCCCGCCAATCGTCGCCTGTCGGCGCCGTTCACGCGCCAGCTCGGCGTCGGGCCGCCGCACGTAGACGGGCCGAAGGGCGTGCGGCGCTCCCGCGCGGTCGCGCCAGGGCGCCAGCACGGCCATGGCGGCCATCGCCCGCGCCAGCGACGGGACCTCGTCGAAGCGCCGCGACCCGGCGCCCAGCCGCGCGTCGAGGAGCGGGCGGCTGGCCGCGACGCCGTCCCCGATGACCCAGGCCGAACGGTGGCGCAGTCGATGGGCCCAGCCGTCCAGCACCGCGGCGGGGACGGCCGAGATCGGGGCCTCCGTCACGCGCCAGCCCGCGCCGGCGGCCGCTTCGGCGTCCAACGGCCCGTTCCGCGACGGAGGCTCCGGGGCCGGCTCGTAGAGGGCGCTGAACACCTCGCCGCGCCTGGCGTCCACCCACGGCACGATCAGGTCGGGGGCCGCTCCCGCGCCGGCCGCCCGCGCCGCGACGTCGACCAGAACGTCGAGGACGGGCATCCCGACCACGGGCCGGCCGTGCGCGAGGGCGAGTCCCTGGACCGTCGCGATGCCCACGCGAAGTCCGGTGAACGATCCCGGCCCGAGGGCCACGGCGTACCGATCCACGTCGGCCGTCGTCATCCCCTGCCGGCCGAGCAGGGCGTGGATCGCCCCCGGCAGGCGCTCGCCGTGGGTCGACTCCCCGTCGCCCCGCGTCTCCTCGATCAGGCGCCCGTTCCGCGCCAGCGCGAAGCTGCCCCGGTTCGTCGTGGTGTCGACGGCCAGCGTGAGCACGATCCGGTTCCCTCGGCGCCTTGACGGGCTCCCGGCGCGCTTTCTATACTCGCACGATCCGCCAGCCGCCGCACTTCGCCAGCCGGCGGCGGCCGGGTCCCGCCGTTCCCCCGATTGGCCCCGTGACCCCCTCCACGACGGACAGCGCCGCCGCCGTGCGGGCCCCGACGCCCGCCATGCGCCAGTATCTCGACGCGAAGCGCCGGCACCGCGACGCCATCGTCTTCTTCCGCATGGGCGACTTCTACGAGATGTTCTACGAAGACGCCGTCACCGCGGCGCGGGCCCTCGATCTCACCCTGACGTCGCGGTCCAAGGACGCGGCGGGCGGGGCGATTCCGATGTGCGGGGTGCCCCACCACGCGGCCGACACCTACCTCGCCCGGCTCGTGCAGAAGGGGTTCCGCGTCGCCATCTGCGAGCAGGTCGAGGACCCCCGGAAGGCCCGGGGGGTGGTGCAGCGCGAAGTGGTGCGGGTCGTGTCCCCGGGCACGTTCACCGACACCGCGTATCTCGACGATCGGGAGCCGGCGTTCCTGATGGGGATCGCCCTCCCGGCCCCGGACGCCTCCGGCGCGCGCGACCGCTACGGCATGGCGTTGCTCGACGTCTCGACCGGCGCTTTCGTGGCCGCGGAGTACTCGGGCGACACCGGGCGCCGGTCGCTCGCGGACGACATCGCGGTGCTGCAGCCGCGGGAGGTGGTGGCGCAGCAGGACCGCGACGTCGCTCCCCTGCTGCCCGACACCCCACCCCCGGCCGTCACCCCCCTCGATCCGTGGGCCTTCGAGGTGAACCGCGCCCGGGAGGCGTTGACCGGGCAGTTCGGGACGACCGGGCTCGACGGCTTCGGTCTGCGGGATCGTCCCGCCGCCGTCGCCGCCGCCGGGGCCCTGGTGCAGTACCTGAGCGAGACGCAGCGCGGCCGCCTCGCCCACGTCCGCGGCATCGCCTTCCGGGAGACCGCCGACGCGCTGATCGTCGACCCCGCCACCCTCGGGCACCTCGAGGTCGTCCGGTCGGCCGAGGGCGGCCGCCCGGGCTCGCTGCTCGGCGAGATCGACCACACCGTGACGATCATGGGGAGCCGGCTGCTGCGGGGCTGGCTGCTGCGTCCCCTCGTGAATCTCGAACGGGTGCGGAACCGCCTCGACGCGGTCGAGGAGCTCGCGTTCCGGTCGACCGAGCGGGCCAAGCTCCGGGAGGCGCTCAAGCCCGTGCAGGACGTCGAGCGCCTGGTCGCCCGGGCCGCGATGGGCACCGCCGGCCCGCGGGACCTGCTCGCGCTGCAGCGCTCCCTCGCGGCGGTCCCTCGCCTCAAGGCGATTCTGCAGGCGTTCGACGCGCCCCTGACGCGAAGCCTCGCGGCCGAGCTCGACGAGGTGCCGGCGGTGCGCGACGCCATCGAGGCGACCGTGAACGAGTCCCCCCCCGCCGTCGTCCGCGACGGCGGGGTCATCCGCGACGGCGTCGACGCCCGGCTCGACGAGCTTCGCGCCGTCAGCCGGGGCGGCAAGGACCAGATTGCGGCCATGGAGGCGGCCGAGCGCGCGCGGACCGGGATCGGGTCGCTGAAGATCCGGTTCAACCGCGTGTTCGGCTACTACATCGAGGTCTCCAAGGCGAACCTCCACGCGGTCCCCGACGACTACCACCGGAAGCAGACCATCGCGGGGGGCGAGCGCTTCATCACCCCCGCCCTCAAGGACTACGAGCACAAGGTGCTGGGGGCGGACGAGCAGATTCTCGAACGGGAGATCGAGCTGTTCGAGAAGCTCAGGGACGAGGTGGCGGCGTCGGCGCCGCCCATCCAGGACTCGGCCCGGGCGGCGGCGAGCCTCGACGTGCTGGCCGGGCTCGCCGAGGCGGCGGCGGTCAACGACTACATCAAGCCGCACGTCCACGACGGCGACGAGCTCGTCATCGTCGAAGGGCGTCATCCCGTCGTGGAGCGGCACGCCGGGCACGCCTTCGTGCCCAACGACGTGACCCTCGACGGGTCCGCGCACCAGGTGATCATCCTGACCGGCCCGAACATGGGCGGCAAGTCCACCTATCTGCGGCAGACCGCCCTCATCGTGCTCCTCGCGCACATCGGGTCGTTCGTGCCCGCGAACCGCGCCAAGGTGCCGATGACCGACCGCATCTTCGCCCGCGTCGGGGCCTCGGACAACATCGCCCGGGGGCAGTCGACGTTCATGGTGGAGATGCAGGAGACCGCCAACATCCTGCACTCGGCGACGTCCCGCAGCCTCGTGCTGCTCGACGAGATCGGCCGGGGCACCGCCACCTACGACGGGCTGAGCATCGCGTGGGCCGTCGCGGAGCACCTCGCCACCGATCCGTCGGCGCGCCCGCGGACCCTGTTCGCCACCCACTACCACGAGCTCACCGAGATCGCCGACGTGGTGCCGGCGGTCGCCAACTACCACGTGGTCGCCCGGGAGTGGGAGGACGAGATCCACTTCCTGCGGAAGGTCGAGCCGGGACGCTCGGACCACAGCTACGGCATCCAGGTCGCGCGCCTCGCGGGCCTGCCGGCCCGCACCGTCGCGCGGGCCAAGGAGCTCCTCCACGGCCTCGAGCGCGACGAACTGGCGCGGGGGGGCGGACGCCCCGCGCCGGCCTCCGGAAGCGCGGACGGGCAGGCGCAGCTCGCGTTGTTCGCGGACCCGCCGGCGGAGCCCGAGGTGGTGCGCCGCCTCCGCGGCCTCGAGGTCGACGGCATGACGCCGCTCGAGGCGCTCAACCTGTTGGCGGAGCTGAAACGCGAGGCGGGCGAGGAGCCCGGGCCGTAGCTCCGCGCCGGCCCTTCGGGTCGGCCGGGGGCCGGCAGAGCCGTCAGGCGACGGTCGGCGGGCTCAGGGTCGGTCGGGCGCCGCGGGGCGCCGTGGGAGACGTCGGCGAGCGAGCCGGCGCGGCCGGGAGACGTCGGCGGGCGAGCCCGGCGCGGCCGGGAGATGTCGGCGGGCGAGCCCGGCGCGGCCGGGAGACGTCGGCGGGCGAGCCGGCGCCGGCCGCCCCGTGGAGCCCCCAACGACGGCGGCGCGCGGCGGTGGAACGGAACGTGTCATGGCGGAGCGAATCGGGATCGTCGGGGCCGGCTTCAGCGGGCTGCTGAGCGCGTACCTGCTCGAACGGCGCTTCGGGAACGCAGTCGAGATAGACGTGTGGGAGGCGGCCGACCGCCCCGGCGGGCGGGTGCGGACGACGCCGGTGCCCGAGGCCGGCGCGCGCTACGAGGCCGGGGTCGCGGAGCTCTACGACATCGCCGGCAATCCCCAGCTCCGCAACCTGGTCCGTCACCTGGGCCTGGAGACCCGCCCCCTGACCGGAACGCCGTACTTCGTGGTCGACGACCGGGTGCTGCGGAACGACCGTGCCCTCGAGGGGATGCTCGGCCGCCGCGGCATGGACCGCCTGCGCCGGTTCTGGGAGGCGGGCACGGCCCTGCGCCCGCCCGCGGACTACGCCCTCGCGGGGAGGGAGCAGGACAACCGGCACCCCTGGCAGCGGCGCACGTTCGAGGACGTGCTCGGCGACATCGACGACCCGCGCGGCGAGTGGTTCACGGCGATGCAGTGCCACAGCGACCTCGCCACCGAGCCGCCCCGCACGAGCGGGCTGTTCGGCATGGACAACCTGCTGATCGACCATCCCGGCTACTGCACCATGTACACCCTGACGGCCGGCAACGAGGGGCTCACCTCGGCCCTCGCCGGCCGGGTCCGCTCGCCGGTGTCGCTGGGGACCGCCGTCACCGAGGTGAGCGCCGACGCGGACGCCGGGCTTCGGGTCGCCCTCCGGGGCCCCGCCGGCGAGGACCGCGGCATCGAGGTCGACGCGCTGCTCGTCACGCTGCCGCCGGCCGGCGTGCGGGCCATCCGCTGGCGCGACGAGCACCTGCGGGAAGCCGTCGAAGGCCACGTCCGCCATCACGATCACGGCACCGCGTACCTGCGGGTCACCCTGCTGTTCCGCCGGCGGTTCTGGCGTCGCGAGTTCCCCGAGGACTACTTCGTGAGCGACGCTTTCGACGGTGTCACCGTGTACGACCAGTCGCCGGACGACGGCTCGTCGGGAGCCGGCATCCAGAGCTGGCTGCTCGGCGGGGCGGCGGCCCTGGAGTACGCGGCGAAGCCCGATGCGGACATAGTCGCCGCGGTCCTCGCCGCCATGCCCGGCGCCGCCCCGGTGCCCGACGGCCTCCTCGTCCGCGCCTGCGTGGACCGATGGACGGGAGTCGCCGGCGTCTCCGCCCTCCCCGGCGGCGTGCCCCTGCGCCCCTTGGCCCGGCGACACTGCCCCGACCCCCGCTGGCCCCGGTTGCAGTTCATCGGCGACTACCTCTACGACGCGACCCTCTGCGGAGCCGTCGACGCGGTCGTGTACGGCGTGTCGCGCCTCGAGGAGCTGATCGGCGCGAACCCCGCCCCCGCCGCCGGCGGCGCCTACGACGTCTTCGGCACCGCGCCCGCCGGGGCCGGTGCGCCGTCCTCTCCCCGATCCGCCTTCTTTCTCGACGAACGCCTCGCCGGCGGGCACGAGCCTGCGCCGCGGGAGTCTGCCCCGTAGAACCGCGCGGACTCGCGGAGGGTCGGTCGGCGCCGAGCGGGGCCGTCAGGCGACGATTGGCGGGCCCGGAGTCTGCGCCGCGGAACGACGCGGGCTCCCGGAGGGTCGGTCGCGCGTCGAGCGGGGCCGTCAGGCGACGATTGGCGGACCCGGACCCGCCGCGCACCCGTGGGGCGGCCGGTCGTCTTCGGTCATGCGACCGGCTCCTGCAGGGTGAGGCAGTGCAGCGTCCCCAGGCCCAGGACCAGGTCGACGGCGTGGATGCCCACTACCTCGCGGCCGGGGAACAGCTCGGCCAGGCGGCCGAGGGCCACGCGGTCGGCCGGATCGTTGAAGGTCGGCACGAGGACCAGGCGGTTGGCGACGTAGAAGTTCAGGTAGCTGGCGGGCAGCCTCTGACCGTCGAAGCGGAGCGGCCGGGGCATCGGCAGCGGGACCACCGTGAGAGGCCGGCCTCCCACGCGGGCCGCCCGCAGGCGGCGCAGGTTGTCCGCGAGCGGCGCGTGGTTCTCGTCCGCGGGGTCCGGCTCGGACGCGGCGACCACGGTGGTCGGATCGACGAACCGCGCGATGTCGTCCACGTGGCCGTGGGTGTCGTCGCCGGCAATGCCGCGCCCCAGCCAGACGACGGCGCCGACGCCGAGGTAGGCCTCAAGGGCCCGCTCGACGTCCTCCCGGTCCATGCCCGGGTTTCTCGGCTGCACCACCGCGTCGAGCAGGCACTCCTCGGTCGCCAGCGCGGCCCCGGCTCCGTTGACGTCGATGCTTCCCCCTTCGAGAACCATCGGCCGCCGCCGGCCGCCGACGCGCGGCACGACGCGTCGCACCCGCTTCGCGGCGGCGATGCGGCCCGGCAACCGGTTGTCGTGGGCCCAGTCGTCGTACCTGGCCCAGCCGTCGAAGCGCCAGTCGACCAGGACCACGTCGGCCGGCGCCTCCCGGGTGGCGGCCAGCCGCACGAAGGTGCCGCCCGAGTCGCGGACCCAGCCGCGGTTCGTCGGGAACCGGTGAACGCCCACGCTCCCTGGATCGACCCCGGCCCGGGTCAGCCGCCCAAGGGCCCGGCGCTCGGAGCCCGCGTCCGGGAAGACAATCTCGACCGGCTCGACCGCGGCGAGCCGGCGCACGATCTCGACGTAGCACCATCGCACCGCCTCGATCCTGCCCGGCCAGTCGGAGCGGTTGCGGGGCCACGCGATCCAGGTCGCGCGGTGGGGCTCCCACTCCGCCGGCATGACGAAGCGGCCCTCCACGGGCGGGGTGGGCGGCAGCGGGCGTCTTCCGGAGCGTCGGGACGCCACGGTCTAGCGGTCCGGGGGGGCCGGATCGCGGCCCGGAGATTCGTCGAGGAGCCGGGCGGTCAGGCCGGCATAGCTGTCCACGCGGCGGTCCCGGAGGAACGGCCATCCCTGCCGCTGGCGCTCGACGGCCCTGCTGTCGCACTCCGCCAGCACCACCTCGTCCCCGTCGCTCGACCCCTCGGCGAGGATCCGCCCCGCCGGGTCGCAGACGAACGACCCGCCCCAGAACTGCAGCCCCCGGCCGGGCGGCCCCTCGTGCCCCACCCGGTTGACGGCGGCGACGAAGACGCCGTTGGCGATGGCGTGGGCCCGCTGCACGGTGCGCCACGCGTCGTGCTGGGCGGCCCCTTCCGCGTCGCGCTCGGCCGGGTGCCAGCCGATCGCGCTCGGATAGACGATGAGCTCCGCGCCGCCCAGCGCGCTCAGCCGGGCGGCCTCGGGAAACCACTGGTCCCAGCAGATCAGGGGGCCGATCCGCGCGAACCGTGTCTCGAAGACGGGATAGCCGAGGTCGCCGGGCGTGAAGTAGAACTTCTCGTGATAGAGCGGATCGTCGGGGACGTGGGTCTTGCGGTAACTGCCCAGCAGGGCGCCGCCGGCGTCGATGACCGCGACCGAGTTGTGGTACACCCCGGCCGCCCGCCGCTCGAAGACGGGAACCAGCAGCACGACGTCGAGATCGGCGGCGAGGGCGGCGCACCGGGCGGTGGTAGGCCCGGGCACCGGCTCGGCGAGCTCGAAGTTGGCCGCGTCCTCGCGCTGGCAGAAGTAGCGGGAGCTGAAGAGCTCCTGCAGGCAGACGATCTGGGCGCCCTGCGCCGCCGCCCGGCGGATCAGGTCGACCGCGGCCTCGACGTTGGCGGCCGCGGAGTCGCGGCAGGCCATCTGCACCAGGCCGACCGTGAACCGCCGAGTCTCTCCTGTCGACATCGGGCGCCCGAGAGGCGGGTCGTCGGCTGTAGCCTTGCCGGGCGGGCAGACGATCAGCCCTCGATCTGCAGCACCTGCAGCTCGCGCTCCGCGTTCGGGAAGTAGAGCGACGTGGGGAACTCGTCCATGATGCGCTGGAACGCGGCCCGGGCGTCGTCCGACCGGCCGGCGAGCCGGTAGGCTTGCCCCAACTGCATCAGGACGCCGTCGACGGGCAGGGACGCCTCCGGGGCGGAGACCGACGACGGCTCGAGCAACGCGATCGCCTCGTCGTAGGCGCCGCGGGACATCTCCACGCTCGCCAGCCCCAGCGTCGCCATGCGGCCGTAGACGCCGCCCTCGTCGCCGTCGATCACCTGCCGGTAGCTCTCCGCCGCCTCGTCGTGCCGGCCGAGGGCGGCGAGGGCGGCGGCGGCCCGGTACCGGGCGGTGATGCCGGACGGCGTGCCCGGGTAGGCATCCGCCGTTTCGAGCAGCTTCGGCAGCGAGGCCGACATCTTGGCCTCGATCGTGGGATAGGAGCCGGGAGGCTGGGTGAACGGAGGCTCGGCCGCGTCCGCTTCCCCGGCCGCCGCATCGGCCGGCGGCGGCACGACCGGGGCGTCCGCGACCACGAGCGCCTCGGCGAGCAGAGCTCCCGCCGTCGCCTCCGCCCGCTGGGACCACCACACGTAGCCCCCGAACAGCACGACGGCGGCGAGGGCGACGCCGCCGGCGATCGCGAGGCCGGTCGCCCAGCTCTCGGCCCGGTCCTGGAGCCGGGCCATCGCCACGGCGAAGGCGTTCTCCTTCAGGTGATGCCGCTCACTCCGCTTCATTCGTGTCTTCCTGCCTGTTGCCCGGTGCTTCCCGGTGACCTCGCATCGATCTTCGCCGAAAGTGTACCAGAGTCGCCGCGTCGGCGAGGTCCGGATTGGCGCGCGTGCCTGGATTCGAACCAGGGGCCTACCGCTTAGGAGGCGGTCGCTCTATCCGACTGAGCTACACGCGCGTATCGGGTAACGTATCAGTGTAGCAGAGGCCGGCCCTGGCCGGGCGCCTCGACGTCGAGGACGGCGGGGCCGCGTGTCTCCGGGCCCGCCGCCGCGTCGACCGTGGCCACCGGCGCTGGCGCTCGGGCCCAACCCGGCCGGTCTCCGGGCCCGCCGCCGCGTCGACCGTGGTCACAGGTTCCACGGCAGCATCGGCTTCAGCGGATAGCCCGACTCGTCGAGCAGCCAGGCCGGGCGACGGTGGGACACCGCGGCGGAGCGGGTGAGGTCGATGGCGCCGGCCAGCGATTCGCGCTCCCCCAGGGTGGTCTCGCCCATCCGGACCACCCAGCTCCCGCCGCCGTCCCCCCGCGGCCGGTGAAAACAGATCACGTCGTGGGACTCGTCCGGAGACTGGAACATGTACGGCTTTTCGGCCGAACCGCGCGGGAGCAACAGCCCTCCGCCCCACGCCCCGCGCCGGCGCACCGGCCGCCCCGCCGGAGCTCCTCCTCCCCCCCTCCCCTGCGCCCGCCGACGCCCGGGCCACCGACAGGAGGTTCGGGTGCCGCATCGCCGGGGCGACCGCGACCGGGCGATGCGCGGCTCGGGACGGCGGTGCGAACGCCGCCCGCGTGTCCGGGCGGCCCTCGTCGGGGGCTGGACCCGGCAGGGAGGCGCGGCCCCCTACACCGCCCCGTAGGCGAGCATGGCGTCGGCGACCTTGACGAAGCCGGCGACGTTGGCGCCGCGCACGTAGTCCACGCCGCCCCGGCCGTCGTCGCCGTGGGCGCAGCACTTCTCGTGGATATCCGCCATGATGGTCCGCAGGCGCTCGTGGACCTCCTCGCGGGACCAGCTCATGCGCAGCGCGTTCTGGCTCTGCTCGAGGCCCGACACCGCCACCCCGCCGGCGTTGGCGGCCTTGGCGGGGGCGAAGAGGACCCCGGCGGCGAGCAGGCGCTCGGTGGCCTCGAGGCTGCACGGCATGTTGGCGCCCTCGCCGACGGCGCGAACGCCGTTCGCGACGAGGGCCTCGGCGTCGCCGGCGTCGAGCTCGTTCTGGGTCGCGCACGGCAGCGCGACGTCGCAGGGCACCCCCCACGGCCTCGCGCCGGGGTGATAGGCGCAGCCGAACCGGTCGGCGTAGGCCGAGATGCGTCCCCGGCGGACCTCCTTCAGGTCCTTGACGAAGGCGAGCTTCTCGGCGTCGATGCCGTCCGGGTCGTGCACGAACCCGCCCGAGTCGGACAGCGTGACCACCCGGGCCCCGAGGTCGGCGGCCTTCTCGGCCGCGTAGATCGCCACGTTGCCCGAGCCGCTGACGGCGCAGGTCCGCCCCGCGAGCCCCTCGCCGCGCCGTTTCAGCATGTTCTCGACGAAGTACACGCAGCCGTATCCCGTCGCCTCGGTGCGGATGAGGCTGCCGCCGAAGGCGACGCCCTTGCCGGTGAGGGTGCCGGCGAAGCGGTTGTTGATGCGCTTGTACTGGCCGAAGAGATACGAGATCTCCCGCGCCCCGACCCCGATGTCCCCGGCCGGCACGTCGACGTCCTCGCCGATGTGGCGGGCGAGCTCGGTCATCATCGAGTGGCAGAAGCGCATGACCTCGGCGTCGCTCTTCCCCTTGGGGTTGAAGTCGGCCCCGCCCTTCGCCCCGCCCATCGGCAGGCCGGTGAGGCTGTTCTTGAACGTCTGCTCGAAGCCGAGGAACTTCAGCACCGACAGGGTCACGTCGCGATGGAAGCGCAGCCCGCCCTTGTAGGGGCCGATGGCGTTGTTGAACTGCACGCGGTAGGCGCGGTTGGTGCGCACGCGGTTGCGGTCGTCGAGCCAGCACACCCGGAAGACGATGATGCGGTCGGGCTCGGTCATGCGCTCGAGGATGCCGCCCTCGGCGTACCGGGGGTGGTCGCGCATGAAGGGAATCAGCGAGCCCATGACCTCCTTCACCGCCTGGTGGAACTCGGGCTCGCCGGGGTTGCGGCGAACGAGGCCGCGCATGAAACGGTCGAGATCCAGGTCAGGCATGACGCCCCGCTCCCTCTCCGATCCAGGTCGGCTGCGGCGCCGGCCCTCTCGATTCGACGCAGGTCGCACCGGGGACCGCGGCGGACATCCACGCCCCGGGGCGGCCGCGACGCCCGGCTCCCCCGCCATCCGCTTCGTTGCGCGGCCGAAGCGGCGCCGGCTCTCGATCCGACGCAGGTGGCACCGGGGACCGCGACGGACATCCACGCCCGGGGCGGCCGTGACGCCCGGCTCCCCTGCCACCCGCTTCCGTTGCGCGGCCGAAGCGGCTCAAGCGCCCCGGCGGGTCGAACGCGGGTCCGCCGCCGGCTCCGTCTCCGACAGCTCCTTCAGCGCCCGCGACACGCGGACGTACTCTTCGTACCGGCGCTGGTACTGCTCGAGCTTCTCCTGCTCCAGGGCCTCCAGGCGAGCCCGCAACGGCGGCGTCGCCTCGTCGGTGGCCCGCTCCAGCTCCGCCTCGACGGCCTCGCGCCGGGCGCGATGCTCCGCATCCTGGCGGCGCTCCCAGTCGAGCCAGTCGGTGCTCCACCGGGCGTGCGCCGCCTCGAGCTCCGCCTGACCGAACGGAAACCGGCGCTGCCCGTCCCCGTCGAGCACCGCGAAGGCCTGCGGAAAGGCCCGCCGGCCCGCGAGGGCGACGGGATACCAGGCCAGCAGGACCCGCGGGTCGGTGCGGGCCCGCTCGCAGGCGGGGCCGAAGGTCGCGAGCAGCCCGAGGAGCTGCGCCTCGCGCCGCCGGGCCGCCAGGGCGTTCCCGACCAGGAACGCGCCGACCCCGATGGTTGCGGCGACCGCCAGCAGCGCCAGCTCGACCATGGTGCGCTCGATCAGTATTGCAGGCCGACGACGAGCGGCGTCTCTCCCAGCCGCCGGCGCCCGTCGAGGAAGGTCAGCTCGACGAGAAGCGCGACGCCCACCACCTCCCCCCCGGTCCTCTGCACCAGGTCGCGGGCGGCGGCGGCGGTGCCGCCCGTGGCGAGGAGGTCGTCGACGATGAGCACCCGCTGGCCGGTGTCGATGGCGTCCTCGTGGATCTCGAGAGCGTCCGATCCGTACTCCAGCTCGTAGGACTGCCGGAGGGTGGCGGCCGGCAGCTTCCCCGGCTTCCGGACGGGCACGAAGCCGGCGCGCAGCCGGTCGGCGATCGCCGCGCCCAGGATGAACCCGCGGCTCTCGATGCCCGCCACGAGGTCGATGCGCTCGGCGCGGAACGGCTCGGTCAACCCCTCCACCACGTCCGACAGGCCGGCGGGGTCACGGAGCAGGGTCGTGATGTCGCAGAAGTTGATGCCCGGCTTCGGAAAGTCCGGAATGTGCCGAATCTTCGCTTTCAGGTGCTCCATGTGGGTCTCGTCGTCCTCTGCTCCCCGCCGTCCTCGTCCGCGGCGCGGTCGGGTGAGCGGTGCGCCCGGCGCCGCGCCGGCCCGTCCATCGTCGCCTTGGGCCCCGCCGGGCGCCCAACCAACCCGCCGGGAGCCCGCACCGTTCAACGGCGCACACGCCTCGCCCGCCCATCGTCGCCTTCGGCTCCGCCGGGCGCCCAACCAACCCGCCGGGAGCCCGCGCCGTTCCACGGCGCACTCTCCTATTCGAGCTCGATGCGGAATACCGGCGCCGAGGCGCCGGGCGTCGACTCCGTCACCGCGACGGCATCGACACGCCCGGCCGGCGGCCCCTGCCGAAGCGTCCGTTCGAACCGTTCCATCGCCTCCGCATCGCCCTCGGCCTCGACCTCGACCCGCCCGTCGGCGAGGTTCCGCACGAAGCCGCGGAGCCCTTCCCGGGCGGCGCCGTCGCGCGCATGAAACCGGTAGCCGACACCCTGCACCCGCCCGGAAACCACGAACCGCCTCGCAACGATCACTCCGCCCCCGGCATGCGGCGTCCCCGGACACGTCCGCGCGCCCGGGGCCCGCGCCGAGGCGCCAGGCATCGGCGTCACGCGTCCGGGAGCCGCCCCCGGCCGGCGCCTCTTCAGGCTGGCGCGCCTGGATCGGCGTCGCGCGTCCGGGGGCCGACCCTGCGTCGGTCCCGCTCGGCAGCGCGCGATTATATCCGACCCCGGCCGCCCGGAGCTTCGCGAGGGATTCGCAGGGAACGAGGGAACTGACGACGAGGGAAGGATGGTCGGGGCGAGAGGATTTGAACCTCCGACCCCTCGGTCCCGAACCGAGTGCTCTACCAGGCTGAGCCACGCCCCGACACAATTGGTTATCTTACCTCAACCTCGTCCGATTCGGCGAGAAATTCGACGGCGCCGAGGGCGGCGTGGTTGGTCCAGTCGGGATGCAGCGGCGTGACGGAGACCCAGCCGCCTCGAATGGCCTCGTGGTCGGACCGCTCGTTCGGCTCCCAGTCGAGCTGCGCGGAGTCTATGCGGACCGACGTTCGTCCCGCCCCGGCGGCGCCGGTCGTGCCGAACGTCTGGCGCCGGCTCGCCTGCACGGTGATGCGGATGCCGCGGGGAATCGTGCGCGGGATGTTGACGTTCAGCAGCGTGCGGCGCGGCAGCCCCTCGAACAACACGGCCTCCGCGAGCCGCCGGGCGATGTAGCCGCCCCCGGCGTAGTCCATCCGCTGGCTGCGCTGCAGCGAGACGGCGATGGCCGGGGCCCCGAGCAGCGCCCCTTCCAGGGCCCCGGCCACGGTGCCGGAGTAGGTCACGTCGTCACCGATGTTCAGCCCGTCGTTGATGCCCGACGCCACCAGGTCCGGGACGCCGCCGAGCACTTCCGAGGCCGCGATGTTCACGCAGTCGGCCGGCGTGCCGTCGACCGAGTGCCACCCCGGCGCCACCTCCCGCAGCTCGAGCGGTCGCCTCAGGGTGAGACCGTGACCGACGGCGCTGCTCTGCTCCGCGGGTGCGACCACCGTCACCCGGCCGAGGGCGGCAAGGGCTTCGGCCAGCGCCCGCAGCCCTTCGGCCTCGATGCCGTCGTCGTTGGTGACGAGAATCTGTCGCATGTCGGGTCGGCAGGGGCGGGTGCTTGCGGAACCTCGGGACGCGCCGGGGGCGACTCGGGACAGTGGTCGTTTCAACCGTGCCGACTGCACTCGGGTTCGGCCCGTCTCCCGAGTGTCTCTGCGCCTGGCACGTGGCAAGGTGATTCCCGTCACCGCCCCTGCCGCGCGCGCGCCGGGTCGATGCCGTGGGGACGCGCCCAGTCGAGCCCCGCGAGGGTGTCGCCGGCGGGACGGTACTCGCAGGCCACCCAGCGCTCGTAGCCCAGCTCGTCGAGCACGTCGAACAGGTACGGATAGTGTACTTCCTGCGAGCCGTCCGGCTCGTGCCGGCCGGGCACGCCGGCGATCTGGATGTGGCTGATGACGTCGAGGTTGGCCTTGATGGTCTCGGCGAGGAACCCCTCCATGATCTGCATGTGATAGACGTCGTACTGCAGGAAGACGTTGTCCTCTCCGACCCGGTCGATGATGCGGCGGGCGTCGGCGGTATGGGTGAGGAAGTAGCCGGGCATGTCGTGCGTGTTGAGCGGCTCGAGCAGCAGCCGCACCCCCGCCGGCCGGGCCGCCGCCGACGCGCGGCGCAGGTTCGCCACGAAGGCGGCCTCCGCCTGCTCGTCGTCGGTGACTCCCGCCAGGCAGTGCACCTGCCGGCAGCCGGTGGCCCGGCAGTACTCGAGGGCGCGGGCGACCCCTTGGTCGAACTCCGCCTCACGCCCGGGAACGGCGCCCACCATGGACGGCAGGTTGAAGAGCACTGCCTCCAGGCCGCTCTCCCGGTACGCCGCCGCGATCGCCTCGGCGGTATGCTCGTAGGGGCTCTGGATCTCGGCACCGGTGAACCCGACCCGCGCGGCCAGCCCGAACCGGTCGAGCATGTCGACCTCGCGGAACATCATCGAGAAGTTGGCGGCGAGCTTCGGCATGGTGTGTCGTGGTCCGGCCCGGCATGGTGGCGACCGCCGGATGGGAGTTCATTATAGGGGTACGCCCGCGGGGCGCGGGGACAGCGTCGCAGGACGAGACGCTATCATGGAAGGGTGACGACCCGACCGGCAACCTCCACGCCGTTCGACGCGGTGCTGCTCGTCAGCTTCGGCGGCCCGCAGGGGCTCGACGACATCCGGCCCTTTCTCGCGAACGTGCTTCGCGGCCGCCGCGTGCCGCTCGCCCGGGTCGAGGAAGTGGCGCGGCACTACGAGCGCTTCGGGGGCGTGTCGCCGATTACCGAGCTGACGCGGCGGCAGGCGGCGGGGCTGCAGGAGCGGCTCGATCGAGGCGGCCCGGCACTCCCCGTCTACGTCGGCATGCGCAACTGGCACCCGTTCCTCGCCGACACGCTGCAGAAGATGGCGGACATGGGCATTCGGCGGGCGGTGGGACTCATCCTCGCCGCGTTTCGTTCCTACTCCAGCTGCGAACAGTACCGCGACAACGTAACGACGGCGCGACGCGAGCTCCGTGCCGCCGGCCATCCCGACGTCGAAGTGTCCTACGTCGGAGACTGGCATGCCCACGAGCGCTTCATCGAGGCCTGGGCGGCGCGGGTCCGAACCGCGCTGGACGCGCTGCCGGCGTCCGAGCGGGACCGCGCGCGGCTCGTGTTCACGGCGCACAGCATCCCCTTCGCCATGGCCGGCGCCGACCTGTACCGCGAGCAGTTGAACGTCGCGGCCCGGCTCGTCGCCGAGCGCCTGGGACGCCCCGACTGGGCGCTGGTCTACCAGAGCCGTAGCGGCCGCCCCCAGGACCCGTGGCTCGAGCCCGACGTCTGCGATTACCTGCGGACCGCGGCGGCCGACGGTCTCGATGCGGTGGTCCTCTGCCCGCTGGGGTTCGTGGTCGACCACGTCGAGGTGCTCTACGACCTCGACATCGAGGCCGCGGCGGTCTGCGCCGAGCTCGGCATCACCATGCGCCGGGCGGCCGCCGTCAACGACGACCCGCGCTTTCTCGACATGATGGCCGACGTCGTCCGCTCGACCGTCGACCGCTACCGGGGCGGGCGGCCGCTGTCGATCTGCGCGGCGGAGCCGCCCGCCGCCTGATGGTGCAGCGCAGGGAGGCTGACCGAGATTCCCTTGCCAGGTGCCGGCACGCGAGTCCCCGGGCAACCGGCTGTGCGGGTGCGGTCGGCAACTTCGGTTTCGACCGATCTCCGGACGGCGAGCGTTGGACACACCCGAGGCCCTACTCTCCACGACACCCCGACAACGCCACAGGAGGCCATGTGAGCATGGACCCCGGCGACGGGAGAGCCAGAGGCGACCCACCCCGCCGTCGCGGCTTCGATGGTGACGGAGCCGTCCGGGACCGCTACCCCGCGACCGGCTCCGGGGCGCAGTGCTTGTCGAACGCCGCCGTCAACTGGGCGGCGATGCCGTGCGCTTCCTGGTTCTCGATCTCGTGCCGCTCCATCATGTAGATGAGCTTGCCGTCGCGGAGGAGGGCGACCGACGGCGACGAGGGCGGATACCCGGTGAAGTAGCCGCGGGCCCGCTCGGTGGCCTCGATGTCCGCGCCCGCGAACACCGTGGTGAGGTGGTCGGGCTTGACGGCGTGCTGCAGCGAGAGCGCGACGCCGGGACGAGCCCGGCCGGCCGCGCAGCCGCACACCGAGTTGACGACGACCATCGTCGTCCCCGGCGTCTTGGCCAGGGCCTCGTCGACGTCCGCCGCGGTCCGCAGTTCGCGGACGCCGAACCGGGTCAGCTCCTCGCGCATCGGCGCGATCATGAATTCTGGGTACAAGCGGATGCTCCTTTCCGTACTTTGCCGCCCTTCAGATTAACACACGACTCGCGCGCTCCATCCGGCCGCGGCGGGTCGGGAACGCTCCCGCGCCGTCTCCGCCGGCGAGCACGGCACCGTGGAAGACCCGTCGAGCCTACGCGGGTCGGGCACGGGCTTCCCCCGCGGCCGGGCCGGACCGTGGAAGCGCGCGTCCGCCCGGCGTGTCGGCCGGCCGACATGCGGTCAGGCGCCGCCCCGGAGGCTGGCCGCGGCGATGCGGCGATTGAAGGCCAGCAACAGGGCCAGGGCGATGCCCCACTGGAGCAGGCAGGTGCCCAGCGAGCTGACCCGGACCGGGTTCCACCACCCGTCCGGATCGAACACCGCCACCGCCTGGTACGTCCACCAGGTGAACATGGCCAGGAACTCGAGCGGCAGCAGCCACGTCACCACCCACTCCCAGGCCCGTCCCGCCCGCAGGTGGCCGGCCGACACGTCGACGAGCTCGCGCCGGAACCGGCCGACCCCGAAGCGCCGCACCCCCATCGCGATGCACAGCCCGCTGATCATGAGGGCGAGGCCCCACACCCAGTCCTGGTTGTCGAAGACGGACAGGCTGGCCGCCGACGGCGCCCCCCCGACGACCACCGCGGCGGTGACCCAGCGGATGGCCCGCGGCCGCGGCATGCCGGTGTCCATCAGGATGCGCGTGGCAAGCTCGAACATCGCGATCAGCGACGACAGGGCCGCGCAGAACAGGGCGAGGAAGAACAGCGGCAGGAACAGCCCGCCGGCCGGGATGCGGTCGAAGAGCTGGGGAATCCAGATGAAGGTCAGGCCCTGGTTCCCGCTCGCCATCACCGCGAGGGCCTCGTTCTCCGAGAGAATGGCGAACGCGGTGGGCACGATGGCCATGCCCGCGAGCAGCGAGGCGGTGTTGTTGCCGAATCCGATGGCGGTGGAGTTGAGCACGACGTCCTCTTCGCGCTTCACGTACACCGCGTAGGTGAGGATGAGCCCCCACCCCGCCCCCGTCGACCATGCCGACTGGGTCAGCGCCTCGAGCCACGTGCGGTAGCTGCCGAGCAGCGACAGGTCGGGGTTGAAGAGGAAGCCGAGGCCCCGGCCCGCCCCCGGCAGGGTCACCGAGCGCACCACCGCCACCACCAGCATGACGAACAGGGTCGGGATGAGCACCCGGTTGGCGCGCTCGATGCCGCCCACGACCCCGCGGCTGATGATGGCGGCGGCCATCAGCACCGCCGCGATCTGGAACGCGAGGGGCTGCCACACCGAGGCGGTGAAGCTCGTCCAGTACTCCTCGGCGGCGGCGCCCTGCAGGCTGCCGAGCAGGGTCACCGTGAAGTACTTCAGCGTCCAGCCCGTCACCACCGAGTAGTAGAACAGGATCATCACGCTGGTGACGGCGACGAAGCCCCCCATCCACGCCCAGCGCCGCCCCACCAGGTCGGCGAAGGCCCCGATGACCCCACGCCGGCTGCCCCGGCCGAGCCCGAACTCGGCGATGAGCAGGGGCAGCGACCACAGGAACAGGAACAGCAGCCAGGGAATCAGGAAGGCGGCCCCGCCGTTCTCGGCCGCCACCCGCGGGAACCGCCACAGGTTGCCGGTGCCGACGGCCATCCCCAGCCCCGCGAGGATCAGGCCCGACCGCGACGAGAACCGGTCTTGTGCTGCCATGCCGAGGAAACTATCGGCCATTGCGGAACGTCAATCAAGATGCTATTGTCAATATAAAAATATATGCTTATTTCACACTTAGATTATATTCTCACCCGACGAGTTCTCCGCGCACCTCGCACGCGTCGACCTGTCGAGGATGGCGGTGACCCGTCGGAAATCCGAGAGTCAGCGTCATGGAACGTCACGGACGACGGAGGGAGGAGAACCATGAACCTCAAGCGCTATACGGAGAAGTCGCAGGAGGCGGTGCTGGCCGCGCAACAGCTCGCGGAACGGCACCACCACCCGCAGATCGAGCCCGAACACCTGCTCGTCACCCTCGTCGATCAGCCCGACGGCGTGGTGCCGGCGGTGCTGCGGCGGCTGGGCGTCGAGCCGGTCCGGCTTCTCCAGGAAGGCCGGGAAGGGCTGTCTCGGCAGCCGCAGGCCCACGGCGGCGCCGAGGCCGGCCCGTCGCCCCGCCTGCGCGCGGTGGCGCAGGCGGCGGAAAGCGAGGCCGGGCGGCTGAACGACGAATACGTCAGCACCGAGCATCTCCTGCTGGCCGTCGCCCAGGAGGGCGGCCGGGCCGAGGCGGCCCGGCTGCTGGCGGCGCACGGGGTCACCTCCGCGCGGGTCCTCGAGGCGCTGTCCGCGGTGCGCGGCAGCCAGCGGGTCACCGACCCGCACCCCGAGGGCAAGTACGAGGCGCTCGAGCGCTACGGCCGCGACCTCACCGAGGCGGCGAAGCAGGACCGGCTCGACCCTGTCATCGGACGCGACGACGAGATCCGGCGCACCCTGCAGGTGCTCTCGCGTCGCACCAAGAACAACCCCGTCCTCATCGGCGAGCCGGGGGTCGGCAAGACCGCCATCGTCGAGGGCCTCGCCCACCGCATCGCGCGGGGCGACGTGCCGGAGGGGCTGAAGGACAAGCGCATCATCAGCCTCGACCTCGGGGCGCTCGTGGCGGGCGCGAAGTACCGGGGCGAGTTCGAGGAGCGCCTCAAGGCGGTCCTGAAGGAGATCGCCGACTCGGACGGCCGCATCGTCCTCTTCATCGACGAGCTTCACACGGTGGTGGGGGCGGGTGCGGCCGAGGGCGCCATCGACGCCTCGAACCTCCTCAAGCCGATGCTCGCGCGCGGCGAGCTGCACACCATCGGCGCCACCACCCTCGACGAGTACCGGAAGCACATCGAGAAGGACGCCGCCCTCGAGCGGCGCTTCCAGCCCGTGCTCGTCTCCGAGCCGACGGTCGAGGACACCATCAGCATCCTGCGCGGGCTGCGCGAGCGCTACGAGATCCACCACGGCGTGCAGTTCAAGGACGCCGCGCTGGTGGCCGCCGCCACCCTCTCCCACCGCTACATCGCCGACCGCTTCCTGCCCGACAAGGCCATCGACCTCGTCGACGAGGCGGCGGCGAAGCTGCGGACCGAGATCGACTCGCTGCCGGCGGAGCTCGACGAGGTCGAGCGGCGCGTCATGCAGCTCGAGATCGAGCGCGAGGCGCTGCGCAAGGAGAAGGACGCGGCGTCGGCCGAGCGCCTCGAACGGCTCGAGCGCGAGCTCGCCGACCTCAAGGAGAACCGCACCCGCCTGCACGCCCAGTGGCAGCAGGAGAAGGCGGCGATCCAGGCGACCCGCGGGCTCACCGAGGAGCTCGAGCAGGTCCGCCTCGCCATCGAGCGGGCCCAGCGCGAGGGCGACTACGCCCGCGCCTCGGAGCTGCAGTACGGGCGGCTGCCCGAGCTCGAGCGCGAGATCGCGGCGCAGGCGCCGCCGGCCGGCGAGGAGGGCGGGCACGAGGGCCGCATGCTCAAGGAGCAGGTCGACGACACGGACATCGCCGAGGTCGTCAGCCGGTGGACCCACATCCCGGTGAGCCGGCTCGTCGAGGGCGAGATCGAGAAGCTGCTGAAGATGGAGGGCCGGCTCCACGAGCGGGTGGTCGGACAGGACGAGGCGGTCACCGCGGTGTCGAACGCCATCCGGCGGGCCCGCGCCGGGCTGCAGGACCCGGCGCGCCCCCTGGGCAGCTTCATCTTCCTCGGGCCGACGGGAGTCGGCAAGACCGAGCTGGCCCGCGCCCTCGCCCGGTTCCTGTTCGAGGACGAGCGCGCGATGGTCCGCATCGACATGACCGAGTACCAGGAGAAGCACACGGTGGCTCGGATGATCGGCGCGCCCCCCGGCTACGTCGGCTACGACGACGCCGGGCAGTTGACCGAGGCGGTGCGGCGCCGCCCCTTCGCGGTGGTGCTCTTCGACGAGGTCGAGAAGGCCCACCCGGACGTGCTCAACGTGCTGCTGCAGCTCCTCGACGACGGGCAGCTCACCGACGGCAAGGGCCGCACCGTCGACTTCAAGAACGCCGTGGTGATCATGACGTCGAACCTCGGCAGCGAGCTCATCGCGGAGCGGGCCGGCCGAGCGGGCGGCGACGTCGGAGACGACGTGCGCGACCGGGTCTTCGAGGCCCTGCAGGCGCATTTCCGGCCGGAGTTCATCAACCGCATCGACGACGTCATCCTGTTCCACGCGCTGGGCCGCGAGCACGTCCGCGAGATCGTGCGCATCCAGCTCGACCGGCTCACCGAGCGGCTGGCGGACCGCCGGATGACCATCGAGCTGTCCGACGCGGCGCTGGACCTGCTCGCCGAGCGCGGCTTCGATCCGGTGTACGGGGCGCGTCCGCTGAAGCGCACGGTGCAGCGGATGGTGCTCGACCCGCTGGCGCGGCGCCTGCTGGAGCACGAGCTGCGTGAGGGGGCGCACGTCCGGGTGGACGCGGCCGGGGACGATCTGGCGTTCGAGACGGCCGAGCCCGCCACGGCGTGACGGCCGGCGGGCTCAGCCTAGCAGCCCGTGGTGGAAGTCCCCGCTGCATTCGAGCAGCGATGCATCCCGCCTGACTGCGTTGTTCGTCGGTTACATATGCCCAACATGCGCCCTCCTCACGCCTTGTCAGGCGGGCGCCTCGCTGCTCTCGGTGCAACGCGGGGTTCCACCACGGGCTGCTAGCCCTGAGAGCGTCGCCTACGGCTCCGCTCGCCGCCCAACCCTGCTAGGAGTCTGCACCGTTCTACGGCGCAGACTCCTAGTCCGTGGAATCGGCCGTCGGCGCGGCCTCGCACGCCTGGAAGTCGACGGTCTTGTGCGAGCCGTCGCAGAACGGCCGGTTCTCGGAGGCGCCGCAGCGGCACAGCGCGAACGGGTGCCGGTCCACCGGGTAGGCGTTGCCGTTCCAGTCGACGAGGGTCACGTCGTCGCCGACGACGAGATAGGGGCCGTTCTCCCGAACCTTGATCTCCGCCATCGCGTCACCCCATCTTCTGCATCGAGGCCAGGAAGTCCTGGTTCGATCGCGTCTTGGCCATCTTGTCGAGCAGCAGCTCCATCGCCTCGACCGCCGACAGCGGGTTCAGCACCTTCCGCAGCACCCACACCCGGTTGAGGTCCTCGGGCCCGAGCAGCAGCTCCTCCTTCCGGGTGCCGCTCTTCTGGATGTCGATGGCCGGGAAGACCCGCTTGTCGACCAGCTTGCGGTCGAGGTGGATCTCCATGTTGCCGGTCCCCTTGAACTCCTCGAAGATGACGTCGTCCATGCGGGAGCCGGTGTCGACGAGGGCGGTGGCCATGATCGTCAGCGAGCCCCCCTCCTCGATGTTTCGCGCGGCGCCGAAGAACCGCTTCGGCTTCTGCAGCGCGTTCGAGTCGAGACCGCCCGACAGCACCTTGCCGGACGGCGGGATCACCGTGTTGTAGGCGCGGGCGAGCCGCGTGACCGAGTCGAGCAGGATGAACACGTCCTTCTTGTGCTCGACGAGGCGCTTCGCCTTCTCGATGACCATCTCCGCCACCTGCACGTGGCGCTGGGCCGGCTCGTCGAAGGTCGACGAGATGACCTCACCGTCCACCGACCGCTGCATGTCGGTGACCTCCTCGGGCCGCTCGTCGATGAGGAGCACGATGAGGTAGACCTCGGAGTGGTTCGCGGCGATCGACTGCGCGATCGACTGCAGGAGCATCGTCTTGCCGGTGCGGGGGGCGGCCACGATCAGGCCGCGCTGCCCCTTCCCGATCGGGGTCATGAGGTCCATGACCCGGGCCGACAGGTTGTCGGCGGTGGTCTCCAGGGTGACCCGCTCCTCGGGATAGAGGGGCGTCAGGTTCTCGAAGAACAGCTTGTCCCGGGCGAAGTCGGGCGACTCGAAGTTGACCGCCTCGACCTTGATCAGGGCGAAGTACCGTTCGCCCTCCTTGGGGGGACGGATCTGGCCGGAGACGGTGTCCCCGGTCTGCAGGTCGAACTTGCGGATCTGCGACGGCGAGACGTAGATGTCGTCGGGGCCGGGCAGGTAGTTGTAGTCGGGGGCCCGGAGAAAGCCGAACCCGTCCGGCAGCACCTCGAGCACGCCCTCCGAGAAGATGAACCCGCTCTGCTCGGTCTGCGCCTTCAGGATCTGGAAGATCAGCTCCTGCTTGCGCATGCCGGTCGCGCCCGCGACGCTGAGGTCCTTGGCCACCTGCGTCAGCTTGGCGATGCTCATGTCCTTGAGCTCGCCGATGTTGAGGCCGTTGGCGGCGCGCCGGTTGGGCTTGGGCGGCGGCTCGGCGGTCGCCGTCTCGGCCGGCGCCGGGGTCGGGGGATGGGTGGACGGGCGCGCTGATGTGCGCTTCTGGTTCGTCGGCATAGGGAGATCAGGCTGGAGGTAGAAGTTCGTGAGCCGTGCGTGAGGCGGACGCGAGGCATCCCGCACGAGGCCCGTGACGAGGAATGGCTGTCGAAAGCGAGTATAGGCACGCCCCAACTGGCGTGTCAACCCGGCTCGCGCGGGCCGATCGCCCGCGTTTCCCGGCGTCGGGCTCAGTAGCAGGCGGGGCTCTCGCCGATGCCGACGATGCTGCAGTCCAGGATCGGCTCGAGGCCGAGGGCCCGGGCCCGCGCCACGACGGCGGCGCCGTCGGCGCCGGGGTTCAGCCAGACCTCCTCGATCCCCTTCCGGGCGATCTCCTCGATGACCGCCTCGCCGGTCGCCGGCTCGAGATAGACGGTCGCGAGGTCGATGCGGCCCGAGACGTCGAGCACCGACGGATACGCCGGCAACCCCTCGACGACGTCGGCCGCCGTGGTTATCGGCACGACCTCGTAGCCGGCGTGCCGGAAGGCCCGGACCGCCTTGTTGCCGAACTTGCTCCGGTCTCGGGACGCACCGACGACGGCGACGACTCGGGCCATGCGGCAGTATACCTCCGGCGGCGGAGCCGGGCCGCGCGCTTCGACCGGCAAGGCGCGCGCGAGGGGCGACGCGGAGGGGCCGCCCCGGACCCGCGCGAGCCCCGGGTCGTCCGCCGCGCGCGACGAGGCCGGCTCGCTCAACGTGCGGAACCGGCCGGTGGCCCGGGTCGTCCGCCGCGCGACGAGGCCGGGGTGCGCGAGTCGGACGGGGGCCCGTTCGTACGAGCAGATCGACCACCCGACGGCCTGTCTCCGTCAGGTGGGCGAACCACCGGCCGTCGCCCCGGGCGATCCGCCGCTCGCGGCGGGGGCCGGGACGAGTCCGGCGCGCCGTATACAATCCGGCCGTGCCGCCCGCACGTGCCTCGCTTCTCGTGGGTCTCGCGGTCCTGACGTTCTTCGTCGGCCTCGGCCGGCCGGCCATCACCGATTCCGACGAGGCGTTCTACGCCCAGGCGGGGCGGGAGATGGTCGAGACCGGCGACTGGACGACCCCCCGCTACAACGGCGAGTACCGGTTCGAGAAGCCGGTGATGTTCTACTGGCTGGTCGCGCTGGCGTACCTCCCGGCCGGCGCCGGCGAGTTCGCCGCCCGGTTGCCTTCGGCGCTGGCCGGGCTCGGCCTCGTGCTCGCCGCATTCGCGTGCGCGCGCCGCTGGTACGACGACGACACCGCGCTCCTCGCGGGCGCCGTTACCGCCACCAGCTTCGGCTACGTGGGTTGGGCGAGGCAGGCGCTGCCGGACCTCGCCCTGGCCTGCTTCATCACCGCGGCGACCTGGGCCGCGTTCGAGGCCCTCGTCGTCCCGCGGGCCGCCAGCGAGCGGCGGCGGGGATGGCTCGCCGCGGCAGGCGTGGCCCTCGCCGCCGCGTTTCTGACCAAGGGCCCGGTCGGCGTCGTCCTGCCCGCGCTCGCGGTGGGGCCGCCGGCGGTCTGGCGCTGCATCACCGAAGGACGCTCCCGGGGAGGCGGCCCGGGGCGGCCGCTGGCCCGCCTGGCCGGCGACGTGGGCCTGCTCGCGGTGATCTGCCTGGCCCTGACCCTGCCCTGGTTCGCGGCGATGACCGCCACCCACGGGGTCGCCTATCTCGATCGGTTCTTCATCGACGAGAACGTGCAACGCTTCGCGACCGACCGCTACCAGTTCGACCCGCGGCCGATCTGGTTCTACCTGCCGATCGTCATCGGGGGGCTCCTGCCCTGGTCGCCCCTGATGCTGATCTTCTGGCGGCCGTTGCGCGGCGTCGTCGCCGGGGTCCGGCGCGTGGAGTCGACCGAGGTCCGGCTTGTCCTCTGGGCCCTGGCGCCGCTGCTCTTCTATTCCATATCGATCGGCAAGCAGCCGCGCTACGTGCTGCCGGTCCTGCCGCCGCTGGCGATGCTCCTGGCGCGGGGGATGTCGCGGGCACTGGCGCGGCAGGCCGCGCCCGGCACCGGGCGGGACCGGCTCCTGGCGGCCGGGGGAACGGCGTCGGGGCTGGTGCTGCTGCTCTTCGGGGTGGCGGTGGCCAGGTTCGGCGGGCTCCTCGGCGACGGTCTCCTCGTCGCGGTCCGGCTCGCGTCCGTTCTCATCGTACTGTCGGGCGTGGGGGTGGCGCTGGCGGCGCTGGCTTCACGCCAGCGGTTGCTCCCCGCCGCGCTCGCCGCCTCTACCGTGGTCACGGCCCTCAGCCTGCAGTACTCGGTTCTCTCCCCCCCGGGGCAGGAGCCGGTCGAGCGCATGGCGGCACTGGTCCGCGAGGCGGGCGCTGGCGACGTGCCGTACGGCCGCTACCGGGTCTTCGTCCGCAATCTGCTCTACTACGTCGGTCGGCCGCACGTGGACCTGTTCACGCCGGAACAGCTCCACACCTTTCTCGCCTCGCCCGAGCCGGTCCTCTGCGTGCTCACCGCCGCCGACCTCGAGCAGGCCCGCGCGGCCGATGCGACGGCATACGAACTCGGGCGCGTCGCCTACCTAGACACGGGCCGGCTGCAGTTCCGGACCCTGTTGTGGCCGGACCCGGCCACCGACCTGCAGACCGTGGTGCTCGTGACCAACCGGGCGCCCCCGTGAAGTGCCCGCCCAACCCATGCGCCAAGTGGCCCCGTCCGCCGGTTCCCGCACCGGCGTGCCCGAAACCGCGCGATGCGCCGCGCCCGGAGGCGACCGGCGGCGCAGGCGCGCACGCCTGACGCCGCGGCGGGGGCGGGTCACACCACGAGGGAATCGGTGATGCGCGCCTTCTCGGCCAGGCGGGCCTCGACGAGCTCGGGGACGAGACCGCGGATCGAACCCCCGAGGGCGAAAACCTCCTTGACGAGCCGCGAGCTGAGGTAGGTGTAGGACTCGGCCGGCATCATCAGGACGGTCTCGATGGCCGAGCTGAGCCGGCGGTTCATGAGGGCCATCTGCATCTCGAACTCGAAGTCCGAGATCGCCCGCAGCCCCCGCACGATAACGTCGGCCCGGCGATTCCGGGCGTAGTCGACCAGCAGCCCCTCGAACGTGTCGACCTCGACGCCGGGCCGGGACGCGAACACCGCGCGGGTCATCTCGACGCGCTCGGCGACGCTGAACAGCGGCGACTTCTCGGGATTGACGAGAATGGCGACGACGATGCGGTCGAAGAGCGCCGCCCCCCGCTCGATGATGTCGACGTGGCCGTTCGTCAGCGGGTCGAAGGTGCCGGGATAGACGGCGATACGTTCGGGGCGGTCGGTTGCCATGGCGTGTCACGCTCCCCCGTCCGGGACGGTCGCCTGCATGGTGTCACGCCCGGCGCACCGTCTGTCAACCGCCAGCCGGTAGAACCGGAGGGCGCTGTCGCCGGCGCGCACCGAGCGCAACGCCTCGAGGACGGGCGGGACCGGGGGCTCGACGCGGCGCGCGTGCTCCACCACGAGCCGGCCGTCGGGGCCGAGACGGGCCGCCGCCGCGGCGAGCATCGGGCCGATGTCGGGCGCGCCGTACGGGGGGTCGAGGAGTACCAGATGGAACGCGCCGCGAGCCAGGCGACGGAAGGCGGCCGGCAACGCGCCGCGGCGGACGGTGCAGCGGTCGGCGAGGCCGCAGGCCTCGGCGTTGCGGCGGATCAGGGCGACGGCCCGGGGGTCGCGGTCCACGAACACGGCATGAGCGGCGCCCCGGCTCAGGGCCTCCAGGCCGACCGCCCCGGTGCCGGCGCAGCCGTCGAGCACCCGTGCGCCCTCGACGCGCGGACCCAGGATGTCGAAGAGGGTCTCGCGCAGCCGATCCGAGGTCGGGCGCAGGCCCTCCCAGCGTGGCGTCGACAGCCGGCGCCCCTTGTGCGTGCCCCCGATGATGCGCATGATCGGCCCGGTCGCGCGGAACCGCCGCCGGCCCGCGGCGACGCTACTCCGTCCTTCACCGGCGGCCGGGTCCTGGCCCGGTAGAGCGTCGCCTACGGCTCCGCTCCCCCCCAACCAACCTTGCCAGGAGCCTGCACCGTTTCACGGCGCAGGCTCCTACCCTACACCGGCCAGCCCGAAGCGCTCCGTCCAGCCCGCGTCGAGCCGGGCCAGCAGGTCGGCGGCGCCGCCCTCGCGCATGGCGCGCTCCGCCTCGTCGCGGGCCGTCTCCATGATGTCCCGGTCGCGGACGAGGTTGGCGACGCGCAGGGCCGGCAGGCCCGACTGCCGGGTGCCCAGCACCTCCCCGGGCCCGCGAAGCTCCAGGTCGCGCTCGGCGAGCTCGAAGCCGTCGCCGGTGCCCGCGACCGCCTCGAGACGCGCACGGCCGACGTCCGACAGCGGCTCCCGGTACAGCAGCCGGCACCAGGCCCGGCCGGGGCCGCGGCCGACGCGGCCCCGGAGCTGGTGAAGCTGCGCCAGCCCGAACCGCTCCGCGTGCTCGACGACCATGACGGCGGCCCCGGGCACGTCGACCCCGACCTCGATGACGGTGGTGGCCACGAGCACGTGCACGTCGCCCCGGGCGAACCGGGCCATGACCGCCTCCCGCTCGTCGGGCTTCATGCGCCCGTGGAGCACGTCGACGGCGTGGCCGGGAAACCGGCGCGCGAGGGCGTCGACCATCACCGCGGCCGCCTTGAGGTCGACCTTGTCGGACTCGTCGACGAGGGGGCAGACGACGTAGGCCTGCCTCCCGCGGCGGAGCTCGCGCTCGACCAGGGCATGCACCGCGTCTCGGCGGGACTCCGGCTCGATCCGCGTGTCGACCGGCGTCCGGCCCGGCGGCCGGTCCCGGATCACCGACACGTCGAGATCGCCGTAGGCGGTGAGGGCGAGGCTGCGGGGAATCGGAGTCGCGGTCATGACGAGCACGTCCGGGCTCCGCCCCTTCTCCCGCAGGGTCGCCCGCTGCCTGACCCCGAACCGGTGCTGCTCGTCGATGATCGCCAGCCCGAGGGCGCGGAACCCCACCGACGGCTGCACGAGCGCGTGGGTCCCGACCGCGAGGTGGGCGTCTCCCGCCGCGAGGGCCGCGAGCGTCTCCCGCCGCGCCTTCGCCCCCTGGCTGCCGGTCAGCGAGACGACCCGGAAGCGCGACCGGGCCAGGAGCGGCCGCAGCGTCAGATAGTGCTGCTCGGCGAGGAGCTCGGTCGGGGCCATGAACGCGACCTGCAGGCCGTTCTCGAGGGCCACGAGGGCGGCCAGCAGGGCGACGATGGTCTTGCCGCACCCCACGTCGCCCTGCAGGAGGCGGTTCATGGGATGGGGGCGGCACAGGTCGCCGACGATGGTGCGCAGCGCCCCCTTCTGCCCCGGCGTCAGCTTGAACGGCAGTACCGCGAGGGCCGAACGGCGGATGCGATCGTCCACCCGGACGACGTGCGGCTTGCGCTCCCGGGCCCGGGCCTGCCCGCGCACTTCCAGGGCGAGGCGGAAGAGGAACAGCTCTTCCAGGATCAGTCGCACCTGCGCCGGGGTACGGAACCGGTTCAGCAGGGAGAGCGGGGCGCCGGGCGGCGGGAAATGGGCCTCCCTGAGGGCCCGGGGGCGATCCGGCAGTCGCCGGCGCGCACGGAGGCCGGCGGGCAGGGGATCGTCGAGGTCGGCCGGCAACTGCGCGAGCGCGCGCCCGACCAGCACCCGGAGCTGCCTGGTCGTCAGGGTGCCGACGCGTTCGTACACCGGCACGACGCGGGCGCCGTGCAGCGGGCCGGTCTCGCCCCGGTCGTCCGTCCCGTTTCCGCCGGCCGGCTCCTCCTCGTCGCCGTCACCGTCGCCGAGCAGCTCGTACTGGGGGTTGGACAGCCGCAGGCCGCCGGGGTCGCGCCACTCCGGCGTGCCGTAGAGCAGGACCCGCTGCCCCGCCGAGAACGCCGTCTTCAGGTACGGCTGGTTCATCCACACCGCGCGGAACGTGCCCGCGTCGTCCCGCAGCAGCATCTCGAACAGCGAGAAGCCGCGGCGGCGGGTCTGCCGCAGCCCGGTGCCGACCACCCTGCCGCGGATCGCGGCGGCCTCGCCCGGCCGCAGGTCGCTGGAGCGGACGAGCCGGCTGCGATCTTCGTAGCGGAGGGGAAACCGGTGGAGGAGATCGTCCGAGGTGCGCAGCCCCGCCCGCTCGAGCTCCGCCGCGCGACGGGGGCCGACCCCCTTCAGGAAACGCAGCTCGGCGCGAAGACCCGGACCGGCGGACGGGGGCGGTTGAGCACTCACCACGGACCGTCGCGACCGGCGCTCACTGCACGATGACGGCCAGCCCCGGCGACAGGCGCAGCTCGGTGATGCCGTAGGGCAGCGGAATCGGGGCGTCGAGGCTCGTGCCCGCCGGCTGGTCGGGCGTCCGCGTGAAGTACCGCACCAGCTCCTGCAGCACGTTGACGGGAACCGGAATCCCCCCCACGGTCACCGTCTCCACGTCGACCCGCGCCACCCCGCCCCCCGACCGGACCCGGCCGCTCGCGGTCACCGGGAGCTGGCCCCCCAGAAACTGGATGGGGTCGAAACCGGCGCGCTCGCGCGAATCGCGAATCGCGTCGAGGTCGATGACGGCCTCCGCCGACAGGCTGTCCTCCCCGATGCGTACGGACGGGGCCCGGATGCCCACGGGCAGATGCGGCACCGCCTGATGTGCGAGGTAGGCGTTCACGTCCGGCTCGGGCAGCGGGGTCAGCCGGACCTCCGACGAAGGCTCGGCGGCGTTCTGCAGTATCTCCAGGAGCCTCCGCTCGAGGCGGGAGCCGGACTCCTCGGAGGCCGCGTCGGCCTGGACCACGCGGCCCGCCTCCTCCGCCCGCTCCGGTCCACCCGGCACCGCCCCGCCCGTGGCCGCCGGTCCACCGACGGCCAGCGCCAGGGCGGCCGTCCACCCCACCCGTCGATTGCCCATGCCCCGAAGTATACTCCGATTTTTTTCGCTTTTTCTTTGTGCATTCATGTAAAGTTACGGTGTCGTTCCTGTTTCGTGCCCTTTCCGGATCGGCGACCGCCAGGGAGGCCGCGTTGCAACCACTGACCCGACGGCAGCGGGAGATTCTCGACTACCTCAAGGAGTTCATCGACGAACGCGGGTACGCCCCGAGCCTCGAGGAGATCGGGGCCCGGTTCGGGCTCTCGTCCCTGGCGACCGTCCACAAGCACCTGATGAACCTGCAGGAGAAGGGCTTCATTCGCCGGGCCTGGAACCGCAGCCGCTCGGTCGAGGTGGTGCAGACCCGGGCCGGCGGCCGCGCCGTCGATCTGCCCCTGCTGGGGTACGTCGCCGCCGGCGAGCCCATCGAGGCGGTGGTCGGCGCCGAGACGGTGACGGTGCCCGAGGACCTGGTGGGCGCGCGGGAGACCTACGCCCTCCGGGTCCGCGGCAGCTCCATGATCGACGAGCAGATCCGCGACGGCGACCTCGTCGTCGTCGAGGATCGCCAGGTCGCCCGGAACGGCGAGATGGTGGTCGCGCTGATCGACGGGTCGGACGTCACCCTCAAGACGTTCTACCGCGAGAAGAGCCACATCCGGCTGCAACCCGCCAACAAGGCCCTCACCCCGATCATCGCCAGGCCGGAGGCGGTGCGGGTGCAGGGTGTCGTCATCGGCGTGATGCGGCGATACTAGGAGTCTGCGCCGAAACGGCGCGGACTCCTGGACGACGATTGGCGGGGTGGAACCGGCCGCGAGGATTCGCAACTCATGGAAGAACGCAAGCAAATCAACTTCACCATCGTACCCGACGACGCCACCGACGAGCCGCGCGTCTACGCCAACTTCTGCGCGATCTCCCACACCCCGTTCGACTTCACGCTGACCTTCTGCGAGGTGCTGCCGCCCACGGAGAAGAAGGTTCGGGAGGCGGCGGCGGACGGCGTGCTCAAGGCGCCGGTCCGGTCGCGCATCGCCGTCCCCACGGCGTTCGTCCCCAACCTCATCAAGGCGCTCCAGGAACACCTCAAGGCCTGCTCCAAGGCGGGCGGCGAGCCCGACTGGAACAAGCCGGCGGTGCATTGAGCGCCGCCCCCCGCAGGCCGATGATCGGGGCTCGTGCCGCGGTCCGACCGCCGGCCCTCAAGCGCTTCGGGCAGCACTTTCTCGAGGCCGCCTGGGTGTCGAAGGTCGTGGCGTGCATCCGCCCGGCGCCGGGCGACGTGTTTCTGGAGATAGGGGCGGGGGCGGGTCAGCTCACGCTGCCCCTGGCGGAGGCGGGCGCGGAGGTCGTCGCGGTCGAGAAGGACCCCCGGCTCGCGGCCCGTCTCCGGGCCGTCGCGCCGTCGTCGGTGCGGGTGGTCACCGGGGACGTTCTCGACCAGGACCTGGCCGGCCTCGTCGGCGGGTCGCGCCCGGGCCGCGCGCGCCGGCCTGCCCGCGTCGCCGGCAACCTGCCCTACAACGTGTCGACGCCCATCCTGCGCCGGCTGGTGGAGACCCACCACGCGCACGCCTGCTTCGAGGACGCGATGCTCATGCTGCAGCGCGAGGTGGCCGATCGGGTCGTGGGCCGACCGGGCACGCGCGACTACGGCCCCCTCGCGATTCTGACGCGGGCCGCCGCCCACGCGGAGCGGGTGCTGGCCCTGCCCCCCGGAGCCTTCCGGCCGCCGCCGCGCGTGCGCTCGGCGGTGGTCGACCTGCGGTTTCGTCCGTCTCCGGCTCCGGTCGGGGACCGCGCGCTGTTCGAGCGCCTGGTCCGAACCCTGTTCACGCAGCGCCGCAAGACGGTGCTCAACGCGCTCTCTCCGCTCGTTCCCGAGAGGCGGCGATGCTCGGCTCGGGAGCTGCTGGAACGGGCCGGCGTGGCGCCGGATCGCCGCCCCGCCACACTCGACCTGGACGAGCTCGCCCGCCTCGCGGACGTCCTGGCCTCCCCGCCCCGATGAGGCGGCGCGACCGCCGGCCGACACCTTGCGCGGCGAGCACGACCCGCGGGCCGCGACCGCGTCCGGAGCTCGGCCGTGCGATGCTCCTCGCGGCAAGCGTGCGGTCATGGTTCTCCCCGGCCGCACGTGATGGCACCCCGCGTTGCACGGGGAGCAGCGAGGCGCCGGCCCGACGAGGCGTGAGAGAGGCGCATATCGGACCTGGGCCACCGAACGAACCACGCCATCGACCAGGCACGGTCGGACGGCAATCGAAGTCGCGGGCGACGCTTGCCGGACGCGGGCGGGATGCACCGCTGCTCGAACGCAACGGGGACTTCCAGCACCGGCGGCCAGGCCCCGCGGTCCCGCCGATGCGGCCAGAGAGGAAGAACGACCTCGACACCGGAATCCCCCAACGCGGCCGAACCCGCGCTGGAGCTTTCACCGCGCTGCCCGAATGCGGCGGGGACTTCCAGCACCGGCGGCCAGGCCCCGCGGTCCGGCCGATGCGGGCAGAAGAGGAAGAATGACATCGACACCGGAATCCCCCGACGCGGCCGAACCCGCGCTGGAGGTCGTGCCCTGCGGCGGCCTCGGCGAGTTCGGCATGAACATGATGCTCGTCACCTGGCGGGACACCGCCGTCCTCGTCGACGCCGGCGCGATGTTTCCGGGGCCCGAGCTGCCCGGCGTCGACCTCGTCATCCCCGATATCGGCCACCTCGAAGAGCGCGTCGGCAGGCTCTCGGCGGTGGTGCTGACCCACGGGCACGAGGACCACATCGGGGCCCTGCCCTGGGTCTGGCCCCTCCTGGACGGACCGGTGTACGGCACACCCCTGACGCTCGCCCTCGCGGGCCAGAAGCTGGCCGAGCACGGCTTCGACCCCGACGAGCGCTGCCGCCCGCTGGAGGCCGGCGGCACGGCCGAGGTCGGCGAGATCACCCTGGAGCTGATACGGGTCGCCCACAGCATGCCGGACTGCGTGGCGGTGGCCCTGCACACCCCGGCCGGCGTCATCGTGCACAGCGGCGACTTCAAGATCGACCAGACCCCCATCGACGGCCAACCCCTCGACGTGCACCGGTTCGCGGAGCTCGGACGGGAGGGCGTGCTCGCCTTCTTCGGCGACAGCACCAACATCGAGCGGCCGGGCTTCACGGGGTCGGAGGTCGACGTCGTGCCGGGGCTCGAGGAGGTGTTCGCGGGGGCCCGGGGGCGGGTCGTGGTGACCGCGTTCGCCTCGAGCCTGCACCGGATCCGGATTCTCGCGGACCTCGCCTCGCAGTTCGACCGCAAGCTGGCCTTCGTGGGGCGGGGCATCGTCCAGAACACCGATCTCGCGACACGGCTCGGCCACCTGCGGCTCCCCGCCGGGCTGCAGATTCGCGACTCCCAGGTCGGCGACTACCCCGCCCGCCGGGTCGTCTGCGTGACCACCGGGTCGCAGGGCGAGCCGCTCGCCGCGCTGTCGCGCATCGCCATCGACGACCACCGCCACGTCCGGCTCGAGCCGGACGACGTCGTGGTCTTCTCGGCCCGCGCCATTCCGGGCAACCAGCGCGCCATCGGGCGGGTGATGGACCACGTCGCCCGGCGCGGGGCGGAAGTGGTGCACGACGAGCGGAAAGCGGTGCACGTCTCCGGGCACGGCAGCGCCGAAGAGCTGAAATTGTTGCTCTCGCTGGTCAGGCCGCGCTACTTCGTGCCGATACATGGGGAGTACAGGCATCTCGCGGAGCACGCGCGGGTCGCGGCGCGGGTCACGGGAGGAGAGACGACGGTGCTGCTGGCCGAAGACGGGGACGTCATTCGCCTCGCCCCGGGCGAGGGGCGCATCGCGGGCCGGGCCGCGGCCGGCCGCCTCCTCATCGACGGCACCCGCTCCGGCGAGGTCGGCAGCGAGGTCCTGCGGCATCGACGGCATCTCGCCGCGGACGGCGTGGTGGTGCCGGTGATCGCCGTCGACCGGCAGGAGGGGCGGATGGAGGGCACGCCGGACGTCGTGACGCGCGGGGTCGTGCTCGACGACCGGACGAGCGTCGTGCTCGACACCGTGCCGGCGTGGCTGACCGAGGTCATCGGCGAGGCCAGCCCCGAGGAGAGATCCGACCGCGACCTGCTCGCCGAGCGCGTCCGCATCGAGCTGCAACGCCTGTTCCGCAAGCAGGCGGGCCGGCGCCCCCTCGTGCTGCCGGTCATCATGGAGGTCTGACGGGTGTCCCGATCCACGCTGTCACGCTGGTTGAGCGAGCTCTTCGGGGTAGTGCTCTTCGCCGCCGCGCTGTTCTCGCTCGTCGCTCTCGCCACCTACGATCCTGCCGATCCGGTCTGGTTCTTCAGCACCGACGGGGACGAGGCGCCCGTGAACTTCGCGGGGCGCGTGGGCGCGTTCGTGGCCGAGCTGTCCTTTCAGCTCGTCGGGTTCAGCGCCTACCTGCTCCCGCTCGTGCTCCTCGTGCTCGGCTGGCACTACTTCTGGTGCCGGCCCGTCGAGGGGCCGTACGCCCGCGCGGTGGGCCTGGGGCTGACCCTGGCCTGCACCTCGTCCTTCCTCACGCTGGCGTTCACCGCCTTCGACACCGTCGAACGCCCGTTCCGGGCCGGCGGCTACCTCGGGGGATGGCTCGCGGCGCTGCTCGCCGAGTACCTGAACCGCACCGGCTCGATCATCCTCATCCTCACCCTGCTCTTCCTGGCCGTGCTCCTCCTGACCCAGGTGTCGTTCGGACACCTGCTCAGCCGGTCTCTCACCGGCATCGGCCGGAGCGGGACGGCCCTGCGGAAGGCCGCGACCGGGGGCTGGGGAGCGCGGGGCCGCGGAAGCGGGGTCGCCGGGCCCGACGGGGCGCGACCCGCGGCGGCCGCCGCCCCGGCCGCCGCGAAGCGGGGCGCCGGGCCGGCTCCCGGCCGGCCGGGACGCGCCCGCGGCCGCCGGAGCCCGGCGACGGCTCCCAAGGAGGCCGGACGCGCCGCGCCCGCCATCCGGTCCGCGCGTCCCGACCCGATCACGGCCCCCGCCGCGGCTCGCGAAGCGATCCCGGCGACGCCCACGATGCTGGGCCTCGACCCCGCCCCGGCGCGCCGGGAGACGCCCGACCGCCGCGGGAAGGCCTTCGCGCTGCCGCCGCTGTCGCTGCTCGACCCGGTGCGGGCGAAGCAGCAGTTCGACGAGCGCGAGCTGCTCGACAACGCCCGGCTGCTGGAGAACAAGTGTCAGGAGTTCTCGGTCCGCGGCGCCGTCATCCAGATTCACCCGGGCCCCGTGGTGACGACCTACGAGTTCCAGCCGGACCCCGGCGTGAAGTACAGCCGGATCACGGGCCTCGCCGACGATCTCTGCCTCGCGATGCAGGCGGAGTCCATCCTGATAGAGCGGCTCGCCGGCCGTTCCACCGTCGGCATCCAGATACCGAACCGCGTGCGCGAGCAGATCTCGCTGCGGCAGATGCTCGAGTCGCCCCCCTACCGCGAGAGCGAGTCCAAGCTGGCGCTGGCCCTGGGCCGGCGGATTCACGGCGAGCCCCTCGCGGGGGACCTCGGGAAGATGCCCCATCTCCTCATCGCCGGCTCCACCGGCACCGGCAAGAGCGTGGCGATGAACGCGATGCTCACGAGCATTCTCTACAAGGCCACGCCCGACGACGTGCGGTTCATCCTGATCGATCCCAAGCGGCTCGAGCTCGGCATGTACAAGGACATCCCCCACCTGCTGACGCCGGTGGTGGTCGAGCCGAAGCTGGCCGCCAACGCCCTGCGCTGGGCCGTCCACGAGATGGAGGAACGCTACAAGCAGTTGGCGGCGGAAGGGGTGCGCAACCTGGAGCAGTACAACCGGAACGTGCGCGCGCAACTGCAGGAGGCGAACGGCGGGGCCGGCGAGGCCCCCCCGGATCCCGAAGAGCTGCCGAAGCCGCTGCCCTACATCGTGCTCGCCATCGACGAGCTGGCCGACCTGATGATGCTCGCGGGCCGCGAGGTCGAGGAATCGATCGCCCGCCTCGCGCAGATGGCGCGGGCCGTCGGCATCCACCTGATCCTGGCCACCCAGCGCCCGTCGGTCGACGTGATCACCGGCCTGATCAAGGCCAACCTGCCGTCGCGCATCTCGTTCCGCGTGTCGTCGAAGGTCGACTCGCGCACGATTCTCGACAGCAACGGGGCCGAGCAGCTCCTCGGCCGCGGCGACATGCTGTACCTGCCGCCCGCCTCGTCGCGTCTCGTGCGGGTGCACGGGCCCTACATCTCCGAGCAGGAGACGGCGCGCGTCTGCGGCTTCCTGCGCAAGCAGGGCGCCCCCGCCTACGACACGTCGATCACGGCCGAGGAGAAGGCGGCCGACGCCGACGTCCTCGAGAGGGACGACCTCTACGACGAGGCGGCGCGCCTCGTCGTGGCCGCGGGCCAGGCGTCCATCTCCCATCTCCAGCGCCGCCTCAAGATCGGATTCAGCCGCGCCGGACGGCTCGTGGACATGATGGAAGCGGACGGCCTGGTGTCGGCGGGGACGGGGGGCAAGGCCCGCGAGGTGCTCGTCGGATCGGACTACTTCGACCAGGTCGACATGCAGCTCCGCTGACGCGGCCGCCGAACCGAAGCCGGCCGCCCGCGGCGAAGCGACGGCGCCGGTCGCCGCGTCAGACGCGGGCCGGGGCGCCGGACGGCTCGACCCAGTCGGCCTCGAACGGCAACGCGGCCAGGGTCCGCACGCCCACCCCGGTGGCGCCCTTGACGGAATACGGCTTGCCGTCCTCGCGCCACGCGGTGCCGGCGATGTCCAGGTGGGCCCAGGGCAGGTCGCCGGTGAATGCCTTCAGGAACATCCCCGCGGTGATCGCCCCGGCGTCGCGCCCCCCGATGTTGGCGAGGTCGGCGGTCTCGCTCTTCAGTTGCTCGGCGTACTCGTCCCAGGCGGGCAGCGGCCACAGGCGCTCCCCCGCCCCGGCCGCCGTCGCCCGCACCGATTCGACCCACGCGGCCGGCGTCCCCACGAGACCCGAGGCGTGGTGCCCCAGGGCGACCACGCAGGCCCCGGTGAGGGTGGCGATGTCCACCAGGTGGGTCGCGCCGAGCTGACGGGCGAGAACGAGCGCGTCGGCGAGGATGAGCCGCCCCTCGGCGTCGGTGTTCAGCACCTCCACCCGTTTCCCGTCCGCCGCGGTCAGCACGTCGCCGGGGCGGATGGCCCGCCCCCCCGGCATGTTCTCCACCGCCGGCACGATGCCGATCACGCGCACCGGCGGGGCGAGCTCCCCGATCGCCCGCATGGCGCCGACGACGGCGGCCCCGCCCGACATGTCGTGCTTCATGAGGCCCATGCCTTCCGACGGCTTGATCGAGATGCCCCCGGTGTCGAAGGTCACGCCCTTGCCGACGAGCCCCAGCACCGGCCCGGCCCCGTCGCCGGTCCCCTCCGGCTCGTAGCGCATGACGATGACCCGGGGGGGCTCCACGCTGCCCTGCCCCACGCCGCGGACGAGACCCATCCCCCGCGACGCGATGGCCTCCTCCGTGAGCACCTCGACCGACGTGCGCGGGCCGCTGGCGAGCTCGAGGGCGCGGTCGGCGAAGACCCGGGGCGTGAACAGGTTGGCGGGCTCGTTGGACAGCTCCCGCGCGACGTTCGTGCACGCCGCCAGCAGGGCCCCCCGCCGGGCGGCCGCCTCCACGTCCGGATCGGGCTCGCGGCCGAGAGCGAGCTCCACCCCGGCCAGCGGCAGGCTGTCGGGCTCTTCGGTCTTGAAACGGAGGTCGCGGAACCCACCCAGCACCAGTCCTTCGACGACCGCCTGGGCCACCGCCGGGCCCTCGCCGGTGCGGCCGCAAGCGAAGGCGACGCGGCGGGCCCTGCGGCCCCGCGCGGCCAGGGCCGCGGCGCCGGCCACCTCCCGCGCCCGGTCCGCCGTCCAGGCGTCCCGCCGCCCCGCGCCGACCAGGAGGACGCGGCGGGTCCCCCAGCCGGCGTCGACCACGTCCGTCAGGTACAGCTCGTGGAGCTTGCCGCTCAGCTCGCCGGACGTCCGGGCCCGGCCGGTGGCCCCGGCCGTCGCGGCATCGAGCTCGCGCAGGTCGTCGTTGTCGTCGTCCTCGAAGACCGGGGCGCAGAGCAGATCGGCCCGGGAACCGCTCAACCCGCCGGAGCGGCAGTCTACGGGCAGGACTTCGGGTGCCGTGTGCATCGGCGGATTATAGCGTGCGTCCGATGCCGGGGCGGCGGCTCCCGGGAGCCCCTCGTGCCCGCGGACCCTCCCCGACGCCGCGCTACGGGCCGGGCCGTTCGCACCGCGGCAGCCGCGGTTCCAATCGGCGCGACGCGGGTCGTTGCATCCCCGGCCACCACTTGTCGCGACCGCCGCCCAGCCGACCCTCCAGGAATTCGCGGTCGTTCTACGGCGCAGACTTCTGGCGGAGCGACGACCGTCGGCGTTACAATCGACCCATGCAAGGATCCTGCTCGCGTCGACCGGTCGGCGGCATCCTCCTGGGCGCGGCGCTCCTCGCCCTGGCGTTCCCGGCCAACGCGGCCGCCCAGGACGACGACGGGCGCCCGGAGCTCACCCTCCGCGCCCGCCCCAACGTGACGTTCGCCACCAACGCGATCTCCTTCACGGGCCTGCTGCGGGGCGGCGCGGACGACTACGAGGAGTTCTACTGCCTCAGCGCCGAGTGGGACTGGGGCGACGGGACGGTGTCGGAGAGCATCTTCGACTGCGAGCCCTACGAGCCGGGGGTGAGCGAGATCCGGCGCCGTTTCTCGCGACGGCACACCTTCCAGTTCGCGGACCGCTACGAGGTCCGGCTGAACCTCAAGCGGCGCGACGACGTGGTGGCCTCGGCCCGGGTCCGGGTCACCGTCCGGGGCGGGCGGTTCCCGGATTGACGGTCGTTCGCAGCTCCACCGGCTCGAGCCGGCCGCCGTCGAGGCGATAGCCCCGCACCACCCCCAGGGCCGGCGAGGCGATCACGTACACCAGCTCGCCGTCGTCGGCTTCCCGCGCATCGGTCTCCGAAGGTGATGGCGGCGATGTCGGGTGCGAATGATAGGCGCCGACCACGCGGAGACCGTTCCCGCGGGCGGTCCTGATGGCGGCGAAGTGGTCTGCCGGATCGATCAGGTAACGGGTGGGGCTCGGCCGCAGGTTGCGGGCGGGCCAGGCGCGCGAGACGTGGGTCTCGTCCCCGAGGGCGGTCCCGATCAGCAGGCCGCAGCATTCGTCCGGCAGCGCTCGTCGCGCATGATCGAGCACGGCGTCCCGCACCGCCCGGGTCATGCGGACCGCACCGCCGACCGGGCGCGCTCCCCTGCTCGGGCGGTCCCGCACCGGGCTCGTCTCCTGGCCCGCCAATCGTCGCCTGAACGGCTCCGCCTGGCGTCCAACCAATTCCTCCGGAAATCCGCACCGTTCCACGGCGCCGACTCCCGGGTCACTCCTGCCGCCGATCACCTCGAAGCCGCGCAAGCTGAGCCCGCCAGGTCCCCGCCGACTCGAAGACCCGATCGATCTCCGAGCCCGTGTCCAGGCCCTCGCGAAGCGCCTGCAGCTCGGCGATGAGCTCGTCGAGGGCCTCGCCCACCGCGTCGGCGTTCGAGCGGCAGATGTCCCGCCAGATGTCCGGCGGGCTCGACGCGAGCCGGGTGGCGTCGAACAGCCCCCGCCCGGTCAGGGCCAGCCCCCGTTCTCCGGCCCGGTTGCCCACGACGTGCATGAGGGCGCTCGCCGCGAGCTGCGGCAGGTGGCTGACAAACGCGAGGAGCCGATCGTGCTCGTCGGGGTCGAGCACGTGGGGTTCGGCGCCCAGCGCGCGGACGAACTCGGAGAGCCGCTCGATCACGCCGGCCGTCACCGCGCCGTCCGGGGTGAACAGCCACGGCCGCTCGACGAACAGGTCCGGGCGGGCGTGCTCGATGCCGCTCCTCGGCGCGCCGCCGAGGGGATGCCCGCCGACGAAGGTGAAGCGTGACGGCAGTTGCCGGGCCGCCTCGACCGTCGTCCGCTTCGTGCTCCCGACGTCGGTCACCACCGCGGGGGTGGAGACGTGGCGCTCGAGCTCGGCGAGCCGATCGATGTTCTGCTCCACCGGCGCCGCGAGAACGACGAGGTCCGCCTCGGCCATCACCACGGGGTCGTCGGCGGCGACGTCGATGGCGTGGAGCACCATCGCCTTCTCGAGGACCTCCTTGCGATCGACGCCGATGACGAGGCAGGCGGGCCAGTGCCGCCTCGCCGCGAGGGCGATCGAGCCGCCGATGAGCCCGAGGCCGACGATCGCCACCTTCTCGAACGGCGGCGGGCTCGTCGCCGCGGCCTGCGGCTGGATGACTGGGAGCATCGTGGGCGGGTCGGTCACTGCGCTGCTCCCCGGCGGCGAGCCCCGGCCGGCGCCCTCGCCGGTCCCGGTTCGGCGCGCGGCGTCGCCATGGTCCCCGGTGTCCCGGCGGGGAGGCTCGCGGACGTCCTGAGTCGCGGCGAACGTCGACGGGCGCCGAAGCAATGCCGCTCGGCGCCGTTCCGCGAACCCCGGTTGCGCGACACTAGGTCCCCCACCCGCGATAGGCGACCGGCTCGAGGCAGATGCTGCGCCCGATGGCCGGCGCGATGATCCGCAGCTCGGCCATGAGCCGGTCGAACTGCGTCGGGAAGATCGACTGGGCGCCGTCGCTCACGGCGTGGTCGGGGTCGGGATGGACCTCGATGATCAGGCCGTCGGCCCCGGCCGCGATGGCCGCCCGCGCCATCGGCGCGACCTTGTCGCGCAGGCCGGTGCCGTGGCTGGGGTCGGCGATGACGGGCAGGTGGCTGAGCTTGTGGACCACCGGAATCGCCGAGATGTCCATGGTGTTCCGGGTGTAGCTCTCGAACGTCCGGATGCCCCGCTCGCACAGGATCACGTTCGCGTTGCCGCCCGACAGCACGTACTCCGCCGACAGCAGCCACTCCTCGATGGTGGCCGAGATGCCGCGCTTGAGGAGGACCGGGGTGGCGCTGCGCCCCAGCTCCCGCAGCAGGGTGTAGTTCTGCATGTTGCGGGCGCCGACCTGCAGGACGTCCGCATACTTGGCCACGAGGTCGATCTGGCTGACGTCCATGACCTCCGAGACCACCTTCAGGCCCTCGGCGTCGGCGGCGTCGCGCATGAGCCGCAGCCCCTCCTCGCCCAGCCCCTGGAAGCTGTAGGGGGAGCTGCGCGGCTTGAACGCGCCGCCCCGCAGCACCTTGGCTCCCGCCTTCTTGACGGCGGCGGCGGCGGCGGCGATCTGCTCCTCGGTCTCCACCGAGCACGGCCCGGCCATGACGATCACCTCGTCGCCGCCGACGCGGAAGCCGCCGAACGACACCGCGGTGTTCTCCGGCCGGAAGGTCCGGCTCGCCAGCTTGTAGGGCTCGGTGATGCGCATCACCTCGTGCACACCGTCCATCACCTCGATGAGGCGGGCATCGAACCCCCGGTTGCCCCCCACCGCGCCCAGCACGCTGCGCAACTGCCCGGTCGACCGGTGCACGTCGAACTCGTTCTCCACCAGGTGCGCGATGACCTGTTGAATCTGATCCTCGCTCGCGCGCTCTTCCATCACGACAACCATGGTCCCGCCTTCCTCGTCCCTCTGTCTCCGCCGATCCGCCCGCTCACCCGGATGAGCGCTCCAGGCGACGGGCCTCGTCGATGATGCGCTCGAAGAGCCGCGTGATCGCGTCCGCGTCGAGCGGACCGGCGTTCTCCGAACGCACGTGGTCGAGCACCTCGCGCTCGCGTTGCGGCTGATAGACCTTGAGCCCCACCGTGTCCTTGAGCCGTCCGATCTCCTGCGCGCAGCTCGCCCGCTCGTTCAGCAGGCCGACGAGACGGGCGTCGAGCTCGTCCATCCGGTTCCTGATCTTCGTGATCTCACGCTCCACCGCCTCGAGCTCGGGCGATGCGGATTGCCGGTCTCCGGTCATGCCGTGCCCGCGCCTCCCTCGGGGTTCCGGTCGCCCTTCAGCCAGCCCACGTATCGTTCGACCGCGCTCACCAGGCCGGGCGAGCCGGCCTCGCGGGCGATGGTGTCCACGAGAGCGCTCCCCACGACCCCGGCGTCCGCGTACTCCCCCACCTCGCGGAGGTGCTCGGGGCGGGAGAGCCCGAACCCGATCGCCACCGGCAACGCCGTCACCGCCCGGATGCGCTCCACGAGCCCGCGCACGCCGGCGGCGACGTCGGCCCGCGCCCCCGTCACCCCGAGACGGGAGATGCCGTAGAGAAATCCGCGCCCCAGCTCGGCCGCCCGCCGGATCCGATCGTCGGTCGTGGTCGGGCTCAACAGGAAGATCGGGTCCATGCCCGCATCCACGATGGTGCTCCGGAGTCCGTCTGCCTCCTCTATCGGCAGATCGAGGACGAGCGCCCCGTCGACGCCCGCCTCCGCGGCCCGGGCCGCGAACCGATCCGCCCCCAGCCGCAGGATGGGGTTCGCGTACGTGAAGACCACGATCGCGGCCCCGACATCGGCCCGCACGCCCTCGATCAGATCGAGCGTGCCGGCGAGAGTCGTTCCCGACGCGAGGGCGCGTTCCGAGGCGCGCTGGATGACCGGCCCGTCCGCCAGCGGATCGGAGAACGGCACGCCGACCTCGATCACATCGGCCCCCGCCCGGTCCAACGCGCGGAGAATGGCGCCGGAGCGCTCCGGATCGGGGTCGCCCGCGGTGACGTAGGTCACGAGGCCGGTCCGGCCGGCGGCCCGCAGGTCGGCGAAGCGGGCGGCGATGCGAGAGCTCATGCCCTCCCCTCCGATCCCGCGGGCGTCCCGCCGTCGGCGACCGGTCCCGCGCCGTCGGCCGCCGATCCGCCGCCGTCCGCCGCGGTTGCCGCCCCGAGCCCGCGGTCGCGCGCGATCTCGACGTCCTTGTCGCCGCGGCCGGACAGGTTGACGAGGACGATGGCCCCCTCTCCGCACTCGGCCGCCACCCGCTCGGCATGGGCCAGCGCGTGCGCCGACTCCAGGGCGGGAATGATGCCCTCCAGCCGCGCGACCCGCTGAAAGGCCTGCAGCGCCTCGTCGTCCGACACCCAGGTGTACTCCGCGCGGCCCAGCTCGCGCAGCCACGCGTGCTCGGGGCCGACCGCCGCGTAGTCGAGCCCGGCCGAGACCGAGTGGGTCGGCTCGATGTTGCCGTGGAGGTCCTGGAGGATGACGCTCCGCGTGCCCTGCAGGACGCCGACCGCGCCGGTGGCGAACCGGGCCGCGTGACGGCCCGCGACGATGGCCTCGCCGCCCGCCTCGACGCCGATCAGCCGGACCTCGCGATCGTCGACGAACCCGTCGAAGATGCCCAGCGCGTTGCTGCCCCCGCCCACGCAGGCCACCACCGCCGCCGGAAGCCGGCCCGTCAGCTCGAGGATCTGCCGCCGCGCCTCGGCGCCGATGACCGACTGGAACTCTCGCACCATCAGGGGGTAGGGATGGGGGCCGAGCACCGACCCCAGCAAGTAGTAGGTGTCGTAGACGTTGGTGACCCAGTCGCGCATCGCCTCGTTGATGGCGTCCTTCAGGGTCCGGCTCCCCGCGTCGACCCCCGTGACCTTCGCGCCGAGCAGCCGCATCCTCACCACGTTGAGGGCCTGGCGGGCCATGTCCTCGGCCCCCATGTAGACCTCGCAGGCGAGCCCGAGGAGGGCGCACGCGGTGGCGGTGGCCACCCCGTGCTGGCCCGCGCCGGTCTCCGCCACCACCCGGCGCTTGCCCATCCGGACGGCCAGCAGGGCCTGCCCCAGCGCGTTGTTGATCTTGTGGGCGCCGGTGTGCGCGAGGTCCTCCCGCTTGAGGAAGACGCGGGCGCCGCCGAGCCGATCCGACCACCGCCGGGCCTCCCACATCGATGTCGGCCGGCCGACATACCGGTCGAGCAGGCTGGCCAGCTCCTGCCGGAACCCCGGATCGCCGCGCGCCGCGAGGTACGCCGCCTCCAGCTCCGCCACCGGCGCCACCAGGGTCTCGGGCACGAAGCGCCCCCCGTAGGCACCGAAGTAGCCGCGTGCGTCGGGGTCCCGTCGCCCGAAGACCGCGCCGGCCGTTGCGGTGCTTCCCGTCGTCGTCATGACTCCTGCTCCACGCGTCCGGGGGCCGCTGCCGCGTCCACGGCGGCCAGGGCGGCAAAGAACGCCCGCAGCCGATGGGGGTCCTTCACCCCCGGCTCCGACTCGACCCCGGACGACACGTCGAGGCCGTAAGGCGCGACCTGCCGCACCGCGTCGGCCACGTTCTCGGCCCGCAGCCCCCCCGACAACATCAGGGGACGGCGCCGGGCGAGCCGCGCCGCCCGCGTCCAGTCGACCCGCCGGCCGGTGCCTCCCATCCGCACCGGGTCGAACGCGTCGACGAGTATCGTCGCCCCCGACCACACCGCGTCGGGGTCGTCGCCGGCGCCGTCGCCGGGCAGCCGCACCGCCTTGATGACGCGCCGGCGGCACGCCCGGCACGTCGCCGTCGATTCCCGCCCATGCAGTTGGACCGCGGCGAGCCCGACCTCGTCCGCGACCGCGTTCACCTCGTCGACCGGCTGGTCCACGAACACCCCCACCCCGCCCACGTGGGGCGGCAGCCCGCCGAGGATGGCGGCGGCGGCGGCCGGCTCCACGAATCGGGGGCTGCGGGGCCAGAAGATGAACCCGACCCACGCCGCGCCGAGCCGCGCCGCGAGGTCCGCGTCCTCGGGCCGCGTGATGCCGCAGATCTTCACCGGCACCGTCATCGGACGTTCCCCGCCGGCATGCCCCCGACCGCGGCCGGCGCGGCATCCGCCGCCGGGGCTCCCGCCAGCAGGTCGCGCAGGGCGGCGCCGGGATCCGGGGCGGTCATGAGGGTCTCGCCGATCAGGAAAGCCCGGTAGCCGGCCGCGCCCAGCCGGGCGAGATCGGCGCTCGTCCGCAGGCCGCTCTCGGCCACTCCGATCGCGCCCGCCGGCATCCGCCCGGCGAGCCGGTGCGACGCCTCGACGTCGACGGCGAGGGTCCGCAGGTTGCGGTTGTTCACGCCGACGACGGTCGCCCCGGCCCGCGCCGCGCGATCGAGCTCGTCCGCGTCGTGGACCTCGACGAGGACCCCGAGGCCCAGCCCCGCCGCCCGGGCGTGCAGCGCGCCGAGGTCGGCGTCGTCGAGGGCGGCCGCGATCAGCAGCACCGCGTCGGCGCCCGCGGTTGCCGCCTCCAGCAGTTGATAGGAGGTCACGATGAAGTCCTTGCGGAGCACGGGGATGTCGACGGCGGCGCGCACCGCGCGCAGGTGGTCGAGCGAGCCGTCGAAGAACGTCGGCTCCGTCAGCACGGACACGGCCGCCGCCCCGTTCCGCTCGTAGGCGGCGGCGATCGCCTCGGGCCGGTAGTCCCGGCGCAGGATGCCCCGCGACGGCGACCGGCGCTTGCACTCCGCGATCACGTTGGGGCCACCGGCGGCGGACAGGGCCGCCTCGAACCGCGCCCTCCCGTCGAGGCCGGCGGGGATCCGCGACACCAGGACCGTCTCGGGCGCCGTCCGCTCCCGGTCGCGCACCGCCTGCCGGGTGGCGGCGACGATCGTGGCCAGCAGGTCCGGCCCGGGGTCGGTGTGCGGAGCAGGCATCATGAATCCCGGTCCCGGCGGTCGCGCACCGCCGCCATCGCCGCGGCGTCGACCACCACGTCCGTTCCCATCTCGATGCCCCGCTCGCGCACGAGGCCGACCAGCGTCCGGCCGCTCTCTCCGAGATCGAGGCGCAGAGCCGACTTCATGCCTCTCCCGCCCCGGCGGCCGTCGCCGCCACGAGCCGATCCAGCGTCTCCCGCGCCCGGCCGTCGTCGATGGCCGCGCCGGCCATGGCGACGCCGGACCGGAGGTCGGCCGTGCGCCCGGTGATGAACAGCCCCGCCGCCGCGTTCGCGAGCACCATGTCCCGCGGGGGGCCGGGGCGGCCGGCCAGCACGTCGCGCGCGATGGCCGTGTTGTCGTCCGGCGACTCGGCCCGGATGTCCTCGATGCGGGCCACCGGCAGGCCGAAGTCGTCCGGATGCAGGAAGAAGCTGCGGACGACGCCGTCGCGGCACTCCGACACCTTGGTGTGGCCGGTGGTGGAGATCTCGTCGAGCCCGTCGGCGCCGTGGGCCACCCACGCCCGTTCGGCCCCGAGGTCGGCGAGGGCCCGGGCGAGCAGGTCGGTGTGGTCGGGCCGCGACACGCCGACGAGCTGGCGGGCAACGCCGGCGGGGTTCGTCAGGGGGCCGAGCAGGTTGAAGACGGTGCGCACGCCCAGCTCGCGCCGGGTGGGGGCGGCGTGCCGCATCGAGGGATGGAACGTGGGGGCGAACAGGAACGCGATGCCGCAGGTGTCGAGGCAGCGCTCGACCACCGGGGGGGGCGCGTCGACGGCGACCCCGAGGGCGCCGAAGAGGTCGGCGCTGCCGCAGCGGCTCGAGACGGCGCGGTTGCCGTGCTTGGCGACGGTCACCCCGCACGCGGCGAGGACGAGGGCGGCGAGCGACGAGACGTTGAACGTCGACGCCCGGTCGCCGCCGGTGCCGCAGGTGTCGAACCGGGGCCGGTCGCCCGCCGGCAGCGGCACCGCGTTGGCGCGCATCGTCTTCGCCAGCCCCACGATCTCGGACGGCCGCTCCCCCTTCATCGACAGCGCGACGAGCAGCCCCGCGATCTGGGCGGGGACGGCGCGCCCCGCCATGATCTCCTGCATGGCGCCCGCCGCCTCGTCGACGCTCAGGTCCTGCCGGCGGTGCAGCCTCTCTATCAGGTCGGCGAACACGTCAGCTCTCCAGGAAGTTGCGTAGAATCCGGTGGCCGACCCCGGTCAGCACCGACTCGGGATGGAACTGCACGCCGTGGACGGGCCGGTCGCGGTGGCGCAGGGCCATGATGGTGCCGTCGTCGGCGGTGCGGGCCGCGACCTCGAGCTCCGGCGGACACGTGTCCGCGGTCACCGCCAGCGAGTGGTAGCGGCCCGCCTCGAAGGGGCCCTCGATGCCCGCGAAGACGCCCCGGCCGTCGTGCTCGACCGTCGAGCGCTTGCCGTGCACGAGGGTCGGCGCCGAGGCTATCGCGGCCCCGAACGCGAGCCCGATGGCCTGGTGCCCGAGGCAGACCCCCAGAATCGGCACCTCCGCCCCGAAGCGGCGTATCGCATCGACCGTGACCCCGGCGTGCTCGGGGCGCCCCGGCCCCGGCGAGATGACGATGCGATCCGGCCCGAGGGCCGCGATGCCGTCGACCGTCACCTCGTCGTTGCGCCGGACCGTCAGGGTTGCGCCCAGCTCGCCCAGGTACTGGACGAGGTTGTAGGTGAACGAGTCGTAGTTGTCGATGACCAGCACCATGGTCTCAGCCCCGAATTCGTCTCCTCGGCTCCACCAGCCGCCCGGTCGACCGGCCGGAAGCACCCTCCACGGCGCGGGCGTCCGGCCCGCCCATCGTCGCCTGGCCGCCCCGCCGGACGTCCAACCCCCCAGGGAGTCCGGGCCGTCCTACGGCACCGCTGCCCCCTACACCATCTCCAGGGCCCGCAGCAGGGCCGACGCCTTGTCCCGGGTCTCGTCGTACTCCGCCGCCGGGTCCGAGTCCGCGACGATGCCCGCCCCCGCCTGCACGCGGGCCCGGCCGTCGCGCAGGGTGATGGTCCGGATGGTGATGCAGCAGTCGAGGTTCCCCGCGAAGTCGACGTAGCCGATGGCCCCCGCGTAGATGCCCCGGCGCGTCGGCTCGAGGTCCGAGATGATCTCCATCGCGCGGATCTTCGGGGCACCCGACACCGTGCCGGCCGGGAAGCACGCGGCGAGGGCGTCGAGCCGGTCCCGGTCGTCGCTCAGCCGCCCCTCGACCCGCGACACCAGGTGCATGACGTGCGAGTAGCGCTCGAGCGCCATGAACTGCGCCACCCGGACCGTGCCGTACTCGGCCACCCGGCCGATGTCGTTCCGGCCGAGGTCGACGAGCATGACGTGCTCGGCCTTCTCCTTCTCGTTCTCCTTCAGCTCCTCGGCCAGCCGGCGGTCCTCGGCATCGTTCCGGCCGCGCGGACGCGTGCCGGCGATGGGATGGGTGACGACCTGCCGCCCCTCCACCCGCACGAGCATCTCCGGCGACGAGCCCACGATGGACAGCCCGCCCATGCGGATGAAGTACATGTACGGCGAGGGGTTCACGTGGCGCAGGGCGCGGTAGACGCTGAACGGGTCGGCGTCCACCGCGGTCTCGAACCGCTGCGACAGGACGACCTGGAAGATGTCGCCGGCCGCGATGTGGTCCTTCGCGGTCCGCACCGCCCCCTCGAACGCCTCGCGGCTGGTGTTCGAGCGGACCTCGCGCGGGCCCGAGGCGGTCACCGAGGGCTCGGAGAGGCTGCGCTCGAGCTCGCGCTCGAGGAAGTGGATGCGGGCGCAGGCGAAGCGGTACGCGGCGTCGAGGTCCGCCCCGGGGTCGACGCGGGCGTTGGCGATGACGAGTATCCGGTGCTTGACGTGGTCGAACGCGAGGATCGTGTCGAACACCATGAAGGCGGCCTGATCGTCGCCGGTCGCGGGCGCGTCCCGCCGCTCCCACACCGGCCCGAGCCCCGGCTCGAACCACTGGGCGGCCTCGTAGCCGAGGAAGCCGACGGCGCCGCCCGTGAACCGCGGCATGCCCGGCACGACGGGGGCCCGGTAGTCGCTCATCACGCGGCGCAGCCGGTCGAGGAACGGGGCCGGGTCGGTGGTGGTGACGCCGCCCTCCTCGACGATCGTCCGCCCGTCCCGCGCCCGCAGCACGAGGAACGGGTCCTTGCCGAGGAACGAGTAGCGGGCGACCTGTTCGCCCCCCTCCACGCTTTCGAACAGGAACGCGTAGTCGGCGTGCTCGGCCACCTTGAGGAACGCCGACAGGGGCGTGAGGAGGTCGGCCAGGATCTCCTTGCAGACCGGCACGAACGTGCCGCGCCCGACCAGCTCCCGGAACGTCTCGAACGAGGTGATGCTCATGCCGGCGCTTCCTGCGCGGTCTCCTCCCGCGACGGCGGCCCCTCCCGGGCGGCCAGGGCCTCCCGCGCCGTCTGCAGGAACAGGCCGGGAGACGGGCGCGTCCCCAGCCACCACTCGAACTGCCGCACCGCCTGGGCCGCGAGCATGTCGAGGCCGCCGATGGTGCGGCAGCCCGCCGCCTCGGCTTCGCGCAGCAGCCGCGTCCGGGCGGGGTTGTAGACGAGGTCGTAGACGGTGGCGCCGCCGGCCAGCGCCTCCGCCGGCACCGGCGTGTCGTCGACGTGGGGCGCGGTGCCCACCGGCGTCGTGTTCACCAGCAGGTCCCACGACCCGGGCGGGGGCGGAAACGGGACGGCCGAGCCCCCCGCGAGGGCCGCGACCTCGGCCGCGCGTTCGGTCCGCCGGGCGCACACCGTCACCGCGCCGCCCGCGCCGGCCAGGCCCACCGCCGCCGCCCGCGCCGCGCCCCCGGCCCCGAGCACGCAGCAGCGGAGCCCGCCGACGCCGCCCTGCGCCTCGAGCGGCGCGAGCAGGCCGGCCACGTCGGTGTTCAGCCCCCGCCAGCCGCCGTCGCCGGCGCGCAGCGTGTTGACGGCGCCGGTCCGCCGGCCCACCGGGTCGACGTCGACGACGTGGTCCAGGATCGACTCCTTGAAGGGGGCGGTGACGCTGAGCCCCTTCACGTCGAGCGCCTGCGCGAGCGCCATGAGGTCGTCCGCGTCGGTGGCCTCGAAGGGGACGTAGATCGCGTCGAGCCCGGCCTCGGCGAAGCCGGCGTTGTGCATGACCGGCGACAGGGAGTGCGCGATCGGGGCGCCGGCGACCCCGTAGACCGCGGTAGACGCCGAGACGCGATGGCAGCGGTAGCGCCCGATCATGTCGGACAGGGGGACCTGGCCGGGGGCCACCCCGTCGCCGGCGTACGTCCAGGCCGACCCGAAGCGTCCCGGCAGCAGGCGGGTGGGCACGCCGATCGGCCCCATCCCCACCAGCACCGCCGCCTCGTCCCGGGCGCTGCGCCCGAGCCGGAGCAGCCGCACGACGTCGGCGGCCGAGCGGCTGCGGGCCGCGATCTTGACGACCTCGGCCCCGGTGGCCCGCATCGCCCGGTACCGCGACTCCAGGTCGTCCGGCGTCGCCTCGAAGTCGTGCGCCGACAGCACCACGTTCCGGCCCCGCCGCGCCGCGACGAGCTTCTCGAACCCGCCGCGCCACTCCAGGTCCACCCAGTCGGCGCCGAGCTCGAACGCCCGGGCGAGGATGCGCCGCCGCTCCTCCTCCGACCCCGCGAACCGGCCGCCCTCCCAGACCGGACGGCACGTGACGACGACGGGGCCGGATCGGCCGGCGAGGGCGCCGTCGACGTCGAGGTCCCGCACCCCGTCGAGCCTCAGCTCGACGAGGTCGGCGCCGCGCGCCGCGTCCCGCGCGGCCCGCAGGCCGGCGGTGGTCGCGGCGGTCACGGTGGCGCACAGTCGAGCCCGGGTCATCGGGAAGTCCTCGCACAAAAAAAGCCTCTCCAACCGGGGGCCGGAGAGGCTGTCGCGTTCTGCTTGGCTGTGGTCAGGCGGGCAGACGCACCTCTCCGGGCGGGGTAAACCAATAGCCCCACCAGGCGCGCGCCCCGCCATCGCATGCCGGAACGAGGTCGTGCCGCCGCGCAGTGGTCTGCTCTTCGAACACCTGAGGCTCCAACAACGGTCCACGAGGTCGCTTCGACGGCGATCGCACATCAGCCAGTCGGCGACCGAACTCGGTACGCTAGCAAAGGCGACACGACGGTGTCAAGATTGGCGGCCGGTGGCGTCGCGCCGGGCCCTTCTGCTTGACCGGTAAGCACTTCCTTCGCTATAAGGGTTCGTTCCGGCGCATCGCCGGCCATCTTCCATGAATTCGAACAGGCCGCTCCTGGCTCTCGCCCTCACGGCCGGCTGCTTCCTCGCGGTGCTGCCCGCGGCCACCGTCACCATGCCGGTGGACGAGGTGCGGGCGGGCATGCGGGGCACGGGCCTCACCGTCTTCGACGGCGCGAAGCGGAGCGAGTTCACGGCCGAGATCATCGGCGTGCTCGAGAACTCGTTCGGCCCCCGCCGCAATCTCGTCCTCGCCCGCCTCGACGGGGGGCCGCTGGCCGCGAGCGGGGTGATCCAGGGCATGAGCGGCAGCCCGGTGTACATCGACGGGCGGCTCGTCGGCGCCGTCTCCTACGCCCTGGGCTCGTTCCCCAGGGAGACCATCGCCGGCATCACGCCGATCGACGAGATGCTCCGCGACGACACGCCGGGGCCGCCCCGGACCGCGCGCGCCGCCCCCGAGCTGACCCTCCCGCTGGCCGCCGACAGCCTGACGGGCCTGCTGTCCACCCGCCTCGCGCGTCCGGAGCCGTTCGCGGCGCGGCCCGGCGATGTCGACGCGGTGGGGCTGCCGGCCGGCGCGGGGGCCTCCTACGGGGTCCGCCTGCGCCCCATCGCCACGCCCCTCGCCCTGAGCGGCTTCACGCCGGACGCGTTCGACCGCATCGCGGCGATGTTCGGCCCCGCCGGCCTCGCTCCGGTCGTGGGGGGGACGGCGGCGGGGGGGGCGGCCGCGCAGCCCGACGCGCCCCTCCAGGCCGGCGACGCGGTGGGCGTGAGCCTGATGCAGGGCGACCTGTCGATGGCGGGCACCGGCACCGTCACCCTCGTGGAGGGCGACCGGGTGTACGCGTTCGGGCACCCCTTCTACAACCTCGGCGCGTCGCGCTTCCCGATGACCCGCGCCTGGGTGCACACGGTGCTGCCCAGCCAGTTGATCTCGTCGCGCATCGCCACCGTCGGCGAGACCCTCGGCACCATCGACCAGGACCGCTCGAGCGGCATCGCCGGCAGCCTGGGCCCGGGCCCGCGGCTCGTGCCCGTCCGCATCACCCTCGACGCGCCGGAGCGGGAACGGACGGACACCTTCGAGTTCGAGGTCGTCGACGACGCGATCTTCACGCCGCTGCTCGCCTACAACGCGATGCTCAACACCCTGTTCTCGCACAACCGCCAGGTGGGGGCGGCGACCTACGCGGTGCGGGGAGAGGTGACCCTGGCGGGCCTCCCGGCCGCCCGGTTCGAGGAGACCTTCGCCGGCAACGCCGCCACCGTGCTCGCCTCGGCCTACGTGGCGGGGCCGTTGACGGCGCTCGTCGACAACGGGCTCGAGCCGGTGACGGTCGAGCGGGTGGACGTGTCGGTCACCGCCCGCGACGGCACGCGGACGGCCGAGCTGGAACGCGTCTGGCTGGACGACCCGCGCCCGCGGCCGGGGCGGACGGCGCCCCTGCGCCTCGCCATCCGCGCCCGCGACGGCGAGGTCGAGGTCCGGACGGTGATGGTCGACCTGCCGTCGGCGGCGCGAGGCCGGGTCCGGCTGCTGGTGGCCGACGGCGCGACCCTCGCCCGCGAGGAGCGGCAGCAGGCGGGGCTGGCGGCGCGCCCCACGAGCCTCCGGCATCTCATCGACGCCCTGAACACGGCGCGGCGGAACGACCGCTTCTACGTGCAGCTCCGGCGCGCCGACGCCGGCGCCGTCGTCAACGGCCGCCGGCTGCCCTCGCTCCCCCGCTCGGTGCTCGACGTGCTGGGGGGAGACCGCCCCGGCGCCGGCCTCGCGCGGATGAGCAGCGCCGCCCTGCGCGAGTGGGAGGTGCCCCTGGACCGCGTCGTCTCCGGCGCCCGCGTCCTCGACCTGGACCTGGGCTCCCGATGAAACGCTGCATTCTCCCGGTCGCGCTCGTCGCCGCCGTCGCCACCCTGACGGGGTCGTCGCCGGTCTTCTGGCAGGTGTCGACGCAGGCCGAGCTCCTGCGCGGCGAGGTCGACGCGCTGTCCGTCGACGACGAGGGCCGCCTGCGGCTGGGTCCGGCCACCGACACCGTGCTGGAGACCCCCGAGCCGGCGCTGTGGTCGCTCGCGCGCGCGGCGGACGGCGCCCTCTGGATGGGCAGTGGCACCGACGGGCGCCTCTACCGGCTGGGGGCCGACGGAACCGGCACCGTCGTCCTCGACGCCGACGAGCTCGACGTTCACGCCCTCGCGACCGACCGCGAGGGCGGCGTCTACGCGGGCACCTCGCCCGGGGGCCGGGTGTACCGCGTCACCGCCGCCGGCGACGCGACGGTGGTGTTCGACCCCGAGGAGACCTACATCTGGGCCCTCGCCACAGACGGCGACGGCGCCCTGTACGTGGCCACCGGCAACCCCGCCCGCGTCTACCGCCTGCCGGCCGGCGGCGCCCCCGCCCTGCTCTACGCGAGCGACGCCGCCCACGTCCTCTCGCTCGCGGTGGCCGGCGACGGCACGCTGCTCGCGGGCACGGAGTCGCCCGGCCAGGTGCTGCGCATCGACCCGACGGGACGGGCGTTCGTGCTGCTCGACTCGCCGTACGAGGAGATCCGCTCGCTGCGGCCCCAGCCCGACGGGTCGCTGCTCGCGGTGGCGGTGAGCGGCCAGCCGGCACCGGGCGCGGCGGCGCCGCCAGCGCCGGCCGCGGCGGCGGCCCCGGTGGCGACGGTCTCGGTGACCACCAGCGTCTCCGCGGTCGTGGTCGGAGGCAGCGCGACGCCCACGACGACGCCGGCCTCGACCACGTCCTCCACGAGCACCGGCGAGAAGGGCGCCGTGTACCGCATCACCGCCGACGGGCTGTGGGACCGGCTGTGGCGGTCGAGCCTCGACACGCCGTTCGACGCCGCGCTCGACGCCCGGGGGGCGCTGGTCGTGGGCACGGGGCCGAACGGCAAGCTCTATCGCGTATCGGGCGACCCGCCCCGGACGGTCCTCTCGGGCCAGGCCGCGGCGCGGCAGGTGACCCGGCTGCTGCCCGCGACCGACGGGTCGTTGTGGTACGCCACCGCCAACCCCGGCAAGGTCCTGCGCATGGCGGGCCGCCTGGCCGCCCGCGGGACCTACCGGTCGGAGGTGCACGACGCCGGGGCGGCGGCCCGCTGGGGCTCGATCCGCTGGCGCGGGGTGGCGCCCCCGGATAGCCGCATCGAGCTGGCGAGCCGGTCGGGCAACACCGCGATTCCCAACGACACGTGGAGCCCGTGGTCGGACGCCTACACCGAGGCGTCGGGCTCGCCCATCGCCAGCCCCAACGCGCGCTACCTGCAGTGGCGGGCGACCCTCCACGCCGGGGGCGACGCCTCGCCGGTGCTGACCGCGGTGACCGCGGCGTACCTGCCGCGGAACCTGCGGCCCGAGGTCACCCGGTTGACCGTGCACCCGCCGGGGACCGTCTTCCAGCAGTCGCTCAGCACCGGCGATCCCCCCATCGCCGGGCTCGACGAGCGGCCGTCCTCCACGCCCGCCACCACCGTGGGCCGCGAGAGCTACCGCAAGGGCATCCAGACCTTCCGCTGGCAGGCGAGCGACGAGAACCGCGACCCGCTCGAGTTCTCGGTGTCCTACCAGCGGGACGGCGACAGCGCTTGGCACGTCCTGCGTACGGGGCTGCGGGCGACGGTGTTCGCGTGGGACACCACGACGATCCCCGACGGCGCCTACCGGGTGCGCATCAGCGCGTCCGACGCGGCGGGGAACGCGCCCGGCGCGGCCCTCGTCGGCGAGCGCGACAGCCCCGTCTTCGACGTCGACAATGCCCCGCCCCGCATCGAGGTGGGGGCGCGGCGGCGCGACGGCGGCCGCGTCGTCCTGCCGTTCACCGTGCGCGACGCGCAGTCGCCGGTGCAGCGGGTCGAGATTGCGGCCGGCAACGACGACTGGCGCGTCGTCCACCCCCTCGACGGGGTGCCCGACGGGCTCGTGGAACGCTTCGAGGTGGTGCTCGACGGGGCCGGCGCCGGGCCGGTCGTCATCCGGGCCACCGACGCCCTCCGGAACACCGTGAGCGTGTTCGGGGAGTGACCACGGCGCTGGTGCGACGCCCTCCGGAACACCGTGAGCGTGTTCCGGGAGTGACCACGGTCTGTCCGGACGACGAGAGAAGTCCCGCCCGCGTCCGCTGGTGCGTCGGCGGGCCATCGACGCCCTCCGGAACACCGTGAGCGTGTTCGGGGAGTGACCACGGCGCGACCGCCCGGGACGATGACGGGAGGCTGGCGGGGCTGCCGACGCGCCGATCTGCGGGGCCCGACTGCATCCCGCTGAAACGGGCGAGCCCGGAGCAGCCACCATGCCGACGACACCGTCTCCCGCCCTGTTCCCCACGGCCCACGCATGCTGAACGGACTCATCGTCTTCGCGGCGCTCGCGTCGGTGTTCCTGGCCGCGCTCACCGGCCAGATGCAGGCGCTGACGGACGCCATCGTCTCGTCCGCCCGGGGCGCGGTCGACCTCGCCATCGGGCTCATCGGCCTGATGGCGTTCTTCCTCGGGCTGATGCGGGTCATCGAGGACGCCGGCGCCCTGCGGCACCTCGCGCGGCTGGTCGGGCCGGTCATGCAGCGCCTCTTCCCGGGGGTGCCCGTGCACAGCCCCGCGATGAGCGCGATGATCCTCAACATCGCCGCCAACATGCTGGGGCTCGCAAACGCCGCGACCCCGTTCGGCATCAAGGCGATGGAGGAGCTCGACAAACTGAACGGCGAGCGCGGCACCGCGACCAACGCGATGGTCCTGTTCCTCGCGATCAACACGTCGGCCCTCGCCATCCTCCCGTCGGGGGTGGTGTCGATGCGGGCGTCGGTGGGGTCCGAGGACGCCGTCGGCATCTTCTTCCCGACGTGGTTCGCCAGCGGCTGCGCCACCATCGTCGGGGTGACGGCGGCCGTCCTGCTGAGCCGGCTGGCGGTCTACCGGCGCACCGAGCCGGCGCCGGCGCGGGAGGCCTCGCCCCCGGACCCCGCCCCGGCCGGCGCCGCCGCCGCGGACGCCGCCGACGGCCACGACGCCCCCGAGGCCCTCGAGCCGCTGCCCGGCCGGCGCTGGATCGGGCGGCTGTTCTGGTTCGCCCTCGGCGTCCTCCTCGGCCGCTTCGTCTGGCAGCACCGGGCGGACCCGCCGTTCGAGCTCTTCGGCGCCGTCACCTCGGCGTGGATGCTGCCGCTGGTGGTGTCGGTCCTCGTCATGTACGGCTGGACACGCGGGGTCCGCGTGTACGACTCGCTGGTGACGGGCGCCCGGCAGGGCTTCGACGTGGCGGTGCGCATCATCCCCTACCTGGTCGCCATTCTCGTGGTGGTGGGGATGTTCCGGGCCTCGGGGGGCATCGACCTCATCACGATGCTGGTCTCGCCGTTGACGGCGCTCATCGGGCTGCCCGCCGAGGCGCTGCCCATGGCCATCCTCCGGCCGCTGACCGGCAGCGGGGCCTATGCGGTCATGGCCGAGATCATGACCGCGGAGGGCCCCGACTCGGTCGTCGGGTACATGGTCAGCACCTTCCAGGGGAGCACCGAGACGACGTTCTACACCCTCGCGGTGTACTACGGGGCGGTGGGCATCCGCCGCACCCGCCACACCGTGCCGGCGTGCCTGCTCGCCGACACCGCCGGCATCATCGGCGCGGTGTTCATCGTCAACCTCATGTTCGGGTAGCCCGCCACGGGCGCCGTGCGCGTCCGCTCGCCGCCCAACCGACCCTCCGGCGCCGTCCCCTCGACCCGGACTCCCCGGCCCGCGGCACCGACCCGGGCCGTCGAGGTCGCGCGGCGTGTCCGGACGACCACTTGCCTGTGCTGCGCGGCGCCAGCTTTCGGAGCCCGAGCTCGGAGCTCGACCCGGATGCGCGAGCGTGGGCCCGCCCCGAGCACCACGACACGAGGGTCGGCTTCCGCGTCGCCAGGAGTCTCCCCTGACTCTGCGGTGGGCGGAGTGCCTCCGGCCATGACGGCACGAGGAAGCGATGGTCGAGGCAACCGGCGTTGCGGCAAGGGCCGAACGACCGAACCCCGCGGCATGCTACGCGAGCTCAAGGTAACTGGAGCTGCGGCAAGGGTCGAACATCGACGCCGATCCGCCTCACCCCGACCATGATCTCAGCGTCCTCGGCGCCGGACGGCACGTAGCTCACCCGGTACTGCATCGACATCCGCGCGTAGCCGGCCGCCAACCGGCTCGCGAGCCGGGACAGCCCCAACGACAGTTGGGTACGTGAGGTCAGCGTCATGTACACCCCGCGGAGCAGCCGCGTCAGGTCCCGGGCGACGCCGGGAAGGGGTGGCTCTTCCCCGTCGTCGCGGCCCCGCGCGCTCCCCGGCTCGAGAACCACCGCGTGCGCCATGATGCCGGCGGCGGCGAACCGGGCCATCTGCAGGTCGACGTCTCCCCCGGCGGCGCCGCGGTCCTCGTCCCCGTTCGGCAGCACCAGCACGACCACCGGAAACGGCTCGTCGTCCTCGTAGCGGGGCTCCGAGGCCTCGCGGACGCTGTCGAGCAGCCCGACCCGGGCGCGCGCCCCGACGCGTACACGGCCAATCGCGTCGTCGAGGTCGCCGCGGTCGGTCGTCGGGCCGACCACGCGGCGAACCCGGCCCCGGATGGTGTGGATGGAGACCTCGTGCCGCGGCGGCAGCGTGCGCAGAAAGGCGGCCAGGCCCTCCCGTAGCGCGTCCCGCTCGGCCGGCGCGGCGACGCGGCCGCCGTTGTCGACGAGCAGGGCGATGCTCATCGGGCGCGGCGTGCCGCGACGCACCGACACGACGTCGAGATCGACGTTGTTCTCCTGGAGCGCGAAGTCGGCCGGGGTCAGATCGGGGACGGGCCGCCCCGCCCGGTCGAGCACCTCGACGAACACGTGCTCCAGCTCCTGGCCCGCTGCCCCCCCTGGTATCCAGGCGATGGTCGCGGCGACGGCGACGAGCAGCATTCGGCGCATGCGGGCCTCTTCCGGCCGTCCGCGGAGGACGTGCCTCTACTGTAGCGCGAACCGGCCGGGTCGATGAAGCAGTCCGGAGTGGCGGCACGGACCCGCCCGCGCTGCGCGAGCTCGGCGCCGACCCGCGTGATCGTGACGTCTCGGTGACAAGGGGTCGATCGGGGACGGGTCCGCCGTCAGCGCCCAGGGCGGGGGCACTATACTCCCGGAAGCGTGTTCGCGGGGCCGGGACCGGCGGGCCGAGCGGCCGTGGTGGCGCGCTCCGCGAGCCGCCGGCCTGCCGCGCCGGAGCTCTGCAGGGGAGGGCATGCGAACCGCTCCACGACTCGCGATCGCGTCGGCCATCGTCGGGTCGGCGCTCCTGTCCACGGGCCGTCAGGCCGCTACCCAACGGCCGGCCGGCAGCCTGTCCGTGTCGGCCGGGTACGCGAGCACCATCAGTGAGCTGCGGGGGTGGGACGCGGCCGTCGACCGCATGGTGCGGGCCGGCGAGCTGGTGGTGGCGTCCCGCCGCGCCGACAGCGTCCTGACCGAACGCACCCACGAGCGTCTCGCCCAGCACGTGGCGGGAATGCCCGTGCACGGCGGCGGCGTGTCGCGGCAGCTCGACCGCGGCTTGACGGTGTCGCTGCTGGGCACGCTGCACCGGGACGTCGAGGTGGAGACGGCGCCGGTGCTGTCGGCCGCCGAGGCTGCCGCTCACATCGCCCGCGCGACCGGCGAGGCGCCGGCCACCGCGCCGCGGCTGGTCGTCCTGCCGTGGCCCGACGGCTCGTATGTGCTCGCGTACCGTGCCGTCGCGGAGGACGGCGGCGTCCATCTTGCCGACGCGCGGCGGGGCGGTCTCGTCGGGGCCGGCGACGCCCGCGCCCCGTCCGCGTTCGGCGAGGCGGTTGAGGACGGCGGCGTCCATCTTGCCGACGCGCGGCGGGGCGACGCCCGCGCCCCGTCCGCGTCCGGCGGGGCGGTTGCCGCCCCCGGCGCCGGGCGCGCCACCGACTTCGGGGCCGCCGCACGGCTCGGTCCGCGGCGGTTCACCGACCATTCGGGCCGCGCCCACACCTGCGAGACCGCCCGCTTGCCGGTGGCGGTCCGCGGGGTGTGGCGGTCGCTTCCCGCCCTGTGCGACGACGGGCGGTTCGTGTTGGCGTCGCCCCAGGGCGGCGGCGTGGTCGACAGCCTGCTCGCCATCTTCCCCCGAGGGACGGGGGTCTTCCGCACCGGCGTGGGCGCGGCGGCGGGCGGCCCACCGACGGGAGACGGCGGATGGGGCGCTGACGGGTCACTCGCCGACCCATGGTCGCAGGGCGCTCCCGGCGCCTACCCCTTCCGCACCGAGCTCGCCCTCGCGACCGACGGCCGGTCCTGGCGCTACTCGGGCTTCGCCTTCAGGGACGGCCGGTACGTCGAGGCGGCCGGCGGCTGCTGCCCGGACGGCCGCGACCGCAACTCGGCCATCCTCGCCCACGCGTTCCACCTCGCCGTCGAGGGCGGCACGAACCGGGGCACGGGCCTGTCCGTCGCCGGGGCCGGCCCCGCCCATCGCGAGCTGATTGCGCAGATCTTCCACCGCGCCCTCACCGAGCTGCTGCCCCCGGCGGTGTCGTTCCCCCTGGCGGCGGAGGCCATCCGCCAGTCCGCGGCCGACCTCGCGCCCGACACCGTGGTCCGGCGGGCGGTCGAGCAGGCGCTCGAGGCGGTGGGGCTGCCCCCGCTCCGCGCCGCCGAGGGCGGCCAGGCGGGCGCGCCTCCCGCCCGCGGCTTCGACGAGCGAGGCGACCACCACTCCCCCGTTCTGGCCGCGCTCCCGTCCGAGCCCGCCGCGACCGCGGGTCGGCCGGCCGACTTCGACGTGCAGGCCACCGAGGTCGGCCACTACAACTACGAGAGCCCCCACTCGAACCCCGTCGCCCTCCTGCCCGACGGGTCGCTGCTCTATGCCGCGAACACCGCCGCCGACACCGTCGACGTCATCGACACCGCGACCCGGACCGTCGTCGCCCGCATCGACGTGGGCCTCGACCCGGTGGGGGTGGCGGTGCGGCCCGACGGCAGGGAGGTGTGGGTGGCGAACCACGTCTCCGACTCGGTCAGCGTGATCGACGCCGACCCCGCCAGCCCCACCCGGCACCACGTGCTCGCCACCGTCCAGGTCTTCGACGCCGCCACCCGGTCGACGCGCTTCGACGAGCCGGTGGGCATCGCGTTCGCCGGCAACGCGAAGGCCTACGTGGCGCTGTCGTCGTCGAACCACATCGCCGTCGTCGACGTGGCGTCGCGCGCGGTCACCACGTTCCTGCCGATCACCGCGCAGGACCCGCGGGCCCTCACGGTGTCGGCCGGCCGCCTCTACGTCGTGCCGTTCGAGTCGAACAACCAGACCCAGCTCTCGGGGTGCTGGCCCGAGAACATCGACGGCGAGCTGTGCACGTTCGACGCCCGTGCGCACGTGACCGAGGCGCCTGAGGGCAACGCGCAGAGCCTGTCGCTGGGCTACGTCGCGGACATCGTGCGCCATCCCGACGTCCCCGACCGCGACCTCTACGTGTTCGACACCGCCACCGACGAGCTCGTCGCCGTGGTCGAGACCCTCGGCACCCTGCTCTACGGCGTCGCCGCCGACTCGAGGGGCCGGGTGTTCATCGCCCAGACCGAGGCCCGCAACGACGCCAACGGCAAGGCGGGCACCGAGGGCCACGGCATGGCCGAGCTCGAGAACCGCGCCTTCCTCAACCGCATCACCCGGGTGGCGTGCGCGGGCGGCTGCGGGGCGCCGGCGTTCTTCGAGCTCGAGCCCCTGCCCCCCGCCGACCCGGCGCGCGACGAGGCCCTGGCGACGCCGTTCGGCATCGCGGTGAGCGGCGACGACTCGACCCTGGTGGTCACGGCGGCGGCGTCGAGCCGGGTGTTCACGGTGGACGCCGACACCGGCGCGGTGCTGGGCCGGGCCGACGTGGGGGCCATCCCCCGCGGCGTCGCGCTGGAGAGCACCGCGGCGGGGGCGCCGTCGCGGGCCTGGGTGCTCAACGCGCTCGAGAACAGCGTGTCGGTCGTCGACCTGTCCGACCCCGCGGCGCCCGCGGTAGAGGCGACCATCGCGCTCGAGGACCCCAGCGACCCCGAGCTGAAGCGGGGCCGCATCGCCTTCAACAGCGCCGAGGCGTCGAGCACCGGCACCTTCGCGTGCGCGAGCTGCCACCCCGACGGGCACACCGACCAGTTGCTGTGGGTGCTCGAGACGCCCCTCTGCGACGTCGGCTGCGACCAGATCCAGCCCCGCCTCGTCCAGGACATCCGCGGCCTGCGCGGCAGCGCCCCCTACCACTGGGACGGCATTCCCGGCGATCCCTTCGGCGGCATCAACACCGCCAACATCCGGACACCCGTCGAGCCCAACTGCGACGGCGACGTCCCCGAGAGCTGCACCGGCCACCTCGTCGACGGCTCGCTCGCCACGACGATGTGCGACCTCGCCGACTGCGAGACCAACGACGAGGACAAGCCCGGCCGGCTCCCGGGCGCGGAGCGGGCGGCGATGGCGAAGTACCTGCTCAGCGTGCCCTATCCCCCGTCGCCCGAGCGGCCCTACACGAACGAGCTCACCGAGCGCGCCCGCGTCGGCATCAACGAGTTCCACAACACGAAGCAGTGCGCCAACTGCCACCGGCTGCCGTTCTGGACCGCGACCAACATGGGGGGCAGCGGCATGGACGTCCCCTCGTGGCGCGGCGCCAACGACCGGTGGAAGAACGCGGTCCAGAACCGCTTCTTCTTCGCCGACCGCGTGCGGGACGACCGCCGGGGGTTCCCCGAGCGCTTCGGCTTCGTGAACGACCAGGAGATGTTCCAGATGATCGTCGAGGGCAGCGTGGGGTTCTCGGGGGCGCTGGGGCGCCAGCTCACGCTGAACGCCGACACCGTGGCGCGGGCGGACGTGGCGGACCTCCTCGACGCCCTGGAGCAGTCCGCGTCGGAGGGCGGGGTCGTCCTCCACGCGACGGGCATCCTGCTCGGCGGCGACCTCCCCTTCCCGTTCCGGACCGACCCCCGGCCGCTGTCGCTCTTCTACCACGGCGGCGCCTACCGCGAGGCGAACGGCCGCTTCCACTCGCGCCGGGGGCTGTTCAACCTCGCGGCGTCGGGCGATCTGGTGCTGACGATCACCGCCCGCCTCGGGCACGGCACCGGCTACGAGCATCCGCAGCCGACGCTGCGGCCTCTCGAGCTGCCCGTCCTGCCCATGTTCCCGGGCGGCCGGCCCGCCGAGTTCCCCGAGCTGCACGCCAACGCACCCATGCGGCTGCGCGGCGAGCACATCCGGCCCGGGGCCTGGCTCGTCGTCGACGGCCGGCGGGTCGAGGGGTCGGTGCGCTGCGAGACCGGCACGCTGCCCGACTGCGAGGACGACATCGCCGTCGTCCGCCTCGCCCGGCTGCCCGCCGACGCGGGCCTGCACCTGCTGCAGGTGCAGAACCCCCACGGCCTGTTCAGCAACGACTTCGTGTTCCACGTCGTCGACGAGCCGCCGCGGCCCGAGAGCGGCAACCTCATCGGCAGCGGCGGCACGTTCGACGGCCGGGGCGCGTGGCGGGTGGGGCTGACCAACGCGTCGGTGACGTGGAACGGCGAGGCCGACTTCACCATCGACGAGCCGTCGCCGCAGCGCTGGCGCGTGCAGCTCTGGCACGCCGTGTCGATCCGCAAGGACGTCGAGTACTCTCTCTGCTACTCGGCCCGGGCCGACGACATCCGCTACATCGAGACCAACGTCGACACCGGGGCCGGCGACTACCGCAGCCTCGTCGGCACCGGCTTCGACCCCGAGGTCGGCCCCGCCACCCGCAGCACCGGGGCCAGCCTGACCCGGCGCTACCACCGGTTCCGGCACCGGTTCATCAGCCCCGAGGACGACAGCAGCGCCCGCGTCACCTTCGACCTGGCGCAGAGCGCGGTCGACGTGCAGATCGACGACGTGGGGCTGTACGAGGGGCGGGGATGCGGCACGCCGTGAGCGGACCGTTTCGGGCCGTCACGGCCCTACGGTCGCCTGCGCGAGCCGACCGGCGACCTTACCCGTGGCGATAGGACGAGATGGAAGGCCAGGCGCCGCGGACGCATCCCTGGTGGCGGACCAGCGCGTGGAATCCGTCGGACGCGGGATTCGGCGCGACCGGATGGCGGTCGGGGCCCAAGTACAGACAGCCGACCTCGTCGGGGGGGAGGGCGGCCACCAGCCCTCGGGCTCGTTCCAGCGCGGCGAGCCAGCGCCGCTTCAGGTCGCGGAGGTCGAGAGGTTCCCGGAGAGCGAGCCGATCCAGATCGTCCTGCGTGTACGCGACGTGCCGCGCCGCGTGTTCCAGCAGGAACTCGGGCGTGAAGCCGGGGTCCTTCCCGCACGCCGCCCAGGCCAGGGCGCCGAGCGGAAGATGGTTGTCATCGAGATGGATGACGTCGACGAAGTCGCGGACTTCGCTGCGGCCCGCCAGGGCGAGCACCTTGTTGACGGCAGCGTCGGCATCGTGCAGGCGATAGCCGAAGTGCTCGTCCGCCTGCACGGGGTAGAAGCGGAAGGCGCTGTCCTGAGCCCACTCGATTTTCAGCGCTTGTCGGTCCGCGCTGACCACGGCGCGGTGGAAGGTAGGCGCGCGCAGCAGCCACGACAGCTCGTAGCCGGCGGCCTGCAGCGTCGCCGCATCGGTTTCCGCACTCCGGGCGACACTGTCCTCCAGATCGTGGAACAGGTCGAGATCGGCCGAGTACCGCGGGGTGTCCTCTGCCCGGTGCAGGACGGTAGCCCCCGCGACGTAGCTGTCGGGACTGCGGTTCGCGGCGATGCGCCGGAGGACGTTCGCCTGGACGGTGCTCAACGGCATAGCCGGGCCGCGAGGAGGAACCCCTTCCGCCCACCGTTCCGGCGCAGCCCGCGGACGATCTCCGGGACGTCGCCGGGGGTGACCTGCATGTCGGGGCGCAGGTACCAGAAGCACTGCGCGTGGTAGTCACGAAATGCCCGCCGCGCCTCGCGGACGCGCACCCTGTCCCGAGCCGCCGCCGACGGCAGGGTACCATGGCTTCGCGAGCCGCCCTGGACGCCGATGGGGGCGCATGCGTTCAGCGGATCCTGCGCGTCCATCGCTGCATTGTTAGCGGCACGACGGGCGAATCGTCAAGCTCGATCCTGCCCCGCTGCATCCCCCCGGTCCCCAGGCGACGCTCAGGGCGACGGCGACGAACAGCATCTCCGACCTGACCGCAGCCGACTTCTCGCTCCGGGAGAACGCCGTCGATGCCGAGGGCGACGGTGCCGAAACAGTACTCGGGGCAGGTGCCTCTTCTTGCAGAGGAACCGCCTCTGCTGTGCGCGAGCGGGCCGGGTAGATGAGGCGGTTCGGGTCACGGAAGAGCCGTGGCGACCCGGAAGCCGATCCGGAAGTCCCGGCGGGCGGGGCCGGCCCACCCTCGCGCAACGGCGCGCTGCTGCCACTCCAGGCTCATCCAGTCGGCGCCGCGCGTCACTCTTCGAACGCAGTTCTCGTCCCAGCAACCGTCGGTCCACTCCCAGAGATTGCCCACCATGTCGAAGAGGCCGGCATCGCTCGGCTCGAAAGAGCCCGCCGCGCAGGTTCCGCCATCGCCGGGCAAGCGCATGTAGCACCCGCGGCGGCTGCCCGCCGCGCCCCGGTCCCATTCCGCCTCGGTCGGCAGGCGATACCGGCGGCCCGTCCGCCGCGACAGCCATTCCGCATACGCCTGCGCTTCGTACCAGCTCACGCACGCCACCGGATGTCGCTCCGTCTGCAAGTACCCCGGATCCCGCCAGCTCTCGCGCCGCCCCGAGCCGTGGCCGAAGCAGTTGTTCTCCGATGCGATCTCGGTCGACGCCTCGGCGAAGGCCCTGTACTCCTCCAGGGTCACCTCGTACCGACCGAGCGCCACGTCGCCCCCCGGCAGCGGCACCATCTGTGGGCAGACGTCGCAGGACCTCCCCGCTCACCCAGGCTACCATATGGAAACCGCGCCCTTCCGCGCCCTCGCTTCCGTCTCCGCCGTTCGTGTCCATGCAACGGCGCACCACCATCGGCTGCCTCCCGACCCCTCACTCCTCCGGCGGCTCGCCGTAGCGCACGTCGTCACCGCACCGCACGACGGCGCGAGACGGGTCCTCGAGGTCGAGCCGCTTCAGCAGCTTGGCGAGTCCCTGCCGCGTCACGCCGAGCGCCGACGCCGCCTTGGTCCGGCGGCCGCCGGCCTGGGCGAGGGCGCCGCTGACGAAACGGCGCTCGAACACCTGCCGCGCCTCGTGCAGGGTCGGCACGCCGTCGGGCCCGCTCGCGCCGCCGGTGATGGCGGCCGGCAGCAGGGCCGGTCCCACCACCCCGCTCCGGGGACCGCGAACGACCAGCCCCGCGACGACGTTCTCGAGCTGCCGGACGTTGCCCGGCCAGTGGTAGCGGGCCAGCGCCTCCAGGGTCGATCGGGCGGGCGCGGCCCGGCTCCCGGTGAGCGACTGCGCCCGCTGCCAGAAGTGGTCGACGAGAAGCACGACGTCGTCGCCGCGGTCCCTGAGCGGCGGCACCTCGATGCGGAGCACGTCGAGCCGGTACAGCAGGTCCTCGCGGTACTGGCCGGTCCTGACGTCGCTCTCGAGGGGCCGGTTGGTGGCCGCGACGACCCGCACGTCGACCGCGCGCGGCACCGTGTCGCCCACGCGGCGAATCTCGCCGTCCTGCAGCACGCGCAGCAGCTTGGCCTGCGCACGCGGCGACAGCTCCCCCACCTCGTCGAGGAACAGCGTGCCCCGGTCGCACGCCTCGAACAGTCCCGCGCGGTCGGTCACGGCGCCGGTGAACGCCCCCCGGACGTAGCCGAAGAGCTCGGCCTCGACGAGATCGTCGGTGAAGGCGGCGCAGTTGACGGCCTCGAAACGGCGCTCGGGCCGGCTGCTCAGCCGGTGCACGCCGCGCGCGACCAGCTCCTTGCCGGAGCCGCTCTCGCCCGTCACGAGGACGGGAAACGGCGACTCGGCGACCCGCCGCAGGCTGCCGCGCAGGCGGGCCATCGCGTCGCTCCGGCCCAGGAGTCCCAGATCTTCCGAATGGATGTTGCCTCCCACTGTCTCCTCCGACATCGAGTTCCGACCGCCGTCGTCGGGCCCTCGGCCATGCCCGCATCCCGACCCGGACGCGGGTTCCGCCCGTTGAGACGGACGCTCCAACGAGAGTCGTCCCGGTGACGGCCCGATAGCGAGACAGGGGCCGACGGCCACGTACGTCCACACGAACGCACGCACCGGGATCTGATGAGCATCGCCAGGTATGCAAGATGCCGGCCGGAAGAGCTTGGCGACGAAAAACCCAGTCTGCCGGGGGGTATCTCGAGGGGTGACTCGGAGGACGTTGCAGGAACTGCGCGCGACGCCCCGCGGGATGCGCGCGTTTTCTTGGAATCGACGTCCGACTCGGTCGGGCCGACCGCTCGCGGGGCCCGGCCCGGTCCGAGGACACGGACCGGGGACGACAGGGTTCGCGGCCGCGTGCCGGACCGTGTCAGCTTCCGGTTGTCGGGCCTCTCGTCGAAGCTCGACCCGGAGTGTGCGCCATTACCGGCAGCGTGGTCAGCAGGAACCACTCCAGCGGCGCGACCCCCGCCGGCGGCTCTTCCTCGCGCGCATGGACGACGGCCAGCTCGACCGGCGCGGCGCCGCCGGGGCACGGCAGCGCCACCGCCTCGTAGCGCAGGGTCATCTCCGCGACCCGCGCGGCCCGGCCGTCCTTGCGGGCCTGTTTGCTCGCCTTCACCCGCGCGCTCTGCCGCCGCACCTCGACCCGGCAGCCGCCGCGCACGGGCGCGTTGCGCACCCCGTCGAACAGGCGGCGCGGGACCGTGTCGCCGTCGGCCGTCTTCTCCCTGCCGAGGACGCGGTCGACCTTCGCCCGGACCAGCAGGTCGACCTGCGGGGCGTTCGCTCGGCGGTCGATGAACAGGTCGAGGAAGTCGGCCTCGCGATCCATCGTGCACACCACCCGGGTCTCCGGCATCCGCTCCGCCGCCGCCGCGCAGTCGCGCAGCCCCTCGACCCAGCGGAACGACTTCCGCTCCCCGCGCGGCTTCGGCTTGCCTTTCTCCCCGGGGTCCGGGGGCGCGGGCGCGTCGAAGTCGGCCCGCAAAATGCCCAACGCCACCCCGTCGGGATTGACCGCCAGCGTCGTGTGCAGCGCCAGGCCGCGGGCCACCGCGCCGGTCTGGTTCGAGCCGATGCTGCCGAGCCCCTCGGTCTGGCCGCGACGGGTGAAGTTCAGCCGCGTGCCGTCCTGGATGCACAGCACCGTGTCGTGCCCGCACATCCGCCGCAGCGTGCGCTCGCGGTGGGGAGCGAGAATGTTCTCGACCGTCACCTCGCTCTCGGCGGGCTGGTCGATCAGCCGGTAATGGCCCTTGACCGCGGCTCGCGACCCGTTCGTGGCCCCGGTGATGGCCCGCGTCGGAGATTCGCCCATCTGCTCGGCGCTCAGGACCAGGCGCGCGCTCAACCGCGCGTCGCCCAACCGCGCCCCCCCGAACTCGTTCTCCGCCCAGGACCCGGCGTCGAGACCGTCGCCCACCTCCAGCGGCGTCACCCCTGGGGCGGACATCGAGAGCAGGTCGCGCCACCCCGGCTCCAACGCATACATATACACTGCCTTGCGCGTTTCCGCCGCCGCGGGCGGGCGGTCCTGGCGCCCGCGCCGCTGGTCTCGCCCACGCGGACTCAGTTCGCCGCCCGCACGCTCGCCCCCGTCTGCGCCGTCTCGTCGACGAACGTCTCCAGCAGCCAGGGGCGGTAGCCGTAGAGACGCTCGAAGTCGTCGCCGACCGCCCGGGCGGCCCGGCCCAACACGTGGGAGGCCAGGTTGCGACACGCGATGCCGGGGCGCACCAGCAGCCGGCACAGGCCCAGCACCCGGTGCAGATGGGCGCGCCGGCGCGCGTCGTCCCAGTCGAGCCAGGCGTCGCGGGCGCGCAGGTGCCGCGCACTCGCCGCGAACCCGATCCCGCCCAGCCAGCCGTGCGCCGAGCCGACCTACGCGACAGCGGACTTCCCGCGACTTCAAGAAATGGTCGACAACGCGCCGGCGGGCCGCGACGACCGCGACGACTGGGTCGTCGAGGCCGGGCCGGGTGCCTGGTGATCGGGTGAGGCAACCACCAGATCGGCCGGGTCAACGAGGAAGCATCGGCCGCGGCCGGAATCTCGGCAATCCCGACCGAGGAGGAACAGGCTTGAAGACCCTCGACGACTTCGCTGACGTCCTCGTGACCGGCCGCGACGTCGCCGCGCGCGGACATCCCGCCCTCGTCGCCCTCGAGCCCATCGGCGGCCGCTGGCTCCGCCTCGACACGTCCGCAGAATCCGTTCTCATCCGCACCGAGCCCGGCGTTTGCCTCTACCACGACCGCGGGCTCATGCGCATCACCGCACGCGACGGCCGCACCTTCGTGGTCTCCGACGTCAGCGAGCAACGGTTCAAGGAGATCGTCACCCTCGTCACCCAAACGGCGAACCGCGCGGGAGCCGGCGGCCAGGGACACATCCGTTCCCGCAGCATCAAGGTCTGAACTCGCCGCGGCGAAAGCGGGAGGACCCGCCTCACCGGCACGCCCGCGCGAACAGCCGGACGGCCTCGTTGTCCCGCGGCGAGGCCCGGTTCCAGAAGCTGTAGTGGCCGTTGGAAAGCAGCGAGCCCGTGGCCGCGGCGGCGCCGAGCATCCGGAGGATGTCTCCCCGGAGCGGAACCATCGGATCGTGGAACCCGCCGCCGGGCCCGCCGCGGGGTCACCGGACCGTGGCACTCGACACGGCCGTCCGGCGTCCTGACCGCGAACTGGACCGAGCCGTCCGCGGGATACGGGCCGAAGAACGCCCACATGGCCAGCACGCCCACGGAGCAGGTGACGGCCACGCCGGGCCGCCTAGTCCGGTCCGCCGACGTCGTCGTCGGCCAGGAGCCACGTCGACCCGATCTCCCCGTGGTCGAGGTGCCGCCAGTCGAGAATCTCCAGCGTCGGGACGCGGTGACCGGCGGACGCAGCCCCGCCGAAGGCGCCGGCCGGGAACCGGGCGGGCGCGGCGAGAGCGATCGCACCCACGAGGATGAACGCCACCGCGGCGACGCCAGCGGCGACGACGACGACCACCGCCGCGCAGACCCGCCGCCTGCGAAGTCCCGACTGAACGCTCACGCCCACCTCCATCAGCTCGACGAACGCGGCGCGGGCGGCGACGGCGACACGCCGCCCGGGGGACGCTGAAGAGTAGTACCCGCCGTCCACGCGGTCGCCTCCGGCGGACGCAACGCCGGCACCGTCCGGCGGACGCGCGGCGGAACCGCGCGGGTGAGCGAGAGCGGCGGGCCGCCGGCCGCGTCAAAGACCGCCACGCCCACCGGGCGGAGCCGGCCCGGCGCCGCGAGGTCCGCCCGGACCCGCCGCTCCCCGCGGCGCCCCGGCACCCCGCCGGGCGCCGCCAACCCGCCAGCGCACGGCACCGGCACCGCCCCACGGGCATCGGCGAACCCGGCCGCGTCGCGGTCGGGAACGAAGCCGTCCGGGGCCGCCTGGAAGATCCCGCAGGAGAGCGGGAACTGAGGACGGCCGAGCGGGCCGACCGAGGCGGCGAGCTGGAACGGCCGCGTCGGCGGGGAGACGGCCCGCGCAGGCAGCCGAAGCTGCAGCGGGTCGGCAGTCGGCCAGCGCACGGGATCAACGCCGAGCGACGAAGAGGACGATCCCCAGAGTCTGCATGTCCACCTCCGATGCGGCACGGGGAACTCGTGAGCCCGCACCGGAGGCGAGGTTTCGGATCGTCGCCTGCGGCGGTCGGAGCGCGTCTTCAAGGTGGTGTGGTGGCTGTCGGACACGGCCAGCGGACGGCTGCGACCTCGGGCAGCCTCAGAAACCCGTAACCGATCGGTCCGTCAGGACCTCTTTACAAGAGAGGCGGGCATGAGCCGTCGCGTGCAGCCTGTGCGCATTCCCGGTAGAGGACGTGGCAGATGGTCGGATCGGGAATCTGGATTCTGCTGGTCGACGTGCCGCTCACCTCCGCCAACGCGTGGAGCTGAAGGAAAGAGTCGGACTGGATCCACGCGTCGAGCGGCGCCGGCACCGTGATTGCCCGCGCGCAGGTGACGGCGCCGCGCCAGCGGAGCGACCGCTGACCAGCGGGGCCATGCCGGGCGGGGTGATTTCCCCCGCCCGGGGGGAGGTCGAGATGTCGCCCAGCAGAACGGTAGCACTCTCGGCGGCGCTCTTGTGTGTGGGGCTCGACGCCGCGGCGCAAGAGCCGCGGCGGTTCGATGTCTTCGCGGGCGGTGGTGTCTTTCGCGCCGAATCCTCCACCCACACTGCTGTCCAAGTGGGTGGGGGCGTCTGGGTCACGCCGCATTGGAGAGTCGGCGCCCGGCTCGAAAACGGCGGCCTCCTGGGTCTGCTGTCCACACATCTCAGGGCCCCAATCGACGATGGCGTGGATCTGCTAGTGGGTGCCACTCCCGTCTGGTACTCGCCCGGAAATAGCTACGTCTTGCCGGCCGCGGAAATCCTCGTGTCGGGGAGGATCGTGCCGCGCCTACGAGTAGAGGCCGGCGCGAGCTTCACCCTCCTCTCCGCCCATGGATCGTTCATCCACTGGATGGGTAGGGCGGTCTACTCCTTCGACTGATCCGCCCCGACCCGTAGTGAAAAGGAGGAGTCGATGCCCAACGGAGAGAGGTACGTCACGAGGCGCGAGTGCGACGCGGCGATCCTCGAGCTTGAGGGCCGCATCACGAACTGCTCGACCGGCACCGGGATCGCCATCGCGGGCGGCGCGGCGGCGCTGTCGTTCCCGCGGGTACGCCTCGCGGCCCTCGCGCTGGCGGTGCTGGTCCTCGCGGCGGGTCCGGCGGCCGCACAGTCGCGAGGCGCCCAGCTGACGACTGGGCTGAGCTTGGCGTCGCTGGGCGCCTACGCCGCGTTCGCCGACGGGGACTGCAGCCGGCACCGGTTCAGCGTCCTGCAGAACGGGCGCTGCGAATGGCTCGACCTCGCAGGCAGGTGGAACGGCGTGTCGCCCGACCGGCCCCCAAGGCAGATGGCCGTGGGGCTCGCCGTCGCCGGCGTCGGCGGGTTGATGGCCGGCGGCGTGTGGGAGCCGTCGCGGACCGTCGACGCGCTCGCCACGGCCGGCGCGGGGTTCATGCTGCTGGCCGCGGCCCGCAACGAGGGCTACGTGCCGAGCACCGTCCACACCTTCGTCGGCGAAGGCGTGTGGTACACGGAATGTCAGCACGAATGGGCCGGATCCAGCGGGACCTTCGGGGCCGTGTATCACCCGTCGGACACGCCCGGCGAGTACGACGGGTACCCGCTGGACGAGTGCAGGCACACGTCGTTCAACCGCCTGAACGGGATGTGGACCGGCGTCGCCGTGCTCGGGCTGGCGGCCGGGCGCTGGCTGTGGCGCGGCGGGCTGGACGTCGAGGTCAGCCCGAGCGCGGTCGCGGTCAGCAAGACCATCGAGTTCTGATCAGAGGAGGGGCCATGATTGTTCGCACCGCGGCGCTCGTCGTCGGACTGTCCCTGCTCGCGTCGGGCGCCCTCGGCCAGACCCGGTTCGAGCTGGGAGCGGGTCCCCTGTACGGTCTGCAGACCCGGCCGATGACGCCCGGCTGGCTCGTGTCGGGTGGCTTCGAGATCGACGGACAGGAGTTCGTGGTGGAGGGCGGCTGGAGTCTTCACGAGAGGATGCGGGAGATACACGGCAGATGGGATCCCTGGGACGAGTACCCGGGGAGCGAGACCGCGCGCAGCTTCTACCTGACGATGGCCGCTGGCATCAGGGGAGGCCTGGACCCGGAGAAGCGCTTCTCGCCCTTCTACCAGCTGCTCGTAGGCGGCCTCATGGCTCGGCATCGGACCGACTACGACTGGACCGGCTACGACGCGGAGGAGGAGAACCGGCGCTGCGGCGGGTACGGCGATGGCGTGCTGCTGCATCCGTGTGTGCGGTACCCGGAGTACGAGGAGGAGAAGACCAAAGGGTTCCTCATGCAGCCCGGGGTCGGGATGGACGTCCGCGTAGCCGGCGCGGTCAAAGCCCGCCTCGCGCTCGACCTGATGGTCCTGGCGCACCGCGACTGGGGCATGACCACGATCCCGCGGATGTCGCTGCAGGCCATCGTCGCATTCTGAGGCGTCAGCGGTGGGCCCGCGGGGGGCGGCGTAGCAGGCGGTGGGCGCAGTGCAGGCGCTGGGCCACGTTCCGCTTCGAGATGCGCAGCCGCACCGCGACCCTCGGCGTTCGGACGGTCCTCAATGTCCCGCAGCTTCACAACCTCGCGGAACGTGGGCGACAGCTCGTCGATCGCCGACGCTAGGCGGCTAGTGGGCGAGCGGGTCGGGCCGAATCTGGAACTTGATCACCTTCTGGTTCGTCCCCGGGCCGCCCTCGAGGTGCCAGGCCGCGTAGTTGGAGTAGCTCGACCAGAGGCCCTTGCCCTTCCACCCCGTCGTCGGGTCGTCGACACGGCCGGTCGACGACCGCGAGAAGAAGCCGAGGGGGTAGGGCACCCGCAGGGTGACGAACTCCTCGGTGTCGGGCCTGAAGACCTCGAGCGAGTCGGTGTTGACGACGCCGTAGAGGGGCACGTCGCGCCCGAGGCCCAGGACGTCGTGGTGGTCGACCTGGGTGAGGTAGCTCTCGTCAGAGTTGATGGGGAACTCGTCGGCGTTCTGGTAGATGGGCTTGTCCATCCGGAAGAACGTCCAGCCCTCGGGGCAGCCCTGCCCGTCGGCCTGCGGGCCCGAGATGTCCTCGCACCGGCTGCGGTCGAAGCGCGCGAAGTGGCCGCTGCCCCGCCAGTCCTGCCACGCCACGCCCTCGGTGGTCAGGTGCAGGCCGCCGCTGCCGTAGGCGCCGGGGTTCATGACCGACGGGGGCGGCTCGTAGAGCTCGGCCGTGCACGACTCGGGCGGGTTGTCGCCGATCTCGAGACGCACGAGCTGGCGCTGGTTGCGGCCGTTGCCCGAGCACCACACGCTGCCGTCGGCGGGGTTCGCGGCCGGCGAGTAGCAGCCGAACCGGATGGCGTGGTCGCGGGTGGGGTCGACGGGCGCGTCGGGCATGGTCCACCCCGTGGTGATGACGCCGTCCTGGTTGGTGTCGACGACGCCGGGGCACCAGCCCTGGGCCGCCTCGGCGTCGCCGGTCTCGTCCCAGATCTCCATGTCGATCCAGCCGAGCCCGTTGGCAAAGCCGTAGTAGATGCGCTCGTCCTCGCCGATCTGGTTGTGGTCGGCCGAGAAGCAGGTGTCGATCTGGGAGAACGCCTCGGTCTCGGGGTCGTACATGAACACCTGCCGCGTGGCCTGGGCGATCGGGTAGTGGGCGGCGAAGGCGTTGGCGGGGTCGGTGCAGAACTCGGGCTGCTCGCCGGGGGCGCGGATGCGGCCGGTCAGCCACACCCGTCCGTCGCCGTCCATGGCCACGCTGCGGGGGTCGGACTGCCGGGCCCACACGGGGTCGTCGCCCCAGTACGGCGACTCGGGGGTCTGCCCCTGGATGACGGGGCCGCCCGACGGGATGTCGATGTTGAAGGCCCGGTGCTCGACGGGGTCGAGGACGGCGAGGATGTCGCTCGGCTGCACGACGCCGTAGACGAGCCCGTCGGCGTTGACGGTGCCGTCGCGCACGTCCGAGGCGGCGCTGTCGGTGCGGCCGTCGGTCTCGGTGCCCCAGTCCCACAGGGTGACGACGACGTTGCGCTCGATGCCGGCGGGCCGGGGCGGGGTCTGGGCGGGCGCCTCGCCCGCGGCGATGCGCTCGCTCCAGTCCGCGAACATGCGGCGCTGCTCGCCCAGGCCCCCCCACATGCCGGCCATGCTCGCGCCCATCGGCCCCATCGCGACGCGGCGGTCCCACGCCGCGAGGTGCGAGTCGGCGGCGTCGAGGATGTCGCCGGGAATCTCGCGCGTCGCCCGGTTGCCGACCTGGTGGCAGTTCATGCAGCCGGTCACCCGGCTGCCCAGCTCCTGCTGCGACTGCTCGCCTTCCGGCAGCTCCAGCATCGACAGCCACCACGCGGCCGGGTAGACGGCGGCGGCGGCGCGGGCGTCGGGCGCGACCACCCCTTCGAGGTCGACGGTCTGGCCGGGCGTCGCGGTGACCCGCGGCGAGTCGACGAGGCCGTAGCCGCGCACGAACAGCTCGTAGGTCGCGTCGGGCAGGTCGGGTACCACGTAGCGTCCCGCGTCGTCGGTGGCCACGATGCGGATGAAGCGGGTGGGCAGATCGGTGGTCTCGGCCACCACCCAGACCCCCGCCTCGGGTCCGGCGCTGCTCGTGACGACGCCCCCGATGTCGTCGGCGTCGATCTCCACCCCGCCCTGCCGTCCCTCGACGACGAGGCCGGACACCGCGGCGAGCATCGCCGCTACCGCCGCCGCCGACAGTCCCGTGCGCAGTCTGGCCATTCCGTCCTCCCTCGCCAAAAAGAAAGGGCCCGGCACGAATGCCGGGCCCAAGGTGTTGCGCCTACCGGTCCTCCACGTCGAAGGCTAGCCCACCGGCAGCAGCTCGAGGCGGCCGGTGGCGTCGCTCATCTTGTCGACGCGCACGCCCATCTTGTCGAGAACCGTCAGGTGCAGGTTCGAGATGGACGTTCTCTCCTCGTAGCGCAGGTGCCCGCCGGCGTGGAGCTTGCCGGCGCCGCCGCCGACGAGCACGAGGGGCAGGCCCTTGTTGTCGTGGCGGTTGCTGTCGGACATGCCGGCGCCGTAGAGCATCATCATGTTGTCGAGCAGGTTGCCGTCGCCGTCGGGCGTCGCCCGCGCCTTCTCGAGGAAGTACGCGAACAGCGACAGGTGATACTCGTTGATCTTCGCGATCTTCTCGTAGAGGGTCGGGTCGTCGCGGTGGTGCGAGGTCGGGTGGTGCGAGTCGGGCACCCCGATCTCGGGATACGTCCGGCCGCTGATCTCCCGCGCCATCATGTAGGTGCTGACCCGCGTCAGGTCGGTCTGGTACGCGAGCAGCAGCAGGTCGCACATCAGCCTGGCGTGCTCGCCGTAGGTGGCGGGGATGCCCGCCGGCTGCACCACCTCGGGGAGCTCGCGGTCGCTCTGCTCCTCGGCCTTCTGAATGCGCCGCTCGATGTCGCGGACCGCCTCGACGTACTCGTTCACCCGCACCTGGTCGGCGGGCCCGAGGCCGCGCTGCAGGGCGCTGATCTTGTCGGACACCGAGTCGAGGATGCTCTGGTCCTTGCGGATGCGGTCGAGCCGCGCCGCGGGGTCGGTCGAGCCGCTGTCGCCGAAGAGCCGCTCGAAGACCGCGCGCGGGTTGTTCTCGCCGAGCAGCGGGGTGGTCTCGTTCCGCCACGAGATGGTGTTGGTGTAGGTGCAACTGAACCCGACGTCGCACGAGCCCGACACATCGCGGCTGTCGAGGGCCAGCTCGAGCGAGCCGAGCTGCGTGTGGCGGGCGGTCTCGCGGGCGATGAGCTGGTCGACGGAGACGCCGGCGCGCAGGTTCGACTCGGTGCGGGCCGGGGTCACGCCGGTCAGGAACCGGGTGGCGGCGCTGGCGTGGACGCCGGCGTTGCTCGGCACCCCGTTCAGGCCCGTCAGCACCGTCGTCTGGTCGCGGTACGGCGCAATCTGCGAGAGCAACCGGGTCGTCTCGTACCCCGGGCCGTCGGTCTCGGGGGTCCAGTGCTTCATCGCCATCCCGTTCGGCACGTAGAAGACGCCGAAGCGGCGGACGGGGGCGGCAGCGCTGTTGCGGATGGCCGCGAACGCGGGAACCATGCCGTCGAGCAGCGGCAGCGCCAAGCCGGCGCCGATGCCCCGCAGGACGGTGCGGCGCGGGATGGCTTTCCTGGTGATGATCATGAGTCGGACCTCCGCAGCTTGAACGCGGTGCTCTTCACGATTCCGAGGACGATGGATGACCAGCGGTAGTCGTCGCCGGCCGCTTCACGCACGATGTGCCGGACGGTTGGAGCGTCATAATACTCGATCGCACGCCCCAAGGCATAGCCCATCAACTTTTCCGTCACGGTGCCGACGAAGTCGTCGGGCCTCGCCAGCAGGAGATCGCGCAGCCCGGTCGGGCCCTCGAACGCGGCGCCGTCGGGCAGGACCCCCGAGGCGTCGACGGGTACGCCGGCGGTGGTGGCGCGCCACCGGCCGATGGCGTCGAAGTTCTCAAGCGAGAACCCGATGGGGTCCATCGGCGCGTGGCACACCGAGCACGCGGGGTCTTCCCGGTGCCGCACCATCGCCTGCCGCATGGTGAGCGGCTCGCCCTCCTCGTTCTCCTCTTCCAGGGTCGGCACGTCGGGGGGCGGCTCGGGAGGCGGGGCGCCGAGCAGGTTCTCGAGCACCCACTTGCCGCGCAGCACCGGCGACGTCCGGTTGGGATAGGAGGTGACGGTCATCACGCTGCCGTGGCTCAGCAGCCCCGCCCACTCTCCCTCCGGCAGGGTCACCTTGCGGTAGCGGTTCCCGTAGACGTTCGGAATCCCGTAGTGCGCGGCGAGGCGCTCGTTGACGAAGGTGTAGTCGGCCCGCAGCAGATCGAGCATGCTGCGGTCCTCCCGGATCAGGCTGTCGATGAACAGGCTGGTCTCGGCCTCGAAGGCCTCGCGCAGGTTGTCGTCGAAGTCCGGGAAGATGAGCGGGTCGGGGTACACGCCCTCGAGGTTGCGGAAGTGCAGCCACTGCCCCGCGAAGTTGTCGACGAGGGCCGACGACCGCGGATCGGCGAGCATGCGGCGCACCTGCCGCTCGAGGACCGCGGGGTCGCCGAGCGAGCCGTCCTCGGCCGCGGCCAGCAGCTCGTCGTCGGGAATGCTGCTCCACAGGAAGAACGACAGCCGCGAGGCGAGGTCGAGGTCGGGAAGGGCGTAGATCGCGTCGGGCGGGCTGTCGACGGGGTCGTGCTCGATGCGGTAGAGGAACTCGGGGTCGGCGAGGACCCGCTCTAGGGCGAGCCCGATGCCCGCGTCGAAGCTGCCGCCCTGCCGGCCGATGTCGAAGAAGTCGAGCAGGGTGTCGAGGTCGTCGTCCGTCACCGGGCGGCGGTACGCGCGGCGGGCGAGGGTGCCCAGGATCTCGGCCGCGCACGGCCGCTCGTCCGCCTCGCTCGCCGGGGTGCACGAGAACAGCCGGCGCCGCGTCGGGGTGTCGCCGGGGCCGTCGACCGTGAATGGGCCGTGGATCTGCACGTGGTCGAGGGCCGGGTTGCTGTCGGGCATGTCGTTGACGGCGAGGGCGAAGCCCGACTGCCGCGGCTGCAGCACGCCCTCCTCTTCCCACGTCTCGCGGGGGAAGGACACCCCGATGACGTGGGGCCCCGCGTCGACCCTGATGCGCACCTCGAGGCCGTCGTCGGCGTGCAGCGAGTACGACTCCCATTCGATGTCGCCCCGGATGTTGCCGGCGAAGCTCATGGGCGCGGGCATGCCGGGGGCGTCGCCGCCGAAGGTGAACTTCCGGATGCGCCGGCCGTCGAGGCGGATCTCGACGTCGTGCGCCTGGTCGATGCCGCGCACGTAGCCCACGTAGTTGGTGCGCAGCCGCAGCTTGATGAGGTACTCGCCGTCGACCGGGAAGTGGTGCCGCACCGCGGCGCCGCCGCGGGAGCCGAAGGGCAGGTCCTCGCTCTGCTGGTTCTCCTGGACCAGGTTCAGGGGAATCTCGTGGGTGGCGATGACCACCCCGCCGGCCGGCGGCTCGCCGACGGCGAGCCGGCTGATCTTGCGGGCCGCCGACACGTAGCGCTCGAACAGGGACGGCGACAGGGACAGGGCGCCGGCGTTGTTGTCGAAGCCGAACCGATCCGGCGCGTCGGCGGGAATCCACTCGCCGACGTCGATGTCGAGGTCGAGGAGGTCGCGGATGACGTTGCGGTACTCGGTCTGGTTCAGCCGGTGGAACGCGAGGGTTCGGCCCGGATTCGGCTTCGCCTCGGCCGCCGCGTCCAGCTCGTCCTCCAGCCAACGCCGGAACCCGTCGTAGGCGGCCTTGTCGGGGCGCGGGCGCGGCTGCGGGGGCATGGCCCCGACGCGCAGCTTCCGCACGACGGCCTCCCAGATTTCAGGATCCTCGGCGACGTTGTCGACGTCGACCGTGTCGAGCGACAGCCCCACCGTGCGGAGCTGCGAGACGAGCACCGACCGCGGCTCGTCGGCGCCCTCCACGATCGCGCTGTTGTGGCAGGTGACGCAGTACCGGTCGAGGAGCGCCCGCTGGGGCGAGACCGCCGGCGCCGGCGCCCCCGCCGGGGGCTGCCCCGCCGTCGCGGCCGGCGGCGAGCCTACGAGGCAGGCGACGACCGCCGCCCCCAGTCCGCCGAGGAAACACCGGAATGCCGGAGGCTGCTCTCGTGTCATGGGATGTCGCCCACCCTCAGATCGGAAGCGCCGGATTGCGCCGGGGGCGTCCCGCTCCGGCGGGGCTCCCACGGCGCGGCAAAAGCGCCTGAACCACCGCCCGCGAATGGACCTCTACCACCCTGCCCTTCGGGACAGGATAGTGTCGCCGCTTTCCGCAGTCGTGTCAACGACGAGACCGTCGCGGAACCCGCCCGCGCGGCGCGGCTCTCGAGCGCCGTCATCGGCCGCGGACGACCCCACCGCGGCCCGGCCGCGCCCCGCCGAGCCGCGGCGGGGTCCTCCGGGGGTTCCACCACGGGCGCACCTGCGGTAGCATGATTCGGCGATTGCCACGGCCCGGTTCGACGCGAGGCGTGTCCGTGGCCCCGTCCGGATCCGGGAGACCAGGAGGAGTCTCGATGAGCGCGAACATCCCCGCGCGCCGATCGATGCCGCGAATCGGCGCCCTCGCCGCTCTGGGCGCGTTGCTCGTCTCGGCCGCGGCCGCCGCCCCGGCCCGCGCCAACGCCGACGGGCTCCCGCTGATTGCCGCCGCGAGGGCCGCGGACGCCGGCGCGGTCGAGCGCCTGCTGCAGGCTGGCGCCGATGTCGGCCAGCGTCAGCCCGACGGCGCCACCGCCCTGCACTGGGCCGCGTTCCGCGACGATCTGCGCATCGCGGGGCTGCTGCTCGCGAAGGGGGCCGCCGTCGACGCCGCCAACGAGCTCGGCGCGACCCCCCTCTGGCTCGCGGCCGAGAACGGCAGCGCGGCGATGATCGAGCGGCTCCTCGCGGCCGGCGCGGACCCGAACGCGGCGCTGCCGGAGGGCGAGACGCCGGTCATGACCGCGTCCCGGGCCGGCACCGCGGACGGCGTGAGGGCCCTCGTCGCCGCCGGGGCCGACGTGAACGCGGCCGAGGGGTCGCGCGGCCAGACCGCGCTGATGTGGGCGGTAGCGCAGGGTCACGACGACGTCGCCGCCGTCCTCGTGCGCCACGGGGCGGAGGTCGAGGCCCGCTCGACGGTGCGCCCGCGGATGATGCACGCCGAGGGCACCAACGGATCGCAGTACGACCAGGGCGTCGTGTGGAACCGGGGCGGGTTCACGCCGCTGTTGTTCGCGGCGCGGCACGGCCGCGTCGCGGCGGCGGGAATCCTGATCGACGGCGGCGCCGACGTGGAGAACCCGGCCCCGACCGGGGCGGCGCCCCTCGCCCTCGCGGCCCTCAGCGGTCAGGGCGCGTTCGCCGCGCACCTGCTGGAGCGCGGCGCCGATCCGAACGCCATCGGGGGCGGCTACACCGCCCTGCACGCGGCCGTGCTGCGCGGCGACCGGACGCTCGTGCGGACCCTGCTGGCCCATGGCGCCGACCCCAACCTGCGGCTGCGCGCGGGGACCCCGGTGCGGCGCGCCAGCCAGGACTGGGCGTTCGCCCCGGCCCTCGTCAGCGCCACGCCCTACTGGCTCGCCGCGTGGTTCCACGACGCCGACGTCATGCGCCAGCTCGCGGAGACCGGCGCCGACCCCCGGCTGACGACCCTGGAGCGCTGGCGGCCGGTCTTCGAGCGCGCGGGCGGGGTGGGGCCGCCCCACGTCGCCGGCGGCTTCGTGCCTCCCCTGGTGGCGGCGGCGCGGGGACCGGCCAACCGCGGGCGTTTCTTCAACAGCGCGTTGCGCCGCCCCGACGACGACGAGCGCAAGGTGATGGCCGCGGTCCGGACCGCCATCGAGCACGGGGCCGACGCCAACGCCGCCGACCTGCGGGGCGACACCGCGATGCACGCCGCCGCGCAACGGAACTTCACGACCGTCGTGCGGTTCCTGGCCGGGCACGGCGCGGACCTCGACGCCAAGGACGACGCGGGGCGGACCCCGCTCGATCTCGCGAGGGCGGCCGAGGCGACCCGCGCCCGCATCCAGGACCCCAGCCGGTACCCCGCCGGCAACAGCGCCGAGGTGCTTCGCGAGCTGGGGGCCGACGACGGAAGCAACGCCGATTCCGACGGGCAATCCGATTGATCCTCCCCATCCTGCGCCACGGCGCCGACGCCCTGCACCAGCCGGCCCGCCGGGTGGTCGAGTTCGACGACGGCCTGCAGACGCTGATCGACGACATGATCCAGACGATGCACGCCGCCCCCGGCATCGGCCTGGCCGCGCCGCAGGTGGGCGTCGGGCTGCGCGTCTTCGTCGTCGACCCTTCGGCCGGACGGTCCATCGGCGATCTCGTCGCCGTCGTCAATCCGCGCATCGTCGAGCAGGAGGGCGCTCAGCGGGAAGAGGAGGGCTGCCTGAGCCTCCCCGGATTCACGGCGCGGGTGACCCGGCCGACGCGATTGATCGTCCAGGGTTACGACCGCGAGGGCACGGAGATCACCATCGAGGGCGAGACGCTGCTCGCCCGCGTGCTCCACCACGAGCTCGACCACCTCGACGGCAAGCTGTTCGTGGACCGGATGCAGGGGCTCCGGCGCGAGCAGATCGTGCGGCGGGTGCGCAAGCTCCGGCGCGCGGGCAAGTGGTGAAGATCGCCTTCTTCGGGACCCCGGACTTCGCGGTGCCGTCGCTCGAGCGGCTCGTCGCGGCGGGCGAGAGCGTGGTGCTCGCGGTGACCCGGCCGGATCGCCCCCGGGGACGGGGACAGCGGCTCCGGCCGTCTCCCGTGAAGGCGTCGGCCCTCGACCACGGCATTCCCCTGCTTCAGCCGGAACGGGCGCGCGAGCCGGACTTCGCGGCCGGCCTCGCGGCGAGCGGCGCCGACCTCGGCGTCGTCGTCGCCTACGGGCAGATTCTGCCCGACGACGTGCTCGCCACGCCCCGCCACGGCGTCATCAACGTGCACGCCTCGCTCCTTCCGCGCTACCGGGGCGCGGCGCCGATACAGCGCGCCGTGATCGCGGGCGAACGGGAGACCGGCGTCACCATGATCCGCCTCGTCCGCGAAATGGACGCAGGTCCGATGCTCGCGAGCGCGTCGCGGCGGATTGGCAACGACGAGACCGGGGCCGACATCGAGCGGGAGCTGGCGGCGATGGGGGCCGAACTGCTGCTCGACACCGTCCGCGCCATCGCGGCGGGGCGGGCCCGCGAGCGGCCCCAGGACCACGCCCTCGCGACCTACGCGCCCCGCCTGACCCGGGAGGACGGCCGCATCGACTGGATGAGGCCGGCCCGGACCGTGCACGACCTCGTGCGCGGCCTCCACCCCTGGCCGCCCGCGTTCGCCTTCCTCGACGCATCGCGGTACCTGATACGCCGCACCGCGCCCCACGCCGGGCCCATGCCCGCCCGGGCCCCCGCGCCGCCCCCCGGCACCGTCGTCGAGGCCCGGGGCGATCGGCTGCGCGTCGCCTGCGGCGAGGGCAGCGTGCTGTCGATACTCGAGATTCAGCCGGAGGGGCGCCGGGCGCTGGCCGCCCGCGACTTCCTGGCGGGGCGGCGCGTCTCCCCCGGCGCCGTCTTCCGGCCGTCGCCCCACCCGGCATGACCCGTTCGCCCCGCAACCGCGGTGCCCGGCGCCCGGGACCCGGCGGGACCCGCGGGGGCGGCGAAGACCGGCACCGACGCCGCGGCGGCGGGACGAACGCCATGACTCGCGCCAACCAGGCCCGCATCGCCGCCTACCAGGTCGTGCGGGCGGTGCTCCGCGGCGACGACCTGCCGTGGGCGCTGGCCGGGCTGAGGGACCCCCTCGCCGACGACCGGGACCGCGCCCTCGTCACGGAGCTCGCGGTGGGCACGTTCCGCTGGCTCGCCGCGCTCGACCACGTGGTGGGGCGCGCCGCCGACCGTCCCGTCGCCCGCATCGACGACGACGTGCTCACGGTGCTCCGGCTCGGCGCCTACCAGTTGCTGCATCTCGACCGGGTGCCCCCGCCCGCCGCGGTCGACGAATCGGTGCGGCTCGCCCGGCGGATCGGCAAGTCGAGCGCGGCCGGATTCGTCAACGCGGTCCTCCGGCGCATAGCCGCGACCCGGGAGAATCCGGGGCTCCCTCCCCCGCCGGGCGAGGCCGGGAGTCGAGAGGCCCGGCTCGCGTACCTCAGCGTGACCGGGTCGCATCCGCGCTGGCTCGTCGAGCGCTGGCTCGACCGTCACGGCCTGCCCGCCGTCGCCGACTGGGTCCGATTCAACAACGCCGCGCCCCCCCTGACGCTGCGCGCGAACCGCCTGCGCACCACGCGGGAGGAGCTCGCGCGGCGGCTCGCGGAGCACGGCGTGCGGACCGAGCCGACCCGGTTCGCGCGTGACGGGCTCACCGTCGTGGCCGGAAACCCCTATCGGACCCCCGTCGCGAGCCGGGGGCACTTCCTCGCCCAGGACGAGGCCAGTCAGCTCGTGGCCGAGCTGGTGGGCGGCCGCCCCGGCGAGCGCGTGCTGGACGCCTGCGCCGCCCCCGGCGGCAAGACCACGGCCATCGCCGGCGCGATGGGCCGGCCCGGCCTGCTCGTCGCCGGCGACGTGCGGCCGGCGCGGCTGCGCCTGCTCCGCCGCACCCTCGCGGGCCTGGGCGCCGCCGCCGCCGTCGTCCGCCTCGACATGCGCCGCGGGGCCCCGTTCGGGCCGGTGTTCGAGCGGGTGCTCGTCGACGCGCCGTGCTCCGGGCTCGGGGTCCTTCGGCGGGACCCGGAGATACGCTGGCGCCGGCGTCCCGGCGACCTCCCGCGCTTCGCGGCCGGGCAACTGTCGATGGTCGGCCACGCGGCCGGCGCGGTCCGCCCCGGCGGGGTCCTCGTCTACGCGACGTGCTCCAGCGAGCCGGACGAGAACGAGGAGGTCGTGGCCGCGTTCCTCGACGCCCACCCCGACTTCGAAGCGGTGAGTCCGGGCCGGACGGGCCCGGTCTCCCCGGGCCTCCAGGCCGCCCTCGACGACCGGGGACGCCTGTCGACCACGCCCTTCGACCACGGTCTGGACGCGTTCTTCGCCGTCGTGCTGCGACGACGCGGACGGCCCGCGCGGAAGCCCCGTCCTCCCGAGGACGCGGGCCGCCCCGCGGCGAAGCGGCGGTCCCCGGAACGACCGGGGCGCCCCGGAGCGACGCGAACGCCTCGAGGCGAAGCGCGGGGGATGCGCGGGACGGTGACGGCGGCTGGAACCTGTAGTATTTTGTGAGTAGAATGCTTGGCCCTTCAGATCGCGCCGCGCCCGCGCCGGAACGTTCTCCGGCACCACGCCGGAAACGCCGGCGAACGGACTCCGCCGGCGCTCCCCCCCGTCCTCCGAGGACACGCCGGTGGGCGGCGCGGCTGGTCGTGGCGGGGGCCGTCGTGTCCGCGGCGGGGACCGTCTTCCTGCTGTTCGCGGTGGCGGGGCTCCAGGTCGCCCTGCGCCTGCGCGAGGTCCCGGTGCCGGACCTCGTCGGTCTGAGCGAGGAGCAGGCGGCGACGACCCTCGGTCGCCACGGTCTCGACGTCCGGGTCGAGCCGCTGCCCCGCATCGACCCGGGCGTTCCCGCCGGCCACGTCGCCGACCAGGATCCGGCGACCGGCCTGACCACGCGCAGCGGCCGCAGCGTCAAGGTATGGCTGAGCTCCGGCGCGAGCGCGGGCTCGGTGCCGACCCTGATCGGGCAGTCGGAGCGCGGCGCCCGCGCCCGGCTCGAGGAGGACGCCCTGCGCCTGCGCGGCGTCTCGGAGATCCGGTCGAACCGCTATCCCAGCGACTCGGTGGTCGCCCAGGAGCCGCCGCCCCTGGGGTCGGCGGCCAACGTCTCCGTCCTCATCAACCGCGGCGAGCGCGGAGCCACCTACGTCATGCCGGATCTCATCGGCGTCTACGGCGCCGATGCCGCCGAGGTGCTGCGGGCCCGCGGGTTCCGGGTCTCGGTGGTCGGCGATCACCCCTATCCCGACATCGAGCCGGGGGTGGTCCTGCGCCAGTTTCCGCAGACGGGGTTCCAGATCGCCCACGGCGAGGCCATCTCCCTCGAGGTCAGTCGATGAGCGTGCGCATCGCCCCCTCGATTCTCTCGGCCGACTTCGCCGCCCTCGGCGCGGCGGTGGCGGCGGCCGAGGCGGGCGGGGCCGACCTGATCCACGTCGACGTCATGGACGGGCACTTCGTGCCCAACCTCACCATCGGTCCGCCGGTGGTCGCGGCCCTGCACCGGGTGACCGGCCTGCCGCTGGACGTGCACCTGATGATCACCGACCCCGACCGCTACATCGACCGGTTCGCGGACGCCGGCGCGGCGGCGGTCTCGGTCCACGTCGAGACCACGCCGCACCTGCACCGCACCCTCGGGCACATCCGGAGCCACGGGCTGCGGGCCGGCGTCGTGCTGAACCCCGCCACCGCGGTGTCGACCCTGAGCGAGGTGGCGGGCGAGGTCGACTTCGTGCTCGTCATGAGCGTCGACCCCGGGTTCGGCGGCCAGACGTTCATTCCCGGCAGCGTCGCGAAGATCGCCCGGGTACGGCGGCTCCTCGACGAGGCGGGCAACCGTGCGCCCGTCGAGGTCGACGGCGGCGTGGACCGCGGCAACGCGGCGCGGGTCGTGGAAGCGGGGGCCGAGATCCTGGTGGCCGGGGCCGCCATCTTCGGCACGCCCGACGTGCCGGCCGCGGTCCGGGGGCTGCGCGCGGCCGCCTGCGCGCCGGTCGCCGCGGCGGCGGTCGGGGAAGGCTGATCGGGTGGGCTGCCGCGGCAGCGCCACCGTTCGGGTCCGGTACGCGGAGACGGATCGGATGCAGGTGGCGTACTATTCGAACTACTTCGTGTGGTTCGAGGTGGCGCGTTGCGAGTTGCTGCGGTCGGTGGGTTGCACCTACCGGGACCTGGAGGCGGCCGGGTTCATGCTGCCGGTCATCGAGGCGCACTGCGAGTACCGTCAGCCCGCCCGCTACGACGACGAGCTGACGATACTCACGCGGGGCGACCTGCTGTCGCCGGTTCGCGTCCGGTTCACGTACGAGGTCCGACGGACCGGCGACGGCGCCGAGACGGCCCTGGGCCACACGGTGCACGCGTCGATCGACGGCGAGGGCCGCCCGGCCCGGCTCCCCGCCGACGTCCGAAGGCTGTTGGCGTAGAAGATCCATGAGCTACCATCATCGTGCTCCGTTCCGTACCGACCACCGCCCGGCGATGCCCGGCGGGCGCCCATGGCCGACCGCCGGGCTCGCGGTGCTGATCGCCATCACCGCCGCCGGCTGCATGTCGCCCCGGGCCGACATTCCCGCCATCGGCGAGGTCGAGGCGGACCGCCTGCTCTTCGAGCGGGGGGCGGCGGCCCTCGACGAAGGCGACTGGCGGCGCGCGCGCCAGTACTTCGTGGAGATCCGCGACAACTATCCCCAGAGCCAGTACCGCGCCCCGGCGCGGCTGGGCATCGGGGAGAGCTACGAGCAGGAGGGCTCGACGGAGGCGTACGTGCGCGCCCTCGCCGAGTTCCAGGACTTCCTCAGCCTCTATCCGACCCATCCCCGCGCGCCCTTCGCCCAGTACAAGCTGGGAATGGTGCACTTCCACCAGATGCGGCGGGCCGAACGGGACCAGACCGAGACGCGGAACGCGATACGCGAGTTCGAGAACTTCCTCGACCGGTACCCGACCGACGCGGAGTGGACGTCCACGGTCCAGGCGCGGCTGCGCGAGGCCCGCGACCGGCTCAGCGAGCACGACTTCACCGTCGGGCACTTCTACTACCGCGCCAAGTTCTACCCGGGGGCGGTCAACCGGTTCCGGCAGATTCTCGACAACGACCCGGAGTACTCGAAGCGCGACGAGGTCTACTTCTACCTCGGCGAGTCGTACGCCGTCGGCCGGGCGATCGCCGAGGCCATTCCCTACTTCGCGCGCATCCTGGAGGAGTTCGAGGCCAGCGAGTTCGCCGACGAGGCCCGGGTGCGGATCTCCGAGCTCGAGGCCCGGCTCGATCGATGAGGGTGCCCCGACCCGCGCGCCGGCCGGATCTCGACGCGGGGCCCGTGCTCGACCGCGCCGTCGCTCATGACGGGGAGGCGAGACGCTGGTCCTTCCGGTCGGCGACGGCCTCCGGCTCCGAGGCGGCCGGCGCGGGGTCGAACGCGGGGCCCTTCGGGGGCATCCCGGCCAGCGTGAACCGCCGGTAGTACTCGAGCGCCGAGGCCAGGGCCGTCGCCACGACGACCCAGAGCGCGATCTGCCCCAGCACGAAGAACTCCCGGAGGTGCTCCCGGCCCAGGATCAGCAGCAGGATCGCGATGACCTGCGACATCATCTTCACCTTGCCGAGCGGCGACGCCGGAATCGTCACGCCGCGCGAGTACGCGAGGCTGCGCAGCACCGTGACCCCCAGCTCGCGGCCCAGAATGATGGCCACCATCCAGGCCGGGGCCAGCTCCATCTGCACGAGCGAGATCAGGGCGGCGGTGATCAGGAGCTTGTCGGCCAGCGGGTCCATCAACTGGCCGAACGTGGTGACCTGCTTCTGCCGCCGGGCGAGAAACCCGTCGAGCCAGTCGGTGAGGGCGGCCACGCTGAAGATCGCCGCGCCGACAAGCTCCTTCCCTTCGAACTCGGTCCACAGCACGACGACGAGCAGCGGAACCAGGAAGATGCGGGCCAGCGTCAAGCTGTTCGGCAGATTCATGGGGGAAGCAGGAGGGCCCCATTGTAGTGTCCGGACGGACCGGTCGCAACACGTCGGCCGGGCCGGCGGGGGCGCTCGCGCCGCCGGGCCGTCCGCCGCGGGTGCTAAGATCCCCGCCGCATGAAGGCGGTCATTCTGGCGGGCGGCTTCGGCACGAGGCTCCGCCCCCTCACGCTCGAGATCCCGAAGCCGATAGTGCCCGTCTTCGACCGCCCGTTCCTCTACTACCAGATCGACCTGCTGCGACAGGTGCCGGACGTCGACGAGGTGATCCTGAGCCTCAACTTCCGGCCCGAACGCATCGAGGCCCGCGTCGGCGACGGCGCCGAGGCCGGGCTGCCGGTGCGCTACCGGGTCGAGCCTCATCCCCTGGGGACCGGCGGCGCCATCAAGTTCGCGTCGCGGGGGATCCGCGACACGCTGCTGGTCGTCAACGGCGACGTGCTGACCGACATCGACCTCAACGCGGCGGTCGCGCGGCACCGCGAGCGCCGCGCGCTGGCGACCGTCGTGCTCACGCCGGTCGACAATCCGTCGGCGTACGGCCTCGTCGAGACCGACGCCGACGGCAACGTGCGGCGCTTCCTCGAGAAGCCGGGCCCGAACGAGATCACCTGCGACACCATCAACGCCGGCATCTACCTGCTGGAGCCGGCGACCTTCGACCGCATTCCCGACGATACGGCGTGGTCGATAGAGCGCCAGTACTTCCCGTCGCTCGTCGCGCGGGGCGAGACCTTCGTCGCCCACGTCGATCGGGGCTACTGGATCGACATCGGCACCCCGGCCAGCTACATGCGGGCGCACCGCGACCTGATGGCGGGGCGCTGCGCCGCCGGGCCCTTCCGGGAGCAACCGCCCGGGTCGGTTCATCGGGGGGCGGGATGCCGCGTCGCGCCGGGGGCCGACCTCTCCGGCCCCTGCTTCGTGGGGGACGGCTGCGTGGTGGAGGAGGGCGCCCGCATCGGCGGCGAATCGGTGATCGGCCCCGGCTGCACGATCGGCCCCCGCGCCGTCATCGAGCGGTCGATCGTGTGGGGACACGGCGCCGTGGGCGCCGACGCGGTGGTGAGGGACGCGATTCTGGGCGAGGCGTGTCGAGTCGGCGACGGCGCCGAGATTGGCGCCGGATGCGTGCTGGGCAGCCGATCGACGCTGTCGGCCCACAGCCGGGCATGACGCTGCCCGGACGCCCGGCGGCTCCCTCGCCCGCCCCCCGAGTCGTCGGGCGCCCGGCCCCGAGAGCGGCGCCCACGGCCCCGCTCGCCACCGGCCAACCCGCCGGGCCGCGACACGGCGCGGACTCCCGGCCTGCGAGACCACGAGATGACCTTCGACCCCCACGTGTTCAAGGCCTACGACGTTCGCGGACTGTATCCGGATCAGCTCGACGAAGGACTCGCGGCGCTGATCGGCCGGGGATTCGTGGCCCATCTCGGGGCGCGGCGCATCGCCGTCAGCCGCGACATGCGCATGTCGTCGCCCGCCCTCGCGGCCGCGTTCATGGCCGGGGCCAGGGCCCAGGGCGCCGACGTCGTGGACATCGGCCTGATGGGCACCGACCAGCTCTACTTCGCGGTGGCCCGCGACGACCTCGACGGCGGCGCCCAGATCACGGCGTCGCACAACCCGGGGGCCTACAACGGCATCAAGCTCGTCGGCAGGCAGGCGCTCCCGCTCAGCGGCGACTCGGGCATCGCCGAGATTCGCGACATGCTCGCCGCCGACGCGCTGCCGGCGCCGGCCGCCCGCGAAGGCGGCCGCGGCGAGGCACGGGTCCTCGACGACTATCTCGACCACGTGCTGACGTTCATCGACCCGGCCGTCATCCGGCCGTTCTCGCTGGTGCTCGACGCCGGCAACGGCATGGCGGGGGTGGTGGCGCCGGCCCTCTTCGACCGGCTGCCGTGCCGCACGACGCGGCTCTGCTTCGACGTCGACGGGACGTTTCCGAACCACGAGGCGAACCCGCTGATCGAGGCCAACCGCCGCGATCTCGTCGAGGCGGTCCGGGCCGGGTCCGCGGACGCGGGAATCGCCTGGGACGGCGACGCCGACCGTTGCTTCTTCGTCGACGGCGAGGGCGAGTTCGTCCCCGGCGACTTCGTCACCGCCCTGCTGGCGGAGGCCTTTCTCCGCAAGAGCCCGGGCGCCGCCGTCGTCTACGACGTGCGGGCCAGCCACGCCGTCCGGGACACCATCGCCGCCCACGGGGGTCGGGCGCTGATGAACCGCGTCGGCCACGCGTTCTTCAAGAAGCGGATGAGGGAAGAGAACGCCGTGTTCGGCGGAGAGGTCACCGGCCACTACTACTTCCGCGAGAACTTCTACGCCGACAACGGGTTCATCCCCGCGTTGCTCATCCTCGAGCTCATGTCCACCCGGGGGCGGACGCTGCGCGAGCTGCTCGCGCCGTTGCGCGAGCGCTACTTCATCTCCGGCGAGATCAACACCGCCCTCGACGATCGGGAGCGCGTCGCCGCCAGGCTGGATCTGCTCGCCGCACGCTACGCCGACGGCGGCGTCCACCACATGGACGGCGTGTCGGTCGAGTATCCGACATGGCACTTCAACGTGCGGCCGTCCAACACCGAGCCGCTGCTGCGACTGAATCTGGAGGCGGCCACCCGGGACGAGATGGAGAAGCGGCGGGACGAGGTGCTGGGCCTGATCCGAGGCTGACAGCCCGTGGCGAAAGTCCCCGCTGCATTCGAGCGGCGATGCATCCCGCCTGCGCCCGGCAAGCGTCGCCTTCGGCTCCGATTACCGCCCAGCCACGCCTACCGGCTGTCTGCGCCGTGACCGGCGCAGACAGCCGGCTGCGTTGTTCGTCGGTTACATATGCCCAATATGCGCCCTCCTCACGCCTTGTCAGGCGGGCGCCTCGCCGCTCTCGGTGCAACGCGGGGCTTTCACCACGGGCTGCCGAGCGGGTGCCGATTCTGATAAGATGAGAGCGCGAGACGACGAGCGGGAGTAACTCAGTGGTAGAGTCACGGCTTCCCAAGCCGTTGGTCGCGGGTTCGATCCCCGTCTCCCGCTCCAGCCCTCGCGATGCGTTCGACCCATGGCGACGATCGACCGCTACCCGACCGTCACCGTGGTCCCGTCCGACGAGGACTCCCCACATCGAGACGCGGGCCACGCCGGCAGGCTGACGACCTTCGGCCGGAGCATCACCATCAAGGGCCGGCTCAGCGCCACCGATCACATCATCATCGAAGGAACGGTCGAGGGCGACGTGGTGGTGCCCGACCACGGCGTCGCGGTCACCGGGATCGCACGAATCCGGGGAGATGTCTTCGCCCGAACCGTCACCGTGCTGGGCCGGATCGACGGGAACCTGACCGCATCGAGGCTCATCGAGCTTCGAGCGTCGTGCGTGGTCAGCGGAAGGCTGTCGTCGCCCTCCCTGATCATCGAGGACGGGGCCCGCTTCTCCGGTCCCGTCGAGCCCGACAAGGCCGACGCGGCCCTGGCGCTAGCCCGACACCGGGCGAAGGCCCCTTGAGGCTTCGGGTCCGGAGAACGCGCGCGAATCCGCGCTCCGGGGCCCGAGCGCGGCGACGGTCTGGCGACGTGCCCCGGAACCCGGTCCGCTAGGCCATGTCCTTCAGCTTCTTCAGCGGGAGGATCTTCACGGTCGTGCTCGCCGGGCGGGCCTTCACGTCCATCGTCTCGCCGGGCCGGAAGGGATTCGGCACGCCCTTCTTCGCCCTTCGCGCCGGCTTCTTGACTATCTTGATCTTCATCAGGCCGGGTATCGTGCAGACACCGACGGCCCCCTTCCGGACGTGGCGCTCGATGACCGATTCCAGCGCCCCGAAGACATCGCCGACCTGACGCCTGGTCAACGCCGTCTTCTCCGCGATGTCCGCGAACATCTGTGTCTTCGTCATCGCCTCGGTGAGCTTCTTGACTCTTGCCAACATTCCCTCCTGGTGATGAGTGAACCGGTCACTTGCGATGCCCCCCGGCATGATAACCGAACGGGCGCCGCCTGGCTCACAAAACCGACACAATCATTGCGATCAACCGAGGCGGCGAACCGGCGGGCGGAGAGTCTGCGCCGTGGAACGGCGCGGACGAGGTGGCTAGTAGTCGTCCGCGCGCAGAGACGCCCGGATGATCTCCCGGTCGTTGCGGTGGACGATGTGGCCGTTCGCGTAGGCCGGGTGCGACCAGTTGACGAGGCGCTCGGCAATGCGGCCGTGCGGCGTGCGGGTGCCGGAGCCTCCGGTCGGCTCGATGAGCCGGGTGCGGTCGAGCTCGACGTACCCTTCCGGCGTGAACCGGGCGAGAATCAGGAACCCCTCGTCGTTGTTGACGAAGTACCGGTCCCGGTGCCGCACGAGGAAGGCAGTGCTCCAGCGCGCCTGGGCGGTCATGTCGGGGCTCATCCAGACCCGCTCGCCGGTGGCGGCGTCGAGCGCCCGCAGCTCGCCGTAGCTGTCGACGCCGTAGACGTGGTCGCCGATGATGATCGGGGTGGTCACCATCGCGTGGATGGTGTCCGTCTCCCCCGGCAGCTCGCTGCGGCTCCGGCCCCGCCACAGCTCGGTGGCGGCCGGACGGTCCTGGCTGAGCTGCATCATGAGCGAGCCGTTGAAGAACTGCGACACCAGCAGGTAGTTGCCGCTCCGCACCGGGGTCGCCACCGTGACCCCCATCGAGACGTCCCAGGGCTGCTCCCAGTAGAGCTCGCCGGTCTCCGGGTCGAGCGACGCGAGGGCCCGCGGATGCCAGACGATGAGCTGGCGGACGCCGCCCGCCTCGTAGATGATCGGCTGCGCGTAGCCGATCTCGGCCTCGACCTCGATCGCGCGCCAGAGCTCCTCGCCGGTCCGCTTGTCGAAGGCCACGACCAGCGCGTCGGGCTCGCCGCCGACGACGGTCAGGAGCCGGTCGCCGTCGACGAGGGGGGCGCTGACGATGCCCCACACCGGGACGCTCGTGCCGTACTCGGCCACGTAGTCCTTCTGCCAGCGCACCGCGCCGGTCTCGACGTCGAAGCAGAACAGCCGCCCGGTGGCGCCGACGACGTAGACGCGGTCGCCGTCGACGGTCGGGGTGGCCCGGGGACCGACCGCGTAGCTCACCGACAGCATGCGGTACGACGTCGGCCACTCGTGGGTCCACAGCACGTCGCCGGTCCGCTCGTCGAGGGCGAGCACCCGCTCGGTGCCGTCCAGGGTGCGCGATTCCGGATCCTCCCGCCAATCCGTGATGAACACCCGGCCGTCGGCGACGGCCGGGCCCGAGTACCCCGAGCGTATCGGGGTGCGCCAGGCGACCCTCAGCTCGTCCGGCAGATCCTCGACGATGCCCGTCTCGTGCCAGACCCCGAGCCGGTCCGCGCCCCGCCACTGCGGCCAGTCGTCGGCGGACGGGGCCGCGGCCATCGCCACGACGGCCAGGACGGCGGCCCCTGCGACCCGCGCCGGGGACCGGGCCAACCCGGTGTGCGCCGGTTTCTCGACTGGTGTGCTCATGCCGTGTCCCCCTGCTGCCGCTCCGCGCCGGGCCCGCGGTCCCGCATGGTCGTGGTCGCGGCGAGCGACCTCACGGAGACGCCATGCGGCTTCCCGGCGGGCATCGGCGCGCGGAAGAGTCGTGGGAAGGATACCGCCGAGGAACGTCGAACGAAATGGTCGGGATGACTGGATTTGAACCAGCGACCCCCTGACCCCCAGTCAGGTGCGCTACCAGACTGCGCCACATCCCGACACCGACCCGCCGGTCCACACCGAGGCCGTCGAGTCCCGCCTTGCCGCCCGGTCAGGCCTTCTGTCCGGCCAGCAACTCCAGAATCGCGTGCAGGCCCTTCTTGATGCCGTTCAGCCGCGACCGGACCTCTTCGCCCAGCAACTCGTCCAACGCCGGCGATCCGGAACTCTCCGGCGCCGGCGCCTCCTTCAGGAGCTGGCGGCGCGCCGCCCCCAGGGTCAAACCCTCGACGAAGACGAGCTGCTTGATGCGGAGCACCCGGTCGAGGTCTTCCCGGCGATACAGGCGCGAGCGGCCACCGCCGTGGGCAACGCCGATTTCCGGGAACTCCGCCTCCCAAGAGCGTAGCACGTAGGGCTGCAGCTCGGCGATGGCGCAAACCTCGGACGGCTTGTAGATGGACCGTTCCGGCATCTTGACCCGTCTCGCCATCACTTCCGTCCGAGGCGGTCCCCAGTATACACCGGCCGCGAGAGGGGGCGGGTCGCGCCCGTGCGCCCCCTAGCGACCCTGGCGCCCGCGCGCCTTGAGGCGGATCGGCGTGCCGACGAACCCGAAGGCCTCGCGCAGACGGCGCCGGAGGAACCGCTCGGACGAGAAGTGCAGCCGGGCGCCGCGGCCCGTGAACAGCGTGAACGTCGGCGGCGCCACGCCGGTCTGCACCGCGTAGCGGAGGTGCACCGTCCGCTGCCCGGCCCCGGACAGGCGATGGTCGCGGGTCGCCCGGGCGACCACGCGGTTGAGCTCGCCGGTGGTCACCTTCCTCCGGCGGGCGGCGGCGACCTCGTCGACGAGCTCCAGCAGCCGCCCCGTCCGTTCTCCGGTCATCGCCGAGAGGTGGACGATGGGCGCGTAGTCGACGAACTTGAGGGCGTCGCGCAGCTCTTCGTCGAAGCGGGCCGCGAACCCGGGTCCGCGATCCTTGACGAGGTCCCACTTGTTGGCCGCGAGGACGACGCCGCAGCCGGCCGCCTCCGCCTCGCCGGCGATGGCCGCGTCGCGGTTCACGACGCCCGCCGCCGCGTCCACCACGATGACCGCGACGTCCGTACGCTCCATCGCGTGGCGCGCGCGCACGACGCTGACCGCCTCGATGCGCCCTCCCCCGGCCACCCGCCCGGGACGCCGCATGCCCGCGGTGTCGACGATGCGGAACTGCTGTCGATGCCAGCGCATCACGTCGTCGACGGCGTCGCGGGTGGTGCCCGGGACGGGGCTGACGAGCACGCGGTCGCCGCGCAGCAGCCGGTTGACGAGCGACGACTTCCCGACGTTGGGACGACCCACCACCACCACGCCGGTCTCCCGCTCCGCGGCGGCGGCCTCATCGGCGGGCGCGGGGGCGGGGGCCGAGCCCGGCGGCAGCCGCGCGACGACCTCGTCCAGCAGGTCCCCGATGCCCTGCCCGTGCTCGGCCGCTATCTCCACGATCGGCTCGAAGCCGAACCGGTGGAACTCGGTCACGTTCGAGCGCGCCCGCCGGTCGTCCATCTTGTTGACGGCCACCACCACCGGCGTGCCTCGCGTGCGCAGCTCGCGGGCCAGCTCGTCGTCGGCCGGCACCGGTCCCTCGCCGCCGTCCACCACGAACACCACGACCTCGGCCTCGCCGGCGGCGCGCCGGCCGCGGTCCGCCACCGCCTCGTGCATCGGATCGGCGCTCGCGCCCGCGACCCCGCCGGTGTCGACGAGGGAGAACACCCGCCGCTGCCACTCCACCGCCCCCGCCAGCACGTCGCGGGTGGTCCCGGCCAGCGGGGTGACGATGGCCCGCCGCGTCCCCGTCAGGCGGTTGAAGAGGGTCGACTTGCCCACGTTCGGGCGCCCCACCAGGACCACCCGTCCCGCGGCGCGGTTCAGCTCGTCGCTCATCGTGCTCCCGTCCCGGCACCCGTCCGGCCCCGGCTTGACAGCCGTAAATGGCAGTACCTATGATGCTTACATAACATCGTTGGCGGCGACGCAATGATCAAAGTCGACATCGTGAACGAGGTCTCCAGGCTCGCCGACATCACCAAGGTCAAGGCCGAGGTGGCGGTGGACGCCGTCTTCGACGCCATGCGGACGTCGATGCAGCGCGGAGAGCGCATCGAGCTGAGGGGCTTCGGGGTCTTCCAGGTGAAGCCGCGCAAGCGGGGCATCGGCCGCAATCCGCGAACCGGCAAGGAAGTGCGCATTCCACCCGGCCGGACCATCCGGTTCAAGCCCGGCAAGGACCTCCAGGACATCGGCGGCTGACGCGTCGTCGGCCTCGCATCGCTCCGGCGGCAGGCGGCGCAACCCCCGCGGGACCTCTCTTGAGCCAACCTCTCCCTCCGATTCCCGGACCACCGCCGTCGACCTGGCCGGCAGACGCGCGCGAGGGCGCTCCCCCGCTCCCGCACCCGGTGCGGCCGCCGGCGCCGGGCCGCCCCCGGCGGGACCGTCCGTGGCTCCACGTCGTCTTGCTGGCGGCCACGTTCGTGTCCACCACGTTGGTCGGCGCCGATTTCCACCGGGCCTTCGCCACCGGTTTCGGCAGCGCGGCGGACGCGCCCTTCGTGCCGTGGCACGGACTCTGGTACAGCTTGACGGTGCTCGCCATCCTGGGCGTCCACGAGCTGGGCCACTACTACGCGTGCCGCCGTTACCGGGTCGACGCCTCGCTCCCGTACTTCATGCCGGCACCGTTCCTGATCGGCACCCTGGGCGCCTTCATCCGCATACGACAGCCCATTCCCACCAAGCGGATGCTCTTCGACATCGGGGTCGCGGGACCGATCGCGGGGTTCGTCGTCGCCGTCCCCGCCCTCTTCGTCGGCGTCGCGCTGTCGCAGGTTCTGCCGCTGCCGGATTCCTTCGACGGGCCCGTGCTGGCGTTCGGCGAGCCACTCCTGTTCCGCGTGGCCCACTGGTCGATCTGGGGCGCGGCCCCCGAGGGGTACTCCCTGAACCTCCATCCCATGGGGTTCGCGGCGTGGGTCGGGTTGCTGGCCACCGCCCTCAACCTGTTCCCCATCGGCCAGCTCGACGGGGGACACATCTCGTACGCGGTCTTCGGCGCCCGCTCGACCCTCGTGACCCTGGCCGCCGCCGCCGTCCTCTTCGCCCTCGCCTTCCATTCGCCGAGCTGGATCGTCTGGGCGGTGCTGATGGTGGTCATGCTCGTCGCCCTCGGCCCGCGGCACCCGCGCACCCTCGACCACGACATTCCCATCGACCGGACCCGGATGTGGGTCGCGGCCCTCGCGCTCCTCATCTTCGTGCTCTGCTTCACGCCCGCTCCCATCCAGATCATCGGAGACCTCGGGCCGTAGACGCCTCCCGGGCGAGAAGCCGCACGTGGGGCTCGCCACGCGACGCCTGCCCCCTACAGCATCGACACCGGGTCGACGTCGACCACCACCCGCCGCTTCAGGCGGGGATGCTCGTCGAGCACCCGGAGGAGCGCTTCCCGCATCTCCGCCCGGCGCCCGCCCTTCAGGAAGAGCTGCATGCGGTACCGGCCCCGCAGCCTGGCGAGGGGGGCCGGCGCCGGCCCCAGCACCGTGAACCGCCGCCGCGCCGCACGCAGCCGCGCGGCCACGACGGCGGCGTCCTGGACGGCGCGATCGCGGACCGTGTCGTGGACGACGGCCGACACCAGCGACACCGCCGGCGGATACCGGAGGGCTCGCCGGAAACGCAGCTCCTCGCGATAGAACGGCGCGTAGGCCTGGTCGCACGCATGGCGGACGGCGTAGTGACGGGGATGGAGCGTCTGGACGATGGCCTCGCCCGGGACGCTCCCCCGGCCGGCGCGGCCCGCCACCTGCGTCAGCAACTGGAACGTGCGCTCCGCCGCCCGGAAGTCCGGCATCCCGAGGCCGATGTCGGCCGACACCACCCCCACCAGGGTGACACAGGGGAAGTCGTGCCCCTTCGCCACCATCTGGGTGCCGACGAGGACGTCCAGCTCGCGGCGCGCGACCCGCTCGAGAAGCCGTGCCGCCGCACCCCGCCGCCGCACCGTGTCGCGGTCGAGGCGGGCGACGCGGGCCGCCGGCCACCGCCGCTCGAGCTCCGCCTGCACCCGCTCGGTGCCGAAGCCCACGTGCTCGAGGACCGTGCCCGAGCACCGGGGGCACGCGTCGGGGCGGTGGCGCGAGTACCCGCAGTAGTGGCAGCGGGCCCGCCCGATGGCGCGGTGGAAGGTCAGGCTCACGCTGCAGTCGGGGCACTCCAGCGTCTTGCCGCAGCCGCGGCACAACAGGGAGGCCGCGAACCCCCGCCGGTTCAGCAGCACCAGGGCCTGCTCGCCCCGCGCGAGCCTGTCGTCGACGGCCTCGGCCAACGGGGCGCTGAGCACCGCGTCGGGGCCGTGCGCCGCCAGCTCCTCGCGCATGTCGACGATGCGCACCGCCGGCAGGGGGCGGTTTTCGATGCGTTGCGGCAGGGTGAACCGCCGGTAGCGGCCGGTCTCCGCGTGGCGGGCGCTCTCGAGCGACGGCGTCGCGGACCCGAGCACGACGAGGGCGCCGTCGCGCTTCCCCCGCATGATCGCCACGTCGCGGCCGTGATAGCGCGGGCTCTCGTCCTGCTTGTACGAGGCGTCGTGCTCCTCGTCGACCACGATCAGGCCCACCGACGGCAGGGGCGCGAACACCGCGGACCGGGTGCCCACCACCACGTCGACCTCGCCGCGGCGGATGCGGTGCCATTGATCGTGGCGGGCGCCGTCGGACAGGCCGCTGTGCTGGACCGCCACCCGGGCCCCGAACGCCGGCCGCAGGCGCGCGGCGATGGCCGGGGTCAGGGCGATCTCGGGGACGAGGACCAGGGCCTGCCGCCCCCTCGCCACCGCCGCCCGGGCCAGCCGCGCGTAGACCTCGGTCTTGCCGCTCCCGGTGACCCCGTGGAGGAGCGCCACCTCGAAGTCACCGGCCCCCGCCGCGCCCTCCAGGGCCTCGACCGCCTCCCGCTGCCGGGGGGTCAGGGCACGGGCCGCCGGGTCGGGGGCGCCCGGGGGCTCGACCGTCCCGGGCTCCCGCTCGACGACCTCGCTCTCGATCGTCACCGCGCCGAGCCCGGCGAGGCGGCGGAGCGTCCCCGCCGGGACGCCGGCGGCGGTGAGGGCCGGCACCGTCATTTCCCCGGCCGCCGCCCCGAGCCTCTCGAGCGCCTCGCGTTGCCGCCTTCCCAGGCCCGCGCCCGCCGCCAGACGCTTCCGGCCGTCGGCGGTCAGGCGGGCGACGCGGACCGTCTTGAACGCGGACGCGGCGCCCTTGAGGGGCTGCGTCAACCGGACGAGCCCCTCGCGGGCCATGGCCGCGAGGAGCGCGTGCCGCCCCCCGCTCCGCGTTCGCCCGGGGCCCCGGCCGCCCCCGGCGTGATCGAGCGCGGCCACCCGGTGGGGGACGCCGTCGGAGAGCAGCTCGAGGAGACGGCGGCGCGCGGCCCCCGGCCGGCCCGCGAGGGCGGCGCGGCCCGCCGGGGTGATCTCCGCCCGCCGCTCGCTGACCACCCAGGCCAGGGGCGGCATGGCCGCCGCCACCGCCTCGCCGGCCCCGCAGGCGTAGTACTCGCCCACCCAGAGGGCGAGCCCCACCACCCCGGCCGGCAGCAGGGGATCGTCGTCGAGGACGTCGATCACGGGCTTGAGCGCGGCGGGGGGCGGCGACTCCGATCGGTCGACGACGCAGCCGGTGACCGCCCGCGTCCCCAGCGGCACGAGGACCCGGGTCCCCGTCTCCGGGACCGGCAGCTCCGGAGGCACCTCGTAGTCGAGCCGGTCGAGGGCGGGGAAGGGAACGACCACGGAGACGCGGGGCATCGGCGATGAACGACGGCGGCTGAAACCCGCCCTCCTGGCCCGCCCATCGTCGCCGAACGCGACCGCAAGGTCGCGCTGCGGCCTCCGCCGGGCGCCCAGCCAATCCTACAGGAGTCCGCGCCGTTCCACGGCACAGACCCCCTACGCGTCCGCCCCCGGCTCCGCGAGCAGGGCGCGGACCCGCTTCATGTCCTCCCAGACATCGCGCTTCCGCTCGGGGCTCCGCAGGAGAAAGGCGGGGTGGAAGGTCGGTATCAGCTTCGCCCCGCGGTAGTCGAACACCCGTCCCCGCAGCCGGGAGACGGCGTCGTCGGTCCGGAGCAGGGTGCGGATGGCGAAGCCGCCGAGGGCCACCACCACCCGGGGGCGGATGACGTCGAGCTGCCGGAACAGGAACGGCTCGCAGGTGGCGACCTCGTCGGGCTCCGGGTTCCGGTTGTTCGGGGGCCGGCACTTGATCACGTTGGCGATGTAGACCTCGTCGCGCGACAGGCCGATAGCCGCGATGATCCGGGTCAGCAACTGCCCCGCCCGGCCCACGAACGGAATCCCCTGCCGGTCCTCGTCCCGCCCCGGCGCCTCGCCGACGAACACGAGGTCGGCGGTGGGGCTGCCGACCCCGAACACGAGCTTCGTCCGTCCCCCGTGCAGCTTGCAGCGGGTGCACTCGCCGAGGTCGTCGCGAACCGCTTCGAGCGTCGCGGTCGGCGTCTCGGCCGCTGCAGCCGGCGGAGAGGCGACGGAGGCAGCGGGGAGTACAGGGTGAACGAGACCTCCGGCCCCCGCCGGCCGTGTCCCAACCGGCGGAGAGGCGACGGAGGCCGCGGCGAGGCCCCCGCCGGCCTCGCCGGCCGGATCGCCCGCTCTCGCGTCGCCGGCGTCGCCGGCGCGGGCCGCCGGTCCCCCCAACCGGTCGACTGACTCGTTCGCGTGACCCGCCGGTCGGGGCGCCGGGTCCGCGGAGTCACGCGTACGCCACCGAACGTCGCGGTTGACCCCCTCGACCCCCAGCTCGCGGAAGAACTCGAAGTGACGCCGCAACTGCTCACGGTCGCTCATGGTCGGCCTCGGCCGAATTCCCCGGCTCGCCCCCCGCCAGCATGTCCCGCAGGCGGTCGAGGATGGCGCGGGCGAGGTCGCGCTTGGACTGCAGCGGCAGGTCCGTCTCGCCGTCGGCCGCGATCAGGGTGGCGGCGTTCGTCTCCACGTCGAACCCCGCGTCGGCCCGCGACACGTCGTTGGCGACGATGAGGTCCGCTCCCTTGGCCGCGAGCTTGGCCCGGGCCCGCGCGACGACGTCGCGGGTCTCGGCCGCGAACCCGACGAGCACCGGCCGACGGCCGCCGCCGCGCCGGCGGCCCAGATCCCGCAGGACGTCGGCGGTGCGGGTCAGGGTGAGGGTGAGGGTCTCGGCGTCCTTCGCGATCTTCTGCTCGCGCGGCCCCCCGGCCGGCGTGTAGTCGGCCACGGCGGCGGCCATCACCACCGCGTCGGCCTCGTCCGCCCGGCCCGTCACCGCCGCGTGCATGTCGGCCGCGCTCCGCACCGCGACCACCTCGGCCCCGGCCGGGGGCTCCAGGCGGCACGGGCCGGACACCAGCACCACGCGGGCGCCGCGGTCGACGGCCTCGGCGGCGAGCGCGTAGCCCATCCGCCCGCTCGAGCGGTTGCCGACGAAGCGCACCGGGTCGAGATCCTCGCAGGTCGGTCCGGCGGTGACGAGGAGGCGCCGGCCCGCGAGGTCGCCCCCGTCCCGCCGGAGCCGGCGCTCGACGGCGGCGACCACGTCGTCGACGGGGGCGAGCCGCCCCGGGCCCGTCCAACCGCACGCGAGGTACCCCTCGCCGGGGGCGACCACGTGCGCCCCGCGCGCCGCGAGGGCGGCGAGGTTGGCGGCGACCGCGGGGTGCTCGTACATGTTGGTGTTCATGGCGGGGGCGAGGACGACCGGGGCCCGCGTCACGAGGTAGAGCGAGGTCAGGAAGTCGTCGGCGATGCCGTGGGCGAGCTTCCCGATGACGTTGGCGGTGGCCGGCGCCACGACCAGGGCCCGGATGTCGGTGGCCAGCGCGACGTGCTCGATGGTCGCGTTCGCGCCGGGTGCGAACTGGTCGGTGACGACGGGGCGCCGGGTGATGGCCTCGAACGTCAGCGGTCCGACGAAGCGGCGGGCGTTGGCCGTCATGGCGACCACGACGTCGTGCCCCGCGTCCTGCAGCCGGCGGACGATCTCGACCGCCTTGTAGGCGCCGATGCCTCCCGTCACCCCCACTGCGATCAGCGCCATGGCGCGGCCCCGCTGTCCGGCTCGCCGAAGCTCGCCGCGATCTGCAGCCGGCGGACAATCTCGACCACCTTGCGGGCGCCGATGCCGCCCGTCACCCCCACCGCGATCAGCGCCATGGCGCGGCCCCGCTGTCCGGCTCGCCGAAGCTCGACGCGATCTGCAGCCGGCGGACGACCTCGACCGCCTTGCGGGCGCCGATGCCGCCCGTCACCCCCACCGCGATCAGCGCCATGGCGCGGCCCCGCTGTCCGGCTCGCCGAAGCTCGCCGCGATCGCCCGCGCGGCGTCGCCGACCGCGCGCCACGACTGCCGCTCGGCCTCGACGATGCACCGCAGGCGCTCCACGCAGTCCTCCAGGTCCTCGTTGACGACCACGTAATCGTACTCCCCGACGTGCCGGACCTCGCGCCGGGCGACGCCCAGCCGACGCCGGATCTCGGCCTCGGTGAGCCGGTCGCCGGGCCGGCGGCGCAACCGCTCCTCGAGCACCGCCGGGGACGGCGGCAGCAGGAAGATGCCGACCGCGCCGGGCTCGATCCCCCGGACCTGCCGGGCACCCTGCACGTCGATGACGAGGACGAGGCTGCCGCCGGCGTCGAGCCGGCGCCGCGTATCGAGGGCGCGGGTGCCGTAGAGGTGTCCGAAGACCTCGGCCCACTCGAGGAACTCGCCCGCGTCGCGCATCGACTCGAAGCGCGCCCGGTCCACGAAGTGGTAGTCGACGCCGTCCCGCTCGCTCGGCCGCGGGGGGCGCGACGTGTAGCTCCGCGATCGTTCGAGCTCGGGCACCCGCCCGACCAGCGCGTCGACGACGGTGGTCTTCCCCGTGCCCGACGGGGCCGAGACCACGAACAGGCTTCCCTTGCCGCTCACGCGCGCCCCCGCCGTCCCGGGAATCGTCGCCCGAGGCTCCGATTCCCGCTCTGCCGACCCCTCCGCAAGCACGCACCGTTCCCGCGGCGCGCGCTCCTACTCGACGTTCTGGACCTGCTCACGCAGCTTCTCGAGCTCGGCCTTGGCGGTCACCACGAGCTCGCTCGCGTCGGCGCCCTCCACCTTCGCGCCCAGGGTGTTGACCTCGCGGTTCATCTCCTGCAGGAGGAAGTCCAGCTTGCGGCCGCACGGCTCGGTCGCGCCGGTGAGGGCGGACCAGTGGGCGAGATGACCGCGCAGCCGGGTGATCTCCTCGCTGACGTCCGAGCGGGCCGCGAACCGCACGACCTCCTGGGCCAGGGCCGCCTCCTCGACGCCGGCCTGCGCCCGCAGCTCCTCGACGCGGGCGTTCAGCCGCGACACGAGCCCGGCGCGCCCCGACTCGGCCGCCGCCTCCAGACGGCCGACGAGGTCCGAGAGGGTGCGGCACCGCGCCTCGAGGTCGGCCAGCAGGTATCCGCCCTCGCGCACGCGCATGGCGTCCAGATCGCGCAGCACGTCCTCGACCGCCGCGGTCGCGGCGCGGCCCAGCGCGGCCCGGCCCGCCTCGTCGAGCTCCAGCTCCTCGACCACCAGCGCCCGCGGGAACCGCAGGAGGTCGCCCGCGGTCAGGCCGCCGGCGGCGGCGCCGCGGGCCCGGGCCTGCTCGACGGCGGCGGAGAGCGCGTCGACCAGCGGCTCGTTCAGGGCGACCTCGACCTCCGGCTGCCCGAGAAGCCGCGCGGTCACCGCCACCTCGACGCGGCCGCGCGCCACCCACCGCTGCACGACGCCGCGCAGTTCGACCTCGATCGACGCCAGCAGCGGGGGCAGCCGCACCTGCATGTCGAGGTAGCGGTGGTTGACGGTCCGCGCCGTGATCCCGAGGGTCGCCGTGTCGAGCTCCCGGCTTCCGGACGCGAACCCCGTCATCGACTTGATCATCGCGTTGCACCCGCGGCGGGGCGGGCCGGCCCCGCGGGGGAGGCGGCGGCCATCGCCCGCTCCTCGCCTTCCTGCCCGAACACCTGCGTCGCATAGAGCTTCGCATAGCTGCTGCCGGGGCGCGCCAGCAGCTCCTCGTGGCGCCCGGACTCCACCACCCGTCCGCCCTCGAGCACGATGATGGCGTCGGCCCGCCGGATGGTCGAGAGGCGGTGGGCGATGACGAACGCGGTGCGGTTGAGCAGCAGCCTCGCCAGCGCGTCCTGCACGAGCAGCTCCGACTCCGCGTCGAGGGCCGACGTCGCCTCGTCGAGCACGAGGATGGGCGGGTTCTTCAGCAGGGCCCGCGCGATCGTGAGGCGCTGGCGCTGCCCGCCCGACAGCCGCTGACCGCGCTCGCCGATCACGGTATCGTAGCCTTGCGGCAGGTCCACGATGAACTCGTGGGCGTGGGCGGCGCGCGCCACCGCCACGATCGACTCCCGTGGGGTGCCGGGCGCCGCGTAGGCGATGTTGTCGGCCACCGACGCGTCGAACAGGAACGTCTCCTGGGCCACGATGCCGATGGCCCGGCGCAGCGACTGCAACGTCACGTCCCGCACGTCCGCCCCGTCGATCAGGATGGCTCCCTCGGTGACGTCGTGGAACCGCGGGACGAGGTTGACGAGGGTCGACTTCCCCGCCCCGCTGAGCCCCACCACCGCCACCACCTCGCCCGCCCGCACCGTGAACGAGACGCCGCGCAGCACCGTTTCGTCGTCGTCCGGATAGCGGAACGTCACGTCGCGAAACTCGATGCCCGACGCGAACGGCGGCAGCGCCGCGGCGCCGGGGCGATCGCCGGTCCCGGTGCGGGTGTCGAGGACCTCGAAGATCCGCTCGGCCGCGGCGATGGCCTGCTGGATGTTCGCGTTGACCCGGCTCAGCTTCCTGACGGGGCCGTACATCAGCAGGAGCGCGGTCATGAACGAGGTGAACTGGCCCGCGGTCAGGTCGCCGGCCGCGATCTCGCGGCTGCCGTACCAGAGGATCCCGGCGATGGCGACGCCGCCGAGGAGCTCGATCACCGACGGCAGGATCGACAGGGCGCTGGTGACCCGCATGATCGTCCGGTACAGCCGGTGCGAGGCCCGCGTGAACTTCTGCCGCTCGAACGACTCGGCCTGAAACGCCTGCACGATGCGGTGCCCGGTGAGCGCCTCCACCGCGAGGTGGGACAGGTGCTCCACCTCCTCCTGGCCGCGGCGGGTCGTCTGGCGCACCAACTGCCCCAGCCGCACCAGGGGATAGACCACCAGGGGCGCCCCCGTCATGCACACCAGGGCCAGCCTCGCGTCCTGGTAGAACAGCAGCCCGGCGAACGCGCACAACGCCAGCGACTCGCGGATCAGATCGCCGCACGTTTCCGAGACGACCTGCTGCACGCGGCTGACGTCGCTGGTGAGCCGCGACAGCAGCCGTCCCGTCGTCCGGCTCCCGAAGAAGGTCCTCGACTGCCCGAGCATGTGCCCGAAGAGATCGGTGCGCAGGTCGTGGACGAGGCGCTGCCCCGCGTCGGCCATCAGGTAGACGGAGAAGTAGGCGCCCGCCCCCTTCATCAGGTAGAGCCCGACGAGGGTGCCGCAGATGAGGGCGACGCTGTCGCCCTGGGGAAGCGCCTGGTCGAAGATCGGCTCGATGATGTAGGCCAGCCCGCCCGAGGCGAGGGCGTAGAGCACCATGGCGGGCAGCGCGGCGATGACGCGCAGCTTGTGGGGGAGGACGAATCGCAGCAGCCGGAGCAGTGGATTCACGGTGTGGTCGGGCCGAACCCTTCCGGGTGGCGCTCGTGCCAGCGCCAGGCGGTCGCGACGATGTCGTCCAGCGCCGTGTGGGCCGGCCGCCAGTCGAGATCGCGCTCGATGCGCCCCGCCGCGGCGAAGAGCACCGGCGGATCGCCGGGGCGGCGCGGGGCCGGCTCGGCCGGGACGCGGCGGCCCGTCACCCGTTCCACGCTGCCAATCACGTCCCGGACGGAGTGCGGCGTCCCCGTGCCCAGATTGTAGACCCTCGCGCCGTCTCGCGGCGCCAGCGCGTCGAGGGCGCGGACGTGCGCGTCGGCGATGTCCGCGACGTGCACGTAGTCGCGCTGGCAGGTGCCGTCCGGGGTGGGATAGTCGTCGCCGAACACGTGGAGCGGGGCTCCCCCGCGGGCCGCGTCGAGGGCGCGCGGAATCAGGTGGATCTCGGGATCGTGGTCCTCGCCGAGGTCGCCGTCCGGGTCCGCGCCGGCCGCGTTGAAGTAGCGCAGGGCGATGGACCGCAGGCCGTAGGCCCGGCCGTAGTCGCGGAGGGCGCGCTCGACGGCCAGCTTCGAGCTGCCATAGGCGTTGATGGGGTCGGTGGGGTGATCCTCGTCGATCGGGGTCGCCACCGGATTGCCGTACACCGCGCAGCTCGACGACAGCACGAGCCGGTCGATCCCGGCCGCGCGCATCGCGTCGAGCACCGACAGCCCGCCCCGCACGTTGTGGTCGTAGTAGCGGGCCGGCTCGCGCACCGACTCCTCCACCGACAGGAGCCCCGCGAAGTGCATCACCGCGGAGACGCCATGTCGCCGCAGGGCCGCCTCGAGCCGGGCCGTCTCGCGGACGTCTCCCTCGACGAGGGGAACGCCGCGCACCGCCGCGCGGTGGCCGGCGCTGAGGTTGTCGTAGACGACGACGGCGTGCCCCGCCGCCCGCAGGGCCTTGACGGCGTGGCTGCCGATATAGCCGGCGCCGCCGGTCACCAGCACCGTGCTCATCGGCAGCTCAGCGTCCGATCGAGTGGTAGCGGAAGCCGAGGCCGCGCATCTCGGCCGGGTCGAACAGGTTGCGGCCGTCGAAGATGGCCGCATCCCGCATCGCCTCGCGCATGCGCGCGAAGTCGGGCTCGCGAAACTCGTTCCACTCGGTGAGGATGGCCAGCGCGTCGGCCCCCTCGAGCACCTCGTAGCCGTCGGACGCCAGGCCGATGCGCGAGCCGAAGAGGCGCCGGGCCGACCCGTTGGCCTGCGGGTCGTAGGCCGCCACCTCGGCCCCCGCCGCGAGGAGGGCCTCGATGACGGTGATCGACGGCGCCTCCCGCATGTCGTCGGTGCGCGGCTTGAACGAGAGCCCCCAGACGGCGATGCGGCGCCCGTCGAGCGGGCCCATGGCGTCGACCATCTTGTCGACCAGCCGGTGCTTCTGGGCGGCGTTCACCGCCTCGACCGCCTCGAGAATCCGGAAGCGGTAGTCGGCGTCGCGGGCCAGCCGGCCCAGGGCCTTGACGTCCTTGGGAAAGCAGCTCCCGCCGTAGCCGATGCCGGGGAACAGGAAGGACGGGCCGATGCGGCGGTCCGAGGCGACGACGCGGCGCACATGGTCGACGTTGGCGCCCACGACGTCGCACACGTTGGCCACCTCGTTCATGAACGACACGCGGGTGGCGAGCATCGCGTTCGCGGCGTACTTGCTGAGCTCCGCGCTCGCCCGGTCCATGATCTCGATGGGAGCGCCGGTGCGGGTGAAGGGCTTGTGGATGGACGCCATCAACCGCGCCGCGCGCTCGTCGTCGGCGCCGATGACGACGCGGTCGGGCTTCAGGAAGTCGTCGACGGCGGACCCCTGCTTGAGGAACTCGGGATTGCTCACGACGCTGAACGGCTCGCTCGTCTCCCCGCCCATGGCCTCCTCCACGCGGCGGGCGGTGCCCACCGGCACCGTGCTCTTGAGGGCCACCACCGTGTAGCCGGCCATCGCCCTGCCGACGTCGCGCGCCGCGCGAAGGACGTGCTGCACGTCGGCCGAGCCGTCCTCGTCGGACGGCGTGCCCACCGCGATGAACACGACCTCGGAGTCGCGGGCGGCGGGGGCGAGGGCGGTGTCGAAGGTGAGGCGGCGCTTGGCCGCGTTACTGCGCACGAGCTCGTCGAGCCCCGGCTCGTAGATGGGCAGGCGGCCCTGCCGCAGAGACCCGATCTTGCCCTCGTCGACGTCGATGCAGGTGACCTCGTTGCCCGTCTCGGCCAGGCATGCGCCGACCACGAGACCGACGTAGCCCGTGCCGACGACCGTCATTCTCATGGGTTGGCGGTGATTCCGGGAAGTCCGGGGCCCGACTTCGCCGCCCGGGAGCGGCCACGGCGCGGGGCCCGGATCGGGAGACGCGTCCGCGACATGCCTGTACAGGATACTAGTAGTGCATGGGAATCGCGACCGGCGCCCGCGTGGCGCTGGTGCACGACTGGCTCACCGGCATGCGCGGCGGCGAACGCGTGCTCGAGACCATCTGCGGGCTCTTCCCGGACGCCGCGCGGTTCGCGCTCCTGCACGTCCGCGGCTCGGTCTCCCCGACCATCGAGGCGCGACCCGTCCGGACCTCGTTCGTCCAGCGCCTGCCGGGCTCGCACCGGTACTACCGGCCGCTGCTGCCGCTCTTCCCGGCCGCCGTCGAGCAGTTCGATCTCGACGAGTTCGACCTCGTCATCAGCACCAGCCACTGCGTCGCCAAGTCGGTCGTGACGCCGGGGCGCGCCCGTCACCTCTGCTACTGCTTCACGCCGATGCGCTACGTCTGGGACCAGTTTCCCGCCTACTTCGGGCCGGAACGGGTGGGGGCGGGGGCCAGCCGGTGGCTGCGGCGGGGGCTCGCCGCGATCGCCCGCTGGGACGCCTCCACCGCCCACCGGGTGGACCGCTATGTAGCTATTTCGCAATATGTTGCGGGCAGGATTGGTCGATACTATAATCGACAGGCGAGTATCGTGTATCCGCCCGTGGACACGTCGTTCTTCCAACCGGGTCCCGCCCCGCCGCGGCATGGCTGCCTGATCGTGTCGGCGCTCGTGCCCTACAAGCGGGTCGACTTGGCGATACGCGCGTGCGCCGCGGCCGGGGTGCCCCTGCGCATCGTCGGCGACGGCCCCGACATCGGGCGCCTGCGGAAGATCGCCGGCCCGGAGACGGAGTTCCTCGGTGCGGTGAGCGACGAGGAGGTCCGGCAGGCGTATCGAAGCGCGGCCGCGATGCTGCTGCCGGGCCCCGAGGACTTCGGCATCGCCCCCGTCGAGGCCCAGGCGTGCGGATGCCCGGTCGTCGCCCTCGCCGAGGGCGGGGCCTCGGAGACCGTGGTGGACGGCGAGACCGGACACCTGGTGCGGGAATCCACGCCGGACGCCTTCGCCGAGGCCATCGACAGCATTCACCTCCGGCCGCTCGACGGCGCCGCCGCCCGCCGGCAGGCCTTGCGCTTCTCCCGGGAGCGGTTCCGCGCGGGGCTCGCCGCGGAGGTCGCCCGCCTGATGGACGCATCGCCGTCGGAGCTTCATCCATGACCCAACGCGCCCGCTTGCGCATGATCATCCAGTCGGTGATCGACGGCGGCATCGGCGTGACGATGTTCCTCGCCGCGTACTGGCTCCGGTTCGAGACCGGCCTGATCCCGGCGCCCAGGGGCCACCCCCCGATCGAGTCGTACCTGCAGCTCGCCCCCTTCGTCGGACTGCTGCTGCCGTTCGGCCTCTGGCTGCAGGGCGCCTACCGCCACGAGCGCATCCGATCGCGCGTCGACGACTTCTTCGCGGTGCTGATAGGGGGCCTGATAGCGGTCGTGCTCGGTCTCGCGGGCACGCTGGTGTTCCAGGCGTACTTCATTCCCGCCGACCTGAAGGACCAGGGCGTCTACGAGGTGTCGCGCCTCGTCTGGGCGTTGTTCCTCGCCCTCTGCGTCCTCTGCGCGTACGCGGCCCGGGCCAGCGTGCGGTCCGCGCTCGAGCAGCAGTGGCGCGAGGGCGTGGGCCTCAAGCGCATTCTCGTCGCGGGCACCGGCGACGTCGCCCGGCACGTCGTCGACAAGGTGCTCCACCATCGCGGACTCGGCTACCGCATCGTCGGCTTCGTCGACGACCGCGCCAGCGACCGGCAGGGCTACCGGGGCCTGCCGCTCCTGGGGTCGCTGTCGGAGGTGGCCGACATCCTGCGGCGCGAGCGGATAGACGAGCTCTACGTCGCCCTGTCGCTCGACGAGCACGCCAAGATGCTGGAGCTCATCGAGGTCGCCAACCGGGAGTTCGTCGACGTCAAGGTGGTGCCCGACCTCATGCAGGTCATCGCGCTCCGCGCCCGCCTCGAAGCACTCGACGGCGTTCCCATCATCAGCATCAACGACGTCCCCCTCCAGGGACTGAGCAGCCTGTTGAAGCGCACGATCGACCTCGGCATCGCGAGCGTCTCGCTCGTCCTGCTGAGCCTGCCCCTCGCGGTCATCTCGGCCCTCGTGAAGGCGACCTCGCCGGGTCCGGTGTTCTACCGCCAGGAGCGCATGGGGCTCGACGGACGCCGGTTCCGCGTCTACAAGTTCCGATCGATGTTCGAGGACGCCGAGCGCGAGACCGGACCGGTGTGGGCGCGCCAGGACGACCCTCGCCGCACTCCGGTCGGCCGCGTGCTGCGCGCGCTGAGCCTCGACGAGCTCCCCCAGCTCTGGAACGTCGTCCGCGGCGACATGTCGCTGGTGGGGCCGAGGCCGGAGCGGCCGTTCTTCGTCGAGCAGTTCAAGCAGCGCGTCCCGCAGTACATGCTGCGCCACAAGGTCCGGTCCGGGCTGACGGGATGGGCCCAGGTCAACGGCCTGCGGGGGAACACGTCGATCGAGAAGCGCATCGAGTACGACCTCTACTACATCGAGAACTGGTCGGTGGCCCTCGACTTCAAGATCATGTGGATGACCGTCCTCCGCGTGTTCTTCCATCGCCACGCGTACTGAGCCGCACCGCGCACCGGGCCCGCGTGACCGGCGCCTCCCGGCATGGCGGGGGCCGGACCCCGCCAAAGCCCCGGAAACCGACATGGGTCAACGCGTCGTCATCACCGGGGCCGCCGGCTTCATCGGATCGCACCTCGCCGAGGCCCTGCTCGACCGGGGCGACAGCGTCGTCGGCATCGACAACCTGTCGACCGGCGACGCCGCGAACCTCGCCCACCTCGCCGGCCGGGACTTCCGGTTCGTCCGGCACGACGTCTCCAGCTACATCGACCTCGGCGGACCCGTGGACGCGGTGCTCCACTGGGCGAGCCCCGCGAGCCCCATCGACTATCTCGAGCGGCCCATCCCGACCCTGAAGGTGGGGGCCCTGGGCACCCACAACGCCCTCGGCCTCGCCAAGGCGAAGCAGGCCACGTTCGTCCTCGCGTCGACCTCGGAGGTCTACGGCGACCCCCTCGAGCATCCGCAGACCGAGAGCTACTGGGGGAACGTGAACCCCATCGGCCCGCGGGGCGTCTACGACGAGGCCAAGCGCTTCGCCGAGGCCATGACCACCGCCTATCGGCGCTATCACGGCCTCGACACCAAGATCGTCCGCATCTTCAACACCTACGGACCCCGGATGCGGGTGCGCGACGGCCGCGCCGTGCCCAACTTCATCGCCCAGGCGCTTCGTGGCGAGGACCTGACCGTCTACGGCGACGGCACGCAGACCCGCAGCTTCTGCTACGTCACCGACCTGGTGGACGGCATCCTCAGGCTGATGCGGTCCGACACGAACGGCCCCGTCAATCTCGGCAACCCGGACGAGACGACGGTGGCGGGCATCGCCGAGCAGATCATCAGGCTGACCGGCTCGAGCAGCCGCATCGTGCACGAGCCGCTGCCGATCGACGACCCGAAGGTCCGGCAGCCGGACATCGGCCGGGCGCGCGCGGTGCTCGGCTGGGAGCCCCGCGTGCCCCTGGCCGAGGGGCTGACCGAGACCATAGCGTGGTTCCGGACCGCGCTCGGCGGGAACACGCACGACGGGTGACGACCCCTGCGCCGCGGCGCTGGCGCTCAGGGCAGGGACCGGCACCGGGAGTCTGCGTCACAGAACGGCGCGAACTGCTGGAGGGTCGGTTGGGCGCCCGGCCGGGCCGTTGGGCGCGGCGGGGCCGAAGGCGGCGATGGACGGGCCGGACTGCCGACCGGCGGCACCCGGCGGCCGGGGGGCGCCCGAAGCGGCGGTCCGGGTGCGTCGACGCCCTCGCCGGAGCCCGCCGCCCGCCTTCACTCGCTCAGCACGCGCGCGGCGTGAACGATGTAGTGGAGCCCGGAGACGAGGGTGATGGCCAGCGCGGCCCAGATGGCCGCATCGACCACCAGAGAGCCGCGCCCCAGCCAGTTGTAGAGAAGCACGAGGGCAATCGTCAGGATGTAGACCAGGGTCGCGAGCTTCCCCAGCATCGAGGGCCGGAACGTGCGCCGCCCGATGGCGAGGTTCACGACCGCCACCGTGACCACGATGATGACGTCGCGGCTGATGACGAGCACCGTCAGCCACACCGGGAAGTGGTTCGGCAGGTCGAGCTCGGGCAGGGTGAGCACGACGAACGTCGAGATGAGCAGCAGCTTGTCGGCCATGGGGTCGAGCAGCGCCCCCAGCTTCGTCGGCCGGCTCCACCAGCGCGCCAGCACGCCGTCGAGCGCGTCGGTCACCCCCGCCACGATGAACACCACCAGCGCCCACCCGTTCATTCCGTACACCACCAGAATGACCAGGGCCGGAATGAGCAGCATTCGAAGCAGCGTGAGTTGGTTCGCGACCGTCAACGCCGACATGGCACGTCATCCAAGAGGTAAGGCGCAGGCTCCCCGCGATCCTGGTGCTAGCGGGCCGTTCCGGTGGCGCGGCCGAGGCGGGACAACACTGCCATCGCCTCGCCGCCGGTGACCGGCCGGCCGGGCCGAAACGCGTTCCCGGGGAGCGGAGGCAGCAGTCCGGCCGCGACCACCTCCGACGCGGCCGGATGGTCGAGGTGTCCGGGATCCAGATCGGAGAACCGCGGCAGCGCCGCCGACGCCGGCTCGACCCCGGCCCCGCGCAGCATGCGGACCAGAATGCGCGCGAGCTCCGCGCGGCTCACCTCCTGCTCCGGCAGGAACCGGTAGTTGACGTCGGCCGGCATGATTCCGGCCTGCGCGACGTCGATCATCCAGCCGTACGCCCAGTGGTCGCGGGCGTCGGTGATGATGGCGGCGCCGTCGCCGGCGAGACCGGCCAGCAGGAGCTCGAACTGCACGCCCAGCAGCGCCGCGAGCTGCCCGCGGGTAATCGCATCGGCGGTCTCGATGGCACCGTACTCGCGGGGCAACGCGGCCGCCCGGCGGCGAGCGTCCAGATCCGCGAGCCGGCGCTCGACCCCGGCTCCCGGCGCGATGGCGTCGGCCCGGAGCAGCGCCTGCTCGGCGCGGTCGAGGTCGCCGGTGGCGAGATACAGATCGGCCATCAGCAGCCAGGCGTCGAGGGCATCCGGATCGAGGGCGACGGCGCGGTCGAGCCGGGCCAGGGCCGACCCGGCCCCGTCGACCCGGCGCTCGACCTCGGCCAGCTCGAGGTAGAGGAACGCGGACTCGGGAGACGCGGCGATGAGCCGCTCGTAGGCCGCCATCGCCTCGGCGTCGCGCCCCGCCGCCGCCGCTTCCCGGGCCGCCGTGACCTGCCGGGTCAGCGCCGTGGCCTCGAGCCCGGCGAGGCGCTGGCGCACGCCGGCGAGGCCGGGGTCGGCGGCGAGGGCCGCGCCGAAGTCGTCGATGGCCTCGGCAAGCCGATCCTCGAGCAGGAGCGCCTCGGCCCGCCCGAGGCGCGCCGGGACGTAGTCCGAGACCCGGGCGAGGGCCCCCCCGAACCTGGCGATCGCGCCGCCCGTATCGCCCCGGGCCAGCGCGACGAAGCCGAGCCCGGTCTCCGAGGGATGAAACGACGGGACGACCCGGAGGACGGCGTCGAACCGCTGCGCCGCTGCGTCGAGCTGTCCCGCCTGCAGGAATGTCCAGGCGTCGCGGTGCTCTGACGCCTCCGGGGTCCCCTCCAGCGCGGCGGGGACGACCGGAAGGGGGTAGTCGGGGTACGCCGGCGTCGTGACCACCGGCACCCGGGCGGCACAGCCCGAAACCAGTGCGCCCACCGCGGCGACGACGACGGCGGCCCGCGCGTGCCTCATCGCCCAGCGCTTCGCCGCGAGGACCCCGGCGCCGCCGGACCAGCCGGCGTCGATCGACGTTCGTGCGGCACGCGCCGCCGACGCTTCGCCCGATTCCGTGATGGGAGGTCGCGTGACCACCGGTCGATCGACGCGCGGCGACCCGACCCGCGCGCCCCCCCTCGGCACGGGGTGTCAAGAGTCGGAAAGCGGGTCATCACGCCAGCGATTGTAGCACGCGCTCCCACGCGACCGCCCCCTCGCGGACCAGGCGCGCGTCGTGTCCGCGCACGTCCACGATGGTCGACGGCGGCCCCGTCAGCGCGGCCGGCCCGTCCACGACGAGCGGCACCCCGGCGCCCAGCCCGGCGACCACCTCGGCCGCCGTCGCGGCGGGACGGCGGCCGGCCCGGTTCGCGCTCGTCGCCGTGATCGGACCGCCGCACAGGGCCGCGAGCCGGCGGGCGGCGGGGGCCGCGGGCACCCGTATCGCCACCGAGCCGTCCGCCGCGCACACGCCGGCCGCGAACGCGGCCTCCGGCTCGAAGACGAGGGTCAGCGGGCCGGGCCAGAACCGGGCCGCGAGGCGACGGCCCAGCCGCGTCAGGGCGCCCACCGCCGATTCGACCTGCGCCGGGGTGGACGCGATGAGGGGAATGCCGGCGTGCGCCGATCTCGTCTTCAGCCGGCACAGCGCATCGACGGCGGGGCCCTGCGCCGGGTCGACGCCGAGCCCGTACAGCGTGTCCGTGGGATAGGCCACGATGCCGCCGGCCATCAGCGCGTCGGCAGCCGGCCGCAGGGCCTCGTCGGGCGCGGCATCGTCGAGGCGCAGGACCCGGGGGCTCACCAGGCGTCCTCCCGGCGCCGCCGGTCCGTTGCCGGCGCCGACCCGCATGGCGCATAATCGATCGGACAGGGGGTCATCGTGCCGGCCAAGCCTTCCCGTCGTCCCAAGCCCGCGTCCCGACCTCGCGTCCCCCTGCCCCGCCAGCGCGGCGGGCCCCATCCGGACAAGTCCAAGCAGCTCTTCCGCGACCGCAAGCACAAGGGACGTCCCGAGTCGACCGACTGACCGCTCCGCCGCCTGCCCGCCTGCGACCCGGGCGTGCCGCGGCGGCCGGACCTCCGACGCGGCCGCGAGGTCGCGCCGCCGCAGAGGTCCGTCGCCGGCGAAGCCTCCGCCCCGGCCGCCGACGCCGGGCGGCGACCGGTCCCCCGCGGGGTCAGAAATGCACCACCATGTCGGAGTCGCCGGTCAGATGGATGGTGTCCACGAACTGGATGCGCTGGGGGCTGGTCTGCATGACGAGGGAGTTGGTCCGCGCGCCGTCGCCGAAGAAGCGGACCCCTTTCATGAGGGTGCCGTCGGTGACCCCGGTGGCCGCGAAGACGATGCGGCGGCCGCACGCCAGGTCGGCGGCCCGGTAGACGCGGTCCATGTCGGCGATCCCCATCGACCGGCAGCGCTCTTCCTTCTCCGGCGTGTCGACCACCAGCCGGGCGAGAATCTCGCCGTTGAGACAGCGCATCGCGGCCGCGACGAGCACGCCCTCGGGCGCTCCGCCGGTCCCCATGACCGCGTGGACGCCGCTGCCCCGGACCGCGGCGGAGATGCCCGCCGACAGGTCCCCGTCGCCGATCAGGCGGATGCGGGCGCCGGCCTCGCGGATGTCCGCGATGAGCTGCCGGTGGCGCGGCCGGTCGAGGACGATCACGACGAGGTCCTCCACCTTGCGGTCCAGGCACCGCGCGATGGCGCGCAGGTTGTCCCGCACCGGCGCATCCAGATAGACGGCGTGCTTGGAGCTCGGCCCCACGACGAGCTTCTCCATGTAGATGTCCGGCGCGTGAAGCAGTCCGCCGCGCTCCGACACCGCCAGCACCGCGATCGCGTTCGACGCCCCGGTCGCGCACAGGTTCGTACCCTCCAGGGGATCGACGGCGATGTCGACCTGCGGCAGCCCCCCGTCGCCGCTCGCCGACGCGGCATGCGCGGTCCCCACCAGCTCGCCGATGTAGAGCATCGGCGCCTCGTCCCGCTCGCCCTCGCCGATGACCACCCGGCCGTCGATGGGCACGCCGTCCAGGGTCGCGCGCATCGACTCGACCGCGACCTGGTCGGACCGGTGGCGATCTCCCTGGCCCATCGTGTGCGCGCAGGCCACGGCGGCCCGCTCGACGACCTCGAGCAATGCGGATGTGATGTCGGCGCCTGCGCCGGCCCGGCTGCTGTCACTCATGCGCTCGTGCTTCTCCTCATGGGGCGGGACGCCGGCCCGGGCCGGCGCCGCTCACTGCGTGGTGATCCGGACGGTCGCGCCCACCCTCAGGTCGAGGCGCTCGCTCGCGCTGGCCGCGTTGGCGGCGAACTCCAGGTGATCGGTGCTGCCGAACAGCGCGCACACCTCGCCGGATCCGATGTCGGCGTAGGTCTCGACCAGCCGGCCGACGGCGCACCCCCCGACCTCGATGTCGACGCCCCCGGCCGCGACCAGCCGCTCGAAGCGCCCGCGGTCCACGTTGGTGACGGCGTTGCCGAACCGGTCGATGCACACGACGCGGCCGGCAATCGACCTCTCCCGCACCTCGAGGGGGGGCAGATCGAGCCTGACGGGCTCGCGCAGGGGCCGGCCGAGCGCGGACAACCGAACGCCCCGCGCCAGCCAGGCGGCGGCGGGCGCGAAGCGGTCGCGACCCTCGAACGTGCGGCTGATGGTCGGCCGCGCGTACCGGCGCTCGGTCAGCTCCACCACCTGCCGGGCCGGGGTCTGCTCGAAGACGTGGGTGAGAACGCCGTTGTCGGGTGCGACGAACCGATGGGCACCGGCCTCGGCCGCGAGCCCCCGCCGGGAGGAGCCGACCCCCGGGTCGACCACGACGAGGAAGATGCTGCCGGCCGGGAAGTACGGACGGGCGGCGGCCAGCTCCAGCGACGCGGCCTGGATGTCGTGGGGCCGGATGTCGTGGGTCACGTCCACGAGGGTGGCGTCGGGGCAGATGCCCAGCATGACGCCCCGCATCGTGCCCGCGTAGTGATCGCGGGTGCCGAAATCGCTCAACAGCGCGACGACTGGACGAGCCATCTGCCGGTCCCGCCGGACGCGCGCCTGGCCCCGCCCATCGTCGCCTTGCGGCTCCGCTGCGCGCCCAACCAACCCTCCAGGAGTCCGCGCCGTTCCACGGCGACTCCTCGCCCGCCCGTCGTCGCCTGCGGCTCCGCCGGGCGCCCAACCAACCCGCCAGGAGTCCGCGCCGTTCCACGGCGACTCCTCGCCCGCCCGTCGTCGCCTGCGGCTCCGCCGGGCGCCCAACCAACCCGCCAGGAGTCCGCGCCGTTCCACGGCGCCGACTCCTACGCGCTCTTCGCTTTCACGGCCGGCGCCGGGCGGCGGGCCTCGGGCTTCGGCTCGCTCCGGCTCCGGTTCCCGGGTTGCCCCTGTTGCATGTCGATGCCGCCGCGGAACTTCGCGCCCTCGGCGATGGAGACGCGCGGGGCCTTGATGTCGCCTTCGACCGCCCCTTCACTGCGAATCGCGACCTTCTCCGTCGCCTCGATGTTGCCGATGACCTCGCCGAGGACGACGACCGCTTTCGCGAACACCTGCGCCCGGATGCGGCCGTGGGCCCCGATGGTCAGGACATGCTGCTTCAGCGCGATCTTGCCCTCCACCTGTCCCTCGATGGTCAGGTCTTCGCTCCCGCGCAGCTCGCCCTTGACGACTATCGACTTGCCGATGATCACCGTCGGGCTCGCGCTGCGCGCCTCGTCGGCAGGCGTCGAGCCGATGGCGCCGACCACCGGGGGGGTCACCGGTTGAGCTGGTTCTTCCCGCTTCCACATGACTGCTCTCCGTTCAGGCGGCCTCCAGCGGGGCGGCTTTCCCGCCCTTCATCGTACGACGAGCGCTCGCGAAGTGTCCACCGGCGGCCGCGCCGCGGAGACACTTCCGTCTATCGGCAGAAGCGGGCCCCGCCGACAGCCCGCGACGGTATCCCGGAGGCGCGGGTGCGCCCGACCGCGCGGCGGGGAAGGGGCATGCCGGCCTGGCGGGCGTGCCGCGGGGCCGGCCGCCGGCGGCGGGCTCCCGGACGCCGGGCCGGCGTTCGCGGCCGCCACGGCTCCCCGGACGCTGGTAGACTGGATACGGTGACCCGGATCTACCTCGACCACAACGCCACGACGCCGGTGGCCCCGCCCGTGGCGGACGCGATGACGAGCGCCCTGCGCACCGTCTTCGGCAACCCGTCCAGCGTGCACGCCTACGGGCAGGAGGCCAAGACCGCCCTCGACGAGGCCCGGTCCGCGGTGGCCCGCCTGATCGGCGCCGAGCCCACCGAGATCGTCTTCACGTCCGGCGGCTCCGAGTCGGACAACCTCGCCATCCGCGGCGTCGCCGAGGCGGCCGCCCCCGGCCGCCGGCATCTCGTCGCCGGCGCCATCGAGCACGAGGCGGTCCTGCGCACGCTCAAGGCGCTCGACGGAAGGGGCCGGCCCACGACCCTGGTGGGGGTCGACGAGCGCGGGGTGATCACCGCCGACCGGCTCGCCGAGGCGCTGACCGACGAGACGGCGCTCGTCTCCGTCATGCACGCCAACAACGAGATCGGCACGATTCAGCCCGTCGCCGAGCTCGCGGCGCTGGCCCGCGGGCGCGGGGTCCTCGTGCACACCGACGCGGTCCAGTCGGTGGGCAAGATCCCCGTCGACGTTCGCGACCTCGGCGTCGACCTGCTGTCGCTGTCGGGCCACAAGTTCAACGGTCCGAAGGGCGCCGGGGCCCTCTGGATCCGCCGGGGCACGCGGCTGCACGCCCAGTTGACGGGCGGCCGCCAGGAGCGCAGCCGCCGGGCCGGCACCGAGAACCTGCCGGCCATCGTCGGCCTCGGGGCGGCGGCGCGGCGGCTGCTGGGCGCGCACGGGAAGGGAGCGGACGACGTGACCGCGTTGCGGGACCGGCTCGAGGCCGGCATCGTCGCCGAAGTGCCCGGCACCGCCGTCAACGGCGGGACGGGCCCCCGCGTCGGGAACACCTCGAACATCAGCTTCCACGGGGTCGAGGCCGAGTCGCTGCTCATCGCCCTCGATCTCGAGGGCATCGCCGTCTCCACGGGGTCCGCCTGCTCGTCGGGGACCCTCGAGCCCTCCCACGTGCTGCGGGCGATGGGGTTCTCCCCCCATCGCACCCAGAACTCCATCCGGTTCAGCCTCGGGCTCGGCAACACCGCGGCCGACGTGGACCGGGTGGTCGAGGTCCTGCCCGGCCTCGTCGACCGGCTGCGGGCGCTGGCCGGCCGCGGCGCCGCGGCGGCGGGACGCTGACCATGCGGGTCGTGGTCGCGATGTCCGGCGGGGTCGACTCCTCGGTCGCCGCCCTGCGGCTCGTCGAGGCGGGGCACGAGGTCATCGGCCTCTCCATGCAGCTCTACGACCAGCAGCAGGGCGCCGCGCGCTTCGGCGGCTGCTGCTCGCTCGACGACCTGCACGACGCGCGCCGCACCGCCGCCGCCCTCGGCATCCCCCACTACGTCATGAACTTCGAGCGGCAGTTCGAGGCCGCGGTCGTCTCGGTGTTCGTGCGCGAGTACGCGGCCGGCCGCACCCCGATTCCCTGCGTCCAGTGCAACGGCGACCTGAAGTTCGCCCACCTGCTGGAGCGGGCCGCGGCCCTCGGCGCCGACTGCGTCGCCACCGGTCACTACGCGCGGCGCACGGCGGCGGCGGGGCCTGACCGGCCCCACGCGCTGCACCGCGGGCTCGACGCCGCCAAGGACCAGTCCTACTTCCTCTTCACGCTCACCCAGGACCAGCTCGGGCGGGCGCGGTTCCCGGTCGGCCACCTGTGCAAGGAAGAGGTGCGCGACCTGGCCCGGCGCGCGGGGCTGCCGGTCGCCGACAAGCCCGACAGCCAGGAGCTGTGCTTCGTCCCCGACGGCGACACCGCGGGCCTCGTCGGGGCGCGCGCGCCGGCGGTGGCGAGGCCGGGCCCGATCCGCGACCGGCGGGGGCGGGAGGTCGGCCGCCACGACGGGGTGCACCGTTACACGGTCGGCCAGCGGAAGGGCCTGAGGCTGTCGACCAGCGTGCCCCTGTACGTCCTGAACATCGACGCGCCCGCGAACGCGGTGACCGTCGGCCCGCGGGAAGCGCTGAATCGCACCGCCCTCACCGCCTCGTCGGTCAACTGGATCGCGGGCTCGCCCCCGGGTCGCGACGCCCGCGTCACCGCCCGCATCCGGCACCGCCACCCCGACGCGCCGGCGCGGGTCGAGCCCCTGCCCGGCGACCGGGTCGGCGTGGCCTTCGACGAGCCGCAGCGCGCCGTCGCCCCGGGCCAGGCGGTGGTGTTCTACGACGGCGACACGGTGCTCGGGGGCGGGTGGATCGACTGACGGGGAGGCGCAGCGAAGGCACGGCCGCGGACGGCCCTCCCGCGAGGGGCGCGGGCGTTGCGTCCCGCGGCGGCGCCGACACCGACGGACTCGCCGCGCGCCCGCGCCAGCCCGCCGATCGTCGCCTCGGCTTCGCTTGGCGCCCAGCCAACCCTGCCGGGAGTCTGCGCCGTTCTACGGCGACTCCTCGCCCGCCCGTCGTCGCCTGCGGCTCCGCCGGGCGCCCAGCCAACCCTGCCGGGAGTCCGCGCCGTTCTACGGCGCAGATTCCTGGTGCGACTCGAGATAACGCTCGGCGTCGATGGCGGCCATGCAGCCGGTGCCGGCCGCGGTGATCGCCTGCCGGTACACGTGGTCCTGCACGTCGCCGCAGGCGAACACGCCGGGAACGCTGGTTCGCGTGCCGTTCCCGGCGACGATGTAGCCGTTGGCGTCCAGCTCGACCTGCCCCTCGAAGAGGCCGGTGTTGGGCGTATGTCCGATGGCGATGAAGACGCCGTCGACGGCGAGCTCCCGGCTCGCGCCGGTCTCGCGGTTTCTCACGACGGCGCCGGTCACCACGCCCTCGTCGACGTCCTTCACCTCGACCAGCTCGGAGTTCCACTCGAAGGCGATCTTGGGATTGGCGAACGCCTTGTCCTGCATGATCTTCGACGCGCGAAGCCGGTCCCGCCGGTGGAGGACGGTGACCTGCGAGGCGAACTTGGTGAGGAAGATCGCCTCCTCCATGGCCGAGTCGCCGCCCCCGACCACCGCGATGGGCTTGCCGCGGAAGAAGTAGCCGTCGCAGGTCGCGCAGGTCGACACGCCGTGCCCCATCAGGGCGCGCTCGGACGGGAGCCCGAGCAGACGGGCGGAAGCGCCGGTCGAGATGATGAGCGACCGGGTCTCGTGCGCCTGCTCCCCCACCCGGACGACGAACGGCGGCGCGGCGAGCTCGACCGCGGTGACGTCGCCGGCCACGATTTCGGCCCCGAACCGCTCGGCCTGCGCCCGCATCTCGGCCATGAGCTCGGGCCCCATGATGCCGTCGCGAAACCCCGGGAAGTTCTCGACCGCGGTCGTGAGCATCAACTGTCCGCCCGACTCGAGGCCCTCGATGACCAGGGGCTCGAGGTTCGCCCGCGCCGCGTACAGGGCGGCGGTCAGTCCGGCCGGACCGGACCCGATGACGATCACGTTGCGCATGCTGAAGCACCTCTCGGGGGGAGACGCCGCGCCGTTCGGCGGCGGTGAAGTCCGGGCGTTTCGCAGCCATTGATCCCGCGGCACGACACCCGCCGCGCCACGACGCGGGACACCGCCATGGGCCGCCGCGACATCGGAAGACGCGCAGCTTTTACCACGGGCTGCGGCAACGTCGGAAGGACCGGCAGGACATCAGTCGGCGGCGGGGGCGAGCAGCACGCGGGCGCGGCGCGTCAGCCAGTCCACGAGACGCCCCGTCTCCCGGAAACGGCCCGCGTTCGATCGGGCCCCCAGCACCACCACCGAGACGGCGCGGTCGCCGACCCTGATCAGCGTCGCCAGGCAATAGCCCGCCTCGTTGATGTAGCCGGTCTTCCCCCCCATCACGTCGGGCCGGCTGTCGAGCAGGCGGTTGGTGTTCCGGACCACGCGGTCCTGGCGGCTCGTGCGGATGCGATGCGAGCGCTTGCGGATGATGCGGGCGATCTCGGGCCGGCTGCCGGCCGCCGCGATCAGCCGCGACACGTCGTGGGCGGACGACACGTTGCCCTCGTGCAGCCCCGACGGGTCCGTGAACCGCGTCTGCTCGAGACCGAGCTCGGCCGCCATCGCGTTCATGCGGCTGATGAAGCGCTTCGTCCCCCACCGCGACGCCCGCGCGAGCACGCGGGCGGCCACGTTGTCGGACGCCACCAGCGCGAGGTGCACGAGGTCGCGCAGGCTGACCCGCTCGCCCCGCCGCAGGTAGGTCGTCGACGCCCGGCGGACGTCGCGCTGCGAGATGACGACGTCGCGGCTGAGATCGGGTTCCTGCTCGAGGAACAGCATCGCCGTCATCACCTTGGTGATGCTGGCGATGGGACGCGGCTCGCGCGCGTTCAACTCCCACAGCGCGTCGCCGGTCGCGGGGTCGAAGACGATCGCCGCCGCCGCGCGCACCCGCGGCGACGGAATGCCCTGGACGGAAGCGGCCGCCGCGGCGCCCGACGGCGGCGCTCCGGCGGAGAGCGGCGCCGACAGGGCGGTGAGGCACGCGAGGGCGAGCGCGGCGCGTACGACGACGCCCGGCCGGGCTGCCGGCACGGCGGCCGCGGGTATGCGACGACGCCTTCCGGAAGTCACGGGTCCGGCGAGCTCAGGCACGGGCGGCGCACGCTCCCCTGCGTTCGACCGATCCGACGGGTTCCAGCTCAGTCTCCAATCTCGTCGGTCGCATTGGCGGGGCGACGCGGCAGCGTGTAGTGGGTGCGCGCCCGGATGTCCAGCCCGTCCCGGCCCGGCACCTCGACGCGCAACCGGCGCGTTCTCACCGTCGGGTCGGGATTGCTGGTGTAGAAGCCGAGGACGTAGTAGTCGCTCGTCTCGGCGTCGACCTCGCGCAGCGCGTCGTCGAAGTCGTTGCGGTTGACGATGGCCCGGCCGCCGGTCAGCTCCGACAGCATGCGCAGGGTGCCCTGGGTCTGGAACATGTGCCGGCTCCACTCGCCCATCATGAGCTGCGGCATGTCGAGGTCCGGCCCCGCCACCAGACCGCGCGGGTCGAGCGTGTAGAACGAGGTGTTCGCGCGGTTGGCCGACCGCGCCAGCTCGGCCAGCTCGTAGCTGAGATCGAGGTTGGCGAACTGCTGCCCCTGGCGCAACTGCCGCTCGAAGGGGTCGGTCCTCGGATCGGGCAGGTCTCCGTAGAGCTGATCGTACTCCTGGCTGGACAAGCCGGTGTTGTTCAGCCGTTGCTGCTGGAACAGGCCGCTGTACATGCGCGACTCGGGGAACGGATCGAAGTCGTAACCCTCGCTGATGTAGAGGAAGACCTTGCGGCGGTCGTGCACCCGCTCGAGGTTGCGGAGCACCGAGCGCGCGGTCTTGAACGCCACGTGGGCGCGGTACAGGACCTCGGACGGCCCCCGTGCGGTGTCCATGACCATCAACTGGTCCTGGATGGTCAGCGCGTCGCCCATGATCCGGTTGCCCGCCGCGTACAGCAGGTCGCGATCGTAGGTCATGTCGATGGAGAGCGACGAGGGTCCGCTGGAGATGATGCCGAACAGGTCGCCCTCGTGGACCAGGTGGTCGCCGACCTGCTCGAAGATCTGCCGGATCTTGGGCGTGCGCGAAGGCGTCAGATGCAGGTCGTCGACGAAGATCACGAAGATGCGGCCGGCGGTGTTGTCGACCGGCCGCGACGAGGGCAGGATGATGCCCTCCTGGACCGCCGGCATCGGCTGCAGGTGGTTGTACACGCGGCCCCCGTGCACCATCACCATCGTCACGATGTCCTGCTCGATCTCGTCCTCGAAGACGCGGAAGTCCTGCTGGAGGAGATCGGGAACGAAGACGCCGTCGCGGTCGCGCACGATGACGTCGGTCGTGACGAGCGTCACCCCGGTCTGGAAGGTCGGCTGGCCGCTTCCGATCTGGCCGACGCTGGTTTCCCCCGGCTCGGGGGGCCGGGCCCGCGGCTCCTGCTGCGCCGAGAGAACGCTGAAGGCGGCAACGGTGACGGCGACCGCGCCACCGACGGCCCGTGCGCTGCGACCGAAAGCTGTCATTCCCATTTCCGTAGTATAGCAAAGCGCGGCAACGCGCCGGCACGGGCCTGCTGGCCGGGGCCGTCACCGGTTCGACCGCTCCACCGCGGGCGGGGCCCTGCGCGGGGCCGGCCGCCGGCGGGTCACGCAGGATCGGCGTCCGACTCGACCGGCGGCGTCTGCGCCGCCGCGGCCGGCGCCGGGGCTGGCCGCTCGTCCCCGGCGCCCCCGCCGCGCCGGCCACGCCGGCGCCGGCGTCGGCCCGGCCGCCCGGCCGGCGCGTCCGCGGTCCCGGTGTCCGCGCCGGGTGGACCCTCGGCTCCGGTCCCCGGCCCCGCCGGGCTCGCATCGGACGCGTCGGGGGCCGCCGCGGGCGCCGGCGGCGACCGCTCCTGCGTCTCCGCCCCGGCGGCCGGCGCCCGGCCGCTCCCGGTCGAGGCCCCACGCCCCCGCCGGCGCGATCGACGCTCGCGCCGCTCGTGGTCCCCGCGGTCCGGCGGGACCGCGGGCGGCTTCGCCTTCAGAATCTCCTCCCAATCGAAGGTCAGGTCGGGATTCGAAGCCTCGATGTCGCGGACCGCCTCGGCGTCGAGCGCGGGCCGGCCGACCGCGATGTCCGGGGGAGACCGGAACCAGTACAGGACCCGCATGCGGACGATGCCGTCCTCGCGAAACGTGTGGCAGAGGTAGGTGTTGGCGTAGCCGCGCTTGTCGCGCGAAAACCGAAGGAAAGGCATCCGATCCGCAGCCGGCCCCCCGGGGGAGAGGACTCCCGACGGTGCCCGGAGGCGAGAGTACAGTAGCATGAATGGCGAACCCTATCCAAGCCGACCGCCTTGCCTCCGGTCCTTCCCCGTCAGGAGCTCTCCCCGTGAACGATCGCTTTCTCAAGGCGTGCCGCCGCGAGCCGGTAGACGCCACCCCGGTGTGGTTCATGCGGCAGGCGGGACGGTACATGAGCGCCTACCGCGGGCTCCGCGAGCGCTACACGCTGCTCGAGATCTGCCGGCAGCCGGAGCTCGCGGCCGAGGTGACCCTGCAGCCGGTCGACGCCATCGACGTCGACGCCGCCATCCTGTTCTCGGATCTGCTGCTCCCCCTCGAGCCGATGGGCATCCCCTTCGACTTCGTGAAGGGCGAGGGCCCCGTCATCGACCCCCCGGTGCGCTCGGTCGAGCGCATCGACCGGCTGCGCGTCTTCGAGCCCCGCGAGGCGCTCGGGCACGTGCTCGACACCATACGGCTCCTCCGCCTGCGGCTCGAGGATCGCGTGCCCCTCATCGGGTTCGCGGGAGCGCCGTTCACCCTCGCCTCGTACGCCATCGAGGGGGGCCCCTCGAGCAACTACGCGCGTACCAAGGCCCTGATGTACGGCGAGCCCGAGGCCTGGCACCGGCTCGCCGACACCTTCGCCACTGTCGTCGGCGACTACCTGAGGGCCCAGATCGAGGCCGGGGTGCAGGCGGTGCAGGTGTTCGACTCCTGGGTGGGCGCCCTGTCCCCCGAGGACTACCGCGAGTTCGCGCTGCCCCACACGCGGAAGATCTTCGAGGCGGTGAGGCCCGGCGGGGCGCCCATGCTGCACTTCGGCACCGGCACCACGACCCTGCTGCCGGCGATGCGCGAGGCGGGGGGCGACGTGATCGGCCTCGATTGGCGCATCCCCCTCGATGAAGGTTGGGACCTCCTCGGCGATGACTGCGCCGTCCAGGGCAACCTCGACCCGACCCTGCTGCTCGGCCCCGTCGAGCGCCTGCTGCGCGGCGCCTTCGACGTGCTGCGCCGGGCCCGGGGCCGCGTCGGCCACGTGTTCAACCTCGGCCACGGCATCCTGCCGGCCACCAGCCTCGAGCACGTGCAGTTGCTCGCCCGCTTCGTGCACGAGCAGAGCGCGACGTCCCGGTGAGGCCCCCCGACCGGCGGCGGACCATGACGGACGTCGACGTGGCGGTGGTCGGCGGCGGGATGGCGGGCCTCGCCGCCGCCTGGGAGCTGCAGCGGCGGCGCGCCTCTTTCGTGCTGATCGAGGCGGCGCCGCGGCCCGGCGGCGTGGTCCGCACCGAGCGCGTCGACGGGTTCACCCTCGACGCGGGACCCGACTCGCTGCTGGTGCAGAAGCCGGCCGCTCTCGAGTTGTGCCGCGAGCTCGGGCTCGAAGGCCGGCTGCTGTCCACGCTCGAGCCCCGGACCGCTTACGTGCTCCGCGGCCGGCTGCGCCCCATTCCCGAGGGTTCCGTCCTCGGCATCCCGACCGCCGTCGCCCCCTGGGTCTCCAGCCGCCTGCTCTCCCCCGCCGGCCGGCTGCGCCTCGCCGCGGACCTGGCGCTGCCGCGCGGCGACGGCGCGGACGAGTCGGTGGGGAGCTTCTTCCGCCGCCGGTTCGGCCGCGAGGCGGTCGAGTACATCGCCGAGCCCCTGCTCGCGGGCATCCACGCCGGCGACGTCGACCAGCTCTCGTTGCCGGCCCTGTTTCCGCGCCTCGCGGAGGCCGAGCGCGCCTGCGGCAGCGTGATCCGCGGGCTCCGGCAATTGCGTCGGGCCGCGCCGCGCCGGCCCGGCGGGCTGTTCCGCTCGCTGCCCGGCGGCATCGCGGAGCTGGCGGCGGCCCTCGCGGCGGCCCTGCCCGCGGCCGCGGTCCGGTGCGGGACCCGGGCCGTCGCCCTCGGCGGCCCGTCTCCCTACACGGTGCGCCTGTCGGCCGGCGGGCCCGTCTCCGCCCGGTGCGTCATCCTCGCCACCCCCACCCATGTCACGGCCACGCTCGTCCGACCCCTCGACGACCGGCTCGCCGCGCTGTGCGGCGGGATTCCCTACACGTCGACGGCAACCGTGCTCCTCGCCTATCCGCGGTCGGCGGTGCGGCGGCAACCGAGGGGATCGGGCTTCGTGGTGCCGCGCCGAGAGCGCGCCGTCCCCCTGATGGCGGGATCCTGGGTCACCTCGAAGTGGCCCGGGAGGGCCCCCGACGGACAGGTGCTGCTGCGCGGGTTCCTCGGCGGCGTGCGCGACCCTCGCGTCGACGAGCGTTCCGACGACGAGCTCGTCGACCGGACCCACGGGGCCTTCGCCGGCCTGCTCGGCATCGACCGTCGTCCTCATCTCGCGCGTGTCTACCGGTGGCAACGCGCCAACCCGCAGCACAACGTCGGACACCTCGCGCGGGTCGCGGCCATCGAGGCGAGGCTCGATCGCTGCCCCGGCCTCTTCGTCACCGGGGCCGGCTTTCGCGGCGTCGGCATTCCCGACTGCGTGGCCGACGGCCGGGCGACGGCGCGGCAGGCGATGGATGGGCGCGCGGCGGGCTGATTCGCCCGGTGAGGGTCAATCGGCGATGTCGGCGGGGTCCGCATCGACGTCGGTGGTGTCGGCATCGACATCGATGCCGCCGTCCGCCGCCGCCCGCTTCGCCTTCGTCGACTTCGCGGATGAAGCGCTCTTGCGCTTGCGCGTCCGCTGGGGACGCGCGGCGGGAGCCGGCTCGCTCGTCGGCTCGAGTTTCGCCAGACTGGTCAGGAACTTCCGGACGGTGTTGTCGTCGAACTGGATCCGCGTGAAGGCGTCCTCGACCGAGATGACCGACCCCGAGCCATAGGTCGGCTCGTGCACCCTGGCCCCCACCTCGAAGCGCTTCGTCGTCACCGATTCTCTACTCCGCGTGATGCCACACTGACAGCCACACGGCCCCCCCGGCACCGTCCTTCCGACCCTGAGAGAGCAGCACGTTATCGGAAAGTCATCCCCGGCGTCAAGCCGCTCCCGCTGCCGGTCCGCCTCGTGGCGGCACACCCTCGGCGTCCGGAATGCTATAGTGCCAAGAGGGTTCTCGCGTCGCCCCGCGGCGGGCGTCGTGCGCACCCCGAAGGCACGGCAGCAGTTCCGTGGGCGGCGTCCCGTCACGGAATGCGCGACACGGCACGGAAGCGGCGGCGGGCACCACGGCGCGCCACGCCGTCGCGGCGCTCGAACCCATAATCAGCTCGCCGAAGCGGACGACCCCGCCATGCGGTCCGTTCCGCCCAGGCGCAGGGAGGCATCTTCAGATGACGACAGTGTGGAAGTCCGGTTTCTCGGCGGCGGCGTTGACGGGCATGGCGGCCCTGGTCGCCTGCGGCGGCTCTCCCCCGGAGCCGGCCGAGACCGAGCCGGCCCCCGCCGAAGCCGCCGCGCCGCCCGAGATGCTCGGCGGCGGGGTCCTCACGCCCGTCCACGACGGACAGGCCGGCAGCCCCCACGTCCGCGTCGACTGGGAGGTCGACGGCGCGAACATCTCCATCACCTACGGCCGTCCCTACCTGCGGGACCGCACCGTCGGCGATACCGTCGAGCCCCTCGACGGATCGGTGTGGCGCCTCGGGGCCGACGAGGCCACGACCCTGGCGACCGACACCGACCTCATGGTGGGGGCCGCCCATGTCCCGGCCGGTGAGTACACGCTCTGGACCCTCACGACCGGCGACGGCACCGAGCTCATCGTCAACGCCGAGACCGGCCAATGGGGCACCGCCTACGACCCCGCGCACGACCTCGGTCGCACGGAGATGACCGTCGGGGCCCTCGACGCCCCGGCCGAGCAGTTGACGCTGTTCCTCGAGAACAGCGAGTTCCGCTTCGAGTGGGGCTCGATGGTGGCCTCGGTACCGATACTCGTGCACTGAGGCCGCACGCCCCGCGACGCCGACCCGGGACCGCGACCCCGCCCTCCCGGGCCGGCGTTCGGAGCCTCCACGTCGATTCCCGGGCCGCTAGCTCAGAGGTAGAGCACCTGACTTTTAATCAGATGGTCGCTGGTTCGATCCCAGCGCGGCCCACCAATAGAATCGACAACTTGCGGCGATCGGGCTGAACTGACGTTCGGGCCGTGTCGGCACCATCGTGCGGCGCCCGCCGTCAAGACCGTGCGGCGCCCACCCTCGAGACCCGAAGATGTCGTCCAGGCGGAGCTCGAGTCCCGCGAGCAGCGGCGAGCGCAGCGTCTCCTTCCGGCCGAAGGTGTCGGTCGGCAGCAGGACTTCGCCCTGCAGGCGGTGGATCTGCACGGTTTCGGCGGCGGGGTCGACCAGCCAGCGCTCCGTCACGCCGTGCCTGCCGTAGAGTGCCCGCCTCTCGCCTCGGTCCTGCCTGGCGGTCGACGCAGACAGGATCTCGACCACGAGGTCGGGCGCGCCCTGCACCTTCTGCCCGCCGCTCAGCAGGCTTGTGGTCCGATGACACCGACGATGACCGGAACCAGACGGGATCGAAGAAGGACCTGCCCGCGGCGGCGCATCGCGCTGCTGCTGGGCGTGTTCGCGTCGGCGTGGGCCATGCTCGCTGCCGACGTGCGGGCGGAACCTCGGGGCGACGCCCCGCAGGAACGCGAGGAGGAGCGGTCGAGCGCACTGGCCGAGGAGCTGGGCCGCGCACTCGGGATGTCGCCTGTCGAGATCGAGGCCCTGGGATTGTCGACCGCGGAGATGACGGCCCTGCTCGCCGGCTTCGAGGAGGAGGCGGTCGTGGTCGGCTCCCGCGGCGAGGCGCGGAGCGCCACCGCATCGGCGGTGCCGGTGGACGTTCTGACCGCCACGGACCTGCTCAGGCAGGGAACGGGCGACCTGAAGGAACAGCTCCGCGCGATCGTCCCGTCGTTCAATACGAATACGCAGCCGATCCAGGGCGCATCGACGGTGGTCCGCCCCGCCATGCTCCGCAACCTGGCGCCGGATCACACGCTGGTCCTCGTCAACGGCAAGCGCCGACACCGTTCCTCGGTGCTCGAATGGCACGGCGGCAACGGTGTGGCCTACGGCTCGCAGGGCCCTGACATATCGGCAATCCCCGCCATCGCGCTGCGCCAGGTCGAGGTGTTGCGAGACGGTGCGGCCGCGCAGTACGGTTCCGACGCCATCGCCGGCGTGATGAACTTCCAGCTCAAGGACGCCCCCTCGGGCGGGTCCGTCGAGCTCAACACCGGGATGTACGGCGCCGGGGACGGTGAGTCTGCGCGGTTCGCCGGCAACGTCGGCCTGCCGCTCGGCGGGAGCGGGTTCGCCAACCTGAGCCTGGAATACGGCAACTCGAACCCGACCGACCGGGCCGCGCCGCGGCGGGACGCGACCGCGCTCGTCGCGGCCGGCAACACGCACGTCCGCTCCGAGCACCCGCAGGTCTGGGGCGACCCGGACATCGACGACGACCTGAAGCTGTTCGGCAACTTCGGCTACGCGTTGCCCGCCGGCGTCCGGCTCTACGCCCACACGAACTTCGCCCGCAAGCGGGTGACCCAGGGCTTCTTCTTCCGAAACCCGAACACGAGACTCGGCGTGTTCAGCAACGACGGCGGACGCACGCTGCTGATCGGCGACGTGCTCGCCGCGAACGGCAGGGGATCGGCCGACTGCCCGACGGTGTCCGTCACCGACCACGTGCCCGACCCGGTGGCGCTGCAGCAGGTGTTCGACGACCCGAACTGCTTCTCGTTCCAGGAGATCTTCCCGGGCGGCTTCACGCCGCAGATGGGCGGTACGGCCACCGACGCGTCGCTCGTCGGCGGCATCCGGGGCTCCACCGCCGGCGGCTTCGACTGGGACCTGAGCGGCTCCATCGGCCTGCACGGCAGCGACCTGTTCATCCACGACACCGTCAACGGCTCGCTCGGGCCGGCCTCCCCCACCGCATTCGACGTCGGCACGAACCGGCAGCGGGAGAGCAACCTCCACTTCGACTCCTCGTACGCCGTCACCGACCGGATCCACGTCGCCGCCGGAGCCGAATGGCGCAACGAGCAGTTCCGGACCGTGGAGGGCGACCGGGAAGGTTGGCTCGTCGGTCCGTACGCGCGGCAGCGCTTCATGGCCGGCGCCAACGGTTTCTTCGGCTACGGGCCGTTGCACGCGGGCGTCTGGAGCCGCTACAGCGCAGCCGCCTACGGCGACCTCGAGGTGACCGACACGGACGACGCCTGGACGCTGGGGGGAGCACTCCGCGTCGAGAACTTCGAGGACTTCGGGACCACGACGAACGGCAAGGTCTCGGGCCGGCTCGGCTTCGTGCGGGGCAGCGTGAGCAGCGGCTTCCGGGCGCCGACGCCCGGCCAGCAGAACGGGTTCAACATCTCGAGCTGGTTCGACCCGACCGTCGGCGACCTGGTCAACAACGCCGTCATTCCGTCGATCTCGCCGGCCGCGCGGCTCCGTGGCGGACTGCCGCTCGGACCGGAGCAGTCGGTCAACTACACGGCCGGCGTGGTGTTCGACACCGGCTCCTTCACGCTGACCGCCGACTGGTTCCGCATCGACGTGTCCGACCGGATCGGGATTACGAGCAACTTCTACCTGACCGACGCGGAGGTCGCGGACCTGGTGGCCGGCGGGTTCGACGCCGCCGAGAGCGTCAGGAACTTCCGGTTCTTCACCAACGCCTTCGCCACGTCCTCACAGGGCATCGACGTCGTCACCACGTATACGCCGCTCGGGCTCCGCGGCAACACCATCATCAGCGCCGCCTTCAACCACACCGCCACCCGGGTGACCGACAACGCCAGGGGCCTGCTGGACGGCCGGCGGCTCGCCGAGTACGCCTACGCCCTGCCGCGCACCCGCGGCAACATCGGCGTGACGCAGCGCCTCGGACCGGCCAGCCTGCTCGGCCGCGTCAGCTACTACGGGGGCTGGTACGACTACGACAGCGGGTACGGCGAGATCTTCGCGCCCTCCGGCGGCCTGGCCCAGGGCTTCTTTGCCGGCCGGCCAATCGTCGACCTGGAGCTCAGCCTGCCCCTCGGCGAAGGAACGACGCTGGCCATCGGCGGCCGGAACGTCTTCGACACCTACTCGCAGGTATCGGCTATCGCGGGGTCGGTCGGCGAGCGGTACAGCGAGTACACGCCGTGGGGCTACAGCGGCGCCTACTACTACGTACGCGTCGGTCACGGCTGGGGCGACCGGGCTCCCTAGCCCGCGGCGAAAGTCCCCGCTGCATTCGAGCAGCGAAGCATCCCGCCTCGCTGCTCTCGGTGCAACGCGGGGCTCCATCACGGCTGCTGGATCGTCCGGGACCGCCAGGTGTCGAGGAACTCGCGCAGGCGCCCGCTTCGCGGCCGGCGGAAGAGGTCGCCCGGGAGGCCTCTCTCGATGACCTCTCCCCGGTCCATGAACACGACCTCGTCGGCCACGTGCGCGGCGAATCCCATTTCGTGGGTGACGACGACCATGGTCATGCCGTCGCTCGCCAGCGATTGAATCACCTGAAGCACCTCGCCCACGAGCTCCGGATCCAGTGCCGACGTCGGCTCGTCGAAGTACATCACGTGGGGCCGCATCGCCAGCGCTCGGGCGATCGCGGTGCGCTGTTGCTGTCCGCCCGAGAGCCGGGCCGGGTAGTCGTGGGCCTTGTCGTCCACTCCCACCCTGGCCAGCATCTCCATGCCAATCGCCTCTGCGTGCCGCTTGTCCAGCCTCTTGACCACGCGCAGCGCCTCGGTCACGTTGCCGAGGGCCGTCTTGTGCGGCCAGAGGTTGTAGTGCTGGAAGACCATGCCGATCACGCTGCGCACGCTGTCGACGTTGCGGCCGCTGTCGGGGACCCGCCTGCCGTCGACCTCGCGGTAGCCCAGCAGCCGGCCTTCGATGAACACCCGGCCTTCATCGTACGGGTCGAGAAACGCCATGCATCGCAGAAGGGTGCTCTTGCCCGAACCGGACGGGCCGATGACGCAGACCACCCGCGAGGCATCGACCGCGAGGTCGACGCCCCTCAAGACGTGAGCCGCGCCGAACCGCTTGTGCAGTCCCTCGACCAGGACCACGGGTTTGCGTTCCATGGCGCCCCTTGCCGCCTCCCCGGTCATGATGCGCGGCCGAACCGGCGTTCCAGCACCCCGCCGGCAAGGGCGATACCCTCGATGATCAGCCAGTAGAGCAGGGCGACGGCGACGTAGGGTTCGACCACGGCGAAGGTCTCGTTGGCCATCTGTGTCGCGTTCTTGGTCAACTCGGCGACCGTGATGATCGACAGGACAGCCGATTCCTTGACCAGCACGATGACCTGATTGGTCGATGGCGGGATTATCAGCGTGAGCATCTGCGGAACCTGGATGCGGGTCACGACCAGTCGGCGCGGGATGCCGAGCATGCGTGCGGCTTCGATCTGCCCGGGCGGGACGGATCGGAACCCGGCCCTGAAGATCTCGGCGAAATGGGCGCCGCCATAGACGCCAAGCCCGATGATCCCGACCGGTTCGGCATCCAGGGTCAGGCCGACCGAGGGACCGCCGTAGTACAGCATGAACAGCAGAATCAGGACCGGAGTCCCGCGCATGGCCTCGATATAGGCTCGGCACAAGAGCTCGACGGGGCGTAGCGGCAGGCCGTGGAGCACGGCGACCGCAAAGCCGGCGGCAACCGCCAGCAGCGATGCCAGGGCGCAGACGTACAGCGTCGTCCAGAATCCCGACAGCAGCAGCGGGCCGTAGCGAGACACGATGTCGAGGTCGATGTCGGGCACGGTTTTCCCGGAGGGTCGGCTCTAACGCGGCCCCGCTACAGCGTGGCGCCTCTCGAAGTGGGCCCCGGCGCGGGCGAGGACCAGACTCATCGCGAGGTAGATGCCGGCGGCGATCGCGTAGGCCTCCAGCGGCCGGTTGGTGACCGAGACCACCTGCTGGCTGGCGCGCATGAGCTCGGTCACGGCAATCACGGAGATCAGGGACGAGTTCTTGAGAATGCTGATGGTCTCGTTGACGAGCGCCGGGAGAACCAGACGCATCATCTGCGGAATCAGGATCCTGACCCTGATGGCCGGGACTCCGATGCCGAGCATGCGCGCGGCTTCGACCTGACCGAACGGGATGGACAGCAGACCGCCCCGGAAGATCTCGGCCTGAAACGCCGCCGTGTTCAAGGTCAGCGCGATCATCGCCGCGCCGACCGGCGGCACGTCCAGGCCGACCGTCGGCAGCAGGTAGAAGACGATCAGGAGCTGCACCAGGATGGGCGTGCCCCGCCAGACGCTTCGGTAGGCGATCGAGGCTCGCCGGATCAGTCGGTTCGGCGAGATCAGGCCGAAACCGAGCCAGAGCCCCAGGACCATGCCGGCGGTGATCGCGACCGCCGAAACCGCAACGGTCATCCGCGCCCCGGCGAGGAACGCGCCGTAGTGGTTCGAGATGACGCCCGGAAGATCCACCGGCGGGACTCGTCAATCGTCGATACTGTGCGCACGCACGCACACGGCTCGCCCCGCCCGGCGGCGCTCGGCCAGTCGCCGGCGGGCGTTCATTCGGGCGGCACGGGCAGGGCGTCGGACGGCAGGTCCATGGACCCGCCGAACCACTTCTCTTGCAGCGCCGACAGCACCCCCGACCGGTTCAGCGCCGCGAGCTGCTCATCCATGAAGGCCACCAGGGCCGCGCTCTCGGCGTCCCGGCGCCCGGCCCAACTGAAGTACGCCTTGGGGCCGAACGCGGGCAGCACCATCTCGAACGTGTCCGGCCGCGTGCGGACGAGCTCGAGCAGGTTCGGCACACTCTGACTGACGGCGCTGATCCGTCCCGCCGCCAGATCTGCGAAGGCCTCGTTGAAATCGACGTACGTCCTGATGTCCTCGACCCCTTCGCCCGCGCGCGAGAGTCCCTCGGCGAAAGCCTGAAGCGTCTGCAATTGCGCCGAGCCGGCCTGCGAGCCGACCGCGTGACCAGCGATATCTTCGGGCGCCCGGATCGAATCGTCGCCCTTGCGCTTGACCAGCGCCATGGTCGCATCCGCGATGGGCAGGCTCAGCGCGTACCGCTCGTAGCGCTCCCGGGTGACCGTGACGGACGTGACGACATAGTCGAACCTGCCCGCGGCCAGGCCGGGAAGAATCCCCTGCCAGGGCACGTCCAGACGGTTCAGCGCCACCCCCGGCAACGCCTTCATGACGTGCGCCATGATGTCCGCCGAGTAGCCGACGATCCTGCCGTCCTCGACGAACTCGAACGGCGGGAACCGGGCCTCGGTTGCGACCGTGAACTCGCCCCGTTCCCTGATCTCGGCAAGCAGGTCCGCATCCGCCGACCCGCCGCAGGAGCCGAGGCCCGCGGCAACGACGGCCGCGAACAGAACCGCTTGCGCTCGTTCGAGCAAGGTCACACCATCCCGGTCCGCCGTTCTCACACGCCGCCCTGACCCGACCGCCTGGGTGGCGCCCCGCGCGACGGGGCGTACAATACGACGCGCGGTCGGTGCGGGTCAACGCTGCCCGGGCCGGCTCGCAGGAGCGGCACCTCGAGCCGTTGCGGGTCCTGTCGGCGGTTCCAGCCAGCTTGGGAGACGCGTCATGTCCGGGCTTCAGACGATTCCGGCGCGAAGCGGCAAGGCCGCTCCGGTCGCCAGGGGCCAGAAGGTCAAGGTCCTCAACACCCACGGGCGGCAGGTAGTGGACACCTGGGCGTTCTCGCAACGAGACCTGCGCGAATTCATGTCGATGGAACACACCCGCGCCACCTTGACGAAGATGCGCCCGGAGGTCGGCGACGCGCTCTGCAGCAACCACCGCCGGTCGATCCTGACGCTGGTCGAGGACACCTCGCCCGGGGTGCACGACACGCTGCTGGCGGCCTGTGACGACTATCGCTACCGCCTGCTCGGTTGCACCGAGTACCACGACAACTGCACCGACAACCTGCGGGCCGCTCTCCACGAACTCGGACTGACGCCGCCGGAGACTCCCTCGCCGCTCAACCTCTTCATGAACATCCCCTGGGGGGCGGACGGCGGGCTCGCCTTCGCCGCGCCGGTCTCCAGGGCAGGGGACTACGTGCTGTTCGAGGCCAATCTGGACGTCATCGTCGCCTTCTCCGCCTGCCCGCAGGACATCCTGCCGATCAACGGCGAGGCGCGGGAGCCCACGGAAGCGCATTTCCAGATTCTCGACTGACCCGCCGGTACCGAGGCACGGGTCAAGCGGGCAGGCTTGCGTCTCCCGGTGCGGGCCTCCGCTCTTCCACGGCCGCCCGATACGCGCCCTTCACGCCGACGCCGACGCTGACGTACTCCGGCGGATCGTCGGATTCGGGCTCGAGGCGCAGATGCTGTGCGATGGTCACGTAGCCGAACACGAACGCCAGCTCCATGACGCGGTCCCACGGACAGCTCGAGCCCGACCAGCCGAAGGGAGCGTAGGCATGCGCCGGGCATCCCCCGCGGACCGGCTGGGCTCCATTCAGCCAGCGCTCGGGGCTGAAGTCGCCGGGATTGTCCCAGCAGTCCTCCCTGCGGTGAATCACGCGCGGGCAGAGATTGACGACCGTCCCCCGGGGGATGGAGTAGCCGCCGAGAACGCAGTCCTTCACGGCCTGTCTCGGGAGAAGGACATACCCCGGCGCCGACAGGCGGAGAGACTCCTTGAACACCGCCCGTGCGTACGGCAGGCGTTCCAGGTCCTCCGGCGCCGCCGGCCGGCCTTGCAGGACGTCGTCCACCTCGCGCTCCAGGCGGGCGCGCGCGTCGGGATTCGCGGCCAGGTAGTGGATTCCGCACGTCAGTCCGGCCACCGGCGCGTCGAAGAAGCCGGTCAGAAGGGCCAGGGCCTCGTCGCGGATCAGCTTGTCGTCGTCCGACGGCAGGTCGAGTGTTCCCTGTTCCCGGCCGCGCACGTAGTGCGAGATCACATCGATTCCGTCGTGCCCCGGATCTCGGGCCCGGCCGATGGCCTGATGGATGATCGCGTCGCACTCTCTCTCCGCGGCCCGCAGCCGCCGGTTGTACGGGACGGGCAGCTTTCTGAACAACGGACCGAACGGGAGCAGGGAGAGCAGCATGTCCTGCTTGGTGGCCGCCAGCACGTTGAACTGGACGTCCGTGTCGATCTCGAACGCACGGCCGACGATGATGTCCAGCATGCACCGCGCCATGAACACGTCGAACTCCCGCTTGACGTCGACGACGGGTCGGGAGCGGCAGCGTTCGACGAGCTCGCGCGAGGCGTGGATGATGATCTCGGCATAGGGGCCCAGGCGTTCGTCGGTCACCGCGGCCAGCATGGCCCTGCGCAACCCGACGCGATTGTCGCCCTCGGCCACGGCCAGGATCAGATCGAAGGTCGGATTGGACTCCCAGACGTTCCACAGCGGAAAGTCGGATCTTCTCTCGGCGACCTCCTGTGCGAGGTCCGCTTCGAACACCACGCAGTTCGGCAGGAACGGTACTCTGAAGAAGACGATGTCGCCGTACTCCCGGTGGAGCCTGTCCAGAAACCGCGGAAAGTCGGTGGCCCGCGCATGCAGGTTGCGGAGACGGCGGCCCTTCGGTCCCGGCGGCAGCGCTCGCGTTCCCGCGGATTCGGCAGGTGCTTTCATTGGAGAACCTCCTTGCGGCGTGATGGCGCAGACGTTGGCGGCCTTCAGGAACCGGTCGCCGGCGGACGCGCGACGATCTCGCGCCGGTACAGGTACATGGGCAGCGCCACCGCCACGTTGACCAGGACCGATGCCGCGAGATAGATCCACAGCCGCCGCATGCCCTGGCGCCGGCCGTCGGTGAGGACGAAGCACCAGAAGGCCGACATCGTCACCGTCAGGTCGAGGGTCAGGGCGGTGGCGACCGGCGTGCCGAACAGACCGCGGGGGTACGCGAGAAAATCGAAGCCGTTGCCGGCGAAGAGGACAGCCAGCGGCCAGTACGGCAATACCACGCCCAGGACGCAGAGAACGAGATAGAAGTGTCGGATGCTCATGAGTTCGGTCCTTGTGGTCACCTGTCGCGGCGGGGGTCACCTGTCGCCACTCGGACCTCCATGCCCTCGGTCGGCGTCCGGATGCCTCCCACGACCACCGGCTGGCCCGCCTGCAGTGCGCCACTCACGTACACGTCGTCGTCGGAGCGCTGCAGGACGCGCACCGGCACGATCGTCAATCGCGTACCGTCGCGCACGGCCCAGACCTCGTCGCCGGGCCTGAGCGCCGAGCGGCTCATCCTGAAGTACTCCGGCGGGGTCAAACCCCGGATGGCCACGTCGACGAACTTCCCCACCAGCAGGGGCGGGCCGCGGAACCCGTCCACGCCCCCCGTCGAATCGGCGCCGGGGTCGACGGAGGCGGCCTCCAGGGGCTCCCCGGCCGAGAAGGGGTCGGGGACGCGCACGATCACGTCGAGCGTTCTCGTCTGCTCGTCGAGCGCGGTCTCGACGCGGTCGACGTAGCCTTCCCAGGCATAGCCGGCGTCACCGTAGTCGGCGACGACGCGGGCCGCGACCCGTGTGTCGGCGTCGCCGGGGCGCAGATCCCACAGGCCGGGAATGAGGGTCGCGTCCGTGTCGGAGAGCGGAACCACCACCTCCACCGCGTCGGCGGCGTAGAGCTGCCCCACGGCCTGGCCCGCGGCCACGAACTGCCCCACGGCCAAAGACTCGGATCGCACGACGCCCGAGAACGGCGCCTGCACCTCGGCGCGGGCGAGCTCCAGCTCGGCCTCGGCGAGCCCGGCGCGCTCCCTGTCCACGGCCGCGCGAGCCGCCTCGAGTTGCGGCTCCCAGAGCGCCAGCGGGCCGGCATTCGCCGGCGGCTCGTCTTCTCCCCGGCCGCGTCTGAACCGCTCGTACTGGTCGCGGGCGATGCGCGCCTCCTCCTCCACCTTCAACAGCTCGACCTCCTGGACCGCGACGCCCGCGCGCGCCCGCTCGACCCGGTGGCGATGGGCGGCATCGTCGAGGCGGAAGATCGACTGCCCCCGACGCACCCGCCCGCCGCTCTCGAAGGCCGGGCTCACCCAGACGACACGGCCGCCGATCTCGGCCGCGACGTCGATCTGGGCGCGCGGCCGCACCGTTCCCGCGCCGTAGACCGGAATGGGCCCGGCGCCGGCCACCACGGGTTCGGTGACGGCGAAAGGAACGCGGGGCGCGGGCTCCCGGCGGGCCGGCTCGGGCCGCGTCGAGATCATGAGGTAGGCGACCCCGACCGATGCGATCAGAGTGCCGGCGGCGATGACGTAGCCCCTTGCTCGGCTCATCTACTGGTCCTGTCCTTGCGCCGCGCCGGAGAAAGAAGGCAACGACGTGGCGGTGGCGGCGACGGCGTCGTCGATGGTCCAGGCGCCGCCCAGGGCCCGGTGCACGGCGAGTCGGGCGACGGCCCGGCTCCGCTCCGAGCCGGCGAGGGCCGACTCCACGTCGAGGAACGTGAGCGACGCGTCCAGAAAGTCGGCGTAGCCCCCCACGCCCGAGGCGTAGCGCTGCGCCCGCAGGTCCCGGGTCGCCTGCGCCTCCTCCCGCCGGGCCACGAGAAAAGCATGGCGCCGCTCCTCGTTCCGCAGTCCCTCCAGAGCCGCCTCCACCTCGTTGACCGCCGTCACCACCGTCCGCCCGTAGGCGGCGGCCAACTCGTTGAAGCGGGTGTGGGCGAGCGCGACGTTGCTCACCAGCCGGTCGCCGTCGAAGACCGGCGCCAGCAGGTTGCCGAGCAGGTTGCCGAACCACTGCTGCACGTTGAAGATCCCGCCGACGTCCGTCGTCTGCAGTCCGAGCGATCCCGACAACGAGAGCGAGGGCATCAACGCCGCGCGGCGGGCCTCGATATCGTGGCCGGCGGCTTCCAGGCGGTGCCCCGCCGCTCGCACGTCCGGTCGCTGCACCAGGAGATCGGCCGGAACCCCGACCGGAACCGGTTCCGGCGCCGTCCCCGGGGCCGGCACGTCCGGGAGCAGCTCGGCCACGTCGTCCCGGTAGCCGCCCAGCAGCACCGCGAGCCGCACCTCGGCCTCCGCCAGCGCATTGGCCCGTCGGGGCATGCCCGCCTGGGCGTCGCGAAGCTCCTGACGCACTCGGTACAGGTCCAGCGAATCGGACAGTCCCCGGTCGTAGCGGGCCTCGGCGAGCCGCTCGCGCTCCTCCAGGACACCCTGCGTCCGGCCCGCGATCCCGATCTGCCGCCGCAGCTCCACGATGTCGAAGTACGCCGCGATCGTCTCGGCCAGGACCCCGATGCGCGCCGCGTGCACGTCCGATTCCGACGCGAGCAGCTCGGCTCCCGCCGCGAGCGAGGCATGACCGGCGCGACCCCAGAAGTCGAGCTCGTAGGCGAAGTCGGCGCTCAGCGCGTAAGTGGTGAGCCCGAGCCGGTCCGGGAGCGTGAAGCCCTCGGCCGTGTCCCCCAGCAGCTCGTCCAGCCCCAGCTCCTGGAGCTGCGCGCCGATGCCGGCGTTCGTGGGCACGCCGAAGCTGTCGACTCCCGCGCGCGCCCGGACCGTCGGCAGCACCGCGGCGTCCGCGAGGCGCGCCCGCACCCGCGCCTGGTGCACCCGCGCGACCGCTTCGGCAATGTCGAAGTTGGAGGCGAGCACCGACTCGATGACCTGGTCCAGCACCGGATCGGCGAAAGCCCTCCACCACTCGACCGACTCGCGACCATTCGCTTCCGCGCCGTGCGTGAAGGCGGCCGGCAGCTCGGGAACCGGTTCGGACGCCGGCGCGGGGGGCTCTGCCGGCGGCGCCAGGGCGCAGCCGGTGCAGAGCAGGCTCCCCGCGATCAACAAGCGTCCCGCGGTCGCCGACGCCGACCGCCCCACTCGCCCCGCGGTCGCCAATCGCGCCCCGGAACCCTCGACTCCCCCGTCGGTCCCTACCGCCATGTCCTCGCCTTGCCGTCGAAGCGCGCGGCCCATCGCCCTGACCCGTCGCTACGGAAGACGCCGAGCCAGGAGCCCGTCGAAGGCGGGCTTGAACCACGCGGTAAACGCCGCGGGCTCTTTCGCGAGCCACGACCGAATGGCCGGAACACCCTCCCACTTCCAGTCGTCCACCTCGCGAACGTCGGGATCGGGGCCATCCTGGAACCGCCCGATCACGACGTGGTCGAACTCGTGCTCCACCATCCCGCCGTCCAGCTCCGCTCGATAGACGAAGCCGAATACAGACCGGAGCGGACAGTCGAAGCCCATTTCCTCCCGCAGTCTTCGGTGGGCCGCGTCGAGAAGGGACTCGCCGGCCCGCGGATGGCTGCAGCAGGTGTTGGACCAGAGACCGCCCGAGTGGTACTTGGTCGCGGCACGTCTCTGCAACAGCAATCGGCCGGCCCCGTCGAAGACGAATATCGAGAAGGCACGGTGCAGGAGACCGTTGCGGTGGGCCGTCACCTTGTCCACGAGTCCCGTCGCGCGATCCTGTGGGTCTACGGCAATCACGAGCTGCTCACGGTCCTGCACTGGCTCTCCTTACGCACCGTACCACCGGTGATATATTGTGAAGAATGAAAGAACCGAGTCGCGCACAAGACGATTCCGCCCGCGAAACCGCACAGGCGCCCGGCTGGCGCCCCGGCACCGTCCCCAACGAGTCGGCGAGCGGTGACGTCGCCCTGCAAACCGACCTGTTGCAGGGCGTCGCCCGCAGCTTCGCGCTCACCATCGCCCAGCTCCCGGACCCGCTGCGCGCGGCCGCGCGCAACCTCTATCTCCTGTGCCGTATCGCGGACACCATCGAGGACGACCCCGCGTTGTCGCCGGCGCAGAAGGAAGATCTCTCCGGACGCTGGGTCGACGTCGTCGAGGGTCGAGCCGCCCCGGAACCGCTTGCGCGCCAGCTCCAGGCAGACCTGTCCCCGTCGACCTCCGCCGCCGAGCGCAGGCTGGTGGCGGCCGCGCCCGGGGTCGTCGCCATCACCCACGGCTTTCGCGATCGGCAACGGCGCCCCCTCGAACGGTGCGTACGCATCATGACGCGCGGCATGATCGAGTTTCAGCACCGGGCCAGCCTCCAGGGACTGCCGGACATGTCCCACCTCGATCGTTACTGCTACCACGTCGCCGGCGTCGTCGGCGAGACGTTGACCGAGCTGTTCTGCGACCACTCCGCGCAGGTCGCCCGCCGCCGCGACGAATTGCTGGCCCTGTCGACGTCCTTCGGCCAGGGCCTTCAGATGGTCAACGTGCTCAAGGACATGTGGGAGGACCAGCGGCGCGGTGCATGCTGGCTGCCCCGGGACGTCTTCCGGGCCGCGGGCGTCGATGATCTCCGTACCCTGCGGCCCGGCGGCGCCGACCCCGGCTACCTGCAGGGCCTGACGGCGCTGGTGGCGACCGCCCGACACCATCTCGCCAGCGCATTGCGGTACATCCTGATCATCCCACCTCACGAGACCGGGATCCGCCGGTCGTGCCTCTGGCCTCTGGCCCTCGGCGTGCTGACGCTGAGACGGATCCACGCGACGCCGGCCTTCACGCACGGCCGCCAGGTCAAGGTGACCCGACGCACCGTGTGGACGGTGGCTGCCGTCACCGGCGCGTTGGCGCGCTCGAACCCGGCCCTGCGACTCTACTTCCAGGTGCTGCATCGCGGTCTTCCTCGCACTGCCGTCGGCATGGCCCCTCAGGGGGGGCACCCGGCCGCGCCCCCGGCCCCTCCGGCCGGCTCAACCCCCGGGCGGCGCGGTCCGGGGCAGCCCGCGGGTCGCCGCATGGAATAGGAGCCTCGCGGTCGAATCCGACCAGCTCAGGGCGCCGATCAGCAGAATGGCCGCACGGATGTTCCACCGCGGCAGGGCTATCTCCCGGCCGTTCCGGAACGACGCCGTCGCGTGGAGACGTCGCAACGTCAGCACGGAGAGCCCCAGCGTCCACAACAGGTGCCGCCGGATGCCTGTCTCGGCCGCCGGGATCAGCAGGATGAACTCCAGTCCCTCCGCAAGCCGGCGGCGCGTCACCGCGACGAGCTCGTCGAGGCCCCTCTCGAAGCCTGGGTGGGCCTCCTTTCCCGGGGCGAGAGCCTGGAGGTCGAAGCCCGCCGCGTCGAAGACGCTCCGCGGCAGCCAGCACGCGCCGCGGCCCAGATCGCCCCAGATGTCCTTGAGGATGTTGGTCAACTGGAGGCCCTGGCCATAGGAAACCGACTTCTTCATCAGCTCGTCGCGTCCCCTGTCGATCACGACGGAGTAGTCGCAGAACAGCTCGGCCAGCATCTCCGCCACCACGCCGGCGACGCAATAGCAGTAGCGATCGAGCTGCGCCACGTCGCGCAGCCCGGCGCGCGTCGCCTGCAGTTGGAACTCGACCATGCCGCGGGTCATGATTCCCACGCACCGCTCGAGCGCGCGGCGCTGCCGGGGTCGGAACGCGTGGGTGATGCGGACGACTCGAGGCGTCGCCGCGGCCAGATCGCGCTCGGCGGCGCTGGTCGACGGCGAGAGCGCAGCCGCGAGGTCGCGGGCGAACCCGTCGGCGGCGCAGGCACCGGCGACCACCGCGACGAACCGTTCCGAGAACGCCGTCTTCCGTTCCGGGGACAGCGCGGGCTCGTCCTCGATCGTGTCCGCGATGCGGCACAGGAGATAGGCGTTGCCCACCACGTGCCGCAAGGGATCCGGAAGCTGCGGAATCGTCAGGGCGAAGGTACGCGATACGCGTTGCAGCATCCCGGCCTGGAAATCGAGATCCTCGGCCCCGAATCCGCCCGCTGAGTCGGTCGTCATGTTCTACCACGCCCGCGAGTCTTCGTCATGGAGATTCGTGGGCAGCCTGTAGGAATGCTCCAGCACGTCGAGGTTCGACACGTTCATGAGCAGCTTGAAGGACTGCAGGCCGTGGACGCGCCGCCAGCCCGGCAACATCCTGGCGCCGAACCTCTCCACCCGATGCTTCACCCGCAGCAACGGCAGAAGTCTGATTCTGCGCGCGGCCGGGTACCGGAGCGCGTCCGCCAGCCGATCGCCGATGAGCTCCCGCGACATCTGGTAGAAGCGACCCGCCTCCCGGCGCCGCGCCGCCGGCTCGGTGAACCCCAGGATCAACGGCGCGCTGTTGATGATGCTGCTGGCCATGATGATGCCGTCGTCGTCCGGCGGCGGCTCGCACAACGCTCCCATCTCGAACGCGTGAACGGCGGACGCCTCGTCGCGAAAAGTGATCGCGCGGGGAATCCCCATCGTCAGCGCGCTGTAACGCCAGACGTGCACGTACGCCTCCCGCTCGTCCGCGCTGAAGTCACCCCCGAGAGCCGCGACGTGCTGCATGAGGCGCCCGGAGAAGGCCGCCGCCCCCAGGAGCATGTGCGCGGCGCTCAGGGGAAGTCCCTGCGTGGGCTCGTCCCACTCCCGCGAGAGCCTGACCAGCTTCCTCGCCTGGGCATGGACGAGCCGAATGCGGAGGTTCAACCTCCACGCGTCACCCCCGGGCGCGACGCCGCCGGGCAGGTACTGCTCGACCAGTTGCAGCAGGTTCTGCTTCAGGCGGCGCTGGCCGTTGAGCATGATCCGGCCTCGTATCCGGAAGGGCTTGCTGATCATCGTGGAGAACCCTTCGACGATGGCGCCGGTCGACAGGGCCGCCAGAACGACCTCCGCGTTGCGGATGAAGCCCCGAGTGGCCAGCAGCGCGAAGTCGGGGTCGTACCAGTCGGGCAGGACGTCCGCCTCGGCGATGAGATGACGCAGCGATTCGGGCGTGTCTTCTGGCGGGTTCCGGTGATTGACAATCGCCGCACCGATGATCTCGTGCCATCGTTCCTCGCCTCCCATCGCCGCGAGGTCCTCGACAACGGCGTCCGCCGCCGGATCCCCGACCGTCGTATGGCGGACGTAGGCGTCCGCGAAGCCCGCATCGCGCGCACGGGCGGCCTCGTACCCGGCCTCGTAGCATGAAGGAATCGTCATGTCGATCCTGACCGACCTGCTATCCCGCGCCTTCAATCACCGCCTCGCGGTCGGGCCGAAGACACAGCATGACCAGCGCCGGCACCATCAACACGAGGATCGCCGTCGCCGCGAGGACGCCGAAGCCCATGGACACCCCCAACGGGATCAGGAATTGCGCCTGGGGGCTCCGCTCGAGCATGAGCGGAGCGAACCCGAGAAAGGTCGTCACCGAGGTGATGAAGATCGGTCGAAAGCGTCCCTTGGCGGCATCGATGATCGCGGCCCGCGCCGGCGTTCCCTCCCGCCGCCGCTGATTGAAGAAGTCGATCATGACCAGCGAATCGTTGACGACGACGCCGCTGAGTCCAATCATTCCCAATATGGAGGTGAAGTCGAGGCCGATGCCCATGATCAAATGGCCCAGAACGGCTCCGATCATGCCGAAGGGAATCACGGCCATGACAATCAGAGGCTGTGCGTACGATCGGAGCGGAATCGCCAACAGGGCGTAGATCGCCAGCAGCGCGAGGACGAAGCCGCGTCCGCTCGCCGCCATGAACTCGTTCTGCTCCTGTTGCTGGCCCCCGAACCCGTAAGTGAGGCCGGGGTAGTCTTGGGCGAGGCCCGGCAGGATCGCGCTCGTGAGAACCTCGCTGACTTCCGCCCCGGTGACGACCTCCGGGTCCACGTCGGCGGTCACGGTGACGATGCGCGCACCGTTCTTGCGGCGGATGGACGACGGCGAACGTTCGATGCCCAGGGAAGCCACCCGGCTGAGCGGCACTTCGTGTCCGGCCGGCGTGCGGACCAGGTAACGTTCCAGATCCGCCACGGCGTCCCGGTCCCCGACGGGCAGCCGCACGTAGACGCGGACCTCTTCCCGGCCGCGCTGGACGCGCAGGGCCTCGTGGCCGTAGAAGGCGGCGCGCACCTGCTCGGCCAACGCGTCGAGGGTGAGGCCGAGCGTGCGCGCCTCGGGTCGCAGCTCGACCTGGATCTCGTTGAGGCCCACCGCGGCATCCGACCGCACGTCGAAGACCCCGTCCAGCGTCTCCAGGCGCGCGGCCAGCGCGTCTCCGAGGGGCCGGAGCACATCGACATCGGGGTGGGACAGCTCGAGGTGCACGGGGCTGCCGAGGTCGAACAGCTCGCTCGCGAAAGACACGCTGCGCGCGCCGGGCGGCACGCCCGCCTCGTCGCGCCAGGCCTGGAGGAAGGTCAGCGCGCTGACCTCTCGGCGCTGCGCCCCCAGCAACCTGAACTGCACGACGGCGACGTGCGACGGCGGGGCGAGACTCGCTTCCTGAACGAAGCTCCCCCCCAGCTCGCGTCGCGCGCTCATGCCGACGGCCCGGTAGACCCCCTCGAGCAAGGGCGGCGCGTCCATCGGCCGGTCACGGGACATCCGCTCGATGACGCGGCGTCCCGTCATCTCCAGCTCCGCCGCCCCTTCGGCCGTGAGCCGTGCCGGTGTTCCCTCCGGCATCTCGAGCGTGGCGGTCACCAGATCGGATTCGACGGGCTGCACCAGCAGCAGTCGGACGATGCCGGAGGACACCAGCGCGCCACACAGGATGATCAGGCCGACGCCCCCGGCAATCACCACGACCGGCTGGTCGGCGGCCACCCGCACCGCCCGGTCGAGCGGACCCGCGACGAACCGTTGCAGCGTGCCGTCGACGGCGCCGTGGATCCGATGGACGACGCGGATGGGGACGCTGGTCGGCCGCCAGCCGGGGGCGGGCAGGTGCGACAGGTGGCTGGGCAGGATCAGCAGCGATTCGACGAGGGAGAAGACGAGCACGGAGATCACGATGATGGGGATCTTCTCCACCAGCTCGCCCACCGGGCCGGGCACGAACAGGAAGGGCGAGAAGGCGGCGACCGTCGTCAGGACGGCAAAGACCACGGGCCTCCCGATCCGGCGCGCGCCGCGGATCGCCGCGACGACGCCCGGCGCCCCCCGCTGACGTTCCATGTGTATGTGCTCCGACACCACGATCGCGTCGTCGACCACGATGCCGACGGCGACGATGAACGCCAGGAGCGAGTACACGTTCAGCGAAACGTCGAAGACCAGCGCCGTGGCCAGCGTGCCGGCAAAGGAGAACGCGATTCCGACGGAAACCCAGGTGGCCAGGCGAATCTCGAGAAACAGCGCCAGGGCGAAGAGAACCAGGATCAGGCCCAGGAAGCCGTTCTTGAGCAGAAGGCCGAGGCGGTCCTCGTAGATGGTCGCGTCGTTGTCCCAGACCTCGATGCCGACGCCGGCCGGCAGCGACGGGACGATCTCGAGGTCGACGTGTTCCAGGACCGCGTCGACGAGATCGAGCACCTGCTCGCCCGCACTCCGGTAGACCTCGACGAACGCGGCGGGCTGTCCCTGGTAGCGGACCACCAGGTCCGCGTCGCGAAAGCCGTCGCGGACGGCGGCGATGTCGCCGAGGCGCACCACCGTGCCGTCGTTCGTGCCCAGGACGACGAGGCGTTCGAAGTCCTGCTGCTCGTAGCGGCGGCCCGCGATGCGCACGTGCACCTCTTCGCGGGCCGTCTCGATGCTGCCCGCCGACAGGTCGAGCGATCCGCTGCGAACCGCATTGGAGACGTCCTCGAGGGTGAGACCGAGAGCCCGCAGGCGGTGAAGAGGCACCTCGATCGAGACCTCGTAGTCACGCACGCCGCTCGTTTCCACGTACGAGACGCCGGGCAGCGCGGCAATCGAGTCCTCGGTGCGGAATGCCAGCTCCTTGAGCGTGCGCTCGGAGACGTCCCCGTGCAGGATCAGGCGGACCACGCTCTGCCGGTTGGTCATCTGCCTGATCTCCGGGCGATCGGCCCTTCCCGGCAGCGTCTGAATCCTGCCCACCGCCGATTCGATGTCGTTCCGGCCCCGCCCGGGCTCCACCCCCGGCTTGAGCTCCGCCATGACGGACGCGACGCCGGAGACCGCGACCGCGGTCACCGATTCGACGACGTCGAGCGTTTCGAGCTGCTCCTCGAGCTTGCGAACGATGGACTCCTCCACCTCCGACGGGGTGGCGCCGGGATAGCGCACGACGACCTCGACGTGGTTGAAGGTCATCACCGGGAACGCTTCCTGCACGAGAGCGGTCAGGGAAACCAGCCCGGCGGCGAGAACGAAGCACATCAGGAGGTTGGCGGCAACGCCGTTGCGGACCATGTACGCAATCGGCCCGCCGCCGTGCGAGACGGCGTCGCGCGGACTCACGGAGTCCCTCCATCAGCCATCCGAACCGTCATCCCACCGCTGTCGACCCTGGGGAACGGCGGAGAACGGATCTCCGCCAGGGGCCCGACAGCGAACAGCCGCCCGAGAAGGTCGGTGACGCACGCGCTCTCGACGAACGCGTCCTCCGGGAAACCCCGGTACGGCCTCAGTAACGAACAATAGCAGACTGCGCGTGATGTGTGGGCGATATCAACGGCTTGTTTGGTGATGGTTGTGCGAATACTAGATCACGTGCGCCGGTGAAGAGGGGCCTCGCAGGCACTTCGGGGCCGGCGAGGTGACCGCCGACCCGCACACACCCCCGCACCGGGAGACCAGCTAGCGGAACGTGTAGCGGAGCCGGACACCGGCACGCCGCGGGGTGAGCACGTTGGCGAAGTACCGCCGCGAGGTGAAGCCGTCCGCGGTGCGGCCGATGCGCGCGGGCGTCTGCCGCACGCTGGTGACGGCGTACTCGTCGAGCAGGTTGTCGGCGTAGACGGTCACCGTCCATGCGTCCCTCGACACCGACGCGGTCAGCGTGTGGAGGTCGTACGCCGGGAGGCGCTCGCCGCCGGCCCGCCCCCCGATGCGGGTCAGCACGTCGCCGATGAAGCTGTAGCCGTAGAGCAGCTCGAGCGCGAGGTCGTCGCCGAGCAGCACGCCCCAGGAGGCGAAGAGGCTGCCCTGGCTCCGCGGCGCCCCGGCCAGGCGGTCGCCCTCGAAGGCGTCGGCCCCGTCGTCGAGCAGACCGGGCGAATCCTGACTCAGGGCCGCCCGCGTGTACGACCACGACCCGCGCAGCCGCAGCGCGGCGGTGAGACCGGCGCTCGCGGCGAGCTCGACCCCGCGGCTGACGGCGGCGCCGCCGTTCAGCGTGATCCCCTGCGCGCTGAACGGCGTGAGCCCCGCCACCTGGATGTCCCGCCAGTCGACGTGGAACAGCGAAGCGCCCAACGCGAAGCGGTCGCCGCCCCACGAGCGCCGCACGCCGATCTCGTGGTTGGTGGTCGTGTCCGGCTCGATCAGCGCCTGGTGGGCGTAGATGCAGCCCGACTGCGGCGGGTCGTTGCCGGGATCGTCGTCGGTGAGCAGGGCAATCTCCTCGTCGGTGCAGACGCGGAAGTTGTTGCCGCCGCCGATGCGGTAGCCCTCGGACCGGGTGAAGTAGACGTTGGTCCCGTCGCCGAAGCGAAAGCTGACGCTGCCCTTGAACAGGACGCCGCTGTCGTCGGTGTCGAAGTCCTCGTAGGGCGAGTTGTACGCCGGGGTGTACGGGAACTCGGTCAGGTTGCCGGTCGCGACGCGGTAGCCGAACCAGCGGCCGCCGCCGCTGACCCGCCAGCCGCCCAGCTCTCGCGAGACCTCCCCGAACAGCGCACGCTCCGTCACCGACTCCCGCGAGAAGCTGTAGTACTCGACCGGCTCGGAGACGGGACGCCCCCCCAGGACCGGCGTCACGCCCGAGAACTCCGTGAGGCCGGGCGCGAGCTCGCGGCCGCTCCCGCTCCGGCCGGCGTCATTGAAGAAGACGCCGCCGACCCAGCGCCACGGCCCGTCGCCCGTCGAGACCATGCGCGACTCCCAGCTCAGGCGCCGGCGCTCGGACTCACCCTGCGTGTAGGCCGCGAACGTACGGAACCGTGACGTCACGTCGGTGGCCGACACGTTCGGGTCGAGCGCCCGCGCCCGCACGAGTGCCGGAAAGTCGTTCGGCAACAGCCGCGCGATGCCGAACTCCTGGATCAGCAGGTCGGTCTGATCGCTCGACGCCAACGTCGAGCCCCAAGAGTAGCCGGTCGCCGACGTGAGCGATGCGGCGCCGAGGTCCCAGCTCAGCTCCAGGCTCGCGAGCTGGTCCTTCCGGTCCAGCGGCTCGAGGAAGCGGTGCGCGGCGACGTACCGGCCGGTCCCGAACGACGCCGCGTGGTTGATCTGCCGCGCGGCGGCGCGGCGGTCCTGCAGGTGGTAGGACAGCAGAGCCGACAGGTTCGAGCTCGCCTCCCACAGCAGCGACAACCGGGCCGAGGCGGTCTCCTCCGTGTTGGCGTCCGGCTGCCGCCGGAGATTGGCGGCGACGGCCCGCGGATCGGTCGGGTCCGGCTCGGGCTCCGAGACGCCCGGCTCGATCAGCAGGTAGTCGTAGTCGATGAAGCCGGGGTCGGCGAAGCGGTCGATGGACCCGCGCAGCGCGAGTCTCCGGCGAACGACCGGCAGGTTGAAGGTGAGGCCGACGTCGGAGCCCGCGGACCCGCCGTGCGCGAGTCCGAACACGTCGGTGCGCAGGTCGAACGTGCGACGCTCGGTGTCCGGCCGGCGCGGCAGGTACCGGACGGCGCCGGCCAGCGTCCCCGCGCCGTACAGCGTCCCCTGCGGACCGAGCAGCACCTCCACCCGCTCGATGTCGCCGAGCCGCAGGTCGACGTCGATCGGCACGTCGCCGAGGTAGGTGGCGACGCCGGTGTCACCGGCCCCGGACCCGTTCAGCGAGTCGGTGTGCAGCCCGCGCACGATGAGCACGTCGCGGCCCCGCGCGCCCTGGTCCACCACGGTGAGACCGGGGGTCCAGTGGGCAATCTCCGCCACGTCCTCCAGGTCCCGGCGCTCGATGTCCGCGCCGCTGAACGCCGAGAGGCTCATCGGCACATCCTGCAACGGCTCCTCGGTTCGCGTTGCGGTCACGACCAGCGTATCGCTGAGGCCGGCGAGCGGCAGCGTGATGACCGGCACCTCCACCGGGCGGGCCGCGACGACGATGCCGTCGACGGTAGCCGTCGCGAAGCCGCTCAGCTCGGCGCCGAGCCGGTACGCGCCCGGCGGCAGGCCGTCGAACGCGAACCGGCCCGCGCCGTCCGTCAGCGAGATCCTCGGTTCGCCGGACCCGCCGTACAGCGTGACCGTCACCCCCGGCAGCACGGCGCCCGTCGTGTCGGCGACGACGCCGGCCACCCGGCCGGATTGCGCCCCGGCCGCCGCCGGTGACAGGACCATCAGAGCGAGGGCGAGGACAAGGGGAAACGGCGGGCGCCACGCTGGCAGCAGCAAGTGTCGGTCCCTTCTTTCCCGGGAGACGGCCGGCCTGACGACGGCAGACGGTCGCCGTTCGTCACCGCGGGTCGGCGCCGCGCGGCGGCTCGTAGGCGACGGCATACTGATGGCGGGTCTGCTCGTACTGCCGCGTGATCTCGGCCGCCATCTCCAGGAGCTTGTCGCCGATGGACTGGCTGGGGCCGGCGACCGTGTCGTACCAGCCGCCGGTGATCCGGGTCACGTCCCGCGCGATGCCGGTCTGGAATCCACGGCCGGCGGCGGCCCGCTGCGTGTAGAGGCCCAGCGCGTGGATGACCGCGCCACGCTCGACCACCCGCTCGATGAAGGCGTCGTACCGGCCGTCGGTGAGCGTACGCTGGGCCGGTCCGTCCGTGGTGACCACCGCGAGAACCGGCCACCGCAGATCGTCGTCCCAGCGATCCACCGTCTCTTCCAGGCCCGCGAAGAACCCCGCGGCATAATCCTCCTGCACGAAGAACCGCGCAAGCTCATCGAACACGGCACCGTGGTCGTCGGTGAAGTCCACCACCAGGCGCGGCCGCCCCGACAGCAGCACCAGCCCGATCTCGGTGTTCTCCGGCAGGGCCCGCACGAACCTCGGCAGGTAGACGCGGAAGTACCGGAAGAACGGCAGCGCGCCGTCCGCGTCGTCGACGATCAGCGCCACCCGCAACGGCTGGTCGACGAGCTCGACGTGCGCGAGATCGACACGTTCGCCGTCGTGCTCGATGGTGAAGTCGCCGGCGCCGAGGTCGGTCACCGGCTCGCCGTCGCGGTCGGTCACCTTGATGAACCGCTCGACGTCCTTCGCCTCGACAATCCCGCCGGCCGGCACGACGGTCAGGGCGACAGTCAGAACGATGCTGCCCACAAGAGCGAATCGCCGGCCGGCGGTGGACCCGGCCGATGCGAGGCAGGCAACGAGCCGAATCGCCCATCCCCTACCGCGGTAGCCCGTGCTGCTCGTCCTCATCCCGCTCCCCCTTTCCGGCAGATCCCGGCAGCCCGGTCTTTCGGGGTTGTCGGGGGTTCACTCTGTAAGAGAGTTCGGGGAGAGACCGGATTACAGATTTCTCTTGGAGGACCGGACGGCGTCGGCGCCGGCGATGCGGCGCAGGAGCCGCGGGCGCAGCAACTTGTGGGCCCGATGCAGCCGAACCGCCACGTTCCGGGAGGAGATGTGCAACCGGCGGGCGACCTCTTCGGGCGGGCGGTCTTCCACGTCGCGCAGCCGCACCACCTCGCGGAACGTCGGCGGCAGCTCGTCGATCACCTCCAACAGCAGGCGGGTCAACTCGCGGGCATACACCGCGACCTCGGGAGACTCCCAGACGGCCCCGACCCTTTCCGTCCACCCCGCGCCCGAGCCGGCCTCGCCGCCGACCGCGTCGAGCGACGACTCTCGCCGCCGCGCGGTCGCGCCATGCAGCGCTTCATGGCGCACGATCGCCCCCACCCACCCGCACGCGGGCGATCCGCCCCGGTGCTGGTGGAGCTTCTCGAGCACGATGACCCAGCTCTGTTGCAGCGCGTCATGCGCCACGTCGTCGTCGCCCGCCACCCGGCGCGCGAGCGGCAGGAACCGGCCGGTGCAGCAGCGGACCCACTGTTCGAGGTCGCCGTCCAGCAGCGGACATGCGACCGCTTCCCTGAGCGTGGGTTTCGCCGGGGGACGGTGCGGCCCGGTCATGACCCGGTTCCCTCGCATCCCGCGTGCCCGGCCCCCGGCACGGCTGTCTGCACCAAGACCCGGAAGAGCGTCAGGTCCCTCTCACCGGTTCGCATTGCCATCCCTCCTGTCGGCCGCGCGCTCCGTCAGGACGACCATCAGCAGCCCCCCCATGATGGCGAGGTTCTTCAGGAAGTCGATGACCGTGCCGAAGTCGGCGTCCGCCCGGAGCGGGTTCTCCATGAGCACCGTGACGGGGACGAGGAACAGCAGCAGCCCCGCCGCCGCCCAGTCCGTTCTCCTGCCCAGGGCGAGGAAGACGCCGCAGACGAGCTCGACGAGTCCGGCGACGAACGCCAGCAGCGTCGGGAACGGCAGTCCGATCTCGGCGATGTCGCCCGCCGCGTTGTCGACGTCGACGAGCTTGTCGTAGCCGGTCAGCAGGAAGATCGCGGCCAGCATGAGCCGCGCGGCGACGTAACCGTAGCGTTCGATTGAATCCATGCGGATGCTCCTGCCGGCGCGTGTCGGCTCACCCATCCCCGACCTCGACCCGGGGACTCGAACCCGCCCGAGCGTCCGGCCCCGAGAGGGTCACGAGTGGCACGATACACTATGGCCGTGACTGCAGTGTGATCGCCTGGCAACACGCTGCGTCTATTTTGTGACACAGGGCCGCTTTTTCGTATCGATGAACCGGAGCAGCCGATCGTGACCAACCCCGACGACCTGCGCCGAGAGAACGAGGCGCTGCGAGACCGCATCTCCAGGCTCAGCGCCGCCGTCCTCCGCATCAGCGCCAGCCTCGACCTCGACACCGTCCTGAACGAGATCGTCGAGAGCGCCCGCGCCCTGACCGGGGCGCGGTACGGCTGCATCACGACCATCGACGAGAGCGGAGAGGCCCGCGACTTCGTCACCTCCGGCATCACGCCCGAGGAGCACCAGCAGATGGCCGCCTGGGCGGACGGGCCGCAGCTCTTCGAGCACCTCCGCGACCTGCCGGGTCCGCTGAAGCTGGGCGAGACGCGCGACTACGTCCGTTCGCTCGGCTTCTCCACCGACCCGCTGCCGTCGGGGACCCTCCAGCGGACCCTGTGGGGGACGCCGATGCGGCATCGGGGCGTGCACGTCGGCAACTTCTTCCTCGCCGACAAGGCGGGCGGGCAGGAGTTCACCGACGAGGACGAAGAGGTGCTGGTGCTCCTGGCGTCGCAGGCGGCGACGGCCATCGCCAACGCCCGCACGTATCGGCGCGAGCAGCGGGCGCGGGCCGACCTGGAGGCCCTGGTCGAGACATCCCCGGTCGGCGTGGTGGTCTTCGACGCCCGCACCGGCCGGCCGGTCTCGTTCAACCGCGCGGCCAGGCGCATCGTCGGCGGCCTGCGCCCGCCGGACGGCTCTGTCGAGGAGCTGCTCGGGGTGGTCACGTGCCGGCGCGCGGACGGCCGCGAGGTCTCCCTCGCAGAGTTCCCCCTGGCCCGGCAGCTCAGCAACGCCGAGACCGTCCGCGCCGAGGAGATCGAGCTCTCCGTCCCCGACGGCCGCCGCGTCAGGACCCTCATCAACGCCACGCCGATCCGGGCCGGGGACGGCGGCGTCGAGTCGGTCGTCGTCACCCTGCAGGACCTGGCCGAGCTCGAGGAGCGGGAGCGGCTGCGGACCGAGTTCCTGGCCATGGTCAGCCACGAGCTGCGGGCGCCCTTGACGTCGATCATCGGCTCGACCACCACCCTGCTGCGCCCCTCCCCGCGGCTGGACCCGGCCGAGATGCACGAGTTCTTCCGCATCATCGACGAGCAGGCCCATCACATGCGCGGGCTCATCAACGACCTCCTCGACGCCGGGCGCATCGAGACGGGCACGCTGTCGGTCGCCCGCGAGGCGGTCCCGGTGGCGGGGCTGGTGGACCAGGCCCGGCAGACGTTCCTGAGCGGCGCCGCCGGCGCCCGGCACCCGGTGCGCATCGACCTGCCGCCGGACCTGCCCCGGGTGATGGCCGACGGCCAGCGCATCGTCCAGGTCCTGAACAACCTCCTCGCCAACGCCGCCCGGCACGCCCCCGAGCTCTCCCCCATCCGGGTCGCGGCGGCGCGGGACGGCGTGCACGTGGCGGTCTCGGTCTCCGACGAGGGCCGGGGGGTGCCGCCCGAGCAGTTGCCGCACCTGTTCCGGAAGCACGCCGGGGCCGCGGGCGGCGGCGAGGGGGAGCGCGGGCTCGGCGGCTACGGCCTGGGGCTGGCCATCTGCAAGGGGCTGGTGGAGGCCCACGGGGGCCGCATCCGGGCCGAGAGCGCGGGAATCGGCCAGGGCACCCGGTTCACGTTCACGATTCCGGCGGCCGAGGAGCCGGGACACGGCGGCGACGCCGACCGCGTCCCCGCCGGTTCAGAGCCGTCCGGGGACCGGCGGCGGGAGAAGCGCATTCTCGTGGTCGACGACGACCCCCAGACGCTGCGCTACGTGCGGGGCGCCCTCGACGAGGCGGGCTACGTCCCCCTCCTGACGGGCGACCCCCAGGAGCTGCCGAAGCTGCTCGGGACGGAGAAGCCCCGGTTGGTCCTGCTGGACCTGATGCTCCCGGGGACGGACGGCATCGAGCTGATGGAACGCATCCCCGAGCTCGCCGAGCTGCCGGTCATCTTCCTCTCCGGCTACCGCCGGGACGAGACGATTGCCCGGGCCCTGGAGCTGGGCGCGGCCGACTACATCGTCAAGCCGTTCTCGCCGACGGAGCTGACGGCGAGAGTCCAGGCAGCCCTGCGGCGGAGTGCGGGGTCCGACGCCTTCGTGCTGGGCGACCTGGCCATCGACTACGAGCGGCGGCGGGTGACGTTGGCGGGCCGCGTGGTGGAGCTGACGGCCACCGAGTACGAGCTGTTGCGCGTGCTCTCGGTCCGCGCCGGCCGGATGACCACCCATGACACGCTGCTGCGCCAGGCGTGGCGGAAGCCCGGCGGCGAGGCGCGGCAGGTGCGCGCCGTCGTGAAGCGGGTCCGCCGCAAGCTGGGCGACGACGCGGCGCGTCCCACCTACATCTTCACCGAGCAGGGCGTCGGCTATCGCATGCCCGAGCCGGGCACCGTGGGTTGAGCCCTCCCACGTCGAACGTGGGCGACAGGAGACGCCAAGAGCACTCTCGTCTTCATCGACGACACCCGGCACGACCTCGAGGCCGGTTCCGGCCGGCGCGGAGCCGCCGTGCGCAGGCCCGCGGAGTGCTACTGGAAGGTGTAGCGGAGGTGCACCCCCACCCGCCGAGGGGCGAGCACGTTGGCGAAGTAGCGGCGCGACCGGAAGCCCTCCCTCGTGAGGCCGATGAAGTCGGGCGTCTGGCGCACGCCGGTCACCGCGTACTCGTCGAGCAGGTTCTCGCCATAGACGGTCAGGGTCCAGTCACTCCTCGAGACCGAGGCCGAGAGGCTGTGCAGGCCGTAGCCGGGCAGCGCTTCTCCCCCCGCCCGCATCCCGATCCGGGTGAGCACGTCGCCCGTGTAGCTGTAGCCGTACTGCACGTCGAACGCAACGTCATCGCCCAGCAGCATCGCGTACGAGGCCAGCAGGCTGCCCTGCCGACGCGGCGCACCGGGCAGCCGGTCGCCCTCGAAGGCGTCGGCCTGGCCGAGCAGACCGGGAGAGTCCACGCTGAGCGCCGCGTTCGTGTACGACCAGGACCCGTCGACGCGAAGTGCGCTGTACACGTTGACCCCCGTCGCCAGCTCCACGCCGCGGCTGACGGCCCCGCCGCCGTTCAGCGTGATCGGCTCCGCGCTGAACGGGGTGAGCCCGGCGACCTGGATGTCGGTCCAGTCGACGTGGAACAGGGTGCCCCTGAGGGTGACCCGCTCCCGGCCCCACGAGCGCCGCAGCCCGACTTCGTAGTTCGTCGTGGTGTCCGGCCGGATCAACGCCTGGTCGGCGTAGATGCAGCTCGATTGCGGCGGGTCGTTCGCCGGATCGTCGTGGGTGAGCAGGGCGATCTCCTCGGCGGTGCAGACGGTGAAGTTGTTGCCGCCGCCGATGCGGTAGCCCTCCGAACGCGTGAAGTAGACGTTCGTCTTGTCGTCCGGCCGAAAGCTGACGCTCCCCTTGAACAGGACGCCGCTGTCGTCCGACTCGTAGTCGGCGAAGGGTGAATTGGACAGCGGCGTGTACGGAAACTCGGCGAGGTTGCCGGTCGCGATGCCGTATCCGAACCATCGTCCGCCGGCCGTCATCCGCCAGCGCTCGCCCACGTCGCGCGAGATCTCTCCGAACAGCGCGCGTTCCTTCACCCCCTGGACGGCGAAGCTGTAGTACTCGACCGGCTCCGACACCGGCACGCCGGTCAGGACGGGTGTGACGCCGGAGAACGCCGACAGTCCCGGCGCGTACTCGAAGCTCGTTTCGGTGCCGTCGTAGCGGTTGAAGAAGACGCCGCCGACCCAGCCCCACGGGCCGTCGCCCGTCGAGACGAGGCGCGTCTCCCAGTTGAAGCGCTCCTCGCGCGAGTCGTCGCGCGTATAGGCGGAGAACGCGCGGAACCCCGACGTCAGGTCGAGCGCCGTGACGCCCGAATTGAACGCCCGTGCCCGCTCCAGCGCCGGAAACGTGCCCGGCAGCAGCCCCGTGATGCCGAAGGTCTGGACGAGCAGGTCGGTCTGGTCGCGCTGGCCCCGCGCCGCGTAACGCGAGTAGCCCACCGCAGTGGTCAGCTCCGCCCACCGCGGCGCCCAGGTCAGCTCCAGGCTCGAGAGCCGGTTCCTGCGGTCGTTCGGCTCCAGGTAGCGGTGCGCCGCGACGTAGCGGCCGGTGTCGAACGACCGGGCGTGGTTGATCTGACGTGCGCCGACCTGCTGGTCCTGCAGGTGGTAGGCGAACAGGGCGGACAGCTCCCGGGTCGGCTGCCACAGCAGCGACAGCCGCGCGGAGACCGTCTCCTCGGTGTTGGCGTCGGGCTCGCTCCGCAGGTTGGCCGCCACCGCCCCGGGATCGGTCATGTCCGGCTCCGGCTCGGAGACCCCCGGCGTTCGCAGCAGGTAGTCGTAGTCGATGAAGCCGGGGTCGCCGTAACGGTCGATGGAGCCGCGCAGCGCCAGCCGGCGTGCGACGAGCGGCAGGTTGAAGGTGACGCCGGCGTTGGAGCCCGGCGCGCCGCCGTGCGCCAGCGCGAACAGGTCGCCGCGGGCCTCGAACGTGCGCCGCTCCGTGTCGGGCCGCCGCGGCAGGTAGCGCACCGCCCCCGCCAGCGTGCCGGCGCCGTAGAGCGTTCCCTGCGGCCCGAGCAGCACCTCCACCCGCTCGATGTCGTGCAGCCGGAGATCGATCGCGAGGGGGATGTCGCCGAGGTAGGTGGCGACGCCGTTGTTGTAGTTGTTGCCCGTGAACTCGGATCCGTTCAACGAGTCCGTGTTGAGGCCCCGGGCGATGATGGCGTTGCTGCCGCGCGCGCCCTGGTCGACCACGGTCAGGCCGGGCGTCCAGCGTGCCAGCTCGGTGAGGTTCCCGATGCCCCGCCGCTCGATGTCGGTGCCGGTCACCGCCGAGATGCTCATCGGGATCCACTGCGGCGGCTGCTCGACGCGGGTCGCGGACACCACCACCGCCTCGTCGAAGGCGGCCAACCGCAGGGTGATGTCCGACAGCTCCACCGGACCGGCGGCGAGCTCGACGCCGTTCATCGTGACCTCGCGGAAACCGTTGCGGGAGACGGTCACCGTGAAGAGGCCGGCAGAAACCCCGGCGAACTCGAACCGGCCGCTTCCATCCGTCTGCGTGCGCCGCGGGGCGCCGGGACCGCCCCGGAGCGTGATCGTCGCCCCGGACAGCACGCCGCCGGACATGTCGACGACGCGGCCGGTGACTCTCCCGCCGTTCGGCTCGGCGAGCGCCTTCGCGGCAAGGGCCGGAGAAAAACACAACAGCAGGGCTGCCGCATGGCGGAACAACACCCGCTTGACGCTCATCGGGGGAGGACCACGGCGGTCGCGGACGGGTGCGGCGCCCGTTCTTCGGTTCGCGAGCTCCGGCGGCTCGCACCACGTGCCGCGACGGGGACATCGACGTTCGCAGGGGCCACCGACGCCGCGACTGACGCCGCGACCGCGTCCCCGGCACGTCGAAGCTGTCGACTCGCCGGAGCGAGCGGAGCGTCAGCGGGTTTCTCGCTCCGGTCGTGGTCTGCCGCCGAAGGATGTCGGCGCGCCTGCTCGCTGGTCATCAGGAACCGGTAGAGCTCGAGGCCGAGCTTCGGGTGGAGCTCCTCGAGCAGCAGCCGCGCGTTCGGCGTGAACAACAGGGTGCGGCAGGGTCCGTCCGCGACCGTCGAGGCGCCGGCGGAATGCGCCCCCAAGGCGGCCAGGGGCTCGACGACGTCGCCCGCAGCGCACTGAAACAGCCGCACGCCTTCGCGGTACACCGAAGCGCCTCCCTCGACGATCAGTTGCGCGCCCGGCTGGATCTCGCCGCGCGTGGCCAGCGGATCACCGGTCTGGTAGTCCCGCGGCTCCACCCACGGCTCGAGCTGGCTCACCAGCTCTTCGAAGGCAATCTGCGTGTCGAGTTGATGCAGCAGATCGTCGGCGACGCTGTCCAGCAGACGGTCGCGCGCGGTGGCGTCCCTGGCGGACTCGATCGCCGCGGCGGCGAGAACGATGTTCTCGCACCGTTCGAGGCCGCGGTCCAGATCGACCTCGAACGCCAGCGTGTCGAGAACAGCGGCCGGGAGGCTGCGTCGCAGGTGATTCGCGAAGCGGTCGGTCGCGGCGGCGAGCACCAGCCGATCGCCCCTGGCATGCACCGACCGGGCGAGCCCGGCAAGGGCGTGGACGGCGGAGACGTCGAGGCTCGATATGCCGGAGAAATCGAGCAGGATGCACGCCCCGGACGGCATGTCGGTCAGCGCCCGCCTCACACGACTCGTCAAACGGTGAGCATTGCCGAAGAAGAGATGGCCGCCGAGCTTGTACACCCGCGTCTGCAGGCCTCGCTCCAGCAGGATCGCGCGGTCGGGGATGGACCGGCTCCTGCGGCTATGAAGGTCACGCCCGGTGAGCTCGGCTTCAATCACCTCTCTTCGGCAGAGCCGGACGACGACGAGCACTGTCGTGGCGAGCGCACCGACACCGACACCCTCGTTGAACCCGAGGGAAGCCGCGGCCAGGCAGGTCAGGAGCACGATGCCGTACTCCGTGCGTTCGAGCCTCTTCCGAACGCCGATCAGCCAGGTGTCCAGCAGGTCGACGCCGACGAAGAGCAGTACCGCCGCCGCGAGCGGGATCGGAATCGCTCCCAGGAGCGTGAAGCCGAATGACGCTCCGAGCATCACCACGCCGGCCGCGACCACCCCGGTCAGGCGGGCGTCGGCGCCCAACCTGTGGCAGATCGACGTGTAGCCCACCGACTGGAACCCGGGCACGCTGCCGCTCGCGGCGGCTACGAGTCCGGCAACGCCCGCCACCCGGAACTCGCGGTCGGCATCCAGCTCGACGCCGGTGTCCAGCTCGATGCCCGACACGTAGACCGCCAGGCACAGCACCGTCACCAGGGTCGCCGGCAGCACGCTCGGCGCCAGCGCCGCAACGGTCCCCCAGTCGGCGAGCCCCAGATCGCCGACCGCGAACGGCGACCACAGGCTGTGGTCGGGCACGCCGGACAGCAGCAAGCCGGCCTCGCGCGCCTCTTCCGCGGGAATGCCGGCGGCGGCCAGCCCCGCGTGATAGAGCGCGACGGCCACCGCGAAGCTCGTCGCGAGAAAGCCGGGGCCTCCCCACCGCGACTTCATGAGCAGCCACAGCGCGACACCGTAGGCCACCCCGGGTCCCCACTTCCACGGCATGCCCGGCTCGAAGAACCGCGGCAGCGCGCCCTCTCCCGGCGGCAGGCCGCTCATCACCGACAGGGCGAGCAGGCACAGGACGCAACCCGTCGCGGCGAGGAATCCCGCCGTCACCGGGTAGGGAATCATGCGGAGCAGGCGGACGATCCGGTAGCGTCCCAGCAGCAGCAGGCAAACGCCGGTGGCCACGTTGGCGAAGACCAGCAGGACGACCATCGTCATGAAGCGGCTGGCGTCGCTTGCACCGGCCATGACCTCGGTCAAGGTAACGCCGACCGTGGCCAGCACGGCGGCGGGGGCTTCCTGCGGTATCCCGACCATGCCGCGGTGGCTGCTCATGAGGCCGACGACCAGGAAGCAGGCAATGTGCCCGAGGAGCAACATGCTGGCGCCGTTGAGGACGAAAGGAGACAAGGGGCCGGCGAAGATGATGCTGGACAGCGCCAGGGAATCGATCAGCGCGAGGCCGCCCAGCAGCAGCGCGGCAAACAGCGCGAGCCGCAGCCGGCCGGACCGGATTTCGTCGCAGAGGTCGGACACCGGTCGCACGTCGGTCGAGTCCCGTCTACCGGTCGGGGAGGATGGACCGCGCCGACCCGGTCACGGCGCCCGGGGCTGCTCCGCGGGCCCGCGGACCCGACATGTTCCGCGTCATGATGGCGCGCACGGTGCCCCGGATTCGGGCGACAGCCCCGCGGGGAGCCCCGCGGCGTCGAGTCCGGGAGAGCGCGTTGCGGTCGACCAGCTCGCGGCTGAACGCCGCCCAGTCCATGCCGAACGCGCCGAACTCGTCGACCATTCCGTCGATCTCCGCTTCGGGCCGAACGCGTGCCGACTGCTTGTTCGTCATCGGGGCGTGAGTATCGCGCCGAACGCTTGCCGGGCGGAAGGGAGGGCCGAGGTGAATTGGGCGGTAGGTGCCGGAACGCGCCCGGCCCCGCCCGCAGCTACCCCGCAGCTACCCCCCCCAACCCCGGGGGTAGTCGACTGCGGTAGCAGGGACTCCGACAGCGGGGAATGCGGGGAAACCGGCGTCGACAACGAGTCGCTCCGGACGGCGGGTGGCCGCGGGTGGTGGGGAGTCGGCGTCGCCTTGGGCGCGTGCCCGCGGCGTCCGGGGGCGTCAGAGCCGCAGGCCCATCGACATGGCGCGGCTCACGGCCTCGCTTCTGTCGCTGGTGCCCGTCTTCCGGTAGATGTTCTTGAGGTGGTGGCGAACGCCATCCTCGCTTATCCGGAGCTGATCCGCGATCTCGCGGTTGCGGAGGCCCTTGCGCAGCTCGGCGAGCACCGCCTGCTCGCGCGCCGAGAATGCCGGGATGCCGCTGCCGGCAGTCGGTCCCTCGAGGCGCGCGAGGGCGGTCGTGGCCGCGTCGCGGACCTCCGGGTCCGGGTCTCCCTCGAGCAACCGGGTCAGGAGGCGGCGGCTGACATCACGATGGCGGACCAGCGGCCGCAGGTAGTCGGTGCTGCGCGTCAGTCGCAGGAACTCGACGAGCGGCTCGAGGGCCCCGTCCGCGCCCGCCTCGACGACCATCGACAGCACCAGCGCTCGCATCAGGGTGCGCGTCAGGCCGTGCTGCGACGAGATCCGCCGCAGACGGTTCGCCAGGTCACGAGCGGCGTCGCGGTCTCCGAGCTCGGTCAGCAGCCGGATGCGCGCGCAGGACAGCGCTTCCACCTCGCGCCAGGACCGGCGGTCGAGATCGATCAGGTCCGAAACGTCCGTCGGGAGCCGCTCGTCCCGCCAGACCTGTTCGGCGCCGTCGGGTCGCCCGGCCTCGAGCAGGAAGAGCGAGCGCAGCGTGGACGCGTAGCGCACGATGGTCGTCAGACCCATGGCCCGGACCTTCGCGATCTCGTCCGTCAGGAACTGGATGCCGAACTCCGTGCCGTGCCGTGCGGAGGACAGCTCGGCGGCCACGGCGATCGCGGCTGCATGGGCATCCAGCCATGCCCCGCGCAGCTCGGTCAGTCCGGTCAGCGTCCGCTGCTCGATGGCCTTCGCGCGGTCGCGCTCGATGTCGAGCTCGATCACGAGCGCGTCGATGATCGTCGCGAGGGCGGCGTCGGTGGCGAAGCAGGCCTTCGTGACGCCGCGCGATGGCGTACCGGTCGGCGGCCTCCTGCACGCGGCCCTGGGACATGGCGGCCATGCCGAGATGGAGATTGATGAAGATCTCGCCGTGACGGAAGCCGCCCTGCGCCATCAGCGAGAGCGCCGCCAGTCCGTGCTGGCGGCATGTCTCGAAGCAGGCCGTCTGGTAGTCGGAGACGCAACGGGACGTGTGCAGTCCGCACGCGAGCAGCGGCGTCGTCTCGGTGGTTGCGGAGCCCCGCGCATGGGCCTCGATCTCCGCCTTGACGCCGTCGCTGTTCGACCGGAAGTGGGCGCCGACCAGGCTGACTTCGGTGAAGAGGCGGTCGATGAGCATCGCCGGAAGGTAGCCCTCGCCGCGGCGCCGGGCCATGTCGTCGAGCCTGGGCTTGGTGGCCCGATACAGCGCTCCCGCTTCGTCGAACTGAAGCCGCAGACGCCGGGCCACGCAGCGGATGAGGGCGAGGCGCGGGAATTCCTCCAGCAGCTCCGGGGTCAGGAACCGGTCGGCCGCGGCCAGGCACGTCATGCCCTCGCGCAGCCACATGCGGAACACGCCGACGCGCTCCATCATGTTGCCCAGGAACTCCCGGTCGCCCGTCGCGGCCGCGTGACGCCACGCGGGAATCAGTTGGTCGCGTCGCGCGAGGGCCTCGGCGGTCCTGCGGTGGAGGTGCTGCATGCGAGCCGGATCCTGGCTGGCCAGCAACCGGAGACAGTGCTGCCTGACGACCGGGTGGAGACGCCGCACCGCGCCGTCCTGACCCACGGGCGTCACCAGCCCATCCAGCGCCAGAAGCCCGTCGAGGCGCAGTTGCGTGTTGGTCGACTCGAGTACTTCGTCGACCACGTTCGTATCGATCCACTCGAAGACCGCCAGATCGAGGAGCAGGGCGCGGTCCTGGTCGGAGAGACGGCGCAGCAGGCGCGCGTCGAGGAAGTTCTGGGTGATCGCCTTGCCCAGCTCGATGCCCTGGGCGGAGCCGGTCATCCGCATGGTGCGGTCGATGCGAACGGCTACCGGCCATCCCGCCGTGCGGTCGACAGTCTCCGTCAGCTCCTGCCGCGTCAGATTGCCCCCGACGAACCGGCCGATCTCGGATTTCGTGAGGCGAAACTGCTCGGTGGTCACGACGACCGCCGAGCCTTCGAGAACGATGCCTGCCAGATCCAGCCCCGGATTCGTGCGGAACGACAGGGCGAAATGGAGATTGCGGGGGCCGCGTCGCAGCAGGCGTTCCAGCAGATCGACAGATTCGACCGGCAGCCGTTCGAGCTCGTCCACGATGAGCAGGCAGCGCGTCGCATGCGCCTCGATCGCGCGAACGAGCATCCCGATCTGGTGCGTGAGCGGCGTTGCCGTCCAGGCGTTCTCGCTGGCCCGCAACGGATCCAGGCCCGCGTGCTCGAACGCATAGGCGAGATGGGCCCCGAAAAGGCCTGGCGCGTCGTCCTCGTCCACCGTGAGCCAGGCGACGAGCGCACCCTGTTTCCTGGCGCGGCGAGCGACCTCGGCGAGGGTGGTGGTCTTGCCGAAACCGCCCGGCGCCCGCAGCACCGAGACCCGCCGATTCGCGGACGGATCGAGTTGCCTCAACAACGCCGGCCGGTGGAAGTACCCCTCCGGAGGTTCGGGCGGCGTCACCTTGGTTCGCAGCAGCCACGGGGTTCGCGGTTCGGGTGGGGTCGGCTCGCGAGTCGATGTCGCCCGCGATCCGGTCTCAGGCATCGGCTGACCTCCGGTGGTTCGGCGGCGGGTCCTCGGCACGAAGCGGCACGGAGTGGCACGCAGCCGTCCTCGCGATGGAAGACCGGCGAACGGCTGAACCGCCGGAAGGCCACCGCGTCAGACCGGTGCGGAAGCGGTCGACCGCCCCACCCGGGTCAGCACGAGGCCCGTCAACACGAGCGCCGCCCCCGCGAGGCGAACGGCGCCGATCGGTTCATTCAGCCAGATGAACGCCACCGCCATCGCCGTCACCGGCACCAGGTTCCCGTAGACCGCCGTGCGGGCGCTCCCGAGCCGCTTCACGCCGGTGTACCAGATGATGTGCGCCACCGAGAGCGCCAGGAGTCCGGAAACGACGAGCGCCACCCACGCGCCGGCGCTGACCCCGCCCCAGTCGAGCCGCAGCAGATCGGGCACGCCGAAGGGCGTGTAGCACAAGGTGCCGACGAGCGTGGCGTAGGCCGACAGGCGCAGCGGCGAGTAGCGCTCCAGCAAGGCGCGCGACCCCGTGGTGTACCAGGCCCAGCACCAGAGCGCGGCCATCGTCAGCGCGTCGCCCAGCAGCGTCTCCGTCGTGGCCCCCGCGCCCTGCCCGGCCACGAGATACACGCCGGCGACGGCGAATCCGATCCCGAGCCATTGGCGCTTCCCCACCGCTTCCGGCCGGCCGCTCAGCGCGTTGAGCACGAGGACGGAGACCGGCATGCAGCCGAGAATCAAGGAGCTGTTGGCGACCGTCGTTCGTGCGAGTCCCGTGACGAACGCGAGCTGGTAGCAGCAATGCCCGAAGAAGCCGAGCGTCATCAACCGGGGCCAGTCGCCGCGGTCCGGGGCCCCTTCGCCGTTCAGGCGCGAGACGGCCAGAAGCACGATGCACGCGGCGGCCATCCGCAGCGTGTTGAAGCCGAAGATCGGTATCTCCTCGATGGCCACCTTGACGATGGAGAAGTTGCTGCCCCAAATCAGGACGACGAGCAGAAGGAGGCCGTCGAGCGGCGTCAAGTGCAGGCGCAACCCGGCCGGTTGCAGGTCGGACCGGGCCATCAGCCGCGAACCAGGGGGCGCCAGGACAGGTCCCAGCTCAAGGGCACGGCCTGGGGCAGGTGGCACACCTCGTGATCGCAGGCCTGGTACTCCAGCACCGCTTCCACGCGCAGCGCGGCGCCCGGCTCGGCGGCCAGCCCGACCACCTCCGGCCGCGCCGGAATCGTGACGTCCTGCACGAGGCGGAACCGGTCCCGGTAGACCGGCACGGTCTCGTCCAGGGGCTCGAAGCGGTACGTCTCCGGCGGCGGATAGCTCAGCTCGTGGCTGCGCAGGAACTCCGGCGACGTGGTGCGCAGCCGAATCACCCGGTAGCCGTGGTCTCCCGGCGCATAGACGTGCATGTCCGGCTTCGGGATCACGTCGACCACGAGCGACAGGCGATTGCCCGGGGCCACCACGTCGTCGGTCGCCCAGGCGAGCGCCTCCAGGTGATCGGTCTCCACGCGCGTCGCGTCGCGGTCCGCGCCCGCCACCACGTCTCCCAGCCGGACGGCGATGCTCGACGCCGTGAACCGCTCCTGGAGGGCGGCCTCGAAGAAGCGCGCGGTGACGCGGCCGCCGGGGTCGAGCATGAGCGTGCCCGGATGGGGAATGCCGTACAGACGCCGCATCATCGCTTGCCGCTCCGCCGGCGCGCGGTCGGGGTCCATCTCCTCGTTCAGGAGGCCGAACTCCCGGATGGTCGCCGAGCCTTCGTCGGACAGCAGCGGAAACGTGATGCCGTGGGCGGTGGCGAATGCGGCGAGGCTCTCGGCGGGGTCGTAGGTGACGACGGCCAGCCCGAGGCCGCGCTCCCGAAGGTCGGCATACCGGCTCTGCAGCTCCACGAGCTGCGTCTTGCAGAACGGTCACCAGTCGGCCGACCGGCTGAAGACGAGCATCAGGCCGCCGGGCCCCATCAGCGACTGCAGGTCGCGCGCGGCGCCTTGCTGGTCGGCGAGCGAGAAGGACGGTACCGTCTCGCCGACCTGCGGGCCGAGCCGGTCGATGTCCGCAACGACGCTCATGGGCTTCCTCCAGTCGGCGGCCCTCCGGCGGGAGCCGCCCCTCCGGGACGGCAAAGGCCGGCCGCCAAATGATACAACCATGGACGTGATTTTTATGTGTTAATTTAGCGCAATAATGTGTCTTTGTTGTGATACTGAACAACACGCGGCCCGGCCAACATCTCCCCGCTCCGCTCGCAGGGATCCTGTTGTCACATCGTTGTCGCGGTGAATGGTGTAGAGTGTAACTTGCGAGTCGCAATCGGCGCTGTACTCGACCGCACAGGACCGACCCCGCGCCGGCGCCGCCGGGAAACGGCCCCCATCAGGGCCGCGAACCTGATGGAGTTGCACGCCGTGGTGGTGGCGCTGGAACGACGCGCACGAGCCGGCGCGTCGAATCCCGACTTGAGAACCATCACGGACTGAATGGCCATGACGAAAATGTGTGCGGCGGCGCTCGCGGTGTTTCTGCTCGCGTCGGATGCGGACGCGGACGTGCTGGAGCAGGCGAAGACGGCGGCGTTCGAGCTCGGGATGGAGTCGGGGGCGGCGCCGCGGCCACGATCGCTGGAGCGCATGATGACCGGGCTCGTGCTGGCCGTGGTCGGTGGCCGGCTGGTCTGGTACCGCTTCGAGGACAAGGACTGCCGCGAGCCCGAGGGAACGCGCTGCGCGTGGGCGGCGGCGGCGGGAGCCGCGGGGCTTGCCGCCGGCGTGCTGCTGATGACGGTGCTGTCCACCGCCCCGGCGGCGGCGCCGTCGATCACCTTCGAGCCCCGGCGCGGCGGGATGGCGGTCCGGGCCGTCGTCGGCTTCTGAGGCCGCGGCAGGCCGGCCCATTCCGGTTGTCCGTCGGCCACGCGAAACGGACCGCGAGCGCCCGCGCCCATTGGAACGAATCCCGGTGGACATGATCTGCGGTCTTCTGGAGTACGGGGCGAGCGGGGTGGAGGGGCTCGACGCGATGCTGATGGCCCTGCCCGGGCGGGAGACGGACCTGCACGGGCAGTGGACGGCGGCATCGGCGGCCCTCGCTGGCGGGGCCGGTCGCTCGGGGAGGCGGCGGCGGAGCGCCTGCCCCGCGTTGACGCCGCGTCCGGCCTCGCGGTCACCGCGAGCGCCCGCCTCGACGGGCGCGGACCCGGGCGGCCGATCACAGGCCGAGGGCGCACCGCACCCGGCGCGACGGTGACGGACGGCGCCGGGCCGGCGCCCGGTCGAGCCGACAGAAAGCGGGCCGGCTCACCAGCGACCACGCCGGGCGCGACGCGGCCGATCCGGGTCAGGCGACCGCATGCAGGCCTTTTCTGGCGACCAGGGTCAACAGCTTGAGCGAGGCGCCGCGCGGGCGCCGGTCGCCACGCTCCCACTGGCTCACCAGTCCGGGGGTGACGTTCAGATACCGGGCGAAGACCGCCTGACTTGCCCCTTCCCGGAGGCGAATCCGTTTGATCTGCCGTGGACCGAGGCTCTCGACCGGCGTCAGGCACATCGCGTCGAAGGTCTTCATCGTCCGCTTTTCGAGGACGCCCGCCTCGGCGAGATCCAGCGCGGTCTCGTGCACGGCCGCCAACGCGGGGCTCGCATACTGTCCGTCCATGTCATTCGACCTCCCTGATCGCTCCTCGCCGTACCGCCACCGACAGGTCCCCGTCCTCGAGACCCAGCAACTCGCGAGCAAGCGCACGGAAGGCCTGGAGTTCGTCCCGGCGGATGGAGGCACGGTCAGCCTTCGAGAACCCGTAGACGAAGAAGGCCCTGTCTTTCCGCCGGAACAGGATGATGGTTCTGAACCCGCCGGACTTCCCCTCGCCCGTACGCGCAATGCGCTGCTTGATCACGCCGCCGCCGAGATCGGCATCGATCTCGCCGTGGTCGGCTCGATGCGCAGCTTCTCGCAAGGCGTCGTCGGCGATCCGCTCGCTCCGCGCGAATCGGTCGAACGCCTTGGTCTTGAAGACGCGCATTCACTTCTCATGCTCTCAACATATCACTGAGTACCATAGCACGCAGTACGGGAGCTGGTGCCCGGGCTCACCTCCTCGACGGCTTCGCCGCCTGCGGCTGGAGCACGACCTCGACCTCGACACCGTGACCGGCAGACGCCTCTCGGTCGGCGATGTTGAAGGCGACGACGTACTGCAATCGGGACTCCTCGCCGGCGAGGATGGCACCTCGCAGCTCTGGGCGGATCCGCGGGGGCGACGAGAGCGGCCGGCAAGAATGTGCGATTGGTAGCCGCCCCGAAAGCAGTGACGGCGTTTGCAGGGACTAACTTTCGCCTTTAATGCCGTTAAAATTTCGCTTTTTCGGCTGTGATAAACTTGGCTCAACCCCAACAGGCAGGGATGGAGACCACCCGGAACGGGTGGAGAAATCGGGCACCACGACCCGACAGCAACCGGGCGTGGTGCCCTGGAAATCGACTGGCTCGCCCGCTCAGGCGAGCCGATACCTGGAGGCTCCGATGCTCGCCCCGGCAATAGCCGACATCGACAGAGTCGCCGGGCGGGTGAAGAGTGCCCGAAACGGTGCGGGATGGACCAAGGACTGGTGGCCCAGGGCCATGAGGAAGGCCTCCAGAAGGGCCTCGAAGGCGGCGATGCGGATGGGAGGTCGTCCATGGCCGATGTACGGAACAACGAGAGGTACGCTTACAGGCATGCGGTCGAGCACGTTTTGATCGACAAAGAGGTCAAGGTGATTCAGGCCTTCGCGAGGGACGCTGGCGTGAGCCACGATGCGGCGATCCGTTCGATGACGCGGCTTGGGATTGCCGTGCTCGCTGATACCTCCACCGGCTCTCGGGAGAGGTGGCGGCTTCTCGTCTCCGGGATCCGCCGCGCCGTCGCCAAGTTCGGTGAGACTGCCCTCTAGCGCCTCATGCAGGGGCAATCGACGACGACGCGGAGCCGACGCACCAACAACATGCCGACCGTCATAGCCACCGCCGGGGGTCGCACCGGATGTGCCGGCTCGGGGGAACCGCTCGTGGCGGGTGGCGCGGCAGATGCTCGACGCGAACGGGGCGCCCGACGCAGGCCTCGACGAAGCGCAGGACCTCAAGGAGCGGCGTCGGGGCATCCGCGCCCAGGTTGACGACCTCGTAGCCCAGGGGCGCGAGCGACGCCGGGGTGCTCGCGGTCGGCGGTGCCGAACACCGCCTCGGCCTCCGCCTCGCGGTCGGGGCGTCAGATGTCCTCGACGTGGAGGACGGCCAGCATCACGCCCTCGGGGTCGCGCAGGGCGAGGCGATCGCCGGCCGAGAGCCTGTCGGCGAGCTCCTCGCCGACGTCGAGGGTGATCGGGATCGGCCACAGCGTGCCGTTCCCCAGCCGCATGTCGGCGCAGACCGCGGCATGGTCCCGCGAGGTCATGAACCCCGTCAGCGGGGAGAACGCGCCGTCGAGCAGCAGCTCGAGGTCGCAGAGCTGCCGGGAAGTCAGGTCGTGAGACGGCCAGTCTCGCGACGCGGCGGCAATCTCCGCCGACCGGTCGGGAGCGGCGAAGAGATCGACGAGGGTCCCGCCGTGGGGGGCGATGAGATGGGCTGAGTGTCCGGAGCTCATGCCGACTACCCTTCGCCCGGCCTCGGCATGCGGTAGCCCACGCCGCGCTGATTGCGCACCCAGGCCGGGTTGGACGCGTCGTCGCCCAGCTTGCGGCGCAGCGTCTTCATGATGGCGCGCACCTTCTTCGGGTTCTCCGAGCCGCGGCCCCGCCCGCCCCACGCCTGACGCAGCAGCGACTCGAAGTTCAGGGTCCGTCCGGCGTTGCGCGAGAGCACGCTGAGCACCTCGAACTCGGTGAACGTCAGCTCGACGGGGCGGCCGGCCACCGTGACGCTGCGTTCCTCGTAGTTGATCGCCAGCTCCCCCAGTCGGAACGGTTCCGGCCCGGCCTGCCGGCGCAGGGCCGCCCGCACCCGCGCCGTCAGCTCCGACGGCGAGAAGGGCTTGACGAGGTAGTCGGCGGCGCCCGCGTCCAGCGCCTTGACGATCGTCTCGTCCCGGCCGTAGGCCGAGAGGAAGATGACCGGCAAGTCCTCCAGCTCGCGCATGCTCTCCATGAGCTGGATGCCGTCGGTGCCCGGCAGCACCAGGTCCAGCAGCACCAGCCGGGGCCTGTGCGTCTTGACGAGCTCGGGAAGCTCCTCGGGGTCGCCCGTCACGATGGGGACGTAGTCTGCGTCGGCGAGCGCGTTCCGAACGTGCCGCAACGTCTGCGGGTCGTCGTCGACCACGACGATGCGCGCCTGCTCCGCCCCCGGCCGGAGCGGACGGCGGCCGGTCCCGGCGGAGCCCGGGTCGACGGCGGCGGCGTCGCCGGCCACCGGCACCGTGAAAGTGAAACGCGTGCCGCGCCCCGCCCCGCCGCTCTCCGCCCAGATGCGGCCTCCGTGCGCCTCCACCAGCCCCTTGCAGATGGCCAGGCCCAGGCCGTGGCCCCGCCCCCCCGGTCCGCCGTCCGCGGCCGCGCCGGCGTGCTTGCCGAACAGGTGCGGCAGCCGCCCGGGCGGCACGCCGCGCCCGTCGTCGGACACCGAGACCGCCACGTGCACGCCGTCACGCTCCGCCGCCACCCGGATGGGAGACGACTCGGGCGAGTGCCGCGCCGCGTTCGAGAAGAGGTTGTTGAGGACCTGGGCGATGCGCCCCGGGTCGGCCATCACCCGCGGCAGGCCGTCCGGCAGGTCGATGCTCAGGGCGTGCGTGCCGCCGCCGCCCTGGAAGGTGCGCCTGGCCTGCTCCACAAGGCCCGCCACCTCCGCCGGCTCGGGCGCGAGCGACACCGTGCCCGTCTCGATGCGCCCCTGGTCGAGCAGGTCGGCGAGCAGGCCGCGCATGTGGTTGGCCTGCTCGTCGATGATGCGGTGGAACTCGTGCATCTCGGCCGGGTCGAGCCCCGGGGAGGCCCGCAGCAGGGTGGTGACCGAGCCGACGATGGAGGTCAGCGGCGCCCGCAGCTCGTGGCTCACCATGGCCAGGAACTCCGTCCGCAGCCGCTCCAGCTCCTCGAGCGGGGCGAGGTCCTGCAGGGTGACCACCATCGACTCGACCTCGCCGTCGGCCGACCGGATGGGCGTGGCGTTGACCAGCATCGCGACGCGCCGGCCGTCCGGCACCGAGAGCGTGATCTCCTCGGCGCGCACCGTCTCGGCGTGGATCCACTGCTGAGCCAGCGGAAACTCCGCCAGGGTGACCTCCCGCCCGTCGCCGCGGCGGCAGGTAATCAGGTCAAGCAGCTCCTCGTGCGAACGCCCCGGCACGCGCAGGCCCTCGACGATGCGCCGCGCCTCCCGGTTCAGCGACACGGGCTGGCCGCTCGAGCCGTCGAAGACGACGACGCCCACCGGCGTGGTCTCGATCAGGGCCTCGCGGTCGGCCCGGGCCCGCTGCTCGTTCCGGTGGGTGCGGGCGTTGGCGATGGCCGTGGCCGCCTGCGACGCGAACAGCACCAGAAGCTCCTCGTCGGCGTCCGTGAACTCGGGCCCGCCCTCCTTCTCCCCGAGAAAGAAGTTGCCGACGCGCACGTCGCGGTGGCGCATCGGCGTGCACTGCAGCGTCTTCGACAGAATCACCTCCGTCGAGAAGCCGAGCCCCCGGACGTAGGCCGGCAGGTCGGCCACTCTCAGGGGCTCGGGCAGGTCCCGGAAGTGCGCGAACAGCCGCGGTCCGTCGGACCACGCGACCATTTCCGCGTGCTCGTCCTCGGTCAACCCGGCGGTCACGAAGTCCTGCGGCTGCCCGGCGTCGTCGACGGTCGTGATCAGGCCGAAGCGGGCGCCGGTCAGCTCGCGGGCGCTGTCGACGATCTCCCGCAGGACGGTCTCGAGGTCGAGGCTGGCGCTGATGCGCAGGACGGCCGCGCTCAGCTTCGAGATGCGGTCCTCGAGCGTCTCGATCCGTCGCCGCAACTGGGCGGGGCTCTCCTTCACCGGATCCTCCTTGCCGGTCGTCGCGCGAGGCGCCTCGCGCGACGAGGCGGCGCGATACGCACCCTCACCGTCGCACATTATTTCATATTGGCACAATCATCACCGAATCAGCGATTTACATCACCCACATATCGCACGCCTCGACCCCGACGGCGCGGCCTGGCGAGCCGTCGAGCAGGCGCTGCTGGCTGTCGGTCTGCCGCCGGCGTAGTCCCCGGGACCGTGGCCCTCACGGGCGGAGCCCCGAAGAAGGGCCGCCGAGAAGCAGGCGCCCGCCGACTTGGCAGGCGGGCCCGCGGCGGCCCTCGATCACGGGGTGGCCGGCGGCGGAACGTCTTCGCTCGAGCTTCCCTTCACCTGTGGTCGAAGTGGAACGAGCCCGCCAACAACACCAGCCCGGCGGCCGCCCCGACCATCATGCCCGGTCCGTCGCCCGCGGCGATGTGCGCACTCAGCGCGAGGAGCAGGTGGTAGAAGAACCCCGCGTAAGCGAGGTTCTTGAGGAAGGGCGACGCGTTGCTGACCACCGCCGCCACCCCGAGCAGCTTGGCGATCTCCAGCGGATAGATGATGTAGGTCGGAAAGCCCAGGTGCACGAACGAGTCTCGCGCCCAGCCAGGGTCGAACAGCGCCATCCCCGCGCTGCCGACCATCAGGGCGGACAGCAGGCCCGCGAAGATCCAGAAGAGCATCTCATCGGCTCGCATTGCGACTCCTCCTGCCGGCCCCGCGCTCCGCGAGGCCGGCCATCAGCCCCCCCACCCATCCCCGACCGCCATCGCCCCGACTCGCTTTACGAAACACCTCCCGACGGCGGGAGGGCTCACTGGCCGGCGTTCGCGACCTCGTCGATCCACACCCGCACCTGGAGATCGTCCCCGCGAACGTGAACGATGTCGCCGCGCATGTCCGCGAGGCGCTCGACCGCCGCCCCTATGTCGAGGGTGTCACCGTCTCCCGAGAACAGAGCGTCGAGCACCGCGACCGGGAATCGGATGTCGACCGTCTCGCCACCGTCTTCGTCGCATTCCTCCACCTTCACGAGCATCCATGCCCCGGCGCGCGAGACGCGCACGGTGGCGTCCTCGCTGTCGACGGTGATGAACTCCGCGTCGCCGCTGTCTGCGATGACGCGCCAGAGACCGCGCACGGCGCCCATGTCGATCGGCATGTCGCGGCCGGCCACGGTGAGGCGCCCGTCGGACAGGATGCGGTGCGGGACCAGCCCAAGCAGCGGCTCGACCGCCGAGAGCGGGACGTTGATGTTGACGTTGAAGTCCCCTCCCTCATCGCCGTCGTCGTCATGCTCGCCGTCGTCGCGCCGGCCGTCGCCGTCGTCGCCGCGATCATCGCTGTCGTGGCCATCGTTGCCGTCGTCGCCGTCGCCGTCGTCACCGTCCTCGCCGTCGCCGTCGTCACCGTCCTCGCCGTCGCCGTCCTCGCCGTCCTCGCCGTCGCCGTCGTCACCGTCCTCGCCATCGCCGTCGTCGTGACGGCCATCGCCGTCGCCATCGCCAGCGTCCTCATGGCGGCCGTCGCGGTCGTGACCGTCGTCGCCGTGACGGCCATCGCCGTCGTCATCACCGCTGCTGGAGATCTGCACGTGCAGCCAAGGCTGCGACGTCGTGTCCTGTGCAGACGCGGTCCCGGCCACGCAGAACAGACCGAGCGCGACGAGTAGAGACCAGAGTGCACGCGTTGTCATGGCTTCTCTCCCGGCCGGCGCAACCGACAGACGGCAACATGCACGTCGTCGGGCAGGCTCTCTTATGAACTGACGGGCGACCCGGTCGCGGTGTTCCTTCCCGTCCGCAGTCACCGAGGAGGGACCAGCGATGCAAGCCGCGCTCCCGCTCTCGCCCGCCACCGACGCGAACGAGCCCCAGGCGCCCCTCAATCGAAGGAGTAGTGCTTCCGACGCATGGTGGACCTCCTCGCTTCGTGAGCCCCTCTCGCCGACGAGGAGCCAGCGAGACGCCGCTGTGCGCGGGCCGCGCCGACGCCGGCCGCCCACGTGCAGGCTCGAGCCGTCCTGCCACTCAGGACCGCGATCGCCATGGGGTTGCCGACTGCACTTCACGTGCAGGCTCGGGACAAGTGACCGACATCAGGTTGCCAACCTGGCACGGATTCAGTAAAACAAACGGTAGCGAGACCGTGTGCGATATGCGGGCGATATTTCAGGCCATAAAGGTGATGATTGTGCCAATGTGGACAGTCGCGACGTTTGTGAGGTGGGTCTCGGGGCCGTCTCCCCGCCCACATCGGCGGCAATGGGCGATGGCGAAGCCGTGCAACCACGGGCGCCGACAATCGCGGTGAAGGGGGGTTCACATCATGATCGACGCGCACTCTCAGCCCGGCCACGGGTCAGCTCGCAGAACACTGAGCCGGCGCGACTTCCTCGGCCACGCCGGCGTTCTCGGCGTCACCGCCGCGGCGACGACGGCGCTGCCCGCGAGCATGGCGGCGACCGCCGCAGGCGAGGATGGCGACCTGTTCCTGCTCGGACTCGAAGAGCATTTTGCGACCCCCGAGCTGCGGCGGCTCAACGACATCAGGTTCCCGAGGGGCGTGCCCCGGTTCGACATCGACGACGTCGGCGCCGGCCGCATCGCCGACATGGATGCGGCCGGCATCGACATCCAGGTCCTGTCGGCGCTGACGCCCGGCGCCCAGAACCTGCCTAGTGCCGAGGGCGTCGCATACGCGCGCAGGCTGAATTCCTGGGTCGCCAACGAGGTCATTCCGGCCTACCCCGATCGCTTCCGCGCCTTCGCCACGCTGCCCCTGAGCGAGCCGGAGGCCGCCGCCGACGAGCTCGAGTACGCGGTCGACGAGCTCGGCTTCCTGGGCTGCATGACCTACGGGGCCGTCCACGGCAAGTTCCTCGACCATGCCGACTTCGCCCCCGTGCTCGCCCGCGCCGAGGCGCTCGACGTGCCGATCTACATCCACCCGAACTGGGCTTCTCCCCAGGTGATGGACATCTACTACAACGGCCTCGGCAACCAGTGGGTGAGCCGCGTTCTCAGCGGCGCCGGCTACGGCTGGCACCAGGAGGTCGCGCTGCAGTGCCTGCGCATGATTGTCAGCGGCGTCTTCGACCGGCACCCGAACCTGCAGATCATCGTCGGGCACATGGGCGAGGGCCTGCCGTTCTTCTACTGGCGCTTCGGGGACGACCTGGCCGGGATCACCGCGGACACGCTGCAGAAGCCCGTTCAGCAGTACTTCCACGACAACTTCTGGATCACCACCAGCGCGTTCTTCCGCGACGAGCTGTTGCGGCTGGTGCTGTCCGTCATGGGCGAGGACCGGGTGATGTTCGCGGTGGACTATCCGTTCGTGAGCAACCAGGTGGGCGCCGACTGGTTCCGGGCGGTCGACCTGCCGCGAACCGTCAAGGAGAAGATCGCCCACAAGAACGCCGAGCGACTTCTCAAGATTGGCCCCTTTTGAGGTGACCCGCGGTCGGAGGCGCGCCGCTCGTCAGCTCGCGGGACCGCCGGCGTCTCGGCGAACACCCGCCGAAGAGCTCTGGCTCGCGCCGCCGGTGTCGGACGCCGAATCGCGTCCGCCGCTCCTGACCCTTGCGGCCCGCGGCGGGCGGCGGGGTTCGGACCCCGGCGTTGGCTCGCTCGTGGCGCGGTTCGCCTGGCGCCCCTGCTGCATATCGATGCTGCCGCGGTACTTCGCTCCTTCCGAGATGGCGACGCGAGGGGCCTTGATGTCACCTTCGACGCTCCCGTCGGCGTCGATGACGACTTTCTCGATCGCCTCGATGTTGCCGATGACCTCGCCCAGGACCACGACCGACTTGGCGAAGACCTGCGCGTGAATGCGCCCGTGGGCACCGACTGTCAGGACGTGCTGCTTCAACGTGATCGTGCCCTCGACCTCCCCCTCGATCGTCAGATCCTCGCTACCGTGGAGCTCGCCCTTGACGAGGGTCGACTTGCCGATGAAGACGTTCTGGTTCGCCCGGCTCGCTGCCGGGCCGGCGGAGCCGGTCGTGCCCGTCACCCGAGGGGTCGCCGGCTGGTTGGGTTCGTCCTTCTTCCACATGCCTGCCTTCTCCAATCACGCGGCCGACAGAGAGCGCCTTCTCCGCGGTACGACAACCGGGGCCGGAAACCCTGCCGTTCCCGGCCCCGTTCCGGATCGTCATCGACACGCCGCTTCATGCCACGCCGACTCTCGACAAACCGGGCTCGGAAGACCCGGCACGGTTCAGCAACGGACAATAGCAAACCGTGTGCGATATGTGGGTGATACAAACGACCCAAAGAGTGATTATTCGGTGACTTAGCAATAATATTCGCCGTTCCGCTCTCTGGATGCCGTTCGATCACCCCATGCTGGAAGGCAACTTCAGCCTGTGGTGGGAGGCTCTCGACTGCCGGCAGATGAGCATCGCCACCGGCTACGCCCGACCGCAGTAATTGCGGCCACTTCTTGAACGCGCCCAAGTACAACGGCATGAACGGGTTGACGAGCATGCAGGAGGAGGTCGTGGCCGTGGCGGGCTACGCGCTGGCGATGGGCATGAAGGCCGACTTCGACGGGATCATGATGTCCGCTCTCTGGATGCCGTTCGATCACCCCATGCTGGAAGGCAACTTCAGCATGGTCGAGGACTGGTGGAACAGCCTCGACTGCGACAGGATGAACGCTGCGGTCAACGCGTACGACGACAGCATCATGGCCCAGGCATGGACAGCGGCTACTGATTCGCGGCTCTGGTGCCCGGCACGGCCGTCGCGATGAAAGCGGAGCTCGATGACCGGGCAACCGCTGTCGTCACCGTCGCGTCCATCGTGCCGGGCTCGGAGCAGCCCGGGGTCCGTCCCCGGATGTGGTGGTCCGGGGCGGAACGATGCGATTCATCACCGTCATGGCGAGCACCCGGCGGTGCCCGGCTTCAACCACCGCCGGACGACGCGCTTCCACCACATGACCGCACCGTCATGGCGAGCACCCGGCGGTGCCCGGCTTCAACCACCGCCGGACGACGCGCTTCCACCACATGACCGCGCCGGTGACGAAGAGCGCCGGCGGCACGAGACCGACCAGGGCCCAGATCGCCTTGGTGGTCGAGTTGCAGAGATCCCCGCAGCCGGGGATGCCGCGTCCGCCGAGCCGGCCGAAGTGCAGGTAGGCGAGCCAGTACATGACCCGGTCGCCGAAGCGCTCGACCGGGTCGGACGGGTCGAACGGCTCGAGGTAGTCGACGACGGCCATGAACGCGGCGGGGAACGACAGGTAGGCCCCGGTGACCGCCCACATCATGAGGAACGGCCAGAACCAGAAGCCGCACGCGCTGTGGAGGCTCCAGTTGAGCCGCCGCCGGTCGACGACGAGGCTGCGCCGCCAGCGCCGGGCGCCGGGCCACCAGATGACGGCGCCGGTCACCGACATCGCGAGCAGGAAGAGCGCGCCGATGCCGTTCACCCGACGTCCGGTCTGCCCGGCCAGGAGGTTGTCGTGCAGGTCGAGCACCCACGCGGACACGCGGTAGCCCAGCGGCAGGGGGTCTCCGAGGTCCTCGCCCGTGAAGGGGTCGAAGAGCCGCCGCACGCGGTCGCCGTCGCGCGTCAGCGTGACCTCGACGGCATGGTTCGGGGTCTCGCCCGGCCGGACGTCCGCCACCTCGAAGCCGGGCCAGGCCTGCCGGGCCGCCCGCTCCAGGGCGTCGTCGCCCAGTGACGCGCCCGCGCCGTCCACGACGACGGGCTGCGGCGAGAAGTGCCTGTACAGCTCGTTCCGATAGACCAGCACGCTGCCGGTCGCGGAGATGACGAAGATGTAGAGGCCCAGGCCGACGCCGGTCCACAGGTGGACCTGGAAGATCGCCTTGCGCAGCCCGACGCCCTGCGGCGCCTCCGCCCAACGCGACCACCAGCCGTTCCTCGCGCTTCGATCGCCTGTCGCCGCCATCGGTCCGTCCCGGTTCGTCCGTCACCCGTTCCAGCGTCGGGCGGAAGCCGGACAGACCGGCTCCCGCCGCGAGCCCGCCGCCCGCCTCAGCGGCCGGCGTCCGCCGGCAGCCCCTCGAAACCGGGAGGAAGCTGGGCGCCGAGCGCGTTCTGGAACATCGCCAGTTGCGTGTAGTTGCCGACGATCAGCACGACCTCGCGGAGCTCCTCGTCCGTGTAGCGGGCCGCCAGCGCGTCCCACGTCGTTTCGGAGATGAACCGGCTGGCGTGGAGCTCGTCCACCGCCCGCAGGAGGGCGCGTTCGAAGTCGTCCCACCCCGAGGCGTCCGGGCCGGCCGTCACCCGTCCGATCTCCTCCGCCGTCAGCCCCGCCTCCTTCCCGATGACGTCGTGCCGTCCCCAGATGTAGTCGCCGCGCGACAGCCACGCGGTGCGCAAGATGAGCAGCTCGCGGTGGCGCGCCGGGATCGTGGCGTTCCGCACGAAGTGGCCCGTGTACTCCCAGTACTTCCGGCACGTCTCGGTGACGTCGGGGCAGAGCTCCCGCATCGGGCCCTCCCCCGCGTCGGGGGGCAGCGCGATCCGCGGGGCGTCGAGATGCTCGAACGGCGCCACCCGGCCCGCGCCCGCCTCCTGCGCCGCGGCCACCGCCGCGCCGACCACGAGCGACCCGAAGACGAGGACCACGCCGGCCGCCATGCCTGTCAACCTCATCGGACACCTCCCTCGCGATGCCGGCCCTGCCCCGGACCGACGGGCGGCTCGCGCTCGCGCAACGCGGCACGCCGTCGGAACGCGATCCCCGCCGGCAAGCGACGAGCTGGCATTCTACCGCCTTGCAGACCGGCCGAGGGTGCCGCGGGCCCCTGGCAATCCTGGCCGTGAAGCTCGCGAAAGCCATGCAGCGCGGCCAGTGACTGCAGGAATGGGAGCAATGCCGCTCAGAATCGTCCCACGAACCAGGGTTCAGGACACTAGCCCGCCAATCGTCGCCTGCGGCTCCGCTTGGCGCCCAACCAACCCTCCAGGAGTCCGCGCCGTTCTACGGCGCAGACTCCTAACAGGCGGCGAGGCCGACGGCCCGGGGGTGTCGGAACAGGCTCGCCGCCCCCGCCTGCGCCGGCGCGTCGCAGTCGCTCACGAACTCCTCGAGGGTGCCCAGCCACGCCTGGAAGTCGGCGTCCCCGGGCGCGCACAACCCGCCGTTGTCCTCGATCCGCAGCCGCCTGAGGTTCGGGAGGCCCATCAGGCCCCGCGGCAGCTCGCCGGTCAGCCGGTTCTGATGGAGCCTCAGCTCCACGAGGTTCCCGAGGTTCGCCAACTGGGCCGGCACCGGGCCGCTCAGCGCGTTGTTCGACAGCCGCAGTATCTCCAGGCTCGTCATGCTGCCCAGCGTGGCCGGGATCTCCCCGGCCAGGAAGTTGTTGGAGAGGCGCAGGTCCGTGGCGCCCGTCAGCCTGCCCAGCTCGGGCGCGATGGTCCCCCTCAGGTTGTTGCCGTCGGGACCGCACAGATCGAGCTTGCTGACGCGGTCGTCGACGGTCTCCACCCCGTACCAGGTCCCCAGCGGCTCCTCGCTGAGCCAGTTGGTGGTGTCGGTCCAGTCGGGGCCGCCCGCCGCATGGTACTGGGCCACCAGCGCGTCGCGCTCGGCCGTGTTCCGCGCGCCGAACCCGCTCGGTCCCGTCGGCAACCCGACATCCTCCCCGCAGGCCGCCATCGACGCCGCCAGGGCGCCGACAACCGCGCTCGCGACGACCCTCGGGGGCACGCGAACGAACCTGGAGAGCGTCATCGGAATCCTCCTCCGGCCTCGACTGCAGAAGTCGATCGCAAGAGTCTACCAGCAACGCCGACGCGGCCAGTGGCGCGTCACGCCCCAATCTTCGGATATGGACATGGGCCTGCAGCGCGCAATCGGTCGACGAGCCACAGCGCCGCACACCCGAACGTTCAGTCACGGCGCAGCACTGCCCTCGGCGCAGTCGCGAGGCGCTCGAACCAGAGCCACGCGACGCCGCAAACGAGGGCGGCGCCGAGCAGCGCTCCCGGCAGGGCGCCGCCGTAGGCCTGATCGAGGCCGCGGTCGAGCACGCCGGGAACGGTCATCGCGGCGGCGGCGAGCACCGCCAGGGCCGGTCGGTCACGGAGGATCCGCATGTAGGCGGCCAGCAGCAGCCCCCCGGCGAGGAGACCCACGACCGCCCACGACGCGAGGTCGTCCGGGGTGGTGCCCGGCGCCAGCACCGCCCCCGCGATGACGAGCGCCGCCCCCGCCCCCGCCTTCCGCCGCGTCCAGTGCGCGGTGAGCCGGTTCGCGAGAGTGACCACCAGCATGGTCGTCAGCGCGAGGACGAGATAGGTCTGCAGGGGCGCGACGACGGCGGCCAGCCAGGGGAGGATGGACGACGCCGGGTCATGCGCCGTCCAGGGCGGCAGGCCGCGGGCGGGCCCGGCCTCGGCGACGGCGAGCGCGCCGAGGACCCCCAGGCCGAGGGCCAGCCCCGTCACGACCGCGGACCGCCGGTCTTCCGCCGTGGTCTCCTCCGTCCCCGCCGGCCGGGCGCCCGCGAGCAATCCGAACAGGAGGGCGGTCACGCCCGCCCCGATCAGGCCGCCCACGAGCAGGATGCCGACCTGCAGCGGAAGCGGCTGCGCCGTGGACAGGCCGTGCATCAGCACCGGCCAGTCGTTCGCGAGGTCGACGACGGCGACCAGCAGCGAGAGCCCCGCGATGGCGAGGCCGAGCCGCAGGTCGAGCGCCCTGCGGGTCATCCGCACCACCGCGAGCACCGCGCCCGCCACCAGCAGCAGCCCGAGGACGATGGTCGAGGCGACGCCGGCGATCTGCAGCGTCGCCCGTCGCTGATCGTCGGCGCGGCGCCACGCCTCGGGCAGGAAGACGTAGAAGCCCGTGTCGACGATCTCGTCGCCGGCAATTTCCACCGCCACCCGTGCCTCCCCGCCCGCAAGGTCGGGAACCCCCTCGTCGCGGAAGGTGAACGTCCAGTCCGTGCGCGCGGGGCGGCTGGCGGACTCGGCCGAGACCTCGGCCAGGTCCGGCGCGCGGCCCCGCCGGACGAGGGCGTCGCGGGCCAGCGCGCGCGCGTCCTCCTCGGGCAGGGCGGCCCCCGGGGTGCCCTCCGCGAGCCGGTGCTCCCGCCGCCCCGGCGTCCCGTCCGAGGCGATCCACACGACGTGCTCCTCGGCCCGCTCCGCCACGTCGCCCTCGAAGCGGGCGTAGCGCACGCGCCAGCGCGGGCCGGGCAGGTAATCGCCGAGCAGCGCGCGGTGGGCGTCCTCGCCCGCCTCGCTCCAGACGAAGCGGTGCTGCGGGCCGAGGCCGCCGAACACCCGGCTCGTCTCGGTCCACGCCCCGGGATCGACGCCCTGACCGGCGAGCACCTCGCGGGCCGCCGCCACCGCCTCGGCCCGGCCCACCGCGAGCCCCGGCGACTCGCTCGGCGAGATCGCCGTGTACGCCCAGAGCCCGAGCCCCAGGATGCCGACCCCGGCGACCGCGGGCAGCGCCGGCAGGGCGGCCGCAGCCCGGGCCGGGGCGGGCGGCGCCTCGGGCGGCGCCTCTCCCGCCGGCGGGATCCATGCCGCGTTGCGCAGCGCCGCCGGCGCCTCGGTCCACGCCCCGCCCCGGTAGCGGGCGCGCAGAGTCACCCAGAGGGGTACGAGGAAGAGCAGCCCGAAGATGCCCTGGTCGATCCACGCCCCCGGCGCCGACGACAGGAACAGCGGAATCCCGAATAGTACCGAATTGAACGCGAAGTGCATGACGATGGCCGGCAGCAGGCCGAAGCGCAGGTAGAGCAGGCCGAAGATGGTCGACGGCACGATCAGCTCGACCACCCGCGCGTAGGAGGGCTGCGCGGGATAGGCGGCGTGGCCGGCCCCGAAGACGAGGATCTGCAGGACGAACGCCCCCGCGATCCAGGCCCGCCGGTTGCCGAACCGATCGCCGATGAGGGCGGCGCCGGCCAAGGGCACGGCCCGGAAGAGGCACTCCTCCCAGAACCCCGCCTGCAGCGAGAGGGCCAGCGGGGCGAGCCACGGCACGACCGCCGCCAGCGAGTCGGGGTTGACGAGGGCGTCGGACGGCGACCACCAGCCCAGGTAGCCGACGGTGACCCAGTAGAAGCCGACGACGAACGCGAGGTCGATGCCGACGATCAGGTAGCCGGCCACCGTCTGCCCCAGCACCGTCCACGACCGCGCGCCGTCCCGGGACCAGCAGCGCCAGAGCTGCAGGTGATGCGGGAACGCCTGCCGGGACAGGCTCTCGGCGGCCATGAACGAGAGGGTGAAGACGCCGGTGAACACCAGGAACAGGGCGAACTGCGCCGTCACCTGCTGGACCGCGAAGGCGGTCTCCGAGACCGCGGTGTCGTAGGCCATCCACAGCAGCGGCCACTGGTTGAGGCCGGCGAGGAGCTGCGCGAAGGCGATGGAGACGCCCCAGACGAGCGGCATGCGCCACAGCACGCGCCGCTGCCGCAGCAAGACGAACAGCCCGACGGCGATGCCGCCGCCGTAGACGAGCAGCATGGCGAAGGTGCCGACGACGGTGATGCCCTCGTTGGCCGAACGCATCTCCTCGTAGCGCCGGTCGAAGGCCTCGGGCACCTGGAGGACGTGCGTCAGCTCGGTGAGCCGGTCGCCGCTCACGACGAGGCGCAGCCGGAAGCGCCCCTCCCCCGCCTGCGCGCCGGTCCGCTCGTAGACGAACGTGTGGTCGACGCGGCCGCCCGGACGCTCGGTCTGGGACGCCTCGACCGCGACGTAGCCGTCGAGCGCGACGTTCCAGGGCGGGCCGGTCCCGGCCTCGGCGACGGCGCGGGCCGCGCCGGCGTCGAGCGCGGCGCCCCCGGCGTCCTCGGCCAGCGTCTCGCGGAAGCCGTACGGCACCCCGTCGGGGCGGAAGCGCACCTCCGTCTCGCGCACCTCGCCGCCGCGGAAGTGCCGGACGACCCATTGGTAGGGGTGGAACGGGCCGTCGCGCAGCAGCCCCGCGAACGCCCCGGGGCCGCCCCCCTCGAGCTCGACGAAGCTGCGGGCGCGGTCGTCGAGCCGGAAGCTCGCGGCCTGCCGGTAGTCGGAGGGCCCCCAGGCGAGCTCGCCGGCGAGCCGCCGCGCCTCGGAGAGGGCCGCCGTCCGGTCCATCTCCAGGTCGAGCTCGACGATGGAGAACGCTCGCGGGAAGTTGACGACCGCGAACGCGCCGCACGCCAGGGAGACGGCGGCGAACGCGGCCCAGAAGACCGGCTTCCGAAACATGGATGGACCTCCTGCCGAGTCAGGACGGTGACCGTCGTGGATGCGCCGGCTACCCGCCGCGGCCCCTCTTCGGCGGTCTCCAGCGCCCGGCCCGCGGCAGGGTCGTTCCCGTCACCGATCTTGCCGTCGCCGGCCGCCGCCCGCCCGCCTTCGCAGCCGGCGCGCGACCTCGTACCTTCTGTCCGCCGTGGCCGCTCTTCGGCGGATTTCCCGCGCCCGGCCCGTGGCGGGGTCGTTCCCGTCACCGTGCTTGCCGGCGCGCGACGCCGCCCGCCCGCCTTCGCAGCCGGCGCGCGACCTCGTACATTCTGTATCCGCAGCGGGACAGCGTCGAGACGAAGTAATCGGCGGTGAGGAACCCGCCGTCGGCGGGGAGGAACTCTCCCGCGTCGAGGTCCTCGACCGCGGCCAGCGTCCGTCCCAGTCCCGACTTCACGAGATCGCGGAGACGCCGGTCTTCGAGGTCGAGTCCGCCGGCCCCCAGCACGAGGGGCACGAGGACGCCGAGCATGTTCCGGCGGTAGTCGCGCCAGCAGTCGTCGAACGTGAAGCCCTCGGCGCCGAGCCGGCACACGATGTCGTGGTACTCCCCGAGCGCCTCGCGTTCGATGCGGCGGCGATCGTCGGTGGCGACGTTGGCCCCCAGGAAGTACGCCACGTCGTAGAGGCCGGCGCCCAGCCCGCACCCCTGCCAGTCGATCGCCGCGAAGTCGTCCCCGGCCTCGCCGCCGGCGCCGGAGACGGAACCGGCTCCCGCCCCGCCGCCGACGTCGTCACCGGCCCGGAAGAACAGGTTCTCTCCCCGGTAGTCGCCGTGGACGAAGGTCCGGGGCCCCGCCGCCACCGCCGCGAAATGCGCCCCGATCCTCGGCCCCAGCGCCTCGACCAGCCGGCGCGTCCCGGCCGAGAAACAGTCGCCGAAGCGTTCCAGCACCACCGGCAGGCACACCAGGTAGGCGATCTGCAGGAAGCGGGCGTACTTCGGACCGAGGACGTCGGGGAAACCCGACAGGGCCGGATGGTCGACCCCGCCCCAGAACTGCCCGTGCAACCCGGCGATCTCGCGGACGGCGCGCCTCGCCCGCCCCGCCTCGACGCCGGCGAGCCCGGCCGGCACCTCGAGAGCGAGATCGCGCAGGTCCTCGAGCACCAGGACGAACCGGTGCGTGTCTTCATCGAAGTCGCCGTACAGGAGGGCCGGAGACCGGATGCGCGCCTGCGGCGCGAGCCGGCGGTAGAACCGGCACTCACGCTCGTGCATCGACAGCCACCGGGCGAACCGGAACGCCGTCGGGTCGGCGGTGGGCAGCTTGACGATGACGCTCGCCGGCGCCGCGGCGGAGCCGCCGCCGGTGGTCAGACGACAGCGCAGGAGCCGGCCGAACGCATTGGTGGCCGAGCCGAGGTCCTCGACCGCGACGTCCCGGATGACCGGGAGATCGGGTGCGCCGCCGGCCGCCAGCGCCTGCTGCATCCACTCGGCGGTAATCGCGTCGGGGTCGCGGCAGAGAACCGGGCGGCGCGTCATGTCGATGCCTCCCCCCGCGCGGCCCGCCCGGCCCACCGCCTGAAGCTCGCCGTTCGCCGTCCCGAGGACCACGAGCAGTCCTTCCCCGAGCGGGTCGGGGCCCGGACCGTGCCGCCCCCGCCCCCGCGCCGCCGTTCCGTCACCGCGCGCACCTCGGTGGAGCGCAGGCCGCGCGGCGGGCCGAGGAGCAATGTCACGAAGACGTCAGCCGCAGCATGGCTATCATAGACCCTCACGATTGTGTCGGGGGGACGAGTGTCGGGCCCCTGAGGATCCGTGGCGAACGAGGACGCGGAGGCGAACGTCCGTCGCCGACGCGCGCGGCTGGCGGATCAGTCGCTCGCGCCGGCGGCCGTGTGACCGGACGGCTCGATTATGCGGCGTGGTACGCTTCGGGCATGAGCACATCCGCGCGCAGAGGAAAGGCAACACGATGAAGCGCACACCTTCTCTTCCCGCCCCGTCGACGCTCGGCCGCTTCGCGGCCCTCGCCGCCGTCATGCTCGTGGCCCTGCCCCCGGCCGGGCTCGCCCAGGAAGCGGGCAGCCTCGACATCTACTGGATCGACGTCGAGGGTGGCGCCGCGACGCTGGTGGTCACCCCCGCCCGCGAGTCGGTGCTGATGGACACGGGCTGGCCGCGGGCCGACGCCCGCGACGCGCTGCGCATCCAGGCCGCGATGGACGACGCCGGCATCGACCGCATCGACTACATGCTCTTCTCGCACTTCCACGGCGACCACGTGGGCGGCCTGCCCGCGCTCGCCGAGCGGGTGCCCATCGACCAAATCGTCGACCACGGCGACAGCGTGGAGTTGGACCGTCCGCGCGGCCGGGCCCTGTGGGACGAGTACCTCGGCCTCGCCGCCGACCGGCGCCGCTCGGTCGCCCCCGGCGACAAGCTGCCCCTCGAGCGCATCGAGCTGACGTTCGTGGCGTCGCACCGCGAGCTCGTCGACACCCTCGAGCCGCAGATGCCGAACCCGCTCTGCGAGGGCGTCGCGCCGCCCGACCCCGACATGGGCGAGAACGGGCACAGCCTCGGCTATCTGCTGTCGCTCGGGGCGTTCCAGTTCCTCAACCTCGGCGACCTCACCCCCGACCGCGAGCACGCGCTGGCGTGCCCGGAGAACCGGCTGGGGGTCGTCGACCTGTGGCAGGTGCCCCACCACGGCGGCTACGGGGCCATCCGCCCCGAGCTCGCGGCGGTGCTGCAGCCCACGGTGGCGGTGGTGAACAACGGCCCCCGCAAGGGGGGCACGCCGGACTCGCTGGCCGTCATCCAGGGCACGGCCGAGGTGGGCGACGTGTGGCAGTCGCACCGCACCCTGACCGACGACGCCGCCAACAACACGGAAGAGGCGCTGATCGCCAACCTGACGGAAGAGGACGACTGCGAGGGGCACTGGATCAAGGCCACGGTGGCCCCCGACGGCCGGAGCTGGTCGATGACCAACGGCCGGACGGGCTACAGCCGGACCTATCAGTCCCGGTAGCGCCAGGCGGCACCGGTCGACGACCGCGACGACGTCGACCCGTCGGCCCGCGGCGCTAGTCCCCGAGGTCGATCTCGATAGCGCCGTCCCGGATACGGAGGGGGTAGGCGCGCAGCCGGCCGCCGGCGGGCGGGGTGAGCGGCGCGCCGTCGGCGACGCGGAACTGGGCGCCGTGCCACAGGCAGGTCACCACGCCGTTCTCGTAGGTGCCCTGCGTGAGGGGCCCGCCGACGTGGGTGCAGTAGTCGTCGTAGGCGAGCAGGGTCCCGTTCTCGTTGAAGACCGCGACCTTCCGGTCGGCGAGCCGCAGGCAGCGCACCTTGCCCGGCGGCACGTCGGCGGCGTCTCCGAGGCGCACCCAGTCTCCCATCGGGTTCCTCATTCCCCGCCGGTCAACGCGTCCAGCGGCGTGCAGTCGAGGCCGTGGGCCTCGGCGACGGCGGGATGGGTGACGCGGCCGTCGACGACGTTGACGCCGCCGGCGAGGACGGGGTCGCGGACCGCCTCGCGCCAGCCGTGGTCGGCGATGTCGAGGGCGTAGGCCATGGTGGCGTTGGTCAGGGCGTAGGTGGAGGTGTGCGGCACCGCCCCCGGCATGTTCGACACGCAGTAGTGCACCACGCCGTGCTCGACGAACCGCGGCTCGTGGTGGGTGGTGGGCCGGCTCGTCTCGGCCCCGCCGCCCTGGTCGACGGCGACGTCGACCAGGGCCGAGCCGTCCTCCATCTCCTCGAGATGCCGGCGGGTGACGAGGCGGGGCGTGCGGGCGCCGGGGATGAGCACCGCGCAGATCACGAGGTCGGCGTCGCACACCGCGCCCTCGATGTTGGCGGCGTTCGACATGAGGGTGGTCACGTGCCCCTGCACGACGTCGCGCACGTAGGCGAGACGCAGGGGGTTGATGTCGACGATGGTGACGTCGGCCCCGAACCCGACCCCGACCACGCACGCGTTCAGCCCGACCACCCCGGCCCCGAGGATCGTGACGCGGCCCCGGCGCACGCCGGAGACGCCGGGCAGGAGGATGCCCTTGCCCCCCGCGATCCGCTCGAGCGACGCGGCGCCGGCCTGCACCGCGAGGCGCCCCGCGACCTCGGACATCGGCACGAGCAGGGGCAGGGTGCCGTCGGCGAGCTGCACCGTCTCGTAGGCGATGCCCACCACGCGCCGCTCCAGAAGGCGCGTGGTCAACGCCTTCGACGCCGCGAGGTGCAGATAGGTGAAGAGCACCTGGCCCGGCCGCATCAGGGCGAACTCGGGCTCCAACGGCTCCTTGACCTTCAGCACCATCTCGGCCCGGTCCCAGACGTCCGCCGCGCCGTCGACGACGGCGGCGCCGGCGCGGGCGTAGGCGGCGTCGGGAATGGCGCTGCCCCAACCCGCCCCGGCCTGCACGAGCACCTCGTGGCCGCGCCCGCGGAACGCGGCCACCCCGGCCGGCGTTATCGCGACACGGTTCTCGTCGGGCTTGATCTCCGTCGGAACGCCTATGCGCATCGACGCGACTCCACTGTACGTATTATGACGCGGCGCGCGCGGCGCCGGGTTCGAGGCGTGGCGTTCGTCGCGCAACCGGGGCGGGTGCGCTACAATGGCGCGCCGGTGCGCCGTGCCACCCGGGCTCGGCGCCCCGCGCCTCTGAAGCTGAAGGGAGAGCCTAGATGGGCACGATGACGTTGGCCGTCCTGTCCCTGTTGCCGATCGCGACCGTCGCGGTCTTCCTGGTGATGCTCCGGTGGCCGGCCAGCCGCGCCATGCCCCTGACCTACGCGGTGGCGGCGGCCCTCGCCCTCTTCGTCTGGCAGGTGCCGGGCATGCAGGTGGCGGCGGCGACCATCAACGGGCTCGTCATCGCCCTCACCCTGCTCTACATCATCTTCGGGGCCATCCTCCTGCTGAACACCCTGCGGGCGAGCGGGGCCATCAACGTCATCCGGCGCGGGTTCACCGACGTCAGCCGCGACCGGCGGGTGCAGGTCATCATCGTCGCGTGGCTCTTCGGCTCGTTCATCGAGGGCTCGGCCGGCTTCGGCACGCCGGCCGCGGTGGCCGTGCCCCTGCTCGTGGGGCTCGGGTTCCCGGGCATGGCCGCGGTCATGGCGGGGATGATCATCCAGAGCACCCCGGTCAGCTTCGGCGCCGCCGGCACCCCGATTCTCGTCGGCGTCAACACCGGGCTCTCCGCCGACCCCGCCCTCGTCGCCTCCATGGCGGCGAGCGTGGGCGGCGAGTGGACCGACTATCTCCGCGTGGTCGGTTTCCGGGTGGCGGTGCTGCACGCCGTCGCGGGCACCCTCGTGCCCCTCATCCTCGTGTCGTTCATGACCCGCTTCTTCGGCGAGCGCAAGTCGTTCGCGGAGGGCCTGCAGGTCTGGAAGTTCGCGCTGTTCGCGGCGCTGTCGATGACCATTCCGTACATCATCGCCGGCTACTTCCTCGGGCCCGAGTTCCCGGCCCTCGTCGGGAGCCTCGTCGGGCTCGCGATCGTGGTGACGGCGGCGCGGCGCGGGTTCCTGGTGCCGAAGCCGGAAGAGGCCTGGGACTTCGGCGACAAGGCGAATTGGCCGGCCGAGTGGACCGGCTCGATCGAGATCAAGGACGACACGGGCAACGGCGCGCCGATGAGCTTGGCGCGCGCGTGGGTGCCCTACGTCATCGTCGCCCTCCTGCTCCTGACCTCGCGCGATCCGTTCGTGTTCCTGCGCCCGGTACTGGACCCGTTCCAGCAGTTCCTGCAGTCCTTCTCGCTGACCTGGCCGCAGATTCTCGGCACCGGCATCGACATGAACGCGGTGCAGCCGCTGTATCTGCCGGGCGGCCTGTTCATCGCCACGTCCCTCATCACGTTCCTGATTCACCGCATTCCCGGCCCGGCCTACAAGCAGGCCTGGACCACGTCTCTGCAGGTGACCGCCTCGGCCTCGATCGCCCTGGTGTTCACGGTGCCGATGGTGCAGGTGTTCATCAACACCATGGGCGGGGCGGCCGGCTTCGAGCGGATGCCCATCGTGCTCGCCGACGGCGTGGCCTCGCTGGTCGGCGGCGCGTGGCCGATCTTCGCGCCGTTCATCGGCGGCATCGGGGCCGCGGTGGCCGGCAGCAACACGGTCAGCAACATGATGTTCTCGCAGTTCCAGTTCGGCATGGGCGAGCGCATCGCGGTCGACCCGACGTGGATCGTCGCCCTCCAGGCGGTGGGCGGGGCGGCCGGCAACATGATCTGCGTGCACAACGTCGTGGCGGCCTCGGCCGTGGTCGGGCTGCTCGGGCGCGAGGGCTCGGTCATTCGCATCACCCTGCTGCCCTTCGTCTACTACGCCCTGCTGCCGGGCTCGGTCGGGTACCTCATCGTGTCGTACGCCGACCAGGGCATCCTGAACGCGGGGACGTACATCATCGCGTTCATCGCGGCGCTGGCCATCTGGTCCATCGCCCGCTACGGGAGGCGGCCGGCGACGGCATGAGGCTGTTCTCGCTCGCCGACCTCGCCAGCGAGCCGTCGGACCCGAAGACGTTCGTGGGCCGCGCCCGGCTGACCCGCATGAACGGGGTGTCGGACGCGCCCCCCGCGAACGTCTACCGCGTCGCGTTCGAGGCCCGGGCCCGCACCCACTGGCACGCCCACAGCGGCCCGCAACTGCTCCAGATCGTCGAGGGCACTTGCCGGTTCCAGAAGGCGGGCGAGGCGGTGCGGGAAGCGGGACCCGGCGACCTCATCGCCGTCGCCCCCGGCGAGCGGCACTGGCACGGGGCGGGGCCGGACGGCCCCATGACCCACGTCGCCGTCAACATCGACGCGAAGACGAGCTGGTTCGAGGCGGTCAGCGACGCCGAGTACGGCGCCTGACCGTCCGGTCGACGTCCCGCCCCGACGCCGCGGACCTCCCGGGGGAACGATGACTGCTACGCCCGATCCCTGCCCAAGCCGTCTCTCGACCTTGCTCCGTGTCTGCGCCGCCGGCGCGCTGCTCGGCCTGCTCGCCCCGGGGGCGCCCGCCCAGACCGGGGCCGGGCAACGGCTGGACGCCGACTTCGCCGAGCAGGTGCGCGAGTGGACGACGCGCCCCGAGTTCCTCAGCCCGCTCGTCGACCACCTGCCCGCCGGCGGCGCCGTCCCGTCGCCGAAGGACGTCCTCGGCCACCACGCCGGGGCGCCGCGAGAGCTGACCTACTACGCCGAGATGCTCGACTACTACCGGGCCCTCGACGACGCCTCGCCGCGGGTCGCAATCACGCCCATCGGCGGCACCGACGAGGGCCGCGAGATGGTGGTGGTGACCATCGCCGACGAGGCGACCGTGGCCGACCTCGAGCCCTACCGCCGCGACCTCGCCCGGCTCGCGGACCCCCGCGGGCTGAGCGAGGCCGAGGCGCAGGCCGTCGTGGCCCGGGCCAAGCCGATCTACGCGCTGATGGCCGGCCTGCACAGCAGCGAGACGGGCCCGCCCGAGATGTTCATGGAGCTGGCCTACCGGCTCGCGGTCGAGGAGGGGCCGCTCTACGACCGCATCCGCGAGAACCTCATCGTCGCCCTGATTCCCGCCGCCGATCCGGACGGGCGGGACCGATACGTCGACTGGTACTACCGGCACCTCATCGACATCGCCGACGAGGACGACCGCATCGGCGGGCCGCCGTACTGGGGAAAGTACATCTTCCACGACAACAACCGCGACATCAACTACTCGCAGCTCAGCATGCGGAACGTGCTCGACTGGTATCTGGAGTGGCATCCGCCGGTGATGCACGACCTCCACGAGTCGGTGCCGTTCCTCTACACGTTCAGCGGGCAGGCCCCGCAGAACCCCCTGCTCGACCCCATCGTCTACGGCGAGCTGCCGTGGTTCGCGAACTTCGAGATGGCCCGGCTGACCGGCTACGGCATGCCCGGGGTGTGGACCCACGCCTTCGTCGACATGTGGTCGCCGGGCTACCTGGCGTTCATGGCGTCGAACCACAACGGGCTCATCCGCTTCTACGAGACCTACGGCAACGGCGGCGCGACGACCATGAAGCGCCGTCTGAAGACCGAGGACAACACGGCCGAGCAGGCGCGGACGAGCCGCGAGTGGTACCGGCCCTCGCCCCCCTACGAGGAGGTCGAGTGGTCGATTCGGAACAACACCAACTACAGCCAGACGGCGGCCCTCGCCGCCCTGGAGCTCGCGTCGTCGAACCCCGGCGTCATCCTCGAGAACTTCTACCGCAAGTCGCGCAACGCGGTGGCGGAGGGCGGGACCGACCCGCCGCACGGCTTCGTCATCCCGGCCGGGCAGCGCGACATGACGCGGGTGGCGACCCTCGTCGACCTGCTGCGCGTGCAGGGCATCGAGGTCGGCCGCGCCGACGGCACCCTGTCGTTCGGCGAGGACGGCGACGACGACTACCCCGCCGGCTCGTACGTGGTCAAGGCCGGGCAGCCGTACTTCCGACTGGCCAAGATCTTCCTCGGGAGCCAGACGTTCCCGGACGACAGCCTGCGGACCTACGACGACACCGGCTGGACGATGGGGCTCATGCACGGGGTCGACGTGGTCGCCGTCGACGACCCCGAGGTCCTCGACGTCCCGGTCGAGCCGGTCACCGAGGCACGGATCGCGGGCACCGTTGCCGGCGGCCGCGAGCCGCGGTTCGGCTACGCCGTCGCCCACTACGGCTCGAACCACCTGACGACGCTGCGTTACCGACTCGGCGACGCGCCGGTGGAGGCGGCCGAGGAGGGCTTCGAGGTCGACGGCGTGGAGTTTCCGCCCGGGTCGTTCATCGTGCCCGCGGCCGCGGGGAGCGAGCGCGCGGACAGCCTGCGGGCGGCGGTGACCGAGCTCGGTCTGACCGCGGCGGGGCTGGACGAACGGCCGGAGGTCGCGGCCCATCCCGTCGACCTCCCGCGGCTGGCCATGTACAGCACGTGGGGCGACACCCAGGAGGTGGGCTGGGTGCGCCACGCGTTCGACCGCTTCGAGATCCCCTTCGACCTCATCTTCAAGGAGAGGGTCCGGGCCGGCGGCCTGCGGGCCGACTATGACGTCATCCTTGTCCCCAACCAGGGCCGCACCGCGAAGGGGCTCGTCTTCGACGTCGAGCCGCGCGGCGGCCCGCGGGCCTACACCAAGACCGAGCGTTACCGGTTCCTCGGCGACTACGGCTCGTCAGAGGACATCACCGGGGGGATGGGTCTGGAGGGCGTCCTCGAGCTGCAGCGGTTCGTCGAGGACGGCGGCCTGCTCGTCACCCTCGGCGAAGCGAGCCACGTCCCGCCCGAGTACGGCCTCACCCGCGAGATCGGCGTCCGGCGCCCGGGGTCGGGCTTCTACGCGCCGGGGCCGCTGGTCGAGGCGGAGATCGAGGCCCTGGATCATCCGATCTTCTACGGATACGAGGGCAGCCGGATACCCGTCCGCTACGCCAACGGGCCGCTCCTCGACGTGCCGCGGTGGCTGCGCGACGACTGGGTGGCGATGACCTTCAGCGGCCGAGTGCTGAGCGGCCATCTGCGCGGCGCCAACCAGATCGACGGCCGCCCCGCCATCGTCGACGTGCCGCGCGGCGCGGGCCGCGTGGTACTGTTCGCCACCAACCCGTGCTACCGCTGGCAGAACCACGGCGAGTTCGGGATGCTCTTCAACACCATCCTCCACCACAACGACCTGCATGCCCGCCGCGCGAGTCCCGAGGCGGCGGAGGACGACGCACCCGCGAGCGGTCGGCAGGGGCGGTGATCGTCCCGGCCCCGGCAGCGCCGTCATCGACACCGTGCCGCGCCCCGGGGGACGCCGAGAACGGCGCCGCGCAGGCCGTCGCCGGTGTCCGTCCCGAAACGCAGCGCTCGCGCCGGCAGCGCATCCAGCCGCGAGGCTGGCGGCCTTCGCACCGCCCCGGTTTCGGGGTAGCATGACCCTCCGCGGCGACCGCATCCGCCCGCCGCAGTGACCCTTCCGGAGGAAAGCAATGCTGAGATCGAAGCTCGTGCGGACGGCGGCGGTGGTATTCGTGCTCGCGGCGCTCGTGGCCGCCGCGCCGGCGCAGGGGCGGGAGCTGCTGACGGTCGAGTTCTTCAGCCCCGCCGTCGACCGCACCATGAAGTACAACATCCTGCTGCCGGACGACTACGAGACGTCGACCGACCGCTATCCCGTGCTGTACCTGCTGCACGGCCTGACGCAGAACTACACCGCGTGGGGCCTGGCCAACGGCGCCCCGTTCTACGCCGGCCTCTACGACGACCTCATCGTCGTGATGCCCGACGCCGGGAACTCCTGGTACGTCAACTGGGCGGAGAACGAGGACGGGCAGACCAACGACTGGGAGGACCACATCGTCCGGGACGTCGTCGGCCACGTCGACTGGAACTTCCGGACCATCGCCCGCCGCGAGGGCCGGGCCATGACCGGTCTGTCGATGGGCGGCTTCGGCGCGATCACGATGGGCCTGCGGAACCCGGAGCTGTTCATCTCCATCGGCAGCACCAGCGGGGCCCTCGAGTACGGGCGGCAGGCGGCGGCGCGCATGCGGGGCGAGCTCGAGCCGCGGCCCCGGCGGACCCCGACGGCCGAGCAACTGGCCCGCCGCCGGCAGCCCAATCCCCTGATCGGCATCGACGGCTTCAGCAGCCAGGTCGAGCGGTCGCCGCAGGGCCGGATGTTCACGAACCCGGAGCAGGCCGACGCCTACGACCCGTTCACCCTGATCAAGCAGGTGCCGCGGGAGGACCTGCCGCACATCTACCTCGACTGCGGCACCGAGGACCGGCTGATCGCGGGGGCGCAGGAGCTGGCCGTGTACATGGCCGAGGAGAACATCCCCTTCAACTACATGCAGATGCCCGGCGCCCACAACGCCGCGTACTGGATCGAGGCCGTCGGCCACATCATGGGGGTGCAGTACGAGGTGATGCAGCGCGCCCTCGGTCAGCGCCCGTTCGGCCGCGGCCGCTCGACGAACTGAACCCGGCCGCCAGCGGCAGCCCCACGGGCTCGCCCACCACGTCCAACCGGGCCCACCGGGAGTCTGCGCCGTGCCTACGACGCAGACTCCCGGCCGGCGGCGGACATCTCGTTGGAGCGGCGTGAGAGTCCTCTGCGGATCTCGGCGACACGGCGAAACGCCTGCAGATCGCCGCGCAGCTCGATCAGCCGCAGCACCCGTTCGCGCTCGGCCTCGGTGGACGGGTAGTAGTCTTCGCGAAGAAACCAGAGACACTGGACGCGGTAGTCGTCGACGAGACGGCGAATCGCTTCGTCGGGCTGCGTTCGATCCATACCGTCTCGCCGTACGGTGACCGGTCGGCCGACCGTGCCCGGTACCGGCTCCCGCGCGGGCGCTCACGCCCAGGCCGGCCCGAATGTGGTCGCGGTCACCAGCCGCACGAGCGGCCGGCGTTCTGCTCGTCGAGCCACGCCTGGAGGGGCGCGAAGTAGTCGAGGATGGCGGTGGCGTCCATCTCGCGCTCGCCGGTGCCCAGCTCGAGGGCGTCGCGCCAGGGCCGGCTCGCGCCTGCCTCCAGCATCGCCTGCAGCCGCTGCCCCGCCGCGCGGCTGCCGTAGATCGAGCAGCGGTGCAGCGGCCCCTCGTGGCCGGCCGCCGCGCACAGGGCCCGGTGGAACTGGAACTGCAGGATGTGGGCGAGGAAGTAGCGCGTGTAAGACACGTTGGCGGGGACGTGGTACTTGGCGCCGGGGTCGAAGTCGGCCTCGCTGCGCGGCGCGGGGGGGCTGACGCCCTGGTACGCCGTCCTGAGATTCCACCAGCCGTCGTTGTAGGCATCGGGCGGGATCTCGCCCGAGAACACCTGCCAGCGCCACTGGTCGACGAGGAGGCCGAAGGGCAGGAACGCGACCTTGTCGAGCGCGAGCCGCAGCAGCAGCCCGATGTCCCGGTCGGCCGGCGGCGCCCGGTCGAGCAGCCCGACCTCGACCAGGTACTCCGGGGTCATGGACAGGGCGATGGTGTCGCCGATGCCCTCGTGGAAGCCGTCGTGGGCGCCGTCCCGATCGAGCGGCGACCGATGCCGGTAGGCGCGCTGGTAGTAGCTGTGGCCCAGCTCGTGGTGGACGGTGACGAAGTCCTCGCCGTCGACGTCGAGGCACATCTTGATGCGCACGTCCGAGTCGTAGTCGACGTTCCAGGCGCTGGCGTGGCAGACCACGTCGCGGTCGGGCGGCTGGACGAAGAGCGACCGCTCCCAGAACGTGTCGGGCAGCGGCTCGAACCCCAGCGAGCTGAAGAACCGCTCGCCGTAGCGCACCATCTCGATCTCGCCGACGTCCGCGTCCTCGAGCAGCTCGGTCAGGTCGTACCCGGGGTCGGTCCGCCGGGGAGCGACCAGATCGAAGACGTTGGCCCACGTCTGGCTCCACATGTTGCCGAGCAGGTGGGCGGGAATCGGGCCGTCGGGGGGGACGATGGCCGAGCCGTACTCGTCGGCGAGGGAAGCGCGCACGTGGCAGTGCAGCGACTCGTAGAGGGGGCTCACCTGGTCCCAGAGCCGCTCGACCTCGCCCGTGAACGCGTCGGGGGGCATGTCGTAGCCGGCGCGCCACAGCTCGCCGAGGTCGGCGAAGCCGAGGTCGCGGGCGCCGGCGTTGGCCAGCTCGACGAAGCGGGCGTAGTCGTCGCGCATCGGCGGGGCCACCGTGCGCCAGCCGAGCCACAGGTCGAGCAGCTCGTCGGTGTCGCGGACCTCCGCGAGCCGCCGCTCGAGCTCAGGCAGCGACAGGCACGCCTCGCCGCCCTCCGGGCAGTACTCTCCCCGGCCGTAGGCGGCCTCCATCCCCGTGGTGATGGCCGCGAGCTCGGCCTGCCGCGCCGGGTCGGCGGGCGCCGCCACCCCCAGCGAGGTCTTCAGCCGCAGCAGCTTGCGCCGCAGGTCCTCGGGCAGCTCGACGCCGTCGAACCGCGCGGTCTCGGCGGCGAGCTCCATGGTGAGGCCGATGACGGCGGCCTGGGCCTCCGCCGCCTGCGCGGTGGTGTCGCCAGTGATGTAGGTGCTCTGGATCCAGGCCGCCCGCCCCGTCGAAATCCACGCGTCGAGCAGCCGGGCCTCGGCGTGGTCGAGGAACGCGCGGGCCTCGTCGGCGGCCGGCGGCGGGTCGCCGGCGCAGGCGACGGCCAGAACCGCGAGCACGCCCGCGAACCGAGTCATCCGTCTCATGGCGAACCTGCCTCCTCCGACCCCGACGGCAAGGCCGGAGCCGTGGGCTCTCCGCGGCCCGGCTCGCGCGCGCCTCGACCCGGCCGGGAGCGTGCGCCGGTTCCGGCGCGGGTTGATCAGGGCGCAGATTCCTGCGCCGCCAGCGCCCTCTCGGCCTGCCATCGGTCCACGAGCCCGTCTCGCACGAGAATCGTGTCCGCCCGATCGGAGCCGGTCGAGACGATGGCGATCGGCACGCCGCTCAGGGCCTCGATGCGGCCCAGGTACGCCCGCGCCTCCGGCGGCAGGTCCTCGTAGCGGCGCACGCCGGCGGTGGGCCGCGACCATCCCGGCAGGCGCTCGTAGACCGGCCGGCACTCGGCGAGGACGGTGCGGCTACCGGGAAACTCGGTCAGCAGACGCTCGCCGTGCCGGTAGCCGGTGCACAGGGGAATCTCGTCGAGGCCGTCGAGCACGTCGAGCTTGGTGACCGCGAGCGCGTCGAGGCCGTTGACGCGCACCGCGTAGCGGACCACCACCGCGTCGTACCAGCCGCACCGTCGCGGCCGTCCCGTCGAGGCGCCGTACTCGCGGCCGCTCTCCCGAAGCTGGTCGCCCTCGTCGCCGTGCAGCTCCGTCGGGAGGGGCCCCTCGCCGACCCTGGTCGTGTAGGCCTTGGCGATGCCGAGGACCGAGCCGATGGCGCGGGGGCCGACGCCGAGGCCCGTGCAGATGCCGCCGACCGTGGCGTTGGACGAGGTGACGAAGGGGTAGGTCCCGTGGTCGACGTCGAGCAAAGTGCCCTGGGCGCCCTCGAACAGCACGCACTCGCCCGCCTCGAACGCCCGCGCGAGGAACACCGACGCGTCGCCGACCCACCCCGCGAGGCGGCGCGCGGCCGCGCACACGTCCGCGTGCAGCGCCCGCCAGTCGGCCGCCGCTCCCCCCAGCGCCTCGTTGCGGGCCGACACGTTCGCGCGGACGGCCGAGGCGAGGGCGCCGTCTTCCGACCCGTCGGCGAGGTCCGCCGCCCGGATGCCGCGGCGCCCGACCTTGTCCTCGTACGACGGCCCGATGCCGCGCGACGTGGTGCCGATGCGCTGGTCTCCGCGCCGCGACTCCGACAGCGCCTCGAGGTCGCGGTGGTAGGGCAGGATGACGTGGGCCCGGTCGCTGATGAGCAGCCGGCCGCCGACCTCGATGCCCTGCGCCGCCAGGGTGTCGATCTCGGTGAACAGCGCCTGCGGGTCGATCACCACGCCGTTGCCGATGACGCACCGCACGCCCGGATGCAGGATGCCCGACGGCAGCAGGTGCAGAATGAACTCGGTGCCGCCCACCCGCACCGTGTGGCCGGCGTTGTGGCCTCCCTGGTAACGCGCCACAATGGACGCGTTGGGGGTGAGGAGGTCGACGATCTTGCCCTTGCCCTCGTCACCCCACTGCGCACCGATGACGGCGATGTTCACGCTCTTCCTCGTCCTGTGAAAGCCGGCCGCCGGGCCCCTGCCGTCGAACCTGGTGCCGCGGGGCGGTCCGGTTGCCGGCGCCAAACGACCGATCGTAGCAGAAGGACCCGAGAGGCGCATCCGTCGAACGGCGAGCCGGGAGAACACGCCCGGGGGGCGCGGCGTCAGCGGCGTCGCCCGGGGGAAAGGGAGCGGTTGACTGCACGGCCCGCGACGGAACGACGGGTCCTCGCGGCCCTCGACGCGACGCCGCCGCGCCTGCCCGTCGTCGTCGGCGGCTGCGGGGGCGGCCGCACGTCGCTGCTGCAGCGCCTGCAGGAACGGCTCGGACCCGCGACGGTGCTCGTCGACCTCGAACGGGTCGCCACGACGCCCGAACGCTGTCTGTCGGCGGTGCTCGGCGCCCTGCGCGGGCACGCGGAATCCGGGGGCGGCGGCGGGGCCGCGCCGGACGCCCCGCGGGCCGCGTTCGACCGTCTCTGCCGTCTCTTCGCCCGTGCCCGGGGGGCGGGCGGCGGTCCGGTCACGTTCCTCATCGACGAGATGCTCGAGGTCCGCACGTTCGAGAGCTTCCCCGGGCTGCGAGGCGCCTTCGCGATGTTCCGGCGGTCGCTCCATGACAGCCCGAACCGGTTCGTCCTCACGACCCGGTTCGCGGCCCGCACCGTGCGCCTCTTCCGCGATGCCCCCGGTCCGTTCGAGCTCGTCCATCTCCCGCCGCTGACGACGGCCGAGGTGCGCGCGGCGCTCGCCGGCCTCGGCCTCGACGGGGCGGAGCACCGGCGGCGCGACACGGCGGGACTCGTACACGCCCTGACGGGGGGGCGCCCCCGATACGTCCGCCTCCTCGCGGAGGCCGCGGCCGCGCACGGAGGCGACCCGGTCGACGCCCTCGCCGCCGGGATGCGGCACGGCGCACACCTCGCCACGGCGTGCCGGCTCTCCTGCGAGGCGAGGCTGCACCGGGCGCGCGGCCGCGGGGCGCTCCGCGCCATCCTCCACGTCCTCGCGGACGACGAGCCGCTCACGTTGACCGAGGTCGCCGCCCGCCTGGGACGCACGCCGGGGGCCGCCCGCGACTACCTGGCCTGGCTGGAGGACGTCGACCTGATCGAGGCATCCGGGAAGCGCTACCACTACGTCGACCCGCTGCTGCGGCTCTGGGTGCGCCTGCACGGGCAGGCGGCTCCCCCGGACGACGACACGCGGTCGCGCGGCGTGCGCGAGTACGCGGCCGCCCGCGTCGCGCTCTAGGAGCCCGTGGTGAGACCGCGCGTTTGCGTCGCGCCCGAAGGGCGCCAGCGAACAGTCGAGGCGCCCCGCTGGCAAAGGCGCGACGAGGGCGCATTTCGGGCATATGCAACCGAGGAGCAACGCAGCCAGCCGGCGTGCATCGCCGCCTGCGGCTCCGCTGGGTACCCCCCAACCCTCCAGAAGCCCGCGCCGTTCTACGGCGCAGGCTCCCCCAACCCATCGAGGGCCGCGAGCGCCCGCTCGGCCGCGCACTGCTCCGATTCCTTCTTGCTGCGGCCCTCGCCCCGGGCCAGCGCCTCGTCTCCCACCCGGATCTCGGTCTCGAAGACGCGGCGGTGGGCGGGACCGCTGGTGCCCACGAGCTCGTACCGCGGCAGGCCCCGGTCCTGGGACTGCAGCCGTTCCTGCAGCGCCGACTTGTGGTCCCGGGTCATGCCGGGCGAGACCCCGCCGGCGCGGACGGCGTCGAGCTGGGGCCTGAACCACAGCTCGACGAACCGGTCCGCCGCCTCCACGCCGCCGTCGAGGTACACCGCGGCCACCACCGCCTCGAACGTATCGGCGATCAGCGACCGCTTGGTGCGGCCGCCGGTCCTCTCCTCGCCGCGCCCGAGGAGGAGATGGTCGCCGAGGCCCAGCCGTTCGCCGACCCGGGCCAACGCGACCGACGAGACGAGCGCGGCCCGCGCCTTCGACTTCTGCCCCTCGTTCCAGTCCGGGCACTCGCGGAACAACCGGTCCGAGATCACGAACCCGAGCACCGCGTCGCCGAGGAACTCGAGCGACTCGTTGTCGCGGACGCCGCCGCTGGCGTCCTCGTGGGCGCGAGACCGGTGGGTCAGGGCGTGCTCCAGCAGCCCGGGGTCGCGGAAGCGGTATCCGAGCGCCTCCTCGACGGCGCGGAACTCGTCCCGGATGCGCATCACCCGGTCGGAGACCTGCCGGCCGAACTCGGCGATGAGGCGGCGGGCGCGTTCGGCCTGCTTCCCGCGCACGGTCAGCCGCACCTCGCCCAGGCCGCTGACGGTGAGGGGAAAGATGGCCTGCGGCGCCCCCGACGAGACGACCGCCTCGATGCCGCGGGTCTCGAGGAGCCCGCTCACCACGTCGGCCTCGATCGTCGACTGGGTCCGGAACACGACCTGCGGATCGGAATCGCTCACGGGCGGCTCGCGGGCGGCGGGAGAGACGGCGCATCCCCGACCCGGAGGAGGACGATGGTCATGTCGTCGTGCTGCTCCGCGGCCCCGGCGAACGCCTCGACGTCGCCGAGAACGCGCTGCTTCAGGTCGTCCGACGACAGGTGGATCTGCTCGGTCAGGGTGCGGCCGAGCCGTTCCTCGCCGAAGAGATCCGATTCCTCGTTCATGGCCTCGGTCACGCCGTCCGTGAACAGGGCGACGAGATCGCCGGTCTCCAACGCGAAGGACGACTCTTCCAGGAGCTCGGCGAACTTCTCCTGGACGCCGTCGATCTGCAATCCCACCACCAGCCCGTCCGGGGCCAGCACCCGGGGCGTGCGCGGTCCCTCCGGCGAGAACGGCACGTGGACCAGGGGGGTATGGCCTGCTCGCGCATAGGTCAGGCGGCGGGCCGCGAGGTCGAGGACGGCATAGGTCATGGTGACGAAGGTGCGGCCGTCGAGGGTCGCGGACAGAATGCGGTTGACCTCGATGAGGAGCTCCCGGGGGCTCTGGTGGAAGCGGCTCAGCGACAGCACCACGCCCTTGAGCTCGGCCATGTAGAACGCCGCCGACGTCCCCTTCCCGGAGACGTCGGCCACCAGCACCCCCAGCCGATGCTCGTCGAGCCGGATGAAGTCGTAGTAGTCGCCGCCGACCTCGCGCGCCGGCCGGCAGGCCGCCGTCACCGCCAGCCCCGGCACGGAAGCGGTCCCCTCGGGAAGCAGCGACATCTGGATGTCCCGGGCGATCCGCAGCTCCTCCTCGAGACGGCGCTTCTCCGCGGCCTCGGCCATGAGGTCCGCGATGCTGCCGGTCATCGCGTTGAACGACTCGGCCAGCTCGCCGAGCTGGTCGTCGGTGTCGACCCGGATGCGATGCTTGAGATCGCCCTGCCGGACCCGTTCGGTGCCGGTGAACAGCTCGTGCACCGCCCCGGTGATCGACCCGGCGAGCGCGAAACCCATGACCATGGCCGCCGCCTCGATGGTCAGGAACATCACCCCGAGCAACATCAGCACCCACACGAAGACGTTGACGGCGAACTCGCCTCCCTCGACGACCTCGCGGTAGAACACCATGGGATGCACGGTGAAGTCCACTTGGCCGCGCGCCCGCCGGCCCGTGGACCAGTCGAGAAGATCGACACGGGCCCCAGCGGGCAGGTCGAGGGTCGGGGCGCCATCGGGAGCCGGCGCCCCGAACGAGAACCGGAGCGATTCGAACGCGGCGGCGGCGGGGCCCGCGTCCGCACCGCCGGGGCCGGCCCCGGCCCCGCCGACGGTCGGGGCGACGCTGAAATCGGTGAGCGTGACGCCGCGGGAGGCCTGCATGCGCCGGGTGACTTCTCCCGCGATGGGAAGATCGGCGACCACCGCATAGACCGGCCCGTCCTCGTCGAACCGCTCCACGCCGCGCGCCACCACCGTCCAGCCCGCCCGGCCGCGCGTCACGACGAGCCCGCCGGCATTGCGGGAGGGGCCGTCGGAAGCGTCGGCGAGCCCGCCGGCAACGGGGGCGGCGCCGTCGTCGGGTGCGTCGCCCGGCCCGCCCGCATCGGGGGGGGCGCCGAGCCAGGCGGGAAACCGCAGATCGCGCGAGTCGTGGCGCCACGGCCCGGCGCCGGCGGCGCGGTCGCGGCCCGCCTCGTTCCACAACACCGCGATGGAGGCGTCGGGATAGCGCTCCTCGACCGCCTGTACCCGGCCCGCCAGCACCGCCCGCACCGCCGCCGGCTCGACGAGGCCGCCCAGGTCGACGGCGGTCATGGCCGCGAGCTCGTTCGCGTCTTCCATCACGTCCGAGAAGCTGAGCTGCACGAGCGAGGAGCTGACGAGCATCAGCAGCAGCACGCCCGACACGAGGAAGAACACCACTGAGAGCAGGATCGGCACGAAGCCGATCAGGACGTAGGACAGCACGAGCCTCCGCCGCACCCGCCACAGGAAACGCTGCTGCAGCCGGTTCAGCATCCGCACGAGCAGGTAGCCGAGAGCGGCCACGAGGGCCAGGGTCCCCGCCGCATCCAGGACCCGCAGCCACCCCGAGCCGGCGCCGCCGAACAGCGCGATGCACGCCCTGAGAACGAGGACCGCGAGGATCGTGAGGCCGGGGCCGGAGGCGGCGAAGAGCTCCGTCACCTCCCCGAGCGCATCGACGGCGGCTCGCAGGCGTCCGCGTCCGCCGCCGGGTCCGCGGGCCGCGCCGGGAGGCGCGGGAGGCGGTGGAGCGGCGGTACTTTCGGTAAGGCGGGGCGCCGGCGCCTGCGAAGCCATGGGAGGGCGGTGCCGATGTTAGCAGAACGCGAGGGCGGTCACGCCGAATCGGGGCCGACGGACGGCTCTCCGGTCGCCTCGGCGACCCAGGCGAGGTACCGCGGATCGCCGTCCACCACCGGCAACACCACGAGCTCGGGCGTATCGTAGGGGTGCAGCTCGCCCACGCGCCGGCGCAGCAGATCGACGCGGGCCCGCTGCGTCTTGACGATCAACTGGCGCTCCCGCGCCTGCTCGACCCGGCCCTGCCAGCGATAGACGGACTCGACGTCCCCCAGGATGTTCACGCACGCCGCGCAGCCCTCGGCGACGAGGGTCGACGCGAACCGCCGGACGTCGCCGTCCATCGGAAACGTGATCAGGACCACGACCGCTTCGGAAGACGTCACGCCCCCTCCCGCACTTCCGCGGGGCCGACCCGCCGGAAGCTAATCCCCGCCCCGGTTTCGACCGAGACATTGAATGGCATGCCTCATGCGGCACGACGACCGTCCCGACCCCAGCGCCGCCCGGAGGCCGGATCCCGGTCTCGGGGACGGCCCGCGCAGCCGGCGCTTCCCTTTTCCGGCCCCGATCAGGCCGACGTTCCGCCGGTGCGCCGCGGCGAGGGCCACCCCTGGCAGAGGCGGCACCTCACGCGCCTGCTGTTCAGCCTGCTGACCGCGATCCTCATTGCGAACGCGCTCGTCGGCGATCGGGGGCTGCCGGCCAACCTCCGGATTCGGCACGAGCACCGCGAGCTCGAAGCCGCCATCGCCGACCTGCGCGCGACGAACCGGCGACTTCAGCTCGAGGCCCAGCGCCTTCGCAACGATCCGGCCGCGATCGAGGAGCTGGCGCGCCGGGAGCTCGGGCTCGTCCGGCCCGGTGAACGGCTGTTCATCGTCACCGACCGCCGCGCCCCGGCCCCGGTCGAGGACCCGGCCGGCCGGCGGCTCGCCTCGAGGGAGCCGACGGCCGGGGCCTTGCTCGCATCCAATCGGTCTGGTATGATAAACGAACCAACGGGGACGGAAGTTGCAGTCGGTCGACCTCGGTTGGCAAACGACTCACTCGATTGACGCGGGGTGGAGCAGTCCGGTAGCTCGTTGGGCTCATAACCCAAAGGTCGGGGGTTCAAATCCCCCCCCCGCAACCAAATACAGAACGGGCCGGCATCGCATGCCGGCCCGTTCGCGTGTACGGGCCTCCCCGGGTCAGGCGACCGGACACGGGCGGGCACGAGCGGGGCACGGCGTGCGGGAGCGGCGGCCGCCCGACAGGAGCGGGGGACGAAGATGACGATCGCGTCGCCGGCGCGCGGGGCGCGCTTTCTCGTGGACGAGGTCGAGCCGCACGACGTCGTGTGTCCGGAGGACATGGGCGAGGACGAGCGCCTGTTGATGCGCTCGATCCGCGAGTTCGCGGAGCAGGAGGTGGCGCCGCGGCTCGACGAGATCGACCGGCGCGACATCGAGGTCATCCGTCCCCTGTTCGAGAAGGCGGCGGACCTCGGCATCTTCATGGCCGAGGTCCCCGAGGCCCACGGCGGGCTCGGCCTGAGCCCCCTCGCCGTCGCCGGCATGAACGAGTGCCGCTCCCACCTCGGGGGGCTCGCCTCGACCGTCTTCGCCCACCAGGGCATCGGCACCCTCCCCCTCATCAACTTCGGGACCGCCGACCAGATCGACCGCTACCTGGACCGCTGCATGCGGGGCGAGCTGATGGCGGCGTTCGCGCTGACCGAGCCCGAGGCCGGCTCCGACGCCATGAACATCCGGACCACCGCCGTCCTCGACCCCGAGGGGACGCACTACGTCGTCAACGGCTCCAAGCAGTGGATCACCAACGCGGGGTGGGCCGACCTGTTCATCCTCTTCGCCAAGGTCGACGGCGCCGCCTTCTCCGCCTTCCTGCTCGAGCGGGACACGCCGGGGGTGACCGTCGGCCCCCACGAGCGCCTGCTCGGCCTCCAGGGCTCGTCGGTGTGCGCGATGCAGCTCGACGACGTCGCCATCCCGGTCGGGAACCTCCTCGGCGAGGTCGGCCAGGGCCACCGGGTGGCGCTGTGCACGCTCAACGTCGGCCGCATGAAGATGGGCGCCAACTGCGCCGGCTCGGCCAAGAAGGCCCTCGCCACCACCACCCGCTACGCGGCCGAGCGGCGGCAGTTCGGCCGGCCGATCGCCGAGTTCGGCCTGATCCAGCGCAAGCTCGCGGACATGGCGGCCCGCGCCTACGGGGCCGAGTCGGTGGCCTACCGGACGGCGGGGCTCGTCTACGCCGCCATCGAGGACCTCGGCCGGCAGGGGGCCGTCTCGCTCGACGCCAAGCTGCGCACGTTCGCCGAGTTCTCGGTCGAGTGCGCGATGGCCAAGGTCATCGGGTCGGAGGCGTACCACGCGGTGGCCGACGACGCCCTGCAGGTGTACGGCGGCTACGGCTTCAGCGAGGAGTACCCCGCCGCCCGCTGGTACCGCGACTCGCGCATCACCCGCATCTACGAGGGCACGAGCGAGATCTGCCGGCTCGGCATCGCCAAGACGCTCCTGAAGCGGGCGGACCGCGGCGAGCTCGAGCTGCGCGAGGCGGTGGCGGGCCTGCCGCCCCCCGACCCCGCGCGCCCGTCACCCCCCGATCCCTCTCTCGCCGCCCTCCGCGCGGGCATCGGCGGGCTCAAGAACCTGTTCCTGTTCCTGCTCGGACAGGTGTGGGACAACCTCGACGAGGCGCAACTGCTCGACCCCGACCACCAGGCGTACCTGGCCGGCCTCGCGGACGTCGCGATGGAGACCTACGTGGCCGAGAGCACCGTCCTGCGGGTGTCGAAGCGGCGGAGCGGCCGCCCCGCCGACGAGGCGGAGGCGGAGACCGCGCTGGCGCAGATCGTGTTCTTCCGGTCGACGGAGCGGATTCGGCAGGAAGCCACCGAGCTGCTCGGAAGCCTGCTCGCGGGCGACCGCCTCGCCGCCGCCCTCGAGCGCGTCGCCGCCTGGCTCCCCGTCCCCGTCGGTCTCGTCGACAGCCGTGCCCGGGTGGCGCGAGAGCTGATCGCCCGCGGCGGCTGGGTACAACCGGCGGCCCGGTGAGTGCTCCAGCCGACCGCATCGGAAACCGCACAGCGCTGGCGGACAAGCCGAATCGAGGCTTGCGAATACCGACGCCGCGAGCAGACACCATGGCGATGGACATCCCAGCGCTCCTGTCGTCCATTCGGGCCGGCGAAGACACCGACCTCGAGCTCAAGGAGGTCGTCTTCCGGGGCGACCGCATCGCCTTCGGATCGGACCCGGGCCGCGCCTCGTCCAAGCTCGCAGAGGTCTTCGTCAGCATGGCGAACACCCGCGGGGGCACCCTCGTCATGGGCGTCCGCGACGCCGACCGCGTCGTCGTCGGCGTCGATCCCCGCAAGCGCGATCTGCTGGAGCAGTTCGTGGTCAACGTCGCGACCACGAACTGCAATCCGATGGTCGTCCCCGGCCTCGACTGGGAATACCTGCCTGGCGAGGGCGGTGAGCCCAGGCTATGCCTCGTCATCGACGTACCCGCCTCCCGCTTCGACGTCCACCAGACCGGCGACGGCCGGTTCCTGCAGCGCATCGGCAGCCACCGCCACCTGATTCCCGCCGAGCGCCTGGCCCGACTCCTGAGCGGGCGACGACTGACCGACCCGATCGAGGAACGCCCGGTATTCGGGAGCCGCCTCGAGGACCTGCACGACCTGCGTCTCGAAACGTACTTTCGCAACCGCTTCCCCGAATGGACCCGACCCGACGACTGGACCTCCACCTTGCTCGCCCACAAGCTCGCCGCGCCCACCGATGCCGGCGTGATCCCGACTCATCTCGGCGTGCTGCTGTTTGCCGAACGACCCGAACAGCACCTGCCCGGCGCCTACATCTCCCTCGCGTCCTACCGCCACGCCGTGGCCGACGGCAACACGTCGGACAGCCGGCATATCACCGGACCGTTGCCTGAACAGATCGCACAGGTCCTGACCTACTTCGGGTCATCTCCCTTGATTCCGACCGTCTCCCGGAAGGGCCCGGACGGACGCCATGACTTCCCGAGTTACGTGCCCGCCGCCCTGCAGGAAGCCGTAGTCAACGCCGTCGTGCACCGCGACTACGAAGTCCGCGGGTCTCAGATCATCATCCGCCTCCACCCCGATCGCATCGAGTTTCAGAATGCCGGCGCGCTGTACAACACGCTGACCATCGAGAACGTCTACGCTGGCTGCCAGCCCGCCCGCCGCAACCAGTTCCTGGCCGGCTTCCTCCGCGACTACAAGAGCCCCCTCACCGGCGCCGCGTACATGGAGGCGCGAGGCGAGGGTTTCCTCAACTTGGTGCGGAACAGCCAGCGCCTCTCCGGCCGTCGCCCCGAGCTGGAGCAGATCGGCCAGGCCACCAAGCTGACGATCTACGCCGCGACGTCCGGGACAACAGTGATCGAGTAGGCGGTACGCTTCGGCCGCTTCAAGCCGGGCCACTACGCTCATCGCGGTGGCCGGGCTACGGGCGGCTCGTGTCTCGATCCAAGGCGGCCACGACGCCTCGAGTCATCTCCGCCGTGGTCGCCGTGCCGCCGAGATCGGCGGTGCGCGGATCGCCGGCGCCCAGCACGCTCTCGACCGCCGCCTCGATCGCCCGTGCTCCGTCCGTCTCGCCCAGGTGCTCCAGCATCATCGCCCCGGTCAGCATCTGCGCGACGGGGTTGGCGACGCCCTTCCCCGCGATGTCCGGGGCCGAGCCGTGGACGGGCTCGAACATCGAGGGGTGCGTGCGGTCGGGGTTGAGGTTGGCGCCGGGGGCGAGGCCGATGGAGCCGGCCACGGCGGGGCCGAGGTCGGAGAGGATGTCGCCGAAGAGGTTGCTCGCGACGATGACGTCGAACCAGTCGGGGTGCTGGACGAGGTGGGCGGTCAGGATATCGATGTGGTACTGGTCGGTCCGCACGTCGGGATAGTCCGCGGCCACCGCCTCGAAGCGCTCGTCCCAGAACGGCATGGTGTGGATGATGCCGTTCGACTTCGTGGCCGAGGTCAGGTGCTTCGCGGGGCGCGCCCGCGCCCGCTCGAACGCGTAGCGCAGCACCCGGTCGACGCCCTCCCGCGTGAACACCGACTGCTGCACCGCGAGCTCGGCCGGCGTGCCCGCGTAGAGCCGGCCGCCGATCTCCGAGTACTCGCCCTCGTTGTTCTCGCGGACGATGACCATGTCGATGTCGGCGGGCCCGCGGTCCGCCAGGGGCGTGCGCACCCCCGGCCAGAGCCGCACCGGGCGCAGGTTGACGTACTGGCGGAACTGCCGGCGGATGGGGATGAGCAGTCCCCACAGGGACACGTGGTCCGGCACCCCCGGGTACCCGACCGCGCCCAGGAACACCGCGTCGAAGGCCGCGAGCTCCTCGATGCCGCGCCCCCCCGTCATGCTGCCGGTGCGCGCGTAGAGCTCGCAGGACCAGTCGAAGGCCGTCCACTCGAAGCCGAAGCCGAACCGTTCTCCCGCCGCCCCGAGCAACTCCTGGGCCGCGGGGACGACCTCCTTGCCGATCCCGTCGCCGGGAATGACCGCAATGCGATAGGTTCTCTCTGTCATGGTCCTCGTTCGAAACGTGGTCGTGTTTGTCAGCGGCCGGGCTCGGCGGCGCGGCGCAAGGTCTTGCTGCATTCGCAAGGCGGCGCACTACGGGCGGTTACGCCACCGCGCCGGCCCGCCGCAGCTCGGCGATCTCCTCGGCCCCGAACCCCGCGTCGCCGAGCACCTCGTCCGTGTGCTGGCCGAGCCGCGGCGCGGGGCGGCCCGGGGTCAGGGGGGTCTCCGAGAGCTTGATCGGCGTGCCCAGCGTCGGAATGCGCCCCAGCGCCGGATGGTCGGTCTCGACCACGAGCTCGCGGGCCCGGACGTGGGGATCGGCCATCACCTCGGCATAGTCGTTGATGGGGCCGCACGGCACCCCGCGGGCGTCCAGCAACTCCAGCCAGTGCGACCGCGGACGGGTCTCCAGCACCGCCTCGATGCGGGCGGCGAGGGCCTCCCGGTTGCGGATGCGGTGGGTGTCGTCCCGGTACTCGGGATCGTCGGCCCATTCCGGATGGCCCAGGGCCTCGCACAGGCGCCGGAACGTGCGATCGTTGGCCGCCCCGATGGTCACGTGGCCGTCGGCGCACCGGAGCGCCTGGTACGGCGCGTTCATGCGGTGCGCCGACCCGAGCCGCTCCGGCACCCCGCGCCCCGAAAAGTACTGCGTCGCCTCCCACACCGAGAGGGCGACCCCGGCGTCGACGAGCGACGTGTCGACGAGCTGCCCGCGCCCCGTGCGCGCCCGCGCGAGCAGGGCGGACAGGATGCCCGCGACGGCGAAGAGGGCGGCGCCGAGGTCGGTCACGGGTATCCCCGCCTTGACCGGCGGGCGCCCCGCCTCGCCGGTGACCGACATGAGGCCGGAGACGCCCTGCGCCACGAGGTCGAAGCCCCCCTTGCCGGCGGACGGGCCGGTCTGGCCGTAGCCCGAGATGGACGCGTAGACGAGGCGCGGATACCGCTCGGCGAGGTTCGCGTAGTCCAGGCCGAACTTCTCGAGCACGCCCGGCCGGTAGTTCTCCACCAGCACGTCGGACACCGCCGCGAGGCGTTGCACCGCCTCGCGGCCGGCCGGCTGCTTCAGGTCGACGACGATGCCGCGCTTGCCCCGGTTGACGGCGTTGAAGCTGGGGCTGTCGCTGCCGACGCCCCCCGGCATGCGCCGGGTCGAGTCGCCGGCCGGGGGCTCGACCTTGATCACGTCGGCCCCCATGTCGCACAGTAGCATCGAGCAGAACGGCCCGGCCATCACCTGGGTGAGGTCGAGCACGCGCAGTCCGTCCAGTGGCGAATTCATCGTCCTCGCCGAACAAGGAGAGTCAATCCGTGTCTACCCCCGACGCCATCTACGCCGTCGACGGTCCCGTCGCCACCGTCACGTTCAACCGCCCCGCCGCCCGCAACGCCATGACCTGGGCCATGTACGACGCCCTCCTCGACGCCTGCGACGCGGTGGACGCCGACCCCGCGATCAGGGTCCTCGTCCTGCAGGGGGCCGGCGACCGGGCCTTCGTGGCCGGCACCGACATCAGCCAGTTTCAGGACCTGCGGACCCGGGACGACGCCCTCGGGTACGAGTCGAGGCTCGACCGGGTGATCGACCGGCTGGAGCGCGTCCGGATACCCACCATCGCCCGCGTCCAGGGGGTGGCGGTCGGCGGCGGCTGCGTCATGGCGATCGCCTGCGACCTGCGCATCTGCGGCCCCGGGGCCCGCTTCGGCATTCCCGTGGCCCGCACCCTCGGCAACTGCCTGTCGGCCGCCAACTGCGCCCGGCTGCTGGACCTCGTGGGACCGGACCGGCTCAAGGACCTGATGTACACCGCCCGCCTCCTCGACGCCCGCGAGGCGCTGGCGGCCGGGCTCGCGACGCGCGTCGTCGACGACGACCGCCTCGACGAGACGGTGGCGGAGACCGCCGCCGCCATCGCCGCCAACGCCCCCCTGACGATTCGCGCCACCAAGGAGATGGTCCGCCGCTTGCAGCGCGAGCGCCGGCCCGACCCCGCCCGCGCCCACGACCTCATCGTCGAGTGCTACACGAGCGAGGACTTCCGGAACGCCGTCGAGGCCTTCGTGGCCCGCCGCGCCCCGGCGTGGACCGGGCGGTGAATCATCCGCGGACCGCCCATGCCGGGCGCCCGCGGCCATGACCGCGCTTCCCGCGTACCCAGGCTGCCCGCCACACGCCGTCACACGGCCTTGCGGCGGCCGACGCCCTTCAGCCCGCCACGCGGTCAGCCCGCCAACGCCCTTCACAGCTCCCGGAGCTCCGCCGCGGCACGCCCCAAGGCGTCGCCGATGAGCGACTCGAAGCGTGGCAGTCCGGCCGCGGGTCCGCCCTCGAGCTGCAGCCGCAAGACGCGGCGGCGGCGCGCGGCCAGCACTTCGACGTCGCCCAGCGCCTGTGCCGTCTTGACCGCCCCGAACGTGTAGGGCCGGCCGGGGATCGGCAGATCGTCGTCGCCGTCGTCGGCCGTCAGCACCAGGAACACGCCGGTCGCCGGCCCGCCCTTGAACAACTGGCCCGTCGAATGGAGGTAGCGCGGCCCAAACCCCACGCTGGTCGCCACCCCCCGGGCGTCGCGGATGCGGGAGCGCACCCGCTGCAGGACGGCCGTGTGCGTCTCGTTGCGATCCAGGTACGCGAGCAGCGCCACGTAGTCGCCGGGGCCCGCGCTCGCGAGATGGGCAGCCACCAGCCGCTCGAGGGCGGCCCGCCCCCCGGCGGTGTCCGCATCCATGACGGCTACGGGTCCGCCAGCCGCCGTCTGCAGGCGCGCGACGGTCTCGGCATCGGCGAACAGGGCGATGCCGTCCGCCCGCGCCACCGGATGCTCCTGCGCCGGCCCCCCGGCCCCCTCCCACGCCGAGGTCCGAGCCCGCGCGGCCTGCTTGGCGGCCTCGACGTCGGGCTGGTCGAAGGGGTTCACCCCGAGCACCGCCCCGCAGACCGCGGTGGCGAGCTCCCAGCGGAAGAGCTCGCCGGCCAGCGCGTCCCGGCCCGGCACGGACAGGACCACGACGGGGTGCCCTGCGTCGGCGAGGGCGGCGAGCGCGGCGTCCTGTCCGGGCTCGGGGTCGTCGGCGACCCGCATGTGAACGAACAGGCGGTCGCCGCCGTACGCCGCGGGCGGGCCGGGCTCCTCGTCGACGACGGGAATCACGCCCCGCCCCGCCTTGCCCGTCGACTCGGCCAGCAACTGCTCCAGCCACCCTCCCAGGGCACGGATCGAAGGCGGCAGCACCAGGGTCGTCTTGTCCCGGCCCGCGGCGGCGGCGGCTCCGAGCGCGAGCCCCAGCCGCACCCCCGGGTTCCCGTCCGTGGGGACGTCCGGGCCGCAACGCCCGGCCATCCGTCCCGCCGACGCGAGAAACGCCGGCACGTCGACGCCGCACGCGGCGGCGGGCACGAGGCCGAAGCTCGACAGGACCGAGAACCGCCCCCCCACGTCGGGCCGGCCGCTCCACACCTGCCGGAAGCCCCACGCCCCCGCCGTCTCCTCGAGAGCCGAGCCCGGATCGGTGATCGCCGCGAAGTGCGCGCCCGCCCGGTCGGGCCCGACCGCCCGCCGCACGCGCTCCAGGAACCACTCGGCGAGCAGCGCCGACTCGAGGGTCGTGCCCGACTTGCTGGACACGATGCACAGGGTACGGGACAGGTCGAGCCGCGACGCGGTGCGCGCGATCTGCGCCGGGTCCGTCGAGTCCAGGACGCGCAGGGCCGGCGCCCCCGCGGGCGGCGCGACGACCTCGCCGATGACCTCGGCGCCGAGGCTGGACCCGCCCATGCCGAGCAGCAGGACGTCGGTGAAGCTGTCGGCCCGCACGCCGGCCGCGAACCGGGCCAGCGCCGCGGCCGGCGCCGGCGCCCCGGGCAGGTCGAGCCAGCCCAGCCAGCGCGCCTCGTCGCCGCCCGTCCAGACCGCCGCGTCCTTGCGCCACAGACGGCCGACCAGGCCGTCGCGGTCCCAGCGGCGGCACTGCTCGTCGAGCGCGGCCTGGAGGGCACGGCCCAACCGCCATCGGTGCGTCGCGTCAGTCAGGGAAGGCTCCAGTGGAATCAGCGGGCGTGCCCGGGAGGCACCGGCGAACGATGTCCGCACCAGCTCGCATCAGCTCCGCCCACCTGCAGCGAGCCCGGCCGCCGCTGCGGACCAGCGGTGGTAAGCTGGGTGTGTCATGCCCGACTGGCTTGCGCCGTGGATCACTCCCGGCGTCGTCATCGCCCTCTTCGTTTGGCTGCGCATCGACATTCGCGACCTGCGCACGGATGTGCGCGACGTGCGGGACCGCCTCGCGCGCCTCGAGGGGGCGGATCGACGGTTCGCAGGACCAGCAACGCCCGCCCGTCGCGTAGCTCCCTCACCGCCGCGGTCTGCCGCTTCCTCCGGTCGGCGCCGCCGCGCCGTTCTCCGTCCTTCGTCGACCCCGTGGGGGCCGGGAGCTGACGGCCGCCTGTCAGCTTCCCGAGGGCGGGTCGTACGGCATCACTTCTCCGGCCAGCTTCGGGCCTCGAGCCGCCGGACCTTCTCGATGCGCCGCCGATGCCGCTCTTCGTGCGAGAACTCCGCGTCGAGGAACGTCTCGACGAGCTCGCGGGCGAGGGCCTCGCCGACGATGCGCGCCCCGAGGACGAGGACGTTCATGTCGTCGTGCTCCACGCCCTGGTGGGCGGAGTAGGCATCGTGGCAGACCGCGCCCCGGATGCCGGGGACCTTGTTGACCGCCACCCCCGCCCCGACCCCGCTCCCGCAGATCATCACCCCGCGGTCGGCGCGGCCGTCGCGGACGGCGAGGGCCAGCGATTCCGCGTAATCGGGATAGTCGGCCGCGGCCTCGCTGTCGGTGCCCACGTCGACGACCTCGTGCCCCCGCTCCCGCAGCATGTCGGCGAGGAGCGCCTTCAGGCGAAAGCCGGCGTGATCCGACCCTATCGCCACCCTCATCGTGCCGTTCTCCGCCATCTCTCCGATCCGTCCGACCCGTCCCGCTGCCCGGCGTTCCCGGTCCCTGCGGCAGGACCCCGGAAGACAGAGGCGCGCCACGCCGCTTCGAGCCCGGCGGCAGATCGTACTACAGGCGCCAGCGGACGCTCCCGCGGCGGACCGTGAGCATCGAGCGCGCGCCGGCAGACCCACTTCGGGGCGGCCGCAGGGCGGATTCGGCGAAGGCCGGCGCTTGCCGCGGCCGCCGCCCTGACTCTCAACGCCCGGCGCCGCCGGGGAGCCGCCCGATCCTCGGAACCAGCACCGGCGTTCGCGCCTTGTAGACCCGATACGCGGGATCGGCGCCCCACTTCCGGTCCGCTTGCGCCTCCAGGAGGGGAATGCCGCTGACGCGGGTCAGGAGCAGCCACACGAAGGCCGGGGAGACCAGCGTGACGTAGCGCCAGCCGTCGAGGGCGGGCAGCGCGGCGACCGCGACCCCGGTCCACAGCAGGATCTCGCCCAGGTAGTTGGGGTGCCGGCAGCGCGCCCAGAGCCCGGTCGCGATGAAGCGGTCGGCGTTCTCCGGTCGCAGCCGGAACCGCCGCTTCTGCGCGTCCGCCGCCACCTCGACGATGAACCCCGCGCCCCAGAGGGCGATGCCCGCCGCCGCCGGCCAACCGAGGGGCGCGGCCGCCGCCGCGGTCACCGCCCCGAGCGCCGCGGACAGCGTCAACGACACCCAGAGCCCCTGCAGCGTCCACGTCAGGAAGAACCGCGCGGGGTCGTGCTTGATGCGGTCGAAGCGCCGGTCGAAGCCCTGCCGGCGGATGCGGGCGAACAGGAACGCGCCGAGCCGGACCGCCCAGATCGCGACCATGGCCGCGATGGCCAGCGAGCGGGGGTCGGGAGCACCCCGCGCCGACACGGCGAGAAGAACGACGGTCAGGAAGGTCCCGCTGCCCGCGAGATCGAACCAGCGCTCCGTCCGCCGGACCCACGCGGGAACGAACGCCGCCCATTGCAGGACGAACGCCAGGGCGACGCAGAGCGCGAAGACCGGGACTCCCCCCAGACTGATGCCGCCGTGACTGCCGGCGGCGGCCACGCCCCCCGCCACCGCCACCGCCGCCGCGCTCGCGGCCGCCGACCGCCTGCTGCTCATGCTCTCCCCCGCCGTGATAACGTGCGGCGATGGCCGCGTTGCGCGTTCTCCTCGTCGAAGATCACCGGGAGCTCGCGGAGACCACCGGCGCGTTCCTCGAGTCGTGCGGCCACACCGTCGACTACGCCGCCGACGGCCTCGGGGCCCTCCACCTCGCCCTCACCGGCGACTACGACGTGGTGGTGCTCGACGTCATGCTGCCGGGGCCCGACGGCATCGAGGTGTGCGCGCGGCTGCGCCGCGAGGCGAAGCGCTCCACCCCCATCATCATGCTCACCGCGCGCGACCGGCTCGAGGACAAGCTCGCCGGCTTCGACGCGGGGGCCGACGACTACCTCGTCAAGCCGTTCGACCTGCCGGAGCTCGTGGCCCGCGTCGAGGCGCTGGCCCGCCGCCGTCAGGGGCTCGCCGCGCGCTTCGCGATCGGCGACCTCGTGCTCGACGCCGACACCCTGCAGGTGACGCGGGCGGGGCGCCCGGTGACGCTGTCGAGGTCCGCGTTCACCATTCTCAACGTCCTCGTGCGCGAGCACCCGCGGGTGGTGTCCCGCCGGCAGATCGAGCGCGAGCTCTGGGGCGAGGACCCGCCCGACAGCGACGCGCTGCGCAGCCACCTCTACAACCTTCGCCGGGCCGTGGACAAGCCGTTCGGCGCCCCGATGATCCACACCGTGACCGGCAGCGGCTACTGCATCCGCGCCTCGGGAGAGGCGGCCCCGGACTGAACCGCGGACCGGCGGCGGCCGCGCCCTCCCCCGCCGTTCACGGAAACCGAATCTCCATCGACGTGCCCTGCCCCGGCTGGCTGCGGGCCGTGATCTGCCAGCCGAACTGCCGGCTCAGGCGGCGCACGATGGACAGGCCCAGCCCGTGGCCTTCGGCACCGCGGCGGCTCTCGTCGGCCCGGTAGAAGGGCTCGAAGGCGTTGGCGAGCTGCGCCCGGGACATCCCGCTGCCGGTGTCCTCCACCGTCAGGCTGTCGGCGGTGACGACGACGTCGATCTTCCCGCCGCGGGTGTGGTTGACGGCGTTGCGCAGCAGGTTGCCGAAAACGATGCGCACCACCCGGGCCGGCGCGCGCACGCGCAGCTCCTCGCGCTCGTGCAGGCACACCGTGTCGCCGGCCCGGGCCGCCTGCGCCGCGAGGACCCCGATCTCGCTCGCGGCCACGTCGTTGACCACGGTCTCCTCCGCCCCCGGCACCACCTCCCCGCGGGCGAGCAGCAGCAGGGTCTCGAGCAGCGCCTCCATGTCGTCGACGGTGCGGCGCATGCGCGACAGCGTCTCCCGTTCCCGCTCCGGGCGGTCCCCATCGTCGCGCTCGAGCAGATCGAGCGACCCCTTCAGCACCGCCACCGGGGTGCGCAGCTCGTGCCCGGCGTCGCGCGTGAACACGCGCTCCCGCTCGATGGCCGCGTCCACCCGGGCCGCCAACTGGTCCAGCGCCTCTATCATCGCGGCCAGCTCGGCGTCGGCGGTCTCGCGCAGGGGGCCGAGGTCGACCCGCACCCGGCCCGTGCTCTCGAAGTCGACCTCCCCCAACTGCCGCGCCAGCCGGACGACGGGCGACAGCGCGCGGTGCGACCACCGGTAGGCCACGAACAGCAGCACGTACATGAGCAGCAGCACCACCGACAACGGCAGCAAACCGAAGTAGAACGTGAGGTCGGAGACGCTGTCCTCCTCGAACACGAGGTACAGACGCCGGCCGCCGCGCGCCGAGACGTGCACCAGCCGGTCACGCCCGTCGACGGGGCGGCGGCCGAACCCCGGATCGAGGCCCGCGAGATCGTCGGGCGGCGGCGGGAAGCCGGGCGCGGCGAAGTAGCCGCGCAGATTGGCGGTGTTCGGCAGGGGTTGCGCGGGGTCGGCGTCCGCGAGCTCCCAGAAATGCTCGGCCTCGAGGTCGAGGGCGCGCCGCGTCAGCAGGTCCTCGACCACCACCCGGGTGACGTAGACGCCGACCACGGTGGCGAGCCCGATCACCGCCACCTGGGCCGCGAAGACCCGCCCGAGCCGCGCGCGCAGGCCCCGGCGGTTCACCCCGCGCCTCCCGGGCCGGCGCATTCGGGCGCGAGCAGGTAGTGGCCGACCTGCCACTCGGTCCCTCCGGCAAAGCCGAAAAGCTCCTCGCAGGCCATGAAGAAGATGCGCCAGCGCTGCAACCGCAAGCCCGCAGGTTCCCCGCCGGGCCCGGCCAGGGCGCCGGCGGCGGCGGCGCGGTCCGCGTCCAGGTTCGCCAGCCACGCCCGAATCGTGTCGCGGTAGTGGCGGCCGTCCAGCATCCACTGCCCCGCCAGCCGCAGCCGGCCCTGGAACTCGGCCAGCGTGTCCTGCGCCGGCATCAGCCCCTCGGAGAAGAACAGGCGCCCCATCCAGTCGTCGCTTCCCGTGCTCTCGAACCGGTACATGAGCGAACGGTGGCAGAACACGTGGACGAAGAGCGCGCCGGCGGGCGCCAGCCACCCCGCAATGCGGTCGAGCAGGAGCCGGTAGTTGCGCATGTGCTCGAACATCTCGACCGACACCACGCGGTCGAAGCGCCCGGCCGGCGCCCAGTCGTTGACATCGGCGGTGCACGCGGCGACGTTGTCGAGCCCGAGCTCGCGGGCGCGCGCGTCGATGAACCTCCCCTGCGCGGCCGAGTTCGACAGCGCCACCACGCGGCTCGCGGGGTAGCGGCGCGCCGCCCACAGGGCGAACGCGCCCCAGCCGCAGCCGAGGTCCAGGATGCGCATGCCGTCCTCGATGCCCGCCCGCGCCGCCGTCAGCTCGAGCATCGAGGTCTCTGCCGCGGCGAGGTCCCCCACCCCCGGGGGCCAGTGGCAGGCGCTGTACTTCATGCGCGGGCCGAGCACGGCGCGGAAGAACGCGGGCGGCACCTCGTAGTGCTGCGCGTTGGCGAGGTCGGGGCGCGCGGCTATGGGTCCGCGGCGAAGCTCCTCGAGCAGGGCGCGGCGGCGCGCCAGCCGTCGTTCGGCGTCGTGCGCCGCCTCCTCGCGCAGGCGCCGGCGCAGGAGCAGGCGGATGCCGGCGCGGATCGCGGCGTCCGGCAGGCACCCGGAATCGGCGAGCCGCATGAGGCCGCTGAGGACCGTCACCACGTCTCCCCCGCCGCGCCGCGCGTCGGCCCGGTGCGGCCGTGCATCGGATACATGGGGCGGGCCGGTGTCACCACGAGCCTCCCGCCGCACCGCGCGTCGGCCCCCGGTACCCGGGCATCGCGAACAGCATCTGCACGTCGCTGATCGCGCGCTCCAGGAAGCCGCCCTCGCAGTAGGCGAAGTAGAAGCGCCACTGCCGCAGGAAGCGCTCCTCGAACCCGAGGGCGGCGATGTCGGCGCGGCGGGCCTCGAACCGGCGGCTCCACTCCCGCAGGGTGCGCGCGTAGTCCTGGCCGATGTCCTCGAGGTCGATGAGCACCGCGTCGGCATGCCGGGCGGCGGCGTCCACGAGCACCGACACGCTCGGCACGAAGCCGCCGGGGAAGATGTGCTTCTTGATGAAGTCCACCGAGCGCAGCGCCTGCCGGTAGCGCTGGTCGCGAATGGTGATGGCCTGCAGCGCGAGCAGCCCGTGGGGCCGGAGCAGCCGCGCGCAGGCCCGGAAGTACGCGGGCAGGAAGCGGTGGCCCACCGCTTCGATCATCTCCACCGACACGAGCTTGTCGAACCGCCCCGTCAGGTCGCGGTAGTCGGCGAGCACGACGTCGACGCGCCCGTCCAGGCCGCGCTCCCGCACCAGGGTCCGCGCGTGGTCGGCCTGGGCCGGGGACAGCGTGACGGTGGTCACCCGGCACCCGAACCGCTCCGCGGCATGCACGGCGAGGCCGCCCCAGCCCCCGCCGATCTCCAGCAGCTCCTCGCCGGGGGCGAGGCGCAGCTTGCGGCACAGGCGCTCGATCTTGGCCGTGCTCGCCGCCTCGAGCGACTCACAGCCGTCGTCGAACACCGCCGCCGAGTACATCATGTGCTCGTCGAGGAAGAGCCGGAAGAAGTCGTTGCCGAGATCGTAGTGGGCCTCGACGTTGCGGGCGCTGCCGCGCCGGCTGTTGCGCCGCGCGAGGTGGCGCAGCGCGTCCGCGCAGGTCGCGACGAGCCCCCGGCGGCGGTCGACGTCGTCCTGGGTGCGCCGGTCACGGGTCAGCAGCCTCACGAGACCGACGAGGTCGTCGCACTCCCAGTCGCCGTCCACGTAGCTCTCGCCGGCGCCGAGGACGCCCCCGTACACGGCCCGCCGGTAGAACGCCGGCGAGTTGACGACGATGCGAACGGCGGGCTCGCCGCCGCCGTGCACGGTCTCGGCGCCGCCGTCGGCGACGGTGACGGTGCCGCCGCACAGCCCCTCCAGGGCGCGGTGCAGGACGCGTCGGGCCGCGCCGGTCCGCCAGTCGCCGCGTCGAGGCGCCGCCCCGGCACCGACCACGCCCCCGGGCGGCCGCGCCGTTCCGCCGCCAGCCCACCGACCGTCGCCTGGCGGCTCCGCCTGGCGCCCGACCAACCCTCCCGCAGTCCGCGCCGTTCCATGGCGCATGCTGCTACCCATCGATCCGCCCTCGCGCGCGCACTCCCGCCGGATGAGCATGGGACCGCGCGCCCTTCAGGAGCAACTGCCCCGCCTGCCAGTAGAGGCTACCCATCGCTCCGCCCTCGCGCGCGCACGCCCGCCGGATGAGCACGGAACCGCGCGCCCTTCAGGAGCAACTGCCCCGCCTGCCAGTAGAGGCTACCCATCGCTCCGCCCTCGCGCGCGCACGCCCGCCGGATGAGGATGGAACGGGGCGCCCTTCAGGAACAGCCGCCCCGCCTGCCAGTAGATGCGGGCCAGCGTCGCCGCGTTCTGCGCCGGGGCGCGCAGCAGGCCGCCCAGCACGGCGCGGCGGGTCAGCGCCTCGGCGGCCAGGGAGAGCACCGCGCCGAACGTCCGCCGGCCGCCGGGGTCGAAGCGCATCGCGATGCGGATGCGGTCGGCCGTCAGCGAGAACCGCATCCGGTAGCGTCCGCCCATGGGCAGGAACGGCGAGACGTGCAGCCGCTTGGCGGGTCCGAAGCGGCAGCCCCCCCGGCCCCGCGCGTCCAGCACGTAGCAGTGCCTTTCGTTCCAGGGCGTGCTGCGCACGTCGGCGAGGATGGCCGCGCACTCCCCGCCGGCGTGACAGAAGTAGAAGTTGACGGGGTTGAAGGACACGCCCGCCGAGCGCGGCTGCGTCAGCGCGAGGATGCGTTCCGGCCGGACGTCGATGCCCGCGCCCGCCAACCGCGCCGCCGCCTCGCCGCGGGTCAGCAGGTGGCCGCGGTCGACGGATACCGGCAATCGGCCCCAGGGCGGTCGGCCCGCGCCGACGCGGTCGAGGTCCACCAGCAGCATCCAGACGCGGTACCGGAAGACGTGGCGCACGGGATGCGCGCGGGCGTGGACGACCCAGCCCCGGCAACTCGACTCGCGCAAGAGCTCAGGCGGCATCGCGAAGTTCCCGGCGGAGGGCGTCGACCGCGTCGACGGCGCTGCGGAAGCCGTCCTCGTGGAAGCCCCAGCCCCAGTACGCGCCGCAGTAGTACGTGCCGTCCACCCCGTTGATCTCATCCCGCCGCGTCTGCGCCCGCCGCGCCTCGGGGGTGAAGACCGGATGCGCGTAGTCGCGTTCGATCCATACCTGCCGCGGCGGCCCCTGCGGGTTCAGCGTGACGAAGAACTGCTGCCCGCCGGCGATGCCCTGCAGGCGGTTCATCCAGTAGGTGACCCGGCAGCTCGTCACGCCGCCGCGCTCGGTCGCGGTGACGTTCCAGCTCGACCACGCGGCCCGACGGCGAGGCATCGCCGAGGGGTCGGAGTGGACCACCGCCCGGTTGCGCCGGTACTTCAGCGCGCCGAGCACCTCGCGCTCGACCGGCGTGGGCGCGAGCAGGGCCAGGGCCTGATCGGCGTGGCACGCCAGCACGACGCGGTCGAAGGGCTCCAATGCGCCGCCCGCGGTCGCCACGCGCATCCCGCCCCGCCCCCGTTCGACGCGCTCGACCGGACGGCCGACGCGACGGCGGCCCCGGAAGCGCCGCGCGAACGCGTCGACGTAGGCGCTCGAGCCCCCCACGACGACGCGCCACCGCGGCCGGCCGCGCAGCGTCAGCAGCCCGTGATTGGCCATGAACGCGGCCACGTGCGCGACCGACGTCTCGCCGGCGCCCGCCAGCGGCGCCGACCAGAGGGCCGCGCACATGGGCAGCAGGTGGTCGTCGACGAAGGGCTTCGGGTAACGCTCTGCGTCGAGGAACTCGCCCAGCGTGCGCGCGTCGTCGGCCGCGACCTGTCCCGCTTCGCGGTAGAAGCGGCGGATTCCGCGCAGCATCGACAGGAACCGCAGGCTGATCAGGTTGCGGCGGTGGCAGAACAACGCGCCGAGGCTCGCGGTGCCGTACTCGACGGCGGCGGCGCCGTCCTCCTCGCGACGCACCGAGAACGACATGTCGGTGGGCCGCGAGGCCACGCCCAGCTCGTCGAGCCACGCCGAGAACAACGGGTAGTGCGTGCGGTTGAAGACGATGAAGCCCGAGTCCACCGCGCAGGCCCGACCGTTCACCAGCAGGTTGTGGGTGTCGGTGTGGCCGCCGAGGCGCGGCCTCGCCTCGAACAGGGTGACGTCGGCGAAGTCCTGCAGGGCCCAGGCCGCGGCCATTCCCGCGATGCCCCCGCCGACCACCGCCACGCGCATCACCCGCGGTCTCCGGACACCGTCTTCAGGTCGCGGACGAGGCCGACCCCGGCCATGAGCCGCAGCACGAGCCAGCCGGGGTCGAGCTCCCACCAGCGCAGCCCCAGCCGGGCCGAGGCGCTGTGGCGGTGGTGGTTGTTGTGCCACCCCTCGCCCATCGTGATCGCGGCCAGCCACCAACTGTTGCGACTCCGATCCCGGGTCTCGTACGACCGTCGGCCGTGGCGATGGCCCAGGGAGTTGACGAGGAACGTCGCGTGCATCAGGGCCACGGTGGCGACGACGTAGCCCCACACCAGCATCTGCCAGCCGCCGGTCCCGGGATACGCGGGCCGCAATGCCTCCCCGAGCGCGAACATCGCGGCCGCCCAGACCACCGGCGGGACCAGGTCGTACCGGTTCAACCAGCGCAGCTCGGGGAAGCGGGCGAGGTCGGGCACGCGCTCGAGGCGGGTGTCGAACGCGGCCCGGCACAGGAACCAGCCCATGTGCGACCACCAGAAGCCGCGCGTGGAATCGTGCGGATCGCCGCTGCCGTCGGCGTGGGCATGGTGGTTCCGATGGTGGGCCACCCACCACAAGGGCCCGCGCTGGGTCGCCGCCGTCCCGAGGAAGGCGAAGACGAACTGCACGACGCGCCCCGTCCGGAACGCCCGGTGGGCAAGCCCGCGGTGAAAGAACGCGCTGATCGCGAACGCGCGCACCGCGTAGGACGCCAGCGCCACCCACAGCGCGACCCCGCTCCACCCGACCCACCAAACCGCCGCGCAGGCCGCGTGCAGGGCCACGAAGGGCACGATGCGCAACCAGTCCACCGCCTCGTCGCCGGGACCGGCGCGGCGCCCCGTGTCGAACCATCTGATGACCGTGTCCACCGCTCTCGCTCCGTCGATGCTCGTCGCGCTACCCGATCCAGGCTACGGCCTTCGCCGTGAAGCCGGCGTGAGGGAACCGCCCGCGCGCCTTCACGCCGTCTTGACGCGCGGAACGGTAGGCCGGGACTCGAGCCGGGACCGGTAAGCGACCGGGTCGGGACGGGCGAGCTCGACGCGATGGGACGCTAGCAGCCCGTGGTGGAAGTCCCCGCTGCATTCGAGCAGCGATGCATCCCGCCTGACTGCGTTGTTCGTCGGTTACATATGCCCAACATGCGCCCTCCTCACGCCTTGTCAGGCGGGCGCCTCGCTGCTCTCGGTGCAACGCGGGGCTCCACCACGGGCTGCTAGAGGCCGGCGCCCTTGTCCTTCAGAATCCGCCACACCTTCTCGGGCGTGATCGGAATGTCGATGTGCCGCACGCCGAGGTGCGCCAGCGCGTCGACCACGGCGTTGACGATGGCCGGCGGCGCGCCGACGGTGGCCGACTCGCCGACCCCCTTCGCGCCCTGCGGATGATGCGGCGACGGGGTCACGGTCTTGTCGGTCTCCCACCGCGGCGTCTCCATGGCGGTGGGGACCAGGTAGTCCATGAAGCTCCCGCCCGAGATGTTGCCGTTCTCGTCGTAGCTGATCTCCTCGAGCAGGGCCGGCGCCATGCCCATGGTGAGGCCGCCGTGGATCTGCCCGTCGACGATCATGGGGTTGATGATGTTGCCGCAGTCGTCCACCGCCACGAAGCGGCGTATCTTCACCTCTCCCGTCCCGCGGTCGACGTCGACGACGCAGATGTAGCTGCCGAACGGGAACGTCAGGTTCGGCGGGTCGTAGTACGAGACCGCCTCGAGGCCGCCCTCCATGCCGGGCGGGTGGTTGGTGTAGGCCGCGAACGCGATCTCCTGGATGGTCTTCGTCTTCTGCGGCGCGCCCTTGACCGAGAAGGCGCCCGGCGTCCATTCCAGGTCGTCCTCGCTCACCTCGAGCAGGTAGGCGGCGATCTTCTTCGCCTTGTCGCGCACCTTGCGCGCGGCCATCGCCCCCGCCGCGCCGGCCGTCGGCGTCGAGCGGCTGGCGTAGGTGCCCAGCCCGTAAGGGGCGGTGTCGGTGTCGCCCTCCTCGATCTCGATGTGGGCGGCGGGGATGCCGAGCTCCTCGGCGAGCACCTGCGCGTAGGTGGTCTCGTGGCCCTGGCCCTGCGACTTGGTGCCGAAGCGGGCGGTCGCCTTGCCGGTGGGATGGACCCGGATCTCGCACGAGTCGAACATCTTGAGGCCGAGGATGTCGAAGTGCTTCGAGGGCCCGGCGCCGACGATCTCGGTGAAGCTGGAGATGCCGATGCCCATCAGCTCGCCCCGGTCCCGCTTCTCGGCCTGCTCCTTTCGCAGCTCGGCGTAGCCGATGCGCTCCATCGCCTTCCGGAGGGCGCCGTGGTAGTCGCCGCTGTCGTACTCCCACCCCAGCACCGACTTGTAGGGGAACTCGTCCGCCGGGATGAAGTTCTTGAGGCGCAGATCGGCGGGGTCCATCCCCAGCTCGAGGGCCACGATGTCGGTGAGCCGCTCGATGGTGTGGACGGCCTCGGTCACCCGGAACGAGCAGCGGTAGGCGATGCCGCCCGGCGGCTTGTTCGTGTACACGCCGTCCACCTCGGCGAAGGCGTGCTTCAGGTCGTAGGACCCGGTGACGATGGAGAACAGGCCGGCCGGGAACTTCGACGGGTTGGCGGCGGCGTCGGTGTAGCCGTGGTCGGCCACCGTCTTGATCTTGAGGGCGGTGAGGGTGCCGTCCTTCGTCGCCCCGAGCTCGGCCTTCAGGTGGTAGTCGCGCGCGAACGAGTCGGCCTGCAGGTTCTCCATCCGGTCCTCGACCCACTTGATGGGCTTGCCCACCACGACCGACGCGGCAATCGCGAGCACGTACCCCGGATAGACGGGCACCTTGCCCCCGAACCCGCCGCCGATGTCCGGGGAGATGACCTGGATCTTCTCCTCCGACAGCCCGACGTGGCCGGCCACGAGGGCCAGCACGGTGCGGATGGCGTGCGGCGCCTGCGTGGTCATGTAGACGCGGAGCTTGCCCATGACCCGGTCGAAGTCGGCGACGCAGCCGCACGTCTCGATGGACGCGACGTGGATGCGCGGAATGTAGATGTCCTGCTTGACGACGACGTCGGCGCCGGCCAGCGCGGTGTCCGTCGCGGCCCGGTCCCCCACCTCCCAGTGGAAGATGTGGTTGTCCTTCTTGTCCTCCTTGTCGGTGCGCAGCACCGGCGCGTCGGGCTCGAGCGCCTTGAACGGATCGACGACGACCGGCAGCGGCTCGTAGTCCACCTCCACCGCCTCGACCCCGTCGGCCGCCGCGTAGCGGTCGGTGGCGACCACCGCCGCCACCTCCTGCGCCTGGTACATGACCTTCTCGGTCGGCAGCACCATCTGGGTGTCGGACATCAGGGTCGGCATCCAGTGCAGGTTGTACTGCTCCAGGGTCTCGCCGGTGATGACCGCGAGCACCCCGGGGATCTCGAGCGCCTTCGCCGTATCGATGGACTTGATGCGGGCATGGGCGAACGGGCTGCGGACGATGTCGAGGTAGAGCATCCCCGGAAGCTGGATGTCGTCCACGTAGTTGCCCTGGCCGCGGATGAAGCGCGGGTCCTCCTTGCGCTTCATCGAGTGGCCCATCCCGCACACTTCCGGCGTCGTCTGGGGTGCCATGGTTTCTCTCCTACGGCGCAGACTCCTGGCCTGTCAATCGTTGCCGAACGCGACCGCAAGGTCGCGCCGCGGCCTCCGCTTGCCGCCCAACCAACTCTGCCAGGGGCCTGCGCCGCTTCCGCTACGCAGACTCCCCGAGCCCGTCAATCGGCGCCGAACGCGACCGCAGGATCGCATCACGGCCTCCGATTGCGGCCCGACCGACCCTCCGCTAGTCTGCCCCGTCCTACGACGCGGACTGCTCGCGCAGCTTCGCGGCCGCGTGCTCGATCGACTTGACGATGTTCACGTAGCCGGTGCAGCGGCACAGGTTCCCGGAGATCGCCTGCCGGATGTCCGCTTCGCTCGGATCGGCGTTCCGTTCGAGGAGGGCACGCCCGGTCATCAGCATGCCCGGGGTGCAGAAGCCGCACTGCAGCCCGTGCTCCTGCTGGAACCCTTCCTGCAGCGGATGGAGCTTGCCGTCCTGCTCCAGGCCCTCCACCGTCGTCACTTCCCCGCTGTCCGCCTGCACGGCGAGCACCGTGCACGACTTGACGGGCTCGCCGTCGAGCAGCACCGTGCACGCGCCGCAGTGGGTGGTGTCGCACCCGATATGGGTCCCGGTCAGGCGCAGCACGTCGCGCAGCCAGTGCACGAGCAGCAGGCGCGACTCGACCTTGGCCTCCCGCGGCTCGCCGTTCACGGTGATCCGGACGTCGTGTGTCGCCATGCCTACTGCCCCCCCGCCCGCTGGACGGCGCGGGTGATCGCCCGGCCCGTCAGCACGCGCGCCATGTCGCGCTTGTACTCCGCCGACCCGCGCCGGTCGGCGCTCGGCGACGTTGCGGCCGCGGCGAGCTGCGCCGCCTCGGCGACGGCCGCCGCGTCCGGCTGCCGCCCTCGGAGATACTCTTCCGCCGCGGTCGCCTTGATCGGCGTCGGTCCGGCGTTGGTCAGGCCGATGCCGATCCGCGCGACCTCGCCCTGCCCGCCGAGCGTGACCTGCGCCGCCGCGGCGGCGGTGGCGAAGTCGCCCACCTTGCGCTCGAGCTTGCCGTAGGCGCCGCCGCTGCGGGGCGGCGGGACCGGGATCCTGATCTCGGTGAGGATCTCCGCCGGCCCGAGCGCGGTGGCGAAGAGCCCGGTGAAGAAGTCCGTGACGGGGATGGTGCGCTCGCCCCCGGGACCTCGCGCCACCACCTCGGCCCCGAGCGCGAGCATCGTCGCCGGGTGGTCGTTGGCCGGGTCGCCGTGCGCGAGGTTCCCGCCCACCGTGGCGCGGTTGCGCACGAGCGGGTCGGCGATGACCGCGGCGGTGTCGAGCAGGATGGGGTACTTCTCGCGGACGAGGTCCGAGCGTTCGAGGTCGGCCTCGCGCGTGGCCCCACCGATGCGCAGGTACCCGTCCGCCTCGGCGATGCCCGCGAGCCCCGGGATGCGCCCGATGTCCACCAGGTGCCCGGCGTCGCCGAGCCGCAGCTTGAGCAGCGGCAGGAGGCTCTGCCCGCCGGACAGCACCTTCGCCTCGTCCCCGAGACGATCGAGCAGCGCCACCGCTTCGTCGAGCGTGCCCGGTGCGTGGTAGTCGAATGCCGACGGAATCATTGGAACGCTCCTTCAAGGGCAGTGATCGACATGGCGTTGCCGACTACCGGGAGACGCAGCCCGTTGCCGGCGGTTGCTGCGCCCGGGCTGCTCGACGAGTCGCGCCATTGGTTGCGCGTCCGGCACGGTGTCGCGTAACGGCCCCAGGCGTTCCGCGTGGCAAGGTGACTCCCGTCACCGTCCCTGGTCTCAGCCCAGAATCAGCCACAGGATCGCGGCCGCTACGACGGCGGCCAACCAGAAGCCGGGCCGCCGCACCGCCCGGCCGAGCGCCCGCCTCCCGACCGTGCCGCCCAGCGAAACGACGTCGATCGCGTCGCCGGCCGGAGCAGCGGCGGGAGCCTGCGCGCCCGGATCCGCGGTCGGCGGGGGCGCGCCCGCCGGCTCCGCCCCCGAGCCCGGCGCCCCCGCGGCGTCCGGCGCCGGGCCCGCTGCGCCGGCGCCGGGCGCCGACGCGGCCCGCGCGTCGGAGGCGGACCGGGCGGCGACCGCGTCGTCCGCGCCCGCCCGGCCGGGCGCCGACTCCAGCGCCGCCCGCATCGCGTCGGTGAACCGCCGGAACATCTCGTCGCTGACGTCCTGGATCATGCCGCGGCCGAACTGCGCCAGGATGCCGGTGATGTTCACCGTCGACGCCACCGTCACCTCGGTCTCGGCGGGGCCGCGCGCGACGACCCGGCTCGTCATGCGCATGTCCGCGCCGCCCTTGCCGCGGACGTCCTGGCCGGCCGCGACGATCTCGGCCACGCCCTCCGCCTCGTCCAGCCTTTCGAAACGAACCGTCCCCTTGTAGCGGGCCGACACCGGCCCCACCTTGACCGCGATGGTGCCGGCGTGGGTGCGTTCGTCGACCTGCTCCGTGATGGCGGCGCCGGGCAGGCAGCCCGCCACCCGGGCCGGATCGGTGAGGAACGCCCACACCTCCCCACGGGCGGCGTCGATGACGAACTGCTTCTCTACAGGAATGCCCATGTCAGGCTCCCGGCGGCCCGTCGCGAGTGCTTCCATGCTCCCGCGTCGGGTCCCGCCACGCTGGCGGCTCGCCGGGTTGCCGGCGCCCTCCGGGCTCGCTGCGCCGCGGGGTCCGTCCGCCGGCGGCGAGGAGCGGCAGGAGCCGCTCGAGCGATTCGAGGTCGTGCGCGGGCACGAAGTGCTCGACGAAGGGCAGGGCGGCCTTCATGCCGCGCGCCTCGGGCCGGTAGCGGGGGTCGCCGAGCAGCGGGTTCAGCCAGATCACCTTCCGCGCCCTCTCCCGGATGGCCCGCATCGCCGCCGCGAGCACCGCGGGACTGTCCGCGTCCAGCCCGTCGCTGAGCACGACGACGACGGTCCTCGTGCTCACCAGCGTCTCCAGGTGCCGCGCGACGAACTCGTCCAGGCTCGCCCCGATGCGGGTCCCGCCGGACCAGTCGGGCACACCGGCGGCCAGACGGTCCAGGGTGGGACCGATCTTCTCCGGTGTCAGCCACGGCGTCAACCGGGTCAGCGAGGTGTTGAACGCGAAGACCTCGCAGCGCCTCGCCACGCGCTTGAGGGACAGCGCGAAGGTGAGGAGGAAACGGGTGTGCGGGTCCATCGACCCGCTGGTGTCGCACAGCAGCACGACGTCGGGCTTCTCCACCGCGCGGTCGCGCCGCGCCGGCGCGAGGAGCTCGCCGCCGGTGCCGACGGCGCGGCGGAAGCTGCGCCTCAGATCCGGCCGACCCCCCGCCCGGACCGGGACGAGGCGCCGGCCCGGGCGGCATCTCCACCGGCGCACCGCCCGCGCGAGCAGCCGCTCCATGGCGGGCAGGTCGTCCGCGCGCCAGTCGTCGAACGGCTTGCGGCGCAGGAGCACGTCGGCGGACCGGCCCGGCCGGTCGCCGACCGGCGCTTCGCGTTCTCGTGCGTCGGCGACGGCGCAATGGCCTCTATCCACCGCCATCCGGGGACCGTGCCCCGCCGGCCGGCACGCGGCGGGGCCGGGCGGATCGCTGCCCGGGCCGGCGGTTCCGGCGGTCCGGCGGGGCCGCTCCCGGCCGCCCAGAAGTCGCGGAACAGCTCGTCGAACGCGTCCCAGTCGGACCGCCGGACCTTCAGCGCGGTGCGCAGCGCGAATCGGACCTCGTCGCGGTCGCCCGGATCCACCAGCAGGAGGGCGGCCGCGCCGTCGATCTCGTCGCTCACGCACACGTCGACGCTCCGCTCCCGGAGCCGCCCCGCGAATCGGGCCAGCCGTTCCACGACGTCACGATCACGCATCGGCCGGACCGCCCGATCGCACGCCGGCGAGCAGGGCGTCGACGCCTTGCGCGGTCAGCTCCCGCACGTCGTGGTGGTCCTTCAGGACGCACCCCAGCGTCTCCTCGACCGCGTCGGCGTCGAGGCGATCGAGCCGCAGCGCCATCAGCGCGCGGGTCCAGTCGAGCGTCTCGGCGACGCCGGGGGCCTTGTGGAGCCGCCGCCCGCGGAACCCCTGCATGACCGACGCGATCTCCCGGGCCAGCCCGTCCACGACCTCCGGCACCCGGGCGCGGATGATGCGCACCTCCTTCTCGAAGGAAGGGTGCTCGACGTAGAGGTAGAAGCATCGGCGGCGCAGCGCGTCGCCGATCTCGCGCGTGCGGTTCGAGGTCAGCACGACGTAGGGGACGTGCGAGGCGGTGACGGGGCCGAGCTCGGGAATCGTCACCTGGAAGTCGGAGAGGACCTCCAGCAGGAACGCCTCGAAGCCGTCGTCGGCCCGGTCGATCTCGTCGATCAGCAGCACCGGCGGGCCGCCGCGGCGGGTGATGGCGCGCAGCAGGGGGCGCTCGAGCAGGCAGTCGCGGCTGAAGATCATCTGCTCGACCTCCGTCGGCTCGCGGCCCTCGGTGCCCGCGATGCGGAGGCGCAGCAGTTGCCGCTGATAGTTCCACTCGTAGAGGGCGGTGTTGACGTCGATGCCCTCGTAGCACTGCAGCCTGATCAGCTCGGTGTCGAGCATCCGGGCCAGCACCTTGGCGATCTCGGTCTTGCCGACCCCGGCGTCGCCCTCGATGAGCAGCGGCTTGCGCATGGCGCGGGCGAGGAAGACGGCGGTGGCGATGGCCGGCTCGGCGATGTAGCCCTCCCGCTCCATCGCCGCCTGCGTCTCGCGCACCTCCGGCCGCACGCTACGCCTCCGCTCCCGCCGTCGCGGCGTACTTCCCGGGCTCGGCCACGAACTGCGCGCGGCAGCGCGCACAGCAGAAGTACCAGGTCGTTCCCCCAACCTCGGCGTGGTGGGACGCGGCCGAGGCCGACACGGTCATGCCGCACACCGGGTCGCGCCCGGTGGCGGGGGCGGCGGCAGCCGGAGCCTGCCCGGTCTCCGCGGTCGTCACCGCGGCGGGTGCCGGGGCCTGTCCGGTCTCTGGGAGCGCTACGGCGGCAGCCGGATCCCGGCCCGTGCCCGCGACCGCCACGGCGGCAGCCGGGTCCTGCCGGGCCTCCGCGGTCGTCACGGCGGCGCCCGGGTCCAGCCCGGTCTCCGCGGTGGCGGCGGGAGCCGGATCCTGCTCCGTCTCCCCCACCGTCGCCGCGGGAGCCCGATCCCGGGCGGGGCGGCGGGCGCGCCCCCGCCGGGTGATCTCGGCGAGGATGCTCAGGGCGATCTCCTCGGGGGTCTCGGCCCCGATGTCGAGACCGGCGGGATTGGCGATCCGGTCGAGCTGCTCCCGCGCGGCGCCGCCCGCGGCGAGGGTCTCCCGTATCTGTCCGAACCGCTTGCGGCTCGCCACCACACCGAGGTAGGCCGGCTCCAGGCGGACGGCGGCCAGCGCGGCCTCCTCGTCCCGCTGGCCGAGCGTCGCGACGACGGCGAAGCAGCGCGCCGCGTCGCGTTCCGAGCCCGGAGGCTCGACCGACGCATCGTCCGTCACCACGCGGCCCGCGTCGGGGAACAGCGATTCGCTGGCCTCCGGGTCGACCGCCTCCACCCGGTAGCCGAGCACGGCCGCGAGGCGCGCCAGCGCCCGCGCCGTCGGCGTCACCCCGAAGACGAGCAGCCGCCGCGCCGGCAGCAGCGGCTCGATGTAGATCTCCACGCTCCCCCCGCTGTGGCAGGCCATCGGAAACACCGTCAGCCCGGCTCGCGCCCCCGACGCCGAATCGGGGTCGCGGACGATGCCGATCAGCCGCGGCGCCTCGTCGGCGAGGGCCGCGAGGGCTTCGCGGATCACGGTCGGCCGCGTGCAGCTTCCGCCCAGCCAGCCCTGGAACTTCCCGTCCGCGGTCACGACGGCGGCGTCGCCGACCCGGGCCGAACTCGGCGGCTCGCGGCGGACCACCGTGGCCAGCGCGAACGCCTCGCCGCGGCCGGCGAGATCGGATGCGAGCCGCAGGATGTCGGTGCGCATCGGTTTCACCCCGTGACGGTCCCGGCGTCGACCGCGCCGGCGCGGTCGCCTGCGCCATCCGCGGCCGCACCGCTTCCCGGGTCCCCGAGTCCCAGCTCGGCCCTGATCCGCTCGTAGTCCTCTGGAACGTCGACGTCCTGGAGCGCGGCCTCCGGCCAGGAGACCGCGATCGCCTCGTCGCGATGCCGCCGCACGACCTGGCGCCCGCACCCCGATCCACTCATCTGCCGCAGCTCGGGGAACAACGCGCGGCCGTACAGCATCGGCGGCGCGTTGACCTCCCCGTAGGCGGAGATGACGAGCGGGGCGGTGCTCTCCCGGTAGCGTGCGACGAGGGTCGCGACCATGCGGCTCGTGACGAACGGCATGTCCGCCAGCATCACCACCGCCGCCCGCGCGCGCTCGGGAACGTGCGAGATGCCGGTCCGCAGCGACCGGTTGACCCCCAGCGCGTGGTCGGGGTTGTCGACCGGCGTGCACGGCAGCCCCGCGAGCTCGGCCCGGACGCGCTCGGCCTCGTGGCCCACGACGACGAGGACCGGGTCGAGGCCGGCGTCGAGCGCGCGGCGGACGACCCGCCTGAGCAGCGTCTCGCCGTCGAGCTCGAAGAACAGCTTGTTGCGCCCCATGCGGGTCGAGCTGCCGGCGGCGAGCACGACGCCGGCCACCGCGCCGCTCCGTTCAGCCGGCATGGATGACTCCTTCCTGCTCGCGCAGGTGGCGCGGCACGCTCGACGCGCGGACGGCCAGCAGCTCGGCGAGGATGCTCACCGCCACCTGCTCCGGCCCGTCCGCACCGAGATGGAGACCGACCGGCGCGAAGAGCAGGCGGGTCGCCGTCGCGCCGATCTGGTGGAGGATCTCGTCTCTCCGATCGCAAGGGCCCAGCAGGCCGACGTAGGGAACGTCGGTCGCGAGCAGGCGCCGGACCCACTCGCGGTCGTGCGCGAAGGAATGCGTCATCACCACCGGATAGGCGCGCGGGCCGAGCGGCAGCCCCTCGAGGCCGTCGTCGGGCCTGCGGTCGACGAGCTCCGCGTCGGGAAAGCGCTCGCGGGACAGGTGGGCGGGACGGTGATCGACGACCGTCACGCGGAAGCCGACCTGCGACGCGAAGGCCGACAGGGGCATCGCATCGTCCCCGGCGCCGCAGATGACGAGCCGCGGCGGCGGGACGTGCACCTCGGTGAACACGCCGGCCGACTCGAGGTCGTGGCACTTCGACTCGCCGGCGGCGAGCAGCGCCTCCGCGCGCCGGGCCATCTCGCGATCGAGGCCGCGCTCCGCCGTCGAGCCGGCCGGCGGGCGGTCGGGCGTCACCAGCATCCGACCCAGGACCGCGGCGGGACCGCGGACGACCGTGGAGACGGCGAACGGCACGTCGCCCGCGAGCAGCGAGCGCAGGCGCCGCGCCGCGTCCAGCGCGTCCTCCGACGTGGCCGGCTGCACGAAGACGTCGACCGCCCCGTTGCAGCCGAGGCCGAGCCCCCACACCGTGCTGTCGTCGTCGCCGGTCTCGTAATGCCGGAGCCGGGGCACGCCGTCGCGCATCACGGCCAGCGCGACCTCTCGCACGTCCGCCTCCAGGCACCCGCCGCTCACGCCCCCGCGCGTCGCACCGTCCTCTTCCACGAGCAGCTTGGCGCCGGGACGCCGGTACGCGGAGCCCTCGATCCGCACGACCGTCGCCAGCGCCGCGCGCCGGCCCGCTGCCGCCAACTCGCCGATGCGGCCCACGATCTGCGCCGTTTCCTGCCAGTGCTTCATGGGGTCGGTCGCACCCAGGGCGACCCGCCCCGATTCTACATCGCCCCCCCACGACGCGACGGTGCCGATGGTTCCCGGCCGATCTCGTGCACGACAACACCTCCCGGTTCGCCCATTGGTGCATGAACTCGTGCGGCGCCGGCCCGCGCAGGAGGGCGGTGCGATACGGCAATGGATGATCCCCTGCAACCTGCCCGAACCGTGGATTGACAACCCGAGGCCGGTGACGGCGTTCGTCACGCGAAAGTACCGGCCGTAGTACGTGTAGTGCTCATTGTCGTCTCGCGTGGGAAGGTTCGAGACGTAGACGATCGGAGATGTGGAGCCCGGGCGAGACGAATCCGAAGCTCAGGACGGCGCCGCGACCGCGGCCCCCGTCACTCGAGCCGAGAGCTGCTGCAGCCCGGGACTGACCGCGACGGGATACGCGGCCGGGTCCAGTCGTGCGCGCGCCGCGGCCGGCAACGCCCGCACCGCCGCCCGGCACGCCGCCTGCAGCTCCGCCATGCGCGAGCCCGCCGCGATGCGCTCGCCCCGACGCATGACCGGCCTCAGCAACGGGCGTCCAACCGCGGCCTCGTCGGGCCGGCCGATCACGTCGCCGGCCGCCGCGTCGGGCGGGCCGGTCCGCCAGATCTGCTTCGCGCCGGGCAGGTTGGTCTTGCCGGGGCTGTGCTTCGTCAGCGGCGTCATCGCCCCGTCCCGCTCGATCTCGACCAGCTTGTAGACGCCGCTGAGGGAAGGGGCGTCCCACGAGGTGCTCACCGCGGTGCCGACGCCGAACCCGTCTATCGGCGCCCCCGACCCCACGAGCTCCGCGATGCGGTGCTCGTCGAGGTCGCCGCTGGCGAGAATCTGCGTCGCCGCGCACCCGCCGGCGTCCAGGGTCGCGCGGACGGCCCGGCTGAGGGCGCCGAGGTCGCCGCTGTCGAGCCTGACCGCGCCGGGCCGCAGGCCCGCCTCGACGATGTAGCGCGCGGCCGCCAGCGGATCGTAGGTGTCGATGAGCAGGGTCGATCGCGGGCCGTGCAGGTCCACGAAGCGCCGGAACGCGGTCGGCTCGTCGGGCTGCGCGAGGACCCACGAATGCGCCATGGTCCCCGCCACCGCCAGGCCGAAGCGGCGGCCCGCGTCCAGGTTCGACGTGGCCTGGAAGCCGGCCAGGCACGCGGCGCGGGCGGCGAGCATCGCGGCCTCGGCACCGTGGGCGCGCCGGCCGCCGAACTCGATCACCGCCCTGCCCTCGGCCGCCTCCACCACGCGCGCCGCCTTGCTGGCGATCATGGTCTGGAACAGGACCGTGGACAGCAGCGCCGTCTCCACGAGCTGGGCCTCCGCCAGCGGCGCGGTGACCCGCACGAGCGGCTCGCCGGCGAACACCGGGACCCCCTCGTCGATCGCCCAGACGTCTCCGGTGAACCGCAGCCGGGAGAGGTACTCGTCGAAGAACGCCGGCCCGGCCCCGGCGAGGGCGGGGACCGTGCGCAGGTAGGCCACGTCGTCGGGGGTGAACCGCCACGACCCGAGGTAGTCGAGCGCCTGCTCGAGGCCCGCCGCCACGAGGTATCCGCGCGTCGGCGGCAGCGCGCGGACGAAGAGCTCGAACGACGCCCGGGGCATCCGGCCGGCCGCGTGGTAGCCGGCCGCCATCGTCAGCTCGTACAGGTCGGTGGACAGCCCTCCCGGCATCGCGAAATGCTAATGTATCACTCGCCGTGACCTCGGGATCTCCGGCCGAACCGGCCACCGCGGTGCTCGTGATCGACGTCCAGCGGGACTTCTGCTCTGGCGGGGCCCTCGCCGTCCCGGCCGGCGACGCGGTGGTCCCGGTCCTCAACGAGGTGCTCCGCGCCGCGGCGGAACGCGGGATGCCGGTCTACGCGAGCCGTGACTGGCATCCGGCGTCGTCGCGGCACTTCGTCACCGGGGGCGGCGTCTGGCCGGTCCACTGCGTCGCCGGCAGCGACGGCGCCCGCTTTCACCCGGACCTCCGGCTGCCGCCCGCCGCCGCCATCGTCAGCAAGGGCGTCGGGGCGGACGAGGACGGATTCTCGGCCTTCGACGGCCGCCTGGAGGACGGGAGGACGCTCGAGGAGAGCCTGCGGGCGTCGGGCATCGCCCACCTGCTCGCCGGCGGCCTCGCGACCGACTACTGCGTCCGTCACACGGTGCTCGATGCGCTGAGGAAGGGCTGGCCGGTGACGCTGCTGACCGACGCCGTCTGCGCTGTCGACCTCGAGCCGGGAGACGGTCCGCGCGCGCTCGAGGAGATGCGGGAGGCCGGGGCCATGCTGCGCACGTCCGCCGACCTGAAATGGTCCTGACCTCCCTGAAACGAAAAGGGCCCGCGGTCTCCCGCGGGCCCTGCCTCAGTTCCCCTGCTGCAGGGGACTCGGCCCCCCGCTGAAGGTCAGCAGGTAGTCCCGAATCGACTCGATCTGTGCATTGGCGTCCTGGTCGAACTGCGGATAGAACGAGCCGGGATACTCGGTCCAGAACGTCGGCATGCGGGTGCCCGGCTGAATGTCCAGCGGCCGGATCAACCAGTCCAGGATCCAGTCGGGCTGCAGCCGCTCCGGGGTCATCCGCAGATCGGGCGCGAGGTTGGCGACGTCCTGGTCCTCGGGGATGGTGTCGAGCACGTGGCACTGCTGGCACCGCAGGAGCTCGAACAACTCCTCCCCGGTCTCGACGGTGGCGGCGTCCAGCTCCACTTCGTGGGTGCGGAACGGCCCCACCGTGTCGGAGATCGCCGCGAAATAGTCGAGCACCCCGTTCCAGTGCGCGTCGTCGAGCCCGAACGACGGCATGCGCACGTCGAGCCACGGCCGGATGGTGATGGGTTCCTGCAGGAACGCGTACATCCATTCCGGCTTGACCTTGGCCCCCTGGGGAGTCAGCAGCGGCGGGGCCAGGGACACGTCCGCCACGAGCTCGCGGTAGTCTCCCCCGTCCGCCTCGATCTCGTGGCAGGCGATGCAGTTGCGCCTACGCACGAGGTTGCGCCCGTCGATGATGGCGTCCTTGCGGGCCGAGCGCGGCACCTGCGACTCCTTCGGCTGCACGTCCCGCTGGAAGCTCAGCACCGCCGTGGTCAGCAGCCGCGCCTCGGCCTCGGAGAAGCCGAAGTTGGGCATGCGCAGCTTCTCGAGCGGCTGCAGGATGCGCCCGCGGTCGTAGATGCGGGGATCGAGCAGCTTCTGGTTGATCCAGTCCCGCTTGGTGTGGGGAACCTCCTCCGCGTGAATGAACGCGAAGTCGAACTGCGGCAGCAGCTTGCTGCCCTCCTGCGAGAGCTCGATGCCGATGGGCTGAACGTCCTCGAACCCGGCGATCTCGTGGCAACTGTAGCAGCCGTAGCGCCCGATCGCCCGCTGGCCGAGGTCGAGCTGGCGCTCCTCGGGGCTCATGTCGGCGATGGCCGCCTGCGCCTCGTCGTACGGCACGATGGCCCGCATGTAGTCCAGCAGCGCCGCGTCGACGTCCTCGGGCCCGTAGGTCGCGCCCGCCTCGACCCCGCCCTCGCCGGTCAGTCCCATGAGATAGGTCGCGACGTCGGCAACCTCGAAGTCGTTCAGCCGCAGGTCCGGCATGTACGTCTCGGGGCTGTAGTGCCGCGGGTTCCGGATCCAGTCGAACAGCCACACGTAGCTGGTCTTGTCGCCGATGGCCTGCAGGGGTTGCCCGAAGGTGCGGCGCGGGCCCGCCTCCTCCCGGGTCTCGTCGCCGGCGATGTGGCAGCCGAGGCAGCCGACCGACTCGAAGATGCGCTGGCCGTTGGCGGCGTTGCCGCGGCCCGGGAAGCCGATGGCGGGCTCGTGGTCCTCGGAGTTGGCGAACAGGTACGCGACGACCGCGTCTATCTCGACCTCGTTGCGCACCGCGTCCTCGGGCGCGCTGGTGTTCGAGTTGTACCAGACCCTGGGCATCCACGTGCTGGCCTTGACCGCGCGCGGGTCCCGGATCCACCGGGCCACCCATTCCTCGTCCAGCTTCGAGGCGATCTTCGTCAGGTTGGGACCGGGCTTGCGCTGGTCCGTGAACCCGGCCGTCGTGTGGCACGCGTTGCAGCCGGCGCGCTCGTACATGCCGTAGGCGAGGTTCAGGTTGTCGGCCTCGGGAATGAACACCTCCTCCTTGTGGCACTTCGCGCACGAGGCCTCGGCCATCCCGCTCGGCAGCATCGGGTAGTCCCAGAGATGGGACTCCTCCCAGTGGTACTGCTCCTCCCACTCGGCCATCTGCGCGGGGCTCGACGGGCTGTGGGCGGCGTCGACGAACGAGATCGACTGCCCCATCCCCTCGTGGCACACCGTGCACCCGGTCGTCTCCAGGGGGTGCGGCGACGAGCTGCCGACGTAGGTCTCGAGGTTGGGGTGGGTGCGGAACGGCTGCGGATAGTCCTCGTAGCCTTCCCGGTCGATGGCGAGATGGCAGGTCTGGCACCGGTCCATCTTCGGCACCCGGATGAAGTTCACGTCGTCGACGATGTTCGGGGTGATGGTCTGGCGCACCGTCAGGGTCGGCGCCATGAAGTCGAGCAGCGGGGCGTTCAGCAGGTAGTTGTCGATCAGGTTGGGCTGCATGTCGGCGACGAGCCCCCGCAGCCGGTCCGCCTCGCCGGTCAGGGCGCCCAGCTCGTCGTTGACGGCGTCGACCTCGGCGTTGAACTCGCCGATGCGGTCACGCAGGGCGTCGCGTTCCGCCGTGAGCCGCTCGACGATCAGCCCCTCCTCGAGCCAGCGCTCGTAGAGGGCGGTGACGTCCTCCTCGCCCTCGACGTGGACCTCCCCCTCGCCGTCTCCATGACCGCCGGCCTCGTCGCGGCGCGACTCGAAGTCGTACCGATCGACGTCGTAGTTGGCCTTGGTGAAGTTGAAGTTCCGGGTGGCGACGAAGAGCTGCCGGTCCACGTCGGCGAGCTGGTCCTCGAGCCCGGCGACCTGCGCGGCGTTGGCCGCGAGCTGCTGCTCGGCGGCGGCGCGCCGGGTCTCGAGCTCCGCGACCCGGGCGCGGTCGACGTCCCGCTCGGCCAGCGCCAGGTCCGCGCTGGTCACCTCCTGCTCGAGGGCCCAGAACTGCCGCTGGTAGTTCTTCCATTCCCGATCGTAGTCGTCCCAGATCATCCACAGCGTCGAGAAGAGCACGAAGAGGCTCGACGCGGCGAAGACCACGTTCAGGAAATCGATGTTGTAGGCGTGTCCGACTGCCCGCTTGTCTGCCATGGCGCTAGCCGTAGATTGAGAGTGAACCCTAGATGTTGAAGAAGAACTCCGGAATCGCCACCACGTACTTCAGGTTGAACGCCCACCGGGTCAGCATCTTCACCGGCAGCGACAGCATCGACAGGAAGAGGATGACGGTGACGTAGTAGCGCGTCGGTCCCAGCTTCTCGTAGTACTTCGTCAGGCCCTTCCTCGCCAGCATGACCGGCAGGACGGCGACGTAGCCGATGGTCAGGATGATGCCGAAGATCTCCCGCACGAACCAGTGGTCGGGCAGGGACATGCCGAAGCCGCGCACCCAGATGTACTCGGACAGGTCCACGTTGGTCAGCGCCTCGAGCTTGTGGATGTCCCAGTACTCGAACGGGCCGAAGAAGTTCCAGTTGGGCCCCCGCAGGAACGTCCCGAGGACGATGAGCGAAGACCAGAGCACCACGAACCCGAACAGGAAGATGGTGATCTCGACCCGGCGCTCGTTGAACGTGTAGTAGCCGTTCCCCTTGGGGTTCTTGTCGATGTAGGGGATCGCCATCAGCCCCACGATGATCAGCGACGGCAGGACCACCCCGGCCAGCCACGGATCGAAGTAGACGAGCATCTCCTGCAGGCCGAGGAAGTACCAGGGCGCCTTCGACGGGTTGGGGGTGTTGGCGTTGTTCGCCGGCTGCTCGATGGGCGCCTCGAGCCCGATCGACCACACGATCAGGACCACCGTGCACACCACCATCGAGATCAGCTCGGTGTAGACGAGGTCGGGCCACGTCCAGACGCGGTCCTCCTCGTCCTTCTCGATCGGCGGCTGGCCGCCGGCGGCGCGGCGGTCGTTGTCGACCGCCTGCCGCATCGAGAACCACGTGAAGAACACGAGCAGGAAGATCAGCCCGACGATGGGCACGTTGTCCGGCTTGGTGATGATCAGGTTGAAGTCGGAGTCGGTGAGGCCGAAGGCGAAGAACACCGTGAGGAAGATCATCAGCCCCCAGCCCCAGCGGGTGGAGGAGAACGCCTCGCGCTTCCACACGATCAGCACCAGCGCCACCACCGTGGTGGCGAAGAACAACTGCGGATCGGCAAACAGATCGATGAAGCCCTTCAACCCTTCCAACATGTTTCGTCTCCGCCGTCCAGAGTCTCAGACCGGAACCCGCGCGCTCTAGAGCGGGCCGGAGATGCCGCCGTCCTTGCGGACGCGCCAGAAGTGAATCGCCATCAGGAAGCCGATGACGAGCGGCAGGGCGACGCAGTGCAGCACGTAGAACCGCAGCAGCGCCCCCTCGCCGACGAACGTGCCGCCGAGCAGGGCGAACCGGGCGTCGTCGGCCGCGTGCACGAGCTGCACGTCGCCGAGCGCCATGAGCGAGGCGCCGGGACCCTCGTGCCCGAGGAACGGGGTGGCGCGGGCCATGTTCGAGCCGACCGTGATCGCCCAGATGGCGAGCTGGTCCCACGGCAGCAGGTAGCCCGTGAACGACAGCAGCAGGGTCAGCACGAGCATGATGACCCCGATGTTCCAGTTGAACTCGCGGGGCGGCTTGTACGAGCCGGTCATGAACACCCGGAACATGTGCAGCCACACGGTGATGACCATGGCGTGGGCGCCCCAGCGGTGCATCTCGCGCATGATGCCCAGCGGCACGTGCTCGCGGAGCCCCACGATGTCCGAGTAGGCGTACTCCAGGGTCGGGCGGTAGTAGAACATCAGCAGCAGCCCGGTGAACGTCAGCACCAGGAACAGGAAGAAGCTGATGCCGCCCATGCACCAGGTGTAGCGCAGCCGCACGCCCGACTTGCGCAGCCGCACGGGGTGCATGTGCAGGAACACGTTCGAGAGCATGACGAGCACGCGGTTCCGGTCGTTGATCGGGGCCGCGTGCCGGAAGATCGACGTCCAGATCTGCGTCTCGGTAATCCAGTCCCACGCCCGGACGAGGGCCGGCGCCTTCGGTTCGATGGTCTTCGTGTCAGCCATGTCGATTCAGATCGGAAGGAACGACTCGGGGTCCGCCCACTGGCCGAGCTCCTGCTGGAACTTCCGGCTCTTGTCGACGAGGATCTGGCCGTCCTCGGCCCGCACGATCCGCGTCCGCTCCAGGGGCCGCGGCGCCGGGCCCTCGAAGTTGACGCCGGTGGGCCGGAAGCCGCTGCCGTGGCAGGGGCACTTGAACTTGTTCTCGGCCGACAGCCAGTTGGGCGTGCAGCCGAGGTGGGTGCACACCGAGAACAGCGCGTAGAAACCGGACGCCTCGTGCGTGAAGTCGTTGTCGGTCCGCACGATCCAGACCCCGAAGCGGTCCTTGAACCGCTCGTCGACCCCTTCGCCGTAGTCCTCGGGGAACCCGATGGCGAACTGCTGCGGCGGCTCGTTGAGCACGTTCGGGAACATGAAGCGGCCGGTGGCGGCGAGACAGCCGGCGGTGGCGGCGGTGAACGAGCCCCACGCGAGCCCCATCCAGCCGCGGCGCCCCATGAGCGGCGAGTCGTCGGGGATGGCCGCCTTCTTCTTCCGCGCCGCGCCGGCCGCCGCGGTGGTGGTGCGGCCCTTGAGCTTGGCGTCCGCGCCGGCCGCGGCCTTGGCCGCCGCCGGCCTGGCTGCGGCCGGCTTCTTCGCGGCAGTGGCCGGCGGCTTCGCGGCGACAGCCGGCTTCGCGGCGGCGGCCGCCGCCGGCGCGGTCGCCGCGGAAGCGGCCGCGGGCTTCGCGGTCGCCCCGGCCGGGGCCTTCGCATCGCCCGGGGCTGCCGCCTCGGCCTTCGCCGACGCTTCGGCGGACTTCTCCGCCGCCGGCGCGGCCGCCGGGGCCGGCTTCTCTGCGGCGTCGTCCGCAGACGGTGGGGTCGTGTTCTCGTCAGCCATGGTCTTCTGTCCCAATCGCCATCGGCGCGGAGGCCGATGACGGTGCCGTTCGCCGGCGCCAGCCCGCCAATCGTCGCCTACGGGCCCCGCCTGGCGTTCAACCAACCCTCCAGTACTTCGGCGCAGACTACCGCCTTCGCTCGGCCACGCCGCTGCCCGCCAGTGACGCATCGAGCGCATCGAGCGCCTGCAACGCCGCGTTCTGTACCTGCACGCTCGGGTCCGAGTCGGCGAGGACGGCGACGGCCGACCGCAGATCCTCGCCGACGCCGGCCGCTCCCAGCCCCGCCACCGCCTGCAACCCGCTGATCATCACCTCGCCCGCGGGGTCGAGGCGCGTCTCGGACGCGGTGACGAGCCCGGTGACGTGGTCCCGGTCGAGCATGCGGGCCAGCACCCTCGCCGACCGCGCATCGCCGTGACGCGCGAGGGCGACGGCGGCGTTCCACTGCACGTCCGGCGTCGGGTCGTCGAGGGCCGCCCGTAGCGTCGTGTGGGCGCCGTCATCCGGCAGCACGCCGAGCGCGTACACCGCCATCTTCCGCACGCCGGGATCGGACGACTGGTACATCGAGACGATCAGCGGCACGACCGCCTCGTCGCCGAGCGAGGCCAAGGCCCACACGACGCTGATGACGGTCTCGCTGTCGGGATCGTCGAGCGCCTCCGTCAGCGCCTCGACGGTGCCGGGCGGCGGCGTGCGCAGACGCCCGATCGCGAGGGCGAGATAGCGGCGAATCCGCGGATCGTCGCCCCGGGAGTCGACGAACGCGTCGAGCAGCGCCCTCCCCAACCCGGGATGGCGCGCCTCGGTGGCCGGATCGCCCATCAGGCGCGAGAGCTCGTAGGCGGCCGGCCACCGCCGCTCGCGCCCCCCCGTCCGCACGTCGAGGAGATACTCTTCGGGCGTGCGCTCGTCGGTGACCATCATGCGGAATCCGCCGTAGATGGCGACGACGACCGCGACCACCGCGAGGGGAATCAGAAAGAACTGAACGGCGAGAGACGGTGCGGCTGCAAGCGGCCCTTCGGGGCGTTCGGGTTCGCGCTCGCGGAGCTTTTCCATCAGGACATCTGGCAGACCGGCGGCCGCTTCGCTGGCTTGTGTCTTCTGTCACAAGCACCGACAACGGTTACGGCAGTCCGAAGTAGAAGCGTGGCCGGATCGTACTACGGCGACCGTTCGCGGTCAAGGGCGGCCCGCCGCCGATTCCACCCGATCGCCGGCCGCGCTCCAGTGCACCGTGCCAGCCCGCCAATCGCCAACCGCAAGGTCGCGCCAAGGCCTCCGCTTGGCGCCCAACCGCCCCTCCAGGAGTCCGCGCCGTTCTACGGCTCAGGCTCCGTTGCGGCGCCGACTACGGCCGGACCAGCTCGAGGCCGCGGAAGAAGTAGCCGAGCTCGAAGGCGGCGGTCTCCGGCGCGTCGGAGCCGTGCGTGGCGTTGTGCTCGATGGAGCTGCCGTACCGCCGCCTCAGGGTCCCCTCCTCCGCCCGCGCCGGGTCCGTCGCGCCCATCAGGGCCCGCCAGCGTGCAATCGCGTCCGGCGCCTCGAGGGCCAGCACCACCGCCGGCCCCGACGACATGAAGGTCGTCAGGCTGTCGAAGAACGGACGCTCCCGGTGCACGGCGTAGAAGCCCTTCGCCTCCGCCTTCGTCATCCGCACCATGCGCATCGCCGCCACCCGGAAGCCGGCCTCCTCGATGCGCTGCAGGATGGCCCCGGTGTGTCCGGACGAGACCGCGTCCGGCTTGATGATCGCGAATGTCTGCTCCATGCGCTCCTGCCTGTCGGCCGGCGTGCCCCGCCGGCCCGGAATCGCCGCCGCGCGGCCCGTCCAGCAGCTAGCCGAGCCCCGCCATGATCTCGTCGAGCACCGCCTTCGGGGGACGCACCCGCGACTCCGGCAGCGACGCCAGCGGCTCGTCCACCAGGTTGAGGGTGGTGAGGAAATCGGCGGCCGCCGGCTCCACGTAGATGAGCCCGGTGGCGAACTCGCCCCGGTCGTGGGTCTCGTGCAGCACGCGCAGCGCGTGCATCCTGTCGGTCGGGTCGTACGCCTCGTCGAGCTTCCGCAGATAGAGCCGCGAGCCGTCGTGCATCGTCACCTCCTGCACGGCGCCGGGCTCGTAGTCGATCGAGATGTCCTCGAAGAACGGCACGAAGTCGAGCTCGCCGAGCGGGTCGTCGTGGCTCTTCACGTAGGCGTAGCTCTTCGTCGAGCCCTCGTGGTCGTTGAACGTCACGCAGGGCGACAGCACGTCGATCATCGCGGTGCCCCGGTGGGCCAGCGCCGCCTTGAGAACCGCCGTCAACTGCTTCTTGTCGCCCGAGAAGGAACGGGCCACGAAGGTGGCGCCGAGCTGGATCGCGAGGGCGCAGGTGTCGATGGGCGGCAGGTCGTTGACGACGCCCGTCTTCAGCGTCGACCCGACGTCCGCCGTCGGCGAGAACTGCCCCTTCGTGAGCCCGTAGCACCCGTTGTCCTCGATGATGTAGATGATCGGGAGGTTGCGGCGCATGAGGTGCACGAACTGCCCGATGCCGATGGCGCCGGTGTCCCCGTCGCCGCTCACGCCGATGGCCACGAGCTCGTGGTTGGCGAGCAGGGCGCCGGTGCCGACCGACGGCATCCGCCCGTGGACGGCGTTGAAGCCGTGCGACGACCCGAGGAAGTACGCGGGGCTCTTGCTCGAGCACCCGATGCCCGACAGCTTGATCACGCGGTCGGGCTCGATGCCCATCGCGAAGCAGGCGTCGATGATGCGCTCCGAGATGGCGTTGTGCCCGCATCCGGCGCACAGGGTGGTCTTGCCGCCCCGGTAGGCGGGCAGCTCCAGGCCGGCCCGGTTGGTCTTCTTCTTTGCGGGAGAAGTCACCGTCGTCTTCGCGGGAGAGGTCACCGTCGTCCTCGCGGGGGAAGTCACTGCCGTCATTCTCCGCCGACGCCCGCCTCGTGCGGCATGCGCCCGTCCGCCACCGAGCGCTCGGCGCGGTAGCCCTCCTGAACCAGGATGTCGTCGGTGATCGTGCGGGCGTCGATGGGCACGCCCGCGTAGTGCAGGACGCTTCGCAGCCGCCCCGCGAGCTCGGCCTTGAGCTCGAGCCGCATCAGCGAGGCGAGCTGGGCGTCCCGGTTCTGCTCGACCACGTAGACGTGCTCGTGCCGCTCGATGAACGACGCCAGCCCCGAGCGGAACGGATAGGCGCGGAGCCGGTAGTAGGACGTCTGCAGGTCCGCTTCCTCGAGGAGCTGGTCGCGGCCCTCCACCACCGCCCAGTGGCTCGTGCCGTAGGCGATGATGCCGACGGTCGCGCGGCGGTCGATCTCGACCTCCGGCGCCGGCATCCAGTTGCGGGCGGTCTCGAACTTGCGCGCGAGGCGGTCGACGTTCTTCTCGTAGTCGTCGGCCCGCTCGCTGTACTGTCCCCACTCGTTGTGGCCCGAGCCGCGGCAGAAGTAGGCGGGCGCGGCGGTGCCGGGCACCGACCGCCAGGGAATGCCGTCGCCGTCGACGTCGCGGTAGCGGCCGAACCGCCCGATCTTCTCCAGGGTCTCCGCGTCGAGCACCTTGCCGCGGTCCAGCGGCTTCGACGGGTACCCGAACTTCGCCGACATCCACGTGTTCATGCCGAGATCGAGATCGCTCAGCACGAAGACGGGGGTCTGGAACCGCTCGGCGAGGTCGAAGGCGTCCATCGCCATCGAGTAGCACTCTTCCGGAGAGCTGGGGAACAGCAGGGGATGCCGGGTGTCCCCGTGAGAGAGGAACGCGGTCGAGAGGACGTCGCCCTGGGCGGTGCGGGTCGGCAGCCCCGTCGAGGGCCCCACCCGCTGGATGTCGAAGATGACCGCGGGCACCTCGGCGTAGTACCCCAGGCCGGCGAACTCGCCCATGAGCGAGACGCCGGGCCCGGACGTCGCGGTCATCGACCGGGCCCCCGCCCAGGCCCCGCCCAGCGCCATCCCCAGCGCGGCGATCTCGTCCTCGGCCTGCACCACCGCGAAGGTCGCCTTGCCGGTCTCCTCGTCCACGCGGTACTTGCGCAGATAGTCGATGAGGGTCTCGCACAACGACGAGGACGGCGTGATCGGATACCAGGTGACGACGGTCACCCCGGCCATCATGCAGCCGATGGCCGCCGCCGCGTTGCCCTCGACGAGGATGCGCCCGCGGTTCGCGTCCATCGGCTCGATGAAGAAGGGGTCGCGCTTGTCCAAGTGCTCCTCGGCGTAGGCGTAGCCGACGTCGAGGGCCTCCCGGTTGATGGCGACGACCTTCGGCTTGCCCCCGAACTGCTTCCTGAGCGCCGCCTCCATCTCGTCGAGGTCGACGCCGAGCAGGCGCGAGAGCACCCCGTCGTACAGCATGTTGCGCACGCGGCGCCGCAGCTTGACGTCGCGCGACACCTTCGCGAGCAGGGTGTCGAAGGGAACCGGATAGAACACGAGATCGTCGCGCAGCGACCCGAGGTCGAGGGGCGCGTCGTAGACGACGACGGCGCCCGACGGCAGGCCGAGCACGTCCTCGCGCGCGGTCTCCGGATTCATCGCGACGAGAACGTCGATCTCCTTCTTGCGGGCGACGTAGCCCTTCTTGTTGGCCCGGATGGTGAACCACGTCGGGAGGCCGGCGATGTTCGAGGGAAAGAGGTTCTTCCCCGACACGGGCACGCCCATCTGGAAGATGGCGCGCAGCAGCACCAGGTTCGCCGTCTGGCTGCCGGAACCGTTGACGGTGGCGACCTGGATGCTGAAATCGTTGATGACGGGAGCGACAGACGACGCGGTGGGACGCTCTTCGACTGCTACGTCGTACGCGGCCATTCAGGTTCCTCGGAACGAAAGGGGGCGGCGGCGGTCGGAGACGGCGGCACGGCGTTCCCTGACACACGAGGCAAGCGTTGTCAAGTATAACAAACGCCCGTTCGCGCGCACACCATCGAAGGCGGGCGCCTTCACCCGCGAGCCGGTTCAGGACGCGGTCGGAATCGCCGCGGCCACCGCGGCCCCGATGTCCGACGGGCTCCTGACCACGGCGACGCCGGCCGACGACAGGGCCGCCATCTTCTCGGCCGCGGTGCCCTGCCCGCCCGAGATGATGGCCCCGGCGTGCCCCATGCGCCGCCCGGGCGGGGCGGTCTGACCGGCGATGAACCCGACGACCGGCTTGCGCACGTCGTCGCGGATGAACGCCGCCGCCTCCTCCTCGGCCGCGCCCCCGATCTCGCCGATCAGCACCACCGCGTCGGTCGCCGGATCGGCCTCGAAGAGGCGGAGGGCGTCGATGAAGGTCGTCCCGATCAGCGGGTCGCCGCCGATGCCGATGCACGTGGTCTGGCCGAGCCCGAGCCGGGTCAGTTGCTGGATGGCCTCGTAGGTCAGGGTGCCGCTCTTCGAGACGATGCCGACCCGCCCCTCGCGGCAGATGTGGCCGGGGATGATGCCGGCCTTGGCGCGCCCCGGCGAGATGAGGCCGGGACAGTTGGGCCCGACGAGCCGGCAGTCCCGTTCCCCGATGAACGCCAGCGCCCGCATCATGTCGAGGGTGGGGATGCCCTCGGTGATGCACACCACGAACCCGATGCCGGCGTCCGCCGCTTCCATCACCGCGTCGGCGGCGACGGCCGGGGGCACGAAGACGACCGAGGCGTCGGCGCCGGTCTCGCGCACCGCGCCGGCGACGGTGTCGAACACCGGCAGCCCCTCGTGGGTGGTCCCGCCCTTGCCGGGCGTCACCCCGCCCACGACGTTCGTGCCGTACTCGATGGCCCGCCGGGCGTGGAAGGCGCCCTCCCGTCCCGTCAGGCCCTGGACGAGCAGCCGCGTCCGTTCGTCGATGAGAACCGCCATCCAATCAGCTCCGAAACCCCGCGCGGCAGCTCCGCCCGCCAGTCGCCGCCTCCGCCCGGCGCCCGCCCCCCCCGGGAGTCAGCCGCCCTGCCAGCCCGTGACGAAAGTCCCGCTGCCTTCGAGCAACGCGGGGCTCTCACCACGGGCCGCTACGGCGCGGGCGCCTGCCCCGCGGCCGCGACGGCGTGCCGCGCCGCCTCCCCCATGGTGTCCGCGGTGGTGAAGTTCAGGCCGCTCTCGTCGAGCATGCGCCGCCCTTCCTCCACGTTCGTCCCCTCCATGCGGATCACCACCGGCACCTCGACCCCGAGCTCCCTGACGGCGGCGATGACCCCGGCCGCGAGCACGTCGCAGCGCAGGATGCCGCCGAAGATGTTGATGAGCACCGCGCGCACCTGGGCGTCCGACAACAGGATGCGGAACGCGTTGCGGATCTGGTCGGCGTTGGCGCCCCCGCCCACGTCGAGGAAGTTGGCGGGCTCGCCCCCGGACAGCTTGATGATGTCCATCGTCGCCATCGCGAGGCCCGCGCCGTTGACCATGCAGCCGATGTCGCCGTCGAGCCGGATGTAGTTGAGGGCGTGCCGGGACGCCTCGGTCTCGAGGGGCTCCTCCTCGGCGGGATCGCGCAGGTCGGCGAGGTCGGCGTGGCGGTAGAGCGCGTTGTCGTCCAGGGTCACCTTCGCGTCGAGGGCGAGGGCGGCGCCGGCGGCGGTCACCACCAGCGGGTTGATCTCGACCAGCGAGGCGTCGCAGGCGGCGAACGCGTCCCAGGCACGGCTCATGATCGCCGCCGCGTCTCGCGCCGCCGGCCCCGTCAACCCCACCGCGTGGGCGAGCTGCCGGGCCTGGAACGGCGCGAGCCCGACCCCGGGGTGGACGTGGACCCGGTGGATCAGCTCCGGGGTCGCCGCCGCCACCGCCTCGATGTCCATCCCGCCCGACGCGCTCGCCATCATCACCGGCCGGCCCGCCGACCGGTCCACGAGCACCCCCAGATACAGCTCGGTCGACACGTCGAGGGCCTCCTCGACGAGCAGCCGCCGGACGACCCGGCCGCCCGGCCCGGTCTGGGGGGTCACCAGGGTCATCCCCAGGATCTCGCCCGCGATCCGCTCCGCCTCGGCGGCGTCCGCAGCGACCTTGACGCCCCCGCCCTTGCCGCGGCCGCCGGCGTGGATCTGCGCCTTGACCACGACGCGCCCCCCGAGCCGCCGGGCGACGGCCCCCGCCTCGGGGGCCGAGAACACCGGCTCGCCGCGGGGGACCGCGACGTCATGGCGCGCGAGCAGGGCCTTGGCCTGGTACTCGTGGATCTTCACGGTGAATCCCGTCCGCCATCGCCGGCGGCACCGACCGCCGGCCGGACGTCCCTCGAGGCTCCGCACCGCTTCCGCGGCGCAGGCTCCCGGCCCGGAGAGCGTCGCCCAACCAACCCTGTCAGGAGTCTGCACCGTTCTACGGCGCAGACGCCCGGAGAGCGTCGCCGGCGGCTCCGCTCGCCGCCCAGCCAACCCTGCTACAGACCGAGAACGTCGACGAGCTCCTTGACCGCCGCCGCCGACCGGTTCAGCGCCGCCTGCTCGCCCGGCTCGAGGGCGATCTCGATCACCTGCTCGGCTCCCCCCGCGCCCAGCTTCACCGGCACCCCCACGAAGAGATCCCGGATGCCGTACTCGCCCTGCAGGTAGACAGCGCACGGCAGGATCTTCTTCTTGTCCTTCAGGATCGCCTCGACCATCTCGACCGCGGCCGAGCCCGGCGCGTAGTAGGCGCTGCCGGTGCCCAGCAGCTTGACGATCTCGGCCCCGCCGTTGGCGGTCCGGTCGCAGATGGCGTCGACCGTCGCCGGGTCGAGAAGCTGGGTGATGGGGATGCCCGCGACGGTGGAGAAGCGCGGCAGGGGCACCATGGTGTCGCCGTGCCCTCCGAGCACGAACGCGTGGGTGTTCTCGACCGACACGTTCAGCGCGTCGGCGATGAACGAGCGCATGCGCGCCGAATCGAGCACCCCGGCCATGCCCACGACCCGCTCGCGGGGGAAGCCGCTCGCCCGGTACACCACCTGACACATCGCGTCGAGGGGGTTCGTCACCGGGACGATGATGCAGTCGGGCGAGTGCTTCACGACCTCGGCCGTGACCGAACGGATGATGCCCGCGTTCTTGTTCAGCAGATCGTCGCGGCTCATGCCCGGCTTGCGGGCGAGGCCGGCGGTGATGACGACGACATCCGACCCCGCCGTATCCGCGTAGTCGTTGGTGCCGAGCACCCGCGAGTCGGAACCCTCGATGGGGCAGGCCTCGAGCATGTCGAGCCCCTTGCCCTGCGGCACGCCCTCGAGGATGTCGAGGACCACGACATCGGCCAGCTCCTTGTCGGCGATGCTCCTCGCCGCGGTGGCGCCGACGTTGCCCGACCCGATGACGCTGACTTTTCGATTCATGACGCGTTCAGTACCCCTTTCACCGCCGGCCGTCCGGCGACGGACGCTGCCCGCCCGCCACGCGATGCGCCGGGCATCGCGCCGTGGCGCGAGAGCAGCATCGTCCCCGAGAAACCGTGGAACCCTGGTGGAATCGCCCCGATGGCGGTCCGCGAACCGCCCGTTTCCGGGGCCGTTGATCGCGTGGCGGGCGAACCTCCGCGAGCGGCCGCCCATTATACTGCGGTACACTTCCCGCCACGCCCAGCCGCGCAGCACGGGCGTCTCCGGAGCTGGAAGCGACGGCTCGACGCCGACAGGGCCACGCCCGGCCGCGCACGGGCGTCTCCCGGCTGGCGGTCGCGTCCGTGGGGATGGACGGGTCGCGCCCAGCCGCGCACGGGCGTCTCTCACGGGATTCGGGTCGTCTAGCGCCGTCACGGGTCACGCCCAGCCGCGCACAGTCGTCTCACCGCCCGCGGGGGTGCCGGCCGCCCGGGGCGGGCCCTGCCTCCGACTCCGGCGACGGCCGAGCCAGGCGGCCGAACGCATCGCCGGTCGGATGCCGCGGGGGGCGGGACGCGAGCCGCCCGCCGGGCCTCTTCCATTTCCGGCTGGACACGAAGCTCCCGCTGAACACGAAGAACCACCGCGAACTCCCGGAGAAACGAGCGCCGAAATGAAGATCGTCATCGCCGATCCCCTGCCATCGTCGGCCGCGGACCTGCTCCGCAACCAGGGGTGGACCGTCGACGCGGAGGCCGGCCGCCCCAGGCAGCGGCTGGAGGCCGACCTCTCGGACGCCGACGCCCTGATCGTCCGCAGCGCGACGCGGGTGGACGCCGAGCTGCTGGCGACCTCGCCCCGGCTCAGGATCGTCGCCCGCGCGGGCACCGGCGTCGACAACGTCGACCTCGACGCCGCGAGCGCGAACGGGGTGCTGGTCGTCAACGCCCCGGGGGCCAACAGCGTCAGCGTGGCCGAGCACACCATGGCCCTGCTGCTCGCCTCGGCCCGGTCGGTGGCCCACGCCGACGCCCGGCTCAAGGCGGGCCGGTGGGAGAAGAAGCGGCTGACGGGGGTCGAGGTGCGCGGAAAGACCCTCGGCGTCGTCGGCCTCGGCCGCATCGGCCGCGAGGTCGTGCACCGCGCCCACGCCTTCGGCATGCGCTGCGTCGCGCACGACCCCTTCATCGCGGGCCAGGTCGCCGCCGACCTCGACGTCGAGCTCATGGAGCTGGACGATCTGTGCGGGGCCGCCGACTTCATCACCCTGCACGTGCCGTCCACCGACTCGGGGCCGCTGTTCACGGCCGAGCGGCTGGCCCGCTGCAAGCCGTCGGCCCGCATCGTCAACACCGCGCGCGGCGCCCTCATCGACGAGGAGGCCCTCGCCGACGCCATCGAGCGGGGCGCCATCGGCGGGGCCGGGCTCGACGTCTTCCAGGTCGAGCCGCCGCCCGACGGGCGTCTCGTCCGCCTGCCCCAGGTCGTCACCACCCCCCACATCGCCGGGTCCACCCACGAGGCCCAGGAGCTCGTGGGGATCGAGACGGCGGCCTGCGTGCGCGACTACCTCGGCGCGGGCATCGTGCGCAACGCCGTCAACTACCCCTCGCTCGGCCCCGAGGAGCTGAAGCGCATGCAGCCCTACGCGGTGCTCGCGCGCCGGCTCGGCACCCTGCTGAGCCACATCGGCGGCGAGCGCCCCGAGGCCCTCGCCCTTCGCTACTACGGCGGGCTCGCCGAGGGCGACAACGAGCCGCTGGTCGGCGCCAGCCTGGTCGGCTTCTTCGGACCGACGGTGGACAACGTCACCCCCATCAACGCGCGGGCGGTGGCCCGCGACCGCGGCATCGAGGTCATCGAGTCGCGCAGCTCGCGGAACCGCAACTTCACGAACCTCATCTCGATGAAGCTCCACACCGCCCGCGGCGAGCACTGGGTCGAGGGGGTCCTGTTCGAGCAGGCGGGACCCAGGCTGGTCCTGCTCGACGGCGTGCAGATCGAGGCCCCCCTGGAGGGCACCCTCGTGGTGGTCCGCAACGACGACCAGCCGGGCGTGATCGGCGAGGTGGGCGGGATTCTCGGCCGCCACGGCATCAACATCGAGACGTTCGCACTGGGCCGGGGCGCGTCGGGGGGCGGCGCGGTGGCGGTGGTCAAGATCGATCAGGAGGACAGCGGCGCCCCGGGGGTCACCGCGGACGTGCTCCACGAGATCGAGGCGGTCTCCGCCGTGAAGCAGGCGTCCCTGATCTCCGCCTGGGAGGCCTGAGCCGTCAGGGAAGGGTCAGCCGGAACGAGGCCTGACGGGCGGGATCGAACAGCTCGACCGCGTCGTCGTCGACGCGCTGCACCTGGTAGGGTCCCGGCACCTCGTCCCCGGCCTGCGCCAGCATCACCTGTCCGCCCACGGAGAGGATGGCGGTCCGGAGGGGACCGGACGGGGCCGCCTCGGTCGCGATGCCCGCGAGCGACACCCGGAGCGGGACCGCCGGCGCGGCGGCGGCCGGGCCCCGCGTCCAGCCTTGCGGCACGACCGTCCCGGACCCGCCGGGGGCGTCCGCGCGGCGCCGCGGGGCCAGCGTGAACGGGTTGCGGACCACCGGCCGCGGCCCGGGCGCGCGCTCCAGCCAGGCGGCCATCCGTGCCACCTCCCGGTCCAGGTCGACGTGATCGAGCGCCGACGGCGCCGCCTGCGACCCCAGAGGCGCCGATGCTCCGCCGGGCGGCGGGGGCGGGAGCCCGCCCGGGGTCGTCCCCGCGGCCGAGGACAGCCAGGCGGCCAGGAGCGCCGCGCCGCCGGCCCACAGCGACAGACGCGTCTTGCTCATCGGCCCCCATCGTACCACGTCGGGCACGCCGTGACAGGCGGCGCCGCACCGGCAGCGGCCGGGCCCGGGCGGGTGCAGGAAGGCACCCGGTCGGCGCGGGACCGGCGGGACGGGTGACCATGCGGTCCGTGGTAGGATTCGCTGTGCGCCCCGCGACGCTCCCCGCCCTCCACAACTCGCCCGCCGCCGGAGGAACCGTCGCCGTCATCCCCGCCCGCTACGCATCGACCCGGTTGCCGGCCAAGCCGCTGGCGGACATCGGCGGCCGGACGATGATCGAGCACGTCTACCGGCACGCGGCCGACGCCCGTTCGGTCGACCGCGTCCTCGTCGCGACCGACGACGACCGGATTGCGCGCGCGGTGACCGCGTTCGGCGGCGACGTGCGCATGACCCGCCCCGATCACGCGTCGGGCACCGACCGTCTCGCCGAGGTCGCGGCCGGCCTCGACTGCGACATGATCGTCAACGTGCAGGGGGACGAGCCGCTCATCGCCCCCGAGGTCATCGACGCCGCCGTCGCGGCCGCGGCCGACCCCGCGGCGCCGATGTCCACCCTGCGCTGCCCCCTCGCGAACGCCGACGCCTGGCGCGACCCCGACGTCGTCAAGGTCGCCGTCGACCGGGCGGGCTTGGCCCTCTTCTTCTCCCGCGCGCCGATCGGCGCCGGCCTCGGCGCAACCGCCGCGGCGCCCGCCGCCGTGGACAAGCACATCGGGCTCTACGTCTACCGCCGGCCGTTCCTGCTGGCCCTGAGCCGGCTCGAGCCGACCCCGCTCGAGCGCGCCGAGCGCCTCGAGCAACTGCGCGCCCTCGAGCACGGCTACCGCATCATGACCACGCGCATCGACGACGACCCGATCGGCGTCGACACGCCCGCCGATCTCGATCGCGTGCGCCGACGTCTCGCGGCCGGAGCCCCGGCATGAGCACACCGATCCTCAACGACGCGGGCCACCCCGTGAAGTTCATCTTCGTCACCGGCGGGGTCGTGTCCTCCCTCGGCAAGGGGCTGGCCGCCGCCTCCATCGGGTGCCTGCTCGAAGGCCACGGCTACCGGGTGACGCTGCAAAAACTCGACCCCTACGTCAACGTCGACCCGGGCACCATGAGCCCGTACCAGCACGGCGAGGTCTACGTCACCGACGACGGGGCCGAGACCGACCTCGACCTCGGGCACTACGAGCGCTTCACGAACACCCTCACCACCAAGAACCACAACTGGACCACCGGCCAGATCTACCTCTCGGTAATCCAGAAGGAGCGCCGCGGCGACTATCTCGGCGGCACCGTGCAGGTCATCCCCCACATCACGAACGAGATCAAGGACTGCATCCGCACGGTGGCCCACGACGTGGACATCGTCCTCGTCGAGGTCGGCGGCACCGTCGGCGACATCGAGAGCCAGCCGTTCCTCGAGGCCATCCGGCAGTTCCGGCAGGACGTCGGCCGGGACCACACCCTCTACGTACACCTGACCCTGGTGCCGTTCATCGGGGCGGCGGGCGAGCTCAAGACCAAGCCGACGCAGCACAGCGTCCGCGACCTGCGGTCGATCGGGATTCAGCCCGACATCCTGCTGTGCCGCACCGACCGCGTCCTGCCCGCCGAGCTCCGCGGCAAGATCGCGCTCTTCTGCGACGTGGACGAGGACGCGGTGATCACGGCCCGGGACATCTCGAGCATCTACGAGGTCCCCCTCGTCCTCGCCGGCGAAGGTCTCGACCGCAACGTGCTCCGGCGTCTGCAGTTGCCCGACTCGGAACGGTCGATGGACGCGTGGCAATCGCTGGTCGACAGCCTGCGGCACCCCCTCGACCGTCTCCGCATCCACGTCGTCGGCAAGTACGTCGGCTACGAGGACTCCTACAAGAGCCTCAACGAGGCGCTGTACCACGGCGGCTTCCGGCATCGGCTGGGCGTCGACATCCAGTGGGTCGAGGCGGAGGCGCTCGAGGCCGACGGCGGCGACGAGCTGCTCGCCGGCGCCGACGGCATCCTCGTCCCCGGCGGGTTCGGCGACCGCGGCACGGGCGGCATGATGCGCGCCGCCCGCATCGCCCGCGAGGAGCGCATCCCGTACTTCGGCATCTGCTACGGCTTCCAGTGGGCGGCGGTCGAGTTCGCCCGCAACGTGTGCGGGCTCGACGGCGCCGACTCCACCGAGTGCAACCCCGACGCCGCGCACAAGGTCATCTACAAGCTGCGCGATTTGCTCGGCGTGGACGACCTCGGGGGGACGATGCGGCTGGGCCGCTACCCCTGCGAGCTGGCCGAGGGCTCCCGCGCACGCGCCATCTACGGGACCGGCGAGGTGCACGAGCGCCACCGGCACCGCTACGAGTTCAACCGGGAGTACGAGGCGACCCTGGCCGAGCACGGCCTCGTCATCTCCGGACAGTCGCCCGATCGCCGCTTCGTCGAGACCATCGAGCTGCCCGACCACCCGTGGTTCGTGGCGGTGCAGTTCCATCCCGAGTTCCGGTCGAAGCCGCTCGATCCGCACCCCCTGTTCGCGGACTTCGTGCGGGCGAGCCACGAGCACAAGGTCGCGGCCGCGCGGTCGAAGGTGGACGGGCCCGCCGTCCCGGAAGCCGTGACCGGCGAATAGCCGTCTGCGCCGAAGAACCGCGCCGCCGCCTGGCGGGAGGGCGTCGAATCCCGGCAGGGCCGGCGGCGTGGCAATCATGGCCGCCGGTACGATCGACCGGCGCTGGCCCGTCCACCGGACGCGGTCGGGCGGGTCGGCCACCGGTTCGTCGCGGAGGGCCGGCTCGCCGTCGAGGGCGAACGCCTCCGGGCCGTCCGCGAGCGTCCGGCGCCCCCCTATAATGGTCGCGTGTCCGTCGTGAACATCGGTGACGTGGCCGTCGGCGACGGTGGGCCGCCCGCGCTCATCGCGGGTCCGTGCGTCATCGAGAGCGAAGCGCACGCCCTGTTCCTGGGCGGGGCGATCGCCGGCGTCGCCAGGGACCTCGGCATCCCCTATGTCTTCAAGGCATCGTTCGACAAGGCCAACCGCACCTCCGCCCGCTCGTTCCGCGGCCCCGGCTTCGACGCCGGCCTGGCCGCGCTGAGGGCCGTCAAGGAAGCCCATGGGGTGCCCGTCCTGACCGACGTCCACGAGACCGCGCAGGTGGACGCGGTGGCGGAGGTGGCGGACGTCCTCCAGATCCCCGCCTTCCTGTCGCGGCAGACCGACCTGATCGTCGCTGCCGCCGGCACCGGCCGCGCCGTGAACGTCAAGAAGGGGCAGTTCCTCGCCCCCGCCGACATGCGCCACGCGGTCGAGAAGGTCACCGGCACCGGCAACCGCCGCGTCCTCGTCACCGAGCGCGGGACCAGCTTCGGCTACCACGACCTCGTCGTCGACTTCCGCGCGTTCCCCCAGCTCAAGGCGCTGGGGGTGCCGGTGGTGTTCGACGTCACCCACAGCCTGCAGTTGCCGGGCGCCGGCGACGGGGTGACGGCGGGCCAGGCCGAGTACATCGAGCCGATGGCCGCGGCCGGCGCCGCCGCCGGGGTCGACGCCCTCTTCCTCGAGATTCACGAGGAGCCCTCGCGGGCGAAGAGCGACGCGCAGAACGCGCTCCGGCTCGACCGGCTGCCGCCGTTGCTCGAGCGGGTGCTGCGCATCGCCGAGGCCGCGAGGGACCGGGGCGCATGACCGCCACCGGCGCCGCGCCGGTCGACCGGACGCTGGCGCGGCAGGTCATCGAGATCGAGGCGGAGGCGCTGAAGGCGCTCGCGGACCGGCTCGACGACCGGTTCGACGCGGCGGTCCGCCTGCTCGACGCCTGCGCGGGGCGGGTCATCGTCACCGGCATGGGCAAATCCGGGATCATCAGCCGCAAGATCGCGGCCACCCTCGCCAGCACCGGCACCCCGGCGTTCTTCCTGCACCCGGCCGAGGCCGTCCACGGCGACCTCGGCGTCGTGCAGGACGACGACGTCGTCGTGGCCCTGTCGCACAGCGGCGAAACGAACGAGATCCTGCGCCTGATCGAGACCATCCGGCGGGTCGGGGCCCGGCTCGTCTGCCTGACCGGCGCCCCCGGGTCGACCCTCGCGCGCAGCGCCGACGTCGCCCTCGACTGCGGCGTCCGCGCCGAGGCGTGCCCCCTGAACCTCGTGCCGACGGCCAGCACCACCGCCGCCCTCGCCCTCGGCGACGCCCTCGCCATGACCCTGCTCGTCCGGAAGGGCTTCCGCCAGGAGGACTTCGCCCACCTGCATCCCGGCGGCGGGCTCGGCAAGCGCCTGATGCCGGCCGGCCGCCTCATGCACGCCGGCGACGACGTCCCGGTGGTCCCCGCCACCGCCCCGATGTCCGCGGCGGTCCGCGAGATGAGCGACAAGAAGCTCGGCATGACCTGCGTGGTCGACGCGGCGGGCCGGCTCGCGGGCGTCATCACCGACGGCGACCTGCGGCGGGAGCTCGCGGCGGGCCGGCCACTGTCCGCCCGCACCGCCGGCGACGTCATGTCGGCGGCGCCGCACACGATCGCCGCGTCGACCCTCGCCGCCCGGGCCCTGCACCTCATGGAGACCCATCGCATCACCGCCCTCGTGGTGGTCGGCGACGCCGGTCGGGTCGAGGGGGTCGTCCACCTCCACGACCTCTGGCGCACCGAGCTGTTCTGATGGGCGACTCGGTGGGGCTGCTGGTGGCGCTCGTGGCCCTCCTCGCGGGCCTCGCCGCGGGGAAGGCCTGGGAGCGCTACAAGCTCCGCGCGGGACGCTGGATCGACCTTCGGCGGGCCCGCGAGTCGCCGCGCTACCTGCTGGGGCTCAACATGCTGGTGTCCAACCAGCTCGACCCCGCGATCGAGGAGCTGAGCACCGCGGTCGGCCTAGACGCCGACGCCCTCGAGCTGCACCTGATACTCGGCAACCTGTACCGGGAGAAGGGACAGGTCACCCGCGCGATACAGCTTCACCAGCAGGCGCTGCAGCGGCCCAAGCTGACGAGGGGCGAGCAGGCGTACCTGCTGCTCTGCCTCGGGCTCGACTTCAAGCGCGGCGGCTTCGTCGACCGGGCCCTCGAGGCCTTCCAGGAGGTGCTGCGCATCGACGGCGCCAACCGGCAGGCGCTGTCGAACCTCGAGAAGCTGCACGAGGAGCAGCAGCAGTGGCACGAGGCCCGGGCCATCCGCCGCCGGCTGACGGCCCTCGCCGAGCCCGGCGAGCGCCCGCGGCACCAGGCGATACTCGCGTTCCTGGAGGCCCGGCTGGGGGTGCAGGCGCTGGAGCAGGCCGATCCCGACGAGGCGGTGTCGCGGTTCGAGGCGGCCATCGCCCTCGACGAGGGGGCCGTCCCCGCCTACCTCGACCTCGGCGACCTGCAGCGCCGGGAGGGCCGCCTCGCGGAGGCCGTCGCCACCTGGGACCGCGTTCCCGGGGTCGCGCCGGACCGCGCCTACCTCATCCTCGACCGGGTCGAGCGCGCGAGCCGCGAGCTGGGCGACGACAAACGCTTCCCGGCCCTGTGCCGCCGCCTGATCGATGCCAATCCGCAGGACTGGCGCGCCCGGCTGGCGCTGGGGCGGCACCTCGCGGACCGCGGCGATCCCGCCGGCGCACTCGACCTGCTCTTCGAGTCGCTGGCGCACAACCCGCACGCCATGAGCGTGCACCAGGTGGTGTGGCAGGCCCTCGCCGCCCTCCGCTTCGACGAGTCGCGGGTCCGCCGCTACATGGCGTTGATGCGCGGCGCGGTGTTCTACCGGGACCCCCACGTGTGCATGCAGTGCCGCTACCGCAGCACCGAGTTCCTGTGGCAGTGTCCCCAGTGCCACGAGTGGAACACCTTCGTCGAGGAGCGGATCACGCCGGCCGAGGAGAGCTGACGATGCGGGTGGTGCTGACCGGAGGCATTGCGACCGGCAAGAGCCACGTGCTCGAGCGCCTCGCGGCCGCCGGGGTGCCGACCTCCGACGCGGACCGGTGGGCCCACGACACGATCGCGCCGGGCGGGCCGGCGTGGCAGGACGTGCGCGACCGCTTCGGGCCCGGGGTGATCGACGCCGAGGGACGCGTCGACCGGCGCCGGCTCGGCGCCATCGTCTTCGCCGACGACGCCGCGCGGGCCGACCTCAACGCCATCGTCCACCCCCGCGTGCGGTCCGCCATCAGCGGCTGGTTCGACGCGCTCGAACGGCGCTCGGCCCACCGCTTCGCCGTCGTCGCGATACCCTTGTTCTTCGAGAGTCCGCGGACGGAGTCGTTCGACCGGGTCATCGTGACCGCCTGTGGGCGCGCGGCCCAGGTCGCGCGGGTGGTCGCGCGCGGTTTCAGCCGGGACGAGGCCGAACGCCGCATCGCCGCCCAACTGCCGACCGAGGAGAAGGTGCGCCGGGCCGACCACGTGATCCGGACGGACGGGACGCTGACGGAGACCGACCGGCAGGTGGACGCCGTGCATAGCGAGCTGGCGGCCCTGTCGGGCGCGTGAACCGAGACGTGCCGTTTGGGCGTATGGAGCGAACGCGCTGCCCGGCTCCTCGCAGACGAGACCGTCCACCGGCGCTCCCCGACCGCTGGATCGCCGCCCGCGACCGCCGAGCGGGATTCCCCTTGCCCCGGCGACCCGGCGACGGCAACCTGTGTGGCAGGTGTGCGATGCCGCCGTGCCGACGGTGACCGCGGGCGGGCGGCCATGGAACCTCGATCGGGGGCCGGCACGTATAGACCATGCGAGGACGCGCCGGCGCTCGCCGGCACGCGGCGGTCGCGGGCCGGTGGGGTACCGGGGACGGGGGCGATGAACGAGACCGAGGCGTTGGTGCAAATCCGGGACCTGCACAAGCAGTTCCGGCGCGGATCGGAGCGGATCGACGTCCTGCAGGGGGTCACCATCGACCTCCCGCGGGGGGACTTCCTGGCCCTCATGGGCCCGTCGGGCTCGGGCAAGACGACCCTGCTCAACCTGCTCGGCGGCCTCGACACCCCGAGCGACGGCTCGGTGACGGTGGGCGGCGACCGCATCGACCGCATGTCGGGGGGGAAGCTCGCGCGCTGGCGGGCGCGCCACATCGGGTTCGTCTTCCAGCTCTACAACCTGCTGCCGGTGCTGACGGCGGAGCGCAACGTCGAGCTGCCGCTGCTGCTGACCCCGCTCTCGCGGGCCGAACGCCGCCGCCACGTCGCCACCGCCCTCGAGGTCGTCGGCCTGTCTCACCGCGCCAAGCACTATCCGCGGCAGCTCTCCGGGGGGCAGGAGCAGCGCGTGGGCATCGCGCGGGCCATCGTGACCGACCCGACGCTCCTCCTCTGCGACGAGCCCACCGGCGACCTCGACCGGAAGTCGGGCGACGAGATCCTCGACCTGCTGCACGCGCTCAACGCCGACCACGGCAAGACCATCGTGATGGTGACGCACGACGCCCACGCCGCCGACCGCGCGCAGCGCACCCTCCACCTCAACAAGGGCGTGCTCTCGACGGAGCCGGAGTCATGAAGTTCCTGCCCCTCGTCTTGAAGAACCTGTTCCGGCGCAAGGTCCGCACCCTGTTCACGGTGCTGTCGATCGTGGTCGCCTTCGTCCTCTTCGCGTACCTCGCGGCCATCCGCGTCGCGTTCGGGTCGGGGGTCGAGGTAGCGGGGGCGGACCGCATGCTCGTCATCCACAAGGTCTCCCTCGTCCAACCCCTCCCCGAGAGCTATCTGGGGCGCATCGCGTCGATCGACGGGGTCGAGGACATCAGCCACATGTCGTGGTTCGGCGGCGTCTACCAGGACCCGCGCAACTTCTTCGCACAGTTCGCGGTCGACCCCGAGAGCTACCTCCGGCTCTACCCCGAGGTCGTGCTGACGGACGCCGAGCGCGAGGCGTGGCTGCGCAACCGGACCGGCGCCATCGTCGGCCGGTCGACCGCCGACCGCTTCGGGTGGGAGGTCGGCGACCGCATTCCCCTCCAGGGCACGATCTTCCGCACCCGCGACGGCCCGACCTGGGAGTTCACCATCGACGGCATCTACGAGGCGGGGGTCGAGGGCTACGACACGTCGACGTTCCTCTTCCACCACGAGTACATGATGGAGGCGAACGACCTCGGCCAGCGCTTCATCGGCCAGTTCATCATCCGCGTCGACGATCCCGCGCGGTCGACCGACGTCGCCGCCGCCATCGACGCGCGCTTCGCCAACTCGCCGGCCGAGACCCGCACGTCGACGGAGCAGGCGTTCCTCCAGGGGTTCGCCGACCAGATCGGCAACATCGGGGCCATCGTCACCGCGGTGCTCGGCGCGGTCTTCTTCACCATCCTGCTGATCACCGCCAACACCATGGCCCAGTCCATCCGCGAGCGGACCGGCGAGCTGGGGGTGATGAAGACCCTCGGCTTCACCGACCGCGGCGTGCTCGGCCTCGTCCTCGCCGAGTCGCTCGCGATCGCGGTGGCGGGAGGCGCGGCGGGCCTCGGCCTCGGCTACCTGCTCATCGACCTCGGCGACCCGACCGGCGGCTTCCTGCCGACGTTCCTCGTCCCGCGCCGCGATCTCGCGGTGGGGGGCGTCCTCGTGGTCCTCCTCGGCTTCGCGGCCGGCGCCCTGCCCGCGGTGCAGGCGACGCGGCTGCGCATCGTCGACGCGTTGCGGAAGGTGTGAGGAGCTCTGACGATGCGATTCCCGGCCCAGATCCTCACGATGGTCGTCCTGACGCTGCGCACCGTGCCGCAGCGCGCCGGCTCGTCCCTCGTCGCGGTCACCGGCGTGGCCGGCGTCGTCGTCGTCTTCGTGGCGGTGCTCTCCATCGCCGAGGGGTTCCAGGCCGCCCTCGCCGGCGCGGGGTCGCCCGACACCGCCATCGTCATGCGGGGCGGCAGCGACACCGAGCTGAGCAGCATCCTGCCCCTCGAGAGCACCCGGGTCATCAGGGACGCGCCCGGCGTGCGGCGGTCGGCGGAGGGCGTGGTCGCCTCGGCCGAGCTGTTCGTGGTCGTCGACGTGCCCAAGCGCAGCACCGGAACCCCGGCCAACGTCCCCCTGCGCGGGGTCGAGCCGGCCGCCTTCGGCGTCCGCGACGAGGTGCGCATCGTCGAGGGCCGGACCTTCCGGCCGGGCACCAACGAGATCATCGTCGGCCGCAGCGCCGCCGCCCAGTTCGCGGGGATCGACCTCGGGTCGACGCAGCGCTGGGGCGAGAGCGCGTGGGAGGTCGTCGGCATCTTCGAGGCCGGCGGCACCATCGCCGAGTCCGAGATCTGGTGCGATGCCCGGGTGCTCCAGCCGGCGTACCGCCGAGGCGACTCGTTCCAGTCGGTCTACGCGCGGCTCGAGTCGGCCGATGCCTTCGACACCTTCAAGGACGCCCTGACCACCGATCCCCGCCTCGACGTCATGGTCGAGCGCGAGGAGGACTACTACCTGGGCCAGACCCAGGCCGTCACCGCCATCATCACCGGCATCGCCGGCGTCATCGCGTTCCTCATGGGCATCGGCGCCGTCTTCGGCGCCATCAACACCATGTACACCGCGGTGGCGGCCCGGACCCGCGAGATTGCGACCCTGCGCGCCCTCGGGTTCTCCAGCGGACCGGTGGTCATCTCGGTCATGGCCGAGTCGGTGGCCCTGGCCGTCGTCGGCGGGCTGCTCGGCGGCCTCATCGCCTACGCCGGCTTCAACGGCTACCAGACCGCCACCATCAACTGGCAGACGTTCAGCCAAGTCGCGTTCGCGTTCCGGGTCACCCCCGCCCTGCTCGTCCAGGGCATCACCTGGGCCGTCGTGATGGGCTTCTTCGGGGGGCTCTTCCCCGCCCTCCGCGCGGCGCGGCTGCCGGTGGCCACCGCCCTGCGGGAGCTGTGAGGGCGCCCTTATAGCCGCCTAATCCCGCGAGAGTGCGGATTCTGTACAAACTAGGCTCAAGGGCGTTCCGGTGCAGCCATGCGCGTCCGAAGCACTCGCCGCAACTCGCCAAGATTGAACTCGCCCGTCAGGAGCGTGTGGTCCCGGAGGACGACACGGAGTACATCGGCACAGAGACCGCGAGTTGTGAAGGCGCTGACGAGCACGTTCGTGTCGAGGAACACCCTCACGACACGTGTTCGAAGACGTCTTCGTCGGTGAGGTAGCCGCGGGCTTCCGCGAACGGCATCAGGCGTGCGCGGATCGCCTCGAAGCGGCGGATGGCCAACTGCCTCCGGAGCGCGTCCCGGACGACCTCGGATCGAGTCATCCCGAGCGCTCCGCTCACATCGTCGAGCTGCCTCTCCAATTCCGGCTGGAGCCGTACCGTGACCGTGCCCATGTCATGCACTGTGCTACAGGTGACCGGACGCCGTCAACCCGCCAAGAGGTTGGTCTGGCTGCCCAGAGGGCCCCGATTCCGCTTCTCCTCGAGATGCAGGCCCATCAGGAATCGAGTAGGCACGCCCGGCAGGATTCGAACCTGTGACCCTCTCGCTCAGACTTCACGGTGATTCCGCTCCGAACGCGCCCACGTCCCTGCGCCACGCCTCGAGGGCGGCCAGGAGGCGCTCGACCCGGTCCGGATGCGCTGCCGCCAGATCCTCTTGCTCGCCGAGGTCGTCGTCCAGGTTGAACAGCATCGGGGGTCCCGGGGTGCCGTCGTGCCGGTCGATGAGGAGCTTCCAGGGGCCGTCACGCACCGCCGCGCCGTTCCAGAAGGTGCCGTCGGCGCCCCAGAAGAGCTGCCGCGGGGGCAGGCTCTCGCGCCGGAGGAGGGCCGGCGACAGGTCGATGCCGTCGAAAGCCGGCAACTCCATGGCTCCGGTGCCCTCCGGTGTCTCCCCCGCGCCGGCGCCGACCAGCGCAAGCAGCGTCGGCATGACGTCGAGGGTCGAGGCGAGCTGGTCGGAGTCGGTCCCCGCGGGGATGCGGCCCGGCCAGACCGCGATGGACGGCACGCGGTGCCCGCCTTCCCAGTCGGTGGCCTTGAGGCCGCGCAGGGGGGCGTTCGACCCCCACTGGGCGGCGCCGTTGTCCGAGAAGAACCACACCAGGGTCCGGTCCGCGATGCCGTGCGCCTCGAGGGCGTCGAGGACCTCGCCGATGCCGGCGTCCATCTCCCGCACCATGTCGCGGTAGGCCCGCCGGCGGTTCGCCACGGAGCCGCGCGGGTCGAACTCGCCGCCCACGGTGCGGTCGGCGGGATCGTCCGGCCCCTGGAACGGGTAGTGCGGGGCGTGGTGCGGCAGGTAGAGGAAGAACGGCCGGTCGAGGTTCCGCTCGATGAAGCGTAGCGCGTGTCCGGTGACGAGGTGGGTCGCGTAGCCCTCCTCGGCGCTCAGCTCGTCGTCGCGCCACCAGTCCGCGCGCCCCATCGTGTCGACGTGCGACTGGTAGTCGATGTTGCCGCTGACGAAGCCGCGGAACTCGTCGAACCCGTGCCGCACCGGGTTGAACCGGGCGCGGTAGCCCAGGTGCCACTTGCCGAAGACGCCGGTGGCGTAGCCCCGCGCCCGCAGCGCCTCGGCCAGGGTCACCTCCCCCGCTTCGATCCCGTCGTCGTGCGACGGCCGCGCCGGATTGGCGAAGAGCACCCCGGGAATCCCCGCCCGCTGCTGGTACCGCCCGGTCATCAGGCCGGCCCGCGTGGGGCTGCACACGTTGCCGCTCGAGTGGAAGTCGAGGAACCGCATGCCCTCCTCGGCCATCCGGTCGAGCCGCGGCGTGTCGATCCACCCACCGTAGGGGCTGATGTCGCCATAGCCCAGATCGTCGGCCATGATCACGACGATGTTCGGCGTTTCCGCCACCTCCGGGACCTGGCCCGGCGACGGCGCGGGAAGCGCCGCGAACCCCACCAGGCAGCCCAGGCTCAGCACCGCCGGCAAGCGCCGTGTGCGCATGGTCATCGCCGCTCCCCTTCCTGTCGCGCCGTCTCCGGCCATCACGTCTCTCTGCATCACGGCAACCGGTATGCGACGAGCGAGGGCACCTCGCCGCCCACGGTCACCGCGATGTACTGCCGGCCGTCGAGCATGTAGCTCATCGGCGTGCCGATGGCCCCTCCCGGCAGGTCGACCGACCCGCGCAGCTCGCCCGTCGCCTTGTCGTACGCCACGAGCCGGGGGCCGTCGCCGTCGCCGCCCGCGGTCAGCGTGTAGACGAGCAGGGTGCGAGTGACGAGCGGGCCGTTACGGCCGGCGTCGCCGCCCAGCGGGGGCAGGTCGAGGTCGCGCAGCCGCGGGTGGTTGCGGAACCGGTCGCCGTCGCCGGTCGGCGTCATCCACCGGTGCTCGCCGGTGTGCATGTCGATGGCGGTCATGCGCGAGTACGGCGGCTTCCACATGGGCAGCCCGCCGGGCATCTGCGGCCGGCGGCGCAGGTTGCCTCCGCCGAGGAACGGCGCACCGCCCCGGCTGAGGAGATACCGCAGGTTCGAGTCGTCGGCCGCCTCGGGCTCGCGGAACCGCATGACCGAGTGCAGGTTGCGCGACGGCACGTAGAGCAGGCCGGTCTCGGGGTCGACCCCCGCCCCGCCCCAGCTCGCGCCCCCGCCGGCGCTGGGGCGGAAGACGGTGCCCCGCAACGAGAGCGGCGTGTAGAGCGGCCCGAGCCGGAACCCCTCCACCGCCTCCAGGGCGATCTGCCGGATCTCGGGCGTGAAGTCGACGAGGTCGTCGACGAGCGCCCCCTGGTACTCGAACGGCGCGGGCCGGGTGGGGAACGGCTGGGTCGGGGCCAGCAGCTCGCCCTCCAGATCGGTGTCGGTGGCCACCGGCCGCTCCTCGATCGGCCACACCGGCTCGCCCGTCACCCGGTCGAACACGTAGACGAAGCCCTGCTTGGTGACCTGGGCGACGGCCTTCACCGGCCGCCCGTCCACCACGACGTCGAGCAGGTTCGGACCGGTCGGGTTGTCGTAGTCCCAGACGCCGTGGTGCACCATCTGGAAGTGCCACACCCGCTGGCCGGTCTCCATGTCCACCGCGACCAGGCTCTCGGCGAACAGGTTGTCGCCGAGCCGGTGACCGCCGTAGTAGTCCGACGTCGGCGTGCTCGTCGGCAGGTACACGTAGCCTAGCTCGGGGTCGGCGGCGATGTTGCCCCAGACGTTGGTGTTCCCCGAGTAGCGCCACGCCTCGTTCAGCCAGGTGTCGGCACCGTAGGCGTCGGCGCTCTGCGGCACCATGTGGAAGTCCCAGCGGTGACGCCCGGTCCGGGCGTCGTAGGCCCGCACGTAGCCCGGGGCGTTCTCGCGTCGGCTGAGGTAGTCGTGGACCGACGACCCCACCACGACGGCGTCGCCCACCACGATGGGCGGAGACCGGGACGGCGGCGGCAGCCGGCTCGGGTTCTCGCGCGCCCGCGGCAGCCCCGCCTCGAGGCTGACGCCGCCGTCCTCGCCGAACCGGGCGGCGGGCAGGCCCGTCGCCGCGTCCACCGCGGTGAGCCGACCGTCGCCGGTGCCCCAGATGACGTGGGCCTCCCCGCCGCCCTCCCAGTACGCCACCCCGCGGTGGTTCCAGGGGGCGGGCAGGGGCGGACTGCCCTGCTCGTACACCCGCGGGTTGTAGACCCACGCCGTCTCGCCGGTGCGCGCGTCCACCGCCGCCGCCTGGTAGATCGGCGTCGCCAGATACAGGCGGCCGCCGGCCATGACGGGCGTGGCCGACAACCGGGCGATGCTCGGCCGCGTCACCCACCGGTCGGGATCGGCCGCTTCCAGCCGGTCGAACACCGTCGCGGCGGGGGCCAGCGCCACCCCCGACCCGCTCTCGACCGGAAGCTGCGCGTCGGCGCTACGCCAGCGCCACGCCGGCTCGAGGGTCTCGAAGTTGTCGGCGGTGATCTGGTCCAGGGGCGCGTACCGCGTGCCCTGGGGGTCGGCGGCGTACGAGCGCCACTCCCAGTCGCCGCCCGCCGGCTGCGCCGCCGCCGCGACCGCGGCCAGGCAGGCGGACGCCACCAACGCCCCGACGCGTGTCTTCATCGACACCAAGGCACCTCCCTCTCCGTCGGTCGCTCCCCGCCGCGGGCGGTCATCGCGCGAACTCCGTCGCCCGGACAACCGGAACGACGGACCGGCTGCCGCCGCCGATCACGGACGAGCACGGTCCGAGCTTGGACCACTGGTCAGCCGAAGACCACGAGAGACTCGCCGACGACCGTACAAGTCGAGCCCACCGGCCGCCGGGACGAACGGCAGGCGCGGGGGGGGACATCCCCGGCGCCGCCATTCCCACCGGAGCGGGGCGGCGACAGCTCCGCCGCACCGCGCCGGTGCAGCGGAGCCCTCGCGAGAGCCCCCGGCGATGCGGACCTCGCGATCAGAAGAGCGCTGTCGGGCGCCGCTTCCAGTCGGACATGATGCCCTCCATCGTCTCGACGTGCGAGCCGGCCTGCGTCAGCAGGTGATGCAGGTCGTTCCCGATGCTGATCAGGCTGAACCCCTGCTCGCGGAACTCCGCCACCCGATCGGTGCCGAACAGGAACAGCCCGAGGATCACGTTGTTGCGGCGTGCCGCCGCCTTCAGCGCGTCGGTCGCCTCCTTCAGCTCGGGCGACGTGTACATGTGGGGGAACTCGTACTTCTCGTAGAGCCCCATCGACATGCACAGGTCGTTCTGCCCCAGGAACAGGATGTCGACGCCGGGCACCGCGGCGATGTCGTCGATGTTCCTGATGCAGTCGGCGGTCTCCACCTGCAGGGCGCAGATGATGTTGTCGTTGGCGGGGCCGGCGTAGCCCAGCAGCCCGGCCTTGTTCATGCTGCGCTGCGGGAAGTACACCGAGCGCGTCCCCGCCGTCGGGTACCGCGTGCAGCTCACCGCCTGGCGGGCCTCGTCGGCGTTGTTGATGTAGGGCACGAGCACCCCGTCGGACCCCACGTCGAGCGCCTGCTGGATGCCGGCGCGGTCACCGTAGCCGGTCACCCGCACCAGCGACTTCGCGCCGCCGCTGCCGATGGCCCCGACCATCGTGGACAGCGTCTCGTACCCCATCGGGCCGTGCTGCGAGTCGATCAGCAGCCAGTCGTAGCCGCTGTGGGCGAGCTGCTCGACCGCGGTCGGGCTGTGCGAATTGATGAACAAGCCCATCTTCGGCTGGTTGTTCCTCAGTGCGGCCTTGAACTCTGCACCGGTCAGGCTGTCGCTCATTCGGTTCCTCTCCTCTGCTCGTCGATCCGTGCTGCGCGACGGAGGGGCGCGTCCGTCGTCCGGCCACTCCATCGCAACCGGCAGGGAGTATACCCGGCGGCGCCGCTCCCGCGGCACGAGAATGATGCAGGTCGAGCAGGTACCTTCGCGGAAACCAGCGGCTTCGGCCTCCTTTCGCGACTCGCGGGGCGGCATTTCACCCCGGCGAGAGGCCCCGCACGATCCGGCAGAGGTGGCAGATCGAGTCGTCTGCAGGGTCGGGGGACTCGGGCGACGCCCCCGGAGCGCAGGATCGACCCGCCGAGCCGCGGGCCGGTCGCAGCTCGCGCACGCCGCATTCGCCGGTCGCGAAGCTCCCCCGGAGCCCCCCGCCGCCTGTCCGACCCCGGTCAGTACCGGAACAGGTACTGGATCTTGGTGAAGACGGCGCGGTTCGTCTGCAGGTAGCCGCGGTCGATGATGTTCACCTGGTCGTCGTAGAAGCGATGGTGCTGCTGGTAGTGATCGTCGTACCCGATGTAGAACGCGGTGCCCGAGTTCACGCGGTAGGTGGCCAGGAAGTTGAGCGCCACCGTGCCGTCCCAGGTGTTGAACTCGGTGATGTTGCGCAGGGCCAGCCGGTCGGTGACCTGGTAGGTGTTGAGGGCGCGGAAGATGTTGACGTTGAAGATCTCGCCGTCCTCGCTCCGCTCGCCGTCGTTGACGCCGGCCGTGAAGAGGCCCAGCGGATCGGTGAACCGGCTCGTGGTGATGTTGATGTTGGTGGCGAAGCGCGACACCGGCCGGAAGTTGATGAACGTGCGGAAGCCGCTCTCGCGCCCGAGGAACGCGTTGGCCCCGTCGAAGTAGATCTCGTCCCCCCAGTCGAAGCCGCCGCCGAACGTCAGCACGCGGTTGGTGTTGACGTTGCCGAACATCCGGTAGCGCCGCTTGTCGAAGTCGATGCCGTAGTAGCGCTCCATGTCCTGGTCGACGTCGAAGCTGTAGCGGATGTTCTTGGCGAAGTTGGCGCTGACCCCGGCCCGGAACTGCTCGTCCTCGAGCACCTGGTCGAAGTTGTAGTTGCGGCCGTAGCGGACCTCGGGGCCCCAACTGATGACCCAGGTCTGCGGCCACCACTCGTACTCGATGTCCGCCTGCGTCTCGCGCTGGTCGGTCCGGCGCACGAACCCGACGTCGGTCCGGAAGTCGGGCGACAGCGCGAACGAGTCGATGGAGTAGCTCAGGTTGCGCCCCCGCTTCCGGAACCCGAAGTCCATCGCGTAGCCGCCGCACGACGCGGGGGTCTCCGGGTCCGACGCCGCCGGCGTCGGGCAGGGATTCGTCTGGGGACCACTCTGCGCCGCCCGCCGGTCGGTGCCGAACGCCCGGAAGCCCAACTGGTGGGTCGCGCCGATGCGGAAGTTGCTGTCCGCCCCGACGAGGCGGCTGTAGCCGTCGAGGAACTCCCGGTCGGTGACGATCGCCCCGATGAACGACTCGGAGTAGAGGTCGTAGCGGGCCCGGCCCACGAAGGTCTGCGCCGACTGGCCGAACGCGGGGTCCAGTCGGTCGTCCACCCCCAGGCTGGCCCCCTCGTCGCTGGCGAACAGCACCCCCAGCGTGGTCTTGCCGGCCTTGCCGGTCAGCTTGGCCCCGTACTGCGGATCGACGATGGTCCGGGTGTGCACGACGGTGACCGGCGCCTGGATCTGGAAGATCTCGGCCCCTTCGAGGAAGAACGGGCGCAGCTCGGGATAGAAGAGGGCGAAGCGCTGGTTCACCTCGACCTGCGGGCGGTCCGACTCGATCTGCGAGAAGTCGGGGTTGAGGGTGAAGTCGGCGATGAGGTTGGGGGTCACCCCGTACTTGAAGTTGGCCCCGAACTCGGGCTGCGGCTCGCCGTCGACGAGCTGCCCCGCCCCCTCGTCGAACGTGCCGTAGCGGAACGCGGTGAACGTCGGCTGCATCTCGAGGTTCCGGCTCGTCGAGAGCCCCGTCATCCCGTCGAGGACGCCCATCTGGGGCAGGAACCCGGCGATGTCGCGCGACACCGGCGACCACACGACGGTCTCGTCCTTGCCCCGGATGCGGCGGACGATCTGGAACCCCCACGTGTGGGGCGCGCCGCCGGGCCGGGCCGGATAGCGGAGGCTCTTGAACGGTATCGCCATCTCGGCCGTGTAGCCGTCCGCCACGGGCTGGCCGCCGCTCTCGAAGAGGGCGTCCCACGACCGGTCGCCGCGGGGAATTCCGCCGCGCCCCCCGCCGCCGAACCCGCCGCCACCGCCGAAGCCGCTCCGCCGGCCGCCCACGATCGAGTCGCCCTGCACGCCGTAGCCGTTCACCGAGAACACGTACGCGCGTTGCTGGTCGAGGAACGTGTCGAAGTAGACCGAGATCGTGTCGTCGCCGAAGCCCGCCCGATCGCGGTCCACGCGATTCGCGCGCATGATGCCCGGGTTGCCGTAGCGGGCATGGAACGCCAGGTACAGGTTCGAGTCGTCGTAGGCGACGTAGACGTCGGTGTCCTCGGTGGCCGGCGCCCCGTCCATGGGCTCGCGCTGGACGAACTCGGTGATGCGCGCCGCGTTGCTCCAGACCGCGTCGTCGAGCAGCCCGTCGACGGTGGGCGGGGTCGTGGTCCGCCGCGGCCGCACCGTCACCCGGCCGGTGAGCACGCCGGCATCGCCGGCCGGCGCCGGGCCGAGGGCCCCGGCCGACGGGGCCGCGCCGTTCGCGTCGAGCGGACCCCGTGACCGCGCCGCGGCGGGCGGACGGCCGGAACCGCCGCCCCGGGCCGCGGACGGGTCCGCCGTCCCCCGCCGCCCGTCCGGTTCCCGTGCGACCGGCGCGCGGACGGCCGGCGCCGACGCCCCCGGGCCAACGAGCCGGGAGAGACCGTCCGCGACCTCCACCACGATGCGATCCTGCAGCAGGAACAGGTCGTCGGCGTGACCGTCGACCTTGGCGACCTCGCGGAGGGCCCCGGTCTCGACGTCGGTGAGGCGCGCGATGATCCGCACCTGGTCGTGCAGCCGCTGGAACCCGCCGCCGACGAGCCACCCGACACCGGCGGCCCGCGCCCGGTCCCGGACCCACGTCTCGTCGTGGAAGGCTCCGTCGGCGACCCCGCCGCCGGCGGCCCCGCCGAACAGCGACTGCCGGTCGACGACGGTCAGGAGACCCAGCCGCTCCACGCCGGAAACGACGGTCTCGGCAATCCCGATCCCCAGCCAGTCGTCCTCGGGCCGGGCCGAGACGTTCTCGAAGGAGGTCACCGCCACCGCGAGCCCGGCCGGCGCCGCCGAGCCCGCCATGTCGCCGAATGCGACCGGCTGGGCGTACCCGCTGCGTTCGGAACCAGCCAACGCCGCGACCAGGACGCCGACGACGCCGAGCCACAGCGACCTCGGTGAACGCATCGTCACTCCCCCAATACGTTCCGCGCGCCGGTCCCGGGACCATGCGGCCCACTCCCTACACCCGTAGAGACGCCTCGGGCGACCACGATCTTTCACCGTCCAGCCGGGCTCTCCACCACGCCTCCTGTCTTCCGCGTCGCCGGCCCCGGAGGTCGAAGGGGACCGGACAACCGTGGGAGCGCCCGGGACTGCAGGGGGCCCGCCCATCACGGGCGGCCGCCTGCGGGACTCGCGGGCTCGGCACTCGCTCCAGGAGTCTGCGCCGAAGAGCGGCGCGGACTCCTCGGGCCGTCAATCACGGGCAGGCACGGGCGCCTGCGGGACTCGCGAGCTCGGCACTCGCTCCAGCCCTGAGAGCGTCGCCTACGGCTCTGCTCACCGCCCAACCAGTCTGCCGGGTGCACCGTTCTACAGCCCGCATTCCCAGGCCCGTCAATCACGGGCGGGGGCGGGCGCCACGCCGTCGAGAAGCTCCCCGACGTCCGCCCGCCAGAGGTTCGCGGCGGCCTCGGTCAGGCTGTACACGAGGCCCGAGCCGTCCGGGAGCCAGTCGAAGCCGTTGACGTCGCCCCCGCGGGTGAGCCGGGTCGCCGGCCCGCCGGCGGCGGCCACGACGTGCAGCTCGCGATCGGGCGCCACGCCGGACAGGTACGCGACGCGCATCCCGGCCGGCGACCAGCGGGGCCGGGTCTCGTCCCCGGCCGCGGCGGTCAGTCGCGTGCCCGCGCCGCCGTCGGCGGAGACGACGTGGATGTCGAAGCCGGCGCCGTCGTGAGCCTGGTAGGCGATGCGGCGGCCGTCCGGCGCGTAGTCCATGCGGGCGCTGTAGCCGCCGCGGGTGATCTGCTCGGCCGGGCCGCCGCCCGCGGGCGCCCGCCACACCTGCTCCTGGCCGTCCGCTCCCGGCGAACGAAAGAGCAGCGACCCGCCGTCGGGATGCCACCGGGGGCCGGGCGCCGCGCCCTGCGTCGTCAGGCGCCGAGGGTCGCCGCCGTCAGGCGCGATCAGCCAGACGTCCGATGGGCCGCCGGCCCGGTTGGACGTGAAGGCCAGGGTCGCGCCGTCGGGCGACCACACGGGGCCCACGTCGCGGCCCGGATGCGTCGTCACCGGCCGGGCTTCGCCCCCCTCCGCCGGCACCGTCCAGATGTCGCTGTTCCCGCCGCGGCCGGACTCGAAGGCGATGAGGGCGCCGTCGGGCGACCACCGCGGCGCCGCGGCGCCGGCGGGGTGATCGGTGAGCCTTCGCGGCGCGCCGCCGTCGGTTGCGACGACGTGCACGTCGCGGGCGCCCCCCCGGCCCGAGAGGAACGCCACCCGCGTCCCGTCCGGAGACACGGCCGGGTCCTCGGCGACGTCCGGTCCGGCCGTGAGGGCGGTCGGCGAACCGCCGTCGACCGGCAGCCTCCAGAGCCGCGTCTGCCGCGAGGCGACGCTGAACACCAGTGAAGCGCCGTCGCGCGACCAGCGCGGGAACCCCTCCTCGGCGGGGTCGTCGGTCACCCGCCGGGCCGCGCCCCCGGCCGCCGGCACGATCCAGACGTCGGCCCGGTTCTCGCGTATCGAGCGGAACGCCACCCAGCGGCCGTCCGGAGACCAGCGGGGGCGCTGGTCGTTCCCCGGCCCCTCGGTCAGCGCGACCGCCGGTCCGCCATCGCGCGAGGTCGCCCAGATGTCCGGGGTGCCGTTCCGGTTCGAGACGAAGACGAGCCGCCCGCCGTCCGGCGACCACTCCACCTGGTCGGGTCCCCCCGGCCCCGCGACCAGCGGCCGGTCGTCGCCGCCTGCCGCGGGCATCACCCGGATGTGGCGGGCGCCGCCGTCGGTGGACACGAACGCGATCTCGCGCCCGTCGGGCGACCAGCGCGCCCAGTCCCGCGAGTTGCCGCTCGTCGTGAGCCGGACCGGCGCGCCGCCGTCGGCCGGCGCCGCCCAGAGATCGACGCGGCCCTCGTCGTTGCTCGAGTACAGCACGGTGGAGCCGTCGGGCGACCACCGGGGATCCCGCACACGTCCGGGGCCGGAGGTCACGCGCACCTCATCTCCTCCCGCGGCCGGCACCATCCACAGGTCGGCGGGTCCTTCGCGGCCGGAGACGTAGGCGAGGCGGGAGCCGTCGGGCGACCACGCGGGGGCGGTCAGGAAGTCGTGCCCCCCGGTCAGCAGCGTCGCGTCGCCGCCGTCGAGGGGCGCCGTCCACAGCCCGAGCCCCGCGCCGCGGTCGGACACGAACGCGACCCGGGAGCCGTCGGGCGCCACCACCACCTCGCCGTCGACGGCGGCGCCGCGGGTGAGCGCGGTCCGCGGCGGCTCGATCGCGTCGGCGCCACCGCCGGGCGGCGGGTGCGGCGCCCCGGCGCACGCGGAGACCGTCAGCAGCAACGCGGCGAGCCGGGGCAGGCGTTCCATGGAAGACCGGCCGGATGCGGGGAGCACGGCCTGCCGCTCGGCGACGGGGCCCCGCGCGCCGGTCTCGCCGACCGGGCTCGACGACGCGGGTCCCGGCCGACGACGCCGCCCCGATTCCGGTGGCCGCGCGCGACGTTCCGCCCCGCTCGGGTGACGACGGCCGGCATCCGATGACGGGTCCCGAACCCGCCGCTCTCCCCCACCCGCCACTACCGCCTGCCGCCGTCGCGGTCGGGCTCCTGCCACCTCACGCTCGTCGCGGTCACAGGGGAGCATCCCTGCCCAGGTCGGCTCACGCCAGGAGCTCGAGGAGGGCCTCCGACACGGTATCCGGGCGCTGCACCGGCAGGTCGTGCCCGGCCCCCTCGACGATGCGCCGCGCCATGAGATTGGTGAACCGGTTCCGGTCGCCGGACGGGTCGGGCGAGGGCCGGCCGAAGCCGCTCGCGTCGCCCCGCAGGACGATGGCCGGCACCGTGATCGGCGGCCGCTCGGCGAGCTGCCGCTCGACTTCGAGGAAACGCTCCTCGCCGGGGGCGTTGAGGTGCCGGTGGCGGTACGAGTGGATGACGATGTCGACGAAGTCGGGGTTGTCGAACGACGGCGCCGAGCGCTCGTACGCCTCGTCGGTGTAGTCCCACCCCGGAGACCACGTCTCCCACAGGTAGCGGACGATGTCGTGCCGGTTCGCCTCGAGCCCCCGCACGCCCCGCTCGGTGTTGAAGTACCACTGGTACCAGAGCCGCGCCTCGCCCGCGGCCGAGCCCGGCCCGCCGGGGTTGACGGTGTCCTGCACCGAGTAGCCGTTCACCGCCACCTGCGCCCGCACCCGCTCGGGGTGCAGGATGGAGGTGATGCAGGCGGCCCGGTTGCCCCAGTCGAAGCCGGCCAGCGCCACCCGCTCGAGCCCGAGGGCGTCGGCGAAGTCCACCACGTCCTGCGCGATCGCGGCCTGCTCGGCCATCCGCGGCGCCTCGGGATCGAGGAACCGCGTCGTGCCATAGCCGCGCAGGTACGGGACCAGCACCCGGTACCCCGCCTCGGCGAGGGGCGGCGCGACGCCGTCCCACGAGCGGATGTCGTAGGGGAAGCCGTGCAGCAGGATGATGGGGAACCCCCCGCCGGGTCCGTGCTCCTCGTAGCCGATCTCGAGCACCCCGGTGCGCACCGTCCGTGCTGCCGCGCCCTCGGCCGGTTGAGTTGCTGCGCCCGTCTCGCCCGCGGCGCTGCCGCCGGTCGGGACAGCGCTGCCGTGGGCCGCGGCAGTCACGCCGGCGGCGACTGCACCGGCCGCGCCTGCCTGCTTCAAGAAGTCTCGTCGGGTCTGGCTCATCATGTTCCTCCACCGGACGGGCGCGGCGGTGACGGCGCCGCCTCTCACCCCGGCCGCGGCAGCTCCGTCGTGTAGAACGGCTCGAGACGGTCTATCGCCTCCACCGGCTGGCGGTCGACGTCCCACCGGAACTGCCGCAGCACGATGCGGTCGGGCAGGAAGTCGCACAGGGTGAAGCCGTGGTCCTCGATGGGGGCCACCGACTCCTCGATGTCGAGGTGGTCGGGGGGCGAGGCCCCGATGCCGCGCACCACCGACGGGAACCCCCGCACCGAGGTTCCGACGGGGCCGCTCAGCACCGCGGTGATCGGCCGCGCCGCGAGGTCGACGCCTCCCGCGCGGTGGATGCGGCCCGTGCCTATGGCGTGCAGGTCGCCGCTGATGACGAGCGGGACGCGGTCGGGCTGGGCGCCGATGGCCCGGGCGAGCCGGTCGTGCTGCCGCAGCCAGCCTTCCTGCCAGTACGGCTTCTCGATCGCGGTGGTCAGCGCCCCCTGCTCGCGGTCGAGGATGTCCGGATACCACTCGCCCCACTTGCCGGCGCTCCACCCGAACGGGTTCGACGGCGCGTGCACGAGGTGGCGGACCCCGGTCGACGCGGTGCGGTCGAGCAGCCACCGCTCGACCTGGGCGTCGACGAACACCGCGTTCCGCCCCGCGAGGCTCAGGGTGCGGCGCACGTCGTACAGCAGCACCTCGGCGAGGTCGCCGTAGCGCACCGTCCCGAAGCTCTCCGACAGGTCGCCGCGGTCGCCGGCCGACGACCACGGCAGCCCCGCCGGGCGCCCCGGGTCGGGCAGGAACTCGGGATAGTAGAGATGCTGCGTGGCCCGCGCGAGCTGAAGCTGGAACCACGGGATGGGGAAGCTCGCGATGTCGTCGGTGACCGCGTCGTTCTCCCAGTGGTCGTGGTCGTCCTGCAGGAAGAACACCGGCGTCGAGCGGAAGTCGGCGCCGTAGACGGGCACGATCTGCGGCCCCGCCGCCGCCTTCATCGCCGTCTCGTTGCTCGCACCGAGCACGGTGGCCGAGAAGTCGAAGCTCGACGTGCGGCCGCTAGGGCTGAGCTGCCCCGCGTTCTCGCCCTGCCAGGTGTGCAGGTCCCAGTAGATGTGGTCGCCGTTGGCGACCGCCGCGTCCGGCTCGAACGACAGGGCGCGGCGCAGGAGCCGGTTGCGGATGGCCGTCGGCAGGAAACCGCTCCGCCGCCCGATGCCCTCGTAGGTCCCGCCCGGCCCGCCGGCGCAGGTGAAGAACAGCATCCGGAACCGCTCGGGACTCGCGTCCGGGGCCGGGAACGTCGACAGCGGCCACGGCTCGCACAGCGCCGCCCCGTCCGCGCCGTGCAGCGACAGCGTGTGGCGCCCCCCCGGCTCGAGGCCGGTGGCGTGGAAGAGCCAGTACTCGCCCGCCGTGTCCGTCATGCGCCCCGGGACGTCGGTCACCCCGACCCGCAGCACCGGCGTGCCCGGCAACGGCCCGTCGAACGACGCCTTCAGCAGGATCCGCGTGTCGCTGACCCCCGGCAGCAGATGCCGCACCCGCCCCGGGTCCCACCCCTGCGGCGCCGGCGGCGCCCCCTGCTCGACCATCGCCCCCAGCGGCAGCCGCCCGAACACCGCCGCCCCCATGGCGCCCGCGCTACCGGCCAGGAACTGCCGGCGATCGACCGATCTCCGCCTGCTCATGCTCTGTCGCCCTCCGGCGCCCACTGTGCCACAACACCGACTTCGGCGCCACCGGAGAATCCGCCGGCCCGCATCCCCCTTGCCTGTATCCCTGTCCCGCCCAGCGCATGCACATCGGCCCTGGAAGCCGGAATCCGCCCGTGTCCCTCACCGCTGGCACTTGTCCTGTGATATGGTCGGCGTCCCGGCGAGGATCCATGCGTCAACAAGGGACATCATCATCCGTGGAAACGACGACCAGGCTGTTCACCAACGGCGGCGGTCAGGTGGTTCACATTCCCAAGGCCTATCAGTTTCCCGGGGTCAGCGAGGTCCGGATTCGCAAGGAAGGCGACGCGCTGATCATCGTGCCGGCACGCAAGTCCTGGACCTCGTTCGCCGACGACGCGCCGCCGGTGGACGAGGACTTCATGGCCGAGCGGCCCGACCTGATCGACAACGAAGGCCCCGTCGTGTTGTGATGCGATATCTCCTCGACACCGACATCTCCCGCTACGCGATCCACACGCGAGCTGGCTCGCCTGTCGCCGAACCCGCCCACGGCGACGGCATGGTCGTACTCGGCCCGGCTCAACCGGTACAAGACCCTCGTTGTCGTGGACACTCCGCATCTCGTCGCAGCAGCGCCGGTTGGGTGTCAGTTCGCAGGTGCACTGCGGGCCCTCCTTATCCCCCTACGCTCTCCCCGTCACTTGCTCTCAGAGCCCGACCGACCGCCTCTGCCAGCAACGGTGGCACCGCATCTCCCACTTGCTGTTGTCGGTCATTAAGTGGCCCCACAAACTCGTGTCGATCATCGAACGACTGAAGCCGCGCCGCCTCCCGAATCGACAGCCCTCTATCCTCTGCAGGGTGTATTAACATGTTCTTCCTGAAATTCCCTATAACTTTCGCCCTTTCATCCCAATGCAACCTATAATAGATCCCTGTGTGGCAAAGCCTTCGATTCCCATAGTTCTCCATCAGTTCGGCCGGAATCGCCTCCCAATTTTGCCCCATTCCTATATAACCGTATCTCTCTACAACTTTCGCAGAGTTCCGACTGACTTCGTTTCCAGAAACGGTCTCCAAGTCCTCCCGCCGCAAAGATTCGGCATACCCACTCACTTGCGTTATAGGCACGGGATATGGCAGCCGGTCCACGCTGGCTCCATTGTTCAAACGCGGCAAGTCACCAATCGCATCACGTACCGTCGCCCCACTATGCGCGCGTCCTTGCGGAAAGCAAAAATCTCTCTCCAACCGCGTCCCGACCAAGAACGCACGCCGTCGACATTGCGGCACGCCGAAATCCGCTGCGTTCAAAACACTATCCTTCGTGCTGTACCCCGCGGCCGAAAACTCCTCCAGCATTCGCTTCAAAAAGAGCCCCGACTTCAGCGTTCTAATGCCCGCAACATTCTCGATCACAAACCAACGCGGCTGCAAATCCGTCAAAAACCTGAGCACATCTCGATACAGCAGGTTGTCCGGATTCTCCATCGTTCTGGTTCTTCTGTTCGACTCAGAAAATCCTTGACATGGCAACCCGGCAACCAGCACATCCAATTCACCCTTCAACACATCAAGCTTTCGCAGGATCGTGCCGCCAGATATCTTCCTAATGTCCTCTCCGATCACTTCCGTCTCGGGAAAGTTATGCCGGTACGTCGCCGCCGCGTACCTGTTCCGCTCAATAGCGGCTGCGATCTCTATGCCCGCGGCCCCAAACCCCCGCGCAAGCCCTCCCGCCCCGCCACACAACTCCACCGCAACCATTTCCGTCGTTCTCCCTATCGACGGTGCTTATGCCACACCAACCTGCCGCTAACAGCAGCGCCCAATCCATTCGAATACGCACTGTTGTATTCTTTGCACCCGATATATGCCAGCGCGCATTGCGTGAACTCGCGCTGCAGTCGGTATAGGGCTATGGCGGTGGGTTTCGGACCAAAAGAACACAAAATCACGTTACACTCCCGAGCAAGCCCCTCTACCGCCGTTCGAAGCACCTCGTACCCGTGGTCTCCAACAAAGGCGTCTATCTCCGCGTGTTCAATCGGTGTCCCTCCCGCCACGAATGTCGGCCCGAAATTCCGCACATTATTTTCGTACTGTCGGCCACTCGGCGCGGCCAGCAGGACCTTCGCCGGCTCGTAGAACTCCACTGCTTGCCGACATCTGTTCTCGTCAAATCCGGTAACCGCTACAAGCGCCGTCGGTCTACCGATCTCCTGCACCCCCGCTAGCTTGTACACCAACCGTGCCTCATCCGGATCCTTGGCCAACCATCCAGTCCCGTATCCACTCGGACGATTGTATACATAGTGCGTTTCGGTCTCACTGGCTTCCAGCCAAAACAATGCGCTCCAAATTATTTCCCGAGGCATTGTCGTAAGGTCAACAAGTACGGTGCTCCCGGACTTGCCGCTCCTCCCGAAATCCTGCTGCAGCACATTCCATGTCTTCGCTGGCTCACCAAAGGCCAACTCTCGTTCCTCGACTTTCAGCGCTCCATATTGGCTCGCAACTCGCTTCAGCTCCTTGCGCGTGTCGCTCGTCCGCGCAGCGTACTCACGAAGGTAATACGCACAGATCCGTGATACGGAATTCTCCGCCAAAATACGTCGGAGCCCCGCCAAGAACCTCGGTTCCCAGCTTGCAACCGTCACTACCGCATCAAATGTCCGCCCTGTCGTCCCCATCGAGAAGGTTCCTTTGTTCGACGTCCGCTCCACTGCCCATCGGTGCCGTAAGCGTCCCATGACCCCTCGCCGCTGCGAGCAGCCGCGCGGCTTGCAGCGACACCCGCGCATGTTGTCCCTTGGGGTCAAGTCCCCGAACGGGCCACAGCATTCGGTTTGGCACGTAATAGTATTCCCTGGATCCCTTATCTTTCGCCGCACCCTCCCTGATGTAAAGCAGTGTCGCCTTCCTCGCAATCTTCAACAGTCGCTCCACTTCCTCGAAGTCTTTGTGTTGCCTTCGTCCCGATATGGAAAATGAAGTTGCCCGCGGTTCCGATCCCTCCTCGTGGAGACGCTTCCGAAATAACTGCGCCAGCTGTTCAAATAGCTCGTGGATTTGCCGAGCGTCGGCGTCGCCGCATCCAACCACTATCCTATCAAGGCCGTTTTGGAGTAGTTCCCATGACTTGGCGCTTTGTTGCTTGATTACGTCGTCTTGTATAGTCGGACTGATTTCATCGAGAACGGCCGTGTCCTTGGCCTCTTCGTCGCAAGCGGAGAGCGCCTTCTCGTACATCCAATAACAGGGCTCCAACAGGTTTCGCACCACGCCCGTCGACAGATAAACGATAGTCTCAAATCCCGAGTATACCGGCAGGTTCGCCTTATCCGCCCGACGGAAGTAGATCGCGCGGTGTTGTTTATAGACGTAATCCTCGATCTGCCTCGACGTGCCGTCGGGATACCTTTCGCGCGCCTCACCGCGAGCGACTTCCTTGGCCTCCGAAAGCCCTCGCTTCACTGTTTCGTGCTCTGGAAAGAAAGCTTCCGGCGCACCTCTGTAACCAATTCGCTCCAGCCGACGCCCGACGATTTGCTTGGCCAGTCGTCCGAACTCTGACCACTCGTTGTGAAGGGGCTTCTCCATATCAACCACAGTAAAGTCGTGCCCCTCAAGAATCGATCCACCACTCGCTGTGTGCAATGTTGGGCGGTCCACCTTCACAGTCGCTACCTTGAAGCTGAATCCCGGATGATCTCTATATGCGATCCAGGAATTCAGTGCGCGAATCTGATGTTCGTTCAGATCGTGCGCGTCGTCTATCATAAACAAGAAATGAGATTCTGATAGAGTCGGTATTCTCCTGACGAGCTCCAGAACCGGTATTACCAGGGTGGCAAACGACAGTGCTTTGTTGTAGAAGGTGTCTGTTTCTGCACGGTTGATGCTATGTTGAGTCTCCAGAATTTCCCGTCTTGCGAACGTCAGAACCTGTTTCGGAAACGACCCCCCCGCGGAGATGTTCCGGCCGAGCGAGTCTCCGAGCTCCTCGCCGAGTTCCGAGGCCTCGGCGTTGCCGATCAGGTTCGCATTCTCCTCAAGCGTGCTCGCCAGCCACTGCACGATTCCAAGCGCAAGAAAATGCTCAGACAAGACTCCCGCCTTGAATTCATCGAGCAATTCGTATTCCTTGCGGTGCATTAGCGGTGTGTTGCATGGAATGTAAACGCCGATGTGCTCCAGCGAGCACTGGTGGCCATTCTGCTCTGCCTTACGCCGTTGAGTCGCCAGCTTGTGATACAACAGCGTCATGGTCTTTCCTGACCCTCGTTCGCCTAAAATAAAGACATTACGAGTGGAGTTCACAAACCGCGAGTAATTGTAATCCCCAATGTAGTACTCCAGCACCTCGTCTGGAGTGAAGTCGTTCGCAGCGCCGAACTGAAACGGGTTATTCGCCTTCATCTTCCGCCCTCTGCTGCACTTCTTGCCTAATGCCGGCCGCCACCACGTCCGGATGCCAGCTATTCTCGCGCTCATATAGCAGGTCCAATGGGGCGCTCCAGTTCACGGCGTCAGAGATCGTCGCCTGCAGTGGTGGTTCCAAGAATTCGCCGTCGAGCTCGATATTCAGGCTTACGGATATCGTTCGGAATCGCACCAGGGGCGAAACGCAATGGAACCGGGCATAGCGACGCTCCAAATCCATCTTGGCCAACCTCTCGCTCGCGAATTCGATGAAGTCCTTCACCCTGCGTAGTTCGTTTTCTGTCGCGACCCCCGTCTTGATTCGGAGGTGGTATGTCACCGCTATGCGGTCGTTTAACTTATCTATGGCGATATCGGTCGCCGCCGCGTAGTCGTGGTACGGCAGGCTTTCCGCTTTGTAGTGGCCGTGCCTTCTCATATACTCCGATGTTCGGCGGCGTCCTTCGGCTAGTTCGTCGGCGAAGCGCACGATTGCCGCGATTTCGCGAGCCTTGACAGGTTCGCCGTTGAGCTGAGATACCTCGGGTACGTCCGCCAGCGTATTCCGACTACCGTCACGAGCCTCCCCGGTGTGCGCCTGTGCAATCTGTACTACCAAAGCCTTTTCCTGGGCGAACTTGTCCGCTTTTCGCACGTGGTCGTAGACGCGCGCGATGAGCCTATTGTGCCCTTTTCGTCCGTACACATTACCGACGTCGTGAAAAAGCACGCTCAAGCCGAGAATGTAGTGCTCGATCGGCGTGAAGTGGCCGATATCTCCGTCGAGCAGCTTGAATACATTCGTCAGCACGTGTTCGACGTGTCGCGGGCCATGATCCGTCAAGTCGGCTTCACTCCCTCGGATTTCCTCCAGCACCTCATCCAGAAGCGTCGTTCTCGCGTTGACGTACTGCGCCATGTACGCGTCGCCCTTCTCCGATCCGAATCCGCTGCTGAGGGTCTCTCTCAGCGCTTTCTCGAACGCGGTGTCGTTCCAGGTCGCCAGCGTAGCCTCCTTTTCGGTCTGCCAGGGACGGGCTTTGGTTCGCGCCTTCGGCCGCGGCCAACCGCTTTCACCGGCAATCGAACACCTTCATCACCTCGTCGCCGAGGTGGTTGATGACCTTGACGGCGATGCGTCCGGACTCCGGCCGGGCGAACGGCCGCGACGTGTCGCTGTGCAGCGTTGCCCAGGCGTCCGCGTCGATCTCGGCCTTCAGCGTCGTCCTGAGTGCCTTGTACGGGTCGTTGGCACCGAGGAAGTACGCCTGTCGGACGAAGAAGCTCTCGTCGTTGTAGTCCGTGTCGATGAACCAGCAGGCGATGCCATCGGGGCCGTCGCTACGCACCTCGCCGGTGCTGGGGTGGAAGACATCGACGCCGTGGATCTTCACCTGCACCCGGCCCGTCTCGGGGTCGTCGCCGTCGACCGGCCGGATCTCGATGTCGGGCTCACCGAAGATGACGAAGAGGTTGCCCTTGCCGGTGTTGGCGAGGTCGTCGGCCATGTGGAGGTCGGCGTTCATGCGGGCCTTGAGCACGGGCAACGCGCCTAGCTTGTTGAACTCCGTCGCGTGGGCTTCGAAGTTGAAGGCGCATGCGACGAGGACGTCGAAGCCCGCCTCGGCGGCCTCCCGTGCGGCCCGCACGAGGTCCTGACGGGCGACGGTCCCGAACTCGGGACCGATGACGATGCCGGCCCGTCGCTCCGGGCCGTCGTCGCCCTCGGTGTAGCGGCCTTGGGCACAGATCCGTTCGCCGGGCCACGGGTCGAACGACGAGAACGTGATGCGGTCCTCCTTGTGGGCCTGCTGCACGCCGCTGGCGGCGAGGTGGCCGAGGGCCGTCGCGGCGAAGTCCTCGGCCGTGCCGTATGCGGGTGCCCGCTCGGCGACCCGGTCGATGAGCTCGTCGGACTCGTTGAAGGCGAGCAGGCGGTGGGGCGACAAGCTCTCGACGGTGAACGGGCCAGCGACCCGGACGCGCTTGGGGTCGTCGTACGGCTTGTCGTAGAGGTACTCCACGTCGGCCCGCGCGGCGATGGCTGCGTCGATCTTGTGCTGGCGTTCGATGCGGGCTTTCCACCAGAGGCGGTGCGACTCCATGGCCTCCGGCTGCCAAGGGTCGTACGGACGGTCCGGCAGGTCTTCCAGTGTGTAGCTTCGCCCCAGCGCCTCGTTGAGAGCGTGGAGCGCCCTCGCGGCGTTTGATGATCGCAGATGATTCGCGTCGGCGGAGCCTCCGGTACTCCTGGTGGCTTCGGTACCACTCTCTCGAATCGCCGTGAGCGTGTTCCACGCTTTGGTGGCGGCTTCCGGCCACGGGTCGCCCGCCTCGCCGGGAATCTGCCATTCCCGCCAAGCTTGGTCAAGCAGGGCGTTTAGGCGTTCGCGCAGGGGCTCCAGGATCTCCTGCCAGCGCTCCCAGATGGCGTCGATTTCGGCGTTATTCGCAATGGACTTGAGGGTGATGTGCGGCACGCGATCGTACACGAAACCCTGGCGGACGTCACCGCGCGTAGGGGATTCGGCGACCGCGGTACGGATGATCTCCGCCTCTTTGTATTGGCCCTCGGGGCTGTCGGCCAGCAAATACCACGGATACCGAGCGCCCATAACGCGGGCGCGGGCGAGGGCTAGCGCTACGCGGGACGTGTCGATGGTGATCCAGCGGCGACCCCATTGCTCGGCAACATAGGCGGTGGTGCCGGAGCCACAGGTTGGATCAAGCACCAGATCGCCAGGGTCGGTGCTCATTAGCAGGCATCGCTGGATTGCAGCCGTGGAAGTCTGAACCACATATATCTTCGGGTCGGACCTACTCATCACACCGCCGATAGTTGTCCAGATGTTATTAATTCCAAAAGCCGGCGAGTCTTGTAGCAACCTGATGAAGGAAATTCCTCGCCCGGTTTTCTTGATTCTCCCGGAACGGATTGCACGGGCCATGCTGTCCGGAGTCATACCCCACCACCGCTGTCCAGAAGTGAAGGTCTCGCCTTCTACCTGAACTTCGTAACGGCGGCCTGGCCCCGGCTTAGTGAGATCACTGTAAGTGCAGGCCTGCCACGAGCTATCGCCGGCTGAAACCTGCGATAGAGGAACAACGCGTCCATCGCTGTGAAGCGCGCTCGTATATCGTCCAATACTATCTTCATCTGCGGTCTTGATCTCCTTTAGTTCGCGGAATTTCAGTAAGTCCTTGCGTTTGCCAAACCATAGAATGTAGTCATTGGCTGTTGGCAACAACACTGTACCCAAACCCGAACTCTTGTTGAAGGAGATCTGTGAAACAAAGTTATGGTCCCCGAAGACCTCATCCATCAGCGCCCGGACGCGGTGAATATTCTCATCACCGATTTGCACGAAAACGCTCCCACTCTCTGCCAGCAAATCGCGTGCCACCGTCAGGCGATCGCGCAGGTACGTCAGGTACGAGTGAATCCCGTCCCGCCAAGTGTCACGGAACGCCTTGACCTGCTCGGGCTCGCGGCTGATGTGCTCGGCCTTGCCGTCCTTCACGTCGCGGCTGGTCGTGGACCACTGGAAGTTCGAGTTGAACTTGATGCCGTAGGGCGGGTCCATGTAGATGCACTGCACCTTGCCGCGCAGGCCCTCGCGCTCGGCGAGGGACGCCATCACCTGGAGGCTGTCGCCGAGGATCATCCGGTTCGACCAGTTGGCGTCGTGCTGGTAGAACTCGGTGCGGGCGTCCCCGCTCGGCAGGCCATTGAAGTCGGAGAACAGGTCCGGCTGCCCGCCCTCCTCTTCGGCTTCCGCGCGGCGCCGCCGAGTCTCGCGCTCCAGGTCGTCCACGAGCACCTTGGGATGCACCTTCTCCTGGATGAACAGCGGCGGTGCCTGCACCGTCAGCTGGGCCGGCCCCGGCACCTCCTTGCCGCGCCACACGAACTGCGGGTCCAGGTCGCGGTTCCGCCGTGCGAACGCGACGCGGACGGGCTCCTGGTCGACCGGATCGAGCACGGCCTCGAACTCGGCGGTCGGGATGTTCGGGCGCGAGGCCGCCCCGTGCTTGAGGGTCGAGACCTGCTTGGGGGTCTTCGTCCGCGTGGGCTTCTTGGCCATCCTGTGTCTCGGTCTACGCGTCGCGCGGCGGGGCGATCTCCTCGTCCAACCGGGCGGCGACGGCGGCCGCGAAGTCCGTCTCCATCTCGTACACGTCCGTGAACTCGCGGAACGCCCACCGGCCGTACGTCTGAAGGCGGTTGACGCTCGGAATCCAGTACGTCTTCATGGTCGCGGCCTTGTCCTTCGCGTCCTGGCGCCGGTACCCCTTGACCTCGACGACCAGGTGTAGCGGGTCGTCGGGTCCGCGCCCGTCGTCCACCAGCAGCACGAAATCCGGGACGTACCGGCGACTCTCGGAGCCGTATCGGTACGGAACCTCCAGGCCCAGGTTGTGGTTCTTCACGTACGCGAGTACCCGCGGATGCATCTCGGCGACGCGGCAGAACTCCGCCTCCCACGTGCTATCGCAGACCGCCCAGTTGACGTGGCATCGGTTCCCCGCCGTCTCCCAGCGGGTCTTCTTCGAGGTCGTGAATCGGACGTGCCGCGTCGACCCCTCGGGATTGTACGGGTCCAGCATGGCGGTGGTCGGCCGGTCGCTTCGGTGGCCTTCGACGATGCCGTTGGTGATCCGCTCGCACGCCATGTCGGCGAGTTCAGGGTACATGAGCTGGGCCGGGTACGTCCCGCCCACGCACACCAGGTGCCGGTCGAGCCACTCGCGCGCCATCCGCTTCAGCTCGCCGAACAGGTACAGCCGCGGATCGTCGTTGGGGTCGCGCCAGTGCTTCTCCAGCAGGTGCCTCGTCAGGTGGTACAGGAGCGTGTTCCGCCGGAGCCGGTTCGTGTGCACGAGCGTGAGGTCGACGCCCTCACCGATCACGCCCTCGACGCGCACTCGCGAAGGGCCGACGAGCTCGGGCGTGAGGGTCATCGTCGAGTCGTCGTCGAACTTGGCGGTGAGCCGGTCGTCGGGGAGCTCGATCCGGTACCCCTGCACGCGCGGGAAGCGGATCTCGCAGGCGTCGCGCTCTGGGGTCACCGCCTTGACCTGCACCGTCTCGCGGGGCGGCTTCGGCTTCACGACGACGGGCTCGCCGGTGAAGTCGAACGGGATGCCGAGCACGTCGGCGTACTCCACGTCGAAGAGCCCGGTGTTGTCGTTGAGGTGGTACGACTGGCGCCGGAGCGCCCGTCCGACGATCTGCTCGCACAGGAGCTGCGTGCCGAACGCCCGTACGCCGAGCACGTGGGTCACGGTGCGGGCGTCCCAGCCCTCGCTGAGCATCGAGACCGACACGACGCACCGCACCTGTTCACCGAGGCGGCCGGGCACGCCGACGGTGTTCACGACCTCGCGGAGCAGGTCCTCGTCCGAGAGCCGCTCGGCCTGCCGGCGGTCGCCGGTGCGTTCGACGATCTCCCGGCGGAACCGCTCGATCTCGTCGGCCGCCGCGGTGCGGAAGTCCCGGCTGAGCGCGAGGCCTGAGTCGAGCTGTTCGCTGTCGATCAGCAGCGTGTGTGGCCGCGGCAGCGGCGCGCCGTCGTCGTCGAAGTTCCTGAACAACGGCAGCCGGCCCTGCACGAGGGGGCCCGGCCCGTCTTCGTGCCCGCGGTGGAACCCGGAGATGTAGTCGTAGACCAGCTTCGAGGTCGCGGTGTTGTTGCAGACCACGATGAAGCAGGGCGGCACCCGGATTCCCGCCTCCCGCCATTGCTCGAACGTCCGCTCGTAGTGGCCGTACAGCGCGTCCAGCGCCGTCTGCAGCTTCGTCGGCAACTGCAACGGATCGGCCGCCTGGCCGCGCTTCTTCTTCGGCATGTCCTTGCCGATGTGCTTCCAGAGCTCCCGGAAGACCGGCATCTCGGCGCCCGGGATGTTGTCGGCGACCGGCACCCGCGGCAGCTTCACGATTCCGCACTCGATGGCGTCCATCAGCGAGAAGTCGCTGGCCGTCCACGGGAACAGCGTGCCCTCCGCGTAACCCGAGCCCCGGAGGAAGAACGGCGTCGCCGACAGGTCGACCACGCGCTGAATCCCGAGCTTCCGCCGGATGATCTCCAACCCCGAGATCCAGACCCGCGCCTTCTCGATGTTCTTCTTCGCCTCCTTCAGGTCCTCGCCCTTGAGCTTGCCCTCGTCGGACGCGTCCGGCTTCTCGCGGTAGCAGTGGTGGGCCTCGTCGTTCAGGACGACGAGCCGCTTCAGGCCCATCAACTCCGGCATCACGCGCTGGAGCATCTGGCCGTCCGTCTCGCGGGTCGCGACCGCCGGCCCGCGCCCCTGGAGGAGCGCGCGCCCCCCGGCCGACAGCTTGAGCGTCTCGCGGAGCTGGAAGGCGTGGTAGTTGGTGATGACGATGCGGGCCTTCTCGAGGTCGCGGAGCATGTCGGCGGGCACCAGCTCGCGGCTCGCGTAGTAGCTGTCGGGGTCGTTCGGCTGCAGCACGCGCAGCCGCTGGCGGATGGTCACGCCGGGCGTGACGACGAGGAACCCGCGCGTGAACCGCGGGCTGCCGGGATGCCGGACGGCGTTCACGGTCTGCCACGCGATCAGCAGGGCCATCACCGTCGTCTTGCCGGCTCCAGTGGCCAGCTTCAGGGCGACGCGGTTCAAGACGGACGATTCGTCGGCGGTCGCCCGGCTGTTGGCGTCTTCCAGGTGGCCGAGGTGCTCCTTCGCCGCCTTGCCGGCCCTCGGCGCGACCTCGGTCAACCAGATCAGCGTCTCGACCGCCTCGACCTGGCAGAAGAACGGCCGGATGTCGCCGAAGGCGTGGCCGCGCCAGTGCCGCAGCAGGCGCGCGGTCTCGGGCGTCACGCGCCAAGCGCTCTCGGGCAGGCACCTCCAACGGTCGACGGCTTGGCGCACGCCGTTGATGAACCGGGTCAGGTCGTACTGCTGGTCGGCGGTCGCGACCGCCTTCGCAGTCTCGTCGGCGACTAGGCGCAACTGCTTCTCGTGACGCTTCCGCGGCTTCGGGATCGGCGAGACGTAGGCCGACGGTCTACGGCTGTCGAAGACGCGGTTCGTCGGCCGGTTGTTCTCGTCCAGTTCCCAGTGGTGCCGCGGGTACTCGTAGGGCGAGTTCAAGATCGGCTGGTCGTAGAACCGGTTCTGCGGCTCGGATACGTCGGTCCGCGGGGGTTCGGTCGGTGGCATGCCGTTCTGGTTGATGGGTAACCCGCTCGCCGTCTTGCAGACCGCAGAAACGGAGTCAGTGCTCATTCGTGCCGACCGTCGACATGCGGAAGTACAACCCGTAGAGACGGTTGGGAAATCGGTATCCGCCTTGGACCTCCGGATCCGTTTCGATCGCGCCGAGTTTCTTCATGCGGCGCAGGAAGTTGTCCAGCACGCCTCTTTCCTGCTCGGTCAGGCGGTCCCGAAGCTGCGCCCGCCGGAAGCGCATCTGGTGGGGGTCGTCGATCATCTTCCGGAAGATGGAGCGGTAGCGTTCGCTCGTGATGGCCCGGAAGATGCCCGGTTCCAGCAGTTTTCTGCCGATGACGCCGGCCGCCACGACGATGCCGTCCGCGACGTCGCCGGGCCCGATCTTCGAGCTTCGAGCCGTACGCCAGACGGCATCGCCCAGCTCATGGGCCAGCACCGGGAGCCCACCCGTATACAGCGACAACATCCTGAGACTCGCGTCGGCTATCTCCGCGTTGCCCTCGCCGAATGCGCCACGGTAGAAATCCAGCACCTCGTCGTCCGACCATGGGGCGATGTCGATCGGGTCGAGCACGCGGGCCAGGGACGGTTGCCGCGTCACCAGCTCCTGGCGACGCGCTTCGAGCCCCACTACCAGCATGCAGAGCCGCGTCTCGTCGTCGGACGTGGCAATCTCGTCAACGGTGCTCTTGAGCCAGTTCGCGAACTCGTCCGAACCCGCCAGGCCGTTGATGTCGTCGAGGATCAGGAACAGCGACCGCTTGTGCTCCGCCAGGTTGTCCAGCAGACGTCTCACCGACGTCACGAAACCGTGCTTGAGGGTCGCCAGATCACGTTCCTGGAGATCCAGCTCCAGCGTGACGCCGAAGAGTCCGACCTTCCGAACTCGATCGCCGAAGAAGTCGCGCAGCTTCTGATGCCACGGCCTGTCGGTGCTCTCGTTCAGCAGACGCTCGAAGGTCCGGCGGAGCATCTGTCCGAGATCCTGCACCCCGCCCAGGAAGACGTGACAGCCGACCGCATCGTCCTCCTGCTCGACCAGATGGCGGACGAACCGGGCCAGCGAGCTCTTGCCGATGCCGCGCTCGCCGCCGACGAAACCGATGCCCACACGGCCGCGCGTGCTGGCGCGAACCATGCCGCGCACCCGCTCTATTTCCGCGTGCCGTCCGACGAAGAACTCGATCGGCGCAGGCTGTCCGGGCCTGAAGGGACTCGACTCGGGGTTCATGGGACGCCAAACTCGAACGGTGTAGCCACTACCGTGCGTCGGTTCTCAGCGCCGCCGGCCCTGAGCGTCGCGCCGGGGCGAAGCGGCGCGTCCCTACTCGCCGCCCCCGTAGGTCCGCAGCAACTCGGCTATCTCCGGGCGGGTGGCGCGGCGGCCGTTGGTGCCGGGGACGGGGAGCGGGGTCTCGGCAAGGGTCAGGGCGGTCTGGTCGCGCTGGTTCCTGGCCCGGACGTCGGCGCCGTGTTGCGCCAGCAGCTCCACGACCGAGGCGAACCCGGTCCGCACCGCGTCGTGGAGGGGGGTCTCGCCCCGGTCGTCGGCGGTGTTCACGTCGACGCCCAGCGCGAGCACGACGCGGGCGAGCTCCCTCGCCAGCGCCTCCCCGTCGACGTTCTCGGACACGGGCACCCCGACGCGGTTGCGGCGGTTCTCCTGCGAGATCTGCGGGCGTCCGATGGCCGCCTGCAGGGCGGAGACGCCGTTGGCGGGGACCATGAACGGATCGGCGCCGTGGTCGGCGAGGGCGCGGAGGCTGTCGAGCTCGCCGTACTTGGCGGCGAGCCAGAAGGCGTTCGCCCCGACGGCCTGGTGGCGGATGCTGTAGTCGGCGCTGAAGCGGCGACCGGGCGTGCCGCGCACGACCGGCGCGTTCGGGTCGGCGCCGTGGGCGAGCAGGGCGCGGACCAGCGGGCCCTGGCCGCGCAGCACCGCCGCGTGCAGGGCGGTGTAGCCGGCCCCGGCCGCGTTGGGGTCGGCGCCCCGCTCGAGCAGGAGCTCGGCCAGCGCGCCGTGCCCGCTGTGGGCGGCGACGACGAGGGCGCTGGTGCCGGCGGCGGCGGTGTCGTCGACGTCGGCCCCGGCTTCGAGCAACGCCCGGGCGGAGGCGACGTCCCCGTTGCGGGCGACGAACAGGAGCGCCGTCGAGCCGCCGTGGGCCATCCGGAAGTTGCCGATGGGGTTGGTGTTGCCGGCGGTGTTCTCGAGCTGGTGCCAGACCCGGCTGCGGGCGTGCAGATCGGCCCCGGCGTCGACGAGAACCTCCACCACGTCGGCGTGGCCCTGCGCCGCCGCCCACATGAGGGCGGTCTGCCCCCGCTCGCGCTCGGCGGCGTCGACGTCCGCCCCGGCGGCAATCAGCAGCTCGACGGTGGCGACGTCGCCCGAGCGCGCGGCGCTCATCAGGGGGGTCTCGCCCATCTTCAGCGTGACGTCGGGGTCGGCCCCCGCCTCGAGCAGACGGCCGACGAAGCGGGCGTCGCCGTTCACCGAAGCCAGCCACAGCGGCGTGGCGTCGAGCGCGTTGGCGGCGTCGACGTCCGCCCCGGCGCCGAGCAGCGCCTCGGCGGTCGCGAGATCGCCGCGATGGGCCGCCCAGTGCAGGGCCGTCGCGCCGTCCCCCTGCCGAGCGTCGACCTCCGCGCCGTCCGCGAGGAGGGCACGCACCGCGGCGGCGTCGCCCGCTCGCGCGGCGGCGATCACGTCGCCGGCGGCCAGCGCCGCCGGCGCCGTCGCCGCGACCGTCAGGGCGGCGAGCAGCGCCCGCCCGAGGCGAACCCCCGCGGCGAGAGTCGAGACGCTCCGAGACAGTCCGTTGCTTCCCATCGACTGGCGTTCATCCATGCTCTGTCACCATGCTCCGGTTCGCGGGGCCGCAGGCGCCGAACCGGCCGTGGTGACCGTATCATGCCGCTTTTCGAGGGTCAATTCGACCCGCGACCCGCGCCGGACGCGTTGTCGCGAACGCATCGGCACGTTTACAATCCCGGCACGGCACCCCGCCCGAACGAGACTCGATGCCGCCCGGGGGCGGTTGGAGGAAGAACCGATGCAACCTGTCCGCGCCGCCATCGCCAGCCTGTGCATGTTCTCCCTGCTCGCAGGGACTGCCGCGGCCCAGAACGTCGACTGGCCGCTGCACAACCTCGACCTGGCCGGGAGCCGGTACGCCGAGACGGATCGGATCACGCCCGAGAACGCGCACCTGCTCACCCCGCGGTGGCTCTTCCAGCACGGGGTCATCGACGGCGTCAGCAACCAGACGACCCCGGTCATCGTCGACGGCGTCATGTACGTCACCGACTCGCGGGGCAGCGTCTACGCGGTCGACGCCGCCAACGGCCACCTGCTGTGGATCTACGACGTGACGGAGCTGCTCGGCGGCGGCCGCCGCGAGGGCTACATCTTCCGCCACCGCGGCGTCACCTACGCCGACGGGGTCGTCTACAGCGCCGCCGGCTCGTTCATGTTCGCGCTCGACGCCGAGACCGGCGAGCCCATCGAGGACTTCGGCGAGAACGGGCAGGCCAGCGTCATCCTCGACGTGCTCCGACTGCGCTACCCCGACGTGGAGACGGCCATCTCCATGGGTTACTGGTTCACCAGCGCCCCGCAGATCCACGACGGCATCCTCTACGTCGGCTCGACCCGCAGCGAAAGCATGATCCCGGGCGGCCACGTGCTCGCGGTCGACGCGGAGACCGGCGAGGTCGTCTGGCACTTCAACACCGTTCCCCAGGACGAGAACGACCAGGGCTGGGACATCGCCGGCCCGACCTGGGTCGGCGGCGGGCGCAACGGCGGGGGCATCTGGGAGACGCCGTCCATCGACCCCGAGCTCGGCCTGCTCTACGCGGCGGTCGGGAACCCCTTCGGCGACAGCACGCAGCGGGCCGGCGCCAACCTGTTCACCGACTCGATCATCGCGCTCGACCTGAAGACCGGGCAGCTCGCGTGGTACTACCAGCAGGTACACCACGACGTCTGGGACTACGACAACGGCCAGCAGCCGGTGCTCTTCGACATGGTCGTCGACGGCGCGCCGGTCAAGGCCCTCGCGCAGGCCAACAAGAACAGTTGGCTTTACATCTTGAACCGCGAGACCGGCGAGCCTGTCCATCCCATCATCGAGACCCCGGTGCCGACCGAGACCGACCGCGAGGGCGAGGTGCCCTACCCGACCCAGCCGATTCCCCACAAGGCGAACGGCGAGCGGATGGAGCCGGTGTCGCCGGTGTTCCCCACCGACATCCCGCCCGAGCACGCCGAGGGCAAGCGCTTCCTCGAGCAGTTCACCCCGATTCCCCGGGTGACCCGCGACGTCATCTTCGCCCCCGGCATGGGCGGCGGGGCCAGCTACGGGCCCATCGCCTGGAGCCCCGACACCGGCCTGCTCTACGTCAACGCCATCGACCGTCCGTTCAACGCCGGGCGCGGACCCAAGGGCTACTTCTCCGCCTACGACCCGACCACCGGCGAGCTGGTGTGGCGGCAGATCTTCGAGGGCTACGGGCAGGCGGGGTCGGTGGTCACGCGGGGCGGCGTGGTCTTCGTGGGGACCGGCAGCAACATCGCCGGCTACTTCTTCGCGTTCGACGCCCGCACCGGCGAAGAGCTGTGGCGCTACAACACCGGCGCCGGCATCTTCGCGTCGCCCGCCGTCTACATGGTCGACGGCGAGGAGTTCGTCACCGTCGCCTCGGGGGGCGGCGACCGCGGCCGCCGCGGCGGCGACCTCATCCTGAGCTTCGCGTTGCCGAAGCGCTAGCGCGGGGCGCGCCACGCTTCCACGGTTCGCTCGCGAGCGGGGCGCCGCCACCCAGCACGCCGAGGCCCCGTGGTGGGCCCGGCGTGCTGCGCCGGGGGGGCGAGTCTCCCGGAGGTCAGTCCTGATCCTGCGCCGCCCGCGCCTCCTCGGCCCGGGCCCCGCTCAGGATGTTGATCATCGCGTGGTTGCCCTCGTGGCAGGCGTACTCCCAGAGCTCGCCCGCCGTGACTCCGCGCGACGCCTGGTCGGTGGTCATGGGCGCCGACGCGGTCCAGGGCCGCTCGAAGACCTCCGGGTCCTCGAGGGTGAACGTGTAGTCGATCGACTCCGGGCCCACCCGGGTGAACCGCTCGACGAGCCGCAGGGTGGATCGCGCCTTGCGCCACGGCGAGCTCCAGTAGGCGTCGGGCTTGTCGACGAAGTTGACGGTCTCGACGACCAGGGTGTCGCCCTCCCACCGGCCACGGGCCTCGCCCGTCCACTGCGCGATGCCGGTCAGGGGCCGGTCGTCCAGGGGGATGACCCGCAGCTCGTGGTACATCTCGTGCAGCATCACCACCTGCCCCGGCGTCTGCAGGAGCTGCAGGTTCATGTTGTAGGGCTGCAGCGGCACCATGTTCGGGAGCCCGTCGGTGATGCAGCGCTCGCCGGTGTCGGTGTCGGTGTAGGAGTGGAAGGGGCCGACGCCGTAACGCGCCCGCTCGCGGTCGTGGGCCTCCCGCTTGCCGGGCAACCAGGGAATGCGGCCGTCGGGCGGGTCGACGATCAGCGACGTGCGCCGGCTGCCGGTGATGCGCGTCCCCGCGTCCAGCCACACCTGGTTGTAGCCGCCGACGGTGCCCGGCGCCGACTTGCCGTCGTTCGCGGCCCGGCTCTCCACCGTCCGCTGCTCTATCGCGGCCGCCTCCTCGTCCGTCAGCACGTCACGCTCCGCCTGACCGGCCGGCCGCTCGAGCGGCGTCAGGGTGGCGGAGGTCCACACCCCCTGCAGGTCCGGATCGCCCCACGCCGTGCGCGGGGCCTTCCACCCTTCCGCGGCTCCGGACTGCGCGCTCGCCCCCACGGGTTGAGACACCAGCAACGCACACGCCACCGCGACCGTCAGCAGCCATCGCCATCGGTTGTTCATCAGCCTCTCCTCGCACGCCGCCCGAGCGCGCCGCACCCGAACGCATCGCCACCGCGAAACGGCCCGGTCCGGCGCCGCGAAGACGCCGGACCGGGCGATCCTTCCCCTACTGCACCTCGAGCCCGCCGCCCGCCGCGATTTCGCGGATGCGCGCGGCCTGGTTCGGGTTCGCGGCCGCGATGGCGCCGAGACGGCCCACCATGAGCTCCCGGTCCTCGTCCGACAGGGAGCCCGCCGCCGACGCCGCGGCCTCGACCGCCGCGTAGCAGTCTGCCTCGTAGGTGATCGACCCGCACTCGGCCGTCAGGTTGGCGAGCAGCGCCGCCGCGTTCGACGACGCGCCGCCCCCGCCCGTCGAGTTGAACGCGGCCTCGGCCTGCGCGATCTCGGCCGCCGCCCCGCGGCGGATGTTGGCGGCCTCGGTGCCGGCCTGGAAGCACGTGAAGTCGGCCCGGTCCGCCCAGCGCAGGGGGGCGCAGGCGTGGATGCCGGCCTCCTTGGCGGCCGTCGACACCTCGGTGATCAAGGCCTCGTACTCGGGGTCGCCCTCGCCGTAGCCCGAGAAGTTGCCGAGGTCGCCGCTCGCCGCGAAGAGTCCGTCGACACCGGGAATCTGGGCGATCTCGCGGGCCGCCTCGACCCCCTCGAGGGTCTCGATCATGAGGAGGAGCACGACGTTGTCGTTCCACGTCTGGCGGTAGCCGCCGGGCACGTCGTTCCAGAGCTCGCCCGGGCCCTGCCCGCCGCCGGAGCTGCGCCGGCCCATCGGCGGGAAGTACGTCCAGTCGACGGCGGCCTGCGCCTCTTCCACGCTGTCGACGGTCGGCACCACGATGACCGCGGCACCCATGTCCGTCGCGTGCTGGATCTCACGCTCGTCGGCATACGCCACGCGGGCGCCCGGCGCGGCCGGTCCGGGGCAGGTGCGCCACAGGCGCGCCACCTGCTCCCAGGAGGTCGCCTCGTGCTGCATCTCGACCCACATGAAGTCGTAGCCGGCGGCGGCCATCGCGCAGTAGGTGCGCGCGTCGGTGGCCCGGATGGTGCCGCCGATCATCGGGCCGCCGTCGAGCAGCTTCCGCATCGCGGGGTTCCAGATCGGCGACTCCTCGCCTTCCGGCAGGGCGAACCGGTCGCCGAACTCGAAGTCCGACGCCCTGAACTGGGCCGCCGCCGGGGCGGTCGCGCCCAGGAGCAGGCCGAGTGCCAAGCCGAGAACCGTCAACGTCTGCAATCTGCGCATGAGTCCATTCCTTTGGTCGAGAGTCCGTTCCAACTCGAAGTGCTCGTTCCGCGCGGGTATTCTAGCCCGCCAACCGTCGCCCGTGGCTCCGCTTGGCGCTCCAACCCATCCTCCAGGGTCCGTGCGGTTCCACGGCACAGACCCCTGCCCTGCAAACCGTGGCCCGCGCTCCGCGCTCGGCGCCCAACCGCCAACCGTCGCCCGTGGCTCCGCTTCGGCGCCCAACCGCAATTCCGCCGCCCTTCGTCCGCACGTTCTACGGCCGCGACTGCCGCCGGCCCCGGAGTAATGCCGCCCGTCACCGCTTCAGCAGCTCGGACGGCCGGTGCAGCACGTAGCGCACGAGCCTGCGGCGGCTCACCTCGCCCGCGTAGATGTTGCCGTCGAAGTCCACCCCCAGGAACTCGATCCCGGCGCCGACGTCCTCGTCGTGCTGGGGGATGAAGTGCGTCACCCACGCCTGCTCGGTCTTCAGGTCGCCGATGCGGACGCCCTTCTCCCAGCCGAGGTTGCTGCGCCAGTTGTCGGGGGGGCCGGTGCGGACCATGCCGGACAGCCCGTCGCCGGCGTAGAGGATGTCGTTGCGGTCGATGAACAGCCCGCTCGGCTTGCCGTAGTGGGTCCAGATGTAGAGCAGGTTGCCGTCAGGGTCGAACACCTGGATGCGGCTGTTGCCGCGGTCGGCCACGTAGACCCGGCCCTGCGAGTCCATCTTGATGTCGTGGGGGTCGCTGAAGCGGGCCGCCTCCTTGCTCTCCGAGCCCACGCCGCCGCCGATGGCGAAGAGGAACGTGCCGTCGCCCGAGAACTTCACGATGCGGTTGTTGCCGCCGCGGTGCCCGTCCGACACCCAGATGTCGCCCTCGGGCGAGACCACCACCCCCGACGGCCCGTTGAAGTGCGACTCGTCGTCGCCCCAGACTCCGGCCTCGCCGAGGCGCATGACGACCTCGCCCTGCTGGTTCAGCTTGAGCACCTGGTGGCCGATGCCCATGCTCTCGCCGAGCGCGGCCCGGCGGTCGCCGTGCGACCCGCCCTCGGTCACCCACAGGAAGCCCTCGTGGTCGAGGAAGAAGCCGTGGGGAAAGGCGAACAGCCCGGCCCCGAAGCTGTCGACGAGGTTGCCCTCGAGGTCGAACTTCATGATGGGCTCGAGGTCGGTGCCCGCGCACTCGTTGGCGCCGCACCGGTCCAGAATCCAGAGGTGCTGTCCGTCGGGGTCGGGGAAGACGCCGCTCACCGTCCCCATGACGCGCCCCTCCGGCAGCTTCTCCCAGCCGAAGGTGGCCCGCCAGGGGTTCGTCGTCGACGACTGCGCCCAGACCCCGCCCGCGCCGAGCAGGACGACAATCAGCACTGCCGCCGGCATCCATCCGATGCGTCCGGACCTTGGCATGGAACCTCCCTTGCGTGCGGCGTCCGCCCTGCGCGGCGCCGGTGCACTCCTTGTGACGAGCGTGTCCCGGTTCTGGACCCCGGAGGATTGACACGCCGGTTAACGATAGCCCATCATGAACTATGCACGACACACACCATCCACGACAGAAAGCCAGGGGCGCGGCATGAACGACTGGCCTGATTGGGTGACACCGGCGATGGTGCTCGCCGCCTCCCTGTGGATCGTTCGAGAAGTCCGCGCATTGGGCGAGCGGCTGGCGCACCTCGAGGGACGGCTTCTCGGCTGGCAGGACCGGAGCGCAGGCCCCCCGCCGGCCAACTGAAGCGACGCGTCGGCACCGATCGCCGGGCGCCGCTCTGTCCGTCCCGTCACAGGCTCCCCTCGGCGTGGCGGCTGCGCAGCACCTTCTTGTCGAACTTCCCCACGCTGGTCTTCGGCAGCTCGTCCGCGAAGGCGAAGCCGTCGGGAATCTCGAACTTCGCGAAGCTCTCGGCGAGGTGCGCGCGCAGCTCGTCCTCCGAGACCGCGCTCCCCTCCGTCCGCACCACCACCGCCAGCGGCCGCTCGCCCCACTTCTCGTCGGGGACCGCGATGACCGCCGCCTCGAGCACCTCGGGATGGGCCATCAGCGCCCCCTCGAGGGCCACCGACGAGATCCACTCGCCGCCGCTCCGCACGAGGTCCTTGGTCCGGTCGGTGATGGTCAGGTAGCCGTCGGCGGTCATGGTGCCCACGTCGCCGGTGCGGAACCAGCCGTCGGCGGTGAAGCTCTCCGGGGTCGGCTCGCGCTTGAAATAGCTGCGGATGACCCACGGCCCCCGCGCCTGCAGCTCGCCCATGGTCTCGCCGTCCCACGGTCGCTCGGCGCCGTCGTCGCCGACGATGCGCAGCTCGACCCCCCCGAGGGGCGTGCCCTGCCGCGCCTTGACGTCCCACTTCTCCGCCTCGGACAACCCCCCGTGCTGCCGTTGCAGCTTGCACACCGTGCCCAGCGGCGACAGCTCGGTCATCCCCCAGGCGTGCACGACGTTGACCCCGAGATCGCGCTCGTAGGCCTCGATGAGGGACCGCGGCATCGCCGATCCGCCGACGACGAGGGACCGGATGGACGAGACGTCGCGCGGCCTCGCCTTCAGCTCGTGGTACAGCCCGTTCCAGATGGTGGGCACGCCCGCCGCCACCGTGACCCCGTGCGTCTCGATGAGCTCGGCGAGGGCCGCCGGCTGCAGGTTCGGCCCGGGCATCACCACGTCGGCCCCGGCCAGCGTGCACGTGTAGGGCAGCCCCCACGCCATCGCGTGGAACTGCGGCACCACCGGCAGCACGACGTCGGTCTCCGTCAGGGCCAGCCCCATCGCCTGGTTCTCGCCGAGGGTGTGCAGGAACATCGACCGGTGGCTGTAGAGGGCCCCCTTGGGGTCGCCGGTGGTGCCGCTGGTGTAGCACAGGCCCATCGCCATGCGCTCGTCCGTCGAGCGCCACTCGAAGTCGTCGGCGGCGCCGTCGACGAGGTCCTCGTAGTGCAGCACGTCCGGCAGCGTCGTCTCGACGTCGCGGGGCGCGTTCACCAGCACGTAGTGCTCGACGCAGTCGATGTCGCCGGCCACCCGCTCGAAGAGGGGCAGCACCGTGGCGTCGATGAAGACCACCCGGTCCTCGGCGTGGTTCACGATGTAGGAGAGCTGTCCGGGGAAGAGCCTGACGTTCAGGGTATGGCAGACGGCGCCGGCCCCGGGAATGCCGAAGTACATCTCCAGGTGCTGGTGGTGGTTCCAGGCGAACGTCCCCACCCGGTCGCCGGGCGCGACGCCGAGGCCGGCGAGGGCGGCGGCGAGCCGACGGCTGCGGCGGCAGAGGTCGGCGTAGGTGTAGTCGTGCATCCCGCCGTCGGGCTGCCGGGTGTGGATCCGCTTGTGCGGGAACATCCGGGCCGCATGCTCGACGATGCGGTCGAGCGTCAGCGGGTAGTCCATCATCAGGCCGTGCATCGCTTCGTCCTCACTGCGCCGTGTTCCGCCGTCGGGCCGTCCATCGCCGCGTCCTCACCGCGCGGCCGGTCGCCACCGCGGTGCTCCCTCGTCCGGCCTGCATGGCGGGGATATCAGCGTAGCCTGACCGGAACAGCGCCGGCCGGGGTTGCCCGGCCGACGCCATTCAGAACCTCCTCGCTGGCGCCGGACTCCCGACTGACGGAATCGGCATCGATCGACCCGCCGAACCGGAGCCCCGCTGGAATCCGCACGGCACGCACGTTTCCCGCGACTCAGAGATCGGCGAACAGCACCCACATCGGCCGGTTCCCGCCCTCGTACGTCTCGAGCGGGGTCAGCTCGCCGCTGTCCTGGTCGATGCGGTACGACGCGATGCGGCCCGAGTCGAGGCCGGCCGAGTAGAGGAAGTCGCCCCGCGGATCGAGGTTGAACGCCCGCGGCACCGGCTCGGTCGCCACCCGCCCCGTCGCCGTCAGCCGGCCCGACGCCGGGTCGACGGCGAAGCTGGCCACGCTGTTGTGCCCGCGGTTCGGCGCGTAGAGGAACCGCCCCGACGGGTGCATCGCGATCTGCGAGCAGGTGTTGGGCCCGGTGAAGCCGTCCGGGAGCGTGGAGACGGTCTGGAGCGGGGCCAGGGTTCCGTTCTTCGGGTCGATGGCGTAGGCGCTGACGCTGCCCCCCTGCTCGTCGGAGAAGTAGACGACGTCGAGAGCGGGATGGAACGCCAGGGCCCGGGGGCCGAGATAGGCGTCGGGCGCGTAGTGCGCCGGCGCGTTCGGGGTCAGGCGCCCCGTCGCCTCGTCGAACGTGAACTGGAAGATCGCGTTGGGCCCCCGGTTGGCGATGTGCGGCACGTACGCGAACCGGTTGGACCGGTCGGTCAGGATGGCGTGGGCGCCGTGGGCGGTGAACCGCCACTCCACCGGCGGGAACGTCGCCGCCCCGTCGCGCCCCACCGCGTGCACCGCCGCGGTGCTCTGGTAGTAGTAGGCCGAGAGGACGTAGCGCCCCGAACGGTCCGTCGCCACGTACACCGGCTCGCCCTGGAGGGGCACGGTCCCGATCAGGGACAGCCCCCCGGTACGGGGGGCGACCGCGAAGCTCGAGAGCTGCTGGCTCCCCCGCCGTCCCACGTGCAGCACCCGCTTGTCGGGGCCGAGGTTCATCGGGCCCGGGCCGCCCTCGACGGCCACGTCCTCCTGCCGGCTCAGGGCCCCGGTCGCGGGGTCCTGGGTGAAGATCGCGATCCGGTCGTCGTCCTGGAACGAAACGTACATGTGCGCCATCACTCGAGCTCCTCGACGCGGGCGCCGCGCATGATGTTCAGCAACCCGTAGTTGCCCTCGTGGCAGGCGTACTCGAACAGCGGCCCCGAGGTGACCCCGCGCGACTCCTGGTTGGTGGTCATGGGCACGCTGGCCGTCCACGGCTGCGTGAACATGTCCGGGTCGGTCATCGTGAACTCGTAGTCGATGGTCTCGTCGTCGATGCGGGTGAACCGCTCGACGAGATGCAGCCCCGGCCGCGCCCCCCGCCAGGTCGCGCGCCACAGGAAGTGCCGCTTGTCCGAGAAGTTGGTCGTCTCGACCACCAGCGTGTCGCCCTCCCACCGGCCCCGGGAGTCGCCGAGCATCGCGCCGATGTCTGGGTCGAGCTGCCCCCGGCCGTCCACCGGAATCATCCGGTACTCGTGGAACATCTCGTTGAGAATCGCCACCCAGCCCGGCGACTGCAGGATGTGGTAGTTCATGTTGTAGCCCTGCAGGGGCACGAGCGGCAGCCCGTCGGTCAGGCAGCGCTCGCCGGTGTCGGCGTCCTCGTAGGTATTGAACGGGCCCACCCCGTACCGCGCGAGGTCGCTCTCGAGCCGCTCCCGCCCCGACTCGGTCCACGGAATCCGCCCGTCGGGCGGATCCGTGATGAGCGCGGTGCGCCGGTCCTCGGTCACGTTCTTGCCGCTGTCCATCCAGAACTGGTTGTAGGCGCCGACGTTGCCGGGGATGAACCGGTCCGAGGCGGCGCGGCTCTCCGCCGACCGCACCTCCAGCTCGGCCGCCTCCTCGGCCGTGAGCACGGCCTGGTCGCCCAGATCGGCGGGCCGCTCGATGGGGGTCAGGGTGGCGTTGGTCCACACGCCCTGCAGGTCGGGGTCGCCCCAGGGGGTGCGCGGCGCCGTCCAGTCGGCCGGGTCTGCGGACGGCTCCGCCTCCGACGCCGGCTCGGCCGGCGCCTGCTCCGCCGGCGGGTCGGCCGCGGCCGCGGCCACCTCCTCCGCCGGGGCGGGCGCGTGAACGACGGTCTCTTCCGGGGTACGCGGATTGGCCAGCACGAGGATGACGATTCCGAGAACCGCGGCAACGCTCCAGAATGTTCGATTGCTCATGTCACCTCTCCGGAAAGTCTCCAGCCGCGACGCCGCCGACCGCCGCCGTCGGGTCCGCCGCGCTCACCGCCCGCCCGCCGCGCCTCCTCCGCCCGGGAATCCCCGCGGACCGCCCGGGTCGAGCACGACGGGTCGAAGTCGGTCGACATCCGCACGTTCACTGCCCGGCCGCCGCCTCCTCCACCCGGGCCCCGGCCAGGATGCCCTCCATGCCGATGTTGCCCTCGTGGCAGGCGTACTCGAACATCGGTTCGTCGGTGCGGGTCCACGGCACGCTGGCGGTCCACGGCGCCGTCCACGTGGTCGGATCGACCACCGTGAACTCGTAGTCCATCCGATCGGGCCCCACCCGCGTGAACCGCTCCACGAGCTGCAGGTGCTCCCGCGCGCCCCGGAAGTTGCTCTGCGGCGAGAAGTTGCGGGTCTCGACGACCAGGGTGTCGCCCTCCCAGCGCCCGCGCGAGTCGCCGTGCCACTGGCGAATCTCGTCGCTGACGTGGGATCGCCCGTCCAGCGGAATGATGCGGGTGGTGTGAATCAGCTCCTGCTCGATGACCACGTGGTCGGCGGTCTGGAAGATCTGGTAGTAGCTGTTGTAGCCGGCCAGCAGGTTCGGCAGCCCGAACGTGATGCAGCGCTCGCTGAGGCCGCGGTCCTCGGTCCACGCCGCCGGCCGGCCGCGCGACTCCCGCGCCAGCTTCGCGGCCGTCTCGGCGGCCAGCGTCGCCGGCGGCAGCTTGCCGCTCGGGGGGTCGACGATGAGCGACGTCCGGTCGTTGAACTCCCGCTCGACCAGCCAGAACTGGTTGTAGTTGCCGGTCCCGCCGTCGGTCGAGGTGAAGCTCTCGGCGCCGGCGAGGGCCACGTTGAAGAACTGGTCGCCGAAGGCCGCGTCCCCCGCGTCCTGCGCGAAGAGCGCGTTCGCGGTCGCCTCGACCCGCGCCAGCTCTTCCTCGGTGAGCGTGGCCCTGTCGGCGACCGCGTCGGGCCGCTCGAGCGGCGTCACGCTGTTGTTCCCCCAGATGCCCTGCAGATCGGGATGCCCCGCCGCCGTCCGCGGCGGCGAGTACGCGTCGGACTGGGCCGACGCCACGGCCGGCAGCCCGACCCCGGCGGCGAGCACCATGGCGGCCAGCACCGTCACCCGTCCACACTTCGTCATCTTGCACTCCTTCACGCTGTGAAACTGCCCGTCAGAATAGCACGCGGGCAGCCGGGTTCGCCGGCCCGGAGGCACCGGTTCGCCGAGCATCCGCTTGGGCGGGGCGATGGACCTGACAGGTTCGCGGTGGGCCGATAAACCCGGCCCGCCGACGCGCCGGGTCAGAGCTTCTGCGGCCAGCGCTGCCGCCCGTGGAAGATGGCGATGATCTCCAGGCGCTCGTTGCGTACGCGGTACGGAACCACGTACGGCGTGCCCTGCACGACCAACTCCCGGGTGCCCGGCACCCGTCCGGCCCTGCCGAGTCCGGGATGCAAAGCCAGCCGATCGACGCCGGCGAGTACGGTGGCTGCAACATTCTGGGCTGCAACCGGCCGGTCGCTGGCGATGACGGCTCGGAGCCGAGCCAGGTGGCGCACCGCCCGCGCGGACCAGACGATGGTCACTGGTCGGGCGCCTGCCGTTCATGCGGGCCGCCCCAAGATCGCAGCCAGCCGGCAACGGCATCATGCTCCACGGTCCGACCCCCGTCGAGATCGTCGAGCCCGGCCGCAATCTCGTCGAGTTGCCAGCTCTCGGTCTCCACGTAGGCAGCGATGGCCTCGGCGGCGAGAAACGACTTCGAGCGGCGCGATCGCTTCGCGAGGGCCTCGAGACGCTGCCTGGTTTCCACGTCGATCCGAACCGAGAGGGTCGTGGTCATGATTCCTGAACCGTGGGACTGTGGACAATGTACACCAATCAACACAGCGCCAGCGGGAGACCGCCACGTCCGGTGTCGCGGTCGACATTCCCCTACGTGCTGTCGGACGTCAGCGGATCGCGCCAGGCCTTTCCCACGCCTCCGCGCCGCCGGGGACGACGCGAAAAAGGGGATGGGGTGCGGGAAACGCAACCGCCTCGTAGCGCGCCGCCCGCGCCGGATCGCGTCGTCGGAGCTTGACCTTCAGGTGGGCCCACTCGTGCTCGAGCTGACCGCGTGTGACCCGAATCCTGCCGCGCGCGCCCGCCGAGGCGATGAGGTCGCGGTCGAACCGGTAGCCGCGGGCCAGCGCCGCGGCGTGCACGTGCCGGAGATACTCGGCGATGGCCCCCGCGGGAGAGCGCCGGCGGCGGAACCGGGCGAGCTGGGGGTGGTGCCGGTAGCCGCGCGTCGCGCCCCGAAGCACGGCCTGCGCCAGCAGCGCCTCGCGCCACAAGGCGACGAGCCCCCGCGCGTCGAGGTATTCCGGGTGAAGGCTCCAGATTCGCATGCGTCGATCCGGCGTTGCGGGCGCCGAATCGGTCCTGCGAACCGCACCAGGCGCCGCAAAAGTGTTGCACATGGCGACGCTCGGACTCGCGGTCGGTGATGGCAGGGTCGCCCGGGATGTGCGGTAGACTCTGCGGCGAGAGGGACCGACATGGCCATCAGTGAGAGCCTGCTGCCGGAGTACGACCAGGAGATCGCGGGCGCTCGCCGAACGCTCGAACGCGTGCCGTCGGACAAGTTCGACTGGAAGCCGCACCCGAAGTCCCTCTCGATGATCTCGCTGGCTGCACACGTGGCGGGCCTGCCGTCGTTGGCCACACTGACCATCAACCGCGACGACGTCGACACGGCGCCCGGCGGACCGTTGGAGCCGCTCCCCCAGCCGGCGGACACCGCCGAGTTGGTCGCGACGCTCGACAAGACCGCTGGCGAGGCCCGCGCAGCGCTCGCCGACGCGAGCGACGCGGAGTTGATGAAGCCGTGGTCCATGCTGACCAACGGTACGATCCTGTTCACGTTGCCGAAGGTGGTCGTGCTCCGCAGCTTCGTCATGAACCATCTGATCCACCACCGGGCGCAGCTCGGGGTGTATCTGCGGATGAACGATATTCCCGTCCCGTCGCTGTACGGCCCCTCCGCCGACGAAGCCCCGCCGGGCTTCTGAGCGGGTGACCCGGCGGCAGCCCGTGGTGCGGACCCGGCGCGACTGCGCGCAGCGTCCGGGTCCTGCTGCCGGACAGCCCCGCCAACAGACCACGACATGCCGATGAAGAACCCGCCCCATCCGGGTCTGTCCGTGCGTCACGACTGCCTGGAGGCGCTCGGCCTGACCGTGACGCAGGCGGCCGCGATGCTCGGCGTCAGTCGAAAGCAGTTGTCGGATCTTGTGAACGGCCATTCGGGAATCTCGCCGGAGATGGCGATCCGTCTCGACAAGGCGTTCGGCGGCGGAGCGAGCACGTGGTACCGGCTCCAGACGGCCTACGACCTGACGCAGGCGATGAAGAAGGCCGACCGGATCAGGGTCGAGTCGCCTGTCGACGATCGCCGCGAGGGTGAGGACGGCGTGAGCCGCACTCAAGGCGGCCCACTGCGTCCCCGCCGAACTCCGGCTTGACGGGCGCTCCCGCCGGCGGGAATTCGCCGAGGGATGCGACGCTCCGCGTGCCGCCACGTCACCCCGGCGGCCGGGAAGCCGCACGGCGTCAGGCGCTACACTGTTCAGAGACGATCGACCCGGGGCACGTCACACCTGTGAGGAGAGGACGACCGATGAGGCTCAGCGGCGCATGTTTCGCAACCCTTCTGTTGATGGCGGCTCCGGCCGCCGCCCAGGACAGCGGTATCGCGGGGGCGGTGAACGACAACACCGGCGGCGTACTGCCCGGCGTCACCGTCGAGGCGGCGAGCGCGGCCCTCATCGAGGGCTCCCGGGTCGCGGTCACCGACGCCCAGGGGCGCTATGCGTTCACGGCGCTGCGGCCCGGCGTCTACACCGTCACCTTCACCCTGACCGGGTTCGCCACCGTGGTGCGCGAGGGCATCGAGCTCACCGCCGGGTTCACGGCGCCGGTCAACGTCGAGCTCGAGGTGGGCGCCCTCGAGGAGACGATCACGGTCTCCGGCCAGTCGCCGGTCATCGACGTCCAGCGGGTGCAGGAGCTGACGGTCGTCACCAACGACGTGCTGAACGCCCTGCCGATGAACAAGGACTGGGGCGCCATCGGGGCCCTGACGGTCGGCGTCGCCCCCGAGTCGCAGGACGTCGGCGGCGTCCGCGAATCGTACATGCCGTATCTGGCCGCCCACGGCGGCGACACGCGCGACGGCATGCGCCAGATGGACGGGCTGACGATGGGCAACCTGTCGTGCGGCTACTCGTGCACGACCCTGAACGCCAACGACGCCCAGACCGAGGAGCTCACCTACGAGATCGGGGCGGTCTCGGCCGACGTGGCCATCGGCGGGGTCCGCGTGAACATCATCCCGAAGGAGGGCGGCAACTCGTTCAGCGGATCGACCTTCGGCAACTTCTCCAACAGCGGACTGCAGGGCGACAACCTCAGCCAGGACCTGCTCGACGCCGGGCTGCGAACGCCGGACGTGGTCAGCAGCATCTGGGACACCAGCGTCGATCTCGGGGGGCCGATCGTCAGGGACAGGCTGTGGTTCCACGCCGCGTACCGCAACTGGGGCCTCAAGCTGCTGCCCGCCAACACGTTCTACGACACCGATCCCAACGACTACGTCTTCACGCCGGACCTGACGCGGCCGGGCATCGACGAGCAGTACGACCAGAGCGCGAGCATCCGGCTCACGTGGCAGGCCACGCCGAGCAACAAGTTCGCCGTCTACTACAACGGGGCGCCGCGCCACCGCCCGTTCCAGGGCATCTCGAACCGGCGCACACCCGAGGCGGCGCGCGACCAGCGCAACCCCCTGAACTGGCACGGGACGACCACCTGGACCGGCACCGTCGGCAACCGCATCCTGCTCGAGGCGGGGATGGGCATCCAGATTCAGGACGCGACCATCGACCCCCAGCCCGACGCCCCCCACCTCCACGCCGTGCGCGACCTCGCCGACGGCATCGACTTCCGCGGCATCGGCTTCAGCCGGCGGTGGAACGAGGTGCACCGGGCCTACAAGGCCTCGATGTCCTACGTCACGGGGTCGCACAGCATCAAGTTCGGCATGACCCTCGACGAGGGGACCTGGCGGCAGGGTACCGACATCATCGGGCCCACCGACAGCCTGCTGTACACCCTCAACGGCACGCCGTTGCTGATCGCGGCCTTCGCCACCCCCTACAACGTGGAGGTCGACCTGACCGCCGATCTCGGCCTCTACGTGCAGGACACGTGGACCATCGACCGCACCACCTTCAACCTCGGCCTGCGGTGGGACTACGTCCGGCAGGACATCCCCGCCCAGGACACGTCGCGCTTCGTCGACACGCCCTCGGGCTCGGTGGGGCCGGGCACGTGGGCGCCGACGCGCCGCTGGGACGCCATCCCGAACGCCGCGAACTGGAAGGACCTGTCGCCGCGAATCGGCGTCGCGCACGACGTCTTCGGCGACGGCCGGACCGCCATCAAGGGCTCGATCAGCCGCTACCTCCGCGTCGACACCATCGGGATGGCGGCGTCGCGCAACCCCGTCAACGCGTCGGTCACGAACGCGACGCGATTCTGGCAGGACGCCAACGGCGACTTCTTCCCCGACGAGAACGAGCTGGGGCCGTACTCGAACGCCAACTTCGGCCGCAGCGTGCTGACCAACGTCTTCGCCCCGGACGTCTACTCGGGGTTCGGGACCCGGCGCAACAACTGGGAGTACTCGATCGGCATCGAGCAGGAGATCCTGCCCCGCATGTCCCTCGACGTGTCGTACTGGCGCCGCGTGCAGGGCAACTTCTCCGTCACCGACAACGCGCTGGTAGGCCCCGGCGACTTCGATCCCTACTGCGTGATCGCGCCCAGCGACCAGAGGCTGCCGAACGGGGGCGGCTACGAGGTCTGCGGCCTCTACGACGTCAATCCGGCCAGCTTCGGCCAGGTGCAGAACGACATCGTACCGGCCAAGCCGAACGGCTACACGATGGAGCAGGTGTTCGACGGGCTCGACGTCGTCATCAACTCGCGGATCAGCGGCGACCTCTTCGTCTACGGCGGGGTCGGCCTCGGCCGCACGCGATTCAACGACTGCGACGCCCGTCCGGACAACCCCGCGGCGGTGCCGACGCTGGCCCTGACCGCGGGCGGGGCGGGCACCGGCGGCGGTTGGGACAGCGAGGAAGCGGCCGGCATCATCCTGCCCAGAGGACATCACTGCAGCATCGACCCGCCTTTCTTCCGGCCCGCCTGGAAGCTCAGCGGCGCCTACACGCTGCCGTGGTACGACGTGCAGCTCTCGGGCTTCCTGCAGAACCTGCCGGGGGTGCCGATTCTCGCGACGTGGAACGCCCCGGCCAGCGCCATCGAGCCGTCGCTCGGCCGGCCGCTGGCGGGCGGAGCGCAGACCGCCGAGATCCACCTCATCCAGCCGGGAACGATGTTCGCCGACCGCCTCACCCAGCTCGACATCCGCCTCTCGAAGCTCTTCCGCTTCGACGCCGACCGCGAGCTCCGGCTGATGCTCGACGCCTACAACATGCTCAACGACAACGCGCCGCTCGCCATCAACGACACCTACGGTCCGGCGTGGCAGGTGCCCGTGAACATCCTGCTGGCGCGCTTCGTGAAGTTCGGCGCGCAGCTCACCTGGTAGCCGGGAGGGAGCCTCTCACGATGCCTCGATGCCGCCGCCTGCGAATCGCGCTGTCCCCCGTCGTCACGGCGGGCGCCCTCCTCGCCATCGCGGGGACGGCGTCCGCGCAGCCGGACGACTTCGTGCCGGTCACCGACGCCATGCTGCAGGACCCGGCCCCGGAGGACTGGCTCATGTGGCGGCGGACCCTCGACGGCTGGGGCTACAGCCCCCTCGACCAGATCGACCGCGACAACGTGGGCGACCTGCGCCTCGTCTGGACCCGCGCCCTGAACCAGGGGAGCCAGCAGGGCACGCCCCTCGCCTACCGGGGCGTGCTCTACATGCCCAACCCCGGCGACGTCATCCAGGCGATCGACGCGGCGACCGGCGACCTGATCTGGGAGCACCGCCGCGACCTGCCCGACGACCTCGGCGAGCACATGGGCGGGCTCGCCACCACCAAGCGCACCATCGCCATCTACGACCGCCTGCTCCTCGACACCACCGGCGACGACTACCTGATGGCCCTCGACGCGGTCACCGGCGAGATGGTGTGGGAGACCGAGGTCCTCGACTACACCGTGAACCCCGCCCTGCAGACGGCCGGTCCGATCGTGGCCGGCGGCCGGGTCGTCTCCGGCCGGAGCTGCCGCGCCAACGCCACCCCCGACGCCTGCGTCGTCACCGCCCACGACGCCCGCACCGGCCGCGAGCTGTGGCGGCGCCGCACCATCCCCGGCCCCGGCGAGCCGGGCGACGAGACGTGGGGCGACGTGCCGTTCGAGCGGCGGAAGCACGTGGGCACCTGGATGGTGCCGAGCTACGACCCCGAGCTCGACCTCGTCTACATCGGCACGTCGGTCACCTCGCCGGCCCCGAAGTTCATGCTCGGCGGCCCCGAGCTGGCGCACCTCTACCACAACTCGACATTGGCGCTCGACGCCGACACCGGCGAGATCGTCTGGTACTACCAGCACCTGAACGACGACTGGGACCTCGACCATCCCTTCGAGCGCCTGCTCGTCGACACCGCGGTCGCCCCCGACCCCGACGCCGTCGCCTGGATCAACCCCCACCTGCAGCCGGGCGAGGAGCGGCGGGTGATGACCGGCATCCCCGGCAAGACCGGCGTGGTCTACACGCTGGACCGCGAGACCGGCGAGTTCCTGTGGGCCAACCCCACCGTTGCGCAGAACGTGATCACCCACATCGACGGCGCCACCGGCGACGTGACCGAGAACCCCGAGGTCCTCTTCTCGGCCCTCGGCCAGGAGCGGCTGGCGTGCCCGAGCTGGGCCGGCGGCAAGGACTGGGAGGCCGGCGCCTACAGCCCCCTCACCCACACCATGTACTTCCCGCTGCGCAACGCCTGTCAGCGGCTGCTGTCGACGACCGAGGGCGGCAGCTCGACCTACATGCTCGCGGCCCGGCACCAGCTCGCCCCCGGCACCGACCGGCTCGGCACCGTCCGCGCCATCGCCGTCGACACCGGCGCCACCCGCTGGCTCCACGAGCAGCGCGCGGCCACCATGTCGCTCGTCGCCACCGGCGGCCGGCTGCTCTTCGGCGGCGACGCCAACGGCCGCTTCCGGGCCTTCGACCAGGACACCGGCGCGGTGCTGTGGGAGATCAACCTCGGCTCGCCGGTCAGCGGCTACCCCGTCACGTTCGCGGTCGACGGCCGGCAGTACGTGGCGGTCGGCACCGGCACCTCCGCCAACGCCTCGATCAACCTGCGGATGACCCCCGAGCTGAGGCCGAGCTTCGGCAACAACCTGTTCGTCTTCGCGTTGCCTTGACAACCAACAGCAGTCCGTCAGGGGTCTGGGGCCGTCCAGGATAGTCCGTAATCTGCTGACTTGTAATCGTTTATGAGTCTGGAGATACGGACTGACCAGGTCAGAACGTGTGGCGGAATCCCCCTCAATCCCGTATTTCCTCTCTCCGATCTGGCACGTCAAGGCGGCGACGGCCAGGGAGGTCCGCCAGCGCATCCGCGCGGTGCTGGAGTGGGCCATCGCCCTCGACATGGCCGGGATGGCCACGAAGGGCCACGTATCGCCGGGTCCGGCCGTACCGGCGGGCGGTGGAGGTCCTCGACGCGGCGCGGGCGCTCAGTGACGGCAGCGTCTCGTTCTCCCTATGGGAGCGGGACGGCATGTCTGGGTCGACGCTGCCGAAGATGCTCCGGTGCGCGGCCGTGGCGTACGGTTTCCGGTTTTCGTTCCGGGGACTGCGCGGTCGACAGCGCACGTGGTTCTGGAACGAGGTGAGGCCACCGTCGGCGCCCTCGTCGGGGGCTGGCGTGGCCGCACCTTTTCTGAGACTATCTAGGTGTATGGAATGCTGTGCGCTCGTCCGGATGTCCACCGTGTTGATGCTCGTCTACGGCTCCACCCTGCCCGCCGTAGCCGGCGCAGATGACCTCGACGCCCTGCTCGCCGGGGTAGCCGAGATTGGTGCGCCGCGAGACCCAGGAGGTCCCTCACCAGGAGGTCCCTTGTGCGTATACGGCCCCGAGGCCTTCCCCGTGATCGTCGGTGCCACCGACTTGGGCGTGCGCGTCCCCGTTGTCGCTGCCGGCGGTTGGCGGGCCGGTCGCGTCGTCGCCCTGGGTCACGGCGCTTACTTCGAACGCGCCATGCTTGAGACGGCGGACACCGGGCGGATGATGACGAACGCGCTACGTTGGGCGGCTGGCGAGGGAGTTGGGGCTGGTAATCTTCGGATCGGCGTCGTCGCCGACGAGTTCGGTGGCAGGTTTACGGACGAGCTCCGTGCCTGGCTTACGGATGCTGGCCACGATGTCGTCGAGACCGTGCTGACGCTCCAGTCGCTCGGAGCGGTCGACGTTGTGGCTCTGCTCCCGTGGGATCAGAGTGCGTCGGAACTCAGCGCCCTTGCAGCCTTCGTGCGCGCCGGCGGCGGTTTGGTAACGGCCGGCACCGGTTGGGGCTGGGCCCATCAGCACCCAGACATGGACCTCGTCAACGACTACGCCGGCAACCGCCTGCTCGCGCCCATCGGCATCCAGTGGCCACCCCTTGAATGGATCCGTGGCACGTCCCCGAACGGTTACGCGATCGACGGACCGCCACCCGCGTCAACACATGCCGGCAGGGCGCTCGACGCGATTGAGGCGCACGCGACCGGCGAGCGCACCCTGGCCCAACCGCAAATCGACCAGGCGCTCGACAGTCTGGAACGGGCGATCCGTTGCCTGCCCGCGCAGGACACCTCGCTTCGACCGCGCCTGCATGCGTTCGTGGAGGAGTACCAACAGTGGCCCTCAGAGGAAAGGCCCGTGGGCGAGGCCGACGTAGGCCCGCGTCTGGCCATCATGCTCTTCGAGAGAATGCAACGCAGCTTTCCACCTCAGTACGTGCGTGCGCATCCCGCGGCCGCGGATTTCCCCGGCTCGGTCCCGGCCGACGCCCCGCGCGTCACGCGCACACTCACCATAGACACCACTGAACCTCCCGGGCACTCCACGGGCCCACACTCACAGCCGTGGGCGCGTAGCTGGCACTCCACCGGCCTCTACGCGGCGCCGGGCGAGTTGGTCACGGTAACGGTGCCGCCGGCGGTCGCCGAGGCCGGCGGCTTCCACGTGCGCGTTGGTGCCCACAGCGATACCATCTGGCACCGGCCCGAGTGGCAACGTATGCCCGAGATCAGCCGCCGCTTCCCCATCTCCGCGGCCGCTACCCCCGTCGCCAACGCCTTCGGTGGGCTGATCTACGTCGAGGTGCCGGCCGATGTCGGCCTCGGGACTATCACCGTCCGGATCGAAGGTGCCGTGGCAGCGCCTCGGTTTGTGCTGGGTGAGACCGACCCAGCCCGTTGGCGCGCCGAGATTCGGCACGCGCCCGCGCCGTGGGCCGAGATCGAAGGGCGGAACATGATCGTCACGACGGACTCGCGCGAGGTGCGTGGCCTCGACAACCCGGCGGCCGTGGCCGGGGTCTGGAACCGCGTGCTCGACCTGAACGCGGAACTGGCTGCTTGGCCGTCGCCCGTACGCTTGCGACCGGAGCGATTTGTCGTCGACCGGCAGATCTCGGCGGGCTACATGCATGCCGGCTATCCCTTGATGGCCCACCTGAACCAGTCGGCTCATCTCGTGGATGCCCGGCACATTTCCACCTGCCGTCAGGAGTGGACTCAAAGCAACTGGGGCTTCTTCCACGAGGTTGGTCACAATCACCAAAGCCACGACTGGACGTTCGACGGCACGCTCGACGTGACCGTCAATCTATTCACGCTCTACGTCTACGAGTTCCTGTGCGGGATTCCGGTGGCCGAAAACTGGCGGGGCTCCGCCGAGTTCCGCGCCGAGCAGTTGGCGCGCTACGACTTCGATGATCCGGACTTCGAGTTGTGGAAGCGCGAGCCCTTCCTGGCTCTGGTCATGTACGAGCAGTTGCAGCAGGCCTTCGGGTGGGAGGCCTATCGACAGGTGTTCGCCACGTACCGTGCTTTGCCAGACGCCGAGCGCCCAAAGAACGACGACGAGAAGCGCGACCAGTGGCTGGTGCGCTTCTCACGACAGGTGGGCCGCAACCTCGGACCCTTCTTCGAGGCGTGGGGCGTGCCGACATCGCGCGTAGCGCGGGACTCGATCGCCGACCTGCCGGCCTGGTTGCCGTCCGAGCTTCCAGTCGACATCAACCTACCGCCGTATCCGGTAGCCGGCATCCTCACGACGCTATGGATGGAGGTCGACCATCCAGCGCGGACCGTCGACGTGGCCGGGGCGTTCCAGGACCCGGACGGTGATGCGCTGACCTACGCGGCGATTTCATCCGCGCCGGGCATCGCGGCAGTTGCGGTTTCCGGCGACAGGGTGACGGTCAGGCCAGTGGCGACGGGAACGGCGACGGTCACGGTGACCGCGACCGATGTGGATGGTTCGAACACGGCGGCGACCCAGACGTTCACCGTTGAGGTCGTGCGGTTGGTTTTCACCGACGATCCCATCCGACCCGGCATAACGCCGGTCAGGGCCATTCACTTCACGGAACTGCGGTCGCGGATAGATTGGCTGCGGCAGGCGGCCGGGCTGCAACGGTTCGCCTGGACGGACCCATCACTGACAGCCGGGGCGACGCGGATGAGGCTCGTGCATCTGCTGGAGTTGCGGGCCGCGCTCGCCGAGGCGTTGACCGGAACGTCGCGGGCCGTGCCGAACTGGACCGACCCGGCGCCAGTGGCCGGGACGACGCCGATCAGGGCCGCCCACCTGATGGAACTGCGCGCCGCCGTGATGGATCTGGAGTCGGTGCCGCGTTGAGATGTTGGCGGGTGAGCCGTGAATGGACGCGCGTCCTCGGGCAGAAGTTCCGGTCGGTGAGTTGGCAACGAGTCGGTTGTCAATAGTCCCCCATTGGGACATCGCACCCTCAGGGGCGGCCTCCACCTGCCGAGGCAAGTTGGCCGAGATCAGGCGGCGGCGCTCTATCGGCAATGCCGCCGGCGCGGCGGGGCCGTCCGCGCTCTCATGGACTGTCTCATCGCCGCGCTGGCCATCCGTGCCGACCTACCGGTACAGCTCAGCGACCCCGGCTTCGATGCCCTCGCACGCCACACGCCGCTGTGTGTCGATGCCGATCGGCCCCGGAGAACCGGCGCGGCGCGAACCCCGGGCGCGTTTCGCTCGTTGTTACCGGTATGGTGCTCTGGCAGGACTTCCGGTACGCCCTCCGGCGTTTGGTCAAGGACCGGTCGCTGACGTTCATGGCGGTGGCGGCCCTCGGCCTCGGCATCGGGGCCAACGCCTCCGTCTTCGCGATCGTGCACGCGGTGTTCATCCGCGGCCTGCCGTTCGACGAGCCGGGACGGATCGTCAACGTCTCTTCGCGCGACACCGTCCGCGGCGGCACCGGGGGCGTCTCGCTCCCCGACTTCGAGGACTATCGCGAAGCGGCGGCCTCGTTCAGCGGACTGGCGGCGTTCACGGCCGGCGGGACCGCGAACCTGAGCGACGCCGACCAGCCCCCCGAGCGGGTGACGGGGTCCCTCGTCACCCCGAACACGTTCCGCCTGCTCGGCCAGCCGGTGCTGCTCGGCCGCGACTTCCTGCCCGAGGAAGGCGAGCGGGGCGCCGACCGCACCGTCATCCTGAGCCACCACGTGTGGCAGGACCGCTACGCGGGCGACCCCGCCGTGCTCGGCCGCGTGGTGCGGGTCAACGACGAGCCGTCGATGATCGTCGGCGTCATGCCGGAAGGCATGCGGTTCCCGCTGAACTCCGACACGTGGCGGCCGCTGCAGCCCACCGACGCCCTCGACCGCCGCGACAACCGGATGCTCTCGACCGTCGGCCGCCTCGCCCCCGGCGTCGATCTCGACGCCGCCGACGCCGAGGTGCGCGCCCTCGCCGGGCGGCTCCGCCAGCAGTACCTCGACACCAACGAGCACGCGGACGCCTTCGTCCAGACGTTCAACGACTGGGCGAACCCCGCCGACGTCTCGCTGATCATCCCGACGCTGATGGGCGCGGTGGCGTTCGTCCTGCTCATCGCCTGCGCCAACGTCGCCAACCTGCTGCTCGCGCGCTCGGCGCGGCGGGCGCGAGAGGTGGCCATCCGGGTCGCGCAGGGCGCCACGCGGTGGCGAATCGTGCGGCAGTTGCTGGTGGAGAGCCTTCTGCTCGGCGCGGCGGGCGGGGCGGCGGGCCTGGGGCTGGCCGCGGCCGGCATACGCCTGCTCGACGTCGCGACGGCCGACGTCGGCAAGCCGTTCTGGATGACCTTCCACCTCGACGGCCCGGTCGTGGCGTTCCTCGTCCTGGCGTGCGTCGGGACGAGCGTGCTGTTCGGGTTCGCGCCGGCGCTGCACGTCTCGAAGACGCCGGTCGGGGAGCTGCTGCACGAGGGGGGCCGCACCGGGGCGGGCGGGATGCGCGCGCGCCGGCTCGCGGCGGCGATGGTCGTCGTCGAGGTGACGCTGGCGGTGGTGCTGCTGGCGGGGGCGGGCCTGTTCATTCGCAGCTTCCAGGAGCTCTACCGGATCGATCTCGGGTTCGATCCCGCGCGGGTGCTGACCGGACAGATCACGCTGGTCGCCCGCAAGTACCCCGAGCCGGAAGACCGGCTGCAGCTCGTCGAGCGGCTCCAGCGGCGCCTCGACGCGATGCCCGGGGTTCGCGCCGCGAGCGTGGCCACCACGTTCCCCCTCTTCGGGGGGCTGCAGCGGTCGGTCGAGATCGACGGGCGACCCTCGCCGGACGGTGCGCCGGCCCCCACGGTGACCATGCTGAGCGTCGGCGCGCGGTACTTCGAGTCTCTCGGCGTCTCGCTGACGCGGGGACGCGCGCTGACGCTGGAGGACGGCCGCGAGGGGGCGGAGTCCGTGGTGGTGAACGCGCGGTTCGCGGCGCGGTTCTTTCCCGGCGAGGATCCCCTCGGGCGGCGGATCCGCCTGCGGGCGCAGACCCGGCCGCCCGGCCCGTGGCTGAGCATCGTCGGGGTGAGCCCCAGCGTCCGGCAGATCGCCTTGCGGGAACGCGATCCAGATCCGGTGGTCTACCTGCCGTACCGGCTGTACACCGGCGGTCAGGCAGCGCTGCAGTCGTCGCTCGCCATCCAGGTCCTGACCGCGGGCGACCCCGCCGGCGTCGTCCCGCAACTCCGCGAGGCGGTGCAGTCGGTCGACCCCGAGCTGCCGGTGTTCGGCGCCCGGTCGATGTCGGCCCGGCTCCGGGACAGCCGCTGGACGTACCTGCTGTTCAGCGGCCTGTTCGGCATCTTCGCGGCGATCGCGCTCGTCCTCTCGGCGGTCGGGATCTACGCGGTCACGGCGTACTCGGTCACGCAGCGGACGCAGGAGATCGGCGTCCGCATGGCCCTCGGGGCCCTGCCGGGACAGGTCGTCTGGGTGGTCATGCGCCGCGGGCTCGCGCAGGTCGGGGCGGGGCTGGTCGTCGGGGCGGCCGGCGCCTTCGCCGTCGGCCGCCTGATCGAGAGCCTGCTGGTGCAGACGTCTCCCCGCGACCCGGTGACGCTGGCGGCGGTGGTGGCGGTGCTGGCGGCGGCGACGGTCGCCGCGTGCGTCGGCCCGGCCCGCCGGGCCGTCGGCATCGATCCGGTGGAGGCGCTCCGGTTCGACTGAAACGGGCCGCGGTGCTGACGGTGCGGGCGGCGGCGATGGTCGCCGCGTGCGTCGGGCCGGCGCGCCGGGCCGGCGGGATCTATCCGGTCCAGGCGCTCCGGTTCGACCGAGACCGGCCGACGTCCCCCGGCGCCGTCTCGGAGTCCGGCCCCGGAACCGCGCGGACGCTCGGACCGACGCTCGGTCACAGCCGCGACGGTCGAGGCCCGCCACCACGGTCCGCGCGGGACCGCAGGGTCTCCACGGCGTCGCTTCTCGGCTCATGCATCTCCCCAACGACACACGGAATCGGCTACGATCCGGCACCTGTACCGATTGACGCGCATGGACTTCGACGGCTACCAGGTCGACGAGGCGTTCTACGACGAGCTGTTGCGGCCGGACGGCGCGCCGCGGACGCACTGCCGGCCGCTTCATGACGCGCTGACCCGGGTGTCGGGTTCGGAGCTGGCCGAGACGCAGCAGCGCGTGACCCGGTCGTTCGTCGACGAGGGCATCACCTTCACGGTGTACGGCGACGGCGACGCCGACGAACGCATCATCCCCATCGACTGCATCCCCCGCATTCTGTCCGCTGCCGAGTGGAGGGCGCTGGAAGCGGGCCTCGCGCAGCGCATCCTGGCCCTGAACCACTTCCTGGCCGACGTCTACGGCGCCGGCCGCGCGATCTCGGACGGCGTCATTCCCGCGGAGATGGTCCGGGAGTGCCCGCAGTACCGGGGCGCGATGCAGGGCTTCGCCCCGCCGCACGAGACCTGGGTGGCGGTCTGCGGGACCGATCTGGTGCGCACGAACGACGGCTTCGCGGTGCTCGAGGACAACCTGCGGGTGCCCTCGGGGGTCTCCTACATGGTCGCCAATCGCAAGGCGGTCAAGTCGAGCCTCCGGCGGCTGTATCGCCGCTGCGGCGTGCGGAAGGTGGAGCACTACGGCGAGCTGCTGCTGGCGACGCTTCGCGAGCTGGCCCCCGTCGGACGTCCCGAGCCGTACGTCGCGGTGCTGACGCCCGGGGTCGGGAACGCCGCCTTCTACGAGCACATGTTCCTGGCCCGCGAGATCGGGGCGGCGCTGGTCGAGGGCCGCGACCTGCTCGCGCGGAACGGCATCGTCTATGCGCGGACGACGGAGGGCCTGCGCCGGGTGGACGTGATCTACCGGCGGGTGGACGACGACTTTCTCGACCCGCTGGTCTTCCGCGAGGACTCGCTGCTCGGGGTGCCGGGGCTGCTGGAGGCGTACCGGCGGGGCAACGTGACGCTCGCCAACGCGCCGGGCACCGGCGTGGCCGACGACAAGAGCGTGTACGCCTACGTGCCGGACCTCATTCGGTACTACCTGAGCGAGGAGCCGCTGCTCGCCAACGTCCCGACCCGCCTCTGCCGCCGGCCCGAGGACCTCGAGTACACGCTCGACAACCTCGAGCGCCTGGTCGTCAAGCGTGTCGGCGAATCGGGCGGCTACGGCATGCTGGTCGGCCCCCACGCCACGGCGGCCGAGCGGGAGGCGTACGCCCGGGAGGTGCGGGCCGATCCGGCGGGGTTCATCTCGCAGCCGGTGCTGTCGCTCTCGCGGGCCCCCTGCCTCATCGACGGCCGGCTCGAGCCGCGGCACGTCGACCTGCGGCCCTTCGTGCTCCGGGGCCGGAAGACCCGCATCGTGCCGGGCGCCTTCTGTCGGGTCGCGCTGCGCCGCGGGAGCCTCGTGGTGAACTCCAGTCAGGGCGGCGGCGGCAAGGACGTGTGGGTGCTGGAGTCGTGACGATGCTGGCGCGCAGCGCGGAGGGCCTCTACTGGCTGGGCCGCCACCTCGAGCGGACCGAGAACGGGTGCCGCCTGCTCGGCGAGCAGATGACGACGCTGGTCGACCGGCCGGTGCAGGAGATCGACTTCGGCTGGCGACGCATCTACGGCACGCTGGGCAGACGCCCGCCGGGACCCGCCATCGCGGTGCTGGAGAACGACGACGACTACGCGCTTGCCGATTCCTACACGCTGGCCGACGACGTGACGTTCGAGCGTTCCAACCCCGACGCCATCCGCAACTGCTTCGCGCAGGGCCGCGAGAACGCGCGGCAGATGCGCCACTGCATCAGCGCCGAGATGTGGACGTGCCTGAACCGGGCGTGGCTGCGGTTCCGGGAGCGGCGCATCGAAGACATCTGGCAGACCGCCCCCGAGAGCTTCTACGCCGATCTCGCGCAGGAGCTGGGCACCTTCGCGGGCGTCACCGAGACGACCCTGTACCGGGACGACGGGTGGCGGTTCCTGTGGCTCGGCCGCCTCATCGAGCGCGCCCAGTTCACGGTCGCCCTCCTGATGGCGCAGATGGCCGCGGTGCGGCCGGACGAGGGGCACGTCGACGGCGAATGGTCGAGCCTGCTGCGTATCTGCCAGGCGTCCGACGCCTACACGCGCTGCCACGGCGTCGGCGTGCGCCCGGAGCGCGCGCTCGCCCTGCTCGTCGGCGATGCGCAGCTTCCGCGGTCGCTGGGCCGCACCCTCCACGAGGTCGCCGACAAGCTCGGCGCGCTCGCGGCCGGTCCCGGCTCGACCGACGAGGCCCGGCTGAGCGCCGGCAACCTCGCCGCCGACATCCACCGGCAGTGGCGCGACACCGCGGACACGGCCGACTGGGACGGCCCCCTCCGCCGCATGGACGGCGAGTGCCGGCGGCTGCACGACCTCGTGATGGAGGCCCACGTCGCCTACGATCCGGACGGCGCGCCGGTGCGGTGACGCCTTCCGGCGGGAAGCGCCTGACCGGCCGGCGGATCCTGACGCGCTCAGGGCACACCCGCTCCGGAGTGCGGCCGCGTCGGAGGCCTCCGGCGCCCGGGACCGCGAGGTGCGAAGCGGAGATCCGACGCGATCTCATCGCCGGAACTGCTTGCTCAGGGCCAACTCGTGCCGCTGGTACGACGAGCCGATCGACGCCCCGCAGATCTTCTCCGGAACCCCCAGCAGCCGGCTGACTTCACCTCCGGAACTGCTTGCTCAGGGCCAGCCCCTGCCGCTGGTAAGACGAACCGATCGACGCCCGTAGATCTTCTCCGGGACCTCCAGCAGCCGGTTGACTTCACCTCCGGAACTGCTTGCTCAGGGCCAGCCCCTGCCGCTGGTACGACGAGCCGATCGACGCCCCGTAGATCTTCTCCGGGACCTCCAGCAGCCGGCTGACTTCACCTCCGGAACTGCTTGCTCAGGGCCAGCCCCTGCCGCTGGTACGACGAGCCGATCGACGCCCCGTAGATCTTCTCCGGGACCTCCAGCAGCCGGCTGTAGACGACGCGGCCGACCACCTGGCCGTGCTCGATGACGAACGGCACCTCGTGCGCCCGCACCTCGAGCACCACGCGGGTCCCCTTGTCGCTCTCGTCGCCGTACCCGAACCCGGGGTCGAAGAAGCCCGCGTAGTGGATCCTGAACTCGCCCACGGTCGGATCGAACGGCACCATCTCGGCCACGCAGTCGGGCGGCACGACCACTCGTTCGCGCGAGCCCAGAATGTAGAAGTCGCTGGGGTTCAGGATGAGGCGGTCGCCGGGGAGATTCCGAATCTCGTCCCAGAAATCGCCGGGATCGTAGTGATCCACCCGGCGCAGGTCGATGAGGGGGGCGTTCTTCCGGCCCCGGTAGCCGACGACCTCCGCCGCGTCCCTCCCCCGGAGGTTGACCGAGAGCTTCAGGCCCTTCCGGATGTCCGCCTGGGCGGGACCGTCTTCGTCGACGATGAGGTTCTTCTCGTCGTTGAGGCGCTCGAGCAGGCTGTCCGTCGGCGGCGGGTTGCCCCGCACGAAACGCAACTGCGACAGCCGCACCCCCTGCTGCACGATCACCGAGAACGTCCGCGGGACGATCTCCGCGAACAGCGGCCCCGAGTAGCCGTCCGGCACGCGCTCGAACTCGACGCCGCCGTCCGTGATCAGGCGCGTGAACACGTCGAGCCGGCCGGTGGTGCTCTTGGGATTGGCCTTCGCCGACACCCCCCGCGGCAGCCGCAGGCTCTCCATCAGCGGCGCGAGGTAGACGCACTCCTTCTCGAGCACCGTCGGAGACGACAGGTCCAACTCGGCCATGGACAGCGCGTCGAGCTTGCGTTCCACCAGGGAATCGCGGCCCGGCAGGAAGCTGGCCTGCAGGCGGTAGGCGACCGCCCCCAGACGCAGATCGAGGCTCGCCGGCTGAATCTGGTCCTCGGCGATCGGCTCGGTCGCCGCAATGCGGCCGTGCTGATAGAGGGCCTTGATGCGCTGGTACGGCAGGACTCCCGTCGACACCGCGGGAAGCTCTCCGGGGAGCTCTCTCCGCGCCAGTTCCGGGAACAGCGCCGTTGCGTGGTCGTCCGCGTCGCCCATCTCTCGCATCTTCCCCGGCCGGGCGTCAACGACGATCGGTCCGGTCGTGCAGCTCCTCCCGCGTCGGCTTGCGGCCGTCGACCCACTCCAGCTTTCTCGGTTCCCGCACCCGCCCGAAGAAGCGGTTCATCGCAACGTCGTACTCGTCTTCGGAGCGTCGCGTCCTCTCGAGCTGCGCGGCAATCCACTCCGGTGCGCTACGCCCGTTCTCCGCCGCCCGAACCTCCACCCATCGGGCGAGATCGTCGGGCAACGCAATGGTGACGTTCTCCATGGCGATCCTCCGAGCTTCCCCGAACCCAAGTGTGACACGGAATCCGGCTTCGACCACACGCGCCGAGCCGTCCCGGGCCAATGCGGTCCCGCCGACGCCCCTCCTCCGCACCCGGCAGAACGCCCGCCCGTGCTACGCTTGGGGCCACTCGAACCGAGCGGGCGCAGGAGGAGAAGGGTGATGCGAGCAGTAGTGCTGTTGGGCGTTCTGTCGATGGCGGCCTGTGGTGGCGGCGCCGAACCGGAGCCGGCGGCCGAGCCGGAGGCGCCGGCGAGCGCGGGGACGATCGAGCGGCTCGATCCGGCCTTCGACGCGCTGGTGCCGGCCGACGCGGTCATCGAGGAGCTGGCCGGCGGGTTCGGCTTCACCGAGGGACCGGCGTGGATCGACGACGGGGACGGCTACCTGCTCTTCAGCGACATCCCCGGCAACCGCATCGTCAGGTGGGACCCCGACGGGACCGTCAGCGACTTCCTGAACCCGGTCTACGAGGGCGAGCACGAGGAGGGGCGGCTCGTCGGCTCGAACGGCATCATCGTCGACCCGGACGGGAACGTCGTCTTCACCGAGCACTTCAACGGACGGATCTCCCGCATCGCGGCCGACGGGACGCGGAGCGTGGTCGTCGACAGCTACGAGGGTGGCCGGCTCAACAGCCCGAACGACCTCGACTACCACAGCGACGGCTCGCTCTACTTCACCGACCCCGCCTACGGGCTGCCGACCCCGGAGGCGCGGGAGCAGGACGTGAACGGCATCTACCGGCTGAGCGCGGACGGCGAGCTTGTCCGCCTCGGGGATCAGACCGGCCCCAACGGCATCGCCTTCTCGCCCGACGAGTCGACCCTCTACGTGGCCGACAGCGCCACCCGGCAGTGGATGGCGTACCCGGTGAACGAGGACGGCACCCTCGGCGAGGTCGAGCTGCTGGTCGACGCCAGCGCCTCGGAGGAGAGCGGCTCGGCCGACGGCCTGAAGATCGACGACCAGGGCAACCTGTGGGCGACCGGCCCCGGCGGGGTCTGGGTCATCGCACCGGACGGCACGCATCTCGGCACGATCAAGCCGAACGAGGTGCCGGCCAACGTGGCGTGGGGCGACGCGGACCGGCGCACGCTCTACATGACCGCGCGCACCGGGCTGTACCGCATTCGCGTGAACGCCACCGGCGACCGGTAGACGCGTCGCGTCGGAACGGCGCGGATCGGGCCCTTCCGGGCGGGAGCCGGAGCCACACGAGAAGCCGAAAGCCTGCGTCCGGACCGGCAGCGGACTCTCGGTGCCTCGACGACGGGCGGAAGGCCGAGCGACAAGGCGACGGTCTCGGGACCGCGGTCTGCCCCGCGCGCGATACGCGGATCGGGGGAACGAGCCGGCCGGCAGTGAAGACAGGAGGTCGACCATGCGCTATCCCTTTGTTGCAGCATTGGCGGCGGCGTTGACGATCACTCTCGCGGCGGCACCGGGCGCCGCCCAGGAGACGGACGCGGGCTGGGTCCCGCCGCAGACCCCGTGGGGGCACCCCGATCTGCAGGGCGTCTGGGACCAGACCACCGGCACCCCCCTCGAGCGGGCGGCCGACGCCGACGACCGCGAGTTCCTGAGCGAGGAAGAGGCGGCGGAGCGCGAACGGCGCCGGTTCGCGGCGTTCGACGCGCCGCCGCGGGCGGGCAGCCCCGGCAACTACGGCTCGCAGTGGCGCGACGGCTCGCGCAACGCGCTCACCCGCACGTCGTTGATCATCGATCCGCCGCAGGGTCGCATCCCCGCCCTCACGCCGGCCGGCGAGCGCCGCGCGGCCGAGAACGCGGCGCGACGGCGCGACCATCCCGCCGACTCGTGGACCGACCGCAACCTCTGGGAGCGCTGCATCACCCGCGGTACCCCAAGGGTGCCCAACAACTACAACAGCAACATCCTGCTCCTCCAGACGCCGGCCGCGGTGGTGATGCTGAACGAGATGATCAACGAGACCCGCGTCGTCCCCCTCGACGGACGCCCCCACGTCGCCCCGGGCGTACGCCTGTGGAACGGCGATTCCCGCGGCCGCTGGGAGGGCAATACCCTGGTCGTCGAGACCACCAACTTCAGCGCCAAGCAGGTGTTCCGCGGCTTCCCGGTGGACGGCCTGACGCTGGTCGAACGGTTCACCCGCACCGGGCCCGACAGCATCGACTACGAGATGACCCTCAGCGACCCCGCCACCTACACCCGCGACTGGACGGTGGTGCTGCCCATGATCGCGAACGGCGGCGGCATGTTCGAGTACGCCTGCCACGAGGGGAACTACGGCATGGAGGGGATACTCGCGGGGCATCGCGCCGAGGAACTGGCGGGTCAATAACGCCATTGCCCCGGTTCCGAGCGCCGACCGACGCGGCGACCATTCGCAAGACGGTACGGGCAGGTTCGCGATGACGCTCTCGATCCACCCGTCAGCCCGCCCCGGGGTGTGCACGCCGCAGTTACCCCGGAGCGGAAGTCGGCGCGCCCAATCTGACGCCCGACTTGACGCGCTTCTCCGCGAGCCCCCAAGTGGGATCCGTCCCGCAAGTCCGGGAACCGAGAACAAGTAGCGATCGCGGTGGACGTCCGTGCGTCACAGTACGTCAGCGTTACACGCAACGCCCAATGCTGCGCCGACGACTCGCATAGATCTCCTCGATCATGGCGTCAACGTCTCGATCATCGAGGTCGCCCCACGTGCCCGCCAGCGCCAGAGCTCCCCCTGGACGCAACCATCCCCTCGCCAGGACGTCCAGCTTTTCCATCAACGCGCCCTCGTCCCTGACGTTGCCAGCGGCGTCCAGGTGAACGCCCTTGTCCAGCGCCCGGACGGCCACCGGCCCCGACACCCTCCGTAGACGCTGCAGAAGGGTCTGGAGCGTCGCCGCCTGATCGGCGTACCTCGTCCACAACAGAACGCAGTAAGGACCGGCAGGCTTGATCCTGTCCTCGATCAAGTGGCCAATCGTGCCGAAGCTCATGGCGCGCTCGGAAGAGGTAGTGTGCGTGCCAAGTTGATCGACGACGATGACTCGGACCTGTGGGCATGCCTGGACCACGGCCGCATCGCCCCCGAAGTGAATCGGACGACACGTCAGGCCGTGGCGGCGCAGTACGTTGGCCAAACCGGTCAGGCGAACCCGATCGTCGCCGATTACGATCATCGTCGAGTCGCTCGGCGTCACTTGTTCTCCTCGAAATCGCGGCGACCACCGCTCCCTCGCTCGGTCCCGAGCCGGCTTCCGCCCGTCGCCGTCAACCCAGATCAACGCGCGAGTTGGCCACACGCACTCGCGCCGCCTGTACCGCCGCGCGCACCTCATCGTAGATGTTCGAGACCCAGAGATCACCCCACACTTCGATAGTCGTGACGAGCGCGTACGGGACCTCTTCTTCCAGAGCCCCGGCATCCGCCCGACAGTTCACTCGAATCTCCAGACTCGCGCCGTCCACGAAGTCCTGGGAGCTCTCGCCTTCCAGTATCTCGTGCTGAACGGTTCCCCGCTGAACGGCTTGCCAGTCCGCTTGGCCCCGCGCAACTCCGAGTTCCGACTGGGGAGGCGAGAACCAGAGCTGCGCACGACGCCATCCCCGATGCCGAGGATTCACCGGCGAGAGCCATGCCAGGCTGATCGTGAGCCTGCGAGGCCCTCTCCAGCCGCTCAGAGACGATGGCAACGGAAAGAGATGCACGTGAGACTGGTCTTCCCTCAGCAAGCCCGCGCCGAGCGCGGTGACACGACTAGCCGTGCATTCCCGCACGCGGTTGACGTCCACGGCGCCGTATCCCAGCAAGCGTGTCATGCGCTCCCTGAATCGTGCCTTGCCGCGGTCGCCCAGGACCGTCCTGAGGGCTTCCGCGGCCGCTCCCCAGTCCGCCCCGTGAGCCATCAGGGCCTTGAGCCACACCGCCCTCGGCACGGCGTCGATCATTTCGCCGCCGGGGTCATGACGAAGTTCATCCAGGGTCTCGTACAACAGGCCCGCGGTGCGACTGACTATGGCGGCCGCGTTACTCGTGCCTCGCGTATGTCCCTCCGCTTCCAGATCACCAGGTGTGGAGCCGGGCACGGCGACGCGCTGACCCGGTGCGAGGGACCGCCGGTAGATCTCGAATCGCGCCGGTTCGCCACCCATCGCAGGCGGCTCCTGCAACACGACGCGTCCGCCACTGGCAAGCAGGTCTGGCTTGACGGCCCGGCGGAATCCGGCTCCCTGCGCGTTGACCGGACTGGGCAGTCCATTGGCGACGTACGGATCCCGCCATCGAGGCGGCGGTCTTCCAGTCGAAGCATCGTCGTGAACCGCCGCCACCGTGAGCGCGTTCACCGCCTCCGCGGGCGAAAGCAGCCGCCGACGGCGTGCATCGGCCGCCACCGCGCGGACGACGGCCCGCTGCACTTCGTCGGCGGACATCGACCGCAATTCGCTCACCGGGACCGACAGCTCAATCCCTCCCGCATGGTTGCCCGCGCTGACCACGAACAGCACGCCGTAGCGCCATGCGAGCCAGTCGAGCAGCCGGGCGAGCGGGCTGAGGGCATTCTCGAACGGACGGTCCCGAATCCCGATCGACAAGTTGATGACCGCGACGTCCGGGGCTACCGCGCCACCGTCACCCTGATCATCATCGAACAGCCGGCGCACCGCTCGATGCACGAGATCGACGACGAGCGTATCCTCCGGCACGGATTCATCGCTGTCTCTCCAGTCCCGCGGGTCCGGACGGAGAATCGGGCGCACGTACAAGGGCCGTGACAACGGGGGCTCACGGGCGGCCATGTCGCCATGGACGATCAGGGAAGCCATCGCGGTCCCGTGGCGGCGCCGGCCCGGTGGATAGCCTTCTTCGAAATCGTCGGGATCGTCGACGACCAAGCGCCCCTGGAGTTGCCGATGGGCCGGCAAGGGGAGTCCGTCGAGCAACGCGATCACGGGGGTTCCGGCCGGTAGCTCGCTTGGCAAGACCGCACGGTCGCCGTGCTGGACATCGTCCGACAGCGTCGCCGCCGACTGTCCACTGGCGCGGAAGAACTGAATGTGTTCACAGTGAACAAGGTCGATGTCATCGCCATCGTCTTCCAGCAGAGAACCAACGGACGCCACCGGTAGTTGCGCCAGAAGCGCGTGATAGGTAATCTCATCGACGGCTCCTTCGGCGACCATCCGCCCGTTGAGTGCGGCAACCAGCGCGACGACGCGGTCCCGGGCGTTGCGGCGCTGCAGACCCGTCCCCCGATGCCACAACTCAATCTCGCAGGGAACCACATCCTCGCCACGGGACACCCGCTCCCGCCAATCGTCCAGGACCCCGGTCTCGTACAGGCGATCCTTGACGCCCCACAACCGTACATCGCGCAGCCGATCGAAGACCATCTTCCAGGCGCCGTGTCCACGGGGAAGCCGGCGGTTCTTCTGCCATTCCGTCCACATCGACACAACCTGTCGCAACGCGTCCTGGTTGGTGAACAGCATGAACAGGCGCCCGTTCAGCGTCTTGTCGAGGCGCGGCTCGCCTTCGTCCGTGACTTCGTAGAAGTCGTCGTCTTCGGTTACCGGGTAAAGTCGAGAAAATCCGCGAAGTGGTGTGCAGCTTCCGGGTGCATGTGCCGATACGTGGAGCATGACCGGCGAGAGCGGCGGAGGCGGCGGTTCGGAGGCGCCCCGGCGAAAGCACGATCCGCGGGACAAGCGCATCAAGGAACTCGAGAGGGAGATCGCGAAGCTGAACGAGGACTTGGCGCGCACCTCCCGCGACCGAGACCGCTGGAAGCGACGTAGCGAGAACCTCAAGAAGCAACTCGATGAGGCCCGCCGCGCCGCCAAACGGCAGGCTGCACCCTTCGCCAAGGACCGGCCGCAAGGGTCCGGCAAGCCGCCCGGCCGACGGCCCGGGGCGGAGTACGGGCGACAAGGTTCGCGACGCTGCCCGCCGAGGGTCGACGAGACCTACAGGGCGCCGGTGCCGACGGCGTGTCCCGACTGCGGTGGTGCCGTCGAGGTGACCCGCGTAGCCTCGCAGTATCAGGAAGAGCTCCCCCGAGTCCGCCCCATCGTGCGCCGCTTCGACATCGAGGTCGGCCGCTGTTCGCGGTGCCGGCGGCGCGTGCAGGGCCGCCACCGCCTCCAAATATCCGACGCCCTCGGGGCGGCTGCGGTGCAGCTCGGCCCCGGGCTCGCCTCGCTCGTCGTCGAGTTGCACACCGAGATGGGCATGCCGCTGGCCAAGGTCGCCGGCCTGCTGCGGACGAGGCTCGGCGTGCAGGTCACCACCGGTGGCCTCGTCGGTTTGCTGCATCGAATCGCCCGGGACGCCACGCCGGTCTACCACGAACTCTGCCGGCAGGTCCGCAACGCGCCGGTAGTCACGCCGGATGAAACGGGCTGGCGCGTCGACGCGAAGCCCTTCTGGCTGTGGACGTTCGTTACCCCGGACACCACCGTCTACTCCATCTGCCCCGGCCGCGGGTTCGACGATGCGGCCACCGTGCTGGGCGCCGACTACGCCGGCGTGCTCGTACGCGACGGGTGGCAGGTGTACCGGTGCTACAAGGGTTCCTTGCATCAGAGTTGTATCAATCACCTGCTACAACGCTGCCAGGAGCTACAGCGGAAACACCCCTACAGCCCCTGGGGCCCGAAGGTCAAGGCCGTTCTCCAGGCCGGCCTCGACGTGCGGGACCGCTGCCGGAACGGCGAACTGACCCGCCATGGTCTCGCCTCGCTCCGCGGTCGGCTCGAGGCACGGCTCGGTCGGCTGATCGACGCGCCGCCACCGTTGAAAGACGCCAAGCGCTTTGCCAAGCACCTCGCCAACGAATTCCCCGCCGTGTTCCTCTTCCTGCGGGACCCGTCGATCGACGCCACCAACTGGCGGGCCGAACAGGCCATCCGACCCGCGGTGGTCATCCGCAAGGTGTGCGGCGGCAACCGCACCCGCAAGGGTGCCGACACCCAGCAGGTACTTTCGACCGTGGTGCGTACCGTCCGTCAGCGCCGCCTCGACCTGCCAACGCTGACGGCCGAGATGCTGCGCGCCCCCGAGCCCGCCATTCCCGAGGCCTTCGGGCTTCCGCCGCCGCCCGCGTAGCCCGGGGGACAGCCGCACTGCCGCTTTCAGAAACGCGCCCCGTTCCCGCGGCTCGGCGCCGTCGCGCGGCACGCGCCGATGCGGCGGTCCTGCCCCGTGCAGTGCCCGATGGGGCCCGAAGCGCCCGGCCGCCGATTTGATCGACCACGTCTGACCGGCCGCCGATGGCCCCGTCGCCTGTCACGTCACGCAGCCCGGTGGTCGTCGCAATCGCCATGAAACCAACGCGTCAGCCGAGCCAATCTCCGCGCGACTCCAAGATCCCTACTCCTTCAAGCTGATCTCAGCCCGTACGAACCCGGTAAACGAATACAAGTCGTCATCGGGAGGAATTTCCGTTTCGTCGACTTCGGCAAGCCACTCCAATCCGGGAATCTTCTCGACGGTCCGGATGAAATTCTCAACCGAGCCGACGGTCTCCAGGACGACGACATCCTCGGGCACGAGGTCGTGAGACTCGGCCTGCAGCCGCACGCGCCGAGCCTCCAATGCCTGCTGCAGAGCCTCGAATCTCGGGGTCAGGCGCTCGGCCTGCCGCGCTCGATCCGGAAGGTGCGGCGAACCTCCCCCGCCGCCCTTCCTGCGCCGGGGCAGAGGCTCACCGGGACTCGGGAGAATCAGCAGCGGACGTTCAGGCATCGCCATCCCCGGCCTGAGTCGTCGGCTGGTTGGGAACGGGCACGCGCTTGCGCCACTGTCTCAGCCTCTCGGTGACGATGGCGCGCGCGTCGCTGTCCGGCAAGCGGAGTACGTAATGGCGCTGTACGTCCAGACCGAACTGCTCCAACTCGGCGAAGCTCAGACCGTCGAGCCGTCTGGCGAGCGTAGACGGCGAGAGCCCCATCTTCAGGCCCGCCCGTTCTTCGAAGCGCCGAAACCACTCCTGCGCGAGCACCTGCGTGGGTGCGGGAAGTGCGAGTCGAAGCTGGAAGCGGCGCCATACTGCGCGGTCCAGCAATTCCGGGTGGTTCGTGGCCGAAATCACGACCACGGAACTCGGCAGCGAGTCGACCTGCAACAGCAGAGAGCTGACGACGCGCTTGATTTCGCCCGTCTCGTGCAGGTCGCCGCGCTCCTTGCCGACCACGTCGAACTCGTCGAAGAAGAGCACGCACCGGCGCGTCCGCACCTGATCGAACAGTCGCGAGAGGCGGACCGCGGTCTCGCCCAGATAGCTCGCGATGACGGATTCGTAGCGCACGGACACCAGGGGTACCGCCAGTTCCGTCGCAATGGCCTCCGCGAACGAGGTCTTGCCGTTCCCGGGAGGACCGGTGACGAGCAAGCGGTGCCTCGGCTCCAGGTTGTACGCCGCCAGCAGCTCCGCACGGCGATGCTCCTCAACGAGCTCCCGGCCGGCATGCGCCACTTCGTCGGGCAGCACGAGATCGCCCAGGCGCCGTTCGGTTGCGACTTCATGGTACAGAGCGGCAGCCTCGGCATCGCGCCGACGGACAGGCGGCAAGGCGCCTGCACTGCGGGCACCCTCGGCGTTCAGGTGAGCCGCCAAGCGGTCGGCCAGCACATGGTGCTGCTTGGCGCGCTCTTCGGTGACAAGCGCCTCCAGAGACTTGCGGAACAGCGCCTGGTCGCCGCGGGCCCCCGCCCGCACCAGATCGAGAAGAAGGCTCGAACGCGCCATTCAGCAATCTCCCGACGGCAAGGCGTGGACGCGCCGCGGTGAGCACGATTGCTGGTCATCGATCAACCCGAGTTCCCGTAGCGGCAGTCCGCTTTCGGCAGTCGCCGTCACGCTGACGACGGCCTCGATCTGATGCGACAGAGTGCAAATGCCCGACAGGCTCACCGCCAACTGTCGGTCGTAGGCGCAGACGAGACGGATGCGCGTGGATTCCACGAGCAGCCGCACCGCTTCGGGGTCAGCCGGGGCCGGCGCCCCGCCCTCGTCCGGGCCGGCCCCGAGCAGGGGCGCGAGGTCTTCGCGGGACGGCACCGCCTCGTCGAGCTCGCCGTCCGCCTGCCTGCCGCGCAGCTCGGCGCCCGCGCCCAGCGGGCGGGCGCCCACGACGGTGACTGCGTCGACGAAGTGTCCGGGCAACGCGACACGGCGGCCCACGAGGCCCTGCAGTGGGGGAACGTCCGGCATTGCCGTAAATCATACGCGGAGCAGCGTGAAGGCCGCGGCACCCGCGCCGTTGCGGACTGTCGCCCTGTCGCCCGGTAGCCGTTCGAGTGGCGCGGAGGTTCCAGCGCCCGCGCCGGTGCGGACTGTCGAGTCGCCCCGGCCGCACCGATGCGGACGATCGAGCCGCGCCGACCGCACCGGCGCTACCTGGAACGGCACAGGGTCGGCCCGCAGGCGTCGGGGTTCGAAGCGGCGTGCCGGAGAAATCACCGGCGTCGGCGCTACAATGCGCTCCTGACCGTCACCCTCGCTCGCACGGGAGGTCCCGCCATGCCTCGACCGTCTCTCTCGGCATCGTCGGCACTGGCCGCCATGCTCACCCTGTCGGCGCTGGCCCCACCGCCGGCCGCGGCGCAGGCACCGCCGGCCGCCGACTTCGTACCGGTGACCGACGCCATGCTCCTGGACCCGGCGCCGGAGGACTGGCTGACGTGGCGGCGGACCCTCGACGCGTGGGGCTACAGCCCCCTCGACCAGATCGACCGGTCGAACGTCGGCGACCTGCGCATGGCGTGGACGCGGGCCCTGACCCCGGGCAGCCAGCAGGGCACTCCCCTGGTCTACCGCGGCGTGCTCTACATGCCGAACCCGGGCGACGTCATCCAGGCCATCGACGCCGCGACCGGCGACCTCGTGTGGGAGCACCGGCGCGACCTGCCCGACGACATCTACGACCACGTCGGGCGGCTCGCCGTCACCAACCGCAACCTCGCCATCTACGACCGGCTGATCATCGACACCAGCGCCGACAACTTCGCCTTCGCCCTCGACGCCGTGACCGGCGAGCTGGTCTGGGAGACCCGCATCCTCGACTACCTCACCCACCCCGCGACGCACAGCGCGGGACCGATCATCGCCGGCGGCAAGGCCGTCTCGGGACGGAGCTGCCGCCCTGCCGGCGGGCCGGAGGCCTGCGTCATCACCGCCCACGACGCCCTCACCGGGGCCGAGCTGTGGCGCCGGCGCACGACCCCGGCCCCCGGCGAGCCCGGCGACGAGACGTGGGGCGGCGTGCCCGACGCCGACCGCAAGCACGTCGGGAGCTGGATGCCCCCCAGCTACGACCCCGGGCTGAACCTGATCTACGCCGGCACGTCGGTCACCTCGCCGGCCCCCAAGTTCATGCTCGGCGGCGCCGACCTCGCGCACCTGTACCACAACTCGACCCTCGCGCTGGACGCCGACACCGGGGAGATCGTCTGGTACTACCAGCACCTGAACGACCACTGGGACCTCGACCACCCCTTCGAGCGGATGCTGCTCGACACGGCCGTCGCGCCCGACCCCGACGCGGTGGACTGGATCAACCCGCGGCTCCGGCCCGGCGAGGTGCGCCGGGTGATGACCGGCGTGCCCGGCAAGACCGGCGTGGTCTACACCCTCGACCGCGCGACCGGCGAGTTCCTCTGGGCCACCCCGACCATCGCCCAGAACGTCATCACCCACATCGACGGCGCGACCGGGGCGGTCACCGAGAACGGCGAGGTCACCTTCAGCGCCCTCGGGCAGGAGATGCTCGTCTGCCCCACCTGGGCCGGCGGGCGGGGATGGCAGTCCGGTGCCTACAGCCCCCTGACGCGGGCCATGTACTTCCCCATGCGCAACACCTGCGCGCGCATGCTGTCGACCCTCGACAGCGGCCTGCGCACCTACGCGCTCGCCGCCCGGCACCAGCTCGCGCCGGGCACCGACATGCTCGGCACGGTGCGCGGCATCTCGGTGGAGACGGGCGCGACCACGTGGCTCCACGAGCAACGGGCCGCCACCTGGTCGCTCGTCGCCACCGGCGGCGGGCTCGTGTTCGGCGGCGACGTCAACGGGCGGTTCCGCGCGTTCGACCACGAGACCGGCGCCGTGCTGTGGGAGATCAACCTCGGCTCGCCGGTCACCGGCTATCCCATCAGCTTCGCGGCCGGCGGCCGCCAGTACGTCGCGGTCAGCACCGGCAGCGCCGCCCAGTCGTCGACCCAGCTCCGCATCACCCCCGAGCTGCGCCCGAGCGCAGGGAACAACCTGTTCGTCTTCACGCTGCCCCATTGACGCAGCGCCATTCTTCGCCCATAACCCCGAGCGCACAGCCCAAGCCACCGACCCTGTCCTTCATCTCCACCGACCCGAAAAGACCCGGGCCGCTGCTGTCCCGAGGGCCCCGAATCGTGGTTGACATCCAGAAGCGCACAGCCATAGGCTTTGCATATGCTTCATGGTGTACGCGATACGGGCCGACCGGCCCGCCACGCCCGGCTCTTCCGGAACGGGCGGAATCAGGCTCTCCGGATTCCACGCGAGTTCGAGTTGGAGGCCGACGAGGTCATCATCTACCGTGAAGGCGATCGCCTCGTCCTCGAGCCCGTCCCCCGGGTCCCCACGCTGGCGACCGTCCTGTCGCGCTTGACGCCGCTCGACGAGGACTTCCCACCGATCGCGGACCCTCCGGTCCGCCCCGAGGACACTCTCTGACGTGTCGGTCCTGCGCTACATGCTGGACACCAACATCGTCTCCGAGTTGGTGCGCCGGCCGGATGGAGAAGCTGCCCGAAGGGCGGCCTCGCTCGAGCCGGGTAGCATCGCCGTCAGCATCATCGTGGCGGCCGAGCTTCGCTACGGCGCCGCGCGCCGACGGTCGGCTCGTCTCACCAAGCAGCTCGAGACCGTCCTGGCCGTGCTGGAGATCCTGCCGTTGGCAGAACCGGCGGACGCCCACTACGCCGCGATCCGCAGCGAGCTGGAGCGCATGGGCCGCACCATCGGGCACAACGACCTGCTCATCGCCGCCCATGCGAGGGCCCTCGACCTGACGCTGGTCACCCGCAACGTCCGCGAATTCGAGCGCGTTCCGGGACTTGCCGTCGAAGACTGGCAATGATGACCGAAGGAGGATTCGACGGTCGTCACCGAATGAGATAGATGCCGACGACCGGCCACTCGTCGGACTCGGACACCGCCGTGACCCGCTCGCGGGCGTTCGGCCGCCGCTCGTAGACACCGTCGAACTCGAACACGAAATAGTCGCCGGGCGGCGCATCGGGCACCGTCGTCAACCGTTGCGTGCTGGCCAGCGTACGGGATTCGAGGGCGCCGAGCAGGGCCAGCCGGCCTTCCATGCTGTTCCTGAACTCCTCGGCCGTCACGCTCTCCCGGAAGTAGCTCCCGGTAGCGTCGTACGCCGCCGAGAAGTCCCCCGCGTCGATCAGCGACAGCCACGCATCGACCGACTGCCGCGCCGCGTCCTCGTCCGACCGCATGGGCGTCGCAGGAGTCGTCGGCGCTGTAGGGCCGCCGTCGCCGCATGCCGCGAACCCGGCCACCACGACGGTGAGAAGCACCGCCGGGCACGCCGTGTGTCGACGTGATCTCATCTCCGCACCTCCGTTCGGATCAGCTTCCCGCCGGTATGCCGCGGCGCCCAAACCGCCGAGCCGCCGGACCAGCAAGAGCTTCGACGCCACCTCCCCCGCGATGACCGCCGCCACGAAGATCGCCACCGCGCGGACTCCGCGCTGGTTGCAGGAAACGGCGAACGCGTTCCACATGAGCCAGACCACCAGATCCCACGAAGGAGCGAGACCAGACCAGGGAGCACCGCTCGTCTCCGGGTCACCGGCGCGCCGGCGGAGGCACGGGGTCAGTCCTGCGAGAGCGACAGCTTCAGCTCGTCGAACCAGTTGACGACCACGTAGATCCGCTCCGGCGGCTCGTCTTCGGCCGCCGCGGCGGCGGGAGCGAGGGTGTAGGCCAGCGTCCCGTTGTCGGACATGGTGTTGCCGGTGACGGTGTCGCCGGAGGTGTCGAAGAACAGGGGCACCGGGGCCCCCGTCGTGGCCGGCGTCTCCGGATCGACGCCGATCGCCAGCAGCGAGCCGCGGTCGCCGTAGAGCAGGTAGCCGGCTTCGAGGTAGCCGAGGCCGAGGGCCGGCTCCAGCACCACCCGGACATCGCCGCTCGCGGGCGAGTAGACGGCGACCTTTCCGTCCTCCAGGTTCACGCGGCCGCCGTCTTCCCGCACGATGGTGAAGATCAACTGGTCACGACCCGGAACCGGGAGCGGCCAGAGGTGGGCATGGTCGCCCCGCTCGTCGTCGAGCCGGGTCAGAACGCGCGGCGCTCCCCCGGCCGCCGGCACCTGCATCAGGCCGCTACCGCCGCCGCCCGGCAGCATGGAGTAGACGACGGTGCCGTCCGGCAGCCACACGGCCTTGGCGTACAGTTGTCCCTCGCCTTCGGCGATCGTGTAGGGGGTGCCGCCCGCGAGCGGAATCTGGTTGAGGGTCCATCCTTCGCCTTCCCGCAACTGGAACACGAGGCTCCGGCCGTCGGGCGCAATCGCCACCGGCGCCGCCGCGCCCTCGGTGCCGGGAATCGGCGTCGCGTCGAAGGTGTCGAGGGCACGGGCGTGGAGCCGCGTCCCGCCGTCTTCCTCGACCCCGTAGACGACGTGGCGCCCGTCGGGCGAGACCGCGAGGGCACCGGTCAGGGTCTGACCCGGGGCGAGGTCGATGGTGAAGCGCTGGACCGGGAGGGGCGGCGCGTCGGCCGCCGGCTTCAGCGTCCAGGCCGCGACTGCGGTCACCGCCGCGGTGACGAGGAGGGCGAGGGCGAAACGCCATCCCGTCCCCGCAGCGCGGCCGGCGGGAGCGGCGGCCGCGGCGGCGCCCGGCTCCGGGTCCGGCTCGTCCGCCTCGCCGGTCGGGTCGATCCACTGCAGCTCGCGCTTGAGGTCGCGCATCGTCTGCCAGCGGTCCTCGGGGTCCTTGGCGAGGCAGGTCCTCACCACCCGGTCGAGCCGCCGCGGGATGCCCGGCTCGATCTCCCGGAGGGGGGCGGGCGCGTCCTTCAGAATCGCGCCGATGACGCTCGCCTGGCTGTCGGCGTCGAACGGCCGCCGCCCCGACACCATCTCGTAGAGGGTGGCGCCGAACGAGAAGACGTCCGACCGCGCGTCGGCCGGCTTGCCGTCGAGCTGCTCGGGCGACATGTAGTGCAGGGTGCCGAGGATGCTCCCCTCCATGGTCAGGGCGGTGCGGGTCGGCGCCGACGTCAGCGGCCCCGGCGCCCCCGCCTCGTGCTGCTTGGCGAGGCCGAAGTCGAGCAGCCGGACCCCGGTCTCGGTGAGCATGACGTTGGTCGGCTTCAGGTCGCGGTGCACGATGCCCTGCCGGTGCGCGGTGTCGAGGGCCTCGGCGACCTCCACCGCGATGGGCAGGGCCTCGGCCACGGGCATCGGCCCCCGCTCGAGGCGCTGGGCGACGGTCTCGCCGTCGAGGAACTCCATGACGATGAAGTCCATCGGGGGGCCGGCCGACGACGGCGGCTCGCGCCCGACGTCGAAGAGGGTGCAGATGTTGGGATGGTTGATGGCGGCGACGGCGCGCGCCTCGCGCTCGAAGCGCTCGCGCTGCTCGGGGCTGTCGGCGACGTGGGCGGTCAGCACCTTGACGGCGACGATGCGGTCGAGGCGGGTGTCCGTGGCCCGGTAGACCTCGCCCATGCCGCCGGCGCCGAGGGGGCCGATGACCTCGTAGGGCCCGAGCCGGTCGCCCGGCGAGAGGGTCGCCATGGCGACACCTACAGGCGCCTCCCCGGCGCCCGCCGCCGTCCGCCGAGCCACGCCAGCAACAGGCCGAGCAGGCCGGCGCCCGCCGCCGGCAGCGCGGGAACGGGTTGCAGCGGGGTCACCGTCTCCTCCTCCGACCAGTCGCTGTCGCCGCCGGCGTTGCTCGCGCGGACGCGCACCGTGTAGGCCACGCCGTTCGTCAGCTCCGAGAGCGTCGCCGAGGGCGTCTCGACGATCTGCTGCCGCGCGTCGGAATACTCCTCCGACCCGGACCGCCACTGCACCGTGTAGCGCTCCGCGCCCGGCACCGCCGCCCACGACACCTCCAGCATCTCGTCCCCCGGCGTGACGACGAGCTGCCCGGGCCGCTCCGGCGGGGCCGGCCCCGCGTCGCGTATCGTCACCTCGACCGAGGACGGCGCGCCCGCCGCCACCGACGAGGGCAGGCGGCCCAGGGCCACCGTGAACGTCTCGTCGTCGTGGTCGGCGTCGTCCGCCGTCGTGACCTCGCCCGTGCCGGTGGTCGAGCCGCCGTCGATGACGATGCTCTCCAGGGGGCCGTAGTCGTCCGGCTCGGCGGTGCCCGCCGTCAGCGTCAGCGGGACGGTCACGTCGTCCGCCAGCACCTGCGACAGCGTCGCGGTCACCGTCACCGGGCTGCCTTCGTCGACCGGGTCGGGAGACGCCGACAGGCTCACCGTCGGCGGTGTCTCGGTCGCGGTGAGCACGAAGGTCAGCCGCGCCATGCGTTCGCTCGAGAACTTGCCCGTGCCCCGGATGCTGGTGATGACGCCCTGCGGGTCGGTGGCGGGGTTCGAGAGCGAGAACTCGTCGCCCTCCTCGGTCCCGGCGTCGTAGGGAAACAGGTCGACTTCGTCCTCCTCCAGCCATTGGCCCGACGCATCAATCAGCGACCGCCCGGAGATGCCGACGAACCAGTCGGGGCTGGGCCCGATCATCGAGAGCAGGGTCACCAGCGGATGGTCCGTGGTGACATCGATCGAGAAGGTCGCACTGCCCGTGCCGCCGAAGGCGACGCTCTGGCTGATGACGGTCGCGGCATGGGGCGAGGCATCGAGCTCGGACCGGAACCTGCCCGTGAAGCCGGTCTCCGCCACCTCCTCGACCCCCGGCGAGGCCCGCCCGCCGCTGCGCCAGAAGGTCACGTCGTCGTTGTGCACGGCGCCGATCAGGGTCGTGAAGTGCGCGTTCGAGACGACGCCGCCCGGCGTGCTCTCGAGGGTCCAGTTGCCCTGGAACGTCACCTCGTAGGTGGCTCTCGACGCACCGGCGTCCTGCGCCGCGGCCGGTGATGCCAGCAAGAGAACGCCGCCCGCCGCCAAGACCACGCCAAGTCGCCGCATCCCGTATTCTCCAGAGCAGTACATGGTTGAAAGCGTCAGCGCGGGGCCCGGCTACTGCTGCGCCCGTTCGCGGTCGCGCGCGCGCGCCGAGACGAGCAGGTTCTCCATGCCGTAGTTGCCCTCGTGGCAGGCGTACTCGTAGAGCGGGCTGTCGGACCGCTGCATGACCACCCGCACCGACCACGGCTGCGCGAACGACGCGGGATCGTCGACGGTGTACTCGTAGGCGAGGCGGTCGGCGTCGATCCGCGTGAAGCGCTCGGTCAGCCGCATGTCGGGGCCCGACCCGCGGAAGCTGGTCTTGTCCGTGAAGTTCCGGGTCTCGACGACGAGGGTGTCGCCCTCCCAGCGGCCGCGCGAGTCGCCCTTCCACTGCCGCACGTGGCCGGGCAGGTGGGGCGAGCCGTCGAGGGGGACGACGCGGGCGTCGTGGACCATCTCGTTGAGGATCACGACGACGTCGTCGGTCTGGAAGAGCTGCATGTTGTTGTTGTAGGCGCTGGGGTTCATGGGCGGGCCCGAGTTGAACCCCATGATGCAGCGCTCGAACGCCCCGCGGTCCTCGGGCCCGAACGCGTCGCGCCCGAGCAGCGTCTGCCGGCGCTCGCCGCGGGCCCGGGCCTCGTCGCTGCGCGCGGGGATCCTGCCGTCGGCCGGGTCGACCACCAGCGAGGTCCGGCGCTCCTCGCCGAGGGAGGTGCCGCGGTCGTACCAGAAGTTGTTGTAGCCGCCCGACACCGGCAGCCGGCCGTTCTCGTCGCGCCACAGGTCGACGTTCTGGGCGTCCACCCGTTCCTGCGCGAACGCCGCCGCCTCCTCGGCGGTCAACGTGGCGCGCCCCTCGAAGTCGTCGGGCCGCTCGAAGGGAACGGCGCTGCGGAAGTCCCAGACCCCCTGCAGGTCCCGGGTCGACATCTCCCCTTCGGCCGTCTGACCGGCCGCCGCGGCCGTCGCCAGCAGCAGGCCGCAGACTCCGGTTCCGATCCACCGCGCCATCGCGTATCGCGTCGTCATGCCTGTCCTCCTTGCGCCCGCCGAACCCGGCCGGCGCCCGTTCCGCCCCGTTGCTGTCGTCGGCCGCGCCGACGGCCGCGCCAGAATCCAGACTCCCTCGCCTGCGGAGCGCGGCCGCGGCCGCTCCCGGCCCGGTCCGCCCGGCGAGCCCGCGGCGCGAGCCCGGCGGTCTTGCGACCCATGGCCCGGGAAACCGTCGCCCGCGGCTCGCCGCCGCCCTCCGGCGCGGCCCAACCCGGCGGGCTGCACCGTCTGCCGGGCGCGGACTCCTACTCCTCGTACCGGTTCCGCAGCGTGCCTATCCCGTCGATGGTCACCTCGACGGTGCTGCCCGGCTTCATCGAGCCGACCCCCACCGAGGTCCCGCAGCAGATGACGTCGCCGGGGTGCAGCGTCATGTCCTGCGAGATCGCGCTCACGATGCGGTCCGGCGGGAAGAAGAGGTCGGTGACCGGGTAGTTCTGCCGCTCCTGACCGTTGAGCACGGTGCGGATCGACAACGACAGGGGGTCGAGGCCGGTCGCCACCGCCGGGCCGAAGACGCCGAAGGTGTCGAAGCTCTTGGCCCGGGTCCACTGCGGGAACGACGGGTCCTTCCCGAGGATGCCGACCGCGGTGACGTCGTTCACGCACGTGTAGCCGAAGATGCAGGCGGCCGCCCCCGCCACGTCGGCGCCGCGGCACTCCCGGCCGACGACGATGCCCAGCTCGCCCTCGAACACGACCTTGCCGTCGTAGGTGCGCGGCTTGCGAATCGTGCCCCCGGGGCCGAGATACGAGCCGTTGGCCTTGATGAAATAGAGGGGCTCCGCCGGCTCGCTCTGCCCCGTCTTCTCGGCCATCGCCCGCGAGTTGTTCCACAGCGCCACCATCTTGCCGGCCGGCGCCGGAGGCAGCAGGGCCACCTCGTCGAGAGGCAGCGTCTCGCCGGACGCGGCCGGCTCGCCGAACATGTCGCCGGTGTGCACGGCGACGGTATCGCCGGACAGGGTGCCGAAACCGGCCGTCCCGCCGTGCTCGAATCGAATCCACCGCGCCATGCCGTCTCCCTCGTCGCCACTCCGGCACGAACGCGCTGCCCGCAAGACAAGCCGTTCGACCGCCCTGGTTCACTTAACCTTAACTCATCTCGCACGCCGGAACGGGTCACGCGAGGTCACGCGGGTTCAGCACGCGGGTCGACGAGCCGCGGTCGACAAGGCCCCCGGCGTCGAGCGTCGGTCGGCCGGTTTCGTTATGATGGGATTGCAATGGGCGAAATCGTCGTGACCGTCGGCCTGGAGAACTACGTTGACCGCAGCAACGCCAGGAGCGGGATTCGCACAGGACCCGTGCGCCGCGCGCAGGTGGAGGGGATCGTCGACACCGGCGCGGTCATGCTGGTGCTCCCGCAGAACATCGTCGAACGGCTCGGACTGGAGACGCTGCGCACCGCCATCGTCACTTACGCGGACGAGCGAAGGGACGAACGGTCGGTGGCGGGTCCTGTCGCTCTCGAGATCGGCGACCGATTCATGGTCACCGAATGCGTCGTCGGGCCGCCGCTGAGCGAACCTCTGATCGGTCAGATAGTCCTCGAAGCTCTGGACCTGATCGCCGACTGCGCGAACCGGACGCTGACGCCGCGAACACCCGACTACCCGTCGCTGAAGCTCAAATAGCGACTTCAGTCCGGGCTCTCGCCGATTCATTGCGGCGCCAGGGACGGCAGCCCCCCTCCCAGCCGCTCCAGCGCGGCCGTGATGTCGTCGAAGGCCGCCGCGAACGAGAAGCGCAGGAAGCCCTCGGCGATCTCGCCGAAGTCGCGGCCCGGCCCCAGCGCCACCTGCGTGCGCTCGAGAATCTCGAAGGCCAGGCGTAGCGAGTCGCGCCCCAGGTGCCGGGCGTCGGCGAGCACGTAGAACGCGCCGGTGGGCGTGACGGGGACGGCGAGGCCGAGGCGGCGCACGCCGTCGACGAGCACCCGGCGGCGCCGGTCGTACTCGGCGACCATCATCCGCCGGTGCGGCTCGCCCTTCTCGAGCGCGGTCAGCCCCGCCGTCTGCACGAAGTGCGACGCGGAGATGAACAGGTTCTGCTGCAGCGACACGAGGTGCCGCATCGCCGATTCGGGCGCGATGACGTAGCCGAGGCGGAAGCCGGTCATGGCGTACCGCTTCGAGAAGCCGTCGAAGACGAAGCAGCGGTCGGTCATCCCGAGCGGCGACGTGGTGACGGCGCCGTCGTAGAGCAGCCCGTCGTAGACCTCGTCGGACAGGATCGGCACCCCCAGCCCGGCCAGCCCGCGCACCACCTCGGGAGGCTGCACCGCCCCCGTGGGGTTCGCCGGCGAGGCCAGCAGGATGCCCCGCGTGCGCGGGGTGATCGCGGCCCGCACGCGGTCGACGTCGATGACGTAGCCGTCGTCGGGCGAGGTCGGCACGAGGACCGGCCGGCCGCCGCAGGTCGCCACCATGTTCGGGTAGCACGGGTAGTGCGGCGTGGGCAGGATGAGCTCGTCGCCGGGGTCGAGGAGCAGGCTGACGACCATGAGGAGGGCGGGCGAGGTGCCGCTGGTCACCACGATCCGGCCCGGGCTGACCGCGGTCCCGCGCCGCCGCTCGCAGTCGGCGGCGATCGCCTCGCGCAGCCGGTGGAGCCCGCGGCTGTCGGTGTAGTGGGTGTTGCCGGCGGCCACGGCGGCGGCGACCGCCTCGGCCACCTCGGGCGGCGGGGGGAACCCCGGCTCCCCGACCCCGAGCTGCCGCACGTCGAGGCCGGCGCGGGCCATCTCCATGCCGCGCTCCATCACCTCCATCGCGAGGAACGGCGCGATGGCCTCCATGCGGGCCGAGTAGGTCATGGGCGCTCACCCTCCGGACGACTAGTGGAGTGTCCTCGAACGAACCTTGCCATGCCGCCGCCGAATCGCGCCCGGCACGCGCGCGGGAACCGTCAGGGGCATGGGCAGCTTTCCTCGCAGACAGTCGACGGGACGGCTATCCCACCGGGCCCTTGGCGCCATGCAAGACCGACCTCCGCGCCGGCGTCGGCCCCTGCGCGACATCCCCGTTTCACGAACGTGCGGGTCCGGCGCCGCCGGGGAACGGCTATCCTGAACCGATGCCGGTCGTGTCCATCGACGATCCCCGCGATCCGCGGCTCCGGGACTTCCACGCCGTGCCTGACCCCGTCCTGCTCCGCCGGCGCGGCCTGTTCGTGGCCGAGAGCCGGTTCGTGGTGCGCGAGCTGCTGGCCCATCCCCGCATCGCCACGCAGGCGCTGCTGGCGACGCCGGCCGCCCTCGACAGCCTCGGGGACCTGCTCGGCGCCCGGACCCTCGACACCCTGCCAGTGTACGTGGCCCCGCCTCCCGTGTTGAAGCAGGTGACCGGATTCCGCGTCCACCGGGGGTGCCTGGCCATCGGCGAACGGCCATCACCGTCGACCGACGCCGACCTCCCGGCCCTCGCCACCGCCCGCCTCGTGGTGGTGCTGGAGCAGGTCGGCAACCCCGACAACCTCGGCAGCATCTTCCGGAACGCCGCCGCCTTCGGCGCCCCGTGCGTCGTCCTCAGCCCGGGCTGCTGCGACCCGCTGTACCGCAAGGCGATCCGGACGTCGATCGGCGCCACCCTCCGGATTCCCTACGGCGAGATGGCGGACTGGCCCGGCGGCCTCGACCGCCTGCGGGCGCACGGCTACACGACGGTGGCCCTGTCCCCGGAGCCGGACGCGGACGACCTGCAGACGCTCGCGGCGGCGCCGCCGCGTCGGACGGCCCTGGTGCTCGGCACCGAGGGCGCGGGACTGAGCGACGAGGCGGTGGCCCGCATCGACCGTCGCGTCCGCATTCCGATCGCCGATGGCGTCGACTCGCTCAACGTCGCCACCGCGGCCGGGATCGCCCTGTACGCCCTGTCGAAGGGGCCCTGACTCCACACCGCGCGCCGCGCCGAGACCGACGAAGCGGCGTACCACCAACCGCACCGTCGTCGGCACCCGGCGTTCGGCGCCGCGCGTTGCCCCGAGGCCGACGAACGGCGTACCAGCAACAGGGCCGTCGTCGGCACCGGTGTTCGGCGCCGCGCGTTGCGCCCGCGCCATCGACAGAGCGGAAGAAGCAGCGGGGCGCACACGACAGGCCATCGCGAGGCGACCCCCCCGGACATCCGACTCGTTCCGCGCATCCACGGCGACGGCGCGGAAGAAGCGGCGGGGCGCGCACGACAGGCCATCGCGAGGCGGCCCCCCGGACAGCCGACCCGTTCCGCGCATCCACGGCCGGCGGCGATCCGCAAGCAGCGAAGGGCTCGGCGCGATGCGCTACGATAGAGCGTTCCCTCCCGACTCCCTCACGCATGGCGACCCGGTGACGGACAGGTGCGAATCGGCTGGCGCGTCGGCGTAGTCGGACTGCTCGCGGGGCTCGCCGTCGCCCTCCTCCTGTCGGGACCGGCGGGGGTCGAGGAAGCGGTGTCGGCCCTCCGCGCATGGGCGGACGCCCGGGGAACGGGCGGGATGGTCGGGTTCGGCGCCGCCTACGTGGTGCTGGCCCTGCTGTTCGTGCCGGGGGCGCTGCTGACGATGGCCGCGGGGGCGGTGTACGGCGTCGGCTGGGGCCTGGTGGTCGTGGCCGTCGCCACCACCGTGGCCGACGCCGCCGCTTTCCTGCTGGGGCGCCACGTCGCGCGCGACGCGGTCGTGCGGCTCATGCGCCGCCACCCCCGCTTCCGCGTCGTCGACCGCGCCATCAGCCACGGCGGCTGGCGCATCGTGGCCCTCGTCCGCCTCAACCCCACCCTGCCCTACAGCGCCAGCAACTACCTGTTCGGCGTCACCGGGGTACCCTTCCCGACGTTCCTGGCGTCGAGCGCCGTCTTCACCCTGCCGGGCGCGTGGGCCTATCTCTACGCCGGCTTCGTCGGGGTCGAGACCCTCGGCGGCGAGGCGCGCACCACCGCCGAGTGGGGCGCGCTCCTGCTCGGTTTCGCGGTCACGGTGGCGGCAGTTGCCTACGTCACCGTCCTCGCCCGGCGCGCGCTCGACGAGATGGACGGCGGGGAGCCCGCTACCGGGGAGTCGCCGCCCCAGGAGTCTGCCCCGTAGGACGGTGCAGACTCCTGGCCGGGTTGGTTGGGCGCCAAGCGGATCGAAGGCGAAGATTGGCGGGAGTCCGCGCCGTTCCAGGGCGCAGACGCCTACTCCTGCACGCCGACGACGGTGTTGCCGCGGCCCCGGTTGTGCTCGAAGAGCTCGAACGCCTCGATGAACCGTTCCAACGGAAAGAGCCGGTCGACGCGGGGCCTGACCGCGCCGCTCGCGAGCAGGTCGAGGATCTCGGCGACGTTGCGCTGGTGCCCGCCCGGATGTCTGGCCGCCCAGGCCCCCCACATGCTGCCCATGAGCACGGCCTGCTTGATGAGGACCAGGCCGGGCCGGATCGGCCGCTGCCCGGCCGTGAAGCCCACCAGGCAGATCCGCCCCAGGGGCCGGATGACCGACAGCAGCGCCGCCTCGAACAGATCGCCCTGCACCATGTCGAGCACGACGTCGACCCCGGCGGGGTGGCCGAGCTCGGCCGACGCCCCGCGGACCTCGTCCTTGAAGCGCCGGTAGCCGTCGCGGTCCGTGCCGTAGCAGAGCACGCGGTCGGCGCCGGCCGCGGCCGGGAGCTCCCGCTTCTCGGGGGTGCTGACGCCGGCGATGACCCGGGCCCCCATCGCCTTCGCCAGCTCCACCGCGGCCATGCCGACACCGCCCGACGCCCCGTCGACCAGCACCAGGCTGTCGGCGGTCGTCTCGCCGAGGACCTTCAACGAGTAGTAGGCGGGAAAGAAGTTGCGGCCGAGGTTGGCGCAGGCGGCCAGGTCCACCCCCGCCGGCACGCGCCACACCGACGCCGCGGGCACCTTCACGACCTCGGCGAGGCCGCCGATGCTCATCTGCGCGACGACCCGGTCGCCCGGCTGCACGTGGTCGGCATCGGCCTCGATGACGGTCCCCGACACGTCCATGCCCGGCACGTAGGGCAGGCTCGGCTTGTGCTGGTACAGCCCCTGCGCCTGCAGCGCGTCCGGGTACTGCACGCCGGCGTAGTGCGTGCGCACGAGGACGTGCCCCGGCTCGTTCACCGGCCGGGGTATCTCGTCCAGGGTCAGGACGTCGCGCAACGGAACGGGAGTGGGAACCGGCTTGCCCCGGTCGTCGAGGCCGGCGTAGCGGTGACAACGGACGGCGCGCATCACATCACTCATGCATCAATCCCTGGCCGGGGGCGGCTCCGGCCGCCCGGGAGAACGTCGTCGAAACCCGCGGACCGTCTCGATGAGCGGCTCCCGCGGCGGCGCCGCGCGCGCGGCGTTGAAAACCAGGCAGCTCGACGGCAGGAGACGCCGCAGACCCGCGCCGCAGCTCACCCGAACCGCCGGGGTCGTTATCATAAGGCACCGTGCCGGAACCGGACCCAGCCATCGTCGACGCCCTGCGCCGGCTGCGGCTCGTCGGCGCGGACGCGACGCCGGCCATGACCCCGCTCCCCGGCGGCGTGTCGTCCGACATCTGGCGCGTCGACCTTCCCGGCGGGCCGGTCTGCGTCAAGCGGGCCCTCGCCCGGCTCAGGGTCGACGCGGTCTGGGAGGTGCCGGTCGAGCGCAGCCGCTTCGAGTGGGCGTGGCTGCAGAAGGCGGCCCGCGTCGACCCGGCGTGGGTGCCGCCGCTCGTCGGCCAGGACCCGGTTTCGAGCTGCCTCGTCATGGGGTTCCTCGATCCCGCCGCCCACCCCCTGTGGAAGGCGCAACTCCGGCGGGGCGAAGCGGACGAGACGACGGCGCGGGAGGTCGGGACCAGGCTCGCCGCGATTCACCGCGCGACGGCCGGCCGCGCCGACCTCCGCGACCGTTTCGACACCGGCCGCATCTTCCACGCCATCCGTCTCGAGCCGTACCTGCTCGCCACCGCCGAGCGGCACCCCGACCTGCGCCCTCACCTCGCCGGCCTCGCCTCGGCGACGGCAGAGACGCGGCTCGCCCTGGTGCATGGCGACGTCAGCCCCAAGAACATCCTCGTCGGACCCCGCGGCCCCGTCTTTCTCGACGCCGAGTGTGCGTGGTACGGCGACCCCGCGTTCGACATCGCCTTCTGCCTGAACCACCTGCTGCTGAAGTGCCTCTGGACGCCCCCCGCGACGCCCCGCTTCCTCGCGTCGTTCGACGCGCTGGCCGGCGCGTATCTCGGGGGCGTGGACTGGGAACGCCGCGAACACGTGGACGCACGTGCGGCGGCGCTCCTGCCCGGCCTGCTGCTGGCCCGGGTGGACGGGAAGTCGCCGGTCGAGTACCTCACCGCCGAGGAAGATCGGAACCGCGTGCGCCGGGTGGCCCGCCGGCTGCTCCGGGAGCCGGTCACGACCCTGGCCGCGGTGCGGGAAGCCTGGGCGTCGAACCTGGCCTGGACGCCGTCGCCGCGCCCAGGTGATTCCGAGGAATGACGATTGTCCCGCCAGCCTGCGCACGGCACGGCCTCACCCGTTTCCGGTTTCGGCCCGAGGACGGGTGGCAGTCGCGGCCTCACAGGGTCCCGGGTACGGGAACCCCGATCGCGTTGCGGTTCCGGGTGATGACGATGACTGCACGGGGCCGGCGGGCGAACACCCCGGGCATCCAGCCTCGGCGCCGAGACCGTCTGCTTGCGGTTTCGATGCCCCGGAGCTTGCGGTTTCCACGCCCGGGATGACGATGGCTGAATTCCCCTGATGAAGATCGCGATGCCGAGCGACGACCTGCGATGACCCGACCCGCGCACCGCATCGGACGCGTCCTCGCCCGACGCGTGTGGGACTCCCGCGGCCGCCCCACCGTCGAGGCCGAGGTGCATCTGGCCGGCGGCGCCAGCGGCCGGGCGACGGCGCCGGCCGGCGCCTCGACCGGCCGAGGCGAGGCGGTGGACCTGCGCGACGGCGGCGACGCCTTCGGCGGATACGACGTCACCCGCGCCGTCCGGCACGTCCGGGACAGCGTCGCCCCCGCCCTGCGCGGCCGCGACGCGACCGATCAGGCCGGGCTCGACCGCGTCCTGATCGACCTCGACGGCACGGCGGACAAGGGTCGCCTGGGCGGCAACGCCTGCATCGCGGTCTCGATGGCGGCGCTTCACGCGGCAGCCGCGGCTTCCCGCCAGCCGTTGTGGCGGCACCTGCTGGGCGAAGAGCCGGCGCTGCTGCCGCTGCCCGAGATCCAGATCTTCGGCGGAGGCGCTCACGCGGGGCGGCGGGTGGACGTCCAGGACTTCATGGTGATGCCGGTCGGCGCGGCCGGCTTCGCCGAGGCCCTCGACTGGACGGCGGAGGTCTACCGGGCGGCGGGCGCGCGCATGGCCGAAGCCGGACGCCTCCAGGGCGTCGCCGACGAGGGGGGCTGGTGGCCCGCCTTCGACACCAACGAAGAGGCCCTCGAGCTCCTCGTGCGAGCCATCGAGGACAGCGGTCGCATCCCCGGCGACGAGGTGGCGATCTCGCTCGACGTCGCCGCCTCCGAGCTCTACCGGGACGGCCGCTACCACCTCGGCCTCGAGCGCCGGGCGGTGGACAGCGACGGCCTCTGCGACCTGCTGACCGGCTGGATCGACCGTTATCCCATCGTCTCCGTCGAGGACCCGCTGGCCGAGGACGACCACGCCGGCATGCGGCGGTTCACGGCCGCGGTGGGCGGCCGCGTGCAGGTGGTCGGCGACGACTACCTCGTGACCGACGCCGCGCGCGTCGAGCGCGCCGCCCGCGACGGCGCCTGCAACGCCCTCCTCGTCAAGCCGAACCAGGCCGGCACGGTGACCGAGACCCGGGCCGCCCTCGACGCGGCCCGCCGCGCCGGCCTGGGCGCCATCGTCTCCGCCCGATCGGGCGAGACCGAGGACGTGACCATCGCCCACCTCGCGGTGGGATGGCGGGCGGGGCAGCTCAAGGTGGGCTCGTTCTCCCGCTCCGAGCGCATGGCCAAGTGGAACGAGGTGCTGCGCATCGAGGAAGCGCTGGGGGCGGCGGCGGAGTTCGCCGGGGCCCGGCCGCTCCCCCGCCCCCCGGCCGCGTGAGCCCGCGCCCCGCCCCGGCTTCCTGCCGGGGCGCCGCCCGGTTATACTCACCGCGCTTGAAGTCGATCCGGTACGGGGCCTTGGCGGAAGCCCCAGGTTTCATCACAAGCCGGCCAGTAGCGGATCCCCGTTCACACCAACTTCGGAGGAAAGTCCATGCTCGCACGCCGCTTCATCGTCGTTCTCAGTCTCGCCGCCCTCGCGCTGGCCGCCGGCACCGCCGCCGCCCAGACCGAGGACCGGCCCATGCTCACCGGCACCGCCGCCATGACGATCGTGCACGGCTGTCTGGCCAAGGCCCAAGAGGAAGGGTGGCGCATGCACATCGCCGTCATGGACAACCACGGCAACCTGAAGGCGTACCTCCGGATGGACGACGCCCAGCTCCTGTCGCACGACGTGGCGATGGCCAAGGCCCACAGCTCGGCCGCCAGCCCGCGGTCGACGCAGCAGTGGGGCCAAATGGCCTTCGGCAACGGCGTCTCCGCCGCCGCCTTCGTCCCCGGCCTGAACTACTTCGAGGGCGGGCTGCCCATCATGACCGCCGACGGCCAGCACATCGGCGGCATCGGGGTCAGCGGCGACACCGGCGCCAACGACGCCATCTGCGCCCGGGCGGGCATCGACGCCGCCGGGTTGGAGTAGCGAAGCAAGGCCTGGAGTCCGCGCCGCGGCAGCGGTGCGGACTCCGGAGGAAGGCAACGGCAATCTCAGGGCGACGCCGCAAGCCGGCAGCGCCGCAGGAAGGCAATGGCAATGCAGAAGCAACACGCGTGGATCGGAAGTCTCGCCGCGGCGGCGCTCCTCGCTTCGGCCGCACCGCCCGCGACGGCGCAGGACGCGGCCGCGAAGTTCGTGCAGGTGGCCAGCAGCTACCGGCTGGTCCCCAACATCACCTACCTGCGCGCCGGGGGCGTGGACCTCAAGCTCGACGTCTACCAGGCGCGAAGCGCGAGCCCCAACCCGACGCTGCTCTACATCCACGGCGGCGGTTGGACCAACGGCAACAAGGAGAGCTCGGCCCTGACCTTCCTCCCCTACCTGGAGATGGGCTGGAACGTCGTCAACGCCGAGTACCGCATGGCCGACGACGCCCACGCCCCCGCCGCGGTCGAAGACTGCCGCTGCGCCCTCCGGTGGATCTACCGCAACGCCGAGCAGTACGGCTTCGACCTCGACCGCATCGTGGTCAGCGGCAACTCCGCCGGCGGGCACCTCTCGCTCACCACCGGCATGCTGCCGGCGTCGGCGGGCCTCGACCGCCAGTGCCCCGGCGACCGCAACCGGACGTGGACGACGGGCACCCGGTCGACGGCCGAGCTGAAGGTGGCGGCCATCGTCAACTGGTACGGCATCACCGACGTCGTCGACCTCATGCAGGGCCCGCCGGGGACCTCGGGCAACTTCACCGAGGCCTGGCTCGGCAGCCGCAGCGACCGCGGCGAGGTCGCGGCCCGCGTTTCGCCCCTGACCTACGTACGCCAGGGCCAGCCGCCGGTCCTCACCATCCACGGCGACGAGGACAGCATCGTTCCCCACGCCCACGCCGTCCGCCTGCACGAGGCCCTCGACCGGGCCGGCGTGCCCAACCGCCTGCTGACCATCGAGGGCGGCGGCCACGGCGGCTTCAGCCTCGAGGAGAACCTGCACATCTACGCGACCATCCGGTCGTTCCTCGAGACGCACGGCCTCGGCCCCGCCCCGTCGGACGACTGAGCCGGCGTTCGCCGACGCCTCTCGCGGGCCGCCGGGCGGCGTGCAATCCGCCGCCCGCGGCCCGCGCCACGCGAGCAGCGCCGCGCCGACGCCGTCGCGAGGAGCAGGTGACGAGACCACGCGTACCGTCCGAGCCGAAGATCTACCACATCGTTCACGTAGACCGCCTGCCGTCGATCATCGCCGCCAGGCGCTTGTGGTGCGACGCCGAGGTCTCGCAACGAGACGTTTCCGGTACGTGCATCGGGGTGAACGAAATCAAGCAGCGGCGACTCGCGAACCGGCTGCATTCCCACGAGGACCTGTACGTCGGTGACTGCGTGCCGTTCTATTTCTGTCCGCGATCGATCATGCTCTTCGTGATCCACAAGAGTAACCACCCCAACCTGACGTACCGCGACGGCCAGAAGCCCATCGTGCATCTCGAAGCCGATCTGCGCGGGACGGGGAGCGGGTTGGGCGGCCTCGACTGGTCCGACGTGCGCCCGCGCATCAACGCGGCGTTGCAGGAACTCGGCGACGTGAAGGCAATAGTCCTCGAACCCCGCGGCGGACCGGTCGACGACCGCATCAACCGGTCCACCGAGCCCCCAAAGATGACTCCGGGGCGAGCCGCACTGATTGGCCTGATGGATCGCTACATCCGCATCCTGCTCGATCCATACGTGACCCTTCTGGAAGTGCACAAGCTGCTGTACTTCATGCAAGCCGCTGGAGAGAAGCTGCGCTTACGGTATCGGAAGGCGCCCTACGGCCCCTATGCAGAGAACCTGCGCCACGTGCTGCAGTCCATCGACGGCCACTTCATCAGCGGCTACGCCGGCAGCCGTGAAGCACCTCATGAACCACTCGATTTGTTGCCGGGCGCGGTAGCGGACGCGAGCAGTTTTCTCGTCGCTCACCCCCGGACCCGAGCCCGCTTCGACCGGGTAGTCACCCTGATCGAGGGATTCGAATCGTCGTTCGGCCTCGAGCTCCTGGCGACGGTGCACTGGGTCGTGGTGCAGGAAGGCGCGGCCTCGGCGGACGACGTGGTGCTGCGCATTCATGCCTGGGGCGATCGCAAGAAGCGTTTCACACCTCGCCAAATCCGTATCGCACTCGACGTACTCTCCCGAAAGGGATGGACACCGAGCTGGACCGCGCAACCGGACGCAGCCGGTTGATGAAGCGGTGCGGCACGGCCAGACTGCCGAAAACGCTGCCAGCGTCTTCCCTCGCCTGCACGAGGCGCATGACCCTGAGCGCCCGTTGACAACGACATTTCCCCCTCTACGACCGCGACCCATCAGACCGCGGTCCACGCGCTCGACGACGGCGGCAAGCCCCTGACCTCCCCCCTACTTGGAGAACGCCGGGCAACTTCACCGCGGCATGGACTCGGCAGCCGCTGCACCCGCCCGAGGTTGCGGCCCGGCTTCCCAAAGCGCCACAATCCGTGCGCTCGCGATCGGACACAAGAACCGCGTGCCCCCCGTCGACGTCGAAGGGCCTCTGCAGCCGGGTGTACGCCTGGCTCCAACGGGCCCCGTAAGCCGTGCCCGAATCGATGACGTGGATGTTGACGGCGCCGCTGGCCGCGAGCGGACGCCCGAGAGGCGGCGACGGCCCCGCTCGGGTAGGTCACGATGGCGGCGCGCTACGGGCACCCTCACCGATGCAGCCGTCGGCCACCTTCACGCCGGTCGCAGGCGCGACAGAAACTGCTCGATATCCCGGGTGAACGCGCGCCGCAGAGGGGCGGCCATGGCGGCCAGGCGAACCACCCGATGCGGGTCCAGGTCGGCCGAGTACGCATGGCGAAATCGATGGCGGAAGCGCCGCAACTCGTCCAGGTCGGCGGCGGTCGATTCCGACAGGAGCGCCGGGCGGACGCCGGGAATGTCCAGTTGCATGCGCCTGATCAGACCCGCGTGGTACCCGGCGGCGTCGAGGCGGTTCTCGAAGCACCGCGCCACTTCCTCGAATACCTGCTCGAAGGCACCGTAGAGGTTGTGCAACTGGTATCCCAGGCTGTCGACCTCCTCGGCGCGGTCTTCGAACGCTTCCCGGCGCGCCTCGATGCGATCCGCGATGCGGCTCACGTCCACGAGCCGCGCCCGCAGCTCCGCCTCCAGGACCGCGACCGCTCCCCTATCCATCGCCGCCGTACACCCTGATCCCGGATCTGGTGAAGGACTCCGCGAACGGATGCCGGTCGAGGTCGACGACATCGACGGCGCGGCCCGTCGCGTCCTCGATCGCCTTCATGACGTCGAGCACTGCATGGGAGCCCCCCCCCACCGCTACGTCTACATCGGAACTCTCCCGCCAGCGGTCGGGCGACCGTAGCGAGCCCACGATATAGGCGCTCCGCACGCCGAACCGGTCTCTCAGCTCCAGCAGCGTGCATTCGACCGTCCGGCGCAACTCGGCCTGTTCGCCGGCCAGCCTCCGCCGCCGCTCGCGCGTCGCCCGGTCGAGGATGCTGGTGTCGTACACGAGTCTCCCCCGCGCGTCCGGCAGTCCCGCGGCCGAACCACCCGGCGGTCGCCCAGCAAGGCCCGCACGTGAAACCGGACCGCGGACGTGGTCGCGAGTCCCCGGGCGGCGCGCCACGCCAACCGCCTCCACCCAACCAATCGTAGCAAACGGCGACCGCAGCCAACGCAGACGGCCACGTCTGAGGTCCCGCGGGACGCATCAGCCGGCCAGCCCGACGCCGCGCTACGGGGCACGCTGCCGCTACCCTGGCCGGGGCGGCGAACCCCGGCGACCCCAACGCGATAGCCCGCCGACGCCCCGCCCTCGTTCGACTTGACGCGAACAGCTTGGAGAATTTCCCGGTTGGCGTCCTTGAAACCGACCACCTGCCGCCCCGGGAAGCTGGCCGACACCGGCCGGTAGCGCGACGTGCCGGTGTCGTGGTCGGGATGGCCCGCGTCGGCGCGCCGGCCCTGGAACACCGTACTCGAGAACCAGCTCGACATGCCCCGGATGGCGACGTTGCCGGGGATGATCAGGGAGCGAGGGCGAACACGACCTCCGAGCGGCCGCCCCCCAGGTGGTCGCCGCGCGCCTCGACCACGTCCTCGTTCCATGCCAGCGCGAAGCGCGAGCCGGCGCCGCGAATGGCGGGAATGAGCGACGCCGTGGGGTTGTCGGTCAGCCGGCGCGGCGCGCCGTCCGGCGCCCCTCCCGCGGTGAACTGCTGGAAGTGGAGCTCGTGCGATCGGCCGGGCTCGATCTCGTCGGACCACGCGAGGCCGAACCGCGCGCCGTTCCACGCGACGTAGGCGCCGATGGACGCCCCCGCGGTGTCGGTCACCCGCAGGGCGGCTTCCCCGATCGCCGGCGGCAGTCGGGGGGGGTCGACGACCGCGAGATGAACGTCGGCGTTGCCGTCGCGCTCGTCGAACCAGGTGAACGCGGCGCGCCCTGCCCCGAACGCGACGTCCGGATAGACGGACGGCACGCCGTCGTCCGCACTCAGGCGCCGGACCGTCGCGATCCCGCCCTCGACCTGCGCCAGGAAGAGCTCATGCGCGCGCGTCCCGACTCGTGCATCGAAGACGACCCAGGCGACCCCGTCGGCGTCCATCTCGAGATTCAGGTTCCACGTCTCGCGGCTCGCGACGGCCACCTGGCGCGGCGGCCCGAGCGGCGCGCCGTCGAGCCCGAGCTGCTGCGCCCAGACGGCCGCGTCCGGGCCGGCGTTCACGGCAGCGTCGGATTCCACCTCGCCACTATCGCGATCCGCGGCGACGCTCGAGCGTGACGCGCCTCTGGTCTCTTCCAACCAGACGCACTGAACACGACCTGCGTGTACAGCGACGACCGGCACCCGACCGCGCCGGCGGCGGTGCGACAACGTCCTCGTCCAGCGCCACCCGGCGGCCGTCGTCCACGCCCCCACCCTGGCCCGCGACCACGAGCCGTCGGCGGCGACGTCGTACCACGCGACGACGAGGTCGCGGGCACCGGCCGCCGCGATGCTCGGCTCGTACGAACGGTCCGCATTCGTCGTCAGGCGGTGCTCGCCGGCGACCGGCCGGCCGTTCGCGTCGACGAGCCGCGCGTAGATCTCCGGAAACCCGTGGCGGGTGTCGTGCCAGGCGACCGCGAACCCGCCGCCGTGCGCCGCGACGCTCGCTTCGTAGGCGCCCTGCCCGCTCCGGCTGACCTGGACCGCCGCCGGTTGCGCACCGGCCGCGGCGGCGCACAAGAGGGCCGCAAGCGGCGCGGCCTTCGTCACGGGTTCTCCTGCCCGCGGCGGCGGCGCCAGCGCCACGCCGCGAGCAGCCCCACGAGGGGGGCGCCGACCCAGAGCGGGGTCCAGACGCCCTCGCCGCCGTCCGAGGCGGGCGGCGCGGGCAGCGGCTCGGCGTCGTCGGCGGACTCCTCCATCCGCAGCCCCTCGATGTTCATCGTCGTCAGGGCCGGCCGCGACTCGTTCCAGCGGACGAACTCCTCGGCCGCCGCCGCGGCCGACTCGATGTCGGCGCCGAGGGCCGCCTCCATCGCCGCCCGGTAGGTGTCGAGGGCGGGACCGGGGATGTTCATCACCGCGCCCTGCTCCAGCACGTAGCGCAGCAGCCGGGGGTTGCCGCAGGTCTGCACGGAGCAGCCGACGCCGTGCTCGGCGACGCTCTCGACGTGCTCGCGCAGCAGGCGCTCGAGGGTCGCGGCGTCGGTCTCCCAGTAGCCCTTGCGGATCGTCTCGACCATGCGGGCGGTGATGTCCTGCCAGGCGTGGGGCGAGTGCTCATCGAAGAACGCCTCGATGTCGAGGTCGTGGCGGTCCTCGACGTACACCGCGAACGACTCCTGCCACATCGCGTCGTCGACCGTCTCGGGCGCCACCGCGTCCCAGCCCCAGAGGTACTCGACGAACCCGCGCATCTCGCCCGCGCCGGCGTAGCCCTCGCGCTGCATCCCCTCGATCCAGGTGGGGTTGACGTAGCGCGTCCGGAACTCCGCCCCCAGGAACTTGTCTATCCCCGTCATCTCGGGCTGGCCCGGGTCGCGCGTGTTGGTGACGACCATCTGGGGGCTCTCGCCGTCGATGCTGCGGACGGCCGCCGCGAGGCCGCCCATGTACATGTAGAAGTCGTCGTTGTCGAGGGCGCCGTAGAGCATCGTCGAGCTGCTGTGCACGACCTTCTCGGTACCGGAGAGGGCGAGGCGGAACACGTCCTCCATCGGCTCGCCCCAAAACCCGTTGCCGTAGCCGTGCCCCATCTTCGACAGGTACTCGTCGGCCATCGGCCGGTCGCTGTCCCACGTGCCGCTCGCAGCGGCGATGCGCGACGTGTTGAGGTTGAACGTCCCCGGCGGCTCGTCGAAGATGCGCACCCCGGCCCGACGCTCGGCGTCCTCCTCGGAGTAGCCCCGGTCGACGAGCTGGGCCCGCGTCGCAAGGTAGTGGCGGCGGACGTAGTTCTCCGCCTCGTCGAGCACCTTCACCCGCTGCACCGCCTCGTCCATCAGCCGCGTGACATTGTTGAACATGCCCTCGGCTGCCGAGGCGATGACGACGTCGACGCGCGGCCGGCCGAGCTCGCGGGCGGGGACGACCTCGACGTCGACGACGTTGCCGCGCGCGTCCCACACCGGGCGCGTGCCGAGGAGATGAAAGATCTGCGACTCGATGATCCCCTCGTGGCGCAGCGTCTCGGCCCCCCAGATGACGAACGACACCTTCTCGGGATAGCGCCCGTGCTCGGCGACGTGGTCCCTCAGCATCCGCTCCGCGAGGAAGACGCCGAGGTCCCACGCGGCCGGCTTGGGCACCTTGTCGGGGTCGATGCCGTAGAAGTTCTTGCCGGTGGGATAGGCGTCGGGGCTGCGGATGGGCTCGCCCCCGCCGCCCGCCGGCACGTAGCCGCCGTCGAGGGCGTGCAGCAGGTGGTCGAGCTCGCGCGGCCCCGACTCGACGATGCGCCGCTCCATGTCCTCGGCCATCACCGTCGCGTCGTCCGGCAGCAGGTCGCGGTCGACCGACACGATGGCCTCGACGGTGCTCGCGCGCATCTCCGGCTCGGGGGTGCGGCCGAACGCGTGCAGCCCGTAGGGGATGTGCTGGTCCCGCAGCTCGATCACGTAGTCCTCGAGGGCGTGCAGCACGTCGTGGTCGAGCTCGGCCCCCGTCCCGAGGTCGAGCCCGAGGTCCTTGACGATCCCGAGGTCGGCCGCCTGCTGCCGAATCTGGTCCGCATACGCCTCGGCGAGCAGCTCGTTCTGGTGGACGCTGCCGTGGTAGTCGTCGACGCTCTCGCCGAGCGCGGCGAGCTCGGGCAGCAGCCCGCTCTTCACGAACGGCGGCACCATGTGGTCGACCAGCGTCGCCATGCCGCGGCGCCGCGCCACCAGGCCCTCGCCGACGACGTCCACGTTGTAGACGTAGAGGTCGGGCAGGTCGCCGATGAGCGCGTCCGGGGCGTCGGCCTCGGACAGGCCCGTGTCCTTGCCGTCGAGCCACTCCAGCGTGCCGTGCGTGCCGAGGTGGACGACCGCGTCGGCGCCGAACCCCACCGGCTCCGGCGCGCGCAGCCACGAGTACGTGGCGACGTACTGGTGATGCGGCGCGAGGTCGTCGGCGTGGTACAGGTTCTCCTGGTCCTCGCCCCAGCCGCGCGCCGGCTGCGGCAGCACCACGACGTTGCCGTACCGCAGGGCGGGAATGATCAGGCTGCCGTCCCGGGCCATGACGGTCGCGTCCTCGGGGCGGCCCCAGTCGGCGACGACCTTCTCGCGCAGGGCCGGCGCGTAGCCGTCCAGCCACTGGAGGTAGTCGCCCATCCACGCGCGCGCCGCACCGCCGTGCGACAGCATCTCGTCGAGCTCGCCGGGTGCGTAGCCGCCCACGTTGCGCGCGCGCGTCGTGATGCGCTCGAGGAGCGCGCCCGCCGACAGGTCCACGTCGCCCGATCCGAGGTGGTAGCCGTCGGCCCGCATGCGCTGGAGGATGTTGGCCAGCGACTCGGCCACGTTCAGGTAGCTCGCGCCCACGCCCGCCTTCCCCGGCGGATAGTTGTAGAAGAGGACCGCCACGCGCTTGTCGGCGTTCGGGGTCGCCGCGAGCGCGGCGTAGCGCAGCGCGCGCCGCACCGCCGTCGTCACGCGGGGCGCGATGGGCTCGCCCGCGACGATGGTCAGGCCGGTATCGGGATCCGTGCGGCGCTCCTTGCTGCCCACCACCGTCGGCGCGACCAGCCCCGCCAGCTCCGGCATCGCGACCTGGAACGTCCCCTCGAACATCGACAGGCCGCGCGGCGAAGCGCGCCACTCGGCCTCGCTCCGGCCGTAGAGGCCGATCAGGCTGATGATGGGGATGTCGAGGTTCCGGAGCGGCCCGCCTGCCTCAGGACCCGCGAAGCGGAACACGAACGCGAGAGCCACGTCCGCGCGCGCCGCCCCCTCGGGGTCGAGGAGCAGCGCTTCGAAGGCGATGGCGGCGGGATAGCCGAAGACCGGGATCGCCTCCGCGCCCTGCCGCTCGATCTCGGCGATGACGGCGTCGAGGGTCGCGGTGTCGCCCGCGTAGTACTGCGACTTGTAGAACCCGACGGCCACGCGCGCGGCCCCCGGCCGGCGCTTGCCGGCGGCGCGGCGCCACGCGTCGAACGCCTCCCAGGTCGCGAAGACGCGCCCCGTCCCGCCGTCCGGGTAGTAGTAGCCGGCATCGAGACTCGGTTGCGGATCGGGCACCGTCAGCCCGGCGACGCCCGCCGCCGACAGCGCCTGCTTGAGCAGGCCGACCTGGTTCTCGAACCCCTGGTTGGCCCAGAACGCGCGCGCGCGCCCGTTCCACGCGACGCCGCGCTCGACGTAGTGCTCGCGCGGCAGCAGCCCCTCGCCGACCCCGAGCACCAGCCCCCGGCCGGTGACGCGCGCCAGGAGATCGACGCCGTGCTCCGCCGCGAAGCGCTCCAGCATCTGCTGGTTCATCACGTCGAAAACGAGCACGTCGGTGTCGAGCAGCGCGTCGACGTCGGCGTCGTCGAAGAGCGACTCGGTGAGGAACTCGACCGCGACGCGGCCGCGCAGATCGGGGTGCTCGTCGAGGACCGCCCGGTACGCGGCGAGGGTGCCGGACAGGTTGCCGTCGGAGAACAGGTAGGTGACGCGCGCCTCCTGGGCGTCGGCCGGAGCCGCGGCGAGCACGGACAGCAACCCGAGCGCGAGCGCGGCGCGCCACGCGCCACGCGCCACGAACACCGGAGACGGACCGCGCCCGGGTATGGTCGGCGAACTTGTATGGGTCATTGTTCTCAGTCCGGCACGTAGACCACCTGCCCGTCGGCGAGGCGATAGGCGGTGCCGAGGCGCTCGCCCTGCCCGCCGAGGGTCTCGCCGGTCAGCTCGTAGGCGGTGATCTCGGTGCCGCGCTTGACGATGATCTCGCTCAGGCCGTCGGCGTTGGTCTTGACCAGCGTCACCTCGCTGTCCGGATCGACGAGGTCGCCGATGCGGTAGACCGAGAAGAGGGTGATCATCAGGCCGACGATGAACACCACCGACACGTCGAAGATGTTGGCGACGCCGGAGAGCGGATCCTCGTCCTCCGCGTCAGCCGGCGACGGCAGGTGCAGAAAGCGTCCCATCGTGTCGTTCCTCCGCCGCGATATGCTCCACCGCGGTCTCGCCGCCCGCGTCGCGCCGCAGCTCGCCCGCGAGCCGCTCGGCCAGGTACCGCTGCTCGCGCACCGCCTCGTTGACCCAGCCGTGGCGGACCACCTGGATGACGTAGGCGACGGTCCCGGCCGAGAGGCCGACGATGGTCGTGGTGAACGCCACCACCATCTGGCCCGCCATCGCCTCGAGGTTGCCGGCGGTCAGCGAGGCGAGCGCCGTCCCCATCGGGATGAGGGTGCCGAGCAGGCCGAGGCTCGGCCCCACCTTGACGAGCAGCCGCGACCCGTTCAGGGTCCGCCTCACCCGCTCCTCGCGCTCGAGCACCAGGTGCTCGAGGCCGCCGTCGCCGAACGACGGCTTCCCGCGCTCGGCTTCGACGTCCCGCAGCAGCCCCCGGAGCGCCGCCGGCAGCGCCGCCCGTCGCGCGACGGGGGCGCCCAGCACCGGGCCGGCGTCGAGCCACGCGCCGAGTTCGAAGCCGGTGCGCTCCTGCCGCCGGGCGAGCCATTCCATCACGCACCCGCCGGCCATGAACACGGCGGCGGCCACCGCCGCCCACAGCAGCAGGATGACGGGGAAGCGCAGCACCTGGGCGAGCGCGAACAGGCCGTTCTCGAGCGTGCCGAGCAGGTTCACCGGCGCCTCCGGAGCGAATGCAGTCCACCGAGCGAGACCATTGCCGCGACCCCCACGACCACCCACGGATGGACGCCCGGACCGGCCGGACCGTCCGCCTCGAGATTCAACGCCGCCGCCGCGCGCCATCCCGTCGCCACCGCCGGCGCGGCCGCGACGGCGAGGCCGAGTGCGACCACCGCGGCCAGCGCGTCGTCGCGAACCGCCGGGGGGGCGAACCGCGGGTCGCGGCGCGACGACGACGACGCGACGACGAGAACCGCGATCGCCAGCAACCAGGCCGTCCACGACGGCAGGCCGTAGCCGGCCAGCACCCGGGTCCACAGCCCGCCGGCCAGCCCCCCCGCGAACGAGGCGAACAGCGACGCCGGCGCACCATGCGGGCGAGCCAGCGACAGCCCGGCCGCGCCGGCGACGATCGCGCCGATCCATCGCGCCTCCGGCTCGAGCCGGAGGGCGCCGAGCGCGAAGCCCACCGCGAGGGCGAGAACGCCGCGACGGTCTCTCGCCGCCGTGGCGAAGAGCGCCGCCGCCAGCGCGCACAACAGACCGACCGCATGCAGCAGCAAATCCGATGTCCCCGGCTGTCGAGTCTCTATGCCCGCCGCCCCGCTGTACCTCACCTCGAGCGAAGAGCGCGGCACATCACCTCAAGCGAAAGAGCGCGGCCGCCGGCGCGCACAACGGACCGGCCGCATGCAGCAGCAGACTTCGATGTCCGCGGCTATCGAAATCTCGTACCCCCCCCCGCGGCGATGTACATTAGAACACCAGGCCCCAACCGTAGCGGCCAGGGCCCGAACTTCAGGAATTCTTCAGGAAGTCTTCAGACTACGAGCGGCCCGCGACCCCACTTCAGGAACTCTTCAGGAAGTCTTCAGGCCCGGGCGGGAGCGCGCTCTCTATACTCGGCGCAGTGCGCGTCGACTCTGCCGCGCACGGCTCGCGCCAACTGCCCGGCCGGGGCATCCGTGTCGTCGACCGCCCCTTGCCCGGCCACGGCACCGCTATCGTCGACGCCCACGTGTCCAATCCCCGTGCCGCCGATGAGAACCGGCGCCGTGGACGAGGAAGGAACAGGTCACCATGACGCGGTATCGCGCCCCGCTCGCCGTCTTGCTCTGCTCGCTGGCAATCGCGCCGACCGCCGCCCAGGAACCAGTGGCGGTGACCGGCCTCGTCACCGACTCGTCCGGCGGCGTGCTGCCGGGCGCCACCGTCGAGGCGCGGCGCGGGCTCCGCCTCGTGTCGACCACGGCCACCGGCAACGACGGGCGATACCGCCTGGATCTGCCCGAGACCGCGCCCTATCGCCTGACCGCCAGCCTCGACGGCTTCGTGACCGCCGTTGCCGAGGTGGCGGCGGCCGGCCCCGCGACCGCCGACTTCCGCCTCGACATCGCCCCCGTCAGGGACACCGTCGTCGTCACCGCCTCCCGTACCGCGGAAGGCGCCGCGTCGGTCACCGAGTCCCACTCGGTCTTCACCGCCGAGGACATCGAGAGCCTCGGCAGCCACTCGGTCGCCGACGTCCTGCGCTATGTACCCGGCCTCAACGTCGAGTCGACGGGCCGCGAGGGCTCCCTCACCTCCGTCTTCGCCCGGGGCGGCGAGTCCGACTACAACCACGTCCTCATCGACGGCGTACGGGTCAACGACAACGGCGGCTCCTACGACTTCGGCCGCGTCTCGGCCGGCGAGATCGACCGCGTCGAGGTCGTCCGCGGCGCCCAGTCCGCCCTCTACGGCTCCGACGCCATCGGCTCCGTCATCCAGATCTTCACCAAGCGGGGAGCCCCCGACAGCGGCCCCCGCATGTCCGGATCCTTCGAGGGCGGCTCGTTCGGCACCACCCGCGGCGATCTGCGCGTCCTCGGCGGCGCCGCCGGCCGCGTCGACTACCAACTCGGCGTCTCACATCGCGGCACCGACGGGGCGTTCCAGGACCGACTCCTCGAGCCCGACCGCTTCGACCAGCAAGCGGTCGACGGCAATTTCGGCGCCATCGTCGGAGACAGCACCCGCCTGCGCGGCGGCTTCCGCTACAGCAACGCCCGCGCCAGCCTCGTCGGCCCCATCGTCTACGCCCCGGGCGACACCGGCGGCGGCTCCGACACCGAGGATCTGACGTGGCACGTCGACTTCGACCAGACCCTCTCCCCGCGCTTCGACCATTCCGCGACCGTGAGCCACTTCCGGTCCGGACGCCAGTCGGCGGACACCGTCGGCGACCCCCAGTTCAGCGTCTTCGCGCTCCTCGAGGGCGAGCCCGGCGCCATCTATCCGGCCGGCCCGCGCCTCGTGCGGCTCCTCGACGAGCCCGCCTTCGACGCCCTCATGGCCGACCCCTCGGGGCTCGGCTCCGGCCAGTTCCTCGCCCGGACCGGCCCCTTCAGCGGCTTCGACTGGCCCTTCGAGTTCGAGACGCAGTTGCGGCGGCCCGCCGTGCGCTACCAGGCCAACGCGACCTGGCTCGACGACCAGGTCCTGAGCGGCGGCTACGACTACTACAGCGAGACGAACGCCCTCGTCCCCCTGCAGACGGTGGAGAACCACTCGTACTTCCTGCAGCAGCAGTTCAACGTGGCCGACGCGTGGTTCGTCACCGGCGGGGCGCGCGTCGACGACAACTCCCTCTACGGCACGTCCGTCAACCCCAAGCTGTCCGCCGGCGGCTACCCCCTGCCGTATCGCGCGGGCGCGCTGTCGTCGGTCAAGGTGTCGGCCAACGTCGGGCGAGGCATCAAGAACCCGAACTTCTCCCAGCTCTACGGCTCGCAGTGGGTCGACGGCGACCTGTCGCTGCTGCCCGAGCAGGCGCTGACCGTCGACGCGGGGGCCGAGCTGACCTTCGACGACCAGCGCTGGCTGGCGAGCTTCACGTGGTTCAGCAACGACTACGAGGACCAGATCGCCTACTCGCCGTCCCTCGGCTTCGGAGGCGACGGCGTCGCCGACTACGTGAACATCGACGGGTCGCGGGCCGACGGCGTGGAGCTGGAGTTCGCTATGCAGCGGCCGCTCGGCGGGGTGACGGCCAGCGCCTCCTACGCGCTGGTGGACACCGAGGTGGTGACCAACGCGAGCACGAGCGAGCAGTTCCAGCCCGGCCAGCCGCTCCTGCGCCGGCCGCGGCACTCGGGCAACCTGCGCCTCGGCTACACGCGGGGGCGGGGCAGCCTGCACCTGGCGATGCGGGTGACCGGCGACCGTCACGACAGCGCGTTCCTCGGGCTTCAGCGCGTCTCGGACGGCCGCGGGGTCGACATCACCGTCAACCCCGCCTACACGCTGGTCACGGCCGGCGGGCAGTTCCGCGTCCGCCCCGAGCTGACGCTGTTCCTGCGCATCGACAACCTGACCGACGCGGTGTACGAGAGCGCGCTCGGGTACCCGGGCCTGCCGCGCGCGTTCGTGGCCGGGGGACGCTTCAACTTCGGCGGCTGACCCAGGGCACGTCAGCGCTGCCGGTGGCGCGATCCCCCCCGCGCGGGGTCGGCCGCCGGGCGTGGTCACACCCGGCGGGCCGCCACGGACGGGGGCACCGGCGGCGTGCCGCTTGGGACAGTGCTCGATGAGGAGTCGCCAACCGCGTATCCGGGGGGGGCAGCCGCTGCCGGATCGGGCGCGTGCCAGGTCGCAGAGTAGTCCTCGTGAGCGTCCCTGGCGACGGAGGGAGCTGAATCGGCGTGAGCCTGCTGGACCGTTCGGGACCGTTGCGGCGCGCACTGTTCCAGGTCCACCTGTGGACCGGCGTGGCGATCGCGCTCTACGCCGTCGTCGTGTCGGTCACCGGCGCCGCCCTCGTCTTCCGCATCCACCTGCAGCGGGCCGCGCACCCGGAGCTGCTGACGGCCGGCACCGACGGTCCGCAGGCGGACATCGCGACGGTGCTCGAGAGCGTGCGCGACGCGTACCCGCGCGGCCGGGTGTCCGGGGTCGACGCGCCGACCACGGTGCGGCCCACCCACCTCGCCTACGTCACCGACGGCGGACGCTTCCATACCGTGCTCATCGACCCCGCCACCGCCGAGGTGCTGGGCGAGCTGCCCGAGCTGTCCGTGGTGCGCACGCTGCAGGACCTGCACTTCGACCTCCTCGCCGGCCCCACCGGCCGCGTCGTCAACGGCATCGGCGCGCTCTGCCTGCTGCTGCTCTGCCTGACCGGCGTCTTCGTCTGGTGGCCGGAACGGGGGGGATGGCGGCGCGCCCTGAGCGTCGACTGGCGCCGCCCCTGGCGGCGCGTCACGTGGGAGCTGCACGGCGCGGTGGGCATCTGGACGCTCGTCCTCACCGCCGGCTGGGCCGTCACCGGGGCGTACTTCGTGTTTCCCGACCCGTTTCGCGCCGCCGTGAACCGCATCTCCCCGCTGACCGCCGCGGTCCGCCCGCCGCAGTCGAATCCCGAGGGCGCCGCGTCCTCGCCGCGCCCGACGTGGCGCGAGCTCATCGACCGCGCCCGCCCCGTCGAGCCGGACGCGTTCGTCGCACGAGTCGTGGTGCCGGCCGGCGACGAGGCGCCGTTCCAGGTGCTGTTCACCGACCACCGGCCCACCCGGCTCGGCGCCCGGCACCTGCGGACGGTCTACCTCGACCAGTACACGGGCGAGCGGCTCGCCGCGCCGCCGGCGGGGCGGCGCACCCTCGGCGACGCCGTCATCGCCCTCGTCGGCCCCGTGCACTTCGGCAACTTCGGCGGCGTGGGGGTCCGCCTGGTCTGGCTCGTCACCGGCCTCGCGCCCGCGGTGCTGGCCGTCACCGGCCTCGTCCTGTGGTGGACGCGCGTGGCGGCGCCGGAGTTACGCCGCCGGAGGGTGCCCCGGCCCGCGGCGCCGGTCGTGCCCGGGCCGCGATCGGCACCGGCCCCCATGCCTTCACGGAAGGCCGCGCTTCGGCCACCGGTGCCGGTGGTGTCGGCACCGGATGACGTGAGCACCTGAGAGGCCCCAATCGAGACCGGCTCTCCGACCCGCGTCTATTACGTGTCCCTCGGCTCGTTCGACGGCCCCGACCCGGCCTCCTTCGACACCCACGTCGACCAGCCCGCGAAGCACCGGGTCCTCTTCACCGAGCTCGGGCGCGGCCTGCGCGCGTTCACGCGCCATCTGCGCCGGGCGGGGCAGCTCGACCGCGTGCTCCTGCTGACGTTCTCCGACTTCGGCCGCCTCGTCACCGAGAACCGGACCCGCGGCACCGAGCACGGCGACGCCGGGGTGCTGTTCGTGGCGGGCGGCGGCGTGCGGGCGGGACTGCTCGGCGAGCCGGCCGACCTCGGCAAGGTCACCCGCGGGGGCCTCGACGCCACCGTCGACTTCCGCGACATCTACGCCGACGTGCTGCAGCGGTGGCTCGGCGTCGACCCGGCGCCGATTCTCGGGTCCGCGGTCGGCTCGTTCCCCGTCGTGAAGGCGTGATCAGGAGATCCCGATGCGCAAGACGCTATCCGGACTGTTCCTCGCGACGTTGCTGCCGTGCCTCGCATCGCCGATGGCGCAGGAGGCCGACCAGGACGACCTGCAGACGCTCCAGGGTGAGTGGATCGTGGCCGCGGCCGAGCAGGGCGGCCGGCCGTTCGACGTCATCGTCGGCGGTGCCCTCACCATCACCGGCGACCGCTTCGCGCTGGTCACCGCCACCGGCAACGAGCTCGGCGGGCAGATACGGCTCGACACGGCGCAGTCGCCCCGCCAGCTCGACTTCGTCCACGACGACGGCCTCCTGTGGGAGGCGATCTACGTCGCCGCGCCGGACTTCTTCCGGCTGAACTACGTCGAGGCGAGCCCCGAGACGCCGCGCCCGACGATGTTCGTCACCGGGTCCGACGCGCCCGGCACCGTGATCGTCATGGAGCGCTGAGCGCGGCTCTTCTCGACACCCGCCGGGGCTAGACGGCGTGCACCGGCGGAACGGGCGATTCACCTCGTACCAGCGCTCGCAAACCCGATTCGCTATGATGGTGGGTGACCGGCGCGGCACTCGACGGGGGGCGCACCATGGCCGTAGCAGCAGAGCAGGAACGCGTCGCCGGAGTCCAGCGGTACCGCTTCACCGTGGACGAGTTCGCGCGCATGGGAGAAGCGGGGATCTTCACCGAGGACGACCGGGTGGAGCTCATCGACGGAGAGATCCTCCAAATGACGCCCATCGGCCCGGCCCACGCGTGGATCGTGGATCGTCTGAACGAGCTGATCATGACGCGGCTGGCCGGCCGGGTGCACGTCCGCGTTCAGAATCCGGTTCGCCTCGACCGCCATACCGAACCGCAGCCCGACTTGGTGGTGGCCCGCCGAAGCGACGCCTACGCCGCTCGTCATCCCGAGCCGGGCGACGTGCTTCTCGCGATCGAGGTGGCCGATTCGTCGCTGCGCTACGACCGGCTCGAGAAGGCCCCCCGGTACGCCAGGTCCGGCGTGCCCGAGATGTGGCTGGTGGACGTCGAGGCCGGCGCCGTCACCGTCCATACCGATCCCGGCCCGGACGGGTACGCGAGCCGCCACGTGCGGCGGCGCGGCGATCGGATCGTGTCCACCAGCGTGCCCGAGCTCGGCTTTCCGGTCGACGACATCTTCACCGCGTGATGCGGCTGCGCGCGGGATGGGCGCCGGTTGAACGGCGCCCATCCCGCGCGTGGTGACCACACCAGACGGCGTGCTGGCCCGACGAGCGGCTCGGCACAGGCGGCTTCGGCACGCACGCGTGTTGACGCCGGGATACGCGCCCATCGAACACCACTCAAGTCAGGCGGTGCAGCCCCGCGCCACCGACATCCAGGCGCTGGCCCCAATTGAAGTCCGCGCCAGCGCCACGCCACCCCGGCATTGCGATTCCTGCACCGTGGGCGGCTCGGCCCGTGGCCATTCCCTGAACACGGGCCGCCCGGCGCTGGCCCCGTTCTCGCTTGGACCCGCGAGTGGCTCGAGCAGGGCCGGGCGCAGGGCATCGAGCAGGGCATCGAGGAAGAGCGGGCGTTGCTCTGCCGTCAGACGGCGCGGGAAGTTCGATGCCGCCGCCGCGGAGACGCTGGCTACCGCCATCGCCGGCGTCACCGACCCGGATCGCCTCGCGCGGGTCGGCGACTGGATCATCGAGTGCGCGACGGCGAAGGAGCTGCTCCCCGCGTCCGCAGCGACGGCCGGCCGCGCAGGTGAGGGGCGCCGGCGGGCCGGAACGATATCGAGCCTGAAGCGGTCACGGCCGCCGGGACGCATCGTCCAGAGTCCGGTTCGCCTCGACCGCCATGCCGAACCGCAGGTGGTGGCCCGCCGTAGCGACGCCTACGCCGCCCGCCCTCCCCCAGGGACGGCGTGAAGCGCCGACCCCCGGAGAAATCAGTCCTGCTACGATTGTGATCATCATTCACGAGACAGCATGGGTTCCCTCAACGTCTTCAGCGCGCGCGACATCCGACAGCGTTCCGATGAACTCCTCAGAAACGCGGAGCACGGCCGTCTGTCGGTAATCACGAAGCACGGGCGTCCTGCGATCCTGGCCGTCCCGTTCGACGAGCGGCTGATCGAGGTGGGCATCCATCGCGCGATGGCATTGCGCCTGTTCGAGCAGCGCCAGGTGACGCTGGTTCAGGCCGCACGACTGGCGGCGACGACCCCGGAGGAGTTCGTCGACCTGCTGGGAGCAGCCGGCATTCCAGCCGTCGATTACCCGCCCGAGGAGCTGGACGACGAGGTCGGCGTCGCGTCGTGACGCCCATCGTCGCCGATACCGGACCGCTCATCGCCTTGCCTCGCGCCGTCCGACTCGACCTGCTGCGGCGCCTGTACCGGCAGGTCGTAATTCCACCGCGCATGCATGAACCGGGAGATCGCCATCGAGCCCGGTCGTCCCGGCGCGACGGTGCCCGCAGGCGCAGTAGTAGGATCGGGACACCTTGGCTGAGCGTCATTCGCCCGCACTCCCGAAGGGTCACCGAATCGACGAGTACGAGATCGTTCGCGTCCTCGGCGCGGGCGGCTTCGGCATCACCTACCTGGCGTTCGACCTCCACCTGGACGGACCGGTCGCCATCAAGGAGTACTTCCCCGCCACGGTGGCGACGCGAATCGACGGTCCGCGGGTGGCAGCGGCGCGCCCCGAAGACCGGGCGATCTTCGCGTGGGGCCTCGACCGGTTCATCGACGAGGCGCGGTCCATCCACCGCTTCCGCCATCCGAACGTCGTGCGGGCGCATCGCTACGTCGAGGCGCACGACACGGCGTACATCGTCATGGAGTACGTCGAAGGCGCGTCCTTGGAGGAGATCCTGAAGTCGCGGGGGTCACTGCCGGCGCCCGAATGGCGCCGGTGGCTGAACCCTCTGCTGGACGGACTGGCGCACGTGCACGGCCACGGTTATCTGCATCGCGACGTCAAACCCGCGAACATCGTGATTCGGGCAGCGGACGGCGAACCGGTGCTGATCGACTTCGGCGCGGCGCGCGTGGCGGCGCGGGAGCGGACGCACACACGGGTGCTGACGCCGGGGTACGCGCCCATCGAGCAGCACTCGACTCACGCAGCGCAGTCCGCCGCCACCGACATCTACGCGCTGGCGGCGGTGTCGTACCGGACCCTGACCGGCGGCCCTCCGCCGAGCGCACCGGACCGCATGCTCGACGACCGGTACGAGCCGCTCTCGGCGCGAGTGCCCAACGCCGATCGGACCTGGCTGGCGGCGATCGACCGGGGCCTGCGCCCACGTCCCGAGCACCGGCCGCAGACGGTGGCCGCGTGGCGCGCACTGATGGAGGCCAACGACGATCCTGCAGGCACGGACGCGGTGCCCGTCGCACCCGAGCTTCCCCCCGCCCCCGCACCGAGCCCCCCGAGCCACCAGCGCAGTTTGCACGAGCTTCTCGGCACCTCTGCGCCGACCAAAGCCGCAGGGTCCATTACCGGCCCATTCTCGCAGGACGGTAGGTCGAGCGACGACCACGGGGGTTCCGCGCTGTCGGACGAGCAGTACGAACGCGCCAAGCCGCATCTCAAGCAGGCGTGGGCGCACATGCGCGATGCCGGCAGCGACCTCACCGAGTTCGTGGACTGGCTGCTCAATGTGCTCGTAGACCGGTTCAACGTAGAGCTTGAGGCGGCGGCCAACCTCGCCCGACGGTTCATGCGAGAGCAGATCACGGAGGAGAGCAATGACGGACAACCTGTTGCAGGATCCGGCGGACCTGCCGACTCTCGAACCGCAGCCGCCGACACCGGAGGAGGAGCAACTCCTCGGCTACTGGATAGCGACGATCCCGAGCGCGGCGAGGCAGGCGCGGAAGCACCGTCGGGCGAGCCTGGGTCCCGTAGGGCGACGGCAGATAGCACAGACGAGACAGACCGACCTGCGACGGGCAACCCGCCGCTCACGGCTAAACCAAGCCCTGACTCCGCGCGACGGGATGCCCGTCCGTGGCAGTTCGAGATCGACAGCCCGCTGACCCTCCGCACGATTGCGTACGGCGGGGCTCATGCGGTTCCCATGGTGGGCTGGGACTGGCCCGACGGCTATGTGGATTTAATGAAAGACTGTTATCTCCATACGGGCGAGGAGCCCGAGTTGTCGTTGCCGGAACAGGAGGAGAGCCACTTGATGGTCTTCTATAGCTTGTATTCTGCTCTCAAGTACGGAGATCATGGGTTCGACAGAATCGTGGATGAGGTATTGGCTCGCGTGGGTGATGAGGACGACCACGACGACGCGCACGAATCGTGGTGGCGGGACGGAGAGTTCAGGGAGATTGTGGGTCACCAAGTTCGCGGCTTGGAGCGTTGCGGCGACGATAGAACCGAAGTCCGGGAATACGTCAACTCCGTCGAGGAGTGGATCTCCCAATATCAGGACCTTCGTGACGAAACGGACGAACAGACGGATTCCGACCCTCTCGAATCCGTCGAGGCATTGGTTTCCGAATCGGAGGCCTCCGCGGCAAGTGTTGCCGAGCGCTTGTCCGCTTCCGCCGCTTGGTTCGACGAGTGGGCGAACAGCAACTATGCCGTGGACGAGTTCATCGAGTGCATGCGGCAACTGAGACTTCTGCACGAAAACCGGTTCGAAGCGGCGAGGATGCGGGTCGAACGCGCGATCCCGGAGATCACCGGCTGACAAGCGAAGCTGTAATAGACTGTCTCACGTCATGTTCGACACGAACGAGTTGCACCATCGTCTGGCCGTGCGGGTCGTGTTCCTGGCCAGCGCGATCGGGTTCATCGGCGTCCTGAGCCTGCTGCTGACGGACGGCCGCGCCGCCGCCCTCCTGCTCGACCGCAACTCGACCGTGTTCGACTACCCGTTCACCATCCAGAACCTGATGTGGCTGGTCTTCTTCGGCGCGCTAGCGGAGCTGACGATACGTCATCGGCGCGCCGGCGTCGAGGCGCTCCAGCTCGACCGGGGTCTGCTGCCCGAGGACGACGAGACGATGCTGCGGCTGCGCGACCTCGGCGCCATCCGCACGCGGGTCCGCGGCGAGGAGCAGTTCTTCCTGCAGCGGCTCGTCGCACGCTGCGTCCTGCAGTTCCAGAGCTCGAGGTCCACGGACCGCGCCAATGCGCTCCTGAACTCGTCGCTCGATCTGATGCAGCACGAGGTGGACGCGAAGTACAGCCTGATCCGCTATATCGTGTGGGTCATCCCGACCATCGGCTTCATCGGCACGGTGGTCGGCATCGCGGCGGCGTTGAACCAGGCCGGAGCCGCCGACGACTTCCAGGACCCGGGGCTGCTGGGCGAACTGACCCGCAGCCTCGGGGTCGCCTTCTACACGACGATGCTGGCCCTCGTGCAGTCGACCGTGCTTGTGCTGGCCCAGAACGTCACGCAGGCCCGCGAGGAGGGCGCACTGAACCGGGCCGGCCAGTACTGTCTGGACAATCTCATCAACCGCCTCTACGAGGAGTGAAAGGCGCCGCGATGCCCGTGTATCGAACCCCGGACGGCCGGATCGTCGAGGAGAAGACCACGCTGCAGCCCCGGCGCGACGCGCCGGAGCCCGCCGTGAACGGGACGGCGCCCGGCGACGGCCCGGACGGCGCGGCGGAGAAACGGCGCGGAACGGGCTACACGGAACCGACGGTCGTGCGCCGGCCCGGCAGGGTCTCGGCCGGGCCGGCGGCAGGCCCGGAGGACGAGCGCACACGACTCGCCGGCGCCGTCCCGACCGATGCGGCCGGATCGGAGGAGGCCGATCCCGTCACGGGCTGGCTCGTGATCATCTCGGGCCCGGGCGTGGGCCGGGACCTGCGCATCGGCGTCGGGCGTAACGACCTGGGCCGAGACCGCGGCAACCGCATCGCTCTCCCCTTCGGTGACAGGAAGATCTCTCGCCGGGCCCACCTCTGGGTCAACTACGATCCGCTGAACCGGGCGTTCTCGGTCGCGCCGGGGAGCGGCGCCAACCTGGCGTATCTGAACGAGGCCGCGATCGAAGAGCGCATGCCGCTGCCCGACCGCGCCACCATCTCCCTCGGCGACACGAAGCTGCTTTTCGTGGCGTTCTGCGGCGACGGCTTCGCATGGTCCCATGCCTGACCTCCCCGCGCTCGTCTCCGGCCTGTCGACCGCCCCGGCGCTGCTGCCGGTCGTGGTGTCGATGTCCGGGCTCGGACCGGCGGGAGTCGTGAGCATGGTGGGCGTCGCCCTGGCGCTGCCGCCGGCCATCGTGCTCATGTGGTGGCCCTGGCGAGGCGCACCGGCCCGCCGCGGGCCGGGAGCGCCGGCCGGCCGCGTGTCGGAGACAACGGCGGCGGCCGACACGGCACCGACGAGCGAGACCACGGAGCCCGCCGCGCGCGAGCGCGCGCCGGTGGCGCCGGTGGCGGGCGACGCGGTACCGACGAGCGTAACCACGGAGGCGGCCGACGCTGCACCCGAGTCGGCGGCACCAGCAGCCGAAGCGGCCCCGGCGCCGCTTCGCCGCGCCGGCGGGCAGCTCATCGGCGCCCGAGAGGCACAGGAAGACGAGCTCGGCTTCATCGACGGCTCCACGCTCGACCCCGAGGGCCAGCACCCGGTGGCGATCGTGGCGGACGGGATGGGCGGCCACGCCGGCGGTGAGATGGCGAGCAGACTCGCGGTGCGTGCGTTCATCGACGCGTACGGCCTGGAGGGCGCCCCTGCCGGTCGTCTGCGCGCCGCGCTCGACGCCGCCAACCGGGCCATCGATGACGCAGTCCGCGAGAACCTCTCGCTCGACGGCATGGGCGCCACGATGGTGGCTGCGGCGGTGACCACGGATGGACTCGAGTGGATCAGCGTCGGCGATTCTCCGCTGTACCTCTATCGCGGCGGGCGGCTGAAGCGCCTCAACGAAGACCACTCCATGGCGCCGGTCATCGAAGCCTTGCGCGAGAACGACCCGGTGACAGCCCGCGGGATGAACCCGAACGAGCTCCGCTCCGCCCTGGTCGGATTCGAGATCACGAAAGTGGACACATCGCCGATGCCCGAGCTGCTGCTGCCGGGCGACCTGGTCGTCGCCGCCACCGACGGTCTGAACACACTGAGCGTCGGCGAAACCGCTTCGATCATCTCGGACTGCCGTAGCGACGGGCCGGAGGCAGTGACCGACGCACTCCTGGCTGCGGTCGCCGCTCGTGCCGCTCCGATTCAGGACAACGCGACAGTGGCGATAATCGAGATAGCCGACAGACCCTCATGATCGGGCGCCGTCGGCCCCGACGTCACGAGGCGCGAGTCGGTGCAGGGCGGAACCGGAAGCGTGACGAACTTATGGCGAGGCCGAAGACCCGGCCGCCCCGGACGCATCGTCCGGTCGAAGCGTGACGAACTCATGGCGAGCCTGAAACGACCCGATTGGCCCGGACGCATCGCCCGCTGCGTCGCCGTGACCCTCATCCTTGTGGCGACCGGGTGGAGCCCCGCGCGGGGGCAACCCGAGCCATCCCAGGTCGACGACGATCTGGAGGATACCGTCGCCATCGCGGTCCGCATCGCCGGGCAACGGGACACGGAGGCCCGGGCGGCCCAGGCAGCGGCGCAGGTGGCCCGGCAAGAAGCCGCCGAGGCCCAGGCGCGGGCCGAGGCGGCGACCGAGCGCGCCGGCGCCCTGGAGGTGCGCGCCGGCGCCTCGGAAGCCGAGCGGGACGCGGCGCGCGCCGAAGCCGAAGCCCTGCGGGCCGAGGCCGCCGACAAGGAGGCGGCCGGAGCCGCCCTGGCCCGGCAGGCGGAAGCCGCCGAGGACCGGGCGCGAGACGCCCAGGCGCGGGCGGCGGCGCTCGAACAGCGGTTGGCGCAGCAGGAACGGCGGTTCTACGTGGTACTCGCCATCGGCGCGGCCCTGCTCCTCGCGGTGGTCCTGACTGCATGGCGTTTCGCGAAGCATCGGCGCGTCCAGTTGGGGGAGTCTGAAGCGGCGCGCCGGGCGACCGACGAACGCCTCGCCGCCGCGGTCTTGCCCGCGCCGTTCTCGTGCCTGCTGGAAGGCAGCGACGAGGACGGCCGGAGCGTGGTGGTCAAGGTCGGCGCCGAGCAGATCGGGTCCCCCGACGGCGTCGTCGTCGGCCGCAATCCTTCACGGGCGGGCATCGTCCTCGACCACCCCGAGGCGTCCCGCGAGCACTTCCGGCTGGCCGCGACGAAAGGAGCGCTCTCCATCGTGGACCTGCATTCGACCAACGGCACCTTCGTGAACGGAAAGGAGATCCCACCCGGCGCGGTGACCACACTCTCCTCCGGCGACGAGATCCGCGTCGGCGCCGCGATTCGCCTCACCCTGTCGATCGACCACGTGGCGCCGTGAAGCCGAGCCGCCGGGGGCCGGCCTTTCCAGCCACTTGTCCTGATCGTCCGTCGTCGGTAGAGATGCGATAACGGGCCGCTCATCGCCTTGGCCCGCGACGCCGGACTCGACCCTCCGCGCGGTCTGGCCATAGCGGCGCTCGTCCCGGTCCGACCCCTCCACGGAGCGCGAGCCGTTGCCAATTTCCGCCGATGGATGGCACGGCTGGAGGTGGAGCGGCAGCGATGTGGATGGCGCGACTGAAGGTCGAGTTGTAGAATCCGGATACGTGACCGCCCATCAACATCCCGCGGCGCTGCCGAAGGGCCACCGCATCGGCGAGTACGAGATCGTCCGCGTGCTCGGTGCGGGCGGCTTCGGCATCACGTACCTGGCGTTCGACCACCAGTTGGACGGACCGGTCGCGCTCAAGGAGTACTTCCCCGCCGACGCGGCGAGGCGCGAGCCCGGATGGGGCGTCGCCCCGTCGACCACCGGGAGCCGGGCACTCTTCGTCTGGGGCCTCGACCGCTTCATCGACGAGGCGCGCTCCCTCCATCGCCTTCGACACCCGAACGTCGTGCGGGCGCATCGCTACGTCCAGGCCCACGGCACCGCCTACATCGTCATGGAGTACGTCGAGGGCGAGTCCCTGCAGCAGGTCATCCGCGAGCGCGGCCGCCTGACGCCGGAGGCTTGGCGGCGATGGCTTGACCCGCTCCTCGACGGGCTGGCCCACGTGCACGGCCATGGCTACCTGCACCGCGACCTCAAGCCCGCGAACATCATGATTCGCGCTGCGGACGGAACGCCCGTGCTGATCGACTTCGGCGCCGCGCGCATGGCCGCCCGCGACCGGACGCACACCCAGGTGCTGACGCCGGGGTACGCCCCGCTGGAGCAATACTCGCGGGAGGGAACGCAGGGACCGCCTACCGACATCTACGCCCTGGCCGCGGTTTCGTATCGCGTGCTGACCGGCGAGCGGCTGTCGAGCGGCCCGGACCGGGTGCTCTACGACGATTGCAGGCCTCTGGCGAACCGCATCGCGGGCGCGGACCGCCGGTGGCTGGCCGCCATCGACCACGGACTGGCGTTGCGGCCGGAGGATCGACCACAGACGGTCCCGGCATGGACCACGGCGATGCGCGGCACTCGCGCCGCGCCCGTGTCGGACGTCGATGCCGAGGCCCGACCGAGCAGCAATGTCGGGCGAGCCACCGCACCTCAACAGGACGATTCGACCGCACCCCGCCGCGCTTCTGCAGCGTTGATGTACTTCTTGTCGGCCGTAGCCATTTTCTTTTGGCTCGCTGTGATCGTGCGCGAACTACCAGAGTTCCTGCCCGGTCAGGAAGCTGCTCCGGTGGCTGATCGAAGTCCCGGCGGCGTCTCGAGCAGGAACGACCCAAGCGCGGGGCGGCCCCAACGATCCGGCTCATTCGCGCCCGCGAATAGATCGCCCGCGCAAGCTCCGACGAGCAGGAGTACACCGAGATTGTCTCCCGCCTCATCACCGGAAGCCGGCGAAGCCAGGCTGGGGCTCGAACGGTCAGCCAAGCGGGTGATCCAGCGAGGGCTGCGTGCCGACGGATTCGATCCGGGCTCCGTCGACGGGTTGTTCGGACCGGCGACTCGCGCGTCGTTGACGGCGTGGCAGAGGTCCCGCGGGCAGGCGGCAACCGGCTATCTGAACGGCCAGCAGGCGGGGGAGTTGCGGGTTGCCGCGCGCCGACGGCAGCAGCGATCCACCGTCTCCACGCCCGCGATTCGATCGATCGCGCAGCCTCCGACAAACAGGAGCGCGCCGGGATTGCCTCCTGTCTCGTCGCCGGAATTGCCGTCACCAGCGGAACCAACGTGGGCTTCCTCACCGGTTTCCAGCGCACCGGTCGCCAGTCGGACCTCACCCCGTTCGCCGGCTAGCTTGGCTAGCCAAGCCACAGTGAACCACTTTACTCGCGGTTCGCGCGAGGGTGACGTCCTCCGCCTCCAGGGCACGCCGAGCAGCATCAACCGGTACTCGGGACACGAGACGTGGCGCTACGGCCTCAGTACCGTGGACATCTCGACCCGAACACGCCAAGTGATCGAGTGGTCGAATCACGGCGGCAACCTCAAGGTGCGACTCGCGCCGGGCGCCAACGGGACCAACGCAACCTCGTTCACGCGCGGTTCGCACCAGGATGACGTCCTCCGCCTCCAGGGCACGCCGAGCAGCATCAACCGGTACTCGGGACACGAGACGTGGCGCTACGGCCTCAGCACCGTGGACATCTCGACCCGAACACGCCAAGTGATCGAGTGGTCGAATCACGGCGGCAACCTCAAGGTGCGACTCGCGCCGGGCGCCAACGGGACCAACGCAACCTCGTTCACGCGCGGTTCGCACCAGGATGACGTCCTCCGCCTCCAGGGCACGCCGAGCAGCATCAACCGGTACTCGGGGCACGAGACGTGGCGCTACGGCCTCAGCACCGTGGACATCTCGACCCGAACACGCCAAGTGATCGAGTGGTCGAATCACGGCGGCAACCTCAAGGTGCGACTCGCGCCGGGCGCCAACGGGACCAACGCAACCTCGTTCACGCGCGGTTCGCACCAGGATGACGTCCTCCGCCTCCAGGGCACGCCGAGCAGCATCAACCGGTACTCGGGACACGAGACGTGGCACTACGGCCTCAGCACAGTGGACATCTCGACCCGAACACGCCAAGTGATCGAGTGGTCGAATCACGGCGGCAACCTCAGGGTGCGACAGGCGCCCGCCGGTCCATGAGCACATCATCGCCCGCGGATTCACGATAAGTAGCACGGCGATTCGCCTGACGCCGTCGCTCGACCGGAGGAAGCCGTGAAGCCGACCCGGCGGGAGGCCAGCATCTTCAGCGTGTCGGCGATCGACCTGTTCGCGTCAGCGCTCGGGGCCTTCATCGTGGTCGCGTTGGTGCTGTTGCCCTACTTCCCCAACACGGGCGACGCCCCGGCGACCAGGGCGGAGCCGCCGGTCGAAGCGCCGTCGTCGCCCGGTATCTCGCCCGCCGAAGTCGAGGCGCTGCGTGCCCAGGCGGCGCGGGCCGAGGCCACCCTGGCCGAGGCGGAACGCCGCGGGCGCGAGCTGTCAGAGGCGCTCGACGCGGCCCGAGCGCGAGTGTCGGCGCCCAGCCCGACGCCGGAGAACCCCATCTCGCCCACCGAAGTGGCGGCGCTCCAAGACCGGATAGCGCGTTCGGAGGCGGAGCTGCAGGCAGCGCGCGCCCGCGAGCGCGAGCTCGCGCGGGCGCTCGACGCCGCGATGTCGTCGGTCCGGACGCTGCCGCCGATCGATCTCGTCATCGCCCTCGACACGACCGCGAGCATGACCGGCGAGGTGGCGAGCCTGCGCGAGGAAATCGCGGGCCTATCCGCCCTCCTCGCCGACCTGACCGACGACGCGGCGGTGGGCATCATCGACTTCAAGGACGGGTGCGGTGGGCCGCCGGCCCTGCGCATCGCCCCGCTCCAGCGTATCGACCGGCGGTCCGTGCGCCGGCTGGCCGCCTTCACCCGTTCGATGCGCCCCGGCTCGCCGCCCTGCAACACGACGTCCGACGAAGACTTCGCCGAGGCGCTGCGCGCCGCCGTCGGCGCCGACTGGCGCCCCGACAGCGAACTCCGGTCGGTCGTCCTGATCTCCGACAACCCGGCCCACGCCCATCTCCGGGAGCAGGCCGTCGCCGACGCCCGGCGCTTCTCGCGCGGCCCCGGCGCCCGGCACACCGTCTCGGCCGTGCTCGTCGACACGAGCGCCATCGCCCCGACCTACCCCGATACCGCGGCGTTCATGCAGCGCGTCGCCCGGGCGGGCGGCGGTCAGTTCGTCCGCGCCGACGAGAACGCGTCGCTGTCGGTGACGATCCTGCGCGCCGTCTTCGACGGCTGAGACGGTGCACCTTCTCGGTCCCGCCCGACCCCGTCACTTTCTCGGCTCGAGCGGCAGCCGCCCCGGTTCGTTCGCCGTCTCCTCCGCTACGGCCGCCGGCTCCCCGTCCTCACTGGACAACACGCCATCCTGCACCGCGACCAGCTTCGCCGCCGTGGGTGCCGGCTCCTCGGGCTCTCCGGATTCGCCCGACAACGCGCCAGCCCCGACAGTCCCCGGCTTCTTCGCCGTGGCGGCCTGCTCCCCGAATTCACCAGAAGCCTCGCCAGCCCCGGCCGTCTCCGGCCTCGCCGTGGCTACCGGCTCCCCGGATTCGCCGGACAACTCGCCCGCTTGGGCCGTCTCCGGCTCTGTCGCCACTGCCTGCGCCCCGGCTCCTCCGGGCAACGCGCCAACCCCGACAGTCTCCGGCTCCGTCGCGGTCTGCTCCCCGGATTCGCCGGACAACTCGCCTGCCCGGACGGTCCGCACCTGCTCCGCCGTGTCGGCCTGCTCCCCGGATTCGCCGGGCGCGCCAGCCCCGCCAGCCTCCGGCTCCGCCGCCGCGGCCTGCTCCCCGGATTCGCCGGACACCTCGCTCGCCCGGACCGTCTCCGCAGGGCTCGTGATCTTCACGCGCGGCAGCTTGTCGCCGCACCACCACGAATGGCCCTCCGCGGCATACCGCATGGGGGCCACGCGCTCATGTCCGGCGAAGCAACCCAGCAGCCACAGCGATTCGCGGACCGACCGGAAGTCGATCCCCGCGGCGACGAGCTCCCGAGCCTCGTTCCCCAGCGCCTGCAGATCGACGGCCTCGCGCCAGCCGTGGAACAGCTCCTTCCACCGGCAGAAGATGACCAGCGACCGAAAGCCGGCCGGAAAGAGGCGGGGGGCGGTCTCCTCGAGCGCCGCGGCCAGATTCGCGACTTCCGCATCGCCGACGACATCCGCCAGCGACGAGATGCCCGATCGCCGGTCGAGCACTCCGCGCACGACCTCGCGGCAACGCTCGACGCAGTCCGACTCCTCCGGCCACGACAGCTTCTTCAGCACCTGACCCGAGTCGATCAGGTAGTCGATGGACCCGTAGTCGTACGGATCGTGCCGCGTGAACCGATACGCAGCCGGAATCCAGGTCGCGGCCATCGCGGCCCCGTCCTCGTCGACGTCCTGCCCCTCCTGTCGATCGAGTTGACGAATCGCCGCTTCGACGGCGGCCTGCAATTGTCGCCCGCCATCGTCGCCGGCGGCTTCGCCCGCGCCCTTCTCGTCCGCGGGCCCGTCATCGCCGAACAGCAACCAACACAGCGCTTGGCCGCCGTCGATAGCGTTCTCGACGTTGCGCCGCGACCATTGCTCCAGTACGGAACCCTGGAAGTGCGGTCGATCCAGTGCCACGCCGAGAGACCGCATCCTGGGCTCCAGAATCCTCTTCGCCCGACGCGTCGTCGGGATGACGTTCCGGACGTCGCCGATGCCGACCTCGATGACCTTCCTTTCCTTCGATTGCCGCGGCTCCAGCTCCAGAATCACGACGCCTTCCTGGTCGTCCAGCATCAACTGCGGGACTCTCTCCAGCAGATCCGCGACCTTCTTCTTCGCGTTCTTTGTGCCAGCGGCAGGCGTGCCGTCGCCGTTCATCTTCAGGCGCACGACACGATCGCCGGGAATCCGGCCGCGTCCGTAATGGTAGAGAGACTGAAACTCCCCGTACGTCACGCCGACGAACCGATGCGGGCCTGATGTCGGCCTGCGCCCTCCGGTTCGTTCGGAAGACACGCGAGGTTCCTTCTTCGGCACGCCTGACCCTTCAGAAGAACACTTCCTGTGGCGGCGCTTCTCCCGAGCCCGCACCTGGGGCACTCTGGGGCCGCTCGCACTCCACGTGGTGCAGGAGACGATCCGGAATGTCCCGCACGTACCGGTGCGGCACCGCACCGTGGTACGACAGGAACAGGTTCTGCCGACTCCGCGTCAGGCCCACGAAGAACAACCGCCTAGCGATGGCTTCGTCGTCTTTCCAGAACGTCCGCCGTCCGGTCAGCCCCGGCAGGAACACCGTCTCGAAGTCCAGCCCCTTCGCGCTGTGGTAGGTCATCACGTACGAGATCGAACGACGATCCGACTCCTCGAGACTGCCGTATCCGCTGCCCAGATACTGCAACGGCACCTTGTGGCGCTGCAGGGCCTCGTTCACGGGATCGTAGTCCTTTCCCTGGAATGCAGGCTCCGGCGTGCCCGTCAGGCGGCACACCGCCCGCAGGAAGCGACGGATGTCCTTGCGCGTCGAGAACAACGCGACCGCCGGCTTTCCCACGCGGCTGTACCGGCTCAGCCTCTCCCACAACCACTCGGTCTCCCGCTCGGCGGTCGCCGCGTGCGCCAGGGTCACCTCAACCTCCTGCATGCGCGCCGTCGTCGCACCTTCGAGCCGCGACCCCGGCATGACGCAACACGCGATGTCCCTGACCCTTTGCGTCAGACGATGGAGGGTCTCCAGCGAGACCACGTGTGGGTCGAGACACGCCCGAATCTCGCTCTCGGTGCTGCACTTGTCGTAAATCGACTGGTCGGTGTCGCCGGCCGCCACGACGCGACCGGCCAGCGACCGGATTCGCCGCAGGTCGGCGGCCGGAATGTCCTGCACCTCGTCGAGCAGGATCCAGTCGTACTTCCGACCTTCATGCAAGAGTTGGTAGTAGGTCATGACGCGTGCGCGCCCGGCGAAACCCCGGCCCAGACCGCTTGCCATCAGGTCTGTCAGGGCACGCGTGTAGGTGGCGAGGCAGATGCTCGCCTCGTCGTGCTCCGCCAGGATGCGTCCGGCCAGATGTACGAGCAGTACGGTCTTCCCGGTGCCCGCGAAGCCGCAGATCCAATGGTGGTCGTGGTCGAGGAGGCGGCGCTGGCGGTGGTCGTCAGCAGTGCCGCAACGCCGCAGCACATCCAGTTGGTGTTCGTCCAGCCGGCGTTCCGGCACCATCCAGTTCATGGCTCGATCCGCTCGGCGCCGGCCGCACTACGGCGATCGGCGTCCTCCCCGCGGTCGGGGCTCGCAGCCAGGACGTCCGGGCGGACCGGATCGTCGTCAATCCGCCACCGCTTTCGATACTCGCGAACGTGCTCGATAGTCTGTCGTTTGCCGAGCGTCCTTGCGTTCCGCTCGAGCAAGGCGCAATCGTCTTTCGACAGGCTCCCCCTTTCGAGTTCCTCCTCCAGGATGTCGAAGGCTCTCGCGACGTATTCCAGCCCGCGGGGATCACCGTCGTCGCGCAATGCATGCCCGCGAACCGTCAGGGCCGGCACGTAGTCCGGATCGAGCCGGAGCGACTCCTCCATCAGACGTGCGCAGGCCTCCATGTCGCCGCTTCGCCGCTGGTCGAGCGCACAGTTGTAGGCGGTCACGCAACTCGGCGACCGCTGATGCGCCTTGAGCGACCACTCGCGGGAACGCCGGTAGTCGCGGGAGGACCAGTAGTTGTACGAAATGCTGACGGCATGATCGCTGTCCGGATCCAGCCGTTCCGCCGCCTCGTACATCTCCGCGGCCTCCCGCCATCGGTGAGCTTCCTGGGCAGCATGCGCATACGTCAGCACCGCCGCGGCAGCGGGTCGACCCTTCCCGGCGAGAATCGAGGCGTTCAGCGCCTGTCTCGCCTCAAGCAGACGCCGTCCACGGGGCAACAGCTCGGCGTTCGCCAGCGGATTCAGGATCTCCGAGGCGACGGCGGCGCCACCGGCGTGGACCTTGACGACGAGGAGCTTGTCGCGGGAAATGTGGGACGAAATGCGGATGGTCTCCCCCTTCTCGAACCAGCCGGGGGGCGACGGCGGCGGGACCGTTAGCACCGCCAGTATCTTGTCGCGTCCGCCAACGCAGAACGGCAGCTCCACCCGGGCCTGACGGTCCCGGCCCACCGTCACCGAGGTGATGGTGGTCGGCGATGGGACCGGAGAGCCGGCGTCAATCACTGTTTCCTGGGTAACGTTGGTCGAGGACGGAACCGGAGAGCCGGCGTCGACCACCGTTTCCTGGTTGTCGTCACGCGTCAGGAGGTAGATGGGCTCGCTCGTGATCGGACGGACGACATCGTGTCCAAGTCCGTGGAGATACAGGGAATGTACGGCGGCGCCCTGCGACACGTGCGCGCGAAGCTCCCGAGGCACCACGCACTCGACGAAGCGACTCACGTGCCTCTCGATCGCCCCCCGAACGAGGGGATTCGCGCTGCTGCCGCCGATGAACAGCACCATGTCGAGGTCGTCGGGCGTCAGCCCCGCTTTCTCCAGGGCGCTCGAAACGGGTTCGAGGACGCTCGGCGTGCGGTCCGGGCGGTCCTCGCCGGGCGACGCCGGGGCGGCGAGAAACGGCTCCATGATCTCCGCGAACTCGCCGAGGGTGATTTGCGGCTCGTCGAGGGCCCACGACTTGCCGCGCATCTCGATCGCGTCGATGGCATCCGCCACAATCGGGTCCGTGCAGTCACGGAGGTCGGACGGATCGCCGGCGCCCCTCGCCTCGGCCTGTTTCGAGCACTGGATCTTCAGCTCCTCGGCGGCGTGCTTCAGGCGGGGCAGCAGTAGCTTGTCTCGTTCGCTCGACGTGAGGACGTCGTCCGGGTCGCCGTCCCCGCCGAGCTGGGACAAGAGCACTCGACTGGCGATGACCCGATCGATGTCGTCGCCCCCGAGCGCCAGGAACTTCGAGATGGCCAGATTCCTGGAGGAGAGCCGTCCGTCCGCGATGCTGACCTCCAGCACCGAAATGTCGCACGTGCCGGCGCCGAAGTCGAAGACGAGCACGCGGCCCGCCTTCCGCGCCAGGAGCGCCGACACGGACGGCCCCTCGGCCCCGCGTTCCATGTCGAACACGTAGCTGAGAAACGCCGCGTTGGGCTCGTCGATGAGGCCGGCGTCCCCGACGGGGATGCCGGCGCCGGCGAGCGCCTGCACGAGGTCGCGGCGCTGGTTCGCCTCGAACGCGGCGGGAACGCTGACCGCGTACACCGGCGGGGGCAGCGAATGGTCGAGGACGTGCCGGTCCACGGCCTCGCGCAGGTGGCGCAGGAAGACCCTGGCGGCGTCCTGCGGCCGTTCGACCACCACCGGCGCGCGTCCCTTCGCGAGCACCGTGTTGGGATACTGGGGGCCGAGGTCGACTCCGAGCTCCATCTTGAAGGACGACCAGAGGTCGACCCCCTCCCGCAACGTCGCCCTCAGGTGCGGCGACACGCCGCGGCCCACGAGCAGACGATCGTTGTGCCAGGCGAGACAGCTCGGCACGAGATGGTCGTCGTGGCGTCTGCCGTCCTCGTCGAGCTGGGGAACGGAAAGCGGTTCGGCAAAGGGGACGCGACCTCCATCGTCCATTCGGGCGATGCTGACCACCGTCGTCGACGTCCCGAAATCGATGCCCACGAAGGTCCGCCGGGCCAAGCTCCCGCGGAGGACCTCCGCGTCGCCGGCCAGATTCGTCACGGAAACGCCCGCCGCCTCGTCGGGCGCGCGGTCGGGGCCGTCCGCGGCCGCCGCCATGGCCGATCGCCACGCTGACACGGTCCGGGGCCGGTCGTCGGGCCGCAACGCCATTCCCCGGTCAATCGCCGCGAGCCACCGAAGATCCGCCCCCGCGACCCGCCCAGCAAGCGGCTCGTACCGGTCGTCCACGGCTCGCGCCGGCGCTTCCGGCGCGCAGTCTCCGGTTAGTGCGCGGTACGAAACCGCCGCCAGCGCGTAGATGTCGGTGGGCGGCCCCTGGGCGCCCTCGGTCCCGTGCTGCTCGATCGGCGCATAGCGCGGCGTCAGCACCTGGGTGTGCGCCCGGCCGCGCGCCGCCGCGCGCGCGGCGCCGAAGTCGATGAACACCGGCTCGCCGTTCGCCGCGCGAATGACGATGTTCGCGGGCGTGATGTCACGGTGCACGTAGCCGTGCCCGTGCACATGCTCCAGCCCGTCGAGCAGCCGGTCCAGCCATCGCCGCCACTCGGCGGCCGGCAACGGCGCGCGCGTTCGCAGGACGGCGTCCAGCGACTCGCCCTCGATGTACTCCATCACGATGCAGGCGGTGCCGAGCGCCTCGACGTAGCGATGCACCCGCACCACGTTCGGATGCCGGAACCGATGAATCGACCGCGCCTCGTCCAGGAAACGGTCGAGACCCCAGGTGAAGAGCGCACGGCTCTCCTCCGCCGGCAACGCGGCCACCCGCTGATCGGCTTCCCGCACGGCGTGTTCGTGTGGAAAGTACTCCTTGAGTGCGACCGGCCCGTCGAGACTCGTATCGTTCGCGAGATAGGTGATGCCGAAGCCGCCGGCACCGAGCACACGAACGATCTCGTACTCCTCGATCCGGTAGCCCGGCGGCAAGGCTCGGGCGCACGTCTGGGTCACAGCCTCGATCCTACTACGCAGAGCCTCCAGTATCTTCCCTCGCTTCGCCCCCGCCGCCAGGAGGTCCAACATCTCCGTGGCACGGACACGCAGGCCGCGGATGCAGGGTCGTCCCCAGCAGATACCGCGTCGGGCGTGATCCGATCTCGCTCACGTCACGTCCTACAGACCATCGGCCCTGCCCATTCCAGCGCTCGCCGCCGCTGCCAGCATCAGGCACCCTGTGCACTGGCACTCGCCGAGGATGAAGTCGACCTCGAAGCCCGACATGGAGCGCCAGTGGCGCAGATCCTCACCCGAGCGGTAGTCGATCCAGCTCCTGAGCTCGTGCAGCAGCCACGTCTCGAACGCCAAGCCGAACTCCGGCGTGCCGGGCCGCGGTCGGCGTCCCTGCAGCGCCGACGCCACGCTGATGTCGAAGAAACAGTACTTCGAGGACGCGAGCGGCTTGCCCTTGACGGATTGGCGCCAGGCGGGAACTTCAAAGACACCAGCGTGTCGCGCAGGATGCCGAAGGAGACGAGCGAGGCCAGCGCCATGCCGAACCCTCGCGCAAGGTCGCGCCCAGGGCAACGAACTGCGCGCATGGGACGAGGACGCCGTCCGAGAGCCACACCACGAGGTGTGTGGCGTCACGTCATTGGCGCCCTACCAGGGTCCGGTGCTCCACGGATCGCCCCAGCGGGGGTCGCGCAGGAGCGCCTCGTCGGTCAGGCTCTGAAGGAACGCGATCAGGTCCCGCCGTTCGTCGTCGCGGAGGCTCAGCGGCCGGATCGAGTCGCTCTGCCGAGGATTGGGGGCGCGTCCCCCCGCCACGTAATGGTCCAGCACCTCGCCGAGGGCGGCGATGCTGCCGTCGTGCATGTAGGGCGCGGTGACCGCGACGTTGCGCAGGCTCGGTATGCGGAACTGCCCCGCATCCTCGAGATCGCCGGTGTGCGTGTACTTCCCGGCGTTGTCGGCCGGATACGGCACCGGACCGGGCAGGTTGTAGAGCCCCGTGTTATGGAACAGGAACACCGGCGGGTCACTGACCGGGCTCGTCGCCGCCTTCGAGCCGCCGTCCAGGTTGAGCCCCAGGTCGGTCGACACCGTGTGCCCCAGGTGGCAGCCCCCGCACCGCGCCCGGCCCGAGAAGAAGAGCCTCATCCCGCGCCGGGCCGCCGGCGACAGCGCGGTCTCGTCGTCGTGGAACCGGTAGCGGTCGTAGGGCGAGCGGAACGAGACGATCGACCGCTGGAACGCCGCCAGGGCCAGCGCGACATTGTCGGTGGTGACGAGCCGCTCGACACCGCCCTCGCCGTCCTCCTCCGGCGGGAGAGACGGGAACGCCGCCGCGAACAGGCGCCGGTAGACCGGCGAGGCCGCGAGCGTGGCGTAGACGCGCGGCTCGTGCCCGGACAAGCCCAGCTCGACCGGATCGGTCCCGAAGAGGGGGACCAGCACCTGCTCCTCGAGCGACCGCAGCGTCGGGTTCGCCCACGTGAGGGCATCGCGGTAGGCCACGTTCACGAGCGACATGGCGCTGCGCGGGTGGCGCTCTCCGGTCGAGCCGAGCCCCCGCGCCCGGCCGTCCGTGAACGCCAGGGCCTGGATGTGACACGTCGCGCACGACTGCTCTCCGTTGCCGGACAGCCGCGTGTCGTAGAAGAGGTGTCGGCCGAGTTCGACGCGAGCCTCCGTCATCGGCGCGCCGACGGGAAGCCGGGGCGGCGGCACCTCGGGCGGCAGATCCCACGGGTAGTCGCTCGCGGTGCGCTGACCCGCGAGCGTCGCCGCCGCCAACCCCACCGCCGCCAGGCCGAGCATCGCTTCTCGTCGCATGACCACCTCACCGGCGCCCGTCCATCCCCGGCGCGACCGCCCGCCAGCGGCCGCATATTAGCCGCTTGGCGCCCGGCGGTGTCCTGAAGATTTGCTGAAGTATGGACGTGTGCCGCTCAGCGTGCCGCCGGATGGAATCGTCGACTCCGCCTGAATCGACGCGGTCTATTGCAGACCCGGGGCGCACGCGCCGTAGACGGCTTCCAGGCTGCGGACCAGGACTTCGCGCTCGAACCCGCGAGGGGTGTCGACGCCGTGCCCCGGCGCGATGCGCAGCGCCCCGGCCAGCCCGTCTACGTCGCCCCAGGGCACGAGCAGCTCGCCGCCGGGGTGCCACTCGCGCACCCCGCCGCTGTCCCACGCGGCGACCGGCGTGCCGAGGGTCAGGGCCTCGAGCCCGACGATGCCGAACGGCTCCTGCCAGCGCGAGGGCATGACGAGCACGGCGGCGCGCCGGTAGGCGGCGGAGAGGCGCCGGCGGCCGAGCCAGCCCAGCACCTCGACACCTTCCGCCTCGATCTCGCGGCGCAACGGGCCGGTGCCCGCCACGACGAGAGGCAGCCCGGACCCCGACCGCCGCCAGGCGTCGATGGCCTCGCGGATGCCCTTGGCCTCGACCACGCGCCCTGCGAAGAGGATGCAGGGTGGGCCGTCAGCCCGCGCGTCGGGGTCGAGACCGTAGGCGACGGGGGGCACGACGGTGATCCGCTCCGCCGGGACCCCCACCAGGGTCAGCTCCCGCTTCATGTAGGACGACAGCACGGTCAGCCGCAGGCGTCTCACCGACTCCAGCCGCTGCGCGGTGAGCTCGAGGATGCTCTCGAAGTACGCCGGATCGTCGAAGCAGCCGGCGCACGCCTCGCGCCCCATCGCGTCGCCGCAGACCCGGCCGTCCGAGGTCCACTTGCCGCGTCCCGGACAGAAGAAGCGGTGGTCCTGGACCGTCATCACCGCGTCCACGCCGGCCGCCCACGCCAGCACCGCGGGGTTGACCACGTTGTGCACGTGCACCAGGTCCGGGCGCAGCCGTGACCGCAGGGGATCGAGATCGGCGTCGGCCCGCACCCTGGCGTCGAGCCCCGGGACGACGGTCAGCGGGCAGGGCGCACGCACGGCGCCGTCGACGCGGCCCACCGCGAGGTGCTGCTCGTGACCGGCCGACAGGGCGTCGAGCAGACCGAGCAGGGCGAGGTCGGCGCCCCCTCGGTCACTCAGTCGATCCGCGAGATGGAGAATCCGCATCGCCGCCGGGCGTCCCCGCCGCCCTTCCGAGACGACATAGCGTGACGCGGTGGAATGTGCCGAGTTCACGCATCATCGCCGCCGGGCGTCCCCGCCCCTCCGACACGGCAAAGCGTGACGGCGGTGGAGCGTGCCGAGCTCACGCATCACCGCCGGGTGCCGCCGCCCTTTCCGACGGGCCCTCCGCCGACCGGATCACCGTGATCTCACGGTGCGCCAGATGGCTGCGCACGCGGTCGACGTTCGCCTGCCACCAGTCCGAGCCGTAGAACGCCGCCTCCTTCCGCTCGAGATCGGCGTCGGTCTCGCCGTAGCTCCGCACCCAGATGAACTGCGTCCCGGCGTCGTTCACCCAGGCGCCCTCCACCGTGATGTCGTGCTCGCGGAGCAGCGGCGCGATGTGGCCGTGGAACAGTTGGAGCCAGCTCTCCATCTGCCCCTTGTTGATGGTGTAGACGCGAAGGTGGGCTATCGACATCGTCGTGTGCGGTCCTTGCGACTCTTCCAATCCGAGCCCGACGCGTTGCGGAGGCGTCCCACCGCGTTGATCGAGCCGACGCTCCTTGCCACTCGCCGACGGGCACCATCGGGCTCGTCGCGGCCATGAGGTCCCACCGCGTTGATCGAGACGGCCCTCCCCTGCCGCCCCTGCCAGCCCCATCGTTGCCGAACGGGACCGCAAGGTCGCGCTGCGCCCCCGCTGGCGCCCGACCAACCTGCAGGAGCCCGTGGGTTCTACGGCGCAGACTCCTGTCTCATACCCGGTGGAGAAACCCGGCCCATCGTCGCCTGCTCGAAGGCGTAGGCCAGCTCGATCAGCCGCGGCTCGCTGCAGGCCATCCCCGCGAAGCTGACACCGAACGGTCGGGGCCTCGGCTCGAAGCCCTCCGGCATCGGCGGGTCCGACTCGATCGCGACGAAGGCGTACGGCACGATGACGGTCGGATAGCCCGGTCGGGCCGAGATTCCGGCCCCGCTCGACGCGGGAAAGAGCAGGGCATCCAGCTCGAGGCCGGTCATCACCTCGTCGATGCCATGCTCGCCGTTCAGATAGAGGTCCCGCGCGCGGTCGGCCTCGTACTCGGCGCGGTCCGCCTCCAGGTCGATCTCGTCGGTGCCGTCGAGTCGGGCCTGCCCGTACTTGAGCGCACCCGCCTGCTCGTGAGCCAGGTTCCACTCGCGGAGCTCCGTCAGCGTCTCGACGGGGGCGGTGTCGCCCAGGGTCGCGAGCCAGGCATTGAAGTCGCGCTTCATGCCGTACGCGAGCACGCTGCTCCCGCTGTTCGAGAGCAGGTTGCCGGCCGGATCGGGGTCGACGACGCTCGGGATGTCCGCCGGATCGACGATCGTCGCCCCCTCCTGCTCGAGGACCGCGATCGCCTCGGCCATCGCGGCCCTGCCCGCCTCCGACAGCCGGCTTTGCGGCTCGTCGGAGCCGGGAGCCGTGACCGGGTCGTAGTAGAGCGCTCGCGGAATGCCGATGCGGGCCCCCTGCAGACCGTCGCGGCGGAGAAAGGCCGCGTAGTCCCGCCCGGGCGGCGGCTCGCATCGCGACGTCGCGGGGTCGTTGGGGTCGGGCGCGGAGCCCTCGAGGGCCCCGAGCATGATCGCGGCATCGGTGACGGTGCGCGCCATCGGCCCCGCGGTGTCCTGATCGGCGGTGATGGGAATGACGCCCCAGCGGCTCACCCGCCCCACCGTCGGCTTGATGCCCGCCAGCATGTTCGCGTTCGACGGGGACAGGATGGAGCCCGACGTCTCGGTCCCGACGTTCGCCGCCCAGAAGCTGCTCGCGGTGCCGATGCCGGAGCTGGAGCCGCCGGTGCCCATGACGGGGCGGCCGTCGTTCGTGCCCGCGCGCGGGTCGCGGCGGGGGTCGTACGGATTCAGGCCGAATCCCCCCAGCGCGCTGTAGTTCCCCGGCATCCCGCTGGCGGTGTAGTTCGCGAGCTCGGTCATGACGGTCTTGGCGAGGATGACGGCTCCGGCCTCGCGCAGGTTCGTGGTGAGCGTCGCCTCGTACGGCGGCACGTAGCCCTCGAAGGCCAGCGCGCCCCCGGTGGTCGGCAAATCGGTCGTGTGGACGTTGTCCTTGAGCGCGACGGGAATGCCGTGGAGCGGTCCCGGACCCGTCCCTCGGCGCGCTCGGCGTCGAGTCGGTCCGCCTCTGCGAGGGCGTTGGCGTTGACCGCTATCGTGGCGTTCACGCGCTCCTCGTACAAGGCGATGCGCAGCAGGTGCGCCTCGACCAGTTGCCGTGACGTGACCCGCCCCTCCTCCATCGCCCGTTGCATCTCGAGCATGGTCGCCTCGACCACGTCGAAGCGCTCCTCCGGCTCCTCGACCGTGCACGAGGCGAGAAGCCCCGGCAGGAGAGCCGCGGCGACCGCGACGGCAAGACGGGTCGTCATGCGAGGTCCTGATACGCCGGAAAGCGCCTGCATCACACGGCTCCTGTTCGCCCGGTTTCCATCCGGATCCAGCCTCGTCCCGTCCGGGCACGGCGTGCCGAGGCGGCCGGGGCGCGGCAGGGTCGACGACCTGGGAGCAGCCCGATTATAGGCGGCTTCCGCCGGCCGCCGCGAACCGGCCGGCACGAAACGTCACCAGGCGCGCTGGTACAGCTCGAGGGCCTCGCGGACGCCGAAGGACCGCGGGTTGAACGTGCCCGTCCACTGTGTGGCCGCCGCCTCGGCCAGCGACGGCAGATCGTCGGCCGGCACGCCGGCGGTCCGGAGATCGGGGGGAAATCCGCCGGATCGGCCGGCATCGGCGAGACGGGGAGCCAGGCGGTCTCCGGCGCCGCCGGGGCGCGACGCCGGCGGCAGCGCGCCCACGAGGTCGCGGTAGAGATCCGCGCCATCCTCCGCGTTCCACCGCACGACGTGCGGCAGCAGGATCGCCAGCGCGACGCCGTGGGTCAGTGCGTAACGCGCGGTCAGAGGGTTGGCGCAGGCGTGCGCGGCCCCGAGCATCGAGTGCTCGATGGCCACCCCCGCGTAGAACGCCCCGAGCTGCATCGCCGCGCGCGCATCGACGTCCCCCGGGTCGGCCAGCGTGCGTTCGTAGTGGGGCTCGAGCAGTCGGAACGCGGCGTGCGAGAACAGCGTCGAGATGGGGGTGCGGCGCGTGGTGACGGCGGTCTCCACCGCGTGGGCGAGGGCGTCGAAGCCGGCGGCGGCGGTGACCGCCGGCGGCTGCGACACGGTCAGCTCGGGATCGAGGATTGCCGCCGCGAAGGCGAGCTTCGGGTCGCCGCACGCCATCTTCATGTGCGTGGCGCTGTCGGCGATGACCGCGTAGCTCTGGGCCTCGGAGCCGGTGCCGGCGGTGGTGGGCACCGCGATCATCGGGAGGAGCGGCTTGCGGGCGAGCCCGTAGCCCTTGTAGTCGGCGATGGTCCCCCCGTTGGTGAGCAGCAGGTTGACGCCCTTGGCGCAGTCGAGGGGGCTGCCCCCGCCCAGGCCGATGACGCCGTCGGGCCGGCAGGCGGCGGCGAACTCGACCCCCCGGTCGACCATCGCGCCGTCGGGGTTCGCCTCGCACGCGTCGAACACGGCGGCCTCGACCCCGGCGTCGCGCAGTTGCCCGAGCGCGCGCTCGACGTGCCCGGCGTCGCGGAGCCCGCGGTCGGTGACGAGCAACGGCCGGGAAAGGCCGAGCTCGCGGGCCAGGGGCCCGAGCCGGTCGATCGTGCCCGATCCGAACACGAGGCGGGTCCGAAGCCGGAACTCGAAGGGTGTCATGAACGGTCGCCGTCTTTCCAGTATGCTACCGAGATCCGCGAGGCCGGCATCCATGGACAACGCCGAAGCACGCTCCCGCGTCGCCGAGGCCCGGGAACTGGTGAACCGGGCCTGGCGGCTGCGCTACACGACGTTGACGTCGCCGCCGGCCACCGAGGCCGAGCGGCAGCAAGCCATCGCCCGGTTCCACGGGTATCTCTCCGAGGCGGTGAGCCTCTTGCGCGCGGCCGGCGCGACCCGCGAGCTGGTGGGGGCGCTGGGGAAGCTGGGCCATGCCAAGGAGAATGCCGGACGCGTCGATGCCGCCCTGGCCTGCTATGAGGAAGCGGTGACGGTCGCGCGCGGCGCGCATCACCGGCTGCCGCTCGCCCATGCGTTGCGGCACCTCGGCGACCTGCATCGCAAGGCGGGGCGGCTGGCCGCCGCGGAAGACTGCTATACGGAGGCCCTGGCCCTCTACGGCGCGCAGGACGAGCCGCCGCCGCTCGACTACGCGAACGCCCTCCGGCCGATGGCGATCCTCAAGGAGGAGCTGGGTCAGGTCGACGAGGCCAGGACCCTGTGGCAGCGCGCGCGCGAGCTCTACGGCGTGGCTTCGATCGAGGCCGGGGTGGCCGAATGCACGGACCATCTCACCCGCCTCGGCTGAACCGCCCGGGTCATTCTGCCGGGGGAGGGCCCCGTGAGAAGCTCGCCCGGCTTCTCGCGACGATGGCCGCCTTTCGGCCCCGCGTGCCGCACGGGCGGTCCGCCTGACCATCGCGGCTAGCACCAGTGGACGGTCCTGGAGGAGAGCTGCGCACGGCGCGCCCCGTTTCCGCAGCAGTGGCCGACGAAAGGCGGCGACAGGGCGGCAAGGTCGGCTCTGGAACGGCCCACTAGAAGCCCGGCTTGAGGGTCCCCTTCTCGCGCGCGATGTCCAGCAGCGTCGGATAGAACTGGACGAAGGTGCGCTCGACCGCGGTGTGGTCCGTGTGACACTCGATGCACCGCGCGACGTCCTCGCCGGCCAGGGGCGCGGCCGAGTCGGGCATCGAGTCGGCGCGCCCGAAGGCGTAGAACGCCCACCCGTCCTCGAAGCGCGAGTCCTTCACCTCGGCCTCGAGCGAGAGCAGCCGGCTCTGGAAGCTCCCCGCCACGTTGATCGACGACTCGGAGGCCGCCTCCCGGATCTCGAGGACGAAGACGCTGCCGTCGGGCCACTCCCCCGTCTCGGCGAACCCCGCGTAGGCGGAGCGGTTCACGAAGACGTTCTGGAACCGCATGGGGCGCGCGCCGCTGCCCGCCTCTCCGACTCGTTCCGCCTCGTAGGTCATCCCCAGGCCGGAGCTCAGGAACATCCACTCGCGGTAGTCGTCGGGGCGGACGAGCTCGTCGCCGTTGACGTAACGGGGTCCGTCCCCGGCCTCCGACTGGGCCCGAACGGTAACCGCCAGCGCCGCCGCGCAGGCCGCTGCTGCCGCCACCACGCCCAAGGTTATCCTCATGCTCCGGACGGTCATCTTGTTGGTCTCCACGTCATCCCGCCCGCGAGAACGGGGGCAGCTCCCACCGCCGACACGGGACGGCATCCATTACCGGAACGGTCTCTTCCCCCGTGCACCGGCGTCGTCGCCATATCCTGCCCGCGAGACGGCGGCAGGCGGTTCCGACCACCGACACGGGGCGGCGTCCATTGTCGAAACGGCTTCTTCCCCGTTCACCGGCGTCGTCGCCGCCACGAACGTTCTTTGCGCGAACCTGCTGAACGAGACAGGTATCTGCCGCGTCATCCGGCCAGCCCTTCCAGCGGACCGTCGGCGGTGCCGAACTTGTCGATGGGAACCCCCATCCCCTGCAGCAGCGAGACATGGATGCGCGCGAGGTCGGTCGGCTCGGCGTGATCGAGGTAGCGGCCGGTCGCGATGGTCCCGCCTCCGCCGCCCGCGAGCAGGGTCGGCAGGTGCTGGGCGTCGTGCTCGTTGCCGTCGCCGAGGGTCGCCCCGTAGACGATCGCGCTGTTGTCGAGCAGGGTCCCGCCGTTCGGCTCGCGCACCGACTGCAGACGTCCGAGCAGGTACGCGACCTGGCGGTGGTGCCAGCGGATGACCTCGGCGTACATCGCCCGCTTCTGCTCCACCGAGTCCCACGAGGTGACGCCGTCGTCGTCCTCGGTCTTGCCCGAGGCGTTCTTGTAGTGCGACAGCGCGTGCCACGTGCCGCGCACGCCCTCGATGAAGTTGAAATAGCGGTTCGACTGCCCGTGGTCGAGCATGAACGAGCAGACGCGGGTGGCGTCGGACTGGAACGCGGCCACCACCAGGTCCATCATCAGCCGCATGTACGACTCGTGGTCGGCGGGGATGCCCGGGGTGGGCGTGGTCAGGGTGTCGGTCAGCGCGCCGTCGTCGCGCACCTCCGCCGAGCGCCGCTCCGCGAACTCGATGCGGCGCTCCAGGGCCCGGATCGACTCGAAGTACTCGTCGAGCCGGTAGCGGTCGGCCGTGCTCACGTAGTTGCCGAGGGCGCGGGCGTCGGCGAGCACCGCGTCCATGACCGAGCGGTCGGTGGCGCCGCCCGACGGGGGGCGGAACATGCGGTCGAAGACCGCGCGCGGCTCGATCTCGCGCGACATCGGCCGGTCCGGCGCCGACCACGAGATGGCGTTGCGCGGCAGCGAGTTCGAGAAGAACCCCTCGCCCTGCACCGACAGCTCGAGCGACGGCAGCATCGTCTCGTCGCGAAGCTGGCGCGCCGCGACCTGGTCGGCCGACACCCCGCCGGCGTTGACGGCGAGGCGGTCGTAGTCGCCGCCCGTGAGCCACGTCGGCGGCCCGCCCACGTGGCCGTTGCCCCGGGGCGTCCAGATGTTGGTGGGGATGACGAGGTGCTCCTTGAACGGCTCGAGGGGGCGCATCCACTCGTTCAGCTTCACGAGCCGCCCGCCGGGTCCGGTCTCTTCCGGATACCACGTACCGCGGGGAATCCCGTTCGGGAAGTACAGATAGGCCAACCGGTTCGCGGACGCGGGGGCGGACGGCGCCCCGCCGCCGAGGCCGGACGCGGCGGCGGGCATGACGTCGAGCAGCGGGAGGGCCACGGTGGCTCCCAGCCCGCGCAGCACGGTGCGGCGTGACAGGCGGCGAGACTGCATCAGTCGGTCTCCTCGACGCGGTTCTTCCTGTAATGGGAGGGACGGCTGGCCACGTTATCGGTCGGTCTCCTCGGCGCGGTTCTTCCTGTACTGGAACGGGTAGCTGGCCGCGACATCAGTCCGTCTCCTCGGCGCGGTTCTTCTTGTACCGGAACGGGTAGCTGGCCGCGATCTCCTGCAGCAGCGTCTGGAACCGGTAGCCGTCGGCCTCGAGGGCGGCGATTATCGTGCGCACCGCCGGCTCGTCGTAGTACTCGAGCTGGCGGCCGAGGGCATACGCGAGCATCTTCGACGTCACCTGCCGCACGAGGTCGTCGTGCCGGTTCTCGATGAGCGCCCGCTTCAGTCCCGCCGGGCCGACGAACGGCGTCCCGTCGGGCAGCGCCCCGTCGGCGGCGATCACCCGGTGGGTGTTCCGGTAGTGCCGGACGATGGGGTCGGGGCTGGTCTCGGTCTGGAACTCGACCGTCTCGTCCGCCTCCGCCGGGTCCTCCACCCGCTGGCGGAAGTGGTAGGTCTCGCGCCAGCGCCCGAAGTAGTCGAAGTTCTCGAGGCTGAAGCCGATGGGGTCGATGCGGCGGTGGCACGCCGCGCAGGTCTCGTTGCTCGAGTGCATCTCGAGCTTCTCGCGGAAGCTGAGCCCGCGCAGGTCGGCCACCTCCTCGCTGAGCACGCCGGCGTTCGGCGGGGGCGGCGGGGGCGGCGTGCCGAGCAGCACGTCGAGCACGTAGTTGCCGCGCTTGACGGGGCTCGTGTCCTTGTAGTTCGACGTGAGGGCGAGGATGCTCGGCTGCCCGAGGACCCCGCCGCGGTTGGGGTCGTCGAGGGCGACCCGCCGCATGTGCTCGCCGCGGACGTCGGCCATGCCGTAGAGCGTGCCCGCCAGCTCCTCGTTGACGTAGGTGTAGTCGGCGTCGATGAGGCTCCGGACGGGCCGGTCCTCGCGGAGCAGCGACAGGAAGAAGAGCGACGACTCGTCGCGCATCGCGGTCATCAGCGTCGCCGTGCACCACGGGTTGTCGATGGGGTCGAGCCAGATGCGGGTGCCGACGTGCTGGAAGCCGAGCCACTGGGCGGCGAAGACCGTCCCCAGGGTGTCGGCCCGCCGGTCGGCGAGCATGCGCGTCACTTGCGCCCGCAGCGTCTCGGGGTCGCGCAGCTCCCCGCGCGCCGCGAGGTCGAACAGCTCCTGGTCGGGCATCGAGGCCCAGAGAAAGTAGGACAGGCGCGAGGCGAGCTCCCAGTCGTCGACCCGGTAGGGATCGGCGCCGGCATGGCCCCGCTCGACCCGCAGCAGGAACTTCGGCGAGATGAGGACCGACTGGAGCACCCGCTTGACCGCGACCTCGTGGTCGAGGCCGGCCGTCCGGCCGATCCGGTACCGTTCGACCGCCTGATCGACCTCGTCGGCGGCGGCCGGGCGCCGGTAGGCGCGGCCCAGGAACCGCTCGAGCACGGCCTCCGCCGCGTCCTCCTCACTCAGTCCGTCGCCCGGCGCGGCCACGAAGACCAGCTCGCGCGACGCCAGGTGGCGGACGTCGGTCGGCTCGGCCGGCAGGGCCAGCTCGACGACCCGCTCGGCCGCCGCGATGTAGCGCTCCATCAGCGCCGGCTGCAGGAACAGGGTGTTCGACGAGTTGTCGAACCCGCTCGACCCCGTCAGCTCGTCGGGGAACCGGTCGGTGACGTTCAGGGCGACCCCGAACAGGTCGCGGACGGTGTTGTCGTACTCGGTGTGGGTGAGCCGCCGCATCAGCTCGAAGCCGGGGTCGTCGAGGGTCGAGTAGTCGAACTCCTCGATGTCGCGGTGCAGCAGGGCGGCCATCCGCCGCCGCACCTCGGGCGGGAGCGGCGTGGCGCCGGCCGGCGGCATCTCGCCCTCGTCGAGGGCCTCGATGACGCGCTCCCACGTCTCGCGGTTGCGGACGAGCGGGCGCTCCGTGACCAGCGTCGCGAGGTCGATGCCGGCGGTCTGGGTCTGCGGGCCGTGGCAGCGGAAGCAGTACTGCTCGGCGAGGGGGGCGACGGCATGCGCGCCCGCGTCGGTCTGGGCGGTTGCGGCCGCGGCCGTGCCCAACGCCCCGGCGAGCACCAGAATGACGACACCGAGGCGGCGAACGCGATGGCTCATCATCCGAATCCCGGACCGCGAGTCGTATCGACCGCCTGTGCGAGCAGGCGCACTTCGCGCCTCATTATACGGGCTCGTGGGCATTACTGGTGGACGTCTCCGCAACGATGCCGATCGTGATGGTCGCCCATGCCGTCCATCCGCCGCTCACCGTGCAGCGTGGGGGTGCGAGACCGGAGATGCTCGATGCGTCCCGGCACTCACGTGCCCGGCTCGTCGGCCTTCTGGCCGGCGTGGAACTCGGCGTAGACGTACACCGGGATCTTCAGGCCGCCGAGGCGCTCCTCGAGCACGGGGCGGACGTCGTCCCACTCCAGCCCGCCCACGCCGGTGGCGAGCCGGGGCAGCGCGAGCGACTTCAGGACCTCGCCTTCGACGATGTGCGCGAGGGCGCGCAACGAGTCGCGGACGTGCTTGAGGGTCGCGCGTCCGGGGCGACTGCCGTGGCCATACCCGCCTTCCTGGGTGAGGAGGTTGATGACCCTGACGCCGCCCGCCCCGCCCCACATCCACGCCTCGCCGGGCTTCGGGTGCCTCAGGTTGCACCAGTGGTGATAGTCCTTGTGCATCGCCGGGTACATCTCGTGCAGCGACCGCGCCAGCCCCTGGTTCATGGGGTCCTTCGGCGCCACGCCATGGGCCAGCGCCTGCGCGCGGCTGAGGAGGATGTCTCCCGAGACGTAGTGAATCACGAGCCCGTCCTTTCTGCTGCCGGCGCACGCATCCCTGCGCCGCCGCTCCGATGTCGGTAGATGAGGAGGATGTCTCCCGAGACGTAGTGAATCACGAGCCCGTCCCTTCTGCTGCGGGCACGCGCTTCCCCGCGGAGGCGGCGCCGCTCCGACGTTGGTACCTGTCGACCGGGCCGGCCGGGCGGCGTCCACGGTCACACCGCTGCCCCCGGGTCGTGCCTCATGATACCCGTGGGTTCGCCGCGGCGTTCCGCGGCGTTCTTCCCGCCCGTCCCGCCGGTGGACGACGGGTGGGCCGAGGAGGGCCGCGGAATACCGAGATTCGGAATGCAGATCCGAGTCTTCACGTAGTCACGGCACCACCGATGGCATCCCGGCCCGTCTCCGTCAGCCTGCCTTCCCGCAGCTTGCGGTGGAGCACCGCATGAGCGCTCGAGTCGCCCGTAGACACCGCCCGGTCGGTCAGGAGGCGCATATCGAGTCGGGCCGCGGCGCGGCCGACGCCGGCACCTCGATGATCACCAGCGTCAAGTCGTCCTCGAGGTCGAGCGCCGGCCGGCCGGTCCAGTCCCGCAACGCCGACAGGATCCGGTCGCCCAGAGCGCCCGCCCCCGGTTCCGGATTCGCCAGCACGACCTCCTGCAGCCGCCGCGCCGAGAACAGCTCGCCCTGCGGCGACGCCGCCTCGGTCAGCCCGTCCGTGTAGAGGATGACCCGGTCGCCGGCCGCCAGCGCGACCTCGGCGGTCTCGTACTCGTCGTCGGCCACCACGCCCAGCAACATTCCCGCCCCCGAGACGTACGACGCCGTGTTGGCGCGCCGGTGGTGCACCAGCAGCGGCGGGTGACCCGCGTTCGCGACCTCCAGCCGCCCCCCCGCCAGGTCGACCCAGGCATAGCTCGCGGTCGTGAAGTTGTCGTTCAGATGGTCGTACAGCCGGCGGCCCATCCCCTCCATCACTTTGCGCGGCTCGTCCGCCACCTGAAGCTGCGCCGCCGCCGCCGACTTCACCATCGAGGCCATCAGCGCGGCGGGCAGGCCGTGCCCCGTGACGTCGGCGACCAGCACGCCGAACCCTTCCGCTTTCGGGGCCAGGATGTCGTAGAAGTCCCCGCCGACGACCGCGGCCGGGATGTACCGGAAGCAGTACGCCGAGTCCGGCAGCCGGGGCCCTTCCTGCGGCAGCAGCCCCCGCTGGACCTTGCGCGCCGCGTCGAGCTCGACGTGCAGCGTCGCCAGCCGCGCCTGGTTCTCGCTCGCGCGGCGCACCAGCGCGTAAGCCATCGCCGCCATCACCGCCAGCGCCCCCAACCGCATCGCCCGCACGTCCCAAGGCAGCGCCCCGGCCAGCACCAGCACGTCGTTCGCCGTCCCGACGATCATCAACAGCGCCGCGTTCCGGATGAGGTTCCCGACCTCGGGGGCGTGCATGTGCCCCGTCAGGGCGTTGGCCACCGTCAACGTCAAGTAGAGCACCGACAGCACGAGGTGCGCCTGGAGCAGCGCCGCGGGCTCTCCCAGCGCCGCCCCCGCCGCCATCGCGACGACCGTGAACCCCGTCTGGAACCGCCACACACGCTCGTAGGAGCGCCACAGCCCGGGGCCGAAGAAGAACGTGTTGAAGAGGTACAGCGGCACGATCATGAAGTAGATCGCGAAGACGCCGACGTACTCCCAGGCCGGGTCGGGCAGCGGCGCCGCGCTCCGGACCAGCGGGAGCCGCGACAGCTCCCCGACGCCGAACGTCAGTTGGCCGAGCCCGAACGCCGGCACCGCCGGCAGGCTGCGCCACGAGCCGGCCAGCCACGGGACCACGGTCAGGACGACCCCCAGGAACAGGAAGATCGATCCGAGCCCGATATTGATGACGAGAAGGGTGTCCTCCGCCATCACTCCACCGCGATTCGAATCCGACAGTGGTCGCTCGGCCCAAAGCCTGCCGCATCGTTCATGGCGTGCACGCGGACCGTCTCGTGAATGGCTTGCGACGCGAACACGTAGACCTCCTCGCGGTAGCCGATGAGAACCTATCCCCGCAGATCGTCGAGGAACTCCGAGGCCGGCTCGACGCCGGTCACCAGCAGGCGGTCGCGGGCGCGGGTGCAGGCGACGTAGAGCAGGTGGCGCTCGGTGCTGTAGACCTCTTCGAGGTCCGCCTCGTCGGCGACGTGCTCGATCCGACCCTGGAGCGGGATGACCTCGTCGTCGCAGGCGGCCACCACGACGGCGCGGAACTCCAGCCCTTTCGCGAGGTGCATGGCGCCGACCGCGACCGCTCCCGAGACGCCGCCCGACCCCGCGTCGAGCTGCACGGGCCGCATTCCCGCCTCCCGCACCGCCGACAGCGCCCGATCGAGCTGTACTTCCGACCTGACAAACACGCCGATCGCCTGCGGCGCGTAGCCCTCGCCCTGTCGCGCGCGCAGCCAGCCCGCGATGGCCTCCGTCTCTTCCTCCGGCGAGTCGAACACCCTGAGTTCGGGCGCCGGGCCGTTGAACACCGAGATCGTGGCGCCCCGATGCTCGGCGTTGCCGTCGACGTCGGCGAGCTCGGGGGGCAGGAGCCGGTCGGCCTGCCGCCGGATCTGGTGCGAGGTCCGGTAGTTGATGCGTAGCGTGTGGGATCGGCCGCGCACGTCGACGCCCAGGGACCGCCACGAGAACGGGGTCTGGAAGATCCGTTGCCCGAGGTCGCCGGCGAAGAACAGGCCGTTCGGCCGGCCCCCGCCGAGAGCGGCAAGGAGGCGCAGCTCGGCGACGCCGACGTCCTGGGCCTCGTCGATCACGCAGAAGTCGAACGGCGCATGCGCCGCCTGCGCAATCTGCGCGGCCAGCCGCGTGAACATGGCGGGCTCCGTGAGCCGCCCCTCGTCCGCGAGGGCCGACCGGACCCGCGAGAAGATCGACCAGAGCACCTCGCGCTGCCTCTCGGCCAGCCGCGTCTTGCGGCCGAGCCGCGGCACGTCGCGATAGTCCTCCCAGGTCTCGAGCTGCCAGGCGTCGACCACAGTGCTCCATTCCGTCCACAGGAAGTGGGCGCTGAAGCGGTGGCCCTCGATGCCGGCCGCGGCACGGTCGAGCAGGGTTCGGACATCCTCGTCGCGCACGAGATCGAGGCGGCCGGCGCGGGCCGCGTAGAGCCGCCGGCCGATGCCGCTCATGGATTGCACCTCGAGACGCTCCGCGATCTTCGGCTCGTTGCCGATCAAGCGCGTGAGGCGCACTCGCAGGGCGGTGGCCAGGGCGTCGGAGAACGTCGCGAGCAGCACGCGGCTCTCCGGGTGCGTGCGGGCGAGATGCACGGCCCGGTGGAGGGCCACGATGGTCTTGCCGGTGCCCGCCGACCCCGAGACGCGCGCGGGGCCGTTGTACTCCCGCTCGACGAGTTGCCGTTGGGCCGGATGCAGGAAGACGGTCCACTTCTCCCAGGGATAGTCGAGCGCCCGCTCGAGCGCCTCGACGTCGGCCATCACCCGGAAGCGCCGCTGGGCGTCAGGGTGCGCGAACGGATCGGCGTCGGTGCCGACCGCGGCGGGCACCATGGGGGCGCCACCGGTGGCGAGCTGCAGCAACGCCTCGGCCGCCTCGGCTGGAAGGTGGTTGGCAAGGTCGAGCAGCGTCTCCTCGGTGGCCGCGCGCACGTCGCCCAGCCATTCGCCGGGCACGCCGTAGCCCAGCAGGTAGTCGTCCGATGCGCCGGCGAAGAGCGGTGTCCGCACCGCCGGACGGCTGGCGGGCTCGGGTTCGGCGGCCGCCGGAACATCCACCGTCACGTACCGCGGCACCGGAACCTCGCGGACCGTCTCGCGGATCTCCACGAGCTGCGCCGCTCCCGTGGTCGGATGCCGCTCCAGCCGCCGCCGTTCGGCCCACTGGTACGCGGCGTCGTGGTGGTCCACGTAGCAGAGCAGGAAGCTCGCCGCGGTGCGGTGGACGATCAGCCGGATGTCGCGGCTGACCCGGGCGGACCAGAAGCCCTTGTCCTTCGCCCCCTCGACCTGGTGCAGCTTCAGCCCCGGCCGGGCCGGGTCAATCTGCAGGTCGAACGCGGTGGTCTTGACCGCCTTCTGCTCCTCGCCGGTCAGTCTCGCGAGGCTGTCGGTGAAAGTGTCTGCGATGCGAAACTGCATGCCCTATACCGCGAAGCAGAAGTCGTGCTCCTCGAAACGCGACACCTTCGCGCCCCGGAACACGTTCGCCTCGGACCTACCCATCGACGGACCGGCCGCAAGATCTGTGGAGAGACTCGCCGCCATCAGTTCCCCGAGAGTTCGCCGTCCCGCTTGCTCGCCATGCTCACGTACACGCTGTCGGCCGTCTCCTTGACATCCTCCGCAACGTCGAGCAGCGACTTGTCCCATCCGTCGTACGCCCGTAGCGAGCCGCCCGCCTCCCGGATGGTCTCGCGGGCGCGGAGCAGCGCCGAGACGAACCGCCGCTCAACCGACTGGGTGCTCGCGTGCGCTCGATCGAGATCGCCCGTCTGTTCGAGGACGTCTCGCGCCTCCGCGACGGCCAGTACCTCCCCGAGTCGCCGGACGTCCGGATTCAGCACCTGGACGACCGGCCGTGCGTCGTCCGACTTCGACCCATAGAGCCACACGAGGACCTTCCGGAGCTCGTTGAACCTCTCCCGCGGCACCGGATTCACTTCCGGCTGGTGCCGCGCCCAGCCCGACGCGAGCCCGAGGTACTCCGCGTACTGTGACCGCCAGAGCGCCGCGTAGAGGCACACGAAACTGAACTTCGGAGTATCACGGTCCCCGATGTCGAACAGTCCCTCGCGCTCGGCCTGCTCCAGCACGTAGATGGCCCAGACCATGCGTCTGACCGTGTCGTGCCGGTCCCCGATGGCCGCAGCGATCTCCTCCAGAGTGCTCCCGCCAGCCCGATACCAGTCCGCCGCGAACCTCGCCTTCCGGTACGCGTCCCACTTCGCCGGCCCCTTCATGTGCTTGAAGCCCATGAACGCCCATGCGCGCTCACGGCTGGCGACGCCGTAGACGGACACATGGTCGAACGTGGCCCGGAGCGCATCGTCCACCACCGGCACGGGAACTCGCACGTTCTCCGCGGACGCGATCCTCCGCACCAGACCCGGTTCCCGCAGCAGCCGGAGGGCGGCGAGCCGGCGGTTGCCCTCCAGGACGATCAGACCGACCTCGTCCGCGTCGCCGTCGGCCATTACCACCAGGGGCTCGATGTCCAGATAGCCGTTGGCCGAGAACGACTGCAGCAGCTCGTCCAGATCGGCCGAGCGGTAGAGGCGCGCCACGATCCATTCGTCCGATGCCTCGGCCGCCTCACCGGCCAGTCGTGGGCTCTCCCGGTCCAGCCGCAGCCGGTCAACCGGGACCTTCGTGATCGTCTCAAGCTCCATGGTCACCCCCGCCGATCGTCGTCCGCCGGGCCTCGCGGGTTCCTCCCGCGACACGACCCGTCGCGACGGGTAGCTTGCGTACTCGAGGCCGGATTGGGCCTCCCGTTCGCGGATGCGCCGGAAGATCTCCCCGACGTCGTAACCGCACTCCGCGGCGAGCTTGTCGCGTGTTGCACGCACGTCGGCCACGATGGGATCATCCATCATCTCCCGACGCCTCTCGCCTTTCATGAGTCTCCAGTGCGCGCAAGGGCCGAAGATCTATGCCGTCTCCACTGGTACACCGATCCGGCTCGCGACCTCCGTCCGCAGATCTACGTCGACCTCCGGCGCCCTGATGCTGACGACGAGCGCGTATCGCGCAGTCTGGTCGTAACGCTTGAGCGCTGGGCGGGTCTTCCACCAGCCCACCGACGGGTAGACGGCGAGACATCCCCGGCTGGCGAGATCCGCCGCACTTCCGCTCCAGATGTCCCCGTGTAGGGAGCCTCTGTGTCGCAACTGCTTCCCGATCAGCCATGCCGAATCGCCGCCACGTCCACCGCCAAGCCCCTTCTCCTCGTCCATCGCGGCCGCATTGATCCGCGTCCGAAACTCGTCGACCGATTCTTGCGGTCGCTTGACGTCGAATCGAAGACCGTGAGACTCGTATCGGTACCGAGAACGCACGCCGCGACGCGACGGGTTCGGCTCGATGAAGTAGGAGAGCGTGACCCTCATCTCCACTCGTGTCTCCCCCAGAGCCTCCAGCGCCTCGCGCGGCCAGGGCAGACTGTGGAGTTGCATGTCTCGCAACTGCGGCTGCTTCGAGCTCTCGCGCCTGAACGGATGCAGGCGCTCTTCAACCACCATCGTCAGCGAGTTCTCGACACTCCAGAGCGCGCGCTCCAGGTCCGGCACACCGAACCCGCATCGCCGCAACAGGCACTCGTAGTCCGCCTTCGCGATCTTGCCCGTCGCTGGCAACGAGGCATGACGCATGGCCTCGGTCCACTCCGCCGAATGGACGATCAGAGCACGCACGGTCTCCGGCCACAGAGTCGGATAGACGACCATGATTCGAGCCGCCAGCCGCGCCGCCAGCGCCATCGCCGCGCTCGTCGCGTTGGTCGTCGTGAAGATCCGTTCGTTGGGCCGGTGATGGGTCGTCAAGAGGCCCAGACTGTCCATCGTCACGGCCGACAGTGAATCCTTCGCCGCGTTGCCGCCCTCCAGCACGACGTCCGGCTTGAGTGGCCAGTGTTTCTCCCACGTGAGCGAGGTGGTGCTGAACGGGCTGAGACCTCCGCGGGGAGCGATGGGCGTGAGCCCGCCACCATCGGCCTCGGCGATTCGCACTCGTTCAGTGAAGGCACCGACGGTCAGTGCGTTCCACGCCTGGCCAGGATCGTGCACACCATCGGTGTCATTCGAATCCGGATAGCGGGCCCACGCATTGAGATCATCGATGTTCCCGGCTGACAGAACCAGGAGACGCGGACGTTCGCCGGCACCGTCGACGTCCGCCGCCAGTGCGTCCACGGCCGCCGACCACGCCGACGGCTGGCCCCGGTCGCGCCCGTCCGGAGTGCTGACGGCCATCCCGAACAACCGTAGCCGCTCTGGCGCCGTGACTTCCGGGCGAGCCACGGCCTCCCCCGTCACGTAGCCGTGATGCTGCGGATCTCCGCCGGCGCCGGGCCCCGGCAACAGCTTGACCGATTCCAGGCGATGCTCGAGGGCGACAGAATCGCTGCCTGCAACCAGCTCCGTCAGATCCCCGGCCAACGCAACACCGGCCATCTGGGTACCGTGACCGTGCGCATCGTCGGGACCCCAGCCGGGCTCGACCGTGTGCAGATCACCGTCGTCGAGCGCCCGGCGCAGAAGAGGATGGCCACGATTCACTCCTGTATCGAGCAGGCAGACGCGCGGAACCTCGTCGCCGTTGGCGGGAAACTGCGTTCGCGTCAGCAACTCGTCGATCCATTCCTGCTGCTCGTCCGGCCGCAGGGATTGAAAGAACTCGGCTGTCTCCTTGGCTCGTCGAAGCTCCGCGATGCTGTTGAGCGTCAGAATCGACCGCTGCATCTGCTCCAGGGACGCGGACACCAGCAGCACGGTACGCTCCAGGAAAGTCACGGCGCCACGCGCGATGCGCATGCCCTGGGCTTCGGCGTGCTCTCGGAAGGACGCGGCCACGACCCGTCCGTCCCGCCGAACCGGCAGCCACACCTCCCACCAGAGCGAGCCCTCATCCGCCGTGGGAAACTCTTCATCCGTGTCGGTCCAGAGTGCCCGAAGACTCGCAGCGCGGATCGCTCGAATCGCGTCGACGAGCCTCCTGTGGTCGAGAGCACGTCCTGCGCTATCCCGTCTCTCCTCCAGGTACTCCCGGATGAGACGCTCAAAATGATCGAGCTTCCCGTCCGGCACGAAGACCGTGGCGTGGGTCCGATCGCCCACGTGTCGGACGTTCAGCAACTCGATCCCGGACCGCTCGCGGGCCAAGCTCTCGAACGCCAACTCGATTTCCGGGAAGCTCTCGAACTCGACCTGCAAGCCCAAGCTGTCGTCCAGGCCCGCAGCTTCCTGCGCAACGCGCGCGGCCGCGGCCTGCACCCGCAAGGCGTCTACCTGACCCTGCAAGGCACCGCCGTGGCTGCCCCTGTCTCGCTCCGGAACAACCGGCCGCCGTGCACCCTGCTGTCGCGACCTATATGGCTCCGTCTCGGTGAAGCCCTCGATGATGAAGTGCCGACTCCGTTCCCGCCCGTTCGCCATGCTCACGCCCTGCCGCTACACCTTGGCCGCAGACAGCCTGGCGGCTATCGTCTGGCGCTCCTCGATCATCAGCCGGATGTCCGCCTCCCGAACCAGAGGCCGTTCATGAATCAAGGCATCCTTCAGAACATCGTCGGCGGCGCGAGCCACTTCGGCGTAGCTGAGGCCCCCCGCGAGCTCCGCCAGGGTGCTCCACCGTACCCGCTTCACCGCGGCCGGGGACAGCCGAGCCCTGAGAAGCCGTACGATTTGCGCCCGCTCGGGCAGCTCGTAGTGCAGGACGTCATCGAAGCGCCGAAAGAGCGCCGGATCCAGGATGCCGGGATTGTTCGTCGCGGCGACGACGAGGCTGTGAGATCGATCCTGCTCGATCATCTGCAGGAAGCTGTTGAGGACGCGCCGAATCTCGCCCACGTCGTTCGGCATCCCGCGCTGGGAGCCGATGGCGTCGAACTCGTCGAAGAAGTACACCCCGCGCGTCCGCATCGTCGCCTCGAAGACCTGCCGCAGCTTGGCCGCCGTCTCCCCCATGTACTTCGTGATGAGCCCATCGAGCCGCACCTGAAGCAGAGGGAACCCGAGCTCTCCCGCGAGAACGGATGCCGTCAGTGTCTTGCCGGTTCCCGGCGGTCCTGTCAACAAGAGCTTGCGCCGGGGCGCTAGGCCCCGCTCCACGATGCGTCCCGCATGCCGCTGCTCGCGAATCACCCGTCGAATCTGCTGTCCCAGAGCGTCTCCGAAGATCATCTCTCCCAACCGGGCGCTCGGGTGGGAGGCTTCCAGCAGGTTCGCCAACTCGCCCCGAGGCCGCCCGATGGAGACCGGCGCCCTGGTCCCCACACCGCTCTTCGCCCTGTCGATCAGGGCGCGCAACTCCCCCGCCAGCCTTCCGTGGCCGCGCCGAGCCTCATGGGCAGCCACTTGCATGGCGACGGAGAAAAAGCGATCGTCGTCACCGTCGACATGGGACTTGAGCAGCGCTTTGAGCTGTTCACCGCTGGCCATGGGCATCCTCCAGCGTCGGAACGCACGGGCTCACACGCGGAACACCTTCATCACCTCGTCGCCGAGATGGTTGATGACCTTGACGGCGATGCGGCCCGACTCGGGGCGGTCGAACGGGCGCGAGACGTCGCTGTGCAGCGAGGCCCAGGCGTCGGGGTCGATCTCGGCCTTCAGGGTGGTCTTGAGGGCCTTGTAGGGGTCGTTGGCGCCGAGGAAGTACGCGTGGCGGACGAAGAAGCTCTCCTCGTTGTAGTCGGTGTCGATGAACCAGCAGGCGATGCCGTCGGCGCCGTCGCTGCGGACCTCGCCGGTGTTGGGGTGGAAGACGTCGACGCCGTTGATCTTCACCTGGACGCGGCCGTCCTCCGCCCCGTCTCCGCCCGCCGGCAGGATGTCGATGTCGGGCTCGCCGAAAACGACGAAGAGGTTGCCCTTGCCGGTGTTTTTCAGCTCGCCGGCCATGTGGAGGTCGGCGTTCATGCGGGCCTTGAGGACGGGGATGCGGCCGAGGCGGTCGAACTCGGAGGCGTGCGCCTCGTAGTTGAACGCGCAGGCGATCAGCACGTCGAAGCCGCCGTCGCCCGCCTCCCGGGCCGCCGCCACGAGGTCGGGGCGGGAGACCGTGCCGAACTCCGGGCCGACGAAGATGCCGGCCCGCTTCTCCGGCTGCGATGCTCCCCCGCCCTCGACGTAGCGCCCCTCCGCGCAGATGTACGAGCCCGGCCACGGCGTGACCCCCGCGAAAGCGATGCGGTCCTCCTTGTGCGCCTGCTGGACGCCCGCGGTCGCGAGCTGGTCCAGGATCATGCCCGCGAAGTCGACCTGCGGGCCGTAGTCGGCCCTCGTCTCCGCCACGCGGTCCAGGAGCTCGTCGTTCTCGTCGACCGCCACCACCCGATGCGGCGCCAGGCTCTCGACCGTAAATGGCCCAGCCACCCGTACCCTATGTTTGTCCTCATGGGGCTTGTCGTAGAGGGACTCATAGTCCCCTTTGGCCACAATTGACTCATCGATCTCCTGCTGCCGGGCAATGCGCGCATCCCACCACAGTCTGTGCGTCTCAACCGCTTCCCCCGGCCAACCCTCCGTCGCCTCGCCGGGAATCTGCCATTCCTCCCAGTCGCAATCGAGCCTGGCGTTCAGATCCTCTCGCAGTGGCGCTAGCGTCTTCTCCCAGCGCTCCCAGATAACGTCGATCTCTGCGTTATTCGCAATCGACTTAAGGGTGATGTGTGGCACTCGTTCGTAGACGAATCCCTGTCGTACATCGCCACCACACCCTCCGTTTTTCTGCGGCACCGTGTTGCTAAGCTCCGCCTCCTTGCGCTGACCCTCCGTACTATCCGACAATAGATAGTAAGGATACCGAGCCCCAGTCATACGAGCCCTCGCGAGCGCGAGCGCCACACGGGAGGTATCAATCGCTAGCCATCGTCGACCCCATTGCTCCGCCACGTAGGCTGTCGTACCGGAACCACAGGTAGGGTCCAACACCAAGTCGCCGGGGTCGGTGGTCATGAGAAGGCATCTCTCAACGACTTTTGTGTTAGTCTGTACTACGTATACTTTGCCCGCCATAAAGCTACTTGCGGTGTCGACCCAAAAATTGGTCATAGGAATAGCCGGAAAGTCATCGATATATCTGACATAAGACAGGTTGGATGCGGCAGATATCAGTCTTCTTGCCTTGCCGAGTCTCCGCATACCTTCGGATGATGTTTTCCACACTGCTGGATGCTGAGTATAGGTCTTACCCTCAAATTCTACAGGATAACGCGTCTTGTCAACACCTGACGTTGATGTGAGATTATCGGAACCGAACACCCTACTTTTTGCGTCGCCCGCACTGCGTTGAGAGTCCTTAGTCATCCGGTGGCGCGAGAAGTAGTCCGTTTCCACCCACTGATACTGAGACGCACCACTCTCACCGAGTACTTTACCCAGATACAGCTGGCGGTACTTCACAATTTCCCTATTTTTGGCATACCAAACCAAATAGTCAAAAACTTGCGGGACAACTAACGTTCTCCCGGAAATACTCCCGGCACCAGAAGTTTTTTTGAATGCAATCAACGCAACGGCATTCGTACTCCCGAACACGTCGTCCATCAATGCTCGAACTCGGTGAACGTTTTCATCACCGATCTGCACGAATATGGAGCCGCTCTCGCTAAGGAGATCGCGAGCAACAAACAACCGATCCTGCAGGTAAGTCAAATATGAATGAATTCCGTCGCGCCACGTATCCCGGAATGCCTTCACCTGCTCCGGTTCTCGGGTAATGTGGTCCGCTCTTCCATCGGCAACATTTCGACTCGTCGTCGACCACTGGAAGTTCGAGTTAAACTTGATGCCGTAGGGCGGGTCGAGGTAGATGCACTGCACCTTGCCACGCAGCCCCTCGCGCTCGGCGAGCGAGGCCATCACCTGGAGGCTGTCGCCGAGGATCATGCGGTTCGACCAGTTGGCGTCGTGCTGGTAGAACTCGGTCTTCGCGCCCTCGTCGGGCAGGCCGTTGAAGTCGGCGAACAGGTCGGGCTGGGTCTCGGCCGCATCGTCCTCCCGGTCCCGGCGCCCCTCCCGGGTCCGGCGCCGGAGGTCGTCGATGAGGACCTTGGGGTGCACCTTCTCCTGGATGTAGAGGGGCGGAGCCTGCACGACGAGGTCCGACCAGTCCTGCTGGCCCTTGCCGCGCCAGACGAGCTGGGGGTCGAGGTCGCGGTTGCGGCGCTCGTAGGCGACACGGACCGGGCTCTGCTCGGACCGGTCCATCACCGAGCGGAACTCGGCGGTGGGGATGTTCTTCCGCGACGCCTCGTCGTGCTTCAGGGTCGCGATGGTCTTCTCGCGCTTCCGTTTCGCCATGCCTGTCCCATCCACGGTGATGCGTCGTCCGTCTCGAGCAGGGACACCACCTGCGGCGAGAGCTGCCCGGGGTCGCTGACGGCCTAGACGACGGCGCACGTGTCGAGCAACACCGTCACCGCCGCTGGTCCCCCGGCATCTCCCAGTCGGCGTCGGGAATCATCGGGGCGGTTGCGACCGTCCTGGGAGGCTTGCGCTGCCGCTTGGCCATGTGCGTCCTACAGCTCGGACTCCTCGATCACCGCGATCGAAAGGCACCCTTCTACCGCTTCGTGGAGGTTGCTCAGCAGCTCGTCGAACGAGTCCCCCTGCGTCGCGCATCCCGGGATGAACGGCACCTCGGCCCAGAAACCGCCCTCATCGGCCTCGTGGATCATGACCTTCAGCTTCATGCCTCTCTCCACGACCAGGTTCGCCGAGCTGTCCACCTCGGCCATGACACCCCCTACCGCGGTCGAGCCGCGGCCCCCGCCTGAAGCTCCCGCGCGTGCGTGATGTCTGCGCCGGTCACCGGACGCACCTGCGACGACTGCACGGTGGCCAACGCCGCCGTCTGCCCGTCCAGGGTCGAGAACTCCACCTCGAAGGCCTCACCGTTCCGATGGACGTGGACAATCGTTCCCACGTCGCCGGTCTCCAGGTCCGGGTGGGCGGCATCGTCCGTGAGCACGACGCGATCATGTTCTTCCAGCATCCCGCCTCCTCGACGGATGCGCCGTGATCAGACGCGGTTCCCCGTCGCCTTCGATGATCCGGACGGTTCGTACTCGAGGGTTGCGACCGTCGGGAGTCTCGATGACGCCGTCCACACTGTACCGTGTACCATATTCCGACGTGGCGATGGCGGCGACTTCTCCCTTCGCCCCCTGATCGCGCAGCGCGGCGGCGAAGAGCCTCCCAGCGCACGGGGCTGAACCCGAACGCGCCGAAGAAGGCGGCCTTGCTCCGACCGTCGGGATGATGCGGCGAGAGCAGATAGCCGACGACCTTGCCGCCGTCGACTCGCGCCCTCGCAGCGCGCGGCAGCTTCAAGGCGTCGCCGCCTCCTCCGCGTCACGGCGCCGCCCGCGCGACGAGCGCCCCGAACCGCGCCTCGAGCGCGGCCTCGAAGTCCTCCTCCATCTGTTAGACGTCGCTCAGCCCGGCGAAGACCCACCGGCCGTACGAGCCGAGGTTGTTGACGCCCGGCACCCAGTAGGTGTCCATGGTGGTCTTCTTGACCTTGGCGTCCTCGCGGCGGTAGCCCTTGACCTCGACGACGAGGCGCAGCAGGTCGTCGTCGCCGCGGCCGTCGTCGACGAGCACGACGAAGTCGGGCAGGTAGCGGCGCGTCTCGGAGCCGTAGCGGTACGGCACCTCCAGGCCGAGGTTGTGGTTCTTGACGTAGGCGCGCACGTGCGGGTGCGCCTCGACCACGCGGCACAGCTCGGCCTCCCGAATCTCGCAGGCATCGCGCTCGGGCGTGACCGCCCTGACCAGCACGGTCTCGCGGGGCGGCGTCGGCTTGACGGGCACCGGCTTGGCGGTGAAATCGAACGGGATGCCGAGGACGTCGGCATACTCGACGTCGAAGAGGCCCTCCTCATTGGGGTCGTACGACTGGCGGCGGAGGGCGCGGCCGATGACCTGCTCGCAGAGGAGCTGCGTGCCGAAGGCGCGGACGCCGAGCACGTGGGTGACGGTGCGGGCGTCCCAGCCCTCGGTGAGCATCGAGACGGAGACGACGCACCGGATCGACCCGCCGAGGGTGTCGGGCTTGCCGACGGTGTTCATGACCTCGCGCAGCAGGTCCTGATCGGACAGCGTCTCGGCCTGCCGGCGGTCGCCGGTGCGGGCGACGATCTCGCGGCGGAAGCGCTCGATCTCGTCGCCGGCCGCGGCCCGGAAGTTCTTGTCGAGGGCCTCTCCCGAGTCGAGCTGCTCGCTGTCGATGAGCAGCGTCCGCGGCCGGGCCAGCGGGTTGCCGTGCTCGTCGAAGTTGCGGAAGAGGGCGAGACGGCCGTTGACCAGCGACGTCGAGCCGTCCTCGTTCTCCCGCTCGAAACCGGCGATGAAGTCGTGGACGAGCTTCGACGTCGAGGTGTTGTTGCAGACGACGATGAAGCACGGCGGGACGTCGATGCCCGCCTTCGCCCACAGCTCGAACGTCTTCTCGTAGTGCCCGTAGAGCGCCTCGAGCGCGGTCTGCAACTGGAGCGGCAGGCTGAGCGGGTCGAGCCCGCCGGCCTTGCCGCGCCCCTTCTTCGGCATCTTCGGCCGGATGTGCTCCCACAGGTTCCGGAACTTCGGCATGTCGCCGCCCGGAATGTTGTCGGCCACCGGCACCCGCGGCAGCTTGACGATGCCGCTCTCGATGGCGTCCATCAGCGAGAAGTCGCTGGCCGTCCTGGGGAACAGCGTCCCCTCGGCGTAGCCCGACCCGCGCAGGAAGAACGGCGTCGCCGACAGGTCGATCACGCGCTGCAGGCCGAGCTTGCGCTGCACCGCTTCGAGCCCGGAGATCCAGACCCGGGCCGCTTCCTTGTTCCTCTCGGCCTCCTTCCGATCGTCGCCCTTGAGGGGGCCTTCCTCGTCCTCGCCGGGCGGCTTCTCCCGGTAGCAGTGATGGGCTTCGTCGTTCAGGGCGAGGATTCGCTTGAGGCCCATCAGGCCCGGCATGACCCGCTGGAGCATCTGCCCCACCGTTTCCTTCGTCGCCAAGTCCGGACCGGATCCCCGCAGCAGGGCGCGGCCGCCCTTCGACAGCTCCAAGCGCTCGCGCAGCATGAACGCGTGGTAGTTGGTGATGACGATCTTCGCTCGCTCCAGGTCGCGCAGCATGTCGCCGGGCACGAGCTCGCGGCTCGCGTAGTAGGCGTCGGGGTCGTTCGGCTGCAGCACCCGCAGCCGGTCCCGGATGGTGACCCCGGGCGTCACCACGAGGAACCCGCGCGTGAACTTGCGGCTGCCGGGCCGCCGCACCGCGTTGATGGTCTGCCACGCGATGAGCATCGCCATCACCGTGGTCTTGCCGGCCCCGGTGGCGAGCTTCAGGGCCAGCCGCGCAAGGCCGGGGTTCGCGTCTTCGCTGACCTGCTCAAGGTCATCGAGGATCTTCCGCTCCTCCCGCCCGAGCTGCGGAGCGACTTCGGTCAGCCAAATCAGCGTCTCCACCGCCTCGACCTGGCAGAAGAACGGTCGGATGTCGCCGAAGTGGTGGCTGCGCCAGTGCCGGAGTAGCCGCGCCGTCTCGGGCGTCACCCGCCACGCGGCCGAATCGGGAAGCTCGCGCCAGCGGTCCACTCGGTGGCGGACGTTGCTGATGAACGCTGTCAGGTCGTACTTCTGGGTCCCGGACCCGAGCGCGTGCGCGGCCTTGTCGAAGACCATCTGCCGCTGGATGCTCTTCTGCTTCTTCGACGTCGGAATCGCCGAGATGAACGCGACCTGCCGCCGCTTGTCGACAATCCTGTTCGTCGGCTGGCCGCTGGCGTCGAGCTCCCAGTGCCGCCGGGGATACTCGTAGGGCGAGTTCAGGATCGGATGCTCGAAGAACCGCCTGTCCATGGCGTGTCAGGTCGTGACTGAGAGGGCTCTACCTTCTTCCGGATCGCCTCTGGGCATGGAAATCGAACCGAGACGCTCACCCCGCCTTGTACGACCGCACGGGCAAGGCTTGGGTCTCGAGCGTAGCCAGATCGAGCTTCGTGGAAGCCTGGTCGATGTCGAAGCCGACGGCGTTGCCCTGAGCGTCGAGGTCGACGTTGATCCCAGCGGAAACTTCCCGTGTCTCCGCCCCGGGGCCGGCCTTCAGCTCTACGTATAGGCTGTCGGTCTCCGGGTAGTAGTGGAGCTTCATGACGGTTCCCTCCGAAAGCCGCGGTCGAAGAACGCATTGTGGATTGTCTCACCGTCGGCCAGCGTCACCACGCGGAGAATGCGCGGGTCGGTCTCACCCCCTGTCGCGATCTCGCCCCAGAAACGGACCCGGCCGTCCGGCTGGATCTCGCTCCGGAGCGGTGCGGCGATCACCTCGACGCACCACGCCGGGTCGATGTACGGACGCTTGCGCAGCACCTGCTCGTCGAAGTAGCGGGTCGTCTTCATCGAGAATCGGGGAGGCGCTCCTGCCGCTGCACGGAGCTGCGATCAGGGCATCACCCCGGCGACAAGCGCCCGGAAACCGGCCATCAGCGCGGCTTCGAAGTCCTCGTCCTTCCGGTACACGTCGGTCAGCCCGGCGAAGGCCCGGCGACCGTAGGCGTCGAGATTGCTGACGCCCTGGGCCCGGTAACTGTCCATGGTCGTCTTCTTGACTTGGCGCCCTCGCGCCGACGGCCTTGATCTCGACGACGAGGCGCAATCGGTCGTCGTCGCCGTCGACGAGCACGATGAAGTCGGGCAGGTAGCGGCGCGTCTGGGAGCCGTCGCGGTAGGGCGATCTCAGGATGGATCGCTCGAAGAACCGGGTCTCCATCAGGTCCGTCAGCTCACGTCCCCTGCCCGATCCCGATCACGTCGATGGCGAGGTCCCGGCAGATTTTGCGCGCTCAGGATGGCGTTGATCTCCCGGTGCCGCGGGACCGCGGAGCGGCAGCCGTTGCGCTCGTTCCGCCACCAGGAATGTCGCGCTCCCTGACGGATGCTGACTCAACCAAGGCCCCCATGTTCAGCGGACTACTCAACCTTCGGGAAGTCGTGCTTCAACCACTAACCGTACGCGGGTACTCGCTCAGGGTCGATCACCACGCACGGCCTGCTCAATAGACGGAGATCCGTGGACCAACCTGCCCACAACAGAGCCGCCCCGATCAGCGAACGCGTCCTGTGCGTGGGCGTGAGGGCGTCGCATGACGTCGGGTCGGGCAGAGCACGCTGGAACGCGTCGACCGCCGCAGCGGCGTCAGACACGTGCGAGTCGGTCTTCCCGCTTCCCGTCACCATCGCTTCCCAGAGGAAGACGCCGCTCTCGACACGTTCGAATGCTTCCCAATCCAGGAAGGCCTCCACACCCTGTCCTTTCGTTCGAATCCGATCGAGAATCCACGCGACTTCCGTCAACCCCGTCACGAGCGACGCAGCCCCGGCCGAAGCCGAATAGGCTCGACTACCCTCTCCCCCTCGCGCCCGCGTCAACTCCAGCGGCGTGTCGGCCACCGGAACCCACAGGGGACACTCGAAGCCGAGCGCCACCTTTCCGCCTTGTGCGAGGCGGTCGGCGATCAACTCGGCGAATACCTGAATATCGTTCCCCGACGACGGCGCCTGGTCCTCCGCGGTGGAGGCACTTGCCCATCCGAACCGCCCCTTCTTTACCGACCCGATGTCCGCGCAACAGATGGTGATCTCGTCGATCCTGGCGAAACAGGACTCAGGGTACAGGTAGTCCTCTCCCGATTCGTCGACGACACGAACCTGCTCGTGCCTGGCCGCTTCCGCATCAGCAAGCAGTCGATAGCGCGCGCCGCGGTCCAGAGACGCCTCGTAGCCCGCGTTGCGGAGACAGACAACGAAGTTCGAACCGGACATGTGTTACTCCAGGTACCGCTTGATCTTGAACTCGAACCTGCCTTTGCCGTGCGCTTCGTACCAGTGCACTTCCGCGCAACGCACAACGCCATCCGGCAGTCTGACGTCCGCCTCACCCTTGCACTTGCGCCAATGGCCCGGGCCGTACGCTCGTCGCAGGCGCGGAAGTTCGCGGATTCCTCGACCCCGGGCGATGGTCTCCGCCGAGCGAACGCCACCGATGACCTCGAAGTCCATGGGTTCCGCGGCAGACAGGAACGTCCGCACGCAGAACCGGCGCTGCCGGCCTGTCCCGAGCCGATGCCTGCGGCTCCCGCGTCAGCCCGCTCTCCCGCACGGATTCGTTCACGCCAGAATCGGCTCCACCACCCTTCCGGCCACGTCGGTCAGCCGGAAGTTCCGCCCCTGGTAGGCGTAGGTCAGCCGCGTGTGGTCGATGCCCAGCAGATGCAGCATCGTGGCGTGCAGGTCGTGGATGTGCACGGGGTCGCGGGCGATGTTGTACGAGAAGTCGTCGCTCGCGCCGTGGGTGACGCCGGGCTTGACGCCGCCGCCGGCCATCCAGATGGTGAAGCAGCGGGGGTGGTGGTCGCGCCCGTAGGTGTCCTCGTTGAAGACGCCCTGGCAGTAGGCGCTGCGGCCGAACTCGCCGCCCCAGACGACGAGGGTGTCGTCGAGCAGTCCGCGCTGCTTGAGGTCGGTGACGAGGGCGGCCTGGGCCTGGTCGACGTCCTTCGCCTGGCGCTGGATGCCGCGGGGCAGGCGGGTGTGCTGGTCCCAGCCGCGGTGGAAGCACTGGATGAACCGGACGTCGCGCTCGGCGAGCCGGCGGGCGAGCAAGCAGTTGCGGGCGAAGGTGCCGGGGGTGCGCGAGTCGGGGCCGTAGAGCTCGAAGGTGCTGTCGGGCTCGTCCGAGAGGTCGGTCAGCTCGGGCACCGAGCTCTGCATGCGGTAGGCCATCTCGTACTGGGCGATGCGGGTGCTGGTCTCGGGATCGCCGTACTCGTCCTCCTTGAGGCGGTTCAGGGCGCCGAGGTCGTCGAGGTAGCGGCGGCGCGTGCCCTGGTCGACCCCCGGGGGGTTCGACAGGTACAGCACGGGGTCGCCGGTCGAGAGGAACTTCACGCCTTGGTAGCGGGTCGGCAGGAAGCCGCTGCCCCACAGGCGGTCGTAGAGGGGCTGGCCGGTCTGGGCCGAGCCCTTCGAGATCATGGCCACGAAGGTGGGCAGGTCGGCGTTCATGCTGCCGAGGCCGTACGAGAGCCACGCCCCCATGCTGGGCCGGCCCGCGAGCTGGGCCCCGGTCTGGAAGAAGGTGATGCCGGGGTCGTGGTTGATCGCCTCGGTGTGCATCGACTTGATGAACGTCAGCTCGTCGACGATCTTGGCGGTGTGGGGCATGAGGTCGCTGACCCACGTGCCCGTGGCGCCGTGCTGCTTGAACTCGAACATCGACGGCACCAGCGGGAAGCGCTCCTGCCCCGCCGTCATGGTGGTGACCCGCTGGTCGCCGCGCACCGACGGCGGCAGGTCCTCGCCGACCATCCTCGCGAGGGCCGGCTTGTAGTCCCACAGCTCGTGCTGCGAGGGGGCGCCGGACTGGAACAGGTAGATGATGCGCCTGGCCCTGGGCGCGTGGTGCGGCAGGCCGGGCAGGGCGCCGAAGCCGGCCGCCGCCCCGGGGGCGCCGCCGCCGGGGGCCTGGGCCAGCAGGTCCTGCCCGAACAGGGTGGCGAGGGCCGCGGTCCCGATGCCGGTGCCCGCGAGCTCGAAGAAGCGCCGCCGACTCAGAAGCCGTTCGAGATGCGCGTCCATGGTCATTCCTTTGTGATCGTGCCGTCGAAGTTCAGGATCAGGTTGGCGACCATCGTATAGGACGCCAGCTCGGCCACGTCCAACGTCTCGTCGCGCCCGGACTCGCCCTGGCTGACGAGCTCGAGGGCGGCGCCGCGGTCGGCCTGGTAGCGGTCGAGATGGCGCCGATAGCCGTTCACCAGAATGTCGCGGGCGGCCGGCCGCGGCCGGTGGGCGGTGGACAGGAGGTACGCGTAGCCGATGCGGTCCTCCGGGGTCTCCCCGCCCTCGGTCATCATGCGCTCGGCGAGGCGGCGGGCCGCCTCGACGTAGGTCACGTCGTTCATCAGGTTCAGGGCCTGGAGCGGCGTGTTGGTGCGGCCGGTGCGCACGATGCACGTCTCGCGCGTCGACGCGTCGAACGTCATCATCGTCGGCGGCCCGAGGGTGCGCTTCCAGAACGTGTAGAGGCTGCGGCGGTACAGATCCTCGCCGGTCTCCTGCACGTAGTCGCCGTAGCCGCCCTCGACCATGTCGGCCCAGAGGCCTTCCGGCTGGTACGGCTTGACCGACGGGCCGCCGACCTTCTCGACGAGGAGGCCGGAGACGGCGAGGGCCTGGTCGCGGATCATCGGGGCCGGGAGACGCAGCCGGGGGCCGCGCGCGAGCAGCCGGTTCTCGGGGTCGCTCTCGAACTCGTCGGCCGTCACGTGGGACGCCTGCCGGTAGGCGGCGCTGGTCACGATGGCCCGCTGCAGGGCCTTGACGTCCCAGCCCGAGTCGACGAACTCGGTGGCGAGCCAGTCGAGCAGCTCGGGATGGCTGGGGAACTCGCCCTGGGTGCCGAAGTTCTCGGCCGTCTTCACGAGGCCGGTGCCGAAGTACATCTGCCAGAACCGGTTCACGGTGACGCGGGCGGTCAGCGGGTGCCCGGGGTCGACGAGCCAGCGCGCGAACGACAGGCGGTTGGCCTCGACGCCCTCGGGCAGCGGCGGCAGGACCGCCGGCACGCCCGGGAACACCTCCTCGGCGGGGCTGTCGTAGGCGCCGCGGTTCAGCCGGTAGGTGGGCTTGCGGACCGTCCGCTCCTCCATGACCATGACGGTCGGGAAGCTCGCCCACAGCTCGTCGCGCTGCCGCTCGAGCCGGGCCACCTCGCGCACCGCCTCCTGGATGGCGGGGGGCGCGTACTGGTCGAGGAACGCCAGCCGCAGCTTGTCGGCCTGGGCCGCGGTCCGCTGTCCGGGGGCGAGGGCGGCAATCTGGCCCAGCGTCTCGGGCGTCGCCACCACCGCGGCTTCGGCCGGGCTGAGCACGCCTTCGTAGATGCGGACCTCGTCGAGGTTGCCCCGGAACCGCGGCTTGTCCGAGCCGCTGGCCCCGATGCGCAGGGGATAGCGGGTGGCCGGCAGCCGGTTGCCGACGAGGTCGAGCAGCGGCTCCGTCGCCTGCAGGCGGCCGTCGACGTAGATGCGGATGCCCTCGGGGGTCTTCGAGCCGTCGTAGGTGGCGACGACGTGCTGCCAGCGGCCGAGGGCGACGTCCTCCGCCGTCTCGGCCGCGACGCCGTCGTCGAGGACGCGCGTCGACAGGTTCAGGCGAAGCTTGCCGTCCTCGAGGTAGAGGCCCCAGCCCACCTCGCCCTGGTCGCCGCCGGCCGCGCGCGAGACGACCACCCCGTTCTCGGCCGTCGGATACATCCACGCGGCGAGGCTGAACGAGTCGTCGTAGCCCACGTCCGGGGCGTTGCCGGCGTTGACGAAGCGCCGCCCGTCGAAGCTCGCGGCGTAGCCGAGGACGCCGGGATAGAACTGCGGCAGCCCGTCCTCGAGCACCGCCGGCACGTCCGTCGAGGTCTGGATGCCGTCGATGGTGCCCTCGAAGGCGTGGTACGCGAGCAGCCCGTCGCGGAGGTTCCAGTCGACGGGTCCCGCCCGCTCGAGCGACGCCTCCCACTCGGCCCGGGCCGCCGCCGCCTCGTCGTCGAGGGCGGCCAGCGCCGCCCGCGCCTCGGCGAGCTCGGCGTCGAGCTCGTTCAGCTCGGCGCGCTGCTCGCCGGTGGGGGCGGTGACCAGGGGCGGGGAGTTCACGTACTTGAAGCCCTTGCCCCGCTCGGGGATGTTGTTGAAGTTCGCCATGACCTCGTAGAACTCCTTCTGCGAGATCGGGTCGAACTTGTGGTCGTGACAGCGCGCGCACCCCAGGGTCAGGCCCATCCACACCGTGCCGGTGGTCGACACGCGGTCGACGCCGTACTCGGCGAGGAACTCGTCGACGACGATGCCCCCCTCGCTGTTCAGGCTGTGGTTGCGGTTGAACGCGGTGGCGACGCGCTGCTCCAGGGTCGCGCCGGGCAGCATGTCGCCGGCGAGCTGCTCGATGGTGAACCGGTCGAACGGCATGTTGGCGTTGTAGGCGTCGATGACCCAGTCGCGCCAGCGCCACATCGAGCGCTCGCCGTCGGTCTGGTAGCCGTTGGTGTCGGCGTAGCGGGCCGCGTCGAGCCACTCGACCGCCATCCGCTCGCCGTAGCGCGGCGACGCGAGCAGCCGGTCGACGGCCTCCTCGTAGGCGTCGGCGGAGTCGTCGTTCAGGAAGTCGGCGAGCTCGACCGGGGTCGGAGGCACGCCGGTGAGGTCGAGGGTGACGCGGCGCAGCAGGGTCGCGCGGTCGGCCTCGTCGGACGGGGCCAGGCCCTCGGCCTCGAGGCGCCGCAGCACGAAGCTGTCGATGTCGTTGCGGGGCCACTCGGCGTCGGCCACCGGGGGCACGACGGGCCGCTCGGGGGGGATGAACGCCCAGTGCGACTCCCACTCCGCGCCCTGGTCGATCCAGAGGCGGAGGGTCTCGACCTCGGCCTCGTCGAGGGCCTCGCCGCCGCGGGGCATCCGCACCCGCGCGTCGCCGGCCGACACGCGGTGCACGAGCAGGCTGGCCTCGGCGTCTCCCGCGACGACGGCGGGGCCGCCGTAGCGGCCGCGGTCGGCGAACGGACCCTCGGGCACGTCGAGCCGCAGGCCGGCCTGGCGCGAGGCCTCGTCGGGGCCGTGGCACGAGAAGCAGTTCTGCGAGAGCAGCGGCCGCACCTCGCGGGCGAAGTCGACGGTGCGCCCGGCCACCGCGGCCGGGGCCGCGCCTGTCGCCGCGGGGTCGGCGCCGAGGTGCGCGCCCTGGTCGATCCACGCCCGCACGAGCTGGATCTGGCCGGCCGTCAGCGACCGCCCCGACGAGGCCGGGGGCATGAGGCCGATGGGCTCCTCCGTCGTCAGCCGCTGGAACAGCGGGCTGCCGTCGGCGTCGCCGGGCCGCACGTGGGTCTCGATGAAGTCGGCGGTGTCGAGGCGCAGCTCCGCCTGGCGGGTCGCCTCGGACGCCCCGTGGCACGCGAAGCACGCCTGGGCGAGTACCGGCCGCACGTCGCGGTGGAACTCGACCCGCTCGGGCGCCTGGGCCAGCACCACCTCCGGACCGCGGTCCGGGTACAGCCCCACCGCCACCGCCGCCGCGCCCAGCACCGTCAACACCCGCAGAATGGTCATCCGCATAGCATCTCCCGCAAGGGATGGTAGGCTCTCGGCCCGCATCGCGCAAGCCTCACCCGACGCGCGCGCAACCCGAGGCGCGCCCGTGGCCGTCCTCGTTCGACACGGCGGAGCGAGGCCGTCTCCCCGACGCGTCAGGTCGCCGCCCGACGATTCCACCGATCCGCAGCCGCTCGCCTACTGTTCCGACGACGCGTCGGCCGCCCTCGCCCCGCTCAGGGCGTTGATCATGCCGTAGTTGCCCTCGTGGCAGGCGTACTCGTAGATGAGCGAGTCGGAGAGCCGCATCGGCAGCGCCGCGGTGAACGGCGCCGTGAACGTGGCCGGATCGTCGACGGTGTACTCGTAGAGCAGGGTGTCGTCGCTCACCCGCGTGAACCGCTCCGTCAGCCGCAGGGTCGAGCCGAGCCCCAGCGCCACCAGCGCGTTCGGCTCGAAGCTGGCCCGCTGGTCCGAGTAGTTGCGGCTCTCGACGACGAGGGTGTCGCCCTCCCACCGGCCGCGCGAGTCGCCGTTCAACTGCAGCAGTCCGGCCGGCAGGTGGTCCCGCGGCTCGAGGGGGATGATGCGGGCGTCGTGGACCATCTCGTTCAGGATGACCACGTGGTCCTCGGTCTGGAAGAGCTGCATGTTGTTGTTGTAGGCGCTCGGCATCATCGGCGGACCCGAGTTGAAGCCGACCAGGCACCGCTCGGCGAGGCCGCGGTCCTCGGGGCCGTCGGCGCCGATGCCGGCCGACCGCACCCGCCACGGACGCTCGCCCGGCACGTCGACGTCGAGCGATCCGGCCTGGCGGGCGGCGCCCTCGACCAGCTCGGGCATGCGCCCGGTCGCCGGCTCGACGATGAGGGACGAGCGGCGGTCGTCGCCGACGGAGGTGCCGAAGTCGAGCCAGAAGGCGTTGTAGGCGCCGACGTTGCCCTCGGCCGGGGGCCGGTCGGCCGACTGCTGCGCCGCCGCCGCGAACGACTCGACGGCCGCCGCCTGCTCGTCGGTCAGCGTCTCGCCGAGCCCCTCGGGGCGCTCGAACGGGGTGGCGGTGCGGAAGTCCCAGACGCCCTGCAGGTCGGGGCGGCCGTCGGCGAGCCGGGGCGGCTCCCAGGTCTCGCCGGACTCCTGCCCGAGGGCCGGCGCGGCCGGCGCGCCCGCGAGCGCCAGGGTCAGACACCAAACGACGGATCGGTTGCTCAAGAGTGCTCTCCTCGCAAGTTGGCCAATGGTGAATTCTACAATGGCGACGGCCCCGACACGGAATCGGAGCGGGATTCAACGGCGCCGGACGGACACGATGCCGGCGGCCGGTCCCGCGGTGGTCTGCCGGCGGCGACCCGCCGCGCCGCCCAGGCTGCCCGCTCTGGCGCAGCCGGAGGAATCGGTGCCGCAGGACGGGGCGGCCCTTCGGCGGGGTCGGTTGGCCGGAACCCGAGCCGAGAGCGGCGGTTCCGGCGGTCATGAGTGTGCACGGGGGCAGGGTGCAGGCTCCTGGCAAGGTCGCATGGCAATGGGAGCCGCGGGCGACGAGTCCCGAATCCGAATGAAGAGCGATTTCGCGGGCCGGTCGTGGTCGCCGGTGGAACTGGTGGGCGGTGCCCGGCCGTCAACGCGCGTGCAGGCCGCTGTTGACGTGCGCGGCATGGCTGGTCTCCAGCGCATCGACGCGCCCCGTCAGCCTGTCGAACTTGCCGCTGAGGTCGTCGATCTTGCCGTCGAGCTTGTCGATTCTGCCGTTGAGAAACCACGTACTAACGACGAGCCCGATTGCCGTGGCCAGCGATATCAGCAGGTTCCCCACCGCGATGAGTCGATCTGCTTCCATGCGACAAACGTTACCACAGTGTCACCAACATCACAACGTCACATCGTCACGCAATCACGCCGTCACGTCGTACAGGAGCTTCACGCCGATGACGAAGAGCGAAGCGTGGACGATGCGGAAGAACAGCTCGTCGGTGGCGCGCTCGTGCAGCCGGCGGCCGATCCAGATACCCAGCGGCGCGAGGGGCAGGAGCACCAGCGAGGTGAGCAGGTTGTCGGTGTTCCACTGCCCCAGCCACGCGTAGGGACCGACCTTCGACCAGTTGACGACGAAGAAGAACGCCACCCCGGTGGCCTGGAACGTGGTGCGGTCCATGCGCTGCGGCAGCAAGTAGGCGTGGAGGGGCGGTCCGCCCGCGTGCACCGAGAAGCTCGCGAACCCCGCCAGCGCCCCCCAGAGGACGCCGGACACGCGGCGCGGCGACCGTCGGGTCGACTCCGGCCGCGGCACGAAGTACTGCAGCGAGTAGGTCAGGGCAATGACCCCCACCAGGGCGCGCAGGCCGTCGGGGGTCAGGTACTCGAAGGTCACCGCGCCCAGCACCGTGCCGAGCAGCGCCGCCGGCACCAGCACGCGCAGGTTGGGCCAGTCCCACGCCCCGCGGTAGGCGCGGACCGCGAGGACGTCCATGACCATGAGGATCGGCAGCAGCACGGCGGCGGCCCGGGCGGGGCTGATGACCATCGCCATCAGCGGCACCCCGACCACCGCGATGCCCCCGCCGAGCCCGCCCTTGGCGATGCCGACGATGAGCACCGCGACCGTCGCGGCGGCGTAGAACCAGGGATCGACGATCAAGAGGGCGCCGTCACTCGACCTCGACGAAAATCGGGTTCGAGTAGAACCAGAGGTCGTGCCACGGGTTCTCGTCGAGGCCGTCCATCAGGGGCTCGAGGTCCTCCGTGCCGGTGCCCCGCACGCGGACGTAGAGGTCGCGGTCGACGGCCGGCAGATCCACCTCGAGGGAGTACCGGTCGCCGTCGCGGGCCAGCGCGTCCCGCGTGAACCGGGCGAGCACGCGCGTGGTGGGGTTGCGGTCGGCCGCGGGGTCGGAGGCCGGCCCCGTCACCTCGCCCACGATCACGTCGACGCGCCGGACGGCCGGGTCCTCCCCCGCCGCGTTCGGTGTCTCCGGGTCGCGGACGCGGACCGTCGCGGTGACCCGCGCACCGGGCGCGACCCGCAGCGTGCCGCCGAGTCCCGCCTCGCGCCCGCCGGCGCTCTTCAGGCCGAACTCCAGCTCGGTGACGAGGTCGCCGGCGACCGCGAACATGCGCCCCTTCCGAAGCCCGTCGAGGATGTCGGCGTAGGTGGGACGGGCGTGGACCCACGTCTTGTGGAACTCGCCCGGCCAGAAGTCACTGCCGGCCCGCACCGGCTCGGTGTAGTGGAAGTGCGAGTCGGACGAGGCCACGATCCAGAACCGGCGCCCCTCGCCGAGCAGCGCGTCCCACAGGCCGCCCAGGACGGCCGTCATCTGGTCGAAGCCGCCCAGGGTCTGCGCGCCGGGGTTCCAGTAGGCGCCGCGGTACACCATGGTGTTCCGGTCCGTGAGGGTGGCGGCCTGGTGGCCGGGCGCGCCCTCCATGCCGCGGTACACGTCGGGCGCGAGGTCGTTGTTCTCGCGAAGCTCCCACGGCTCGTCGCGGCCGTAGTGGCCGATCGCCGTCGCCGACCGCGACGGATGGTTCGCGAACAGGACCGGCAGCCGCTCGAGCCCCTGCACGTGGGCCAGGGCCTGCCGCCTCAGCGCCGCCGACTGACGGCGCGGGTCGGGGGGGCGGGCCCAGTCCTCGTTGGCGTCGAAGCGGCTCTCGATCTCGAAGAGCACCTCCGCCTCGTCCTCGGCCCGCGGGATGATGAGGGTGTGGTGATCCATGCCCGGCATGTTGAGCTCCATGCCGTAGAACTGGAGCACCTCGGGGACCAGCTCGCGCGACAAGGTCAGCTCGCGGTGCGCCTGCTCGAGGTTCAGCTTGGCGTGGTTCGGCCCGCCGTGGTCGGTCGTCACCATCCACCGCAGGCCGAACTTCCGCGCCATCGCCGCGTTCCGCGGCGTCGAGTAGAGGGCGTCGCGCGCCTTGATCGGCGTCGGCGGACTGGTGCGGTAGTCGTAGCCGGCGCTCCAGTGGCTGTGGATGTGCGAGTCGCCGGCCAGCCACTCGCGCTCGTCGGCGGCCGGCGCGGCCAGCGCCAGGACGGCCACGGCGGCCAGCACGCAGAACCAGGCGGCGCGCGGAGACACGGCTCGCGGCGCAGACATCGAGCGCAATTCTACCACCGGCCCGGGCGCGCCCGGCCGCCCGCCCCGCTCCCGCGCGGCGCGACGCCCTCCGAGCCGGCGCCGGCGGCGTCCGCGACGGCCCGCCCCGCTCCCGCGCGGCGCGACGAGTCACGCCGGCAGCGGCAATCCTGCGTTACGATGAGAGACGATGAGCACGTCCCGGCTGGCGGCGTTCGGCTTCATCGCCTTGCTGCTTACCGCGGCCCACCTGGTCGCGGCGCCGTCAGCGTCCCTCGCGTACTTCGCCAGCGTCGGCCTGCATCCCCTGCTCGGCCTCGTGCTGGTGGGGGCGCTCGTCCGCGAGGCGTGGCGGCGCCCGTGGAGAGGGAACCTCCCGGCCGCGGCCGGGCTCGGGCTGCTCGCGGCGGGGCTCGCTCTCGGGCTGGCGGTGGCCGCGGTCGGCGCCACCCGCGACCACGCCTGGCTGCTGCAGGTCCACGTCGCGGTATCGACGGCCGGCGCGATCCTCTGGGGCGTGCATCTCTGGCGCGCCATCGAGTGGACGCCCGGGTGGGCCCGCGCCGCCCGCATCGCCCTCGTCGCCGCCGCCGCGGCCGGCCTGAGCGCACCCCTGCTGCGGGCGGCGCGCGACGCCGAGTGGCGCGAGACGCACCGCATCGAGAACCCCGTCCGGCCGCCCGCGACCATGGACGAGGAGGGGGCCGGCGCGTCCAGCCCGTTCGCGCCGTCGTCGGCCACCACGAACACCGGCGACACCATTCCCGCCGACTTCTTCCTGACGAGCGAGACCTGCGGCCGCTGCCACGCCGACATCTACGAGCAGTGGAACGCGTCGGCCCACCACTTCTCGTCGTTCAACAACCAGTGGTACCGGCGGTCCATCGAGTACATGCAGGAGGTGGTGGGCACCCGGCCGTCGAAGTGGTGCGCGGGCTGCCACGACCACGCGGTGTTCTTCAACGGGCGCTTCGACCAGCCGATCGTCGAGCAGATCGAGACCCCCGAGGCGCAGGCGGGGCTCGGCTGCACGTCGTGCCACTCCATCGTGCACGTCGGCAGCACCATGGGCCAGGGCGACTTCACCATCGAGTACCCGCCCCTGCACGACCTCGCCGCGAGCGAACACCCCCTGCTGCGGAGCGTGCACGACCTGCTGCTGCGGCTGGCTCCGAAGCCCCACCGCGACACGTTCATGAAGCCGTTCCACACCGAGCAGAGCGCCGAGTTCTGCTCGTCGTGCCACAAGGTGCACCTCGACCTGCCGGTCAACGACTACCGGTGGGTGCGGGGGTTCAACGAGTACGACAACTGGCAGGCGTCGGGGGTGTCCGGGCAGGGCGCGCGGTCGTTCTACTACCCCGAGACGCCGCAGACGTGCAGCTCGTGCCACATGCCGCTGGTGCGGTCCGACGACCCCGCCGCCCGGGACGGCTACGTGCGGTCGCACCGCTTCCCCGGCGCCAACACCGCCCTGCCGTTCGTCAACCGCGACCAGGCGCAGCTCGAGGCGGTGCAGGACTTCCTGCGGGCCGGGCAGGTCTCGATCGACGTCTTCGGCATCACCCGCGTGGCCGAGGCGGCGGCCCCCGCCGGGGCGGTCCTGCCGGGGGGCGACCCCGCCCTGTCGAGCACGTTCGCGGTCGGCGAGGAGTCGCTGCAGTTCGGGGCGGGCCGGCGGCTGCCCGGCGGGCCGGCCCCGGCCGAGGTCGTCGCGCCCCTCGACCTGTCGCCGGTCGCGGTGCGGCGCGGCGAGTCGGTGCGCCTCGAGGTGGTGGTCCGCACCCGCAACGTCGGCCACTTCTTCCCCGGGGGCACCGTCGACGCCTTCGACGTCTGGGTCGAGCTCGAGGCGGTGGACGACCGCGGCCGCGTGCTGCTCCACAGCGGCGAGGCGGCGGACGGGGGCAGCGGGCCGGTGGACCCCGGCGCCCACTTCTACCGCAGCCTGCAGCTCGACGAGCACGGCAACCCCATCAACAAGCGGAACGCCTGGGCGACCCGGTCGGTCGCCTACGTACGCCTGATCCCGCCCGGCGCCGCCGACACCGTCCACTACCGGCTCGAGATTCCCGAGGACGCCGGCGACCGCATCACCCTGCGCGCGAAGGTCAACTACCGGAAGTTCGCCTGGTGGTTCACCCAGTGGGCGTTCGCCGGGGTCCGCGATCCGTCCGACCCGGCACCGTCGGTCGCGAACGGCCACGACGACGGGCGGTGGGTGTTCACCGGCGACACGAGCGGGGTGTCGGGACAGGTGAAGGCGATTCCGGACATTCCCACCACGGTGATGGCCGAGGCCACCGCGGCCCTGACCGTCGTCGACGCGGACGCGCCCCTCTCGCCCGCGCCGGCGGTCCCCCCCGGCGACGCCCGGCAGCGCGGACGCTGGAACGACTACGGCATCGGGCTGCTCCTGCAGGGCGACCTGCGGGGGGCGGAGGCGGCGTTCCGCCGGGTGATGGCGATCGATCCGGAATACCCGGACGGGCCGGTGAACGCGGCGCGGGCCCGGCTCCAGGAGGGCGACGTCGACGCCGCGATCCCCCTCCTCGAGCAGGCCCTCGCCCTCGAGCCCGACCTCGCGCGGGCCCACTTCTTCCTCGGCACCGCCCTGCGGGCCCTCGGACGCTACGAGGAGGCCCTCGAGCACCTGGCGGTGGCGCGCGAGCAGTATCCGCGCGACCGCGTGGTCCTCGGCCAGATCGGACGCCTGCAGTTCCTCGACCGGCAGTACGAAGCGGCCATCGCCACCTACGAGGCGGTGCTCCGCATCGACCCCGAGGACGTGGCCGCCCACTACAACCTGATGCTCGCCCAGCAGGGCGCGGGCAACCGGGAGGAGGCGGCGCGCGAGCGCGCGCTGTACGAACGGTTCAAGGCGGACGAGGCGGCCCAGGCGATTACCGGGGACTTCCGGCGCGCCTCGCCCGAGGACAACAACGAACGGCAGGCCATCCACGAGCACCGGCACCCCGATGCGCGGCCGGCCGCCCATGACCATGACCCCGGTGACGCGCCTCCGGGCGGGACCCGATGACGCCCGTTCCGACCGTGACCCGATGACACGCTTCCCAGCCTTGACCCGATGACACGCCTACTCGCCTCGACCCTCGCCGCGTCCGTCCCGGCCCTCGTCCTGACCGCGGCCACCCCGGTCGTCTTCACCGACGTCACCGAATCGGCCGGCATCCGCTTCACCCACAACACGGGCGCCTTCGGCGCCAAGTACATGCCCGAGACCTTCGGCTCGGGCGCCCTGTGGCTCGACGTCGACGGCGACGGGTGGCAGGACCTGCTGCTCGTCAACGGCACCGCGTGGCCGGGCCGGGGCGAGGCGGAGACGCATGCCGCGCTGTACCGCAACGACCGCGACGGCACGTTCACCGACATCACCCGCGGCTCGGGGCTCGACGTCCCCCTCTACGGCCTGGGCGGGGCCGCCGCCGACTTCGACAACGACGGACACGTCGACGTCTACCTGACGGTGCTCGGGCCCAACCGGCTGCTCAAGGGGGCCGGCGACGGCACGTTCACCGACGTCACGGCGGCGGCCGGGGTCGGCGATCCCGGGTTCTCGACCGCCGCCCTCTGGTTCGACTACGACGAGGACGGCCACCTCGACCTGTTCGTGGGCAACTACGTGCACTGGACGCCGGAGACCGACCTCTTCTGCTCGTTGACCGGCGACGCGAAGTCGTACTGCACGCCCGAGTCGTACCAGGGGCAGAGCGGCACCCTGTACCGGAACCGGGGCGACTCCACGTTCGAGGACGTCACGGACGCGGCGGGCCTGCGCGCGCCCTCGTCGAAGGCGCTCGGCGTCGTCATGCTCGACCACGACGAGGACGGCTGGATGGACCTGTTCGTGGCCAACGACACCCAGCCCGACCAGCTCTTCGAGAACCGCGGCGACGGCACGTTCGAGGACATCGGGGTCCTCGCGGGGGTGGCGTTCAGCGACGCGGGGGTGGCCCGCGCGGGGATGGGGGTCGACGCCGCCGACTACGACGGCTCGGGCCGGCCCGACCTCGTGATCGGCCACTTCTCGACCGAGATGATGGCCCTCTACCACAACGAGGGCAACGGCCTGTTCATCGACGAGGGGCCGCGCTCGGCCATCGGCCGCGCGACCCTCCTGACGCTGACGTTCGGCTGCTTCTTCTTCGACTTCGACCTCGACGGCTGGCCCGACATCTTCGCCGCCAACGGGCACGTCGCCGACGACGTCGAACGCGTGCAGGCCCGCATCACCTACGCGCAGCCGCCGCAGCTCTTCCGCAACGCCGGCCGCGGGCGCTTCGAGGAAGTGAGCGCCCCCGACACCGCCCTCGGGGCGGCCCAGGTCGGCCGCGGCGCCGCCTACGCCGACTTCGACCGCGACGGCGACCTCGACGTGATCGTCACCGCCAACGGCGGCCCGCCGCGGCTGCTCCGCAACGACGGCGGCAACGAGAACCGCGTGCTGCGCATCCGGACGGTGGGGACGGCCTCGAACCGCGACGGCATCGGGACCCGCATCGATGTGACGGCAGGCGGCCGCACGCAGTGGCGACTGGTCAAGACGGGCTCGAGCTACCTGTCGCAGAGCGAGCTGCCGGTGACCTTCGGGCTCGGCGGCCGGGGGCGGGCCGACTCGGTCGTGGTGACGTGGCCCAGCGGCGAGGTGGACCGGCTCGGCGCGGTCCCCGCCGGCCGGCTGATCACCGTCGAGGAAGGAGCGGGGATCGTCGACACCGAGGCGATCCCGGTCGCGAGATAGAGGTCTGGCCGCAACCCGCCAAGGGGACCGCGCGGGAAGCTGCCGGCAGATCCGCTCTCCGCGGTCCTTCTGCGACGGATCGACATCTGCCGGCGATTCGGAGTTGGAACCGGGATCGAACCAGTCGCCGATGTGGCGGCCTCGGCACGGGCGGGCTTCCGTTTCCGGATTGTCGCCCCTGCGCCTGGGAGCCTGGGCCGGGGCGCGTAGCGTCCGATGCGGCGGAACGTCGAGGTCGGCGTTGACCTCGACGGAATGGCGAGGTTGAAGATGCTGGCGCTGACGGCGTCGTCCCGCTCCCTCCTTCGGACGCTCGTGTCCGCCGCGGTCGCGGTCCTCCTCGCGGCGCCGGCCCACGCCCAGCGGGACGTCCCGGAGCTGCGCGCCCGCGCCGAGGCGGGCGACGCGGCGGCGCAGTTCAACCTCGCCCGCCTCCACGTCACCGGCACCGGCGTCCCCCGGAACGACGGGCGGGCCGCCCACTGGTACCGAATGGCGGCCGAGCAGGGGCACGCCGGAGCCCAGCACGGCCTCGGGGTGCGCTACGACGCGGGCCTCGGGGTGCCCGAGGACGACGCCGAGGCGGCCCGCTGGTTCCGCCGCGCCGCCGACCAGGGCCACTGGGAGGCCCAGTTCCGGCTGGGTCGGCTGTACGCCCGCGGCGACGGCGTCGCCCGCGACGACGCCGAGGCGGTCCGCTGGTTCCGCCACGCCGCCGGCCAGGGCCACGCCGAGGCGCAGTTCAACCTCGGCCGGATGCACTACAACGGGCGCGGGGTGCCGCAGGACCGGGCGCGGGCCGCGCGCTGGGTGCGGATGGCCGCGGCGCAGGGCAATCCCACCGCGCAGGTGACCCTGGCCAGCATGTACGAGACCGGCTCGGGCGTCGACCGCGACCTCGCCCTCGCCGCCCGCTGGTACCGCCTCGCCGCGGTGCAGGGCGACCCCGCCGCCCAGGTCACGCTGGGCTATCTCCACGACGCCGGCACCGGGGTGCCCGAGGACGACGCCGAGGCGGTGCGCTGGATCCGGCGGGCGGCCGACCAGGGCTACGCGGAGGCCCGGTTCGCGCTGGCCAACCTGTACTTCAACGGCCGCGGGGTCGCGCGGGACCTCGCGGAGGCGATCCGCCTGATCCGGCTCGCGGCCGAGCAGGGGCACGTGCGGGCGCAGTTCAACCTGGGGATGAGCTACGATACGGGCACCGGGGTCGCACGGGACGCGGCCGAGGCGGCGCGCTGGTTCCGCCGCGCCGCCGACCAGGGCGATCCGGCCGCGCAGCAGAACCTCGGGATCATGTACGCCAACGGCGACGGCGTGCCTCAGGACTTCGCCGCCGCGTACCTGTGGCTGACCCTCGCCGCGGCACAGGCCCCCGAGACGGCGCGCGCCAGCCTCCTGCAGGCGCGCGCCGTCGTCGCGCGGCAACTCACTCCCGGCCAGCTCGCAGCGGCCGAGCAGACCGTCGAAGGCTGGTCACCCGTCACCGCCGCGACGCCGCGCCAGCACCCCTGAGACCATGGACATCAACCACGACCGGATCTGGTATCTCAAGCTGCATTGGCAGGTGCTCGGCGCCATGCTCCTCGGCGCCCTCACCGGCTTGATCTTCGGCGAGGGCGGCGCCAACGCCGTCGGCTGGATCGGCGACCTGTTCATGCGTCTGCTGCGCATGATCATCGTCCCCCTGGTCTTCGCCTCCATCGTCTCCGGGGTCGCCTCCATCGGCGGCGGGCGGGCCATCGGGCGCCTGTTCGGCAAGACGATGGGCTACTACCTGCTGACGAGCTTCCTCGCCGCGTCGACCGGCCTCATCGTCGTCAACCTCTTCAGGCCGGGGGTGGGCGCCTCGCTCGGCGACGCGGAAGCGGGCGGCGAGATGCCCGAGCTCGACATCCCCACGTCGGGGATCGACCTGCTTCTCGACATCGTCCCCCCGAACGTGCTGACGGCGGCCGCCGCGGGCGACATGCTGCCCATCATCTTCTTCAGCATCGTTCTCGGAGCCGCGATCACCAGCTTGAAGGCGGACGGGGCCCGCGGCACCCTGCTCGGGTTCTTCAACGCGTTCTTCCAGGCGATGGTCGCCCTGACCTCGGGCATCATCAAGCTGCTGCCCATCGGGGTGTTCGCGCTCATCACGCGGATGGTCGGCACCACCGGGTTCGAGTCGTTCGCGCCGCTGATCCGGTACTTCCTGACCGTCGGGACCGGGCTCACCGTCCACCTCTTCGTGACCCTGCCGATCGTGCTCATCGTGCTCGCGCGCATCTCCCCCGCCATCCACTTCAAGAATATGCGCAACCCGCTGCTCATCGCCTTCTCGACGAGCTCGTCGGCCGCGACGCTTCCGGTGACGATGCGGACGGTTCAGGAGCGGGTGGGGGTCTCGAACAAGGTGTCGTCGTTCGTCCTCCCCATGGGGGCGACCGTGAACATGGACGGCACCGCGGTGTTCGAGTGCGTGGGGGCGCTCTTCATCGCCCAGGTGATCGGCTTCGAACTGTCGCTCGGCGCCCAGGTGGTGGCGGTGATGACGGCGCTGCTCGCGTCGATCGGCGCGGCCGCGGTGCCGTCGGCGGGGCTGGTGGTCATCTTCATCGTCCTCGACGCCATCGGGCTCGGCGGCCACCCGCAGGCCGAGGCCATCGTCCTCGCCATGCTCGCCATCGACCGCCCCCTCGACATGTACCGCACCGCCATCAACGTCTTCAGCGACTCGTGCGGCGCCGCCATCATCGCCCGCTCGGAGGGCGAGGACGGCGTCGATGCCGAAGTACGCTGAGCGCAGGTCCACGCCGACCGACGGCCGGGCGCGTCGACGCCCGGCCGTCCACCGACGGCTTCGCCGCCGTCGATTCGTGACGCCTACGACACGGAACCAAAAAACACTCTTGCAATACTGGTAAAACTATGTCACGCTGACTGTGTCATGGACGACACGTCCGGCCGATTGGTAGCCCTCATGGCCCGTTTCGCCAAGCACACGGGACTGAGCATCTCGACGGTGTCCCGTCACGCGACCGGCAGCGGCGATACGGTAGCCCGCCTGCAGCGCGGCGGCACGATGACCATCAAGAGGTTCGATCGGGCCGTCTGCTTTCTGTCCGACAACTGGCCGGACTCGATCGCATGGCCCGCCGACATCCCGAGGCCGGGTTCGTCGCGCCGTGCCTCGAAGCGGCACGGGCCGAATCGGCGCATGGACTGACCCTGCCGACGCCGGCCATCGCCCCCGTCAGGCGACGGCGTCGCCGTGCGGGCCGCACCAGGCCACCCGCCCCACAATCAGGTCGCCCTCCGTCATGGGTTTCGACAGATGAGCCGGGTTGTCGCTGATCAGGTTCCAGCGATCGCGGATCCACCGAAGGCGCCTGACGACCAGACCCTCGCCGGTACGGACGACGAACAGTTGACCGTCCACGGCCACGCGCTGGTCCTTGTCGACGACGACGAGGTCCCCGCCCTGGATGGTCGGCTCCATCGAATCGCCGTCCGCTCGCACGCAGGTCAGGTGATCGGCGCGTGCCCAGGGCGGCAGGACCTTCTCGGCGACCGCGATCGACAGGTCGGTCGACTCGTCGAACTCCACCTCGCCGGTGTCCGCCTTGCACCGGACGTGCTCGGCAAACGGCATCATTCGCGTCGTCGTCGACGACGCGTCCGTCAGTTGCGGCAGCAACTCCGCCGCCGTTGCCGCACGCTCCGTCAGCTCTTGCACCAGACGCATGCCGTCGCGCAGCTTCGACGCCATGACGTCCTTCTCGATCAGCCCCACCGCGTCCACCACGCTGGCGTCGGAGGGCAGGTGAAGCGCCCTCGTGATCTCCGGCGGCAGTTGCGGAGCCTTGCCGCCCCGCTCGGCGGGACCGACCGACAACCGCATGCCCATGACGGATGCGATCGACTGAAGGGTGGTGTAGCGGGAAGCGCGGCCCTGGACCACGCTGCGCAGCTGACCGAGGGGAATCCCGGTGCGCATGGCGAAAGGCCTGAGCCCCTCCGCCTCGATCTGCTGACGCACTGCCTCTACGAGCGTGTCGACTCCAGTAGGTGTCACGGGTAACACGATATACGAAATTCCGTTGCAGGGAAACCGCCGGCCGCGCGCGCCCCCCGGCAACGGAGGATGTCGCTCCGGGACAGGCCCCGGCGGTTCGCGGACCGATCGCCGCCACCCGGCCGGCCACCGAACAGGCGGACCGCGATTGCGCCCCGCGAGGAAAGTTGCCCGGCCTCGGCCGGAGGCGGTACGCTGGGGGCCGGACAGCCCGAAGCACGGCAGGAGAGCAGGCCATGAAGGACAAGAGCTCGGTCGTGACGACAGCAGTTCCCGTGAGCCGTCGTGGTTTCCTGAAGGGGGCCGCCGCTGGCGCAGCGGCGGGCGCCGCGACCCTCGCGGACCGGACCGTACGCGCCGAGCCCGCGGCGCGGCCGGCCGCGCCGGCGCCGACCCAGGCCCGGCTCGCGCGTGAAACGCAACTGCCACCCCCCTCTCGGGCCGTCGACGCCTACATCGTCGAGCGTCCGGGCTCGGACCACATGGTCGACGTGCTGCGGGCCCTCGACATCGAGTACTGCGCGTCGAACTGCGGGTCGAGCTTCGAGGGACTGCAGGAGTCGATCGTCAACCACGGCGGCAACCGCCGGCCCGAGTTCCTGACCTGCCTGCACGAGGAGTCGGCGGTGGGGATGGCCCACGGCTACGCCAAGGTCGCCGGCAAGCCGATGATGGCCCTGCTGCACGGCACCGTCGGCATCCAGCACGCCTCGATGGCGATCTACAACGCCTACTGCGACCGCGTGCCCGTCTACCTGGTCGCCGGCCTCGACTACGACGGCCCCGTGGCGGCCCACAACGCGACCGACCTCGCCGCGCTCGTGCGGGAGTTCGTCAAGTGGGACGGCCAGCCCGGCTCGCTGGCGGAGTTCGGACCGTCGGCGGTGCGGGCGTACCGCGTCGCCACGACGCCGCCGATGGCGCCGGTGCTGCTGGTGGTCGACGCGAAGCTGCAGAAGGACCCCGTGGACGGCGATCCCGGGCCCCCGGTCATCTCGCCGGCGCGGTTTCCGAGCGCCGACGCCGGATCGGTCCGCGAGATCGCGCGGATGCTCGTCGAGGCCGAGAACCCCCTCGTCACCGCCGGCCTCGCCGCGCGCACGCAGGAGGGCATCGACCTCCTCGTCGAGCTCGCGGAGCTGCTGCAGGCCCCGGTCGACGGCGGCGGGGCCCGCCTCAACTTCCCGTCCCGCCATCCCCTGGCCGGGACCGGGACCGGCCGACCCGACCTCGTCCTGAACCTGGAGCCGGCCGGCCGCGGGGGTCCGACGGTGCCGGCGGGGGCGGGTGTGCGCACGATCACCATCAGCTCGGCCGAGTTCCTCGTCAGCCGCAACTTCAGCATCTACGAGGCGGGCTCGGGGACGGCGGACGTGCTCGTGGCGGCCGACGCGCAGGCCACCCTGCCGGCGCTGATCGAGGAGGTCCGCCGACTGGTGACGGACGACCGGCGGCGGCTCTTCGAGGAGCGCGGGGCCGCCATCGCCGCCGCCCACGCCGAGCGCCGCCGGCGGGACGTCCGAAACGCCCGCCACGGCTGGGACGCCAGTCCCGTCAGCCTCGCCCGCATCGCGGCCGAGCTGTGGCCCCTGATCAAGGACGAGGACTGGTCCTTCTCCTCCCCCCAGGGGTTCATCGGGGGATGGCCGGGCCGGCTGTGGGACATGAAGCGCACCTACCATGCCCTCGGGTCGCAGGGCGGGGGCGGCATCGGCTACGCCCTGCCCGCCTCGGTCGGCGCCGCCCTCGCCAACCGCGAGCACGGGCGCATCACCGTCAACATCAACGGCGACGGCGACCTGAACTACGCGCCGGGGGCGCTGTGGACGGCGGTGCACCACCGGATTCCGCTGCTGACCATCGTGCACAACAACCGCGCCTACCACCAGGAGGTCATGTACCTCCAGCAGCAGTGCGCGGCCCGCAACCGCGGCGTGGACCGCGCCCCCGTCGGCACGACGATCACCGATCCGAACATCGACTACGCGAAGCTGGCGAAGGCCTACGGCATGTACGCCGAGGGCCCCGTCGAGCGTCCGGCCGACCTCGCCCCGGCCCTCCGGCGCGGCGTCGAGCGCGTCAAGGCGGGCGAGCCGGCCCTGATCGACGTGGTGAGCCAGCCGCGGTGAGGAGGTGGGAGATGACGACGGGAACAACGGGTCGCTCACGCGCCGGCACTGCCCTCGCCGGGCTGCTGCTGGCTGCCGCCGCCGTCGCCGTCGGCCCCGCAGCCGGTGCGGCGAGGCAGGACGCGGCCATGCTCGAAGGCGACGCCGCCAACGGGGCGCAGCTCTTCACGGACTACACCTGCTACGGCTGCCACGGCTACACCGGCGAGACCGGCCGGGGACCGCGGCTGAACCCGCCCCGCCTGCGGCAGGCGCAGTTCATCGCCTACTTGCGGAACCCGCCGAACCCCCGGCAGATGCCGCCGTACCGGCAGGCCGACGTCTCCGACCAGAAGCTGGCCGACATCTACGCGTTTCTCGAGTCGCTGCCGTCGGCGTCGCCCGACGCCGAGGACATCCCGGTGCTGCGCGAGATCCTGCGGGAGACCCGGTAGGAAACCCGGCCGGAAGTCGCCCCAAGGGGCCGGGGGCCGCCACCCGCGGTGCCGCCGGCTCGTCGTGCGGCCGCTCGGCACCGCGCGCCTGCCTGCGCGACTTCGCCCCAACGCTTCCCGTGGCATGGCGCCGGAACCTCGTGAGGTCGGCAGGTGCCGGTGGCTCTACGGCAAGGCCAGCGCCACCCACTCGGGGACCTCGCCGCGCGCCCCGACGGCAACGACGATGTACTGGCGCCCCTCGTGCAGGTAGGTCATGGGGCCGCCGGTGGTGCCGGCGGGGAGCTCCGTCTCCCACACCACCGCGCCCGTCGCCTTGTCGTAGGCCCGGAACGTCCTGCCCCACCGCCACGACTGGTCCTGCTCGGGGTCTGACGGGTCGCCCTCGCCGCGCTGGGTGCCGATGATGGCGTCGCTGCCCTCGCCGAGGAAGAGCAGCGTGCCGGTCACGAGCGGGGCCGGGCGGTTCGGCGTGCCGAGCGGCGGCAGGTCGAGGTGCCGCAGGCGCGGGTGGTTCCGCGGCCCGTCGCCGTTGGGGGCCATCCACGCCAGCTCGCCCCGGTTGAGGTCGAGGGCGGTGATGCGCCCGTAGGGCGGCTTGGTGATGGGCAGCCCGTGGGGCCGGGGGGTGGGCACGCGCAACTCGTCCCCCCGCGGCGTCGCCCAGGCGAGCGTCGCGTCCTCGTCGGTGGTCGGGGCGACGCTCCAGACCGTCGGCATGGTGTGGGACACCGCGTAGTAGATGCCGGTCTCGGGGTCGAACGCCCCGGTGTGCCAGTTGCCGGCGCCCCAGCCGCCGGGGGCGGTCAACGTGCCCACCTTGCCGTCGGGCGCCCCCGTCCGCGGCCACGGCGGCGTGAACAGGGGCCCGAGCACGAGGGACTCGACCGCCTCGAGGGCGGCGGCGCGCAGCTCGGGGGTGAAGTCGATCAGGTCGTCCTCGGTGACGCCCTGCCGGTCGAACGGCGGCGGCTTCGTGGGAAACGGCTGCGTCGGCGAGGTCCTCTCGCCCGGCACGACCGACTGCGGCACCGGGCGCTCCTCGATGGGCCACACCGGCTCGCCGGTCTCGCGGTCGAACACGTAGAGGAACGCGGTCTTGCTGGGCTGCATCACCGCCCGGACGCGCCGGCCGTCGACGGTGATGTCGCCGAGGGTCGGCGGCCCCACGGTGTCGTACTCCCAGACGTCGTGATGCACCATCTGGAAGTGCCACACCCGCTCGCCGGTGGCGGCCTCGAGGGCGACGAGGCTGTCCGAGAAGAGGTTGTCGCCCGGCCGGTGCCCGCCGTAGACCATGCCCGTCGGCGCCGACAGGGGCACGTACACGTGCCCCAGCGCCTCGTCGGCGGCGAGGCAGCACCAGGACCCGAGGTCGCCCGAGTAGGCGGCGGCGCCGCCCCACGTCTCAGCCCCGAACTCTCCTTCCCGGGGCACGACATGGAACGTCCACAGCAGCTCGCCGGTGCGCACGTCGAAGCCGCGGACGTCCTCGGGGGCCGCCTCGCGGACGATCCCGCCGTCGCCGGCCCCGCCCGTGATGCCGGCCACGACCACGACGTCGCCGACCACGATCGGCCCCGCCGACCAGTCGAAGTCGCCGGCGAGGGGGTGGTCCCACCGCAGATCGACCCGGCCCTGGTCGGCGAGCCCGAACCCCGGCGCGGGACGGCCGGTCCGCGCGTCGACCGAGTACAGGTACCCGCCCCGCACGAACAGCAGCCGCCGGACCGCGCCGTCGCTCCACCAGGCGGCTCCCCGCGTGCTGCGGCCGGCGACCTCCTCGAGGGTCGCCGCGAACGGCGCCTGCCGCCACACCGTCTCGCCGGTGCCCGCATCGAAGGCCTCGAGCAGCCCGACCGCGTTGGGGGCGTAGAGCTCGCCGTCGATCATGACCGGCGTAGACCGCAGGTAGGCGTTGACCCCCAGGTCGGGAAACGCCTCCCGCACGGCGGGGTCGAGGCCCGGCCGGCGCCAGACGATCTCCAGGTCGGCGACGTTCTCGTGGTCGATGAGATCGAGGGGCGAGTAGCGCGTGAACGCCTCGTCGCCGCCGAAGTAGCGCCACTCGCCGGACGGCTGGGCCGCGGCCGACGCGGCCGACGCCATCACCGCCAGGAACGTCAGGACAGGGTTCCGCATGGTCACACGTCCTCTCGTCGTCGGCAGCCGGTCGGCCGCCACATGCCGGTTCGCCGACGCGGACACGCCGCCCCTGCGGGCCGGTCCTCACGTCGGGGCCGCCGGCGGCATCGTATACCCGTCGAGAGGGCCCGCACCATCTCGTGCCGTCGCGCGCCTCTCGGGGCGGCCACGCACGGCACCGGGACCGACCGGCCACGCGCGGCCCGGCGTTCCCGCCGTGAAGCCGCGCCGACTCCCGCCGGCAGACGCCGACTCCCCGGGAGGTCGGCCTCGCGCCAGCCGGCGCCGCTGGCCATGGTTCGCCGGGCCACGCAACCAGCCGCGGAGGCCCCATCGCCCCCCCGCCGTGTCCGGCGAGCCGGCGGCCCCGACGGGATGATTGGGAGAAGCCGGCGCCGGTCCGCTTCCCGCTGCGGCTATCATGGTGCCGACATGACCCGCAGGCAGTTCGAGCGGCTCGTCGCGCGCGCGAGGCGCGGCGTGGAACGCGCGGTGCGAGACTATCCGCCCCGGTTCCGCCGCGAGATGGACAACGTCGCGCTCGTCGTCGAGGACGAGCCGGGGCCGGAGCGGCTCGCCGAGATGGAGATCGAGCCGCCGGACACGCTGTACGGCCTCTACGAGGGCATCCCCCTGCCGGAGCGGGAGTGGACGCACGGCAACGTGCTGCCCGACGTCATCACCATCTACCAGCGGCCGATCCTGGAGGACTGCGAGGACGAGGACGACGTCGTCAAGGCCATCGGCGAGACCGTGATCCACGAGTTCGGCCACTACTTCGGGCTGGACGAGGACCAGATCGACGAGATCGAGGCCCTCTGGCGGGGCGAGACCGGCCCCGACGCCCCCGCGCCGCGTCGCAACGCCGCGGCCGGGCCGGCCGTGCGTCAATCGGATTCGAAGCGGGCGTCGGGGCTCCGCCGACTGCTGGCGGCTTGCATTCGCGTTCTCCGGCGCGTAAGCTGACGTGTTGAATACGTTTGTCGCGCCGCCCGTTCGGCGGAAGCCGCCGGTGGTCCATTCTCGGCCGAGGCCGCCGGTGGGGTGTGGCTGGCTCCGGCGGGTCGGCGCAGTTCCGGAGCGACAGGGTCGACACGCCGGCAGTCTGCGGCGTCCACCCGCAGGAGAACCAGAGATGAGAACGAGATGCGTCGCGGGGTTGTTCATATTCGCGTTGGCCCTGGCCCTCGGCGCGCCGGTGCTGGCGCAGTCGGACGAGCCGACCATGCCGATGCGCCGGCCGCACGGCGACCCGGACATCTCCGGGATCTTCACGTTCCGGACGCTGACGCCGCTGCAGCGCCCCCAGCAGTTCGCCGAGCAGGAGACCCTGGACCCGGAGACCGCCGCCGCGTTCGAGGCGTCGGAGCGCACCCGGCAGAACCGCGACCTCTTCGACCCCATCGCGGGCGCGCGCAGCGCCGGATACGCGCCGCGCTCGGAGGGCGGCGTGCTGTCGTACAACGAGTTCTGGTACGAGCGGGGCGTCGACCTCACCGACGACAAGCGCACGTCGCTGATCATCGATCCGCCGGACGGGCGGCTGCCGCCCCGGACCCCGGAAGCCATCGAGGCAGGGCGTGAGCGCGCGGCCTACCGCCGCGAGCACATGTACGACTCGTACGAGAACCGCAGCCTGATGGACCGCTGCATCATGGGCTTCAACGCCGGCCCGCCGATGTCGTCGAGCGCGTACAACAACAACGTGATGATCTTCCAGACCGAGGACCACGTCGTGATCCTCAACGAGATGGTGCACAACGCCCGCATCATCCCCATCGACGACGTCGCGAAGCCGCCGTTCAAGCAGTTCTCCGGGGTGTCGCGCGGCCACTGGGAAGGCGAGACGTTCGTCGTCGAGACCACCCAGTTCCGCGGCGGCGAGAGCCGCGGCACGAGCCCCAACAAGCACCTCATCGAGAAGTTCACGCGGATCAACCCCGACCGGGTCGCCTACGAGTACACCGTCACCGACCCCACGGTCTACACCGCGCCGCATACGGTGTTGATGCCGTTCCGCCGCACCGACGGCCCGCTCTTCGAGTACGCGTGCCACGAGGGCAACATCGGCCTCTACGGCATCCTCGCCGGCGCGCGCGAGCTCGAGCGCCAGGGCCGCGAGCTGCGGCCGTAGCCGCCGGCGGCGGGGTCCGACGGTTCCCCGCCGGCCCCGAGGCAGCCTCGGCACGACGGGACCGAACGGCAGACACGGGCCGGTATCGCGCACGACCGCGGTGCCGGCCCGTCCTTTTGGCGAGTGAACGGGGAGACCGCACATGCATTCAGTGAAGAGCGCGAGGTCATGGCCCGCCGCCGGTTCGCTGCTCGCCCTGCTGCTGGCGGCGGCCTGCGGCGGCGAAGCGCCGGCGCCGGAGGCCACCGGCGTCACCGCCTACGAGGGGGCGCGGGTCATCGTCGGCAACGGCGACGTCATCGAGACGGGCACCCTCGTCGTCGACCGGGACCGGCTGACGGCCGTGGGCGACAGCGCCTCGGTCGAGGTGCCCGAGGGCGCGGCCCGGGTCGATCTGTCGGGACGCACGGTCATGCCCGCCATCATCGACACCCACGTCCACCTGCGCGCCGAGGACCGCGACACCCTCGTCGAGGACCTGCAGCGCAAGGCCTATTACGGGGTCGCGGCGGTGCTGAGCCTGGGCCGTGGCACCGGCGAGGCGGCGTTCGCGGTGCGCGACGAGGCCGTCCCCGACGCCGCCCGCTACTTCACCGTCGACCGGGGCATCACCGCGCCCGAGCCGGGCCGCACCGAGGTCCCCTTCTGGATCACGACCGAGGAGGAGGCGCGCGCGGCGGTGCAGGAGCTGTCGCCCCTGGGCCTCGACTGGATCAAGATCTGGGTCGACGACCGCGGCGGCCAGTTCGACAAGCTGACCCCCGAGCTGTACGGCGCGGTGATCGACGAGGCGCACCAGAACGGGCTGCGGGTCACCGCCCACGTCTTCACGCTCGAGGACGCCAAGGGGCTACTGGAAGCCGGCATCGACGGGTTCGCGCACGGCATCCGCGACATGGACATCGACGACGAGGTGGTCGAGATGTTCAGGGAGCGCCCCGGCGTCTACCTCGTGCCGAACCTGCCGGGGCCCGGCGTGCCCGTCGACCTGAGCTGGATCGGCGGCACCATCCCGGCGGAGCAGCTCGAGCAGATGCAGGCCCAGCAGGTCGACCGGCCCGAGGCCCGGGAGGCCTTCGGCATCCAGGCCCGCAACCTCGAGCGGCTGAGCGCCGAGGGGGTCGTCACCATCGCGTTCGGCACCGACGGCGGCGCCGGCTGGAGCCCCCACGCCGAGATGGAGGACATGGTGCGCACCGGCATGAGCGCCGCCGACGTCATCGTCGCCGCCACGCAGAGCTCCGCCGCGATGATGCGGCTCGACGACCTCGGCACCCTCGAGGCCGGCAAGAGCGCCGACTTCATCGTGCTCGAGGCGAACCCCCTGGACGACATCACGAACACCCGCGGCATCGTGGACGTCTACCTCCGGGGCGAGGCGGTCGACCGCGAGGCGCTCAGCGCCGCCTGGGTCGGCGGCGCGTCCGACTAGGGGAGCTGCGTAGCCGCAACCTGCAGGCGGGAGTCACTTCCGGTTCGCGAGCAGGGTGGCGTCGATGCGCGCGTCACCGCATCGATCCGAGCACCAGCTCGCGCCGAACGCGGTCCACCATCCGACAGACGCCGACGAGGACACCACTTCCGTCGACACGGTCGGGAGAACTTCGACGTTCAGTGTCTCCAGACTACGACGGACGCGCCCGTGGCCGGCCCGCGCTGGCAGCCACGGGCGCGCGAGCAGTGCTCAGTAGGCGTCGTAGCCTTCCGTCAGCTCGATGTAGGTGCCGGCCGGGTCCGTGAGGAAGGCGATCTTCAACTGGATGCTGTCGATCTCGCGGTACTCGACGTCGAACTCGATCCCCTTCGCCTTCAACTGCTCGCAGAACGCCTCGAGATCGTCCACCTCGAAGCCGATGTGGTCCAGCGCTCGCCCCCGCGTGCCGACCGGCTCGTCGACGCTGCCGGCCCCGAAGCTCATGTTCATGCCGGGCACGTCGGTCGTCGTCTGAATGCGACCGCGCGGCCGGATGCCCAGGCCGAAGACCTCGGTGTACCAGTCGAGCAGCTCCTCGTACTCGGGCGTGAAGAAGTGGATGTGGTAGCCGGCGATGGGAACGTGCAGCGACGGGTCCTCCTGCAGCTCGACCCAGACGCCGTCGGGGGCCATCACGTAGGCGTTGGGCATCCCCTCCGAGCCGATGAACTCGGGCCCGACTTCCATGCCCGCCTCGCGCCAACGCTGGACGAACTCGGTGGTGTTGCGCACCTTGAACCCGAAGTGGTCGAGCACCGAGCCCTGCATGGGGCCGGTCGGCTCGCGCTCGGTCAGCGCGATCAGGAAGTTGGGCAGCCGGACGGCGGTCAGCGGGCCCTTCTCGACGACCTCGCCGCCGAACCACTCGACCCACAGCTTCTTGTGGACCTCGATGTCGCTGACGTTCAGGTGCACGTGCCCGTAGGTGATCCCGGCCTCGTTGGGCACCGCGAGCTGGGCCTGGGCCGGCGCGACGAGGGCCAGCACGGCGACGACGGTCATCAGCCACTTCATTCTGCGTTCCTCCTCGGCGGCGCCGGCCGCCGGTCAGGGTCTCGTCGTCCGGTCTCGCGGCGCCCGGACGCGGGCCGGGACCGGCAAGCAGCACTCGGTCTGGAATTGTAGTCCATCGCCGCCGCCCGGTCGCCCGAATGCTCGGGCCGGGCGTTCAGGACACGGACCGGATGGCCGGTGTCGGCGTTCGGCGGCCGGAACGAGCCCGCTACCGGACGTCGGCGACCGCGGGCGGCAGGATGGCGCGCTCGATGGTATCGAGACTCTGCTCGACCTGTCCGAAACCCACTTCGACGGCGCGCAGCCGGTCGTCGACGGCCCGCAACCGACCGTCCATCCTTCGCATCTCGTCGCGAAGGTCGTCGATGCGTGCGTTCACGCCCGCAATCAACATCGCGAGGACGGTGACGACGATGGTGAGTCCGGCGAGGCCGGTGCCGATGATAGTGAGAATCAGGGCGCGCGTGTCGCTCATCACACACAGCGTAGCATGAATGCACTGCAAACCCTGACCCGATCCGCAGTCGCCCCGATAGGCGCCCCGGAGGTCGGGAGGGCGGCATCGGGGGCGCCTGACCAGCCCGCGCCGCCGTCAGCCCCGTCTACGGGCTTCATCGTGGGAGACCCGGGTGCTCAGCGCCGATCCGCCGCCTGCCCCGTCGCCCCCAACGACGGCGCCTTCGGTTCTGGAGGAGCCGGGCCGCACCAGGGGCGTTTACCGATCCGGGCACGGCGTCATGGTGCTATCGTACGACCCATGATGACGAATCGAAGGCACAGGATCGCGTCTCCGGCCCTGCTCCTGGCGCTCGCGCTGGCCGCCGGCGCTGCCGGCACCGGACAGGCCCAGCCGGCGCCAACCGGCGAGGACGTCCCGCAGTTCCGCATCGACCCGTTCTGGGCGCGCGAGCTGCCCGACAACTGGATGCTCGGGCAGGTCTCGGGCATCGACGTCGACGCCGACGACCACGTCTGGGTCCTGCACCGCCCGCGGACCCTCGACGCCCGCCAGCGCGGCGAGGAAGGCATGTGCTGCGTGCCGGCGCCGCCGGTCATCGAGCTCGACCCCGACGGCAACGTCCTGCGGTCCTGGGGCGGGCCCGGCGACGGCTACGAATGGCCGGAGAGCGAGCACGGCATCCATGTCGACCACCAAGGCCACGTCTGGATCGGCGGCAACGCGGCCGGCGACGCCCACATCCTGAAGTTCACCAAGGACGGCGAGTTCCTGCTGCAGATCGGCCGGGCCGGCCAGAGCGGCGGGAGCAACGACACCGCGAACCTCGGCCGCCCCGCCGGCATCCGGGTGGACCCCGAGACCAACGAGGTCTACGTCGCCGACGGCTACGGCAACCGCCGCGTCATCGTGTTCGACGCCGACACCGGCGAGTACCGCCGGCACTGGGGCGCCTACGGCGAGCGCCCCGACGACGGCCCGCTGCCGGCCTACGACCCCGACGCCGAGCCCATCCGCCACTACCGCAGCCCCGTGCACGACGTCGGCATCGCCCACGACGGGCTCGTCTACGTCGCCGACCGCACCAACAACCGCCTGCAGGTCTTCGACAAGCAGGGCACGTTCATCCGCGAGGCGTTCGTGCGCCCCGCGACCCTCGGCAGCGGCTCGGTCTCGGGCGTCACCCTCTCCGAGGACCCCGAGCAGCGCTGGCTGTACATCCCGGACGGCACCAACAACGTCATCTGGATTCTCGACCGCGAGACCCTCGAGGTGCGCGGCCGCTTCGGCCGCCTCGGCAAGATGGCCGGCCAGTTCTACCGGCTGCACAACCTCGCCGTCGACTCGCGCGGCAACCTCTACACCACCGAGGTCAACGTCGGCCAGCGCGTGCAGAAGTTCGACCGCCTCGGGGGGTGAGCCGCTGACTCGGAGATTCTGAAAGGAGACGGCGGACGGGCGTCCCCATGCCGGAAATCTCGCGATTCTTCGGGATCATCATCACGATGTTTGCTGAAGCCGATGCACCGCATCACCGAGCGCACTTTCACGCCTACTACCAGGACGCGGCCGCCGTCTTCGCCATCGAACCCGTCGAGCTGATCGGCGGGCATCTGCCAAGAACCCAGCAGCGGCTGGTCGAAGCGTGGGCCGAGATTCACCGGGCGGAGCTCGCAACAGATTGGAAACGGTTACAGGCCGGGCAGCCGCCGCTGAAGATCGAACCGCTACGGTAGCCGGAGCGGCATGCAGCATTCCATTCACCGCGTTACTGCGTTCGAGATCGTCGAGCCCTTCGTGCTCGACGTCCGATTCGACGACGGAACCCAACAGCGGATCGATTTCCGGTCCCTGTTGCGCGGCGAATTGTACGGCCCTCTGCGCGACGCCGAGGTGTTCGAACGGGTCGCGATCGATCCCGAGGCACACACCCTCGTCTGGCCGAACGGCGCGGACTTCGATCCGACGATCCTCCACGATTGGCCCGATGCCGGGCCACGCATGGTCGCACTGGCCCGCCGGTGGGCAGAACCGCGGGAGCCCGGTGCGCTCACCCGCGGATGACGCGGGGCAGCAGCATGTGGTGGCGGGGGCAGATGGAGACGGGGTTCTGATAGGCGGCGGCGGTGAACGCCTGCAGGTAGCCCCGCAGGTCGGCGAGGGCGACGACCTCGTCGACGAAGCCGTGGCGGGCGCAGTAGGCGGGGCGTGAGGTCTCCTGGTAGCGGTCGACGAGCGCGTTCATGCGTTCGATGACGGGGTCGAGGGGACGGCCGGCCGCGTGCTCCTTGGCGGCGCGGCGGGCGTAGGTGGCGACGGCCGCGGTCTCGCCGTGCATGACCTCGATCTCGGTGGCGGGGGTGCCGAGGGTGAACGCGTTGTGGCGGTTGGCGGTGGGGCCGCCCATGACGTAGTGGGCGGCCGCCGTGCCCTTCCGCAGCACCACCAGCATCATCGGCACGTCGGTCTGCTGGATCGAGTAGATGAGGGCCTGTCCGAGGCCGAGCACCTCGGCCTTCTCGGCCCGCTCGCCCACGTCGATGCCCGACGTGTCCTGGAACCAGACGACGGGCAGCCGGTCGCGGCCGCAGAGGGTGACGAACTCGTTCATCTTGACGAGCCCCTGCCGGTAGAGCTTGCCCCCCATGCCCGGGTAGTCGCCGTAGTCGGGATAGCCCTTCCCCAGGTAGCCCTGCCGGTTGCCGATGCAGCCGACGAGGCGGCCGTCGACCTTGCAGACCCCGGTGAACACCTCGGGGCCGTAGTCGGGCCGGAACTCGAGGCGCTCGCTGCCGTCGACGAGCCGGGCCAGGACCTCGTCGAAGTCGTAGACCTCCTTCTCGTTGGCGGGCAGCAGGTGGTAGAGGTCGTCGACGGGGAATGCGGGGGCCTTCGGTTCGGCCGCCCGGAAGAACTCCGGCCCGTAGGCGGGCATCGCCCGCATGTACTCCTTCAGCCCGTCGAGGACCCCGGTCTCCTCGTCGTAGACCCGCGTGAAGAAGCCGGTGGCGTCGTGGTGGGTGGCGACGTCCCCGGGGGGGCGCGCCGTGAACTCGCGGGTCCGCGCGATCAGCTCCTCGACCATGGCGGCGTCGAACCCGCCCTTGGGGGCCATGCCCGAGACGATGCCGACCCCGCCGACCGCCATGTTGGCGTCCTTGTGCGCGAGCAGGATCGTCGGGCTGACCGACTGATATCCCCCGCCCGCCGGGTTCGTCCCGTAGATGCCGGCCAGCACCGGAATGCCCGCCTGCTCGAGCTCGGCGTGCCGGAAGAACGGGGTCCCCGCGCCGCGCCGGTTCGCGTAGAACTTCTCCTGCTCGGGCAGCTTCGCCCCGCTGCAGTGGACGAGCCAGACGAGGGGCACGTTGAGCCGGCGCGCGAGATCGGTGGCGCGGAGGATGTTCTCGGACTGGCCGGGCAGCCACGCCCCCGCCATGACCTTGTTGTCGAAGCCGATGACCACCGCCCAGCGGCCCTCGATGCGCCCGAGGCCGTCGACGACGTTGGTGACGCCCTCCTCGTTCTCGGCGGGGTTGTAGAGGGTGTGCAGCGGGCGCCAGGTGCCGGGGTCCAGCAGGTACTCGAGCCGCTGATAGACGGTCATCCAGCCCCGCTGGTTGATCTTCTCGGTCGGGAACCCGGCCTCCTCGGCCGCCTTCGCCGCCGCCGCGATGTCCGCCTCCACCGCCCGCAACGCCTCCGCGCTCGCGGCCGCCCGCTTCACCCGGCCCGGCTTCAAGGCCTTGCCGAACCGGTCCATCGTCTCGAAATAGGGCTTCACTGCACGATCCTCGATACCCGCGGGCGCCGCAACGGTCCCGCCGCGTCAGGCGCAGGTTCTGCCGCCGAATGTCCGACGTCGAACAAACGCCGGACGAGTGGACTCACCGGTTCGGCGCGTGGCCGCAGGCGATGCCCGAGATGATGAGCTTCTGCACGTTCGAGGTCCCCTCGACCACCTGCAGCGACTTGGCGTCGCGGTAGAGCCGCTCGGCCGGGTACTCCGTCGAGTAGCCGTACGAGCCGTAGATCTTCATGCACTCGTTGGCCGCGTGCACCGCCGCCTCGCTCGCCTGCAGCTTGGCCAGCGACGTCTCGTACTGGTTCGGCCGGCCGTTGTCCTTGAGCCACGCGGCCCGGTAGACGAGCATCCGCGCCGACTCGTGCTCGAGCGCCATCTCGGCAATCTGCGCCTGCACCATCTGGTGGTGCGAGATGGGCTTGCCGAACTGGGTGCGCTCGTTCGCGTAGCCCACGGCGGCGTCGAGGGCGGCGCCGGCGACCCCGAGGGCGCCGGCCGCGCACCCCAGCCGGGTGTTGTTGAGCTGCCACATGCAGATCTTGAACCCGTCGCCGGGCTCGCCGAGCAGGGCGTCCTTGGGGAGCCTCGTGCCATGGAACGCCATCTCGCCGGTGGGCGCGCAGTGCAGGCCGAGCTTCGTGTCGATGTCGGTCGCCACGAAGTTCTCCACCTTCTTCGGCTCGAGAATGAACGCGCTCATGCCGCGGTGCTTGCTCTCCGGATCGGTCATGACGTAGAGCAGCCCGGCGTCGCCCTGGGTGGCGTTCGAGACCCAGATCTTGCTGCCCGTCAGCTCCCAGTGGCCGCCCCTGTCGCGGGCCACGGTGGTCATGCTCGCCACGTCGGAGCCGCTGTCGGGCTCGGTCATGCCGAAGAAGCCGATCTGCGTCCCCGCCACCCAGCCGGGAACGAACCGCTCCTGCTGCCCGGGGGTGCCGAACTTCGCCACCGTCAAGGCCGGCCCGAGGTTCTGCATGTTGAACGGCAGCCGCCACGACGCCGAGACCTTGGCGATCTGCTCGGCCATGAGCACAGATTCCATGAAGCCGAACCCGGTGCCGCCCAACGATTCCGGCAAGGCGCACGAGAAGAAGCCCAGCTCGCCCATCCGCCGCACCCGGTCCAGGCGGAACTCGTGGTTCCGTTCCTCCTCCACCAGAGTCGGCGCGATGTCGTTCTCGGCGAACTCGCGCGCCGTCTCCTGCACCAGCTTCTGCTCGTCCGTCAGCTCGAAGTCCATGCCCGTCTTCACTCCCCGATCGTCGCCAGCGGGTCGTCCTCCTCGACCTGGTCGCCGACCGCGACCCGCAGCGCCGTCACCTTGCCGTCCGACGGCGCGTACACCACCGTCTCCATCTTCATCGCCTCGAGGACCAGCAATTCGTCGTCCTCCTCGACGGCGTCGCCGACCGCCACCGCGATCGACAGCACCTTCCCGGCCAGCGGGGCCGCCACCTCTTCCGCCATGTCGTCGTCCTCTCCCTGCGTCTACTCACCGTCCAGGTCCGGCCGGCGCTCCGCTCGCCGACCGACGCTCTGGAAGTCGGCCTCGTCCCCGTAGCGGAATCCTGCCTCGGCGACCGTCGCCCATGGCTCCGATTGCGGCCTGACCCGCGCCGGAATCACCGTCTGCGGTTCCGATCGGCGCCCCAACCGACCTTCAGTCAGGTCGGCGCCGTGAAACGCAGGTCCTTCCCGGAACCGCGGCCCGGCGGCTCCGATTGCGGCCCGATCCCCGTTACCGCAGCATCGTCAGGAAGATGCCGGCCGCGATGACGGTGCCGATGACCCCCGCGAGGTTCGGCCCCATGGCGAACATCAGCAGGTAGTTCTTGCGGTCGGCCTCGGCCCCCACCCTGTGGGCCACCCGCGCCGCCATGGGCACCGCCGACACGCCGGCCGCCCCGACGAGCGGATTGATCTTATCGCTGGTGAAGAGGTTCATCGCCTTGGCCAGCAGCACCCCGCTCGCGGTGCCGAGGGCGAACGCCGCGAGCCCGAGCGCGAAGATGAACAGCACGTCGGCCCGCAGGAACGTCGGCGCGTCCATCGTCGCGCCCACGCTCACCCCGAGGAGGATGGTGACGATGTTCATGAGGGCGTTCTGCGCGGTGTCGGTCAGCCGCTCGACGACCTTCGACTCGCGGAAGAGGTTTCCGAGCATGAACATGGCGATCAACGGGGCCGACGCGGGCACCAGCAGAATGATGCCCATCGCCGCCGCCACCGGGAAGACCAGCTTCTCGCGGGCAGTCACCTTGCGCACCTTCCTCATCCGGATCTTCCGCTCGCCCTCCGTCGTCAGCAGCCGCATGATCGGCGGCTGGATGATGGGGACCAGCGCCATGTAGGAGTAGGCGGCGACGGCGCAGGCGCCGAGCAGCTCGGGGGCGAGCTGCGAGGCGAGGAAGATCGTCGTCGGCCCGTCCGCCCCGCCGATGATGCCGATGGCCGCGGCCTCCTCCAGCGTGAACCCGGCCGCGTGCGCGGCGAAGAACGTGACGTAGACGCCGCCCTGCGCCGCCGCTCCGAGGAAGATCAGGCGCGGCTGCGACAGCAGGGGGCCGAAGTCGGTGTGCGCGCCCAGCCCGAGGAAGATGAGGGGGGGGATGACCTCCCACTCGATCCCGTAGTGGTAGAAGCGCCAGATGAGGCCCTCGCCGGGGGTCATCAACCCCGTCAGGGGCAGATTCGCGACGAGGATGCCGAACCCGATGGGCAGCAGCAGCAGCGGCTCGTACTGGCGGCTTATCGCGAGGTGGATCAGGACGAGTCCGATCGCCCACATGACCACCATGCCCGGGGTGACGGCCAGGACGCCGAGCTGATCGAGGAACGCCACTAGTCGGAAGCCGGGTCGGCCGGGGTCGATTCGGAGGCGGGGCGGCCGAGGACGGCCGCGAGAACGCGCATCAGGACGTACAGGACCGCGATGCCGGTGAAGACCCCGAGGACGCCGTTGACGAAGATGTCGGTAGCCGTGGTCACCGGACGCTCCCCCGCCGTTCGCCCGGCGGGACCGCGACAATTATACGGTGTGCGTACGCTTCGGGGGTTGGAAGCCGGTGCGACCATCGCCTCGCCCCTCGCAACAGCCTCGATTCAGACCTGTGTGAGTACGCTTCGGAGGGCGGAGCCGGTACGCCGGAAGCACCGCGGCCGGCTGGCGCCAACCATGTCGGGAGCAGGCGCCGCCGCGTGCCAGGCTATCATGATGGCCGATGTCAGCCGCGCGACGCCGGCGTTCCCGGCCGCCCAAACGGCACGCACCGTCCCCGGCCGATCCCGGCCGGGCCGCCGCCGCTTCCGGACCGGCCGGGGCCTCTTCCACCTTCCCGGTCTGGACGGTTCCCGTGGGGCTGACCCTCGCGCTCCTCGCGGTGTCGCTCGCGCCCCGCGTGCAGTCGAACGCGGTCCTCGCCGGCTCGTTCCAGGCCGCCGCCGCGGCACTGGCGATCTGGCAGGCGGTCCTCTGGCTGCGTCTGCGGGCGGAGCCCACCGGACGGTCGTTCCAGGTAGTGCTGCGGCCGCAGCACTACCTGCAGGCCGCCGTCCAGCTCTCGGTGTTCCTCTACTGGGGCTACTTCTGGCGGCCCGTCTACGACCACGCGTGGCTCCTCGTCGCCCAGCTTCTCTTCGCCTACGCGTTCGACCTGCTGCTCGCCTGGTCGCGGCGCGAGCGCTACGTGCTGGGGTTCGGCCCGTTCCCCATCATCTTCAGCACCAACCTCTTCCTCTGGTTCCGCGACGACTGGTTCTACCTGCAGTTCGTCATGCTCGCGGCCGGCTTCATGGGCAAGGAGTTCGTGCGGTGGCGGCGCGACGGACGCAGCACCCACATCTTCAACCCGTCCGCCTTCTCCCTCGGCCTGTTCTCGCTGATCCTGCTCGCGACCGGCACCACCGACCTGACGTGGGGCCAGGACATCGCCTCGACCCTGACCCTCGCGCCGCGCATCTACCTGTTCCTGTTCCTGATCGGGCTCGTCGTGATGTACGCGTTCTCGATCACCCTGGTTGCGGGGTCGGCCGCCATCGTGCTCTTCGGGTCGAGCGCGCTGTACTCCGCGGTCACCGGCGTGCCGTACTTCATCGACTCGGAGATCCCGAGCGCGGTGTTCCTGGGGCTTCACCTGCTCGTCACCGACCCGTCGACGTCGCCGCGGACGCCCCTCGGCAAGACGATCTTCGGGGCCCTCTACGGGGCGGGGGTGTTCGCGCTCTACGCGCTGCTGGGGGTGATGGGCCTCCCCACGTTCTACGACAAGCTGCTGTGCGTGCCGCTGCTGAACCTGAGCGTGCAGCAAATCGACAGGCTCGCGGCCGCCCTGCAGGCCCGGCGCAGAGCGCCGGCGCGGCCCGAGGGCACGCCGGCGAGGGCAGAGCGGCCCGAGGGAATGACAGCGCGCCGGCCGAAGGGAACGACGGTGCCGGCGCCCGTCGGGCTGCTTCAATCCAACCCGCTCCACATGGCGGTGTGGGCGCTCTTCTTCGGCGTGATGACGGCGTCGGGGGCGACGGACGGGCGGCACCGCGGCGACACGGTCCCCTTCTGGGAGCAGGCGTGCGCCGACGGCCGGCCGCTGGCGTGCGAGCGGCTGATCCGGATCGAGACCAACTACTGCGGCGACAACGCGGGATGGGCGTGCAACGAGCTCGGCCGGCATCACCGGGAGGGCACCGTGGTCGCCGCCGACCCCGAACGCGCGCTCGAGTACTTCGCCCTGGCCTGCGAGCTGCGGTTCCAGGCCGGCTGCGTCAACCTGCTCGACCCGGAGTCGACGATCCAGGCCGACCCGCGCGCCCTCGACCTCCGGCTGCTGCTCCGCGAGGCCGGCCCCAACCTGCTCGACATGCCCGAGCCGATGCTCCATGCGAGGGCCTGCGACCACGGCTGGTCGTTCGCGTGCCGGCCGTGACGCGGCACGAGCTCTGCCACACCTTCCGACGATGCCCACGACCACCGCTTCTCCCCCGCCTCGGGACGACCCGTCACCCGGCATGATCGGACCCGCGATCCTGGCCGTCCTCGTCATCGGGGCGGCGGTATGGCTCGGGCTCCAACCCACTCCGGGCGCTGCCGGCGCGCCCGCCGGCGCCGCTCCGCCGGCCGCGGCCACGCCCGCGGACCTCCCGGGGTTCCGCCCCGACGCCTGGTTCCTGCCTGACGACGCGCAGCTCGGCTTCGTCGAGATAGCGGCCGGGCCGTTCTCCATGGGCGCCGACCCGACCACCGACGCCCGGGCGTTCGACAACGAGCGCTGGTCCGCGGGGTCGGCCCAGGGAACGGTGAATCTGGCCGCCTACCTCATCGGCCGCTACGAGGTCACCGTCGCGCAGTTCGCGGCCTTCGTCGCCGCGACCGGGTTCGCGGCCGACCCCCAGGCCCTCGATGCCCCCCCGGACCACCCCGTCGCCAGCGTGTCTTGGCCCGACGCGCTGGCCTACTGCCGGTGGCTCGACGCCGCACTGCGGGACGCGCCGCACACGCCGGAGGCACTGGCCGAGCGCCTGGAAGGTGGCTGGCAGGTCACCCTGCCTTCAGAAGCGCAGTGGGAGAAGGCGGCGCGGGGGACCGACGGGCGGCGCTATCCATGGGGCGGGGAGATGCGCCGTGACCGCATGGCCCTGCAAAGCGGGGCCGCCGCGCCGGCGGGCAGCGTCCCGTGCCCCGAGTGCCCCTACGGACTGCTGGACATGAGCGGCAACGTCTGGGAGTGGACACGGAGTCCGCTCTGGCCCTACCCGTTCGATGGCGGCAGCCGCGGGGACCTGAACGCCGACGCTCTGTGGGTCATGCGCGGCGGCTCGTTCACCGACCCGCCGCGCAACCTGCGCACCACCACCCGCGGCGGCGCCGACCCCGGTGCCCGCCGGCCCTTCATCGGTTTCCGCCTCGTGCTGTCGCCGCGCCGGCCGCGGTAGAGGAGTTCGACGGCCAGGTAAGGCTAGGTCCTGATGCGGCGGCCCTCGGGCTGAGCGGGGACGACCCCGCTCGACCGCCCAACGAGACCTTCGAGAAGTCCCTCGATGCGTGCCTGCCCCGCGAGTAACTGTGTGACGACATCCTCGACCTTGCCGATCCTCCGCCCCAGGTCTCGATGCGCCTCGTCGTTGTTCTTGATCTCCCGCTGCAAGAACCACACCGCGAGCCCGAGCAGGACAGTGATGATCGCCAGCAACCCGGTGATCACCGTAGTCGACGAAATGGGGAGAACAGGGGCGGCACCCGCGGCAAGCAGGAAGGGCATCAACCGTCTCTAAAGGGTCTCCGGGCCATAGGGGGCCGCAGTCTCAGGGCCTCCGCGGCCGGCCCGCCGTCCAGTGTACCAGATGGCCGAGCCCTGATCTCGCGCCGGGTCGCGCCTGGCAGTTCCGCGGCAAGGAGAAACGCGCCATGAAGTCAGACAAGAGGCCCGGTCTGACCCACGAAGAAGAAGATCTGTATCGGATGGCGGCCGCGTTCCTCGACAGGTGAAGCGAGGAGCTCGGCGGAAGTGTCGCATCGCTACGTCCACCTCGGACAATCCCACACCCCGCCACCTCGCAGGTCGCGCTATCGCCCCCGCCGGGGTATGGGCCGTCAGTCGCGCGCGCCGGCCTCCGCGGCAAGCCGCGCGTCTTCCTCCAGGACCCGCGCGCCGCGCAGGATGCCGCCGAACGAGTAGTTCGCCTCGTGGCAGGCGTACTCGTAGACCCGGTCGTCCGACGCGGGCCAGACGTACTCGCCGCTCCAGGGCGCGGTCCACACCGTGGGGTCGTCCACCGTGAACCGGTAGAGCAGCGTGTCGGCGTCGAGCCGGGTGAACCGCTCGACGACGTGGAGGTTGCGGGACGCGGCGCCGAACGACGGGTTGTCGGTGAAGTTGGTGGTGTCGACGACGAGGGTGTCCCCCTCCCAGTGGCCGACGGAGTCGCCCAGCCAGCTCCTGATGTGCGGCGGATTGTGCTCCGCGTTCATGCGGACGATGCGGGCGTCGTGCACCATCTCGACCAGGATCACCACCGTGTCCTCGGTCTGCACGATGCGCTTCATGTTGTTGTAGAGCACCGAGAGCATCGGCGGGCCCGCCGTCGACCCGAACCCCATGAGGCACCGCTCGGCGTGCGGTCGCTGCTCGGGGTTGTCATAGGGGCCGGGGGCATTCAGGTCGTCATCGAGCCACCAGGCGGTGCCGTCGTTGGGCCGCGCGAAGCCTGCACGCGCGGTCCTCGCGGCGCGTGCGGCCTCGGTCAGGGGCGGCTGCCGGCCGTTCGGGGGGTCGGTGATGATCGAGGTGCGAATGAGGCCGTCGATCTGGAACGCGGCGTCGCCGCGGTCGATCCAGAAGGTGTTGTAGCCGCCGACGTTCCCGGCCGCGCCGCCCGATCCGTCGCCGCCGACGGGCGGCGCCTCCCGGTTGCCGTCGCCGGTCTCGAACCCGGCCCGCTGCTGCTCGGCCCGCGCCGCCGCGCGTTCATCCGACCCGGCCGGGGCGAGACCGAACACCCGGGCGAGCCCGTCGGGGTCCGACGCGATGATCGCCGCCTCTTCCTGGGTCAACGTCAGCCGGTCGCCGAACTCCCGCGGCCGCTGCAGCGGGGTCACGGTGGAGGTGTCGTAGGTGCCCGACAGGTCCGGACGGCCGGACGGGGTGCGGGGAATGTCGGAACCAGCCTGGGCCGACACGTCATGGGGCCCCGCCGCCAGGATCAGGCCCGCAATGCCGAGACAGAGGGCGATTCGACGAGGCATGGCACGCTCCTTCCGTGTTGAACCGATACCGCCCCTCAGTTGCTCGCGCGCAACGCCGTCAGCCCGCGCTGGAACAGACGCTCGATCTGGCTGCTGGTGCGGAAGTCGGCGAGTATCTCCGCGCGGCGGCTCGTGCGCAGGCTCCCGATGATGAACCGCAACGTCGTCGACATCACCGTGCCCTCCTCGGTGCCGGTCGCCGCGAACCGGCGCTGGAAGTCCCGCAACGTGGCCGCGAAAGCGGGCGCGTGCCAGCGCTCCACTCCCGGCTCGAGGCGCACGAACTCCTCGAGCACCGCCACGAACTCGGCCGGCGGCGGCCGGTGCCAGAACGAGACGTCGGGCCCGAACTCCTCGACGTACGACGGCAGATAGACGTTCGCCCCGGCCGGCACCCGCCGCACCAGCGCCGGATTGAACCGCTTCAGCTCGTCGGTCGAGAGTCCGGTCGTCCGGCGCAGCTCGGCGAGGGACAGGCTGCGCGGCGTGCGCATCGCGAAGATCGGCGCCTGCGGCGTGTTGGCCGTCAACCGGGCGACGTTGACGGCGTTGCCGAACACCATCTCGGAATACAGGTACGACACGGGACCGTAGGTGCGGAACAGATTGCGAAAGCGTCGAATGGAGACGCCGCGCAGGTCGCGCGCGTATCGCGACCCCAGAAAATACCGCTCGCGGGTATCGTTCCCCCCCAACCGCATGCCGTTGATGACCACCCGGCCGACGTTGACCCCGCCCGCGTGATGCTCCGACAGGGCCGGGATGAAGCTGCCGTACATCGTGGCCAGGATGGTGAGATGCGCCGCGCAGTACGGCGCCTGCGTCGTCTGGTTGTACACCTCGATGACGTTCGGATCGAGCCGATCCAGCGAGTTCCAGTTGCGCCGAAGCCACTGGCAGAAGCCGAGCGCGTCCGCCCGCGACCGCGCCCTGCCGTTCAGCCCCGACTCGAGCAGCGCCTTGGCCAGACCGACGTCGGCGGGCACGCCGAAGCGCTCGTAGATCGTCGCCCATTCCTGGAGGAAGCGACCGTAGCGATCGGCATTCGGCGCGATGAACCCTCCCCGCGTGGCGTTGTGGATGACCCGTCCGCCGGCCAGCGGCTCCAGCAGCTCGGCCACGCGGTCCCGCCGGCGCCCCAGGGCCGACGGCAGCCGGACCCCGGCGAGGGCGGCCCGGAGAGCCGGCTCGTACCAGACGCCCTCCTCGGCCCAGTTGCGGGCATTCGTCGGGAACGAGGCCAGCAGGCGGCCGTCGACCCCGCTCGCAAAGAGAATGCGACCGTCCGGAATCATGAAGACGTGTTCCCAGAACGGGTGCGCGGGACGATGCTCGGCCATCGCCGCGAGGTCCGCCTGGTGGCGGGCGGCCAGGAACGGCGTCGCCGCCGGCTCGACCGGCTCCTGCGGCCCGCCCGCCGCGCCCGACGGCGCCGCCCCGGCAGCGGCCTGCCCCGCCGCCGGCGGCGCCGGCTCCCCGGCAGGCTCACCCTGCGCCTGCACGGGCGCCGCCGGCTGATCCTGAGCCGGCCACGCGTGCAGCACCGACCTGTCCGATCCCCCCGCCGATGCGAGGAGCACGACGATTCCGGCCAGCGCGGCGAGGCCGCGAAGGATGCCGATGCGCTTCACGACGACGAGCAGTTGCCTCTCCATGTCGCCCCCAGCAAGACAACACGGACCGCCCTACGGCCTCACCCGCACGTACTTCTGAATCTTCCGCGGCCGCGGCTCGCCGCCGTAGATGTTGCCATCTCCGTCGACGGCCACGAACTCGGCCCCGTTGCCGGCGGGGTCGCGGGGGTCGCCCCACGGGTAGAGGATGAACTCGGTGACCCAGCCGGTGGCCACCTCGCCGATGCGGATGCCCATCTCCCAGCCGGGGTTCTGCAGGTCGTCCGACTCGGAGTCGGCCACGAAGATGCGCCCGTGGTCGTCGAAGAAGATGCCGCTCGGCCGCCCGAACTGCGTCCACTGGGCGATGAAGTTCCCCTCCTGATCGAAGATCTGGAGGCGGTTGTTCGAGCGGTCGCCCACGAAGATGCGCCCGTCGGCGTCCATGGCGATCGCGTGCAGGGTGCGGAACTCGCCCGGCGCGTACCCGGTCTGCCCCCACTCCATGAGGTAGTTGCCGTCCTTGTCGAACTTCACGACCCGGTTGTTCGTCTCGTTGGCGTGGCCGTCGGCGATGAAGATGTCGCCGTTGTCGGCGACGACGACGTCGGCCGGGGCGTTGAAGTGGTCGCGCCCACCGCCCGCCTTGCCGGGCGTGCCCAGGGTCATGAGCACCTCGCCGGTGGGGCTGAACTTGACGACCTGGTGCCCGCGGGTCCCCCCCTCGGGGGTCCGCGCCTCGGACACCGCGTCGGTGACGTACACGTTGCCGTCGTCGTCGACGTCGATGCCGTGGGGCCAGATGAACATGCCGCTGCCGAAGCTCTCGACGGCGTTGCCCTCCATGTCGAACTTCACGACGGGGTCGAGGTCGGAGTCGAGGCACTCCCAGCCGAAGAACTCGCCGGGCGCGTCGCACCGGATGACCGCCCACAGGTGCTCGCCGTCCGGGTCCATGGTCACCTTGCCGACCGCGCCCATCTCCCGGCCGTCGGGCAGCTTCGCCCAGCCTTCGACCTGTCGATAGGGGTTCGGCAACACCTGGGCCGGCGCCAGGCTGGTTCCGGCCACGGCCAGGGCCACGGCCACGACCACCACATGCAGGCTTCTTCTCGACATCGTCATACCTCGCTCCACGGAAATGGACCGACCCGGGACCGGCGTTTCGGCCGGCCGACGGCACGCGGCGCCGCGGTCCGCAACGGGTCGGGAAGACCGGGACCGCGCTCGTTGGGGCCCCATTATACTCTCGGCGTGTCACGGGAGATCCGACATCGCTCCGCCGTCCCCCGCTGGTCGCACCGGGACCCGGTCGAGGGCGGCAATCCGTTCGCCGACGGCGACCCGCGGCGCGAGATCTGGGACGCCGCCACCCACCAGGCGAGGCGGGCGCTGGAACGCTGCGACGCCCATATCGCGGCGACCGCCCGGGTCACCCTCGACCCGGTCGTCTACCGCGCGCAGTTGCTCGACCTCGCGCTCCGGCGCTTCGACACCTGGGCCGAGCGCGCGCTGTCGGTGGTGTCGAGCGAAGGCGAGCTCGACGACTACGGGCGGTGGCTCGACGTCTACGTGGGGAACTGGCTGGGCTACGTCGCGGACACGTGTCCGCGGGTCAAGACGGGCGACGAGCTGCGCCGGCGGCTCAAAGACGCACGGAAACGCTGGCTGGAGGCGGGACGGGCGGCCGTGGCCTCGGTCGGTGCGCGCCAGCTCGCCCCGGCGCGAGGCTGACGCGGCGCGAGGCCGACGATCACTGCACCATGGCAGCAGCGATAACGCGACGCCGAGCATCGAAGCGCGAAACCGGGATCGCAGCGCGAAGTCGACGCATGCGTCGAGAAGCCGGCAATCGCGTGGCGAAGCCCGGCGATCACGGCACGACGCGGCCGAGCACAGTGCGAAGCTGACGAGTGCGGCGCCGCGTCCCCGGGGGCGGGCGACACGGCGCCGCGCTCAGCGCGTCACTGCTGCTCGTCGCCGGTGTCCTCCTCCATCAGGTAGTCCCAGTGGCGCGCGGCCTGGCCGAGGATCGGCGCCAGGTCGCCGGCCAGCAGGTACCCCCGGTCGACGAGGGCCAGCGCCGCCTCGGTCACGAGCCCGAGATAGGCGGCGCGGCTGCCGTACCGCTCCTCGATCGAGCGCCGCGAGTCGCCGATGCGCTCCCGGTCCTCGGCCGTCAGGGGGAACGGGATGTAGGACCCCTGCATGCTCGACAGCACGTCGGTCGGGCCCGCGCCCTCGCGGAACAGGTTCCAGCCGGTGTAGGTGGCCAGCGGCACCGCGACCTCCGGCATCATCAGCCCGCCCGTCTCGTTGCCGTCGGCGTCGACCGCCGGCACCAGGGCCGGAAACGCGGACAGCACCTCGGGCGGCTGCTCCGTCACGATGCCCCGCGTCCGGAACTCGGGGCCGTAGACGGCGCGGTACGCGAGGTGCGGCTCGGCCGGCTGCCCGACGCCGGGGAGCTCGGGGAACCCGACCGCGTCCCACGCGACGAGGTCGCCGTCGGCGATGCGCGGGTAGACGCTGGCCGGCGGCAGGGCCGACTCGTCGTCGATCCACCGGTCCATCGCCAGCACCAGCGGCCGCAGGAACCACGAGTAGTCGTTGGGGTTGCTCGGCTGCTGGCCGCTCGTGCGGCGCGGCGGGAAGCGGCCGGGGCCGTGCTGCCCGCCCGCGAACGAGTAGATGCGCACGTTGTCCATCAGCGGCGCGTCGGCCGACCCATCGATGGTCGTGTGGATGAGCGACGCCGCGCGCCCCCAGTACTCGTACGACGAGTTGGTGTAGAACACCCGCGGCATGTGGCCGGGCTGGATGGCGGAGAGCAGGCCGTCCTGCATGTCCGTCTCCGGGTCGTGCTGGGCGACGTCGGTGAACGGGAAGATGTCGCTCGGATACAGCTTGTTCAGGAACGGGTGCCCGTCGCGCGACGGCTGCGCGAACCGGTGGTTGAAGCTGCCGCGCCCGCCCCCGGCGACGTGCGACATGATGCCGTCGAACGCGCGGCGGTCCCGCTCGTCGCGGTTGTAGCCGTGGTAGAGGAACGTGCGCAGGAAGCGCCCGCTCTGCGACACCCCCCAGGCGATGGCGTGGTCGATCGCACCCGCCGACAGCCCCAGCTCGGGGCTCTCGCCGTACTTCATCCGCGAGATCATGTCGCGCACCGCGGCCGGCCCGAGGCCGACCAGCGCGGGGTCCTTCGCCACGTAGACGATGTCGTATAGCTTGTGCGGCTCGAAGCCCCCCTCGAGGTAGACGCGAGTCGGGTCGTCGACGATCTCGCCGTTCTCGCCGCGCCGCGCGAAGCGCCACTGGTCGCGCGGCACCACCCGCCGCGGCTGCCCGGCGCCGTCGCGGACGGTCATCACGTTGGCGGGGTCGTCGGGGTCGGCGACCTCGTAGGCGATGTGGCTGCGGTCGGCGAGCGACCGGTCGAAGGTGCGCTCGTTCACCACCACCTCGCTCCGCACCAGCCCCGTGATGGTCGCGCCGTCGTCGGTCGCCACCGGCGTGTGCAGCCGCATCTGGCCATCGCGCACCGGCACGTCGAACTGCCAGCCGAGCCACAGCAGCGAGAAGCCGTTCTCGAGCAGGAACCCGTCGCCCATCTCCTCGGCGCTCTGCGGGTAGCGGCTGCCGGCGGCGTTGTTGAAGTAGCCGAGCATGCCCTTCCCGCCGCGGTTCGACACCTCGTAGAGGACGGTGCCGTTGCCCCGGGCGGCATCGGCCGGCTTCAGCAGGTAGAAGTTGGAGCGGAACTCGACCAGGCCGCGGTCGTTCCGGGGCGCGAGGTCGATGTCGGTGACGACGCGGTTGGCAGGGTTCGCGGGGTCGACCTCGAAGTGCACCATGCCGCTCAACGCCTCGTAGGGGCCGGCCAGCCCGTAGGCGCGGCCGTCCGCGACGTCGTGGCGGGCGTCGACCTCGATGCGCACCACGTCGGCCGACGCGGTGCCGGCGAGCAGCAGGAACACGGTGACGAGCGCGGAAACAGGACGGGTCATGGTCAGGGTCCTCCCGGTCCGGAACGGTCCGGCGCTGTTCGGCGTTACTGGTCACGCCGATCATAGATCGACCAGCGCCGCCCCGCGCGTGCAGATCGGCCCTCACCGACCGGGTCGGTCCGGTGGCCGGGGTGGAAGGGCGGCATCACCGTCCGCGAGCCTCGCTGCTTGTCGACCCGCGACGCATCCGACCCGCGGACCGGGGTGTCTCCGCCGATGCACCGGGCTGCGTAACGGGGCCGTCGAGGCTAGAATGGGGCAGACTCGTTTCCACGCGTGAGGTCGACCCATGTTCCTGACCCGAAAAGCGTTGCCGCGGCGGACGGTCCTGCGCGGGCTCGGCGCCTCGCTCGCGCTGCCCCTGCTCGACGGCATGGTCCCGGCGTTCGCCACCGCGGCGCGGCCGGTACGCCGGCTCGGCGTGGTGTACGTGCCGAACGGCATGATGATGGAGCACTGGGTGCCGGCGGCCGAGGGCGCCGCCTTCGACTTCCCCGCCATCCTGCAGCCGATCGAGCCGCTACGCCGCCACGTGCAGGTGCTGTCCGGCATGCACGGCGCGGCCGGGCCGGGACCGCATCCGCGGGCGTCGACGCGGTTCCTGACCGGCGTGCCCGCCAAGCGGGAGGACGGGGCCGACGTCCTCGCCAGCGTGTCGATGGACCAGATCGCGGGCCGCGTCCTCGGCCGCGAGACCCAGCTCGCGACGCTCGAGCTGGCCATCGACGGCCGCGACTTCGCGGGCTCGTGCGGCCTCGGCTTCAGTTGCGCCTACACCAACACCATCGCGTGGGCCGACGAGACGACCCCGCTGCCGATGGAGAACAACCCGCGCATCGTGTTCGAGCGCCTGTTCGGCGATGCCGGGAGCACCGACGCCGCCGTCCGGCAGGCGAGGCGCCGCAAGGACGCGAGCCTGCTCGATTCGGTGCGCGAGCGCACCCGCGACCTCGCCCGCGGGCTGGGGCCACGGGACAACCTCAAGCTCGACCAGTACCTGGCCGCGGTGCGCGACGTCGAGCGGCGAATCCGGACGGCAGAGGCGCAGGCCGGCCGCGACCTGCCGGTGGTCGCGCAGCCGGAGGGCGTTCCCGACACCTTCGGCGAGCACGCGAAGCTGATGTTCGACCTGCTCGCCCTCGCCTTCGAGACCGACCTCACGCGGGTCGGCACGTTCATGCTCGGACGCGAGCTGACCGGCCGGACCTACGCCGAGATCGGGGTGCCCGACGCCCACCACCCCATCTCGCACCACCAGCGCGATCCCGAGAAGCTGGCCAAGCTGACCAGGATCAACCTCTACCACGTGCAGCTCTTCGCCGGCTTCCTCGATCGGCTGCGCGAGACCCCCGACGGCGACGGCTCCCTGCTCGACCACTCCATGATCGTCTACGGCGCGGGCATGGCCGACAGCAACGCCCACGCCTCGGACGACCTGCCGGTGCTGCTCGCCGGCGGCGGGGCGGGCCCCGGCGGGCGTCACGTGCGCTATCCCGCCGACACCCCCCTCGCCAACCTGCACCTGACCCTGCTCGACCGCCTCGGGGTGCCGGTCGACTCGCTGGGCCACGCCACCGGCCCGCTGCCGCTCGAAGGGGGCGCGGGCTGAGCACGGAGCCTCCGAACCCGAACGGCCGTCCAATCGGGAGCGTAAACGCCGTCCAATCGGGAGCGTAAACGCCGTCCGATCGGGAGCGTAAACGCCGTCCAATCGGGAGCGTAAACGCCGTCCAATCGGGAGCGTAGAGGGCGTGGAATACCGTCCGCGGCTCGTGGACACCGAGTTGGACGCGCATCTCGAGGGGCTGCCGGCGGTGTCCCTGGAAGGCCCCAAGGCCGTCGGCACGACCATCATCACCACTGGCCACGAAGCGTTCCGGCGCGCCGACGGCATCGGCGTCATTCCGGCCGGCTTGCTGGCGGCCTGACGCTCCAGCCTCGTCTTGACGCCGGGGCGCTCCGTCTCCGGACGCCTGTTCGACCGCCTCCATCCCGGGAAACCGGACCGACCGCGCGTTGTGACCGCCTCGACCACATCGATCATCGCGGCGGAAGCGCCGATTCCATCCCGCCGTCCCTGCCCGCCTGGCGGTGCAGGAACTCACCGAAGAGCGGCACGGTGAAGTCGATTCTCCCCTCCCGCGGCGAATAGCAGAGTCCCTTCGCGATCAGGGAATCGCGGAGCCGCTCCGCCATTCCCTGATCTGCGCCCCCCGTGGACTCCTTGATGTCCGCCACCGCCTTGCCGATCCACGAATCGTCATCGCTCCATGTCTCGATGGCGCGGACGACCTCAGCATGGTGGGGCGCGTTTCCCAACGACGCCACGACGGCGAGGAACGCCTGTTCCTCACGGCTGGTCCGGTCGATCCGTACGCGAAAGAACCCCGCGTCGAGTTCACGGGTGGCACGTGGCACGGCGATGTCCACGTCGTCAGCCGTGATCTCGTCGGGTCCGTCCGCCGAGTCCCAGGCGTGCTTGCCGAACTCCTGGATGAAGTAGGGATAGCCCCTGGTCTCAGCCAGGGCGCGATCGAGCGCCGCCCCGCGCCATCGGACTCCCTCCGCATCCGCCGGCGTCGCCAGAGCTGCCCGCGCGTCGGCGTCCGCCAGGCTGTTTATCGTCCGGAAGTGAAAGAGCCGCTCCGCGTAGGTCTTGGCTTCCCCGACGAGCCTGGGAACCGTCGGCAAGCCCGCCGCCGCCACCATGATCGGCAACTGTTCCTGACTCACCCGATGCAGAGCCACCATCAAGGCGCCGAGGTGTTCCCGGGGCAGGTTCTGCACCTCGTCGATCGTGACCAGGATCCCGACGCCGCGTGCCCGCGCCACCGCGCCAATCTCGAGAAGCAGTCCGGCCAGGTCGCGATCGAGCAACCCCGAGTCGGCCGGACCCGAGACCGGATCCAGACCGATGACCACGTCGCCTTCACCGGGCAGCTTCCACTTGAGCTGAAAGGACTTCAGCACGCCAAGGGCCCGCCGCGCACGGTCCACCACGACTCTGCCGGGCGACAGCGCTCGTAGCGCCCCGTGCGCCAGGGCGCTCATTTCTTCCACGAACTTGAGCTCTTCTGTGATCTCGACGGCGTGATGCACCCACCGGTGGCCCTCGGCCAAACGGCCGAACTCCCGGAGCAGCACCGTCTTGCCGACACCGCGCAGTCCCGTCAGAAGCACACTGCGTTCCGGCTTTCCCAAGCCGAAGCGCTGGATGGCCACGTCGCAGGTCGCGAGATCGGCATCGCGGCCGACCAAGGCCGGCGGCGGAGCGCCGGCGCCCGGGCTGTACGGGTTGCGGACCGGATCCATACGTTGTCCCGGGCTACCCGTTCATGCTTCCGAAGCCCCGGCATAGAGTAGTCCCACCGGCCTGCCGCCCCTGACGCTGGATCGGACCGCCTGACAGGTCAACGCCACGACGTCCCGGTGCCTTCTGTGTCTTGGGCGCTGTCGCGAAAGTCATGCCACTGGACAGTCAAGAACACGCAAGAGGCCGAATCGTAGCCGCATTCGTCAATAGCGCCCGCAGCTACCCGGCACTGTCGATGACCTCCGAGCTGTGGCGCGCCGGTGGACGACAGACTCCCGGCCCTGAGTCAGCTTGCGGCCCAACTGCCGCGCACCACCCTGCCGCGAGTCCACCGCTTCTACAGCGACTCCTACCCGCCGAGCGGCAGCACGAAGCGCCAGCCCTCGTCGAGGCGCTGCTGGAGGCGGCTCGCGCCGTCGCCGATGCCGCAGATCACCCGGTCCTGGGCCTGGCAGGCCTCGAGCACGGTGTCGAACGCGGCCTCTACCTCGGGGTGGTTCCGGTCGGGCGGATTGGGCCCGAGGCCGAGATCGATGGCCATGTCGCCGGGCACGACCAGGATGGCGCTGACCGGCGCGGCCAGGATGTCCTGGATGTTGTCGACGGCCTCCTGCGACTCGATCATCGCCACCGCGAAGAGCTCGCCGGCGGGGTTGAGCGGCCACACGTCGGCCACCGCGTGGTACTCGACGCTGTTCAGGCCCCACAGGCGCGTCGCGCCGCCGGGCCCCCACCCGCGCTCGCCGCGGGGCTCGGGTGCGGACGAGCCGCGGGCCGGCGGGTAGCGCATCGCCTGGACCAGGCGCACCGCCTCCTCGCCCCGGTCGACGTGGGGCAGGATGATGCCGAACCCGCCGAGGTCGAGGACCTGCTTGACGGCCCACTTGAAGTCCTCGTCGCCGTCCTGGGGAATGCGGATGAGCGGCGTCAGGCTCAGCCGGCCGTCGGCGTCCCGCTCCTCGTTCATCTCCGCCAGCACCCGCTGCACCCGCTCGCCGGAGAACGGCGAGTGCTCCATGTCGACGAAGCGCCACTCGCGGTTGGCGATCGCGGCGCCGCCGCCCTCCAGGGCCTCGATCACCTTGTTGAGCCGCCCGCCGTCCTGCGCGTCGGCCGGCGCCGCCGCGAGCCCGGCCGCGGCCAATGCCATGGCCACCACCATCGCCTGCATCCAACCGCTCCCCGTCACCGCCCGCCTCGTCTGTCGCTGTCTCATGACAACCTCCAGCCAGTCCCGCCACGGCGCTTCACCGCCGTTCGAAGGGGACCAATGTTCCAAGCGCCCGTGACGAGAGCCCTGCTGCGATTCGACCATCGCGGGCTCCCGCGTGGACCACGTCGCTCCGCGGACTGCTTGTTCCGCGGACGCCCAATGCCGGACCTGGCGCCCGGCCACCCGGCCACGCGGCGCCTGAACGGCCCGGCGGCGGTTCGCAGCCCGCGGCCCTGCCCGTCCCGCCACTGCGGCCTGCACCACGAGCTTCCTCGCCCTGCACCGTCGTGTGCGGGTGGGATTGTACGCGGCGCGCCGAAGCCCCGGCAAACCGAGACGGTGTCCGGCGAGCAGGGGAACGCCGGCCGTCAGGCTCCGGCTTGCGCGAGCCGGGCATCCCGAGTCACCATATCGGCCGGCGGGGGCGCGGACCCGGCGTGCGGCGCCGGTCCATCCACCCCTGATGGGCGGCCGGCCGCGACAGCGGCATGCGGGCCGCCCGCCGTCCGGGACGCTTCGAAAGGACGCATATGGCTCAGGTTTCCATCACCGTCAACGGCAGGCGGCGCACCGCCGAGGTCGAGCCGCGCCTGCTGCTGGTGCACTTCCTGCGGGAGCACCTCGACCTGACCGGCACCCACGTGGGCTGCGACACGAGCCAGTGCGGGGCGTGCACGGTGCTCGTCGACGGCCGCAGCGCCAAGTCGTGCACGATCTTCGCGGTGCAGGCGGACGGGTCCGAGGTCACCACCATCGAGGGGCTGGCCAAGGGCGACGACCTCCATCCCCTGCAGGACGGGTTCTGGGAGGAGCACGGGCTGCAGTGCGGCTACTGCACACCGGGGATGATCATGTCCTCCGTGAACCTCCTCGAGGACAACCCGTCGCCCACCGAGGCGCAGATCCGCGAGGGGCTCGACGGCAACTTCTGCCGCTGCACGGGCTACCAGCACATCGTCAACGCCGTCCAGAACGCGGCCGCGAGGAGGTCGTCATGAGCGCCCGCACCGGCTACCGGCACACCGTCGACGCCGCCCCCGGCGCGGCTGCGAGGAGGTCGTCATGAGCGCCGCTCCGGTCCTGCCGAAGCTCGTGGGCGAGCGCGTCAAGCGGCGCGAGGATCCGCGCCTCATCCAGGGTCACGGCACCTACGTCGACGACGTCAAGATCTTCGGCCTGCGGCACGCCGCCTTCAAGCGCAGCGACGTCGCGCACGGCCGCATCCGCTCGATCGACACCGGCGCGGCCGAGGCGATGGACGGCGTCGAGGCGGTGTTCACCGGCGCGCAGATCGCCGAGTTCCTCGACCCGATGCCCATCGGCACCCCGTTCCCCTCGCCCGAGCACCGCGCCGTGGCCACCGACGTCGTGCGCTACGTCGGCGAGCCGGTGGCGGTGGTGGTGGCCGCGGACCGCTACACGGCGAGGGACGCCGCCGACGCCATCGTCGTCGACTACGACGCCCGGCCCGCCGTCGTCGACCCCGAGGTGGCGATGACCGGCCACCCGACGGTGATCCATGCCGACTTCGACAACAACCTCGCGGTGCCCCTCGTGCCGAGCGGCACCGGGGTCTCGCCCGACGGCAAGACGGTGGACGACAGCGCCGTCGACAAGGCGTTCGCCGACGCCGACGTCGTGGTGTCGCAGCGCATGGTGAACCAGCGCCTCGCCCCCACCGCGATGGAGCCGCGCGGGGTCGTCGCCCACTACGAGCGGGGCAAGGGCACGATGACCATCTGGTCGTCGACCCAGAACCCCCACATCCTCCGCACGTTCGTCGCCAAGCTGAACGGGATGGGCGAGGACGAGGTGCGCGCCATCGCGCCCGAGGTCGGGGGCGGGTTCGGGGCCAAGATCAACATCTACGGCGAGGAGTACGTGGTGTCGGCCCTGTCCAGGCGGCTCGGCGTGCCCCTGAAGTGGACCGAGGACCGCTCCGAGGCGTTCCTCGCCACCATCCACGGCCGCGACATCATCGGCTACGTCGACATCGCGGCGACCCGCGACGGCAAGGTGCTGGGATTGAAGCTGCGGCTCATCGCCGACGTCGGCGCCTACAACATGCTGCTGACGGCGGCCATCCCCACCCTGACGATGCTGATGGCCAACGCCACCTACGACATCCCCGCCATCCGCACCACCCTCACCGAGGTGTTCACCAACAAGACCCCGACCGACGCCTACCGCGGCGCCGGCCGGCCCGAGGCCACCTACTTCGTCGAGCGGGGCATGGACATGCTGGCCCGGCGGCTCGACATGGACCCGGCCGAGCTGCGGCGCCGGAACTTCATCCCCGCCGACCGGTTCCCCTACAAGACCCAGATGGGCGCCGTCTACGACTCGGGCGACTACGCCAAGGCCCTCGACCGCGCCCTCGAGAACTCGGGCTGGCAGGAGATGCAGCGCGAGCGCGACGCCGCGCGGGCCGAGGGGCGGCTGGTGGGCCTGGGCCTGGCGATGTACGTGGAGGTCTGTGGCATCGGCCCCTCGGCGTCTCTGCCGACCGGCGGGTGGGAGCACTCGCAGGTCACCGTCGAGCGCGACGGGCGCATCAGCGCCACCACCGGCGCCTCGCCCCACGGGCAGGGCAACGAGACCACGTTCGCGCAGATGCTCGCGGACCAGTTCGGGGTGCCGTTCGAGCACGTCCGCATCCACCACGGCGACACCGGCGTCGTGAAGCAGGGCATCGGCACGTTCGGCAGCCGGTCGCAGGCGGTGGGCGGGACGGCGCTGCACCTGGCCGGGGCCAAGGTCAGGAAGAAGATGGCGAAGTTCGCGGCGGCCCTGCTCGAGGCGCACGAGGAGGACCTCGTGTTCGAGGACGGGCGCATCTCGGTGCAGGGGTCGCCCGACGCCGGCAAGACGTTCGCCGAGGTCGCCGCCTACGCGTACATCCCGGTGCCGCTGCCGGCCGGGCTCGACCCCGGGCTGAGCGAGGAGGCGTTCTTCGAGCCGCCCAACAACACCTACCCGTTCGGATGCCACATCTCGATGGTCGAGATCGACCGCGACACCGGCGAACTGGCGCTGCTGCGGCTGGTCGCGGTGGACGACGCGGGGAACCTGATCAACCCCCTGATCGTCGAGGGCCAGATTCACGGCGGGCTCGCCCAGGGCATCGGCCAGGCCATGATCGAGGAGGTCCGCTACGGCGCCGACGGGCAGCCGCTGACCGGCTCGTTCATGGACTATGCCATCCCCCGCGCGGCCGACCTCCCGCGGTTCGAGCTCGACGCCACCGTCACCCCCACCCCCGTCAACCCGCTCGGCGCCAAGGGCGTCGGCGAGGCGGGGACCCTGGGGTCGACCCCCTGCATCGTGTCGGCCGCCGTCGACGCGCTCAGCGGGTTCGGCGTCACCCACGTCGACATGATGCTGCGGCCCGAGAAGCTGTGGCAGATCATCCACGGAGGCCAGTCGTGATCCCGTCCGCATTCGACTACGAACGTGCGACCTCGGTCGACGACGCGGTGGCCCGTCTCGCCGCCGCCGGCGGGGCCGGCAAGCTCATCGCCGGCGGGCACAGCCTCGTCCCCCTGATGAAGCTGCGCCTGAACGAGCCCGGCACCCTCATCGACATCGCACGCATTCCCGAGCTGGCCGGCATCCGCGAGGCGGACGGGGCGATCGAGATCGGCGCCGGCACCGTGCACCACGCGGTGGCTACCTCGCCCCTGCTGCGCGAGCGCTGCCCCGTCGTCGCGGAGACCGCGGCCACAATCGGCGACCCGCAGGTGCGCAACCGCGGCACCCTCGGCGGGAGCATCGCGCACGCCGACCCCGCGGCGGACTACCCGGCGACGCTGCTCGCCCTCGACGCGGAGGTCCGCATCCAGGGCCCGCGCGGCGCGCGCGCGGTCGCCGCGCGCGACTTCTTCCAGGATCTGTTCACGGTGGACTTGGCGGCCGACGAGCTGATCACCGCGGTGCGGTTCGCCCCGGTGCGCGCCGCCGCCTACGCCAAGCTGTACCAGCGCGCGTCGCGCTTCGCCATCGTCGGGGTGGCGGCGGCCCTCGACGTCGCCGGCGGCGCCGTCCGAGGCGCCCGTCTCGGGCTGACCGGCGCGCTGTCGCACGCCGTGAGGCTGACGGCGGTCGAAGAGGCGCTGCGCGGGCGCTCCGCGGACGCCGACAGCGTCGCGGCGGCCGCGCAGCGCGCCGGCGACGGCCTGAGCGACGTCAACGCCGACATCCACGCCGGCGCCGACTATCGCCGCGCCATGGTGGCGGTGTTCGCGCAACGCGCGTTGCGGGCGGCGCTGGCGCGCGGCTGACGCGCCGAGCGCCTCTGCACGTGGCGGTCTCCTCGTCGCCGAGCGTCGCGGCAGGCGAAGCCACGCGAGCGACACCGGCCCGCTCCCCAGCCGTTCTTGCGGACCACGACGAACGGCGCAACGGCGAGCCCGCCACGGACGACAGCCGTTGTCGGACGGGCCTCGCCACCCTCGACCGCCGCCGGCCCGCCAATCGGCGTGGCCCTCTCCGCCCCGTACATCCCGACCACGAGTGGCCGATGCCGGATACGGCTGAACGCTCGCCGACCGGATTGCCGCGTCAGGCGGGCAGCGGCGGCATCCGCGGCCCCGGCGTGCTGAACGTCATCTCGGTGATCGCCTTCACGCTCCGGTTCCCGTACCGGAACGGCACCACCAGCCGCAGCGGCGCGCCGTGGCGCGGGGGGATCGGCTCGTCGTTCATCATCCACGCCAGCATCACCTGCGGGTGCCGCAGGGTCGTCATCGGCTCGTCGGCGTAGAAGCGGTCGGAGCCCACGAAGCGACAGTAGTGCACCCCGGGGATGACCCCGAGCATGTCCGCGAAGTCGCTGAACCGGACGCCCGTCCACTTGACGATGCCACGCGGGTTCGGGGCGCCGCACTGCAGCAGGTACGTGCCGGAGACGACCGGAAGCTGCTCGAGGTCCGAGAACCGCAACGTCCCCGAGAGCCTCGCCATACCCCGGGTGTCGACCCGGATCGCCATGCGCCGGTAATCGAACTCGATCTGCGGGGTCTGCCGCCCCTGGGTGCGCCACATCAGCGGGTCGGTGATGGGCCCGGCCGCGCTCTCGGGATGCTCGGGAGCCGACCCGTCCGCGTTGAGCGGCAGCGGCGCGGGAAACCCCTCGCGCAGCGGGCGCTCGACGAGCGAGTCCGGCCAGTCGTCCTGGCCCTGCGCCTCCAGGGCCGCGGCATGCTCGGGCCGCAGGACGCCGAGGGAGAGCCCGGCCAGGGTGGAGCCGGACAGGGAAAGGGCCTTGCGTCGGGAGAGGGTCATCGCTGCACCTCCGAGGGTTGCCGTAGCGGGATCGCGGAGATTCTACCCGTTCCCGTCCGAAACCGCGACGCGTCCGACCACGGATCCTACGCCCGGGCCGCCAACCGCTCGGCCGCCTCGCGCCGGGCGAACAGGACGTCGGCCAGCATGGGGGTGCCATGGCGGCAGCCGAGGCGCACGTTGCCGCGGTAGACGTAGCCGAGGTCGCGCAGGGCGGCGGCGATGTCTTCGAACGTGGGAGCGCCGTCCCCGGCCGCGTTGGGGTAGAACGGCGCCTCGACGATGACCGCGGCGGCGCCGCGCAGGGTCTTCTCTCCGCCGCGGATGACCTCGAGGTCGAGGCCCTCGGTGTCGAGCTTGACGAGCACGTCCGGCTCGAGACGCAACCCGGCCGCCAGCCGGTCCAGGGTCTCGACCTGCACCGGGATCGGCTCGTACCGGGCCGCCTCGCCCGGCGCGGGCGTCGCGAGCGTCGAGAGGATGTCGCTCTGCCGGTGCACGTACAGCGGCTGTTCGGACGGCGCGCGGGCCAGCGCGAGCTCGAACACCCGGACGGCATCACCCTCGGTTTCTGCCCACTGCTCCAGCCTGCGGCACAGCCGGGGGATCGGCTCGACGCAGTAGACCCGCGCCTCGGGAAAGAGCCGGCGGAAGCGGCGCGCGGCCCGGCCCTTGTTGGCCCCAACGTCGATGACGGTGCGGACGTCGAGGTTGGTGAGGCCCAGCAGCTTCTGCCGCTGCTCGATGTAGTCGGCGAGGTTCTTCAGGCCGAGCCCCTTGTGGAGAAACCGGAAGAACGGGCGGGACCCGAAGCTCGCTGGCATCGACGGCGATCATAGTCCGGTCGGAACGCACGACCCGTCGTCGCCCCATCCGCCGGGCATGACGACCGCTTCGCCTCCAGGCCCAAGCCCACGCCCTCGGGTTTCGCCTAGGGGCCGGCTCGGCCTCCGACCGCGGGGATGTGCTGCCGACTCCCGGAAGGCGAGGGGAGCCGGGTCGCCGCCGAGGCCCGGCCCCGTGGCCCGCCCAACCCGGTTCGACCGGAAGTCCGGCACAGCCGCGCCAAGCGTGCGGCGCCGGCAATCGGCCTTTGGGGTGTCGCGAACGCGTGGTATCTTGACCGGCTGGGACTGCATCCGCGGAGCGCGGGCCGCGCCCGCTCACCAGACGAACCGACACCGGGAGACCGACATGCAACGGCTTGCCACCGCCATCGCCCTGCTCGCCTTCGCCGCCGCCTCGTCCGCCCAACCGGCCGATGACGCGGCGGGCGCGTCGCCGTCCTTCTCGCCCGTCACGTGGGAGCGGCTGCTGAACGCGGCCGACGAGCCCGAGAACTGGCTGATGTACTCGGGCACCCTCGACGCCCAGCGCTACAGCCGGCTCGACCAGGTCCACAACCGCAACGTCGGCGGGCTCGAGCTGAAGTGGGCCTACCAGATCCCGCAGCTCGACCGGGCCGAGACGTCGCCGCTGGTGGTCGACGGGGTGATGTTCATCACCGAGGCGCCGAGCAACGTGGTTGCGGTCGACGCCGCCACCGGGCGCCAGTACTGGCGCTACGACCACCCCCTGCCCGACGACCTGCGCATCTGCTGCGGGCGGAACAACCGCGGGGTGGCGATTCTCGGCGACACCCTCTACATGAGCACCCTCGACGCGCACCTCGTCGCCATCGACGCGCGCACCGGGAACCTGGTGTGGGACCGGGAGGTCGCCGACCACCGCTCGGGCTACAGCAAGACCGCCGCCCCCCTCGTCGTGAAGGGCGAGGTCGTGACGGGCATCGCCGGCGGCGAGTACGGCATCCGCGGTTTCGTCGACGCCTACGACGCCGCGACCGGCGACCTCACGTGGCGCGCGTGGACCATCCCCGGCCCCGACCACCCCGACAACCAGACGTGGGCCGGCGAGTCGTGGCGCACCGGCGGCTCGGCGAGCTGGATCACCGGCGCCTACGACCCCGACCTCGACCTCGTCTACTGGGGCACCGGCAACCCCGGCCCGGACTGGAACGGCGACGTGCGGCTCGGCGACAACCTCTACTCGGACTCGGTGCTCGCCATCGACCACGAGACCGGCGGCCTCGAGTGGTACTTCCAGTTCACGCCGCACGACGTGCACGACTGGGACGCCATCCAGGTGCCGATTCTCGCCGACCTGACCTGGGACGGCGAGGAGCGCAAGGTGATGATGTGGGCGAACCGCAACGCGTTCTTCTACACCCTCGACCGCGAGACCGGCGAGTTCCTCCTCGGGACGCCGTACGCCGAGCAGACCTGGGCAGTGGGGCTCGACTCGAACGGCCGGCCCATCCGGGTGCCCGACACCTCGCCGACCCCCGAGGGCACGCTCGTCTCGCCGCCGGTGGTCGGGGGCACCAACTGGTTCTCGCCCGCCTGGAGCCCGCGCACCGAGCTCTTCTACGTTCAGGCCTACGACGGCGAGGACATCTATTACAAGCGCGACGAGGAGTACGTCGAGGGCGATCAGTTCACCGGCGGCGGCTTCCAGCGTCCCCTGCCCGTCGACAACTATCACAGCGCCATCCGCGCCATCGACCCGCGGACCGGCGATGTCCGCTGGGAGTACGCCCTCCAGCCGCGCTCGACGGCCGGGGTGCTGGCGACGGCCGGCGACCTCGTGTTCAGCGGCAGCGTCGACGGCTACTTCTACGCCCTCGACGCCTCCACCGGCCGCGAGCTGTGGCACGTCGCGGTCGGGGCCATGGTGCACGCCGCCCCCATGACCTACGCGGTCGACGGGCAGCAGTACGTGACCATCGCGGCCGGCAACGTGGTGTTCACCTTCGGGCTGCCGGAGTAGCGGACCGAAAGTGCCGGAGCTGCCGGAGGTCGAGCGGGGCCGCAGGCTCGCGGAGGCGGTGGCGGCGGGGCGGCGCATCGAGCGCGTCTGGTGCGCCGACGACCCGCTGGTATTCGACGGGGTCGCGCCGAACGAGTGGCGGGATGCGCTGGAAGGCCGGCGGGTCGAGATGGTGCGGCGCTGGGGCAAGCAGCTCTGGTTCGTCCTCGACCGCGCGCCGCATCCCCTCTTCCACTTCGGGATGGCCGGCGGGTTCAAGACCCCGGCGTCGACGCCGCTGCAGCTCAAGTCGGGGCCGCGAGAGGACGCCGCGCTGTGGCCCCCGCGCTTCCTCAAGATCCGGATGCGCCTCGACGGCGGCGGCGAACTCGCGATGACCGACGGGCGCCGCCTCGGACGCATCCTGCTGCGCGACGACCCACAGGGCGAGCCCCCCGTCGCGAAGCTCGGCTTCGACCCCCTCCTCGCGATGCCGCCGCCGAAGCGGTTCTCCGAGCTGATCCGTGCGCGCGGCGCCAACGTGAAGTCGCTGCTGCTCGACCAGTCCTTCTCGGCCGGCGTCGGCAACTGGATCGCCGACGAGGCGCTGTACCAGGCCCGCATCGATCCCCGGCGCCACGCCGCCTCGCTGACGGACGCGGAAGCGCGGCGCCTGCGCGCGAAGCTCGCGGCGATCGTCAAGCGCGCCGTCGCCGCCAACGCCGACGATTCGCGCTACCCGCGCACGTGGCTCTTCCACCGCCGCTGGGGCAAGCGCGCGGACGCGCGCACGACGCGCGGCGAGCGCATCGAGCACGTGACCATCGGCGGCCGCACCACCGCGTGGGTGCCGGCGGCGCAGCACTGACGCGGGCGCGCACCCGTCCGCCCCAACCCGGAACAGCCGCACGAACACGAAGGGCCGGGCAACGATGCCCGGCCCTCGCTCACTGCCGCCGGCGCCGCTCGGGCGCCCGCACGCGTGCGTTCTACTGCTCGTTGGCCAGCTCCCGCGCGCGCTCGCCGCCGAGGATGTTGGTCATGCTGTAGTTGCCCTCGTGGCAGGCGTACTCGAAGAGGTAGGGCAGCTCGTCGGCCGGGAACGTCGTGAACGGGAACTCGCCCGAGAAGCTCTGCTCCCAGTGCGTGGGGTCCTCGACCGTGAACTCGTAGTGCACCGTGCCGGGACCGGTACGCGTGAAGCGCTCGGTGACGGTGATGGTGTCGTCGTCCCGCCCGTTGGCCATGCGCAGCAGGACCGGGTCGCCGCCCACCGCCCCCGCGTTCGCCTCGGTGCGCCGCAGGTTGGTGGTCTCGACGACGAGGCTGTCGCCCTCCCAGCGCCCCCGCGCATCGCCGTGCCACTGGCGGATGCTGGTCGGCACGTGCGCGCGCCCGTCGATGGGAATGATCCGGAAGTCGTGGATCATCTCGACGTAGATGGCGACGTAGCCCGGCGTCTGCATGATCATGAAGTTGTTGTTGTAGGCGCTCGGCAGCATCGGCGGACCCGCCGACCATACCAGGCAGCGGTCGTTCAGCTCGAGGTCCTCCCACGAGTCGAACGGCCCCTCGACCGGGAACGCCGCGTCGTGCGCCATCTTGCGGTCGGCGGCATCCGCCGTCCGCGCCGGCAGCCGGCCGTTCGGCGGATCGGAGAGCAGGGACGTCCGGCCGGTCGGCCGCGTGCCTCCGTCGAGCCAGAAGTTGTTGTAGCCGCCGACGTTGCCCCCGGCCACGGTCCGCCGGGGCGGCGCCACCAGCAGCTCCTGGTTGCGGTCGACCCGGGCCTGCTCCTGGGCCGCCACCTCCTCGTCGGTGAGGAACGCCTTGTCGCCCAGCGCCTCGGGGCGCTCGAGCGGCGTGATCGTCTTGTTGGTGTACGTGCCCTGCAGGTCCGGGTCGCCCCACGGCGTCCGCGGCGTATCCTGGGCGGCGGCCGCCGCCGGCACGAGCAGGAGCGCAGCCAGAGCCGCCGCGCCGAAGCGTGTTCGAGTCATGTGGTCCCTCCCGTCTGGTTCCTGATCGCGCCTTCGGAGACGCGCAACGTCGCAAATGCACGCCGAATCGTCGATGCAGATTATACGCCCGGTCTCGCCCGAGCCGGACGCCCTCGCCGTCGCCCGACGCGACTTCAGAGCCTGCCGTCCACCACGACGTCCAGCAGCGACGGACCCGGGTGGGCGAGCGCCTCCTCGAGGGCCGGCGTCACGTCCTCGGGCTCGACGATCCGCCGCGAACGGAGCCCCATCGCGGCCGCCAGCCCCGCGAAGTCGACGGGCGGGTCGTCGAAGTCCATGCCGACGAAGCGCTCGACCCCGTGGCCGGCCCGCACCCGCTGCTTGAGGATGCGGTAGCCGCGGTTGTTGGCGACGACGTAGACCATCGGCAGCCGCAGGTGGGCCGCCGTCCACAGGGCCTGGATGTTGTAGAGGGCCGAGCCGTCCCCGATCACCGCCACCACCGGCCGGTCCGGCACCGCGAGCCGGATGCCCACCGCCCCGGCCACCGCGAACCCGATGCCGCCGCTGGCCAGCCCGTAGTAGCTGCGCTCGTCGCGATAGGGCCACAGCCGGGGCAGCGCCAGCGACGACGTCAGTCCCTCGTCCACCACCACCGCGTCGGCCGGCAGCGTGTCGCTCAGCAACCGCATCAGGTGGTCGGGGTGGATCGGCGCCCCCGCGCTGGGCCCCAGCGACCGGACGAAGGCCTCCCGTACCGCCGACCAGTTCCCGGGCCGCAGCTCCTCGATGCGTTGCCGCGCCGCCGCCTCGTATCCGGCGGGACGCCGCGCCCGCAGCCGCTCGTTCAGGGCGGCGAGGGTCTCGCGGACGTCCGCCTGCACCGCCAGCTCGGTCGGGTAGTTCTTGGCGAGGTCGGCCGACCGCTCCCCCACCTGCACGACGGCCAGCCCCGGCGGCAGCGGCGCCGGCCCCGGCACCGACATGCGCAGCACGTCGGTGCCCAGACAGAGCAGCAGGTCGTGGGCGCCGAGACGCTCCGCCACGTCTCGCTGGTTGCGGCTGAGCATGCCCAGGAAGCACGGGTGCGACGATACGAACGGGGCCGCGGTGGGAATGGTGTCCTGGTAAACGCCGGCCCCGAGCAGCTCGGCCAGCTTGGCTGCCTCGGGCAGGGCCGAGCGGGTGTTCACCTCGTGCCCGACCACCATCACCGGGCGCCGGGCCGCGAGCAGGCGGTCGGCCAGCGCGTCGAGGACCGCGTCGGCGGGCCGGACGCGGGCCTCGACCCGGTTGCACCGGCCCAGGTCGACCTCGACGTCGTCGGTCAGCACGTTGCCCGGCAGGGAGATGAACACGGGCCCGGTCGGGGGCGCGAGGGCGATCTTGGCCGCGCGCCGCACGATGCGGGGCAGGTCGTCGAGCCGCGTCGCCTCCACCGCCCACTTGACGTGGGGCCGGGCCATCGGCTCGAGCGGGGCGTAGAGCATGGGCTCGGTGAGGCCGTGCCCGACGGGGTGCTGGCCGGCGGTGACGATGACCGGCGACCCGATCCAGCTCGCGTTGAAGAGCGAGCCCACGGCGTTGCCCAGCCCCGGCGCCACGTGGAGGTTGCACGCGGCGAGGCGCCCGCTGGCGCGGGCGTAGCCGTCGGCCATGGCCACCACCGCGGCCTCCTGGGCCCCGAGCACGTAGTCGATCTGCGGGTAGTCCGGCAGCGCCGCCATCAGCGGCAGCTCGGTGGTGCCGGGGTTGCCGAAGAGGTGGGTCACCCCCTCGTCGATCAGCAGCGACAGCAACGCGTGGCTACCGAGCATGGCACTCGATCCGCCGGCGGTCCGGCAGGGCCACCTTCCGCCACAGCCCGGCGGCGCCGGGATGGCCGAAGCAGTGGGCCAACCCCTCGTCGGCCAGCGGCGAAAACGCGTGGCTACCGGGCATTCGGCGAAGGGGCGGGAAGGAAGACAGGCTGCGGGGTTGGGCCAACCCCTCGACTCGCTGGGAAAGCAACGCGTGACTACCGGACATTCGGCGAGGGGTCGGAGAAAGGCAGGCCGCGGCGTGGTACAACGCAGCCAGGAGCCCGTGGAGAACCACCGGGCTCCTAGCCCGCCCATCGTCGCCTGCGGCTCCGCTGGGCGCCCAACCAACCCTCCAGGAGTCCGCGCCGTTCTACGGCGCAGACTCCTGGCGCGAACTTTCCTAGACGTGGGCCATCAGCCGGTCGTGGCCGCTCGGCGCCTGCTCGAGCCGGGTCAGGATCAGGTCCCGCGTCACCGGCGTCCGGAAGAGGTCGCCGTTCTGGCCGAGCGCGTCGGCGATGGCGTTCATCACCGCCCCCGAGCCGGCGCCCTGCGCGGCCTCGCCGATGCCCTTGGCGCCCAGCGGGTTGAACGGGTCGGGCAGGTCGGCGGCGCCCCACTTCATGGGTTGCTCGTGCGGGACGTCGAGGATGCCCGGCGGCCGGTTGCTGTAGAAGCGCTTCGCCACCAGCAGCCCCCAGCGCCGGTCGAACACCCAGTTCTGGCTGAGGGTGACCGAGAAGCCCTGGATGGCCCCGCCGAAGACCTGCGCCCCGAACGTCCGGGGATGGATGATGGTGCCGGCGTCGCACCCCGCCGCGTAGTCGACGAGCCGGATGCCGCCGGTCTCCACGTCCACCTCGACCTCGGCGAACCCGGCGACGAACGACATCCGGCGCCCGCCCTCCTCGAAGTTGTCGCGGGCCACGCCCATCAACCCCTGCCCGGCGAGGGCGGTGGCCGCGGCCGTCGTCATCCCGTTGATGTCCTCGGGCAGATCGTGGCCGTCGTAGCGGCCGCCGATGTCGATGGCCCGCTGCGCCACCCGCGCGAAGCTCAGGCCCACCGAGCGGTTGCCGGTGCGGAAGACGCGCTCGCCGCCGATGCTGTAGTCCTCGGGCACGCCCCCGAGGTCGCGGGCCGCGATCTCGCGCACCTTCTGCCGCGCGTCGAGCACCGCCGCCCAACTGGCGCGGGTGTGCGCGTGGGCGGTCGAGCTGCCCGCCTGCAACGAGCTCCACGGCAGGTGCCGGCTCGTGTCGCCCCACGCGACGTCGCACTTCTCCCAGGGCACGTCCATGCCCTCGGCGATGGGGCGCATCATGTCGAACGTCGACCCCGTGCCGAGGTTGCCGACCCCCGACTGGATGGCGATGCGCCCGTCGGGCCGGATGACGAACAGCCCGTCGACGCCGGAGGCGCCGGCCGCGAAGGTGCTCAGCGCCACCCCGACTCCGGTCACCTTGGGGCCGTCTCGCCGCCCGCTGCGCTGCACCCGCTCGCGCCAGTCGAAGAGCTCGGCCCCCTTGTCGATGGCCTCCCGCGCGAAGGCGCTCGACACGTGCCCCTGCACGCCGTCCACGCCCGGGGCGCCGAACTTCGCCTGGCCCTCCGGCGCGTTGACCTTCAGCACGTCGACCTGGTCGAGGCCCAACTGCTTCGCCGCCTTCTGGATGATGGGCGACAGCATCGTCATCGACTGCTCGCCCCCGGGGGCGCGCTGGGCGGCACGCGGCGGCGTGTTGGTGTAGACGCCGGTGCCGCGCATGCGCATGGCCACCGGCTGATAGGCGAGCGAGCCCATGACGCCCAGGTTCATGTGGTCGCCGGACCGCGCGTAGGGGCCGTTGTCGCCGATGGCGTGGACGTCGAGGGCGGTGATCCGCCCGTCGCTCCGCATGCCGAGCCGGATGCGGGCCTGGATGCCGGGGCGGGCCTTGCCGAACGACGTCTCGTCGCGCCGGGTCACGCGCATCATGACCGGCTTGCCGATCTTCTTCGACAGCAGCATGGGGATCTGCGCCTGCACGTAGCCGGCCGCCTTGCTGCCGAAGCCGCCGCCGGTGAACTCGTTGATGAGGACCACGTTCGACGGCTCGACGCCGGCCCAGCGCGCCATCGGCCCGACGCTGCGGTTCGTGCTCTGCACCGACGGGTACACGTAGACCTTGTCGCCCTCCCAGTAGGCCATGGTGGTGCGGCTCTCGAGCGGCTGGTGCGAGAGCGACTGGTGGTAGGAATGCTCCTCGATGACGACGTCCGCGTCCGCGAACCCCGCCGCGAGGTCGCCGTACGACCACTCGTCGGTGGCCTCCGCCTCCATCGGGATCTCGCCCGGCCCGAGCCCGGCCAGGTCCGCCTCGGTCCACTTGACCTCGGCGAGCTCGCGCCCCCTCATCGTGTTGCCCTCGGTCCGGGCGTTCGGCCCCCCGGGGCGGAGGCTGTCGAGGGGATCGAGGACGAACGGCAGCGGCTGGAGGTCGATGTCGATGAGCTCGATGGCGCGGGCCGCGGTCTCCTCGTCGACGGCGGCCACCGCGAGGATCGGCTCGCCCTCGTAGCGCGGCTCGTTGGTCAGGGCCGCCTCGTTCGGCACGTCGACCTCGGGCAGGTCGTCGGCGGTCAGGATGCCCTCGACGCCCGGCAGGACCTCGGCCGCGCCGGTGTCGATGGACACCACCCGCGCGTGGGGCATCGGGCTCACCAGCAACTTGCAGAAGACCATGCCCTCGGCCCGGTGGTCCTCGGCGTAACGGGAACGGCCGGTGACCTTCGCGTGAAGGTCCGGCAACCGGTAGTTCTTTCCGAGCAGTTTGTAGTCAGCCACGTCAGGCCCTCCCGGTGTTCATCCCCGCCCGGCCGGGCGGGGATCATCGCATTCTACCACCGCCGGCGGGCAGGCGATCCTGTCCCTTCTCGCGGTCGTTCACGGCGATGGGTCGCCGCCTGAACGGCACCATCAAGGAGGACGACCTCGTCGAGCGCGTCCTCACGTGGGTCGCCAACCCCCTGTTCGGCGACATGATCTACGACCACCACTACACCGGCTACCAGGACTTCGGCGGCGTGATGTTCCCCACCGTCATGCCGGCCGAGCGCATCCTGATCAACGCGGACCTCTTCTACTCGCCGCCCGCGCCGGGGGCCGACCCGCCCGCCGTCACCCCCAACATGAGGAGCCTGGTCAAACTGCCGGCGGCTCGGGCCTCGCGCAGGTGTGTTATGTTGGTCACGGGCGCGACTCTGGACGGCCAGCTACGCCATGAGGTCGAGCCGGGCAGAACACATGACCACCTCCGGAACCGCAATCCCCCGCTCTCCGTCGTCCAGCTCGCGTTCGGCGTCGGCACCGACGCCAGCCGACGCAGCCGCGGCGCCAGCGCCCGAGGCCGACGCCACTGCATCGCCGACGCTCGACGCCAGCGAGTTCCCCGGCTGCCGCGCGGTGCGCATCTCCCGCGAGGCGATCGACGACTACGGACGCGTCGAGTACTGGGACGCCGCCACCGAGATCGCGATGGTGTGCGACGGCGTCAGCGTCTACCACGAGCATCCGTCGCAACGCGTGGCTCACATGGCCACCTTGATCGCGGTGACGCGAGGCTCGCCCATCGAGACCTTCGGCCACGCCGACCTGCTGTTGCGGGACGAACACGGTGAGCGGCGGCGCATCATGCAGGCGGACCAGACCGTGTACCTCCACCCCGAGCGCGACCGCCCCGCCGGCTCCGCCATGGTGGTGGGCGAGGACACCCTGCCGGACGTGATCGTGGAGGTCGATCACACCACGGACGTTCGCCGCCGCAAGCTGGCGCTGTACGAGTCGTGGGGACTCCCCGAGGTGTGGGTGGAGGTGCCGGACGCCGATTCGCCCAGCCGGGCGGCGAGCCGCGAGCCGGGCGTGACGATCCACGTTCTGCACCCGGACGGCCTCTACCGCCAATCGGCCGAGAGCCGCGCGTTCCCCGGGTGGACGGCGGCGGAGATTCACCGGTCCATGAACGAAGCGACGTTGTCGATGGAAACCATGGCCGTCCTCGATCGGGTCGCCCGAGCGCTGCGCGACCAGGACGGCGCCGAAACCGGCGACGCACCCTTCCTCCACCGAATGCGAGCGGAAGGCCTCGCCGCGGGCCGGGCGGAAGGCCTCGCCGCGGGACGGGCGGAAGGCCGGGCGGAAAGCCTCGCCGAGCAACGGACCCTGCTCTGCCGGCGGGCGGCGCGCCGCTTCGGCGCCGAGACGGCGGAACGGCTGGCCGTTCTGATCGCCGCCGTGGACGACCCGGACCACCTGGCCGACATCGGCGAGTGGATCGTCACCTGCGCTTCGGGCTCCGCGCTACTGGACCGCTGCTCGCGCAGGCGGCCGTCCTGAGACCCGCTTTGCCTTCAGACCGCGTGAGCGGCCATTGCCTCCTCAAGTGTGGCAAACCCCGCGGTCGAGTCGCGGCCACGACACCGAGCCGCAGATCCTGTCGCGGCCGGACGGCAGTCGACGCTCACGCGGCGCCGTTCCCAGCGCCAATCAACGCCAGCATCTCCTGGTGGATGCCGGGCCACGGCCGCCCGAGATCGACACTGCGTGCACGGATCGCGAACCCTTCCAGGCGGAGGTCTATCGCCAACCGCTCCCTCACCATGGGATACAGCAGCACACCCTCGTGCCGGGGTCCGGGCTCCGTCGCTTCCCGGTTTCGAAGGTACGCCAGCAACTGATACAGGTTGTCCGCGGGGAGCTTCCTGGCGCCGTGCCGACCCGCCAGCGGATCCACGTAGCACTTCGTGTCCAGGATGATGCGCCGCTCCCGCGAATCGAGCAGCACGTCGCCCTCCATCCGCGGGATGGCCGAGCGGTGCGGCTCCGCCGTCCCCTCGTCGTCCCATCGAATCGCGCGCCCGCCCCGGTTCACCCGGTACTCGCCCTGCTCGTGCCGAAAGAACCCGATCACGAAGTCCTCGAACAGCTTCCACATGCGCGCCTGGTCCCCGCGGAAGTCCGTGAACCGTGCATCACCGGACCTCTCTTCGACGAGCAGGCACTCGTGAACGAGTCGGCACACCGAGAGCAGGAACCGATAGCGGCGGCGGTTCCGATCCAGTTGCACCTGTCCGAACAGCCGCCGACCGAGCCGCACGACGCTCACGCCCTCCAGCGCGCGATACGCCAGCCTGATGCGGTCTCGCACGTCGCGATCCAGCTCCGAGATTCCCAGGAGCGCCGCGAGCGTCGAACGGAGGATGCGGTTGTGAAGCACGTCGTGCGACAGCTCCTCGAAGTCGCAGGCCACGCGGCCGCGGGATCGCAACGCCCGCGCCGCCGTGTCGCTCAAGGCGACCTTGCCCCGGATGCCGGCCAGGTCTTCCCGCACTTCACGGTAGCCCCGATCCAGGCCCGTCCGAATCAGCCGGGCGGACCCTGTGGCGAGCAAGTGGCCGAGCAGATCGTGAACGCGGTTCAACCCCTCCAGCTCCTCTGCCCGGACCACCTCCAAGTCCTCGGCGTGCCCCCAGGCGTAGCAGAGCAGGTAGTAGACGTTGGCGATGGGGATGTTCACCGCCTCAACAGCTCCGCCAGCTCTTCCGCACGTTCCGGTCGGTCGAACCAGTACTCGCGCAGCAGGGGCGCGATCTGCGTCTCGACGACGGACTCGTACCAGCCGTCATCCACGCTCTCCGTCTGATCGTCCGGCACGAAGAAGCTGTGCCCGATCTGGAACCCGGGTCCGAGATCCTTGTCGTCCCGAATGCGCTCGTTCAGCTCCATCAGCTTCGTCTCGATCCGGTCGACGAGCTTCCGGTCCACGTCCGCCTCGAGAAGATGATCCCGGAACTCGTCGGTGCCGTACGCGGGCATCAGCGCTTCGAAGGCAAACCGCCGCCGCAGCGCGTAGTCGACCATGGCCAGAGACCGGTCCGCCGTGTTCATCATGCCCAGAACATGCACGTTGTCGGGCACGAAAAAACGCTCTTCGGTGCCGCTGCGGGGAGGTTGGCGGGTGGGTGATTAGCCCCGGTGTGGGACCGGGAAGCGGTGGTTGCCTGCGACTGCCATGACGCGATGCTGACCCAGACCGGAAAGCGGGCCAAGTGTCGTCGATCATAACAGCCGGGGCGAAGCGCCGGGGGCACCGGGGTGCGGCCATGCGGTGCGGGCGCACGTCGGAACCGTTCCGTGAACGAGGGCCGCGCCATGTCGGCGCCGCGCGGAATCGCACTGGAGTCTGTTGTGGCTGTCAGCATGAGAGTCCTCCAGATCGACCGCTTCCGATCTCCACGCACTGGAAGCAAACCCGCGACCGCCGGCGTTTCTTGCTTGACAGCTTTTCGCAGCCAGTCCGCGTGATGTCCGGGACGCGCCCAGGAATGCCCGCTGACCCGCCTCAGCACCCGCAGGCTGCACGATGCCGGGCGCGGGACCGAAATCCGTCGCCCCACGGCCCGTTCGGGCCGCTGACGGGAGTACAAGCCGCTCAAAATCAGTGAGTTACGATGGAGTATGCACTCTGTAGCGACACCCGACATCACCGTGTCCCGGCGGCATCCCGCGGACGCCATCGTGCCCGAGAGCGACGCGCCCGCACCGCGACCCTGGTGTCCCGACGGTCCCCAGGCCGAGGTCGTCGCGCTCGGCGACCGCATCGCCGAGCTCTCCTCCCGCATTCAGGCCGCCACCTGGGAGCTGCTGAGCCTGATCCGACAGTTCGACGAGCGCTACGGCTGGGCCGGCTGCACGTCGTGCGCCGAGTGGCTGGGCTGGCGCACCGGGCTCGCCCCGGGCGCGGCCCGCGAGCACGTACGGGTGGCGCGGGCGCTTGCCGACCTGCCCAAGCTGAGCGACGCGATGCGGCGCGGCAAGGTCTCCTACTCGAAGATGCGCGCGGTCACGCGGGTGGCGACGCCCGAGACCGAGGACGACCTGCTGAACGTGGCGCTGTCGGGCACCGCCGCCCACGTCGAGAAGATCGTGCGGGGGTGGCGGCGGGTGGACCGCCTGGCGGAGCAGGCCGAGGACCGGCGGTGGCACGAGACGCGGTCGCTGCGGACGTGGGTGGACGAGGACGGGATGGTGGTGGTTCGGGGCCGTCTGTCGCCTGAGGTGGGCGCGGTGGTGCGGCGGGCGCTCGAGGCGGCGTGCGACCAGGCCCGCGGCGCCGGCGCGACGGCGGCGGACGCGGACGGAGAGGCCGCCCCCGACGCACAGGCGGAGGCGCCGTCGCTGGCGCAGCGGCAGGCGGATGCGCTGGGGGTGATTGCGGAGTGCGCGCTGTCGGGCGGGCTCGACCAGGGGACGGCGGGAGACCGCTATCAGGTGGTGGTGCACGTGGACGCGGACGCCCTGATCGAAGCGTCCGATGGTCCCGAAGCGCCCGATGTTCCCGCGGGAACGTCGGCGACGGCCGCGTCGAGATCGGCGCCGCGCGACGGCGGACACGCTTCCGAGGGCTCACCGGCGGTAGCGTCCGCATCGGAGCTCAGCGACTGCCGCAGGCACGCTTCCGAGGGAGCCCCCGCGGCAGCGTCCGGATCGCAAGGACACAGCGACCCTTCCGGCGTTCCCGCGGGAACGTCGGAGACGACATCACTCGTGCCCGTGCGGCACGGCGCCGGCCAGGAAGCGCGCGCGATGGCGGTTCGACGAGAGTCGGGGCCGTTCATGGGTCAGGCGGACATGCGGGACTGCGGCGGACCGTCGCGCCCGTGCCCGACCCCTTGTCCGGGACCACGTCTGGCCGCGTCCACACCGGCCGGCCGCCGCCAGACGGTGCTGGAAGAGGCGGGGGGCATCCACATCTCGGCGGAGACGGCGCGGCGGCTGGCCTGCGACGCGGCCACGGTCGGGATGCAGCACGGCCCCGGCGGCGAGATCCTCGATGTCGGCCGCCGGACGCGGACCATCTCGCCGGCCCTGCGCCGGGCCCTGCACGCCCGCGACCGCCAGTGCCGGTTTCCCGGGTGCCGGAACGTCCGGGTCGATGCTCACCACATCCGGCACTGGGCCCACGGCGGCGCGACGGTGCTCGACAATCTGGTCCTGCTGTGCCGGCGGCACCACCGGGCGGTTCACGAGGAGGGGTTCCGCGTCACGCTGGATGCGGCCGGAGACGTGGAGTTCGTCCGGCCGGACGGCCGTCCGCTGCCAGAAGCGCCGGCGCCGCCGGACTGGACCGGTCGGGCATTGGCGCCGGTGAGGGCGCGGCTCGACCGGGAGGGCGTCTCCATCGACCCCGACACCCTCACGCCCGACTGGCGCGGCGAGCGTCTGGACCTGGATTGGGTGATCCACCAGTTGTGGCGTCCGCGCCTGCAGGCGCAGGCGACCTCTGAGCAGCAGCCGCCCGACCAGTCTTGACCGCGAGCGTCGAGGTGCCATCGCATAGAACGCCGTACGTCATCGGACTGCTTCACGCGACTTCGTTTCGGCCACCGTTCGCGTTTCCGCATCAGCGGCCTGTGCATCTCCTCGGAAGTCGTCGAGATCGGCTGCAATCCAGCCGACGCCCCAGTCCGGTCAGCGCGCCGATTCCGCCGATTCCGGCGGTAAGATGCGGTAGGTCCGGATGGGAGGACACACATGAACGACATCCGATTCGCGTTCGCGAGCGCTCTGGCGACCGTCTTCACCGTCGTTTCGCCGGCGCCGCAGTCCGGGGCAGCACAGGAGCGCGCGGCCGGCACGGACACGCCGTTGACGGCCGCGGCCCGCCCGTGGACGGCGCCGCGCACGCCGGACGGTCAGCCGGACCTGCAGGGCGTCTGGCTGAACACGAGCGCGACGCCCTTCGAGCGGCCGCCGGCCCTTGCCGGGAGGGAGTTTCTCACCGACGAGGAGGTGGCCGAGCTGTCGCGGCGGGCGGATCGCATCTTCAGGGAGAACGACGCGGACCTCGCCATCGGGGACACGTTGTTCCTGACCGCCCTGGCGAACGTCGACGCCTTTCGGAGACGCGGGGCGAACCGCAGCTCCAACTTCATGGTGGAGCGGGAGTTCGACAACCGCACGTCGCAGATCGTGGATCCGCCCGACGGCAGGCTGCCGGCGCTGACGCCGGCAGCGGCCGAGCGGTGGGCGGCGCTGACGGCCCGGGACGTGGATCCCGCGGGGCCGGAGGACCTCAACACGCGCGCCCGTTGCCTGACGCCGGGGATGCCGCGCATCGGCCCCGGCCCGCGCGGCGACCCCCTGTACGGCTACTACCAGATCTTTCAGTCTCCGGGGTATTTCGTCCTGCTGATGGAGACGAACCACGACTCGCGGATCGTGCGCCTGGACGGATCGCCGCATCCTTCCCCACGCATCCGCCAGTGGCACGGCGACTCGGTGGGGCACTGGGACGGAGAGACGCTGGTCGTCGAAACGGCGAACTTCTCGTCCAAGAGCAACTTCCTCGGAGCCGCCGGGAACCTGCGCCTCGTGGAACGCTTCACCCCCGTTGCGTCGGACGCGATCCGCTACGAGGTCACCTTCGACGACCCGACGACCTGGGCGAGGCCGTGGACGGCCGTCGTCACCCTCAAGCGGCAAGAGGCCAACATCTACGAGTTCGCGTGCCACGAGGGCAACGAGGACATCATGCTGAGCATCCTCGCCGCCGCACGCGAGTTCGGGCCGAGAAACGCGGCGACCTGGGAGAGCCCGGGCGCGCGTTGAACTCCCGCCCGCGCCCGGGCGCCCGGCGGTCGTACCCGGTGGTTACTACCGTGACTCCGGGCTTGCGCCTACCCGGGAACGCTCGGCTCTATGGCTGTCGGGCACCGATCTGGCCGAGCCGGTTGATCATGTCGATGTTCGAGCGGCTCGTGCTGTCGAGGATCGTGCGTTCGCCGCCATCGTCGACGGCGGTCCGGATGGCGGCGAGGACCTGGGGTGCGGTGACGGGACCGTTGTTGTTGAGGTGGGTGGCCACCCCGGACTGGACGAGGGCTCTGCCGGCGTCGCGGGTGGCGTACGTCTCGGGTTCGAGGGGGCCTGCGCCGATGGTCTTGCGGATGGAGAGCGTGTCGTTCCGGAGGTCGATCTCGAGGCGGGTGTAGCGGTGGGCCTGGAATGCGGCGGCGGCCTCGGGACCGAGGCCCGTGCCGGTGGCGCGGCGGGAGCTGTGGATCGAGTCGTGGAAGTTGTCGGCGAGCATGCCGGCGGCGTCGCGCCAGGCGCTCTCGATGGCCGCGGCCCGTTGCCTGGAGACCATGCCGGCGGCGGCGGCGAGCGCGGCGGGCTCCTCGTCGGCTGCGGTCACGACGTCGAAGACGTCGCGGACTAGCATCTGGTCGACGCGTTCGAGCTTGCCGCACAGGATCTGGTGGCTGGAAAGGACCGTCTCGAGCTGGCCGTCGACGGTGGCGGTGGTGTGCCCGTAGGGGGGGTCGGGCCGAAAGGTCGAGATGTCCAGAAAGCCGTGGTCGAAGGCGATCTTCACGGGGCCGCCGGCGACGGCCTCGGGAGTGCCGCCGAGCTGGTCGACGATATTGCGGTCGTTGTCCTGCAGCAGGTCGATGAGGGTGTTCCGGCCGGGAAGGAGCACGTCGATGTCGGTGCTGATCCGGTGCTTCCAGCGGGCTGCGAGGATCGTGCCGCCGCCGAGGTGCGGAGGAATGCTCCGGCCGAACATCTCGGGCGGTATCGCGTGAACGATGCTGCGTTTCGCGGCCCACAGGCTGGCTGCGGGTTCGGGAAGCGTCAGGTTCTCCATGGGTCGTCCGGCCGGGGCGGAGGCGTTGCGAAGGCGTTGATCTGGCGGATCCGCAGCGGCGGGACGGTGCCCTGACGCCGGGCGGCCCGGGCGAGCTGCCGCCAGGTGAACGCGCCTTCCGTGTGGGCGTTGACGAGCTCCTCGAAGGAGGCTTCGTTGATGAGCACGGTGGCGATGGACCGTTGGCGGTTCGTGGGGTCGTCGGCGCACAGGGCGTCGTAGAGCTCGACGCTGGTCGGGCGGACGGGCCAGCCGGCGCAGGCGCCGCCGAGCAGTCCTCGGATGGTCCGGGAGTGCGGACCGGTGGCGTCGGGGTCGGCGTCGGCACGAATCGCGGCGAGGTCGTCGGCCGTGGAGTACTCGTCGGAGAAGGCGTCGATCGGGGCGAGGGTGGGCGGTGTGGCGGCAGCGTGGCGCCGGCGCTCGGTCTCCGCCTTGCTCCAGGCCCAGGTCTCCGTCTTCCGGGAATCGGCGGTTTCAGGGGGGAGGAGGGTCGCAGGCACCCGTGTGTTCTCCGCCCGTTGTTCGAGGCTCCCCCCAGGCGTGTCGTCGACCGGGGTGGGCAGGTGGGCCGAAAGAGCCTCGCGCCCGCGGCGGCGGCGCAGATTCGCGGACGGTCGTCTGACGGTGCCGGTGGCCATCGGGTCGATCATCGGATCGTACGAGCAGTCCTGGCAAGTCAGCGGCCTCAGCCTCGCGTCCGCGGGGGCGGCGCGGGTTCGCGGACGGTCGTCTGACGGTGCCGGTGGCCATCGGGTCGATCATCGGATCATACGAGCGGTCCTGGCAAGTCAGCGGCCTCGGCGAAGGTGCGCACACCCTCGGCGCGGCGCTTCTCGGCGACGGGGTCCGTGGTCACTCCGGCAGTGCGAAGGCCATGAGCTCCCCGCGGTAGGTCCCGCCGCCCACGGCCAGAACGAGATACTGCCGCCCGTCCAGCATGTAGGTCATCGGCGACCCCGTCTGCGCGGCCGGCAGATACACGGCCCCCCGCTCCTCCCCCGTCGCCTTGTCGTAGGCGCGCAGCATGGCCCCGCGCGCGCCCGACGGCGTGGTGACCGTCCCGCCCTCGCCGCTGATGACGAGGGTCTTCGTCGTCAGCGTGCCGATGCCGCCAGAGCTGCCGCCGGCACCGCCGGTGCGGCCGGTGCGCGGAATGTCGAGCCCGCGCAGGGCGGGGTGGTTGCGCACGAAGTCGGGGGTCTCGCCGTGCGCGACCTGCCACACGATCTCCCCTTCGTTGAGGTCGATGGCGGTGATGCGGCCCCACGGCGGCTTCATCATCGGCAACCCCCGCACCGTGGGCGGGCGCAGGCGGCCGCTGACGTAGTCCATGTCCGACCGCTCGGGATCGTTGACGAGGCCGATGGCCCGGTTGAGGGTGTGGGAGTAGAGGTAGAGCATGCCGGTGTCGGGGTCGAACGAGCCGCCCGGCCAGTTGGCGCCGTTGGGGACGAACAGGGTCGCGAGCAGGCCGTCCTGCCCGCGCACGATGGGCGGGGTGAACACGGGCCCGGTCCGGTAGCGCGACGCGATCTCGAGGGCCTCGGCGTGCAGCTCGGGGGTGAAGTCGATCAGCTCGTCGAGGGTGAACCCCTGTCGCTCGAACGGGGGCGGCTTCGTCGGGAACGGCTGGGTGGGCGAGTACCACTCGCCGGGGACGTTCCCCGCCGGCACCGGCCGCTCCTCGATGGGCCAGACCGGCTCGCCGGTGACGCGGTCGAACACATAAACCCAACCCTGCTTGACGGGCTGGGCCACCGCCTTGATCTCGCGCCCGCCGACGGTGATGTCGACGAGGATCGGCGGGCACGGCACGTCGTAGTCCCAGATGGGATGGTGCACGAACTGGAAGTGCCAGAGCCGCTCGCCGGTCTCGAGGTCGACCGCGACGAGGCTCTCCGAGAACAGGTTGTCGCCGGGCCGGTGGCCGCCGTAGTAGTCGCCGGTGGGGATCTCGATCGGGAGGTAGGCGATGCCCAGCTCCTCGTCGACGGTCAGGTTGGTCCACACGCCGGTGTTCCCGGTGTAGACGGCGGAGTCGTTCAGCCACGTGTCGCGCCCGAACTGGCCGGGCCGGGGAATGGTGTGGAAGATCCACCGGCGCTCGCCGGTGCGGGCGTCGTAGCCGCGGATGTAGCCCTTGACGTTCTCGCGGCTCGGCGGCGACCCGCCGGAGCGGTGCGAGGCGCCCACGATGACCACGTCGCGGGCGACGACGGGGGCGCTGTTCCACCCGATCTCGCCGGTCAGGGGGTCGATGGGCTGGTCGTTGTCGCGCTTGAGGTCGACGATGCCGTCGACGCCGAACCCGGGCACGGGCCGCCCCGTCCGCGCGTCGAGCCCCACGAGCTGGTACCCGATGGTCACCAGGTAGATGCGCTCGTCGCCCTCGCCGTCGGTCCAGTACGCGACGCCGCGGCCCGACATGCGGCGGATGGCGTTCATCCCCCGCTGGCCCTCGTCGAGCCGGTACACCCACAGCAGCTCGCCGGTGGCCGCGTCCAGCGCCACCACGTTGCGGCGGCTGCCGGCGGTGGCGTAGAGCACGCCGTCGACCATCAGCGGCGTCGCCTGGTAGTTGAAGTCGGGGAACGGCCCGAGGTTGGTGGTGCGGAAGCGCCACTCGACCTCGAGATCGTCGAAATTGTCGCCATCGATCTGATCGAGCGGCGCGTAGCGGGTGCTGCCCAGGTCGCCCCCGTACGTCCGCCACTCCCCGCCCGCCGCCCCGAGCTGCGCCAAGCCCGAAGCCGCGCCGAGCAGGAGCATCGCCGCCGCCGCCACTGCGCGCACACCCGCGTCCCGCACGTCCACTTGTCCTGACATCGTCCGTCTCCCGCGCGGCCGCCTCGTCCGCGGTGTCGCCCGGCGGTCGCGATTCACAGTGACGACTGGCGCCGCCGGCGGCGGGCTCGCTGCCGGCCGGCGTCCCCGTAGACTACCGCAGACACGCCGGAACGGCGCGTCGATTCCGGAGTCTGATTGACACGTGTTAGTCTTAGTCGGGACGGTACAAGACCGCCCTCGCCCGGCCGGCAGTCCGTCAACTTCGCCCCCCCCCGCTCGGTTCTGGGCGGCGCGGAGCCGTCCCGTGAGGGGAGGACGCCCCAATGAGGAAGGTCATCGCCGTGGTCGCGGTGCTCGTTGCGGCAGCCGCCACGCCGGCGGCGCAGGCGGTCTGGAACGCCGAAGACCTCCGCGGCGGCGGCGCCGAGCTTCGGCTCGGTGACAACGAGGAGGGGGCGGCGATCATTCTCGTGTGCGACCGCTTCGGCGTCAGCGCCGGGTTCGAGTTTCCCAGTTCCCTGGATCCCGGCGAGAGCGTTTCGATTCGTGGGTTCCCCGGCGGAGAGCGGCAGAACGTAACGGTAGCCCCCGTCAACGACGGCGTGGTCCGGCTCACGAGCGGCCGCGGGATCGAGGCGCTCCTGCGGCTGCTGCGAGACACCCCCCATCTCCACGTGCGCGCGGGCGGCGCCCGGGTGTCTTTCGAGGTGTTCGGGAGCGCCCCCGTCGTCCGCGAGTGCCTGCAGCGCCAGGACGATGCGCTAGGCCCCCGGGGGAATTGGCGGGAGATGCATCGGGTCCGTGTGCAGCCGCGTATGGAGGCGCGCGCGCCTGAATGAGGGGGCCCCGCGCCGCCTCTCGAGTCGATCGATCGGCCGCCTCCCCCACCCCTCGGAAACTGGGGCGAGCGGGGTGCGTCGCCGGCGGATTCCGCCACGGGCTGCGCCCCCCCCGGCGATTCGTCGATTCCCGCCGTCTGGTCGGGGCGGCCGCCGGGCCCGGGCTCGCCGACTTATCGGCAGCTACCATCCCCATGCGGCCCAGTCCTGGTCGAGCTCGAGAACCGTGGCGCTCTCGCCGTTCCGCATCGCCGTCGCCGTCTCGCGGCGGATTCTCTCCGGGTCGGTCCCTGCTGCCGCGAGCACCGCGTTGATCCCGTCTCCCTCGAACCGCTCCGCGAGGTCATCCGGCCTGTCGTAGATCCGTGCCTCACGGCCGAGTCCGCTCTCGGTCTCGACGACTGCCGCGCCGTCGCGTGCGAGCAACCGTACGTGTCGGTACACCGCCGCCATCACTGCGTGTCTGGCATGACAGGCCGGATCGGCCCGCATCGCTTCGTACCGGGGCGGCACTCCGTGGAGCTCGATGGGCCCGTCCTCGGCGAACTTCCCGCGCTCCATCTCCCAGCTCACGAGCCGCCAACGGATATCGTCTCCCGCCAATGCGTTGACGGCTATCGCTAGCGCCCGCGGTGCGATGGTTCCGGCCACCGCCAAGTCGTAGAGGTCCCGGACCGGCGGGTTCAGGGAACGGTTGCTGAACTTGCCGGTCAGGATCTGACTCGACGCCAGGACGGTCACTTCCTTGCCGTCGACAATCGCTCGTGAATGACCGACTCGCGGTTGCGGATCGGCGGCCAGCATCTCGATCCGCGATTCCTCGAACCGGATCTGACTGAATCGACCGAACGTGATCTTCCTGGCGCCGGACGCCTCGAGCCGACGGTGAAGTTCCGGCGCGGCTTCGGGGTGCAGAAACCGCGTCTCCGTCCGCGGATGGACGAGCAGGTCGATGTCGAGACTCTTGCGGTGCCGCCAGCGCGCGGCGAGGATGGTTCCTCCTCCGATCTGCCAGCCGCTCCGGTCCGGCGTGCACGGCGTCACGTACACGTCCAGGATTGCGCGGGTCCGGCCCAGGACGGTTCGGGCCGGTTCTGGCAGCGTCAGGTCTTCCACCTCGCAACCTCCCGCGGTTTCATCGTCGCGCCAGCCGGTTGAAGGCCCTTGCGACCTGCGGGTGGTCGGCCTTCGCCCGGTGGAAGGCAGCGACCAACTCGCGGAGCGTGTATACCTCTTCGGCCCAGGCCAGGACGACCTGCGCGGGTTCCGCCTCCCGAGCCCACATGCGGATCAGGACTCGCTGGCGCGTCGTCGGCCTCTCGGCGTGGATCGCGTCGTAGAACTCCGCGCTGGTCGGCCGGACCACCCAGCCGCAGCAACTGCTGCCGATGCGGCTCCGGACCGTGTCGCTTCGCTCCCGGATTGCCGCGGGATCGTGTCCCGGCAAGTACTCGTCGCGGATTCTGTCGTCGGCGCGGCGATCGCTGAAGGCCTCTGCCGGCGCCAGGACCTCGGGCTCCTCGTCGCGGTGGATCGCCTTCGCCCGCCGACGCAGCACACGCCACTCGTCCAGTGTCATCGCAGCCCCGATCGCCGAGCCCGCCCGCGGCCGGCGAGACGGAATCACCGGACCGGGCGCCGACGATCGCCTCGGCCCGCAGGTGCCCCGGGCCGCCGTCAGGACCCCCACCGGCACCCAACCGCCACCGAGTAGCCTACCGCAGCGGCGCGGGCGACGACACGTTGATTCCGACTCATCGGTCCACTACGATAGGGACTACGCACCCGCATCGCCGTCACATCGCCACGCGAGGGAGGCCGTCCTGATGCCTGCATCGAGCTTCCGGGGACGTTGTTTCGCGGCCGGTCTGACCGCCGCCGCCATCGCCATGATCGCGGCGCCGGCCGCGGCCCAGTCCGGCAACGCGGCGGACGCCGTCACCTACCACCGGGACATCGCGCCCATCCTCGAGCGGAGCTGCCAGAACTGCCACCGCCCCGAGTCGGTGGCGCCGATGTCGCTGCTGACCTACGAGGACGTGCGGCCGTGGGCGCGATCCATCAAGTACCGCACCGGGCGGGTCGGCAAGCCGGACGTGATGCCGCCGTGGTACATCGAGAAGGACGTCGGCATCCAGGACTACAAGGGCGACATCTCGCTGAGCGCCGAGGAGATCGCGCTCATCGGAGCGTGGGTCGACGACGGCGCCCCGCGCGGCGAGCCGGTCGACCGGCCGGCCGTGACCCGCGTCGTCGACGCGTCGGGCTGGCAGATCGGCGAGCCGGACCTCATCGTCAAGTCGCCGGAGATGGAGGTCCCCGCGACGGCGCCCGACTGGTGGGGGCCGATCGGCGAGACCGAGACCGGCCTGGCCGAGGACCGCTACGTCTCGGCCATCGAGATGCGCGAGGCGAGCACCTGGGAGGGGCCGGCCGAGCGCGACACCATCGGCGGGCTCTACGTCATCCACCATCTCGTCATGCTGCCGGTCGGTCCCGACGGGCGACCGGTGGCGGAGGCCGGCTTCTGGCCGGTGCACGAGGTGGGACGCAACCCCGACGTCTTCCACCCCGACGCCGGCAAGCTGCTGAAGGCGGGCTCGAAGATCCTCTTCCCGTCCGCCCACCTGCACTCGAACGGGCGCCACACCCGCGCCCAGCTCGAGATCGGGTTCAAGTTCCACCCCGAGGGCTACGAGCCGTCGCGGACGGTGCAGATCATCGGCCCCGCCACCGTCGAGCTCGACATCCGGCCGATGGAGGCCGACCAGGAGTTCGAGGCGTTCAGCACCCTGATGGAGCACACCAAGATGATGGTGTACGAGCCGCACATGCACGCGGCGGGGGTGCGGATGTGCCTGGACGCCATCTGGCAGAACAACGTCGAGACCCTGAGCTGCGCCGGCTACAACCACAACTGGGTGCGGGTGTACACCTTCGAGGACGACGCGGCGCCGCTGCTGCCGCGCGGCACCATCCTGCGCATCAGGGGCTACTTCGACAACACCCCGAGCAACCCCAACGTCTCCGACCCGCGGAACTGGTCGGGGCTGGGCCACCGCTCGATCGACAACATGATGATCAACATCGGGCAGGCGGTGTCGCTGACCGACCAGGAGTTCGCCGACGAGATGGCGGCGCGCCGCGAGCGTCTGGGCCTCGCGCCGGGCGAGACGGTCATCGGCTGCCCGCTGTGCGGCTACCCCGACCCGTCCGAGCTGGTGCCGGCCGCGGCCGACAACGCCGGGGGCCAGTAGCGATGGCGAGGATGACGCGGACGCCGGAGCCGCCTGGTCGGGGTAGCGACCGAGGCGAAGGGGCGCGCCGTGCGGCGATGGTGGGCATGACGCGGACGCCGGAGCCGCGAGGGGCGGGAGCGGTAGCGGGCGTCGCCGCCCTGCTGGCCGCGGCCATCGTCGCCGCGCCCCTCGCGGTCCAGGCCCAGGACCAGACCGAGGCCGAGGACCGGCCGGGGCGCGAGCTGAGCATCGCCCCCGCCTACGAAGGCTGGGAGCGGAACGACGACGGGTCGTTCAACTTGGTGTTCGGCTACATGAACCGGAGCTGGGACCCGGCCGAGGTCCCCATCGGCCTCGACAACCGGATCGAGCCGGGTAGCCCGGACCGCGGCCAGCCGACGCGCTTCCAGCCGCGGCGGAACCGGCACGTCTTCCGCGTCCGCGTGCCCGCCGACTTCGGCGATAGCGAGCTGGTGTGGACGCTCACGAGCCGCGGCGAGACCGAGCGCGCCTATGCGACGCTGCATCCCGACTACTTCCTCGACGACATCGCGATCATGAACAACAACGGCGCCGGCGGACCGGCCGGCGGCGCCTACAACATTTTCGGCAACCAGCGGCCGGAGCTGGAGGTCGACGGCCTGCCCCTGCGCCGCACCACCGTCGGCGAGCCCGTGGTCCTGCGGGCGCACGCCACCGACGACGGCGTGCCGAGGACGCGGAACATGCCGGCCCCCCGCATCGGCACCACCCGCATCGGGGCGGGCACCCCGAACAGCGCGAGCGGCCTGCGCGTCGCCTGGATCGTCTACCGCGGCCCGGGCGCGGTCACGTTCGACCCGCCGCAGTTCAAGGTCTGGGAGGACTACCGCGCCGGCGCCGACTCGCCGTGGGCGCCGGGCTGGAAGACGCCGGAGCCGCCCGAGGACGGGACGTGGGTGGTCGAGGCGACCTTCCACCGGCCGGGCCGCTACGTGATCCGCAGCCTCGCCCACGACGGCGGCCTCGCGACCCACCAGGACGTGACCGTCAACGTCGGCCCCTGATCCGGGCGCGGGTCCGGCGTCGCACGCGGCTGCGATCGCCGGACCCGCGCCGTGCTCCCCGGCGCATTCGGGGAACCGGGCTACTCCCGCCCCACCTGCCAGAGCAGAAAGCTCACCGTGTCGACCATCTCGTCGACCTGCTGGCTCACCGGCTGGCCGCCGGAGTGGCCCGCCGCCGTGTGGTAACGCAGCAGGATCGGGTCGTCCGAGCCGTTCCTCGCCTGCATCAGGGCCGTCATCTTGCGGGCGTGCAGCGGCGCGACCCGGGTGTCGCCGTCGCCCGACAGGTACAGCGTCGCCGGGTAGTCGCCGCCGTCGACGACGTTGTGGTACGGCGAGTACGCGTGGATGTAGGCGAACTGCTCGGGGTCGTCGCTCGACCCGTACTCGGGCACCCAGAAGCTGGCGACGAGGAACTGGTGATAGCGGACCATGTCGAGGAGCGGATAGGTGCAGACCACCGCCCCGAAGAGGTCGGGCCGCTGGTTCGACACCGCGCCGACGAGGAGGCCGCCGTTGCTGCCGCCGCGGATGGCGAGGTGCTCGGGGCTGGTGTAGCCCTCCGCGACGAGGTGCTCGGCCGCGGCGATGAAGTCGTCGAACACGTTCTGCTTGCTCTCGAGCATGCCCGCGCGGTGCCACGCCTCGCCGAACTCGCTGCCCCCGCGCAGGTTCGCGAGGGCGAAGACGCCGCCCGACTCGAGCCACGTCGTCGCGAGGGCCGAGAACGCCGGCGTCATGGCGTTGTTGAAGCCCCCGTAGCCGGTGAGCAGGGTCGGGTTGGTCCCGTCGAGGGCGACATCGGGCGGGTGGACGACGAACATCGGCACCTCGGTGCCGTCCTTCGACGCGAACCGGCGCTGCGTGACGGTGTAGGCGGCGGGGTCGACGGGCAGCTCGGGCTCGGCCCACACGGACTGCTCGCCGGTCGCGACGTCGTAGCGGTAGATGGTGCTCGGCACGTGGAAGGTCTGGAACGTGAAGAAGGCCTCGTCGCTGGTCCAGCGGCCCGCCCCGCCGCCGACCGAGCCGAGGGTGTCGAACGCGATGTCGCGGACGTGGGTCCCGTCGAGCTCGTGGACGGCGACGCGCGGCTGCACGTCCTGCAGGTACGACACCGCCAGCTTCCCGCCGAGGGCGGCGGCCCCCTCGATGACGACGTCGTCGCGCTCGGGGACGACGTCGCGCCAGCCCTCGAACCCGGGGTCCGCGGGGTCGGCCAGCACCACGCGCCGGTTCGGCGCGTCGAGGTTGGTGACGATGACCAACTCGTCGCCGGCGAACGAGGCCCACGACTCGGAGACGCCGTCGGCGATGGCGGTCACGAACGGCGTGTCGCGCTCGAGGTCCTTGACGTGTATCGAGGTCGGCCCCGACGAGCCCTCGATGACGTGCACGACCATCCAGCGCCCGTCGTCCGACACCACGGTGGAGGGAATCTGGTAGCGCTCGTACCCCTCGCCGAAGAGCTGCCGATCATCGGCCAGGGGCGTCCCGAACGCGTGGTACATCACCCGCGGCGTCACGTTGCCGTACCGCTCGTAGTAGAGCCCGCCGCCGTCCGGGGCCAGGGTCACCGCGCCGTAGCGGGCCGGCGGCAGCACGTCGGCGAGGTCCTCGCCGGTGTCGACGTCGCGGACGCGAATCTCGACCTCGTCGACGCCCCCTTCGCGGACCCCGTAGACGACCCGCGCGCCGTCGTCCGAGATGTCGCGCAGGGCCACGCTGGTGGTGTGGTCGGGGCTCATCGGGTGGGGGTCGATCAGCACCCGGTCTCCGCCTTCGAGCCCGTCGCGCACGTACACCACCGACAGATCCTGGTCGGCGCGCCGCTTGCTGTAGAAGTAGCGCCCCCCGCGCTCGTTCGGCAGGCCGATCGTGTCACGCTCCAGCACCGACGCGGCCGCCGCGCGCAGCTCCTCGCGACCGGGCAGCGTGTTCAGCACGGTATCGGTGTAGGCGTTCTGCGCGTCGATCCAGGCGCGCGTCTCCGGCGCCTCCTGGTCCTCGAGCCAGCGATAGGGATCGGGCACCTCGACGCCGTGCAGCGTGTCGACGACCTCCCGGACCTCGGTTGGCGGTGGCGGCGGCACGTCGATTCCCGAGTCTCCACCGCAGCCGGCCATCAACGTCATACCGGCGACGATTCCCGCAGCGCGTCGCGATCCGGCCATGCTCTCCTCCCCAACACTTGAACGTTCAGCGTGCGCGCTTCGGCGGATCCGGAACTCAATCCGCCTCCAGCAGGTAGTGATACTCCAGCGCCGCACCGAGGGCCATGGCCCCGCCGCGATCGTCGGCCCCGTTGACGGCGGGGCGATCTAGATAGTACCGCCGTGTCGGACCCGCCCCGGTGCCGATGCAGACGTCGACCAGGGTGCCGTCCTCCAGCACGTGGGCGAGCAGCGCTCGCCACGCCCCCTCGACGACCGGCCGGTACGACTCGTCGAGCCACCCGAGGCGGAGGCCCCGGGCCATCGCGGTCAGGGCCATGGCGGTGACGCTGGTCTCGCGGTAGCTGCCGGGCTCGTCGACGACCTGCCGCCACATGCCGTCCGGGGCCTGGTGGGGGCGCATGGCGGCGAGGTGCCGGCGATGGATGTCGAGCACCGCCCCCCGCTCCGGATGGTCGGCGGGCAGGACCGTCAGGAGCTCGGAGAGGCCGAGGGCGCCGAACCCGTTGCCGCGGCCCCAGGCGGCGGGAGCGCCGGCGTCGTGGTGGAACAGGCCGTCCGGCTGCTGCAGGCGCGCCGCGTAGGTGGTGACGAGGCGGACGGCGGCGGCGAGGCCGTCTGGGTCGCCGGCACGGACCGCGGCGATGGTGCCGAGGAAGAAGTCGTCGCTCCACCCTGACCCGTGGCGGGGGACGCCCGGCGCGTCCTCCGCCCGCGCCAGGGCCACCCCCTCGGCCGCGAGCCGGGCCGCCGCGTCGCGGTCGCCACCCGGCGACTGCGCCAGCTCGCTGAAGATCATCGTTCCCGCCACCGCCGCGAAGCTGATGCGGTCGCCGAGCAGCGGCCGTTCGCCGGAAAGCCACGGGCGGACCTCGTCCAGGACCTTGCCGCGCAGCGACTCGTCGCCGTCGAGCTCGGCCAGCCGCAACGCGTGGACCCAGGCGAGGGCGGGAATGTAGCTGATGCTCGGGGTGCCGGGATAGCGCCCGGCGAGCAGGCGCGCCACCGCCAGCGGGTCGCGCCCGATCCGGCGGGCGAGGGCGCCGCGCAGGGGTGAAGGCCGGTCCGACGCGCGAGCCAGCACCTCGCGCATCACTGCCGCCCCGTCGGACGCGCCGGCCGTGGCGAGCATCGTGTCGACGGGACCCAGGCCCGGCGTGTTCGCCGGGTCCGCCATCGCCGCGGCCAGAGAACCGGCCGGCATCTCGTCGCCGGCGCGCCCGCCGCTCTCGCCGGCGGCGCGCGAGCGGACGTCGAACCCGTCGCCGGCGCGCACCTCCACCACCAGGTCGGGGGCCTGGTAGGCGACCCAGCGCCAGACGTAGCGGCTCTCGGGCCGGTCGGGGTCGTCGAAGAACCCGCCGGCCGGGGGGAACCCGCCGGGCCGGGCCGGCCCGTCCGGCGACGGATGGGCCATCGGCAACGCGCTCACGGCCCACCGCGAGCGCTCCTCCTCGGGGGCCTCGGTCTTGAACCACCGCACCGCGTCGAGCACGATGCGCGCCGCCGCGTCGGCGTCGCCGTCGAGCCCGCCGACCAACACCAGGCGACGCTCGGGCCGCGACGGGTCGAAGGGCGACGGGCTCTCGAGGGTGAGCAGCGGCATCTCGTCGCGCGTGACGCCGGCCGCACTCACGATGCGCGGCTCGCCCGGAAGCGCCGCCACGGCGTCGAGCGCCGCCCGCGGATCCGCCGTTTCGTCCGACCGCGGCTGGAATGATGCCCTCGTCGCGCTGCTCCAGGCACGACCTGCCGAGGCGGCGGTCCTGCCCTCCGCCCGCGGCCGGGCCGCCCCCGACGCGGCGGTCGCCAAGGCCGCCTCGCCATCCCCGGCGCAACACCCGGTCGCCCCAGCGGTTCCCGGTCCCAGCGTCGACACCGCCACGACGACGGACGCAACCACCGCCCACCGCACCCCACCGGTCGTCCGCGGCACCACCACCATCATCACTCTCCCGCCAGTCAGAGCATGCACCCGGGACCGCTCGTCCGCGACGCCACCGCCATCGTCACTCTCCCGCCAGTCAGAGCATGCATCCGCGACCGCTCGTCCGCGACGCCACCGCCATCGTCACTCTCCCGCCAGTCAGAACATGCACCCGCGAACGGCTCGTCCGCGGCACCGCCGCCACTGTCAGTCTCCCACCAGCCAGAACATGCACCCGGGACCGAAATCGGGTCGGTCGGGATCCGCACCATGATCGTCCGCGGCGGTGGCAACCGCAAGACCCATCGCCGACCCCACCCCAATGTGCCAGGCCATCGTTCCGTTCTGCCCGGGCGACACGGCTGCTCTCGCGCACCAGCGCCGGTCTCCGGGATGTGCCAGGCCATCGTTCCGTTCTGCCCGGGCGACACGGCTGCTCTCGCGCACCAGCGCCGGTCTCCGGGAATCGCCGGCCCTCGACCCCGATTCCCCGGGCAGGGGCGCCGTTCGCCTGCGCGCTCCCCGGCTGACACGACGGGTTTCCGGGCCGCGCTTCGGCCCCGGAGCGCGAGGGCGGGCCGGGGCCGCCGGCCCTGTTGCCGCTGGACGGTTTTCGCGTAGAATCAGGGCCGGCGCGAAGGGACCCGGCGCCCCCGACGAGGAATCCATCAAGGAGATCGACATGTGTGATGAGAGAACCGATGCCGACACCACCAAGTACCTGCGCGCGCGGGAGATGACCCGGCGGCAGTTCGGCGCGGTTTCGGCGGGCGCGGGCCTGGCGATGCTGCTGCCCCGGGCCGCGAACGCCCAGGCCGTCACCGAGTCCGAGATCGACGTCCAGACTCCCGACGGCGTCTGCGACAGCTACTTCGTGCATCCCGCGAGCGGGGCCCACCCCGGCGTCCTCATCTGGCCCGACGCGTTCGGCCTGCGGCCGGCGAAGCGGCAGATGGCGAAGCGGCTCGCCGAGTCGGGCTACTCGGTGCTGGTGGTCAACCAGTACTACCGGTCGCAGCGGGTGCCCATCGTGGACAGCACGAACTTCGCCGAGGTGGCCAGCATCGTCCGGCCGCTGATGGCCACGCTGAGCCCCGAGACCCACGTATCGGACGCGCGGGCGTTCGTGAGCTTCCTCGACAGCCAGGCGTCGGTCGACAGCAACCGCAAGATGGGCACGATGGGCTACTGCATGGGCGGCCCCATCACCATGCGCACCGCCGCGGCCCTGCCCGACCGCATCGGCGCCGGCGCGTCGTTCCACGGCGGCGGCCTCGTGACCGACGGGGAGGACAGCCCGCACCTGCTGGTGCCGCAGATGACCGCGCACTACCTGTTCGCGATCGCCGAGAACGACGACGAGAACGAGCCCGAGGCCAAGAACGTCCTCCGCGAAGCGTTCGACGAGGCCGGCCTTCCGGCCGAGATCGAGGTGTACGAGGGCGCGCTGCACGGCTGGTGCCCGCCGGACACCCAGGTCTACCACGAGGCGCAGGCCGAGCGGGCCTGGAGCCGCCTCCTCGCCCTGTTCGAGAACGCGCTCTAGGGGTCTGCACGCACGCCGACGGGCCGTGCCGGCCCCCGGTCGCGCCGCCGCCACGGCCGCGCGCTGTCCGGTCCGGTCGACCGGAGGTTGTCGAGCACCCGGGGGGTCCGCCCCGGGTGCTCGGGCCGCCCGTGGGGCGATTCAAGCACACTCGGAGAACGAAGGGTCCGCCCCCGGGTGCTCGGGCCGCCCGCGCCAGGATTCCGCATCCTTTCCTTACTGCACCCTCCGCGCTCGCCCCCTGGACATGGACCGGCAACAGGGCACGCGGCCCGCGACCTGTCCCCTCTGCGAAGCGATGTGCGGCGTGCTCGTCGAGGTCGACGGCGAGCGCATCCGGTCGGTCCGCGGCGACCCCGATGACCCCTTCAGCCGGGGCTACGCGTGCCCGAAGGCAGCGGCGCTCCCCGATCTGCACCACGACCCCGACCGCATCCGCACGCCGCTGGTGCGGGTCGGATCGAGCTGGCGCGAAGCCTCCTGGGAGGAGGCCCTCGATCGCGCCGCCGCCGGGCTCGCCGCCGTCCGCAACCGGCACGGCCGCGACGCCGTCGCCCTCTACTACGGCAACCCCGTCGCCCACAACCTCGGGCTCCTGACCCACGGGCTCGCCTTCAGACAGGCGCTCCGGACGAGGAACGTCTACTCGGCGAGCTCCACCGACCAACTGCCCCAGATGCTGGCGGCGCTGCGCATGTACGGGCACTTCGGGCTGATTCCGGTGCCGGACGTCGATCGGACCGACTTCTTCCTCATCGTCGGGGCGAACCCCGTCGTGTCCAACGGCAGCCTGATGAGCGCGCCCGACATGCGCCGCCGCCTCGACGGCATTCGCGCCCGCGGAGGCCGCGTGGTCGTCGTCGATCCGCGCCGCACCGAGACCGCCGCCGTGGCCGACGAGCATCTCCCCGTCCGGCCCGCCGCCGATGCCCTGCTGCTCGCCGCCATGCTCCATGTCATCTTCAGTGAGCACGCGACGCGCCTCGGGCGGCTCGCCGGACGCGTGAAGCGGCTCGACGCGCTGGCCGCGTTCGTCCGCGACCTGCCTCCCGAGCGAGCGGCCCGGTCCACCGGCATCGCCGCTTCCGTCATACGCCGCCTCGCCGCCGCCTTCGCCGGCGCCGAGCGCGCGGTGTGCTACGGCCGGGTGGGGCTCTGCACGCAGCGTCACGGGACGCTCGCGGCCTGGCTTCAGCAGGCCCTCAACCTCGTGACGGGACGCGTCGACGAGATCGGCGGCCTGCTGCTGCCGACGCCGGCCGTCGACGTCCTCGGGATCTCCGCACGGCTGGGCTGGCGCGGGACGTTCGATCGCTGGCGGAGCTCGTGCCGCGGTCTGCCGGAGTTCAGCGGCGAGCTGCCCGTCGCCGGGCTCGCCGACGAGATCGAATCCGCCGGCCCGCGGTCGGTCCGCGCGCTGGTCACGGTGGCCGGCAACCCCGTGCTGTCGGCTCCGCACGGGCGCCGTCTCGAGCGCGCGCTGCCGTCCCTGGACCACGTGGTCTCGATCGATCCGTACCTCAACGAGACCACGCGCCACGCCCACGTCCTGCTGCCGCCCGCGCCCCCGCTCTCTCGCGCGCACTACGACCTCGCCCTCAACGCCTTCGCGGTGCGCAACGTCGCGAAGTACGTCGAGCCGGTGACTGCACGGACGGCCGACGAGCGTCACGACTGGGAGATCCTGGGCGAGCTGGGGGGACGCGCGCTCGCGCCGCGTCCGCTCCGCCGGCCCGTCGCCTGGGCGGCGAGGGCGCTGCGGCCCGAGCGCCTCCTCGGCCTGCTGCTGCGCGCCGGGCCCTACCGCTTGACCCTCGCCCGGCTGCGAGACGCGCCGCACGGCGTCGACCTCGGTCCCCTGCAGCCGGGACGCGTCGCCGACCGCATCGCCACCCCCGACGGCAGGATCGACATCGCCCCGGCGGACTTCCTGCGCGAGGCGCGCGACCGGCTCTTCACCGAGGCCGACGAAGGCCCGGCGAGCGGCGTGGTGCTGATCGGGAGACGCCAGTCACGGAGCAACAACTCCTGGATGCACAACAGCCCGCGTCTCGTGAAGGGGCGTCCCCGATGCACGCTGCTCATGCATCCCCATGACGCCGCCTCCCGCCGGCTCCTCACCGGCGACCTCGCGGAGCTCCGATCGGAGGCGGGCGCGGTGACCGTCCCGGTCGAGGTGACCGACGCGATGCGTCCCGGCGTTGTCAGCCTGCCCCACGGCTGGGGACACCGCCGCGAGGGCGTCCGCCTCAGCGTCGCGCGCGCGCACGCCGGCGTCAGCGCGAACGACGTGACGAGCGAGCGGCACCTGGATGCGCTGAGCGGCAACGCCGCCTTCAACGGCCTGCCCGTGACCGTACGGCGCGTGTCCTGACCCGGGCGGGCCGTCGGCCCCGCCGCCCGTCCCGTCGCAGTCGGGAGGCCGCCCGTCCCCGTCGCAGTCGGGAGATGGAAACACCATGCGCTCGACGTGGTGCGGCGCTCGCGTAGAATCACCGGCGAACCGTCGATCGACAACCGAGGAGATGAAGATGACAAGACCGGCGCTCGCCCTGCCTGGATGCGGCGCTCGCGTAGAATCACCGGCGAACCGTCGATCGACAACCGAGGAGAGAAGATGACAAGACCGGCGCTCGCCCTGCTTGGATGCGTCGCCGCCGCGTGCGGCGGCGCCGAACCGGCTCAACCGGCGGAGACCGCCCCGGACACCGGCGCCGGGACGCTCCTCCGGGTCGACCCCCGATTCGACGCGCTCGTGCCGGCCGACGCGCGCATCGAGAAGCTCGCCGACGGCTTCGTCTTCACCGAGGGGCCGGTCTGGGACCGCGCCGAATCGCGACTGCTGTTCTCGGACGTGCGCGGCAACGGCGTCTACGAGTGGACCGAGTCGGGGGGGACGAGCCCCGTCATCGAGCCGGTGTTCGAGGGCGACCGGACCGGCCTGCGATCGGTCAGCTCCAACGGCCTGACCCTCGACGCCGAGGGCCGTCTCGTCATGTGCGAGCACGGCAACCGGCTCATCTCGCGGGTCGAGGCGGACGGCACCCGGACGACCCTCGTCGACAGCTTCGACGGGAGCCGGCTGAACAGCCCGAACGACGCCGCCTACGCATCGGACGGCCGGCTCTACTTCACCGACCCGGGCTCGGCGCTGGAGGGCCGCGACGCCTCGCCGCTGCGCGAGCTCGACTTCAACGGCATCTACCGCTTGAGCCCCGACGGCGAGCTGGAGCTGCTGTACCGGGACCAGTCGCGCCCGAACGGCATCGCCCTGTCCCCGGACGAGTCGGTGCTCTACGTGGCCAACTCCGACCCCGAGCAGAAGGTGTGGATGGCGTACGACCTCGGCGAGGACGGCGTGTCGAACCCGCGGGTCTTCTTCGACGTGAACGACCAGACGGCCGAGGGGGCCGCCGACGGGCTGAAGGTGGACGACGCCGGCAACCTCTTCGCCACCGGCCCCGGCGGGGTGTGGGTGATCGCCCCGGACGGCACGCACCTCGGCACGATCATGCCCGACGAGGTGCCGGCCAACGTCGCGTGGGGCGACGACGGCCGCACCCTCTACATGACCGCCCGCACCGGGCTCTACCGGATTCGCCTCACCACCGGAGGCGCGATTCCGGGACCGTAGCCGTCGGACCGGCAGGGGCGCGGCGTCACAGGGGCGCGGCGCCACGAGGCGCCGGCCCCGACGGGGAACCCTGGCCGAGGGACCGGCGGGGGCGCGGCGTCACGAGGCACCGGCCCCGACCGGCAACCCTGGCCGTGGGGCCGGCAGGGGCGCGGCGTCACGAGGGACTGCCCGACGGGCACCGGCCGCTCTACCCGCTCCCCGTCCGTCGGGCCGACCGGAAGCGCACCCGCGGGGCTATTCCGGCCGGTGCGGCAGCATCTCCCAGTAGAGGCTGCCGCCCACCCGATCGCCGTCGTCGGTCGTGCGTGGCCGCCCGCCGAGGCGCAGGACGTCGCCCTCGAGGTGGTAGAGCCGCTCCGCGTCGGTCACCCCTTCGACGGGCCGGGTCCGGCCTTCTTGGTGGTGCACGACGTACACCGGCTCCGCGTCCTCGTGGACGGTGAACGTCCCGAAGTACCCGCCGTAGGTCCGGTAGGCGGCCATCGCCTCGGCCGGCGTGGGGGTCGCCTCCGCGTACGCCGTGCGCCCCTCGCGCGCCATCAGGTGCACCATCATGTGGCCGGTCGGCGTGTAGATGATCCAGGACCCTGCGCGGCCGTCGTTCCTATCCCCCCGCCAGAACTCGCTGCCGCGATCCTCGTACCGGTCCGTGTAGAGGAGCTGGCGGAAGCCCACGAAGCGCTGCGCCTCCTCCGACAGCTCGGCGTCGGGCAGCCGCTCCCACACGACCTGCCGGTTGCCGCCGCTCTTGGTCCCGTCGGCCGCCGCGGGGGTGAGGATGAGCCGGTCGCCGTCGATGTCGTAGAACCGCTTCGCGTCGACCTCGGCGCCGGGGTTGATCTGGCCGATCCGGTGGTGAATCAGGAACCCGCCCTCGTCGCCCTCGTTGACGCTGAACGGGCCGTAGTAGGCGGTGTAGCCCTCCAGTGCCGCCTGCACCTCCTCCGGCGTCGGCCCGTCGTCGGAGAACGGCTCCCGATCGAGCGGCATGACGTTCACCGCCATGTACCCGGTGTCGCTGTAGGTGATGTAGCCGAGCGAGTTGAAGTCCTCCATCGGGACCCACGCGCCGCTCTCGTCCTTGACGTTGCGACCGGCGAGCCGGTAGGTGCCGACGATGGGGCCGCGCGGGAGGCCGCCCGGGGCGGCCGCGTCCTCCGTCGGCGGGGCGGACGGAGCGGGCGTCGACCCGCCCTCCGCCGCCGGGGCGGGTATCTCCGCGCAACCGGCGAGGACGAAGGGCAGACCCGCGACGGCGGCGACGATCAGGGCGATCTTCCGGTTCCGCATGATGCTTCTCCTTCGTGCGCGCGAGAACCGATGCTTCCTTCGGGCTGCGGGGTCGAACCGTACGGCTCCGCCGAGGGAGCCCACACGGCCGGCGCCGCCGGGGCGTCGGTCCCGCCCCGGCGCCCGCCTGTCAGCGGCCTGTCAGCGGCCCACCCGTCACCGCGGGGGGAAGCCGCGAAGACCCTCGGGTGTCCGCCTCACCAGGCCAGAGACAGGCCGCTGGCGGACGTCCTGACCTCCAGGTTCCGCCACGTCACCGGCTCGATGATTGCCGCCAGGCCGAGGGCGGCGATGGCGATGCCGAGCACGCCCTCTTCGATGACCCAGTTCTGCTTGGAGAAACCCACCGCGCCGCCCGCAGCCATCAATCCCGCGCCCAGGAGAAACTGGCGCGTGCGCTCGGTCCCGATCTGCCGCAGGCGCTCCGGATCGATCGGACCGGGCGCCGGCGACTGCGCGAGACGGAGCTGCCCGCCGGCATCCTGCTCCAGGGCCGCCGCGGGCGACTGGGCGGCCACCGGCGAGACTGAGAACGCTACGAGGACGACTGCGAGGAACGCGATGATGGCGGTACGCAATGGACTAGACTCCCCCTTGGTTGAAGACGCGTGGTCATTGTAGTGCATTCCAGCGCAAGACAGGGCCGCGCCCGCAACGCGCCGCGCGACGTCTCCAGCGCGAAGTGGAGCGCCTTCTGGCGTTTCGTCGCGCCCGCGGCGCGCCGCGCGACGCCCGCCCCGCGGGGGGCGGCCTCCGGCCCCCCGGACCGCTACCTCGGCGGCTCGGTCGGGTCGCGGCCGTCGCGCGGGGCGCCGGTGCCCGACGAGCCGAGGAACAGCTTGCTGCCGTCGGCGAACGTCACGTCGCGGCCGTTCGCCTTGTTCGACCCGTCCTTGGCCTGGAAGCCCTCGACGAGGATCTCCGTGCCCGCCAGCAGCGAGCGCTTGGTGAACCCGCGCCGCAGCAGCGACGTGGGCGGCCCGCCCTCGATCATCCACCGCTCGGCGGTGCCGTCGGGCTGCGCCACGTCGATGTGGATCCAGGTGTGGGGATTGACCCACTCCATCCTGACCACCGTCCCCGCCATCTCGATCGGGGCGTTCGCGTCGAACTCGGCCGCGAACGCGTGGTGGGCCACCGCCTGCGCCCCGGCGGCGGCCACGAGCCCGCCGACAACGGCTATCGACACGACTGTTCGTGCTCGCATCTCCAACCTCCTCTCCTCATCCCCGGCCGGGAGCCGGCGCCCGCCTCTCTGCCCGCCGCTCGTGCGGGCGTCGGCGCCGCCCGGCCGCGCGACCGGGCCCGTCGGGAACCCGGGGTCACGCCAGCCCGCCGGCCGTCGCGTGCAACTCTGCCGGACGCCCGGCCAACACCAGAAGTCCGCGCCGTTCCAGCCCGCCAATCGTCGCCTTCGGCTCCGCTTGGCGCCCCAACCAACCCTGCTGGGAGTTGCACCGTTCTACAGCGCAGACTCCCAGGGCGCAGCTGCCTACCGCCCGTCCTGCCGCTCGGCCTCCCACGCGTCGAGCAGCGCCTTCTTCTCCTCGAGCTCGCGGCTGCGGATGGCCGCCTCGCGGGCCGCCTCGTCGAGCGCCCACTGGCGGTCGACCCGCGCCCCGCGAATGGCGTTCGTCATCCCGTAGTTGTGCTCGTGGCAGGCGTACTCGAAGAGCCGGTCCTGGTTGCCCTCGGTCGCCCAGGCATCGAGCGTGAAGTAGTTGACGGTGGTGAACGGCCGCACGAACACCGCCGGGTCCGCCACCGTGTAGCGGTACTCCAGGGTCAGGGCGTCGAGGCGGCGGATGCGCTCGGTGAGGCGCAGCGTCTCGCCGTCGCCCGGATAGTAGTGCACGTGGGCCGACCCGCCGAACGGGCCGCCGTGGGCCGGCACGGCGTTCCTCACGGTGTTCTTGAAGTTGGCGGTCTCGACCACCAGGGTGTCGCCGTCCCACCGGCCGATCGAGTCGCCGTTCCACTGGCGGATGTCCGGCCCGAGGGGCCCCGGCGGGCCGGTGTCCGCGGTGCCGACGGGGATGATGCGGACGTAGCCGTAGGGCATCACGATGCTCACGTAGCCCGGGGTCTGCACGATCTCCTTGAGGGGCTGCTGGCTGCTCCCCAGCATCTCGCCGGGCAGGCCGTTCCGCGTGATGCACCGCTCGGAGAGCCCGCGGTCCTCCCAGTCGTCGGCCTGGCTGCGGTCGCGCCGCGCCGCCTCGCGCGCCTCCCAGACGGCGAGGGCGTCGCGGGTCAGCGGCGGCATGCGCCCGTCGGACGGATCGACGATCTGCGACGTGCGCAGGGAGATGGGGGGCGTGGTCGGGTCGGCGCTCCAGAAGGCGTTGTACTCGGCGCCGGCGATGCGGTAGCCGGGCCGCCCGTCGTCGGGGGCGTCGGACCGGGCGTATCGCGCCACGTCCTGCTGCACCAGCTCCTGGGCGATCGCATCGTCGTCGTCGTCGCTGACGACCCGGCGCAGGCCGAGGCGCTCGCGCTCGGCCGCCTCCTCCTCGGTCATGAACTCGCGCGTGCCGAACTCGGGCGGCCGCTCCATCGGCGTGTAGGTCCGGGTGTCCCACATGCCCTGCAGGTCCGGATCGCCCCACGCGGTCCGCGGCGCCGCGTACTCGGCCTGGCCGGGCTCCTGGGCCTGCCCCGCCCCCGCCGGCGCCGTCGCCGCCGCGGCCATCGCGATTGCCGCGGCCAGGAGCACACATCCTCGAAGTGTCACCGTCCACCTCCTTCCGGGTCGACGAGGCCCCCGTACACGTATTCCTCGGCGAGGTCCACGCACTTGAACTCGAGCAGCCGCAGGTCGTCCTCGATGCGGCGGTACAGCGGCAGCCGGATCGTCCAGTGGCGGGTGAAGACCTCGGGATCCTCGATCGTCGCCTCGTACATCATGTGCCACGGGCTGATGGGCGTGTACCGCTCCACCACCCGCATCGCCGCGCTGTGGTAGTTCCCGGCCCGGTCGAACCACGACAGGTCGTTGAACCCGTTCACCTCCACCACCAGGGTGTCCCCCTCCCAGCGCCCGTTCGACCAGCCCATCCAACTGTCGACCGGCGCCTCGCTGGTCCCGTCCAGGGGGATGGTGCGGCTGGCGCTCGCGAACTGATAGGCGATGATGACCTTGCCGGTGCTCTGGATGATCTGGAACGGGAACGGCATGTAGGTGGCCCGCGGCACCCCCGGCAGGTAGCACTTCGCCTCGGGATCGCCGACCGTGTTGACGTTGTCGTGGTCGACCGCGAGCCGCCGCTCGAGGTTCTCCTGCTTGCGGGCGAGGGCCTCGGGCCGGTAGGGGATCTCGTTGCCGAGGACCACGCCCTGCCCGGGCGGCTGCGCCCCCCAGACCCCGAGCAGCCGGGGGAACGGCCCCGCCTCGGCGCCGTGGTCCTGCAGGTTCCAGTTGGCGGTGGTGAACGCCTGCCAGATGCCGCTGATGTCGGGACGGTCCGTGCCCGGCAGGCGGGGGGCCGCGTATTCCGCTTCCGCGGTCTGGGCGGCGGCGGTCGAAGCCGAGAGACCGACCGTTGCCGCCGCGGCGGCCGCCGCCAGTGCCCACATCGGTAGCCGGACCGTGCCCTCGAACCGCGTACCCATCACGACCTCCTCTCGACGCTCCGGGATCATGCTTCGGATCAGGCCTTTTATACACCCGACGGTTCACAATGCGCGCGCCTTTTTTGGCGACATGCGATAATGCGCCGGCTTCCTTCGCAGTCACCCACGAACCACTGGTCACGGCGCCGTCTCGATCGGCGCCCGGGAGTTTCGACATGACACCCCAGCGTGAGATCCGCGTACGCCGGCGCCGGGCCCTCGTGCTCGCCGCCATCCTGTGCACCGCCAGCCCGCTGTACGGTCAGGAGCCCATCTCGGTCGGCGACATGAGCACGCCCGAGTCCGCCCTTCACGATCCCGAGGCCGACGTCTACCTGGTGTCGAACATCAACGGCGGGCCGGGCGACCGGGACGACAACGGGTTCATCTCGCGGGTGTCGCCCGACGGGCAGGTGCTCGACCTGAAGTGGATAGACGGCGCCGACCCGGGCGTGACGCTGCACGCCCCCAAGGGCAGCGCGGTCCACGGAGACCGCTTCTACGTGGCCGACATCGACGTCGTGCGTTGGTTCGACCGGGCGTCCGGCGCGCCGCTCGGCGAGTGGGCGGTGCCGAACGCCGGCTTCCTGAACGACGTCGCGGTCGGCGCCGACGGCACCGTCTACGTCACCGACACCGGCATCGCCATCACCGCGCAGGGGTTCGCGCCGACCGGCACCGCCGCCATCTACCGGTTCGACGCCGACGGCCGGGCCCAGGCGATGGCGCGGGGCGATGCGCTGGCCCTGCCCAACGGCATCATCGACACCCCGCAGGGCCTCGTGATGGTCCCGGTCGGCGCGAACACCGTCGTCCGCGTCGCCCCGGACGGCGGGCTGACGGTCGTGGCCGAGCTCCCGCAGGGCCAGCTCGACGGCGTCGTCGCGCTGGAAGACGGCTCGCTGGTGGTCTCGAGCTTCGGCGCCAACGCCGTCTATCACGTCGCGCCGTCGGGCGCGGTGACCGAGATCGTCTCGGACACGCCGGCCGCCGACATCGGCTTCGACCTGGGCCGCAGCCGGGTCCTGATTCCCCAGCTCGACGGCAATCGGCTCCTCATCTACCCCGTCGCGCTCGACTGAGGGCGGGCGAAGCGTGCGCAGCCGCGGGGCCGGCGGCGACCAGCCGGCCCCGTACCGTCAGCCGACCAAGGGGGATCAGCAGCTCGACGGGCAATTGGCTCCTCCCATGGTGATCGACCGGGATTGGCACGCCGACGCATGACGGCGGCGCCGCCGCCACCGCCTGCCGCGGCGGGACCGGGCCGCCGGGACCGCCCCGTCAGCCGACGGCCGGGACCGCCCCGTCAGCCGACGAGGGTGATCAGGTAGAAGACCCCGGTTCCGCCCAGCAGGACGATGCCGATCCACGACAGGGCCAGCATCGCCGGCCCGGGCCGGTGCTCGGGCGGCATCTCGGGGGAGGTCACGGCGCGCAGGTTGAGATAGCCCAGCACCGGACCGGTCAGGAACGCCAGCGTGGTCGCGAAGTCGATCATCGTGGTGAGGTTGCCGATGAACAGCGCCATCACGATCAGGGTCAGGGCGACCAGGGCCGCGAGGGTCCACCAGTAGAGCGGACCGCAGGGCTGCACCGGAGTCCCCGGCGACCGCAGCACCAGGATGGAGCGCTCGATGGCCCGGGGGCCGCCGTCGAGCACCGTCATCGTCGTCGACAGCATGGTCGTCACCACCGCCACCAGCACCACCGGCCGCGTCCACGCGCCGAGGGTTGCCGCGTACAGGTCCACGAGCTGCGTCGAGAACAGCGTCCCCTGCGCCGCGAACTCCTCGCCGGACCCGAACATCACCGCGGCGCCGAGAACGACGAAGGTGAACGCGAGCACCGCCGTCCCCACGTAGCCGATCAGGAAGTCCTGCCGGGCCGTCTCCACCGAGCACCGCTGCCCCGACGTCTCGTTCTTGGCCAGCGTCCACAGCGAGCTCCACACCGAGATGTCGATGGCCGACGGCATCCACCCCGCCAGCGCCAGCAGGAACAGGAACGGCACCCCCGCCCCGACGAGCTCCCCCGGCCACAGCGCCACCGTCGAGAAGTCGGCGCGCGGCAGGCCGACCGCGGCGGCCAGCAGCGTGGACACCGCCAGCAGCAGCACGACGACCTTGATCGACAGGTCCAGCCCGCGGAACCGGCCCCACCACAGCAGCGCGCAGCCCGGCGCCATGACCGCCGCCGCGAGCAGCGCCAGCGGCCAGTCGACTCCCAGCGCGAACCCCACCAGATAGGCGGTGAACATGACCACCGTGGCCTGGATGACGCCGCCCGTCAGCACCGTGATGACCAGGTACAGCCACAGCGCCCAGCGGCCCGTACGAGCGTAGCCCTCGACGAGGCTCTGCCCGGTGGCCGCCGCGTAGCGCGGGCCGTACTCGAAGAACGGGTACTTGAGGACGAGGGCGATCAGGATGACCCCGGCCAGCCCGAAGCCGGCCGACGCCCCGGCGCGCGTCGACTGCACCAGGTGCGACACCCCGATGGCGGTCGCCGCCCAGAGGATGCCGGGGCCGAACGCGGCCCACAGGCGGCTGCCGGCGGTGGAGTCGGATGGGTTCGACATGGCTGGCGAAGATGATACGCCGTTCCGGCGTCTCTCGGACGCCCGACGAGCGCCGCTCCATGCTCCTCGGGCGTGATACGGTGATTTGGTGCGTTCACCCAAGACGCGGGAACCATCATGGCGCGATTGACCATCACGCTGTCCGACGAGCGCCATCGGGCGCTCCGGGAGACGGCGGCACGCCGCGACACCTCAATCCGACAGATCATCGAGGAGAGCCTCGACTCCTACGGCGTCAAGACCACCGAGAGCGCGGCGGCGCTCATCGCCGCCGCCGCGGAACGATCCGGGCTGAGCGACGACGACGCCATGGCGCTCGCGGTCGAAGAGACGCGGGCCGAGCGCCGGCGGTGAACGGCTGCTCGTCATCGACACGAACGTCGTCGTCGCCGCTCTGCTTTCGCGCGACGGCGCCCCCGCCTCGCGGCCGGCACGCTACGTTCGGACTTCGAAACGATCCACCAGCCTGTCCGGTCGGGCGGCCGGGTCGAACTCGCGCTGAACCTCGTCGCGGGTGTCTCGTCCCAGGCGGGCCCACGTCGTGGAGTCACCGGCGGCGGCCCCGGAGACGTCGAAACCGTTCGGCAGCGAGACTCCGACCAGGTTGCTGATCAGGTAGCGGTCGTGGAAGTTCCGCCAGACGAACACCTCCGCCCGCAACCCGGCGGCGCCCAGCGGACCGGCGAGGGCGTTACGGAACTTCCGCTTGAAGTAGCTCGGATCTCCCGTCAGCGGCCACTCTCGTGCAGGACCCGATCCCTCGTAGCAGACGCGGTGAATCTCGACGCGCGGGGCCGGCCCCCTGTTGCCCGCCTGCTGCAGGAGGGTCGCGAAGGAACTGTATCGCGGCTTGTCCGGATCCAGATGCGGATCGATGAACATGAGAGACTTCGAGAATCCGAGCACGAGATCGAGATGTCTCCCGTATTCGGCAAGCGTGCGACCCAGCCGGACTGACGGGCTCCGCGACGCCCACCATGGGGCACTCGACAGCCGATCGATACGGGCGACCCGTCGGTCGTCGGCATACGCGCCCTTGACGGATTCAGTCGTGATCACGCCGCCGCGGAACGGTCGCTCGGCGTCCGTCGCCAGCGCTTCCGCACACCAGTCCCGGTCGTCGGCGGGCCGCCCGGGGAGAGCGGGCTCGAAGGGCAGGAGCCGCCCTTGCGTGGCCATCTTCTTGACCAGTTCCTGCCCCCGCCGGTGCCATGGCCGCGCGCCCCCACGGACGAGTCCCCTCCAAGCGCCGGCCCGGAGGTCACGCACCAGCCCCTCCGTCAGCATCGCTTCGCGGATGGTCTCGAGGCGGGCCGCGCACTCTCCTTCGGTCGGGTACGAGGTCACGTCGAACACGCCCGGCGTGATGGCGTAGTCAGCCAGAAGCGCCATCAGAAGATCTCCCGCAGGTCTTCCTCGAAGAAGCCCCCCGGCCACGCCTTCACCAGCTCGCCCATCTCGTTGAGCGGCATCTCTCGAATCAGCGTCTCGGCCCCGTCCGGCTCCACGAACAATACGTTGACGTCCTCGGGGCGTACCGCGGGCGCCCCTTCGGGCAATGTTCCCGAGCACGTTTCCCGCATGCGCCGCATGATGCGCAGCAGCAGGTGCTCACTGTGGGTCTCGATCAGGAACACGTTGCCGCCGGCAGCTCCCTCTGCGAAGAGATCCCCGAGTTCGACCTGCAACCGCGGATGGACATGCAGCTCAGGCTGCTCAATGGCCGTGATGCCCGGGCGCTCCGGGTCGAGCACAGCCACGACCACCGGGAGCAACTGCGAAATCCCAACGCCGATGTCGGATGTTCGCACAGGCAGGTTGGCCCGGGTAGAAACGAGCTCGATTTCCCGACGAACGGGGGCCTTCACGATTCTCTCCAGCAGGGCGCGAACCTTGTCCGGCGCCTCCCTCATGAGGCCATCCGGTGATTCCGCCCCGGACACGCCCGCCAACTCGGCCAGAAACGGCGCCCCCCATTCCCCACCCTCCACGCCCTTGTTCAGTACGCCGACCAACGGCGCGTTCGCTGAGAGATGGACATCTCTCTGCACTTGCAGCCTGTAACCGGTGTCCAGCCGATCCTCCCGCGACAACCAGTCGCTCACATTACGAATGACCGTGGCGCTCATGATCTTGGCGCCCGACGAGTCGATCAGGTTCCGCGTATCCTGATCGACGTTGACGCGGGCATGACCGTTCAAGAGGTCCCAGGCCGCAGACCCGTCGGCCCAGCGTCGAGCACGCCGCGGCCCTTGTTCTCCGCCAGCCGCCGGATGCAGGTCCCGCAGGGGTCCGACATATCTGTACGCAGCGAGCGTATCCCGCAAGAGACCGCCGATCCCGACCAGCAGCGTCGACACGCAGTGCCAGAGTTCGTGGTACTCCTCATCGTACCCCTCCTCCAGCTCCATATCGAGATGGTGCCCGAAGGACGGCAGAGCACCGGATGAATCCGTTTGGCGTACCGGCACCGGATGGAGCGTCTTCCCGAACGACCGTGATTCGCTCTCCCGTACCCGTTCGACCTCGGGCCGTCGGGCGGCCGACTCCGCCGCCTGAAGCTCCGCCCGTAGCTCCTCCAGTTTCGATTCCAACGCCGCCAGGCTTCCCTCACGAACCACGTCGTCGAGCATCGGATGCGACAGGTTGGCCAGCAGCTTCGCCTTGCCACCCCCGGGCGACGCCGCGATGCGACCCACGATCTCTCCGTCGACACCGACCTCGTAACGCTCCAGAAAAGGCTCCTTCCGCTCCGCCGACCACCGAATCGTCAATTCCACCCATCCGGTCTCGATACGACCCAAACCGACCTCCCACGGATACGGTGCAATGCGCATCGCTCCCGCGAGTTCCGGCAAGTCCCGATGGCCCAGGTTCAGCTCGAAACGGAGCCGCACCGGACGCATCGAATCGTGCCGGTGGACGAACTGCCGGAACCCGCCCAGATCGATCTGATCACCGCCGAGACTGGTCTTGTGCGCATCGACGTTGCGCTGGCTCAGTATTTCGTGCGCGTAGCAGAGCGCGTGCAGCACGGTGCTCTTGCCGGCGCTGTTGCGACCGAACAACAGTGTGATGGGCCGTAGGTCAATCCGCACCAGACGGCCGATTCCCTTGAAGTTCTCGACCTCGACCGCCGTGATGAGCGGTAACCTCCGATCGAGCACTGTCTCCGACGGCTCGTTCGCGCCCACCGCAGGGGGCCCCTCCTGGACCGATCGCCGCGCCGGTGCGCCGCCGGTCAAGCCATCCTCCGCCGCGTCGGCCGCGACCGACCGAAGTGCTTGGGCATCACCGGTCGCTTCAGCACTTGGCGCGACCGTGCGGTCTTGGCGGCAATCGTGTTCACACGACATGATCAACGTCCATTCTCTCTGGATAGCGATCAGACTCGACCTCATCGACGCCTGCCGATGACCGTGATCGCGTCTCCGAGTTGGTCGAATTCCGGCGGCTCACCCGCGTATTGCGCCCAGCGACGGTGGTACTGGTCGCTCTCAAGCAGGTTCACGTCATCCATGGTATTCCGCCTTCGGTCTTCGTCCAGACCGAAACCGAAGGCCACGCCGCCAAGCTCCGTCAGAATGTACCGGTTGTGCAGCCTCTCTCCGCCTGTCCGTTCAACGAGGCGATGAATCATGACCTCCTGGCCTGCTGGAAGCTCGCCCGGCAGCCGCTTCACGCATTCGGTCCTGAAGTAGTCATACGCTCCAACCTCTTCCTTGTCAGAGCTGAAGATCCGGACCTTGGCCGGACCGACGGCTCTCCCTCTGCAGCCTGCTTCCATGCAGGCCGCGATGACGTCGACGAAGCGCTCGCGATCCGGCGCAAAATACGGATCGACAAATATCACGTCCGTCGCGATCCGAAGCATGCCCCCAACTGTTTCCGCGATGGCCTGTGCCGTTCTCGGCACCGTCATCCCCCTCGGCGCCGCCCATCGCGATCCCGGGTCGTCGAACTCGTCGGCGACCAGTATCTGCGGATCACCTTCAGGATTGTGTCGGGTGAGCACGGCATGAAACGGAACTTGCTGAGCAACAGCGTTTTCGACCCACGACCGGTCCGGATTCCAAACCGCACCCCGACGTTTCACCATCACCGACGACAGACGCTGGATCAGCGTCTCCATCCGCTTCCGCTGGCGATCTGTTTTGGGACCGTCTCGGATCTCAATCGCTTTCCAAGCCTCCCAAACCCGCTTCTTCCAGCCGTTCGGATATCGCGAGATGAAGCGCGGTGAGCCGACCCCGAACCCGTCGATGAAGTAGCGGCCGGTTCCGGAGTCGGCCCAAGTCGCAACGAGTTCGGGCTCGACCGCGTACTCGAAGAGCATCAGAAGAGCTCGTCGGCGCGTTCGTCGAAGAAGCCCTGCGGCCAGCGGTCGATGAACTCGCCCGTCTCGTCGATCCGAAGCCGCGTCGCCCTGACCTCACCCTCGACTTGCTCCACGTAGACCACCGAAACCTGGTCCGGCTTCAGCGCGGGCTTCCCCTCCGGCAGCTCGTTGCTGCCGGTCTCCTCAATGCGACGCAACAGGCGCAACATCAGGTGCTCGCTGTGGGTCTCGATCAAGAACACCCTGCCGCCTGTAACCTGCTCGGCGAACAGATCGCCGAGTTCGACCTGCAGCCGGGGGTGAACGTGCAGCTCCGGTTGCTCGATGGCCGTGACCTTCGGGCGGTCGGGATCGAGGGCGGCGACCACCACGGGGAGTAGCTGCGAGATGCCCACGCCAATTTCGGACGTTCGTAGATCGATCCCGGTGGTGGCGATGAGCTGCACCTCTCGGCGAACGGGAGCGTCGGCGATCCCGTCGGCCAAGGCATCGATCTGCTGCGGCGAGGCCTTCCTGACGATCTCGCCCGGCGATTCGGCCCCGGACACCTTGGCCTGCTTCGCCTCGATCGCCGCCCAGAGCTCGCCCAGAACCCCCTTGTTCAGCACGCCCACCAACGGCGTGTTCGCGGGAAGCTCGACTGCGTTGCGCACTCGCAGCTCGTAACCCGTGTCCAGCCGATCCTTCCGTGAGAGCCAGTCGCTCACACGGGGAATGACCATGGCTCGGTTGCGCTTGCGCCGGTCGGGAAAGTCGAGCGCAATTCGGCTCAACGTGTCCTGAGCCCGGACGTTCAGAAGATCCCAGGCCGCCGAGCCGTCGGCCCAACGTCCAGGAACGAGTCGCTCGCGCTCGACGACGGTGCGCGGATGCAACTCTCGCAGGGGACCGAGATAGCGAAATCGAGCGAGCTCGTCACGCAGGAGACTACCGATACCTGCGAGCAGCCTCGACATGTCGAAGTAGAGATGTCGCGATTCGCGGCCAAGCGTCTCGTCCGTCCTGATCCAGAGGTGCTGGTCAAGAGACGGCAGCGCCGATGAAGGCGCGACAAGCACCTTCATCGGACGGAGTCCTGGGACATGCGGTTCAGCCCCGGAGTCCTCGCGTACCTGTCCGACAACCCCGGACGGGGTGTCGCTTCTCTCTCGATCGACTTCGTATCCGAACAGCGGGTGCGACGGGTTGGCCAGCAGGGTCGCCATACCGCCGGAGGCCGAGGCCTGGATGTGGCCGACGGTCTGTCCGTCGACACCGACTTCGTAGTCGCTGACGGTCGGCTTGTCCTGTTTCGTGCTCCAGGTGACTCTCAGCTCCAGCCAACCCGTTTCCGCGTCCTCCAGGGAGGCAGTCTCAAGCTCCACCGGAGGAGACCAGCCAATGGCCTCGTACGTCCCCCCAAGCTCGGGCAGGATCCAACCGTACAGATCCAGTTCGAAGCGGAGCCGCACGGAGCGCTTCAGGTCATGCCCGTGGACAAAGCGCCGGAACCCGCCCAGGTCGATCTGGTCGCCGCCGAGATCGGTCTTGTGCGCATCGACGTTGCGATGACTCAAGATCTCGTGCGCGTAGCAGAGCGCGTGGAGCACCGTGCTCTTGCCGGCGCTGTTGCGGCCGAACAGCAGGGTGATAGGCCGCAGGTCGATCCGCACCGGACGGCCGATGCCCTTGAAGTTCTCGATCTCGATGGCGGTGATCAGCGGGGCCTCCTGCCCGGACGGTTCAGCGTCGCTCGACGGCTGCGGCGTCTCCGACACGGGCGCCGGTTCGTCCTTCAGAGCCGGATCCGGCCCTTGCGGCGTTCCGGCCGCGGACCGGGGGGCATCGGACGGATGCGTCGGTTCGTCTGTCATGTTCGTAACCTGCCTGCCCACCTACACAAGCAAGGCGCGTGCCAGAACCTCCGGGCCAAGCGCGTGCATCAACTGCGCCGATTTTCGATCCGCTGCGCCACCCCGTAGCGTCGCAGCCAGTTGGTGAGCGTCTGGTAGCTGGGCAGCCCGATCAGCTCGGCTGCCCGCGTCTTGTTGCCGCCCGCCTCGTCGAGCGCGCGCTCCAGGTAGTGACGCGCGAGATCGGCCATCAGGGCCGGCAGAACGAGGCCGCCGCCGAGCGGCCGGCCCAGCAGGTCGGTTGACGCGTCCGACGCCCTGCGGAGCAGTTCCTCGCTCACGTCCTCGGCCTCGATGACGGCGTGCGGCGTCCACAGCACGAGCCGGTCCATCGTCGCCTGCAGCTCCCGGACGTTGCCGGGCCACGGGTGCCGCAACAGAACGTTCCTTGCCTTGGGAGAGAGGATCTTCTGCTCGACGTCCGGCTGGTCGGCGAACTTGCGGTTCGCGGCGGCCAGGAAGTGATCGATGAGCGGCGTCAGGTCGCCGGGGCGCTCGCGGAGGGGCGGCAGCCGGATGACGCCGGTCGCCAGCCGGTAGTAGAGGTCCTCCCGGAACCGGCCGGCCGCCACCTCGGACGCAAGGTCGCGGTTGGTGGCCGCGATCACCCGCACGTCGACCGCCACCGCGCGGTCGGCGCCGAGGCGCCGGACGGTCTTCTCCTGCAGCGTGCGCAGCAGCTTGACCTGGGCGTCGAGGGGCAGCTCGCCGATCTCGTCGAGAAACAGCGTTCCGCCGTCGGCCGCCTCGAAGTGGCCGGCGCGGGCGCGGACGGCGCCGGAGAACGCGCCCCGCTCGTGGCCGAAGAGCAGCGATTCGACGAGGCCCTCGGGCAGGGCGCCGCAGTTGACGTCCTCGAAGTGCCCGCGGGCGCGGCGGCTCTCGGCGTGGATGGCCCGGGCGAACAGCTCCTTGCCCGTGCCCGACGCGCCTTCGATCAGGACGGTGACGTCGTGCGGGGCCACCCGTCGTGCGCGGGCCCTGGCCCGGTCCATCAGCGGACTGCGGCCGACGATCCGGTCGAACGCGGGAGACGCCGGCGGCAGGCCGGCGGTCAGCCGTTCGATCTTCGCATCGGCGCGCCGCAGCAGCACCGGCACGTACTCGGCGGCGATGTCGAAGGGCACGGAGACCGTGCGAACGCCGGTCTGCGCGTGCGACTGAATCAACTCCGCGGGGTAGCGCGTCTTGGCCAGCAGCACCCACACCGCCTGCATGGCGGGCGTGCCAGGGCTGACGTGCACGGTGAGGTCAGCGTCGGGGCCGAACTCGTCGCGCGTGAAGTCGAAGGCCCGAACCACCGCGGCGTGGATGGCGCCGTAGTCGGTCGGATCGGACAGGGCTTCGGTCCGAAGATGGACGGAGGTAGCGCCCAATCCGACCAGCCAGTCGACGAACGCCCGGTTCTCGGGCCCCGGATAGTTGGAGATCAGCACCAGGGCATCGAACCGGCGATCGGCGACGACAGCACCGATGGGACCTTGACCCGGCCGGACCCCTCGCGCGCAGTCGAGATCGGTCTGGCCGATCCAGGTCAGGAGCACCGCGGGCATCGCGAGATCATAAACTCTCTTGCTTCTGACGCAAGAGTACTCCTATGTCCACAAGCCAGCGCGGTGGCGCGCCGCGGAGCTGCCAGACCCCAACCAGCGCCTGCTTCGGTACGGACGCCCGGCCGACTACCCCTCGGCCGCCATCGGCTCGTCGCGGCCGACGACGCGGGTCGCGGGGCCCAGTATCAGCGGGTCGGGGCGCGTGATCACCTCGGGGTTCTTGTCTGGGTAGGGGACGTTCGAGAGGAAGTGCAGCAGGCAGGCGATGCGGGCGCGCTTCTTGTCGTCGGACTTGATGACCGTCCACGGCGCGTCGGCGGTGTCGGTGTAGAAGAACATCGCCTCCTTGGCCTCGGTGTAGCCGTCCCACTTGTCGAGCGAGGCGAGGTCGACGGGCGAGATCTTCCACTGCTTGAGGGGATCGTTCTGCCGGCTGCCGAAGCGGCGCGCCTGCTCGTCCTGCGAGACCGAGAACCAGTACTTGAAGAGGCGGATGCCGCTGTTGACGAGCATGCGCTCGAGCTCGGGGCACTGGCGCATGAACTCGAGGTACTCCGAGCCGGTGCAGAAGCCCATCACGCGCTCGACCCCGGCGCGGTTGTACCAGGACCGGTCGAAGAGGACGATCTCGCCCGCCGCCGGCAGGTGCTCGATGTAGCGCTGGAAGTACCACTGGCCGCGCTCGCGCTCGGTGGGCTTCTCGAGGGCCACGACGCGGGCGCCGCGGGGGTTCAGGTGCTCCATGAACCGCTTGATGGTGCCGCCCTTGCCGGCCGCGTCGCGTCCCTCGAACAGGACGACGATGCGGGTGCCCGACTCCTTGACCCACCGTTGCACCTTGAGCAGCTCGGCCTGCAGGGCGGCCTTGCGCCGCTCGTAGGCGCGGCGCTTCATGCGGTCCGAGTAGGGATAGACGCCCTCCTTGAAGACGCGCCGGATGACGTCGGGGTCGTGGGGCGGACGCGCGGCGGACGCGTCCACCGGAACAGACTCGACCGGCCGGTCGTCGACGACGGCCGGTCCGGTCCCCTGCGCGCGGGACCTGCGCGCTCCCGTCTTGCCCTTCGCCTTCTTCGTCTTCTTGACCGACGCCTTGCCGGCGCCGGCGCGCCCCGATGGACGGGGACCGGTCTTTTCGGTCATGACTTCCTGTGCCCTGGCGGTCGGCGCCCACGGGCTGCGAGCCCGTGGCGAGACTCCTTCGCTGAGTTCGAGCGGCGCTGCCCCGTACCGCACGGGGGCTTACCTCTCGGAAGCAGCAGGCCGCGAAGTCCCGCTGCATCGATCGGCGATGCCACCCGCGTGACTGCGTCGAACGGCGTCATGCGGGGTATCCACCGCGTCGCGCCTCGCCACGCAGAAGACCTCCGCCCCCCGAGGCCCTCGCCGCTCTGGCTGCGACACGCGGTTGCGGTACGACTCACCGAGGCGCCGCCATCACTGCGTGGCCGTTCGCGCCGCCGCCTCTTCGAGCCGTGCGTTCCGGAGGATGTTGGCGAGCCCGTAGTTCCCCTCGTGGCAGGCGTACTCGTACATCGCCTGATCGGTCTTCTTCAGCGGGAACATGACGGTCCAGGGCGCCACCCAGGTGGACGGATCGTCGGCCGTGATCTCGTAGCGGACGGTGTCGGGCCCCACCCGGGTGAACCGCTCGGTCACGCGCACCCCGCCGGTCGAGCCCCGGAACCCCGCGCCGTCCCGGTAGTGCGTGGACTCGACGACCAGCGTGTCGCCCTCCCACCGCCCGCGCGCCTCGCCGTGCCACTGCGGAATGCCGGCCCGGGGCCGCCCGTCGAGCGGCACGATGCGCGAGTCGTGGATCATCTCGGACACGATGACGACGTGGTCCGGCGTCTGCAGGATCTGGTAGTTGTTGTTGTAGGCGCCCGGCAGCCGGGGCGTCCCGAAGCTGAGGCACCGCTCGGTGTTCCCGCGATAGTCGGCGCCGTCGGCGGGATGCGCGCGGCGGCGGGCCGACCGCTCGGCGTTGCGCCGCCGCGCGTCGTCGGTCAGGGCGGGAACGCGCCCGTCCGGCGGATCGACGACCAGCGAGGTGCGCCGGTCCTCGGTCAGCTCCTTGCCGTAGTCGAGCCACCACTTCGCGTGCACGCTGGGGGCGCGGTCGTAGTCGGCCTGCTCCTCGAGCGTGCGAGCGGTGAAGGCGGCGGCCTCCTCCTCGCTCATCACCGCCTTGCCCGCGAACTCGCGGGGGCGCTCGAGCGGCGTCATCGTCCGGTAGTCCCAGACGCCCTGCAGATCGGGGGCGCCCCACCCGGTCCGGGGAACCTGCCACGACTCGTCCGCGCCGGCCTGGGCGGCCGCCCCCGACGCCACGAGCGCGCAGACGACCCACGTCGCCGCGATCCGAAAGCCGAAGACCAGAGCGCTCCTGCGCATGTCGCTTCTCCCTGCCTCCGCAAGACCGATCCGCTCGCCCGCCGTTCTGCGGTCCGAGGGCCGAGGACGGCCGGCCCGGCCGCATGCCGCCGAGCCGTTGCGTGCACGATAGCACTCCGGGTCGCCCGGAGTCACGCACCGGCAGGGATCCCGTCTCGCTCGGGGGCGACCGGGAATGGCCCCGTCCGGAACCGCCGCGCCGGCTTGAACGGCGAGTGGACGAATCGCGATAATCCCGTCCATCCGATTCCCATGCGTTCGAAGGAGAGCCACGACATGCCCAAAGCCGCCTCCGCCCTTCTGCTCGTCCTGTTGGCGTCCGCCGCCGGGGCCCAAGACCCCCCCGAGGCAACGGACGTCACCTCGGCCGAGATCCAGAAGTTCATCAACGCGCTGCCCCGCGACGCCGTCAGCGACCGCCCGATCCGGACCGTCGAGGTCACCGGCGACTACCGGGTCGGCGTGTACGGCGTCTTCCGCCCGCAGTCGCCGCTCGGCGGCGCGAACCTGCATCAGGTGAACACGACCGAGATCTACTACATGGTCGAGGGGATCGGCACCCTGGTGACGGGCGGCGAGCTGATCGACCCGACCCAGGCCCCCAACAGCACGAACGTCCGCGGCTCCGGCATCCGGGGCGGTGTGTCGCGGCGCGTCACCAAGGGCGACGTCGTCATCATCCCCGGGCACACCCCGCACTGGTGGAGCGAACTCGAGACCGACATCGAGTACCTGATCTTCCGGCCCGACCCGGACAACCGGATACCGCTACGCTGACCCCAGCCGGGAGTCCGAGCCGTGTCGAATCCGGCGGCGACGTCCGCCGCCGCCGGCCGGGCCGACGGGTCGTCGTCACCCGCGCCGCGCGATTGACAACGGTCCGGCGGTACGCACAGACTGGCGTTGCTTCGGCCGGTATCGGCACTCGTCGACGTGGGAACCGGGAGCGTCGAGGTGAGCCTTCGCCCGGGACAGGCAGGCGTGCATCGCGCAACGCTGCCGGGCTCGGCCACGGATCCCCGGGTTGAGGACGCATGATGTTGAACAGCGCACGACGAAGAACCAGTGGATGGAAGGCCGCTTCGCTCGGCCTGGCCGCCGCCGTCGCGGCCTTGACCGCACCCCTGGCGGCGGCCCAGGACCATGTCGGCCAGTACGAGCAGGCGGACATCGAGTTCGGCGCCCGTTTGTACGACGCCAACTGCGTGCAGTGCCACGCCGAGAGCGGCGACGCCGTGGCGGGGGTCGATCTCGCCGCCGGCGTCTACAGCCGGGCCGGCTCGGACCCCGAGCTGATGGGGCTGCTCCGCGCCGGCATCCCCGGCACCGCGATGCCGCCCAACGAGTTCACGTCCGGCGAGCTCACCGGCCTCGTGGCCTATCTCCGGACGATGCGCGACGTCGACCTGAGCGCGGTCACCCTCGGCGACGAGGCGCGGGGCGAGGCGCTGTTCGCCGGCAGGGGCGCCTGCGCGTCGTGCCACCGGGTGTTCGGCGAGGGCTCGCGCGTGGCCCCGGACCTCAGCGCCATCGGTGCCGTGCGCACCGCGGCGTACCTGCAGGAGTCGCTGCTCGACCCCACCGGCTCGATGCTGCCCGTGAACCGCCCGGTGCGCGCGGTGCTCGCGGACGGCACGGTGCTGACCGGCCGCCGGCTCAACGAGGACACCTACACCATACAGATGATCGACCAGGACGAGCGCCTGCGGTCGCTCGAGAAGGCCGGCCTGCGCGAGCTGACGGCTGGCGCCGAGTCGACCATGCCGCCCGCGACCGACGCGCTCGACGACCAGGAGGTGGCCGACGTGCTCGCCTACCTGCTCACGCTGAAGGGACTGTGAACGCCATGTCGACCATGACCCCATCCCGGCAATCGTCGTCCGGCGGCTTCCCCCGCCGACCCGCCAGTCGCGCCGCCGCGCGCTCGTCCCGGCCGCCCGCGCTCCCGGCCTGGCGCGTCCTGGCCACGCTGGCGCTCGCCGCCGCCCTGGCCCCCGGCGCCGCCGCGCAGGTGACGTTCGAGCGCCTGATGAACGCCGACGCCGAGCCGCACAACTGGCTGACCTACTCGGGCACCTACTCGAGCAACCGCTACACCACGCTCGACCAGATCACCCCCGAGAACGTCGACCAGCTCGAGCTGGCGTGGATCTTCCAGGCCAACTCGCTCGAGCCGTTCCAGGCCACGCCCCTCGTCGTCGACGGCATCATGTACCTGACCGAGCCCGTCAACAACGTGGTGGCGCTCGACGCGAAGCGCGGCAGCGTGTTCTGGAAGTACGAGTACACGCCGTCGCCGCTCGCGCGGCCCTGCTGCGGGGCCGTCAACCGCGGCGTCGCCATCCTCGGCGACACCCTGTTCCTCGCCACCGTCGACGGCAACCTCATCGCCGTCGACGCCATCGGGGGCGCCCCCATCTGGCAGACCACCGTCGCCGACCCCGCCGAGGGTTACGCCCTGACCCTGGCCCCCCTCGTCATCAAGGACAAGGTCATCGTGGGCGTCGCGGGCGGCGAGTTCGGCATCCGCGGCTACATCGACGCCTACGACGCCGCCACCGGCGAGCAGGCGTGGCGCTTCTACACCATCCCCGGCCCCGGCGAGCCGGGGCACGAGACGTGGGAGAACGACGCGTGGCGCACCGGCGGCGCGTCGGCGTGGCTCACCGGCTCGTACGACCCCGACCTCGACCTCACCTACTGGGGCATCGGCAACCCCGGCCCCGACTGGAACCCGGCGCAGCGGCCCGGCGACAACCTCTACTCCGACTCGGTGGTGGCCCTGGACCCCGACACCGGCGAGCTCGAGTGGTACTTCCAGTTCACCCCAAACGACCCCTACGACTACGACTCGGTGCAGATTCCCGTGCTCGTCGACGCTCCCGACGGCGCCGGCGGCACCCTGAGGCTGATGCTCTGGGCCAACCGCAACGGCTTCTTCTACGTGCTCGACCGCGAGAACGGCCGCTTCCTCAACGGAACGCCCTTCGTGGAGGTGAACTGGGCGAGCGGCCTCGACGACAGCGGCCGGCCCGTGCAGACCCCGCAGCCGCCGGGCGCCACCACGTTCCCCGGGGTGCAGGGCGGCACCAACTGGTACTCGCCGTCCTACAGCCCCGAGACCGGCCTCTTCTACGTCTCGGCGTGGGAGGCCTACGGCTCGGTGTTCGAGGCCGAGGAGGCGGAGTATCAGCCCGGCCGCGTCTTCCTCGGGGGCCGGCCCGCCAACCCGTTCGGGGCCGGCGCCAACGTGCCCAGCCTGCGCCGCGGGCACATCAACAACTGGACCGACGCGGCCGGCGGCGGCTCGGTGATCGCCATCGACCCCCGCACCGGCGAGCAGCAGTGGCGGGTCGCGATGACCGACGTCACGAGCAGCGGCATCCTCACCAGCGCGTCGAACCTCCTGTTCACCGGCAACCGCGAGGGCGACTTCCACATCCTCGACGCCGAGACCGGCGACGTGCTGTGGCGCAAGCCCCTCGGCGGCATGATCGCCAACGGCCCGATGAGCTACATGGTCGACGGCCGGCAGTACGTGGCCCTCGCCGCGGGGCACTCGATGTTCGTGTTCGCGCTGAAGGAGTGACGGGACCCGGCCCGGAAACCGCCACCCTTGGGGAGTCCGCGCCGTTCCACGGAGCGGACTCCCGGCCACTCGTGGCGAACTCCGAGTTGCATCGAGAACGGCGAGGCGCGCGCCTGACCAGGCGCGAGTAGGCAGATGCTGGGCGCCTGCGCCCGAACAACGCAGCGGCTCGCTTGCGACGCGAACTTCTCCACGGGCTCCCAGGTGGAAGCCGGCGTTCCGTCATCGGGAATTGGCCACCCTGTGCACGCCGTCGGGGCTCGTTCCTCCTGGCGGCGACGCTGCACACCCTCGACCCCGTCTTCGTGAACCCGAAGGGTCCCCCCGCAACGCCCGGCGCGATCGCCCCGCGGTAGTTGGATCGCCCGCGCATCACCGGCCGCGGCCCCGGCATCATCGGCCGTCGGGCGGTCATCCACGCCCGGTTTGACAGCCAGCCGCGCTTCGTGCCACATTTCCTGTGCGATGACCACAGGACAAGACCCGGCTGCCGGGTGCCGTCGTGCCGCGCGCCCTTCAACCGTCGGTGGCCCCATGAGTATCTGGCAGCGCATCGGCGCGTTCATGTTCCGCGTGCGGGGCCTGGTCGCCCGCCGCCGCCTCGAGCGGGAAGTCGATCAGGAGATCGAGATGCACCTCGGCCTCCTCGCCAACCAGTACGTCCGTGCGGGAATGTCCCCGGCGGAAGCGCGACGGGCGGCCCGCGCGAAGTTCGGCGGGGTGACGCAGCTCAAGGAATCACTCAGAGAACAGGCGGGGTTCCCGATGCTCGAATCGATCGTCCACGACGTGCGTTACGCGGTGCGGGGGCTCTTCCGGGCGAAGGGATTCGCGGCCGTGAGCGTGCTGACGCTGGCCCTCGGCCTCGGCGTCGGCACGACGTTCTTCACGATTGCCAGCGGGTGGGCGCTGCGCTCGTTGCCGTTCGACGATCCCGACGCGCTGGTCGTCCTGAGCGAGACGCGGCCGAGGTTGGGGCGCACGCGGGAGCTCGTCTCGGCCGGCAGCTTCCAGGACTGGCGGCGGGAGACCCGCCTCTTCGAGGGTGTCGCAGTCTACTCGCAGATCCGCTTCAACGTGCATTTCGGGCAGGGTCGGCCGGAGCGGCTCTGGGGCGCGCGCGTCTCCTTGGAGCTGTTCTCGCTGCTGGGGATCGACCCGGTTCGCGGCCGGCTCTTCCTGCCCGAGGAGGACCGCCCCGCGGCGCGACGGGTGGCGCTCGTCAGCCACGAGCTGTGGCAGCGCCGGTTCGACGGCGACCCCGGCGTGCTCGGACGCACGATCGACCTCGACGACGAACCGCACGAGATCGTCGGGGTCCTGCCGGAAGACTGCCGGTTCCCGCACTATCAGGACATCTGGACGCCGCTCGCACTCGACCCGACCGACGAGGACCGAGGCCGGCGGCGTTTCGAGGCCATCGCGCGGCTGTCGCCGGTCGTGACGGCCGGGGTCGCGCAGGCGGAACTGGCGGCGCGCGCCGAGGATCTGGCAGCGCGGTATCCCGATACCAACGAGGGATGGAGCGTTCGTGCCAGATACCTGCGGGACGAGTGGATACCGCCCGTGACGAGAGTGGCCGCGGCCGCGCAGTTCGTGCAGGTCGGCTTCATCCTGTTGCTCGTCTGCGCGAACGTCGCCAACCTGATGCTCGCCCGTGCGTCGGCCCGCCGCTACGAGACGGTGATGAAGGCCGCGCTCGGCGCGACGCGAGGTCGCCTCGTTCGCCAGTCCGTCGTCGAGGGCATGGTGCTGGCATCGCTCGGCGGCGCGCTGGGCGTCTACATGGCGACGTGGGGCGACGTGTGGATCAAGTCGCTCATCCTCGTCCCGACGCCGTACTGGGTGCAGTTCCCGTTCGACCGGACGGCCCTGGCGTTCTCCCTGCTCGCCGTGGTCGCGACGGGCGTCGGCATCAGCGTGCTGCCCGCGCTCCGCGGCTCGAGGCTCGATCTCACCAGGATGATGAAGGGAACCGGCGACGAACCCGGCGGCAGCGGGACGCTGCGGCGACTGTTGGTCGTCTCGCAGTTCGCCGTGTCGGCGATTCTCCTCGCCGGCGCGCTGCTGCTGGCCCGGAGCTACCTGACCATCGACGATGCGGACGGCGGCTACGCGACGGACGGCATCGTGACGATGCGGGTATCGCTCGCCGGCGGCGCCTACGAAGACCCCCGCCAGCGGCTGCGGTACCTGGGCCGAGCGATCGAACGGCTTGGCGGCACCCGCATCGTCGAGTCGGCGGGCGCCGTGTCGGCGCTCCCGGCGAGCCGCGAGGGCTTCGCCCCGACCGTCACCCTCGAGGTCGAGGGCGAGATCGGCGAACGCGGCGAGACGCGCATCGCGACACGGCACGTGGTGACGGCCGGCTATCTCGAGACCCTGGGGATTCCAATCGTCGACGGGCGATCGTTCACGACCGCGGAGGTCGACGCGGGAAGGGACGTCGCTCTCCTCAGCGACGGGCTCGCCCGTCGCATCTGGCCGGACGGCGCGCGGGTCGGCCGGCGGGTCCGGCTCGCCGGCGGCGCGCGAGAAGAGGAGCCCGGCCCCTGGTTGACGGTGGTGGGAATCACGCGAGACGTCGAACCGCCGGCGCAGGTCCTCGGGCTCGACACGGTGCCGGGGGACCAGCTCTACCTGCCCTACGGGGCGCAGCCCACCCCGTTCATGACGCTGGCTCTGCGCACCCGTGCCGACGCGGTCGGGGCCCTCGCCCCCCTGCGAGCCGAGCTGCAGGCGCTGGACGAGACCGTTCCCATCTACGACGCGCTGACCATGCCGCAGGTGCTGGACATCGTCCACTGGGTGCCGCGCCTGTGGAGCCAGACGTTCTCCGTGTTCGGGCTGCTGGCGCTCCTGATGTCGGCCTTGGGCGTCTACGCCGTGACCGCCTACGACGTCAGCCGGCGTCGGCGCGAGATCGGTGTCCGGACGGCACTCGGCGAACCGCCGGGGCGCATCAAGAGACTCGTGCTCCGGGACGCCGCGCGGTCTTGCGCCATTGGGGTGGCGGTCGGCCTGACGGTGGCCGTGCCGCTCGCCCACCTCATGGCTCGACTCCTCGTCGACGTGCATCCGAACGACGTCGTCGTCTTCGGGGGCGTCGCCCTGCTGCTCGCGGCCGTCGCCGGGTGCGCGGCGTACGTGCCGGCCCGCCGCGCCGCCCGTGTCGACCCGATGATCGCGCTGCGCGCGGAGTAACGAACGCCTTGACCCTGCGCCCGGGTTCCCGGGCGGCTGCCGCTGGTGGAGCCAAGCGCCGTTGGCGTCAGCGGCCGGCCTCGGCGGCGGCCTCTTCGAGCCGCGCGCCGGCGAGCATGTTCGCGGCGGCGTAGTTGCCTTCGTGGCAGGCGTTCTCGAAAAGCGGCAGCGGGTTCCGCCGCAGCGTCTGCACCGCGGTCCAGGGCGCCGTCCAGATGGTCGGGTCCTCGATCGTGTACTCGTACTCGATGACGCCGGGACCGACCCGGGTGAACCGCTCGACGAGGTGCGCCTCGCGGCTGGCGCCGACCAGGGGCAGCCAGCGGTCGAAGCTCGTGGTCTCGACGACCAGGGTGTCGCCCTCCCAGCGGCCGCGCGAGTCGCCCAGCCACTGCCGGATGCCGCCGTGCGAACGGTCGGTGATGGGGATGATGCGGGTGGTGTTGAGCATCTCGACGAGCATCACCAAGTGATTCTCGGTCTGGAAGATCTGGACGTTGTTGTTGTAGGCGACGGGAAAGATGGGCAGCCCGGTCGTCCCCAGGCAGCGGTCGAAGTAGCTGAGGTCCTCGATCTGCTCGAGCGGCGCCGACCCGAACGACCCGGGCGCGCTGAACCGGGTGCGGCCCTCGTCGGTCCGCGGGGGCCGGCGGCCGTTCGGCGGGTCGACGATGAGCGAGGTCCGCCGGGTCTCGACCACCTCGGTGCCAAAGTCCATCCAGAAGCGGTTGTACGCGCCGATCGACCCGCCCGCCTCGGTGCGCTGGGCCGGCGCCCGATCCGCCGCCTCGTTCTGCTCGACCGCCCCCTGCTCGAGCGTCCGCGCCTCTTCCTCGGTCAGGAACTCGCGGTCGCCGTACCGTTCCGGGCGCTCGAGCGGCGTCAGGGTCCTGAAGTCCCACACGCCGTTCAGATCGGGCACGCCCCACGGCGTCCGCGGCACGTCGCCGGTCTGGCCGGCAGCCCCGGCCGGCGCCAGCAGCAGCGCCAGTGCCAGCAGGGTGGTCACGGACTGATGAGATGCGCTCATTCGGTTCTCTCCAGACAGGGTTCACTCAGACAGGTGTCGCTCACGGCTTTCGCGCCGCAGGCGCCAACTGGTTGTCAGGTCCTCGACGCCGACACCGTCACCCACCGAACAACTCGTCGACCGCGAAGCTGAGCCCGGCCACGCTGGCGGCGGCCACCTCGTCGCCGCGCCTCCTGACGCGCCGGGTCGCGTAACCGTCCGGGCCGGGATCGGTATGGACGATGACTGCGGCGGCATCCACGTCCACGAGCCACATCTCGGGAATGCCGGCGCGGCCGTATCGGGGCGCCTTCTCCAGCCTGTCGTAGCGCAGCGACGAGTCGGCCACTTCGATAACGAGGAAGATATCCCCCGGCTCGGGATGGCGATCTGTGTAGAACGCCTTCCGCCGCCGCGCCACCACCAGGTCCGGTTGCGGCTCCGTATGGGGGTCGAGTCGGACCGGATTCTGGACGCTCACGTGCGCCCGGCCGGCGAGACGCGTCACGAGCAACTCGGTCAGACGGCTCACCAGCCCCGCATGCAGCGCGCCGATCGGCGTCATTTCGACGATCTCTCCGTCGATCAGCTCGACCCGATCGTCCTCGGTGAAGATCCCCGCCTCGCCCATGCGGGCGAACTCGTCGACCGTGAAGCGGTACCGCTGGACGCCGGCGACGCGTTCCTGCTCTGCTGCCAAGGCCATGGCGCCCTCAATCGAGCTCGTGCACGGCACGTCCCATCATAGACCACCCGCAAAAGCGAGGCTCCGGCTGAAGTCGCGGGTGAGCATGATGAACCCGTGACGCCGGTAGTCTTGACAGCCCATCTGGCCAGAACGACAATCTAGACATGAAAACTAGCCAGGAAACCACATGACCGATTGGCCCCTGCACGACGCCAAGAACCGGTTCAGCGCCGTCGTCGACGCCGCGCTCGCGGGCGTTCCGCAACGGGTGACGCGACGCGGCAAGCCCGCTGTCGTGGTGCTCGCGGCAGAGGAATACGAGCGCCTGATTCACCTGGAGAAGGCACGAGCGCCGACGCTCCCGGATCTGTTGCTCGCGATCCCGCAGGGCGGCGACGAGTTCGAGCGCATGCGACTGCCTTCCCGGCCGGTGGAGTTCTGATGTTCCTGGTCGATACCGACGTGCTGTCGCTGCTCCGCAGACCCGAACGCAGCCCCGGCGTCAGTCGATGGATGGCCGGGCAGAGGACCGCCGACCTCTACGTGAGCGTCGTGTCGGTCGCGGAGATCGAGCGGGGAATCGCGCGACAACGCGGTCGCGACCCGGCGTTCGCCCGCGCCCTCGCCACCTGGCTGGACAGCGTGCTCTCGCTGTACGGCGATCGGATTCTCCCGGTCGACGCGTCGACCGCCCGGCGCTGGGGCCGCCTGTCCGGCGATCTCGGACATGAAGGCACGGACCTGCTGATTGCGGCCACCGCGCTCGAGCACGGCTTGACGGTGGTGACCCGCAACGTTCGGCACTTCGAACCGACCGGCGTGTCGTGCCTGGATCCGTCCGACACCGGTTCCGGCGTTCCTCGCGAACCGAACCGTTGATCGCCGTCACCCGATGCCCTTGCGCGGCCGCGCCTTGATTGCATCGCAATCATGCTGTAGGTTGAGAGTCGTAGTCAGAAGAAAGACGTGGCCATGGCGAGCATCACGATCCGCAATCTCGACGACGACGTGAAGACCCGGCTTCGCAAGCGCGCGGCCGGGAACGGCCGTTCGATGGAAGAGGAAGCCCGCCTGATCCTGGCCGATGCGGTCGGGCGAGAGGCGGCGCCGGCGAAAGGGCTGGGGACCGCGCTTCACGAGCTGTTCAAGCCCCTCGGTGGCGTGGAGCTGGAGCTCCCGCCACGGGAACCCATGCGCGAACCGCCGCGGTTCGATTGAGGCGGCGTCGATGGTCGTGCTGGACACCAACGTCGTTTCGGAGCTGATGCGCAACGCTCCGCATGCGGACGTGCTGGCCTGGGTGGACGACCGCCCCACCCGGCAACTGTTCATGACCGCGGTGACCGAAGCAGAGGTGCACACCGGCGTCGCGTTTCTGCCCGAAGGCAGACGCCGCCGCCGTTTGGCCGAGGCGGCCGACCGCGCTTTCCGCGGTCTGTTCGCCGGGCGAATCCTCCCCTTCGACAGCGAGGCGGCGCGCACCTATGCGGAGATCGCGGCCGCTCGTCGCGCCGTCGGGCGTCCGCTCTCGCAAGCGGACGGCCAGATCGCGGCCATTGCCCGATCGCGCGGACTGGCCGTGGCGACACGGAACGTCCGGGATTTCACCGACATGGGGATCGACCTAATCGATCCCTGGGCGGGTGCATGACCGCACCACGGGGGCGCTCTCACGTGTCTCGGGAACCCAATGCCGGCCATCGGACCCAGGGTGCTACCCAACTGATGCCGCCCCTCGATGATCCGACCTGCAGGCGGCTCGGGCACGATGTTCAAGAGTCCGGTTGAAGGGGAAGAAGGCGAACTCGGTCGCGGGCCGCACTCAAGACCACAACGGCTCCCATCTCAATCTCCGCCGCGTGTTGGCGCAGCACTCTGACGAGCAACGTTGCTGAATCGGCCGGCAGCAGCCGATGCGTACGCAGGAGAATCACGCTGGGCGAACGGCCGCCCGCAAGCGCGAGGATGCGGCTGAAGTCGAGATCATGGGTCAAGACAACGAACCCGTGGCTACGCGCCCACTGGAAGACCTCGCGGTCGGAGGCCGCGCCGTCACCCACGGCACTCCAATGCTTGGCGTCGATGCCCGCGTTCTCCAGTGCCTCGACCCAGCGAGGCGACAGGTTCATGTCGATGAGGAGCTTCAATTCGAACCGACCGCGACTTCCTGCTCCTCGCTGCGCCACGCGGCCCAGGCGAGCGCTTGGCTGATGTCTTCACGCTCCAAGTACGGGTAGGCGGCCAAGACCTCGTCCTGGTCATGACCCGCGGCCAGGAGCCCCAAGATGGTGCCGACCGTCACGCGAAGCCCCCGAATGCAAGGACGCCCCCCCATGACATCGGGATCCTGCGTGATTCGATGCAATCTGGTCATCGGCTCCACTCCAGTATACGCCGTTCGGCGTCCTGGGCGCCGAGCTCACTTCCCTGGCCAGTCGGACTGGATCTGCTCGATGGCACGGGTGCCGAGGCGCCAAACGAGAACGCCGTTGATGGCGCCTTCGGCCGCGACCGGCCAGTGGCGCGAGCACACCGGCGCCCACCGCCTCTTCGGCACCTCGCCCGACTTCCGTGATCATGTCCTGCAGCGGGCCGTCGTCCGCGAGGCTGTCGGTTGCCGTCACCACGGTGTCCGCCGCCTCGTCTGAAACGTCCTGCAGCACGCCGCTCAGGTAGGTCGTCACGACCGAGCGCGGCAGGAGCAGCGCCGCCTGCACCGCGGTGGGTCGCAGCCCGTACAGCACCAGCAACTCTCGGAGCAACGCCATGCACGCGTACAGCACGATCGCCTGGTCGAGCAACGGGAAGCGGGACGCGGCGGTCCCGATGCCGACCTTCACCGCGTAGGCGCGGACCCGCCGCCGCGCCGCGGCGTCCAGAATCGACTGGAACCGCCCGTTGAATGCCTCCAGCCATTCGGAGGCAGAGAGGTTCTGCGGCTCCACCACCAGATCGCGCCGCGCGTCGTCGAGGCGAGTTCGATGTCGCCGCAGCCCGCCCCGTGCGCGGTCGACGTGATGGACTGCGAGGCGCTGCCACTGGCGCCGCTCTCTCAAGGTCCGGATGCCCGCCAGATTCGCGGCCGGCCTGCGGCGGCAGGCGCCATCAAGGCCCATAGGAGCTGCTCGATCTTGACCGGACATCATTCTCCATGCCTCTAACTGTTTGCCCGACGCCCAGCTACTTGAACCTTGGAATGGGTTCCACATCCGGATACCGCAAGTCCTCAACCGCGACCTCATGACAGTGCTCCCACAATGCACGAGCAGTCTCAGCGATCGTTATGTAGAACGGCGGCTCCGCCAAGGCGGGGAGACGATGAATGCGATGAAGAGGTTCCGCACAATAGGTCAGCGAGGTATCCTTTAGCGCCAACCAGTTTCCATGAACCTCGCCACTAGCTGGACTAAAAACTAGCCGATAGAGGCGCTCCATCCCCGCCTTTTGCGCAAGACGCCGCACATCCTGCCCAGCCCAGTGCCCAAGTTCGATATCGATGAGCCCAGGAAAGACATCCAAACTCTTCTCTGCCTCCTCTGCTGTCATTCCGTCGTGCGACGTTGCCGTCGGATAGTTGTCCTGCAGGTGAAGCATTAGGAGTTTGCGCTGACCTTCCCCGTACGAAACAAACTTTTCAAACTCGTCGCCATTCCCCTTCTTGACCAAATACACAAAAGTAATCGCCGTTTCCGCTAGACACCGCAAGATTATGCTCCCAACGTCACGGGCCCATATACGTGGATCGTCCATCATAAGGATAAACAGGCGAGAGAACCCTCGCAAAAAGACCCAGAAGAATCTCATCTCGCCGAGGGTCGTAGAGGTCTATTTTAATCCGACTAGCCAATCTGCCCATGTACTTTGACACCGAGGATGCCGCCGACTACAGCTTGGAGCTGAGCGTCTCAATATCCGCGGTGTCGGCGCGCACGAAACCTGGCGGAGGCCGGCGCTCAACCGACTGACAGACGGTCAAGTCGTAATTGTGTCGCCAAAAGTACTTTGGCCAATCACATCCCTTCAAGTGCTCCACATTAGGCAAGAAGGTAGCCGACGTCGCTCGGACCATGCTCTCGACCTGCAATCGTTCACTTTTCGTGAGGTTGGCGGGATATTTTGGAAGCAGAGTTGTCAAGGTGATATCTTCCGTAAAGAACATCCTTCCATGCTTGAGCTGTCGGGCGAACGGAATCATACGCACCCGCATCGCAAATTCTCCTCGCTCATTGAGGAGTTCGCCTGTCAACCGGCGAAGCTGGCCAAGTGCGCGAAAGGTGTCGATGGATCCGTGACCTGGCTCACGAAGTGTATCAACGAGCCAAGCAGCAGGACAATCAGGATAAAGTGAGAGGGCCTCGCCAATAGGTGCCCAGACTAGCTTTTGTGCAAGTGATCTATAGCGATCGAGAAACGCCTCTCGAGCTGTCTTCGGGATACGGGCAAAGTCGGTGACCAAACCGAGACACGGAGACCTGGCTTCAGGAAGCCAGCAGTCGTCCACGGCATCAAGTGGCGCATAGACGGGTCGGTGGAAGTCATCTATACCAAACTGATCAGCCAGGGCGGCGAGCCATAGATGCTCGGGTAGCAGGTCTCGGCTCCAGTCCAGCGAGCGTACGGGAAGGTCAGAAAGCGGGGAGAGAAGCTGAGATCCGCTCTTTTTGAGTCGGGTGAGCTGTGCGGGTCTTTGGCCCTTACCCGCTCTCTTACGCTTCCTGGGGCTCATGCGCGTTCGTCTAGAATCTGTCGGTACCCTGGGAGACCGGGGTCCACGCCATTGCTGTCCCCTGAGCACTTCCTTTTCGGTAAAAACTGCGCTACAACGCGCACCGGCTTGGCATCCGGCTTGAGCGAATCCGACCACGTCGTGGACCTCAGCGCACTGAAATCTAATGCGAGAGTCTTCCGGTGGACCCCTACGGCAACGCCAGCGCAATCCACTCGCCCGGGTGGTCCAACGAGCCGATGGGCAGCACGATGTACTGCTTCCCCCCGTGCATGTAGGTGATAGGCGAGCCGACGTTGCCGGCCGGGAAGGTCGTCTCCCACACCACGTCGCCGGTCTCCTTGTCGAAGGCGCGGAAGCCCTTGCCGGCGTCGGCGCCGGCGCCGGGCGGGGTGCGGACCATGATGGGGTCGCCCTCGCTGACGAAGAGCAGGCTTCGGGTGAGCAGGGTCATCGCCCGGCCCGGCTGGCCCAGCGGGGGCAGGTCGAGGTGGGCGATGTCCGGGTGGTCGCGGGGGCCGTCGCCGTTGGCGACCATCCACACGTGCTCGCCGGTGTTCATGTCGATGGCGGTGATGCGGCCGTAGGGCGGCTTGAGCAGCGGGAGGCCGCGCGGGCCCTGGGGGAACGCGCGGGTGCCGCGGGTGTAGCGCACGTTCATGCGGTCGGGGTTGCCGGGGGTCAGGTCGGCCGCGAACGTCCCCGTCACCGACGGGACGTAGAGCATGCCGGTCGCGGGATCGAAGCCGGCCCCGCCCCACTCGGCCCCGCCGACCGAGCCGGGGAGCTGCAGGGTGCCCTTGGTGTCTTCGTCGTCGTCGCCGCGGATCGACGGAGGGGTGTAGATCTCCCCCAGCACGAACGGCGCGGCGATCTCGACGGCCTCGGCCCGCAGCTCGGGCGTGAAGTCGATGAGGGTGTCGACCGAGATGCCGTGCACGTCGAACGGCGCGGGCTTGGTGGGGAACGGCTGGGTGGGCGAGATCCACTCGCCGGGGGTGTCGGACCCGGGCACCGGGCGCTCGACGATGGGCCACACCGGCTCGCCGGTGACCCGGTCGAAGGTGTAGGCCATGGCCTGCTTGGTGAGCTGGACCACCGCCTTGATCTCGCGGCCGTCGACGACGATGTCCATGAGGATCGGCGCGACGTTGTTGTCGTAGTCCCAGAGGTCGTGGTGCACCATCTGGAAGTGCCACACCATCTCGCCGGTCTCGGCCCGCACGCAGACGAGGCTGTTGGCGTAGAGGTTGTTGCCGGGGCGGTGCCCGCCGTACATGTCGTTGCTGGGGGCGCCGGTGGGCAGGTAGACGAGGCCGAGCTCCTCGTCGGCGCTCATCATCGTCCAGACGTTGCCCATGCCCGAGTACTCCCACGAGTCGTCGAGCCAGGTCTCGACCCCCGGCTCGCCGGCCCGGGGAATCGGGTTCCAGGTCCACCGCAGCTCGCCGGTCCGGACGTCGTAGGCGCGGACGTAGCCGGGGCGGTTCTCCATGGTCAGGGGATGGTCGGCCATGGCCTGCCCCACCACGACCACGTCGCGGACGACGAGGGGCGGCGAGGTGAAGTTGAAGTCGACCAGCTCGTCGGTGTCCTCGAAGACGCGGAGGTCGACCATGCCGGCATCGCCGAAGCCGGGGACCAGCCGGCCCGTGTCCACGTCGGTCGCCAGCAGGTACGGCGGCCGCACCGACAGGATGCGGCGGCCCGCCCCGGCGTCGTCCTCCCAGTAGCCGACGCCGCGGTTGGCGGCGCCCCGCGGCGTCTCGTCGTCGGTGAGGAACGGCAGCTCCTGCACCCAGCGGGTCTCGCCGGTGGCGGGGTCGAACGCCTCGACGATGCCGATGCCGTTCGAGGCATAGAGCACGCCGTCGACCATCAGCGGCGTCGACCGCAGGTTGTTCGAGTAGCGCAGGTTGTCCCAGCGCGCGTGCAGGCTCGCGTCGACGGCGGGGCGGCGCCAGACGATGCCGAGGTCGCCGACCGTGTCCGCGTCGATCTGGTCCAGCGCCGCGTAGCGGGTGAACCCGCTGTCGCCGCCGTGGACGCGCCACTCGCCGTCGGTGCCGTGCTGGGCCGCCGCGGCCCCCGCCATGATCAGCATGCCCAGCAGGGCCGCGCCGACCGCGCACCCGCGACCGGTTCTCGCCGTCGTCTCGTCAGCCATCGCTTCCCCGCTTTCTGCGTGTCCGGCCCCTACCGGATGGCCGAGAACTCCGTCGGCACGAGCATCCGCGCGTCGATGGTGTCGACCAGCGCCCGGTCCTCGGAACGCTCGGCCGAGATGATGATGCGCTGGAACTCCGGGTCCTCCCCGAGCCGGGCCCACATCTCGTCCCGCGCCTCGAGCGTCGGGTAGCCCAGCATGTAGATGAACGTGTCGTCGGTGTCGTCGCCGGTGGCCGCGTTCCAGTAGCCGATGTTCTCCATGCCCGCCCGCTCGAACATGGCGGCGGTGTGATCGCGGAACCGGTCGGACAGCTCGGCCCGCTTGCCGTCGACCGTCTTGTAGACGCGCAGCTCGAACACCCGCGACTCCGGCTCCTGGGCCGACAATCCCCACGCCATCCCGAACACGCCGAAAGCGCAACCGACCGCGGCCAGCGTCTTCCACATCCTCATCGCGAACCTCCCGGTATCGAATCTCCGATTCCAAGCCTCCGTGCGCACTCGGCGCCCGGCGAAAGTGCTGCGTCATTGCAAACGGTTCCGCCCCCGGTGTCAAGCCGACGCCGTGCCGGGCGGCAGGCGGGACGGCGAGCCCCGCTGCCTCCGACCGCCGAACCGACCTGCCCCACTGACGCCCGCGGACGCGGGCCGCGCCGTGGCCGCCCTGATCCCAGGTGCTCCTTCGTCCACCTTCGCGGACTCCCCGACCGCGCCCGTGACCCCGCCCGTGACGGGCGCACGTCAAGAAAGTGAGACGCGGCCCGCAAACCGTACCCCGAGGCCGGGAGGGCGCGTTCCAGAGGGGTCTCACAGCCGAGAACACCGAGAATCGGGAGCCTGACAGCCCAGGGTGGCAGCCATCTCACGAATCTGACGTGCACCCGCCCGTGAGCCCGTGACGGCGCGGGGCGGGACCACGGGCTGATACGATCGCGCGGGCATGGGCGACACCCCGGTGGTCCGCGTCTCCGGCATCCGGAAGGCCTACGGCGCGACGGTGGCGGTGGACGACGTCTCGTTCACCGTGCAGGCGGGCGAGATCTTCGGCCTGATCGGCCCGAACGGGGCCGGCAAGACCACCACCATGGAGTGCGTCGAGGGCCTGCGACGGCCCGACCGCGGCCGCATCGAGGTCCTCGGGCTCGACCCCGTCCGCGACGCCGGCGCCCTCCAGCCCCGCATCGGCGTGCAGTTGCAGGAGGCGCAGCTCCAGAAGCGCATCAAGGTGTGGGAGGCGGTGGACCTGTGGGCCGCCCTCTACGACACGTCGGTCGACGGCGACCGGCTGCTCGACCAGCTCGGGCTGACCGACCGGCGCGACGCGTGGTTCATGACCCTGTCCGGGGGCCAGAAGCAACGGCTGTTCATCGCCCTCGCCCTGATCAACGCGCCCGAGCTGGTGTTCCTCGACGAGCTCACCACCGGCCTCGACCCGCAGGCGCGGCGGGCCATCTGGGACCTCGTGCGCGGCATCCGCGACCGCGGCCAGACGGTCTTCCTGACGACGCACCTGATGGAGGAGGCGGAGCGGCTGTGCGACCGGGTCGCCATCATCGAGCACGGGCGCATCGTCGACCACGACACGCCGGCCGGCCTCGTGGCCCGGCACTGCCCGCAGCGCACGGTGGTGGTGACCACCGCCCACGACGGCGCCGCGGACCGGTTCGGGGGGCTCGACTCGGCCGACACCGTCGATCGCGACGGGGACCGCCACACGATCCGCGGGCGCGGCGACGACCTCGTGACCGAGGTCATCCACTGCCTTTCGGAGCACGGCATGCGGGTGACCGCGTTCCGCACCGAGGAGCCGACGCTCGAGGACGTCTTCCTCACCCTGACCGGCCATTCCATCCGCGACTGAACGTGGCCGAAAACGAGACCATTCCAACGCCATGAACCGGCCCTTTCCGCGGTGCGACCCCGGCTTGCTCTCCACGGCCTCCAGGGAGCAGCTCCGATGCCGGTGATCCGACACCTTGTTCCGCCGCGCGGCCTCGGCAGGCTCGCCCGGCTCGAGACCCGGATCCAACGCCCATGACCGGACGCCTTCCCCTGCGCGGCCTCGGCAAGCTCACCTGGCTCGAGATGAAGATCTTCGTGCGCGAGCCGATGGGCCTCATCGGATCGGTGGTCATCCCGGTGCTGATGTTCCTGGTGCTGGGGCGCACGTTCGGGCCGCGGCTCGCCGAGGGCACGTCGCCGGCCGCCATCCAGATGCGCACCGGCCTCCCGGTCTTCGTGGCCGTGTTCATCGCCATCAGCGCGGTGCTGTCGCTGGTCGCGATCGTCGCCATCTACCGCGAGGGCGGCATCCTCAAGCGGCTGCGGGCGACGCCCCTCAGCCCCGTCACCATCCTCGTCACCCACGTGCTCGTCAAGCTCGCCCTGACCGCCGTCACCGTTCTCCTGATGTTCCTCGCGGGACGCCGCTACTACCCCGCCGGCGCCGACGTGCCGCTGCTCTCTTTCACGGTGGCGCTGCTCTTCAGCACCTGGAGCATCCTGTCGATCGGCTTCATCATCGCCAGCCTCGTCCGCACCGCGCGCTTCGCCCCGCCGCTCGGCAGCCTCTTTCTCTACTCGATGCTGCCGTTCTGCGGGCTGTTCTTCCCGATAGACGCACTGCCGCCCGCCATGCAGGCGATCTCGCGGGTCATTCCGCTGACCTACGCCGTCTCGCTGCTGTCGGGCATCTGGCAGGGCGACCCGTGGTCGGCCCACCTGGGCGACGTTGCGGCGCTGCTCGCGGTCTTCGTCGCGTGCACCGCGATCGCGTCGCGGGTCTTTCGGTGGGAATGAGAAGATGCAGCCGCGGAGGGTTTCCATGAGCGACCGTCGACGGGTGGGGCTCGGCGTGCTCGTCATCGCCTCGATCGCCGCGAGCGCGGCGCTGCCGGCCCAGCGGCAGGCCCCCACCTTCCGCAGTGGCGTCGAGCTCATCGAGGTGGACGCCACCGTCATCGACGGCGACGGCAACCCGATTCCCGACCTGCAGGCGGCGGACTTCTCGGTGACCGTCGACGGGGAGCCGCGCGCCGTCGTCCAGGCGCAGTTCATCTCGTTGCGGGCGCCCGAGGAGAGCTCCCACCCGGCCGATTTCCCGGCGGAGGATGCCGGGTACACGTCCAACGCCGACGCGGACCCCGGCCGGCTCATCGTCATCCTGGTCGACGAAGAGAGCATGCCCTTCGGAGAGGGGCGCCGCCTGATGCACGCCGCCGCCGGGCTCGTCGACAGCCTGAGCCCCGGCGACCGGGTCTCGGTGGTGGCGATGCCGCAGCCCGGCGTCTACATCGACTTCACGTCGGACCACGACCGGGTCCGCCGCGCGGTCGAGGGCATGTCCGGCCTGGGCTCCCCCCCGCTGGGCGGGACATCGATCGCGTTCGAGATCCTGCAGGAGACGAGACGGCGGACCGCGGCCGTGCTGCACGGCATCGAGTCCATCCTCGAGGGCATGCGGCGGGTGGAGGGTCCCAAGGCCCTCGTGTGGCTCTCCGGCGGCCTCGTGATCAGCGGAGAGGAGCTGGGCCTGAAGAAGATCGCGGACCTCGCGGCCGCCTCGCGCACGACGCTGTACATATTCATGCTCGACGAGCTGCTCGTCGACGGGTCCCGCGCGGTGTCCGGGGCCTTGCCGGATGCCTTCGTGGTCGAGAACTCGCCCATGCGACAGGGAGGACCCGGCGCAGTCGAGGCGGCTCCCGGGCAACCGGGGCCGCCAGACGTGGGGCTGCGGCTGGGCCCGCCGAACCGCCGGGTGCAGGAGCAGGGCCTGATGGCGGCGGCGTCGATGACCGGCGGCAGCCTCATGCGCACCTACTACAACCCCGGGCCCCTGTTCGACCGGCTCGAGAGGGAGCTCTCCGGCTACTACTTGCTGGGCGTGGAATCGATGGCGGGGGACCGGGGCGGGGAGTTCCGCGACATCGCCGTGTCCGTGCGGCGCGACGGCGCCCGCGTCCGCTCGCACCGCCGGGTCCACGTCCCGCCGGAGGGAGCCGGGCGCGGCGCCGCCGAGCGCCTCCTGCGCCTGTTGCGCTCGCCGGTGACGGCGCGCGAGCTGCCGTTGCGCGTGGCGACGTACGCCTACCGCAACGCCACGAGCTACAGCGAGCCGATGCGGATCCTGATCGGCGCGGAGGTCGATGCCCCGGGCAGCGTACCCGCGACGCTGGAGGTGGGGTACCTGGTGCGCGACGCGGCCGGCGTGGAGGCGGCCCGCGCGACGATGCAGGTCGCTCCGAGGCTGGTGCGGAAGCCGGACGGACCGGTCTTCGAGGTCGCCATCGCGGTGCCGCTGGAGCAGCCGGGCGCGTACTCGCTGAAGCTGGCCGCGGTCGACGCGGCCGGGCGGCGCGGCAGCGTGGAGCATCCGCTGCGCGTGCCCCGGCTGTCGGGCGAACCGCTCGCCGCCGGCGACCTGATGCTGGCCGACCAGGCCTCGGCGCCGGCGGGTCGGATCCTCCCGCAGGTCGAGGCGCAGGTGACGAGCGGGCGCCTGCTGGCCTTCACGGAGCTGTACGCGCGGTCTCGGTTGCGGTGGGACGACACCCGGGTCGAGGTCGACGTGGTGGACGGCGCCGGCGGGTCGGTCCTCGCGCGGGGGCCGGCCGTGCTGAACGGTCCGGACGGCGCCCGGCGCCGCCGGGCCACGGCCGTCGTCGCCGTGCCCCACCTGCCGCCGGGACGCTACGTGGCGCGCGCCCGCGTGATGCGCGACGGCGCCGAGGTGACCCGGGTGCGCCGGCCGTTCCGGATCATCTCGCAGCCGGTTCCCTAGTCGGAAGTTTCAAGGGTCCTCGAACCGTGGTTCGTGGAACGCTTCTTCGCGGCATTACTCGTTTTTCTGCAGTTACTTGCCGCGATGCATGGCTCTCGCTGACTTCACGGCCAGGCCACTGGCGCCCAAGCCGTTCTCCTCTGCCGCACCGTCCCGGAGGACGACCGCACTGGCACCCGGGCCGTTCTCCTCGGCCGCACCGTCCCGGAAGGGCGAGCGCAAAGCCAAGCGTCACCGCTCGGGCGCCGGCGTCCACTCGCGGGCGAGCTGGCGGCCCTCCGCGGTCTGCTCGGGAGTCACCCACGACGCCAGCTCGGCGCGCTGGCGGGCGTAGAGGCGCCAGTCGGCGCCGTCGAGGCTCGCCCGCCAGGCCAGCTCGATCCACATGCTGGCGAGGACCGGATCCTCCTCGACCCCGGCGCCGTAGGTGTACATGTCACTCAGCGCGGCCTGGGCCGGGGGGTGACCCTGCTCCGCCGCCGCCCGGTACCAGCGCGCCGCCGCCGCGTCGTCCCCGGCGACGCCCCGGCCGCGGAAGTAGAGGAGGCCCAGGCTGTACTGCGCCGGAGCGTGGCCCTGCTCCGCCGCGAGCCGCGTCCAGCCGACGGCCTCCGCGTCGTCCTGCGGCACACCCTCCCCGACGTAGTAGCGCCGGCCGAGCTCGGCCTGGGCGGCCGCATCGCCCTGCTCGGCCCGTTCGCGCAGGCCGTCCGGGAGCTGTGCGGCGGCCAGCGTCGCCACCATGAGGACGGCCGTCGCCGGCGCCAGACGACTGCCGGCGGCAACGACCCCGCGACGGCAGAGCGCGACCCTGTCGGTCTCCATCATCGCCTCGCTCACGGAAGCCCTGAGTGCAGGATCCTCGGGCTGAAGCCCGTTGTGAGACTCGGCCGGGCCATCAACGCGGGCTCGCAGCCTCGTTGCTGATGCGGTAGAGCTTCGACTGGGTCCGCAGGATCAGGCTGCCGCGCACGACGGCCGGCGTGGCGAGGGCCATCTCGTTGAGCGAGTTGGTGTGCAGCAGCTCGAACTCGGGCCCCGCGCGGACGACGAAGGTGTCGCCGTCCTCGCCGAGCACGAAGACGCGGTCGTTGTAGGCCCACGGCGAGGCGGTGAAGCCGGTGCCGGGGCGGATGCGGGTGCGGCCGTAGATCTCGCGGCCGGTGCGGGCGTCGTGGCTCAGCAGGAAGCCGCGGTCGAGCAGCGTGTAGTAGGCGCCCTCGTAGACGAGGGCCGAGGTGTTGTAGGTGCCCAGCATCGGCTGGTACCAGACGACGTAGTCGTTGCCGGTCTCGCCCGGGGCGAGCGAGATGTCGCCGGTGGCGCCGGCGCGGATGGCGTAGACCGGGCGCGGCATGCCGCCGGGGTACCCCGAGCTGATGTAGACGAGCCCGTCGCGGGCGAACGGGGTGGGGACGACGTTGACGGTCATGCCCCCGATGTCCCACAGCTCGCGGCCGGCGAGGTCGTAGGACCGGACGCGGCGGCGGCCCGCGGTGACGATCTCGGTCCGGACGTCGTTCTCCCACACGAACGGGCTCGCCCAGTTCTCGTTCTCGTCGCGCTCGATTCGCCAGACGGTGTCGCCGGTGCGGGCATCGAGGGCGAGCAGGAACGAGCCGGTGGTGTTGTCGTTGACGATGTACAGCCGGCCGTCGTGCAGGGCCGGCGAGGCGGCGGTGCCGAAGCGCTGCCAGCCGTTGAAGACGCCGACCTCGCGGGTCCAGACGACCTCGCCCTCGAGGTCGAGGGCGGCCACGAGGCCGACGGTGCCGAAGTAGACGTAGAGGCGCTCGCCGTCGGTGACGGGGGTCTCCGACGCGAAGCTGTTCTTGATGTGCCGCTCGATGGCGGGCACGGCCGAGTAGAGCTCGCGCACCCAGCGGACCTCGCCGGTCGAGAAGTCGAAGTCGTGGACGAACCACCGGTGCGCGGCCGCCGCCGGGGTGGCCCCGAAGTCGGCCCCGGGGTCGTACAGCCCCGGCTGCGGGGGCGGCTCGTCGCCGGCGCTGACCGCGGTGGTCAAGAAGACGTGGTCGTCCCAGACGACGGGCGAGCTCCAGCCCAGGCCCGGCACGTCGGCGACCCAGACCACGTTCTCGGTCTCGCTCCAGGTCTCGGGCAGCCGGGGGTCGTCGGCGACGGCGCCGGCGGCCGGGCCGCGGAACCCGGGCCACTGGCCGGGCTGGGCCGCCGCCGGGGCGGCGAGCCCAGCGACGAGCGCCGGGACCAGGACGAAGCCGGTGAGCCGAATGCCGCGCATGGAATCCTCCTGACACTCCGGACCCGGTGAAGCCTCGCCCCACCGACCCCGCCGGGCTCCTCGTGCAGTCGCTGATGCGGGCTCGGCATCGCGTGCCCGGCCCGCGTTCACTCGCTGATACGGGCCCAGCGTATCGTGCTCTGCACCTCGCGGCCCTCGTCGTCGGTCGCCGGGGGCGGCATCAGGTTGAGGTGCGTGTCGGTCAGCTCGTAGAACCGCTGCGCATCGGTGCCGCTCTGGTTCGGGGTCTCGTTGCCGATGCGGTGGTGCACGAGGTATGCCTCCTCCTCGTTCACCGAGAACGGCCCGAAGTAGCTGCCGTAGGAGTCCACCGTCGCGAGCGCCTCCTCCGCCGTCGGCTCGTCGCCCGCGTAGAGCTGCCGGCCGGGCCGCATCAGGTGCACCGACATGTGCCCCGACGGCGCGTAGGCGATGTACGCCGTCTCGTACTGGTCGGCCGGCACCGACTCGCCGTCGCTGGTCTCGCGCGTCACCGACTCGACCCGGTAGAAGCCGAAGAGCCGCCGGTGGGTGTCGGTGAGCTCCGACTCGGGCAGATCGGGCAGCCGCTCCCAGGTGATGTACGACCGCGCCCCGTCCTCGCTGGCCGGCGGCTGGAGAATCAGGTTGTCGCCCTCGAAGGTGAAGAAGCGCTGGTAGTCCGACCCCGCTCCCGACGGGTTCAGGCTGCCCTCCAGGTGATGGGTGACATAGCCTTCGGCCTCGTTCACGCTGTAGCGGCCGAAGTACGACGAGTAGCTGCCCATCTGGGCCAGCGCCTCCTCGGGGGTCGGACCGCCCTCGGAGTACGGCTCCCGGTCGGGGCTCATCAGCGTCACCCCCATGTAGCCGGTGGCGTCGTACATGATGTAGCCCACGCGGTCCTCTCGCGGCTCGCCGACGAGCTCGCCCTCGGCGTCGCGGCGTTCGCTGCGCACCAGCGACCACGCGCCCGCGAAACGGTCCATCGGGTTGGCCGCGGCCGCCTCCTCGACCGCCTCCGCCGCCGGCCCCTCGCCGCCGCAGCCGGCCAGGGGCGCCAGGGACATCAGGCCCACGACACCGATCGCCGCGAATAGCGTCCTGTGCATCGCTCTCTCCTTCCTCACGACGCCTATGGCGTCACCGTCACCGTCACGTCGGCCGGCGTGTAGAGGTAGCCGTCGTCGGCCATCGCCCGAATGACGTAGGTGCCCGGCTCGCTGAAGACGGCCGTGGTCACGATGCGGCCGTCCTCGGGGAGCGGCGGCGGGGTCCATCCCGGCGTGTGGTCGACCATCGGCCGGACGAACGGATCGAAGTCCACCGTCCCCGGCCCGCGGTACTGGATCCACGCCAGCCGCAGGCCGAGGGCGTTGCGCCGGCCCGGCGGGCGGCTGTTGCGGGCCGGGCGCATCGCCGGCACCCCGTCGTCGCCGATGACGGCGGTCAGCGACAGCGTCTCCCCCACCGCGACGGTGCGCCGGCGGCCCTCCGGCAGCTCGATGGTCGGCGGGTCGTTCTCGATCTCGGGGGCGCCGCCGCCGGCGCGGTTCATGGCGACGACCTGCTCGTCGATGATCTGCTCGGGCACCAGCCAGCCGACCGCGCGGTCGGTCCGGCCGTGGGCGGTCACCGTCCACACCAGCTCCCGGTCGCCCCAGTCGGCGGGCACCGTGACCTGCCACACGAAGCGCTGGCGGCGGGGGTAGAAGTAGGTCGGCTGCCCCTGGTCGACGTCGCCCGGCTCGAGGAAGTTGTCGGGACCGACGGGGATGTTCAACTCTTCCTCGTAGTTCCGGTTCAGGTAGCCGAACAGCATCTCGAAGCTGCCGTCGGGGTTCTGCATCCACCCCTCGAAGACCGGCTGCAGGTTCTGGCCGCTGTGGTAGGTCTGCGCCACGGCGGCGGGCGCCGCCGCGAGCAGCGCGAGGGCCGCCAGCGCCGCCGCGATCATGCGGAGCTCGGTACCCTGCTTACGGCTGCCGCTGTGGAGAATCGGCACGGCGCCCTCCGCAACTACTCGCTGCCGGCGCGCCGCCGCTCGGCCAGGCGCCGCTCGTAGACGTCCTCCGGCATGTGGAAGAAGCTCATCCACGCGAAGCTCATGTCGTCGATCGACCGGTTGCCGAACCCCACCCAGTTCTTGGGGTCGGGGTTGTAGCGGTTGGCGGCGGTGTTGTCGTGCCAGCCGATGACGTGGAGGATGGTGCCAGCGGGCAGCAGCGGCGCCTCCTCGTCGGCGTAGTTGTAGACGATGTGCCAGCCGAAGTTGTGGCCGGTGCAGCTCAGGGTCTCGATGAGGCCGTCGGGGTGGATGGCCTCGACGCACATGCGCTTGCCGCGGATGTGCATGTGGGGCTGGAACCCGGTGACCTGGGTCGCCTCGGGCAGCACGTAGTAGCCGTCGCTGCGCACGTTGTCGGCCCCGGCGGGGATGTCGAGGGTGTCGAAGCTGTCGCCGACGTGCCGCGAGATCAGCACCCGCTCGGGCACGTGCCCCTCGGGGTAGAACTGGAGGCCCACCCGCGTGCGGTCGGCGATCTCCTCCCCCACCGAGCTGTAGTGCATGTTGAAGCGGATCTGCGTCCCCGCCCGGATCAGCCGGCCGGTGCCGTCGGGGAAGATGTCGCCGTTCTTCCCCATCGCGTACTCGTTGAGGAAGCCGCCGCCCTCCTCGCCGTCCTCGTTCTCCCACGTCATGGACGTCGCCACGTGGTGCACCACGCGGTGGGCGCCGGGCGACGGCTTGGTCTCGACCGCCTTGATGTAGCGGTCGGTGGTGAGCCGCGAGTCGGCCCAGATGTCGAGCCAGCGGTCGGCGTCGACGGCGCCGACCACCACCGGCTCGGGCAACTCGACGATCCACTCCGGGGTCCCGATGCGCCACTCCTCGAGCGGCTCGAGCTCGATGGGCGGCGGCGCGTCGGCGGGGTTGCCGCGCGGGGCGCCGGCGTCGACCCAGCGGCCGATGGTCGCGATCTCGGCGTCGGACAGCGACGGGTCCTCCTTGAACCGCCTGACGCCGACGTTGCGCTCGATGAACCACGGCGGCATCTCGCGTTGCGCGGTCTTGTCGCGGACGGCCCGCGCCCACGGCCGCACCTCCTCGTAGGTCAGCAGCGACATCGGGGCCACGGAGCCGGGCCGGTGGCACTGCTGGCAGGCGCGCTGCAGTATCGGCAGCACGTCCCGGGTGAACGTCACGTCGCCGCCCCCCGCCTGGCCCGCTCCCGCGCCGACCGGCGCCAGGAGCGCGCCGCCCGCGACCGCGAGCATGCAGGCGCGGGTCACGAAACCGCCGTTCCACCGACTCTGGGTGCCGTTCATCTCTGCTCTCCCCACTCGGCCTGCCGCTTCCCGCGCCATCCGTTCGCCGCACGCCCGCAGTCGACCGTTGCAACTCGGAGCATTCTCCGTCACGGCCGACGTCCGATCAACCCGGATGTGCATGAACGCGAGCGTCTCCGGCCCCTGGGCAACTCGCCACCAATGCGCAGCCCGGAGCCGACGCCGGCGCCAGACACGCGGATTCCCGGAGCCCGCGCGACCCTGGCAGCAGGCGCGCGGGCTGCCTTCAGGGCCGTGCCGCCTGCGCGCACTCCGCCAGATAGCGCATCGCGGCCTCGACGCCGCTCGCGGCGACCGGGACCTCGCTGAGCCTCAGGCCCATCTCGACCCCGGCCAGGGTGCCGAGCAGGCTCAGGTCGTTGAGGTCGCCGAGGTGGCCGATGCGGAAGACGCGGCCGGCGAGCTTCGTCAGCCCCACCCCCAGCGACATGTCGAAGCGGTCGAGCACCACCGTCCGCACGCGGTCCGCGTCGTGACCGTCGGGCATCATCACCGCGGTGATCGAGTCGCTGTACTCGTCGGGGACGGCGCACAGGATCTCGAGGCCCCACGCCCGCACCGCCCGCCGCGTCGCCTCGCCGTGACGCGCGTGCCGGGCGAACACCTGCGGCAGCCCCTCCTCCCGGAGCATGGCCAGCGCCTCCTTCAGCCCGTAGAGGAGGTTGGTGGCCGGCGTGTAGGGGAAGAACCCCTTCTCGTTGGCCGCGAGCACCGCGTTCCAGTCCCAGTAGGCCCGTGGCAGGGTGGCGCGGCCGTGGGCGGCGAGGGCCTTCTCGCCGACGACGTTGAAGCTGAGGCCCGGCGGCAACATCAGGCCCTTCTGCGACGCCCCCACGGTGACGTCGACCCCCCACTCGTCGTGCCGGTAGTCGATGGACCCCAGCGAAGAGATGGTGTCGACCATGAACAGGGCCGGGTGCCGGGCGTGGTCGATGGCGTGGCGGACGAGGGGGATGCGGCTCGCCACCCCCGTCGAGGTCTCGTTGTGGACGACGCACACCGCCCTGATGGCGTGCCCGCGGTCCTCCTGAAGCTGCGCCTCGACCTCCGCGGGGTCGACCCCGCGCCGCCAGTCGCCGGGCACCCACTCGACGTCGAGGCCCATGCGCTCGGCGATCTGCTTCCAGAGGGTTGCGAAGTGCCCGGTCTCGAACATGAGGACGCGGTCGCCGGGCGACAGCACGTTGACGAGGGCCGACTCCCAGGCGCCGGTGCCCGACGCGGGGAAGATGACCACCGGCCGGGTGGTGCCGAACACCTCGCGGACCCCATCGAGCAGCTCGCGCCCCAGGGCCTGGAACTCGGGGCCGCGATGGTCGATCGTGGGCTGCGACATGGCCCGCAGCACCCGGTCGGGCACGTTGGTGGGTCCGGGGATCTGCAGGAAGTGACGGCCGGCTCGGTAGGACATGCGCGCGCTCTCTCGTTGTCGGAAGGGTCGGATGAAGTCGGCACAATCTATCATCCCGGCTGCCGGCTTCGCTCCCATTTCCGGCCGCGGGCCGCCCGACCCCGCACCGACGCCGCCGGCGGCCGCGGGTAAAGCCGCGCGCACCGGGGCCGGCGAGGCGCCGGCGGGCTGCAAGGGCTTCCGCCGCCCCAGGCGGCGATATACTCCCCCCGTGAGCGACAGCCTGCGACGCGATCTGGAGGGCTGCATCGACGGCGAGGTGCGCTTCGACCGCATCAGCCGCTCGCTCTACTCGACCGACGCCAGCGTCTACCAGATCGAGCCCACCGGCGTGGTGGTCGTCCGCAACCGCGACGACGTGCTGCGCACCATCGGGGTCGCGCGCCGGCACGGGGTGTCGATCACCGCGCGGGGCGGCGGCACCTCGCAGGCCGGTCAGGCCATCGGCGAGGGGCTGCAGCTCGACACGTCGCGGTTCTTCAACCGCGTCCTGGAGGTGAACCCCGAGGAGCGGTGGGCGCGCATCGAGCCCGGCATCGTGCTCGACGAGCTGAACGCGCACCTCGCGCCCCACCGGCTGCGCTTCGCCCCCGACATCTCGACCGCCAACCGGGCCACCGTCGGCGGCATGATCAGCAACAACTCGAGCGGGGCGCGCTCGGTGCTGTACGGCAAGACCATCGACCACGTGCTCGACCTCCACGTGGCGCTCGGCGACGGGTCCGTCGCCCACCTGCGCCCGCTCGCGCCGGACGAGCTCGAGGCAGCCTGCGCCGCCGACACCCTCGAGGGCGCGTGCTACCGGACGGTGCGCGAGCTGGCGCCGACCCACGCGGCCGAGATCGACCGGCGCTACCCGAAGATCCTGCGCCGCGTCGGCGGCTACAACCTCGACCGGTTCACCGACCCGTCCCGGCCCTTCAACCTCGCCGAGCTGATCGTCGGCTCCGAGGGCACCCTCGGCCTCGTGGTCGAGGCGCGGGTGAACCTGGTGCCGCTGCCCAACGCCAAGGCGGTGCTCGCCATCGAGTTCGACGACCTCCTCGACGCCCTCGGGGCGACCCCCGCGATCCTCGAGCACCGGCCGTCGGCGGTCGAGGTCATGGACCGCTTCATCCTCGACCACGCCCGCGAGAGCCCCGCCCTCGACGCGGTGCGCCGGGCCGTGCTGCAGGGCGACGAGACCCCGGGCGCCCTCCTCTGCGTCGAGCTCTACGCCGACGACGCGGCCGAGCTGCCCGGACGCCTCGAGGCCATCGAGAAGGACCTCGCGGAGCGGGGCATCGCCTGCCGCACCTCCCGGGCCGTCGACGCCGCCGCCCAGGCCCGCATCTGGCGCCTGCGGCAGTCGTCGCTGGGGCTGTCGATGGCGATGAAGGGCGACGCCAAGAGCATCTCCTTCGTCGAGGACACCGCGGTGGCGCCGGCGCGGCTGCGCGACTACATCGCCCGGTTCCTCGACATCGTGAAGCGCCACGGCAGCACCACCGGCGTCTACGCGCACGCCTCGGTCGGCTGCCTCCACGTGCGCCCCGTCGTCAACATGAAGACCGAGGCGGGCGTGCGCCAGTTCGAGGCGATCGCCGACGACATCGCGGAGCTCGTGCTGGAGTACGGCGGCGCCCTCTCGGGCGAGCACGGCGACGGGCTGGTGCGCGGCCCGTTCATGGAACGCATGTTCGGCCCGGAGCTCTACGAGGCGTTCCGCACCGTCAAGCGCACGTTCGACCCGGCGGGGCTGTTCAACCCCGGCAAGATCGTCGACGCGCCCCCCCTCACCGCCAACCTCCGCTACGGCCCCGACTACCGCACCCCGCAGCCGGAGGGCTACTTCGACTACGCGGCGTTCGGTGGCCTCGGGCGCGCGGTCGAGATGTGCAGCGGGGTCGGCGCGTGCCGGAAGACGCTGGACGGCACCATGTGCCCGTCCTACATGGCCACCCGCGACGAGACCCACTCGACGCGGGGGAGGGCCAACGCCCTGCGGTCGGCGATGACCGGCCGCCTCGACGAGGCGGGGCTCGGCGACCAGGGCGTGCACGACGCGCTCGACCTGTGCCTGGAGTGCCGGGCCTGCAAGGCGGAGTGCCCCGTAGGCGTGGACATGGCGCGGTTCAAGGCGGAGTTCCTCGCCGACTACCACGCCCGGCACGGGACGCCGTTGCGGGCGCGGCTGCTCGGGCACATCCGGGAGCTGTCGGCCGTGGCGAGCCCGCTGGCGCGGCTCGTCAACCCGTGGCTCGGCATGTCCTGGGTCCGCGGCCTGAACGAGCGGCTGCTCGGCCTGGACCGCCGCCGGGCGCTGCCGCGGTGGGCGACCCGCACCCTGCGAACGCAGTGGGACGCGCGCCCTCGTCCCGCCAACGGCAACGGTGCGTCCGTCGTCCTGTTCGCCGACACCTTCACCAACTACTACCACCCGGAGATCGGGATGGCGGCGGCCGCCGTCTGCGACCACGCCGGGGTCGGGGTCGCACTCGGTCCCGACGTCTGCTGCGGCCGCCCGCTCATCTCGCAGGGCCTGCTGCGAGAGGCGCGGCGCCGCGGCGAGGACACCGTGGCCCGCCTGCATCCCGTGGCCGCGGCGGGGCGGCCGATCGTCGTCCTCGAGCCGAGCTGCCTGTCCTCCCTGCGCGACGACCTCCCGTCGCTGCTGCGCGGCGACGCGCAACGGCAGGCGCGGGAAGTGGCCGGCGCCTGCGTCCTGTTCGAGGAGTGGCTGGAACGCGAGCTGAGCGCGGGCACTATCGATCTCGACCTGCAGCCCGGTCCCGAGCGGCTGCTGCTGCACGGACATTGCCACCAGAAGTCGCTGGGCCTCCTGCCCCCGGCCCGCGCCCTGCTGTCCCGCGTGCCCGGCGCCGAAGTGGTGGACCTCGACGCCGGCTGCTGCGGCATGGCCGGCTCGTTCGGCTACGCCCGCGAGCACTTCGACCTCTCACGGAGCATCGGCGAGCGACGGCTCCTCCCCGCCGCCCGCGCCCTCGGCCCGAACGAACGCCTGGTCGCCGCGGGGGTATCCTGCCGGCACCAGGTGCACGACCTCGCCGACGCGCAGGCGGTGCACCCGGCGCAACTGCTGGCCGGACTCCTGCCGCAGGCCTGACGACGCCAACGAAGGACTCACCATGAGACCTGCCGAGATCATCTTCGAGGTAACCGAGGCCCCCGAGGGCGGTTTCGTCGCGAGGGCGCTGGGGCACAGCATCTTCACCCAGGGGGACGACTGGAACGACCTGAAGGAGATGGCGAGGGACGCCGTGCTCTGCCACTTCGAGAAGGACGATGCACCGAGAGCGATCAGACTGCATCTCGTGCGCGAGGAGGCCGCCGCGGTATGAAGCTGCCCGCTACGCTGCTGGATGATTCCATGCATCGACGCACACTGACTCTGTTGCTCGCTCTCGTCGTGCAGGCGGCACTCGCCCAGTCGCCGGTCCGTTTTGTCGTGACGGTGACGGACGAGGACGGCGCACCGGTGGCGGGCCTGACGCGCGACGACTTCACGGTGAGCGCCGACGGGGTCGAGCTCGACGTGGTGGACGTGACGCCGACGCCCCGGGCCGTGCAGATCGTCGCCGTCTTCGACAACCTCGCCGTGACCCAGCGGCAGCTCAACGCCGGCATCGCCCGCCTCATCGGCGCCATCGACGACGAGAGCATCCTCGACATGCAGAGCGTCGACGGCGAGTTGCACGCCGCCATCGTCGAGGCGGTGAACGACCTGCACGCCCGCGGCGCGGCGCGCCCGGTCGTCGTCATGCTGGGCCAGGCGACCGAGATGGCCCGCTCGGAGCTGCAGTCGTCGCAGGTGCGCGGTCGACGCCGGGCGGCCGACCTGTCGGGCGACCTCGACGGGCTCGCGGACCTGCTGGCCGCCCACGGCGTGCTGTTCTCCGGCGTGTCCGTCACCGCCGTGCCCCTCCCGAACTTCGAGCGCCTCGCCGCCGCCACCGGCGGCCGTTTCGAACGTATCGAGGACCCCGCGGCGCTGGGAGACACCCTGGCCGGCATCGGCCGCGAGCTGGGGATGCAGTACGTGGTGACCGTCGCGCCCGCCGACGCGGAAGGGCCGACGCCCCGGGTGGACATGCGCCGGGACGGCCTCGGCGCCCGCGCGGCACCGTACGCGCCCCGCCAATAGCGCCATGTACTTACTCCACCCGCAGGGCGTCCATGGGGTGGATGCGGGCGGCGCGGCGGCCCGGGAGCCAGCAGGCGACGAGGGCGACGGCGACGAGGGCGACGGGCGCCGCCACGAACGTCAGCGGGTCGTCGGCGCCGACGCCGAACAGGAAGCTCTCGAGGAGCCGCGACGAGGCGGCCGCCCCGAAGAGACCGAGAACGGCGCCCGCCGCCACGAGCCCGGCCCCCTGCCGGACGACGAGCGCGACGACGTCGCCGGGCCGGGCCCCGAGGGCCATGCGGACCCCGATCTCGCGGCGGCGCTGCGAGACGGTGTAGCTGAGCAGGGCGTAGATGCCGAACGCGGCGAGGAAGAGCGCGAGGGCCGCGAAGAAGCCGACGAAGACGGCGTAGAACCGGGGCTGCTCGACCGCCGCCAACAGCCGGGCGTCCATCGTCGTCACCTGGTCGATGCTCGCCGCCGGACCCGCCGCGGCCACCGCCTCGCGCAGGAACGGGACGGCGGCCACCGGGTCGCCGACGGTCCGCACCGCGACCGACGAGGAGGAGAACATGCCGCCCAGCATCGACGCGTGCTCGATCTGCTGGAGCGGCAGGTACGCCTCGGCCTGCGACTCGGCGATCGTCAGCGCGCCGTAGCTGACGTCGGCCACGACCCCGACCACCTCCCACGGTTCGTCGCCGCCGCCCGGCAGCGGCACCCGCCCGCCGACGGCCGGCTCGCCGCCGAAGACCTCGCGGGCGAGCGTCTCGCTCAACACCAGCACCGGCGGGCTCTCGGCCCGGTCGAGGGGGGTGAACGTCCGCCCGCTCCGGACACGCAGCCGCATCGCGTCGAAGTAGCCGGGGCTGACGAAGTTGATGGGCGCCTGGGGAAGCTCCGTGGGGTCGGCGGGAATCGGGGCCCCCGCCGCTCGGAACGTGGCCAGGCTGACGTTCCCGCCGGACGCGAGCGGAAAGCGCGACGACACCCCCGCCGCTTCGACCTCGGCGAGGTCCTCCAGCCGGGCCAGCTCGTCCACGAGCGCGCGCCCGAAGAGCCGGCCCGCCGTCTGGAGGCCGGCTATCGCGTCGGGGGCCATATCCGGGCGGAAACTCACGTCGGGGTTCCGGATGCGGGCGGCGATGACGTTGGCCGGGTCGTAGCCGCGGTCGACGGTGACGAGCCCGACGAAGCTGCGCAGGAGCAGCCCCGCCCCGACGAGCAGCACGAGGGCCAGGGCGACCTGGGCCACGGCCAGGGCCGCGCGCGTCCGGTTCGAGCGCAGCAGCCGGAAGCCGCCGGGGGCCTGCGCGCTCCCCTCGTTCAGGGTGCGCACCAGGTCGATCCGCGACCACTGGAAGGCCGGCGCGGCGCCGAACAGCAGCCCCGCCGCGATCGACAGCCCCACCGTGAACGCCACCGACAGACCGTCGATGCCGACCTGGTCGAGCCGCGCGATGTCGCCGGGGACGAGGGCGGGCACCGCGCGCAGCACGACCGCCGCCGCCGCGAGGCCGAGGACCCCGCCGCCCGTGCCCAGCAGGACGCTCTCGGTCAGAAGCTGGCGGACGAGCCGGCCGCGGCCCGCGCCGAGGGCCGCGCACACCGCCAGCCCCCGCCGGCGGGTCACCCCGCGCGCGAGCAGCAGCCCCGCCACGTTGATGCAGGCGATCAGCAGCACGAGCGCCGTCGCCGCGGTCAGGGCCGTCAGCGCCGGCCGGTACGCGCCCACCATCTCCTCCAGCAGCGGCACGACCCGCGCCTCGCTCCGGCCGAGCGCGGCGGCGGCCCGTCCCGCGCCGGCGGGCAGCCCGAACGACATCGAACCGGCCTCCAGACGGGTGCGGACCTCCGTCGCCGCCTGTTCCGGCGAGACCCCCGGCGCGAGGCGGCCGAGGCCGTTGAAGGCGATCAGGACCACCATTCGCGGCTGCCCCGCGACGGCCGCGGCCGGCGGCGCGAACGGAGGGACGACGAGGGGCGTCCAGAACTCGCCGTCGGGGCTCGGGAAGTAGAACCCTTCGGCGAGCACGCCGACGACGGTGTAGGGGTCTCCGTCGAGCTCGAGGGGGGTCCCCACGATGTCCGGATCGGACGCGAAGCGGTTCGTCCAGGCGCGGTGGCTCAGCAGCACCACCTGGTCCGCGCCCTCCCGCGCCTCGTCCTCGGTGAACAGCCGGCCGAGGCGGGGCGTCGCCCGCAGCAGGGGGAACATCCCGGGCGACACCGCGGCGCCGCCCAGGGTGACCACGCCATCGGGGCCCGCCCACTCCACCGAGCTCTCCCGGTACACGGCGAGGCCCTCGAACGACTCGGCGTCCTCGAGCAGGGGCATCGACCGGTTCGACAGGTTGAACGCGGCACGCCCGCCGAACGACTCTCCGACGCGCACGAGGCGGTCCGCGTCGGGATAGGGCAGCGGGCGCAGCATCAGACCGTAGACGATGCCGAACATCGCGGTGTTGGCGCCGATGCCGAGGGCGAGGGTGACGAGCGCGGTCACCGTGAAGCCGCGCTGGCCGGCGAGCCGGCGCACGGCGGAGCGGACGTCCTGGAGCAGCGTGTCCATGCGGTCGCGGTACCCCCTTTCCGGCGCCGGAACGACGCCCGAGAGTTAGACGCCGACGGGCACTGAACGGCCTTTCCCGCGGCGCACCCTTCGGTGTCGCAACCACGGGGCGCTGAAGCGATCATCCTGCCGTGCGCCACCACCTGAAAAGCCGCAGGGAGACCGGCGGCGCCCGGATGCGGCCGGCTACCGTCGCGTCGCTCACCGTCCCCGGCGGAGACTGCGCCCAGCCGCCCCGCCCGGCGCAGACAGCCGTGGCGGGCCTGGCCGCGGCCGGCTACCCGGCACTTGGCCACCGTCCCCCGGCGCAAACAGGCGCAGCGCCCGGGTCCGTCGCGCGCCGCTCAGCGCAGGTAGCCGCGGCGCGCCTGCACGCGCCGGCCGCGCCCGCGCACCCGCACCTCCAGCTCGTGCCACCCGCCGGCCTCGACCCCCTGCGGCGTGTAGGTCAGGAGATAGCGGCTCCGGAACTCGTCGACGACCCGAGCGAACACCTCGCGCAGCCGGTCCAGGTCCGCCGCCACGTACACCGAGCCCCCGGTGTCGGCCGCGAGCTGGGCCAGGTACTCCTGCCGGAAGAGATGCGGATCGTCCGCGAACCAGCGGCTCGCCCGCCCGCGCCCCTCGCGCTGCTGCCAGCCCTCGCGTGCGAGGTGGTCGTGATGGACGCCGTAGACGACGACGTCGCTGCGGCGGGCGGCGTCGAGCACGTCGAGGGGATCGAGCCAGCTCGTGGTGTCGTATCCATCGCTGAAGACGAGCACGACGGTCCGGCCCACCGTCCGGTCGCGCAGGGCGAGGGCCGCGAAGGTGGCGTCGTAGAGGGCGGTCGCGCCGCCGGCCCGCATGCGGTCGAGCGCCGCCGGGAGCTCGGCGGGCGGCGCGGGGGGCTCGACGGCGAGACGCAGCTTGTCGGAGAAGGTCACGAGGCCGACCCGGTCGTCGGACCGCAGCGCCTCGCCGGCCGCCTCGGCGGCCGCGAGCAACTGTCGGAGGGGCGCGCCGCGCACGCTCCCGCTCGTGTCCAGGACGAGCAGCAGGGTGACCGGGACCTCTTCGACGAGGACCGCGGCGACGTCCTGCCGCACGCCGTTGTCGAGCACCGTGAAGTCATCCGCGGTCAACCCCGCCACCGCGTCGCGCCCGCGGGTCACGAGCACGTCGACGGCCACCGCGTCGACCCCGGTGCGGAAGGTCTGCCCTGCCGCGGGCGCCGCCCCGGCAACGAGAACCAGCCCGAGCAACGCGGCGACGAGCCCGCGCGGCGGAAGCGCGCCACCTCCGGCCAGGCGTCTGCGCCGTGGAGACAGCCCGTGCTCCGGGAGGGTCGGTTGCGCGCCCGGCAGCGCCGAGGGCGACGGTGGGCGGGCCAGGGCGCACCGACCCGACCACCGCGCGAGCCGGCTGCCCGGCGGGGCGGTCGGGCGGCGGGCGGAGCCGGGGGGCGACGCTCTCCGGTCGGGACGCCGGCGCGGCCGGCCGCTCACCGCCGCACCTCCCGGCGCAGGGCCTCCCGCAGCTCCGGACCGTTGCCGAGGCCGAGCAGGTAGTCGACCCAGGGATCGATGGCCATGCCCGCGTCACCGCGCAGAACCGGCTCGAGCACCGCCGCCGCGCCCCGCCGGTCTCCCTGCTGCTCGAGGAGGCGGCCCAGCGCGACCCGGGCCGCCTGGCCGTGCGGCTCGAGGGCGACGGCGTCCCGGAACCGGGCCTCCGCCTCGACCGTCTCCCCGGCCTCGAGGTGCAGTCGGCCGAGCAGCAGCCGGCCGAGGTAGGCATGGGCCCGAGGGACGCCTTCGCGATCCGCCAGTCCGGTCAACTGCTCCCGCACCGATTCGCCCTGCCCCAGCAGCATCCGGACCCGGGCCAGCCGCAGGGTCGCCTCCGGCGCGGCCGGGGCGGCCCGGAGGGCCGCGCCCGCCCGCCGGGCCGCGGCCAGCAGCCGGCCGCGCTTCCGTTCCTGCATCCGCGTCAATCCTCCCCGCTCCAGCTCGACGGGGTCCACCGGGGCCAGCGCGAGGCCCTCGTTGAACCAGGCGGCCGCCGTCAGCAGGGCCACGTCGTCGGGGAGCAGCTCGCAGGCGAGATCGGTAAAGGTCACGCCGTCCTGCCACCCGCCGTGCTCGAAGGCGAGGAGCGCCGCCCCGAGGAACCACCGCCGCCGGAACGACCCCAGGGGCTCCGGATCTCGCGCGTTCAGGTTCACCCAGCGGATGGCGAGCTCGACCTGCTCCTCCGCGGCGCGGTGGAGTCCCCGCGACCGGAGCCGCCCGGCCACGTCGACGTGCAGCATCGCCGCCGTCCGGAACAGCCGCTCGTTCAGCGCCGGCTCGGCGTCGGTCCCCGTCAGCCGGGTGTCCGGCTCGCGCACCCGGTCGAGGAGGGCGTGGACGGCGGACGGCGCCATCGCCCGCACCCCGGCCATCGCGGCGACCGCGTCGCCGTCGCGGTACTCCCCCACCAACTCGCGGTACGACGCCAGTTCGTCCGTGAACCAGTAGTCGGACTGGCCCGCCGACGCAGGCGCCGCGACCGCGACGACCGCGGCCACGACCGGCAGAAGCGACGGGAACCGCAACGCTACTCCCCCTTCTTCACACGTCCGTACCCTCGAGCTCCGGCTGGAGGACTGATCGCGATGGAAGCAAACGGGAACGCTACTCCCCCTTCTTCACGGCCAGCAGCAACACGTCGCGGGCCAGCTCCGAGCGTAGCACTTCCACCTCGAACGAGGGAACGCCGGGCGCGTTCGCGAAGGCGCGCCGGGCTCGGCCGCGCCAGTCCTTCTGGGCGCGGGCGTGCTGATAGCAGGCGAGCAGGTCGCCGGGGCGAAGCACCGCGAAGACCTGCGCCACCTCGGCCGACGCCACGTGATGAGGACCGGGCGTCTCCTCGACGAGACCGGTATCGGGATCGAGCAGCACCAGCACCGGCGACCCGTGGTTCCGGACCCGGTCGCACAGGCGCCGGAAGTAGGCGGCCCGATCCGCGAACCGCTCCTTCACCGTCACGATCCGCAGCCCCGTCCGCGCCCCCAGCCGCTGCAGGTGGTCGAGGTCGCGGAAGTGGCGGACCACCTCGTCCGGCAGCGCCGCCGGCCCGCGCGCGGTGGCGAGCCGAGGCCAGTCGTCGTCGGGCCGATACAGGGCCGCGTGCAGAACGTCCGAGATCGCCTCGCGGCGCGCGAGGTGCACGACCGCGCTCCACTTCACGACATCGCGGTCGTCGCCGTACCAACGGTCACGCATCGCGCTGCCGCTAGCCGCCGGACTCCTAGCGCCGTCGTATCGACTGAATCACCACCGCCTCGTTCGGCACCGTGTTCGACACCGGCACCGCGGCGATGCGGTCCACGACGGCGGTGCCGTCGATCACCCGCCCGAACACCGCGTAGCCGAAGTCGCGAACGCCGTTGTTGAGGAAGTTGTTGTCGACGGTGTTGATGAAGAACTGGTCGGTGGCGCTGTGGATCTCGCTGGTCCGGGCCATCGCGATCGTGTAGCGGTCGTTCAGCAGCCCGTTCTGCGCCTCGTTCTCGATCGGCGGGCGGGTCGGCCGCGTGCGCATCTCCGGCGAATAGGCGCCGCCCTGGATCATGAAACCCTGGATGACGCGGTGGAAGATGGTGTTGTCGTAGTGCCCGGCGTCCACATACTGCAGGAAGTTGTCGACGCTGATCGGCGCCTCGGCGGGGGCGAGCTCGACGGTGATGGTGCCCAGGCTGGTCTCCATCACGACGACGGGGTCGTCCTGCGCCGACACGACGCCGGACGCGGCGATCGCGATGCCGGCGGTCACGCCGACGATATTGCGGAACTTCATGAGTCTCTCCATTCTCTCTCTGTTGGGCCGGCGCACGGGGCTCAGTCGGGCCGGCGGTACTTCAGGACCTGGGTCCAGGCGACCGAGAACAGGCAGTACGCGAGGAAGCAGTAGAACCCCGGTCCGAGCTCCGACGTGAGCCGGGTCTGCATGTCCACGTCGACCTGCCGCAGCAGCACCGGCACGCTGAAGCTGTTGGCCTGGGCCTGGTCGCGGGTCGCCAGGAACGCCAGGAACACCGCGACCACGAACACGTCGGCCATCGACCACTTCCCGATGAGGTCGACGACGAGCACCAGCCGCCTGCGGACCGCGTCGCCGGCCGCGTAGATCGACCCCAGCAGCATCCCCGCCTTGGCGACGGGAACGATGACGCTGAACAGCAGGATGAGGAACGACACCAGGTAGTCGGCCGAGAGCCACAGCTCGCGGACGGTGCCGAGGATGGACCGGGTCTGCTCGTAGACGGTGACCTCGACCGGCTCGGGGATGATCGCCGCCGCGACCTCGGTGGTGATGGTGACGCCGTAGACCGGCAGGATCACGCCGGGAACGAGGAGCACGAAGTTGACGAGGGTGAGGGCGACGACGACCGCCTTCGTCACGACCCGTCGCCTTTCCGGATCGCCGCGATCTTCCGGTCGCGGGCGGACGCGAACTGCCCGAGGTCGCGGCGGTGGTTGGCCTCGATCTCGCGCCGGCCCTCGAGGTCGAAGGTGGCCGCGAGCTTCGAGTGCATCAGGATCTCGGCCTCGGCGACCTTCGCCTCGTAGTCGCGGCGGGCGGCGGCGATGGCCTCCTTCTCGTCGTCCGTCAGGGGGCGGCCCGCCGCGTCGTCGCCGGCCTCGGCATCCTGCCGCCGGAGACGCTCCATCGCCAGCTCGACCGCGCTCTTGGGTCCGGTGTCGGCCACGTCCGTGCTCTCCTCCCTCGGCGCCGGCCTCGCGCACCCCGGCGAGGCCCGGGAATTATAGCCCGCCCGGCCTTGCGGCACGGATGCCGTTCATGGGGCGTCGCGGCCGCCAGCGGGCCCAAGAACGCCCGCCTGATGGGGACGTGAGGAGAATGCTCCTGGCGCACGTCGGAACGACGCGGGGCGGGTGCATGTTCGCCCGAATCGCGGCGGCGACGTCTCCGCGGGGCTGTTAAGATCGCCGCCCATGAAGGCCCTCTCCCGCCGGACCCTGCTGCAGACGCTCGCCGGCCCCATGGTCCTGGCCGGATCAGCCCGCGCACGGCCGGGAACCGCGGCGGCCGGTGCGCAGCCGCGGGCAGGGGCGACAGGCGCGCAGCCGGTGGTGCGGAACCCGCCGCGGCCGCTGTCGCCCGACGCCGTCACCCACGACTGGGCCTCGTTCCTCGGCCCCACCCACAACGCGGTGTCCACCGAGACCCGCCTCAGCCGGTCGCTGCCGCCGCCGCTGGTGTGGGAGATGGAGAAGGGCACGGGCTACACGTCGCCGGCCATCGCGGGAGACCGGCTGGTGTTCCTGCACCGGCTGGGCGACAACGAGGTGGTCGAGTGCCGCCACCCCGAGACCGGCGAGCTGCACTGGGACTTCCGCTACCCGACCCGCTACCGCGACCGCTACGGTTACAACAACGGCCCCCGCTCGAGCCCGGTCATCGCGACCGGGCGGGTGTTCACCCTGGGGGCCGAGAGCCGGCTGCACGCCTTCGACCTCGCCACCGGGCGCGGCCTCTGGAGCCGCGACCTGCGGGCCGACTACGGGGTGCACCAGGACTTCTTCGGCACCTCGTCGACGCCGCTGGTCGACGACGGCCGGGTCATCGTGAACGTGGGGGCGCCCCGCGGCGCGTGCGTCGTCGCCTTCGACGCGGCGACCGGCGGCGAGCTGTGGCGGGCCGGCGACTGGGGCCCGAGCTATGCCTCCCCGGTGCCCGCGGTCGTGCACGGGCGGCGGCGGGTCTTCGTGTTCGCGGGCGGCGAGTCGTCGCCGCCCAGCGGGGGGCTGCTGTCCATCGACCCCGCGGACGGCGCCGTCGACTTCGCGTTCCCGTTCCGCAGCCGGACCTACGAGTCGGTCAACGCCTCGTGCCCGGTGGCGTTCGACGACAAGGTGTTCGTCTCGGCCAGCTACCGCACCGGCGGCGCGCTGATCCGGGTCCTCCCCGACTTCAGCCACGAGGTGGTCTGGACGACCCGCGAGTTCGCCCTCCACTGGAACACCGCGATCCACCGCGACGGCTACCTCTACGGCTTCGACGGCCGCAACCAGGGCGACTCGTCGCTCGCCTGCATCGACGCGGCGACGGGCGAGGTGGCGTGGCGCGAGGTGCCCCTGTGGCCCGAGACGTTCGAGCAGGGCGGGCGGGAGCGCCGGGTCCAGCTCGGCACCGCCCGGGGGTCGCTCCTCGCGGTCGACGGGCACTTTCTCGCCCTCGGCGAGATCGGCCACCTGCTGTGGCTCGATCTCACCCCCGACGGCTATCGCGAGATCTCCCGCACGTGGCTGGCCGCCGCCTACGAGTCGTGGACGCTGCCGGTGCTCAGCCGCGGCCTGCTCTACTTCGTCCAGAACTCGCGCGACCTCCTCACCGGCGCCGGGCCGCGGCTGCAGTGCTACGACCTCCGGGCGTAGCCGCCGGCGGCGAGGCGCCCGGGCGATCGGTCGGCCGCCGGGGGGACCGTCGATTCGGGACCAGACATGCAATCGTTGACGTATACCGAAGGCTGCCGTCGTTGTCGGCTGTTGCCGCTGTTGGCGCTCCTGGCCGTCGCGGGTGACGCGGCGGCCCAGGGAAGCGCAGCGTCGGATCGGGCGGCACTCGAGGCGCTCTACGACGCAACGGGCGGCGCGGGCTGGACCAACAGCACGAGCTGGAAGACGTCCGCGCCGCTCGGCGACTGGCACGGCGTGACGGCGGATGCGTCCGGCCGGGTCACGGAGCTGAAGCTCGGCGACAACGGCCTGACGGGCTCGATTCCCACCGCGTTGGGCGCTATCGGGACCCTTCGGTGGCTGGACCTCAGCTCGAACGAGCTGAGCGGCCCGATCCCGCGGGCCCTGGAGAGCCTGGGGAGCCTGGTCTTCCTGAACCTCTCCCGCAACGAGTTGAGCGGTTCCGTCCCCACGTGGTTCGGAAACATGTCCGGCCTCCTGGCGCTGTACCTGTTGGGGAACGACTTGACCGGCGGGATTCCGGACGATCTCAGGAACCTGAACCTCTGGGGGCTGGGACTCTCCTGGAACCAACTGAGCGTCGGCCCCATCCCCGCGTGGTTGAGGAACCACACGAACCTCCGGTGGCTGTACCTCTCGGCGAGCGACGTGACCGGCGGAATCCCCGCGTGGTTGGGCAACCTGGTGAACCTCGAGTATCTGGGCTTGTCCTACAACTGGGGCGTGACGGGCCCGCTTCCGTCCGGGACGCGCCGGGCGGGTCTCGAGGGGCTGGACATCCTGGTCACACAGGCGTGTGCGCCGGCCGGCTGGCGGGACTGGCTGGCCACGATCGACTTCACGGGACGGCTGTGCGGGGCGGCAACGGATGTCGAGATCGACGTGGCCGTCGTCTACACGCGCGCCGCGCGTGACGCGGCGGGCGGGGTCGCCGCCATCGAGGCGGAGATTGACCTCAGGGTCGCGGAGACCAATCAGGCCTACGAGACGAGCGGGGTGAACCATCGCATTGCGCTGGTCGACAGATCCGAGGTGACGTACGTGGAGACGGGGGACTCGGATCTCGATCTCGACCGTCTCCTGGAGCCGTCCGACGGCCATCTGGACGAGGTGCACTCCCTGCGCGACGAGGTCGGGGCCGATCTCGTGCACCTGATCGTCGGCGAAACAGACGACATCTGCGGCAAGGCGTACCGACCCGGGGTCTTCGGCCTCAGCCTGCAGGATTGCGGCGGCCTCACGTTCGCGCATGAGCTGGGACACAGCATGGGGCTCCGGCACGACCGCCATCAGGTCCACGAGAACGAGGGTGGCCTGCGGTCGCATCCGGCCTACGGCTACGTGAACCAGCGGGCATTCGACGCTGGCGCCCCGGCGTCGAAGCGATGGTTCACCATCATGGGCTACCCCACCCAGTGCAATGACGCAGGCATATCCTGCGGGCGGTTGCCTGCTTTCTCGAGCCCTCGCCTGCGGACCACGACAGGCGGCGACCCGGTGGGCGTTCCCTATGGCACCGGGGGGTCGGGCGTGAACGGCCCGGCCGACGCCGTCGCCGTCCTCAACGCCACGGGTCCCGCCGTGGCGTTGTGGCGGGACCGGGTCGCGGCCGGCGCCAACCGACCGCCGGCGGTGGTGGGCACCCTGCCGGACCGGAGCCTGACCGTCGGCGGCTCGGTGGACGTGGACGTGTCGGCGCCGTTCGTCGATCCCGACGGCGACGCGCTGACCTACGACGTGTCGTGGTCGCAGCCGGACGTAGTGACGGTCGAGGACGCTGGCGGCACCCGCGTGACGCTGACGGCCGTCGGCGTGGGCACGGCGACGATCCGGGTGACCGCGACGGACCCCGGCGGCCTGAGTGCGACACTGTCGTTCACGGTAACGGTGAGCCGGGGAAACCAGCCGCCCGAGCCCGTGGGCACGCTGCCGCCGCTGACCATCGAGGCCGATGAAGCCGCGGTGACGGTGGACGTGGCCGGCGCGTTTCGCGACCCGGACGGCGATCGGTTGACCTACGAGGCGAGCTCGTCGCGGCCGGCGGTGGCCGCGGTGTCGGTGTCGGGGAGCCGGGTGACGGTGACGCCGCGGGCGCCGGGGTCTGCGACGGTCACGGTGACGGCGACCGACGCCGGCGGCTCGAGCCGGACGGCGACCCAGTCGTTCGGCGTGACGGTGCTTCGACCGTTCACCGACGACCCCATCGTGCCGGGCGAGACGCCGATCAGGGCGGTCCACGTCACCGAGCTGCGAACGCGTATCGACGGCCTGCGGGCGGCGGCGGGGCTGGGGCGGTTCGCGTGGACGGACCCGATCCTGCGGGCGGGGGCGACGCGGGTCAGGCTCGTGCACCTGACGGAGCTGCGCTCGGCGCTGACCGAGGCGTATGCGGCGGCGGGCAGGCCGGCCCCGCGGTGGACCGACGCATCCCCGTCGGGGGGAACGACCCCGATCCGGGCGGTGCACTTGACGGAGTTGCGCGCGGCGGTGGTGGCGCTGGAATAGGCGACGCTCACCTTGTCGGCAGTCTGGAGCCGGCCCCGCAGAGGCGGCAGCCCGCGACGGGCGTCGGCATCGTCGGCTCCTGGAGCCGGTCGGCCGCAGAGGCGGCGGCCCGCGATAAACTGGTTGCCCCGTGGCCGCTCCTCACACCCTCGTCCTGGTGCCCACCGAGATCGAGCGCCGACACCTCGCCCGCCGCCGGGGCTTCGGGGTCGACGCGCCGTGCGAGCTGTGCGGCTTCGGGCCGGTCTCGGCGGCGGCGCGGGCCCGCGACGCCATCGCGGTGCACGAGCCGGAGCGCGTGATTCTCGTCGGCATCGCCGGCACGTTCGACCCCGGCGGGCTCCCGGTCGGCACCGCGGCGGTGTTTCCGTCGGTCCTGATGCACGGCGTCGGGGTCGGCGTCGCCACGTTCGTGCCCGCGATCGACCTCGGGTTCCGCCACTGGCCGCGCGGCGGCGAGGGAGAGGCGCCCGGACCCGACGCACTGCCTCTCGCCTGTCCCGTCCCCCCCGCCGCGGGCCCCCTGCTGACCGTGTGCACGGCGTCGGCCACGGACGGCGAGACCCGCGAGCGGCGGGCGCTGTTTCCCGACGCGGCGGCCGAGGACATGGAGGGCTTCGCGGTCGCCCTCGCCTGCCGGCTCGCCGAGGTGCCGGTGGCCATCGTCCGCGGCATCTCGAACGCGGTCGGCGACCGCCGGTTCGAGCGCTGGCAGATCCCCGAGGCCCTCGACGCCGCCTGGCTCGTCGCGGCCGACCTGCTCGACCGGCCCGACTGGAGCGGCCCGTGACGCCGATCCACCTGGGCATCTCCACCTGCCCGAACGACACGTTCGCCTTCCACGGCATCCTCGAGGGGAAGGTGGACCCGCGGGGCCTCGACTTCCGCATCGAGCTGCTCGACGTCGAGGAGCTGAACCGGCGGCTCTTCGCGGGCGACTTCGACGTGGCGAAGGCCAGCTTCCACGCCGCGCTGCTGCTGAGCGACGACCTCGGCGTGCTGCCGGTCGGCTCGGCCCTCGGCTTCGGCGTCGGCCCCGTGCTGCTCGCCGCGCGCCCCGGCACCCGTCCCCGCGACCCGATCCCCGCGGCTGGCGGCGCCTCGCGGCCCGCCCGCGTGCTGTGCCCCGGCGCCCACACCACCGCCGCACTGCTCTACGAGCTGTTTCACGCCGGCGAGGGCGCCGTCGAGCAGGTGGTGTTCTCCGACATCATGCCCGCCCTCGAATCCGGCGACGCCGATTTCGGCGTGTGCATCCACGAGGGCCGCTTCACGTGGCGCGCGCACGGCCTCGCCCTCGTCGAAGACCTCGGCACGGTCTGGGAGGAGGCGACGGGCGCCCCCCTCCCCCTCGGCGGCATCCTCGCCCGGCACGCCCTCGGCGCCGACACCATCGCCACCGCGACCGCCGTGATCCGCGACTCGCTCGCCCACGGCCGGCGCCATCGCCAAGAGACGGTCCCCACCATGCGCCGCTACGCCCAGGAGCTGAGCGACGAGGTGATGTTCCAGCACGTCGACCTCTACGTGAACGACTGGACCACCGACCTCGGCGACACCGGCCGGGCGGCGCTGGAGACGCTCGACCGGCAGGCCCGGCGAGCCGGCGTCGGCGCCCCTGGCGCGCCGCGGCTCCGGGTGTACTGACGACGGGAACCCGGTGAAGCGCCGCGTTCGCCCACGCCGTCGGCTCGGCTGCCGTCAAACGCCCATCGCAGGATCGATCAGCGTGATGCGACCGTCGTACCGCCGAAAGTCATGGAGATCGAACGTCAGCAGGCGCTCTTCGGCGTGGGCAAGCATGGTCGCCACGATATTCGCGTCGTGGACTCGACGGCCGGCAACCGGCACCTCGCGACACAGCGCGGCGAGAACGCGGGTAACCTCCGGGCCGTCCTCCAGCACGTCGAACGTGGAGAGGAACCAGTCCGCGTCCCGAAGGGCATCGGGCATGGCGAGGGGCGCCGACCAGGTCTGCGGCCGCGTCACGACGGCGAGATACTCGCGTACGACCTGGCGGCTGATCCGTACCGGCTCGGTGCCGCCGAGGGCCGTGCGCAAGCGTTCACGCGCGAGGGCGTGTTCGGGCGCGGCCGTGAAACGGGCACGGACCAGGACGTTGGTGTCGATGAACATCCAACGCTCAGCGGCCCCGGTCGTCGTACAGATCGTCGCGCCGCAGCGACATGCCCACCGGCCATGGACCGGGATCGTGCGGCGGAAACACCTCGTCGAGGTCGACCGGAACCCGATGACCGTCCGGTCCTCCGGCCGCGTGAACGGCATCGCTGTCGGTGACGGCGCGCTCGAACACCAGCGTCTCGGTCTCGAGATCCACCGCGCGCGTCTTCCAGCCGGCCAGTTGCCATGCGAGCGCGTGGCTGTGGCCACCCCCGTTGCGCTGGTTGGACCACCACGGCCGGTGCACCCGCGCCGACTCCGGAAGCGTGAACCCCAGCACCGCCTCCAGGTCGGCGAACGAGACCCGCCACTCCCCTCCCCCCCGCGCGCGCAGGCATCGATACAAGGGGGAGTACTTGCCGCTTTCCACGGTTCTGCGGAGACGCTCTTCCCTGGTCATGGCTGGACAGTTCTGACTTACTTGCCCACTCTAGCACACGGGACATACCCCCGCCTTCCGATGCTGAGCTGCGACGGCTACGAGCCCGGCGAACGCACGAATCTTGTGCTTGATGAGCAGACTCTCGAGGAAGCGTTGCGGCTGAGCGGCGAGCGAACCTACTCGAAGGCGATCAATCTCGCGCTAGCGGAGTTCGTTCGCCGGGCGAAAGCCGGTCGCATCTTCCAGCTCGCAGGTTCGGGGCTCTGGGAGAGCGACCTAGCCGCCATGCGCGACCGCCCGGCGAAACCGCGGGTCGAGCATCAGGCCAATCGTGTATCTGGTTGACCCGTCCGGTGCGGCGCGAGTTCAGGGCAGCAGACCAGCCGCAACCGCCCGTCAGCCGCCGGCGCGGAGGACGCCCACCGCGAGCACCGCCCAGCCCACCAGGAAGCAGAGGCCGCCGATGGGGGTGATGGCGCCGAGCCAGCGCGTGCCGGTGACCGCGAGCAGGTAGAGGCTGCCGGAGAAGACGACGATGCCGGCTAGGAAGAGCCAGCCGGCGGCGCCGACCCAGGCGCTCGACCAGCGCTCCACCGCCCACGCGACGGCCAGCAGGGCCAGCGCGTGGATCAGGTGGTAGCGGATGCCGGTGTCGTAGACGGCGAGCAGGTCGGGCGCGATGCGCTCGCGCAGGCCGTGCGCCCCGAACGCCCCGAGAAGCACCCCGAGCCCGGCCATCACCGCCCCCGCCGCGAACCACCCTGCCACCATGCCGGCCTCCGGATAAAGAACGTCCGCCGGGCGGCGCGGCTCGCCCCCCGACCCCGCTACGCGTTCACGAGCCCGCCAATCGCCGCCTCCGGCTCCGGTCGCCGCCCAACTCTCCAGGAGCCCGCGCCGTTCTCAAAACGCCGACTTCTGCCCTGCCGATCCGCCCATCCGGTCCGTCAGATAGCGGAGGATGTCGCGGACCGAGATGATCCCCGCCAGCTCTCCGCCCTCGCCGACGACCGGGATGTGCCGGTAGCCGCCCACGGCCATGCGCTGGACCGCGAAGGCGACCTTGGCGTCCGGCTCCAGCGTCTCGGCGGGGGCGGTCATGAAGTCCGACACGGGGCGGTCGCCGAGTCCGGGCGCCTCGGCATTGAGGTTCATGAGGGCGTCGTACTCGGTGAAGACACCGACCGGGCGGTTCGCGTCGGCGACCACCACGCAGCCGGTCCCGCCGTCGATCATCGCCCGCAGCACGTCGCGGACGGGGGTGTCGGCCGCCACCACCACGGGATCCTGCGGATCGAGGACCCGCACGTGGTCGGCCAGGAGGCCGCGCTCGACGACGGTCGCGGGGTCGGGCAGGTGGGCGTCGCTCAGCGATTGCCCGCACGCGGCGCATTCGTCCGCCCCGTCCAGGTTGTCGGCCCCGCACCAGGGGCAGATCATGGAACCGTCCAGGTCTCGCCCGAGTTGAAGAGCGCGTTCAGGTCCCCCTCGCCCGAGCGCCGGCGGGCAGAGTCCACCTGCGTCGCCAGCTCCTCCTCGTAGCGCGGCGCGTCGATGGCCCGGAAGACGCCGATCGGCTCGGGGAACCCGTCCTCGTAGCGGAGCCGGCTCAGCAGATAGGCGAGGCTGGGCTCGGACGCCCGCTCGTCGTGCACCAGCAGGTCGGCCTCGCTCGTGCCGTTGCCCAGCGCGACGACCTCGGGCTCGAGGCCGCTGAGGCGGATGCCCTTCTGCCGGTCCTGGCCGAAGACCAGCGGGGCGCCGTGCTCGAGCTCGATGGTGTGCTCGCTCTTGGTCTGCCGGTCGCTGGCGTACTGCCAGGCCAGGTCGTTGAACACGTTGCAGTTCTGGTAGACCTCGACGAAAGCGGTGCCCCGGTGCTCGGCGGCGCGGCGCAGCACCCCTTCGAGGTGCTTGATGTGGGTGTCGATGGAGCGGGCCACGAACGTGGCCTCGCAGCCGATGGCGATCGACAGGGGGTGCAGGGGGTTGTCGATGGCCCCCATCGGCGACGTCTTGGTCTTCTTGCCGAGCGGCGACGTCGGCGAGTACTGGCCCTTCGTCAACCCGTAGATGCGGTTGTTGAAGAGCACGATGTTGATGTCGAGGTTGCGGCGGATGGCGTGCATGAGGTGGTTGCCGCCGATGCTCAGCCCGTCGCCGTCGCCGGTGATCACCCACACCATCAGCTCGGGCCGCGCCGCCTTGAGCCCGGTCGCGAAGGCCGGGGCCCGGCCGTGAATGCTGTGGATGCCGTAGGTGTTCATGTAGTACGGAAACCGGCTGGAGCAGCCGATGCCGGAGACGAAGACGATGTTCTCGCGGGGCACGCCCAGCGACGGCAGCATCTTCTTCATCTGCGCGAGAATCGCGTAGTCGCCGCACCCGGGGCACCAGCGCACGTCCTGGTCGCTGGCGAAGTCGGCCGCCTTCAGCACCGGCAGCTCGACCGGCGCCGCCGGCTCGGGCGCGGGCTTCGCCTCGCCCGTCCGGCCGTCGCCGGGCGGGGGCTCCGCCAGCGCGACCGGCGCGTCGCCGTTGGATGCGGACTCCTCGCGCCCGAGGCCGACCCTACGCCACCAGCTCTCTAATCTTGAATACGACATCGGATACCGTGAACGGCTTGCCCTTGACCTTGTTCAGCCCAACGCACTCGCGAAGGTAGCGCGACTGCACCAGCATGCGGAGCTGTCCCGTGTTCAGCTCCGGCACGAGAATCCGCTCGTAGGCGGCCAGCACCTCGCCCAGGTTGGCGGGGAACGGGTTCAGATAACGCAGGTGGGCGTGGGCCACCGACAGCCCGCCGGCCCGGCACTCGTCGACGGCGCTCGTGCAAGCGCCGAACGTGCCGCCCCAACTGAGCACCAGCAGCTTCCCCCGCGCCGGCCCGTCCACCGCCTGCGGCGGAATGTCCCCGGCGATGCGGGCCACCCGCTCGGCCCGGACGTTGGTCATGTGCTGGTGGTTCTCGGGGTCGTAGCTGACGTTGCCGGTGACGTCCTCCTTCTCGAGCCCGCCGACCCGGTGCATCAGGCCCGGCGTCCCGGGGAGGGCCCACGGGCGGGCCAGGCGCTCGTTCCGCTCGTAGGGCAGGAAGGGCTGACCGTTGGCCTTCGCGGGCGGGTGCTCCACCGGAATGGGCGGCAGGTCCTTCACGTCCGGGATCGCCCACGGCTCCGAGCCGTTGGCGATGTAGCCGTCGGAGAGGAGGATCACCGGGGTCATGAAGCGGGTGGCGATGCGCCACGCCTCCAGCGCCACCTCGAAGCAGTCGCTCGGGCTGCGCGCGGCGATGATGGGGAGGGGCGACTCGCCGTTGCGCCCGAACATCGCCTGCAGCAGGTCCGACTGCTCGGTCTTGGTCGGCAGGCCGGTGCTGGGGCCGCCGCGCTGGATGTTGATGACGAGCATGGGCAGCTCGAGGATCATGCCCAGCCCCATCGCCTCGCCCTTCAGCGCGATGCCCGGGCCGCTCGAGCTGGTGACGGCCATCGCGCCCCCGAACGCGGCCCCGATGGCCGAGCAGATGGCGGCGATCTCGTCCTCGGCCTGCACCGTGCGCACGCCGAAGTGCTTGAGCGCGCTCAGCTCCTCGAGGACCGGGCTCGCCGGCGTGATGGGATACGAGCCGCAGAACAGCTCCTTGCCGCTGAGCCGGGCCGCGGTGACCAGCCCCCAGGCCAGGGCCTGGTTGCCCATGACGTTGCGGTACGTGCCCGGCGCGAGGCGGGCCGGCTCGACCTGGTAGCTGTGGTCGAACGCCTCGGTCGTCTCCCCGTAGTACCACCCCGCCCGCAGCGCCTTCTCGTTGGCCGCCGCGACCTCCGGCTTGCCGCCGAACTTGTCCTGGACGTAGCGCAGGGTGGGCTCGATGTCGCGACCGAACAGCCAGTAGATGAGCCCGAGGGCGAAGAAGTTCTTGCACCGGTCCTGCAGCTTCGAGCTGAGGCCCTCCACCTCCCTGACCGCCTCGCGGTTGAGGGTGTCGAGGCGGACCTTGATGACGCGGTAGTCGTCGACGGTGCCGTCCTCGAGAGGATTGGCGTCGAGCCGGGCCAGCTTCAGGTCCTTCGCCTTGAAGCTCTCCTCGTTGACGATGAGGATGCCGCCCTTCTCGAGGTCCTTGACGTTGGTGACGAGGGCGGCGGGGTTCATGGCGACGAGCGCCTGCAGCGTGTCGCCGGGGGTGAAGATGTCGCGAGAGGCGAACTGCACCTGGTAGCCGCTGACGCCGGCGAGGGTGCCGCGCGGCGCGCGAATCTCGGCGGGAAAGTCGGGGAACGTGGCGACGTCGTTGCCGTGCAGCGCCGACGTGTTGGTGAACTGGCCGCCCACCACCTGCATGCCGTCGCCGGAATCGCCGGCGAGGCGGACCGTCGCCCCGTCGAGGCGGATGGTCCGCTTCTCGGAGGCCGGCAGGGCCGGCGATGGCGGGAGCTCTTCGGTGGACACCGTTGCAGTCGACTCGCGCGTCATTACTCTCGCTGCTCTCTGTAACGCCTGACCCGGGGCTCTAGGCCCCCTCCCGCGCCTCGGTCGCATGGTGGGGCGCCGGCGGCAGGTTGTAGACCGTCGCGGGAAAGTGATCGACGAGGAAGTGCAGGATGCTGCCCACCTTGACGAAGCCGACGGGCCGGCCCTCGGCGTCGACGATCGGCAACCGCCGGTATCCCCCCTGCGCCATCCTCGTGATGGCCGCACCGACCGTGTCGTGCTCGGACAGCGCGACGGGGTCGGGGGTCATCACCCGCTCGATCGGCACGCTCAGGTCGGAGGCGTCGGCCATCAGCGCCAGCGCGTCGCGCTCGGTGAAGATGCCGACCAGCTTCCCCTCGCGGCAGATCAGCACCGCGCCCCGCTGCTGCTCCTTCATCCGCTCGAACGCCTCGCTGACCGGCGCGAGCGGATCGAGGCAGATCGGGTCCGACGTGACGACCTGTCGCAGGGTCTCGGTATGCAGACTCAACTGGGAACTCATGGATACCGACCCGGTTCCGTGCGGCCGCAAGGCCCCGCGCATCGCGGCGCCGGGCAACGCCCCGGCGACCCGGCCGACGCCTCGACGCCCCGCCGGGGGAAGCCGGCTCCGCATGACCGGCGCGCCGACGATGAACCCGCGGCCCGGCCGGCCCCGCGGGCGCAACTCCCGTCTTGCCCAGAGTGTCGGATTGTCCGTCGCGAACCTGTAATGGCGGGTCTTCCACCAATCGGCGCCCACGGGCCAACCGCTCCCGTCACCGGTCCCGGGGCGTATTATACGCTGATGAAGTCGTCCTTTTGCGCGATCCATCCGAAATGACACGTGTTTTCCCAACTTTAGCGGCGACCGGGGGCCGGAGGCGGCGCGATTCGCTTCCGCGGCCGGCAATCGGCCAGCCCCGGGGGCCTTCATGCGCCGGCCGCGCCGGAGCGGCCGGAGAGGAGATGGACGGGTGAAGCCTCGCGCGGCCGCGTTCTGCCTCGGCGTCTGGGTCATGGGCACGGTCTGCATCAGCGTGGCCGCGACCCAGAACTTCTACACCATCGACCGCCTGCTCGCGAGCGGACATCCGTCGTTCGCCGAGGGCGTGGACCGGCTCGGGGCGCCCGCCGCCCGCGATCTGCTGCGGTACCTGTCCTCCGAGCTCAACCGCCTGTTCTTCCGGTACTGGAACCTCTTCCAGATCCCGCTCGGCGGCGTCACCCTGTGGCTCGTCCTCGGCCTCTCCGGTGATCGCCGAGTGCGGTGGCTGGTGGGGGCGATGCTGGCCATCACGGTGGTCCTGACGGTCGTCGTCACCCCGCCCATCGTCTCGACAGGACGCAGCCTCGACTTCGTCCCCCGCGACCCGCCGCCGCCGAGCCTCGCGACCTTCGGCATCCTGCACGCCGCCTACACCTCACTCGAGATGCTCAAGGCCGCCATGGGCATCTGCGCAGCCTGGTGGATCGGCCGTGCGGCCGGCGGCCGGTGACCCGGCGAGGGTGTCCACATGTCAGGGGAGACACGCACGTCCGCCGAGGGCCCGCCGGCGGCGGCGGGAACCGGCCCCACGACGCTGCCGGCCCTCCTGGAGGAGCGCGCGCGCACCGCCCCGGACGCGCCGTTCGTCGTCTTCGACGACCTCGAGGGCGGCGTGTCCGCACGCACGTACCGCGAGTTCGCGGGCGACGTCAATCGGACCGCCCGCCTGCTCGCCGACCTCGGCATCGGGCGGGGCGACCGGATCACGCTGTTCCTCGGGAACTGTCCGGCGTTCCTCGACCTGTGGTTCGGGGCCGCCGCCGTCGGCGCGGTCATCGTGCCCGTCAACACCGCCTCGTCCGAGGCGGAGCTGGAATACCTGGCCGGTCACTCGGAGAGCCGGGCGATCTTCACGCAGGCGCCGCACCTCGAGACGGCCGGCGCCGTCGCCCGGCGGTGTCCGAGGGTCGAGTCGGTCATCGTGTGCGGGCCCGGTGCGCCGTCCCCCGCGGCCAGCCTCGACGCGCTCGCGGCGGCCCGCCCCGACGCCCCGCCGCCGGGACCGAGCCCCGCCCCGACCGACGACGCGGCGATCCTCTACACCTCCGGCACGACGGCGCGGCCCAAGGGCGTGCTCGTCACCCACGCCAACTATCTCTGCGCGGGACGGACGGTGGCGAGCCATATCCGGCTGACCCCCGACGACCGGCACCTCGTGGTGCTGCCGTTCTTCCACGGCAACGCCCAGTACTACTCGACGATGAGCACCCTCGTGACCGGCGCGAGCATGGCGATGACCGCGCGCTTCAGCGCCAGCCGCTACTTCGACCTCGCCATCGCCCACCGGTGCACCGCGTCGAGCCTGTTCGCGGCCCCCATCCGGATGCTGCTGGCCCAGCCGCGGCGCCCCGAGCTGCGGCCGAACCCCCTGCGGGTGGTGCTCTTCGCCCAGAACGTCACCCCCGCGCAGCTCGACGAGTGGGGCGAGCGGTTCGGGCCGCAGCTCCTGCAGCTCTGGGGCATGACCGAGACGATGGGGCCGCCGATCATGAACCCCCTCGACGGCGAGCGGCGCAACATGTCGATGGGCCGGACCGTCGCCGGCTACGCCACCGACCTCGTCGACGACGAGGGGCGGCCGGTGCCGCAGGGGCGGCCGGGGCAGATCGTGGTGCGCGGCACGCCGGGGCTCACCCTGATGAAGGGCTACTACAAGAACCCCGAGGCCACCGCCGCGACCCTGCGGGACGGGTGGCTGTGGAGCGGCGACACCGCGCGGCAGGACCCCGCGGGCTACTACCACTTCATCGACCGCGCCAAGGACATGATCAAGCGGGCGGGCGAGAACGTCGCCGCGAGCGAGGTCGAGGCGGCGGTCCGCGAGCACCCCGGCGTCTTCGACTGCGCGGTCATCGGCGTGCCCGACGAGATGCGGGACGAAGCGATCCTCGCCGTCGTGGTGCCGCGCGACGACGCCCTGCGCGAGGACGAGATCATCGAGTGGTGCCGCGGCCGGCTCGCCCGCTTCCGGGTGCCCCAGCGGGTGGTGTTCCGCGACGCCCTCCCCCGCACCGCCGTCGGCAAGATCCAGAAGCACGTCCTGCGCGCCGAGCTGGGAGAGCCCGACGCGCCGAGCCGGTAGCCGCGGCCGGGCTGGTAGAATCCCGTGGTGAACCTCGCCGCCTGGATACTCGGCTATCTGAGGCCGTACCGCGGGCGCGCGCTCGCGGTCATCCTCCTCGTCCTCGCCGAGACCGGCCTCACCGCCCTGGCCCCCTGGCCGCTCAAGGTCCTCGTCGACAACGTGCTGGGCGGCGCCCCGTTCCCCCCCGCGGTGGCGGCGCGGCTGCCCGCCGTCCTCGACGACGCCGTGATGCTCCTGTCGGCGGTGGTCGCGGCCGGCCTCGTGGTGCAGCTCGGCGCCGAGGTGGTGCGCATGGCGCACACCCAGATGCAAGTCGACATGGCGCAGCGCGTCGTCTACCGGCTGCGCGAGCAGCTCCTGCACCACCTGCAGGCGCTGCCCCTGCGCCACCACGTCGCGGCCCGGACCGCGGACTCGGTCTACCGCCTCGACGCGGACGCCTACTGCGTGGACGACCTCGTCATCGGCGGGGTCTTCCCCCTCACCGTCGCCGCGATGAACCTGGGCCTGATGTTCGGGGTGCTCCTCTGGGTCGACGCCACGCTGGCCCTGCTGTCGCTGAGCGTCGCGCCGTTCCTGTACCTGACCCTCCGGCACCACGCGCGGACGTTGACGGACCGGGCCGAACGGGTCAAGAACCTGGAGTCGGGGCTCATCGAGCGGATCCTCGCGGTGCTCTCGTCCATCACCGCCGTCAAGAGCTTCACGCGCGAGCGGCACGAGCTCGAGCGCTTCGCCGACGTGGGCGACCGGACGCGGCGCGCGCGGCTGGACCTGACGTGGCAGGAGTCGCTCTTCTCGGTGACGGTCACCGGGGTGACCCTGCTCGGCACCGCCCTCGTCCTCGGCGTCGGGGGCCTGCACGTCCTCGAGGGCCGGCTGACGGTGGGCAGCCTGCTCGTCGTCGTCGCCTATCTTGCCGCCGTCTACACCCCGATCTCCGAGATCGCGCGCACCACCGGCACGCTGCAGCAGGCGGTGGTCAGCGCGCGCCGCGTCCGCGAGCTGCTCGCCCTGACCCCAGAGGTCGCCGACGCCCCGGGGAGCGTCACGGCCGACGGCGTTCGCGGCCACGTCCGGTTCGAGGGCGTGGACTTCGCCTACGAGCCGGGCCGGCCGGTCCTCCGCGGCGTGAGCTTCGAGGCCCGGCCCGGCGAGCTCGTCGCCCTCGTCGGCCCCACCGGCGCCGGCAAGACCACCGCCGCCAATCTCGTGCCGCGCCTGTACGAGAACCAGGGCGGCCGCATTCTCATCGACGGCGTCGACGCGGCGCGCTACGGGCTCCGGTCGCTCCGCCGCCAGGTCGCGCTGGTGCCGCAGCAGCCCGTCCTCTTCAGCGGCACCATCGCCGACAACATCCGCTACGGCAGGCTGGACGCCGGCGACGAGGAGGTCGAGGCGGCGGCGCGCGCGGCCCACGTCCACGACTTCGTGGCCCGCCTGCCGCGGGGATATCGGACGGACGTCGCCGAGGACGGCGCGTCGCTCTCCGGGGGCGAGCGCCAGCGCATCGGCATCGCGCGGGCGCTGCTCAAGGACGCGCCCATCCTCCTCCTCGACGAGCCGACGTCCGCCCTCGACGCGATGTCGGAGGCGGCGGTGATCGACGCGCTGCGCCGGCTGCGCGCCGGCCGCACGACCATCGTCATCGCCCACCGGCTGTCCACCGTCCGCGACGCCACGCGCATCGTGGTGCTGGAGCGGGGGCAAGTCGCGGCGAGCGGACCGCACGACGAGCTGATGCAGACGAACGGGCTGTACCGCGCCATGTGCACCCGTCTCAGCCTCGGCTGGTCGCGGCGCGAGACCGCGACGGTCGACGAGCTCCTCGAGGATGCGGCGGCCGGCCCCGCGGAAGGGCCCGGGCTGTCGTCGGTGGAGTCGTCGGAGGACTGGTCGGGCGCTCCGCCGCCCCACCAGGAAAGGCCCGGGCTGTCATCGGTGGAGTCGTCGGAGGACTGGTCGGGCGCTCCGGGACCCCGACGGGAGCCGCGGACCGGGCGGGCCGTCTCATGAAGATCCTGTTCGCGGGCATCATCGGCCGCTACCCCTTCGGCGGCGTGGCCTGGTGCTCGCTGATGTACCTGGTCGGGCTGCGGGCGCTGGGCCACGAGGTCTGCTACGTCGAGGACACCGGCGAATGCGTCTACGACCCCGAGCAGGACGCGGTCTCGCTCGATCCGTCCTACGGCACCCGGCACATCCACGAGACCCTGGCGCCGCACGGGCTCGGCGACCGGTGGAGCTTCGTCAACTACGACGGCGCCCATCACGGCCTGTCGAAGGAGGCGGTGCGCGCCTGGTGCGCCGACGCCGACCTGCTGATCAACCTGTCGGGCGGCACGTGGTTCTGGCGCGACGAGTACGCGCGCATCCCCCGCCGCGTGTTCATCGACTCCGATCCCGTCTTCACGCAGCTCGCGATCGCCAAGGGGGTGCCCTGGTACGTCGATTTCTTCCGCCGCTTCGACCACCTGTTCACGTTCGGCGCCAACATCGGGACGCCCGACTGCGACGTGCCCACCGGCGAGTTCCACTGGGAGAAGACGTGGCAGCCGGTGGTCACCGGGCTGTGGCGCACCGACGCGCCGGCCGCGCGCGACCGGTTCACGACGGTGATGACGTGGCGCACCGAGAGCTTCGAGGACGTCGACGGCAACAAGGACCGCGAGTTCCTGCGCTTCCTCGACCTGCCGCGCCGCACCCCGAGCCGCTTCGGCCTCGCCGTGAACGGGCCCGACCGGCTGCTCGCCGAGCACGGCTGGGGACCGGTGCCGGCGATGGAGGTGTCGCGCACCGCCGACGCCTACCGCGCGTTCATCCAGGGCTCGAAGGCGGAGTTCGGGGTGGCCAAGCACGCCTACGTGGCGCACCGCTCGGGGTGGTTCAGCGACCGCACCGAGTGCTACCTCGCGGCGGGCCGGCCCGCCCTCGTGCAGGACACGGGGTGGAGCGCGCACCTGCCCGCGGGGGCCGGGCTGCTCGCGTTCTCGACCCTGGAGGAGGCGATAGAGGGGCTGGCGCGGATCGAGGCCGACTACCCGGCGCACGCGCGGGCCGCGGCGCGCATCGCCCGCGAGGAGTTCGACGCGGCGCGCGTGCTTCCGCCCCTGCTCGAGAGGGCCGTCGCGTGACGCCGCCCGCCGTTTCGGCGCCCCCGCTGCGCATCGCGCTGGTGGGACCGGTGGCGCAGTCCATTCCCCCGGCCCGGTCCGGATCGATCGAGACGGTGACCGCGATGCTCGCCGACGGGCTGGCCGTCCGCGGGCACGAGGTCACCTTGTTCGCGACCGCCTCGTCGACCACGTCGGCGCGCCTGCACGCGGTCTTCGAGGAGGGCTACAACCGCGACACCGACCTGTGGCCCTGGGAGCTGTGCGAGCTGTTCAACCTCGCCGCCGCGGTCGAGCGCGCCGAGGCGTTCGACCTCATCCACTGCCAGGCCGAGTACGCCCCGCTGTCGCTGGCCCTGACCCGCATCGTGCCGGTCCCGGTGGTGCAGACCGTGCACCACGCGCCGTCCGCGCCCGAGGCGGCCCTGTGGTCGCGCTACCCGGAGGCGCCGTTCATCGCCGTCTCCCGCGCGCAGGCGGAGCGGCTGGCCGGGCTCGACGTGGCCGCCACCATCCACCACGCCGTCGACCCCCGCGCCTACGAGTACCGCGCGGACCCCGACGACTATCTGCTGTTTCTCGGGCGCTTCACCCCGGACAAGGGCGTGCTGGAGGCGATGGACGTCGCGCGGCGCACCGGTCACCGCCTCGTCCTCGCCGCCGCCGAGAACGACTACTACCGGACCGCGGTGGCGCCGCGCGTCGACGGGGACCGCGTGGCGTACGCCGGCGAGGCCGACCTCGAGGCCAAGGTCGCCCTGCTGCAAGGGGCGCGCGCCCTGCTCTACCCGCTGCAGGCGCCGGAGTCGTTCGGCCTCGTGCTGATCGAGGCGATGATGTGCGGCACCCCCGTCGCCGCCCTCGACCGCGGCGCCGTCCGCGAGCTCGTCGACGAGGGCTGCACGGGACACGCGTTCGCCTCGCTCGACGCCCTGGCCGCCGGCCTCGACGACGTGCTGGCCCTCGACCGCGGGCGGGTGCGCGCGCGCGCGAGAGAGCGCTTCCGGCCGGACAGGATGGTGGACGCGCACGTCGGCGCATACCGGCAGATCGTGGCCGCGCATCGGCGCCAAAGGGGAACGGCGGCCGCCCGCGGGCTCGACGCCCGGGAATCCGCCGGCCGGGCTCGCGCGCACCGGAAAGCCGAACGCGGAGGCGCACGCCGGTGACACGGCCGCCCCCCCGGCCCGACGGCGTCGCGGCGCCCGAACCGGCAGCCGGCGGCAAGACGTCGATGCTCGCCGTCTTCGCCCACCCGGACGACGAGTCGCTCGCGTGCGGCGGGCTGCTGGCGTGGTGCGCGGCCGTCGGGGTGCGGGTCTCGCTCCTCTGCCTGACCCACGGCGAGCACGGACGCGCGGGCCGCGGTGCGTCCGGGCCGGGGAGCCGCTCCCTCCGGGCGGTGCGCGCCCGCGAGCTGGACGCGGCGGCGAAAGAGCTCGGCATCGGCCGCGTGCGGCTGCTCGACCACGAGGACGGGATGCTGCCGTGGATTCTCCCGGATCGGCTCGACGCCGACATCCTGGACGAGATTCGGCGTACCGGGCCGGACGTCGTGGTCACGTTCGACGCCGACGGGCTGTACTGGCATCCGGACCACATCGCCGTCCACGAGCGGACCACCGCCGTGGTGACCGCCCTGGGGGGACGGGCGCCGGCCCTGTTCCACGTGACCGTGCCGCCCGGCGCCATGCGGGCCGTCGTCGATCACGCCGCCCGCGTGAGCGCCGCGCGGGGGCTCGCGCGCCCGTTCGCGCGGTCCATCCTCGGCGTCGCCGACGCGGGCGCGTTCGGCGCCGGGGCGCCGGCGCCGACCCTGGTCGTGCACGCGCGCGGCCACGCCGTGCGGAAGCTGCGGGCGCTGCGCTGTCACCGCACCCAGTTCGACGACAGCGCCCTGCGGTTCGTCGACGAGGACGACGCGCCGCGCCTGCTCGGGACGGAGCACTACCGGCGATCCCGGGTCGGGGCCCAGGGCGACACGATCGTCGATCGGCTCGCCGCGGAGGCCGCGGCCGGGACGGGCCGCCGGTGAGGACGGCGAGCGATGACGGACCGGCCGACGGCAGCCAGGCGCGACCCGCGAGCTCCCGCTCGCACGTGGCGGCACCCGAAGGCCTCCCTCCGGCTGTCGCCCCGGCAGCAAGGCGTGACCCGCGAGCTCCCCTCCGGAACGTCCGGGACGGGGCGGCGTGACGGATAGGCGCTCAGGGAACCATGCAAGCCAAGCTCCTCGACTGGATTCGATGTCCCTTCTGCGGCACCCGACTGGAGCTGGTCGACAACGCGGCCCTCGCACGCGACGACACCCGCATCGAGACCGGCGTGCTCGGCTGCGAATGCTGCGCCTTCCCGGTCATCGCCGGCATCCCCATCCTGCTCGCCGACGACGCGACCCGCACCGCGATGCACGCCATCGAGCGCGGCGACCGCGACGAGGCGCTGGCGACCGCCCTCGACGTCCCGCGGGCGGAGGCGGCAGAGCTGGCCCGCGCGGCCGGGGCGGCGGCGCTGACCTATCGCGAAGCGATCGCGGTGCTCGCCCCGGACGCCGAGGGCACCTACTTCCTGCACCGTTTCTCGGACCCGACGTTCGTCTCGGCCGAGGCGCTCGCGAGGGTGCTCATCCGCGCGGCGCCGGCCGGCGGCCCCTGGCTCGACCTCTGCGGGGGCACGGGACACCTGGCGCACGCTCTCGACGGGGCCGGGGGGGAGCCGGGGCCGGCGCGCGCGGAGACGGTCATCGCCGATCTGTACTTCTGGAAGCTGTGGCTCGCGACCCGCGTCACCGCGCCCGCCGCCGGCGCGGTCTGCTGCAGCGCCGACGCGCCGCTGCCGTTCACGACCGACCGCTTCTCGATGGTCGTCCTCATGGACGCCTTCCCCTACATCTGGCACAAGCGGCTGTGCGCGGACGAGATGATGCGGGTGGCGCGTCCCGACGGCGTCGTCGCGCTGCCGCACCTCCACAGCTCGGAGGGCGAGAACTACGCGGCCGGCGACCCCCTCAGCCCGTCCGCCTACCGCGATCTGTTCGCGCCGTTCCGGCCCGCCCTGCTCAGCGACGCCCGGCTGCTGGACGGGCTTCTCGACGACGCGTGCGTCGACCTCGCCGACGACCGGTCGCCCGAACAGCTCCACGGCGAGCCCTCCCTGACCCTCGTGGCGAGCCGGCAGGCCGGGACGCGCCGGCGGGTCTCCGCCCCGGAGCCGGCCGCCGTCGCCGGCGTGCTCCGCGTCAACCCCCTGTACGCGGTCGAGGTCCGCGACGGCCGCTCGGTGCTGACCCTACGGTTCCCGACCCCCGAGTACGAGGCCGAGTTCGGCCACTGTCGGCGCTATCTTCCGGACCGGCTGTCGGTGGACGCGGACCTGCGCGGCCCGATCGAGCCGCGGCAGCTCGGGCCGCGCTGCGCGGAGCTGAGACGGCGGCGGGTGGTCCTCGACCTGCCCCCGCGCTATCTGTAGCGTCCGCCCGCCCGCCCGGCGGCGGGCCTCACCTGACGACGGACGCCGCCTGCGCCTACCAGACCGTGTCGGCGCCCAGGGCGGCAATCTCTTCGTCGGGCGTCGCGACGCGCAGCCCCTCGATCAGCCCCTGGGCCGCGATCACGCGGTCGAACGGATCCCGATGCGGACCGGGCAGAGAACCGGCGCGTAACGCGTGGCGGCACGATATCGCGAGTTCCCGAAAGCCGTCCCGTGCCAGTCGATCGTCCCACTCGGCGAGGATGTGCCCCCCACGCGGCAACTTGCCGACGCGGTACTTGGTCGCCAGCTCCCACGCACTCGCGGCGCTGATCCACACCGGGTTGCGCGGGTCGCGCAGCAATCCCTGCAGCCGCGGGCTCAGCCTCCCCGGGTGGCCCCACGCCCAGAGCAGCGTGCAAGTGTCCAGCAACAGGCTCACCCGCCGCCCTCCCACGCTGCCAGCTCCGCTTCGTCGAGGGGCTCGAAGAACGAGTCCGGCACGTCGCCGTCGCGGTCGCGGTAACGCCCGAGCACCCGTTCCGGCGGGGGATCCAACGGCACCAGCCGCGCGCAAGGGCTGCCCGCCTTCGCGATGACGATCTCCTCGCCCGCACGCACGCGCTCGAGCAGCCGGGAGAGCTGGGTCTTGGCTTCGTTGACGTTCACCATGGTCATGACGTCGAGAATAAGTCCGGCAGCCAAACTTGGTCAACCAAGTTTCCTCGCCAGACCAGACCGCACGGCGGAATCAGGGCCAGTCGAGGCGGGCGGCGACAGGATAGTGGTCGGAGGGGTACCGGCCGTCCTCGCTGTACAGGACGGTCCGGGCGGTGCGCACGACGAGCGGCCCCCCGACGAGGATCCAGTCGATGCGCCACACCTCGTGGTGGGGCGGCGGGGGGCCGAAGCCGTTGCTGGTGAACGGCGGGCCCTGCCGCTCGTCGGCCGCGAGCCAAGCGTCCCGCAGCCCCTGCTCAGTCGCGATGCGCCAGGTCTCGGTGTCGCCGGCGCTCGCGTTGAAGTCGCCGGTCACGACGACCGCGGCGCCGGCCGGCAGCGCGGCGACACGGTCCGCGATCAAGCGGGCGGACTGGTGCTGGCGGGGCCCCTGCCGCAGGGTCAGGTGGGTGTTGAACGCGTATATCTCGCGGCCGCTCGCCTGGTGGTAGAACCGGGCCCAGGTGACGATGCGGCCCCGCGGCCGGCGAAACCGCCGGCGCGGCTCCGGGCGCCGGGGCGGCGGCGGGACGTCCGGGGTGTCGGTGAGCCAGAAGTTGCCCGACGCGATGGGGCTCAGCTCGCGGTGGCGGTAGAAGATCGGCGTGTACTCGCTGAGACCGACGCCGCCGTTCAGGCCGCGGTCGACGCCGATCCACCGATAGTCCGGCAGCATCGCGCCCAGGTACTCGATCTGCTCGTCGAGCGCCTCCTGCAGACCGAGGATCTGCGGCGCCGCCCGGGCAATCGTCTCGACCACCAGGTCCCGGCGGTGCGGCCACGCGTCGGCGCCGTCGTCGACGTTCGACGTCCGGATGTTGAAGGTCATCACGTCGAGGGTGACGACCTGGGCGGCCGCGTGCGGGGCCAGCCATCCCCACGCCGCGATCACGACGACGAACCCCGCGCAGGCGGCGCGACGGACGCGCCCCCGGCCCGGGCTCACGACGATTCGCGCCGGTCGCGCGCCTGCGGGTTCTGCACCCGGCCGAGGGCCGACGGCAGGTCGATGCCGGCCTGCTCGGCCAGCTCGTGCAGGGGCGGCAGGGCCCCGATGAGCCCCCGCAGGAAGCCCGCCGTCGCCCCGTTGCCGTCCTGACCGTTGGCGCCCGAGTCCCATACCGTGACCTTGTCGATCTTGAGATTCTGGATCGCCTTGACCTGCTCGGCAACCAGCTCGGGCAGCTTCTCGACGATCAGCAGCGACGGGGCCAGCTCGGGCCGCTCGGCACAGACCCGCAGCAGGTTCTCGTAGCCGGCGGCCTTGGCGTCGAGCACCTTGCGGACGCCCTCCGCCTCGGCGAGGTACCTGGCGAGCACGCCGTCCGCCTCGCCCTGGGCGATGCGGCGGATCTTCTCCGCCTCGGCCTCGGCGTCGATCTCGATCTTCTGCCGCTCGATCTGCTGCTGGGCGATCTGGGTCTTCTCGAGCCGGGCGAGCTCCTGCTCCTTCTCGGCCCGGAGCACGTCGCGGGACGCCTCGGCGAGGGCGACCTCGCCGCGCCGCCTGGCGTCGGCCTGGCGCTCGGCGAGGTTGGCCTCGTAGTCGGCGATGTTCGCCTTCGACTGGTTCTCGCCCTCCACCGCCGACGCCTCGAGCGAGGCTACCTTGACGCGCTGGTCCATCTCGGCCTGCTTCTTGCCCTGCGCCGACAGCGCGTTCTGCTCGGCGACCACGATCTCCTGCTCGCGCGTGGCGTTCGCCTCGCCGGAGACGCCCTCCGCCTCGAGCTTCGCCACCTTGATGCGCTGGTCACGCTCGGCCTGCTTCTGCCCCGCCGCCGAGTCGGCCTGCTGGCGGGCCACCTCGACCGCCATCTCGCGGTTGGCGCTCGCCTCGCCGATCGAGCCCGAGCGGTCGGCGTCGGCGACCTCGATCTTGGCCTGATTGATGGCCTCGGCCGCCGCCTTCCTGCCCAGCGCGGTGATGTAGCCCGACTCGTCGGTGATGTCCCGCACGTTGACGTTGATCAGCTCGAGCCCGATCTTGTTGACCTCGGTGCTGACGTTCTTGTTGACGAGGTCGAGGAACTTCTCGCGGTCCTGGTTGATCTCCTCGATGGAGAGGGTCGCGATGACGAGCCGCATCTGGCCGAGGATGATGTCGCTGGCTTGGGCCGCAATCGCCTTCTCGTTCAGGCCGAGCAGGCGCTCGGCCGCGTTGTTCATGATGTCGGGCCGGGTGGAGATGCCGATGGTGAACGTGGACGGCGCGTTGACCCGGATGTTCTTCTTCGACAGCGCGCTCGTCAGCTCGATCTCTATCGTCATCGGCTCCAGGTTGAGGTAGGCGAAGCTCTGGAGCAGGGGCACGATGAAGGTGCCGCCGCCGTGCAGGCAGCGGGCGGCGCGCGCCCCCGCGACCTTGCCGTAGACGACGAGGACCCGGTTCGAGGGACACCGCCGGTACTGACGAGTGAGCATCGTCAGCACGAACAGCATCAACAGGACGATGGTGGCGACCACCCCCAGGGTGCCGAAGTTGATCATCTCGGTCATCCGTTACCTGCCTCCCGCGTCACCCGTGTTCCATCCGGCAGCCCTCGTGATCGGGCGCCGTTCACCCCGACGTCAGGAAACGCGAGTTGCCGGCTCCGCGCGGCGCCGAGCCGCGGCATTTCCCGGTGAAGCAGCCGGTTCGGGGTCCCCGGCCCGCCGCCAGCCAATCCTTCAACGACCCGCGCAGCGTCAAGGTGCAAACTCCGGGCCACCCGCCGGCACCGGGAGCGTCGCGTCCCGCAGGCCGCCCGCCGCGGTCCGCCGGCCGCCCGGACCGATCCCGCGTGCGCCGCTCGGCCGGCGGACGGGCGCACGCCTCGGCCGCCCGCCGCCGGTCCGGGCGCGGCCTCGTCCATGGGGACCGAACGCTCAGGCTCCATGAGGAGTGACGATCAGGGTCTGGTCGTCGCGGACGCCGACCACCATCGCATCGGTGAAGGCCTCCAGCGCTTCGCCGTCGCTGACCGCGTCCAGCGTCATCAACCGTCCCGACACCGTCACCTGCACCTGCCCGTGGCCTCGGTCCCTGGCGGGAATGGCCATGTACACCTGCGCGGTCTTCCCCACCGCGGTCTCCAGGTCGTAGGTCACGGTGCGGTTGAGGCTCCGGGTGACGTACATCAGGCCGGCGGCCAGGAACATCATGAGGACCCCGAACCCGACCGCGATGACCACCGACACCGGCCGGCTGAGCCCCCAGTCGAAGCGGCACGCCAGCCCCATCCACCCCGTGCCCATGATGAACGCCATCACCGACAGCAGCGAGAACAGGGTGAACGAGGCGTCGGTGCCGGCGTCCGCCTCGATCTCGAAATCGCCCAGGACGTCGCCGAACATCGCCAGGGCGAGGCGCAGCAGGAACAGGACCGTGCCCACCAGCGCCATCGCCGAGTAGGTGACGGCGTCGCCGCCCAGCGCCATCAGGTCCGACCAGTTCCAGAACAGCTCCCAGGCCCTCGCCATCCTTCATGCTCCCCGAGCGCCTGTCGAGGCGCCCCAACGTGTCATTACGCCGCCCGCGCCGTGGTATTCGCCGGCCGACGCGACGGTTGTCGCCCAACCAAACGCTCATGGCCACGCTTCGCGAAGCCGCCCAACCCTGCGGGGTCCGCGACGTTCTACGGCGCAGACTCCTAGCCCGGAGAGCGTCGCCTACGGCTCCGCTCACCGCCCAACCAACCCTGCTAGGAGTCTGCACCGTTCTACGGCGCAGACTCCTAGCCCGCCAATCGTCGCCTGACGGCTCCGATTGGCGCCCAACCAACCCTCCAGGAGTCCGCGCCGTCTACGGCGCAGACTCCTGCCCGCCGGACCCGGGGTCGTCGCCGAAAGCGTCCAGCAGGATCGGCAGCAGCCCGTCCATGCGCGCGACGGCGGGGCGCGGCGGGGCCAGCCCCGGCGCGAACCCGTGGCCGTCGACGAGCCGGTCGATCAAGGCGTCGCGGCTCGCGACCACGTGCACGGGCACGTCCCAGGAGGCGCCGGCGCCGCTCACCAGGGCCGGCGGCTGATGGTCGCCCACCAGCACCAGCACGAGGTCGCGGTCGGCCCTCAGCCGGAGGTAGCCGCCGACGTTGGCGAACGCGTACCGCAGCGCCTCGACGTAGCTCGGGCCGAGGTTCGTCCAGTCGGCCCAGGCGGACCACGCGCGGTCGAGGTCGTCCGCGTCGTAGGGGGTGTCGCCCAGCACCCGCGCCCAGTCGGGCTGGTAGGGCGGGGCGGGCACGAACGGCGCATGGGTGGTGATGGTGGCGAAGAACACGAAGGCGGGCCGGCGGTCCGCCGGGGCGATCTCGGCCGCGTCGACCCGCGCGAGGGAGTACTGGTCGTTGACGTTCCACCACCCGAACGGCGGGCCGCGGTAGTCGAGCCGCCCGTGGTCGTAGATGTCCTCGAAGCCGTAGAACGCGCCCTCGGGCCAGCCCACCAGGAGACCCGGCATGAGCGCGACGGTGCGGTAGCCGCGGCGCCCGAACAGCTTCACCAGGGTGTCCCGCTCCTGGGCCATCAGGCGCACGTTGGCGGCGGGGTCGCGCACCTCGGTCCCCGAGAGCAGGCTGATGTGGGCGAGCCACGACTCGCCGCCGAAGGTGGTCGACTCGACGAGGGCCGACGCCATGCGGCGGCCGGTCTCGCCCACCGCCGCCTCGAAGCGCCGACGCGCCGGGGCCAGGGCCTCGACGAAGCCGTCGCGCTCCCAGCTCACCGCCCCGTACGACTCGAGGAAGATGACGAGCACGTCGGCGCCGGCGACCCGCGACAGGTCCGAGCGCATCGTCGGGGCAGGACCGAGGTCGCGCAGGCCCGCCCCGCTCGCCTCGTAGGCGAGCTCGCCCAGCTCGCGCGCGAAGGCGGGAGACACCGGCTCGGCCACCCGGACGCCGCCGGGCGCCGCGAGGCCGCCCCACTGCGCCAGGCCGAGCAGCAGCACCCCGCCGGCGGCGCCGCCGAGCGCCCGGCGCGCCACCGGCCGCCCGGCCGCGGCCGCGATGCTCCCCCACGCCCAGCGCGCCACGAGGTAGAGGCCCAGGGGGGCCAGAATCAACCCCGCGACGAACCCCGCCTTGAGCCAGGGGTCGGCCACGAAGGCGAACATCGCGCCCACCTTCGGCACGTGCTGGAGGTCCCAGTACAGGTTCACCTCGCGGCCGTAGAGGGCGGCGACGGTCACCTCGACGTACCGCCCCCCCGCCAGCGCCAGCCAGCCGAGGGCCAGCCAGCGCACCGCGGCGCGCGGGGGGCGCCGCCCCCAGGCGTGCAGGGCCACGAGGAGGAGCACGCCGGCCGCCGCCTCCGCCGACAGGTCGCGGTTGAACCGCACCCCGAGGGTCGGCCAGACGTTGGCGAAGGTGAGGGAGGCGTTCACCAGCAGGAGGGCCGCGCACGGGGCCGCGACGCGACGCACCGCGGCCAGCCGCGCTCCGCCCCACCCGGGCACGTCGATGGTCATCGCTGTCGCGGGCCGGCAACTCCCGGCCGGCGGCCCCGGGCCGCCCCGGGTCGCCCCTTCCGTCCGGGAACCGGCGTCCGAGGCGGCGCCGCCATCCACGAGAGGCGCCCCGGCCAGTCCTGCACGGCGCAGACTTCCAGCAGCCCGTGGCGAAAGCCCCGCCGCGTTCGAGCGGCGATGCATCCCGCCTGCGTCGGTTGCGTATCCCCCATCTGCGCCCTCCTCACGCCTTGTCAGGGGGGCGCCTCGGCCGTTCGCCGGCGCCCTTCGGGCGCGGTGCAACGCGGGGTTTCACCACGGGCCGCTAACGGTCCAGCGAGTACGGCAGCCCCCGGGCGCCGACCGCGACCGCGGCCAGGCCGCCCACCACCGGCAGCGCGTAGCCGTTGGTCAGGTACGCGGACGAGAACAGGAGGCCCATGGCGAAGTGGAAGTTGAGGATCATGAACAGCGCCGCCAACGCCGCCAGCCGCAACCGGTACCCCGCCACGAGGGCCAGCCCGGTGGTCACCTCGCCCAGCAGCACGAGACGGGCGAGGACCGGGTGGAGGGGCATCGCGAACCAGTCGATGTAGAGCTTGCTGATCGCCGGCGCCGGTCCCCACCAGTTGCGGAGCTCGTTCTCGAGGAGGCTGCTGTCGGCCGCCCAGTCGAGCTTGCCGAGCCCCATGGAGATCAAGAAGATCCCCAGGACCATCGAGAGCAGCCGAAGTCCGTTGGCGCTTGCACTTGACATCTTGCAGGCATTGTAACCGCGTCCCGGTCCGGCGCAGAATGCACCGCCATGCAGCCATCGCGCACGAGTCGCGTCTACGGCCTGGTCCGGTCACTCGCCGTCTATCACGCGATTCCCCTGCGCCAGCGCCGGCTGCGGCGCCTCTACGCGACGTTCGCCGGCCCCCGCGACCTCGTCTTCGACGTCGGCGCCCACGCCGGCAACCGGACCCGCGCCCTCGCCGCCCTCGGCTGCCGGGTCGTCGCGCTCGAGCCGCAGCCGGACTTCGCGACGCTCCTCCGCCTGCTGTTCGGCCGCCATCCGCGCGTCTCGATTCTGGAAGCCGCGGCGGGCGACCACGCGGGCGCCGCGACGCTGTCGATCAGCGACCGGACCCCGACGATGACCACCCTGGCCGCCGCGTGGCGCGCCGCCCGCGAGGAGGACCCGGTGTTCAGCGGCGTGCGGTGGAACCGCCGCGTCGAGGTGGAGATGGTCACCCTCGACGCGCTCGTCGCGCGCTTCGGCCTGCCCGCGTTCGTGAAGATCGACGTGGAGGGGGCGGAGCCGGCGGTGCTCGCCGGGCTCACCCACCCCGTCCCCGCCCTGTCGTTCGAGTACCTTCCCGGAACGCTCGACTACACGCGGGCGTGCGTCGACCGGCTGCGGACCCTGGGGCGGTACCGCTACAACTGGTCGGTGGGCGAGTCCTACGAGCTCGCCGCCGCCGCATGGGTGGACGGCGCCGGCCTCCTGAACGGCCTCCGCACCGGCCCCGCCCGACGCCGGTCGGGAGACGTCTACGCGCGGCTGGAGACGGCGTGAGCGAGCCGGTCGCCCGAGGGTGAGGCGGGCAACGGCTACAATCTGCGGATGCCGGTGACGGTTCGCCCGCTGCGGGACGACGAGATTCGGCTGTACCTCCGGATTCACGAACGGGCGGTCCGGGGGCTCGCCGCGACCCACTACTCCCGAGAGGACATCGAGGGTTGGGTCGTGCCGGCGACCGAAGAGAACCTGCGCCGCGTGACCCTCAACGCAGACCGTGAAGTCCGCCTCGTGGCCGAGCTGGACGGAAGCCCCGTGGGGATTGGAGCCCTGGTGCCGGCAGAATCGGAGCTGCGCGCGGTGTACGTCTCCCCGGAGGGCGCCCGCCGGGGCTGCGGCTCCGCGCTGGTGCGTGAGATCGAGCGGATCGCCAGAGACAACGAGGTGGCCCGCCTGACGCTCCACGCCTCTCTCAACGCGGAGCGGTTCTACCTGGGCTGCGGCTATGTCGTGCTGGAGAGAACGGAAGTGGCGCTCGCCAACGGCCACCGCATGGCGGTGGTGCGGATGGGGAAGGACCTTTGACGGTGCGTCCGCGATCGACGGGCACGGCGAGCAGCAACCGTGGAACCTCGACGCATGCGGTCGTGGCTTCATGGTGAGCACCCGCATGACGCCCGAGTTCGATGCCGCCGACGTCCGGCGGTACTACGATCGGAACACCGGCAACTTCGTCGCGCACGGAGAGGGCGGCGCGGCGGGTGCGCTGCACCGGGCGGTGTGGGGTCCCGGCGTCGACGATGCGGACGCCGCGTTCCACTATGTCGAGAACCGGCTTCTCACCCACCTGCGGGAGCTGCCGGAAAGCGGACGGCCGGCGCATGTCGTCGACCTCGGCTGCGGCGTGGGTGGCAGCCTCTGCCACCTCGGGGCGCGCCTGCCGATCCGCGGCACGGGACTGACCCTGAGCCCGGTGCAGGTCCACCACGCGGAGCGGCGCATCCGCGAGGCGGGGCTGGCCGATCGGATCCGGTGCCTGGAGGCCGACTACTGCGAGCCGCCGGCCGACCTGGCGCCGGCCGATCTCGCCTACGCGATCGAGTCGCTGGTGCACGGACCGGACCCCGCCCGCTTCTTCGCCGCGTGCGCGCGCATGGTCCGACCGCGGGGGCTGCTGGCCGTCTGCGACGACTTCCTGCGGCCGGCCGACGCCCCCGCGGCCCGGCGGGCAGTCGCCCGGTTCCGGCGCGGGTGGCATCTCAACACCCTGATCCATGCGCACGAGTTGGTCGAGCTCGCGGCGCGGGCCGGGTTCGAACATCTCTCCACCGACGACCTCACGCCGCACCTTCGGCTCGGGCGCCCCCGGGACCGGGCGGCCGCGGTGTTCGTCGCCCTCTGCGGATGGCTGCCCCTCGACCGGACGCGGTTCGGTCACCTCGTGGGCGGAACCGCCCTGCAGACGTGTCTTGCAAAGGGATGGATGGGATACGATCTCGCGCTGTTCCGGCGGACCGCGCTTGCGGAAGCGCCGGCCGCCCCCGCGCACGGCGCCGACAATCCCCCCGGCGGGCCGTCGGCCTGAGCGCGCCCGGGCCGGCGGCCGCCTTCACCCAAGGCGGTACCCCGGCCGTCAGTGGTCCGGCAGACCAGCTCGATGTCATCAGACGATCCCATCCGCTACTGGCAGACCCTCACCACCGGCGAGGCGGCGGAGCTCGCCGCGCGCGATCCCGTAATCGTGCTGCCGGTGGCCGCGATCGAGCAGCACGGGCCCCATCTGCCGCTCTCCACCGACCTCGTGATCGGCCTCGGGCTGCTGGCCGAGGCGTTCCGCCGGCTCCCGCCGGATCTCCCGGTCCTGGCCCTGCCGCCGCAGGCGGTCGGCGCGAGCGGCGAGCACCGCCGCTTCGCGGGCACCCTCAGCCTGACTCCCGAGCTGCTCATCGAGTCGATGGTCCGGACCGGCGCGGCGATCCGGCAGGCCGGCGTGCGCCGCCTCGTCGTCTCCAACAGCCACGGCGGCAACGTGTCGGCGATCGACATCGCGGCGCTCCGGCTGCGGGAAGAGCACGGCCTGCTGGTGGTCAAGACGAGCTGGTTCGACGGTCCGCGCCCCGACGCCGGCCTCCCGGACGAGGAATGGCGCTACGGACTGCACGGGGGCGCCGTCGAGACGGCGATGATGCGGCATCTCCGGCCCGATCTCGTCCGCCTCGACGCCGTGCGGCGATTTCCGTCGCTGGACGAGGAGTTGAGCGGTACGCTCGAGCGGGTCTCGGCCGAGGAAGGCGCGTCGTTCGCCTGGCTCGCCGGGGACCTCAACCGGCAGGGGGTCACCGGCGACGCGACGCTGGGCACGGACGAGCTCGGCGCGCGGCTGGTTGCGCACTACGGACGGTTGCTCGCCGAGGTGATACGGGATGCCCGCCGGTTTCCGCTGGACCGGCTGGCGTGACCCAAGGCCCTGAACGCCGCACCGCGGCGAACCGGAACGACAGATGAGCGAGCTCGCGATCCGGAAGGCGACTCTCGGCGACCTGGACACGATCGTCGACTTCAACGCCCGCCTCGCCGACGAGAGCGAGGGCATACGCCTCGATCGCGGGACCCTGCGCGACGGGGTGCGGGGGCTGCTGTCGGGCCCGGCGCGCGGCTCCTATCACGTCGCGTGCGCGGACGGCGGCGTCGTCGGCCAGATGATGCACACGCACGAGTGGAGCGACTGGCGCAACGGCGACATCTGGTGGATCCAGAGCGTGTACGTGCACCCCGACCACCGGCGCCGGGGCGTCTGCCGCGCGCTGTACGAGCATCTGAAGGCGCTGGCCGCCGCCGATCCGGGCGTGGTGGGGCTGAGGCTCTACGTGGAACGCGAGAACGCGGTCGCCCAGGCCACCTACGCCGGCCTGGGCATGCGGATGGCCGGCTACCTGGTGATGCAGGACCTGTTCGGGGCGGCCGACTGACCGCGCCGGACCCGAGCCTGCCCGCCAGGAGTCTGCGCCGTAGTAGCGGTGCAGACTCCCGGCAGGGTTGGTTGGGCGGCGAGCGGAGCCGCAGGCGACGCTCTCCGGGCTAGTCCGGACACCGCGCGCCCGCGAGCATGTCGCTGAGCCAGTGGCCGGCCCGGTCTACCTTGGCCTTGACGTAGGGGAGATTGTGGCGGTTCAGGGTGCCGAACAGCGGCTTGCGCTCCACCACGTCGATGCCCTCGTCGCGCAGCGCCGCGACCTTGAGGGGGTTGTTGGTCAGCAGGATGACCCGCTCGACGCCAATGTGCCGGAGCATCTCGACCGCGGCGTGGTAGCCCCGCTCGTCGTCGCCGAACCCCAGCACCTCGTCGGCGTCCACGGTGTCGAGGCCCGTATGCTGCAGAGAGTAGGCTCGCATCTTGTTGCCGAGCCCGATGCCGCGCCCCTCCTGGGCGAGGTAGAGCAGCACCCCGCCGCCGCTGGCGGTGAAGACGCGCAGGCTCCCGCGCAACTGCTCGCCGCAGTCGCAGCGGAGGCTGCCGAAGAGGTCGCCGGTGAGGCAGGCGGAATGCAGCCGGACCGGCACCGGGTCCGGCCACTTCGCGGGGTCGCCAATCATGACCGCGACGTGCTCGCGGAAGCTGTTCCCCGTGCGGAACACCATGAAGCGGGCGTCCTCGGCGTGCTCGAGGGGCACGGGACCGTCGCTCACGTGGGTGACCTCGACGCGCTCGTCGGCGGCGAAGGCCTCGACCTGCGCCGTGGTCACGGAGAGGATCTCGCCGCTGGCCAACCCCGAGCCGAGCCCGTCGGCTCCCCGTCCGTTCAACGACACCCCGATGATCGCGGGCAGCAGCCCCGCCAGCCGGGCCAGCGTCAGCCCGCCCGACTCCGGCGAGGTGGCCGGCCGGGGATCGAGATCCGGCGCGTCGAACCGGCCCGCCGCGGTGCACAGATGGAGGATCTGCTCCGGCTGCGTCGCCCCGTTCAGCCCGAGGCTCACGTCCCGCGAAGGACCGCCGTTGCCGAGGCCCATCGCGTTCGCCCGGTGATGGGTCACGACGAGGCGCGGCGCGGTGTCGAGCCGGCCCAGGGTCTCGAGGGTGCGCGGGCTCACCGTGTCCACCGTCGCCACCAGGGCACCCGCTTCGCTCCCGGCATCGGACGATCCGCTGACGTAGAGGGGCCGTCCCTGTCGAAGGTCGAACAACCCGCGTTCCGCATCGTACATGCTTCGAACCACTTCTTGTCGCCCACGCCCTGAGGAAGTGAGGGCCTCGGGTGACGATGGAGGACCGACCGGTGCCGCCGCTCATGACCGAAGACACCGCCTGGAGACTGCTGCGTGCGGTGCCACGCGACAAGAGTGCGACGAACCGCACCGTTCCGGAAGATCATAATGCAAGTGGCGGGGTACGGCTGCACATCGACCCGGGCGGCGCCTGGCGAACCTCGGCCCCGCCGAGCGACGCGGCCCGCGATCTCCTCGACCTGTACCTGCCGCTGCAGCTCGACCCCGGGCTCGTCATCGGCCAGATCGGCCAGAGCCTGGACGGCCGCATCGCCACCGAGGAGGGGCACTCGCACTACATTACGGGTCCCGCCGACATCCGCCGCCTCCACCGCCTGCGGGCCCTCGTCGACGCCGTCGTTGTCGGCGCCGGCACCGTGGCCGCGGACGACCCCCGCCTCACCGTGCGGGAGGTGGAAGGCGAGAACCCCGTCCGCGTCGTCCTCGATCCCAACCGGCGCCTCGGCCGCGACCGGGCGGTGTTCCGCGACGGCGCGGCGCGCACCGTGGTCGTTCGCCGCGCCCCGCCGGGAAGCCCCGGCGGCTGGCCGAAGCCGGACCTCCTGGAACTGCCCGCCGACCCCGCGTCCGCCGACGGCGGCCTCGCCCCGTCCGCGATCGTCGCCGGCCTGCGCGCGCAGGGGCTGGCGCGGATTCTCGTCGAGGGGGGCGGGGTGACCGTCTCGCGCTTCCTCGGCGCCGGCGTGCTGACCCGCCTGCACGTCGCCGTCGCGCCGCTGCTGATCGGATCGGGCCGCCACGCCCTCACCCTGCCGCCCGTCCCGTCCCTCGACCGCGCCCTGCGGCCCCCGTGCCGGCGGTTCCTGCTCGGCGACGACCTGCTGTTCGACCTCGATCTGCGCTGACTCGCGGGTTCCCCGCGTCGAGCCCCGCCGGCGGGGCGGCTCACCGTGCGGCTCGACCCCGATCGGCCGCCGGTCGGGCCGGCGCGACGGCCCGGGCGCGCCCGCGTCGAAGGCCGAAGGCCAGGAACAGGGCGCCGGGCGTGCTGCCGGCCAGCACGAGGAGCCCGTAGGCGACCGACACCACGACCCCGTCGGCCGCCGTCAACCCCACCGCGCCCCAGAGCACCGCGGCCGCCCCCTCGCGCAGGCCCCATCCCGCCACCGTCACCGGAATCAGCATCGTCATCAGGACCGGGGCGACGAGGGGAAGCAGGACCGGCAGCGGGGTCTCCACCCCCACCGCTCTCGCGGCCAGGAGATAGGTCGCCAGGTACGTCCCCACGACCACCGTGGCGCTCGCGAGCTGCGCCACGAACGCCCCCGGGGTCAGGTGGGCGGCCCCGACCTCGGCGAGGATGGGCCCGAACAGCGACCACTCGGACGACTGGCGCCGCATCCACACGACCAGCGCCACGACGAGGCCCCCCGCCAGCAGTCCCGCCGCGATCATGACCGGCCGCGACCCCGGGGCCACGGTGACGGGCAGGAAGAGCAGCGAGACGCCGGCCGCGGTGGTCATGACCACCTGGGCCGACAGGCGCTCGAACACCACCGCCCGCACCGCCGGCCCCCGCCGCGCCTGCACCCGGACCTGCGACCTCGCTTGGCGCCAAGCCCGCGCCACGTCGCCGAGGACGCCGCCGGGCAGGACCTGGTTGAGGAAGATCGACAGGTAGTACTCGCGCCACGCGACCGGCCACGGCAGGTCGACGCCGAGCCGGCGGGCGGTAAAGCTCCACCGCCACGCGAGCACCGCCACCTGCACCCCGGAGAGGACGAGCGCGGCCAGCACCCAGGACGGCCGCATCGACGTCAGCCGCGACGCCACCGCGCCGGCATCGAGCCACACCGCGAGACCGGCCAGCAGCCCCAGGCTGACCGCCGCCCGCAGCAGTAAAGGAACGCGCCCCGGACCGCTCCGCGGCAGCTCCCCCGCCGGCATGTCGCGCCCGCTCATTCTCCGTCACCCGGCAGCGCGAGGAGATCGCGGTGCCCGACCGTCACGCGGAAAGACCCGCGAGACAGCGCATCCCAGCGGCGCAAGGCCCAGGCCTCGACCCGAGCCGCGTGTTCCGGTCGGAGATCGCCCGCCGCTTCCGCCCATCCTTCGACGAGCTGGTCGACCAGCCGGCGGTCGCCGGCATCGAGCCGCCAGGCGCTCGAGGCAAGCCAGGTGCGGTACCCCGCCTCATGGAAGAGGCGCGCGGCGGAGACGGCGGCCGTGGGCCCGAGGGCCGGGCCGAACCCCTTGTCGATCCGCTGATGCCGGTTGAAGACGCTCCACACGAAGGCGTCGTCGGCGTCGTCGTCGACCCGCCACCCCGCCGCCGATTCCGTCATCCACTGCACCCGGCCGTCGACGGTCAGCGCGAAGTACGCGCCGCACGCGGTATCGACGCACCTGTTCACCAGCTCCTCGAGCCACGACTCGGAGACCAGATCCAGCAGGGCCGACGCGGTCACCAGGTCCGCTCCCTCGACGACCGCGAGCCCGTCCGCCGCGAGGTCGCGGGACACCGCCGCGACCGCATCGACCTCCGGCGGCACCTCGAGACGCTGCAGCCGGTCCACGTGCCGCGGGTCGTGGTCGACCAGCGTCCACCGCTGCCCCGACGGCAGCCGCGGGGCGAGGTACCGCAGATTGGCGCCGGTCCCGCTGCCGAGGTCGACCACGCGGGACCACCCGCGCCGCCGCCACGCCGCGGACAACCGCTCCGGCAGCGTCCCGTCCCGCGCCCGCCGGTCCGCCGCCTCGCGCAACGCCAGCCACTCGGCGTCGAAGATCTCCATTCAACCGCTCCGCCTGCGGCCGGTACGCGCCCACCGGTCCACCGACTCCTGCCACGCCGGTCGGTCGGCGTCGACGTCTCCAGCCCGCGGCCTGGGCCACGCCAGCCGCGCCGTGGCCACCACGCAACCCCGGCCGGTCGGCGCAACGTCTCCTGTCCCCGGCTCCGCCGGCGCTCCAGCGCCCGCCGCTCGGCGTCGCGCCCCGCCGCCGGTCGGCGTCAGACGTCTCGATCCGGCGTCAATGCCACTATCGCCTCCGCGAACCGGCTCGCGGACTCGGACCAGTCCGGCAGCTCACCGGCATGGCGGCGCGCCGCCGCCGCGAGGCTCCCCCGGCGCTCGGCGCCCCCCGGCTCGGCGAGCAGGCGGCGCAGGGCGTCGGCCAGCGCGGGCTCGTCGCCCGGCGCGACGAGCACCCCCGCGTCGGCCGGCACGGTATGGGGAATCGCTCCCCCGGTGGTGCCGACGACGGGGAGCCCCCGCGCCAGCGCTTCCGCGAAGGCCATGCCGTAACCCTCGTAGTGCGACGGCAGCACGAACAGCGAGGCCCGATGATACAGGCGGTCGAGCTCGGCCGTGCCGCACTCTCCGGTGAACCGCAGCCGGTCGGCGAGGCCGGCCTCGCGCGCGAGCGCGGCGACCTCCGCCGCGTAGTCCGGATCCCGCTCGAAGCTGCCGGCGCAGACGCAGCGCCACGGCAGGGCGGCGAGCCGGGCGAGGGCCGCCGCCAGCAGACGCTGGCCCTTGCGCGGCGTCACCGACCCCACCGAGAGCAGCAGCGGGGGGTCTCCCGGCTCCGGGCCCGCGGCGAGCGGGGCCGGGTCGGTGCCGGGCAGGACCGCCCGCACCCGGGCCGGAACGACGCCGTAGGCCTCGAGACGCCGGGCCGTGAACGCGCTGGTCACCAGCACGCCGGCGCAGGCGGCCAGCGCGTCCCGCTCGAGCGCCTCGAGCCGCGCCCGCCGGGGTGCGTCCAGTCCCGTCTCGTCCGCGAGGGGATGGTGCACGAGGGCGAGAATGCGCAGCCGGGCGCGCTCGGCCCGGACCGGCGCCGGCAGCCCCCCGAGGGCGAGGCCGTCGATGACCACCCGCGCGCCGTCGGGAAGGCCGGCCAGCGCCGCCGCCAGCCGCCCGCGGGCGCCGGCGTCGGTCGCGGGGAAGGCCCCGGCTACGCTGTGCACGGCGACCCGCCAGCCCGCGGCCCGCAGCCCGTCGACCATCCGGCGGTCGTAGATGTAGCCCCCGGTCTGCTGGTCGATGGGACCGGGGACGACGACGTGCAGGCGGAAAGCGCTCACACGGGACCTTCGTAGCTGCCCCACGCGACGTGCGACTCGCGCAGGGTGACGCGGATGGCGGCGAGGCCGCGCGCGCCCTCTCCCAGGCGCCCCTCCCGCGCGTCCCGCGCGAGGTGGTCGAAGATGTGCCGGGCCAGGAACTCGGTCGAGGTGTTCCTGCCCGCGAACGCCGGCTCCTCGTCCAGGTTGCGGTAGTGGAGGTCCGCGAGGACCTCGCCGAGGCGCCGGCCCGCCAGCCCGATGTCCACCACGACGCCGTCGTCGTCGAGCTCCGCGCGGCGGAACGTGGCGTCGACGACGTAGGTCGCGCCGTGCAGGCGCCGGGCGGGACCGAAGACCTCGCCCTCGAAGCTGTGGGCAATCATGAAGTGGTCGCGAACGTTGAGGCTGTACATGGGATCTCTTCGGAACAGTGATGGCTACCCGGGACGGTGAAGAAGATGACGTTGCCACGTGCCAGGCGCGGGAAACCGTGGAACGGGCCGCATCCGGGCGCAGTTGGAAACTCTATATCGATCACTGTCCCAAGGGTGCCGACTACGCTCGACTCCGGGTCGATACACCCGGTCAATAGCGGATGCGATGGCAGAGGGTGTCCCCCGGCGCCCGGCTCACGCGGGCCATGACCGCCGGCAGCTCCTCGAACCGGTCCTCGCCGGTGATCAGCGCATCGAGACGCGGGTCGTCGAGGAACGTCATGGCCAGCGCCAACCGGCGCGCGTGGTCCCACCGCGGCGTCCGGGCCGGCGGGAGGCGTCCGACCTGGCTGCTCCGCACCGTGAGCCGCCGCGCGTGGAAGGCCTCGCCCAGCGGCAGCGGCACCGGCCGGTCGCCGTACCAGCTCGCCTCGACGATGGTCCCCTCCACCCCCGCCACGGCGAGGGCCGCGGTCAGTCCGTCGGGATGACCGCTGGCGTGGATGACGAGGTCGGCGTCGGCGCCGTCGGGCGCCGTCGTCCGGAACGGGACCTCCAGGGCCTCGGCGACCGGCGCCCGCGCCGGGTTCGGATCGACCAGGGTCAGCGCGACCCCGGGCACCCCCCGGCAGAGCCGGGCGCAGAGCAGCCCCACCACTCCCCCGCCCACGACGACGACGCGGTCGCCGACCGCCGGGCGGGCGTCCCACATCACGTTGACGGCGGTCTCCATGTTGGCGGCGAGCACCGCGCGGCCCGGCGGCACCCCGGCCGGCAAGCGCGTCACCGCGCTCCGCGGGACCGTGTAGCGGTCCTGGTGGGGATAGAGGCAGAAGACGACCTGTCCGTCGAGGTCGTCCGCGCCTTCGACCACCCGGCCGACGCTGCTGTAGCCGTACTTCACGGGGCCGGGGAGCTCCCCCTCCTGGAACGGCGCCCGCATCGCCTGATACTGTGAGGGCGGCACGCCGCCGCGGAACACCAGCGCCTCGGTGCCGCGGCTGATGCCCGAGTACAGGGTTCGGATCGCCACCTCGCCGTCGCGCCGCGGGGGCAGGCGCGCGTCGACGACGGCGCCGCGGCCGGGCGCCTCGATCCAGAACTGACGTGCGGTGATCGGCTCCGCCATCGCGAATCCAGCGCCGACACCTTATCAGACCATGCCGGCCACGACGTCCCGAGCCGCGCCCGGTTCGCCCGCCCACGGACGGGGCCGCGTGGCCGCGGAGCTGGCCGTCGGCCTCGTGCCGCTGCTCCTCGCGGCCGCGGCGACCGCCCGGCGGCTCGACCTGCCGCGCGACTACGTCCCGGCCGCGGTGGCCGCCTACGGCCTCTTCGCCGCCGCCGTCCGGAGCCTCCTGCCGCCGCAGCCCTGGCCCGGGCTGGGCGCGGCGAACCGCGTCACCGTCGGCCGCGCCGCGCTGGTCCTCTCGCTCGCGGCGCTCGTGCCGCACGCGCAGGCCCTCTCCAGCGCCGGCCTCTGGTGGATCATCGGCATGGCCATCGCCGCCCTCTGCCTCGACGGCGTGGACGGGCTGGTGGCGCGACGCACGGGCACCGGGACCGCCTTCGGCGCCCGCTTCGACATGGAGCTCGACTCGTTCCTGATGCTGGTGCTCGCGGCTCTGGTGTGGCGGAGCGGAAGGCTCGACGCCTGGATTCTCCTGCTCGGCGCGCCCCGCTACCTGTTCGTCGCGGCCGGCTGGCTGCTGCCGTGGCTGCGGGCTCCCCTGCCACAACGGTTGCGCCGCAAGGCGGGGTGCGTCGCCCAGGGCGTCGCCCTCGTCGTCTGCCTCGCCCCCGTCGTCCCCGCCGGGCTCGCCGCCGCTAGCGCGGCACTCACCCTGGTCCTGCTAGGCGGTTCGTTCGCGGTGGACGTCCGCTGGCTCTTCGATCGCCGGCGGGAGGAAACCGGATCGCACCGAGGCGCATGAGGCGCGGGCCGTCACCCCGGACGACAGGTCCGCGTCTGCGCGCCACTTCTGCTCGACAGCACCGCGCGGATGGTCAGTCCCGTTTCGGGGAGCCGTGCATCAACGCCCCGAGGACATGGTGCTGCGTCTGTTCGATGGAAACGAAGCGGCCGGTCAGCCGCGCAATCTGCCACGAGTTCAGGAGGCCGGCGAGGGCGCCGATCACGGCAGCGACCGCTGTGAGGAGTTCGACCATGCTTCCGACCATAGTCCGGCCGCCCCCACTGCACAATCCACGTACTGCGCACGGGTGCACGCCGGATCCGCGCCGCGCCTCACGGCTCGTCGAGGCGCCGCCAGCGTAGCGTCCCGTGGTTGACGAACGGCTCTCCGTCGACGGACATGCGCATGCGGACGTCGTAGTGGAAGGGCGACAGCATGAACGTGCGGCCGGCGAGCCGGACCCGGCTCCCCCCGCGCTCGATCGGGGCCGCCTCCCAGTGGTGGGAGAAGTAGCCGCCGGGGTCGCCCCCGAGCCGGCCGACCTTGAGGAGCTCCCAGCCGCGGCTGTCCTCCTCGAGGCGCACCAGGTACCGGATGCGCCGGTCGTACACGAGGATGGACTCGACCGTCACGTCGCCGTCGAAGGTGGACGCCTCGATGGTGCTGGCGTACGTGCAGCCCTCCACGTGGCGCACCGTCTCGGTCCCCACGAACTCGCTCGACTCGGCGAGGGGCGAATCGGGCAGCACGCCCTCGACCTCCCAGGTCCCGACGAAGTAGTGGGGATCGAACGGGGCGGGGTCGTCGCCATCGGCGTCGCCCTCGACCCCGAGGGTCGGCCGCCGCAGGGCGTTCAGCCGGGCGATGAGATCGAGCTCCTGCTCGGTCAGGCACTGGCCTTCCACCTCGGTCTCGCCCGGCTGCAGCTTGACGATGGGCTCGGCCTCCAGCTCGGCCGGCGTCTGCGCCCCCGCCGCCGCGACGAACGTCAGCATCAGGCACACCGATAGCGCCGCGTTCCGCATGATGTCTCCTGTCGCCCCCACAAACGGGACGGGGGCGGCCAGGCGGCCGCCCCCGTCCTGCTCGTTGCGGTCCCGCCCTCTAGTCGTCGTCGGCCGGGGTCTCGTCGACCAGCGTGTAGTTGACGTTGGTCAGGTACATGTCGTCCCAGCTCTGCTCCGACCAGTAGACCTCCTTGTGGGGAGCCGGGTTGCGCCGGTTGTTGCGCGAGTTGTCGTAGCGGGCGATCGACTTCACGGTGGTGCCCGCCGGCACCCGGATGGGCTCGGCCAGCTCGTACTCGAACTGCCAGTCGAAGTCGTAGTTGGGGACCCGCAGCAGGATCTCCTCGCGGCCGTCAGGATAGGTCAGCACCCAGGTGAAGTCCTTGCCGCGGACGTGGGCGTGGACGAACATCGACTGGATGATCGCGTCGTTCTGGAAGCCCCCGATGCCGGTCACCGTCCAGTTCCCGTCGTTGGGGGGAATCGGGGCGAGCAGCGGGTTCAGCCCCTGCCCCACCTGACGCGAGGCGGCCCTGGCGCGGCGCTCCTCGGGCGTCAGCGGCGGCGGCGCGACCAACTGCGCGTTCTCCGACGTGGTCTCGTTGAGGCTGAGGCTGCGGACCCGCTGCGACCGCTCCTCGGTGGCGAGCCACGCCCCGATCGAGGGCCGCGACGTCTCGGGCTTGCCGGTGGCCTGGTAGTGCAGGTTCCAGATGATGTAGTCGAAGAGGTCGCCGCGGATCTCGCGCACCTGACCGGGCCGGGCCACGTCGGCGCCAACGCCGGGAATGTAGGGGCCGAAGCCGGCGCGCTGGGCAGCGGCCTCGTCGCGCTGCTCGGCGGTCAGCTCGCGGCGCTGGGCCCGGCCGTCCGCGGTCAGCCTCGCCACCTCCTCGGCGTCGACGTCCGGGTCCCGCACCGGCACGTAGTCGACCTCGGGGCCGCCCGCCCACGCCGGCCCCCGGCCGAGCACCATGCCCGTCGGCATGTTGACGAGGCCGGTGGTGATGTGATGGGTGGCCGCGTAGTTGCCGGGCCGCACCTGGGTCGCCGACACCGTCATCACGTCGTCGAACGGCAGCGGGGTGTAGAGGTTGAAGTTGGGCGTCTCCCCCTCGGCGTCGACCTGCCACGCGATGGGGAACTCGATGACGTAGTCGGGCTCCTCGCCCGACGGATGACTCCAGCCCGCGGCCGAGAAGCGCGGGGGCTCGGGGGCCGGTCCGGCGCCCTCGGGGGCTCCGCCGTCCGCCCACGCGACGATGGTCTCGATCTGATCGTCGCTCAGGCTCATGTCGTTCGAGAACTCGCCGAAGCGCGGGTCGGCGAACCACGGCGGCATCTCGCGCGCCTCGACCTTCGCCTTGATCGCGCGCGCCCACGGCCGCGCGTCCCGGTACGACAGCAGCGACATCGGCGCCACCTGGTTCGGGCGGTGGCAGCTCGCGCAGTTGTCGAGCAGGATGGGGCCGACGTGCTCGTTGTAGGTCGGAACGTCCTGGGCCGCCGCGCCGCCGGCGCCGGCCAACGCCAGTCCGACGACACCCGCCGCCGCGATGATGGTCCGCATATCGATGTCTCCCTGTTCACCTTCACCATCCAGGCGTTCGCGCTCCGCAAGGGAAGGCGCGGGACGCCTGGAACATTGACCGCGCGGCAATCCGGGCCGCAACGCGCGACGATTCCCGAGCCGGCGGCCGTCGGCGAGAGCCACCGCCGCATTCGAGCGGCGATGCGACGCGAGGCTCCGCCGCGGGCCGCTAGCGAACGGCGGGCGCGACCGGCGGGGCCGACCCCCCGAGGAACAACCGGTCGCCGTTGGCGAGCAGGAAGTTCCGGCCCACTCCCTTGGGCGTGCCGTCCTTGGCGTAGTAGCCCTCGACGGTCAGCTCGATGCCGATGTCGAGGGTGTTCTTCGTGACCCCGTTGCGGATCAGCTCGTTGGGGCTCCCTCCCTCGATCATCCACCGCACCAGCTCACCCTCCTCGTTCTCGATGTCCATGTGGAACCAGGAGTGCGGGTTGATCATCTCCCACCGGACGAGCTTGCCGGTCAGGGTGAGCGGCCTCTCGATGTCGAACTCGGCGGAGAAGGCGTGATGGGTCGACGCCGGAGTGGCCGCGAGCAGCACTCCCGCGACGACGACGACGCAAGCGAGCTTCGTGCGCATGGTTCCCTCCTGAACGGTTACCGGCCGTCGTCCTCGGGCTGCTTGCGGAGGTGCCCGTAGATCAGATCCTCCACGAACTCGACGCACCTGAACTCGAGGATGCGCGCGTTCTCCTCGACCCGCCGGTACAGCGGCATGCGCATCGTCCAGGGCCGCGTGAAGACGTTCGGGTCCTCGATGGCGGCCTCGTACCAGAGCGTGTCGGGGCTCCGCGGGGTGATGCGCTCCACCACGCGCATCGTTTCGCTGTGGTGGTTGCCGGACTGGTCGAACCAGGTCTGGCCGTAGAACCCGGTCGTCTCGATGACCAGCGTGTCGCCGTCCCAGTGCCCGTTCGACCACCCCATCCAACTGTCGGCGGGGGCGTCCATCTGGTCCGTCATGTACACCGTGCGCACCGCGCCGGCGAACTCGAAGAGCATCATGACGTGGTCCCGGCTCTGGATGATCTGGAACGGGAACGGCATGTACATGCCGCGCGGCGTGCCCGGCAGGTAGCACTTGATGGCGGGGTCGCGCTCGAGCCGGTTGGCGCGGTTCTCGTCGCGCTGCGCCAGGGCCTCGGGCGTGTACGGGATCTCGCCGCCGTCGATGACCCCGAGGCCGCCCGGCACCGCCGAGAGCGCCCCTAGCTCGCGCACCACGCTCGGCCCCGCCGAGTGCGGCTCGACGTCCCAGTGGGCGGAGTTCATCGCCTGCCAGATCCCGTTCAGGTCGGGGCGGCCGTCGGGCGTCCGGGGCGCCTCGTAATCCGAGGTCTGGGCCGGGGCGGGGACCGCGGCCAGCGCGACCGCGACCGCCAACGTCATCGTCGCTGCGAAAGTGCGCATCGCCATGTCACCTGTCCCCCGGTCACCTGTCCCTGGCCTCGGCCTGCTCCGCTTCCGCCGCCGCCTCGGCCGCGAGCCGTTCTTCGAGACGGGCCCCGACCAGCGTGTTGTAGAGCCCGTAGTTGCCCTCGTGGCAGGCGAACTCGAACAGCGGCCCCCGCGTCCTCTGCATCAGGTTCACGGCCGTCCACGGGCGGTCCCAGGTCCCCGGATCGTCCACCGTGAACCGGTACTCGATGACGTCGTCCGACACCCGGGTGAGGCGCTCGGTCACCTTCATCCGGTCCCCGGACCCCTGGAACGGGTTCCTGCCGTTGAAGTTGGAGGTCTCCACGACGAGGGTGTCGCCCTCCCAGCGTCCCCGCGACAGGCCGATCCACTGCTGCAGGCCCGCCGGGGGCGCGTCCGGATCGTCGAGGGGGATGATGCGTGCGTCGTGGATCATCTCGGACAGGATCATCACCTGGTCGGCCGCCTGCACGATGTGGTAGTTGGCGTTGTAGCCGTTGGGCATCATCGGCGGGCCGACGCCCCGCATCATGATGCACCGGTCGTCGAGCTGGTTGGCCTCGGCCGAGTCCCACCGCCCGCCGAGCCGGGCCTGCGCCTCGGCCCGCGCCGCCGCCGTGCGCTCTCCCGCCGCGTTGACCGGCGGCAGCCGCCCGTCCGGCGGGTCGACGATCATCGACGTGCGGAGGTTCTGCGCCCGCGCCGCCTGGCTGCGGTCGAGCCCGAACTGGGTGAAGTCGTAGTGCACGTCGGGGATGGTGCCGGGCTCGGTCTGCGCGCTCTCCCGCGCGGCGCGCCCGCCCTCGATGGCGGCGACCTCCTCCGAGGTGTAGAACTCGGCTGTCACCCCTTGCGGCCGCTCGAGCGGCGTGTAGGTCTGGTTCGACCAGAACCCCTCCAGATCCGGATGGCCGTGCGGCGTGCGGGGCACCTCGTAGGGTGCGTCCGCCGCATCCGATGCCGCCGGCTCCTGCGCGGCGGCGGAGCCTGCCGCGGCGAGCGCGAGCCCGGCGACCGCGAGCACGGCGAGGACGACCGGCCAGCCGCCGGCCACGTTTCGAGGCATCTGAGCGCTCCTTCTCCGCATGCCACTCTGCCGACTCGGGTGCACGCGGGTCGCGAACCACGGCAATTATCACCCAACACGGCGCCGCTCGCGACACCAAATGTGGGGGTTGACGAACCGCCCATCAGGCACGGCCCGGCGTTCCCCGGTATAATGGCTGGCCACATGGCTGAGACTCCCGGCGACGCGCCCCGGAACGAGAAGCCGTCGCAGGCGGCGGTCCCCGTCGCCGGCGACGGCGATCGCGCGACCACCGCGGAGGGCGATGCGCTGAACCTCGTCGTGCCGGCCGGCGCCCCGGTCGCCGGCGGGACGGTGCTGGCGTCGCTGCGCAACTGGAACCGACGGCGGCGGTCGAAGAAGCGGGGCGGCGACGCCCCTCCCGGCGCCGACGCCCTCGACGCCGCGCATCCGCCGTTGCGTTCGGCCGCCGGTGCGTCGGTGGATGCAGGCGAGCCGTCCGTCGACGAGGCCGCGCCGCCCGCGCCACCGGCTGTGGACGAGGCCGATCTCGCACCCGACGCCGCTCCCCCGGCCACGGACGCGGCGGTTCCGGCACCCGACGCCGCTCCCCCGACCGCCGACGAGGCGGTTCCGGCGGCTGACGCCGCTCTCCCGGCGATCGCCGACCTCGGCGCGCCGAGCGCCGGCGCCCGCGGCAGGGACCTCGCGCCCGAGCTCGCGGGCGGGCCGCCCGCGAGCGGCGAGTCGCCCGCGCCGCCCGGGGCCCCCGAGCCGCCCACGGAGGACGCGCCGCCGGAGGGGCCCTCCCCGACCGACGCGAGCCGGGACCTCATCGCCGAGCGCCGCGCCGCGGCCCGGCGGGGCGGCGGACAGGACCGCATCGACGCCCAGCACGCCCGCGGCAAGCTGACCGCCCGCGAGCGCATCAAGCGCATGCTCGACGCCGACTCGTTCGAGGAGCTGGCGCCCTACGTGGAGCATCGCCACGCCGGCTTCGGGCTCGAGAAGAACCGCCACGCGGGCGACGGGGTCGTCACCGGCTTCGGCCTCGTCGACGGCCGCCGCATCGCCATCTTCGCGCAGGACTTCACGGTGCTCGGCGGCTCGTTCTCCGAGGTCCAGGCCATGAAGGTGGGCCGGCTGATCGAGGCGGCCACGAGCAGCGGGCTGCCCATCGTCGCCCTCCTCGACTCGGTCGGCGCCCGCATCCAGGAGGGGGTGTGGAGCCTCGCCGGGTTCGGCGACCTCTTCTGGCGCAACACCCAGGCGAGCGGCGTGGTGCCGCAGATCAGCCTGATGCTGGGGCCGTGCGCGGGCGGCGCCGTCTACTCGCCGGGGCTGACCGACTTCGTGGTGATGACCCGCGGCAACAGCTTCATGTTCATCACCGGGCCCGACGTCATCCAGACCGTCACCGGCGAGGAGGTCGACGTCGAGACGTTGGGCGGGGCGACCACCCACGCCGCGGGCTCGGGGGTCGCGCACTTCGTGACCGACGACGAGAACGGCGCGTTCGCCCTCACCCGGCGGCTGCTGGGCTACCTGCCGTCGAACAACGTCGACGATCCGCCGGACCTGACCCCGGACGACGCCCTGACCCCGGACACCGCGGCCCTCGACGGGCTCATTCCCGAGTCGGCCGAGCTGTCCTACGACGTCCGCGACGCCGTCGGCCTCATCGCCGACCGCGGCTCGTTCCTCGAGGTGCAGGCCGACTTCGCGCCGAACGCGGTGGTCGGGTTCGCCCGGCTCTCGGGCCGGGTGGTGGCGTTCGTGGCCAACCAGCCGGCGCACCTCGCGGGGGTCCTCGACATCGACGCCTCGGACAAGATCGCGCGGTTCATCCGCTTCTCCGACGCGTTCAACATCCCCATCGTCACCCTCGTCGACTGCCCCGGCTTCCTCCCCGGCAGCGGGCAGGAGCGCCAGGGCATCATCCGCCACGGCGCCAAGATCGTGTACGCCTACTCGGAGGCGACGGTCCCCAAGGTCTCGGTGGTGCTGCGCAAGGCCTACGGCGGCGCTTACATCGTGATGAGCAGCAAGATGATCCGCACCGACGTGTGCCTCGCGTGGCCGTCGGCCGAGATCGCGGTGATGGGTCCCAAGGGGGCCGTCAACATCCTCTACGCCCGGCAGCTCGCGGCCCTCGATCCCGCCGAGCGGGAGGCCGAGCGGACCCGCCTCGAGGGTTCGTTCCAGGAGAAGTTCAACTCGCCGTTCGTGGCGGCGGCGGCGGGGCACATCGACGACGTGATCTACCCGCGCGAGACCCGGGCCCGGGTGACGGCGGCGCTCGACTTCCTCAAGGACAAGCAGACCGCCACCGTCCCGAAGAAGCACGGGAACATTCCGCTCTGATGCTCTCCCAACTCGAGACGGTGCTGGAGATCTCGGTCTGGGGCACCGGCATCCTGTTCGCGGCGCTGGCCGGGCTGCTCGGCCTCATGTACCTGCTGACCGCGCAGTGGCCGGCCCGCGCCGCGCAGTGGCTGCTCGAGACCGTTCCCGGCTCGGAGCCGGCGACGTTCGGCCGGATCACCGACGCCGAGCGGGAGCGGCGCCTCCGCGCGGTGGCGATAGCGGTGGCGGCGGCCTGCGCGACCGTCGCGCGCGCGCCGGGGGTCCCCGACCGCACGCCGTCCCAATGGCGGCGCCTGCACCTCGCGCGGCGCCTCGGCAGCCGGGTCGTTCGGACGAGGGCGCGCTCGTGAGCCGCTACCGGGTCACCGTCGAAGGCCGGCGGTACCACGTGGACATCGACGACCCGCATGCGCGGCCGGTCACCGCGACGGTGTCCGGCACGACGTTCTCGGTCGACGTGGAGCCGTCCGACAGCACCGACGTGCCGCTCGGCGACGCCCCGGCGCGCGCGGCGGGAATACGGCAGGCGGCCCCCGCCGAGCCCCCCGCCGCGACCGCCGCCTCCGGCGATCCCGACCGCATGATCGCGCCGATTCCCGGGGTGGTCTCGTCGATCGCGGTCGCCGCCGGGCAGACCGTCGCGCGCGGCGACGAGCTGCTCACGCTCGAGGCCATGAAGATGATGAACGTCATCCGGTCGCCGCGCGACGGCCGCATCGACACCGTGCACGTGGCCCAGGGCAGCCGCGTCGCGCAGGGCGAGCCGCTGGTGTCGTTCGAGCCCTGAGCCACGCGCTCCGGCCGCGCTTCCAGGCACCCGCCGTCGGCTTCGCGCGGCGGCGCCCACCGGTCTTCATGATTCCCCTGGTCCCCACCATCGCTCCCGAAGCCCTGCTGATGTTCGCCATCGGCGGGCTCCTGATCTATCTGGCCATCGCGAAGGAGTACGAGCCGACCCTGCTCCTGCCCATCGGCTTCGGAGTGCTGCTCGGCAACCTGCCCAACTCGCCGATGAACCAGCCCGAGGGGATGCTGCATCTCCTGATCGAGTTCGGCATCGACACCGAGCTCTTCCCCCTGTTCATCTTCATCGGCATCGGGGCGATGATGGACTTCCGCCCCCTGCTGTCGCAGCCGAAGTTCGCGCTGCTCGGGGCGGCCGGCCAGCTCGGCATCTTCGCCACCCTCATCCTCGCGACCCTCGTCGGGTTCCCCCTGAACCAGGCCGCGTCGATCGCGGTGATCGGCGCCATCGACGGCCCCACCAGCATCTACGTCTCGTCGCTGCTCGCCCCCGAGCTGCTGGCCCCGATCGCGGTCACCGCCTACTCGTACATGAGCCTCGTCCCCATCATCCAGCCCCCCTTGATGCGGCTGTTCACGACGCGGGCGGAGCGCCGCATCCGGATGGAGTACGCCCCGCGCCCCGTCCCCCGCGGCGCCGTCATCGTCTTCCCCATCGTGGTGACCATCGGCATCGGCATTCTCGTGCCGCCCTCGGCGCCGCTGGTGGCGACGCTGATGTTCGGCAACCTGCTGAAGGAGTCGGGCGTCGTCGCCCAGCTCGCGAGCACCGCCTCGAACGAGCTCGCCAACCTGTCGACGATCTTCCTCGGCCTCACCGTGGGCAGCCTCATGCAGGCCGAGACGTTCCTGCAGCCGACGACCCTGTTCATCCTCGGCCTCGGGCTCTTCGCGTTCGCCCTCGACACCATCGCGGGCATCCTGTTCGGCAAGGTGCTGTGCACGGCGAGCCGCGGCAAGGTCAACCCCCTCGTGGGCGCCGCCGGCATCAGCGCCTTCCCCATGAGCGGGCGGCTCGTGCAGCGGGTGGCGCAGGAGGAGGACTTCACCAACCACGTCCTCATGCACGCCATGGGGGCCAACACCGCCGGCCAGCTCGGCTCGGTCATCGCCGGCGGGGTCCTGCTGACGCTCTACGGCATGTTCGGCTAGCAGCCCGCGGTACCGGCCGGGCGGCGCCTTTCGGTGTAAGCTACGGCCATCGGAACGTCCAGAAAGGGGACCCTGCATGCGCCAGCACTCCATGGTGAAAGCCGTCGGTGCCGCCGCCCTCCTGGTGGTCGGGTCGGCGATCGCGGCCGAAGCCCAGTACAGCCTCACCGTCAACCGCGACCGGCTGATCAACGCCGCGAGAGAGCCGCAGAACTGGCTGCTCATGAACGGCGACTACACCGCGACCCGCTACTCGAGGCTCACCCAGATCGACCGCGACAACGTCGCCGACCTCCGCATGGTGTGGGCGCTGGCCCTCGGCGGCATGCAGGACACCGGGCGCAACGGCCCCGAGGCCGAGCTCAACCCGCTGGTCGACAACGGCTTCCTCTACACCAGCGACGGGTGGGGGACGGTGTACAAGATCGACGCCCGCAACCCCAACTACGGCGAGTTCGTGTGGATCGCCGACCCCGGCGTCGACCACGAGGGCAACACCTCGCGCACCCGCGGCATCGCCCTCTGGGAGGACCGGGTGCTGCAGAACCTGCCCGACGGCCGGGTCATCTCCATCGACCGCGAGAACGGCGAGATCATGTGGGACGTCGAGATCACGGGCGTCAACGAGTTCGGCCGCCGTGAGCGGTTCCTCACCGCGCCGATCGTCGCCGAGGGCAAGGTCATCGTGCACAACGGCGCCGGCGACGGCGGCACCCGGGGCTGGGTGGCGGCCCTCGACGTCGACACCGGCGACGAGCTGTGGCGCTGGTGGGTCGTGCCCGAGCCCGGCCAGCCCGGCAGCGAGACCTGGAAGGACGACCACAACGCCTGGAAGACGGGGGGCGGGGGCATCTGGCAGACCGGGTCCTACGACCCCGAGACGAGGCTCTACATCGTCGGCACCGGCAACCCGTTCCCCGGCTACGACGCCGAGTTCCGCCCCGGCGACAACCTCTACACCAACAGCGCCGTCGCCCTCGACATCGACACCGGCGAGCTCGAGTGGTACTTCCAGTACACCCCGAACGATTCCTGGGACTACGACGAGGTCGGCGTGCACATGCTCTACGACCTCGAGATCGACGGGCGCATGCGGAAGGTCGTCTCCCACTACGCGCGCAACGGGTTCTTCTACACCCTCGACCGCACCGACGGCAGCTTCATCCGCGGGGCGCAGTACGTCAACGACCTGAACTGGACGGCGGGGCTCGACCCCGTCACCGGCAAGCCCGTCGAGTACGACCCGAACCTCGACGTGCAGATCTACAACCCCGAGGCCCGCGCCATGCGCGGCGACCGCGACGAGATGAAGCGCGCCTGCCCGACCTGGCACGGCGGCGTCGCCCACCAGCCGATGGCCTACAGCAGACCGGCGCGGCCATGGTCCCCGCCTCGCCCGACGGCGACATCGATCCCCAGCGCAGCGAGCGCCGCCAGTACGACAGCGACCTCTACTACGGGGCCCTGACCGCCTTCGACGCGGTCGACCACGAGGTGATCGGCAAGGCGGTGACCGAGATCGAGATCCGCTCGGGGGTCACCGCCACCGCCGGCGGCCTCGTGTTCACGGCCCTGCAGGACGGCTGGCTCGTGGCCTACAACGACGAGACCCTCGAAGAGCTGTGGCGCTTCAACGTCGGCACCCCCCTCAAGGGCGCCCCCGTCACCTACGCCATCGGGCCCACGCAGTACGTCGCGGTGCAGTCGAGCGGCCGCCACCTGCACCCGGTGAGGTACGACAACCTCGAGAACTCGAGCTACCTCTTCGTGTTCGCCCTCGACCAGCGCTGACGATCGGTCCCGCCCCTCCCCGGACGGTCCGACCGTCCGGGGAGTGCGGCCGGACTTCTCACCGCTCGAACGGGCCTGCCGCGTCCGGGCCACCGTTGATCGTACTCTTTGCGACCGCGACGAACCCGAGGGCAGACCGCGGTCCGCGGTAGAATTGTTGGTGCAATAGGGAGCAGCACGAACCTGGCCCACGCGATGAACACCGACACCACAGACAGAAACGCACTGCGTTCGCGCGCTCAGGATGCCGCCAACCGGTTCTGTACGGCACGCCGGCCGGTCGTCATTGAGTTCGCTGGCGTGCCGAAAGCCGGCAAGACGACAGTTCTTGCACACGTGCACACGTTCCTCAAGCGTTGCGGGTTCCGCGTCGAGACGGTGGTCGAGCGCGCGTCCGTGTGCCCTGTCAAGGACAAGAAGCACTTCAACTTCAACGTTTGGACCGCGTGCACGACATTGGCTCAGATCCTGGAGAAAACGCAGGCTCCGCCACGTGCCGACGACCCGGACGTGCTGTTCCTCGACCGGGGGTTGTTCGATGCCGTGAATTGGTTCGCCGTGATGGAGCACATCGGCCGCATCAGCACCGCAGAGCGGAGAATCATCGATCAATTCCTGCTGATGGAGGACTGGAGTCAGCGGATCACCGGAGTCGTGGTGATGACGACTTCCCCGGCCGAAGCCCTGAAACGCGAGCAGGGCTACCTTCCCGTGCCCGACGCCATGGGAAGGTCCATCATGAACCCGGAGGTTCTGCCCAACGTGCTGAAGACGGTGCAGGCGACCACAGAACGTCTCAAAGAGCATTTCCGCGTCTTCGAGATAGACACCTCGGACCACGGCCTGGGCCACACCATCGAGCACGTCGCCAGCTTTGTAGTCACCCTGATCGAACAGCACCTTGACGAGCAGATTCTGTTCGTCAACGCAGAGTCCCTGAAGTTTCGGTTCGGCAGTGACGTATGGGTGGGGATGGACGAGGCGCGCCGACTGATAGAGCTGTTCTCGAGCGACGGGGCGTTCGAGAGTCGTAATGCCGTCGAGACGGATCAGACCGCCGTGCAGGCACTGCCCGTGGTCGTAGTCCGCAACCAGAGCGGTCACATACTGCAACTCAAACGCCGAGAGCGGCGCCGGGACAACCCCCTCCACGACAAGATTGTGATCTGGGCCGGTGGACATGTCAGGGTGGAAGACCGAGACAACGGCGCGTCCATCATTCAGTGCGCCAAGCGCGAGTTGAAAGAGGAGCTTCGACTCAGCGTGGACGAGCGGGATCTCAGGCTGCTCGGTGCCGTTTGGATCAGAGCCAGCGATCGTACCAGACGTCATCTCGCACTCGTGCACGAGTGGCGAGCACCAACGGACGACGTCGCCGTCGCCCTGAGCGCGGCCGAATTCTACGAGCGGCGAGGGACCTCCCTCAGCGGCAGTTTCGTAAAGGTGGAAGATCTGGCGGCAAGCATCGATGAGGGACTGGTATCCGAGCCATGGAGCGTGGAGATCGCGCGCAACCTGCTTCCGGAGGTCAGCCGACACCTCGCGAGGCCCACGATGTTGTGATGGGTCAGTAATCGCATGAGTTCATGGCCATAGCGGCGCCGAGGTGCACGGATGCTGAGACCGGCCGGTTGTCGTGCGTGAGTCGTGCCCGAACGCCGTGCCGTCGGACGACACCCCTCGACGCTGCTGCGAGGACGGCCGCCCTGCCTTGGTCGTCGACGGCCGGGTCGAGCTCGCGACCAGCCTGGCCGCCATCGGCGACTACGGCCGGGTCGAGCTCGCGACCAGCCTGGCCGCCATCAACGACCGTCGTGGGCGGCTTCAATCGGGTCGAACGTGATCCGTCAGGAGCCGCGCCGCGTTCTCCCTGGTCAGCGATTCCACGTCCTCGGTGCGCTCGAGGAACGGGCGGACATCGGCGACGGCGCGGTCCCAGTCGAGGACGTCGATTCGGGCGGCCACGGTCTCCCGCCAGGTTCGGGCGTTCAACGCCGCGCCGGCCCGGTCGGTCTGCCGCAGCGCCGCGTTCAGCAGGGTCAGGTTCGGCGCCGGCCACGTCGGGTCGCTCAGGTACCAGATCAGGTCGTACAGGTCCCGCCCCTTGGTCCAGGGCCGCTGCAGGACGGCGTGGAGCTTGCCGGCGAGCAGCGACGCCCGGTCGTGATGGCAGAGGCGCAAGGTGACGTGGCGGCGCACGAGGCGGGTGTCCAGCACGGCGCCGGCCGGTGGACGCGTATCGACCTCGATCTTGACCGCGAGCGCCTCCTCCCGGCGAAGCGACAGGCCCGCCTCGTGCAGAATGCCCCGGACGCGCACGAACGCGCTGTGCACCGTCCGGCCGTCCCGCATCGACAGGTCGACGACGTAGCCTTCTCGCGCCAGCTCCGCGCGGATCGCCTTCAGCCAGGCGCGCAGATCGTACCGCGACGGGTCGCCTTCGAGCGTGAAGTCGAGGTCTTCGGAGTAGCGCGGCAGCGCGAAGAGGAAACGCAGGCAGGTCCCGCCGTGAAAGGCGAGCGGCACCATCGCGCCCGCCTTCTGCAGAACGCCGAGAATGCGGGCCTGCAGGTATTCGCGGGCCCGGTTCCGACCCTGCAGCGGATCGGCCGCGCGCACGAGGTCGAGAAGATGGGCCTTCACAGGACCTCGCAGACGTCCGCCTGATCACCGGCCATGGCGCGAACGCGCCGGGCCGCCCGCCGCAGCTTCGGCCGGGCCGCGGTCGCCGCCAGCCGTTCCATCAGGTCCAGGTCCAGGGCGTCGAGGTCGAGGCGCAACCCCGCGAGATGGGGCGATTCGTCGCCGCCCGGACACAGGTGGACGAGATCGAGCAGCGCCTTCTCGGGCCGCGCGACGAACGCCTGCTGATGCCGGCCCACCTCCACGCAGCGATAGCCGAACAGCAGGTCGCCCTTCAGGTGGCGGAACGAGAACCGGCCGAGCGCCGTGCTGCGGAGCCCGGGCCGCGCGGCGGCCACGCTGGTCACCTCGGGCACGTACTCGGGAATGCACTGCGCGGACGCCAGCGCGGAGAGGCCGCTGACGTAGGATCCCGGCACGAGGCGGTTGGCGACGAGGAAGGGGTGGGGCGCGTGTCGACGAAAGGGAGGCGCCGGCGCATACAGTCCCCGCCGCAGCCGGTGGAGCCGGCCGGTCCGGGTCCAGCGCGCGAGCTGGCGCCGGACGTCGGCGGGGTCGACGGCGCCGGCCAGAAGGAGGCCGGTTTCGAACAGGGGTTCCTCGCCGACGATCTCCAGCAGTTGCTCGAATTTCATGGCGACAAAATGCCGTAAATGGCATTTTACCGCGACGTAACTTGCCGGCGCTACCCGGAACGGCTTCGGGGAAGATGATGTTGCGCCGAACCCGACGCCGGGTGGTGTGACGACCTCCGCCTGGGCGCCCGACCGACCCGCCAGGAGTCCGCGGCCGTTCCACGGCGCAGGCGGCTACCCCAACAGCGACAGCAGGAAGCCGGCGGCGACCGCCGAGCCGATCACACCGGCCACGTTCGGGCCCATGGCGTGCATCAGGAGGTGGTTGTTCGGATTGGACTCGAGGCCCACCCGGTTCACGACGCGGGCGGCCATCGGGACGGCCGAGACCCCGGCGGCGCCGATCAGGGGGTTGACCTGCCCGCCGCTCAGGCGGTGCATGGCCTTGCCCATGAGGACGCCGGTGGCGGTGCCCACCGCGAACGCGACCAGACCGATGGCGAGGATGCCGATGGTCTCGACGGTGAGGAAGGTCTCGGCCGCCAGCCGCGAGCCCACGGTCAGGCCGAGGAGGATCGTCACGATGTTGATGAGCTCGTTCTGCGCGGTGTGCGACAGCCGCTCGACCACCCCCGCCTCGCGCAGGAGGTTGCCGAACATCAGCATGCCGACGAGCGGCGACGCGGCGGGCAGCAGCAGGACGACGAGCAGCAGGACGGTGAACGGAAAGAGGATGCGCTCGGTCGCCGACACCGGGCGCAGCTCTTCCATGGCCACCGCGCGCTCCTCCTCGGTGGTGAGGGCCCGCATGATCGGGGGCTGGATGATGGGCACCAGCGCCATGTACGAGTAGGCGGCGACGGCGATGGCCCCCAGCAGGTCGGGGCTCAGCCGCGACGCGAGGAAGATGGCGGTCGGGCCGTCGGCGCCGCCGATGATGCCGATGGCGGCGGCGTCCTGGAGCGAGAAGTCGATGGCCGGCACGAGCTCGCTCATGGCCAGCGACCCGAGCAGGGTGAAGAAGATGCCGAACTGCGCGGCCGCGCCCAGCATCAGCGTCTTGGGGTTGGCGATCAGGGCGCCGAAGTCGGTCAGGGCGCCGACCCCCAGGAAGATGAGCAGCGGGAAGATGCCGGTCGACACGCCGACCGAGTAGAAGTAGCCGAGAATGCCGTCGGGGCCCCCGATATCGGCCACGGGAATGTTGCTCAGGATGGCGCCGAAGCCGATGGGGATGAGCAGCAGCGGCTCGAACCGCTTGGAGATGCCGAGGTAGATGAGGACACCGCCGACCGCCATCATGGCGATCGGCGCGATGCCGCCGAAGTTCGCAAGACCGGTGGTTTCCCAGAGCCTCAGGAGCAGGTCGGATTGCATGCGGTGCGTTCCATGGCTCTAGGAGCGGGGTCTCGGTGCAACGCGAGGGCTCACGACGGGCCGGCCCGCAGTGTCGTTCGTGAAACACCTGGATCGCGGGAGTGTCCCGCGAAAACGGGCGAGAAACACGCCGGGACCATCGTCGCGAGCCATGGATGCGGGACGCTAGGCGATGTGGAGCAGGGGGTCGCCCTTCCGGACCTGGACGCCTTCCTGGACCGCGACCGAGACGATGCGGCCCGCGCGGGGGGCGCTGACGTTGGTCTCCATCTTCATCGCCTCGAGCACCAGGACCACGTCGCCGACCGCCACCGCCTGCCCGGGCTGCACCCGGACCGCCCGCACCGTGCCCGAGAGCGGCGACGGCAGCGCCTCGCCGGCCGCGGCGGGCGCGGGGGCGGCGGCCGGCGCGGGAGCGGCAGCCGGGGCCGGCGCGGGCGGGCGGGCCGGCTGGATCGAGTCGACGGCGCCCTCGGGGCTGACTTCCACGTCGTAGGCCGTCCCGTTGACGTTGACCCGGTACCGGGCCGGACCGATGTCGGCCGCCGGCGTCGGGGCCTCGGCCGGCGCGACCGCCGGCGACGGGGCGGGCGCCTCCTCCCAGGGCGGCGGCTCGAACGCCGACGGGTCGTTCCGGTTCTTCAGGAACTTCAGCCCCACCTGATCGAACAGCGCGTAGGTCAGGACGTCCTCCACCGGATCGTCCGCGCGCCGGAACCCCTCTTCCCGCGCCAGGCGGTCCACCTCGGCGGTCAGCTTCCCCATCTCCGGGGAGAGCAGATCGGCGGGCCGGCACGTCACCGGGTCGTCCCCGTTCAGCGCCCGCTTCTGCAGGTCGGCGTCGACGGGGGCGGGCGTGCGGCCGTACTCGCCGCGCAGCACGCCCGCGGTCTGGCGCGTGATCGTCTTGTAGCGCTCGCCGGACAGCACGTTGACGATCGACTGCGTCCCGACGATCTGCGACGTCGGCGTGACCAGGGGAATGAAGCCGAGCTCCTTGCGCACGCTCGGCATCTCCTCGAGGACCTCGTCGAACCGGTCGGTGGCGCCCTGCTCGCGGAGCTGGTTCTCCATGTTGGTGAGCATGCCGCCGGGGACCTGCGCGGTCAGGATCCTCGCGTCGATGCCGCGCAGCGAGCCCTCGAACTTCGCGTACTTCTTCCGCACGCCGCGGAAGTACGACGCAATCTCCTCGAGCAGCTCGAGGTCCATCCCCGTGTCCCGGGCCCCGCCCTCGAGAATGGCGACCACCGACTCGGTCGCCGAGTGGCCGTAGGTGTGGCTCATCGACGAGATCGCGGCGTCGGCCATGTCGGCGCCGGCCTCGACCGCCTTCACGATGGCCGCGGTGCTCATGCCGGTGGTGGCGTGCGAATGCAGCGCGATCGGCGCCGACAGCGCTTCCTTGAGCCTCGACACCATCTCCTCGGCCACGTAGGGCTTGATGAGCCCCGCCATGTCCTTGATGCAGACCGAGTGACAGCCCATGTCCTCGAGGCGCTTCCCGAGATCGATCCACGTGTCCATCGTGTGGACGGGGCTGATCGTGTAGGAGATGGCGCCCTGGGCGTGCCCGTCCGTCTTCAGCACTGCACTGACCGCGGCCTCCACGTTCCGCATGTCGTTCATCGCGTCGAAGATGCGGAAGACGTCCATGCCGTTCCCGGCCGCCTTCTCGACGAACGCGTCGACCACGTCGTCGGCATAGTGCCGGTAGCCCAGCATGTTCTGCCCGCGCAGCAGCATCTGGGTCTTGGTGTTGGGCAGGGCCCTGCGGAACCGGCGCAGCCGCTCCCAGGGATCCTCGCCGAGGTAGCGGATGCAGGCGTCGAACGTCGCCCCGCCCCACAGCTCGACCGACCAGAAGCCGACCTTGTCGATCTTCTCGCAGATCGGCAGCATGTCGTCGATGCGGACACGGGTCGCGAGCAGCGACTGGGCGGAATCGCGAAGGACCAGCTCGGTGATGGCCAGGGGTTTCTTCATTGCTGCCGCGCGTCCCTTCGATATGCGGTCACCGCCGCGGAGATGGCGGCGATCAGCTCCGTCCCGCCCGGCCCGGCGCCGAACCCGGCGGGGGCGTCCGGCGCTGGGGCGGGCGGGCCCACGGCGAGGGCGAGGCGGGACATGCCCTTGACGGCCAGCACCAGCAGGGTGAGCAGGACGAACACCACGCCCATCCCCGCGAGCATCAGCCGGACCCCTTCGCCGAGCACCTCCGTCAAGCGGCCAACCTCCCCGAAGCCCCCTGCCAACGGCCGGAAACGGCACATGCTAGCACAGATTCCCGGCCGGCCCCGGCCGGCACGAGCCTCCTCGCCTGCGCCAGGATCGCGGCGTCGGCATCGAGGACGGCGCCGCCGGTCGTTCCCCGCCCGAGGGTGGCGAGGGTAGAATGGCCCCATGTACAGAACGCTTTCCGGTCGACGACTGTTCATCCGTTTCGCGGCGGCGGCGGCCGTCGCGTGTCTGGGGACCGTCGGCGCGAGCGCCCAGGACGGCGCCGCCGACGGCGAATGGGGCGTGTTCGGGGCGGACGCGGGCGCCACCCGCTACTCGCCGCTCGACGAGATCGACGCCGGCAACGTCGGCGGCCTGGCGGTGGCGTGGCGCTGGAGCGCGCGCGACCAGGGCACGCCGCCCCCGTCCGGCCGGACGCAGATCAGCCCCATCGTGGTCAACGGCGTCCTCTACACCACCATCGGCAACCAGCGCAGCGTGATCGCCCTCGACGCCGCCACCGGCGAGCCCGTGTGGAACTGGCACCCCGGCGACAACGAGCGCCGGTGGGGCGACATCATCGAGCCCGTCGCGCGGAGCGCGGGGCGCGGCGTGTCCTACTGGACGGACGGGGCCGGCGACGACCGCATCTTCGTGGTGACGCCGAGCTTCCAGCTCGTGGCCCTCGACGCCGGGACGGGCGAACGCGTGCTCGACTTCGGCACGGCCGGCGTGGTCGACATGATGGACGACCTGCGCTGGGGCGAGCGGCCCGCCGCGGAGCGGGCGGGCCGGGTGGCCAACACGTCGCCGCCGGCCATTCTCGGCAACGCCCTCATCGCCTCGATCTCGCTGCACACCGGCAGCATTCCCACCCGGGCCTCCCCCAACGAGGTCTGGCCCATGAACATGCCCGGCGACATCGTGGCCTACGACACGCGGACGGGCCGCAGGCTCTGGCGCTTCAACACCGTCCCCAGGGAGGGCGAGTTCGGCGTCGACACCTGGCTGAAGGCCGACGAGTCGCTCTGGGACGTGCCCACCGGCACCCACGACTGGGTGCGGGAGCGTCCCGACCTCCTCGACGCCTCCTGGAAGTACACCGGGAACGTCGGCCACTGGGCGCCGGTGACCGCCGACCCCGAGCTCGGCCTGTTCTACGTGGCCACCGAGACGCCCACCAACGACTACTACGGCGGCTACCGGCCCGGCGACAACCTGTTCGGCAACTCGGTGCTGGCCCTCGACGCGGAGACCGGCGAGCGGCGGTGGCACTTCCAGCTCACCCACCACGAGCTGTGGGACTACGACATCCCCACCGCCCCCATCCTCGTCGACGTCGAGGTCGACGGCCGCCCCGTCAAGGCCCTGGTGCAGCTCTCGAAGCAGGGGTTCGCGTACGTGCTCGACCGCGAGACCGGCGAGCCCGTGTGGCCGATCGAGGAGCGGGCGGTCGGAGAGTCGGACGTTCCCGGCGAGTGGACCTCTCCCACCCAGCCCTTCCCCACCAGGCCGCCCGCATTCGACCAGCAGGGCGTCACCGAGGACGACCTGATCGACTTCACGCCCGAGCTGCGGGCCGAGGCGCTGCGCACGGTGGAGACGATCCGGCTCGGGCCCCTCTATACCCCGCCGTCCCTGATCGAGCCGGGCGTCAACCTCGGGACCCTCGGGGTCCCCGGCGCGGGCGGCGGCGTCAACTGGCCGGGCGGCGCGGTGGACGTCGAGGCGGGGCTGCTCTTCGTGCCGTCACAGACGAGGCCGACGCTGTTCGGGCTGACGGACGGCACCGAGGGGACCGGCGTGCGCTACCACATCTCGTTCTCGCGGGGGGTGCCGACCGTCCGCGACCTGCCCCTCCTGAAGCCGCCCTACGGCCGCATCACCGCGATCGACCTGACCGAGGGCGAGATGCTGTGGCAGATACCGCACGGCGAGACGCCGGAGTACGTCCGGCGGCACCCGGACCTCCAGGGCATCGACGTGCCGCAGACGGGGACCCTCACGCAGAGCTCGGGGCTGCTCGTCACGTCCACCCTGCTGTTCGCGGGCGAGGGGCAGCGCGGGGCCCCCGTGATGCGGGCCTACGACAAGCGGACGGGCGAGGTGGTGCACGAGATTGCGCTCGCCGGCCCCACCACCGGGTTCCCGATCACCTATCGGGCGGATGGCCGGCAGCACATCGTGGTGGCGGCCCTCGACGAGGAGCGCATTGCCGAGCTGGTCGCGTTCGCCTTGCCGTAGCGGCCAGACCGGTCGAGGGGGCGACGAGGGCCGCATCGTTCGAGGGCCCTCGCCGCCGGTTCGAGTGAGGACGCGGAGCGACGCCCCGCGGAAGGCGGCTTCAGGATCCCCGCACGAGCCCCGCCTCGGCGACGCTCCTGAAGCCTTCGCGGGCCCTCGCCGCCGCGTCGAGTGAGGACGCGGAACGACGCCCCGCGAAAGGCGGCTTCAGGATCCCGCACGAGCCCCGCCTCGGCGACGGTCCTGAAGCCCTCGCCGCCGCGTCGAGTGAGGACGCGGAGCGACGCCCCGCGAAACGCGGCTTCAGGACCCCGGACGAGCCCCGCCTCAGCGACGGCCCTGGAGCCCCCGCCAGCCGCGCCGCGCGAGGACCGCGGCAAGCACCAGCACGCCGACCAGCGGCAGCGCCGGCACGGGCGTCCCCGCCCGCATGAGCATCATTTCACCTTCATCCTCGAAACCGCCGCAGCCGTGCGTGTGCCAATGGCCCTCCCATCGGTCGGCCTCGATCTCTTCGACCTCGACGTCGATCTCGCAGTCGTCGATACCGTCGACCTCGAACGCCAGCCTCGGAAACGTGTCATCCCCGCCCCTTACGTCCCCGCCGAGCTCCTCCAGGTCGGGGAACAGGGTGGCCAGCGCCGGCGGCACCGGCATGTGCCAATGCCCGTCCACATGGTCGCCGTGCAGATGCATATCCACCTCGAGGGCGTCCGACATGATGACCCTCCCGGTGACCGTCCCCATCCATTCTCCGTCGAGGTCCGCGAGCCCCTGCGCCGAGGCGCCGTTCCCCGCGAGAACGGCCGCCGCCAAAACCGCTGCCGCCACCGTGATCCGCCGTCTTGTCATAGCTCTCTCCTCTCGAATCGCACCGCCGAGGAAACCCCCGCCCCAAGGCGGTCCGGCTTCCGCCCACCGGAAGATCGTCAGGACCCAAACAGGCGCCCGGATTCGTGCAACAGGACGGCTATGCGGGCGGGCCGCGCGTGGGGTGGATGCCGGGCGCCGTGCCCAGCTCGGCGTGAGGGTGGGTGGGTGGGAGGGCGTCGGCGACGAGATCCAGCTCGGACGGCGCGAGCGGGCCGTCGGTCTCGACTACCGACAGGTGCCGGAAGTGACAGGCGTCGCAGTCGGCGTGACCGGCGAACTGCACGGCGGCGTCGTGCTCCCGGAGAGCGCCGCCCACGCACGCGAACGCCAGCAGCAGCACAGCGGCCGCCACGGTCCGCTTCGACAACACCATCGAGCCATCCTAACCCATTTGGCCGTAAATGTGCCTGTCTATTGCTGCACTTGTCGTGTGTGCTTCATGAATCGAGAGCCATGCTCGCCCGCGACGGCGGGACCGGTGGCCGGAAACACCCTGTTCCGGCCGTCGCAAACCGTGATTCGAGCCGCGTCGGCGAAGGAGGAGCCTTGACCGATTCCGGGACCCGAGGCGGGAGATCGAGGCGCTGCGCGAGCGCAGCGCCACCCTGGCGCGGCCATCTCGCTGGCCGCCGGCGCTGCTCACGCCGACCCGCGGCCGGGGGTCGAACGCGCGGCCACCGCCGGGGCGCGTCGTCTCGGCATCCGGCGCCTCAGCAGATCCAGATTCGCCCGATAGCGCCCGCTGTCGGCGTCGCGCACGATCAGGTCCAGGTCCACCAGGACCTGGATGTCCCGTACGAGCGTCTTCTCCGTCAGCGCGGCGTACGCGCGCGCCAGGTGGATGGTCCGCGTCGGAAGCTCGTCGAGCGACACCGTGTCGTGAAGCGGCACGTTCAGCATCAGCTCCCTCTGGCGCTTGAAGACGTTCTTCTTCCGATAGGGTCGCTTCGCGAACCTGTCGTGGACGAGCACCCGCCACGCCGTCCCCAGTTGAAGCTCCTGAATCCTCCCCAGCGTCTCCAGCAGTCCGTCTCGATAGCCCTGCACCGCGTAGGCGATGAAGGCCGTGAGATCGCGGGTCCGTCGAGCGTGGTCGAGCTGCCGGTAGTACTCCGCGCGAGTCAGGTTGTAGAAGTTGGACAGGATGTGGGACGCGACGTCGGGATTGCCCGCCCGCAACAGCAGGTAGAACTCGAGCAATCGCCCGGTCCGCCCGTTGCCGTCCCCGAACGGGTGGATCCACTCGATGTAGACGTGAGCGACGATGGCCTCGACCACGGCGTTCGTGAACGCGCCCGGCCCGTCGCGATGGGCGAACTCCGCCTGCAGCCAGTCGCACAGGAGGTCGAGCAGCGCGGGTACGTCTTCGGCGCGGGGACAGCGGTAGGGCCCCACCACCCGCTCGTCGGTGCGCAACTGTCCGGGAACCGCGTCCAGGTGTTCTCCGAGCTCACGACCGATCTGTCTGTGGAATTCACGAACGAGCTCCGGAGACACTGCCGGCGCCGCCCCCTGGCCGGCCACGCCGGCGAGAATGCCGTTCATGGCGTCGAGGACGTTGCGAACCTCGCGCTCCTGGTAGGCCTTGCTCGGCGGAAGGGATGCGCCGGCCGCGACCTGCTCCACCTCCTCGCTCGAGAGCGTGTTGCCTTCGATGGCGGTGGTCGCCTGGGCGCCCTTGATCAGCGCCACCTGCAGCAGCTCGGCCCCGCGCTCCGGGCTGAGGGGCGTCTCCCGAATCGCCCGGATGACGGCGTCGCACTGGCCGAGCTGGAACTGGACGTCGGAACCGATCTCCCAGTGGCGGCCGAACCGGATGTGCGGATACCGATCCCGTAGCGTCGCGGGAACCGATCTCATGACAAATATATGTATCTATTTGTCTCCATGACTGTCAAGACATCGGGGCTGGTTGCGGGCTGCCTCGGAACGGAAGCAACCCCGGCCGTCCTACCCAACCGGAACCGCGCCCCGCCGCACGCCTACCGCGGCACATTCCGAATCGGCGAGGCCGGGGCGGTGGACGGCACGGAGGACACGGACGGCCTGGAAATCGTGTCGGCCCCGCTCGGCCCGCGCTATCCGATGGGCCTGCTCGTCGTGCATGACGGCGTCAACCTGGCCCCGGACGGCGCGGAGGCCAATGCAATCCCGCCCGCCTAGTCCAGTATCGCGGCGAGCCGGGCGAGCACGTCGGCGATGATCGGGTCGGGAACGGCTTCCACGCGCTGCCCGTTCCGAGCGGCAAGATCGAGGACGCGAGGCTGATCACAACGGATGACCCCGGTCGTCCGGGTGCCGGCGTCGTCGAGAGACACCGCGAAACCGCGCCGGCGCGCGAATCTCCCGCCGGTTGTGATGGGCAGGACGACCGGTGTCCCCGTCACCTCGTTGAACGCCGCGGGGGAGACAATCAGGACTGGCCGGGTCCCCCGTTGTTCATGGCCGGCGCTAGGGTCGAGGCTGACGATCCAGATCTCGCCCCGCTGCATCACAGCAGCTCGTTGCCGACCGGCTTGGCCTCCAGCCAGGCACGGTCCCCGTCGTCGACCGGGGCGTTCTCGTCACACTGCGCCAGAAGCTCGTCGAGCGAGTAGCTGGGGCGTGTCCTCGGCGCCACGATCAGACGGCCATTCTCGATGCCGATATCCACCTTGGCGCCCGCCCCCAGCTTCAGCAGATCGAGAAGCGCCGGGGGCACGGCCAACATGACGGAGCCGCCGACCCTGCGCAGATTGGTGGTATGCATGTACAGCTCCAGAATTATATGCGAATATAACATGCATCCGGCGTGACGCCTCCCTCGAAGGGCGCACGGCTTCTGACGGCGGACGCCTTCGGAGCCCGCCGGGAAGGGCCTCAGGCCTTTCATGCTCCAACGCTAGGGGCGAGCGGTTTGTCGCCCGGCTGGGGAGGTCCACGTCGAGGGTCGACCGGGGCTCGCCGCTCAACGAGCCCGCTCCTGCGAGCTCCTGAAGCGAGACCCAGATCCGACGCGTCCGGGTAGAGCTGGACGGCACGCTCGCGACCGAGCTTGATGACGGCGAGCCGCAGGAAGCACTCGCGCTCCGAGGCGTCCGGATGGCGGTTGCGGATGGCCGCCAGGAGCAGAGCCTGAAACTCCCGCGACAGGGCATCGGCCGCAAGCAGCCTGCCGAGCGGCGACATCCTCCGCCACGCCTCGATCTGGAGACGGTCGAACGGCGGCGAAGTGTCCGCCCCGGGCTCGCCGCGCCCGAGCTCGTTGTAGTGCGCGCGACAGACCCCGCCCGCTTGGCCGGACGCTCTCGACGCGCTCGCAGGTTGAGGACGCATGGGCTTCAAGTGGCCTGTTGGCGCCGGTTGATGTGCTCCAAGGCGGCCATCGCAAGGAACCCGGAACGGGTGGTTCCCGCGAGCTTGGCGGCCTCGTCGATGCGTTCCAGCGTGCGACGCGCCATCGAGATGTTCAGTCGGACCGTCTCGCGGAGCGCCTCCAGTTCGGCGAGGTTGACCTTGACGGCGCCGATCATCTGACCGGGGCCGAGCGGCGGTACCGTGCTATTCGGCTCCGGGACAGGCTTGCCATCCTCAACCATCACCTCCAGGTGGCCGAGGATTGCCTCCCCGGCGTTGGCAAGCGCTTGTTCCAGGGTGTCACCAGCCGACACGCAGCCCGGCAGGTCCGGCACGGTGACGCCATAGTCGGTGCGATCCGTTTCGGTGTGTAGTACGACTAGAAACTGCATCTTACCGATCCCTCCACTGCCAACCTGCCTGGCGGAAGATGTCTCGCAGCGTACCGAGCATGATGTCTCGACGCGGGTGTGGCACGGTCACAACGCCGGACCTGGTCGGGTGGGTGAAGTGATGGTGGCTGCCCTTTCACCCGCCGAAGCACCCAGCCGCCTCGCCGGAGCCGCTTGATGACTGCCGTACTGCTCATGTGTAAATAATACACATCGAGCGATATAGATCAACCAAGATGGCGGCAGAGGCTCCTGGTGATCGTGGTTGGCCTGTCGGCTCGGGATGGCGTCGTGCTCTGGGCTCATCCGTTCTCATCGCCGTACACGCATGCGATCACCCCGATCGCGCACGCCGGGAGAATCATCGTCGGCGCCCAGAACATGGGAATCCAAGCTCTGCGGCCGCGCCGTCAGGAAGCCGAATGGGTCGTCGAGACCGAATGGCGGAACGATGCCGTCTCGCCCGGGATGGCCAATCCCGTCGTAGTCGCCGACACCCTGTTCGGACTGTCGGAGCGCAGGCGGGGGCAGTTCTTCGCACTCGATGCGAACACCGGGGCGACGCTGTGGCTGGGGCCTCCGCGTCAGGCCGAGAACACCGCCGTCGTCAAGACGGAACGACTCCTGTTCCTGCTCAAGGACGACGCCGAGCTGATCGTGGCGCGGGCCGGCCGCGCCGGCCTTGAGCCACATCGTCGCCGACGGCCCGACGTGGGCCCAACCGGCCATTTCCGGCGACCGGATCTTCGTCAAGGACGTCGACACGCTGACCCTCTGGACGTTGACGCCACCTGCGCCCTGACCCTCCGAGACCGGCCGACCGACGCCATTACAGGGATCGCGAGCCCGGCATCACGCCAACGCGTTCCGCTTCGGCGGCGCGCCGGCCGTCGACGCCGCACATGACACCGACGGACTCAACGTCGTGCCGGTCCCGCTCGGTCCGGCTATCCAATGGACCTGCTCGTCGCTCAGGACGGCGTCGACCCCGGCCCCGGACGGTGCGGAGTGGCCTGCCGAAAGACGTACACGCTCACGCGCCGGCGGGCAGCCCGCCGCACCGCCCAACACACGGCTCACAGTGTTTCGAAGAATTTCGGCTCTGGATTGACGACCTCGACTGTTTCGGTACGCACGCCGAGTCCGTGGTCCTTCAGAAGGTCGCAAAGTTCTGTCCCGTCGATCAAATCAATGGCGGGTGCGCCGTCCCTGACGGCTTCCCGTCGAGCGTCCTTCGTGAATCCACCCGTGGTCAAGAACAGCCCCTTATCGGCGCGCCCGACCATGGCTCCTCTGAAGTCCCGGATCTCGCGCGTGGCGACCGCACCAGTATATCTCTTGCACTGAAAGCGAACATGGAACGATAGAAGGTTGACACGAAGTACGCCCGCGCCGTCTATGCCGCCATCGCCCGACCGACCGGTCACTTCTACCTTGACAAACCCTGATTGACGGAGGACGCGTTGACACAAACGCTCGAATGCGTCAGGCGGAATGCGACGGACAATGGCCAGCAGAGACTCCTTCCAATCACCTTCACCTTCATTCAGCTCCTCGACTTCCCCGGCCTCTCGCTTTGTGTTCTGTGCTCGCTTCGTCTGGTATCTATTTGCACGATCCTGTCGAACCCTATCGCGCACCTCCTTTTCCTGGATACTCTGGCCGGCTTCGGTAATCGTCCAGACACCCCTCGACGTGTTCTCGACTGCACCGATCCGCTTCAGGTGCGTGCGCGCCCATGCTGCTCGATAGTCCACCTCCGACCCGGGTCCATTTCCATGTTGCACGTTGAGGAGTTGGTCGGCCAAGTCCAACTCACCCGCCACGTGCTCGGAGAGTTCTTGAATGGTGGCGGAACCGCCCCTCTTCTTGAGGACCCTGAGGGTCGGCCAAAGTAAGTCCTCGAATGTTGGAAGCTTCTGCTCCATCACGTGGTAACCTGCCTTCCGAATCCCCTTGAGCTTGACTCTTTGTTCTGACGCATCAGTGCCCGGCGTACCTGCAGCCGCAATCGAACTGATGCCTCGACCTGGCACGGAGAGCGGCCGGCGCGGACAATACACGACCCTGATACCGTGCGTGCCATGACGTCAGTAGCGTCCCCGACGGAGCCGGGCCACCCGGTCGGCGAACGCGAGCGAACCATCCCGCGGGGCGTCAAGGCAAACCAAACACGAACACGTTGTTCCCCCCGCTCGGGCGCAGCTCCGGCGTCAGCCCCGACCGCCGCGAGCCGGTGCTGGCC